>NZ_BBXC01000001.1 GCF_001570525.1 Herbidospora sakaeratensis
GGGTGGGCGGGAGCCGTAACGGAAGGAAGGAATTTCCCTGTGGCGGGGGAGGGCATGGCTGTGGGGCCTGATTCCGACCCCCCGGAATCAGGCCCCGTCCCCCTTGGTGGTGCTTGGGTGGCCCGGTTCCGGTGGGAGCGGAACCGGGCCCGGCCCTACCCCGGGTGTGGGTGTGGGGTGCGGGCCATCGGCGGAGGGCGGTCGCGGGGTGGCAGCCCCGGTGCGGTCGCCTTCCGCGTTATGCCGCGGTGGCTTCGAGCTACGGCTGTGGTCAGTGCGGCAAGCTGCGGTGCACGCTCACGCAACGGCGGAGCCGGCTGCTCGCCGGGCCCATGCGCCGTGGTTCGCGGACCGGCTGGTCGAGCGCGGCCACCAGCGCCTGGGCGGTCTTGGCGTCGGCCAGCACCCGGGCGGCCTCCTCGCCCACGGGCAGCTGGCCGTTCTTGGCCAGCTCGTGCTCAAGGAAGGTCAGCGGCTCGGGGTCGCCGGCCGCGTTGGCGGCGACCGTCGCGCGACTGGCCGTCAGGAGGGCGAGGTAGTAGTTGCGCAGGGACGCCTCTCGCAAGCGCGCCTGCTCCAGGTCGTCGAGCAGCTCCCGGGCGATCCGGAGAAGATCGCCGGCGTGCCCGGCCTCGGCCGTGATGTGGGCGCGGATGTCGTCGAACTCCGACCGCTGCGTCATGATGGCCACCTCCACGGCGGGGGTCCAGACGCCGGGTTGGCGCCGGGTGACTCCCGCATCTCATTCGTATCCCGCCCTGATTGCGGTCGGCTTGACATCGGCTTGCCCTCACCGAGGTCATGCGACCGCTCTCGAACCGGGTGCTACTTAGATGCGCGAGTGACCAGGTTGGTTGTCAGGCCACGGCAGTCGTTTGTGGCGTGAGTGGTCGGGGGAACTGTTAGTCTTCTCGTGTCGGCCTGGTCCGGCGAAACCCCATCCACTCGCCTCACGGCGGATCCGGCATGGGTTGCTTCATCCCCTGAACTCCACGATCACGCGGCTGGTTCGCCTTCCGCTCCGATCGCTGGTAAGTTAGAGGGGTTGCTCTGAAACAGGAGCAGCCGAATTCCTCTCGGGTTCGGATCCAGAAGTCAAATCGCTCGGTTTGACACTGACTGGGACCGCTGAGAAGATAAAGGCACAACAGCAAGAC
>NZ_BBXC01000002.1 GCF_001570525.1 Herbidospora sakaeratensis
TGTCGTGAGTCGTTGATTCGCTTGCAGTAGCGTGCGATGGATTCGAGGATCTGGTCGGCGGTCTTGGTCCACACGTAGGGCCGTGGGTCGTTGTTCCAGGTCTCGATCCAGTCGAGGATGTCCTGGTTGAGTTCACGGACGCTGCGGTGGGTGCCGCGTTGCAGCTTCTTGGTGGTCAGCTCCCCGAACCAGCGTTCGACCAGGTTGAGCCAGGACGAGCTGGTCGGGGTGAAGTGCAGGACGAAGCGGGGATGGGCCGCCAGCCAGCGCCGGACGGCCGGGGTTTTGTGTGTGGAGGCGTTGTCGAGCACCACGTGCACGTCCAGGTCGGCCGGCACCTGGCGGTCCAGGGTGGCCAGGAACTTCTTGAACTCGATCGCGCGGTGCCGGTTGTGCAGGCTGCCGATGACCTTGCCGGTGGCCAGGTCCAGCGCGGCGAACAGGCTGGAGGTGCCGGCGCGGACGTAGTCGTGGCTGGCCCGCTGCGGGGTGCCGGGCAGCATCGGCAGCACGGGGGCGGTGCGGTCCAGGGCCTGGATCTGCGATTTCTCATCCACGCACAGCACGACCGCGCGTTCGGGCGGGTCGAGGTATAAGCCGACCACGTCGCGGACCTTGTCGATGAACTGCGGATCCTTGGACAGCTTCCAGGCCTCGCGCCGGTGGGGCTGGAGCCCGAAAGCCCGCCAGATCCGGGACACGGCGGTCTGCGACAAGCCCACCTGAGCGGCCAGGGACCGGGTCGACCAGTGGGTGGCGTCCTTGGGGGCGGACTCCAGGGTCGTGGTGATCACCTTCTCCACCTCGGCGTCGGTGATCGTCCGGGGGCGGCCGGGCCGGGGTTCGTCCATCAGCCCCTCGAGCCGGTCGGCGGCGAAGCGGTTACGCCACTTGGTGACCGTGGCGCGGGAGATCCCGAGGCCCTCGGCGATCGACCCGTTGGTGGCCCCGGACGCGTCCGCGCAGGCCAGGACCACTCGTGATCGCAACGCGATGGCCTGAGCACTGGAAGGGCGCCGGGACCAGGCGAGTAACTGCTCCCGTTCGTCGTCAGTGAGCACGACCGGCACTGCTGTCGGCAACGGCATGAGACCCTCGCTGCCCACTGACAACGCATTAACGCCTCAGGACACTA
>NZ_BBXC01000003.1 GCF_001570525.1 Herbidospora sakaeratensis
CGCCTAGGTGTACTTGGCCGAGATCTTGGTGACACGTGGCGATCGGTGATTGATCATGAAGAAGACCTCCGGGCGTAGTGGAGTTTGCCGCTTCACCCACGCACGGAGGTCTTGATGGGTCACGCTAACGCCCGGCTGACGTTTCACGGCAGATGCCTGCTGGTTCGCCGTGTCGTGTTCGACGGCCGCCCCGTCGCGCACGTGGCCGCCGAACTGGGCGTCTCGCGCCAATGCGGGCACCGGTGGGTCCGCCGCTACCAGCAAGAAGGGTGGCCCGGACTACGGGAACGGCGCAGTGGCCCCCGCACCAGCCCTCGCCGCACCCCGCCCGACATCGAGCAGCGGGTCCTGGTGGCGCGTGCCGAGCTGCGGGCCGGACCCGACCGGCTCGCAGCCGCCACCGGAGTGCCGGCCCGGACCATCAGCCGAATCCTGCGCCGCCACGGCGTCGCACGCCTGGCGATGTGTGACCCGCTGACCGGCACGCCGATCCGCGCCAGCCGCAAAAGCACCCGCCGCTACGAGCACGCGGCGCCCGGCGACATGATCCACCTGGACGTCAAGAAACTCGGACGCATCCCCGAAGGCGGCGGCCACCGCGTCCACGGCCGCGCCGAGTCCGCACGCGGGCGCGGCATCGGCTACGACTACCTGCACACCGCCATCGACGACCACACCCGCCTGGCCTACATCGAAGTCCTGACCGACGAGAAAGGCACCACCTGCGCCGCCTTCCTGACCCGGGCCGCGGCCTTCTTCGCCAGCCAGGGCATCACCCGCATTCAGCGGGTGATGACCGACAACGCCAAGAACTACCGGATCAGCCACGCTTTCCAGCAGGCCTGCACCGCACTGGGCGCCCGGCAGAAATTCACCCGGCCACACTGCCCCTGGACCAACGGCAAAGCCGAACGTCTCAACCGGACCATGGCCACCGAGTGGGCCTACCGCCGGCCCTACGCCAGCAACCAGCACCGAACCCAAGCCCTCGGCCCCTGGCTGGAGTACTACAACACCACACGCCCACACTCAGCCCTCGGCGGCCGACCGCCCATCAGCCGACTGTCACCAAGTCCATGACCGAGTACA
>NZ_BBXC01000004.1 GCF_001570525.1 Herbidospora sakaeratensis
CACCTGTACGGCCTGCACCCCAGCAACCAGATCACCAAACGCGGCACCCCCGCCCTCTACACCGCCGCCCGCCGCACCCTGGAGTTGCGCGGCGACGACGGCACCGGCTGGTCGCTCGCCTGGAAGATCAACTACTGGGCGCGGATGGAAGAAGGCGCCCGCGCCCACACCCTCCTCAAGCTGCTGGTCACCACCGCCCGCCTCGCGCCCAACATGTTCGACCTGCACCCGCCCTTCCAGATCGACGGCAACTTCGGCGCCACCTCCGGCATCGCCGAAATGCTCCTGCAGTCCCACACCGGCGAACTCCACCTGCTGCCCGCCCTCCCCTCAGCCTGGCCTGCCGGGAAGGTCACCGGGCTGCGCGCACGCGGCGGCTACACCGTCGCCGCCACCTGGAGCTCGGGCCGCGCCACCGAAATCCTCATCCGCTTCGACCGCGCCGGCACCGTCCGCGTCCGCAACACCGTCTTCACCGGCACCGTCGAGGTCACCGACAACGGCGCCGCCGTCACCTTCACCAAACCCGAAACCGACCTGGTCTCCTTCACCGGCCAAGCCGGCCGCACCTACCGCCTCACCGGCACCGGCACCCCCCAGCAACCCACCTCCTGGGTGCGCATCACCAACGGCACCACCGGCCTCGCGCTCGACAGCGGCGGCAACGTCGCCTCCGGCTCCGTGGTCAAACAGTGGACCTCCGGAACCTCCACCAACCTGCAGTGGCAGCTGGTCGACCTGGGCAGCGGCTGGTACCGCATCGTCAACCGCACCAACGGCATGGTCATCGACAGCTGGGGCAACACCGCCAACGGCGCCAACGCCCGCCAGGCCGCCTGGACCGGCGGCAACAACCAGCAATGGCGGCTGGCCTCCACCGGCAACGGCCGCCACCAGATCATCAACCGCGGCACCGGCACCGCCCTGGACGGCATGGGCAACGCCACCTCCGGCTCCACCGTCTGCATGTGGGCACCCAACACCAACACCAACAACCAGTGGACCATCACCAC
>NZ_BBXC01000005.1 GCF_001570525.1 Herbidospora sakaeratensis
GCTCTAGGCCCTGTTTCTTGGATCAGGTGCGGAGCCAGATGATCAGCGTTGCGACGGTAACCGTGCCGAGGAAGATGTAGCCGCGTTTGTCGTAGCGGGTGGCCACGGCTCGGAACTGTTTGAGCCGGTTGATCGCCCGCTCGACCACGTTGCGGTGCGCGTATCGTGCGGGGTCGTAGCCGGTCGGGCGGCCGCCGAGAGGGCCGCGCCGACGGCGGTTGTCCTTCTGATCGGCTGGTTCGGGGATGGTGTGCCGGATCTTGCGGGATCGAAGGTAGGCGCGGCTGGCGCGGGAACTGCAGGCCTTGCCGGCGGCCAGGCTGGCCGGCCGGGTTCGTGGCCGTCCGACGCCGATGCGGGGGACGCGGATGCGTTGCAGCACTGCCGGCAGTTGTGGGCTGTCGCCTGCCTGACCTGGCGTGAGCAGGAACGACAAGGGGCGGCAGCGTCCGTCGGCCGCCAGGTGGATCTTGGTGGTGAACCCGCCGCGGGAACGGCCTAATCCTTCTCCAGCCACACCACCTCCTCCAGGCGGGCGGCCAGGTCGGCCAGCATCGGATCGCCCCGCTTTGTCCTCTGCCCATCCCCCTTTTGCGCCGGTGGCAGGCTGTGGGGTGCTCCGGCGGCGTGCTGATGGGCGCGGATGATCGTGGAGTCCACACTGATGTCCCACTCGATCCAGCCGCGTCCGTCGTACATCGCCTGGATCACGGTGAGCAGCCGCTGCCAGGTCCCGTCGGCCGCCCACCGGCGATGGCGTTTGTACACCGTGACCCAGGAGCCGAACCGCTCGGGCAGGTCCCGCCAGGGCAGCCCGGTCCGTGCCCGGTACAGCACGCCGTTGATCACCATCCGGTGGTCAACCCACTGCCCGCCCCGCACGCCCCCGGGCGGCAGCAGGGGTGCCAGACATTCCCACTCGGCGTTCGTCAGATCACCACGACCCATACGCCAAGCGTCACAAGACCGGCACCCACTGTCATCAGATCTGAGAAACAGACCCTAGGTGC
>NZ_BBXC01000006.1 GCF_001570525.1 Herbidospora sakaeratensis
CGGGTAGGCGTTGGCGAGCAGCTGACGGAACTGGGCCGAGAACCAGTGGCCCGACAGCGGCGAGTTCGCCAGAGCGCCGGTGGCGTTGTTGCCGTTACGGTCGTTGCCGCCGTAGGTCGGGTCGCACATCCGGTCGAAGCCCTTGCCCTCGTTGTTCGGGATCTCGGTCGAGGAGCCGTCCGACTCACCCGGAGGCTTGACCCAGACGTAGGCGTCGATGCCGGTGGCCGGGTTGGCCCTCGGGCGCTCGCCCAGACCCGCGCCGCTCTGGTTGCACCAGTTGCCGGCGTGGATGCGCCGGTCGACGCGGGAGTTGTTGACGAAGGTGTTCAGGTCGGTCGACGTGCTGGCCGCGGTCGGGCGGGCCGAGCCGCCCCAGCCGTTGCGGCTGGTGTCGATCAGCATGCCGATGTTGGAGGAGAAGCCCTCCTGGACCAGGCGGGTGCGGAAGGCCTGGGCGAAGGACAACTCGTCGATGTAGAAGTTCCAGTCGACCCAGCGGGACGAGCGGATCTGCTGGCCGTTGACCGAGCCGCTGACCGAGAAGTAGGGCTCGACCAGGGCCGAGTAGTTGGCGGTGTTGGTGATGAAGCCGTGCACGGTGGCCTTGCCGCCGGTGGCCAGGTCGGCGGTCGAGCCGAACAGGTCGGCCGACGGGCCGAAGTTGGTGTCCCAGCCGAGCCAGCCGTGGTGGCCGGCGTCGACGTAGTTGTAGACGTTCGGGATCGCGTACAGCTTCGACAGGGCGTAGGCGACACCCTGCTCGTAGGCGCCGGAGTTCTTGGCCTCCTGGCAGGCGGCCAGGTTCAGGTT
>NZ_BBXC01000007.1:0-102429 GCF_001570525.1 Herbidospora sakaeratensis
GCCCCGGCGCAGCCCGCCCAGCCGGTCAGGCCCGTGTCGTCGGCGCCGGCCAACCCGGCCCCGGCCACGCCGGCCACCCCGGCGGCGCAGCCCGCCCCGGCCGCGGCCGAGCGGGAGGCCAGCGTGTCGACCGGCGCGTTCGGCGCCCGCGAGAGCGCCGACACCCGGCCCGAGCAGCAGAGCGCGTCGGGCACCGGCCCGTTCGCGATCCCGCGCCCGACCGAGCCGCCGACCCCGATCACCTCCAAGGTCACCCAGCCGGTGCCGCGCCGCCCGGTCGTCTTCGAAGAGCAGGAAGACGAACTCGACGTGCCCGACTTCCTGAAGTAACCGCTCATCCATGACCCACGCCGCACCCTCCCCCCGGGGTGAGGAGATCGCGGCGGGGCTGGCCGAGGTCGAACGCCGCATCACCGACGCGTGCGCCGCCGCCGGCCGGTCCCGCTCCGAGATCACGCTCATCGCGGTGACCAAGACCTACCCCGCCTCCGACGTCCGCCTGCTGGCCGGGCTCGGCGTCGCCGACGTCGGGGAGAACCGCGACCAGGAGGCCGCCGCCAAGGCCGCCGAATGCGCCGATCTGGCGCTGACCTGGCACTTCATCGGTCAGTTGCAGACCAACAAGGCCCGGTCCGTGGTCGCCTACGCCGACCTGGTCCACGGCGTCGACCGGCTCCGCCTCGCCGAGGCGCTGTCCCGCGAGGCCGTCCGCGCCGGGCGCGAGATCGGCTGTCTCATCCAGGTGTCCCTCGACGGCCTCGCCGGCCGCGGGGGCGCGCTGCCCGCCGACGTCCCGCCTCTCGCCGACGCGCTGGCCGCGCTTCCCGGGCTCTCACTGCGGGGCGTCATGGGGGTGGCGCCGCTGGGGGAGGACCCGGCGCCCGCGTTCGCGCGGTTGCACGGGGTGGCGCAAGCCGTACAAAAAGATCATCAGCACGCGAACGTCATCTCGGCGGGCATGAGCGGCGATCTGCCCCAAGCGATAGCCAACGGCGCGACACACCTGCGAGTCGGTACGGCGTTGCTCGGCCGCCGGAAGCCCTTCGTCAGGTAATGTCCCCCGAGTAACAAGTAGGTACGATCAGCGGTTCGCCGGCGCGGGGGCACGTGATCCGCCACGGACCTTCAGCCATGGGCACGGTAGACGGAGGACGACGGAGCGATGGCCGGCGCGATGCGCAAGATGGCGGTCTACCTCGGTCTCGTGGAGGACGACGACCGTTACGACCGATACCGCGAGTACGCCGACGAGTTCGGCGACGACTACGACATCCCTGGCGACTTCAACCCGCAGGGCACTCAGGGCCGTGACGGGGGCGACGACTCGGTCGTCCCGGCGCCGCGTCCCTCCGCGGCCGTGATCGAGCGGCGCACGACCGATCTGGCGCGGATTACCACGCTCCATCCCCGTACCTACAACGAGGCGCGCACCATCGGCGAGCACTTCCGCGAGGGCACCCCGGTCATCATGAATCTGACCGAGATGGTTGACAGTGACGCGAAACGGCTCGTCGATTTTGCGGCAGGTCTGATTTTTGGCCTACACGGCAGCATTGAACGTGTTACCAACAAGGTGTTCCTGTTGTCCCCGGCCAATGTCGAGGTGACGGCTGAGGACAAGGCACGGATCGCGGAACGCGGCTTCTTCAACCAGAGCTAGAGTTCCGTGTATGAACAGTGAGCGGCACCCCGGCGGCCCGAACGCCCGGAGGATGCGGACCTGGACGGAGGCGAGGCTCGGCCGTGGGGATCGTTAGTGAGATCTTGGTCGCTGTCCTGGCCCTCTACCTGGTTCTGCTGATCGGACGGATGATCTTCGAGACGGTCCAGGCGTTCGCCAGATCCTGGCGGCCCAGGGGCCCGGTGCTGGTCCTGGCGGAGGCCACATACACCGCCACCGACCCACCTCTCAAGTTTCTCCGCCGTTTCATTCCTCCCCTCAGGTTGGGTACGGTGGCCTTTGACCTAAGCTTCACAGTGCTGTTCATTGTGGTCTTGGTCTTGATCCAAGTCGTGTCCGCGCTTCGTTGATCGGGTACCGTCCCTCCGGACAGACTCCAAGCGCGCCAAGGAGACCCAAATGCCGCTGACGCCCGCCGACGTGCGGAACAAGCAGTTCAGTACCACCCGGTTGCGACCGGGCTACGACGAGGAGGAGGTGGACGCCTTCCTCGACGAGGTCGAGGCAGAACTCGACCGCCTCATCCAGGAGAACGAGGAGCTGCGCGCCAAGCTGGCCGAGTGTCTCCGGGGCAAGGTTCCCGGCGGCATGGCCATGGGCGGCATGCAGATGGCCCCCGCTCCCGTCGCCGAGACCCCCCAGGCTCCCCTTCAGCAGCCGGAGCCCATGGCTCCGCCGCAGCCGGTGCGCCCTGAGCCCGTCCCCGTCGGCATGGGGCTGCCCCCGGCCGAAGACAACATGGACACCGCGGCCCGCGTGCTCGCGCTGGCCCAGCAGACCGCCGACCAGGCGATCGCCGACGCCCGCCGCGAGGCCGACGAGACCGTGACCCGCGCCCGCCGCGAGGCCGACGAGGTTCTCGGCAAGGCCCGCCGGCAGGCCGAGCAGGTCATCGGCGACGCGCGTGCGCGCGCCGAGACTTTGGAGCGTGACGCTCAGGAGCGTCACCGCCAGGCGATGGGCTCGCTGGTGCAGACCCGCGACGAGCTCGAGCGCAAGGTCGACGAGCTGCGCAGCTTCGAGCGCGAGTACCGCAGCCGTCTGAAGCTCTACCTGGAGAACCAGCTCGCCGAGCTGAACGTCCAGGCCGAGGGCAGTGGCGGTTTCCCGATCGTCGGCAACCCCGCCATCCAGCAGGGCCAGCCCGGCCAGCCGCAGATGGCCCACGCCGTCGCCCCCGGTCCGCAGATCCAGGCCGTCCCCAACCCGTTCGCCACCGAGCAGCACACCGGAGGGTTCCCGGCCCCCGACGGCTCTCACGGCGAGCGCCGGTAGGGTTTTCCGCTTCTCGCACGCGTACAGGTAGTTCGGAAGGCCGCCCCCCGTGATCCTTGTCAGTGCCGCCCTTGTTCTCGCGGCGATCGTTCTGCTGATCGCCGGTGTCGTACTCGGGATGGCATTCCTCGTGATGTGGTCGATCGTGATCAGTGTGCTGAGCGCGGTCTGCCTGCTGATCGGGGCGCTGCTGAGGCGTCACGAGCTGTTCCCCGCCGGAGGCCGGGCCGCCGTCGAGGCCCATCAGGCCGCCGTGGCGACGCAGATGGCGCCCCACATGGCGCCGCAGATGGCCCACGCCGGGATGCCGGTCTACGGTGCGCCCACGGCCATGCCGACCGCGCCGCCGGTGCCGCCGACGGCTTCCCCTGCCTATCCGCCCAACCCGACCGTGACCGCCCCGGTGCCCGTCCCCGGGCTGGGGCCCGACTCGATCGTCCTGGTGATCCCCGGCCGTAAGAGGTTCCACCGGTCCGGCTGCCGGCAGCTCGTCGGCCGCGAGACCGAGGAACTGACGGTCGAGGAGGCCAGGGAAGAGGGCTTCTCGCCCTGTACGACCTGCGTCGTCGACGCAGCCGCAGACGACACCTGGGCCACCACGGTCCAGGAAGCGAGGGTGGAGCCGGCCGACACCCCCGGGCGCGCCGGTTCGGTGCCTCCGGCCGCCTCCACCCCTCCCGTCGTCCCCCCTGCGGCCCCGCCCGTGGCCCCTTCTCTGGAGCCGTCGGAGCCCACCGCCGTCTTCCGCGCCGAACCGCCGTCGGCCGGATGGCCGGAGCCGGTCCCGTCCGACCGGCCCGAGACGTCCCGCCCCGCCGCGCCGAGTGGCTGGCCCGAGCCGGTCCGCCCCGCGGAGCCCTCGGCCAGGAAAGAGACGCCGGCCAGGGTCAACCCCTACGCCAAGGCGAAGACCGAGAAGGAACCCGAGGCCGAGAGCCCGGTTCCGTCGTTCGAGACCGCCAAGCCCAAGCCTGAGGCCGTCGAGCCCGAGACCGTCGAGCCGGAAGCCGAGCCCGAGGTTGTGAAGCCCGGCGCGGACACGTCGGAAGCCACGACCGAGGCCGCCGCGTCGAAGCCCAAGAAGCCCTCGCTCAAGGAGCGGGCGCCCGCCGAGGCCGACGCCGAGCCCGTCAAGCCGTCGATCGAGATCCCCGAGGCCTCGTCGTCGTGGAACGCCTTCTCCCGGCCCTCGGCCCCCGCCGAGGCCGAGGCGGACGACGAGGAAGAGGTCGTCACCGAAGACCGCGACGGCGACACCGTCGAGCGCAAGCTGCCGCCGCCCATGGTGAAGGTCATGGAGGGCACCCGGCGCTACCACACGCCCGACTGCCCGCTGATCAAGGGCGAGGAAGACGGCATCGAGACCATGTCCAAGCCGGCCGCCGAAGAGGCGGGCCTGACGCCCTGCACGGTCTGCGACAAGGCCTGAGACTGCACAGGAAGAAGGCCCGGTGGATTCGATCCACCGGGCCTTTCTTCGTCCCCATGTAGCACCCCGCGCAAGCGTCTGCCCGGCGATGCGGGGGTTAGTCGTCGCGGGAGCAGTCAATTTCCGGCGGCCCCTGGAGCAGGCGGGGTGGCAGGTAGGGGGTGACGACCCTGATGCGGTGGCCTCGGCGGCTCGCGTGACAGGCCAAAGCCAGGATGTCGAGGTTGATCGCGGCGGAGGCGTCGTCGGCGCGGTCGGCGACCGAGTAGTGGTCGCGGTGCGCTTCCAGTGCGTCGAGCAGGGCCAGGTTGAAGCTCTCCTCGTCGCCGCCGACCAGTTGGGAGAACAGGACGGCCGGCGGGGAGAGGAAACCCTGGGACGCGGCCTCTACCGGTTGCGGGTCGGCGCCGCGGAGGTAGTCGTGGAGGGCGCGCGAGTAGGTGCCCGGTTTCGTGAGGACGGCGGATCCGGCCTGGACGATCGGGGCCAGGTCTTCGCGGGCGCCCGTGATCAGGGCGAAGTTCACGGCGGTCTGCCAGTGGCCGGGGCCGAGGTCGTCGCCCGGGTGTGCGGAGGCGGTGAGGGTGCGGCCGCCGATCGTCACGCCGACCTCTTCGCCGGGGGCGGCGAGCACGGTGCGGAAGATCGCGGCGCCCAGCTGGGAGGCCAGGCGCAGGTTCTCCAGCTGCCGGTCCGAGACGTCGGCGGACAACGAGGCGCGGGCCTGGAAGAGCATCTCCTGGTAGTTGAGGACCCTGATCAGGTCTCGGGCGTCCAGCGGCTCTCCGGCCTCCGGGGTGATGGCCTCCCTGGTGTACTTCTCCAGGAGGGCCTCGCTCTCCGGGTGGAGACGCTGGGGATGGTCGGGCCGTTCGAACACCACGGGCCACTCGATCGTTTCCGGACGCCTGCCCCGGCCGTGGGCCAGGACCCGGGGCCCTGCCGACGCGAACCCGGTGACCAGGGAGCGGGGGAGGTAAGCCGTCTCGATCGGTGGCCGCCAGCCCTCACGGCGGTGGGCGAGGGCGGCCAGGGCCAGCGGCAGCAGGGGGAGCAGGCTGCGGGGTGGGGCGCCCGGGCCGGGAAGGGCGGCCCAGTGGCGCAGCAGCCTGATCAGATCAGCGCTGAACGCCTCTTGATCGCGGTCGGCCAAGGCGCGTAGGGCGTGAAGCGCGATGCTCAACGGCTGATCGAGGAAGCCGTCGCCGCCTGGCCTGTCTGGCCCGCCACGTCCACTTGCCCAGAGGCTGGAGACGTCGTGGCCGATTGAACCGGTCTCGGCTGTGTCGCTTTTGGCTGTGTCAGTTCCAGCTGCGTAGGTCCTGGGCGTGTCGGCTCCGGGCCTGTGGCCTTCGGGTGTGTCGGCTTTGGCTGTTCTGCTCAGAGGCGTTTCGGTTCCTGCCATGTCGCTTTTGGGCGTATCGCTTCCGGGTGTGGTGCCCTTGTCTTCGGAGGCGGTGTCGCCGGATGCGGCAGGTGTGGAGGGCCGATGCTGGTCGGATGGCGGGTGGTGGGCTTCGGCCTCGGTCAACCCGTAGACGCCGGCCAGGAGGCCGTCGATGAGGTCGGCTCCCTGCCGGAGTGGGCGGCGGGCCAGGTCGAAGGCTTCCCCGTGCTGCTCGGCCCGGCCGGACAGGATCGCCAGGGAGAAGGCGTCGAGCCACTGCTCTGTGGTCACCGGCTCCGGGGCGCCTGCGGAGCCCGGTTCGTAGTCCATCCCGAAGCCCACATACGCCAGGGTGACCTGGAAGCGGTCGTGCGGGTGGTAGGCGGCGTGTTCGACCGCGCCGACCGCCGCCGCTGCCGCGTCTGCCAGGACCGCCCTGGTTTCGGGGGTGCCGAGGCCGGGGGTCTCCAGCGAGAGCGCGCCCAGGTAGTCGAGGAACTCCTCGGCGAGCAGCCACCACTCCCGGGTGCCCATCGGCCCCGCCTTCGACAGGGAGCGGACCTGTGCGCCGATCCGGGCCGCGAAATCCCTGCGGGCCGTCTCCACGGCGGTCTCGGACACGCGGTGGCGTTCCATGCTCGATCTCCCCTCCAGGGACGCGGAAGCCCGGCGGAACCAGGTCCCGCCGGGCTTCCCGTTGTTCGTCAGGCCTTGCGGAGCTGGAAGACCAGGCCCAGGTCCGGGTCTTCGTGGCGGTGGAGGCCGGCGTCGGAGCCTTCGGTGAAGGACGTGGCCAGCACTTCCTCCGCCACCAGGCCGCCGCCCTCTCTGAGCGCGGTCGCGAGGTCGCCGTCGGCCGACCACCACAGGTCGATGCGGTCGGTGATCGACAGGCCGGTCGACTTGCGGGCGTCCTGGACCAGGCGGATGACCTCGCGGACCAGGCCCGCCCGGCGCAGTTCGTCGGTCATGGCCAGGTCGAGGGCGATGGTCTCGCCGGTGCCGGTGTCGACGGCGCCCGTCTCGACCGCCCAGCCCGACTTGGGCTGCTCGGTGATGATGAGCTCGTCGCCGGCCAGGGTCACCTCGCCGAGTTCGCCCGCCTCCAGGGTGGCCGAGCCGCCGGTCCTGACCGCGCGGGCCAGGGCGCCCGGGTCGGCCGCGGAGACGGCCGCGGCGACCAGCTTGGTCTGGCTGCCGAACCGCTTGCCGAGGGCGCGGAAGTTGGGCTTGACGGTGAAGGTGACCAGGTCGGCCGAGAAGCCCGACAGGTCTTCCAGCGCCTGGACGTTCAGCTCGTCGGCGATGAGCTCGCGCAGCTCGGCCGACAGGGCCGACCAGCCGGGCGCGCCCACGAGGGCACGGCCGAGCGGCTGGCGGGTCTTGACCGACGACGACGCGCGCGCCGAGCGGCCCAGCTCGACCAGGCGGCGGACCAGCGCCATCTGCTCGGTCAGGGCCGGGTCGAGGGAGGAGGCGTCGACCTTCGGCCACGTCGCCAGGTGGACCGACGCGGGGGCGTCGGGGGTGCGCAGGGCGTCCCACACGTAGTCGGTGGTGAACGGGACCAGCGGCGCCATCAGGCGGGTGACCGTCTCCAGGCACTCGTACAGGGTGGCGAACGCCGACTCCTCGCCCTTCCAGAAGCGGCGGCGGGAACGGCGGACGTACCAGTTGGACAGGTCGTCGAGGAACTCCGTCAGGCGGCGGCCCGCGCGGGAGGTGTCGAAGACGTCGAGGGCGGCGGTCACCTCGGCGACCGTGCGGTTGAGCTCGGCCAGCGCCCAGCGGTCGATCAGCGGGCGGTCGGTGACCGGCGCGCCGGGCGTCCACGACGAGGCGTTGGCGTACAGGGTGAAGAAGCTCGCCGTGTTCCAGTAGGTCAGCAGGACCTTCCGGACGATCTCCTCCAGCGCCGCGTGCCCGATGCGGCGCGGCGACCACGGGGAGCCGTTGACGCCCATGTACCAGCGCAGCGCGTCGGCGCCGTGCTGCTCCATCAGGGGCATCGGGCGCAGCACGTTGCCCAGGTGCTTGCTCATCTTGCGGCCGTCCTCGGCCAGGATGAGGCCGAGGCAGAGCACGTTCTCGTACGACGACTTGTCGAAGACCAGGGTCCCGACGGTCATCATCGAGTAGAACCAGCCGCGCGTCTGGTCGATGGCCTCGCAGATGAACTGGCCCGGGTAGGCGGCCTCGAAGACCTCCTTGTTGACGTGGGGGGCGCCCCACTGCGCGAAGGGCATGGCGCCCGAGTCGTACCAGACGTCGATCACGTCGGGCACGCGCCGGGCCTCGCCGCCGCAGTCGCCGCAGGGGAACACCACGTCGTCGACGTAGGGACGGTGCGGGTCGAGCGCCGACAGGTCCTGGCCGGCCTTCTCGCCCAGTTCCTTCAGCGAGCCCACGCAGGTCACGTGGTCCTCGTCGCAGATCCACAGCGGCAGCGGGGTGCCCCAGTAACGCGACCGGGAGAGCGCCCAGTCGACGTTGTTGCGGAGCCACTCGCCGTAGCGGCCGTTCTTGATCGTGTCGGGGAACCAGTTGGTGCCCTCGTTCTCGGCGAGCAGCCGCTCCTTCACCGAGGTGGTGCGGATGTACCACGACGGGAGCGCGTAGTAGAGCAGCGGCGTGTGGCAGCGCCAGCAGTGCGGGTAGCTGTGCTCGAAGTGCGAACCGCGGAACAGCAGGCCGCGGTCGCGGAGGTCCTGGGTGAGGCCCTCGTCGGCGTCCTTGAAGAACTGGCCGCCGACCTGCGGGACGTCGGACAGGAACCGGCCGTCGGGGCCGATCGGGTTGACGACGGGCAGGCCGTACCGCTTGCAGACCGTCATGTCGTCGGCGCCGAAGGCGGGCGCCTGGTGGACCAGGCCCGAGCCGTCTTCGACGGTGACGTAGTCGCCGAGCACGACGAAGTGGGCGCCGGGGATGTCGACCAGGTCGAAGGGGCGCTGGTAGGGGGTGTGCTCCAGCTCCGTGCCGAGGAACGACTCGCGGACCGTCCAGCCCTCGCCGAGCGCCGCGCCGACGAGCGGCTCGGCCACGATGACCGGCTTCTCGCCGTCCTTCTCGGCGACCACGTAGGTGACCTCGGGGTGCACCGCCACGGCGGTGTTCGACACGAGGGTCCACGGGGTGGTCGTCCAGATGAGCAGGTCGACGCCCTCGAAGCGGCCCGAGGTGACCGGCATGCGGACGTACACCGACGGACTGGACACGGTCTCGTAGCCGCCGGGCTGGCCGAGCTCGTGGTCGGACAGGCCGGTGCCGCAGCGCGGGCAGTAGGGCGTGATGCGGAAGTCGCGGAACAGCAGGCCCTTGTCGAAGACGACCTTGAGCGACCACCAGACGGCCTCGACGTAGGCCGGGTCCATCGTGCGGTAGGCCTGGGACATGTCGACCCAGTAGCCCATCCGCTCGGTCATCTCCTCGAACGCGTCGACGTGCCGCAGGACGGACTCGTGGCAGCGGGCGTTGAACTCGGCGATGCCGTAGGCCTCGATCTGGGGCTTGCCCGACAGGCCCAGCTCCTTCTCGACGGCCACCTCGACGGGCAGGCCGTGACAGTCCCAGCCCGCCTTGCGCGGCACGTGGTAGCCGTTCATCGACTTGTAGCGGGGGAAGACGTCCTTGAAGACGCGCGCCTCGACGTGGTGGACGCCGGGCATGCCGTTGGCCGTCGGGGGGCCCTCATAGAAGACCCAGGACGGGCCCGTGGCGTTCTGTTCGAGAGAACGTTCGAAGACCTTGCCGTCGCGCCAGCGCGCCAGCACCTCGTGTTCGAGGCGCGGCAGGTCGACCTGCGCGGGCAGGGGGTGGAACTGGTGGCTGGACACTGATCCTCCACGCTCATCGGACAATGGCGCGGAGGGACGAGACCCTTGAGAGGCCCCGCGGTACCACCCTCCTTGGCCCCCGTCAGGGGAACCCACTCTTTGTTGGCCGGTTCTAATAGGCGTGACGCCGTTCTTCCGGCGGCTCCGGGGTGATCTTCTTCACGCGCCTCGCCCCGGGCTTCCACCGTCCCCGGGTCGCTCGTGCGAGGGGGGCGTGCGTACTCGTCCCCATCAATGCCGTGCAATTCCCAAAGATAACGCAGCGGTCGGGTGCTGGCTTCCCGATATCGGGGTAGGGAGCGCGGAACACGCGGCGAGGCGTCGGTGTTGAATCCACATCTCGGCGCGGAGGTATGCGGCAAACGGGGAGGAGCGAGCCGTCCGGTACGGATGGCGTAAAAGCGTCGGCGCGTCGATTGCCGATCTTGTTCTCACATACCTACGATGCCCGGACTTGCACCATCACTGCATTTGGGAGGCCCTATGGCCACGCGTGCGGCCAAGACCGCCGTCACTGAGGACGTCTGGTCCGCCGAGGAACTCGCGGCCGTCCGCGACCGGTTGCTGACCGAGATCGAGGAGCTGCAGGTCGACATCGCCCGGGCCGAGGCGTCCCTCGCTCTCGGCAACTCCTCCGAGGGCGCCGGCGACGACCCGGCCGACGCCGGAGCCAAGACCTATGAGCGCGAACGTGAGATCGCCCTTACCCTGAATGCGCGCGACCTGCTCGCGCAGAACGAGCGGGCGATCGCCCGCATCGACGCGGGAACATATGGGGTGTGCGAATCGTGCCAACGGCCGATCGGGAAGGAACGTCTGCAGGCGTTCCCGAGGGCGACGCTGTGCGTGGCGTGCAAGCAGCGGGAGGAACGCCGCTGACGCAGGACGATGCGACGCGGGCGCGGCGGATCAAGCTCCTCGCCGCCGTGGCCGTTCTCATCTACGTGTTCGACCTGATCACCAAGTTCCTCGTGGTCGAATACCTCGAAGACCGGCTGCCGACGGTGCTCATCCCCGACGTGCTGGTCTTCAACGTCATCCGGAACCCGGGGGCGGCGTTCTCCATCGGGACCGGCATGACGATCGTCTTCACGATCATCGCCGCGGTGGTGATCGGCGCGATCATCCGCACCGCGCGGCAGCTGCGTTCGCTGCCGTGGGCGATCGACCTCGGCCTCCTGCTCGGAGGCGCCCTCGGGAACCTGACCGACCGGATCTTCCGGTCGCCGGCCCCGTTCCAGGGCCACGTGGTCGACTTCGTCCAGGTGTTTCCCGCGACCAACTTCCCGATCTTCAACGTCGCCGACTCGGCGATCGTCTGCGGCGGGATCCTGGCCGTGTTCCTGGCCTGGCGCGGCTACCAGATCGACGGCACCCGCGAGGGGGCGGTCAAGGATGCCTGACCAGCGGTCGCTGCCCGTCCCCGACGGGCTGGAGGGAGAGCGGCTCGACGCCGCTCTCGCTCGTCTCTTCGGCTTCTCCCGCACCCGCGCCGCCGAGCTCATCGTGGGCGGCGACGTGCTCGTCGACGGCTCGCCCGCCGGCAAGTCCGACCGGGTCTCGGCCGGATCGTGGCTCGACGTCACCATCCCGCCCCCCGCCGCCGCGCCCATGCCGGTGGCCGAGCCGGTTCCCGGCATGACGATCCTGTACGAGGACGACGACGTCGTCGTCGTGAACAAGCCCATCGGCGTGGCGGCCCACCCCTCCGTGGGCTGGACCGGCCCGACGGTCATCGGCGGCCTGCTGGGCACCGGCCACCGCGTCTCCACCAGCGGCGCGGCCGAGCGGCAGGGCATCGTCCACCGGCTCGACGCCAACACGACCGGCTGCATGGTCGTGGCCAAGAGCGAGCGGGCCTACACGCTGCTGAAGCGGGCGTTCAAGGAACGCACCGTCGAGAAGCGCTACCACGCCCTGGTCCAGGGCCACATGGACCCGCTGCGCGGCACCATCGACGCCCCGATCGACCGGCACCCCTCCGGCGACGGCCGGTGGGCCGTCGTGGCCGGCGGCAAAGACTCGGTGACCCACTACGACACCCTGGAGGCCTTCCGGTCGGCCTCGCTGCTCGACATCCGCCTGGAGACCGGGCGCACCCACCAGATCCGGGTGCACATGTCGACCATGCGCCACCCGTGCGTGGGCGACCTGCAGTACGGCGCCGACCCGACGCTCTCGGCCCGCCTGGGCCTGTCGCGGCAGTGGCTGCACGCGGTGATGCTGGGCTTCGAGCACCCCTCGACCGGCGAGTGGGTCAGCTTCAGCGCCGACTACCCGGCCGACCTGGCCCACGCCCTCGACGTGATCGCCGAGTCGTGACCTCAGCCGAGTGAGCCGAGGCGCGCCAGCGCGTCGCCGGTGAGCCGCAGGCCCGCCGCCTCGACGTTCTCCCTCAGGTGGGCGACCGACGAGGTGCCAGGGATGACGCAGATCGTGGGGGAGCGGTGCAGCAACCACGCCAGCGCCGTCTGCTGGGGGGTCGCGCCCAGGTCGCGGGCCACCTCGTCCAGGACCTGCGACTGGAGCGGGGAGAAGCCGCCCAGCGGGAAGAACGGGACGTAGGCGAGGCCCTGTTCGGCGCAGACGTCCACCAGGGCGTCGTCGCTCCGGTCGACCAGGTTGTAGGCGTTCTGGACGCAGACCACCGGCGCGATGCCCCGGCACACCAGGAGCTGGTCGGCGGTCACGTTGCTGACGCCCAGGTGGGCGATCAGGCCCTCGTCCATGAGGGCGGCCAGCACGCTGAAGGGGACGGTCGGGTCGCCGGTGTCGAACATCCGCAGGTTGACCACGTCGAGCCGCTCGACGTCGAGGCGCTTGAGGTTGTCGTACACGGCCTCGATCAGTTCCGGTTCGGTCAGGGCGGGGTGCCACGACTTGTCGGGGCCGCGCCGGCCGCCGACCTTCGTGACGATGCGCAGGCCGTCGGGATAGGGGTGCAGCGCCTCGCGGATGAGGTCGTTCACCACGTGGGGGCCGTAGTAGTCGCTGGTGTCGATGTGGAGCAGGCCCAGGTCGGCGACCGTCCGCAACACGCGGATCGCCTCCGCCCGGTCGTTGGGCGGGCCCCAGATCCCCGGGCCGGTCAGGCGCATCGCGCCGTAGCCCATGCGGGTCAGGGCCAGATCGTCGGTGAGTTTGAGGATTCCGCCGGTGATGTCGTTCATGTGCGCATCGTGCCCGGTCGCGGGCCCGTTAGGGGTGATCATTCGTCAGGAAGTCGGCCCTCAAGCTGACCTGTGCTTTCCAGGCTTTGGTTGTCCTCCCCGGTGCTTTCCTCCCCGGTGTTCTCCTCCGGCGTGCCCTCGTCCGGAGCGGGGTCCTGCGTGGGCTCCTGGGTGGGGGTTCCCTCGTCCTCGGACTCCTCGTCCGGGGGGCTCGGCTTTTCGCTCGGCCGCCCGGACGGGCTGGCTTTTGGGGACGGGGCCTGGGCCTTCTCCGGTGGCTGCTGCTCGTCCTGGCGGCGTTCGGTCGGCCGGGTCACCGGTTCCTCGCCGGCCGTCGTCTCGACGGTGGCGTCGGGGGTGGCCTTGGCCTTCTTCTTCGCGGGGACCTGCGCCGGGATCGTGTCGGCCGGGGTCACCGGAGGGTCGCCCGCCGTCAGGTAGGCGATCGTGCCGGCGCTCAGCCCCACCGCCAGGACGGCCGAGACGACCGCGGTGAACGGCCACTTCCTGCGCGGGCTCGCCACGGTGGCGGACGGCGCGGGCGGGGGCGGCGGGACCGGGACGAAGGGGGCCGTCGGCTCCGACGTGATGCCGTTGACGATGTTGTGGAGGTGGCTCTCGGCCTCCACCGCCGTCATGCGGCGGGCCGGGTCCTTCTCCAGCAGGCCGTGCAGGACCGGCGTGAGGGGGCCGGCGCGGTAGAGCTGGCCGTACGGCTCGTACATGACCGCCGCCAGCGACGCCATCGCGTGGCCCCGGTGGAACGGCGAGCGGCCCTCGACGGCCAGGAACAGGGTCACGCCGAGCGACCACATGTCCGAGGCGCGGACCGCGCGGCCCCCTGCCGCACGCTCCGGGCTGATGAACGCCGGCGTGCCGACGAGCGAGCCCGTCCGCGTCACCGGGCTGTCGTCCTCCATCGCCGCGATGCCGAAGTCGGTCAGCACCGCCCGGCCGTCGGGGGTGATGAGCACGTTGTCGGGCTTCACGTCCCGGTGCAGCACGCCCGCCGCGTGGGCCGCCTTCAGGGCGCTCAGCACCTGGAGGCCGATGGTCGCGACCCGGTGGGGGCGCATCGGGCCCTCGTCGCGGATCAGCGCGCCCAGGGTCGTGGACGGCACGTACTGCATCACGATCCACGGATGGCCGCGTTCCTCGAAGACGTCGTAGACGGCGGCCACCGCCGGGTGGCCCACCCTGCCGGCGGCGCGCGCCTCACGCAGGGTCCGGATCGTGAAGATCTCGCGCTCGGGGCCGGACAGGTCGGCGTTGAGCTCCTTCACGGCGACTTCGCGTTCCAGGGTTTCGTCCAGGGCACGCCACACGGTGCCCATGCCACCCCGGCCGAGAGGTTCGAGCAGGCGATAACGGCTGGCGACGATACGGTCGGACGTCTGAGACTCGGGCATGCGGCCCGGCTACCCCGGCAGCGGAATCACATGCCCGTTATTCGTAGCAGTCCCGTAACTACAGCCGCGACGACAAGCACCACCAGGAACGGGGCGCGCAGCAGCAGGGCCACCACGGCGGCGGCCAGACCCGCCGTTCTGGGCCCGTCGAAACCCTGCCCGAACGACTGCACGGCGATCAGCGCGGCCAGCAGCGCCACCGGGACGACCGTGGCGAACCTGCGCACGGCCGGGTGGTCGAGCACCTTGCGCGGGGCCGCGAGACCGGCGTATTTCAGCAGGTAGCAGCCGACGCAGGTGGCGATGACGGCCCACCAGAGGCTCATCTGACCAGCACCACCAGGGCGCCCGCCGCGGCGAGCAGGACCGGTACGCCGGGCGGCAGGAACGGGGTGGCGGCCAGCGCGACGGCCGCCCCGGCCAGCGCCACCTTCCGGTCTTCGGCCGACTCCTTCAGGCGCGGCCACAGCAGGGCGAGGAACGTGGCCGGTCCGACCGCGTCGAGGCCGAAGACGGCCGGGTCGCCGACCGCCGACGCGCCCGCGGCGGCCAGGAACGTCGTCAGGTTCCAGGTGACGTACAGGCTGGCGAAGGTCGCGAAGAAGCCCGCCCGCGCCTCTCCGGGGTGGGCGAAGGCGACGGCCGAGGTCTCGTCGATGACGCCGTGGGCGGTGAACGCCCGGAACCTGGCCGGGAGGAGGGCGGCGAGGCGCAGGCCGTACAGGCCGTTGCGCGCCCCCAGCAGCAGCGCGCCCGCGACGCCCGGCACCAGCGCCCCGCCCCCGGCGACCACCCCCGCCAGCGCGAACTGCGACGCGCCGGTGAACGCGAACAGGCTCAGCGCGCACGCCTGCGCCACCGACAACCCGGCCGTCACCGCCGCCGCGCCGAACGCCAGCCCCGACACCCCCACCGCGAGCCCGACGCCGAGACCGGCGCGGACCGCGTCCTGCCTGGCCGGCATCAGACCGGCCGGAACGTTCGGGCGAAGGTCCGGAACCAGGGGGCCGCCTTGGCCCACGACCCCTCCGGGACCTGCCAGTAGAGGGCGTAACACTGGTTGTCGATGCGGAACGCGCGGTCGTAGACGCGCCAGGTGCCCGTCGAGGTGGTGTGCAGGAACTCCCAGTCGGCCCCCGGGGCGTCGAAGCCGCCGACGACCAGCGAGGTGCGCTTCATCGCGATGCGCCGGTAGTCGCGCAGGTAGCCCTTCGAGGTCGACGCCTGCTCGACCACCTCCAGCGCCTCCAGCGGGTCGTCGCGCTCCCACGGGGTGAGGTCGACCTGCAGGTAGCCCTGCATGCCCGGCCCCTGGAAGTAGACCCGCTGCCCCTCGCTCCGGTAGGGCGCCCACCCGGGCGGCAGCGCCACCGCGAACCGCAGCCGGTCGTCGTGGTATTCGGTCCAGCCCTGCGGCAGCGGCGGCGCGTCGTCAGGCGTGGGCTCCGGCGTGGGCGACGGCGTGGGCGACGGCGTGGGCTCGGGCGTGGGTTCGGGGGAGGGCGGCCGGGTGACCGGGTCGAGACCGCCGGCCACGACGCCCGGGTCGCCGTTCGCGGTCAGGGTCGTGTACGCGAAATAGCCCCCGATGCCCACCAGCGCGACCAGCAGGGTCGCCAGGGTGACGATCAGGAACTTGTCACGGTCCTTCTCCGGCGGGGGCGGCGTGCTGTAGGTCGGCGGAGCGGGGGTGAACGGGCCCTGGGGGGCGCTCCCCGGGCTCGTGAAGGCCGCCGGGAGGGGCGCGGGGGCGGCGGGTTGCGGGGTGTTCCTGGTCTGGCCGCCCTGGGGGTGCCACGTGCCGGAGGCCGCCTGGTGGAGCAGGTCCATGGCCTCGTCGGCGCCCATGCGCCGGGCCGGGTCCTTGCACATCAGCCCCGTGAGGACCGGGCCGAGCGGGCCCGCCCGGTGGGAGACCGGGGTCTCCTCGTGCAGGACGGCGGCCATGCTGGCGATCGGCGTGCCCCGGTCGAAGGGGGAGCGGCCCTCGACCGCCGCCCACAGGGTCGCGCCCAGCGACCACAGGTCGGACTCGGGGGTCGCCGGGTGGCCCGACAGGCGTTCCGGGGGGAGGAAGGCCGGGGTGCCGGTGATGGAGCCAGTCAGGGTCACCGACGGGTCCTCGGTCATCGACGCGATGCCGAAGTCGGTGAGCACCACCCGGTTGTCGGGGGTCAGCAGCACGTTCTCGGGCTTCACGTCGCGATGGAGGATGCCGGCCGCGTGGGCGGTCACCAGCGCGTCGAGGACCTGGGCGCCGATGGCCGCCACCCGGTCGGGCACGATCGGCCCGTGCCGGCGCAGCGCGTCGCCCAGCGAGGTCGAGCGCACCAGCTGCATGACGATCCAGGGACGGCCGTCCTCCTCGATGACGTCGTGGACGACGATCACGTTCGGGTGGGACAGGCGGCCCGCCGCGCGGGCCTCGCGGATGGTGCGGCGGTTGAACTCGGCGCGGTCGTCGTCGCTGAGCGCGGTGTAGAGGACCTCCTTGACCGCCACCGGGCGGTCGAGCAGGTCGTCGTGGGCGCGCCAGACCACGCCCATCCCGCCGCGGCCTATCCGCTCCTCGAGCTGGTACCTCCCCGCGAGGCGGCGCGACCCTTCCACATCATCCCCCTTCGGACCGTTTGGCATCGTCCCATAACGGGGGCTACTTGTCGGGTTCGAAGGACTTGGCGAAGTTGTCGAAGTAGTGGCGGTACTTGTCCCAGTCGCTGTGGCGGGTCTTCCAGAGGATCGCGTAGCCGTGTTCGTCGTCGACGACGAATCCCCGATTGAGGATGTGGCCGGTGTTGCCGCCGGGCTCCCAGGTGAACTCCCAGTCGGCCGCGTCGCGGAAGTAGTCGACCTTCTTCATGTACAGCCGCTTGTAGCCGTTCCACGTGCGCATGACCGGCTCCTGGTCCTGCCAGGCCTTCAGCGCGTCGGCACCGGGGTTGCCGGTCTGGCCGATCTGCAGGTAGGCCCCGTTGAGCGGACCACGGAAGTAGGTGCCTGAGGCGTCGGTGCGGTCGTACTTCCAGCCCGGCGGAAGGGCGATGGAGAAGCCGGTCTTGTCCTTGTAGGTCTTCCAGCCCTTCGGAAGCTTGTCCTTGTCCTCGTCGTCCTCCTTGGAGGGGGATTCGGAGGGCTCGGGAGAGGGCTCCTTCTCCTCGTCGTCGGAGGGCGTGGCGGACGGCTTGCCGGACTCCTCGCCCCCCGCGCCCTCGGACGGGTCGCCCGACGGGTCGGCGGCGGCGGTGGTGGCCGGGGGCTTGATCGTCGCGGCGGTGCCGGAGCCCTCGCCGGCCTGCTCCATGCCCAGCCACAACGCGACGCCGCCCACCACCAGGATCGCCGGGATCGCGACCAGCGCGACCTTGAGCAGGCCGTTCCTGCGCTCGGGGATGTCGACCGTGCTCCACACGTTGCGGCCGGAGTCGGGGAGCGGCACGGAGACCTGCTCGCCGTAGCGGGTGTGGCCGGGTTCGTCGGCGAAGAACGGCGACGCGCCGACCGGTTCGGCGTGGAAGGCGCCCGGGGCCGCGCTCGACTGCCGGGCCGGTGCGGGCTCGCTCGGCCGCGGCGCCTCGGCGGGACGCCCCGCGCCCGGCCGCACCCCGGCGCCGCCGTAGGGGGCGCTCGGCGGGCGGCGGTTGCCCGGCTTGGGGGCGGGCTTGGGCTCGGCCGCCGGTTCCTTGCCGGTCTCGGCGCCGTCCTCCTGCGCGAACTCGCGCACGGGGTCGGGCTCGGAGCCCTGCCGGGGGACCTCCGGCTTGGCCTCGCCGGCGGAGGCCCCGGAAGCCTGGCCGGGCTTCTCGCCCGCCGATTCGGCCGAGGGGGCCTGGTCCGGAACCGCCTTGCCGGCGGCGGCCGCGGCGCCGCCACCCGGGCGGCCCTTGGCCGGGGCCGCGGGGGTCTTCCCCGCCGGTCCGCGGTCGGCGGGTGCACCGGCGGCCGGCGGCTTCTTGGCCGGCTTCGCGGCCGGCTTGGGCGCGGGCTTCGCGTCGGGTTCGGCGGCGGGTTCGGCGGCGGGTTCGGCCGCCTCGGCCGGACGCTGCGCCGGGATCGCGTCTCCGGTCTGCGGGCCTGGTTCCGCGCCCGTCGACGGGGACGGCTTCTCGGCCAGGGATGCGGCCGGGGCGTCGTCAGAGCGTCCAGAAGCGGATTTCTTGGGGTGTTTGGTCGGGGTCGTCGGCAGGTCGGGGTCGGTCGCCTCGAACGCCTCCGGGGGCGTCGCCGACGGCTTCGGCACGCCGTTGGCCCGCCCGGCGCGCTGCGGGGAGGGCGGCGACGGCCAGCCCGAGGCGTCGACGGGGCGGGGCGCGGCCTGCTCGGTCGCGGCACGGCGGAGCAGGCGGGCGGTCTCGTCGTAGCCGGGGCGGGTCGCCGGGTCCTTCTCCAGGAGGCGGTCGAGGACGGGACGCAGCGCGCCGGCGTTCCTGGCGGGGTCGGGCGGCTCGGTCAGCACGGCGTGCATGGTCGCCATGGCCATGCCCTTGTCGTGGGGCGGGCGGCCCTCGACGGCGGCGTAGAGGGTCGCGCCGAGCGACCACAGGTCGGACTCGCGCTGCGCCGGGCCGCCGCGCAGCCGCTCGGGCGCGATGAACGCGGGGGTGCCGACCAGGCCGGTACGCGTCATCGTCGAGTCGGTCTCGACCCGCGCGATGCCGAAGTCGGTCAGCACGACGCGCCCGTCGTCGGCGAGCAGCACGTTCTCGGGCTTCACGTCACGGTGTAACACGCCCTGCGCGTGGGCCGCCCGGAGCGCGTCGAGGATCTGCAGCCCGATCTCGGTGGCCCGTTTGGGCGTGAGCGGCCCGTCCTGCCGGATCACCTGCCCCAGCGACCGCGACTCGACGAGCTGCATGATGATCCAGGGCCGCCCGTCCTCCTCGATCACGTCGTGGACGACGACCACATTCGGATGGGTCAGCCGCCCGGCGGCGCGCGCCTCCCGCATGGTCCGGCGGTTCAGCTCGGGCAGCTCGTCGCCCATCGCGCTGTCGTACCGGACCTCCTTCACCGCCACGGCGCGGTCGAGCAGCTCGTCATGGGCCCGCCACACGATGCCCATGCCGCCCCGGCCGATGGGTTCTATCAAGTGGTACCGGCCCCCGACGAGTCGGCCTTCCGCGTTCGTCATCCCCACCCCTTCCAGAACCCATGAATCGTCCCATGGATGGCAAAGGGATCAAACGCGAGCAGTACTGCCCTGGTAATCTCACGACATGTCCGTACGGATCGCGGATCTGACCATCGGAGAAGGGCGGCCGGTCGCGGTCCTCGGGGGTCCGCTGCTCGTCGAGTTGTCGCCGTCGGTCGAACTCGACGCCCTCGCCGGTCCCGCCGTCGCGGTCGTCGTCGACGACCTGACGCTCGTCCGGGCCGCCGCCCGCCTCGCCCTGCCGGTGATCCTCAGACGACCGCGCGACGCGCCCCTGATGGAGTGGCTGACCGCCGCCGACCGCTGCGAGGCCGAGGGGAACGCCTCGGTCGTGCTCTGCGAGGCGGTGCCCGACCTGGCGCTCGTCAAGGCCGCCCGCGCGGAGTCGGGGCGGCCGGTGATCGTCGACCTGGGGACGGACGCCGTGCTCGCCGGCGCCGCCGTCGCGGCGGGGGCCGACGGGCTCCTGCTCGGCCCCGACGCGCCGCCGGAGGTGGTCGACGCCGCCGTGGAGGACGCCCGGCTGATCGGCGCCGTGGTGCGCCCTGAGGCCCCCGAAGACCTGCCTCAGGCCCGCGCGGCGATCGACCGGACCGACGCCGCCCTCGCCGTCATCCTGGAGCGCCGGGCCGAGCTGGCCGGGGCGATCCAGCGGCTCAAGCCGGTCGGGGGGTTCGCCGGGCGCGACCCCGAGCGGGAGCGCAGGGTGGTCGCCGAGATGGCGCAGCGTGCGCCGCGCCTGGGCGAACCGGGGCTGCGGCCGATCATGGCGGCCGTCATTGAGGCGGGACTACACGCTGCTGAACGTGAGTGGCCGGCGCCCGCTTCGCGTTGACCAGCCGCCACCCGCCCCAGATCCCGCCCGCCAGCACCGGGATCAGGTAGAACGCCAGCCGCTGGTCCTCGTCGGCGAAGGGCATCAGGACCACCACCAGCGCCAGGAAGGCCAGCGTCAGCCAGTTCGTGTAGGGCGACCCCGGCATCAGGAACGCGGGCCGGGGCAGCTCGCCGCGCGTCCAGGCCTGCCGCAGTTTGATCTGGCAGTAGATCAGGGTGCCCCAGGTGGTGATCGTCCCGAGGGAGGAGATCGCCACCGCGATGGTGAAGGCCCTTTCGGGGATGTACGAGTACACCGCCACCCCCACCACGTAGACCGAGGCCGTCATGAGGATCCCGCCCACCGGCACGTGCCGGGAGCTCAGCGACCGGGTGAACCGCGGGGCCTCGCCGCGCTGGCCCATCGACCGCAGGATCCGCCCGGTGGAGTAGAGCCCGGAGTTGCACGACGACAACGCCGCCGTGATCACGATCAGGTTCATCACGTCGCCCGCCCAGGGGATGCCGAGCTGGGTGAACACCGTCACGAAGGGCGACTCTCCCGCGCTGTACGACGTCCACGGCAGCACCATGCCGAGCAGCAGCACCGAACCGACGTAGAAGATCGCGATGCGCCAGATGACGCTGTTGACGGCCTTGGGGAGCACCTTGTCGGGGTCCTTGGTCTCGCCGGCCGCGATGCCGACGAGCTCGATGGCGGCGTACGCGAACACCACCGCCTGCAGGCTCATCAGCACCGCCCCGAACCCCATCGGGAAGAACCCGCCGTGGGAGGTCAGGTTGGCGGGCGAGGCGCCCTCGACCGAGAAGATCACCAGGTAGAGCCCGACGATCAGGAAGGCCACGATCGCGACCACCTTGAGCAGCGCGAACCAGAACTCCAGCTCGCCGAACGCCTTCACCGAGGCCAGGTTCACCACCAGCACGACCCCCAGCGCGATCAGCGCGGTGAGCCAGCGCGGGAAGTCGGGCGCCCACAGGTGCACGTAGATCGCGATGGCGGTCAGCTCCGCGATGCCCGTGGCGGCCCAGTTGACCCAGTACATCCACCCGCTGGCGAACCCGGCCCAGGGGCCGACGAACTCGGTGGCGTAGGAGACGAAGGAGCCGGAGGTGGGCCGGTAGCTGACCAGCTCGCCGAGGGCCCGCATGACGAAGAAGGCGGCGACGCCGGCGACGGCGTACGAGATCACCAGGGCCGGACCGGCGGCGGCGAAGCGGCCCCCGGAGCCGAGGAACAGGCCGACGCCGATGGCGCCGCCGATCGCGATCATCTGCACCTGGCGCTTGCCGAGGGCGTGCGAATACCCCTCGTCGAGATTGGTTTTCTCCACCGATTCCCCCCGGAAGATCTCTTCCGCGACCGTATTCGTGCGGGGAGGTGATCACGCGTAGGCTCTACCTCCATCGGTCGGAAGATGGGGGTCTCATGGGCGATTCGTTTGTGCATCTGCACGTCCACACCGAATACTCGATGCTCGACGGTGCGGCCCGGCTGAAGCAGATGTTCAAACTGGTGGGCGAGCAGGGCATGCCCGCCATCGCGATCACCGACCACGGCAACATGCACGGCGCCTTCGAGTTCTACCGGCAGGCCACCGCCGCCGACGTGAAGCCGATCATCGGCATCGAGGCCTACATCGCCCCCGACGCCCGCTTCAACAAGAAGCCGGTCCTGTGGGGCGAGCCCCACCAGAAGAGCGACGACGTCTCGGCCGGTGGCTTCTACACCCACATGACGATCTGGGCGAAGAACCGCGCCGGCCTCCACAACCTGATGAAGTTGTCCTCGCGCGCCTACACCGAGGGTTTCCACCGCAAGTGGGCCCGCATGGACGCCGAGATCCTGGCCGAGCACGCCGACGGCCTGATGGCCACCACCGGCTGCCCGTCGGGCGAGGTGCAGACCCGGCTCCGCCTCGGCCAGTACGACGAGGCCGTCAAGGCGGCGGCGAAATTTCAGGACATCTTCGGCAAGGACAACTACTTCCTGGAGATCATGGACCACGGCCTCGACATCGAGCGCCGCGTCCGCGAGGGCCTGACCCGGATCTCCAGAGAGCTCGACATCCCGCCGCTGGTCACCAACGACTCCCACTACACCTACGAGTCCGACGCCCAGTCGCACGACGCCCTCCTGTGCGTGCAGACCGGCAAGCAGCTCTCCGACCCCGGCCGGTTCCGGTTCGACGGCAGCGGCTACTACATCAAGTCGGCCGACGAGATGCGCGCCGTCGACTCCTCCGACCTGTGGCAGGAGGGTTGCCGCAACACCCTCCTGGTCGCCGAGAAGGTCGACCCCACCGGGTTCTTCCAGCACAAGAACCTGATGCCGACCTACCCCATCCCCGACGGGATGACCGAGGAGGAGTTCTTCCGCCAGGAGGTCTGGAAGGGCATGCACCGCCGCTTCCCCGGCGGCGTCGACGAAGAACACCGCGAGTGGGTCGAGAACGAGCTCCGCGTCATCGTCCAGATGGGCTTCCCGAGCTACTTCCTCGTGGTCGCCGACTTCATCATGTGGGCCAAGAACAACGGCATCCGGGTCGGCCCCGGCCGTGGGTCGGCGGCCGGTTCGCTGGTGGCCTACTCGCTGGGCATCACCGACCTCGACCCGATCCCGTTCGGCCTCTACTTCGAGCGGTTCCTCAACCCCGAGCGCGTCTCCATGCCCGACGTCGACATCGACTTCGACGAGCGCCGGCGCGCCGACGTCATCAGGTACGTCACCGAGAAGTGGGGCTCCGACAAGGTCGCCATGATCGCCACCTTCGGCACGATCAAGGCGAAAGCGGCCGTGAAGGACGCCGGCCGCGTCCTGGGCTACCCCTACGCGCTCGGCGACAAGGTCTCCAAGGCGTTCCCGCCCGCCGTGATGGGCAAGGACATCCCGCTCTCCGGCATCTTCGACAGCGACCACCCGCGCTACAACGAAGCCGGTGAGCTGCGCAAACTCTACGAAGAAGACGTCGACGTCAAGTCGACCATCGACCTCGGGCGCGGCCTCGAAGGCCTGATCCGGCAGACCGGCGTGCACGCCGCCGGCGTCATCATGTCGTCGGAGGTGCTGACCGACTACATCCCGATCATGCGCCGCGACTCCGACGGCGCGATCATCACGCAGTTCGACTACCCGACCTGCGAGACGCTCGGCCTGCTGAAGATGGACTTCCTCGGCCTGCGCAACCTGACGATCATCGACGACTGCCTGAAGATGGTCGAGCTCAACACCGGCAACAAGATCGAGCTGCTCGACCTGCCGCTCGACGACGCCAAGACCTACGAGCTGCTGGCCCGCGGCGACACCCTGGGCATCTTCCAGCTCGACGGCGGCGGCATGCGCACCCTCCTGCGGCTGATGCGCCCCGACAACTTCGAGGACATCTCCGCCGCCCTCGCGCTCTACCGTCCCGGCCCGATGGGCGCCAACTCCCACACCAACTACGCGCTGCGCAAGAACGGCCAGCAGGAGATCACCCCGATCCACAAGGAGCTCGAGGAGCCCCTGGCCGACATCCTGTCCACGACCTACGGCCTGATCGTCTACCAGGAGCAGGTCATGGCCATCGCCCAGCGCGTGGCCGGTTACTCGCTCGGCGGCGCCGACCTGCTCCGCCGCGCGATGGGCAAGAAGAAGAAGTCGGAACTCGACAAGCAGTACGAGTTCTTCGAGAAGGGCATGAAGGACAACGGCTTCTCCAAGGAGGCCATCAAGGCCCTCTGGGACATCCTGCTGCCCTTCTCCGACTACGCCTTCAACAAGGCCCACACCGCCGGATACGGCCTGGTCTCCTACTGGACGGCCTACCTGAAGGCCAACTACCGCGCCGAGTACATGGCCGCCCTGCTCACCTCGGTCAAGGACGACAAGGACAAGTCGGCCCTCTACCTCAACGAGTGCCGCCACATGGGCATCAAGGTGCTGCCGCCCGACGTCAGCGACTCCGACTTCGACTTCACCCCGCGCGGCGCCGACATCCGCTTCGGTCTGTCGGCCATCCGCAACGTGGGCGGCAACGTCGTCGACGGCATCATCGCCGCCCGCAAGGAGAAGGGCCGTTTCACCGACTTCAAGGACTTCCTGCGCAAGGTGCCGGCCCAGGTCTGCAACAAGCGGGTCATCGAGTCGCTGATCAAGGCGGGGGCGTACGACTCGATGGGCCACGTCCGCAAGGGCCTGGTGATGGTCCACGAGCAGGCCGTCGACGCCATCATCGACATCAAGAAGAACGAGGCCATCGGGCAGGACTCGCTGTTCGGCGCGGTCGACGGCGGGGAGGACCAGACCTTCGACGTCACCATCCCCGAAGGGGAGTGGGACAAGAACACCGTCCTGCAGTTCGAGCGGGAGATGCTCGGCCTCTACGTCTCCGACCACCCGCTCCTCGGCGTCGAGCACATCCTGTCGAGCGGCGCCGACTGCTCGATCACCGCCCTCCAGGACGACTCGCGGCCCGACGGCCAGATCGTCACGGTCGGCGGCATCCTCAGCGGCGTGCAGCGCAAGGTCACCAAGAAGGGCGACACCTGGGTCCTCACCCAGCTCGAGGACCTCGGCGGCTCGATCGAGGTGATGATCTTCCCGTCGGCCTACCAGTTGTGCGCGACGATCCTGGCCGAGGACGCGATCGTCTTCGTCAAGGGCCGCATCGACAAACGAGAAGACGTCGCCAAGATCATCGCGATGGAGGTCACCCAGCCCGACCTGACCGTCGAGTCGGGCGGCCCGCTCGTGGTCAGCCTGGCCATGGCCCGGGTCACCCCGCCCGTGGTCGGCCGGCTGAAAGAGGTGCTGACCACCCATCCCGGCACCACCGAGGTGCACCTCCAGGTGCACAACGGGCCGCGGACGACCGTGATGCGCCTCGACGACCGCCTGCGGGTGACCCCCAGCCCCGCCCTGATGGGCGACCTCAAGCAGCTCCTCGGACCGGCCTGCCTGGGGGCGTAGCGTTACCCTGCGTTACGGTGTGTTAGGTTGACCATGGACTCCCCCTGTCCGGCGACGGGGGGAAGTGGCATGGCGCGGGTCACGACTGCCGGTGGACTGGCGGTGTGCGGTGCACTCGGCGGGGTCCTGGCGGCGGCGCTGGTCGCGCCGATCGTCGCCGGGGCCGGGGTGGCGAGCAACACGGCGGCCGGCACCATCACCAAGCTCCCGCCGCCGCCCCGCGAAGACCCGCTGCCCGAGGTGACCCGGCTCGTCGACAAGGACGGCCGCCAGTTCGCCCAGTTCTACTCCCAGAACCGGCAGTCGGTCACCATCGACCAGGTCTCCAAGCCGATGCGCGAGGCCATCGTCGCGATCGAGGACGCCCGCTTCTACGAGCACGCGGGTCTCGACGTGCGGGGCACGATCCGGGCGCTGATCGCCAACACCCAGGCGGGCGGCATCCGGCAGGGCGGTTCGTCGCTGACCCAGCAGCTGGTGAAGAACATCCTGGTCAACCGGGCTGAGTCGGACAAGGAGCGGGACAACGCCCAGGTCCGCAGCATCCGCCGCAAGTTCACCGAGATGCGCTACGCGCTGGCGCTGGAGGAGAAGTACTCCAAGGACCAGATCCTGGAGCGCTACCTGAACATCGCCTACTTCGGCGCGGGCGCCTTCGGCGTGCAGGCGGCGGCCCGCCGGTTCTTCGGCGTGTCGGCGAAGGACCTCACCCTCGGCCAGGCGGCGGCGCTCGCGGGGGCGGTCCGGACGCCGTACTCGACCGACCCGGCGCGCGGCGAGGAGCAGCGCGAGAAGCTGCAGCAGCGCCGCGACCTGGTGCTCGACCGCATGGCCGAACTCGGCGAGATCACCCCCGTCGAGGCGGCGGCCGCGAAGTCGCAGGCGCTCGGCCTCAACATGCGGTCGGAGCCCGGCGGCTGCGCCGAATCGGCCTATCCCTTCTTCTGCGTGTACGTCCAGCACGAGATCCTCGCCAACCCCGCGTTCGGCCACTCCCGCGCCGACCGCGAACGCCGCCTCCAACGGGGCGGCCTCACCCTGAAGACCACCCTCGACGCGACCGCCCAGGCGGCGGCCGACAAGGCCATCCAGGCGCGCGTCGCGGCCGAGGACACCGAGGTGGCGGCCGAGGCGATGGTCGAGCCCGGCACCGGCCGCATCAGGGCGCTGGCGGCCAGCAAACGTTACGGCAGCAACCCCGGCGGCAAGGTCACCGGCCCCAACACGACCTTCAACCTGCCCGCCGACACCGCCCACGGGGGCGGCATGGGCTTCCAGGCGGGCTCCACGTTCAAGATCTTCACGCTGGCCACCGCGCTGGCCAAGGGGTGGAAGTTCGGCCAGGGGTTCGACACGCCCGGTGTGTTCGTCCCGTCGGAGGGCTTCACCGACTGCGCCGGCAAACCCGTCAACGACCCGAACGCCAAGATCTACAACGCGTCGGGCGAGGGCAAGGGCGGCCCCTACAGCCTGGAGCTGGGGACGTGGAAGTCGTCCAACATCTTCTTCATGATGCTGGAGCGCGAGGTCGGCCTCTGCGACGTCATCCGCACGGCGAAGGCGCTCGGCATCCAGCGCGCCGACGGCGGGAAGTTGTCGGAGGTGCCGACCTTCACCCTGGGCGTCAACGAGATGGACCCCCTGACGGTCGCCGCCGCCGTGGCGACGTTCGGCGCACGCGGCAAGTACTGCAAGCCGGTGGCCATCACCGAGATCGTCGAACGCGACGGCCGCCGCGTGGAGATCCCGCCGAGCTGCTCCGCCACCGTCGACCCGGCGGTCGCCGACGCGGTCAACGACGTGCTCTCGGGCGTCTTCACCCAGGGCACCATGAAGGGCCAGTCGATCGGCCGCCCGGCCGCCGGGAAGACGGGCACCAACAACAACTACACGTCGGCCTGGTTCGCCGGTTACACCCCGAACCTGGCCGCCGCCGTGAGCGTGGGCGACATCCGGGGGTCGTACAAGTACCCCCTGAACGGGGTCCGCATCGGCGACCAGACCTACGGCTCGGTCCAGGGCGCCTCACTGCCCGGCCCGATCTGGGTCGACTCGATGCAGCAGGCTCTGAAGGACACCCCCGCCACCGACTTCACCGCCCCCGACATGGGCCGCTTCGGCGGCGGCTTCACCCCGGGCCTGCGCGAGGCGATGGCCGCCGAACGCGGCGACGTCGAGTACGAGTACTGGTACGAGGACGAGAACGGCAACCTCTACCCGGAGGAGGACGACTACTACCGGGGCGGCCCCCGCGACGACTACTACCGGGGCGACCCGCGCGCCGACGGCGAGCGCCGCCGCCGCCGCGACTGATCGGGCGGATTCGCTAGCCTTCGGTGATGATCACCGGTCGTGGGGCGTTACCGGTCCTGCTGCTCGTTCCGCTGCTCGCGGGGTGCTTCGTCTGCGTGCCCGGCCGGTACGAGGTGCCGATCCCGCCCGCAGGGGCCCCTCCCGAGGAGGTCGTGGCGGCCTACGTCGACGCGGCGCTGGGCAAGGACAGCGAGACGATCAGAGCCGTGATGGTGCCCGAGACGGACTTCCACCACGAGTTCAACGGCCCGTTCTCCCCGTTCCGGCACTGGGACGCCGCCGCGAACATCGACATCGGCGACTCCTACCTGGCCGATCACGACTGCCCGCCGGGACGGAAGTGCCGGCGGGTGAGGGTGTCGATGGACCTCTGCGGGGACACCGGGCATCCCACGGGGGAGTTCGCCGAGCCCTTCATCGTGCACTGGGTGAAGGACCGGTGGCTCGTCTCCGGGTATGGATCCGGCTGACGCGGCCGTGACCCCGGAAGGGTCACGGCCGTCGCGGTGGACTAGACGTCGGCGCGGCGGATCTTCAGGCCGAGCGAGGTGAACTGGTCGAACGGGCGGTGGTAGCCGCGTTCGATGTGGTTGACGCCGCGCAGGGTCGAGGTGCCCTCGGCCACCGCGGCCGCCAGCACCGCCGAGAAGCCCGCCCGGATGTCGGGGAGGGTCACGTCGGCGCCGCGGAGCTTGGAGACGCCGCGCACGACCGCCGAGTGCTTGGCGTTGGTGTCGTGGTAGCGGCAGGCCGGGCCGCCGAGGCACTGGGAGAAGACCTCGATCTCGCAGCCCATCTTCTGCAGCGCAGGGACGTACACCAGGCGGTTCTCGAAGACCGTCTCGTGGAGCACCGACATGCCCTCGGCGCGGGTGAACAGGACCATGAGCGGCGTCTGCCAGTCGGTCATGAACCCGGGGTGGGTGTCGGTCTGCACGGCGGCGGCGCGCAGGCCGTCGGGGGCCGAGGCGGTCAGCCAGTCGTCGGTGATGTCGAACCGGGCGCCCATGCGGGCCAGGGTCGTGATCGCGGTGACCAGGCGGTCCTGCGGGCAGCCGTGGACGCGCACCTCGCCGCCGGTGACCAGGCCCGCGACGAGGTAGGAGAAGGCCTCGATGCGGTCGCCGGCCAGCCAGGTCGAGGCGCCGTGGAGCTTCTCGACGCCCTCGATGACGATGCGGCGGTCGGGGGACAACTCGATCATCGCGCCCATGCGCTGGAGGTAGAGCGCGAGCTCGACGACCTCGGGCTCCATGGCGGCGCCCTTGATGACCGTCTTGCCCTCGGCCAGGACGGCCGTCATCAGGATGGTCTCGGTCGCGCCGACGCTCGGGTAGGGGAGGGTGATGCGGGTGCCGTGGAGGCGCGACGCCTTGGCGGTGATGCCGCTCTCGTCCTCGATGATCTCGGCGCCCATCTGGCGCAGCGCCTCGAGGTGGAAGTTGACCGGGCGGCGGCCGATCGGGTCGCCGCCGACCATCGGCACGAACGCCTCGCCCGCGAGGTGGAGGAGCGGGCCGAGCATCAGGATGGGGATCCGGTTGAGCCCGGTGTACTTCTCCGGGACCCTCGGCTCGATGACGCTGCCGCGTTCGAGGGTGATCTCGCCGTCGCCGATCTCGACGTGGATGCCCAGGGCCTCCAGCATGGCGGCGGTCAGGTGGACCTCGCCGACCTCGGGGGCGTTGTGCAGGGTGCTGGGGCCGTCGCCGAGCATGGCCGCGACCATGTGCTTGGACACGGCGTTCTTGGACCCTCGGACCTCGACGTCCCCCCGCAGCGGACCGGAGGGTTCGATGAGCCACGCTTGTTCGTTCACCCGCCAATGCTAACGGCGTGGCCCGCCTGGTCTAGGTAGGTACCATCGGGACGGTGCGGCCTGTGAAGTACTTCGGTGGGACGGTCCTGCTCCTCACGGTGCTGGGGGTGCCCGCGGGATTCCTGTGGTCGTTCCTGGCGCCGCGCACCCGCTACGTCCTCTACGAGGGCGCCTGGCGGGTGGCCGATCCGAACACGCAGGCGCTGATCGCGGCCGACGGCTACTTCGCGCTGATCACGGCGACCATCGGGCTGGTCGCGGGGCTGATCGCCTACCAGCGGGCGGGCGACAACGGGTTGCCGATCGTCCTGGGGCTCGGGGCCGGCGGGCTGGCCGGGTCGTTCGTCGCGTTCCTCATCGGTTCGTCGATGGGGGGCGAGGTGGTCAGGGCCGCGACGTCGGCGGGGGAGTTCGCGACCCGTGACCTGCTGGGGCTGACGGCCAGGGGCGTGCTGGTGTTCTGGGCGGTGCTCGCGGCCGGGGTGTTCTGGGCGCGCGAGTTCGCCGTCACCTACCGGGAACGGAAAACGATGGACGGACCGATCCCGCCGTCGTAGCCCGCTCGAAGGCGTGCCCGACCCGGAGCACGCCGAGGTCGTCCCAGGGGCGGCCGATGATCTGCACCCCGACGGGCAGCCCTGACGCGGTGAAGCCGCACGGCACGGACAGGGCCGGGACTCCGAGCACGCTGATCAGGTAGCAGGAGCGCATCCAGGCCAGGTAGTCGGGCATCTGGAGGCCGTCGACGGAACGTACATAAGGATCTTCGACCGGGAACGGCGGGACCTGGCTGACCGGCGCGATCAGGTAGTCCCAGGTGCCGAAGAAGCCGTTCACGCGGTGCCACAGGCGGGTGCGCAGCTTCTCGGCCCGCGCCAGGTCCTCGCCGCTCACCTCGCGGCCCTTCTCGACGTTCCAGCGCACGTTCTCGCCGACGCCGTCGAGGTCGCCGTAGGTGGCCAGGTACCACCAGGCCCGATAGGTACGGAACGCCTCGTCGGCCCCCGCGAGGTTGAGGTCGGCGTGCTCGACGGTCGCGCCCAGGCCCTCGAACACCGTCGCGGCCGTCGCGGTCACCGCGGCCGTCTCGGGGTCGACCGGCAGCCCGCCGAGCGAGGGGGAGAAGGCGATGCGCAACCGGCTGACGTCGGTCTCCAGGGAGCCGCCGAAGACCGACGCGTCCTCTCGGATCGACAGCGGCGAACTCGGGTCGGGTCCGGCGATGGCGGTCAGGAACAGGGCCAGGTCCTGTACGGTCCGCGCCATCGGCCCCGACACGCCCAGGGTGAACCACGCGGCCGTCGTCGACTTCGAGGGCACCCGCCCGGGGGTCGGCCGCAGCCCCACGACGTTGCAGAACGACGCCGGGTTGCGCAACGAGCCGCCCATGTCGGAGCCGTCGGCCAGCGGGGTCAGGCCCGCCGCCAGCGCCGCCGCCGCGCCGCCGCTCGACCCGCCCGCCGACTTGGCCGGGTCGTAGGGGTTGCGGGTGGCCCCGAAGACCTCGTTGACGGTGTGGGAGCCGGTGCCGAACTCGGGCGTGTTGGTCTTCCCGATCATCACCCCGCCCGCGTCGCGCACCCTGCGGACGATGAGGTCGTCGACGGTCGGCACGTGGTCGGCGAACAGCGCCGATCCGTACGTGGTGCGCACGCCCCTGGTCGACACCAGGTCCTTGTGGGCGACCGGCAGCCCGTGCAGCGGCCCCTGCCACGCACCGGCGTCGAGCTCGCGGGCCCGGTCGAGGGCCCGTTCGGCGGTGACCGTCACGATGGCGTTGACCTGCGGGTTGACCGCCTCGATGCGGTCGAGATGAGCCTGGGCGACCTCGACCGCGCCGATCTCCCTGGCCCGCAGCAGGGCCGAGGTCTCCGACGCGGTGAGATAGTGCAGTTCCGTCACCGGCGTCACATTATCCGAGCGGCCGGATCCGAGCGGCCGGGCGGCGGGCCCCCGCGCCGCCGCCGACCGTCGATTCGAAGGTACGCCCGGAGGTATGCCCGGTTCGTCCTCCGGGAAGGTGAACCTCGGCTACACCCTCGGTAGGGTGCCCTGGTGCTTCCGGACCATCTCTTCGGCCCACTCGACCTCGACGCCGCGCTCGAGCGCGCCTACGACCGGGGTGAGGAGAAGGCCGCCTGGGAACTGCTCGCCGACGCCCTCATGGACCCGCGGGCCCGCGGCGACCGGCGCATCCCGGCCTACGTCGTGGAGCTCATCGACGACTACACCGTCGACGGGTGGGAGCAGGACACCCTCGACCTCCTCCACGACCTGATCGGCGTGGAACCCGAGCTGACCGGCCCGCTCCGCACCCCGATGGCCGAGCTGCACGGCCAGCTCGGCGATTCGGCGACGGCCCTGCGGCTGCTGCGCACCCGGCGGGCCGAGCTCGACCGGCTGCCCGACGGCGAGCGCGACGAGGAGTTCTACCCGGCGGCCGCGATGATCGCCGGGCCGTTCGACCCGGAGTTCGCCGCCGGCCTCCTCGACGAGGGCCTGCGCCTCGCGCTCGACCTGGGCCGCCCGCCCGCGACGGTCCGCTACCTCGACCTGCTGCGCCGCCGCTTCGGCGGCCCCGGCCCGCTGTCCGACCGGGTCGAGGCGCAGGCCGCGGCCGAGCCGGCCGCGCCGAAGACGACCCAGCCGGTGATCGAGAAGAAGCCGACCGTGCGGCTGCCCTACGTGCCCGGAGACGACCTGCGGGCGCTGGAGGCGCGCTTCAGGCAGGCCGACCTGGAGACCCGGGTCGCGGTCGTCCGCCTTCAGGAGGAGGCCCCCTCCTCGGAGGAGGAGCGCCTGGCCCTGGTCGCCCTGACCGATCCGGAGGGCGACGTCGCCTGGCCACCGGGGCGCAACGACGGGTGCTGGTGCGGCTCCGACCGCAAGTACAAGAAGTGCTGCGGCGCGCCCGTTTAGACGGGGAACCGTTCGTGCCCGACGACCGCGAGCAGCTTGAGCTTCTCGTCGCCCTCGCTGCGCGGGGGAGCGGTGAGCACCAGCAGCGTCTGTGACTGGTCTTCGGTGAACAGCACCTGGCAGTCGAGCTCGATCGGGCCCAGCTGCGGGTGGATGAGGACCTTGTGGTCCTCGAATCGGCGGGCCACCTCGTGGCGGTCCCAGATCTCGGCGAACTCGGGGCTGGCCTTCTGCAGGGCCCTGACCAGCTCGCCCGCGCGCGACTTGGGGCCCATCGTCCCGTACGCCGCCCGCAGGCTCGCCACCATGGCCCGGCTCTGGCGGGGCCGGTCGTCCTCGGGGTAGAGGCGGCGTTCGTGCTCGGGGTCGGTGAACCAGCGGTAGATCTCGCTGCGGGCCAGGCCCGTGTGGCCCGAGCGGTCGCCGAGCAGGGCCTGGGCCATCCGGTTGGCGACCAGGGTCTCGCCCAGGTTCGACAGGATCAGCGCGGGGGTGTCGTCGAGGCGGTCGAGGACCCGCAGCAGGGCCGGGGCCACGTGGGAGGAGCCGGTGAAGGTCTCGGGGGCGTTGCGGCCGGCCACGCGGAACAGGTAGGCGCGTTCCTCGCCGGTCAGCCGGAGCGCGCGGGCCAGGGTGGCGAGCATCTGCTCGCTCGGCTGCGGCCCGCGGCGCTGTTCGAGCCGCGTGTAGTAGTCGGTCGACATCAGCGCCAGCGCGGCCACCTCCTCACGGCGCAGGCCCGGGGCGCGCCGCCGGGCGCCTTCGGGCAGGCCAACGTCTTCGGGGCGCAGCGCCTCCCGGTGGCGGCGCAGGAAGTCGGCGAGTGCTGAGCGGTCCACGTGTCCAACCTACGCACGGCCGGAACCGCCAACCAGGGACCGCCGATCCCCCGACAACCGCTCTCTGCACCTCCCCGGACGGACGGGGAAGGCTCGAAGCATGGACATCACCGGAAACACGATCTTCATCCCGGGCGCCACCAGCGGCATCGGTCTCGCCCTGGCCAGGGCCCTGCGCGACAAGGGCAACACCGTCGTCGTCGGCGGACGCCGCACCGAGCTCCTCGGCGACCTGGAGGCCGAGGGGTTCGGCACGGTCCGCGTCGACACCGCAGACGCCGCCAGCATCGAGCAGGCGTCCACGGACGTGCTGCGGCGTTATCCCGCCCTGAACGTGCTGGTCGCCATGGCCGGGATCATGCGGGCCGAGGACTGGACCCGGCCGGACGACTTCCTGGCCACGGCCGAGACGGTCATCACGACCAACGTGCTGGGCCCGATCCGGCTGATCGCCGCGTTCATCGAGCACCTCCAGGCCCAGCCCGACCCGACGATCGTCACCGTCTCCTCCGGCCTGGCGTTCATCCCGCTGAAGGTCACCCCGAGCTACAACGCCTCCAAGGCCGCGATCCACATGCTCAGCGAGTCGATCCGCCTCCAGTACTCCAAGGTCAGGGTGGTCGAGCTGGTGCCGCCCTCGGTGCAGACCGACCTGATGCCCGGCCAGAAGGAGAACGAGCGCGCCCTGCCGCTCGACGACTTCGTCGCCGAGGTCATGACCCTCCTGGAGACGCAGCCCGACGCCAAGGAGATCCTGGTCGAGCGGGTGAAATTCCTCCGCGAGGCCGTGCAGCGGGGCGACTACGACCACGTCGTGACTGTGCTCAACGCCACAGACCCGCACGCGAACAAATAATTGAAGTTTCAGTCACCTGGAGAGTCAGTCTTCAGTACCCTCCTTGACCGTGATCGATCAAGACATTCCACTGGATGAAAATAGAAATCGGGATACGCCGGAAATACGGCCGACCGAGGAGAACGACGATCGCGGCAGCGTGATCAGCCTGCTCGAACGGATCGCCTCGGTCATCCTCCCGATCGGCGTCGCCCTGTACGCCGTCCTCTACCTCGGCGTCGAGGAGATCTACGCCACCTTCGGCATCAACCCCCAGCAGGCCGGCATCGACCAGTCGGTCCTGTTCAGCCGCCTCATGAGCACGCTGGTGCTGGTCGTGCTGCTCGGCATCCCGCTGATCGGCCTGCTCGTCGGGTTCGGCTGGCTGGTGAACGTCGTCACCCTTGGCGCGGCCGGGCGCGCGGTGACCTGGGTCAGGTCGCGGCCGTGGGTGGCCGGGCTGATCGCCGCCCTGTGGTGCGGGGCGACCTACTGGGGCTTCTACAACTTCTTCGCCGACCTCGACCTGACGGTCATGGTCGTCATCGCGGTCGGCCTGGGCCTGGTGACCTTCCTGGTGCCCTTCCAGCTCCTGCGCCGCCGGCCCGTCGGCCGGGCCGGGCTCAAGGTGCTCATCGGCGCCCTGACCGGCCTCGGCCTGGGCTTCCTGCTCATCCTCAACCTGGCCTCGGCGGCGCAGGACATGCGCGAGACCGGTCAGGCGAACTTCCTGCTCAGCACCGTCGGCTTCCAGGACCAGTGGGCGATCCTGGAGGACAAGGAGAAGGGCACGCCCCTCTACGACGGCCGCTGGATGATGCTCCTCGGCGAGCGCGAGGGCACCTACCTGCTCTACGACTGCGACAAGATGGAGACCATCCGCCGTCCCATGGAGTCCGCAGTCCTGACGCAGGTGCAGCTCGACCCCGAGCGCGAGGCCGACTTCACCTGCGGAACGTTGGTCGAGGAGACCGGCTAGAGCTTGGCGATCTCCGCGGTGATGGCGCCGGTGAGCGTCACGAGGTTGCCCGGGGCCGTCTCGATCTGGAGACCCCGGCGTCCTGCCGAGAAGTAGATCGTCCCGAAGGCCAGCGCGGACGCGTCGACCACGGTCGGCAGCCGTTTGCGCTGGCCGAGCGGGCTGATCCCGCCCACGACGTAACCCGTCACCCGCTCGACCTTGGCCGCCTCGGCCATCGCGGCCTTCTTGCCCTTGAGCGCCGCCGCGAACGCCTTCAGGTCGAGCTTCCCGGCCACCGGCACCACCGCCACCGCGAGCCCGGCCTCGGTCTCGGCGACGAGCGTCTTGAAGATCCGCTCGTAGGGCACGCCGAGCGCGTCGGCCGCCTCCTCGCCGTACGCCTGCGCGTTCGCGTCGTGCTCGTAGGGGTGGAGGGTGAACTCGGCACCGGCCTTGGTCAGCGCCACGGTCGCGGGGGTGCCCTGCCCGCCTTTCGTCTTCGCCACGCGCCTAGATTACGGGGGGACGACCCCCCGAACCCCCGGCCACCCGACCCGCTGCGGCCACCCGATCACCGCTTCGCGGCGACGTCGGCGCCGATGCAGACGAAGCCGGCCGCCGTGACGTCGTCGCCCGCCGCCCGCTGGGTCTCGGCCAGCGCGGTGGCCGCCGGCACTCCGGCCGCGAGCCTCTGGTGCAGGGCGATCATGAGCGGCCGGGTGCGGGAGTCCGGCACCGGCACCATCGACGCCACCACGCAGCGGGTGCCCAGCGACAGGAAGGTCGTGCTGAGGCCGAGGAGTTCGTCGCCCGCTCTCACCACCGACCGGCCGCTCTCACACGCGGCCAGCACGACCAGCTCCGGCGGGGTGCGCAGGCGTTCGAGGTCGTAGACCGTCAGGGGGCCGTCGGCCAGGTGCAGCGAGGAGAAGAGGGGGTTGGCCGTGTTGACCCGGCCGTGGGCGGCCAGATGGGCCAGCCGTGCGCCGTCGAGCGCGGCCAGCGTCTCTCCGTCCACGGGGACGGTCCCGTGGAGGGCGGCCACCTCGGCCACCTCCGCGACCGCGTCCGGGAGCCCCGGCCCGGCGGCCACCGCGACGGGACCCTTGCCGGTGGCCGGCCGGACTACGGCCTGACGCCACAACGCGGCCGACGGCGAGACCGCCACCGGACGCCCCGCGCACGACGGCAGCACCGGCCACGGCAGCCCCTGCAACGGGCCGGTCGGCACGACCACCAGGGGCCGGTCACCGAGCCGCAGCGGCCCGAGCAGCAGGGCGTCGAGCCGGGCGGCGGCGTGCCGCAACATCCGGGCCGCCGCCGATGGGCCGCCCCTGGTGTCGCCCGACCGGGCCAGCCGCCGCAGCGCGAACGGCACCCGCTCGACCAGGTCGCGGACCGCGTCCACGGAGCCCAGCGCGGTCAGCCGGGCCCGCCCCGCCACGAGGGTGACCGCGTGGAACACGCCGTCGAGCAGCACGTACTCGACCAAGGCCCGCTCGCCCAGCAGGGGAGCCAGCGACCCCACCACGCCGGGGGACCGCCGCGTCCGGTCGGGCCCGCGCGCCTCCCCCCGCGCCGCCCGGATGTGGTCGCGGATGCGGCGCTCCAACGCGGCCTGCCGGTCGGTGACCATCGGGTCTCTGGACGTCCGCGCCTCAGCCGCCACCGCCCGCAGCTCGGCCAGCCGCTCGGCCAGCCACGGGTCGTCGGGCGGCCGGACCCGGCGCATCAGCAGATGGCTGGCCCGCCCCTGCTCGGCCCACCCCAGCACCTGCGCCGGGCCGCCCCGGCCCAGGGCCATCCGCAGCCCGAGCTCGGCCAGCTCGACCCGGAACTCGGCCGAATGCGCCCGCAGGTCGGTCGCGCCCAGCGTGGCCCGGTGCTCGTCGAGCAGCCGCAACCCCCGCCGCACCGCGGCCGCCGCCCCCGCCGGATCGCCGACGGTGAGCCGCCGCAGCGCCTCGGCGTGCCACCCCCGCACCCGCGACAACACCGGCCCGCGTAACCGATGCCGCGCGGCCACGCCGAGCAGCTCGACCGCCCGCTCCGCACGCGCGCCGGACACCGTCTCCCATCCTCCGGGCCCGGAGCCCGAAGGCTCGCGCGCACCGGCTGCCGAGGCCGGAAGCACGGCATCAGGGCCCGGAGCCGGGCCGATGCCGGAGGCCCGGCCGAGGAGCAGGCGCGCGGCCAGCAGTCGGGCCTCCACCGAGGCCGCCGTCCAGCCCGCCCGGCCCAGTTCCCTGGCGACCGCCTCGAAGCGGGCCGCCGAGACGCCCGGATGCCCGGCCGCCAGGCGGGAGCGCAGCACCACGAACGCGGCCAGCGCGCGCCACTCCGGGCGCTGCTGGGCGCCGAACTCGCGGGCCGCCAGCCGGGCCGCCTCGACCGCGTGTTCGTGGTCGCCCTCCAGGGTGGCGGCGCGGGCGAGCAGCAGGCGTACCTCCGGCAGGACGATCGCGCGGCGGCGGCGGCGCAGTTCGGCGACGGCCTCCTCGGCGGCGGCGCGGGCCTCGGCGGTCAGGCCGACCGACAGCAGCAGCTCGGAGCGGTCGCTGAGCAGCCAGCCCAGCTGGTGGGTGCCCAGGTCGCGGAAGCGGCTCTCGGCCAGGTCGAGATAGCGCAGCGCGCCCGGCACGTCGCCGCGCACCCCCCGCACCCACCCCAGGTTCAGCCGCACCACGGCGAGCGACAGGTCGAGCCCGAGGTCGGCGCACAGTGCCTCGGCCTCGTGGAAGTCGGCCTCGGCGGCGGCGAACTCGTGGCGGTAGCCGTGCACGATGCCCCGGTTCGACAACACCCGCTGCAACCACACGTGGTCGTGCGCCCGCCGCAGCACCGGGACGGCCTGGCGGTAGGCGGCCAGCGCGTCGGCGTGCCGCCCCAGGTGGTTGAAGACGGCGGCCCGCTGGGCGTCGGCCCGCGCCCGCAGCTCGCCGTGCAGGCCGGGCAGCAGGGCTTCGAGGTCGGCCAGGGCCTGCCGGGGGCGGCCGCGCATGCTGGTCACGAACGCCATCCGGATCCGCGCCTCGGCGGCCAGTTCGGGCGACCCGGCCCGGCCCGCCGTGCGGATCGCCGCCCGCAGGTGCCGGGCCGCGGTCGCCAGGTCGTCGAGGTGGACGGCGGCGATGCCCAGCGCGCGTTCGGCCCGCGACTGGGCGGCCAGGTCGCGCCGTTCGCGGGCGCGCGCCGCGATCTCGGCCGCGACGATCACCGCCCGCCCCGGATCGGCCTCGGCGAGCATGAGCGCGGCCCGCGCCGGATCCTGGGTCGTCGTCACGCGTCGCAGTTTTCCACTCCTGATTTCCGCGCGGGATGTATCAAACGGGTGAGTGCCCGCTCATCAATCGGAAGTGGCGAATCACGCGAGGGAGTTCCCATGCCTTTCACCGACCCGGGCGGCGTCTACCGAAGCGACACCGAGGCCTGGAAGGTCGACCAGCTGGTCGTCGACCGGCGATATCAGACCCTGATCCGCAACCGCCTCACCGACCTGACCGGCCACACCTGGCGGGAGCTCGACACCAGCCCCGAACTGGGCCTCACCCTCTGCGACCTGCCGGAGCTGGCCGCCATCGAGCAGGCCCTCATCGCGGGCTTCCTCGACGGCGTGCGCCGGTCGCGGGCGGGGGAGTACGACCCGGCCGACCCGATCCCCGCCCTCGACCTCCTCCTGTACGCCCTCCGCACCGACTTCGAGGAGAAGTACGACGGCTGGTCGCCCCCGATGGCCAAGAACCGGCTGCTCGACGGCGTCCAGGGCTCGCCCTACACCGGCGGCGGACGGCCCGACGAGCTGACCCCGGCCGTGCACGCCGAGGTGGCCCGGCTGACCTCCCCCGGCACCGGGCCGCACGTCGGCATCCTCGACTCCAAGATCGTCCCGCACCCCGACCTGGAGGGGCGCTTCCTCGCCTCGGCCAAGGACATCTACACCGGCGGCGCGCCGCACCCCTCGCCCGTCGGCCACGCCACCTTCGTCGCGGGCGTGATCCTCGCGCACGCCCCGGACGCGGTCCTGGTCATGCGGTCGATCCTCGACAACAGGGGCGTCGAGGTCTCGTCGTGGTCGGTGGCCAAGGCCATGGTGGGCTTCCTCAGGACCGACGTGCGGGTGCTCAACCTGTCGTTCGGCTGCACCACCCACGACAACCGGCCGCCGACCGTGCTGGAGCGGGCCGTGCAGCGGCTCTCGCCCACGATCGTGCTGGTCGCGGCGGCCGGCAACCACGGCCGGCCCTCGCAGAAGCGGAAGGCGGCCGGGATCACCGAGGTCACCCCGGTCTGGCCGGCCGCCTGCGCCGACGTGATCGCCGTGGGCGCCCGCGACGCCGAGTTCAGCCCGAAGGTCCCGTGGGTCAACGTGCTGGCCAACGGTCTCGCGGTGACCAGCACCTACCTCACCGGCGAGGTCGACCTGGTCGAGCGGCTGCTGACCGGCGAGGAGGTCGTACAGGACAAGATGCAGTTCAGCGGCTACGCCACCTGGAGCGGCACCTCCTTCGCCTGCGCCGCCGTGGTCGGCGAGATCGCCGCGCGGGCGACCGCGCAGAACATCTCGGTCCGCGCGGCGGCCGACCTCATCGTGGCCGAGTCCGCCGACGAGGTGCTCGCCGAGCTCACCCTGTAGTGTCCAGACGGGCCGCCCGCCTGCGGCCCTCCGGGCACATGGGAGGAGAGAGCCATGCGTGACGACGCCCTCATGGAGGAGCTGGCGGCCGCGCTGCGCGCCGCCGACCCGGTGCCTCCCGGGCTGGTCGAGATGGGGCAGGCGATCTACACCTGGCGGCTGGTCGACGCCGAGCTGGCCGAGCTCAGCTCGCTGGGCGCGGCCGGGCCGCTGGTCCGGGCCGACGAGGTGGCCGCGCTGCGCGACCTGGCGTTCCAGACCGCGTCGGGCCTGGTGATCGAGCTCGGCGTCAGCGGCGACGTCCTGCTGGGCCAGCTCGACCCGCCGGCCGAAGGCGAGGTCCGCGTCGTCACCGGCGCGGGGCCCGGCCCGGGGCTGCCCGTCGACGAAGTGGGCGGTTTCCGGATCTCGCCGATCCCGGCGGGCCGGTTCCGGCTCCACTTCCGGGGCGGCGGGCTGAACGTGGTGACCACCCCGATCTACTGGGGCGGCACCCACGACGAATAGAGCAGCCGGGCCCGCCAGCCCTCGTAGGGGAGCGTGTCGCCGGTGAGGATCGGCTGGAGCCAGGCGAAGTTGGCCAGCACCAGCAGCCCGAACACGCCGACGGCCACCGCCCCCCGCGACCGGCGGGCCGGGCTCGCCTCGCGTCCGCCCAGCGCCAGACCGGCCACCAGGGTCAGCGCCAGGATCATGAACGGCACCATCGGCAGCGCGTAGAACTGGTACATCGTCCGGTCGTCGACGATGGCGTAGTAGAACCACGGGATCCAGCCGGTGGCGTAGCCGAGCAGCACCGCCCCGGCCCGCCAGTCGCGCGTCGCAGTGTACCACGACAACATCGCGACCATCGCCGCCAGCCCCGCGAACCACAGGATCGGGGTGCCCGCCGCGTAGATCGCCGAGGAGCACGAGTCGGCCCCGCAGCCCTTCGGCGAGCTGTAGTGCAGCAGCACCGGCCGGTACTGCAGCGGCCACTGCCACGGCTCGGTGGCGTAACTGTGCCCGGAGGCCAGCCCGGTGTGGAACGACAGCGCCTGGAGCTGGTAGGACACCAGCGACCTGATCGAGTCGAACACGAAGAACGCCCACCCGTGGTCGGTGGCCTGCGCCCAGTTGCGCCCCCACCCGCGCTCACTGGCGAACCATCCCGTGTACGACACCACATAGACCACCACCGGCACGACCCACATCCAGGCCACGCCGAGCGGCAGGTCCCGCTTCCACGAGCCGCGATAGGGGCGGCGCAGCCCGATCGACCGCCGCGCGCCGGCGTCCCAGAACAGGGTCAGCACCAGGAACCCGACGATGAAGAACGCGCCCGTCCACTTGGTCGCCGTCGCGGCCCCCAGCGCGAGCCCGGCCGCCAGCCGCCACGGCCGCCACCCCAGATGGGGCCCGAAGTCGCCGGGGATCGCCCGCGCGTGCCACTCGGCCAGTCTGGCCCTCATGTGGTCGCGGTCAGTGACCAGGCAGGCGAACGCCGCCACCAGCCAGAACGACAGGAAGACGTCGAGCAGGGCGGCCCGCGACATGACCAGGTGCATGCCGTCGACGGCCAGCAGGAATCCGGCGAAGCAGCCCAGCAGGGTCGAGCGGGTCATCCGCCGGGCGGTGCGGGCCAGGATAAGGATCGACAACGTCCCGACGACGGCCGCCATGAACCGCCAGCCGAACGGGTTGATCCCCCACATCTGCTCGCCGAGCGCGATCATCCACTTGCCGAGCGGCGGGTGCACCACGTAGTCGCCGCACTCGGAGACCCGCGCGCAGGTCCGGAACACGCCGTCGCCGCCCGCCAGCAGGGCCGGGTCGGGCTTCTCGACGCTCTTGGTCTCGACGCCGAACCGCAGCAGCGACAGCGCCTCTTTGGCGTAGTAGGTCTCGTCGAACATCACCTCGTGCGGCTTGCCGAGGTTCATGAACCGCAGGATCCCGCCGAACACCGTGACGACCAGCGGGGCCAGCCACCCCCACAACACGCTGCCGGGCTGCGGCGGCACGAGGCGGTCGCGCGCCGGGACCGGGAGGGGCGGGGAGATCGTGGTCACCCGCCTCATCCTATTTATGGCAAAGGATGGGATCGCTCCACCTACTACAATTGTGCGGGGTGCCCCGAATGTCCGCATGATGGACATCGCGGGATTCCGGACCGGCCGTCCGTAGACTGTTCGGGTGATTTCCCGTATCGACCTGCGCGGGCCCCTGCCGGGGAACCTGCGCGACGTGCTGCCCCGCGCCGAGCTCGACGTGGAGACCGCCCTCGAGAAGGTGCGGCCCATCTGCGAGAAGGTGCGCCATCATGGCGCGGAGGGCGTGCGGGAGCTGACCCATCGGTTCGACGGCTTCGACCTCCCCACGGCCCGCGTCCCCTCCGAGGCCCTGCAGAACGCCCTGGAGACGCTCGATCCGCGGGTCCGCGCCGCCCTCGAAGAGGCCATCCGCCGCACCCGCCTGGTCCACCGCGACCAGCGCCGGACCGACGTCACCACGACGGTCGTCCCGGGCGGCACCGTCACCGAGCGCTGGATCCCGGTCGACCGCGTCGGCCTCTACGCGCCCGGCGGCCTGGCCGTCTACCCGTCCAGTGTGATCATGAACGTGGTGCCCGCCCAGGAGGCCGGGGTGCCCTCGATGGCGGTGGCCTCACCGCCCCAGGCGCCCGACGGGCTGCCCCACCCGACGATCCTGGCGGCCTGCGTGCTGCTCGGGGTCGACGAGGTCTACGCCGTGGGCGGGGCCCAGGCCGTCGCGATGTTCGCGTACGGCACCGAGGACTGCCCCGCCGCCTCGATGGTCACCGGGCCGGGCAACATCTGGGTCGCGGCGGCCAAACGGCTGCTCAAGGGCCGCATCGGCATCGACTCCGAGGCCGGCCCGACCGAGATCGCCATCCTCGCCGACGCCTCCGCCGACCCCGTCCACGTCGCCGCCGACCTGATCTCGCAGGCCGAGCACGACACCCTGGCCGCCGCCGTGCTGGTCACCGACTCGGCCGAGCTGGCCGACGCGGTCGAGATCGAGCTCAAGGCCCAGGTCGCCCGCACCAAGCACACCGGGCGCATCACCGAGGCGCTGGCCGGCCGGCAGTCGGGCATCGTCCTGGTCTCCTCGATCGACGACGGGATCAGGGTCGTCGACGCCTACGCCGCCGAACACCTGGAGATCCAGACCCGGCAGGCCGCCGAGGTGGCATCGAAGATCAGGAACGCGGGGGCGATCTTCGTGGGGGCCCACGCCCCCGTCTCGCTCGGCGACTACATGGCCGGGTCGAACCACGTGCTGCCCACGGGCGGCTGCGCCTGTCACTCCTCGGGCCTGTCGGTGCAGACGTTCCTCAAGGGCGTGCACGTCGTCGACTACAACCGCGAGGCGCTCGCCGAGGCCGCGCCGCTGGTGTGCGCGCTGGCCGACGCCGAAGACCTGCCCGGCCACGGCGCCGCGATCCGCGCCCGGTTCGATTGGGAGATTCCCGGCTGATGACCACACTCGACGACCTGCCCATCCGCGACGACCTGCGCGGCAAGCACCCCTACGGTGCGCCCCAGCTCAACGTGGCGGTGCAGCTCAACACCAACGAGAACCCCTACCCGCCGTCCGAGGCGCTGCTCGACGACCTGGCCAGGGCGGTCCGGCAGGGGGCCGCGACCCTCAACCGCTACCCCGACCGCGACGCGGTCGAGCTGCGCAAGGACCTGGCCGACTACCTCGGCCACGGCCTGACCGCGCGCCAGCTCTGGGCGGCCAACGGGTCCAACGAGATCCTGCAGCAGACCCTCCAGGCGTTCGGCGGCCCCGGGCGCTCGGCGATCGGCTTCGAGCCGTCCTACTCCATGCACCCGATCATCGCCGCCGGCACCAGCACCCGCTGGATCGAGGGCGGGCGCGAAGAGGACTTCTCGCTCGACCCCGGCCGCGCGGTCGCCCTCATCGAGGAGCACCGGCCCGACGTCGTCTTCCTGACCTCGCCCAACAACCCGACCGGCACCGCGCTGCCGCTCCCGGTGATCGAGCGGGTGCTGGCCGCCGCGCCCGGCATGGTGATCGTCGACGAGGCCTACTTCGAGTTCGCCCGCACCGGCACCCCGTCGGCGTTGTCGCTGCTGCCCGACCACCCGCGCCTGATCGTCACGCGGACCATGTCGAAGGCGTTCGCGATGGCCGGGGCGCGGGTGGGCTACCTGGCCGCCGACCCGGCGGTGATCGACGCGCTGCTGCTGGTGCGGCTGCCCTACCACCTGTCGACGCTGACCCAGGCCGCGGCCCGGGTCGCGCTGGCCCACCGGGGCGAACTCCTCGGCACGGTCGACGCCCTGCGCGAGGAGCGCGACGCGACCGTGACCTGGCTACGGCAACGTGGCCTGTCCGTGGCTGACTCCGACGCCAATTTCGTGCTATTCGGTAAGTTTCCGGATCGTCACGCGGTGTGGGAGGGCGTACTCGACCGCGGTGTCCTGATCCGCGAGACCGGGCCTGCCGGGTGGCTGCGCGTATCGATCGGCACGAGTGAAGAGATGGCGGCCTTCCGGGCCGCCCTGGAAGGGGTCCTCTCATGAGGGTCGGGCGCATCGAACGCACGACGAAGGAGACGTCCGTCCTGGTCGAGATCGGCCTCGACGGCACCGGCGAGGTCGAGATCTCGACCGGCGTCGGGTTCTTCGACCACATGCTCAACCAGCTCGGCAAGCACGGCCTGTTCGACCTGACCGTCAAGACCGAGGGCGACCTGCACATCGACGCCCACCACACGATCGAGGACACCGCGATCGCGCTCGGCGCCGCGCTCAAGCAGGCCCTGGGCGACAAGTCGGGCATCCGGCGGTTCGGCAGCGCGTCGTGCCCGCTCGACGAGTCGCTCGCCGAGGTCACCGTCGACCTCTCGGGCCGGCCCTACCTCGTGCACAGCGAGCCCGAGAACATGGCCCCGATGATCGGGCCCGACTACGACACCACGATGACCCGGCACATCCTGGAGTCGATCGTCGCCTCGGCCTCGATCTGCCTGCACGTCCGCGTCCCCTACGGCCGCAACGCCCACCACATCGTCGAGGCGCAGTTCAAGGCCCTGGCGCGGGCGCTGCGCGCGGCCACCGAGCTCGACCCCCGGGCGACCGGGGTGCCCAGCACCAAGGGCGTGTTGTGAACTTCTCCTCCAGCGCCATGATCTTCATCGGCCTCTTCCTGATCGGCGGGGTGGTCTCCTTCGCCAAGCAGAAGCTGAAGCTGGCCGCGGTGGTGACCGGCGCGTTGTCCGCGCTGGCCCTGACGGCGGGAGTGATGTGGTGGCAGTGAAGAAGAACGTCGTCGTCCTCGACTACGGCTCGGGCAACCTGCGGTCGGCCGAGCGCGCCCTGGCGCGGATCGGCGCCGAGGTGACGGTGACCGCCGACTTCGACGCGGCGCTCGACTGCGACGGCCTCGTGGTGCCCGGCGTGGGGGCCTTCGCGGCCTGCATGAGCGGGCTGCGGGGTGTGCGCGGCGAGCAGATCGTCGCCCGGCGGCTGGCCGGCGGCCGTCCGGTGCTCGGGATCTGCGTCGGCATGCAGATCCTGTTCGAGAAGGGCGTCGAGCACGGCGTCCACACCGAGGGGTGCGGCGAGTGGCCCGGCACGGTCGAGCGCCTCGACGCGCCCGTGCTGCCCCACATGGGGTGGAACACGGTCACCGCGCCCGCCGACTCGGTGCTGTTCGCGGGGCTCGACGCGGAGACCCGCTTCTACTTCGTGCACTCCTACGGCGTGCGCGAGTGGGAACTCGTGCCCCACGACGAGGGGTTCACGGCGCCACTGGTCACCTGGGCCACCCACGGGGTGTCGTTCGTCGCCGCCGCCGAGAACGGCCCGCTCATGGCCACCCAGTTCCACCCGGAGAAGTCCGGCGACGCCGGGGCGACGCTGCTCCAGAACTGGCTGAACACCCTCTCATGAGCAAGGAGCGGGCCAGACGCCGGGCCGAGAGGGAGGCCGAGAAGGCCCGCCTGGCGGAGGAACGGGCCCGCCGCGAGGCCAAGACGGCCAGACGGCGGGAACTGCGTGGCCGGATCACGGCCGTGCTGCCCAAGCCGGTCAGAGTGGCCCGGCAGGGCGGCGTGCTGGCCCGGCGCCGCCGCGCCCAGAACGCGGCCATGCTCGTCCTGTTCCTGCTGGTCCAGGTCATCGCCTGGCTCACGCTCGACATGATGGCGCGGCTCGCCGTACTGGGCCTGTCCATCCTGATCGTCCCGGTGCTCGTCACCGTTCTCTTCGACCGGAGGTCCTGAACAGATGTCACTCGTGTTGCTGCCCGCCGTGGACGTGGCCGACGGCCAGGCGGTCCGCCTGGTGCAGGGCGAGGCGGGCTCGGAGACCTCGTACGGCGACCCGCTCGCCGCCGCCCTCGCCTGGCAGGACGCCGGCGCCGAATGGATCCACCTGGTGGACCTCGACGCCGCGTTCGGCCGGGGTTCCAACCGCGCCCTGCTCGAGGAGGTCGTCGGCAAGCTCGACGTCCAGGTCGAGCTGTCGGGCGGCATCCGCGACGACGAGTCGCTGAAGGCCGCCCTGGCGACCGGTTGCCGCCGCGTCAACATCGGCACCGCCGCCCTGGAGAACCCGGCGTGGTGCTCCAAGATCATCGCCGAGTACGGCGACCGCATCGCCGTCGGCCTCGACGTCCGCGGCACCACCCTGGCCGCCCGCGGCTGGACCCAGGAGGGCGGCGACCTCTGGGAGGTCCTCGACCGCCTGGAGGCCGACGGCTGCCCCCGCTACGTCGTCACCGACGTCACCAAGGACGGCACCCTCCGCGGTCCCAACCTCGACCTGCTGCGCGAGGTGTGCGCCCGTACCGACAAGCCGGTCATCGCCAGCGGCGGCGTCTCCAGCCTCGACGACCTCCGCGCCCTGAACGGCCTGGTCGGCCTGGGCGTCGAGGGCGCCATCGTCGGCAAGGCCCTCTACGCCCAGGCGTTCACGCTCGAAGAGGCGCTCGCGGCGGTGAGGGCATGACACCCACCCGCATCTCCTCGGGCGGCCCCTGGGAGGAACGCTACGGATACTCGCGCGCCGTCGTCGCCGGGAACCACGTCCTGGTCTCCGGCTGCACCGCCACCATCGGCGGTGAGGTCCAGCACGTCGGCGACGCCTACCAGCAGACCCTGACCGCCTTCGGCGTCGCCCTCGACGCCCTGGAGAAGGCCGGCGCGTCGGTGACCGACGTGGTCCGCACCCGGTTGTTCGTGGTCAGCCAGGACGACTTCGACGCCGTCGGCGAGGCCCACGGCGAGCTGTTCGGCGAGGTCCGCCCCGCCTGCACGTCGGTGCGCGTGGCCGGCCTGATCGACCCGCGCATGCTGGTCGAGGTGGAAGTGGAGGCCTACCGGTCATGACCGTGGCCGTGCGCGTGATCCCGTGCCTGGACGTCGACGCGGGCCGGGTCGTCAAGGGCGTCAACTTCGAGAACCTGCGCGACGCGGGCGACCCGGTCGAACTGGCCAGGCGCTACGACGCCGAGGGCGCCGACGAGCTGACCTTCCTCGACATCACCGCCTCCAGCTCCGACCGCTCGACCATGTACGACGTGGTCCGGCGGACCGCCGAACAGGTGTTCATCCCGCTGACCGTCGGCGGGGGAGTGCGCACCAACGACGACGTCGACCGCCTCCTGCGGGCCGGCGCCGACAAGGTCGGCATCAACACCGCCGCCATCGCCCGTCCGGAGTTCCTCCGCGAGGCGGCCTGGCGGTTCGGCTCGCAGTGCATCGTCCTGTCCGTCGACGCCCGCCGGGTGGTCGACGGCCCGCCGACCCCGTCGGGCTTCGAGGTGACCACCCACGGAGGCCGCAGGGGCACCGGCATCGACGCGGTCGAATGGGCCGCACGCGGCCAGGAACTCGGTGTGGGCGAGATCCTGCTCAACTCGATGGACGGCGACGGCACCAAAGACGGCTACGACATCGAGATGATCAAAGCCGTGCGGGCCGCCGTGACGGTGCCGGTGATCGCCTCGGGCGGGGCAGGGACGCTCGAGGACTTCCCACCGGCGATCGACGCGGGAGCCGACGCGGTTCTGGCCGCGAGCGTCTTCCACTTCGGCGAACTCAAGATCGGCGACGTGAAGAACACCCTGCGCGAGACGGGCCACCCCGTCAGGTAGGGCGATCTCCAGAGGCCGGGCACCGACGAGTCGGGGGCCCGGCCTCTGCGATCTGGGCCAGCCGCCGGAGCAGGACCTCGCGCTCGGCCGGGTTCTCCGTGCGGGCGAGGGCGGCCTCGTAGGCGTGCCCGGCCTCCTCGTCCCGGCCCAGGCGGCGCAGCAGGTCGGCCCTGACGGCGTGGAACAGGTGGTGGCCGTCGAGGTCCAGGTCGTCCAGCAGAGTCAGTGCCGCCGCCGGGCCGTCGACCTCGGCGACGGCGACGGCGCGGTGGAGGGCCACCACGGGGGTGGGCGCCAGGGCCAGGTGCTGGTCGTAGAGCCGCACCACCTGCCGCCAGTCGGTGGGGGCGTCGCTGTGCACCGCGTTCACCGCCGCCTGGATCTGGTAGGGCCCCGGCCGGTTGCGCCGCAGGCAGCGGCGGACCAGATCCTGGCCCTCGGCGATGAGGTCCCGGTCCCACAGGGAGCGGTCCTGGTCGGCCAGCAGGACCAGCGAACCCCCGGCCGTGACGCGGGCGGCCCGCCGCGAGTGGATCAGCAGCATCAGCGCCAGCAGCCCCAGCACCTCGGGCTCGTCGGGCATGAGCTCGGCCAGCAGCCGCCCCAGCCGGACGGCCTCCGCGCACAGGTCGTCGCGGACCGGATCGCCCGACCCGCTCAGATAACCCTCGTTGAAGATCAGGTACACCACGGCGAGCACCGAACTCAGCCGCCCCGGCAGGTCGGCGTCGGAGGGCACCCGGTAGGGGATCCCGGCGTGCCGGATCTTGGCCTTGGCCCGCACCACCCGCTGGGCCACGGTGGCCTCGCTCACCAGGAACGCGCGGGCGATCTCCCCGGTGGTCAGCCCGCCCAGCAGCCGCAACGTGAGCGCGATGCGCGCGCTCTCGCCCAGGGCGGGATGGCAGCAGGTGAAGATCAGCCGCAGCCGGTCGTCGGGCACGGGCCCCTCCTCGGCGGGCTCGTCGGGCGCGTGCAGCAGGAGCGCCTCGGCCTGCCGCCCGGGCCGGGCCGCCTCCCGGCGGTGGCGGTCGATCAGCGTGTTGCGGGCCGTCGTGATGAGCCAGCCCGCCGGGCTCGGCGGCGTCCCGTCGCGCGGCCACCGCTCGGCCGCCACCGCGAACGCCTCCTGGACGGCCTCCTCGGCGAGGTCGACGTCCCCGGCCAGCCGGACGAGCACGGCCACCGCGCGGCCGTACTCGTCCCGAAAGGCCCGCTCGATCCCGCTCAGCCGCCGGCCTCCGTCGCGAACGGCCGCACCTCGACGGGCAGCGTGACGGCCACGGCGTACCGGCGCCCCCACTCCAGCGCCTCGTCGAGATCGGCCGCCCGCAGGATGACGATCCCGCCGAGATGCTCCTTCCCCTCGGCGAACGGCCCGTCGGTCATCAGCACGTCGTCTCCCGAGGCCCGCAACACGGTGGCGGTGGCCTGATCGTGCAGCCCGTCGCCGAACACCCACGACCCGGCCGCCTGCAACTCCCGGCGCAACGCGTCGACCTCGGCCATGATCCCGTCCATGACCTCCGGCCCGGGGACGGGACCTTCGGGCTGGTACATGCTGAGCAGATAGTTCTTCACCGTCACTCCATCTCGTACGTCGCGATAATCACGCCGGTGCCGGTCGGCACGCTCTCCACCAGCCGGAACGCCGCCGGCGGCCCGTCGTCGGGGCACAACCGCCGCCCCGAGCCGAGCACGAGCGGATGCACCGAGAGCACCATCCGGTCGACGAGCCCCCGCGCCAGCAGCGCCCGGACCAGCTCCCCGCTGCCGAGCACCACGATGTCGCCGTCGACGTCCTTCTTGAGTTCCGCGACGCCCTCTCCGGTGAGAAGGGTCGAGTTCGGCCAGACCAGCCGGCTCAACGTCCTGGATACGACGTATTTGGGGGTGGCGTCCAGCTTCGCGGTGAACGGATTGCCGTCGGTCCTGCCGTGCCAGACGGCGAAGAAGTCCTCATAGGTCCGGCGGCCGAACAGAATCGCGCCCGTCGCGGCCATGCCCGCGCCCATGACGCGCATCATGACCGGGTCGGCGTAGGGCCCGGCCCAGCCCCCGTGCCGGAACCCGCCCCGGGTGTCCTCATCGGCCCGGCCGGGCGCCTGCATCACCCCGTCCAACGTCACACTCTCGGTGACAACGATCTTCCCCATCGCGACAGCCCCTTTCGGTCTCACCCCCTACACGAACGAGAGCCCCCGAAATCGACGCGGACCACGCGAGATTCTTAGAAGCGTGGTGACGGGTTCGGAAGCGGTCGTGCGCCCCCGGGGGAAGCCGCGTCATTTCCGTCCCAGAATCAGCGTTCGACAAGGTTGCCCGCTGCAAATGAGATTCATGCCACCAGATGCGCGAGGGCGTGGAATCGGCAACCGGGGCCGATGCCGCTGTTGGACGTCAATAGATCAGATATCTGTGTCCATCGCAGATGAATGTCGACAGCTCACGAAGCGTTCGGCAGGCCTGTATCGCAGTGGGCGGGCGTCACTGAGCGCGTTATCCGGCACGCACGCGTCCAGGCAGGCATGCGCTGCCATGGTCGAGAGGCATGCTCCAGGCAGGCAAGATCCCGGCAGGCAAGTCCCGGCGGGCAAGATCCCGGGAGGCAAGTCCCGGCGGGCAAGATGCCGGGAGGCACCCGGCAGGCAAGATCCGGGCAGGCAAGGTCCTGGCAGGCAAGGTCCTGGCAGGCAAGGTCCCGGGAGGCAAGTCCCGGGAGGCAAGTCCCGGCGGGCAAGATCCCGGCAGGCAAGATTCGGGCAGGCAAGTCTTGGCAAGCAACTACCGGCCGGTAAGTCCGGGCAGGCAAGATCCCGGGAGGCAAGTCCCGGCGGGCAAGATGCCGGGAGGCACCCGGCAGGCAAGATTCGGGCAGGCAAGTCCGGGCAGACAAGATCCCGGGAGGCAAGTCCAGGCGGGCATGCGTGATGGTTGGCGCGTCCCAGGTCGGCACGTGTCGCGGTGGGCACATGTCCCGGCACCTGTGGTTGCGCGTCCCGGTGGGCAAGGCGGCCCGGTAGGCGGTGGCCGTCAGGCGCTCGTGGGCCGGGTCAGGCTCGGAGTACCTGGGCCAGTGTCAGCGGGGGATGGCCCGTCACCTTCTCCACGTGGTCGGTCGCCACGTCGAGTTCTCCCGTGCCCACCGCCGCATATGACGTCACCCATCCCACCACCGCCCACTCCGGCGCCCCGTAATGCTGCCGCGACGCGTAAGCCTCGTCGAGGGTCTCGTTCTCGAAGCTGACGGAGGAGCCACGCGCCTCCGACAGGATGCGGGCGACGTCGGTCATGGTGAGCAGGTCGGGGCCCGTGAGGTCGTAGGTGACGCCCTGGTGGTCGGCCGGGTCCTGGAGGACGGTGGCGGCGACCGCGGCGACGTCGGCGCGGGCCACCGGGGCGAAGCGGCCGTCGCCCGCGGGGCCGCGGATGACGCCGTCGTCGCCGATCATGTTCTCGAGGAAGTCGAGGTAGAGGCTGTCTCGGAGGAAGGTGAAACCGACTCCGGTCTCCTCGATGTGCCGTTCGGTGTGCCAGTGGTCGCGGCCGAAGGTGAACGTGCACTCGGGCCCCGCTCCGAGGAACGAGGTGTAGACGATGCGGGGAACGCCCGCCGCCACCGCCGCGTCGACCGCCGCCGTGTGGAGGGCGACGCGGTCGGGATGTTCGGTCGCCGAGATCAACATGAGGACCCCGGCGCCGTCGAGTGCCGCCGCGAACGCGGACGGGTCTTCGTAGGGCGCCTGGGTGATCTCCGCGCCGTCGAGTTGAGGAGCCCGGGACGGGTCGCGTACGACCAGCCGCTGCCGGACTCCGGCCTGCGCCAGTCGCCGGGCGATCCGCCCGCCGAGCCCGCCGGTCGCCCCGGTCACCGCGATCAGGTCACTCATCAGACCATTTTCGCATGGGAGGGTCGGGCCGCCCGGTGGGCGCGCGCCGAGGCCTCCCTCAGATGATCATCCGTGGGCGCCGGAAACGAGGGAACCGCGGACGAAGCTACTGGTTGAGCACGCCGTTGAAGAAGGTGGCCAGCGAGTTGGCGCCGGAAGTGACACCGTCAAACACTCCCCTGACAGCGCCGGCCGCGGCTGACGGCTGAGTCCAGAGGTAGAAGGCCACGAACGCAATGCCTGCGTACGTGAGCACTTTCTTGACCTGCATTGGGGGGCCTCCTGCGGTATGTGTCCCGGATTTTTCTACCCGGCGACATCAGTGATCATAACTAGCCGGATAGAGAGGAGGACCTTCCGGCACGCCCGACCGCAGCAAAGGCGAACCCCGGTTCAGGCAAAGAGTGAGTTGAAGAACTGGGCGAGCGAGTCCGCCCCGTCGCCGACGGCGTCGAAGACGCCGCGCACGGCGCCGGCCGCCCCCTGGGGCTGGGTGAACAGATAGAAGATCACGAAGGCGATGGCGGCGTACGTGAGTAACTTCTTGGCGTTCATGGCGGTGCTCCAACCGTGTGCAGTGCCATCACTCTGCCCCATCGGTCCCGGCCGTGGGCGTGGTTTGGCGCGAACGTGGTCCCGCCCGCTTGCCCCACGCGCCCCGGGAAAAACTCCGGTCCACGCCAATCCGAAGGGCCCTTAGCTTCGAAGGACCTCTTAAAGGGAGGTCAGGTGCGCCGGAAGGTAGCGGTCATCGGCAGCGGGGTGGCGGGGCTCACCGCTGCTCACGTGCTGCGTGCCACACACGACGTGACCCTCTACGAGGCCGACGATCGGCTCGGAGGGCACGCCCACACCCATGACGTGGCGGGGCTGGCGGTCGACAGCGGGTTCATCGTCCACAACGACCGCACCTATCCCCATCTGACGCGGTTGTTCCGGGAGCTGGGGGTGGCCACCCAGGAGTCCGACATGAGCATGTCGGTACGCTGCGACGGCTGCGGCCTCGAATACGCCGGCGGCAAGGGCGTGACCGGTCTGCTGGCCCGCCGGCCCTCGGCGGCCTACCTGCGGCTGCTGGCCGACGTGCCCCGGTTCCACCGCATGGCGCGCGCCCTCCTGGAGACCGACGACGACCGCACCCTCGGCGAGGTCACGCGGCACTTCCCGGCCTACTTCACGCGGCACTTCCTGACCCCTCTGGTGGCCGCCGTCTGGTCGTGCCCGCCCGCGACCGCGCTGCGCTACCCGGCCCGCTACCTGTTCACGTTCCTGGCCAACCACGGGATGCTCAGCGTCTCGGGCAGCCCCAAGTGGCGCACGGTCACCGGCGGCAGCCGCAGCTACGTCGAGAAGGTGGCCAAGGGGCTGACGGCGGTGCGCACCGCGACCCCCGTACGGGAACTGAGACGCCACGCCGACGCGGTCGAGATCCGCGACGACGGCGACGAGACCGCCTCCTACGCCGCCGCCGTGGTCGCCACCCACCCCGGGCAGGCCCTCGCCCTGCTGGCCGCCCCCACGGACCTGGAACGGCGCGTCCTGGGCGGTCTCCCCTACTCCCGCAACCCCGCGGTGCTGCACACCGACACGAGCGCGCTGCCCCGGGCCAGGGGCGCGCGGGCGTCGTGGAACTACCGCATGTCGGGCTGCGCCGCGGAACCTTCGTCGGTACGCGTCTCCTACGACATGACCCGCCTCCAGCGGCTGCCGACCGGAACCCGCTATCTGGTCACCCTCGGCGACGACGTGCCCGCCGAACATGTCATCGCCCGGATGGACTATGAGCACCCCGTCTACACCCCCGAGACGGTCGCCCTGCAGAAGCTGCTGCCAGGACTGTCGGACGGCCGGGTGGCGTTCGCGGGGGCGTACCACGGATGGGGTTTCCACGAGGACGGCTGCCGGTCCGGGCTGACGGCCGCCGAGAACCTGGGGGCACGCTGGTGACACCCGCCCTGTACCGCTGCTCCATCACCCATGTGCGGTCCTCGCCGCTGCGCCACAAGTTCACCTACGACGGCTACCTGTGGCTCGTGGACCTCGACGACCCGCCCCGCGGCTTCGACCCCGATGCCCGCAGCGAGCTCGACGCCTTCCTGGCCGAGCACGGCGAGCGCGCGGGCGAGGTGGTCATGCTCGCCGGGCGGCGCACGCTCGGCTACGTCTTCAACCCCCTGACCGTCTACTGGTGCGACACCGGCGTCGTGGTCGCCGAGGTCCGCAACACCTACGGCGGACGCCACCGCTACCTGCTCCGCCCCGACGCCCACGGCCGCGCCGAGACGGGCAAGGAGTTCTACGTCTCGCCCTTCCACCCCGTCGACGGCCGCTACACGCTCCGGCTGCCCCGTCCCGGCGATCGGCTCGACCTCGCGGTGACGCTGCACCGTCCAGAAGGCACGCCCTTCGTGGCGACGGTGCGCGGCCGGCGGGTGGCGCCGACGCTGCGCAACCGGCTCCGGCTCGCGCCCCTGCTGGTGGGGGCGCGGATCCGGCGTCAGGGCATCGCCCTCTATTTGCGCGGGCTGCCCGTCGTACCCCGAAAGAGAGAAACGTCATGACGCACGCCATCGCCCTCACACCCCCACGGTCGCCCCTGCGGGTACGGGTGGTCCGGCAGCTGTTCCGCAACGCGGTGGCCCGGTTGCCGTTGCAGGTCCTGATGCCCGACGGGGAGGTGCTCGGCGACCCCTCGGGCCCGCTCATGCGGGTGGTGCGGGCGGAGGACTTCTTCTCCCGGGTGGGCGCCGACGGGTTGATCGGCTTCGGCGAGGCCTACATGGCGGGCGACTGGGAGGCCGACGACCTGGCCGGGGTGCTGACCGTGATGGCGACCCAGCTGGCGTCGCTGATCCCGGCCCCGTTGCAGCGCCTGCGGGGGGTGTGGGCGCGGCGGCACCCCCGCTCCGAGGAGGGGACGGTGGAGAACGCCCGCAGGAACGTCCAGCGGCACTACGACCTGTCGAACGACCTGTTCGCGGAGTTCCTCGACCCGTCCATGACCTATTCGGCCGCCCTGTTCCACGCTGCGGCCACCTGGGAGAACCTGGAGGCGGCCCAGCACGCCAAGATCGACCGGCTGCTCGACGAGACCCGGGTCGGGCCGGGCTCGACGGTGCTGGAGATCGGCACCGGCTGGGGCGCGCTGGCGATCAGGGCCGCCCGGCGCGGGGCCGCGGTCCGGACCATCACCATCTCGGCCGAGCAGCGGGCCTTCGCCCTGGAGCGGGTGGCCGAGGCGGGGTTGTCCGACCGGGTCTCGGTGGAGCTGTGCGACTACCGGGAGGCGTCCGGGTCGTACGACGCGGTGGTCAGCGTGGAGATGATCGAGGCGGTGGGCGAGCGTTACTGGCCGGTCTTCTTCGCCGCCCTCGACCGGCTGCTGGCCCCCGGCGGGCGGGTGGGGCTGCAGGCGATCACGATGCCGCACGACCGGATGGTGGCCTCGCGGCACACGTACACGTGGATCCAGAAGTACATCTTCCCGGGCGGGCTGCTGCCGAGCGTGACGGCCATCGAGCAGAACCTCGGGCCGCTGCGGATCGCCGGGCAACACGAGATGGGCGGCGACTACGCCGAGACGCTGCGGTTGTGGCGGGAACGCTACTGCTCCCGGCGGCCGGAGATCTCCCGGCTCGGCTTCGACGAGATCTTCCACCGGATGTGGATCTTCTACTTGGCGTATTCGGAGGCCGGTTTCCGGTCGGGTTATCTGAACGTGCGGCAGTTCGTTCTGGAAAGGGGTCGGTCGTGACACTCGTCGCCGGCCGGTTGGCCGACACGGTCGCCGGGCTCTTCGGAGGGGCGCTGCCCGTCGGGCTGCGCACCTGGGACGGCGGCTTCGCCGGCCCCGCCGACGCGCCCGTCGTGGTGCTGAGATCGCCGATGGCGCTGCGCCACCTGCTGTGGGCCCCCGGCGAGCTCGGGCTCGCGCGCGCCTACGTCAGCGGCCACCTCGACGTCGAGGGCGACCTCGCCGACGGGTTCCGGCGCGTGTGGGCGGCCGGTTCGGGCGGTCCGGGCCTGGGCGAGCTGGCACGCGGCGCGCGCGCCCTCCTCGGGCTCGGCGTCGCGGGCCCCCGCCCGCCGATCCCCGCGAGCGAGGCCCGGCTGCGCGGCCGCCTGCACACCCGGGGCCGCGACCGCGAGGCCATCTCCCACCACTACGACCTGTCGAACGACTTCTACTCGCTGATCCTCGACCCCTCGATGGCCTATTCATGCGCCAAGTGGGAGCCCGGAGACGACCTCGCCGCGGCCCAGCGCCGCAAACTCGACCTCGTGTGCCACAAGCTCGGCCTGGGGCCCGGCGCCCGCCACCTCGACGTCGGCTGCGGCTGGGGCTCGATGGTCCTGCACGCCGCCGAGTACGGCGCCGAGTCGGTCGGCGTCACGATCGCGGCCGAGCAGCAGGCGTTCGTCCGGGCCCGCGGCGGCGAGGTCAGGCTGCAGGACTACCGCGACGTCGCCGACGGCCCCTACGACGCGATCTCCTCCATCGAGATGGGCGAACACGTGGGCGAGGAGAACTACCCGGTCTACGCCGCGACCCTCTTCCGGCTGGTCCGCCCGGGCGGCCGCGTCGTGATCCAGCAGATGTCGCGCGGGGCCAACGCCCCCGGCGGCGGGCCGTTCATCGAGCGCTACATCGCCCCCGACATGCACATGCGGCCCGTCGGGCGGACCGTCGCCATGTTCGAGGACGCCGGCTTCGAGGTGCTGCACGTCGAGGGCATGCGGGAGGACTACGCCAAGACGGTCCGGGCCTGGTACGACACCTTCGAGTCCCACTACGAGAAGGCGGTGGCCCTGGTGGGCGAGGAGATCGCCCGGGTGTGGCGGCTCTATCTGGTGGGAGGCGGGCTGGCGTTCGAGTCGGGACGCATGTCCGTCCACCAGATCACCCTGGCCCGCCCCTCGTGAGGTGTCGTAGCCGATCCGGTTGATCTGCCGTCCCGGTCACATGCCCAGACGGGCCCCCATCAGCTTCTCCACCGCCCACGGCTCCCCGTCGAGCGCCACCCGCGCGTGGTCCTGCCGGCCGAACGCGAACAGCAGCAGCTCCTGCGACGGCCCCGTGACCACCACGGCCGGGTCGGACATCTTCGCCCCCGCCTTCTGCCCCGTGCCCGCCCGGCGCAGCACCACCCCCACCGGCGACTTGCGGAAGAACACCCGGGCCCCGGCGGCGACGCGCTTCCACAGCAGGTCGTCGAGGTCGGCCGGGAGCTCGCGGGGTTCCCAGCCCGCCTGGGCACGCCGCACGTCCTCGTGGTGGACGAAGAACTCGATCGTGTTCACCGCCGAGTCGAGGCCGGGGATCAGGCCGTAGGGCGTCCACAGGGGAGGACCCTGGCGGACCTCGTTCACCAGCTCGGCGTAGGGACGTGCCCGGACCTGCTCCTGCACGGTGCGCGTGTAGGGCGCCAGGAACTTCACCGCGATCCCGGCGGCGGCGTCGATCCGCCGCTCCCGGACGACGAGGTGGGCGGCGAGGTCGGCGGTCTCCCAGCCCGCGCACAGGGTGGGCGCGAACGGCCCCAGATCGTCGAGCAGTTCGGTGATGGCGGCACGTTCCGCGCGGGCGTAACTCATGACTCAACCCTAAGCACCCGCCCGGCGGGAATAAGAGCGGTGATCGTCGTGATTTCCCCACGTGGGCTTTCCCGGCCCTACGCCCATGGGCCCGGGCCGTGGTCAGACCTTGGCCCGATCCCGACTGTCGGCCGTCGTTTGTATGGTCGAACCCGAACCACCCGAACGGAAGGAACCCGAGTGCCCGACAAGGTGTCAACCGCGGTCATGCGCCAGGGGTTCCGCGTCATCGGTCACGCCGTCAGGACCGAACCGAAGATCTTCACGGGGGCGGTCCTGGCCAGCGCCGTCTACGGCGTGACGACCGTGCTCTCCTCGTGGGCGCTCGGCTGGGCGACCGAGAACGCCGTGCTCCCGGCCTTCCGCGACGGCGACGCCACCGGGGGCACCCTGGCGCTGGCGGCCACGCTGATCATCGGGGTCGCCGCCGTCAAGGCGCTCGGGATCATGGGCCGGCGCATCATGGCCGGCATCCACCAATACCGCATGCAGGCCCACTTCCGGCGGTCGCTGGGCCGCCAGTTCCTCCGCCTGCCGCTGTCGTGGCACCACCGCCATCCGACCGGCCAGCTGCTCTCCAACGCCAGCTCCGACGCCGAGGCCGCCTGGGGGCCGCTCGCGCCGCTGCCGATGGCGGTCGGCGTGATCGTGATGCTCGTCGCGGCCGCCGTCGCGATCGTGCTGACCGACCCCGTGCTCGCCGTGGTCGGCTTCCTGATCTTTCCGGCCATCGCCCTGCTGAACCTCGTCTACCAGCGCAAGCTCACGCCGCTCGCCACGCGGGCGCAGGAGTTGCGCGCGGCGGTGTCCGAGGTCGCCCACGAGAGCTTCGAGGGCGCGCTCGTGGTCAAGACCCTCGGCCGCGAAGACGCCGAGTCGGCCCGCTTCGACGACCGGGCCGCCGCGCTGCGCGACGCCAACATCGCCGCCGGGCGGGTGCGCGGCATGTTCGACCCGCTGCTGGAGGCGCTGCCGACCCTCGGCGTGCTGGCCGTGCTGCTGTTCGGCTCCTATCGCCTCGCCTCCGGCGACGTCACCGCCGGCGAGCTGATCCAGGTGTCCTACCTGTTCACGCTCCTGTCCTTCCCCGTGCGGGCGCTCGGGTGGGTGCTGGGTGAACTGCCCCGCTCCGTCGTGGGCTGGACCCGGGTGCAGGAGGTGCTGCAGGCCGAGGGCTCCATGAGTTACGGCTCCGCCCAGCTGCCGGCCGACCGACCCGCGGAGCTGACCGTCACAGACGTCTCCTTCGCCTACGAGCCCGGCGTGCCGGTGCTGCGCGACGTCGGCTTCACCGTCGAACCGGGCCGCACGGTCGCCGTGGTCGGGCCCACCGGCTCCGGCAAGTCCACTTTGACCCAGCTGCTGGCCCGCCTGGTCGACCCCGACGAGGGCGCGGTCGCGATCGACGGCGTCGACCTGCGCGAGGTCGGGCGCGACGGCGTGAGCGGCGCGGTCTCGCTGGTCCCGCAGCAGACCTTCCTGTTCGACGACACCGTCCGGGGCAACATCACGCTCGGCGCCGACGTCTCCGACGAGAAGGTGTGGGCCGCGCTGCGGCTGGCCCAGGCCGACGGGTTCGTCAGCGCCCTGCCCGACGCCCTCGACACCCGGGTCGGCGAACGCGGCACCACCCTGTCGGGCGGCCAGCGCCAGCGGCTCGCCCTGGCCCGCGCGCTGGCCCGCGAGCCCCGGCTGCTGATCCTCGACGACGCCACCTCCAGCGTCGACCCGCAGGTCGAGAAGCGCATCCTGTTCGGCCTGCGCGACCAGCACGCCACGGTCATCGTGATCGCCTACCGCATGGCCACGATCTCCCTGGCCGACGACGTCGTCTACATCGAGAACGGCACCGTCGCCGACCACGGCCCCCACGAGACCCTGCTGGCCCGCTGCGCCGGCTACCGCGATCTCGTGACGGCCTACGAACGTCAGGAGGCCGAGAACACGGCCCTCGAAGAGGAGGCCGTGGCCCCGTGACGACCCAGACGCTGCAGAACGTCGAGCGCGGCGCGCTCGAGACCATCCGCCACGGCCTGCGGTTGTCGCCGGAGTTCCGCCGCGGCCTCGGGGTCACCCTCGGGCTGGCGATCCTGGCCACCGTCGGCAAGGTGATCGTCCCGATCGCCATCCAGCAGGTCATCGACCAGGGGCTCAGCGGCTCCGCGCCCGACCTGCCGTTCATCCGCAACGCCGTGCTGGCCTGCGCGGCCGCGATCCTGCTGACCGCGCTGGCGGGCTACGCCATGAACGTGCGGCTCTACCGGGCCACCGAGTCGGGCCTGGCGACACTGCGCGGCAAGGCGTTCCGGCACGTCCACGACCTGTCGGTGCTGACCCAGAACACCGAGCGCCGGGGAGCCCTGGTGTCGCGGGTGACCGGTGACGTCGACCAGATCAGCACCTTCATGCAGTGGGGCGGCCTGCTGATCATCGTGGCCGGCGGCCAGCTGGTGATCGCGACCGTGCTGATGGCCGTCTACTCCTGGCAGCTCACCCTGCTCGTGTGGGCGCTGTTCCTGCCGCTGGTCTTCGCGCTGCCGAGGTTCCAGCGCATGGTGGCCCGCAACTACCTGACCGTGCGCGAGCGCACCGGCGACACCCTGGCCGCGATCAGCGAGTCGGTCGTCGGCAGCGCGGTGATCCGGGCCCACGGCGCCGAGGAGCGCACGGCCACCCGCATCGACGCCGCCGTCGACGCCCAGCGGGCCGCGCAGACCCGGGCCCAGAAGATCATCGGCTTCACCTTCCCGATCACCGAGCTGGTCGCCTCGATCGCCATCGCCGGGGTGGTCGTCGTCGGCGTGCTGCTCGGCGTCGGCGGGTCGATCACCCCGGGCCGCCTGGTCGCTTTCCTGTTCCTGATCACCCTGTTCATCGCGCCGCTGCAGACCGCCACCGAGGTGCTCAACGAGGCCCAGAACGCCATCGCCGGCTGGCGGCGCGTGCTGAGCGTGCTCGATACCCCGGCCGACGTCGCCGACCCTGGCGAGGCGGGCGTCACCCTGCCGCGCGGCCCGATCACCGTGGCGTTCGAGGACGTCGGCTACGCCTACCCCGACGGCCCGCCCGTCCTGCGCGGGGTCGACGTCGTCATCCCGCCGCGCCGCCGGGTCGCCGTGGTGGGCGAGACCGGCTCGGGCAAGACCACCTTCGCCAAGCTGCTCACCCGCCTGATGGACCCGGTCGGGGGCCGCGTCACGGTCGACGGCGTCGACCTGCGCGACCTGCGCTTCACGTCGCTGCGCGAGCGCATCGTGATGGTGCCCCAAGACGGCTTCCTGTTCGACTCGACCCTGGCCGAGAACATCCGCTTCGGCCGTCCCGACGCCACCGACGCCGAGATCGCCGAGGCGCTGACCGAGCTCGGCCTGGCCGACTGGCTCGACGGCCTGCCGGGCGGGCTGCGGACGGCGGTGGGCCAGCGCGGCGAGTCGTTGTCGGCGGGCGAACGCCAGCTGGTCGCGCTGGCCCGCGCCTACCTCGCCGATCCCGACCTGCTGCTGCTCGACGAGGCGACCTCGGCGGTCGACCCGGCGACCGAGGTCCGCATCGCCCGCGCCCTCGACAACGTCACCCGGGGCCGCACGGCCGTCTCGATCGCCCACCGCCTCTCGACGGCCGAGGCGGCCGACGAGGTGCTCGTGTTCGACCGGGGCGAGATCGTGCAGCGGGGCTCCCACGCCGAGCTGCTCGCGGAGCCGGGCGTCTACGCCGACCTGCACGCCTCCTGGGCGAGCGCCACCCGAAGTTGATGATCATCGTTGTGCCGTTGTCGCTGGTCGCTGCGGCAGAATGGTCATATGTCCCTGGACCCGAAGATCGCAGACCGGCTCAAGCGCACCGGCGACGGGCTGGTGCCCGCCGTCGTCCAGCAGCACGACACCGGCGAGGTGCTGATGCTCGCGTGGATGGACGACGAGGCGCTGCACCGCTCGCTCACCACCGGCCGGGCCACCTACTGGTCGCGCAGCCGGGGCGAATACTGGGTCAAGGGCGAGACCTCGGGCAACGTGCAGCACGTCCGGCACGCCGCGCTCGACTGCGACGGCGACACCATCCTGCTCAAGGTCGACCAGCGCGGCCCCGCCTGCCACACCGGCACCCGCACCTGCTTCGATGACGACGTGCTTCCGGTGATCGAGGGATCATGAACCGCCGCGCGCTCTACGCCTGGCTGATTCTCAGCGCCGCCGCCGGGGCGCTGGCCCTATTGGCGGGCGGCCGGGTGTGGGCGCAGTTGCTCGCGCCCACCGGGCCGGCCAACCCGGAGGCCGTCCACGACGTCCCCGGCGCGGAGGTCGCGCCGGTGATCACGCCGGTCGTGCTGGCGGCGCTGGCCGGGTGCGTGGCCGTACTCGCCACCAAGGGCGTCCTCCGGCAGGTGATCGGCGTGCTGGTGGCCGTCTGCGGCGGAGCGGTCGTGGTCGGGGTGACGCGGGTGTTCGACGACGTCCTGCTGCTGGAGTCGGCCGACCTGCCCGGCGCGTCCGTCGACGTCACCATGTGGCCGTGGATCACCGGCCTGGGCGGGTTGCTGCTGGTCGCGGGCGGTCTGTGGGCCGCGGTCTCGGGCGGGAACTGGCCGGGCATGTCGTCCCGCTACGACCGCCCCGACCGGAAGAGGCCGGCTTCCGAACGGTCGATGTGGGATGCCATCGATCGCGGAGACGATCCCACCTGATTACAACTTGTCCTCAGGTTGCCCTGATTTGATGGGGATGTCGGCGCCCGTCGCTACAGTCGTCGCATGACTTACGGGAACCAGCCCGGCGACACGGGGGACCCAGGCAACTACCCGGGTTACGGTCAGCAGCCGGACTACGGCCAGGGCGGCTATCCCCAGCAGCCCGGCCACCCCCAGCAACCCGGCTACGGCCAGCAGCCCGGCTACGGCCAGCCCGGCTACGGGACGCAGAACACCCAGCCCGCCGGGGGCTACGGCCAGCCCGACTACGGCTACGGCCAGCAATACCAGCAGCCCGGCTACGACCAGCAATACCAGCAGGGCTACCAGCAGCCGGGCTACGGCTACGCCCCGCCCCGGCCCACCAACGGCCTGGCGGTCGCCTCGCTCGTGATGGGCCTGATCGGCCTGGTGTTCTGCGGCGTGACCGCGATCCTGGGCGTGATCTTCGGCCACATGTCGCTGAGCCGCATCAAGACCAGCGGCGAAGACGGCCACGGCCTCGCGGTGGCCGGCCTGGTGACCTCCTACATCACCATCGGCCTGTGGGTGATCCTCTGGCTGATCTTCGGCGCGGCCCTGCTGACCCTGGTCGGCCTGGCCGAGAGCGCCCAGGAGCTGAGCGACCCCAGCCTCTACGACTTCCCCACGGACTTCCCCACCTCCTGATCTAACCTGGGGCGATGACCTCCAGAACCGCCGCGGTCGCGCTGCCGGTGTCCGTCGGCGGCCTGCTCGCGGCGGCGACCGCCTTCGTCGCGGTCGTCGACCCGTCGCGGCCCGGCCACTACCCGCCGTGCCCGTTCCTGCTGGTCAGCGGTTTCCACTGCCCGGGGTGCGGCGCGCTGCGGGCGGTCCACGCGCTGACCCGCCTCGACGTGGGCGGCGCGTTGTCGTTCAACCCGCTGTTCGTTGCGGTCGCACCGTTCCTGGTGTACCTGTGGGCGAAGTGGCTCTCGTCCGCCTGGCGGGGGAGGCCGCTGCGGACCCGCCTGACGGCACCCGTGGCCGTCTGGTCGTTCGTCGCGCTGGCCTTGTTGTTCGGGGTTTTCCGCAATACGCCGTACGGTGCTTTCCTGGCTCCGTGACCGGCACCCGATGGCGGGCCGACGTCGGCAAGGCCGATACCATCGGCAGGACGCAGTCGACCTGGAGGGATCCGGAGCACGTGAGCGAACGAGCCAGCAAGGGCGGTGAGGTCCGATGACGGTTCTCGACGACATCCTCGAGGGCGTCCGCGAAGACCTCGCCGAGCGGCAGAAGGCCGTGTCGATCGATGAGCTCAAGGAACGCGCCCGGCGCGCACCCGCTCCGCGTGACGTCTACGGAGCCCTGAAGGCCGACCGCGTCTCGGTGATCGCCGAGGTCAAGCGGTCGAGCCCGTCCAAGGGCGCGCTGGCCGCGATCGCCGACCCGGCGGCGCTGGCCGTCGACTACGAGGCCGGCGGCGCCCACGTGATCAGCGTGCTGACCGAGCGCCGGCGTTTCGGCGGGAGCCTCGACGACCTCGCGGCCGTGCGCGCCGCGGTCGACATCCCGATCCTGCGCAAAGACTTCATCGTCACCGCCTACCAGCTGTGGGAGGCCCGCGCCTACGGCGCCGACCTGGCCCTGCTGATGGTGGTGTCGCTCGACCAGAACGCCCTGGTCTCGCTGATCGAGCGGGCCGAGTCGATCGGGCTGGTCCCGCTGGTCGAGGTGCACACCGAAGAGGAGCTGGAGCGCGCGGTCGACGCGGGCGCCAAGCTCATCGGCATCAACGCCCGCGACCTGCGCACGCTCGAGGTCGACCGCGAGGTCTTCGCCAGGCTCGCCCCGAAGGTGCCCGAGGGCGTCATCCGGGTCGCCGAGTCGGGCGTGCGCGGCCCGCACGACCTGCTCGCCTACGCCCGCGCCGGCGCCGACGCGGTGCTGGTCGGCGAGAGCCTCGTGACCGGCAAAGACCCGCGTTCGGCGGTGAACGACCTGGTCACCGCGGGCGCCCATCCTTCGTCCCGCCAAGAACGGCAGTCGTGACCGGAGACTCGTCCATGTCCATCTCTGAGGGCACCCTCATCACCCCCGCCGACTTCACCGGCGCCGGTTCCGGCGGCGACGTCAGCGAGCGGGGCAAGTTCGGCGTGTTCGGCGGGCGCTACGTGCCCGAGGCGCTGATCCCGGCCCTCGACGAGGTGGCCGCCGAATACGAGAAGGCCCGCACCGACCTGGCCTTCATCCGCGAGTTCGACCACCTGCTGCGCACCTACGCCGGCCGTCCCACGACGATCACCGAGGTGCCCCGGTTCGCCGAGCAGGCGGGCGGCGCCCGCATGCTCCTCAAGCGCGAAGACCTGACCCACACGGGCGCCCACAAGATCAACAACGTGCTCGGCCAGGCCCTGCTGACCAAGCGCCTGGGCAAGAGCCGCGTCATCGCCGAGACCGGCGCGGGCCAGCACGGCGTCGCCACCGCGACCGCCGCCGCCCTGATGGGTCTCGAGTGCGTCATCTACATGGGCGCGGTCGACTGCGAGCGCCAGGCGCTCAACGTGGCCCGCATGAAGCTGCTCGGCGCGCGGGTGGTGCCGGTCACCAACGGCAGCCAGACCCTCAAGGACGCCATCAACGAGGCGTTCCGCGACTGGGTGACCAACGTCGACTCCACCCACTACCTTTTCGGCACGGTCGCCGGTCCCTATCCGTTCCCCGGCATCGTCCGCGACTTCGCCCGCATCATCGGGGTCGAGGCCCGCCGCCAGGTGCTCGAACTGACCGGCAAGCTGCCCGACGCGGTCTGCGCCGCCGTCGGCGGCGGCTCCAACGCCATCGGCATCATGCACGTCTTCATCGAAGACGAGGGCGTGCAGTTGCACGGCTACGAGGCCGGGGGCCGGGGCGCCGAGACCGGCGAGCACGCCCTCACCCTGACGCAGGGGTCGATCGGCGTCCTCCACGGCAGCCGCACCTACGTCCTGCAGGACGACGAGGGCCAGACCATCGAGTCCCACTCCATCTCGGCGGGCCTCGACTACCCGGGCGTCGGCCCGGAGCACGCCTGGCTGAAGGACAGCGGCCGCGCCACCTACCACGGCATCACCGACGCCGAGGCGATGGACGCGTTCGCGCTGCTCGCCCGCACCGAAGGCATCATCCCGGCCATCGAGTCCTCCCACGCCCTGGCCGGCGCGCTCAAGCTGGGCCGTGACCTCGGTCCCGACGCCACGATCCTGGTCAACCTGTCCGGTCGTGGTGACAAGGACATGGGGACCGCGATGAAATACTTCAACCTGTAGCCGGAAGCCAGCCATGACGACACTTGCCACGGTCTTCGAGAAGGCCCGCGCGGAGAACCGCGCCGCGCTGGTGGGCTACCTGCCCGCCGGGTTCCCCACGATCGACGGCGCCATCGCCGCCGCGACCGCCATGGTCGAGGCCGGCTGCGACGTGATCGAGATCGGCCTGCCCTACTCCGACCCGCTGATGGACGGCCCGACCATCCAGGACGCGGTCCACCGCGCCCTGGAGAACGGCACCCGCATCGCCGACGTGATGCGCACCGTCGAGGGCGTGGCCAAGTCGGGCGCGGCGACCCTCGTCATGACCTACTGGAACCCGATCGACCGCTACGGCGCCGAGCGGTTCGCCCGCGACCTGGCCGACGCCGGGGGAGTCGGGACCATCACCCCCGACCTCACCCCCGAAGAGGCAGGGCCGTGGCGTGAGGCCAGCGCGTCGGCCGGCATCGACACGGTCTTCCTGGTCGCGCCGAGCTCGACCGAGGAGCGCATCGCGATCGTGACGGAGTGCTGCACCGGCTTCGTCTACGCCGCCTCGCTGATGGGCGTCACCGGCGCCCGCGAGTCGGTCGGCGCGGCCGCCGCCGGGCTGGTCGAGCGCACCCGCCCCCACGCGAAGGTCCCGGTCTGCGTCGGTCTCGGCGTCGGCACCGGCGCCCAGGCCGCCGAGGTCGCCGCCTACGCCGACGGCGTGATCGTGGGCTCGGCCTTCATCCGCCGCCTGCTCGACGCGCCGAACGAGCAGGAGGGCCTGCGGGCCGTCCGTGAACTCGCCGCCGAACTGGCGGAGGGCGTCCGCCGCTAGTTCTCCCGTACGAAGCCAGCCGGCCGGTCACCTGTGAGGTGGCCGGCCGTCGGCGTGAGTGAGGCGATCATGGTGAACCCGCGAAGTGCGGCGGCGTTGCTGGTCCTGGCGTTGGCGGCGGTTCCGGCGCTCGCCGCCGCCGGCCCTCCGGAGTGCCGGGTGCGGCCACTCGGCGCCGCCGAGCGCTCCGCGCTCTACGAGGCGGCGCTGAGGAGGGCGATGGAATGGCCCCTCCCTCTGGAGGGACCTGCTTCGTCCGGGCAGCGGCCCGGCGGCTTCCCCGCTGACTCCAAGCCGGGAGTGGTGCCGGCGATCGGGATCGAGATCGCGGATCCGACGGTCTGCCTCCCGTAGTCGTCGGCGGTTCGGGGTGCGGGATTTACCGGGACCACCCTCCCCATACCCGCCCCCAGGTTTCGCCTTACCCGGTGTTTATCGAGGTCATGGTGGGGTGGACTCCAATAGGTTCCGTGTCGGTGGCCGTAGAGGCGGCCCCGGGACCTGGGAGGAGTCTCCGTGTCAACGCATCGTCGCGGCCCGAGTTCGTCACTCAGCGCATCTGTGGTTGTACCCTGGGTGACGACCGTCGCCCGGCTCGTGCTCGCCGGCGTGCTGATCGTCGCGGGGTGGCTGAAGGTCGGCGCCCCCGCTCTGTCGGTGCAGGCCGTGCGCGCCTACGAACTACTGCCGGACCGGATCGCCACGGCCGTCGGATACGGCCTGCCCGTGCTGGAGATCGTCGTCGGAGTGCTCCTTGTCCTTGGCCTGCTCACCCGCCTGTCGGCGGTCGGCGCGGGGCTGCTCATGGTCGCCTTCGTCATCGGCATCGCCTCGGCGTGGGCGCGGGGGCTGCGCATCGACTGCGGCTGCTTCGGCGGCGGCGGGCCGCTCGCCGAAGGACAGGAGCCGTCGTATCTCCCGGAGTTGCTCCGCGACTTCGGGCTGGTGCTGCTGGCGGGCTGGATCGCCTGGTTCACCCCGGGCCGGTTCGCGCTCGACACGCCCCTGGGCCTGGCCCCCCGCCCGTACGCCGAGGAGGAGTCCGGCGATCACGAGCCCGGTGCGAGTGATCACTTGGATGAAGTGAAGGAGAACCACTGATGGGCAAAGGTGCGCGCGAGGCGACGGCCCGGGAACGGATCGCCGCGCTGCGGCAGGCCGACCGCAAGAAGGACCGCCACCGCCGCCTCGCCACGATGGTCACGATCGCGGCCATCGCCGTCCTGGCCATCGGCGGCGGCGCCTGGTACGCCGCCGCCCGCGACACCGCCGAGCAGCAGACGGCGGCCGCCAAACTCGCCCCGACCACGGTCAACGCCGACGGAACGGTCACCATGGCCCGCCCGGGCGTGACCGGGCCGGTGCTCGACGTCTACGAGGACTTCCAGTGCCCGGCCTGCAAGGCGCTGGAGGAGTCGTCGGGGCCGACGATCAAGAACCTGGCGTCCGAGGGCAAGGCCAAGGTCGTGTTCCACCCGATCACGATCTTCTCGATGGAGCCGACCAAGTCCAACTCGGTCCGCGCCGGCGCGGCCTCCCGCTGCGTCACCGACGGGGCGGCGTGGCCGGCCTTCCACGACCGGCTCTTCAAGGAGCAGCCGTCGGAGACCGTCGAGGGCTTCGCGCTGACCGACCTGGTCGCCTGGGGCAGGGACGCGGGCATCACGGCGCCCGGCTGGGAGACGTGCGTGACCTCCCAGAAGTACGCCCAGACCCAGCTCACCCAGTCCGACAAGGTCATCCAGGCCCAGAAGATCACCGGCACGCCCACGCTCAAGCTGAACGGCAAGGAGCTCGACTCCAACGTGTCCTTCGTGCCGAACAAGCTCCGCCAGGCCGTGCTCGCGGCCGGCAAGTGAGCCTGTCCGAGACGGACGCGGCCCGCTTGAAGATGGGGTGATCAACCTGAGACGGGCTCATTGGTGACGGGGGTGCGCGAGTGCGCCTCGGAGGCGGTAACGTCCTGTGACATGCCCCTCGCCTCGATCCCGAGCCCGTCGCAGGGGGTCTGGTACCTCGGACCCCTTCCCATCCGGGCCTATGCGCTCTGCATCGTGCTGGGCGTCGTCTTCGCCGTCTGGCTCGGCGAGCGCCGCTGGCGCGCCCGTGGCGGCCTGCCCGGCACGATCACCGACCTGGCCGTCTGGGCGGTCCCGTTCGGCCTGGTCGGCGGCCGGCTCTACCACGTCATCACCGACAACCAGCTCTACTTCGGAGCTGACGCGGAGAACCCGTGGTACCACGTGTTCTTCATCTGGAAGGGCGGCCTCGGCATCTGGGGGGCGGTCGCGCTCGGCGGGGTCGGCGTCTGGATCGCCTGCCGGCGGCGCGGCATCTCGTTGTCGGCCGTCGCCGACGTCGTCGCGCCCGGCATCCTGATCGCCCAGGGCATCGGCCGGTGGGGCAACTACTTCAACCAGGAGCTCTTCGGCGGTCCCTGCGACTACGCCTGGTGCCTGGAGATCGAGCCCGGCCGCCCCGGCACCGTGCCCGGCGCGCTGACCTACCACCCGGCGTTCCTCTACGAGTTCGTCTGGACCCTCGCGGTGGCGGGTGTGCTCCTGCTGCTCGACCGGCGCTTCAGCTTCCGCCACGGCCGCCTGTTCGCCCTCTACATCATGGGCTACACGCTCGGCCGCTTCTTCATCGAGGGCCTGCGGGTCGACCCGGCCCACGAGATCCTCGGCATGCGTCTCAACCAGTGGACGTCCATCGTCCTGTTCCTCGCCGCGCTGGCCTACTTCTGGCTGACCAGGAACAAGACCACCGAAGAGGTCATCGTGCCCGCCGGTGAGCTGCCGCCGGTCGCCGAGGGCGAGGAGGCCGACCCGGCCCACCTCCACGACCAGGCCGACGACCACGAGAACGACCCGCCGGGAAAAGCCCCGGCTGACGCCGAGCCCGCGACCGAGACAGAGAAGGCCGAGGAGGCCGGTCAGCGATGACCGGCCCCGCCGGTCCGGAACTGCCCTCTCACCACAGCCACCGCGACGTCCAGGGTGGCTGGCTGCGCCCGGCGGTGTTCGGCGCGATGGACGGCCTGGTGTCGAACTTCGCGCTCATCGCCGGCGTGGCCGGCGGCACCGCCAACACCCGCGTGATCGCGCTCGCGGGGGTGGCGGGCCTGGCCGCCGGGGCGTTCTCGATGGCCGGCGGAGAGTACGTCTCGGTGGCGAGCCAGCGTGAGCTGGCCGAGGCCGAGATCGCGGTCGAACGCCGCGAGATGGCCGTGCACCCCGAAGAGGAGGAGGCCGAGCTGGCCGCCCTCTACGAGCGGCGCGGCGTCGACCCCGAACTGGCCGCCGAGGTGGCCCGGCAGATCTCCCGCAACCCCGAACAGGCCCTGGAAGTGCACACCCTCAACGAGCTGGGCGTGAAGCCCGACGACCTGCCGTCGCCGGTGACCGCCGCGTCGTCGTCGTTCCTGTCGTTCGCCGTCGGCGCCGTGATCCCGCTGGCGCCCTACCTGGCCGGGGTGACCCACCTCTGGTTGTCGGCCGCGTTGTCCATGGTCGCCCTCTTCGGGGCGGGCGCGCTGGTGTCGCGGGTGACCGCGCGCAAGTGGTGGTTCACCGGCCTGCGCCAGCTCCTGGTCGGCGGGATCGCCGCCGCGCTGACGTGGGGGCTGGGTTCGCTGATCGGGGCGAGCGGCCTGTGACCCCCGCCAAGCCCTCCCGCGTCAAACGCCGCCCGGCGCCCGATGAGACCTGGGGCAGCGTCAAGCTGGCCGAATGGGGGCTCACCGGCGGCCAGCAGAAGATCCTGGCGGTGCTGGCCACCGTCGTCGGCGTCCTGCTCATGGCGTTCCTGCTGGTCTTCGTGGTCGAGGCGTTCGACGACGACCCGACGCCCGAGCAGCTGTCGAGCTCGCCGCTGGGCCAGGCCCGTCCGGCGGCCTACCGGGCCTGGCCGTCGCTGAAGCAGTTCGCGCCGATCGCCGACCGCGCCGCCGACGCCAAGCCGCTGACCGTCGAAGAGGTCTTCACCACCAAGACGCTGAAGGCCGGCAAGATCACCCTGAAGCTCGGCGAGCGCCGGCTCGACGCCGACTGCGCGAGCACCGTCTGGGGCGAGGCGCTGACCGAGGCCCTGACCTCGGCCGGCTGCACCCAGGCCGCCCGCGCCCAGTTCACCAGCTCCGACGGCCGCTACGTCGCCCAGTACGCCCTGTTCAACCTCGAGTCGGCGACCGCCTCCGACGCGCTGGTCCAGCAGATCTCCAACCTCTACCGGGGCGGCTGGTTGTTGCCGCTGCCCTCGGCCCAGCCGGCGCTGACCGGCTTCACCGAGTCGAGCGGCCACGCGATGGGCCACTACCTGGGCCTGGTCTGGATCGGCCGGGCCGACGGCGAACGCCCCGACGACACCGACGACATGGTGACCCTCGGCCTGGCGGTCCGCGAGGCGGAGAAGGTCGTCTACCGGCGGGTGGTCGCGGTGACCGGGGTGCCCGCCGGCTGAGCAACCGACAGGAACCGCCCGCCCACGCTGGGTGTCCACCTTTCGAGATGTGCGCCCGCCCGCACCCCCTTCCCCGTCATGATGGTGCGGTGAGGGTGGGACTGATGATGCGCGTGGTGACCCTTCCGGTGCTGGCGGCGGCGCTGGCCGGGTGCTCCGCCGCCGACCGCGCCGACCGGCCCGGCACCGTCCGGGCCGAGATCAGCTCGGCGATCTACGCGCCGATCGCGCAGCAGAAGGCCGACGCCGCGCCGCTGACCGAGCAGGAGGTCTTCCCGGCCCCGGCGCTCGGGGTCATGAAGAAGGAGTCGGTCAGCCTGACCGCCAACTGCGCGGCGGCCGTGGGCGCCGACGTCGACGGGTGCTCCCAGGTGGTCCGGGGGCTGTTCCGGGGGCCCGAGCTGGTCGGGCAGGTGGCGGTGTTCAACCTGGGCGACGTGGCCCAGGCCGACGCGCTGGTGCACCGGTTCCGCGAGGAGCTGTTCCTGACGCCGCTGGCGTCGGAGCGGGCCGGCACCGCGATGGTCAGGGCGATGGGGCACTTCGTCGCGGTCAGCTGGGTGTCGGCCGAGGGCGACGCCAGGCCCGACCTGGCCGAGCCGCTGGCCGCCCTCGACCTGGCCTCACGCTTCGTCCAGGCCCGCATCCTCGCGTCGTGAGTCGGCGACCGCCGCGGCCAGGCCGGTCAGGCGGTGGAGCGGGAGTTCGAGCGCGGTCGCCCCGGCCCAGGCCGGGATGCGCGCCCTGGCCTGGTTCTTGGTCAGGCCGAGCTCGGCGGCCAGGCCCTCGCGCCAGGAGTTGGCGACCTTGCCGTGGCTGTTGGCGAGGATCCTTGCGGTGATGGCGTCGGGGGCGGGCGGGAGCCGTACCGGAGAAGTGGCGCCGAAGACGCGGACCTCCGCGTCGCGGGCGGCGAGCACCAGGCGCGGGAGCGCGGCGTCGAGGCCGGGGGCGTGCACGGCCACCCGGGAGACCTGCGCGGCGTAGGGCTTGGCGAGCCAGGTCGAGAGGCGGACGCGGGGCACGCCCGGGAGCAGGTCGCGGGGCCAGTCGCCGACGAGCAGATCGGGGGCGTAGTCGCCCAGGTCGGGCGGCGCGGCCTCGGCCGACTCGACCGCCTGCGGGCCCTGGGTGTAGATCGCGGTGGCAAGGCGGTCGACGCGGGAGGCGACGGCGGGCCAGCTCTTGGTGGTCGGGCGCAGGACGTAGAGGTCGGCGGCGCTGCCGATCGCCTCGGCGCCGTCGTAGCGGTTGAAGTCGGGGTAGATCGCCTCGTTGAGCAGCTGCAGGTCGGCCAGGGCGTGCTGGACCTTCAGGGCCAGCATGGGGGTGCGCTCGGAGGCGCCGTAGGCGAGCAGGACGCGGCCCTCGTCGCGGTCGCGCAGCCCTTCGAGGCCCCGGGCGACGAACAGGCCGACGCCGTCGGGGGTGTAGGGCGGGTCGGTGATCGCCAGGTCGCCCCAGCCCCGGGCCGACGGGGGCAGGCCGAGCCGCAGATCGGCCCAGCGGGTGGTGACCCCGAGGTCCTGCTCGTCGATGTACGCCAGGATCCGGTCGTCGACGTCGACGACCATCACCTCGACCTCCGGGTGGATGAGACGGACCGCCAGCGACGTGAGGTCGTGGTCGCCCACGCAGAGCAGCCGCGAGCCGGGCAGCCAGAACCGCGCGCCCAGCAGCAGAGCCCGTCTGACCACGGTCTCGGGGGTGGCCGACACGTGGTCGAGGGCCGTGCGCCCGCGCGGCGCCTTGGCGATGAGATCGGCCATCCTCTCGACCACGGATGCGTCCACCAGGTGAGACACCGGGTCCGAAATAGAGGACGATATCGAAATGTTGTAGAGTTTGACCTGTTCAGTTGGGATTCGGACGTGCTGGTCGCGATGCTCAAGGGGGAGCACGCGCATGAGCGCCTCGATCGTCCTGCGGGACGTCGCCGTCTCCCTGACCACATCGGCGAGCGTCCACCAGCGTCCGTCCGACAGGAGAGAGACAGCCTTTCGCAACCGCCGTCCGTCCACACCGGCACGCGCGTAGAGCTCGTCGATCGACATACGCGAAACCTTAGTGGGCCCGGCAGGTGCCATCCGGAAACGGTGGGGTAACCTCTACTCACTACAACTGCAGCAGGGCCAGCGTCGTCCCTCTGTCACCACGCAGAAGATGACGACGGGAGTGATTTCATGCCTGCTGCCCGCCATGGCCGTCCTGGGGACCTTCCCGAGCCTCAGGGCCTTTACGACCCCTCGTACGAGCATGACGCCTGTGGTGTCGCCATGGTGGCCGACGTCCACGGCCGCCGTAGCTACGACATCGTCGAGAAGGCTCTGACCGCGCTCATCAACCTCGATCACCGGGGTGCTCGGGGGAGTGAACCGGACACCGGTGACGGCGCCGGCATCCTGACGCAGATCCCGGACGCGTTCTTCCGCGCGGTCGTCCCCTTCGACCTCCCGGAAGCCGGGAAGTACGCCGCCGGCATCGCCTTCCTGCCCATCGACGCGCAGGCCCGGGCGACCGCCCTGCGGATGATCGACGAGATCGCGACCGAGGAGAACGTCAAGGTCCTCGGCTGGCGCGACGTGCCCGTCGACACGCGGCACGCCGGGCCCACCGCCCGCGCCGTGATGCCCCACTTCATGCAGCTGTTCGTGAGCTCCGAAGACCTGTCGGGCATCGACCTCGACCGGGCCGCCTTCGCCTTCCGCAAGCGGGCCGAGCACGAGGCCGACGTCTACTTCGCCTCGCTCTCCAGCCGGACCACGGTCTACAAGGGCATGCTCACCCCGCAGCAGGTCGAGCCCTTCTTCCCCGACCTGTCGGACGAGCGCTACGTCACCGCCATCGCGCTGGTGCACTCGCGCTTCTCCACCAACACCTTCCCGTCGTGGCCGCTGTCGCACCCCTACCGCTACGTGGCCCACAACGGCGAGATCAACACCGTCAAGGGCAACCGCAACTGGATGCGCGCCCGCGAGACGATGCTGGAGACCGGCCTCATCCCCGGCGACCTCGAGCGGCTGTTCCCGATCTGCGACCCCGACGGCTCCGACACCGCCTCGTTCGACGAGACGCTGGAGCTGCTGCACCTCGGCGGGCGCTCGCTGCCCCACGCGGTGCTGATGATGATCCCCGAGGCGTGGGAGAACCACACGGAGATGGACCCGGCCCGCCGGGCCTTCTACGAGTTCCACTCCACGCTGATGGAGGCCTGGGACGGCCCCGCGTCGATCTCCTTCTCCGACGGCACCGTCGTCGGCGCGGTGCTCGACCGCAACGGCCTGCGCCCCGGCCGGTTCTACGTCACCGACGACGGCCTGGTCATCCTGGGCTCCGAGGCCGGCGTGCTGAGCGACATCCCCGCTGACAAGATCGTCCGCAAGGGCCGTCTCCAGCCCGGCAAGATGTTCCTCGTCGACACCGAGCGCGGCCGGATCATCGAGGACGACGAGATCAAGGCCGAACTCGCCGCCGCCGAGCCCTACGAGGAGTGGCTGCACGCCGGTCTGGTGCGGTTCGAGGAGCTGCCCGAGCGCGAGCACGAGCACCCCACCCACGAGGCCCTGGTCAAGCGCCAGCAGACCTTCGGCTACACCGAGGAAGAGCTGCGCATCATCCTCACCCCGATGGCCGCGACCGGCGCCGAGCCGATCGGCTCGATGGGCACCGACAGCCCGGTCGCCGCGCTCAGCGACAAGCCGCGGCTGCTGTTCGACTACTTCAGCCAGTTGTTCGCCCAGGTCACCAACCCGCCGCTGGACGCCATCCGCGAGGAGCTCGTCACCTCGCTGCAGTCGACCATCGGCCCCGAGCACAACCTGCTCGAGCCCGGCGCGGCCTCCTGCCGCCGCCTGGTGCTGCCCTACCCGGTGATCGACAACGACGAGCTCGCCAAGATCGTCCACATCAACGACGAGGGCGCGCTGCCCGGCTTCCAGCCCCACGTCGTCTCCGGCCTCTTCCACGTCGGCGGGGGCGGCGACGCCCTGACCCGCCGCCTGGCGGAGATCCGCGCGGAGGTCTCGCAGGCGATCGCCGACGGCGCGCGCATCATCGTGTTGTCCGACCGCGGTTCGAACGCCGAGAAGGCGCCGATCCCGTCGCTGCTGCTCACCGGCGCGGTGCACCACCACCTGATCCGCGAGAAGTCGCGCACCCGGGTGGGCCTGGTCATCGAGACCGGCGAGGCGCGCGAGTGCCACCACATGGCCCTGCTCATCGGCTACGGCGCCAGCGCGATCAACCCCTACCTGGCGATCGAGACCGTCGAGGAGCTGTTCCCCGGCGACCCCAAGGCCGTCAGGAACCTCATCAAGGCGTACGGCAAGGGCGTCCTCAAGGTCATGTCCAAGATGGGCGTGTCCACGGTGGCGTCGTACACGGGCGCCCAGATCTTCGAGGCCCTGGGCCTCGGGGCCGAGGTCATCGACGAGTGCTTCACCGGCACCACCTCGCGGCTCGGCGGCGTCGGGTTCGACGTGCTGGCCAAGGAGGCGCTGCAGCGGCACACCCGGGCCTACCCGAGGGCCGAGAACGCCCACCGGCGGCTGGAGGTCGGCGGTGAGTACCAGTGGCGGCGCGAGGGCGAGCCCCACCTGTTCAACCCGACGACCGTCTTCAAGCTCCAGCACGCCACCCGCACGCGGCGGTACGAGATCTTCAAGGAGTACACCGACCTGATCGACGGTCAGGCCGAGACGCTGATGACGCTGCGCGGCCTGTTCAAGCTGCGGCCGGCGGCCGGCGGCCCGGTCCCGATCGACGAGGTCGAGCCGGTCTCCGAGATCGTCAGGCGGTTCTCCACCGGCGCGATGTCCTACGGCTCCATCTCGATGGAGGCCCACGAGACCCTGGCCATCGCGATGAACCGGCTCGGCGCCAAGTCGAACACCGGTGAGGGCGGCGAGGACCCCGAGCGCCTCTACGACCCGGCCCGCCGGTCGGCGATCAAGCAGGTGGCCTCCGGCCGTTTCGGCGTGACCTCCGAATACCTGGTCAACGCCGACGACGTGCAGATCAAGATGGCCCAGGGCGCCAAGCCCGGCGAGGGCGGCCAGCTGCCCGGCCACAAGGTCTACCCGTGGATCGCCAAGACCCGGCACTCCACGCCGGGCGTCGGCCTGATCTCGCCGCCGCCGCACCACGACATCTACTCGATCGAGGACCTGGCGCAGCTCATCCACGACCTGAAGAACGCCAACCCGCAGGCCCGCATCCACGTGAAGCTGGTCTCCGAGGTCGGCGTCGGCACGGTCGCGGCGGGCGTCTCCAAGGCCCACGCCGACGTCGTGCTGATCTCCGGTCACGACGGCGGCACCGGCGCCTCGCCGCTGACCTCGCTCAAGCACGCGGGCACCCCGTGGGAGCTCGGCCTGGCCGAGACCCAGCAGACGCTGCTGCTCAACGGGCTGCGCGACCGGATCGTGGTGCAGGCCGACGGCCAGCTCAAGACCGGCCGCGACGTCATCATCGCCGCCCTGCTCGGCGCCGAGGAGTACGGCTTCGCCACCGCTCCGCTGGTCGTCTCGGGCTGCGTCATGATGCGCGTCTGCCACCTCGACACCTGCCCGGTGGGCGTGGCCACCCAGAACCCCGAGCTGCGCAAGCGCTTCACCGGCAAGCCGGAGTTCGTGGTCAACTACTTCGAGTTCATCGCCGAGGAGGTCCGGGAGTACCTGGCCGAGCTGGGCTACCGCTCGCTCGACGAGGTCATCGGCCGCAGCGACCTGCTCGACACCGAGGCCGCCGTGACCCACTGGAAGGCGCAGGGCCTCGACCTGTCGCCGGTCCTCTACCAGCCGGAGCTGCCGCAGGGCACCCCGCGCAAGCAGGTCGTCGCGCAGGACCACGGCCTGGCCGAGGCGCTCGACAACACGCTGATCCAGCTGGCCGAGGGCGCGATCGAGTTCGGCCAGCAGGTCACGCTGGAGCTGCCGATCCGCAACGTCAACCGGACCGTCGGCACCATGCTCGGCCACCACGTCACCAAGAAGTGGGGCGGGGCGGGCCTGCCGGAGAACACGATCGACGTGAGCTTCACCGGTTCGGCGGGCAACTCGTTCGGCGCGTTCGTGCCGAAGGGCATCACGCTGCGGTTGACCGGCGACGCCAACGACTACGTCGGCAAGGGCCTGTCGGGCGGCCGGATCACGGTCACCCCGCCGAGCGACCTGCTCGACGGCCAGATCATCGCCGGCAACGTCGGCCTCTACGGCGCGACCTCCGGCGAGGCGTTCATCCGGGGCGTGGTGGGCGAGCGGTTCTGCGTCCGCAACTCCGGCGCCACGGCGGTCGTCGAGGGCGTGGGCGACCACGGGTGCGAGTACATGACCGGCGGCCGGGCCGTCGTCCTCGGGCCGACCGGGCGCAACTTCGCGGCCGGCATGTCCGGCGGCGTCGCCTACGTACTGGACCTCAAGCCCGAGCGGGTCAACCGCGAGATGGTCGAGCTGGAGGCCCTCGGCGACGACGACTCCGAGATCCTCCGCGAGCTGGTCGAGAAGCACCTGGCCGAGACCGGCTCGCCGGTCGCCAAGGGCCTGCTCGCCGACTGGGAATCCGCTCTAGAACGGTTCGGCAAGATCATGCCGATCGACTACAAGCGCGTCCTCACCGCCAGGGCCACGGCCGAGGCCGAGGGACGCGACATCGACGAGGCCATCATGGCCGCGGTTCACGGATAAGGGGGTTTCGACATGGCCGACCCGAAGGGGTTCCTCACACACCAGCGTGAGCTGCCCGCCCGCCGCCCGGTGGACGTGCGCATCCGCGACTGGCGCGAGGTCTACGTCGACTTCGCCCCGGAGAAGCTGTCCAAGCAGGCGTCGCGTTGCATGGACTGCGGCATCCCGTTCTGCCACAACGGCTGTCCGCTCGGGAACCTCATCCCCGAGTGGAACGACCTGGTCTACCGCGACGACTGGCGCGAGGCCGTCGAGCGGCTGCACGCCACCAACAACTTCCCCGAGTTCACCGGCCGCCTGTGCCCGGCTCCGTGCGAGGCGGCCTGCGTGCTCGGCATCAACTCCGACCCGGTGGCGATCAAGCGGGTCGAGGTCGAGATCATCGACCGCGCCTTCGCCGAGGGCTGGGTCACCCCGCAGCCGCCGGAGAACAAGACCGGCAAGAAGGTCGCGGTCGTCGGCTCCGGCCCGGCCGGCCTGGCCGCCGCCCAGCAGCTCACCCGCGCCGGGCACGACGTCGTCGTGTTCGAGCGGGCCGACGCCATCGGCGGGCTGCTCCGCTACGGCATCCCCGAGTTCAAGATGGAGAAGCGGCACATCGACCGCCGCCTCGACCAGATGAGGGCCGAGGGCACCGAGTTCCGCACCGGCGTCGACGTCGGCGTCGACATCACGGCCGCCGAGCTGCGCGAGCAGTTCGACGCGATCGTCCTGGCGGGCGGCGCGACGGCCTGGCGCGACCTGCCCGTCACCGGGCGCGACGCGGCCGGCGTCTACCAGGCGATGGAGTACCTGCCCCCGGCCAACCGGTCGCTGGCCGACTCGGAGATCAACGCGAGCGGCAAGCACGTCGTGGTCATCGGCGGCGGCGACACCGGCGCCGACTGCATCGGCACCGCGATCCGGCAGGGCGCCCTCTCGGTGACCCAGCTGGAGATCATGCCGATGCCGCCGGAGGCGCGTCCGGCCGGGCAGCCGTGGCCGACCTTCCCCATGCTGTTCAAGATGGAGTCGGCCCACGAGGAGCTCGCCGACGGCGGGGGAGCGCGCGTCTACGCCGTCTCCACCACCGAGTTCGTCAAGGACGCCGAGGGCAACCTCCAGGCGATCAAGGTGGTGGACGTCGAGGGCCCGGCGGCCGGCTTCAAGCCGATCCCGGGCACCGAGCGCGAGCTGCCCGCCCAGCTGGTCACCCTGGCGATGGGCTTCGTCGGCCCGCAGCACGCCGGCCTGCTCGACGCGCTGGCGGAGTTGTCGGCCGGGGAGTTCTACGACCCGCGCGGCAACGTATCCCGCAACCGCACCTACCACTCGGGCGTCGAGGGCGTCTTCGTGGCCGGTGACATGGGCCGGGGGCAGTCGCTGATCGTGTGGGCGATCGCCGAGGGCCGCTCGGCCGCCGCCGCGGTCGACGACTACCTCACCGGGGCGACCGCCCTGCCGGTGGCCATCCCGCCGACGGCGCGTCCGTTGGTCTAGTACGTCAAAACGGCGCCCCCTGGTATTTCCGGGGGCGCCGTTTCGTTGTTTTCCGTATCTTGCTCAAGGGCAATTCCGAAATATCTACTTTTGGCCGATCAAGGAGGACCGGTGCGGAAGGCAGTATTCGCGGGGTTGGCGCTGACCCTGCTGACCACGGCCTGCGCGGCCTCCCAGGAGACGGCCGCCGTCTCGACCGACTACCTGGTGTTCTACGCACCCGGCCAGAGCCGGGCCGCGACCGACGCGGTCGAGGCCGCCGGCGGCGACGTGTTGTCCGACGACGCCGCACTCGGGTACCTGGTGGCCCGCACGCCCCGCGCCCCCTCGGGCCCGGCGATCGTGGGCGTCCTGTCCGACCGGCCCATCGGCGAGGTGACCCGGGCCCGGCCGGCCGCCGGTCCGCGCCGGGCGGCGGTGAAGAACGAGCCGCTCTCCAGCCGCCAGTGGGACATGCGCATGATCGGGGCGACCGCGTCGGGGTCGTACAAGAAGGAGATCGGCAACCACAAGGTGCTGGTCGGGGTCATCGACACCGGGATCGACGGCAAGCACCCCGACATCGCGCCCAACTTCAACCGGAAGTTGTCGCGCAACTTCGTCACCGACCGGCCGAAGGACTCCAAGGGCAAGAACCTCGACGGCCCGTGCGAGTTCAAGGGCTGCAAGGACCCGGCCGACCACGACGACGACGGCCACGGCACCCACGTGGCCAGCACGATCGCCTCGCCGCTGAACGGCATCGGCATCGGCGGCGTCGCGCCCGGCGTGTCGCTGGTCAACCTGCGGGCCGGCACCGACTCGGGCTACTTCTTCCTCAAGCCGACCATGGACGCCCTCAAGTACGCCGGCGACCACGGCATCGACGTGGTCAACATGTCGTTCTACGTCGACCCGTGGAACTTCAACTGCCCGGCCAACCCGGCCGACACCCCGGCGCAGCAGTCGGAGCAGAAGGCCATCATCGCCGGCATGACCCGCGCGCTCGCCTACGCCCGCGCCCGCGGCGTGACCCTGATCAGCGCCATCGGCAACGGCTCGACCGACCTGGGCGACCCGAAGCAGGACAACGGCAGCCCCGACTACCCGTCGGGCGCCGCCAAGTCCCGCAAGATCGACAACACCTGCCTGAACATCCCGGCCGAGCTGCCCGGCGTGATCGCGGTGACCTCGGTCGGCCCGAGCAAGCGCAAGGCGGTCTACTCCGACTACGGCGCCGAGCAGGCCGACGTGTCCGCCCCCGGCGGCGACGCCCTCGACACCGGCACCTCGCTGAAGGGCGCCGCCCGCGAGATCCTGGCCGCCGCGCCCCGCGGCGCGCTGCGGGCCGCGACCACGATCGACGCCAAGGGCAAGCCGCTGACCTCCTCGGTCATCCGGGAGTGCAAGAACGGCACGTGCTCGTACTACCAGTACCTTGAGGGCACCTCGATGGCCGCCCCGCACGTCAGCGGCGTCGCGGCGCTGCTGGTGGCCCGGTTCGGCAAGCCCGGCCCGGGCGGGTTGCAGCTCGACCCGGCCCGGCTGGAGAGCCTGCTGTACGCCTCCACCTACGACCGAGGCTGCCCGGCCTCGGGCAACTACCGCTACTCGGCCGACGCGACCCACGCCTGCGTGGGGTCGGCCTCGCGCAACGGCTTCTACGGAAACGGCATCATCAGCGCGCAGAAGGCGGTCACGATCGCGGGTACCTAGAGAGGAGATGAGTAGCCGGACGGATTCCGGCCTTCGGTTCTCTTTCTAGGTTCGAGAGATGATTTATCACGTTCTGTGGCAATCCGTGATGGTCGTGCACTTCCTCGTCATCGCGTACATCGCCCTGGGCGGCTTCCTGGCCTGGCGGTGGCCCCGCCTGATCTGGCCCAGCCTGGGGTTCGCCATCTGGGGCGCGATCCAGCTCACCGGGGTGGTCGAGTGCCCGCTGACGGCCCTGGAGAACTGGGCCCGTGAGCGGGCGGGCGCCCATCTGCTCGAACCCGGCGGGTTCATCGACACCTACATCACCGGCGTGGTCTACCCGACGCGATATCTCGCGGAGGTCCGCATCGGGGTCGTGGCGGTGGTCGCGATCTCCTGGATCGGGTTCGCGGTCATCCGGTACCGCCGCCGTCAGGTGGCGGGGAAGTCGCAGACGTCGATGGCGTAGTCGAGCAGCTTCTCCTGGACGTCCTTGGGCGGGGTGACGATCATCCGGTAGGTCTCCCCGCCCTCGGTGTGCCCCCAGACCTGGAACAGGTACGCCTGCTTGGCCTCGGCGAAGGCGTGCGGGTCGCAGCGGGTGGGGCGGATGGTGACCGGGATCTCCGCCGTGCCCGGGGCGATCTCGGCGACCGGCCGCCTTCTTTCGGGCTCCAGCACGTAGTGGGTGGTGCCGTCGACGTCGTCGACGGTCACCGGGCGGGTGCTCGTGACGGTCAGCACCCCCTTGAGGTCGTCGCCCTCCCGCCGGAACGGCCCGAAGGCGATCGTGGCCGACTGCTTCAGGATGTGCTCGCCGCACTCGTACTTCACCAGCCGGGTCAGCAGCGGGTCGGTGACCGGGATCGGGAAGCGGACCTCCTTGGCCGGGGCGTCGCCCACGGCCATCGTCGCGACGACGTCGGTCGGCTTGACCGGCGGGATGGCGGCCGCGTCGCAGCGGGCCTTCCCGTAGGTGATCGGGAAGTCGGTCCGGGGCGTCGTCGGCAGGGTCGTGTCGACCCGCACCGGGGCGGCCGGCTCGAACGATCCGGAGTCGAGCCGCAGGTCGGTGATGTGCAGGGGCGTCGCGGCGGCGTTGGTGACCGAGACCTGGATGCGATGGACCGCGACATCCGAACGCCATTGCTGCAACGCGACCGAAACGCCGGTAGGGGGCGCGGTCGATTCGGTAGCCTGTCCACCGCACGCGAGGGCGCTCATCAGCGTCAAGACGGCAGCCAGCCTCCGGAACCACCCCATAGCGGGACAGGTTAGGACACGTCGGCTATCGCGTGAAGTCATTGACAATTTGGCCACAGCTATGGGCGCCGTCACATTCAAGTGGTCTGGACCAATTAGGCTAGGACTCGTGAGCCGTCGAGCAAAGATCGTCTGTACCCTAGGTCCCGCCACCTCGTCCCCTGAACGGCTGCGGGAACTGATCAGCGCGGGCATGGACGTCGCCCGCTTCAACCTCTCCCACGGCAGTCATGAACTGCACAAAGAGGTTTTCGACCGGGTGCGGGAGGCGGCCGAGGAGCTCGGCCGCGCGGTAGGCGTGCTGGCCGACCTCCAGGGGCCGAAGATCCGGGTGGGCAAGTTCGCCTCCGGCCCGGTCCGCCTCGGCGTCGGTGACATCATCACGATCACCACCGAAGACGTCCCCGGAGACCGCGACCTGGTCTCCACCACCTACGAGGGCCTGCCCGGCGACGTGAAGCCGGGCGACACCGTCCTCGTCGACGACGGCCGTCTCCACCTGGAGGTCGACAAGGTCGAGGGCCCCCGGGTGACCACCCGGGTCGTCATCGGCGGCATGATCTCCGACAACAAGGGCCTCAACCTCCCGGGCGTCGCCGTCAGCGCCCCGGCCCTGACCGAGAAGGACGAGGCGGACCTCCGCTGGGCCCTTCGCACCGGCTTCGACATGATCGCGTTGTCGTTCGTGCGGTCGCCGGAGGACGCCGACATCGTCCACCGGATCATGGAGGAGGAGGGCGTCCACCTGCCCCTCATCGCCAAGATCGAGAAGCCGCAGGCCGTCGACGCCCTCGAGGCGATCGTCGACCGGTTCGACGGCGTCATGGTCGCCCGCGGCGACCTGGGCGTCGAGCTCCCGCTGGAGCAGGTGCCGATCGTGCAGCGCCGGATCATCGAGCTCTGCCGCGAGAAGGCCCACCCGGTCATCGTGGCGACCCAGATGCTCGACTCGATGATGGCCGCCCCCCGGCCGACCCGCGCCGAGGCCTCCGACGTCGCCTACGCGGTCATGGACGGCGCCGACGCCGTCATGTTGTCGGGCGAGACCTCGGTCGGCAACTACCCGATCGAGTCGGTCGCGACGATGGCCCGCATCGCCACCGCCGCCGAAGACTCCACCCTGCACGCGACCCACAACCTCGACCGGCTCCCCGAGTCGACCGGCGGCGCCATCGCCCGCGCCGCCGCCGAGGTCGGCGCCATCGTGGGGGCCAAGGCCCTGGTCGCCTTCACGATGTCCGGCGAGACCGCGCGCCGCCTGGCCCGCTACCGCAGCCCGATCCCGCTGATCGCGTTCACCTCCAACCCGGTGGTGCGCGGCCAGCTCGCGCTGACGTGGGGCGTGGAGACCTTCGAGGTGCCGTTCGTCCACCACACCGACGACATGGTGCGTCAGGTGGAGGCGTCGCTGCTGGCCCTCGGCACGTTCGAGAAGGGCGACAAGATCGTCATCGTGGCGGGCTCGCCTCCCGGCAACCCCGGGTCGACCAACGCCCTGCGCGTGCACACCATCGGATCGGCCGTGGCCCACCCCAACCTGGGCTGATCCGCACATCCGGAAGGGCCGTCACGTACGACGTGGCGGCCTTTCGGCGTTCCGGGCGGCGGCGATCTCGGCGTGATGGGCCACCGCCCAGTCGGCCAGCGCCGAGAGCGGCGTGAGCAACGAGGCGCCGAGCGCGGTCAGGGAGTACTCGACCGACGGGGGAGCGGTCGGCAGCACCTCGCGCCGGACCAGCCCGTCGTCCTCCAGCGTGCGCAGGGTGCGGGTGAGCATGCGCTGGCTGATGCCGTCGACGCCGCGGTGCAGCTCGTTGAACCGGTGGGGCCGGCGGCCGAGCAGGACGAGCACCAGGACCGTCCACTTGTCGGCGATCCGCCGCAGGACGCCGGTGACCGGGCAGTCCTCGTATTCCCGCGCCGGGACCGGTGAGGGCAGGTCGGCGGCGAGCACGGAGGGCACCCGCGTGTGCGTATCGGACATGGAACTGCCTTCTTGTCGCCGGATCGGCCGCTTTCCGATAGTGAGCGTATGGCAGTCATCGTGATCAGCGGCGGGACCGACGGCATGGGCCGCGCCCTCGCGCTCGGGCGGGCCGCCCGGGGCGACCGGGTGCTGGCCATCGGCAGCAACGCGGCCAAGGGCGCGCGGCTCGGGGGCGGGGTCGAGTTCGTGCACGCCGATCTGAGCACCCTCGCCGGCAACCGCGCGGCCGTCGAGGCGATCGCCGCCGCGACGCCGGTGGTCGACGCGCTGGCCCTGTTCGCCAACCGGCAGTTCCCCCGGCGGGTGGAGACCGAAGACGGGCTGGAGGCGACGTTCGCGCTCTACTACCTGAGCCGCCACCTGCTGGGAAAGGGGCTGACGCCCCTGCTGCGGGCCGCCGCCCGGCCGGTGATCGTCAACGTCGCGGGCGTGGGCGTCACCAGGGGCGCGATCGCCTGGGACGACCCCCAGCTCACCCGGGGCTACGGCCTGGTCAGGGCGCAGCTGCAGGCCGGGCGGGCCAACGACCTGCTCGGCGTCGCGCACGCCGCCGAGCACGGAGAGACGGTGCCCTACGTGCTCTACCACCCGGGGTTCACCCGCAGCGGCGACGCGTCGGCGCTGCCCGCGCCGGTGCGGGTGGCGCTGAGGCTCGCCGCGCGGCTGGCGGCGCGGCCGGTGGAGGAGTCGGTGGCGGCCGTCCACGAGTTCGTCGACGATCCGCCGAAGGCGCCGCTCACCGCCGTCGACCGGGGGAGGAGGCTGCCGCTCACGCTGCCGACCCTGGACGCGGGCGACGCCGCGCGCCTGGCCGCGATCACCGCGGGGATCAGGGCATGACGGAGGAGTGCCCCGAGTGGGATTCGAACCCACACTTGATGGATTTTGAGGCCATTGACTCTGCCGTTGGTCTATCGGGGCGTGCGTGGTCCCAATCTAGCGGACGTCGGTAACCTCTTGTGCGTGAGTGGAACGCAGCGGCGAGTGGTGATCGCGGAAGACGAGGCCCTGATTCGCCTCGACCTGAAGGAGATGCTGGAAGAAGACGGTTACGCCGTCGTCGGCGAGGCCGGTGACGGCGAGACCGCCGTCAAGCTCGCCACCGAGCTCCGGCCGGATCTGGTGATCCTCGATGTGAAGATGCCCGTGCTCGACGGCATCTCGGCCGCCGAGCAGATCGTGTCGGAGCGCATCGCGCCCTGCCTGATCCTGACGGCGTTCTCGCAGCGCGACCTGGTCGAGCGGGCCAGAGACGCCGGGGCGATGGCCTACCTGGTCAAGCCGTTCACCAAGGGCGACCTGGTGCCGGCCATCGAGATGGCGGTCAGCCGCCACGAGGAGATCGCGGCCCTGGAGAAGGAGGTCACCACCCTCTCCGACCGGCTTGAGACCCGCAAGCTGGTCGAGCGGGCGAAGGGCCTGCTCATGGCCCAGCACGGGTGGTCGGAGCCGCAGGCCTTCCGGTGGATCCAGAAGGCGTCGATGGACCGCCGTCTCAGCATGCGGCAGGTCGCCCAGATCGTCGTCACCGAGGCCGCCGGGCCGCCCGACAAGTCGGCCTGACCGGCCCAAGATCCCTCCGGCTCGCGACCCCGCAGGTCAGGGCCGGAGGGCGCGGTGTGTTGAGGACTTATTACGACTCCGCATCCAAGTGTCCACAGTTCAGACGCATTCCTGGCAAGGCGTCGAGGAGTTATGTACGTTTCCAGCATTCGAACGGGACGGTGTCCTGGTTAAGCCCGGCGTTCCGTTGCATGGATGAAGGAGACACTTCATGATCCGCATTGCCCCCATGGGGCGGGTGCTGGCAGTCGCAGCGGCCGCCAGCCTTGCCCTGACGGCCTGTGGTGGTGGCGAGGAGACGGCCGCGCCGGCCACCTCGGCGCCGGCCACGACCGCCGCCGCTCCCGCCACCACGGCGGCGGCCGCGGGCGACGGCACCCTCACCATCGGCTCGATCCTGCCGCAGACTGGCGACCTGGCCTTCCTTGGCCCGCCGGAGTTCGCGGGCGTCGACCTGGCCGTGGAAGAGATCAACGCAGCCGGCGGTGTCCTCGGGAAGCCGGTGACCAAGATCCACGCCGACTCCGGTGACGCGAAGACGGACATCGCCTCGCAGTCCGTCGACAAGCTGCTGCAGCAGAAGGCCGACGCGATCATCGGTGCCGCTTCGTCGGGTGTGTCCCTCACCGTTATCGACAAGATCGTCAACGCCGGTGTGGTCCAGTTCTCGCCCGCGAACACCTCGCCGGAGTTCACGTCGTACAACGACAAGGGCTTCTACTTCCGCACCGCCCCGTCGGACGTCCTCCAGGGCCGCGTGCTCGGCGACCTGATGATCCAGGACGGCGGCGAGAACATCGCCATCATGAACCGCCAGGACTCCTACGGCACCGGCCTCGCGGCCGAGGTCAAGAAGTCCGTCGAGGGCGGCGGCGGCACCATCGCCGGCGAGGTCGCCTACGACCCGGCCGCTCCCGACTTCTCGGCCGACGTCGCGAAGATCAAGGAAGCCAACCCCGACTCGATCGCGCTGATCTCGTTCGACGAGACCAAGAAGCTCATCCCCGAGCTCGAGAAGCAGGGTCTCGGCCCCGACAAGGTCAAGATCTACTTCGTCGACGGCAACCTGGCCGACTACTCGGCCGACTTCCCCGAGGGTCTGCTCGAGGGCGTCAAGGGCACCCTGCCCGGCGCGGCCTCGGAGGGCAAGTTCAAGGAGAACCTGCTCAAGACCAACCCCGACCTCAAGGACTTCAGCTACGCCCCCGAGTCCTACGACGCCACGATCCTCATCGCCCTCGCGGCCGAGGCGGGCAAGGACGACTCGGGCACCGGCATCTCGAAGAACCTGGTCGCGGTCAGCAAGGGCGGCACCAAGTGCACCGACTACAAGGCCTGCCTCGACCTGCTGAAGGCCGGCACTGACATCGACTACGACGGCGTCAGCGGCCCGGTCGAGTTCTCCGACGCGGGCGACCCGTCGGAGGCCACGATCGGCATCTACAAGTACGGCAAGGACAACAAGTACACCAACGAGACCTACCTCGCCGGTAAGGTCGACGGCTGATCTTCCCCCGCTCAGCCTGAGGTGATCGAGGCCCCCGTCGTTCGAAAGAGCGGCGGGGGCCTCAGTCCGTTCTGAGGGCTTTGCGTCCCGGTATGACCCCGTCCCCCTCGGCGGCCCGTCTCCGGCCGCCAGGAGGGCGATCAGGGGCGCGGATGCTATGTCACATCCTGTCTACGAACATGTCTCCTCGATCGCCGTGGCCGCCGCGCGCCACTCCTTCAGCGCCGCCACCGCCTCCGCGTGCGGGGTCGCGGCGGGCGCGAGCACCCGGATCGTGCGCTTCAGGGTCGCCGTGTGCTCGGCCAGCCCGGCCGGCAGCTTCTCGCCGTAGCTGAGGATCACGCCCTCCACGTAGGCGATCCGGCCGCGCACCCCCTCGCCGAACTCCTGCGCCTCCTCCTGCCCGGCCGGTTTCAGCACGTGCTCGGCGAAGCCGAGCGCCGAGACCACCCGCTCGCACGGATCGTCGGCGGGGTCGGCCCCCGTGACGTACAGGTCGGTTGCGGCGGCGGCGGGCGGAGACGGCGCCGAGGCGCAGGCGGTGAGCAACCCGAAGGCGGCGAGGGCGAGCAGACGGCTGGGCGCCATGAGAGACCCCTTTCCGGTACGGAAGCGGAAAAGGCCACCGGGACGACCCGGTGGCCTTTTCGAGGAGGGAAGACGTCAGGCGCGGGCCAGCGTCCCCAGGTAGAGCTCGATGACCTTCGGGTCCTTGATGAGGTCCTTGCCGGAGGCCGTGTAGGCGTTGCGCCCCTGGTCGAGGACGTAGCCGCGGTCACAGATCTGCAGGCAGCGGCGCGCGTTCTGCTCCACCATGATCACGGTCACCCCCGCCCGGTTGATCTGCTGGGCCTGGATGAACACCAGGTCCTGCAGCTTGGGCGACAGACCGGCGGACGGCTCGTCGAGCAGCAGGACGGACGGCTCGGTCATGAGGGCGCGCCCCATGGCCACCATCTGCCGCTCGCCGCCCGACAGGGAGCCCGCCCGCTGCCTGCGCCGGTCCTTGAGGGCCGGGAAGATCTCGCAGACGAAGTCGAAGCGCTCCTTGAACTTCTTGGGCACCTGGAAGGCGCCCATCTCGAGGTTCTCCTCGACGGTCAGCGACGGGAACACGTTGTTGGTCTGCGGCACGAAGCCGACCCCGCGCTCCACGAGCGCGTGGGCCTTCAGGCCGGTGATGTTCTCGCCCTTGAGGGTGATCGAGCCCGTCCGCACCTCGACGAGGCCGAACAGCGACTTGAGCAGGGTCGACTTGCCGGCGCCGTTGGGGCCGATGATGCCGATCAGCTCGCCCTCGTTCACGTAGAGGTCGGCGCCGTTGAGGATGTTCACGCCCGGCAGGTAACCGGCGAACAGCTCGTCGCAGCGCAGCAGCGCGTCGCCGGCCGCCGCCACGTGGGCCGAGCGGTCGACGATCGCGTTCGGGTCGGCGGAGCTCATTCCGTGCTCTCCTTGTCGAGTTCGGCCTCGGCTTCGTGGAGCTGCCGCTCCTCCTCCTCGGCCGAGAGCGGGGCGTCGTGGTGGGCGCCGAGGTAGGCGTCCACGACCCGCTCGTCCGACATGACGCTGTCGGGCGGACCCTCGGCGATCACCTCGCCCTGGGCCATCACGATGACCCAGTCGGAGATGTCGCGCACCATGTCCATGTCGTGCTCGACGAACAGCACGCTCATCCCGAGCTCGCGCAGGTTCTTGACGTGGCCGAGCAGCGACTGCGTCAGGGCCGGGTTCACGCCGGCCATCGGCTCGTCGAGCATGACCAGCTGGGGGTCGCCCATGAGGGCGCGGGCCATCTCCAGCAGCTTGCGCTGGCCGCCCGAGAGGCTGCCGGCGAAGTCGTCGCGCTTGGCGTCGAGCTTGAAGCGCTGGAGCAGATCCTCCGCCTTGGCGGTGATCTCGTCCTCCTGGCCGCGCCACAGGCCCGGGATCAGGCCGCGGAAGAAGTTCTCACCCTTCTGCGACTGGGCGCCCAGGCGCATGTTCTCGATGACGGTGAGCTTCGAGAGCGCCTTGGTCAGCTGGAAGGTGCGGACCATGCCCTGGCGGGCGACCTTGTAGGCCGAGACGCCGTTCATGTTCCGGCCGTTGAAGGTCCACTGACCCTCGTCGGCGGTGTCGAAGCCGGTCAGCTGGTTGAAGAACGTCGTCTTGCCGGCGCCGTTGGGGCCGATCAGGGCGGTGATGCTGCCCCGCTGGATCTCGACGTGGTTGACGTTCACCGCGGTCAGGCCGCCGAAGCGGCGCACCACGTTGTCGACCACGAGGATCGGGTCGGGCTTGGGGACCCCGGGCTCGGCGGCCATGCCCTCGAACGCCTTGAGGGCCGCCGCCTTGCCGGCCGGGAGCGATTCAGCGTGCATCGATTGAGATCTCCCTCTTGTCCCCGAAGATGCCCTGCGGCCGGTAGATCAGCAGCAGCATGAGGCCGAGGCCGACGAGCATCAGGCGGATCGCGCCGACCTGGTTGACCGTGATGAAGGTGATCGCGCCGCTGTTGACGGCTTCTTCCATCCCGGTGCCGATGAAGATGAGCAGCAACCAGAAGAGCATCGAGCCGACGATCGGGCCGAGGATCCGGGCCGCGCCACCGAGGATCAGCACGGTGTACGCGTAGAACGTCAGGTCGGTCGAGAACAGGTCGGGCTGCACGGCCGACCGGCTCAGGGCGAAGATGAAGCCGCCGAGCGAACCGATGACGCCGCCGATGACCAGCGCCTGCATCTTGTACGAGAACACGTTCTTGCCGAGGCTGCGCACGGCGTCCTCGTCCTCGCGGATCGCCTTGAGGACGCGGCCCCACGGGCTCTTCATCGCCATGAACAGGATGAACGACGCGATCGCCACCAGGGCCCAGCCGACCGTCAGCACCCACATCGACCGGTTGTCGAACCCGATGATCGGGGGGATGCCGTACTCACCCGGGGGATAGGGGTTGAGGTCGTAGAAGGCGCCGGAGAAGGCCTGGAGGCCGTCGGTGCCGCCGAAGGTGTCCGACAGCGCGACCGACCGCACGACGAGGCGGACGATCTCCGCCGCCGCGATGGTGACGATGGCCAGATAGTCGGCCCGCAGCCGCAGGGTGGGGATGCCCAGCAGCAGGGCCATCAGGACGGCCAGCAGCAGGCCGATGCCGACGCCCAGGAAGAAGGGCAGCCCGAAGGTGGCGACGGTCACCGCGATGGCGTACGCGCCGATGGCCAGGAAGCCCGCCTGGCCGAAGTTGAGCAGGCCGGTGTAGCCGAACTGCACGTTGAGGCCGATCGCCGCGAGGGCGTAGATGATGGCCTCGGAGCCGATGCCCGCTTCCACGGCCCGGCTGAAGATGAGTGTCCAGTCCATGTGTGCCTCCTAGCCGATCCGCTCGCGACGGCCGAGGATGCCCTGCGGCCGGACCATGAGCACGATGATCAGCACGACCAGCGCGCCGATGGTCTTCATCTCCGGCGGGATCCACAACGTGGAGACCTGGACGAACATGCCGACGACCAGCGAGCCGACGAGGGCGCCGAACGCGGTGCCCAGGCCGCCGAGGGTGACGCCGGCGAACATCAGGAGCAGGACCTGCTGGCCCATCTGGAAGTTCAGGTTCTGGGTGGTGCCGAGCAGGATGCCCGCCAGCGCCGCGATGCAGGTGCCGGAGGCCCAGACGAGCCGGATGACCCGGTCGACGTTGATGCCCGACGAGGAGGCCAGCGCCGGGTTGTCGGCGACCGCGCGGGTCGCCTTGCCCAGCCGGGTGTACGTCAGGGCGAGGCCCACCGCGATCAGCACCACGATCTCGATGCCCATGGCGATGAGGCTCTTGGGCGTGGCCGAGATCGGGCCGATCTGGATGCCGGCCTGGGCGACGTACTGGTCGTAGGACTCGCCGCCGCCGCCGAACAGGAACAGCAGCAGGGCCCGCAGGAACAGGGCCAGGCCGATCGAGATGATCATCATGGAGATCAGGCCGGTCTTGCGGCGCCGCAACTGGCCCCAGAAGAAGCGGTCCTGTCCCCAGCCCAGCCCCGCCGCGATCACCAGCGCGATCGGCGCGGCGATCAGCAGGTGGAGGCCGATGACGGTGTTGAAGAAGAACGCGAGAAAAGCGCCGATGGTGAGCAGCTCACCATGGGCGAAGTTGGTCAGGCCGGTCGTTCCGAAGATCAGGGACAGACCGACCGCGCCGAGCGCGATGATCAGGCCGAGGTTGAGGCCCTCGAACACGAGCTGGGCCACGCGGGTCCAGTAGGAGCTGCCACCGCCCCCGTCGCCCTGCTGCCCCTGGGGTGGGGCGTTCGCGTCGACCAATCCGAACAGCACGTTGCGCGCGTTGCCCTCGAACACCTGGACGGTCAGCGTCCCACGGTTGGGGTCTCGCAGCGCTTTCCCTGCGGGAAGGGTGGCCTGGTCCAGCGTGACCTTGTAAGAACCGGCCTTGTCGACGGCGACCTTCCAGGTCCCGTCCGCTCCGGTCGTGGCCTCTCCGACGGGCGCGTCTGCGTCGGTCGCCACGGTGATTTTCACGCCTGCTACAGGCTGGCCTTGGATTCTGAGTGTGCCTCGGACTTCTTCGCCTTCGGCCGCCCACGCTGTGGACGCTCCGGCCAAGAAGACGAAGATGAGTCCACCCATGAAGGCCGTGAACGCGATCACGGCTCTGCGCAATGGTGCTCCTCGTAGGTCATGACGGGGTTGTGCCTCGCCATCCCGAACACGGGACACCGCGATAGGTCCACGGTGTAATGGCCGGAGCATAGAGCCGAACGCCCGTTTACGGACAGTTCGTCACCAATCGGTGACCTGGCTGTGTCGTGTGCGTTTTGCATCGTCCCCGCAGGTGGGGGTGGCCGAGCCGGAGGAACGGCGAGGGCCCGTGGCCGGCCTTTGGGGCCGTGCAGAGCTTCCCCGGCGCTGCACGTTGTCTACTCAGCCCGCCACGGGCCCTCAACCACAAGACAGTAGCGACAGGCGTGCCCCCTGTGCAGCCTGATGCCGCTTTGTGATGTCCGGATGTCAGGACGCCGCTTGATCGCGAAGCATGCAGGTCAGCCGGGAGGTGCAGACCGTGCGGCCCTCGTCGTCGACCACCTCGATCTGGTACGTCGCCAGCGTGCGCCCCCGGTGCAGGGAGAGCGCGGTGGCGGTGACGTGACCCGACCGGGCCGACCGGTGATGGGTCGCGTTGATCTCGATGCCGACGGCGGCCCGGCCCTCGCCGGCCTGGAACATCGCCGCGATCGAGCCGACCGTCTCGGCCAGCACCACCGAGGCGCCGCCGTGCAGCAGCCCGAACGGCTGGGTGTTCCCCTCGACGGGCATCCTGGCGACCACTCTCTCCGCGGTCACCTCGAGGAACTCGATGCCCATCCGGTCCTGCAGATGACCCGTCCCTGCGGCGTTCATCAGCGCGACGAGCTCTTGGGTCAAGGCTCTTCCTTTCCGGGTGGTTCTGTCGTAGGGGGAGACTAGGCTCTGAGCGTGCCGAAGACCGAAGAGACCCCCCGCTTGCTGCTGCTGGACGGCCACTCGCTGGCCTACCGGGCGTTCTACGCGCTGAAGGACGCCAACCTCATGACGACCGACGGCCAGCACACCGAGGCGGTCTACGGCTTCCTGTCGATGCTGACCAACATCATGCGCGACGAGGCCCCCAGCCACCTGGTGGTCTGCTTCGACCGCAGCGAGCCGACCTTCCGCCACGAGGCCTACGCCGACTACAAGGCCAACCGGTCGGAGACGCCCGAAGACTTCCGCGGCCAGATGCTGCTGATCCACGAGCTGCTCAACACCCTCAAGGTGCCCCACCTGTCGCTGGCGGGCTTCGAGGCCGACGACCTGATCGCCACCCTGGCCACCCGCGCCTCCGGCGAGGGCATGGACGTGCTGATCGTCACCGGCGACCGCGACGCGCTCCAGCTCGTCGACCCGAAGGTCACCGTCCTGATGACCCGCCGGGGCATCAGCGACATGACCCGCTTCACGCCCGAGGCGGTCGTCGAGAAATACGGCCTGACGCCGAACCAGTATCCCGACTTCGCCGCCCTGCGCGGCGACCCCAGCGACAACCTGCCGTCCATCCCCAGCGTGGGCGAGAAGACCGCCACCAAGTGGATCAGCGAGTTCGGCTCGCTCGACGAACTGGTGCGCCGGGCCGACGAGGTCAAGGGCAAGGTCGGCGACAAGCTGCGCGAGCACCTCGGCCAGGTCATCCACAACCGCATGCTCACCGAGTTGCGCCGCGACGTCGCGATCGACGTCGAGCCGGCCGGCCTGACCATGGGCCAGTGGGACCGCGAGGAGATCAACAAGCTGCTCGACAGCCTCCAGATCCGGGGCGAGCTGCGCGAGCGCCTGTTCAAGGTGCTCGGCACCGCCGAGCCCGAGGTCCAGGGCGGCTTCGAGGCCGACATCGTCACCCTCGAACCCGGCGGCGTGGCTGCCTGGCTCGGCGCGCTCCCGGCGGGCCGCACCGGCCTGGCCTTCGCCGGGGCGTGGGGCAGCGGCACCGGCCGCATCGACGCCATGGCCTTCGCGGCGGCCGGCGGCTCGGCCGCCTACCTCGACCTCACCCGGCTGACCGCCGACGACGAGGCCGACCTGGCCGCCTGGCTGGCCGACGAGTCGATCGAGAAGGCCGTCCACGACAGCAAGGGCCCGCTGCTGGGCCTGTGGGCCCAGGGTCTCGACCTGCGCGGCCTCACCTGCGACACCGCCCTGGCCGCCTACCTGGCGATGCCCGGCCAGCGTGCCTTCCCGCTCGACGACCTGGTGCTGCGCTACCTCCACCGCACCCTTGAGAACACGGCCGAGTCCAATGGTCAGACCAGCCTGTTCGACGACGCCGACGACACCGCCGCCCGCGACCTGGCGATGAAGGCCGTGGCCGTGCTCGACCTGGCCGAGGCGCTGGAGAACCACCTGTCCCAGCGCGGCGGCGCCCGCCTGGTGACCGACGTCGAGCTCCCGCTGGTCCGGGTGCTGGCCGAGATCGAGCGCGCGGGCATCGCCGCCGACGCGCAGTACCTCGCCGCGCTGGAGGCCGAGTTCGCCGCCGCCGTGAAGATGGCCGTCGACGCCGCCCACGCGGCCGTGGGGGAGCAGTTCAATCTGGGCTCGCCCAAGCAGCTCCAGGAGATCTTCTTCGAGCGGCTCAACCTGCCGAAGACCAAGAAGATCAAGACCGGCTACAGCACCGACGCCGACCAGCTCGCCTGGCTGGCCACCCAGACCGAGCACGAGCTCCCCACGATCATGCTGCGCCACCGCGACCAGCAGAAGCTGCGGACCACGGTCGAGGGCCTGATCAAAGAGGTCGCCGACGACGGCCGCATCCACACCACGTTCAACCAGATCATCGCCGCGACCGGCCGCCTGTCGTCGGAGAAGCCGAACCTGCAGAACATCCCGATCCGCACCGCCGAGGGCCGCCGCATCCGCAAGGGCTTCGTGGTCGGCCCCGGCTACGAGACCCTGCTGACGGCCGACTACAGCCAGATCGAGCTGCGCATCATGGCCCACCTGAGCGGCGACCGCTCGCTCATCGAGGCGTTCGGCTCGGGCCACGACTTCCACGCCGCCACCGCCGCCAAGGTCTTCGACACCACGCCCGAGGCGGTCACGGGCGAGATGCGCGCCAAGATCAAGGCGATGAACTACGGCCTGGCCTACGGCCTGAGCGACTTCGGCCTCTCGGGCCAGCTCAACATCCCGGTGGCCGAGGCGCGCACCCTGAAAGAGGAGTACTTCGAGGAGTTCGGCGGCATCCGCGACTTCCTCGGCGACATCGTCGCCCAGGCCCGCACCGACGGCTACACCTCCACCATCCTGGGCCGCCGCCGCTACCTGCCCGACCTGACCAGCGACAACCGCCAGCGCCGCGAGATGGCCGAGCGCATGGCCCTCAACGCCCCCATCCAGGGCAGCGCGGCCGACATCATCAAGGTGGCGATGCTCAACGTGCAGCGGGCCATCGCCGGCATGCGCTCCCGCATGCTCCTCCAGGTCCACGACGAACTCGTCTTCGAGGTCCACCCGGGCGAGCTCGACGACCTCCGCCAGGTGGTCGTGAAGGAGATGGCCGCCGCCTACGACCTGACCGTGCCCCTCGACGTCTCGGTGGGCGTCGGCCCCAACTGGGAAGACGCCGGCCACTAAGAACTCTTTTCCGTTACGGCTCCGCCCACCCCGGCGCCGGCCGCCGCCCCCGGTTCGCGCCGCGCCCGGCGCCGACCGGGCGCGCCCGCTCGGTCCTCGACGACGGACATGCCAGCGGTGGACTGGCGGCCCGCGGACCGGTCGTGCCGCCCGATACGCCGGTCTGGTTATGCCCCGGGTCTTTGAGTGCTTTCGCGTCGTTTCGGAGCGCGATCACGACTAGGGTCAGATGATTGTGCGGAAGGTTGTCTCCCTGACCGGCGTGGCCAACGTCGTGGTGGTCACGCTCGGGTTGATCGCGCTCTCGCTGATGCGCGGACCGGCCGCTCCGCCCCGCGGCGGCGTGCCCCACACCGAGGCCCAGAAGAAGCCCGGCCAGAGCCAGGAGGCCCCGCCCCAGCCCGTGTTACCCGGCTTCGCGCTGCCCGCCCCCGTCGAGGCGACCGAGGAGTCGGCCCGCAAGGCGAAGGCCAACGAGGTCGGGCTGGTGCCGGTGCTCATGTACCACCGGATCCGGTGGGACCGCAGCGCGTCCATCGACCGCACCCCCAAGCAGTTACGCGTCGAGCTCGAACGGCTGGCGCGGGCCGGCTACGTGCCCGTCACGGCGGCCGAGTTCGTCGAGGGCCGCATGGACGTCGCCGCCGGGGCCCACCCGGTCGTGCTCACCTTCGACGACGGCAACCCCAGCCACTTCGCGCTCGGCGGCGACGGGCTGCCGATGAAGGACACCGCCGTCGAGATCATCCTCGCGGTGGCCGAGAAGTACCCCTCGTTCCGCCCGGTCGCCACCTTCTACGTCAACCGCGAGCCGTTCGGCCTCCAGGGCAAGGAGGCGCAGCAGGCCGGGGTGCGGTGGCTGATGGACCACGGCTTCGAGGTGGCCAACCACACCTACGCCCACAAAGACCTGCGCAGCCTGTCCAACAAGAAGGTCAGCGAGCAGATCGTGCGCGGCGAGCGGCTGCTCAGGCAACTGGGAGTGGAAGATTTCTCCACGTTCGCCCTACCGTTCGGCTCGCGCCCGAGAAAGAGCTCACTGGGCCGGGGCGGGTCGTGGGACGGCGACAAGTACCGGTACGAGGGCGTGTTCCTGGCGGGGGCCGAGCCGTCGAAGTCGCCCTTCGCGAAGGGCTACGACGCCCGGCAGATCCAGCGCATCCAGTCGAACGGGCTGGCCGGCGACTGCCGCAAGTGGTGCTCGACCTACTGGCTCAAGTGGCTCGACGAGCATCCGGAGGAGCGCTACACGGCCGATGGCGATCCGGACAGTCTCTCTCTGCCACGCCAACTTCGCGCTAATGTTGCGTCAAAGCGTGGCAAAAAGGTTATCTACTATTAAGCTGCGTCCCGGGCCTCCGGATTGACCCCGCTCGCCAGGTCTCATATGCTGATCGCTGCGCTGTGGGCTCGCGCGCGCCTCGAAGGGAGCGGGCTCGCGCTCGCTCAATCCTGATCCCCGGCTTGAACGAAGCAGGCCTGCTGCGCCTCGACACAACGACATCTGTCCGGTTCGGAGCAATTCCACACATGACGAGCAGCACTGAGGCCACCTCGAACACCCCGCAGGTAGCGGTCAACGACATCGGTTCCGAGGAGGCCTTCCTCGCCGCGATCGACGAGACCATCAAGTACTTCAACGATGGCGACATCGTCGAAGGCACCGTAGTCAAGGTCGATCGAGACGAGGTCTTGCTCGACATCGGCTACAAGACCGAGGGTGTCATCCCCTCCCGCGAGCTTTCGATCAAGCACGACGTCGACCCCGCTGAGGTCGTCGAGGTCGGCGAGCACGTCGAGGCCCTGGTTCTCCAGAAGGAGGACAAGGAAGGCCGTCTGATCCTGTCCAAGAAGCGCGCCCAGTACGAGCGCGCCTGGGGCACGATCGAGAAGATCAAGGACGAGGACGGCATCGTCACCGGCACGGTCATCGAAGTTGTCAAGGGTGGTCTCATCCTCGACATCGGCCTGCGTGGCTTCCTCCCGGCGTCCCTGGTCGAGATGCGCCGCGTGCGCGACCTGCAGCCCTATGTCGGCCGGGAACTCGAGGCCAAGATCATAGAGCTCGACAAGAACCGCAACAACGTGGTTCTGTCGCGCCGTGCCTGGCTGGAGCAGACCCAGTCCGAGGTCCGCCAGACCTTCCTCAACACCCTCCAGAAGGGCCAGGTCCGCAAGGGCGTCGTGTCCTCGATCGTCAACTTCGGCGCCTTCGTCGACCTTGGCGGCGTCGACGGTCTGGTCCACGTCTCCGAGCTCTCCTGGAAGCACATCGACCACCCCTCCGAGGTCGTCGAGGTCGGCCAGGAGGTCACGGTCGAGGTCCTCGACGTCGACATGGAGCGCGAGCGCGTCTCCCTGTCGCTGAAGGCGACCCAGGAAGACCCGTGGCAGCAGTTCGCCCGCACCCACCAGATCGGCCAGGTCGTCCCGGGCCGCGTCACCAAGCTGGTGCCGTTCGGCGCGTTCGTCCGGGTCGAGGAGGGCATCGAGGGCCTGGTCCACATCTCCGAGCTGGCCGAGCGCCACGTGGAGATCCCGGAGCAGGTCGTCCAGGTCGGCGACGAGATCTTCGTGAAGATCATCGACATCGACCTCGACCGTCGTCGGATCAGCCTGTCGCTCAAGCAGGCCAACGAGGGCGCCGGCGTCGACGTCGAGTTCGACCCGACCCTCTACGGCATGGCCGCGACCTACGACGACCAGGGCAACTACATCTACCCCGAGGGCTTCGACGCCGAGACCGGCGAGTGGCTCGAGGGCTTCGACAAGCAGCGCGAGGAGTGGGAGCGGCAGTACGCCGAGGCCCAGGCCCGCTTCGAGGCGCACAAGAAGCAGGTCGAGCAGGCCCGCGCCGAAGACGCCGAGGCCAGCGAGGCCGCGCCGTCGTCCTACAGCGGCGAGACCCAGACGACCAGCCAGTCGACCGGTGGCGCCCTGGCCTCCGACGAGGCGCTGGCCGCTCTCCGCGAGAAGCTCGCGGGTGGCCAGAGCTAAGTAGCTCGACGAAAGCCCCGTCCACCTCGGTGGGCGGGGCTTTCTGTTGGGCCGATTCTGATCTACTTTGTAAAGGCGTCGGGCCGGGTATGGTGGCGCGATGGTCATCATCGAGCGCGCCGAGCCCCTCGACGCCGGGGAGATCCTCACCCTCCAGCGCGCCGCCTACGTCAGCGAGGCCCAGCTCTACGGCGATCCGTTCATCGCCCCGCTGGTCGAGTCGCTGGAGCAGCTCCGCAAGGCGGTCGAGAGCGCGGTCCTGCTCAAGGCCGTCGACGGCGGGCGGGTGGTCGGGGCCGTGCGCGGCCTGGTCGCCGACGTGACCCCCGGCACCACCGCCGGCCGCGTCTGCGTCGTCGGCCGCCTCGTCGTGGCCCCCGACCGGCAGGGCGAGGGCGTCGGCACCGCCCTCCTGGAGGCCCTGCACGAGCGGGTGGCCGCCGAGCACCCCGACGTGCACGCCTTCGACCTGTTCACCGGCCACCTGTCCGACGCCAACCTGCGCCTCTACAAGCGCCTCGGTTACGGCGAGACGCGTCGCGAGCGCCTGCAGGACCATCTGACGATGGTGCACATGCGACGGGTCGTCGAGCCGTGAAGATCGGGCTCACCGGCGGCATCGGGTCGGGCAAGAGCGAGGTCAGCCGGCGCCTGGGCGACCGCGGCGCGATCGTCATCGACGCCGACAAGATCGCCCGCGAGGTGGTGGAGCCGGGCACCGAGGGCCTGGCCGAGGTCGCGGCGGCCTTCGGCGACGGGGTGCTGCGGGCCGACGGCTCCCTCGACCGGGAGAAGCTGGGGTCGATCGTCTTCGCCGACCCCGAGAAGCTCGCCGTCCTGAACGGCATCGTGCACCCCCGGGTCGGAGCCCGGGTCCAGGAGCTGCTCGACGACGTGCCGGCCGGGGGAGTGGTCGTCTACGACGTGCCGCTCCTGGCGGAGAACAAGCTGGCCCCCACCTTCGACCTAGTGATCGTCGTCGACACGGCCGACGAGGTCCGGATCCGGCGGCTGGCCGAGAATCGCGGCATGTCCGAAGCCGACGCGCAGGCCCGGATCGCGGCCCAGGCGACGCGGGAGGAGCGGCTGGCGGTCGCCGACTTCGTGATCGACAACAACGGCGGCCTGGCCGAGCTCGACCGCCAGATCGACGAGGTGTGGGCCCGGCTGACCCCAGGCTGAGCCGTTCGGGTCGCTACCAGCCCATGTCCCGGGTGACCTCCTCGGCGGTCGCCTCGGTGACGTCGACGTCGGCGGCCCACTCGAATCTGGACAGCACGTCGGCCAGCGCCTGCTTCTGCGCCGGATGGGTGATCGGTACCGTGTTCAGATCGGTGGTGTCCAGCCAGTGGAACAACACGATCGCGTCGGCACGCCACAGTCTCAGGTTCACGGTCGGGAGGTCGGGTTCCGCTTCCACGGAACTCATCATGCCCCCAGCGCGCCGGCGACGGAACGGCCTCCGCCCCCGCGGAAGCCGTACCGGAAGATCAGAGACTAGAACCAGCCGCGGCGCTGGGCCATCTGGTGGAGGCCGTTGTTGAGGGCCTGCTCGGCCGCGTTCAGGTTGCCGTTGAGGGGGACCGTGAAGCGGTTGTAGGTGTCGTGGCTGGAGCTCATGAAGCCGCCGCGCTTGTCGGCCTCGAGGATGACGTCCATCGAGTGGGGGTTGGTGATGAAGGTCAGCTCCAGGGCGTTGAAGTGGCGGCTCCACTGCGGGCCGGCGTAGTACTCGATCTCCTGGAAGAACGGCATACGGGAGCCCTGGAGGGTGCCGCGCTCGAGGTCGGCCTTGCTGAACCGGAAGCCCTGGCGGTCGAGCGCCATGATCAGGTGCTCCTGGATGGGGAGCGGGGTGACGAACAGCGGGTCGAGGTCGCCCTTGTCGAGGGCGCCGGCGAGGGCGAGTTCGGTCTTCACGCCGAGCTTCATGCCGCGCAGCGGGTGGCCGCCGATGGCGCTGATCGGGGTCTCCCACGGGACCGGGATCTGGAAGGGCGCGGAGTGGCGGGCGCCGGCGGTCAGGTGGAACGGGCCGGCCACCGGCTGGCGCAGGAAGCTGTAGTTGGCGTTGTACTCGCTGTCACCGCTCTCGACCTCGACGACGGCCGTGAAGTCGATGAAGATGCCCTCGACGTTGTAGTCGCTGCCCCCACCCACGAAGTTGACCTGGCCGGAGAGGGTCTCGCCGGGACGGACGGTCGAGGTTGCGAGGACGGTGTCGACCTCGACGCCGGCCCCGAAGGCGGCCATGAGCTTGCGGAAGACCATTTCAGGAGGCTCCTACTGATTTGTAACGGTTGATCGCTTCAACGGCCGGTTCGTACCGCCGGGTTCCCCAACCTGGTGCGAACGTAACCTAACGAGGCTGACTTGCCGCGCGCTTGCAAACGGGTGACCCCGGAATTGTCGGTGGGGGAGCGTAGGTTATGGAGTCGTGAGGCCGGTAACAGATTTGCAGCGCAAGGTGGCGCCCTTCCAGGTCGTCACAGAGATGTCGCCGTCCGGTGACCAGCCGTCGGCCATCGCCGACCTTGAGCGCCGTGTGAGCGCGGGCGAGAAGGACACCGTCGTCCTCGGCGCGACCGGAACCGGCAAGACCGCGACCGTGGCCTGGCTGGTGGAGAAGCTCCAGCGGCCCGCCCTGGTGATGCAGCCCAACAAGACGCTCGCGGCCCAGTTCGCCAACGAGCTGCGCGAGATGCTGCCCAACAACGCGGTCGAATACTTCGTCAGCTACTACGACTACTACCAGCCCGAGGCGTACGTCCCCCAGAGCGACACCTACATCGAGAAGGACTCCTCGATCAACGAGGAGGTCGAGCGGCTGCGCCACTCGGCCACCAACTCGCTGCTGACCCGCCGCGACACGATCGTGGTGGCGTCCGTGTCGTGCATCTACGGTCTGGGCACCCCGCAGGAGTACGTCGATCGCATGCTGCGCCTGAAGGTCGGCCAGGAGATCGAACGCGACCGTCTGCTGCGCCGCCTGGTCGACATGCAGTACGCCCGCAACGACCTCGCCTTCACCCGGGGCACCTTCCGGGTCCGCGGCGACACGATCGAGATCATCCCTCAGTACGAGGAGCTCGCCGTCCGCATCGAGATGTTCGGCGACGAGGTCGAGAAGCTCGCCACCCTCCACCCGCTGACGGGCGAGGTGATCACGGAGGACGACGAGCTCTACATCTTCCCGGCGTCCCACTACGTGGCCGGTCCCGAGCGCATGGAGCGCGCGATCAACGGCATCGAACGCGAGTTGTCCGAGCGGCTGGCCGAGCTGGAGGGCCAGAACAAGCTGCTGGAGGCCCAGCGGCTGCGCATGCGCACGACCTACGACATCGAGATGATGCGCCAGATCGGCTCGTGCTCCGGCATCGAGAACTACTCCCGCCACATCGACGGCCGTGAGGCCGGCACGGCGCCCTACACCCTGCTCGACTACTTCCCCGAAGACTTCCTGCTGGTCCTCGACGAGTCCCACCAGACCGTCCCGCAGATCGGCGCGATGTACGAGGGCGACGCCTCCCGCAAGCGCACCCTGGTCGACCACGGGTTCCGGCTGCCGTCGGCGATGGACAACCGCCCGCTGAAGTGGGAGGAGTTCCTGGAGCGCATCGGTCAGACGGTCTACCTGTCGGCCACGCCGGGCCCCTACGAGATGGGCCGCTCGAAGGGCGAGTTCGTCGAGCTGGTCATCCGCCCGACGGGCCTGGTCGACCCCGAGGTCGTGATCAAGCCCACCAAGGGCCAGATCGACGACCTGATGGAGGAGATCCGCGCCCGCGCCGAGCGTGACGAGCGGGTCCTGGTCACCACGCTGACCAAGAAGATGTCCGAAGACCTGACCGACTACCTGCTCGAGAACGGCATCCGGGTCCGCTACCTGCACAGCGAGGTCGACACGCTGCGGCGCATCGAGCTGCTGCGCGAGCTGCGGGTGGGCGAGTTCGACGTCCTGGTCGGCATCAACCTGCTCCGCGAGGGCCTCGACCTGCCCGAGGTCTCGCTGGTGGCCATCCTCGACGCCGACAAGGAGGGCTTCCTCCGGTCCGAGACGTCCCTGATCCAGACGATCGGCCGCGCGGCCCGGAACGTCTCGGGCCAGGTCCACATGTACGCCGACAAGATCACCCCCAGCATGGAACGGGCGATCGACGAGACCAACCGCCGGCGGGCCAAGCAGATCGCCTACAACGAGGCGGCCGGCATCGACCCCCAGCCGCTCCGCAAGAAGATCGCCGACATCCTCGACTCGCTGAACCGCGAAGACGCCGACACCGCCGAGCTCCTGGGCGGCGGCGGCCGCCAGCAGTCGCGCGGCAAGGCCCCCGTGCCGGGCCTGAAGTCCCGCCAGGCCGGGCAGCACGCCAAGGCGATCGTGGGCGACATGCCCCGGGCCCAGCTCGAATCCCTGGTCGAGTCGCTGACCGAGCAGATGCACGCGGCGGCGGCCGACCTCCAGTTCGAGGTCGCGGCCCGGCTGCGCGACGAGATCAAGGAACTCAAGCGCGAGGTCCGCGACATGAAGACGGCAGGGGTCGGGTGACCCAAGCGCCTGCGGCGTCAGGTGACCACCCGGGTCGAGGACGACTGGCGGAAGTCGTGATGTGCTCCTGCGTGGCCGACGTCAGGGCACCGGGCACCACGAGAGATGAGGCGGGTCGGGTAAGACGCGGACCCGACCTGCGCGGCCGGGGTTCGATGAGGCGGGTCGGCTGCGACCGGGAGCGGTGCCGGGCCTGCGTGCTGAGGTTCGGTGTGTCCGGCACATGTGATGCTTGAGCTGGGATGAGGCGACCGGGAGCAGTGCCGAGACTGCGCGCGTGGTTCGGGTTCGGTGTGCCT
>NZ_BBXC01000007.1:103084-422743 GCF_001570525.1 Herbidospora sakaeratensis
CGCGTGGCCGGGGGTCGGTGCGTCCGGCCCACCTGATGGGGGAGCTGCGATGAAACGGGTCGACTATGACCGGGAGCAGTACCGCGACTACGCGCGCGGCCGGGCGCTGACCGAGCGGCAGCGGCAGGTGTGGATCAGCGCCTTCGCCGCCGTGCTGCCCGATCGGCGGCCGCTCGACGGGCTTGACGTCGGCTCGGGGACCGGGCGGTTCACGCCCGCGCTGGCCGAGGAGTTCGGGCCGGTCGTCGGGGTCGACCCGTCGGTGCGCATGCGGGAGGTCGCGCAGGAGCAGTCGCGGCATCCCGGGGTGCGTTATCTGGCCGGGTCCGCCGAGGACCTGCCCGTGGAGTCCGAAAGCGCCGACTACGCGCTCATGTTTCTCTCCTGGCACCACGTCCAGGACAAGCGGCGGGCGGCGCGGGAGCTGGCGCGGGTGCTGCGGCCCGGCGGGCGGTTGCTGCTGCGCGCCAACTTCAGCGACCACCACCCCCGGCCGTGGTGGCTGGAGCACTTCACCCGGGGTTTCGAGATCGACGCCGCCCTGTTCCAGCCGCTCCACGAGGTCATCGAGATCTTCACGTCGGCGGGGTGGCGGGTGGCGAGCTTCGGCACGGTGGTGCAGCCGTCGTCCGGCAGCCGTCAGGAGGTGCTCGAACGGTTGCGGCTGCGGACGTTGTCGTTCTTCGCCCAGCTGGGCCCCGAGGAGCTGGAAGAGGGCTTCGAGCGGCTGGAGAGGGCCGTGGCGGCCGATCCGGACGCGCCGGCGCCGGAGTTCGCCGACACGCTGCTCACTCTCGAGCGGTCCTCGACGCCTTCGCCAGGGCCCGCGTCCTCCTGAAGCGCGCGAGTCTGCGCAGCGCCACCCAGCCGATCGCGATCATCCCCGCCAGGAAGACCAGCACCAGCACGGGCGTGAACACCGCCACGAGGCTGAGCGAGAGCGACCCCGCGTCCTCCACGGTGCTCACGACGGGCGCGCCGACGCCGGCCGTGGTGGCGTTCACCACCGGGCGGGCGCCCGACTTGACCAGGTGGACGATCAGCGCCGTCACGATGCCCAGGATCCAGCCGACCGCCGGGTGTTCGGCCATCCACGTCGAGTTGTCGAGCTGCGAGGCCGCCGAGGTCGCGCTGAAGACCACGCCGCCCGCCGCGGGCCGCACCGCGGTCTGGATCATGTCGTTGACGTGGTCGACGACCGGGACCTTGTCCAGGACGAACTCGGCCAGCAGCAGCACGCCGATGACGCCGAGCACCCAGCCGTTCGACAACCACGCGTACTCCGACGGCAGCCGCACGGCGTCGGTCACGTTGGCCAGCACGCCGACGACCATGAGCGGGATGTAGGCGTTCAGGCCGGCCGCCGTGGAGAGCCCTAAGCCGGTCAGTGTCGCGAACACAGCAGATCGACCTCCCTTCGAGGGGACAACGACCCACTATTACGAAATATCCCCGGAACTTCCCGCGATCCGCATCAACCGGACTTCCGGCGCCACCCAGCCCTCCTCGGGGGAGTACCGCCGCACGATCTTGGCGGGCACTCCGGCGATCACGCAGTGGTCGGGGAACTCGCCCCTGACCACCGCCCCACCGGCCACGACGCACTGCCGGCCGATCCTGGTGCCCGGGAGGATGATCGCCCCCGTCCCGAGCCAGGAGCCCTCGCCGATGCTGACCGGATTGTTACGCGGCCACTGCCGCCCGACCGGCACCGAAGGGTCGTCGTAGACGTGGTTCTGGTCGGTGATGTAGACGTACGGGCCGGTGAAGACGTGGTCGCCGATGTCGATCGACTGGTGGCCGACGATGTGGCTGCCCCGGCCGATCGAGCAGGAGCCGCCGATCCGGACGAGGGAGTCGGGGCCGAGGTCGACCCCGGGGCCCATCCCGGCCGAGATCGAGACCCGTTCACCGATCAGGGTGTGGTCGCCGATCTCGATCCACTGCTCGCCGAAGATGGCCCCGACCGGGAACGCGATGCAGACGCCGTCGCCCAGTTTGCGGAACCGGTAACCGGCCGGGGAGAGGGGGGTGAGGGCCCCGGCCTCGCGGATGTACGCCCACATCCGGTGGATCAGACGGCCCATCAACCGTTGCCGCATCGACATAACGGATCAAGTTACCTTCTTGTGAAATCCCCGCCCATGGCGGGTTACCGCACGTGGGTGAGCTGGGGACACCAGGATTTGATAGGCTCGAAGCCCGTGGACATGGCCGACACTTTTTCGGACCACGGGAGACCCCTTGCGCAACGCCGTTAGCACCAAACATCTGTTCGTCACCGGCGGCGTCGCCTCCAGCCTCGGCAAGGGCCTCACGGCCTCGAGTCTCGGCCGGCTGCTCAAGCTCCGTGGCCTTCGCGTGACGATGCAGAAACTCGACCCTTACCTGAACGTCGACCCCGGAACGATGAATCCGTTCCAGCACGGTGAAGTCTTCGTCACCGACGACGGAGCCGAGACCGACCTCGACGTCGGCCATTATGAACGTTTCCTCGACACCGAGTTGCACGGTTCGGCGAACGTCACGACCGGGCAGGTCTACTCCAACGTGATCGCCAAGGAGCGGCGCGGCGAGTACCTCGGCGACACCGTCCAGGTGATCCCGCACATCACCAACGAGATCAAAGACCGCATCCGCGGCATGGCCGGCCCCGACGTCGACGTCGTCATCACCGAGGTCGGCGGGACCGTCGGCGACATCGAGTCGCTGCCCTTCCTCGAAGCGGTGCGCCAGGTGCGCCACGAGGTGGGCCGCGACAACGTCTTCTTCCTGCACGTCTCGCTGCTGCCCTACATCGGGCCGAGCGGCGAGCTGAAGACCAAGCCGACCCAGCACTCCGTCGCCGCCCTGCGCAGCATCGGCATCCAGCCCGACGCGATCGTGTGCCGGTCCGACCGGCCGATCACGACCTCGCTCAAGCGCAAGATCAGCCTGATGTGCGACGTCGACGAGGACGCGGTCGTCTCGGCCGTCGACGCCCCCTCGATCTACGACATCCCGAAGGTGCTGCACGCCGAGGGGCTCGACGCCTACGTCGTGCGCCGCCTGGGCCTGCCGTTCCGCGACGTCGAGTGGACCGAGTGGGACCAGCTCCTCAAGCGGGTGCACAAGCCGTCGAAGGAGGCCACCATCGCGCTGGTCGGCAAGTACGTCGACCTGCCCGACGCCTACCTGTCGGTCACCGAGGCCCTGCGCGCGGGCGGCTTCGCCAACGACGCCCGCGTGAACATCCGGTGGGTGACCAGCGACGACTGCCAGAGCCCCGAAGGGGCGGCCCGCGAGCTCGACGGCGTCGACGGGGTGCTCATCCCCGGCGGCTTCGGCGTGCGCGGCATCGAGGGCAAGATCGGCGCGATCCGGCACGCCCGCGAGAACAAGATCCCGCTGCTCGGCATCTGCCTGGGCATGCAGGGCATGGTCATCGAGGCGGCCCGCAACCTGGCCGGCATCGAGGAGGCCAACAGCGCCGAGTTCGACCCCGACGTCAAGCACCCGGTCATCTCGACGATGGCCGACCAGGAGGACGTCGTCGCCGGCGAGCGCGACATGGGCGGCACGATGCGGCTGGGCATGTACACCGCCAAGCTCGGCGAGGGCTCGCTGGCCCGCCAGCTCTACGGCAAGGCCAAGGCCGACGAGCGCCACCGCCACCGCTACGAGGTCAACAACGCCTACCGCGAGCGCCTGGAGAAGGTCGGCGTGGTCTTCTCGGGCCTGTCGCCCGACGGCCGCCTGGTCGAGTACGCCGAGCTGGCCTCCGACCTGCACCCGTTCTTCATCGGCACGCAGGCGCACCCCGAGTTCCGCTCGCGCCCGACCCGGGCCCATCCGCTGTTCCGCGGCCTGATCGCGGCCTCGATCGCGCACGCCGAGAGCCGCGCGAAGGCGGTGAAGGCCAAGTGACCGTGGCCGACGTGCGCGAGCGGTGGGAGGTCACCGCCTCGCGCGAGCGGTTCTCGGCCCGGATCATCTCGGCCGTGACCGACACGGTCGTCATGCCGGGCGGCGAGACCGCCGACCGCGACTACGTGAAGCACCCCGGCTCGGTGGCCGTGGCCGCGGTCGACGACGCCGGGCGGGTGCTGCTGCTGCGGCAGTACCGCCACCCCGTACAGAGACTGCTGTGGGAGCTCCCGGCGGGCATCCGCGACGTGCCGGGGGAGCCGCTGGTCGACTGCGCGGCGCGCGAGCTGGCCGAGGAGGCCGGATACCGCGCCCGCACGTGGCACACGCTGGTCGACCTCTACACCTCGCCCGGCATGAGCGACGAGCGCATCCGCGTCTTCCTGGCCAGGGATCTGGAAAGGATTCCTGACGAAGAGAACACCTACGTCCGGCATCACGAAGAGATCGACATGCCGGTGGAATGGGTACCTCTGGACGAAGCGGTAGAGAAGGCGCTGGCCGGAATGATCCACAATTCCCCCGCCATCGCCGGTATTCTCGCCGCGTACGCCGCATCCTCCGACGACTACAAGGGCCTGCGGGCCGCGAGCGCGCCGGAGGCCTGAACCAGGGGACCTACGCTGAGCTCGCCGGAAGCCGTACTCACCAGCTACCTCGCCCACCTGGCGGTGGAGCGGGGCCTTTCGGCGAACACGCTGGCCTCATACCGCCGTGACCTGCGTCGTTACGTCGACCACCTGACCTCGCGCGGCCTGGCCTCCATCGGCCAGGTCGCCGAGGCCGACGTGGTGGCGTTCCTGGCCGCGCTGCGGGAGGGCGACGACGAGCATCCGGCCCTGGTCGCCAGTTCGGCGGCCAGGGCCGTCTCGGCCGTCAGGGGGCTCCACCGGTTCGCGCTGCGCGAGGGCGTCTCGGGGCACGACCCGGCCAACCAGGTGCGGCCCCCGCGCACGCTGCGCCGGCTCCCCAAGGCGATCACCGTCGACGACGTGGAGCGCCTCATCGCCGCGTCGGGTCCCGACGAGTCGCCCCTGACGTTCCGGAACCGGGCCCTTCTGGAGGTCCTGTACGGAACCGGCGCCCGCATCTCCGAAGCGGTGGGCCTGGCCGTCGACGACATCGCCACGGCCTCGCAGGTGGTGCTGCGCGGCAAGGGCGGCACGACCAGGATCGTGCCCCTCGGCCGCTACGCCCGGTCGGCCCTCGACGCCTACCTCGTGCGTGCGCGTCCTCAGATCGCCTCTCACGGCCGGGGAACCCCCGCGCTGTTCCTGAACGCCCGGGGCGGCCGGCTGACCCGTCAGGGCGCCTGGGAGGTCCTCCAGTCGGCGGCCGAGCGGGCCGGCCTGTCGGGGGTCTCGCCCCACATGCTGCGCCACTCGTTCGCCACCCACCTGCTCGACGGCGGCGCCGACGTCAGGGTGGTGCAGGAACTGCTCGGCCACGCCTCGGTGACGACCACCCAGGTTTACACCCTCGTGACGGTCGACAAGCTCAGAGAGGTGTACGCCGCCGCCCATCCCCGTGCCCGCAGGTGATTCAGTTCCGTTACCCTGGCTTTGCTTGGGCGCGGCGCCTTGCCGCATACGTGACTACCCTCTAGATTCGGTCCGATTCGGGACCGTCAGGGAGGATCAACAGGTGACTGCGACCACAGACGAGACGTGGACCGCGGGGAGCCCGGGTGCCCTGGGTCCGACCGGGCGCCCCCGTCCCGTCTTCCCCGAGCCGCCCACGCCCGAGAGCCACGGCCCGGCGCGGGTCGTCGCCATGGTGAACCAGAAGGGCGGCGTCGGCAAGACGACCACCACGATCAACCTCGGCGCCGCGTTAGCCGAGGTCGGGCAGAAGGTTCTGCTGGTCGACTTCGACCCGCAGGGCGCCCTGTCGGTGGGCCTGGGCATCGACCCCCGCCCCCTCGAGACGACGATCTACGACCTCCTAATGGAGGAGCCCGACGTCACCGCCGAAGACGTGCTGCTCGGCACCAGCGTCGAGGGCATGGACCTGCTGCCCAGCAACATCTTCCTGTCCGGCGCGGAGATCCGGCTGGTCAACGAGGTCGCCCGGGAATACGCCCTCCAGCGCAGCCTGGAGCCCCTGCTCCCGTACTACGACATCTGCCTGATCGACTGCCAGCCCTCGCTCGGCCTGCTGACGGTCAACGCGCTGACCTGCGCCCACAGCGTCATGATCCCCCTGGAGTGCGAGTTCTTCGCGCTGCGCGGCGTGGCCCTGCTGATGGAGTCGATCTCCAAGGTCCAGGAGCGCCTCAACAAGAACCTCGAGATAGACGGCCTCCTCGCCACCATGTACGACCCCCGCACCCTCCACGCCCGCGAGGTGCTGGCGACGATCATGCAGGGCTTCGGCGACAAGGTCTTCCACACGGTGATCAACCGCACCGTGCGCTTCCCCGACGCCACCCTGGCCGGTGAGCCGATCACCCAGTTCGACCCGGGTTCGATGGGCGCCACCGCCTACCGCGAGCTGGCCCGCGAGGTGCTGGCCCGCTGGCCCGCGCGCTTGTAGTTCACGCGAACCTGCCTCGAATACGCGCGACAATGGCTCGATGACCGAGCCGGAGACCACCGCGCCAGCCGAAGGGTTCCACGTCCACCTCGAGGTGTTCGAGGGGCCCTTCGACCTGCTGCTCGGGCTGATCGCCAAGCACAAGCTCGACATCACCGAGGTCTCGCTCAGCAAGGTCACCGACGAGTTCATCTCCTACATCCGGTCGCGCGGGCCCGAATGGGACCTCGACCAGACCAGCCACTTCCTGCTGGTCGCGGCCACCCTGCTCGACCTCAAGGCGGCCCGGCTGCTGCCGACCGGCGAGGTGGAGGACGAGGAGGACCTCGCCCTCCTGGAGGCCCGTGACCTGCTGTTCGCGCGGTTGCTGCAGTACCGGGCGTACAAGGAGGTCGCGAAGATCTTCTCCGGCCGCATGGCCGAGGAGGCGCTGCGGTTCCCGCGCCTGGTGCCGCTGGAGCCCGCGTTCGCGAACCTGCTGCCGGAGCTGGTGCTCGGGATCGGGCCCGAACGGCTGGCCGAGATCGCCCGCCGGGCGTTCACCCCGAAGTTGCCGCCGACCGTTTCCGTCACCCACATGTACCAACCACTCGCCTCGGTACGCGAACAGGCCGCTATCCTGGTCGAGCGGTTGCGCCGGGCGGGCACCGCGACGTTCCGGGCGCTGACCTCCGACTGCGCCGGCCCTTTCGAAGTGGTGGCGAGGTTCCTCGCCGTTCTGGAGTTGTTCCGCGAGGCGGCGGTCTCCTTCGAGCAGGCCGAGCCGCTGGGAGACCTCTACGTGACCTGGACCGGAACCGCCGACGGCACCGTGCTCGTCGGCGACGACTACGACGAGACCCGACAGGGGGAGAACGATGTCTGAGCTGACCATGGGCCTCGAGGCCATCCTGCTCGTCGTCGACGAACCCGTCGCGGAGATCACCCTCGCGCAGGTGCTCGAACGGCCGACCGCCGAGATCGCGGCCGCCCTGCGCGACCTGTCGGCGGAATACACCTCCGCCGGGAGGGGTTTTGACCTGAGAGAGGTCGCCGGAGGATGGCGCCTCTACACCCGCGCCGAATGCGCCCCCCTGGTGGAGCGGTTCGTGCGCGACGGCCAGCAGGCGCGGCTGACCCAGGCCGCGCTCGAGACCCTCGCCGTGGTCGCCTACCGGCAGCCCGTCAGCCGGGCCCGGGTGGCGGCGATCCGCGGCGTCAACAGCGACGGCGTCATGCGCACGCTCGCCGCCCGCGGCCTCGTCGAAGAGGCCGGGACCGACCCGGAGAGCCAGGCCGTGCTCTACCGGACCACCAGCTACTTCCTGGAGAGGTTGGGCCTGCGGGAGCTGTCGGAGCTCCCCGAACTGGCGCCCTTCCTCCCCGACGACGTTGACACCCTTGAGGAGCAACCCAAGTGAACAAGCGCAGCACCCCGTCCGGTGATGGACGCGGTCGAGGCAACTCCTTCCGCGCGGGCCGATCAGGCTCCCGCGGCACCGGCTCGGGCGGCCCCGCCAAACGCGGCGGGTTCGGCGGCGGCTCGTCGGGCGGCGGCTCCGGCTCCCGCGACGACCGGGGCGGCCGCGACTTCCGCGCCCGCGACGACCGCGCCCCGCGCGGCGACAGGAGTTACGGATCCCGCGACGACCGGGCTTCCCGTGGTCCGCGCGACGACCGAGGCTACGGCTCGCGCGACGACCGCCCGCAGCGTTCCTCCCGCGACGACAACCCGCGCTCCGACCGGCCCTACGGCGACCGGCCCCAGCGCTCCTACGGCGACGACCGCCCCGCCCGCTCCTACGGCGACCGCCCGCAGCGGCCCGGCGGTTCTTACGGTGACCGGCCCCAGCGGTCGGGCGGTTCTTACGGTGACCGCCCGCAGCGGTCCGGTGGTTCTTATGGCGACCGCCCGCAGCGGCCCTCCGGCGATGACCGTCCCGGCCGTTCCTTCGGTGACCGGCCCCAGCGTTCCTACGGCGACGACCGCCCGCAACGTTCTTACGGCGACCGGCCCCAGCGCTCCTACGGCGACGACCGTCCCGCCCGTTCCTACGGCGACCGGCCGCAGCGGCCCTCCGGTGACGACCGTCCCGGTGGCTTCCGCTCGGACCGCCCCTCCGGCGGCGACCGGCCCCAGCGTTCCTACGGCGACGACCGCCCCGCCCGCTCCTACGGCGACCGGCCGCAGCGGTCCGGCGGATCTTACGGCGACCGGCCCCAGCGGTCCGGCGGGTCTTACGGCGACCGGCCGCAGCGGTCCGGTGGTTCCTACGGCGACCGCCCGCAGCGGTCCGGTGGTTCCTACGGCGACCGCCCGCAGCGGTCCTTCCGGGATGACCGGCCCGCTCGTGACGACCGGCCCGAGCGGTCCTTCGAATCCCGTGACGACCGCGGCAACCCGGCCGCCAAGGGCTCCCGGGCGCGGTTCGGCAAGGTCGAGCGGCCGATGCGCGCCGACCGGGGCGGGCGTCGTGACGACGTGCAGACGGTCGGGAAGCCGGTCCGTCCCAAGGCCCAGCCCTTCAAGACGTCCGCCCAGCCGAAGCGGGACCCCGACTTCTGGGAGCCCGGCTACAAGGACGAGCGCGACACCACCGAGATCCCCGGCGGCGAGCGGCTGCAGAAGGTGCTCGCCCAGGCGGGCGTCGCCTCGCGGCGCGCGTGCGAGGACATGATCGGCGAGGGGCGCGTCACCGTCGACGGCCAGGTGGTCCGGCGGTTCGGGGCGCGGGTCGACCCGGCCAAGCAGGTCATCCACGTCGACGGCAAGCGCATCCCGACCGCGCCCGACCTCGTCTACTACGCCCTGAACAAGCCCATCGGCGTCGTCTCCACGATGGAGGACCCGGAGGGGCGGCCGTGCCTGGCCGACTTCGTCCAGGAACTGGCTCCGCGGCTGTTCCACGTCGGGCGGCTCGACACCGAGACCGAGGGGCTGCTGCTGCTCACCAACGACGGCGAGCTGGCTCACCGGCTGACGCACCCGAGCTACGGCGTGCCGAAGAAGTACTGGGCGAAGGTGCCCGGCCCGGTCCCGCGCGACCTGCACCGCACGCTGCGCAAGGGCGTCGAGCTGGAGGACGGGCTGGCCAAGGTCGACTCGTTCACGATCGTGCAGGAGCACGGTCAGCAGGCGCTCGTCGAGGTCGTCCTGCACGAGGGGCGCAAGCACATCGTGCGCCGCCTCCTGGAGGAGACCGGGCACCGCGTGATCGACCTGGCCCGCATCGAGTTCGGGCCGGTCAAGCTCGGCCGGCTCAAGCCCGGGACGATCCGCGCGCTCAGCCTGCACGAAGTCGGCGAACTCTACGCATCGGTCAAGCTGTAGCCTTTGCGGACGATCAGATAGGAGTCAGGCATATGGTCAGGGCGGTCCGCGGCGCGATCCAGGTTGACGGGAACGACCGTGAGTCGATCATCACGGGAACGACCGAGCTGGTCACCGAAGTGATGGAGCGAAACCGGCTCACCACCGACGAGGTGATCAGCGTGATCTTCACCGCGACACCCGACCTGACCGCCGAGTTCCCCGCTCTGGCCGCCCGTAAGCTGGGATTCCACGACGTGCCGCTGCTCTGCGCGTCGGAGATCGGCGTCCCGGGCGCGCTGCCCCGCGTGGTGCGGCTGATGGCCCACGTCGCCGTCGACCGCCCGCGCCAGGAGATCCACCACGTCTACCTGCGCGGCGCGGTCGCGCTGCGGGTCGACATCGCTCAATAGATCACCGAGGAAATCCATGACCGAGGGTGGCTCACTCAGCAGTGCTCTGGTCGTCGGCACGGGCCTCATCGGCACGTCGCTGGCGCTGGCGCTGCGCCGCCGTGACATCAGGGTGCTGCTGACCGACCGCGACCCGGGGGCCGTACGGCTGGCCAGCGAACTGGGCGCCGGCGAACCCTGGGACGGCGGCGAGCGGGCCGACGTCGCGGTCATCGCGGTGCCGCCGCAGTTCGTCGCCGACCAGCTGCTCGAACTGCAGAAGAACGAGGCGGCCCGGTTCTACACCGACGTGGCCAGCGTGAAGGCGCTGCCGATCGCGCAGGCCGCGGTGCTCGGGTGCGACCTGTCGGTCTTCGTCGCGGGCCATCCGCTGGCGGGGCGGGAGAAGTCCGGCCCCGGGGCGGCCCGCCACGACCTGTTCCTCGGCCGCCCGTGGGCGCTGTGCCCGACGATCGAGTCGGGCCCGCGCGCCCGGGAGGCGGTGGCCGAACTGGTCGCCCTCTGCGGGGCGAACGCCGTCACCATCGGGGCCCAGGAGCACGACCGGGCCGTGGCGGTGATCTCCCACGCGCCTCACGTGACGGCGGCGGCGGTGGCCGCCCGGCTGGCCGAGGCCCCCGAGACGGCGCTCGGCCTCAGCGGGCAGGGCGTCCGCGACGTGACCCGCATCGCGGCCAGCGATCCCGCCCTGTGGACGGGCATCCTGTCCGGGAACGCCGCCCCCGTGGCGGAGGTCCTGGAGGCGGTCGCCAACGACCTCAACGTGGCGGCCCGGTCGCTGCGCGAGTTCGCGATCGACGGCACCTCGATGGACGAGGTCATCGACCTGCTCCAGCGGGGCGTGGCCGGCACCGGCCGCATCCCCGGCAAGCACGGCGGCCCCGCGCGCACCTACGCGGTGGTCCAGGTGGTCATCGGCGACCGTCCCGGCGAGCTGGCGCGGTTGTTCCAGGTGGCCGAGCAGGCGGGGGTCAGCATCGAGGACGTGCGGCTGGAGCACGTGCCCGGGCTGCCCCTGGGCGCGGTGGAGCTGTCGGTGCAGCCCGAGGCGGCCGAGATCTTCGCGACCGCGCTGCGGGCGCAGGGCTGGCAGCTGCAGGGCTGAGGCCGGGTCTGAGCCCCGGTAGCCTTTCTGGGGTCGCAACACACACGAGAACAGGGGAGTGGACCGTGCCGGGTCTGGTCGTCGCCATGGACGGGCCTTCGGGGTCGGGCAAGTCGAGCGCGTCCCGCGGGGTGGCCCGCGCGCTGGGCCTGCGTTATCTCGACACGGGGGCGATGTACCGGGCGCTCACCTGGTGGGTGCTCGACCAGGGCATCGACCTGGCCGACGCCGAGACCATCGCGGCGCGGGCCGTCGAGCCGGTGCTGGAGATGTCCACCGACCCGGAGAACTCCGGCGTCACGATCGACGGGATCGACGTCAACGGCCCGATCCGGGAGGCGACCGTGACCGGCGCCGTCTCGGCCGTCGCCGCGGTCCCCGAGGTCCGGGCCCACCTGGTCGCCCTCCAGCGGGCGCTGATCGCCGCGACCCCCGAGGGCATGGTCGTCGAGGGCCGGGACATCGGCACCGTCGTCGCCCCCCACGCCCCCGTCAAGATCTACCTGACCGCCAGCGCCGAGGCCCGCGCGCGCCGGCGCAACGCCGAGCTGACCGGGTCGACCGTCGAGGCGCAGGTGGCCGACATGGCCCGCCGCGACACGCTCGACTCCACCCGCAAGGCCGACCCGCTGACCATGGCCGCCGACGCGGTCGAGGTCGACACCACTGAGCTGGGGCTCGACGAGGTGATCGCCGAGATCCTGCGGCTCGTGAAGGAGCGCGCCCCGATCGAGGCGCGCTGACAGGAGGAATGCCGCGATGAGCGCGGAGTACGACGACGACGGCTGGATCGAGGCCGAACTGGCCACCCTCGACGTCGAGGGAGGCCACGACGACGAGCCCGATTCGGGTCCGCTGCCCGTCGTGGCGGTGGTGGGTCGCCCCAACGTGGGCAAGTCGACCCTGGTCAACCGCATCATCGGCCGCCGGGAGGCGGTCGTCGAAGACGTCCCCGGCGTGACCCGCGACCGGGTCACCTACGACGCCAACTGGCGGGGCCGCCGGTTCACGCTGGTCGACACCGGCGGGTGGGACCCCGACGCCACCGGCATGGCGCTGAAGATCGCCGAGCAGGCGCAGGTGGCGGCCGAGCTGGCCGACGTGATCCTGTTCGTGGTCGACGCCACGGTCGGCATCACCGACTCCGACGAGGCCGTCGGCGGGGTGCTCCGCAAGGCGGGCAAGCCGGTCGTGCTGGCCGCCAACAAGGTCGACAACGCCCTCCAGGAGCTGGAGGCCAACGAACTGTGGTCGCTCGGCCTCGGGCAGCCCTACCCGGTGTCGGCCCTGCACGGCCGCTCCAGCGGCGACCTGCTCGACGTGGTGCTCGACGCGCTGCCCGAGACCCCGCCGCTGAAGTTCGGCGAGCAGCGCGGCCCGCGCCGGGTGGCCCTGCTCGGCAAGCCCAACGTGGGCAAGTCGTCGCTGCTCAACCGGGTCGCCGGCGAGGAGCGGGTGCTGGTCGACCCGATGGCCGGCACCACCCGTGACCCGGTCGACGAGCTGATCGAGCTCGGCGGGGTGCCGTGGCGCTTCATCGACACCGCCGGCATCCGGCGGCGCGACCGCGAGCTCAAGGGCGCCGACTTCTACGCCGCCATGCGCACCCGCGCGGCCCTGGAGCGGGCCGAGGTGGCGATCGTGCTGATCGACGCCTCCGAGGTGCTGACCGAGCAGGACCTGCGCATCATCGGGCTGGTCATCGAGTCGGGCCGGGCCATGGTGGTGGCGTTCAACAAGTGGGACCTGGTCGACGAAGACCGGCGTTACTACCTGGAGAAGGAGATCGAGCGCCAGCTCGTCCGCACCCCGTGGGCGCTGCGGGTGAACATCTCCGCCAAGACCGGGCGTCACGTCGAGAAGCTGGTCCCGGCGCTGGAGCGGGCGATCGACTCGTGGACGACCCGGGTGCCGACCGCCCGGCTCAACCAGTTCCTCACCGAGCTGGTGCAGGCGACGCCGCCGCCCGTGCGGGGCGGCAAGCAGCCAAAGATCCTGTTCGCGACGCAGGCCGCGACCGAGCCGCCGAAGTTCGTGTTGTTCACCTCCGGCTTCCTGGAGGAGACCTACCGGCGCTTCATCGAGCGGCGGCTGCGCGAGGAGTTCGGCTTCGAGGGCTCCCCGATCGAGGTCACCATGAAGATCAGGGAGAAGCGCAAGAAGTAGCACGTTCTCCACGGGCCGCGCCTCCGGGCGCGGCCCGTGGCGGTTCAGGCGCCTGTGATGGTGGTGCCAGCCCTACCATCGGTCGGGTGTACGCGGGATCGTGAGGAAAGCCGCCGATTTCTAAGTTGATGGGCATGAGAACACATCTGCGCCGCCTGGCCGCCGACACCGGCTACCTGATGCTGGGCTTCCCCCTGGCGACGGTCGCGTTCTGCCTGATGGTCGCCGGACTCTCCGCCGGAGCCGGGACCGTCGTCGTCGGAGTCGGGGTGGCCGTCCTGGCGGTCACCCTGCTCATCGCCCGTCTGTTCGGCGACCTCGAACGGGGTCGCATCGCGCTGGTCCTGGAGCGGCCGGTGCAGCGTCCGCGTTATCCGGCGCCGCCGGTGGGCGCGGGCTGGGTCCGGCGGCTGGTCAACCCGATCATGACCCCCCAGTCCTGGCTCGACGTGCTGCACCAGGTGATCGTCTTCCCGATCGCGGTCGCGACGTTCTCGGTGACGATCGCGATGTGGGGGCTGGTGCTGGGCGGGGTGACCTATCCCATCTGGGGCTGGTTCACCAGCCAGATCCCCGGCAACGTCGAGCTGCCCGAACTGCTCGGCTTCAGCGGGACCTACCTGTCCAACACCCTGTTCTACGCGGTGCTGGGCGTGTTCGCGACGGTGGTGCTGTTCCCGGTCATCCGGTTCATGGCGACGCTCCAGGCCAACCTCGGCCGGACGCTGCTCAGCGGCATGGCCGAGCTGCAGGGCCGCATCGACGACCTCACCGAGGGCCGGCACGCCGCCGCCCACGCCGAAGCCGACGCGCTGCGCCGCCTGGAGCGGGACATCCACGACGGCCCGCAACAGCGGCTCGTCCACCTGGCGATGGAGTTGTCGCGGGCCCAGCGGCTGCTGGAGCGCGACGCGGTGGCCGCGTCGACGACGATCGGGCAGGCGATCACCGCCACCCGGGAGACGCTCGACGAGCTGCGGGCCCTGTCGCGGGGCATCGCCCCGCCGATCCTGGCCGACCGGGGGCTCAACCCGGCGCTGTCGGCGCTGGCGGCCCGCTGCACCGTGCCGGTCGAGCTCGACGTCCGGATCGAGGAGCGGTTCGCGGCGCTGGTCGAGAACACCGTCTACTTCGTCACCGCCGAGGCGCTCACCAACGTTGCCAAGCACAGCCGGGCCACCGTGTGCCGGGTCATGCTCGACCGCACGGGCGACTCGCTGCTGCTGACCATCGGCGACGACGGAGTCGGCGGCGCCCATGTCGCCAAGGGCCACGGGTTGTCCGGTCTGGCCGACCGGCTGCGCGCGGTCGACGGCGAGTTGTCCGTTCAGTCCCCCACCGGGGGGCCGACCCTGATCGTGGCGGAGGTTCCGTGCGGGTAGTGGTGGCCGACGACGCCGTGCTCATCCGGGAGGGTCTGGTACGCCTCCTCGAAGAGTTCGGTTGTGAGGTGGTCGCGACGGTGGGGACGGGCGATGAGCTCGTGTCCGCCGTCGCGGCGCATCGGCCTGACGTGTCCGTGGTCGACGTGCGCATGCCGCCGACCTTCACCGACGAGGGCCTGCGCGCCGCCGTGGCGGCCCGCAAGGAGGTGCCCGGGGCGCCGGTCCTCATCCTGTCGCAGTACGTCGAGGTCTCCTACGCCGACGACCTGCTCGCCGACGCCCGGGGCGGGGTCGGCTACCTGCTGAAAGACCGCGTGGTCGACGTCGAGGAGTTCATGGCCGGGCTGCGCGGCGTCGCCTCCGGCGGCACCGTCTTCGACCCGCAGGTGATCTCCCAGCTGATGGTCCGGCGGCGGCGCGACGACCCGGTGGCCCTGCTGACGCCCCGGGAGCGCGAGGTGCTGGCCCTGATGGCCGAGGGCCGCTCCAACCCGGCGATCGGGCGTCACCTCGTGGTGAGCGAGGGCGCGGTGGAGAAGCACATCCGCTCGATCTTCGCCAAGCTCGGCCTGTACGCCGACGACGCCGACCAGCACCGCCGGGTGCTCGCGGTGCTGGCCTTCCTCCGTTCCTAGGCCGGGTGGTTGCCCGCCGGGCCGCCGATGTCGAACGGGGTCGTGATCCCCTCGTACGCCAGATGGAACTCCATGCCCTGGACGGCGTGGGCCAGGTCGTGGCAGTGGGACATCCACAGGCCCGGGTTGTCGGCCGTCAGGGCCACCACCCAGACCTCGCCCGGTTCGACGTCGAAGGTGTCGACGAGCATGCCGTTGGCGGGCCGCCCGTCGCGTGACAGCACCTCGACGTGGTGGCCGTGGGGATGCATCGGGTGCAGGTCGCCCGACCGGTTCACAATCGTGATCTTGACCCGGTCGCCCTCGCGCACGACCGGCGTCGGGATGTTCGGATAGCCCTTCCCGTTGACCGTGTGGGCCAGCCTCGGCACCCCGCCGACCATGGCGAAGGTCTTGTCGAGCACCCAGACGATCTCCCGGTCGAACTCCTCCCGCAGGCCGGGCAGCGTGCCGTAGCGGGTGACGTCGAGCAGGTCGCCGGTCGCGGGCGCGGCCCGGCCGTTCAGGGCCAGGCCCGGATGGCCGTCGACGCTCAGCATGACCGGGCCGTCGGGCATCGTGAAGGTCAGGTCGTACCGGCCGCCGGCGGCGAGCTTGAGGCGGCGGTCGCGCAGCGGCGTGGCGCTGGCGACGTCGCGGGCGTCGACCGACCGCAACCGGAAGTCCACGCCCGACAGGCCCAGGGTCACCGGCAGGCTGTTGGTGTCGGCGATGCGCAGCCGGACCGGCGTGCCGGGCGGGAGGTCGGCCGTGACCAGGCCGTCGGCGGGGGCCCGGTCGTCGAAGGAGAGGGTCTGGACGTCGCCGTAGGAATGGATCGCCACCGTGTGGTCGCCCTCGGCGGGGTCGACGATCAGCAGCCCGAACAGGCCCTTGGCGACGGCGACGCTGGAGTTCTGGTGGGAGTGGTACCAGTACGTGCCGGGATCGTCGGCCCGGAAGCGGTAGACGTGCTCGCCGCCGGGTTTGACCGCGTCCTGGGTGACGCCGGGCACGCCGTCCTCACCGGCGGGCAGGTCGTAGCCGTGCCAGTGGATCGTCACGCCCTGGTCGCCGGGCAGTTCGTTGCGCAGCGTCACCTCGATCGTCTCGCCCTGCTTGACCCGCAGGGTCGGGCCGGGGTTCTGGCCGTTGAACGACCACGTCTCCACCCTCCGGCCGCCGACGGTCAGGCTCGACGCCTTCGCCGTCAGGGTGTACCGGCGCGCGGCGGGGTCGGCCGGGCCGCGCAGGGAGGCCACCGATACGCCCTCGGCGGCGACGCCGTGGCCCGCGTGCATCGGCGGGCCCGAGAAGCTGCCGGTGATCGCCCACACGACGCCGGTCAGCGCCACCGCGAACCCGGCGATCCGCCACCGGTCGCCGCCCTTGCGGGCGACCAGCCGCCACGCCAGGGCCGCCGCGCCGCCCCCGACGAGCATCACGACCAGCGCCGACGACAGGGTCACCGGGTAGGAGACGAGCACGTCGCAGGCCAGCCCGGCGACCGCGCCGATCGCGGTCAGGATCAGCGGGTAGGCCCGTCTCGGGTCCCGGTCACGCCGCAGCAGCGCCGGGACGGTGGTCGTGAGGGCGTACACCATCGGGACCAGCAGCAGCGGCAGGGCCAGCAGCACCTTCTCGGCGGCGAACCACCACCCCGCCTCCAGGAGCCGCACGGTCAGCGCCACCCGCAGCCCGCTCACGACGACCGCCCCGGCGCTCAGCGCCAGGGCGGCCAGGTGGAACCGAGGGTCGTGCGGCGGCCGGAACGCCGCGACGGCGAACCCGGCCGCGGCGGGCCACAACACGGCGGCGACGACCAGGACGATCTGGTCGAGGCCGCCGGCGAGCGCGGTGGTCACGCGACGGCGGCCTGGGGCGCGGGCGCCGCGGCCCTGGTCAGGTCACGGGCCTTCTTCATCAGCACGACCGACGCCCACAGGATCGCCACGCCGTCGAGGGCGTGGAAGCCGAGCACGACCAGGCTCGCGGTGGTGGTCGTGTCCGTTCCGGCGCCCGCCAGCCCGGCCAGCTCGAAGATCACGAACAGCTGCACGACGACCAGCAGCAGCGGCGTGATCGACAGCAGGATGAGCCGCCCCCCGGCCTTCGCGACGGCGGCCACGATCGTGGTCAGGATCGACAGGAGCGGCAGGACCATCGTGCCGTTGAGGATGTGCGGCATGATCGCGGCGTCCTCCGCGCCGAAGGCGGGCGCGGGCCGCTCGAAGGCGCCGAACGTGGCGAAGTAGAACTGGGCGATCACGGAGATGAACATGATCACCGTGAACCCGAAGAAGACCTTACGCATGTGGGATCCCCCAGACAGAGTGGTGTCGCTGGCGCCAACTGTGGGCCAAGGGGTGTCCCGAGCACATGGGACCGGCGTCCTGAACGCCCGGGATCGCGCCCCCTTGCGATGGTCGCCCCGCTCTGTCGAGGTGGCTTGAGTATCCCCCTACTCCATGGCGAGCGCCACCACGGCCCCGATGCCGCAGAGCACCGCGGTGATGAGGAAGATCTCGGAGTACTCGGTGTGCAGGGCCGCCTGCACCGCCTGGGTGTAGACGTCGAGCTGCTTTTGGTACGTCTCGGGCGACACCCCGAACGGCAGAGGGGTGTCGAGGTCGGCGGTGAGGGTCTGGAACCGGTGGAACCCGTAGGCCGACAGCGCCGCCACCCCGAGCAGCATGCCCATCATGCGGGCCACCACGACGGCGGCCGAGGCGACGCCGTGCTGCGCGGCCGGGATGGTCTTCAGGACGGCCGAGCTGACCGGCGCGATGACCAGGCCCAGCCCGAGCCCGGCGACGACGAGGTCGACGTCCATCGACAACCCGCCCGGCGCCACCGGCCACCGGCTGATCAGCACGTAGCCGGCGGTCGCCACGACCATGCCCGCCACGGTGACCGGCCGTTCGCCGAACCGGCGCGCCAGCGCGCCCCCGGCGAACGCGGCGACGGCGAGCGCGACCAGGAACCGCGTGAGCACCAGCGCCCCGCCGGTCGCGTCGGTGCCGAGCAACGTCTGGGCCACCAGCTGCACGTCGACCAGCGTGACCAGCAGCGCCGCCCCGGCCAGGAAGCTGACCGTCAGCGTGGCGAACACCGGCCGTTTGGGGATGCCGGTGAGGTCGAGGATGCGGGTCCGGGTGCGCAGCTCCCAGACGACGAACACGACCAGGACGACCGCCCCCGCGATCACCGCCGGGACGCCCCACGAGGGGAGGACCTGCTTGTCGGGCTCGGGGTTGTAGAGCCCGGCGACGAGCAGCCCCAGCCCCAGGGCCAGCAGCACCCCGCCCGGCACGTCGACCCTGGTGGCGGTCCGGGTTCCGGCCGGGACGTAGCGGTGCACCGCCACCGCCGCCAGCGCGGTCAGCGGGAGGTTGATCCAGAAGATGGTGCGCCAGCCGTCGAGGAAACCGACCTGCACGAGCGCCAGCCCCGCGCCGTAGAGCGGACCCAGGACCGCGCCGAGCTCTTGCGCCGCCCCGACCGCGCCCAGGGCGGTGGGCCGCCTGCGGACGTCCCACAGGTCGCCGATGAGGGCCATGGTGATCGGCAGCAGCGCGCCGCCCGCGATGCCCTGGATCGCCCGCCCGGCGGTCAGCAGGGGGATCGAGGCGGCCAGCGCCGTGATCAGCGACCCGAGGGCGAACCCGGCCAGGCAGACCTGGATGACCGCCCGCCGCCCGAACCGGTCGGAGAACTGCCCGAGCAGGGGCATCGCGGCGACGTAGCCGAGCAGGAACCCGGTGACCACCGGCGTGACCCGCTCCAGCCGGTTGACCGGCACGTTCGCCGACGCCGCGATGTCGACCAGGACGGTGACGACAACATAGGCGTCGAGCGCCGCCAGCAGCACGGCCGCGCCGGTGACCCCGAGCACGACGCGCCGGTTCGACCGTGCCGCCACGACCCGGGGCTCCTGCTCCACGGACTCCACGGGAGACTCCACGGGGTCAGACCGCCGGGGCTTCGATCGTCACCGGGGCGTCGTAGTCGGTGAGGGCCACCTTGACCGTGCCGCCGTTCAGCGGCAGGTCGATGGCCGTCACGCGGCTGGTCGCCTTGTCGATCATCAGGGTGCCGGGCTGGTCGCCCGTCACGCCCGGCACGATCTTCTTCAGCGGGTCGCCCGGCAGGGTCACCTTGACCGTGTAGACGCCGTTTTGCTCGCCCTCGATCGTCGCGCCCTTCGCCGACGACAGCAGGGTCGGCACCGCCGTCACCACCGCGCTCGGGTCGTAGAGCGCCGCCAGCTGGGCCCGGGACATCGACTTCTGGAAGCCGCCCGTCGGGCCCTTGATGTAGACGGCGTCGCCGGCCAGGACGAACTCCAGCTCCTGGAGCGCGCCGATCATGATCTGGAGCTTGCCCTTGGCGTCGCCCTCGCGGGTCAGGTCGCCCTCGGCGGTCTTCACGGGGATCGGCGGGTTGCCCTCGGTCGTCAGGGAGAAGGCCACCGTCTTGACGGCCCCCATGGCCGCCGCCGACTTCTTCAGGACGTCGGGCGCCGCCGGGAGGCCGCCTTCGGTCGTCGCGGAGGAGCAGGCCGTGACAAAGGCCACCAAGGCCGCCAAGCACAGGATTCTTCTCACGCCAGGGATGCTAGCCGCCCGGGCGCTACCTCCCCTGGAGATGTGCCACGACGGGTGTGTAGATCTCTTCGACCTTCTGGATCTGTTCGGGATCGAGCAGGTCGATGAAGTGGGCGCGCACCCCGGCCACGTGGTCGGGGGCCACCCGCTCGATCGTGTGGTAGCCGAGAGAGGTGAGCACCGCGAACGTTCCACGGCGGTCGTCTTCGCACAGTTCCCTGCTCACCAGGCCCGCCTGCTCCATGCGGGAGATCTGGTGGGACAGGCGGCTGCGCGACTGGACGGTCGCGTCGGCCAGGTCGCTCATCCGCATGCGGTGGTCGGGGCTCTCCGACAGGTTGACCAGGATCTCGTAGTCGTTGAACGACAGCCCGTGTTCCTGCAACTCGCGGTCGAGGCGGTGGGTGAGGAGCCGGTGGGCCGTGAGATGGGCCCTCCAGGCTCTCTGCTCGTCGGCCGTCAGCCAGCGGGGGTCTGCCATCCCACCAGTCTAAAGATCGTCTGTCACGGTCGTACACGCGAGCATGACACGATGTCGAACATGAACGACAAAACCGATGGCGGTGACTCCCTCCTTACGGTCATCGTCGCAGGTGGGGCCAATCTCGCCATCGCGGTCGCCAAGTTGGTGGCGGGGTTGGTGAGCGGCTCGGCGTCCATGTTGTCGGAGGCCGCGCACAGCGCCGCCGACACGGTGACCGAGGTTCTGCTCTTCACCGCGATCAAACGCGGCGAGCGGCCCGCCGACCGGCGCCACCCCCTCGGCTACGGCAACGCCGCGTTCCTGTGGGCGCTGATCGCGGCCTGCTTCACCCTGGTGGTCGGGGCCGGGTTCTCCGTCACCCACGGGTTCCACACGATCTTCGACGGCGAGGAGCTGACCGACTTCACCGTCTCCTACGTCGTGCTCGCGGTCTCGTTCGCGCTCGAGAGCGTCTCGATGTTCCAGGGGCTGCGGCAACTGCGCCAGTCGGCCACCCGGTGGGAGACGCGGCCGTTCGCGCTGCTCAGACGCACCTCCGACACCATGCTGAAGGCCGTCGTCCTGGAGGACAGCGCGGCGCTGGCCGGCATCCTGATCGCGTTCGGCGGGCTCGGCCTGACCCAGCTCACCGGCAACACCGCGTGGGACGGCGCGGGGTCGGTCGCGATCGGCCTGCTGCTGCTGTTCGTGGCGGTCACCCTGATCAGGGCCAACGCCAGCCTGCTGCTCAACCGGTCGGCCTCGCCCGGCCTGGAGCGCCGGATCCTCGCCCATCTCCAGGCGTTTCCCGAGGTCGAGCGGGTGGTCGAGCTGCTGACCGTCGTCATCGGGCCCAACCGGATGCTGGTCGCGGCGCGCATCGACTTCGTCGACGAGGCGACCGGGGCCGCGCTCGAAGCGGCCTCGGCCGAGGTCGAGCGGCGGTTGCGGCGGGAGTTCCCGGAGATCCGCGAGGTGTTCCTCGATCCGACCTCCTCGGCCGAAGACCGGTTCTAGCCGCCGATGATCTGCAGGTCGCCGGGCTCGTCGAAGATCGCGGTGGCGATCACGGTCCCGGCGGTCCACTCGACCAGGTGACGGCCCTCCCATTGGTGGGTGCGCCCGTCGAACGGCAACTTCGACAGGTCGGCGTCCCGCAGCCGGTCGAGGGCCAGCTCGCCCCGCTTGACCAGCGCCTCCTTGCGCACCCACTGGCGGATCAGCCGCCGGTTGTCCATGCCGACCAGCCCCGCCTCGGCCGGCGTGAGGGCCAGCGCGACCAGGTTCTCGTCGGCCTGCCCGCCGGTCGCGTGCTCGGCGTCCACGCCGACCTTGCCGGCTCCGGCGGCGGCGGTGACGTAGCCGGCGGTGTGGGCCAGGCTGACCGAGAGCTCGGGGGCCTCGGTGATGAAGGGACGGCCGTGCGGGCGGCCGCAGCGGTCGCAGCGCTGTTCGAGGGTGAGCACGCAGGCCCGCATGTCGAGGATCTTCGCCGCGCAATACCGGACCAGCAGGTGGGCGGCCACGAAGTCGAGCCGGTCCTGCTCCCGGGTGAACCGGTCGGCGCGGGCCCGCTCGGTCTCGGTGAGCGTCCCGCCGACGGCGTCCAGGACTTCGTCGGTGTAACCGGCGACGGCCAGAGGGGCGCGCATCACCTCAGCGTATTGGAGGTATATGTCGATCAAGTGAACTACGGGGGGTAAGCAATGAGCCGTTCGAAATGTCTGGTTGTGCTGGTCGGAGCCGCTGTGGGCGCGGCGCCGGTGGCCGTGGCGCACGCCGAGCGGTGGCCCATCAAGGTGACCCAGCGTCACCAGGCCGACGTGCCGAAACCGGGCACGACGAGCGCGGCGAACCGGCGGCTGCAGAAGGACCTGTCCGCGCTGGGGTACTTCACCGGGCCGTGGAACGGCTACTACGGCCCCGACATGGCGCAGGCGATGTTCGCCGTGCAGAAGGTCAACGGGCTCAGGACCGACGCCCGGTGGAGCGAGGAGGTCGAGCGGAAGATCCGCAGGGGCTTCGTGCCCGTCGCGCGCAGCACCAGCGGCGACCTCGTCGAGGTCGACATCGGGCGGCAGCTGCTCATGGTCGTCAGGAACGGCAAGGTGGTGAAGGTCTTCAACACCTCCAGCGGGAACGGCAAGCCGTACGGCGGCGGCAAGATCGCCAACACGCCCCGGGGCGTGTTCACCGTGCAGCGGCAGGTGAACAAGATGGAGAAGTCGCCGCTGGGCCTGCTCTACCGGCCCAAGTACTTCAGCGGCGGCTACGCCATCCACGGGTCGGGGCGCGTCCCGCCCAAGCCGGCCTCGCACGGGTGCGTGCGGGTGTCGTACGAGGCCATGAACTGGTTGTGGAAGACGAACAGCCTGCCGGTCGGCGGGCGGGTGTGGATCTACTGAAGCCCGTCGAGCCACGCCTCGATCGCGTCGGCCGAGCGGGGCAGCCCGCCGGACATCAGGCGCGCGCCGTCGGCGGTGATCACCAGGTCGTCCTCGATCCGCACCCCGACGCCGCGCAGCTCCGGCGGCAGCGTCAGGTCGTCGGGCTGCAGGTAGAGGCCGGGTTCGACGGTCAGCACCATGCCCTCTTCGAGCACGCCGTCGAGGTAGGTCTCGGCGCGGGCCCTGGCGCAGTCGTGCACGTCGAGGCCCAGCATGTGGCCGCTGCTGCACAAGGTGTAGCGGCGGTAGAGACCCGTCTCGAAGTCGGACTTCAGGCCCCAGCCGGCCAGCCCGTCGGCGATCACCCGCATCGCGGCCAGGTGGAAGTCGCGGAAGCGGGCCCCCGGCCGCAGGGTGGCGATGGCGGCGTTCTGGGCGTCGTACACGAGGTCGTAGACCTGGCGCTGGATCGGCGAGAACCGGCCCGACAGCGGGAAGGTGCGGGTGACGTCGGCGGTGTAGAGGCCGTCGGTCTCCACCCCCGCGTCGAGGAGCAGCAGGTCGGCGGGGTTCAGCGGGCCGTCGTTGCGGATCCAGTGCAGCACGCAGGCGTGCGCGCCCGAGGCCACGATCGAGTCGTAACCGGTCGCGTTGCCCTCCAGCCGCGACCGCAGGCCGAAGATCCCCTCGACGTAGCGCTCGCCCCGGGGGTGCGCGAGCGCCTGGGGGAGGGCCCGGACGACGTCCTCGAAGCCCCGCGCGGTCGCGTCGACGGCGTGCTGGAGCTCGGCGATCTCGTGCTCGTCCTTGATCAGCCGCATCTCCGAGAGGTACGAGGTGAGCTCGGCGTCCTGGTCGAGGGTGCGCCCGCCGGGGCGCAGGTCGTCGATGTGGGCGGTCTCCAGGCCGTACAGGGAGGAAGCCTCCTGGAGGTCGGGGCGGCGGCCCACCCAGAACTCCCCGAACCGCCGGTCGCGGTAGAACTCCTCGCCCTGCGCCCGGGGCGAGCGGGGCCGCAGGTAGAGCACGGCCTCGCCGGACGGCTCGATGACCAGCACGTCGGCGGGCTCCTGCGCGCCGGTCAGATAGGTGTACGCGCTGTGCGCCCGGAACCGGTAGTCGCTGTCGTTGCTGCGGACCTTCAGCTCGCCGGCCGGGATCACCAGCCGCTCACCGGGGAACCGCTGGGCCAGCCGGGCCCGCCTCTTCCGCGTGTACGCCGCCACGGGCAGCTGCGGCAGATCGTCGTGCCGCGTGTCGGCCCAGCCCGTCGTCATGAACGCGGCCAGCTCCGGCGTGATGGGGAGGTCATGGGAACCGGTGTTCTCGGTCGTCATGACCTCGCATGGTATTTCACATTCCATCGCGACATTAAGAGTGATTTCGGAGAAGGGGAAAAATCCGGTCCCGCTCTTGACGCAGCGTCACCACAGGTTGTTGCCTGAGGAGACAAGCAGAAGGGTGGTGTCGATTGCTCATCGGGACGATCGTGCAGGGAAAGGGCGCCCACGTGGTGACCGTTCCCCCGGATGCCAGTGTGACCGACCTGCTCAGCCTGCTGGCCGAGCACAACATCGGCGCCGTGGTCGTCTCCGCCGACGGCCAGACGATCGCGGGCATCGTGTCGGAGCGGGACGTGGTCCGGCACCTGCACATGCGAGGCGGAGCGGTGCTCGGCGAGCCCGTCTCCAGCATCATGACCGTCGAGGTCCGCACCTGCGGCCCCGACGAGAACGTCGACGATCTACGCAAGACCATGACCGTTCACCGATTCCGGCACGTTCCGGTCGTCCAGGACGGACGCCTCATCGGCATCGTCAGCATCGGCGACGTCGTCAAGAGCGCGATCGAGGAACTGGAGACCGAGCGCGCCCACCTCGTCGGCTATCTGCACGGCTGACCTCCTGGGAAGACGGCCCGGCGGCACGCCCGCCGGGCCGTCGCCTTTCTACTGGACGGTGATCTTGTCGACCTCGACGGTCACGCCCTTCACCTTCTCGGTGGAGGTCGCCGTCGTGACCGTGCCCTCACCCGCCGACACGCCCTTGACCTTCAGGGTGTACGTCAGCGACTCGCCGGGCGCCCCCGGCGTGCTGGTGACCCGGTAGTCGGAGGCCGCGCCGGCGCCCGCCGGGATCCGGCCGCCCCGGGTGCCGTCGACGTTCTCAGCCCCGATCGTCAGCCCGTAGGCGTCGCCCGGGTAGGCGATCGGCGACGGGTAGGCGAAGACGACGTCCTCCGGCCCGTTGACCCCGATCCACGACTGGAACGTCTTCAGGTCGCCCGTGCCGAACAGGTTGACCCGCCACTCGACGACGATCCACGACGACACGCCGTCGGTCAGCGTCGCGACGTAGACGCCGGGCGCGCCGGTGCCGTCGAGGTCGGTCCAGAACGGGGCCAGCACCGCGTTCGGCCGCGCCGGGTCGGGCAGGTTCTGTGGCACGAAGGCGACGTCCTGCGTCCCGTCGGTGCCGCCCGCGACCAGATATCCGTTGGACGTGACGCCCAGGCGGGTGAAGGTCTGGCCGGCGAACCGGAAGCCCGGGACGGTGAAGTCGAGCGCCTCCTCGTCGCCGATCGGGACCGGCGTGACGCCGAAGGCGTCGAGCGGGAGGTAGCCGAACAGCGTGTCCGGGGCGATCGACGGCGCGTCCGGCTCGCGGCCGGCCAGCGTCTTCTTGGCGGTGGCGACCTGGGTGCCGACCTTCGTGGCCCCGGTGACCGTGTTGAGCCGCAGCCGCGCGTTGAGCGTGCTCAGCGCGGTGACCTCGGTGTCGTCGAGGGTGTCGTTCCGGACCGTCACCGTGCAGGTCGACTCGCCGGTGTTACGCGGGATCGACGCGGGCGCGCAGGTCTGCTCGACCCCCACGGCGCCCTCGCCGCGGACGAACGCCACCGGCAGGTGCTGCTGCCGGGAGCCGCCGACCTGCTTGAGGTCGACCTGCCCGAAGTACTGCCCGTCGGGCAGGTCGGGGGCGGCGATCACGATCTGCACGGTCTGCGTCTTGCCCGGCTTGACCGTGAACACCGGCGGCACCACCACGATGGACGCCCCGGTGACCGTCTTGCCGGTCGCGGTGTAGGTCAGGGTCGCGTTCGTGACGTTGGTGAAGGTGCGCTTGGCGGTGATGAGGCCCGGCATCGTGGTGGCGTTCACCGACGGCAGGTTCAGGTCGATCCGGTTCAGCGGGTCGGCCGCCGAGGCGGCGAAGTTCTCCGCCGACTCGTCGAGGGTCAGCGCGGCGTCGCCGGCCTTCGTCAGGTCGATGCGGCCGCCGCCCATGTCGAACGCGTCGGCCGGAGTCGTGCCGTTCTGCTTGACGACCGAGGTCTTGGCCGTCGTCTCCAGGGCGGTCTTGACCTGGCCGGGCGTCCACGTCGGGTGCAGCGCGAACAGCAGCGCCGCCGCGCCCGCCACGTGGGGCGAGGACATCGAGGTGCCCGCGATCGACATGTAGAGGTTGCCGGGCGGCCCTTCGAGCGGCGACTCGGGAGTGGGCGTGGTGCCGGCCAGGATGTGCAGGCCCGGCGCGGTCACGTCGGGCTTCAGGAAGTCGCCGCCCGGCCCGCGCGAGGAGAACGTGGTGATCACGTCGCCCTGCCAGGTGGCCTTGGCGCCCCGGGTGAACGACGCCGTGCCCGCCGGGTTGGCCGCCTTCCAGGCGAGCAGCTGGTCGGTGGCCGGCTTGTCGATGTGCACGGTGGGCAGCCAGTGGTTGTCGGTCATCACGTCGAGCGGCTCGGCGTTGTAGAGGATCATGCCGGCGGCGCCGCCCTGACGTACCGAGAAACCCTTCAGCACCCGGTTCGGCCCGCGCTGACAGGCCACGATCTTCCCGGTGAACAGTCCAGGAGGCGCGGGGGTGAGGCACAACGCGTCGCCGTACGGCGGCGCCGACGCCAGCACCACCGGCAGGTTCCCGGCCACCCCCTCGGTCACGCTCGCGCCCTTGAGGGCAGTCCCGCCCGACAGGGAGATCGTCGACTGGTAGGTCCGCGTCTGCGTCGAGGCCGCCACGGTCGTCACCCACGGGCTCAGGTGGTCGGCGGTCGCCGCCCCGGGCCCGGCGTTCCCGGCGGAGGCCGCCACGAACACCCCCGCCGCGTAGGCGTCGAGGAACGCCAGCTCGACCGGGTCGCTGTACGGATCGGCGCCCCCGCTGATCGAGAAGTTGATCACCCGCACCCCGTCGAGGACCGCCTGCGCGACGGCCTGCGCCGAGTCGGACTGGTAACACCCCTCGGCCCCGCACACCTTGTAGACCGCCACGTGCGCGGCCGGCGCGACGCCGTGGATCGGCCCGCGCGAGATGCCGAGCGGGTTGGCGTCGGCCACCGGCCCGCCGGCCGAGGTGGTCGCGGTGTGCGTGCCGTGCCCGTTGGAGTCACGCGCGCTGTCGCCGTAGACCTCGCCGCCGACGACGGCGTTGTAGGTGTCGAGGAAGGGTTGCCCCGAGATCAGCTTGTGGTTGCACACGAACACGTCGGCCGCCGGAGTCAGCGGATTGTCGCCGAAGTCGCAGGTCCGGGCCGTGCCGTCGGCCTTGGCGGGCGGAGCGGGAACGTTCGCGGACGCGGCGAACTGCGGATGCTCCGGCCACGCGCCGGAGTCGAGGACACCGACGACGACCCCCTTGCCGGAGTTCGGCGCCCCGCCCAGCTTCGAGTAGACGGCCGGCGCCCCGATGAAGGCCGGGCTGGAGTCGGTGAGCGGCTGCACCATCTTGTCCTCCTGGACGGCCGCCACCCCCTTGATCTTCAACAACTCGGCGGCCTTGTTCGCCGGCACGGTCAGCGCGACCCCGCCGTAGACGGTCCGCAACCGCTGGCCCACCTTCGCGCCCCCCACCCGCTTGGGCAGCTCGGCGAGGAAGCCGTTCTCGATGCCCTCGATGTGCTTCAGGTAGTTCCTGGCGGCCGTGCTGCGCAGGTCGAGCGCCTTGCCGGTGACGGAGGGGGAGGTGCCCGCCAGCCCGTCGACCCCGCCCTCGTAGGCGGCCAGCGCGTCGTAGTCGAGCTTGACCACGACGTTCACGGGGGTGGACGCCCGCGACCGGATCAGCGCCGGGTCGCTCTGGGCGAGCTGACCGGTGGGAGACTTGGCGCCGGTGACCCGCTCGGGGTTGGTCAGCGGGGTGGCGGTGAGCGTGGGGCTCGGTGAGGGAGAAGGGCTCGCGGTCGCCGGGGGTGAGGCCGCGACCACCAGACTCAGTGCTGCGGCTACGGCGGCTAACCGTGACTTCTTTGACACGTAACCTCCCATAGGGGCTGCGGGGCGGGGTTTGGAACGGTCTAATCTGAGCCGGAGTCTAACTAGAGAGGTTGACGCCGCCTAGTGTCCACATGTGGCCGCGACCTAGACTCCTGACCATGAAGCTGAAGCTGGACCTGCACGACATCTTCAACAAGGGCGACCAGATCGACCGGGCCCTGCGCGGGATCATCCAGGAGGCCATCGACAAGAAGGCGACCGAGGTCGAGATCATCCCGGGGAAGGGATCGGGCCAGCTGAAGAAGAAGGTGCTGCGTTTCCTGGACCAGAAGGAGATCAAGGCGCTCTACCACCGGATCGACAAGGACGCGAAGAACCACGGACGCCTGTTCGTGTACTTCCGGCACAACAAGTGATCGACCTGGTCGTCGTCTACACCGACCGGCTCGACGAGTGCCACGCCTTCTACACGGCCCTCGGCCTGACGTTCACGAAGGAACGGCACGGCGCCGGGCCCGAGCACTTCGCCGCCCAGCTCGGGCCGGCCGTTTTCGAGCTCTATCCGGCGGCCGGCAAACCCCCGACGGGCCGCCTCCGCCTCGGCCTGACCCTCCCGCCGGGCCACGGCCGGGAACCCGGCCTGCACACCGTGACCGACCCCGACGGCCGGACGATCGCCCTCACCGTCACCTCCTGAGCGGGGGATGACTAAAGGTCGGGATGGATCAGCAGCACGCCGAAGTGCTTGGAGATCTTCTGGAAATCGCTGAGGTCCTGGGTCACGATCGGCAGCGGCGGTGATTGGCTCAGGGCGCAGGCGGCGGTCCACAGGTCGTTGGCCCCGCCTGACTTGAGATGGCCCTGAAGCTTCGCGGACATGGCAGCTCGCCGACGGTGGCGAAGCTCATGCAGAGCAGATGGCCTCGCGTGAGCACCTCGAACTCCTCCCATCGGCTTCCCGGCTTGCGGTCCTGGAAGAAGTAGTGGGAGGCGACATTCGTGTCCAGCACCAACGGGCCCGGGGGGACGTCGGCCGGTGTCACTCGTCGGCCCCCGAGAAGAAGTCGTCGATCTCCTCGTCGGTGAAGGTGAGCCGGGTGCGCAGGTCTTCGGTCCGTTGCGGCACGACGACGCCCTGTTCGCGCGCCAGCTGCTCGACTGTCGAGTGATGCCAGAAGGAATCGGCCTCGATGCCGAGCGCGAGGGGTTCGGCCACGCGCAGCTCCTCTACTGCCATCCGGTTGACGGCGGAGGTCGCCGGATCGAGGCTGACCTCGCCGTGCCACTCTCCGACGTGCCGGAGGTTCGCCTGGACGAGATCGGCCATCTCGTCGGGGAAGGTGATCTGCACAGGGGGGCCGGCGACCGGCTGAACCCGGGCCGTGTTCCGCTCGAAATCGGCTTCCACGAGGTTGCCGACGATCACGTCGTCTCTCCGTGGCGGTCGTCTCCGCGCCGTGCGGTTCATCCGGCTCCGGGTTTCGGCGTCGAGGACGCCGGACCGGTGGCCGGACGACGTCAGTTCGAGCCGGCGGCCCCCGACTCCGATGTTCAGGTCGTTCCCCAGACGGGCGATCGCCCTCGCGAGCTCGGGGTCGAGATCGGCCTCGTCGGCGCGCAAGGCGTCGACGAGTCGCCCGAAGGCCAGTTGGCTGAGGTCAGGGGCATCGTCGCGGCCGGCCCCGTCGTCGAGCTGAACCTCGGGCAGGGCGAACACCGCCCTGACACTTCCCGGCTCGACTCCTTGGAAGCGCAGACGCGAGGCGGCCTCGATCGCCGCGGGATGGCGGCCGGTCCCGCTCCGCCGACGCTGCCGCACCACCGTGGAGGCCGCTGCCGCCAATGCGGACTGCAGGCCCAGGATGAGCTTGGCGAGATCCCCGGCAGGGATTTCGCCCAATTCGTCCTGCTCTCCTGTCAGGATCGCTCGGATCACGGTCTCCACCCCGCCAGCGTTACACACCTCGGGCACCGCCATGAAGCCCTCAATGCGGTGACATGCGGTCATTGCCATTTCACGGAGTGTACTTGAATCCTCGTGCTCGGAAACCGCAAGTCATTGCATCGTCACCGTTCGGGAGCGGCGGGTTCAGGTGACGGCGAGCGGAGCCTGGTAGCCCGGCAGCGACGGCCATCTGACCGTCAGCACCACCGACTCCTCCTCGGCCACCCACGAGTGGTCGACCCCGTGACCCCACACCAGGTAGTCGCCCTGCTTCTCCAGGACCACGCTCCGGTCGGGCAGTTCCATGCGGAAGCGGCCGCTGATCAGGACGATCATCGCGGTGCGGGACTCGCCTCTCACCCACTGGGTGCGTTCTTCGCCCGCCGGGTGGACGCCCCACTTGATCTCGACCTCGTCGCTGTGCCGGGCGTCTCCGGACGGCCGGAAGTGGCCGAGCAGCCAGCCTCGGTCGAGCAGCGCGTCGGCGTTCGCGTTGCCTACGTACACCCGTTCTGTCACGAGCGGCGAGGTTAGCAGAGTTTGCCGATCGTCCTGGCCTCCTCCGCGGCCGCCACCACCTCGTCCAGGGCGGCGCCGGTTCCGGCTGTGACCAGGGCGTTCACGGCGCCTTCGACGAAGGGGGCGTCGGCCAGGACCACATCGGCGCGGTCTTCGACGAAGGTGCGGGCGGTGAGGACGGCGCTGCCCAGGTCCATGATGAGGACCACGCCGTCGCCCTGGTCGACCTCGGCGACGGCCTCCTCCAGTTTGGTCAGGCTGGTGCCCAGATCGCCGTCGTCGGTGCCGCCCGCGGGGCGGATGGGGGCGTCTTCGCCGGCGATGCCGACGGCCAGGGCCACCGCCTCCTCGGCCAGGGCGGCGCTGTGGGAGATCAGCACGATGCCGACCATCACGCCGCCCTCAGGGCGTCGATGACCAGGGCCATCGAGGTGGCTCCCGGGTCCTGGTGGCCGATGCTGCGCTCGCCCAGGTAGCTGGCGCGGCCCTTACGGGCGCGCATGGGCGTCGTCGCCCGCGCGCCGTCGTGTGCTGCTTGCGCCGCTGCCTCCAATGAGGCTCTCATCTTCTGGACGGCTGGCGCCAGCGCGTCGATCATCGTCTTGTCGCCTTCCTGGGCCGAGCCCAGCTTCATCACGGCGGCCAGGGCCTGGGCGAACGCCTCGGCCAGAACCTCCTGGCTCACCTCGGCCACGTCGCCGACCGAACGGCCGAGGGTGCGGAACAGGGTGCCGTACAGAGGACCGGAGGCCCCGCCGACCTTGCGGATCAGCGTGTTGCCCGTCGTCGTCAGCACCTCGGCGGGGGTCTGCGGCGGTTTGCCGGCCAGGGCCTCCTCCACGGCGGTGAAGCCTCGGTCGAGGTTGGCTCCGTGGTCGGCGTCGCCGATGGCGCGGTCGAGGTCGGTCAGGTGGTCGCGGTCGGCGCGCACCCGCTCGGTGACGGCGGCGATCCAGCGCAGGAAGAAGGCCGTGTCCATCAGCGTCCCCACCGCAGGCCCGGGGTCTCCACCGGATGGTCCCAGAGCGAGGTCAGCTCGGCGTCGAGCAGGCAGGTCGTGATGGCGAAACCGGCCATGTCGAGGCTGGTCACGTAATTGCCGACCAGGCAGCGGGTGGCGGTCGCGCCCTTCTCGCGCAGGTAGGCGTCGACCTCCCCGTAGGCCACGTAGAGCTCCATGAGGGGGGTCGCGCCCATGCCGTTCACCATCACCAGCACGTCGCCGGAGAACGGGAGGTCGGCGTCGATGGCGTCCATGGCCAGGCGGACGAGCTCCCTGGCCTCGCGGAAACCTCCGCGTGAGCGGCCCGGTTCGCCGTGGATGCCGATGCCGAGTTCGATCTCCGTGGGGCCCAGGTCGAAGGTCGGCTTGCCGACCGCGGGGACCGTACAGGCCGAGAACGCCACGCCGAACGAGCGGCTGCGGTCGTCGACCGTCCGGGCCATCGCGGCGACCGCCTCCAGGGGCGCGCCCTGTTCGGCCAGGGCGCCGGCCATCTTCTCGACGAACAGGGTCGCGCCGGTGCCGCGGCGGCCCGCCGTGTAGGTCGAATCCTGGACGGCGACGTCGTCGTCGACCAGGACGCTCACCACCCGGGCCCCCTCGTCGGCGCACAGTTCGGCGGCCATCTCGAAGTTGAGCACGTCGCCGGTGTAGTTCTTGACGATGTGGAGCACCCCCGCGCCGCCGTCGACGGCCTTGGTGGCCTCGATCATCTGGTCGGGGACGGGGGAGGTGAAGACCTCGCCGGGGCAGGCGGCGTCGAGCATGCCGTAGCCGACGAAGCCCGCGTGCAGCGGTTCGTGGCCCGAGCCGCCGCCCGAGACCAGGCCCACCTTGCCCGGGGTGGGTCCGGCGGCGCGCAGCACGATCCGGTTCTCGACGTCGACGCGCAGCGACGGGTGGGCGGCGGCCATGCCCCTGAGCGTGTCGGGCACGACGTCGCCGACCGCGTTGATGAGTTTCTTCACGTGCGCCTCCACGGCGAAAGGGGAAGCCGTTCTCACGGCTTCCCCTTCCCGGCGATCAGCGGGCGAACACCACGATGTTGTCGCGGTAGGAGCGCCGGCTGCGGTCGAACGTGCCGCCGCAGGTGATCAGCCTGAGCTGGGCGCCGCCGCCGGAGGCGTAGACCAGCTTGTTCGGGACGTTGTTCTTGGGATACCGGGCGACCCGGTAGACCGTGAAGGTCACGCTCGATCCGTCCGCGCGGTTGACGGTGATCTTGTGGCCGGCCCTCAGCTCCCGCAGCCGGTAGAAGACCGCCGGGCCCGACTTCGAGTCGACGTGCGCGGCGATGACCGCGACGCCCTTCTCACCCGGTTCCGGGCCCGACTTGTGCCAGCCCGCGACGTCGAACCGCTTCGGGGCGATGAGCTTGCCCTTCTTGTCGAGCTTCAGCGGGATGATCGCGGAGTTGACCTTGATGGCCGGGATGCGGACCCGCGTCGGGTTCGCGACGTCCTCGCTAGCACTCACGGGGGCGACGGACGCCCGCGCCGGCGGTGCGCCCTCCCCGGCGCACGCCGCGAGCAGCAGCGCGCCGGCCAGAAAAGCTCCGGCTCTCATCGTGTACGTCTTCACGACTCGGCGCCCTGACGACGCCGGGCCAGCACGATCAGACCCGTCACCGCGCCCAGGCCGGCCACCCCGGCGACGCCGAGCGGCACCCACGGGTTCGTGCCCTCCTCGGCCGAGACGAACCGCAGATCGGCCGCGCCGCCCATACCGGTGTCCACGCCCCCGCTGGGCCGGTCGTCATCGTCGTCGTCCTGCGTGCCGCCCGCGCCGGTGTCGACGCCGCCGCGCGGCCGGTCGTCATCGTCGTCGTCGGACGCGCCGCCCTTGCCCGTCTCCACGCCGCCTCGGGGGCGGTCGTCGTCGTCATCGTCGTCGTCGGAGGTGCCGCCGGCCCCGGTCTCGACGCCGCCGCGAGCGCGGTCGTCGTCGTCATCGTCATCGTCCGACGTGCCGCCCTTGCCGGTTTCCACGCCGCCTCGGGGGCGGTCGTCGTCATCGTCGCCGCCCTGGCGGTCGTCATCGTCGTCGTCGCGGGAGTCGTCGTCCGCGACCGTGGCCGTCCACGTCGGGGACGCGTGGGCGGCGGCCGGGAGGGCGGCGGTCGCGCCGCCCACCGTGGCGAAGGCGGCGAGGGCCAGGAGGGCTCGGCGTGCTTCGAGGTTCATCTCAGCTCCCTGTTCGGGTTCGTGTTCCGGTGCTGAGATCAGCCTCCTGAGCGGGGGTTGGGGGTCTCTGAGAGCCGGGTTAGAGGGATCTCATGCGGTAGCCGGTGCCGCGTACCGTCTCGATGCGGTCGGAGCCGATCTTGCGGCGGAGGTAGCGCACGTAGACGTCCACGACGTTCGAGCCCGGGTCGAAGTCGAAGCCCCAGACCTGGCTGAGCAGTTGTTCCCGCGACAGGACCTGCTCGGGATGCCGGAAGAACGCCTCGGCCAGCGCGAACTCCCGGGTCGACAGGTCGATGGAGCGTTCCCCCGCGTGGGCGCGGCGGGTGCGCAGGTCGAGGGCCAGGTCGCCGACGCGGAGCACGGTCGCCTCGGGGGCGCGTTCGCTGCGCAGCCGCAGGCGGACCCGGGCCAGCAGTTCCTCGAACGCGAACGGCTTGGCGATGTAGTCGTCGGCGCCGCCCTCCAGGCCCGCGACGGTGTCGCCGACGCTGTCGCGGGCGGTCAGGATGATCACGGGGATCTCGGCGCGGGCCGCGCGCAACCGCCGTAAGACGGTGAAGCCGTCGCTCAGCGGCAGGCCGATGTCGAGGATCATCAGGTCGTGGTTCCCGGTCCGGGCGTGCTCGTAGGCGGCCAGGCCGTCGGTCACCACCGTGGTGACGAAACCGCTGGCCCGCAGGCCCTTCTCCAGGAACGCGGCGATGCGGTCCTCGTCCTCGGCGATCAGGATGCTGTTCACGCCATCTCCATCTTCTCCGCCACCATCGGGAACGTCAGGACGAACTGGGCGCCCCCGCCGGGGGCGTCCATCACGAAAACGCGGCCGTCGTGCGCCTCGGCGATCGACCGCACGATCGACAGGCCCAGGCCCGAGCCCTCACCCGCGATGCGGGCGCGTTCGAACCGCTGGAAGATGCGTTCGCGGTCTTCCACCGGCACCCCCGGGCCGCTGTCGCGCACCCACAACACGACGTGCCCGTCGCGCACCGCCGAGCCGACCGCGACGAGGTCGCCCTCCCGCGTGTGGCGCACCGCGTTTGCCGTGAGCTGCATCAACGCCTGGGTGAGCCGCTGCTGGTCGGCGACCGCGTACTCCTCGGCGACCTCGTCGACGCGCCACTTGCGGTCGGCCAGGCCGCGGGCGCGGGCCACCACGGCCACCGGGAGCTCGGCCAGCTCGACCGGCTCCAGGGTGAGGAAGTTGGGCTGGCCCGCCTTGGCGAGCGTCAGCAGGTCGTCGACCAGGCGGTTCATCCGGATCAGCTCGTCGTTGACGAGGGCCAGGGTGTCGCGCTGGTCGTGCGGGTCGTCGCCCATCAGCTCCAGGTGGCCCCGGATGACGGTGATGGGGGTGCGCAGTTCGTGGCCGGCGTCGTCGGCGAACTTGCGCTGCGCGGCGAACGCCTGGTCGAGCCGGTCGAGCATGTGGTTGAAGGTGGCCGCCAGCGCCGCCACGTCGTCGTTGCCGGTCACCTCCAGCCGCCGGGTCAGGTCGGAGCTGTCGGAGATGGCCTCGGCCGTCTGGCGCACCAGGCGGATGGGGGCCAGCACCCGTCCGGCGACGAACCACCCGGCCGCGCCCGCGAGCGTCAGCGCCGCCAGGCCGGTGATCGCCAGGACCTGCACCGACGCCACGACCTCCTCGCGGTGGCGGTCGTAGAAGACGGCCACGACGAACTGGCCGATCGCGGGGTCGCCGGTGATCTGGACGGGGATCGCCGCGTAGCGCACCCGTCCGGCCGTGCTGTCGGTCCAGCCGGCCACCGGCCGGTCGGTGACGCCGGCGACCTTCCGCACGAGGTCTTCATCGGCGTCGAGCGCGGCCGGGGGACGGTCGCCGCCGGGGATCGACTCGATGCGGCCGCCGACGACCGTGAAGTAGGTCTCCCACCGGTCGGGCGGGTTCACCGACAACCAGCCGTCGAGCAGCGTCTTCACGCTGGCGGGCGGGCCGCCGGCGGTCTCGTTGGCGACGTGCCGGCGCAGCTTCTCGGTCTCGTTCTCCAGTTCGGCGCTGACGCGGGCGTCCAGGCGGCTGAGCAGGATGCTCCACGTCGCCGACAACGACACCGACAGGGCCAGCGCCACCAGGAAGAGCATCCAGCCCACGATCCGGGCACGGGCGCTCATCGCACCCCGCGATCAGTCGTCGTCACCGTCATCGTCGTCGTCATCTCCGTCGTCGTCGTCCCCGCCCTGCTTCGGGGGTGGCGGTTTGACCGGTTCACCACGAGTCTTCTTCGCCGGGGACGTCGAGGGGCGGGGGCTGGGTTCCTTCGCGGGCGCGGACGGCTCGGCCGTGACGACGACGGGGCCGCCCAGCTGGGGGCCGTCGTCGCCGAACGCCGCGAAGACGCCGGACACGGCCAGCGCGGCGACCACCGCCCCGGCGATCAGCAACAGCACCGACACCCTGCGACCCATGGCCCCAGTCTCGGGCCGTTTCGGGAGAACATCATGGGAGCACGATGAGAAGACTCTCATCTTCCCCGCGCCGCCGAACCTGTAGGAAGATCACCGCAAGCTCATGGAAAGGGTTCTCTCATGTCGGTGCTGCGTGATCTCGTCGAAGGCATCCAGGGCGGTTCGATCGAGGTGATCGACCTGACCGCGCCGCTGGCCGAGTCGACCCCGATCCTGATGCTGCCCGAGCCGTTCGGAAACACCGTGCCGTTCACGCTGCAGGAGATCAGCCGGTACGACGACCGCGGCCCCGGCTGGTACTGGAACAACATCTCGACCGGCGAGCACACCGGCACCCACTTCGACGCGCCGATCCACTGGGTCACCGCCCGCGATGGCGAGGACGTCTCGCAGGTCGCCCCCTCGAAGCTGCTCGCGCCCGCCGTGGTGCTCGACTTCGCCGCCCAGGCCGCCGCCGACCCCGACTTCCTGCTGGAGATCGACCACGTGAAGGCGTGGGAGGCCGAGCACGGGCCGCTGCCCGACGGCGGCTGGCTGCTCTACCGGACCGGCTGGGACGTGCGCGCCCACGACCAGGCCGAGTTCCTCAACGCGAACGAGACCGGCCCGCACACGCCCGGCGTCTCGGTCGAGTGCGCCCGCTACCTGGCCGAGCAGACCCCGATCGTCGGGCTCGGCGTCGAGACGGTGGGCACCGACGCGGGTGCGGCGCACTCCTTCGACCCGGCCTTCCCGTGCCACTCGTTCCTGCTCGGCGCCGGGAAGTACGGCCTGACCCAGCTCCGCAACCTCGACCGGCTGCCGGTCACCGGGGCCGTGGTGGTCGCGCCGCCGCTGCCGATCGCGGGCGGGTCGGGGTCGCCGGTCCGGGTGCTGGCCCTGGTCGAGCGGTGAGGCGAGACGCGGACGGCCGAAGGCCGGTCGTGGCTCGCGCCGTGAACCCGCCCGAAGTCCACGTCGACGAGGCCATCGGGCGGGCGCTGGCGGCAGAAGGCGTCCGTACGGTCTTCGGCGTCGTCGGCTCCGGCAACTTCCACGTGACCAACGCCCTCGTGGCCGGGGGAGCACGCTACGTCGCGGCCCGCCACGAGGGCGGCGCCGCCACCATGGCCGACGCCTACGCCCGCATGTCGGGCGAGGTCGGCGTGGTGACCGTGCACCAGGGTCCGGGGCTGACCAACCTGATCACCGGGCTGGCCGAGGCGGCCAAGAGCCGCACCCCGCTGCTCGTGCTGGCCGGCGAGGTGACCTCGCCCCTGTCCAACTTCTGGGTCGACCAGGCGGCGCTCGCCCAGGCGGTCGGGGCCCTCTCGGGCCGGATCACGTCGGGGGAGACGGCCGTCGCGGAGGCCGTCGCGGCCTATCGCCTGGCCCGGCGGGAGCGGCGGGCCGTGCTGCTGAACCTGCCCCTCGACGTGCAGAGCCACCAGGCCGGGGACCTGCCCGCCGAGGCACTCCCCGCCGGGCCGCCGGAGGACACTCCGGTCGTGGCCGCCGACCTCGGCACGGTCGAGCGGCTGGCCGAGGTGCTCGCCGCCGCCGAGCGGCCGGTCTTCGTGGCCGGACGCGGGGCCCGGCACGCGCGCCGCGAGCTGGAACTGCTGGGCGAGCGCACCGGGGCGCTGCTGGCCACCTCGGCCGTCGCGCGCGGGTTGTTCAAGGGCAACCCCTGGGACCTGGACGTCTCGGGCGGCTTCGCCACGCCGCTCGCGGCCGAGCTCATCCGCGACGCCGACCTCATCGTGGGCTGGGGGTGCGCGCTGAACATGTGGACGATGCGGCACGGCGCGCTCATCGCCCCCACGGCCACCGTGGTGCAGGTCGACCTCGACGCCTCGGCGCTGGGCGCGCACCGGTCGGTGAGCTTCGGGGTCGTCGGGGAGGTGGCGGGGTGTGCGACAGCCGTAACGGAACTGATCGGGGCTCAGCGCGACGGATACCGGAGCGATGAGCTGGCCGCCCGCATCGCGGCCGGACGGCGCTGGCAGGACGTCGCCTACGACGACGAGAGCGGCGCGGGGCGCATCGACCCCCGCACCCTGACGATCCGGCTCGACGAACTGCTGCCGGCCGACCGGATCGTGTCGGTCGACTCGGGCAACTTCATGGGATATCCGGCGATGTTCCTGGACGTGCCCGACGAGCACGGGTTCTGCTTCACCCAGTCGTTCCAGTCGATCGGGCTGGGCCTGGCCACCGCGATCGGCGCGGCGCTCGCCCGGCCCGACCGGCTGCCCGTCGCGGCGCTCGGCGACGGCGGCGCGCTCATGGGCGTCGCGGAGCTCGAAACGGTGGTGCGGCTGGGGCTGCCGATGGTCGTCGTGGTGTACGACGACGAGGGCTACGGCGCGGAGGTCCACCACTTCCACGGGGCTCCGCACGACACCGTCACCTTCCCGCCGGTCGACCTCGCCGCCATCGGGCGCGGGTTCGGCTGCGCGGCCGTCACGGTCACCTCCGCCGCCGATCTCGATGCGGTGCGTGAGTGGCTCGACGGGCCGCGTGACCTGCCGCTTCTCGTGCACGCGAAGGTGACGCGGGAACGCGGCTCGTGGTGGCTGGAGGAGGCGTTCAGAGGGCACTGACCCGGCGTGCGTAGGTTACGGTTCTCGCATGGCTGAGCGCGTGTATCCCCCGGTGATCGGGGCCGCCCTGACGATGTTCAAGGTCCTCGGAATGAAGATCGAGATCGAGGGCGCCGAAAACATCCCGACCACCGGCGGGGCGGTCCTCGTCAGCAACCACATCAGCTATCTCGACTTCATCTTCGCCGGGTTCGCGGCGCGGCCGTCGCGGCGGCTGGTGCGGTTCATGGCCAAGAAGGAGGTCTTCGACCACCGGATCTCCGGGCCGCTGATGCGGGGCATGCACCACATCCCGGTCGACCGCGCAGAGGGCGCCGGGGCCTACATCGCCGCGCTCAAGGCCCTCAAGGCGGGCGAGGTGGTGGGCGTGTTCGCCGAGGCGACCATCAGCCGGTCGTTCACCGTCAAGGACATCAAGAACGGCGCGGTCCGCATGGCCGCCGCCACCAACGTGCCGCTGATCCCGATCTCGTTGTGGGGCACCCAGCGGTTGTGGACGAAGGGCCGCCCGCGCAAGATCATGCAGCGGAACATCCCGGTCACCATCTCGATCGGCGAGCCGATGCGCCCGCAACGCCGCGAGGACATGGACGCCGCCACCGCCGAACTGCACCGCCGTCTGTCGGAGCTGGTCGACAAGGCGCAGCGGTCCTACCGCGACGACGGAACCGGCACCTGGTGGCAGCCCGCCCATCTCGGCGGCACGGCCCCGACCCCCGAAGAGGCGGCGGCGATGGACGAGGCGGAGCGCAAGGAACGCGAGAACCGCGACGACTGAACCTCCCCGCCACTACCAAGCTATAGCGCACCCCGGGTCTTGCCACAAGACCCGGGGTGTGCTGCAAAATCACCGCTCATGATTGACGTCATCATCGTCGGCGCGGGGCCGACCGGAGTCATGCTGGCCGCCGAACTCCGCCTGCACGGCGTCGAGACGGTCGTCGTGGAGCGGCTCGCCGAACCGGTCACCCACTCCAAGGCGCTCGGCCTGCACGTCCGCAGCCTGGAGATCATGGACCAGCGCGGCCTGCTCGACGCGTTCCTCGCGCACGGGCAGAAATACCCCCTCACCAGCCACTTCGCCGGGATCGTCAAGCCCTGGCCGGTCGAGCTCGACACCTCCTGCCCCTACCTGCTGGGCATCCCGCAGGTGGTCACCGAACGCCTGCTGACCGAGCACGCCACCCGCCTCGGCGCCGAGATCCGGCGCGGCGCCGAACTGACCGGCCTCACCCAGGACGACCACGGCGTCACCGCCCAGCTGGCCGACGGCTCCTCCCTGCGGGCCCGCTACCTGGTCGGCTGCGACGGCGGACGCAGCACCGTGCGGAAACTGCTCGGCGTCGCCTTCCCCGGTGAGCCCAGCCGGGTCGACACCCTGCTCGGCGAGATGGAGCTCACCGCGTCGCCCGAGACGATCGCGGCCGTGGTGGCCGAGGTCCGAAAGACGGAGCTGAAGTTCGGCGCGATCCCGCAGGGCGACGGGGTCTACCGGGTCGGCGTCCCGGCCGCCGAGGTCTCCACCACCCCGCCGACCCTCGACGACTTCCGCCGCCAGCTGGTGGCCTACGCCGGCACCGACTTCGGCGCCCGCGAACCGCGCTGGCTCTCCCGCTTCGGCGACGCGACCCGGCTGGCCGAGCGTTACCGCGTCGGCCGGGTGCTGCTCGCGGGCGACGCCGCGCACGTCCACCCGCCGACCGGCGGGCAGGGCCTCAACCTGGGCGTGCAGGACGCGTTCAACCTCGGCTGGAAGCTCGCCGCCGAGGTGACCGGCTGGGCCCCGGCAGGGCTGCTCGACACCTACCACGCCGAACGCCACCCGGTGGCGGCGAACGTGCTGGTCAACACGGCCGCCCAGATGTTGTTGCTGTCGACCGAGCCGGGACCGCAGGCGGTGCGCGCCCTGATGTCGGAGCTGATGGACTTCGAGAACGTGACCCGCTTCCTGCTGGAGAAGATCACCGCGATCGGGGTGCGCTACGACTTCGGCTCCGACCACGAACTGGTCGGCCGCCGGATGCGGAACCACGGGTCGATCTACGCGTCGATGCGCGGCGGCCGGGGCCTGCTGGTCGGCGCTCTCTCGGTGCAGGGCTGGGACGACCGGGTCGAGGTCCTGCGTGAGGACCTCGGCGTTCCCCCGGCGCTGCTGCGCCCCGACGGGCACGTGGCCTGGGTGGGGGAGGACCAGAAGGAGCTCGACGTCCATCTGGAGAGGTGGTTCGGCGCTAGCAACTCGGGTTGACTAATTCAGAATTAGTCAACTACGGTTGCTTGCATGCCGCCCGAACTCAGTGATCCCGCCGACGCCCTGGCCGCCGTGGCCGCGCTCCGCCGGCTCGCCGACCAGCTGGAGGAGGCCGCCGTCGAGCAGGCCATGCGCGACGGATGGAGCTGGCCCGAAGTGGCCGAGGCGTTGGGCATCACCCGCCAGGCGGTCCACAAGAAACACGCCAAACGGCTCATCGAAGCCGGTGTGTCCCTGAGGAGGCGCTGACGTGGCCGCCATCGACCACTACCTGAACTCCGTCATCGAGCAGGCGCGCCTTGCGGCCTTCGACGACGGCTCGGCCACCCTGGAGGCCCACCACCTGCTGCTCGGCATCGCCGTCGCGGGCGAGAACGCCGAGCTCATCGCGGCCGGCCTCGGCCACGACCAGATCCGCGCCGCGCTCCAGGGGGAGTTCGAGCACAGCCTCCAGACGGTGGGGGTGTCGGCGGCGGCCTACCGCCTGCCGAAGCCGACCCGCGTGGGCGACCCGCCGACCACCCTGGGGGCGTCGGCCAAGCTCGCGTTCGACCGCGCCTTCTCCTGGGCGCGCAGGAAGAAGGACCTGCGGCCGGTCCACCTGCTGCTCGGCATCCTGCAGGCCGAGATCGGCACCGTGCCCCGGGCGCTGGCCCTGGCCGGGTTCGACCGGGCCGCCCTGATCGCCCGCTTCTCCGGGGACGCCGCGTGATCCAGGACATCCTCGACCGCGCCGTCGCCGAAGGCGGCCTGCCCGGCATCGCCGCCGAGGTCCGCGACGGCGACGAGCACTGTTTCTTCACCGCCGGCGCGCCGCGCGAGCGCGACCACGAGTTCCGCATCGGCAGCACGACCAAGACCTTCGTCGCGACCCTGATGCTCACCCTCGTCGCCGACGGCCTGGCCGGCCTCGACGACCCGCAACCGGGCGGCACGACCCTGCGCCAGTTGTTGTCGCACACCAGTGGCCTGGCCGACTACCTGCGGTTCCAGGACGAGGTCAACCAGTATGAATGCCCCACCCCCGCCCAGCTGATCGCCATCGGCCTGGCGAAGCCCCCGGCGTTCCCGCCGGGCGAGGGGTGGCACTACTCCCAGACCAACTACGCCCTCATCGGGCGGCTCATCGAGACGATCACCGGCCGGCCGCTGAGCCAGGCGCTCGGCCGGATCACGGAAGCCCTTCCCGGCACCTATCTGCCGGTCGGAGACGACGCGGGCTTCCGCGGCCCGCACGGCCGTCACCACAGCCGTCTCCACGACCCTTCCCCGGAAGCGGAGACCTACGACCTCACGGAACTCAACCCGTCACCCTTCTGGGCGGCGGGCGGGATGATCTCCACCATCCCCGACCTGGCCGACTTCTTCACCTCCTTGCTGCGTGGCGACCTGCTGCCCCCGCACCTCCAGGACGAGATGTTCACGACGGTGCCCACGGCCGATTGGCTGGCGACCGGCCGCTATGGCCTGGGCGTGTCGTCGCTGACGTTGTCGGACGGAGAGACGGTGTGGGGCATGGGCGGCGCGATCTTCGGCTCGTGGACGTACGCCTACGGGAGCCGGGACGGGCGGAGGATCCTGGTGGCGAACACGAACGGCGACTGGTCGGATCCGATCGCGATCTTCACCGAACTCCTGGAAGCGGCCTTTTGATCGTGGAACTAGAGGCTCCCGATGGCGAGTGCTGGAGTCTGCTTTCTTGGATCAGGTGCGGGCCCCACGCGAACCGGCCCCGAGTGGTGTTCCAGGTCAGGTCGGAGACGGACGTGCGCACCCCCGCCCGCCGCACGGGGAGGCCGCCTACTCGGGCGCATCCGCGACTGAGGGCCGCTCGGCCGTGTCCCGTCACGGCACGTGCCGGCCTCGGCCTACGCCCACCTGTCGAAGTGGGTGGCCAGAGGCACCCCGCCCCCGACCGCGCCGCCGCCGCTGTTCAACGCCGATCGGCCTGGCCCAGGGCGGCATCCGCGTGTCGCAGCGCCGACGGCGGTGAAGGACGGCAACAACTCGGACGAGTCGTCCTGCCGGTTGTGCGGCGCCCACATCCCGTTCGAGGAGGTCGCCTACCTGGCCGCCGTGGTAAAGGCCGACACGTCGAACATCCGCAAGGGCTACCTCAACGACGCGACCCGGTGAGCCGTCACAGGTCAGCCGAGTCGATCACCTGGTCAGCCGGCGGCGCGGTGACGACCAGGGGGAACCCCCAGTCGAGGAAGCGGGTGTCGTAGCTGAGGCCCATCTTCGGCTCCCGGCCATAGACGAGGTCCGTGGTCCGGAGCCGGGTGGGCAGGCCCTTGGCGTCGGTCCAGAGGGACCAGTGGATCTCGTCTTTCACGTCACCGGTGGGAGGAAGCCCCAGCCGCTTGTGGCTCACGACGCCGCGATAGACATACCCGCCGGAAACGGCCTTGCCGGTGACCCCGCGCAGCAGAGTGCGCAGAACGCGTTCGTCGAACACGTTGATCGCCTGACTGCCGAAAACCGCGACCTCCGGCGCCTTCCAGTCCCACCGGATCCACGACTTACCGTCGGGGAGACTGCCGGGCGGTTCATGCGTGTACGTGACCCCGCCGACGTACGTGGTGTCGTCCCAGTCGGCGCCGCCAAGAGCGGCCCGCCAGGAGGTTTCCCGGTCGTCGTACGGAACGAGAATGGAGTGACTGGTGGCGTCGTAGGCGACCGGCCCCTTCGGGCTCAGTTCCACCTGACCGCGTATGCGGGCCGCAGCGGTGGAGTGTGTCCCGTCGATCATCGCGGCGAGCTCGGAGATCCGCACCCCGTGCCCCTGACGCAACTGCTTCTGCACGGCCCGCACGGGGTCGGGCGGCCGGGTCTGCGCGCTTGCCGCAGCGGGCTCGGCCACCCCACCGGCCAGCAGCGCGGCCACGAGCAAAGCTGACGATCGCCTCATCACGACTCCGTCCATCCCAGAAGACGTGGCCATCGTCGCAGGCGGCGATAACGAAACCGATCAGCATTGGCCTCGAACCAGCTGGACGATCACCGTATCGGGGAAGACCTTCGTGCATCTGGCCGAGGTGTCCCGGCAGACCATACCCACGATCAGTGACCACCGCCGGCCTGTTCCTCGGACGCCGATCACGTCATGCTGCACCACGGACGGCCAGGTCGCCAACCGGCCGGTCCATGTGGCGATGGCGGTCACTGTCGATGGCGCACATCGACGACCGGCTGAAGACCCGGCGGCGACGTGGACGGCCACCCTGGCTGACCGATGCCGAACTGCTCGCCCTGGCCCGTGGCCCAGGCCATGCCGGGATTCCACGGTGAGGCACGCTGGCTGCGTTTCGCCCACGCCCATCTGCGCGGCATGTTCCCGTACCTGCCTTAGCGGCCGGGCTACAACAAACGCCTGCGCGGCGATCCGGTCGCTGGCGGCCGACACCGACCTGTGGGCCGACCGGTGCTGGATCGTGGACTCCACCCCCGTGGAGCGCGCCCGCTCCCGGCCCGCCGTCCTACGCTCGAACCTGGCCGACTGGGCCGGCTACTGCCACTCCCGCTCACGCTTCTACTGGGGCCTGAAACTCCATCTGATCTGCACCCCGGCCGGACCGCCGATCACCTGGGCCCTGGCCGACCCGAAGGTCGACGAACGCCAGGTGCTGATGGCCATCTGCGACCTGGAACCCGACCTGCTCGCCGCCCGGCCCGGACTGCTGATCCTGGCCGGCAAGGGCTACGTCGCCGCCGAACTCGACAGGTTCCTGGCCGCCCGGGGTGTCAGCCTGCTGCGCCCTTCCTACCGCAACCGCGGCACACCACGTCCAGGAGAATTGCTGCTCAAGACGGTCCGGCAGCTGATCGAGTCCGTCAACGACACCCTCAAAGGCCAGCTCGGTCTCGAACAGCACGGCGGCCGGACCATCGAAGGCGTCGGCGTCGATCGCCCCGCTTCGCCGCGTGCCTGGCATTCGGCGTGGTGGAGTCGATGCGTTCACCGATCTCGGAGGAGCTCCTCGGCGCTGTTGACGTGGAAAACACGTTCCAGCCACGTCTCCGTCAGGTCCGGGTCGGCGCAGTCGAGGATGCGGTCTCGGACGTCGTCGGTCACCGTGAGCCGCCGGTGCGCGAGGATCGCCAGAACGGCTTCCGCTCTGCCCTCCGCGACGTATCCGCGGGCCCACTCGCTGCGGTATTCCCTGGATGCCACACCCATCAGTGTCCTCCACAGCTGGGAGGCGGCTTCGCTCAACGCCTCCGAGAGATAGTCAGTGTACGTTCTGGCTTCTTTTGCGTCTTTTTTCCCGAATGCCAGCACGCCGGCGCTGGTCGCGGCGAGCACCGCTTCACGCTCCGGGCCGTCGGAGTGGGCGAGGGCGGAGAGGGTCGCGAGTTCGGGATTGGCGATGGCCTGCGCCGGATCGGTCACCAATGGGAGGGCGGTCAGCCCGATCACGTAGGGCGTCACGACGGAGGAGGGGCCGAGGACGATCGGCGCGGAGACGCGCTCGGCGCCGCCGGCGCGGGGCCACATCACCAGCAGGATGGTCTGGCACTTGTGGCGGGCCCGGACGGCGGTGAGGTATTTCGGCCAGGTCCACTCCTTGCGCGCGTCATGGTCGCGCTGCACCTCGATGACGCAGGCGAGGACCGGCCGCCCCCTGTTGCGCAGGACGATCACCGAGTCGGCGCGTAGTTCGACGGGCGTGGCCTCGTTCATCACCGGGGTCTCGACGCGGGCCTCCTCGTAGAAGGGCACGTCGACACTGAAGGTCTCGGACAGGAGGTCGGGGGCCAGGCGGGGGTTGTTGGCGAACAGGTCCAGCCACATCTCGTGCTCGGTCGTGGGCGGCATGGCTCTGACATTACGCACCGCGACCGGGAAAACCCGGCGTGTTATCGAAGCGTTATAGGTCTAGTGGACGTACAAGCTGGTTCACGAATCTATGGCGGCCGCCCGTGGGGGCGGTTAAACGATCATGAAGAGAACGTTCCCTCACCAGGGTGACCCGCGCTGGCTGTGCTCGTCAATGGCTCGTACCGGCCCCTGTCAGCGAATCGGCCCGTGACGTCGCCGAAAAGCGTTCCATTGGATATTCAAAGCTCAAACGCTCCTCTTCGATCCCGGGGTCGCTGCGGGAGAGCGCTCTCCGATCCAGTTAACCCTTTCGTATTCGTTACGTCAGAGTTAATTTGATACTTGACAGATATCGGAACAAAAGGAGAACCTCAGGGCCCAGGGAGCGCTCCCCGAACTTCACCCCCCGCCCTCCCGAGGAGACACGTTGAGTTCATCGCGCAGTCCGGGCCGGTTACGCCTGGGCGTGCTCATCGCGGCAGCGCTGGCGCTGCTCGCCTCCTACGTCGCCATCCAGCCGGCCCAGGCCGCCGACGCCCTGCTCTCGCAGGGGAAGACCGCCACCGCCTCCTCGGTCGAGGGGGCCTTCACGGCGTCCGCCGCCGTCGACGGCAGCACCGGCACCCGGTGGGCCAGCGCCTTCTCCGATCCCCAGTGGATCCAGGTCGACCTGGGCGCCTCGGCGGCCATCAGCCAGGTCGTGCTGAACTGGGAGGCCGCCTACGGGCGGGCGTTCCAGATCCAGACCTCCGCCAACGGCACCACCTGGACGACGATCCACACCACCACCGCCGGAACGGGCGGCGTCCAGACGCTCAACGTGACCGGCACCGGGCGCTACGTCCGGATGTACGGCACCCAGAGGGGCACCGCCTGGGGCTACTCCCTCTGGGAGTTCCAGGTTTACGGGTCCACCGGCCCGACCGGCACGTGCGGCGGCAACGCCGCCCTCGGCAAGCCGATCACCGCGACCTCCACCGAGGGGACCTTCGTGGCGGCCAACGCCGTCGACGGCGTCGCCGGCACGCGGTGGGCCAGCGCCTACGGCGAGCCCCAGTCGGTGACGATCGACCTCGGCGCCACCACGTCGATCTGCGGCCTGACGCTGGTCTGGGAGGCCGCGTTCGCGCGGACGTACCAGGTGCAGGTCTCGCCGAACAACACCACGTTCACGCAGATCCACTCGACCACGACCGGCGCGGGCGGCACGGAGAACATCACGCTCAGCGGCAGCGGCCGCTACCTGCGGATCGTGATGTCGAACCGGGCGCTGCCCTTCGGCGTCAGCCTCTTCGAGATCCAGGTGCGCACCGGAACCACGACGACGAGCCCGTCCCCGTCTCCGAGCCCCTCCCCGTCCCCGAGCCCCAGCCCCTCTCCCTCCCCGTCACCTGACCCGGGCGGGGAACGGCTGCTGTCGTACAACAAGCCCGCCGTCGCCTCCACGTCGCAGAGCGACGGGAACTGCTACGAGTGCACGCCGGCCCGCGCCTTCGACCTCGACCCGGCCAGCCGCTGGGCGACGAGCTCGACCACGGGCTGGGTCGACCCGGGCTGGATCTACGTCGACCTCGGCGCGGTGGCCCAGATCCGCAGGGTCGTCCTGCAGTGGGACCCGGCGTTCGCGCGGTCGTTCAACATCCAGACCTCCAACGACGCCACGAACTGGACCAACATCTACTCCACGACCACCGGGACCGGCTTCAAGCAGTCGATCAACGTGACGGGGAGCGGGCGCTACGTCCGGATGTACGGCACCCAGCGCGCCACCCCCTACGGCTACAGCCTGTGGGAGTTCCAGGTGTACGGCACCGGTGGCGCCCCGAACACCCCGCCCGCCGCGCCGCCCGACCCGCGCAACCCCCCGCAGCTGGTCTGGAGCGACGAGTTCAACGGCGCGGCGGGCACCAAGCCCGACGCGGCCAAGTGGCGGCCCGACCCCGGCACCGGCCCGAACAACGAGCTGGAGTACTACACCAACAACAACAACGCCAACATGAACGGCGCCGGGCAGCTGGTCATGGAGGCCCGCCAGGAGGTCACCCCGGGGTCGGCATGCCCCGGCGGCACCTGCCAGTACACCTCCCACCGGATGAACACCGGCACGAAGTTCCACTTCACCTACGGCCGGGTCGAGGCCAGGATCAAGGTGCCCAAGGGCAACGGCCTGTGGCCGGCGTTCTGGATGATGGGCGCCGACTTCCTGACCGGCCGTCCGTGGCCGTACAACGGTGAGATCGACATCGTCGAGGTGCTCGGCAAGGACGTGAAGACGTCGTACACCACGATCCACGCGCCCGCCTACAACGGCGGCGGCGGGATCGGCGCGCCGAACACCCTGCCGAACGGCGCCGACTTCTCCGACGACTACCACGTGTGGGCCCTCGACTGGAACAGCCAGGGCATGACGTGGAGCGTCGACGGCCGCCAGGTCTTCACGCTCAGCAAGGCCCAGGTCGAGGCGACCCGCGGGCCGTGGGTCTACGACCACCCGTTCTACATCATCCTCAACCTCGCCGTCGGCGGCGACTGGCCGGGTCCGCCGGACGCCTCCACCGGCTTCCCCAAGCAGATGCTCGTCGACTACGTGCGCGTGTACCAGTGATCCACCTCTCCGGGGGCTGCACGCCCCCGGGGAGCACCCCCCACCATTGGAGTACGCGATGTCCCTGACCATCACGTGGGCCAGGATCGCCGCGATCGGCGTGCTGATCCTGGCGATGCTCACGATCGTCACCCAACGGGCCGAAGCGGCCCCCATCTCACAGGGCAAGACCGCCACCGCGTCGTCGGTCGAGGGCGGGCACGTCGCCGCCAACGCCGTCGACGGCAACGCCGGCAGCCGGTGGTCGAGCCTGTTCTCCGACCCGCAGTGGCTGCGCGTCGACTTCGGCGCCGCGACCACGATGAACCAGGTCGTGCTGCGCTGGGAGGCGGCCTACGCCACCGCCTACCAGCTCCAGACCTCCTCGAACGGCACGAGCTGGACGACGGTCGCCAACCGCACCGCCCAGACCGGCGGCGTGCAGACGATCTCCTTCACCCAGACCTCCGCCCGCTACATCCGCGTCTACACGACCGCCCGCGCCACCGGCTACGGCGTCTCCCTCTGGGAGTTCGAGGTGTACGGCCCCGGCGGCGGCCCCACCCCGACGCCCACCCCGACCCAGCCGCAGGGCCCGATCGTGCGGGTGTCGGAGTTCCTGGCCGACTGCCCGTTCACCCACCGGCTGCCCGACGACCCGATCATCTACCCGAACCTGCCGGGCGCCTCGCACATGCACTCGTTCTTCGGCAACCTGACGACGAACGCCAGCTCGACCGTGGAGACGCTCCTCGCGGGCGACTCCAACTGCAACCCGCGCATCGACCTGTCGTCGTACTGGGTGCCGACGCTCTACGTCAACGACCAGCCCGTCGAACCGGTCATCACGACCTTCTACTACCTCGGCGAGGGCGTGCGGCCCGACATCACCGCGCAGATCCAGCCGCTGCCGCTGGGCCTGCGCATCGTCGCGGGCAACGCCAAGGCCACCGCGCCCGACAGCACGACGATCGCCCGGTGGTCGTGCCTGCACGCCAACGAGGCGGGGGCGTCGAAGGACTTCGTGAACTGCCCGGCCGGGACGATGCTGGAGTCGTACCTGGACTTCCCGCAGTGCTGGGATGGGGTGAACCTCGACTCGCCCGACCACAAGAGCCACATGGCCTACCCGGTCAACCAGGCGTGCCCGTCGACCCACCCGGTCCCGGTGCCGAAGTTGCGCCAGGTGCTCCGTTACCCGGTGAGCGGCGATCCGTCGCGGATCCGCCTCTCGTCGGGCCGGGGATTCACCATGCACGGTGACTTCTTCAACGCCTGGCCCGAGGCCGAGATGTGGCAGCGGGTGCGCGACTGCATCCGTCCGGTCATCAAGTGCGGGGCCAACGGCCGCCCATGAGAAGACTCGTTCTCGCCGCCCTGATGCTCGCGCTCTGCTCCTGTACGCCGGAAGCGCCGCAAGCGCCGCCCCCGCCGAAGCCGGTGGTGGCCGTGGCCGCGTACAACCCGACGGACGTGGCGTGGGCGCAGCTCATGGCGGCGATGAACGAGCGGGTGCTGAAAGTGCTCGACCTGGCCCCGGGCCGGGCCGCGGACCCCGCGCTCGCCGAACTGGCGGGGTCCGTCGGCCAGGGCCACCGGGCCGAACTGGCCCGTCTTCGCGCGCTCCTGACCAGCGCGAAGGCGGGCCCCAACCCGCACGAGGGGCACGACATGCCGGGCATGCCGACCCCGATCGTGATCGAGGCGGCGGCCAAGGCCAAGGGGAAGGCGTTCGACAGGCTCCTCGTCACGAGCCTGAAGGGCCACCTCGACCAGTCGGCCATGGTGACCGCCAGCGAGCAGAAGGCCGGCGCGGCCGAGGAGGCCCTCGACCTGGCGGCCGACATGACGGCGGCACGGACCGAGCAGCTCGCCGCCCTGTCCGGAATTGCGAGGTAATGGCGGTAAGAATGTAAGCATGAAGGTTGGACTTCAGATCCCGAGTTTCACGTACCCCGGCGACCCGGTGCTCAGTGACCGGCTCGCCCAGATCGTCACCACCGCCGACCAGGCCGGATTCGACGCCGTCGCGGTGATGGACCACTTTTGGCAGATCCACGGCGTGGGGGCGCCCGAGGAGCCGATGCTGGAGGCGTACACCACCCTGGGGTGGATCGCCGCGCACACCTCGCGGGCGCGGCTGCTGGCCCTGATCACCGGGGTGATCTACCGGCAGCCCGGCCTGCTCGCCAAGATCGTCACCACCCTCGACGTGTTGTCGGGGGGCCGCGCCTGGCTGGGCATCGGCGCCGCCTGGAACGAGGAGGAGTCGAAGGGCCTCGGCTTCCCGTTCCCGCCGCTGGCCGAACGTTTCGAGCAGCTCGAAGAGGCGCTGCAGATCTGCCACCGGATGTGGGAGGGCGACGAGAGCCCGTACCGGGGACGGCACTTCCAGCTCGAACGGCCGCTGAACTCCCCGCAGCCGATCACCCGCCCGCACCCGCCGATCATGATCGGCGGCGGCGGCGAGAAGAAGACCCTGCGCCTGGTCGCCCAGTACGGCGACGCCTGCAACCTCTTCCCGTCGGACCAGCTCCAGCACAAGCTCGACGTGCTGCGCGGCCACTGCGAGGCGGTCGGCAGGAACTACGACGACATCCAGAAGACGGTCTACTACGCCTACGACACCACCCACGGCGTCCAGAAGATCGTCGACGACCTCGGCGGCTACGCCGAGATGGGCTTCAGCCTGGCGATCGGCCAGGTCAAGGGGGTGTACGAGCTGACCCCGCTGGAGCAGATCGGCTCAGAGGTGATCCCGGTCGTGCAGCTGATCTGAGATTGGGTAACTTGGCGGCGTGGGCTCAGCGACCCTCGTCCCCCAAACCCAGTCCATGACCGGCGACGACCTGTCGGCCGACGACGCGTGGGCGGCCCTGCGCGCCTACGGCGCGTGGCGGCTGGCCCGCGACTCGTTCGTGCGGTTCCGCTACGGCGACGGCATGAGCCATTCGCGCGCCCTGGCGTTCCAGATGTGCCTGTCGATCATCCCCGGCGCGATCGCCCTGGTCGGGCTCTCCTCGGTGGTGCACACCGAGGAGCTCGGCCAGGTCCTGGCGCTCACCCTGAGCCAGCTGAGCCCGGGAGAGGGCGTCGCGGCCGTGCGCAGCATCCTCGACGGCGGCTCGCGTTCCGACGCCGTGGCGTTGTGGGCGGGCCTCGGCACCTCCGTGTTCGCCCTGGTCAGCACCATGGCCCAGGTCGAACGCGGGGCCAACCGCATCTACGGCATCGAACGCGACCGCCCCTTCCACCGCAAATACCTGCGCGGGCTGGTGCTGGCCACCACCGCCGGCTCGTTCATGGTGGCCGGTTTCGTGATCATGGTCGGCGGCGACGCGCTCAAAGAGGCCCTCACCCGCGTGTACGACTGGGGCCCGGCCCTGCGCTTCGCCTTCGACCTGATGAGATGGCCGCTCGGCTTCCTGCTGGCCCTGGTGGCGACCTCGGTCATCTTCCGCGCCGCGCCCCGCCGCCGCCAGCCCGGCCACACGTGGCTGGCCTTCGGCGCGCTCGTCACCCTGGTGTTGTGGACGACCTTCACCCTCGGCCTGGCCCTCTACACGAGCCTCAACGAGAGCTTCGGCGAGACCTACGGCCCGCTGACGGCGGTGATGGCGCTGCTGCTCTGGTCGTTCCTGACCTCGATCGCGCTGTTCCTCGGCCTGGCCTTCGCGGCCCAGCTCGAAGCCTCCCGCACGCACCGCACCGAACCCGCCCTGCCCGACCCCGGCCCCACGAAGGAGGAGGAGCGCGAACCGATCGTGGGCGCGGTCGGCATGGCCCTCCTGGCGGCCGCGCGGGTGCTGCTGGCGCGGGTCACCAGACGCCGCTGACGACCACGCCGACCGCGACGGCCAGCACCGCCGCCCCGAGGCCCGTGAGCAGCCGCCCGGCCGTCGTGCCGTGGCCGGTGACGTTGTCGATGCGCACGTCACGCGGGTCGGCCGGGTCGTAGAGCACGCCGACCCGGTCGCCCTTCGCGGCCGGTGCCGGGTTGCCGCCGACGGGAGAGCGGGCCTCCACGACCTCGCCCTCGGCGGTGCGGAACCGCAGCACCGGCAGGTAGACGTGGGCCGGCCGGGGCCGCTGCGCCACCCCCGCCCGGCTGACCTGGAGCGCGATCACCTCGCCCTCGGCGCGGACCGCGGTGGCCAGGAAGGCCCGCGCCGCCCGCCGCACCGCCTGCCCCTGGGCCAGCAGGTGAAGGCCGACGAACTCCAGGATCAGCCCCAGGACGATGCGTTCCACCCCCGCAGGCTAACGAGACAACGCCATTCCGGGAACGCGGGCGCGGATGGCGTCCATCGCGGCCTCGTCGGAGACGCCCTGCCAGTCCCAGCGCGGCGTGTAGGGGGCCTCCAGTTCCCGTGCATCCTCGTCGGTGAGCTCGACGTCCAGTGAGGCCACGGCCTCGTCGATCTGGCGGGTCGACCCCGCGCCGACCAGCGGCGCGGTGACCACCGGCTGGCGGCGCAACCAGGCGAGGGCGATCTGCGCCCGGCTCACGCCGCGGGCGTCGGCGACCCGGCCGACGGCGTCGACGATCAGGCGGTTGGCGGCCTCGTCGGACGGCGGGTAGAGCAGGTCGGCGAACGCGCCGTCGGTCTCCGACCGGGCGGTCGTCCGGACGTCGTCCCAGGCGCGGGCGAGGCGGCCCCGGGCCAGCGGCGACCAGACGACGGCGCCGACGCCCTCGTCGAGGCACAACGGGATCATCTCCCGCTCCTCCTCGCGGGCGAGCAGGTTGTAGTGGTCCTGCATCGACGCGAACCGCGCCCAGCCGTGCTGTTTCTGCAGGTGGAGGGCTTTGGCGAACTCCCAGGCGCGCATCGACGACGCGCCGAGGTAGCGCACCTTGCCGGCTCTCACCAGGTCGTCGAGCGCGCCGAGGGTCTCCTCCCACGGCGTCGAGTGGTCGTTGCGGTGGATCTGGTAGAGGTCGATGTAGTCGGTGCCGAGCCGCCGCAGCGAGTGGTCGACCTCGGTCATGATCGCCTTCCGCGACAGGCCCCGGCCGTTCGGCCCCAGGCGCATCGGGTGGCGCAGCTTCGTGGCGATCACCACGGCGTCGCGGTCGGCGTAGTCGTGCAGGGCGCGGCCGAGGATCTCCTCGCTCGACCCGTTGGAGTACATGTTCGCGGTGTCGAAGAAGTTGACGCCCGCTTCCAGCGCGTGCCTGATCAGCGGCCGCGCCTCCGCCTCGCCCTTCGACCACACGGGGTGGCCCCGGCCGGGCTCGCCGTAGGTCATCGCGCCGATCGCGATGGGGGACACGTCGAGGCCGGTCGTGCCGAGTTTGATGTAGCGCATCGGTCCCTCTAAAATATGTGGAGAACTCTCCGTTTAACGTAGTGGAGAGCTCTCCACATAGCAAGGTGGGAGCCCGATGGTCCGTTCCGACGCCCGGGAGAACCGGGTCCGCATCCTCGCGGCCGCGCGCGAGGCGCTCGCCGAAGACGTGGGCGCGTCGATGAACCAGGTCGCCCGGCGGGCGGGCGTCGGCGCGGGCACGCTCTACCGCAACTTCCCCACCCGCGAGGCGCTGCTGCTGGCCGTCTACCAAGATGAGGTCGACCGCATCCTGGGCACGGTGCCCGACCTGCTGGCCGCCCACCCGCCGCTCGAAGCGCTCCGCCACTGGACCCTCGACCTGGTCGAGGCCATGCGCAGAAAGCACGGCCTCGGCGACGCGCTCAGCCCCGGCGCCCACCAGGCGATGACCGAGCGCACCTACGGCCCGGTCGTCGCCGCCATCGCCGAGCTGCTCGACGCGGGCAAGGGCGAGGGCAGCATCCGCGCCGACGCCGATCCCGCCGACTTCCTCCAGCTCAGCGGCGCCCTCTGGCGCGCCGCGCCCGACCGGTCGCCCCACATGCTGGGGCTCGTCCTCGACGGGCTCCGGGCGCGCTAGCCCTCCAGCCGCCGCCCGGTGACCCGCTGCGGCCTGATGGTGATCAGGTGGTCGCGGCCCTCGACCCACGAGCCGCCCGGCGTGCCCTGCGCGTGGTGGCAGGGGCCCTGGACCAGCACGCTCCAGCCCTCCCGGTGCTCCGGGTCGATCGCGTCGACCTCGAAGGCGACCACGATTTCCAGGTCGTCGACGTGGGTGCGCAGGTCGTCGTCCATGGCCCCGCCGGTGCGGACGCTGAAGACGATCACGCCGTCGTCGAGGCGGTAGTTGACCGGGAGGATGGTCGGCCCGTGGGAGCCGCTGAAGGCGATCCGGCCGACGCCGCCGGGGGCGATGAGGGCGAGGCATTCGTCGGCGGTGAGGGTGCGCAGGGTGCTCATGGGTTCCACTGTGGACGACCCGCCGGCCTGCGGACATGGCCGTTGGGCCCCTCGCGGGCGGGCCGAAGGTCCTTCGCGGACGGGTCCTCCTGCCCTGCTGCCCGGCCTGGTGAACGCGTGTGATTGGGGGGCGAGCTCATCCCCCCTATCGAAGGAGCCTCCCATGACCCCTGACGTCCGCGCCGGCCACGTCTGGGCGGTCGCCCGGATCGCCCTCGGCTGGATCTTCCTGTGGGCCTTCCTCGACAAACTGTTCGGGCTCGGCTTCGCCACCCCCGGCGAGCGGTCGTGGCTCAACGGCGGCAGCCCGACGACCGGCTTCCTGAAGGGCGCCGCCGACGGCCCGCTCGGCGGGCTCTACGGCGCCCTCGCGGGGCACTGGTGGGTCGACGTGCTGTTCATGGCCGGGCTGCTCGGCGTCGGCGCGGCCCTGATCCTCGGCATCGGGATGCGGGCCGCGGCCGCCGCCGGGACGGTCATGCTGGTGATGATGTGGGGCGCCGCGCTGCCCCTGACGACCAACCCGTTCCTCGACGACCACATCGTCTACGCGATCGTCCTGATCGGGCTGGCCGCCGCCGACGCGGGCGACACGTGGGGCCTCGGCCGCCGATGGGCCGCGGTCACCGCCGGGTCGCCGGTCCTCAGGTAGCGTTCAGCGCCTGGCGGGCCAGCTCGGCCGCGCCGGTCACCCCCGACAGGTTCCCCAGCCCCGGCGCGCAGATGAGCGTGTCGAGCGCGTAGCCGCCCGCCAGGTCGGCCGCGCGGGCCCGCACCAGGTCGAGCAGCCCCGGCCGCCCGCCGACCCCGCCGCCGATGACGACGGCCTGGGGGGAGAGGGTCGAGGCCAGGTTGTGTACGGCCTTCGCCAGGTATTCGGCCTCCAGCTCCCACGGCTCGCCGTCGCCGAGCTCCTGCGCGGGCCGCCCCCAGCGCTCCCGCATCGACGTCCCGGACGCCAGCCCTTCGAGGCAGTCGCCGTGGAACGGGCACACCCCCGGGAACGGGTCGCGCCCGGTGTCGTGGGGCACCAGCATGTGCCCCGCCTCGGGGTGGGTGCGCCCGTGCAGCGGCCGGCCGTCGACGACGACGCCGACCCCGATGCCGGTGCCGACCGTCATGTAGGCCAGCGTGTGCAGCCCCCGCCCCGCGCCGTAGCGCCACTCGCCGATCGCCGCGCCGTTCACGTCGGTGTCGAGCCCGACCGGGACGCCCAGCCCCTCACGGAACGGCGTCACCACGTCGGCCCCCGACCAGCCCGGCTTGGGCGTGGCGGTGATGTGCCCGGTCGACAGGTCGACCGGGCCGAACGTGGCGACGCCGACCGCCGCCGGGGCGGGATGACGCCGGAAGAAGTCGACGGCGGCCGGGATGGTCTCGTCGGGGGTCGTCGTCGGGACCACTTCGGTGGCCACGATGTTTCCGTCGGTGTCGGCGAGCGCGCACACCCATTTCGTACCGCCCGCTTCGACGGCTCCGTACCTGATCACCCCGACAGTCTGCCGTCAGAGCTCCGGCTGCTGCCAGCCGGACTGGGGGATGTCGCCCCGATAGGGCGGCAGGACGACCGGGGGCACGAAGGTTTCCTTGATCGTCCGGGCGTTCACCCAGCGGATCAGGTTGAGGATCGAGCCGGCCTTGTCATTGGTGCCCGAGGCCCGCGCGCCGCCGAAGGGCTGCTGGCCGACCACCGCGCCGGTCGGCTTGTCGTTCACGTAGAAGTTGCCGGCGGCGTACCGGAGCTTCTCCGAGGCCGCCGCGATGGCGTAGCGGTCACGGGCGATCAGGGCGCCGGTCAGCGCGTACGGCGTGGCCGACTCCAGCTGGGTGAGCGTGGCGTCGAAGTCGTCGTAGACGTGCACGGCGAGGATCGGGCCGAAGTACTCGGTCGTGAAGATCTCGTCGGTCGGGTCGCCGCACTCCAGGACCGTGGGCTTCACGAAGTAGCCGGTGGAGTCGTCGTAGGAGCCCGTCAGCACCGCGATGTTGTCCGCCGCCCGCGCCCGGTCGATGGCCGTCTTGTGCTTGGCGAACGCGCGGGCGTCGATCACGGCGCCCATGAACGTCGACAGGTCGCCCGCCACGTCGCCCACGGTCAGCGACTCGGCCAGGGAGACGAAGTCGTCCTTCATCGTGTTCCACATCGCGCGCGGCACGTAGGCGCGCGAGGCCGCCGAGCACTTCTGGCCCTGGTATTCGAACGCGCCCCTGATCAGCGCCGTCGTCAGCGCGGCCGGGTCGGCCGAGGGGTGGGCGAGCACGAAGTCCTTGCCGCCGGTCTCGCCGACCAGGCGCGGGTAGGCGTGGTAGCGGCCGATGTTGGCCCCGACGGTCGCCCACAGGTGCTGGAAGGTCGAGGTCGAGCCGGTGAAGTGCACGCCGGCCAGCGCCGGGTGGGTCATCGCCGCCTCCGACACCGCCGAGCCGTTGCCGGTCACCAGGTTGATCACGCCCGGGGGCAGGCCGGCCTCCTCCAGCAGCGCCATCGTGAAGTGGGCGGCGAACTGCTGGGTGGGGGAGGGCTTCCAGACGACGACGTTGCCCATCAGCGCCACCGAGGCGGGCAGGTTCCCGGCGATGGCGGTGAAGTTGAACGGCGTGATCGCCAGGACGAAGCCCTCAAGCGGGCGGTACTCCATCCGGTTCCACACGCCGGGGGAGGAGACCGGCTGCTCGGTGAGGAGCTGCCGGGCGAACGCCACGTTGAAGCGCAGGAAGTCGATCAGCTCGCAGGCCGCGTCGATCTCGGCCTGCTGGGCCGACTTCGACTGGCCGAGGATGGTCGCGGCGTTCAGGGTGGCCCGCCAGGGCCCGGCCAGCAGCTCGGCGGCGCGCAGGAAGATCGCCGCCCGCTCGTCGAAGCTCAGCGCCCGCCACGCCGGGGCCGCCGCCAGGGCGGCCGAGACCGCCGCCTGGACGTCGGCGGGGGTGGCGTCGTTGGTCGTGCCGAGCACCGAGGCGTGGTTGTGCGGCTGGACCACGCGGATGGGGGCGCCGCCCGCCATGCGGCGCTCGCCGCCGATCGTCATGGGCAGGTCGATGCTCGTGGCGGCCAGCTCCTTCAGCCGCCCCTCCAGCATCGCGCGGTCGGCGCTGCCGGGGCCGTAGGACCGGACCGGCTCGTTGACCGGAACCGGGACCGTGGAGACGGCGTCCATCATCGAAATCCTCCAGTGTGAATGCCTCGCGGTTCGGGATGCGGGAAGCGCGCGACGCGGAGCAGCGCGTTGTTCTCCGGTTTTTCCCGATGCGCGACGCTAAACTTTTTGCCATGTCCCGCTATCGGCTTCAGCCGACGCAGGCACAGGCGGCTGCGCTGCTGGAACATTGCAGGCACGCACGTTTCGTATGGAACCTTGCGGTCGAGCAGAGCTCGTTTTGGAAGCCGGGAAGAGGACACGCGCCGGGATTCGCGGAGCAGTGCCGCCAACTGACCGAAGCGAGAGCCGAGTACGCCTGGCTTCGCGCCGGATCGGCAATCGTTCAGCAGCAGGCGCTCAAGGATTTCGCGCGTGCCATGGCGCAATTCTTCGCCAGGACCCACCGGATGCCGACTTTCCGGCGGCGTGGACAGAACGAAGGATTTCGAATCGTCGCCTTCAAGAAGGAGGACGTGCGTCGCCTGTCCCGAAATGTGGGAGAGGTCAAGATTCCCAAGGTCGGCTGGGTCCGCTTCCGATGGTCCAGGGCTGTGCCCGCCGGCGCCAAGTCCTTCCGGGTCAGTCGCGATCAATTGGGACGATGGTTCGTTGCCTTTGCCGTCGCCCCGATGCCCATCGCCAGGCCGGGCAATGACGAAGTCGTCGGCGTGGACCGGGGGGTGGCCGTCAGCGCCGCGCTGTCCACGGGTGAACTGCTCAGGGCCCCCACTCTTCGGGCGGTTGAGCGAGCCCGGCTGCTCAAGCTGATCCGACAATTGGCCCGTGCGCGTAAGGGTTCCAAGCGGCGTGACGACGTCAGGACCGCGATTGGCAGGTTGAGGGCCCGTGAGACCGCCAGGCGCAAAGACTGGGTCGAAAAGGTCACCACCAGCCTTGCCCGCCGTTTCGATGTGATCGGCGTCGAAGATCTGAGAATCGGGAATATGACCCGCTCGGCTCGGGGGACCATCGAAGCGCCAGGGCGAAATGTCCGCCGAAAGGCGGGCCTCAACCGGAGTATTCTCTCCGCCTGCTGGGGCCGACTCGTCATGCGGCTGGAGGACAAAGCGCCAGGCCGCGTCATCAAGGTGAATCCCGCGTTCACGAGTCAGCGTTGTTCGGTTTGCGGGGTCGTCGATGGAAAGGCACGCGAGAGCCAAGCTGCCTTCCGCTGCCGATCCTGCGGCCATGCCGGCAACGCAGATGTGAACGCGGCCCAGAACATCGAGGTCATCGCCGCAGGGCATGCGGTGAATGCGCGGGGAGGCGACCGGAAGACCGGGCCTGGGAACCGCGAACCTCAACTCGTCCTCCGTCCAGTGTGAGATGAGTTGGAATCCCGCTTGTTCACTAGCGGGAGGGTGCCAACCCCAAGAGAGCGCAGGAAGAAGGCCACGTTGGCCGGTCGTTCGGCCAGGCGGCGCATGAAGTAGCCGTACCAGTCGTCGCCGTAGGGCACGTACACGCGGACCAGCGCGCCCGAGTTGGCGAGCGCCTGCTGCTTGTCGGTGCGGATGCCGTAGAGCATCTGGTACTCGTAGGTGTCGCGGGCCCGGTCGTGCCGGTCGGCGAGCAGTTCGGCGATCGAGATCAGCCGGTCGTCGTGGGTGGCCACCATCGGGTGCCCGGCGCCGGCCATCAGCACCTTCAGGCAGCGCACGTAGGCCAGGTCGACGTCGTTCTTCTTCTGGTACGCCACCGACGCCGGCTCCCGGTAGGCGCCCTTCACCAGCCTGACCCGCGAGTCGCGCAGGTCGTGGCAGTCGGCCTCGCTCCGGAACAGGTAGGCCTGGATCGCCACCCCGACGTCGGAGAAGTCGGCCCGCAGGTCGCGCAGGATGTCCAGGGTGGAGTCGACCGTGGTGTGGTCCTCCATGTCGAGGGTGACCGTCGCCCCCGCGCTCAGCGCGGCCTCGCAGATCTCCCGGGCGTGTTCGAGGGCCATCGAGTCGTCGAGCGCCTGCCCGACGGCCGACAACTTCACCGACACCTCCGCCCGGTGGCCCAGCCCCAGCGGGGCGAGCGCGTCGAGCAGCTCCACGTACGCCTTCGTGGTCGTCACGGCGGCGTCGGTGTCGCGCACCTCCTCGCCCAGATGGTCGATGGTGACCATGAGCCCCGACCGGGTGAGCCGGTCGACCGCGGCCACGGCGTCGGCGGTGGCCTCTCCGGCGACGAACCGGTCGACGACGCGACGGGTTGGCGGCAGGGCCGTGACGGCCTTGCGCGCGAGCGGATTCCTCGACACGGCGAGGAGCGTGGAACCGAGCATGCACACAGCGTAATTCGCCCGGAAAGTACCCTTCCACGGACATCCGGCCAAGTCTCTTCAGACAAATGCACAATAATGTCTGCATGCAAGACCTGGTGGACGAGATCGCCCGCCTGCTCGACGCGTCGGTCACCGTCGAAGACCGCGCCTTCGAGCTGGTGGCCTACGGCGTGCAGAGCGGCGTGGTCGACGAGGTCCGCCAGGAGTCCATCCTCCGCCGCCGCGCCACCGCCGCGACCAAGGCCCACTTCGAGGCGTACGGGATCGCCGCCGCCGACCGCCCGGTCCGCATCCCCGAGGCCCCCGGCTTCCTCGCCCGCGTCTGCGTCCCGCTGCGGCACAGGGGCGTCACCTACGGCTACCTGTGGCTGCTCGACAACGACCGGCTCTCCGACGCCCTGCTCGACCGGGCCGGCCCCCTGTTCGCCCGCCTGGCCGCCGCCCTCGCCCACGAAGCGCAGATCCGCCGCGCCCCCCTCGACGACCTGTTCTCCCCGAACCCTCAGGCCCGTGCCGAGGCCGCCCGGGGTGTCGAGGGCCCGCTGGTCGCCCTGGCGGTGGCGGCCGGTCCGGCCGAGGTGCCCATCTCGTGGTCACTGCCGAGAGACGTGCTGACCGGCCAGGCCGGCGCCCATCCCGCCTTCCTGGCCCCACCGGTCCGCGCCCGCGAGGCCGCCGCCCGCCTCACGGAGATGTACGGCGTCCCCGTCGGCGCGGGCGACCCCCGCCAGGACCCCGAGGACGCCTGGGAGAGCTGGCGCGAGGCGTTGAACGCGCTGCGGGTGGCGGAGAAGACCGGGCAGCCCGTCGCCCACTGGTCGGAACTGGGCGTCTACCGCTACCTGGTCAGGCTCCCCCATCACGAGCTCGCGGAACTGGCAGGGGAGACCGCCGCGCTTCCGGAGGACCTGGCGGTCACGCTGGAGACCTACCTCGACAGAGCGGGCCACGTGCAGAAGACGGCGGCGGAACTGGGCATCCACCGCCAGACCTTGTACTACCGCCTGGGCCGCGCCGAGGAGTTCACCGGCAAGGACCTCTCGGACGGCCAGGACCGCCTGCTCCTGCACCTGTCACTCAAGGCGCGGAGGTTGTGAAGCGCGAATCGGACCGTGCGCGTCGCCGAAGGCGGAAGGCCGTCGAAACGCCGGTCGAAGGTCTGTCGCGGCGGGTCGCCGAAGCGGTTGCGGGGCGCCGGCTACGGCGGGCGCGGAACGGCGGCGGTCGGTGCCGGCCGGGCGAAGCCGTAACGGAAAAGGATGAAAACGGGCCGAGCGCCCGCGATGGCCGGAGCATCGCGGGCGCTCGGGTGTTTCCCTCAGGGGAGAGGTCTCAGGCGCAGGCGCTCTCGTAGACGCGCAGGAGCTCCTGGCTGACGCGCTCCAGCGAGTAGCGGGAGCGGGCGCGGTCGGCGCCGGCGTAGCCGAGGGCCGAGCGCAGGGTGCGGTCGCCGAGGAGGTCGCGGATGCGGGCCGTCACCTCGGCGGGGCGGCGGACCAGGAAGCCGGTCACGCCGTCGACGACCGAGTCGAGGTGGGCTCCGGACGCGGAGGCGATCACCGGGATGCCGCAGGCCATGATCTCCAGGGCGGCGGTGCCGGTCGGCACGGTCGGCTGGAGCGTCAGGGCGACGTCGACGCTGCGGATCAGCTTCGGCATCGCGTTGTGGGGGACGTCGCCGAGCAGGGTCAGCCGGTCTTCGACGCCCCGGGCGCGGGCCAACATGCGCAGCCGCTCCAGGACCGGGTCGTCGCCGCCGGCCACGACCAGCTCGGCGTCGGGGATCGAGGTCAGCGAGTTGACGACCGCGCCCGCGCCGGTGGCGCCCACGTGGAGCAGGCGCGGACGGCCGTCGCGGGGGAAGGCCGGGCCCTGGCGGCGGAACCGCTCGATGTCGACGCCGCCGGGCACGATCGAGATGTTGCGGCGCGGCACGCCCAGCTGGATCAGCTGCGACTCCTCGCCGGCGCAGGTCGCGATGACCGCGCGGGCCCGGCGGCCGATCGCCCGCTCCAGGCGCAGGACCTGGGCGGAGGGCCGGTCGTCGTGGTGGAAGGTCTGGGTCACCGGGACGTCGAGCCCGTCGGAGCCGGCGATGGCCGCGAGGCCGCCGGTCCACGAGTGGGCGTGGATGACGTCGGGGCGCTCGGCGTGCCAGCGGCGCTTGAGGCCGTCGCTGAAGTCGGAGATGTAGGGGAGCAGGTCGTTCTCGGAGAGGTCCTTGTCGGGCCCGGCGGGCACCCGCTCGACCCGGACGCCCTTGATCTGCGCGTCGTCCCGCGTGTAGACGGTGACCTCGTGACCCCGGCCCAGTTCACGGGCGACGGCGGGGGCGGTGACGGAGAGGTTGTTCGTGGCGACGATGGCGATATGCATGGCACACCTCATGGCGATAAGCGCGATGAAAGGGGTGTGCCTGCGTCTTAGGCACGAACTGTGTTGTGGTCTTTACCGTACACCTAAGAGCTTTAAACGCAAGTTTTCAGATGAATCAGGCGTCAATGCGAAGGCCCGGGGTGGTGTGCCAGCCGATCAGCCGGATCAGGTGGCTGACGTGGTCGGGCACCGGGTCGAGCACGAGTTCGCGCTGGTCACCGAGGTTCTTGGCGGTGTCGACGAGGGCTCGGAGCCCGGCCAGGTCGATGAACGTGACCCCGTGGAGGTCGACGTGAAGATCTCCGGAAACCGCCCCGGTTGCCTGGGAGAGCTCGCGGGCCAGATCGGCCGAGGAGGTCGCGTCGATCTCTCCCTCGACCCGGATGCCGTCGGGGCCGGAGGTCCGCCGGATGCGCAGCAGGGCCGTTTCGAGCAGCAGGTCGCCGTCGTCGGGCCGGTGCAGCCGGAGCAGGTCGGCCAGCACGCCGGGCGCGAACAGCCGCTTGTCGAACTGGCACACCCCGAGCGCCGTGCCGGTGTCGTAGACCTCCTGGATGCCGGTCTCGAACTCGGCCAGCCGGTCGGTGCCGACACGGACGGCCCAGCTCATCTCGCCGGTCACCCGCAGCGCCCGGTAGCCCTCTGACCTGGCCCGCGCCGCCTCGGCGGCGACGTCGGCGACCATGGCGACCGGGTCGAACGCCTCAAGCCGGCGGATGTCGAGCCGCCCGGAGGCGACCGCCCCGTCGGTGTCGACGCCCCAGCCGCGCAGCAGGCCCGTGACGACCGCCGGATGGGTCACGTCGGTCAGGTACAGCACCTTGTCCGCGCCGGCCAGCCCTTCGGCGATGAAGGGGGCCAGCACGGGCTCCAACTCGGCCTCGTCGGAGTAGGCGACGGACCTGTGGTCACCGGGCTGCACCAGGCAAGGCTAGCGGGAACGACGGAGGGTGAGAACCGTGACCTCGTCGACGACCTCGTCGTCGCAGAAGGCGCGGTGGTCCTCCTCGATGGCCTTGACCACCGCCGCGGGGGGCTGGTTGACGCACCGCGCGAGCACCTCGGTGAGCCGCGCCTCGCCGTAGTTCTCCCCGGCCGAGCTGCGGGTGCCGACCAGGCCGTCGGAGTAGAGCACCAGCGTCTCGCCCGAGGCCAGGGTCAGTTCCTCGGCGGCCGGCACGGCCCCCTCCTCGAAGCCGAGCGGCACCCCGCCGCCCTCGGTGAAGCGCACCCCGCCGTCGGGCTGGAGCAGCGCGGCCGGGTGGTGCCCGGCGGAGGCCAGGCGGACCTTGCGGCCCCGGACGAACCCGGCGGCGGCCATCACGAACAGGCCGGTGTGCTGGGCCAGCAGGGCGTCGTTGACCTTGCGGAGGGCCTCTCCGGGGTCGCGTTCGAAGGCGCTGAGCACCCGGATGCCGTTGCGGACCAGCGAGGTCACCGAGGCGGCCTCCTCGCCTCGGCCGGCCGCGCCGCCGATGACGAAGCCCCAGCCGCCCTTCATCGGGAAGACGTCGTAGAACTCCCCGCCGATCGCCCGCATGGCCGAACCGGGATGGTAGATCGCGGCCGTCTCGAACCCGGCCACCTCGGGCAGCGACCGGGGGAGCACGCCGCTGCGCAGCGCGTCGGCGGCGTTGGAACTGCGCTGGAAGCTGCGCTGGGCCCGCAGGGCCAGCCCCAGGTGCGACCCGATCTCCTCCAGGAGCCCCAGGTCGGCCAGGCCGAAGGGCGGGCGGTCTCGCAGCCGTACGAGGGTCAGCACGCCCGCGATCTCGTCGTCGGACTGGATGGGGACCGACAGCAGCGAGCCGGCCTTCATCTGGGTCAGCACGTCGGCGCCGAGCAGGCTGTCGTCGCTGAGCATCTCGTGCACGACCCCGCTGCGGGTGGCCAGCACCCGGGCGACCAGCGGCGCCTCGGCCGGGTCGCGGGACTCGATCGCCCGCTGGAGCTTGGCCACCGGCTGGGTCGAGGGCGCGATCACGGCCGCGCGGTGGAGGCCGCCGTCGCGGACCATGTCGGCGATCACCCAGTCGGCCGTCTCGGCGCCCAGCAGCCGGGCCGCGCGGATCAGCGCGACCGGCTCGCGGAGGCTCTCGTCGTCGAGCAGCAGCCGGGTGAGCTGGGCCGACAGCTCGTGGCGGCGGGCCGCCTCCAGGAACAGCGACTCGTCGGGCGTGTCCTTCCCGTTGTCGGGGCCGGTCAGCTGCACGTCGGTCGGCAGGGCGACGGCGGCGACCATCTCCTGCGGCTCGCCGGGCATGCGCAGGCGGCTCAGCACCAGCCGGACCGTGTGGGCCCGGCCCTGGTGGGCCAGCCGGGTCTCGAAGGTGGTGCTCTCCTCGCTGCGCAGCGCCTCGGCGAACCGGGCGCGGAAGACGGCCCGCCGGGACGACTCGATGAGCAGCGGGAACGCCCGGCCGATCAGGTAGCCGGCCGGGCTGCCGAGCAGCCGGGTGGTCTCGTTGTTGATCCGGCGGACGGTCCCGCCGGTGTCCATCACGATCACCGGGATCGGGAGGGTGCGGAAGATCTGCCGGAGCAGCTTCTGCTCACGCTGGGGGCCGCCGTCGCGCCGCCGCTTCGCCTTGGCCAGCTCGGCCAGGGCGTCGCGGACGAGCCCTTCGGCGGTCTCGAGCTCGTGGCTGCGGGGCAGGTCGGCGACGTGCGCCGCGAACTCGCCCAGCCGCTGCTCCAGGTCGGTCACCGGTGTGTGCTCCCTCTCGCATCCGTCATCGGATGATTAGACCCCAAACTAGGGGAATGGTCTTCCCTGTGATTCCCATTCTCGCCCGTGATCTCGCCGCCCTCGGACGGGTCACCGAGGGAACCTCCGCCGAGAGCGTGCTCCGGGGGGTTACCGAGGCCATCGCCCGGGGCGTGCCCGGCTGCGCGGGGGGCACCGCCGAGCTCTGGATGGACGACCGGGTGCTGCTGGCGTCCTCCCACAGCGAACTCATCGCCGTCAGCGACCGTGAGCGCGACCTGCGCGAAGGCCCCTCACGCGAGGCCCTGCGCAGCGGCCGGCCGATCGTGGTCGGCGACGTCATGCGCGACCAGCGCTGGCCCCGCTACGCCGCCGCGGCCGTCCGCCACGGGGTGCGCTCGATCCTCGTGCTGCCCGTCGAGGTCGACGGCGCGATCGTGGTCATCGGGCTCTACGGGGTGCGGCCGGGCGTGTTCGCCGACCACGTGCCGCTGACCGAGCTGCTGCGCGAGCAGGTCACGGTCGCCCTGGCCAACATCTGGGAGTTCGACGACGTGCTCACCGGCGCGGCCCAGATGCAGGAGGCGATGGCCGGCCGGGCCCTGATCGACCAGGCCAAGGGCATCATCATGCAGGCCAGCGGATGCAGCCCGGAAGAGGCCTTCGACGAGCTGCGCCGCATCTCCCAGCACCACCAGGTGAAGGTCGCCGACCTGGCGAAACTGCTGGTCACCGAGCACCAGCAGAAGAACGCCAAGAGTCAGGCCACGGGGAACTAGACGGCCGCGACGGCCTCGTCGACGGTCTCGAACATGGGCAGCCGCTGCGCGAGGCCGGTCACCCACATCACCTTCGAGGCCGGATATTGCACGTTGACCAGCGCGAAGTGCCCGCCGGCCGCGGTCGCCCGCTGCCAGTGGTGGACGATCAGCCCCAGCGCCCGCGAGTCCATGAACGTCACGCCGCCCAGATCGAGGATCATGTCGGGCCCGTGGTCGTCGGCCACCGCGTCGAGGTGGTCGGAGAACTGCTCGCGTGTGGTGGCGTCGAGGATCCCGTCGATGTGGATCACCACGAAATCCGCCACGGCACTCGATCGCATCGTCAGGGTTGCCACCGCCTCGCCTCCTTCGACGCAACCTTACTGTTCTCCAGGGAGTTGTGTAACGCCCCGATTCGGGGCATTATGGCGGAAGAGGTCCAGCAGAGGGCTTCGTCTCGTTTTCTTGAGCGAGACGTCTGTCTGCGTGGGCCTTGCCGCGTTTTCAGGGGTCTCGCGTTTTCCCCTGAGGAGACAGCGACATGTCTGCCGACCTGATGACCGCCGAGATCACCGCCGAAGACCTGCTGGTCGAGCTCAACGAGCCCGGCACCACCGACGACCGCGCCGCCCGGCTCCGCGAGATCATCGTCGAGATGCACCGCCCGATGGCCCGCGACATCGCCCGGCGTTACCTGCACCGGGGCGAGCCGATGGAGGACCTCCTCCAGGCCGCGTACGTCGGGCTGATGAAGGCCATCAACGGTTTCGACCCCACCCTCGGCCACAGCTTCCGCGGCTACGCCATGGTCACCATGACCGGCGAGGTCAAGCGGCACTTCCGCGACCGCACCTGGGCGGTCCGGGTGCCCCGGATCTACCAGGAGCGCCGGTCGGAGCTCAACCGCCTGGTCGCCGACATGACCCAGGAGAACGGCCGGTTCCCGACGGTGGCCGAGCTGGCCGAGCGGATGGGGATCTCCGAGGAGGACATGCTCCTCACGCTGGACGCCTCGTCGGCGTACAGCACCCTGTCGCTCGACGCGCCGATGGGCGCCGACGACGACGCGGCCGCCCTGGGCGACGTGATCCCCGACAGCGACGACAGCCTCGCCACCCTGATCGACCGCGAGGCGGTCAAGCCGCTCATCGACGAACTGCCGGAGCGGGAGAAGAACATCCTGCTGCTACGGTTCTATGGCAACATGACGCAGGCGGAGATCGCCGCCGAGTTCGACATCTCCCAGATGCATGTGTCGCGGATTCTGCGGAAGGTTCTCGACCAGCTGCGTGCGGAGCTTGTCGCCTAATGGCGGTTTCGACCCGATTCCCCGGGATATCGGGCAACCTGCCGTGATGACCCGGGGTATCTTTTCTCGGAGTGCCGCCACTACTGGAAGGCGTTAGCGGGTGAACGAGGACGGCGTCGCGCCGCCTCCCGCACCGGGTGCCGCGAAGGAGATCACGTTCTCCCTCGCCGATCTGCCCGACGTGCGGGAGTTCGCGGCTGCGCTGGCCCGACGTGGGGGGATGCCGGAAGACCGGGTGAACGACTTCCTCGTCGCCCTCAACGAGGTCACCACCAACGCCGTCACCCACGGCGCCACCAAGGCGCGGCTGAAGGTCTCGTTCGAACCCGGTTTCCTCGTCGCCGACGTCCACGACGAGGGCCGTCACTGGCAGCTGTCGTCGGAGTCGCCCCCGGGCTTCACCCCGCCGCGTGAGAACGCGACGAGCGGGATGGGCCTGTGGGTGGCCCGGCGGCTCAGCAGCGACATGCGCGTGGTGACCGGCGACACCGGCTCGACCGTGGTGATGCGTTTCCCCCTCTGAGGCGGGGTACGGGTCTGGAATGACCCCTTCATCCAGAATTCTGGTGGTCGGCGGGGGGAACGTCGGCATGTACGTCGCCCTCCGGCTCCAGCGCAGGCTGCGCAAGGAGCTCAAGCAGGGCAGCGTCGGCATCACCATCGCCGACCTCGACTCGTACATGACCTATCAGCCGTTCCTCCCCGAGGCGGCGGCGGGCAACCTGGAGCCCCGGCACGTGGTGGTGTCGTTGCGCCGGGTGCTGCCCCGCTGCCGGATCCTGAGCGGCCGGATCTGCGACCTCGACCTGGCCGCCAGATCGGCCCGGTTCGCGCCCATGGAAGGGCCCGAACGGGTGCTCGACTACGACTACCTGGTGTTCTGTCCCGGGTCGATCACCAAGACGCTGCCGATCCCCGGCCTGGCCGAGAACGGCATCGGCTTCAAGACCGTCGAAGAGGCCACCCACCTGCGCAACCACATCCTCGGCAAGCTCGACACGGCCGCCTCGACCGACGACCCGGAGGTGCGGGCCCGCGCGCTCACCTTCGTCTTCGTCGGGGCCGGCTACGCCGGGGTCGAGGCGCTGGCCGAGCTGGAGGACATGACGGCCGACGCCTGCCGCTACTTCCACGGCATCAACCGCGACTCGATGCGCTGGATCCTCGTCGAGGCCAGCGACCACATCCTGCCCGAGGTGGGCCCGGAACTGGGTGTGTGGACCACCGACGAGCTGCGCAAGCGCGGCATCGACGTGCGGCTCAACACCCGGGTCAAGTCGGTCGAGCACGACGTCGTGGTGCTCGACGACGGCGAGTCGATCCCGTGCGAGACGCTGGTGTGGACGGCCGGGGTGAAGGCCAACCCCCTGGTCGAGCACCTGCCGAAGGGCGACCGGGGCCGGGTGGCCACCTCGGCCGAGCTGCTGATCGACGGCACCGACTTCGCCTTCGCGGCCGGGGACTCCGCAGCGGTCCCCGACCTGACCCGGCCCGGCGAGTACTGCCCGCCCAACGCCCAGCACGCCGTCAGGCAGAGCAAGCGCCTCGCCGACAACCTGATCGCCACCATGCGCGGCCGTAAGCGCACGCCCTACCGGCACAAGAACGCCGGCTCGGTCGCCTCGCTCGGCCTCCACAAGGGGGTCGCGAACGTCTACGGCGTGCAGGTGCGCGGCTTCCCGGCCTGGTTCATGCACCGGACCTACCACCTGACCCGGATGCCGACCCTCAACCGGAAGGCCCGCATCCTGATGGACTGGACGCTGGCCCTGTTCTTCAAGCGCGAGGTCGTCGCCCTGGGCGCGCTGGCCCGGCCGCGCGAGGAGTTCGAGTTCGCCACCCGCAGCCAGGAGCAGACCGCTACCGCGCGGCGGTGATCGCGTCGAAGTCGGGGATGCGCGAGGAGATGCCGTCGCCGGTGAAGTCGCCGACCCAGCCGTCGTCGTCGTGGAAGAAGCGGATCGCGCAGAAGTCGGGGCGGGTGCCCATGTCGAACCAGTGGGTGGTCTTGGCCGGCACGCTCAGCAGGTCGCCCGCCTCGCAGAGCACGGCGTGCACCCTCCCGTTCACGTGCAGGTAGAAGATGCCGGCGCCGCGGGCGAAGAAGCGCACTTCGTCGTCGTCATGGGTGTGCTCGTCGAGGAACTTCCCGCGCGCCCCGGCCGCGACCTCGGGGTCGGCGTCGGGGCCGAGCTGGACGACGTCGACGAACGTGTAGCTCTCGTCGGCGTTGACCTTGGCGATCTGCTCGGCGTACGCCGCGAGCACGTCGTCGGCCGACGGGCCGGTGGGCACGACGTCCCAGTGGCGCAGGCGGACGCCGATCTCGCCCAGGGCGGCGGCGATCTCGGCCGGGTTCTCGGTGCGTCGCAGCAGTTCGGCGTCTTCGCCGTAGACGGTGAGGTAGGTCATGCCTCCCAGGGAACCACCGCGGCCCGGTGATCGCCATAGCATGATCACGTCATTTGCTACGCTCCGTGATCATGACGACACACTTCGGAAGACGTCCGCGATGATCGATCTGCACGGACGCGACGTACGACTCCGCAGCCTGCGGCCCGCCGACCTCAAGGTCTACACGCAGGTCTACACCAGCGCCGTCCTCACCCGTTATCTGGGCGTCGACCGCATGGACGAGGACCGGGCGCGGGCCACCTTCCTGGCCGGGCTGCGCTCCGACCGGCGTATCACCCTGGCCGTCACCGAGCCCGACGGCGAGGCCGTCCACGGGCTGATCGGGCTGCTGCTGGAGGACTACGGCAGCAACGCCATGATCACCGGGCTGGTGCTGCTGCCCGGCTCGCCGATCCAGGGGCGCGGCGCGCAGGCCGGCCGCCTGCTCATCGAGTACGCCTTCACCCACCTCGGCATCCACCGGATCTGGGCCTGCCACCGTCACGACCAGCCGCTGATGGAGCGCATCATGCTCGACGCCGGGCTCCGTCGCGAGGCCACGGTACGGCAGCTGTTCCAGACGCAGGGCCGCTGGCACGACGTGACCACCTACGCCGCCCTGTCACACGAGTGGGGCCTGGTTCACGCCCCGTAGAAGAACCGCCACAACAGGGCGGCGGCGTACGTCCGGTGAGGAGCCCACGGCAGCCCTCTGGCCTGCACCTCCGCGATGGAGGGCAGCCCCTCCAGCTGCCAGGCCCGCTCGACGGCCCGCCTGATGCCCTGGTCGCCGGCCGGCAGCACGTCGGGCCGGTGGAGCTGGGCGATGAGGAACGACTGCGCCGTCCAGACGCCGACCCCCTTCACCTGTGTCAGCGCCGTGATCACCTCGGCGTCGCCGAGGCCGGCCAGGCCGTCGAGGTCGAGCAGGCCCCCGGCCTGCCGGTGGGCCAGGTCGAGCAGGTAGGCCGCCTTCGCGCCGGACAGGCCGCACTCCCGCAGGCGTTCGGTCCCCATGGCCAGGATCGCCTCCGGCGTGGGGAAACCGCCGGCCACGGCCTTGATCCGGTCGAAGAAGGCGAACGCCACGGCCGTGGAGATCTGCTGGCTGACGATGTGCAGGACCAGGCCGGAGAAGTTGGTCGGGCCGAACCGCTCGGGGCTGAACCACGCGAACGGGTCGGGTTCGCCCACCTCACCGATCAGGCGCGCGAGCACGGGGTCGCCCGCCAGCTGGTCGTACGGCCTCATCAGGCCATTATGGTGCGGTGGAAACCGACATCCTCGCCAACCCCGTCTGGGCCGCGCTGACCGGCCCGCACGCCCACTTCGCCGTCGTCGGCGGCCGGACCAGGCGTTATCCCCTCGACGTGTCGCCCTTCGCGGCGGTGCCCGACGCCTTCCGGCCCGGCGACTGGGCCGGCCTCGACGGCCAGGTGCTGACGATCAACACCGGCGAGGTCCCGGGCGACTGGGAGACGCTCTTCGAGCTCCCGGGTGTCCAGATGGAGGGATCGGGTGTGAAGGGGGCAGCCGACCCCGGGCTGAGCGTGCTGGGGCCGGCCGACGTGCCGGAGATGCTCGATCTGGTGGCCCGCACCCAGCCGGGGCCGTTCGCCCCCCGCACCATCGAGATGGGGTCCTACCTTGGCCTTCGTGAAGACGGGCGGCTGATCGCGATGGCGGGGGAGCGGCTGCGGGTGCCCGGGTGGACCGAGATCAGCGCCGTGTGCACCGACCCCGCCCACCGGGGGCGGGGTCTGGCGTCACGGCTGGTGTCGGCGGTGGTGGCGGGCATCCGGGCCCGGGGCGACCGGCCGTTCCTGCACGCCGCCACCGTCAACGTCAACGCCGTTCGGCTCTATGAATCACTCGGGTTCACCGTCACCCGGAACGTGACGTTCCGGGTGCTGCGGCCTCAGGAGGCCCTGACCCGCGACACCGCCGAGGCGGTGTAGCCCGACCCCGCGCCGACGGCGCTGATCGTGACCTTCCCGGCGGGGACGCCCGCCGGGATCGCGACGGTGAAGGCGACCCGGCCCGACGCGTCGGCGACCGCCCGGCCGAGAACCGTCCCGTCCAGGGTGAACTGCACGCTCTCCCCGGCCCGGTAGCCGCTCGCCGTGACCGGGTTCGAGCCGCCCGCGACGACCGCGTTCGTCACGATGAGGTTGCCCGGCTTCAGCGAGGCGAGGTACTCGGCGCACGCGTCGCCCGGCGTGCCGTAGGCGGGGGTGGTGACGTTCCCGTCGTCCTCGCGGACGGTGAGGGTGCCGAAGCCGCCGTCGCCCATGACCGCGCCGGCCGTGTTGGTGACCGAGACCTTGAACGACGTGGACGCCGTCCCGGTCGCGACCGTGTCGCCGAGGGTGCCCGCCGGGACGGTCACGCAGGTCTGGCCGGGGGCGAAGGTGACCTTCTTCATCGAGATCCCGGCGCGGCCGGTGGCCGAGCCGAAGACGCTGACGTATCCGGTCACCTCGTGGCCGGCGGGGGCCGAGAGCGCCACGGCGATCGACGCCGTGCCCGGGCCGGAACCTTCGTCGACCCGGGCGGGCGCGACGTCCACCGCGATCTGCTGCTCGGGGACCCGGGCGCCGACCGCCCGGTTCTCCGCCGACAGGTCGGACAGGTAGACGCCCGTACCGGTGAAGGAGACCTGGCGGACGTCCTTCAGGTTCAGGCCCGTCGTGCTGAGCGGGATGGTGACCTGCTGGAGGATGATCTTCTTCAGCCAGGCCGAGGTGGAGCCGGGCAGCCGGGTGACGGCCCGGGAGTTGAGCGCCGAGACCGGCGACGACCAGGTCGCGCCGGCGCCGTCGGTGACGGTGATCGTGACGTCGGTGGAGGTCGCCACGGTCTCGTCGGCCGCGACCTTGACCGAGAGCTGCTCGTACCCGGACAGATCGGCGCTGTTCGCCACGGTGACGGTGCCCGACTTCAGGCGCATCATCGGCGACGACGGGATGTTGAACGCCCACGTCGCGGGCGACCAGTGGGGGAGCGCGGCCTGGTTGGTCGCGGTGGCGCAGAACGGCTGGTCCTGCGGGATCTGCAGACCGCCCGTGCCGCCCATGCTGGAGCAGAGCGCGGCCTCACCCGAGACCGAGACGTTCGCCTCGGGCTTCTCGAAGGTCGCCAGGTCCGTGCGCGAGGCGGCGGGCTGGGTGGCCGCGCTGGTCACGTCGGCGAAGGCGATCGACGGGACCGAGACGGACGAGCCGTCGAACAGCGGCAGGAACCGCTTCTCGTCGCCGAGCACGAGGCGGAAGAAGCCCGCCATGTAGACGGCGCCGACCTTCTCCTGCTGCGGCGCGGTCAGGCGCAGGGTCGTGGCCGCGGCCGGGTTGCAGACCGGGTCGTTGGCGCCGCTGCCGCCGACCGACCAGTCGTCGCCGGTGCTCGCCGGGAACAGGCCCGGCGTCCAGATCGTGTTGAAGAAGTTGTGGTTGGCGCCCTGGGCCAGCACGGCCGAGCGCAGCACGTCGTCGTCGAAGCCGTGCCGGGAGTCGTCCACGATGTGCTGGCCCATGAGGTTCTCCACGTCGCCGTCGCAGTACGGGAGGATCGTGGCCGTCACGGTGTTGGGCAGCGAGATGCGGTCGTAGTCGACCGGCGCCAGCGGCAGCACCGCCTTGATGCCGAACTGCTTGTAGAGCGGCAGCGCGTCGTTCAGCGTGGCCGCCGCGACCACGCCCTCGCCGCCCCGCGAGTGGCCCATGATGCCGACGTTCTGGAAGTCGAAGGCGCGCTTCAGGTCGGCCGGGGTGACCGCGCCCGTCAGCGCCTGGGCCAGCGTGACGTCGCGGCCGGTGAAGGCGTCGTGGTACTCGACCGGGTCGCCGTCGTCGGCGTTCTCCAGCATGGTCAGCGTGTCGAGGATCAGCTGGCCGCGCGCCTGCGCGCCGTAGTCGGCGGCGAGCTGGTTGTCGTTGGAGTTGATCGCGTTGGCCGAGATCGACACGACGGCGTAGCCGTTGCCGGCCAGGGCGCGGGCCGGCAGGTCGTAGCCGATGTAGCTGGGGATCGTGGCGCGCTGCGAGGGGCTGTCGGGAGACGGCTTGCAGGGCCAGCGGTTGGGGTTGGTCGCCCCGGTGCCGTAGCACGAGGTGTGCCGTCCGTGCAGGAAGATCACCAGCGGCTTCCGCTCGCGGGAGACCGGCAGGTAGATCTTGCCGGTGAGCTCGCCGCGGATGCCGCCGATGTTGAGCAGCGGGACCGCCTGGTCGCCGAAGTCGTACACACCCTCCTTGACCTGGAACGTTCCCGGGGTCGAGGGGTCGTCGGGGAGGACGGTCTTCTGGACCTCGGCGAGGGTGGCCGCCGCCCGCGCCGTCGCGGCCGGGGCCGCGTCGAGCACGTCGGTGGTGATCTCGCCGGCCGAGGCGACGGCCGGGTCGGCGGTGACGAGGAAGAGGGAGGTCCCGTCGGCCGACTCGGTGGCCGGGCCGAGCACCTTCCCGTCGGCGAGCAGCGAGGGGGCGCTCGAGTCGACCGGGAGCTTCTCGTCCAGGTTGAGGGTGACCTTGTAGCCGCCGGCCACCCGGTCGACGGTCCAGTCGTCCTCGGCCGAGGCGGACGCGGGGGCGGTGGTGAAGGTGGCCACGAGGGCCAGTGACAGTAACGCGGCGGTGTTGCGCAAGAGGGAGCCTTACTCGTACGAGCCGGGTGTTGCGATTCGGACGGTATGGGCGGTTTGTTACCGGAGCCTCCTGATCATGTTTCGCCGGAATTTCCTATTGACTCTGTAGGAAATGTGGGTAACTGTGACTCCCATGAGTGTCACCGACCGGCTCCTGGCCAACGCCGAGACCTACGCCGCCGGCTTCGACAAGGGCGCGCTCCCGCTGCCCCCCGCGCTGGGCGTCGCCGTGCTGGCCTGCATGGACGCCCGCCTCAACGTCTACGGGCTCCTCGGCCTGACCGAGGGCGACGCCCACGTCATCCGCAACGCCGGGGGAGTGGTGACCGCCGACGAACGGCGCTCGCTGGCCATCTCCCAGCGCCTTCTCGGCACCACCGAGATCATCCTCATTCACCACACCGACTGCGGCATGGTCACCTTCACCGACGACGGCTTCAAGGAGTCGATCCGCGCCGAGACGGGCCTGCGGCCCGACTGGCCGGCCGAGGCGTTCCCCGACGCGGAGGAGGACGTGCGGCAGTCGATCGGCCGCATCCTCGCCGACCCCTTCATCCCCCGGAAGGATTCGGTCCGGGGTTTCGTGTACGAGGTCGAGACCGGCCGCCTGCGTGAGGTGAAGGCCTGAGATGTCCCCCACGACCCGGACCCTGACGCGTGAGCTGCGCCTCCTCGCCGCCGCCGACCCCGCGGAGGCGCGAAACCGCAGGGCGCGGCTGCTGGCGGAGTGGCGCGGCGCGTCGGCCGGGCTGCTCGCCCAGGTGCTGTCGGCGGCCATCGAGCTCGGCACGGCCGAAGGCCGCCTGGCCTCCCTCGGGCGGCAGAGCGGGGTACTGCGGGCCCGGCTGCGGGAAGCGGGGTTGTCGCTGTCGGAGGCCGCGGGCGCGGTCGACGGCGACGCTCCCACTTCGGCCGTGGCCGAGGCCCGCGCCCGCATCGTCGGCGTCGCCGCCGAGGTGGGGCGGCTGCCGATGGCGCCGCCCCGCCAGGAGTTCGTCTAGGACACCCGGGCGTACCGGCGGGTGAAGCGGTCACGCAGGCCGCCCGCCGGGTAGGCCGCGCGGAACGCGCCCCGGGCCCGTAGCGCCGGCACCAGGTGCCGCGTGATGGCCCGCAGGTCCTGAGGGAGCACGCCCGGCCGGAGCCGGAAGCCGTCGACGCCCGCCGCCTGCCAGTCGAGCAGCAGGTGGGCCAGCCCGGTCGCCGAGCCCGAGTAGACGTGCGCGTCGCTGTCGAACGCGACGCCGTCGAGGTCGTCGAGGCGCTCCTTCAGGCCGGTGCCGTCCAGGAACACGACCAGGTCGGCCAGCACCGTCACACCCGGGGCCGCCCGCCGGGCCCGGTCGGCCAGCGCGGCGGCCTCCCTGCGGTCGTGCGGGGTGACGAACACGACGTCGGCGGCGCGGGCCGCCACCTCCACCGGCAGGCCGGGGCCGGCCAGGGTGGTCACCAGGGGGCGTCCGGACAGCCGGGGGCGCAGTTCGCCGGAGGTGTGCCAGCCCGCGCGGCCGGGGCCGGCCCGGTCGAGGGCGGCCAGCCCGGCCGCCGCCTCGGCGCCGCTCGCCGCCGGGACGAGTCCGATCCGGGACGTCAGCGGCGCGGTCGCCGTGGCCAGGAGCAGAGCGTCGAGCGGGCCGGTCACCTCGTCGCCCGGACAGCTCCGCAGCCGGATGACGTCCTCGAAGGTGACGAAGTCGAGCAGCCCTCGTTCGGCCTCCTGGACCAGGTAGGTCCAGTAGGCGGCGGTGAACAGGGCGTCCGGGCTCGCGCCCTCGGCACGCCAGGCGGCGGGATGCCACCCGGCGCCGTCGAGGGCGGCGGCCAGATGCAGTGTCATGTGGTCTCCTCGAACGGACTTTTCCTACAGGAATAGTAGGGAATAATTACCCACTTAACAAGTAGGACTTGACGGAAATGTGCATGGCGTGCTGAGCTTTAGCCAGCTCAAAGAGGAGGCACACCCCCCATGACCACGACCGCGCCGGCCGTCCGGCAAGCCACCGGGCCGAAGGTGGCGCCCACCCGGCACCCGTTCCGGTGGCTGGCCGCCGCCGGGGTGGTGCTGCTGCTCGCCATGGCCGCCAACTCGCTGGTCACCAACCCGGCCTGGGAGTGGGAGGTGGTCGGCCAGTACCTCTTCGCACCCTCGGTCCTGCGCGCGGTGCTGCTCACGCTGGAGCTGACCGCCCTCGGCACCGTCTTCGGCTTCGCGCTCGGCGGGGTGCTCGCGGTCATGCGGCTGTCGCCCAACCCGCTGCTGTCGTCGGTCGCGTGGGGGTACGTCTGGGTGTTCCGGGCCGTGCCGCTGATCCTGCAGCTGCTGTTCTGGTACAACCTGGCGCTGCTCTATCCGCGCCTGTCGTTCGGGATCCCGTTCGGGCCCTCGTTCTTCTCCGTCGGCACGATGGACCTGATCGGCCCGGTCACCGCCGCCGCGCTCGGGCTGGCGCTGCACCAGGCCGCCTACGCCGCCGAGATCGTGCGCGGCGGGCTGCTCGCGGTCGACCCGGGTCAGCGCGAGGCCGCCGCCGCGCTGGGCATCCCCCGGGTGCGGCGGTTCTTCCGGATCATCCTGCCGCAGGCCATGCGGAGCATCGTGCCGAACGCCGGCAACGAGATCATCGGCCTGGTCAAGGGCACCTCGGTGGTCTACATCATGGCCCTGCCCGAGCTCTTCTACCAGGTCCAGGTCATCTACATGCGCAACGGCCGGGTGGTCGCGCTGCTGCTGGTCGCCGCCATCTGGTACCTCGCGCTGACCACGGTCATGTCGGTGGTCCAGCACTACGTCGAACGCCACTACGGACGAGGCCGGTCATGATCGAGATCGACGGGGTGCACAAGAGCTTCGGCGCCCTGCACGTGCTGCGCGGCGTCAGCCTGAAGGTCGCCCCCGGCGAGGTCGCCGTCGTGCTCGGCCCGTCGGGGTCGGGCAAGTCGACCCTGCTGCGCACCATCAACCACCTGGAGAAGGTCGACGCCGGCACGGTCGCCGTCGACGGAGAGCTCGTCGGCTACCGCCGCTCCGGCGACGTGCTGCACGAGCTGCCCGAACGCGAGATCCTGCGGCAGCGGACGAAGATCGGCTTCGTCTTCCAGAACTTCAACCTGTTCCCCCACCTGACCGTACGGGAGAACGTCGCCGAGGCCCCGATCTCGGCCCAGCGCCGCCCGAAGGCCGAGGTCGCCGAGACCGTGAACCGCCTGCTGCTGCGGGTGGGCCTGTCCGACAAGGCCGACGCCTACCCGGGCACGCTGTCCGGCGGCCAGCGCCAGCGGGTCGCCATCGCCCGCGCCCTGGCCCTCGACCCGAAGGTCGTGCTCTTCGACGAGCCCACCTCCGCCCTCGACCCCGAACTGGTCGGCGAGGTCCTCGACGTCATGCGCGACCTGGCGAAGACCGGCACGACCATGGTCGTCGTCACGCACGAGATCGGCTTCGCCCGCGAGGCCGCCGACACCGTCGTCTTCCTCGACGAGGGCCTCGTCGTCGAACAGGGCCCGCCCGACCAGGTCATCGACCACCCCCAGCACGAACGCACCCGCGCGTTCATCAGCCGCGTCCTCTAATAGCGCGTCCTCAAAGGAGAAACCCCCCATGCGCCGATTCGCCGTGCCCGCAGCCCTGTTGATCTTCCTGGCGGCCTGCGGCGCCGAACCCGGATCCGAGAACGCCGCCGCGCCACCCGCGACGGCGGCCGGGTCGGCCGCCCCGTCCAGCGGTGGCGTCAACACCAGCCCCGACCAGCAGCGCATCCGCGCCCAGAAGGTCGACGCCATCGCCGCCCAGGTGCCCCCGGCCGTCGCCGCCGACGGCAAGCTGCTCGTCGGGCACAGCGGTGAGGGCGCGCCGCCGCTCGGCTTCCTGGCCGACGACGACACCACCTACATCGGCGTCGAGACCGACCTGGCCCAGCTGGTCGCCGACGTGCTCGGCCTGGAGTACGCCAGCGAGATCAGCTCGTGGGAGAACCTCTTCGTCGGCGCCAAGTCGGGCAAGCTCGAGGCGGTCTTCAACAACGTGACCGTCACCGAGGAACGCAAGGACATCTACGACTTCGCGACCTACCGCGTCGACCAGCTCGCCTGGCAGGTCGCCGCGACCAGCCCGATCACGGCCATCGCCAAGCCCGCCGACATCGCCGGGCTGAAGGTCTCGGTCGGCTCCGGCACCAACCAGGAGAAGATCCTGCTCGACTGGGACGAGCAGAACAAGGACGCCGGCCTCAAGCCCGCCGAGATCTCCTACTACAACCTCTACGGCGACGCCCTGCTGGCCCTGAAGTCGGGCCGCATCCAGGCGTACTTCGGCCCTAACCCGAACATCGCCTACAACGTCGCCGTCGGCAAGGACACCAAGATCGTCGGCACCGCCTCCGGCGCCGGGCCCGACCTCCAGGGCCTCATCGCCGCCATGACCCTGAAGGACAACGGCCTGGTCAAGCCGCTCAACGAGGCCCTCAACACGGTCATCAAGGACGGCAGCTACCAGAAGGTGCTCGACCGCTGGGGCCTGGGCAACGAGGCCATCCCCGAGTCGCAGATCAACCCGCCCGGCCTGCCGCGGCAGGAGGGCTGATGGCGCACGTCCTCGACAACCCCGGCTGGGCGGCGCTGACCGGCCCGCACGCCCACCTCGCCGAGGTGCGCGGCGAGGTGCGCCGCTACCAGCCCGACGTGTCGGTCTTCCTCGGGGTCGCCGGCGACCCGAACCCGGGGGAGTGGGCGGCCATCGCCTCCTTCGCCGGCCCCGGCGGCACCATCAGCCTGACCTTCGACGCGCCGCTGCCGGACGGCTGGGAGATCGTGCAGAACATCGAGGGCGTGCAGCTCGACGGCAGCGCCGTGTGGGGCGAGCCCTTCGACGGGGCCGTGGTGCTCACCCCCGACGACGTGCCCGACATGCTCGACCTGGTGGCCCGCACCGAACCGGGGCCGTTCCTGCCCCGGACCATCGAAATGGGCGTCTACCTGGGCGTGCGCCACGAGGGCAAGCTCGTCGCGATGGCGGGGGAGCGGCTGCACCCGCCCGGCTGGACCGAGATCAGCGCGGTCTGCACCGACGCTTCCTTCCGCGGGCAGGGGCTGGCCACCCGGCTGGTCCTCGCCGTGGCGGCTGGCATCCGGGCACGCGGCGAGACCCCGTTCATGCACGCCTCGGCGTCGAACGTGACCGCCATCCGCCTGTACGAGAAGCTCGGCTTCACCCTCCGGGCGCGGCGGCTGTTCCGCCAGGTCCGGGTGCCGGGCTGAACAGCGCGTCCACCGCCCGCACCGCGGCCTCCAGCCGCCGGGCGGGCGGGCCGGACACCACCAGGTGCGGCATGGCGCGCGCGGCCAGCAGTTCGCGGAAACGCGCGTCCATGGCGTGCCGGAGGTGCTCGCCGTCGCGCCAGCCGTCCTGTTCGAAGGGCACGCCCTCGACGCTGGTGTGGATCCACAGGTCGTGGCGGGATCGGTCGGCGATCCGCCACACCTCGTCGGTGGTGGTCCCGGCGTAGCGCTCCTGCCACAGGGCGGTCGCGAAGGGGTCGGTGTCGCAGAACAACACCGGGGAGCCCACCCGCGCCGCGGCGTCCTCCCAGGCCAGCTGGCGTTCGGAGACGACGGTGAACTCCTCCGGCCGCCACCGCAGGTCGTCCATCCACGGCTCCGGCTCGCCGGCGAGCTTGGCCGCCCGGCGGGCCAGGGCCAGCTTCTCCTCACAGTAGGTGCGGCCGTATTCGGGCACCCAGCGGGTGGCCGCCCACACCCCGCCGCGCGCGGCGTAGTGGGCGGTCAGCGCGCGGGTGAGCGTGGTGGTGCCGGTCGACTCCGCGCCGACGACGACCACCCGCCGGGCCAGGTGGGCCCGGACCGCCGGGCGCAACCACGGCCAGGCCGCGACCGGGTCCTCCCGGGCCAGGGTGCCGCTGACCGGGTGGCGCTCGCGCGCCGGGTCGACCGGCACGTGCACCGCGTCGAAGCGGCGGGCCAGTTCGTCGCCGTAGTCCTCCGAGCTGAACACCGCGTCGACCGTCACGCCGGGGCCGTGCGCCAGGGCGAGGGCGAACCGGAAGACGTCCACGTGGGCGGTCCAGATCTCCGGGTCGTCGTAGTCGATCGCGATGTCGTCCACGACCGGCGCGATCACCACGTTGGGCTGGGGGTGCGCCTCGCGCAACCACGCCGCGCGGTCGGCGAGCGGGATCGTCTCGACCGCGTTGGCCGCCACGACCACCGTGACCAGGTCGCAGCGCTCGGCCGCCGTGTCGATGAGGTGGTGGTGGCCGGCGTGCGGGGGATAGAACTTCCCGATGACGAGTCCGTGCGGGTAGCTCATCGGGCCACCGCCACCGGCCGCCAGGCCCGCAGGCCCATGACGCACAGCGCCAGGAACAGCACGTAGAGGGCGCTGGTCAGATACAGGTTCTTGTACGCGTACAGCGGGATGTAGACCAGATCGGCCGCGATCCAGAGCCACCACGACTCCACCCGCTTGCGGGTCTGCCCGTAGGTCGCCATCAGCGACAACGACGTGGTGAGCGCGTCCCAGAACGGCACCGACGAGTCGGTGTAGACCGACAGGACCGCCGTGAGCAGGGCCGTGAGGGCGATGCCGGCGAGCCCCAGCCAGGCCCATTCGACCACGCCGGTCCGGGAGACCCGCAGGGTGGTGCGGCCGGCGCCGCCGTAGGCCCACTGCCACCAGCCGTAGAGGCCGAGCACGACGTAGACGATCTGCAGGGCCGCGTCCGCGTAGAGCCCGGCGGTCAGGAAGACCAGCCCGAGGAGGATGACGTTGGCCACGCCGAGCGGCCAGTTCCAGATGTTCTGCCTGGCCACCATCCACACGGTCAGCAGGCCGGTGGCGAATCCGAGAAGTTCCGCCCAGCTGGTGGGCACCCCGCCCAGGGTGAAGGCGGGATCGAGTAACGGTCCGAGCAGATCGGTCATAGCGCCCAAACACTCCTAATCGTCGGCAGGACGATATCAATTCGGACCGCCGAATCGGAGTGCGGGCCGCCACGGCCCCGGACCGGGACCGTGGCGGATCCTGCGAGATCGTGCTGGATCAGGCGTTCGCGCAGATGGCGAACACGCTGATGCCGACGGTCGCGTTGCCGGGCTGGCGGCCGAGGCCGATCCAGCCGTTGCCGGTCGGGGTCGGGAACGAGCCGACGAGGACCGCCTCGTTGCCCTGGGCCTCGGCGCCGCCGCCGATCACGCGCTTGCCCGCCGGGCAGAGCGCGGTGCGCCGCTGGAAGTTCGGCACGTTGGCGTTGGGCAGCGTGACGACCTGGTAGCCGTCGACGACCGCCGGGGCCGAGACCGGCGTGGACGTCGCGCCGGCCGGGGTGGACATGGTGAGGCAGGCTCCCGCCGCGAGGACGGCGAAGGGGATGCTCAGGTAGCGCATCGTTACTCCTGTAGAGAGGGTTTCCGGGGGGAGCGCGTCGAGTATTCAACCTGTGACGGTCCGTGTCCAAGATCGACACGACGAAAACCGTTGGCCCTCCGTTCACCCGCTGCGAAACGATGGTGGCGGAGCGAATTGGGGGATCCACTTCATGACGGAATCAGGTGACACACCGGAACCACCGAAATCAGCAGTACGACTCGTACTCCGCTACTACTTAACGCAACTGCGCCTCAAGTGGCCCGTGGCCACACCCGCCCTGTTCCTGCCGGCACTGGGCAACATCTGTCTCTTCTACCTGGCCCCGCTCGTGGTGGCCTCCCTGGTCGGCCGCCTTGCCGCCGGGGAGAGCGAGGCCGGCACCCTCATCCCGTACGTCCTCGGGTTCGGCGCGATCCTGCTGCTCGGCGAGATCGTCTGGCGGGGCGGGCTGCACTTCCTCAACCGCATCGACGCACGCGGCATGGAGGACCTCGGCGTCATCGGCATGGACGAACTGCTGGCCAAGGACGCGGCGTTCTTCCATGACAACTTCGCCGGCTCGCTCACCAAGCGGGTGCTCGCCTTCTCCCGCCAGTTCGAGGACTTCGTCGACACCCTGATCTTCGGGGTCATCGCCAAGCTGCTGCCGCTGATCTTCGCCTCGGTCGTGTTGTGGCGCTACCACCCGATCCTGGTGGTGGTGCTGGTCGGCCTGATCGTGGTCACCGGCTTCGTGGTCGCGCCGCTGATCGCGCGCCGCCAGCGGCTGGTCAACGTCCGGGAGGCGGCCAGCGTCCGGATGTCGGGGCACGTCGCCGACGTGTTGTCGAACATGGACACGGTCCGCGCCTTCGCGGCCGAGGGCCGGGAGGCCGCCGAGACCCGGGTGCGGCTGGCCGAGGTGCGCCGCGCCCAGCTGCGGTCGTGGGACTACGGCAACCTGCGCGTCGACATGGTCGTCGCGCCGATGTCGATCATCACCAGCACGGTCGGCGTGCTCCTCGCCGTGCTGCTGCGCGGCGGTCTCGGCATCGAGGCGCTCATGGTGACCTTCACCTACTACTCGCACGCCACCGGCATCATGTTCGAGTTCAACCAGGTCTACCGCCGGATGGAGAGCGTGCTCACCGAGGCGGGGCAGTTCACCGAGCTGCTGCTCGACCCGCCGAAGGTGGTCGACCCGCCGCAGCCGCAACCGCTGCGGGCGGCCGACGCCGGCGTCCGGTTCGAGCGGGTGCTCTTCGCCCACGAGGGCAACCCGCCGCTGTTCGACGGGCTCGACCTCGACGTGCCGGCCAGCACGAAGATCGGCCTGGTCGGCCGGTCGGGCGGCGGCAAGACCACGCTGACCCGGCTGCTGCTGCGGCTGATGGACATCCAGGGTGGCCGGATCCTCGTCGGCGGCCAGGACATCAGCCGGATGCGGCAGGCCGACCTGCGCGGCCTGATCGCCTACGTGCCGCAGGAGCCGGCGATGTTCCACCGCACGCTGCGGGAGAACATCGCCTTCGCCCGGCCGGGGGCGACCGAGGCCGAGGTCCTGGAGGCGGCCCGCGCCGCCCACGTGACCGAGTTCGTCGAGGGCCTGCCGATGGGCTTCGACACCCTCGTCGGCGAACGCGGCGTGAAGTTGTCGGGCGGACAGCGGCAGCGGGTCGCGCTCGCGCGGGCGATCCTGCGCGACGCGCCGATCCTGCTGCTCGACGAGGCCACCAGCGCGCTCGACTCCGAGAGCGAACTCCTCGTGCAGGAGGCGCTCTGGCGGCTCATGGCCGACCGGACCGCGCTGGTGGTCGCCCACCGGCTCAGCACGGTCGTGCGGATGGACCGCCTGGTCGTGCTCGACCGGGGCGAGATCGCCGAACAGGGCTCCCACGCCGAACTGCTGGCGGCCGAGGGCCCCTACTCGCGGCTCTGGCACCACCAGTCGGGCGGCTTCCTCGTCGAGGAGGAGCAGGAGACCGTCAGTTCATCGCCGCGATCTGGATGAGGTTGCCGCAGGTGTCGTCGAACACGGCGGTCGTCACCGGCCCCATGTTCGCCGGCTCCTGGGTGAACCGCACACCGAGCGCCTTCAGGCGCTCGTACTCCTTCTGCACGTCGTCGACGGCGAAGGAGGTGTACGGGATGCCGTCGGCGACCAGGGCGGCCTTCCACGGTTTGGCGGCCGGGTGGGCGTCGGGCTCCAGCACGAGCTCGACCCCGTCCGGCTGCTCGGGCGACACGACGGTCAGCCAGGCGTGCTCGCCCATCGGGATCTCGGTCTTCTTCACGAAGCCCAGCACGTCGGTGTAGAACGCCAGGGCCTTCTGCTGGTCGTCGACCAGGATGCTGGCCAGGTTGACTTTCACGGAGACTCCTCCGGTGGTATCCACCGTGCGGCGATCCGCCGCAACGGCGTGGGGTCGATGAAGTGGAACTTGTACCGGCCCTCCCGGCGGCTCTCGACGAGCCCGGCCGCCTCCAGCACGTCGAGGTGCTGGGAGACGGCCTGGCGCGTGGAGGCGAGCTGGTGCTTGGCGGCCAGCCGGGCGCAGATCTCGAACAACGTCTGACCGTTCCGGTCGGTCAGCTCGTCGAGGATCTTCCGGCGGGTGGGGTCGGCGAGGGCTTTGTAGATGTCACCCACCCGCAGGAGTATAGGCAAGTCGCTACTTGCCTATCAAGGCGACGACGATACGCGGGTGCCTCCCGGCGACGGTCAGCGTGTACTCCGCGACCGTCGTCCACCGCCGGTCGAGCCGCTGCTCCGGCCCCAGGATCGCGACCAGCCGCCCGGCCTCCGGCCACTCGCGCGAGGGGACCGCGTCGCCCGGGAGGCGCACGCCCCACGGAGGATTGGCCAGCACCCGGTCGGGTCCATCAGGTCGTGTACGCCAGGCGATCGCCGGATCGTTGAGCCGCGCGGCCCTGATGGCGGCCGGATCGAGGTCGGCGCCGTGGTAGTGCGCGCCGGGCACCTGGATCCGCGCCTCGACGAGCAGCGTACCGGCCCCGCAACACGGGTCGAAGACCACCTGACCTGGGCGGATGTCGGCCAGCCTGGCCATCGCGGCGGCGACCGGCGGGTGCAGGCTGCCGACCACCGTGGCCCTCCGCCACGCCCGCCGGTGCAGCGGGACCGGATGGGGACGCGCCCCCAGCCACATCGCCTTCCCGTCGAGGGTCACCCGCAGATCCGGGGTCCCCGGCGGCGGGGCGATGCCGTGGCGGCGGGAGAAGTAGGGCGCGCCGAGGCGCGCGCCCACGGCGTCCTCGACGTCGAACCGGCTGAAGTTCCGGCTGCCGGTGAACGACGCGGTGACACCGACCGGGCCGTCGGGCGCGAGATCGGCGGTGAGCCGGGCGACGGCCTGCCGGAGGCCGGCCCGGGTGCGGCCGGGGTCGGGGACCACCGCCCTGACGGCGAACAGGTCGTCGGCCAGCCGGGTCGTGACCGGCCCGGCGGCCTCCACGACGAGCTGCCGTTTGGTGACGTCGACGACGCGGTGACCGGCCTCGGTGATCTCGGCGGCGGTCAGGTCTTCCAGGCCGGTGACGGTACGGACGAGGAACTCTGCGGGCATGACGTAACTCCGGGTCGGCGCCCGGGAACGGCAGGATGGCCGGTTCCCGCTTCGCCAGCCGCGGGCTATGCCTCAGAGTGGCCGGCGGAGCGCTAGCCGACTCGGAAGAACGTCGTGAACATGCGCAGGATGGTGCCACGGCCCGCCGGTCAGGGGCGACCGGTTTTCCCCGCCGTCAGGATCCGTTCGAAGGACTCGGGGGTCACGATCGGGATCCCGTACTCGCGGGCCTTCCTGGCCTTCCCCGACAGGCTGTCGGGGTCGGCCGCGACCAGCAGGCGGACCTTCCTGGTGATGTTCCCGTGGGGCACCATCGACGCCTGCCTGGCCCGCTCCTCCCAGTAGTCGCGGCCCCCGTCCATCTCCCCGGTGAAGACCACCAGGTCACCGGGCCGGAGCCGGAAGCGGTCCCGCACCTCCTCCGGGGCGGCGGTGCTCGCGAGCAGCACGTCGACCCGGGCCCGCGGCAGGTGCAGGAGGTCGGCGACCAGGTCGAGTTCGTGGCGCTCCTCGGGCGTCACCGCCCCGTCGGCGCGGGCCGTGCGCGCCAGGGCCGCCAGGTAGTCGTTGTGGAGCCGGTCGACGTCGGCCCGCGACAGGTCGAGCCGGCCGGCCAGGTCGACCAGGGAGTCGGCCTCGGACGCGGAGATCCGGTGGTCGAGCAGCGCCCGGTCGAGCAGGGCCAGATAGGTGTCCGCCTCGGCCTTCGCGACCGCGCGGGGAAGCCGGTCGACCAGGCGGCCGAGGAAGTGCACGTTCCGCCGCGCCGCCACACCCCGCCGCGCCAGAGCCGCCTCGGTGACGGGCAGGTCGGGCCAGGTCAGCGTGGGGTCGGCGGACCACGGGCCGCCGCCCGCGCGTAAGAAGTGGCGGAGCAGGCCGGCGGCGGCGCGGGCGTCCGAGAGGGCCTCGTGGTGGTCGCCGAGCGCGATTCCCGCCATTTCGCAGCAGCCCGCCAGGGTGCGGGGAGGGCCGGGGAGATGATGGGCCGATTCGCGCATCGTGCAGACGCCGTCGGCGTAGGGGAGAAAGGCGCCCAGGCGCTCGAATTCCGACCGGAGGAAATCCCAGTCGAAACGCAGGTTGTGGGCGACCGGGACCCGGTCTTTCAACAGGGTCACGAGGGTGCCCGCGACGGCGGAGAAAGCGGGGGCGTGCCGGACGTCGGCCGAGGTGATGCCGTGGATGTGCTGGGGCCCCAGATCGCGCTCGGGGTTGACCAACGTGGTCCATTCTGCGGTCATGTCGCCATTTGGAGAGAGGTGGACGACGCCTATTTCCACCACCCGGTCGTGCCAGGACGGGCGCAGTCCCGTGGTCTCCACATCGATGACGGCATATCCGCGCATATGGCAGAGCGTTTCATGGCCGCAGGGCAGGCGGAGCCGTAAAGAAAAAAGAAAGCCGCGCGGCCCTGAGCGGCCGCGCGGCGATTCTTCCGGACGGGTTACCTGCGGACCCGGCCCCGGCGCCAGGAGCCGCCGTTGCCGACGCTCGCGGTGCCGATGCCGGCCTGGTGGAGGGCGAGCAGGCAGAGCCCGAGCGCGATGAGGGCGGTGAGCCCGATGCCGATGTCGGCGTTGAGCAGGTCGAGCAGGAAGGCGATCCCGAAGACGACCGCCGCGGCGATGGCCAGCATGTGACTTATCCCTTCAGCCGGTCGAACAGGTTGCGGTACTCGCGCAGGGCGAGCCGGAGCTGCTCGGTGTCGTTGGTTCCGGAGTTCTTCCACTGGTCGACCAGCGACTGGCGCTGGGCGGCCAGGGCCGAGACGGCCTCGTCGATCAGGGCGTCGGCCTTCTCGACCGACTCGCGCGGGTCGTCGACGAACGCGGCCTTGATGTCGCGCCAGCGGTCGTCGAAGTCGATGTCGTCGACGGTGGTCGCCTCGGCGTCCGACAGGTCGCCCGCGGTGTCGCGGTGGGCCTCGTCGACGGCGTCGGGCGAGGTGACCGAGGCGCTGCCGGCCACGCCCACGGGCGCGCTCTCGGCGTTGCGGTCCTCGGTCGTCATGTCGTCGGCGACGTCGTCGGTGTGCCGGGGCTCCGGCACCAGGTCGGAGGCGACCAGCTTGTCGTCGTGCGGGTTGTCGTCGTGGTGGTGGTCGTCCGCGAGGACGTCGTCTCTGTCGGTCTCGGCCGTCTTGTCACGGTCGTAGGGGTTGTACGTGGTCATCAGTGATCGGCCTCCTTGCGGGGAGAGTGGGCGTGCACGTCGGCGTCGAGAAGCTCGTCGAACAGGGCGCGGTAGTGGACCATGGCCTGGCGGAGATCCTCGGTGGTGGCCTCCTGCCGGGCGGCCCGGCCGCTGATCTCGTGGGCCTGGCGGTAGCGGTCGAGGGTCCCGGCGTGCCCGACCGACAGGACGTTCACCCGCTCCTCGAACTCGTCGGTCGGGTAGCCGCGATCGGCCATGACGGCGGTGACCAGGGCGTCCGCCTCGGTGACGGCGAAACTCGGCGCGTCGACGAACCGCTCCTGCACCTCCCGCCACTTCTTCGCGTACGTGTCCCGGGCCTCGGCGTCGAGGGGACGGAGGTCGAGGTCGGCGTAGCGGGCCTCGCGGGCCAGCAACTCCTGCTCGGCGTCCCTGCGGTTGTCGGTCTCCTGGACGACGCGGTCGTATTCGGGGCCGAATCGGTCCTGCAGGTGGCGCCGCCGAGTCTGGCCCGCCACGACGTACCCGATGGCTCCCAGCGCCACGACGACGGCTACGACCACGACCACCCATGCGATGGCGCTCATGTCTGCCTCCGGCTGTCTGCTTGTCTTCGACACTCCGGACTGCCCCTGAAATGAGGGCGTAACCCATGAATTGCCGGGTAGGCGGCGTCCTTATGGGATTTGGTGCCAGTTTGGCGTTCTTCGTGGTGGGGGCGGTGCTGGCCTTCGCCGTCAAATGGGAAGCCCCCGGCTTCGACCTGCAGGCGATCGGCTGGATCATGATGTGCGTCGGCGTGATCAGCGGCGTGGTGACCACCCTGCTCGCCCGCCGGCGCCGCACGCCATCGGATCAGGTGGTCGAGGACGACCTGGTCAACACGGTCGACATGCGAGACCAGACGCTCTAGCCGAGCTTCTCCCGCGCTGAGCGGAGGACCTGGGCGATGTGCGAGACCTCGTGGGCCTCGATCTCGTGGAAGCCCTGCTCCTGGTCGTAGGCGATGTCTCGACCTGTCTCCACGAGCCGCGTCGCCCAGCGGATCGCGGTGTTGATCTTTTCCTTCCGCACCGGTCTGCCCTGAGCGGCGGCCGAGAGGTTGCGCAGGTTGGTGGCGGGACCCGACTGGGAGTGGGGGCGGGCGAGCTTCCACGGGATGGCCGTGGAGTGGTCGGTCATGGGCTTCGACAGGCCGGCTGATCGCTTGGCCTGGAGGATGCCGGATTCCGTCACGCCGAAGTGGGCTGCCAGGTCGGCGTTGGACCAGCCGGTGGCGGAGAGCCTGGCCAGTTCCTCGTGATCGACCTGCGGACGCCTTCCCATGATCGCCACACTACGCGTCGGTGCACGCGGGGCGCGAATCTGCGCTAAGGTTGTTCCGTGCCTGAGGGGCACGAAGCAGGGAACGGGACGTAGCGCAGCTTGGTAGCGCACTTGACTGGGGGTCAAGGGGTCGCAGGTTCAAATCCTGTCGTCCCGACCAGTTTTGGCTGGTCGTAAGGGGTTTCGGAGATTATCCGGAGCCCCTTTTCCGATTTCGGGAGCCAAACGGGGAGCCGAGTGACCGTACGGCGGTGACGAGCACGTGGATCTCTCGCCTACGGGACTTCGCACCGAGTGTCTGACGTGGACCTCGTCATCGGAGTCGAGCCTGCGCAGTTCTCCGCCCACGCCGCCGGACTCGACACCCTGATCCGGGTCGAGCTGGGCGCGATCCTGCCCGGTTGGCTGGACCGGATCGTCCCCGCGATGGGCGGGCTCGGCACCGTCCATCGCGTCGAGCACGAAGGTCACCTGCAGCAGCTCGACCTCTACCTGGCCCCCAGCGACCGAGTTCCCGGCGTCGCCGGACTGACCCGCGGCTTCCTGGTCCACACCCGTCCCGACCGGGCGTGGACATGTTCATCCACGATCGGCTGACTGCCGCCCCCACCTGTGCCGAGGCCCTCGTCGAAGCCCTGGTGCTGGCGTTCAACGTCTGCCGATCTGTACCAACTCCTCGGCCTATCTGATCGCATATCCGCGGTACGCTCCAGCCGGAACGCGTGACCTACGGCTGGTATCACCTCGACACCGAACTCGGCGCCTCCAGCCTCGGCCAGGCCTGCCTGAACGACCTCGCCGAACCTATCGACGCGCCGCCGGTACCCAACCCGGCTTCGCTGGCTCATGCGTTGAGATCATCCTGACGATCGCCAACCGGATCGCCCCACCGTCGTGGACGGCCTGACCCTCGACCTCGACGCCTACCGGCACCACATGCGGACGACGACCTGATCTCACGCACGCCGATGTCGGGAGGCTCTGAGATAACGTCCCCCCATGAGCTGTGATCGGCGAGCTACCGGCACCGGACGGATCCAGGCTGCGGCGTGAATCCGTCCGGTGCCCGGCCATGTCCCCGATCACGGAAGCGCACTCATGTCTCCTGCCGTCCGCCCTTCCTGGAATGACCTGCCTCAGGGCCTTCGTGAGGCGCTGACCCGACGCCTCGGCACCGTTCACGAGGTCGCTATGCAGTCCGGCGGTTTCACCCCCGGCCTGGCGGCCCGCGTCGTCGCCGAAACCGGCCGCGCCTTCGTCAAGGCGGTACCCGCCGACCATGTGCTCGCCCCCAAGTACCGCGCGGAGGCTGCGGTCGCGGAGCTGATGCCGGTGACCACGTCGGCGCCGCGGCTTCGCTGGAGCGGTGATCTGGCTGGCTGGGCCGTGCTGGTCTTCGAGGATGTCGAAGGTCGGCACCCTGATCTGGCTCCCGGTTCGGCCGACGTGGCGGTCGCCGTCGCCGGGGTCGCGGCCCTGGCCGAGACGTTGACACCGAGTCCTGCGAACGTCGCCCTCTCGTCCGAGGCGAGGGGCGGCTTCCTGCACGGCTGGGGTGACCTGCTCCGGTCCGGCGCTGACGGTCTGGGTCCATGGGAACGCGACCGTCTCGGCCTGCTGGCCGAACTCGAACGCGTCTGGGTGCCCCACTCCGCCGGGCTCTCGCTCGTCCACGGCGACATCCGTCCCGACAACCTGCTCATCGGTTCCCGCCAGAGCGACGACGATGAAGTGCTGCTGGTCGTCGACTGGGCCCAACCCTCGATCGGCGCCGCCTGGCAGGACGTCGTCGACCTCATCCCTCACATGATCATGGCCGGCCACGCACCGGTCGAGGCTGAGGACGCGCTCTCCCATCTGAGAGCGTGGCAGGAGCTCCCGGACATCGTGATCACCAGCTATTGCGTCGCCTACGCAGGTTACTGGGCCCGCATGAGTATGCAGCCACCGCCGCCGGGTGTGCCCCACTTGAGGGCCTACCAGGCTGGCGCGGCGAAGGCTGCGCTTGCTTGGGCTCGCGCCCGAATTGATTGAGACCAGGTTGGTCCCACTACTCGTTCCGCACTGCGGGGCACCACAGCGGCCCTTTCGTCGTACACCGCTGCCAGTATCGGTGGAGATGGTGGTAAGCAGACGGAGAGAACAGATCGCGTTGTCCGGCGCTGGGTGGGAGTGATGGGCGGGGTCACGATCGCGCCGACCTTCGGAGGCTGGCGAAGGGGGAGCACCTGATGTCGGCAGCGACAGGGACTGACCCGCACCACGCCTCGACCGACGCGGGCGCCCGCCCGGACTCCGAGACCCAGCAGGTCATCAACCGGGGTCGACGCGTCCTGCTACCGTCCATCCACCCGCGCCATCACACCTTGGGCTCGGGCTGGTAGGTCTGCGGTGGCTGGCGTGACCGGCGTTTCTGAGCCACACGTGTCGCCTCTACAACCAGGAAAGCAGCTCACCGGACTCGGCGCTGATCGGTAACCGGGCGACGTCGCCGAGAGCGATAATGGTCGAAGGCGCGATCCGGCACGGCACCACCATGCGGGTGGAGGGCAACTACGTCGACTTCCACGGCCAGTCGGAGATCGGGTTCGGCGTCACCCGGCTGCTCAACATCGATCTGCTGCCGCAGGTGCGCCTCTACCAGGCCGCCCAGGGAGATCTGGCCCGCTATCCCCACATGGCGGCGGCGATGACCCGCCCGATCCGCTTTGACGTCGTCGCCGCCGGCTACGACCAGGTCATCAAGTACGCCACCGCGATTCGCACCGGCAGCGCCTCCACCGAGGCCATCTTGTCCCGCTTCACCCGCGCCGCCTCCCACCCAGCGCACCGTCTTCGTAGCCCGCTACCTGCGCGGCCGTGACCTGCAACGCCAGATCGAGGAAGGGCTGAACGTGGTGGAAGCCTGGAACCGCGCCAACGCGGTGCTCTGCTACGGCAGGGCTGGGGAGATCTCCACCAACCGGCGCGAGGAGGTCGAGCTGACCGCGCTGTGCCCGCGCATCCCGCAGGCCGCCCTGGTGTACGTCAACACCTCATGCTGCAAGAGGTCCTGGCCGAACCCGGCTGGGCCGCCCTGCTCACCCCCGCCGACCGGCGCGGCCTGACCCCGCTGTTCTGGCAGCATGTCCGTCCCTACGGCGAGGTCCGGCTGAACCTGGGGAGCACGCCTGAACATCGCGACACCCGATGAACACCCACCGCCGCACCAACCGCCGTATCGCCCGCGTCATCGCGGTGGCCGCACTGTCGCTGTCGGTTGCCGTGTCGGGCGACCAGATCCTCAACGGCGGCATCGACTTCCAGCCGCTCTGGCTGATCATCGGCCTGGGGCTTTCGAATCGGCGCCGGGCCTCGATGAGGATGCGGTGGGGGTGGGCGACGAAGGAGCCGTGGCCACCCGCATCCGGGTTTCGAGCAGGCCAGCGTGGGTCGAGGCGGCCTGCTACTCACCCGTCTCTATGCATCCCCGGGTGCCTTCGGTCAGGACGTGAACCTGATCGGCTGGGGGAGCGACGATGTTCATGGGCGCGCCCCACGCGGCGAAGGTCACCTCGGTCACCGCCGTCGCCGGAGCGTCGTCCTGGAAAACGGGCGGGACCGGCGTGGACAGGGTCATCCGGCGCGGCAGCTGATCCGGTCCGACCGACAGTTTCCACGAGACGGTGATCGTCTTGTCCGCCCTCTCGTACATGTCCAGGTTCATGGGGTCGGAGAACGACACGGTTCCTCCCAGTTTCCGGATCGGGGCCGTCCCCGCGTACACGGTCGTGGGGACACCGTCCAGCTCCTCACCCGGGACCGGAGGGGCGGCGAGCGTGACCATATTCTTGATCAGTTCAGCCTGGACGAGTTCCGACAGCGAAAAGGAGCCGAGTGCTGATTGCATCACGCAGTCGTAGTCACGCTCGTCCCGGTACCACGTCTTTCCCGCCGGCAGTCGCTCGGTGCTCGCCGGCCGCACGTATTCGGCGTCCTCGCCGGTCTTGATGATCCGGCTCCTCTCGTCGGCGAGTTCCTCGCTCACGATGTCACGCATGTCTTCGGGGACGTCGGTCCGATGAAAGGTGGTGGTGAGGTCGGATGCGGTCACGCCCATCCAGTTGCTCTGGCCGTGCTCGCCTAGGCGGACCACTCCCTCGGTCCGGCTCTCGTTGAATCCCCCCGTATCCAGGACTATGACTTCGTCTCCCTGCCGGGAGATGTCGACCGAGCTCTCATCGGACTCGTTGCGCAGCACCTTGCGGACCTGGACGGTCACGCCGCGTTCAAGCTGGAGTTTCATCGCGTCGTCCGGCGTACCCGAGAACGGAATCACGGCCGGCGCTGTCACGGAATGTTCCGCCACCGATGGTGCCGCCACGGATGGTGCCGTCACATTCCCGCAACCCGACAGGGAGACGACCGCTCCCACCGCCATCAAGGCGCCGCAGACCCTCATGCCACCCCCGCCCGACCATCAACCGCGCGATCATGACAGACACACCGGATCACCGCAATGGCGACGAACGCGCGGCCGCCCTGCACGCACGAGCAGGCCGGCGCCGAGCTGGATCCGGGGCACATCAGGTCACAGACTCCGATGCCGGCCGTCGCCGGGATACGATCGCGCGCATCCTCGGGGAGACACATACAGGGGAGGAGCATTGGCAGAGTCGGACAGCTCCACCCCCTCGCTCCCCCCGGCAGGGCCTGTGCCCGGTGAGATGTCCATCTCGGGGGTCCAGCATCAGCCGGGACGCCATCCAGATCCAGACGGCGCACGTGGTGAACATCGGCACGGCACCAGCTGACACGCAGGCGGGGGTGGGTGAGGCTGCGCGCCCGGTGCCGGGCCGGTTGCCGGCCGAGGTGACCGATCCGTTCGAGCATCAGCTGGAGATCCACCGCGCCATCGACACTGGCTCCGGCGCTGCGGGCTTCGCCGCGCCGGCGGATCTGGCGGCGCTTCCGGTGTATGTGCCACGTGCGCATGACCAGGCGCTGGCGCAGGTGTTCTTCCAGGCCGCTGATGGAGGTAGCCGGATCGCGGTGCTGGTGGGCGGTCCTCCACCGGTAAGACCCGTGCCTGCTGGGAAGCACTGCACCTGTTACGCGACCGACCGCGGCCGTGGCGGTTGTGGCAGCCCATCGACCCCACCCGGCCAGATGCGGCGCTGGCCGATCTGGCGCGAATCGGGCCGTACACGGTGGTGTGGCTGAACGAGGCCCAGGAGGCCCGCGCGTCGCGGCCGGATTGCGGGAGCTGCTACGCGACCCCGCCCGGGCGCCGGTTCTGGTGCTGGCGACCCTGTGGCCCGCCCACTGGAACACCCTGACCACACGCACCACTCCCAATGTCCACGCTCAGGCACGGGTCCTGCTGGACGGGCACGCCATCCCCGTCCCCGGCGCCTTCACCGGCGCCGACCTGGCCGCCCTGACAGAGCTGGCCGCCGGCGACCCTCGCCTGGAGGAGGCGGCCGAGCGGGCCGGTGATGGGCAGGTCACCCAGTATCTGGCGGGGGTGCCGGTGCTGATGGACCGCTACCGGCAAGCCTCGACCGTACCCGCCACCCAGGCCCTCATCCACGCTGCGATGGACGCCCGACGGCTGGGCTGCGGCCCTCCCCCTGGCGCTGCTGGCCACGGCCGCCCCGGCTACCTCACCGGCGTCGAATGGGAGCAGGCCGGTCAGGACTGGCTGAAGCAGGCTCCCCCGCAACCAGCGCGGCGCCCGCACCACCGCTGGGGGCCCGCAGGTCGGCGCCGGGCCGGCCTACTACCTCGACCAGCACGGCCGTCACCACCGCGCCGACCAGGTCCCGCCCATTGACTTCTGGACCGCTGCCGCCGCCCACGCACACACCGGCGACTTCAACGTGCTTGGGAACGCCGCGTGGGACCGGGGCTTGTACCGCGATGCCGTCCAACTCCTGAAGACGGCCTCGTCCCATGGCAACCACGAGGCCGCCCTCAGCCTCCTCCACAAACTGCACCGCCCGTTGGACAGCCGCACACGCCGACTTCGACAATCCGATGGGCGTGGCTGCTCTGCTGCGCTCCCTGCAGTGGGTGGGTGCTGACGACCAGGTCATCGCGCTGGCCGAACGGGCCGCCGCGCATGTTGACCTCGGCTCCCCATACGACATGGCGCACCTACTCAGCAGCCTGCACAGTGTGAGGGCCACCGCCGAGGCTGACATCCTGCTGGCCCGCCATCCCGTGGCCGACGCAGACGCCACCCGCCCGGGAGCCGTGGCCGCACTGCTACGAGTCCTCCGTAGTACAGGGGCCGATGACTATGTGACGGCTCTGGCCGAACGGGCCACCCTGCATACCGACCTCCACCCGACGGAGAGCTTGGTCGATCTCATCGACACGCTGCAGGAGGTGGGGCCCACGACCCGATCGTCATCCTGCTGGCCCGCCACCCCGGAGCAACCGCTGACGTCACCCACGCCGACGACCAGGTCACCGTGCTGGCAGAACGGGTCGTCGCGGGCGTTGACCTCTGCTTCCCTGCCCGCGTGGCAAGGCTGCTGGACCACTTGCAGGAGTTGGGGTTTCGCAACCAGGCCACCGTCCTGGCCCAACGAGTCGCCCCCAACGTTGACGTCACCCACCCGTTCGGCCTGGCCGAGCTGCTGGACAGCCTGCACAGCCTCGGGGCCGATGACCAAGTGGCCGTGCTGGCCGAACGGGCCGCCGCGCATACCGACATCACCCGGGTCACTGGCGTGGACAGGCTGCTGGCCAGCATGCGAAAGGCCGGGGCCGCTGATCAAGGCACCGCTCTGGGCGAACGGTATGCCGCGTTCCTGGAGGTCTTGATCACCTCGGACTCCGCGGCCAGGTTCGTACAGGAGATGGAGCGGAGGATGGCGACCGCCGGCCAGGTTGATGAGTTGCCGGCCCTGGGCCTATTCGATCACTTCCTCAAGCATGATGACCACGGGGATCGGTTCCGGTTCGGCCGAGAACCCGACGGGAGCCCCGCCGACCCTTGGTCATGGGACGAGCTGTAGTCCGCTTACGCAGACGCCCCGACTGATCGGGCACGTCCGGTGACGGTCTCTCTAGCGCTGCGAGTTTTGTCCCCCGGTCCACCGAGCGTCCCCTGCGGCATCCAGGAGACGTCCCGCTGACCCGACAACACCGCCCTGGACACCCGGGGCGCCCGCACGAGCTGAAACAGGATGGCGGTCACGGGACGTCTCGCTGAGCAGGGTCGGTATGGGCCTGCCGACAGGCGGGCAACACGTTGCCGCGTACTGCCCTTGGCGTGGGGTGCTCGGCTCCTAGGACGCGTTCGCAGTCGGCCAGGGTCTGTTCACACAGCGGGATGGCCCGGCCCAGATCTCCCGCCGCCCGGTGGGCGCCGGCGAGGTTGTTGCAGGAGGACAGAGAGTCGGGGACCGACTCGCCCGCACCCAGAGCAAGGCCGGACGGTCAGCCGATACCTGACCGCAGGGACTCCGACGGCCTTCATCTGCGCATCTCGGACCGAGCTGCCCGTCGCGAACGGATCATCGTTGCGGAGGAGGGCGTCCGAGGTGACAATGCGTGGAGGTGCCGGGTGGTCATCCCGGCGAAGTGTTGGAGGCGCTGCTTGTGAACACCACATTGCGGTGCGCCTCGTTGTGCGCGCCAGACGCTGACCACTTCGCTACGCCCACCGGCTGACCTGCTTCGTTCGCGGTGGGCGCTTCCCCTCATGGGAGACCACCGTAGTGCCCGAAGATTTCGGGACGGTTGATCGCCGTCCTTTGACAACGGTTCTTGCCGCCAACCTTCTTTCGATCACCGGGAATTGCCTCACATACATGGGCGTGCCGTGGTTCGTGCTGCAGAGCACGGGCAGCGCCGCCAAGGCCGGGATCGTCGCGTTCTGCACACTGCTGCCCGCGGTACTCGCCGCACTCGTCACCGGTCCGGTCATCGACCGGATCGGGCGACGGCGAGTGAGTGTCGCCTCGGATCTCGCCTGCGGAATCGCAGTCGCGGCGATCCCGCTGCTGCACTTCGCCGGCGTCCTGCATTTCTGGATGCTGTGCGTGCTCATGGCGATAACCGGGCTGTTCCGTGCACCGGGTGAAACTGCGCGCGGCGTGCTGTTGCCCACGCTCGCCGAACGCGCCGGAATACCGCTGACCAGGGCTGCCGGGTTGTACGACGGTGCGGCACGCTGTGCGGCGCTGACTGGAGCGGCTCTCGGAGGTGTGCTGATCGCCGTACTCGGAGCCGAGAACGTCCTGTGGGTGGATGCCGCGACCTTTGCCGTGTCCGCGCCGCTGTTCGCGTTCGGAGTGCGCGACCTGCCTGAGGCACAAGCCCAGCGGCGGGTCGAGCCGACATCGTTGCACGCCTACCGTCGTGAACTCGCGGAAGGCTATCGCTTCCTGGCAGCCACTCCGTTGCTGCTGAGCCTGTGCCTGATGACGCTGGTCACCAGGGGCCTCGACCAAGGATGGAGCGCCGTGCTCCTCCCCGTTGATGCCCGTGTGGAGCTTGATGGTTCCATCGATCTCGGTCTGTTGAACGCGGCGTTCGGGGTGTGCGCACTCGCGGGGGCGCTGGTCTTCGGGGCGGTGGGCAGCCACTTTCGGCGGTGGCCAGTGTTCACGATCGCCTTTCTCATCGGGGGCCTGCCGCGCTTCGTGGTCGCCGCCTTCACCGACACCTTCGCGCCACTGGCCGTGATCATGGCGGTTGAGGGTCTCGCCTTCGGTGTACTCAACCCCATCATGGCCACAGTGACGTACGAGAAGGTGCCGGAGGAACTGCGCAGCCGCGTGTTGAGCGCGACGACGGCCTCGGTCCAGCTGGTCACTCCGATGGGCGGACTGGCTGCGGGCTTCCTCGTGGATTCGGCCGGCCTGCCGTGCGCGCTGCTGATGGCCGGCGGTGTGTATCTGCTCGCCACGCTGTGCCCGTTGATCTTCCCGGTCTGGAGGCAGATGGACGGTACTGACTCTCCCCACGACAGGGCGGAGGGCTCGCCGCCGCGTGCCTCGGGATCGAAGCAGGTGTAGAGGCGCGGGCCGCTTGTGCCTGGGCCGTCTTCCACCTGCGGGCCACCGCCCGGAGTTGCCCGGCCGCCGCGACGATTGACAAGACGGGCGGCATCGTGGTCATGATGCCGCCCTTACCGGTGAGTCCGGCTGCCCCCCGCATCACCAGCCAGGGCAAGCCGGATCGCGGCTCGTCGTCGGTGTCCAGGCGGGTGCCGACATCGCGCCGGCTTCCGCGTCAGGCCTGCGGGAAGTCGGTGCTGTGGGCCAGCTCGCGCCCGGCTTCGATGTCCGCCTGGAGCGCCTGCACCTTGCCGGTGGCGTAGGAGTAGGCGTCGGACCCCAGAAGCCGGCGGAGCGGGCCGTCCCCCGTCGCCACCAGCGAGATGATCGCGGCGGCGCCCTTCACCGGGTCGCCGAGCTGGTTGCCCTGGAGGTTCAGGTGGTCGTCGGTCATCTGGCGGATGGCCTCGTAACCCTGCGTCGTCGAAGTCGGCAGGGCCAGTGAGTCGGTGGTCAGGAAGCTGGTACGGAAGTAGCCGGGCTCCACGAGGGTGACCTTGACGCCGAACTCCGCGACCTCGCCCGCGAGCGCCTCGCTCAGGCCCTCCAGGGCGAACTTGCCCGCGCAGTACAGACCCCATCCCGGAACCGAGACCAGGCCCAGTACGGACGAGACGTTCACGACGTGGCCGCCCTTCTGCGTCCGGAAGATCGGCAGCACGGCCCGCAGGACGTTCCAGACGCCGAAGACCTGGACGTCGAACATCCGCCTGGCCTCGGCGTCGGCCGTATCCTCGACCGAGGCCAGGAAGCCGTAGCCGGCGTTGTTGACCACGACGTCCAGGCCCGAGAAGCGCTCGGTGGTGCGGCGGACCGCGTCAGCGACGGCGGCCTCGTCCGCGAGATCGACCTCCAGGGCCAGCAGCCGCGTGGTGTCCACGCCGGCCAGGGCCTGGGTGAGGCGCTCGGTGGAGCGGGTCGTCGCGGTGACGTTGTGACCGGCTTGGAGCAGTTGGCGTACGAGCTCCAGACCCAGGCCACGGGACGTGCCGGTGACGAACCAGGTCGCAGGGGTGCCGGTGAGTGTGATCATGTGGAGTCCGTCCTTCATTCGGTGCCGAAGCCGACCGGCCCTGCCACGCCAGGTGATGGAGGCCGAAGACGCAGGTCATCCCGCAGATCTCAGGCCCAGATGGTGGCTGGGACGTGATTCCAGTCTTCGGCACGGCAGTGCCCCGGCCGCCGCCATATCCGGCCCTCTGGATCCTGGGACGCCGCGTCCTAGGAAGGGCGCGGTTCTTGGCAGGATGAGACCATGGCGGCCGACAACAGGGAACTCGCGGATTTCCTCCGGCGCGCCCGGAGCAAAGTCGACCCGTCCCGCGCGGGCCTGCCGGCCGATGACCGCATCCGCCGGGTCCCGGGCCTGCGCCGCGAGGAGGTCGCGCTGCTGGCGGGCGTGTCGACCGACTACTACACCCGGCTGGAGCAGGGGCGGCGCATCACCCCGTCCGCCGGGGTCCTGGACGCGATCGCCCGCGCGCTCGGCCTCGACGCGGCCGGGCGCGAACATCTCGGCCACCTGATCGGACCGGCCTCCGGAACCCGCCGCCGCGTCCCGAGCGTGCAAAGGGTGCGCCCCGGACTGCACCAGTTCCTCGACGCCCTTGAGGGCACCCCCGCCCTCATCCTCGGCCGCAGGACCGACGTCCTGGCCACCAACCGCATGGCCAGAGCCCTGATCAGCGACTTCGACGCGCTCCGGCCCCGCGAGCGCAACTACGCCCGGTGGATGTTCCTCACGGACCAAGCGCGCGACCTGTTCCTCGACTGGGACGTGCAGGCAGGCGCGGCCGTGGAAAGCCTGCGTCTCGACGTCGGCCACGACCCCGGTGATCAGCTCGCCCGGGATCTGGTGGCCGAGTTGTCCGAGCGCAGTCCCGAGTTCCGGCGATGGTGGGAGGAGCACGGCGTCTACCAGCGCACCTTCGGCTCCAAACACCTGCGCCACCCCGTCGTCGGAGAGCTCACAGTCGATTACGAGACGCTCACGATGCCCGGCGACCCTGACCAGACCCTCTTCGTCTACACCACCGAGGCCGGAACCGCCTCACGCCAGGCCATACAGCTCCTGGCCAGCTGGGTCCTGTCCGGCGGTCGCGCCGAGGACGTATCAGGGCGAGCCGCGGGAAACGGCACACCATGAACACGCCGCGAACATGCCGCGGCTCACGAGCAGCTGAGCCGGCGCCGACTTCGCTTAGCGCCGGTTTCCTGGATCACGTACGCAGCCGATCAATCAGTGAAGACGACCGGCTGATCCGCGTCGGCGGCGATGTGCCTTCGGGAGCCAGTGGGCCAGGCGGACGATCGGTCCGCTTCTTGAAGATCTCGGTCAGCGTTTCCGGCAGACCGGCTCGTACGGCAGGCCGGGCACATACTGGGCCCATTCGGCCGGGGTCACCTCGCGGTCGAGCATCGCGCAGACGGAGGTGAAGGCGTCCGGGGACAGGGCGACGTCCCACACGCGGATCAGGTAGTCCTCGCTGCCGACGGCCAGGCGGCGTCCGTCCGGGCTGAAGGCCAGCGACCAGATCATTTCGCCGCCGACGAGGGGGACGCCGAGCAACCGGCCGATCCTGGCGTCCCACACGCGCACGGTCGCGTCCATCCCGCCGCTGACCAGGGTCGTGCCGTTGGGATTGAAGGCCACCGCCTCCACCGAGTCGGTGTGTCCGATCAGCGGGGTGCCGGTCTGCCGGCCCGTACGCGCGTCCCACAGCCGCACGGTTCCGTCGCGTCCGCCGCTGGCGATGCGGGTGCCGTCGGGGGCGAAGTCCACCGACATCACCCAGCCGGTGTGCCCCGCCGACGGCCCGCCGATCCGGTCGCCGGTCCGGACGTTCCACACGTTGACCAGCGAGTCGTATCCGCCGCTCACCAGGCGGGTGCCGTCCCGGCTGTAGGCCAGCGACGACACCTCCGACGCGTGCGCGGCGATCAGGGCGCCTGTCTGCCGGCGGGTCCGCAGATCCCAGAAGCGGATCGTGCCGTCGTCTCCGCCGCTCGCCAGCTGGGTGTCGTCCGGGCTCATCGCCAGGGAGACGACCCGCGTGGGCGTTCGGATCGGGCCGCCGATCCGTTGGCCGGTGCGCGGATCCCACACCCAGATCCTGCCGCCGAGCTCGGCGCCGGCCAGGAGGCTGCCCCGGCGGCCGAAGGCAACGGAGATCACGTGGTTGAACGGCTCCGACTCCAAAGACTCGGTGTGTTCGAGCAGCGGCGCGCCGATTCGGCCGCGTGTGCGGACGTCCCACAGGCGGACCGCGTCGTCTGGGCCGTCATCGCTGCTGGCCAGGCGCGAGCCGTCCGGGCTGAAGGCCACCGACTCCACCCGGTGGGGGTGCCCAGTGAACGGTTCGCCGTCCATCCGGCCGACGCGGACGTCCCACAGCCGCACGGTCGAGTCCCGGCCGACACTGGCCAGGCGCCCGTCATCGCCGCTGAACGCCATGTCGAACGCGCCGCCCGTGTGGCCGATGAGCGGGGCGCCCAGGCGTCTGCCGCGCCGCACGTCCCACAGCCGGATCGTCCCGTCGTCGCCGGTGCTGGCCAGCCGCGCGCCGTCGTGCGCGAACACCACCTTGCGCACCATCTGGGAGTGCCCCGACATTTCGTCGATCTTCTGGCCTGTCCGCACGTCCCACAGGCGCACGATCGCGTCGGTGTCCCCGGTGGCCAATCGGGCGCCGTCCGGGCTGAACGCCACCGACAGCACGGTGGTCTCCTCGCCCAGGTCGAGGACTCGGGCGGCGCGTCCGGTCCGCGCGTCCCACAGGTGGAGGTCGCCGTTCTGCCCGCCGCTGGCCAAGAGGGTGCCGTCGTGGTTGAAGGCCACCGACCAGACGTTCTCCAGGCCGCCGATGAACGGACGGCCGATCTGCTCGCGGGTGCGCACGTCCCACAACCGGATGGTCCCGTCGAAGCCGCCGCCGGCCACGCGCGTGCCGTCGGGGCTGAAGGTCACCGACGGAATCGACGAGTGCTCCTCGCCGGTGAAGAGCGGGGCGCCGAGCTGTCCGCCGGAGCGGGCGTCCCACAGCCGCACCGTACCGTCTTCGCTCGTGCTCACCAGGGTGCGGCCGTCCGGGCTGTACGCCACTGCGCCGACAGCCTTGGTGGGCCCGGTCATCAGGGCGCCGATCCGCTTTCCCGTGCGGGCGTCCCACCGGATGACGCCGTCCTCGCCGCCGGTGGCCAGCTGGGCGCCGTCCGGGCTGTAGGCCACCGCGTACGACCCGCCGGTGTGGCCGGTCAGGACCGCGCGGCCCGGGTTGGCCAGGACGTTCAGCAGGCTCGCGCGCGCCTCGTCCGTCGGGCTGATCCGCCAGGACGTCGCGGCCAGCAGCGCGGACAGGGGCGGATCGTTGGTGATCAGCGCGCTCTGCACCGACAGCTGCCGGGACAGCGCGGTGTCGCGTTGCGCGTCGATCGCGTTGCGGGCGGCGGCGGCCAGGACGGCGGCGGCCGACGCGGCCACCAGTAACGTGACCAGCAGGCTCACCAGAGCCCGCCGCGTCCACCTGGCCCGGCGATCCGATCGGAGCCCGGCGGCGAGGAAGCCCGCGGCGGTCGCGGAGATCGGCTGGCCCGCGTCGCGCAGGTTCGCCAGCCGCGCCAGCCGCTCACCCCGGTACAGGTAGGCCGCGCCGTGCTGCCGCTGGTCCCACAGCCGGGCGTCGACTTCCAGCTGCTGCACCGCCAGCAGCCCGGTCCTGTCCTCCTCGATCCACCCGTGCAGCCGCGGCCAGCTCCGGATGAGCGCCTCATGAGTGAACTGGACGGAGTCGGCGTCGACGGTCACCAGCCGGGCCCGGACGAAATGGTCGAGTACCCGCCCGGCGCCGGTCGCCTCCTCCAGCGGCAGTTTGCGCGCGGTGTCGGGGCCGTCGCCGCCCAGGCGGACCAGCCGGGTCAGCAGGTCCCTGGCGGCCCGCTGTTCGTCGGCGTCGAGCGCGTCGAAGGCGGCGTCGGCGGTTTGGGCGAGGGAGCGCATGATGCCGCCGGTCCGCCGGTAGCCGGCCAGGGTCAGGGTCGCGCCCTGCCGGTGGTTCCACGTCTCGCGGAGGGCGTGCGACAGCAGGGGCAGCACGCCGGCCGGTTCGGCGTCGGCCCTGCCGCCGCTCAGGTCCTCCATCAGCAGGTCGACCAGGCCTTCCTGGAAGGTCAGGCCGGTCGTCCTGGCGGGGCCTTCGATGGCTTCGCGTAATCCGTCCCGGTTCATCGGCGTGACCACCAGGGGGCGGCGCAAGGCGGGGACGAGGGCGGGGTGGCGGGTGCAGTGGCCGAAGAAGTCCGCGCGCACCACCACGATCACCGGGCGGCCGTCCGCCTCCAGTGTGGTCAGCAGGTCGACGAACTGGACCCGTTTCGCCTCGTCGGGGCAGGCGGTGAACAGCTCCTCGAACTGGTCGACGATGATCGGCGCGGTCGGGCCCTCCTGCGCCAGCCGCCGCAACAGGGCGGCGACCGGTTCCGGGCCGGGCCGGGTCAGCACGGGTTCGATGCCGTGCAGCCGGGACAACGAGGCGATCAGCCCGGCCCTGACCAGCGACGACTTGCCAGCCCCCGACGGACCGGTCACCACCAGCAGCCCCCCTTCGCCGGTCCGGGCGAGGAGTTCGGCGGTCATGGCGTCCCGTCCGAAGAACAGGTCGGCGTCGGCCGCGCCGTACGCCTCCAGCCCGCGATACGGGCACGGGCCGGAGGACTGCGGCCGCCCGGTGGTGCGCAGCGCCGCCCGCGCGTACTCGAACTCCTCGCTCTGGCGGCGCAGCCGTTCGTAGGCGTCGTCCCACGCCTCGCGCGTGTCCAGCCCTTCCGGCAGGGTGAGCTTGGCCTCGGCGGCCACGCGCAGGCAGGCGTCGACGAACGCCTCGAAGTTGGGCCGCTCGGGACGGCTCGGCTTGCGCTGGCTGGTCATCCCGTCGATCGTGCTGCGCGCCAGCCGCACCGGCGCGGCGCCCGGACGCCGCGACGGCGTCCGGGCGCTGGCCACCGTCAGTTCGCGCACCGACAATCCGGCGGCGAGCCGCAGCCGCCGCAAGCGGGCCGCGAACTCGACCCGCGGATCAATCGGCTCGCTCACGAATACGTTCCTCTCAGGGGATACGGCTCACCGGCACTGGGGATTGTCCGTCGAAACCGCCGCGAACCTGACCGGAAAGACGAAACCCAGCTGCGCCTTGACGACGAAGCAGCCGCCCATCGCGGCCGCCTCGGAAAGCCGGCTCCTGGCCTTGTTGTACGGCAGCAGCAGCGCCCCCGCGCAGGCGACCGCGACGAGCTTGTTGGGGATGCGCATGCAGATGATGTTGGACGTCGGGCCGGCCAGCCAGTCGGACCGGTCGGCGGCCCTCTTCATGGCGGCCGTCGTCCGGGTGGAGAAGTAGAACGTGCAGCTGAGGTCGGCGCACGAGGCCCGCTGGTGCGCCGACGACGCGCTCGCCGGTACGGAGGCGGTCGTGGTGAGCAGCGCGGCTGCGATGAGGATCGGGGCGAGGGGGCGAATGCGCATGGGGTGCTCCGGCAGGTGAGGATGTGGTGTCACGCCACCGTGCGATCCCCGCCGGCCGTCCGGCCAGGAGGGCCGGACGCACTGGTCCCCCAAATCACCTTCTCCGCCAGGTCAGGCCCGCCGTCCGCAGGCGCCGGATGTCCGGCGGCACCGGACACCCCGGCTGGTTCCCCGCAGCGGGGGTGGGGCGCCGGCCGGGGAATCGAGAGGTCGTTGTCCGCCAGGCTTCCCAGCCGCAGGGCGGTCGCCGCCTTCTGCGGTCGGCGTCATGAGAGGGACTGTCCGAGCCGCACCCGGATGCCCGACGGGTCGAGCACCAGCGACACCCGCTCGCCCCACGGTTGGTCGACCGGCTCCTCCACCACCGTGAACCCCCGTTCCGCCAGGTCGGCGGTGCTCGCGTCGACGTCGTCGACGTAGAACCAGAGCAGCACGGGACCGGGGGCGGGTGCCGGGCCGGGGGTCACCCCCAGGCCCAGGGCGGCCTCGCCCAGCCGAAGGGTCACGTAGGCGGCGTCGCCCTCGGGCGGGAACCGGTAGTCGATCACGCCGCCCAGGCCGTCGCGGTAGAAGGACAGGGCCTGGTCGAGGTCGACGACCTCGATGATGGGGAATCCGTCCATGAGCCGATGCTATGTGCGTGGTCTTTCCGAGGTCCCGCGATCACAGGGCATCTCCACTGTGGTCGATCAGAACGGCACGCCTTGCGCGTCCCGCCGCGTCGGCCGGCCACCGGCCCTCTCCCGTGAGGCCGGTCGCTCAGATCTCGCAGTTCTCTTCGGTCTCGCCGGTGCAGGTGTCGGTGTCGGCGCCGCCGTCGGTCGTGTCGTTGCCCCCACGGCCGTTCAGGAAGTCGTCGCCGGAGCGCCGCCGGCGCCCTCGGCGAGAGTGATCAGGTCGGACCCGGTCGTGCCGGTGACCGACATGCTGCCCAGGCTCACGGTCACGGTGATCGGTGAGGCCGCGTGGGCGGGAGCGGACAGGGACGCCGTGCCGGCTAAACCGGCGACGGTGAGGGCGAGGGCGGTGATGTGACGACGCATGTCGGTTGTCCTTCGGATCGGTGGTTCCGGCCCGGTCGGGCCGGTGACCCAAGGAAAGCGGCCCCATCCCCCTTGGGTCTGCGGCGAATTGCGCGTCCACAACCGGCTCAAGTACCTTCACGGACGGCGGCCGATCACCGCTGCCGATCTTCTCTGGACGTCATCGCGGTTGCCAGCGGCAGATCTGTTTGGTGACGAGTCGTGCGCCGATGCGCTCGTAGAACCGTCGCGCCGCGACGTTGCCCTCGGCCACCTCCCACCGGATGACCTTGCCCTTCGCCGCGTCGGCCACCGCACGCATCAGTCGTTCTCCGACGCCGCCGCCGCGTTCGGCCTCGGCGACGAACAGGTCGTCCAGGGCGAAGTACTCCTCGCCGGACCAGAAGCTCGTGCGCTCCAGCCAGGAGACGTACCCGACGGCCCGGCCCGCACGTTCGGCGATCAGATAGGCGATCTCCGGTCGGGCGAGCATGCGCTCGAGGTCGGGAACGCCGACGGTGACGGCGTCGCCTTGGTTCTGGTGTACGGCCAGAGCCAGGATCAGCCCGTGCACGACGGCGGCGTCATCGACTTCCGCACGGCGGATCGTGACGGCGGTGGTGCCTGCTCTCATCACGAGAAAGTGTCCCTCCTGTTGTGATCTGGGCGCGGGCCGGGCAGCCGGGACGACGGAACGATGAGCAGGGCCAGCACCGCCGACAGGGCGGCCGTGCCGGCGGCGACCATGAAGGCCTGGGAGAAGCCGGCGTCGGTGCTTCCCGCGATGCTCGCGGCGGCGATGCTGGACACCACCGCGACGCCGAGCGCGGCGCCGAACTCGTGGAAGGTGCTCAGCAGACCGGAGGCCACTCCGGCTTCGTGCTGGGCGACCTGCGCGAGGGCTGTCGTCGAGGACGCGACGAAGGCGGCGCCGATGCCCGCCGCGCCGGCGCTGACCCCGAGGATCACCGGCGCCGGCCCCTGGAGGAACGCCGGGACCGCGATGCCGGCCGCGGCGACCAGCATGCTCGCGACGGCGATCGGGCGGGCGCCGACGCCGCCGACGAGCCGTCCGGCGACCTGGGCGCCGATGATCGTGGCCACCGCCACCGGCAGGAACGCCAACCCCGTCGCCAGGGCGCCGAAGTCCTGGTGATGCTGCAGGTAGAAGGAGCCGAGGAAGAAGACCGAGATCATCAACGCGGTGGCGACCATGATGAGGAAGATGCCGAAGACGACCGGACGCCTGCTGAGGATCCGCAGATCCATCAGAGGTGAACGGCTGGTGCGCTGGACGACGACGAAGACGGCGTACAGGACGATCGCCCCGGCCAGCAGGCCGAGGCTGGGTGCCGACGCCCAGCCCCGGTCGCCGGCGTCGATCAGCGCGTAGATCGCGGCGCCGGTGCCGGCCGTGACCAGCAGCGCTCCGGGAATGTCCAGGCGCGCGCCCGGACCGGCCGCGAGTCCGGCGGGCAGGCTCCGGGTGAGCGCGACGAGGACGACCACGCCGATCGGGACGTTGACGTAGAAGACCCACTGCCATCCCGGCCCGCCGGTCAGCACACCACCGAGGAGGACACCGACCGCCGAGCCGCCACCGCCGAGCGCCGACCAGACGCCCAGCGCCTTGTTGAGCTCCTCGCCCTGGAACGTGCGCGTCACCACCGACAGGGCGGCGGGTGACAGCAACGCGGCGCCGAGCCCCTGGGCGATCCGCCCGCCGATGAGCATCGGCGCGTGCTGCGCCAGGCCGGTGACCAGCGACGCGGCCGTGAAGAGTAACAGCCCGGCCAGCACCACCCGCCGCGCGCCGACGAGGTCGGCCAGCCTGCCGCCGAGCAGCATGAACCCGCCGAACATCAGCGTGTACGCGCTCACCACCCACGTCAGCGTGTCGCGGGCGAGACCCAGATCCTCCCCGATGTGCGGCAACGCGATCGCCACCACGGTGACGTCGAGGATGAGCATGAACTGCGCGACCCCCAGCAGGGCCAGCATGCGCCATCGTCCTTCCACCACGAGCGCATCTCCTAACTTGAACACATTTGTACGAGTTGCTGCCCGGTAGGCTAACTCGTACAGATGTGTACGACAAGAAGGAGACGCCGGCCGTGAAACGAGCGGACGCGCAGCGCAGCATCGCCGCGATCCTGCAAGCGGCGGTCGACGCGCTGAGCCGGGACCCCGACGCCAGCGTCAGTGAGATCGCCAAGGTCGCGGGGGTCGGACGCGTCACCGTCTACGGGCACTTCCCCAACCGGGCCGACCTGGTCGACGCCGCCCTCGCCCACGCCATCGAACAAGCTCACCCCGGTCTCGACGACGTCGACCTCACGGGCGACCCCGGCGCCGCCCTCACCCGGCTGATCGAGTCGAGCTGGCAACTGGTCGACCGGTCGAGGTCGCTGCTGATCGCCGCGCAGAACGTGCTGCCGCCCAGCCGCATCCTCGACCTGCACGCGGGACCGGCCGAGCGCGTCAGGAAGCTCGTCGAGCGCGGCCGCGACGAGGGGGTCTTCCGGACCGACCTGCCGACCGAATGGCTGGTCGGCGTGATGCACAGCGTCATGCATCACGCGGCCGACGAACTCAACGCGGGACGCCTGGCCGCCGACCAGGCGGCGACGTACATCGCGGCCACCGTGCTCGCGGCGTTCCGCCCGCTCGCCGGGTGAACCCGCACCCGGGACGCCTGGCCACCGACCAGGCGGCGACGTACGTCGCGGCCACCGTGCTCGCGGCGTTCCGTCCGCTCGCCGGGTGAACCCGCCCCCGGGGCGACGGCGGTCGGTCAGCCGCGTGCCGTCGAAGGGTGAGCCACCTCGGGACCTTTTCCATAGCCTCGGTCACTGGCGGAGACCACTCCGTCATGGACGACGGCAAGATTCACGGCCGCACTCTGAGCCGTCTCGTCGACGTCACTGCCGAGCGGTTCCCGGTCATCGCCGCTCCCGTCGACGCCAGGGCCGGCCGAACATGTGGTGGTCAAGCGAAAGGGCCTGCCGCTGACCTGTGGGCCCGCCCCGGGACTGGCGAATCAGGCGCGAGAGACCCTTCGGCCGCGTGCAACGAGGACTCGACCCAGCCGGTATCACTCGGTGAAGACATGCCACCACCCATCGGCGGAGCGGACGCGTGACTCCTGATCGATCTTGACGCGGCGCGGCTTTCGCCCGGAAGAAGTCCCGCTCATCTTGTGAACGTGCAGAAAGCGGAAGGACCGCGATCGTTCATCTGGTCGACTGATTCTTCTTCTTGGGTATGAACAAAATTCGGGTGCGAGAGCGTGGCGTATACACCTCACTCGATGTGAGGGGCGTTGATGTCATTAAGCGATGGCGATCTCGATTTTGGGCGTTTGTCGAGTTTGACGCCGCGTCGCAGCACTTTCTTTCCACCGCCTGTCGCCGTTTGGTGAGGCGATCCGCAGGTGGAAGCCGTCGTCCGACCGCGGGTTGCGTCTGGTGATTGTTCTCACACTTTCCGGGAAGGTGATGAGAATCTCATCCGCGGGAGTGATTCTCAGGTTGACAGGGCCGGAGCTTCCGGTTCGTGTCGACAAACGTCTCTTAATATGCCGGAAACATGATCACCGAGTGCGCGCGCAGGATGACTCGCCGCCGTTTGCGCCTTTACCGTCATCCCGATAAGAGGGATTGTTCACCCGTCATACACCACGCGGTTCTGCGCCCCTACTTGTATGCGCGTTTAGGGATTCCACGGCGCCCGAACGAAGGTGCCTCCCTAGAGGACGGCGAGGACAAGATGTTCGACAACACTGTCAACCCCGCACCGGTCCGGCGGCGTACGGCCGCCATGACGGCGGTCGCGGCGCTGGCCGTGAGCCTCACGGTGACCGCGCCCGCTGAGGCGGCGGACTACGTCGGCACGGCCAACCTGCGCAACATCGAGACCGGGCTGTGCCTGGACAGCGACTTCAACGGCGCCGTCTACGCGAGGGGGTGCAGCGCCCGTAACACCAACGACCACCAGCTCTGGCAGCCGATCCTGCTCATCCGCGGCAACGGCGTTCCCGGGTCCAACCTGCAGTACGACCTCGTGGCGCTGAAGAACAAGGCCACGAAACGCTGCCTCGCGCTCACCGGCTCGAACACCCTCCGGACGACCCTCGACTGCGAGGAGGACGCCCAGGAATGGTCGGCGCAGGGCTTGGGCTGGAACGACGTCCTGTTCTGGAAGTGGTCGGGGTCGACCCGTTACGCCGTCGACGGCAACCGCAGCGGCTCCGTCTACGCGCACCCGTGGAACGGCGGGCGCTACCAGCGGTGGAACTTCGACGCGTAGGCCCCCGCAGGTGAGAGCCGCGGTCGCCGACCGGCACGGGAGTGCGGCCGCACCGGGTTGTCTCCTGTTCCATCCCATCGCACTTCCGGAACGCGCCCCTGATCAGCGGGCATCAACCGCGAAGTGAGGCCCGGACAGACCTGAGAGCGTGCCGGGTTCCGGCTTCGCCGGCCGGTGGATCGTACGTGCGTCTCCCCATCCGCCGCCGGCGAGGCCTGCAGTCTTCGATGACCTCCGACCACATCATGGAGCTCCGACTCTCGTGACAATTCCTTACTTATCCCTCCGTCGACGGCGGCGGTCCGAGGTGTTCGGCCGGAAGCGCAGGGTCGTGATCGCCCTGCTCGTCATCCTGACCCTGGTCCTGCGGCCCGGTCTGGAGCCGCTGGCCCACGCCGCGACCACCCAGGTCACCTTCACCGTCGCGTTGCCCGCCGGCTTCGACCGGGCCGAGACACAGGCTTATGTGTCGGAGCTGAACGGGCGCAACGATCTGCTCAGCGACACGATCAGGCAGGAGCTCACCCGTCATCCGATGCAGGGCGCGCCGAATCGGAACTGGGGCGACTTCGACGGTCAGCTGACCGTGACGGGCACGGGGATCTCCCTGACGATCGAATCCGACCAGGTGCGCGCCAACGGCTCCTGGTGGTCGGACGCGCTCATCGCCCTGGCGGCGCTCGCCGCCGGGCTGGTGATCCGGGCCGGGTGCATGCTGGCCATGAACAGCACGGGCGTCGGGCTGGTCATCTCCAAACCGGCCTGCGCCGGGCTCGCGGCCGCCCTGGGCACCTTCTTCATGCAGGCCATCTGGATGTACCGCGACAACGCGCTGGGCGACAAGGACAGGTGGAGGAGGGCCGCCTGCCTGGCGGCGGCGGCGGCCATCGCCGCCGCGGCGTGGGAGGCCGGGATCGCCGACTACGTGAACGCCCGGACCCTGGGTCAGTTCGGCGCCGACGTCAAGGCGGTGTTCGACTCGGCCGCGGCGGCGATCCGGGGCTGGTGGGCCTCGCTCGCGACGGCGATGATGGACGCCGGCGCCTGGATCTCAAGCCAGATGGGCGCGCTCGGCAGGGGCATCCAGGACGCCGCCATGGACCTCGGCCGCTACCGTCCGTCGAACCTGCGGGTGATGCCGCTCGGCGACTCGATCACCGTGGGCTACGGCGGGATCGGCGACAGCACCGAGAAGTACGTCGGCTACCGGCGCGAGCTGCTGGCCCGGCTCCAGGCGGCGGGCCACTCGGTGGACTTCGTCGGCACCCAGGACTCGGGCGCGGGCACCATCTCCGACACCGACCACGAAGGCCACGGCGGCTGGCGCATCGACCAGATCGACGACATCGCCGAATGCACCGTGCGCCGCCACCGGCCCAACGTCGTCCTGCTGCACATCGGGACCAACGACATGAACCGGAACTTCGACGTCGGGAACGCCCACCATCGGCTCGCCGCCCTGATCCGCAAGATCACCAACGCCGCTCCCGAGACGACGGTGCTGGTCAGCGGGCTCGTGCCGTCGCAGGACGACGCCATCAACGGGCGCATCGCGGCGTACAACTCCCGGATCCCGGACCTGGCCAGGACGCTCGCCGGGGAAGGGCGGCGCGTGCGGTCGCTCACCATGGGCGCCGTCACCGAGGCCGACCTGAGAGACAAGCTGCACCCCGGCCAGGGCGGCTACGACACGATGGGCAGGGTCTTCAACACCGCGATCATCGGGGCGATCCGCGACCGCGTCATCACCGGCCCGGCCGCCGGGAACCCGTCGGCGTGCGAGATGCCGCGGCCCGTGAGCCCGTCGCAGGGCTGGCACGCCGTCGAACAGATCTCGGCGGGTTACGGCTACCCCCGCGACTGGGTGCGGTTCGCCGACATGGACGGCGACGACCGGGACGACTACCTGATCGTCCAGGACCTGGGGCAGGTGCGGGGCTGGCTGAACGGCGGCGACGGCCGGAGCTGGACCTGGCGCGGCGAACTGAACGCCGGCTACGGCTACCCGCGCGACTGGGTGCGGTTCGCCGACATGGACGGCGACAACCGGGACGACTACGTGATCCTCCAGGATCTCGGAGAGGTCCGGGCCTGGCTGAACAACGGCGTCGGGCAGAGCTGGACGTGGAAGGGCGAACTCGCGGGCTACGGCTATCCCCGTGACTGGGTGCGCCTGGAGGACGTCAACGGCGACGGCCTCGACGACTACGTCGTCATCCAGGATCGCGGCGAGCTCCGCGCCTGGCTCAACAACGGCCCGGGCAAGCCCTTCACGTGGCAGGGCGAGATCAACCCGGGCTACGGCTACCCGCGTGACTGGGTGCGCCTGGAGGACGTCAATGCCGACAGGAAGGTCGACTACCTGGTCGTCCAGAACAACGGGCAGGTCCGCGCCTGGCTCAACGACCTGGGCGGCCAAGGATGGATCTGGCAGGGCCAGATCATCGGCGACGTCGGCGTCGACCGGAACAACGTGAGACTGGCCGACGTCAACGGCGACCGGAAGACCGACTACCTCGGGATCGGCCCCCTGGGCCAGATCGGCGCCTGGTTCAACGACCGCTATCCCGGCGGCCCCACCCCCGGCAACCCGGCGCCGGTCGACCCCGGCCCCCCGCCCGCCAGCCCTTCGGAGGGCTGGAACCACGTCACCCAGATCTCCGCCGGCTACGCCTATCCGCGTGACTGGGTGCGCCTGGCCGACATGGACGGCGACCACCGGGACGACTACCTGATCCTGCAGGACCTGGGACAACTCCGGGGCTGGCGGAACGACGGCGACGGCCAGAGCTATACCTGGCAGGGCGAGCTCAACCCGGGCTACGGCTACCCGCGTGACTGGGTGCGCCTGGCCGACATGGACGGCGACGACCGGGACGACTACGTCGTCCTCCAGGACCTGGGCCAGTTGAGGGCCTGGCTGAACGACGGCGACGGCACAAGCTGGACGTGGCAGGGCGAGCTCAACCCGGGCTACGGCTATCCCCGCGACTGGGTGCGCCTGGAGGATGTCAACGGCGACGGCCTCGACGACTACCTGATCCTCCAGGACGAGGGCGAACTCCGCGCCTGGCTCAACAACGGCCCGGGCCGGGGCTGGACGTGGAAGGGCGAGATCAACCCCGGCTACGGCTACCCGCGTGACTGGGTGCGCCTGGAGGACGTGAACGGCGACCGCAAGGTCGACTACCTCGTGGTCCAGGACGACGGCCAGGTCCGCGCCTGGCTCAACGACCTGGGCGGCCGGGGATGGATCTGGCAGGGGCAGGTCATCGGCGACGTCGGCGTCGACCGGGACAACGTGCGGCTCCACGACGTGGACGGCGACCGGAAGGTCGACTACCTCGGGATCGGCCCGCTGGGTCAGCTCGGCGCCTGGTTCAACGTCCGTTACCCCGGCACCCCGGACAACCCTCCGGCCCCGGCCCCCGTCCCGCCCGACGAGTGGCCGCCGCTCTGCGTGGCCAACCGCTGCCCGTGACGTGAAAAAGGGCGCCCCGCTGCCCGCGGGGCGCCCTATCGGTGGGTTACCGGAACGCCCAGGTGAAGATGTGCAGGGTTCCGTCGTCCGACGGGCCGAACGTGAGGCTCTTCAGCTTCTTCGCCGGGTTCAGCGTGATCGGCTGCGCCGCGAACACGTGCGCCGGGATCGGCTGCATCGCCCACGAGCCGCCGTACAGCCGGTAGGGGCTGGAGGCGATGATCTCGTTGCCGTACTGGGGTGAGCCGCCGCCGAAGTCGAGCAGCCAGTCGCTCAGGCCGAGTTTCGCGGTGGTCGTGGTGCCGTCGGTGTAGGTGATCGTCACGTCCGACTCGGGGTAGCCGCCGGTGCCGCTGCCGAGGAAGGCGATCTTGGTGGCGCCGGTGGGGGCGGTGACGTCCAGGGGTTTGGGGCCGGGCTGGATGTCGTCCCATTCGCCGGGGGTGCGGTTCGGCCAGGTGAAGGTGAAGCCGTTCCAGGAGACCGTCGCCCCCGGGGTGAGGCCGGCCGCGGCGAGCGCCTGGGCGGAGTAGCTGAAGTTCGCGCCGTCGACGTTGGCGCTGCCGGGCTTGGTGTCGTCGCCGATGCTGGCGTTGTTGTGGTGCCAGGCGGGGGTGCCGGGCCTGGCCACGTTCAGCCGGATGCCCGCGAAGACCTGGCCGGAGCCGATGATCGGGATGCTGATCGTGCCGAGCGGGGTGCCGGCGGGCACGGTCACCGTGACGCGCTGGGAGGCGGCTGCTCCCGCGGCGGGACTGAGGGTGCCGCTGATCGGGGCGACCGAGATGCCCGGCGGGGGCTTGGCCTCCCACCGCACCGACGCGGCCGACCTGCCGGTCGAGCGGGCGGTGATCGTGGTCTCGAAGGTCCGGCCCGGCTCGGCCGGGCCGCTGCCGGGGTTCAGGCCCAGCAGGACCGGCTTGGCGCCGTCGTTGAAGGCGGGGGGCGCGTCGGCGAGGGCCGAGCCGAACGTGGTGTTCGGCACGGTCGAGGTGGTGAAGTCGAGCCGGCCGCCACGCTGCGCGATCGACTCCGGCACCCACGCCTTCGTGGTGGCCACGCCGTTGACCTTCAGGGTCTTGACGTACCGGTTGGCGGAGGAGGGCGCGTTGACGACCAGGTCGCCGGCCGGGCGCCTGATCGTGATCGAGTCGAACAGCGGCGTGTTGACCAGCAGTTCGGCCCTGCCGGGGATGGCCGGGAACAGGCCGATCGCCGACCAGACGTACCAGGAGCCCATCGCGCCGAGGTCGTCGTTGCCGACCAGGCCGTCGGGGGCCGAGGAGAACAGCTCCTTCTGGATGCGCCGGACCAGGTCCTGGGTCTTGTACGGCTGACCCGCCCACGCGTACAACCACGGCGTGGCGGCCGACGGCTCGTTGCCGAGGTAGGCGTACGGCTGGTTCGGGCCCGCGTTGAGGACCTTGAAGAACGTGTCCAGGCGCGCGGCCGCCGCCGTGTTGCCGCCCATCGAGTCGAACAGGCCGCGCACGTTGTGCGGCACCAGCCAGTGGTACTGCGCGCCGTTGCCCTCGATGTAGGAGTTCATCGTGCCCGGGTCGAACGGCGAGCGGAACGCGCCGTCGGCCATCTTCGGCTGGATCCAGGTGTTGGCCGGGTTGAAGGTGGCCTGCCAGGCCTGGGCGCGCTTCATGAACTCGGCCGCCAGCGTGGTGTCGCCCAGGCGGGCGGCCAGCTGGGCGATGCCGAAGTCGGCGATGCCGTATTCGAGGGTGGTCGACACGTCCATGGGGACGTGGCCCTTGGCCATGAAGTCGGTGTTGCCGGGGCGCTGGTCGTAGCCGAGCTGCGGGTGGCCGATGTCCTTGGGGCCCGCTCTCCGGGCCGATTCGGCCATCGCCTTCAGGGCGGAGGCGGCGTCGAAGCCGCGGGCGCCGAAGGCGTACACGCTGGCGAGGATCGAGTGGAACGGGTCGCCGACCATGACGCCGGTGATCGCGTTCTGGTGGGACCAGCGGTCCCAGACGTTGCCGACCGACTGCGCGTTGTCGTACATGGACTGGGCGATGTCGCCGGCCACGTCGGGGGCGAGCAGGGCGAGGAGCTGGACCTCGCTGCGGTAGATGTCCCATCCGGAGAACGTCGCGTAGTGGTGCCGTCCCGGCGCGACCTTGTACGTCTGGCCGTTCATGCCCGTGTAGGAGCCGTCGACGTCCTCGAAGACGTAGGGCTGGAGCAGCGCGTGGTAGAGGTTGCTGTAGAAGGTGCGCTGCTGCTCGATGGTGCCGCCGGTGACCCTGACCTGGCCGAGCCGGGTGTTCCAGGCGGCCCGCGCCTTGGCGGCGACCTGCTCGACGCCGTCCTGGCCGATCTCGGCGGCCAGGTTGGCCTTCGCGCCGGCCAGGCTCACGTACGACAGGCCCACCCGCATCTGGACGGGTTTCGCCGGGTCGAACTCCAGGTAGGCGCCCGAGCCGGGGCCGCTCACCGAGACGTCGCCCGGGGTGACGACCTCGGCGTTGGCGACCTTCGCCTCCGAGGCGTTGCGCACGGTCGCGCCTCCCGGCGTGACGGCGCCGTCCTTCCAGGTGCCGTAGCCGACGATCGGCTGGTCGAAGGTGGCGTGGAAGTAGACCTTGTAGCGCATCGGCGGGCCGCAGAAGCCGCCCGTCTGCACCCAGCCGGTGACCGTGTCGCCGCTGATCCTCGTCTCGCCGTCGTCCACGCCGTTGACCGAGCCGCTGGTGTTCAGCAGCAGCGTGCCGGGCTTGCCGGCCGGGAAGCCGAAGCGGGCCACGCCGCCGCGGGTGCTCGCCGACAACTCGGTCTTGACGCCCGTGTCGAGGACCGAGCTGTAGAAGCCGGGCGCGGCCCTCTCGTTCTCGTGCCTGAACGTCTGGACGTAGTCGGAGCCGTGGGTCGCGGGCGAGCGGCCGATCCGGCCGGAGATCGGGATCACGGGGAAGTCCTGCGCGCCGGTGCACCCGGGGCCGGAGATGTGGGTCATCGAGAAACCACGCAGGCGGTTGTCCTCCCACGCGTAGCCGCCGCCGGCGTTCTCCATCGTGTCGGGGCTCCACTGCATCATGCCGAACGGCACGACCGCGCCGGGGAAGTTCATCCCCGCGCCGCCGCCGTGCCCGAAGTCGGCGGCGCCCGCCTTGGTGCCGAGGAACGGGTTGACCAGTGCGGCCATATCGCTGACCGGGGTCGGCACGGTGTCCGCCGCGGTGTCCGCCACCGCACCCACCGGCAAGGCCATCGCCGCCAGAAGCGCGGCGACCGTCGGTGCTGACCATATGGACAAAGGGCCCTCCATTATTCAGGTGATCACAAAGAGGAAACGGGGCTGTGAGGTGACGGGTCAATTGGCAGAAGTGGCGGTAACAAGTTGCCAACAGGCGTCTTCGCAGGTCACCGGCTTGTCTGGCCAGGGCGGCGGAGAATAGGGGTTGGCCGCCGGAGGAATGGCTGGGCACATTCGGCGAAACACTCTGAGGGAATCGGGATTCGCGGATGACCACCATGCCGATCGTCGAAATCGAAATGGATCACCGGGCTCCTGCGGCCCGGCTCGCCCGGCTGCTCGACCCCGGTTCGGCGGTGCCGCTGCACGCCGACGACGACTCGGGCGTCCAGGCCGTGTGCGGTCGGGTGGACGGTTCGGTGGTCGTCGCCTACTGCACCGACGCCACCCGGATGGGCGGCGCGCTCGGGGGAGCGGGCGCGGAGCGCATCGTCGAGGCCATCGGCGCGGCCGAACGGCTCGCCTGCCCGGTGATCGGGTTGTGGCACTCGGGCGGCGCGCGCCTGGCCGACGGCGTCGAGTCGATGCACGGCGTGGGCCGGATGTTCGCGGCGATGACCCGGGTGTCCGGGGTGATCCCGCAGATCTCGGTCGTGCTGGGTCCCGCCGCGGGAGCCGCCGCGTACGGCCCCGCGCTCACCGACATCGTGATCATGACCGAGGACGCGCGGATCTTCATCACCGGCCCCGAGATCGTGCGCAGCGTCACGGGGGAGCGCATCGACATGGCCGGGCTCGGCGGTCCCGAGTCGCACGGCCCCAAGTCGGGGGTGGCGCACCTGGTCGCGGGCGACGCGGACGAGGCGTACGCGCAGGCCCGCCGGCTCGCGGGCGTCTTCGCCCGGCCCGGGAGCTTCGATCTCGGCGCGCTCGCCGAGAGCCGCGACCTGGCCGCGCTCCTGCCCGGCTCGCCGCGCCGCGCCTACGACGTCCGGCCGCTCGTGCGCGCCATCGTGGACGAGGGGTTCCTGGAGTTGCAGCCGCGCTGGGCCGCCAACATCCTCGTCGGCCTCGGCCGGTTGGGCGGGCGTTCGGTGGGCGTGCTGGCCAACAACCCGATCCGCAAGGGCGGGTGCCTCGACACGCTCTCCGCCGAGAAGGCGTCCCGGTTCGTGCGGATGTGCGACGCGCTCGGCGTGCCGCTGGTGGTGCTGGTCGACGTGCCCGGCTACCTGCCCGGGGTCGCCCAGGAGTGGGACGGCGTGGTCCGGCGCGGCGCCAAGCTGCTGCACGCCTTCGCCGAATCGGTGGTGCCCCGGGTGACCCTGATCACCCGCAAGTCGTACGGCGGCGCGTACATCGCGATGAACTCCCGCTCCCTCGGCGCAAGCGCGGTCTTCGCGTGGCCCGGCGCGGAGGTCGCGGTCATGGGCGCCGAGTCGGCCGTCGGCGTGCTGCACCGCAAGGCGCTGGCCGCCGCGCCCGAGGACGAGCGCGCGGCCCTGAAGGCGCGGCTCACCCAGGAGCACCAGCGTGTCTCCGGCGGCGTCGACCGGGCGCTCGCGCTCGGCGTCGTCGACGAGGTCATCGCGCCCGGCGCCACCCGGTTCCGCCTCGCCGAGGCCCTGGACCGGGCCCCGCAGAGGCGCGGGCGGCACGGCAACATCCCGCTGTGAGCCGGCCGGGTCAGCCGATGCGCGCGAGCGTGGCCGGCAACTCCGTGCGGCGGGACACGTTCAGCTTGCGGAAGACGCGGGTCAGGTGCTGCTCGACCGTGCTGACGGTGATGTACAGCCGGGTGGCGATCTCCACGTTCGTGTGACCCTCGGCGGCCAGCTGCGCCACGCGGTGTTCGGCCTCGCTGAGCTGCGCGGGCGTGGCGGACGCCGGATCGTCGCGGTGGGCCAGGACCCGGGTGAGCGGCTCGGCGTGGCACTCCCTGGCCATGGCGCGGGCGCGCTGCCGGAGCATCCCGGCCCTGCGGTGCTCGCCGACGGCGTGGTAGGTCTCGGTGAGGTCGCACAGCAGGCGGGCGTACTCGAAGCGGTCGCCGCCCTCCTGGAGCGGGTCGGCGGCCTGGCGCAGGATCGCCGGGCGGCGGCTGACCTCGCTGAGGGCGGCCAGCAGGCGCAACGCCGAACCGCGGACCCGCTGGGATCGGGGTCCGCAGCGCGAGAGCTGCTCGGTCACCAGCCGCCTGGCCTCGTCTTCGTCGCCCAGCGCGATCAGGGCCTCGGCGGCGTCCAGCCGCCAGGCGATGAAGCCGGGGGCGTCCAGGTCCCAGCGCGTCATCAGCTCGCCGCACGACCGGAAGTCCCGCAGGGCCTGGGCGGGACGGCCGGCCGCCAGGTTGAGACGGCCCTTGCCCCGCAGGTAGTGCAGGCCGTACCGGGTCTCCAGCATCGCCTCGGGGACGGGCAGGCTGACCTCCGGCAGGCAGTCGTCCAGCCGGCCCATCGCGGCGCCGGCCAGCAGCAGGGTGCCGAGCGGCCCGCCCACGGCCACCCCCCAGCTCCCGGCCGGGATGATCGCCAGGGCGCGCCGCGCGTCGGCGGCCGCCGCGGCCAGATCGCCCTCCCGGAGGCGGATCTCGGCCCGGATGGCGGACAGCCGGGCCTGCCGGCTGGGCGCACGCCGGGCCTCGGCCTCGGCGACGAACGCGTCGCACCAGGGGGCGGCGCGCCCGGGGCGGTCGGTGTAGGTCAGGGCCAGCAGCGCCGTCTCCACCGTGTCCATGGTCACCTCGTCGAGGCGGCAGCCGCGCAGGATGTGCTCGGCGGCGGCCACGGTCTCGTCGCCGGGGCCGTCGGTGAGGACGTCGGCGAGTACGTCGGCGGCCTGGATCCGGCGGCCGACGCCGAGGGCCGGGACGGGCGGCACGCCGACCTCCGGCAGGTGCGGCAGGAACGCCGGGTAGAGGGTGCGGAACCACGGGCGGGCGGCGGCGAGCTCGGCGGCGGTCTCCCGGTCGGGTTCGCCGAGTTCGCGCAGCTCGCCCAGGCGGCCCAGGACGTCGAGGGCGTCCTGGGTGTGGCCGTGCCAGAGCAGCGCCTTGGCCAGGACGACGGTCTCCCCGCCGCCGAGGTGGCCCTTGTGCAGGGCGTCGGTCAGCCCGGCCAGGTGGCCGGCCGGCGTGCCGGGGTCGATCCGCCATTCGGCCCGGACCAGCGCGGTGCCGATCCTGGCCCGGCGGCGCTCGTCGTCGCAGGCGCGCCAGGCCAGCCGGAGGTACTCGATCGCCGACTCCACGCCGTCGTCGCGGAGCGCGAGCCGGGCCGCCTCCTCCAGGGCCGACAGCGCCCACGGGTCGCCCGCGTGGCCGGCCTGGGCGAGGTGGCCGGCCACGACGTCGGCCGGCGCGCCGTCGCGGTGGGCCAGTTCGGCGGCGCGGCGGTGCAGGTGGATGCGGTCGGCGGCGTCGAGTTCGGCCAGCACGGCCGCGCGGGCCGCCTCGTGCCGGAACCGGCCGCCGCCGTCGAGCAGCCCGGCCCCGGCCATCGCCTGGAGCGACTTGGCGACGACGGCCTCGCTCTCGCCGAGGCCGAGCAGGCGGCCGATCGAGCCGGGCTCGCCCAGCACCGCCAGGCCGTGGGCCGCCTCCTGGGCGCACGGCCCCAGCCTGCGCACGCACGCCAGCACCGCCTCGCCGTAGCGGTCGCCGGGGGCGCCGCCCGCCTGGAGGTCCTCCAGCAGGGCGTCGACGAGCAGCCGGTTGCCGCCGCTCAGCGTGTGCACGAGTTCGCCGAAGCGGCAGGCGGCGTCCGCGCCGAGCCGGGCGTCGACGCCCTCGCGCGACAGGTGGGTGAGGCGGACCGGACGGCAGTGCGGCTGCCGGAGCACCTCGGTGTGGAAGAGGGTGCGCAGGTGGGGGCTGTGGTCGGGGGTGCTGAACACCAGCAGGACGCCGGCGAACCTGATCCGCCTGGCCAGGTAGGCCAGGCACAACTGGGAGGCGCGGTCGGCGTGGTGCACGTCGTCGACCGTGATCACCAGCGGGCAGCGCCCGGCCAGGTCCAGCAGGACGGCGCAGAGGGCGTCCACGATCTGCGCGTCCACGTGCTCGATCGACTCGCCGCCCGCCAGCTGCCTGCGGGCGCCCTCGCCGAGCAGGCCGAGCATGGCGGCCCGCTGCTCGTCCGGCAGCGGCGCGTGGTGCAGCAGCTGGGACAACACGCCCAGCGGCAGGCCGCTCTCGGCCGGCGAACCGGTGGCCGTCAGGGGCAGCGCGCCCCGGTCGAGGGCGTGCTCGGCGATCAGGTAGAGCAGCTCGCTCTTGCCGGTCGCCACCGCGCCGGTGACCATCACGATCCGGCCCTTGCCCGCGACCGCCTCGGTCAGTGACGCCCGCAGCGTCGCCAGGCCCTCGTGTGCGTCGTCCACCGTCGTTCCCCCTTGTCAGTGCCCGGCGGCGGCCAGGTGGGCGTCCAGATGGCCGTCTCTGGCGAGCCGGTCGGTGGCCGCGCGCACGGCGGAGAAGGCCGCCGCCGCGACGTCCCTGTCGATGCCCGCGCCCCAGGCGACCGCCCCGCCGCTGCGGCACTCGGCGTAGACGACGGTCTCGCCGCCGGACCTGACCGACTGGTCGGGGGTGAGGTCGTCGTGGTCGAGCGGCCGCGCGGTGCGGTGCACGACGTCGACCCGGATGCCCCACGGGCTCAGCACCGAGCCGAGGGTAGTGACCGCGTCGGCCTGGTCGCCGCCGACCTCGAACCCGCCGTCGACGTGCAGGGTCGCCGCGAGCGGCTCGCGGCCCACCGGGAGCGGGCCGGTCGGCTCGCCGTGGTGGAGGTACTCCTCGGAGAACAGCGCGCCGATGCGGTTCGGGCTCAATTCGCCGCCGGCCGCGTCGGCGTGCCCCTGCACCCGGGCCGACAGGTCGGCCTGCAGGCCGCGCGGCAGGTTCAGGCCGTGCCAGGCGCTCATCACGTACGCCACGCCGCCCTTGCCGGACTGGCCGTTCACCCGGACCACCGCCTCGTAGGTGCGGCCGACGTCCTTGGGGTCCACCGGCAGGTAGGGCACCTGCCACGGCAGCGCGTCGGGGGTCGTCCCCGTCTCGGCGGCCTGCCGGACCCGGGCGTCGAAGCCCTTCTTGATGGCGTCCTGGTGCGACCCGGAGAACGCGGTGTAGACGAGGTCGCCGCCGTAGGGGTGGCGGGGGTGGACCGGCAGGCCGGTGCACCGCTCGACCGTGCGCCGGACCGTGTTGATCTCCGAGAAGTCGACGCCGGGGTCGACGCCGTGGCTGTACATGTTCATCGCGAGGGTGACCAGGCAGACGTTGCCGGCGCGTTCGCCGTTGCCGAACAGGCAGCCCTCGATCCGTTCGGCGCCGGCCAGCAGGGCCAGCTCGGCCGAGGCGACCGCGGTGCCCCGGTCGTTGTGGGGGTGCACCGACAGGCAGACGTGCTCGCGCCGGGACAGGTTGCGGTGCAGCCACTCGATCTGGTCGGCGAAGACGTTCGGGAGCGAGCGCTCGACCGTCGTCGGGAAGTTCAGGATGATGCCGCGCCCGCGTTCGGGCTGCCAGACCCGCATGACGGCCTCGCACACCTCCAGGGCGAAGTCGGCCTCGGTCTCGTTGAACAACTCGGGGGAGTACTGGTAGGCCAGGTCGCAGCCGGGCAGCACGCGCTCGGCGTGGCGCATCATCGTCCGGGTGCCCCGCACGGCCAGGTCGCGCACGCCCGCCCGGTCGAGGTTGAACACGGTGCGGCGGAACAGGGGGGACGTCGCGTTGTAGATGTGCACGACCGCGCGGCGCGCGCCCTTCAGCGACTCCACGGTGCGCCGGATCTGGTCGTCACGGGCCTGGGTGAGCACGGTGATCGAGACGTCGTCGGGGATCCGGTCGCGTTCGATGAGCATGCGGACGAAGTCGTAATCGCTCCGGCTGGCCACCGGGAAACCGATCTCGATCTCCTTGTAGCCGATTCCCACGAGCAGGTCGAACATCAGGAGTTTCCGCTCGGGCGTCATCGGATCGGCGAGCGACTGATTGCCGTCGCGCAGGTCGGTGGAGAGCCACCGCGGCGCTGTGCTTATGCGGTTTCCCGGCCATGTGCGATCGCTCAGAACAAGGGGGGTGAAGCCGGAATAACGCTCGGCACCCTTCATCGTCGAATTTCCCTTCCTGTGTGACTCCCGGCGGATGGATCGGGTGCGGATGGTCTGACCTGTGCGAACCCGGCGGCGCGCACGAGCTTGATATCCGGCATGGGGTTGCCTAAGGTGAACTCGTTGAAAGTTGTACGATCCCTATTGCGCTGGCCTCAAGCTAATAGGGGCCGCCGCGACCCGGCAAGAAGGGGTGTCGGCAGTTCGGGGAGATTAGCCCTGAGTGGTAAGGGGGGTATCCAAAGTTGTATTCCCGTCTGCAACTCTCGGATTAGCCCCCTTAACCGGGCCGCGATTCCGGCCAACAATCCGGTCATGGCGAGCACCTGGGTATCGGGCCGGGCGTCCGGACCCTCCACCCTCCGACGCGCGACGAGAGCGCTGCGATTCTGCGCGATAGAGGCCCGGCCGGCCGTCCTGGCCGTGTCGATGTTGCGATTCCTGACGGGGGCGACGCTGGCACTGCCGGTCGCCGCCGCTCCCGACCCGGCGAAGGTGCTGCAGGGCGCCGTCGCCTGGGTGTTGTCGATCTTCGCGATCTATGTGGCCAACGGCGTCTCGGACGTCCACGAGGACCGGGTCAACGGGTCGCGCCGGCCGATCGCCCGCAACGACCTCGACCCGCGCACGGCGACCGCCGTGGCCGCGCTCAGCGCGGCCCTGTCGCTGGTGGCGACCGCCGGGCTGCCCGCCGCGATGACCTGGGTCGTCGCGGCCAACCTGGTCCTCGGCTACCTGTATTCGGGTGCGCCGTTCCACCTGAAGCGGCGCTCCGGCGGGGCCGTCGCGGTGCTCTGCGGGTCGGGGCTGCTGGCCTACTGGGGCGGGTTCACCGTGGTGGTCAACGGGGCCGACGGGGCCCCGCCGCTCAGCCTGATCCTGTTCGCGACGGCCGCGACCTGCTGGATGACGTTCGTCGGCATCCCGGCCAAGGACCTGTCGGACATCGAGGGGGACGCCGCCGCCGGCCGGCGCACCATCGCGGTGATCTGGGGCGCGCGTACGGCCACGAACGTCATGTCGGCCGCCGCGCTGCTCCTGGCGGGGTCATTCTGGGCGGTCAGCGCGGCGCTCTCGGCTCCGTTCGCCGAGGCCGCCCCGGCCCTGTTCGCCGGAGCGGTGGCGGTCACCCTCGCGGGCCGCACCGCGGACGCCCGCGCCGCCCGGCAACGGAGGCGCAGACCTTACCGCGCCTTCATGGCGACGCAATACGTGGTTCACATTACTGTTCTGTCCTCTAATATTGGGAAGGATATGTTGCTTTTGTGACGTAAGTGAGGGATTGTAGGCTCTCGCGCGTCCCAAATCGAGAGGGACTTCGTTGGGTGCTGATTTCGGGGCGGAGAGCGATCCGGCAAGATTCGTGGATGCGTGCCGGGCCGAAATCCTCGCGGAATTCGAGTCGGAGCTGCACGCCACCGGCAACGCGCTCTCCACCGATCCGAACGCGGTTCGACAGGCTCTTATGACCGCCCAGTACGTTCTCGACGACGTAGCCGCGACACTGCGCTGCGGAAAAGTGCAGGTCAGCGAACTCTATAAGTTTCACGCCTGGGAAGTCGGCACCAGCAGAGCGGCTTCCGGAGTTCATCCGAAGGCCTCTCTTGAGGCGGGCTCACTTTTTTTCCGGTCCGCGCTCACCCATCTGTCGCGGGAAATTGCGGCCGGCTCCGACAACCCCACCGAGATCTTCGCGTTGGTCGCCACCGGCATGGAGGAGAGCCTCTCGCGCCGGGTCAGGGAGGCCTCCGAGAGTTACCACGGCTTCCTGCTGAACGAGGTCCAGCAGGCGCAGGAGGAGGAGCGCCGCCGGATCGCCCGCGATCTGCACGACCGGATCGGCCACGGCGTCAGCGTCGCGCACCAGCAGCTCGCGCTGTCGGAGCTGCACCGCGGCACCGACCCCGCCCGGGCGGCCATCAAGATCGGGGTCGCCCAGCAGGCGATCCAGGAGGCGATGGAGCACCTGCGCCAGATCACCTCGGAACTGCACCCGCAGACGCCGGTCAAGAGCATGGAGAAGGCGCTGCTCGGGTTCCTGGAGGCGATCGAGGACGACGGGGTCTCGGTCGGGCTGGAGGTGAACGGCGACGAGTCGTGGGCCGAGCCGCGCGTCCTCGACGAGTCCTTCCTGATCATCCGCGAGGCGACCAGGAACGCGCTGACCCACGGCGGGCCGACGGTGATCCTCATGCGGGTCGACGTCGCCCCCCACGAACTCCAGGCGTTCGTCCAGGACAACGGCCGCGGCTTCGAACCGTCGCGGGTCCGGGGCCGCGGCGTCGGGCTGGCCTCCATGCGGGAGCGGGCCGAGCTGCTCGGCGGCCGGCTGGTGATCACCAGTGAGCCGGGCAGCGGCTGCCGGGTCGACCTGTCCATCCCCCTCAAGAGGCAGACCCGTGAGCCCGGCGAGCTCTAGCGGGGAGATCTCGGTCGCGCTGGTCGACGACCACGCCCTGTTCCGCGAGGGCCTGCGCGAGATCCTCGAATCCACCACCGGCCTGGTCGTCGCCGGCGAGGCGGGCAACTCCTCCGACGCCGTGCGGCTCGTGCGGGACACCCGCCCCGACGTGGTGCTGCTCGACGTGGAGATCCCCGGCGACGACGTGCTGGAGACTGTCACCCGGATGCGGGCCTGCTCGCCGTCCACCCGGATCGTCATCCTGAGCATGTACGACGGCCCGCACCTGCTCACCCGCCTGCTGGCGGCCGGCATCAGCGGCTACCTGCTCAAGAGCATCCACCGGCACGAACTGCTCGCGGCCGTCCGCGGCGTGCACGAGGACCCGGGCCGGGTCGTGCTGGCCGTCTCGCGCACCAGCCTGGCCCAGGTGGAGGGCCCGCAGCCGGGGGTGCTGACCGACAAGGAGAAGGAGATACTGCAACTGGCCGCGCAGGCGCTGAGCAACCTCCAGATCGCCCGCCGGCTCGGGCTGGCCGAGGCGACCGTCAAGCGGCACATGCGCAACATCTTCGTGAAGCTCAACGCGGTCTCCCGGATCGACGCGGTCAACAAGGCGACGGCCGCGTCGCTGATCCCGGCTCAGATCAGAAGAGAGTCCGACTGATCGGCCGCCGCGGGCGGGAAGATCCGGCTCAGCTCGTCGCGCACGCCCGGCGCGAGCCGCACCTCGGAGGCGGCGAGGTTCATCTCCAGGTGCACCTCGTCGCGGGTGCTCGGCACCGGGACGACGTGGTCGCCCTGCGCCAGCAGCCAGCTGAGCGCCAGCCGGCCCGCGCCGAGGTCCAGCCGGGCGGCGACGTCCTCGACCGCACGCAGCGGATCGAGGCCGCGGCGCAGGCCGGCGGGCTGGAAGCGGGGGTCGCTGCGCCGCCAGTCGCCGGGCGTCAGCTGGTCGGCCGACCGGATGCGGCCGGTGAGGAAACCCCGGCCGACCGGGCGGGCGGCCACCACGCTGACGCCCAGCCGCCGCGCCTCGGCCAGCAGGCCGGGCTGGGCGGGCAGCCCCCACAACGAGTACTCCACCGCGAGCGCGGTCACCGGGTGGACGGCGTTGGCCTCCCGGAGTTGCCGCAGCGTCCCGTCGGACAGGCCGACGTGGCGCACCTTCCCGGCTCTCACCAGGTCGGCCAGCCCGGACATGCTCTCCTCGACCGGGGCGTCGCGGTGGGGGGAGCGCAGGTAGTAGAGGTCGATGGCGTCGACGTCGAGACGCTTCAGCGACGCCTCGCACGCCCGCGCGGTGCCGCTCCCGCGCGTGCAGACCACGATCTCCGTGCGGCGGCTCGCGACGGCCCGGCCGATCAGGCGCTCGACCTGGCCGTCGTCGTAGAGGTCGGCGGTGTCGACGAGGCTGACGCCGGCGTCGAGCGCGCGGCCGATCAGGTGGAGCGCGTCGCCGGGGTCGACCGCCCCGTAGGCCCCGGACAGCGCGAGGGTGCCGAGCCCGATATTGGAGATGACCGGCCCGTCCCGCCCGAGTCTCGTGTAACGCAATTTCACCCCATTGACAGCACCGTGTCGGCCGAAGTTCCGTCAAAAGCGTACAGTGGCGTTTCGGCCCTCGCCGGTTCCCCGGAGAAACAGGGGAATCCCCGCCGGGCGGCGGGGTGGGGGGTAACAGGGGGGTGATAGGGGTGCCGCCGCGGCGGGGTCGCTCATTAGGTTCGGAGCCAGTGGGACGCCCTGCCGGTAATCTGCGCGGAAGAGATTCTCCAAATGGCTCGAATTCATCTCTTCGTCTTTTCTCCGTGTGACGGCGATATATGGGCCCGATGAAGGACGACGGATTCAGATTCCGGGTTCTGGGCCCCATGCAGGTCCTGCGCGACGGCGCGGAACTGCGCATCTGCGCCAGCCGCGAGCTGGCGATACTGGCCAGCCTGGTGCTCAACGCGGGCCGCGCGGTCAGCGTCGACCGCCTGATCGAGACGGTCTGGACCGAGTCCGCGCCCTCCAGCGCCCGCCGCCAGATCGCCATCTGCGTGTCCCGGCTCCGCCGGGTCCTGGGCGCCGGCGTCATCGAGACGTCCAGCCCCGGCTACCTGATCCGCCCGGCCCCCGACAGCATCGACTGGTTGCGGTTCCAGTCCCTGGTGGCCCGCTCCCGTGGGGAGGCCGCGGTCAAGAACCGGGAGCAGGCGGTCCGGCTGCTGCGGGAGGCGCTCGCGCTCTGGCGCGGCAACCCCTTCGAGGACATCCGGGGCCTGCGCTACGACGTGGCCCGGATGGAGGAGTCGCGGCTGGAGGCCGCCGAGGCGTGCCTGGAGCTGGAGATCGAGCTGGGCCGCCACCACGAGGTGATCCCCGAACTGCTGGCGCTGATCGCCGAGCACCCGTTCCGCGAGCGGATCCGGGCCCAGCTCATGCTGGCCCACTACCGGGCCGGCCGGCGTGCCGACGCGCTGCGCAGCTACCAGGAGACCCGCCGCCACCTGCGCGACCAGCTCGGCCTGGAGCCCGGCCCCGCGCTGCGCCACCTGCACGAACGCATCCTGCGCGACGAGTCGGGCCTGATGCGGCAGCCCGTCCACCAGCCCGGGATGGTGGTGCCGTCCCAGCTCCCGCCCCGGGTCCTGCCGTTCGTCGGGCGGGGCGAGGAACTGGCCGCGCTCGACGCGGTGCTGCGGCCCGACCCCGACGTGGCGTTGCCCGGCACGACCGTGCTGAGCGGCCCGGCCGGCATCGGCAAGACCGCGCTGGCGCTGCGGTGGGCGCACGACCGGGCCGACTGGTTCCCCGACGGCCACCTGTACGCCGACCTGGCGGACACCGAGCCCGCCGCCGTGCTGGGACGGTTCCTGCGCGCCCTCGGCGTGCCCCGCGCCGACATCCCCGCCGACCTCGACGAGAAGGTCGCGCTGTTCCGCAGCTGGACGGCCCGCCGCCGGATGGTCGTGGTGCTCGACCGGGCCGGGGACGCCGCCCAGGTGCTGCCGCTGCTGCCCGGCGGCGCGAACTGCCGCGTGCTCGTGACCAGCACCGACCCGCTCGACGAGCTGGTGGCCCGGCAGGGCGCGCACCGCGAGTTCGTCCGGCCGCTCGCCGCCGAGGCCGCCAGGGAACTGGCCGGTCTGCTGGCCGGACCGGCCGGGCCGCAGGCCGTGACCGACCTGCTGGCGCACTCCTGCGGCAACCCGCTGCGGCTGCGGATGGGGGCCGCCCGCATGGGCTCCCGAGGGGTGTCGGTCACGACCGGCTCAGGATGACGTCGAGCGCCTTCTCCAGGTCGGCGTGGTCGCCGCCCCGGGTACGCCAGCCGACGTGCCCGTCGGGGCGCACCAGGACCGCGCCCTCCGCGCCGACGCCGTACGCCTCGGCCCACTCCGCCGAGTCGATCTCCACGACCTTCACCCCCGGAGCGTTCGCCCACCCGCTGCCCGCCGCCGTGAGCAGCGTGAACTCCGGGCCGAGCAGGTCGAGCGCGGACACGCCGGGCGCCACCCAGACGTGCGGGGCGCGGTGGCCGGGGCGGGCGGTCGGCACGTACGTCCGGTAGGGATCGGCCGGGGCGGGCTCCGGCGTGCCGTCCGGGATGACGGCGGCCGAGTCGTAGTGGAAGCCCAGCACCAGTCCCTCCGACCCGCGCCGTCCCGCCTGCCGCTCGATGGCCTCGTGCATGGACAACCGCCCGGCCATCATCTCAACGGTGATCATGGCGTTGGCCAGGCTTTCCTTGACGGTGCGCTGCGCGATCGGGCGGCGTTCCTCCGCGTAGGTGTCCAGCAGGCGCGGGCCGGCCTCGCCGCGCAGCACGGCGGCCAGCTTCCAGGCCAGGTTGTGGGCGTCCTGGATGCCGCAGTTCATGCCGAACCCGCCCTGCGGGGTGGCCACGTGGGCGGCGTCGCCGGCCAGGTAGACGGGGTCGCGGGCGAACTCGGCGGCGACCACGGCCTGCTGGAGCCAGGGCATCACGCCCACGATCTCGACCGGGTGGCCGGGGATGCCGATCGCCGAGCGGACGGCGGCCAGGCAGTAGTCCTCGGTGAAGTCGGCGGCGCTGCCGCCTCGGGCGGGGTCGTACCCGGTCTGCATGATCCAGCGACGGCGGTTGTCGACCGCCTCGATCGCGCCGCCCGGGGTGCTGCGGACGAACGACAGGGCGGCGCGGCGGCCGGGGGGCAGGAAGCCGAAGTCGGCGTCGAACATGATGCTGACCATGTGCCCGAGCGGGGGCGGGCCCTCCACGGCGATGCCGAGCCGCTCGCGGATCGTGCTGCGGCCGCCGTCGGCGGCGATCAGGTAGCGGGCCCTGACCCGGGTGGCGACCCCGCCGGAGACCACCGTCGCCTCGACCCCGTCACGCTCGATCCGCAGGTCGGTCATGGTGGCGCCGAAGCGCACGTCGGCGGCCGATTCGGCGACCCTGCGCATGATCACTTCGAGGAGGTCCTGCGAGCACAGGTAGGTGTAGGTCGGGCTCTGCGCCGCGTCCGCCGCGATGGCCGCCGCCTTGCGCAGGTAGTCGCCGGCGCTCAGCGAGGTGCCGACGCCGACCGCCAGCACGTCCTCGCGCGGCATGCCGGCCCGCTCCACCTCGTCCTGGACGCCCCACGAGCGCAGGATCTCCATCGTCCGGGTGGAGATGAGCCGCGCCTTCGGGAAAAGCGATGTGTCCGGATGTTTTTCGACGAGTAACGACGATATTTCGTGCCGGGACAACTCGATGGAGGCGGCCAGTCCCACCGGGCCGCCGCCGACGATCAGAGTCTCGAAGTGCTCGACGCGTGGTTCGTCCACGGAGCAAGAATCATATGTCTCCTAATGGGCGTCAATCCTTGGATAACTCGGTGATACAGGCGTGATATCGGGCCTTAGTAGTTTGAATCGCGAAGTCGCAGACTATTTCCGAGTGTGATTTTCGAATCCACGAATCTGGAGGCGAGGATGCTGTTTGCCGAAGGCTCCGTGGCCCTGGTCACGGGCGGCTCCCGCGGAATCGGCCGGGCCGTCGCGCTCGACCTCGCCGCCGAGGGCGCGCACGTGATCGTCAACTACGCCGGCTCCGAGGCGGACGCCAAGGAGGTCGTCGCCCTCGTCGAGGAGCGCGGCGGCGCCGCGACGGCCGTCCGCGCGGACGTCACCGACGAGGACGCGGTGCGGGCGATGTTCCGCGAGGTCCGCGCCGGCCACGGCCGGCTCGACGTGCTGGTCACCAGCGCCGGCGTCACCCTGGACCGCTACCTCGTCGCGATGAACCTGGAGCAGTTCCGCACGCCGATGGACGTCAACATGACCGGCACGTTCCTGGTCTGCCGGGAGGCCCTGCGGCTGATGCAGCACCAGCGGCGCGGCGCGATCGTGACGTTGTCCTCCACCAGCGGCCTGGACGGCGGCTTCCCCGGCCAGACCAACTACGTGGCGTCCAAGGGCGCGATCATCGCGTTCACCCGGGCGCTGTCCAACGAGGCCGCCCCCCACGGGGTGCGCGCGAACGTCGTCGCGCCCGGATTCGTCGCCACCGACATGACCCGCAGGGTGCCCGCCGAGATCAGGAAGCAGTACGAGTCCCGCATCCGGCTGGGCCGGATGGGACGGCCCGAGGAGATCGCCTCGATCGTCAGCTTCCTCGCATCCGACAAGGCGTCCTACATCTCCGGCTCTGTCGTGGTCGCCCACGGCGGCGGCCTCGGCTGAAGAACCCAACCTGGAGGACAGATGACCGTCGACGAGCTCCGCGCCAAGGCCGCCGAGCGCCGGCAGACGTGCAGCCAGATCAAGAAGATGATCGTGTCCCGCCTCGACCTCGAGGTCGATCCCGACTGGATCACCGACGACCAGCCGCTCTTCGGCCGCGGCCTGGAACTCGACAGCCTGGACGTGCTGGAGCTGTACGTCGCGATCGAGGCCGAGTTCGGGGTGGCCCTGTACGACAGCGAGATGGCCGTCTTCGGCTCCATCTCGCGCCTCGCCGACGAGGTCGACCCGCACCTGCGGGCGGGCGCATGACGATCACGGCGGCGGCCCCCGTCACCGGGCTGACCAACGACCAGATCCGCGAGGTGCTGCCGCACCGCTGGCCGATGTTGCTGCTCGACCGGGTCGGCAAGGTCGAACCCGGCGTCAAGGGCACGGCGACCAAGAACGTCACCGGCACCGAGTTGTGGTTCCAGGGCCACTTCCCGACCGAGGCCGTGCTGCCCGGCGTGGTGATGATCGAGGCCATGGCGCAGCTCGCCGGGGTCGTCTTCGCCCTGGCCGGGGCCAGCCGGATCAGCTACCTGGCCGGAGTCAGGTCGATGCGGTTCCGCCGCCCCGTCGTCCCCGGCGACCGGCTCGCCCTGACCGCCGAGCGGACCGGGGGCGGCGCCGGCTTCGCCGAGTTCCGGGTCTCGGCCCGGGTCGACGGCCAGGTCGCGGCCGAAGGAATCCTCACCATCGTCGACCCGGCGGGCAACGCCGCCGCAGGAAAGGTGTGACCAGATGACGCTCACGCACCCCGAGGGCACCGTCTACGGCCAGATGGGCGACGCCACCGTCCCGCTCCGCTTCACCGACCTGTCGGCCGAGTACCAGGTGCTCAGGGACCGGGCGGTGGCGCTCGACCTGAGCGGGCACACGCTGATCGAGATCGGCGGCCCCGGCGCGGTGGACTTCGCGCAGCGGGTGCTGGCCCGCGACGTCGAGTACCTGACCTCCGAGCGCTGCATGATGAGCCTGGTCCTCGACGACGACGGACGGGTCGTCGACCAGGTCCTGGCGTTCGGCCGGGAGGACGGGCTGCTGCTGGAGAGCTCGGTCGGCGCGGGCGCCCGCCTGCTGGAGCACCTGCGGGCCGTCGCCGACGAGGACGTGGAGATCGTCGACCGGTCGGCCGACCTGACCGTGATCGGTCTGGAGGGCCCCTACGCCTGGGGCGTGGTCGGCCGCCTGATCGACGGAGAGCTGGCCTCGTTGCCCTTCGAGGCGGTGTCGGACACCGTGTGGAACGACGTCGAGATCGTCTTCGCCCGGACCGGGTTCACCGGCGAGTACGGCTACCAGATGATCGTGCCGATCGAGTCGGCCGCCGACCTGTGGAACGCCACCCTGGAGCACGTCACCCCCTCCGGGCAGGAGGCGCTGGAACTGGCCATGCTCGAGGTGCGCCAGCCCATTCCCCGCCTGGAGACCACCGGCGACGTCACCGTGATCGAGATCGGCGCCAACTGGCTCGTCGACGTCACCAAGGACGAGTTCGTCGGCAAGGAGGCCGTGCTCGCGGCGTTCGAGTCGCGGCAGGGCCGCCGGACCGTCGGCTTCTCCGGCGGCGACACCGTGCCCGAGCCGGGCGCGCGTGTGCTGGCCGGCGGCGAGGACGTCGGCGAGGTGGTGTTCGCGGTGCGCAGCGTCGGCCTCGGCACGACCCTCGGCCTGGCCAGGGTGGAGGCCGGGCTGGCCGCCGCCGGTCTGGAGCTCACCGTGGAAGGCGCCGACGTGACGACGCTGACCAGCCCTTACATCGTGCCCAAGAGCTGGAGCATTCCGATCATCTGATCGGTTCCGCCAGGTAAGGAGATCCAGAATGGCGCTGCGGCCCGTCGTCGTCACCGGCCTGGGAGTCATCTGTGCCATCGGCCGGAACCCAGAGGAGTTCTGGCACCGGCTCACCACGGGGCAGGGCGGCCTCACCCCCGTCCAGGACCCGGCCTTTGAGGTCTTCGAGGCCCGGTACGCCGGACAGGTCCCGGACGCGTGGGTCACCGGGCAGCTGCCCGAGGCCGACACCGCCCTCGACCGCACCGCCGCGCTCGCCCTGATCGCCGCCCGCCAGGCGATCGTCCAGGCGGGGCTGACCGGTGTCGACCCCGCCCGGTTCGGGATGATCCTCGGCAAGTGCCAGGCCACCCCGGACGCGGCCGGCCACTACCAGCCCATGCACCACACCCAGGACGTGATCGCCGACCGGCTGGGCATGCGCGGCCCCCGCATCCTGGTGTCCACCGCCTGCGCGGCCGGCGGCAACGCGGTCGGGCTGGCCAAGGACAAGATCCTCTCCGGGGAGGCCGACGCCGTCCTGGCCGGCGGCGTCGACCCGCTGCTGTTCGGCACCTACGCCGGCTTCGCCGGCCTCAAGGCCCTGAGCACCGGCCCGTGCCGGCCCTACAGCCACTCCGACGGACTGAACCTCGGCGAAGGAGCGGCGTTCCTGCTGCTGGAGCCGCTCGACCTGGCGCTGGCCCGGGGCGCGGTCCCGCTGGCCGAGGTCGCCGGGTACGGCCTGTCGGCCGACGCCTACCACGCCACCGCCCCCGACCCCACCGGCCGGGGCGGGGTGTCCGCGATGCGGCGGGCGCTCGCCGACGCCGGCCTGACCACCGACGACGTCGGCTACGTCAGCGGGCACGGCACCGGCACCCCGGCCAACGACGCGATGGAGGCCAAGGTCATGCGCACGGTCTTCGGGCCGCGCGCCGGGCAGGTGCCGACCAGCAGCATCAAGTCGTTCGTCGGCCACACCCTGGGCGCTGCCGGGGCGGTCGAGGCGGTCGCCGCCGTGCTCGCCCTGCGCGACGGCCTCGCGCCGCCCACGATCGGCTTCGCCCCCGATGCGGTGCCGGGCGACCTCGACTTCGTGCCGAACGTCGCCCGCGAGTTGTCGACCGACACGGTCGTCTCCAACAACTACGCGTTCGGCGGCAACAACGTCTCGCTGGTCCTCACCACGCCGGGGGCCGGCCGGGAGTACCCGGAGCCGGCCCCCCGAGAGGCCGTGATCACCGGGCTCGGGCCGGTCAGCGGGCTCGGGGCGGGCGTGGCCGAGATCACCGAGGCCATCCTGACCGGCCGCCGGGCGCCCGGCGAGCGGCCCTCCCTGGAGGGCCGGACGTTCGCGCCCCGCTCGCTCTGGCGGCACATGAACCACCTGTCCAGGATGGCCATCGCGGCCGCCCGGCTGAGCTGGGAGGACGCCGGGCTGAAGTTGCCCAGGAAGGAACTCGACGACGTCGGGCTGGTGTTCGCCACCGGCGCCGGGTCGGCCGAGAGCACCGGCGGCTTCGACGACAGCATCGCGGCCAACCCGAACAAGCCGGCCGTGCTCAGCTTCTCCAACGTGGTGCTGAACGCCACCGGCGGCGCGGTCTGCCAGACCCTCGGGCTGCGCGGGCCGACCACGACGATCTGCAACGGCGGGGCGTCGGCGTCGATCGCGCTCGACTGCGCGGTGGAGATGATCAAGGCGGGCAAGGCCGAGGTGGTCCTGGTGGTGGCCGCCGACGAGCACGTCGGCCTGACGCCGCGGGACACGCCGGTGTCGCCGTACGACCGGGACTCGGGACGGGTGCCCGGGTCGGCGGCGGTCGCGTTCGTGGTGGAGGCGGCCGGCCACTGCGCGGCGCGGGGCGGCACCCCGTACGCGCGGGTGCTGGGCACCAGCCACGTCAGCGGGCCCTTCGACGGGCTCACCGGCCTCGCCGGGCTCACCGAACCGTTCGACCTGGTGGTCGGCGCGGCCACCGGCGGCGGCGACGACGCCGAGGAGGCCGCCTCGGTGCTGGCCGCGCTGCCCGGCGTGCCGCTGACCGCCTCGGCCGGGCTCACCGGCGACTGCCAGGCCGCGACCGGCGCCCTGAACATCGTGCTGGCCGCCCTCGCGATCAGGGACGGGGTCGCGCCCGCCCTGGCCGGGATGACCACGCCGGCGGCGGGCACACGCGCCGACTACGTGACCGAACCGGAGTTGCCGGAGCCGGCCCGGCGGGCGCTGGTGCTCAGCTCCGCGCCCGGCTCGGTGCGCGGCGCCGTCGTGCTGGGGGCGGCATGACCCCCTTCGAGGTGAGCGAGACCGACCGGCTGCTGACCACGACCCGGTCCGTACGCCGCCGCCTGGACCTCGACCGGCCGGTGCCCCGGGAGATCGTCGAGGAGGCCCTGGAGATCGCCGTCCAGGCGCCCACCGCGAACAACCACCAGAACTGGCGCTGGCTGGTGATCAGCGATCCCGCCGTCAAGGAGAAGATCGCCGAGATGACGCGGGCGTCGTGGTTGTTCCACCGCAACGACGTGTGGACCAACGCGGGGCGGCGGCGGAACACCGCGCAGGCCCGCCGCAACAACGAGTCGGTGATCGCGCTGGACGAGACGATCGCGCGGGTGCCGATCCTGGTCATCCCGTGCGTGCTCGGCCGCCCTCCGGACATGGAGGCGATCGACGCCGCCTGGCGGGAGCGCATGTCGACCAAGCCGCCGGAGGACCCGGGCCACCACGTCCGGCTCGGCCCGATGCGGGCCAGCATCTTCTACGGCTCGATCTTCCCCGCCATCTGGTCCTTCCAGCTGGCGCTGCGCAGCCGCGGCCTCGGCAGCACGATCACCTGCATGCACGTCCCGCACGAGCGGCAGGTCGGTGAACTGCTGGGCATCCCGACCGGGGTGACGCAGGTCTGCATGATCCCGGTCGCCTACACGGTGGGCACCGACTTCCGCCCGGCGGACCGGGTCGGCGCGAAGGAACGCACGTACTGGGAGAGGTGGGAGGCATGACCGATGTCGTGATCGTCGGAGGCGGCATCGCGGGCGCGTCGGCGGCCTGCCGGTTGTCGGCCGGTGGGCTGGAGGTCGTGCTCCTGGAGAAGCAGCAGGCCTACCACGACCTGGTCCGCGGCGAGTGGCTGGCCCCCTGGGGCATCCGCGAGGCGCAACGGCTCGGCGTCTACGACTGCTTCGGCGCGGGCGGCGCCTGGGAGATCCGGGAGTGGATGACCTGGGACGAGGCGGTCGAGGACGACGAGGTGGAGGCCGTCGACATGACCGGGTTCATCCCCGGCGTCGGCGGCCCGATGTCGTTCCCGCACCACGCCGTGTGCGAGCTGATGGCCGCCCAGGCCGTGGGTTCGGGCGCCCGCCTGGTGATGGACGCCTCCCGCATCCAGGTCACCGCCGGACCGCAGCCCGTCGTCACCTACCGGACCCCCGAGGGGCGGCACGAGATCCGCCCGAGGATGGTGCTCGGCGCGACCGGCCGGGGCTGCACCGTCGGGCGGCAGATCGGCGTCACCATGCGCAACTCCATGCACCACTGGGGCGGCGGCATGATGGTCGAGGGCCTGGACGCCTGGCCGGCCGACGTGCAGGCCATGGGCACCGAGGGCGACGTGATGTTCATGGTCTTCCCGCAGGGGTACGGCCGCGCCCGCCTCTACCTGAACTTCCCCGCCGAGAACAAGCTGCGCTACCGCGGCGAGGGCGGCGTCGAACGGTTCCTGGCCGCCTTCGAGCTCGACTGCCTGCCCGACCGGGGCAAGGCCGTCACCGAGGCCGTCCCGGCCGGGCCGCTGTCGGTGTGGCCGTCGGTGTCGAGCGTGCCCGAGGGGCCGCCGCTGGCCGAGGGCGTGGTGCTCATCGGCGACGAGGCCGGCAACGCCGACACCGTGCTCGGCACCGGGCTCTCCTGCGCGATGCGCGACTCCCGGACCGTCTGCGACATCCTGCTCGGCTCCGCCGACTGGTCGCCGGCGGCGTTCGAGCCGTACGTGCGGGAGCGCGAGTTCCGGCTCGACCGGCTCGCGTTCGGCGCCGACATCGTCAGCCGGCTGCACGTGGAGTTCGGCGAGGAGGCGGTGGAACGCCGCCGGCGGGCCCGCCGGTTGATGGCCAAGAACTTCGCCGCCCAGGTCACCGGCCTGCTGAACATGGTGGCCCCCGAGGATGTGCCCGAATTCGGCTTCAGCGAGTTCTTCGCGGAACGGTTGTTCAGGGAGACGGCATGACTGAGAAGAAAGTGGTGCGCGTCAACGACGTCGACATCGCCTACGTGGACGAGGGCGAGGGCGACCCCGTCATCCTGCTGCACGGCTACCCCGACTCCTCCCACCTGTGGCGGCACCAGATCCCGGCGCTCGCCGAGGGCGGCTTCCGGGTGATCGCGCCCGACCTGCGCGGCTTCGGCGACTCCTCCAAGCCGCAGGAGGTCGAGGCGTACGGCATGCAGACGATCGTCAACGACGTCGTCGCGCTCACCACCAGGCTCGGCATCCGCCGCCCCCACGTGGTCGGCCACGACTGGGGCGCCGCCATCGCCTGGATGTACGCGTTCCTGATGCCCCGCAGGATCGACCACCTGGCCGTGCTGTCGGTCGGCCACCCGGGGGTGTTCGCGCGGCCGTCGATCGAGCAGCGCGCGGCCTCCTGGTACATGCTGCTCTACCAGTTCCCCGGGGTCAGCGAGGAACTGCTGCGCCGCAACGGCTGGCGGTTGTTCAAGGAGATCATGGGCCGGGACGGCGACCACGACCGCTACCTGCGCGACATGGCCAGGCCCGGCGCGCTGACCGCCGGCCTGAACTGGTACCGCGCGAACCGCTCGCCGGAGGCGGAGCTGCGGCCCGCCCGGCCGTTCCCGCCGGTCCTGGCCCCGACGCTGGGCGTCTGGGGCGCGGGCGACCAGGCGCTGCGCGAGGAGGGCATGCTCGGCTCGGCCAAGTTCGTGAAGGGCCCGTGGCGGTACGAGCGGGTCGAGGAGGCCGGCCACTGGATTCCGCTCGACGCCCCCGACGTGGTCAGCAAGCTGCTGCTCGGCTTCCTCGGCACGGAGGACTCGGCCCAGGCCGAACGACGCCCGCGCCGGCGGCTCTGATGCTCGGCTACCTGTTCCCCGGTCAGGGCACCGTCCGGGTCGGCATGGGCGGCTGGTTGCGCCGCCGCCCGGTCGCCCGCGCCGTGCTCAACGAGGTCGACGAGCTGCTGGAGCGGCCGATCTCGGCGCTCTGCGTGCGCGGCCCGCTCGACCGGCTGGTGGCCACCGAGCACGCCCAGATCGCGGTGACCGCGTGCAACCTGGCGGCGCTGGCCGTGCTGCGGGAAGAGGGCTACGAGCCGGGCGTGGTGGCCGGGCACAGCGTCGGCGAGCTGACCGCGCTGCACGCCGCCGGGGTGCTCGGGCTCGCCGGCACGGTCCGCCTGGTGGAGACCCGGTCGCGGCTGATGTCGGAGGTCGGCGTGACCGGCGGCATGCGCGCGGTGATGGGCCTGCCGGTCGAGCGGGTCGAGGAGCTGGCCGCGCTGGCCGGGACCCCGGACGAGCCGCTCGTGGTCGGGCTGGAGAACGCGCCGGGGCACGTGGTCGTCTCCGGTGCGACGGCGGCGCTCGACCGGCTGACCGGCCTGGCCGTCGACGCCGCCAAGATCGTGTCGCTGGCGGTGGGCAACGCGTTCCACTCGCCGCTGATGGCCGCCGCCGTGCCGGGGTGGGCCGAGGCCGTCCGGGCCGCGCCGATGGCGCCACCCAGGGTGCCGGTCGTGCCCAACGTCACCGGCCGGCCCACCGAGGACCTCGACGTCATCAGGGATTCGCTGATCGCCCAGCTCACCGGCCGGGTGCGCTGGACGGACACCGTCACGGTGGTGGACGCGCTCGGGCCCGCCGTCGAGGTGGGCGACAGCAAGGTGCTGGCCGGGTTGTCCCGCCGGGCCGGCGCGCGCTGCCTGAGCATGGCCGACCCCGGCACCCTGCGCCGGCTGGCCAGGGAGCTGGCGGCATGAGCCGGTGGGGCAGCGCCATGGTCGCCTTCGCCGGGCTCACCCGGCCGCAGGACCTGCTCGGCGGCATGCGGATCGAGGACGTCTACACCCCCGCCGAACGGCTGCGCTCCGGCGCGGGCCGGTCGCTCCAGCACTGGGCCGGCCGGCTGGCCGCCAAGCGCGCCGTCCTGCGCCTGCTCGACGTCCCGGCGACGGCCGAGCACCTGGCCCAGGTCGAGGTCCTGCCCCGGCCCACCGCGGCCTGCGCCCGCACCGCCGCCTGCAACGACGGCCATCCCCCTTCCGTCCGGCTCGGCCCCGACCTCGCCGCCCGGATCGACCAGCGCATCCGGCTCTCGCTCAGCCACACCTCCGGCCGGGCCCTGGCGATGGCCGTGGCGTCGGCCGGGCTCCCGGAAGACGAGGACACGTGATGGACGCCAGGAAGATCGCCGAAGCGCATCTGGAGGCGTGGCGGAACGCCGATCCCGCCGCCGTCGCCGCCACCGCCACGATGTTCCAGGACCCCGACACCGGCGGCTGGCTGAGCGGCGACGCGCTGGCCGCGCACGCGGCGTCCGTCCTGGAGCGGTTCAGGAATCCCCGCCTCCAGGTCGACCAGGTGACGGGGGACGCGGACGCGGTGACCGTCTGGTGGACCATCGAAGCCGACCACCGCACCTCATATCTGGGCATTCCCGGCGTCGGCGGCGTCGTCAGGTTCGCCGGGACCGACCTCGTCACCGCCGAGGGACGGGTCAGGCGCTGCTTCGACCGGCTGGCCGTCGCCGAGGCGCTCGGGTGCCGGGCCGCCTTCGTCCCGGCCGCCGACGAACTGCACGAGTTCGGCGTCAGCGCGCGGGTGGCGAGCACCCGCACCGACCGGCCCGGCGCGTTCACCCTCACGTGGCTGGAGGTCCGCGACCCGGCGGAGGCCGCCGAGGTCGACCTGCTCAGCGTGGAGATCGTCAAGGGGCTGCGCGCCTCCAAGGGGTTCCTCGGGGTCGCCACCTTCGACGTCGGCGACCGCAAGTACACCCTCGCCGCCTTCGACCGGCCCGAGTCGGTGCGCGCCGTGCACGCCCGCCCGCACCAGCGGGCGGTGCGCCGGTTCTTCAAGGCCGGGCTCTGCGCCCGCGCCCTCACCAGCGTCCTGATCCCCGAGGTCGTCCGCGAGTACGCCCGCTGCGCCGACTGCGGCGCGGTGGTCAGGCCCGGCGACGGCGCGGCCTGCGGCTGCGGGTGGACGCCCGGCGACGTCCCCCTACTGTGACGGGAGCAACGATGACCGACTTCACCTTCGAGCACGCGCCGGGGGACGGCGACCGGCCGGCCGTGGTGTTCATGTCCGCGCTGTTCGCCGGCGGCTGGATCTGGGAGCACCCCTACCGGCGGCTGGCGGCGGCGGGGACGCCGGTGCTGCGCACCCACGAGGCCATCTGCGCCCTCGACCGGCGGGTGGCCGGGTCGATCGAACGGCTCGGCGACGCGCTCCTCGCCGCCTGCGACGAGGCCGGCGAGCAGGACGTGATCGTGTGCGCCAACTCGCTCGGCGGGCTCGTCGCGATCGACCTCGCCGGGCGGCGCCCCGACCGGGTGCGCGGCATCGTGGTCAGCGGCGCCCCCGGCCTCACCCCCGACCCCGACGTCGGCCTCAGCTTCGACCGGCGGGCCAGCGTGCGGCCGGTCGGCGCGGAGTTCGGCGACCGGATGACGGCCGCGCTCTTCCACGGCGAGCAGCGGTTCTTCACCCAGGAGCAGATGGACGGCGTCGGCGCCATGCTGCTGCGGCCCGAGGCGATGGTCAGCATGGCCCGCAGCATCAAGGCCACCCGCCGCTACCAGGTCAGGCCCGCGCTGGACAAGGTGAGCTGCCCGGCCGCGTTCGTGTGGGGGCGGCACGACCGGATGACCCCCGTCGATCCCTGGCTGGAGCTGCTCGCCGGCTACCCCGGTGCCGAGGTCGTCGTGGTGGCCGACAGCGGACACATCCCGATGATCGAACGGGCCGAGGAGTACACCACGGTCCTGGAGTCGTTCCTGGACCGGCACGGCCGGGTGCCGGCATGACCGCGGTCCTCGTCGGGGTGGACATCGTGTCGGCCGACCGGCTGACCCGGGCCGTCGCGCGCGGCGGCGCGACCCTCGCCCGCCACGTCGGCCCGGGCATGGAGGCGTTCCCGGTCAAGGAGAGCTTCATCAAGGCCGTCGGGGCCCGCCCGCCCGGCTTCAGCTGGCACGACTTCGAGGCCGCGGCCGAGCCGCCGCCGCCCTGGGCCGGCGAGCTGCTCGACGAGGCGGCCGCCGAACTCACCGCCGCCACCGGCCTGATCCTGACCGGCGGCGCGGCGTACGTGCTGCGCGGGGCCTGCCAGGAGGCCGCCCGGCTCCGCCTGGCCGGTCCGGTGGCGGGCGCGGCCCGCTGGGGGAGCGGCGCGGGGCTGCTCGTCTCCCTCGCCGTCGTCTACGTCGACAGGAAGGACACCCGATGTCCATGACCACGACCGTCCGGCCCGGCGGCTCGATCCAGGCCGCCCTCGACGAGGCGGGCCCCGGCGCGACGATCCTGCTCGGCGCGGGGGAGTACCCGGGGAACGTCTGGATCAGGCACGACGGGGTGACCCTGCGCGGGAAGGGGGCCGTGCTGGTCCCCGGGCCGGGGCCCCGCTCCGGCGTCCCGAAGCTGCACGACGCGGGGGAGGACGTCGTCTCGGGCGTCGTCGCGCACGGCGTCCGCGACCTCACGGTCGAGGGGCTGACGGTGCGCGGCTTCTCCGGCGCCGGCGTCTACGCCCACTCCGTCACCGGCCTGGCCGTCCGCGACGTGACCGCCGTGGACAACGCCGTCTGGGGCGTCTACGTGCGGGAGTCGGCGGGCTGCGAAGTGTTGCGGTGCCGGGCCTCCGGCAGCCAGTACGGCGGCGTCGCGGTCAGCTTCTGCGGGAGCGGCGAGGCGCTCGTCGAGGGCAACGAGACCTTCGCCAACGCGTTCGGCGTGTTCGTCGACAACTCCAGCGGGGTGCGGGTGCTGCGCAACGTCAGCCACGGCAACGCGATCGGGCTGATGCTGCTCAACCAGACGTACGAGGGGGAGCCCGACGGCGGGGTGCGCGACTGCCTGGTCGCCGGCAACGTCGTCCACGGCAACGACCTGGCCTCCGGCGGCGACGACCCCGGCGCGCTGGGCGCGGCGGGCCCGCCGATCTCGGGGGTGGGCATCGCGCTGATCGGCACCGAGCGGGTGTGCGTGGTCGACAACGACGTCCACGACAACCACCCCAGCGGCGCGTCGGTGATGGGCGCCGCGTTCGTGATGGGCTCGTCGAAGGGCTGGGGCGGCGACGACGCGGTCGCCAACCACGTGCTCTGGAACAGGGTCACCGGCAACACGCCGCTGGACTACCAGCTGGGCGTCGACCTCGGGCTCCAGACCTTCGCCGGCAACGTGGCCGCCAAGGGAGAGCCCGCCGAAGCGTTGGGATGGCGGCCATGACCAGCACGCTGACCTGCGAGAACCTCAGCAAGAGCTACGGCGGTGTGGCCGCGGTGCGCGACGTCGGGTTCACCATCGCGCCGGGGGAGGCGTACGGGCTGCTCGGCCCGAACGGCGCCGGCAAGACCACCACGATCTCCATGCTGGTCGGCCTGCTCAAGCCCGACACGGGCACGGTCGTGGTCGGCGGCGCGGACCTGTCCGCCGACCCGATGGCCGCCAAGGCGAAGATCGGCTACGTCCCGCAGGAGATCGCCCTCTACCCCGACCTGACCGGCCGGGAGAACCTGCGCTTCTTCTGCCGCCTGTTCGGCCTCCCGCGCGGGGAGGTGCGCGGGCGGGTGGAGGAGGTGCTCGACCTGGTCGGCCTCGCCGACCGCGCCGACGCCAAACTCGACACCTACTCCGGCGGCATGAAGCGGCGCATCAACATCGGCGCCGCCCTGCTCCACCGTCCCGAACTGCTGATCCTGGACGAGCCCACGGTCGGCGTCGACCCGCAGAGCCGCAAGTCCATCCTCGACGGCCTCGAACGACTGGTGGCCGACGGCATGGCCCTGCTCTACACCTCCCACTACATGGAGGAGGTCGAGCGCGTCTGCAGCCGGGTCGCCATCATCGACCACGGCTCCATCGTCGCCGAGGGCACCCGCCACGAACTGGTCGAACTGGTCGGCGGGGCCGACCGGATCGAGCTCACTCTGGACGGCGACGTCGAGACCGCGATCGACAAGCTGCGCGGCCTGGGCGGCGTCACCGAGGCGGTCCGCACCGCGGCCGGGTCGGTCCGGCTGATCGCCGAGGGCGGGCGGTACCTGCTGCCCTCGGTCATCGCCACGGTCGACGGCATCGCCGCCGTCACCGCCGTCGAGGTCGTCGAACCCGACCTCGAGGCCACCTTCCTGCACCTCACCGGCAGCACGCTCAGGGACTGACATGGTGCGATCGCTTCTCACGGTGAGCGCCCTGGAGCTGCGGACCCGGGTGCGGGACCGGACCGCCCTGATCATCGCGATCATCGTGCCGGTGGCCATGGCCACCCTGTTCGGGGTGGCGCTCGGCGGCGACGACCCGCCGCTGCGGGCCACCGTCGGCATCGTCGACCTCGACGGTGGCGAGTTCCCCGCCGGGGTCCGGCGCGAGATCATGGCGTCCACGGAGCTGGCGGGCGTGCTGACGCTGCGCGACCTGCCCGGCCGTGAGCAGGCCCAGAGCGCCCTGGACGCGGGCGACATCGGGGCCGCGATCGTCTTCCCCGCCGGGTTCAGCGCCAGTGTCGGCGCGGGCGAGGGCGGCCAGGTCGGCGTGCTGACCTCGGCCGACACCCCGCTGGCGGGGGTGGTCGCGGGCGCCGTGGTCGACCGGATCTCCAGCCTGGTGCGGGCCCGCACGCTCGCGGTCCGCGCCTCCCTGGACGCGGGCGTGCCCGCCGCCGAGGTCAAGGAGTTCGTCGAGCGCAACGGCGCGGCCGGACCGGCCCTGACCCTGGAGAACGACCCGATGGCCGGCGGCAGGGTCGACCTGTCGGTCTACTACGGCGCCGGCATGGCCGCGCTGTTCGCCTTCTTCGTGGTCGGCGCGTCCTTCCGTGGCCTGCTGATCGAACGCAAACAGGGCACCCTCGACCGGATGCGGGCCGGGCCGATCCACGGCTGGGTCCCGATCGCGGGCAAGGCCGTCGTCGGGTTCGTCCTGGCCATGGTCAGCGTCTGCGTCACCTGGGCGTCCTCGGTGCTGATCTTCGGCTCGACCTGGGGCGACCCGGTGGCCGTGTTCACCCTCCTGCTCGCGCACGTGCTGGCCGCCACCGCGATCACCATGCTGGTCGCCAGCCGGGCCAGGACCGACGCCCAGGCCGACGGGGTGATCATGGTGATCTCCTTCGTGGCCGCGTTCTTCGGCGGCAGCCTGGTCCCGCTCTACACCCTGCCGGACGTGCTCCAGAAGATCGCCCTGTTCACCCCGAACGCCTGGACCACCACCGGGCTCACCGGCCTGGCCGGGTCGGGCGCCGGGCTCGCCTCGGTGGCCCTGCCGATCGGCGTGTTGTGCGCGATCTCGGCAGCCGCCTTCGGGCTCGCCGCGACGGGCTTCAGGAAGGGACTGCTCGGATGAGACCGCACCCCGTCCTGGCGCTCGTCGCCGCCAACCTGCGCCGGCACTCCCGCGACCGGGTGGGCCTGTTCTTCATCGTGGTGATGCCGTTCGTCAGCATCGTCTTCGTCGGCATGGCGCTGGGCGGCGGCGCCGCCGCCTCGCGGCTGCCGGTCGGCGTGGTGGCCCAGGAGTCCGACCCGGTGGCCGCCGCCGTCCTGGCGGAACTGCGCGCGCACCCCGACCTGGAGATCACCACCGTCGGCGGCGAGGAGGAGCTGCGGGCCGGCGTCCGGGGCGGCGCGCTGGCCGCCGGCGTCGTCATCCCGCCGGGCTCGGCCCGGTTCGAGCTGGTCATGACGCAGTCGAGCGGCAGCGGCATGGCCGCCCGCAGCGCCGTCGACGCCTCCGTCGGCCGGGTCGCCGGCGTCATCGAGGCCACCCGCGCCGCCACCACGGCCGGCGCGACCCCGGAACGGGCCGCCGAACTGGTGCGCCGGGCGCAGGCCGCCTCGGCCGAGGTCGAGGTGGTCAACTCCGACACGGCGTCCGGGACCCCTCGGGGGTTCGCCTACACCGCCCCCGCCAACCTGCTGCTGTTCACGTTCATCAACTCCATGGCCGTCGCCGCCGCGCTCGTCGAGAGCCGCCGCATCGGCATGCTGCCCCGGGCCTTCACCGCCCCGGTGCGGCGCGGGGCCGTCCTGTTCGGCGAGGCGCTCAGCCGCTTCATCGTGGCCGCCGCCCAGGCGGTGCTGATCATGGTGGTGAGCTCGCTGCTGTTCGGCGTCTCCTGGGGCGAGCCGCTCGGCGTCGCCGCCGTGGTGGGCGTCTTCGCGCTGGTCGCCACCGGCGCCGCGATCCTGATGGGCAGCCTGGTGCGCTCGTCGGCGCAGCCGTCCGCGATCGGGCCGCCGCTCGGCATCGTGCTCGGCATGCTCGGCGGCTGCCTGTGGCCCGCCGAGGCCGCCGGTCAGACGCTCAACGCCATCGGCCACCTGTTCCCGCACGCCTGGGGGATGGACGCGCTCCTGACTCTGTCCCGGCCCGGGACGGGACTCGGCGACGTGCTGCCGGAGGTCGCCGTCCTGGGCCTCATGGCCGCCGTTCTGCTGAGCCTGTCCCTAGTTCTGTTCAGCCGACGAACGAGAACCCTCTGAGGAGGCAGCACACTATGAATTCGACCACCAAATGGCCCGCCGACATCGCGGGCGTCTACCGATACGCGACCAGGAAGGGCGCCATCGACGCTCTCGACGTGGCGGCCGGCGAGCTCGGCATCGGCATGCGCGAGCTGAGCGAGGCGGTGAACCAGCTCGTCGAGAGCCGCCTGTTACGCGCCGTCGACGGCGCGGCCCACCGGTTCATCCCGGTCGACCCGCAGGTGGCGGCCAACGCGCTGGTCTCCTCGGTCGAGCGGGAGATCTACCAGCGGCGGGAGCTGATCGACCAGATCCGGGACTTCGTCGGTCCCGCGCCCTCGCCGATCGAGTACCTGGCCGGGTCGCTGGAGGTGCGCGGCTTCCTCAAGATGGCCGGGGACGCCTGCCGTACCGAGGTGCTGGTCCTGCAGTCGGGCGAGGACGACGCCGAGGAGCTGGCGCGGGCGTACCTGCCGCTGCTCACGCGCGGCGTCACGGTGCGGATCGTCTGCCAGCACCGCAACCGGGCCGACCTGGCCACCCGGATGAAGCTGAAGCAGCTCATCGACGCGGGCGCGGCCATCGGCACGGTCAGCCACGTGCCGCGCTCCGCGGTCGTCTTCGACCGCACGCTGGTCGTGCTGTTCGGCCTGTCGGACGGCGAGACCAACGTGGCGCGGGTGCACAACGACGGCATCGTCGGGTTCCTGCTCGACCTGTTCGACCACCTGTGGGACACCGCGACGCCGCTGGAGGGCGCCGAGTCGGGCTACGCGAACGTCGCCGACGACCTGCGGCAGGCCATCGCGGGGCTGATGGCGAAGGGCTACACCGACGAGGTGGTGGCCCGCAAGCTCGGCATGTCGGTGCGCAGTTGCCGCCGGCACATCGCCACGCTGATGCGCGACCTGGAGGCCACCAGCAGGTTCCAGGCGGGGGTGCAGGCGGCGCGCACGTTTCTGGCCAGCGGCGCGTGAGGGGGGTCCGCCGCGCCGGCGGCGGACCCGTGTTCTCCTCGTGTCCTCTCTCAGCGCATCGCCGCCACGACGCCGGCCAGGCCGTGGGCCCGGTCGCAGACCAGGTTCAAGCCTCTGACCAGTTCCTCGACCGTCATGCGGGGGCTCAGGCACATCCTGATGGAGCTGTTGGCGTCCTCGGCGCTCACCCCGATGGCGGTGAGCACGGGTGAGGGTTCCTGGGAGTCGGAGTTGCACGCCGACCCGGTGGACAGCGCCACCGACGGCAGGCTCGCGACCAGGCTCTCGCCGCGCACGCCCGGCAGCACCACGTTGAGCACGTGCGGGACGCCGGCCTCCGGGTTCCCGTTGAGCCGCAGGCCGGGAACACGACGGGTGAGCAGTTCCAGCGCGGTCGCGCGCAGCAGCGCGACCCTTCCGGCGTCCTCCTCCATCCGGGCGGCGGCCAGTTCGCAGGCCGTGCCGAGGCCGACCGCCAGGTGGGTGGGGATGGTGCCGCTGCGCAGGTCGTACTGGCCGCCGCCGTAGGTGATGGGGCGGATCCGGCGGCGGATCTCCGGGCGGACGTACAGGACGCCGACGCCCTTCGGGCCGCCGATCTTGTGGGCGGACATGGCCAGGGTGTCGACGGCCGCGCCGGTCACGTCGATCGGGATCCGGCCGGCGGCCGGGGCGGCGTCGACGTGCAGCAGGGCGCCGCTCTCATGACAGATCGCGGCCATCTCGCGGACCGGCTGGATGGTGCCGATCTCGCTGTTCACCCAGGCCACCGTGGCCGTCCGGGTGTCGAAGTCGAGCTGGCCGGCGAACCGGGTCAGGTCGACCACGCCGTCGGGCCGGATCGCCATGGTCCGGATGCCGACGCCGCGTCCGCGCAGGGCGCGGGCGACCGACAACGACGACTTGTGGTCGGTGGGGCAGAACACCGCGTTGACCGGCGAGCGGTCGTCGTGGCCGAACGCGCCGAGCAGCGCGATGTTGTTGCTCTCGGTCGCGCCCGAGGTGAACACGACCCCGGCCGGGTCGCCGCCGAGGAGCCGCGCGACCGATTCGGCCGCCCCGTCGACCGCCCTGCGGGCACGCTTGCCCAGCAGGTGGGGGGACGACGGGTTGCCGAACTCCTCGCGCAGGTACGGCAGCATCGCGTCGAGCACTTCGTCGTCCACCCGGGTGGTGGCGCAGTTGTCCAGGTATATGACGTCCATGGATCCGTCCTCAACTCCGGAAGGTGCTGACCGTCACCAGCTTCGAGTAGATCTCGTCGGTGGACATCTCGCCGCTGCCGCCGGGGTCGGCGATCACGACGGTCATGCCGGTGAGCCGGTAGAGGCTGAGCGCGATCTCGACGCCGGTCCGCACCGGGGCCAGGCACTCGCCCGGGGCGAAGATCACGATAGTGCGGTAGCCGGCCTGGTGCACCTCCGAGATCATCTCGGTGATCTCGCCGGCGCAGCCGGTGACGCCGCAGCTGATCAGGGTGCGGTAGTTGCCCGATTCGTCCAGGAACGAGACCTCGGTGTCCTTCGCGCCCGACTCCAGCACGCGCTTCTCGAGCCTGCCCTGCTTGACGAACTTGTCGGCGGCCTTCTGGAAGCGGTACTTGAGCCAGGTCTCCGGGAACGCCAGCGGGTGTTTGCGGCTGGGCAGCACGCTGCCCGCGTCGAGCCCCGCCTCGCGCAGGACACGCTCGTATCCCTCGGGCAGCCCGGTGAAGCCGTCGAGGAACTCGGCGCGCAGCTGACTGGCGGGACGGCCGCCGGTGGGGACGTACTGCCAGTCGTTGATCAGCAGCAGCAGCCTGGCGTCGTCGACGACCTTCGCGTACGACGTGACCAGGTCGACCGAGAGCCGCCAGGTGTAGCCGGGGAAGATCCCGACCCGGCCGGCGATGCGGTCGCGCATGACGGTGGACGACTGCTCCTCCAGGACGCCGGGCACGAGCCGGCCGGTGCCCTCCTCCTCGAACAGCATGAAGTGGCCGCCCATGACGACCAGGTCGTCGAGGTTCGCGGTGGCGAGTTCGCGGTCGATGGCGGTGCGGAGGTCCTGCTCCGAGGCGACGAGCTGGTCGACCTTGCTTATGGTCTCCGTGAACAGTTCAGTCATGATCGAACTCCGGGTTGTAGTAAGTGGCCCGCCAGGGTGCTCAGCGGCGTGGGGCCGGTGAGCTGGTCGAGGGTGACGCCCGCCCACCCGAGGTCCCGGAGCAGGGCGAGCACCCGCGGGATCCGCAGCACCCTGCCTCCGGCGTCGGCGTAGTTCCGGGCCGGGTCGACGCCGGCGAGTCCGTTCGCCCGGCCCACGGCGGCCGCGAGGGCCGCTGCCGCTCCCGGTTCCGGGACGTCGCGTGCGTCGGGGATCCGTCCGGGCGGCGGCGCGGGGGCGAAGCCGGCCAGCGCGGCGATGTCGCTGACCCGCAGGCCGTCCGGCGTGTCGTCGTAGGTGAGGATCGTGGTCTCCAGGGTGCGCAGGAAACGCTCGACGGCGTCCGCGTCCATGACCGAGGAGCTCGCGTGCAGCGCGACCACGACGGAGTCGAGCCACTGGTCGACGCGGACGTAGGTGTCGGCGCCGTGGGCGTCGGCCGCCGGTTGCCAGGTGATCCTGCTGCGACGGGCGCGCGACTCCAGGGTGGGCTGCTTGATGAAGTTGAACTCCGACGCCAGCCGGACGCCCTTCCCGGCCAGCAGCTCGACCACCGCGTCGTACGGGACGTGGGCGTGCTCCCGCGCCTGCTCGAACCGGTCGGCGACGCGGGCGAGCAACTCGGCGAACGGCGGGTCGTCGCGCACGTCGACGCGCATCAGCATCGGGGAGAACATGCAGGTCAGGACCTCTGCGTACGGCCCGCTCTCGCGGTTGCCGGTGAACGTCAGATGGTCGAACGACGGGCCGCCGGTGTAGGCGGCCATCAGCGCCGTGTAGGCCGCCAGGTGCACCTGCGACGGCCACACCCGGTGACGGGCGGCGATCCGCTGCGAGGCGCCCAGCAGGGCCGGGGAGATCAGCGACGCCCGCAGCGTCTCGGCGGGCGGGCCGGGCCGGCGGCGGTCGCCGAACCCGTCGGCCGGCATGGCCTCGATCTCCTTCTCCCAGTACGCCAGCGACGGCCCCGGATCAAGGGACGCCTCGTGCCGGACGAGGTCGGATGGGCGGTGCCGGACCGGTTCGACCGCGGTGGGCCGCCGGGCCACCACGCCCGCGCAACTGGCCCACAACTCGCGCTTGAGCTCGGTGACCGTCCACATGTCGGCCGCGAGGTGGTTCAGCACCACCACCGCCCGCCGGGGCACGCCCTCGTCGGTGATGACGACGACCCGGATCGGCCATTCTTCGGCGAGGTCGAACTCGGCCGTGCCGAGCCGCTCCACGACCTCGGCGGGCATGGCCGTGCCGTCGTTCTCCGAGGACAACACGACGAGGGGACACGGGCCGGGCGGGCGGACGACCCGGTAGGGGTCGCCGTCGAGGTCGAAGTGGTAGGTGGTGCGCAGCGTCTCGTGCCTGCGGACCGTCTGATTGAGAATCGCCCGGCAGTTCTGCACCGTCAGGCCGGCTGGAATCTCTAGATTCAGAATGATATGTGTATTGTGGCGAGCGCGCGGCGGCAGTTCGTGGTAGCGGAGCCAGATGTAATGCTGGCCCCAGCCGAGATTCGTGTTCATCGGCGACCCGGCCTCCTGCGGTTGAACGTTTCAGCCTACCCAGGCTAAATGAGAAGACGGCCGCCGTCGTGACCGGCCGATGGCAGCTTGTTCTCGGGAAAAAGCTGCCAGATCCCTTCGTTGACAGTGGTCGCGGAATTCAATGACGCTGAACGAGGTAATTCAGCGCAGGGATTTCGAGGAGACCCGTGATGGAAATACCTCACGAGTTCCAGACCATTCTTCGCCGGCATCTGCCCTACGCCGGGCCGGGTGACCTGGCCCCCGGTGACGATCTCACCGCGCTGGGGCTGGATTCGATGGGGGTGGTGCAGTTGCTGGTCGATCTGGAGGACGGCTACGACCGGGAACTGCCCGACGACATCCTCGACGAGGAGACGTTCGCGACGGTGGGGTCGTTGTGGGCGCGGTTGTCGGCGCTGCTCGACGCGGCGCGGGCCGGGATCTGAGCCGTGCCGACCCGTCTCGACGACCTGCTGCGGTCCGGCGCCGACGACCACCCGGCGCTCACCTACAAGGACGTGACGCTCACCTATCGCGAGCTGCGGGACCGGGTCGCGCGGGCGGCCGGGGCGCTGCGCGGGCTGGAGCCGGGCGCCCGGGTCGCGATCTACGCGGAGAAGCGGCTCGAAACGGTCGTGGCGATCTTCGCGGTGGCGGCGGCCGGCGGGGTCGTCGTCCCGATCAACCCGCTCTTCAAGGCCAGGCAGGTCGAGTACGTGGTCGACGACTGCGGCGCCGTGCTGCTGCTCACCACACCCGAGCGGGCCCGCACGCTGACGGTCCCGGCGCCCACGTCCATGATCGACGACCTGGACGCGGGACCGGGAGGCGTGACGGCCCCCGCCGCGCGGGTCGCGGCCATCCTCTACACCTCCGGCAGCACCGGACGGCCGAAGGGCGTCGTGCTGAGCCACGGCAACCTGCTCGCGGGCGCGCGGAGCGTCGCCGGGTACCTCGGCCACACCGCCGACGACGTGGTGCTCGCGGCGCTGCCGCTGAGCTTCGACGCCGGCTTGAGCCAGCTCACCACCGCGTTCCTGGCCGGAGCCCACGTGGTGCTGGTCAACTACCTGCTGCCCCGCGACGTTGTGCGGCTCTGCGCCCGGCACGGGGTGACCGCGCTGACCTGCGTGCCGCCGCTGTGGACCCAGCTCGCCACCCAGCGATGGCCGGTCGAGGCGACCCGGAGCCTGCGCTACTTCGCCAACACCGGCGGCCGCCTGCCCGCGACCACCCTGGCCCGGTTGCGCGAGACGTTCCCCCAGGCCACCCCCTTCCTCATGTACGGCCTGACCGAGGCCTTCCGGTCCACCTACCTCGACCCGGCCGAGATCGACCGGCGCCCCGGATCGATCGGCAAGGCGATCCCCGGCGCGGAGGTCCTGGTCGTCCGGCCCGACGGGTCGGTCTGCGACCCCGGCGAGGAGGGGGAGATCGTGCACCGGGGACCGCTGGTGTCGCTCGGCTACTGGAACGACCCCGCCCGCACCGCGGCCCGGTTCCGGCCGTTCCCGCCCGGCGCCGACGAGATCGCCGTCTGGTCGGGCGACGTCGCCTACCGCGACGACGACGGCTTCATCTACTTCGTCGGACGCACCGACGACATGATCAAGACCTCCGGCTACCGGCTGAGCCCGACCGAGGTGGAGGAGGCGGCCTACGCCACCGGCCTGGTCACCGAGGCCGTCGCGGTCGGCGTGCCCGACGAGGACCTGGGCGAGCAGGTGGCGCTGCACGCCGTGCTCACCGCCCCCGCCACCACTCCCGACGAGCTGCGCCGGGCGATGGAACGCGACCTGCCCCGGTACATGGTGCCGCGCCGGTTCATCCTCGCCGCCGCGCTGCCCCGCTCGGGGAACGGCAAGTTCGACCGCGCCGAACTGCGCCGCCGGGCGATGACATGACCGGGCAGGGCCACTGGGAAGGTCACCGGGACGGGCGGCTGACCGTCGGCGGCATCCCCGCCGGACTGCTCGCCGCCCGGGTCGGCGGCACGCCGTTCTTCGCCTACGACCGCGACCTGGTCACCCGCCGGGTCGCCTCCCTGCGTGCCGTGCTGCCCGCCGGGATCGAGCTGAGCTACGCGGTCAAGGCCAACCCGATGCCCGCCCTGCTGCAGCACCTCAGCGGGCTGGTCGACGGCTTCGACGTGGCCTCGGCGGGCGAGTTGCGGCACGCGCTCGACACGCCGGTGCCACCCGCGCGGATCGGTTTCGCCGGGCCGGGCAAGACCGTCCAGGAACTGACCCAGGCGGTCGCGGCCGGCGTGACGGTGGAACTGGAATCGGAGACGGAACTGGCCCGGGTGCGCACGATCGGCGCCGCCCTCGGGGTCCCGGCCCGGATCGCGATCCGCGTCAATCCCGACTTCACGGTGCGGGGCTCCGGCATGCGCCTGGGCGGCGGGCCGCAGCAGTTCGGCGTCGACGCCGAACGGGTGCCCGACATGCTCGCCCAGCTGGGCGACGACGTCGACTTCCAGGGTTTCCACGTCTTCGCGGGCTCGCAGAACCTGCGCGCCGACGACATCTGCGAGGCGCAGCGGCGCACTGTGGACCTGGTCGCCGGGCTCGCCGAGGTGTCGCCGCCCATCCGCTACCTCAACCTCGGCGGCGGCTTCGGCATCCCCTACTCGCGCCGCGACCGGCCCCTCGACCTGGGGCCGATCGGCGACAACCTGGCCCAGCTCCTGCGCGAGCGCATCACCCCGCTGCTCCCGGAGGCCCGCGTCGTCCTCGAACTCGGCCGCTATCTGGTCGGCGAGGCGGGCGTGTACGTCACCCGCGTCGTCGACCGGAAGCAGTCCCGCGGCACCACCTTCGTGGTCGTCGACGGCGGCATGCACCACCAGCTGGCGGCCTCGGGGAACCTCGGGCAGGTCATCCGGCGCAACTACCCGATGGCCGTGGCCGACCGCATGGGCGAGCCCGCGGACGCGCCGGTCACCGTGGTCGGCCGCCTGTGCACCCCCCTCGACCTGCTCGGCGACCGCGTGGAACTCCCGAAGGTCGAGATCGGCGACCTGGTCGTCGTCTTCCAGGCCGGCGCCTACGGCCTCACGGCGAGCCCCACGGGCTTCCTCAGCCATCCGGCGCCGGTCGAGATCCTCGTGTGAGACCCGCTCACTCCGGCAGGGGCACGGTTGCGGGGAACAGCGACGGCGCCAGGGTCGCGTGGTCGGCGTCCCACAGATCCTTGAGGCTGGTCTCGGGGGCCGTCGCGGCGACCTGGACGCCGAGCGCGATCGTGCGCAGCATCCCCGCCATGCCCTCGGCCGGGATGATCGTCGGGTCGGCGAGCATGAAGACGCTGGTCCGGCCGTTGGCCACCGTCACCCTGACCCGGAACGGCTGGCCGTACTGCTGCGCCAGCGGCGTCCACGACAACTCGGCCGGGGTCTCGGCGGTGGCGTCGGACGGCCGGCGGTCGAGCTGCACGTAGTTGAACCAGCAGCGGAACAACTGGTTCACCCAGCAGTCGTGCGCCAGGTCGTCGCCGCGCTGCGCGGCGACCTCCGCGGCGAGCGCGGCGATCCGGTCGACGTCGTAGGAGGAGTAGCGGTACGCCTTCGCCCCGGCCCAGTGCAGGCGCTTGACGTGCTCGCCCAGGGGCGCCCCCGGGTCGACCGTCGCGACGACCGGGATGAGCTGGTTCATCGTGCCGATCACGTGGTGGTGCTCCGGTGAGAACCGGTTGGAGGCCATCAGGCTCATCGTCACCGTGTCGACGCCGGTGTGCCGGGCCAGCCCGGCGGTGACCAGCGCCATCACCAGCGCGGGCGCGGTGACGCCGAGCCGCCTGGCGGCCAGCGAGGCCAGCCCGCCGAGGCGGTGCGAGTGCAGGGTGGCCTCGATCCGGTCGCGCTTCACCTTGGCCGGCAGCGTCGGCAGCGGGTCGGCCAGAACGTCGCCGAGGGTGCGCCGCCAGTACCGTTCGGACGCCTCGTGCCGGTCCCGCCACCGCTCGGTGCGCTGCTCGCGGGCCAGCTCGCTCGGCGTCGGCCCGAGCTCGGCCACCGCCCCGGGGTCGCCGATCAACGCGCTGAACTGGTCGGTCAGGTGGTTGATCGACCAGACGTCCATGATCAGATGGGAGAAGGACAACGCCAGGAACACCGCCGACCCGTTGGTGGTGATCATGCGCCCGCGCCAGAGCAGGCCGCCCTCCATCGCGAACGGCACCGCGCAGAGTTCGTCCTTGGTGTCCTCCGGGTCCTCCCAGTCGCGCACCACCCGGTCGACGCGCTCGATCGGCAACTCGGCCGACTCGTGCACACGCTGCACCGGCTGCCCGTCGACGACGTGGTAGGTGGTGCGCAGCGGCTCGTGCCGGTCCATCAGCACCCGCAACGCGTTCTCGACCCGGGCCATCGGCAGGCCGCGCAGGTCGCAGACGATGGGGAGGTTCGCGTCCTGCATCCAGTCGTCGGGATAGCGCTCGATCTCGCGCCAGCTGAAGAGTTGACCGTGGCTGAGGGGGGCGTCGGCGGGCATCGGTTCTCCTAGCTGTTCGGGACGGACTGCCGTCCATGCCACAACACGTAGATGGCGACGGCGACGGCGATCTCGGCCATGGTCCCCAGCGTGACCAGGCTCGCCACGTCGGGATGGATCAGCGGCAACCCCCGCAGATCCTGCATCAGGCCGAACCCGATCAGGCCGGCGTAGGAGCCCGCGAAGGTCCACGTGAGCCGCACCCTGACCAGCGGGGACCGCACCCGGTCGGTGCGGCGGGCCAGCGGCCGGAGCACCGCGGCGGACACCACGACGACCGGCGGCGCCAGCGCCGCCAGCGGCAGGGTGACGTCCCCGCCGACGGCGAGTGCGGCCGCGCCCCCCGCCAGGGCGAGCGCGGACCCCCACGTCAGCGCCGACACCGGTTCCGGCTCGGTCCGCCGCGCGACGACCAGGAGCACGCAGACCACCAGACCGGCCGCCCAGACGGCGACCACGAGCGCGTCGGCCCCCCGGAGCGCGAACAGCACGCCGCCGGCGACCGGGCAGATCGCGGCCGAGGCGGCCCAGATCAGCGCCTTTTTCGCCGGATCGAATGGCGGGCTCATGTTTTCGGACCCGGCCTCTTCTCCCAAAGAGTTCTCCTGAAGGATGAATTTCGATTTCGGCTGAGAATAGCGCGTCGTACCAGGATCAGAGCTCGCGCGCGCTCGTGTCAAGGCGCTTCTCCTGGGCGGCGTTGGCAGCAAGCTACTGGCAACAAGGTGCCAGCACGCGATCGTGGCCCGGCGCGGGGAGCCGCCCGTAGGGTCGCAGTAACTTCCAGCGGTGCCCATTTGAATAACGCTAGTGCCCGTCATTTTCTCCGAATGGATTTTAGAGAAACCGGCGAGAAGTGCCGGTGACGCCCGAGTCTGAGGTGGCGCATTCATGGTTCAGGACTCGATTCAGTCGGACGCCCGGCGCGATTCGTCGGTCGAGCCGATCGCTGTGGTGGGCCTTTCCTGCCGGCTTCCGAAGGCGGATACCCCCGAGCGATTCTGGCGGCTGCTGCGGGACGGCGTGGACGCGGTGACCGAGGTGCCCGCCGGCCGGTGGCCGGACGCCGGCGCCCCCGGCCGGGGCGGGTTCGTCGACGACGTGGACCGCTTCGACGCCGCCTTCTTCGGGATCTCCCCGAACGAGGCCGCCGCGATGGACCCGCAGCAGCGGCTGGTGCTGGAACTCGCCTGGGAGGCGTTGGAGAACGCCGGGGTCGCCCCCACCGCCCTGCGGGACGCGGCGGCCGGGGTGTTCGTCGGCGCGATCTCCAACGACCACGCCGCCCTGCCCGGAGAACCCGGCCGGCACACCTACATCGGCGCCAACCGCGCCATGATCGCCAATCGCGTCTCGTACTTCCTGGGGCTGCGCGGTCCGAGCCTCACGCTGGACACCGGGCAGTCGTCGTCGCTGGTGGCGGTGGAGCTGGCGTGCGAGAGCCTGCGCCGGGGCGAGACCGGCCTGGCCCTGGCGGGCGGCGTCAACCTGAACCTGCTCGCGCGGACGACCGCCGCCATCGGCAGCTTCGGCGCGTTGTCGCCCGACGGGCGCTGCCACACCTTCGACAGCCGCGCGAACGGCTACGTCCGGGGCGAGGGCGGCGCGCTCGTCGTGCTGAAGCCGCTCGCGGCGGCGCTCGCCGACGGCGACACGGTGCACTGCGTGATCCTCGGCGGGGCCGTCAACAACGACGGCGGCGGCGACGGCCTGACCGTGCCGAGCGCCCGCGCCCAGCAGGAGGTCATCACGCTGGCCCGCCGCTCGGCCGGGGTCGGGCCCGCCGAGGTCCAGTACGTCGAGCTGCACGGCACCGGCACGAAGGTGGGCGACCCGATCGAGGCCGCCGCCCTCGGCGCCGCCCACGCCGGATCCCGCTCCTCGGACGATCCGCTGCTGGTCGGTTCGGTCAAGACGAACATCGGCCATCTCGAAGGCGCGGCGGGCGTCGCCGGCCTGGTCAAGGTCGTGCTCAGCCTGAAGAACCGCGAGCTCCCGCCCAGCCTCCACTTCGAGAGCCCGAACCCGGACATCCCCCTCGACGACCTGGCCCTGCGGGTCGTGCGGTCGTCCCGCCCGTGGCCCGCTCCCGGCGACCGGCTGGTCGCCGGCGTCAGCTCGTTCGGCATGGGCGGCACCAACTGCCACCTGGTGCTCGCGGAGGCCCCGGCGAGCGCCGGGTCCCCGGACGCCGCGCCCCCGGGCGTCAGCGGGGGACTGCCCTGGGTGATCTCCGCGCGGTCGGCCGACGCGCTCCGGGCGCAGGCCGCCCGCCTCCGCGACCGGATCGACGGCGAACCGGCGGTCGAGGCCGCCGACGTGGCGTTCTCGCTGGTCACGACCCGGGCGCAGCTTGAGCACCGGGCGGTCGTCCTCGGCGACCGCCAGACGCTCGACGCCTTCGCCAATGGACGGCCCGACGAGTCGGTGGTGAGCGGCTCCGTCGTCTCCGGCCGGCGGGCGTTCGTCTTCCCCGGCCAGGGGTCCCAGTGGGCCGGGATGGCCGCGGACCTGCTCGACGGGTCGCCGGAGTTCGCCGCGCTCGTCGCCTCCTGCGACGCCGCGCTCGCGCCGTTCGTCGACCACTCCGTCGTGGACGTCCTGCGCGCCGCCCCCGACGCCCCCGGCCTCGACCGGGTCGACGTGGTGCAGCCCGCGTTGTGGGCGGTCATGGTGTCGCTCGCCGGGTTGTGGCGGGCGAACGGCGTCGAACCCGACCTGGTCCTCGGGCACTCGCAGGGCGAGATCGCCGCGGCCACCGTCGCCGGGGCGCTGAGCCTCTCCGACGGGGCGCGGGTCGTGGCGCTGCGCAGCCGGGCCATCGCCGGGATCGCCGGTCGCGGCGCCATGATGTCGGTCGCCGCGCCGCTCGACGTCGTCGAGGCGGCCGTCCGCCCGCTCGCGCCGGAGGTGGGCGTGGCCGCGTTCAACGGGCCGCGCTCGGCGGTCGTGTCGGGGCCGCGCGCGGTCCTCGCCGAACTGGGGGAGCGGCTCGCCACCGACGGGCACCGGGTCAAGCTGCTGCCGGTCGACTACGCGTCCCACTCGCCCGAGGTCGAGAGCGTCCGCGACGAGGTGATCGCCGCCCTGGCGCCGATCAGGCCGGTGCGCTCCGCGATCCGGTTCGTCTCCACCCTCACCGGCGAGCCGATGGACACCTCCGGGCTCGACGCCGGGTACTGGTACCGCAACCTGCGGCAGCCGGTCAGGTTCGCGCAGGCCACCCGGTCGGCGCTCGGGCTGGGCGCGGCCCTGTTCGTCGAGTGCAGCCCGCATCCGGTGCTCGGGGCGGGCGTCGCGGAGACGGCCGAGGCCGCCGAGCTGGACGTCGCGGTCGTCGGATCGCTGCGGCGCGGCGAGGGCGGGCCCGGCCGGTTCACGCGGTCGCTGGCCGAGGCGTACACCCTCGGCGCGCCCGTCGACTGGGCGGCCCGGCGCGAGGCCGGGGCCCGGCAGGTCGACCTGCCCACCTACCCGTTCCAGCGCCGCCCGTTCGGCTCGGCCGCGATCGTGGCCCGGCCCTCTTCCGTGTCTCCTTCCGTGTCTCCTTCCGGGCCGGCCGGGTTGTCGCGGCGCGAGCTGCGCGACCTGGTGCTCGCCACCGCCGCCGACGTCCTCGGGCACCAGGACGGCACGGCCGTGGAGCCGCACCGGACGTTCAAGGACCTCGGCTTCGAGTCGGTGGCCGCCGAGGACCTGCGGGCCAGGCTGCGCGCCGCGCTCGGGACCCGGCTGCCCACCGGGCTGCTGTTCGACCACCCGACCCCCGACCGGCTGGCCGACCACCTGTACACGCTGACCGGCGGCGGCACGGCCGCCGCCGCCCCGGCCGAGGCCGCCGGGACCGACGGCGACCCGATCGTGGTCGTCGCGATGGGCTGCCGCTACCCCGGCGGCGTGACGACGCCCGAGGAGTTGTGGCGGCTCGTGCACGCCGGGGCCGACGCCGTCGGCGTGTTCCCCGAGGACCGGGGCTGGGACCTCGACGCGCTCCTGGCCTCCAGCGACACCCGGCACGGCGGCTTCCTCACCGGCGCGGACCGGTTCGACGCCGGGTTCTTCGGGATCAGCCCGCGCGAGGCGGTCGCCATGGACCCCCAGCAGCGGCTGCTGATGGAGGTCTCCTGGGAGACCGTCGAACGGGGCGGCCTCGACCCGGCCACCCTCGACGGCACCCCCACCGGCGTCTTCGTCGGCGCGATGTCCTCCGACTACGGGCCCCGCCTGCACCAGCCCACCGGCGTCGCCGATGGCCACCTGCTGACCGGCACCGCCCTCAGCGTCGCCTCCGGCCGGATCGCCTACACGCTGGGCCTGCGCGGCCCCGCGATCACGGTCGACACGGCGTGCTCGTCGTCGCTGGTCGCGATCGTGCTGGCCATGCAGGCGCTGCGGCGCGGCGAGTGCTCGCTGGCGCTGGCCGGTGGTGCGACCGTGATGTCCAACCCCGGGCTGTTCGTCGAGTTCAGCCGGCAGGGCGGGCTCGCCGCCGACGGCCGCTGCAAGGCGTTCTCCGACGGGGCCGACGGCACCGGCTGGGCCGAGGGCGTCGGCATGTTGCTGCTCGAACGGCGGTCCGACGCGGTCCGGCACGGCCACCCGATCCTGGCCGTCCTGCGGGGCGGCGCGATCAACCAGGACGGCGCGAGCAACGGCCTCACCGCGCCGAGCGGCCAGGCCCAGCGCGACGTCATCCGCCAGGCGCTGGCCGACGCCCGCCTGTCGCCCGCCGACGTCGACGTGGTGGAGGCGCACGGCACCGGAACGCGGCTCGGCGACCCGATCGAGGCCGAATCGATCATCGCCGCCTACGGCGCGGACCGCGATCCGGAGCGGCCGGTCTGGCTCGGCTCCCTGAAGTCCAACGTCGGGCACACCCAGGCCGCGGCCGGGGTCGGCGGCCTGATCAAGATGATCAAGTCGCTGGAGCACCGCACGCTCCCGCGCACCCTCCACGCCGACGAGCCCACCACCCACGTCGACTGGTCGGAGGGCCGGGTCCGCCTCCTCACCGAACCGGTCGATCTGCCGGGCGACCGCCCGCTCCGGGCGGCCGTCTCCAGCTTCGGCATCAGCGGCACCAACGCGCACGTCATCCTGGAACGCGAGCCGGAGCCGGTCGCTCCGAGTTCCGCGAGCTCCGCGCGCTCGGAGCTGGTCTGGGTGTTGTCGGCGAAGACCGAGAGCGCGCTCCGGGAGCACGCGGCGCGCCTGGCCGCGTTCGCCGAGGACGCCGCCGACGACGATCTGGCCGCCGCCGGCCCGCTGCTGGCGCGCCGGACCACCTTCGCGCACCGCGCCGTCGTGGTGGCGCGCGACCGGGCCGACCTCCTCGGAGGACTGGCGGCCCTCGCCGCCGGCACGCCGCACGGGTCCGTGGTGACGGGCGTCGCCGCGCGCGCGGCGCGGCCGGTGTTCGTGTTCCCCGGGCAGGGGTCGCAGTGGGCCGGGATGGCCGTCGAGCTGCTCGGATCGAGCGCCGTGTTCCGGGAGCACCTGACCCGGTGCGACGAGGCGCTCAGGCCGTACGTCGGCTGGTCGGTGGCCGACGTCCTGCGGGAGGCCGAGGGCGCGCCGAAGCTCGAAGGCTCCGACGTCATCCAGCCGGTGCTGTTCGCGGTGATGGCCTCGCTGGCCGGACTGTGGCGGTCGGTCGGGGTCGATCCCACGGCCGTGGTCGGGCACTCGCAGGGGGAGATCACCGCGGCGTACGTCGCGGGGGCGTTGTCGCTGGCGGACGCGGCCAAGGTCGTGGCGCTGCGCAGCACGGCGCTGATGAAGCTGGGCGGCACCGGCGGCATGCTCGCCGTGTCGCTGCCGGCCGACCGCGTCGACCTGACGCGCTGGGAGGGCCGGTTGTGGCCCGCCGTGTACAGCGGCCCGGCCAGCACGGTCGTCGCCGGCGACCTCGACGCGCTCGCGGAGTACGCGGCGGAGTGCGGCGAGGCCGTGCGGACCCGGCCGGTCGCGATCGACTACGCCGCGCACACCCCGCACATCGAGGCGCTGCGCGCGGAACTGCTGGCCACGCTCGGCGACGTCACGCCGCGCCCGACCGAGGTCGCGTTCTGCTCGGCCCGCGACGGCGCGTTCGTCGATCCCGCCGAGCTCACCGCCGACTACTGGTTCACCAGCCTCCGGACCCCGGTCCGGTTCCAGCAGGCCGTCGAGGCGTTCGAGGGCGACCACGTCTTCATCGAGGCCAGCCCGCATCCGACGCTGACGGGGCACGTCCAGGACACCCTGGCGGCGGCCGACCGGCCGGGCGGGGCCACCGGCACGCTCCGGCGTGACCAGGGCGGCCTCGCGCGGTTCCTGACGGCGGTCGCCCACGCGTACACGCTGGGCGCCGACATCGACTGGACCGCCGCGCTCGCCGTCGGGCCGGGCCGCCACGTCGACCTGCCCACCTATCCGTTCGAGCGCAGCCGCCACTGGCTCGACGGCGACGCCCCGGCGGGCCTGGGCGCCTCGGGGCACCCGCTGCTCGGCGCGGTCGTGGCGCTGGCCGGTGACGACGGTTTCCTGCTCAGTGGACGGTTGTCGCGCGGCGGCGCGCCCTGGCTGACCGACCACGCCGTCGACGGCGAGGCGATCCTGCCCGGCACGGCGTTCCTGGAGTTCGCGCTGGCCGCCGCGGCCGCCGCCGACTGCGAGGAGGTCGAGGAGCTGACGATCGAGGCGCCCCTGCCGCTGCGCGGCGCGTGGTCGGTCGAGGTCCAGGTCGCGGTCGCCGGCGCCGACGAGCGGGGGAGGCGCGGGTTCACGATCCACGCCCGCCCGGCCGGCGACGCCGGGAACCCGTGGACCCGGCACGCGTCGGGCACGCTCACGCTCTCCGCCCCGGCGCCCTCCGGGCCGCCCACCTGGTCGCCCATCTGGTCGCCCGGCACGCCCGTGGACGTCGCCGACGCCTACCAGCGCCTCGCCGACCACGGCTACCAGTACGGCCCCGCCTTCCAGGGCCTGCGCGCCGCCTGGCGGTCGGGCGAGGACACCTACGTGGAGGTCGCGCTGCCCGAGCCGCTGCGCGGAGAGGGATACACCCTCCACCCGGCGCTGCTCGACGCGGCCCTCCACCTCCTGGTGCTGGAGGCCGCCGACGAGGCGCGCGACCCCGGCACGCTGCTGCTGCCCTTCTCCTGGACCGGGGTACGGGTGTCCGCCCGGGGCGCGGACGCGCTCAAGGTGCACCTGTCGGGCGACTCCCTGACGGTCTACGACGCGAGCGGACTCAAGATCGCCGAAGCGGACGCGCTCCACCTGCGCCGGGTGGCCCGGGGCGCGACGCGGCCCGCCGCCGAGACGTACGGCGTCGACTGGGTCGCGGTGGAGACCCCGGCCGCCGACCTCGGCGACCAGCGCTGGGCCGTCGTCGGGCTCGACGCGTTCGCCGACGAGATCGGCGCGGCGCTGGACGAGGCCGGGGTGGTCGCGCCCCGCGGTTACGACCTGGTGTCGGTCGCGGAGACGTCCGTCACCGGCGTGCCCGCCACCGTGCTGGCTCCCGTCTGGGCCGACGACGACGACCTGCCCTACGGCGCGCACGACGCCCTGAACCAGGCGCTCAACCTCATCCAGGCGTGGGTGGGCGACGAGCGGTTCTCCGGGTCGCGGCTGGTGTTCGTCACCCGGGGGGCGCGCAGGTCGCCGGCGGCCGGCGCGCTCTGGGGGCTGGTGCGCTCCGCGCAGTCCGAGCATCCGGGGCGATTCGTCCTGTTCGACGTGGAAGAGGGCTTCACCGCCTGGGGTTCGGCCGCGGCCGCGGTGGCGGCGGGCGAGACCCAGCTCGTGACGGAGGACGGCGCGGTCCTGGTGCCCCGCCTGGCCCGCCGGCAGATTTCCGGCCATGGCGAAGGGCTGGGCACGGGCACGGTCCTGGTCACCGGCGGCACCGGCGGGCTGGGCCCGCTGGTCGCCCGGCGGCTGGTCGGGCGGCACGGCGTACAGGACCTGCTGCTGGTCTCCCGGCGCGGCCCCGACGCGCCCGGCGCGGCCGAGCTGCGCGCCGAGCTGGAGGCCGAGGGCGCCCGCGTCACCGTCGCCGCCTGCGACGTCTCCGACCGGTCCCGGCTGGCGGCGCTGCTGGCCGGCCACCGGATCACCGCCGTCGTGCACGCCGCCGCGGTCCTGGACGACGTCACCGTCGAGGGCATGTCGGCCGGCCGCCTGGACACCGTGTTCGCGCCGAAGGCCGACGCCGCCTGGCACCTGCACGAACTCGTGCCCGAGGCGACAACCTTCGTGATGTTCTCCTCGGTGGCGGCCGTGCTCGGCAACCCCGGCCAGGGCAACTACGCCGCCGCCAACGGCTTCCTCGACGCGCTCGCCGCGCACCGCCACGCCCTGAACCTGCCGGCGGTCTCCGTCGCCTGGGGCCTCTGGGACACCGAATCGGGCATGTCCGGCACGTTGTCGGAGGCCGACACGGCCCGGCTGGCCCGCGCGGGCATCGCCCCGATGAGCGCCGAGCAGGGTCTGGAGCTCTTCGACGCGGCGCTGACCGCGCCGGAGCCCCTCCTGGTGGCCGCGACCTGGGACCGCGCCGCGCTCCGCGCGAAGGCGGCGGCCGGCGAACTGCCCCCGCCGCTGCGCGGGCTGGTCCGCGCCCCGAGCCGGAGTGCGGCCAAGGCCGCCGAGCAGGCGACGGCCGGACGGGCCGGCCTGGCCGACAGCCTGGCCCACCTCACCCCGGACGACGCCCGCGCCCGCCTGATCGACGTCGTCCGCGCGCACGTCGCCGCCGTCCTGGCGCACGGCGCCGCGAGCACCATCGGCGTCGACCGTTCCTTCAGCGAACTCGGCTTCGACTCCCTCACCGCGGTCGAGCTGCGCAACCGCCTCAACACCGAGAGCGGGTTGCGGCTCTCCCCGACGCTGATCTTCGACCATCCCACCGTCGAGGCCCTCGCCGACCACCTGTTCCAGACCCTGGCGCCCGCCGCGCCCTCCGCCGAAGACACGCTGCGGGCCGCGCTGGAACAGGTCGCGTCCATGGTCGCCGCCGCCAACGGCGACGGGGACTCCATCCGCGACAAGCTCGTCGCGATCCTGCAGAGCGGCCTGGAAACCTTCGGGGCCGCCCCGACCCCGAGGCTCCGAGGGCGGCCGAACGGCACCGCGCACGCGGCGGAGCGGCTCAGCTCCGCCTCGGACGAGGAGATCTTCGCCCTGCTCGACGACCGGGCCAAGGCGTCACCCCTGAGGTCCTCACCGGAAAGGTCCGAACATGGCGACTGAGGACAAGCTGCGCGAATATCTCAAGCGCGCGATCGTCGAGTTGGCGGAGACCCGGCAACGGCTCAGCGACAGCGACGACCGCCGGCACGAACCCATCGCGATCGTCGGCATGGCCTGCCGCTACCCGGGCGGGGTCACCAGCCCGGAGGAGTTGTGGGACCTGGTCGCCGCGGGCACCGACGCCATCGGCGAGATGCCGGCCGACCGGGGCTGGGACGTCGAGGGGATCTACGACCCCGACCCGGAGGCGATGGGCAAGACGTACTCCCGGCACGGCGGATTCCTCTACGACGCGGGCGACTTCGACACCGCGTTCTTCGGGATGAGCCCGCGGACCGCGCTGGCCACCGACCCGCAGCACCGGCTCGCGCTGGAGACCTCCTGGGAGGCCCTCGAGCGGGCCGGCATCGACCCGGCCACGCTGCGCGGCAGCCTCACCGGGGTCTACGTCGGCAACATGTACAGCGACTACTCCTCGCGGTTCACCGACGGGGCGGTCCCGGAGTCGGTCGAGGGCACGCTGCTGGTGTCGAGCGCGCCCAGCGTGCTGCCGGGGCGGGTGTCCTACACCTTCGGGCTGGAGGGCCCGTCGATCTCCGTCGACACGGCCTGCTCCTCCTCGCTGGTCGCCGTCCACCTGGCGGTGCAGGCGCTGCGGCGCGGCGAGTGCACGATGGCCCTCGCCGGAGGCGTCACCGTGATGGCCACCCCCGACTCCTTCGTCGAGTTCTCCCGCCAGCGCGCGCTGGCGGCCGACGGACGGTGCAAGTCGTTCTCCGCCGACGCCGACGGCGTCGCCTGGGGCGAGGGCGCCGGCATCCTGCTGCTGGAGCGGCTGTCGGACGCGCGCCGCAACGGCCGCCGCGTGCTGGCCGTCATCCGCGGCTCGGCCGTCAACCAGGACGGCGCCAGCAACGGGCTCACCGCCCCCAACGGCCCCGCGCAGGAGAAGGTCGTCGAGCAGGCGCTCGCCGACTCCCGGCTGGACACCCGCGACATCGACGCCGTCGAGGCGCACGGCACCGGCACCCGGCTCGGCGACCCGATCGAGGCGGGCGCGCTGCTGGCCACGTACGGACAGGGCCGGTCCAAGGAGGGCCCGCTCTGGCTGGGCTCGGTGAAGTCGAACATCGGCCACTCGCAGGCCGCCGCCGGGGTGGCCGGCATGATCAAGATGGTCATGGCCATGCGGCACGGCGTGCTGCCCCGCACGCTGCACGCGGAGAACGCCCCCGCCGAGCTCACCGAGAACATCCAGCTGCTGACCAGCGCCCGCCGCTGGTTCCGCGAAGGCCACCCGCGCCGGGCCGGCGTCTCCTCCTTCGGCATCGGCGGCACGAACGCGCACGTCATCCTCGAAGAGGCCCCCGAGCAGCCGGAGCCGCAGACCCGGGCCCCCGCGGTCGCCGGCGCGCCGCACGCGTGGCTGCTCAGCGCCCGCACCGCGACGTCGCTGCGCGAACAGGCCGCCCGGCTGCACCGGCTCGTCAGCGCCGACCCGGCGACGGCCCCCGCCGACGTCGCGCACGCGCTGGCGTCTCGGCGGGCCCGGTTCGAACACCGCGCCGTCATCGTCGGCCACGACAGGGAGACCCTGCTCGCCCGCCTCGGCGGCCGCCAGGACGAGTGGATCACCGGCACCGCGCCCGACCGCCCCCGGCTGGCGTTCCTGTTCACCGGGCAGGGCGGCCAGCGGGCCGGCATGGGCCGCGAGCTGGCCGCCGCCTCGCCCGTCTTCGCCGCCGCGCTCGACGAGGTCTGCGCCGCCCTCGACCGCTACCTCGACCGGCCGCTCCGCGAGGTCATGTGGGCCCAACCCGGCACGCCCGACGCGGCGCTGCTGAACAAGACCCGCTACACCCAGCCCGCCCTGTTCGCCTACGAGGTGGCCGCCTACCGGCTGCTCGAATCGCTCGGCGTCACCCCCGACTTCGTGGCCGGCCACTCGGTCGGCGAGTTCGCCGCCGCGCACGTGTCCGGCGTCTGGTCGCTCGCCGACGCGGCCCGGCTGATCGCCGCCCGGGGGCGGCTCATGCAGGCCCTGGACGTGCCCGGCGCGATGGTCGCCATCGAGGCGGGCGTCGACGAGGTGCGGCCCGGGCTGACCGGCCAGGTCGGCCTCGCGGCCGTCAACGGGCCCGCCTCGGTCGTCGTGTCGGGCCCCGAGGAGGCGACCCTCGCGGTCGGGGCGCGCTGGCGCGAGCGCGGCCGCCGCACCCGGCGGCTGCCGGTCAGCCACGCCTTCCACTCCGCGCTGATGGAGCCCATGCTCGCCGCGTTCGAGGCCGAACTCCGCACCGCCCTGTTCACCGAGCCGCAGTTCCCGGCCGCCACCAACCTGGGCCCCGACGCCTCCTGGACGGATCCGTCGTACTGGCTGGACCAGATCCGGCACGCGGTGCTGTTCCAGCCGATGATCGCGCGGCTGGAGGCGGAGGGCGTGCGCGCCTTCCTGGAGGTCGGGCCCGAGGCGGTGCTGGCCGGGATGGCGCACGACTGCGTCACCGGCACCGGCACGGTGATCGCCTCGCTGCACCGCCGGCAGCGTCCCGAGCCCGACGCGCTCGTCGACTGCCTCGCGCGGGTGGCCGTCGCCGGGGTCCCGGTCGACTGGGCGGCGCTCTCGGGCGGCGGCGCGCACGTGGAGCTGCCCACCTACGCCTTCGACCGCGAGCGGTTCTGGCTCAGCTCGCTCCTGCGCACCGGCGACGTGACCTCGGCCGGGCTGCGCGACGCCGGCCACCCCCTGCTGGGCGCGGCCGTCGACCTCGCCGACGACGGCACCACGATCCTCACCGGCCGGCTCGCCGCCTCGTCGGTGCCCTGGCTGGGCGAGCACGTGATGCTCGGCTCGGCCGTGCTGCCCGGCGCCGCGCTGGTGGACCTGGTCCTGGACGTGGGCGGCCGGATCGGCTGCGACGCGATCGAAGAGATCATGTTCGAGGCCCCGCTGGTGCTGCCCTCGCGCGGCGCGGTCGACGTGCAGGTCGTGCTCCAGCACGCCGACGGCCCCCGCCCGATCCGGGTCTACTCCCGGCCCGCCGGCGAGCCGGAAGCCGTCTGGACCCGGCACGTCTCCGGCCTCGTCAGCGCCTCGCCCGTCCCGGTGACGGCCGCCTGGGCCGGCGAATGGCCGCCCGCCGACGCCGTCCCCATCCCCGTCGACGGCGGCTACGAGCGGCTGGCCGACCTCGGCTACGAGTACGGCCCCGCCTTCCAGGCCGTCCGCGCCCTCTGGCGGCACGGCGAGGACCTGCTCGCCGAGGTCGCCCTCGACGACGACCAGGACGTCGCCGGGTACGGCGTGCATCCCGCGCTCCTGGACGCGATGTTCCACCCCCTGCTGCTGGCCGACACCGCCGCCGCCGGGGAGCTGCGCCTGCCGTTCGAGTTCCGGGGGGTGCGGCTGCTCGCCGCCGGGGCCCGGCGCCTGCGGGTCCGGCTCTCCTCCATCGACGCCGAGGGGTGCGCCGTGCACGCGGCCGACGGCCTGGGGCAGCCGGTGTTCTCGATGGACTCGCTCCGGGCCCGGCCGGTCCCGGCCTCCGCGCTGGCCGCCTCGACCGGCCCGGCGCCGCACGGGGTCGACTGGGTGGAGGTCAGCGTGCCGGCCGGGAACGGCTCCGGGTTCGCGTTCGTCGACCCGGCCCACCTGCCGTCGCTGGAACCCGTGCCCGAGTTCGTGGTGGCCACCCTGACCGCCGGCGACGGGAACGTGCCCGCCGCCGTGCGCGACCTGACCGGCCAGGCGCTCGACCTGATCCAGACCTGGGTGTCGGGCGACCGCTTCGCCGGTTCCCGCCTGGTGTTCCGCACCCGCGCCGACGACCTGGCCGGCGCCGCCGTGCTGGGGCTGGTGCGGTCGGCGCAGTCGGAGCACCCCGGCCGGTTCGTCCTGCTGGACGCGGAGCCCGACTTCACCGACTGGAGTTCGGTCGCCGCCGCCGTGGAGGCGGGCGAGTCGGAGCTGACCGCCCGCGACGGCGCGCTGCTGGCCCCCCGGCTGGCCCGCCGGACCGCCGGACCCGCGACCGGGCTCGGCGACGGCACGGTGCTGGTCACCGGCGGCACCGGCGGCCTCGGCAGCCTGGTCGCCCGGCGGCTGGTCGAGCGGCACGGCGTGCGGGACCTGCTGCTGGTCTCCCGGCGCGGCCTGGACGCGCCCGGTGCCGGGCTGCTCGTCTCCCACCTGGGCGGGTACGGCGCCCGGGTGACGGTCGCCGCGTGCGACGTGTCCGACCCGGACGCGCTGGCCGCCGCCCTCGCGCTCATCCCGCCCGACCGGTCGCTCACCGCCGTCGTGCACACGGCCGGGGTGCTCGACGACGCCACCGTCGACGGGCTCACCCCCGCCCGCCTCGACACCGTGCTCGCGCCCAAGGCCGACGCCGCCTGGTACCTGCACGAGCTCACCCGCGACCTGCCGCTGTCGGCCTTCGTGTTGTTCTCCTCGCTGGCCGGCGTGCTCGGCAACCCGGGACAGGGCAACTACGCCGGCGCGAACGCGTTCCTGGACGCCCTCGCCGCGCACCGCCGCAAGGCGGGCCTGCCCGGCGTGTCGATCGCGTGGGGGCTCTGGGAGACCGAATCGGGCATGTCCGGCACGCTGACCGAGGCCGACACGGCCCGGCTGGCCCGCGCCGGCATCGCCCCGCTCACCGAGGAGCAGGGCCTCGACCTCCTGGACGCCGCGCTCGGCAGCCCCGAACCGCTCGTCGTGGCGGCCCGGTGGGAGACCGCCGGGTTGCGGGCCAGGGCCGAGGCGGGCGACCTGCCCCCGATCGCGCACGGCCTGGTCCGCCTCCCGCGCCGGGTCGCCGCCGGCGGACCCGCGGCCGGACCGGGCCCGTCGGGCGGGCTCGGGGCCCGGCTGGCCGGGTTGTCCCAGCCCGACGCGCTGCGCCTGCTCAGCGACACCGTCCGCGCCCACGTCGCGGCCGTCCTGGCGCACGGCAACGCCGCGAGCGTCGGCCTCGACCGGGCCTTCAGCGAACTCGGCTTCGACTCGCTCACCGCGGTCGAACTCCGCAACCGGCTCAACGCCGAGACCGGCCTGCTGCTTCCGGCCACGCTGGTCTTCGACCACCCGACCGTGAACGCGCTGACCGACTACCTGTTCACGAGCCTCGCGCCGGCCCCGAACTCGCCGGTGGAGATTCTGCGCGGCGCGCTGGAACACGTCGAATCGATGATCACGGCGGCGGCCGGGGACGCGATCAGGAACAAGGTCGTCGCGATCCTGCAGAACGGCCTCAACCGCTTCACCGCCGCCGACGCCGCGCGCGAGTCCGACGACGCGGACGACGTGGCGGGCCGGATCGACTCGGCCTCCGACGAGGAGATCTTCGCGCTTATCGACAACGAGCGGTGACCCGTGGCCACCGGAAGTGAGAAGGCGGGATCGATGAGTACTGAGGACAAGCTACGCGACTACCTCAAGCGCGCGATCATCGAGCTGGAGGACACCCGCGAGCACCTCGCGGAACTGGAGGAACGCCGGCACGAGCCCATCGCGGTCGTCGGCATGGCCTGCCGCTACCCCGGCGGGGTCACCAGCCCCGAGGACTTGTGGGAGCTGGTGGCCGGCGGCGTCGACGCGATCGGCGAGTTCCCCACCGACCGCGGCTGGGCCGCCGACCTGTACGACCCCGACCCGGAGGCGGTGGGCAAGTCGTACACCCGCCACGGCGGTTTCGTGTACGACGCGGCCGACTTCGACGCCGCCTTCTTCGGCATGAGCCCGCGGACCGCGCTGGCCACCGACCCGCAGCACCGGCTCGTGCTGGAGTCGTCGTGGGAGGCGATCGAGCGGGCCGGCATCGACCCGGCCACCCTGCGCGGCAGCCTCACCGGCGTCTACGTCGGCAACATGTACGAGCACTACGCCGGCCGTTTCATCGGCACCGTTCCGGCCGGGGTCGAGGGCACGCTGTTCACCTCCAGCGCGTCGAGCGTGTTGTCGGGGCGGGTGTCGTACACCTTCGGGCTGGAAGGCCCGTCGATCTCGGTCGACACGGCCTGCTCCTCCTCGCTGGTGGCGATCCACCTGGCGGTGCAGGCGCTGCGGCGGGGGGAGTGCGAGCTCGCGCTCGCCGGGGGCGCGACCGTGATGGCCTCGGCGGAGCCCTTCATCGAGTTCTCCCGGCAGCGGGCCATCTCCGCCGACGGCCGCTGCAAGTCCTTCAGCTCGACCGCCGACGGCGCGGCCTGGGCCGAGGGCGTCGGCGTCCTGCTGCTGGAGCGCCTGTCGGACGCACGGCGCAACAACCGCAGGATCCTCGCGGTGGTGCGCGGCTCGGCCGTCAACCAGGACGGCGCGAGCAACGGCATGACCGCGCCCAACGGCCCGGCGCAGGAGCGGGTCGTGCGGCAGGCGCTGGCCGACGCGCGGCTCGACACCCGCGACGTCGACGCCGTCGAGGCGCACGGCACCGGCACCCGGCTCGGCGACCCGATCGAGGCCCAGGCCCTGCTCGCCACCTACGGACGCAAGCGGGCGGCCGACCGGCCGCTCTGGCTCGGCTCGGTGAAGTCGAACATCGGGCACACCCAGGCCGCCGCCGGCGTGGCCGGCGTGATCAAGATGATCAAGGCGATGGAGCACCGGACCCTGCCGGTGACCCTGCACGTGGCGGAACCGACGCCACACGTCGACTGGTCGTCGGGAGGGGTGCGGCTGCTCACCGAGCCCGTCCCGCTGCCCGCCGACCGGTTGGTGCGGACGGCCGTGTCGAGTTTCGGCATCAGCGGCACCAACGCGCACCTCATCCTGGAGGAGGCGCCCGCCGCCGAGACCGAGACCGAGGCCGAGGCGCCGGCCCCCGGCCCCCTCGTCTGGGTGCTCTGCGCGAAGTCCGCCGCCTCGCTGCGCGGCCAGGCCGCCCGGCTGGGCGGGTTCGCCGGTGGCGCACCCGAAGCCGACCTGTTCGCGGCCGGCCGGCTCCTGGCCCGCCGCTCCGGCTTCGCCCACCGCGCCGTCGTCGTCGCGGCCGACCGCGCCGAACTGGTCGACGCGCTGACCGCCCTCGCCGACGGCGCCCCGCACGCCGCGGTCGTGACCGGGGTCGCCCCCGCCGACCCCCGGCCGGTCTTCGTCTTCCCCGGCCAGGGCTCCCAGTGGGCCGGCATGGCGGTCGACCTGCTCGACTCCAACGAGGCGTTCCGCGCGCAGATGCAGCGCTGCGAGAAGGCCCTGCGCGTGCACACCGGCTGGTCGGTCACCGGCGTGCTGCGCGGCGACGAGGGCGCGCCGCAGCTGGAGGGCACCGACGTCATCCAGCCGGTCCTGTTCGCGGTGATGGTCTCCCTGGCGGCGCTCTGGCGCTCGCTCGGCGTCGAGCCCGCGGCGGTGGTCGGCCACTCCCAGGGCGAGATCGCCGCCGCCTGCGTGGCGGGCGCGCTCTCCCTGGAGGACGCCGCGAAGATCGTCGCGCTGCGCAGCAGGGCCCTGGTCAAGCTGAGCGGCACCGGCGGCATGCTCGCCGTGTCGCTGCCCGCCGGGAGGGTGCACGACCTGCTGGAGCCGTGGCTCGACCAGATCTGGATCGCGGTGCACAGCAGCCCCGCCGGCTGCGTCGTCGCCGGAGACGTGGACGCGCTCGACGCGTTCACCGCCGCCCACGGCGACACCGTCCAGATCCGCCGGATCGTGGTCGACTACGCCTCCCACACCCCGCACGTCGAGGCGCTCCGCGAGGAGCTGCTGGCCACCCTCGACGGGGTCGCGCCCCGCGCCACCGACATCGTGTTCAGCTCCGCGCACCGGGGCACCTTCATCGACACGGCCGAGCTGACCACCGCCTACTGGTACGACAGCCTCCGCAACCCGGTCCTGATCGAGTCGGCGGTCACCGCCTTCGCGGGCGAGGGCACCCCGCTGTTCATCGAGGCGAGCCCGCATCCGGTCCTCGGCCACGACCTGCGCGAGATCTGCGAGTCGGCCGGGATCCCGGCGGGCGTCGCGGCGACCCTGCGCCGGGGGGCGGGCGACTGGCGCCGGTTCCTGACCGCGCTGGCCGACGCCTACGTCCTCGGCGCGGAGGTCGACTGGAGCGCGGCCGTCACCCCCGGGCCCGACCGCAACGTCGACCTGCCGACCTACGCCTTCGAGCGCCGCCGCTACTGGCTGGGGGCCGCCGGGCCGGCCGGGATCACGCCCGCCGGGATCGACGTCTCCGGCCACCCGCTGCTCACCGCCGTGGTGCCGACGGCCGACGACGGCTTCCTGCTCACCGGGGAGCTGAGCGCGGCGACCGCGCCCTGGCTGGCCGACCACGCCGTCGAGGGCGGCGTGCTGCTGCCCGGCGCGGCCTTCGTCGAGCTGGCCCTCGAAGGCGGCGCGCTCGCGGGCTGCGACCACCTGGAGGAACTGGTCATCGAAGGGCCGCTGTTCCTCTCCGAGGGCGACGCCGTCCCCCTGCAGGTCATCGTCGGCCCGCCCGGCGACGACGGCCGCCGTACCGTCGCGGTCTTCGCCCGCACCGGCGTGACCTGGACGCGGCACGCGACCGGCCTCCTCGTCACCGGCTCGCCGGCCGCGCCGGACCCGTCCGCCTGGGCGGCCTCCTGGCCGCCCGCCGACGCCGAGCCGTTCCCGATCGAGGGCGGCTACGAGCGGCTGGCCGACCTCGGCTACGAGTACGGCCCGGCCTTCCAGGGCGTGCGCGCCATGTGGACCCGGGGCGCCGAACTGTTCGCCGAGATCGCCGTGGACGCGGACGTGGACGTGACCGGCTTCGGCATCCATCCCGCCGTGCTGGACGCGGCCTTCCAGCCGATGGTGCTGGCCGCCGGGCCGGGCGGCGGCACGCGCCTGCCGTTCGCGTTCCGGGGCGTCGGCCTGCGCGCGGCGGGGGCGACCCTGCTGCGGGTCCGGCTGGTCCCGTCGGGCGACGACGCGACCGTCGAGGCGGCGGACGCGTCCGGCCGCCCGGTGTTCTCCATCGGCGACCTGCGGGTGCGGACCGCCCCGGCGCGCACGTCCGGCGCGCGGGGCCCGGTCCTCCACGGGATGGACTGGGTGAAGGTCGCCGCACCGGCCGGAGACGCGAACGTGTTCGTCTTCCTCGGCGCCGGTCCGTTGCCCGCGGACGTGCCCGGTTTCGTCGTCGCCGCCGTCGGCGCCGACCCGTCGAGCGGGCTGCCGGCCGCGCTGCGCGAGGAGTGCGCTCGGGCGCTCGACCTGATCCGGATGTGGGCGGGCGACGAGCGCTTCGCCGACTCCCGCCTGGTGTTCGTCACCCGGCCCGGAGATCTGGTCGGCGCGGCGGTGCGCGGCCTGGTCCGCACCGCGATGTCGGAGCATCCCGGCCGGTTCGTGCTCCTGGACGCAGAAGAGGGGTTCGCCGACTGGCCCGCCGTGGCCGGCGCGGTCGCGGCGGGGGAGAGGCAGCTCGCGGCCGTGGAGGGCGCGCTGCTGGCCCCCCGCCTCGCCCGCCGCACCGCCGGACCGACCGAGTCTGGCGCGACGCCGGGCCTCGGCGACGGCACGGTGCTGGTCACCGGCGGCACCGGCGGCCTCGGCAGCCTGGTCGCCCGGCGGCTGGTGGAGCACCACGGCGTGCGGGACCTGCTGCTGGTCTCCCGGCGCGGCCTGGACGCGCCCGGCGCGGACGAGCTGGCCGGAGACCTGGGCGCGCTCGGCGCGCGGGTCACGGTCGTCGCGGCCGACGTCGCCGACCGCGACGCGCTGGCCGCCGCGCTCGCGCTGATCCCGCCCGACCGGCCGCTGACCGGCGTCGTGCACACCGCCGGCGTCCTGGACGACGCGACCGTCGAGCAGCTGACCGGCGACCGCCTCCACACGGTGTTCGCGCCCAAGGCCGACGCCGCCTGGCACCTGCACGAGCTCACCCGCGACCTCCCGCTGTCGGCCTTCGTGCTGTTCTCCTCGCTGGCCGGCACGCTCGGCAACGCCGGGCAGGGCAACTACGCCGCCGCCAACGTCTTCCTGGACGCCCTCGCCGCGCACCGCCGCGAAGCCGGCCTGCCGGGCGTGTCGATCGCCTGGGGCCTGTGGGACGCCGGCACCGGCATGACCGGCGGGCTCACCCACGGCGACGTGGCCCGGATGGCCCGCTCCGGCGTCTCCCCGCTCACCGCCGAGGCCGGTCTCGACCTGTTCGACGCGGCCCTCGGCAGCGCCGAACCGCTGGTCGTCGCCGCCGGCTGGGACACCGGCGGGCTCCAGGCCCGCGCCGAACGGGGCGACCTGCCGCCGATGCTGCTCGGCCTGGTGCGCGCCCCGCGCCGGCAGGCCGCATCGGGCGGCGCCGCGTCCGCGCCCGCCGGCGGCGACCTGCGCGGACGGCTGGCCGGCGTGCCCGAGACCGAGGCCAGGCGGCTGCTCACCGACCTCGTCCGCGCCCACGTCGCCGCCGTGCTCGCGCACGGCAGCGCCGCCGGGATCGACGTCGACCGGGCGTTCAGCGAGCTCGGCTTCGACTCCCTGACCGCCGTCGAACTCCGCAACCGGCTCAACGCCGAGACCGGCCTGCGGCTGCCCGCGACGCTCGTCTTCGACCACCCGACCGTCACCGCGCTGACCGGCTACCTGTTCCGGCACCTCGCCCCCGCCGCGCCCTCGCCCGAGGAGACGCTGCGGGGCGCGCTGGAGCGGGTGGAGGCCGAGCTCGGCTCCCTCAACGGCGAGGCCGACGCGGTCAGGAACAAGCTCGTCGCCATCCTCCAGACCGGCCTGACCCGGCTCGCGCCCGGTCCGGCCGCTCCGACCGAAGTGGTCGCGAAGATCGGCTCGGCCTCCGACGAGGAGATCTTCGCGCTGATCGACAACGAACTCTGACCACGTCCCGACCACCCCCTCGCTACTGGAAAGGCTCGACAGATGGGGAACGAGGAAAAACTCCGCGCCTACCTCAAGCGTGTGACCGTCGAACTGACCCAGCTGCGCCGTCTGCTCGCCGCCGCCGAGGACCGGACCCACGAACCGATCGCGATCATCGGCATGGCGTGCCGCTACCCTGGCGGCGGAGAGACGGTCGAGGGGTTCTGGGACATGTTGTCGCAGGGCCGCAACGGGGTCTCGGAGGTGCCGGCCTCGCGCTGGAACATCGACGACTACTACGACCCCGACCCGCGCACCCCGGCCGCCATGTACACCCGGCACGGCGCGTTCCTGCCGGAGATCACCACGTGGGACGCCGAGTTCTTCGGCCTGTCCCCGCGTGAGGCGCTCCGCGTCGACCCGCACCACCGGCTCCTGCTCGAACTGACCTGGGAGGGCCTGGAGGACGCCGGCGCCTCCCCGGCCCGGGTGGCGGGCAGCCGCACCGCCGTGATGATCGGCCTGATGGACACCCTCCAGTACGGCCGTCTCCAGCTCGACCGCCAGGGACGGGACGCGCTGGCCGACCCCTACCTGGCGTCGGGGGCGTCCGCCAGCGTCGCCGCCGGGCGGATCGCCTACCAGTTCAACCTGTCGGGCCCGACCCTCACGGTCGACACCGCCTGCTCCTCGTCGCTGATCGCGGTGCACCTGGCCGCGGAGAGCCTGCGGCGCGGCGACTGCGACCTGGCCATCGCGGCCGGGGCGTCGCTGACCATCCACCACACCAACTTCATCCAGGCCTGCGCCGGCGGCATGCTCTGCCCGGACGGCAGGTGCAAGACCTTCGACGAGGGCGCCGACGGCTACGTGATGGGGGAGGGCGCCGGGCTGGTCGTGCTCGAACCGCTCTCCAAGGCGATCGCGAACGGCCGCCGCATCCGCGCCGTGCTGCGCGGCTCGGCCGTCAACCAGGACGGCCGCAGCAACGGCCTCACCGCGCCCAGCCGCGGCGCCCAGGTCGCGGTGATCACCAGCGCGCTGGCCGCCGCCGGGGTGTCGCCCGACGACATCGACCACGTCGAGGCGCACGGCTCCGGCACCCACCTCGGCGACGCCATCGAGCTCGGCGCCCTGCACGACGTCTTCGGCGGCCGGCCGGCCGACCGGCCCCTGCGGGTCGGCGCGGTCAAGACCAACATCGGCCACACCCAGGCCGCCGCCGGCGTCGCCGGGCTGATCAAGTCGGTCTTGATCCTGGAGAACCGGCTCATCCCGCAGACCCTCAACTTGACCCGGCCGTCCCCGGCCGTGCCCGCCGACGGCTCGATCGAGCCGGCCGTCGACGCGGTGCCGCTGCCCGGCGAGGGCACGCCGCGCCTGGTCGGCGTCAGCTCGTTCGGCCTGTCGGGCACCAACGCCCACCTGGTGCTCGAATCGGCGCCACCGCCCGAACCCGCGACGGAGGTCGCCGAAGGGCCGCACGCGCTGCCGCTCTCGGCCGCCGGGGACGCGGCGTTCCGCGCCCACGCGGCCCGCCTCGCCTCCTGGCTGGAGGACCACCCCGACGCCGACCTGGCCGACGTCGCGCACACGCTGCGGGTCGGCCGCGCCGAGCACGACCACCGCCGTGTCCTGGTCTGCGACGACGTGGCCGGGGCCGTGCGCTCGCTGCGGAACGCCGCCGCGTCGGGGGCCGCCGCCCGCGTCAAGGGACGGCCGCGCGTCGCCTTCCTCCTCCCCGGCGTCGGCGACCAGTACGCCGGCCTCGGCCGGGAGCTCTACCGGTCCGAACCCGTCTACGCCGAAGCGGTCGACCGCTGCGTCGAACTCGTCGAGAGCGTCGACCTGCGCCCGCTGTTCGACCCACCGAAAGACCTACCGAAAGCCCCGGCGAAAGACCCGGCGAAAGACCCGGCAGAAGACGCGGCAGAAGACGCGGCCGAGCGGCCCGCCGCGCCCACCGGCGACCTGGCCGCCCTGCTCGGCCGCGCGCCGGCCGCCACGTCTTTTGGCGAGGGCGCCGACGAGCGGCTGGCGCACGCCGAGGTCGCCCACCCGTTCCTGTTCACCGTCGAGTACGCGCTGGCCCAGCTGCTCGCGCACCGGGGCGTGCGCCCGGACGTCCTGCTCGGCTACAGCCTCGGCGAATACGTCGCCGCCACCCTGGCGGGGGTGTTCACCCTGGAGGACGCGCTGCGCGTCGTCACCGAACGCGCCCGCCTGATCGCTGCCATCCCGGCCGGGAAGATGGTCGCGGTCGCGGCCGGCGAGGAGCGGATCCGCGCCCTCGGGGCCGGGACCGGCATCGCCGCGCTGAACGGCCCGTCGATGACCGTCCTCAGCGGCACGCCCGACGAGATCGACGCCGTCACCCACCGGCTGCTCGCCGAGGGCGTCGCCTGCCGCCCGCTGCGCTCCGCGCACGCCTTCCACTCGTCGCTGCTCGAACCCGCGCGGGAGAAACTGGCCGCGCTGATCGAGTCGGTGCCCCGGCAGGCCCCGTCCACCACGATCCTGGCCAACCTCACCGGCCTGCCGATGACCGCCGAACAGGCCACCAGTAGCGCCTACTGGGCCGACCAGCTCGTCAGCACGGTCAGGTTCGCCGACGCGGTCCGGCACTGCGTCGAGCAGGACGTCGACGTGTTCGTCGAACTCGGCGCGGGGCAGACGCTCGGCGGCCTGGTCCGGCAGAACCTCGCGGGCGGCTCCGGGACCGCCGTCCTCGGCACCCTGCCGGCCTCCTGGACCGGCGGAGAACCCCGCGACGCCCGGGTCGAACTCCTCGACGCCTGTTCCCGGTTGTGGGAACGCGGCGCGGGCGTGACCTGGGAGCACGTCCAGCCGGGACCGGGCCGCGTCGTCAGCCTGCCGGCCTACCCGTTCCAGCGCACCCGCTACTGGCCCGAGATCGTCGAGGGCGGCAGCGCGCCGGCGCCGCCGGCCCGGCCGGCCGAACCGGCGGACCTGTGCTTCGCGCCCACCTGGCAGCGGGACCCGGCGCGCCGGGCCGTGCCCGCCGGCCTGCGGCTCGACGGACCGCTGATCGTGTTCGCCGACTCCGGCGGCGTCGGCGCGGCGCTCGCCGACCGCGCCGCCGCATCGGGCACCCGGGTCGTCGAGGTGGTCGCCGGGACCGAGTTGCGCCGCGAGGGCCGTCGCCTGACCATCGACCCCCGCGACCCCGGCCACTACGCGGAGGTGTTCGCTCTCTTCGATGGTGACGGCCCGCTCCGGGTGGCCCACCTGTGGAGCCTCCTCGCCGACGACCCGCGCACCGCCGTCGAACACGGCTTCGACAGCCTGCTGCTCGCCGTCCAGGCCCTCGGCGACCGGGAGGTACGGCTGCTGACCGTCACCCGGGGAGCCACCGAGATCCTCGGCGCGGACGCGACGGCCCCCTACCGGGCCGTGACCCACGGTCTGGGCCGCGCGATCCGGCACGAGTACGCGGGCCTCGACTGGACCGGCGTCGACCTCGACCCCGCCGCGACGGACGTCGACGCCGAGGCCGGTCAGATCGGCTGGGAACTGCTGCTGGACGCCGACCGCGACGACACCGGGCACGACCGGGTGTCCGGCTGGCGGCGCGACCGGCGCTGGCTGCGCGGCTGGGCCGAGGTGCCCGCGGTCCCCGACCCGCCGAAGCCGTGGCGGGAGGACGGCGTCTACCTGATCACCGGCGGCGCCCGCGGCCTGGGCATGGCCCTGGCCCGGCACCTGGTGAAGGCCGGGGTGCGCCGGCTCGCGCTGGTCGGCCGGACCGCGCTCTCCCGCGACCCTGGTGTCGACCCCGGCTCCAAGGCCGGGCGCAGCCTGCGGGACGTCGCCGAGCTGGAGGCCGCCGGGGCCGAGGTGCTGCTGCTCACCGCCGACGTCGGCGTGCCCGCCGAGCTGCGGGCCGCGCTGGAGCGCTGCCGCGACCACTTCGGCACGCTCACCGGCGTGATCCACGCCGCCGGGTTGCCCGCCGGGGGGATGGCGCAGCGCCGGGCGCTCGCGGACGCCGGAGCGGTGCTCGCCCCCAAGGTGCTCGCGATGGGCCCGCTGGCCGAACTGGTCGGCCCGCAGACCCCCGCCGACCGGCGGCCCGAACTCCTCGTGCTGTACTCCTCGGCCGTCACCGCGTTCGGCGGCATCGGCGAGAGCGACTACTGCGCCGCCAACACCGTCCTGGACGCCTACGGCGAGGCGCTCGCCGCCTCGGCCCCCTCGACCAGGGTCGTGTCGATCGCCTGGGGCCCGTGGCAGCACGACGACTGGCAGGCCGAAAGCCTCAAGTCCGCCACCGGCCTGGCCGAGCGCGTGCGCGCCTACCGCGAGCGCTACGGCTTCGCCGACGACGCCGGCTGCGCCCTGCTGGACCGGATCGTGGCAGGTGGGCACGGCAGCGTGCTGGCGGTCCGCCAGCCGCTCCGCGAGGTGCTGCGCGACTGGTCGGCGATGGTCGACCTCGACGCGCTGGTCGGCGCGACCACGGCCGTCTCGCTCAGCGAGCGTTTCCCGCGCCCCGAGCTGCGCACCGACTACGCGGCCCCCCGGACCGAGGCGGAGACCGCCATCGCCGAGGTGTGGGGCGCCTACCTCGGCATCGACCGGGTCGGCGTGCACGACCCGTTCTTCGACCTCGGCGGCAACTCCCTGGTCGGGATGGCCATGGTGCTCGCCATCGAGAAGGAGCTCGGCGTGCCGATCGCGCCCGCCGTGTTGTTCGAACACCCGACCGTCGCGGAGTTCGCCGCGGCGGTGGCCGGAGACGCCGCAGAGGGCGCCCGCCAGGCTCTGGACACCAGCTCGGCGCGGGGGTCGCGGCGTCGCCGCGCCCGCTCGGGGACGCGGAAGTGAGGACGCCCGACATGAGAGCTGACGACGTGGTTGACGACGTGGTTGACGGCGAGGGCACGGACATCGCCATCGTCGGGATGTCCGGCCGGTTCCCCGGCGCGTCCGGGGTGGCCGAGTTGTGGGCCGCCATCCGGGCCGGCCGATCCGGAGTGACCCGCTTCACCGACGAGGAGCTGCGGGCCGCCGGCGTGCCCGAGGACCTGCTCGCCGACCCCGGTTACGTGAAGGCCGGGGCCGTGATCGACGGCGTGGAGCTGTTCGACGCGGGCTTCTTCGGGTTCAGCCCGAAGGAGGCGCAGATCCTCGACCCGCAGCACCGGCTCTTCCTTGAGCACAGCTGGGAGGCGCTGGAGGACGCGGGTTGCGACCCCACCCGGTTCGACGGCGCGATCGGCGTCTTCGGCGGCTCGGCCTGGAGTTCCTACCTGCAGAACAACCTGGTGCCCAGCGAGATCAGCGCCGTCATGGGCGAGCTCGCGGTGGGCCTGGCCAACGACAAGGACTCCCTCACCACCCGGGTCTCGCACACCCTCGGCCTGTCGGGTCCCAGCTACGCGGTGCAGAGCTACTGCTCCACGTCGCTGGTCGCGATCTGCGCCGCCGCCAGCAGCCTGGCCGCCTTCGAGAGCGACCTCGCGCTGGCCGGCGGCGTGGCGGTCGGCGTGCCGCAGCGGGTCGGCTACCTCTACCAGCAGGGCGGCATCGCCCCGCCCGACGGCGAGTGCCGCGCCTTCGACGCGGGTGGCCTCGGCGCGCCGCTCGGCAGCGGCGTCGGCGTGGTCGCGCTGCGCCGCCTGGAGGACGCGCTCGCCGACGGCGACCAGATCTACGCCGTCATCCGGGGCTGGGCGGTCAACAACGACGCCGGTCGCAAGGTCGGCTTCACCGCGCCCGGCGTGCAGGGCCAGGCGGCCGTGATGGCCGAGGCGCTCGCCGCCGCCGGTCTGGCCCCGGCCGACATCGACTACGTGGAGGCGCACGGCACCGGCACCGCGCTCGGCGACGCCGCCGAACTGGCCGCGCTGCAGCAGGTGTTCCAGGGCCGGAACCTGCTGATCGGCTCGGTCAAGCCCAACGTCGGCCACCTCGACCGGGCCGCCGGCGTGACCAACCTGATCAAGGCGGCGCTCGCGCTCCGGCACGGCGAGATCCCGCCCACCCGCAACCTGACCACGCCCAACGCCCAGCTCGGCGCGGGCGAGGCCCGGCTCGACGTGGTCACCGACCTGCGCGCGTGGCCGCGCGGGACCGGCCGGACCCGGCGGGCCGGCGTCAGCGCCTTCGGCATCGGCGGCACCAACGCGCACGTCGTGCTGGAGGAGGCCCCGCCGCTCACGCGGCCGGCGGGCCCGTCCGGGCCGCAACTGCTCGTCTGGTCGGCCCGCTCGGCCAAGGCCGCCGACGAGCTGACCGCCGGTCTCGCCGGCCACCTCGCCGACACCCCGGACCTGCGGCTCGGCGACGTCGCCCACACCCTGCGGGTCGGCCGCCGCGTCTTCGAGCACCGCCGGTTCCTGGTCGCCGCCACGGCGGAGGAGGCCGCCGCCGGGATGCGCGACGCCGGGGTGCTGGGCCGCGCGGAGAGCCGCGCCGACCGCCCGGTCGGCTTCCTGATCCCGGGCACCGGCGAGCAGTACCCGGGCCTGGCCGAGGACCTCTACGCCGCCGAACCCGCGTTCCGGGCCGCTCTGGACGAGTGCCGCGCGATTCTGCGCGATCACATGGACGGCGCCGACCCGCTGGAGGAGATGCTCCGCCCCCGCGACACCCGTTCGGGCGGCGGCCTGAGCGCCCTGCTCGGCCGCGACGCCCCCGCCTCCGGCGCGATGCCGACCGCGCTGCTGCACCCCGCGCTCTTCTCCGTCGAGTACGCCCTGGCCACCACCCTCATCGGCTGGGGCGTCACCCCGGCCGTGCTGGCCGGGTACAGCCTCGGCGAGTACGTCGCCGCCTGCCTGGCCGGGGTGCTCTCGCTGCCGGACGCGCTCGCGCTGGTTGCCCACCGGGCCACGCTGATCGACACGCTGCCCGAGGGCGTGATGAGCGCGGTCCCGCTCGGCGCGGCCGACCTGGCCGCCCGGATCACGCGCGCCGGGATCACCGGGCTCGACGTGGCCGCGGAGAACGGCCCCGACCTGACCGTGCTCGCGGGCGAGCCCGCCGCCATGGAGCAGGCCCGGGCGCTGCTGGCGGCCGACGGGATCCCGTGCCGCCCGCTGGCCACCGGGCACGCCTTCCACTCCCGGATGATGGAGCCGGTCCGGGCCCGGCTGACCGACTGGATCGCCGCCAACGTCGAGCTCGCCGCGCCGCGCATCCCGTACGTGTCGAACGTCACCGGCGCGCTGATCACCGACGCGCAGGCCACCGACCCCGGCTACTGGGCCGAGCACATGTGCGCGCCCGTCAGGTTCGACGCCGTGCTGGCCACGCTGCTGGCGCAGGGCGACCACGCCCTGCTGGAGCTGGGCCCCGGTCAGTCGCTGGGCGCGATGGTCCGGGCGCACCGCGACTGCCCGCGCGACCGCTGGCCGCTGGTCGTCTCCACCCTCCCGGCCGCCGCCGACCCGCGCCCGGCCGGGGCCGTGCTCGCCGAGGCCGTCGGGCGGCTCTGGCTGGCCGGCGCCCCGATCGACTGGGCCGGCTACCAGCAGGACCGGCCGGCCGCCAAGGTCGGCCTGCCCACCTACCCGTTCCAGCGGGAGCGCTACTGGATCGACGCCCCGGCCGGGCGTCCCGCCGAGGCGCCGCGCCTGGCCGCCGACCCCGGCCATGAGCACGTCGAGCTGCTGGAGTCGCGCTGGGCCGCCGAGCCGCTGCCCGCCGAGACGCACACCACCGGCCCCTTCGTCCTGTTCGCCGACGGCACGGGGGTCGCCGAGGCGCTGGCCCGGTCGCTGCGCGCCGACGGCGGCGAGGTGGTGACCGTCCGGGCGGGGGACGTGTTCGCCGAGATCCCCGGCGGCTTCACCGTCGACCCCGCCTCGGCCGCCGACCACGTCGCGCTCGCCCGGCGGCTGGCCGAGGGCGGCCCCGTCGTGGTGGCCGACCTGCGCCTCCTCGACCCGGCTGACGGCCCGGACGGCCGCGCCGTCGTGCCGCTCGCCCGGCTCATGGACGCCTTCGGCGACGAGGGAGGCGACAACACCCGGGTCGTCGTCGCCACCCTGGGCGGCCAGGCGGTCGCGCCGGGGGAGCACGCCGACCCGGCCCAGGCGGCCGCCGCGACGTTGCCGGTCATCGGCAACCAGGAGTACCTCGCCCTCGACTGCCGCGGCGTCGACCTGGACCCGCGCGCGGCCGCCGCCGGTCACGCCGACGCCCTGGCCGCCGAACTGCGGCGCGCGTCGGCCGACGTCCTCGTCGCCTACCGGAACGGCCGCCGCCACGTGCGGGAGTTCGTCCCGGCCGCCGCGGCCGCGCCCCGCCCGGGGGTGCGCCCCGGCGGCACCTACCTGATCACCGGCGGCCTGGGCGACGTCGGTCTGCTCGTCGGGGAGCACCTGATCCGGGCCGGCGCGGGCCGGCTGGTCCTGACCAGCCGGAGCGGACCGCGCGGCGACGCCGCCGAGCGGCTGCGCGCTCTCGGCGCGGAGGTGCTCACCCCCCGCGTGGACGTCACCGACGCCGCCGCGATGCGCACGATGCTCGCGGATGTCGGCCGGGTCGACGGGGTGGTGCACGCCGCCGCCGAGACGGGTCCCGACACGTTCCTCCCGCTCCGCGACGTCACCGAGGCCGCCGTCGCCCGCCACTTCGGCGCGAAGGTCACCGGCGCCCGCGTCCTGGCCGAGGTGCTGGCGGACCAGGAGCCCGACTTCTGTGTGTTGTTCTCGTCCACCTCCGCGATCCTGGGCGGCATCGCGTTCGGCAGCTACTCGGCCGCCAACGCCGCGCTCACCGCCCTGGCCCGGCGGCCGGGATGGACGGCCGCGAGCTGGGACACCTGGTCGGTCACGCTGGAGCGCCTCGAAGGCGGGATGGGCGCGACCATGGCCGCCCACTCGATGACCGCCGCCGAGTCCCTGGCGGCGCTCGACCGGGTGATCGCGACCGGGCGGCCCGCCGTCGTGGTGGCCGCGGGCGGCCTGGCCGACCGGCTGCCGGCGGTCGCCGCCGAGACCGGACCGGCGCACGCCGCCGAGCGCTTCCCCCGCCCCGAGCTGCCGCAGCCCTACAGCCCGCCGCTGACCGGCACCGAACGCGCGCTGGCCGAGTTGTGGTCGGAGGTGCTGGGCGTCGAGCCCGTCGGCACCCGCGACAACTTCTTCGACCTCGGCGGGAACTCGCTGGTCGCGCTCCAGATGCTGGCACTGGTCAAGAAGCGGTTCGGCGTCGCCGTCCCGACGGTGCTGCTCTTCGAGGCCCCGACGGTCCACCGGCTGGCGGCCATCCTGGACGAACGCGGCGTCACGGCCTCTCCGGTCAAACCGGCCAAGCCCGCCGCCCCTGTTGTGGCGACCCGGAGCGACGACGACCGGCGGATCGCCATCGTCGGCATGGCCGGCCGGTTCCCCGGCGCCGGCGACGTGGACGCCTTCTGGCGCAACCTGCGCGACGGCGTCGAGTCGATCAGCTTCTTCACCCCGGAGGAGCTCAAGGCCGCCGGCGTCGACGAGGCCCTCGTCCACGACCCGGCGTACGTGCCCGCCCGCCCGATCCTGGACGACGTCGCCGGCTTCGACGCCCAGTTCTTCGGCCTCAGCCCCCGCATGGCCGCCCTCACCGACCCGCAGCAGCGATTGTTCCTCGAAGTCTGCTGGGAGGCCCTGGAGCACGCGGGCTACGGCGCCCCCGAGCACCGCGGCCGGGTCGGCGTCTACGGCGGCGCCAACATCAGCACCTACCTCCTCCAGATGGGGGAGCGCCTGCTGCGCGAGGACGAGGACGTCAGCCACTACGAGATCATCATGGGCAACGACAAGGACGCCCTCACCACCACCGTCTCCTACCTGTTCGACCTGCACGGCCCGAGCGTCGCCGTGCAGACCTTCTGCTCCACCTCACTGGTCGCCACCCACCTCGCCGTGCAGAGCCTGCGCGCGGGGGAGTGCGAGATGGCCCTGGCCGGGGGCGTCTCGATCCGCGTCCCGGACAAGGTCGGCCACGTCTTCGGCCCCGGCGGCATGGAGTCGCCCGACGGCCACGTGCGCACCTTCGACGCGCAGGCCAGGGGCAGCATGTTCGGCGACGGGGCCGCCGTGGTCCTGCTCAAGCGCCTCTCGGACGCGATCAGGGACGGCGACCACGTCTGGGCCGTCATCCGCGGCTCCGCGATGAACAACGACGGCGCGCTCAAGGTCGGCTACACCGCGCCCAGCGTGGTCGGCCAGGCCCGGGTGATCGCCGACGCGATGGCCGACGCCGGGGTCACCGGTGAGGACATCAGCTACGTCGAGGCGCACGGCACCGCCACCGAACTCGGCGACCCGATCGAGGTGGCCGCGCTGACCCGCGCGTTCGGCCCGACCGAGGAGGCGGGGTACTGCCCGATCGGCTCGGTCAAGACCAACGTCGGCCACCTCGACCGCGCGGCCGGCGCGAGCGGCCTGATCAAGACCTCGTACGCGCTGACCAACCAGGTCATCCCGGCGAGCCTGCACTACACGGCCCCCAACCCCGAGATCGACTTCGACAACAGCCCCTTCTACGTGAACGCCGAGCTCTCCCCGTGGCGGACCCGCGCCGGCCGGCCGAGGATCGCCGGGCTCAACTCGCTCGGGATGGGCGGCACCAACGTCCACATGGTCATCGAGGAGGCCCCGGCGCGGCCCGCGAGCGTCGAGGACGAGAAGGGCCGCCGCCACCAGATCCTCCCGGTCTCGGCCCGCAACGCCGTCGCCGCCGAGGAGGCCGCCCGGCGGCTCGGCGACCACCTGGCGGCCGCTCCCGGCACCCGCCTCGCGGACGCCGCGTACACGCTCCAGGTGGGCCGCAAGACGTTCGAGCACCGCAAGGTCGCCGTCGCCACCACCACCTCCGAGGCCGCCCGCGTCCTCACCGGTGACGGGCTGCTCTCCCGGGTCGACACCGTGCAGGGCCGCCAGACGGCGTTCCTGTTCGCGGGCGTCGGCGAGCAGTACCCGGGCCTGGTCACCGAGATCTACCGGCGCGAACCCGCTTTCCGCGCGGCCCTGGACGAGTGCCTGGAGATCCTGCGCGGGCCGCTCGACGGCGTCGACCTGCCCGGCCTGGTCGCCGGCGGGCGCGGCGCGGGCGCCGACCTGGCCGTCCTGCTGGGCCGGGCCGAGCAGACCGGCGACGACCGGGCCGGCACGCTGAAGCGCACCGAGATCGCCCAGCCGGCCCTGTTCGCCGTCGAGTACGCCCTGGCCCGCACCCTGACGGCCTGGGGCGTGCAGCCCCGGCTGATGCTCGGCTACAGCCTCGGCGAGTACGTCGCGGCCTGCCTGGCGGGGGTGCTCTCGCTGCCGGACGCGCTCGCCCTGGTGGCGTACCGGGCCGAACTCATCTCCACGTTGCCCGCCGGGTCGATGGTGGCCGTCTCGATGGCGGCCGAGGACGTGCGCCGCAAGTTCCGGCTGGAGCGGCGCGGCCTTGACCTCGCCGCCGTCAACGGCCCGCAGGTCTCGGTCGTGGCCGGACCGTCGGACGAGATGGAGCGGCTCGTCGCCGAGCTGCGCCGGGCCGAGATCCCGTGCCGGGCGCTGGACACCACGCACGCGTTCCACTCCCGCATGCTCCGGCCGGTCGGCGGCGAGCTGACCGACTGGGTGAAGGCCAACATCCGGCTGAACCCGCCGGAGCTCCCGTACATCTCCAACCTGACGGGCGAACTCGCCCACGCCGACCTGGTCTGCGACCCGGGGTACTGGGCCGAGCACATGTGCGGGACGGTGCGTTTCGGGGCGGGCGTCGAGACGCTGCTGGCCGACCCCGAGCTGGCCGTGGTCGAGATCGGGCCCGGCCAGTCGCTCGGCGCGCTGGTCCGCGGCGCGGGCTGCCCGCCGCGGCGGTGGCCGCTGATCCTGCACGCGCTGCCCGGCGCGAGCGACCCGCGCCCGGACGACGAGGTGCTGGCCGGGTGCCTGGCCCGCCTCTGGCTGGTCGGCGCGGAGCTGGACTGGAACGCCTACCACGGGCGGCTGCCCGAGGCCGCGACCGCCGGCCTGCCGGGCCGGATCCCGCTGCCGACCTACCCGTTCCAGCGCCGCCGCCACTGGATCGAGGGCACGCCGGGCGTTTCGACGAGCCCGGCCGGACCGGCGAAGCCGACGGCCGTGGACGCCGGGACCATCTTCGACGCGATCACCAGCCTGCCCAAGCTGCCCGAGGAACAGTGGCTCCACCTGCCGGTCTGGCGGCAGACCGCGGCCCCCGCGCCCAGCCTGGAGCGGCCCGGCTCGTGGCTCGTCCTCACCCGTGAGGGGGCGGCCGACGACGTGACCGCCGAACTCGCCGCGACCGGCGCGACCGTCACCACGGTCCGCCCCGGCGAGGGCTACGCCGCCACCGGAGCCGGTTACACGATCCGCCCGGGAAACGTGGCCGACGCGCTCGCCCTGCTGCGCGACCTGCGCGCCGCCGGCCGGGGCCTCGACCGGGTCGTGCACCTGTGGAGCCTGGAGCCCGGTGACGACACCGCCGAGTACGGCCTGCACACCCTGGTCGCCCTGGCCAGGGCGGCGGGCGACTCGGGCGTCGACCGCTGGTCGCTGGACGTCGCGGTCTCCGGCACCCAGGAGGTGCTCCCCGGCGAGGTCCGCGACCCCGACGGCTCGACGTTGCTCGGCCCGGCGCTGGTGATCCCCCTGGAGTACCCGAGGGTGACCACCCGGTTCATCGACGTCGACACCCCCGCCGGGCTGGTCGCCGAGCTGGCCCGCCCGCAGACCGACCGGATCGTGGCGCTGCGCCGGGGCCGCCGCCACCTCCCCGGCTACGAGACCATGGCCACCCCGGAAGCCGCTCCGCTGCGCGACGGCGGCGTCTACCTGATCACCGGCGGCCTCGGCGGCATCGCGCTCGGCCTGGCCGAACGCATGGCCCGCGACGTCAAGGCCAGGCTCGTCCTGCTCGCCCGTTCCGGCCTGCCTGGCCGGGACGAGGCCGCCCGGCGGGTCCAGGCCGTCCGCGACCTCGGCGGCGAGGTCGAGATCGTGGTCGGCGACGTGTCCGACCCGGCCGCCGTGCGGCGGGCGGTGGACACCGCGATCGAGCGGTTCGGCGCGCTCCACGGCGTCCTGCACGCGGCCGGCCTCCCGGCCATGGGCCTGATGCAGTTCAAGCGGCCCACGGAACTGGACGCCGTGCTCGCCCCCAAGATCGCCGGCACGCTGGCGCTGGCCGAGGCGCTCCGCATCGGCGAGCCCGGCGAGACCGAGCTGGACTTCCTGGCGCTGTTCTCCTCCATCACCTCCGCCACCGGCGGCGGCCCCGGCCAGGTCGACTACTGCGCCGCCAACGCCTACCTGGACGGCTACGCGCTGCGGCTGGCCGCGACCGGCCGCAGGGTCGTCTCGATCGACTGGGGCGAGTGGACCTGGAACGCCTGGGAGGCCGGCCTGGCCGGCTACGACGAGGGTCTGCAGACCTTCTTCAAGGAGAACCGGGCCAGGGTCGGCATCGGCTTCGAGGAGGGCTACCGCTCGCTGCTGCGCGCCCTGGCCAGCGGCGAACCCCGGGTGATCGTCTCCACCCAGGACTTCGAGACCGTCGTCTCCGGCAGCGCGCTGTTCAACCTGGAGGCGGTGACCGCGCCCGCCGTGGCCGGCGTCGCCGGGGACCGGCATCCCCGGCCCGAGCTGCTCACGCCCTACCAGGAGCCGTCCGGGCCGAAGGAGGAGGCCATCGCGGCCATCTGGGGCGACGCGCTGCGCCTCGACCAGATCGGCGTGCTCGACAACTTCTTCGAACTGGGCGGCAACTCGCTGCTGGGCGTCACCATCGTGGCCGCCCTGCGCCGTGAGTTCGCCCTCGCCGAGCTCCCCCCGCACATCTTGTACGAGGCGCCGACCGTGGCCGCGCTCGCCGCGACCATCGAGGACCTCGTCTCGGGACCCGTACCGGCGGCCGAGAACGGGGGCAGCCATGTGCGCGCCCAGCTCCGCCGCTCGGGCCTGGAAGCGTCGGCGTCCCGCCGGCGCCGATGAGCCGTCAGCAGCACAACCAGAGAAACGGAGAGGTCATGACACTTATCGGTGTGGTGGGCGCCGGCGTGATGGGCGTCGGCGTGGCCCAGAACCTGGCCCAGACCGGCCACGACGTGGTCCTGGTGGACAAGGACGAGGAGATCCTCGCCGCGGCCCGCGCCACCATCTGGCGCAACGCCAGGATGAGCCGCCTGATGGGCGGCCCGGCCCTGGACCCCGACGACGTGCTGTCGCGGATCACCACCGCGGTGGGCGCCGAGGCGGTCGCCAAGTGCGACGTCGTCATCGAGAACGTGACGGAGAACTGGGACGTCAAGCGGGCGGTCTACGAGACGATGGACGCGGCCTGCGGGCCGGACACCGTCTTCGTCGTCAACACCTCCGCGATCCCGATCACCAAGGTCGCCGCCGTCACCGGCCGCCCCGACAAGGTGGTCGGGGTGCACTTCATGAACCCGGTCCCGGCCAAGCCGGCGTGCGAGCTGATCCCCGGCTTCCACACCACCGCCGAGACCGTCGAGCGGGTCCGCGACCTGCTGTCGGCGATGGGCAAGAAGGCCATCGACGTCAAGGACGCCTGCGGCTTCGTCTCCAACCGCGTCCTGATGCTGACCGTGAACGAGGCCGCGTTCCTCGTCCACGAGGGCGTCGCCACCGCCGAGTCGGTCGACGAGGTGTTCCGGAGCTGTTTCGGCCACCCGATGGGCCCGCTGGAGACGGCCGACCTGATCGGCGTCGACACCATCCTCTACAGCGTCGAGGTGCTCTACGAGCACTACGCCGACAGCAAGTACCGCCCCTGCCCCCTGCTCAAGCAGATGACCGACGCGGGCCTGCACGGCCGCAAGTCGGGCCGCGGTTTCTACACCTACGACGCCAACTAAGGAGCCAGACATGTCCGGCAACGCCAAAGAGCAGATCCTCGACTTCGTGCGCGCCCGCTACCCGCAGGCGGAGATCGACGAGACCCAGGACATCTTCGCCCTGGGCTTCGTGAACTCGCTGTTCGCCATGGAGCTGGTGATGTTCATCGAGAAGACGTTCGAGGTCACCATCCCCAACGACGAGTTGAAGATCGACAACTTCCGGTCCGCCAACACCATGGCGGAGCTGGTGGACCGGCTTTCGCCCGCACGAGTCTGACATGACGACCCAGGCTGAGATCGCGCCGGGCGTGCTCCAGGTCACCGACCGGAAGTCCGCCCGGGCGTTCGTCGACACCCACATCGTCCCGTACGCCGACGCGTACGACCGGCAGGGCCGGGTGCCCGAGGAACTGCTGGAGCGGATGACCGCCGCCGGGCTCTGGGCGCCCTTCCTGCCCGGGGACTCCGGCGGCGGGGGGATGGACCTGGTCACCCTCGGCGAGGTCCACGAGGAGGTGGGCCGGGGCTGCTCCTCCGTGCGCAGCCTGCTCACCGTCCACACGATGGTGTCGTGGGCGGTGCAGCGGTGGGGCAGCCCGGCGCAGCGCGAACAGTGGGTGCCGGCGCTCGGCCGGGGAGACGTGCTCGCCGCGTTCTGCCTGTCCGAGCCCGGCGCCGGCAGCGACGCCTCCGGGATCGCCAGCAACGTCGTGGAGAAGAACGGCGGCTGGGTGCTCAACGGCGTCAAGAAGTGGATCACCAACGGCCAGCGCGCCGACCTCTTCCTGGTCTTCGCCCGCACGGCCACCAGCATCGGGGCGTTCCTGGTGCCCAGGGACACCCCCGGCGTCGAGGTGACGCCGATCGAGGACGTGCTCGGCACCCGGGCGTCGATGATCGCGGAGATCTCCTTCCGCGACGTCGCGCTCGGCCCGGACGCGCTGCTCGGCCCGAGCGGCTTCACCGCCGGCATGGTGCTGACCGGCACCCTGGACCTCGGCCGCTACAGCGTGGCGACCGGCTCGGTCGGCATCATCCAGGCCGCGCTGGAGGCCTGCGCCGCGTACGCCTCCCGCCGCACCGTCGGCGGGTCGCTCCTCAAGGACCTGCCGCTGATCCAGGCGAAGCTCTCCGACATGGTCACCGACGCGCGGGCGGCCCGCCTGCTCGTCGCCGAGGCCGGTCGCCTCAAGGACGCCGGGGAGGCGTCCACGATCATGGCGACCTGGGTGGCGAAGTACTTCGCCTCCACCGCCGCCGCCCGGCACGCGTCCGAGGCGGTCCAGATCCACGGCGCGAACGGCTGCTCCCACGACTACCCGGTGGCGCGGCTGTACCGGGACGCCAAGGTCATGGAGATCATCGAGGGCAGCAACGAGATCCAGCGCATCACCATCGCCAGCCAGGCAGAACGGGAGATCATCTGATGACCGTGGTCGACGAAACGCCTCTTGTCGTCCCGGAGAAGCCGGTCCAGGGCCGGATCAAGTGCGTGGTCTGGGACCTGGACAACACGCTCTGGGACGGCGTGCTGCTGGAGGACGGCGAGGTCACCCTGCGGCCCGCGGTGGCGGCGCACATCCACCGGCTCGACCAGATGGGCGTGCTGCACTCGATCGCCAGCAAGAACGACAGTGACGCCGCTCTGGAGAAGCTGCGCGAGTTCGGCCTCGACGAGATGTTCCTGCACCCGCAGATCAACTGGAACGCCAAGTCCGAGTCCATCGCGCGCATCGCGAAGGCGCTCAACCTCGGGCTCGACGCGTTCGCCTTCGTCGACGACCAGGAGTTCGAGCGCGGCGAGGTCGGCCACGGCCTGCCCGCCGTCACCCTCGTCGACGTCGTCGACTTGGAGGAGGCGATGGCGCGGCCGGAGTTCATCCCCCGGTTCGTCACCGACGAGTCCGCCCAGCGCCGCCCCATGTACCAGGCGCAGGCCGCGCGCGACGACCTGGAGTCGGGCTTCGTCGGCACCAACGAGGAGTTCCTGGCCGGGCTGGACATGCGGTTCACCATCGCCCCCGCCGTCCGGGACGACCTCCAGCGGGCCGAGGAACTGACCGTCCGCACCAACCAGCTCAACTCGACCGGCCGCACCTACTCCTACGAGGAGCTCGACGAGCTGCGCGAGTCGCCCGACCACCTGCTGCTGGTCGCCTCGCTGACCGACCGGTTCGGTAGTTACGGCAAGATCGGCCTGGCCCTGGTGGAGAAGGGCGAGACCGAGTGGCGGCTCAACATGATGCTGATGTCGTGCCGGGTGATGTCCCGCGGCGTCGGCATGGTGCTGCTCAACCACATCATGCGGCTGGCCCAGGCGGCCGGGGTGAGCGTGCGCGCCGACTTCGTGGAGACCGGCCGGAACCGGATGATGCAGATCACCTACGCCTTCGCCGGGTTCCGCGAGGTCGGCAGGGACGGCGTCCACGTGGTGCTGGAGGCCGACCTGAGCACCGTCCAGCCGCCCCCGCCCTACGTCCAGCTGGAGATCATCGATGAGCTTTGACGACGCGGCCGGCCGCTGGATGCCGTTCGCGGGCCAGACCGGCGCCGGCCCGGGCGCGCTCGCGCTGTACTGCCTGCCGCACGCCGGCGGTGCCGCCTCCACCTTCCGGAGCTGGTTGCGCGTCCTGCCGGGGGTGGCCGTCCAGCCCCTCCAGCTCCCGGGCCGCGACAGCAGGCTCAGGGAGCCCGCCTACGACCGGATGGGCCCGCTGGTGGCCGACCTCGCCGAGATCGTCCAGGCGGACGTCTCGCTCGGCTCGATCGACCGCCGGTACGCCCTGTACGGCCACAGCCTCGGCGCGCTCGTCGCGTTCGAGCTGGCCCGCGAGATCCGCCGCCGCGGCGGCCCGCCGCCGGTGCACCTGTTCGTCTCCGGTTCGGTCGCCCCGCAGCTCGCCTACGAGGACGGCAAGCCGGTCGGGCAGATGTCCCGGCCGGAGGTCGTCTCGATGCTCCGCGAGCTGGGCGGCACGCCGGAGTGGCTGCTGACCGATCCCGGCGTGCTGGACATGATCCTCCCGGCCGTGGTCGCCGACTTCACCATCAAGGAGACCTACGAGTACCGCGACGAGAAGCCGCTGGACCTGCCCATCACGGCCATGCCCAGCACCGACGACGCGCGGATCAAGGCCGAGACGGTGACGCCGTGGGGGGAGCAGACCACCAGGGAGTACGAGCTCCAGCCGTTCGTCGGCGGCCACTTCGCGGTGTTCGAGCAGGCCGCGCTGACCCACAAGCTCATCTCCAAAGCCCTGCTCAAATGGATGTGACGGACTCCTTCGTGTGGCGGGTCCACCTCGATCAGCCGGATGGCGCGAGGTGGGCCTCGCTGCTTTCCGGGCCCGAGCGGGCCCGAGCGGCGGCGCTGGCGACCCCGGCCGAGCGCCGCCGCTTCACCGTCGCGCACGGCGTCCTGCGGGTGCTCCTCGGGCGGCTCACCGGCCTGCCGCCGGCCGGTCTCGTCTTCGGCGCGGAGTCCGGCGGCCGACCGTACCTCGTCGGCCGGCCGATCGACTTCAACCTGTCGCACTCCGACGAGTGGGCGCTGATCGGGGTGGCCCGGCCGGGCCTGCGGGTCGGCGTCGACGTCGAGCGCGTGCGCGACGACCTCGACCATCTGGCCATGGCCCGGCACCTGTACCGGCCCGCCGAGGTCGAGCGCCTGACCCGGGCCGCGTGCCCCCGCGAGGAGTACTTCCGGTTGTGGTGCGCCAAGGAGGCGTACATCAAGGCGACCGGGGCGGGCCTGGCCGGCCTGCGCGACGCGCCGGTGACGCACGAAGGGAACGCGACGGTGGGTTCGTCGCGTTCCCTTCGCTGGCTCGACGTGGCGCCCGGCTACGCGGGCGCCATCGTCACGACCGTTGGGACACCGGCACCACGTACCGGTTGAACACCAGGTCCCGCAGCACGTCGTCGCCGCCCTCGACGATCGACACGTACCGCACGTCGCGCAGCAGCTTGCCGATCACGGCGTCGTGGGTGTAGCCGACGCCGCCGAACATCTCCGAGGCGGCCGAGGCGATCTGCCACCCCGTCTGGCCGCAGAACATCTTGGTGGTCAGCGCCGCCTTCAGCGTGCCCACCCGGAGGAACTCCGCGGCCGCGTCCGGGCGGGCCGCGATCTCGTCGTAGCGGCGGGCCGCCGCCAGGCACTGGTTGGCCATCACGTCGATCTGCATCTCGAACTGGCCCAGCTTGGCGGCGAACACCGCGTTGCCGGCCAGGACGGCGCCCTTGACCTGCTTGGTCCTGCCGTACTCCAGGCACACGTCCCGGATCCGGCGGGCGATGCCGAGCGCCGTGGTGGCGATCAGGATGCGGCTGGCGTTCAGCCCCACCTCCAGCAGCCGCACCCCGTTGCCGCGCAGCACGTTGGCGGCCGGCACCCGGCAGTCGGTCAGCGTCACCTGGTACGTCGCCGAGGAGCGCAGCCCCAGCACGTCCCAGCGTTTGTCGATCCGGATGCCCGGGGTGTCGCGGGGGACCAGCACCGCGAGGTAGCCGGCCGGGTCGTGTTCGGCCCGGGCGACCACCACCAGGAACTCGGCGAAGTCGGCGTTCGTGGAGAACGCCTTCTCCCCGTTCAGCACGACGTCGTCCCCGTCGCGGCGGGCCGTCGTGGTGATCCTGGCCAGCTCGCTGCCGGCCGCGTGCTCGCTGCCGAGCGTCGCGCAGAACCCGCTGCCGGCCACCAGCTTGCCCAGGTAGTGGTCCCGCAGGTCGGGGGAGCCGTACCAGGACACCATGCTGGTGGTCAGGACCGGGATGAACAGGGTGAACGCGGCGCCGGCGTCGGCGTAGGCGAGTTCGGCGACGATCCGCACGCCGTCCTCCAGGCCGAGGCCGGGGCCGCCGTACTCCTTCGGCACCCACCAGTTCGCCAGGCCGGTGTCGGCGAACCGCTCGTACAGCGGGAGCGGCGCCTCGGCCAGCGAGTCGAGGTAGGCGTCCTTGCCGATGAGCTCCCTGCGCGCGAAGGCCTGGACGGCCCGCACGTGCTCCGGCTGCCTCATCCGGTCTCCCGTTCGTCGAGCAGCTCGGCCAGCAGGCGCACCGTCGGGCACTCCAGCAGCCCCGTCACCGGGACCGACGCGTTCAGCGACTTGCGGATCCGGGTGGTCAGCTCGATCGCCAGGAGCGAGTGGCCGCCCAGCTCGAAGAAGTTGTCGGTGGCGCCGATCGGCTCGATGCCCAGCACCCGCGACCAGATCTCGGCGAGCGCCGCCTCGGTGCCCTCCCTCGGCTCCACGTAGGGGTTGTTGAGGTCCGGCCTCGGATGGCGTTCCTGGTCGTCGGGGGTGTCGTCGGCGCCGTGGATGTCGCCGGTGACCCACTGCGCCAGCCGGCCTTCCAGCGGGCCGGTCGAGATGACCAGATGGCCGACCCGGTCGGTGGCCGACAGGGCGCGCTCGAAGACGTCGACGCCTTCGGCCGGGGCCATCGCGAAGCCGACGACGGCCTCGCTGTGGCCTTCCAGACGGCTGGCGTCGATGCTCCAGGTGTCCCAGTCGACGGTCACCCAGCGGCTGCCGCCCGCCACCCGGGACTGCCGGATGTAGGCGTCCAGCGCCGCGTTGGCCGCCGCGTACGGCGCGAGCGTCATGCCGCCCAGCACCGCCGCGATGGACGACAACGTGATGCGCCGGTCGGCGGCGTGCCCGCCGAGCACCTTCTGCAGCACGTGGAAGCCCGTGACCTTGGTGGCCAGGTGGGCGTCGCACTGCGCGCGGTCCATCAGGTGGGCGAAGTTGAAGTACGCCCCGTCCTGCACGCCCGCGCCGTGCACCGCCACGTCGATCCCGCCGAACCGCTCGACCGCGGCCTCGACCACGGCCGCCATCGCCTCCTCGTCGGCCACGTCGGCCGACAGGCAGAGCACGGTCGCGCCCCGGCTCTCCAGGTCCAGGATGTTGCGGATGTGCCGGGCGGTGCGCTCGCCACCCTGGGGCGTTCCGGCCAGGAACTCCTCCCACTCCTCGCGGGGCGGCAGCGGCGACCGGGCGGTGAGCACCAGGTTGCAGCGGTACGCGGCGGCCAGGTGCCGGGAGAGCACGAGCCCGACGTCGCCGAGGCCGCCGGTGATCAGCACGGTCTCGCCGTGCTTGATCGGGCGGGTCTCCTCGGTCAGCTCGTCGATCGGGAACTGCTCGTAGGCGCGCAGCCAGGTCTCGCCGGCGCGGACCGCGACCGGGCCTTCGTGCGGGGCCAGGATCGCGGCCAGGATCTGGACGGCGTCGCCGGCGGCGTCGACGTCGATGGTGCGGGCCCGGATGCGCGGGTTCTCCTGGGCCAGGCTGGGGGCCAGCGCCGCCAGCGTGGAGTGCTCCGGGTGGCGCAGGTCCGAGCCGACCACGCCGACCGCACCCGAGGTGAGCAGGGCGAGTTCGGCGCGCGGCGCGGAGCCGCTGTTGTCGACCAGTTCCCTGGCCAGCGCCAGCACGGAGTAGAAGCCGCGGTGCTGTTCGGCGTCGAAGTGCGCGGCCGGGTCGTGACCCGGTCCGGGCTCGGCCGAGGCCAGGCTGAACCCGTGGACGATCGCGCGGGGCGCGACCAGCAGCGAGTAGAGCAGCTCGGCCATGTCGTCGGGCTGGTCCAGCCGGATGGTGAAGTCGCCGGAGTCGTCCTGGTCGAAGCTCTCGCCGCTCCGCACCGCCGTGACCTCGGCGCCCGCCGCGTTCAGCCGGTCGATCAGGGCCTCGCCCCGGGCGTCGTCGGCGAAGACCAGCCAGGGACCGGCCGCGCGCAGCCGCTCGTCGAGGTCGGCGACCGCGAACGGCCGCTGCCTCCAGGTCGGCAGGTACGTCCACTTCGACCGGTCGAAGGTCTTGTCGTTGCTCACCGGGGCGGCCTGGGTGTTCGGGGTGGCCTTCACCCAGTAGCGGCGCTTCTGCCACGGGTAGGTGGGCAGTTCGACCCGGCGGCCCGCGCCCCGGTGCAGCGCGGTCCAGTCGATCGTGCTGCCGGCCTGCCACAACCGGGCCAGCGTGGCCAGCAGCCACTCGGCCGCGGGCGCCCCGTCGACGGGGGCGACGGCGATCTCCTCCGACGCCTGACCGGCGTCCTCGCGCGTCACCTGGACGCCGAGCCGCCGCAGCCCGTCGGCCAGCGCGCCGACCGCGTCGTGCCGGTCGGTGCCGTCCTCGATGCCGAGCACGGCGTCGACCGCCGCGAGCAGCTCCGGCCACCAGCTCTCCGGCACGCCCTCCGGCGTGACCAGGCGCACCTTCGGGTTGCGGCGCTGGGTCTTGGCGTCGATCCAGCGGGCCGGGTCGGTCAGCGCCACGACCGCGTCGTCGCGGTCGGCGACCACGACCGCGCGCCGCAGCGCGAACCCGCCGCGCGACACCTGCAGCGTGAACGCCACGTCCGCGACGTCGTCGCCGGAGTCGCCGGCCAGGTGGGCGGCCAGCCGCTCGCCGAGCGCGTTCAGCGCCTTCTCGTCGGCGGCCGAGAACGTCAGCAGGTGCGGGCCCGGCCGGTGCGGGAGGGCCGCGCGCGGCGGCGCCTGCTCCAGCACCACGTGCGCGTTGGTGCCGCCGAGGCCGAACGAGCTGACCCCGGCCCGGCGCGGGTGCGGGCCCTCCGGCCACGGCCGGTGCTCGGTCAGGACCGTGAACCGGTCCTGCGCGGTGGCCAGCGCCGGGTTCGGCTGGACGTAGTCGGGCACGCCCTGCAGCAGCTCGTGCTTGAGGCTCAGCGCGGCCCGCATCAGCCCGGTCACGCCGGAGGCCCGGTCGAGGTGGCCCAGGTTCGGCTTCAGCGAACCGAGCACGGCCGGGGTCTCGCGCGGCTGGGTGAACACCCGGTTCATCGCGGCCAGCTCGATCGAGTCGCCCAGCATGGTGCCGGTGGCGTGGCACTCGACGTACCCGATGGTGTCGGGCTTGACCCCGGCCACGCCGAGCGCCGACTCGATCACGTCGGCCTGGCCGTCGACGCCCGGCGCGGTGTAGCCGGCCCGCATGCGGCCGTCGTTGTTGGACGCCGAGCCGAGGATGACGGCGTGGATCACGTCGCCGTCGGCGAGCGCGTCCTCCATGCGCTTGAGCGCCACCGTGCCGACGCCGCTGCCCATCACGGTGCCGCCCGCCTCGGCGTCGAAGCTGCGGACCTTCCCGTCGGGCGACATGATGCCGCCCTGCTCGTACAGGTAGCCGGCCGGCTGGGGGAGCGGCGTGAACGCGCCGCCGGCCAGCGCCATGTCGCACTCGTAGGTCAGCAGGCTCTGGCAGGCCAGGTGCACCGCCACCAGCGACGTGGAGCAGAAGGTCTGCACCGACACCGCCGGTCCGCGCAGCCCCAGCTTGTACGACACCAGCGAGGCCAGCGAGTCGCGCTCGTTGCCGATCGCCATCAGCATCGCGCCGCCGGGCTGGCTGGCCTGGTGGAAGATGTTCTTCACGACGTAGTCGGGGAACCCGCACCCGCCGAACACCGCGACCTGGCCCGGCACGTCGGTGGGGCAGTAGCCGGCCCCCTCCAGCGCCTCCCACGAGCACTCCAGGAACAGCCGGTGCTGCGGGTCCATCATCTCGGCCTCGCGCGGGTTGATCCCGAAGACCCCCGCGTCGAAGTGCTCCAGGTCGGCCAGCGGGCCGCCGATCCGCACGTAGCGCGGGTCGGCGATCTGCCCGGGCTCGACGCCGGCCTCGCGCAGCTCCGCGTCGGTGATCTCGCGCAGCCCCTTGATCCCGGACAGTACGTTGCGCCACAGGTCGGCGACGCTGTCGGCGCCCGGGAAACGACCGGACATGCCGATCAGCGCCACCGCCGAGGCGTAGTCGGTTTCTGTCATGACGTCCTTCCGCTCCGGAGCATGTTCCGCCGCTGTTCGATGCGCGAGGTGCGCTGCTGTTCGCGCACGTCGGCCGTCTGCTCTTCGCTGGCCTCGCCCGCGGTGGCCGCTTCGGCGAGCGACGAGATGGTGGGCGACTGGTAGAGGATGTGCGGGGGGAGGTAGGTCAGGCCGAGCGCCTTGCGGACCTCCGCGATGATCTCCATGCCCAGCAGCGAGTTGCCGCCCAGCTCGAAGAAGTTGTCGTGGACGCCGACCGACTCCAGCCCGAGCGCCTCGGTCCACACCTCGGCGATCTTCTCCTCGGTCTCGTTCTGCGGCTCCACGAACGCGGTCGACAGGTCGGGCCTGGGGTGCCGCCCGAAGGCGTCCCGCAGCTTCTTGACCGTCGCCTGGTGGCTCTCGATCGACGACTTGCGGCTCATCGCGACCAGCGGCGCGAAGTCCTGCGTGGAGGCGACGACATGGCGCTCGCCGCTGGCCAGCACCCGGACGAGCGCCTCGAAGCCGTCCTCGAAGCTGAGCCCGAACAGGCCCCGGTACCAGGTGAAGTACTGCTTGGAGCCCTCGTCGTAGTTCTCCAGGCCCTCCGTCCAGCCGTTCCACGTCCACTCGCACCAGTCGACCGAGGTGACCAGCGCGCCGGGCAGCGGGTCGCTGAGCGCGAAGGAGTCGAGGAACGCGTTGGCCGCGCAGTAGTCGACCTGGCCGGCGCCGCCGCCGGTGGCGGAGGTGGTGGAGGAGTAGAGGGCCAGGAAGTCGACCGGCACGTCCTTGAGCACCTCGGCCAGGGCCAGCGAACCGGCCACCTTCGGCGCGAGCGTGCGCTCGATGTCGGCCACGGTCTTGAACTGCATCAGGCCGACCGCCGGCACGCCCGCGCAGTGCAGCACGCCGTTGAGCTCGCCGAAGTGCTCGATCGCCGCGTCGACGGCCCGCCGCACGTCGGCGACCTTGGACACGTCCCCGGCCACGGTGACGACCCCGGCGCCGTTCGCCTCCAGCCGGCGCAGCCCCTCGACGCGCCGCCGCACCTCGTCGGCGGTGCCGGGGGCGGCCAGGATCTGGTTCCACTGGTCCTTCGGCGGGACCGCGGTGCGCCCCATGAGGACCACGTTGGCCTGGTATTTGCCGGCCAGCAGTTCGGCCATGCCCAGGCCGATGCCGCCCAGGCCGCCGGTCACCAGGTAGGTGCCGCCGCGCCGCACCTCCACGGCCGGGGCGGTCCGGTCGATGTTGGCGGCGTCCAGCACCTCGTAGCCCGGCGTCCAGCGGCGGCCCTCGCGCAGCGCGACGACCTGGTCGGCGGGCTCGGCCCGCAGCTCGGCCAGCAGCCCCCGCAGGGCGGCCGGTCCGGTGCCGGCGTCGACGTCGATCAGGCGGGTCCTGACCCTGGGGTACTCGACCGGGATGAGCCGGGTCGGGCCGAGCAGCGTGTTGCGCTCGGGGATGACGTCGTCGCCGGTCAGCACCTTCTGGCTGCCGACGGTGACGATGTCCAGCGCCCAGGTCGGCAGGCCGAGGTCGACCGCGGCCCGGGCGAACGAGACCAGCGTGTGGAGGCCGCGCTTCAGGCACTCCTGGGTGGCGTCGCCGCCGGCGGGGGCCGGGTCGGCGGTCCACAGGTGCACGACCCGCTCCGGCGCGAAGTCACGGCCGCCGAGCGTCCGCAGGGCGGCGACGACGTCGTCCTGTGACCCGGGGCGGACGACGAAGCCGTCGGGGGTGTCGGCGTAGGCGTCGCCGGGCCGGACCAGGACCACCTCGTGGCCGAGCGCGGCCAGGGCGGCGCGCACCGATCCGGTCAGCGTGTCGGCCAGGCCGGCGTCGGTGAAGAGCAGCCACTTGGTCTGCTCCTCCTCGCGCACCAGCTGGGGCGCGGTCTGCCGCCACACCGGGACGTTGATCCAGCGCTCGTCGGGCAGCCGCGGCAGCGCGGTCGCGATGCTGGTGGGGTCGCTCTCGTCCAGCAGGGGCACGCCGGTGGTCAGCGCCGACTGGTCGATCTCCAGCCAGTAGTCCTGGCGGTCGAAGGGGTAGGTCGGCAGCGGGACACGGCCGGGCGTCCAGCCGTCGTGCAGGGCGTCCCAGTCGATCGGAACCCCGGCCAGCCAGAGTTTGGCGACGGCGGTCGCGGTGGCGGCGAGCGTCTCCACCTGGTCGCCCTGGCCGGGCAGGGTGGTGACGATCAGCGGCCACTGGTCGCGGTCGCAGTCGGGGTGGCCGCGGGTCAGCGCGCCGAGCGACGAGCCGGGGCCGATCTCGGTCAGGGTCAGGTCGCCGCCGCGCAGCACGTGCGCGAGCCCGGCGCCGAACTCGACCGTCTCGCACATGTGGCGGGCCCAGTAGCCGGGGTCGGTGACCAGGCCGGCGGTGGCGATCTCGCCGGTGACGTTGCTGACGTACGGGATGACCGGCGGGTGCAGCGTCACGTTGGCGCTGATCCAGGAGGTCAGCTCGGCCGCGACCGGTTCGAGCATCCGGGAGTGGAAGGCGTGCGTGGTCTGGAGGCGGCGGCAGCCGATCTCGGCCGCTCTGAGCCGCGCCGCGGCGGCCTCGACGACGTCGTCGGGCCCGGCCAGCACGAGCTGCGAGCCGGTGCGGACCGCGACGTCGAGGTCGAGGTCGCCCAACACCGCCTTCAGCCGCCGCTCGTCGGCGGCCACGGCCAGCATGCCGCCCTCCGGCTGGGAGGTGATCAGCTTGGCCCGGTAGGCGACCAGCTTGAGCGCGTCGGCCAGCGACAACACGCCGGACAGGCAGGCCGCGACGTACTCGCCGAGGCTGTAGCCGACCATGATCTCCGGCTTGACGCCCCAGCTGGTCAGCAGCCGGGCCAGCGCGTACTCGGCGACGAACACGGCGGGCTGGATGAGGTGCGCGTTCGGCACCGACCGCGCCGAGGTGTCACCGGTCCGCCCGAGCAGCGCGGCCAGGTCGGGGGCGCTCGCGGGTGCGGCCGGCACGAAGACGTCGGAGAGCTGCGACGCCTCGGTGAGGCCCAGCAGGCTGACGCACTCGTCCACGTCGGCCCGGAAACCGGGCTCGGCCTCGTACAGGGCGGCGACCATGCCCGGGTACTGCTCGCCGACGCCGGCGATCAGGAACCCGGTCTTGCGGCCGACCGCCGTGTCGGTCCGGCCCAGAGGCCCGGCCGGGTCCGCGAGCAGCGCGGCGGCTTTGGCGTTGCCGTCGGCGACGACGACCTTGCGGTGGTTGAAGACCTTGCGGCCCTTCTGCAGGGTGTACGCGACGTCGCCCAGGTCCAGCCCGGGGTCGGCGGCGAGGCGCTCGCCCAGGCGGGCCGCCATGCGCTCGGCGGAGGCGGCCGACCGGGCCGACACCGGGAGGATCTGCCAGCGGCGCGGCCGCTCCCGGCGCGCGGCCGGGACGGGGGCCTCGACGATGATCGCGTGCGCGTTCGTGCCGCCCATGCCGAGTGAGCTGATCCCGGCGATGCGCGGCCGGTCGGCGCTGCGCGGCCAGGGAGTGGGCTGGGACGTGACGTAGAACGGGCTGGTCTCGAAGTCGATCTCGGGGTTCGGCGAGGTGTAGTGCAGCGTCCCGGGGATCAGCTCGTTGCGCAGCGACTGGACGACCTTGATCAGGCCGGTCGCGCCGGAGGCGCGGTCGAGGTGGCCGACGTTCGGCTTGATCGAACCGAGGATGCAGTACTGCTTCTTCTCGGTCTGGCCGAACGCCCTGGTCAGGGCCGCGACCTCCATCGGGTCGCCGACCTCGGTGGCGGTGCCGTGCGCCTCGACGTAGGAGATCTGCGACGGGTCCACGCCCGCCTTCTCGATCGCCTTGGAGACGCAGCGGCGCTGGCCGTCGATGCTGGGGGCCAGGTAGCTGAACTTCATCGCGCCGTCGTTGTTGATCGCCGAGGCGCGGATGACCGCGAGCACGGTGTCCCGGTCCTCGATCGCCTTGCCCAGACGCTTCAGCGCGACCACGGCCGCGCCGTCGCCGAACATGCTGCCGCGGCCCTGCGCGTCGAAGGTCCGCACGTGGCCGTCGGGCGACTCCTGGCCGCCCTCCTCCCACAGGTAGCCCGTCCGGTCCGGGATGCGGACCGACACGCCGCCCGCGAGGGCCATGTCGCACTCGTCGCGGCGCAGCGCCTCGCCGGCCAGGTGCACCGCGACCAGCGAGGTCGAGCAGAACGTCTGCACGGTCACGCTCGGCCCCGACAGGTCGAGCCGGAACGACACGTTCGTGGCCAGCGAGTCCTTGTCGTTGCCGATCATCAGCGCGGAGGTGTCGATGCCCATGGCGAACGCCTGCAGCCGGGTCAGCAGGTAGCCGCTGATGTTCATGCCGGCGAACACCCCGACCGAGCCCCGGCTCTCCGGCGAGCCGTACCCGGCCGACTCCAGCACCTCCCACACGCACTCGAGGAAGAGCCGCTGCTGCGGATCGGCCAGCGTGGCCTCGCGCGGGTTGTAGCCGAAGAACGCCGCGTCGAAGCCGCGGATCTCGTCGAGAATCGGCCGGCTCCGGACGTAGTTCGGCTTCGAGAACGTCGCCGCCGGCACACCCGCCTCAATGAGTTCCTCATCCGAGAAACGCGTGAAGGATTCGACTCCGGTGCTGATGTTCCGCCAGAACGTTTCTACGTCATTGGCTCCCGGGAATCGACCGGCCATGCCGATGATCGCAATATCGGAATCGTCCGCGGGTGGATGTTGCTGCGTCATCAACACGCCCCTATTCACCGAGTTTTTTAAGTGGGAATTCTCTTAGAGCAGCCCGCCGCGGCCCCAGCCGCGGGTGAGCCGGCGGATCGCGAACACGCCGCAGACCAGCGCGATGCCCAGCAGGATCGCCGCGGGCAGCAGGACTCCGGCCGTGTCGCCGACGACCGCGGCCTGCAGCATCTGCAGGGCCCAGTAACCGGGGGACGCCTGCGCGGCGACCTGCGCCCACTCCGGCATCAGGCTCAGCGGCACCAGCGCCCCGCCGAGCGAGCTGAGCGTCAGCGCGCCCACGTCCGTGATCACGCTGAGCTCGCCGTGGCTGCGCACGACGGCGGCCAGCAGCGCGCCGATCGCCAGCAACGTGAACGCCCAGAGCAGGATGGCCCCCAGGACCAGCGGGACGTTGCCCGGGATGGGCAGGCCGATGACCAGGCAGCCGTACACCAGCAGGATGGTCTGCTGCGCGACCATCACCACGTAGATCGGCAGGGTCTTGCCGATCAGCAGCTCGGCGGCCGGCGCCCGGCTCACCCGGAGCCGGTCCCAGGTCTTCCAGGTGCGCTCGGCCAGGATCGCGTTGCCCGCGATGGAGATCGCGAACACCGAGAACATGACCAGCAGCCCGGTCACCACCTTGGTGGTGCCGCCCTCGACCGCCCGTACGTAGAGCGGCTTCAGGACCAGCATCAGGACCATCGGCATGACCACGTAGCTGATCGTCTGGCCGGGGTCGCGGAGCCGGATGAGGGTGTTGTTGCTCGCCAGCGCGCGGATCCGGTAGAGGGATTCGCGCAGGGTGGCGGCCGGCCCGGCGCGGTAGCCGGTGTCAAGGAGCATCGCTGACCGCCAGGGATCGGTAGAGGTCGTCCAAGGAGGGGTTGTGCACCTCGATCGTGCTGATCGGCCGCTCGGCGCGGCCCAGCAGGTCGATCAGGGTGGCGGCCGGCTGCGTGGTGGAGACGCGGACCTCCTCCTCGTTGTCGTGGATCAGCCGCACCTCCCCGGGCAGTCCGTCGACCAGTTCGTCGTAGGTGCCCCGCGCGATGATCTTCCCGTTGCGCGCCACCGCGATGGTGGCCTGCAGCTCGACCAGTTCGGGCAGGTAGTGGGTGGTGTAGACGACGGCCGCGCCGTCGCCCGCGCGCTGCTTAACGACGTCGAGCATCGCCTCGCGGGTCTCCAGGTCGGCGCCCGCGGTCGGCTCGTCCAGCAGCAGCAGGCCGGGCCGGTTGATGAGCGCGGTGGCCGCCTGGACCCGCCGCTGCTGCCCGCCCGACAACCCCGCCGTCCGGCGGTCGATGAACGCGCCCATCCGCAGCGCGACGGTCAGCTCCTCGACGGCGCCGTCGAGCGCGGCCCGGCGCAGCCCCGCGAGCTTCCCGAACAGGGTGAGGTGCTCGCGCACGGTGACGGACGGATAGAGCGCGATGTGCTGCGGCGCGACGCCCACCCGCCCCCTGCTCGCCGACGGCGGACGTCCGTCGATGGTCACGTGACCGCCGTCCTGACGGATCAGGTACGACACGATCTCCACGAAGGTCGTCTTGCCCGCGCCGTTGTGCCCGACCAGGCCGACGATCTCGCCGGCCGCCACACTCAGGCTGAACCCGTCCAACGCCAGGACCGGGCCGTATCGCTTGACAAGATCGATGGCTTGCAGCAACGTGTCACCTCCTTGAGTATTCACCTCGAAAAGACGGTGCTTTTCGCGTGCTCGCGAATTGATAATTCGAGAATTCGGCTGGGGAAATCGAGTTACCGCTACAGTAGCGGCGGGCGGCCCGGCCGCTATTGGCAGGAAGTGGCCGGGGACAACCGGCCAACGGCGCGCAGGGGTTTCCCCCTACCGCCCGCGCGGCGAAGACAGGGGTTCCGGCTCCGGGCCCGCTGAACTGCGAAAACGGCCGTTTCCGCTTGACATGAACTCGCTGTTCATATTGACCCGTCGATGTCAGACTCTCCGGGTGACTATCGAACGCTCTGACACGAAGCTGCCGGAGGAAGGCGACAGTCGCCTCAGGGGGCTGCCCTCCCTCGCGGCAGGCCCGGTCGCCGCGGTCGCGGCGGCGCTCGCGGCCGTGCTGACCGCCCTGTCCGGCCGCTACGGATTCCACCGGGACGAGCTCTACTTCATGGTCGCCGGCGACCACCCCGACTGGGGCTACGTCGACCAGCCGCCGCTGACCCCCCTGCTCGCCCGCGCGAGCACCGCCCTGCTCGGCGACTCCCCGTCCGCGCTCCGCGTCGTCGCGACGATCCTCTGCGTGGCCTCGGTCGTGACCGTCGCCCTGATCGCCCGCGAACTCGGCGGCGACCGCCGGGTGCAGACCGTCGCCGCCTGCTGCGCGGCCGCCTCGGCGATCGTGCTGGGCCTGGGCCACCTGCTCGCCACCGCGACCTTCGACATGCTCGCCTGGCTGGTGATCAGCCTGCTGGTGCTGCGCCTGCTCCGCACCGGGGACGGCCGCTGGTTCGTGGCGATCGGCGTCGCGGTCGGCGTCGGCATGGAGAACAAGCAGCTGCTGGGCCTGCTGGTGGTGAGCCTGTTCCTGGCGCTGCTGCTGGTCGGGCCGAGAGACGTGCTGCGCACCCGGTGGTTGCCGATCGGCGCGCTCATCGCCGTGGTCATCGCCGCGCCCAACCTGATCTGGAGCGCCGCCCACGGCTGGCCGCAGTTCACGGTCGCGGCCGGGATCAGCGAAGACGGCGCCGACGACCGCGCGATGCTCTTCCCGCTCCTGATCGTGCAGCTCTCCCCGCTGTTCTTCCCCATCTGGGCGGCCGGCCTGATCCGCCTGTGGCGCGACCCGTCGGTCCGCTGGGCCCGGCTGATCCCCGTGGCGACCGTGTTGCTGTTCGCCGCCGTGCTGGTCGCGGGCGGCAAGTCCTACTACGTGCTGCCGCTGCTGCTGGTCTCGCTGGCGGCCGGCGTGGCGCCCGTCGTCCGCCGGGTCCGCCCGCGCCTTCTCGTCGCGGGCATCGCGGTCGCGGCCGCCGTCAACGCCGTCATCGGGCTGCCGGTCCTGCCGCCCGCCGCCGCGGGGGTGCCGAACGCGGTGAACGCCGAAGTGGGGGAGCAGATCGGCTGGCCGGAGTTCGTGAGGTCGGTCGCCGGCGCCTGGCGCCAGATCCCCGAAGCCGACCGCGCCCGCGCCGTCATCCTCGCCCAGAACTACGGCGAGGCCGCCGCCATCGCGCGCTACGGCCCGGAGCACGGCCTCCCCGACGCCTATTCGGGGCACATGAGCTACGCCGACTGGGGGCCGCCCCCGGACAGCGCCGACGGCCCCGTCCTCCTGGTGCACGCCGCCGAGAACCGCCGCATCCCCGCGCGGTTCACCGACTGCCGTCTCGTCGGCCCGGTCGACATCGGATACGACGTCGACAATCAGGTGAGCGAGAACGTCATCCGCCTCTGCGGGGCCGCTCCGGTCCCCTGGTCGGCCCTGTGGCCGAGCCTCCGGCACGCCTGATGCCGACATCGATCAGCGGTGAGAAGATGTCACCGGGAGGCCCGACAAATGCGGCCCTTGACCGCTTAACCTGACTACCATGCGCGTGGGTTGCCTGATCGGATCGGGGCGTGACTGCGACATCTACGAGGCCGGAGCGGGCAAGGTCATCCGGCGGGCCAAAGACGGCCGCAGCCTCGAACGCGAGGCGTCGGTCATGCGCCACGCCAGCCGTGGCGGCTTCCCCGCGCCGCAGGTCTACGACGCCGAGGGTCCCGACATCCTGATGGAGCGCCTCGACGGCCCGAGCCTCTTCCAGGACGCCGCCGCCCACCCGCGCCGCGTCCGCGACCACGGCACCCTCCTCGCCGACCTGCTCGAGAAGTTGTCCGCCGTCCGCGCCCCCGGCTGGCTGCCCGCCGCCTGTGCCGGCCACCACCTGCTCCACCTCGATCTCCACCCGCACAACGTCCTGCTGACCGGCGACGGCCCGCGCGTCATCGACTGGGCCACCGCCGGCCGGGGCGCCTCGGCCGCCGACGTCGCCGCCACCTGGCTGGCCCTCGCGTCGGGCCACGTCGACCCCGCGCTGCGCCACAGCCGCGATCTGATGCTGGCGGCCTTCCTCGACCGCGTCGACCGCGAGGCGGCCCGGCCCTACCTGACCGTTATGGCGGAACGCCGCCGTACCGACCGAAACGCCGACAACGCGGAGACGGCCGCCATCGACCGCCTCCTGGCCCGCGAACACATGACCCTCGAGGAGACAGTCAATGGCAGACCGACGTGACGTCCGGGTTTCTGACAACGATCGCGAGGCCGCCGTCGCCCGCCTGCTGGCCGCCGTGGACGAGGGCCGCCTCAGCCTCGACGAGTACAACGACCGCATGAGCCGCGCCTACACCTCGGTGACCTTCGGCGACCTCGACAACCTGCTGCTCGACCTCCCCAGCGCCCAGACGGCGGCCCCCACCGTCACCCAGACGAAGGCCCCGGCGGTGGCGACGTCGTCGTTACCCCGCTGGCTCAAGGTCGTCTGGATCGCCTGGGCCGCCAAGGTCGCCCTCAACCTGGTCATCTGGGTCATCCTCAGCCTGACCGAGGGCGAACTGCTCTACTTCTGGCCGATGTGGGTCTTCCTCCCGCCGGCCCTGATCCTCCTCGCCGTCAGCTACGCCGTCACCGCGTCGCGCAAGAGCGTGCGTTCCTGACGGGTGAACGTCAGGTGCGTGACACCTGAGGGCGTCGAGACCGCCTCGATCGTGTACGTCTCCTCCAGCGCCTCCAGCCCGTCCCAGAGCCGCACCCCACGGCCGAGCAGGATCGGCACCTGCACCACGTGCAGGTGATCGACGAGCCCCGCGGCGAGGAAGTCGCGAACGACCGTGGGCCCGCCGCCGACGCGCACGTCCAGCCCGTCGGCGGCCTTCCGCGCGCGCCCGAGCGCCTCGGCGGGCGAGGCGTCCAGGAAGTGAAACGTGGTGCCGCCGTCCATCTCGATCGACGGCCTGGGCCGGTGCGTGAGCACGAACACGGGCGTCCGGAACGGCGGCGTCTCCCCCCACCAGCCCCGCCAGGCAGGGTCGTCCTGCCAGCCGGGCGGCCCGAACTTCCCGGCCCCCATGATCTCGGCCCCGATGCCGTGACCGTGCCGCGCCGCGAAGACGTGGTCGGCCCCGCTGCCCCCTCCCGTCTCGTCCCAGAAGCGGGTGGCGAACATCCACTCGTGCAGCCGTTCCCCGGCGTGCCCGAACGGCGCGTCGAGGGCCTGACCGTCACCGGTGGCGAAACCGTCGAGCGAGATCGAGAGGTTGTGCACGCGTACCGCGGACATGAGCGGGCTCCTTTGGTCGGGCTTCCACCCATGAGTCGGAGCCGCCGGCCCGTTTTCTACACGCCTCTCGGCGGACGGTTCCTCACGAGCCCGCGATGATCCGCCGCAGGTCGACGAACACGAGCTCGTCGCCGCGCCAGTAGGCGATGGCGTCGCGGGTCATGACGTCGGTGTAGAGCAGCACGAAGGACTCGTTGGTGACCTCGGGGATCACCACCCCCAGGTCGGCGACCTTCCCGGTCCGCAGGTCGACCAGCCTCCCGGTGCCCTCTTTCAGGTGCTGGAACCGGTCGGCGGCCAGCGCGGGCCCGAGGCCCTGGATCGCCCGTTCGTGCGATCCGTCGCGGTCGCGGACGAACGACCGGTGGCCGCCGTCCACCTCGCGCGCGCCCGTGCAGGTGGTCACCCCGCACTGCACGTACAGGTCGCCCGGTCCGACGACGGCGTCGGCCGTCTCGCCGGTCTGCAGGTTGACCAGGTGACGGAACAGGACCTTGTCGTCCCCGTCCACGGTGGGCGGCGTGCCCGCCCACGGCCACTCCAGCAGGGTCAGTCCCTGCCCGCCCGGCACCGGCGCCGCCGTTCCGCCGTCCAGGGGGAGGCTGAGCACGTCGCCGCCCTGGAGGGAGTAGACCAGCCGGTCGCCGACGAGCTCGACGCGCCCGAACGCGCCACGCGGCAACTTGGCCAGCCGGACCGGCGGCCCGCCGGCCAGCGGCGCCGCCCACACCTCTCCGTCGGCGTATCTCTCGGTGTTCACCCACCAGACGAGCCGGTCGCCCGCCACGGCGTGACCGCCGGAGAACCGCCGCTCCGGCACGAGGGCGTCGGTGATCTTGCGGAACTCCCGGGTGGTCAGGTCGTAGGCGTAGAAGGCGGCGGTACGTTCGTGGTCGACCTTGCTCCGCAGCACGAGAGTCGTGCGGTCGGCGAACAGGAGCCCTTCGAGAGAGGTCCCGTCGTCGAGTTTCCGCGGCACCGTCACCACGGCCTCCGGCCACACCTCCTCCGGAGGCGCGCCGTCGGGCAGTATGACCTCCGCCGGCTCGGGTGATCCCGACGTGGGCAGGACCGTCCGCCGGCTGTCCGCCGGCTCCTCGCCGATCCCGGCCGCCGGATCTGCGGGGAGCAGGTCCGAGCCGACCCCGGCCACCGCCCCGACGACGACCACGACCGCCACTGCGGCGGCCGCGATGAGGGTCGAAATGAGCAATCGGCTCCGCCGCTCGCGGTGAACGAGCCGGTTCCGGCCGAGGTCGTCTTCGACGGTCACCGCGAACTCCTGTCGTCAGCGGGAGTCTCGCCCATGGCAGCTCGAAGCCTAGCCAGACCGCCGGCGCCGTCATTGACTCCGCGCGCCAGATGTGGGTGGCCGAGACGGGTCCTGGAACCTTCTGCCCCGCCCGCCGCGATAGAGGACACATGAGCCCCGACGGCGACGCCGCCCGCAAGGGTGCGGCGGGCGCCGGCTGGTGGTGGGCGGTGGCCCGCTACCCTCCGGTGCATGATCATGAAATTAGCCGGCGTCGCCGTCGCGGCGTTCGTCCTGTTCGCCGGGCCCGCCCAGGCCGCCCCCGTCAAGGGCCAGCCCACCCTGACCGACAACGCCGTCTACAAGAAGCCGGCGCTCAAGAAGGTCTCCTGCAAGGCGGTCAAGGGCACCACCAAGGCCTCGGCCGAGAAGTACGTCAAGAAGATCGTCTCCTGCCTGAACACCGCCTGGAAGGGCACGATCAACGGCTTCCAGCCGGTCAAGGTGCGTTTCAAGCAGGACGAGCAGGCGTGCGCCAGCGGAAACGACATCGCCGGTTCCTACGCCGAGATCTGCTCCCGGTCCCTGGACGTCCGGCTGGCCGACGACTGGATCAAGGCCAAGAGCGACACGAAGGTGTTCGCGGCCCTCATCAGGGCCTGGAACGGCGTCGTCCAGGGCATGACGGGCATCGGCGCGGCCTACTCGGCCATGCCCAACGACCGGAGCGGCGAGGACATCGCGGAGCAGACGCACCGCTACTTCCTGCAGGGCGACTGCTTCGCCGGGGTGTCGGCCAAGAGCCTGGGCCGCAAGGTCACCGACTTCAAGCAGGTGATCTCGGGCATGGAGCCGCCGGAGTACTCCTACCTCAAGCACAACGGCAAGCCCGCCAACCGCGTGTACTGGATGAAGAAGGGCTACCAGTCGGGCCGGCCCGGCGCCTGCAACACCTGGACCGCGCCCGCGGCGAAGGTCGCCTAGAGAATCCGGCGGCGGGTGGGAGCTCTACGAGCGCATGGTCGTCGTCGGCGTCGAGCCCGAGTGGGTCAAGCTGCTCGACTTCGCGACCACCCTGCCCCAAGCCGTCGAAGACCTGATCCTGGCCCGGGCCTGAGGTCGCCGTCGTCAGGCCCAGTGGAGGCCCTCGGGGGCGGGCCGCGCCCCGGTCGTGGCGCTGAAGAGCGACTCCTCGCCGCGCACCAGTTCGCCGCCTTCGTTGGCGCTGGTCAGCCGGTGCCACGTCCGCTCGACCCGGTCGGGCGTGACGCCCATCGAGGCCAGGGCCCGGTGGACGGCGGCCTCCAGCGGCTCGCCCGGAGCCCGCGTCACCCTCGGGAGTTCCCCGGCGGGGTCGCGCAGCACCCGGCCCGAAGGGTCGGCGATCGACAGGTGGGCGATCGGATCGCGGTGGCGGGTCAGGACGATCATCGCAGCACCGTCGTCCGGACGTTGTCGACCAGGGCCGCGAACAGCCGGTCGTCGCCCATCTCCTCCGGGTGCCACTGCACGCCGAGCACGAACCGGCGCGCCGGGTCCTCGGCCGCCTCCGGCAGGCCGTCGGGCGACCACCCGGTGACGGTCAGCGTGCCGGGGTCGGCGACGCCCTGGTGGTGGTAGCACTTGACGGTGGCCGACGGCCCGAGGATCGAGGCCGCCAGGCTGCCGGGCGCGAGGGTGACGGGCACCTCGCCGTAGACGGCGACGGCCGGTCGGTGGGCCGAGGTGCCGAGCGCCTCGGGGAGGTGCTGGTGGAGGCGGCCGCCGTACACGACGGCGAGGAGCTGCAGGCCCCGGCAGACGGCCAGCACCGGCAGGTCGCGGGCGAGCGCCTCGCGCAGCAGGGTCAGTTCGGCGGCGTCCCGGTAGGGGGCGGTCCGCGTCTCGCGGTGGGCCGGTGAACCGTAGAGGGCGGGGGCGAGGTCGGCGCCGCCCGAAAGGATCAGGCCGTCGAGCCGGTCCAGGACGCCCACATCCTCCTCGTCGGGCGGGATCACGACCGGGCGGCCGCCCGCGCGGGTCACGCCGTCGACGTAACCCTGCGGGACGAGCGTGACCGGCACGTCCCAGACCCCCCACGCCGCCTTCTCGATGTAGGAGGTGATGCCGATGACCGGTCTGCTCATGGTCAGACCCCGCTTTCTCTCAGGGCGGCCGCCAGCAGGGGCAGCTCGGACTCGGTGGGGGCGGTGATCCGCAGGCCGGGCACGCGGCCGGGTTCGGCGCCGTCGAAGGCGCGCACCGCCACCCCGGCGCGCAGCAGGCGGGCGTGCAGGCCGGCCGCGTCGGCGGTGGGCACGAACCGGTAGTGGACGGGCGCCGCGACGACCGGCCCGAGGTGCGCGGCCAGCAGGGCGTCCATGCGCCGCGCGGTGCGCAGCAGGCGGGCCCGCGTGTCGGCCAGCCAGCCGGTGGAGGCCAGGGCGACGGCGGCGACGAGGGCGTCCAGGTAGGAGATGGGCCAGTTCATCTGCCGCCGCCTGATGCGCTCGCGCAGCTCGGCCGACGGCGTCCACATGATGCCGGTGCGGGTGCCCGCGATCCCGAACGGCTTGTTCGGCGACATCAGCACGACCAGGTTGCGCGCCCCCGACCAGGCCGTCGAGCCCCGCGCGCCGTCGGCGGTGAACTCGATGTACGCCTCGTCGACCACCAGCGTCGAGCCCGGGTGGCGGGCGCAGACCTCGGCCAGCCGGGCGGGCGGGACGTGCAGCCCGAGAGGGTTGTTGGGGTTGGAGACCACGACGTGGGAGAACCGGCTCATGGCCAGGTCGATGCGGTCGAGCCGGGTGTCGACCGTGTCGACGAGACCCGGCGGCGGGCCGACGTGCCGGGGGAACACCCGGATCGTGTCGGTGTAGTCGGGGGTGACGACGGCGGTGCGCCCGGCGGGCAGCACCTGGCCGAGCAGCCGGATGAACTCGGTGATGCCGCGCCCCGCCACCAGTTCCTCCTCGGGCAGCCCGAGGTGGTCGGCGCAGGCGGCGGTGAACAACCGCTCGGCCTCGTACGGGTGGGGCATCAGGTGACGCGCGTCGAGCCCGTTGAGCGCGGCCCCGACGGCGGGCGGCGGCCCGTAACGGTTGACGCAGGTGCTCAGGTCGAGCACGGCGTCGCCGAGGTCGCGCAGGTCGCCGCCCTGACGGCGGGTGGGGTCACGCAGCGTGAGCGGCATCGGGCACCTCCTCGGGAGAGACGTCGAGCAGCGCCGCCAGGCACAGCCGCACCGCCGTGTCCCGCAGCGGGGAGATCGTCAGGTCGGGGCTGGTCGCCGTGCGCACGCTGTGCCGGAGCGCGGCCGTACGGGCGGCGAGCACCGACGCCGGGGCGGAGTCGGTCACGGCGGCGGCGAACACGTCCGACAGTTCCTCCACCTCGGCCTTGCCGAGCCCCCGGTAAGTGACCTCGTTGAGGCCGATCCGGACGGCGGGCCGCGGCAGGCCGGGCAGGTCCTGGAAGTTCACCCGGATGCCCGCCCGGTAGAGGCGGCCGGCGGCCTCGCGGGCGGGCAGCCCGGCCGCCTCGGTGTCGAGCCAGAGCTGGTGGCCGGCGGTGAAGCCGCGTTCGGCGGCGACCACGGGCAGCCCCCGGTCGTGCAGCAGGCCGCCGAAGCGGCGGGTGTTGGCGACCACACGCCCGGCGTACTCGGCGCCGCCGAGGTCGCGGAACTCGGCCAGGGCCAGGCCCAGGCTGAGCACCGCGCCGAAGTGGTGGCTGCTGATCAGGTAGTCCTGCGCCTGCCTGATCCGGTCGGCCACGTCGTCGCGGTTGGTGCAGAAGACCGCCTTCTGCGGGCCGGGGAACGTCTTGTGCGTGGAGCCGCCGAAGCTGTCGGCGCCGCATTCCAGCGGGTTGGCGAAGACGCCGCCGAGGATGAGGCCCATCCAGTGGCTGGCGTCGACGTGCACGAGCACGCCGGGGTCGGCGGCCCGCGCGGCGGCCACCAGGCGGGCGACGTCCACGGGGAACAGGCAGTTCGACTGGTCGACGTACACCAGGGCGGGCCGGTGGGCGGCGACCACCCGCGTCACCCCCTCGTAGTCGAGTTCGTGCGGGTTCGGCCCGGCCAGGGTGACGACCCGCTGGCCGAGACGCCCGGCGATGCCCTCGGTCGCGTAGTGGCCGCCGTTCTCCTGGGCGATCGTCGCGACGGTCGAGCCCGGCGGGCCGCCGAGCGCGGCCAGGACCAGCAGCATGCCGTTGAGGCCGCTGAGCGGGCGCACGGTCACGTGCCCGGCGCGGGCCAGTTCGCGCAGCAGCGGGATCGTGACGGACGTCTCGACGTCCGCCGCCGGCGCGCCGCTGGGGAAGTGCCAGCGGCCGGGGTCGTGGAGTTCGTTGAAGAAGTAGCGGTGATACGTGTCGAGGAGCAGCGGCAGCTTGGCCAGGCCCGACATGGCGTTCTCGGATGGGACCATCGTCAGCGTCCTACGCGCGGCGTGCTCGTTGTCCACGAGCGTGCGCAGAATGCGCTCGATCGCCGCTTCGGTACGTACAGCGTCATCATCAGCCACGATGGCGAGTCTGGGAGCGGCCGTTATCCCCGCGCCCTCACGCAGGTATCGCCGAGGTCGCGGAGAAACCGCCCGGATACCGGCGGCCCCGACAGTGACCGCATGGCCGTCATCCACGAGCTCTTCGAGGAGCGGGCGCGCATCGCGCCCGCCGCCGTCGCGCTGGAGTCCGCGTCCGGGCTCATGTCGTACGCCGATCTCAACGCCGCCGCGAACCGGCTGGCCCGGCACCTGGCCGGGCGGGGCGTGCGCCCGCGTGACGTGGTCGGCGTCTCGATGCCGCGCGGCATCGAGACGATCGTCACCATGCTCGCCACCCTCAAGGCGGGCGCCGCCTACCTGCCGCTCGAACCGGGGCTGCCCGCCGACCGGCTCGCGGCGATGACCGAACGGGCCCGCCCCAAGCTGATCGTCTCCGCGCCGCCCCCCGAGAGCGAGCTCGCGGGCCTCCCGGCGACCGACCTCGGCCTGCCGGTGGACCCGGACGACCTGGTCTACCTCCCGTTCACGTCGGGCTCGACCGGGGTGCCGAAGGGCATCGAGGTGCCCCACCGCGCCGTCCCCGGGTTCTTCGCCGGCACGCCCTGGGGCGCCCCGCGGGTCGCCCTGCACCACTCGGCGCAGTCGTGGGACGGCCACGTGCTCGACGTCTACCCGGCGCTCCTCACCGGCGGCCGGGTCGTCGTGTGCCCGCCGGAGGTCACCGACCCGCTCGACGTGGCCCGGCTGGCCCGCGACGCGGGCGTGACCGTCCTGTGGCTGACCGCGACGGCGTTCAACGTCGTCGTCGACACCGAGCCCGGCCTGCTGGCCGGGGTGCGCTGGCTGCTCACCGGCGGTGAGACGCTCTCGCGCGCGCACGTCGCCCGCGCCCGCGCCGCGTTGCCCGGCACCCGCCTGGTCAACGGCTACGGCCCGTCGGAGTGCACGGTCTTCGCGACCACCCACGAGATCACCTCGGCCGACGGGGAGATCCCGATCGGCCGGCCGGTCGGCGACCGGCGGGTCAGCCTGTCGGAGGAGGGGGAGATCCACGTCGGCGGCCCGGCCGTGGCGCGCGGCTACCTCGGCGACCCCCGGCTCACCGCCGACCGGTTCACGCCCGACCCCGACGGCCCGCCCGGCGCCCGCCGCTACCGCACCGGCGACCTGGGCCGCCGCGAACCCGACGGGAGCTACGCCTTCCTCGGCCGCGCCGACGACCAGGTCAAGATCCGCGGGTTCCGCGTCGAGCTCGGCGAGGTCGAGACCGCGCTGCGCGAGGTCGCCGGGGTCCGCGACGCGGCCGTCGCCGTGCGCGGCGCGGCGGCGCTGGGCGCGGCCACGCTCGTCGGCTACGTCGTCGGCGGCCCCGCCCCGGCCGCGATCCTGGCCACGCTGCGCGCCCGCCTGCTGCCCGCGATGGTGCCCTCGGCGATCGTGCCGCTCGACCGGCTGCCGCTGACCCGGACGGGCAAGGTCGACCGCGCCGCCCTGCCCGCGCCGGCCCGGACCGCCGACGCGCCGGTCACCGACGTGGAGCGGCTGATCGCCGGGATCTGGCGCGAGGTGTTCGGCGTCGCCGACGTCGGCCGCTCGGACGACTTCTTCGGCCTCGGCGGCCACTCGCTGACCGCGACGCGGACGATCTCCCGCATCCGCCGCCACCTCGACGTCGACCTCCCGATCAGGGCCCTCTACGAGACGCCCCGGCTGGCCGACCTGGCGGTCGCCGTCGAACGCGCCAGGAGCGCGCCGCCGCCGGCCCCGCTGCCCCCCATCGTCTCCCGGCGCTCCGGCCGGGCCTGACCCCCGAAGGCGGTCATCATGAGCACCACCATCCGCGACGACGTCGCGCTCGTCCGCGCCTACTACGACCGGGTCGACTCCGACGACGTCGACGGCCTGCTGGCCCTGTTCGCCGACGACGCGGTCTACGAACGCCCCGGCTACGTGCCGCTGAACGGGCGGGCCGCGCTCAAGCGCTTCTACCAGGACCAGCGCATCATCGAGCACGGCCGGCACACCCTCGACGAGGTGATCGCCGGCCCCGACAGGATCGCGGTCAGCGGCGCGTTCGCGGGCCGCCTCAAGGACGGCAGGAACGTCGACCTGCGCTTCGCCGACTTCTTCACCTTCGCCCCGTCGGGGCGGTTCGCCCGGCGGACGACCTTCTTCTACACGCCCCTGGTCTGAGGAGGACCACCATGACCATGCTCACCGGGGCGCCCTTCCGGATCGAACCGGCCGCCGCGCCCACCCCGGCCGCGCGGCGGCGCGAGCTCGTCGCCGACCCGGGGTTCGGCCGGGTCTTCACCGACCACCTCGTCTCGCTGCGGTGGTCGCCGCGGGACGGCTGGCACGACGGGGCGCTGACGCCGTACCGGCCGATCAGCCTCGACCCCGCGACGGTCGGCCTGCACTACGGGCAGGTCGTGTTCGAGGGGCTCAACGCCCACCGCGGGGAGGACGGCGGCGTCGCCGTCTTCCGGCCGCACGCCCACGCGGCCCGGTTCCGGCGCTCGGCTCGGCGGCTGGCGATGCCCGAGCTGCCCGACGACCTGTTCGTCGCCGCCGTGGACACGCTGGTGCGGCACGACCGCGACTGGGTCGGCGAGGCGCCCGGAAGCTGCCTCTACCTGCGGCCGCTGATGTTCGCCTCGGAGGCGACGCTGGCGCTGCGGCCCGCCCTGGAGTACCGCTTCCTGCTCATGGCCTTCGCCAGCGGCGGCTACTTCGCCTCCGGGTTCGGCGCGGTCACGGTCTGGGTGAGCGAGACCTTCACCCGGGCCGCGCCCGGCGGCACCGGCTCGGTCAAGTGCGCGGGCAACTACGGCGGCGCGCTGCTCGCCCAGGCGGAGGCCGCCGGGCAGGGGTGCGACCAGGTGGTCTGGCTCGACCCGGTCGAGCGCCGCCAGGTCGAGGAACTGGGCGGCATGAACCTCTTCTTCGTGTACGACGACCGCCTGGTCACCCCGCCGCTGACCTCGACCGTGCTCCCCGGCGTCACCCGCGAGTGCCTGCTCGACCTCGCCCCGCGGCTCGGCCTCCCGGTCGAGGAGGCCCCGATCACGGTCGACCGGTGGCGGCGCGACTGCGCCTCCGGCGCGCTCACCGAGGTGTTCGCCTGCGGCACCGCCGCGCGGGTGACCCCGGTCGGGACCGTGCGCTCCGCCGGGGGAGAGTGGCGGATCGGCGACGGCACGCCCGGCCCGGTGACCACCCGGCTGGCCCGGCACCTGTCGGCCGTGCAGCGCGGCGCGGTGCCCGGCCCCCCGGGCTGGCGGTACGAGATCGGCTAGAGCCGCAGCCGCCGCACCCCCGGAACGGCCAGCGCGGCGGCCACGGCCCCGACGATCAGCACCCCGCAGAACGCGACGGTGGGCCCGAGTCCGAACACCACGGACACGGGCCCGGCCAGCGCCTGCCCGACCGGGATCGCCACGAACGAGCCGAGCGCGTCGTAGGCGTACACGCGCGAGAGCACCTCCTGCGGCACGTTGCGCTGCACCGAGGTGTCCCACAACACGCCGAAGACCTCCATCGCCGCCCCGGCCAGCGCCGACAGCGCGACCAGCGGCGCCAGCGCGGGCGCCAGCCCCAGCACGAACAGGACGGGCGCGGTCGCCAGCATCGCCGCCATCGCCGTCAGCAGCGGCCGGTCGGCCCGCAGCCGCAGCGCCGCGAGCCCGCCGAGCAGGAAGCCGGCCGCCTGCGCGCCGACCACCAGCCCCCACCCGGCCCGGCCGACGGACGTGTCGGCGACCACCGGGCCCAGCGTCGCGAACGCGGCCGCGAAGGCGGCGTTGATGACGCAGAACGCGGCGACCACGACCCACAACCAGGTGCGGGCGGCGAACTCGCGCCACCCCGTCCGCAGGTCGGCGGCGAACCCGGCGCCCTCCTCCCCGCCCTCGGGGACGGCGCGGCCGACCCGCATCAGCGTGAAGATCCCCGCGGCGAAGGCGAAGGCGGCGGCGTCGATGGCCAGCCCCCAGCCGGGCCCCAGCGCCGCGACGGCGAAGCCGCCCAGGCTGGCGCCGCCGACGGCCGCCGCGTTGGTGCCGATCCGCAGCAGGGTGTTGCCCCGCTGCAGCAGCGTCGGCGGCAGCGTCTGCGGGATGATCCCCGACGCGGCCGGCAACACGAACGCCGCCGCCGCGCCGTTGACCGCCTCCAGCCCGATCAGCGCGGGCACGCTCGCGTTGCCCGTCAGCACCACCGTCGCCGCCACGGCCTGCGTGGCCGCGCTGACGAGGTTGGCCGCGACGAGCACCGCGTTGCGCGGCAGCCGGTCGGCCCACACCCCGCCGACCAGCACGAACACGCCGAGCGCCAGGCTGCGGGCGGCCAGCACGAGGCCGACGTCGCCCGCCGAGCCCGTCAGGTCGAGAACGGCGAACGCCACCGCCACGGGGGCCACCGCGTTGCCGAGGAAGGCGACGAAGCGGCCCGCGAACAGCAGCGTGAACGCGTGGTGCCGGAAGGGCGCCCAGCCGGTCATCCGGCGGCGCGGACGGCGACGAACAGGGCCTTGTCGGCGGCGTGCTCGTCGAGCTCGTCGAACAGGGAGCCGTCGACGAACCCGTACACCCGGGCGACCGTCAGGCCGGCCTTCTCCAGCAGGGCGCGCACGTCGGCCGCCGGATGGTGGCGCTGGTGGTGGCTGGAGTCGGCCCGGCGCCAGTGGTCGCCGTCGTGGCTGAAGGTGGCGAAGTCGAGCGTCAGGCGCTCGCCCGGGGCGTGGTCGGGGCGGGCGGTGCCGGTCAGCACGACGTACTCGGTGTCGGTGTCCATGATCACGGTGGTGGTGGCGCCGACGCCCCGGTAGGCGTGCAGGGTGTTGAGGTCGAAGACCAGCACGCCCCCCGGCGCGAGCAGCCCCGCCAGGCCGGTGAGCGCGCGGTCGAGGTCGGCCGGGTCGAGCAGGTAGTTGAGGGCGTCGTCGAGACAGGTGACGACGTCGAAGCGGCCCAGGCCGGGCGGCGGATCGAGCAGGTCGCCGACCTGGAACGCGACGCCGGGGCCGCGGGAGAGCGCCGCCGCGATCATCGACGGGCTGAGGTCGAAGCCGGCCACCTTGTAGCCGAGGTCGCGCAGCGCCAGCGTGGTCTTGCCGGTGCCGCAGGCGGCGTCCATGAGCCGGACGCCGGGCGGGCCCGCCTCCCGGATCACGCCGTCGAGCAGTTTGGCCCAGTTCCCGGTGTTGTTGCCGGCCTTCATGGTGTCGTAGACGGGCGCGAGCGACTCGTACGCGGCCAGTGCCGCCTCGGCGGAACGGGTGGTCATGACGGGGCTCCGATCGTGATGGGGTCGTGGACCACCCGGCCGAGCCAGGAGGTCATGCCGTCGAGATAGCCTGCCGCCAGGTCGCCCCGGGAGTCACGCAGGCGGTGGCCCGCGCCGGGGACGACCTGAAGGGTGAAGTCGGCGCCGCCCCCGTCGGCGAGGGCGGCGGCGGTGATCGCGGCGCAGCGCGCGGCGGGCATGTGCGGGTCGAGCGCGCCCCAGATCGCCAGCAGCGGGCAGCGCAGCGCCGCCAGGTGGGGCAGCACGTCGAAGTGCCAGATGGGCCGGATGAAGTCGAGCTCCTCCGCCGTCGTGGCGACGTGCGGGTACCAGGGCAGCAGGGCCAGCTCCGGCGGTTCGCCGGCCAGGATGCGGGCTCCGGGCACTCCGTCGGCCAGCAGGGCGGTGCGTTCGGCGAGCAGGCCGAGCGCCGCGCCGACCTCGTCCTCGGTGCGGCCGGCCGCGCGCAGTTCGCCGCCGATCTGGTGGGCGGCCTGCTCGTACGGCGTGATCGGCGAGGCCGACACCAGGATCGCGAAGGCGATCTCATCGGGCGCCGCCGAAGCGGCCATCGGGCCGATCCAGCCGCCCTGGCTGATGCCCCACAGGCCCACCCGCCGCGCGTCGACGCGGGGGTGGGCGGCCAGGAACCGGCAGGCGGCGACCGTCTCGGCGGCCCGGTCGTCGAACGTCTGGGTCTCCCAGTGGCCCGGCTTGTCGGAGGACAGGACGGCGTATCCCGCCGCGGCGAAGTGCCCGATGATCGGGCGCAGGGTGCCCTCGGCCCCGAAGCGGTCGACCGCGCCCGACCCGTGCACGATCACCACGCCCGGATGGGGTCCCGGCGTCTCCGGCCACGCGATCAGGCCCGTGAGGCCGTCGAACACGATCTCCTCGGCGGTCATGACAGGACCTCCTTCAGCAGTTCCGGCGTGACGTCCTCCAGCAGCCCCTCGGCGACCAGGAACTCGGCCAGGGCGGCCGGGCTCCAGCAGACGTCCGGGCGGCCGAAGTCGGCGGGCGTGCGGCGGGCGGCGGCGCGGGCGGCGGCCCGCCGGTCCGGGCCGGGCTCGACCTGGTGCACGCCGGTGTAGTCGGGCGACAACGAGGCCAGGCCCGCCGTGTTGAACTCGTCGACGAGCGCCCGCACCCGGCGCTCGCTCAGCAGCAGGCGGCGGGCGACCGAGCCCGCGTTCCAGCCCTGCGAGCTGGACAACACCGCGGCGGCCCGGCGGCGGGTGATCTCCGACCCGGACGGGTCGATCAGCCGCCACAACTCGCCGGTCTCGCGCTCGGTGAGCGGCCGCAGGCGGGGTTCGGCGGGCCCGCGCGCCGGGATCGGCACGGTGGCCCGCCCGGCCACGGTGATCAGCCGCGCCTGCCAGAGGGCCAGCGCCGGGTGCCACTCGACCTGGACGGGCGGGGCGCCCCGGTCGAACCGGGCCAGGTCGAGGTCGAGCAGCGCCGTGTACGCCGCCGGCGGCAGACCGGCGTCCATCAGGACGGCGTGGCCGGTCTGCGCGTCCTCGAACTTGAGCCTGTGCGGGCGGCCCCAGCGCGCCGGGTCGGCCCGCAGGGCGAGCAGGTCGGCGGTCAGGGCGGCCAGGTCTCCGGGGGTGAGCCGGTCGAGGAAGGGGGCGAGCAGGGTGTTGACGACGATGAGGAAGGCCGAGGTCGGCGGCGGGCCGCCGTAGGAATGGCCCTCGGTGGTGACGGTCAGGCCGTGCGCGGCGAACCGCGCCTCGACCCGCGCCACCTCGGCCTCGGTGGGGCCGGTGTCGAGGAGGAGCCGGACGTCTACCACCGCAGTTCCTTCCTGACGAGCAGCGCCTCGGCGCCGAGACCACGGGCCCGGGCCCCGGAGAGGAACTCGGCGACCTGCTTGAGCTGGTACGACTCGGGGGTGTAGCTGGTGGCCATGATGTGCTGGAGCCAGTCCTCCTGGCCCATGGCGTACACGTAGGCCTCCTTGGCGCGCAGTTCCCCGGCGATGCCGAGCGCCTGTTCGGCGTTGGAGCCCGACAACTTGCGGGTGATGGCCATCTTGCGCGGCACCGGCTGGGTGAACAGATGGCTGTAGAGCCAGGTCAGCGGCGCGCCGTCGCACTCCATGCCGATGAAGGCGACGTCCACGGGGCCGACGTTCTCGCGGATGCGCGCGTAGCAGTCGCGGTCGAGGCCGGAGGAGTCGGCGCCGACGAAGACGCTACGGCCGGCGATCCTGACCCAGTAGGTCGACTTGGCCCGGATGTCGAGGTCGCAGTGCTCGCCTAGGAACGGGGTCGCGACGATCGAGCCGCCCTCGAAGGGGATCTCGTCGTAGTCGTCGACCTCCTTGACCGTGAACCCGGCCGCCTCCAGCATCAGCCGCAGCGACGGGTCCTGCCGGTGGCCGCCGCCGTTGCGGGGCACGACCACGACGCCCAGCTTGTGCCGGATCTGGAGCAGTGACTCCAGCACGATGTGGTCCTGGTGGCCGTGGGTGATCAGGCAGTAGTCGAGGTGGTCGGGCAGGTCGACGTAGGTGAACCGGTCGCCGGTGCCGCTGTCCGAGCTGATCAGCGGGTCGACGATCACCGACGTCGACGGGCTCTGCAGCACCAGGCAGGCGTGGCCGTAGTAGCGGATCCGGCCGCCCTCGCCGAGGTTGCGGTCGCGGGGCAGGCGGGGGTCGTCGGTGAGGAGGGTGCGCAGCGTGCGGGCCGTCGCGTCGTCGCCGACCTGGAGGAACTCCCGGATCTCGGAGAACGGGCGGGGCTTGTCGCGCAGCGCGAAGAACGCGTCGATGCCGGGGTGGGCCAGCGCCAGCGGCAACTGGACGTGGCCCGGCTCGGGCAGCCGCGGCGTGCTCAGGATGAACGGCGGCTCCGAACCGTCGTCGAGGGACAGGTCGATCGACTGGCGCGACTCGCGGTGGTAGTCCGAGCGGTAGAGCAGCGGCTCCATGAACCGCAACGAGGGGGCGTGGTCGAGGTCGTACACGAGCTCGGTCAGGCCGCGCAGCTCCGGGGGGAGCTGGGCGTAGAGCGGGGTCAGGTCGTAGCCGGTCGCCTGGGCCCGGATCATGGCCTCCGCGCTCTTGACGGCCTCGGCCAGGGCGAGCGGGGCCCGGTTCGCCGACCGGATCTCCTCGGTCAGGGCGCGCACCTCCGCCAGCCGCGCCCGGTCGACGTTGACGAAGAAGCCGCCCTTCATCTTGGGGTTGGCGACGGCGGCGGCGTGGACGTCGGGCTGCTGGAGGTAGGAGTCGAGCATCGGCAGTTGCAGGTTGGCCAGGTTCATGGCGCCCGCGACCGGCGCCAGCGTGTGCAACCACGCCGCGAACCGGTCGACCAGGCCCTGGATCCGGACGTTCGGTCGCACGTAGAGGTCTTCGCCGTTCATGACGCCTTCCCTTCCAGAAGCGCGCGGAGTTCGGCCAGGTGGTCGAGAGCGAGCCCGCGCACGGTGGCCTCGGCGTGCGCGTTCGGTGAGTAGGCCCAGGTCACGGTGAGGGCCCCGGTGCGGGCGGCGGCGTCCACCTCGAACAGGCGGGACCGGCGGCCGGTGACGGCCCGCGCGGGGGAGGGGCCGCCGGGTGCGGGGGTGAAACGGTCGCCGCCGCGCCCGGCGTCGCCGGCGCCCGTGTAGTTGAACCTGATCTGCGGCTCGGGCAGGTCGGCGAGCCGGTCGCGGAGCACCCCGTGGCCGACCCCGCCGCCGGGGACGGCGCGCAGCGCCCGCGCCACCTCGGCGGCCTGGTCGTCGGCCTGGTCGGCCAGGCCCAGCTCGACGGGGTGCAGCACGGTGAACCAGCCGACCGTCCGCGAGACGTCGGGGTCGGCGGGGCGGCCGTGCGCCTCCACCTCGACCAGCAGCCGGTCGCCGCCGGTGCGGCGGGTGAAGGCGCGGACCAGCGCCGCGAGCAGCAGGTCGCGCAGCCCGGCGACCGGCCCGCCGAGGTCGAGCCCGACCGTGAGCTCCCGCTGGCCGGCCTGGGTGTTCTCGCCGTCGAAGTCGACGGGGATCGGGTGGTAGGGCCCCCGGTCCCGCCAGTAGGGCAGTTCCGCCGCCGCGTCGGCCGACCGGAGGCGGGCGGCCCAGTCGCGGAACGCGGTGGTCTTGGGCGGCGGCGCGGGTTCCCGGCCGGTCTCCCTCCTGCGGTAGGCCTCGTTCAGGTCGTCGACGACGAACCGCCAGGACACGCCGTCGACGGTCAGCCGGTGGGCCGCGACGAGCAGGTCGGCCGGGCCGGCGCCGCTCTCGACGAGCACGGCGGCGACGGCCGGGCCGGTGGCGGGATCGGGGGACAGCGCGGCGGCCTCGGCCCGCAGCGTCTCCGCCGCGAGTCCGGGGGCGACGGTGCGCACCCGCAGCAGCGGCCGGTCCTCGGCGGCGGGCAGGACCATCCGGCCGCCGTCGAGCCGCAGGCGGAGCATGTCGTGGTGGGCGACCACGTCGTGCAGCGCCCGCTCCAGCAGGCCGGGGTCGGGCGCCGGATCGACCCGCAGGTGCGCGATCTGCGGATATTCGCGCAGGTCGGCGCCCTCGTCGGCGAAGGCCAGCATGATCGGGGTGACCGGCACCTCGCCGGTCACCGGCCCCTGCTCGGCGGCCGAGCCCACGGCCTCCTCGGCCAGGGCCGCCGCCACGGCGGCGGGCGTGCGGCGCTCCAGCACCATGCGCGGCGTGACGGCCAGCCCGGCCCGGCGGGCCGCCGCGACCGCGTGCACGGCCAGGATCGAGTCGCCGCCGAGGTCGAAGAAGTCGTCGTCGCCGCCGGCGCGGCCGACCCCGATGACCCGGGCCCAGACCTGCGCCACCAGCGCCTCGGCGCCCGGCCGGGGCTCGCGGTACGGCCGGGGCGCGGCCGCGCCGGGCTCCGGCAGCGCCCGGCGGTCGACCTTGCCGCCCGCGCCGAGCGGCACCTCGGCGATCGGCACGACCACCGACGGCACCATGTACGCCGGCAGCCGCCCGCCCAGGAAGCCGATCACGTCGGCCTCCCCGTCGGCCACCACATGGGCGGTCAGCCGCCCTCCCGGCGCCGTCACCACGGCGTCCCGGACGGCCGGATGGGCGCGCAGGTGCGCCTCCACCTCGCCCGGCTCGATGCGGTGGCCGCGCACCTTCAGCTGGTCGTCGAGGCGGCCGAGGTACTCCAGGTCGCCGTCGCCGCGCACGACCCCCAGGTCGCCCGTCCGGTAGAGACGGGCTCCCGGCGGCCCGAGCGGGTCGGGCACGAACCGCTCGGCGGTCAGCGCGGGCCGGTTCAGATACCCGCGCGCCACCCCGTCGCCGCCGATGCACAACTCGCCCGCGACACCCGGCGGCACCGGGACGAGGGAGGCGTCCAGGACGCGCATGACGGTCCCGGCGATGGGCCGGCCGATGGGGACGACGGCGCCGGGCGCGCCGGGGCGGGCCTCGTGCACGCAGCAGCCGACGACGGTCTCGGTCGGGCCGTACTCGTTGACGAACCGGGCGTGCGGGGCGAGGGCGCGGACCGCCTCGACGGCGCCGGTCCGCAGCTGCTCGCCGCCGACGACGAAGGTCGCCACGTTGCCCGCGTCGGCGACCCCGCCGCGCAGCGCCTCCAGATGGGCGGGGGTGATCTTGAGGAGGGTGTACTCCTCGGCGGTTCCCATGGCCCGTGCGACGTCCTCGAACACGACGTCGCGGCCCAGCACGAGCGGCAGCAGCAGCGAGGTGACGGCCAGGTCGAAGGCGACCGACCCGGCGACCACCGCGCCGTGGGTCCGGGCGGGGCCGTAGGCCGCCGCCGCCCAGGCGAGGTAGTTGCCGAGGCCGCCGTGGGTGACCATGACGCCCTTCGGACGGCCGGTGGAGCCCGAGGTGTAGATCACGTAGGCGAGGTCGCCGGGCGACACGGGCACCTCGGGGTCGGTCGCGGGCCGGGCGGCGACGACGGCGGCGTCGCGGTCGAGCAGCACCGCGCCCCCGGCGTCGCCGAGCACCTCGGAGCGGGTGATCACGGTGAGCGCGCCGCTGTCGGCCAGGCAGCCGGTCAGCCGGTCGCCCCGGTGGGCGGGGTCGAGCGGCACGTACGCCGCGCCCGAGCGCAGCACGGCCAGCACCGAGGTGACCAGCTCGGGGCCGGGCGGCAGGCAGACCGCGACCAGCGTCCCGGGCCCGGCGCCCAGGCCGCGCAGGTGGTGGGCGAGGCGGTTGGCGCCGGCGTCCAGGTCCGCGTAGGTGGTGACGCCGGCGGCGCACACCACGGCGGCCGACTCCGGCCGCTCGCGGGCGTGCCGGGCGACCGCCTCGTGGACGGCGACCGTGCCGCCCGTCGGGCCGTGCAGGGACGATCCGGGGAACGCGGGCAGGGCGTCGCGCGGGTCGCCGTCGAGCCCTTCGGCGAGCGCCTCCAGCACCGACCGGTACATCGCGGCCAGCAGTTCGCCGTGCTCCCGGCCGATGACGTCGGCGTGGATCGTCAGGTCGACGACGCCGAGCCGGAACACGGTGACCGAGAGCGGGAACTCGTTGGGGCTGTCGTCGATGCTGTGGTGGATGTCGACGAGCTCCTCGTCGACCGACCGGAAGTCCAGGTAGTTGAACATCACGTCGATGAGCCGCCGGCCGCCCGCGAACTCGCGCTGCATGGCGGGCACGGGGAACCGCCGGTGCGGCCAGAGCGCGATCTCGCGCGCGAAGACGTCCTTGACCGTCTCGCGCCACGTGGGGGCCGAGAGCCGGAACGCGAACGGGACGGTGTTGAGGAACATGCCCAGCACCCGGTCGGCGCCGCTCGCCTCCGGCCGGGCGTCGCACACCAGGCCGGTGAAGAAGTCGCGCTCGTGGGTGAGCGCGTTCATGACGGTGAGATGGGCGGCGTGCAGCACGCTCTTGAGCGGCACCTCGGCGTCGCGGGCGAGCGTCGTCAGCTTGGGCAGCAGGTCGTCGAAGGCGACCTCGATCTTGTACTGGCCGCCCTCCCCGCGCCACGCGGGCGGCGGCTCGAACCGGGCCGCGCCGCCGACGACGCCCGCCCAGAAGGCGCGGTCCGCCTCGCCCGCCAGGGAGTCCCGCTCGGCGGCGACGAAGTCGGCGAACCTGACCCTCGGGATCTCGGGCGTGACCGGGTCCCGGCCCGAGACGAGGTCCTGGTAGGTGGTGAGCAGCTCCATCAGGAGCTGGTGGTAGCTCCAGCCTTCGAGGATGGCGTGGCACTCGGTGATCGTCAGCGCCCACCGGCCGGGCCCGAAGACGAAGGCGCGCATCCGCAGCAGCGACGGCCGGGCCAGGTCGAACAGGGTCCGCCGCTCGGCGGCCATGAACGCGCGCACCCGGCGGTCCTGCTCGGCGGGGGTCAGCCCGGTCAGATCGGTCAGCTCGACCGGCAGCTCGGCCCGGTCGTGCACGAGCTGCAGGGGCTCGCCGTAGCCCGTCAGGTCGATCGAGGTGCGCAGCAGCTCGTGCCGTCCGGTCATCAGGGCGGCGGCGGCCCGCATGGCCTCGGGGGAGAACGGGCGGCCGTCGCGGATCTCGTAGGTCGTGGTGTTGAGGTAGTGGTTGGCGCCGTCGCCGGTGAGCATCTCGTACACCATGCCGGCCTGGACCAGCGACAGCGGATAGGCGTCCTGGACGCCGGCCGGGAGCAGGGCCCGGTCGGCCTCGGTGATCAGCGCGAACGGGGGCGTGCCGGGCTCGTCTTCGGCGTCGGGGCGGTCGGCGGCCAGGGCGGCCATCGCCGCGATCGTGGGGCGTTCGAACACGTCCTGCACCGACAGGTCGAGCCCGAGGTCGCGCAGCGCGCCGACGAGGGCGACCGCGCGCAGCGAGTCGCCGCCCACGTCGAAGAAGTTGTCGCCGGCCCCGACCTCGTCCAGGCCGAGCACCGTCCGCCACACCTCGGCGACCCGGGTCTGCGCGCCGCCGCCCGGCGCGACGTAACCGGCGTCGAGATCGCGGTCGTCGCGCGTCGGGGCGGGCAGCGCGCGGCGGTCGACCTTGCCGTTGGCGGTCAGCGGCAGCGCGTCCACGGCGACGAACGCGGCCGGCACCATGTGGGCGGGCAGCGACCTGGCCAGCGCGTCCCGCAGCTCACCGGGCGCGGGCGGCGCGCCGGGGTCGGCCGCCACGACGTGGGCGACGAGCGCGCCGTCGAGCAGGGTCACGACGCAGGCGCGGACCCCCGGGCGGGCGGCCAGCGCCGCCTCGACCTCGGCCGGTTCCACCCGGTGGCCGCGCACCTTGACCTGGTCGTCGGCGCGCCGCAGGTACTCGACCGCGCCGCCCGGCAACACCCGGCACACGTCGCCGGTCCGATAGAGGCGGGCGCCCGGCGGGCCGAAGGGGTCGGGGACGAAGCGGTCAGCGGTCAGGCCCGGCCTGTTGTGGTAGCCGTGGGCCAGCTGGAGGCCGCCGACGTGCAGTTCGCCCAGGACGCCGGGCGGGACCGGGCGCAGGTCCTCGTCCAGCACGTACATGGTGGTGCCGGGGATCGGGCGGCCGATGGGCAGCAGGTCGCCGGTCTCCCTGCCGTCGGCGACGTGGGTGGAGTTGGCGACCGTGATCTCGGTCGGGCCGTACTCGTTGACCACCTTCGTGCCCCGCCAGCGGACGGCCAGGCGGGTGGCGAAGCCCTCGCCGCCGACCACCAGCGTGCCCGCCAGACCGGGGTCCGGCGGCAGCAGTTCGAGGTGGCCGGGGGTGAGCTTCACGAAGTCGTAGGGAGCGCGGGCGGCCAGCGCGTCGGCGAGCCCGGCGGCCTCGACGTCTTTCGGGATGACGGTGACCGGGCGGCCGAGCAGCAGCGGCGTGTAGAGGGTGGTGACGACGAGGTCGTAGGCGACCGAGGAGAACAGCGGCGCGCCGTGGCCCGCCCCGCCCGCGTAGTCACGGGCCGCCCAGGCCAGGTAGTTGGCCAGCCCGCCGTGGGTGACCAGCACGCCCTTGGGCTTTCCGGTGCTCCCCGAGGTGTAGATCATGTACGCCGCCTCGTCCGGCCCCGGGGCCGGAACCTCCACGGGCGGGCCCGCCCGGAACGCCTCCCGGTCGAGGGCCACGACCTGCCCCGGCAGCCGGGCGGCGTGCGCCGACTCCGACAGCGTGACCGTCGCGCCCGCGTCGACGAGGACCTCGGCGATGCGCTCGTCCGGATGCCCCGGCTCGACCGGGACGTACGCGGCCCCGGCCCGCCACACGCCCAGCAGCGCGGGCAGCAGCAGCGGCCCCCGGTCGAGGCAGACGCCGACGACGTCACCCCGGCCCACCCCGAGCCCGATGAGACGGCGGGCCACCGCGTCGGCGCGCCCGTCCAGGTCGGCGTAGGAGACCGTCTCGCCCGCGCACCGCACGGCCGGGGCGTCGGGGGCGCGCCGGGCGTGCGCCGCGACCGCGGCCTCCACCGACGGGTGGCGGGGGAGCGGCGGGCCGCCGTCTCCGGCGCGGAGCAGGGCGTGCCGGTCGCCCTCGGTCATCGCGGTGAGCTCGGACACCCTGACGCCGGGGTCGGCGGCGATCAGGTCGAGAACACGCAGGTAACCGGCGGTCAGCCGGTCGGCCGTGGCCCGGTCGAACAGCGCGCCGGCGTAGCCGAGCCCGCCGAGGAGGGAGCCGTCGGGGCGTTCGGCGAGCTGGAGGGTCAGGTCGAACTTGGCCACGCCGCCGCCGGTCTCCAGCTGCTCCCAGGGCCCGCCGCCGGCGCCCGCTCCTTCGAGCAGGTCGAACATGACCTGGAAGAGCGGGGTGCGGGCGGCGTCCATGAGCAGGTGCAGCGGCACCTCCTGGTGGTCGAGCGCGCCGAGCAGGAAGGCCCTGCCGTCGTCGAGCAGGTCGGCGAAAGAAGGGTCGCCCTCCCATCGGGCTCGCAGCACCAGCGTGTTGAGCAGCAGCCCCACCAGGTCCTGTTCGTGCGGGCGGCTTCTGGCCGCCATCGCCGTGCCGACCGCGACGTCGCGGCGGCCCGCCCGGCCCGCGAGCAGCACCTGGTACGCCGTCAGCAGCACCGTGAACAGCGTGGTCCCGGCCTCGGCGGCGACGGCGCGCAGCGCGGCGGTCCGGGCGGCGGACAGCTCGAAGACCACCTCGTCGCCCGCCCAGTCGCGGACGGCCGCGCGGGGCCGGTCGGAGGGGAGGTCGAGCGGGGTGATCCCGTCGAGCGCCGCCCGCCAGTGGGCCAGCGCGCGCTCCAGGCCCGGCCCGGCCACCCGGCCGCGCTGCCAGGCGGCGTGGTCGGCGTACTGGACGGACAGGGGGCGGAGCCCGGCGGGCACGCCGGTGGCCTTCTCCCGGTAGAGGGCCGCCAGCTCCTCGACGAGGATCCCGAGCGAGCGGTTGTCGCAGGCGATGTGGTGCAGCACGAGGCTGAGCACGTGCTCGCCGGGCCCGATGGAGAACAGGCGGGCCCGAAGCGGGTGGTCGGTCTCCACGTCGATCGGCGCGGCGGCCTCGGCGGCCAGCGCGGCGGGAAGGTCGCCGACGGGCTCGGCCGGCAGCGTGAGCCGCGGCGGCGGGTCGATCACCTGGACCGGCTGGGCGCCGGCCAGGGCGTACCTGGTGCGGAGGATCTCGTGCCGGGCGACCAGGGCGGTCAGGGCCGCACCCAGCGCCGCCTCGTCGACGGGCCCGGGCAGCCGCAGCGCCAGCGGGACCAGGTACTCGGGGCTGTCGGGGGCCAGGCGGCTCAGGAACCACAACCGCTCCTGGCCGAACGAGAGCGGCAGCGGGCCGGTCCGGTCGGCGGCCGGGACGCCGGCGCGCCGCCGTCCGCCGCCGGAGAGCCGCAGCCGGATCAGCTCCTCGCGTGAGATGTCGATGGTCATGCGCGTGTCTCCTGTGGGGTCGTCTCGGCGCGGACCTCCGCGTCGGAGAGGCCGGCCACCTCCGCTCGGATCAGGTCCTCGACCGCGGCGGCGAGCTGGGCGACCGTCGGCCTCTCGAACAGCGTCCGCAGGGACACCTCGAGGTCGAACCGGTCCTGCACCGCCGCGATCACCTGGGCCGCGAGCAGCGAGTGGCCGCCCGCGTGGAAGAAGTCGTTGTGCACGCCGACCTCGGCGCCGAGCGCCTCGCTCCAGATGCCGGCGATGATCTCCTCCGCGGCGGTGCGCGGCGGCGTCACCCCCTGCTCGCGGAGCGCGGCGGCGGGGTCGGGCGGCGGCAGCGCCGCCCGGTCGGTCTTGCCCGCCGCCGTGCGCGGGACGGCGGGCAGCGGGATCAGCGCCGAGGGCACCAGGTAGCCCGGCAGCCGGTCCTCCAGGTGCCGCCGGACGTCGGCGCCGGTCGTCCCCCCGGCGGCCTGGAAGTAGCCGGCCAGCCGCAGGTCGCCCGAGGGCGGCCGCCACACGTCGACCACGGCGTCGAGGACGCCGGGGCAACCGCGCAACACGCTCTCGATCTCGCCGGGCTCGACCCGGACGCCCCGGATCTTGACCTGGTGGTCGGTCCGGCCGAGGAAGACGATCGTGCCGTCCTCGCGCCGCCGGGCGAGGTCGCCGGTGCGGTAGAGGCGGCCGCCCGGGGTGAACGGGTCGGGCACGAACGCCGCCGCGGTCCTGGCGGGGTCGCCGTGGTAGCCGCGAGCCACGCCGGGGCCGCCGATGTAGAGCTCGCCCCGGGTGCCGGGGAGCACCGGGCGCAGGTCGGCGTCCAGGACGTGGACGCGGGCCCCGGGCAGCGGGCGGCCGATGGGCACCGCGCCCGGCTCGCCGGCGTCGGCGCGGCTCACCCGGTGCCGCGTCGAGTCGATGGACGCCTCGGTGACGCCCCAGTGGTTGTGCAGCGTGACGCCGGGGAAGCGGTCGAGGAACGCCATGGCCAGCTCGGGGCGCAGCGCCTCGCCGCTGGTGCCGACGTGCCGCAGCCCGGCCGGGGGCGCGAGCTCCGTGAGCATCGCGAGCATGCTCGGCACGACCAGCACGACCGCGACGTCGTGGTCGGCGGCGGCACGCAGGATCGCCGCCGGGTCACGGTGCGCGCCCGGCGCCAGGAGGACGACCCGGCCGCCGGTCACGAGCGGCCAGAACACCTCGACCGGCAGGTCGTCGAAGACCACCGTGGTCTTCTGCAGCACCCCCTGGCCCGGCCGCAGCCCGATCGCCTCCTGCATCGCGGCGATCCGGACCGCCCAGCCCCGGTGGGTCGCGGCCACGCCCTTCGGCCGCCCGGTCGAGCCCGAGGTGTAGTAGACCGCGACGAGGTGGTCGGGCCGGGTGGTGGACGCGGGTCCGGCGGCGGCGGTGGCGTCGTCCACGGTCACCGCCCGCACCCCGGCGGGGAGCGGGGTGCCGGGCGCGGTCAGGCACAATCGTGCGCCCGCCTCGCCGAGGAGCCGGCCGATCCTGGCTGGTGGGTACTCGGTCTCCAGCGGCACGTAGCAGCCGCCCGCCTTCAGCACCCCGAGCAGCCCGACGACCAGCTCGAACGACCGGTCGAGCAGCACCCCGACCGGCACGTCGGGGCCGACGCCGAGGGCGCGCAGCCGGTGGGCCAGGGCGTTCGCCCGGGCGTCCAGTTCCGCGTACGTCAGCGACTCGGCCCCGAACTCGACCGCCACGGCGTCGGGCGTCCGGCGGACCTGCTCCTCCACCATCTCGGGCAGGACGCCGCCCTCCGGGACGTCGTCCGGCGGCGCGGGCGTCTCGGTCACGATCGGCTCCCCGGCCAGGATCCGCGTGTACGCGCCCGCGAGGCGGGCGATCGCCTCCGGGGTGAAGAGGTCGGTGGCGTACTCGAAGACCGCGCGCAGCGAGCCGTCCGGGCGCCGGGCGACGTTGAGGGTCAGGTCGAACTTGGCCCGGGTCCAGGCGCCGAGCACCTCGTCGTCGCCCGGGACCTCCTCGCCCATCTCGAACATCACCTGGAACAGCGGGGTCCGGCCCAGGTCCCGGTCGGGGGCGAGCTCCTCGACCAGGCGCTCGAACGGCAGCCCCTGGTGGGCGAACGCGCCCAGCGCGGTCTCCCGCGCCCGGGGGATCGCCCCGGCCAGGCCGGTCACGTCCGCCAGGTCGCAGCGCAGCACGAGCGTGTTCACGAAGAACCCGACGACCCCGGCCGACTCGGGCGAGAGGCGGCCGGCGACGGGCGTGCCGACGACGACGTCGGTGGTGGCGCACACGTGCGAGAGCAGGACGGCGAACGCCGCCAGCGTGGTCATGTACGGGGTCGCGCCCAGCTCCCGGCCGGTCGCCAGGGCCGCGCCGGCGACGCCGGCGGGGACGTCGAAGCCCAGGGTCGCCCCGCCGGGAGTGCGCCGGGAGGGCCGGTCGGCGGGCAGGTCCATGGTGGGCAGGCCGGCCAGGCGGGCCCGCCAGTAGCCGAGGTCGCCCTCGTCGTGGGCGGCGGCGACGTCGGCGTACCGGAACGGCAGCGGGGCGAGCGGGCGGCCCGCGAGCAGGTCGTCGAGGTCGCGGCGGATGATCCCGGCCGAGTGGCCGTCGCAGGCGATGTGGTGGACGAGCAGCAGCAGCCGCCCGTCGGCGGCCAGGGTGGCCCGCCAGACGGGACCGGCCGCCAGGTCGAACCCGGTGGCGAGCTCCCGCGCCAGCACCGTGCCGAGGTCGTCGGCGGAGACGGTGAAGTCGACCGTGGGGTGGGGGTCGACGATCTGGGCGGGAGTGTCGTCGTAGCGGGTGCGCAGGATCTCGTGCCGGTCGGCCAGCGCGCGCAGGGCCGCCGCCATCGCCTCCGGGGTGCCTTGTGGGCGCAGGACGATCGGGAGGACGTACTCGGGACTGCCGGGTTCGAGCCGGTCGAGGAACCAGAGCCGGCGCTGCCCCGGCGACAGCGGCGGCGGGACCGACCGGTCGCGGGCGACCGGCGCGGGTGCGGGGTCGCGGGAGGTGAGCAGCCGGGCCTGCGCCTCGACGGTCGAGGCGGCGAACAGGTCGCGCAGCGGGATCGGCGCGCCCGACCGGCCGCGCAGCGCGGCGGCCAGCCGGGGGACCAGCAGGGAGTAGCCGCCGAGCTGGAAGAAGTCGTCGTCGGCCCCGATGTCGCCGACGCCGAGGACGTCGGACCAGACGTCGCGGACCAGCCGCTCCTCGGGCGTGCGCGGGGCCACCCGGGAGACGGTTCTGCCGACCTCGGGGAGGGCGGCTCTGTCGATCTTCCCGTTGGGGGTCAGCGGCAGCTCGGGCAGCGTGGCGAAGTCGGTGGGCACGTACTCGGCGGGCAGCGAACGGCGCAGGAACGCGCGCAGGTCTGCCGGGGCGGCGGTGCCCGCGACGTAGCCGATGAGGCGGTTGTCCCTGGCGGTGACGGCCGCGGCGGCGACCTCGGGGTGGCGCAGCAGCGCCGCCTCGACCTCGCCGGGCTCGATGCGCACCCCGCGCACCTTGAGCTGGGCGTCGGTCCGGCCGCAGAAGGCGTAGCGGCCGTCGGGCAGGCGGCGGACCAGGTCGCCGGTGCGGTAGAGCCGCCCGCCGCCGCCCCTCGGGTCGGGCACGAACGCGGCGGCGGTCCTGGCGGGGTCGCCGTGGTATCCCTGCGCGACGGCGATGCCGCCCACGTACAGTTCGCCGACGGCTCCGTCGGCGACGGGCCCGCCGCCGGGCCCGGCCACCAGCACGTCGACCCCGGCGATCGGCGTGCCGATCGGCACCGCCTCGCCCGGGTCGCCGGCGAGGTGGCGGCCCTCCAGGCAGCCGATCGAACACTCCGTCGGGCCGTAGGCGTTCCAGAGTTCCGCGCCGGGCAGCCCGGCCGCCACGCGTTCGGCGGTCGCCCGGTCGAGCTGCTCGCCCGCCGAGTAGACCAGCCGCAGCCCGGCCGCGCCCTCGTCGGCGAGCAGCCGGAGCATCGACGGCACCGCCTGGAGCACGGTCACCCCGCGCTCGGCCACGGCGGTGACGACCGCGCGGGCGTCCCACGCGGTGTCGCCCTCGCCGACCACGACGGCGGCCCCCGCCAGCAGCGGGACGAAGATCTCCCAGGCGGCGGCGTCGAAGCCGATGGGCGTGCGCAGCAGCACCCGGTCGGCGGGGGTCACCCGATGGCGGCGGATCGTGTCGGCGACCCGGTTGGCCACCCCCCGGTGCGTGACGGCCACGCCCTTCGGCCGCCCGGTCGAGCCCGAGGTGTGGATCAGGTACGCCACCGAGCCGGGCCCCTCCCCGGGCCGGTGACCGGCGGTCGCCGCGACGAGCGCGCGGCGGCGCTCCTCGGGCAGGTCGGGGTCGAGCGGCAGGTAGGGCGCGCCCGACTTCAGCACCGCGAGCAGGGTGGTGACCAGCCCGGCGCCGTGCGGCAGGCACACGGGCACGGGCCGGCCGTCGCCCGGCAGCGTCGCGGCCAGCGCGTCGGCGGCCGCGTTCAGCTGGGCGTAGGTCAGGCGGGCGTCGGGGGCGTCGACGGCGAGGGCGTCCGGGGTGCGGGCGGCCTGGCGTTCGAAGAGGGTGTGCAGGCAGTCGTCCGCCGCCGGGGGCGCGGCCTGGGCGGCGGGCCACGCCAGGCGGTGGCGGCCGGCGTCGGCGTCCGGGTCGGCGGCCATCGCCGCCAGCACGCCGCGCAGCGTCGCCGTCAGCAGCTCGCCGTACGGCCGGGCCAGCCGGTCCTCCCGCGCGGTCAGCAGCAGGCCGTCCGGGGTGGTGGACACGTCGAAGGCCAGTTCCGACTGGGTGACGTCGTAGGTGGCCGTGTGGTCGAGCCGTTCGTCGGCGGACGTGGCGAAGTCGACGTAGTTGAACACCGCGTCCACGAGCCGGCCCGCGCTGGGGTGGCGGCGCTGGAGCTCGGCGAGCGGATGGGCCCGGTGCGGTTCCAGGTCCAGGTGCCCGGCGAAGACGCGGCGCACGACGTCGGTCCAGGTGCCGGTCAGCCGGGCCCCGAAGGGCACCGAGTTCACGAACAGCCCGAGCACCCGGTCGCCGCCCGGCTCCTCGGGGCGGCCGTGGCTGACCAGACCCGACCAGACGGTGTCCCGGCCGGTCAGCACGCCGAGGGCTTTCAGATAGGCCGTGTGCAGCACCGCCTTCATCGGCGCGCCCGCCAGCGCCGCCAGGGCGCGCAGCCCGGCGTCGAGGTCGCCCGTGTGGACGGGCAGCGTGTAGTGGCCGGTTCCGGTCCCGCCCCAGGCGGCGGGCACGGTGAGGGGGTCGGCGGCGGCCAGCACGGCGTCCCAGTAGGCCGATTCGGCCGGCCGCCGCCGTTCGGCGCGGACGAAGTCGGCGTACCGGATCGGGATCGGGCCCGGTTCGCGGCCGAGCAGCTCGCCGACGAGCAGGTGCTGGCTCCAGCCGTCGAGGACGGCGTGGCACTGCACCAGCGTGAGCCGCCACGCGTCGCCGGGCAGCAGGTGCGCGGTGATCCGCAGCAGCGGCGCCCGGGTCACGTCGAGCGGCGTGCGCCGCCACCGGTCGAGGAAGGCCCGCACCGCCCGGTCGGCCTCGGGGCCGGTCAGGTGGCGCAGGTCGTCGACGTCCACGCACGGCCCGGCGTCGTGGTGCACGAGCTGCATCGGCTCGCCGAACGAGGTGAGGTCGAACGACGTGCGCAGGACGTCGTGCCGGGCGTGCGCGGCGGCGGCGCGGGCGCGCAGCCCGTCGGCGTCGAACGCGCCCCGCACCAGGAAGCTGGTGATCGTGTGGTAGTCGGCCTCGCCGCCTTTGAGCTGCTCGTAGAGCATGCCGACCTGGTTGGCCGAGGCGGGGTAGGCGTCGTCGAGCCCGGCGGGCAGCCGGGCGCGGTCGCCGGGCTCCAGCAGCGCGAACGGGGCCGCGCCCTCCTGGCCCGAGGCGGGGGCGCGCCCGGTGACGGCCTCGGTGAGGGCGGCGACGGTGCGGTGGGTGAAGACGTCCCTGACGCTGACCCGGTAACCCGCCCGCCGCATCTCTCCGACCACGGCCACCGCCCTGATCGAGTCGCCGCCGGCGTCGAAGAACACGTCGTCGACGCCGACGGCGGACCCGAGCGCGGCGGCCCAGATCGCGGCGATCCGCGCCTCGTCGGGGGTGCGCGGGGCCGACCCGGATGACACGGAGGACACGGCCGGGGCGGGCAGCGCGGCGAGGTCGATCTTGCCGCTGGTGGTGAGCGGGAACCGGTCGAGCACCTGGAGCTGCGCGGGGATCATGTACTCGGGCAGGCCCCGCCGCAGGAAGGCGCGCAGCGCGGCGGGTTCGGCGGCCCCGGTGACGTACGCGGCGATCCGGTCGCCGTGCGGCACCACCACGGCGGCGCCGACGTCCGGGTGCCGGGCCAGCGCGGCCCGGATCTCGCCCAGCTCGACCCGATGGCCGCGGATCTTGACCTGGTGGTCGAGCCGCCCCAGGAACTCGATCCGCCCGTCGGGCAGCCAGCGGGCCTCGTCACCGGACCGGTAGAGACGCGAGCCGGGCGGCCCCCACGGGTCGGGCACGAACCGGCCGGCGGTCAGGCCCGGCCGGCCCGCGTAACCCCGGGCGACGCCGTCGCCGCCGAGGAACAACTCGCCCCGTGCGCCCACGGGCATGGGGTTCAGCGCGTCGTCGAGGATGTGCAGGCGCATGCCGGGGATCGGCCGCCCGATGGGGGGCACCCCGTCCGCCGGGTCGCAGTCGACCGCGCTCGCCAGGATGGTGATCTCGGTGGGGCCGTAGAGGTTGACCAGGCGGCGTCCCGGCGCCGACCAGTCGCGGACGACGGCCTCGGGGCACGCCTCGCCGCCCACGGTGAGCACCCGCAGCCGGGGCAGCTCGCGCGGCGGGGTCGCGGCCAGGCACGACGGCGGGATCAGCGCGGCGGTCACCTCCAGCCGTTCGAGGGTGGCGGCCAGGGCGTCGCCGGGCAGCAGGTCGTCGGCGTCGGCCAGGCAGAGGGTGGCGCCGTGCGCCAGCGCCATGACGATCTCGTAGACGGAGGCGTCGAAACTCGGCGACCCGAACTGGAGCACCCGGTCGGCGGCGGTGAGGCCCAGCAGCCCGGCCTGGTGCGCGGCCACTCCGGCCAGGCCCCGGTGCGGCACCGCCACGCCCTTCGGCCGCCCGGTCGACCCGGAGGTGTAGATGACGTACGCGAGCCGGTCGGGATCGTCGGTCCTCTCAAGGTCCGCCGAACCCCCCTCGTCGCCCGCCAGCACGATCGGGCGGCCGGGGAAGCGGGCGGCCAGGGCCGGTTCGGTGACCAGGAGCGGGGCCCCGGCGTCGTCGAGGGTCGCGTGGAGGCGCTCGTCGGGATGGGCGGGGTCGAGCGGGAGGTAGGCGGCGCCCGCCTTCAGCGCGGCCAGGAAGGCGATCACCCCCGACGGGCCGCGCCGCAGGCACACCGCCACCGGCGACTCGGCGGGCACGTCGAGCCGGGCGGCCAGCGCGGTCGCCCGCGCGTCGAGCTCGGCGTAGGTGAGCGTCGTGCCGCCGAACTCGACCGCGATCGCGCCGGGCGTGGCGGCGGCGTGCCGTTCGACGAGCCGGTGCAGGGGCGGCCACGGGCCGGGGGCCTCGGTGCGGTTCCAGCCGGCCAGGGCGTCGTGCTCGCCGGCCGTCAGCGGGTCGAGCGCGCCCAGCCGGAGGTCCGGGTCGGCGGCGACCTGCTCCAGGACCGCGACGTAGCGGGCGGCGAGCCGGGCGGCGGTCGGGTGGTCGTAGAGGGCCTCGGCGTAGGTGAGCAGCCCGTCGAGGCCGCCGTCGGGGGTCTCGGTCAGCTCGAAGGTGAGGTCGAAGAGCGCCGCCTGCCGTCGCGGCGGCAGCCGCCGCCAGTGGTCCTGCGGGGTGTTCTGGAGCACGAACGCGATCTGGAAGACGGGGTTGCGGCTCAGGTCCCGCTCCACCCCGAGATGGTCGACGACCAGGTCGAACGGGGCTCCGGCGTGCGCGAACGCGTCGAGCGCGACCTCGCGCGCCCGCCGCACCGCCTCGCGGAACGACGGGTCGCCGCCCAGGTCGGCGCGGAGCGCCACCGAGTTGACGAAGTAGCCGACGAGGTCCTCCACCTCGGGCACCGGGCGTCCGGCGACCGGGGTGCCCACGACCACGTCGGTGACCCGGGTGTGCCGGGCGAGCGTCATCGCGAAGGCGGCGTACAGGGTCGAGAACAACGAGGCCCGCTCGGCCGTGCCGAGGTCCCGCAGCGCGGCGGCGAGCGCGGCCGGCACGCGGAAGGGGTGGATGGCCCCCTCGCCCTGCTGGGTCTGCGGGCGGGGCCGGTCGCCGGGCAACTCGGCCGGGGCCGCGCCCGCCAATGTCTGCGCCCAGTAGGCCAGGTCGCCGTCGTGGCGCAGCGACTCCTGCCAGAGGGCGTAGTCGGCGTACTGGAGCGCGGGCTCCGGCAGCCGGGGGACCCGCCCCGCCGCGAAGGCCGTGTACGCCTCCCGCAGCTCCCGGCACAACACGTCCAGCGACCAGCCGTCGACCGCGATGTGGTGCACGGCGAGGACCAGCGTGTCCTCCTCCTCGCCGACGGCCAGGACCGCACGCAGGATCGGCCCGGTCGTCAGGTCGATGGGGGTCGCCGCCTCGGCGTCGGCGACCTCCTCGCGGGGCGCGCGGGTGACCGCGAGCGGGACGGGCGCCGGCGGGTCCACGATCTGGACCGGGCCGGACCCGTCGTCGGCGTAGCGGGTCCGCAGGATCTCGTGGCGGACCACCAGCTCCCCGAGCGCGGCGCCCAGCGCGCCCGCGTCGACGTGGCCGCCCAGCGGGACGGCCACGATCTCGACGTAGTGGGTCGCGCCGGGGGCGAGCTGGTCGAGGAACCACATCCGCCGCTGGCCGGGGGAGAGCGGGAAGGTGGCCGCCGCGTCCATCAGCTGTCCCCGTTCTCGGCCATCCTGCGCCGCAGGCTCAGCGGGCGCATGTCGGTCCAGACCCGCTCGATGTGGTCGAGGCAGTGGTCCCTGGGGCCCTCCACCCCGTCCCGCCGCCAGCCGGCCGGCGGCTCGCGGTCCGCGAGCCAGATGGAGTACTGCTCTTCGTCGTTGAGCACGACGCTGTAGGTGCGGTCGTCGTCGGCCATCGCCCTCCCCTTCCTGTACGGCTTCCCGATCTGGCTTGACGTCCCGAAGTCTCGGCCGCGCCGACATCGCGCCGGTGTCGCCCGAGTATGGGAACCGTTCGGAACCGCGCCGATACCGCGCGCCGCCAGGCTCCGGCCATGACCTCCGCCATGACCTCCGGCGCCTGGGCCGTGCGGCTGGGCGACCGGCCCGCGCCCGTCCGGCTCTTCTGCTTCCCCTATGCGGGCGGCGGCGCGGCCGTCTTCCGCCGCTGGCCGGCCGCGCTGCCGGGCGTCGAGGTGTACGCGATCAGGCTGCCCGGCCGCGAGAACCGGTTCTGCGAACCGCTGCTGACGAGTCACGACGGCCTGCCCGAACGGCTGGCCGACGCCCTGCGGCCGCTGCTCGACCGGCCCTACGCGCTGTTCGGGCACAGCCTGGGCGCGCTGCTCGCGTACGAGACGGCGCGGCTGCTGCGCCCGGCGCACCTGTTCGTGGGCGGCTCCCGCGCTCCGCACCTGCCGCGCCCGGCCACCGCGCCCGACGTCGCGGGCCTGGACGACGCGGCGTTCACGGCGATGGTGCGGGAGATGGGCGGCACGCCGCCGGAGTTCTTCGGCTCGGCCGAACTGGCCGAGCTGCTGCTACCGGTGCTGCGGGCCGACTTCGGCCTGGCCGAGGCCTACCGCCACCGGCCGGGCCCGCCGCTGGAGGCGCCGATCACGGCGCTGCGCGGCGCCGACGAGGACGTGACCCCGGCCATGGCGCGGGCGTGGGCGCCGCACACGGCGGCCGGGTTCGCGCTGCACGAGTTCCCCGGCGGGCACTTCTTCCTCCAGGACGGATGGGAGCGCGTCTGCCGGCTGGTCGCTCAGAACCTGCCGGCCGCGACGCCGCTGAGAAGCGCGGGGTCGCCCGACAGAATCGCCTGGTGAACCCGGCGCAGCCCCGGTCCGGGCTCCACGCCGAGCTCGTCGACGAGCAGCCGCCGCGTCGAGGCGTACACCTCCAGCGCGTCGGCCTGCAGGCCGCACCGGTAGAGCGCGACCATCAGGCGGCTCTTCAGCCCCTCGCGGAGCGGCTGGCGGGCGGCGGCCTCGCCGAGGTCCCTGATGAGGTCGCGGTGGCGGCCCAGCCGCAGTTCCAGCTCGGCGCACTCGTCGAGCGTGCTCCAGCGCAGCTCGTTGAGCCAGGTCGCGCGGGCGGCGACCGGCGGGCTGGGCAGCCCGGCCAGCGCCTCGCCCCGCCACAGCGCGAGCGCCTGCCGGAGCAGCGCGGCGGCGTCGGCGGGACGGCCGTCGGCGGCGGCCGACCGGGCGGCGGCACGCAGCGCGTCGAAGCGGTCGACGTCGAGGCGGCAGCCGTCGACCGCGAGGGCGTAGCCGGCGGACGAGGTCGTGATCTCGCACGCGGCGCCGGTCAGCGAGAACAGGCGGCGCAGCGCGGACACGCAGATCTGCACCTGCTTACGCGCCGTCAGGGGCGGGTCGTCGCCCCACACGGCCTCGATGAGGCGGTCGAGCGCGACCACGCGACCGCTTTCCAGCACCAGGACGGCCAGGATGACCTGCTGCCTGCTCGACTGGAGGTCGACCCGCTGGGCGCCGACCCGGAGTTCGAGCGGTCCGAGAATCAGGAGTTCCACGTCTTTCGGCATTGGCGTCACATACGGAATGTGACACGCGGGCCGATCATCGTGCAGTGCAGTCGGCCACCAATCGACCGTGAGGAACTCACATGTCCGGCCGCGGCAGCGTCACCGTGACCGTGAACGTCTCGCCGGGCCGGACCTCGACCGACACCGTGCCGCCGACGGAGGCCGCGCGTTCCTCGATGCCCTGCAGGCCGCCGGCCGGCGTCACCTCCTGCACGCCGTGGGCGACCCCGTTGTTGACCACGGTCAGCCGGATCCCCTCGGGCACGTCGACGAGCTCGACCAGCATCCGCTGGGCCTTGCTGTGCCGCAGCGCGTTGGTGGCGGCCTCGCTGAGGATCTTGGCGACCAGTTCGTTCAGCTCCGGGGGCAGCGGCCGGTGGTCCTGGGTGCAGCTGTACTCGATCTCGGCCGCCTTGAGCAGCGGGCCGAGCGCCGACAACTCGGCCTCCAGGGTCATCCGGCGGTAGCCGGCCACGACGGCCCGCACCTCGCTGAGCGACTTGCGGGCCAGTTCGGTGATGTCGGTGATCTCCCGGCGGGCGTCGGGGTCGCCGCCGACCATCCGGTAGACGAGCTCGCCCTTGATCGCGATGGTCGACAACGCGCGGCCGAGCACGTCGTGCAGGTCGCGGGTGATGCGGGTGCGCTCGTCGGCCACGGCCATCTGGGCGAGCTCGTTCTTGGCCTGGCTCAGCTCCATCGCCCCCTGGGCGAGCCGGACCATGGCGAACAACACGCCGCCCGTGAGGGCGGTGGACAGGGTGCCGTACAGGACGCTCGTCAGGGGCAGCTCCAGCACCCACATGGTGCCGAACTGCACGGCGATGACCACGGAGAACAGCCCCCACGACCACGGCGGCGGGACCAGCACGAGCAGCGCGAACGCCAGGAACCCCGGCATGCCCAGCCAGATCCACCCGAAGAACGCGAACGGCGCGTACGTCAGCACGACCTGCAGCGCCAGCGACCACTCCCAGCGGACGTGGACGATCCGGAGCGCGGTCAGCACGTGCAGCGTGTGCAGCGCCGTCATCGCGGCGAACAGCGACAGGGCGGCGCCGAAGGCGTCGGGCGGCAGGCCGCGGTCGACGATGCCCAGGACGGCCGCCGCCACGTAGCCGAGATGGACGAGCAGCGTGGTCAGGAACGCGGTCCTGGCCGCGGGGTGATGGCGCAGTGAGTCGAGGATCACGGTCCGCACGCCACTTCCTCCAGGGTCCTACAGGAACAGGGGCACGGGGTTGAGCGCGTCCTCGGGCGTGCGCGCCGGCAGGCGGCCGAGCTCGACGGGGACGTCGAAGAGACGGCCGGGCGCGAACCTGGCCCAGAAGTGCCGCATGCCCGGCACGACGACCTTCACGACGGGCAGCCCGACGTCGGGCCGCGTCTGGTCGAGCACGAGCACGTCCAGGCCGCGCGCCTCGGCGAGCGCGGCCAGGGTGGCGACGTCGGCGCCCAGGTCGGGGCCCGACAGGTCGGCATGGGTGCCCGGCCGGGTGGGCGGCGCCGCCCGATCGGGCAGCAGGTGCGGATCGGTCTCGATCGTGGCCGTCCGCCACCACGACACCAACGCGGGGTCGGTGACGGCGTACCGGGGGCCGGGCCCGGGGGTCACGGCGGGCAGGAACTGGTTCAGCTCCGTCAGCGCGCGGGACAGCGCCGCCGCCGCGCCGAAGTGGGCGCCGAAGCCGAGCATGACGTCTTCGGGCGGGCCGTCGGTCCGGCGGCTGACGGCGACGAACGCCGGCAGCCCGAAGTCGGCGGTCACGTCGAGCGCCCACACCTCGCGGCCCAGCCCGGCGTAGACCTCGCGCAGCCGGTCGAGCCAGGGGTCGGCGAAGGCGTCGAGGTCGACGGCGGGCATCCGCAGCCGGTTGTACCACCACAGGGCGACGGAGTCGCGCTCGACGACCTCCATGAACCCCTGCACCACCGCGTCCTCCAAGGCGGCCCCCGCCGCGTTGCCGTTGGAGTCGGCGAAGGCCAGGGGCGGGCCGGGCCACGGGTAGTTGTAGTAGAGGTAGCCGGTCGGCAGGTACCGCGCGCGCCCGCCGGTCAGCGACCACAGCGGCGTCCACTCGACCGGCGTCGCGGGGTCGAACGGCTCGGAGACCCGCTGGAAGGGGGAGCAGGCGCGGTTCCATTCGGCCCGGCCCGCGTACTGGCGCTCGCTGTAGAGCTGGCAGTCGTTCGGGTGCAGGCCCGCCTCGCCCAGGTCCTCAAGGGTGGCGGTACGCCGCAGCTCGTCGCCGTGGAAGACGCCCGAGTAGCGTTCCAGCGCCTCGCAGAGGGCGCTCGTGCGGGCCTGGACGGTGGTCCGGCCCTTGCCCGCGCTCATGCTCCGCAGGCCCGCGCGGATCTCGCCGAGGCTGCGCGCGTTGAGGGCGAAGTTGTGCCCGGCGACGTGGCCCATCAGGAAGCGGGGCCCGCGCCGTTGCCTGCGGACGTCTCTGACCAGGCCGGTCACCGGGTCGACCAGGTGACTGTAGCGTTCCCAGACCTCCTCGGCCCGCGCGGTGCGGCCGGCCTCGGTCTTGGCCAGCGGCCGGATCTCGACGGGGCGCGCGGTCCGTGCCGCCGTCATCCCCGGGTCGCCGCAGTCCGGGCACTGCGGCCGGGCGGCGAAAGGGTGGTGGGCGGTCCGCATCGTCTGCACGTCGAAGGTGAGCACCCGGCGGGGTTCGCGCAGCCCGCCGAGCCAGCGGACCACGTCGAGGGCGGCGAGCCGGGCGCCGAGGTCGCGGGAGACCTCCAGGTCGGCCCGGGGGACCGGCGCGGGCCCCGATTGGCCGGTGGCCCGCATGACGTACAACTCGGCGACGCGGTTGGCCCGTAATCGGTGGACCATGCACTCCCAGCAGCCCGGCGTCGCCGCGTCGAACACCGGCCCGCTCCACACCACCGATCCGCGGGGCTTCACCGGCACCCACGGCCGCCCGGCGGCGGCGACCCGCGCGGGGCCGGGCCCGAGGTAGTCGTCGCACACGGCGACGGTCAGCGCGGGGTCGTCGCCGGTGACCGTGACCCCTTCGGCGCGCAGCACCGCCGCGACCGGCTCCGGGTCGGCGCCCGCGTCCACGACCGCGACCCTGGCGGTCCGCACCGCCGCCGCGCTCAATCCCGACAGGTCCCAGAACGCGTCCTGCCCCTCGTCGTCGAGCCGGACGTACCCCTGCTGGAGCAGCCGGTCGAGCAGGTGGGCCACCTCGCCCGCCGAGGGCGGGTCGGGCCGCAGGAGCTCGACGATGTCCTCGACGGTACGGGGCTCGCCGAGCAGCGGGACGACCCGCTGGGCGACCTCCGGCCGGAGCATCTCGACGTCGCGTTCGGACAACAGGTACGCCGCCTCGCCGGGGACGGCGATCGGATGGAGGTGCCGCTTGAGCCGATAGCGGTGTCCCACCGCACCTCCAGAGATTGAGGGCATCGTCCCGTTGGCGGCAATTGTCGCCTTGTGCCCGTCGATCGTCTATAGAGGTGTCAGAGCCATCCCTGTTCGCGCGCGATGCGCACGGCGTCGACCCGGTTGCGGGCGCCGAGTTTGGTGATGCTGGCCGCGAGATAGTTCCGGACCGTGCCGAGCGAGAGGGCCAGCACCCGCGCGATGGCCCGCGGCTGCTCGCCCATCGCCACCAGCCGGAGGCACTCGATCTCCCGTGCGGTGAGCGGGCTCGCGGTCGCCTGCAGCGCGCCGATGACCACGGCCGGGTCGAGCACCGCCTCGCCGTTGCAGATCTTCCGGATGCTGGCCGAGAGCTGGTCGGGGGAGGTGTCCTTGGCGATGAACCCGAGAACGTGGGCGTCGAGCGCCCGCTTGAGGTAGCCGGGGGTGCCGAAGCTGGTGAGGATCAGCGTCTTGACCCCCGGGATCGCCTCGTGCAGCTGGCTGGCCGCCGTCAGCCCGTCGAGGCCGGGCAGGTCGACGTCGAGGATCGTGACGTCCGGGCGCACCTCCAGGGCGGTGGCCACGATCTCGTCGCCGCGCTCGATGTCCGCGACCACCTCGATGTCCTTCTCCTGCTCAAGGAGCCGGACGAGGGCCTTCCTCAGCAGGGCCATGTCCTCGGCGATCATTACGCGGATCACGGGGTCCTCCGATCGGATCTCGCACGGGCCGGCTTATTCGATCGAGATAAGGCAATTGCAGAATGTCAGAAATGTCGCGCTGGCCGAAGTGCCCTCGTCCTCGCGCCCGGTGAGCGACTCCACCCGGTAGGGGTCGGCGTCCGGCATCGGGACGGGGGCCCGCGGGGGGATCGCCCGTGCGGCCCCGGGCAGTCCGGCGGTCCGGATGACACCACGACGTGGATCGAAAGCCTGCATTTCCGTGCCCTTCCGAAGCGGGTTTACACCGACTAGGCGATTGTCGGCTTCCCCCAGGAACGGCCGGTAGTGCCGCACTCACCGATCGACCGTGAGATTCACACATTGATCTTCGACCGTTCCATTCGTGTCCCGCGGCGGAACGGGATGGAACGCCTTATCTGTGAGACGGCCGCGACCGGCCGCCTCTCCCGTTGCGATCAGAGAAGGACAGATCATGAAAAGCGTGCTCAACCGGCTGGCCGCCGTCATCGTGGCCGGCGTCGGCGTCGTCGGCCTCACCACGGCGCCCGCCCAGGCGGCGACCGTCATCACCGCCCACCTGGAGATCGGCTTCAACACCGGCGTGCCCGCCGCCCGGACCATCAACCTGAACGTCCACGTCCCGATGAACGAGTACGACGCGAACGGCTACCTCATCCACGGCGCCCGGATCCAGGTCCGCTTCTACGGCAGCGACCCGGGCACCGACCCGATGATCTACGGGCCGATCACCTGGTACAAGGACGACTACGGCCTGACCGCCGGCCCCGACGGCATCCACCTCGACTACGGCTGGGAGGTCCCCCAGGGCTCGTTCCTCAACGAGGACAGCGGCGTCGCCAACAACGGCGACGAGGTCTACATCGTCGCCAAGTTCATCGACGGCGACGGCGCGACCATCAGCGCCAACTCCAACACCGAAGAGGGCCTCTACTAGGCCGTCACCCCGCCCACCATCTTCAAGGCCCGTTCGAAGTACTCCGCCGCCGGCCCGAACCGCCCCTGCGTCAGATGGTCGTCCCCCAGGTCGCAGAGCGCCGCGATCGTCCGGGCCGCGTGCACCGCCGTCCGGTGCAGGACCCGCGCGTCGTCGTAGCGCGCGCACTCGTGCAGGTGCCGGTGCAGGGTCGCCGACAGGTCCAGGGCGTGCGCCGGCCAGCCGTGCCGGGCCGCGTGGACGGCCACCGCGAGCAGGTTGGCCAGTTCGCTCTCCACCGCCGCCGACGCCGTCTGCACGTAGTGGTCGAACAACCGGGTGAGCGCGGCCTGCCGGTCGTGGTCGGTGTCCTCGTCCGCGAGGGTCGCGGTGGCGTGGGCGCGGGGGAGGTCGTGGAAGCGGTACCGCCCGGGGGCGGGTTCCTGGAGCAGGTGGGCATCGACCAGGTCGTCCAGGAGACGACCGGCGTGTTCGATCGTGGTGCCGACCAGGGCGGCGGCGGCCAGGGGTTCGATGTCGGGGCCGGGGTGGAGGCCGAGCAGGCGGTACATGTCCTGCTGGCCGGGGGTGAGGTGGTGGTACGACAGGTCGAGCGCGGCCGCGATGCTGAGCGGGCCCACTTCCAGTTCGCCCAGGCGGTGCTGGTGGTCGCGCATGCGGTCGGCGAGGTGGGCGGGGGTCCAGCCGGGGCGGATGCGCAGGCGGGCGGCGGCGATCCTGATCGCCAGCGGCAGGCGGCCGCACAACTCCACGATCTCGGTGAGCAGGCCGGGGGCCTCGCCGCTGACCCGTTGCTCGCCGGCGGTGCGGGCGAACAGGGTGAGGGCGTCGGCGCGGGGGAGCACGTCCAGCGAGAGGGGGCGGACGTCTTCCAGGCCGGCCAGCCTGCGGCGGCTGGTGATCAGGACCAGGCAGGTGGGTGAACCGGGGAGCAGCGGGCGGACCTGGGCCTCGGTCGCCACGTTGTCGAGCAGCACCAGGACGCGGCGGCCCGCCAGGCGGGTGCGGTAGAGGGCGGCGCGGGCGCCGGGGTCGTGCGGGATGCGGTCGCCGGGCACGCCGAGCGAGCGGAGCAGCTGGTCGAGGGCGTCGCCCGGGTCGACCGGCGCGCCGCCCCGGGTGAAGCCGCGCAGGTCGACGAACAGCTGCCCGTCGGGGTAGCGGTCGGCCAGCCGGTGGGCGACGTGCACGGCCAGGGTCGTCTTGCCCACCCCGGCCATCCCGTCGATGGCGCCGATCACCGGGGTCGCGAGCTCGTCCAGGACGGCGATCTCGGCGGTCCGGCCGGTGAAGCTGGCGATGTCGCGCGGCAGTTCCCGGGGGACGACCGGGGGCGTGCCCGCCGGCGCGGCCAGGTCGGCGTGGCCGCCGAGGATCTGGTGGTGCAGGCGTTGCAGCGGCGGGCTCGGGTCGATGCCGAGGTCGACGTTGAGGCGTCGCCGCAGGTCGCGGTAGGCGCGCAGGGCCTCGGCCTGGCGGCCTGAGCGGTAGAGGGCCAGCATCCACTGGGCGTGCAGGTGTTCGCGGAGCGGTTGTTCGGCGACGAGGGCGCCCAGGTCGGCGAGCAGGTCGTCGTGGTGGCCGAGGGCCAGGCGCGACTCGATCCACGACTCCTGGGCGGCCAGTTTGCTCTCCTCCAGGCGGATGCGCTCGGCGTCGAGGAGGGGGTCGAGGGCGACGTCCTCGAAAGGGCGGCCTCGCCACAGGCCCAGCGCGCCGCGCAGCCGTTCGGACGCCAGGCCCGGCCGCCCGGCCGTCAGGGCGCGGCGGCCCTGGGCGGCGAGGTCCTCGAAGGTCAGCAGGTCGAGGTCGGCGGGCGTGAGGCGGATCTCGTAGCCGCTCGGCACCGTCGACAACAACGGCGGTTCGGCGCGTCCGGCCAGGCCGAGCACCTGTCTCAGCGCCGACACGTAGGTTCGCAGGGCGACGGCCGCGGTTCTGGGCGGGCGTTGCGGCCACAGGGCGTCGACGAGCCGGTCGACGTGGACCGGCCGGTTGACGTGCAGCAACAGGACGGCCAGCAGGACCCGCTGTTTGGCCGCGCCCAGCCGGACCACGCGGTGGCCGTCGGAGCGGACTTCCAGTGTGCCAAGGACACGAAACCGCATAGACCGGCAATACCACATATTGTTCACATACTGGGATCCTTGTTCCATTCTTCAGTTCAGGCACTCGGGGCCCGGGGGTGCCGCCGGATTTCGTGCCCTACACAATCCGGGTTTCCGGACAAAATTGCCGAACTCTGTCAAGCCACGCCTTTACCGGCTTTTTATGGGCGGGCCGCAAAGTGGCCGCATGTCTGATCTGATCAGCGTCGACGAATGCGAGCGGCTCACTCCCGAACACGTCCACGACCTCTACCGCCGGCACGTCAACCGCAGCCAGGTGTCCCTGATGACCTCGTTCGGGTTCGGCCGCGAACTGGTCGAACGCGCCGAGGGGGCCTATCTCTGGACCCGGTCCGGCCGGCGGATCCTCGACTTCACCGGCGGGGTCGGGGTGCTCAACCACGGCCACAACCACCCCCGGATCCTGGCGGCCCGAAAAAGGTTCCAGGAGCTCCAGCGGATGGAGGTGCACAAGACCTATTTCTCTCCGTACGTCGCCGCGCTCGGCCACAATCTCGCCCAGCTGCTGCCGGGCGACTTGAACATGTCCTTCTTTCCCAATTCGGGCGCTGAGGCGGTCGAGGGGGCGGTGAAGCTGGCGTACAAGTACCACGGGGGGCGCCGGCGCCGGATCCTCCGCGCCGACCTCGCCTTCCACGGCAAGCTGCTCGGCTCGGGCAGCCTCACCGGGGCCCACCAGAACTTCACCTTCCCCGGCATCCCGGGCGTGGAGGTCTTCCCGTACGGCGACCTCGACGCCGTCAGGAGGCTGGCCGGGAAGGACGTCTACGCGATCCTTATCGAGCCGTTCAGCGCGTCGACCATGACGGCCTGCTCCGAGGAGTTCCTGCGCGGGCTGCGGGAGATCTGCGACGCCCACGACATCGTGCTCATCTTCGACGAGATCTACACGGGCTGGGGCAAGACCGGCAGCCTCTTCTACTTCATGCGCTACCCGGGCCTGGTGCCCGACGTCGTCACCACGTCGAAGTCGTTCGGCGGCGGCAAGTCGTCCATCTCCGCCTACGTGGCCCGCGAGCCGGTGTTCAAGAAGGCGTACGACAACCTCGGCGACTCTTTGATGAACAGCACCAGCACCACCTACTACGGGTTCGGCGAGGAGACCGCCACCGCGATCGAGGCGGTGAACATCGCCGTCGAGGACGACTACCCGGCCCGCGCCCGCGCCATCGAGCGGGTGCTCGCGCCCGGCCTCGACCGGATCAGGAAGACCCATCCCGACACGGTGGCCCAGGTCAGAGGGGCCGGCGCGCTCTACGGGATCTTCCTGGACGGCGGCCCGAAGCTGCTCGACCGGGTGGCGAGGCTGGCCCCCGTCGGGCTGGCCCGCGACCCCAACTTCCGGGTCAAGCTGATCACCTGCGCCGTGATCGACGCCCTCTACCGCGACCACGGCGTCTACGCCTACTACACCCTGAACGGCGCGAATCCGCTGGTCGCCGCCCCGCCGCTGGTGGCGGAGCCGGCCGACGTGGAGTACTTCCTCGACAGCCTCGACCAGACCCTCGCCCAGGGGCTGCTCCGGCTGGTGACCCGATTCGTCAAGGAGAAGGTGGCGCCGCGATGGGGATCGTAGTCACGGGCGGCGCGGGCATGCTGGGCTCGACCCTGCTCCGCCGCCTCCACGAAGCCGGCCGCCCGGCCCTGGGCGTCGACCTGAACCCGGCCGAGGGCGTGGCCGCCGACATCCGCGACACCGCCCGGATGACCGAGCTGCTGGCCGGCGCCGACGCCGTCGTGCACACCGCCTCGGCGCTGCCCAGCTACCCCGACGACGAGATCCACAGCGTGATCGTCGAGGGCACCCGCAGCGTGCTGACCGCCGCGCGCGACGCGGGCGTGCCCCGGGTGGTGCACATCTCCTCCACCGCCGTGTACGGCCTGCCCACGCTGGTCCCCACCCCGGAGGACCACCCGCGCGAACCCGTCGACCCCTACAGCCGGGCCAAGGCCGCCGCCGAGGAGGTCGCGGAGAAGTTCCGGGCCGACGGGATGTGCGTGCCGGTCATCCGGCCGAAGACCTTCCTCGGACCCGGGCGGATGGGCCTGTTCGCGATGCTCTTCGAGTGGGCCGAGGAGGGCCACGGCTTCCCCATCCTCGGCCGGGGCGGGGCGCGCATCCAGATGCTCGCCGTCGACGACCTCGTCGACGCGATCCTGCTGGTCCTGGACGCGCCCGCCGACGTCGCGGGCGACACCTACAACATCGCCGCCGCCGAGTTCGCCACCCTGCGGGAGGACTTCCAGGCCGTGCTCGACGCCGCCGGGCACGGCCGCCGCGTGCGGTCGGTCCCCGCCGGCCCCGCGCTCGCGGTGCTGCGCCTGCTCGGCCGCACCGGCCTGTCCCCGGTGTACGACCGGCTGCTCTACAAACTGCTCGACGACTCCTACGTCGACATCGCCAAGGCGCGCGACCGGCTCGGCTTCGCGCCGCGCCACGCCAACCGCGACGCCATCCTCGACGCCTACGCGTGGTGGCGGGAGCACGCGCGCGGCCAGACCGCCGGGCGCACCAGCCGCGACGCCTGGCGGCAGGGCGCGCTCTCCCTCGTCAAGTTCCTCTTCTGACGGCGGGGGAGACGCCACATGGGTGTCATCGAGGCGGATCTCGCCGCCCGCGCGCGGCCGGGCCGGATCGGCGATCTGGTCACGCTGCTGCGGCCGCTGCACAGCGTCAAGAGCCTGCTGCTCGTGCCGCTGCCCCTGCTGGACGCCGGCCACTGGACCCTCACCGCGCTCGCCCAGGCGGCGTGGGCGGTCGCCGGGTTCGTGCTGGCCGGGGCCTGCGTCTACATCGGCAACGACCTGGCCGACCGGCACCGCGACCGGCTGCATCCCGTCAAACGGCACCGGCCGATCGCCGCCGGGCGGATCTCGGTGCGGGCCGCCCACCTCTACCGGACCGTGCTGGTGGTGCTGCTGGCGCTGCTCGTGGCGGCGGGGCCGGGCCGGCCGTACTGGCCGCTGCTGGCCTACCTGGCGCTCAACGTCGCCTACAGCCGGTCGCTCAAGCACGTGCCGCTGGTCGACGTCGGCGCGGTCGCGCTGGGCTTCGCGCTGCGGGTCGTCGGCGGGTACGCCGCGATCGGCGCGCCGATCTCCGGGTGGCTGGTGGTGACGGTGTTCGCGCTGTCGCTGCTGCTGATCGTCGGCAAACGCCGCCGGGAGCTGCTGGAGAGCGGCCCCGACCACCGGCCCGCGCTGCGCGGCTACTCGGTCGAGCTCACCGGCCACCTGCTCCAGTTCGCCGCCGTCCTGTCGGCCGTCGCCGGGCTCGTGTACGTGCGGACCGAGGCGCCGCTCGGGCCGTACGGGCCGGGGGCGCTGGTGCTGGCCACGCCGTTCGTGCTGTTCGCGCTGTTCCGCTACCTGCAGGTGGTGTTCGTCGACGGCGGGGGCGGCGACCCGGTGCGCGGTCTGCTCGGCGACCGGGGCCTGGCCGTCACCGCGCTCGGCCTGGCGATCGTGCTCGGGACCGCGTTCGTGCTGGCCCGCAACCCCGCCCTAGCCGCCGTCCTGCTGCGCTGAAGGAGACCCGATGACCCTCGTGTCGATCGTCATCCCGGCCTACAACGCCGCCAAGACCCTCCGGCTCTGCCTGGCCTCAGCGCTGGCCCAGACCCACCGTCCCCTCGAAGTGATCGTCGTCGACGACGCCAGCACCGACGGCACCGCCGAGACGGCCGCCGAATACCCCTGCGTGGTGGTCCGGCAGCCGTACAACCAAGGGGTGTCGGCGGCTCGCAACAGCGGGGCCGCGCGGGCCCGCGGCGAGGTGCTGTTCTTCCTCGACTCCGACGTCGCCCTCGCGCCCGACGCGGTGGCCGCCGCCGTGCGCCTGCTCGCCGCCGACCCCGGTTGCGGGTGCGTCTACGGGGTGTACGACCGGGAGCCGCTCATCGACGACGGCCCCGTCGAGGTCTACCGCACCCTCCACCTGCACCACGCGCTGAGCCGGGGCGCGGGCCCGACGGCGACGGCGGTCTTCGCCCTGGCCGCCCTGCCCCGGGCGGTGTTCGAGCAGGTCGGCCCGTTCGACGTCACCCTGCGCGCGGCCGAGGACGACGAGTACAGCGAACGGCTGCTGGCCGGGCACCGCATCCGGTTGTCCGGCGCGATCACCGGCCGGCACGACGAGGCCGACCGGCTGCTGCCGCTGCTCGCCGAGCAGTTCCGGCGGGCCCGGCTGCTGCGCCGGTCGGCCCGCAACCGCCTGCGCAAGGACGCGCTCGTGGTCAACCGCGTGAGCGGGGTCGCCGCCGCCGCGCTCACCCTCGCCACCCTCCCGCTCGGCCCGATCCTGCCGGTGCTGCCGGTGCTGTTCCTGCTGGCGTTCGCGGCGGCGGATCCGCCGCTGGCCCGGTTCGTCTGGCGCGAGCGCGGGCCCGCCTTCCTCCTCTACTTCGTCGCGGTGCACTTCCTCGTCCACACGGCCCTGCTCGCCGGGGCGGCGGCCGGATGGCTCCCCAGAAAGGCCGGTGACTCATGAGACCGCTGGTCTCCGTGATCATCCCCAACTACAACTACGGCTACGTGCTCGGGCAGTGCCTGGAGGCGGTCCGCGCGCAGACCTATCCCGACGTCGAGATCGTCCTGGTGGACGACTGCAGCACCGACGACTCCGTGGCCGTCGCCCGCGCCATGGGCGTCGAACCGCTCAGCACCCCCCGCAACGGCGGCGTGTGCGTGGCCCGCAACCTCGGCGTCGAGCACGCCAGCGGCGACATCCTGTTCTTCCTCGACTCCGACGTGGCCCTGGCCCCCGACGCCGTCGCCGAGGCGGTCGCCCTGCTGTCGGCCGACCCCGCGATCGGCGCGGTCAGCGGCAACTACGAGGCGATCCCGCTCAACCGGGTCAGCCTGGTCCGCGAGTACCGCAACCTCTACCGCCACTACTGGTATCTGGTCGCCGAGGGCCCGATCACCGGCTTCCTGCCGGTCGCCATCATCGCCTTCCCGGCCCGCGTCTGGGCCGAGGTCGGGCCGTGGACCGACGCGCTCACCCAGTCGGAGGGCGCCGACGTGGGCGAACGCCTCGCCGACCGCGGCCACACGGTGGTGCTCACCTCGGCCGTACGCGGCCGCCACGACGACGACGCGCAGCTGCGCACCGCGCTCTGGAAGGTCTTCACCCGCACCCGCATGCACGTGCCCTTCTTCCTGCAACGCCGCTACGCCGCCGGCGTGGTCGGCTCGCCCGAGTCGGGCGCGAGCCTGGCCGCCGCGCTGGCCGCCGCCACCCTGCCGGTGCCCCTGCTGACCGGCCTGCCCTGGACCGCCGCGCTGCCCGTCCTGCTGCTGCTGTCGTGGTTCTGGATCGACCGCCGGATGTACCGGTTCGTGCTGAGCAGCCGGGGTGTCGCCTTCACGCTCTACTTCGCCGCGATGCACTTCCTGATCAACCTCACCATCGCCGCCGGGGCCGGCGTCGGCATCCTCCAGTGGCTGACCTCGCGCTCGTTCCGCCGCCTGTACACGCGGGTGCCCGCGTGAAGCGGGTGCTGCGCTGGGCCGCCGTCGTGCTCGTGCTCGCCTTCTTCGGCTGGCAGCTCTGGCGGGTCCGGCACGGCGTCGGCGACAGCCTGCGCCAGGTCGGCTGGTCGACCTCGGTCCTGGCCGCCGTGCTCGCGGCGGTCGGCGGGCTGCCCGGGTTCTTCGCCTGGCGGCTGCTGCTCGGCGGGCTGGGCACCCGGTTGACGCTGCCGGTCGCGGCGCGCGTCTTCTTCCTGGCCGGGATCACCCGGTATCTGCCCGGCGGGGTCTGGCCGGCGGTCGCCCACGCGGCGATGGCCCGGCCGCTCGGCGCGCCGCCCGCCCGGCTCGCCGGGGCGTTCGTGGCCACGCAGGGGCTCGGGGTGGTGTCCGGGCTGCTGGTGGGGCTGATCGCGCTGCCGTGGCTGGTGGCCGCCGAGCCGATCTGGTGGGCGCTGCTGCCGCTCCTGGGCGCCTCGCTCGTCCCGCTGGTGGCGCCGCGGCTGCTGGAACGGCTGCTCGGGACGGCCCAGCGGGTGCTGCGCCGGGGCGGGGGAGAGCCGGTGCGACTGCCGGGGCGGCGCACGCTGCTCACCGTCACCGGGCTGCTGGCCGTCGGCTGGCTGATCAGCGGCCTGCACGTCGGCGTGCTCGCCATCGCGCTCGGGGCCTCGCCCGCCGGGGCGTTGTCGGTCGGGATCGGCGGGTTCGCGCTCTCCACCGTGGCCGGGATCTTCACGCTCGTGATGCCCTCGGGGCTCGGCCCGCGCGAGGTCGTGCTCGGGCTCACCCTCGCCACCCTGCTGACCGGGCCCGCGCTGATCACGCTGGTCGCGCTGAGCCGGGTGCTGATCACCGTCGTCGACGTCGTGTCGACCGCCGTCGTCCTGGCGGTGTTGTCCCGGACCCGTATCGCCCCTCTCGCCGAAGGAGTGTCGTCATGACGTCTCAGCTCAAGCACCTGACCCGGCAGGTTCCGGCCGGGCCGGTGTCGGGGGCGCTGCTGCGGATGATCGGCGCCGTGCCGTTCGCCGACCGGCCGTTCGCGTGGCTGGAACGCCACCCGGGCGTGCACGGCGTGGTGCTGTCGGCCTTCGGGCTGCGCCGCCCGATCTTCATCGACCACCCGATCGACCCCGAGCCCAGGTTCGGCCACGGCCGGCCCGCCCACGGCGAGCTGACCACCCTGATCGAGCGGGGCCGCGACCGCTACGCCGGCCGGCTGACCCGCTTCGGCGACCTCGCCCCCGCCCTGGCCGCCATCCCCGTCCGCGACCGGCCGTCGGGCAGCACGCCCTACTGGGACAACGGCTGGTTGCCCCCGCTGGACGCCCTCGGCCTCTACGGCCTGCTCGCCGAGACCGACCCGCGCCGGTACGTCGAGATCGGCTCCGGCAACTCGACCAAGTTCGCCCGCCGCGCCATCGCCGACCACGGCCTGCGCACCCGGATCACCTCGATCGACCCCGCCCCCCGCGCCAACGTCGACGCGCTCTGCGACGTGGTGGTCCGCAGCCCGCTCGAACGCGCCGACCTGTCGGTCTTCGCCGGCCTCGAACCCGGCGACGTCGTCTTCCTCGACGGCTCCCACCGGGTGCTGATGGGCTCCGACGTGACGGTGTTCTTCTTCGAGGTGCTGCCGCTGCTGCCGCCCGGCGTGCTGGTGCACCTGCACGACATCATGCTGCCGTTCGACTACCCGCCCGAGTGGCGCTGGCGGCACTACTCGGAGCAGTACCTGCTGGCCGCCTTCCTGCTCGGCGACCCCGGCCGCTACGAGGTCGAACTGCCCAGCGCGTTCGTCCAGCACGACCCGGAGCTGCGCGGCCTGCTGCGCCCCCTGTGGGAACGGCTCGGCGTCACCCAGCACTACCTGCCCGCCTCGTTCTGGTTCCGGCGGACATGAGGCGCACGCTCACCTGGGCGGCCGTCGCCGTGCCGGCGGCCTGGCTGGCGGTCACGGTCGTCAACTGGCTGAGCGGGGACTTCTGGTGGTGGGGCGGCGGCGCGCCGCTGGTGGTGTTCTTCGCCGTCCCGCTGCTGGTCGTCGCGGCCGCGCCGATGGTCCTGCTGCGCCGCCGGGTGCCGTCGCGGCGCGACCGGGCGCTGGTCAGCCTGGCGGCCGCCGCGCTGGTGCTCGTGGCGGCGCGCTGGGCGCTGAGCGGGCGCACCTGGCTCTGGGTCGTGCCCGACCTGGTGATCCCGCCGGTGTTGTTCCTGCTGGTCCCGGCGGTCCTGCTGCCGGCCGCCCCGCTGGCCCGGGGGGCCCGCCGGTGGACGGCCGCCCTCGCCGCCGGGGCCCTGGCGCTGGGCGCGACCCAGGCCGGGGTGCACGTCGGCGGGGGCGGCGGCCCGGCCCCGCCGGGCGCGGTGAAGGTCGTCTCGTGGGACGCCTACTGCTGGGACACCGACGACGACCCCGAGCAATTCTGGCGCTACCTCAAGAAGTGGCGGGCCGACGTCTACCTGCTCCAGGAGCACTCGGGCTGCGGCCCGGGCGCGCCCACCCCCATCGACGACGCCGACCGGCTGCGCCGCGAGTTCCCCGGCCACCACATCACCACCCTCGACGGCCTCCTCACCCTCTCCCGCTTCCCGGTCACCGCGCGGGCGGCGGTGGGGGAGACGGCCAACCCGTACGCGCCCAGCTGGCGGCACGCCGCGCTGCGCACCGACCTCGCCATCGGCGGGCACACCGTCTCGGTCTACAACGTGCACCTGTTCGACCAGCTCTACCTGAGCGCCAGCCCCCTGTCCCCGCGCTTCTACCAGGCCATCGCGACCCTCGACACCGCGCGGAAGGCCCAGTTCGACGCGCTGGCCGCCGACCTCGCCGCCAACCCCAACCCGGTCGTGGCCGCCGGCAACTTCAACACCCTGCCCGGCACGGGACACCTGCGCGCCCTCGACGGCCTGACGGCCGCCCAGGGCCCCCTCCTTCCGGCGACCCTGTCGTTCGCCGGGCTGCGCCTGTGGCGCATGGACTGGACCTTCACCTCCCCGGAGCTGGCCGTCCACGACTACGACCTGCACTCCCCGGACGGCCTGTCCACCCACCACCTGCAAGAGCTGCTCATCTCGGAGGTGTGACCCCATGGAAGCCCCCCTGGTCACCGTCATCGTCCCGACGTACAACCACGCCCGGTTCCTCCCGCTGGTCCTGACGGCGATCCGGGAGCAGACCCACCACCCGCTGGAGGTCGTCGTCGTGGACGACTGCAGCACCGACGGCTCGGCCGAGGTCGCCGCGTCGATGGGCGTGCCGGTGCTCCGCACGCCCGGCAACGGCGGCCCGGCCGCCGCCCGGAACCTCGGCGCCGCCCACGCGAACGGGGAGATCCTCTTCTTCGTCGACTCCGACGTCGCCCTGGCCCCCGACGCGGTCGCCACCGGCGTGGCCCTGCTGGCGGCCGACCCGACACTCGGCGCGGTCTGCGGCATCGAGGACCCCGACCCGCTGATCCGCTCCACCCGCACCGAGGACTACCGCGCCCACCAGCACCACTACTGGTCGATCGCGTCGGAGGGGGAGGTGTCGTTCCTGTGGTCGGCGATGTTCGCCATCCGCGCCTCGGTGTTCCGCGAGACCGGCCCGTTCAACCCCGAGCTGCGGCACACCGAGGAGGTCGACTACGGCAGGCGTCTCAGCGATCATTACCGGGTGCGGATCACGCGCGCCGTCCGCGGCCGGATGGGCCACGACCGCGAACTCCCGACCCTGCTGCGCAAACTGTTCCAGCGCGGCCGCCTGCGCGTGCCCCTCTACGCGCGCCAGCGCCGCTTCGCCCAGGGCTACGAGACCCCCGCGCGGGCGCTGGCGTCCCTGGCGTCGGCGCTGGCCGTGCTGACCCTCCCCGCGCCGTTCCTGCTCGGCGCGTGGTGGGCGCTCTTGCCGGCCCTGGCGCTGGCCGCGTGGGCGCTCGGCGACGCCGGCATGTTCCGGTTCGTCTTCGGGCGCAAGTGCCCGCTCTTCGGCGCCTACTTCGTCGCCGTCCACTTCGTGGTCGGCCTCGTCATCCTCGCGGGCGTCGCGGCCGGCGCCCTCCAGTGGCTGGCGTCCCCGTCCTTCCGGCGCCTGTACGACGCCCGCACCCCCGAGCCGGCCCGTTGAGGAAGGCGGCCGGGCTCGCGGCGGCCGGCTGGCTCGGCTTCGTGATCCTGCACCACCTGCTCACCGGCCGGTTCTGGTTGTGGCTGATCCCCGACCTGATCCCGCCCGCGCTCTATGTGGCCGTCCCGGTCGCGCTCCTGGCAGCCGCCCGCTGCCGGGGCCGCGCGGCCCTGCTGGCCGCCGGGTCGCTGCTGCTCGGCGCCCCGCACGGCGGCCTCAACCCCGCCGCCCTGCTCGCCCCGGACGGCCCGCCCCCGGCCGGGGTGGTGCGGGTGTTCTCGTGGAACACCGAATACTGGCACCAGGACGACGACCCGGAGGCGTTCTACCGCTTCCTCACCGACCAGCACGCCGACGTCTACGTCCTGCAGGAGTACCTCAACTGGGTGGACGACCGCCCCCGCGAGGTCGACGACCTCACCGCCCTGCGGCGGGAGTTCCCCGGCTACCACGTCGCGGCCGAGGGGGAACTCGTCACGCTGTCGCGCTTCCCCATCGTGGCCGCCCGCCCGGTCGTCACTCCGGGCGGTTCCTCGTGGCAGGACGCCTTCGACCTCGCCAAGATCCTCCGCACCGACCTGCGAATCGGGTCGTCGGCCCTGTCCGTCTACAACGTGCACATCCCGGCCCAGTACGTCCTGAACGAGAACCCGTTCACCCCCCGCTTCTACACCGAGCTGCGCAGCCGGAGCGACCGCCGCGACGCCCAGTTCCGCGGCCTGCTGGCCGACCTCGCCGCCAACCCCTCGCCCGCCCTGGTCAGCGGCGACTTCAACAGCACCGGCGCGATGGGCGAGCTGCGCCCCCTGTTCGACCGGCTGACGAGCGCGAACACGGCGAACCGATCGCCGTTCCCGACGTCGTGGTACGCGGGCGTGCTCCCGCTGTGGCAACTCGACTGGACCTTCACGACGGGCGTGACCGTCCACCACAGCGAATTGACCGACCCGCGCGGCCTCTCCGACCACCGGGCCCAGTCACTGGCGATCAGCCTCCACGGAGTTCGGCACCGAGGACGGGCCGCCGCAGGTCCGCCAGAGTGATCACCACGCCCGTCACCCGGGAGGCGAGGGCGAGGGCCATCTGGTGCGGGTTGTCGAGGGAGTCGTGGGCGGCCGGGTCGACGCCCAGCTCGCGCAGGTGACGGTTGAGCCCGTCGGGGTCGGCGCCGTGGCGGTCGACGGGGTGGCGCGGGTGGAGGGCGGTGACGAGGCGGCCGTCGACCGCGTAGGAGACCTGGTCGTCGGCGTAGTCGTGCCGGAGCACCGCCACGGCGTCGTCCCAGGCCTCGGGGTGGGCGGCGAGGAAGGCGTCCACGAACACCCGGGCGACCCGGCCGCGGTCGCTGACGGGGTGGCCCTGGTCTCGCGCCCAGGCGCGGACGCGGTCGGAGACGTCCCCTCCGAGCGTCCGGTGGGTGACGCGGAGGGGGTGAAGCCGAGGTCGCTCACGGGCGCAATCTATCGGGGCAGGGCGGCCAGCCAGTCGGTCAGGATGCGGTTGACCTCCTCAGGGCGTTCCTGCTGGATCCAGTGGCCGCAGCCGTCGAGCAGGTGCGAGGAGACCAGCCCCGGCAGCGTGGCGGGATAGGCGGCGATGGCGTCGGCCATCCACGTCGTGGTGGCGTCGAGGGCGCCGCCGGCGAATAGCGACGGCTGGGTGATGGGGGCGCCGTCGAACTCGGCCAGGTCCTCCCAGTCGCGGTCCATGTTCCGGTAGCGGTTGAGCGCGCCGCGCAGGCCGGTGCGCTCGAACTCGGCGGCGTAGACGTCGAGGTCGTCGTCGCTCAGCCACGCCGGCAGCCGGTCGGCGGGGAAGCGGTCGCGCAGCCGGCCGCCCGGGGAGACGTAGTGGGGATCGCGGTCGTGCGGCATGGTGTCGCCCGACAGGGCGGCGTAGACGCCGGCGAGCCAGCCGCGCACGTCCGGCTCGATCTCGGCCTCGGCCCGGCCGGGCTCCTGGAAGTAGCTGATGTAGAACTCGTCGCCGCCGCCCATGGCGGCGAAGATCTCGGTGGGCCGGGGCCCGCCGCGCGGGGCGTAGGCGACGCTCAGCAGCCCGACCGCGCGGAAGACGTCGGGCCGCAGCAGGGCGGAGTGGGCGGCGATCGAGGAGCCCCAGTCGTGCCCCACGACCACCGCCGACCGCTCGCCCAGGGCGTGCACCACGGCCACGTTGTCCTCGACCAGCTCCACCATCCGGTACGCCGCCACGTCGTGGGGCTTGGACGACCGCCCGTACCCCCGCACGTCGATCGCGGCGACGCGGTAGCCCGCCTCGGCCAGCACGGGGATCTGCCGCCGCCACGAGTACCACGACTCGGGGAACCCGTGCACGAGCAGTACGAGCGGCCCCGAGCCCTGTTCCACCAGGTGGATGCGGCCGGCGTCGGTCTCGACCAGGCGATGGGTGATCGTCGGCTCTCCGGGAACGTTCATGCCTCCATCATCCGACGGACACGAACGCGGTGTTGCCCACGCTCCGTAACCTGTCAAACCATATATGAAGGGTTACACTGGAGAAGTGCGGCCGGACACGCTGATGGGACTGGGCGGACACCCCGCCCTCGACTTCCTCAACAGCCGCCTCGTGTTCCACCGGGAGACGATCGAGCTCCTCGGTGACGGCCCGGCGTACCTCGACTGGCTGGAGGCTGAACACCTCGTCGACGCGGACGACCGGGCGGCGATCGAGGCGGGTCCCGGCCTCGACGCCGCCGCCCGCGCCGCCGTCGAGCTCCGCACGTCGTTGCGACCGGTGGTCGCGGCCTGGGCGGCCGGTGCGCCGGGCACGCCCGGCGACGCGACCCTGGCCACGCTGAACGGGCTGGTCCGGGCCGGGCGGCCGTGGCGTGAGGTGGTCCACGCCGACGACGGGCTCGCCTTCCGGTCGCGCCGCGCCTGGGACGGCCCCGAGGCGCTGCTCGCGCCGGTCGCGGAGGCGGTCGCCGACCTGTTCGTCCACGGAGACCGGGCGCTGGTCCGGCCGTGCGACGACACGACCTGTACCCTGTGGTTCTACGACACCACCAAGTCGCGGCGGCGGCGCTGGTGCTCCATGGCGATCTGCGGCAACCGCGCCAAGGTCCGCCGCCACCGGATGGCCACGTGAACCCGCTGCCCGACGTCCTCGCCGACGACCTCGACGTCGTGTTCGTCGGCATCAACCCCGGCCTCACCTCGGCCGCCCGGGGGCACAGCTTCGCCACCCCCGGGAACCGGATGTGGCCCGCGCTCCACCGCTCCGGATTCACCCCCCGGCTGCTGCGCCCCGAGGAGGAGCGCGACCTGCTGTCCTTCGGCCTCGGGCTCACCACCATCGTGCGCCGGCCGACCGCCAAGGCCGCCGACCTCGCCGCCGGGGAGTACGTGGCCGGCGGCCGCGACCTGATCGCCCGCATGGAACCCCTGCGGCCGCGATGGCTGGCCCTGCTCGGCGTCACCGGTTACCGCCGGGCCTTCGGCGCGGCGGGCGCGACGATCGGGCCGCAGCCCGGCCGCCTCGCCGGGGCGCGCGTGTGGGTGCTGCCCAACCCCAGCGGGCTCAACGCCCACTACCCGCCCGAGGCGCTCGCCGCCGAGTTCACCCGGTTCCGGCTGGCGGTCACGCGATGATCCGCCACGGGCGCATCATCTCGTTGTCCTCGTGTTCGAGCATGTGGCAGTGCTGGATGTACGTCGCCGGGAGCGCGGCCCCCTCGGGCAGGTCGAAGCGCAACACGATCCGGGTGACCATGCCCGGCTGCGCCACGGTCGTGTCGAGGCGGCCCGTTTCGTAGTCGCCGGGCGCGATCGGCTCGCCCCGCAGGTGGCGCGCCAGGTCCGGCCTGGCCTCCGGCCGCCGTCCCCCGGCGATCCAGGCGTCGTACGCCGCCCGGTAGCCCGTCGTGTCGAGGCGCTGCCGGTCGAGCAGGTGGAACTGAACCAGGTGGACGTGCATGGCGTGGCCGTCGCCCGAGAGGTTGACGTACTCCCAGATCTCGGTCGTGCCGGCTTTGGGGAAGTCCTCCACCGGGTCGTCGAAGAGGCGCTGGTTGATCGCCAGGTGTGTGGACTTTCCCTTGGCGTCCCGGTTGGCGATCAGCACGAACTGCCGCCTCGGCAGTCCGGGGGTCGGGGGCGGCGCGGAGGCCGCCGTCGGTGCCGATGAGCCAGAAGGGCCGCCGCGACCCGCCGTCCTGGAACCAGAAGTGGAAGTAACGCTGGTTGGAGCCGTTGAGCAGGCGCAGCCGGTAGCGGCGCGGCTCGACGTCCAGATAGGGGTGGGCCTTGCCGTTGACGACCGGGATCGCGCCGAAGAAGTTCGGGTTCCACTTCGGGTGGTAGGGCGTCGGGCCGGTGTCGGGGTAGGACAGCGCCCCGCCGGGGGTGAGGTCGCGATCCTGGAGGATCAGCGGCACCTCGAAGTCGCCCTCCGGCAGGGGCAGGCTCTCCTCGACGTCGTCGCGGATCAGGTACAGCCCGGCCAGCCCGGCGTAGATGTTCAGCCGGGTGATCGCCATGGCGTGGTCGTGATACCAGAGCATCGTGGCCTGCTGCTCGCTCGGGTAGGCGTAGACGACCTCGTTCGGCGCGGCCCCCGGCCGCGTCGTGTACGCCGGCCCGTGGACGCCGTCGGGGGTGAACCACGCCTCGGGATGGCCGTCGAACTGCGGCGGGTCGAAGCCTCCGTGGAGGTGGGGGACGGTCCAGACGTTCGGCAGGGCGGGGAAGTCACCCGGGTTCCGGCCCCCGGGCGGGTCGGGCGGCACGCCGGGGACCTCCCGCCAGAGGGTCACGTCGACCGCCGGCTCCAGCAGGTGCGTTCTCGGCAGCTCGTTGCGGTAGCGGACCACCACGGGCGTGCCCCGGCGGGTGACCAGCACCGGGCCCAGGTAGCCGAGACCGGCCCCGTCGGAGGCGTGGAACCCCCACGTCTCGGTCGGCGGCAGGTCGCGGTGGAAGCGCCAGGCGGCCTGCCGCATCGTCAGTTCGTAGTAGTCGGACCCCGGGACGACCGACCGGCGCGGGGCCGCCGTCGGCAGGCGGGGCACCTGGTCGACATACTTGGCCAGGGCGGTTCCGCCGCCGAGGGGCCCGACGACGTGAAGACCGGTGAAGCCGAGTGCGACCTGGGCGAACTGCCTTCGCGTCAACTCCACCGATACCCCCCATTTTGTGATTATTTGACTACTCATGGTAACCGGGGTGAATCAGTGCTGCGCGAGGTGGCGCTCGTCTTCCTCAAGCTGGGCGTCATCGCCTTCGGCGGCCCGGCCGCGCACACCGCGATGATGCGCGACGAACTGGTGCGCCGCCGGGGCTGGGTGACCGACCAGCGGTTCCTCGACCTGATGGGCGCGACCAACCTCATCCCCGGCCCCAACTCCACCGAGCTGGCCATCCACCTCGGCTACGACCGGGCCCGCTGGCGCGGGCTGCTGGTGGCCGGGGTCTGTTTCATCGTCCCGGCCGCGCTGATGGTGACCGCCCTGGCCTGGGTGTACGTCACCTACGGCGGCACCCCCGAGGTCCGGGGCATCCTCTACGGGGTCGTGCCCGCCGTCATCGCGATCATCGCCCACGCCCTGGTCGGCCTGCTGCGTACCGCGATCAAGAACGTCTGGCTGGCCCTACTGGCGGCCGCGGCCCTGGCCGCCTACCTCCTCGGCGTCAACGAGCTGCTGATCCTGGCCTCGGGCGCGGTGCTGGCCGGGGCCGTCCGGGCCGCCGGCCGGGGGCTGCTCGCGGCGCCCTTCCTCGGGCCGGTCGCGGGCGGGCTGCCGGTCTTCCCCGATCCGACCGGCGGGCAGCTCACGCAGCTGTTCCTGACCATGCTCAAGATCGGTTCGGTTTTGTACGGCAGCGGCTACGTCCTGCTCGCCTTCCTGCGCGGCGACTTCGTGGAACGGCTCGGCTGGATCACCGGCCAGCAGCTCGCCGACGCCGTCTCCGTCGGCCAGGTGACCCCCGGGCCGGTCTTCACCACCGCGACCTTCATCGGCTACCTGGTCGCCGGCCCGGTCGGCGCGTTCCTGGCCACCGTGGCGATCTTCCTGCCGTCGTTCCTGTTCGTCGGCCTGCTGACCCGGCTCACCGACCGGCTGCGCTCGGCCGACTGGACCGCCGCCCTGCTCGACGGCCTCAACGCCGCCGCCCTCGCCCTCATGGCCGGGGTCTCCTGGCAACTCGGCGGCACCGCGATCGTCGACCCGCTGACCGCCGCCATCGCCGTGGTCACCCTGGTGCTGCTCTGGGCGACCCGGCTCAACAACGCCTGGTACATCGCCGCCGGAGCCGTCATCGGCCTGGCCCACGCCCTGCTCACCTGATCACGTGATCAGCCGTGCAGCGCGGCCGGGTCGAGGTGGTAGCGACCCGACGCGACCGGCTCGCCGAGCAGCAGACGGCGGGCGGCGTCGGTGACCGCGCCCGCGCCCACCGCCACGTCCGAGGCGAGCTGCGGCCAGCTCGCGAGGGTCCGGCCGACCTCCGGCAGGGACGCGCGCATCCGGGGGCTGAGCGACTCCTCGGCGAACATGGCCAGCACGTGCCGGATCTTGTCCTTGGGCGCCAGCCCGATCAGGTCGTCGGCCCTGACCTCGCCGAGGAGGCCGTGGAAGATCGGGCGGCCGGGTTCGAGGTCGAAGCGTTCGACGTCGAGCATGCCGCGGTCGCTGGTGCTCATCAGCACCGGGACGCGCCGGGCGCGGGCCCGTTCCCGGAGCGCCACCTTGACGTAGAGGTCGTCGCACTCTTCGACGACGAGGTCGAGGCCGTCGAGGAAGGCGTCGACGTTGGCCGGGGTGACGCCCTCGCGGAAGGGCTGGACGTCCAGGTAGGGGTCGATCTCGTACATCTGCCGGGCGGTCACGACCGTCTTCTCCAGGCCGAGGTCGGGCAGCCCGGCCCGGATGCGGTTGAGGTTCGTCAGGTCGAGCCGGTCGAAGTCGGCGATCCTGAACGACCCCCCGACGCCCTCCATCGTCAGGGTGAGGGCGGTGCCGTTGCCGACCGACAGGCCCACCACGCCGATGCGGGCCGCGCCGAGCCGCCGCTGCTCCGCGGGGGTGATCTTGTTCCGGTTGCGGTCGGTGCGCAGCCGCCGGAACTCCTCGGCCGGATGGGTGCGCACCAGCACCGCCGACCACGGGTACCAGACCCACGTCCCGAAACCGAGGGGGTCGTGGACGCGGCGGACGACGCCGGAGTCGAGCAGGTCCTTCGCCTCGGGCTCGGTGAGCAGGGACGGGCGCCATTCGTCCACGTCACACCGCCGTGTAGCCGACGGTGTCGCGCACGACGTCCAGAATCTGGGCGCGCGTCGCGTAGCTGAGGAAGACCCGCTCGGCCCGCCCGCGCGGCGGGAAGTGGCCGTCGACGCACAGGATCGTGGTGGCCGTGCCGTAGGTGGACCGGAACGCGACGTCCTCGAAGGCGACCCAGGTGTCCCAGTCGGCGTCGAACAGGTCGAGCGCCGTCGCCCGGATCAGCCGCGCCATCGTCAGCGACAGACCCGAGCCGCGCACCCGGGGATGCAGCCACAACCCGCCGACGTGGGCGATCCGGCCCGACAACGCGGGCACGGGCGTGGCGAGCTCGATCCCGGCCGCCATCTCCGGCGGGACCGGGTCGAACCACAACGCGAGCGACTCGACCAGCGCGGCGAAGTCGCGGGTCACGAAGAGACGCCCCGCGCCGCAGGCGACGACGTCGCCCTTCTCGTCGAGCGCGGACAGATGGAAGGCCGAGCCGGGCGCGATCCGGCTGCGGGCGGGGTCGAAGGTCGGGTTGACGCCGTCGGCGCCCATGGCCGCGCCGACGGCGGCGGCCCAGTCGTGCAGGTCGCCGGTCACCTGGAGGCGCAGGCCGCGCCGCCCGGCCCAGTCGGCCGACGCGGCGGCGAGCTCGCGGACCTCGGGCCGCCGGAAGAAGATCCCCCTCATGGCCACCAGGCTCGCCGGTCGGCCGGAACCGGGCGATAGCGCGAGCGGGACAGTTGGGTGGACGCCGCCTAGGGCCGCCGCGCCACGAAGACCAACTCGTGGCCCGGCCGGTCGGGTGCCTCGCGCACCTCGTCGACGACGAGGCCGTGCTCCCGCAGGTCGCGCTCCACCTCGGCCCGCTCACGGAAGCGGAGCGTCGACTCCGAGACCAGCACCTCCCCGTCGGCGAACACGTGGACGCCCCGGAAGCTCACGAACGGCAGGCTGACGCCGGTCAGCTCGGCCCACGTCTCGACCCGGCCGACGCCCGGGAGGTCGGTCACCCGCCGGGTGGTCGCGCGGCTCCACCCCGCCCAGTCGTCCCACACGCGCCGGGCCGGATCGCGCGTCTCGAAGACGAACCGGCCGCCCGGCGAAAGCGCCGCGTACGCGCCGCGCAGCGTCGTGTGCCAGTCGTGCGGATCGACGATCGCCTGGGCGGCGTTCCCGGTCATCGTCACCAGGTCGACGCGCATCGGCGGCAGGTCGCCCGCGTCGCCGTCGAGCCAGCGCACCCGCTCCGCGCCCGGCTTGCCCCGTGCGACGTCGACCGACGCCCGCGCCGGATCGATCCCGGTGACCGTCAGGCCGCGCGCGGCGAGCAGCAGCGCGAGCACGCCCGTGCCGCACCCGACGTCGAGCACCGACCGCGCGCCGAACTCCTCCGCCATCGCGACATAGGCGTCGAGGTCGCTGCGGTCGGGGTCGAGCGGATCGTAGATCGCGGCCAGCCGCGGATGCCCGTAGTTCGCGTCGTTCACGGGATCAGGTCGATCGTGAGGCCCGCGTCGCGCAGCCCGGCGACGAGCCCGGGGTCGGCCTCGCGGCCGGTGATCAGGAGGTCGGCCTCCGGCAGGGCGCAGATCGGGGCCAGCCCCGTGCGGCCCAGCTTCGACGAGTCGGCCACGACCACGTGACGGCGCGCGGCCCCCAGCATGCGGCGCTTCATCTCGGCCTCCAGCAGGTGGACGCCGGTGACGCCCGAGACGGCGTCGACGCCGTGGCAGCCCAGGAACAGCGTGTCGGCGTTGATGCGGTCGAGCATCAGCGCGCCCATCGGGTCGACCAGGGCGTGGGTCGACGGGCGCAGCGTGCCGCCGGTGAGCAGCACGGTGACGCGGGGGATCGCGGGCTCCAGTTCGACCGCCACCCGCAGGCTGTTGGTGAAGACGACGACGTCGGTCAGCTCGGGCCGGGCGACCAGCGCCCGGGCCAGGAACGTCGTGGTGGTGCCGGCGTCGATCACCAGGCTCTCGCCGCTGACGACGAGGGCGGCGGCGTGGCGGGCCAGACGGGTCTTCTCGACGGCGGCGCTGCCGAGCGCGACCTCGAACGACGGCTCGGCGGGCCGCGCCGGCCGGGCCGGGATCGCGCCGCCCCGGACGCGGCGCAGCGAGCCCTGCCGGTCGAGCAGCTCCAGGTCGGCGCGGATGGTCACGCTGGTGACGCCGAACAGCCCGGCCAGGTCGGTCACCCGGACGAACTCGTGCTCCAGCACCATCGAGACGATGCGCTCCCGGCGGGTGTCCGCGGCGACGTCCGCCACGTCGGTCATCGGCGCCCGCCCCGCAGGCCCGGCGGCAGCAGCGCGCCATGGGCGTCGAGCAGTTCGTCGCACAACTCCTCGATGGCCGCCAGGGGCAGGGCGGCGGAGGTGGCAGGGTCGAGCATCACCGCTTGGTACACCGCCGATCGTCTCTCCTCCAGGGCCGCGGTCACGGTCAACTCAACCACATTGAGGTAGGTCCGGTTCAACGCCGCCAGCTGGACCGGCAGCGCCCCGATCGGCACCGGCCGCACGCCCGCGCCGTCCACGTGCGCGGGCACCTCCACGCACGCCTCCGGCGGCAGGTTGTCGATGAGCCCGTGGTTCGGCAGGGTCAGGTAGACCTCGCGCGGGGTCCCGGTGAGCATCGAGTGGATCACCTCCGAGGCCATCTCGAAGTGTTTCCACCGGGCCAGCAGCGGTTCGCCGGAGGCCAGTGAGCCGCGCAGCCGCTCGTAGGAGTCGAGCTTGCGGGCGCTGCGCCGCAGCGCCTCGTCGACGGGCAGGCCGAGCCGCTTGACCTCGCCGTCGTGCGGGAGGAACCACGGCACGTACTCGGCGGCGTGCTCGCTCGACTCGGTCGGATAGTGGCCGAAACGGCGGTAGATCTCGCCGCGCACGTCGTGGTCGCCCGCGATCAGGGGGTCGAGGTCGGGGTAGAGCGAGCGGCCGCCGCTCTCGAAGCGCAACACGAACGCCTGGTGGGTGACCCCGGCCGTACGGAAGTCGATCTCGTCGAGTTCGCGGCCGACCAGGTCGGCCAGCAGGGCGTGGGTGTCGCGGACGGCGTGGCACAACCCCGCGACGTTGCGCAGCGGGCTGCCCGCGCGCACCGCCCAGCACAACGCGGCCATCGGGTCGGTGTAGGTGAGCAGCCAGGCGTCCGGGCAGCGCCGGGCCATGTCGGCGGCCAGGCCGAGCATCTCGGGGATGGTGCGCAGCGCGCGGAAGACGCCGCCGACGCCGATCGTGTCGCCGAGGGTCTGGCGGAGGCCGTACCGGCGGGGGATCTCGACGTCGCGCAGGAGGGCGTCGTAGCCGCCGACGTCGAACTGGCAGACCACGAAGTCGGCGCCGTCGAGCAGGGCGGGCCTGGTCAAGGCGGCCTCGACGCGCGCGTGCGCGCCGGTCTCCGCGTTCAGCCGGGACGCCAGCGCCTCGGCGGTCGCGAGGCGGCCGGGGTCGACGTCGTGCAGGGCGATGTGGAGGGCGCCGGCGAGGTCCGTACCGGAGAACAGATCCGAGAGGATCTTGCGGGTGAGTTCGACGTTGCCGGCTCCGGTGATGACGATCTTGGCCATCCGAAACCTCCCGGAGGAGCGGCCACCGCCCGGAGGCGGTGGCCGCCCGCTGCTATTCGAAGCGGATCTCGTCGATGGTGATGGTGGAGTTGCCGCCGTACCAGAAGCCCATGGTCAGCTGGCTGGGGGAGTTGCGGTTGATGCCGTTGGCGGCCATCGGGATGCGGATGTCCTGGTAGGCGGTGGTGACGACCGGGTGCGCGCCGCCGTCGAGGGTGTAGTCGGCGAAGAGCTTGGTCGAGCCGCCCAGGCCCAGGTTGAAGTGGGTCTGCTCGCCGCCGGCCGCGCCCTTGACCCGGATCACCAGGTGGGTCTTGGACGTCAGGTCGACCCCGACGTCGCTGCCGAACCAGCCGCAGTTGTTGTAGCGCAGGTTCAGCGCGCCGCCGGTGACGACGCCGGAACCGCCGCCGTCGAGGAAGCAGTTCGCGCCGGTCCACTTCCCGAGGTCGTTCTGCGACGGCCAGGCCGGAGTCCCGTTGTAGTCGTCCAGCACCAGCCCCGTGGGACTGGGCGAGGGTGACGGCGAAGGCGAAGGCGAAGGCGATGGTGATGGAGATGGTGATGGGGATGGAGAAGGACTGGGTGAGGGGGACGGGCAGTTCGGGGCGCACTGGCCGACGGTGAAGGCCGGGGCCAGCACGTTGTAGCCGCCCGCCGCGTGCCAGGTCCCCGTGTTGGCGAACCTGATCGAGTACTCCGCCCGCGACCGCAGCCCGGCGGCCTGGTCGGGCAGCCACAGGGCCAGCCGGTAGGTCCCGGGCGCCACGTTCGACGGCACGGTCACCGTCTGGGTCGCCACGGTGTGCGCGCCGGGCGTCCAGCGGCGCGGGTCGAGGCCGGGCACGGCGAGGTCGTACCGGCGGGCGCCGTCGTCGAGCACCAGGAAGACCGGGCGCTGCTTCACCGGACCGGCCCACCCGTCGTTGCGCAGGGTGGCGGAGAAGGTCAGCTGCCCGCCGGGCTGGACCGAGTCGGAGAAGTTCGCGCCGACCAGCCGGAGCCGGTAGCCCATCTTGCGCTTGAGCCGCACGAACGCCGTCTCGGCCGGGTCGTCGCCCGAGGCCGCCAGGTTGGTGGCCTTCCACTTGTTGGTGTTGACCGCCGCGTAGTCCTCGTTGATCTCGGTGAAGTTGAGCTTGGCCATCTCGGTCTGGACGTTGACCCCGGCCGCGTCGTTGTAGCCGTCGGAGTTGCAGGTCTCGCCGCCGGTGATGGTGTTGAAGCCGGTGGACGTCATGCGGTCGTACATCCACTGCTTCTTCACTTCGATGTCGAACCAGCCCATCCACGAGTTGTTGTCGTAGGTCCCCATGTCGTTGTAGTCGGCCAGGAAGCAGTCGTTGTGGAAGCCGATCCGGTCCTTCTGCGCCTGGGTGAGCGAGGGCGAGTCGAGCATCTCCTTGATGAAGATCGGATAGCGCATGGCCAGCGGGATCGTGGCCGGGGTGGTCTCCAGGACCCTGGTGACGATGCGGAGCCGGGTGGCGTACTGGTCCTGGTTGAAGGGGTCGGAGTAGGCGCCCGTGTGCCACTCGCCCCACGCGCCCAGATAGCCGGTCTCCAGGTGCGCCACCACGTCGGCGTTGGCGGTCAGCACCGCGCCGACCTGCGTGACGTGGCCGAGGATGCGCGCCTCGGGCACGGAGGCCCAGCCGTCCCAGGTGTAGGCCGGGCGCAGCACGATCTTCAGGCCGGCCGCGCGGACCGCCGCGAGGCCGCTCGCCAGGTTGTCGAGCAGGGCCTGCGGGAGGGTGTCGGTCCCGCTGTACTTGTCGAGGTGCAGGTAGCTGTGGACGAGGGTGTTGCCGTTCTGCCTCGCCCGGGAGAAGGTGCGGTCGAGCAGGTCGGGGTTGAAGCCGGGGATGGTGGCCGCGTTGACGTAGTCGTTGACGGCCGGGTCATTGATGATCTCGTAGCGGTTGTGGTAGCCGCGCTCGGGGTTGGCGATGACGGTGGCGAGGTCGGCCTGGTAGGTGCGGGTCTGCGCCTCGGCGGTGCCGATGACCAGGCCGGTCACCATCAGGGCCGCCGCCGCGACCACGGCGCTCGTTCTTCTCGGCATCATTCGAACCGGATCTCGTCGATGGTGATGGTGGAGTTGCCGCCGTACCAGAAGCCCATGGCGAGCTGGCTGGGGGAGTTGCGGCTGATGCCGTTGGCGGCCATCGGGATGCGGATGTCCTGGTAGGCGGTGGTGATCACCGGATGCGCGCCGCCGTCGAGCGTGTAGTCGGCGAACACCTTGGTCGAGCCGCCCAGGCCCAGGTTGAAGTGGGTCTGCTCGCCGCCGGAGGCGCCCTTGACCCGGATCACCAGGTGGGTCTTGGACGTCAGGTCGACCCCGACGTCACTGCCGAACCAGCCGCAGTTGTTGTACCGCAGGCTGAGCGCGCCGCCGGTGACGACGCCGGAACCGCCGCCGTCGAGGAAGCAGTTGCCGCCGGTCCACCTGCCCAGGTCGTTCTGCGAGGGATAGGCGGGCGTGCCGTTGAAGTCGTCGAGCACCAGCCCGGTGGAGGCGCCGGGGTCGGTGACCACGGTGACGGTGTTGCTCACCGGCGACAGGTTGCCCGCGGCGTCCCGGGCCCTGACCGTGTAGGCGTGGCTCGTGGAGGCGGACAGCCCGCTGTCGGTGTACGTCGTCCCGGTGACGGCGGCGACCTGCGTGCCGCCCCGGTAGACCTGGTAGCCGGTGACCCCGGTGTTGTCGGTCGCCCCGCTCCACGCCAGCGACACCGACGACGAGGTCTTGCCCGTCGAGGTCAGCGTGGGCGCGGTCGGCGCGGTGCAGTCGCCGGTGCAGGGCCCGCCGCCGGTGCTGACCGAGCCGAGGTTCACCCAGCCGTCCGAACCCTGGTTGGCGTTGGCGAACGACAGCGGATAGGGCGGCCGCCACCGGTCGATCGTGAAGTCGGACAACCGGGTCGCGGCCGGCCGGTTGCGCAGCACGGTCTGGGTGACCGCCTCCAGCGGGTTCCGCACCCGCAGCACCAGCGAGTACGACCCGGCCGGCACCCCCGCCGTGCTGAGGTTGGCGGAGAAGTTCACCGGCCGGCCGAAGTCGAGGTACTCCGAGGTGTTCCAGTCGGGGAACGCGCGGATCCTGAGCGGCTGCACGGTCCGGATGTCCCAGTCGGTGTCCCACGTCTTCACCACGGCGCCCGCGCCGTTGCGCAGCCCGAGCACGAACGTCCACGGGTAGTAGAACGGGGCCACCCCGTCGTTCTGGACGGTCACCCCGACCTTGAACGTCGAACCGGCGGAGGCGTTGAAGTTGGCCTGCGGGATGTGCAGGTTGTAGCCCATCTTGCGGACCCCGGCCGCCACCTTCGGGTCGGTCGGGCTGTAGCCGCCGGCCCCGGTCTGGTTGATCATCCACGAGATGTGGGTGAGCTCGGTGGCCGCGAGCACGTCGTCGACCTGGCCGCCGCCGGCGGGGTAGTTGGCGTACAGCGAGCCCTGGATCTCGGGCCGGGCCTCGCCGCCGATCGACTGCTCGGTCCACCGGTTCTCGGTGCCGGTGTCGAGCATGATCTGGGTGAACGCGTCGTCCCAGCCGTTCATCGACCGGGGCAGGGTCATGCTCTTGAGCTGGTTGCCGCGCCACTCCTTGTAGGGCCACGAGTCGTCGTGGAACCCGATGTCGGCCGACTCCGCGCCCGCCAGGCCGGGGTAGCGCACCTCCAGCTGGAGGTTGTCGAAGGCGGCGTCGTAGGCGTTGATCAGGGTGCGGATCGTGGTGTCGCTCGGCATCAGGTTCGGGTAGCCGTCGGCGGCGTCGCGGTCGTACGGCCACGTGTGCCACTCGCCCCACAGGCCGACCAGGCCCAGCGACATGAAGCCGGCCCGGGGGTCGTCGTCGTAGCGGGCCGCGAAGGCGTTGATGAAGCTGATGAACGCGGCGATGACGTCGGGGTCGTCGTAGTCGGGGCTGACGGTGCCCCAGAACCCGTTGGCGCGCAGCGCCGTCTTGCCGTTGAGGCAGGGCGGGATGCCGTTGCCCGGGTGGGAGCCGGTGCCGCCGGGATACTCGACGTAGAACCGGAAGGCGAGCTGGCGGCCCCAGACGGCGGCCTCGTCGAGGGCCTTCTCGAAGACCGTCCAGTCGAAGACCGAACAGCTCGACGGGTCCTTCATGACCTCGTTGAGGGCGAAGTAGCTCCACAGGACGCCGCCCGGGAACTTCGCTCCGTAGTCGTCGCCGGGGAACAGGTAGGGCGCGAACCCCTTGAGGGGCTGGCCGACCGGCGTGTTGGCGTAGGTGTAGGTGTGGGTGGTCAGTGCGGTGTCGGGGGCCGGACCGGCGGGCGGCCGGGGCGGCGGACCGGCCGCGGCCTCGGCGGGGAGGGCCTGGCCCAGGAGCAGGGTCGTGAGGGCGGTCAGGGCGGCGAGCCAACGCTTCATGGGGGCCTCGGTTTTCACATCGAAACCTGGACGTAACGAATTACAAACAGGAATCTTCGCTTTCGCAACCCTCCGTGAGGTACTTATGATTAGCTCTTGACAAATTTTCGCTAGCCTACATCATTACTTCCGGAAAGGGGCGCGCATGCAGGCGGTTCTGAGGAAGCGTGACGACCGGGTGGCCGGCTGGTTGTTCCTGCTGCCGGTGCTGGTCGGTTTCCTGATCTTCTACGCCTATCCGACGGTCCGCGGCGTCTGGTACTCGTTCACCGACTACAGCCTGCTCAACGACCCCGCCTACGTCGGCGCCGACAACTACCGCGAGCTGGTCGGCGACGGGCAGTTCTGGAACGCCCTCAAGGTCACCGCCTACTACGTCGTGGTGAACATCGGCTCCCAGACCCTGCTCGCGCTCGGCCTGGCCGCGCTGATGCACCGGCTGACCCGGTCGGTCGTGCTGCGCGCGGCGCTGCTGGTGCCGTGGCTGGTGCCGAACGTGACGATCGGCCTGCTCTGGGCCTGGCTGCTCGACCCCGACCTGGGCTTCGTCAACCACCTGCTCGGCGTCGTCGGCGTCGACACCACGTTGTCGTTCAACTCGCCCACCTGGGCGATGCCGCTGGTCGCGCTGGTCAACAGCTGGGCGTACACGGGATACACCGCGCTGCTGCTCTACGCCGGGATGTTGCAGATCCCGCAGGGCCTCTACGAGAGCGCGTCGATCGACGGCGCGGGGGAGGTGCGCATGTTCCGGTCGATCACGCTGCCGCTGCTGCGGCCGATCATCGCGCTGGTGCTGGTCGTGTCGCTGATCGGCTCGTTCCAGATCTTCGACACCGTCGCGGTCGTCTACGGCGGCAAGGCGCCGATCCCCGAGGCCCGCGTCATCTACTACTACATCTTCCAGCAGGCCTTCACCTACTTCCACATGGGCTACGCCGCCGCCGTGGCGATGGTCCTCGTGCTGGTCCTCGGCGTGCTGACCGCCGTGCAGATGCGGATGCTGCGCGCGTCCCGGTCGGACCTGGGCTAAGGAGCTCCCCCCATGCTGAAGCGCGCCTCCTGGCTCGCCCTCGTCGCGGCGCTCGTCGTGACCGTCTTCCCCTTCTACTGGATGATCCGGACGGCGCTCACCCCGGCCGCCGACCTGTTCCGCGACTCGACCGCGCTCTGGCCGTCGAACCCGACCCTGATCAACTTCACCCGTGTGCTCGGCCTGGTCTCCTCCGAGGAGGCGCGGGCGGCGGGCGGATCGGGCGCCGAGATCGACTTCCTGCTCTACACGACGAACTCGCTCGTCTACAGCGGCCTGATCGCGGTCGTCCAGACGTTCTGCTGCGCGATGGCCGGCTACGCCTTCGCGCGGTTGCGTTTCCCGGGGCGCGACCTGGTGTTCGGCGTCATCGTGGCGGCCCTGATGGTGCCGCCGATCTTCACGCTGCTGCCCAACTTCGTGCTGGTCAAGCAGCTCGACCTGGTCAACACCTTCCCCGGGCTGGTGCTGCCGAGCCTGCTCATGACGCCGTTCGCGGTGTTCTTCCTGCGGCAGTTCTTCCTGTCGATCCCGCGTGACGTCGAGGAGGCCGCGACGCTGGAGGGCGTCGGCCGGTGGGGCATGTTCTGGCGGATCGTGTTGCCGATGAGCCGGGGGCCGCTCATCACGATCGGGCTGACCACGATCGTGTGGAGCTGGAAGGACTACCTGTGGCCGCTGCTCGTCGGCAAGGCCGAGGAGACCCGCGTCCTCACGGTCGGCCTGGGGGTGTTCCTGCAGCAGTCGCCGAACCGGGCGCCCGACTGGACCGGCCTCATGGCGGGGTCGGTGTTGTCGGTCGTCCCGGTCCTGCTGCTGCTCGTCTTCCTGGGCCGGCGGCTGGTTCAGTCGCTCAACTTCTCCGGCATGAAGTAGCGCAGTGTCGCGGCGTCGAGGGGCGGCACGTCGAACGGCGTGCCGCCGTCGCGCAGCGACAGGGTGGCCAGGTAGCCGGCCGCGACGCTCATCCGGGCCGCCACCGGCGAGGTGTCGGTGGGGCCGCCGTGCCGGGCGAACCGGAGGAACTCCTCCATGATCGCCTCGTCGGCGCCGCCGTGCCCGCCGGTCGCCGCCGGCACCCGGTACGTGTGGTCGGGTTCGCGGCAGGCCGACTGCCCGCTGTTCCAGACCTGCACGACCGAGCCGGGGCCGTCGCCGAGGTTCTCCAGGCGGCCGTGCGTGCCGATGACGGTGTAGTTGCGCCAGTAGTCGGGGCTGAAGTGGCACTGCTGGTAGGCGGCGATGACGCCGTTGTCGAGGCGCATGTTCATGACCGACACGTCCTCGACGTCGATGAGGTGGTGCAGGCCCGTCGACGCCGACGGCGGCCAGGGCCACTCGCGCAGCCAGCCCTCGGCCGGGGGTGTGCCCGGCGGGCGGCGGTCGAGGTTCCCGTACATCATGAGATCGCCGAAGGCGCTGACCCGTTCGGTGTAGCCGCCGGCCAGCCAGTGGATCACGTCGAGGTCGTGGGCGGCCTTCTGCAGCAGCAGGCCCGTGGTGCGGCGGCGGTCGGCGTGCCAGTCCTTGAAGTAGTACTCGCCGCCGCGCCCGACGAAGTGGCGCACCCAGATCGTCTTCGGCTCGCCGATCTCCCCGCGCGCGATGACCTCGCGCATCAGCCGGACCACGCCCATGTGCCGCATGTTGTGGCCCAGGTAGAGGCGGGTGCCGGTATCGGCGGCCGTGCGCAGGACCTCGTCGCAGTCGGCGATCGTGATGGCGAGCGGTTTCTCCAGGTAGACGGCCTTGCCCACGCGCAGCGCCGCGATGGCGATCTCGGCGTGGGTGTCGTCGGGGGTGGCGACGAGCACGGCGTCGACCCCGTCGTCGTCCAGCAGGTCGCGGTAGTCGGTGAAGGCGCGCTCGGCGGGCAGCCGGGTCAGCGCGGCCGGGTCGGTGTCGCACACGGCGGTGATCCGGCACCCCCGGCCCGGGCGGTGGGCGGTCGCGGCGAGGGTCGAGCGTTGTCCGGCGCCGATCACGCCCAGGCGGAGGTCGTGCATGTCGCGTCCTTAGTGCGTTCGGCCGAGGGTGAGCCAGCCGGTCAGTGTGCTGTCCTGGCCGGCGTTGGCGAAGCGTAGCGGCACGCCGTTCCTGAGCGGGTTGGCGACCCGCATGACCAGCGTGTGGTCGCCCTTCTTCAGCCCGGGGAGCCGGGTGCTCAGCTCGACCGGCGCGCCGGGCAGCACGCGGGTCAGCTTCCAGGACGTCGTCCACGTCCGGGCGATCCGGCCGTTCCGGACGGCGGCCACCTCGACCGGCCAGTCGTAGGCGAACGGGGCGACCCCGTCGTTCTGGATCTGTACGGCCACCTCGGAGCTCCCGATCCGCGCCCTGGTGACCCGCAACGAGTAGCCGAGCGATTTGGCGGCGGCCAGCGCGGTGTCGTAGGCCGCGCCGGTGTATCCCGGGCTGAAGGCGTAGTGGTTGAGCAGCCACGTCGCGTGGGTCTGCGCCACGCTCCCGGCGAAGTCGCCCTCGCAGCCGCCCGAGAACAGGCAGCCCTGCAGCTCGGGCCGCAGTTCGCCGGCGACCGTGTTGGTCTTCCACTTGTCGGCCGTCCCGGCCTGGTTCATCAGGTCCATGAAGTGCCAGCCCGGGCCGGGCAGCGTCGAGAAGACGAACGAGTCGTCGTGGTAGCCCAGGTCGAGGGCCGCGTTGTCGGCGCTCGGGTAACGCACCATCAGGCGGGTCTCGTCGAAGGCCGCGTCGTAGGCGCGCAGCACCCGCTGCTGCTGCGCCGGGGAGGCGAACCAGTTCTCGGTGCCCGGGTCGCCGTTGTGCGGCCAGGTGTGCCACTCGCCCCAGAAGCCCAGCAGGCCGAGCTGGACGAAGCCGATCCGGGGGTCGCCGTCGTAGCGGCGGCCGAGCGCGGCGATGAACGCGTCGAGCGCGGCGGCCAGGCGCGGGTCGTCGTAGTCGGGCGACACGCTCAGGCCGTCGTTGCCGAAGTCGTCGTACGGCCGGGTGAGCAGTCCCTGGTCGATCAGGAACCGCGGGATGCCGCTCGGCCGGGCGGGATAGTCGAGGTAGAAGCGGAACGCGGTCTGGTGTCCACGGGCCGCGATGGCGTCGAGCCCCTCCTCCAGGGCCCGCCAGTCGAACCGGTGCGGGCCGGTCATCACGGCGTTGAGCGGCAGGTAGAACCACTCCATCGAGTGCGGGAACGTCGCGTAGGCGTCGGCGTACGGGATGAAGCCCTTGAGGGGGTTGGCGGCGGGTTCCTGGCCGGCGGCGAGCGGCCGCCAGCCGGGGTGGGCCTGGGCCGGTGCGGTCAGCAGCACGGCCGTGATCAGCGCGGCCATGAGAATCCGGGCAGGTCGGGGGACCATCGGGCCTCCAGCGAGGTACTTATGAGCCAGCCTTGACAAATTTTCGATGAGCCACATCATTATTCGGGAGAGCCACCAAGGCAAGAGGGAACTTTTCTGGCCCCTCGGCCACATCCCCCCAGGAAGAGGTACCTCGATGATCGACAGGAAGCGGGTCGGCGCGGCCCTGCTGTGCGGGTTGCTGGCGCTCACCGGCTGCGGCGGCGCCGACGAGGAGCCGGGGAACGGCGGCGGCCAGGTCACCCTCGACTACTGGCTCTGGGACGACAACCAGCAGGCCAGCTACCAGGCCTGCGCCGACGCCTTCGCCGCCGCCAACCCCGGCATCACCGTGAAGATCACCCAGACGGCCTGGGCGCAGTACTGGCAGAACCTGACCACCCAGCTCGCCGCCGGCGACGCCCCCGACGTCTGGACCAACCAGGTCTCCTACTACCCGCAGTTCGTCACCAGCCAGCAGATCCTCGACATCCAGCCCTACGTCGAGGCCGACAAGGTCGACCTCAGCCAGTACCAGGACGGCCTCGCCGACCTCTGGACCAAGGACGGCAAACGCTACGGCCTGCCCAAGGACTGGGACACCGAGGCGGTCGTCTACAACAGCGACCTGCTCGCCAAGGCCGGCGTCGACCCCGCCGAACTGGCGAACCTCACCTGGAACCCGCAGGACGGCGGCACGTTCGAGCAGGTCATCGCCAAGCTGACGGTCGACTCCAAGGGCCGCAATGGCCTCGACCCCGCCTTCGACAAGGACGACGTCGCCGTCTACGGCTACCAGCCGGAGTGGAACGACGGCTCCCAGGGCCAGAACGGCTGGGGCGAGCTCGCCGCCGCCAACGGGTTCGTCTACCTCGACAAGAACCCATGGGGCACCCAGTACAAGTACGACGACCCCAAGCTGATCGAGACCATCGGCTGGTACAAGGCGCTGACCGACAAGGGCTTCGCGCCGAGGTTCGACAAGCAGTCGACGCTCGGCATCGACGCCGTGATGAACTCCGGCAAGGCCGCGCTGACGATCGCCGGCTCCTGGACGATCAACACCTACCTCGGCGAGGGCGCCCAGCAGAAGTTCGCGCTCGCCCCGCTCCCGGTCGGCCCGACGGGCACCCGCAAGAGCGCCATCAACGGCCTCTCGGACGCGATCTGGGCCGGCACCGAGAACAAGGACGCCGCCTGGAAGTGGGTGAAGTACCTCGGCTCGGCCGAGTGCCAGAACACGGTCGGCGACAACGCCGTGGTCTTCCCCGCCATCAAGAGCGCCACCGACCGCGCGCTGGCCGCCCACCAGGCCAAGGGCCGCGACGTGCAGGTGTACGTCGACTACACCACGACCCCCGGCGGCACCTTCCTGCTCCCGATCACCGACCACGGCACCGAGATCAGCCAGATCGTGCAGGACGCCCTGCAGTCGGTGATCCTCGGCCAGATCAGCCCCGCCGACGCCCTGACCAAGGCGAACCAGCAGGTCAACGCCCTGTTCGTCTGAACATCCCGCCCGGCGGGACAACCTCCCGCCGGGCCCCGTCATCCCGTCTTGAGGAGAGCCATGCCCCTGCTCGTCGACCTGTCCGGCCGGGTCTTCGCGGTCGAACCGACCGGACCGGCCCCCGTCGAGCCCGTCGCCGGCGGCCTGATCCTGCCGCCCGGCCGGGTGGCGGTCCTGCACGGTCTCGGCGACGCCCTGTTCTACCGGCACGGCCAGAACTCGTGGAGCCCCTGCGGCTGGCGCCGCCTCAGCGAACCCCCGCTGCGCATCGCCAACCCCGAACGCCGCCTGACCGCCGACGACACCGTCTGGGACGACCCGTCCCGCCACCACTCCTCGGCCGTGGCCGCCCTCCAGGGGCCTGACGGGAACGTGCTCCTGCTGGGCGCGCTCGGCCTGGGCACCCCCCGGCTGAGCGCCGACCACGACACCCTCGCGGGGTGGTGCGAGGAGGACGGCGCGCCGTGGTTCCTGGCGTACGGCCCCGAGCGGGAGGTCTTCGCCTCCTACACCCGGGAACTGGCCGCGCGGCTGGGCAGCAGCGACCGGCGGGCGGGCAACGTCTGGTGCACCTGGTACGCCTACTACGAGGGCATCACCGAGGAGCAACTCGGCAAGGACCTGGCCGGGCTGGCCGGGCTGCCCTACGACGTCGTCCAGGTCGACGACGGGTGGCAGCGGATCGTGGGGGACTGGGAGCCCAACGACAAGTTCCCCTCGGGCATGGCCGCGCTGGCCGGGCGGATCGGCGCGGCGGGCATGCGGCCGGGGCTCTGGCTGGCGCCGTTCATCGTGCTGCCCGGGGCCGAGCCCGACCCGGAGTTCCTGCTCCGCGACGCGGCGGGGAACCCGGTCGAGGCCGGGCACAACTGGGGGGCCGCCTACTGGGCGCTCGACCTCACCCACCCCGGCGTGCAGGAGCATCTCCGGGGCCTGATCCACCGGGTGGTGCACGAGTGGGGCTTCACCTATCTGAAGCTCGACTTCGTCAACGCGGGGGCGGTCCCGGGGGTGCGGCACTCGGGGGCGGCGCGGGAGCAGGCGTACCGCGACGGGCTCCGGCTGATCCGCGAGGCGGCCGGGCCCGAGGTCTACCTGCTCGGCAGCGGCGGCCTGCTGCTGCCCTCGCTTGGGCTGGTCGACGGCATGCGCAGCGGCCCCGACGTCGCCCCGATGTGGGCCAACTACGCCACCGACGATCCCTCGGACGCGATGGCCTACAACGCCGTCGTGAACTCCCTCCACCGGTTGTGGCACGCGCCGCTGCTCCAGGTGGACCCCGACGTCGTCTACTTCCGCAGCCGGTTGAACCTGCTCACCGACGCCCAGATGGCCTGGTTGCAGGACCTCGCCGCGATCTGCGGCTTCCGGGCGGTCTCCGACCCGCCCTCGTGGCTCAGCCCGGCGGAGCTGGAGCGCCTGCGCGCCTATCTGACCGACCGGCCGGAGATCGTCCAGGGCGGCCGTTACCGCTTCACCGTCGACGGCCGCGAGGTCGACTTCACCGGCGCGCTGAGCCCCGGCCAGCAGTACCCGATCTCGTGAGGGGACCGGTAGAATTACGCTTTCTCAAAGCATAATTAGGGGGCAATGGTGGTGGACCCGGCCGGAGCCGACGTCAGCAGGCTCCGCGAGCTCAACTCGCTGAGCATCGTCCGGGCGATGCGGGGCCAGCCGCCCGCCACCGTCACCGAACTGGCCGGCCGCACCGGCCTGTCGCGGCCGGGCACCGACGTCGTCGTGCGCGGCCTGGTGACCGACGGGTGGGTGCAGGTCGTCGAGCCCGACGGCAGCACCGTCGGCCGCCCGGCCCGCCGCTACCGCTTCAACGCCGGCGCCGGTCACGTCTTCGGGGTCGACATCGGGGCGCACAAGATACTGGTGCTGCTGTCGAACCTCGAAGGGGAGGTGCTGCTCAGCCGCCGCCTGCCGGTCGACCCCGGCGCCGGACCGGCCGAGCGGCTCGCGGCCCTCGACGCCGCCCTCGACGGCTGCCTGACCGAGGCCGGGCTCGAACCCGACCGGATCTGGGCCATCACGGTGGGGGTGACCGGCCCGGTCGACGCCTCGGGCCGGACCTCCCTGTTCACGCCGCTGCCCGGCTGGTCGAGCGTCTCCCCGGCCGACCACCTCGCGGCCCGGTTCGGCTGCCCGATCTCGGTCGAGAACGACTGCAAGCTGGCCGCCGTGGCCGAACGCTGGCAGGGCGCCGCCCAGGACGCCGACGACATCGTCTACCTGCTGGCGGGCATGCGCATCGGCGCCGGCCTCATCATCGACGGCACCCTGCGGCGGGGCTACGGGGGCGCCGCCGGTGAGATCGGCGCGCTCAAGGCGCTCCGCTGGTTGTCGGCCCCCGCCCGGCTGGAGAACTATCCCGGCATGCCCGCCGACGTCCATCCCGACGACCGGGCGGCGTGGGTCTTCGAACGCGCCCGCGAGGGCGACCGCGAGGCCCGGACCGCGCTGCGGCGCTACGCGAAAGACCTCGCGGTCGGCGCGGCGGCGCTGGTGCTGACGCTCGACCCGCAGGTCGTGGTGCTCGGCGGCGGCTACTCGCGGTCGGCCGACCTGATCATCGACCCGCTGGTCGACGAACTGGAGCGGCTCGTCCTGCGGGTGCCGGAGGTCCGGGCGTCGAGCCTGGGCGCCGACAGCGTGGCGCTCGGGGCGCTGCGGCTCGCGCTCGACCAGATCGACGCCCAGCTGTTCGCCGACGGCATGCCCGCGCCGCTTAAAACGTGACAAGCCCCCATCCGCGACGTTGACGACCTCTGACGGCTGCTTTAGCGTCAGGCGGATTGAAACGTTTTTGCGGTGAGGTGGTCGACAGTGGTGACGGCTGGGGTGACGGCCGGGTTGCGGGCGCTGCGCATCGAGACGCCTTCCTGGGCCTACGGGAACTCGGGCACCCGGTTCAAGGTCTTCACGCGCGAGGGGGTGCCCCGCGACCCCTACGAGAAGATCGCCGACGCCGCCCAGGTCCACCGCTTCACCGGCGCCGCGCCGACCGTCGCCCTGCACATCCCGTGGGACCGGGTGGCCGACTACCGCGACCTGGCCGAACACGCCCGCGCCGGCGGGGTGGCGATCGGGGCGATCAACAGCAACGTCTTCCAGGACGACGACTACATGCTCGGCAGCGTCACCAACCCCGACCCGGCGATCCGCCGCAAGGCGCTCGGCCACCTGCTGGAGTGCGTCGACGTCATGGACGCCACCGGCTCGGAGGTGCTGAAACTCTGGTTCTCCGACGGCACCAACTACCCGGGGCAGGACGACATCCGGGCCCGGCAGGACCGGCTGGCCGAGGCCCTCGACGCCGTCTACGCCCGGCTCGGCGACCACCAGCGGCTGGTGCTGGAGTACAAGCTGTTCGAACCGGCCTTCTACGCCACCGACGTGCCCGACTGGGGCACCGCCTACGCCCACTGCCTGCGGCTCGGGCCGAAGGCGAAGGTGGTCGTCGACACCGGCCACCACGCGCCCGGCGTCAACATCGAGTTCATCGTGGCGTTCCTGCTGCGGGAGGGGAAGCTGGGCGGGTTCGACCTCAACTCCCGCTTCTACGCCGACGACGACCTGATGGCCGGCGCGGCCGACCCGTTCCAGCTCTTCCGGATCATGTACGAGGTGGTGCGCGGCGGCGGTCTCGACGGCGGCGTGGCGTTCATGCTCGACCAGTGCCACAACATCGAGCCGAAGATCCCGGGCCAGATCAGGTCGGTGATGAACGTCCAGGAGGCGGCGGCCAAGGCGCTGCTCGTCGACCGCGACGCGCTGGCGCGGGCGCAGCGCGCGGGTGACGTGCTCGGGGCCAGCGGGGTGTTCATGGACGCGTACAACACCGACGTGCGCCCGCTGCTGGCCGCCCTCCGCGAGGAGGAGGGCCTGGCCCCCGACCCCATGGCCGCCTACGCCGCCTCTGGCTACGGCGAGCGCATCGCGGCCGACCGGATCGGGGGGCGGCAGGCCGGCTGGGGAGCCTGAGTGCCATGTCACACATCCAGTACGAGGTGGTGTCAAAGCCGTAACCTGATCTTGTCGGTTATGAGGGTTTTCAAAGAGATTTGGGGTAATTCCCCTGTCTCTGGAGGCTCTTCGTGCCACCGTTGCGAGCCGCCCTCGTCGCCGTCGGACTGGTCGTGGCCATCGCCACGCCCGTCCAGGCGAGTGCCGCCCCCGCCATTTCCGTGGAGAACGGGCGCACCCAGCCCGTCTTCTCCTACGCCGACGCGATCCGCGAGTCGGTCCTCGTCGAGTCGACCGTCGACAGCGACTCCGACGGAGTGCTCGACCGCGTGCGGGTCGACATCATCCGCCCCAAGGAGTCGGGCCCCGGTCTCAAGGTCGCCTCGATCATCGACGAGAGCCCCTACTACGACAACTCCGGCCGCGGCAACGAGGCCGAGCGCAAGGTCTACGACGCGAACGGGAACATCGTGAAGTTCCCGCTCTGGTACGACAACTACTTCGTGCCGCGCGGCTACGCCTTCCTCGCCGTCGACATGATCGGCACCACCAAGTCGACCGGCTGCCCCGACGTCGGCGGCAAGGCCGACATCCTGGGCGGCAAGGCCGTCATCGACTGGCTCAACGGCCGCGCCACCGCCACGAAGCTCGACGGCGTCACCCCGGCCGTCGCCGACTGGAGCACCGGCAAGGCCGGCATGATCGGCAAGTCGTACGACGGCACCCTGGCCAACGGCGTCGCCGCGACCGGCGTCGAGGGCCTGGAGACCATCGTCCCGATCTCGGCGATCAGCTCCTGGTACAAGTACCAGCGCATGAACGGCGTGATCTACAACTTCAACTACCAGTCGTACCTGGGCAACGTCGTCGACACCGACCCCGACGCCAAGTGCGCCGCGGTGCGTGCCTACGCCGACGCCAACGACGGCGACGACACCGGCAACTACAACGCCTACTGGGCCGAGCGCGACTACATCGCCGGCACCCTCGCCGACGTCTCCAAGGTCAAGGCGTCGGTGTTCGTCGTGCACACCGTCAACGACCTGAACGTCAAGCCGGACAACTTCTCCGTCTGGTGGGACGCGCTGGCCAAGAACGGCGTGCCGCGCAAGATCTGGGTCGGCCAGACCCAGCACGTCGACCCGTTCGACTTCGAGGGCCAGCGCGACCGCTGGGTCGACACCCTGCACGCCTGGTTCGACTACTGGCTCGTCGGCGTGAGCAACGACGTCATGAAGCAGCCGCGCGCCGACGTGCAGACCGGCCGGACCGACTGGATCACCCTGCGCGACTGGCCCGAGCCCGCCGCCCAGAACCACCTGTTCCGCCCGGCCGCCGACGGCACCCTCGGCCTGGTCCAGGCGCAGAACGGCGAGACCGCGACCTTCACCGACGTCCGTCAGTCGGAGAACGCCATGGTCGCCAACATCACCACCCCCGCCGCGGGCCGCGTCGCCTTCACCACCAGCGAGTTGTCCAAGGACATCCGGATGTCCGGCACGCCCGAGATCAGCCTCCAGGTGAAGCTCGACAAGCCGACCAGCAACCTGACCGCGCTCCTCGTCGACTTCGGCACCGACAACCGCATCAACTGGCGCAGCAACCAGGGCATCCGCAACCTGACCACGCAGAGCTGCTACGGCGAGTCGACCGCCGCCGACGACGGCTGCTACTTCGACGTCGAGACCAACATGACGACCGCCGCCCTGGAGATCGTCGGCCGCGGCTGGATCGACGTGCAGAACCGCGACTCGATCAGCGCCTCGAACCCGCTCCCCGTGGGCTCGTACGGCGAGGTCAAGTGGCTGACCCTGCCGCAGGACTACACCTTCAAGGCCGGGCACCGCATCGGGCTCGTCCTCGCCGGCACCGACTCGACCTACAGCGGCGAGCCGGCCACCGGCACGAAGGTCACCGTCGACCTGCAGCGCAGCCGCGTCCGCATCCCGCTCGTCCTGGCCCCCGGTGAGACCATCTCCGAGGCCGACGTCCGCGCCCGCCGCGCCGCTCCGTGGGTCGCCCCCGCCGAGCCCGAGTGGCCCGCGCCGGAGTACCGCTTCTGGTAGACCGCGCTCAACCCGGCGACGGCCCGGCGGCTCCGTGCCGCCGGGCCGTCGCCCTTTTTCACCTGCGGGCCGGTCCGTAGCGGGCGGTGCCCGCCCCGGTGACGTGGGCCCAGTAGCGGTCGCCGTACGACCAGTGCCACCACTCCGTCGGATAGTTGACCAGGCCCGCCTCGGTGAGCGCCGCGCCGAGCACCCGGCGGCGGGCCGCCGCCTCCGGCGCGATCGTGGTGTCGGCGGTGTGGCACGCCTCGGTGTCGGTGTCGTTCACCTCCGTGCCGAGCCACAGTTCGGCCCCGTCGGCGTCGCGCAGGGTCAGGTCGACGGCCGCGCCCGCGACGTGCGGGGCGACCTCCGGCGGGGAGATGTAGCGGGCCGCCCGGTGGTGGTACCAGTCGTCGTCGCGGCCCGGGTGGGCGTCTCTCAGCCGGTCGACGTGCTCGGTGAAGTAGGTCGTCTGCAGGTCCACCGGCCGGAAGCCCTCCACCACGAGGAAACGCAGGCCGGGCGGGAGCAGCGACTGCGCGACCACCAGCCGGTCGACGACGCCGCGCCGCAGCCACGCGTGCGACGGGTTGGCCGCGGCCATGCGCGGGTCGACGCACAACGCGGGCACGGTCCCCAGGTCGAGCAGCTCGTCGCCGTTCTCCTCGACGGGGATGCGGCCGATGACGGGGTCGGACAGATAGATCATGTCGTCGCTCCTCAGGAGACGGGGATGTGGCCGTTGACTCCCCAGTTGGAGAGCTGCACGCGCTGGCCGGTGGTGGAGTAGGCGGCGTACCAGGCGCCGGTGGACGGCCGCCACAGGACGCGGTCGGCCTGCCCGTCGCCGTTGTAGTCGCCCGGGACGGGGACGTCGCCGTTCTGGCCCCACGGTTCGGTCTCGTTCTTCACGCCGTCGCGGCTGAACTCGACGAACCACGCGCCGTTGGCCGGGTTCCACAACGCCCGGTCGGATGTGCCGTCGCCGTCGTAGTCGCCCGGCACGGGCACGTGCCCGTTGACGCCCCAGTTGCCGAGCTGCACCCGCTGGCCGGTGCCGGAGTAGGTGACGTACCAGGCGCCGGTGGAGGGGCGGAACAACATGCGGTCGGCTTCGCCATCGCCGTTGTAGTCGCCCGGCACGGGGATGTCGCCGTTCTGGCCCCAGGGTTCGGTCTCGTTGTGGTTGCCGGTGCGGCTGAATTCGACGTACCAGACGCCGGTGGACGGCCGCCACAACGTGCGGTCGGCCTTGCCGTCGCCGTCGTAGTCGCCCGGGACGGGCACGTCGCCGTTCTGACCCCAGGCGGGCAGTTGCGCCCGCTGGCCGGTCGTGCTGTAGGTGGCGTACCAGGCGCCCGTCGAGGGGCGGAACAGCACGCGGTCGGCCTGCCCGTCGCCGTTGTAGTCGCCCGACACCGGGACGTCGCCGTTCTGGCCCCACGGTTCGGTCTCGTTCTTCACGCCGTCGCGGCTGAACTCGACGAACCACGCGCCGTTGGCCGGGTTCCACAACGCCCGGTCGGATTTGCCGTCGCCGTCGAAGTCGCCCGGGTGGCGGAAGCGGGGGCCGCTCGCGGCGAGGGCGGCGAGCTGAGAAAGGCTGCCGTTGAAGACGTTCTGGTCGCCGGGCAGCGAGCCCGCGTCGGCGTACTGCCACAACGTCCACTTCGACCAGCCCGAGGGTAACGGGGTGGGCGCGCTGCCGTAGTTCGCGATGAACAGCGGGTTCCCGCCGAACCGGGTGGTGCCGCCGGTGCAGGGGTTCCACCAGTTCGTGTTCGTGTAGATCATCGTCGGGCGGCCGGTGCGTTCCCTGACCCGGTCGACGAAGTCGCCGATCCAGGTGACCATCTGCGCCGGCGACAGGCCGTAGCAGGGGGACGGGCTGCCGGAGCCGTTCCACGGCCACTCGATGTCGAGCATCGGCGGGAGGGTGCGGCCGTCGGCGACGTACCGGGCGCGGTCGAGGAAGTAGTCGGCCTGGGCCCGGCCCCCGCTCTGGTCGGGGCGGGCGAAGTGGTAGGCCCCGGCGTAGAGGCCGTTCGCCTTCGCGCCCGCGTAGTTGGCGGCGAAGGTGTCGTCGAGGTAGTAGGTGCCTTCGGTCGCTTTCATGTACGCGAACCTCGCCCCGGCGGAGGCGACGTTCGGCCAGTTGACGTTCCCCTGCCAGTGGGAGACGTCGATGCCGGTCACCGGGTAGCCGGAGGGGGCGGCGGCCTGGGCGGGGGAGGAGGTGAGGGTCAGGGCGGTGACGACCGCGGTGATCAGGGCGATGGCGCGCATGGCGTTGCTCCGCATGGGTCGGAGACCCCGGCCGGATTACGCCGGCCGGGGCCTCAGGGGGAAGGGGTCAGCTGACGGGGATGTGGCCGTTGACTCCCCAGTTGGAGAGCTGCACGCGCTGGCCGGTGGTGGAGTAGGCGGCGTACCAGGCGCCGGTGGAGGGGCGGAAGAGCACGCGGTCGGCCTGGCCGTCGCCGTTGTAGTCACCGGGGACGGGGACGTCGCCGTTCTGGCCCCACGGTTCGGTCTCGTTCTTCACTCCGTCGCGGCTGAACTCGACGAACCACGCGCCGTTGGCCGGGTTCCACAGGGTGCGGTCGGACCTGCCGTCGCCGTCGTAGTCGCCGGGCACCGGGACGTGGCCGCTGACGCCCCAGTTGCCGAGCTGGACGCGCTGGCCGGTGCCGGAGTAGGTGACGTACCAGGCGCCCGTCGAGGGACGGAAGAGCATGCGGTCGGCCTCGCCGTCGCCGTTGTAGTCGCCCGGGACGGGGACGTCGCCGGCCTGGCCCCACGGTTCGGTCTCGTTGTGGCTGCCGGTGCGGCTGAACTCGACGTACCAGGCTCCCGTGGACGGCCGCCACAACGCCCGGTCGCCCTTGCCGTCGCCGTCGTAGTCGCCCGGGACCGGCACGTCGCCGTTCTGGCCCCACGCGGGCAACTGCGCCCGCTGGCCGGTGCCGGAGTAGGTCACATACCAGGCGCCGTTGGACGGGCGGAAGAGCATGCGGTCGGCCTCGCCGTCGCCGTTGTAGTCGCCGGAGACCGGGATGTCGCTGTTCTGGCCCCAGGGCTCGGTCTCGTTGCGGCTGCCGTCACGGCTGAACTCGACGAACCACGCGCCGTTGCCCGGGTTCCACAGGGCGCGGTCGGTCTTGCCGTCGCCGTCGAAGTCGCCGAACTTGGGCCTCGGGGTGGCGGCGACGTCGTCGACGATGTTCTTGTAGCGGATCGGCTGATAGCCCTGCATGCTGGACCACGACTCGTCACCCACCTTGCCGCGGGAGTTCGGGGTCGGGCCCTTGGCCCAGTCCTGTTCCCAGCCTTGCGCGTCCCCACTGGAATTCGTTCCGTTCAGCGAGTAGGTCCAGGCGCCCTTCGTGTGGTCGGACGTGTCCTTCCAGCGCACGAACAGCTCGATGTGGGTGCTGCTGAGGATCGCGTCACCCGGCTTCAGATCGTGGAGGCTGTCGAGGTCCTCCACCCCATCCCACGCCGCGAAGTCGCGGGTGCTGTTGCCCCCCTTCCCGGAGTTCGCGGTGATGTGCCACGCCATGGAGACCAGGCCGGAGCAGTCGGGGCCGTACTTGTTGTCACCTTCCACGTCGGTCTTGAGCGTGCCGGGGTCGCGGGTCAGGTTGTACTGGATCTCGCGGTTGACCCAGTTCTGCGCTCGGGCCAGGACCTCCGAGCGGGTGATCTGGCCGCCGGCTGTCGAGGCGTTCGCCGGGGTCGTGGTCACCGCGGTGGCCAGGCTGAACGAGGTGGCGATCATCAGGCCGGCGCTGATCAGGCGGGTGATCTTCATGGTCGTGTCCCTTTCGGTGGGGGTGTTTCTCGCTCGCACCGAAAGGTTCCGACGGGCCGCTGAAACGGCGGTGAAAATCCGCGGCGGGCCGTTTTCAGCGGCCGGTGAGCTCCCCGTACTCGCGGGAGCCGTGTTCGTGGAAGACCGTCAGCGCCCGCGCGCGGACCTCCTCGGCCAGCCCCGTCTCGCCCCGCGCCTCGTGCAGCAGGGCCAGGTCGCGGTCGGTGCGGGCCTGCCAGAGCGGGGCCTCCATGCCCTGCCAGACCTCCGCGGCGGCGGTCAGGCACACGTCGGCGTCGGCCAGGTCGCCGTCGGCCAGGTGGAGTTCGCCCAGGGTGCGCAGCGTGACGCCGAGCCCCCAGCGGTCGCGCATCGTCTGGGAGGTCGCCAGCGCCCGCTCCAGCGGGGCCAGCGCCTCCCGGGTGCGGCCCATGCGCATCTCGGCCTTGGCCCGGGTCCGCACGCAGTACGCCTCCATGAGCCGGTCGCCCAGCCGCCCGAAGACGGCCGCCGCCCGTTCGGCCGGGTCGAGCGCCGCCTCCAGGTCGCCGGTGGCGCGGTGGAACAGGCTGATCGTGCGGAGGGTGACGCCCTCGCCCCGGAGGCTGCCGGCGCGCCGGTAACCGGCCAGGCTCTCGGTCAGCTCCGGCCAGGCGGCGTCGTAGTCGCCGAGTTCCAGCCGGACGGAGCCGGCGAGGCGGCGTACATAGGAATGGCCGACCTCCTCCCCGAGGCCGGCGAACAGCGTGGCGGCCTGGTCGAGGAAGTAGAGCGCGTCGGTCAGGCGGCCGGCCTCGCGGCAGGTCACGCCCAGCCCGGCCAGCACCCGGGCCTGGCCGCGGGCGTCGCCGAGGTCGTGGAAGGCGCCGAGCGCCTCGCCGAGCAGCCGCCGCGCCTCCGGGAACCGGTCCTGCTCGTAGCGCAGGTGGCCCAGCTCGGCCAGCATGCCCGCCTCGGCGGGCCGGTGCCCGGCCGCGCGGGCCGCCGTCAGCCCCGCCTGGTTGATGCGCTCCCGCGACTCGAACCGGGTCGCGCCCAGGAACGACAGGCCGAGCCGTAAGGACGCGAACCGGCCGACGAGCGCGTGCAGGCCCAGCGCGGCGGCCCGCTCCATGCCGACGACCAGCGCGGGCTGCTCGATCTCGAACCAGTCGTGCGGCGCCTTCAGCACGCCGGCGACGAGCTCCGGGGGAGCGGGCGCCGGGTCCTCCGGCCGGTCGCGGTGGCCGGCCTCGTCCGACGGCGCGTCGACCGCCACCTCGTCGGCCACGGCCAGCCAGCCGCCGAGCACCCGCCCGACGGCCGCCAGCAGCTCCTCGTGGGGCTCCTCGGCCTCGGCGCGTTCGCGGCCGTGGATGCGGACCAGGTCGTGCATGCGGTAGCGGAGCGTGCCCAGGTCGTCGACCCGGCCGAAGTCCACCACCTGCGCGTCGACCAGCCGCTCGACGACGTCCTCGGCGACCGTCCCGTCGACGTCGCACAACCAGGCCACGATCCAGGGCGAGAACTCCGGCACGCCGAGGAAGCCCAGCCGCCGCAGCGCCCGCCCGGCCGCCGGGTCGAGCCCCCGGTAGCTGACCTCGAACCCGGCCCGCACCTCCAGGTCGGCGATGGCCAGCTCGTCGAGCCGCCGCCGCTCGTCGGCCAGCCGGTCGGCGAGCACCCGCAGCGGCCAGCGCTGCCGCGTCGCCAGCCGGGCCCCGGCGATCCTGATCGCCAGCGGCAGCCGCCCGCACAACTCGACGATCTCCCGGGCCACCTCCTCCTCGGCGGCGACCCGCTCGGCGCCCACGATCCGCGCCATCAGCTCCCTGGCCTCGTCCGGTTCGAGCACGTCGAGGTCGGTGCGCCGGACGCCCGAGAGCCCGCCCAGCCGGTTGCGCGAGGTGATCAGCACCGCCGCCGCGCCGCCCGGCAGCAGCGGCCGGACCTGCTGCTCGGTCCCGGCGTCGTCGAGCACGACCAGCGTCCGGCGGCCGGCCAGCAGCGTGCGGTAGAGGTCGGCGCGCTCGCCGGTCGACTCGGGCAGGGCGTCCGGCGTCACCCCGAGCGCCTTGAGGAACCGGCCGAGCACCTCGCCCGGGTCGGCGGGCGCGGCCGTCATCCCGCGCAGCTCGGCGTACAGGCGGCCGTCGGGGAAGGCGTCGGCGACCTGGTGGGCGACGTGCAGCGCCAGCGCCGACTTGCCGCTCCCGGCCCGGCCCGCGACGATCTGCACGATCCCGCCGCCCGACTTCAGCGCCGCCCCCAGCGCGGCGCTCTGCCGGTCGCGGCCGGTGAAGTCGGCGGCGGCCGGCGGCAGCTGCGCCGGGACGGCGACCCGGCGCGCCTCGCCCGACGGCGGCCCGAGCAGCGCGGCGTCGCCGCGCAGGATCGCGTGGTTGATCGCGGTCAGCTCCGGCCCCGGGTCGACGCCGAGCTCCTCGGCCAGCAGCGCGCGGCCCTCGCGGAACACCGCCAGCGCGTCGGACTGGCGGCCCAGCCGGTAGAGGGCGGTCATGTACTGCCCGCGCAGCCGCTCGTTGGCCGGATGGGCGTCCACCAGCGCGGCCAGTTCGGCGACGAGCTGACCGTGGCGGCCGAGCGCCAGGTCGGCGGCGACGCGGTCCTCGGTCGCCGACAACCGCAGCTGCTCCAGCCGGGCCGCCTCCCCGGCCAGCGCCGAGTCGCCCAGCCCGGCCAGGGCCGGTCCCCGCCAGAGCGCCAGTGCCGCGCCGAGCAGGTCGGAGGTCTCCTCGGGGGTGGTGACCTGCCGCGCCTCGGTCAGCAACCGGCGGAACCGGTCGACGTCGAGCGAGCCGGGCGGCAGGTCCGCCAGGTAGCCGGGCGCGCGGGTGACGATCACCTCGGGCAGCCCGGCCTTACCGAGGGCCTGCCGCAGGCTCTTCACGTACGTCTGGATCGCGGCCTTCGCCGTCTCCGGCGGGTCGTCCGGCCAGAGGATGTCGATGAGCCGGGTCATCGGCACGACGTGGCCGTTCTCGAGCAGCAGCGCGGCCAGCAGGGTCTGCGGTTTGGCGCCGCCGATCCGCGCGGCCGCCTCTCCGGCCCCCACTTCGACGGGCCCGAGCAGCCGGAACATCACCGGCCCAGCATGACAATCGCCGCTTTCCACGACAAGGCCACTGACTTGCCTGTGAACGCCAGGAAAAGGGTTCACTGTTCGCCCTGATTTCGCCTTCCGGTCAGGCACGTCCACCAGGCTCGCTGGAACGTTGTTCGCTGTGGTGAAAAGGGCACGAAGTTGAGCATGAATTGGCGGCGGACAGTCGCATTGGCATTACCGATCCTGACCGCCGTCCCGCTTCTCGTGACACAGGCCTGGGCGGCCGACCCGGTTCCCTCGATCAAGGTGAACGAGGTCGAGTCGAACGGCGGCGTCCCCGGTGACTGGGTCGAGCTGACCAACACCGGCGCAACCCCGGTCGACATCGGCGGCTGGCAGATCAAGGACAACGACGACACGCACGTCCTCACCGTTCCGGCCGGCACCACCGTCGCCCCGGGCGCCTTCCTGGCGATCGACACCGAGGCCGCCTACGGCCTCGGCGGCGGCGACTCCGTACGGGTGTTCCTGGCCGACGGCGTCACCCTGGTCGACACCTACACCTGGGCCGCGCACGCGCCGATCACCTGGGGCCGCTGCCCCGACGGCGCCGGGGAGTTCGCCGCCACGGTCGCCCCGACCAAGGGTGCGCCCAACGACTGCGGCACCCCCTCGGCGTTCGTGAAGATCAACGAGATCGAGTCGAACGGCGGCACCCCGGGCGACTGGGTCGAGCTCGTCAACGTCGGCCCGATCCCGGTGAACATCGGCGGCTGGCTCGTCAAGGACAACGACGACACGCACGTGTTCACCGTCCCGGCCGGCACCGTCATCGCCCCGGGCGCCTTCCTCGCGCTGGACACCGAGGTCGCGTACGGCCTCGGCGGCGCCGACTCGGTCCGCGTCTTCCTGGCCGACGGCCTCACGCTCGCCGACTCCCACACCTGGACGGCGCACGCCGCGGTGACCTACGCCCGCTGCCCCAACGGCACCGGCGCGTTCACCGACAGCACGGCCCCGACCAAGGGCGCGGCCAACACCTGCGGCTCCCCGGCCGCCACGGTCAAGATCAACGAGATCGAGTCGAACGGCGGCGCCCCCGGCGACTGGGTCGAGCTGACCAACACCGGCGCGACCCCGGTCGACGTGTCGGGCTGGCTCGTCAAGGACAACGACGACACCCACATCCACCCGATCCCGGCCGGCAGCACGATCGCCCCCGGCGGCTTCCTGCCCGTGGACGTCGAGCTCTCCTACGGCCTGGGCGCCGCCGACTCCGCGCGCCTCTACTCGGCCGACGGCCTGACCCTCCTCGACTCCCACACCTGGCCGGCGCACGCCGCCGTCACCTACGGCCGCTGCCCCGACGGTTCCGGCGCGTTCGCCGACACCACCGCCCCGACCAAGGGCGCCGCGAACGCCTGCGGCACCACGACGCCGACCGGCACCCCGTGGCCCGGCGGCGCCGACGTCGCCACGGCCGACCCCGCCGGCCTGCTCGGCGGCAACATGAGCGGCCTCTACCACCAGCCCTCCGGCGACGCCGGCCCCGGCTCGTTGTGGGCGGTCAAGAACGGCCCCGGCACCCTCTACCGCCTGGAGAGGAACGGCGCCGCCTGGACGCCCGCCGAGACCCACACCCTGAAGTTCCCGACCGGCCTGGGCGACCCCGACGCCGAGGGCGTCACGCTGACCTCGGCCGGCGTCGCGGGCGGCGTGTTCGTCTCGACCGAGCGAGACAACGGCGTCAGCGGCGTCAGCCGCCCGGCCGTCCTGCGCTTCGACCCGACCGGGGCCGACGGCACGCTGTCGGCCGCCAGGGAGTGGGTCCTCACGGCCGACCTCCCGGTGGTCGGCGCGAACGCGGGCCTGGAGGCCATCGCCTGGGTGCCCGACTCCTACCTCACCGCGAAGGGCTTCGCCGACGAGCGCACCGGCGCGGCCTACAAGCCCTCCGACTACCCGAACCACGGCGACGGCCTGTTCCTCGTCGGCGTCGAGGGCACCGGCGGCGTGCACGCCTACGCCCTCGACCAGAACGGCGGGGCGTTCACCCGCGTCGCCACCGTCGCCAGCGGCTTCCCCGGCGTCATGGAGCTCGCCTACGACCCCGAACTCAAGAAGCTCTGGGTCGTCTGCGACGACACCTGCCAGGGCCGCGCCGCCCTGTTCGACGTGAACGCCGCCGGCAAGCTCGCCGCCACGGTCGTGTACGACCGCCCGGCGGGCATGCCCAACCTCAACAACGAGGGCTTCGCCCCGGCCGCCCAGGCCGAGTGCGTCGCCGGCCGCAAGCCGGTCTTCTGGACCGACGACAGCAACACCGGCGGCCACGCGCTGCGCACCGGCACGATCGACTGCACCGCGCTCGACCTCGACGCCGACGACGACGGCATCGACGACGCGATCGACCCCAAGAAGGACGACCCCGCCAACGAGACCTTCTCCGACGGCGTCACCTCGGGCCGCGTCCTCGCCCGTGAGGGCCGTACCGTGACCGTCTCGGACACCACCGCGCCGGCCGGCGTCCTGGTCGCCGTCGGCGCGGGCGACCAGCCGGCGCGGGTCCAGCTCAACGGCGTTTTCGGCACCGTCGCCCTGACCGAGGGCGCCTACCGGATCACCGGCGGCGGCAAGACCTACACGGTCACCGCCCTGAGCGGGCAGGCCGCGGTGAAGGTGACCGTCAACGGCACCCCTGTCACGCTGACCGCCGGCGCGGGCGGCTCGGCCACCCTGACCGAGGTCCCGGGCAACGGCACCGTCGCCGGGATCGTCGGCATCGGCCACACCGGTGACGTCACCCTGACGGCGGCCGGCGTCCCGGCCGGGACCTGCGGCGACATCGTGGTCCGCAACGTCATCGTGGCCACCGCCGGCGCGACGTCGGTCTCCGGCACCGGCGCGAACGACCTGATCATCGGCCGCTCGGCCGACGACGTCATCACCGGCAACGGCGGCGACGACTGCGTCGTCGGCCAGGGCGGCGCCGACACAGTCACCACCGCCGACGGGAACGACCGCATCGACGCCGGCAACGGCGCCAACGCGGTGAGCTCGGGCGGCGGCGACGACCGGATCCAGGGCGGCAACGACGCCGACACGTTCGACTGCGGCGAGGGCACCGACGTGGCCCGCCCGCTCCGCGGCGCGAACGTCAACGTCGAGGGCCGCTGCGAGACCTTCTGACCGGTTCCCCCATGAGCCCGTGACCCCTTGGTGGGTCGCGGGCTCAGCCGTCCACGGCGACGGCGGCGTACTCGTAGTTGGTGCGGCCGTTCTCGTCGCCGTAGTGGGAGCGGCCCGTCATGATCTCGCCCGTGGGGGAGAGCGAGGTGTGCTTGCTCTCCTTCAGGTCGGCCGTCCAGTGGCGGCCGACGATCCGCAGGCTCTTGCCCTGCCAGCGCATCATCTGCGCGTAGTAGACCGTGTAGCCCTTCTCGTCGCCGTAGTGGTAGCGGCCGGTCAGCGCGTAGCCGTCGGGCACGGTGTACACGCTGCGCGGCTCGTCCACCCGCACCCAGTAGCGCTCCGGGAGCACCTCCACCCGGACGTCGTTGACGTAGATCTGCCCGCAGTAGTAGGTCGTGGTGCCGTTCTCGTCGCCGGTGTGCGCCCGGCCGACCAGCATCTGGTGCTCGGGGCAGAAGAAGGTGCTGTTCGACTCCTTCACCTTGCCGATGTGCCCTCCCAGCACCCTGATGGTGTACGTCTCCGCGGCGGCCGGGGCGGCGGAGGCCAGGGTCGCCGCGGCGACGGCCGCGGCCAGGGTCTTCTTCAACATGGCGGTTCTCCCGTTCCTCGTTGGCTTCGACGGGAACTCTCGCCCAGGCGACTTGTGGGGCGGTGGAGACGTTCTTGGAGGTGGCCAGGGAGCCGGTTGTGGCGTGTCACAAGTGAGCTTCCGGCGGTGCTCTACCAATGTGAACGTCGTACAGGAGAACGTGCTGGTCGGGAGGGGCGTCGCCGTGGGGTCCGATCCGCCGGTCCGGGCCGACCTGGAGCAGGTGTTCCGGGCCGTCTATCCGCGCGTCGTCGCGGTGGCCGCCCGTGTGCTCGGGTCGCGGGACGAGGCGGAGGACGTCGCCCAGGAGGTCTTCCTCGCGTTCGGCCGCTCCACGGTGCCCGCGGGGGAGGCGACCGGCTGGTTGTCGGTCGCCGCCGCGCACACCGCCCTGAACCATCTCCGGTCGGGCCGCAGGAGGACCGCCCGGGAGGAGAACGCCACCGGCGAGACCGTCGCCCCCGACATCGCCGACGCCGTCGTCACCCGCGACGAACGCCGCCGCGTGCGCGAGGCCCTCGCCCGGCTGCCGCGCCGCCAGGCGGTCGCCCTGGTCCTGCGGCACAGCGGCCTCAGCTACGCCGAGGTCGCCGCCGCCCTCGACCTCTCGCCCGGCAGCGTCGGCACGATCGTGCGACGGGCCGAGTCCGCTCTGCGCAAGGAGTTGAACCGTCATGCGCCATCCGACTGACGGCACGCTGCGCCGGCTCCTCGACGAGCCGGACGGGGTCGCCGACGCCGACCGCGACCACATCGCCCACTGCCCCGCCTGCCAGGAAGGACTCACCGTGGCCCGTGACGACGCCGCCTTCGCCGCCACCCTCTTGCGCCCCGACGCCGAGGTGGACGTCGACCAGGCGTGGACCCGCTTCTCCACCCGGCCGCCGGCCGCGAGGGCGACCGTGCTGAGCCGCTGGCGCTCCCGGCTGCGCAGCCCCGTCGTCGCCATCGCCGGCGCGGCCGTGCTGGTGACCGGCGCGGGGGCGGCGGCCGCCGCCGACTGGCTGCAGATCTTCCAGGCCGAACGGGTCGCCCCGGTGACCGCGCCGCAGGCCGAACTGGCCAAGATCCCCGAGCTCGGCGAGTTCGGCGACCTCGTCATCACCGACGAGATCTCGTTCCGCGCCGCGAAGGGCCTCACCGAGGCCCAGGAGGCCGCCGGCCTGACCCTTCCGGCGGTCGCCGAACTGCCGCGCGGGGTGAGCGGCGCGCCCGCCTACTACGTCGTCGGCAAGGCCGGCGGCAGCTTCACCTTCTCCGCGGACACGACCGCGCGCACCGCCGCGAAGGCGGGGACGACCGCCCCGCCGGTGCCGCCGGGGCTCGACGGCAGCCGGTTCCTCCTGTCGGCCGGTCCGGGCCTGGCGGCGGTGTGGGCCTCCGACCACGAGATCCCCGCCCTGGCCGTCGCCCGGATCACCGCGCCGTCGGTCTACTCGGCGGGCGTGCCCTTCACCACCGTCCGCGACTACCTGACGTCGCTGACCTTCATCCCCGCCGACGTCGCGGCCCAGCTGCGCGGCTTCTCCGGCGACGGCACGCTGCCGCTGTTCTCGGCGGTCGAGGAGAAGCAGACGTCCATCACCGACGTCGGTGGACGCCCCGCCACGCTCGTGAAGAGCGGCTCCATGACCGCGGTGCTCTGGGTGGCCGACGGCGTGATCAACGCGGTCGCCGGGTCGCTCACCGCCGACGAGGTCCTGACCGTCGCCCGGGGGCTGCGATGACCAACGCCGTCTGGACCTCCGGCCTGCGCAAACGCTACCGGAAGCGGACCGCCGTCGACGGCGTCTCGTTCGCGGTCGCCCGGGGCGAGGTGCTCGGCCTGCTCGGCCCCAACGGCGCCGGCAAGACGACCGTCATCAAGATGATGCTCGGGCTGGTGCGCCCCGACGCGGGCGAGGTCATGCTCCTCGGCCGCCCGGTCACCGACCCCCGGGCCCGCGCCAAGGTCGGCTACCTGCCCGAACTCTTCCGCTACCAGCCCTGGCTCACCGCCAGGGAGGTGCTCGACCTGCACGTCCGGCTCGCCGGGGCCGGCGTGCCGGAGAAGGAACGCCACGACACCCTCGGCCTGGTCGGCCTCGCCGACCGGGCGGGCGACCGCGTGGGCGGGTTCTCCAAGGGCATGCAGCAGCGCCTCGGCCTGGCCGTCGCGCTCGTCGCCCGCCCCGAGTTCGTCGTGCTCGACGAGCCGACCAGCGCGCTCGACCCGGTCGGCCGGGCCGACGTGCGCGACATCCTGCTGTCGCTGAAGGAGCGCGGCGTCGCCGTGCTGCTCAACTCCCACCTGATCGGCGAGGTCGAACGGGTCTGCGACCGCGTCGTCATCCTCGACCGGGGCCGGGTCGCCGCCTCCGGCACCCTCGCCGAGCTGCTCGGGGGCCGCGAGGTGCGGCTCCGGCTGGAGAAGGTCACCTCCGAGGCCGAGGAGCGCCTGCGCTCGGCCGGGCCGCTGAGCCGCGACGGCGACCTGTTCACCGTCGCCGAACTGGAGGCCGACGTGGTCCCCGACCTGGTCGCCGACCTCGTCGAACTCGGCGTGCGCGTGCACTCGGTCGAACCGGGCCGCGTCAGCCTGGAAGACCGGCTCCTCGACATCCTGGGAAGTGAACGATGATCGTCCTCACCTTCGCGGCCCTCACCCTCCGCGAGGCCGCGCGCCGCAAGGTGCTGCGGGCGCTGGCCGTGCTCACGGTCGTGCTGCTGGCCCTGTCGGCGTGGGGCTTCCACACCCTCGTCACCCGGGAGTTCGACGGCGCCCTGCTGACCAGCGGCGAACTGCGGCTGATCGCCTCGCAGCTGCTCAACCTGGTCATGTTCGGCCTCAGCCTGATCGCCGCGCTCGGCACCGCCTTCCTGGCCGGCCCGACCGTCGCCGGCGAGATGGAGTCGGGCGCCGCCCTGGCGATCCTGGCCCGCCCGATCCGCCGCTCGACCGTCCTGGCCGGCAAGTGGCTCGGCCTGGTCGCCTTCGGCGGCGGCTTCGTCGCCCTGGCCGGGCTGGCCCAGTTCGTGATCGTGTACGCCACCACCGGCTACTGGCCCTCCGACCCGGTCACCGGCCTGGCGCTGCTCGCCTTCCAGACGGCCGTCCTGCTCACCCTGGGCCTGCTGTTCTCCACGCTGATCTCGCCGATGGCCTCGGGCGTGGTCGCCGTCGGCCTGTTCGGCGCGACCTGGATCGCGGGCGTCGTCGGGGGAGTGGGCCGCGGCCTCGGCAACGACAGCGTCGCGGCCGTGGGCACGGTCTCCCAGGTCCTGCTCCCGACCGACGGCCTGTGGCGCGGCGCGATGTACGCCTTCCAGGACCCCGCCGCGCTGCTGGGGTTCGGCGGCCCGGCGGTCAAGGGAGGCTTCCCCTTCCTCAGCGACGCCCCGCTCACGTGGGCCTACCTGGCCTGGACGATCGCCTGGACCGCCCTGGTGCTCGGCCTGGCCGCCCTGCTGCTGCGCCGCCGCGATCTGTGACCCCCCAGGTCACAGGCATTTTTTGCGCAGGTGAACAAAGGATTTCACCTCACCGAAACCTAAGTCCGGTCCGGGGCCGGATAGGGTCTCCCCATTCTCGACAACGTTGATCCCTTCATCGGCACCGCGGCCACCGACCTGCCCCCGGCAGGCGGCCTGGCCGCCACGTGGTGGTGGCCGAAACCGCAGGTGGGCAACACCCACCCCGGGGCCACCTCACCCCTCGGCATGGTCTCGGCCTGTGCCTACTCCGGTGCCTACCCGACCGGTTACGGTCGTTACGCCAAGAACACCGAAGGCGTGCCCGAGGAGATGTTCGACCGTCTCCAGGCCAGCGGGTTCACCCACTTCCAGCAGTCGGGCACCGGCGCGATCCGCAAGTACTACAACTACGTGCGGGTCACCCCGATGGTGCAGCCCCTCGACGACCTCGGCCAGTCGTGGTCGTTGTCCGACGAGGAGGCCTCGCCCGGCTACTACGCCGCCACCCTCGACACCGGCATCCGGTGCGAGGTCACGGTCGGCCAGAAGGTGGCCGTGCACCGCTACACCTTCCCGCGGCACAGCAGCGCCCGCGTGGTCGTCGACCTGTCGTGCGGCGGGCTCGCCATCGACCTCGGCCGCACCGTCCCGCTGCGGGCGCAGGTGGAGAACATCGGCCACGGCCAGGTGCAGGGCACCGTCGTCATGGAGGGCGTGCCGCTGTCGGTGTACGTCGACGTCGACGCCCCCGGCTGGCGGCAGATGCTCTGGTACGACCGCCGTCTCATCGACGGCGGCACCCGGCTCGACTTCGACAGCATCCGGCACACCACGCTGCGCCCCTTCGGCATGCTCTACATGGGCCCCACGCGCGCCGGGCAGACGATCGAGGTCCGCATGGGCTTCTCGCTGCGCGGCTGCGACCAGGCCAAGCGCAACCTGGAGCGCGAGACCGGCCTCGGCCAGCCCTCGTTCGACATCGTCAAGCTGCGCACCCGCGCCCGCTGGGGCGACCACCTCGGCCGGGTCAAGGTCGACGGCGGCACCCCGGCCCGCCAGACGGTCTACTCCACCGCGCTCTACCACTCGCTGATCAAGCCGTGCATCGTCGACGACGAGAGCCCGTTCTGGCCGAGCAACGGGCCCTACGCCTTCGACGTCTGCACGATGTGGGACATCTACAAGACCCAGCTGCCGCTGCTGATGGCCATCGCGCCCGACCGCGCCTCCGGCCTGCTCGAATCGCTGATCCGGGTCTGCGAGGAAGAGGGCAACTTCCCGATCGGCTACCGCATGGCCCGCGGCGCCGACCGGTTCTTCCGGCAGGGCAGCGCGCTGGCCCACACCGCGCTCGCCGACGCCCACGCCCTCGACCTCGACGGCATCGAGTGGAGCTGGGCGCTCGTCCACATGGCCGACGACCTGCGCCGCATGTACGGCGAGGACTTCTTCGAGCACGGCGTCGTCCACCCGATCACCCACACCCTCGACCTGGCCTACGGCCACCACCTGACCGCCCAGCTGGCCCGCGCGCTCAACGACACCAAGCTCGCCGACGACCTGGCCCGCCGCGCCCACGGCTGGGTCAACGCCTTCGACCCCGGCACCGGCCTGCTGCGCGACTCGGAGTTCTACGAGGGCGGCAAGTGGAACTACTCGTTCCGGCTGCTCCACGACATGGCCGCCCGCATCGCGCTGGCGGGCGGCGACGCCGGCTTCATCGGCAAGCTCGACCGGTTCTTCGGCTACGGCGCGGCCCCGGTCAAGCAGGCCGGGCGGCGTCCGCAGCCGGTCGAGATGGCCGCCGGCTACGCCCTCAACCGGTTCGAGGGCCTCAACAACGAGCCCGACATGGAGGCCCCCTGGGCCTACCACTACGCGGGCCGTCCCGACCGCACCGCCGAGGTGGTCCACTCCGCGCTCACGTGGCAGTTCGGCACCGGCCCCGGCGGCCTGCCCGGCAACGACGACTCCGGCGGCCTGAGCTCCTGGTACATCTGGGCCTCGCTCGGGTTGTTCCCGGTGGCCGGGCAGAACCTCTTCCTGATCAACGCGCCCGCGTTCGAACGGGCCGCGCTGCGGGTAAGAGAAGGCGAGTTCGTCATCGAGACCAGCGGCCTCAAAGAGGCGCCGATCAGCTCCGACGGCGCCGAGCATGAGCCCCCGGTCCAATACGTCCAGTCGGCCACCCTCAACGGCCGTCCACTGGATGCGGCCCACCTGACTGCCGCGACCGTCCATCGGGGCGGCAGACTGCACCTGCGACTCGGCCCCGAGCCATCGGGATGGGGGCGGGGTGTCCGCCCGCCGTCCCTGTCCGATTCCCCTGCGCTATCGGAGGAGACTCGATGACCCACCCCCGTCGCCGCCTTGTGATCGTGGTCAGGGCCGACCCGGTCATCTGCGGCCATTCCGGCGAGGCCCGCAACCTCGCCGAAGTGGCGCTGACCCGTGGTTACGACGACGTCAGGCTGCTGACCTGGCCCATCCCGGCCCTCCAGGCCGCCGGGCTGCCGTTGAAGCCGCTCGACCGGCTGCTGCCGTACAGCCCCGGCATCACCGTCGAACGTCCCGAACCCGTCGGCGACTACCGCGTGCCCGACGGCCGCCACCTGGCCGGCCTGACCGGGCGTCTGGTCGAACTGCTGGCCGAGCCGGTGCCGACGACCTGCCTGTCGATGTACATCGTGCCGCACGCCAACGTCGTGCTCGACGCCGTCAACGCGGCCCGGGCGGCGGGCTTCAACCCCAACGTCCGGACCATCGTGAAGGCCGTCGGCTCCGACGTCACCAACGTGATCCGCAACTGCCTGCGCGACAACCACTTCGGGGCCGCGACGGCGCTGTTCACCACGTTCCTGGCCAACGACGAGGTCGTGGCCGTCTCCGACTACACCCGCGACGAGATCATCGACGCGGCCGGGCAGGTCGACGCCCACGTCGGCACCACGTTCGCCGAACAGTGCCGCCGCCGGGTGACGGTCAGCTACCCGCCGATCGACTCCTCGGCGTTCCTCGACCCCGACCCGGCGCTGGTCGACGCCGCCCTCGCCCACCGCGGCCTCGAACGCGACGGCTATCTGCTGTTCCTGTCCCGGGTCACCCCGGCGAAGGGCATCTTCGACCTGCTGGCCGCCTACCGGCAGGCCCGCAGCCGCGAGAAGGTCAAACTCGTGGTCGCCGGCACGGGCACCGCGCTCGCCCAGGTCCAGGCGATCGCGGCGGCCGACGAACACGTCGTCGTCCTCACCGACGTCGACGACAACGAGAAGCCCCTGCTCATGCGGGGCAGCGCGGCCTACGTGCTGCCGACCAAACCCGAACCCGACTTCGTCGAGACGTTCGGCATCGCCCTGGCCGAGAAGATGCTGGCCGGCGGCGGCCCGATCATCACCACCGACACCGGCGGCACCCTGGAGGCGGTCGGCGACGCCGCCATCATCGTCGACCAGGGCGACGTCACCGGCATCGCGGCCGCGATCGACCGGGTGGTGCTCGACATGAACGGCACCGAACGCCGTGAGCTGGAACTGCGGGCCCGCGACTGGGCCATGCAGTTCGACCGCGCGGCCGTCTTCGACGACCTGTTCCCCGAGACGGCCCTCCGCCAGAGCGCCTGACCGCGATCGACGCCGGCCCGGACGGATCACTTGCCGCCCGGGCCGGTTCATTTCAGCGGCAACACCGCGCGCACCGCGAAGCCGCCGTCCATCGGCCCGGCGGCGAGGGAGCCGTGGAAGAGCGCGGCCCGTTCGCGCATGCCGATCAGGCCGTGGCCGCCCTGAGTGTGCGGCGCGGGCCGGAAGCCGTCGCGGGGCCCGTCGTCGGTGACGTCGACGCGCAGCTCGCCCGGCCCGTGGTCGATCGTGACCGCCACCCGGGTGGGCCCGGCGTGCTTGAGCGTGTTGGTCAGCGCCTCCTGGACGATCCGGTAGGCCGACAGGTCGAGGCCCGCCGGCAGCGGCCGGGGGTCGCCGGTCACCTCGACGCGCACGTCGAGCCCGGCCGTGCGCGACTGGTCGACCAGCTCGCCGACGCGGGCCAGGCCCGGCTGCGGGAGACGGCTGTCGGTGGCGGGGCCGCGCAGCAGGTGGAGCATGCGCTGCAGCTCCTCGACCGCGCCCCGGCCGGTCGCCTCGATCTGGGTCAGCGCCTCGCGCTCCCGTCCCAGGTCGGCGGGCAACCGCCGGCGCAGGCCGCCCGCCTGCATGACCATCATGCTGACGCTGCTGGCGACGATGTCGTGCAGCTCGCGGGCCAGCCGGGCCTGCTCCTCGGCGACGGCCTCCCGCACCAGCTGCTCGCTGCGCGCCACCACGGCGTCGGTGCGCTCGTCGGCCCGGCGCGCCATCACCTGGTAGCGGCGCACGCCCGCGCCCGCCCCGCCCGCGATGGCCGCCATGCCCGCCGCGATGGCGTAGTCGGCGAACCCGGCCCCGCCGTACGTCAGGCCCATGGTGGCGACGAAGACGGTCGTGGCCGCCACCCCGAACAGGGCCCGCGCGCTGCGCAGCCGGGTCTGGCTGAGCACGGTGAACAGGAAGAGCAGCTCGGTCAGCCACTGCCAGGCGGCGGCGTCCTCCAGGGTGAACACGAAGACCGCGCACGACACGACCGTGTAGACCGCGGTCGTCGCGATGGGGGCGGCCCGGCGGAACAGCACCAGGACCGCGGTGACGATCCCCCAGGCCACCCACACCGACGGGACCGACCGCTCGGCCAGGTTGGTGCCGCCCGTCAGCTCCTCGATGACGGCGAACAGCCCGACCGCCCCGGCCACCAGGCCGTCGGCGGCGTTCAGCCGGGTACCTTGCACGAGATGAGCGTAGTGCGGCTCAGGTGGCGATTCGCCGCCGAATGTACGCCGACGACTGGTCGACCGCGATCACCAGCACCAGCACGACGAGGATGTGCGTCACCATCTCGTCGAACCGGAACAACCTGATCGACTGGTTGATCAGGAACCCGATCCCGCCCGCCCCCACCAGCCCCAGGACCAGCGACGACCGGACGTTCACGTCGAACCGGTAGAGCAGCAGCCCGAGGAACTGCGGCACGACCGAGGGGAGCACGGCGTGCGCCGCCGACTGGATCTTCGACGCCCCCGCGACCGTGAGCGCGTCGCGCGGCCCGAGGTCGATCTCCTCCATCGCCTCGGCCCACAACTTGCCCATGACCCCGGTGTTGTGGAAGATCAGCGCCAGCACGCCGGCGAACGGCCCGAGGCCGACGGCGGTGACGAAGACCAGCGCGAACACCACGTCGGGGACCGCCCGCAGGAACGACAACAACGAGCGCGCCGCCTGGTAGGCCCACACGCCCGGGGTGGTCGCCCGGGCCGCCAGCAGCGCCAGCACCAGCGCGAACGGGATCGAGAGCGTGGTGCCGAGCAGGCCGATGCAGAGCGTGACGAGCGCGGCCGCGACGCTCGGCCCGAGCACCTCGCCCGACAGGTCGGGCGGGAGGGCCTGGGCGAAGAAGTCGGCCATGCCCCGCCAGCCCTGGACCAGGGTGGCGGGGGAGAACTCGGTCGCCTGCCAGGCGAGCACGTGGACGCCGACGACCACCACCGTGATCACGGTGGCGAGGGCGGAGGGTCCCTTCCGCCGGGGCGGGGCGGGTCGAGGGGTGCTCATGGCGTGCCCGTGGCGTACAGGACGTCGAGATCGGCGATGTCGGCGGGCGGGGCGTCGACGACCGCGCGCCCGCTCACCATGCCGACCACCCGGTCGGCATACCGCCGCGCCAGCGCGGGCTGGTGCAGCACCGCGCCCACCGCGAGGTGCTGGGCGTGGGCGAGGTCGGCGAGCAGCGCGACCACCTGGTCGGCGGCGGAGGGGTCGAGCGCCGACACCGGTTCGTCGGCCAGCACCACCCGGGCGCGCTGGCACAACGCCCGCGCGATGGCCACCCGCTGCTGCTGGCCGCCCGACAACCTCCCGGCCGGTTCCCCGGCGCGGGAGGCCAGCCCCACCCGGTCGAGGCAGGTCATCGCCTCCTCGCGCAGGTCGCGCGGGAACAACACGGGCGCCAGCGAGTGCCGCAGCGGCAGCCGCCCGAGCGCCCCGGCGCAGACGTTGTCGAGCGCGCTGCGCCGTTTCACCAGGTGGATCTGCTGGAAGACCATCGCCGGACGGCCGTCCATGACGACCCGGCCGCCGTCGGGGGTCTCCAGCCCGGCCACGCAGCGCAGCGCGGTCGACTTGCCGCAGCCGTTCGCGCCCAGGAGGGCCACCAGTTCGCCCGGCCGCACGACCAGGTCGAAGTCGTCGAGGACGACCCGGCCCGCGTACGACTTACGCAGGCCGGCGACCTCCAGCATCAGACGTCCTTCTCGGTCAGCCCGAGCGCGGTGGCCAGGTCGAACAGCGGCTTGTAGGTGTCCTCGGTGACTGCGGCGAGGGGGCCGGGCGGGGTGACGTCGAGGAACTCGCCGACCTTGGCGACGTCCTCGGGGGTGAGCTTGAGCAGCGCCGCGGCGACGGCGTCCCGGAAGGCCGGGTCGAGCTTGCCGTGGACGGTGATCGGGTCGTTCGGGATCGGGGCGGAGGTCCAGATCCGGCGGAACTTCGACGCGTCGAACACGCCCTCGCCGGTCGAGGTGGCCAGCTGCTGGCTGTTGATCTCGGCGGCCTCGACCTTGCCGTTGGTCAGCGCGAGCAGCGCCTCGGGGTGGCCGCCGGCGTAGTCGATCTTCACGTCGGCGTCGGCGAGGCCCGCCTCGCGCAGCGCGTAGCGGGGGAGCGCGTCACCGCTCGTGGACCCGACGCTGGACAGGGCCAGCGACTTCCCCCTGAGGTCGGTGATCGTCTGGATAGGCGAGCCGGCGGGCACCCAGATCCCCGCCGTGTACGTGGTCAGCGCCCCCTTCGCGTCGGCGAACGAGGCCACCGCGACGGCGTCGGCCTGCTGGTGGGCGAAGACGTATCCGAGGGGCCCGAACTGGGCCATCTCCAGCTGGCCGTTGCGCATGGCCAGCACCTCCGCCGAGTAGTCCTCGACGATCTTCAGCTCGACCGGGCAGTCGAGCTCCCGCTCGACGGCCTTGGCCAGCACCTGGTAGGCGGGGGTGAGCTTGGCCGGGTCCTCGTAGGGTTCGACGCCGAAGCGGATGCGGCCGTTGGGGCAGGTCGCGCCACCTTCGGCGGACGTGCCGCCGCCGCAGCCGGTGACGACAAGGGCGAGCGCCGCGGTCGCGGCGGCGAAAAGTCGGATGTGCACCGTACGACTCCAGTCAGGTGAGCAATTCGTCGAGCACGCGGGGTGCGAGCCCGAACGCGGTGGTCATGCCGATTCCGGAGGTCACCGAGACCACCCGGACACCGGGCACGGGGGAGACGTCGAGGAACGGCCGGTCGGCCGAGGCGTACACGCCGCGCCAGCGTTCCCGCACGTCGAGGCGGGCCACCCCGAGCAGGCGGGCGATCTCGTCGAGCACGAACCGGTCGAGTTCCTCGGCGTTGAACGGGTCGAGCGTCGTCGCGTAGCGGTGGGTGTCCCCGATGGTGAGGTCGCCGTCGGGCCGCTGGGTGAACATGAGGTTCAGGCCCGCGTCCACCAGATGAGGGCTTTCGGCTTCGAGCCGGGCCCGCACCTTCGGCGCGGTCGGCAGGGTGGCGAACCCGTCGTAGCGGAGCATGGAGAAACCGGTCAGCACCGCCGGGTCGAAGTCGTGCGGAACCGGGTTGGCGACCCGGAGCATGTGCAGGGCGCAGCGCCGGACCCCGAACCGCCGCGACAGGTCGGGGAAGTGCCGGTCGACGTCGTGCCCGACGCAGACCACCACCGCCTTGGCCGTGATCGGCCCCCGGGAGGTGCCGACCAGGCCCGGCTCGATGGTGTGCACGCTGGTCTCCCAGAGGAAGGTGACGCCCTGGCCGGCCAGCCACCGGGCGACCGCGCCGACGGCCTCACGCGGGTCGACTCGGATGTCGAGCGGGAACAGCGCCCCGCCGACCGCCTCCACCGGCACCTTCCCGGCGGGCAGCAGCACGACCTGGTCGCCCCGCTCCTCCCGGAACTCCTCCAGGACGGCCATCTCGTCGTCGTGCCGCGCGGCCAGCACCGTGCCCGACTCCCGGAGCCAGAACCCGGCCTCCCGGGCCAGCCGCACCCAGGTGGCCCGGGCGTCGATCGCGTAGCCGAGGGCCGCCCCGGCCTGCGCGGTCACGCACCCGTGACCGAAGTTGCGGATCGACGCGCCGGTCGCGTGCCCGTCCCGTTCGACGACGGCGACCGTCAGGCCCCGGCGCACCGCGTCGACCGCGTGCGCCAGCCCGACGATGCCCGCACCCACCACCACGACATCCACATAACTTGTCATGACAGGTACGGTGCTTGCCTTCGGGCACCCTCGTCAACACCTGTCACCCGGAGTTCGTTTGCCCGTCATTTCGGCAGGATGTGATGCCTTCATGCCTGTAATGTCAGGTGACATGGATGGTCCCCTGCACGAACGGATCGCGGCCGATCTCCGCCACCGCATCGCCTCCGGCGACCTGGCGATCGGCTCGGCCCTGCCATCGGAGTCACAGTTGTGCGACCAGTGGGGCGCGTCCCGCGCGCCCGTGCGCCAGGCCCTGGCGGCGCTGCGCGCCGACGGCCTGATCGGCGGCGGCCAGGGCAAGCCGCCCGTGGTCCGGTCGACGGCGGTCAGCCAGCCGTTCGAGACGTTCCTGTCGTTCTCCCGCTGGGCCCGGGACCTGGGCCGCACCCCCGGCCAGCGCACTATTGAGATCGCCCGCCGCGCCGTCTCGCCCGAGGCGGCCGAGGCGCTGTCGTTGTCCGAGGGCGAACCGGTCGTCGAACTGCTGCGCCTGCGCCTGCTCGACGGCGTGCCGGTGATGATCGAGCGCACCACCTTCGTCTGGCCGGTCGGCCGCCTGCTGTTCGACCACGACTGCGACACCGGCTCGATCTTCGCCTACCTGAGCGGCCAGGGCGTCGACCTGGCCCGCGGCCGCCACGTCATCGACGCCGTCAACGCCGACCCCACCGACGCCGAACTCCTCGAGATCCCCGCCGGAGCCGCCCTGCTCCGCGAACGCCGCCACACCTCGTCGGCGGCCGGCGAACCGATCGAGTACTCCGACGACCGCTACCGCCCCGACGCCGTCTCCTTCACCGTCGAGAACTCCCAGCAGGCCCGCCCGGCCCTGCTGCGCACCCAAGGACTGGTCTCATGATCGAACTCGTCGTCCTCGACATCGCCGGCACCACCGTCGAAGAACACGGTTCCGTGTACGACGCCCTGGAGGCCGCCGTCCGCGCCGCCGGCGCCACCCCGACCGACGCCGACGTCAACCGCTGGATGGGCGCCGACAAACGCGAGGCCATCGCCGCCCTCCTCGGCGCGCCCTCCGAGGCGGTCTACCTCGACTTCCGCGCCCGCCTGTCCGCGCTCTACGCGTCGAAGCCGCCGTTCCCGCTGCCCGGCGTGCCGGAGGCGGTGACCCGGCTGCGCGCCGCGGGCGTGAAAGTGGCCCTGACGACCGGCTTCGACCGCGAGGTGACGACGGCGCTGCTGGAGTCGGTGGGCTGGACCGGCTTCTTCGACGCGGTGATCTGCGTGGACGACGTCCCGGCGGGCCGTCCGGCGCCCTACATGATCTTCCGTGCGATGGAGGCGACGGGCGTGACCGACGTCCGCCGCGTGCTCACCGCCGGCGACACCGTCCGCGACCTGGAGGCGGGCGCCAACGCGGGCGCGGCCATGGTGATCGGCGTGTTGACCGGCGCCCAGAACGCCCACGACCTGGGCCCGGTGGCGCACACCCACCTCCTGCCGGGCGTCGCCCAGATCCCCGATCTCGTCCTGCCCCGGGCGGGCGCATGACCGCCGCCGAGCTCGCCGCGCACCTCGCGTCTCTGGGCGTCGACGTGCACTCCATCGGACGCGACCTCGACGAACGTTACTGCCTCGTCGAGGCGGCCGACGGCTGGCACGTCTACTACAGCGAACGCGGCCAGCGGTCCGGCCTGCGGGTCTTCCGCGACGAGGACGCCGCCTGCCGCGCCCTGCTCCGCGACGTCCTCGCCGACCACGGGGTTCAGGCGCGCCTGCGGACCTCGGGGAACTCCGGCTCCGGAACCTGACGGCCGCGCAGGTGCCGGTCCAGGAACCAGGCCGTGTACGTCCGGGTGATCTCGACGGCCCGCGCGCCGTCGAGCGGCTGGGACGGCAGCCCCACCTGCCCCCGGAGGACCGCGTAGTCGGTGAAGGACGAGTGGTCGGCGCCGGACACCTCCAGCCACGTCTTCGGCTTCGCCCGGACGGGCGGCCAGGTCGTGTCGGTCCGCACCGCGCCCATTAGCAGCACCGGCCCGGGCAACGGCGGCGCGTCGGGCAGCAGGGTGCCGTCGAAGTCGACGGCGGCCCGGATCGACGGCCGGGCCGCCATCGTGTGCACGGCGGCGTTGCCGCCCATCGAATGACCCGCGACCGCGACCCCGTCGACGCCGAACCGCCTCTTCACCTGATCGACGACGAACGTCAGGTCCCTGACCCGCCCGGCCGAGACCTGCGCGCCGAGCTCCCTCGTCTGCGCACGTTCGCACACCACGCACGTGGTCGTGCGCCCGTCGGGAAAGGTCGTGCCCACCGACTCGTACGTGTGCTCGACCGCCGCCACCAGGTAACCCCGGCTGGCCAGGTCCTCGCCGAGCGACGTCAGGGTGGCCCGGGGAAAGGAGAAACCGGGTGACAACACCACGAGCGGCAGCTTCCCCCTGACCATCGGGGCGCCCGACTGGGCATGGGTGCGGGTCGTGGCCAGCACCCCCGGCGGGATGTCGTCTGCCCCGGGGACGCGGGCCAGGATGTTGGCCGACTCGGCCGTGGTGACGTACCGGAACGGCCGGCCCTTCGAGGAGAGCGCCGGATACCAGACCGTCACCATGAGCTGCCGCGGACCGGACGCCGGCACCCACGGATCGGGCCGCGACCGGTCGACGAGGTGCAGCGCCCTCGCGCCGACGGGGTGCGGGCCGGTGGGAGCGGGCAGGGACGGCGCGGTGACGAGGCCGCTCACCAGCGCGCCGACGGTGAGGATGTCCATGAGCCCACCGTCCCGCGCCGCCGCCGCTCGTCGTCAGCGCCGAAGGTCAGCCGGCGCTACCGACTTCCGGCGGAGGTCGCGGCGACCAGAAGACGGTGGCCCGGCATCAGCTCGTGGGGCAGCGCCTCCTCGGGGAACCAGCCGGCTTCCAGGATCTCGGTCGGGTCGAGCGCCAGGGTCCCGCCGAGCAGCTCGCCCTCGTAGGCGATCTCGACCCGCAACCGGAACCCGCTCTCGACCCGCACCAGCCGGGTGACCCGGGCCTTCAGCCCCGTCTCCTCCATGACCTCCCGCGCGACGGTGTCCTCGAAGGTCTCGCCGCGTTTGGCGTATCCCGTCGGCAACCCCCACTGGCGACCCTCGGGCCAGAACCGGTGCTTCAGCAGCAGGACCCGGCCGTCGTCGTCACGGACGACACCCACCACCCCGACCATGAACGTCGCCTGCGACAACCAGAGCAGGCGCCACTGCACCGCGCCCCCGATCGCCCGCCAGACGGTCGCCGCCAGACTCCTCAAGGCTGCCATCGTCCCGTTCTACACCACCACGCCGGACGTCAGGGCGCGCCTCTCCCGATCTTGACCGCGGCCATCACCCGGTCGTCGAGAACCGTCTCCGTGCCGTCGAAGGCCGGCACCACCCGCGACTCCGCCACGAGCGGGATGGCCCGCCACTCGGCCGGATCGAGCACGGCCAGAATGTCGAAGTGGTCGACGACCAGCAACGTGCCACCGGGCCGGACGGCGGCGGCCAGTTGGGGAACGATGTCCTCCAGCGCGTGGACGTAGTTGGTGCAGACCAGGTCGTATCCGTCGGCGGGTGCGGTCCAGGCGGTCAGATCGACCTGCTGCCAGGTGATCCTCTTGGCGACCTCGGGATCCTCCTCCTCGGCGAGAGCCCGGGCGTGGCCGAGAGCCACCTCGGAGATGTCGACCGCCGTGACCTCCCAACCCCGGCGCGCCAGCCAGATGGCCTCGGCGCCCGGCCCGCACCCGGCGTCGAGGACCCGGCCCGGGGTGAGCGACCGGGCGACGTCGAGCAGGTAGGGGTTGGGCTCGTGGCGCAGGGCTCTGGGGTCGGAGGTCCGGTACTTGTTCTCCCAGAAGTCCCGATCGAACACCTCATCATGATCGGGATGCGCACCGTGCCCATGCCCATGTACGCCCCCATGGCCGGACTCGTGGCCGTGCCCATGGCCGGGCTCGTGGTGGTGCTCATGGTCGGGCCCGTGGCCGTGCCCATGGTTGTGGCCGTGGTCGCGGCCGGTTTCATGCCGCTGCTCGCGCTGTTCGGCCTGCTCTTGGCCGGGCTCATGGGGGTCGACGCGGTCGTGTCGTCCGCCGTGCTCCGCGCCATCCTCCTGCCGCTCGCCCCGCCCATGCCGATGATCGTGCTCTGGGATGTGCTGTCGGCCGGATCCCGGGCTGGTGCCGAGGTTGTGTTCCTCGCCGCGCTCCGGGTCCAGTCCGTGCTGCGTGTCACCACCCTCCGGCCGGTGGCCGAGTTCATCGGTGGTGTTCTTGTGCTGTTCCGGTGTGGTCATGGTCGCCTCGGGTCGATGGGTGTCCGGATTTTTCATGACGTCGCCGCCGCGACCGCCTGGCGGGTCTCCTCCGCGATGAGGTCGCCGTTGATGCGGGCGCCCGCCAGCGCGCCCGCCGAGGCCGACGCCCCCACCTGGGCCATCAGGTCGGTGACGTTCCCCGCCACCCACACCCCGGGCACGTCGGTCTGGCCGTCGGGCGCGGCCGGGATGTGCTCGCCGAAGCCGCCGGGGTGCGGGACGGCCTTGAGGCCGAGCGACTCCAGGAAGCCCACCCGCGCCTCCAGCCGGGTGCCGACCACCACGGCGTCGCGGGGCACGACGGTGCCGTCCTTCAGGCGGACGCCGGTGATGCGGTCGTCGGCGATCTCCAGCGCCTCGACCTCGCCGACCACCACCCGGATGCCCCGGGCGCTCAACTCCACCGCCTGCTCCTCTGCGGGCGGCTCGGCGGTGAAGAGGGTCACGTCGTCGCTGAGCTGGCGGAACATCATCGCCTGGTGGAGGCCCATGGAGGTGGTGGCCAGCACGCCGATCGCGCGGTCCCCGATCTCCCAGCCATGACAGTACGGGCAGTGGACGGCGTCCCGGCCCCACCGTTCCCGCAGGCCCCCGATCTCGGGCAGGACGTCGGTCAGGCCGGTCGTGACCAGCAGGCGGCGCGCGCCGACCTGGCGTCCGTCGGCCAGGGTCACGGTGAACCCCGGGGTCACGCCGACGACCGAGCCGGTGGTGACGTGGCCGCCGTACCGTTCGACTTCGGCCCTTCCCCTGGCCAGCAGTTCGGCGGGCGGGGTGCCGTCGTGGGCGAACAGTCCGTGGACCGCCTCGGCGGGCGCGTTGCGCGGCTCGCCGGCGTCGATGACCAGGACCGATCGGCGGGACCGGGCCAGCATGAGGGCCCCGTTGAGCCCGGCCGGGCCGCCGCCGACCACAACTACGTCGTAGGTTTCTCTCATGCCGCAACTGTGCGGGACATGACGGCGGATGTGCAAACTTGTTTGCCGATATGGCAAACTCGCAGACATGACGGACGACATCGGCCAGGCCCTCGACGCGGTCGGCCCCCGGCTGCGGGCGCTGCGCAAGGAACGGGAGACCACCCTGGCGGCGCTCGCGGAGGCGACCGGGATCTCGGTCAGCACGTTGTCGCGCCTGGAGTCGGGCGCGCGGCGGCCCACGCTCGAACAACTGCTGCCGCTGGCCCGCGCCCACGGGGTCACCCTCGACGAACTCGTCGACGCCCCGGCGACCGGCGATCCGCGGGTCCATCTGCGCCCGACGTTCCGCAACGGCCTGACCATGTTGCCGCTGACGAGGCGGGCGGGCGGCATTCAGGCGTACAAGATCATTCTTGCCCCCGGCGACCGCAGCGCGGAACCGGAGCTGAAGACGCACGAAGGGTACGAATGGCTCTACATCCTCAACGGGCGCATGCGAGTGATCCTCGGCGAACACGACGTGATCATGGAGCCGGGCGAGGCGGCGGAGTTCGACACGCGGGTGCCCCACTGGTTCGGGGTCGCCGGCGACGAACCGGTCGAGTTCCTGAGCCTGTTCGGCACCCAGGGCGAACGCATGCACCTACGGGCCCGGCCGAAGAAGGCCAGGGAGGCCGACCACCTCGACTGAACAGGCGCCGGGCCATGAGGTCGCGCAATGCTCCCGTCCGGTTCGACGGCGTGTCCACCGCGTCTGAACGGGCCGGTTGAACGGTCGGGGGCGCCGGTGCCGGGCCATGAGGTCGCGCAGCGCTCCCGTCCGGTCCGATGGCGTGTCCGCCGCATATGAACGGGCCGGTTGACGAGTCAGGGGCGCAGGCGCCGGGCCATGAGGTCGCGCAGCGCTCCTGACCGGTCCGACAGCACGTCCAGTGCGTCTGAACGGGCCGGTTGGCCAGTCAGGGGCGCAGGCGCCGGGCCATGAGGTCGCGCAACGCCCCCGTTCGGTCCGACAGCACGTCCAGCGCGTCGAGAAACGGCTCGGGGTCGGCCAGGTCGGCGAGCAGTTCCTCCGTCACCGCCTGCCGGGCCGCCCGCCCCGCCTCGATCGCCTCGCGGCCCCGTTCGGTCAGTTCGAGGGCGCGCACCCGCTGGTCATCACCCGACACCCGCCGGGTCACGTACCCGATCCGCTCCATCTCGGCCGCGACCTTGGACGCCCCCTGCGGCGTCATCCCCAGCAGCCCGGCCAGGTCGGTGATCCGGATAGGCCCGGTGAGCAGGTGCTGGAACACGTACCCGTGCACCGAGCGCACCTCCGGATGTCCCGCCCCGGCCATCCGCCCCCGGACCCGTTCGTCGCAGGCGGCGGCGAGGGCGGTGAACAGCAGGGTGAGATCTCTTGACGGCACGTCCGCATCCTCCGATACTCAACCAAGGTTGCACAACCAAGGTTGAAGGAAATCATGAGAGACCTCTTCAAGCAGATCGTCACCGCCGCCCCCGGCGGCGCGGCCCTGGCCGTCTGCCGCGACGGCGAGCTCGTCGTCGACGAATGGGCCGGCGACTGGTCCCGTGACGACGTCGTCAACGTCTTCTCCGTCGGCAAGGGCGTGGTCGCCGCGCTCGCCCACCGTCATCTCACCGGCCTCGACCGGCCCGTCCGCGACTGGTGGCCCGAGTTCACCACCGACTGCACGGTCGCCGACCTGCTCTCCCACCGCGCCGGCCTGCCCGCGATCCGCCGCGACCTCCCCGACGGAGCGCTCTTCGACTGGACCGTCATGACCGAGGCCCTCGCCGCCGAACGCCCGTGGTGGCCGCCGGGGGAGCGGCACGGCTACCACGCCGTCACGTTCGGCTGGCTGGTCGGTGAGGTGCTGCGGCGGGCGACGGGGCGGACCGTCAGGGAGCTCGTCCAGGATCTGGGTATCGACGGGCTCAGCGTCGGGCTGACCGGAAACACGCCGGTCAGGGACGTGCTGCCGCCCGAGTCGCACGGGCCGCCGCCGCGGATGACCGCAAGCGAGCTCACCGTGAAAACGTTTGCGAACCCCGCCGAGCAGCTGACCCCCGGGCTGCCCAACACCGCCAGATGGCGGGCGGCGCAGATCCCGGCCGCCAACGTGCACGCCCACGCCCGTGCCCTCGCCACGCTCTACGGCGAGCTGCTGACCCGGCCGAACCTGGCCGAGATGATCGAGCCCCGGAGCGAGGGGCACGACGAGGTGCTCGGCTCGGAGACCCGGTTCGGGCTGGGGTTCATGCTCGCCAACCCGACCCGGCCGTTCTCCCCGAACCCGCGCGCCTTCGGCCACAGCGGATCCGGGGGAGCGCTGGCCTTCGCCGATCCCGACGAGGGTTTCGCCTTCGCGTTCACCCCGAGCCGCACCCTGCTCACCCCGGCCGGGCCCGATCCGCGCTGGCCCGCGCTCAACGAGGCGCTGTACCGGATCCGAGGACGTCGATAGCCGCCGTCCCGTCCGCGGACACGTTCAGCACGCCCCACGTCGTGCCCGCGACCACCGGGAACCGGCCCGGCCGGGTGGCCGTGACCTCGCCGGTCGCGGGGTCGTGCCGGAAGCCCGTGTAGGCGTCGAGCAGCGACCAGCCGGCCATCGCGCGCACGTAGTGGTCGCCGCACTCGATCTCGTTGAACGGGTTGCGGCGAGTGCCGTCGTAGCGTTCCCGCAGGCCGTCGAGGATGCGGAACGCCTCGTCCGGCAGGCCCTCGTACAGGCAGCTCGCCGCCACCTGATACTCCACGCCGGTCCACACCTCGTCGCAGTAGCGCAGCGGCACGGCGGGCCGTCCGCCGTGCGGCCAGGTGCAGACGACCAGCCCGGTTTCGGTTCCGTCGGCGAACGAGCGGTAACCGTGGGGCTCGAAACCGGTGCGCAGGTTGTACCGCACGATCGATTTCAAAGCGGTCCTGACCCGGTCGGCGGGCAGGATGTACCCCAGGTTCAGCTGGTGCGCCCACCACTGACCGAGCAGCTGGTCCGACAGGCACCCCTGCCCGAAGTCGTGCTCCTCGCCGGTGTCGGGCTGGCCGTAGTACTCGCCCGTCCACAACAACGTGTCGTAGCCGTCGCGCCCGAGCGTGAAGAGTTTCGCGAAACCGGCAGCCAGCGCGGGTTCCACGAGCCGCGCCATCTCCTCCATCGCGCGCAGCGCCGCGAGCCACAATCCGCCGACGAACATGTTCGGTCCGTGCAGGCTGATGTCGTAGGTGCAGGGCTGGTCGCCGCGCAGGATGCCGGTTCCGTCCGGGTCCCAGGTGCGGGTGACGTGCTCCATGAGCCGCCGCAGCGCGGGCCACTGCTCGCGGAGCCAGCCGAGGCCCGATCCGTCCAGAACCGACCTGTACGTCTTGAGCACCGCCCCCAGCATCCCGTCGAGCGCCGGCCGGACCGGCCCCCCGATCGCGACGTCGTGGTACTGCGGCAGGTAGAGCGGCAGCGCCACCCGATGGGGGATCGACCCGTCGGCGGCCTGGATCGCGAACTCCGTCTCCCGCATGTCCCGCCCGAGCGAGGGGAACAGCCGGGCCAGCGCCTGCTCGTAGTTGAAGACGTGGTTGCAGTTCAGCGGGCACGACCCGCCCACGTCCCCGTTCCAGTTCCGGGTGGACGCCCCCAGCGCCCCCTCGAACCCGTAGGCGCGCCCGTCGGCGGTCCGGAACAACGAGGGCGACCGCACCAGCGTGCCCTGCGCCGAGATCACATCCTTGAGGATCTCCGGGAGGTCGCTGTCGGCGACCGCCGACGCCCACGCCCGCGACGTCGCGTCGAGGTGGTCGCGGTCGGCCAGGTAGGCGTCGAGCACGTCGACCGCGCCCCCGAACCGGGTCGCGTAGTGGTTGCCCACCCAGAACCGACTGCCCGCATAGGACGGTGTGGGACCGAAGCGGTCGAAGTCGGCGAACCGGTTGGGGAACCACCAGGCGTGCACGAAATCGATCGTCGCGGTCTCGCCCGGCGCCAGCGCGAAGGCGGCGGCCACGGCGGCGTCCCAGGTGAACCCGGCCGGGCTCGGCCCGGCGGGCGCCCGCAGGGGAGAGGCGCCGTCGGCCAGCGCGGCCCGCAACGCGGCGTCGGAGAAGTCGCCCAGCTGCACCGGCGTGACCAGCTTGACCGTCTCGGCGAAGCGCAGCACCGCCTCGGCGCCGACCGCCCGGGGGAAGGCGACGGCCGGGGCGTCGGTCCACAACAACATCTCGCCGTAGCCCTCGTCGGTCTCGCCGAGCGAGGGGTTGTCCATCAGCACCCCGGTCTGCCCGGGCCTCCTGAGCAGCCGGTTCACGTTGCCGCCGTAGCCCGCGCCGCGGGTGCCGTCGATGGGGGTGACCCCGTCCCAGCCGACCGCGTTCTGCAGCGCGCCCAGCAGGAAGCCGTGCCGGAACTCGGCGCTGGTGTTGGTCACCGTGAAGCGGTAGCGCACCAGCGGCAGCGAACTCGCGTCGGCGTCGAGTGGCACGAACGGGGTGAACGCCGACATCGACACCGCCACCGGCAGCGCGTCGTCCAGGTAGGCGACCTCGGCGAAGGGGTAGGCCGCCTCGAACTTGGTCGCCGTCACGGTCGGCCACGACGGGAGTCGTCCCAGGTCGGGCACCTCGGTGTCCGAGACGTTGGGCGCCGGGTCGGCGCCGGGCGGCACCGGGTCGCCGCGCAGCAGGCGCACCACGTCGTCCGGCGGCTCGGTCGAGGAGACCCGCAGCGCGAAGAAGCTGTCGGGCAGGAAGCCCCGATGGTTGGGCACCCCGCCGAGTTGCCACTGCCGCAACGCCCCGTCTCCGGCCAGCGCCACGTGTCCGGTGCCGAAGCCGCCGAGAGGGAACGCGACCGCGCGCCGGGCCTCCCCGGAGTACCGCTTCACGGCCCCCGCCTTTCCAGGTTGGATTTCGTTGGTCTTGAAATCGATTTCAGGCACGCTAGACGAGCTCATCAGGGGTGTCAAGCGCAGGTATGGTGTGGCGCTATGGCGACGATTTACGAGGTTGCGGCGCTCGCCGGGGTCTCTCCCGCGACGGTTTCCCGGGTTTTCAACGGCAACACCGTCTCCGAGGAGAAGCAGCGCCTCGTCCGCGACGCCGCCCAGCAGCTCGGCTTCACCCCCAACAAGACCGCCCGCAGGCTGCGCAAGCAGAGTTCGGAGATCATCTGCCTGCTGGTGCCCGACATCGAGAACCCGTTCTTCACCGCGCTGGCGCGCGGCGTCGAAGACCGCGCCCAGGAGTCGGGGTTCTCCGTCGTGCTCTGCAACACCGATGACGACCCGGCCAAAGAGCTGCGCTACCTGCAGATCGCCGCCTCCGAGCAGATGGCCGGCGTGATCCTCTCGCCCGCCTCCGACGAGGTCGACCTGGGCGCCATCGCCTCCCTCGGCCGGCCCGTCGTGGCCGTCGACCGCACCACGCCCTACCCGGTCGACGCCGTGAAGATCGACAACCGGGCGGCCGGCATCGCCGCCACGACCGCGCTGGTGGAGGCCGGTTTCCGGCGCATCGCCTGTATCGCGGGCCCGGCCGGGATCGAGGAGACCGAAGACCGCTACCTCGGCTGGAAGCAGGTCGTCACCGCCCGCAAGACCCTGGTCCGCGACGGTTTCCTGCAGCACGCCAACTTCCGCGTCGACGGCGGCCGGTCCGCGATGAAGGCCCTGCTGGAGCTGGTCCAGCCGCCCGACGCCGTCGTCACGACCAACAACCTGATGGCCATCGGCGCACTTCAGGCCCTGCACGAGACCGGCATCGACCCCGAGGACTTCGGCGTCGCCGTGCTCGGCGAACTGCCCTACCTGCTGCCGCCGCCGTCGAGCGTCGTGCAGGTCCGGCTGCCGGCCCGCCACCTGGGGCGGACCGCCGCGTCGATGCTGCTGGAGCGCATCGGCGGCGACACCCAGCCGCTGCGCACGGTCGTGCTGCGGGCCGAGATCGCCCGTCCGCCGTTATCGCTGTAATCGATACCGTCCTGTTACTTGCCTGATCAGTGGCTTCATGAGGTACGTTTCGCGGAGTGCTTGACGAAATCGATTTCTTGCACTTTCATGTGGCGCACGCCACACGTGCCGAGGCCGCAGGGCGGCTCTGGCTCGCGTTGTGCATCTGCCCCAAGGAAAAAAGGACGCAGGCCTATGAACATCCCCCGCCGCAAGGTCGCGCTGGCCTGCGCGACCGCCACCCTGGCGGCGACGGCCCTTGCGGGTTGCGGAAGCGACTCGGAGACGGCGTCGACCGGTGCGAAAGCCCTGGAAGTCGTCTACTGGAACTACGGCCCCGCCGCCGAGAGCGGCAACAAGGCCACCGCCGACGCCTTCACCAAGGCCCACCCCGACGTCAAGGTCACCCTCACCCCCGTGACCGGGGAGAACTGGGGAACCTACTACGCGAACGTCGCCACGCTGATCGCCTCGGGCAAGAAGCCCGACCTGATGGTGATCTCCGGTGAGGGCGCCCAGTTCGTGCACAGCAACAAACTCGTGAAACCGATCAACGAATACCTGGAGAAGGACGCCGGGGCCAAGGCCATCACCGACGACATCGCCCAGGGCCTCATCGACGGCTTCACCGTCAAGGGCGACGTGATCACCCTCAGCTACGGCTGGAACGACATGGTCGTCTACTACAACACCGACGTCTTCCAGAAGGCCGGCGTCGAACCGCCCAAGCCCGACTGGACCTGGGACGACTTCAAGGCCGTCGCCAAGAAGCTGAGCGTCGACACCAACGGCGACGGCACCAACGACCAGTACGGCTTCACCTGGGCCAGCAACGAGATCTTCCCCGGCATCATGCCGTGGGTCGCCAACGCCGGCGGCAACCTGACCAGCGACGACGTCTGCCAGGCCACCGCCGACTCCCCGCAGGTCAACAAGGCCGTGACGTTCCTCAACGACCTCATCAAGGAGGGCGTCGCCCCGGCGCCGATGCCGATGAGCGACGTCTTCACCCGCTTCCAGAACGGGCAGATCGCCATGTTCGGCGCGGGCCGCTGGCCGATCGCCACCTTCCTGCCCGCCGGGTTCAAGAGCTTCGACATCCAGCTCTACCCGAAGGGCGACACGTACAAGACCGTCTTCGGCGGCGCCGGCTACCCGATCCTGAAGTCGTCGCAGAACCCCGACCTGGCCTGGGAATACCAGAAGTTCACGGTCAGCGACGAGATCGAGAAGGGCTACGTCGGCACCCCCGACAAGCCCGGCGACTCCATCCCGTCACGGCGCTCGGTGGCCCACACGATCTCCCAGGTCGGCGTGCCGCCCGCCAACAGCGACCTCTACTACGACAGCATCGACAAGTTCGAGACCCTCGTGCCCTACCCGGCCCCGGCCAAGTACAGCACGTTCGAGTCGACCGTCCTGCGCCACCTCCAGCAGATCTTCGCCGGCGAGACCACGGTCCCCGACGGCCTGAAGGCCATGCAGGGTGAGCTGACGGGCATCGTCACCTGCTGAAAGACCGGGTCCGGCCCCTGAACCCGGACCCGGTTCCCCTCCCAAGGCGGACCATTTTGACCACCAACACTCACGCGACGACCCGCCCCCGGCGCGGTTCGGCCCTCGGGGCGGGTCTCGCGGCCACCATCGATTTCACAGCGACCCGGCCCCCGCACGGCAACGATCGGCGCGCGGGCCGCACGACCTCCACCGACCCCGGGGCGATCCGGCCCCAGCGTGGTTCCGCACCCGACGCCGGCGGCGCGGCGATCCGGCCCCAGCGTGGTTCCGCACCCGACGCCGGCGGCGCGGCGATCCGGCCCCAGCGTGGTTCCGCACCCGACGCCGGCGGCGCGGCGATCCG
>NZ_BBXC01000007.1:423363-938565 GCF_001570525.1 Herbidospora sakaeratensis
GCCCCAGCGTGGTTCCGCACCCGACGCCGGCGGCGCGGCGATCCGGCCCCAGCGTGGTTCCGCACCCGACGCCGGCGGCGCGGCGATCCGGCCCCAGCGTGGTTCCGCACCCGACGCCGGCGGCGCGGCGATCCGGCCCTCGGACGGTTTCGTACTTCAGCCGGCCAGCGCGGTCGTCGATCGCGCGGCGATTCGGCTGCAGGGAGGCTTCGCATCTCAGTCGACCGGCGGGGTCGTCGATCGCGCGGCGATTCGGCTGGTGCGAGGCCTCGCATCTCGGTCGGCCAGTGTGGCCGGTCTTGATCGCGCGGCGATCCGGCTGTCGGGAGGCTTCGCATCGCGGTCGGCCAGTGTGGCCGGTTTCGATCGCCCGGCGATTCGGCTGCTGCGAGGCTCCGCCTCTCAGACGGCCCTTGCGGACGGCTTCCATCGCCCGGCGGTCCGGCCCCGGGTCGGCTCTTCCGGTGAGGTCGGCCGGTGAGTACCGAACACGCGCAGGCCCGGACCCGGGGAGACGGGGCTGCGGCGCTGGCCTTCCTCACGCCGTCGATCCTCACGTTCCTGGTGTTCGTGCTGGCGCCGACGGTCGGCGTGCTGATCCTGAGTTTCTTCGACTGGAACCTGCTCAGCGACGGCACCTTCGCCGGGCTCGACAACTTCGAGCGGCTGTTCACCGACGAGCGGCTGCTCGGCGTCTACGGGTCGACGACCTACATGGCGCTGGTGATCCTGGCCGTCAACGTCGTGCTCGGGCTGCTGCTCGCGGTGCTGCTGGAGACCAGGATGCCCCGCTGGATCAGGGCGTTCTTCCGGCTCTCGTTCCTGTTCCCGTTCGTCGTGTCGGCTTCGGCGGTCGCGCTGATCTGGCGGTTCCTGCTCAACAAGGACCTCGGCCTGGTCAACTACGTGCTCGGGCTGACCGGCCTCGACCGGATCGACTGGCTCGGCAGCTCCACCTGGGCGCCGATCTCGGTCATCATGGTCAACTCGTGGAAGACGATCGGGTTCTCGATCCTCGTCTACATCGCCGGCCTGCAATCGATCCCGAAGCAGCTGCGCGAGGCCGCGATCGTCGACGGCGCGGGCGCCTGGACGCGGTTCTGGCGCATCACCTTCCCGCTGCTGTCACCGACCATCTTCTTCCTCGTCGTGATCAACACCATCAACTCCTTCCAGATCTTCGCCGAACCCCGGGTGCTGACCCAGGGCGGCCCGGGTGACTCCAGCCGCACGATCGTCGAATACCTCTACGACCGCGCCTTCGGCGACTTCGACCTCGGTTACGCCTCCGCGATCGGCATCACGTTCGCGCTGGTCCTGGTCGTGCTGACCGCCATCCAGTTCTGGTTCTCGCGCAGATGGACCCACTACCAATGAGCAGCCGACTGACCGTTGGGCACGTCGCCGCGCGCGTCCTGACGTTCGTGATCCTCGTGGTCGCGGCCGTCGCCATCACCGCGCCCTTCCTGTGGATCTTCCGCGGGGCCTTCTCGGGCTCCGACGCGGAGCTCTACCGCCTCCCGCCGACCTTCCACGCGGAGAACCTCACGCTGGACAACTTCGGCAAGGTGACCGAGCAGGTGCCGTACTTCCGGTTCTTCCTGAACTCGATCATCGTGTCGGGGACCGTGACGATCGCGCAGCTCATCACCTGTTCCACCGCCGCCTACGCGTTCGCGCGGCTGCGGTTCCGGGGCAAGGGCGTGCTGTTCGCCGTGGTCATCGGGTCGCTGATGATCCCGATCCAGGTGACGATCGTGCCGCTGTTCCTCGTGATGTCGAAGATCGGCATGACGAACTCGCTCTGGGCGCTGATCTTCCCGGGCATCTTCTCCGCGTTCGGCATCTTCCTGCTGCGCCAGCACTTCATGGCGCTCCCGTACGAACTGGAGGAGGCCGCCAAGATCGACGGCGCCTCCCGGTTCCACACGTTCGCGCGCATCATCCTGCCGCTGTCGGGCCCGTCGATCGCGACGCTGGGCATCCTGTGTTTCACGTACTGGTGGAACGACCTGCTGCTCCCGCTGGTGATGATCTCCGACACGGAGAAGCAGACGCTCCCGGTCGGACTGGTGCTGCTGGCCGGCCGCTTCTCGACCGGTTCGCTCGGCACCATCGCGGCCGGCATCGCGATGGCGATCGTGCCGGTGCTGATCGTCTTCATCGCGGCCCAGCGGTACATCGTCCAGTCGATCGCGTCGAGCGGACTGAAGCTCTGATGATCACGCTCTTCAACTCCGCATCGTCGGTGACTGGGCCTGAGGTTCTGGTGAGCACGTCCCTGCACTCCGCGTGGCCGGTGGCCCGGGCCGAGATGCCGATGAGCACTTCTCTGGACTCCGCATGGTCGATGACTGGGCCTGAGGTTCTGGTGAGCACGTCCCTGCACTCCGCATGCCCGGTGGCCCGGGCCGAGGTCCTGATGGGCACGTTTCTGAATTCCGCATGGCCGGCGACCAGGGCGAGGTTCTGATGGTCGTGTTTCTGAAACCCGCGTTCCTGCTGTTCTGGCGGGAACTGCCTCGTGCGGTCGTGGCGGGCCTGTTCTTCCTCGCGACGCTCGTGCCGCTGATCGCGTCGGCGACGGTCGGGGCGCCGGCGTGGATGACCGCGCTGGCCGCCCTGCCGCCGTCGCTCGCGATCACCTCCGTCGCGCGGTTCTGCGCGCTGGTCGCCCGTGGTGAGGCTCCGCGCCTCGCTGAGCTGCGCGGATTCGATCCGGTTCTCGCGTTGTTCGTCGCCGGATGCGCGCTCCTGACCGGCGTCACCGTGGTCGCGGGCGCGCTGGCGATGGTCGTGCTCCCGTACGCCCTCGCCTACGGCGCCCTACGCGACAAGCCCGGCCTGAAAGCGCTGCGGGGCGGGGCGATCCTGGTCGCGTTCAAGCCTCTGTGGGCGCTCACGATCGTGGCTCTCTACTGGCTCGGCGGGTTCGCCGCCGCCGCGTCCACCGGCGTGCTCGCGGTGGTCGTCGTGCCGTTGCTGCTGGTCGTCACGGCCACGCAGACGATCGGCCTGCTCGACGAGATCGACATCCTCCAGGGCCGGACGTGGCCGGCCCGAAGGTGACGATCTACCAGGTGGCCGCCCATGCCGGGGTGTCGGCGGCCACCGTGAGCCGGGTCATCAACGGCGCCCGCGTCTCGCCCGCGACCGAACGTAAGGTCCGGGCGGCGATGGCGGAACTGAGCTTCACCCCCAGCCGGGCCGCGCGCCGCCTGCGCGGACAGTATTCCGAGGTCATCGCCCTGATCATCCCCGACGTGGAGAACCCGTTCTTCACCGCGCTGGCGCGCGGCGTGGAGAACCGGGCCCGCGCCGGCGGCTACTCGGTCGTGTTGTGCAACACCGACGACGATCCGGAGCGCGAGCAGACGTACATGGACATCGTGCTGGCCGAGCACATGGCCGGCGTGCTGATCGCGCCCGCCGACGGGGCCAGTGACGTGCAGAAACTCATCGAGCACGGGGTTCCGGTGGTGGCCGTCGACCGCAGCCTGCACCGCCCCGACGTGGACGCGGTCACCGTCGACAACCGGGCCGGCGGCCGGGTCGCGGCCGAGGCGCTGCTGGCGGCCGGGTTCTCCCGGGTCGCCTGCATCACCGGGCCGCAGTCGGTCGAGACCGCGCAACTGCGAATGGAGGGGTGGCGGCAGGCCACCGCCTGGCCCGGCGACCGGCTGCTCCGCTACGCCGACTACCGCGTCGACGGCGGCCGGGCCGCCATGCGCGACCTGCTGTCGCTGCACGAACCGCCGGACGCCGTGGTGGTCGCCAACAACCTGATGGCCGCCGGGGCGCTCGACGTCCTGCGCGAACGCGGGCTCGAACCGCCGCGATTCGGCCTGGCCGTATTCGGTGATCTTCCTTTCACGTCGCTCGAACGGCAGGGCGTGCGGGTCGTCGACCTGCCCGCCCGCAACCTCGGCGAAGCCGCGGCGGCGCTGCTGCTGACCCGCATCGCCGGCGACGACGGACCCGCGCGCACGGTCATCCTGCGCGACACGAACACCCGGGAGAGATTGTGACCTTGTTCTTCGGCGTCGACATCGGCACCTCGTCGAGCAAAGGCGTCGTGGTCGACGGTTCGGGCACGGTCCTCGCTTCTTCTGTACGCGAACACCGGGTCGCCCGCCCCCACCCCGGCCACGTGGAGATGGACGGCGAGATCTGGTGGGCCGAATTCGTCTCCCTGGCCGAGGAGCTGACCACCGGCTGGGAGATCACCGCGGTCGGCGTGAGCGGCATGGGCCCCTGCGCCCTGCTGACCGACGCCGACGGCGCCCCGCTGCGCCCGGCGATCCTGTACGGCGTCGACACCCGCGCGTCGGAGGAGATTTCAGAAATCACCGAGCTCCTCGGAGGCGCGGAGACGATTCTGGCCCGCTGCGGCTCGGTGTTGTCGTCGCAGGCGGTCGGCCCGAAACTGCGCTGGGTCGCCAAGCGGGAACCGGACACCTGGGCCCGCGCCCGGCGCCTGTTCATGCCGGCGTCGTGGCTGCTCTACCGCCTGACCGGCGAATACACCCTCGACCACCACTCGGCCAGCCAGTGCACCCCGATGTACGACGGCACCGGCTGGGACCCCGAATGGGCCCCGCTCGTCGCCCCCGGCCTGGAGCTGCCCGCCCTGCGCTGGTCCGATGAGATCGCCGGGACGGTGAAATCGAACCTGGCGGGCATTTCCGCCGGAACCCCCGTGATCACCGGCTCGATCGACGCCTGGATCGAAGCCGTCAGCGTCGACGCCTGCAACCCCGGCGACCTCATGCTGATGTACGGCACGACGATGTTCCTGATCGCCACGGTCGACCGGCCGCTGCGCACCCCCTCGATGTGGGGCACGGTCGGCGCGTACGCCGGCTCCCACAACCTGGCCGGGGGAATGGCCACCTCGGGCGCGATCACCTCATGGCTGAGCGACCTGACCGGAACCGGTTTCCCGACCCTGCTGGCCGAGGCCGAGGCGTCGGGCCCGGGGGCACACGGCCTGCTGATGCTGCCGTACTTCGCGGGGGAGCGCACCCCCGTCCAGGATCCCGACGCGCGCGGAATCATCGCTGGCCTGACCCTCAGCCACACCCGCGGCGACCTCTACCGGGCCGCCCTGGAGGCGACCGCGCTCGGCGTCAGGCACAACGTCGAGGCGCTGCGGGCCGCCGGAGCCGAGGTCACACGTGTGGTCGCGGTCGGCGGCGGCGTGCGGGGCGGTCTGTGGACCCGCATCGTCAGCGACGTCACCGGCCTGCCGCAGGTCATCCCCACGACCACCATCGGCGCCTCCTACGGCGCCGCCTACCTGGCGGCCCGCGCCACCACCGGCGCCGCCATCACGGACTGGAACCCCCCGGCCGCGACCGTCACCCCCGTGCCCGATCCGGCCTACGACGAGCTCTACACCCTCTACCTCGACCTCTATCCCGCCACCCGCGAGGTCGCGCACGCCCTCGCGGCCCGGGAACACCATCTTTCCTCCGGAGGAGCACGCTGATGTACACCTTCCCCCCGACGCCGCAACGCCCGGCCGCGCCGCCGAAGACCGCCTACCTGATCGCCAGCGGCGACCTGCGCCTGTCGGCCAACCTGGCGGGCTGGCCGACCCAGGTCCAGATGGAAGCCGACGTGACCGCCGCCTTCGCCGAACTCGGCTGGACGGTCGTGCGCGCCAACGACGTCGACCCCGCCACCGGCCACGGCTTCATCTCCAGCCAGCGCATGGGCCTGGAGGTCTTCAAGACCATCCCGCCGGACGCCCCGCTCATCGTCGCCGAAGCGGTCTGGCAGTACAGCCACCACGTGCTCGCCGGCCTGCGCACCCACCGCGGCCCCATCCTGACCGTCGCCAACTTCGAGGGCACCTGGCCCGGCCTCGTCGGCCTGCTGGGCCTGAACTCCGGCATGACGAAGATGGGAGTGGCGTACTCGACGATCTGGAGCGTCGACTTCCAGGACGACTGGTTCAAAGCAGGCATCAAGAGCTGGGTGGAGACCGGGACGATCCAGCACGACGCCTCCCACGTCCACGACCTGCCGAAACTGACCGAAAGCCCCGAACGCGACCTCGGCGTCGCCCTGGCCCGCCAGCTCCTCACCGACAAGGCGATCATCGGCGTCTTCGACGAGGGCTGCATGGGCATGTACAACGCGATCATCGACGACGAGCTGCTGAACCCGATCGGCGTCTACAAGGAACGCCTCTCGCAGAGCGCGTTGTGGGCCGAGATGCTCCGCACCTCCGACGAGGAAGCCGACGCCGTCGGGACGTGGCTCCTTGAGCAGGGCATGACCTTCAAGCTGGGCGAAGACGAGGCCACCGAGCTGACCGAGGCGCAGCTCAGATGGCAGTACAAGATGTACGTCGCCGCGCTGCGCATCAGCGACGACTACGGCCTCGACGCCGTCGGCATCCAGTACCAGCAGGGCCTCAAGGATCTCTCCCCGGCCTCCGACCTGGCCGAGGGCCTGCTGAACAACGCCTCCCGCCCGCCCGTCACCACCCGCGACGGCTCCCGCGTGTTGTGGGAGGACGCCCCGCTCCCGCACTTCAACGAGGCCGACGAAGGCGTCGCCGTCGACGCCCTGGTCACCAACCGCATCTGGACCGCCATGGGCCTCGACCCCGCGACGACGCTGCACGACGTGCGCTGGGGCGAGGAGTACGACGGACAGTTCGTGTGGGTCTTCGAGATCTCCGGCTCGGTCCCGCCATCGCACTTCGAGAACGGCTACGCCGACGCGGTCGGCTGGCGGCAGGACCCGGTCTACTTCCCGCTGGGCGGCTCGACCATCAAGGGCGTCTGCAAGCCGGGCGAGATCGTGTGGAGCAGAGTCTTCATCCAGGACGGCGAACTGCACGTCGACCTGGGCCGCGCGTCGGCCGTCTCCCTGCCCGAGGAGGAGACGGAACGCCGCTCCCAGGCGACGACCCCGGCGTGGCCCATCATGCACGCGGTGTTTCACGGGGTGAGCCGCGACCAGTTCATGGCCCGGCACAAGGCCAACCACCTGAACGTGGCCTACGCGCCTGACGGGGAGACGGCGGACAAGGCGCTGGTGGCGAAGGCGGCCCTGTTCGAGGAACTGGGCGTGAAGGTGCACATCTGCGGAGACGCGAACCTGGGTTAGCCCCTGACCGGCGAGGGAGGCCCTGACGGACCCCGGTCAGGGCCTTTTCGCGTGTACGGGGGTCAGGCGCTGCGCTGCATGAAGGTGATGAGCAGCTCGCGAATCTCCGTCTGCCCGGCCTTCAGAGTGGCGATGTCACCACGCATCTCGGTGACCTCCCCGCGCAGCTCGGTGATGTTCCCGCGCAGTTCGGTGATGTCGCCACGTATCTCGGTGATGTCCTCGCGCAGCTCGGTGATGTCGCCGCGCATCTGGGTGACGTTCCCACGTAGCTCGGTGATGTCGCCGCGCATCTGGGTGATGTCCTCGCGTATTTCAGTGATCTCGCCACGTATCTCGGTGATGTCCTCGCGCAGCTCGGTGATGTCGCCGCGCATCTGGGTGACGTTCCCACGTAGCTCGGTGATGTCGCCGCGCATCTGGGTGACGTCCCCGCGCAGCTCGGTGATGTCGCTGCGCATCTCCTCCATCTTGTTCTCGAGCCGGACCTGGCCGAGGCAGAGGTTGGCGGTGTCCTCTCTGATCTCGGCGATGTCGGCTTTCACGACGGTCATGTCGTCCTGCAGGACGACGACTCGACCGTCCAGCGTCTGGACATCCTTGCGCAGGGCGATGATGTCCTTGCGGGTGTCGATGGCGCGGTCGTGGACTCCGCCGATGTCGTAGCGGATGTCGTGGATGTTGTTCTCGAACCAGTCCATACGGTCTTCGGCGGAACGCTCGGGCACGGTGCTCATGTTAGCGGCTGACTCCAGAAGAGGTCGGTGCTCGTCTACGTGTGATCTGCGGCTTCGCCGACCGCGTCGAGGCGGCGGACGAGTTCGGTCAGCAGGTCGCGGATCTCGATCTGACCGGCCCTGATCTCGCCGAGGCGGTCACGCAGGAGATCGGTGCTGCCCCGGACGAGGGCCAGGTCGTTTCCCCGGAGGGTGCGCACTTCGAGGTACACGTCCTTGACGAAGCTCTCGATGTCCGACTGGCCGCTTCTGAGGATGCCGATGTCCTCCCGGATCCCGGCGGTGTCGGTGGCGAGGTCGCGTTTCTCGGTGGAGGTCATGTCTGTCAGTGTACCGGTTCATGAATATATAGGTCTGGTACTCGTCTAGATCGGTGAGAGTGCACTTCTGCACACAACGGAACTGCCGGGCCACAGGCCCCCGTACTGGTTCGCGAATCACTCCTAACGAGAGAGCAAGGAACTGAAATGCGTACCTTCATCGCCCGGCTGGCCACCCTCACCATCGCCGCCACCGCGCTGGCCGCCGGCCTCTCCGGCACCGGCAACGCCGCGACCGCCGGCACCGTCGAACTCAAGAACGGGAAGATCACCTACGTCGCGGGCGCGCAGAGCGTCAACAGCGCCTCGATCACCGTCTTCAACGGTCAGATCGCCGTCTTCGACACGGTGAACCTGACCCCGAAGGGCGGCTGCGTGAAGTTGTCGCCGCGCGCGGTCACCTGCGGCACCACCGCGACCGAGTTCTCCGCCGACCTGGGCGACCTGAACGACTCCTTCAGCGTCGGCGTCTCGATCAGGGGCACCGTCAACGGCGGCGACGGGAACGACAACCTCATCGGGAGCAGCACCTCGGCCCAGGGGCACAACGTCACCTGGATCGGCGGCACCGGGACCGACACGATCTCCTACAAGTCCAGCAACAGCTCCGTGCGGGTCAGCCTCGACGACAACGCCGGCGACGGGCGCAACATCGACAACGACAACGTCCGCGGCGACGTGGAGAACATCGTCGGATCCACGTTCGGCGGCGACTTCCTGATCGGCGCGAACGCCAACAACCGCATCGACGACGGCGGCGGCGACGGCGACAAGCTGTTCGGCCTGGGCGGCAACGACGAACTGTTCGCCAAGGACCTGGAGAAGGACTCCGACCTCGACTGCGGCCTGGGCGTCGACTCGATCGTCATCGACAAGGACGGTCTCGACCCCGACCCGGTCGCCTGCGAGGACGTGCAGCGCTTCTGAGCTCCCCACAAGGCGGGCTCGATGCCATAAGGGATTTTCGCGAGGACATCCAGCAGTGCTGACCTGCCGAGAACATCCCGCAGGTCTGACATGATCACGGCGCTCCCCGACGGGGAGCGCCGTTTTCAGTGGCCCTGATCGTAGTAGAGCACCCGGGAGAAGTCCCGCGCCGCGAGATGGTCGCGGCGGATCCCGTAGATCAGGTAGGCCCCGTCGCCCCAGATCATCCGGGCCTCCTCGTCCTCCGAGAGTTGGAGCAGGGTCACCCACTCCTTCGCCTCGGCGAGGAAACCGGGGTCCCGCCACCCGCCCGGCACGGTCAGGGCCGCCCCGACCTCCTCGACGGACCGCTGGAAGGCCACCGAGTAGCCGCCCACCGAGTGCATCGTCCGGCGGAAGCGGGCCCGCTCGAAGTCGTCGAGCGCGTCGCGGAAGTCGTCGCGGTGCCACACCGCCGCGTAGGTCTCCTTGACGCCGCCGAACGCCTCCACCAGGTGGGGCTGGCAACTCTCCGGCCAGGTCGCGACCGTCCGGGCGGTCAGAGGGAGCTCCGGGTACGCGTCCGGCAGGGACCTCGCGGCGACGGCGGCGCCCGGAGGGACGTACACCACGAAACCCTCGGTGTCCTCGACCCCGGCCAGGAACACCAGCGTGCCCGTCTCGGGCAGGTCGAGGTCGACCTCGTAACGCGCCAGGGCGGCGCAGTCGAGTTCGGCGGCCAGGGCGAGGCCGGCGGGCACGTGCACGTCGGGCGGCAGCAGGGGCGTGCCGCCGAGGCGGCCGACCACGGGGTCGCCCTCCGCCGCGTGGGTGAGCCGGATCGTCGGGCGGGCCAGGGCGGTGAGCTTCGCGGCGGTCCGGGCGGGCAGGTGGTCGCGGACGAGGGCCGCGTAGTCGGTCAACCACGGGGTCATGATCGGCATTGTGGCGCACGCAACCGGCAAAGCCTTGCCCATGTGCGCCGGTCCACCGCCTCCCTTTCGTCAACGTGATCCACGTCGGAGGGGGCCGGCCCCTCCCTCGTGAAGGGCGTCCGATGACCACCGAGATCAACGCCGAACTCACCGCCGCCGCGGTGGCCGAGCACGCCTCCAGCCTCGGCACCGCCGCCGCCCGCAACCTCGCCACCACCACCAAGTCCGTCCCCCAGATGCAGGGCATCTCGTCCCGCTGGCTGCTGAAGGTGCTGCCGTGGGTGGAGGTCGCGGGCGGCACCTACCGGGTCAACCGCAGGTTGTCGTACACGATCGGCGACGGCCGTATCCAGTGCCTGAAGACCGGCGCCCGGGTGCAGGTCATCCCGCAGGAGCTGGGCGAGCTGCCGCTGCTTCGGGGGTACGGCGACGGCGAGGTGCTGGCCGCGCTGGCGAGCCGGTTCGAGCAGACCGAGTACGCCGCCGGCGACCTGATCGTCAGCCCGGAGCAGGCGGTCGACCGGTTCCACATCCTGGCCCACGGCAAGGTCGACCGGCTCGGCGCGGGCAAGTACGGCCACGCCGTGTCGCTGGGCGTGTTGTCCGACGGGGCCTACTTCGGGGAGCAGGCCCTCCTCGACGACCACGGCGTCTGGGAGTTCGGGTTCCGCGCGGTCACCCCGTGTGTGCTGCTGTCGTTGACGAAGGAGGCGTTCGCCGAGGTCGCCGACCGGGCGGCGGGGCTGCGGGCGCACCTGGACGCGCGGCTGCACGCCGAGACGCCGCACACCGACGCCGACGGCGAGGCGGCGATCGAGTTGTCGTCGGGGCACTCCGGCGAGCCGACGCTGCCGCACACCTACGTCGCCTACGAGACCCACCCGCGCGAGTACGAGCTGTCGGTCGCGCAGACGGTCCTGCGGGTGCACTCGCGGGTGGCCGACCTCTACAACGAGCCGATGAACCAGGTGGAGCAGCAACTGCGGCTGACCGTCGAGGCGCTGCGGGAGCGGCAGGAGCACGAGCTCGTCAACAACCGCGACTTCGGGCTGCTGCACAACGCCGACCACGGGCACCGGATCTCCACCCGGTCGGGGCCGCCCACGCCCGACGACCTCGACGACCTGCTGGCCGTCGTCTGGAAGGAGCCGACGGTCTTCCTGGCGCACCCGCACGCCATCGCCGCGTTCGGGCGCGAGTGCTCCAAGCTGGGGCTCTACCCGAACACGGTGAACATCCTGGGGCGTGAGGTGCCGGCCTGGCGCGGGGTGCCCATCCTGACCTGCAACAAGATCCCGATCAGCGACACCGGGATCTCGTCGATGTTGCTGATGCGCGTCGGCGAGGAGAGCCAGGGGGTCGTCGGGCTGCACCAGACCGGGCTCCCGGACGAGTACGAGCCCGGCCTCAACGTGCGGTTCATGGGCGTCAACGAGCAGGCGATCATCTCCTACCTGGTGAGCGCCTACTACAGCGCCGCCGTGCTGGTGCCCGACGCGCTGGGCGTGCTGGAGAACGTCGAGCTCGGGCACCGGGACTAGCACGTGCGGCCCTTCGAGCTGCCCGACTTCTACCGCCCCTGGCCGCCGAGGCTGAACCCGCACGTCGAGGGGGCCCGCGCGCACAACCGCGCGTGGGCCGCCCGGCACGGGCTCATCGACGAGCGGGTCTGGGACGCGGCCTGGGCCGACTCCATCGACCTGGCGCTGTTCGCCGCCTACTGCTTCCCCGACGCGACCCCGGCCCAGCTCGACCTGCTGACCGACTGGTACGTCTGGGGCTTCTACTTCGACGACTGGTTCCTGCGTCACTACAAGGCGACCGGCGACGTCGCGGGCGCGGCGGCGTGGCTGGCCGACGTGCGCGGGTTCATGCCGGTGGACCTGTCGCAGCCGGTGCCGGCCGCCGAGGATCCCGTACAGGCGACTCTTGCGGAGTTGTGGGCGCGGACCGTGCCGGGCACCACCGAGGAGTGGCGGCGGCGCTTCGGCGACGACACGTTCGCGCAGATGGACGACGCCTGCTGGGAACTCGGCAACCTGGCCGAAGGGCGGGTGCCGAACCCGATCGACTACCTCGAACGGCGGCGCGGCGCGGGGGCGGGCCGGTGGGTGGCCGACCTGGTCGAGCTGGTCAACGGCACCCCGCTGCCCGATCACGTGTGGGCCTCGCGGCCGGTCCAGGTCGTGCGTGACACCTTCACCGACGCGCAGGTGCTGCTCAACGACGTCTTCTCCTACCAGCGGGAGACCGAGCGGGAGGGCGAGCTCAACAACTTCGTCCTGGTGCTGCGCGAGTTCCTCGGCCTGACGCCGCAGGAGGCCGCCGACACGACCAACGACCTGATCACGTCGCGGCTGCTGCAGTTCGAGAGCACCCTGCTGACCGAGCTGCCGGAGCTGCCGCTGACCCCGGCCGAGCGCCTGGCCGTGCTGAACCTCGCGCGCTCGCTCCAGGACGCCAACGCGGGCTCCCACGAGTGGCACCTGCGCTCGTCGCGGTACATGAACGAGGAGACCAGGGGGGCCGACCCGAGGGTGCCGGTGTGGCGTCACCCGATGGGCCTGGGCACGTCGGCGGCCCGGTTGTGGGCCGGTCACCGCCCGGTCGACCGGCTCGCCTCCTTCCGGCCGCCGCCGTGTGAGCGGCCCGCGGCGAGCCCGTTCGCCGGGGCGGCCCGGACCGCCGCGGCCGACTGGGCGCGGCGCATGGGCCTGCCCTACGCGCCGCAGGCGGTGTCGTGGGCGGTCACCGCGCACCGCGGCGTGCCCCGTGACCGGCTCGAAGTGCTCGCTCAGTGGTACGTCTTCCTCGCCGCCCTCGACGGCAGCGTCGACCGGCTGTTCAAGGCGCGCCGCGATCCGGCCGGGGGGAAGGCGTTCCTCCGGCGGCTGCCGCTGTTCCTCACCGACGACGCGCCCGCGCCGGTCAACCCGGTCGAACGCGGCCTGCGCGACCTGTGGGGGAGGGCCCCGCTCGACCCGGCCCACTTCGGGCAGCTGCTCGCGGTCCGCGAGTGGGAGCTGGGCAACAGCGCCCGCGAACGGGTGCCCGACCCGGTCGACCATCTCCAGACCCGCCGCGCCGAGCACGCGGGGCTGATGGTGGATCTGGTCGTGTACGGCCTGGGCCTCCCGGCCCCCGCCAGGGGCGCGCTGGAGGAGTGTTTCGCCGACGTGGCGACGGCGCGGCGCGACCTGGTGACGTACCCGGACAAGATCGGGGTGCCCACCGAGGTCGGCAACGGCGTGCTGGCGCTGCAGCGGCTGCTCGGCTGCGGCCTGCAACAGGCGGCCGACGTGGTCGGCGACCTGCTGACCGCACGCCGTGAACAGTTCGACCGCCTCGCCGCCGACGCCCCGGCGGACTACGCGGCGGCACTGCGGACGTGGCTGACCGGCGACCTCGGCGAACGTACCCGGCTCGGCCTGTCGGGCCTGGGCACGAGAGGAGCACACGCATGGCGACCAGCCTGAGCACGGGCGCGGCCCGCACGCTGGCGACCACGACCAAGACCCGCCCGCAGACCGCCTCGACGACCCTGCGGGCGCTGCTGGACATCCTGGAGTGGCGCGACCTCCCGGGCGGAACCTACCGGCGCACCAGCACACTGCGCCGCACGATCGCCCGCCGGGGCAGCTCCCAGCCGGGGGTCCAGGTCACGGCGGGCCACACGGGCGAGCCGGAGATCCCCGGCATGCACGTCGAATACGGCTGCCCCCCGCGCGAGTACGAGCTGACCGCCGCCCAGACGATCATGCGCGTGCACCGCCGGGTGGGCGACCTCTACAACGACCCGCACGACCAGTACGACGAGCAGCTGCGGCTGACCCTCGACGCCCTGGCCGAACGCAAGGAGCTCGACCTCGCCCGCGAGCTCCTCCAGGCCCCGCCCGGCCGTCACCGCCTCACCACGGCGCAGGGCCCGCCCACCCCGCTCGACCTCGACGCCCTGATCTGCAAGCAGACCTCGCCGCGTTACCTCCTGGCCCACCCGCGCGCCATCGCCGCCTTCGGCCGCGAGTGCAACCGGTTCGGGGTCAGGCCCGACGAGGTCGACTTCGGCGGCCGCCGGGTCACCGGCTGGCGCGGCCTGCCGTTCCTGCCGTGCGACAAACTGCCGATCGCCGCCGACCACACCACGAGCATCCTCGTGATCAGGCCGGGGGAGCGGCGGCAGGGCGTGGTCGGGTTGCGCCCGTCGCAGTCGCCGGTGGTGCGCGAGCTCGGCACCTCGCGGCAGGCCGTCACCGAGTACCTGGTCAGCGAGTACTACGGGGTGGCCGTGCTGATCCCGAACGCCGTCTGCGCCCTCGACGGAGTGCAGGTGGTGCGTACTTCGGCGCACTGAGCATTCCGCCACCGACCGCGCGTCCTCTCCCGCCGAGAGTGAGTCTCCCCGGCGGTGAGAGGACGTGGCGGCGATGGAGACCCGGCAGCGAGCGATCTGGGCCGACGCGGCCAAGGGCGTCTGCATCCTGCTGGTCGTGGTGTGGCACACGGTCAACAAGAGCTACCTGCGGATCGACTGGACGTCGGCCGGCCCGTTCCCGGCGCTCTGGGGCGTCGTCGGCGACGCGCTCATGACGTTGCGCATGCCGCTGTTCTTCACCATCTCCGGCATGTTCGCGCTCAGCGCGTACCGCAGGCCGTGGGGCCTGGTCGTCCGGTCAAGGGTGGCCAAATTCCTCTACCTCTACCTGGCCTGGATGGTCGTGCACACCGCGGTCTTCTGGTTCACCCCCGCGTTCGACACCCTGAGCGCCCGCAGTCCCGGCCAGTTCGCCGAACAGCTCCTCCTCACCCCGCCCAACCTCTGGTACCTGTACGCGCTGGCCCTCTACTTCGCCGCCGCGAAACTCCTGCACCGCATCCCGGTCCCGGTGCTCCTGGGCGCGGCGGCGCTGCTCGCGGTCGTCACCGCGGCCGGCGTCCTGGACACCCCCGGGAACCGCGGCTCCCTGCTGCAGAACTTCGTCTTCTTCCTCCTGGGCCTCCACCTGCGCCCCTGGGCCGAACGGGTCGCGACCACCACGACCTGGCGGCGCACCGCGATCGTCGGTCTCGTGTACGGAACCGCGCTCGCCGCCATGCTCCTGCTGTCGGCCCAGCGGATCCCGGCCGTGTGGACCCTGGTGTCCCTGCTGGCCACGGTCTTCGGCCTCTCGGCGGCCCCCCTGCTCGGCCGCCTGAGGCTGATCGGCGACGGCCTGGCCTGGCTGGGCCGCCGCACCCTGCCGATCTACGTGATCCACATGCCGCTGCTGGCGGTCGTGCACACGACCACCTCGGGCCTGCCGGCCGACGCGCCCCTGGCGGTCGCCGCGCTCTATCCGGCGGCGGTGACGGCCGCGCTGGTCGCCGCCTGCCTGCTGATCGACCGGGTGCTGCCCGCGTGGCTGAGGGACCTGCCGGCCCGCCGCCGGGAACCGGCCCTCACCGCGTGAGGCGGTCGGCGTGGCGGGTGATCAGGTGGCGGGCCGCGAACGTCAGGTCCCGTTCCACCGCCTCCGCCAGGGTCAGCCACTTGTACGCGTCGCCCTCGCCCTCGTCGAGCGCCACCGGCGGCTCCGCGCCGACCGTCGTCAGGAAGGTGTGCCACACGTGGCCGTCGGCCCCCCGGCGGCACTGGTCGCCGTCGATCGGCTCGGTGGCGATCAGCGACAGGGAGATCGCGCGCAGGCCGGTCTCCTCCTGGAGTTCGCGGGCCGCGCTGGCCTCCGGCGACTCGCCGTGTTCCACGTGGCCGGCGGGGATGGTCAGCGCGAACGGGAAGGCGATCCGGTTGAAGAACAGGAACCGGCCCGAGGGGTCGCGGACGAAGACGCCCGCCGTCTCGTGCCACAGGCGCAGCGCCGTGTCGACGATCAGCGACCGGTCGGCGGTCTGGCCGCAGGTGGCGCAGCGGCGGCGGACGCGGCCCCCTTCGGTGTGGGGCTCGACGGTCTCGGCGTCGCAGTGCAGGCAGTATTCGTGGCGCATGGGCGGGGCCCACCCCCTCGTGAAACGCTGACCAGCCCATTGTGCGGCACGGCCGCGATCGAGGGCCTCCGCCGGTGGATACGGATCTGGCCTCGCGGACGGTTCAGGCGCGCGCCCCCGTCGGAGACAATCCGCAGATGTTCAAGAACAGGCAGAAACCGATGGAGACCGACGACGACGATCCCGTCCCCATTCTCGACCTGGCCAGGACCGAGGGCCTGGAGGTCTTCCGCCGGCGCGTCGACGAGGGCGACGTGGTGGCCCGGCAACTGCTGGGCCGGTGGGGCGTCGACGACCTGACCACCGAGAAGGGTTACCTGGCCTGGTTCGGAAACGTGCACGGCGTCAGCCCGGGCACCACCCCCGCCGAGCTCCTGACGGCCCTCGACAGCGTGCCCGAGAAGGACGACCCCGCCGTCTGGTCGGCCCTGGCCCGGCTCCTCGGCTTCCCCCCGGAGACCGCCTCGGCCGAGAAGATCCTCGCCGGCACGGTCGTCCGGCACGTCATGGACGCCGACGAGGGCGTCTACGACCAGATCGGGGAGTTCTTCGCCGCCCTCGGCGAGGACACCGACGCCTACGACCTGGAACTGGCCCGCCAGGGCGGCGTCGCCCTGTTCGGCGACCCCGGGAAAGACCAGCCGGAGGTGCTTCCCGGCCGGCTGAACGACAACGTCAGGCGGGCCACCGCCGAGCGGCTGCGGAAGATCAAGGACGACATGGTGGCGGGGGTCCGGGTCGACACCTCCGAGCAGCGCTCGCTCGACCGGCTGGCCTGGGTGCTGGCCAATCTGAAGGCCAGCCGCGAGTGCGTGGCCGTGGTGACCCTGCTCGAGAACGAGATCCGGCTGTTCGCCAACTCGGCCGACGCCCGGCTCGGCGACGACTTCAAACGGCTCTTCGACACGGCGATGGAAGACCAGCGCCAGGCCGCCGAGGAGATCAGTTCCATGTTCGACGAGATGGTCGCCCAGAAGCTCGAGGTCCGCGTCGTGAAGAAGGGCAAGCTGCCCCCCGACGTGCTGCGCCGGGGCGAGCGGCGGCTCCGCAAGACGATCAACTTCCTGGCCTCCCTGGAGAAGGACTGGGACGACCTGCGGGTGATGACCCACGAGGCCGCGCGCGGCCTGAAGATCCACGCCGAGACCCAGGCCGGAGACGTGCTGCTGCGCCGGCGGGCCGACGCCCTCGGCGAGGAGGCCGGGTGGTCGGAGGACGAGGACGTCGACCGGCGCGAGGCGGAGCTCCGGCGGAAGATCGACGAAGGGAAGCGGGCCCGCCTCTCCCGGCGGATCACCGACGCCAAGATCGCGATCGGCATCTCCAAGTTGTGCTGCTTCAAGTGCTGGCTCATGATCCAGGCGCTCAAGGCCAAGGGCATCGACCTGTCCCCGTCGGGCACCCACGCCAAGACCTACGGGGCCGGCTGGCCCGCGCCGGCCAGCCTGTCGCGCCCGTCGTTGCTCCGCGCGTTCCTGCAGATCCCGCGGGACGCGAAGAAGCGCACCGACGCCGACCGGTATCTCCTGAAGGCGATGTCGACCGCCGACGGCCGGGCGGCGATCGTCTCGGAGATCGTCTCCTTCACCGACAAGGGCCAGCTGGAGTCGGGCTACGACTCCAGCGAGGACGAGAGCGAGGTCTCCCTCACCCTCTGGGAGAACTACTACGGAGACGAGGACGAGGGCTCGTCCTCCCAGGAGGACTCCTCTCCCGAAGAGGTCGAGAAGCCGGTGCGCAAGGCGCAGCCGAAGCCGAAGCGGGTCGTCAAGAAGCCGGCGTCCGTCGACGTGGTCGAGCCCGAACCGTCCGACGGCGAAGACGAGCGGAACCAGTCGAGCGACGACGACTTCGTCGACACCCCCCGGAGGAACCAGCCGGCCGCCGACCTCACGCCGCGCCGGGTCACCCGGTCGAGCGGTCTCCAGTTGCCCGAGCTGGTCGGCTCCGACTACCCCGCCGACCCGGCCGAGGCGAGGTTCGCCAAACGCAAGGGCAGCGGAGGCGACAAGCGCAAGACCCCGATCAAGCGCCGCAAGACCAGCAGCAAGAAGAGAAAGTAGCGTCAGCGGCAGACGAGCCGGAGCGTGTCGTCGACCGCCGCGTAGACGGCCTCGATGGGCTGCCGGCCCATGATCCAGCCGCGCAGGCCCTGGTCGGCGACCGCCCGCAGCGTCGACACGACCACCGCGTCGGCGTCGGCCGAGGCGGCGCGCATGACGTCGGACAGCAGGGTGTCGAGCGGGGCGTAGACCTCGGCCGCGCGGGGGTCGTCGGTGGTCTGTAAGACGATCATGAGCCGGTAGAACTGCGGCTGCGTGTGGAACGCGCCGATGGCGGCGTGCAGGACGTGCCGCAGCCGGTCGACCTCGGTGCCGCCCTCGGTGCCGCCCGTCGGGGGCAGGCGGTCGAGCCTGCGGCGCAGGCCGTCCTGCCACTCGTCGAAGACGGCGGCGAAGAGGTGTTCCTTCGAGGAGAAGTACCGGTAGAGGGTGCCGAGCGCGACCTCGGCGTCGCGGGCCACGTCGGAGACCTTGATCTTGTCGTAGTCGCTGCCCGACAGGCCGCGCAGGCCGGTTCTCACGATGCGGGCGCGGCGTTCCCGCTGGTCCTTGCGGAGCGATTCCGGCGCCGCCGGGCCCGGCACGTCGGTGACCATCGCGGAGTTCTCCTGATCGGGTGGGAAATTTCGATCTAGGTTACCGGTCCGGACGTCGTAATGATCATGAAATCGCCGACTTGTTGTACTGTGCGACGCACAGTACTGTGTGAGGCATCATGGAACTCGAACTCCGGCGTGGCGTGATCGTGCTGGCGGTGCTCTCCCAGCTCGGCTCCTTCCGCTACGGCTACGAGCTGCGCCAGGCCCTCGCCGAGCAGGGCATGGCCATCGAAGAGGGCACCCTCTACCCGCTGCTGCGCCGACTGGAGAACCAGGGCGCGCTGGTCAGCGAGTGGCGGACCGACGGCGGCTCGCCCCGCCGCTACTACACGCTCAGCGACGAGGGCCGGGCCCTGTACGCCCGGCTGACCGGCTCGTGGAAGGAACTCACGGCCACCATGGACCGACTTCTCGAAGGGGCGTCATGAACGCCGAACAGCTCATCGACGCCTACGTCGCCGACGTCGCCCGCAGGCTGCCGCGCCGCCAGCGCGCCGACGTGGCCGCCGAACTGCGCTCGATCCTCCTGGACGAACTGGGCGACCACGCCGACGCCGAGAGCGCCCGCCGGGCGATCGACGCCTTCGGCCGCCCCGCCGAGGCCGCCGCCCGCTACCGGCCGCCCCTGGTGCTGCTCGACCCGGCCGACTCCCGCCCGTTCCTGCGCTGGTCGGTGGGCGGCCTGGTGGTCATCTGGGTGCTGGGCGCGGTGTCGGTCGTCCAGGAGCCGGGCCCGAACCCGGTCGCCGCGTGGTGGCTCGGCATCGCGGTCCCGTCGTTGTGGTGGCCGGGTGTGCTGTTCACCGGCTACGCCCTGTCGGCCTACGTGCGAAGGCGGTGGCCCGACCGGGCCCGCTGGCAGCCGCGCCCGATTGACACCGGCCAGGTCAACCGCTGGGGCCACGCCGCCGCCTGGGTCTTCTACGCCTGCGGCACGGTCGCGCTGGTGACCCTGCCGTGGTTGCACTACGACCCCGCCTTCCACGCGCGGCGCGGCCCGTGGGTGCTGGCGTTGCTGATCGTCCATCTGGTCCTGTACGCCGTCGTCATCGTCAACGGCCGCTGGAACTCGCTGACCCGGCGGCTCGACATCGTGATGAACCTGCTCGTCGGGGGAGTGCTGATCTGGGTCATGGCGGCCGGGGCGGTGTTCACCGAGGGGTGGGTCGACGACATGGTGAAGGGCGTCGTCATCCTGATCCTGCTGGTGACGGCGTTCGACGTCGTCCAGAAGACCCGGCGCGAGCTGCGTCAGCACTCCCTCAGTTCGTCGACGTAGGTCGCCGGGTCGGCGGCCGAGAACGCGCCGCAGGTGTCGTGGTTCCACAGGCTGCCCGGATAGAGCGCCGGCGCCTCCTTCGGCGGCCGCATCCCGGTGACCCGGAAGGGCGCGCCGCCGTCGTCGATCGTCAGGGTCACCGTCCTCTGCTTCTGCAGCACGTCGGCGACCAGCCGGTATTCGCAGTAGCGGGCCGTCTCCACCTGCACGTCGAAGACCTGCTGCTCGCCCGGCGCGAGCAGCACGGTCTGGCCGTCGAACCAGCTCGTGTCCGACCAGCCGTACTCCTCCATGAACCGGGGGATCGGATGGCGCGCGTCGAGGTCGAAGGACAGGTCGACGAGCATCTCGTTGCCCTGCGGCGGCGAGTAGAAAAGGGTGCCGCCGAGGGGCTCGCGGCAGTCGGCGTCGACCCGCAGGTCGAGGATGCGCACGTCGAGCTTCGAGACGTTCTCCAGCACGAACCGGGTGCCCAGGGTCTGCACGTCGACCCCGCCGAGCGAGCGCATCAGCACCGCCAGCGCGTCCATGTCGGGCGACTCGCGCAGCCCGTTGATCTTCCGCAGCGTGGCCGCGTCGGGCCGGTAGGCCGTGGGGAACACGAAGGTGTCACCCGGGTCGAGGTCGCGCACCTTCAGCGCCGCGACCACCACCGGTTTCGCGATCGGGCTCGGCGACGGCGAGGCCAGCACCACGAGCTTGGCCGCGTCGGAGGTCACCGCCGCGACCGTGCCGGTGACGACGGTCAGCAGGGCCCCGCCCACGACGAGGGCGGGCTTGCCCAGCAGCCGCTGGCGTAAGGACGGTTTGGGGTGGTGTCGGCGCACCTGCCCTATCGAATAGCCCGGACCGTCCGGGCATCGGCCGTTTCCTCCACCTGGTTGGAGGCCCAGGTTCTCCGGTACGCGTCGACCAGCCACGCGTCGGCCCGCGCCTCGTCCGGATGCTCGGGCAACACGCTCACCGGGGCGAGTTCGGCCAGCCGGCCCTCCAGCCGCGCCGCCATCGCCAGGGCCTCCTCGCGGCCGATCTCGCCGGTCCGGATGGCCACGATGACGTCGCGCCGCGGCATCGGCAGCGTGATCCGCCCGGTCTCCAGCAGCTCGGCGCCCTGGAGGCCGAGCCGGACCATGTGCCCGGCTGCCTTCGGCGTCTGGCCCCGGTCGCGCTGGGCGCGCAGGTAGCCGATGAACCGGTCGGCGGCCCGCCGGGACAGGATGAACGACGGCCCCTCGGCCAGCAGCTCGGCCCCGAGCGGGGTGACCGTCGCGTCGGGCGCGAACAGGGCCAGCAGCACGGTCGGGTTGCCGTCGAGCGCCAGCCGCATCCATTTGCGCAGGCTGTAGACGGTCAGGTCGAGGTCGCCCGGCCCCGACCGCACCCCTTCGGGCACCGAGCGGTGGATGTACTGCTCGAAGGTCCGCAGGCCGATCACGTATTCCGGCGGCTCGACGCAGATGCCCAGCTCGTCGCGGTCGCCGGTGTCGCCGACGGTGGTGCCGTGGAGGCGGGAGCCGATCTCGCAGCGCAGGATCGAGTGCTCCGCCGCGATGGCCGCGAATTCGGGGGTGCTGTGCCGCGTCCAGCCGGTCATAGGCTGAATAGTACGATAAATGTCGAACTAAGGAGACGCCGTGCTGTTCGAGCCCCTCACCCTGCGGTCGCTGACCTTCCCCAACCGGGTCTGGATGTCGCCCATGTGCCAGTATTCGGCAGCCGTCGACGGGCCCGGCACCGGGGTGCCCCATGACTGGCATCTGGCCCACCTGGCCGGCCGTGCCGTCGGCGGCGCGGGGCTCGTGATGGCCGAGGCGACCGCCGTCTCGCCCGAGGGCCGCATCAGCCCCGCCGACACCGGCCTGTGGAACGACGCGCAGGAGGCGGCCTGGGAGCGCATCGCCCGGTTCGTGGCCGCCCAGGGCGTGGTTCCCGGCATCCAGCTCGCCCACGCCGGGCGCAAGGCGTCGACCGACCGGCCCTGGCTCGGCGGTGGCCCCGTCGGCCGGGCCGACCACGGCTGGACCCCCGTCGCGCCGAGCCCGATCCCGTTCTCGCCGGCGCATCCCGTACCGGACGAACTGACCGCCGCCGAGATCGGCAAGCTGGTCGAGGCGTTCGTCACGGCGGCCGAGCGGGCGCTGCGGGCCGGGTTCCGGGTGGTCGAAATCCACGGCGCCCACGGGTACCTCATCCACGAGTTCCTGTCCCCGCACAGCAACCACCGCACCGACGCCTACGGCGGCACCTTCGAGAACCGGGCCCGGTTCGGCCTGGAGGTCGTCGACGCGGTGCGCGCGGTGTGGCCGCAGGAGCTCCCGCTGTTCTTCCGGGTGTCGGCGACCGACTGGCTGCCCGAGGGCGAACCGGCCTGGACGCCCGGCCAGACCGTGATGCTCGCCGCCGAACTGGCCGCCCGGGGGGTCGACCTGATCGACGTGTCGAGCGGCGGCAACGCCTCCACGCAGCGGATCCCGCTCGGGCCGGGTTACCAGGTGCCGTTCGCCCGGCAGGTCAGGGCCGAGGCCGGGGTGCCGGTGGCGGCGGTCGGCCTGATCACCGAGCCGGAGCAGGCCGAGGAGATCGTGGCCACCGGCCAGGCCGACGCGGTGTTCCTCGGCCGCGCGCTGCTGCGCGACCCCTACTGGCCGGTCAGGGCGTCGGGCGACTGGCCGGCGCAGTATCGGCGCGGTGCGCCTCAGCCGCGCTGACCACGCTGTCGAGCAACCCGGGGAACAGCCGGTCGAGGTCGGCGCGGCGCAGGCCGTTCATCTTCGAGGTGCCCCGGTAGACCTGGGTGATCACCCCGGCCTCGCGCAGCACCCGGTAGTGGTGGGTGGTCGTCGACTTGCTGACGGCCAGGTCGATCGCCGAGCACGGCGCCTCCGTGCCCGCCGCGGCCAGGAAACGCACGATCTCCAGCCGCGCCGGATCGGCCAGCGCGTGGAGCACCTCGTCGAGCCGGATCTCCTCGGCCGGGGGATGCTCCAGGACTCTCGCCGTCATGATTCGATCGTAGTCCGACGGACGTCGGACTACAGCAGCCGGTAGAAGCGCCAGAAGCCGAAGTCGCCGATCGGCAGGGTCTCGACGTCGGTGAAGCCCGCCTCGCGGGCGTAGCGCCGCAGGATGCCGGGGCGCATGACGGTGCCGGTCGCCGCCGACGGGGTGTGGGCGCGGCCGTCGGGGAGGCAGATGAGCAGGCTGAAGCCGTACATGAGGCGTTCGACGTCGTCGCCCTCCGGGCGGAAGGCGTCGGCGACGGCCTCGTCCATGACGACCACCTGGCCGCCGGGCCGCACCGCGCGGCGCATGGCCGCCAGGGTCTCGACCGGCCGGGGCAGGTCGTGCACGCACTCGAAGGCGAACACCGCGTCGTAGGCCGCCTCCGGCAGCGTGGCCGCGTCGGCGGCGCGGAAGGACACGTTCGGCACGTCGGCGTTGGCCTCGGCCAGGGCGATCGACGGCGGGTCGACGTCGACGCCCTCCACCGTCGCCTGCGGATAGGCGCGGGCCAGCGCGATCGACGACCACCCCGCCCCGCAGCCGACGTCGAGCACCCGCGCGCCCGGGACGTCCAGCACCGCGTGCAGGTCGGCTATCTTGGCGAGCGCGCCGGGGAGGGCGTGCTCGAACCACGGGCGGTTCATGTCGGCCTGCGACTCGCGCAGGTCGGGGCCGTAGGCGTCCCAGCCGACGCCGCCGCCGGTCCGGTAGGCGTCGAGCAGCGCCGGCAGCTGGACGGCGGCCCCGGCCAGCATGCGGGCCAGCGGGGCCAGGTAGTCGAGGCTGCCGCGGTCGGTCAGCACCTCGGCGGCGGCCGGCGGCAGCACGAAACGGCCGTCGCCGCCGACGGCCAGGATGCCGGCCACGGCCTGCTGCTCCAGCCACTCGCGGGCGTAACGTTCGTCACCACCCGCCCGCGCCACCAGTTCGGCCGGGGTGGCCGGGCCGGTCGTCAGCGCGTCGTACCACCCGAGGCGGTCGCCCAGGTGGATCGCCAGCACGTCGGTCATGCCGAGCGCGGCGCGGAAGAGCCGGTCGGCGAACCCGGCGACGGTCGTCTCCATGTGAATCCCTTCGGTCACCGGTCAGTACGCGTCCTGCACCGGGATCGGTTCCCCGTGACAGCGCCGCGAAGGGTCCGTGACAGGGGCGTCCCGCACGGTGGGGGCATGACACTCGAAACACGTTTCCAGCGGGGAGACGAGGAGGCCTTCGCCGACATCGCCGGCCGCTACTCGCGCCCCATGTTCGCCGCCGCCTACGGGATGCTCGGCGACGCCGAACTGGCGGCGGACGCCGTCCAGGAGGCCCTCGTGAAGATCTGGCAGAAGGCCGCCACCTACGACCCCGGCCGCGACCTGGCGCCGTGGTTGTTCACCATCACCCGGCGCGCCGCCGTCGACGTCCACCGCCGGACCCGGCGGGACGCGGGCGCGACCGACCTCGACGCGGTCGCCGCCCGCCTGGCGGTGCCGCCGCCGTCGCTCGACCACAAGTGGACCTCGGTGCAGGTGGCGCGGGCGCTGGCCCGGCTGACGCCGCAGGAGGCCGAGGTGCTGCGGATGGCCTACTTCGAGGACATGACGCAGAGCGAGATCGCCGCGGCGCTGGGGGTGCCGGTCGGCACGGTCAAGAGCCGCACCTTCCGCGCCCAGAAACGGCTCGCGGAACTGCTCGCCCACCTGCGATTCGGACCGGCCGAAAGCCGTCACGAAGAGTCGGAGGCGGGGCACAGGACCCGCCTGTGCCCCGTCCGGTGAAGATCTCAGAAAAGCGCGCCCTGCGTCCTGTCGACCACCTCCTTCCGTGGACGGCGGTCAGGCGGCCAGGAAGCCGGTGAGCCGCCGGGTCAGCGCCGGCAGCTCGTCGGCGCCGTCGATCACCATCAGCGGCGGCCGCAGCCGGGGGGCCGGCTCGGGCGGCGCGTCCGGGGCCACCAGCGCGCACCGCGACCACCGCGCGGGCTCGGTCGCGTAGGCGAGCATGGCCAGTCGGCCGCCCCGGCCGACGCCGTAGAGCGCGGGCCGTCCGCCGGCCGCGCGGGCGATCCGGCGCACGGCGTCGAGGTCGGCCGCGTCCGGGTCGGGGGCCACCACGGCGATCCCGGCGGCGGCCATGGCGGCGAACACCGGGTCGTACCCGAACCGCCACTCCCCGCCGAGGGCCACCACGACCCTCCCGGCGCCGCGCCAGTCCCCGTACGTGACCGCCTCGACGCCCGCCACCTGCTCCACCCGCGCGTCGGCGGGCCGGGGCGGCGGGTCGAGCCGCACGCCGTCGGGGCTCACCGACAACACCGACCCGGGCGTCCCGGGCGAGGTGAACGGCACCCGCACCACCCCGCCGTCGACGCCCGCCACCGAGCCCAGCACCCCGTCGGGGATCGCCGGCTCGGCCACCTCACCGGTCGACGGCGTGAAGACGGCCAGCCGCGAGCGGCACCCCCGGTCCACCCGCAGCACGATCCGCGCGCCGTCGCCGCCGAGCGGGGTGACCCGCCCGGTCAAACCGCCCAGCACCGGACGGCCCCGCCACCGGAACTCCGGCGGCCCGCCGGGCGGCATCCCGACGAGGCCGCCGGGCAGCACCCGGGCCCCGGTGACGGCGCCGGGCATCAGTTCCCAGCTCCCGTCGGACAGGTCGAGCACCACCGGGCCGGGCGCCTGCGGCCGGGTCAGCCCGACCAGCCGGGGCGCGAGCACGACCGCGGGGCCGCTCGCGCCCGGCGGCAGGGCGGCCAGCCGCGCCGGCCCGTTCGCGGTCACCCGGTAGACGGCGTCGCCCGTCACCAGGTCGCCCGACAGGTGCACGAAGGGCCCGCGCCCGGCGGTGAGGGTGGTCTCGGCCGACTGGGTGACCAGCGAGATCCGGTGGCGGCCGTCGTCGTTGCGGCACAGCAGCGCCCGCTCGCCGTCGAGCGGGCTGATCTGCGTGCCGGGGTCGCAGGCCGAGGCCAGCGGGCGCACCAGCGGGCCGGGACCGGTGAAGTCCCATGCCTCCGGGCGCGCCACGCCGCCCTCGGTCACCGCCAGGCAGGCGGCGTACCGGCCGTCGGCGGAGAACCGCCAGCTCACCCTCACCGTCGTCACGGGTCACACGATGCTCAGGCCGCCTTGTGGGCGACTTGTGGGTTACTGAAGATCCAGTGGGGCGGGCCGTAATGCCTCATCAGGGCAGGTTTTTCTGACCGTTGACGCCCTCTTAGCACACTTGTAACATTCAGCCATCACTGCGCAAGAATCTTGCAAGCTGATGTTTGATTCCTATCTTTTCCTCGCAACTTCAGGGATGCACAGCGTCCGTGCTCCTGTACCCCCCGACCCCTGTAGTGCCATGCCGAGAGATAGAAGAAGGCGATGACGAGAAAGCACGGACCGTTACGGCTGCTGGCGGCATTTGTCGCGGCAGTTCTCGTCGTGACCGTGGGGCCGCTGCAGCCGGTCTCCGCGGCCGGCGGGCCCAACCTCGCGGCCGGGAAGGCCACCGCCGCGAGCAGCACGAACTCCCCCTACCCCTCATCCAACGTCGCCGACGGCAACCAGGAGACCTACTGGGAGAGCTCCGGCAGCAGCTTCCCGCAGTGGGTCCAGGTCGACCTGGGCAGCGCCCAGAACGTCGACCAGGTCGTCCTGAAGCTGCCCTCCGCGTGGGGCGCGCGCACCCAGACCCTCTCGGTCCAGGGCAGCCTCGACAACAGCGGCTGGTCGACGATCGTCGGCTCGGCCGGGCAGAACTTCGCCCCCGGCAACGCCAACACCGTCACGCTGAACTTCGGCGCCACCAACACCCGGTACGTCCGCGTGAACATCACCGCGAACACCGGCTGGCAGGCCGCCCAGCTCTCGGCCCTCGAGGTCTACGGCGTCACGAGCTCCTCGGGCAACCTCGCCTCGGGCCGCACGATGACCGCCAGCAGCGTCTCGCAGAACTACGTCGCGCCCAACGCCAACGACGGCAACGCGAGCACCTACTGGGAGAGCAACAACAACGTCTTCCCCGAGTGGCTCCAGGTCGACCTCGGCTCCTCGGTCGGGGTCAACCGCGTCGTGCTGAAGCTGCCCCCGGCCACCGCCTGGCAGACCCGCACCCAGACCCTCGAGGTGCAGGGCAGCGCCAACGGCACGAACTTCTCGACCCTGGTGCCCTCCGCCGGCTACGTGTTCAACCCGGCCACCGGCAACACGGTCACGATCAACTTCTCCTCGGCCGCGACCACCCGCTACGTGCGGCTGAACATCACCGCCAACACCGGCTGGGCGGCCGGTCAGATCTCCGAGTTCGAGGTGTACGGCCCCACCGGCACGGGCGACACCCAGGCGCCCAGCGCCCCGGGCAACCTGACCTACACCGAGCCCGGCGGCACCCAGATCCGGCTCGCCTGGAACGCCGCCACCGACAACGTCGGCGTCACCGGCTACGACGTCTACCGGGGCGGCCAGCTCATCGCGAGCGTCGCGGGCAACGTGCTGACGTACACCGACAACCAGCCGGCCACCGCCACGGTGACCTACTTCGTGCGCGCGAAGGACGCCGCGAGCAACGTCTCGGGCAACTCCAACTCGGTCACCCGCACCGGCCAGTCGACCGGTGACACCCAGGCGCCGACCACCCCCGGCAACCTGGCCTACACCGAGCCCGGCTCGAACCAGATCCGCCTCACCTGGACGGCCTCGACCGACAACGTCGCCGTCACCGGCTACGACATCATCCGCAACGGCTCGGCCGCGGGCAGCGTCTCGGGCTCCACGCTGGTCTTCACCGACACCCAGCCGGCCACCGCCACGGTGACCTACCTGGTCCGGGCCCGCGACGCCGCCGGCAACGTCTCCGGCGACAGCAACTCGGTCACCCGCACCGGCAACAACCCCCAGCCCGGCACCAACCTCGCCACCGGCAAGGAGATGGTCGAGTCGGGCCACGTCCACACGTTCGTCGCGGCCAACGCCAACGACAACAACCTGGACACCTACTGGGAGGGCGCGTCGGGCACCTGGCCGAGCACCCTGACCGTCAAGCTCGGCGCCAACGCCAACGTCACCTCGGTCGTGCTCAAGCTCAACCCGTCGTCGGCGTGGGGCGCGCGCACCCAGAACATCCAGGTCCTGGGCCGCGAGCAGAGCGGCACCACCTACACCAACCTGGTGTCGGCGGCCAACTACACGTTCAACCCGAGCGCGCAGAACACCGTCACCATCCCGGTGACCGCGACCACGGCCGACGTGCAGATCCGGATCAACAGCAACACCGGCGCGCCCGGCGGCCAGATCGCCGAGTTCCAGGTGTTCGGCACCCCGGCCCCCAACCCCGACCTGGTCGTCACCTCGGCCACCTGGTCGCCCGCCTCCCCGGTCGAGACCGACTCCATCACGCTGTCGGCGGTGGTCCGCAACAACGGCAACGCCAACGCCCCCGCGTCGTCGGTCAACCTCTACCTCGACACCACCCGCGTCGCCACGGTGAACGTCCCGGCCCTCGCGGCGGGCGCGCAGACCACCGTGACCAGCAACATCGGCCCGCGTGACGCCGCCTCCTACTCGGTGAACGCCAAGGTCGACGAGGCCAACACGATCATCGAGCAGAACGACGGCAACAACGCCTTCGCCAACCCCACGGCCCTCGTGGTGCGCCCGGTCGACAGCTCCGACCTGGTCGCCGCGCCGGTGGCCTGGACCCCGAGCAACCCCTCGGGCGGCCAGACCGTCACCTTCAGCGTCGGCATCAGGAACCAGGGCACCGTCGCCTCGGCGGGCGGCGCGCACGGCATCACCCTTACCGTCCTGAACGACCAGGGCACCGTGGTCCGCACCCTCACCGGGTCGTACACCGGCGTCATCGCCGCCGGCGCGACCACCTCGCCGGTGAACCTCGGCACCTGGACGGCCGCCAACGGCCGCTTCACGGTCCGCGTCGTGCTCGCCAACGACGGCAACGAGCTGCCGGTCAAGCAGGCCAACAACACCACCAACAACGGCCTGTTCGTGGGCCGCGGCGCCAACATGCCCTACGACCACCTGGAGGCCGAGGACGCCGTCCGCGGCGGCGGCGCGGGCGTCGTCGGCCCGAACCGCATCATCGGCGACCTGGGCGGCGAGGCCAGCGGCCGCCGCGCCGTCACCCTCAACACCACCGGCGCGTTCGTCGAGTTCACCACCCGCGCCCAGACCAACACCCTGGTCACCCGCTTCTCGATCCCCGACGCGCCCGGCGGCGGCGGCATCAACGAGGAGCTCAACGTCTACGTCAACGGCGCCTTCCACAAGGCGATCAACCTGACGTCGAAGTACATGTGGCAGTACGGCAACGAGGCGAGCCCCAACAACTCGCCCGGCTCCGGCGGCCCGCGCCACATCTACGACGAGGCCAACATCTTCCTCGACGGCTCGTTCCCGGCCGGCACGAAGATCAAGCTGCAGAAGGACGCGGCCAACGCGACCAACTACGCGATCGACTTCATCAACACCGAGCAGGTCGCCCCGATCGCCAACCCCGACCCGGCGAAGTACGTCGTGCCGACCGGCTTCACCCAGTCGGCCGTCACCGCCGCGCTCGACAAGGCCCGCATGGAGAGCGGCTGGGAGGGCGTCTACCTGCCCGCCGGCGACTACCAGGTCGCCAGCAAGGTCAACGTCTACGGCAAGGCCATCAAGGTCGTCGGCGCCGGTCCCTGGTACACGCGCTTCTACGCCCCGACCAGCCAGGAGAACTCCGACATCGGCTTCGACGTCCAGTCGTCGGCCAACGGCACCTCCTTCAGCGGGTTCGCGGTGTTCGGCAACTACACCTCCCGCAACGACGGCCCCGGCAAGGTCTGGAACCTGACCGGCATCAGCAACATCTCGATCGACAACATGTGGATCGAACACCAGATGGTCATGGTGTGGGGCACCAACGTCAGCAACCTGCTGCTGACCAACAGCCGCGTCCGCAACATGTACGCCGACGGCCTGAACCTGACGAACAACAGCAAGAACAACACCGTCAGGAACATCGACGCCCGCTCCACGGGTGACGACGCCTTCGCCCTGTTCAACGCGATCGACATCGTCCAGGGCGACAACACGGGCAACCTCTGGGAGAACCTCTCGGTGACCACCCCGTGGCGTGCGGCCGGCCTGGCGGTCTACGGCGGCCAGAACAACACGTTCCGGAACATCTACATCGCCGACACGCTCTGCTACTCGGGCATCACGGTCTCCTCGCTCGACTTCGGCTACCAGTTCAAGGGTTTCGGCACCCAGCCGACCACCCTGGAGAACATCTCGATCATCCGATCGGGCGGCCACTTCTGGGGCGCGCAGACCTTCCCGGGCATCTGGATGTTCTCGGCCTCCAAGGAGTTCCAGGGCATCCGCATCAACAACGTGGACATCGTCGACCCGACGTACTCCGGAATCATGTTCCAGACGAAGTACAACGGCGCCGCCGAGTACCCCCACACCGACACGATCTTCAACAACGTCTCGATCTCCGGCGCCCAGAAGAGCGGCGACGCGTTCGACGCGAAGTCGGGCTTCGGCATCTGGGTCAACGAGATGCCCGAGCAGGGTCAGGGCCCGGCGGTCGGCTCGGCCACCTTCAACAACCTGACCTTCAGCAACAACTTCCAGAACATCAAGAACACGACCTCGACGTTCACCCTCAACATCAACTAGTCACCCGCTGAGCGGGCGCTGCCGCCGGAAGGCCAACCTCCGGCGGCAGCGCCTTTTCGTCTGGGTGTCCAGAGATTTCTGGAGGAGAAGTCATAGCGCGAAAGCCGGTTCAGTGAGTTGGTTTACCACGCATTGTGCTCGATGATGGCGAAAAGGAAAGATGCTAGTCGAGCTGAGACGACTTTATTTCGGTCGAGTTTAGTTCCGGGAAGGGAATCGGTATGTGGGAATCCAGCAGTGCCGTGAAGGGGGTTTCTTCGACGAATTTGAGTCTGATCGGCTCACCGGTGGAGCGGAACCGCAAGCCGAACGGTATCAGCTGTGGCTCCTCAAGGCCGGGAAGGCCGGATTTATCGATCTCTGAGGGACCGACCAGATCAAGCTCGTTTCCGTCTCCGTCCTCCATCACCGTTTGCTGTCTTCCATATCCGTCAAAGGTCGCCGACCGCTTCTTGTAGACGGTGGGAAGAAGCCCTGTCGCCCGCAGGTTCGACAAGGTTTGAGTTATGCTTGTGCACGCCTGCATGACCGCACTATGGTCGGGAAAGGTGGGGCGTGGATGACTTAAGCTGTTTCTTAGCCACGGGACGTTCCCGCCGACGAGGAGACCTTTTGTGGCCGTGAGGGTGTCGGCAATTTTCTCCCGACATTCTGGGTGAAGGTCGTAGATCAGGCGAGTGTGCAGGAACGGGAATATGTAGATCGGCGTGTGCTGGGTGGCGTGGGGTAGAACATCGTCTGGGCGTCGGACGAACTCTATGGTGGGTTCGGGGTCAGCGCAGATCTCGGCTGTCATGGCGAAGCCGTCCAGTAGCGATCCGAGAGAATTCTTGCCGTCTGTGCCGTAAGAGTATCCGGCGTGACTGTGCGCATAGTCGCCAAGAAGACGTTCGCTGAATTTGGTAGCCATTTTGGCCCGATATGTGAATCTGGCGTCACGCTTGGCCGGATAGTGATCAGAGAATAAGAGCCAGCAAATATAGTTTATGGTCTCGTGCAATAAGCTCTCCAGGGCGACGAACATTGTCACCCCCTGGCTGCGAACCCTTTCCACGGTGACTTCGTTGCGCGGAACTGCTTCTGATGAAGAGGCCTGGAATGCCAAGATGAATTTCTGCACTCTGGCATCGCTTGCCGGAGGGGGTGGTAACGGGGCGCCCAGCTTCCATAGGATGCGCTGAACTAGAAAGTCTTCACTCTCCTGATCCGTGGGTTGGACGAAGTGTCCTGCGCCCACGATAGCTATTGCTGCGTCCATGCGGTCTCTGGTTGCGAGCACCAAGGTCTTGATAGCTTCTTCGGGAGTGTTCTGCGACAAGTAGTTGTCGAGTTTCTCTATGTCGCCGACGCCCGGCTGCTGGCGTAGCAGCCATAGGAGTTCCTTGCGCCCGTGTCCGGAGTACAACTGCTGAATGAAGTTCTTCAATCTCAGGTAGGTAAGCTCCATCCTAGGTCTGAAGCGCACCCCGAGGCGGCTGGCTTCAGATCTCGAACGGAAGTATCCGTCCTCCGTGCGCCCGCGAATCGGATAGCGTGTTTCGCTCACCCCCATAGATATGTGACCGCTGTCGATCAGTTGTTCCAGATGCCGAATCAGTTGATCATTATTGACGCAGAGAAGTAGTTGCAGGCTCTCTGCCTCTGACGTGAGCCTTGAAAGCTCATCGGGGCTCTTCTTCGAAGCCCGGCGGCCTAACATCGTCTGCGTCTTGACCCGTATATTGTCTTCATTGGACATCAGCAAAGTCGACAACAGTGTTCGACGCTCGTCGGAGGTGAATCCGCTCATAAGGAGCCATGGCAGCCCCCAGTCATTTCCGGGCCTGTAATAGAACTGGTCTGGCATGCGGATGTCCATGAGTAGTTGCCTCAAGGAATAAGACAGCGGGGAGTCGACTCCAAGGGATGAATACACCTTGCCCGCGTCGGTTTCTCCCGTACGGAATTCGACGTGGTGGACACCTGGGCAGCCAGGATCACTGCATGAGACCTCAGGGCCATTGAGCACAGGTGGAAGGTGTCGCTCCTGCGGCCCCACGAGCATTCCGAACGGACCCACGATGACATCGGCTATCTGAAATACCCCTTGAGGCAGATGGTCCAGGACGCGAGTCGTGTCCGCATGGGAAATGAAGGCCTTGGGACTCTGGCCGTACAGTTCCCGGTAGACCGATTCCAATTCATCGCCGTGAACCCACGGGTAGCGAATGATCTTGTTGCGTATATCGGGGTCGATGGCCTGACGGAGATCCTCGAAGGAAGTGGCTTTATGGTCGATCAATAACTTGTCGCCGATAGCGAACGCTCCGAGCATCGCTGCACGTATGTCGGCGTCCGCGACGGCGGGGAAGCGAGCCGTGAGTTCGGCGAGGAGCTCCTCTCCGGAAGAGGTGAGCGTGACCGCGCTTTCAAGCGAACTGGGAAACAGATAGCCGTCCGGAAGAACGCAGCCTACCAAAAAGATGCTGGCTGCTCGGAGACGCTTCACATTCTGATCACCCGCGAGGTTCATCGCTGATCACTCTTTCGTGCGGTGACTTAAGGGGGTGTGATCATAGCTCAACTTCGGCTAAATGTCCGGCATGTCTGCTGCGTGAGGAGTGACACATCTACTGCACGCCATGCCATCCACAGGCCTTTGAGTTCGGGGCCAGAGATTGTGACGCTCTCAAAAGGCGTGCTTTCGCCGTCCAAATCCATCGCCCGAAGCCGTTCGGGGCATGCTCAGGCCAATAGCCGAGTCTCAGCAAGAGAACAAGAAGTGAGGTCAGTCCTCTAGATGGTTGAGGTGGGCGGTCATGCATTCACAGCACATTGGCGTACGAACTCAGTCCCACCAGAACGACCAGGCGTTCCGCCCCATGATCAGCTCGGCGTAGTCCTCCAGCGTGCCCGGCCCCTGCACGATGGTGTCGGGGCAGAACGTCCAGTGCTCGGCCGCCACGTGGACGGCGTGCAGCGGCGTCGTCGGCGGCGCGGCCACGCTCAAATCGAGGGTGTTGAAGCCGACCCCCACCACACGGGCCCCGAACCGCTCCTCCCACGAGCGCACGACCGCCGCCATGGGCACCGCCCACTCGTTGTGGTTCACCGCCCCCTGCCAGCCCATGACCGCCAGCGCGTCGGCGCCGCGGTCGGCCGCCACCAGGCCCAGCGGGGTGCCGTTGCGGGCCAGCTCGCGGGCGTACCAGTCGGCGACCACGTCGGGGTGGGCGACCGGCACGCCGGGCTCGGCCAGGCCGGGGGAGACCGGCCCGAAGGGCTCCAGATTGCCGATCTGGTCGTGGGAGGCCATCTCGACCCAGTCGGCCCACACCTCGTCCATGAACGCCTGGGCGTGGAACAGGTCGATGCGGTCGGCGTCGTCGGGGGCGATCTGGCCGACCGACCACGGCTGCACCGACTCCTCCATCAGCAGCGGCCACAGGCCCGAGGCGGGGTGCTCGGCCCGTAACGCCGACCACAACTCGCCGGGCACGGGATCGTCGCTCAGCCAGAACGCCGGCCGCCGGTGGGGGCGCCCGCGTTCGAACGTCGGATCGGGCCACACGGTCACGCCGGGAGGCAACTCCACGGTGAGCTCGCGCCGCACGCCGTCGTCGGCGAACAGCTCGCGGAGCTCGGGCGGCAGCAGCCCCTTTCTAACCGGCACGGCGGAAAGAATAGTTCACACGTTGTTCGTGCGGTTATCGTGTGGTCATGCCGGTTCCCCGACCTCTGCGGCCGGGCGACCCGCGGCAGGTCGGGAGCTACACGCTGACCGGCCTCATCGGCGAAGGCGGCCAGGGCACCGTCTTCCACGGCCAGACCGAGAAGGGCGAGCCGGTCGCCGTCAAAGTCCTGCACGCCCGCGTCTTCGGCAAGCGCGACTTCCACAACGAGGTCGCCGCCGCCCGCCGGGTGGCCCAGTTCTGCACCGCCCGCGTCATCGACGCCGACGTGACCGGCGAACGCCCCTTCATCGTCAGCGAGTACGTCGACGGCGAGTCGCTGGAGGCCCTGGTCAAGCGCGAAGGGCCGCGCGACGCCGGCTCCCTCGACCGCCTGGCCGTCGGCACGGCCGCCGCGCTGGCCGCCATCCACCGCGCGGGCATCGTGCACCGCGACTTCAAACCGGCCAACATCCTGCTCGGCGCCGACGGCCCGCGCGTCATCGACTTCGGCATCGCCCAGGTCGTGGACGCCGCCGGCACCGAGGCCAGCCGCGTGCAGGGCACCCCGGCGTACATGTCGCCCGAGCAGCTGGCGGGCCGCCGTCCGGGCCCGGCCTCCGACGTGTTCTCGTGGGGCGTCACGATGACGTTCGCCGCGACGGGGAAACCGGCGTTCGGCAACGACAGCATCCCGGCGGTGATGAACCGCATCGTCACCCGCGAGCCCGACCTGTCGTTCGTGCCCTCGCGCCTGCGCGGCGCGCTGGCGGCCGCTCTGGCCAAGGACCCGGCCGACCGCCCCACGGCCGCCGACCTGCTCGTGACGCTCGTGCACGCCCGCGACGAGGGCCAGCACGCCCGCGAGCGCGGCTCCCGCCGCCGCCTGATCCTCATCGGCGGCTCGCTGGGCCTGATCGCCGCCTCGCTCGCCACGGCGCTGGTGGTCCTGCCGCCGGAGCCGGCGGCCGAGCCCGTGGTCACGGTCTCGCCGATGAGCCGCCCGGTCGACGCCGCCTTCGGGCGGCCGATGGGCGCGCCCTTCACCGGCCACGGGGGAGAGGTGCTGTCGGTCGCCGCCGGGTCGCTCGGCGCGCGCCCGGTGGTCGTGTCGGCCGGCCGCGACGGCACGGTCCGCGTCTCCGACGCGGCGACCGGCGCCGCGATCGGCAGGCCGCGCCCGGTGAACGCCCTCAGCATCTCGTCGCTGGCCGTCGACGGCGACGTCGTGGTCTGCGGCGGCTACGGCGCCGGCGTGTGGCTGTCCGACCTGCGCTCGGGCCGCAAGATCGGCTTCGCCGCCGAGACCGGCGACGTGCTGGCCCTGGGGGTGACCCGGCTGGGCGAGCGCAGAGCCGTGGTCACGGCGGGCCCCGGGGCCGTCCGGGTGACCGACCTGTCGACGGGCCGCACCCTGCTGAAACTCGGCGGCGGCGCGACCGCGGTGGCGTTCACCATCCTCGAAGGCCGCGACGTCGCCGTCACGGCGGCCCTCGACGGCACGGCCGAGGTGTGGGACCTCCACTCCGGCGACCCCGTCGGGGCCCCGTTCCCCCTCCCGGGCGAGCTGCTGGCCGTCTGGTCGGACGTCGTGGTGACCGCGGCCCCCGACAACACCGTGCGCGCCTTCGACGCGGCGTCGGGCCGGCCGCTGGGCGACCCCTACCGAGGCCACACCGACCGGGTCAGCGCGCTCGCGACGACCGAACTCGACGGCCGCCCCGTGGTGGTGTCGGGCAGCTGGGACGGCACCATCCGCGTGTGGGACCTGACGACCGGCACCCCCGTCGGCCCGCCGCTGACCGGCCACCGGGGGTGGGTGACGTCGATCGCGGTGGCCATGGTCGAGGGAGCTCCCGTGGTGGTCTCCGGCGGCCGCGACGGAACGGTCCGCACCTGGCGGCTCTAACGCTCCAGCGAGGCGAAGACGATGACGTTGTCGGCGTAGTGACCCGCGCCGGCGTCGAACGCGCCGCCGCAGGTGATGAGCCGGAGCCGGGCGTCGGGGGAGGGGCCGTAGACGTCCCGGGTGGGGAACTGCTTCTTGGTGTGTGTACGCACCTCGTCGACCCGGAACGTCACGGTCCGCCCGTCCCTGGCCCTGACGAGGACGCGGTGTCCCGGCTTCAGCGTGCCGAGTTCGGCGAACACCCCCGGTCCCGTGGCGGAGTCCAGGTGCCCGGCGATGACGGCCGGACCGGGGTCGCCGGGGCGCACGCCGCCGGCGTACCACCCGGCGACCGCCGCCTTCTCCGGCGGCACCATGACGCCGCGGGCGTCGAGCCGCAGCCGCTCCAGCCGCGACCGCACCCCGATGGCGGGGATGACGACCTCCACCGGTTCGGCGTGCCTCGTCTGGGGCCTGACCTTCGCGACCTGGTTCTCGACCGGCCCCCACCCGGCCGCCGCGGCGGCCTCTCGATCGAGCGTGCCCGGCGGTTCGGCCCGGGCGCTCGCCGCGAGGACGGTGGGGGCCTCGGCGGGCGCACCCGGGGCGGTCGCCGAGCATCCGGCCGTCAGCAGCGCCGCGACCAGCATCGCCGTTCGTCTCATGGGGCGGTCGGACAGGTCACGTCGTGCGGCCCGAGGGGGTGCGGAGCCGTACCAGAACGGCACCGACGGCGAGCACGAGCGCGCCCGCGAGCCCGAACAGCCAGACCGGAACCCCGGTGGGCGCGAGCCCGCCCAGGCCGGTGTCGACGGCGCCCTGGGGCGTCACCCCGGGCGCGGCGGCGTCGGTGAGCGGCAGGAGCCGCAGCCCCCGCTTCCCGTCGAGCACGACGACGGTGTTGGTCGACCCGGGCGCGAGCCGCACGTCGGCGCTGGCGCTGTCGTCGCCCGCCGCGGCGGTGATCTTCTGCATGGCGGCGTCGACCTCGGTGTACTCGGGCGTGTCGGCGAACCGCAGGTCCTCCTTCAGGTCGCCCGCGGTGACCGTGAGGGTGCGTTCCTTCAGCGACGCGGCGATGACCCGCAGCCCCGCCTTCCCGTCGGGAAGTTCCATGGAGTCGTTGAGAACCTGCAGCCGGATGCTCTTGTACGGCCCCATCCCCGCCACCGTGTACGCCTGCCCGCCCTCGACCCGCACGTTGGCCGACAACACCGGCTGCGTGTCGGGCGCGGCCCCGGCGGGCCGCATGGCGACGGTGTACTGCCCCGCGCTCAGGTTCTGGTAGGGCGACACGCCGCCGTAGGGCACGGCGTCGAGCACGAGCTTGGCCCGGTCGCCGCCGAACGGATAGAGGTAGACGTCGACCGCCGGGGTGTCGGGCGACAGATGCGCCAGCCGGACGTGTCCGACCTGCGGCGCCGCCTGCGCCGGGGAGACGGCCAGGAAGATCAGCAGGAGGGCGCCGGTGAGTAACCGAGGGAGTTTCATCGTGCTCCGTTATGAGGACAACGAGCCGGTGGGGCTCGGCGCTGCGTACCGTATGCGCAGGATTGTTGACACTGCGTCGACCGGTCGAGCGATATTCACCTCAATGGGATGAAATCGTGACTCTTGTGCCTCAAGAAACCGGATGATCCCGGAAACCGACGCCTCGCTCGGCTCGTCGCCATCGACGGAGGAGATCTCGACCGTCCGGTACGGCACCTCCCGGGGGTCGCCCCCGCCGTCCTCGAACTCCCGAATATAGAGCCTGTGTGACGCGGCGAGCGCCGCCAGTGACACCAGGATCCGGGCGTCGACCTCCCCGCCGGCGAGCTGCCGGGTGGCCCGGGGCGTCGCGGCGAGCCGGGGATTGGCGAGCAGCTCGCGCCCGGCGTCCCGCCGATCGCGCTTGTCACGCTCCAGCGTCTTCGCGAACGTGCCTGCTCCTTGCGGGGTGACCCGCACGATCATGATGCTCCCGACGGTGGCGAGCGGCTCCGGCGCGGTGACCGGCTCCAGCCCCGGCCCGAAGAGCTCCCGCAACGCCGGGGTGAGCACCACGACGTCGGCGTTCAGGACCTCCTCCTGACCACGCAACGGCAACAACCGGGAGGGCTCGATCTGCCCGGCCAGCAGGGCGCACACCGGTGCGTCACACCCCACGATGCCCCTGACCTGCCGCGCCACCCAGGCGGCGGCCTGCTCCCGCTCCCGCGCCGCCGCGTCGATCTGGGGCACCTGCTCCGTCGGCGCGGCCACCTGCTGGACGGCCCGCGAGTTCACGAAGGCCCCCGCGACCAGGAGTCCGGCCGCCGCGAGCGCCAGGCCGCCGGCGGCACGCAACTGCCGCGCCGGAGGCAGGCCGAACAGCACCAGACCCCCAATTAGAGTTCGTCCCTTATGCGCTTACGTCATCACGGGAACACGCGCAGTGGCAAGACTCTAGCGGGTGGATTTAAAGCGATAAACGGGCATATGAAGGGTCGTGACGTGGTGGCGTCGCCTGGTCGGCGACCTCAAGGCCCGCAACCACCTCGACACGTATGCCCTCAGCCTGGTGGTGTTCTCCTTCGCCATTCTGTCGCTGCTGAGCGACGAGCTGAACGAGAACCTGCGATGGGCGGTCCTGCTGTCGGGCGTCGGCCTGCTCATCTACCGGCTGACCCTGGTGCCCGCGTCGCCGTCCCCCGTCGAGCTGCTGCACGACCGGACCGTCTTCGAAGAGGCCCCGCTGGCCCCGCTGCTGCGCGACGCCCGCGACGTCCGGGTCTTCGCGCCCTCGGCGGTGAACCTGCTGTCGCCGCAGACCTGTGAACTGCTGCGCAAGACCGTCCTGAACCGGCGCAACGGATCGGTGCGCGTGGTGGTGCTCGACCCGGCGGAGACCGCGGCGATCGCCATCGCCTCCCGCCAGCTCGACGACTCCCTGGAGTTCCCCATCCAGCGGCTCCCGCAATCGCTGGCGTCGACCCTCGAACGACTGAAACTGATCGCGGGATGGCGGACCGAGGGCGCCTTCTCCTATCGGCTGTTTCCGTACAACCCCGGCTTCTCACTGGTGCTCGTCGATCCGGAGACGCCGCATGGACGGGTGATCGTCGAGTTTCACGGGTTCCATAATCCGTCGACGTCGTCGCGCATGCATCTGGAGTTGGTGGCGGGGCGTAATGAGCGCTGGTATCGGTACTGGATCCAGCAGTTCGACCGGGTGTGGGAGGAGGCGTCCGCGCCGGAAATCTTGACGCGACGGGAAAAGCCGTGAGAGACAGTAATCGCGGAGGTACGTCAGGTCGGCGCCGACAGGGCGAAGGGGACCGCGATCACGTTACCTGAATTGGGACATCGGCCATTTCCGGCATCCCTCGACGTCGAGGCCCTCCTGGCGTCGGGGTGGAAACCGCATGCCTTCCGGCAGTTCATTCTGAAGATTCACAGCCGGTGCGACCTCGCCTGCCGCCATTGCTACGTGTACGAAATGGCCGACCAGAACTGGCGCAACCAGCCCCGGCGCATGTCGGAGCCCATCGCGAAGAAAGTCGCCCTGCGCATCGGCGAACACGCGATGACCCACGGCCTCACCGAGGTCGACGTCATCCTCCACGGAGGCGAGCCGCTGCTGGCGGGCCCCGGCTTCATCGCCTACGTCGTGCGCGCGATCCGCCGTGAGATGGACACCGGCAGCATGGTCAACGTCAGCATCCAGACCAACGGGATGCGCCTCGACGACGAGTTCCTCGCCCTGTTCGAGCAGCTGGGCATCCGGGTCGGCATCTCCCTCGACGGCGACGCCGCCGCCCACGACCGCCATCGCCTCTTCCGCGACGGCCGGGGCAGCCACGCCCTGGTCAGCGACGCTATCAGGCGCCTGTCCCGCAGCCGCTACCACGGCCTGTTCAGCGGCCTGCTGTGCACCATCGACGTCCGCAACGACCCGCTGAAGACGTATGAGGCGCTGCTGGCCTTCGACCCGCCGGCCGTCGACTTCCTGCTGCCGCACGGCAACTGGTCGACCCCTCCGCCGTTCCGCGACGCGGGGGCGTCGTCGACCCCCTACGCCGACTGGCTCATCCCGATCTTCGACCGCTGGTACCGCACCGCCGAAACCGAGGTCCGGCTTTTCACCGAGATTCTCCGGCTGATAACCGGACGGCCGTCCCGCAGCGAATCCATCGGGCTTTCCCCGGCGCTCCTGGCGGTGGTGGAGACCGACGGTTCCATAGAACAGTCCGATATTCTGAAATCCGCATATCACGGTGCGGCGGCCACCACATTGCACGTCCTGCGCGACTCCTTCGACGCGGCGTTGCGACTTCCTTCACTGGTGGCCCGGCAGATCGGCGTCGAGGCCCTCTCACCGGTGTGCCGTGAATGCGACGTCGTGGCGGCGTGCGGCGGCGGGCTCTATGCCCACCGCTACGACGAGGATTCCGGATTCCGGAATCCGAGCGTCTACTGTCCCGACCTCTACGCCCTGGTCAGCCATATTCACCGGGTTTTCGCCGAAGACGTGGCCCGCATGAGGGGAAACCGATGAGCATCCTCCCGCACCGGATCTCCGATGCGGCCTTCGCCGCACTGGCGTCGGGCGGCGGGGGAGCGCCCGCGATGAACGAACTCCGGGCGGCCCAGTTCAGCCGCCACCTCATGCTGCTGCGGGGCGTCGTCGAAGCCTTTCCCGAGGCGCGGGTGGCGGCGGAGGCCTTCGCCGTCCTGGCGGGGTTGCAGCGGGACGCCCCCGACGCGGTCGAGGCGGTGCTGCGTTATCCCGCGGTCGGAGCCTGGGCCGCCGGATGCCTGCGCGGCACGGCCGACCCGGCCCGGCTCACGGCGGTCACGCTCGCCGCCGCCTGCCTCGCCGGCCGCGAGTGCACCCTTCCCGTGAGCTCCCACCGGGGCTGGGTGACGCTGCCGTCGGTCGGCGGCTTCCCCGCCACGGGCGACTTCGAGCTCACCGTCGGCCCGGGAGGCGTCCGGGCCGACGGACGCCCCGTGGAGGGATGGCGCCCCCTCGCCAGGATCGGCGCCCGCGGCTACAGCGTCACCGTCGACGACCTCGACCCGCACCGCTGGCCCGACGAGGGCGTCGACCTGCCCCGCCTGGACGAACCGGAACGCGCCGCCTGGCAAACACGGCTCGGCGAAGCCTGGGACGTCCTCACCGAACGCCACTGGACGGTACGCGACGAGGTCGCCGCCACGGTCAGCGTGCTCACCCCCCTCGGCGCACCCGGCGACCGGCCGCAGAGCGAGTCGTCGCGGGAGGCGTTCGGCGCCATCGCCCTGTCGGCCCCACCCGACGGGGTGTCGCTCGCCGAGACCTTCGCCCACGAGACCCAGCACGTGAAGCTCTACGCCCTCATGGACGTCGTCCCCCTGACCCTCCCTGACGCCGGCGACCTCTACTACGCGCCCTGGCGCCCCGATCCGCGCCCCGCCCGCGGCCTGCTCAACGGCGCCTACGCCTACCTCGGGGTGACCGGATTCTGGCGCCGGGAACGGGCGACCGGGCATCCGCGCGCCGAGTTCGAGTTCGCGCAGTGGCGTTCGGCCGCCTACGAGGCGACGCAGGCGCTGCTGGCCGGGCGGGGGCTCACCGACGAGGGACGGCGGTTCACCGAAGGAATGGCCCGCACGCTCGGGACCTGGGCCGGCGAACCGGTCGGCGCCGCGGCACTCGACGAGGCCCGCCGTGCGCAGTCGCGACGCCGGCGGGCCTGGGAGGAACGCAACGAGATGTCGTCTAGAGTGGCTGAGGGTCGAAGTCCGTATTGATCCGGCGGTTCTGGGCGGTGGAGACGGCGTCGGGCTGGTTGATCCCGTCGAGCTCCTGGTAGCGCCGCAGCACCTCGGCCTTCAGCGCGTCGGCCTCGGCGGCCGCGCCGAAGGCGCGCAGGTCGAGCGAGAGGTTCGCGGCCGCCGACAACGTCATGAAGTGGTCGTCGCCGAAGAGGTCGCGCAACTGCTGGTGCAGCTCACGGCCGCCCTTGACGGCCTCTTCGACCTCGCCCAGCGCCGCGAGGTCGGACTGCATGTTGATCAGGCAGGTCAGCGGATAGTCGTGGTCCCAGCCGAGCCGGGCGACCAGCGCCTCGGACGCCTCCTGGTTCATTCTCCTGGCCCCCGCGGCGTCCCCGCGCAGCCGCAGCAGCACCGCGAGGTTGCTGCGAGTGGTGTGGGCGAAGGGATGGTCGCCGTCGAACACCCGGGCGTAAAGAGGGGTTATCTCCAGGGCCAGGGCGTAGGCCTTGTCGATGTCGCCCTTCGCCCGGTGGGCGTTGGACAGGTTCACCCCGGCGGCCAGGGTGTCGGAGTGGAAGGCGCCGAGCAGTCGCCGCAGTCCGTTGTAGGTCGTGTCGGCCAGATCGAGCGCCTCGTCGAAGTCGCCCCTGCGCCGCAACGCGATCGACAGGTCCTTGGCGGCCAGCAGGGTGCCGTGGTTGTCGAGCGACAGTTGCTGGCGGCCGTAGTCGAAGGCGTCCTGCCCCAGGTAGACGGCCATGTCGTAGTCGCCGCAGAGACGCACCGCCCTCGACAACGCGCTCCAGGTGCTCAGCACCATCGAGGAACCCACGCCGGTCCGGGCCGTGCTCAGGTCGCGCAGCAGGACCTGGAACATGTCGCGGGCGGTCGCGTAGTCGCTCGTCAGGGAGTGGTCGATCGCCAGGTTGTGGCGGACGCGGAACATGCCGGTGGTGTCGGGTGTGGTGGCCTTCCGGTAACGCCGCAGCAGTTCGCCGTCCTGCTCACGGGCCCGCTGGAACTCGCCGGCGACGCGCAGCGTGCTGCCGTAGCTGTTGGTGGCCCACAACGTCTCGGAGTGGTCGGCTCCGAGTTCCTTGCGCATCGCCTCGAGCGTGTCGTGGTCGGTCTGGTAGGCCAGGGTGTACTCGCCCATGCCGCGCAGGATGTTCCCGAGGTGCTTCCTGGCCACCAGGACGTCGGGGTGGTCGTCGCGCTCCTCGCGCTCGGTCCACTTCTCGATCAGCTCCTCCACCTGGGCGCGGGCCAGTTCGTAGTTCCCGGCCCGGTAGAGGTAGCGCACGGTGTTGAGCGCGAACTCCCGGACGTTCGGCGTCGCGCACTCGGCCAGGTTGGAGTAGCCGATGTGCGGCACGAGTTCCTCGAACGCCTTCCAGTTCGCGTTGTCCTCCGGGTCCTTGGGCGCGGAGTGCGCGAGCAGGAGATGCACCTCGTGGCGGATGTCGTGCTGCTGCCTCGGGTCGAGCTCCTCGCGGAGGAGGGTCTGGATCAGCCGGTGGACCTGGATCGTCCGGGTGGTCGAATCGATCTTCGCGAGGGCGAACCGGCCCAGGCCGCTCAGCGCCTTCGTCAGCAGCAGCGGGTCGTCGAGGATCGGGGCGATACGCGGCGTCTCGGCCTCGGTGCCGCGGCGGAAGACGTCGCGCGGAATCGGTTCGGGGCCGAAGAACGCGCAGCAGCGCAGGATGTCGATCGCCTGGGGCAGCCGGGTGCGGAGCTGGTGCACCGACAACTGCCAGGCCGCCGCCATCGACTGCGGGTAGTCGTCGGACTTGCCCATGCCCATCAGGCCGGTGGTCTGCGACTCGAGCAGGGTGATGTACTCGTCGATGTCCATCGCCGTCTCGTACATCAGGGCCCCCGCCTGCTCCAGGGCGATCGGCAGGTCGCCGAGCTTCTCGGCCAGGATGTCGAGCTTCTCTTCGGGCATCTCCCGGCGGATGCGGTTGGCCAGGAAGGTCTTGCTCTCGTCGCGGTCGAACACGTCGACGCGAAGGCTCTGGACCCGGCTGCCCCACTGCGGGTTGCGTGAGGTGATGAGGGCGTGCCCGGGGCCGCCGGGGATGTAGTCGCTCAGCGAGGCCGGGTCGACGGCGTTGTCGAAGATGAGCAGCCACTTGCGATAGGGCTCGCCCCGCTCCAACGCCCGTTTCACCGTACGGGCCGTCTCCTCGATGCCCAGGCCGACGCTGGGCGGCAATCCCAGGTGGGGGGCCAGCGCGGCGAGCGAGGCCGGCACGAGTTCGCGCTTCTCCGATGGGATCCAGTAGACGACGTCGTAATGCCGCCGGTATCGCCAGGCGTATTCGATCGCGAGCTGGGTCTTCCCGACACCGCCCTGCCCCTGTAAGGCGTTCGCCTTCGGTTCCAGCACCACCGAGCTCACCTGGGTGATGTTGTCGCGGAGGGCCAGCAGAAGATCCTCACGTCCGGTGAAGTGAGGATTCTTCGGTGGCACCCGTTCCCAGACCAGTGGAACCCGATCGGAAGTCGAGTGCGCTGCATGGGAAAGCTCCACGGGAAACCTCCGCCACTGTCCCACCACGGGAACCTTGGATTATGCCGCAATACTAAAGCTTGATTCACCGCCCCGCTCATCACAGAATCGTAAGGAAGCATGGTGACGTTGCGGGGAGACCTCCAGGGGAGGAACCGGTCCTGATACCGGGAAAAGGACGCCCGTAACCCGCCCTCAGGGTGCGAGGAGAGCACATGCAGGAAAATCAGAACGGTGGGATTCCCAATTACGGATCGTTGTCGCTCAGGGATCTCATGGCCATGAGCGTGCAGCGTCCGGCTCTGGACTGGGTGCTCGCCGAGGGCGAGCCCGTCGCGAGGTTCCAGAGCAGCTATTAACGGACGCCGTCCGCCGCCGTGCAGGTGCGACCGACCGGCCCACAAACGATCAGAACCGATATATCGTGCCGGAAAGTGGCCGTGGGCCGGTTCGACCGCGAGGTGTTTCTTTGCACGAGATGGACGAGCGCGACTGGGAACGATTGATCTTCCAGTTGACCAGAGGCGCCTGCACACCGTTTCTGGGGGCCGGAGCCTGCGCCGGAGTGCTCCCATCGGGCTCCGAACTCAGTGAGACCCTGGCCGACCAGTGGGACTACCCCTATTCCGACAAGGGAAATCTCACCAGGGTCGCCCAATACGGCACGGTGAAGTTCGGTGAGGCGGTGTACGTCAAGGAGAAGATCTGCCAGGTGCTGTCGACCGGCGCCATCCCCGATTTCGGCGATCCCGCCGAACCGCACGCCATGCTCGCGCGTTTTCCGTTGCCCGTCTATCTGACCACCAACTACGACGACTTCATCGTCAGGTCGTTGAGGGCCGTGGGCAAGGATCCCAGTGTGATGCTCTGTCCGTGGAATCCGGGCATCACCTTCGACGAGGAACTGTTCCGGCGGAAGATCGGCTGGAATCCCCAGCCCGACGCGCCGCTCGTCTATCACCTGCACGGCCGTCTGGGAATGCCCGAGTCGATCGTGGTGACCGAAGACGACTATCTCGAATTCCTCACCAATCTGGCCTTTGATCGAGCGTCGGATGAACCTACCATGCTCCCACCGGTGATTCTCGGCGCCCTCACCACGCGGTCGCTGTTGTTCATCGGCTACAGCCTGCAAGACTGGACCTTCCGGCTGCTGTTCAACAGCCTCAACCGCGCGGTGCCGGGAATCAACCGGCGCCGGCACCTGAGTGTGCAGTTGTCGCCGGATGGCGACGACGCCGCGGTGAAAGTGCTGCAGCGGCAGATGGAGCAGCACTATGGAGAATGGAAGGTCTCGATTTTCTGGGGGACGGCCGAAGAGTTCAGCAAGCAACTTCTAGGGCGGATGACGACGTGAATTGGGGCAGTGGAGGTCCGGCGGCACACCAGCCCTACGTCGGCCTGCGGGCGTTCCGCGCCGACGACGCCTACCGGTTCTTCGGCCGGGAGCGGGCGGCCCACGACCTGGCCGCCCACTGGCAGGCCAACCGCCTCACGATCCTCCACGGCCCCTCGGGCGCCGGCAAGACCTCCCTGCTCCAGGCCGGCGTGCTGCCGCTGCTCGATCCGGAGACCACCGACACCCTGCCGGTCGGCCGGGTGTCGTACGGCTCCGCGTTCCCCGTCGTCGACGGCGCGACCTATCCGACCGCGGCCCTGCCCCCACAGCACAATCCCCACGTCTTCGCGCTCCTGTCGGCGTGGGCGCCCCGGGAGTCCCCGGCCCGGCTCGCCGGCCTGACGCTGGAGAGTTTCCTGCGCAGCCGTCCGGCCCGGCAGGATCCCTACGGCGATCCGATGCTGGTGCTGCTGGCGATCGACCAGGCCGAGGAGCTCTTCGACGACTTCGCGCAGCGCCAGGTCTACCGCGAGTGGTTCCTCGACCAGCTCAAACGGGCGCTCGACGCGGACAAGAACCTCCGGCTGCTGATGTGCGTCCGCGACGACCATCTCGCCTCGATCATGCCGTACGGCCGCAAGCTGGTCGCCAACGACCATCGCCGGGTCCGGCTCGACGCCCTCGCCCGGGAGGAGGCCCGAGAGGCGATCACCGGACCCGTCCGGGGCACCGGCCGCGTCTACGACCGGGCCGCGGTCGACCGGCTGCTCCGCGACCTGACCGCCGACTCGCCCCCCGGCGAGCCCCGAGCCGAGCCGGTGCGGCTCCAGACCGCCTGCTCGATGTTGTGGCGCTCGTTGCCGCCCGGCGTCCGGACCATCACCGAGGCCCACGTCGGGGACATCGCGGTCACCGACAAGCAGGGCACCACCTACTGCGAGCTCAAGGTCGGGGAGGTCGCGGCCGCGCATCTCGACGGTGACACCGGGCGGCTGCTGTCGTGGCTGGCCCGCACGTTCGTGACCCAGCTGGTCACGCGGCGGAGGGTGCGCGTCAGGGACCACGTCACCGCGGGCATGGACAACGTGATCATCGAGGCGCTGGTCCGGCGCGACATCCTGCTGCGCGACGCCGAATGGTGCGAGCTGGCGCACGACCGGCTCATCCAGCCCATCCTCCAGGCGGCCGGGCCGGTGGATCTGTCCGCGTCCGGCACCGACCCCGACGACCTGCTGGGCTCGGCCGAACTCGCGCTCCGCGACCGCGACCTCGAACAGGCCAAGGCGCAGGCGCGGGCCGCGCTCGACCGGGTCAGGGGCGACCGGCGGCTGGAGGCGGAGATCCACACCTTCCTGGGCAACATCGCCCACCAGGAGCAGGAGTACGCCGACTCCATCGAGCACTACCTCCGGGCGGCGGAGCTGTTCGAGTCGCTCAGCGCCTTCGACGCGGTGGGCCGCCTCCTGGTGGGGATGGGCTGGTTGCGGCTCGCGCAGGGGCGGCCCGACCTCGCCGTCGACGAACTCAACATCGCGCAGGGCCGATATCGTCACGATCTGAGCATCAAGACCGCCTTCGCGTGGGCCCTGTGGCACGACGGTGCTCCCGCGCTCGCACGTGACACGGTCACCGGCGTGCTGGAGCAGGACGGCGACGCGCTCGACGCGCTCCAGGCGCGCGGAGAGATCCTGGCGAGCATGGGGGAGTCGGCGGCCGCGCTCGCCGACCTCGAACGGGCCAGCCCCCTGCAGTGGCCGTCCACCAAGGCCGCCCACGCGCTGGCGTCGGCGCGGCTCGCCGACGTGCAGGAACCCACGCCGCCGATCAAGAAGGAGATCCGGGAGGCGCTCGACGACGCCCCCGACAGCGGTCCGGTCTGGCTCTACTCCGCATGGATCAACCTGGCGCAGGCCGAGCGCGACGTCGCCGACGAAACGGCCAGGGACACCGCGAGGGAACACGCCAGGAGGGCGCTCAAGGCCCGTTCGCCGAGCCTGCCCCGCCACCTGAAGGACGAGGCGAGAACGCTCAGCGGGGAGAGCTGAGCACCTCGGGCACACCTCGCCAGCGCGGCATTCCGACGGACGCGCCGATCGCCATGATCAGGGCGAAGACGAGGATGAAGCTCGTCGCGTTGTGCCCCGATCCGATCGTGGCCAGCCAGCCGCCCAGAGGCGCCGCCAGGCAGACCGCGGCATGCGACGCCAGCCGGTGCACGCTCACCACCCGCGCGAGTTTGGCGCGTTCGACGTTGCGCAGCTCGTAGGTCCGGATCGAGACGTTCATCAGCGAGCCGGCGCAGCCGGTCACCAGCGTGGCGAGCCCGTAGTACATCGGTTCGGTGAGGGTGGTGATGCCCAGCGCGACCACCCAGATCCACATCTGGGTGAGGAGCGCGCCGGTGCTGGGTTTTATGTATTTCTGTACGACGTCCAGCCGGGCCAGATTCGATCCGATGGCCCCCCCGATTCCGCCTCCCGCCAGCACGATTCCCACCAGGAAGGGCGGCACGTCGGCAGACCCGGCGAGGAAGATGACGATGACGGTGTTGATGGCGAAATTCGTGGTCGTCGTGGCGAAGACGGCGTTCCGCATGAATTGGTGGCGGTTCAGCTCCGTCACCCCGATCCGGGTCTCCGTCAGGAGCCGCCGGGCGCTCCACCGGACGTCTCCTCGCTTCCGGTGGCGGGCGGAATCGGCCCGGCGGCGGCGTTTTCTCAGGTCGGCGATGGCCGACAGGAACACCCCCGAGCAGACGAACAGCACGGCGTTCATGAAGAGCGCCACCGGCGCGCCCAATTGGAAGAGCAGGCCGCCCAGAGGCCGGCCCGTCAGCACCGCGAAGTGCACGCCGGTCTCGCTCGCGGCCAGTCTTTTCGTCATGTTGTCGTCGGGAATCAATTTCGAGAGAAGGGCCGTGTCCGCGAGAGAATAGACGACGCCGAGCGCCCCTTCGAGAAATGCGACGAAAACGAGGTGGTATATGGTGACTTCGTGCACGCAGACGGGCACGAGAACCGAGAATATGGCGAGCCCGCGCAGGATCTCCGTGCAGAGCATGATCGAACGAGGGTTCAGCCGATCGGCCAGCACCCCGGCGGGCATGTAGAAGAGCAGGCCGGGCACGGTCAGCGCGAAGGTCACCAGCCCGATCTGTATGGGTGATGCGCCCTCGGCCACGGCGAGCAACGGATAGATTATTCCCAGTGTCCGCGAGCCGATCGACGAGGTGGCGATGCTCGCGACGGCCCGCCGGAAATTCGACCGCTGCCGGCGTAGCCGAATGGTATGTTTTCGCAGCTTGGCCCGTTGTCTTTTGGTCGTCGGCGGGCCGGGCGCGGGAGAGTTCAAAAAACTCTCCTTTGCAGCCGTACGGACAATGGGCAGCCGAAAACACACCTATTGCCCGTGGGGCTGGTGCCGATACGGGGTCAGGCCATGCCGAAGCGGGCCGGGAACACCCGAGGTTCCGAAGCATACTGGTGATTCGATGTCCTGGCCGTCTTTTGGGGAATCACGGAGCGGCGCGGGGGCGTGCGCATGTGGCTGGTCAAGGCCAACCCGCCAGTAAAGCGCTGATTAGCCCTGATGTCTGGGAATTTGATTTCGATTCGGCAAAGATGCGCGTCCCGGAGGCGGTCGTGAGCGGCGGGAGGACTGGTCACTCTTCCCTTCTTGGAACATTTGCGAAGAGCAAGTACAAAGTACGGTAAGCGGGGGATTCGACGACGGCCGAAGGCGGGGGAGGAACCTTGACCGTGAAGGTGGAGACGTCGGACGGCCGAAGGCTCGCGGTCGAGGAGAAGGGGGCGTCCGGCGGCCGGCCGGTCTTCCTCCTCCACGGCACCCCGGGCAGCCGCGTCGGCCCCGCGCCGCGGCCGTCGGTGCTCTACCGCGAGGGCATCCGGCTCATCACCTTCGACCGGCCCGGTTACGGCGAGTCCGATCGGCACCCCGGCCGGACCATCGCCAGCGGCGCGGCCGACGTCGCGGCCATCGCCGACCGGCTGGGCATCGAGCGGTTCTCCGTCGTCGGACGGTCGGGAGGCGCCCCCCACGCCCTGGCGTGCGCCGCGCTCCTGCCCGGCCGGGTGGTGCGGGCGGCGGCGCTGGTCGGCCTGGCGCCCAAGGAAGCCGACGGGCTCGACTGGTTCGACGGCATGACGCCTTCCAACGTGCGCGAGTTCACGGTCGCGGGGGTCGGTCTCTCGGCCGTGGCGGCGAGCCTCGGGGCGGCGGCCGCGCAGATCCGGGCCGACCCCGCCAGCAAGATCTCCGGGCTCGCGCTGGAGGCGCCCGAGTCCGACCGGCGCACCGTCGCCGACATCGGCATCCGCCGCATGCTGCTGCGCAACTTCGCCGAAGGACTGCGCGACTCCAGCGACGGCTGGGTCGACGACGTGCTGGCCTTCTGCTCCGACTGGACCTTCGACCCGGCGGCGATCCAGGTGCCGACGCTGCTGTGGCACGGGGAGAACGACGTGTTCTCCCCGGTCAGCCACGCCCGGTGGCTCGGGCGGCGCATCCCCGGCGCGATGTTGCGCATCGAGCGGGGCGTGGCCCATTTCGGCGCCCTCGACGTCCTGCCCGACGTGCTCAGGTGGCTGACCCAGGATCAGGTCGGCTGAGGCTCCAGATCTCGGTTGACGCGGCGCCAGCTCTTCAGCGACGCGATCAGCGGATGGGCGTCGCCCAGTTTGTGGGCCATGGCGTCGAGGGTCTCGGCCTGGAGCTCGCCCGCCTGGGCCGTACGGCCCGATTCGAGCAGTGTGATCGCGAGGTTGGCCTCGCAGACGATGGTGTCGGGGTGGTCCTTGCCGAGGGTCTTGACGAGGCCCTCGCGCGATTCGCGGAACAGCGCCTCGGCCCGCTGGTGGTCACCCAGGTCCGACAACGCGTTGCCGAGATTGATCATGCAGGTCAGCGTGAAGGGGTGGGTGGCGCCGAGATGGTCGCGGAAGGCGTCGAGCGTCTCGTCGCCCAGCGCGATCGCCTCCTGCGTGCGGCCGAGCGAGCGCAGGTAGATGGCCACGTTGTTGGCGGCGACCCGGGCGTAGGGGTGGCCGGGCCAGAACAGCTCGACGTACTTCTTCCGTGTCGACTCCGCCAGTTCGTAGGCGCCCGGCTTGTCTTCGAGGGCCGACCTGCAGGACGCGAGTTCGAGCAGCGCGGCCGGGGTCTCCGGGTGTGAGGGGTAACGCTGGAGGAACATGTCGGCGACCCGTTTGGCGATGACGAACGCCTCTTCGTGCCGGCCCGCCTTGCGCAGGGACACCGACAGGCTCTTCTCCGCCCGGAGCGGTTCGATGTGGTCGTCGTCCACGGCCTCCCGGTACTTGCCGATCGTCGTGGTGAGCCACTCCGCCGACTCCCGGTAGAAGCCCGCCTCACGCAGGTCGCGGCCGAGGTTCTGGGCGCTGCTCAGCGTGTCGGGGTGCAGGGGGCCGAAGACCTGGTTCATCCGGTCGTAGGTGTCCTGGTCGAGATCGCGGGCGCTGAAGCAGTCGCCGACCAGCCGGTAGGAGACCGCGAGGTTGTTCGCGGCGTTGAGCGTCTTGTCGTAGTCCTCACCGTAGAGATCCCTCCAGAGTTCGTACGTCTCCAGAGCCAGCGCCAGGGCCTTCTCGAACTCGCCGTTGGCGCGCAGGTCGGCCCCGAGGGTGCCGCGGGTGAGCAGGGTGTGGGGGTGGTCCTCGCCCAGGAGCGTCCGCTGCTGCCGCAGGGTCCACTCGTTGAGCCGCAACGAGGTCTGCGTCTTGCCGAGCCAGCGGTGCGCGTTGCTGATGTTGTGCAGCAGGAGCAGCCGCTGCCGTTCGACCTGGCCGAACTTGGTCTCCCAGAAGTCGGCCAGCCGCTGGCCGAGGTCGAGGGCGTTGATGTACTCACCACGCCGGTTGTAGTAGCGCACGCGGTCGGTGAGCAGTTTGCGGGTGTCCTCCTCCATGCAGTTCTCCGCCTCGGAGGGCAGCAGGTGGGGCCAGATGATGTCGTAGCGCGGCCAGTTCGACGGGTCGTCGACCTCGCCCTTCCGGGGCCGCGCCCCGACCAGGATGTCGTGCACCTCGTGGGAGGTCGACTCGGCCTCCTCGGTGGTCATCTGGTTGCGGATGACGGTCTGCACCAGCCGGTGCAGCTGGATGGTGTTGGTGGCCGGGTCGACCTTGGCCAGGGCGAAGCGGGTCACCTCGCGGATCAGCCGGGCGATCATGACCTTCTCACCGCGGAGGTTGGGGTCGTACTTCAGTAGCGAGCGCATCATCTCGTCGCTGTAGATGAGCTCCTGGGAGATCGGCTCCGGCGCGAAGAAGGCGCACAGTTGCAGCAGCCGGACCGCGGCGGGCGAGCGTTCCTTCAGCTGCGCCAGCGAGATGTTCCACGTCTGCGCCACCGGCAGCGGGTAGCCCCGGGGCGGTTCGGTCAGCAGGAGCTCGGCGCTCTGCTTCAGCTGGGCCAGGTAGTCGGCGGCCGGGATGGCGGTCTCCGCGAGCCAGGCGGCGGCCTGCTCGATCGCCAGCGGCAGGTGACCGAGCTCCTCGGCGACGGCGAGCGCGCCCTCGCGTTCGAGTGACGGGACCCTGCGCTTGAAGTGCTCCAGGCTCTCGTCCTCGCTGAAGACGTCCACCTCGAGGGGGGCCGCGACGTCGGCCCAGGAGCGGTTCCTGGACGTGACCAGGATGTGGCCGGCGCCCCCGGGCAGATACTTCTGGACCTGCTCCGGATCGCGCGCGTTGTCGAAGATCAGCAGCCAGCGCATCTGCCCGATCCGGAGCGCCTCCCTGGCCGCCTCGGCGCCGGCCACGACGCTGTCGCCGTAGCGGATGTTGAGCTTGGTGGCCAGTTCGGCGAGGGCCGTGTTGATCAGGTCGGGCTGTTCGGCGGAGATCCACCAGACCAGGTCGTAGTCGGCGCGGAAGCGGTGCGCGTACTCCAGGGCGACCTGGGTCTTGCCCACGCCGCCGAGGCCGTGCAGCGCGATGGTCTGCTCCGGCTGGGCGATGGTGCGGTTGACGCCCATCAGCTGGTCGCGAAGGGTCTCCATGGCGGTGCTGCGGCCGGTGAAGGTGTTGTTCCGGGGGCCGACGTTCCAGATGGGCGGCACCGAGCCGGGGAAGCGCGAGCCGAGCTGCAGGTCGGCCGGATAGCCGCGCGGGTCGCGTCCGATCGCGTGCAGCAGCGCCTCGGTCGCCTGCTCCGCCGTGTGCCGGAGCAGGTCGACGGGAAGCTGGTCGGCGAACGGCGCGGTCAGCCGCACGTCTGCCACCCGCAGCGCGATCAACGACCGCGGGTTCAGCAGGTCGGACGTCTGGCGCAGGCCGTCGAGCTCCGCGACCACCCGCATGTACGCCGGCGACACCACCGCCATGACCTGCATGTGCGGATCGAAGGCCGGGTCGGCCGCGCTCGGCGAGAGCGCCTTCGGCACGACCCGGGCGCCCGCGCGTTCGAGCACCGACCTGATCCAGTCGGTCCACATCCGGTCTTCCGGCACGTAGCTGAGCAGGACGTCGGCCTGGTCGGCGACGCGCCGGCGGGTGAAGGCGTCGAGCCAGCGGGTGCGCAGCGCGCCGTCCATCGGAGGCAGCGCGGTCACCCCGCCGTCGGTGATCGCCCCGGTCAGCCGTTCGTAGGCGGCCAGCAGCGAGTTCGGCGACCCGGAGCCGTCTCCGAAGGTGGCGAGCGTCTCCTCGAACGCGTAGAAGCGCTTGTACGGGATCTCGACCGCGCCCCAATAGCGGTTGCGCTCGTCGGGCGTCATGCCGGCGGGCAGGTTGTCGAACCGGCTCCGGGCGAGCTGGCGTCCGGCGTCGAGCTTCTCCTTCTCCCCGTCGTCGATGCGCATCGGCACCGGCAGGATCCGGATGGGCTTGGTGCGGATGCGCTCCTCGATGTACCGGGCCACCTTGGCGGCCCCCTCGATGCTCTGGTCGGCCATCGTGAAGCAGTCGACCAGCATGTCGGGCAGGTGCAGCGTGCAGATGTCGGCGATGTCGCTGCGCCCGGTCCGGCTGTCGATCAGCGTGAAGTCGTAGTTGGCCTTCATGTCGGCGCGCATCGCGTCGAAGAACAACCCGCCGCCGAGCCGGTCGTAGAGGTTGTCCCAGTCGAACGTGGACACCAGCGACGAGTAGTCGCGGTTCTGCTGCCCGGCCGAGATGAAGTCGAGGGTGCCCTCGTCGGGGAACTCCCACTCGAGGGACACGGCGTGCGGCATCACCTTCGCGTAGTCGAGGTGCCAGTCGGTGGCCCGCTGCTGCGGCCGGATGGCGGCCCAGACGTACTCGTTGATGATGTCGATCACCCCGGGGGTCGAGGCGATCACCTCGTCATCGAGGAAGGGGTGGAAGAACTTGTGCAGGCCGGGCGACTCCAGGTCCCAGTCGACGACGAGGACGCGCTTGCCGTTCGCGGCCAGCACCCACGCCGTGTTGGCCAGCGCCATCGTGCGTCCCGTCCCGCCCTTGTACGAGTAGAACGTGATGATCTGGCCTTCGCCGTCACCCATCGGGCCCTCCGCGTCCATCAGTCTGAGCTTTCCGGGCTGTTGCCCTTCGGGGGGTACGGCGTGGCCTTGCGCAGGAACTGGTTGCCCGCCCGGTTCAACGCGTCGGGGAAGGCCCGCCGGAATTGGGAGTGGTGGTCGATCGACTCGGTGGACAGATCGGACCATCGTCTGTGCAGCGTCGCCTGCAGCGCCGACCGCAACTGCGCCTCGCGGGAGACGGTATCCGCGTCGTCGCGGTTCCAGGGGATGATCACGCTGACCCAGGGAAGCTCCGCCTGGTCGAACGCGGCCAGCGCGTCCCGGCAGACCCGATCGGTCACCGCCCACGGATCGATGATCATGACACCGGGCCCGCTGGGCTGTTTGCCGGCGAGCAGGTCGGGACGAAGGTCCGACAACGATCCCATCTCCGTGCGGAAGCCGTTGGCGGTGGCCAGTTCGAGCGCGTAGGAGAAGAGCGACCGCGGGTGTTCCTCACTGCGGAACGGGTTCCAGTCTTCCGGCAGCCGTCCGTAGAAGTAGGGGTCGCGGCCGGTGGGCAGCCGGTCGCGGTCGGGCACGACCACGGTGAGGGTCAGCGCCTGGGCCGCGTCGAAGTCTTCGAACGCGCTCATGAGCGAGGGGAAGTCGAGGGGTTCGATCGGCTCCAGCCGCGTGCTCTCGCCCACCTCGACGATGCGGTTGGCCAGCGCGTGGGTGGCCACCTGGTAGGACGGGCGGCGGACGGCCAGCTTGGTCAGGCCGTAGAAGCCCTCGTCGCGGTAGCGCGGCCCGAGCCCCTCGTGCGCGAACTGGATCGAGCGGGCGACCAGGGGGAGTGCTTCGGCCTGCATCGGCGTCCACAACGCCGGGATGATCGCCTCGGGGCGGCGGCCGTCGAACCGGGGCTGACTGTTGAGCCGCTGGACGAAGGCGGTCCACTCGCGACCGCAGTTCTGGCTGACGAAGTAACGCCGGGAGTAGAGCGGGACGAACACCCGGCAGGTGGCGAGGGCCTCCGCTAATCGCTGGTGCCAAAGGTGCCCGGTGAGCAGGCCGGTGTCCATGAAGCCCGCCATCGAGGGGTCGGGCAGGTCGGTCATCTCCAGGACGTGGTCGCACAGGTCCTTGAAGAGCTTGGCGACCCACCGGTTCGCCTTGGGATCCTCATTGGGGGTGTGAGCATAGCTGAGGAAAAAATAGGGGCCGGGTGGCCGTGGAGTCGGCTGCAGTGCCATCCCCCTCCCTCCACTTGCTCACTATAGGAATGCGTCCCCCAGGGGGAGAGACCCCGAGGGGCCTAATTTCCCAACTTTCTTTCCCGCCTCATCCAGACCACGGCGAAATCCACCGCCTGGCGTACCGGAAAGAAATGGCAGAGCGCCCCGCCGACCATCCCGCGGCGCACGTTTCCCGTCGCCGCGAAATCGGCCCCGAGCTGGGCGAAGTCGCTGTCGTCGAGGATCACGTCGGTGAACTCCCACCATTTCCGGCCGTCGCCGTCTCGTATCACGCAACGGTAGAGCCTGGTCGGAGTGTGCGGATGGAGGTAGCGATATTCGGCCAGGTGGAAAACGGTGCAACGGTCGAACCCGACACCGATCAACAAGACGTGCCCGCCGATGTCGTAAAGCCGGGCGAGTGGCGAATCCTCTCCATGGTGGCATTCCCGATCGTGCCCGGCGGTCAGCTTGCCGGCCAACGGCCCGACGGCGGCGTAGGAGGTCTGCGGATGTGCGCTCCGCACCGCCCCCGGAGAGAGCCGGATCGCCTCGGCGACGGCGCCCATGGCCGTGGACGCGGTCGTGGCGGCGTCGAACGGCGGCATGTCGTCGCGGAACCGCCGGATCTCCTCCTCGGACATGCCCCGGGTCGCCGCCCGGAACCAGGGCGAGGTGTCGGAGTTGGCGGTGGTGAAGACCGGCGCGACCAGCGTTCCCTCCGGCCCGAGCGCGCCCGTCAGCGCCGCGACCACACTCGGGGCGCCGCCCTCGACCCAGCCGATGCTCCGCAAGGAGGAGTGCACCATCAGCGTCTGACCGGGGACGACGCCCAGGGCGCGGAGGCCGTCGCCCAGACCTCCGGCGGTGACGGCCGTCACGACTGCGACTGGAAGGCTTCCAGGTGGGCGGCGGAGGCGGCCCGGGCCTGTTCTTCGACCTCATGTGGGAGCCGATCGAGAAGCCAGGGGGCCAGGGTGTCACGCATCCGGGCGACGAAGGCGTCACCCAGTTCCGTGAGCGCCCCGCTCCCCGCGAGCGTCTCGATCGCCTCAGCCGTCTGCGCCCGCCACCGCGCGAACTCGTGGGTGGCCGGATCGGGGGCGACGCGCCGGCGGCGTCGCCAGAAGTCGGCCACCGCGATGTGCGCGTAGGTGCCCTGCAGCAGCCCTTCGAGCGGCCGGGGGTCCGGGCGCCAGGGGGCGTAGAAGGTCTTCTCGACGGTCTCGTCGTAGAGGTCGTACATGTCGAGGATCGCGCCCAGCTTGACGTGCTGGAATTCGTGGATCAGCAGCAGCGCGAGAGTCGCCGGATCGGCGGGCGGCGCGGCCGCCACCGCGCCGAACGCGTGGCGGGCGGCCGAGCTGACGTCGCGGCCGGTGGGGTCGGGGCGCAGCGGCATCAACGTCGTCAGCCCGGCCCGGAGCCCGGGCAGGTATTCGGAGTAGTCGGACGCGATCAGCTCCCACGCGGCCGCGAAGCTCTCCTGCCACTGGGCCACTTCGGCGTCGCTCAGCCGTCCGGCCGCGGGCCACTGGTGGCAGTCGCGGTAGGGGTCGGCGTCTTCGACGACGACGGAGTGGCCCGCCGCGTGCAGGGTGCGGACCGGCCGCCATTCGCCGCTGCCGTCGATGGCCCTGACCCGGCCTTCGTCGACTTCGATCCAGAGGTCGTCGCCGTCGACGTCGACGAGGGTGCCGACCGTGGGCAGGTGCACCGCGCCCGACCGCACGTCGGCACGGATCTTCAGGTGCGTCCCCGACCGGGCCGCGACGGCCGCCGCGATGTTGCGCAGGTGCCCGGCGGGCGCCCTGCCCTGCAGGAAGCCGACCGCCCACACCCGGACGTAGGGATGGGCGATGACGCTGTTCACCACGCCGCGGAAGGCCTCGTCGAGGTCGACCAGGGTCCGGGCCGCGTCGGGTTCGGCGGAGCCCAGCCGCTCGTCCGTGATCAGCGCTCGGCGGATGCTGACCTGCGATCCGATGAGCGACCGGATCTCGGCCTCGCCGCCGTAACCGGCGGCCAGGTTCTCGATGGTCTGACGGGAGACCTGGTGGGCTTGCATCGGGGTGGCCTCACGGACGTGGCTGATCAGTTGGAAGAGGTCTGCGCAGTAGACGCTTGGGTTGTCGAAAGAGTTGTCACGGAACCGGTGGGGGTAGAGGCCGCCCCCGCAGCTGGACACCACCGGGCACGCCTGACACGTCGCCGACAGCCCGTCGACGCCGTTCTGCCGGGCGGTGATGCCCGGATGGCGCGCCACCTCGTCGAGGCTGTCGCGGAAGACGTCGAGCCCGGTGGCCGGGGCGCCGTCGTAGGCCACCTTCAGCGAGTCGACCTGCTCGTAGGAACCGTCGGTGTCGATGACGACCAGACTGCTCGGCTCCACCCCGATGGCCTCGCTGAGACTGGACTGGCCGTAGGTCGTGCGGATGATCGAGTCGAACAGCCGGATCCGCACCGGGCGCGCGTCCTTCTCCCAGCGGTCGTAGATCGCTCCCAGCCAGTCGGCGTAGTCGGTCTCCGACCGGCGTGGGGGAGGGTCGTTCCACGTGGCGTGGGGCAGCAGGAAATCGATCTTCGGCGGTTGGAGGCGGAGAAGCGATTCGTAGACGCGAATCGGATCGTTCGCGGTGTCGATCGTGCACAGGATGCCGCTGAACAGGTGGGGGCTGTGACGCTGTAGAAGCTCGATGCCGCGCACGACCTGGTCGTAGCTGCTGCGCCCGTTCGCATAGCGCCGATGGCGGTCGTTCGCCTCGCGGTCGCCGTCAAGGGAGACGCCGATCTGGACGGCGTGCTTATCGAAAACGTCGAGATATCGTTTGCTCAGAAGTACGGCATTCGTGTGGACTTTTAGGCGGAGTTCGGCTGCCGGACTTATGTGAAGATTCAGGATGGTGAGGATCTCGTCGAGCCGCTCTGGACCCGCCAGAAGCGGCTCGCCGCCATGGAGAATGACCGATACGTCACTCAGTCCGCGGCTTCTCGCGTGGTCGGAGATTCGTTCCGCGATACGAGTGACGGTTTCGGGCGGGACCACCTTGGGTTTCGCCTGCCATGACTGGTCGGCATGCTCGTACACATAACAGTGATCGCAGGCGAGATCGCAACGAGTGTGCACCTTCACCACGAATTGGCGAAGGGCAAGATGGTGCCCTTTCATTTAGCCCGTCCGGGTCGAGTCGGATCAGATGGAAGCCTGGAAGGCGGCCACGCCCACCCGGGACGTTTCCGGCATGATCCGCCCGAGCATCGAGGCCAGTTCGCGGCCGTTGTACTTGGCCACGGACGACAGCGGCTCGTCGCAGATGTCCATGATCGCCGAAGGGATTTCGGTCCCGTAGTGGTTCATTTCAGGCCCCTAGATAGGACGGCGGCGGGGAGGGTGCCACCGCGTCGTTTCGATGTGCACACGTCCGGACCAGGGCGCCACCCCTGACAGAAGTAATCCAGACATACCCCCAAAAAGGTCATGCCATAGATGAAATACGGCATGCCTTTGGAGCGGGATCTATCTTGGTTCTGTATGCCCGGTGCCCGGATAAGCCCACGTCAAGACGGCATGGGCTGATGCTCTCCGAGCGAGCGCGCCCCTCGGCCGGAATCGGCAAGGAGGCAGCACCGATTTTCTACCACACAGAGTGACCGTGATAAGGCACCTCGATCGAACCGAGACGTGCGGCACTCGGATTCGGCCATGCCCGGAACACGGAAGGCTCGTGGTCTGGCGACTCACCCGCGGGGGTCTGGGGTGGTGCGGGCGGCGGGTGCGGAGGCCGGCCCGGCACTCCCCATGGTCGCACAGCAGGGCGGGCAATTACAGTCGGTCCGCACCCGGAGAATTCGCTCCACCAGTTCTCCGGGACCCGGGAGTGATGGATCTCCGTGCCACCCTGAGGGAAATCTTCTTTCGGGCATCGGTTTCCCTGTTGATCTAGCGCGGTGTTTGGGTGTCCGAGCTCGATTATACGCTTCGATCCGGCACGATCAATGGGCTGGGGCGAGCAGTCTGTTCAATGTCTGAACACCGAATTCCAGCCCCTCGATCGGCACCCGCTCGTCCACCCCGTGAAATAGTCCGAAGTAGTCGAGATCGGGCGGAAGCAATAGCGGGGCGAAACCGTAGCCTTTGATGCCGAGGCGGGCGAAGGATTTGGCGTCGGTGCCCCCGGTCATGACATATGGCACCGGCCGCGCGGTGGGGTCCATGGCCGTCAGGGCCGCGCTCAGCTCGTGGAACAGGCCGCTGGTGGGCGCCGAAGGTCCGTCCTCGAAGTTGATGAACTCCCGGGTGATCCGGGGGCCCAGCAGCCGGTCGACGGTGTCGAGGAATTCGTCCTTGAATCCCGGTACGAATCTCCCGTCAATTCCCGCCTCAGCGGTCCCGGGAATAACATTGATCTTGTATCCGGCGTTCATCATCGTCGGGTTGGTGGAATTCCTGATCGTGCCCTTGAACAGAGCCGCGGCCTTCGGCGGCACCTCTGACAGGTTCGCCGGGTCGATCTCCATCCCCAGGATGTCGGAGAGTTCCGCGATCATGGCTGACACCCCGGGCGTGAGCCGGATCGGCCACTCGTGGTCGGCCACCCGCGCCAGCGCCCGCGCCATCTCCGCGACCGGGTTGTCGACGGGCGGCTTCGACCCGTGCCCCGCCACCCCGTGCGCCGTCACCTTCATCCACGCCGTGCCCCGCTCCCCGACGCCGATCGGGTAGACCCGCACCCCCGACGGCATCGTCACCGAGAACCCCCCGGACTCGGAGATCGCCTCCGAGCACCCCTCGAACAACTCGGCATGCTCGGAGACCACATACCGCGACCCGAACTCCCCGGTCGCCTCCTCGTCGGCGAGGAAGGCGAGCACCAGGTCACGCCGGGGCCGCACCCCCTGCCGCACCCACGCCAGGGTCATCGCCAGCGACCCCTTCATGTCGACGGCCCCGCGTCCGTGCACGTACCCGTCGGCGATCTCCCCGCTGAACGGGTGCAGCTTCCAGTCGGCGGGGTCGGCCGGCACCACGTCGAGGTGGCCGTGGATCAACAACGCGTCCGGGGAGTCGCCGGGCACCCGGCAGACGACGCTGGCCCGCCGCGGCGCGCTCTCGACGATGACGGGGGAGAGCCCGACTTCGGCCAGCAGGCCGGCCACGTACTCGGCGGCCTCCCGCTCCCCGGGGCCGGGGTTGGTCGTGTCGATGCGGATCAGCTCGGAACAGATCTTGGCAGCCTCACTCATGATCCAAGCCTTCCTGATTGAGCATCCCCCTACTCACGCCACCCCACCAGAAGCACGCCAAGCTCCGGATGTGCGGAGGAATCTGCTGATCTATCAGGGCCCCGGCGCGCCGCCCGCCCCGGAGGGCTGGCACGCCGCCAAGGTCGCCTGCCACGACCCGAGAAGCCTCTGCCGGTGGATCGACGCGAACTGGGACGGCGGCCGTCTCGCCCTGGTCGCGCACGGCACGGCCGGTCTCGTCCTCCGGCACGCCTACCTGGTGGCCAACGGCGACGACGACTCCCGCGAGCACCGCCCGTGGGCCGGGCACGTCTCGCGCATGGTCCTGCTGGCCGTCCCGAACAGGGGCGAGGGCCTCGGGCGGTTCCGCAGGGGCGGCCCCTACGTCACCGACCTGCGCATCCGCTGGGTCGACCACTTCGACCGCACCACCGACCCGGTCAAGGTCGTCTAGATCAACGGCCCGTCGGTGCGCCGCGACGACTGCGTGGACGTCGAGCAGTTCCCCAACGCCCGCGTCGTCACCGCACCCGACGTCTTCGACGGCCGCGCCATCCTCGACGCGGTCGTCGGCCGGTTCCAGCCCACCACGCCCCCGTCACGGCCGACCCCTCAGCCGATGGAGTTCCTGCTCACGTCGTACACGAGACTGAGCACCTTCCTGGACGTGTACGCCCAGGCCTACGCCCTCCACCGGCACGCCGGCCTCACCGTCACGGCGGTCGGAGGAGGCGCGAGAACCCTGGCCAGAGCCCTGAGCCGGGTGCCGTCCCTGCGGTTCGACACGGTCCGGCTGGAGCGGCCGGCCCTCCCGCCCGACTTCCCCTGGCAGCGGGTGGTCGAGCGGGAACAGGCCGGCCACATCACCTACAGGTAGAGGCCCGTCTCCACCGGCGTCTCCTCCGGCACCACCCCCGCCTTCAGAGCGAACATCTCCGCCAGCGTCAGCCCGCCGGGCCCGACGGAAACCGAGTCCCCCAGCCACGCCGAGGCCTCGTCAGGCTGCATCCGCCCGACCTCGATCTGCGCCAGGCACCGCCCCGGCCGCACCACCGCGGGATGCAACCGCTGCAGATCCTCATTGGTCGTGACCGCCACCAGCACATCCCGGCCCTGCCCGAGAAGACCGTCGGTCAGGTTGAGCAGCCGGGAGAGCCCCTGCCCCGCGGAGAGCTTCGCCTCGGCCCGGATCAGCTCGTCGCAGTCCTCGAGCACCAGGAGACGCCACTTCTTCTCGTCATGGTCCGGGCAGTCGCACCCGACCGCCACCTCCATCAGATAGCCCGGGTCGTTGAACAGCCGCTCGGGATCGAGCACGCAGTCCACCTGACACCACGACCGCCACTCCCGGGCCAGGGTCCGCAGCAGCGTCGTCTTGCCCGTCCCGGGCGGCCCGTGCAGCAGCAGCAACCGTCCGGGAGCGGAACCGGCCCGCAGCGCCATCAGGGAGTCCAGCTTCCCCTGCGCCAGCCGGGGGTAGTTGCGCCGCACGTCGGCCCACGCCGAAGCGCCGATCGTCTTCGTCGAGCGTCTCCGGCCGTGTTCGGACTTCCAGAAGAAGCCCATCGTCACGTTGTCGTCGTCGACCGGCCTCGGTTCGGCGGCGTCCTTCACGGTTTCGGCCACCACGGCCGCGGCCAGGTCCTCGGTCACGGCCGTCACCGCGACCATCGCGTTGCCGCCCTTGTAGCGGATGACGCGCATGGTCCAGCCGTCGCCCTCGTACAGGCGGGAGTCGGGGCCGTCGTCGGACGATGCGCCGCGCACCAGGACGCCGCCGGACGCGGTCAGGGGCGCGTCCTTGCGTACCCTTTCCACGCTGGCGGTCTGCGCCCACGGCTGTACCCCGGTCGCGAAGGGGGAGAGGGCCAGGGCGTCGATGATGTCGGCGGGGCTGTCGCTGTCGTCGACCCACACTTTCATCTCGAGCGGAGTCATGGAGGTAATGATCCCGATCTGTCGGGGGAGGTGTCGACGCATTATCCGTTTACGCGTGGGACACGGGGGCGAAATCGGCCTCGCGTAGGAAGGTGAGGCATGGCGATCGATCCGTTCGTACCGTGGGGTGTCGCGACAGAGCAGTCCGACGGGCCCCGGCTGGCCGTCAAGGACGTCGTCGACGTCGAGGGGCTGCCCACCGGGGCGGGGCATCCCGATCTGCTGGGGAAGAAGGCCGAGCGCGACGCGGAGGCCGTCGCGCGGCTGCGCTCCATGAGCGTGTTCGCGGGCAAGACGCACACCGACGAGCTCGCCTGGAGCCTGGGGGGCACCAACCAGCACTACGGTGCGCCCGAGAACCCGGCCGCCCCGGGTCACGTCTGCGGGGGGTCGTCGAGCGGGTCGGCCGCGGCCGTCGCCGCCGGCCGCGCCGATCTCGGGCTGGGCACCGACACCGCCGGTTCGGTCCGCGTCCCCGCCTCCTTCTGTGGTCTGTACGGCTACCGCCCCACCCATTCCCGTGCTCCCCGCGACGGCATCGTGCCGTTGGCGCCCTCCTACGACGTTCCCGGGCTGCTGGCCAGGGAGCTGCCGCTGCTCGAATGGGCGGCCGACGTGCTGATCGATCCCGCGTCCCGGCCGGCGGCGCCCGAGAGGGCGTGGGTCCCGGCCGACCTCTGGGGCGAACTGTCCCCGCGGGTGGGGGCCGCGCTCGCCCCGGCCATCCGCGACCTGGGCCTGCCCGTCGACCGCACCCCGCTCGGGCTCGACGTCACCGACGCGTTCGCGGTCGCCCAGGCCGCCGAGGTCTGGGCCTGCCACGGCGCGTGGGTGCGCGAGAAGCGGCCCGTGTTCGGGCCCGGCGTCGCGGCGCGGTTCGAGCGGGCCGAGCGGCTCACCGCCGAGGAGGTCAGCCTGGCCCGCAAGACCGTCGCCGAGGCGCGGCAGCGGCTGCTCGACCTGCTGGAAGGGGCCGTCCTGGCGCTGCCGAGCGCCCCCGGCACCGCGCCCGCGCTCGGCCGGCCGGCCCGGACGCGGGCGGCCACGTTGCGGCTGACGTGCCTGGCGCCGATCGCCGGAGCGCCCGTGCTGGCGCTGCCGGCGGCGCGGGTCGACGGGCTGCCGCTGGGGTTGTCCCTCATGGCGGCCCCCGGAGGCGACGAGAACCTGTTCGCGCTAGCGTCGGGGGCATGACGACGATTGGCTGGGACGGCGACGCGATCGTCCTCATCGACCAGACCCGGCTGCCCGGTGAGGTCGTCCACCTCCGCATCACGACGGTCGCCGGGCTCGTCGACGCGATCAAGCGGCTGGCCGTGCGCGGCGCGCCCGCCCTCGGGGTCGCCGGGGCGCTGGGGGTGGCGCTCGCCGCCCGTACGGGAGAGCCGATCGAACCCCTGGCGGCGGCCCGGCCGACCGCGGTGAACCTGGCGTGGGGGGTGCGGGAGGCCGCCCTGGCGGCCGATCCGCTGAAGCGGGCCCTGGAGATCCGCGAGGAGGACATCCGGGCCTGCCGCGAGATGGGGGAGCGCGGCGCCGACCTGCTGGCCGCCTACGGCGCGACCCGGATCATGACGATCTGCAACACCGGCGCGCTGGCCACCGTCGAGCGCGGCACCGCGCTCGGCGTCATCCAGACCCTGCACGAACGCGGCGCGCTCACCGAGGCCATCGCGCTGGAGACCCGGCCGCTGCTGCAGGGCGCCCGGCTCACCACGTGGGAGCTGCAGAAGATGGGCGCGCCGTTCCGGCTCGTCGTCGACTCGGCGGGGCCGTTCCTGCTGGCGCGGGGCGCGGCCGACGCCGTCGTCATCGGGGCCGACCGGATCGCCGCCAACGGCGACACCGCCAACAAGATCGGCTCCTACATGCTCGCCCTGGGCGCTCACCGGGCCGGGGTGCCGTTCGTCGTGGTCGCGCCCGAGACCACCGTCGACCCGCGCACACCCGGCGGCGGCGACATCGAGATCGAAGACCGGGGGAGCGCCGAGGTCACCGCGCTGCCCGGGGTGGCGACCTACAACCCGGCCTTCGACGTGACGCCCGCCGAGCTCATCACGGCCATCGTCACCGAGCGGAGAGTGGTCCGTCCCGCGCGGGGCGAAACGCTCATTTCGTGATCAAGAAACTGGTGACATGCGCTAGCGTCTTGACGACTTCCGTCATGTTCCAGACATCAATGGAGATGATTCGCAATGCGCACAGAACCCCCCTTCCGTGCGGATCACGTCGGCAGCCTCCTGCGCCCGGCCACCCTGCTCCAGGCTCGTGACGACTACGCCAAGGGCGCCCTCGACGCCGCCGGTCTGCGCGCCGTGGAAGACGCCGCCATCCGCGACGTCGTCGCCCTCCAGGCCGAGGCCGGCCTCCAGACGGCGACCGACGGCGAGTTCCGCCGCGCCTCCTGGCACATGGACTTCATCTACCGCCTCGGCGGCATCAGCGTGGCCGCCGACGAGCAGATCGTCGTCAAGTTCCGCAACGAGAACGAGAAGATCGAGTTCACCCCCAAGGGGATGAAGGTCGACGGCAGGATCACCCTCAACGAGACGATCTTCGCCGACGACTTCGCCTACCTGCAGAGCGTGGCCGGCGAGGGCCAGACCCCCAAGCTGACCATCCCGTCGCCGAACATGGTCCACTACCGAGGCGGCCAGGCCGCCATCGACCCCGACGTCTACCCGGACATCGAGGAGTTCTGGGCCGACCTCGCGGCGGCGTACCAGAACGAGGTGGCCCGCATCGGCGCGCAGGGCTGCACCTACCTGCAGTTCGACGACACCTCCCTCGCCTACCTGAACGACCCCGCGCAGCGCGCCGAGATCGCCGCCCGCGGCGACGACGCCGACCACCTCCACCTGCGCTACATCCAGCAGATCAACACCGCCATCGCGACCAAGCCCGAGGGCATGCGGATCACCACCCACATGTGCCGCGGCAACTTCCGCTCCTCGTGGGCCGCCGAAGGCTCCTACGACTTCGTCGCCGAGGCCCTGTTCGGCGAACTCGGCGTCGACGGCTTCTTCCTGGAGTTCGACGACGAGCGCTCCGGCGGCTTCGAACCGCTCCGCTACGTGCCCAAGGGCAAGTACGTCGTCCTCGGCCTCGTCACCACCAAGTCGGGCGCCCTGGAGTCGAAGGACGACCTCAAGCGGCGCATCGAGGCCGCCTCGAAGTACATCGACGTCGACCAGCTCTGCCTGTCCCCGCAGTGCGGGTTCTCTTCCACCGTGGAGGGCAACTCCCTCACCCAGGAGGAGCAACTCGCCAAGCTGCGGCTCATCGTTGAGACGGCGCGCGAGGTCTGGGGCTAGCGAGACCGATGACCGTTGGGCATATCGGCCGTCGATCTGGGCAAAGCGCCACTCGCGCCATCCGGCGGCCAATATGCTCGGCGTCCTGTCCAACCTGTTCGGGAGTTTCCTCGTGGCGATCTCGCTGGTGACCCGCTCGCAATGGGGGGCCCGCGCTCCCAAGGGGTCCTACTCCCCGCTGACGTCCACGAAGGGTGTCAAGGTCCACTACACGGGCGGCCGCGTGCCCCCGGAGATCGTCAACGACCACAACCTCTGCATCGCCCAGGTCAGGTCGATCCAGAACTTCCACATGGACGGCAACGGCTGGATAGACATCGGCTACTGCGTCGACGAGCAGACCGAGATCCTCACCCGCGACGGCTGGAAGTCCTACCGGGAGATCCAGCCGGGCGACCTGACCCTGACGCTGAACCACGAGACCGGCCTGTCCGAGTGGCAGCCCCTTCTCGACGTGTACGTCTTCCCCGCCCAGTCCCGAACCATGATCCGCATGGAAGGCGACCGGCACTCCTCGCTCACCACTCCCCAGCACCGCTGGCCGGTCGAGCGCTATCGGCGCCGGACCGGCACGGTTCGGGTCAAGGACGACCGCGGCCGATGGGTGGCGACCGGCCGAAGCCGCCGTGAGGTCACCTCCCGGGAGCGCCTGTGGGCGACCACGGAGACGCTCACGTACTGGGACCGCATCCCGATCGCCGCTCCCTGCGCCGACCTGCCGACCGAGGCCAAGTGGTCGGACGCCTTCGTCGAACTGGTCGCCTGGTTCTGGACCGAGGGCACCATCAAGCGCTCCAGGGACAAGACGCCCAGCACCTCTGTGGCGATCTATCAGGCGGTGAAGAACGCGGCGAACGTCAGCCGTCTGCGGATGGCCCTGACCGAGGTCTTCGGCCCTGACTCGGGCGCGTTCCCCCGGCTCGGCCGAAACACCGACGGCGTGCCGCGATGGCGTGAGGCGCTCAACGACGACCTCGTGGAGTTCCATCTCTCCGCCGATGCCGGTCCCCATCTCCTCGACGTCGCGCCCGACCGGGTGCCCACTCATGAGTTCCTGCTGTCCTTGACCAAGGCCCAGCTCGGGCTGTTCATCGAGACGTCGCTGGCCGCCGACAACGCCGGTGAGGACAAGCTCGCGCAGAAGAACCGGGCCGCCTCCGAGGCTTTCATGTTCGCGGTCCTGCTGTCCGGCCGCAGCGCCTCCCTGCGCCGCAGGCCGCCCACCGCCTCCTGCAAGACCGACATGTGGCAGGTCGCCATCCGCCGGCAGGAGTTCTTCGGGCCGCGCGCGGCCAGGCAGAGCAAGGGCGAGTTCCAGATCTCGGAGGAGATCTACGACGGCGAGATCTGGTGTCCGCGTACCGAGAACCAGTCTTGGCTCGCCCGCCGGAACGGCTCCGTCTACTTCACCGGCAACTCGATGATCGCCTGCCCCCACCGGAAGGTGTTCGTCGGGCGGGGGCCCGACCGGCTGCCCGCCGCCAACGGGTCCGGCCTCAACTCCGACCACTACGCCGTGCTCGGCCTGGTCGGCAACGCCGGGTTCGTGAAACCCACCAACGATCTGCTGCACGGCATCCTCGACGCGATCGACTACCTCCGCCAGGAGGGCGGCGCCGGGACCGAGATCAAGGGGCACCGCGACGGCTTCTCCACCGACTGCCCGGGAGCGGCGCTCTACGCGTGGGTGGAGCGGGGCGCGCCCCGGCCCGGGGGCGGCACCCCCGGCACCCCGCCCGGCGGGCAGATCCCGGCGTGGCCGGGGCGGTTGTTCACCTTCCCGCCGGTCACCGTCGGTGACGACGTGAAGCGGTGGCAGCAGCAGATGAAGAAGATCGGGTTCGAGTTGGAGGCCGACGGCGCCTACGGGCAGCGGTCGCGCGACGTGTGCAAGACGTTTCAGCGCCGGGTCGACCTGCCCGACGACGGGATCGTGGGGCGGCGTACCTGGGAGGAGTCGTTCCGCTACACCTTGTGAACCCGCGGACGGCCGGTAGAGGTCCGCTTCAGCGCTTCGGCCTATCATCCGGAGCATGACAGTGGATCTGGCGGCCGGATTCGATCCCGGTTCGCGGGAGGAATGGCGGGCACTGGCGCTGTCGGTGCTGCGCAAGTCGGGATACGAGGGCGACGACCCCGAGGGGCGGCTCGCGACGCGCACCCCCGACGGCGTGACGATCGTGCCGCTCTACGACGAGGCCCCTGAGCTGCCGCGCCCGGTCGGCCACGCCGGGCCGTGGGACGTGCGGCAGCGGCACGCCCACCCCGACCCCCGGGTGACCCGGGAGGCGATCCTGGCCGACCTGGAGAACGGCGTCTCGTCGCTCTGGCTCGACCTGGCCTCGATCGATCCGGCCGCGCTGCCGGTGGTGCTCGACGGGGTGCTGCTCGACCTGGCGCCGGTCGTGCTCGACGCCGGTGACCGGGCCGCGCGGGCCGCGCACGCCTTTCTCCAGTTGAACGAGACCGCGTCCCAGTTGGACGATTTGCCGGGCGGGAACCTGGGTTTCGCGCCCGGCGATCCCGATCTGGCGGAGTTCGCCGGCCGGGCCCGCGGGGGGCTGCGGCTGGTCGTGGTCGACGCGCTGGCCTACCACGACAGGGGCGCCGCCGACGCGCAGGAGCTCGCCGCGTCGATCACGCAGGGTGTCGCCGCGCTGCGGCGGCTCACCGAGGCCGGGTTGCCGGTCGAGCGGGCGTTCGAGCTGATCGAGTTCCGGTACGCCGCCACCGCCGACCAGTTCCTCACGATCGCCAAGCTCCGGGCGGCCCGCCGGTTGTGGGCCCGGGTGGCCGAGGTGGCGGGCGGCCCGCCCGTGCAGCTCCAGCACGCGGTGACCTCGGGCGCGATGATGACGGCGCGCGACCCGTGGGTGAACATGCTGCGCACCACGCTGGCCTGCTTCGCGGCCGGGGCCGGGGGCGCCGACGCGGTGACGGTGCAGCCGTTCGACGCCGCGCTCGGGCTGCCCGACGCGTTCGCCCGCCGGATCGCCCGCAACACCCAGTCGCTGCTGGTCGAGGAGGCCGGGGTGGCGCGGGTCGCCGACCCGGCCGGGGGTTCCTGGTACGTGGAGCACCTCACCGACGACCTGGCGAACGCCGCCTGGGATCTGTTCCGGCAGGCCGAGAAGCACGGCGAGCAGGTGATCGAGGAGGCGATCCGGCAGGCCAGGGCGTCCAGGGAGAAGGACGTCGCCCGCCGCCGGCGGCCCGTCACCGGGGTGAGCGAGTTCCCGAACCTGGCCGAGAGGATCCCGGTGCGCGAGCCCGGCCCGGGTCTGCCCGGCACGCCCGACCGCTACGCCGAGCCGTTCGAGCGGCTGCGCGACCTCGCCGACCGGCAGGAGACCCGGCCGGCGGTGTTCCTGGCCACGCTCGGGCCGGTCGCCGTGCACACCGCCCGCGCCTCGTTCGCCGCCAACCTCTTCGCCGCCGGCGGCGTCGCGACCGTGACCGGCGAGGTGGCCGACTACACCGGCGCCCCGGCGGTGGTCTGCGTCTGCTCCTCCGACCGCCTGTACGCCGAGCAGGCCGCCCAGGCCGCCGCCGCGCTCAAGGCGGCCGGGGCCGCGAAGGTGTGGCTGGCCGGCAAGGGGGAGTATGAGGGTGTCGACGCCACCCTCTACGCGGGGTGTGACGCCCTGGAGGTCCTGGAGACCACGTTCGACGACCTGGGAGTGGACCGATGATCCCCGACTTCAGCGAGATCCCGCTCGGGACCGGCCACCCCGAGGCCGCCAAGGTCGACGGCGAGGTGTGGGAGACCCCCGAGGGCATCGCGGTCAAGCCCGTCTACGACGCCGCCGACCTGCCCGGCTACCTGCCGACCTACCCCGGCAAGGCGCCGTTCCTGCGTGGCCCCTACCCGACGATGTACGTCAACCAGCCGTGGACCATCCGCCAGTACGCCGGGTTCTCCACCGCAGAGGAGTCCAACGCCTTCTACCGCCGCAACCTGGCGGCCGGGCAGAAGGGCCTGTCGGTCGCGTTCGACCTGGCCACCCACCGGGGCTACGACTCCGACCATCCGCGGGTGCGGGGCGACGTCGGCATGGCCGGGGTGGCGATCGACTCGATCTACGACATGCGGCAGCTGTTCGACGGCATCCCGCTCGACCGCATGTCGGTGTCGATGACCATGAACGGCGCGGTGCTGCCGGTCCTGGCGCTGTACATCGTGGCGGCCGAGGAGCAGGGGGTGAAGCCGGAACAGCTCCAGGGGACCATCCAGAACGACATCCTCAAGGAGTTCATGGTCCGCAACACCTACATCTACCCGCCCGAGCCGTCGATGCGGATCATCTCCGACATCTTCGAGTTCACCTCGCAGAGGATGCCGAAGTTCAACTCGATCTCGATCTCCGGCTACCACATCCAGGAGGCCGGGGCCACGCTCGACCTGGAGCTGGCGTACACGCTGGCCGACGGGGTCGAATACCTGCGGGCGGGCACCAAGGCGGGCCTGGACGTCGACGCGTTCGCGCCGCGCCTGTCGTTCTTCTGGTGCATCGGCATGAACTTCTTCATGGAGGTCGCCAAGCTGCGCGCGGCCCGGCTGCTGTGGGCGCGGCTGGTGCGCGACTTCGGCGCGACCAACCCCAAGTCGTTGTCGCTGCGCACCCACTCGCAGACCTCCGGCTGGTCGCTGACCGCGCAGGACGTCTACAACAACGTCGCCCGCACCTGCGTCGAGGCGATGGCGGCGACCCAGGGCCACACGCAGTCGCTGCACACCAACGCGCTCGACGAGGCGCTCGCGCTGCCGAGCGACTTCTCGGCCCGCATCGCCCGCAACACCCAGATCGTGCTGCAGCAGGAGTCGGGCACCACGCGGGTGATCGACCCGTGGGGCGGCTCCTACTACGTCGAGCGGCTCACCGAGGAACTGGCCCAGAAGGCGTGGGCGCACATCCAGGAGGTCGAGGAGGCCGGCGGCATGGCCCGCGCCATCGACCTGGGGCTGCCCAAGCTCCGCATCGAGGAGGCCGCGGCCCGCACCCAGGCCCGCATCGACTCGGGCCGCCAGCCGGTCATCGGCGTCAACAAGTACCGCCCGGAGGCCGACGAGCCCATCGAGGTGCTGAAGGTCGACAACAGCGCCGTCCGCGACCGGCAGCTCGCCAAGCTGGCCCGGCTGCGGGCGGAACGCGACCCGGCCCAGGTCGAGCGGGCGCTGGCGGCGCTGACCGAGGCCGCCGCCGGGAGCGGCAACCTGCTGGCCCTCGCGGTCGACGCCGCGCGGGCCAAGGCGACCGTCGGGGAGATCTCCGACGCGCTGGAGAAGGTGTTCGGCCGCCACGAAGCCCGCATCCGGACCATCTCCGGGGTCTACCGCCAGGAGGCCGGCGCCGACATGAGCAGGATCGACGAGGTGCGCGAAGCCTGCGCCGAGTTCGCCGAGGAGGAGGGCCGCCGGCCCCGGATCCTGGTGGCGAAGATGGGCCAGGACGGCCACGACCGGGGCCAGAAGGTGATCGCGACCGGCTTCGCCGACCTCGGTTTCGACGTCGACGTCGGCCCGCTGTTCCAGACGCCCGAGGAGGTCGCCCGGCAGGCGGTCGAGGCCGACGTCCACGTGGTCGGGGTGTCGTCGCTGGCGGCGGGGCACCTGACGCTCGTCCCGGCGCTGAAGAAGGCGCTGGAGGAGCACGGCGCGGGCGACATCATGATCGTGGTCGGCGGGGTGATCCCGCCCGGCGACTTCGACGCGCTGCGCGCGGCGGGCGCCGACGCGATCTTCCCGCCCGGCACCGTCATCGCCGACGCCGCCCTCGACCTCGTCGCCGGCCTGCGGAACCGATGATCGCCGAAGGGGTCGTGCGGGGCGACCGCCGGTCGATCGCGCGGGCCATCACCCTGGTCGAGTCGACCCGCGCCGACCACCGTGAGCAGGCCCAGCGCCTGCTCACGGAGCTCGCCCCGGCGGCCGGGAAGGCCCGCCGGGTGGGGGTCAGCGGGGTGCCGGGCGTGGGCAAGTCGACGTTCATCGAGGCGCTCGGCACGATGCTGACCGGCGAGGGCCACAAGGTGGCGGTGCTCGCCGTCGACCCGTCCTCCAGCAGGTCGGGCGGCAGCATCCTGGGCGACAAGACCCGGATGAGCCGCCTGGCGGTCGACCCGAACGCCTTCATCCGCCCGTCGCCGACCGCCGGGACCCTCGGCGGGGTGGCGAAGGCGACGCGCGAGGCGATGGTCGTCGTCGAGGCGGCCGGGTACGACGTCGTGCTCGTCGAGACCGTCGGGGTCGGGCAGTCGGAGACGGCGGTGGCCGAGATGGTCGACACCTTCCTCGTGCTCTCGCTCGCGCGGACCGGCGACCAGCTCCAGGGCATCAAGAAGGGCGTGCTGGAGCTGGCCGACGTGATCGCGGTCAACAAGGCCGACGGCGAGTTCGAACTGGCGGCCAAGAAGGCGGCCCGCGAACTGTCCGGCGCGCTGCGCCTCCTCAACGCGCACACGCCCGTGCTGACCTGCAGCGGCATGACCGGGGCGGGGCTGCCCGAGTTGTGGGCGCACGTCCTCAAGCACCAGGAGACCACCGACCTGACGGCCAAACGGCAACGCCAGGCGGTCGACTGGACGTGGGCGATGGTCCGGGAGCGGGTCCTCGGCGACCTGCGCGAGAAGACATGGAGAATCGCCCCGGAGATCGAACGGCGGGTCCTCGATGGGGAACTGACTCCGGCCCAGGCGGCCGAGCTGCTGTACAGAGGGGGGTCACAGGTCCAGGGATGATCCGCCGAACCGGTCCTGGAGGAAGCGGCCCTGGTCCTTCAACGCCTGTTCGTCGCCCGCGTGGACCGCGTCCGCCACCCGGCCGAGGCCCGTTTTCAGCAGGTCGAGCTGGCTGAGCAGCTCCGCGTGGGCGGCCTCCCGGCGGGCCAGCGGCAGGCGGCCGTAGGCGTCCAGGCTCGTCGGGAGGTAGTCGCGGATCGTCTGCGCGACCACGTGGAGGTGGTCGGGGGACTCGACCCGGCCCAGCACGCCGCGGAGCGTCTCGGCCAGGTCGACCACGCGGTCGATCACGTCGGGCGGCAGCCCGCGCAGCCGCCCCATCAGGGTGTCGAGTTCGGCCCGCAGCGCCGACGTCTCGGCCGTGGCGAGGGACAACACGACCCTGGTCTTGTCCGAGGGGGCCAGCAGCGCGCCCAGGCCGTACAGGCCGACGACCACGACGGGCCAGAAGGCGCCCGCGACGCCCAGGAAGACCAGGCCCACGCCGACCAGCCCGCAGACCGAGCCGACGATGTTCTTCGTCGAGCCCAGGTAGGTCAGGATCCGGTCACTGGTAGCCACGGATCTCCTTGAACGCCTCGGCCAGCGAGCCGTTCCTGGCGTCGAAGACGGCGCCGCCGGTCAGGGTCGCGATCTCGTTCATCTCCTCGACGTCGCTGTCGCCGAACAGCACCACGAAGGTGCGCACCGCCTTCTTCTCGGCGGGCAGCCCCTGGTAGTAGAGCTGGAAGTCGAGGTACTCCGACCCGTCGGTGTTCTCGCCGTCGGTCATCAGCACGATCGACGAGTAGCGCCCCGGGTCGACCGGCTGCTCGTAGGCGGCGCGCAGCGCGTCGTAGATGGCGGTGCCGCCGTCGGCCGACAGGCTCTCGGCGTAGGTCTTGATCTGGCCGAGCACGGCTTCGGGCCCCGTCTCGGGCACCTGGTAGTCCTGCTGCCCCTTCAGCCGGTCGGCGAACGGCAGCAGGGTGACCTGCTCGCGGTTGCGGAACCGGGAGAAGGTGCCGTAGGCGGAGGTGTCCGCGCCGGTCAGCGTCACGAGCGCGGTGCGCAGGCTGTCGATGCGGTCGCCCTCCATCGACCCGGAGGTGTCCAGCACGAACACCGCCCGCGCGGGCACCCGCACCTGGTTCAGGTAGGCCCCGATGAGCTCGTCGGCCGCCGAGCGCCGGTTCGGGAACGGCAGCTCCACCAGCGGCGCCGACCCGAACTCGGGCGCGAGCGCGACCCCGGGCACGATCGGCCGCCGGTGGGTGGCCGTCATGATCTTGCGCTGGGTCTCGGGTGTACGCAGCCACGCGACCAGCTCGTCGTACTGCTCCTTGCGGTCCGACCCCGCCAGCAGGGTGAGCGGGTAGTCCGCCGACACCACCCCGTCCGACGGATAGACCAGCGTCAGCTTCTCGCGCATGCCCAGCAGCACCGACTCGTAGTTGACCAGCCCGTCGACGTCGGGCCGCGCGGTGTAGGCGTCGGCCAGCCAGCCCGACGAGCCGGAGGTGAGCTTCTGCGCGGAGAAGAACTCCTTGAGCCGGGGCGTCACCGCCGAGATGGTCTGCGCGTCGAGGGCCTCGCCGGCGTCCGACAGCGCCGCCGCGACCCCGACCAGGGCCGAGAACCCGGAGTTCGAGGAGGCCGGGTTGGTCATGCCGAACGTGAACCGGTTCGCGGCGGCGGTGGTCGCGATGTCCGACCAGGTCACCGGCTTGGCGTCCCAGCCGAGCTCGGCGGCCTTGGCGGGCTTGAGCCCCAGCACCACCGGCGAGTTCATGATCTTCGTCTGGGTCGACAACTTCTCCCGCGCCCCGTCGATCAGCGACAGGTAGCGGTTGGAGGAGAACCACGTCGCGTCGTAGTCGCCCGCGTCGCCGCGGGCCACCTGCTCGGCGCCGTCGAGGGTGCCGGTGTAGGTGAACTCGACCTCGACGCCCGACTCCTTCAGCAGCGGTTCGAGGTCGGCGACCTCACTGCCCGCCAGGATGCGGAACGGCTCGTCGGCCGAGCACGCGGTCAGCGACGCCGCGACCAGCGCCAGCGCCAGGAGGGCTCGCCTCATCGCTCGCTCCGCTCCAGGTACTTCTGCGCGTTCTCGATCTCCACCGTCAGGCTGCTCACCGTGGTGGCCATGTTCTCCACGGCCCGCGCGCGGAACTCGTCGATGGTGTCGATGGTGGCGTAGATGTTGTCGAACGCCTTGCGCAGCGAGTCGAGGTCGACCGTCGTCGCGGCGGCCTGCGCTTGGATGTCGGCGGCCTGGCCGCGCAGCAGCTCGCTCGTCGACACGATCAGGTCGGAGGTGGTCGCGTTGAGCGCGGTGATCTGGTCGAGCACGAGCTTCTGCCCGGCGAGCGCCTGGGCGACCACGACCGCCGTGCGCAGCGCGGCCATCGTCGTGGTGGTGGCGCGGTCGACGCCCTTGATGAGCTCCAGGTTGTTCTTGCGCACCAGGTCGAGGGCCAGGTAGCCCTGCGCCGAGACGGCGAGCTGGGTGAGCAGGTCCTGGTGGCGCTGCCGCACCGCGAACAGGGCGTCGCTGCGCAGCGCGGTGACGCGCTCCTCGTCGGGCTCGCGCAGGATCAGCTCCTCGATCTCGGCGTCGAGGGCGGTGGCCATGACGGCGTACTCCTGGAGCTTGAGCATCGCGTCCCACAGCAGGCGGCGCTCGCCCTCGATGGCGGCGTTGTCCTTGCGCAGTTCGTCCTGGCCCGACTTGAGCGAGCGCACGATGTCGTCGAGGTGCTTCTGCGCGCTCTGGTACTTGGCGAAGTAGTCGCGCAGCTTGCCCGGTAACAGGCCCATCAGGCGGCGGCCGGTGGTGGCGTTCTTCGGGTCGAGGTCGACGATCGTGCGGCGCAGGGACACCAGGTCGTCGGCGACCGGCCCCTCCGCCGCCTTCAGCGGGCGGCGGAGCATGCGGTTGGAGACCTGCGACGACGCGCCGATCTCGGACGCGCCCATCGCGGTGATGTCGCCGACCTTCTTGGTGAAGTCGGGGGAGCGCGGGTCGAGCGCGGCCAGCTCGCCGGCGAACGCGCGGGCCCGTCCGGCCAGTTCGGCGTCGCGTTCGCCGGAGATCGGCATCATCCGCGACGCCTTCTCCGCGGGCACCGGTGGGACCGGCTCCGGTGGCGTGAGTACCAGGTCCATCAGGGTTTCCTCAGAGGTAACGCTCTTCGATCATGGCGACGAGCTGTTCCAGGTGGTCGTAGGTGGGCGGCTCGACCACGTCGACCAGGTCGCGGGTGAGCGGGGTGCCCTCGGCGAGGCCGGCGAACACGCCGGGGTCGGCGGTGCGGAAGCCGTGCTTGGCGGCGAGCTCGGCGAACTCGGGGTCGTCGGTCAGCAGCCGGCCGATCTCGGTCGCGTTCTCGTCGAAGGGCACCAGGGTGTGCTTGCTGAGCACCGTCGGCGACGGGTAGAGCAGGCGCATCTGCGGGCTGATCGAGCCGTCGGCGGCGAACAGGCGGGCGGCGTACTGGGCCTCGTACACCATGATCATCGGGGTTTTCCCCATGCCCATGGCGAGGTAGTCCTCGAACGGCGCCTCGGAGGTCGACTCGCTGTAGCCCTGGTCGAGGAACAGCGGCGAGACCCGCTCGGCGACCTTGGCGTCGGCCCCCCGCACGACGTCGTCGCCGTTGGCGACGTAGCTGGTCAGCGCCAGGTACATGGCCGCCGAGTTCGAGGTGCGGATGTCCGTCGTGGTGAGCAGCACCCGTTTTCTGGCTTTGTACGCCGAACCAGGCAGCGCATCCCACCGAGTGCCTTTATCTACTATTTCCAGATATTTCTTGATGTCGAACGTGGTGCCACTCACGACCCCCGCCTGGGTCAGCGTGGCCACGATCGGCTCGAAGGTCGCCACCGCCATGGGCGAGAAGAACGGCGCGAAGGTCGCGGCGACGCCGCGGTCCTTCTTGATCTTCTCGGCGGCGGGCGCGCTCGACGGAAAGGCGAACGAATAGGTGCTCAGGTCCACGCCGGCGGCGATCTCGCGGGACCCGGCGGTGTCGACCTCCACCTGGAGGCCGTGCTTCGCGAAGGCGGCCTTGACCTGGGGGTCGTCGAAGAACGGTTTCTTCTCCGACCCGATGACGCCGCGGACGACGGTGACCCCTGACCCGAGGTTGCCCAGGACGAGGGCCGCGACGACCCCTCCCCCCAGAAGGACGGCCAGTGCCACGCCGAGTAATCTTCTCCTCATCTCACCCTGAATTATGTGAGACGCTGCGAAAACCGGCGTGTGTCACAAAAAGAATTCAGAGCTCGTTCACCACGATTTCACGGGTGACGGTTCTTACTCCCGGTTCGGGTTTTCTCCCCCCGCGTTCGACCTCACTGCACCCCGACGCACGATTGCACCCCATGCCCGGTGATGCGGTGTGACGATGCTGTCGCTTTCGGATATCGGGGAGGCGACCATGCATCATGACCCGTTGTTGCCACCGGTGGTGGCACGGGCCCTCGACGACTACCGCGCCCTGCTGGCCGAGCACGGCATCACCTGGGGTGAACCGCCGATCGGCTACGTGCGCATGCTGAGCTTCCTCCGGTTTCCGGACGAGGCTTACCAGATGTCCGGCGACACCGACCTCGACCGGGCCTTCCGCGACGCCGTCAGCGGCCGGGAGGCGCCCGACGGGCTCACCGTGCTGCGGCTCACCGCCGGCGGCTACATCCTGGAGGCCCGTTCGTGCGCGGTGCTCTCCGCGACCCCCGTGGCGGGCGTGCTCCTGGTCGACTCGGCCCGCACGACCACCGCCACCGTCACCCTCGACGGGACCGAGCACGTCCTCGGCCCGGGCGGCGCCCACCTGGCCGAGTTCACCAGCGACAGCGACCTGCGCTGCGACGGCGAGCCGGTCGACCTGTCGGTGCTCACCCGGGCGGCCGTGCCCGCGCGGCTGCGCCTGCGGGCCGGGTTCCCCTGCCGCTGGAGCGTGACATCGACCGACGGCCAGGGCTGGTGGCCCGACGGCGTGCCGCAGCGGCGCGACTACCACGGCGTGCCCTACTTCCACGGCGACGACCTGACGGTGCCGGTGCCGGCCGAACCGCTGGTCGTCCGGGTGACCCGCGGCATGGAGTACGACGTCGCGGAGACCCAGGTCGTGCCGTCGCCCTGGCGTGAGACCACGGTCGAGCTCACCCCGGCCCGCGTGTACGACGCCGCCGCGAAGGGCTGGTACGGCGCCGACCTGCACGTCCACCTCAACTGGGCGGGCGACGTGGTGGCCGCCCCCGCCGAGGCCGCCGTCATGCAGCACGGCGAGGACCTGCACGTGCTCAACCTGGTGGCGGGCAACGTGGCCGGCCGCCGCGTCTACGACCAGGAGGCGCTGCACCACTGGGCCGGCCGCGACCTGCCCTGGTCGGACGCCGGGCACGTCGCCCGGATGGGCGTCGAATACCGCAACGACCTGCTCGGCCACGTGCACGCCTTCGGATTGGCCGCCCCGCCGTCGATCTACCACACCGGCTTCCTCGACGACGCCGACTGGCCGCCGAACGGCGCCGCCTGCGGTGAACTGCGCGAACTGCAGGCGGTGCTCGGCTACGCCCACCCGTTCCACGGCCCGGTCGCCACCCCCGCCGACGTCGTCGGCGCGGGCAACCGCGACTGCAACGCCCGCGCCCTGGTCGTCGACGCCGCGCTCGGCCTGGTCGACGGCGTCGAGCTGCTGCACTTCTCGGAGTTCTCCGGCACCGTCGAGGTCTACCGCCGCCTGCTCGGCGCCGGCAACCGCCTGGCCGCGCTGGCGGGCACCGACTCGATGTTGTCCTACACCCGGCAGGACACCGTCTCCAGCCCGCCCGGCTGGGAACGCGTGTACGCCCGTCTCGGCGGCCCCCTCTCCGCCGAGGCGTACGCGCACGCCGTGCGACAGGGCCGCACCTTCGCCACCACCGGCCCGTGGCTGGAGCTGACCGCCGGGGGAGCCGAGATCGGCGACACCTGGTGCCTGGCGGCCGGCGACGAGGTCGAGATCGTGGCCCGCAGCGTCGGCCCCGAGGTCGAACGCCTGGAGATCGTCACCGCCGACGGCGTGGTCGCCGCCGGTCCGGGCGGCGAACTGCGGACCACCCTGAGGGTCACCGAACCGACCTACGTCGTGGCCACCGCGAGCGGCGGCCCCCACCGCCGCAGCCTGCACCGCCGGGTGTACGCCCACACCAGCCCCATCTACGTCGACGTCGCGGGCCGCCCGGTCGCCCGGGTCGAGGACGTGCGGTGGTGCCTCGACTGGCTGGCGCTGCTCGACCAGACCGTGCGCTCGCACGCCCGCCTCGACTCCCCGAGCCAGCTCGCCGACCACCTCGACCTGATCGAGAAGGCCGCCCAGATCTACCGCTCGCGCCTCTGACGTAAATGGTTTGCGGGCTGGTGACCAGCTCGCCTAGCGTGGACGACGTCACATCGCCTGCCCAGGGGAGATCCGTTGGAGCTCTAGAGATCATGTCCGTTTCTCTCTGACACATGACCTCTGGAGTTGGTGCGCCATGTTGCGCTGCGACGATCTCTTCTTCTATTGGGCCGACGGCACCCCCGTCTTCGAAGGCCTCGACCTCGTGATCGGCCCCGGCGTGACCGGGCTGATCGGGGTGAACGGTTCCGGCAAGTCCACCCTTCTGAAACTGGCCGCCGGCGAGCTGGTGCCCATCAGGGGCTCGATCCAGGTGTCGGGCTCGGTCGGCCATCTGCCGCAGAACCTCCCGCTCGGCGTGCGGCGCACCGTCTCCGACCTCATGGGCATCACCGAGGCCCGGCGCGCCCTGCACGCCATCGAGGCCGGGGACACCGCCGAGGAGCACTTCGAGAACGTCGTCTGGGACGTCGAGGAACGCGCCCGCGCCGAACTCGACAAGCTGGGCCTCGACGACGTCGGCCTCGACCGGACCGTCGCCACGCTCTCGGGCGGCGAGACGGTGATGGTCGGCCTGGCCGCCGAGTTCCTGCGCGCCCCCGACGTGCTGCTCCTCGACGAACCGACCAACAACCTCGACCTGGCCGCCCGCCACCGGCTCTACGACGCCGTCACCGCGTGGCCGGGCACGATCGTCGTGGTCAGCCACGACCGGGTGCTGCTCGACCTCGTCGACCGGCTCGCCGAACTGCCCGACGGGCGGATCTTCGGGGGCGGGCTGACGGCGTACGAGGACGTGCTCGACGTGGAGCAGGAGGCGGCCGAGCGGATGGTCCGCGCGGCCGAGGGCGAGGTGCGGCGCGAGAAGCGCGACCTCGCCGAGGCGCACGAGAAGATCGCGCGACGGGCCAAGAACGGCAGGAAGGCGGCGCTGACCAAGGGCCTGCCGAAGATCGCCATCGGCGCCCGGAAACGCGCCGCCCAGGAGAGCGCCGGCAAGCACCGCATCCTGCACGAGGAGCGGCTGTCCGACGCCCGCGACCGGCTCACCGAGGCGGAGGACGCGGTCCGCGACGACGCCGAGATCCGCGTCGACCTGCCGGGCACGGCCGTGCCGCAGACCCGGATGGTGCTGGAGTTCCCGCTCGGCGGCACGTTCGTCACCGACCGCGACGTGTCGGGGCCGCTGGAGGTGGTGCCCGAACGGCGCGGCCGGGAGCCGTCGGAGCTCGTCATCCGGGGGCCCGAGCGCATCGCGCTGCTCGGCCCGAACGGCTCGGGCAAGACGACGCTGCTGGAGGCCGTCACGCGGTGGCCCGCGCTGGTGCCGACGCGGTATCTGCCGCAGCGGCTCGACGTGCTCGACGAGACGGTCAGCATCGCCGACAACGTGCGCGCCGTCGCGCCCGGCGCGTCGGAGAACGAGATCCGCGCGGGCCTGGCGCGGTTCCTGTTCCGGGGCGACCGCGCCGACCAGATCGCCGGCACGTTGTCGGGCGGGGAGCGGTTCCGGGCCGCGCTGGCCCGGCTGCTGTTCGCCCAGCCGCAACTGCTGCTGCTCGACGAGCCGACCAACAACCTCGACCTGGCGAGCGTGCGCCAGCTCGCGGGCGCGTTGTCGGCCTACCGGGGCGCGCTGATCGTGGCCAGCCACGACCTGCCGTTCCTCGACTCGATCGGCGTCACGCGGCGGCTGGACCTCTGAACACGCGACGAGCCGCGACCCTGTGACAGGGCCGCGGCTCGCCGGACGTTCGGGGGTCAGCTGGAGAAGAGCATGCCCACCCAGCTGTTGCGGCGGTGGCCGTAGTGGCCGCCGTGGTGACCACCGTGACCCCAGGCGGGACCGTGGGCGGGCGGCGGCGGGGGCGGCGGGGCCGAGTAGTGCTGCTGGGCCCACTGGCTCTCCATGCGGCTCAGGGTCTCGAGCTCGCCGTAGTCGAGGAAGATGCCGCGGCAGTTGTCGCACTGCTCGATGTGGACGCCGTTGCGGTCAAGAGTCCGCATGTTGCCTCTGCACTTAGGGCACTGCATGAGGTTCATCTCCTTATGTGACGTGCATCGTTCACTCTAGGACAGCGGCGGGGCGGCGAGGATCCTCTCGCAGGAGGACATCAGAGCCGCCGCCGCGTCGTCAAGCGGGACGCCGTCTTCGCGGGCATTGGCCACCGCGACGGCCGCCAACTGGACGGTCAACGCGCGGGCCGGGCCGTCGAGTTCCCGCCACATGTCGTCGCCGGAAATCGCGGTGCCGCCGGCCCGCAGGTAGGAACGTGACAGCCGGTCCCAGCCCGCCGGGTCCATCAGCCCGTTGGCGAACCACGCCGCGGGCCGGGCCAGATCCCATGCCGGGTCGCCCCAGCCGAGGTCGTCGGGGTCGATGAGCGTCCAGGCGCCGTCGTGGCGCAGCAGCTGGCCGAGGTGCCAGTCGCCGTGCGTCAGCACCCGCCGCCGCTGGTTGAGGTTCAGGGTGGTGTACGCCCTGCGGGGGAGGTCGTGCGGGTCGAGCCGGGCCACGGCGCGTGTCACCCGGTCGGGGCCGCCCATCATGGGCACGCCGTCGGGCACCGGCTGGCGGTGCAGCTCGGCGAGCAGCTCGCCGGCCTCCTCCCACGGGGCGTCGTCGAGGTCGTCGGGCGTGAGCGGGGTGCCGGCGGGCCACACGGTGACGACGCGGTCGCCGACCCGGTCGACCGACAACGCCCGGAGCATCAGCCCCGCGGGCAGCTCGACGGCCAGGCGCGCCTTCAGCGCGGCCTCGTCGGTGTCGGCCTCGTGGGCCTTCACCACGACGTCGCCCACCCGGACCACGAGCACACGGGTGTCCTTCAGCACGGTGGGATCGCCGCCGCCCGCGTGGCGGACGAGTTCGTCGAGGAGGGACACCCGGACAATCTAAGACATGAGAATCGGCTTCGGTGTGCCCGTGTCGGGCACGTGGGCGACCCCCCAGATCATGGCCCGGGTGGCGACGCGGGCGGAGGAGCTCGGCTACCACGAGGTCTGGACGTTCCAGCGGCTGCTCCATCCCGCCGGCACCGACATCGGCGCCGTCTACCGCAGCGTGCAGGACCCGATCGTGTCGCTGGCCTACGTCGCGGCGCTGACCTCGCGCATCAGGCTCGGCGTGGCCGTGCTCAACCTGCCCTTCTTCTCGCCCGCGCTGCTGGGCAAGCAGCTGGCCACGCTCCAGTCGGTGAGCGCCGGGCGGCTCGACGCCGGGCTCGGGCTCGGCTGGATGGAGGAGGAGTTCATCGCCTCGAAGGTGCCGCTGGAGCGCCGGGGCAAGCGCGCCGACGAGTACCTCATGCTGCTGCGCCGGTTCTGGACCGACGAGGTGATCGAGCACCACGGCGAGTTCTACGACGTCGTGCCCTCACGGCAGGAGCCGAAGCCGGAGACGCCGCCGCCCATCCTGCTCGGCGGTGGTGCGCCCGCCGCGCTGCGCCGGGCCGGACGGCTGGCCGACGGGTGGATCAGCTCCAGCCGCATGCTCGGCGACGACCTCCCGGCCATGATCGGCCAGGTGAAGGAGGCCGCCGCCGAAGCGGGCCGCGAGGTGACCCGCTTCGTCTGCCGCGGCGTCACCCGGCCCGGCAAGGACGCGAGCCAGCCGCTCTCCGGCCCGTACGAGAAGATCCGGGAGGACGTCGAGGCGCTCGCGGAGCAGGGCATGACCGAGGTCTTCCACGACCTCAACTTCAACCCCGCCTTCGGCGCGCCCGACGCCGACCCGGCCGTCTCCCTGGCCCTGGCCGAGGAGGCGATGGAGAACCTGGCCCCTAGATGAGGCCGTACGCCCCGGCGATCAGCTCGTAGGAGCGGATGCGCGTCCCGGTGCCGTGCGTCATCGTGGTGATCATGAGCTCGTCGGCCTCGGTGCGCTTGCGCAGCTCGTCGAGGTGGGCGCGGACCTGCTCGGGGGTGCCCAGGGCGACGTTCGCGAGGCGGTCGCGGACGAACTCGGCCTCCATGGGGCTGAACTCGTACTCGGTCGCCTCCTCGGGGGTCGGGAAGGCTCCCGGGTTGCCCGACCGCAGCCGGAGGAACGACAACGCGCCCGGCAGCGCCTGCCGGTACGCCTCCTCCTCGGTCTCGGCCGCCAGCGCCGAGACGCCGATCATCGCGTAGGGCTCGGCCAGCACCTCCGACGGGCGGAAGGAGGCACGGTAGAGCTCCAGCGCCGGTTCGGTGTTGGCCGCGCTGAAGTGGTGCGCGAACGCGAACGGCAGGCCGAGCAGCCCGGCGAGCTTGGCCGAGAAGCCGCTCGACCCGAGCAGCCAGATCGGCGGGCGCTGCGGCCCGCGCGGGATCGCCTGGATACGCGGGAAGGTGCCGTCGAGGAAGGCGGTCAGCTCGTTCACGTGCTGGGGGAACTCGTCGGGGTCGACCTCGGCCCGGCGGCGCAGGGCGTGCGCGGTGGCCATGTCGGTGCCGGGCGCGCGGCCCAGCCCCAGGTCGATGCGGCCCGGGTGCAGCGCCTCCAGGGTGCCGAACTGCTCGGCCACCACCAGCGGGGCGTGGTTGGGCAACATCACGCCGCCCGACCCGACCCTGATGCGCTCGGTGGCCGCCGCCAGATGCGCGATCAGCACGGCGGGCGACGAACTGGCCACCCCCGGCATGCCGTGGTGCTCGGCCACCCAGATGCGGTGGAAGCCCCACGCTTCGGCTTTCCTGGCCAGGTCGGTCGCGCCGCGCAGCGCCTCGGTGGGGGTGATCCCCACGCCTACCGTCGCGAGTTCGAGGACCGACAGCGGGACCTCGGCCGTGCCCCGTGCGACACCGTGGATGTTGTCCATAACCCCAGATAACCGGAGTCTTACTCCGGTTATTTCCTTCTGCGATGCTTAGCCCCATGAGTGAGCGCAAGCCGATCGAATGCTGGCTGTCCGACATGGACGGCGTCCTGGTCCACGAAGGTCAACCCGTGCCGGGAGCCGACGAGTTCATCAAGCGGCTGGAGGCCTCGGGGAAACGGTTCCTCGTGCTCACCAACAACTCGATCTACACCCCGCGCGACCTGTCGGTGCGGCTCCGGTCGGCCGGGCTCGAGGTGCCGCCCGAGGCGATCTGGACCTCCGCGATGGCCACCGCCGACTTCCTGTCGGCCCAGCGGCCCGAGGGCAGCGCCTACGTGATCGGCGAGTCGGGCCTGACCACCGCCCTCCACGAGGCCGGCTACGTGCTGACCGACCTGAACCCCGACTACGTCGTGCTCGGCGAGACCCGCACCTACAGCTTCTCCCACATAACGCGTGCGATCCGGCTGATCGAGAACGGCGCCCGCTTCATCGCCACCAACCCCGACGCCGTCGGCCCCTCCCACGAGGGCAACCTCCCGGCCTGCGGCGCGGTCGCCGCGATGATCACCAAGGCGACCGGCGTCGACCCCTACTTCGTCGGCAAGCCCAACCCGATGATGATGCGCAGCGCCCTCAACCGCATCGACGCCCACAGCGAGTCGACCGCGATGATCGGCGACCGCATGGACACCGACGTCGTCTGCGGCATGGAGGCGGGCCTGCACACCATCCTGGTGCTGACCGGCGTCTCCAAGGCCGACCAGATCGACCGCTGGCCCTACCGCCCCTCGCAGGTCGTGAACTCGGTCGCCGACCTCGTCGACCTGGTGTAGCTGCCACGTTCTGGCAGGTACGGGTGCCAGGGTGGAGGCATGCACACCATCTACCTGGAGCTCGGCAAGAAGCGGGTCTTCGCCAACTCGGTCGACTGGCCGGGCTGGAGCCGGTCGGCCAAGTCCGAGGACGACGCGATCGAGGCGCTGCTCTCCTATGAGGAGCGCTACCGCGTGGTGGCCGACCGGGCCGGGCTGGTGTTCGAGCCGGGCGAGATCCGGGTCGCCGAGAAGATCACCGGCGACGCGACCACCGACTTCGGCGCGCCCGCCCTGCCCGCCGTCCTCGACTCCGAGCCGTGGGGCGCGGCCGAGGCGGCCAAGAACGCCGCGCTGATGAAGGCCGCCTGGGAGGTCTTCGACGCCGTCGTCGGGATCACGCCCGAGGAGCTGCGCAAGGGGCCCCGGGGCGGCGGGCGCGACCGCGACAAGATGGTCGACCACGTGGTGAACGCCGAACGGGCCTACGCCGCCAAGCTCGACGTGCGGATCAGGCCGGCCGAGGTCGCCGGGATGCGGCCGAGACTGCTGGAGGTGGTCTCGCGCCCGCTCGACGGCGACGACTACCGGTGGCCGGTGCGCTACGCCTCCCGGCGCATCATCTGGCACGTGCTCGACCACGTCTGGGAGATGGAGGACCGGACCGAGCGCTAGAAGACGTCGCGGCGCAGCCGCTTCACGTCCGACCGGCGTTTCTTGTTCTCCAGGCGGCGCTCCACCTGGCCCTTCGAGGGCTTGGTCGGGCGCCGCTTCTTCGCGGGCGGCGCGATGGCGTCGCGCAGGGCCGCCTCCAGGCGGACGCGGGCGGCCTCGCGGTTGCGCAGCTGCGAGCGGAACTCCTGGGCGGCGATCGTCAGCACGCCGTCGACCAGCCGGTGGGCCAGCCGCTCAAGGGCCCGTTCCTTCTGTACGTCGGTCAGCGCGCCCGACTGCGCGATGTCGAAGCTCAGCTCCACCCGGCTGTCGGTCGTGTTCACACCCTGGCCGCCGGGCCCGGAGGAACGCGAGAACCGCCAGCGGAGCTCGGCCTCCGGGATCTCGGTCATGCCTCTCAGATTAGCCGTGCCATCAACGCATTTTTCCGGCACTGTGGGCGGGTGACCATCGTCGGCGTGCACGGCATCGGCAAGTACAAGTACTTCGAACAGGGCGGCGGTTCCCCGGTCAAGGCGGCCGAGCTGATGCTCGCCAAATGGAACCGCTACCTGCACGACGGCGGGTTCCCCGGGAGAGATCCGGTCGCCGAGGTCGCCTACTACGCCCACCACCTGCGCAAGGGCGCCCCGCAGCCGCCGAAGAAGATGGCGCCGCCCGAGAAGATGGTCTTCACCGACTGGATGCGCCAGGTCGAGGACCACCGCGTCGCCGCCGCCGCGGGCGAGACCCTGACGGCGGTGGCCCACCGGCTGGCGGGCTGGCTGCTCGACCGGCTCGGCGCCGGGGCGCTGAGGTTCGCCGAGGACTTCTGCCCCGAGGTGGCCACCTACCTGGGCGGCGGCGCGCCCCGCACGTCGTCGCGCGACGCGGTGGCCGCGGTGATCCGGCGGCGCAGGCCCCGGGTGGTGATCGCCCACTCGCTGGGGAGCGTGGTGACGTACGAGGCGTTCTGGGCGCATCCCGATCTGCGGGCCGACCTGCTGGTCACGCTCGGGTCGCCGCTGGGCATGCGGAACGTGGTGTTCGAGCGGCTCGCGCCGCTGCCGGTCGCGGGCATGGGGGCCCGGCCGCCGGGGGTCGGGCGGTGGATCAACGTCGCCGACAAAGACGACATCGCCGCCATTCCCGCCGAGTTGCGCCCGGTTTTCAAGGGTGTGGAACGCGACGTGCAGTGCAACATCGACTGGCTGGATTTTCATACCGTCCGCAATTACCTGGGTTGTGGTGTCTTGAACTCCCATTTGCGGGACTTTCTCCAGTAAAAAGCTCGATAGGGTCGTCGCGTGCCGTACACCGAAGGGACCCGGGCCTTTCAGGTCGACCTGCGCGGAGTGGTCGATCTGCTCAGCCGGCATCTCTACTCCAGTCCGCGCGTCTACGTCCGTGAGCTGCTGCAGAACGCCTGCGACGCGATCGTCGCGCGGCGGGCGGGCGATCCGATGGCGCCCGGGCGCATCCGGGTGGAGGTGGGGCCCGGCACGATCCGGGTGCACGACACCGGGATCGGGCTCACCGAAGACGAGGTGCACACGCTGCTGGCGACGATCGGGCGCTCGTCCAAGCGCGACGAGCTCGGGTTCGCGCGGCACGAGTTCCTGGGCCAGTTCGGCATCGGCCTGCTGTCGGGGTTCCTGGTCGCCGACGAGATCCACGTCGAGTCGCGGTCGGCCTCCGGCGGGCCCGCCGTGGTGTGGACCGGGCGGTCGGACGGCAGCTACGACGTCGCCGCCGGAGCCGCCGGGCCGGGCGAACCGGGCACCACGGTCACCTTACGCCCGCGCCGCGACGCGGCCGTCTGGACTTCCAGCCGGACCGTAACGGAATTGGCCCAGCTCTTCGGCTCGCTGCTGCCCGTCGAGGTGAGCGTCGACGGCGTCGCGGTGTCCGGCGCGGGCGCGCCCTGGCAGGTCCGCCACGCCAGTCCCGCCCTGAGGCGGGAGGCGCTGACGGCGTACGGGAGAGAGCTCTTCGGCTTCTCCGCCTTCGACGTGATCGACCTGGCGGTGCCCGAGGCGGGGCTGACCGGGGTGGCGTTCGTGGTGCCCCACCCGGCCAACCCAGGGGCCCGCGACGCGCACCGCGTCTACCTCAAGGGCATGCTGCTGTCGGAGAAGCTGACCGGGCTGCTGCCCGAGTGGGCGTTCTTCGTGCGGTGCGTCGTCGACGCCGCCGAGCTGCGCCCGACCGCCTCCCGTGAGGCGCTCTACGACGACGACCTGCTCGAACACACCCGCGACGCGCTCGGCGCGCAACTGCGCGAGTGGCTGGTGCGGCTGGCCACCACCGACCCGGCCCGGTTGCGCGGCTTCCTGCGGCTGCACCACCTGGGCGTGAAGGCGCTGGCCCTGCACGACGACGACATGCTGCGGCTGGTCGACCGGTGGATCGAGTACGAGACCGCCGAAGGGCCGATGACCCTCGCCCAGTTCCGGGTCCGGCACCCGGCCGGGCGTTTCACGACCAGCGTCGACGAGTTCCGCCAGCTCTCCGGGGTCTGCGCGGCCCAGGGCGTGGGGCTGCTGAACGCCGGTTACGTGTACGACGGCGACATCCTCGCCCGGCTCACCCGCATCGAACCGGGCCACGGGCTCTCCCGCCTCGAACCGGCAGAGCTCACCACCCGCATGGCCCCCGTCGACCCGGCCGCCGAACTGGCGGTCCGCGGCTTCCTCGCCACCGCCGCCACCGCGCTGGCCCCGCTCGGCTGCGAGGTCGTGCTGCGCGACTTCGACCCGGCCGCGCTGCCCGCCCTCTACCTGACCAGCCGGGCCGCCCGCCACGAGGCCCAGGCCCGCGAGGCCGGCGAGATGGCGGGGGAGATGTGGGCCGACGTGCTGGGCGCGCTCGACGCCGGCCGGGGCGAGCAGCCGCAACTGGTGCTCAACCATCGCAACCCGCTGGTGCGCCGGGTCACCCGCCTGTCCGACCCAGACCTGGCCGCCACCGCCGTCGAGGCGCTCTACGGCATGGCGCTGCTGCACGGCCACCACCCGATGCGGGCGGCCGACACCGCCACGCTCAACCGGTCGTTCCTCGGCCTGCTCGACTGGGCCGTCAATGGATGACGTCCACGAGCTGATCGACCGGGCGCGGGCGCTGCCCTACGGCGAGGCGAAGACCACGCTGCTGGAGACGGCCCTGCGGCACGCCGAGGCGACCGGCGACAAGGCCCTGACCTGGGCGGTCCGGATGGAGCTGACCGAGGCCTACCAGTACGGCGCCGAGCACGCCAAGGCCTTCGCGGCCTTCGCCCGCTGCCTGGCCGACCACGACGCCGAGCCCGGCGGCTTCGGCGAGTGGTCCGTCCACAACCTGCTCTGGCAGTTCAAGTGGATCGTCGGCGACCTGCGCCGCTTCCCCGAGGTGCCGCTGGCCCGCACCCACCAGATGCTCGACGACATGGAGCGCCGCTACCGCGAGAACGGCGACGGCCTGCACGCCGTCTGGGCCGCCCGCTGCGCGCACGCCGCCCACCTGGGCGACCACGCCGCCGCCGACGAGCTCTACCACCGCTGGACGACCACCCCGCGCGACATCCTGAGCGACTGCGAGGGCTGCGACCCGACCTCCCGGGCCTTCTACCTGATCCTGCGCGGCCGCGACGAGGAGGCCGTCGAGCTGGCCGAGCCGGTGCTGCGCGGCGAGCTGACCTGCCACGTCCAGCCGCAGAGCATCCTGACCACGCTGCTGCCCGCCTACGTGCGGACCGGCCGGTTCGCCGAGGCCGCGCACGCCCACCGGGTCGCCTACCGGGCGATCCGCGGCGACGCCAACGAGGTCGAGGAGATCGCCTCCCACCTGTGGTTCTGCGCGGTCACCGGCAACCTGGCCCGCGGCCTGGAGATCCTCACCCGCGAACGCCCGCTGCTCGACCGGGCCCCGAACCCCGGCGCGGCCATGTGGTTCGCGGCGGCCGGCGCGCTGCTGCTCCGCCTGCTCCGCGAGCAGGGCCACGCCGGGCCCAGCGACCCGGCCGAGGAGGCCGCCCTCACCGCGAGGGCCCGCGAGATCGCGGGCCGGTTCGACGCGCGCAACGGCACCTCCGAGCAGAGCCGCCGCGTCGACGAGTGGCTGACCGCCGAACCGCTGGGCGAGCACGTGCCGCTCGACCCCCGCGCCCGGCACTCCCCGCCGCCGATCCCGCCCGCCCCGCTGCCGCCCGCGCACACCCCCGAAGAGCTGCTCGACCTGGCCGAGGAGGCGTGGCAGCGCGGCCGCGTCGACGAGGCCAAGGCCGCCTGGGCCCGGTACGACACGTGCCCGCCCGACCCCTCCCTGGAGGCGCGCCGGGCCGACGGCCGGGGCCTGGTCGCCATGGTCGACGGCGACACCGCGACCGCGCTGGCCGAATGGCGGCGGGCCGCCGGCCTGCACACCGACGACGACCGCCGTCAGGGCTCCCTCGGCCGCATCGGCCTGCTGCTCTGCCAGCTCGGGCAGGGCGACGAGGGCCTGCCGATGGTCGAGCGGTCGGCCGGGGCGCTGAACACGCCGAACGCGATCATCCGGCTCGCGCACGCCTACCTGACCCTGGGCCGCGACGACGACGCGGAGCGGGTGCTGGCCGCCGCGCCGCCCACCGGCGCCGGCCTGCTGCTGCTCGCCAACGTGCGCGGCGACGTCGCGACCGCGCTGCGCGCCCGCGACGCCCTGCGGGCCGAGGACGACCGCGAGGGCCTGGCCCGCGCCTGCGGCCTCCACGCCCACCTGCTGCTGTCGGCCGGGGTCGACGAGACGGGCGCCCGCGAGGTGCTGGCCGCCTACGACGAGGCCCTCGCCAACGCCCCGGCGTCCGACCGGGCCGGGATCCACCACGACCGGGGCAGCCTGCACCTCCAGCTCGGGCTGGTCCCCGAGGCGCTCGACGACCTCGTCGAGGCGGTCGCCCAGTACGTCGCCGACGGCGACATGGAGCCGGTCCGGTACGCCCGGTTGTCGCTGGCCGAGGCGTACGCCCGGCTGGGCCGCCCGGTCGAGGCGGAGATCGCCGCCGAGGAGGCGCTCGGCGGGTTCCGGGCCGCAGGTGACGACGAGGTGTGCGCGCGCATCGAGGAATTCATCGCCGACCTGCAAGAAGACGACTGACCGTCGCCTGGCGTTCATTGACAACGGGTACCCGCTTATCTGTTCATTTTTGGTTATCACGCTGGTCAGAGCCGTAAAACAATTCCGACAGACTGACGGTCTGCACTGTCAGACGTGCAGCGCAGATCGTTCATCTCCGGCGTGCTCCTGGCCGCCGCGGCGCCCGCTCTCCCGGCTCTCCCGTCCCGAGCCCTGAAGGCCGATCCCTTCGCCGTCGGCGTCGCCTCGGGGGATCCGTCCCCTGATGGCTTCGTGGTGTGGACCCGTCTCGTGATCGACCCCTACGGCGCGGACGGCCGGGGTTCGATGCCCTCGCGGGACATCGACGTGAAGTGGCAGGTGTCCACAGACGAGAAATTCGCGACCATCGTGCGCGACGGGACGGCCACCGCGTCGGCCCGCTCGGCGCACAGCGTGCACGTCGAGCTGGAGGGGCTCCAGCCCGGCCGGGAGTACTTCTACCGGTTCCGGGCCGAGAACTCCGTCTCGCCCGTCGGCCGCACCCGCACCAGCCCGTCCGTCGTGTCGCCGCTGACCTTCGCCATCGCGGCCTGCGCCCACTGGGAGCACGGCTACTACACGGCGTACCGGCGGCTGGCCGAGCAGGAACCCGACCTGGTCGTCCACCTGGGCGACTACATGTACGAGTACCAGCCCAACGGCTACACCGCGCCCTTCGGCAACATCCGCACCCATTCGGGCGGGGTGAAGTGCGCGACGCTGGCCGACTACCGGATGCGGCACGCGCAGTACAAGAGCGACCCCGACCTGCAGGCCGCGCACGCGGTCGCGCCGTGGCTGGTCGCCTTCGACGACCACGAGATCGAGAACAACTGGGCCGCCGACGTGTCGGCCAGCGACGCGCCCGCCTTCGAGCAGCGCCGCGCGTTCGCCTTCCAGGCGTACTACGAGAACATGCCGCTCCGGCGGGCCAGCGTGCCCAAGGGCGCCTCGATCACGATCAACCGGCGGGTCTCCTGGGGGCCGCTGGCCCGCTTCCACCTGCTCGACACCCGCCAGTTCCGCGACGACCAGGCGTGCGAGGACGGCGTGCGGGCCGGCTGCGACGACCGCCTCGACAGCGGGCGCACCCTCCTGGGCAAGGCCCAGCACAAGTGGCTCGTCGACGGCCTGCGCGACTCCCCGGCCCAGTGGAACCTCGTCGGCCAGCAGATCGTGATGACCCAGAAGGACCTCAAGGTCGGGCCCGGCCGCGAGTCGAACCTCGACTCCTGGGACGGCTACGCCGCCGAGCGCGACCAGTTGCTGCGCGGCATGGCCGGGGTGAGCAACCCGGTCGTGCTCACCGGTGACGCGCACATCCACCACGCGGCGGAGTTGCGCACCGACTTCGACGACCCCGAGACCAACGTCGGCGTCGAGCTGGTCGCCACCTCGATCGCCAGCGACGGCGACGGCTACCGCGACACCGAGCGCATGTCGGCGCTGCGCGCCGAGAACCCGCACATCAAGTACCTCGACCAGCGCCGCGGCTACATCCTGGCCCGCCTGTCGGAGCAGGAACTCACGGCCGACTTCCGCACCCTCGACTACATCAGCCGCCGGGGCGCCCCCGCGAAGACCTCGGCCCGGTTCACCGTCCCGGCGGGCGAGCGGAGGTTCGCGTGATCCTCGGCGTGGTGGCCCTCACCATCCCCCTGCTCACCGGCCTGGCCCCGCAGTGCGACGCCTTCGTGGCCATCGCCCAGCCCTACGCGACCGTCGACGGCCAGGTCAGAGCGGGCGCGGTACGCATCCTCGACGGCCCCCTGATCACCCAGGACGACCCGGAGCCGGGCGACATGTTCGGCTCCGCCCTGGCGACGGGCGACTTCGACGGCGACGGCTGCGCCGACCTGGCCGTCGGCGCCTCCGAGGAGGACGCCGGCCCCGGCGGCCGCGACGGGCACGGCGTCGTCGAGATCCTGTACGGCCTGACCTCCCGGAAGACCGTCACCCTGCCCGGCAAGGGGGCCGACCGCTTCGGCGCGGCCCTCGCGGCGGGCGACCTCGACGGCGACGGCGACGACGAACTGGCCATCGGCGCGCCCGGCGGCGGCTCGGTCTACGTCCACGGGCAGGGGCCGAAGCTGCGCCGGATCAAGAACACCGGCGGCGCGGTGACCGACCAGTTCGGCGAGGCGCTGGCCACCGGCGACTTCGACGGCGACGGCACGGACGAGCTGGCCATCGGCGCGCCCGGCGCCAACCTGATCCGCCAGGGCGAGGGCACCGTCACCCTGATCGGGAAGAACGGCCGCCGCCTGCTCTACTCGCAGGAGACCTACGGCATCGACGGCCTCTCGGAGAGCTGGGACGCCTTCGGCGCGGCCCTGGCCACCGGCGACTTCAACGCCGACGGCCACGACGACCTGGCGATCGGCGTGCCCGGCGAGGGCCTGAACAAGCTCCAGCGGGCCGGCGACTACGGCGAGGGGGCCGTGGACGTCGTCTACGGCTCACCCGGCGGCCTGCGCCCGGCCACCGCCGAAGCCTGGACGCAGAACAGCCTGGCCGGCGACGCGATCATGTACGACCGTTTCGGCACCTCCCTGGCCGCGGGCGACCTGAACGGCGATGGCGACGACGAGCTCGTGGTCGGGGTGCCCGGCGAGAACGCCGTCCAGGTGCTGGCCGGCACCCGCACCGGCGGCCTGACCAAGAACCACAACCTGCTGATCCCCGGCCCGAAGGGCGCCGAGTTCGGGGCGGCCGTCCTGGTGCACGGCGGCGACCTGATCGTCGGCGCGCCGACCAAGGGCGAGGTCTACCGCTACCGGGGCAGCGTGAAGAAGGGCTCCTACCCGGGCGTGGGGAGGAAGGGCGAGAAGATCGCCGAAGGGAACGGGTTCTTCGGCTTCGGCCTCGGCTAGAAGCGGATCCTGATGCCGACCACGGAGATCAGCGCCGAGATCGCCATCATGCCCGCGCAGGCGTACATGGACAGCCGGAAGGCCGTGTCGAACAGCGCGGGGTTCAGGTAGGCCTCGCCGGTCAGCCCGACCAGCGGCGGGACCGCCGCCACGGCCAGCAGGCTGCCGGTCCGGGCCAGGGCGTTGTTGACCCCGCTGGCGATGCCGGCGTGCCGCTGCGAGGCGGTGGCCAGCACGGTCGCCGTCAGCGGGGCGACCGTCAGCGACAGGCCCAGGCCGAACAGGGTCACCGGCGGCAGCACCTCGGTCAGGTAGTGGGCGCCGTAGCCGATCCGGCTCATCCACATGAACGCCAGCCCCGACAGCAGGATGCCGATCGTCATGGGCCAGCGCGGGCCGATGCGGCGGGCCAGTTCCCCGGCGTGCGGGGAGATCACCAGCATCAGCAGCGTCACCGGCACCAGGGCCGAGCCCGCCGCGAACGCCGTGAACCCCGAGACGGTCCGCAGCTGGAGCACGAGCACGAAGAACACCACGCCCATCGCGGCGTACATGAACAGCGTCACCGCGTTGACGGCGGTGAAGGCGGTGTTCTTGAACAGGCCCACCGGCACCAGCGCCTGCGCGCCCCGGTGGTGTTCGACGATCACGAAGGCGGCCAGGATGGCCGCGCCCAGGACCATCGGCACGACCTCGGTCTCGATCAGGCCGTAGGTCAGCGCGGCCAGCCCGATCGCCGCCAGCCCCGCGCCCAGCGCGTCGAAGCGGCCGGCCGCCTCCTCGTCGCGGGTCTCGGGCACGTGCCGCGCCGCGATCAGCAGCACGATCACCGCCAGCGGCAGGTTGATGAGGAAGACCCAGCGCCAGCCGATCGTCTGCACGATCCAGCCGCCCAGCAGCGGGCCGATGGCGGCGGCCGTGCCGCCCAGGCCCGACCAGGCGCCGATCGCCTTCGGCCGGTCCTGCGCCGCGAACGTGGCCTGGATGATCGCCAGCGAGCCTGGTGTCAGCAGCGCGCCGCCGATGCCCTGGAGCGCGCGGGCCGCGATCAGGGTCTCCATGCTGGGCGCCAGCCCACAGAGGGCCGAGGCGATGGCGAACCAGACCACGCCGATCATGAACACCTTGCGGCGGCCGTAGCGGTCGCCCAGGGAGCCGCCCAGCAGGATCAGCCCCGCGAGGGTCAGCGTGTAGGCGTTGATCGTCCACTGCAGGCCCTCGATGTCGGCGTCGAGCGCCCGGCCGAGGTCGGGCAGCGCCACGTTCACCACGGTCCCGTCGAGGAGCGCCATGCCCGAACCGAGCACCGTCGTCGCCAGGATCCAGCGGCCCTTGGCCGTGCTGAGCTGCACCGCTTCCGTTGTCACGGGACCAACATAGTCACCAGGCCGGCCTGCTCCCGGCACCGGGATCGAGTACCGGTACGGCCGTATTTCGTGCCCCAAATGGTTTTTTCTTTTCTCACGCCTTTCCCGGAGTGATGTGAGGGAGAGCCGCTTACCGCCAAAATGACTGATGTTTATTGGCAGATGTCATGCTTGAAGGCCCCGCCTCCAGCCAGATAGTCACGGTGTGTCAGTGCGGCATGTCATGTCGCAGCAGCACCCTAAGGGGGTCTCATGACACGCAGACGTGTCATCGCGTTAGCAGTCACCGCCCTTGCCCTCCCGTTCGCGACGCTCCTCCCCGCCACCGCCGGGGCCGCGGCGCCGGCCCCGCCCTCGGCGCCGCTGAACGACTTCCGGCACTGGGACGGCAAGCTCGCCGACACCTTCCAGGGCAAGGAGATCGACCTGCCGGCCCGTTACGAGCCGTCGAAGGCGCGCAGGTCGACCGCCGCCGCGGCCGCCACGCCGCCGGTGGGCACGGTGCGGAACTGGCTGGCCATCGACGACACGCAGGCCGGGGGAGCGCCGTTCCCGAAGGCGTTCACCCTGCGCGGCGTCGGCGACAAGATCGAGGTGTGGGTCGCGAACGATCTGTCGTTCCCGGCCGGGGACTGCCGGGCGCAGATCCCGAACTCCACGACGATCACCGACGCGCAGGTCGCCTACTTCGTGAACGAGTTCGACACGAACATGTACCCGAAGGAGACGGCGGCCTTCTCCACCCCGCCCGACCGCGACGGGACCAACGCCCGCATCCCCGGTGACTACACCGGCGACGGCGACAAGACGGTCGCGCTGATCGACAACATCCGCGACGACAACTTCTACGACTTCCCGGCCAACCCGACCTACATCGCGGGCTTCTTCTCGGCCGGCATCAACGAGCGCGTCGACCGCAACGTCATGACCGTGGACGCCTTCGACTGGGCCCACCGGACCGGCGACCAGCCGGCCGACGAGCCCACCGGCGACCTGTGCACCAGCCGCCCGGCCCGCCCGAACGCCTACGAGGGCACGTTCGCGCACGAGTGGCAGCACCTGCTCATGTACTACACCGACCCGTTCGAGGGGAACTGGATCAACGAGGGCCTCTCGGACTTCGCCCAGACCCTCACCGGCTACGTCGACGCCCGGGCCACCATCAACGACTTCGGCGCCGACAGCCACATCTACTGCTTCCAGGGCTTCGGCAACGTCCAGGCCCGGTACAACCCCAACCCGCGCCAGTGCGGCGGCCCGCAGAACTCGCTGACCCTCTGGGGTGAGGGCGAGCCGAGCGAGGTGCTCGCCGACTACGGCAACGCCTACGAGATCATGCTCTTCCTGTACGACCGCTACGGCGCCGACTTCATGTCGACGTTGCACCGCGACGGCGAACACCAGGGCCTGGCCAGCCTGCAGGCCGCGCTGGCGGCGGAGGGCGCCGACCTCTACCGGGTCATCCACGACTACCAGTCGATGGTCCTGCTCGACCGGATCGTGGAGAGCCGCACCGGCATCGTGCTGGGCGTGCCCAAGTCGCGGGTGACCTCGGCCTCGCTGAGCTCCACCGTGAACCTGGCCAACCCCGACACCTACGACACGCCCGGCGCCGCCCCCAACGGCGCCGACTACGTGACGCTCCAGAAGGCCAACGGCCAGCCGTTCAAGGGCAGCGAGCTGCGCACGCTGAAGTTCACCGGCGCCACGGGCCTGCCCGCCCTGCCGCTGGCCTGGACGATCGTGACCAACGAGCCCGACCGCCCCGGCAACCCGGTGCTGTTCTCCGGCAACGAGAACAACCTGAACGTCAGCGCCGTGGCCGAGGTGAGCGTCCCGGCCGCCGACCCGACCCTGCGCCTGCTCGCCAAGTACGGCGCCGAGGAGGGCTACGACTACGGCTACGTCGTCGTCTCCACCGACGGCGGCGCGACCTACACCCCGGTCGCCGGCGACCAGACCGTCGAGGGCCCGCTCGGCCCGTCGCTGAACGGCACCACCAGCGGTTTCGAACCGCACACGTTCGACCTGTCCGCCTACGCGGGCCAGAACGTCCTGCTCGGCTTCCAGTACGTCTCCGACGGCGGCGTCAACGAGGGCGGCCTCTACCTCGACGACGTCACCGTCGGCGGCACCGTCGTCAGCGACGGCTCCAGCCTGGAGCCGTTCGACTCCTTCACCGAGATCAAGCCGACGGCCGTGCACAACTGGAACGTCCGCCTGGTCGGCCTCGACGAGAAGCACAAGGTCGCCGCCCAGGTCGAGTTCAACGGCAAGGGCACGATCAACCTCAACCGCCTCGAACTCCTGCTCGCCCGCCCGTTCACCAAGATCGTGGCGATCGTGGCGTACGACGAGCCGACCGAGCTCGGCCAGCAGTACGCGCCCTACACCCTGACGGTGAACGGCGTGACCCAGCCCGGCGGCTGATCGTGCTGACCCGGCGCTGCGTGCAGATGCCTGACTAGCCGGGCGGGCATTCGAGATGCTCCGTGACCCGCATGCCTGGGGCTAGGCGTGCGGGTCACGGTTTTGTCCGGGCTCTGGGCCCGAGCCCGGCACGTGCCGGGCTCGGGGCGTGCGATTCTCGTCGCCCTCCAACCTTTTGCGGCGGTGGCGCGTCTCACCAGTCATGATCAAGCGAATCATTTCAATCGCCGCCGTCGTCGCGGCCGTGGGCGCCTTGACGCCCGCCACGGCACAGGCATCGGCCGGGCAGGTGCTCAAGCTGCGCAAGGGACTGACGATCACCCTGCCGAACGCCTGGAAGGTGCACGGCAAGGGCGACTTCACCTACGTGGTCGCCGGTAAGTGCAAGAAGCTCCATCAGCCCGGCTGTCACCAATTCTCGATCTTCGGCCCGAAGGGCATCGCCATAGGGGATGAGCTGTTCGAGCCCTACACGGGCAAGTCGCCCTACTACCCTGCCACCGACGTGCAGCCGTGCCCGCTGAACGCGAAGTGGAGCTACGGTGGCGGCGCCAAGCTCCTCACGTCCGGCTATCGCGAGATCGGCAAGGGGCACAAGGCGCAGTACCGCGCCTGGCGGATCACGTGCGTCGGGAACGACTCGTCCAAGGTGAAAGCGACCTTCATCCAGCGCGAGTGGCTGCTGCCGAAGTCCAAGATCCTCGTCGTCGACAAGTTCAGCACTGCCGGCCTGTCCGAGGTGCTCACGAACGCGGTCTGGCGCTGACCGATCGGCTGATCACCGGCGCTCGGGTACCTCAAGCCGGAACTGGCCTCGTCCGACGGGCAGGCCATGACGGTTCGAAAGGGAATCCGGCCACGATCTCCGGGCAGCTTCGATCACGAAATGTGGGCCAGATCGCTGATTTGTCGCCGCGTTCTGGTAGGAACAGGGCCCATGCTGACAATCCTCCCGGAGAACATCCACCCTGACCCGTGGGACCTCTACGACGAGACCTACGCCGGTCTGGACGTCTGCGTCTTCCCGCCGGACGACGACGACGACGAGAAGCTCCCGGCCGCCGGGTCGGTGGCGTGGCGGATCGCCGAACCCGACGCCTACGACGCCGAGGAGGGCGCGTTCGCCGGGACCCTCCAGGTGTTCCTCGACCAGGTCGCGACCGAAGAGGTGCGGGCGCTGGTCATCGGGTGCTGGGAGCAGGCGTACGACACCGACTCCGCCGCGATCGTCACCCTGTTGGCCGAGAACGCCAAACGGTTCCCGGCGCTGCGGGCGATCTTCCTGGGCGCGATCCAGTCGGAGGAGGCGGAGATCTCCTGGATCCAGCAGTCCGACGTCACCGCGCTGCTGACCGCCTTCCCGCAACTGGAGCGGCTGGAGGTGCGCGGCGGCAGCGGCCTGGCGCTCTCGCCGGTCCGGCACGAGAACCTGCGGGTGCTGCGGTTCGAGACCGGCGGCCTGCCCGCCGAGGTGGTGCGCGCGGTCGCCGCGTCCGACCTGCCCGCCCTTGAGCACCTCGACCTGTGGCTCGGCATCGACAACTACGGCGGCGACTCCACCGTCGCCGACCTGGCCCCGATCCTGGCCGGCGACCGGCTGCCCGCCCTGAAGCACCTGGGCCTCCAGGACAGCGACCACCAGGACGAGATCGCCGCCGCCGTGGCGGCCGCCCCGATCGTGGCCCGCCTCGACGTGTTGTCGCTGGCCATGGGGACGCTGGGCGACGAGGGCGCCGAGGCGCTGCTCAGCGGCCAGCCGCTGAGCCACCTGAAGATGCTCGACCTGCGCCACAACTACGTGACCGACCCGCTGGCCGAGCGCCTGCGCGTCTTCGTCGGCGACGCCGAGCTCGACCTGGAGGAGCGCAAGGAGCGCGACGACTGGATCTACGTGTCGGTGGCCGAGTGACCCACGAGTTCTTCAGCGACGTGTCCGACGGTGTCTGGACTCTCCAGGCGATGGAGGAGGACGACGACGTCCTCGCGGAGATGGACGCCGTCTTCGAGCGGGGCGACACCGACAAGGTGGTCGCCGTCCACGTCGACTCCTGGCCCGAGATGTACGAGGAGAGCTCGGCGGCCATCGTCGAGAAGCTGGTCGCCAACGCGCACCTGCTCCCCGGCCTGCGCGGCCTGTCCCTGGGCCACGTCGACCCGGAGTGGTGCGAGATCTCCTGGATCCAGCTCAGCGACCTCACGCCGCTGCTGACCGCGTTTCCCGGCCTGGAGCGCCTTGACCTGCGGGGCGGCGACGGGCTGGCGCTGACCCCGCTCCGGCACGAGAGCCTGCGGGTGCTCCGGGTGGAGTGCGGCGGCCTGCACAGTTCGTTCGTCCGGTCGCTCGCCGCCTGCGACCTGCCCGCGCTGGAGCACCTGGAGCTCTGGCTGGGCGTCGAGCGCTACGGCGGGAACACCTCGGTCGCCGACCTGGCCCCGATCCTGGCCGGTGACCGGCTGCCCGCCCTGAGGCATCTGGGGCTGCAGGACAGCGAGATCCAGGACGAGATCGCCGCCGCGGTGGCGTCCGCGCCCGTCGTGGCCCGGCTCGACGAACTCGACCTCTCGATGGGCACGCTGACCGACGCCGGGGCCGAGGCGCTGCTCGACGGCCAGCCGCTCAGCCACCTGATGGTGCTCGACCTGCACCACAACTTCCTCAGCGACGCGATGGCCGAGCGCGTCGAGAAGGCGCTTCCGGGGGTCGACGTCAAGCTGCACAACCGCCTCGCGCCGCGCGACGACCGGTTCTACGTGGCGGTGTCCGAGTGACCTCGCTCAGCCTGCCGCTGTACCCCCGGCAGAACGACGACCACCGGAAGCGCTATGCCAACCTGCCGGTCGTCGGCTGGTACGGCGACGATCCCGGGGAACCTCCCGCAGACAGCCCCGGAGCCTGGCACCTGTCGGTGTTCGAGACGGATTTCGGCAAGCTCATGGACGCCTTCTTCGAGCGGGTCGACACCGAGACGGTGCCGGCCCTCGTCATCGGCGACTGGCGCGACATGTACACGGACAGCTCGGCGCCCATCGTCGAGAAGCTGGTCGCCAACGCCCACCGGCTGCCCGCCCTCCGGGCGCTGTTCCTGGGCGCGACGACGGGCGAGTGGTGCGACATCTCCATGATCCAGCAGAGCGACGTCACCGCGCTGCTGACCGCGTTCCCCGACCTGGAACGCCTGGAGATCCGGGGCGGTGAGGGACTGGCTCTCAGCCCGGTCCGGCACGAGAAGCTGCGCATGCTCCGGGTCGAGAGCGGCGGTCTGAGCGGCGCGTTCGTCAGGGGAGTCGCCGCCTGCGATCTCCCGGCGCTGGAGCACCTGGAGCTCTGGCTCGGCGTCGAGGAGTACGGCGGCGACTACACCGTCGAGGACCTCGCGCCGATCCTGAGAGGCGACCGGCTGCCCGCCCTGCGGCACCTGGGCCTGCAGGACAGCGACCGCCAGGATGAGATCGCCGCCGCCGTCGCGGCCGCCCCGGTCGTGGCCCAATTGGAGAACCTCGCCCTGTCGATGGGCACGCTGACCGACGAGGGCGCGGAGGCCCTGCTCGGCGGCCAGCCGCTGACCCACCTCGACCAGCTCGACCTGCACCACCACTTCCTGAGCGACCCGATGATGCAGCGCGTCGAGAAGGCGCTGTTCGTGGTGGGCGTCGACCTCGGCGACCGCCCGTACGACGACGACGGCTGGTTCTACGTGGCGGTGGGCGAATGACGATCTCCCTCGACCTGCCCCGGCACACCGACGACACCGACGTCTACTACCGCCGCTACGCCGGCCTGCCGACGGTCGACTTCAACGGCAAGGCCGACCACCCGCCGGGCGAGGTGGCCTGGGAGGTGGGCTCCTGGGAACTGGCCGACTTCTACGACGCCGTCGACAGCCGCCAGGTGCGCGCCCTCGTCGTCGGCGGCTGGGACGCCGACCCCCATCAGGTGGTCGAGGACCTGGTCGCCGCGGCCCCCCGGCTGCCGGCGCTGCGCGCGCTCTTCTTCGGGGCGATCCCGCAGGAGGCGCAGGAGATCTCCTGGATCCACCAGACCGACGTCACCCCGCTGCTGACCGCGTTCCCGGATCTGGAACGCCTGGAGACCCGCGGCGGCATGGGCCTGCGTCTCTCGCCGGTTCGCCACGAGCGGTTGCGCATGCTCCGGGCCGAGAGCGGCGGCCTGGACGGCGACTTCGTGCGCGGCGTCGCGGCGTGCCGGTTCCCCGCGCTGGAACACCTGGAGCTCTGGCTCGGCGTCGACGAGTACGGCGGCGACTACACCGTCGAGGACCTCGCGCCGATCCTGACCGGCGACGACCTGCCTGCCCTGAAGCACCTGGGCCTGCAGGACAGCGACCGTCAAAACGACGTCGCCGCCGCCGTCGCCACCGCGCCGATCGTGGCCCGGCTCGACAGCCTCGCCCTGTCGATGGGCACGCTCACCGACGAGGGCGCCGAGGCCCTGCTCGGCGGCCAGCCGCTCACCCACCTGCGCCGGCTCGACCTGCACCACCACTACCTGAGCGACGCCATGATGGCCCGGTTGTCCGCCGCTCTCGCCCCGGTCGAGCTCGATCTGGAGTCCCAGGAGGACCCGGAGGAGTACGACGGCTGGCTCTACACCGCGGTGAACGAGTGATCGTCGTCGGCACCCCCGGAGACCGCCGCGCCGACCTGTTCGGCGCGGCGGCCCGCGCCCACGGCCTGGGCGAGATCACCGTGGTCCCGTGGACGGAGGTGCTGACCGGCGCTCCGCTCGCGTTCTCGGGCCTGGTCCGGGTCGACTCGCCCGGCGAGTCGGCCGAGGCCGACGCCCTGCTGCGGGGCGCGGGCGACCCCACCCGCGTCGGGGGAGGGGCGACCTGGTACACCCGGTTCGTGGACGGACTCGGACGGGTGGCCGGGGCGGGCGGCGAACTCCTGGCCAACGTCGAGGAGATCGCCGTCATGTTCGACAAGCGACGCTGCCACGCCCTGCTCGCCGGGGCGGGCCTGCCCGTGCCCGGAGGCGTGACCGTGACCTCCTACGGCGAGCTGCGCGACCAGATGCGGGCACGGTCGTGGCCCCGGGTGTTCGTCAAGCCCGCCCACGGCAGTTCCGCGTCGGGGGTGATCGCCTTCGAGACCTCCGGGACCCGCCTGCGGGCCGTCACCTCGGCCACCGAGGACCTGCGGAACTCGCTGGCGGTCCGGACGTACACCGACGAATCGACCGTCGCCCGGATCGTCGACGCGCTGGCTCCTGACGGGCTGCACGTCGAGCGCTGGTTCCCGAAGGCGTCGGTGCCGGGCGGCTGCTTCGACCTGCGGGTGGTCACCGTGGCCGGGCGGCCGACCCACGCGGTGGCGCGGGTGAGTCGGGTGCCGATGACCAACCTGCACCTCGGCGGGAGACGCGGCGACGTGGGGGAGATCCGGGCCCGGCTGGGCGCCGGCCGGTGGGACGAGGCGATGGAGATCTGCGCCCGCACCGCCGCCTGCTTCCCCGGCAGCCTGACGACCGGCGTCGACCTGATGATCGGCGCCGACTGGCGGTCGATGGCGGTCGCCGAGGTCAACGCCTTCGGTGACCTGCTGCCCGGCCTGGGCGCGCTCGACGGCAGCGGCCTGACGACCTACGAGTGCCAGGCGCGGGCCATCGCGGCGGGGTGGCGACCGTGCGCGACATGAACACGGTCGTGGGGACCCACGACATCCTGCTCGTCACCCTCGACACGCTGCGGTGGGACGTGGCCGAACGGCTCATGGCCGAGGGGCGCACGCCGGGCTTCGCCCGGTTCCTGACCTGGGAGAAGCGGCACAGCCCCGGCAGCTTCACGTTCGCCTCGCACGCCGCCATGTTCGCCGGGTTCCTGCCGACGCCGGTCACCCCCGGGCCGCACACCCGGCCGTTCGCGGCGTCGTTCCCGGGCAGCGCGACCACCGCGCCGCAGACCTGGGTGTTCGACGCGCCCGACCTGCCGACGGGGCTGGCGAAGGCCGGATATCGCACGGTCTGCGTCGGCGGGGTCGGATTCTTCAACCGGCTGAGCCCGCTGGGGTCGGCGCTGCCCGGCCTGTTCCAGGAGAGCCACTGGGCGCCCGAGTTCGGGGTGACCGCCCCCGACTCCTTCGAACGGCAACTCGACCGGGCCGAGGAGGTGCTCGACGGCGTGCCGGAACCGGTCTTCCTGTTCCTGAACGTCTCGGCGCTGCACCAGCCCAACCGCTTCTACCTGCCCGGCGCGGCCGACGACTCGATCGAGTCGCACGCGGCCGCGCTGGAGTACGTCGACCGGCACGTCGCCCGGCTGTTCGCCCTGATGACCCGCCGCCGGCCGTGTTTCGTGATCGTCTGCTCCGACCACGGCACCGCCTACGGCGAAGACGGCCACGTGGGCCACCGGCTCGCGCACGACGTCGTCTGGACCGTGCCCTACGCAGAATTCGTCCTCGACCGGAGCTCCGATGATCAGTCCGTATGAGAGTTACGTCTACGCGTACCCCCACAAGACCGCCTACCGACCGCTCGACCCGCGCCCGGCGCTGACCGACGTGTGGCGGGGCGAGCGGGCCGGGTCGTTCTACGCCCACATCCCGTTCTGCGAGATGCGCTGCGGCTTCTGCAACCTGTTCACCCGGACGGGCGCCCCCGAAGAGCTGGTGGCGGCCTACCTCGACGCGCTCGAACGCGAGACGCTCGCCCTGTCGGACGCGCTCGACCCGGCGTTCACCACAGCGGCGATCGGCGGCGGCACGCCCACCTACCTGAGCCCGGCCGAGCTCACCCGGTTGTTCGACGTCACCGGCAAGATCACCCCTTGGGGCGAGATCCCGCTGTCGGTGGAGACCTCCCCGGCGACCGCGACGCCCGACCGGCTGGCCGTGCTGAAGGAACGCGGCACGACCCGGGTCTCCATCGGGGTGCAGAGCTTCGTCGACGAGGAGGCCCGCGCGGCGGTCCGGCCCCAGAAGCGCGCCGAGGTCGACGGGGCCCTCGACGCGATCAGGGCGACCGGCTTCCCGATCCTGAACATCGACCTGATCTACGGCATCGACGGCCAGACGGCCGCCTCGTGGCGGCACTCCCTGGAGACCGCGCTGCGCTGGGCCCCCGAGGAGCTCTACCTCTACCCCCTCTACGTACGCCCCCTCACCGGCCTCGGCAAGATCGGCCGCGACTGGGACGACCAGCGGATGGAGCTCTACCGCGAGGGCCGCGACCTGCTGCTCGACCGGGGCTACGAGCAGGTGTCGATGCGCATGTTCCGGCTGCCCGGCACCGGGACCTCGACCGGCTACTGCTGCCAGACCGACGGCATGGCGAGTGTGGGGTGCGGGGCCCGGTCGTACACGGGCACCCTGCACTACTCCCACGAGTACGCGGTCGGCGCGCGGCACGTACGGTCGATCATCGACGACTACGTGCGCCGCGACGACTTCACCGAGGCCCTGATCGGCTTCACCCTGGACGAGTCCGAGCGGCGGCGGCGGCACACGATCCAGAGCCTCCTCCAGAAGGACGGCCTCGACCTGGCCCTCTACCGGAGCCGGTTCGGCGGCGAGCCCGACGTCACGGCGGTGCCGGCCGAGTGGCTGGTCCGCGACGGCGACGTGCTGCGGCTGACCGGCGAGGGCCTGGCCCACTCCGACGCGGTCGGCCCGGCCCTGTTCTCCGCCGAGGTCCGCGCCCTGATGGCGGGCAACGACGCCCGATGACGCACCTGACGATCCTCTATCGCGGGCCGCTGGCCAGCTGCGACTACGACTGCGCCTACTGCCCGTTCGCCAAACGGCGGGACACCCCCGAGCAGCTGCGCGCCGACCGGGCGGCCCTGCTCCGCTTCACCGCGTGGACCGCCGAGCAGGACCACGAGGTGAGCGTGCTGTTCACGCCGTGGGGGGAGGGCCTGGTCAGGTCGTGGTACCGGGAGGCGATGGTCGGGCTCAGCCACCAGGCCAACGTGCGCCGCGTGGCCGTCCAGACCAACCTCAGCTCCCGGACCGGCTGGCTCGACCGGGCGAACCCCGAGAAGCTGGCGCTCTGGGTGACCTACCACCCGACCCAGGTGACCTACGACCGGTTCCTGGCCAAGGTCACGGCGCTGCCGGTCCCCCACAGCGTCGGCGTCGTGGGCGACCCGGCCCATCTGGAGCACGCCCGGCGGCTCCGGAAGGACCTCCCGGCCGCCACCTACCTGTGGATCAACGCCGAGGAGGGCCGGACCTACACCGACGACGAGGCGGCCCGCTGGCAGGAGATCGACCCGCTGTTCCACTACAGCCGCTTCCCGCATCTCAGCGCGGGCCAGGCGTGCCGGACCGGCGACACGGTGATCTCCGTTGACGGCGACGGGACGGTCCGGCGGTGCCACTTCATCCCGACGGTCCTGGGAAATCTCTATGACGGCACGTTCCGCGCCCGGCTGGGGCCGAGGGCCTGCCCGAAGCTGGAGTGCGACTGCCACATCGGCTACGTGCACCTCGAACCGACCGGCCTGTACGACGTCTTCGCCGGGGGCGTGCTGGAACGTATCCCTCACAGGGTTCTCCCAGAACCGTCCAGGAAGCCCTGAGCCGGAGGGCGCAGGCTCGGCCGCATGATCGAAGTGACCCGGCTGAGCAGACGCCACGGCGACGTCGTCGCCGTCGACGACCTGACGTTCGACGTGAAACCCGGCGCGGTGACCGGGTTCCTCGGCCCCAACGGGGCCGGCAAGACGACCACGATGCGGCTGATCCTCGGGCTCGACGCCCCGCACGCGGGGAGCGCCCGGATCCTCGGCGCGCGCCTCGCCGACCTGCCCGAGCCGATGCGGGCGGTCGGGGCGCTGCTGGACGCGGCGGCCGTGCACCCCCGCCGGTCGGCCCGCGACCACCTGCGCTGCCTCGCGGTGAGCAACCGGCTCGGGCGGCGGCGGATCGACGAGGTGCTCGACCTGGTCGGGCTGACGGCGGTGGCGCACCGGCACGCGGGCGGCTTCTCGCTCGGCATGAAGCAGCGCCTCGGGCTGGCCGCCGCGCTGCTCGGCGACCCCGGCGTGCTGATCCTCGACGAGCCGGTCAACGGGCTCGACCCCGAGGGCATCGTCTGGATCCGCACCCTGCTCCGCGACCTGGCCGCCGAAGGGCGGACCGTCCTGGTCTCCAGCCACCTGATGGCCGAGACGGCGGTGACCGCCGACCGGCTGATCGTGGTGGCGCGCGGGCGGCTGATCGCCGACACCACCGTCGAGGCCCTCGCCCGGCCCGACGGGGTGCTGGTGCGCACCCCGGAGGCCCGCCGGTTCGCGCGGGCCCTCGTCGCCCACGGCGCCTCGGGGGTCGAGCCCGACGGCGACGAGCTCGTGGTGCGGGGGCTGGCGCCGAGGCGCGTCGGCGAGCTCGCCGCCGCCGAGGGAGTGGTCCTGTACGAACTGACGCCCCGCCGCGCGTCGCTGGAAGAGGCGTTCATGGAGCTGACCCGATGATCGCCGCCATCCGCTCCGAATGGGCCAAGACGCTGACCACCCGGTCGAGCTGGTACACCCTGGCGGCGGTCATCGCGCTCGGCGCGCTGTTCGCGCTGCTGTTCGGCTACGCCGGCGCCGCCGAACACGCCCGGATGACCGCCGCCGAGCAGGCCGCCTACCGGCCCTCGCCCGACTTCCGGCCGCTGATCTTCGTGCAGATCGCCGTCGGCTACTTCGGCCTGCGCGCCTTCACCGTCGAGCACCTCACCCGGACGATGGCGCTGACCCTGACCACGGTGCCCCGCCGGGGCCGGGTGCTGGCCGCCAAGGCGATCGTCTGCGCCGGGCTGACGCTCGCGGCCGGGACGGTGACCGGGCTCGTCGTGGTCTTCGTCAACCGGGCCGTGCTGACCTCGCGGCAGGTGCCCGTCAACACGCTCTCCGAGCCCGGCATGCTCCGGGTGCTGGCCGGGCCGGGGCTGCTGCTGACCCTGCTCGGCCTGATCGGCCTGGCCGTCGGCTGCCTGGTGCGCAGCACCTCCGGGGCGCTGGTCGTCACGATCGTGATGGGGGTGTTCGTCCCGGCGATGGCCTCGCTCTACCCCGAGTGGCTGGCCTGGCTGATCCTCAGCTACTGGCCGATCACGGCCGGGCTGCGGCTGCTCAGCCTCGACGCCGACCCCGACCTGCCGGGCCCGGCGGCCGGCCTCGCCGTGACCTGCGCCTGGGCCGTGATCCTGCTGGCCGCCGCGTACGCGGTCTTCCGGCGGCGGGACGCATGATGTGGGGGACGAAAGGGGCGTGATGGAGCGGCTGCTGGTCGTCGACGACGAGCCGACGGTACGGGAACTGCTGTCGGCGACCCTGCGCTTCGCCGGGTTCGAGGTCGCCTCGGCCGCCACGGGGGCCGAGGCCGTCGAGGCGGTCCGGCTCTCCCGGCCCGACCTGATCCTGCTCGACGTGATGCTGCCCGACCTCGACGGCTTCCAGGTCGTCCGCCGGCTGCGCGACCTGGCCCGGCCGCCGGTGCCGGTGTTGTTCCTGACCGCCCGCGACTCCCCGGCCGACAAGGTCACCGGCCTCACCCTGGGCGGCGACGACTACGTCACCAAGCCGTTCGACCTGCCGGAACTGCTGGCCCGCATCCGCGCGATCCTGCGCCGCACCGGCGTCCCGCACGCGCACGCCGTGGTCGTCGGCGACCTGGAGGTCGACGTCGAGGGCTGCCACGTGCGCCGGGCCGGGGTGACGGTCCGCCTGTCGCCCACCGAGTTCCGCCTGCTCAGCTACCTGGCCGAGCACGCGGGCCGGGTGGTGTCGAAGACCTCGATCATCGAGGACGTCTGGCAGTACGACTTCGCCGGCGACACCAGCATCGTCGACACCTACGTCAGCTACCTGCGCCGCAAACTGGAGACCGGCGGCCCCCGGCTCATCCACACCGTCCACGGCGTCGGCTACGTCCTGCGCGAGCCCCGATGACCTCCCTGCGCGGACGCCTCCTCCTGATCACCTGCGCGCTGCTGGCGGCCGGCCTCCTGCTGAGCGGCTCCATCGTCGTCGGCCTGCTCCGCTCGGGCCTGGTCGACCGCGTCGACACCCAGCTCCGCGTGTTCGGCGGCATCATCTCGGCCATCCCGCCCGTCCTCACCTCCCGCACTCCGGCCGACCGCGCGGCCGGCAACGCGCTGAGCACCAACCTCGACCTGATCAACCGCCTGTACATCGCGGAACTCGGCCCCGACGGCAAGCCGATCTCGGAGGTCCGCCTCCCACCGGGCCCGGGCGGCCCCGAACTACCAGCCGACGTGAGCGCCGACCCCGGAACGGACAGTCGCGCGCCGACCGCCCGCAGTGATGACGCGCGCGGCCCGGAGACGGCCGCTCCCGAGACGGCCGCTCCCAAGACGGCCGCTCCTAAGCCGGGCGTTCCCACGCCGACCGCTCCCACGCCGACCGCTCCCACGCCGACCGCTCCCACGCTGGGCGCTCTCGCGCCGGGCGGGGGTGCCGAGTGGGCTGTTCGGGACCACCAGCCCTTCGAGGCGCGGGATTCCGCAGGCGGGGCCGACTGGCGGGTGCTCGTGGTGCCGCGTCAGGGGACCGGCACCTTCGTGGTCGTGGCGGCCTCGCTCGACGCCGTGCAGGCCACGGTCGGGCGGGTGCGCGTCGTCTACGTCGTCTCCGGACTGGGGTTGCTGGCGCTGCTCACGCTCGCGGGGTGGTTCGCCATCAGGGCCGGGTTGCGGCCGCTGCGGGCCATCGAGGAGACCGCCGCCGCCATCGCCTCCGGGGATCTCGCGCGGAGGGTGCCCGACGCGGCTCCCGACACCGAGGTCGGGCGGCTGTCGGCCGCGCTCAACGGCATGCTCGGGCAGGTCGAGCGGGCCTTCGCCGCGCGGACCGAGTCGGAGGCCCGGCTGCGGCGGTTCGTCGCCGACGTCGGGCACGAGCTGCGCACCCCGCTCGTCGGCATCAAGGGGTTCTCCGAGCTCTACCGCATGGGCGGGCTGACCGAGGTCGCCCCCGCGATGGCCAGGATCGAGAGCGAGGCCGGGCGGCTGGGCCGGCTCGTGGAGGACCTGCTGCTGCTCGCCCGCCTCGACGAGGGCGGCGCCGCCCTGCCGCTGGAGCTGGCCCCGATGGACCTGCGCACCCTGGCCGCCGACGTCCGCCTCGACCTGCGCGCCCTCGCCCCCGACCGGCCGGTCGACCTGACCGGCCCCGACGGCGGGCCGCCCGGCTCGGCCCCGGTGATCGGCGACGAGGCCCGGTTGCGCCAGATCGTCACGAACCTGGTCGGCAACGTGGTCGAGCACACCCCCGGCGGCAGCCCCGTGCGCATCGGGGTCGGCACCCGAGACGGCGAGGCGGTGCTCGTGATCGAGGACCACGGCCCTGGCCTCACCCCGGAGGAGGCCGCCCGGGTCTTCGACCGCTTCTCCCGCGCCGACGCCTCCCGCAGCAGATCGGGCCCCGGCGGCGCGGGCCTCGGCCTGGCCATCGCCCGCTCCCTGGCCGAAGCCCACGGAGGCCGCCTCGACCTCCGCACCGCACCAGGCCGGGGGGCCGCCTTCACCCTGGCGATGCCCGGTCAGGTCTCCTTTTCGGGGAAGTAGTTCTCCTCGTTCACCCCGAACGTCCACGCCACACCCTGGCGGGCCCGCTGGACCCACGGCGGCACCCGCAGGAAGTAGGTGCGGAAGGTGCCGTCGGGCTCGGCGGTCGAGTTGACCACCTCGACCGTCACCACGTCTTCGTCGTCGGGCAGGCTGATGCGCCACAGGATGCCGGTCTCGTCGCGGTGGAGCGGGGTCGCGCCCGATTCGGACAGGTAGCGGTCGAAGCCGAAGTGTTCGAGCATGACCCGGCGCAACTCGGCGTTCTCCTCGTCGCGGATGCGCTCGGGGGTCAGGTCGGCCATTGACGCGACGAAGCCCTCGGGCACCGGCATGCCGTGCCACGACTCCAGCGCGAACCCGTCGGGGAAGACCAGCGCCGGGCCGTCGGAGCGGTGGAGGCGGCCCGCCTCGTCGAGGTGGAGCTCGGCCGGGCGCTCGCAGACGATGGCCGCGTTCGCATAGGGGAACCACCAGCCCGCGTGGCGGGACACCCGGGTCAGCCCGGCCAGGCCGGGGGCGTCGGCGAAGGCCGACAACCAGGCGGCGTCGTGCTGGCCGAGCACGGCGTCGAGCGCGGCCTGGCGCAGCAGGTCGCCGGCCCCTTCGCCGCCGAGCACCGACAGGCCGCGGCGGATCTCCTGGACGACCGTGTTCACCCTCGGCCACAACAACCCGCCGGTCGACTCCCACACCCGCGCCCACCCGGCCCCGCCGGTCTCGCGCAGCACGTCGGCGCGGGCCCACTCCCAGGGCTGGGTGCGCACCTCCTCGCGGACGGAATGGCCGAGCGGCTGGGCCAGCAGCGGCGCGGCCGACAGGATGAGCGAGCCCAGGCCGGCCTTGTTCAGCGCGTCGACGGCGGCCTCGCCGCCGTGGTGGATGGCGGCCGCCGCGGCGGCGACGACCGGCGACCCGGCCCACAGGATCACCGAGGGGGCGGCCAGCCCGGCGGCGGCGTAGGCCTCGCGGACGCCCGCCTCGGCCTCGGCGCGGTCGCCGGGGCCGGTCATGAAGGCGACGTCGGCCCAGGTCATGGTGGTCTCGACGCTCATCAGTCGGCCACCACCCGGAACGAACCCGGCACGTATTCACGCTGACGGACGATCCGGAACCAGCCCTTGGGCAGCGGGATCGCGGCGTGCTCCTCGTGCACCAGCCGGCCGCCCTCGGGCAGGTGGAGGTAGCCGGGGTAGAGGGTGCCGGGGCCGTGGAGCGCGTGGGCGTGGCCGGTGGCCTCGCCCAGGGCGAGCACGATGCGGCCCTTGTGGTCACGCGGCTCGGAGACGAGACCGGGAGGCACCGACGCCTCGGGGACCGGCATGATCAGGATGTCACCCTGTCGGTACATGACCAACCTTCCGTGTTCGGGGGTTGATCAGAAACTATCGACGGCCACCGACATTTCCCGGGCGACGGCGGCGAAGCCGGCGATCAGCGGGCTGCGGCGGCTGCCGCTCCAGGCCAGGCACACCTCGTTCGGCGGGATGTCGCCCACCGCGACGTGGCCGACGTCGGGGCGGGTGTAGAAGGCCGCCGCCGACAGCGGCAGGATGACGACGCCGTGACCTGCTGCGACGTGTTCGAGCTTCTCCTCCACGGCGCGGAACCGCACCTCGGGGTCGCGCCGCGTCGCGACCGCGCGCCACTCGGGGACGGCGTCGGGGTTCTGCAGGAGGCACTCGCCGGCCAGGTCGGCGATGCCGACGGCGTCCTTGCCCGCCAGGGGGTGGCCGGCGGGCAGCACGACGACGCGCGGCTCGCTCCACAACGGGAGCACGCGCAAGCCGCGCCGGTCGATCGGCAGGCGGACGTAGCCGACGTCGACCCGGCCGTCGTGGATGGTGGCGGTCTGGTCGTCCCAGGTCGTGCGGACCACCTCCACCGTCAGCCCCGGATGGCGCTCGCCGAAGGCCCGCACCGCCGAGGTGACGATCAGGCCGGGCATGAACCCGACCGTGAACACCTCACCGCCCCGGGCCGCGCGGGCGACGCGGCGGCGCAGCCCCTCGGCCGAGGCCAGCAGCGGGCGGGCGTCGGCCAGCAACTGCTCGCCCGCCGGGGTGAGCTCGGTGGCGCGTTTGGTGCGGACGAAGAGCTGGGCCCGCAGCTCCTCCTCCAGCGCCCGGATCTGGCGCGACAACACCGGCTGGGCGATGTGCAGGGCCTCGGCGGCGCGGCCGAAGTGCAGCCGCTCGGCCACCGCCACGAAGTAGCGCAGCTTCCGCAGGTCGACGTCCACCAGCGCCTCCTCCCGGTCGTGATGCCCTCAGGGTATTGCAGGCGACGAACGAGGTCTTGGACGGCGGCCTGGCGGCGGAGCCATCGTGAAGGGGTCGGCGCACTTTTCGTACAGGAGCAGAGAACATGGATCTTCACGGCAAAAGGGTCGTCGTGCTCGGCGGCACCTCGGGGATCGGGCTGGCCACGGCGCGGGCGGCGGCGCGGCAGGGGGCCGTCGTGACGGTCGCCTCCCGCCGCCGGGCCGGGGTCGACCACGCCCTCGCGTTGCTGCCGGAGGGCGCGGTGGGCCGGGTCGCCGACCTCACCGACGCGGCGGCGGTGGCGGCGGTCCTCGCCGAGGCGGGGCCGATCGACCACCTCGTCTACACCGCCGGGGAGCCGCTGGCGCTCATGCCGGTCGACGGCCTCGACCTCGACGCGGCCCGCGACTTCTTCGCCGTGCGCTACTTCGGCGCGCTGGGCGCGGTGCGCGCCGTCCTGCCCCACCTGCGGGCCGACGGGTCGATCACGCTCACGACCGGGACCGCCAAGGACCGGCCGGGGCCGGGCTGGTCGGTCGCGGCGAGCATCTGCGGGGCGATCGAGTCGCTGACCCGGGCGCTGGCCGTCGAGCTCGCGCCGATCAGGGTCAACGCGGTGGCTCCCGGGTTCGTGCGCTCGCCCCTGTGGGCCGGGATGGGGGAGGAGGCCCGCGAGCGCATGTACGCCGAGGCCGGGGCCGTGATCCCGGTGGGCCGGGTGGGCGAGGTCGAGGACGTCGCGCGGGCGTACGTGTTCCTGATGACCGAGCCGTTCGCCAGTGGGACCGTGCTGACCGTGGACGGCGGGCACGTGCTCGTCTAGCCCAAATCCGGCAAAAGGGGCGTGTGACCACAAATCGGGTGGGTACGGCCGGGCTCATGACCCAGACCGTCGGTGACTACGTGGTACGACGCCTGCAGGAATGGGGCGTGCAGCAGGTGTTCGCCTATCCGGGCGACGGGATCAACGGCATCCTGGCGGCCCTGGGCCGGGCGGACGACGTGCCCCGGTTCGTGCAGAGCCGGCACGAGGAGATGGCCGCCTTCGCGGCCGTCGGCTACGCCAAGTTCAGCGGCCGGTTCGGGGTGTGCATGGCCACCTCGGGCCCGGGGGCGATCCACCTGCTGAACGGCCTCTACGACGCCAAGCTCGACCACGTGCCGGTCGTGGCGATCGTCGGCCAGACCGCCCGCAGCGCGATGGGCGGCAGCTACCAGCAGGAGGTCGACCTCCAGGCGTTGTTCAAGGACGTCGCCTCGGAGTACCTCGTCGAGGTCAACGTGGCCGAGCAGCTGCCGAACGCGCTCGACCGCGCGATCAGGACCGCCGAGGCGTCCCGCGCCCCGACGGCGGTGATCATCCCCTCGGACCTCCAGGAGGAGAGGTACGCCCCGCCGGAGCACGCGTTCAAGATGGTGCCCTCCAGCCCGCCCGGCACGGTCTGGGCGCGGTCGGTGGCCGCTGAGCCCGACCTCGCGCGCGCCGCCGACGTGATCAACGCGGGGGAGAAGCTCGCCGTCCTGGTCGGGCAGGGGGCCCGGGGCGCGGCCGAGGAGGTGCGGCGGCTCGCCGACCTCACCGGCGCGGGGGTGGCCAAGGCGCTGCTGGGCAAGGACGTGCTGCCCGACGACCTGCCCTACGTGACGGGGTCGATCGGGCTGCTCGGCACCCGGGCCAGCTACGAGATGATGCGCGACTGCGACACCCTGCTGATCGTGGGCTCCAACTTTCCGTACACCCAGTTCCTGCCGGAGTTCGGGCAGGCCAGAGCCGTGCAGATCGACGTCGACGGCCGCTTCATCGGCATGCGCTACCCCACCGAGGTCAATCTGATCGGCGACGCCGCCGCCACGCTCACGGCGCTGCTCCCGATGATCCGGCCCAAGGTCGGCAGCGAGTGGCGGGAGACCATCGAGCGGAACGTGGCCGACTGGTGGGACGTCATGGAGCGTGAGGCCGAGGTGACGGCCAAGCCGGTCAACCCGATGCTGATCGTCTCGGAGTTGTCCCGGCGCATTCCCGGCGACGCGATCGTGACGGCCGACTCGGGCTCGTCCACCAACTGGTACGCCCGCAACCTGCGCATGCGCGAGGGCATGCGGGGCTCGCTCTCGGGCACCCTGGCCACGATGGGCCCCGGCGTGCCCTACGCGATCGGCGCGAAGTTCGCCCATCCGGGCCGTCCCGTGGTCGCCCTGGTGGGCGACGGGGCCATGCAGATGAACGGCCTGGCCGAACTGATCACCATCGCCCGCTACCACCACCTGTGGCGCGACCCGCGCCTGGTCGTCTGCGTCTTCCACAACAACGACCTCAACCAGGTGACCTGGGAAATGCGCGCCATGGGCGGCGCGCCGAAGTTCGAGGCGTCGCAGAGCCTCCCCGACGTCGACTACGCCGGGTTCGCCCGTTCCCTCGGCCTGGAGGGCGTCACCGTCACCGAGCCCGAGGCGCTGGGCCCGGCCTGGGACCGGGCGTTCGCGGCGGGCGTGCCGGCGGTGCTCGACGTGCACTGCGACCCGGAGGTGCCGCCGATCCCGCCGCACGCGACCTTCGACCAGGTCACGTCGGTCGGCGAGGCCGTCGTCAAGGGCGACCCCAGCGCGTTCCACCTGATGGCGCAAGGGGTGAAGACCAAGGCACAGGAGTTCCTGCGGTGGCCGCACACCTGATCGACCGGGTCACGGCGCGGGCCTACCGGGTGCCCACCGGCGAACCGGAGACCGACGGCACCCTCGGCTGGGACGCCACCACCGTCGTCGTGGTCCGCGTCGAGGCGGCCGGGGAGACGGGGCTCGGCTGGACCTACGCCGACGCGGGCTGCGTGCCGCTGGTGGAAGGCGTGCTGGCCGGGGCGGTGACCGGGAAGCCGGTGCTCGACGTGCCGGCCCGGTGGGCGGCCATGCGGCACGCCGTGCGGAACCTGGGGCGCCCCGGGCTGGTGTCGTGCGCGATGTCGGCGGTCGACATCGCCCTGTGGGACGCGGCGGCGCGGACGTGCGGGCTGCCGCTGTGCCGCCTGCTCGGCCGGGTGCGCGCGTCCGTGCCCGTCTACGCCAGCGGCGGCTTCACCTCGATGGACGACGAGAGCCTGCGCGCCTGGGCCGAGGCGTCGGTGCGCCGCACCCCCCGGCTGAAGATCAAGATCGGCGCCGACCTCGACCGGGTGGCGCTCACCCGCGCCGCCGTCGGCGCGGCGGCGGAGGTGTACGTGGACGCCAACGGCGCCTACACCGTCGGCGAGGCCCGCCGCGTCGCCGGACGGCTCGCCGACTGGGACGTGACCTGGTTCGAGGAACCGGTCTCCAGCGACGACCTCGCCGGTCTCGCCGCCGTGCGCGCGGTCAGCCGGGCCGACGTCGCGGCCGGGGAGTACGGCTACGACCTGCCCTACTTCGCCCGCATGACCGAGGTCGTCGACTGCCTGCAGGTCGACGTGACCCGCTGCGGCGGCTACACCGAGTTCGCCCGCGCCGCCGCGCTGGCCGCCGCCGCCAACCGGGACGTGTCGGCGCACTGCGCGAACTCCCTCTCGGCGCACGCGGGCGCGGCCACCCAGAACCTCCGGCACCTCGAATGGTTCGCCGACCACGAACGCGTCGAGAACCTGCTCTTCGACGGGTGCCTGGAACCCGCGGACGGTGTCGTCACCCCGCCGGTGACGGTGTCCGGCCACGGCATGTCCGTCCGGGAGGACGTCGCCCGGCGCTACGCGGTCGAACTCGGAGGAGACCCATGACGATCATCGACGCCCCGCCCGCCCTCGAAGCGGCCCTGCGCGACCGGGTCGACGGCGAGGTCAGGTTCGACGCGGGCAGCCGCGCCGCCTACTCCACCGACGCGTCCAACTTCCGCCAGGTGCCTCTGGGCGTGGTGGTGCCCCGCACCCCGGACGCCGGGGCCGAGGCGGTCGCCGTCGCCCGCGACTTCGGCGCGCCCGTGTTGTCGCGGGGCGGCGGCACGAGCCTCGCCGGGCAGTGCGCCAACACCGCCGTGGTGATCGACTGGTCGAAGTACTGCACCACGCTCGAATCGGTGGACGCCGAGGGCCGCACCTGCGTCGTCCAGCCGGGCATCGTCCTGGACGACCTGAACCGGCGGCTCGAACGCCACGGCCTGCGGTTCGGCCCCGAGCCCGCCACCCACATGAACTGCACCCTCGGCGGCATGATCGGCAACAACTCGTGCGGCGCGACCGCGCAGCGCACCGGCAAGGTCGTCGACAACGTCGCCCGCCTGGAGGTGCTCCTCTACGACGGCACCCGCTTCTGGTGCGGCGAGACCACCGACGAGGAGTACGCCGCCGTCGAACGCCGGGGGGACCCCCGGGCGGCGGTCTACCGGCGGTTGCGCGCCCTGCGCGACGACCACGCCGACGAGATCCGCCGGCGCTACCCCGACATCCCCCGCCGGGTGTCCGGCTACAACCTCGACTCCCTGCTGCCCGAGCACGGCTTCGACGTCGCCGGGCTGCTCGTCGGCAGCGAGTCGACCCTGGTCACCGTGTTGCGCGCGGAACTGGAACTGGTGCCGGTGCTGCCCGAACGCGCCCTGGTCGTGCTCGGCTACCCCGACATCGCCGCCGCGGCCGACGCGGTGCCCGCGATCCTGCCGCACGACCCGATCGCGCTGGAGGGCGTCGACCACAAGCTGGTCCGCGACGAGCAGCTCAAGCGCCTCAACCCCGACGCGCTCGGCGAGCTTCCGGCAGGCCGGGCCTTCCTGATGGTCCAGTTCGGCGGCGAGACCGCCGAGGAGGCGCGGTCGCGCGCCCAGGGCCTGCTCGACGACGGGCACCGCGCCGACGTCCGGTTCCTCGGCGACCCCGTCCGCGAGGACGAGCTCTGGCACGTCCGGGAGGCGGGCCTGGGCGCGACCGCGCACGTCGCCGACCGGCCCGACACGTTCGAGGGCTGGGAGGACTCCGCCGTGCCGCCCGACCGGCTCGGCGAGTACCTGCGCCGCCTGCGCGACCTCTACCGGGAGTTCGGCTACGAGAGCGACACCGGCCCGGCGCTCTACGGCCACTTCGGGCAGGGCTGCGTGCACACCCGCATCCCCTTCGACCTCTACACCGCCGACGGCGTCGCGGCCTACCGCCGGTTCATGGAGCGGGCCGCCGACCTCGTCGCCGAACTGGGCGGGTCGTTCTCCGGCGAGCACGGCGACGGCCAGAGCCGGGGCGAACTGCTGCCCCGGATGTTCGGCCCCGAGATCGTCGCCGCGTTCGGGCGGCTCAAGGCGATCTTCGACCCGGACGACCGCATGAACCCCGGCAAGGTGGTCGCGCCCGACCCGCTCGACGCCCATCTGCGGCTGGGCCCGCACTGGGCCCCGGCCGAGCCGGGCGGCCTGCGGTTCGCCTATCCGCACGACGGCGGCTCGTTCGGCCAGGCGGTCAACCGCTGCGTCGGGGTCGGCCGGTGCCGTCAGCACAGCACCGACGGCGGCCAGGTGATGTGCCCGTCGTACCAGGTCACGGGGGAGGAGGAGCACTCCACCCGGGGCCGCGCCCGGCTGCTGTTCGAGATGCTGAACGGGCACGGCGACGAGACCCTCCACCGGGGGTGGCGCTCGCCGGAGGTCAAGGACGCCCTCGACCTCTGCCTGGCGTGCAAGGGCTGCAAGAGCGACTGCCCGGCGAACGTGGACATGGCGACGTACAAGGCGGAGTTCCTGTCCCACCACTACGAGGGCCGCCAGTGGCGGCGGCCCCGGTCCGACCTGGCGCTGGGCTGGTTGCCGGTGATCGCCGGGATCGTCGGCGGGCTCCGGCTCGGGCCGGTGGCGAACCGCCTGCGGGGCCTGGCCAGGACGGTCGCGGGGCTCGCCGACCGGGAGCTCCCGGCGTTCGGCGGCGAGAGCCTCCAGCACTGGTTCACCCGCAGGGGCGCGCGGGGGACCGGCGAACGCGGGACCGTGCTGCTGTGGCCCGACACCTTCACCAACCGGTTCCACCCGGAGGTCGGGCGGGCCGCCGTCGCGGTCCTGGAGGAGGCGGGCTGGCGGGTCGTGCTGCCGCCCGGTCCGGTGTGCTGCGGGCTGACGTGGATCTCCACCGGCCAGGTCGACACCGCCAAGCGGGTGCTCGGCCGGACCGTGGCGCGGCTCGCCGGGCACGTGCGCGACGGCGGCCTGGTCCTCGGGCTGGAACCCAGCTGCACGGCCGTGTTCCGCGGCGACGCCGAAGAGCTCTTCCCGGCCGACCAGGACGTGCGGCGGTTGCGGAACCAGACGGTCACCCTCGCCGAACTGCTCACCCGGCACAGCCCCGGCTACCGGCCGCCGCGCCTCGGCGTCGACGCGCTGGCCCAGGTCCACTGCCACCAGCACGCCGTGCTGGGGTTCGACGCCGACGCGGAACTGCTGGACGCCGCCGGGGTGCGGGCCGAGCGCCTCGACTCGGGCTGCTGCGGGCTGGCCGGGAACTTCGGCTTCGAACGCGGCCACCTGGAGGTGAGCGAGGCGTGCGCCGAACGCGTGCTGCTGCCCCGCCTGCGGGCGGCCGGGCGGGAGACCGCCGTGCTCGCCGACGGGTTCAGCTGCCGGACCCAGATCCACCAGCTCGACAGCGGCGGCCGGGAGGGCGTGCACCTCGCTCAGCTGCTCGCCGTCGGGCTGCGTCAGGAGGGGCGATGAAACCCGGGGAACAGGTCGTGGTCGTCACCGGCGCGAGCGGCGGCGTCGGCCGTGCCGTGGCCGAGGCGTTCGGGGCGCGCCGGGCGAAGGTGGCCCTGCTCGCGCGGGGCGTCCGGGGCCTGGGGGCGGCCGCCGGGGACGTGCGGCGCGGCGGCGGCACGCCGCTGGAGATCCCGGTCGACGTGTCGGACTTCGCGCAGGTGGACGCCGCCGCCGGGCGGGCCGAGGCCGAGCTCGGGCCGATCGACGTGTGGGTCAACGTCGCCTTCACCTCGGTCTTCGCCCCGTTCGCCGACATCCGGCCGGACGAGTACCGCCGCGTCACCGAGGTCACCTACCTCGGTTACGTCCACGGCACGATGGCCGCGCTGAACCGGATGCGGCCGCGCGATCGGGGGACCGTCGTCCAGGTGGGCTCGGCGCTGGCCTATCGGGGCATCCCGCTGCAGAGCGCCTACTGCGGGGCCAAGCACGCCATCCAGGGCTTCAACGAGGCGCTGCGCTGCGAGCTGCTGCACGGGCACAGCGGGGTGCACGTGACCATGGTCCAGCTGCCGGCCGTCAACACGCCGCAGTTCTCGTGGGTGTTGTCGCGACTGCCCCGCCAGGCCCAGCCGGTGCCGCCGATCTACCAGCCCGAGGTCGCCGCGCGGGCCGTGCTGCACGCCGCCGACCATCCGGAGCGCCGCGAGTACTGGGTCGGCGCGAGCACGGTGGCGACGCTGCTGGCCAACGCGGTCGCGCCGGGGCTGCTCGACCGCTACCTGGCCAGGACCGGCTTCGACTCCCAGCAGACCGACCGGCCGAGGTCGCGCCGTCAGCCGGCCAACCTGTGGGCGCCCGCCGACGGCCCGCACGGCCGCGACTACGGCGCGCACGGCGTGTTCGACGACCGGGCGGCGGCGGTCAGCCCGCAGGCGTGGGCCAGCCGGCACCACGTCGTGGTCGCCGCCCTCGGCGCGGTCGCGGGCGCGGCGGCCGTCGTCATCCGGAGGCGCTCGCGTCACCCCGCGTGAACAGCTCGGCCAGCGGGAGCAGGGCCGCGCGCGGCTCGGTCAGCCTGATCGGGTCGCCGGGGTCGGCGACCTGCTCCCACGAGACGAACCGGCTGCCCCGGTGGAGGCGCCGGATCACCGCTCTGACCAGCGCCGGGCTGTTGCCGCCCGGGCCGCGCTCGTAGCCGAACAGCTGGCCGGTGTGCCGGGGGACCACGACCAGGCCGCTCAGCCGCAGCGCCTGCGTGGTCTCCCCGAGGAGCGGGCCGTCCTGGGTGAGCTGGACGTCGGCCACCTGGCCGACGGGCGCGCCGTCGCGGTCGACGACCCGGCGGCCGACCAGCGAGCTGAGCCGGTCGCGGGCCGGGACCTCTGGCCGCCGGACCGGACGGGGCTCGCGCAGCCCCGGGTCGGCGCCGCCGCTGCCGGGCAGCGGGTCGATCAGATGCTCCCGGACCCAGCGTTCCAGCGACGCCTCCGGCACGTCCCCGCCCACCGTCAGCGCGCTGCCGATCTCGCCGACCAGGGCCATCGGGATGCGGCGCGGGGCCGGGTCCTCCTCCGGCCGGAACAGGCGGGTGGTCCCGGTCATCAGCCGGCCGGCCACGCCGCCGACGCGCGGGCCGAGCGCCAGCGGCCCGGCCAGGATCGCGGTCACGTACGGCGCCTCGCCCGGCTCCGTCTCCAGGTCGTCGACCTTGCAGAGCAGGCGGCCGTCGGCCCTGACCACCTGCCGGTCGAACAGGTGGAGATGGGCGTGCAGGACGCGGCCGGTCACTGGCCCGCCTTGGTGGCCAGCATCAGCGGGACGGCCGCCACCGCGACCACCATGAGCAGGATCATGTAGAGGGTCCCCAGGGTGTTGGAGAGGCGGCCGTTGACCCGGTCGCCCATGTAGTCGGGGTCGTTGGCGATCATCAGCACCGGCAGGTACGTCAGCGGCAGCGCCGCCGCCGAGAAGACCAGCGAATACTCGGTGACCTTGATCGGGTCGATCGTCGTCAGGATCAGCGCCACCGCGACGATCGTCGAGACCAGCAGCGTCGCGTGGAACCGGGCCGCCTCCCGGGGGCGCACGTACTTGCCCCACTGCCAGCCGAAGTACTGGCTGATCGAGTAGCCCGACGACAACGCCGTCTCCAGGGTCGCGCCGAACGTCGCGGCGAACACCCCGAAGATCACCAGGGCCAGCCCGATCTGGCCGAAGGCGAGCCCGGCCGGCAGCACCATCTGGCCGAGCGTGTCGACCTCGATCATCCGCGGCAGGAAGACGGTGGCCGCGCAGGCGGCGATGGCGATCGACAACAGGCCGCCCAGCGGGAAGCCGACGAACACGTTGGCCCGCATGACGCCCAGGTCGCGCCGGGTCCAGCGTTCCTCGACGCCGCCGGAGGAGAAGAAGAACACCTCGTACGGCGTCATCGCCGCGCCCAGCAGGGCGACGGCGTAGAACCAGTAGGTCGCCGCCCCGTCGTCGGACGGATTGTGCGTCAGCTGGTGCCCCAGCTCCCCGTAGTCGGGGCCCAGGGCGAAGAAGGCCACCAGGAAGACGATCAGGGCGAGCCCGGCCAGGCCGAAGACCCGCTCCATCGTCTCGAACCTGACCCGCCACATCACCAGCCAGGCCACCAGGCCGACGGCGGGCACCCACAACAGGTAGTCGATCCCGGTGGCCAGCTCCAGCGCCAGGGCCGCGCCGCCGATCTCGGCGGCCAGGGTGAGCAGGTTGATGCCGAAGGACGCGGCCAGGTTGAGCAGGCCCGCGCGGGGGCCGAGGCGTTCCCGGACGAGATCGAAGACGGGCCGCCCCGACACCGCCGCCACCCGCCCGGCCATCTCGGCGAACAGGCAGATGCCGACCACGCCGACCACGACCACCCAGGCCAGCGACATTCCGAACCGGGAGCCGACCAGCGCGTTGGCGACCAGGTCGCCGATGTCGACGAACCCGCCGATCGCGGTCAGGATGCCGAGGGTGACGGCGAAGAACCGCTTCACGACGGATGCCTCTCGGCGAAGGCCCGCAACCGGTCGGCCAGCGCGGCCAGGTCGGCCGCCGCCTTCTCCGGTTCGGCGATCTCCCGGAGCCGCACCTCGTCGAGAAGCACCTGCACCTGCTCGGCGGCCTCCGAGGTCAGCTCCGTGATCTCCGCCCGGACTTCCACGGCCTGCTCCGACGGCGGCTGCACCGCGCCGAACTGGGAGTCCACGCTGCCGAGCGCGGTGGCGGTCTCGGTGAGGAGGGTCTGCAGGTAGGGGCGGGTCAGCCGCGCCTCGTGCTCGACCGCGAGCCGCACCAGCGCCACCGAGGAGGCGGCGGCCTCGGCCGTCGCGCCGGCCTTCTTGCCGTAGTCGGCGTCGTTCCACGCGGGGGAGGCGCAGCCCGCCAGGAGCAGCGGCACGATCAGCAGGAGCCGTCTCACGGCCGCGTCCGCAGCAGGAAGTAGGCCAGCAGGCCCAGCAGCACCACGAACTGGCCCCACGCGGCCAGCAACACCAGTCCCTCGTCGGTCACGGCTCGGCCACTGCCCCCGCCGGAGCAGGCCGAACGTTCACCCCTTGGTACGTCGGAGCAGCGCGATCACCGCGCGCTCGGCCGCGCCGTGGGTGGCCGGGCCGTCGCCGTCGCCCAGGTCGGCCAGCGCGCGGTCGATGGTCTTCCCGCGTTCGTACGCGGTGACCACGCGGGGGTCGACGTAGGAGGCGCGGGCCACGGCCGGGGTGTTGCCCAGGTGCCCGGCCACCTCCTTCATGACCCGGGTGATCGCCCGGCGGCGGCCGGTCCGGCTGCGCACCCGCTTGGAGACGGCCAGGCCGACGGCGGCGTACACGGTGGCGTGCCAGGTGCGGAAGTCCTTGGCGCTGACCTCGGCGCCGAAGCGGTCGCGCAGGTAGTCGTTGATGTCGTCGCTCTTGACGTCGACCCAGTCGCCGTCGCGCTGATATTGGAGCAGTTCGCCCTCGTCGCGCCCCTCGCGCAGAGCGGTGACGACCGCGCAGACGTCGGGGTCGGTGATCTCGATCTCGCGCGGCACCCCGCCCTTGGCCGGATAGGCGCAGGAGACCCGGCCCCGCGAGCACGTCACGTGCTCCAGGCGCAGGGTGGCCAGGCCGAAGGACTCGTACGCCTCCCCGCCGACCCGGAACAGGCCGATGTCGAGCATCCGGGCGGCGGCGGCCAGCACCCGCTCCCGGGTCAGGCCCTTCTCGCCGAGGTCGGCCCGGACCCGCTCGCGGAAGGCGGGCAGCCGTTCGGCCAGCTTGCCGACCCGCTCGAACTTGGCCCGGTCCTGCTCCTCCCGCCAGGCGTCGTGGTAGCGGTACTGGCGGCGGCCGGCCGCGTCGGTGCCCACGGCCTGGATGTGGCCGTCGGGGTCGCGGCAGATCCACACGTCCCGCCAGGCGGGGGGCAGCGCCAGCGCCCTGATCCGGCGCAGGGCGCGCAGGTCCTTCACGGGGCGGCCGTCGGCGTAGGCGTAGGAGAAGGACCGCCCGCGACGGCGGCGGGTGATGCCGGGTTCGGCGGGGTCGCTCGGACGCAGTTCGGGCACCCTGCCTCCGTGCCCGTCGTCGTGTCGCCCTAACGGACCGGGGGAACATCCGTTGACGTGCTGAAATACGTGATGATCGCGCTGCCGGTCAGCGCCTGCGCCGCCGGGGCCGGGCCCGACGTCGAGGAGGCCGCGGGGCGCTTTTTCGCCGCCGTGGCCGCCGGGCAGGGGGCGGCGGCCTGCGCGCTGCTCACCGACGCGGCCGCCGCGAGCCTGCCCGAGCCGTGCGCGACCAGCATCCTGGACGCCGGCCTGCGCGGCGGCCCGGCCGAGGAGGTCGCCGTGTGGGGGTCGGAGGCCCAGGTGCGCCTCGCGCGGGACACCGTGTTCCTGCACCGGGGCCCCGGTGGCTGGCGGGTGCGCGGGGCGGGGTGCCGCCCCGACGGCGAGCGGCCCTACGACTGCGAGGTGTCCGGCTGATGCGCGCCATGTTCGCCGTGACCGTCGCGATCATCGTGGTCGGTCTGGCCTGTTTCCTGCTCGTCGGGTTCCTGCGCCGATGATCCGCCGCAACGGGCTCAGCCTGTTCTTCCTGGTCATCTTCGTGCTCGCGCTGGCCGGTCAGTCGATCGCGGGCCTCGGGGCCTACAACGACGACCAGCTCGGCTCCGGCGGCGACCCCGTCTCGTGGGGCGCCTACGTCACCTCGGCCGACTTCGCGGTCGACGTCGCGGAGAACTGGCAGTCGGAGTACCTCCAGTTCCTGCTGTTCATCATGGTCACCGTCTGGCTGGTCCAGCGCGGCTCCCCGGAGTCGAAGTCCGACGGGACGGGCGACCAGGTGCGGCCGGGCAGCCCGGAATGGGCCAAGACCGGGGGCCTGCGGACCATGCTGTTCGCCAACTCGCTCGGCCTGGTGATGGGCGCGGCCTTCGTGCTCTCCTGGTACGCCCAGTCGGTCGCCGGCACCGCCGCCTACAACCGCGAACAGCTGTCCCGGTTGCAGGACCCGGTGACCTGGCCGGAGTACGTGGCCTCGCCGGACTTCTGGGACCGCACGCTGCAGAACTGGCAGTCGGAGTTCCTGGCGGTGCTCTCGATGGTCGCCCTGTCGATCTACCTGCGCCAGCGGGAGTCGCCCGAGTCCAAGCCCGTCGGCGCGCCCCACGGGGAGACCGGCACGGACGTCTGAGTTGACGCTGCCATCACCTGACCGCTATTCATTGCCTAGCCGTTAGGGGTGGTGCATGCAGGACGCGATACTGGCGATGCTCGCCAAGGAGCCGTCACACGGCTACGACCTCGGCCTGCGGCTGCGGCGCGCCCTGGGCCCGCTCGGCGGGTCGATGAACGCGGGCCAGGTCTACGTGACGCTGGCCCGGCTGGAGAAGGCCGGCCTGGTCGTGCACGAACGGTCGGCCGGGTCGCCCGACCGGCCCGACCGCAAGGTGTACGCCCTCACCGACGCCGGCCACGAGCGGGTGACCGCGTGGCTGGCCGAGGTGAACCGGCCCAAGCCCGACCTGGTGGAGTTCCACCTCAAACTGGCCGCCGCGAGCGCGTCGCGGCTGGCCGACCCGGTCGAGCTCGTCGACGTCCAGCGCCGCGAGCTGCTCCGGCGGCTGGCCGAGGCGCAGCGGGCGGTGCTGGCCGAACCCGAGGGCTCCACCGGCGGCCTGCTGCTCGAAGGCGTCGCGCTGCGCCTGGAGGCCGACCTGCGCTGGCTGGAGGCGTGCGAACGGGTCTGGTCGAGGAGGGCGGAGGCGTGAACGTGCTGCAGGTCCGCGACCTGACCAAACGGCACGGCCACAAGCACGGCCTGGTCCGCGCCGTCGACGGCGTCGACCTCGACGTGCCGGCCGGGCAGCTGCTCGCCGTGACCGGGCCGAGCGGCTGCGGGAAGTCGACCCTGCTCCACCTGCTGGGCGGCCTCGAACGGCCCACCTCCGGCCAGGTGTGGCTGGCCGGGCAGCGCGTCGACACGGCGGGAGAACGGGCCCTGGCCCGGCTGCGCCGCCGGTCGGTGGGGTTCGTCTTCCAGTCCTTCCACCTGGTGGAGGAGCTGACGGCGGCCGAGAACGTGGAGCTGCCGGTGCTGCTGGCGGGCGGCTCGCCGCGCGCCGCCCGGCGGCGGGCCGGGCAGCTGCTCGACCAGGTCGGGCTGGCCCATCGGGCCCGCCGGCAACCCTGGAGGTTGTCGGGCGGGGAGCGGCAGCGGGTCGCCGTGGCCCGCGCCCTGGCCAACGAGCCGCTGGTGGTGCTGGCCGACGAGCCCACCGGCAACCTCGACACCGCGGCCACCAACGAGGTGCTGCGGCTGTTCGCCGACCTGCGCGCCATGGGGCAGACCGTCGTCCTGGTCACCCACGACGCCCGGGTCGCGGCCACCGCCGACCGGCTGATCTCGATGCGCGACGGCGTCTTCGTCGACGACGCCTGGCTGGGCGGGCCCGCCGGGCGGCTCGGCGACCTGTTCGCGATGGGCGACTGACCGCCGTGGGACGCCTTCTGCTCGTGGTCCGGCTCGTGCTGGGCGACCTGCGCCGCCATCCCGGCCCCGCCGCGCTGCTGGTGTTGTCGACGCTCGTCGCGACCGCCGTGCTCAGCCTCGGCATGTCGTTGCCCGGGGCCACCGAGCGGCTCTACCTCCAGACCCGGGCCGCCACCGCCGGGCCCGACGTGGTCGTGGTCGCCCCCGGCCGGAGCCGGGCGGCCGACGCCGCGCTGAGGTCGCTGGAGGACGTGCCGGGGGTGGCGGCGCGCAGCCGGACGTACCGGACCTTCTTCACCGAGATCACCACCGGCGGCGGCGCGGTGCGCGCGGCGGTCCTCGGGGCCGACGCCGAACCCGGGCCGATCGACCGGCCGCTGGTGACGTCGGGGGCCTGGGTGCGCCCCGGCGGCGTGGTGGTCGAACGGGGCTTCGCCGGCGCGCTGCGCCTGCGCGTCGGCGACCGCGTCACCGTCGGCGGCCGGTCGTTCCCCGTGGTGGGCGTCGCGGTGACCGCCGCGCGCATGGTCTACCCGTGGGCCACGATGGGCGGCCCCGACGGCGGCCCCAGCGACCGGTCGGGCCTGGTCTGGCTGCACGAACGCGACACCCGGGCGCTGGCCGGGGCGGACGTCCCGGCGGCCTCCCTCGTCTACCTGCGGTTGCGCGACCCAGGGGCCACCGCGGCCTTCCGGGCGGTCTACCACGAGAGCCACGACCCGGCGGTCCGGCTCAACGCCTTCACCTGGCCGTTCATCGCCCACCAGGGCGCGGTCTACCTCCGCGACGGCCAGCCGATCCTGATCGTCGGCGGCTGGTTGCTCAGCTTCATGGCCGTCGCCGGGCTGAGCACCCTGGCCGCCGGGCGCGCCGCCGGGCAGGCCCGCCGCGCCGGGCTGCTCAAGGTGGTCGGCGCGACGCCGGGCCTCATCGCCGTCGTCCTGCTGACCGAATACCTCGCGCTGGCGCTGCTGGCCGACGCGGCGGGCCTGGCCCTCACCCGGCTGGTCGCGCCGCTCGTCGTCAACCCCAGCGGCAGCCTGCTCACCGCCGACGCCGGGCCGAGCGGCCCGATCGCCGCGATGACGACCGTCGTCGCCGTCGGCGTGGCGATCCTGACCGCCCTCGCCCCGGCGGTGCGGGCGCTGCGCACCGACGCCGTCACCACGCTCGCGCCCGCCGTCGGCCGCCCCGACCACCTGGTCCTGCTCAGCAGGCTGGCCGGGCTGCTCCCGGTGCCGCTGCTGCTCGGGCTGCGCCTCGTCGCCCGCCGCCCCGGCCGCGCGCTGCTGCACGCCGGGAGCGCGGCGACCACGGCCGTCGGCCTCACCGTCCTGCTGATGGTGGACGCCCAGCCCGACCAGGGCTGGGACTTCGGCGGCGTCACCGTCGCCGACCTCATGGACGACCGCTCCCGCCTCCTGCTGCTGGGCGTCACCGGGGCGATGGCCGCCCTCGCGGTGGTGAACACCCTCACGACGACCTGGACGACCGTGCGGGAGTCGCAGGCCACCATGGCCGTCGCCCGCACCCTCGGGGCCACCCCGGGGCAGGTCACCGCCGGGCTGGCCACCGCCCAGCTGCTGCCCGCCCTGCCCGGCGCGCTCGCCGGCATCCCCCTCGGCCTGTTCGCGCAGTGGTTCTTCGGCCACCAGAACACACCGCAACCCGTCACCCCGTGGGTGTGGCTGGTCCCGCCCGCGCTCCTGCTGGCCACCGCCGCCCTGGCGGCCGTGCCCGCACGGTTCGCGGTCCGCCGGCCGGTGGCCGAGACGCTCCGGGCGGAGGCCGCCTAGCACCGCCGCGGCTCACTCGCAGTAGTGCACCAGATCCTCGAGAAGACCGGGTCCGGTGGGCTCCCAGGAGAACCGGGCCCGGGTGAGCACGCCGGAGGCCGGGCTGTCCGCGGCGATGAGCGGAGCCAGCCAGGCGTACGAGACGGCCGCCTCCTCGGGCGTGAGCGACGCCACCGGGATCCCGAGCCGCTTCCCCACGGCCTCGGCGACGTCCCGCAACGGGACGCCCTCCTCGTGGACGGCGTGCAGCACCGACCCGGCCGGCGCCTCCTCCAGGGCGAGCACGAACAACCGGGCGGCGTCGGACCGGTGCACGGCGGGCCACCGTGCCTCGCCGACGAACCCCGCGCGCCCCGCGGCCCGGGAGGCGGCGACGTAGAAGGCCATGAACCCGTTGTCTCCCGCGCCGTGGACGGTGGGCGGCAGCCGCAGCACGGACGCGCGAGCCCCCTGCTGCTCCACCACCCAGCGCGCCGTTTCCGCCCGCCGATGGATCGGCGACTCCGACGCGGCGGGGAGGTCGCGCTCGGTGCCGATCCGGCCGGGAGCCAGCCCGAGCAGGCCGGACGCCAGCACGAACGGCCGCCCGGTGGTCCCCAGGGCCCCGACCATCGCCTCGACGGCCGCCCGATCGGCCCCGGCGGCTTCGGCGAATCCCCCGGAGAAGGCGACGTCGTGCTTGAACGCCAGGTGGACGACCCCGTCGGAGGCGGCCGCCGTTTCCCGGAGCAGGCCGAGATCGTCGAGGGTGCCGCGAACCACCTCCGCGCCCGCCTCGCCGAGCGTTTCTGCGGAGGCGTCGGAGCGGGCGAGCCCGACGACCGCATGCCCCCTGGCCAGCAGTTCCGGCACCACGGCCGATCCGATCCATCCCGACGCGCCCGTCACGAACACACGCATGATGTCTTGCTCCTTTGATGTCATGAACTGTCATCACAGTAGGCGATGTCAGTCTCTGACATCAAGACGACAGGAACTGACATCACCTAGACTTCGCCGCATGGCGAGATGGGAGCCGAACGCACGCGGCAGGCTCGAAGACGCGGCCCTGGACCTCTTCACCGAACGCGGCTACGACAAGACGACCATCGCCGAGATCGCCCAGCGCGCGGGCCTGACCGAACGCACGTTCTTCCGCCATTTCACCGACAAACGCGAGGTCCTCTTCGGCGGCTCGGCCCACCTGCACGACGTCCTCGTGGGCGCCGTCGCCGGGGCTCCGGCCGGCGCGCCGCCCCTGACGGTGGTGGCGAGCGCCCTGGAACAGGTGGGGACGCTGTTCGAGGAGCGCCGCTCCTTCGCGCGCCGGCGGCAGGCGGCCATCAAGGCCAACGCCGAGCTGCTCGAACGCGAACTGGTCAAACTGGCCGGGCTGGCCGAGGCCCTCGACGCGGCCCTGCGGGCCCGCGGAACCGCCGAAGGACCGGCGTCGGTCGCGGCCGAGACGGGCATCGCCCTGTTCCGGGCGGCCTTCACGTCGTGGATCGCCGCCGACGACGCGGCCGACCTCTCCGAATACATCCGCGCGGCCTTCGCCCGCCTCCACGCCCTCGCCCTCGCGTCCTCCCCGAAGTGAACGCGCGGCGGCGCGGGTTTGGGCGCCGCCGGGCGGACCCTCCGGAATGGCGACGGTGATGGCCGTGCGGTCCGGCCGCCCCTAACGTCGTGGCCGGTGACCGGGCGGGAGGGACGCGGATGCGGAGAACGGCGGAGCAACTGGCCGAGGACGGCGTCGTGGGCCTCATGGTCGTCTGGGCCGACAACAACGGCATCCCGCGCTCCCGGACGATCCCGGTCGAGCAGCTGCCGCAGGCGGCCGAGCGCGGCGTGGGCGTCAGCCCGCTGTTCGCGGTCTTCGACACGCACGACGGCATCACCTACGGCCCGCCGGGGCTGACCACCCCGTCGGGCGACGTGCGCCTCGTGCCGATCGCCGACCGGATCGTGCCGCTGGCCGGGCAGCCCGGCTTCGCGTGGGCCCCCGGGCGGCAGATCACCGCCGAGGGCGAGCCGTGGCCGTACGACCAGCGCGGGGTGCTGGAACGCCAGGTCGAGGCCGCCGCAGGGGCCGGATACGAGTTCCGGGCGGGCTACGAGATGGAGTTCCGCCTCAGCCGCGAGGACGGCCCCCTCCCGGTGGCCGGTCCCTCCTACAGCCCGCGCCTGCTGCTGGAGGTCGACGAGTTCGCCGCCCGGCTGATGGGCGACCTGCGCGCCAACGGGGTCGAGATCGGCCAGCTGCACGCCGAATACGGCCCCGCGCAGTTCGAGCTCAACATCGCCCCGGCCGACCCGGTCACCGCCGCCGACCGGCAGCTGCTCACCCGCCAGACCATCCACGCCGCCGCCCGCGCCCACGGGCTGCGGGCCTGCTTCGCCCCGCTGACCGACGGCGCGCGCGTCGGCAACGGCTGGCACCTGCACACCTCCGTCGCCCGCGACGGCGTCAACCTGCTCTCGGGCGGCGACGGCGTCCACGGGCTGACCGCCGACGGGGCCGCCTACCTGGCGGGGCTGCTGCGCGACCTGCCGTCCATCGCCGCGATCACCGCCCCCAGCGTCGCCTCCCTGCTGCGCCTGCGGCCCGGCTTCTTCTCCAGCGCCTACGCCTTCTGGGGCGTGGAGAACCGGGAGGCCGCGCTGCGGTTCGTGCCCTCCACGCCGTTGCTGGGCGCGGCCCACGCCAACGTGGAGCTCAAGCCCTCCGACGCCTCCGCCAACCCCTACCTGTCGCTGGCCGTCGTCATCGCGGCGGGCCTGGCCGGCATCGCCGACGGGCTCGTGCCCCCGCCGCCCGTCCAGGAGGACCCGGGCCCGTGGACCGACGAGCGGCGCACGGCGGCGGGCATCCGGCGGTTGCCCGCGACGTTCGCGGACCAGCACGCGGCCCTGCTCGGCAGCGACCGCGTGCGCGCCGTCCTGGGGGAGGAGCTCTTCGGCGCCTTCACCGTGGTGCGCGCGGCCGACCAGGCGTGGGCCGAGGGGCGGCCCGACGACGAGGTCATCGCCGCGCACCTGTGGCGGTACTGACGTCCGCCAGGGTCCAGGAGACCCGCGAGACCCAGAGCAGGGCGGCGATCGCCCCGACGGCGAGGGTCAGCGACCCGGCCGGACCGCCGCCCATCGCCCAGAGGTTCCCCACGAGGAGGGCCGTCCCGGCGACCCGGGAGGCGACCGCCCGGCCCCCCGCGCCGGCGCGGGAGAACCGGCGGCCCAGCACATAACAGGCCGCGATCAGCGAGAAGAAGGTGAGCGACCCGGCCGCCATGTGGCCGATCCCGGCGAGGCCGAGCTCGCCGGGCCCGGCCGGGGTCCCCGCGGGGAAGCCGTCGGCGGGGTCCATCACGAAGACCCCGGCGGCGATCATGCCGATTCCGGCGGCGGCGACCAGCCGGGGCGTCCAGACGCCGATCCCGGCGCGGCGCAGGCCGGCGGACCCGAGGAGCAGCAGGATGCCGCCGACCACGAAGTTCGTGATCTGGAGCCAGCCGAGCGAGCCGGTGCTCAGCAGGCTGAGCGGGTGGCGGGTCAGGTCGAAGCCCTCCCGCGTGGCGGCCTGGGCCAGCGCCACCGCCGACCAGAGCGGTCCGGCGACGGCGGCGCAGAGGAGCAGGGTGCGGGTGGTGGACGTGGTCATCGGGGACTCTCCGAGTTGAGGGGGCCGGTTCATCCGGGACGTCGACGATGCGATATGACGGGGAACGCCGCCGTTCCCTGTCACATCGGCGAATCGACGTACCGGCACCGACACCGGACGACGAACGGAGACCGAGATGCGTTACCTGATGCTGAGCCTGGCCGACGAGAACACCCCCGCCCCCGACGAGAGGCTGTTCGCCGAAATGGGCGCGTTCATCGAGGAGATGAGCGCCAAGGGCATCCTGCTGGCCACCGGCGGCCTGGAGCCCGGCGGGCTGCGGATGACCTCCTCGGGGGAGGAGTTCACCGTCACCGACGGGCCGTTCACCGAGGCCAAGGAGGTCGCGGTCGGCTTCGCCCTGGTCGAGGTGCGGTCGGAGGACGAGGTGCTGGAACTGGCCCGGCGCTTCCGCCGGATCGTCGGCGACGGGGTCAGTGAGATCCGCAGAGTCCAGTGATCGACGCCGTCTGGAGGCTGGAGTCCGCGAAGATCGTCGCCGCGCTGACCCGGCTGGTCGGCGACGTCGGCCTGGCCGAGGAGTTCTCCCAGGACGCCCTGGTCGCGGCGATGGAGCAGTGGCCCGCCGAGGGCATGCCCGGCAACCCCGGCGCCTGGCTGATGTCCGTGGCCAGGCGCCGGGCGATCGACCACATCCGGGCCGAGCGGCGGCACGACCGCACCCACGAGCAACTGGCCCACGACCTGCGCCACGACGACGACGACCACGAGCACGACCGGGACGACACGCTGCGGCTGATGTTCCTGTCGTGCCACCCGGTGCTGCCGCCTCCGGCGCGGGTCGCGCTCACGCTGAAACTGCTCGGCGGGCTGAGCACCGCGGAGATCGCCCGCGCCTTCCTCACCGGCGAGCAGGTGATCGCCCGGCGGATCGCCGACGCCAAGCGCACGCTCGCGGAGCACCGGGTGGGCTTCGACCTGCCCGGCCCCGACGAGGCGGCCGACCGGCTCGCCTCGGTGCTGGAGGTCGTCTACCTGATCTTCAACGAGGGGTACGCGGCCGCCTCCGGCGACGACCTGATGCGCCCCGGCCTCACCCTGGACGCGCTGCGCCTCGGCGGCATGCTGGCCGAGGCGGCCCCGCGGCCGGAGGTGTGGGGCCTGCTGGCCCTGATGGAGATCCAGGCCTCCCGGGCCGACGCCCGCACCGGCCCGTCGGGCGAGCCGATCCCGCTGCACGAGCAGAACCGGGGCCGCTGGGACCGGCTCCGCATCCGCCGGGGCTTCGCCGCCATGTTGCGGGCCAGGGAACTCGGCGGGCCGCCCGGTCCCTACCTGCTGCAGGCCGCCATCGCGGTCTGCCACGCCCAGGCGCCGACGGCCGAGGAGACCGACTGGGACCGGATCGTGTCCCTCTACGAGCTGCTCGTCCGGCTGACCCCGACCCCGGTCGTGCGGCTCAACCGGGCGGTGGCCGTCGGCATGGCGCGCGGCCCGCAGGCGGGTCTCGACCGGACCGACGACCTGACCGCCGACCCGGCGCTGCGGAACTACCACCTGCTCCCGGCGGTCCGGGCCGACCTGCTGCTGCGCCTGGGCCGCGCCGAACCGGCCCGGCGCGAGTTCCTGCGGGCGGCGGCGCTGGCCGACAACGCCGCCGAACGGGCCTTCCTGGAACGCCGCGCCGCCGACCTCCCGGCCGAGGAGCCCACCGGAGCGACGCTCGGCCCGGCCGTGGCCGAATTCCTGGCCGGGCTCGCCGGCCCGACGGCGCGCTCCTACGGCCAGACGCTGAAGCGGCTGCGCACGGCCCTCGGCGAGCAGACCCCGGTGGCCGAGCCGGCCCCCGCCGAGGTGGCCCGGGTGGCGACGGCGGCCTGGCACGGCACGGCGGCCCGGACCTGGAACCGGCACGTGGCGGCGCTGCGCTCCTTCTTCACCTGGGCCGGCCGGCCCGAGCTGGTCGCCGAGCTCACCCGGCGGCCCGAGCCCCCGCCGGAGCCCCGGCCGGCCGCGCCGGCGTGGCGCGACACGGAGGCCGCCCTGCGGGAGCGGGCCCTGTGGTGGCTGCTGCGCGAGTCGGCCGCCCCGGTGACCCGGGTGCTGGCCCTCAACGTGGAGGACCTCGACCTGGCGGACCGCCGCTCCCGTACCGGGATCACCTGGCGCTCCCGGACGGCCGCGCTACTCCCCGACCTGATCGGCGACCGCACCCGGGGCCCGCTGTTCCTCTCGGGACGCCGCCCCGCGCCCGCCCGCGCCCCCGCCGAGAGTGACCGGTGCCCTCACACGGGCCGCCGCCGGCTCTCTTACGAGCGTGCCGAGCGCCTGTTCAAACTGGCCACCGGCCACACCCTGTCTGACCTGAAAAGTCAGGACTAACAGCCACCTGTACACCCGAAAATCCCCGATTTACACTCCGGGAGAATGATCGGGGAGGTGGCCCGCCATGCTGGTCGGCGACGTCATGACGGCGTTCCCGGCGCACATCCGGCTCGGTTCGACCATCAGACGGGCGGCCGAAGTGGTGAGCGTCTCCGAGGTCGGGCAACTCATGGTCATCGACCATGACGGCAGGTTCGCCGGGTCGTTGTCCGAAGAGGATCTGGTGCGGGCCATGCTGCCCGGCTTCGACGACGTGACCGCCGGTGGCGGCACCCTCGCCGACGCGTTCCGGATCTTCCTGGAGAAGGGCCGCGCCCTCGCCGACCGGGTCATCGACCCGCTCGTCGTGCGCGACACGGCCACCGTGAGCCCGGCCGACGAACTGGCCAGGGCCGCGATCGTGATGATCGAGCGCGGGATCCGGAGGCTTCCCGTCGTCGATGGGGGGAATCTCGTGGGCACGCTCTCCCGCGCCGACCTGTGCCGTGCGGTGATCTACCATTCCTGAGCTGCGGCTGACCCTCACCGACCGGCACACCAAGGCGACCAGCCAGCGGGTGTGCACCCTGCCGGTCACCCTCGGCCGCGACGCCGGCGCGGCGGCCGTGGTGCTCGACGACGGCGCCGTCTCCCGGCGGCACGCCCGGCTCGAATGGGACGACGGCCAGCTGGCCCTCACCGACCTCGGCAGCTCCAACGGCACGTTCGTCAACGACACGAAGATCACCCGGCACGTGCTCCGCGCGGGCGACCGCGTCCGCATCGGCCGCTACGAGGTGACGTGGGCGTTCGTCGACCCTGACCGGACCACCACCCTCGACGCCGGCCAGCTGACCATGCTGCGCCCGGTCGGGCCGCCCCGCGTCGCCGCCCGCCGGGTGGTCGAGGGGGCCGAGGCGTTCAACCGGCGGGCCGGGCACGAGCTCGACGGGTTCCTGTCGTTCGCCCACGGATTCCTGCCCGCCGAGCCGCCGCTGCTCGCCTTCCCCGATTCCCATCGCGCCTGGGACGAGATGACCGCGCGGTTGCCCGAGTTGTTCCGGCGGTTGTCGCTGCGGCGGGCCTTCGACGCGATGCCGGTGCTCGACGCCCGGCCCGAGGCGCTGCCCGACCGCTACCTGCTGCGCGCCTCGACGATGCTCGGCGTGTTCGCGCACGCCTACCAGTACATGGCCGTCGACCCGCCGAAGGCGCTGCCCGACTCCCTGCTGCGGCCCTGGACGACGGTCTCGCGGCGGCTGGGCAAGAAGACGCCCGCCGTGTCGTACATCGACCTGTTCTTCTACAACTGGCGGCTGCGCGACCCGGCCGGGCCCAGGGTCCTCGACAACATGGACCTGCTCGTGCCGACCTGGGACAACGCGGCCGAACGTGTCTTCTACCTGGTCACCACCGAGTTCGCGATGGGGCTCACGCCGGTGCTCGGCGCGATGGTCGAGGCGCAGGAGGCCGTCGTCGCCGACGACCCGGCCGCTCTGGAGCGTTCCCTCCTGGTCATCCTCGACCGGCTCCGGTACGTCACCCAGGTCGTCTATCCGCAGATCGACCCCAACCCGCGCGGCCGCAGCCCGCTCGACCAGGTGCTCTGGGCCAAGACGGTCGGCACGGCCGGCGTCCCGATCTTCGACGGCGCGCCCAGCCCGAGCGGCACCGCCCAGCCGCAGGTGCACGCGATCGACGCCTTCCTCGAACGCCGCGACTTCGGCTCGATGGTGGGGCAGCAGAGCACCTACCTGGCCGGCTTCTTCCCCCGGCACTGGAAGGAGCTGGTCGCCGCGCTCCGCGAGGTGTCGGTCCGCCAGTACGTCGAGGACACCCGCGACAGCACCCTGCGCGGCGTCTACAACGCGATGCTCGACGCCTACGTGGGTGACCGGGGCTGGATGGGGCTGCACCGCATCAAGGCGTACGGCTTCCTGGAGGTCGCCTTCAAGGTCGGCCGCCAGGTGACCACCGGCGCCCGCTTCACCGGCCTGTTCAAGGACCGGACCTGGGACAAGGTCGACGGCGAACTGGCCGTCGTCCGGGAGGAGCGCCGCCCGCCGGTCGGCGCGCCGGTGGTGTTCGGCACCGCCCGCCGGGGCCGCGTGGTCACCGGCGACGCGGGCTCCTGGACGTGCTACCTCGACCTCGACGTCACCGGGCAGGGCGTGCACCACCTGCCGGGCGACCGGGTCGGCGTGCTGGCCGAGAACGACGACGACCTGGTGCGCCGCACCGTCGCGGCGCTCCAGGCGACCGGCGACGAACTGGTGCCGCTCACCCCCGAGTGGCGCACGGCGGTGGCCGGCCGGGCCGGGTTCGGCGAGGCCGACGTGCTGCCGCTGCGCACCCTGCTGCGCTTCGCCCGCCTGCGGCCCATCGGCCGCGAGGTGGCCAAACGGCTGATCAGACTGACGGCCGTGGGAGCCTGGCAACGCGTCGTGGACGCCCGCATGGAAGACCAGTGGGAGCTCTGGGACGTCCTGAACCTGCTGTACGCGGGCGGCTACGACGTCACCCGGATGTGGAAGGCCGACCTGCGGGAGAAGGACGCCCTCTGCCGGGTGGTGCCGCCCGAGCCGTTCCGCCTCTACTCGATCGCCTCGGCCCCGCCGCCCGGCGAGGCGGCCACCACGTTGCGGCTGGTGGTCGCCGGTCTCGGCTACACCTCGGCCCGCACCCCGTGGTCCTACCCCCGGGAACGGCGCGGCACGGCCTCCCACTTCCTGCGCCGCGCCGCCCAGGAGGGCCGCCGCCAGTTGTCGTTGAAGATCGTGCCGACGCCGAGGTTCCGGCTGCCCGCCGACCCCTCCCGGCCGGTCGTGATGTTCGCGGCCGGTTCCGGCATCGCGCCGTTCCTCGGCTTCGCCGCCGCCCGCACCGGGCCGGGGGAGAACCGGCTCTACCTGGGGATCCGGTCGCCGGAGGAGTTCGTCCACCACCCCGATCTGGAGACCGCGGCGGCCGAGGGCCGCCTGCGGTTGTCGGTGGCGTTCAGCCGCGCCGACGCCGGCGTCACGTTCGACGGCGCCCGGCACGTCGTCGGGGCCGGCCGCCGCCGCCGGGTCGACGACGTGATCCGCGCCGAGGCCGACGACCTGTGGGCGCTGCTGGAGCGCGGCGCCCACGTCTACGTGTGCGGCAGCGCGCGCTTCGCCGTGGCCGTGCTCGACGCGCTGGCCGGGATCGTGCCCGGCGACGGCCGCGAGTTCCTGCGGCGGCTGACCGCCGACGGGCGGCTGAGCCAGGACGTCTTCACCACCTACCTGGGCCACGCGCAGCAGGGCCCCCGCTTCGACGTGTCGGAGCTGGCCCGGCACACCACGCCCGAGGCGGGCTACTGGATGGCCATCGGCGGAGCCGTCTTCGACGTCGGTGAGTTCCTCCACCTGCACATCGGCGGGCCGCACATCGTCCGCAACCACGTCGGGCTCGACGCGACGGCGGCGTACCGGAAGATCCTGCACCACGCCCACGCCGAGATCGACGCGCAGCTCGCCATGTACCAGATCGGCCACCTGCGCCGGCTGGAGTTCGGCGCGAAGTGGGGGGTGGTGCTCACCGAGGAGGGGCTGCGGGCGCTGCCGCTGGAGGAGCTGTTCCGGACCTGGGTCCGGTTCGTCTACCTGCTGGTCGGCATGGAGAACGCGCTGACCGCCGACTACGCCTTCACCACCATGGCCGCCACGGCGGGCGAGAACCCCGGCGAGCTGACGCCGTTCAAGGCGCAGTTCGTCGTCGAGGCCCACCGGCGGTTCCTGGTCAGCTACCTCGACGGCCTGCTCGGCGACGACCTGCGCACCCTGTGGCAGCTCACCGCCGGGTTCTGCGACCCCCATCTGGACCTGCGCTCCTACGACGCCGACCTGGCGGCGCTGGCGGCCCGCCCCGAGACCACGCTGGTCACGACCACGGTGTCGGCCGTGCGCGACCTCGACTTCCCGAGCGTGGCGACGCTCTGCCGCGCCTACGCCCACCACGACGTCCGGCTGCTGCGCGACCTGAAGGCCGCGATCCTCGACGGCCTGCGGGCCTTCGAGGTCCACGAGGCCGACGTCGTCGAGCGGGCGGGCGCGACGCTGCTGGGCGCGGTCGGCGAGGCCCTCGGCGCGGTCGCCGCCTACTACCGGCGGCTGGCCGACCTGACCCGCGCCCAGGGCGTCACCGCCGACGACGCCGCCGAACAGCCGATCCCGCCCGACCGGGGCATCCCCGGCCACGGCGGCCCGCTGCCCGTCTGAGACCTCAGCCGTTCAGCAACGACAGCGCCTTGCGCAGGGCCGGGTCGCGGCCGGTCGCCAGATCCAGGGCGGTCATCGGGGCCTGGTGGTCGGCCGGGACGCCGACCAGGTCGATGAGCTCCTTCCGGGGGCCGAGATGGCGCACCGACGGCAGCACGACCACGCTGCCGTCGTTCAGCAGCCACCCGCCGGCCGGACCCGAGATGGCGCCCGCCGTCCGGGTGCCGACGATCGGGCCGATCCCGAGGTCCTGGACGGCCGAGCTGAAGCCCTCGCAGGCCGACGCGCACCGCCGGTCGGTCAGCACGACGAGCCGGGCGCCGAGCAGGGGCACGGTGTCGTCGGTCATGTTGGGCGTGCAGGAGCCGTCGTACGCGCAGAAGTAGCTGGTGACCTCACCATGGGCGAACGCGCCGAGCAGCCGGACGACCTCCCTGGGGGAGCCGCCGCCGTTGCCGCGCAGGTCGAGCACGACCTTCTTCGGGCCGCCGCGCAGCGCCGCGATCACCTGGTCGGCGGCGCCGTCGTAGAAGCCGGACAGCGTGACGTGACGGACCCCGGAGACGTCCCGGACCGTCGGCACGCGCTCCGGACGCGTCAGCGGGCCCTCGGTGAGCTTCACCGTGCGCACCCGGCCGGTCGTGGGCCGCTTGAGGGTCATCGTGAACGACGGCCGCTGCACCTGCTCGACGAGCAGCGGGTTCAGCGTGTCGCCGATCCACACGGGCACCCCGTCGATCGCCTGGACGATGTCGCCCGGCCGGACGCCGGCCTTGTCGGCGGGGCTGTCCTCGACGACGTCGGTGATGAAGAACGGCGGCCGGGCCGCCGGGTCGAGGCCCGGCCCGCTGATCCCCGACGCGCCGACGATGCCGGTCCCGGCGGGGCCGTCCTCGCCCGGCGGCTCGGGCACCTGGTACCGGGCGTGGTTGTCGCGCAGCCCCGCGACCATCCCGTCGATGGCGGCGCGCAGCGCCACCGGGTCGCCCGCGCCGAGCGCCTTCGCCGCGGCGGCCCAGTCGGCGTCGCGGTCGCCGGTCAGCGCGGGCAGCCGCAGCCCCCCGACGTCGGCGCCGCGCTTGTGCAGGTTCCGCGTGTACGCGGCGAACGCGTCCCGCAGCAGATCCGAGGTGCGCAGGCCGGGCCCGCTGTAGTAGTGGTCGAGCACGCAGAAGAACGCCTGCCCGAGCGTGTCGACCGAGGTCGGGGGAGGAGAGGCGGGCGGCGGCCCCGTCATGCGGGCGCACGCCGGCGGGGCGGCGGCCGCCGGAGCGGCGGGGGCGAGAGGCACGGTCAGGAGGGCGGCGAGGGCCGCCGCGGCCAGCAGCTTGGTCATGTCGCCGAATGTCCCGGGCGGCGCGTTGCGCGGCGGTGACGGAAATCGTTGACGCCGCCGTAACCTCCGGCCCGGTAGGAACGGGGCATGCGAGTTCTGGTGGTGGAGGACGAACACGACCTGGCCGACCTCGTCGGCGAGGGCCTGCGGCGCCACGCCATGGCCGTCGACGTCGTCTACGACGGCGCGGCGGCGGCCGAACGCCTCGCCGTGCACGACTACGACGTGGTCGTGCTCGACCGCGACCTCCCCGAGGTGCACGGCGACGACCTCTGCCGCGACCTGGCCGGACGCGGCAGCCGCACCCGCATCCTGATGCTGACCGCGGCGGCCTCGGTGCCCGAGCGGGTGGCCGGCCTCGGGCTGGGCGCCGACGACTACCTGCCCAAGCCCTTCGACTACGCCGAACTGGTGGCCCGGGTCCGGGCCCTCGGGCGGCGCAGCCGCGAACCGGTGCCGCCCGTGCTGACCCGCCACGGGATCGTGCTCGACACCCTGCGGGTGCAGGCCGCCAGGGACGGGCGGCACCTGCACCTGTCGCTGAAGGAGTTCGCCGTCCTGGAGGCGCTGCTGCGCGCCGACGGGGCGGTCGTCAGCGCCGAACGCCTGCTGGAGCTGGCCTGGGACGAGCACGCCGACCCGTTCACCACGGTCGTGCGGGTCGTGGTCAGCCGGTTGCGCGGCAAACTCGGCGACCCGCCGTGCATCCGGACCGTGCCCGGGGCGGGATACGCGCTGTGAGGACGATCCGGGTCCGGCTGGCGCTGACGTACACGGGGCTGTTCCTGCTGACGGCCGCGGTGCTGCTGGTGAGCGTCAACCTGTCGCTGCACCAGCGGCTCCGGTTCGAGACCCGGCCCCTGGCGCCCCAGGCCCCCTTCCCGGGCGGGTCGCCCGTCCGGCCCGCGCCGGTGCGGCCGAGGCTGGTCGAGGAGGTCGTCACCTACCAGTGGGAGGTGGCCGGCGTCGCCATCGTGGTGATGACCCTGGTGTCGCTCGCCGTCGGCTGGTTCTTCGCCGGGCGCATGCTGCGGCCGGTGCACCGCATCACCGCGACCGCCCGCCGCCTGTCGTTGTCGAACCTGCACGAACGCATCGCGCTGGCCGGTCCGCGCGACGAGCTCCGCGAGCTGGCCGACACCTTCGACGAGATGCTGGCCCGGCTGGAACGTTCGGTCGAGGGCCAGCGCCGCTTCATCGCCACCGCCTCCCACGAGCTGCGCACGCCGCTGGCCGTGCAGCGGGCCGCGATCGAGATCGGGCTGCCCGACGACGTCGGCCCCGTCAAGGACAAGCTGCTGGCCGCCAACCGGCGCAGCGAGCGGCTCATCGACGCCCTGCTGGTGCTCGCCCAGGCCGAGCACGGGCTCGAAGCGCCGGAGGAGGTCGACCTGGCGGAGGTGGTCAGGCTCGCGGCGGCCGAGCTCGACCACGACGACGTGACCGTGACCGTGACGGCCGGGCCGTGCGTGGTGCTCGGCGACCGCACGCTGCTGCACCGCCTGGTCACCAACCTGGCGGGCAACGCCGTGCGCCACAACGTGCCCGGCGGGACCGCCGGGATCACCCTGGCCGGGGGCGTGCTGCGGGTGACCAACACCGGTCCCCACGTGCCGCCCGAGCGGTTCGGCGACCTGTTCGCCCCGTTCCGGCGCATCGGCACGACCCGGACCCAGGGCGCCGGCCTGGGCCTGTCGATCGCCGACGCCATCGCCCGCGCCCACGGAGCCCGGATGGACGCGCGCCCCAACCTGGGCGGCGGCCTGGAGCTCGTCGTCAGGTTCCCGCCGGTCAGCTGACCCCGAACCGCGACATCACGCGGGACAACACGGCCGACTGGTCGCCGCCGCCGGTCCGGTCCCAGACCCCGCCGGCCAGCAGGTAGCGCTCCCCGGCCACGAACGCGGTGCCGGCCCGCGACATGGCCTCGATGCGCCGCCGGACGTGCGGCCGGCGGGAGAACGCGCCCATCCGCAGGGGCAGCACCATCCAGCTGGTCAGCGTGTAGCCGCACGCGCGGGCGTGCGCCAGCACCGAGCACGGGTCGGCGTACGACGAGATCATCATCAGCACGGTGTCGAAGCCGGCCGACAGGATGCGCTTGCTGATGCCCGCGCCCGTGTGCCCGCCCGACAGATGAGGGAAGGCCGGGCGCTCCTCCGGATGGGGGAGATACGGCGGATTGGCGACCACGCAGCGCCGTTTCTCGCCGGGGTGGATACCGGCGAAGAAATCGCCGTGGCGCACTTCGTAACGCCCGGTCAGGCCGGTCTGGTGGATCAGCTCGCGGGCGGACGCGGCGGACGTCTCGTCGAGTTCGAAACCGCGCATCCGGCCCTGGAAATCGATGCGCTGAATGGTGCTCACCATGGCCCGACCAGAGCCGGCGCCGAATTCGTGGACGTGTCTCATCGCAGGTCGGCACGTGAGGAGCTCCTCTACACAGAGCCCGTAGAATTCCGACTCCTCGTGATCATAAAAAGCGAGCATTCACGCTCCTCGATTACTCGAATCGGCGATTCATTTCGGCGTACCCGGACGCTCGGAGGCCATGTCGGAAACGGGGGAGAATCTCTCCCCAACGTTAAATCCGGGGGGTGGTAAAAAGGCGGACAAGTTATTCGTGCCGGGTCGCCGGGTATTTTCCCGTCGGCCGGATCGTCCACAGCGGTTTTCCCGCATGACAGGCAGGTGCGCCGCCCATGGCCGTCCAGGAGCCGATCACCTCACCGCTCGCGCCCGTCAAACGGGGCAAGGGCGCCGTCATCGTGTCGTGGCTGACCACCACCGACCACAAGGTGATCGGGTACATGTACCTGATCTCCGCCTTCGGCTTCTTCCTGATCGCCGGGATCATGGCACTGGTCATCCGCGCCGAGCTGGCCCACCCGGGCCTGCAGATCGTCTCCAACGCGCAGTACAACGAGCTGTTCACCCTGCACGGCACGCTCATGCTGCTGCTGTTCGCCACCCCGCTGTTCGCCGGGTTCGCCAACGTCGTGATGCCGCTGCAACTCGGCGCGCCCGACGTGGCCTTCCCCCGGCTGAACGCGGTCAGCTTCTGGTTGTTCCTGTTCGGCGGCCTCGGGGTGACCGCCAGCCTCTTCAACGCCGAGGACGGCCCGTCGTTCGGCTGGACGGGCTACACGCCGCTGTCGACCGGGCCGTTCAGCCCGCAGATCGGCGGCGACCTGTGGATCATGGGCCTGGTGCTCTCGGGCCTGGGCACGATCCTGGGCGCGGTCAACTTCATCACCACGATCATCACCATGCGGGCGCCCGGCCTGACCATGTTCCGGATGCCGATCTTCACCTGGAACATCCTGCTGACCAGCGTGCTCGTGCTCATCGCCTTCCCGGTGCTGGCGGCGGCGCTGCTGGTGCTGGAGGCCGACCGCCGCCTGGGCGCGCACGTCTTCGACGCCGAGGTCGGCGGCGCGATGCTCTGGCAGCACCTGTTCTGGTTCTTCGGGCACCCCGAGGTCTACATCGTGGCGCTGCCGTTCTTCGGCATCGCCACCGAGATCATCCCGGTCTTCAGCCGCAAACCGCTCTTCGGGTACGTCGGCCTGGTCGGCGCGACCATCTCGATCACCGGCCTTTCGGTCACCGTCTGGGCGCACCACATGTTCGCCACCGGCCGGGTGCTGCTGCCGTTCTTCTCGTTCATGTCGTTCCTCATCGCGGTGCCGACCGGGGTGAAGTTCTTCAACTGGGTCGGCACGATGTGGCGCGGCCACCTGTCGTTCGAGCCGCCGATGTTGTTCGCGGTCGGCTTCCTGGTGACGTTCCTGTTCGGCGGCATCACCGGCGTCATCCTGGCCAGCCCGCCCCTCGACTTCCAGGCCCACGACTCCTACTTCGTGGTGGCCCACTTCCACTACGTGCTGTTCGGCACGGTGGTGTTCGCCATGTTCGGCGGCTTCTACTTCTGGTGGCCCAAGTGGACCGGCCGCATGCTCGACTTCCGGCTCGGCCGCTGGCACTTCTGGCCGCTGTTCATCGGCTTCCACACCACGTTCCTGGTGCAGCACTGGCTGGGCATCTCGGGCATGCCCCGCCGGTACGCCGACTACAGCGCCGTCGACGGCTTCACCACCCTGAACGTGGTCTCGTCGGTGGGCGCCCTCATCCTGGGCATCTCGACGCTGCCGTTCCTGTTCAACGTCTGGTACACCGCCAAGTACGCCCCGAAGGTGGAGGTCGACGACCCCTGGGGCTTCGGCAACGGCCTCGAATGGGCCACCTCGTGCCCGCCGCCGCGGCACAACTTCCACCGCATCCCGCCCATCAGGTCGGAGCGGCCGGCGTTCGACCTCAAGTACCCCCACGTCACCCGGCGCGGGATCCCCAGTGGATGACGAGCGGGTGCTGGCCGAGATGGCCAGCCGCCTGCGCGAGCAGGACCGGGCCTTCGCGGCCCGCATCGACCGGCTGAACGCCACCTGCGCCGCGATGGCCCGGGGGCGCTTCCAGTGGGAGGTCAGCCGGACCGAGGTGACCCTGGTCGTGCTGGCCACGCTGCTGACCGCCGTGCTGATGGGCGTGGTGGCGGTGCTCGTCCACCGGGATCAGCCGAGCACGCAGAACTCGTTGCCGTCGGGGTCGGCCATGAGCACCCGGCCCTCGGCGGCGCCGAGCCGGGTCGCCCCGAGGGCGGTCAACTGGTCGATCTCCACCTGGACGAGGTCGAAGTGCAGCCGGTTCTTCCCGGTCTTCGCCGCTACCGGCGGGCCGCCCCAGGTGATCTTCGGGCCGCCGTGCGGCGACCTGATGGCGGTCTCCTCGTTCTGGTCCCACACCAGGGGCCAGCCCAGGGCCGCGCTCCAGAAGTAGCCGACGGCCTGCGAGCCGTCGCACGCCAGCGCCCCGATGAACCCGCACTCGGCGAGGAACCGGTTGCCCGCCTCGATGACGCAGAACTCGTTGCCCTCGGGGTCGGCGAGCACGACGTGCTCCTCCTCGGGCAGCTGGCCGACGTCGAAGTGCCGGCCGCCCAGCGCGAGCGCCCGGGCCACGGTCTCCTGCTGCTCCTCGAACGAGCCGCTGGTGAGGTCGAAGTGCATCCGGTTCTGCCGGGTCTTCGGCTCGCGCGTCGGCAGGAAACGCAGGCGGAAGCCGGTGTCGTCGGCGGGCAGCAGGGTGGTGTCGCCGTCGGCCTTCCAGCCGAGGAACTCGCCCCAGAACCGGGCGAGCGCGGGCGGGTCCTGCGCGTCGACGCAGAGTGCGGCGAGCTGAGGGGTCATGCGGCCACGCTAACCAGGTGGAATGTGGCGGTTCTACTTATTTTCTCCGTAACGCATCTGTAACGGTTGAACCGCCCGGTCTGGTGTGTTTCTGATGTGAACGCTAACAATCTCAAGAGAAAAGCCCCTGGCTGAGCGGTGTTCGAGCTGTGTTAGCGCTAACAGTCGAGGGTCATGTGCGCAAGTGAAGGGAAGGCCATGACGGCATCCGAGAAGTCAGGAATGAGCCGCCGCACCTTCGTGCGGACGTCGGCCTTGGGGGTGGCGTTAGCCGCGACGACCACCGGCGTCCAGACGGCGACGGCGCAGGCCGCGACCGCGAACGTCACCGAGTCGGTGGCCGGGATCCCCTATGTCGGCGCGGGGAGCAACACCCCGGTCAGGCCGTTCCGGCTGCACGAGATCAGCCTGAAGACCGGTCTGCTGCAGGAGAAGCGCGACCGGATGAAGGCGTTCCTGCAGGCGTTCGACGAACGCCGTTTCCTCTTCCTGTTCAACAACCAGGCGGGCCGGCCCAACCCCGCGGGCGTGACCGCGCCCGGCGGCTGGGAGGACGGCGGCCTGCTGAGCGGCCACTGGGCCGGCCACTACCTGAGCGCCCTGGCCCAGGCGTACGCCGACCAGGGCGAGACGGTCTACAAGACCAAGCTCGACTGGATGGTCACCGAACTCGGCGCCTGCCAGGACGCCATCACCGCCCGCATGACCGCCCCGGAGAACCCCGAGGAGCCCGAGGCGCTGCCCATCGGCCGGGTGGCCGGGAAGTTCGGCAACGCCCTGAAGCTCAACGGCGGCAGCAACGCCGAGCACGTCAGACTGCCGCAGGAGGCGGTCTCCCAGCTCACCAACTTCACGATCGCGACCTGGGTCAACCTCGCCGCCGCGCAGAACTGGAGCCGGGTCTTCGACTTCGGCCAGAGCACCGCCGTCAACATGTTCCTCACCGCCCGCGCGGGCGTGACGGGCAACCCGCCCCGGTTCGCCATCACCACCACGGGCAGCGGCGGCGAGCAGCAGATCAACGGCACCGCCGCGATCCCCACCGGCCAGTGGGTGCACCTGGCCGTCACCCTCTCGGGCTCGGTCGGCACCCTGTACGTCAACGGCGCCGTCGCCGGCACCAACCCGAACATGACCCTCAACCCGACCAACCTCGGCGTGCCCGGCAACGTCTGGATCGGCCGCTCCGCCTACGGCGACGCCATGCTCAACGCGAGCATCGACGAGTTCCACATCTTCGACCGCGCCCTGAGCGCCGCCGAGATCACCTCGCTCCAGACCTCCGCCGCCGGTGCCACGGGCGGCGGCAACATCGCCTGGTACCGCTTCGACGAGACCGACGGCGCCTCGGCGCTCGACTCCTCGCCCAACAACCGTCCCGCCGGCATCGTCTCCATCCCCCAGTCGGGCGGCCAGCTCTGGAAGCCCGTCTACGCCGGCTACCTGGGCGCCATCCCGGAGGACGCCGTCATCCGCGTCGCCCCGCCCCGCTACGCCCAGTACGGCGGCAACGCCGCCACGAACGTGTGGGCGCCCTGGTACACCCAGCACAAGATCGTTCGCGGGCTGCTGGACGCGTACACGCTGGCCGGCAACACCCGGGCCCGCGAGATCGCGGTGAAGATGGCCGACTGGGCGCACAACGCCCTCACCACCGGCGACAAGAACCACCCGAGCTACGCCGGCCCGATCACCCGCGACAACCTCAACCTGATGTGGGACACCTACATCGCCGGGGAGCTCGGCGGGGCCAACGAGGTGTTCGCCGAGATCCACGCCCTGACCGGCGACGCCAAGCACCTGGAGACGGCGAAGTTCTTCGACAACCGCGAGTCGCTCTTCGGCGCGACCGTCGAGAACCGCGACATCCTCACGGTCACCAACCCGCTCGCCTACGGCCGCCGGCGCCCGGCCCGCCTGCACGTCAACCAGCACGTGCCCGGCTTCTCGGGCTACCTGCGCATCTTCGAGCAGGGCGGCGGCGACGACTACCTCAAGGCGGCGAAGAACTTCTTCGGCATGCTGGTCCCGCACCGCATGTTCTCCCACGGTGGCCTGGGCGGGAACTACCCGGGCTCCAACAACAACATCGAGATGTTCCAGAACCGGGACAACATCGCCAACGCGATCGCCCAGGGCGGCGCCGAGACGTGCTCGATCTACAACGTGGCCAAGCTGGCCCGGAACCTGTTCTTCCACACGCAGGACCCGGCCTACATGGACTACTACGAGCGGGCCCTGTTCAACCAGCTCGCCGGTTCCCGGGCCGACTCGGCCAGCACGGCCAACCCGCAGGTCACCTACTTCCAGCCGCTGACCCCGGGCGCCACGAAGTCGTACGGCAACACCGGCACCTGCTGCGGCGGCACCGGCCTGGAGATCCACACCAAGTACCAGGAGGCGACCTACTTCAAGTCGGCCGACGGCTCGGCCCTGTGGGTCAACCAGTTCGTGCCCTCGACCGTGACGTGGACGGAGAAGAACTTCGCGCTCACCCAGGAGACGAACTTCCCGCGCCAGGCCGGCACCAAGCTCACCGTCACCAGCGGCGGTCAGCTGGCTCTCAAGTTGCGGGTGCCCAAGTGGGCCGTCAAGGGCTACTCGGTGAAGATCAACGGCGTGCTCCAGCTGCTGCAGACCCCGGTCCCGGGCACCTACGTGACCCTGAACCGCACCTGGGCGACCGGCGACGTCATCGAGATCTCGATGCCGTTCGCCATCAGGATCGAGCGCGCCATCGACCGCCCCGACACCCAGTCGATCATGTGGGGCCCGCTGCTCATGCCGATCCTCGGCAACCCCGGCGGCGGCGCCTACCGCGAGCTGACCCTCTACCGCCACCTCAAGCGCGACGGCGACTACGCGCGGGCGGCCATCACCGCGAACGGCGTGAACGCGGCCGGCGACCCGCTGTTCACCACGGGCGGCCTCAACCTCCGTCCCTGGTACGTCGGCGACACCCAGGCCCACTCGGCCTACTTCCGCCGGGTCGAGCCGAAGATCGTGTTCGGCACGATCGACTCGGGCGTGCCGAACGTGAAGCGCAACGACGGCCTGCCCAACTACGACGTGCCGGTCACCGGGATCGTCTCGCCGGGCACCGACGGCCTGACCTTCCTGGACGTGCTCTGGGACAACGCCCCGTTCGCGACGCACGCCGCGTTCATGGCGAAGGTCACCTCGACGGCCGACGCGTTCGTGGCGGCCGGGCTGCTGACCGCCGCCCAGAAGACCGCGATCGTGGCCGCCGCCGACAGCGCGCGGGCCCAGCTCGCGCCCGGGGCGCAGCTCCCGGCCACGGTCACCCCCGAGGCCCGGTTCATCGGCGGCTCGGCCTACCTGGCCGTCCGCGTGGTGAACGACCACGACGCCCCCGTCGACGTCGAGATCGAGACCGCCCACGGCTCGAAGACCTTCACCGGCGTCGCCCCCGGCAAGTCGGCGTTCCAGCAGTTCCCGGTCCGCGCCGCGGCACTGCCCGCCGGCGAGGTCACGGTGTCGGTCACCGGAACCGTCGAGGGCGACGAGGTCACGACCGAGATCGTCAAGCAGTACGCCGCCACGTCCTGATGATCACCGAGTTCGGGCTCTCGGAGCTCTGGGAGCCCGCCACCCGCCGCGACCCGCACGCGTTCTACACGCGCGTGCGGGCCGCGGGCCGGCCCGTGCCCCAGATCGACCCCGCCGGCGACCGTTTCTGGGTGGTGGCCCGGCACGCCGACGTCCTGGCGGGCCTGCAGCACCCGGAGATCGGCCACCAGCCGCCCGGGCACGCGCCCGGGCACGGCGAGGCCGGGCGGATCGCGGCCCGGCAGCTCATCTCCCTCGACCCGCCCGACCACACCCGGCTGCGCGGGCTGGTCAGCAGGGCGTTCACGGCCCGGACGGCGGCCCTCCTGGAGCCGTGGATCACCGAGGTGGCCGACCGGCTGGTCGCCCGCGCGCGGGAGCTGGGCTCCTTCGACGGGGTGGCCGACCTGGCCGACCCGTTGCCGGTCAACGTCATCGCCCAGCTCGTCGGCGTGCCGGAGGAGGACCGGCCGATGTTCCGCGCCTGGTCGGCGACGATCGTCTCGGGCGCCGACTGGGACGGCACGGCCACCCTGGCGTTCGCCGCCTACGTCGACGACCTGGCCGCCCGCCGCCGGGCCGACCCGGCCGACGACCTGCTCTCCGGGCTGGTCGCCCTGGAGGCCGAGGGCGACGCCCTCGACCGCGACGAGCTGGTCGCGATGATCCAGCTGCTGCTGATCGCCGGGCAGGAGACGACGGTCGACGTCGTCGTCAACGGCATCCGGCTGCTGCTCACCCACCCGGAGCAGTGGCGGGACCTCCGCGACGACCCCGCGCTGGCGGGCGCGGTGGTGGAGGAGACGCTGCGCTTCCGCGGCCCGGTCGAGATCGTGCCGCCCCGCTTCGCCTTCCGCGACCTCGACCTGGCCGGGGGCGTGATCCCGGCCAACGAGCGGGTGGCCCTGTCGCTCTGGGGCGCCAACCGCGACCCGGAGGTCTTCGCCGACCCTGACGTGTTCGACGTCCACCGGACCGACGCGAGCCGGCACCTGGCGTTCGGGCACGGGATCCACTTCTGCCTCGGGGCGGCCCTGGGCCGCCTGGAGGCCCGGATCATGCTCGACCGCGTCGCCCGCGAACTCGGCACGCTGCGCCTCGCGGCCGACGCCGGAGACGACTTCCGCCTCCACCACGGGGGCCTGCCGCTGACGCTCTAGTCTCCCGAGTCTCCCGGCCCGAGGGCGCGCAGGCAGAAGACCGAGACGAAGCGCTCGGCCTCCTCCAGGGTCCGGCCGCCCTCGGTCAGCGGGATGCGTTCTGACCCGAGGACCGCCAGCACCGCCCGCGCCGCCGCCTCGACGTCGGCGGTCTGGAACTCGCCCGAGTCGACGCCGGTCTGGATGATCTCGCGCAGGATCGCCTGCATCGGCGCGACGTGGGCGGCCAGCCGCTGGTAGGCGTCGGGCCCGAGGGTGGCCGACAGGTCGGCGGCCCCCGGATGGGGGTGGGCGACCAGCCCGGTCAGCTGGAGCCGGACGAACGCCCGCAGCCGGACCGACGGCGAGGCGTCGGCGGGCAGGTCGCGGGCGTAGCTCTCGACGAAGTAGTGGGTCACCCGCTCGGTGAAGGCCAGCAGCAGCGCGGTCTTGTCGGGGAAGTAGTTGTAGAGGACGGTCCGGGTGATGCCCGCCTCGGCCGCCAGCTCGGTCATCGAGATCGCGTCGATGCCCTGCCGGCGGGCCAGCCGCGCGATCGCCTCCAGGATCTTCTCCTGGGTCTGGGCGCGGTGCTCGCCGATCGTGGCGGCCGAGATGCGCGGCACGTCAGGCCGCCACCGTGGCCACCCGGCCCAGGTCGCCGAGCACCTCGGTGTTCAGCTGGTAGGCCAGCCGGGTCTCCCGGATGACGCGCTGCCGCCCGGCCTCGTCGAGGCTCTCGCCGAGGGCGTCGAGGCGGCGCCGGTATTCGTCCTTGAACCGGGGGAGGCTGCCGATGTCGAAGTGGTAGAAGTCCACCCCGCCCCCCTTGCCGAAGCCGTAGATCTTCTGCAGTTCCAGCCGGATGAACTGGCCGCCCGACAGGTCGCCGAGGTAACGAGTGTAGTGGTGGGCCACATATCCGCCCGGCCAGTCGGAAACCTGGTTGATCCGGGCCACCAGCGTCTGGGTCGGCTTGCTGGGGGCGATGCGCGCGGCCCAGTCGTCGCCGTAGATGGTGGTGAGGTCGCGCACGAGCGCCTGCTCGCGGTAGAGCTCGGGGAAGACGAACGCCCCGGCGACGGGGTCGCCGGCCAGCCGCTTCGACGCGCCGTCGAGGGCCACGTAGGCGAAGTAGTGCTGGGCGACCATCTCGCCGTAGGCCTCGGGACTAAGCCTGCCCGCCATCAGGTTCTTCAGGTAGCTGTCGTCCTCCGCGGACTCGTGGTCGGTCCAGGTCGCGGTCCGCAGGACCTCGGCAAAACCCATCGCAGGCTCCTCAGAGAGTCGTTCATGACGAAGTGTCACAAACCTTCGCCGCGATCGTCAACAGGTTGATGACACCGTGTCGTTAAACCTGATTACAGAATTACGATCGCTCTCAGCGAACTCACGCAAGCTTGGGAACACCATGGGACTCGCCTTAGTTGAGCGCATATAACTCAAGGCTGAGGAGCACGCATGACTGAGATCCTTCCCGTCCTGCCCCTGGACGACGAGGTCGTCCTGCCCGGCATGGTCGTCCCCCTCGATCTGTCCGACTCCGAGGTGCGCGCGGCGATCGAGGCCGCCCAGGCCACCGGGGCCAAGAAGCCCCACGTCCTGCTGGTGCCGCGGATCGACGGGCACTACGGGGCGGTCGGCGTCAGCGCGGTCGTCGAGCAGGTGGGCAGGCTGCCCGGGGGCGAGCCCGCCGCCGTGGTGCGGGGTGTGTCGCGCGCCCGCGTGGGCACCGGCACGACCGGCCCCGGCGCGGCCCTGTGGGTCGAGGCGACCATCGTGCCGAAGAGCACCGACGAGCCCGACGCCAAGGTGAGCTCCCTGATGAAGGAGTACAAGGCGCTCACCACCACGATCCTGCAGAAGCGCGGCGCCTGGCAGGTCGTCGACCAGGTGAACGGCATCGACGACCCCTCGGTGCTGGCCGACAGCTCCGGCTACGCGCCCTGGCTCTCGACCGCGCAGAAGCTGCTCCTGCTGGAGACCGCCGACGCGGGGGAGCGGCTGGAGAAGCTGGTCGGCTGGGCCCGCGACCACCTGGCCGAGGTCGACGTCGCCGAGACGATCCGCAAGGACGTCCAGGAGGGCATGGAGAAGCAGCAGCGCGAGTTCCTGCTCCGCCAGCAGCTCGCGGCCGTCCGCAAGGAGCTGGCCGAGCTCAACGGCGACCCCGAGACCGAGGAGGAGGACTACCGCGCCCGCGTCGAGGCGGCCGACCTGCCCGAGAAGGTGCGCGAGGCGGCCCTCAAGGAGGTCGACAAGCTGGAGCGCACCTCCGACCAGTCGCCCGAGACCGGCTGGATCCGCACCTGGCTCGACACCGTCCTCGACCTGCCGTGGAACACCCGCACCGAGGACGCCTACGACATCGCCGGCGCCCGCGCCATCCTCGACGCCGACCACACCGGCCTGGAGGACGTGAAGGACCGGATCATCGAATACCTCGCGGTCCGCAAGCGCCGCGCCGACCAGGGGCTCGGCGTCGTCGGCGGGCGGCGGTCGGGCGCGGTGCTCGCGCTGGCCGGCCCTCCCGGAGTCGGCAAGACCTCGCTCGGCGAGTCGGTCGCCCGCGCCATGGGCCGCAAGTTCGTGCGCGTCGCCCTCGGCGGCGTCCGCGACGAGGCGGAGATCCGCGGCCACCGGCGCACCTACGTCGGCGCGCTGCCCGGCCGCCTGGTCCGGGCGATCCGCGAGGCCGGCTCGATGAACCCCGTCGTCCTCCTCGACGAGGTCGACAAGGTCGGCGCCGACTACCGGGGCGACCCGACGGCGGCCCTGCTCGAGGTGCTCGACCCGGCGCAGAACCACACGTTCCGCGACCACTACCTCGAGGTCGAGCTCGACCTGTCCGACGTGCTGTTCCTGGCCACGGCCAACGCCCTGGAGCAGATCCCCGGCCCGCTGCTCGACCGCATGGACGTCGTCACCCTCGACGGCTACACCGAGGACGAGAAGGTCGTCATCGCCCGCGACCACCTGCTGCCCCGGCAGCTCGAGAAGGCGGGCCTGACCCCCGACGAGGTCACGGTCGACGACGCGGCGCTGCGCCGCGTGGCGGGCGAGTACACCCGCGAGGCGGGCGTGCGCTCCCTGGAGCGGGCGGTCGCGCGGGTGCTCCGCAAGGTCGCCGCGGCGGTCTCGCTGGGCGACAAGACCCTGCCGCTGACCGTCACCGACGACGACCTGGTCGGCTACCTCGGCCGGCCGCGCCACGTGCCCGAGTCGTCGCTGCCCGAGTCGCGCCAGCGCACCTCGGTGCCCGGCGTGTCGACGGGCCTGGCGGTGACCGGCGCGGGCGGCGACGTCCTCTACGTCGAGGCGTCGCTGGCCGATCCCGAGACCGGCTCGACCGGGGTGACCCTGACCGGCCAGCTCGGCGACGTGATGAAGGAGTCGGCCCAGATCGCGCTCTCCTACCTGCGCTCGCGCGGCGCGGAGCTGGAGCTGCCGGTCGGGTCGCTGAAGGACCGCCAGATCCACATCCACGTCCCGGCGGGCGCGGTGCCGAAGGACGGCCCCTCGGCCGGCGTCACCATGACGACCGCCCTGGCCTCGCTGCTCAGCGGGCGCCCGGTGCGGGGCGACGTGGCGATGACCGGTGAGGTGTCGCTGACCGGCCGGGTCCTCCCGATCGGCGGGGTCAAGCAGAAGCTGCTGGCCGCCCACCGGGCGGGCATCACGACCGTCCTGATCCCGGCCCGCAACGAGCCCGATCTCGACGACGTCCCGGCCGAGGTGCTGGCCGATCTCGAGGTCCACGCCGTCAGCGACGTGCGTGAGGTCCTGGAGATCGCGCTGACCCCGGCGACGGTGGGGCAGTCGGCCGCCGCGTAACCTTCCCCCGGCGCGAAGGGGGCCTCCCGGGACAGGGGAGGCCCCCTTCGTCATGTCCTGATCTGCACGGTTCGTGTCGTTGCGGCCACCGGGGGGCGGATTCCAGGATGGAGGCATGCGGGTCGTCTGCGTCATCACCGAAGGGTTCCAGCACCTCGATCTGGCCGGGCCGGCCGACGTGTTCGCCACCGCCGGGCTGGTCAGCCGGAGGGCGGCGTACACGCTGGAGGTGACCTCGGCCGTGGCCGGTCCGGTCCGGTCGTCGAACGGGCTGGCCACCCTGGTCGAGACCCCGATCGACGAGGTCACCGGGCCGATCGACACGCTGCTGGTGGCCGGCGGGCTGACCGTCGACGACCACCTGCGCGACCCCCGGCTGGTGGCGGGGGTGCGGCGGCTGGCGGCGAGGGCCAGGCGGACCGGGTCGGTCTGCACGGGGGCGTTCCTGCTCGCCGAGGCCGGGCTGCTCGACGGCGGGCGGGCCACCACCCACTGGTTGTCGGCCGACGACCTGGCCCGGCGTTATCCCGCCGTCGAGACCGACCCCGATGCGATCTACGTGCGCGAGGGCGACGTCTGGACCTCCGCCGGGGTGACCACCGGGATCGACCTGGCCCTGGCGATGGTCGCCGACGACCACGGCCACGACGTCGCCCGGCACGTCGCGCGGGGGCTGGTCGTCTACCTCCACCGGCCCGGCGGGCAGTCGCAGTTCTCGGCGCCGATCCAGGCCGTACCGCGAAGTGAACCCCTGAAAGAGCTGCAGACCTGGATCGACGAGCACCCGGAGGAGGACCTCAGCGTCCCGGCGCTGGCCCGCCGGATGAACCTGAGCGAGCGCCACTTCTCCCGCGTCTTCACCGACGAGACCGGCATGCCCCCCGGCCGGTACGTCGAGATCGCCCGCACCGGCGCCGCCCGGCGGCTGCTGGAGACCACCGACGAACCCCTCGACGTCGTCGCCCGGCGCACCGGGCTCGGCCTGCCCGGCAGCCTCTACCGGGTGTTCCGCCGGCACCTTCGGGTTTCCCCCGGCGACTACCGCCGCCGGTTCCGCGACCGGTCCCATGACAAGGAGCACTGAATGCGCGTCGCCATCCCCCTCTATCCCGGCTTCACCGCCCTCGACGCGGTTGGCCCCTACACCGTGCTGGCCTTCGCGCCCGGCGTCGCCGTCACGTTCGTGGCGGCGGAGCCGGGCCCGGTCGCCGACGACCAGGACAGCCTGTCGATCACCGCCACCGCGGCCTTCGACGACCTGCCCGACCCCGACGTGGTCGTGGTCCCCGGCGGCCCCGGCACCCTCCCGGCGCTGAACGACCGGCGGCTGATCGACTGGATCACGACCGCCCACCGCACCACGACCTGGACCACCTCGGTGTGCAGCGGCGCGTTCCTGCTCGCCCACGCCGGCATCCTGGCGGGCCTGCCGGCCACCACCCACTGGGGTTTCCACGACGGGCTCGCCGGCTTCGGCGCGGTCCCGGTGGCCGAACGTGTGGTCACCGAGGGGAAGGTCGTCACCGCCGCCGGGGTCTCGGCGGGCCTCGACATGGCGCTGACCCTGCTCGCCCTGATGCGCGACGAGGACACCGCCCGGGCCGTGCAGCTGGCCATCGAGTATGACCCGGCCCCACCCTTCACTTCGGGCTCGGCCGCGACCGCCACCCCTGAGCTGCGGGAACGGGCGATGGGCCTCATCCGGGTGGGGTGACCTGCGCTTTAAAGCGAGGTTCAAGTCAGTCGCTACTGGGTCGCTATCGGGACGGTTTATTCATTTTCCTGTCAAACTCCTCGTCCCGAGAGGAATCCGAAAGTGCGATTCATCAAGAAGCTCCTGGTGAGCGGTGGCGTCGCCGCCGCCCTCATCACCGGCGCCGTGGTTGCGCCGACGGCCGCCAGCGCCTCCCCCTTCGTCGGGGACTGGGGCCCCTACTACTCCGCCGACCACAAGGCCGAGGCCGAGGGCAAGTACGCCGTCGACCACGGCAAGAAGAAGGTCTGGTATTGGGAGAAGTTCAAGAAGCCCATCAAGAAGTGCTGGTGGAAGCACGGCGAGAAGAAGTGCAAGATCGTCGGCTGGAAGTGGGACAAGAAGTGGTCCTGGAAGTGGGAGGAGTACACCAAGGTCTCGGTCAAGGGTGAACTCACGAACCACAAGTGGTGGGGCGACAAGAAGTACAAGTGCGCCTGGGCCGTCTTCAAGATCGAGGACCTCGACGGCCACACCTCCTACGAGAAGTTCCGCAACTGCGACAAGGGCGGTGACTGGTTCGGGTTCCACGCCACCAACGTGAACACGATCGACGTCCAGGTCTCCCGCGGCAACCACTTCGGTCCCAAGGGCTTCTTCGGCCCCTGGTCGCCGGTTTACGAAGCCGTCTGATCGGCACCCTCGAACGGTAGGCTGAGCGGTCTACTGAACGGCCCGCGCCATTCCCGGCGCGGGCCGTTTCCCTTTCCGCCCCGACGATCACCGAGTAATGTTCGGTCATGTACCCGGGTGCCATCGCCGCCGTGAGCCCTGACAAACCCGCTGTGATCATGGCCGGTTCCGGCCGGGTGGTCACCTACCGGGAACTCGACGAGGAGTCCAACCGCCTCGCCCACCTGCTGCGCGAGGCCGGGCTGCGGCCCGGCGACCACATCGCGTTCATGCTGGAGAACCATCCCCTCTTCCTCGCCATCGCCTGGGCGGCCCACCGGTCGGGCCTGTTCTACACGGCGGTCAGCTCGCGGCTGCAGGCGGGCGAGCTGACGTACATCGTGGAGAACTGCGGCGCGAAGGCGTTCATCTCCTCGGCCGCCTGCGCCGAGGCCGCCGCCGCGGTGACCGGGCCGCCGCTGCGGCTCATGCTCGACGGCACGGTCCCCGGTTTCCTCCCGTACGAGACCGCGGTCGCCCCCATGCCCGTCACCCCCGTGGCCGACGAGGTGCAGGGCATGGACATGCTCTACTCCTCGGGCACCACCGGGCGGCCGAAGGGCGTCAAGCCGAACTGGACCGGCCAGCCGCTGGAGACGCCCGGCCCGCTGATGAACCTGATCGGCTTCCTGTTCGCCGCCACGGCCGACAGCGTCTACCTGTCGCCGGCGCCGCTCTACCACGCCGCCCCGCTGCGCTACTCGCTCACCTTCCAGCGGTTCGGCGCCACCGTCGTCGTCATGGACCGCTTCGACCCGGAACAGGCCCTGGCCGCCATCGAGACGTACGGCGTCACCCACTCCCAGTGGGTGCCGACCCACTTCATCAAGTTCCTGAAGCTCCCGGCCGAGACCCGGGCCAAGTACGACCTGTCCACGCTGGCGTACGCCATCCACGCCGCCGCCCCCTGCCCCATTCCGGTGAAGGAGTCGATGATGGAGTGGTGGGGCCCGATCGTCCACGAGTACTACGCGGGCACCGAGGGCAACGGCTTCATCTACGCCGGCCCCCACGACTGGCTCGCCCACAAGGGCACCGTCGGACGGCCGCTGCTCGGCGTGCCGCACATCCTCGACGCCCAGGGCGAGGAACTGGGCCCGGGGGAGACCGGCGTCGTCTACCTCTCCGACGGGCCGGCCTTCGTCTACCACGGCGACCCCGACAAGACCGCCGCCGCGCACGACCCGAAGGGCCGGGGCTGGTCGACGCTCGGGGACATCGGCCACCTCGACGAGGAGGGCTTCCTTTACCTGACCGACCGGAGCTCGTACATGATCATCTCGGGCGGGGTGAACATCTACCCGCAGGAGGCGGAGAACCTGCTGGCGGTCCATCCGAAGGTCGCCGACGTGGCCGTCTTCGGGGTGCCCGACGAGGAGATGGGCGAACAGGTCAAGGCCGTCGTGGAGCCCGCCGACCCCGCGGCGGCCGGGCCGGAGCTGGAGGCGGAACTGATCGGGTACTGCCGCGAACGGCTGGCCCACTACAAGTGCCCGAGGTCGGTCGACTTCCGCACGGAGCTGCCCCGGCACCCCACCGGGAAGTTGTACAAACGGATTTTGCGCGACGAATACTGGCCCGAGCAGCACAAATAAGGCCAGTGTTCGGTTTCGCCAGGTCAGCGGGGTGATCGCTTAAGCCGGCCTTATCGGCGGTTTGCCATCTTAGAACCACCGGCCCGAAGGAGCCGGGATTCGGTAAGGGGATGGCAGAGATGAGCGCTGACGAGCGGGAGAACGAGACGGGGACCACCGAGGTCCTCGAAGGGCGCGGCTGGAGCCAGTTCGGCCGCCGGGCCCCGCAGTACGGCGACTACCGGGGCGAGCAGCCCACGCCGCAGTTCGCGCCGCCCCCGCCGCCGCACCAGCCGGGCCCCATCCAGGGACACGTCGGCGCGAACCCGGTCGGCGACACCGCCGTCTACGGTCTGCCGCCGCTCCCCCCGGAGCCGCCCCGGCAGCAGCGGTCCGACGGACGGGCCTGGAAGCGGGGCGTCTCGATCCTGGCGCTGGCGTGCGTGGCGGTCGGCGGTGGGGTCGCAGGGGCCCTCATCACCAACGCGATGGACGACGACGGCGTGCCGGTGCTGGCCAGCCCGGTGGTGAACTCGCAGAGTAACGGCTCGGCGGCGATGCCCGCCAAGGGCACGATCGCGGCGGTCGCCAAGGCGGTGCAGCCCTCGGTGGTCATGATCACCGTGACCTCGCAGCAGGGCCAGGGAGAGGGCTCCGGCGTGATCCTCTCGGCCGACGGGCTGATCCTCACCAACAACCACGTGGTCGCCGGCGCCGGGCAGAACGCCCAGATGGCCGTCAAGTTCAGCGACGGCCGCACCATCCCGGCGACGCTCGTGGGCACCGACCCGACGACCGACATCGCGGTCATCCGCGCCACCGGCGTCTCGGGCCTCACGGCCGCCTCGCTCGGCGACAGCGACGCGCTCCAGGTGGGCGACTCGGTGCTGGCGATCGGCAGCCCGCTCGGCCTGGAGGGCTCGGTCACCTCGGGCATCGTCTCGGCCCTCGACCGCACCGTCACCTCCGGTGGCGGCGGCGGAGGCGGCGGCCCGCAGTTGCCCCCCGGCTGGGGCGGCGGCGGCTTCGGCCAGGAGCAGGAGCAGCAGGCCGAGCCGACCACGACGATCGGCGGCATGGTCCAGACCGACGCGGCGATCAACCCCGGCAACTCCGGCGGCGCCCTGGTCAACGCGGCCGGCCAGGTCATCGGCATCAACACCGCGATCGCCACCTCGGGCGGCGGCAACGGCAACATCGGCGTCGGCTTCGCCATCCCGATCAACACCGCCAGGAACGTCGCCGACCAGCTGATCAAGACCGGCAAGGCCGTGCACGCCTACCTCGGCGTGAGCGTCGGCGACGCCACCGGCGACATCGCCGGCGCCCTGGTGTCGACGGTCGAGCCGAACAGCCCCGCCGCCAAGGCGGGCCTGCAGCAGGGCGACATCATCACCAAGGTCGACGACACCCCGATCGACGCGGGCGAGACGGTGGTCGGCATCATCCGCGGCCACCAGCCCGGGACCAAGGTGACCGTGAACTACACCCGGAACGGTCAGGCGAACACGGCGACGATCACTCTGGAGGAGAAGACGACGAGCTGACGCGGAGATCTCTCAGGTATGGGGACAGGGGAAGACCGGCGGCGCCTCAGGGCGCCGCCGGTCTTTTTCTCCGTTACGGCTCCGCCTGGCCGGCCCCGCCCGCCGTCTCCGGCCCGCGCCCGTCCGGCGGCGCGCACCGGCCGTTCCCGGCCCGCACCGTGACGGCTACCCGCGGATCATGGTCTCGGCCCGCCACAACTCGCGGTAGTAGCCGTCGGCCGCGACGAGTTCGGCGTGGGTGCCGCGCTGCACCACCAGGCCGTCCTCCAGCACGATCACCTCGTCGACCGCCTCCAGGCCGCGCAGCCGGTGGGTGACGAGCAGGGTGGTGCGGCCCCGGGTGGCGTCGAGCAGGTCGCCCATCAGGGCGTCGGCCGTGGTCTCGTCGAGGGCCTCGGCGGGTTCGTCGAGCAGCAGGACCGGCGGGTCGTAGAGGAGGGCGCGGGCCAGCGCCAGGCGCTGGATCTGGCCGCCCGACAGGGTGCGGCCGTCTTCGCCGAGCTGGACGTCCCAGCCGGCCCGGTCGGCGAACGTGCCCAGCCTGGCCTCGCGCACCGCCCGGTCGAGCTCGGCGTCGTCGGCGTCGGGGCCCGCCAGGCGCAGGTTGTCGCGGAAGGTGGTCTGGAAGACGTAGGGGTCCTGGGTGAGGCCCGTCATCATGGCCCGCGCGTCGTCGGGGGAGAACCGGCGCAGGTCGACGCCGTTGACGGTGACGCCGCCCGACACGATCTCGACGGTCCGCATCAGCGCCGACAACAACGTGCTCTTGCCCGCCCCGCTGGGGCCGACGACGGCGACGCGTTTCCCCGGAGTGAGCGTCAGGCTCACCCCGCCGAGCGCGGGCCGGTCGCCGTGCCGGACGACCAGGTCGTCGACCACGACCGTCAGCGGCCCGGTAGGCCGGGGCAGCGGGTCGGCCGGGGCGGCCACCGCCGGGGGCACGGCCTCGATCTCCCGCAGCCGCCGCACCGCGGCCAGCACCCCGGTCAGCCGTTCGCCGGCCACCGCCAGCGGGAGCACCGGCTCGAAGCAGACCAGCGACGTCAGGGCGAGCACGGCGGTCGCGATCGAACCGGCGTCGAGTGCCATGGCCACGGCCACCACGATCACCACCGTGAGGCCCTGGACCAGCACCCCGGCCGCCAGCGCGGTCGCGTTCACCCGGGCCTGGCCGCGTTCCAGGCGGGCGAGCCGGTCGTCGGCCGCCGCCGCCGCGTCGAGGGCCCGCCCGGTCGCGCCGTAGGCGGCCAGGTCGGCCGAGCCGTGCACGAGGTCGGCGGTGTGGGCGGCCAGGTCGGCCCGCGCGGGCGCCAGCCGGGTGGTCGACCGGCGGGCCAGCGCGGCGGTCGCGGCCGGGAGCAGCACCCCCGCGACGATCAGCCCCGCCGCCAGCACCACCGCCGCGAGCGGCAGCAGGAACGCCGCGATCACGACGGCCGTGACCCCGGTGACCAGGGCGGCGACGGCCGGGAGCAGGCAGCGGACCAGCAGGTCCTGGACGGCGTCGGTGTCGTCGACCATCCGGCTCAGCAGGTCGGCCCCCCGGTGGGAGAGCGGCCCGGCCGGGACGAGCGAGTCGTAGAGGCGTTCGCGGGTCGCCGCCTGCGCGCGCAGCGCGACGTCGTGGCCCGTCAGCCGCTCGGCGTAGCGGAACACCCCGCGGGAGGTCGCGAACGCCCGGACCGCGACGATCGCCACCGACAGCGCGGCCAGTTCGGGCTGCTGCGCGGCCCGGGTGATGAGCCAGGCGGCCGAGGCGATCAGCCCGAGCCCGGCCAGGTCGGCCGCCGACCCGGCCAGCGCGGCGATCAGCAGCCGGCGGTTCCAGATGATCGAAGAGGTCATGCGATCACTCCGTCGTCGACGCGGATCACCCGGTCGGCCAGGGCGATCATGGCCGGGCGGTGGGCGACGATCACCGCCGTGCGGCCTTCGGACAGGGTGCGGGTGGCCTCGACCACCGCCGCCTCGCTGCGGCCGTCGAGGCGGGCGGTGGGTTCGTCGAGGAGCAGCAGGCCCGCGCCGGGGCGGCAGAACGCGCGGGCCAGGGCCAGGCGCTGGCGCTGGCCCGCCGACAGGTCGGCGCCCCGTTCGCCGATGACGGTGTCGTAGCCCTCGGGCAGGTCGGTGACGAAGGCGTCGGCCTGGGCGGCGACCGCCGCGGCGCGGATCTCCTCGGGGGAGGCCGTGCCGTCGAGGGAGATGTTGCCGGCCACCGAGGCGGCGAACAGGTGGGGGCGCTGGGGCACGAAGGCCAGCTGCCGGCGCCACTGATCGAGGTCGAGGGTGGCCAGGTCGACGCCGCCGACCAGGACCCGCCCCTCGGAGGGGGCGACGAAGCCGAGCAGCAGGTGGAGCAGGGTGCTCTTGCCCGCCCCGCTCTCGCCGACCAGGGCCACCCGTTCGCCGGGCGCGATGGTGAGCGACACGTCGAGCAGGGCGGGGTCGTCGCGGCCGGGGTAGCGCACGGTCACCCCTTCGAGGCGGATCTCCGGCACCCGCTCGGCGGCGACCGCCGGGCGCGGGGCGGCCGGCTGCGCCCCTTCGAGCAGCGCGAACGCCTGGTCGGCGGCGGTGACGCCCTCCATGGCGGCGTGGAAGCGGGTGCCCATCGCGCGCAGCGGCAGGTAGGCCTCGGGGGCGAGCAGCAGCACGAGGAGGGCCGTCGTCAGGTCGAGCGAGCCCGACAGCAGCCGCAGGCCGACCGGCACCGCGACCAGCGCCAGCGACAACGACGCGACCAGCTCCAGGACCAGCGACGACAGGAACGCCACCCGCAGGGTCTTCATCGTCGCCGAGCGGTGGGCGCCGGCCACCTCGCGGATCACGGTCGCCTGGTGACGGGCCCGGCCGAACGCCCGCAGGGTCGGCAGGCCCCGGACCACGTCGAGGAAGTGGCCGCCGAGCCGCGACAGGGCGGCCCACTGCCGCTCGGTCACCGCCTTGGTCGTCATGCCGACCAGCGCGCCGAAGATCGGGATCAGCGGCACCGTGACCAGCACGATCAGCGCGGTCGTCAGATCGGCCACGAACAGCCGGACGATCACCGCCACCGGCACCACGGCCGCGACGGCGATCGACGGCAGGTAGCCCGTCAGGTAGGGGTCGAGCGCGTCGAGGCCCCGGCCGGTCAGCGTCACGAGTTCGCCCGAGCGGGTCTCGGCCGGGCTCATGCCCTGGAAGCGGCGCAGCAGCCGGTGGCGCAGCTCCGACTTCACCCCGCTAGCGGTCGCCCCGGCCGCGACGCCCTGGACCCAGCCCAGCGCGCCCCGGGCCGCGATCACCAGGGCCAGCCAGCCCAGCACCCCGACGGCGAACCGCCCCGACAGCACCCCGGCCAGCAGTTCGGCCTGGACCAGGACGAGCAGCCCGGCCGCCACCGCCGCGCCCAGGCACACCATGAGGTGGCGGCGCGGCAGCAGCCGCACGAGACCTTTGTGCACCGAGCCCCCCTCAGAAGTAGGCGGGGACCGGGCCCTTCCCGAAGGCCCTCCACACCCAGATCTGCGCCCCGGCCAAGACCGGGACGAACGGCAACACCATAAACGTCAACACCGTCAGGTTCGCGGACGGGGCCGCGTTGGCGACCACCGCGCCCGCCGTGCCGACCAGCGGCACCAGCGCCGGCACGGCCGCCAGCGCCCCGGTGACCAGCGGTGATCCCCCGCCGGTCAGCCGCCAGTCGAGGAACCGGCGGCCGTGCAGCACGAAGAGGGCGGCGATGAGGAGGCCGTACAGGAGCCCGAACGGGACGGAGAACCCGCCCAGGCCGGCCAGCAGCAGGCCCCAGGCCAGGCAGACGCCGAGGGAGGCCAGGGCGATCGCCCACTCCCAGAACGCGCGGGTGAACAGGCGGCGGCGGAACCACAGGCCCGCGTCGCGCACCACCCACGAGACCAGCAGCAGCACCACCGCCTCGTAGTTGGCGCTCAGCACGTTCTCGCACGCGGGGAAGGCCCCGAACAACACGCCCGCGACGGCGATCAGCCACACCTCGTTGGCCAGCACGAACGGGCCGATGGCGCCGATGGCCCGGTCGCGGTCGGCGGTGACGGGCAGCAGCAGGCCGACGCCGAGGTCGAAGCCCTCCAGGACGAAGTAACCGATCAGCAGCAGCGCCAGGACGCCGAACCACAGGATGTCCATGATCAGCTCCTAGAAGGTCAGGGCCGGCGCGGGCGCGGGGTTCTCGCCGAGCGCGACCTCGTGGGCGCCGCGCCGGACGACGCGCACGATCAGCACGTAGTCGGCCACCGCCAGCAGCGTCAGCACGCCGACGAACCCGACGAACGACAGGGTGATCTGGCCGCCGGTCAGCCCGGGGGTGATCGCGTCGGCGACCTTGAGGCGCTCCCAGATCATCCACGGCTGGCGGCCCTCCTCCCGGGCGATCCACCCGAGGATCGCCGCGATGAAGGGAAGAGGGGTGACCAGCACGATCAGCGGGTGGAGGAAGCGCCAGCGCGGCGCCCACTTGACCACGATCACCAGCGCGAGGGCGATGAGCTGGAGCAGGTGCCCGATGAGGATCATCATGCCGAGCCCGAAGGCGGCCAGCGGCCGGTCGGCGAACTTGTCGGGCTGGACACTGGTCACCGGCCCGAACTGGGCGAACCCGAAGCCGACGACCATCATCGTGCCGGCGAAGGAGGTCCAGATGCCCATGCGCAGCGACCGGGAGAACAGCTCCTGGTCGGGGGTCCTGCGGAACAGGTGGTAGGCGCTCGCGCTCATCACCACGAAGCCGCCCACGGTCAGCCCGGCCGAGAGCACGTGGGGCAGCGCCATCGACAACGACGGGTTGGTCAGCAGCGCGCCGAAGTCGTCGAGCCGCAGCACCTCGCCGTCGCGCACCGACCCGGCCGGGTGCTGGAGGAACGAGTTGGCCACCATGATCCAGAACGCCGACGCGTAGGCGGTGATCGTGACCAGCCAGATCGTCGCGAGGTGGAGCCACGTGGGCAGCCGGTGCCAGCCGAAGATCCACAGGCCGAGGAACGTGGACTCCAGGAAGAACGCGATCAGCGTCTCCAGCGCCAGCGGCGCGCCGAAGACGTCGCCGGCGTAGTGGGTCAGGCCGCTCCAGCTCAGCCCGAACTGGAACTCCATCACGATGCCGGTGACGATGCCGAGCGCGTAGTTCGTCACGTAGATCTGCCCCCAGAAGCGCGTCGCGCGTTCGTCGAGGGTGCTGCCGGTGCGGGCGTATCGGGTGTGCATGATCGCCACAAGGGGGGCCAGGCCCAGCGTGAGCACGACGAACAGGAAATGCAGGCTCCCCGTCACCGCGAACTGCAACCGGGCCAGGTCGAGGACGTCCATGAAAGGCTCCTTATGTCTGGCTACATATAGAGAGCCTACATGTAGACTGCCTACATGCCGCACCCGGTTAAGGTGAACACGTGAACCCCGACGCGCTCCGTGGGCATATGGACGCCCTCCTCCTGTCCGTGGTGGAGCACGAGCCCCTCCACGGCTACGCGATCATCGAAGCCCTGCGGGAGCGGTCCGGCGGCGCCCTTGACGTACCGACAGGTACTGTTTACCCAGCGTTGCGGCGGTTGGAGCGGGCCGGCTTCCTGGCCAGCGAATGGGCGACCGTAGGCGGCCGCAAACGCCGCACCTACCGGCTGACCGATTCGGGGCGCGCCGAACTCGCGGGCGAACGCACCGCCTGGTCGAGCTTCACCAGCGTCATCGGGCGGGTGCTGAACCCGCAGACGTGAGGCAGCGGGCCGCGCTCGAGAGCTGCCAGGCCCAGAAGGCGACGCTGATCCACGTGGCCACCTGGCCGGGGAAGTAGCCGGGGAAGGCCGACAGCGCCGTGCCGGCCGTGAACATCAGGGTTCCGCAGAGCGCCGCCATCAGCGGCGCCTGGATCCAGACCAGCAGGCCCAGCAGCCGGGCCGCCCCGCGCGACCGGCGGGTGCGGCGCAGGCGCAGCAGGACCGCCGCGCCCGTCAGGCCCGTCGCGATCTGGATGAGGTCGACCGACCGGGCCACCACCTCGAACCAGACGGGTTTCACCACGTCGAAGTCGGCCGGGAAGAGCTGCCACAACACGCCCCACATCAGCGCCACCGCCGGGGTGCTGAGGAACAGCAGGGTCGCCGTGCGGCGGCTCTGCGCCGCGGTGAGCTCCTCCTGGAACCCCGGCGCCACCTCGGCGACCGGGCCGAAGTCGGCCACCGCGCGGGCCTGCGCCTCGTCGGGCGGCAGGCCCTGTTCCGCATAGGCCTCGGCGGCGTCGTACAGGCCGTCGCGGGCCTCGGCCACGAGGTCGTTCCTGGCCCTGCGCGGCCCCCGGAGCGTCTTGGCCAGCCGGTCGGCGTAGTCGTCGACGGCAGCCGTCTGGAATGCGGTGTCCATAGTCGTTCGCCAGGCTATGGGGGACCTCGCGGGCCTCACATCAGGGCGAACCCTGATCCGTCCCCGATGAGTGGGCCCAGGTGCCGCCCTGCGTCACCGCCGGGCGGGGATGGCGGTGCTGCTGCTGCGGGGTGGACGACCAGAGCACCGCCGCCACCGCCACCAGGGCGAGCAGCGCCACCCACGACAGGCGGCTGAAGAAGGTGCCCCGGAAGGGCGGCCAGCTGAACCGCAACTGCCGCCGGCCGCCGGGGCTGGCCGCGAACACGCAGTCGCGCAGCCGCAGCCGGTCGGCGTTGACCACGCCGGGCAGGTGGCAGCGGGTCAGGTCGGCGCCCTCGATCGTCAGGTCGTCGGCGTCGAGGCCGGTGATCGACAGCACCCGGATCGGGCCGCCCCTGCGCCCGACCTTCGACCGGCCCCGGCTGGTCAGGCGGGTCAGGTCGAGGTCGGCGTCGCCCGCGCGCACGGTCAGGCGGCCGAGCACCCGCGCCTCCGACAGGTCGACCGGACACCCCGTGACGTGGAGCTCGACCGGGCCGGTGGCCCTGGCCTGGGTGAGCGCCAGGTGGCGGCCCACCATGGCGGGGGCCAGGAACGCCTTCGCCCCGAACCTGACCGACTGGAACCCGGCCGCGCCCTCGAACGCGGTCTTCAGGAACGACACCGGCCGCGAGAACCGGGCCCCGCGGAAGGTCGCGTCGCCGTGGAACCTGGCCTGGTCGAAGGAGCTGAACCCGTGGAACTCGGCCCCCCGGAACGACGCCGAGCCGAAACACGCCTCGCCGAAGAGGGCGTCGCTGGCGACGGTGGACTCGTCCATCGAGAGGTGGCCGCGCACGCGGGAGCCGTACAGGGAGAATTCACGGCCGAAACGCACGCCCTGAAAAGAGACATTTCCCCTGAAATGGGTATTGAAGAACGACGCGAGCGCGTCGAAACGTGCTTCGTCGAACGACGCGTCGCCGGTGAAGGTGACGTCGCCGAACCGGGCGGGGGAGGAGAACACGGTCTGGTCGAACCGGGCCCGGCCGACGACGTTCTCCATCGCGGCGAGGATGCGGTCGAGCAGCCCGGCGGGGACGGTCGTGCCGCGCAGGTCGAGGGCTTGCCCCGGCGTCAGCGTGGCGAGGTGGGCTTCCAGTTCTTCGGCTTCCAGGTGGGTCAGACAGCGGTTGTACGGCTGCCGCGTCACCCCTACGCAATCGGCGCTCGTGGCGCAGGTGCTCCAGGAAAGGAGTTGCCTCATGTCAAAGGCTTACCCACGATCGGCAATTCTTCCGGCCCTTTTCCGCGCCCCTGTCAAATGTGTCGCGGATGCTACCCCCGGAACGGAAAACGGCCCCGGAAGTGTTCTTCCGGGGCCGTTTCGCTCATTCGGTGCTCAACTGGGTGATGCGGGGTGGGCGGAGGGTGCTGAGAATCTCGTCCGAGCAGTTGCACGAGCCGCAACCGGGGATCATGGGAGTCTCCTGCCGTCGTCGGGACGTGGGACGTACCCAGGGGTGCGAACGGGCAACCTAACCGGCGTGATAGGCCTTGGAATGCGGCGCGGCCCAATCGGGTTGCACCCCGAGAGGAAAGGAGTCGCGAGTGGCGACCATCGAGGTAACCGAGAGCAACTTCAACGAGATCGCCGACGACGGCATCGTCCTGCTCGACTTCTGGGCGGAGTGGTGCGGACCGTGCAAGTCGTTCGGCCCGATCTTCGAGAAGGCCTCGGCCAAGCACGAGGACATCAAGTTCGGCAAGATCGACACCGAGGCCCAGCCCGCCCTGGCCCAGGGGTTCGACATCACCGCGATCCCGACCATCATGGCCATCCGTGACGGCATCGTGGTCTTCGCCCAGCCCGGCGCCCTCCCCGCCCCCGCGCTCGACGACCTGATCACCCAGGTCCGCGCCCTCGACATGGACGCGATCCGGGCCGAGATCAGCGCGGAGATCAACAAGAACTAGTCCGGCCAGACGAAAAAGGCCCCCGAACCGGGGGCCTTTCGCGTGTCTGGGCTCAGTCGCCCCGGTAGAGCTCCGCGACCCGGAACGCCAGGTCGAGCGACTGCGACCGGTTCAGCCGGGGGTCGCAGGCCGTCTCGTAGCGCAGCGCCAGGTCCTCTTCGAGGATCTGGTGGCCGCCGCCGACGCACTCGGTCACGTCGTCGCCGGTGAACTCGATGTGGATGCCGCCCGGGTGGGTGCCCAGCGCGCGGTGGACCTCGAAGAAGCCGGTCACCTCGTCGAGGACGTCGTCGAGGCGGCGGGTCTTGAAGCCGCCGCTCGCCTCGAACGTGTTGCCGTGCATCGGGTCGCAGATCCACGTCACCACGGCGCCGCTTGCGGTCACCTTCTCGACCAGCGGCGGCAGGGCGTCGCGGACCTTCCCGGCGCCCATGCGGCTGATGAAGGTCAGCCGGCCCGGCTCGTTGGCCGGGTTGAGCTTCTCGACCAGCGTCAGCGCCTCGTCGGCGGTCGTGGTCGGGCCCAGCTTGACCCCGATCGGGTTGCGGATCTTGCTGAAGAACTCGACGTGGGCGTGGTCGAGCTGGCGGGTGCGCTCGCCGATCCAGACCATGTGGGCCGACACGTCGTACGGAAGACCCGTGCGGCTGTCGATGCGGGTCATCGCGTGGTCGTAGTCGAGGATCAGGGCCTCGTGGGACGAGTAGAACTCGACCGTGTGGAACTCCGCGGGCTCGGCGCCGCAGGCGCTCATGAACGCCAGCGCCTGGTCGATCTCCCGGGCCAGCCGCTCGTAGCGCTGACCGGCCGGGGAACCGGCCACGAAGTCCTGGTTCCAGGCGTGGACCTGCCGCAGGTCGGCGTAGCCGCCCTTGGTGAAGGCCCGCGCCAGGTTCAGCGTGACGGCCGAGGAGTGGTAGGCCCGCAGGAGGCGGCCCGGGTCGGGCACCCGCGAGGACTCGGTGAACTCGAAGCCGTTGACCATGTCGCCCCGGTAGGCGGGCAGCTCGACGCCGTCGCGGGTCTCGGTGTTCTTCGACCGCGGCTTGGCGAACTGCCCGGCGAGCCGGCCGATCTTGACGACGGGCACCCGCCCGGCGTAGGTCAGCACGATCGCCATCTGGAGCAGCGTCTTGATCTTGTTGCGGACGTTGTCGGCGGTGGCGCCGGCGAACGTCTCGGCGCAGTCACCACCCTGCAGGACGAACGCCTCGCCGCGCGCGACCGCCGCCAGCTCGTCTTTCAGCCGGTCGCACTCCCCGGCGAAGACCAGCGGCGGCAACCCGCGCAACTCGGTGACCACATCGTCGAGCGCGCCGCGGTCGGGCCACTCGGGCTGCTGGGCGGCGGGCAGGTCACGCCAGGTGTCGAGGTTGAGTGCGCTCACGACATACGAGGTTATCGTTCCTCGTCCCGAGGACCGGCCTGCCATGTCCATTCAGTGAGATGAGCGGACGTGTTCGGGAAGGAATCCCAGCCCGATGACGCGGCCGAGGAGGCGGCGTACGGGCGGGGGGATCTGCCGCACGGCGGCGGCGATGGAGCCCGCATCCGCGTCGCCCGCGAGGACGCGGGCGATGATCCGGTTCTGGATCTGCACCTGGACGGCCTGCGTCGCGGCCGTCGGATACCACCGCCGGCGCCGCAGTTTCGCCAGGAGAGAAGCCGGCACGGGGTCGAGCACCGGCCGCCGGTTCGCCTGCGCCCGGGCCAGCGGCCCGGCGAGCAGGTTCCCGGCCGCGATGGCGTCCTGGATCGCCAGGTTGATCCCGACCCCGCCGACCGGCGACATGGCGTGGGCGGCGTCGCCGATGACCAGCAGGCCCGGCAGGTGCCACTGCCGCAGCCGGTCGACCACCACGGTCAGCAACTGGACGTCGCCGAAGGCGAGTTCACTGGTGTCGAGGTAGGGGAGCAGATCGGTGATGGTCGACCGGAAGTGCTCGATGCCGCCCGCCTTGAGGTCGTCGAACCCGCCCTTGGGGATCAGATAGGCCATCTGCCAGTAGTCGCCCCGGTTGAGCGACACCAGCGCCGTGCCCCGCCCCGGCCGCAGGAACACGTCGTCGGGGTGCCCGTCGTGGCGCGGCAGCCGGAACCACAACACGTCCATCGGCGCGCCGATGTCGACCGGCTCGAACCCGACGGCGCGGCGCAGGTCGCTGGACCGCCCGTCGGCCGCCACCGTCAGCGCGGCCCGGATCTCCGTCTGGACGCCGCCCGCCTCGACCTTCACCCCGCGGACCGCCCCGCCCTCGCGGATCACGCCGACGGCCCGGTGCTCCATGAGCAGCCGGAAGTTCGGGTAGCGGCCGGCCGCGGCGGTGATCAGCGTGAGGAAGTCCCACTGCGGCACCATCGCCAGCCGCCGGTGCCGGCCGGGCAGCCGCCGGAAGTCGGCGACCGGCAGGAACTCCTCGCCCGTGTAGAGGGCGAAGTAGTCGAACGAGCGGTGCGGGATGGCCTCGAACTCGGCCAGCAGCCCCAGTTCGTCGAGGACCTGGATCGTCGACGGGTGGATCGTGTCGCCCCTGAAGTCGCGGAAGAAGTCGGCGTGCTTCTCCAGCAGCACGACCTCGATTCCGGCCCGCGCCAGCAGCAGCCCCAGCATCGCCCCGGCGGGCCCGCCGCCCGCGATCACCACGGTGGTTTCCATATTTCCCTTCTACCCGGGCAATCCACGGGGCGGGCCGCGGCGAATGGGGTTCGTGAACGATGTCGTGCCCCTATCCGTCACGGGCCGCAGCCCCGAACTCGACGAGTTGCTGACGTCGGTCGCCCGCGGCGACGAGACGGCTTTCGAGCGCCTGTACGACAGGCTGATCGCCTCGGTGTTCGGGCTGATCCGGCGCGTCGTGCGCGACCGGGCGCAGGCCGAGGAGGTCGCCCAGGAGGTCATGGTGGAGGTGTGGCGCACCGCCGCCCGCTTCGACCCTGCCCGGGGGAGCGCCATGTCATGGGTGATGACCGTGGCCCACCGGCGCGCCGTCGACCGGGTACGGTCGGCGCAGGCGTCCTCCGACCGCGAGGACCGGGTGGCCCGGATGGGCGGCGAGGTGGCGTACGACCACGTGGCCGAGACCGTGACCACCCGCCTGGAGGGCGAACGCGTGCGCCGCTGCCTCGACGGCCTGACCGAACTCCAGCGGCAGGCCGTGACGATGGCCTATTACGGCGGCTACAGCTATCCCGAGGTGGCCGGCTTGCTGAAGGTCCCCTTGGGGACGGTCAAGACGCGCATGCGCGACGGCCTGGTACGACTGCGCGACTGCATGGGGGTGGAGCGGTGAACGAGGAGATCCACACCCTGTCCGGGGCCTACGCCCTGAACGCGCTGCCGCTGCGCGAACTGGGCGAGTTCGAGGGCCACCTGTCGCGGTGCGAGACCTGCTCGATCGAGGTCCGCGGCCTGCGCGAGACGGCCGCCCGCCTGGGCGCCGCCGTGGCCGAGGCCCCGCCCCGCGCCCTGAAGTCGCGGGTCATGGCCCAGATCGCCGAGGTCCGCCAGGAACCGCCCCAGATCGAGGAGGAGCCCGCCGCCGAGGTCGTCGTGCCGCTGCGGCGCGGAAAGGGCCGGTGGGCCCTGGCCCTGGCCGCCGTGTCGGCCGCCGCGGCGGTGTCGATCGGCGTGGTGGCCGTCAACGAGATCCGCTCGCGCGACGCCTCGATCGAGCAGACCCAGAGCCTGCTCGCGGCGCCCGACGCCGTGGTCAGGAAGGTCGAGATGGTCGGCGGAGGGTCGGCGACGGTGGTGGCCTCGGAGAGCCGCAGGAAGGTGATGTTCACCTCGGAACTCCCCGCTCTCGATCCTTCCAGGACCTACCAGTTGTGGACGATCGGCGGCGAACGCATCCGCTCGGCGGGGCTGGTCGACGGCGGCGGGATCCGGACGGCGACGGTCGAGCTGCCGGCGGGCACGGACCACTTCGGGGTGACGGTGGAGCCGGCAGGGGGTTCGCAACAGCCGACGACGGAACCGGTCATGCTCGCGAAGGTGGTCTGAGGCCGCCCCTCAGTCGAAGGACAGCCGCTCCCGGACCCGCTGGATGGAGTGCCAGGCCAGATGCGGGTCGGTGGCCAGCAGCAGCCGGGTCTCGGCCACGGTGTCGATCGGCCCGGAGTCGGCGCGCAGGTTCTCCAGCGCCGACTCCGGGCTCTCGACGAAGATCTGGACGACCGTCGCCAGGATGGACAGGTAGGCGCGCGACTGAACGACCACGGCCTCCTCCTGCCCCGGGGGGTCTTCGGCGAGGCGGTCGAGGTCGCGGGAGGTGAGCGGGGCGTCCAGGCAGGCGGCCAGCCAGCCGGTGACCAGGCCGCTCCCGTCTCCCAGAGCGGCCGCCACCCGTAGTTGTGCGGCGATCACCGTCGCGCGGTCCTGCCGGATCAGCCGCTCGGCCAGCACACCGAGCTTGCCGCTTCCGTCGGCGGCGAGCACGGTCAGGTCGAGCACGCAGCGGAGGAAGTCACGCGGCACGCCGCCGGTCAGCGCGTGACACAGCCAGACGAACGGCAGCGACAGCGGCACGCTCCGCCTGGCCAGCAGCGCGTGCGACTCCGCGCTGCGCAGCGCCGGAATCCTGATGATCCGGTCGAAGGAACTGTCGAAGGTGTTCCGGACGCCGAGGCTGCGCCGTTCGTACCCGGCGATGGCGTCTTCCGACAGGGCGACCAGGAAGAAGCACCCGTGCACCCCGAAGATCACCTTCAGGTCGTTGAGGAACCGCTCGGTCTCCTCGGCGGTGCCGATCTTGTCGAGCTCGTCGATGCCGATGATGACCTTGCCCTGGCGGTCCTGCCGGTCCAGGGCGATCTGGCCGAGCAACTCCCGCAGGTCGGCGACCAGCTGCGGATAGCCGCGCACGTGCTCGGTCCGCTGGACCGCCGACTGGCGGACCGCCTTCGACCCGACCGGCAGGCCGACCTCTCCCGAGCTCGTCTGGGTGACGGCCTCCAGATAGCGCAGCGACCGCAGGTGCGCCCGTGCCGCGACTTCGGAGGCGCTCGACCCGAGCGCCCTCGGCGACCGGCGGGACCCGCGCCACGCGAACGTCACCCCGAGGCAGATCAGCAGCGCGCCCGCCGCTCCCGCCACCGTCAGCGGATCGCGGGCCACCCCCGCCACGACGGTCCCGAGCCAGTCACGGAACACCGCCGTCGCCAGCAGCGCCGCCCCCACGAGGATCGCCGCCCACGGGAACGCCAGGGCAAGCCGGGCCCGCAGCCCCGGCCGGGGCGCCCGCTCCCGCGTCTCCCCGGTGACCTGCTCGCAGACGCGCAGGAACAGGTGGGTGATGAACTCCTTCGGGTCGTACGCGGTCGGCGCGTCGACCAGCACGCACAGGTGGGCCCCGGTCTCCGGCCGGTCGGGGGAGCACATCCGGCGCAGGGTGGTGCTCTTGCCCGCGCCACGCGCACCGCTCAGGCCGACGCTCGCGCTGCCGTGCTGCCCGATGACCTCCTCCAGGAAGGAGCTGCCCGCCGTGCCGACGAACTCGTCGATCCTGCTCCACCGGCCCAGCCGCCCCGCGTCGATCTCGGGCAGGGTGGTGGCCATGACGTCCCGGCCGTCGCCGAGTTCGCCTATGACCAGCGGCAGCAGGCCCTCCCGCAACAGGGCCCTGACCCAGTCCTGGTGCGCCTGCTGGGCCGCGACCCGGAACCGGGCCAGACCCGACGGCAGCCGCAGCCATGCGGCCGGGTCGGGGTCGGCCAGGACCGCGCGCACGTGCTGCGCCGGGGCACTCGCCCACCACAGCAGGACGGCGACCAGCGTGACCACGGCTCCGGCCCACAACCACCTGCGGGCGTCCGTCATGATCGCGGCCGAATCGGTGAGCACCGACATCCAGGTGCCGGCCAGCCCGGCGAACAGCGTGAGCGGCAGGGGTCGCACGACTATCCGGGCCACCGCCTGCCCGCCGTCTCGCACGCGCTCGGACAGGTTCCTGGTGTCGGGGCCGAATGGCTTTGATCGCGTCGCGGAGCGCCGGTCGCCGCGAAAGGCCGTCCAGAGGAAGGCGATCACGGCCACGGCCGCATATCCGGTCGCCGCGAGCCCCAGCGTCGTCCCCAAGACGGAGATCGGCAGCCAGATCATGCCCGCAGCCCAGACGGTGACGGCGCCCGCGCCCCAGGCGAACCGCCGATAGAGATGGGCCGGATGCGTCCACTTCGCCAGGCGGGCCGCCTCGACCAGGGCCTCCCGTGCTTTCAGGAAGCGCTGGTGATGGAACTGCGCGGCGGATTCGATCCTCTCCGCGTTCGTGTCCAGCAACCGGTGGATGAGCTCCTCGGCCGACTCGCCATTCCCGGGGCGCACTTCGGGCAGGGCTAGGGCTTCCTCGCGGACCTTGGCCCGGACGACGTGATCGATCGTGGTCGGCCTGCCGGGCGGTGCCGCGACCTCACGGGTGATCTGCCGGCTCGCCAGGTGGTTCTGCAGTTCCGGGACGCGGAACCGGTAGGCGGGACCAACCCGGCGGAGCAGACCCTGCCGGTGGGCGAGTTCAAGGAAGACCATCAGCCGCAGGGGAACCTCGCGCCGGGCGGCGAGTATCCCGACCGCCAGGAGATAGCTGAAGGCGGGCCTCGCCACGACGATGGCGATTCCGGCGAAAAAGGACAACGCCGTCATCGCAGGCCAGTCGGGGGCGACAGGGGGTGACGCTGACGCTCGGAACACGAAATCGATACCGATCCCGCCGGAGATGACGCTTGCCAGCAGCACCGTGCCGGCGAACAGGCTTCTGCGCACTCCGGCCCGCGGACTGTGCACGTTTCCGCCGGGATGGTCAAGCGACCGTCGGTTGAGCGGCGGGACATGCCATCGGTGGGTGGTCGCGACTCGGTAGCCGCCAAGCGCGGTGAGCGGAAAGATCATCCACGCGTCGCCCCAGGTGCCCCACCACATGCCCATCAGCAGCGGAGGGACGACAGCGAAGATCATACCGGCCGTCCGGTAGACCTGCGGGGGCACCGCTTCGGGGATCCTCCACCACACGAGGTCCTGATGGTCGGTGGACATGTGATGTGCGAGGAATTCCAGCCATCGCCTGGCCGCCGGGCCGTAGCGGCGCTCCAGGGGGGCCAGGGATTCGGCGTAGAGATAATTGTCGAGGAGATGCCGCTCAATGTCTCCCGCATCACGAAAGCGGGTGGAATCGAGGAGTTCGCCGGGATCTCGGCCGCCCGTTCCGTAGAAGTCGCGGAAGAGCCCGAGCATGACCGGTTTGCGCAGAGCTCGGGAAAGCGGGCTTACCTTGCCGGAAGCGAGCAATCGGATGATTCCCGACCATTCTCCGCCGTACGGAGTGGACTGCGGGCGGATCTCCGTCAGAAAGGCCGCCACATCCTGTGGCGGGGTTGTCCACGCCTTGACCACCATGCCGAAGCCGAATCGTTCGGCGTCCACCAACCGGCGGACATGCCGGTCGTTCGGTGACCGGCAGATGATGATCAGGGCGTCGCTACGCGTCAACGCCTGCTCAAGGGCGTTGACGACCAGACGTTGCCTGGACGGCGGGAGTTCGTGGAGGCCGTCCAACACGGGCAGAATCTGTCGGTTGCCCACCAGTACCTTCGCCATCTCGGGCCCGTACTCCTCGTCGGCGAGCCACGGATGGTCGGTGAGGACGCGACCGGCCAGCCAATCATGAAACGGCTCGTCGTCGGGATCCCAGGTGTGCAGCCCGGTATGGAAAGGCACCTGACCCTGGCCCGTTGCCCTGCGCATGTCCAGCAGGTGAAGCGACAGCAGGACGGCGAGGCTCGTCTTCCCTGAACCGGGAGGACCAGTGATCATCATCCGGCCGCCGGCCACCGACAAGAACCTCTCGGCCATGGTGTGGGAGGAAAGGGGCACCACTTGTCCGGCGAACACCTGCCCGTCCACCCATCTGACGGGCAGTTCGAGCGGGCCGATCAGGCCTGCGGCGACAGCGGCCTCCCGCCCCTGCCGATGGACCGCTGCGGCGAGTTCGGCCTCCGCTTGACCTGGCGATGCGGGCGACCGGACCGGGCGATATGTCATTACGAGAAGGAGCGCGGTGACGCAGATCGCCAGGAAGGCGTAGAGCCACTCGAAGTAGCCGAGGTCTCCCATCCCGAAAATCTGACTGACGGCGAACGTAGAGCTCACCACTGCCGCCATCAGTGCGGCCGCGAGGGTGCGTCTTCTGCGCACGGCTCTCTCCCCGCGCTCCCCGATCCGCGTGGCCGGCCATCGCCGGCATGAAGAGCGCCGAAGGGATTCTGCCGGATCGGATCATTCCGTTTCACGCCAAATGAGAAATGTCCGATCCGCTCTCAATGAGCGATTTCATGGTAAATAGCAACCGACAGGGCAGATTTCATGAATCGCCCTGTCGGTCGACTATCGCGTCAGCACGCCCAGCGCCCTGACCAGGCCGTCGGTCGCGCCGTTGCGGAGACGGGCGTAGTCGGCCTCCGGGTACTGACGGGGGCCGTCCTCGACCAGCAGGATCAGGTAGAGGTACGCCTGGTACATCGCGAAACGCACCCGCGACGTCGGGGTGAAGCCGGCCCGGCCGCCGCCCTCCTGGTAGCCCGCCAGCATCGGGTCGTCGCCGGTCAGGTCGCCGAAGATGGTCGGGGTCACGAAGTCGGCCAGGGGGTCGCCCCAGAAGGCCCGTTCGTGGTCGATCAGGGCCTCGACCGTGCCGTCGGGGGTCAGGAAGACGTTCCCCGGCCAGATGTCGAAGTGGACCAGGGAGGGGGTCTGCACGTCGTCGAGGGCCGCCGCGTTGCGGTGGAAGGCGCCGACCAGGTCGAGGATGGTCGCCGGTAGGCGGGTCTCCCATTTCACCGCGTCGTCGAGGATGGCGCCGACCATCTTCAGGAACGCCTCGCGCCACGTCTGGCCGGTCAGGCCCGCGTAGGGGTAGCCGTAGGCGCCGGTGCCGGGGATGCGGTGGAGGGTGGCCAGGTGGACGCCCATCTCGCGGCGCAGGGCGGCGTCGCGCGCCGGGTCGGGCGCCGCGCGGTTCCACGGGGTGCCCGTCAGCGCCGAGAGGATCAGCCAGTCGCCGCCGATCTCGGGGTCGTCGAAGCCCGCGTGCAGCAGGGTGGCCATCGGCAGGCCGGTGCCCTGGGCCAGGTGGTAGACCATGGCCTCGGTGCGCAGCAGGTCGCGCTCGTAGGTCAGGAGCGGCAGGTCGGGCGGGGGGCCGACCTTCAGGACGACCTGCGACTCGTCGTCGAGGCCGAGGCGCCAGACGGCGTTGGCGAAGCCGTCGGGCAGCTCCTCGGCCGTCACGACGCCCGCTCCCAGGGCGCCGATGACGAGCGCGTCGAGTTCGGCGGTCGTCAGTGACCGCTTCGTTTTGCTGTCCATGGGTCGTCAGGCCGCCGAGATCGTCCAGCTCGCCTCGTGCGTGTCGCCGGGCTTGAGGACGATCAGGTCGGTGCCGCTGTTGTAGGCGTCGGGCGGGCAGGTCATCGGCTCGACCGCGACGCCCTTGTAGCCCAGGCCCACGCCGTTGCAGACCTGGACCCACGGCAGGGACTCGTGGTCCCACGTGACGGCCACGCCGCCGCCGGGGCCGCTCACGACGACGCGGCCCTCGGTCAGGGCGGTGTAGGCGTGGTCGATCGCCACCCCGCCCAGGACGTGGGGCGCGCGGAAGTCGTACTCCGTGCCGTCGACCGCGACCAGCTCCGTGGGGGCGAGCAGCTCGTCGGTCAGGAAGATCTTCCCGGCGGGGAGGGACAACGTGTATTCGCTCACGTCGGGGCCGGCCAGCAGCCACGGGTGGGGGCCACAGCCGTAGGGGGCGGCGGCCTCGCCGATGTTCTCGGCCTTCAGCGTGGTCGTCAGGCCCGACTCGTCGAGGACGTAGGTCGTGGTCAGGGCGAGCCGGTAGGGGTAGCCCTGGTGGGGCTCCAGCGTGTATTTCATGACCGCCGACGAGCGGTGGTCCTCGATCGCCGTGAACTCCACGCACGACCAGTGGGCGTCGGAGACGAAGCCGTGCAGCGCGTGGCCCCGGTCGGGCTCGTTCACCGGCAGCTCGAAGCACTCGTCGGCGAAGACGTAGCGGGCGCCGACGACCCGGTTGGGCCAGGGGGCGAGCAGGGTGCCGTTGTAGAACTCGATGGGCCCGTCGACGGGGCGGCTCGGGATCAGGTCACGTCCTCCGTGCGAGAGGGCTGACACGGCGCCGCCGAGTTCGGTCAGCTCCGCGCGGTAGCCGCCGCCGAGGAGGGTGTACTGGGGCACGGGGGGTGTCCTTTCTCCGAGAGACAAGGTCAAGGGTATGCGCCACGTGATCGGCCCAGCTCGGCAGCCTCCTGGCCACCCGAGTGGGAGCGCTCCCACAACCTAGTGTGAATTGGGCTGAAGAGTCAACGAAAAAGAAGCAGGTCACCGTAGCTCGCCGGTCTCGATGAGATCCCGGTACCAAAGGGCGCTGTCTTTCGGAATTCGCTTCTGCGTTTCGAAGTCGACGTGCACGACGCCGAATCGCTGGCTGTATCCCTCGGCCCATTCGAAATTGTCGAGCAGCGACCACACGTGATATCCCTCGACGTTCGCGCCGGCCTTCATCGCGCGGTGCATCGCGCCGATGTGGCCGCGCAGGTAGCCGATCCGGTCGGCGTCGTGCACGCCGCCGTCGGGGGAGACGGCGTCGTCGGTCGCCAGGCCGTTCTCGGTGATGACGATCGGCACGCCGGGGTGGTCGCGGGTGACGCGCAGCAGGACGTCGTGCAGGCCGTCGGGGTAGTCCTCCAGCCAGTCGGCCACCCTGACCGGGTGGCGGACGACGCGCCGCTGTTCGGCGTCCATGAAGAGCGGGGTGTAGTACTGCACGCCGAGCACGTCCACCTTCTCGCTGATGATCTCCATGTCGCCGTCCATGATCATGTCATGGCGGGTCATGGCCTCCTCCGGGTAGGTCCCCCGGAACACCGGCTCCAGGTAGAGGCGGTTCTCGCGGGCGTCCTGGCGGCGCGCGGCCTCCTTCGCCTCGGGCGAGTCGTCGGCCGGGTAGGTCGGGTGGAGGTTCAGCGCCGGGCCGATGCGGCGGCCGGGGTGGCGGTCGTGCAGGATCCGGCTGGCCAGGCCGTGGCCCAGCAGCAGGTGGTGGCAGGCGACCAGGGCGCGGTCGTCGTCGCGGACGCCGGGCGCGTGGATGCCGGTGCGGTAGCCGCAGTCGACGACGGTCTTCGGCTCGTTGATCGTGAGCCAGTCGCGGACGTGCAGGGCGTCGTACATGATCTCGGCGTATTCGGCGAAGCGGTAGGCCGTGTCGCGGTTCTCCCAGCCGCCCTCGTCCTGGAGGGCCTGGGGCAGGTCCCAGTGGAACAGCGTGACCATCGGCCGGATGCCGGCCCCGACCAGGGCGTCGACCAGGCGCTTGTAGTAGTCGAGGCCCTTGAGGTTGGGGCGGCCGGAGCCGGTCGGCTGGACGCGCGGCCAGGCGATCGAGAAGCGGTAGCTCTCCAGGCCGAGCTCGCGCATGAGCTCGACGTCCTGCTCGAAGCGGTGGTACTGGTCGGCGCCCGGATCCCCGGTGTCGCCGTCCCTGACGTTCCCCGGGGTGGCGGCGAAGGTGTCCCAGACCGACACCCCCCTGCCGTCCTCCTTGGTGGCCCCCTCCACCTGGAAGGCGGAGGTGGCCGCCCCCCAGACGAAGTCGCGCGGGAAGCGTACGGGCGTCATGGTTCTCCTCGGTCGGTCTGCGGCGCAGGCGCCGGCGGCGCTGAGTGACATCAGCACAAATACACCACGACGCGTTATTCCAACCATCTGCGCGGTTCCTCCAGCAACCGCTTGACCGCTCCGAGGAAGAGCGCGGCGTCCCGGCCGTTCACGACGCGGTGGTCGAAGGCGAGCCCGATCCGGACCGTCTGCCGGACGATGAAACCTTCATCGCCCCGCTGCACCTCCTGCTGGGTGGACGCCAGCGACAACGCCGCCACGTGGCCGGGATAGACGATCGGGATGGCGAACTCCACGCCCGCCTCGCCGTGCAGGGTGACCGCGATGTTGGCGCCCTCCAGGTCGCGTTCGCGGAAGCTGCCGCGCAGCGCGGTCATCCGGTAGTCCATGAGCTCGCGGGCCACCGCGTCGAGCGGACGCACGTCCGCGTCGCGGACGACCGGCACGAACAGGCCCTTGCCGACGTCGATGGTGACCCCGACGTGCGACCCCTCCGCGAGCCTGATCCGGCCGTCGCCGAGCCAGCTGGCGAACAGGTGCGGGAACTCGGCCCGCTGGTCGGCCACCGCCTTGACCAGCAGTTCCGACAGCCCGATCAGGGTCCGGGCGTGCTTGGACAGGTCCCGGGTGAGCTTGGCGGTGTCGGTGACGTCGGCCTTGACCGCCGTGAACGCCGCCGGGATGGTCTGGTGCGACAACACCACCACGTCGGCCGCCTGACGCTGCGCCCTCGGCAGCGTGATCACCTCGCGCGGGTCGGCCAGCGCCGCCACGTCCTCGGCCCGGATCACCTTCCGGCCGAGCGCCCGCACCCGGTCGAGCGAGATGCCGTGGTGCTCGATCAGCGCCTGGGCCGGGCGGGTGATGACGACGTCGATCTCCCCGGACGTCAGCGGCGGCACCTCCGGGATCACCGGTTCGGCCACCTCGACCGCCGCCCCGATCGCGCCGATCAATTCGCCCGGCGCGCAGTCGCCGGAATGCACCCGGATGACCAAAGTCCCGTCGGCCGGACTTTCCAGTTCCTCCGCCGTCTTCGACGTTTCGATCACCACGAGCGGGTCGCCCTGTTTCACCTCCTGGCCGTCGGCCGCGAGCCATTCCACGAGGATGTAGCTGTCGTCGTTGTTGTTCAGCTTCGGAATGCGGAATTCGGTCATTTGTTTATGGCTCTTCGGATGTCGGCGGGCTGGACGGTGCAGCGGGCCTCGAGGTGCGCGGCCGTCGGGATGATCGAGTCGGGGGCCGAGATGTGCGTGATCGGCGCGGTCAGCCGGCCCCACAGCCGCTCGTGCAGCACCCGGGCCACCTCGGCGCCCCAGGTGCCCCCGGCGGTGCCGTCCTCGGCGACGTGCACCCGCCTGGCCGCCGCGAGCACGTCGGCGACCGGGGTCACGTCGAGCGGGTGGAGGCGGGCGGGGACGAGCAACGTACAGGCGATCTCGTCTTCCAGCAGCAGGTCGCGCAGGGCGGCGACGGCGCGGTCGGTGAGGCCGCCCGGGGCCAGCAGCACGTGCTCGGTGTCCTCCTCGGCCCGGATCACCGCCCAGCCGTCGCGCAGCTCGAAGGTGTGCAGGCCGTCGCCGCCGCTGAGCATCGGCTTGGTGTAGAGGACCTTGTCCTCGAAGAACACGGCCGGCGTGCCGCTCGCGAAGATCTCGCCGAACAGCCGCTCGGCGTCGTGGAAGGGGCTCATCTCGTAGACCGACAGGCCCGGGACGCCGATGAAGTGCTTCTGCAGGCTCTGGCTGTGCGTCGGCCCGTAGCCCCGGCGGCCGCCCGTGGGCAGGCGCACGATCAGCGGTACGTCCACCCGGCGGCCGTACATGGTGGTCGACTTGGCCGCGAAGTTCACCAGCTGGTCGAAGGCCAGCGTGGCGAAGTCGCCGAACATGATCTCCACGATGGCCCGGTCGCCCGCGAGGGCCAGCCCGGCGCCGACGCCGACGATGCCCCCCTCGGACAGGGGGGTGGACATCACGCGCGGGCCGAAGCGGTCCGACAGCCCTTTGGTGATCTTGAACGCGCCGCCGTACGGATCGGAGACGTCCTCGCCCAGCAGGTGCACCGACGGGTCGCTCTCCATCAGCGCGTGCAGCGACCGGTTCAGGTGTTCGGCGACTCTCATGACCACTCCGACAGGGGCCGGGCCAGCACGTTCTCCACGGCGGCGTCGATGAACGCGCGCTCGATCTCCTCCAGCGCCGCGACTTGCGCGGGGAAGTCGCGCGTGTAGTGGGCGTACCAGTCGCCCGCGGCGGCCTCGGCCAGCTCGGCGGCGGTCCGGGTGTCGTCGCCCTTGCTGTGCGGGCCGGCCCGGTGGACCGACGCCTCGAACACCGCCGGGCGCTTCTCCCGCCGCACGTAGTCGGCCAGCGGGGCCAGCGCGCCGCGCACCACGTTGACGTCGACCGACTCGACCCGCTCGTGCCGCACGCCGAACCCGGCGCAGCGGCCCGCGATCGACCCGGCCATCTGGGCCCCGGTCGGGGTCGACTGGGCGATCCGGTTGTGCTCGACCACGACCAGCAGCGGGGCGCCCCACAACTGGGCCATGTTGAGGGCCTCGTACACCGACCCCTCGCCCCAGGTGCCGTCGCCGACGTACGCGCACACGATCCCGTCGCCGGTCCGCTTGTGCCGCAGCGCGACCCCGACCGCGACCGGGAGCGACTCGCCCTGGACGCCGGTCGACAGGAACCGCTCGTGGTAGATGTGCTGGCTGCCGCCCACCCCGTTGCAGAGCGCGCCCTCGCGGCCGGTGATCTCGGCCAGCAGGGCGTGCGGCTCGTCGTAGCGGGCCAGGAAGTGGCCGTGCCCCCGGTGGTTGCTGAACACGTGGTCCTCGGGCCGCAGCAGGGCGCTGACCGCGACCGGCACGTGCTCCTGGCCGAGGCAGGTGTGCGTGGTGCCGTTGAGGCGGCCCTGCTCGAACAGGCGCAGCAGGGCCTTCTCGAAGTGGCGGATGCGCAACATCCGCGACAGATCGGCTTCCGAGACGGGCGTCAGCGTGCGTTCCCGCACCGCTCCGATCATGACTGGGACTCCTTCGCGCGGGCCGCCGCCAGCGCGGCCAGCGCGGCGAGGCGGCGGTTGGGGCGCAGGGCGGTGAGGTGGGCTTCCAGGGCGCCGGCGTCGAGCGAGCCGATGAAGTCGAGCGCGGCCTTGCGCGACCGGCGGGCCAGGTGGCGGTGCAGCGCCTCGTCGCCCGTGACGGGGTCGAGGGCGTTCAGCCAGGGGCCGAGGTCCTGCTCCGGCACGACCGGGACCGGCCGGGCCTGGCCGACCGACTCGTAGCGTTCGATGCTGCGCACCGGGACCGAGTAGGGCACGCCGAGCTTGGCCTCCGACAAGCCGCCGACGGCGCTGGCGATCACCGGGATCCCCCGGGCCATGGCCTCGACACAGGCGTACCCGAAGGTCTCGTCCCAGAGCGAGGGCATGAGCAGGACCTTGGCCCGCGACAGGACGTCGTCGATGTCGTCGGACGGCTGCCCGATCTCGATGTTGGGCCGCCGCTTCAGCTCGTCGAGGTCGTCGGCGGTGGTGCCCCAGGTCGGCACGGCCAGGAACCGCAGGCCGGGCCGCGCGTCGGCCAGGCCGAGCAGCACGCTCAGGCCCTTGTAGCCGCACGGGTTGATCATCGTGACCAGGTCCCCGGCGGCCAGCTCTGGCGGATCTCCGTAAATATGCGGATAAATCAGCGTGGACGAGATGTCGCCCCACTTCTGCAGGTACGCCCCCGCGGCCTGGCTCACCGCCACGACCGACGCCGCCAGCTTCACCATCCGGGTCCCGGCCGCGCTCGGGTAGAACGCCCCGGGCCCGAACGGCAGCTGCTGCAGCGTGTGCGCCAGATAGACCACCCGCTCCGGGGCCGCCCTGAGCGCGGCCCCGAGAACGATCAGACCCGGGTCGTCCGACGGGACCAGCGTCCAGTCGGGGGAGACCTCGGCGGCCACCTCGCCGATCCGCTTCGCGAGCAGCGACGCTCGGGTCACCACGTGGGCCCGCACCCCGTTGTACTCGTAGACCAGCGCGTCGGGCGTGGCCGACGTCACCTCCGCGCCGAGACCCTTGAGATAGCTCACGTGGTCGTCGGTGGACGTCGCCCGCAACGCCCCGCTCATCGGCGCCACGACGTGGCACTCGTGCCCGCGCGCCGCGAGCTGTTCCATCATGATCCGGTTGGACTTGTTCGCCCCGCCGTGGCTGGGCAGGTGGAACATGTTCTGGGCGAGCAGGACTCTCATGCGTTGTCGGAGAGCAGTTCGTTGATCTCGTCGTCCGACATGCCGTCGAGCTGCTTCAGCAGGGCGGCCAGCTCGTCGTCGTCCACGGCCGCGATCCGTCCCTGGTCGATCGCCTTGGACGCCTCCGCGACGGTGAACCCGGACGCGAACAGCACGTCGATGGGTAACTCGACGCCGAACTGCTCCTCGACCCGGGCCAGGAACTGGACCATCGTCAGCGACTGGCCGCCGAGTTCGAAGAAGTCGTCGTCGACCGACGGCGGGGCCTGGCCGAGCAGCTCGGTCCAGATCTCGGCGACGGCGGATTCGGTGGGGGTCATGCGGAGGTTCCCTTCAGTTCTGCGAGACCGACCAGATCGTCGGGTTCGGCGTCAGGGGTGTCCCGGTCGAAGTTCCGGAGCGCCCGGTGCCTCAGTGCGATCACGATCGTGACGGCCATGGCGAGGCCGCAGATCAGATAGAGCAGGCCGATGCCGCGCCCCTCGCCGACGCCGATCACGGCGCCGACCGTCGAGGCGAGCGCGCCGTCCTCGCGCAGCAGCGGGACGAACACCAGCCCGGCCAGCCAGGCCTGCACGGCCAGGCCGATCGGCTGCGTCGACATGGCGAGCATCTGGTTGATGGCGATCACACGGGCGTGGTAACGCTGCGGCACCTTCGAGTGGATGATCGTGATCCAGATGCCGTCGCTGATCGTCATGAACAGCGCCATGCCGGCCGCCCCCACCGCGACCAGCGGCAACCACGGCCGCAGGCCCATCGAGAAGGCGAACAGCGCCACGACGGCCACGGCCGAGAGCATGCCGAACATCCGGCGGCGGCGCGGGCCGCCCCAGATCGAGATCACGAACCCGCCCGCCACCGCTCCGGCGGCGGCGACCAGGGCCACGGTCCCGGTGTCGCCCAGGTCGCCCATCGAGAGCACCAGCGGCGAGATCATCGTGAACGCGGTGAACAGGAAGAAGTTGACGGCGAACATGGTGATCGCCATCGCCCGCAGGCCCGGCCGCCGCCACAGGTAGCGGAAGCCGTTGCGGATCTCCGCGCCGACCGTCTCCCGCCGCGTCCAGGCCATGGCCTTGGGGAACGGCGTGATCAGGGTGACGGCGACGGCGAACAGGTAGCAGACGACGTTGGCGATCAGGATGCCGTCCAGGCCGATCGCGGCCAGCACCCCGACCGCGAACAGCGGGACCATCAGGCGGCCGATCGCGTTGCCCAGCTGGAGCACGCCGCCGGCGTGGCCGAGATAGTGCTTGGGGGCCAGTTGCGGCACGGCCGACGCCCAGGCCAGGCGTTGCACCGTCAGCGCCACGCTCAGCAGGACGAGGATTCCGTACAGGGCGGGCATCGGGAGCGTGTCGGTGAGCAGCAGCCCCAGCATGAGCGCCTGCAGGCCGAGGCAGGCGCCGTCGCCGATGAGCATCGCCCTGCGGCGGTCGCTCCGGTCGACCAGCGCGCCGACCAGCGGCGAGAGCACCAGGCCGGGCACCAGGGCGATGATGGCGAACAGGCTGAACTGCAGCAGCGAGCCGGTCTTCAGGTAGGCCCAGATCGGCACCGCGAACTCGGTCATGGCCGTGCCGACCATCGACACCGTCTGGCCGGTGGCCACCCGCAGGAACCGGCCGAGCGTCGCCTCGGCGGGCGGCTTCTCGCGGGAGACCGCCTCCTTGCGCCACGTTGCGGCGGCGTGCGGGCCGTCGAGGTCGGTGTGCACGGTGGTGATGATCTTCGCCAGCTCCTCGGCCCGGTAGCGGAGGAAGTAGTGGCCCGCCTCGTCGATCACCACGAGCGCGGTCGTCCTGGCGGTGACGTGCCAGTCGCGGTAGCGCTCCTCGTAGAAGTCGGTGATCGGGTCGCGGCTGCCGACGATCGAGATGACCGGGGCGGTCAGCGGGGTCGCGCCCTCGTCGATCAGCCGGGTGAAGTAGGCCTCGCCCGCCTTGGCGTCCGAGCGCATGGTGGTGACGATGCGCTCGACCTCCTCGGCGCCCAGGCCGTCGAGGTCGGCGCCGATGGCGCGCAGCCAGTTGGCCTCGGAGTTGTTGTTCCGCAGCCGCCGGTTGTTGAAGTAGTGCTTGTTCAGCAGGCCGCTCAGGCCCTTGGTCGGGACGGCGAACGGGAAGCTGCCGGCGATGTAGACGGCGTCGATCTCCCGGCCGGCCGCCTCGACGCGGCGGGCGATCTCGGTCGTGAGGGCGCTGCCGACGCAGTGGCCGTACAGCACCAGCGGGCCCTTGACCTTGGCCAAAATCTCGTCGCAGATCTGCGCGGCGGCCTCGTCGAAGGGCAGGATCTCCTCCTCGACGCCCAGCTCGTGGCCGGGCAGGGCGACCGCCTGGAGCGCGACGCCCTTGGGCAGCGCGTCGGCGAGCGCCTGGTAGACGACCGCGCTGCCGCCGCCGTAGGGCACGCAGACCAACGTCATCGTGGGTGCGGCGATCGGCTTGGTGAGCCGGACCAGCAGGCCCTGCTCCTCCTCGGCCGGTCCGTCGACCAGCGCGGCCAGGGCCGCGACGGTCCGGTTGGCCAGCGCGTCGACGACGCTGACCGGCCGGTCGGGCATCGTCTGGCGGAGCTTGGCGATCATGCGGATGAGCAGCAGCGAGTGGCCGCCCAGGGCCACGAAGTCGTCGTCGGCGCCGATGGTCTCGACGTTGAGGACCTCTTTCCAGACGCCCGCGATGAGGAGCTCGGTCTCGGTGCCGGGCTCGCGTCCCGCCGAGGCCGTGACCCGCGGGACGGGCAGGGCCTTGCGGTCGACCTTGCCGTTGGCGTTCAGCGGCATGCGGTCGAGCTCGGTGAAGACCACCGGGACCATGTACTCGGGCAGCCGGAGCGCGCAGTGCTCCTCCAGGCCCCGCACCGGTCCGGCGACCGGCACGTAGTAGGCCACCAGTCGTTCCTCGTGCACCGCCGCCACCGCGTCGCGCACGCCCGGATGGTCGAGCAGCGCGGCCCTGACCTCGTCCAGTTCGATGCGGTAGCCGCGGATCTTCACCTGGTCGTCGAACCGGCCGAGGAACGCCACGTTGCCGTCGGGCAGCCAGAGGACCCGGTCGCCCGTCTTGTAGACGCGTTCACCCTCGAACTCCACGAACCGTTCGGCGGTCAGGTCCGGTCGGTTCATGTAGCCGCGGGTGACGCCGACGCCGCCGACGTACAGTTCGCCGGGGACGCCCGCGGGGAGCAGGCGGCGGTGCGGGTCGAGAACGAACATGCGCATGTTGGGCAGTGGCGCCCCGATGGGGACGACCTCGTGGTGCTGCCGGTGGGTGACCGGATAGACGCACGTGCCGACGGTGGCCTCGGTGGGGCCGTACTCGTTGATCAGCCGTCCGGGGCCGAGGATCTCGAGCCAGCGGTCGGCGAGCGAACCGGGGAGGGCTTCCCCGGCCACGACGATCACTCCGGCCAGCGCGGCGGCGCGGGCGTCGTCGAGCTGATGGCCCAGCACCTCCAGATGGCCGGGGGTGAGCTTGATGAAGCTGAAGTCCCGGCCGCTGAGCAGCTCGCCGAGCTCGCCCATGTCGAAGTCCTGGTCGAGCACGGTCACCGCCTGGCCGACCACGAGCGGCGCCCACAGGTTGGGCACGACCAGGTCGAAGGCGACCGACCCGAGCAGCGGCGCGCCGCCCTCGCCCCGGGAGGCGAGCTCCTCGACGGCCCACCACACGTGGTTGACCAGCCCCCGGTGGGTGACCTGGACGCCCTTCGGCTTCCCGGTCGAGCCCGAGGTGAAGATCAGGTAGGCCAGCCGGTCGAGGTCGGGCTCGACGTCGACCGGCGTGGTGTCGCCGTCGATCGCGGCGACCTCGACGACCGTGGGGCCGTCGAACCGGGACAGGTACTTGCGCTCGGTCAGCACCAGCGAGGTGGCCGCCGTCTCCAGCATGTCGGCGATGCGCTGCGGCGGGAACGCCGGGTCCATCGGCACGTACGCCGCCCCGGCCAGCCACACGCCCAGCAGCGACGCGATCAGGTCGGGGGAGCGGTCGAGCAGCACCCCGACGGTGCTCTCGGGGGTGACCCCCTCGGCCAGCAGCCGCCGGGCGATCTGGTTGGCGCGGGCGTGCAGGTCGGCGTGGGAGACGTCCCGGCCGGCGAACCGGACCGCGGTCGCGGTCGAGTTCCGGTGCTGCGCGAGCAACAAAGGGAGCGCTCTCTCTGGGTACGGACGCCCTGAGTCGTTCCACGTCCCGAAGATCGTGTCCCGCTCCTCGGGCGTCACCAGGTCGAGCTCGGCCAGCGTGGCCGACGGGTTCGCCGCGATCTGGGCGGCGAGGTGGTGGTAGTGGCCGACCATGCGGTCGACGACCTCGTCGTCGAGCAGGTCGCGCCGGTAGGTGAAGTCGAGCCCCGTGACGTCGCCGTCGAGGTGGACGAGCAGCGACAACTCGTAGCCCTGGTGGTCGACCTCGTGGTCCCAGATCGAGGCGGTCAGGCCGGGCCAGTCGCCGCGCTGGTCGCGGAAGCCGCGTAAGGAGAAGCTCACCGGCAGCGTCAGGCCGACCGCGTCGGCCAGCACCGACAGCGGCAGCTGGTTGCTCAGCGCGCCGCCGACGGCCGCCCGGATCCGCGCGGCGACCTCGGGGAACGCGGGGTCGCCCGACAGGTCGCCGTGGATCGGCACCGCGTTCACGAAGCACCCGACGACGCCTTCGAGCTCGCGCCGCCGGCGCCCGCCGTTGGTGGTCGCCAGGGTGACCCCCTCGGCGCCGGTGTAGCGGGCCAGCAACATCGAGAACACCGCCAGCAGGGCGGTGAACGGCGTGGTGCCCGGCCCGCCGGCGGCCTGCAGCGCGGCGAGGGTGCCCGGGGCGAGCAGGCTCCAGTTCGTGCTGGTACGCCGCCCGTCGGCGACCGGCCGTTCCCGCCGCACCGGCAGCTCGACCGCCGGGGCGCCGTCGAGGGCCGTCCGCCAGTAGGCGGTGCGCCGGGCGACCGCCTCGGGGGTCAGCTCGGCCCGCGACCAGGCGGCGTAGTCGGCGTACTGGACCGGCAGCGGAGGCAGCGCGGACAGGGCGGCGGAGGCGCTCCCGGCCGCCTCCCCGGCGAGCGTCTCCGTGCCGAGCGTCTCCGTGCCGAGCGTCCGCGCGCCGAGGAACTCGCCGTAGAGCGTCGCCAGTTCGTCGGCGAGCAGGCCCATCGACCAGCCGTCGGCGGCGATGTGGTGGCACACGACCAGCAGGGCGTGCGACTGCTCGGCCAGCCGGATGAGGGTGGCCGCGACGACCGGCCCGTTCCGCAGGTCGAACCGCCGGGTCACCGCTTCCGCGGTGATCTCCTGGGCGAGGTCGGGGGCGCCGTGGAACTCCAGCGGCATGGGGAACGGGTCGAGCACCGTCTGGAGCGGCTCGTCGCCGCCCGGGGCCGGGACGTTCGCGGTCGAGGAGCCCGCCGTCTGGGCGGCCTGCTCGCCGGGAGTCGCGTAAACGGTACGCAGGCTCTCGTGTCGGGCGATCAGGGCGTCGAGGGCGGCGGTCAGCGCCGGGACGTCGAGCGGGCCGTCGAGCCGCAGCCCCAGAGTGGCGTTGGGGGCCGGGGCCACGCCGTCGAGTTGGGCGCCGAGCCACATCTGGCGCTGCTCGAAGGAGCAGGCGAGGGGGCCCTGGTCGCGCGGGACGACGGGGATGGGGGATTTCGGACGCGCGGTGAGCAGGCGGGCGAGGGCCGCCTGGCGCGCGGGGGAGAGCCCGCCGAGGGAGCTACGGGGCGCGGACTCGGGTGTGGATGTGGACGTCACTGCCACGGAGTGGCCTTTCTTTGAACGGTCCAAGGCAACCCGAAAAAGGCCGGCGCGATAAGCGCCATCCTAATGTTGCGCTGAGTTGCAGAAAGTTGCGGAACCCAATTAACCGTCATGGGAGCGCTCCCACTGCACCCCCACAAGAGATTAATGGAACCTATTCGCAACGCGCAAGTGCGCGCCGCGCGCCGTCGGGGAATGTCGGCTTACCCGCGAATTACCGATGAGTAAGCGAACGACCCTCCTTCGCTCTGCTGTTGTGCAGGTCAGGCATCCGGGAGCAGGATAGTATAGAACTTAAAAAAAGTCACGACCATGAGTCTGCCCCACATTCCCGGAGTACTGGAAGCGGTCGTTCCATTATGCGGGATCACCGTTGACAGGAACATGTCGCTGCTGCTTCTTTGGTTGCATTCAGGGCGGGCATCCGGGAACAAGAGAGCGCTTTCTCGTCGGAGTATCACCCACCGGCCGCCATCGATGCAAGGGACCAGAAACTTTCATGCGCAACTCACTGTCAGCCGAAATTCCGGGCGCCGGGCGGGTGGCGTGCCGAGGATAATCGCCGTCACCCATGGCACCGACGGTGACGTGATGCCCTTCGTCCGGCTCGGTGCGGAACTGCGCCGCCAGGGCCATGAAGTGACCCTGATCACCCACGCGCCCTACCGGGCCGCGGCGGGCGGCCTCGACTTCGCCGCGATCGACACCGCCGAGCAGTTCGCCCGCCACCAGGCCGACACCGCCCAGCTCATGGACACCCGCAGCGGCCTCGGCTGGCTCGCCTTCTACGAGCGCAACGGCCTGTTCGAGCAGCTCGCCTTCGAGGTCAAGGCCATCGCCGAACGCCACGAGCCGGGCCGCACCGTGCTGGTCGGCCGGCACACCTCCGCCTTGTCGGTCCGGTTCGCCGCCGAACTCCTCGGCTGCCCGGTCGCCTGGGTCGCGGTCTCCCCGATCCAGGTCATGGGCGCCCGCCTGGCGGCCCACATGTACGCGACCGAACTCGCCGGCGGCTTCCAGGCCGTCCGCGACGACCTCGGCCTGCCGCCGATATCCGATTGGCATGGCTGGTTCGCCGGCGCCACGATGGACGTCGGATTGTGGCCCCGCTGGTTCGACCAGGCCGGCGCGAAATCCCCGGCGCGATTCGAACTCGCCGGATTCGCCGTGCCCGACGCCGCCTCCCGGGAAACGTTCTCTCCGGACGTCGTCGCCGACCGTCCCGTCCTGGTCTCGGGCGGCACCGGGCGCATGCTGAACGCCGACTTCTACCCTTCCGCGCTGAAAGCGGTCGAGGGATTTCCGGCCGTGGTCGTCACGCCCTATCCCGAATTGTTGCCCGCGCCGCTGCCCGACGGGGTGCGCTGGTTCGAACGGTTGCCGTTCGACCAGGTCGTACCGGAAGTCAGAGCGGTGGTGCACCACGGCGGCATCGGCACACTGACGCGCGCGCTGATGGCCGGCACCCCGCAATTGGTGCTCGCCGACGGCGCCGACCGTCCCGACAACGCCGCCCGGCTCGCCAAACTCGGGCTGGCACGATGGCTTCCGCCCGGGAAATGGCCCGAGGCGGGGGAACAGCTGCGCGACCTGCTCGCATCGGGGGAGCGGCCGGCAGCACCCGAGGACCTCGACCCGTCGTCGGGCATCACGAGAGCGGCGGCCCTCATTGCCTCGCTCCTCGGCCCGCCGCGCCCGGTTCGTCCCGTCCTCACGGAATCCCAGCGCGAAGCGCTCCGACGCCACCTCCGAAAAGGATCCCGATGAGCTGGCAACCCCATGAGTTACACAGCGACGGCAGGCCGCTGGCCGACTTCCTGCGCGACACCCCCGTCGACGACCTCCTGGTCGAGAAGAAGGCCCTGGTCTTCCGCGGCTTCGGCGTGACCGAGGCGACGCTCGACCCGCCGATGGACGTGCTGCTGCCCGACCGGCTGGCCTACGTCCACGGCAACTCCCCCCGCACCAAGGTCGGCCAGAACGTGTACACCTCGACGGAGTACCCGGCCGAGTACACGATCTCCATGCACAACGAGTTGTCCTACGCGGCGTCCTGGCCGTCGCGCCTGATGTTCTTCTGCGCCAAGGCCGCCGAGTCGGGCGGCGCGACCCCCGTGGTCGACGGCGTGACGTGGCTGGAGTCGCTCGACCCGGCGGTGCGGGAGGCATTCGCCAAGGGCGTGCGCTACACCCAGAACCTGCACGGCGGCATGGGGCTCGGCAAGAGCTGGCAGGAGACCTTCGAGACCTCCGACCAGAAGGCGGTCGAGGAGTTCCTCGACGCCTCCGCCGCCGAATGGACGTGGCGCCCCGACGGCGGCCTGCGGGTGACCCAGATCCGCCCGGCGACCACGCGTCACCCGGTGACGGGCGTCGAGGTCTGGTTCAACCAGAGCGACCAGTGGCACCCGGCGTCACTGGGCGACGAGACGGCGATGATGCTCGCCGAGATCATGCCGCCGGAGGACCTCCCGCAGTCGGTCCAGTACGCCGACGGCACGCCCATCCCGGCCGAGCACGTGATCCAGGTGCGCGACCGGGGCCTGGAGCACGCCGTGAACGTCGACTGGCGGACCGGCGACGTGCTGCTGATCGACAACGTCCTGGTCGGCCACGGCCGCCGGCCCTTCACCGGCTCCCGCCGGGTCCTGGTCGCGATGAGCTGACCCCAAGTCGAGCGGCCGGCCTGGTCGGGAGAGCCGGGCCGGCCACTCACCGGGCGACCCCCAGGCCGAAGGGCACCGGCCCCAGCACGCCGAACAGCGGCCGCACCAGCAGCACGAACGCCTCCGGCACCCGGGCCGTGGACAGGTCGCCGAGGTCGTACACCCACTCCGGCCGCCAGCCCAGGTCGGCGAGCAGCCCCCGGACCGTCGCCCGCGCCCCGGCGTCGTCGCCCGACACGAACACCGCCCGATGCGCCGACAGCAGCGCCGGGTCGGCCATGACCTCGGCCGGGCCGACGGTGTTCAGCGTCTTGACCACCCGGGTCTCCGGCAGGGCCGCCTGGATGGTCTCGGCGAGACTGGCGGCGGGGTGGACCAGCGCGGTCGCGAAGCCGTCGGGCCCCTGCTCGACCGCGTTGGCGACGTCGATCAGGACCTTGCCGGCCAGCTCCCGGCGCAGCGGGGCGAGGACCTCCAGCGAGTGCCGCCCCGGCGTGGCGTTCACCACCACCTCGCCCGCCGCCGCGTCGGCCGGGGAGGCGCCGCCCCGGCGTGACCCGACGATCACGCGGTGGCCCGCCGCGGTCCAGCCGTCGGCGAGGGCACGCGCCACGTTCCCGGCGCCGATGATGCCCAGAGTCGTCATGCGTCTCACTCCCATGCGAAGGTGGAGTCCCGACGTTAGGGACCGGCCACCCCGAGCTGGAAGAACGCACCAAAAAGTGCCCAGGGCACCCGAAGGGACCCCATGCCGACCCAGACGAGCGCACAACGCAGGGAAGAGGCCCGCCACGCCCACCGGGCAGCCGTCGACCTCTGCCCGACCAACCGGGTGCTCGACCGGCTCGGCGACAAGTGGGTCGGCCTGGTCCTGGTGGAACTGGAGAAGGGCCGCAGCCGCCACGCCGACCTGGCGCGGGCCCTCGCCGGGGCGAGCCAGAAGATGCTCACCCAGACCCTTAGGGAACTGGAACGCGACGGGCTCGTCGAGCGGTCGGTGACGCCGTCGGTCCCGGTCAGGGTCGACTACGCCCTCACCCCGCTGGGGGAGAGCCTGCTGCCCGTCCTCCACACCGTGACCCGATGGGCCACCCGGCACATCGACGACGTCGACGCGGCCCAGCGGGCCTACGATCGGAACCGGACTCCACGAAGTCACAAGTGACTTCCAAGGCCCGGTTGCCACGCTCCTCCCAGACATCGTCTTCAGGAGGAAATCATGTCGCCGATCACCACGCGCCTTCTCGGCGCGGCCGCCGTCGTGCTGGGCCTCTTATCGGCCGCCGCCCCCGCGCAGGCCACCGAGCTCGACTTCCGCACCCTCTACCTGTTCGAGCACGCGGGCTACGAGGGGAGGTACCGGCCGGTGCAGACGCTTGAGTGGAACGAACTGGGTCACTTCTGGGTCTACCGGCAGGCCTCCGCGCCCGAACTGCCCCTCTTCAACGACGAGACCAGTTCGCTGACCAACAACGACTGGAACGCCTGGGTCGTCTACGACGACAAGGACTACCAGGACCGGCGTTACTGCGTCAGGCCCGGCGAGACCGTGCCCAATCTGAGCGCCCAGCAGTTCAAGTTCAACGACAAGATCTCCTCGGCCAGGCGGCTGGAGAGCGCGAGCTGCGCCGGCTACCCGGCCTTCTTCACCACCGGCTGATCAGGTCGACGCCCTGATCACCAGGTGGGTGTCGAGGATGACGACCGGCTGCTCCAGCGGCTCGCCGTTGATGCGGGCCACCAGCAGCTGCACCATCTGCCGGCCCATCGCCTCGGTCGGCTGGTGGACGCTGGTCAGCGGCGGCTCGGTGTGCAGGGCCACCTTCGAGTCTTCGAAGCCGATCAGCGCGATGTCCTGGGGCACCGCGCAGCCCCGTTCGCGCAGCACCCGCAGCGCGCCGACCGCCATCGGGTCGGAGGCCGCGAAGACGGCGTCGAGGTCGGGGTGGCGGTCGAGCAGTTCGCGCATCGCCGTCGAGCCGCTCTCCTCGGAGAAGTCTCCGTAGGCGACGCGTTCGGTCAGGCCGGTCGCGAGCAGGGCGTCGCGGTAGCCGGCCAGTCGGTCGACGCCCACGCCCATGTCCTGGGGACCGGCGATGGTGGCGATGCGGGTGCGGCCCTTGCCGAGCAGGTACTTGACCGCCTGCCGGGCCCCCGCCCGGTTGTCCATGTCGACGTAGCTGTAGGGGTTGAGCCCCACGGGGCGGCCACCGAGGACGGTGGGCACGCCGAGCTCCTCGAGACGTCCCGGCAGGGGGTCGGCGCCGTGGACCGAGGTCAGCAGGACGCCGTCGACGTGCTGCCCGGTCAGGTAGTGCTCCAGGCGGTCGTGTTCGTTGCGGTTCTGGGCCATGCTCAGGATGAGCTGCAGGCCCGTCTCGGCCAGCGCCGACCCGATTCCCCTGATCAGGCCGGCGAAGTAGGGCTCGTCGAACACGCGCTGCTCGGATTCCGACACCACCAGGGCGATGGTGTCGGTCCGGTTGGTGACGAGGGTGCGGGCCGCCCGGTTGGGGACGTAGCCGAGCTCGTCGATCGCGAGCAGGACGGCGTCGCGGGCCTTCTCGCTCACCTTCGGCGAGCCGTTGATGACCCGTGAAACCGTTCCTCGCCCGACTCCGGCCCGTGCGGCGACGGCTTCGAGCGTCGGCCTCGCGACCGAGCGGCGGTCCCCGTTCATCAGTCCTGCCCCCTCACCACGTTCACGCTATTGTGCCGGACCCCGGAGGCCCCCGTGCCGGATGGTCTCGGCGTACCAGAGAGCGCTATCTTTCAGGATGCGCGTCTGGGTTGGGTAGTCCACGTAGACTAGGCCGAATCTCTTGCCATAACCCCACGCCCACTCGAAATTGTCCATGAGCGACCAGGCGAAGTAGCCCTCCAGCGGCACGCCCGCCTCGATGGCCTGGTGGCAGACCCTCAGGTGGGTGTCGATGTAGGCCTGGCGTTCGACGTCGTGGATCGCGCCGTCGTCGGTGACCACGTCGTCGTAGGCGGCGCCGTTCTCTGAAATGTACAGAGGGACGGCGGGGTACTCGTCGCGCAGCCGGGTGAGCACTTCGAGCAGGCCGTTGCCGTCGACCTCCCAGCCCATGCCGGTGACCGGGCGCCCGCCGTTGACGAAGCCGACGTGCTCGTTGCCGGGCCACGCCGAGCCGGTGTCGGTGGGGGCCGCCGACGCGGACTTGGGGCCGCCCTCGGCGCCGGTGACGGTGAAGCGGCTGTAGTAGTTGATCAGCAGCATGTCGAGCGGGGCCGCGATCAGCTCCAGGTCGCCGTCCTTGATGTACTCCTCGGGCGCGATCAGCGGCGTCAGGTCGTCGAGGACGTCCTGGGGGTAGCTGCCGCGCATGAGGGCGTCCAGGAAGAAGCGGTTCTGCATGCCGTCGATGCGGCGGGCCGCGTCGAGGTCGGCCTCGGTGTCGCTCTGGGGGCTGATCGCGTAGAGGTTGACGCAGCCGCCGATCCGCGTGTCGGTGCGCTGGGCCCGCATCGCCTGGACGGCCAGGCCGTGGGCCAGGTTCAGGTGGTGGGCCGCCTTGATCGACTCCGCCGGGTTCCGGCGGCCGGGGGCGTGCTCGCCCGAGGAGTAGCCGAGGAACGCCGCGCACCACGGCTCGTTGACCGTGGCCCAGTTGGCGACCCGGTCGCCGAGGGCGCCGTGCACGACGGCCGCGAAGTCCGCGAAGCGCTTCGACAGGTCGCGCGACGGCCACCCGCCCTCGTCTTCGAGGGCCTGCGGCAGGTCCCAGTGGTAGAGCGTCACCCAGGGCGAGATGCCGTAGGAGAGCAGCTCGTCGACCAGGCGCTTGTAGAAGTCGAGGCCCTTGGCGTTGACCTCGCCCTTGCCGTCGGGCTGGATCCGCGTCCAGGAGACCGAGAACCGGTAGGCGCTCAGCCCCAGGTCGGCCATCAGCCGGACGTCGTCGCGGTAGCGGTTGTAGTGGTCGATCGCCACCGAGGCGTCGTCGCCCTCGACGACCCGCCCGGGTTGCGCGACGAAGGTGTCCCAGATGGAACGGCCGCGGCCGTCGGCCGTGAGGGCGCCTTCGATCTGGTAGGCCGACGTCGCGCTGCCCCAGACGAAGCCGGTGGGGAAGACCAGACCAGGGGTGTCGATCTGGGTCTCTGTGTTCTGGGTCACTCCTTGACCGCACCTTCCATGAGTCCGCCGATGATCTGGCGGCCGAAAAAGACGAATACCAGCAGAAGCGGAATGATCGACACCGTCGTGCCCGCGAAGATGAGCACGTAGTTGGTCGAGTAACGGTCGTTCAGGGCCCTCAGCGCGACTTGCACAGTCGGATTGTCCGGCGTGAGCACGATGAGAGGCCAGAGGAACTCGTTCCAGATCAGCATGAACGTCTGGATCGCCAGCACGGCCATGCCGGGCCGGACCGCCGGCACCGCGACGTTCCACCAGATGCGCAGGGTGCTCGCGCCGTCGACCCGCGCGGCCTCCACCAGTTCCCTCGGTACGGCCTGGCGCGTGTACTGCGTCATGAGGAACACCCCGAAACCGTTCACCAGGAACGGCAGGATGACCGCCTTGAGGGTGTTCGTCCAGCCCAGCGTCACCATCATCTGGTAGAGCGGGACGATGCCCATCTGCTGCAGCGGCACCATCATGGTCAGCACGACCGACAGCAGCAGCAGGTTGCGGCCTCTGAAGGTGAGCGAGGCGAACGCGAACCCGGCCAGCGTCGAGATGATCACGATGCCGATCGTCACCGTGCAGGCGATGATGATCGAGTTGACGATGCCCGTCATGAAGTGGGCGTTCTCGGCCTCGAAGACGGCCCTGATGTTCTCGCCCAGGTTGCCGGCCGGGAGCAGCGGCGGCGGCATGCTGTGCGCGTCCTCGTTGGTGCGGGTCGCGATGACGATCATCCAGTAGATCGGGAAGATCGACAGGAAGATGGCCAGGCCCAGGCTCGCCTTGGTGAGCGTGGTGGCGCGGAACGGGTCGAGCCGGGAGGTGCCCGCCTTGGCAGCGCGGGGCGCCCGATGTGTGATCGTCGTCATCGTGATCTCCCGATGCCGCGGACGATGGCGAAGTTGATCAGCGCGGTGATCATGATGAGCAGGAACAGGATCCAGGCCGCGGCCGCGGCGTAGCCGTACTGGAAGTCCCGGAAGCCCTCCTTGACGATGAACATGGCCACCGTCTGGAACTGGCCCGTCGTGCCGCCGGTCATCAGGCCGGCGCCGAACATCACCGGCTCGGCGAACAGGGTGAAACCGCCGATCGTCGAGACGATGACGGTGAAGATGATCGTGGGCTTGAGCAGCGGGACCGTGATGCCCCAGAACTGGCGGCGCGGGGAGGCGCCGTCGATCGCGGCGGCCTCGTAGAGGTCCTTGGGGATCGTCTGCATCGCGGCCAGGTAGATGATCGCGTTGTAGCCGGTCCAGCGCCAGTCGATCATCGTGGCGATGGCGATCCACGACGACCACTTCTCGTTCTGCCAGTGGATCGGGTCGACGCCGAACGCGCCCAGCACCCAGTTGACCAGGCCGTAGTCACGGCCGTACAGCTGGGTGAAGACGACCGCGACGGCGACCACCGAGGTGATGAGCGGCGCGAGCACGCTCAGCCGCAGCACCAGCCGGCCGCGCAGCTTCTTGTTCAGTGCGTTGGCCAGCAGCAGCGCGAGCAGCAGCTGCGGCACCGTCGCGATCACGAAGATGCCGACGGTGTTGAGCACCGAGTTCCAGAACTTGTCGTCCGCCAGCAGCTCGGTGTAGTTCTCCATGCCGATGAACGTCTTGTCGCCGGCGAGCTGCCAGTCGTGCAGCGACACCCAGGCGGTGAAGATCAGCGGGAAGACGCCGAAGATCGCGAACAGGATGAAGTAGGGCGAGACGAACAAATAGGGAGTGGCCCGCAGGTCCAGCCAGGACCAGAATCTCCGGCCGCCCGGCGGCCGCGCGTGCCGCCGGGGCCCGGGTGGCACCGTGCGGGTCCGGGAGCCCGCGTCGACGCTGAGGCTCATCGTCAACCTTTCGTGGAAGGAGCGGCCGGGGGGATCCGGCCGCTCAAGTGAGTGACCGGCCCCTCGGTGCAGGGGCCGGTCGGGCACGGCCGGGGGGTCAGCCCGCGGCCTTCACGCCCTCCTCCACGAATCGGGTCCAGGCCTCGTCCCACTTGACCGAGCCCTGGTCGGCGCCCACGAGGACCTCCTCGACGGCGGCCTTCACCTGGGCGTGCTTCTCACCGAAGAACACCGGCGCGAGCTTCGCGACCGAGGCGGCGAAGATCGGGCCGCTCGGGGCGTCGTTGAAGTAGGCGTTCTTCGCGTCGGCGACGGTCGGGTCCTGCTGCGCCGGGATGGCGCTCGGGAAGTTGCCGCCCTCCTTGAACGCCGCGACCTGGCCGTCCTTCCCGGTCAGGAAGTTGAGGACGTCGGCGGCCTCCTTCGGGTGCTTGCTCTGCGACGGGACCATCAGCCAGGAGCCGCCCCAGTTGCCGGAGCCGCCGGGCACCGCCGCGACGTCCCACTTCTTGGCGTTGGAGTCGCCGGAGGTGCCGGAGATCACGCCGAGCATCCACGAGGGGCAGCCCATGGTGGCGAAGCCACCCTTCTGCATCGCGGTGTTCCACTCCTCGCTCCAGGAGCGGAGCTTGGCGGTCAGACCGGCGCTGCTGAGGGACTGCACGTAGTCGAACGCGGCCTTGACGCCCGGGTTCTTGTCGACCACGAGGGCCTGCGACTTGTCGAAGTAGTAGAGGCCGCCGTTCTTGCCGGCCTCCTGGGCGAGCACCGAGTTGTACACGGTGTTGGCGCCGTCGACGAAGCCCGCGTCCGGCACCTTCGCCTTGAACTTCTTGCCGACCTCGAGGTAGTCGTTCCACGTCGGCCAGAGCTTGGAGACCTCGTCGCGGTTGGTCGGCAGGCCGGCCTTCTCGAACAGGTCGGTGCGGTAGCACATGGCCATGCCGCCGATGTCGGTGCCGAGGGCGAACAGCTTGCCCTCGGTGTTGAGGCCCACGTCGTACTTGAACGCGGGGTAGTCCGCCTTACGGCTGTCGAGGCCGTACTGACCGAGGTCGGCGAAGTACTGCGGACGGGCGGCCATGAGGCCCATCGCGCCCTCGTCCATGGCGATGATGTCGCCGGCGCCGCTGCCGGCCTCCAGCCACTGGAGGACCTGCGGCAGGTAGGTGTCCTCGAACCGGTCGGTCAGGTTGACGTACTTGACCTGGACGTTCGGGTTCGCGGCGTTCCACTGGGCCACCGCGTCGTCGTAGGCGAAGTTCTCGCCGCCGCCGAAGGTGTTCAGCGTGATCTCGATCTTCTCGGCAGGGGCCGCGGAGCCGCCCGCGCTAGGTGCCGCTGCGGGTGCCTCGTCGCCGCCGCAGGCAGCGGCCGTGATGGCCAGCGTCCCTGCGGCCACGGCCGCGAGCACACCGCGGCGCGTGTTGTTCATCATTCCGGACCCCTCTCAGGTGGTTCCCGAATCTGTGACAGAAGGTGGGCTCCCGGCCGATCCCCGACTGCTCAGCAGGTTGGGAGCGCTCCCACGAAGAGTCCACTATGGGCAACGCACCCGTCAATATGCCGAAACCTAACTGTTACTCCTGTAACGGTTAGAGGCGTAGAAACAGACATGAATCGACAAAAAGTACATACCCACAGTTGGGAGCGCTCCCAGTTCATAAAGAACAAAGTGGCCCATCTCGCTGAGGGAGACGGGCCACTGGCGGTGGGAGCGTGCTCAGATCGTGGTCACGGCCTCGTGGAGGTCGAGGCGCGGGTTGCGGGCGTACCACGCGTCGGGGCCCGGCTTGCCGATGTTGACCACGGCGAGCACTTCGTGCCGGCCCTCCGGGAAGAACTCCTTCTCCAGGGCGGCCTTGTCGAACCCGGCCATCGGCCCGGCGGCCAGGCCGTGGGCGCGCACGCCGACGATGAAGTAGCCCACCTGCAGGGCGCCGTTGAAACGGGCCGACTCGACCCGGCCGTCGCGGTCGGCGAACGCGTCCTTCGCGCCGGGGAAGTGCGGGAACGTGCGCGGCAGGTGCTCATGGAAGTCGACGTCGGCGGCCAGGATGGCGACCAGCGGGGCGGTGGCCGTCTTCGCCTTGTTCCCCGGTGACATGTGCTCGACGAGCCTGGCCCGCGCTTCGGGGGAGCGGACGTAGACGATGCGCAGCGGCTGGTTGTTCATCGCGGTCGGGCCCCACTTGATCAGGTCATAGATCGCGTGCGCGGTCTCGTCGGAGACGGGCTCGTCGGTGAAGGTGTTGGCGGTCCGCGCGTCGCGGAACAGCAGAGCCTGGCCGGTGGCGTCGAGAGCGGTCTCGGTTGTCATGGCATTCATGTTGCCCAACAACCTTCTTCTCGTGCAACATCTTCCCGTGCAACGAAATTATTCGGTCAAGACCTCCTCGAGCCGGGCCAGCGCCCGCCGCAGCGTCTCCCGCTCGGCGGCCGACAGCGGGGCCTCGAAGTGCCGGTCGACGACGCGTACGTGCACGTCGACGGCGCGCAGGAAGATCTCCGAGGCCAGCTCGGTGGGCCGGATCAGGGTCACCCGGCGGTCGCCGTCGTGGCGGCCCCGGGTGACCAGCCCCGCCTTCTCCATCCGGTCGAGCAGCCGGGTCATGCCTCCGCTGGTGAGGGTCAGGTCGAGCGAGTTGATCGCCGTGCAGGCGCCGTGGTCGCGGTAGAGGCGCAGCAGCACTTCGAACATCACGTGGGTGATCCCGACCTCCTCCTGCAGCGCCCGGTCGATCAGGCGTTCCAGGGCGGCGGCCGACCGGATGAGGTGGCCGAAGCCGGGGCTCAGCCGATCACATGCGGCGCGTTCTGAGGCCGGGGTCCGATCCATTGCACTCCTGACGGGGGGAAATCTGAGCGTTCGCCCAAAATCGTATCGGCGACCCGGCAACCCGCCCCCGAGCAGGCGTGCAGCGCGGCCAGACGGCCCGACAGGCCGGCGATCAGCGCCGGGTCGGCGGTGGCGGCCAGGTTCGTCAGCTGGTGGGGGTCGGCGATCATGTCGTACAGCTGGCGTTCGCCGGTGGCGTACTCGACGTAGGCGTGGGTCTCGGTGCGCAGCGCCCGGTAGGTGGGCGGGCAGCCGGGCGCGTAGTCGGGCTTGTCGAACTCCACCAGCACCGCGTCGCGCCACGGCACCCGGCGGCCCTGCAGCAGCGGCACCAGCGACCGGCCCTCGACGAAGCCCGGCACCTGCGCGCCGGCCAGTTCGGCGAAGGTCGGGCCCAGGTCGACCGTCGAGCCCAGCGAGGTGTCGACCCGCCCGGCCGGCACCCCCGGCCCGCGCACGATCATCGGGACCCGGATGTCCTCCTCGTAGGGCGTCGTCTTGCCCGACCGCAGCCGGTGCTGCCCCAGGTGGAAGCCGTTGTCGGAGCCGAAGAAGACGTAGGTGTCGTCGAGCTTGCCGGCCTCCTCCAGCGCCGCGACGACCGTGCCGACCAGGTCGTCGAGGCCCGCCGTGGAGCGCAGCCGGTCGCGGTACATCTGGTCGATGTTGCGCTTCACGCGCTTGGACATGCGCCCGCGCTGCTGCACCCAGAGCGGCTCGGCCGACACGTCCTCCTGGTTGTACGACGGCGTGCGCGGCGCCTTGACCCCCTCGAAGGCGTCGGCGTGGCGCGGCGCGTGGTTGGCCGGGCGGTGCGGCGCGGTCGGCGTCAGGTAGAGGAAGAAGGGGTCGCTGCGGCGCACGAACCCGGCCGCCTTCTGGGCCAGCACGTCGGTCAGGTAGTCCTCCGGCTGCTCGCCGCGCTCGACGATGATGCCGTCGTCGTTGAGGGCGTAGCCGTACTCGCGGTAGAGGTTGGTGACCGGCACCGCCCACTCGTCCCAGCCCGGCGGGATGTAGGTGCGCGGCACCTCGGGGCTCGGATACTCGTTCAGGTACTTGCCGAACAGGGCCGTGCGGTAGCCGGCGGCCTTCATCCAGGTGCCGATTGTGCTCTCCTCCAGCGGCTTGAACCGCGGGAAGCCGCCGGTGGGGAACCGGTTGCTGGTCACGCCGTGGCTGTGGATGTACTGCCCGCGCAGGATCGACGAGCGCGACGGGCAGCACCACGGGTTGGTCACGTAGAAGTGGGAGAAGGTGGTCCCGCTCGCCGCCAGCCGCGAGATGTTGGGGAAGCGGTGGAGATCGGCCGTGTCGAGGTCGTCGGCGAGGATGAAGACGACGTTCGGAGGAGCCTTCTCGGACGCCTTCGCGGGCACCTTCGGGCTCGACTTCGCGGTGGCCGGCGTGATGGTCAGCGGCGCCGCCAGGAAGGCCAGGGCGAGGCCGCACGCGAGACTCCTCTTCAGCATGGGGCAGATCATTGCCGGTGTTACACCTGCGAAAACGTACATTTAGCAGCGGACCGTGCACGATACGTAGTGGATTCTCCCAACCGGTTGCACCGGTCCAGGCACTCCGGGACAGTGATTCACATGAGATCCGGGGGTTCACGTATTCGGCTGTTCACCCGTCGTTCCCTGTCCTGTTGCGATCGGCGGCTACCGTGAGCCCGTCGTGAACGGGTCCATGGAGAGTTCTGCGAGTAATGGCGGTTCGTCCGTCGCGTGGGTCGAGTCCCCGCTGCAGCTGCTCTGCGTCATCGAGGCGCAGCACGCGGGTCTGCTCGGCGACGACGCCGTCGTCGTGCCGCGCTCGGGCCTGCCCGCGCTTCGGCTGACCCGCAACGAGATCTCCCGCCTCGCGCTGCCCGACGGGCTCAGCTTCGCCGAGCCGTCGGCCAAGATGCCCAAGCCCGGCCGCTCGTGGGCGGTGGGCGACGCCTTCTCCGGCCGCGTCCAGCTGAGCCTGCTGACCTCCCCGGTACGCCGCCTGCTGCTCGTCGACGACGGGCTGGCCACCATCCGGCTGCTCGAACTGCTCGCCGAGCGCCGCCCGCTGCTGCGCGCCCGCGCCGTGCCGGGCACCGCGCGCACCGCCATGGGGGCGGTCGCCGGGGTGCGGCTGCGCCGCCTGGCCCGCCGGGGCCGCCTCACCGTCTTCACCGCGCTGCCGGTGCCCGACGACGTCGCCGACGCCGTCCGCGCCCTCGGCGCCGCCGTCGTGCGGCACGACTTCCCGTGGTTGCGCAGCCAGCCGGGCCGGCGCCCCCCGGCCGAGAAGACGGTCGTGCTGGGCACCTCGCTGGTGCGCAACGGGCTCATCCACCGCGAGGCCTACGTGAAGTGGCTGACCGGGCTGGAGGAGCCCGTCGCCTACTACCCGCACCGCCGCGAAGACCCCAAGGACCTCGACCGGGTGCGCCGCATCGACGGCGTCACGGTCTACGAGAGCGGCGCCCCCGCCGAGATGACGCTGCGCGACCTGCGGCCCGGCCAGCGGGTGCTCAGCCTGCCGTCGACGGCGGTCACTTCTCTCCGTATCCTGCTGCGGGCACGCGGCGTCTCGGTGGAGACGGTCGACGTGCCGGACGAATGGTGGACCGCCTCGGCGGGCCCGTCACTCCGCTCCCACCTCCAGCTTTTCGCACACGAAAGAGTCGCTCCTTGATCCGCGTTTTCGCCGTGGCCGATTCAGACTCCTACCTGAAATGGGCCGCGGGCCTCGTCGGAGGCGCTCCCGGCGACTGGAAGCTCGAACTCGCCGTGGTGCGCACCCCCATCGCGCCCTCGGAGTCGCAGATCGCCGCCGCGGTCAGCGGCACCCGCTTCCACGACGTGCCGACGCTGGGCGCGCGGGCGCTGCGCAAGGCCGCCGAGCGGTTCCGCCCCGACGTGATCCTGGTGTCGTGCACCGGCCCGGTCGTCGACGCGCTGGTCAGCGAGGTGCTGGCCGGGCTGAAGCCGCGCCCGGTCTTCGTCACCGGCCTGCCGGGCATCTCGGTCCCGGCGACCGAGAAGGCGTGGATCTACCGCAGCGGCTGCGACCTGTTCATCCTCCACTCCGGCCGCGAGGTGCGGGAGTTCGGCGAGATCGCCCGGCGGCTCGGCGGCGGCGGCCAGGTGGCCCTGGCGCGGCTGCCCTACCTCGACCTGACCGGCCACCCCTCGGCCGGCGAGACCCGCGACCGCGTCGTGTTCGCCACCCAGGCCAAGGTGCCGGTCAAGCGCGACGACCGCGAGAGCGTGCTGCTGTCGCTGAAGGCGCTCGCCGAGGCCCGGCCCGACCTGCGGGTGGTCGTCAAGCTGCGGGCCCGCGACGACGAACGCCAGACCCACAACGAGAAGCACCACTACGAGCGGCTCTGGACCACCATGGCCGCCGACGGCCGGGTCCCGGCGGGCCTGCTGTCGTTCGAGGCCGGGCCGATGCACGAGCACCTGGCCCGCGCCCACGGGTTCGTCACGGTCTCCTCGACGGCGGCGCTGGAGGCCATCGCCCAGGGCGTGCCGCTGCTGGTGCTGTCCGACTTCGGGGTCAGCGCCGAGATGATCAACCTGGTGTTCGAGGGCTCCGGCTCGCTCGGCACCCTCGACGACCTCGCCAAGGCCGACTTCCGCACCCCGACCCCCGAGTGGTGCGCGGCCAACTACTTCCACGAGGCCGCCCACAACGACTGGGCCGTGCGCACCCTCGCGCTCGTCGAGGCCGCCCGCGCGGGCGCCCTGATCCCGTCGTCGTCGCTGCTCGACGGCCCCCAGCACGCCGCCGCCCGCCGCCGCGCCCGGCTGCGCATCGAGGTGCCGCCCAAGGTGCTGCGCTACGGCTACCGCGCCAAGAAGAAGATCCGCAAACTCCTCAAATAACGCTCGGTGAGCTTCCATTGACGCGGATTTGTTCCGGATGACATCGATCGGCAACGGCCCGCTCATGCACTGAGGGGCATGAGAGTCGACGGTTCCGCCCACCCCGTGGTCGTGATCGGCGGTGGCCAGGCCGGGTTGTCGATGAGCCACTGCCTGACCCGGCTGGGCATCGGCCACGTCGTGCTGGAGCGCGGCCGCGTCGGCGAGTCGTGGCGCTCCCGGCGCTGGGACTCCTTCTGCCTGGTCACCCCGAACTGGCAGTGCGACCTGCCGGGATACCCCTACCAGGGTGCCGAGCCCGACGGCTTCATGGTGCGGGACGAGATCGTCTCCTACCTGGAGGGGTATGCCGCCGCGTTCGCCCCGCCGGTGATCGAGCGGGTGACGGCTTCCCGGCTGACCCCGGTCGAGGGAGGGTTCGCCGTCACGACCGACCGGGGTGTGCTGACCGCCGGGCAGGTCGTGGTGGCGACGGGCCCCTACCAGACGCCGGTCGTGCCCCGGGTGGCCGAGCGGCTGACCGTGCCGTCGATCCACTCCGACGACTACCGGGACCCTGCCGGGCTGCCCGAGGGGCCGGTGCTCGTGGTGGGCAGCGGGCAGTCAGGCTGCCAGATCGCCGAGGACCTGTTCCTGGCCGGGCGGACCGTGCACCTCGCCGTCGGGTCGGCGCCCCGGGTGGCGCGGCGCTACCGGGGGCGGGACGTGGTCGAGTGGCTCGACCTGATGGGCTACTACGACCGGCCGATCACCGAGTTCGACGACCCCGAGGCCGTGCGCTCGCGCGCCAACCACTATGTGACCGGCCGCGACGGCGGGCGCGACATCGACTTACGCGCCTTCGCCCGGGACGGCATGCGCCTGCACGGACGGCTGAAGGGGATCGCCCACGGTGCGCTCGCCTTCGCCGACGACCTGGCGGCCAACCTCGACCACGCCGACGCGGTGTCCGAGGGCGTCAAGGACTCCATCGACGCCTACATCGCCTCGAACGGGATCTCGGCGCTCGCCGAGGACCGTTACGTCCCGGTCTGGCGGCCTCCTGACGGGGGCTCCCAGATCCGTACCGGAGACCTCGGCTCGGTCGTCTGGTGCACGGGCTTCCGTCGCGACCACTCCTGGGTCAGGGTCCCCGTGTTCGACGGGACCGGCTACCCCGCCCACACGCGCGGGGTGACCCGCTGGCCGGGGCTCTACTTCCTCGGGCTTCCGTGGCAGCACACGTGGGGCTCCGGCCGCTTCTCCGGGGTCGGCCGCGACGCCGAGCACCTCGCCGGGCACATCGCCGCCCACCTCGCCGGGCGTGCGCCCGCGGCGTCCGGCTACCACGTCCACCCCGAACTGCTGGGCACCTGATGATCCGAGACGCCCATCGCCACCTGGGGATCCTGCCCGCCCACCCCTTCTACGGCGGGCCGCCGGTCCGGCCCGACGTCGGCGCCCGCGCCACCATCACCGAGCTGCTGCGCGACCTCGACCGCGAGGGCACCGAGCGGGCGCTGGTGATCCCCAACTACGGCGTGCCCGACCCGGCCGTCGCGTTCTCCTTCAACGACCTGTGCGTCGAGGCCGCGGCCCGCGACGACCGGATCAGGGCCGGGCTCTGGGTCTCGCCGCTGCCCGCCGACGAGCCGCGCACGCTGGCCGCGCTCGCCCTCGCCAGCGAACCCGGGGTCCGGGCGCTGAAGCTGAGCTTCCTGCTCGGCGGACGCCCGGCCGACCCCTCGTGCCGGGCGCTGCTCGACCGGATCTTCACCGTCGCCCGCGACGGGGACCTGGTCGTGCACGTCCACACCTCGCCGGGGGCCGCCTCCGACGTCGACGAGGTCGCCCACCTGGTCGAGCGGTACGGCGACGCCGTCGCCATCCACCTCGTCCACTTCGGCGGCGGCGCGTCGGGCCACATCAAGCTCGCCGGGTCGCGCTTCTTCGACTGGATCGCGGCCGGCAAGCGCGTCTACACCGACCTCTCCTGGGCCATCGGGTTCGCCCCGCGCTGGCTGGCCCGCGAGATCGACCGGCGCGGCCTCGGCCACGACCGGTTGTTGTTCGCCAGCGACGAACCCTGGGGCGACCACCCCGGGGAGCACGCCCGGCTCAGCGCCGCCGTGGGGGACGGCGAGCTGGCCCGGCTGGTCTTCCACGACACCTTCGAGAAGCTTTATGGATAGGAGCCCGGAAATGACCGAACTGACCGAGCTGGAGCAGGCCAGCCTGACCGAGATCCCCCACCCGTCGCTGCCCGACGGGTCGAGCCTCTACGGCGAGACGAAGGTCTTCCCCGACTACAAGGCCGAGGACGGCGAGACCTACTTCACGCTCGTGCATGGCATCGCGCACGAGTCGTCGGTCAGCTTCGTGGCGGTCCTCCAGGCGACCCGCGCGCTTCGCAAGGGCTTCGAGTCGGCCATCTACTTCTACGGGCCGGGGTCGTTGAACTGCCTGGCCACCCGCGGTTTCCCGACGACCGGCAACTCGGCGTTCCCCGGCGAGCACAACATCAACAACTCGCTCAAGACGTTCATCGCCGAGGGCGGCAAGGTGTTCTGCTGCCGGTTCGGGCTGTCGCTGCACGGCGCCCGCGAGGAGGACCTCATCGAGGGCGTGATCCCGACCCACCCGCTCGACGTGCAGGACGCGCTGATCCATTACACCCGCAAGGGCGCCGTCATCAACTCGACGTACATGTTCTGATGACCGACCGCGTCTCGACCCGCGTCGACGTGGCCATCCGGGGGGTCCGGCTCGACGCGCCCGTACGGCGGACCGGGGGAGCCGGTCCGTCGGACGACGGGCACCTGCTCGTCGACGGCGCCAACGCGGCGCTGCCCCTCGACCCCGCCAGCCCCTACGTCGTCCGCGACGGGCGGCTGCACCTCGGCGGCACCGACCTGGGCGTGGCCGTCCGGCCCGTCCGGCGGCCCCGCTTCTACGACCTGGCGACCGCCGACGGCGTGCCGTACGAGAAGATCGCCAAGCTCCACGGGGCCGACGTGCTGGCCACGACCGTGGTGCAGACCTGCGTGCGGTACGCCGAGGAGGAACGTTGCCGCTTCTGCGCCGTGGAGGAGTCGCTGGCCTCCGGCGCGACCGTGGCGGCCAAGACGCCCGCGCAGCTGGCCGAGGTGGCCGCCGCGGCGGTCCGGCTCGACGGGGTGCGGCAGATGGTCATGACGACCGGCACCACGCCGGGCCCCGACCGCGGGGCCAGGGTGCTGGCGCGGTCGGTCCGGGCCGTGCTCGCCGCCGTGCCGGGGCTGCCGATCCAGGTGCAGTGCGAGCCGCCCGCCGACCCGGCCTGGATCGCCGAGCTGAAGCGGGCCGGGGCGCACGCGATCGGCATCCACGTCGAGTCGCTCGACGACGAGGTCCGGCGGCGCTGGACGCCCGGGAAGGCGCGCACGCCGCTGGCCGACTACTGGGCCGCCTGGGACGAGGCGGTCCGCGTCTTCGGCCGCAACCGGGTGTCGACCTACCTGCTGATCGGGCTGGGGGAGTCGGCGGACGAGCTCGTCGCGGGCGCCTCCGAGCTGATCGCCCGGGGGGTCTATCCGTTCGTGGTGCCCTACCGGCCGCTCGCCGGGACGCTGGGGCGGCGGGACGGCGTACCGGCGCCCTCGGGGGAATTGGTGCGCGAGGTGACCGAGAGGGTGGCGGCGATGTTGCGCGGCGCCGGGATGACCGGCGCCGAGCAGGGCGCGGGCTGCGCGGCCTGCGGCGCGTGCAGTGCCCTGGCGACGGCGGGCGGGTGACGGCGTGACCTCCGTCTGCGACGTGCTGCTGTCCGGGCGGCCCGGACCGTCGGCGCACCGGCCGCTCGACGTGCCCGCGCTGCTCGGGGCCGGGCGCGCGCCCGCGCCGTTCGTCGTCGAGGCGACCGCCGACCGGGGGTGCCTGTACGCCTACCGGCTGCTGCGCCGGCGGGTCTTCGTCGAGGAGCAGGGCCTGTTCGACGACGACGACCTCGACTACCGCGACGAGGATCCGCGCACGGTCGTGCTGGTGGCCCGCGACGCCGCCGGGGCCGTGCTGGGCGGGGTGCGCCTCGGCCCGGAGGACGACGGGCCCGACATCGGCTGGTGGCGCGGCTCACGGCTCGTCGTCGACCCCGTGCTGCGCCGCGCCCCCGGGGTGGGGGCCGCGCTGGTCCGGGCGGCGTGCGCGCACGCCGAGGAGGCGGGGGTGCTGCGGTTCGAGGCCGACGTGCAGGACCGGGCGGTCCCGCTGTTCAGCCGGCTCGGGTGGCGGCCGGTCCGGCCCGTGCGGGTCGCCGGGCGGCCCCACCAGACGATGCGGTGGCCCATCGGGCGGCTGGCCCGCGCCGCCGCCGGGAAGGCCGCCCTCGGGCCGCTGCTGCGCGGCCTGTCGCCCGGCGGGCGCGGCTGGGTCGGCGACGACGGCGCGCCGGTGCCCGGCGGCGACCTGATCGCGGCCTGCGACGCGATCCTGCCGTCGATGGTCGAACGCGACCCCGACTGGGCCGGGTGGTGCTCGGTGCTGGTCAACCTCAACGACCTCGCGGCGATGGGGGCCACCCCGGTCGGGCTGCTCGACGCGCTCGGCGCGCGGGACGCCTCGTTCGCGGCGCGGGTGCTGACCGGGCTGCGGCGCGCGTCGAGCGCCTACGACGTGCCCGTCCTCGGCGGCCACACCCAGCTCGGGGTGCCGGCCGCGCTCTCGGTCACCGCGCTCGGGCGCACCGCGTCGCCGGTGCCGGGCGGGGGCGGGCGTCCGGGTCATCCGGTACGGCTGACCGCCGACCTCGGCGGCCGGTGGCGGACCGGGTACACCGGCCGGCAGTGGGACTCCACCTCGACCCGCACCACCGGGGACCTGCGCGCCATGCTCGGCGCGGTCGGCGCCGCCCGGCCCGCGGCGGCCAAGGACGTGTCCATGGCCGGGATCGCCGGCACCCTCGGCATGCTGGCCGAGGCAAGCGGCTGCGGCGCGGTGCTCGAACCCGCGCAGGTGCCCCGGCCCGCCGGGGTGACCATGGGCGACTGGCTGACCTGCTTCCCGGGCTTCGCCATGCTCACCGCCGGAGGCCCCGCGCTGCCCGCCGGGCCCGCCGTGGGCGCGGAGTGCGGCGAGCTGGTGACCGGGAGCGGGGTGCGGCTGCGCTGGCCCGACGGGGTGGAGACGGAGGGCGTGCACGGCGCGGTCACCGGACTCGGAACGGCCTGAGGAGGACGCATGACCATTCGGCTGGCGGCCGTCGCCGCCCCGTTCGGCCGGGACCTCGACGCGTGCTTCGCCCTGATCGAGGCCCTGGCCGCCAGGGCCCGGTCGGAGGGGGTGACCGTGCTGGCGCTGCCCGAGGCGTGCCTGGGCGGCTACCTGGCCGACCTCGGCGGCTCGGCCGCCGGGCCGCCCGCGCTGCGCCGCGACGGCCCGGAGCTCGCCCGTCTGGCCCGCATCGCCGGCGACCTGGTGATCTGCGCGGGCTATTGCGAGGCCGACGGGGACGCCCGGTTCAACTCCGTCGTCTGCCTCACCGGCGACGGCGTGCTCGGCCACCACCGCAAGGTGCACCAGCCGCTCCGCGAGGACCGGACCTACGCGGCCGGCGACGGCTTCACCGCCTTCGACACCCCGGCCGGGCGCATGGGCATGATGATCTGCTACGACAAGGCGTTCCCCGAGTCGGCCCGGTCGCTGGCCCTCGACGGCGCGCAGATCGTCGTCTGCGCGTCGGCCTGGCCCGCCAGCCGCACCGACCCCGCGCCCGACCTGGCCGACGACCGGTGGACCCGCCGGTTCGACCTGTTCGACCAGGCGCGGGCGCTGGAGAACCAGGTGGTGTGGGTGTCGGCGAACCAGTCGGGCTCCTTCGGCGACCTGCGGTTCGTCGGCCGCGCCAAGATCGTCGGGCCGGGCGGGGAGATCCTCGCCGCGACCGGCGTCGACGGCGGGTTCGCGGTCTGCGACGTCGACGTGCCCGCCGTGCTGGCCGCCGCGCGGCGGTCGATGGGGCATCTGCGGGATCGCCGTCCCGAGGCGTATGCGGCAGGATCGTGACCCGTGCTCCGCATCGCCGCCGCCTCCGCGCACTTCGGCCGTGACCTGGAGTTCGACCTCCAGCGGGTCGCCAAGCTCATCGCCGACGCGCGGCAGGAGGGCGCCGGGCTGCTCGTGCTGCCCGACGCCGCCCTCGGCGGCTACCTCGCCGACCTGCGCGACCCCGACCCCGCCGCGCTGCCGCCCGCGCTCGGCCCCGACGACCCGCTCATCAAACGGGTCGCCGAGCTGGCCGCCGAGATGGTCGTCTGCGTCGGCTACCGCGAGGCCGACGGGGAGGCGCGGTACAACGCGGCCGTCTGCGTGACCGGCGACGGCGTGCTCGGCCGCCATCGCAAGGTGCACCTCCCGGCCGGCGAGATTGCCGCCTACGCGCCCGGCGACCGCTTCGACGCGTTCGACACCCCGGTCGGGCGGCTCGGCATGCTGATCGACTACGACAAGACCTTCCCCGAGTCGGCCCGGTCGCTGGCCCTCGACGGCGCGCAGATCGTCGCCTGCCTGTCGGCCTGGCCCACCAGCATCACCAACCGGGCCCCGCGCATGGCCCAGGACCGCCAGTCCCGTCTCTTCGACCTGTACGACTGCGCCCGCGCCGCCGAGAACCAGGTCGTGCTGGCCTCCTCGAACCAGACCGGCACGATGGGCGGGATGCGGTTCCTCGGCCAGGCCAAGGTGGTCGGCCCGGGCGGCGACATCCTGGCCCGGACGTGGTCGAAGGCCGGCCTCGCCGTCGCCTCGGTCGACGTGGCGGCCGAGATCGCGCAGGCCCGCCGGGTGCTGCGGCACATCGGCGAACGGCGGCCGGAGGCGTACCGGGCATGAGGATCGCGCTGCTGACCTACTCGACCCGGCCCCGGGGCGGGGTCGTGCACACCCTGGCCCTGGCCGAGGCGCTGGCCGCCCTCGGGGAGGAGGCCGAGGTGTGGGCGCTGGGCCGGGGCGGCGACCGCCGGTTCCACCGGGACGTGCGGGTGCCCGTCCACATCGTCGACTGCCCCGACGTGCCCGGCGAGACGGTGGGGGAGCGGGTGCTGCGCTCGATCGGCCTGCTGCGGGACGCGTTCACGCCGTCGGCGTACGACGTCGTGCACGCTCAGGACTGCATCACCGCCAACGCCGCCGGGTGCTGCGTCCGGACCGTGCACCACCTCGACCACTTCACGACGCCCGAGCTGGCGGCCTGCCACGAACGTGCCCTGGTCGAGCCGTTCGCCCACGTCTGCGTGTCGTCGGCGGTGGCGGCGGAGTTGTCGGCGGGCTGGGGCATCGCGGCGTCGGTGATCCCCAACGGCGTCGACGCCGCGCGGTTCGCGACGGCCGACGGGTCGGCCTGGCGCGACCGGTTCGGCGCCTACGTCCTGACGGTCGGCGGCATCGAACCCCGCAAGGGCTCCCTCGACCTGCTCGAAGCGGCCGCCCTGCTGCCGGAGTACCCGCTGGTCGTGGCGGGCGGCGAGACCCTGTTCGACTACCGGGGCTACCGGGCGGCGTGGGATTCCCGCGCGGCCGAACTGGGCGTCGAACCGGTCGTGCTGGGCCCGGTGCCCCACGACGACCTGCCCGGCCTGGTCGCCGGGGCGGCGGCGTTCGCGTTCCCCTCGACGAAGGAGGGCTTCGGCCTGGCGGCGATGGAGGCGCTGGCGGCCGGGGTGCCGCTGGTGGTCCGCGACCTGGCGGTCTTCCGCGAGGTCTTCACCGGCGCGGCCCTGTTCGCGACCGATCCGGCGTCGCTCGCGGCGGCGCTGCGGGAGGCGGTGACGGTCCCGTCGCCGGAGCGGGTGGCGAACGGAAAGGCGCTGGCCGCCCGGCACACGTGGCGCCGGGCGGCCGAGGCCCATCTGGAGTTCTACCGGGCGCACGTGAGGTGAGCGCCCGGTGCCGGTGATCAGGCGTCGGCCTCGCAGGCCGTCTCGGTCTCCGCCGTGCACTTGTCGAAGCCGCCGACCCCGTTGGCCGTGTCGATCCCTCCGTTGCCCTTCAGGATGTCGTCTTCGGAACCCCCGTTGAGCCCGTCGCGGCCCGGGCCCCCGTTCAGGACGTCGAGCCCCGGGCCGCCCCGCACGGACGACTGGAACCCCGTGTCGTTGGTGAACGTGTCGTTGCCCCCGAGCAGCGAGACGTCCAGGAACTGGATGACGCCGGAGCACTGGGCCACCGCGCCCGACTTGATGCACCCGGCTCCCACGATGGTCCCCGAGGTGGAGTCGACGGTCAGCGTCCCGTTGAAGAAGCTGACGTTGACGGTCTCTCCGTCGCCCGTGCCGACGATGAAGACCGTTTTCCCGGAGACGTGGACGGACGTGTCCGTCGCCGCCTGCGCGGGACTTGTGACCATCACCAGGCCGGCCGCGACGAGCGCTAAGGCGGTGAGGACACGCTTTGCCAGTGACATCTGATTTTCCCCCGTCTGGTTGGGTTGACGGGGTCCAGGAAACCGCGGATGCCGGTGGGCGTCTGCGGATAAATACTCACGGCTCCAGGGACTCGGGGATGGAGTCGCTGTTTCCGCCGGGCCGACCGGTCTTCCCGGCCGCGTCGTAGATCTTGACCCACTTCACCGTCGGGAACTGCTTCAGGGTCGCGTTGAGGTGGTTGGCGATGGTGAACGTCGCGCCGCCGCTCTTCACCTTGCCCGTCAGGTAGACCCGCGCGACCTTGTTCGTCACGGTCAGCTTGCTGTAGCCGGTCGCGCCGGAGTTCACGAAGCGCAGCCCGGCCGCCTGCTCGGCCGCCGTCGGCCCGGCGAAGAGCCGCTGGAGCGCGCCGTTGGCGGTGCTGGGCGGGATCACCGGCCGCGACACGGCCTTGAGCCTGGGCTCGCGGGGCAGGTCGAGGAAGTACGCCTTCACCGGGACGGTGCGGTAGTTCACCGTGAAGTCGACGACGACCCGGCTCGGCTTGGTCAGCGTGTACATCCGGAAGGGCGCCTTCTTGGCCAGCCCGACGCCGAACGACAGGGTCGCCTCCCAGTCGCCCGTCCGGACGACCTGGATGACGCCCGGCAGGGCGTAGGTCCGGCGGGCCGCGCCGTAGGTCGAGCCGCCCGTGTCGTTGTGGCCCCGGGCGTCGAAGAACCGTACGGCCAGCTTCGCCGCGCCGGGCACCGGCACGGTGTGGCCCGAACCGTCTTCGATCAGCTTGGGCACGTATTCGGCGATCCGCGTGGGTGGCAGCCCGCCCCGGAACTCGAAGACGAGGCGATCGATTCCGGGGTGGCGGTCGGCCCTGATCGCCACCAGCTGGGGCACGGTGTCGGCCGCGGCGGCGGCGGGGAACAGGGCGGCGGGGGCGAGCAGGGCTCCGACGAGGAGCAGGGAGCGCAGGGTGGCCATGGTCTCTCCGAGGGTTGTCACGTTCCAGGGACGAGCCGTCCCGGAGCCGTGGGCTCCGGGTGCGGCTGTCCTTAAAGACGCGGCGAACCACTCGTCAGTTCTCCGGCCGTATGGAGATGTCGCTTCCGGGCAATGCCGGTCAGAACGTCCCGCTGAACCGCCCCGGGTTCGTCACCCCCGCACCCGGGCCGAACGTGTGCCGGACGCCCGTCTTCGTCGTGACGACGTAACCGGTCGCCGTGACGGCGATGTCGGCGGCCTCCGCCGAGCCCTCGGGCAGGTCGCCCAGGTGTTCGGCGTCGCCGAAGGCGAACACGTTGCCCGCCACGTCGACCATCACGTAGCCCTTGCCGGTCGCGGTGCCCGACATGGCCACGATCGCGCGCTCGAACGTCGTCGCGTTGCCGAACCACTTCGCCGCGCCGAACGGGTGCACCTGCCCGGCCGAGGTCAGCAGCCAGTAGCCGCCCGTCGTCACCTCGATGTCGACGAACTGCCCGCTGTAGCCCTCCGGCGAGGCGGTGATCCACACGCCGGGCCCGTAGACCTGGCCCGTCGAGGTCGTCACCAGATAGCCGTTCGGCGCCGCGTCGATCGCCACCAGCTCACCCTCGGCGGTGGCCGGGCGGGCGACGGGGGGCGCGGCGTCCCCGTACGGGAAGATCTGACCCGACGACGAGAGCAGCCAGTAACCGGCGCCCGACGGCGTGACGGCGGCGTCGGTGACGCGCCCCGACACGGCCGGGGCCGCGCCGGGCAGGCCGCCGAAGACCTGGCCGGTCGAGGTGACCGCCAGGTAGCCCGCGCCGAACGGCCGGGCGCCGCCGCCGTTCACCAGCGCCGGGTAGTCGGCCGGGCCGCCGTCGGTCGACAGGATGCCGATGTTCTTCTTCGCGTGCACGACGCCCGCGACGCTGTACGACGCCCAGAACGAGTCGAGCCGCCCGCCGTGCCAGCGCATCGGGTTGCGCACCACCTGGGAGTTCTGCCCGACGGTCACGACGTTCCTGGTGCCGTCCTTGTTGACGGTGACGCGTTCGACCACGACCACGTGACCGGCCGCGCCGCTGCGGTTCATGACGACCATGTCGCCCGGCACGATCGCCTTGATCGAGCCGTTGGCCTGCCGCTCCATGCCGAGCGCCGCCGCCCGGGTGAAGATCTGCGAGGCGATGCCGACACCGGAGAAGATCCCCGAGTGCCAGCCGCGCTTCAGGTAGAAGCGCTGCGGCAGCTCCACGCACTGCCACCAGTTGTAGGAGACGCCGCCGACGTGCCTCTGCCCGGCGCAGCTGGTGGCGGTGCTGGCGCCGCAGACGGGCACGCCGCCGCCGGCGAACCAGGAGGTGCCCGCGAGTCTCAGCGGAGCCCCCGCCGCCGACGCCTCGGCCGGCGCGGTGGGGGCGAGCACGCCGGCGGCGGCCATTCCGCCGGCGATGATCTGTTTGAGAGGGGTGGACATAACGGCAAGAGTGCCGAAACCTCACGTCACAGAATGTGTGGAATACCCCTTTGGTATCACCCGGAACCGATCAGCCTTTGACGATCTGCTTCAGCCGGGCCAGGCCGGTCTTCGGCGGCGGGGGAGGCGGCGGCGCGGGCCGGTCGATGAGGCCCAGCGCCTCAAGCCGCTTCTTCTTGAAGTAGCGCATCGGCCCGTTGGCCCTGATGTACGCCTCGGCCGCCGGCCGCAGCCCCGGGTGGGCTGCGCTCTGCATGCAGTAGGCGACCGCGTCGACCAGCCCGGCCGCGTCGGCGACCGAGGGCTCGGTCAGCGTGCCGTCGGCGTCGAGGCGGGGGACCGTGGCGTCGACGATCGTGACGGGCACCCGGTTGCTGTTCTCGTACGGCGTCAGCCGCTCCAGCAGCAGGTCGGAGCCCACCGTGGCGACCGGCAGGCCGAAGAAGCGGCGGGCGGTCATCAGGGCCGTGGAGAAGCAGCTCACCACCAGGCGGGCGCGCCGGGAGGCGAACAGGACCTCCGCCGGCGCCTCGTCGGGCGCCACCGTCAGGCTCGCGTTCAGGCCCGCCGCGATCTGGGCCAGCTCGCGGCCCTGGCGGCGGCCGGCGGCCGGGTGGGGCTTGAAGACGATCGACCGGTGCCCGCGCGCGATGACGCCGCGGATCATGTCGGCGTGGAGCTTGAACTCCTCGTCGGGGGTGAGGATGCCCAGCGACGACAGGTACTGGCCCAGCACGATCGCCTCGCCGTCGGGCATCGGCCCCGACGCCGCCGCGACCCGGCCGACGACGTCGGTGAACGCCCCCGGCGGCACGGCCTGCGGCGGCACGCCGTATTCGGTCAGCAGCAGCGGGGTCAGCCCGGGGACCAGGTCGAGGTGGAGGAGGCGGGTGATGCGCTGGGAGATCTCGCCCGGGAGCACGTCGCGGGTCGGGCTGTGGGCCATCAGGCCGTCGGAGTAGATCGTCAGCATGGCGTCCTTGAACAGGCCCGGCAGGGCCCGCGCGGGCGGCACGATGACCGACTCCAGCACCATCTCCTCGATGTGCTCCAGGCCCATCGCCGTCTGCAGGAGGCGGCCGAGCATGGGGGCCTCGATCGACCGGGGCTTCCAGTCGGACGGGTGGAGCGGCGCGATGATCTCGTTCCAGGAGACGATCCGGTCGAACCGGTCGCGCAGCGCCCCGAACCCGGGCGCCTCGTCGAGGCCGAGCGCGGCCTCGGGGATGGCGGCGTTGTTGGTGACGATCAGGACCCGCTCGGCGGAGCCCGGCGGGCCGAAGGCCCCGGCGTCGATGGCCGCCGCCAGGGACATGGCGCCGAAGAACCGCGAGGCGTGGAAGACCTGCGTCACGAAACCTCCAGGAGCCGGGCGATGTACTCCCGGCGGTCGGGCTCGATGGCGTCGAAGCTCTCCCTGACCATCGCCTCGGGCAGGCGGCCCAGCCGGTCGGCGCCGCGCGCCTCGAACTTGGCCAGGATCTCGGGCGTGAACCGCTCGTTGTTGGCCAGGTGGTTGTCGAGCAGGGCCAGGAAGGTGCGCACCACCTTCGGCAGGAACCGCTCCTCCACCTCCTCGAAGACCAGGTCGAAGGCGTCGAAGAAGTGGAGCTGCCGCTCGTCGCCGATCTGGGTGAGCGACTGCGGCACGCCCCGGCGGTAGAAGACGCCGGCCAGCGAGACCGCCGCGAACGACCGGGCCCGCTGGTGCAGCCGCCAGATCCACGGACGGTCCTCGGCCGTGTGGAGGCCGCCCGGGAAGGTGAGCAGGTCGCCGAGCGACTCGCGCCGGTAGACCCCGGCCCACGCGTAGGGGTAGTCGACCATCGTCTTGGCGTCGGGCGGCATGATCGAGTCACGCGGGTCGAGCACCACCCCGCGCCGGGCGACCGGCGCGCGGTGGGTCTCTCTCTTCAGGCCGTTGACCTGTACGTGGTCGACACGCACGAAGTCGCAGCCCAGACCGTCGATCGCGGCGACGAGGTCGGCCAGGTAGCCCCGGCCGATCCAGTCGTCGCCGTCGAGGAAGGTCACGTAGCGGCCGGAGGCCAGCTTCAGCCCGGTGTTGCGGGCGTCGGCCAGCCCGACCGGCACCTGATTGCGGATCAGGTGCAGGCCGGGGAGTTCCGCGCGGAACTCGTCGGTGATCGCGCCCGTGTCGTCGGCCGAGCCGTCGTCCACGACGATGTACTCGAAGTCGGCGCGCTGGTTGCGCACCAGCGACGTGAGCGCGTCGGCGATGAAGGGCGCGCCGTCGCGGACCGGGACGATCACCGAAAGGCTGATCACACGGTCACCCTGCGCAGGCGGGCCCGGGGGGCCTCCTCGCCGGGGAAGACGCGCTTGACGCCGTCGCCCAGGGCCTTCTCGATGATGCGGATGTCGCGGACGAGGTGCTCCAGGCCGCTCGGCTCCAGCGAGGCGGCGTGGTCGGAGCCCCACATCGTGCGGTCGAGGGTGATGTGACGCTCGACCGTGACGGCGCCGAGGGTGACGGCCGCCAGCGAGATCTGCAGGCCGCGCTCGTGGCCCGAGTAGCCCACCGGCACGCCGTAGCGCTCGCGGAGGGTCAGGATCGTGCGCAGGTTGGCCTCCTCGGGAGGCAGGGGGTAGGTCGAGGTGGCGTGCATCATGACCAGGTTCTGGGTGCCCAGGATATCGACGGCGGCGTCGATCTCCTCCAGGGTCGACATGCCGGTCGAGAGCAGGATCGGCTTGCGGGTCTCGGCCAGCGCCCGCAGCAGCTCGTGGTCGGTGATCGACGCCGAGGCGACCTTGTGGGTCAGCACGTTCATGTTCTCGAGGAACTCGACCGACGGGACGTCCCACGGGGAGGCGAACCAGTCGATGCCCCGCTCGGCGCAGTAGAGCGCGATCTGCTGGTACTCGTCCTTGCCGAACTCGGTCCGGATCTTGTACTCCATGTAGGTCATCTCGCCCCACGGAGTCTGCCGGATCTGCGAACGCTGCTCCATCGGCACGCAGATCTCGGGCGTGCGCTTCTGGAACTTGACCGCGTCGCACCCGGCCTCGACGGCCACGTCGATGAGCTTCTTGGCGATCTCGACGTCGCCGTTGTGGTTGATGCCGATCTCGCCGATGACGTAGACCGGGTGACCCGCTCCGAGCAGCTTCTCGCCGATGGCGACGGCCTTCGGCTCGACCGTGACGGCGCGCGGCCGGAGGGCCGGGGCGGGCGCGGCGGGGGTCGCGGGCCGGGCGGCGAGCACCCGGTCGGCCAGCTCGCGGACGGCGCCGGCGCCGCCGCTCTGGGTCAGCACGACCCGGGCGGCCTTGCGCACCTCGGCGCGGGCCTCGGGCACGGTGACCGGCCAGCCGACCAGCGCCATGCAGCCGAGGTCGTTGACGTCGTTGCCGACGTAGGCGACCCGCTCGGGGTCGAGGCCCTCGATGGCCAGCCAGTCGGCCAGCGCGTTCTGCTTGGCCGACAGGCCCTGCAGCACCGGCACGCCGAGCTTGCGGGCGCGGGCGGCCACGACCGGGTTCTGCTCGGTCGACAGGACCAGCACCTTGACCCCGGCGCGCAGCAGCAGCGAGACGCCCATGCCGTCGGCGCGGGAGACGGCGACCATCTCGCGGCCCTCGGAGTCGACGAACGCGCGGTCGTCGGTGTGCACGCCGTCGAAGTCGGTGACCACGGCGTCGACGTCGATCGGCAGCGGGGCGTCGACCACGTGGGCCAGCGCGCGCACGATCTCGAGGTCTTCGGGGGTGTCGATCTCGTGGGCGGTCACGCTCTTGACCGGCTGCACGGCGACGGTGCCGAAGAAGCGGTGGCCGGCCTCCAGGAACCCCTGGGCGCGCATGGCGTAGAAGGCGCCGGTCTCGCGGTAGTGGGGCTCCCGGTCCTGGCGGCGCGGGCGGGTCGCGGGGTCGTGGTTGACGCCCTCGCCGCCCTCCGTCCAGATGAACTCGTAGGTCTCAAGACCGGAGAACACGACGTCGGCCTCGCCCGACAGCACCTTCGCCACGGCGGCGTCGACGTCGGCGGGGTCGATGAACGCGCTGGTGCACTGGACGAGCAGGACGACCTCGGGGGTCTCGTCGAGCGACGACAGGGCGTGCAGGACGGCCGACTCGCTCGACGCGGTCGCACCCGCGATGTCGGCGGGGCGGTCGACGACCTGGGCGCCGGCGGCCTCGGCGGCGGCGGCGATCCCCTGGTGGTCGGTGCTCACGACCACGGTGTCGACGGACCCGGCGCGGACGAGCGCGCTGACGGCCCGGGAGACCAGGGGGATTCCTCCGACCCGCTCCAGGTTCTTCAGCGGAACTCCCACCGAACCACCGCGGGCGGGGACAACGGCCAGGACTCGCACGGGTCAACTCCTCAAAGGGCGGTAACCCCCCAGGGATGGGGGTCCCAGGAAACCTAGTCACGAGTGTGACCTGAATGGGGTTGCTGAGCTTAACGGTTATGAACGTACATGTTAACTTTCCGTGCCGTAAGCATCACTTTGATCTCTGTGACCGCTCTGACCAGCCGCTATTTCCCGGCGTTTCAGGGGGTATCGAGGCACCGAGTACGTCGTTTACCCATAAATCTTGACCCCTACCCAAATGATCAAAATTTAGATAGAAGTCACATATGAGACGTATTTTGCTGGCGGTGAGTTTACCTCTGGTTCTCCTTGCCGCCGGATGCTCCGCCGCCCCCCAGGAAAGGCAGGCCCCCTTGACGACCGCCCTCACCCCCCGCGTGGCCGACACCGTCGCCGTCGACGACCGCCAGGACCTCCTGACGATCGCCTCGGCCGCCCTCGGCCGCGAGGCGCTGGTGTGGGTGCTCAAGCCGGCGGGCTGGACGCCGGGCTCCACCGGCTGGCCGGTCCTCTACCTCCTGCACGGCTGCTGCGAGCCGACCGGCGACACGTGGCTGACCAAGGGAGAGGCGGCGCGGGTGACCGCCGGCCTGAAGGCGGTCGTGGTCGTGCCGGAGGGCGGCACGGACGGCTGGTACGCCGACTGGCTCGACGGCCCGAAGTGGGAGACCTTCCACCTGAAGGAGATGCTCCCCCTGGTGGAGGACCGCTACGGGGTGGGCGGGCGCCGCGCCGTCGCGGGCCTGTCGATGGGCGGCCACGGCGCGATGGGCTACGCCGCCCGCAACCCGGGCGTCTTCGAGGCGGCGGCGTCGTTCTCCGGGGTGCTCGACATCAGAATGGACGTCCCCGGTTTCTCCTCGTTCCTGAAGGACAACGGCGCCGACCCCGACAAGCTGTGGGGCCCCCTCCCGGCCCGCGAGGACAACTGGCGCGCCCACAACCCCGCCGACCTCGCCGACCGACTGAAAGACCTGCGCCTCTACGTCTCATCGGGCAACGGCGAACCGGGCGAATTCGACGAGGGAGACGGCACCGACTTCGGCGAACAGTCCATCCTCCGCCAGAACCAGCGCTTCCTCCGCGCCGCGCGACTCGCCGGCCTGACGGTCGAAACCGACCTCTACGGCAACGGCAAACACGACTGGCCCTATTGGACCCGCGCCCTCGAACGCGCCCTCCCCACCCTTCTCCCAGAAGCCTGATCCCCCTTCCCGCCGCCCACCACTATCCCGCCGCCGAGTTCCACAAGCTTTTCCGTTACGGCTCCGCCTGGCCGGCCACCCGACCACGCAAGGCCACCCGACGTGCCCGCGCAAACCCAGCCTGACGTCGCAGATGCGAGCGGCGGCGGGGCTTGCGCGCAGGGTGAACCGGCCTGCCACCCGACGGGCCCGCGCAAACCCAGCCTGACGTCGCAGATGCGAGCGGCGGCGGGGCTTGCGCGCAGGGTGAACCGACCTGCCACCCGACGGGCCCGTGCGAACCGAACCTCCACGTTGTCGGCGTGAGCGGCGGCGGGTTCGGTCGCGCAGGGTGAGTCGACGCGCCCGCGCTGGTCCCGCACCAGGGGCGCGGGGCACCCGTGTGGCCGTCGCCGACGTGCCGGCGCGGAAGGCGGCGCATGTACCCGCGCGACGATTCTGGCGGGTGCTGCCGTTCTGGCCGCGCGCTTTTGCCGAAATTTCGGGAAATGAGACCGCTTTCAGCGCCCCGGTCCTTCGCCTCCCGCCAGGACGTAATGGCGGGGGGTGATCGCCGCCATTCGGCCGGGGAGGAGGCTGAGGCATTTCGTGTGCAATTCCGCCGGGGTCATGGTCGTCGGCGCGTGGCAGGCGAGGGCGGAATCCACCGACGCGGGAATGCCGCAGGCGTCCGTCACGAGTTTCGTCACTTCCGGCAGTGAGACCCATTGGCCATCGCTGAACACCCAGGAATCGTCTCGCTCAATCGGGACGATCCCTGAAATTTCGGGAATAGTCACGGCATTTCCGTCCCCGGCCGCGATCAATACTTTCGCGATTCCCTCGCCGAGCCTCAGCGCGTCCTCCCTGGGCAGCACGCGCGGGTCGGCCCACAGGGTCAGGTCGAGTTCGCCGTGCAGGCGGTGCACCCACAACGCCGTCCGGCACGGCAGGGTCGACTCCGGCAGCCACACCGCGCGCACCTCGTCGCCCGTCGTCGCCGGACGCCCGGTGCGGCCGGTGCCGCTCATGTCGTTGAAGACCAGGTCGCGGGCGAAGAACACGCCGCGGTCGCGTTGCACCCGCTCCATGATGGCGATCAGCGCGTCCGCGTCGAAGCGGCTGTTCTGGTACGCCCCCAGCGCCGCCCCCCGCACCCCCGCGAGCACCTCCTCGAAGGAGGCCGAGACCGGCACCGGGACCAGGGCGTCCTGCGCCAGCGGGCCGACGTAGGAGCGCAGGTCGGGGCGGAACCGGTTGGCCGAGATCGACAACACCGGCGTCAGCGGCAGGCCGCCCCGCAGCCCGGCCAGCGCCGCGTAGGCGGCCAGGACGGCGGCCGAGCCGCTGACGCCCGTCCGGGCCGAGATGCGGGCCAGCGCGCGGGCCGCCCCGGCCGAGCGCACCCGAAGGCGCGGCAGCCGCCACTCGTGGCCGGTGTCGTCGACCGACACGGTCAGCGTCGAGCGTGGCACCCGCGACAACGCGCCGTCCCAGTAGCGCAGCGCCGCCTCGGCCCGCTTGCGCCCCGCCGGGGAGGTCTCGGCGAGCGCGACGTCCACGGGCTGGGGCGCGGTGACGGGGTCGAGCGGCTTGCCGACGACGATGTCGTCCCAGTCGGCCAGCAGCACGGCGAGCCCGGCCGCGTCGGCGGCGCTGTGGGTGGTCACCAGCGTCACCTGGTCGCCGGACACCCCCACCCGCAGCGGCAGTTCGTGCTCCAGGTCGAACCGGACCGTGTGGTCGGCCTCGGGGCCGAGGGCGATCTCCCCGGAGCCGTGCACCCGCTGCACGTCGCCGTGGAAGGTGGTCCGGAGCGACTCGTGCCGGCCGACCAGGCGGCGCACCGCGTCCTCCACCGGGATTCCGGCCGGGAGGCCGCGGACAACCCGGTAGTTCATGTGCTCCGGCGGGTCGGTGCGCACGCAGCGCACCATGTTGGCCTGGCCCATCGTGAGCGGGCCCTCGCGGGCGGGCAGCCCGGAGAAGATCACTGGGGCCTCCCGTGGACGAGCGCGGCGGCCTCCTCGTCGGAGAGCTCGTCGAGCTCGGCGACGATCATCTCCTCCAGCACGGCGGCCAGCTTCTCCACGGTGGGGGAGTCGAAGATGACCCTGATCGGCACCTCGATCCCGGTGATGGCCTTGATCCGGGCCAGCGCGCGGGCCGCCAGCAGCGAGTGGCCGCCGATGGCGAAGAAGTCGTCCAGCGCGCCGACCCCGGTGAGGCCGAGGACCGAGTCGTACACCTCGGCGACCAGGGCCTCGGCGTCGCCGCGCGGTTCGACGTGCCCGAGCGAGGCGCCCGCGTCGGGCGCGGGCAGCGCCCGTTTGTCGACCTTCCCGTGGGGGGTCAGCGGCAGCGCGTCCAGCCACATCCAGACCGAGGGGATCATGTACGCCGGCAGCGCGTCGCCCGCCCATTCGGCCAGGTCGGTCCGGGTTCCGGTGACGTAGGCGACCAGCCGGTCGGCGTCGGCCACCACCACGGCCCCGGTGACCGCCGGATGCGCGGTCAGCCGCAGTTCGACCTCGGCCGGTTCGATCCGGTGGCCGCGCACCTTCACCTGGTCGTCGGCCCGCCCGAGGAACTCCAGCCGCCCGTCGGGCCGGAAGCGGGCCCGGTCGCCGGTCAGGTAGAGCCGTCCCTCCGGAGTGGGCCGGAAGCGTTCGGCGGTCAGCGCGGGCCGGTTGAGGTAGCCGTCGGCCAGACCGGAGCCGCCCAGGCAGAGCTCGCCCGGCATGCCCGGCGGCACGGGATGCCCGTGGGCGTCCAGCACCAGCGCCACCACGCCCCCGACGGGCCGCCCGATCGACGGGCGCTCCTCGTCGGTCACGTCACCGGCCGTCGCGATGATGGTGCCCTCGGTCGGTCCGTAGGTGTTCACCAGGCGGACCGAATCGCCGAACCGCGCCCGCCACCGGGCCACGGCCGCGCCGCTCAGCTCCTCGCCGCCGAGGACGACCAGCCGCAGCCCCGGGGGCATCTCGACGTCGAGGGTGACCAGTTCGTGGAAGTAGGCCGTCGGCAGGTCGAGCACGGTCACGTCGCGCCCGCGCGGCGAGGCCAGGAGGGCCGGCAGCGTGAGCGGCCCGCCGGGCAGCAGTTCGAGGGTGGCCCCGGCCGCCAGCGCCGGATAGATCTCCTCGGCGTGGGTGTCGAACGAGTAGGCCGCGAACTGCACCACGTGGTCGCCGGGCGTCAGCCCGTACGCCTCCCGCATCCACGCCACCCGCGTGGCCAGCGCCCGGTGCCCGACCACGACGCCCTTGGGCGTCCCGGTGGAGCCCGAGGTGAACAACACGTAGGCGGCGTCCTCGTGGCTTCCCCCGGCGGCCTCCGAGCGCAGGAACGCCTTGCGCGCCTCGGGCAGCGCCGGGTCGACCGGCAGGTACGCCGCCCCGGAGGCCCAGGCCCCCAGAAGCGCCCCGATCCCTTCGGGGGTGCGGTCGAGCCCGACCTCCCGGATCGTGCGCCCGTTCTCGTGGACGGCGATCGGCAGCTCCCCGTAGGTCACGGTGCGCCCGTCGGTCCGGATGGCCACCGCGCCGGGCCGTTCGGCGATCTGCCGGGCGATCATCGCGGGCACCCGTTCGGGCTCGGGCAGCGCAGGGCCGTGCCCGGCCTCCTCCAGGAAGGCCCGGTCGGCGTCGGTCAGCAGCGGCAGCTCCGACAGCCGCCGCGCGGGGTCGGCCACCACGCCGAGCAGCAGCGTCTTCAGCCGGGCGGCCAGGCCCTCGGCCGTGGCGGCGTCGTAGAGCAGGGTGTCGTACTCCAGCTGGACGTGCAGGCCCTCGGCGTCCTGCCACGCCTCCAGCAGCAGGTCGAACTTGGCCTGGGCGTGCCCGCTCGGCAGGTCGGTGACGGTCAGCCCGGCGAACGGGCGCGGCACCCGGCCGGTCTCGTGGGTGTGCAGGATCGCCATCGTCTGGAAGACCGGCGTCCGGGTCAGGTCGCGTTCCAGCCGCAACTCGGTGACCAGTTTCTCGAACGGCACGCCGCGGTGCTGGAAGGCGTCCAGGACGGTGGTCCGGGTCGCCCGCAGCAGGTCGGTGAACAGCGGGTCGCCCGACAGGTCGCCGCGCAGCACCAGGATGTCGGTCAGGTAGCCGATCACCGATTCGAGCGCGACGGTGTCGCGCCCGGCGTTGGAGGTGCCGACGAGCACGTCGGTGCGCCCGGTGTGCCGCGCCAGCGTGGTCTGGTAGGCGGCCAGCAGCGTCATGAACAGCGTCACCCGGTTGTCGCGGGCCAGCGCGACCAGCCGCTCGGTCTCGGGGAGCCCGACGCGGAAGGAGACCGTCGCGCCCGGCCCGGCGTTGCCGGTGCGGGGCCGGTCGGGGTGCAGGTCGAGCGGGGTCGGCGCGGCCAGCTGCCGCCGCCAGTAGTCGACAGCCGCGCCGGCGTCGCGGGCCCGCTGCCAGACCGCGACGTCGCCGAACTGCAGCGGCACCGGCGGCAGCTCGACGCCGGAGTAGGCGTCGGCGAGCTCGTCGAGCAGGATGTTCAGCGACACCCCGTCGCCGGTGATGTGGTGGGCCACCACGCAGAGCACGTGCGCGCCGGGCGTCTCGACCACGGTGACCCGGAGCGCCGGTCCGGCGGTGAGGTCGAACGGGGTGTTGACCCGGTCGGCGACCGGCCGGGCGGCGTCGTCGGCGGTGATCCACTCGATGACCGGGGTGGTGTCGAGGATCGCGACGACGGGCTCGCCGTCGACCGCCGGGAAGCTCGTGCGCAGGATCTCGTGCCGCCGCGCGACCGTGGTCAGGGCGTCCTGCAGCCGGGCCCGGTCGAGGTCGCCGGCCAGGCGGCGGACCAGCCACATGTTGAACCCGGCGTCGGTGTCGGGGTGGAGCCGGTTGAGGAACCAGAGGCGCTCCTGGCCCGCCGACAGCGGCGGCGTGGTCCCGGCCGGGCGCGGCCGGGGCACGTGGTCGACCGGCGGGCGGGCCGCGTCGACCTGGGCGGCCAGCCCGGCGACCGTGGGGTGCAGGAACACCGTGCTCACCGGCAGCCGGACCGGCAGGCGGGCGATCACCCGGGTGGCCAGCAGCGAGTGCCCGCCCAGGGCGAAGAAGTCGTCGTCGCCGCCCGGGAGCGCGCGGTTCAGCACGTCGGCGAACACCTTGGCGACCAGCCGCTCGGTCCGCGTCTTCAGCATGCGCGCCGGGGCCGGGGTCGCCTCGGCCTTCGGCAGCGCCGTGCGGTCGACCTTCCCGTTGGGGGTCAGCGGCAGCGCGTCGAGCACCACGACCCGGCTCGGCACCATGTACGCCGGCAGCACCCGCCGCGTCTCGTCGCCCACCAGGGAGGCGTCGCCGGTGACGAACGCGACGATCGTGTCGTCCTGGACGGCGCAGACCGCCTGGCCGACCCCCTCGATCGCCTCCAGCACGGTCTCGATCTCGCCGAGCTCGATCCGGTGCCCCCGGAGCTTGACCTGGTTGTCGGTCCGGCCGAGGAACTCCAGGGTCCCGTCGCCGAGCATCCTGACCAGGTCGCCGGTCCGGTAGAACCCGTCGGCGGTGAACCGCTCGGCGGTCAGCTCCGGCCGGCCGTGGTAGCCCAGGGCGACCCCGAGGCCGCCGATGTGCAGCTCGCCGGGCACCCCGATGGGGGCCGGGCCGCCGTGGGGCGCGACGACGCGGACGACCGTGCCCGGCGTCGGGCGGCCGATGCTGATCGCCTCGGCGTCGCGCGGCACGTCCCAGGTGGTCGAGTAGATCGTGGTCTCGGTGGGGCCGTAGCCGTTGATCAGGCGGCGGGTGCGGGCGGTCAGCTCCCGGGCCAGCTTGGGTGGCAGGGGCTCCCCGGCGGTGATCGCGGTGACCGGCGGCCAGTCGGCGGTGAGCAGCACCCGCCAGCCCGACGGCGTCGCCTGCACGTGGGTGACCCCGTGGTCGCGGATCAGGTCGCCGACCACCCCGGCGTCGCGGGCGTCGTCGGCGAACACCACCCGCCCGCCGGTGATCAGCGGCAGGAACAGCTCGACGGCCGAGATGTCGAACGCGGTGCTGGTGAGCGCCAGCCACACGTCGCCGGGCGTCGACCCGACGACGTCCCGCATGCCGAGCAGCAGATTGGCGAGCGCGGGGTGCGGCACGACCACGCCCTTGGGCCGGCCGGTTGACCCCGAGGTGTAGAGAATGTAAGCGGGCGCGTCAGAGGAGGTGGGAGTGAAGTCGGCTTCCGGGACGGCGAGGTCCTCGTCGCGCAGCACGACCTCCGCGCCTGAATCTTTCAGAATGTATTCAACACGCGCCTGCGGATAGGCCGGGTCGACCGGCAGGTAGGCCGCCCCCGCGAAGTGGGCCGCCAGCATCGCCACGACGGTCTGCACGCCCCGCGAGGTCCTGATCGCGACCAGCCGCGCGGGCGGCAGCGAGGCGGCGACCGACGTCGCCCAGCTCAGCAGTTCGCCGTAGGTGACGTCGTCGACGGCGAGGGCGTCGGGGGTGTGTTGGGCCTGCTCGGCGAACAGCGAGGTCCAGGTGGCGACGTCGTGACCGGGTGCGCCCCGGCCCTGCTCGGTCAGCCAGGCCCGCTCGGCGGGGGGCAGCAGGTCGACGGCGTCGAGCGGCCGGTCGGGGTCGTCGAGGAGGGCGGCCAGCAGGGTGGCGAACCGGGCGCCCATGTGGCGGGCGGTGGCCTCGGTGAACAACTCGGTGGAGTAGATCAGCGAGCCGGTCATCGTGCCGTCGGAGTGGGGCCACAGGTCGAGCGACAGGTCGCAGCGGGCGCCGGTGAAGCCGCTCGGGAACGCCTCGGCGTCGAGGCCGGGGAGCGGGCTCGACACCGTGTCGGCGGTGTAGCTGTGCAGGGCGAACATGGTCTGGTAGACCGGCGTGCGGCTCAGGTCGCGGGGGAGGCCGAGCTCGGCGATGACGCGCTCCAGCGGCACGTCGGCGTGGGACATGGCCTCGATCAGCGTCCGCCGGGTCGCCTTGACCGCTTCGGCGAACGTGCCGGCCGGGGCTAATCGCAGCGGGAGCATGTTGGTCAGGTGGCCGATGACCTGCTCCAGGCCGACGTCGTCGCGGCGGGAAACCGGGGTGCCGAAGCAGAAGTCGTCCTGGCCCGAGTGCCGTGCCAGGAACACCGCGAACGCCGTCAGGTAGAGCATGAACGGGGTGGCCCGCATGGCCCGCGCCGTCTCGGCGGCCCGCGCGGCGGTCGCCGCGTCGATCGCCACGATCACCTCGGCGCCCGCGCCGCCGCGCCGGGCCGGGCGCGGCAGGTCGGTCGGCAGGTCGAGCACCGGCACGTCCCGCAGCCGCTCCACCCACCAGCTGGTGTGCCCCGCCTCGGGCGCGTGGACCTGCGGTTTCAGCGGTGGGAGCGCTCCAGTTCCGCCGTACGCGTCGGCCAGCTCGCGGGCCAGCACCGCCACCGACAGGCCGTCGGCGATGATGTGGTGCAGCGCGACGGCCAGCACGTGGTCGTCGGGGGCCAGCTCGATCAGCACCACCTTGATCGGCGGCTGCGACAGGTCCATCGGCGCGTTGGCCAGCTCGCGCACCATCTCCCGCGCCTCGTCCGGGCCGGCCGCGCCGAGCCGGGTGATCGGCACCGGCCCCGGGGGCAGCACCTCGGCGGCGGCGGTCGGGAACCGGGTGCGCAGGTTCTCCTGCCGGGCGGCCGCGGTCTCGAACGCCAGCGCCAGCCTCGGCACGTCGAGGGGGCCGCGCAGCCGGTAGGCGTGGCAGGTCGTGTAGGACGGGTCTGCGGGGTCGAGCTGGTGCAGGAACCAGAGGCGTTCCTGCCCGGGGGAGAGGGCGCGAGCCAAAGGGAGAACCGCCAAACTAAAACTGGAAAGTTTGCTTACAGTTAGCGAGATCGCCGTCAGTGAACCACGTGAACGGAGGGAGCGACAAGCCCTCGTCCCGGTCATTGTCCGCACGTGGGGGGCCGTGCGAAACTGACGATCTCCGCTTAACTGTAAAGACTATTTACAGTAAGGGAAATTGACAAACCGTCGTCGGAAGAGACGTTCCGTGAGCACACTGTCGGCCGACAAGAAGGCCCTCCTCGCCCAGCGGTTACGACGCAGGGAGGAGACCCGGGCGATACCCCCGCGCGACCCGGCCGCGCCCCTGGTGCTCTCTCCGGCCCAGGAGCGCCTGTGGTTCCTGGAGCAGTACCGGCCGGGCACCACGACCTACACCGTCCCGCTGACGATCCGCCTCCAGGGCGACCTCGACGACGCGGTGCTCGAAGAGGCCTTCCACCAGGTCGCGGCGCGGCACGAGGTGTTCCGCACCCGGTTCGCCGCCGACGACGAGGGTGTGCCCGTGGTGACCCTGCGGCCCGAGGCGGGCGCGGAGTTCCGGCTGGCCGAGGCGGCCACCGACGACGAGGCCCGGGAGATCGTCGAGACCGCGCTGAAGCGCCCCTTCGACCTGGAGCACGGCCCGGTGCTGCGTGCCCTGGTGGTGCGGCTCGCGCCCGACGACCGGATCCTGCTGCTGTCGGCCCACCACCTGGTCACCGACGGCTGGTCGCACGACATCGTGTTGTCGGAGCTGCTCGCGCTGGCCCGGGGCGAGACGCCCAAGCCCCCGCCGGGCGTCGCCTACGCCGACTACGCCGTCTGGCAGCGCGACCGCGACCACGCCCGCGACGTCGCCCACTGGCGCGAGCGGCTCAGCGGCGTCCCGGTGCTCGACCTGCCGACCGACCGGCCGCGGCCGCCCGAGATGGGCCACGCGGGGGCGGTGCACGAGATCCCGGTCGACGTCTCCATCGCCCGCGACGGGACCGTGACCCCGTACATGGTGCTGCTGGCGACCTTCCAGGTGCTGCTGGGCCGCTACTCGGGCCAGGACGACTTCGCCGTCGCCTCCCCGAGCGCCGGCCGGAGCGTTCCGGAGCTCGACGACGTCGTCGGCATGTTCGTCAACACCCTGGCCATGCGCGCCGACCTCGCCGGCGACCCGACCTTCGCCGACCTGGTGGCCCGGGTCCGCGACCGCGCCCTCGACGCCTACGCCCACCAGGAGCTCCCATTCGACCGGCTGGTCCAGGAGCTGGAGGTCGAGCGCGACGTCTCCCGCTCGCCGATCGCCCAGGTGACGATGGCGCTGCAGAACTGGCGGCAGGGCCTCGACGGCCACGGCCTGACCCTGACGCCGTTCCGCGTCGAGGCCGGGGTGAGCCGCTTCGACCTGTCGCTGTACCTCTACGAGCGCCCGGGCGGCTACTGGGCCCAGTTCGCGTACAACACCGACCTGTTCGACCGGACGACGGTCGAGCGCTTCGCGGAGCACTTCGCGGCCCTGCTGGCCCAGGTCGTCGCCGACCCCGGCCGGCCGATCTCCTCCTACGCCCTCCCGGCCGGTGACGTGCTCGCCTTCGCCGACGGCGGTTCCGTGGAGCGGGCCGGCACGCTCCTGCACGAGGTGGTGCGCGGCCCGGCCGATCGGGTGGCCGTGCGCTGCGACGGCGTCGACCTGACCTACGGCGACCTGGCGGACCGTTCCGACGCCCTGGCCGCCCGATTACGCGACCTCGGCGCCGGACGCGACGCCCGGATCGCCGTCTGCCTGGAGCAGTCGGCCGAGATCGCGGTCGCCATCCTGGGCGTGCTGAAGGCGGGCGCCGCCTATGTGCCGCTTGACCCGGCGCAACCCGACGACCGCCTCGCCTACCTCGTCGCCGACGCCGGGATCCAGATCGCCGTCACCCGGCGCGACCTGCCCGGCGTCGCCCACGCCGTCACCCCGGACGAACGCGGTTCCGGACCGCTGCCTGAGGTCGCCGAGACGGACCTCGCCTACGTCATCTACACCTCCGGCACCACCGGCCGCCCCAAGGGCGTGGCCGTGCAGCACCGGCAGATCCTCACCTACCTGTCCGGCGTCCGCGAGCGGCTGAACCCCAAACCCGAGGGTTCCTACGCGCTCCTCCAGTCGCTCAGCTTCGACTTCGGCATCACCGTCTTCTACCTGTCGCTGATGACCGGCGGCACCCTGACGCTGCTCAACCCGCGCCTCCCGGCCGAGGAACTCGCCCGGACCATGGCCGGGAGCGACTACCTGAAGATCACCCCCTCACACCTGGCGTCGCTGCTGCCCGAGGCCGACGTCCTGCCGAAGGAGCTGCTGCTGCTCGGCGGCGAGGCGTCCCCGGCCGAGTGGGCCGCCGGCCTGCGGCGGCCGGGCCTGCGGGTGGTCAACCACTACGGCCCCACCGAGGCCACGGTCGGCGTCACCACCCACGACGTCCACGACGGCGAGACGGGCCTGCTGCCCATCGGCCGCCCGCTGCCGGGGGCCCGCGTCTACGTCCTCGACCCCGCCGGGAACCCCTGCCCGGTCGGCGTGCCCGGCGAGGTCCACCTCGGCGGCGACCGGCTGGCCCGCGGCTACCTGGGACGGCCCGCGCTGACCGCGGAGAAGTTCGGGCCCGACCCGTTCGGCCCACCCGGCGCCCGCATGTACCGCACCGGCGACCTCGGCCGCTGGTTGCCCTCCGGCGAGCTCCAGTTCCTCGGCCGCCGCGACCTCCAGGTGAAGGTCCGCGGCTACCGGGTCGAGCTCGCCGAGATCGAGATCGTCCTGGCCGACCGCGAGGGAGTCGGCCAGGCCGTCGTCGAGCTGCGCGACGACCGCCTCGTCGCCTACCTGGTCGGCGAGCAGCGCGACCTGCGCGCCGAACTGGCCGACCTGCTGCCCGACTACATGATCCCGTCGCGGTACGTCTGGCTCGACGCCCTCCCGCTGAAGTCGCACGGCAAGGTTGACCGCGCCGCCCTGCCCGACCCCGGCACCGACCGCCAGGCCGCCTCGGCGTACGTCGCCCCGGCCAGCCCGCTCGAACAGGCCATCGCCGACGTCTGGGCCGCCGTGCTCAACGTCGACCAGGTGGGGGCAGAGGACGACTTCTTCGCCCTCGGCGGCCACTCCCTGCTGGCCGCCCAGGTCGTCGCCAAGCTCCGCCGCGTCACCGAACGCCCGGTGACGATCATGGACATCTTCAAGTACCGCACGGTCAGGGCCCTGGCGTCGAGAAAGGACGACGGGCCGAGAAGACTCCTGCATCGCCTCACTCCACCGAGGCGCACGACCACCAACCTCGTCTGCGTCCCGTACGGCGGCGGCAGCGCCGCGATCTACCAGCCCCTCGCCGACGCCCTGCCCGAGCACGTCGCCCTCTACTCCGTCGCCGTCCCCGGCCAGGAGTGGGGCCTCGACGAGGAGGCGCGGCCGATCCCCGAGGTCGCCGACGCGTGCGTCGCGGAGATCCTCGAACGGGTCCCCGGCCCGATCGCCCTCTACGGCCACTGCGGCCTCGGCGTCATGCTCGCCGTCGAGATCACCCGCCGCCTGGAGGCCGCCGGACGCGAGGTCGAGGTGCTGCACCTCGGCGGCGTCTTCCCGTTCTCCCGCCCGGGCTCGGTCGCCGGGAGGATCCGCACCGCCGCCGAGAAGCTGCGGTCCGACCGCATGTGGGCCAACGGCCTCATCGCCGCCGGCCTCGACGTCGAGGAGCTCGACGACGACCAGCTCAAGGCGATCATCAAGAACCGCCGCGAGGGCACCCGCGAGGCCGAGGCGTACTTCACCCGGCTCTGGTCGGAGTCGGGCGGCCCGGTCATCAACGCGCCGATCACCGCCGTCGTCGGCGAACGCGACCCGGCCACCGAGTTCTACCAGGAGCGCTTCCGCGAATGGCTGCGGCTGGCCCCGGCCAGCTCGTGCGTCGTGCTCGACGAGGCCGGCCACTTCTTCCTCAAGCACCGCGCCGAGGAGCTCGCCGAGATCGTCACCACCCGCGAGAAGGTGCCCCGCACCCCCGAACGCACCTGGTGGACCCAGGCGACCTCCGACGAACCGGTCACCGACGAGGGCCCGAAGCCGAGTATGAAGCGGTTCGGCGCGGTCGCCGCCGGGCAGCTCGTGTCGATCATCGGCTCGGCCCTGACCGAGTTCGCCGTGCCGCTGTGGATCTACGTCACCACCGGTTCACTGGTCAACTTCGCGCTGTTCTCGGTGATCGGCCTGCTGCCCGGCATGCTGGTCGCCCCGCTCGCGGGCGTGATCGTCGACCGGTACGACCGCCGCAGGGTCATGCTCGCCGGAGACGTCGGCGCCTGGTCGACCCAGCTCGCGCTCGGCGTGCTGCTCTGGACCGGGAACCTGCACATCTGGGCGATCTACCCGCTGCTGGCCGTGTTGTCGGTCGCGCTGACCTTCCAGCGGCTCGCGTACGGCGCGTCGATCCCGCAGCTGGTGCCCAAACGGCTGCTCGGGCACGCCAACGGCGTCGTCCAGATGGTCACCGGCTCGGCCCAGCTCATCGTGCCGCTGATCGCCACCGGGCTGATGGCCACCATCGGCCTGGAGGGCATCCTGATCATCGACGTCGCCAGCTACACCTTCGCGATCGTCTCGGTGCTGCTGGTGAGGTTCCCCCGCACGATGGGGCTGCGCCGCCGCGAGACCATCTGGGCCGAGATGGTGGGCGGCTTCCGCTACACCTGGTTCAACCGCAACTTCCGCGCCATGCTGCTGTTCTTCGCCGGTCTGAACGTCTTCCTGTCGCCGCTGTTCCTGCTGCTCAGCCCGCTGGTGCTGGCCTTCGGCGGCAACACCCTCGACGACGTCGGCCGGGTGGCCTTCGCCGGCGGCGTCGGCGTGCTGCTCGGCGGGCTCGCGGTGGCGTTGTGGGGCGGCCCGCGCCGCCACCGCATGCGCGGCATGCTGCTGGCCACGCTCGGGCTCGCCGTCTTCTGCGCCGTCACCGGGCTCCAGCAGAACCTCGTCGTGATCGCGGTCGGCGCGTTCGGCATGTCGCTCGCGCTGACCGTCGTCAACGGCATCTACGCCACGATCGTCCAGGTCAAGGTGCCGCAGCGGTTCCACGGCCGGGTCATCGCCCTGAACACCCTGATCGCCTGGTCGACCCTGCCGCTGGCCTTCGGCGTGGTCGCGCCGTTCGGCTCGGAGCTCATGGAGAACCTCGTCGACGGCCCGAAGGGCGCCGGCATCGGGCTCCTGTACGTCGTCTTCGCCGGCGCCATCGCCCTGATCGCCCTCGTGGCGCTCCGGGTGCCGAGGCTGGCCCGGTTCGACGCCGACGTGCCCGACGCCCCGCCGGACGACCTCATCGGTCTTCAGGCGGTGGCGGACCGGCGAGCGGCAGCCGCATCACGAAGCTGACCCCGCCGGGCACCGGCTCCACCCGGACCGTGCCGTGGTGGGCCTCGACCACCTCCCGGGCGATGGCCAGGCCGAGGCCCGTGCCGCCGCGCATCCGGCTGCGGGCCGTGTCGAGCCGGGTGAACCGCTCGAAGATGCGCTCGCGGTCGGCCTCGGGGATGCCCTCGCCGTCGTTCTGCACCGTCAGCACGGCCTGGTCGCCCTCGGTGGCCAGGCTGACGGTGACCTCGCTGGCGGCGTGGCGGTCGGCGTTGTCGAGCAGCTCGCCGAAGGCCCGCGCGAGCTGCGGCTCGATCGCCTCGACGACCACGCCGGGCTCCAGGCGCAGCTTGCGCGGCATGCGCTCGGAGCTCGGCTTGAGCCGGGCGCCGACCAGCCCGGCCAGGTCGACCCGCTCCTTGACGTTCGCCTCGGCCGAGCCCACCCGGGCCAGGAACAGCAGGTCGGTGCAGATCGCCTCCAGCCGGTCGGTGTCGCGCAGCGCCGCCTCGATCGCCTCCGGCATGTCCTCGACGTGCAGCCGGCCGCTCTCCAGCTGGGCCCGGATGCCCGCGATGGGGGTGCGCAGCTCGTGGGAGGCGTCGGCGGCGAACTGGCGCTGCTGCTCCACCGCCCGCTGCATGCGCCCCAGGGTGGCGTTGGCGGTGCGGGCCAGCCGGGCGATCTCGTCGTCGCCGGGCGGGACCGGCACCCGCCGGGTGAGGTCGCGGGCGGTGATCTCGGCCAGCTCGTTGGTGATGTCCTCGACCGGGTGGAGGGCCCGGCCGGTGATCCGCCAGGCCAGCCAGCCGATCAGCGCCGTCAGCAGGGCGACCTGCACGGCGATGGCCAGGGCCAGGCTACGGGTGGTGAGGAAGCTGGGGGCTTCCCGGGCTGCGTACACGACCTCGCTGTTGGCGTCCGTGGTCGCTCTTATACCGACTCCGTAGACGCAGTTCCTCTCCGGCAGCATGCACGAGGTGAACCGGATGATCCGGTTGTCGGGGGCCGGCCAGACGGCCGTGACCGGCGGCAGGTCGCGGGCCGGGTTGCTCGACTCGATCACCCGGCCGCCCGGGGCGACGACCTGCACGTAGGTGATCTCGTCGCGGATCGGGATGGGGGAGGGCACGACGCCCATCCGGATCTCCGCCGACACCTGCGAGGCGACGTTCTGGCTCGACTCGAAGATGTTGTCGATCACCAGCCTGCGGGTGATCAGGTTGCCGCCGACGCCGACCGGGATCAGGATCAGCAACGCGATGGCCACCGCGACGAGCGTGAGGCGCGCGCGGATCGAGCGGGTCCGCAACCAGGGGAGGGACATCCCTTGAGGCTACTCACCGTGATCTCATCGCGCCGCCCCGACAACACCAAAGGTCGGCCAAGCCCCGGGCGGGATTCGGCTGCCGCCTTATGCTGGACATCCTTCCGGAACACGACCGAAACGTGCGTAAGCCAGTGTGGTGGTCGGCGGGGGAAGAGAGGAGGCTGGTCATGCTGCTGCGTCTGCGGGTGTCGCTGCCCGATCGGCCGGGAGTGCTCGGCCAGGTGGCCCGGGCCTTCGGGGTGATGGGGGCCGACATCCTCCAGGTGACCGTGCTCGAACGCGAGGGGGGCCGGGCCATCGACGACTTCACCGTCTCGTGGTCGGCCGTCTTCAGCGCCGACGAACTGCGCGACCGCATCGGCGTCGTGCCCGGGGTCAAGGTCGAGGCGGCCTGGCCCACCCGGGAGACGCCCGGCGCCAGCCCCGACTACGACCTGCTCGGCCACGTCGCGGCCGAACCGCAGCGGGCCGTGCTCACGCTGGTCGACGCGGTGCCCGACCTGGTCAGCGCCGAATGGGCGGTCGCCGTCGACTGCGCGTCGGGAGAGGTCGTGCACGGCAGCTGGCAGGCCCCGGAGACCCTCCAGGCCGCCCGGCTGACCGCGCCCCGCGCGACGGCGTTCTCCGAGGGCACGCTCAACCTGCTCAGCGTGCCGATCGGCGACCTGTGCCTGGTCGTGGCGCGACGGCAGGGCCCGGCGTTCCACCGGGCCGAACAGGACAAGATGACCCGGCTGGTCGGCGTGGTCTCGGTGCTCGCCCACGCCGGGGCGAGCCGCTGACGCCGGTGTTATCGACGGGGCGGGTCGATCCGCGCGCCGGTGTGGGTGAACAACATCAGCCGCGACACGTCGACGGCCACCCGGGCGTGCTCGCCCGCGCGCCACGACGGCCGGGCGCCCAGCCGGACGATCAGGTCGGCCCGGCGGTGCGACCCGAGCCCGTTCGGGCCGGGCTGCGGGCCCGACGGGGTCTCGTCGGCCTCGATGTCGTTGTTGAACAACCGCCGCATCATCGACCGCGTCTTCGAGCCGTTGGCGCCGCCGTTCGCGGCGCGGAACCTCGGGTCGGGCGGCTCGGGCACCGCCACCGCCGGGATCCCGCACTCGACGTAGGCCAGCCACTCGTGGCCGTGGTATTCGAGCGTGCGGACCCGGCCCATGAACATCGGGCCGTCCATGCCCTCGGGCATCGGCGCGAGCGCGTCGGGCCGGATGCCCACGATGATCTGGCTGCCGGTGTGCTGTGACACCGCGTAAGCGCGTGGATCGGTCCAGGGCATCGTGATCTGGTGGGTGCCGAAGTCGAGCATTATGAACTGGTTCTGTGGTGTACGCACCGTGGCCGCCAGCAGGTTGAGCTGCTGCGAGCTGAGGAACGCCGCCGTGAACGCGGTCGCCGGGTCGTTGTAGACCTGCGCGGGGGTGCCGATGTCCTGCAGCACGCCCCGGTTCATGATCGCGATCCGGTCGGCCAGCGTGAGGGCCTCGATCTGGTCGTGCGTCACGTAGATGGTGGTGACGCCGAGCGCGCGGACGAGGCTGGAGATCTCCATGCGGAGCTCGGTGCGCATGCCCGCGTCGAGGTTCGAGAGGGGCTCGTCCATCAGGAAGAGCGACGGCTGACGCACTATGGCACGGCCCATCGCCACCCGCTGGCGCTGGCCGCCGGAGAGCGTTCCAGGCCGACGGTCGAGGGTCTCGTCGATGTGCAGCGCCTTGGACAGTTCGACGACGCGGTCGCGCACCATCTGCGGATCGGCCTTGGCGATCTCCAGGGGGAAGGACAGGTTCCCCCGCACGGTCCGGTGCGGATAGAGGGCGCCGTTCTGGAAGACCATCGCCACGTCGCGGTCGCGGGGCGCCAGGTGGTTGGCTATCTTGCCGCCCAGCCACAGGTCGCCGTCGGTGATGTCCTCAAGACCGGCGATCATGCGGAGCAGCGTCGACTTCCCGCAGCCCGACGGGCCGAGTAACACCAGCAGTTCGCCGTCCTCGGCGCGCAGATTCATCCGGTCCACGGCCAGGAATCCGCCTGGGTAGATCTTGGTGACGTTGTCGAGGACGACCTGGCTCATAGGTTCTCGTTCCCTTCCGGGCGCGCAGTGCCCGGAGCCCGCCATCTGGGTGATTGATGAGGTAGTACATCGTGTGGGCACGGTCCATGTCCATACATGTCGTGAAAAACGGGAGGCCCAGAGGTTACCGGGGTGTTGCCGGGACGAGGGGTGAGCCAATCAGACGGCGGTGTCCCGGTGTTCCGGAAAGCCCGAAACCCCGTGAGCTGCGCCTGGAGCCCCAGCTCCCTTGCGGAACTTCCTGCTGGTTTTCACGTCGTTCAACGTCATCGGCTGACATTTCCCGAAACGCCGACATGAAAGGTTCATTTGACTTCCGGCCCTGACAAGGGCGGATCAATGGTGAGCGGCCTACTTTCTGCAATGCGAAGAACAGGTGAAGTAGCGTTCCTGGCCCGAACGCCGCCCGGCGGTGAGGATACGCGCATGAACAACGCCCGGCTCGCCGACATCGCGGTGCAGGCGGGGGTCAGTGAGGCGACCGTGAGCCGTGTGCTCAACGGGAAGGCGGGGGTCTCCCCGTCGACCCGGCAGGCCGTCCTCACCGCCCTCGACTTCATGGGGTACGAACGCCCGCTCCGATTACGCCAGCGCAGCAACGGCCTGATCGGACTGGTCACCCCCGAGCTGGACAACCCCGTCTTCCCGGCCTTCGCGCAGGCGGTCGAGAAGGCCCTGGGCCAGCACGGCTACACCCCGGTCCTGTGCACGCAACTGTCCGGCGGCGCCCCCGAGGACGAGTTCACCGAGATGCTCATCGACCGGGGCGTCAGCGGCATCGTCTTCATCTCCGGCCTGCACGCCGACGCCACCGCCCGCATGGACCGCTACACCCGGATGACCGACCGGGGCCTGCCGATCGTCCTGGTCGACGGCTACAACGAGGCCATCCAGGCGCCCTTCATCTCCCCGGACGACCGGCTGGCCACCCGCCTGGCGGTCCGCCACCTCGTCGACCTCGGGCACGAGCGCATCGGGCTCGCGCTCGGCCAGCGCCGGTTCGTCCCGGCCCTGCGCAAGATCGAGGGTTTCCGGCAGGCGATGACCCACCTGCCCCGGGCCGCCGACGCCGACGACCTGATCGAGCACAGCCTGGCCACGGTCGAGGGGGGCCAGGCGGCGGCGGGGGCGCTGTTCGACCGGGGCTGCACCGCCGTCTTCTGCGCCAGCGACCTGATGGCCCTGGGCGCGATCAGGGCCGCCCGGCAGCGCGGGCTCAACGTGCCCGGGCACGTCTCGGTGGTCGGCTTCGACGACTCCCCGCTGATCCCGTTCACCGACCCGCCGCTGACGACCGTGCGCAAGCCCATCGGCGCGATGGCCTCGGCGGCCGTGGAGACCCTGCTGGAGATCGTCGACGGCGCGCCGTCGAAGAACCTGGAGCTGATGTTCCAGCCCGAGCTGGTGGTGCGCCGCTCGACCGGGGCCAGGCACGGGAAGGGCCCGTGACGTCCTGGTTGGGTGTCACGGGCCCGGTACCCATGGCCGTGTTTCCGGGTTGCGGACGCGGGCATGGCCGCCAGCTTCGGCCGAGGGAGGATGGCCTGGCTGGCGAGGCTGTCAACGGAGCCTGGCGGCCTCCGCGGCGAGTTTCTCGATGACGGCGTAGTCTCCGGCGGCCAGCGCGTCGGCGGGCGTGAGCCAGGTGCCGCCGACGCAGCCGACGTTGGGCAGCGCGAGGTAGTCGGGGGCGGTCGCCAGGCGGATGCCGCCGGTGGGGCAGAACCGCACCTCGGGCAGCGGGCCGCCCAGGGCCTTGAGGTAGCCGACGCCGCCGGCCTGCTCGGCCGGGAAGAACTTCATCTCCCGCAGGCCGCGCTCGAACAGCGCCATGACCTCGGTCGCGGTCGCCACGCCCGGCAGGAACGGCACGCCCGAGGCGGTCATCGCGTCGATCAGGGCGGCCGGGGAGCCGGGGGAGACCAGGAACCGCGACCCCGCCTCGACGGCGGCCGCGACGTCGGCGGGGCGGCGGACCGTGCCGGCGCCCACGACCGCTCCCTCGACCTCGGCGGCGATCCGGCGGATCGACTCCAGCCCGGCCTCGGTCCGCAGGGTGACCTCGATGACCGGCAGCCCGCCCGCCACGAGGGCGCGGGCCATCGGCACGGCGGTGTCGACGTCGTCGATCACGACGACGGGCACCACGGGGGCGAGGTCGAGGAGGGAACTCATACGTACTCCACACTAGTGGCCCGCTGCTGGAGCCAGGCGGCCGCACCCGTCAGAGCGGGCTGCTCGGCGACGATCAGCGAGGTGGCGATGGCGGTCAGATAGTCGGACAGGGCCGGGCCGGTCAGCTCGAACCGGGACCGGAAGTCGCTGCCGCGGACGCGGTCGACGATCCGGGGCAGCACCCCGCCGCCCAGGTAGACGCCGCCGCGCGCGCCCAGCGTGAGCGCGACGTTGCCGGCGAAGCCGCCCAGCAGGGCGAGGAACACCTCGACGGTCTCGTGGCACAGGTCGTCGTCGCCCGCCACGATCTCGGAGGCGCTCTTGCGGGTGGTCTTGATGCCGCGCACGAGCGCCAGGCCCCGGTGCAGCCGGGGCAGGCCCGAGCCCGAGAGCAGGTGCTCGGCGTCGACGTAGGGCAGGCCGTCGGCGCGCAGGGCCTTGACGATCTCGAACTCCAGGTCGGTCACCGCCGGGACGGACACGTGCCCGCCCTCGCCCGGCACCGGCACCCAGCCGTCGCCGGCCGGCACCAGCCCGGCCACGCCCAGCCCGGTGCCGGGCCCGAGCACCGCCTTCACCATCCCGGCCGCCGGCGCCGGGCCGCCGAGCGGCACCAGGTCGTCGCCCGCCAGGTGGGGCAGCGAGATCGCCAGCGCCTCGAAGTCGTTCAGCACGTGCGACTGCGGGATGCCGAGGCCCGCCACCGAGCCCGACCACGAACCGTTGGTCAGCGTGTAGTGGTCACCCTTGACCGGCCCGGCGATCGCCACGCACGCCGCGCCCGGCCGCGCGCCGTCGGCGTGGTCGGCCAGGTAGGCGGATATCGCGTCGGGCAACGTCGGGTGTTCCGCCACGTTGAGGACGGCCACCGCCTCGGGCGCCGCACCCCGCCCGGAGACGATTCCAAAACGTGCATTGGTGCCGCCGATGTCGGCGACGAGCCAGGGGTAGCTCACTTAGAACCCTCCGAAGATGCTGGCACCGCGTTCCGCGGGTCCAACCGTACGACGGAAGGCGGCAAAAAGCTCGCGTCCGGTTCCCACCCATTTGTCGTCGGGTTTCGCGGCGCCGTCGGGGGTTCGGGTGCTCAGGTCGGCCAGCACGTCCAGGGTTCCGGCGGTCGAGTCGAGCCTGATCGGGTCGCCGTCCCTGATCAGGGCGATCGCGCCGCCGTTGGCCGCCTCGGGCGACAGGTGGATCGCGGCCGGGACCTTGCCCGACGCGCCCGACATACGGCCGTCTGTAACGATTGCGACCTTCTGTCCGCGGTCGAGCAGCACGGCCAGCGGCGGGGTCAGCTTGTGCAGCTCCGGCATGCCGTTGGCGCTCGGCCCCTGGTAGCGGACCACCGCGACGAAGTCCTGCCCGTCGAGGTCGCCGGCCTCGAAGGCGCGCAGCAGGTCGAGCTGGTCGTCGAAGACCTTCGCCGGGGCCTCGATCACCAGGTGCTCGGGCTTGACCGCCGACACCTTCGAGACGGCCCGGCCCAGGTTGCCGCCGACCATGTGGATGCCGCCGTCGGGCGAGAAAGGTTCATCGGCGGGCCGCAGCACCGACAGGTCGCCGCTGCCCTCGGCGCGCTCGGTCCAGACGAGCTCGCCCTCCTTGAGCTCCGGCGCCGACCGGTAGTGGCCGAGCCCCCGCCCGGCCACGGTCAGCACGTCGTCGTGCAGCAGCCCGGCGTCCAGCAGCGTGCCGATGAACACCTGCATGCCGCCCGCGGCGTGGAAGTGGTTCACGTCGGCTTCGCCGTTGGGGTACATCCGGGTCAGCAGCGGCACGACCTTCGACAACGCCGCCATGTCGTCCCAGGTCAGCGTGATGCCGGCGGCGTTCGCCATGGCGACCAGGTGCATGGTGTGGTTGGTCGAGCCGCCCGAGGCCAGCAGCGCGACGACGGCGTTCACGATCGCCTTCTCGTCGACGACGTGGCCGATCGGGGTGTACTCCTCGCCGTGCGCGGTCAGCTCCACCACCCGCTTCGCGGCGGCGGCCGTGAGCGCGTGGCGCAGCTCGGTGCGCGGGTTGACGAAGGTCGAGCCCGGCAGGTGCAGGCCCATGACCTCCATCAGCAGCTGGTTGGAGTTGGCGGTGCCGTAGAAGGTGCAGGTGCCGGGGGAGTGGTAGCTGTCGGCCTCGGCGTCGAGCATCTCGGCGCGGCCGATCTTGCCCTCGGCGAACGCCTGCCGGGCCCGCGCCTTCACCTTGTTCGGCAACCCCGACGTCATCGGCCCGGCCGGCACGAACATCGCCGGCAGGTGCCCGAACCGCAGCGCCCCGATGAACAGCCCCGGCACGATCTTGTCGCAGACGCCCAGCAGTAGCGAGGCGTCGAACATGTCGTGCGAGAGCGCGATGGCCGTCGACATGGCGATCACGTCGCGGCTGTAGAGCGACAGCTCCATGCCCGCGCGGCCCTGGGTGACCCCGTCGCACATGGCCGGCACCCCGCCGGCCACCTGCGCGACACCCCCGGCCGCCCGGACCGCCTTCTTGAGTTCCGGCGGGTAGCTCTCGTACGGCTGGTGCGCCGAGAGCATGTCGTTGTACGACGTCACGATCGCCACGCCCGGCCGGGTGGAGGCCCGCAGCAGCGGCTTGTCGTCACCGGCGGCGGCGAACCCGTGCGCCAGGTTGGCGCAGCCCAGATGGCCCCGTGCGGGCCCCCGTCGACGCAGCTCGGCCGCGTCGGCGTCCACACGGGACAGGTAGGCGGTGCGGGACTCCCGGCTGCGATCGGCGATGCGTTGGGTGACCTCGGCCACGGCCGGGTGTGTCATGACGTGCCCTCCTCAATACGGACAAGGGGGACATTAGCCCGAACCTTAGGTATTCATCAAGCCGACTTTTGTAACCTAGAATGAATAAGTCGGTGAACTTACGTCAACCACTATGCTTGAGGCGATGCCACGTATGTCACGGATTGCCACCACCGGTGAGGTGCTCCAGCTGATCCGCGGCGGAGAGGCGACGACCCGCGCCGAGATCGGCCGCGTCACCACGCTCTCCCGCCCCGCGGTCACCCACCGGGTCAACGAGCTGCTGCAACGCGGCCTCGTCGTGGAAGACGCCGAGGGCCCGTCGACCGGCGGCCGGCCTCCGGTGCGCCTGCGGTTCAACGCCTCGGGCGGCGTCGTGGCGGTCGCCTCACTGGGCGCCAGCCGCACCCAGATCGCCCTGTGCGACCTGGCCGGCGATGTGATCGAACGCACAGACCTGGTGATCGACGTCGAGGAGGGCCCCGACGCCGTTCTCGGCCTCGTGATGGACACCTGGGAGAAACTGCTGGAGGGCCGCGGCCCCCTGGCGGGCGTCGGCCTGGGCGTGCCGGCCACCGTCGAATACGCCCGCGGCCGCACCGAGTCGGCCCGCGTGATGGCCTCGTGGACCGGCGTGGAGATCCCGCCCCGCATCGCCAGGCGTTTCCCCGTCCCGGTCCTGGTCGACAACGACGTGAACGTCATCGCGATGGGCGAACACCGCGGCGTCTACCCCGACCAGGACGACCTGCTGTTCGTGAAGGTCTCCACCCGCATCGGGGCGGGCGTCGTCTCCAGCGGGGCCGTGATGCGCGGCGCGCTCGGCGCCGCCGGCGAGATCGGCCACATCCCGGTCCGCGACGGCGGGGGAGTGTTGTGCCGGTGCGGCAACCTCGACTGCGTCGACTCGGTGGCCAGCGGCACCGCCATCCTGCGCACCCTGCGCGAACGCGGCCGCGACGTGGAAACCCTCGCCGACGTGACCGCCCTGGTCCGCCAGGGCGACGCCGAGACGATGGCCGTGGTCCGCCAGGCGGGGCGCTGGCTCGGCGAGGTCATCGCCAGCGCGGTCAACCTGCTCAACCCGTCGGTGGTGGTCCTGGGCGGCGACGTGGCCGAGATGTTCCAGCCGCTGGTGTCGGGCGTGCGCGAGGTCGTCTACCGGCGCTCCACCCAACTGGCCACCCGCAGCCTCCGCATCGAACGCAGCCGCCTGGGCCCGGGCGCGGGCATCACCGGCTGCGCCCTGCTGGTGATCGACCGAATCCTCGAAGAGATCTGACGGGGACGACCCCCGAACCCCCGCACCCTCCGGGACCACCCGATCACCCTGATCGTGTGACGATCAGCCTTTCTCAGTGGGCGCAGACCAGGCAGGCCAGCGCGTGCTCCAGCGCCTCCGGGCTCTGGGCCGGTGACGGCCACGGCATCCGGACCAGCCGGTCCTGCCCCGCTCTGACCGTCGCGCCGTAGCGGTCGAGTTCCCACAACCACGCGTCCGGGGCCGGTTCGCCCATAAGGCGTTCCACGGCGGCCACCAGTTGGGCCCGGTGTGCCGAGTTCACGTGGTGGAGCATGCGTTCGGCCTGGTCGAGGAAGGGGTCGGGGTCGGCGTCCAGGTAGTCGTCGGAGTCGAGGATGCCCGACTCCGTGCCCGTCAGGTACACGACGTCGGCCACGTCCAGCCGCAGCAGGCGCGGGGCCCGGCCGGTGTTCTCGATGACGGCGAACAGGTCCTCGTCGGGGCAGCGCTCGGCGATGGCGACGGCCGTCTCGCGGACCTCGTGGCCGGGGACCGTGGAGGCCCAGCCGCGGATCTTCAGCATGCCCCGGGCGCGTTCGGTCCCGCCCATGGTGCGGGTGGCGACCAGGTCGACGGTGACGGCCAGGTCGTCGCGGCAGCCGTACAGGGCCTCGTCGGGTTTGACCAGCAGGACCGGGCGGCCCTTGGCGTCGACGCCGCCGCGGGCGGGGAGCGCCGTCAGCTCGGAACCGGCCACCGCGACGTGCGTGGGCGTCGCCGTCGCGGCCAGGGTGCGGACGCGTTCGGTGATCGGGGGAGCCGAGACGGGCTGGGTCATCGTGACTCTCCTTCAGTCTGTTAAGGTAAGGCTTACCTTAGCAAGGGTTACCTAACCACAGAGGAGTGCACGTGCGCTACACGGGTCCGAAGGTGCGGTTGTCGCGGCGGGCGGGCGTCCCGCTGACCCGCAAGGCCGTGAAGTACTTCGAAGCGCGGCCCTACCCGCCCGGGGAGCACGGCCGGAAGACCAACCGCCGCAACGTCGGCGACTACGGCATGCGGCTGATGGAGAAGCAGAAGCTGCGCTGGTACTACGACGTGTCCGAGCGCCAGCTGCGCCGCTACTGGGACCTGGCCGTGCGCCGCCCCGGCCGCGCCGGCGAGGAACTGATCGCCATCCTGGAGACCCGCCTGGCCTCGGTCGTGCTCCGCTCGGGCCTGGCCCCGTCGATCTACGCCGCCCGCCAGTACGTCAACCACGGTCACATCACCGTCGACGGCCGCAAGGTCGACATCCCCAGCTACCTCGTCAAGCCCGGCCAGGTCATCGGCGTGCGGGCCAAATCGCGGCAGCTGCAGCCGTTCGTCGCCGCCGCCGAGGGGATCTACGCCGACGAGCGCCCGGCCGCCTTCCTCTCGATCGACCTCAAGGAGCTCACGGTCACCCTGCTGCAGAAGCCGGTCCGCGAGCAGATCGCCCTCCCCGTCGACGAGCAGCTCGTCGTGGAACACTACTCTCGGTAGCCTTTGGCCCGGGATCGCCGTATTTCCCGGGGTCCCCGGGGATTCGTTCGACCGCGATTACGCTCGCCTGCTGTTCCTGTTCGCTTCCCCCGGGGGCAAAAACGGTGCGCGAGCGTGTCCGGTACATCATCGAGTCCAAGCGGTTCCAGCAGGCGATCATCGCCGTCATCCTGATCAACTCGGCCGCCCTCGGCGTGGAGACCTCCGCCGACGCGATGGCCCGCTACGGCGACCTCCTCCACATGATCGACCGCGTCTCCCTGGCCATCTTCGTCGTGGAACTGGCCGCGCGGCTCTACGTCCAGCGCGGCCGGTTCCCGCGCGACCCGTGGAACGTCTTCGACTCCATCGTCGTGGCGGTCTCGCTCATGCCGGCCGCCGGCGGGCTGACCGTCCTGCGGTCGCTGCGGGTGCTGCGGGCGCTCCGGCTGGTCTCGGCGGTGCCGAGCCTGCGCCGGGTGGTGTCCGCGCTGCTCACCGCCGTTCCCGGCGTCGCCTCGATCGCGGCCCTGCTCGGGCTGGTCCTGTACGTCGCCGCGGTCATGGGCACCCGCATGTACGGCCACGTCGCCCCCGACTACTTCGGGAACCTGCAGACGTCGTTGTTCACCCTGTTCCAGATCATGACCGGCGACGGCTGGTCGGACATCACCCGCCAGGTCATGACGGTCTACCCGTCGGCCTGGATCTTCTTCGTGTGCTTCGTCCTCATCTGCACCTTCGTCGTGGTGAACCTGTTCATCGCGGTCGTGGTGAGCGCCATGGACGAGGAGGAGGTCGAGGTCAGCGAGCGCATCCTGGCCGAACTGGCCGAGCTCAGAGAAGAGGTCAGGTCGCTGCGCGAGCCCGCAGGCGCGCCGTGATCTGCGGGAACCAGACCTGCCATCCGGCGACCGCGAGCAGGCCGAGCACCAGCCCCCAGCCGGGGAGCGGCAGCAGCCCCAACACCGCCGGACCGAGCACGGCGGGCAGCGTCCACCCGAGCAGCCAGCCGATCCTGGCCTTCGAGGCGGCCGCGACGATGCCCGACGTGAGGAAGTAGACGATCGTCCCGCCGCAGAGGGTCCACTTCACCGCCTCCTCCAGGTGGCCCTCCGGGTGGGCGACCAGCGCCCCGAGCCCGGCGGCGACGGCCGCGATCCCCGCGGTCATCGCGAAGTGGCTCGGCAGCGTGACCTTCGCCTTCATCTCCTGTACTGGGGCCGCCGACGCCCCGTACCGGAGAGTGAGCCACCAGAAGCAGACGAGCAGCCCGAACCCCGCCATCGCCGACACGGCCAGCGGGCGGGTCCACTCGATCTCCGAGGTGGCCAGCACGACCTGCATGACCGCCTCGCCCAGCACGATGATCACGAACAGCCCGAGCCGCTCGGCGAGGTGGTCGCCGTCGACCCGCGCGGGCTGCGGCAACGTGAACGGCCGCCGCCTGAGGCCGCGCGCCTCCTCCCGCTTCCGGTGCTCCTCGAACCGCTTGGTGATCCGGCTGAGCTGCTGCTCACTGTCACCGCCGCGCAGGAACGAGAAGACCAGGTCGAGCGCGATGCCGACGCCCCACAACCAGTAGCGGTTCACCGGCTCGTGCGCCCAGATCGAGATCACCCACGGGATCAGCCCGGCGCCGTTCTGCGCGGCGGGCCAGCCGCCGAAGAACGTATTGGTGGAGCCCCAGGTGGAGGTGGCCAGCAGGCGGCAGTAGACGTAGGCGATCGCGAACGCGGTCCCGTGTTCCCCGGTTGCCTCCGGCACCGACGCGGCCATGACCGCGATCCCGAACATCGCCGCCAGCATCGCCCGCTGCCGGGTCTTCGGCCCGGCGACGTTGGCGTAGAGGGTGAAGGAGGTCCAGACGCTCCAGATGGCGTAGTAGAGCCCCAGGAACAGCAGCACCCGCTGGACGTCGAGGGGATGCTCCGGCGTGGGATGCAGGATGTGGGCCAGCTGCGCGACGGCCACCACGATGATCAGGTCGAAGAACAGCTCAAGCCAGCTGGCATGGCGCTCGGCCGATTCCATCTCAGACACGCACAGGAATGTACGCGTTGCGCGCTCCGCCACATAACCGGCCAGGGGCGGTGCGGCGGAACGCCACGGCGGTGCCCGGCGTCGGTTCAGGCGATTCCGAGCCGTTCCAGCTGGCGTTCCATCGGTTCGGCCCCCGGGCGGTTGTCGATCTCCACGTGATCCACGACGGGCGGCTCGTCGACCTTGATCGCTCTGATGTAGTCGCCGAAGGCGGCCAGTTTGCCGCGATCCCGCTCCAGCCCCCGGGCGACGATGCGCTCGCGCAGGGTCGCCGCGTCGGAGCGGACCCAGAGCAGCCTGATGTCGCCGCCGCCGAGTTCCTCGGCCCATTCGTCCCAGCGGGTCTTCGAGTGGACCTGGCCGGTGAAGGGGCCGCTCAGCAGGACGGGCGTGCCGTGCCGCCGGATCTCCCGGGCGGTGGCGGTCATGCCCGCGTATTCGTGCCTCTTGATGTGCTCGTCGTACCAGGGACCCTCGCGCTCGCCCTCGTCTCGCCCGGCGGCGGCCAGGATCGCGCTGACCATTCCGCCGTACATGGTGTCCTTGTCGAGCAGGGCGGGCACCGGGTCGAGGCGGGCCAGCAGGAGCTCACCCAGAGTGGTCTTGCCGCTCCCGGGCGGGCCCGCCACGATCCAGCAGGTCATCGGTCCTTCCTGGGCGGCCCCATCGGCTCGATCTTCGGATCGGCCCACGGGCCGTCCATCGCCTCCGGGGTCGCCGTCAGCCGGTGGGCGGCCATGGCGCTGACCCGCAGGCCGTAGAGGCCGTGGTCGGGGTCGATCGCCACGACGCCGTAGCCGACGTCGACTTCTTCCTTTTTCAGCCGCAGTTCGCGCAGCGCCATGTCCAGGGTGGCGCCGCGTGGCAGCCGTACCGTGATCAGAACCATCACGCAACAACTCCGGTCGCCCTGGCATGCAGGGCCTCGACGATGCCGGGCACGTTCACGACTCCGTATCCGTAGTCGTAGTCATACCCCAGCACACCACGATCATCGGCACTTCTCATCAGCAAAGTCCTCAAATCGGACGGTGAGAGCACCGTGGACGGCACCCGCGACCGGATCGCCGCCACGACCCCGGCCGCGACCGGGCAGGCCGCGCTGGTGCCGGAGTCGGGCTCGCCGGGCCCGAACGCCCCCGACCCGGCGAAATGGGTGTAGGCCGCCAGGTCGGGTTTGCGGTCGGCCAGGCGGCCGGGGCCCTGCGAGGAGTAGCCGACCCGCTCGCCGGTCACGTCGACCCCGGCCACCGACAACACCGCCGGGTGGGAGTTGGCCCCGGTGATCGGCTGGTCGGGGTAGGCGCAGCGGCCGTCGGGGCACTCGCGCCCGCAGTTCCCGGCCGCGAACAGGATGTCGGCCCCCGCGGCGGCCAGCGAGCCGACGATCAGGTTGAACGGGTGGGCGGGGTTGTCGGAGTAGTTGCCGGGGTGGCCGGGCGGGAAGTCCCAGTCGGGGGAGAAGGAGCCCCAGCTGTTGGTGACCACGAGGGCCCGCGACTCGGCGGGCTGGGCGTCGAGGACGGTGCGCAGGTGGGCGAAGGCGGCCATCGCGTCGGACAGCAGGCCGTCGAGCGCCGAACCGCCGGGACGGCGCGACAGCAGCACCGGGATGTCGATCACCGACGCCTTCGGAGCCGCCAGAAGCGCGTCGAAGGCGCACATCGTGCCGTGGTCGACGTCGAACTCGCCCGGCCGGCCGGACACGCCGTCGGGCGACCAGCTGCGCTCCCGGTCGAGGACGAAGTCGCCGCCCAGCGCGTTCGACACGTGGCGCTGGTTCACCCCGGTGTCGGTGACGGCCAGGGCGACGCCGGAGCCGTCGTACCCCTCGGCGTGGAGCCGTTCGACGGCGAGCAGCCGGCGCACGTCGCGCCACCCGCCGACGGGGCCGTCGCCGCCACAGGTGAGGGAGGTCTGGATGACCGGGTCGGCGTAGACGCCGACCACCCCGCCCCGGCCGGGCAGCAGGGCCAGCCGGGTCGACACCTCGTCGTCGGCGATCTCGCCCCGGACCAGCACCGAGGCGTCGCGGGGCGCCATCGAGAAGATCAGCGGCTGGTTCAGCGACAGCGGGTCGCCGCCCGCGCGGGCGGGCAGCGGCCGGGGCACCGCGACGGGGGTGAACGTGGGGTCGAGCAGCACGCCGGGCAGCCCGTTGACGACGTCGGCCGCGGTGGCCGTCACCGCGGGATCGGCGACCGCGGCGACCACGTCGGGGGCAGGGCGAAGCTGGACGAGCACGCGCATGGGGGGTTCCATCCGGTCAGCGGGACGCGACGCCCACCAATCTCGCGTACGCCCGTCACCCGGTCCACCGGACGAACTACGGCCAATCCACTCCGTACCCGCCGATACCTCCGCAGTGGTACGACGATCTAACTTCCCGGCTTGTGCAGCACGACGAAGCCGTCGCGCTCGAACACCACCATGTAGCCTGCCGCCCGGCGCTCCTCGACCGACTTCTTCGCGTCGTCGACCGACCCCCACGGCCACGCCCACTGCCCGAGGTCGGCCAGCACCCACGGGGCGCCGCGCGGGGTCGGCTCCCAGACCAGCACGGTCGTCCGGTGGGTCAGCATCGGGCCCATGTGGTTGGGCGCCTCGACCACCACGCCGTCGGGGATCACGGCCATCGCCTGGTACGCCGCCGCCGCGCGGTCATGGGGCTGGTAGAAGCCGGGGTCGGCGAGCTGGTCGAAGGCGAACCGGGGGACCTGCGTCAGCCCGGCGACGGCCACCGAGGCCGCCCACGCGATCACCGCGATCCGCTTGGCCTCCTCGCCGGTCACGCGTCTGCGCAGCCGGGTCGCGCCGTCGACCCCGGCGCAGAAGACGATCGCCACGACGAAGGCGTTGTAGTGGTAGTCGGTCGACCACCACAGGCTGTTCTCGGAGACGAGCCGCTCCAGCACCATCGGCGCGGCCGCCAGCACCAGCGGCGAGAACAGGCACAGGAACAGGGTCAGCCAGCAGAGCAGCACCAGGGTGTCGATCTTGCCGGCGTCGCCGAACACCAGATGGAGGGTGTTGAGGGGGTCGCTGACCAGCTTCCCCACCGCCGCCGGGAGCGAGTCGCCGAGGTGGGTGTAGCGCCAGTGGTTGTCGTTGGAGCCCCCCGCCCACGGGATCAGCACCCCCCGGATCAGCGCCAGCGCGCCGAGGCCCATCACGGCCACGATCGCGCCGTCGAGCCGCCGCCGGGTCAGCGCGAGCGCCGCGCCGAAGCCGATCAGCATCAGCCCCATGTCCTCCTTGACCAGCAGCAGCCCGAACGCCGCCAGGTAGGCGGGCAACCGCCGGCCCCGGTCGAAGCGCTCGATCATGATCGCGCTCAGCACCGGGACGAACATGACCTCGTGGACGTCGAAGTTGACCGCCTGCGCCACCGGGAACGACACCGCGTACGCCCCCGACACCAGGTAGGCCGCCACGACCCCCAGCCGCCTGCGGGCGTACAACCACAGGAACGGGATCGCCGCGGCGAACAGGGCCGCCTGGCAGATGATCAGGGTGCGCGGGCTGTCGTGGATCGCGTAGAAGGGCGCGAGCAGCGCGTAGACGGGGGAGAAGTGGTCGGCCAGCTGGAGGAAGTCGAGCCCGTAGCCCTTCTGCACGCCGACCGAGGGGGCGTGGGGCAGCCCGAACGAGGCGTAGCCGCGCACCGCCTGGTCGACGATCACGAGGTCGAAAATGGTGGCCCGGAACGTCCCTAATCTCACCAGGCCGAGCACCGCGTAGGTCACCGCCGACACCCAGGCCAGTGACCAGACGCCGATGCGATGAGGGGTCAGATGGCGGGTGAGCGGGAGGAACACCCTCACATCGTCCCAGAACCCGGGAAAGGAAAAGCCCGTCCGCCTGGCCTCCGGGTGGCACATCCCCGTGGCGCCGAGGTCGGCGAGGTCGGCGCCACGAAGAACCGGAAAGCCAGGCGAACGGGAGTCTGGGGTCGCGTCAGGCCAGGGTGCTCAGAGTGGTGGGCGGTATCTCCACAGTGGTCGGATTGGCCAGGACGCGGTCGACCACGACCCCGGCCGCGCCGCGCGAGGCGGCGCCGAAGCCCAGGTCGGAGGCGACGAAGGTGCAGCGGGCGACGGAGCCGGTGACCCCCAGGCGGGCGAGTTCCGCCTGGGCGCGCGGGAGGATGTGCCCTTCCAGCCGCGCGAAGAAGCCGCCGACGACGATGACCCGGGGGTTGAAGAGCCGGACGAGGGTGGCGGAGCCGCGGCCCAGCCAGCGGCCGACCTCCGCCAGGGCGTGGTCGACCTGGGGATCGCCCGCCGCCAGGCGGCGCTCGATCTCGCTCAGGCGTTCCTCGGGGTCGCGGACGATGCCGTCGCGCACCCCGTAGGCGTGGTCGGGGGTGACCATGCGGACCAGCGCGGCCAGCCCGACCTTGGTCTCCCAGCAGCCGATGCGGCCGCAGCCGCAGCGCTCGCCGGAGGAGTCGACCATGACGTGGCCCACTTCGCCGGCGAAGCCGTCGGCGCCGCCGAGGAGGCGTCCGCCGGCGATGATGCCGCCGCCGACGCCGACCTCACCGGTCAGGTAGACCATGTCGGCCGATCCGGCGGCCACGCCGTTGGTGAACTCGGCCAGCGCCGCCAGGTTGGCGTCGTTGGCGACGGTGACGGGGACGCCGGGGGCGACCTCCCAGAGGCGCTCGGCGACGGGGACGCCGTACCAGCCGAGGTTCGGGGCGACGTGGACGACCCCGTTGGTGCCATCTATGAGGCCGGGCACGGCGACCGTTATCCCGGCCACCCGCACGCCCAGCATGTGGAGCTCGGCTATCGCGTCGCGGGCCACCCGGGCCAGTTCGTCGAGCGACTGCTCGGGCTCGCAGCCCATCGCGTCGAACCCGACGCGGCGGTCGACCAGGACGCGGCCCGCCAGGTCGGTGGCGAAGGCGGCGATGTAGTCGACGTTGATCTCGAGGCCCAGGGCGCCGACGCCCGCGCCGTCGAGGGCCAGGGCGAGGCCGGGACGGCCGACGGAGCCGGCGTGCTGCGGGCCGATCTCGCGGATCAGGCCACGGGCTCGTAACTCCCCGACGAGGCTGGTGACGGTCGCCTTGTTCAGCCCGGTCTCGGCGGCGACCGCCGAGCGCGAGCGGGGGCCGTGCTCCTGGAGGTGACGCAGGACGAGCGACAGGTTGGACCGGCGGATCATGGTCTGATCGACGGGCACGCCCGTGGAGCCGTTCCTGCCCAGCGCGGGCCCTGAGGTTAGTCGCACGTCTTGCTTCCCGTCGGTCTGCTTGCGGCCGTTCGTCTCGAATTAATTTGCATGCCTCGCCGAATTAAATGTCCTGGACGCATGTGCCACAAGTGTCGAACCGCTTCGCCTTGCATTACAGTTTCGTAACACGGAACTCTGGCCCGTTCCGTAGACTCCCGGGTCTGTACACGGGGATGACAGGTGTGTTAGAAATCGGTAAATTCCGCCAGCTGTTACGCAAAAGTTAGACGGAATGACGCATGGCGATGACGTGGCACCGTCATCGATTTGCATCAGCATGACCCCGATTTACCTGTTGTACCCCGGGCACAAGCGCGGCGGCGCGCGCCTTGCCTGACTGAATCCCCAGGTCAGGAAAGGATCACCCCCTACATGTCTCGACCTCACCGGTTACGGGCGTTAGCCGCCCTGACCACGCTCCTGGTGACGATGGGCGTCGTCGTGGCGCCTCCCAGTGCCCACGCGGCGGACATCCCGGCCTCGGACTATCAGCAAGTCGCGCTCGCCACCGGACCTGGCGAGCTCGGTGAGGCGATGTCCCTGGCGGTGCTGCCGAACCGTTCCGTGCTGCACACCGCGCGCGGCGGCCAGGTCAGGATCACCGACGTCAACGGCAACACCTCTCTGGCGGGCACGCTCAACGTGTACACGCACGACGAGGAGGGCCTGCAGGGCGTGGCGGTCGACCCGAACTTCGCCACCAACCGGCACGTCTGGCTCTACTACTCGCCCCGGCTGAGCACCCCCAACGGCGACGCGCCGACGACGGGCACCCAGACCGACTGGAACACCTGGAAGGGGCAGTTCTACCTGTCCCGGTTCACGCTGACCACGGGCAACACCCTCGACATGGCCAGCGAAGTGATCGTGCTGCGGGTCGACAACGACCGCGGCCAGTGTTGCCACGCCGGCGGTGACATCGACTTCGACGCGCAGGGGAACCTCTACCTGACCACGGGCGACGACACCAACCCGTTCGAGTCGAACAGCTACACCCCGATCGACGAGCGCACCAACCGCAACCCGCAGTTCGACGCGCAGCGCTCCTCGGGCAACACCAACGACCTGCGCGGCAAGGTGCTCCGCATCAAGCCGCAGACGAACGGGACGTACACGATCCCGACGGGCAACCTGTTCGCGCCGGGCACGGCCGGCACCCGTCCCGAGATCTACGCGATGGGCCTGCGCAACCCGTTCAGGATGAGCGTCGACAAGGCCACCGGCATCGTCTACCTGGGCGACTACGGCCCCGACGCCGGCGGCGCCGACGCCAACCGCGGCCCCGGCGGCCAGGTCGAGTTCAACCGCATCACCTCGGCGGGCAACTACGGCTGGCCCTACTGCACCGGCAACAACACCACGGCCGAGACCTACAACGAGTACACGTTCCCGAGCGGCCCGTCGCAGGCCAAGTACAACTGCGCGGGGCAGCCGACCAACAACTCCTTCCGCAACACCGGCCTGCAGACCCTCCCGCAGCCGCGCCCGGCCTGGATCCGCTACGGCGGCGAGGCCGGCAGCCCGCCGGAGTTCGGCGGCGGCTCGGAGTCGCCGATGGGCGGCCCGGTCTACCGGTACGACCCGAACAACACCTCCCCGGTCAAGTTCCCGCAGTCGCTCGACGGCCGCTTCTTCGCCGGCGAGTACGGCCGCCGCTGGATCAAGGCCATCGCGGTGACCTCCTCGGGCGGCGTGGGCGAGATCAGCGGCTTCCCGTGGACCGGCACCCAGGTCATGGACATGGCCTTCGGCCCCGACGGCGCCCTGTACGTGCTCGACTACGGCACCGGCTCGGGCAACCAGGCCCTCTACCGCATCGAGTACATCGGCGGCGCGAACCGCAACCCGATCGCCAAGGCCGCGGCCACCCCGACCTCCGGCGTCGCCCCGCTCGCGGTGACCTTCTCCTCGGCGGGCTCGTCCGACCCCGAGGGCTCGGCGCTCACCTACGCGTGGAACTTCGGCGACGGCACCACCTCCACGGCCGCCAACCCGTCGAAGACCTACACCGCCAACGGCACCTACAACGTGACCCTGACGGTCCGCGACAGCGGCGGCCTGACCGGCTCGGCGAACGTGACGATCACGGTCGGCAACACCGCCCCGACGGTCAACCTGCAGACCCCGCTGAGCGGCGCGTTGTTCAACTTCGGCGACACGATCCCGTACACGATCTCGGTCAGCGACCCGCAGGACGGCACGATCAACTGCGCCCGGGTGAAGTTCACCTACTTCCTCGGCCACGACAGCCACTCGCACCAGATCACCTCCAAGGACGGCTGCTCCGGCACCATCACCGTGCCGACCGACGGTGAGCACGACGCCGCGGCCAACATCTACGGCGTCTTCACCGCCGAGTACACCGACAACGGCGGCCTGACCACCACGGTCACCCGCACCCTGCAGCCCCGGCACCGCCAGGGCGAGCACTGGGGCGCCCAGAACGGCGTCCAGGTCGCCACGCACGCCGCCGCCGAAGGCGGCACCACGGTCGGGTTCGTCGACAACAACGACTGGGTCTCCTTCACCCCGTACAACCTGACGGGCGCCACCTCGTTCGTCGCCCGGGTCTCCTCCGGCGGCGTCGGCGGCACCCTGGAAGTGCGCGCGGGCTCGGCGACCGGCACCCTGCTGGGCACCGCCACGGTGGCCAACACCGGCAGCTGGGACACCTTCACCAACGTCACGGCCAACCTGTCGAACGTGCCGACCGCGACGACCACGCTGTTCCTGGTCTTCAAGGGCGTCACCGGCCAGGGCAACCTGTTCGACCTCGACGCGTTCACCGTCAACGGCGGCACGGGCAACCCGCCCGCCGGGACCATCGAGGGCGAGGCGTTCACGTCGAACTCCGGCGTCCAGACCGCGGCCCACGCCGCCGCCTCCGGCGGCCTGACCGTCGGCTACATCGACAACGGCGACTGGGCCGGCTACTCGAACGTCAGCACCTCGGGCAAGACCTCGTTCACCGCCCGGGTCTCCTCCGGCGGCCCCGGCGGCACCATCACGATCCGCTCGGGCAGCCAGACCGGCGCGGTCCTCGGCACCGTCGCGGTGCCGAACACCGGCAGCTTCGACACCTTCCAGAACGTCTCCACGACGCTCAACGGGAACGGCACCGGCGCGCTGTTCCTCACCTTCACCGGCGGCTCGGGCGCGCTGTTCGACATCGACACCTTCTCGCTCGGCAGCACCCCGCCGCCGACCACGACGGTGGAGGGCGAGGCGTTCACGTCCACCTCGGGCGTGCAGGTCGCCACCCACACCCCGGCGAGCGGCGGCCTGACCGCCGGGCACATCGAGAACGGCGACTGGGCCGCCTACAACCAGGTCACCGTGAACGGCGCCACCCGCATCACGGTCCGCTACTCCTCGGCCGGTCCCGGCGGGACCATCGAGGTGCGGGCCGGGTCGGCGACCGGCACGGTGCTCGGCACCCTCGCGATCCCGAACACCGGCGGCTGGGAGACCTTCGCGTCGGCGTCGGCGAACCTGACGGCCGGCTCGGCGACGGGCCAGGTCGTGCTCCGGTTCACCGGCGGCTCGGGCGCCCTCTTCGACGTCGACACCTTCACCATCCAGAAGTGAGGCGGGACATGAAGCGCACCATCCTCGGCGCGATCGCCGCGGCGGCCGTCGCCGCGACGACGCTGACGCCGACGGCGGCGCACGCCGCCGACCCGGCCTACCAGGTGCTCGTCTTCTCCAAGACGGCGGGCTTCCGGCACGACTCGATCCCGCAGGGCATCGCGGCGATCCAGGCCATCGGCTCGGCCAACAACTTCACCGTGACCGCGACGGAGGACGCCGCCGCGTTCACCGCCGGCAACCTGGCCAACTACAAGGCCGTCGTCTTCCTGAGCACCACGGGCGACGTGCTGAACGCCAGCCAGCAGACCGCGTTCGAGAACTACATAAACGGCGGCGGCGGCTACGTGGGCGTGCACGCCGCGGCCGACACCGAGTACGACTGGGCCTACTACGGCAACCTGGTCGGCGCCTGGTTCCAGAGCCACCCGGCCATCCAGACGGCCACCATCCGCACCGAGGACCGCGCCCACGCGGCCACCGCCCACCTGGGCGGCACCTGGTCGCGGTCTGACGAATGGTATTCGTACCGCACGAACCCGAGAAACAGCGCGAAGATCCTGCAAAATCTCGACGAATCGAGTTACTCGGGTGGCGGGATGGGCGACCATCCGATCACCTGGTGCAAGAACGTGAACAACGGCCGGAGCTTCTACACCGGCCTCGGTCACACGCAGGCAACATACGGCGAGGCGAACTTCCGCACGCTGCTGCTCGGCGGCATCCGGTACGCGGCCGGCTGGGCCAAGCAGGACTGCCGCGTCGAGACCGGCTACACGCCGATCTACAACGGCTCCACCACCGGCTGGTCGCAGGCCGGACCGGGCAGCTTCACCAACTCCGACGCCACGCTCAAGTCGGTCGGCGGCATGGGCCTGCTGTGGTACTCCGCCAAGGAGTACGGCTCGTACTCGCTGAAGCTCGACTGGAAGATGGACGGCGACGACAACTCCGGCATCTTCGTCGGCTTCCCGAGCTCGACCGACGTGAACTCGGCCGTCAACAACGGCTACGAGATCCAGATCGACGCCACCGACACCGCCGACAAGACGACGGGCTCGATCTACGGCTTCAAGTCGGCCGACGTCGCCGCCCGCGACGCCGCCCTCAACCCCCCGGGCGAGTGGAACGGCTACGAGATCCTCGTCGAGGGCGAGCGGCTGCGCGTCTACCTGAACGGCCGCCTGATCAACGACTTCACCAACACCGTGGCCAACCGGTCGCTCGCCCAGGGCTACATCGGCATCCAGAACCACGGCACCGGTGACGACGTGTCGTTCCGCAACATCCGCATCAAGGAGCTGAACGGCAACCCGCCGCAGCAGCCGGCCACGATCGAGGCCGAGTCGTACACCTCGAACTCCGGGGTGCAGCCCGCCGGGCACGCCACCGCCAGCGGCGGCACCACCGTCGGCTACATCGACAACGGCGACTGGGTCGGCTACGCCAACTTCTCCACCGCGGGCAAGAACAGCTTCTCCGCGCGGGTCTCCTCGGGCGGCCCCGGCGGCACCATCACGATCCGGGCGGGCTCCCAGACCGGCACGGTGCTGGGCACGGTCAACGTGCCGAACACCGGCAGCTGGGACACCTTCCAGACCGTCACCACGTCGCTGAACAGCAACGCCTCCGGCCCGCTGTTCCTCACCTTCAGCGGCGGCTCCGGCGCCCTGCTCGACGTCGACACCATCACCCTGACCACCGGCACCACGCCGACGCAGACCACGGTCCAGGGCGAGGCGGCCACGTCGCAGTCGGGCACCCAGATCGCCGCCCACGGCCCCGCCGTCGGCGGCCAGACCCTCGGCCACATCGACAACGGCGACTGGGCCGGCTACAACCAGGTCACCGCCAACGGGGCGACCCGCATCACGGTGCGCTACTCCTCGGCCGGACCGGGCGGCCAGATCCAGGTCCGCGCGGGCTCGGCGACCGGCACCCAGATCGGGACGGTGACGATCCCGAACACCGGCAGCTGGGACACCTTCCAGTCCGTGTCGGCGAACCTGACGAGCTCGGCCTCCGGGGCGATCTTCCTGAGGTTCACGGGCGGCTCGGGCTCCCTGTTCGACGTCGACCAGTTCGTCCTGGAGAAGTAGTCCAGGAGGGTTCGGGAAGCCCCGGCGCCGCTGTGCGGCACCGGGGCTTTCCCTTTTCCGGTATCGCTCCGCTTGGCCCATTTGGGTGGCTATCCGGCAAAGAAGGCGTCAGGGGATTATCTGTCCACAATTGGACATATCTGACAATTGACCCATTAGATGGCAAATCTTAAGATCAACCCTGACTTGATCTTCCCCTCCCCCATGAAGGTGCCCTTGAGCAGGGATTTTGGTCGTCGTATCTACCCCTACAGCTCTCATACTGGTTGCGGCTCTCCTGCCCGCTCCGGTGTTCGCCGAGCCGGACCCCGCCCCCGCGATCACGTCCGCCAACTCTCCCGCCTCGCCGCCCGATCCGATGGCGGAGGCGAAACGGCGCAATACCCGTGTCGAGGTCGAGAATCTGAGAACAGAGGCGTCCACCACGTACGCCAACCCTGATGGCAAGACCATGCGTACCGAGTTGCACGCGAAGCCCATCCGCGTCAAGCGAGACGGCGCCTGGCAGCCGATCGACACCACGCTGGTCGTGGACGGTGACGCCGTTCGCCCCCGAGCGACGGCATCCAAGCTGAAGCTTTCCAATGGGCGGAACAACCGTCTCCTCGGCCCTGAGGGGGCAGCGGCCGCCCACCAGACAGGAGCCGTCTCGAACTGCCGGACGGCTTTGCGCTGACCGCCGGGACCCGGTCCGGCACCTTGTCTCTGACGGCGAAGGACGGAACGCGGATCCCAATCCCGCAGGCGTTGATGGAAGACGCCAGGACCGCTGTTTCCGATCTCGGTAGGACCGGAAGCGCGGCCTTATCCGTGAGACAGGCGGACGGCCGGACCGTGCTGACGCTCCAGCCGGACCCGGGGTTCTTGGCCGACCCTTCCGTTGCCTTTCCGGTGACCGTCAACGCGCTGGCCACGGACTGGTGGGAGGCCGCGCATGTCACCGACACCTTCGTGAACAACGCTGACTACACCGAAAGCTGGAATAATTTCAATCTCGACCGCATCTTGGTCGGCAAGTCGAACAGCGGCTCGGTCACGTGGCGGAGCTTCATCCGCTTCGAAAACATCCCCAGTGACTCGCCGCTCAGAGGCGGGCGCGTCCAGAACGCCGACCTCACGCTGTGGAATCACCTGTCCAGCGGGTGCGGGGACTCCGTGGGCTCGGGCGTCACCGTCCGCCGGATCACTTCAGAGTGGGATGAACTCACCCTGCGCTGGGCCGCGCAGCCGTCAGTGACGAGCACAGGCGCGATCACCGAGTATCCCGGTTACAGTCCCGACTGCACCGGTGGTGCGTCCAGTTGGGCCGGCAAGGAGTGGGACCTCGCCTACTCGGTCAATGCGATCGTCCAGGCGTGGGCGAGCGGTGAGTCGAACTATGGTTTCCAGCTCACTTCGGGAAACGAGAGCGACAGCAAGAACTGGCGCCGCTTCCGCACCCGCGAGTACTGGGGATGCGCACCGCCGCCCGCGCAGAGCTGTCTGGGCACCCCCCACGAACCGCTGCTCACCGTCGACTACGAGCCCTCCAAAACGGAGGAAATAGAGATCGCCTACGAGCGTGACGGATTTCCCGACGATCAACTTCCCACCTACGAGGAACTCCTGGCCAACCAGATCCCGCAGAACGCGACGCTTCCGGTGGAAGACCCGATCTCGCTGGAGGAGGCCGCCGACATCCAGGAGAACTCTCCGCAGACGGAAGAGATCGGCCCCGACATGCTGCCGGTCGAGGACCTACCGCCGGACGAGCCACCCGGCGAACCCGACACGACCGGTCCCTCTGTGATCGCCACGGTGCCCACTGACGCGGCGACGATGGTCAGGACCTCAACCGCCATCGCCGCCTTCTTCACGGAGAAGATAAGCGGCCCGCAGATTGTCATGCGGGACGCAGACGGTACGTCCGTGTCAGGAGAGGTGAGTGTCAGCCCGTCGGGAGAGCGCGTCGACTTCATCCTTTCCGCGCCGTTGGAGGCGGACACCACTTACGTGGTCGAGCTCAGTGGCGCGCAGGACGTGGCGGGACTCCCGATGGAACCGACGTCGTGGTCGTTCACGACCGCGCCACCGGACACGACACCGCCCACGGTCACGGAGGTGACCCCTGCCGACGCCGCCATCGGTGTCGCGCCGGCGACAGAGGTGACGGCGACCTTCAGCGAGAGCGTGTCCGACGCTCAGATTGCCGTCACCGGTTCGGGACAGACGCAGGTGGTGGGCACGGTTGCCATGGACGAGGCCGGGACGGTCCTGACGTTCGCTCCCGGGCAGCCGCTGCTGCCGGACACCATGTATTCCGTCGTGGTGAGCGGGGCCAAAGACGCCGCCGGCAACGTCATGGCTGAGCCGCGCACATGGTCGTTCCGCACTCTGGCCAACGACGGCGACCTTTCCGCAGTGGCTCACTGGCGGTTCGACGAGAACACCGGCACGGTCGCAAGAGATGTGTCCGGACATGGTGCCGACGCCACGGTCGCGCCCGGTGCCTCGTGGACCTCGGGTCAGTTGGGCTCCGCCCTGACCAGGAGCGGAAACGGCAGCCTCGCCACGGTGTCGCGGCCGCTGCTCCGGACCGACGAGAGCTACACGGTCTCCGGCTGGGTGAAGCTGAGCGACACCAACGCCTGGCATCAGGTCGGCGGCCAGCAAGGGACCAACCGGTCGCCCTTCTATCTCGGTATCGATCCCGACACCGACGATCTGATCTTCGTCGTGTACACCGCCGACTCAACCGTCTGGAACGGCATCGGCGCCTACTCCGGGGTGGACGCTCCCGTCGGACAGTGGATCCATCTCGCAGGTGTGTACAACAAGGCCGCAGGTTCGATCGCGCTCTACCTCAACGGCAACCTGATCAAGACGACGACGGGCGTTCCCCCACTGTGGCACGCACCGAGCAACACGACCTTGGGCCCGCTCAGCGGTGGTCTCGACGACGTGCGCATGTACCAGCGGGCCCTGTCGGCCACACAGATTCGCAGCGTTTACAGCCTGCGCGGCCACTGGACGTTCGACGAAGCGGCCGGAACCTCGCTGGCCGACGCTTCTGGTCTTCGGAACACCGGCACTCTGAACGCCGACGGAGTGACCAGGACGACCGGCAAATTCGGCGGCGGAGCCCGCAGAATCGGCGGAGGCACGATCGGGTCCACTGCCGGGCCGGTGGTGCGCACCGACCAGAGCTTCACGATGACGGCCTGGGTCAAGCTTGAGGAACCGGCCGGTCACTGGAGCTTCGGTAAACAGAACGGAGTGAACAGAGCGGCCTTCGCCCTGGGCATGAGCCAGACCTCGCGCGACCTCATCTTCACCGTCTACAGCGCCGACTCGGTCGAATGGAGCGGCATCCAGGCTTACAACGGCACCGACGCGCCGACCGGGCAGTGGTTCCACGCCGCGGGTGTGTACGACAGGGCGGCAGGGTCGATATCGCTCTATCTCAACGGGACGTTGCTCAGGCGAGTCACCGGTGTGCCTGCCCTGTGGAACGCGAACGGTGCGATGATCATCGGTGACAGTATGAACGGGACCCTCGATGAGGTCCGCCTGTATCAAGCGGCGCTCCCGGCGGCCGACATCGCGGCCCTGGCCACGGCGACGACCTCGGCGAAGACCGCGCCTGCGCAATCGTCCGGCGAGCGATCGGCGTTGTCAGAGGGGGCCGCGGTCGCAGCAGCTCGAACCGGTCCCTGGCCGACGTGGCCCACCAAACGGATCGAGCTCTCCAAGTGCTGGGACAACAACATGGCCAACTCTCGTGGCTCCTATCCGCACGGATGGATCCGCGACTCCTACAACTGGTGTTCTGTTCGCACGGTTGGTAAGTCGAGAGCCAGAAAGGTCGAGTACTGGTGCGGTTGCCTCTTCAACGGTGAATGGGGGTGGACGACGAAGGTCGAGGTCACAGCGAAACTGGAGTTCCTGTTCAGCGTCGCCGGGCACACCTTCGCGGGCGGGCAGAGGGGTGGCGCGAGCGCCGGATTGGATCCGAACAACGGGAACATCAACAGCCGGACCATCAAGATGTGGGCCCGGGTCGACCAGATCAAGACAAAGGGGCCGATGGCTTCGGTGTACTTCTCGGACGCCACCGATCTGACGGTCAATATCGGAGCCGGAGCGCCGGCCGGGATGAACTGTTCGTCATCGAATGGGGGTGCGCGGAAGTCCACCCTCGGCGAATGGCGAACCAACCCTCAGCAGTACTTCGAGTGGGTTTCGCACGCCTCGCAGAGCATGGGACCACAAAAACTGAGCATCTGTACATTCACGCCGACGCTGGCACTGGGTATACAGGCGGGCGCGGCCAATCCGTACATCTCAACGAAGATGCTCGATACACCGATCAGGTGCGACACGTCGGACACGATCACCGTCTACTATGGAGGATGCGTTTTCGCTGAGTTCACGCCGACGCACAAGCCGCATCTGATCTGGGACATAGACGGTGACGGAGACACCGAGATGAATGAGTCGGCCGATCTGATCAGAAGGGCGCTGGAAGAGCCTGACGAAACGTTTCCGCGGAAGGACGGGAAGAAGATAATCCCGGGTGAGCGTGGGGTCGGTCCTCTCCATCGCTCCTTCAGCACCTCGCGGGAACAGAGTAATCGCGCTAAGTCCGTGCAGTACTGCGCCGGCATTCTGGAGCATTTCGGTGGAATTCCGTCACCTAAGGGACGAGACTGCGACGAATATCCGTTCGCGTCCACGCATGAGGGCTCCAAGGACTCCGGGGCGAACATGAATGTCGCCGTCGACTTCATCCTCGCTGGCCACAACCGGAGCGTGGGGTCCAACCTGAAAACCTTCTGGTATGCCTATCGCGTCCTAGGTCAAGATCCGTGGGGTAATGACGAACCCCACGCGTTCACCCGGTTCTACCTCAAAGCCCCCTGAAAAAGTAGGGAATTACCGTGACGGCAGATCTCGAAGAGCATTATCGGAGCGTAGTCAAAAGCCTCGATCCGTCATTGGCTGACGGCACCATCACCTGGTGCCGGTTCGCAAGCCTGGCGGACCTGGTGGCCGCGCTTCCTGTCGACCCGGCCAACACTGTGCCGCAGACACTTTCCGAAGCCTTCGGTCAATCCCTCAACCGGGTGTCGACGACCGGGCGGGGAGGGATCCTGCTCATCGGCGAGCTGGACGGATGGTTTCTGCTGATGGAACCCAACGACTGGAACTCGGCCGACCGTATCGCCGAACTGTCACGTGACGCGGAGGCTGTTTCGCTGGTCATCGGGGACACACTGGGGCATTACAACCTCTACTACGCCCGCGACGGTGAGGAGGTGTGCCGGTTCCGATGGGGCGGTCCTCCTGAAGGGGAACCGCCGTCCCTCGCGGAGGGTCTCTCCCTGGAGACACCGCTCGACTTCGACGTGTGGAAGGCGCGCGCCTTCGTACTGGCGGAGCGTGTCACCGGAGTCAGGTTGACCACCGAGTGGCTGGCCGCAGAACACACCGCTCATCGGTCGGGCAGACGATTCTCTGGCGGAAACCGCTAGCCGAAGGTCCCCCGGGGGAGAGACTCCCGGGGGGCCTTCGCGTCACGCTAGAAGCCGCAGAGTTCGGCCAGCGACTGGTCCTCCGTCGCCTGGGAGTTCGGCGTCGGCGTCAGGGTCGGCTTGGCCGCCGTCGGGGTCGGGCTCGGGTCGGGGGCCGAGGCGGCCGGGTTGGGGCCGCTCGGGGAGGCCGTCACGCCCGCCTGGACGGGGGCCGCCACGCCGTTGGACTTGCGGATGGCCGTGGCGACCATCTTCTTGATCTTCTCCCAGTCGGCGCTGCCCGGCCAGATCTGCGGGGGCACGAACTGGGTGCTGGTGATCTTGGCGTCCTTCACCTTCATGCCGAGCGTCACCAGGTGCTCCAGCAGGGGGCGCGGGATGTCGGTGCGGAACAGCCGCTTCGCCGCCTGGACGATCTTCGTGAAGTTGGCCAGCACGACCGGGGGCGACGCCTGCTGGGCCAGCGCGCCGATGACGCAGCGCTGGCGGCCCATGCGGGAGAAGTCGTCGCTGCCGACGCGGGAGCGGCCGTACCAGAGCACCTGCTCGCCGTTCAGGACGCGTTTGCCCGCCTTGATGGTGCCCGCCGTGCCGTAGACGCCGCCGTACTTGATGTCGCTCTGTACGTTGATCTCCAGGCCGCCGATGGCGTCCACGAGGGCGGCGAAGCCGTACATGTCGACCATGGCGTAGTAGTCGACGTGGAGGCCCAGCGTGGTGCTGATGGCGTCCTTCAGGGCGGCCGGGCCGCGCACGCCCAGGTTGGGGTAGTCCTCGGCGTACTGCCAGACCTCGTTCAGCAGGCCGCCGTTGGGCAGTTCGGCGCGGAAGCCGCTCGGGAACTGCCTGTTGAGCGGGCTGTTCTTGCTGAAGTGCACGTGCTGGAGGTTGCGCGGCAGCGCGAACAGGATCGTGTTGCCGGTCTGCACGTTGACGCTGGCCACCTGCATCGAGTCGGTGCGCACGCCCTGCCGGTTGCCGGCCGCGTCGCCGCCGATGAGCAGGAAGTTCACCCGCTTCTTGCCGTTCCACGGATCGGCGGCCTTGATGGGCACCGCCTGCGGGTCGCCCGCGTCGTGGTCGGAGGGGAAGTTCTCCAGCAGGTCCTGCGCCGCGTTCACCGTCGTCGCGGCGAACGCGAACGGCGCCATGACGGCCACGCACAACGCCCCGACCACGACGCCCGACACGATCTGGCCCCGTTGCGGCAGCCGGTCGGGCTGCAGCGAGACGTAGGACATCAGCACCAGCCCGAACCACGCCAGCGCGAGCACCGCCGAGCCGACCAGGACGGTCGTCAGCGTGCTCTCGCGGACGGCCGAGCCGACGTCGCCGAGGATGCCGATGCCGAACACGACGGCCGCCACGAGGACGACGCCGAACGTGCCGAGGAAGGCGTAGCCCGCCTTGCGGCGTCCGCTGCGCAGGTGCGCCGCGCCGGGCACGATCGCCGACAGGGCGGTCCAGCCGATGACGCCGCCGGTGGTCAGCGGGCGGCCGAACTTCGGCGCCCGCCCGCCCTTCGCGGGGCCGCGCGGCGGCAGGGGAGCGGGTTTGCGGGGCGGACCCGGCCGGGTCACCTCGTCGTCGGCGATCCGCTGCTCGGCGGGCGGGCCCTGCACGGCGGGGGGCGGCGTGAACTGCGGCCCCCCGGACTTCGGCGGGGCGCCCGAGTGCACCATCGTGTCGGGCCGGACGGAGGCCGCCGGTCCGGCGTTCTTGGGGACCGGGTCGGGCTGCGGCCCGGCGGTCTTGGGGATGGCGGCGAAGGATCCGGTCTGCGGTGGTTCCGACGGGCCAGAGGGCTCTGCGGGCATTTGCTGTTCTTCGTAGGTTTCGTCGGCTACTCCGCCGGGGAAGTCCTCGGACGACTTCTGGGGGCGCTTACGGGTGCGTCTCTGACGTGACTCGTCATTCGCGGCTCCCCCACGACCCATGGTCGACCGCTCCTCTGCTCGTTGTTGCCCGTGCGATGCCCAGGGATTCTAGCCCTCAAATCTGGACAACACTGAACACATCCGGAAAGAAGGCCTTGTCTAGGAGACGGCCTTCGCGGGCATCGCCCACGTGTTGCACTGGTACGCCTGCTGCTTCTGCCACCCCTGCCGGAACCACACGCCGTTGTTCGGCGGGGAACCGTGGTCGCGCGGCCATCCCGGGTGGTCGCCGAGGCTGCCCCAGAATGCGAACAGGTCGTCGCGCCGCGCCGCCGGAACCGGATAGCTCGCCGCGACGGCGCGCATGAACATGCCGGCGAAACAGTTCGCCTGGAGTTCGAGCCGGCGGCTCAGCGCCAGCCGCCGGCTCTCCGACCCGGAGGCCAGGCTGCGCTCCCAGCGGGCCTGCGACAGGCCGGTGAGCTGCTGGACGTGGTGGCCGTACTCGTGGCCCATCATCGCCGTGAAGGCGCCGTGCCACGACGACATCCGCGCGTAGCCGACCGACTCGCCGTTGCCGTTCGCCATGGCCTTGGTCGAGGCGTACACCGACATGGTGCGCGGGCAGTAGTAGGGCGCCGCGCTGTTCGCCTGCGGGAAGTCGCCGCACGGCCCCCGGCCCTTGCCCGACGCGACGACCCACTTGGGCGGCTCGAACGGGATGCCGACCTTCTCCAGCGTGGTCCGCCAGGCCCGGTCCATGCACTTGGCCGTCTTGAGGATGTGCGCCTTGATCTGCCGGTGGTCGAACACGTTCGCCCGCCCGCCCGGACAGCGGGTGCGCGGCAGCGCGCCGGCCGTGTAGACCGTGTTCTCCTTCAGCGACGTGTTGAGCGGCGCCCGCTGCTCCTTTACGGGCCGGCGCTCGCCCCGCTGCGGTTCGCGCACCGTCCGGCTCCCGTCGCCCGACGACGTGACGACCGCGTCCTCGGCGCCCGACCGGTCGGCGGCCGCCGCGCCGAGCACGACCACCACGAACCCCACGGCGGCCAGCCCGAGGACGCCCCCGATGATCGGCCCCGCGCTCGACTTCCGCCGGGGCTGCCAGTGGACCGGCATCTGCCGGGGCGGCCCGTAGGGCCCGGCGGGCGCCGGGCGCATCCCGGGTGGAAAGTGCGGCTGAGGCCCCGGATGCCCTGTACCGGCCTGCGGCATCGGGGGCGCCATCGGGGGCGCCATCGGGGGCGAAGGCGGGGCCGGGGCAGGGGGCGCAGGGTACCCCGGTAACGGCTGCCGTGGGCCGCCTGGACCGTATGGGTGACGCCCGGGAGCCGGCGGATACGGCTGCCCCATCTCTTCGACCCCCTTGGTTGGAGATTGGGCAGAACAATACTGATTTCACACTCGTCACGGATGTAGCACCGATCGCGCACGGCGGGTAATCATCCGAGGTGATCTCTGCGATGTTCCGGATTCGGACGGCTCGTCTGCCCTAGCGTCTTTGGCATGAATCTGCAACAGCTCCGCTATGTGGTAGCCACCGCAGAGCACCGCACCATGACCGACGCCGCACGGTCCCTCTACATCGCGCAGCCCGCGTTATCCCGCGCGATCCGGGACCTCGAACGGGAACTCGGCATGACCCTCTTCGCGCGTTCCGGGCGGGGAGTGGTCGTGACCGCGCAGGGGCGGCGGGTCGTCAAGCTCGCCCGGGAGGCGCTCGACGCCGTCCGGGAGATCGAGGCGCTGGCGACCCAGTCGCACACGGCGGGAGCCGAACTGCGCATCGCGTCGACGCCGAGCCTCGAACCGGGGCTCGCGGGTCGCCTGCTGCCCGCCTACGTGGCGGAGCATCCGGGCATCCGCGTGCACATCGTCCGCTGCGACGGGCGGGACAGCGTCGTCACCGCCGTCCGCGAGCAGCGGGCCGACCTCGGGCTGACCGACCTGCCGGTGCCCACCGACCTGGTCAGCCATCCGCTGGAGCGGCAGGAGATCGTGCTGATCTCGCCGCCCGGTCTCGACCTGCCCGATCCGGTGCCGATGAGCAGGCTCAACGGCATGCGGCTGGTGCTGCCCGGCCAGGGCAGCCCGCGCCGCCGGGAGTTCGACCAGATCTTCGCCTCGTACGGCGTCCGACCCATCCCCGCGCTGGAGTCGGACGAACGGGCCAAGTGGCTGCCCGCCGTACGCGAGGGTCAGGCCTCGCTCCTGTGGTATCGCGGCATGGCCGAGCAGGCGGCCCGCGCCGGCCTGGTCGTGCGGTCGCTCGACCCCGCCCCCAGGAAGATCATCGCGATCGTGCACGCCCGCAAACGGCTGCCCGCGACCGCGCAGGACTTCGTGACCCTGGCAGAAGGAGGATCCGCCGCTTAAACGCTTGGACCGTTCCAAATCCGACTTGTCGGATTCGGGGCCGGATCTGTGGGGGCACTTCTGGATCGGCCATTTCCCGAAGCGTTCCCTCGTCCGGCGGTCGCGCGGAGGGCGCGGAGTAGGCTCGCTGACGATGTCTACTCTGCGCCTTCGTGGCCGTACGTTCGGGCCCGGCGACCACGCGATCATGGCCGTGGTCAACCGCACGCCCGACTCCTTCTACGACCGGGGCGCGACCTACGGCTTCGCCGCCGCCCTCGACGCCGCCAGCCGCCAGATCGAGGCGGGGGCCGACATCGTCGACATCGGCGGCGTGAAGGCCGGGCCGGGCGACGACGTCGGCGTGGCGGAGGAGATCCGCCGGGTCGCCGACCTCGTGGCGGCGGTCCGCGACCGGCACCCCTCGGTGATCATCAGCGTCGACACCTGGCGCGCCGAGGTCGGCGAGGTCGTCGCCGCCGCCGGCGCCGACCTGCTCAACGACACGTGGGGCGGCGTCGACCCCCGGCTGGCCGACGTGGCCGCCGAGCACGGCATCGGCCTGGTCTGCGCGCACGCCGGACGCGTCGAGCCGCGCACCCGCCCCCATCGGATCGCCTACGACGACGTGGTGGGCGACGTGGTGGCGTACACGACCGACCTCGCCGAGAAGGCGCTCGCCGCGGGGGTGTCGCGGGACCGCATCCTGATCGACCCCGCCCACGACTTCGGCAAGAACACCTACCACTCCCTGGAGCTCAGCCGCCGCCTCGACGAGATGGTCGCGACCGGCTGGCCGGTGCTGGTGGCCGTCTCGAACAAGGACTTTGTTGGCGAGACCCTCGGCGGCCTGCCCGTCGACCGGCGGCACGCGGGCACCCTCGCGACCCTGGCCATCTCGGCCGCCCAGGGCGCCCGGGTCTTCCGCGTCCACGACGCCGCCTCGGCCCGCACGGTCCTCGACGTGGTCAGCCGTAGATCACCGACAGGAACCTGACCAGGATCGCCTCGCGGGTCTTCGCGGGCAGCGCGTCGAGGACCGCGTTGACGGCGGCCATCTCCGGCTGGTCGCGGGAGGTCAGGTCGATGCCGACCGAGGCGGCCAGCTCCACGAAGGTCGGGTCGTCGAGTTCGTCGAGGTTCAGCGAGGCGATCAGCTCCGGCAGGCCCTCCGGAACCACCGCCGGGCCGCGCTCGCGGGCGGCCTGGGCCGACTCGGCGATGACGGCGAGCATCGCGTCGACCCGCTCCAGGGTCACGCCGGTGACGGTGATGTGGAGGTTCGCCGGGATGCCGGCGTAGGAGAGCTGCGGCTGGAGGAACCAGCCGCGCCTGCGGGCCTCGTCGGCCAGCACGAACACGTCGACCTCGGGGGAGCCCGCGATGGCCACCAGGGCGGCCTGCGGGTCGCCCAGCACGCGCAGGCCGGGGATCTTCGCCGCGCCCTCGGCGATCCGGCGGGTGGCCTCCAGGGTGGTGCGGCCCAGTTCGAGGTAGCCCTCGCGGCCCAGCGCGTGCAGGGTGCCCCACGCGCCGCCGAGCGGGCCGGCCGACCGGGAGCTCTGCACGGTCGCGTTGATGATCGTGTAGCCGGGCCAGGCGGCCGAGGCGAAGTAGGCGGCGCGGCGCAGCGCGGCGTCCTTGAACAGCAGCACGGAGGCGCCCTTGGGGGCGTACCCGAACTTGTGCAGGTCGCAGGAGATCGAGGTGACGCCCGGCACCGACAGGTCGAACGGCGGCACCTCGGCCCCGGCCTCCCGCAACCACGGCAGCAGCCAGCCCCCGACGCAGGCGTCGACGTGGCAGGGCACGCCCCGCGCGGCGGCCAGCGCCGCGACCTCGGCGACCGGGTCGATCACGCCCTGCGGGTAGGAGGGGGCCGAGACCACCACGAGCACGGTCCGCTCGGTCATGGCCGCCTCGACGCCCGCCGGGTCGACGGTGAACGTGGCGAGGTCGACGGGCACGGCGACCACCTCGACGCCGAGGTAGTGCCCGGCCTTGTGGAACGCCGGATGCGCGGTGACCGGCACGACCATCTGCGGCCGGTCGATCTTCGCGGCGTCGCGGGCCGCCTTCACCGCCAGCATGATCGACTCGGTGCCGCCGCTGGTGAAGATGCCCGGCGCGCCGGGTTGCCCCAGTTCGGCGGCGACGGCGCCGACGACGTCCTTCTCCAGGGCGACCATGCTCGGGAACGCGGTCGGGTCGAGCATGTTGACCTCGAGCATGCCCGCGTACGCCGCCGCGCCCGCCTCGTGCACCTCGGGGCGGCCGGTGTCGTACACGTAGGCGGTGACCGTGCCGCCGCGCACCGGGAGATCGGACCCCTGCGCCTCGGCCAGGCGGGCGAGCAGTTCCTCGGCGGTCACGCCGTGGTGGGGGAGCACCGTGACATCTCCTGACATACGTTGACGACTCCGATCACTTTACGGAAACCTCACACGATGACAGATGGGATCTTTTCCATGCGTGTTGCCGCTTTCGTCGCCGGACTCTTAGCCGTACTGGTCGCCGCTCCGCCGGCCGTCGCCTCGGCGGCCCCGAAATACCCGGCCTCGTTCCCGCTGCCCGCCGGTTTCCAGCCCGAGGGCGTCGCCGTCGACGAGGGCCGCTCGGCCTACTTCGGCTCCCGCGCCTCCGGCGCGATCTACAAGGTCGACCTGCGCAGCGGTCAGGGCCGCGTCATCAACGAGGGGCCCGGCACCCCCTCCCTCGGCCTGAAGGTCAAGCGCAACCGCCTGTTCGTCGCGGGCGGCACCGCCGGGACCGCCCGGGTGCTCGACGCCCGGACCGGCGCGGTGCTCAAGAGCTACACCCTGGCCACCGGCGCGTCGTTCGTGAACGACGTCGTGCTCACCCGGGACGCCGCCTACTTCACCGACTCCACCAACCCCGTCCTCTACAAGCTCGACCTGCGCCGGTGGGGCCGCCTGCCCGCCGAGGCCCAGAAGATCCCGCTGACCGGCGACATCGTGTACACGACCGGCATCAACGCCAACGGCATCGCCCAGACGCCCGACGGCAGGGCGCTGCTGCTGGTCCAGTCGAACACCGGCAAGTTGTTCCGGGTCGACAAGAAGAGCGGCGCGACCACGCAGGTGGACCTCGGGACCGACCTGCTCGCCAACGGCGACGGGCTGCTGCTGGAGGGACGCCGGCTGGTCGTCGTCCAGAACCGCCTCAACACCGTGACCTGGGTCAAGCTCGACCGGCGCGGGACGAAGGGCACGATCGACCGGAAGGTCACCGACCCCCGGTTCGACGTGCCGACCACCGTCGCGGCCTTCAAGGACCGCCTCTACCTGCCGAACGCCCGTTTCACCACCACCCCGACCCCGACGACCCCCTACGACGTCGTGGCCATCGACCGCTGACACGGAGCACGATGGGGGCATGGCGACTGATGTAGCCGCGGCCGTCTGCGACTGGGAGGACGACCTCTGCCGCGCGGGCCGCGCCGCCCCCGCCGAGCTCTCGGTGATGTTCCGCGTGGGCGCGCCGGCGCTCGCCCTGGCCTTCACGGCCGGGGCGGTGCCGGCCGCCGCGCTCGCCGCCCGGCCGTCGATCGCGGGCATCGTGCTGATCCTCGTCTCGGCGATCCCGTGGGGGCGGTGGATCCTCAAGGGCGACGACGGGCCGTCGTGGTGGTTCGCGCTGGCGGTGCTCGGGCCGCTCGGGGCCGCCGTCCTGACCGGGCTGGGCAGCCCGGTGGCGTCCGTGCTGGCGCTGGCGGTCGGCCTGCTGCTGGTGGCGCTGAACGTCGGGTTCGCGCCCGTCCCGCTGGCGGCGGGCGTCACCGCGCTGACCTACCTGCTGGCCGTCGCCGCCGCGCTGGGCTCTCCTCCGGTGGTGTGGGTCGCCCTGCACCTCGGGTTCGCCCTCACGCTGGCTGCCGCCTACGCGGTGCGGGTCAGCCACGAATCCAGCCGCCTGGTCGCCCAGGCGCTGGAGGCGCTGGCCCTCCAGCGGGCCGCCGACCAGCGGCGGATCATGGCGCAGGACGTCCACGACGTCGTCGGGCACACCCTCGCGGTGACCATGCTGCACCTCACCGCCGCGCGCATGGCGATCAGGCGCGAGGCCGCCGCCGAGGCGCTGGAGGCCCTGGAGGAGGCCGAGCGGCACGGCCGGGCCAGCCTGGCCGACCTGCGGCGGCTGGTGAAGGTGCTGCGCTCCGGGGAGGAGTCGCCGACCGGGCCGCAACCCGGCCTCGCCGACGTCGAGGCGCTGGTGGAGGGCTTCCGCGGCGCCGTCGAGCTCACCTTCTCCGTGGACGGGCTCGCGGTGGTGAACCCGGGGGCGGAGCTGGCGGCGTACCGGATCGTTCAGGAGGCCCTGGCCAACGCGGTCCGGCACGGAACCGGGACGGCCCGGGTGGCGCTGACCCTGGCGAACGGCGAACTGGCCGTGGAGGTCGCCAACCCCGTCGGCGCCCCGTCGGACGACGGGCCGGGCAGCGGCCTGCTGGGCATGCGCGAACGCGCCACCGCCGCCGGGGGCCACCTCACCGCCGGAACACGCGGCGGGCAGTGGCTCGTGTCGGCGAGGATTCCGGTGTGATCACCGTCCTGCTGGTGGACGACCAGCCGCTCGTCCGCGCCGGCCTGCGCCGCATCCTGGAACCCGAGGGGACCTTCACGGTCGTCGGGGAGTGCGACGACGGCGACCAGGTCGCCGCCGCCGTCGCCCGCTGGAGCCCCGACGTGGTCGTGATGGACGTCCGGATGCGCCGGGTCGACGGCGCCGAGGCGACCCGCCGCCTGGCGGGAGCCGTGCCGGTGCTGATCCTGACGACCTTCGACGACGACGACACCGTGGCGGCGGCCCTGGGCGCGGGCGCGGCCGGGTTCATCCTGAAGGACGCGCCCGGGGAGGACATCGTCCGGGCCGTCACGATGGTGGCCGAGGGCGGTTCGTGGCTCGACCCGCAGGTGGCCGGGCCGGTGCTGACGGCCTTCCGGCGGGTCGCTCTGAAGGAGAGCAGAGGGCGCGCGGCGGCGGCCCAGCTCACCCAGCGGGAACACGACGTGCTGGCCCAGATCGCGCGCGGGGCCACCAACGCCGAGACGGCCGCCGCGCTGCACGTGTCGGAGGCCACGGTGAAGACCCACCTGGGCAACATCCTGACGAAGCTCGACCTCAGAGACCGGCCCGCCGCCATCGTGTACGCCCACGACCACGGCCTGGCCTGATCACACCGGCAGCCGGACCGTCGCCACCAGCCCCGGACCCGCGTCGTCGAGCGTGATCGACCCGCCGTGCGCCTCGGCCACCTCCCGCGCGATGGCCAGCCCCAGCCCGGTGCCGCCGTCGTCGCGCGACCGCGACGTGTCGAGCCGGGTGAACCGGTCGAAGACCCGCTCGCGGTCCTCCGCCGGGATGCCCGGCCCGTCGTCGGTGACGGTGACGAGCGCCCACGGGCCCGACTTCCACAGCCCCACCCGCACCTTGTCGTGGGCGTGCCGGACGGCGTTGTCGATCAGGTTGACGAGCACCCGGCCCAGGTCCATCTCCGCGCCGATCACCACCACGGCCTCGGCCGGGATGTCGGCGTCGAGGCCGTAGCGGGCGGCGGTCCGGGTCACCAGGCGGCCGAGTTCGACCGGCTCGTGGCGCAGCGTCCGGCCCTCGTCGAGCCGGGCCAGCGCCAGCAGGTCCTCGGCCAGCTTCGACAACCGCAGGGTGTCCTCCAGGACGCCTTCCGCGGTCTCGCGCCAGTCCTGGCCGTCGGGGTGGCTGAGCGCGACCTCCAGCTGAAGGCGCATGCTGGCCAGCGGGCTGCGCAGTTCGTGGGCGGCGTCGCTGACCAGGGCGCGCTGCCGCGAGCCGGCCTCCTCAAGGCGGGCCAGCATGTCGTTCAGGGTCATCGCCAGCGAGTGGACCTCGTCGTTGGCCTCCGGGACCGGCAGCCGCCGCGACGGCGACGAGCCGGTGATCTCGGTCGCGCCCCGGCGCAGCGCGCCGATGGGGCTCAGGGTCCGGCCGATGATCAGCCACGACGCCCCGGCCAGCACGACCAGCAGCAGCGGGGTGCCGAGCAGCAGGACGTGGCCGGTCGTGCGCAGCGCGCGTTCGATCTCGCTGAACGACCGCGCCGCCAGGACCGTCACCCCGTTGTCGGCGCTCATCACCGTGATGCGCAGCACGGCCGGGATGCCGTAGGGGCGGCCGTCGAGGAACTGCGGCCGGCCCGAGTGGGCGGCGGTCCTCCGCGCGGCCTCGGGGAGCAGCGGGACCAGGCGGTCGGTCGACGGGGTCGCCGCGGTGATCAGCCCGTTCCGGTCGATGACCTGCACGATCGTCGCCTTCGTCGGCACGATCTCGCCGTCGAGCCGGCCGGCGTCCGACAGGGCCACGATCTCCCGGGCCCGCGAGGTCACCTCGTCGTCGATGGTGGCGATCAGCGAGCGGCCCAGGACGTTCACGAACACCCACGCCGCCACCGCCAGGCCGACGCCGAGCACGGCCGTGGCGACCACGGTCAGCCGGACCCGCAGGCTGCGCCGCCGCCACCACAGGAACGGGTTACCCGCCATCGCTGGCCAGCCGGTATCCCGCCCCCCGCACCGTCTGCACGGCGCCCCGGCCGAACGGCGCGTCGATCTTGCGGCGGAGGTAGCCGACGTACACCTCGACCACGTTGGGGTCGGTGTCGTAGGTGTCCCAGACGTGCTCCAGGATCTCCGCCTTCGAGACGACCTCGTCCGGATGGCGCATCAGGAACTCCAGCAGCGCGAACTCGCGGGGCGTCAGGTCGACCGTCTTCTCCGCGCGCCGCACCAGCCGCCGCGCCGGGTCGAGGGTCAGGTCGCCGGCCCGCAGCACCGACGGACGGCGTCCGCCGCCGCGCCGCAACAGGGCGCGCAGCCGGGCGACCAGGACCACATAGGAGAAGGGCTTGGTCAGGTAGTCATCGGCGCCCAGGTCGAGGCCGTCGGCCATGTCGTACTCGCCGTCCTTGGCCGAGAGCATCAGGACCGGCACCCAGTTCTCCGCCTCGCGCAGGCGTTTGCACACGTTGTAGCCCGACAGGCGGGGCAGCATGATGTCGAGCACCACGATGTCGTACTCGCCGGTCGAGGCCAGGTGGAGGCCCTCCTCGCCGTCGTGGGCCAAATCCACGGCGAAGCCCTCGGCGCGCAGGCCCCGTTGCAGGGCCGCGGCCATCCGTCGTTCGTCCTCCACCACCAGCACGCGCATTTCCCCATTTTGGGGGTTGTGTGCTGTGACCCGGCTGAGAGGAGTCTCAGCACGTCTCAGCCTCGCCACAGGGCCGGGCGCGCATGGTGTGGGCACGTCCATCAGATTGGAGTGCATGAGATGTCCACGAGAGCACGCGCCGTGAGGTGGGGGGTCCCGGCCGCCGCCGTCCTGGTGGTGGCGGGCGCCATCGGAGCGGGCCCCGTCATCGCGGCGGTCCAGGGGGACCCGCAGCTGCCCGAGCTGACCGCAGAGCAGCTGATCACCCAGGTCAGCGCCAAATGGAGCGGGACGGGGACGATGCCGCCGATGTCGGGCACGATCGTCGAGACCGCCTCGCTCGGCATTCCCGGCCTCCCGGCCGCGCCGGTCGGCACCAGCCCGCTCGCGCTGCTGTCGGGGTCCCACGAGCTCAAGGTCTGGTACGGCTCCGCCGACCGGTTCCGCATCGCGATCCCCGGCGCCATGAGCGAGCAGAACGTGATCTACAACAACGGCCAGACGTGGTGGTGGGACAGCGCCGCCAACACCGCCACGAAGATCAAGCTGCCCGCCGACGGCCCGGCCCCCGCGCCCCCGCCCGCCGCCGTGACCCCGCCCGACGCCGCCCGCCAGGCGCTGGCGATGGCCGAGTCCGACACGGCGATCAGCGTGGGCAACGACGCGACGGTCGCCGGGAGGGCGGCGTACGAGCTGGTGCTCGCGCCGAAGGCGGCCGAGTCGCTGGTCCGGGACGTGCGCCTGGCGATCGACGGCGAGACGCTGGTGCCGCTGCGGGTCCAGGTCTTCGCCGAGGGCGCCGCAGAACCGGCCTTCGAGGTCGGCTTCGACTCGATCACCTTCGCCGAGCCCGCCCCCGAGAACTTCACCTTCACCCCGCCGCCCGGCGCGAAGGTGACCGAGGGCGACCTGCCGGCGTTCACCCGGACGCAGCCCCAGATGCCCGCGGGAGACGTCGCGGTCACCGGCAGCGGCTGGACCTCGGTCGTGACGCTGCCCTTCGACGCCGCCGCGCTGAAGGACAACCCGATCCTGGCCGCGGCCAGGCCCGTCGAGGGCGGCAGGGTGATCACCACCAAGCTGGTCTCGGCCCTGCTGACCGACGACGGCCGCCTGCTGGCCGGCGCGGTGACCCCCGAGACCCTGGAGAAGGCCGCCGGATGAACGCTCCCGCGATCGCCACGCGGGGCCTGACGAAGCGCTTCCCGGGAGGTCAGGTCGCCGTCGACGGCGTCGACCTGGCCGTCCCGGGCGGTTCCGTGTACGGCTTCCTGGGCCCCAACGGATCGGGCAAGACCACCACGATCCGCATGCTGCTCGGCCTGATCACCCCCACCGCCGGCACCAGCACCCTGTTCGGCGACCCCGCCCGCGCGGCCCTGACGAGGGTGGGCGCGCTGGTCGAGGGCCCCGCCTTCTACCCGTGGTTGTCCGGGACCGCCAACCTGCTGCGCCTGGACGCCGCCAACCCCGCCGCCGACGCCGCCACGGCCCGGCGGCGCACGGCCGAGGCGCTCGACCGCGTCGGCCTCACGGCGGCGGCCGGGAAACGCTACAAGGCGTACTCGCTGGGCATGCGCCAGCGCCTGGCCATCGCCGGCACCCTGCTCAGCCGCCGCGACCTGCTGGTCCTCGACGAGCCCACCAACGGCCTCGACCCCCAGGGCACCCGCGAGGTCCGCGCCCTGATCAAGGACGTCGCCGCCGACGGCACCACCGTCTTCGTCTCCTCCCACCTGCTGGCCGAGGTCGAGCAGATGTGCACCCACATCGGCGTCATGCGCACCGGCCGCCTGGTCGCCCAGAGTTCCCTCGGCGACCTGCGCTCGGCCGCGACCGCCCGGGTCGAGGTCGACACCCCCGACGTGACGGCCGCGGCGAGGGTCCTGACCGACCTCGGCCTCCGTGACGTGACCCGGGCCGCGGGCCGGGCCGGCGCCGAGATCGGCACGACGGCCCCCGAGCACGTCAGCGACCTGCTGTTCCGGGCGGGCGTGTCCATCCGTGGTTTCCAGGTGGTCCGGCCCAGCCTGGAGGACGTCTTCGTGGGGCTGACGGGGGAGGGCTTCGATGTCGACTCATGACCGCACGGCGACACCGGGTGCCGGTCTCGCTTCTGATGTGGCTCTTGGTGCGAGTGCCGGTGTTCGCGTGCCGGGCGATGGGCGCGGGGGCGGTCCGCCGTTCGTGGCGGGGCCCCGGCAGGCGACGTCGCGGTCGGCGCTGCGGTTGTTCCGGTCGGAGACCGGGCTGATCTTCCGGCGGCCGCGGACCGTGGCGATGCTCGCCGTCGTCGCGGTCGTGCCGGTGATCTGCGGGGCCGCCATCAGGGTCTTCGGGGCCGACGGCGAGGCGATCCTGGTGCAGGTGGCGGGGAACGGGCTCGCGCTCGGGTTCGTCGCGTTCTCGTTCATGGTGCCGCTGATCCTGCCGCTGGTCGTGGCCGTCGTGGCCGGCGACGCCGTCGCGGGGGAGGCGGGGCTCGGGACGCTGCGGCAGCTGCTCACCGCCCCGGCCGGGCGGACCCGGCTGCTGGGTGTGAAGTTCGCCGGGATGGCCGTGTTCGCGCTGGTCACCAGCCTGGTCATCCTGGTGGCGGCGCTGCTCACCGGGCTGGTGCTGTTCCCGGTCGGGCCGGTCACGCTGCTGTCGGGCACGACCGTGCCGCTCGTCGAGGGGCTGCTCCGGATCGGGCTGGTCGCGCTCTACGTCACGCTCGGCATGATCGCGCTGGGCACGCTCGCGCTGGCCGTGTCGGTGTTCACCGACACCTCGATCGGGGCGGTCGTCACCACGGTCGTGCTGGTGCTGGTCAGCCAGATCATCACGGTCATCCCGCAACTGGACGCCGTCACGCCCTACCTGCTCACCTCGTGGTTCCAGCGGTTCGACGGGGCGCTCCGCGAACCGCTGGCCACGGGTGACATGGGTCAGGGCGTGCTGGCGTTCGCCGCGTACATCGCGATCTTCGGGTCGCTCGCGTGGGCGCGGTTCACGTCCAGGGACGTGACGTCCTAGGCGGTCGGCCTGCGGCGCAGGGCCGCGATGGCGACGCCCACGCCGGCGATGCCGACGACGATCCCGATGCCGCCGATGAGGCGGGCGGTGCCGTCGGCGGAGCCCGAGTCGTGGGCGTCGGCGGCGACCGGGGAGGCGGCCACGGCCGGGGCGGCGCTGGGGGCGGCGCTGGGGGCGGCCGAGGCGGCGGCGCCGTGGTGGTCGTCACCGGTGGGCGGGGTGAGCTTCAGGGTCGGGACGGGGCGCTCGGCCTCGCCGCCGTCGGCCTTCGGCTCGTCCTTCCAGTCGACGACCTCGCCGCTGCTGTAGGTCTGCTTGGTCGGGAAGTAGAGGTGGTCGGTCTCGGTGGGCAGGCCGCCGAGGGAGACCTCGAACTCCTGGAACTCGCCCGGCTTCACCTCGCCGCCCGACCAGGTGATCTTGGTGACGGCTTCGGTGATCTCGCCGTACTGCGACTGGACCGGGGTGGCCAGCTTGCCCTCGGTGACCTCGGCCTTCCAGCCGGGGACCGGCTTGACCGACACGAAGGGCAGCGGGTGGTCGACGGGGAAGGTGACCTCGATCTTGGTGGTCGAGGCGTCGTCGCGCTCGTTGGGGACGCGGAAGGCGACCTTGCTGAAGCTGCCCTGCTCGACCGAGCCGGGCTGGACGGTGACGTGGGCCAGCGCGGGGAAGGCGAAGCCGAGGGTGAGGGCGGTGGCGGTCGCGGTGATGGTCAGGGCGCGGCGGATGACGGACATGGCGAAGACTCCACTGGTCGTGCGGAAGGGAAGAGGGGACGGGTCAGCACCCGGCCAGTGGAGGACCTCTTCTGACGACGGCGTGCCGGAGGGGCCGGAGCGGGCCCGGCCGGACGGCCGCGGCGCGCACCCGCGCCGGACGCGGCAGCGCCGGGACCGGCGGCGCCTTGAGCACCCGCCAGGCGCCGGCCCCGATCCGCCGCAGCACCGACCACAGGGCGGCCTCGCCCCGGGCCAGCCACCAGGCGGTGATCAGCGAGGCGGTCAGGTGGGCCACGACCATGCCGAGCGACACCCCGAGCCCGCCGTGGGCGTGGTCGGGATCGGTCAGCACCCGGGCGGTCTGCCCCTCGGTGAACAACTCGTGGAGGAGGACCTGGGCCGCGACCTGCACCGCGGCGATGACGCCGGGCGAGCGCTCACGTCCCGCGAACACGAACGCCGCCCCGAAGGCCCCGGACATCCCGACGGCCAGCGCCGCGAGCGTCGGCCCGTCACCCCCGGCGGCCTGGTGGCCGACGGCGGCGAGCACCACGCAGACGGCGGCGAACGAGACCGACCGGGCGAATCTCAGCGCGGGCCCGGCCGAGCCGCCGAAGGTCTGCGCATCGCTCGCGGGGACTCGATCGCCCAGAGTGGGCACGCGCCGGGCACCAGCGGAGCCGTTCACCGAGCGTCGATTGCCGGGGCTCGGGAGTGCGTTCAGGGCGGCGGCGGGGAAGTTCCGGGCTCGTTGCGACCGGGCCAGGGCGACCCCGTGCGACAGTGTCGCGTCTGGTGGGGTCGGGTGGCTCTTCGGCATGGCGGGCACATCTTCTCACGCTTCGGCGGGATGTCACCCCCGCGTCAAAGCCATCCCGTCAGGAGCAGTGCGATATTTCGGTTTTTGTCGCTAATGTGGCCGCGCGGACCAAGAACGTTTTCGAGGTGGGTGACATGCGGCACTTCATCGGGCTGCTCGTCGGGATCGTCGTCGCCGCCGCTCTGCTGTTCGGAGGGGGCTGGGCCTCACGCGAGTCGTTGCGGGGATCCGTCGGCGACATCGACCCCGTCCGCGACCCCCGGATGCTCATCGCGCTGGGGATCATGGCCGTCGTCGGCCTCCTCCTCGGCCTGGTGATCGCGGGGCGGATCTCGCCGGTCGCCACGTTCGTGCCCTCGATGGTGCTGCTGGCCTGGACGGTCGTGTACGCCATCGACGTCTCCCGCGCCACGAGCCTGGCCCCCGTCGGCGCCACCCTCCAGAAGGAGATCGCCGAGGCCGGCCAGGGCATGCTCGCGCTGCTGTCGTCGGGCGTCTACGGCCTGGTGGGCATCGCCCTGTTCGTGCCGGTGCTCATGCCGTCACGGTGGGCGGGTCCGCATCGGGAGTACGACGAGGAGTACGAGGAGCAGCCGGAGTACTACTGAGGTAGAGGTGCGCGACCACGTCCTCGATCGACTCCTGGCCCGGCACGAGCGCCCGCAGCTCCGGCACGCTCCCGTCGAAGGCCAGCCGCCCGTGGTCGATCAGCAGCACCCGCCGGCAGAGCCGCTCGACGTCGCCCAGGTCGTGGGTGGTCAGCAGCACGGTGGTGCCCCGGTCGGCGTTCAGCCGGGCCAGGAACGACCGGACCTCGGCCTTGGCCACCACGTCGAGCCCGATCGTCGGCTCGTCGAGCACCAGCACCTCGGGGTCGTGCAGCAGCGCGGCGGTGATGTCGCCCCGCATGCGCTGGCCCAGGCTGAGCTGCCGGACGGGCGTCCGGAGGAACGGGCCCAGGTCGAGCACCTCGGTGAGCTCGGCCAGCCGGGCCGTGAACCGGCTTCGATCTACTTTGTAAAGGAGCCGGACCAGTTCGAAGCTGTCGCGCAGCGGCAGGTCCCACCACAACGTCGTCCGCTGCCCGAAGACCACCCCGATCCGCCGCGCCAGCGTCTTGCGCTGCCGTGCCGGGTCGAGCCCGGCCACCGAGGCGCGCCCGCGTGTGGGGGTCAGGATCCCGGTCAGCATCTTGATCGTCGTGGACTTCCCGGCGCCGTTGGGGCCCAGGCAGCCGACGAACTCGCCGGCCTCCACCCGGAAGGTCAGGTCGTGGACGGCCGCGACGACCGCCCCGCGCACCTTGAAGTCGCGGCCCAGTGACATGGTCTCGATCATCTAGCTCCCCGTCGATCGGTAGCGGCGCAGGCCCGCCCGCCAGGCGAGGGCGGCCGCGCCGGCCAGCAGCAGGGCGGCCAAGGGCGCGGCGAAGCGGAGCCAGCCGGGCAGCCCGAGGGGATCGGGCCGCCCGAGCACGTAGAGGGCCGGCTGCCAGTTCACGAACGCCAGCGGCACGATGTAGGTCACCCCGCGCACGAGCTGTTCGCCGTAGACCGACAGCGGATACTGCGTCAGCGTGACCCCGCCGTAGGTGAAGGCGTTGGCGAGCTCGGGGGCGTCGACCAGGACGAACTGGAGCGCCGCCCCGAGCGTGAACACGGCCGTGAAGATCACGATGCCGCAGAGGATCATGACGGGCACCATCCAGGCCCGCGACCACGGCACGACCGGCAGCGCCAGGCCGAGCACGATCGCCGCCTGGGCCAGCCGCCCGATCCGGTGGGCGCCGAAGCCGTCGGCGGCCATCTGGACGAAGGGCGAGACCGGCCGGATCAGCATCGTGTCGAAGGTGCCGGCCCTGATGTGCTGGCTGAGCCGTTCGATGTTGCCGAAGAGCAGGTCGGCGAGGGCGAAGGAGACGCCGCCGGTGCCGTACAGGAACATGACCTCGCGGAGCGAGAACCCGCCCAGGGTGGTGACGTGGGTGAACACGATGCCGATCGCGATGACGTCGAGGGCGTTGATCGCGAACGAGCTGACGATCGAGACGACGAAGGAGGTGCGGTACTGGGCGGAGGCGCGGGCCCACGTCCAGGCCAGCAGGAGGTAGTCACCCACCCTGGACCACCACCTTGCGCCGGGCCGCCACGGTCAGCAGCGCGCCGAGGCCGAGCAGGGTGACCGCCCAGAAAAGCTGGAATCCCAGGCCGCTCCACGTAGGGGTGGCGCCGAGCCACATGTCGGCCGGGACCTGCACCATCGCCGCGAACGGCGAGGCCTCCGCGACCGTGCGCAACCAGCCGGGGAACAGCCCGAGCGGGAGCACCATCCCGCTGAAGAAGAAGGTCAGCAGGGACGAGAGGGTGTGCATGCCCCGGTCGTCGGTGGTCCAGCACGCCGCGAGCGTGACGAGGTAGCGCCAGCCGAAGCTGACCACGATCCCCAGCACGAACGACGCGACGAACCAGGGCGAGACCGGCGCGACCATGGTGAACATGGCCGCCCCGGCGATCGAGGGCGGCAGGCTGCGGGCGATGGTGAGGTAGGCGGCCCGGCCGAGGTCCTCCGCCAGGCTCCAGAGCAGCAGGGGAGCGGGCCTGACCAGGTCGAACGCGATGTCGCCCGACCTGATGCGGTCGCCGAACGACAGGCCGCGGCCGAAGACCTGCATGGGCCCGATGAAGCCCTGGGTGAGGAAGCAGAAGGTGACGGCCTCGGCGAGGGTGTATCCGGCGAGGCCGGGGCGGGCCTCCCATAAGGCGATCAGGACATAGGCCCGCAAAACGCCGAAAACCGTGTTGGTGAAGGCCCCGGCGAGCGCTGCGGCGAGGTAGGTGCTGTGCCGGCGGAAGCCGTACTGGAACAGGCGCAGGTAGAGGACGAAGTCGGCCACCTCCCGCCGAGGATCGTAACCCGGTATTTCACCCCTGCCGATCTGCGTAACCCCTGTGTAACATCCTGGGTTACCTAACTAGGCATAAGGGAACGAATCGGACAAGGAGGGATCCGCATGAACGCTGACATCGACGTGGACGTTCGCCCGGAGCACCCTTTGAGCTGGCAGGCCATAGCGGCCAACGGGCTGTTGCGCGGGACCATGAAGCCCATATCGGCCGTCCTTCTCCGTACGACCGCCAGCCTGGTCGTCGCCAACCGGATCATCGAGCTGGGCGGGCGGCTGCCCGGACTGGTCCCGGCGACCGTCTCGATCGAACAGGAGTCGTTCGGCGCCTGCTCGGGGGAGTGGGTACGCGGGTCCGGTGAGCCCGACTCCGATCTCGAAGAGCTCGATGAGAGCAAGGTCGTCCTCTATCTCCACGGGGGCGGCTATTTCATCTGTTCTCCAGTGACGCACCGGCCGATCACGTGGCGGTTGTCCGCCGTGACGCAGCGGCCGGTGCTGGCCCTCGACTACCGGCAGGGGCCCCAGCACAAGCTGGCCGAGTCGCTCGCCGACGCCCTGGACGCCTACCGCGCCCTGCTCGACCGCGGTTTCGCCCCCGAGGGCATCGTGCTGGCAGGTGATTCAGCCGGCGGACATCTGGCCCTGGCGATGCTGCTCTCCCTGCGTGACAACGGGCTGCCGCTCCCCGCGGCGGCCATTTGCCTGTCTCCCTGGGCCGACCTGAGCGACGAGCGCAAGACCGCCAACCGCTGGGCCGACCCCCTGCTCCCCGCCGGCCGGGTCGAGTGGATGGCCCGCCGCTGGACCGAGGGCCTGGACAACCGCGACCCCCTCGTCTCCCCGGTCTTCGGCGACTACACCGGCCTGCCGCCCCTGATGATCGTCACCAGCACCACCGAGGTGCTCCGCGAGGAGGCCCACCGGGTCGCCGAACGGGCGCGTGCGGATGGCGTTCCGGTGCGGTATGAAGAATGGCGGAAGATGCCCCACGTCTTCGCGCTCATGGCCGACATACTGCCCGAGGCCCGGCTGGTCTTCCCCCACATGGGCCAGTTCGTCGAGGCGGTCGAGGCCGCGGCGAAGGCCGAGGGCGGCGAGGTCGCGGCTTAAGGGCTGTTACCCCTGATACCGCTGTGACCAGGCGTTTGTTACCCCGAGGTCGTAGTGACCTAACCCGTTATGCCGCTTCTGCCTAGTTGGAGGCGCGGACCGTTCCATCCGGCCACAGTGTGCCTTGCGTACTTCTTTGGATCGGAGAGGTAACTTCCGGATGGCACGAGGCGGAACGGGCCCCCAGAACGGCATGCCGCCCGGCGTGCGGCCGCTCACCGTGGGAGACCCGGTCATCATTGGCCGATATCTGCTGCTCGGCCGCCTGGGCACCGGCGGCATGGGCGTGGTCTACCTCGCGGAGCATCCGCAGGGCGGCCTGGTGGCGTTGAAGACGCCCCATCCCATGCACCTGTCCGACCCGATCCTGCGCGCCCGGTTCACCGAGGAGGTCGAGTTCTCCCGCCGCGTGGCGCCGTTCTGCACCGCCGCGGTGATCGAGGACGGGCACGACCGCGACCGCCCCTACCTGGTCACCGAGTACATCGCCGGGCCGGGCCTGTCGCAGGTCGTGGCCGCGCGCGGGCCGCTCACGCCCGACCTGGCCTACGGCGTCGCCCTCGGCACGGCCGCCGCCCTGGTGGCCACCCACGACGCCGGGCTGGTCCACCGCGACCTGAAGCCCGGCAACGTGCTGCTGTCGCCGAGCGGCCCGTTCGTGATCGACTTCGGCATCGCCCGCGACCTCGACGCGCTCGCCGCGCACACCCAGGCCGGGCAGATCATGGGCAGCCCCGGCTGGGTCGCCCCCGAGCGGCTCACCGGCGGGCCCGCGATCCCCGCCTCCGACGTCTTCTCCTGGGGCTGCCTGGTGGCCTTCGCCTCGACCGGCTACCACCCGTTCGGCGCGGGCGAGGCCGAGGTCGTGATGCGCCGCATCCTGCTGGAGGAGCCCCGGATCGCGGCCGTGCCCAAGCTCCTCTGGGACACCGTGAACGCCGCCCTGCGCAAGGAACCCGCCGAGCGTCCCGACGCCGCCGAGCTGCTGTCGGCCCTGCTGGCCGCCGGAGGGGTGGGCCTGCCGCCCGACCTGCGGGTGGCCGTGGCGCACGTCATGGAGGAGATCTGGCAGCCGGTGCCCTACCCGCGCGGCGGCGAACGGAAGGCCGTCGCCGCGCCGGGCCCCGAGACCGCCGCCCGTGGACGCCGCCGCCGGTCGGGCTCGGCCACCCAGCACGCCGGCTACGCCGCCCTGGCCACCGTCACCATCGCGGCGATCACGGTCGTGGCGGCCACCAGCTCCCCGGCGGGCGGCGTGCAGACCGCCGAGCCGCCGCCGGCGGTGCCGATGGTCGTGCTGCCCAACGAGGCCGCGGCCTCTCCCGAGGTGCTCGGCACGTCGCGGCCGCCGGTGGCGGGCGAGGTGCCGCCGATCGGCGAGGACGGCGCGCAGGTCACCGTGACGGCGACCCGGACGATCACCCCGTCGTGGCCGCCGGGCGAGGACCCGTGGAACACCTCGGTCCCCTCACCCCCGCCGGGCGGCGGCTGGACCCAGGGGCCGCCCGACCCGGGGCCGACGGGCAACCCGAACCCCAACCCGAACCCCACGCGGCCGACCCCGACCCGCCCGGTCCCGACGGGCGGGATCACCACCGAGCCGCAGTGGGGCGACGAGGAGTCCCCGCAGCCCTCCCCGTCGCCGTCTCCGTCGCCCTCCCCATCGCCCTCGCCGAGTCCGTCGCCGTCCCCGTCTCCCGGCGGGTGATCGTCAGTCGCACTGCCGGGTCGACACGGCGGCGGCGGCCTTCAGGCCCTTCGCGGCGGGGCGGGCGATCTCTCCGGTGCTGATCACCCAGCCGCTCACGGAGTCGTCGAGGTTACTGGCGAAGACCATGCCGATGACGTCGCCGTCCGGCCCGAACAGCGGCGCGCCCGACATGGCCGGGTCGACGGCGGCGTGGACGAGGAAGACCTGGCGCGCCACGATGTCCTCGTCGTAGATGTCGTTGCCGACGGCGGTCTGCGGCGCGCCCGCCCTGCCCGATCGCACGGTGAACTCCCCGTCCTTCGAGTAGGCCGCGAACGTGGCCCGTTCGCCGGGGTCGACCGAGTCGAAGTGCAGGACATCGGCGTCCAGACCCGCTACCCGCAGCACGGCGACGTCCCGTTTCGGGTCGAAGACGACGACGTCGCCCTGATGGCGGCTGCCGTCGGCGCCGGTCACCGTGATCGGGCCCTCGGCGCCCGCCACGACGTGCGCGGTGGTGAGCACCCGGTCGGGAGCGTAGGCGAACCCGGTGCCCTGCGCCGTGTCCTTGGCGCAGGAGGGGGTGGCCACGGTCACCCTGACCACGTTCTGCCGATGCGGCGCCACCTCGGGCGGCACCGACACGGGCATCGGCACCGGCGTCGCCTGCGTGGTCGGCCGGGCCGCTTGGCCGCAGCCCGCCACCGCGACGAGCACGACGAGAGCGAGTAACTTCTCGATCACCCGCCGGATGCTAGTTCGTGGGGTTGAGACCCCGCCGCCGCTTATGCGCCGGAACGGCGGCGGGGCCCGGCCTCTAGTGGAACTGGTCCTCCTCGGTGGAGCCCCGGTAGGCGGTCGTCGAGGAGTCGGGTGAGATGGCGGTGCTGACCAAATCGAAGTAGCCGGTGCCGACCTCGCGCTGGTGCCTGGTCGCGGTGTAGCCGCGCTTCTCGGCCGCGAACTCCGCCTCCTGGAGCCCCACGTAGGCCGTCATGCCCTCTTCGGCGTAGCCCCGGGCCAGGTCGAACATCGAGTAGTTCAGCGAGTGGAACCCGGCCAGGGTGATGAACTGGAACTTGTATCCCATGTGGCCGAGCTCGCGCTGGAACTTGGCGATCGAGGAGTCGTCCAGGTGCTTGCGCCAGTTGAACGACGGCGAGCAGTTGTAGGCGAGCATCTGGTCGGGGTGGCGGTCCTTGATCGCCTCGGCGAAACGGCGGGCCACGTCGAGGTCGGGCGTGCCGGTCTCCATCCACAGCAGGTCGCTGTACGGCGCGTAGGCCAGCCCGCGCGCGATGCACGGCTCGATCCCGTTGCGGACCCGGTAGAAGCCCTCCGCGGACCGTTCCCCGGTGCAGAACCGCTGGTCCAGAGGGTCGACGTCGCTGGTCAGCAGGGTCGCGGCCTGGGCGTCGGTCCGCGCGATGACCAGAGTGGAGACGCCGCAGACGTCGGCCGCGAGGCGGGCCGCGTTGAGGGTCTTGACGTGCTGGGAGGTCGGGATCAGGACCTTCCCGCCGAGGTGGCCGCACTTCTTCTCGGACGCGAGCTGGTCCTCCCAGTGCACGCCCGCCGCGCCGGCCGCGATCATGCCCTTCATCAGCTCGAAGGCGTTGAGCACGCCGCCGAATCCGGCTTCGGCGTCGGCGATGATCGGCGCCAGCCAGTGGGGCGCGTCCTCGACGCCCTCGGCCCAGGTGATCTGGTCGGCCCGCAGCAGCGCGTTGTTGACGCGCCGGACCACGGCGGGCACCGAGTTGGCGGGGTAGAGGCTCTGGTCGGGGTAGGTGTGGCCGCCGAGGTTGGCGTCGGCGGCGACCTGCCAGCCCGACAGGTAGATGGCCTTGAGCCCGGCCCTCACCTGCTGGACGGCCTGGTTGCCGGTGAGGGCGCCCAGGGCGTTGACGTAGTCCTCGGTGTGCAGGAGGTCCCACAGCCGCTTGGCGCCGAGGCGGGCCAGGGTGTACTGCTCCTGGACGGACCCGCGCAGCCTGATCACGTCTTCCGGAGTGTAGGTGCGCTCGATGCTGGACCACCGGGGATTGGTGTCCCAGTCGTGACGCAGCTCGGCGGCGGCTGACCTGAGGCGTTCCGACATCATCTTCTCGGTCACTCCCTTGTTGCGTTGGGTCGTCACCTGGGGTGCTTGGTTCGAGTTTGTGTTGATGTCAAGAGACCGAACAAGCCGATATGTCTAGAAATATGGCCAAATCTTCGCGGAGCGGAAATTCGTTCCCGTGTTGTGCGGAGAAGAAACCTCGAATTTTCTATAAGGACTAGACCAATCGATGTGAGGTGCGTCACCCGGTCTGGAAGATGTCACGAAATTTCGCCTATCCTGAGGAGATGCCCTCCGTGCTCGGCGAAGAACCGCTGTCTTTGACGCAGGAGATCGACCTGCTCGCCTTCGGCCAGCGCCTCAAACACCTCCGCCGGCAGCGTGGTCTCACCCTCTCCGACCTGGGCGAGCGCGTCGGCCGTGCGCCCAGCCAGCTGTCCCTGCTGGAGAACGGCAAGCGCGAGCCCAAGTTGTCGCTGCTCAAGGCGCTCGCCGCCGCGCTCGGCGTGCCGGTCGAGGAGCTGCTGCGCCGCCAGGCCCCCAACCGCCGCGCCCAGCTGGAGATCGCCCTGGAGGAGGCCCAGCGCGACCCCCTCTACACCTCGCTCGGCCTGGGGAGGCTGAAGGTCTCCGCGCGGGTCCCCAACGACGTGCTGGAACACCTTCTGGGTCTGTACGACGAACTGAAGGCCCGCCAGGCCAAGGGCACCGCCACCCCCGAGGAGGCCCGCGCCGCCAACGCCGAGCTGCGGCAGAAGCAGAAGGAGGCCGGCAACTACTTCCAGGAGATCGAGAGCGCCGCCGCCGAGGCCCTGCTGTCGGTCGGCTACCGCACCGGCGCGTTGTCCCAGAGCATGATCCAGGCCCTGGTCGCCCACTACGGCTTCACCGTGCACACCGCCCCCGACCTGCCCCGGTCGGCGCGTTCGGTGACCGACCTGCGCAACCACCGCATCTACCTCAAGCGCGAGCAGCTCGGCATGCACACCCCGCGCACGATCCTGCTCCAGACCATCGGCCACATCGCCCTGGGCCACCACAAGCCCCGCGACTTCGCCGACTTCCTGCGCCAGCGGGTCGAGGCCAACTACTTCGCCGCCGCGGTGCTGGTCCCCGAGGCCGCCGCCGCGCCCTACCTGCTGGAGGCCAAACGCGACCGGGCACTGTCGGTCGAGGACCTCCGCGACGTGTTCGCCGTCTCCTACGAGATGGCCGCCCACCGTTTCACCAACCTGGCCACCCACCACCTCGACCTGGTCTGCCACTTCGTGCGCAACGACGCCGGGGGCATCATCTACAAGGCGTACGAGAACGACGGCATCATCTTCCCGGCCGACGAACAGGGCGCGATCGAGGGCCAGCGGCTCTGCCAGCAGTGGTCGGGCCGTCAGGTGTTCCGCTCGCCCGACCGCTACTCGGTCTACCACCAGTACAGCGACGGCCCCACCGGCACCCACTTCTGCGTCGCCCACGTCGACCCGTCCCATGAGAAGGACTTCGCGATCACCCTGGGCGTGCCGTTCCGGGAGTCGCGCTGGTTCCGGGGCCGCGAGACCACCCGGCGGACCAAGTCGAACTGCCCCAACGGCGACTGCTGCCGCCGGCCGCCGGCCGAGCTGGCCCAGCGCTGGGAGGGGTACGCCTTCCCCTCGGCCCGCGCCAACTCCCACGTGCTGGCCGCGCTGCCGCCCGGTTCGTTCCCCGGCGTCGACGAGGCCGACGTGTACGCGTTCCTCGAACGCCACGCCGCCGATTAGAACGGTCACGACACCCCATAAGGTGTGTGCGTGACGTTCAGGGGGGAGTGGGGGCGTGCTGCCTGAGGTGCTGGCGTGGTCGGGCAGGCGATCGTCGTCGGCGTCCGACTGGCCCCTCCCGGCGCTGCTCGACGCCAAGGGCGCCACGACGATCAGCGTGGTGCTCCCGGCCCGGAACGAGCGTGAGACCGTCGGCGAGATCGTCACGGCGATCCGGCGCGACCTCTCCGGCCTGGTCGACGAACTGGTGGTGATCGACTCCCGGTCGACCGACGACACCGCGGCCGTGGCCGCGAAGGCGGGCGCCACCGTGATCGCCCAGGACGAGATCCTGCCCGACCTCAAGCCGCTCGACGGCAAGGGCGAGGCCCTCTGGAAGTCCCTCGCCGTGACCGGCGGCGATCTGCTCGTCTTCATCGACTCCGACCTGCGCGAGTTCGAGACCTCGTTCGTCACGGGGCTGCTCGGGCCGCTGCTGGCCGACCCCACGGTGGCGTACGTGAAGGGCTGTTACGACCGCCCGTTCGGCGCCGAGCAGACCGGCGGCGGCCGGGTGACCGAGCTGGTCGCCCGCCCGTTGATCAATCTGCACTGGCCCGAGCTGGCCGGGTTCGTCCAGCCGCTCTCCGGCGAGTACGCCGGCCGCCGGACCGCCCTGGAACGGGTGCCGTTCGTGACCGGCTACGGCGTGGAGATCGGCCTGCTGATCGACCTGCTCGACCTGTGCGGCCTCGACGCGCTGGCGCAGGTCGACCTCGGCCGCCGCGTGCACTCCCACCAGTCGACCGAGGCCCTCGGCGGCATGGCCGCCCAGATCATGCAGACCGCCTGGTCGCGGCTGACCGGGGTGCCGCTGGGGAACGGCCAGATGCGGCTGACCCAGTTCCGGCGTGGCCCGGACAAGCACGAGGCGGTCGAACACGATGTCTCCGTCGCCCAGAGACCTCCGATGGTGAGCGTTCTATCCTGAGACCGTGCCAGACGACTGGTTCCGCACGCTCAGTTCCCAGCCCCACCCGCTGACGGTGGAGGAGTACACGCTGCTGCCCGACGACCTGCTGATCGAGGTCGTCGACGGTTACGTGGTGCACCGCCCGGCCGACGGCCGCAGGCACCAGATCGTCGGCCGACGGCTCGCCGATCTGCTGGAGAAGCACGCCCGCGAGGCGATGACCCGGGGCTACGGCTGCCTGACCGTCGCCAACGCCGTCGACGTCCGCCTCCGCGACGTGCCGCTGCACGTCCGGCGGCCCGACGTGGTGCTCTTCCGGTGCCTCGACGACGGTCACGTGCTGCGGCCCGACGACGTGGTGCTGGCCGTGGAGATCGTCGAGGCCGGCACCGAGACCACCGACACCTGCGGCAAACCCAGTGAATACGGGCGGGCCGGGATCCTCTACTACTGGATCGTCCGGCTCGACCGGACGGGCGTCTGCGCCGTCGAGCGGTACCACCTCGACCAGGCGAGCATGACGTACAAGCACATCGGCACCCTCATGCGCGACGAGGGCGGCGCGCCCGAGGTCGGCACCCCGATCCCGATGATCATCGACTGGCCGGAACTCCAAGACTGACGGCGAGCCGGGCGGCGTCGAGCCGGTCCGAGCCCATGTAGTAAAGGACCGTTCCCGCGTTCAGTTCGGTCTGCCACGGCGGGTTGACCAGCAGCGTCGCGCCGTCGCGGGCGGCCAGCAGGGTCGCGCCGTGGTGGCGGCCCAGCACCGTCTGGCAGTGCTCGACCGTCACCGGCCCGGCCGTGAGCGCGACGGAGTAGGTGTCGGCGCCGCCGTGGGTCATGAGCTGGGCGTAGATCTCGCTGATCCCGGGGTCCTTCAGCTCCTCGGTGATCATGTGCGGGCTGTGCCACTGCACGCAGCGGATCTTCTCGCCGACGTACCGGACCTGCCTGACCCGCGCGAGATCGCGCAGCGCCACCACCAGATGCGCGGTGGTGATCACGTGGTCGGCGGTCAGCGCGACGGCCAGGGCCTCGTTGTCGTCGCGGGCGTCGACCAGCACGCTGTGCGCCCTGTCGACGCCTGCCCTGACCAGCGTCTTCGCGTCGGCCAGGTCGCCCCGGACGAACTCGACGTCCTTCTCGGGCATGGGATGGCTCTGGACCTCGTCCCAGGCGCAGACGACCACCTTCGTGCCGTCGGCGCCCAGTTCGTCCACCATCGTCTCGGTGCGCCCCGGGCTGTAGCCCAGCAGCACGATGTGCCCGGACAGGCGCACAGTGATCGAGCCGTGCATGCGGCGTCCCCTCGTCCGTTCGATCCGGGTGGCGAGGCGGGTGAACAGCGTCGTCAGCGCGGCGATGCCGCCGACGATCACGTAGACCCCGACGACGTGGCCCAGCGGCGATCTGGGGAACAGGTCGCCGTAGCCCACGGTCGAGGTCGTCACCACGAACCACCACCAGAAGTTGCCCGGCGAGGTGATGTCGGCGCCCGGTTCGGCCAGCGTCATCAGGGGCCAGCTCGTCACGAACACCACGGCCAGCACGAGCACGGGAGTCCACCAGGTGCTGATCCGGGCCAGCAACCGCGCGAGGAAGATCGGCATCTTAATCCCCATTCCGGTGCGGGTCACCTTATAGGCGACAAGCCGGAATAGGTCATTACAAGTTGGACTCATGCCCACATGGAGGAGCCGTGAGCCTCCCGGCGGCGCCCGGGAGACCCACGGCCCAGCTTTCTGGTTACGGGTAGGAGACCACCTTGGCGGGGATGGTCGCCGTGCCCTGGGCGGGTCCGCCCGTGGTGTTGATCACGTGGTTGATGATGCCGTTGCCGCCGAGCGAGACCGCCAGCAGGCTGTGGAACTTCACCGTGGGCCTGATCGGCACCTCGAAGACCCGGTCGACCTGAATGGTCGGGTCGACGTTGAAGTAGCAGTACGCGCCCATGCCCCAGCCCTCGTGGACCTGGACGTTGTCGCCCACCTTGTAGGCGGCCCAGCCCTTGACCGAGCCGTTCATGTAGGCGGCCTGGTTCGGCGGGTCGTACGCCTTCTCGTTCTGGAAGAAGATCGTCCGGCCGCGCTCGCCGTACCACTCGACGTCGTACTTGCGGTAGTGCTCGACGAACAGGCCGGTGGCCAGCACGTCGTCACCGTTCACGATCAGTCCGGTCTCGGCCGTGTTGACGTTCCAGCCGATGCCCTCGCCGTGGTCGCCGCGCCAGAGCCAGGTGTGGTCGATGATCACGTCGTCGCTGTTGACGATGACGCTGACCTCGGCGTTGCCGGCGAAGGCGCCGCCGATGCGGACGAACACGTCCGACAGGGTGGTGGGGTTGGCGGCGTGGTCGGCCGAGGAGCCGGGCGGGCCGACCTCGATGAGCACCGGCGACTTCTGCGGTCCGGCGTCGATCAGGAAGCCCGCGAGGCGGACGCCGTCGACGTCGGCGACCTTCATGGCCACCGCCGCGTTCTCGGGGATGATCGTCGCCAGGCCGAGGCCCAGGACGACGGTGTTGGCCCGGTTGACGTTGATCGGCGCGCTGGTGCGGTAGATGCCCGGGGTCAGCAGCAGGTGCAGGCCCTGGGCGAGCGCCGCGTTGATGCGGGCGGCCGAGTCGCCGGGCTTGGCGACGTAGAACTGCGACAGCGGGAGCGAGGTGCCCGGGGTGGGGCCGTTCGCCCAGCTCTGGCCGCGCGCGTTGGTGCGGAGCGAGGGCACGAAGACGCGGTAGGCGCCGGTGCCGTCGACGTACAGGTAGGGCTTCTCCCGCGACAGCGGGGTGTTCTGCAGCGTGGTGTAGACGGGCTCGGGGAAGCCGGTCGCCGGGGCGCCGTTGACGCCCGAGAAGACCATGTTCCACACGCCGTTCAGCCAGCCGCCGATCGTGGAGTCACGGGTGTACCACTGCTGCTGCGAGTAGGGGCCGACGGTCCCGTCGACGCGCGAGTCGGCGATGTAGCCGCCGGACGCCCAGCCGTAGCCGGTCGGCGCGAGGTTCAGGTTGCCCTTGATCCACATGCGGCGGAACGGCGCGGCCTGCGAGACGGCCCACTGGTTGGTGCCGCCGGTCGGCTGCACCGACAGGTTCTCGGTGGAGCGCCAGAAGTTCTGCGTGGCGTTGCCGTTGAACCAGCCGGCGTCGACGGTGATGCCGCCGTTGATGGTGACGTCGCCGGGGTTCTGGCCGAGGCCGTAAATCGAGGTGTAGAACCCGACCTTCGCGTTGACGTTGTAGGTGCCCGGCTTGAACATGAACGCGTGGCGTCCGGTGCCGAACTGCGCCGACTCCTGCTGCGTGAAGACCGAGTCGAGCTGGCTCTGGATGGTCGCGGCCGGGGTCGAGGGGTCGTAGACGTGGACGTTGGGTCCGAGGTCGCCGCCGCCCGTGATCGGGCCGCCCGGGTCGCCCGGGTCGACGGGCCCGCTGCCGGTGTAAACCGCGACCTCCCAGAGTGAGTAGCCGTAGCCGGTGCCCCGGGCCGTGCCGTTCACCCTGATGTAGCGGCCGTTGCCGGTCACCGTGTGGGACTGCACGCCGCCGGTCGCGCCGGTCACCGACTTGAGTGTCGTCCAGGTGGTGCCGTTCGTCGACGACTGGAGCTGGAAGCTGGACGCGTACGCGGCCTCCCAGCGCAGGTCGATCTTGCAGACGTCCACGGCGGAGCCGAGGTCGACCTGCACCCACTGCGGGTCGGCGGCCAGGCTCGACCAGCGGGTGCCGGTGTTGCCGTCGAACGCGGCCGAGGCCGGGAACCCGGCGCCCTGGAGCGAGGAGGCGGTGGCGGGCTTGTTCAGCGCCGCGTTGGTGGTCCCGCAGGTGCCGCCGCCGGTGCCGTCCGGCCCGAAGACCTGGAACTCCCACAGCGAGTAGCCCCACCCGGTCGCCCGGGTCACGCCCTGCATCCGGACATACCGATAGGTACCGCTCACGGTCAGGGTGTCGGTGCCTCCGTCACCTCCGGTGACGTTCTGCAGATCCGTCCAGGAGGTGCCGTTGGCCGAACCCTGGATCTTGTACGCGCTCCCGTAGGCTCCCTCCCAGAGGAGGGTCACCTTGTTGATCGCCTGCGCCGACCCGAGGTCGACCTGCAGCCACTGGTCGTTGGTGTAGAGGCTCGACCAGCGGGTGCCGGTGTTGCCGTCGACGGCCGCCGAGGCGGGCGTGCCGGCGCCCTCGACGGAGGATGACGTCGCCGTCTTGCCCTGCGACAGCAGGACGTCGGCGAAGGCGGGAGCTGCCGGTAAGGCGATCAGCGCGGCGGCTACGACCGCCGACGCGGTGCCCAAGGCGGCGAGCCTGGACAGACCTCTCATGCGTGTTCTCCACAGTGAAGGGGGGTGTGAAGGGTCTTTCTCAATGCCTTATTTCGATCCTTGATTTAACTTAACGGGAACATGAACGTCAAGGGGTAGCCTGTGGCGGTGACGAGCTTCAACCCTGAATTGCCCGACGACGTCCGCGAGGTCCGCGCGTGGGTGCACGCCTTCGCCCGCGACGTCGTCCGCCCAGCTGGCAGCCTGTGGGACGACCGTGAGGAGACCCCGTGGCCGGTGCTCCAGGAGGCGGCCAAGATCGGCCTCTATTCGATGGATTTCTTCGCGACGCAGTGGTTCGAGGACAGCGGCCTCGGCCTGCCGGTGGCCTTCGAGGAGCTGTTCTGGGGCGACGCCGGAATCGGCCTCTCCCTGACGGCGACGGGCCTGGCCGCCGCCGCGTTGTCGGCCAACGGCACCGACGAACAGGTCGGGACGTGGTTGCCGGTCATGTTCGGCACGCCTGACGACGTGGCGGTGGGAGCGTTCTGCGCCTCGGAACCGGACGCGGGTTCCGACGTGGGGGCGATCCGGACGTCGGCCGTCCGCCTGCCCTCCGGCGACTTCCGGTTGAACGGGACCAAGACGTGGGTGTCGAACGGGGGCATCGCGGCCGTCCACATCGTGGTCGCGACCGTCGACCCGTCACTGGGCGCGCGGGGCCAGGTGACCTTCGTCGTGCCGCCCGGGACACCCGGCTTCTCCCAGGGCCAGAAGTTCCGCAAGCACGGCATCAGGGCCTCCCACACCGCCGAGGTGGTCCTGGACGATGTGGTGCTGCCCGCCTCGTGCCTGCTGGGCGGGGTCGACAAGATGGAGGAACGCCTGGCCCGGGCCCGGTCGGGCCAGCGGTCGGGCGGCCAGGCGGCGTTGCGGACCTTCGAGTCGACCCGTCCCGTGGTGGCCGCCATGGCGGTCGGCATCGCGCGGGCCGCGTTCGAGTACGCGCGGGACTACGCGGGAGAACGGCGGCAGTTCGGGCGGGCGATCGGGGAGAACCAGGCCATCGCCTTCCTGCTGGCCGACATGGCGACCCGGATCGAGTTGGCCCGGCTGCTGACGTGGAAAGCGGCCTGGATGGGCCGGCGGGGCGGCGGGTTCGCCCAGGCCGAGGGGTCGATGTCGAAACTGGTGGCGGGGGAGACGGCGGTCTGGGTGACCGAACAGGCGATCCAGGTGCTGGGCGGGGCGGGCTACACCCGCGACCACCCGGTGGAGCGCTTCCACCGCGACGCGAAGATCTTCACCATCTTCGAGGGCACGTCGGAGATCCAGCGCCTGATCATCTCCCGGGCGGTCACCGGTCTCCAGGTCCGATGAACGACGTGACACGTCGTCGCGGGCAGGGGCTGGTTCATGTGGAGTGCGGCCTAAACCAGTCGAAACCCGGCACCCCGAGCTGCGACCATCCCAGGTGTGATCAGCGTGTACGACCTGTTCGACGACGTCGTCCCGGAGAGCCGGCTCTGGGAGCTCACCGCCGGGATGTGGATCGACCTGGACGCGTCGATCCGCTCCGGCCACTACCTCCAGGCGCCGCGTGACGTCACGCTGATGCGACGTCCCGGCCACGTCCTGCTGATGGCGTGCAGCAGCCGGGGCGAGTTCCGGGAGCGGGCGATCCCGCAGCTCGCGCGGCATCCGGTCCTGTGGCCACTGCTCGTGGTCCGGGCTCTCGACTGGGCCGGGCCGGTGCGCGACTACGCCCGGCACATCCTCGTCAACGTCGCGACGCGGCCCGAGGCGGCGCGGCGCGTGATCCCGACCGCTGTGCGGCTGCGCGGCAGGCGGGGCGGGGCCGACCTGCTCGACCTGCTCCGCCCGGTGATCCCGCTCGACGGGCACGCCGACTTCGACGGGCCGACGATGCGTCTGGTTGTCGAGGAGCTGATCCGGCGGGGCGACGACGAGGCCGTGCGCGGACTGCATGAGCGGATGACCGCGCCCGGCGCGCTGCTGCGCGCGGCGGCGTACCTGATCGAGCGGAGCGATCCGGAGCCGTTCCTCGGGTCGCCGTTCGCCCCGATCAGGGTGCGGGCGCTGGTGCTGGCGCCGCATCAGGGCGGCGAGTTCCTGAACGACCGGTCGAAGATCGTCCGGCTGACGGCCCAGGGGCTCGTCAGGCGGGCGGGGGGCGATCCCGCGCCCTGGTATCGCGCCCGGCTGGGGAGTGCGGTCTCGATCCTGGGGCTGGGGGAGAGCGGCGGGCCCGCCGACGCGGAGCTGGTCGTGCCGTTCCTGGGGGATGCGCGGGCGCGGGTGCGGGCTGCCGCGGTCGCCGCCCTGCGGGTGTGGGGACGGCACGACGACGTGGCCCCGCTGGTGCGCGACCCGTCGGCCCGGGTGGTCCGGCAAGTGGTGAAGAGCCTGCGGGCGGCCACGGCCGCGCCGGACTTCTCGCTGCTCGACCGGGTCAACCCGCCGCACGTGCGGCGGGCCGGGCATCGCCTGCTGGCCGCCGCCGATCCGTGGACGCGGCTGAAGGCCGACCTGCTGCTGCTGGACGACCCCGACCTGGCGGCCGTCGCGTCGGCGGACCTGCGGGTGTGGTGCGACCGGGTGCTGGTCGCGCTCTACCGGCCGTGCCCCGAGGCGTTGCGGGAGGAACTGGCCGGGCTCCTCCCGAAGGCGCCGGAGGAACTGCGGGCGCGGGCGGAATGGGTGCTCAGGTAGCGACGCGGCCGGCCAGTCGTTCGTAACGTTGTTTGGCCGCCTGGGGCGAGCCCAGCCCCAGCGCGTTGGCGATCTCCTGCCACGTCAGCCCGCGCCCCCGCGCGATCAGCAGCAGGCTCGCCTCCAGTTGGTCCATCTCTCCTCTGACGAGAGGCATCAACGTCAGCGCCGCCGTCAGGTCGGAGGTGTCGACCTCCGGTTCGCCGGTGTCGGGGGCAGCGGAGCCGGCCGCCAGCATGGTCACGAGGCGGACCGCCTCGTGCGGTCCGAGGACCGTCGGGTGGACCTGGCGGGCGCGCTGGGCTTCGGTTGTGGCGTGGCGGGTGGCGATGTGGGTGAGGGACGCGTACACGTCCGCCATCATGGCTCCTTCAACGAAACGTTGTCAACAGAATGTTGAAACATCGGATCGTTATCCGGCCGAGGGGTGCATGATCCACTACGGCCGTGTTACAAAATCCTCGATCGCTTCCGCGGACAACTGTCCGGGCGGCCGACACGGGTGGCACCCCGTCTGGTCGTCCGGTCGTGCCGTGGCCGAGAGCACCGGGTTCCGCGACCGCGGGGCCTCATCGGACGTGATCCCTGACACGGCAACATGCGCGGCGGCGCGCGCCTTGCCTGACGAGACCCCTCACTCGTTCAGGAAAGGACCCCATGTCCCCACGTCTCCGGCGCTGGGCCACGCTCCTCTCGACGATGGCGCTGACGGTCACGGGCACCGTGGTCGCCGCCGCCCCGGCCCGAGCCGTCGACATCCCCGCGGCCGACTACCAGCAGGTTCCGCTGGCCGTCGGCAGCGCGAAGCTCGGCGAGGCCATGTCCCTGGCCGTCCTCCCGAACAGGAACGTCGTGCACACCGCGCGGGACGGCTGGGTGCGGGTCACCACCCCGGCCGGCATCACCAAGAACGCGGGCAAGCTGAACGTCTACACCCACGACGAGGAAGGGCTCCAGGGGGTGGCGGCCGACCCGGACTTCGCCGCCAACCGGTGGATCTACCTCTTCTACTCGCCCCGGCTCGACACTCCCAATGGCGACGCGCCCAAGGAGGGCACCGCCGAGCAGTTCGAGGCGTGGAAGGGGCACCTGAACCTGTCGCGGTTCACCCTGAACGCCGACGACACCCTCGACCTGGCCAGCGAGAAGGTGATCCTCGAGGTCCCGAACGACCGGGGGCAGTGCTGCCACGTCGGCGGCGACATCGACTTCGACGCCCAGGGCAACCTCTACCTGACCACGGGCGACGACACCAACCCGTTCGAGTCGGACGCGTACACGCCCATCGACGAGCGCACCACCCGCAACCCGCAGTTCGACGCGCAGCGCTCCTCGGGCAACACCAACGACCTGCGCGGCAAGGTGCTGCGCATCACGCCGCAGGACGACGGGACGTACACCATCCCCGAAGGGAACATGTTCGCCCCGGGCACCGCGGGCACCCGGCCCGAGATCTACGCCATGGGCTTCCGCAACCCCTTCCGGATGAGCGTCGACAAGGCGACCGGCATCGTCTACCTGGGCGACTACGGCCCGGACGCCGGCGGCCCGAGCGCCAGCCGGGGGCCCGCCGGGCAGGTCGAGTTCAACCGGGTGACCGGGCCCGGCAACTACGGCTGGCCCTACTGCACCGGCACCAACACGAGCAACGAGGTGTACAACGAGTACACCTTCCCGACCGGGCCCTCGGGCGCGAAGTACGACTGCGCGAACGGCCCGGCGAACAACTCCTTCCGCAACACCGGCCTGCCGACCCTGCCCCCGGCCGTGCCCGCGTGGATCAAGTACGGCTTCGAGGGCTCCCCGGCCGAGTTCGGCGGCGGCTCCGAGTCGCCGATGGGCGGCCCGGTCTACCGCTACGACGCCGGCCTGGAGTCGAACGTCAAGTTCCCGCAGTCGCTCGACGGGCGGTTCTTCGCCGGTGAGCTCGGCCGCAAGTGGATCAAGGCGATCGAGGTGAAGGCCGACGGCACGCGCGGCGAGATCGCGCCCTTCCCGTGGACCGGCCAGCAGGTCATGGACCTGGCGTTCGGCCCCGACGGCGCCCTGTACGTGCTCGACTACGGCAGCGGCGGCGGCGACCAGGCCCTCTACCGCATCGACTACCTGGCCAACAGCAACCGCAGCCCGGTCGCCCGCATCGTCACCGACCGCATCTCCGGCGTCGACCCGCTGACCGTGAAGTTCACCGGCGACACCTCCTCCGACCCCGAGAGCGGCGCGCTTACCTACGCCTGGGACTTCGGCGACGGGGAGACGTCCACCGAGGCCAATCCCACGCACACCTTCGAGGACGAGGGCGTCTTCGACGTCGTGCTGACCGTGACCGACCCCGACGGCGCGACCGGCAGCACCAACATCTCGATCCACTCCGGCAACACCCTGCCGGTCGTCACCCTCAAGTCGCCCATCGCGGGCGCCCTGTTCGACTTCGGCGACACCATCCCCTTCGAGATCGAGGTCACCGACCCCGAAGACGGCGACGTCGACTGCGACCGCGTCGAACTCGACTACTCGCTCGGCCACGACCAGCACGCCCACCTGATCACCTCGCGGACCGGCTGCACCGGCACGATCGTGGTGCCCAAGGACGGCGAGCACGACGCGGCGGCCAACCTTTACGGCGTCTTCACCGCCCGCTACGTCGACGAGGGCGGCCTGGAGAACACCCAGACCGTCACCCTCCAGCCCAAGCACCGCCAGGCCGAGCACGCCCACACCCTGCAGGGCGTGCAGGTCACCACGCCGGGCGGATCGGAAGGCGGCCGGGCCATCGGCCACACCGACAACAACGACTGGATCTCCTTCGAGCCGTACGCCCTCGGCAACGCCACCAAGATCACCGTGCGGACCGCCTCCGGCGGCGTCGGCGGCACGATCGAGGTGCGCGCGGGCTCCCCGACGGGCGCCCTGCTCGGCACGGTGGCCGCGCCCAAGACCGCCGGATGGGGCGACTTCGTCGTCAACACCGGCGACCTGACCAACCCGCCGGCCGGCACGACCAAGCTCTACCTGGTCTTCAAGGGCCCGGCCGGGGCGCTGTTCGACCTCGACTGGTTCGACTTCACCACCACCGGCGAACTCGACGCCACCACGGTCGAGGGCGAGGCGTTCACCTCGACGTTCGGCGTCCAGGACGCGCCGCACGGCAACGCCAGCGGCGGCAAGGCGGCCGGCTACACCGACCCGGGCGACTGGGCCGGTTACGCGCCGATCACCCTGACCGGCGCGACCACCTTCACCGCCCGGATCGCCTCCGGCGGCCCCGGCGGCACCCTGTCGATCCGGCACGGTTCCCAGACGGGCCCGCTCCTCGGCACGATCACGGTCGCCAACACCGGCGGCTGGGAGAACTACGTCGACCTGTCGACGCGGCTCACCAACGTGCCGGCCGGGACCGGGCAGCTCTTCCTGGTCTTCGACGGGCCGTCCGGGCGCGGCGCGCTGTTCGACGTCGACTACTGGACGCTCGTCAGGGAGCCGCTCCCCGACGACAAGGTGCTGGTGTTCTCCAAGACGGCCGGGTTCCGGCACGGCTCGATCGGCCCCGGCGTCCAGGCGCTCACCCAGATCGGCCAGGCCAACGGCTTCGAGGTCGTCAACTCCGAGGACGGCGGCGACTTCACCGCCGAGACCCTGTCGCAGTTCAAGGCCGTGGTCTTCCTCAGCACCACCGGCGACGTGCTGACCGACGCCCAGCAGGCGGCCTTCGAGGACTACGTCGACAACGGCGGCGGCTACATGGGAATCCACGCGGCGGCCGACACCGAGTACGGCTGGTCCTACTACGGCGGCCTGGTCGGCGCCTACTTCAAGGGCCACCCGGCGACCCAGCCCGCCACGGTCGTCACCGAGGACCACGACCACCCGGCGACCGCGCACCTGCCGGACGAGTGGACGCGTACCGACGAGTGGTACAACTACCGCACCAACCCGCGCGGCTCCGTGCACGTCCTGCAGACGCTCGACGAGAGCAGCTACCAGGGCGGCGACATGGGCGCCGACCACCCCATCACCTGGTGCAAGACCCAGGGCGAGGGCCGCTCGTTCTACACCGGCCTCGGCCACACCGACCAGTCCTACGCCGAACCGGCCTTCCGCCAGCTGCTGCTCGGCGGGCTCGAGTACGCCATGGGCCGCGAGGAGGCCGACTGCGCCGCCGACGCGACCGGCCCGACGGTCTCGGCGGTCACCGCTCCCGCCGCCCCCGACGGCGCGAACGGCTGGTTCGTCTCCGGCGTGACCGTGACGATCACCGCCGAAGACCCTTCCGGCGTGGAGAAGACGGAGTACCGCCTCGACGGCGGCGCGTGGACGACGTACACCGGCCCCGTCGGCATCGCCGCCGACGGCCCGCACACCCTCGACTACCGCGCCACCGACGGCTCGGGCAACACCTCGACCGGGTCGATCGAGGTCAGGAAGGACGCCGCCGCGCCCCTCACGGCCGCCCAGTTCGCCCCGGCGAACGACGACGGCTGGCACAACGGCGGCGTTCCCGTCACCCTGTCGGCGGCCGACCCCGCGTCGGGCGTCGCCACGACCGAGTACTCCCTCGACGGGGGCGCGTGGACCGCGTACACCGAACCGGTGAACGTCACCGGCGAGGGCACGCACGACCTGACCTACCGGTCGACGGACAAGGCCGGGAACGTCGAGACCGTCAAGGCCGCGGTCGTCCGCATCGACGGCAGCCGCCCGACGATCCTGATCTCCGGCATCGCCGACGGCCAGATCTACGGCGACAGCCAGGACCTGCGCATGACCTGGCAGGCCGTGGACGCCACCTCCGGCGTCAAGACCCTGGTCGGTGAACTCGACGGCACGGCGATCCAGCCGGGCCAGTTGCGTCCCCTGTACGAACTCGCGCTGCGCACCCACACGCTGAAGGTCACCGCGACCGACAAGGCGGGCAACCAGTCCGTCGAGACCGTCGTCTTCGGGGTCACCACCTCGACCCGCGACCTCGCCAACCTGATCGACCGCTTCACCGCCACCGGCCGCCTCACCCAGAGCCAGGCCGGCGCGCTGCACCGGGAGCTCACCAGGGCGCGGAAGGCCGAGGCCGACGCCGACGACGCCAAGACGATCAGGGCGCTGACCGACTTCACGGAGGAGGTCGCCGACACCGACACCGAGACGGAGATCCGCGACGTGCTCACCCGCGACGCCGACGCCGTCATCGCCCGCCTCGGCGGCGGCCAGCCGGCGGAGGCCGCGTGCACCGCCACCTACCGCGTCACCCAGTCGTGGAACGGCGGCTTCGGCGGCGAGGTCGCGGTGAAGAACACCGGCGGCACGAAGCTGACCGGCTGGACCGTGACCTGGACCTGGCCCGACGGCCAGACCGTCACCAAACTCTGGAACGGCACCCACACCCAGACGGGCAGCGCCGTGACCGTGGGCAACGCCGCCTACAACGGCACCCTGGCCGTCAACGCGCAGACGACCTTCGGGTTCAACGCGTCGTACCAGACCCGCAACACCGCCCCCGAGCCGACCTGCACGGCGGCCTGACCCCCTGACCGCCCGGCCTCCTCTTGACCCCCCGCGGGGAGGCCGGGCCACCGATCCCCGGGCGTCGGCCGGCGGCGCCCGGGGATCCGCGTGTACGACCCGGCCTGCCGGGCACGGGTTACTTATGGTGGAAAACCGTGGCATAGACGGCGAGAGCGAGATCGTCGCCCAACGATCGGGCGCCGACACCGAGACCCCCGACCACCCGATCCTCCGCGACCCGGAACCGCTGGAGGAACCCGACGAGGGCCCCGACGCGCCGGACTCCGACATGCCCGAACCCGAACCCGAGGTCGGCCCCACGTCCTGACCGCGGGGTTCAGGCCACCACGGCCAGCAGCGTCGTCGCCGCCTCGACCAGCTCGGGGTCGCCGCCGACGACCGCCCTCCGGCGGGCCTCCTCGACGGTGATCCCCCTGCTGGCCAGCCGCCAGAACGTGTCCTGGTCCATGGTCACCCCGGCGGCCGGATCCCCGGCGCCCATGCGCCAGCGGCCCGCCCGCCACACGGCCGGCCACTCCCGCCCGCCGACCGTCAGCACGACGGACGTGCCCTCGGCCCGCACCAGCCCGCGCAGCGCGAAGGGCAGCGCCCGCGCGAACGTGTCCATGACCGGACCGGCGAGCTCCTCGCCGAGCGCCCCCGGACGGGACACCGCGTCGCGGATCTGCTGCTGGTGCACCCAGAACTCGGTGTACTCGCGCGCCACGTCGAGCCACGCGGGGCTCGGCAGGTCGGTGGCCGCCCACGAGACGTCCAGGTCGGCGGGGCCGTCGAGGTCCTTGCCCGCCCAGTACGCGTCCAGCTGGACCCCCAGGTGCCGGATCTGGTCGATCAGGACGGCGGGGGAGAAGGCCCGCGCCGCCCGCACGAACTCGTCGTTGACCCGGGCGAGGAAGACGGGCAGCGTCTCGCCCGGAAGGAAGCCGCCGCCCCGATGGCCGTCGCGGCTGCCGGACAACCGCCGGGCGTAGTCGTGCAGGACGTGGGCGACGACGTCGTGCACGTCCCAGCCGGGACAGCCGGTCGGCCGGGTCCAGCCGTCCGGCGACAGACCGTCGAGCAGGTCCAGCAGTGCCCGCCGCTCCACCGGGAAGAGGTGACGCACGTCGATCGTGTCCCCGAAGATCGTCATGGTCGCAGCGTATGGCCATTCGCACCGCTGATCCCCGAAGGACGTGTGATGTCGCATCCGGCTGACCTGCTGGTGATCGCGGGGGCCGACGTACCCGACGACCTCGCGCCTCTGGACCCGAAAGCGGGATCGCTGGTGCCCGCCCTGCTTCGCCACGCGGGGGCGCTGCCACCGGCCGGGCGCGACGCGCTGTCGGCGTTGATAGCCTCCTTGCCGCAGCGACCCCGCGATGCGCCCTATCCGCCGCCGCGAGCATTCGAGCGCTACCCGCCCGGGCCCGGCGGGCTGCTGATGCGCCTCGTCAGGAACCGGAACCTCGGCTGGGCCGCCACCGCGCAAACCTTTCTGCTGGTCACCGGACGTTACTGGTCGGCAGCCACCTATGGCGGAGTGGGCCGCGGCACGGTGCCCCTGACACCGGACCTCCAGTCCGATTTCGCCGCCGTCCTCGGCATCCCCGTCGATCGGCTGGCGGCGACGACCGGGGTCCCGGCGGCTCCGCCGAATCCGGCGCCGGCCTGGATGGCGGAGCTCATCTGGGATGCTCGGCGGCTCTCGGCCGCCCAGCTTCGGCGTCTCGCACGGGCAGGATGATCGCCGACGGACGGTCCGGGTCGTGGAAGACCTGCTGGTCGGCCACCCGCAGCGTCGTGGCGGTGGCGCGGGGTTCGCCGGTGCCGGGGTTGCGGTTGTAGCGGGGGAACGCGCCGCTGGAGACCTGGACGCGGACGCGGTGCCCCCGCCGGAACACGTAGGCGGTCGGCCAGAGGCGCACCTCGACGGCCGTCACCTGGTCGGCGTCGCCGACGCCGGTCAGGCCGTCGCACACGTTGGTCGAACGGCCGTCCGCGCCGACGTCGCACAACCGGACGAACACGTCGGCGTGCGGCAGGCTGGAGCGGAAGAAGATCTCGGCCCGCACCTCGCCGACGACCTCGACGTCCTCGTCCAGCGGCGGTGTGGTGTAGGTCAGCACGTCGGCCCTCGCTTCGAGGGCGGTGTTGTCGACGGGGCCCGCCGTCACGCCGAAGGCCAGCCGGACGCCCCCCACGGCCGGGGTCGGGTCGGCGGGGTCGTAGCGGTAACCGTCGGGGGCCGACTCGTCCGGAGGGTCGGCCGCCAGCGTGCCGCCCATGTGAAGGTGGAAGCGCCGGTCGGCGTAGCCCGGCGGCGGCCACGACGGGAAGTCGCGCCACTTCTCCTCGCCCATGACGTACAGGCGGACCGGGGCGCGTTCCGCCGGGGCCTCGCCCCGGGCGAGGGGGAGGGCGAACTCCAGGGCCTCGCTGGCCTGGGCCGCCATGACGCCGGGGTCGGCGTGGGTCCAGGGGCCGACCGTGAGGCGGGCGTGTGGCGTCGCCCGGAAGTCGCGGAGCTGGCCGGGGAGGAAGATGTCGAACCAGCCGCCGACCGTGCTCACCGGCACCCGGATCTCCGCCACCCGGTGCCGGTGGTCGGCCGACCGCCAGAACGGGCTCTCGGTGTCGTGCACCAGGATGTCCTGGATGTAGTCGCTGCGGCGGCCCAGCGCGGCGGTGTCGGCGCGGTTCAGGGGGAGGGTGCGCAGCGCCCGCTGGAGGCGCCGGCCGCCGAGCAGCATCCGCAGCACGAAGAACGGCCGTTCCTGTACGCCCACCATCACGCCCCACCCGAACGGCGTCTCCAGCGAGAAGCCGTCGGACCGCAGGAACTCCAGCGTGAGGGCCGACTCCGAGACCCCCGGCACGAGGGCCTTGACCTGCGGTGGCAGCGCGTCGGCCACGGCCCACTGGGTGAACCCGAGGTAACTCATGCCGTACAGGACCATCGACTCGCCGAACCACGGCTGCTTGACCACCCACTCGACGGTGTCGAGCCCGTCGTCGCGCTCGCGCCGCAGCGGGTCGAAGTCGCCGCCCGAACCGAACGTCCCGCGGGTGCTCTGCACCACCGCCTGGAAACCGCCCTCGACCAGCGGCCCGACGATCTGCCGCACGGCCCGGCGCCGCCCGTAGGGGGTGCGCACCAGCACGACCGGCAGGCCGTCGCCGTTGGGGGGCGCCCAGCGGTCGGCCAGCAGGACGGTCCCGTCGCGCATCGGCACGCGCAGGTCACGCTCGACTCTCGGCTTCATCGGCCACCCCCGTGTTCTTCGGTGAACCAGCGTCGCAGCCGGTCGAAGATCGCGTCCAGGGCGCCGTTGCCGAGACCACTCTCCAGGGTGCCGTCGCAGAAGCGTTCGCCCCGGACGTAGGCGGTGGCCAGCCGGGCGGCGTCGGCGACCGGCGCGCCGGCCAGGCCCCGGCCGCCGGGGTGGAGGGGGCTGTCGTGGCTCCACGCGCCCCAGTCGAACGGCACGACCACGTCGAGCTCCGCCAGCAGCCGAACCACCCGCCAGAACCGTTCGGTGTAGCGCGGGTAGGGCAACTGGCCCTCCGGGGTCTCCCAGGCGACCGCGCGGTCGGCGGGCGTGAGGCCGTCGACGGCGGCGAACAACTCCCGCCACCGTTCGGCCGGGTGCGCGGCCAGCCCCGCGGCGATGTTCTCGTCACCGGTGACGACCTCCGTGAAGGCCGCCCGCGCCTCCGGCGTGAACGTCACGAAGCAGACCTCGGCCACGCGGGTCGCCGTGGCCCGCACCGCCCGGACCGCGATCCGGGCGGCGTCGTCGAGCGGCCAGCCGCCGGCCCCGGTGGAGATCGCCGGGAACGCGACGCTCCCGGCCCCCAGGCCGTCGGCGATCCGCAGGCTCTCGCGGTAGCAGGAGGCCAGCAGCGCGGAGCGGTCCTCGCCGGCCGACCACACCGGCCCCGCGGTGTGGATCACCCACCGCGCGCGCAGCTCGCCGCCGGTGGTGGCGACCGCCCGCCCGAAAGGCAGTCCGTTCTGGTACGTGGACGCGCGCAGCGCCCGGCACTCGGCGAGGACGGCGGGCTCGCCGCGCCGGTGGACCGCGCCGCCCAGCAGCGACGGATCGGTCGCGTTGACGATCGCGTCGGCGTGCCGGGTGGTGAGGTCGCCCTGGGCGACGAGCATGCGCATCCCCGCAGTCTGCCTCAGCGCAGCGGCAGCGCCGGGAACGTGTGGTCGCGCCACAACAGGCGCGAGGTCTCCTCCGGATACGGCACGACCGTGGACGTCGTGTCGAAGACCCGGGTGAGCCGCTCGCCGGCCGTGAAGGGGGGCCAGCCCGGGTCGCCGTGGGCGGCGAAACCCGTCCACGACCCCCGCATCCGCGCCGACAGCGCCACCACCTCCGGCGTCGGCTCCCCGATCAGCATGGACGTCTGCCCGCTGGCCAGATTGCCGAAGACCAGCGGCACGTCGAGCCCGTGACAGGCCCCGAGCACCCCGCCCAGGCCCGGCGCGCCCCAGGCCAGCTCGAACAGATGGGCCCGCCCCCCGCCCGCGACCTGCGCCTCGGCCAGCCGCACGCTCGGCATGCGGAACAACCAGTCGGCGTTGACCAGCTCGTACACCTCCTCGTCGGAAGCCGCCGGGAACGCCTCGCGATAGCGGGCGTGCGGCGCGAGCACCCGCAGCGCCGTGTCGGCCTGCTCCCGGGTGACCTGCCCGAGCACGCCGTCGATCAGGCTGAACAGCCGGTGCTCGTCCCGGGTGTGCCCGGCGAGCAGCGCGACGTCCCGCCCCGCGCCGCCGGCGAGCGCCTCCCACGGAGTGGAGGGCAGCACGTCGCCGTCGACGACCGGCGCGAACGGGATCGGCCGATGCGTGATCACCCCCCACCGCTCCCGCCACCGCCCCATCTTGGCGAACACCGCGTCGCCCACCTCGATCATCAGATCCGGAGGCACCTCCGCCATCCCGGCCACCGTCGGCGCGACCCCGGCCTCGGCCGCGAAGGCGGCGCCGAGGTCGGCGGCGAGCTCGGGCGAGAAGAACGTGCCGGGCACGCTCTGCGCGACGGCCCGCCGGAAGAGCCCGGCGGCCCGGGGCATGGCGAGCAACGCGGCGACCGACCCGCCGCCCGCCGACTCCCCGAAGACCGTGACGTTGCCGGGGTCGCCGCCGAACACCGCGATCTCGTCCCGCACCCACTCCAGGGCGGCGACCTGGTCGAGCAGCCCCCGGTTGGCCGGAGCCCCCTCGATGTGCGCGAACCCCTCGACGCCGTGGCGATAGTTGATCGTGACGACGACCGTCCCGGCCGAGGCGAGGTGCGCGGCGTCGTAGTCGGCCAGGCCGGAGTGGCCCATGGCGTAACCCCCGCCGGGGATCCACACCATGACGGGGAGCGCGGCGTCCGGGTCCGGGGTCCAGACGTTGAGCGTCAGCCAGTCGTCGCCGGTCTCATCGGACGCCCCCAGCACGCCCGACTGCGGGGGCGGCGGCCCGAAAGCGAGGGCGGGACGCACGCCGTCCCAGCTCCGCACCGGCCGCGGCGCCCGGAACCGCAAGGCGCCGACGGGCGGCTCGGCGAACCGGACCCCGCGGAAGACCGTGAGGCCCGCTTCGGTGACGCCGCGCAGGACACCGGCGGTGGTGCTGATCGTGGACGGTTCGGTGAAGGCCATGTGGGGGGTCTCCTCTCCGCGGCCGACCTTTCCAAGCGGCGGGGAACCCGGGCAACGCATTTAGGGCCACTTCGCCCCCCGGCCCTGATCGACGGACCCGGGCGGCGACCGATCAGAGCTGGATCTGGCGCCTGCCGATGATGAGCACACGTGCCTACGTGGCCGGTCGCAGTCCCGGCACCTCCCTGAGCTGCCTGCGGGAGGTGATCCCCAGCTTCCGGAAGACGTTGCGCAAGTGGGCGTCGACGGTACGCGGGCTGATGAACAGCCGGGCGGCGGCCTCCTTCGAGGTGGCGCCCTCGGCGACCAGCCGGGCGATGTGCAGCTCCTGCATGGTGAGCTGGTCGCGGGCGTGGCCGGAGCGGCCGCGCGCGGTCTCGCCCGTGGCGCGCAACTCGTCGGCGGCGCGGCGGGCGAACGCCTCCAGCCCGGCGGTGGACAGCAGTTCGTGCGCCGTGCGCAGGTGCGGCCGGCAGTCCTGCCTGCGGCCGGCGCGGCGTAACCATTCGCCGTACAGCAGGTGCGCCCTGGCCCGGTACGGCAGCAGCGGGCTGTTCGCGAGAAGCTCGACCGCCTCCCGGTAGTCGTCCTCCAGCCCGGTGACCAGACCCCGCGCGTAGGCCGCGATCCCCCGGCCGGTCGGGGTTCCGCTGGCCTGCGTGCGTTCGGTCAGCAACGCGAGGGCGGTGACGGCGGTCTCGCGTTCACCGCATCGGACGGCTCCCTCCACCAGTTCCGGCAGGGAGAACCCGCCGAGGAAGAGGTCCCCGCCGGCGGTCGCCAGCCGGGCGGCGGCGAGCGCCCTCGGGTAGTCGGCGAGCCCGTTGTGCAGGACGGCGCTCGCCCAGTGCACGTTGGCGGCCAGGTGTCCCGAGCTGGACGCCAGCGCGGCGGCGTCGGCGAAGAGGGGGGCCGCCTCCGCACGGCGTCCGCGCATCGCGGCCAGCTGCAACCGGTGATAGACGGTCGGCGGCCCGCCGGTCGCGTCGGCGATGGCCTCCTCCTCGGCGATGGCGCCCATCGCCCGGTCGAGGTCGCCCGCCAGCACCGAGGCGGCGGCGGTCTGGCCGAGGCCGAGCCGCAGCACGAGCGGTGTCCCCGACTCCCGGCCGTTCCTCACCAGCCATTCCACCAGCCGCGCGTGCACGTCCGGGTCCCACAACTCACCGGTGAGCATGACCGCGAGCGCCGGCTGGCGGGTCCACAGCGGACCCGCGGCGCCGTCGAGCACCTCCCGGAGCAGCGGCACGGCCGCCTGGTGCCCGTCCGACCGCAGCGTGGTCAGCGCGTCGAGCACGTCGGGGGACTTCGGGTCGCGAGGGGGGAAGGACTCCACCTCGGCCAGGACCATCTCCAGCACCCCGGTCGCGCGGCCGACCAGCAGGCTCATCTCCAGCGCCGCCAGGCAGCACGCACGGGCGCGGACGGGGTCCAGCGGCGCGAGCCGTCGCGCGGCCCGCAGCATGTGCGCCGGTCCGCTGCCGTCGTCCACCCGGGCGAAGGCCATCCGGCCGCGTAACAGGTCGGCCTCCGCCTGCTGGAACTCGTCGAGGCCCGCGCGCTCGGACGTCCTGATCAGGTCGACGGCCCGGTCGACGGCGCCCGCCTCGACGTGCGCGCGCGCCGCCGCGAGGGTCCGCGTGATCCGCCGGGCGGGGTCGAGCGTCAGTTCGGCGGCGCGGTCGAGGAACGCGGCCGCCGCGACGATGCCGCCCCGCCCCTGCGCGCGGGACGCCGACCGGGCCAGTTCGGCGGCGACGTCGTCGTCCGGCGCGGCGGCGGCCTGGGCGCGGTGCCAGGCGCGCCGGTCGGGGTCGGCCACCTCGTCGGTGACCTCGGCGAGGACCCGGTGCGCGAGCAGCCGATCGGCGGGCTCCGCTCCCGTGTACGCCGCGATCCGCGCGAGCGGATGGTGGAAGCGCACCCGGGTGCCGAAGTGGATCAGACCCGTGGCGGCGGCGGCCGACGCCGCGGCGGCGGAGATGCCGGCCAGGTCCGCGGCGGGCCACAACAACCCGGGGTCGCCGGTCGGGTCGGCGCCCGCGATCGTGAGCAGCAGCCGCGCCTGCGCCGGCAGGGCGGCCAGCGCGGTGTGGTATCCGTGCTCGATGCGGGACGGCACCGACGTGCTCCCCGGCAGGGCGAACCCGCCGGCCCTCGGCAGGGCGAGCAGCGCCAGAGGGTTGCCGCGGGCCTCGGCGACGAGCCGGTCACGAACCTGCTCGTCGAGCGTCTCGTGGCTCTGCGCCGCGAGCAGGGCCCGCGCGTCGGTGTCGCCGAGCCCCTCGACGGTCAGCCCCGGCAGGACGTCGAGCCCGCTCGCCGGGCCCGGCACCCGGACCGCGAGCACCACGGCCACCGGTTCGACGGAGACGCGCCGGGCCAGGAACGCCAGGGCCTCCGTCGAGGCCGCGTCCAGCCATTGCGCGTCGTCGACGACGCACAACACCGGGCGTTCCCTGGCCGCCGCCGTCAGCAGTCCCAGCACCGCCAGCCCGATCCGGAACACATCCGGTGTCCCGGTCGCCATTCCGAACGCGACCCTGACCGCCTGGCCGTGCTGCGCGGGCAGTTCGGGAAGGTGCCGCAACACGGGCTGGCACAACTGGTGCAGCGCGGCGAACGGCAGCTCGGCCTCGAACTCGACCCCCGACGCGCGTACGACGTGGAACCCGGTCGCCGCCTCTTCCACGTGCCGCAGCAGGGCGCTCTTGCCGATGCCCGCCTCACCACGCAGGACCAGCGCGCCGCCGTTTCCTCTCTTCGCCGCGCCGGTCAGATCGTCGAGACGCCGCGTCTCGTGACGCCTGCCGAACAACCGACCGTGAGGGGGAACCCGTGTCCGCACAGTGGGTACCCTAACGAGGCGATTTCACTGCGGATGATTCCTGTTGTCAGTTCCCGGCCGCCGAACCCTCGACCTTGGCCTTGAGGTCCTGGAGCCACAGGTCCAGCCCACCGCCGAGCATGGCGGCGACGGCGTCGAAGTCGGGCCCCTTCAGCGAGTCGAGGAAGGCGGCCTCCCAGGACTCCTCCGTGTGCACGTGGGTGACGCCGTCCTTCTCGGTGAACGTCCACAGGTGGACGCCCTTCTCGATGGTGATCGCCTTACCGGTCGCCGGGCCCTGCCAGATCACGCACTCGCCCTCCTCCAGCCGTTTGACGCTCGACGTGATCGACAGGGTGTCCGCCGGGGAGAACTTCGACTCGGGGACCGGCGTCGTCCACCGGAACCGCGACGTGTCGGAGAGGGGGCCCGAGTCGAGGCGCTCGATGGTCGCGATCGCCTTCTGCCAGCCCGCCCAGCCCTCCACGTCGACGTGGGTCTCCCAGACCTGCCGCAGAGGCGCGTTGATCACGATTTCCGAGGAGCTCGTGACGGGCGCCTCAAGGTCGATGCCCATCCCGTCGCACGTCTCGCCCTTGCCCGGCGCGGCCTTGACCGAAGACCCGGCCGAGGACTCGGCGGCGGGTGCGGCGGCACTCGACCTGGCCCGCGACTCGTCGCCGTCGCCGGGTCCGCACCCGGTGACGACGGCCGCCAATCCCACGGCCACCGCGGCGATCCCCGCGACGGGCCAACGTGCCGAGTTGGAGAGCTGCATGTCCATCCTTGTTCTCGGTGTGTCACCGCTGGCCGGCCGGCGAGCGGAGTCGATCGGCGTCCGGAATCGCACGTCGTGGACGTGGAAGTCGCGCAGGAAGGCGATGTCGTCGACCGGTGCGACGTTCCGTGGCCGACACCATTCCGTCTCGGCCGGTGTCGTCGCATCGGTGAAAACTGCGTAGATTCGCCGATCCGCGCATGCGGATGGCGCAGGCGGGCGGGTGTCAGCGCGCCGGGGCCAGAAGCCGGTCCAGCTTTTCGCGGGCGTCCGTGCCCGGCCGGGGCGTCAGGACGACGAGCCGGAGGTCGGTGGTCTGGGAGGTCAGGACGGAGGTGTCCAGGGGGATCGCGCCCACGTCGGGATGGACGGCCGTCTTGTGGGCACTCTCGTGGACGGCCACGTCCCCCAGCGCCCACAGGCGGCGGAAGCGGTCGTTTCCGGCCAGCCGGGAGATCAGCGCCGCCACGTCGGGGTCATCCGGATAACGGGCGCCGGTGGCGCGCAAGTCGGCCACCAGAGACTGCTCGAAGTACACGCGCTCGGCGTCGGTCTGCCGGACCCGGGGGTTGCGGGACTCGAACTGGACGATCATCGCGTTGCGGTCGTCGGCGGTCGCGTCGGCGGGATCACCGAAGGTCGCCGCGAACAACCGGTTCCAATGCAGCAGCCGCCACGCGGCGTCGTAGACGGCCAGTGGCGTGCCGTCGAGCTGGTCGATGACACGATGCAGACTGCCGGGGATGAGACCGGGAATCCGGCCCGGGTTCGCGGCCAGGCCGGCCAGGCGCATCAGGTGCGCCTCCTCGTCGTCGGACAGGCGTAACGCGCGGGCCAGGGAGGCGCAGACCTGCGCGGACGGCGTCGCGGCCCGGCCCTGTTCCAGGCGCGCCACGTACTCGACGGAGATGCCGGCCAGCGTCGCCAGTTCGCCGCGCCGCAGACCGGCCACACGGCGCGGTGAGGCGTCCGCGAGATCGATCGCGGCCGGGTCCATGCGGTCCCGCCACGCCCGGAGAACGGCGCCGAGTTCGTTCATGGACCAGATGATCCATCATCGTTCACCGGCGTACCACGGTGTCCTTTCGCCGGTCACCCGAACAGGGTGGTACCCGTGATACGCGGAAAACGTGTGCCTTCCACCCGCGCGGATCGTTCACGCATAGTCGGATCATGAACAGAGTGACCAGGATGAACCACATCGGGGTACCGGTCAGTGATCTCGCGCGATCCGTGCAGTGGTACGAGGACGTCCTCGGCATCGCGCCGAACGGCGTCACGATCGCGGCTGCGAATCCGGCGCTCGGCGCGGTCGTGGAGGTCGAGAACCCGTCGATGCGGGCGTCGTTCCTGCTGGCCGGCGACAACGTCCTGCTGGAACTCATCCAGTACGACAGCCCGAGACCGATGCCCTTCGCGGGCCGCAACTGCGACGTCGGGGTCATGCACCTCTGCTTCGAGGTCGACGACCTCGACGCGGCCCACCGCGACCTGCTGGAGCGAGGTGTGCACGTCAACGCGGACCCGGTGCTGCTGCGGGACGGCGAGGGCGTGGAGGCGGGAGCGCTGGCCGGGACGAAGATCCTCTACCTGCGCGATCCCGACGGAATCCAGCTGGAACTGTTCGAGCTTCCCTCCTAGAAGTTCCGGCGCGGGTTCCTCCACACCCTTCCGCCCATTCCCTTGGACGCCGCCCAACGGGAGAAGCGGGGCCGCGCCTATCCGAGGTGAGACCGGGCGTCGTGCCAGGCGGCGCAGAACTCGGGCAACGAGGCGTGGCGATCGGCGGGGTCGGGGCGACAGGCCCGCGTGACGACCCCGTTCAATGGGCCGGGGAGGTGGTCGCCGAGGAAGACCCGGGCGGTGCGTCCCATGGTGAAGACGCTGGTGCGCTGGTCGATGAGCGCGCCCAGGGTGAACTCCTCCGGGGCCATGAAACGGGAGGAGCCGAACATGCGGCCCATGTCGTTGCGGTAGGGCCCCGGCCGGTAGGTGTCGAGGTCGATCACGGCGACGTCGCGGGTCGTGAAGTCGTAGATGAGGCAGCCGTCGTAGAAGTCGCCCGCCACTTCGCCGTTCCGGCCCAGCAGGTCATGGACGTCGAAGACGGTGTCCAGCACGGCGAGGACGCGGTCGGCCGGCAGGCTTCGGAACCGGTGGTAGGCCGAGGCGGGATCGTCACGCTGTTCGCGCGGGACGCCGACCAACTCGCCGTCGGCCCAGTCGTAGACGAGCATCGGCCCGTGCGCCGACTCGACGACCGTGTGCAGGGCCGGTAGCGCGGGGTGCCGGTAGGCCCGTGCGAGCCTGACCGCGTTACGGAGTAGGCCGACGCGTTGGGCGTGGTCGAGGAAAGGGGCGTGGTCGGGGTGGCCCGCGGTCTTCACGAAGTGGCGTTCGCCGTCGACGACGACGCCGTAGGAGACGTTGCCGGAGTCCTGCCGGTCGAAGCGGGCGAAGACGGTTCCCAGCCGGGCGAGGTAGTGCTCGGGGGCCTCATCGGGCAGGGCGGGCGTGGCTATCGTCACCGGCATGAACGGCTCCCTTTCCGACGAAGAGTTCGACGTCCTGAACGGCCTGCTGCACCGGTTGTCCGAACACGACCTGGACCAGTTCCTGCTCTGGAAGCTGCGGACCACCTACGGCAAGGTCTACATCAGCATCACACGCGGCCACTGGTTCGGATCGTCCGACGAGGCTTACGACGAGCTACCCCCGCCCCGATGAGAGCACCTCGCCGAGATGGCGCGGACTGGGCGACGTCCCGTTCGTGACTGTGCGGCGAGCCGCCGCGTGGAGAGAGTCGCCCTACGGCGCATGTCCTTCGGATACGAGGTCAACGCGTTGGTCACATGGCCGGATATGAGAGGGCGCTCGCTCACGTGCGCGCTCCGCGAGGCACTCCGGTCGGCGCGCACGTGATGCACGAGGCCGCCGAGAGGTTCCTCGGCGAGTTCGGCGGACTGTCTGTCGCACACGGTGGCGCAGGAGTCTCTCGTGCCCGACAGCCGTTCGACTTCGATCCACTGCTCGGAAGGTCGATCTTTCCTGTCGGCGAGCTCGACCGAGGCAGATTCTTTCTCGGCATCGACGACGTGGGCGTGATTCCGCGGCCCAAGACAGCGCCCTCACCAGAAGCAAGGGCGCTGTCACCTGCGACGACGTCAGCGACCGGCTCCCAGGCGTCAGCCGTGTGGTCAGGCGGCGGCGTCGGGTCGCCAGAGCCAGTTCTGCCGGGTGTACAGCGGCCGCAACCCGGCCCTGATCATGTTGTTCAACGACGGGTTGACCTCGCCCGTCGCCGGTTGGCCGGTTTCGGCGACGAGCCAGCGGCAGCCCGCCTTCGCGGCCGCTTCGGCGCGGGCCGCGAGCAGGGCCGACTGGGCTCCGCGGTTGCGATACTCGGGAAGGGTCGAGCCGCTGTTCAGGGAGCCCGCCTCGCCGTGGACGAAGAGGTTCGCGCCGGCCACCATGCGGTCGCCGTCCCAGACCGCGAAGGGGTGGGCGCCCGGATGGTCCACTCCGGCCACGAGCATCTCCGCGATGCCCTTCTCCGGCATGCCGAAGCCGCGGAGCACGACGGAAGCCCACTCCCGGGCGTCGTCACGGCCGACGGGGCCGACACGCAGGTCGGTCGTGCCGGGGGTGAAGTCGTCGATCGGGCACCACAGTTTCACGATCCGGCCACCCTCCCGCAGGTGGTGCCTGGTGCGGATGTCGTCCCACGTCGACGGCAGGACGGACGGGGCGAACTGCAGGGTCGCGCCGGGGCTGCCTTCCCCTCGGTAGAAGTCCAGGATGCGATCGACCAGTTCGGGGGTGACGGGCTCGTCGAAGCCGAACCCGAGGGCCTTGCTCCAGAAGTTCGTCGGGTCCGCGCGCATCGACAGGGCGACGCCTCCGCCGATGCGCGTGGTCGTGATGCCGAGCTCGGTCCGCGCCGACAGTGGTGCGCCCGACTGGTATGCGTACATGAACTCCGCCTCGATGCCTTCGGCGAGGGCGGTCTGCTCCAGATTCAAGTTGATCTTCCCCGTTGGAGGTGTTCCGGTGACCTAGGCAAGACGCGACGATCGGGATGAAAAGTTCGATTTCCCGCTACTCGGGTCGCGGAGCTTCCCGGCGCGGCAGCGGATGGAACAGCCGGATCCTGTGCACACGGCCGTCCACCAGGTGGTTCACCCAGACGACGGTGGGCGGGCAGTGGAACGGATCGTCGGGCGGGCTGACGAGCTGGTTCTCCCAGATGACCACGTCGCGGCCGATCACGACGCCGGCGACGTGTTGCCGCACGCCGGCCGCCAGGTCGCGGTCCATCGCCCCCAGCAGGTAGTCGACGCCGTGCGTGACCGTGCCCTTCATCATGGTGATCTCCACCTCCGGCAGGCAGAGGTCAGCCAATGCCTGCCCGAAGGAGCCGTCGCGGGCGGCCCGCATCGTCTCCTCGGCCTGCCTGCGGTGGCGCCGGATCGGGACCGTCAGGTCGTCGTGGGGCAGGCCCGCCGTGGCCAGCAGCGCCTCCGCCAGTTTGACCCGCGCCTGGCTGAGCCGGCTGCGCACGGTGCCGACGGGGATGCCGCACACCTGCGCGATGTCCTCGTAGGAGGTGATGTCGGTGAAGTAGCGCAGCAGCGTCACCAGGCGCAGGCGCGGCGACAATTCGTCCAGGGCGTGCCCCACCCAGTCGCGCAGGACGTAGTCATCCAGGAGTCCCGCGGGATCGCGATCGAGGCGGGAAAGGAGCAGGGGCTCGACTTCCTCGACGGGGATGGGCCGCGTGGTGCGCAGCTGCGTCAGGCAGGCCGTGCGGACGATCGCCCGCAACCACGGCTTCAGGGCGGCCGGATCGCGGAGATCGCCGATCCGGCGCACCGCGATCAGAGCGGCTTCCTGGACGGCGTCTTCGGCGTCGGGCCGGTATCCGAGGATGCTGAACGCCACCGCCCGCATGTCCGCCTGGTGCGTGGCCAGCAACAGGCCGAGTGCGTGCACGTCGCCGGATTGGGCCTCGCGGACGAGGTCGGTCGTGGTGGGTGAGGCGTTCTGCATGCTTCAGAGGTTATTGACACCGTGTGACTGCGTCTGCCGTCTTGCGGGCATCCTCGCAGGTCGGTGGCTGCCTGTAGGTAAAAGTGCCCGTGATCCGGATGCCCGTCTCAGCGCGGGCCGACGCGGGCGGGGGTAACGGTGCCGTGGAGGCGCCTGGCGTGCGCGGCGTACAGGCGAGGGGCCACCAGCGGCATGATCAGCCGGGCCATGAGCGGGGCGTGGGAGAGCACCTCCCTGACCACTTCGGGGTCGCCCTCGTACATGGTCATGCCGAGGACGAGCGGCAGGTCCTTCCTGGGGCTCTTCGACAGGCCGTGCTCACCGAGCTTCCCGGCGAGGGGAAGGATCTTGGTCTCCTCCGTGGCCAGGTGCTCCAGCAGCCGGTCGTACAGCACCTCGAAGGCCCCGGCGAGGGCCTCGCCGTTCCGGGTCGTGGACGTCCAGCCCGGCAGCAGCATGGTCACCAGTTCGAGGGCGGCCTCGATCCCGTGGTGCTGTTCCTCCATCGTCGGCACGACGGCCAGGGCCTCCGCGCCGCCGCGATCGAGGAGGAGCGGCCACAGGATGACGTCCTCGCCCTCGTGGTGCAGACGCAGGACGAGGCACAGGAGCCCGGCGTGTCTCGCGACGACCGCGGCGCGCCTGGTGTCGCCTTCGGCCACGTCGCGGACGAGCTGGGGGAGCAGCTTGAACTCCCGGTGCATCATCGTGTGCACCATGAACATGTCACGCACGTCGGCCATGGCTAGCCGGAGATTCCTGGTCTTCATGTTCCTGCTTTCCGTGGTCTCCAGGCGGCGGGATGCCGCCGACCGAAAAGCAAGATGTGGCGGGTCAGGCCGAAAGTTCGATTTCTCCGGACCGGTTTCCGGAGACGACACAGCGCCCCGGCGAGTGGCCGGGGCGCTGTCGCCGGAGACGTCAGAACGATCCTGAGGTCGTGCCTCCCGATCCGCTCGCCGGCGCCGTGAACACCGTGTTCCCGCCCGGTTCCCACGCGTCAGCCGTGTTCGGGAACCCGGCCTCCTGCCGCTTCACGCACTTCCATTCCACCGAAGCCCCAGGCGGCAGCTTCGAGATGGTCCCCGTCCACGTCGGATAAGCGGTCGGCGACAGTTTGACCGCGCTCGCCACCGACCACCCCCCGAGCTGCGGCACGTTCCCCACCGCGTAAACCGACTGCCCCGCGACCGTCGTCCCGTTCGCGCAGCTGAACGTCATCGAAGAAGGCGCCTGCCCGATGGTGAACGCGAACGTCTTCGCCGTCCCCACGGAAACCGACGCCGACTTCGCCGTGATCACGCCGCCGCCCGCGTTGTACCACCCGCTGGAAGCCGCGTCGAAAGCCGCCTTGGACGCGTGCTGCGTCAAGGGAGACCCGTTCAACGTCACCGCGCTGGCCTGCGTGTCCGCCACCAACTCGACCACGTTCGACCGCGACGCCGGCGCCCCGGTGTACGTCCCGGACGAGGCGGCAACGGTCACGGTGGCCACCGACCCCGACAGCGACTGGCTCAGCGCGGTCGTCCGCACCGACCCGGTCCTGTAGGCGGTAGAGCTTCCGTCATCCTCGTAAAGGGTGAAGGAACTCGCGCTGGGAGCAGCGTAGACCCGGGCGATCAGCTCGTTCCGGGTAGACGCGTCGGTGCGTTTCCCGAGGACGTTCATCGTCTTGTCGTCCACGAACATCTTCGGAATGATCGCCCCGGCCCGCGCGAAGGTCGGCAGCCGGAACTCGCCGTTCACCCACAACGGACGGTCGTTGAACCACTGCCCGGTGGAGACCAGCTTCTCCCCGGTCGCGTAGTCGTACCAGGTCCCCGCCGGCAGGTACATGTTCCGCGACCGTTCGCCGGCCCCGGCCACCACCCCCACCAGCAGGTCCTTCCCGATCATCTTCTGGTGCCCCATCTCCCGGACGGCAGCGTCGTTCTGGTAGTGGTAGACGAGCGGCGGCACGACCGGCTCCCCGGTCAGGTAGGCCCGGTGCGCCAGCGAGTAGTAGTACGGCGTCAGTTCATACCGCCGCCGCAGGTTCCCCAGGTTGCTCGGCTCGTCGCCGATCGAGTCCGGCGAGGTCGCCGCGCAGTTGCACAGGTTCTCGGTGTGCGGCCGCAGCGGCACGTCGAACCACGCCCCGTTGGCGAACCACTGCGTGTAGAGCTCGTCGAGGTCGGAGTCGAGCATCTCGCGCCGGAACCCGCCGATGTCGGAGCCGTAGTAGTCGATGCCCGACATCGACATGTGCATCTGGGCGTTCTGCTGCTGCGCCAGCGCCGTCAGTTTCGAGCCGATGTCGGCCGACCACATCGCCACGCCGTGGCGCTGCATGCCGCCCGCGCCCGACCGCGCCAGCATGAACGGCCGCTTCGTGCCCGTGGCGTAGTTCCGGGCGATGCTCTCGGCCCACTTCAGGTTGTAGACGTTGTGGTAGTCGGCGTGCGCGTGCTTGCCGGGCAGCACGCCCGACACCCAGTCGGCGGGGTCGTACATCTCGGGTTCGCCCAGGTCGAGCCAGTGCCCCAGAATGCCCTGATCACTAAGAGCCTGACGTTTCAGGGTGTGCCAGTAGTCGCCGGCGGCGTTCTGCGTCCAGTCGATCATTCCGCCTCGGCCCCACCAGTCGTTGGTCGTCAGGTAGGTCGGCGCGCACGACGAACAGCCCGCCCGCACCAGATAGCCCCGTGAGGCCATGTCGGCGTGTTCCGCGCGGTTCTTGCCGATGTACGACTCCTCGATCGTCATCAACCCCACGCCCTGGTTCGTGGCGTAGTCGGCGATCTTGGTGGCCGGAGACGGGAAGTCGGTGGTGTCCCACGTCAACGAGCCCATCAGGGTGTTGTCCGACCCGGCCGTCACGCCGCCGAACCACGGCAGGTCGAGCACGAACCCGTCCACGGGGAACTTCGCCGACCGCAGCCCGGCCAGCCGGTTGTCGATCTCGGTCCAGTTGTCGTAGCCGAACTCCGACACCCACAGGCCGAACGCCTTCTTCGGCGGCACCGGCGGGCGGCCGGTCAGCTCCAGGTAGTCCTTGCGCAGGTCGGGCAGGTCGGGGCCGGTCATGGTGTACCACCGGAGCTGGTCGCCCCAGGTGTCGATGGTCCACGGGTCGCCGTTGAGGTTCCACTCCTGCTTGTAGACCTGGTCGAGGAACAGGCCGTAGTTCAGGTTGGACGCCCCCACCGCGAACAACACCGGGATCTGGGTGTTGCCGACGGGGCCGTTGTCGGGGTCCCAGACCATGGCGTTGCCGTAGGCGCCGCCGGGCGAGCGGGTCCGGCCGACCCAGTCGCCGTCGGCGCTGCCGCCCGTGAAGAACTGCTGGCCCAGGCCGTAGGCGTGCTGGACGGAGCTCTTCGTCACCGAGAGCCCCTTCCACGCCTGCGACAGGTTGCGCGGGCAGGCTTCGTAGAGCAGCCGGGCAGGGTCGGAGACCTTCACGCACAAGGTCCCGGCGGTGACCTCCACCTTCATGGACGCCGTCGTGATGACGTTCCCGACCTGGCTGAACGAGGTCGGCCCGGTGTAGTCGGTCTTGGCCACCTGGGGAGTGCTGAAGATCGGCGACCCCGTGCCGGGGCTGGTGCCCTGGGCCAGCTCGAAGTGGACCAGGTCGTCGTCGAGGAACTCGGCGATCAGGTACGTCGACCCGCTGGTGAACTGCACCCGCTGCACGGCGGCCTGGGCGGGCAGGGCGACCAGGAAGCTGCTCGCCAGCACGGCCAGGACCACGAGAAATCGTTTCATGGCCGCGCCACCACCAGGTTGTCCAGGTTGATGCCGTTGGACGCGTACTCGATCTTGATGGAGCGGGCCCCGGCCGTGAGGCTGGTCGTGAGCGTCGCGGTGCCCCACGTGTCCCAGTTCGCCAGCGCCGGCAGGTTGAGCGTGCCGACCGAGACCCCGTCCACGTAGACGGTCCGCGTCGAGGCGACCGTCGTCGAGTAGCGGAACTTGAGCTGGTGGCTGCCGGTCGCGTCGGCGCGCACCTGGAAGGTGACCGAGTCGCCGGAGGAGGCGAAGCCGTCGACGAACCCGGTGCCGGTGTAGCCGGGGTGGTCGGTGTTGGTCGAGACGCCGACGCCCGCGCCGAACTCGGCCTCGTAGGCGGCCTTGTCGACCCCGTTCAGGGTGACCGACCGCGCCGAGGCGCTGGAGGCCAGCTTCACGTACGTGAGCTGCTGCGCCGGGTCCCACCACCAGCCTTCGGAGGCCGACTGCAACGCGGCGAGCGAGGCCCGCGCGGTCGCGCCGGTCACCGACGACGGCTGGGTCGAGGCGACCTGGAGCGTGCTGGTCGTGGTCAGCGCGGGCACCGAGACGGCGACCGTGTGCGCGGCCCAGTTCTCGGTCGAGGTGATGGTCCGGTTCAGTCCCGCCGAGTCCTCGAAGTAGGAGTACGACGAGGCGCCCGACGGATAGATCCGGAACACCAGGTTGGCGTACGAGGAGACGCTGTTCGAGATGTTCCCGCCCAGCTGGTAGGAGGCGTTCAGATTCAGCGGGATGATCGCGCCGCTGCGAGCGTAGACGGGGATCGTGTCGAGCCCGGCGGAGTAGGTCTTGGTGCCGGGGCCGGTGAAGCGGCCGCCGTTCCACAGGTCGTACCACTCACCCGACGGCAGGTAGACGTTCTTCGACGTCGCCCCCTGGGTCGTGATCGGCGCGACGAGCAGCTGCGGGCCGAACAGGTACTGCTGGTCGAGCGCGGCGGCCGTCGAATCGCCGGGGAACGCGAAGCTCATCGCCCGCATCATCGGCACGCCGGTCGTCGACGACGACTTGGCCTCGGTGTACAGGTAGGGGATCAGGTTCATCCGCACGTTGGCGAACTTCCGGAAGTACGGGATCACGTTCGTGTTCCCGGTCCGGGCCTGCACGTTCCACGGCGTGCGCGCCTCCGAGACCCCCGGGTTGGCCTTCTCCGAGTGGTACTGCATGACCGGCGAGAACACCGCCTGCGCGGCCGAGCGCAGGTAGAGCTCGGCGCTCGGGAAGTCGCCGGTGAACCCGGCCAGATCCCACGCGGTGTAGGGCACGCCCGACTGCCCGGCCGACAACTGCGCCCGCACGGCCTCCTGGAAGGCCGGGAACGAGGAGTTCTGGTCGCCGGCCCAGAAGATCGACGTCGACTGCGCCCCGGCGGTGCCGGCCCGGCTGAAGATCGTGCCGTCGGGCTTCTTGCCCTTGACGTAGGTGTTGTACGCCGACAGGTAGGAGTTCGGGTAGGCGTTGTGCATCTCGTCGCCCTTGCGGCCGTCGGCGAACGCCACGTTCCGGCCGAAGATCGCCTCGGAGCCGTCGGTCTTGAAGCCGTCGATCCCGACGTCGTCCATCAGGTAGTCGCGTTTGCTCATCCACCAGTTCCGCGCGGCGGCCGAGGTGAAGTCGGGCACCATGCTGTCGCCGAACCACTGGCCGGTCGGCACCCGGTAGACCCCGCCCGGCTGCGACGCGACGTAGCCCTGCGCCTGGGCGTACGCCTTGTCGTTGAGGTGCTGCTGCGGGGCGGACGACGGGTTGACGTCGAAGTTCTCCTTGAACACCGGGATCTGCCAGAGGATCACCTTGATGCCCTTGGCGTGGGCGTCGTCGACCATCGCCTTCGGGTCGCTCCACGCCGTCCCGGGCGGGAACGTCAGATCGCTCAGGGCGAGTTTCCCGCTGCCCGGTTTGGCGGTGTACGTCGCGCCGTGCCAGACGTAGAAGGTCGCCTCGTCGCTCCACTGCTCCAGCACGATCGCCGAGTGGGGGATGTCGTGCGTGGTCGGGTTGGCGAGTTCGGCCGTCACCTCCGACTGGGTGTTCCACTCGTTGGCCGACATCCAGAGCCCGAACGCCCACTTGGGTGGCAGTTGCGGCCGGCCGGTCACCGCGGTGTAGTCGTCGACGATCTCCGCGGGGGTGCCCGCGAAGAAGTGGTAGTCGAGCGTGGAGTTCAGCGCGCCGTTCGTGTCGACGGTGAATCCGGCCAGGTCGGTCAGGTGGGTGTTCAGGTTGAAGACGGAGTAGCGGGTCGAGGGCAGGTAGACGCCGTACCCGGCGGAGTTCAGGAAGAACGGCGTCGACAGGTAGGTGCGCCGCCACGACCCCTGGTCGCGGTACTGGTTGTAGACGAAGTTGTGCACGTCGGTGCCGCGCTGGTCGAGGCGGTCGTACCGTTCGCCGAAGCCCTCGAAGCGCTCGCCCGTGGGCGACAGGAAATGGTCCTCGATCTTGGTGATCGTCGAGACGCCGTCGCTGGCCCAGCCGATGTTGCGGAACACCGCCGGGTCGTACTGCCGGGTGATCAGGGTGGTGCCGTCGCCCTTGTAGACCGACAGGCGGTACGGCGTCTTCTGGATCTTCAGCACCAGCGACGACGTCGAGATCTGCAACGTCGAGGCCGAGTTGGTGACGGTGTAGCCCGACACGCCGGTGATGTTCAGGCCGCTCCCGGAGGGGGCGATCTGGGTGCGGAACCGGTCGAGGGCGGGGAAGGCGAAGCGGATCTTCGGCGTGAACGAGCCCGCCGAGTCGCCGGTCGTCACGTCGACGCTGGTGCCGTTGTTCACGTACGACGTCACGTTCGTGACCGTCGACCACGACGTCACCTTGAACGTGAACGGCCCCACGCTGCGCTGCCCGGCGCCGTTGACGTCGGCGTTGACGGTGTAGGAGATCGAGTCGCCCCGCACGAACGACCCCATGCTGATGCGCCAGTAGGTGTTGTTGCCCTGGTTGTAGTCCCAGGCGGCGCCGATCGGGGTCTGCGCGACGCCGTTCTTCGTCCAGGTGATCCAGACGGTCTGACCCGGCTCGATCGGCCAGGTCGTGGCCTTGAGGGTGACGGCCTCCCCGGCCATCGGGTCACGGGGAGCACGTTCGGTCGGCTCGGTGGAGTAGAGGTCGTCGATGCCGGTCGGGTTGTGGTGCACGCCGCTGAGGGCGGCCGCGGGAAGGGCATGCAACATCGTGGCCAGCAGGGCGAGGACCACGACGGTGACGCCCGAGCGTAACCGGGTCATGCGAACATTCCTTTCAAACGCGGCCAGTGCTCCGAGGCGCAGAGCACCGGAGGACGCTCGATGGGCGCGGGAAGGGTGACCTCCCGCCCACCGCTGAGCACCGCGCCGGTCCACACGTCCACCCACTCGCCCGGGGGCAGGTAGGCGGCGATCTCGGTGGCGCCGGGCGTGGTGACGGGGACGACGAGCAGCGCGTCGCCCAGCTTGAACTGCAGGGGGTACGACCACAACTCGTGTTCCATGTGGTCGAAGAACAGACCCCGCATGAGCGGCTTGCCGCCGCGTACCGCAACCGCCGCCTGCTCGGCCAGGTAGGGCACCAGGCGCTCCCTGAGCTGCGCGAACCTCCGGAAGACCGGAATCACGGTGGCGTCGCCGGTCTGTTCGGCGATGTTCCAGGGCGTGCGGTCGCGGATGGGGGTGCGGTGGTGGTTGAACTCGGAGTGGTACTGCATGATCGGCATGAACGCCGAGGTCCCGGCCGCGCGCAGGTAGAGCTCGGCGGTGGGCAGGTCGCCGGAGAACCCGGCCAGGTCCCAGCCCCAGTAGACGATCCCGCAGGCCGAGGCGGTGATCCCGGCGCGGATCGACGAGGCGAAGGCCGTCCACGTCGAGTCCTCGTCGCCGGCCCAGAACGCGCCGTGCGGCTGCGAGCCGGTGAAGCCGGCCCGGCTGAACGTGACCGGGGCCTTCCCGTGGGCGCGCAACAGGTCGCCGAAGGCCCGCGCGTAGTGCACGGGGAACAGGCCGTTCCCGTCGTCGCCCCGGCGGCCGTCGGCGTACCGCAGGTCGTGGCCCCACGCGTGCTCGCCGCCGTCGGTCTTGAAGCCGTCCACGCCCAGTTCGGAGACCAGGTAGGCGCGTTTGGCCGTCCACCAGTCGCGGACCTCCGCCGACGACAGGTCGGGCATCAGCGCCAGCGGGAACCACCAGCCCCGGTTCCGATAGGGCTTGCCGTTCGCCTCGCGGACCCCGTAGCCCTTCTCGACCAGCTGCCGCGCGTCGACCGCCGCCTGGTGGCGGGGGTGGGGGCGCGTCTTCTGCAGCGGGATCTGCCAGAGCAGCACCTTGACGTCGCGGGCGTGCAGCTCGTCGATCATCCCCTTCGGGTCGGGCCACGGCCCGTCGGCGGGGAAGGCGTAGTCCTTGAGGGTGTGGGGTTCCTCCGACGGCTCGTAGACCGCGCCCCGGAACGCCGTGAAGGTCGTCTCGTCGCTCCACGCCTCGATGACCAGCGCGCCGACCGGGATGTCGTGCTCGCGGTGCCGGTCCATCTCCTGCAGCACCCGGGCCTGGGTGTTCCACTCGTTGCCGCTGGCCCAGAGCCGGAACACCCACGGGGGCAGCTCCGTCGGGTGGCCCACCTCGTCGAGGAAGGCGGCCAGCACGGCGGCGGGCTCGCCGTCGTAGAAGACGATCTCCAGGTCGTCGCCGGAGACCTCCGCCTCGACGGTCAGCAGGTCGCCGTCGGCGGAGTACCAGGTGCGCCGCGACGTGCGCACGTGGAAGCCCCACGGCTCGTCGCCGACGACGAAGGCGAAGGGCATCGGCAGGTACGTCCGGTTCGCCGCCCCCTGCCCCTTGTACTGCTCGAACACGACCGCGTCGAGGTCGTTGCCCCGCTGGTCGACGGCGTTGAAGCGCTCGCCGAACCCGACCAGGTGGTCGCCGGGCGCGAGCCGGACCGCGAACCTGACCCGGCGCGGCCCGTCGGCGTCGACCAGCTGCTCGACCGAGCCCGGGACGACCCGGTCGGTCCCGCTGACGCCGACCTTCCCGGGCGTCCACCGCGCCGCCGACACCTCGAACCATCGGCTGGTCCGCCCCGCCTCCCGGAACCGGTAGCGGTAGCGGGTCCCGAACGCCAGCGGACCCGTCGTCACCGTCCACGACCCGTCGGCGGCGCGGGCCGCCTTGGCCTGGGCGGCGGCCAGGTGCCCGCCGTCGGTGACGACCGGCCCCCCGTCCCCGTAGAGGGGCGTCATGGGCAGGTCGGCGCCGTTCCACTCGCAGACCACCTCGGCGGCCGACGACCGGACCCGCAGCTCGACCGGCTCGCCGTCGAGCGGCAGCGGCGGAACCCGCTGGTCCTCCGATTCGGCGTAGGGGTGGCCGGAGCCGTAAGGGCGATGACGGATCACAGTTCCGCTCCCAGCATCAGGTACATCCCGTGCGACCACAGCAGGGGAGTGGCGACCGGGCCCCAGCGCCGGATCCACTCGTCCTGCCGGTCGGGGAAGAGCAGCACGTCGGAGACCTGCTCGGGCAGGTCGCCGTTCGGACGGGCCTGGGCGGCCATCCAGTCGAGGTAACGCCGGGCCTCCTCCGGGCGTCCGGCGGCGGCGTGGTTCAGGCCGAGGAAGCCGGCCAGCAGCACCCACCGTCCGCCGCCGTAGAAGGTGTCGGCGCGGTAGCGGTAGACCCCGCCCTGGTGGGCGAGCTGCCGCTCGACCTCGGCGACGGTCGCGACGGCCACCGGGTGGTCGGGGGCGTACACGCCGAAGGGGGCGACGCACGCCAGCAGGCTGGCGTCGACCTCGTCGGACCCCAGCCACTTGCGCAGGTGGCCGTCGGACGCGACGCCCTCGGCGGCGATCAGCCCCTCGATGCCGCCGATCGCCTCCTTGACCTCCGGGTCGGCGACGCCGAGCGAGACGGCGGCGCGCAGCCCGGCGTGGATCGCGCCGAGCGTGGCCACGTGGCGCTGCTCGACGTGCTCCTCCCACCAGTCGTAGCAGGGGCTGTCCCAGAACGCCGCCAGGTAGCGCGACGTCACCCGGACGGCCTCCATCGGGACGTCTGCGGAGTGGCGCCGGGCGTGCTCGGCCAGCTGCCACAACCACGTGCCGTAGCCGTCGAGCTGGTGGTCCCACCACTCGTCGGCGCCGTCGGCGCCGTCGAGGGTGAACCGGGTCGGCAACATCTCCCCGGGGGAGAGCGTCTCGTCGTGGCGCCGGGCGATCAGGTCGTCGACCTGCGCGGCGCGCGCGAGGACGACCCGCGCGCACCACTCGTGGAAGGCGGTGACCGAGTCCTTCTCGCCCGCGCGGGACATGCCCTCGGCGATGAACGCGCCGTCGCGGAGCCACGCGTAGCCCGCGTAGGCGGAGAAGGTCGGGCACGCCGGATAGGCCCCCGAGGGCGACTGATTCTCGCGGATCACCCGGACGCTGCGAGACATCAAGTCGATCATGCTGGTTCTCTCCTAGCCGAGAAGGGCGTCGACCTTGGACGCGGCTTCGGTCAGGGCCTCTTCGACCGACTTGCGGCCGGCCGCGGCCTCGGTGAGCTCCTGGGTGACGGCGTCCTGCATCTCCTGCTGGCGGGCGATGACCGGCGGCAGCGCGATGCTGTCCAGCGAGTCGAAGACCGCCTGGCGGTTGGCCGGGACGGGGTCCTTCAGGTAGCCCTGCAGCACCGCCTGGTCGGACACCGGCGGCAGCTCCCACGAGCTGGCGATCCGGGTCGTGGCGGCCACGTTGGAGCTGCTCAGGAACTTGGCCCAGGCGTACGCCTCACGCGGGTGCTTGGTCGTGGTCGAGGCGGCGACCGAGTTGTGGAACACCGCGCTGGCCTTCTGGCTGTCGCCCGGCTCGACGACGACGTCCCAGGCGAACGGCACGTCCTTCAGGCCGGCGAACTGCCAGATGCCGTTGTGCCACATCGCGAGCTTGCCCGACTTGAACAGGTTGGTGTCGAAGTCGGCGGTGCCGCCGATCTCGGCCTCGGTCGGCATCGTCTTGCCGACCTTGCCGACCAGCCACTTGGCCGCCTTGACGCCCTGCGGGCTGTTGAAGGTCGACTTCCCGCCGGCCATGAACTCGCCGCCGGCCTGCTTCAGCGCCTTGTAGAACTCGAAGAACGTCACCGGCTGGAAGTCGCCGTAGACCCCGTCGGCGGTGAGCTTCTCGGCGGCGGCCTGCTCGTCCTCCCAGGTCCAGTCGGCGGTCGGCAGCGGGACGCCGGCCTTCTCGAACAGGTCCTTGTTGTAGAGCAGGACGACCGTGGAGAACGACGCCGGGAGCGCGAACTGCTTGCCGTCGTGCTTGAAGGCGTTCAGCGACTCGGTGGCGTAGCCGGAGGTGTCGGTGTCGCCGCCCGCCGCGCCCAGGTCGAGCAGGCTGCCCGCGGTGGCGTAGGTGACGAAGTTCTCGTAGTTGAGCTCGAAGGTGTCGGGCGCGGTCTGGCCCGCGATGCTGGTCTGGAGCTTGGTGAAGTACTGGTCGTAGGGGGCCGTCTCCACCTGCACGTCGACCGTGGGGTTCTCCTTCTCGAACGCCGCCACGATCGTGTCGAGGTCCTTCACGTGGTCGGGGGCGGCAGAGAAGGTGAAGTAACGCAGGGTGACCTTGCCGCCTGCGGCGGGCTCTTCCGTACGGGTCGCCGAGCCCTGGGAGCAGGCGGTGGCGAGCAGGGCGGTGATCAGGGTCGCCGCGGCGACCCGGGCTGATCCGGCCATGGGGGGTTCCTTCGGGTTGTTATTTCAGCCCTGACTGGGCCACGGACGCGATGACGTGCTTCTGGGCGAACAGGTAGAGGACGAGGATCGGGACGACGCTGACGACCGACCCGGCCATCACGACGTTCCACTCGGTGGTGAACTGGCCGTGCAGGTTGGCCAGGCCGAGCGGGAGGGTCATGAACTCGGGCGACCTGATGATCACCAGCGGCCACAGGAAGCTGTTCCAGCTGGCCATGAACCCGAAGATGGCGAACGTGGCCAGGGCCGGGCGGATCAGCGGCAGCACGACCAGGGCGAAGATCCGGAAGTGCCCCGCGCCGTCGAGCACCGCGGCCTCGTCGAACTCCCTGGGCACCTGCCGGACGGCCTGGCGCAGCAGGAACACGCCGAACGCCGAGGCGATCGTGGGGGCCAGCACCGCGAAGTAGGTGTCGGTCAGGTTGAACGTCCGCATCTCGATGAAGAGCGGCACGACGAGCACCTGCAGCGGCACCATCAGCGTCGCCAGGTAGACGGCGAACAGCGCGCCCCGGCCGGGGAACGGCAACCGGGCGAAGGCGTAGGCCGCCATCGAGCTGGTGACCAGCTGGAACACGGTCGAGGCGACGGCGATCCAGAGGCTGTTGAACATGATCCGCCAGAACGGCATGGTCTCCAGCAGCCGTTCGTAGGCCCCGAAGCCCGCCCCGTCGGGGGTGAAGTCGGGCGGGGTCTGCAGCACGGCCCCCGCCGGGGTCAGCGACGTGATCACCGCCCACGCGAACGGGAACAACATGATCAGCGCGCCGAGCCCGACGACGACGTACCGGCCTGCTCTAGCCATAGTTCACCCACCGGCGCTGGCCCCGGACCTGGATCAGCGTGACCACCAGCACGACCGCGAACAGCAGCCACGACAGGGCGGACGCCGCACCGGCGCGGCCGTACTTGAAGGTCAGGTTGTAGACCTGCTCGACGACGACCTGGGTCGCGCCGGCCGGTCCGCCGCCGGTCATGACGTGCACCTGGTCGAAGACCTGGAACCCGTTGATCAGCGAGATGACGACGACGAAGAACGTGCTGGGCGACAGCAGCGGCAGGGTGATGCGGCGGAACCGCTGCCAGGCGTTGGCGCCGTCGACCCGGGCGGCCTCCAGGTACTCGTTCGGGATGGCCTGCAGCCCCGCGAGCAGGATGATCATCACGAAGCCGAGGTCCTTCCAGGCCGAGGCCAGGATGATCGAGGGCATCGCCCAGTCGGGGTCGGTCCACCACCCGGGGCCTTCGAGGCCGACCAGGCCGATCGCCCAGTTGACGATGCCCGAGGCCGGGTTGAGCAGCCACTTCCAGAGCAGCGCCACGACCACCCACGACGTGACGACGGGCAGGAAGTAGATCGCCCGGAACAGGTCGCGGCCCTTCATCGCCCGGTTGAGCAGCATCGCCAGGCCCAGGCCGCCCGCGTAGACGAGCGGCAGGTAACCGGCGATGAAGTAGAGCGTGTGCCCGAACGCGGCCCGGGTCTCCTCACTGGCCAGCAGGTCGGCGTAGTTGTCCAGGCCGACCCACTTCATCGGCGTGATCAGGTTCCACTCGTGCAGCGACGTCCAGAGCGACCCGGCCATCGGGATCAGGGTGAACAGCAGCAGCGGGACCGCGCTGGGCAGCAGGAAGACGGCGACCGTGAGGGCGTAGCGCAGGCGCTTCCTCGGCGGCCGGACCGGCTGCTTCACGGCGGCCGGCGCGGGGACCTCGGTGAGGGTCATGAGCCGGCCCCTATCAGCCGCGCGCGAACCATCCGGCCCTGCTCGCCCGCCGCGCCCTCGGTGTCGAAGGGGGTGGCGAGCACCAGCGCGGCCGCGCCCTGGGCCCAGGAGGTGTCGTCCCAGCCCTCGACCTCGATCTCGATGTCGCGGCGGCCCGGCATGAGCTGGCGGCGGACCGCCGGGTCGAAGCCCGTGCGCCAGAACTCCCAGTGGGCGGTGCCCTCGCCGAGGACCACGACGACCTCGGGGTCGACGACGTTTATCAACCCGGCGGTCGCCCGGCCCAGGATCGTCCCGGCCTCGGCGAAGACCTCGCGGGCGGTCGCGTCGGCCGCCGCCAGGGCGCCCAGGTCGTCGACCGTGGCCACGTCGAGCCCCCGGGCGCGGGCCGCCGCCACCAGGCCGGCCGCGCCGACGACGGCCTCCAGGCAGCCGTACGCGCCGCAGCCGCACAGGGGCCCGTCGACGACCACCGGCACGTGCCCGAACTCGCCCGCGCCGCCGCGCGCGCCCCGGTAGACCCGGCCGTCGGCGACGATCGCGGCCCCGACGCCCCGGCCGATGGTCAGCACCAGGAAGTCGCGGTGGGTGCGGCCCCGGCCGTAGAGGCGCTCGGCCACCGCGAGGGCGTTGACGTCGTTCTCCAGCAGGACGGGCAGCTTGAGGCGGCGGCGCAGCCGGTCGCCCACCGGCATGGCCTGCCAGCCCAGCGTGGGGGCGTTGCAGGTGCCGACGGCCTGGTCGTCGACGCCGCCCGGGACGCAGACCCCGACGCCGAGCAGCGGGGGCACCTTGCCGAGCACGTCGGCGACGGCCTCGGCCAGGTCGCCCAGCGCGTCGGGGGAGGCGGGGTCGAAGGGGGTCTCCCACGAGCCGAGCACCTCGCCGTCGAGGCGGACCTCGACGATGACCAGGTGTTCGGCCGTCACCTTCACCCCGAGGGCCCGGCCCGCCGTGCCGGCCAGGCCCAGGCGCTGGGCGGGCCGGCCGCCACGTGACGGCTGGAGGTCGAGCTCCTCCAGCATGCCCGCCGCCATGAGCGCCTTGGTGAGCTGGGTGACCGTCGCGGGGGAGAGGTCCAGCTCCTTGGCGATCTCGGTGCGGCTGAGCGGCCCGACCGTGCCGAGCAGGGCCAGGATCGCCGTCCGCGTGAGATCGCCGCGATCGGTCGCAGCCATCGGGCTCACTTTCTTTATTGGTAAAGTTAGTCCCGAAATATGGCTGCTCAGCCGGACACTGTCAAGACTCCGAAACCAGATCGAAACCTCAGTGCCGGGCGCAGGGGCGGACCACCGCGATGGGGCAGCGCGCGTGCCGGAGCACCCGGCGGCTGACCGAGCCCATGACCGTCGACCCCGTCCGGCCGTGCGCGCCGACCACCACGAGATCGGCCCGTGACGACGCCTCGACCAGGGCCTCCACGGGGTGCGCCGAGCGCAGGTCGTCGAAGACCTGCAGGCCCGGATACCTCAGCCGGTGCCGGGCCAGCTGCCCGGCGGCGACCGCCCGCTGGTGGGCCCGGACGGCGTCGATGTCGTAGTCGACCTCGGGGGCGTAGCTGTGGCCGGGGAGGCTCCAGGCGTGCAGGGCGCGGATCTCGGCGCGGTGCAGGTTCGCCTGTTCGAAGGCGTAGGAGATGGGGCGGGGGCAGTCGGCCGAATCGTCCAGGCCGATCACGACCTCGCCGACGACCCGCCCGGGGCGTTCCCTGACGATCACCACCGGCCCGGCGGCGTGCCCGGCCACCTGCGTGCTGACCGAGCCGAGGATGCCGCCGGCGGTGCGGCCCATGCCCCGGCTGCCCAGCACGAGCCCGGAGGACGCGGCGGCCAGCCGGCGGAGCACCTCGGCCGGGCGGCCCTCGATGTGCTCCAGGCGCATCCCGAGACCGGGGCGGCGGTGCCGCGCGGTCTCCTCGGCCGCGCTCATGATCTGGCAGGTCACCCTGGCGATCTGCCGTTCCAGTTGGCGGGAGTGGACGAACCGGTACGGAGATCGGTCGACCACGTGGACGATGTGCAGCCAGGCGTCACGGCGGGCGGCGTCGTCGGCGGCCCACTCGACCGCCGCGAGCGAGTTCGGCGAGCCGTCCACGCCGACGGTTACGACCTTCATGTCTCCCCCTGATGTTCTCCCGGTCTCCAGACAACGTCCGGGCAGAGGTAGATCTATAGGGACCAAAGTCCCTAACAGTACAAATGGGGACGTTGGTCCCTATCTAGGATGAATTCGGATGAATACGTTTAAAAGCATGATTCGCGTATTCATCGTCGACGATCACGAAGTGGTGCGGCGCGGGGTCACGGTCCTCCTGGAGTCCGAGGACGACATCCGCGTCGTCGGCGAGGCCGGGTCGGCCGCGTCGGCGATCACGCGCATCCCCGTCCTCCGGCCGGACGTGGTCATCCTCGACGTGCGACTGCCCGACGGCAACGGCGTCGACGTCTGCCGCGAGGTGCGCAGTCAGCTGCCCGACCTGCCCTGCGTGATGCTGACCTCCTTCGCCGACGACGACGCGCTGTTCCAGGCCGTGATGGCGGGCGCGGCCGGCTACGTGCTCAAGCAGATACACGGATCCGACCTGGTGGGCGCGGTGCGCACCGTCGCCGGGGGCCGGTCGCTGCTCGACCCGAAGGCCACCCGGACGATGGTGCGCCGGCTGCGGGACGACGCCACCCGCAAGGACCCCCTCGCCGTGCTGACCGACCAGGAGCGCCGCATCCTCGAATACGTCGTCGAGGGCATGACCAACCGCCAGATAGGCGATGAGATGTTCCTGGCGGAGAAGACGGTCAAGAACCACGTCTCCCGCCTGCTCGGCAAGCTCGGCATGCGCCGCCGCACCCAGGCGGCCGTCTACGCCACGCGGCTGCGGAGCGACGGGGTCAGCTGACCGGCGCCTGCCACACCAGCCGGGTGCCGCCCCCTTCGCGCGCCCGCGCCTCGAAGCGGCCGCCCAGTTCCTCCGCGCGCCTGCGGAGGTTGCGCAACCCGCTGCGCCGCCCGTGGGCGGGCAGCCCGATCCCGTCGTCCTCCACCATCAGCGTCACCCGCCCGTCGCGCTGCTCCAGCGACACCCCCACGTTCCGGGCCTTGGCGTGCCGGGCCACGTTCGCCAGCGCCTCGTGCAGCACGGCGAGCACCTGGTCGGCGACGTCCTCGGGCACGCCGTAGTCGAGCTGCCCGTCGAGCCGCAGGGTGGGCCGGAACCCCAGGTCCCCGTACGTGTCGGCGACCAGTTCCACCACACGGGCCCGCAGCCCCGACCGGGCCGGGCCCTGCGGACCCTGGAGGGCGAAGACGGTGGCCCGGATCTGCCGGATGGTCGCGTCCAGCTCGTCGACCGAGTGCCGCACCCGGGCCTCCGCCTCGGGATGGTCGACCAGCCGGACCGTGCTCATCAGCGTCATCGCCACCGCGAACAGGCGCTGGATCACCACGTCGTGCAGGTCCCGGGCGATGCGGTCGCGGTCCTCCAGCGTGTGGAGCCGCTCGGCGTCGAGCCGGGCCTTGGCGAGTTCCAGCGCTCCCGCGGCCTGTCCCGCGCACGACCGGATCATCCGCAGCGCGCAGGCGGTGAACGGGACCCGGCCCGACCACTTCCCCAGCACCAGCACGCCGTGGGTCGAGTCGGCCGAGGTCAGCGGCACCGCGGCGGCCGGGCCGATGGGCACGTTCCGGATCGTCTGGTATCCGGCGCCGACCAGGTCGTCGACCACCACCGTGTCCCCGGTCCGCAGGGCCAGGCCCGCGAGGGACGTGTCGTACGCGACGTCGCCGCCGGCCAGTTCGCCGGCGCCTTCGGAGATCAGCGCGCGCAGCGTCGTGCCGTCGTCCACGGGATAGAAGACCAGGGCGGTGTCGGAGTCGGCGATGTCCCGCATCCGCCTGGTCAGCTGCGCCAGCACGTCTCCGGGGCCCGCGCCGGACAGCAGGCTCGTGGTCATGTCGGAGCCGGCCTGGAGCCGGATCTCCCGGTTGTGCGCCGCCTCGTAGACCAGCGCGTTGTCGACGGCCGTCGCGGCTGCCCCGGCCAGCGCCACGATGAGGTCCTCGTCGTCCTGGCCGAAGTCGGCGCCGTCGCGCTTCCCGGTCAGGCAGAGGATGCCGAAGACGTTGTCGCGGACCCGCAACGGGACGCCGAGGAAGGCGTCCTCCGGAGGGTCGCAGGGGATCCGGACCGGCTGGTCGAGCGGTTCGCGGTCCAGGGGCCAGCGCTCGACCGGGGGCATCTCCTCCTCGCGGCACCCGGCCGGGAGGTGCTCCACCCGCACGAAGTTCTCCCCGATGACGCGGAAGGCGCCGTGGCGGGCGCCGGCCAGCTCGGTCGCGGCCTCCGCGAGCCGTTGCAGCACGATCTCCGGATGGAGGTCCCCGCCGACGAAGACGGTCGCGTCGAGGAGGGCGCGGGCCCGGTCGCGATCGGCCAGCGCGGCATCGCGCTCCGTCCGCAGCCCGGAGAGGAGTTCGCCCAGCCGCATTCCCGGGAACCCAGCCACAACCCTCATTCTCGCGCGGAATATTCGGACATATCGCCACTTTTTGGTCAGTAGATCCAGTGAAGACCGGGCTCCCGCTGAAGCGGGGTGACACCGCGCACCAACCGAACGTCAAGCCCCGGGCGGGGTCTCCCGGTGCGGTGATCTTTCGCGAATGCGGACGACCGTGAGCAGGGGGCCTCGCGATGGATGATCCCGAACGCATCGGCGACTACGCGATCGCCCGCAAGCCGGGCAGCGGCGGCCAGGGCGTCGTCTACGAGGCGTACGACCCCACCGGCGAACGGGTCGCCCTGAAACTGCGGCACGGCGCGACGGGCCTCGCCCGCCCGGTCGCCGATTCAGATGTGGGCGGTGAACGAGAAGGGCGTCCTGGTGCGCGACGTCGCGTACGCCGCCCGACTACGGGCCCACCTCCCTGGTGTTCGACGAGTCGGGCGAACGGCTCGCGGGCGAACGGTGCGGGCTCGTGGCGATCTGGAACCGGGTCGGCAACGGCGGCTGGTCGCCGACGATGTCGGCGGAGTGGGAGCCCGACACGGTGCCCATGGAGGCCGTCGCGAGTGTTCCGCCCCCGTCGGGGCTCGCCTCGGTTTCAGCCCCGACGGGGCACGCTGACGATGGCGTCCGAGGGCGAGGTCCGGCTCCTGGACACCTCCACGATGGCGCGGCCCGGCGGGGGCGTGACCGTCTTCGACTATCTGCGGATTCCCGCATGCAGGCGGCGTCCAGCGCCGACGGCGCGCGTCTGGCGATCGGGCCGGTCGACGGCGGGTTCGTCGCGATGATGGAGCGGCTTTATGGACCAGTCGGAGTTGCGCCTGATCGGCACCCGCACCGGCGAGATGATCGCCGATTTCCGCGAGCCGTGGGTCTCGCCGGAGTTCCGGGCCCCACTGCAGGGCGGGAGGTGCCGCCCATGGTGTTCGCGCCCGACGGACGCGTGCTCGCGGTGAACGGCACAGGCGCCGAAGTCGTCCTGATCGACACCGGCGAGGGCCGCGTCCTGCGCACGATCACCCTGCCGCACGCCCGCCGACGAGCCCGGAGTGGGCGACCTCCTCGCGATGGCCTTCTCGCCGGACGGATCCCTGGTCGCCGCGATCACGCACATCGAGGACGAGACCTCCCCCCACTACGGGTCGGGTCTGCTGGTCTGGCGCTTCCGCGACGGCGAGCTGGTCGACGAGGTGAAGAACGTCATCGGCCACACGCTGACCTTCGCCGCCGACGGCGCCACCCTCTATGTCGGCCACCCCGACCACGGCGTTTGCACGGTCCGCCCGGCGGCCGGGCAGACCGACTGCGGCTTCCGCATGCCCGGCTACATCACCGAGAACCTCGCCCGCACCCCGACGGCGGCCGCCTCCCCCTCGGCGTCGCCGACGGCTCGCTGGCGATCTGGAACCCGTCGACGCGGGAGGTGGAGGGCACGGTCATGCGCGGTCACGCGGCCGATGGCGTGGTCACGGCCGCCTTCAGCCCCGACGGGACCCTGCTCGCCACCGGCGGCCACGACAACACCATTCGCCTGTGGGACGTGCGGGCCCGGCGCCCGATCGGCCTCCCGTTCCAGCACGCCGGTGACCTGCCGGCCGTCGCCTTCGACGCCGACGGCAGAACGGTGCGCACGGCCGACGCGTCCGGGGCCGTCCACGCCGAGGATGCTGAAGGCGGTCTGCCACCGGGTGGACTGCCGGCCGTGATCCATCTGGCGCGAGACTTCTTCGGACTGGTCGAATAGGAGGCTCCGTCGGGGGACGTGACGACTCAAGGGGTTCAACGCATGGCAGACGCCCTCGGCGGACCGGTTCCGGCACAGACATCACTCGGCCAGCGGGCGTTGGACCTTCTGGACAAAGCCCTCGAAATACAGAGTCCCCTGGTCCGCAAGAACCTCATCCGGGCGCGTCAGCGACACCCCGAGGCGACACCGGCGCAGGTCGTCCGCACGTTGGAACGCATGTACCTCAGTGCCCAGACAGGGGCCGGTGCGGCAGTGGGCGCGACCGCGGCCGCACCTGGCGTCGGGACGGGATTCGCGCTGGCGCTGTCGGCGGGCGAGGCATTCTCGTCGTTGGAACTGAGCACGCTCTTCGCGCTCTCGCTCGCGGAAGTTCACGGGGTCCCCATAGACGAGCTGGAACGCCGCAGGACGATCGTGATGGGCATCTTGCTCGGCGGAAGCGGCGCCGCCACCATCGGCAAGATCGCTGAACGCACGGGGCAGCACTGGGGACGTCAGGTGGTCGCCAAGGTGCCCGTTGAAACGTTGCGCCAGATCAACGGAATCCTGGGGAGGAACTTCGTCACGAAGTACGGGACCAAGCAGGGAATCGTCGTCCTCGGCCGCGTCGCGCCGTTCGGCATCGGCGCGGTGATCGGAGGTGGCGCCAACGCCGCGTTCGCCGCTCTGAACGTGCGGGCCGGTCGTCGTGCGTTCGGGCCGCCTCCGGAGACATGGCCGGCCCCGGAGACATGGCCGACCCCTGAGAATCAGCCGGGCTGACGGCCACGTGGTCTTGCACCCGCGCGACCTTCTCCGTCAGGGAGGTTGCGCGGGCGGGGCGGGCAAGGGATCTTGCTGTGGGTACGCCGGTCTTCCTCAGGAGATTCCATGACGCTGCCCCTCCATATGCGCCGCCAGGGCTTCGACCCCGATCCCGAACTGGCCGCCGTGCGCGAACAGCAGGGCCTGACCCGGGTGCCCACCCCCTACGGCCGCGACGCCTGGCTGGTCACCCGCTACGACGACGTGCGCGACGTGCTCAGGAACGCCGAGCTGTTCAGCTATGGGCACGGCATCAACATCCCGCCGATGAGCGAGGAACAGACCAGACGCCTCAAGGCGGGCGCGTTGCTGATGATGGACCCGCCCGACCACACCCGCTTACGCCGCATGCTCACGCCCGAGTTCACGATGCGCCGCATCCGCCGCCTCGAACCCCGGGTGCGCGAGATCGTCGCCGACCACCTCGACGCGATGGAGCGGGCCGGCGCGCCCGCCGACCTGGTCGCGGACTTCGCCATGCCGATCCCGTCCCTGGTCATCTGCGAACTCCTGGGCGTGCCCTACGCCGACCGCGCCGACTTCCAGTCGCGGTCGTACACCCTGCTCGACTTCAACCAGCCGCCGGAGGTGCGCGGGCAGGCCCAGATGGCCTCGGCCGCCTACATGGGCGAACTGGTCGCGCGGGCCCGGGTCGAGCCGGGCGACGACCTGCTCGGCATGCTGGTCCGCGACCAGGGCGACGAGGTGACCGACGCCGAACTGGTCGGCCTCGGCGGGCTGCTGCTGATCGCCGGGCACGAGACGACCGCCAGCATGATCGGCCTCGGCACCCTGGCCCTGCTCCGCCACCCCGACCAGCTCGACCTGTTCAGGAAGGACCCGGAGAAGGTCGACGGCATGGTCGAGGAGCTGCTGCGCTGGCTCACCATCATCCACTCGGGCGCGATCAAGGTCGCCGCCGCCGACACCGAGATCGGCGGCGTGCCGATCGCGAAGGGCGAGGCCGTCGTGGTCTCCCTCCCGGCCGCCAACCGCGACCCCGCGCTGGCCGAGAACCCCGACGCCTTCGACGTCACCCGCCGCGACCTCGCCCACGTCGCCTTCGGCTACGGCGCCCACCACTGCATCGGCGCGCCGCTGGCCCGCATGGAGATGCGCATCGCCTTCCCGGCCCTCTTCGAGCGTTTCCCCGGCCTGCGCGAGGCGGGCGAGCCGGCCTTCCGTTCGTTCAACGCCGTCTACGGGCTGACCTCGTTCCCCGTGGCCTGGTAAAAGCGCTCTTTCCGGTACGGCTCCGCCTACCATGGCACCGCCCGCCGCCCCCAGTGGCGGGCGGCACACCGGCGCTCCGCACCGCTCATCGCCCTCGCCGCATCGAGGGGGCTCAGCCTCCCTCGGCCGTGACCCGGTCACGCCAGGCCGCCACGCCCTCGGTGGTGAGGAAGGCGTCGAAGACCATCTCCGCGGTGCCGACGCGCGGGGCCGCCACACCCAGCCGGGAGGCCGCGATCAGGCCCGGGTCGCCGCGCCGGAACGCCATGAGCCTCTCCTCGCAACCGGCGATCACCACCGGGGCCGCCACCTCGTAGATCTGGGCGCCGAGCCCGGAGAGCGTCACCGTCCGGGGGTCGTGCGCGTTGACCAGGGAGCCGATGCCGCGCCCGAGCGCGGTGGCGACCCTCTCGACCGCCCGCACGCTCCCGGCGTCGCCGGCGGCGGCCCGCGTGATCAGTTCCCCGGCGTGGTGGAGGCGCCGGTGGACCGGCACGTCCCGCTTGCCGACCAGCGCGTTGGCCCCCACGTCGAGGTCCCAGCACCCGGCCGACCCGCAGGGGCACGCCGCATGGGGATCGCCCGCCAGGGGCAGATGGCCGAATTCTCCCGCCACGCCGTGGGCGCCGGCCAGGGGCCGCCCGCCGACGACGAGCGCCCCGCCCACGCCCAATGACACGTGCAGGTGGAGGCCGAAGTCGACGCCGCGCAGGCCGCCCCGCCGCGCCTCGGCCAGCGCCGCCAGGCCGGCGTCGTTGCCGATCATGACGGCCGGGCCGCCGTCGAGACGGAGCAGGGAGATCAGGTCGACGTCGTGCCAGCCCAGGTGGATCGCGTCGATCATCCGCCCGTCGCGCACCGCGGCCGGGACGGCGACGCCGACCCCCACCACCCGCCCGGCCAAGTCGGCCACCCGCCCCCGCAGCGCCTCCGACAGGGCGGCCAGCACCTCCGAGGCGAGCCCGGCCGTGAGGTGGCGGCATTCGAGCAGCCGCGACGCCCCGCCCAGCTCGGCGGCCGAGATCGACCAGGAGTCCTCCCGCAGGTCGACGGCGAGCGCGACCGGCCCGTGGGGGTGCGGCCCGACCAGCTGGGTCGGCCGTCCGCGCGGCCGCTCGGCCGGCGGCTGCTCCCGCACCATGCCGGCCGAGACCAGCTCGCCCATCAGCACGGTCGCCGTACCCCGGGCCAGCCCCAGATCACGGGTGAGCTGGGAGCGGGTGAGCTCCCCGCCCCCGGCGTGCACGGCACGCAGCAACCGGGTCAGGTTGTGGAGCCGCAACTCGCTGCTCGTCGTGGGCGCGTGCACGGCCCCATTGTGGCAGCCGTTCCCGCACCTTTATGCTCTCGGTCAGAGCAAAATATTCAAGGGGTGGCGATGAACGACTTCTGCGCGGTGCTGTTCGATCTCGACGGCACGCTGGCCGACTCCGACGCCGCGGTGGCCAGAGCCTGGGCCGCCTGGTCCGTCAAGCGCGGCGTCGACCTCGAGACGATCATGCGGGTCTCGCCGGGACGGCCGGGCGTCGAGACCATCGCCGAACTCGGCGCCCACCTGACCCCGGCCGAGGTCCTGGCCGACGCCGAGGAGAACCTGCGGATGGAGGAGGCCGACCTCGACGGCGTCTCGGCCGTCCTGGGAGCCCTCGGCCTGCTCGCCTCCTACGAGGATCTCGGCGTGCCCTGGGCCATCGTGACCTCCTGCCCCCGCCCGCTGGCCCTGGCCCGCATCGGCGCCGCCCGGCTGCCCCGGCCCCGGGTGATGGTCACCGCCGACGACGTCACCCGGGGCAAGCCCGACCCGGAGTGCTACCTCCTCGCGGCGAGGCTCCTCGACGTCGAGGCCCGCCGTTGCCTGGTGGTCGAGGACGCGGTGGCGGGCGTGCGCGCCGGCCGGGCCGCCGGGATGACGGTCGCGGGGGTGCGCGGCGTGCCCGGCGCCGACCTCTCCCTCACGGGCCTGCCGGATCTGACGTCCCTCACCGGGCGCTGCGCGCACCGCCACGCCGTCGATGCCTGAACGGCTCGCGCTGTCGATCCACTACGGGCTGGCCGGTGTGCTCAACGCGTTGTGGGTGGCCACCCTGCCCGCCGTCGACGAGCGGCTGGCGCTCGGTCCGGGCCGGATCGGCACGCTGCTGCTGCTCATGGCGGTGGGCGCGCTCGCCGCGATGCCGTTCGCCGGGCGGCTGGCCGACCGGTGGGGCAGCCGCCGCCTGCTCCGGCTCGCGGCCCCGGTCTGCGCGCTCGCCCTCGGCGGGGCCGCCCTCGCGCCGTCCTACGGGGTGCTGGCCGTCGCCGTCGTGCCGCTGGGAGCCGCCACGGGCGTGGTCAACATCGCGCTGAACGTGCACGGCGTCCAGATCGAACGCCGGCTCGGCAGGCCCGTGATGGGCAGCCTCCACGGCGTGTGGAGCCTGGGCGGGGTGGCGGGCGGCGCGGCGATCACGGCGGCCCTGGCGGCCGGGGCCGAGGTGCGGACGCTGATGGCGTCGGGGGCGGTCACGCTGATGGTGTCGTCCCTGCTGCCGGGCCCCTGGCTGCGTGCCGGGCTCCCGGGCCGGGCCGACGGCTCCGACGGACGCGGATCACCCGTGGCGATGCGTGCGGGCCTGGTTGCGCTGATGGGGTCCGTGGTCTTCGCCGCGTACCTCAGCGAGGCGACCGCCACCGACTGGGCCGCCGTGCACGCACGATGGGAACTGGCGGCCGGGCCGGCGACCGCGTCGTTCGTCTACACCGCCTTCGCGAGCGCGATGACGGTGACCCGGTTCCTCGGCGACCCGTTGCGGGGCCGCCTCGGGCCGGCCCGCACGATGAGGCTGGCCGGCGCCGTGGCGTCCACCGGATACGGCCTGGTCCTCCTCGCTCCGCTCGCCGGAACGGGCGGCCTCGCCTGCGCGGTCGCGGGCTGGAGCCTGGTCGGGGCGGGCATGGCCACGGTCGTGCCGGTGATCTTCAGCACCGTCGGGGCGACGGCCGGCCGGCCGGGGCGGGCGCTGTCGGCCGTCACCACGATGAGCTTCGGCGGGGCCCTCACCGGACCCGCCGTCATCGGCTACGTCGCGGAGATGTGGTCGCTGGGCACGGCGCTGGTCCTGCCCGCCGTCTTCGCCCTCTACGTCGCCCTGGCGGGGCCGGCCGCCGTCCTCAGCGTGGCACGCGGACCGTCTCCACCCACGCCGGAGGCGGCGGCGGGTTCTCGCCGATCAGGGCCGCGATGAGCCGGCCCGACTCCGGCTCGTCCGGCCACGGCGTGTGGCCGTCGGTCAGCACGATCACCACGTTGGGGCGGTCGCGGCCCGCCAGGGCGGCCGTGATGCCCACGCGCATGTCGGTGCCGCCGCCTCCCCCCAGCGTGACCTGCTCGGCCGAGGTGACCCGGGAGACGGCGTGGACGTCGGCGTCGCAGGCCAGCACCGTCACCCGGTTGCCGTGCACGCCCACCTCGCGCAGCACCCCGGTGACCTCGGCCAGCGCCGCGGCCAGGTCGTCGTCGCCCATCGAGCCGGAGGTGTCGACCACGATCGCGACCCGGGGGAGCGGGCGGCGCAGGCTCGGCAGCACCACCCCGCGCATGGCGGCCGACCGCCGCGACGGGCGGCGGTAGGTGTAGTCGACCGCGCCGCCCGCCCAGGCGACCGCCTCGCGGACCGCCCCGGTGAGCACCTGCCGCCAGTCGACGACCGGTTCGAGCACCTGCTCCGCCCACCGCTGCCACCCGCTGGGCAGCGTGCCCCGCGACCGCCGGTGCGCCCGCATCGCCTCGGCGGTGTGCCGCCGCAGCGACTCGGCCTCGACCGGCCCGACCACGGGCACGCCGTCACCGGTCTCCCACGGCGACGCCAGGCCGTGCGCGCCCGACCCGCAGTCGGGCGCGTGCTCGTGCGGCGGCAGCAGCGGGACGTACTCCTCGAACAGGCGGCCCGGGGCCAGGCCGAACAGGCGCGGCTCCATCCGGCCCGGCGGCAGCGGCAGCCGGTCGGCGAGCAGGTCGTCGTTGATCTCGCAGTCCTGCGCGAGGTTGACGCGCAGCCGGTCCCGCTGGTCGGCGGGCGGCAGCCGCCCGGCCCGGCCGTGGTGGTCGCGCAGCAGGTGGGCGACCTCGTGGATCCAGACGGCGGCCAGTTCCTCGACGGGGGTGGCGTCGACGAACGCGGGGGAGACGTAGCAGCGCCAGTGCGCGTCGACGCCCATCGTGGGCACCCGCTCGCTGGGGACGATGGAGAGGGCGTACAGGGCGGTGGCGAAGTAGGGGCGGTCGGCCGCCGCGCGGTAACGCGCGGCCAGCAGCTTCACCCGGTCCATCGTCAGAGCGCGCCGGACAGCTGGAGGAGGTCGACGAAGGCGTCGATGCCCGGGGGCACCGGCCAGCTGAGGTCGCGCATCGCGGCCAGGTCCATCGCCGCGCGGGCCGCGACGTCGGGCACGCCGGCGTCCACCGCCTTGGCCAGCACCACCCACCCGGCCTCCCAGCGGCGCCGGGTCGGGTCGCCCTGCACGGCCGCCACCACCGCCGTCAGGAAGGCGAGCTGGCGGTCGCCGCGCTCGGGGAGCCGGAACGCGGCCGGGTCGGCGAGCACCCGGTCGGGGTCGGGCAGGTCGAGTTCCTCCAGGTAGGAGATGAGCTCGACGCCCGCGCCGTCGCCCACCGCGCCGACCACCGCCGCCGCGAGGGCCTCCCGGCCGGTGCCGCTCGCGTAGGCGACGGCGAGCAGCCTCAGCGCCATCTCCCACGTCCGGGGCGAGGGCCACGCGCCGCCCCGGCTCTCGGCGTCGGCGGGCAGGTGGTGCGTCAGACCAGGACGGGCGGTCAGGAAGCCGGAGATCGCGCCCCGGGCCTTCGCCACCGCGCCGGAGACGCGCGCCGGGTCGATCGAGGGGACGCGGGCGGCCGGCCAGGTGCCCGCCAGGCCGCGGGCGACGGTCCGGGGGTCGTGCGTCCAGCGCAGGTGGACGAAGCGGTTGGCCAGCGGCGGGCTCAGGTGCCAGCCGTCGGCCGCGCTCGACGGCGGGTTCGCGGCGGCCACGACGCGCACCGGCGCGGGCAGCGTGAGGCTGCCGACCCGCCGTTCGAGCACCACCCGCAGCAGCGCGGCCTGCACGGCGGGCGGCGCGGACGACAACTCGTCGAAGAAGACCAGCCCCCGGCCCAGCGCGGTCACCCGCACGGCCCAGTCGGGCGGCGCCATCGGCACCCCGGTCACGGCCGGGTCGTCGCCGACGATCGGCAGCCCGGCGAAGTCGGACGGCTCGTGCACGCTCGCGATGACCGTCTCCAGCGGCAGCCCGAGCCCGGCGGCGAGCTGCTCCAGCCCGGCCGACTTGCCGATGCCCGGCTCGCCCCACAACAGGACCGGCAGGTTCGCCGCCACGGCCAGGGCGAGCGCCTCCAGCTGGGAGCTGGCGGCCGGTTCGGTGCGGAAGACGCCCAGCCGCCGGTTGATCTCGTCGGCGGCGGCCAGGCCGTCGTGCTCAGTCGTCGTCATCGCCGTGGTCATCGCCGTGGTCATCGTCATCGTCGTCGTCGTAATTCACGTACCCGACCCCGATGCCGGGGTGGTCGCGCTCGATCTCGTCGCGCAGGGCGACCAGGTCCCGGCGGCGGCGCCGCCGGATGAGGTCGGCCAGTGACCAGTCCTCCCAGTCGGTCACGTCGATCCGCGCCCCGGCCGCGCGCAGCGCGTCGACCAGCGCGGGCGAGCCGTAGGAGGCCACCGCGTGCAGCAGCGGGGTGCGTTCCCGGTAGTCCTCGCCGTTCACGTCCAGGCCCGCCGCCAGGAGGCGGGGCAGCAGCACGGTGTGGTCGACCAGGTGCAGCAGGTGCAGCAGGCTGCGCTGACGGCCGTCGCGGACCCGGGGGTCGACGCCCGCGTCCAGCAGCCGGAGCACCGCCGGGGTGTCGCCGTGCTGGGCGTGCAGGAACAGCGCCCAGCGCTGGGCGCGCAGCCGCCGGGGCAGCCTGCCCTCGCCCGACGTCCACGACTGCTCGACCGCGAAGCAGCCGGAGACGGCCCCGCCGAGGGCGCGCATGGCGCGTTCGCGCCGCTGCTCGTCCACGCCGTGCTCCAGCTGGAGCGAACCGCCGCCCGAGACGACCTGGTGCCAGACGCCGCCGCAGCGCACCCTGACCGGCTCGGGCAGGGCCGGCTCCGGCGGGCCCGACGCGCCCGGCGGCAGGCCGGGGCAGAGCCCTTCTCTGACCAGCGGGTGCAGATCATCGGGCGTCAGCAGACCGGCGTCCATGAGCACCCGGTCGGGCAGCGAGGCGTCGGTCGCGCCGCCGAGGGCGGCGGTGTGCCGGGCGTCCCAGAAGTGGCGGGCCGACGTCCAGTCGACCTGGGTGATCATGTAGGGGTCGTCGTCCTCGTCGGCGGGGACGAGGTCCAGCTTCAGCCGCTGCGGGCCCTCGCTCAGCTCGGGCGTGAACGCCTGGAGTTCGGTGTCGCCGTAGCGGGCCAGGGTGACGTGGTGGTGGGTGCCCAGGGTGCCCGCGCCGTTGCCGCTGCGGGGCAGGTGCCAGCGCAGCAGCTCCGGTACGAGATGCCGCAGGTCGTCGGCGAGCGCCGGGTCCTTCTCGGCCAGGGCCGGGTCGAAGGCGACGTCGACGGCGGCGGCCGCGCAGGCGCCCTGCCAGTCTCCGGCCAGGCGGCGTTCGGCGGACCGCTCGATCATCCAGCGCGGGACGGCGTAGCGGCGGGCGTGCCGCCAGCGGCTCAGTTCGTCGCGGTCATGGATCATCGGTACAGGCTGCCGATCGCGACCACGTCGGGGTGGCCGGGCCCGGCCGGGCGCAGCCGCGCGGTGAACGACCGCTTGACCTTGCGGGGCAGGCCGGGGCCGAGGCCGACGTACTCCAGGCGGGTGTCGTCGGGCACCCGGGCCAGCAGGCTCTTCGCGCCGCGCCCGGTGAGGCCGGTGTGCCGCAGCTCCAGACGGCGCAGCGGGCTGCCGGGCAGGGCGGCGGCCAGGGCGTGCGCGCCCTCGTCGCCGGTGGTGTTGGCGGGCGCGCCGAGGCTGCGCTCCGACGGCGGGCGGCCGAGGTCGAGCGACTCGATGCGGTCGAGCGCGGCGGCCAGCGCCGTCGCGCCGGCCGGCCCGATGCCGTTGCCGCCGAGGCCGAGCCGGACCGGCCGCGCCGGGTCGCCCGCGGCGGCCAGCACGGCCGCGCCCTCGTCGCCCAGGTGGTTGGCCGGCAGGTAGAGCTCCCGCACGCCTCCCTCGGCGACCAGCCGCGCCAGCAGCGGCGCGTCGGCCGGGCCGAGGCCGTTGCCGCCGAGGAACAGCCGCTCCAGCGGCACGTCGCGGCTGACCAGGGCGGCGACCAGCACCTCCAGCGAGGCCGTCGACAGGCCGGTGTTGACCAGGTCGAGCGTGCGCAGCGTGCTGTTCCAGGCGAGCATCCCGGCCAGCGCCCGCACCCCCGCCGCGCCGATCGGGTTGCGCTTGAGCCACAACGCCCGCACGCTCTGGTCGCCGCTCAGCCGGTCGGCCAGCGCCGCCGTGCCCTCGGGGCCGATGCGGTTGCAGCCCAGGTAGAGGGTGCGCAGGCGGTGGTCGTCGGTGAGCGCGCCGGCGACCGCGCGGGCCCCCTCGTCGCCGATGGCGTTGGTGCCCAGCAGCAGGTGGACGGCGTGCGGCGAGGCCGTCGCCACTGGCAGCAGCCGGGCCACGCCGGGGGCGCCGAGACCCTGTTTGCACAGGTCGACCCGGCCGTCGGGGCGCAGCGCGCCGAGCGGGAAGACCTCGTCGGCCGCGACCACCCGGCTGTCGGCCAGCCGGGCCAGCAGCGGGTCGAGCGCCGCCGCCTCGGCCGGCGGCACGTCGGGGTGCTCGATCGCCGGGCAGCGTACGGGCACAGGCTTCACGGTCACCACTCCACCGATCGGTAGTCCTTCAGGAAGAGTCCGGAGACGAGGTCGCCGCCGACCCCCCGGACGACGGGGTCGTACACCCGCGCGGCCCCGTCGATCACGTCGAGCGGCGGCCGGAAGCGGCTCGCCGCCCTCTCGGGATGGGGCCGCTCGTCGGTGCACCACCCGGTGTCGACGCTGTTCATGTGGATGCCGCTCGCGGCGTAGTCGGGGGCGGCGGTCCGGGTGAGCATGTTGAGCGCGGCCTTGGCCATGTTCGTGTGCGGGTGGCGGACGGTCTTGTTCGCCCGCGAGAAGCTGCCCTCCATCGCCGACACCTGCACGACATAGCGGTCGGGATGCGGCGAGGCTTCGAGCAGCCCCCGCAGCCGCGAGGTGAGCAGGAACGGCGCGAAGGAGTTCACCAGCTGCACCTCCAGCCACTCGGCGGCGTCGACCTCGTGCAGCCGCAGGCTCCAGCTGTTGCGGTCGCGCAGGTCGAGCGGCTCCCCGGTCTCGTCGAGCATCCCGGCGGGGAAGAGCGCCTCGAACTCGTCGGCGGCGACGAGCCCGGCCCCGTCACGGGTGGCCGTGACACTCCTCGACGCGGCGATCTCGCGCGTCGCGGGCCCGGTCGTGCGGCGGATCCGGGCGGCCGGGCCCTCCAGCGGGAGGTGCTCCGCCGCCGTCACCTCGCGGTGGTAGGCGGCCGGGCGGCGGATCGTCTGGGCCGCGTTGTTGACCAGCACGTCGAGGTGGTCGAAACGGGCGTGCACGGTCTCCAGCAGGCCCGCCACCCCGGGCAGGTCGAGCAGGTCGACGCCGTGGACGTGCAGCCGGTCGAGCCATTCGGCCGCGTCGGGCACGGCGGCGTAGCGGCGGGCCGCGTCGGCGGGGAACCGGGTCGTCACGAGGACCTCGGCCCCGTCGCGCAGCAGCTTCAGCGCCGTCTGGAAGCCGATCTTCACCCGCCCGCCGGTGACCAGCGCCCGGCGTCCGCGCAGGTCGCAGCGGGCGGTGCGGCGGGCCAGGTTCTCCTCGGCGCAGGCCGGACAGAGCCGGTGGTAGACCGAGTGGACCCGGTCGTAGACGGCCTTGCAGACGTAGCACCGCTGGGTCCCGGCCAGCGGCCGCGAGCCCGTCGGTGTGGCGACCGGGGGCGCGGAGCCGGGGTTCTGGTCGCGGTGGCGTTCGGCGGCCGCGATGACGACGTCGTCGTGCCGGCGGCGGTCGGCGCGGCGGGCCGCCTTGCGGGCCTTCTTGCCCGCCTGGTAGACCTGCGCGGCGGCCTCGCGGACCGGCGCCCAGCGCTCGTCGTCGGGATCGGCCGCGCGGGCCTCGGCCAGGACGCGCAGGCAGGTCTCCACGTCAGAAGCCATGCGCGCGTCCCCCTCCGGCAACAGAAGTGACACGGCCGACCGGATTCGAACCGGCGTCCTCCGCATCGATTTGGGGCGCGACGACCTCTGCGCTACGACCGTGTCGCCGGAAGGTTAGCGCACATCTCCGACATTCCGGATCTTGTCCCTGTCAGGGCGCGACGGCCTCTGCGCTACGACCGTGCGGCCGAAGACCAACGTGTCATTCCCCCGACTTCCGACACATGCTGCTTAACCTGGGAAAACAGTTCGCGTCCGGGGGAGCACGCCATGCGCAAGTCGCCGCACATCACCTCACTGGGGAAGGTCCGGCCCACGTTCGAGAACGAGCTGGGGTCCGTCACCGTGGTCGACGAGAAGGTGCTGCCGATCCTCGACCGGCTCTCGCTGAAGCGGGTCGTGCTGGAGCCGGGGGCGATCCGCGAGCCGCAGTGGAACGTCAACGCCAACCAGCTCGCCTACGTCGTCTCGGGCACCGTCCTGGTGTCGATCCTCGGCAACGCCGACGCGTTCTCGTCGTTCGTGGTGCGGCCGGGGCAGATGTACCACGTCGAGTCGGGCGCGGTTTACCACATCGAGAACATCGGCCCCGACCGCGCCGAGCTCGTGCTGGCCCTGCGTAGCGAGCGGCCGCAGCACTTCTCGGTGCGCGACAGCTTCACCGCGATGACCGACGCCGTGCTGGGCAACACCTTCGACCTGCAGGCGTCGGCGTTCGCCGCGTTCGACCGGTCACCGGCCCAGCAGATCGTGCGCCGCACCGGCCCGGCCGACGTGACGCCGACCGCCACGCTGCCCAACGCCAAGCTGTTCGACATCGAGAGCCAGGCGCCGGTGCTGACCTACTCCTACGGCGACGCGCGGATGGCGCGGCACCAGTTCTGGGCCGCCCTCGACGACATCTCCATGTACTCCCTGCGGGTGAAGGAGAGCGGCATGCGGGAGCCGCACTGGCACCCGGTCACCGCCGAGATGGGTTACGTCGCCAAGGGCCACGCCCGCATGCGGGTGCTCGACCCCGATCTGAGCCTGGACGAATACCTGCTCGGCCCCGGCGACCTCTATTTCGTGCCGCGCGCCTTCCCGCACCACATCGAGGTCATCGGCGACGAGGAAATCCACTTCCTGATCTTCTTCGACCAGCCGATGCCCGCCGACATCGGATACAGGGCCACCGCGACCGCCTTTTCACGGGAGGTCCTCGCCGCGAGTTTCGCCATTCCCGAGAGAGAGCTTCCGCAATTCCCGTTCACCCCGATCGACCCGCTTTTCGTGCCGCGCCTCAATCCCCGCGACCCCGTGGGCAAATAGCGCCAGCAGGCAGAGCGTGAGGGTGAGCCGGAGGTCGGCGTCCAGGAGGAAGGCGACGGCGGCCAGCGCGGCGCAGACCCGGAGCTTCGCGCGGACGGTCGTCACAGCAGCATCGTGATCGGCAGCGAGCAGCCGAGCAGGGCGACGACCGCCGCGGCGGCGGCCGCGATCCAGGTGGTGAGTGGCGCGTTGACCAGCGGGCCCATCAGGTCGCGGTCGCGGCAGAAGTACACGAGCAGGAACAGCACCACCGGGACGCCGAGCGAGATGACCACCTGGCTCAGCACCAGCAGGTCGGTGAGCGAGACCCCGGACAGCAGCGCCAGCACGGCCGGGGTCATCGTCACGATCCGGCGGGCGTGCACGGGCACCCGCACGTTCAGGAAGCCTCGCATCACGACGTCGCCGGCCAGCGTGCCGATCCCGGACGACGACAACCCCGACGACAACAACGCGACGGCGAACGCCAGGGCGGCGAACCCGCCCACGCGGGCAGCCAGTTCGGTGTGGGCGGCCGTCAGGTCACCGGTCCAGGCGCCGCCGCTGGCCACCCCGAGCCCGGCGCCGAGCGCGATCATCGACACGTTGATGACCGTGGCCACGCCAAGGGCCAGCGAGCAGTCCCACCGCAGGATGCGCCGCACCAGCGCGGGCTGGGCGCGGGCCGTCTCGGTCGACATCCCGCGCCCCTGCACCAGGGCGGAGTGCAGGTAGACCGCGTGGGGCATGACCGTCGCGCCGACGATGCCCATCGCCAGCAGCAGCGCCCCCGGCCCGCCGAGGCTCGGCACCAGCCCGGCCGCGAGCCCGCCCGCCGACTGGTGCCCGGTGGCGACGATGTCGTAGCCGACCCCGGCCCCGACGAACATCAGCGCCGCCGCGCTCATCAGCTCGAACGGCCGGGTGCGCCCCTTGCGCCGCAGTTCCAGCAGGGCCAGCGAGATGACCGCGGTGGTGATCGCCGACAACCAGACGGGCATGCCGAACAGCAACTGCATCCCGATGGCCGCCCCGACGAACTCGGCCAGGTCGGTGGCGAGCACGACGATCTCGGCCTGCGCCCACAGCAGCAGGCCGCCGCGCCGGCCGAACCGCTCGCGGCACAGTTCGGGCAGGTTGCGCCCGGTCGCCATGCCCAGCTTGGCCGCCTGGAACTGCACCAGGATCGCGACCAGGCTGGCCAGCACCACGACCCAGACGAGCAGGTAGCCGAGGGTCGCCCCGGCGGTGAGGTTGGTGGCCACGTTCCCCGGATCGACGTAGGCGATGGCCGCGACGAACGCCGGGCCCAACATGGGCGCCAGCGCGGGGACTTTCCGCGTTGATGGACGTATGCCGGATTTAGCGGGATTGGGGCGAGCAATCACAGTGATTTCCTTAATTGTGGGTTATTGGAAATCGCCACACCGAGTCAAATGTTCCCGTTGAAGGTAAGCGGTGAAACTCGGCCCCATTAATTGCGCATTTACGACAAATGCCGATATGTTCGGTTAGTGAGTAATATGAAGTCGCTGCTCGCCGTCGTCATGATCCTCACGGGCGCCGCCCCGGCCCACGCCGCCGAGGCGGCCACGCCGCGGGTGTGCCCGGTCAAACCCACGGTCGTCCTGGTCCACGGCGCGTGGGCCGACACCTCCAGCTGGGCCGGCGAGGTCCAGGAGCTCCAGCGGTCGGGCTACACCGCCCGCGCCATCGGCAACCCGCTGCGCGATCTGACCAGCGACGCCCAGACCGTGCGCGACTTCCTCGACACGGTCAAGGGGCCGGTCGTGCTGGTCGGCCACTCCTACGGCGGTTCGGTCATCACCAACGCCGCCACCGGCGACCCCGACGTCAAGGCGCTCGTGTACGTCGACGCGGCCGCCCCCGCGGCGGGCGAGAACACCATGCAGCTCAGCGGGCCGGGCTCGGCCCTGGGCGGGCAGCCGGAGACCCTCTACGACCAGGCCGCCGCGCCCGGCACCACCGCCAAGGACCTCTACCTGAAGAAGGACGTCTTCCAGAACTCCTTCGGCCAGGACCTGCCCAAGACGCGGTCGGCCGAGCTCTGGGCCGGGCAGCGGGCCGCCTCGACGGCCGCCTTCATGACCCCGTCGAAGGAGCCGGCCTGGAAGACGATCCCTTCGTGGTACTTCATCGCGAGCGGCGACAAGATCATCGTGCCGGCGTCGCAGCGCGCGATGGCCGAGCGGGCCAAGTCGAAGGTCACCGAGTTCGACGGTGGCTCCCACCTCGCCCTGGTCTCCCATCCGGAGGCCGTGACCCGCGTGATCGAAGACGCGATCTGCTCGCTTCGCTGACGACGTAGAGGAGCGCGGCCACCACCATCCACGCCACGAGCGACAGGAGCAGCACCAGCCACGACGGCAGGCGCGGCGCCAGCAGCCACACGCAGACGGCGAACGCCGTCAGGCCGCCCGCTCCGAAGATCGCGCCCATGGCGTCCTTGGCGGCCGGGCCGCGCTTGTGCTCCTCCTCCTCGATGAGGGTCAGGGTGGCGCCCAGGATGGCGGGGAAGCCCAGCCAGACGCCCCCCGCGAGCGGCCCCCAGCGCTCGCCGACCAGCCCGGCGACCACCGAGATGGCCGCGCCGAACACGAACCGCACCGCCAGGTCGCGCACCCGGGTGTGCCGCAGCCGCGACGCCCGGAACGTCACCTTCACGAGACCACCGTCCAGCCCAGCCAGGCCACGAGCGCCCACAGGACCAGCGCGCCGGTCGAGCCCTTGAGCGCGCCGAACCGGCGGACCAGCGGCACCGCCAGCGCGCAGTAGGCGATCAGCGCGACCCCGCCGGCGACCATGCCGAGGCCCGACTCGGCGAGCTCCTCGCGCCCGTCGCTCACCGCGGTGATCACCATCCCCCCGATGGCCACGGCCGGGGCGGCGGCGAAGATGCCGGCGAACCGCTTCGGCGAGGTCGCCTCCCCGAGCAGCGCGAAGCACATCACCAGGACGCCCCCGAACACCCCGCGGGCCGCGATCAACCACACGTCGTCCATGGAAGACCGTTGCCCGCTGGGGTGCTGTGATCAGGTCACGGGCGGGGCAATTCGGTTTTACCGGCGGCTGGTCGACTCCCGGACGACCAGTTCCGGTTCGACCGTGCGGCGTTCGGAGGTGTCGTGGCCGACCATCCGGTTCAGCAGTAACTGGAACGCCTGCCGGCCGAGGGTGGCGAAGTTCTGCCGGACCGTCGTGAGCGGCGGCCAGAAGTGGGCCGCCTCCGGCACGTCGTCGTAGCCGACCACGCTGACGTCTTCGGGCACCCGGCGGCCGGCTTCGCGGAAGGCCCGCATCAGCCCCAGCGCCATCGGGTCGTTGGCCACGAACACCGCCGTCACCGACGGGTCGCGCGACAACCGTTTGCCCTGTTCGTAGCCGCTGTTCGCGGACCAGTCGCCGGCCAGCGGCGGCGGGATCTCACGACCGCGCAGGGCGTGCCGCCAGCCCTGCATGCGGTTGTTGGCGTCGATCCAGTTGGCCGGGCCGCTCAGGTGGTGGACGGTCTCGTGCCCCAGTTCGAGCAGGTGCCGGGTGGCCCTGACCGCGCCGGCGTGGTGGTCGACCGCCACGGCCGGCACCGACAGGCGCTCGCCGCCGCCGACGTCGACCACCGGCAGGTCGGGCGGCAGGTCGCGCAGGCCGTCGGCGGCCGACTCGTGGGGCACGATCACGATCACGCCGTCGACCGACTGCTGCCGCAGCCGGTCGACGCCCTCGGCGATCGACCGCCGGGTCATCGCCTCGAGACTGGCGATGTTGACCAGGTAGTCGTGTTCGCGAGCGGCGCGCTCGATGGCGTAGAGGGTGGAGGCGGGGCCGTACAGAGTCGTGTCGAAACTCACCACTCCGAGCACGCCCGAGCGGCCCGTCACGAGGGAACGGGCCGCGAAGTTGGGCCGGTAGCCGAGCTCCTGGACGGCCGCGAGGACCCGCGCGCGGGTCTCGGGGCGCACCTTCTCCGGAGCGTTGAGGACGCGGGAGACCGTCATCGCCGAGACGCCCGCGAGGCCGGCGACGTCTTCGAGAACGGCCGCTTTGGTGCGTTCGGCCGGCTCGCCGCCGGGGGAAGTGGTCATGGGATCCAAGCCTATGACCTTGACCTAACGGGCGGCACGCCGCTTGGCCCACACGTCGAACGCCACCGCCGCGAGCAGCACCACGCCCTTCACGAGCATGACGCGTTCACTCGGCGATCCGATGAGGGACATGCCGTTGTTGATCACACCCATGATGAGACCTCCCGTGATCGCGCCCACGACCTTGCCGACGCCGCCCTGCACCGCCGCGCCGCCGATGAACGCCGCCGCGATGGCGTCGAGCTCGAAGGCGTTGCCGGCGGTCGGCCCGGCCTGGTTCAGCCGGCCCGCGAAGATGACCCCCGCCAGCGCGGCCAGCACGCCCATGTTGACGAAGATCCAGAACACCACCTGCTTGACCTTGATGCCCGAGAGCACCGCCGCCTGCAGGTTGCCGCCGATGGCGTAGACCTGCCGCCCGAACACCGCCCGAGTCGTGACCAGCGAGTACGCCAGCACCAGCACGGCCAGCAGCACCAGCACCCAGGGAAGGTTGCGGAACCGGGCCAGCTGCACCACCACGAACATGATGACCGCGGCGGCCGTGACGATCTTCAGCAGGAACACCGGCAGCGGGTCGACGGCCTGGCGGTAGCCGAGCCGCGCGGTCCGGGTGCGCCACTGCGACAACGCCATGCCCCCGACGACGAGGACCCCGACGAGCAGCGAGAAGATGTCGGCCCCGCCGAGCACCCCCAGCCCGATGTTGCCGAAGTAGCCGTCGGTGAACCCGTTGGAAAGCGTCCGGACGGGGTCGGGGAAGGGGCCGATGCCCTGGTTGCCCAGCACGGTCAGCGTCAGCGCGCGGAACAGCAGCATGCCGGCGAGCGTGACGATGAAGGCCGGGATCCCGAAGTAGGCGATCCAGAAGCCCTGCCAGGCCCCGATGAGCCCGCCCGCGATGAGGGTGAGCACCAGCGCCACGGGCCACGGGATGCCGTAGTCGACCATCAGCACCGCGGCGATGGCGCCGGTGACGGCGACCACCGACCCGACCGACAGGTCGATGTGCCCGGCGATGATGATCAGGATCATCCCGATCGACAGGATCAGGATGTAGGAGTTCTGGACGATGATGTTGGAGATGTTCTGCGGCTGGAGCAGCGCGCCCTCGGTCAGGATCGTGAACAGCACCACGATCAGCGCGAAGGCGATGTAGATCCCGCTCTGCCGGATGTTCAGCGAGACCCCGAAGACGGTGGTCCGGGCGGGGCCGGTCGACGGCGGCCCGGCGGGGGTGGGCGGGGCGGCGGCGGGGGAGACGCTGCTCATCGGACCTCCAGGTGCGGGTCCAGGGCTCGGCAGTCGGTCATCGGGTTGCGTCCTTGGTGGTCAACGTGGTCATGAGTGTCATCAGGCGTTCCTGGGTGGCCTCGTGCCGGGGGAGTTCGCCGGTGATGTGGCCGGCCGACATGGTGTAGATGCGGTCGCACAGGCCCAGCAGTTCGGGCAGTTCCGACGAGATCACCAGCACCGCCTTGCCGCTGTCGGCGAGGCGGTTGATGATCGAGTAGATCTCGTACTTGGCGCCCACGTCGATGCCCCGGGTGGGCTCGTCGAGGATCAGGACGTCCGCGTCGGTGAAGATCCACTTCGACAGGACGACCTTCTGCTGGTTGCCGCCGCTCAGCTTCCCGGTGACGCTCAGCACGCTCGGGGCCTTGATGTTCATGTCGTGGCGGTAGCCCTCGGCGACGCGGTACTCCTCGTTGTCGTCCACCCAGCCGCGCCGTGCCAGCCGGCCGAGGTCGGCGGCGGAGATGTTGCGTTTGATGTCCTCGATCAGGTTCAGCCCGTAGCGCTTGCGGTCCTCGGTCGCGTAGGCGATGCCGTGGCCGATCGCGTCGCGGACGTTCCTGATCTCCACCTGCTTGCCGTCGCGGTAGACCCGGCCCGAGACGTCGACGCCGTACGACCGGCCGAAGACGCTCATCGCGAGTTCGGTGCGGCCCGCACCCATCAGCCCGGCCAGGCCGACGATCTCGCCGTGCCGTACCGAGAGAGCGGCGTTCGAGACCACCACGCGGTCGCGCTGGACGGGGGAGTGCACGGTCCAGTCCTCGATCCGGAACGCCTCCTCGCCGATCGACGGCTCGTGCGGCGGGTAGCGGTGCTCCAGGTCGCGGCCGACCATGCCCGAGATGATGCGGTCCTCGGTGACGTCGTCGGCGTCCATGTCGAGCGTCTCGATCGAGCGGCCGTCGCGCAGGATGGTGACCCGGTCGGCGATCGCGGCGATCTCGTTCAGCTTGTGCGAGATGATCACGCAGGTGATGCCCTCGGCCCGCAGGCCGCGCAGCAGGTCGAGCAGGTGCGCCGAGTCCTCGTCGTTCAGCGCGGCCGTGGGCTCGTCGAGGATGAGCAGCCGCACCTCCTTCGACAGGGCCTTGGCGATCTCGACGAGCTGCTGCTTGCCGACGCCGATGTCCGAGACCGTGGTGACCGGGTTCTCGGGCAGCCCCACCCGGTCGAGCAGGGTCTGCGCCTCGTGGTTGGTGCGGTTCCAGTCGATCAGGCCGCGCCGCGAGCGCTCGTTGCCCAGGAAGATGTTCTCCGCGATCGACAACTGCGGGCAGAGCGCCAGCTCCTGGTGGATGATGACGATGCCCCGCTGCTCGCTGTCGCGGATGCCGGCGAACCGGCACTCCTGGCCGTCGAAGGAGATCTCCCCCTCGTACGAGCCGTGCGGGTACACCCCCGACAGCACCTTCATCAGCGTCGACTTCCCGGCGCCGTTCTCGCCGCAGATGGCGTGGATCTCACCCCGGCGCACGGACAGGTTCACGTCCTGGAGCGCCCGTACGCCGGGGAAGGTCTTGGTGATCTCCTGCATGCGCAGGATGTCGCCCTGGGATGTCATTGCAGTTCGGAGGCCTCGTAGTAGCCGGAGTCGACGAGCGTCTGGGTGTTGGACTTGTCGACGATGACCGGGTCGAGCAGGTAGGACGGGACCACCTTGTTGCCGTTCTCGTAGTCGGTCGTGTTGTTGACCTCCGGCTTGCCGCCCTTCAGGACGGCGTCGGTCATCTTCACGGTCACGTCGGCGAGCTGGCGGGTGTCCTTGTAGATCGTCGAGTACTGCTCGTCGGCGAGGATCGACTTGACCGAGGCGAGCTCGGCGTCCTGGCCCGTGACCACAGGGTACGGCTGCTCAGAGGTGCCGTAACCGCTGGACTTCAGGGCCGACAGGATGCCGATCGACAGGCCGTCGTAGGGGGAGAGCACGCCGTCGACGTGGTCGCCGCCGCTGTAGGTCTTGGTGAGGATGTCCTCCATGCGCTTCTGCGCGGTCGCCGGGTCCCAGCGCAGGATCGCGACCGTCTTGAAGTCGGTCTGCGTGCTCTTGACGTTCAGGACCTTCTTGTCGATGTACGGCTGGAGGACCGACATCGCGCCGTTGAAGAAGAACGTCGCGTTGTTGTCGTCGGGCGACCCGGCGAACAGCTCGATGTTCAGCGGACCCTTCGTCGAGTCGTCCACCTTCAGGCCCGCGAGGAGCGAGGTGGCCTGCTGGACGCCGACCTTGAAGTTGTCGAAGGTGGCGTAGTAGTCGACGTTGGGGGAGTTGCGGATCAGCCGGTCGTAGGCGATGACCGGGATCTTCTTGTCGGCCGCCTGCTGGAGCTGCGTGGTGATGGCGGTACCGTCGATGGAGGCCACGATCAGGAGCTTGGCGCCCTTGGTGATCTGGTTCTCGATCTGGTTGATCTGGGTGGGGATGTCGTTCTCGGCGTACTGGAGGTCGACCTGGTAACCGAGCTTCTCCAGCCCCGCCTTGACGTTCTCACCGTCGGAGATCCAGCGCTCCGACGACTTCGTGGGCATCGTCACACCGACGAGGGCGCCCGCGGGGCCGGCGGCGGCCGACTGCGAGGCTTCCGCGTCAACGGTCTTCTGGGTGGATCCGCACGCGGCCAGGGCAGTGGCCATGAGTAGAGCGGCGGCGATCCGGGGGAATCTCACGTGCGTCATGCGAAGACTGTTATCGCTAACATAAAACGTGTCAATAGCTCGTTATGAAACCGAGTCAACGGGATGGGAGCGTTACCATCCCTTGATCGCCGCTGGGACGGCTGCTACAACCGGCGGAACCCCCGAGAAATACGGTGTTCCGTGCAACAGTCGATCCTCACCACCGTCGCGCTGCCCGCCGCCCTCGCGCTCATCATGTTCGGGCTGGGCCTGTCCCTCACGATCCGCGACTTCGCCGACGTCGCCACCCGCCCCAAGGCGGTCGTGATCGCCCTGGTCGCCCAGGTGCTGATCCTGCCGGCCGTCTGCTTCGGCCTGGTCGTCCTGTTCGACCTCGAACCCCTGCTCGCGGTCGGCATGATGCTGCTGGCCGCCTCGCCCGGCGGCACCACCGCCAACCTCTACAGCCACCTGTTCGGCGGCGACGTCGCCCTCAACGTGACGCTGACCGCGGTCAACTCCGTGCTGGCCGCCTTCACCCTGCCGCTCGTGGTCAACCTGTCGATCGGCCACTTCGTCGAGGGCGGCGCCGAGCTCGGCCTCCAGGCCGACAAGGTCCTCCAGGTGTTCGCGCTGGTCCTGATCCCGGTCGTGATCGGCATGCTGGTGCGCGCCTGGAAACGGTCGTTCGCCGACCGCGCCGACAAACCGGTCCGCATCGCCTCGGCGATCGTGCTGGCCGCCGTCATCGTCGGCGCGATCGTGCAGGAGCGCGAGCGGCTGCTCGACCACCTCGCCTCGGTCGGCCTGGTCGCGGTGCTGTTCTCGGCGATCAGCCTGACCGTCGGCTACTGGCTGCCGCGCCTGTTCCGGGTCGAACGCCGCCAGGCCATCGCCTCGGGCATGGAGATCGGCATCCACAACAGCACCCTGGCCATCACGATCGCCCTCAGCCCGACCCTGCTGAACAACTCGGCGATGTCGATCCCGCCCGCCGTCTACGGCGTGCTGATGTTCGGCACCACCCTGGTCTTCGGCTACGCCGTCAGGGATTCGTCCAGATCCGGGCCAGCGTCGCCGGAAAGGGGATGACCTCGGGCTCCGACAGCAGCTCGCGCAACCGCCGGTCGAACTCGGGCAGCCGCGCGCCGAAGCGGTGCCGGGTCGAGCTCGACATCGAGTAGACCTCCGCGACCCGGGTCTCCGGGTCGCGGGTCAGGGTGTCGGCCGTCCGCATGCTCAGCCGCTTGGGGCCCGGCCAGCCCGCCGCCGCGATGATCTCCTCCTCGTCGCCGAGCCTCGGCACCCGGTATTCGCCGAGGAACTCGGTGATCAGCTCCTTCACCCGCGGCGGGATGCGGCCGGGCCGGTGCATCTCGGAGACCAGCACCAGATGGCCGCCGGGCCGGACGAAGGTCCGCAACCGGGCGGCCATCAGCGCCCGGTCGGTCCAGTGGAACGACCGCCCGAACACCGCCGCGTCGAGCTCGCCCGGCTCGAACGCCAGGTCTTCGGCCCGTGCCCGGAGCCAGGTGACCGACGGGTCGCGGCGGCGGCCCCGCGCCAGCATGTCGGGGTCGGGGTCGACGCCGACCACCCGTCCGCAGAAGGGCGCCAGCGCGACCGCGAGCAGCCCCGGCCCGCACCCGATGTCGGCCACCACCGACGCGGGGCCGAGGCCCAGCTCCTTGGCCAGCACCTCGGGCAGCTGGGCGGCGTAGGGGAGGCGGCCGAGCTCGTAGTAGTCGGCGGCGCCCTTGAACAGGTCGTCATCCCGCGGGGGCACGGCGTCCTCCTTCCGGTCGGAGATCCAGTCCATCACAATCGGTCCATGACACACGAAGTACGCGGCGTGGTGGCCCGGGCCAAGGGCGCCCCGGTGACGCTGGAGACGATTCTCGTGCCCGACCCGGGCCCGGGCGAGGCGCTGGTCAAGGTGCAGGCGTGCGGCGTCTGCCACACCGACCTGCACTACCGCGAAGGCGCGATCAACGACGACTTCCCGTTCCTGCTCGGCCACGAGGCCGCCGGCGTCGTCGAGGCGGTCGGCGAAGGCGTCACCGAGGTCGCGCCCGGCGACTTCGTGATCCTGAACTGGCGCGCCGTCTGCGGCCAGTGCCGCGCCTGCCTGCGCGGCCGGCCCTGGTACTGCTTCAACACCCACAACGCCACCCAGAAGATGACCCTCGCCGACGGCACCGTGTTGTCCCCGGCGCTGGGCATCGGCGCGTTCGCCGACAAGACCCTCGTGGCCGCCGGGCAGTGCACCAAGGTCGACCCGGCCGCCGGCGCGGCCGTGGCGGGCCTGCTGGGCTGCGGCGTCATGGCGGGCTTCGGCGCGGCGATGAACACCGGCAACGTCGGCCGGGGCGACTCGGTCGCGGTCATCGGGGCCGGCGGCGTCGGCATCGCGGCGGTCATGGGCGCCCGGCTGGCGGGGGCCGCGAAGATCATCGCGGTCGACATCGACGGCCGCAAGCTCGAATGGGCGAAGAACCTCGGCGCGACCCACACGGTCGACTCCTCCTCGGCCGACGCCGTCGAGGCCATCCGCGACCTGACCGGCGGCCACGGCGCCGACGTCGTGATCGACGCGGTCGGCATCCCGAAGACGTACGAGCAGGCCTTCTACGCCCGCGACCTGGCCGGCACCGTGGTGCTCGTCGGCGTGCCGTCGCCGGAGATGCGCCTGGACCTGCCGCTCCTCGACGTGTTCGGCCGAGGCGGCGCGCTCAAGTCGTCGTGGTACGGCGACTGCCTGCCCACCCGCGACTTCCCGATGCTGATCGACCTGCACCTCCAGGGCCGCATCGACCTGGCGGCGTTCGTGTCGGAGGAGATCCCGCTCGACGGGGTCGAGGCCGCGTTCGAGAAGATGCACCACGGCGACGTGCTCCGGTCCGTGGTGGTCTGGAAGTGACCCGGATCGACCACGCCGTCACCTCGGGCACCTTCAGCCTCGACGGCCAGACCTTCGACGTCGACAACAACGTGTGGGTGCTCGGCGACGACGCCGAGTGCGTCGTGTTCGACGCGCCCCACGACGTCGACGCGATCCTGAAGGTCGTCGCCGGCCGCCGGGTGACGGCGATCCTGGCCACCCACGCCCACGACGACCACGTCCGGCAGGCCCCGGCGCTGGCCGAGGCGACCGGCGCGCCGATCCTGCTCCACCCCGACGACCTGCCGGTGTGGCGGCTCACCCACCTCGACCGCGCCCCCGACGGCGAACTGGCCGACGGGCAGACGATCGAGGTGGGCGGCACGACCCTGACGGTCCTGCACACGCCGGGGCACGCGCCCGGGGCGTGCTGCTTCCACGCGCCCGAACTGGGGGTCGTCTTCACCGGCGACACCCTGTTCCAGGGCGGGCCGGGGGCGACGGGCCGGTCGTTCTCCGACCACGACACGATCGTGGCGTCGATCAGGGAGAGGCTGCTGACCCTGCCCCCGGAGACCGTCGTGAAGACGGGCCACGGCCCCGACACGACGATCGAGGCCGAACGTTTCTGACGGGTCAGCACAGACTCCGGGTGTTCACCGGGCCGACGTCCTGCGGCACGTCCGCGGTCGGCCCGGCCAGCAGCAGCGCCGTGCCGGCCGACCACATGACGCCGTCGTGGACGAACCAGTCGTCCTCGGCGACTCCGCCGGCGGCCGTCACGTCGGTGACGCCCTTCTCCGCCAGCAGCGCCTTCACCGCGCCGAAGCGCAGGCGGCGGAAGTCGACGCAGTGCAGCGGCTCGCCGGGGGCGTCGATCTGGCCGGGCATGGCATACCGCTCACCGGCCGCCGCCTCCCGGCCGAGCCTGATGTCGATCCCGCCCGGTTGCCCGGCCTCGATGCGCAGGGCGACGACGCAGTCGGTGAGGACGCAGTCGCCCTCCTTGGTGAGGAGGCCGACCTGCCCGCCGACGGGGATCGCGGTGCCGACGAGGCTGGGCGCGGCCGGGACCGTCCGCAGGGTCACGTCGAGGCCGACGCCGCGCAGCAGGTTCCCGTAGGTCTCCGGGTCGGCGGTCAGGTCGTTGACGGTGACCACGTAGGCGTTGCCGTCGCGGCGGATGTCGAGGGCCGCCGCCGGGCTGGGCCAGGCCGCCCAGGTGACGGCCGCGGCGGTGGCGGCGGCGACCGGCACGGCCATCCGGGCGCGGCGGCGTCTCGGCGTGGGGAGCGTCTTGACCGCCTCCAGGAGCGCGAGGGCGCCTGGCGTGATCGGGGCGTCGTCACGCGCGGGGTTGATCCGCGCCACCATCTCGTCGACGTTCATGAGTGTCCTTTCGCGAGGGATCCGGCGCGGGAGCCGTACCGGGACAGGTCGAGGTCGGCCGCGGCGAGCAGCCGGGCGAGGCGTTTCCTGGCGCGGTGGAGGCGCACCCGGGCGACCCCCTGCGGGCAGCCGAGCACCGTCGCGATCTCGGCGGTGGTCAGGCCCTCCCATCCGGCCAGGGAGAGCACCTCGCGGTCGAGGTCGCTGAGCTGGGCGAAGGCGGCGCGCACGGCGTCGGGGTCGTCGTCGGGCTCCGGGTGTGGCCGGGTGGCCAGTTCGCCGCGCAGCCGTTCGGCCAGGGCGGTGTGCCGGTGGTCGGCCCGCCGCTGGTTGGCCAGCACCCGGCGGGCCACCCCGAACAACCACAGACGGGCCTCGGCGGGGATCGTGTCGCGTTTGCGCCAGGCGGTGGCGAAGGTCTCGGCTATCGCGTCGGCGGCGTCGTCGGGTAACGCCGCGCGGCGCCTGATGTAGCCCATCACCGCCGGGTAATGGGTCAGGTAGAACTCGTCGAATGCCGTCACGATGAGGTAAGTGTCCGGCTCCCGGCGGAAGTTACAGGACGGACGCCGTGACGCCCGCGATCGCCAGCAGCAGCCCGCCTGCCGACAGCGCCGCCCCCGCGACGGCCGCGACGCGGCGGCCCGGGAGGCGGGCCCAGTACATGAGCACATAGGGCAGGAAGCCCAGACCGCCCAGCCCGACCCCCGCCAGGCTCAGCGCCGCCAGCACGCCCTTGGTCCCCGTCGGCACCGCCCGGTCGCCCTCGGGGGTGAGCTGGGCCGGGGTGACCTCGCCCGCCTCGGAGTCGGGGGAGGCGTGGACCGCGATCGACGGGCCGCCCGACGCGGGGGCGAAGACGCCGTCGCAGTCGTAGCGGCCCTGGCCCAGGGTCACGCACGACGTCACGGTCAGCGTGCCGGGGGTGCCCTCCTGGCCGGTGGCCAGCGACAACGACGGGACCGAGCCGTAGATGGACAGGCCGCAGACGGCGAGCCAGCACAGGATCAGGATGATCTTGCCGATGGGGCCGGGGCCGGGAGTCTTGCTCATGTGGCCCAGTTTGTCGGGGACGACTTGTACTGGTCTTGTAACGTACTTTGCCCCAGAAAGTATGATCTTGGCGTCCCGGACTTTTCCGTACAGGGAGCCGAAATGGCCGACGAATACACGAATCCGCGTGCCGACTACGCGGCCAGACTCAATACCAGCACGCCGCACGCCGCCCGCATCTGGAACTACTGGATGGGCGGCAAGGACAACTACGCCGCCGACCGCCAGGCGGGCGACGCGGTCGCGTCGGTCTACCCCGACATCGTCACGATGGCCAAGCAGTCGCGGAAGTTCCTCATCCGCGCCGTGCGGTGGGTGGCCGAGGAGGGCGGCGTCAAGCAGTTCCTCGACATCGGCACCGGCCTGCCGACCATGCAGAACACCCACGAGGTCGCGCAGTCGGTGCACCCCGACGCCCGCATCGTGTACGTCGACAACGACCCCATGGTCCTGGTGCACGCCCGCGCCCTGCTGGTCAACACCACCCCCGAGGGCGTGACGACCTACGTCGAGGCCGACTACCACGACCCCGAGCTGATCGTCGCCGACGCGAAGAACGTGCTCGACTTCACCAAGCCGATCTGCGTCATGTTCATGGGCGTGCTCGGCTACGTCGAGAAGCTCGACGAGCTGAAGTCGATCGTCGACCGGGTCATGGCGCACGTGCCGTCGGGCAGCTACATGATCTTCTGGGACAGCTCCGAGGGCGACGAGATCGGCGACGGGGCCGACAAGCTGGTGGAGTCGGGCGGCGTGCCCTACTACCTGCGCAGCGTCGAGGAGCTCGCGTCGGTCTTCGACGGCCTGGAGTTCGTCGAGCCCGGCCTGGTCGCGCTGTCGCAGTGGCGGCCGACCGAGTACGAGCGCCCCATCGACTCCTTCGGCGGCGTCGCCCGCAAGCCGTGAGCCGATGACCACGGCGGCCGGACCGGGCCGGCCGCCGTGACGTCACAGGCCTCGATCTCCGTTACGGCTCCCGCCTGAGGCCGGGCCGTCCACGGCCGAAGCCGTGTCAGTCGTCGTCGGCGTCGTCAGCGGCGTCGTCCGCGTCGTCGGCCTCGTCCGCGGGGGCCTGGACGACCGTGCCCTTGGCCGCGTCGACGTAGACCTCCTTGACGGCGCCGTCGGCGCCGGCCACCTCGATCTCCCAGGTCGTGCCCTCCAGATCGGACGAGACGACCCAGCCGCCGGCCACCTGGCCGAGCGCGGTGCGCTGGGCGGCGTCCACGAGCACCGTCGGCCGGGTGGGGGCCTTCTCGGCGCTGTCGTCACTGTCGGCGTTGGCGATCCCGACCCCGGCGGCGCCCGTGGCCAGGGCGGCGGCGAGCACACCGGTGGCGATGACGGTCTTCCTGCGCATATGTCGTCTCCTTCTGATGGCTTCGTGCGTGTTCCTCCACCATCGGAGACCCCGGCCTATCGAGGCCCTGCCGGTTTCCTAAGGATTTCCGAAGTCGACGATCACCTGCGCGCCCGCCGGCCCGTTCCGCACCCGCAGCGTGCCGCCCGACTCCTCGGCCGTGCGCCGGGCGATGTCCAGGCCCAGGCCGGTCGAACCGGCCCCGCTGACGCCGCGTTCGACCAGGTCGGAGCCGGGGAACCCGGGGCCCTCGTCGCTGACGGTCAGCCTTGCGCCGCCGGGCCGTCCGGCCAGGTCGACCGCGAACGCGGTGCCCTCGGGGGTGTGCGCGAACACGTTCTCCAGCAGCAGGTCGACGAGCGCGGCCAGGTCTTCGGCGCGGACCGGGACGGGGAGCGGGCCCGGCGCCAGCCGTACGGAACGGGGGCGGTTCTGGTCGTCGGCCAGGGCCGACCAGAAGGCGACCCGCTCGGCGACCACCTCGGCCGCGTCGCAGCCGGGGCCGCGTTCGGCCCCCGACCGGCGGGCCTCGGTGATGACCTGGGTGACCATACGTTCGACGCTGGCCACGGCCGCGCCGACGCGGGCGGCGTCCTCGCGGTCGCGCATCGCGTCGACCTCCAGCCGCAGCGCCGTCACCGGGGTGCGCAGCCGGTGGGACAGGTCGGCGACCGACTCGCGTTCGCGCCGCAGCAGGCCGTCGATGCGCCCGGCGAGCTGGTTGAGCGCCGCGCCGACGTCGCGGATCTCGGGCGGGCCGTCGGGGGTCACCCGCGCGGCCAGGTCGCCGCCCGCCAGCCGCCGCGACACCCCCGCCGCCTCGGCGACCGGGCCGATCAGCGACCGGGCCAGCCGGTCGGCCACCAGCGCGCCCACGGCCAGCAACGCCAGGCCGATCAGGCCGAGCACCAGCCAGGTGCGGGTCACCCCCTCGCGCAGCCGCTCGGGCGGCACCAGCGCCCGGACCACGGTCGTGCCGTCGCCCTGCACGGCGACCAGCACCTCGCGGCCCTGCGGCGTGTCGACGGTGAGGCTGCGGCCGAGCCGCGCCAGCCGCACGCCCGGCCCGCCGGCGGCGGGTTCGCCCACGAACCGGTCGCCCGGCAGGAAGACCGTCACCGGCACGCCCGCGCCCTTCGCCTGCGCGATGGCGGCGGCCAGCGCCTCACGGTCGCCGAGCGCGGCCGTCGCGGCCACCGACCCCGCCCAGGCCGCCGCCGTGCCGGTGGCCCGCTCGGCGGCCAGCGCCTGCACCAGCACGGCCAGCGGGACCAGGAACGCCACCAGCACCAGCGACGTCGTCGCCAGCGCCAGCGACGCCAGCCGCCGCCTCACCGGTCCGGGTCGACGATCTTGACGCCGACCCCGTGCACGGCGTGCAGATAGCGGGGCCGCTGGGCGGTCTCGCCGAGCTTGCGCCGCAACCACGACAGGTGCACGTCGACCGTCTTGTCGCCGCCGCCCCAGGCCATCCGCCACACCTCGGCCAGCAGCTCCCGTTTCTGCACGACCTGCCCGGCCCGCGCGGCGAGGTAGGCGAGCAGGTCGAACTCCTTCGGCGTCAGGTCGAGCCGGCGGTCGTCGAGCCACGCCTCCCGGGCCGCCGGTTCGACCCGCAGCCCACCGACGACGATCACCTCGGGCTCGGCCTGCTCCCGGCCGCGCCGCAGCACCGCCCGCACCCGGGCGTCGAGCTGGGCCGCGCCGAACGGCTTCACGACGTAGTCGTCGGCCCCCGCGTCGAGCGCCTTCACGATCTCGGGTTCGGCGTCGCGGGCGGTCGCCACGATCACCGGGATCGTGCTGACCGCCCGCAGCATGCGCAGCACCTCGCAACCGTCGACGTCGGGCAGCCCGAGGTCGAGCACGACGAGGTCGGGCCGGTCCTCCAGGGCCCGGGTCAGTCCCTCCATGCCGTGGGGCGCCGAGCTGACGGCGTGCCCGAGGCCGGTCAGCGCCCGGGTGAGGGCCGATCTGACCTGGGGGTCGTCCTCCACGAGAAGCAGGTGTGCCACCTGTCCGCCTTTCTGGGTACTACCTGTCGGGGTTCCCCGAGAAAGGCGGACGATGCGCGGAGCGGGACTGGCGGCCTGGCTGCTCGCGGCGGCCTGCGCCGCGTCGGCGGGCACCTGGGCGGTCTCGCTCATCGCCCCCGGCGGGGCCCTGACCGAGGCCCAGGTGGAGGAGGCGCTCGCCACGGCCTCGGCGCAGCCGCCCCCGCCCCCGGGCGTGACCCTGCGCGCGGGCGGCAGCTTCGCCTACGCCGAGGGCTCCGTCACCGCCGCGTGCTCCGGCGACCGGGCCGTGCTGCTGTCGTGGACGCCGGCGCAGAACCACAACGTGGAGGACGTCGAGAGGGGCCCGGCCCCGTCGGCGTCGGTGACCTTCGAGTCGGCCGACGACCGCACGACCACCGTGACGGTCCGCTGCCCCGGCCCGGTCGCCTCGGTCGCGCGCGGCACCGACGACTGAACCGGCGACTGAACCGGCGACTAGCGGGTGGTCCAGAAGATCCGCATGTCGTCGAACACCGCCTCGGGGCCCTCGGCGAGCAGCCGGACCTGCTTCCCGTCCAGGTCGAGCAGCACGACCTCGAACCGGTCGTCGCCGCGCCGGGTGGCCATGACGTGGTCGTCGTCGAGCCAGCCGCCCACGCTCAGCCCCCTGGCCAGGGGGAACCGGCGGCGCTCCGCGCCGGTCGCCGCGTCGAGCAGGCACAGCCGCCGATCGGCGCAGCCGGTCAGCAGCAGGCCGTCGCGGGTGGCGTGCAGGTCGCCGGTGCCGGCGAGCTCCGTGACGACCTGGCCGGTCAGGGTGTAGACGGTGGTCGTGCCGCCGGTCTCGCGGGCGAGCGTGCCCTCCTCCGGTCCCCAGAGGAACGGTTCGCCTCCTCCGATCGCGACGCGGACGACGGCCGAGGTCCCCTTCACGGCGTCGACCAGCACGAACCCGGTGACCGGGTCGCCCTCCTCCGGGCCTCCCATGGTGATCAGCAGGGTCGAGCCGTCGGCCGACCAGGCGGGGTGGCGGCCCAGCTCGGGACGGGGGACCGTGTCCACCTCGCGGGTCGTGCCGGTGTGGCGGTCGGTGATCTGGACGTAGTCGGAGTCGGGCGTGAGCAACCGCAACCCCGGGAAGACCGCGACGAACTGCCCTCCGGGGGAGACCCGCGCCTCGGCCAGGGGCCCGGCGGAGGTGAACGCGCCCGTGTCCGGGTCGCGGACGTAGCTGTGGCTCTCGCCGTCGCCCCGCGAGTCCTCGTAGGCGGACACCCACAGGCCGTCGGCGGGGTTCTCGTGCAGCGTGATGCCGAGGGGTTCGATCTCGACCTCGTCCGTGGCGGTCGCGGCCATGGGCCGGGCCACGACCGGGGCCACGACCGGAACGGGGGCCGGGGGCGGCGCGGCGGCCGGGGCGTCGGGCCGGGTCAGCACGACGGCCGCGGTCACGCCCACGGCGAGCAGGAGGGCGATCCACCACGACCGGGGACGGCGCGGCCGGCCGGGGGCGTCCGGCGCCGGGTCGCCGGGGGAGGCCGGTTCCCCGAGCAGCCGCATGAGCGCGGCCTGGGCGGTCGGCCGGGCCGCCGGGTCCTTGTCGAGGCACGTCTCCACCAGCTCCCGCAGTTCCCCGTCGAGCCCGTCGAGGTCGGGCTCGCGGGTGAGGATGCGGTTGATGACGGCCGGCGCCGGTTCGGTCCCGAAGGGCGGCCGCCCGGTCGCCGCGCAGACGATCGTCGACCCCCACGCGAACAGGTCGGCCGCGCTGCCCGCCGGGCCGCCGCGGAACTGCTCGGGGGCCATGTACGGCGGCGTGCCGACGACGTCGTCGGCGGCCGAGTCGCCGAGCTGGGCGATGCCGAAATCGATCACCCTCGGCCCGTCGCGCCCCAGCAGCACGTTGGCCGGCTTGAAGTCGCGGTGCACCACGCCCGCCCGGTGGATCGCCGCCAGGGCCGTCATCGTCCCGATGGCCAGCCGGCCCAGCTCCGCGCCGCGCAGCGGCCCCCGTTCGGCCAGCGCCAGGGCCAGGCTGGGGCCGTCGACGTACTCGCTGACGATGTAGGGCGAGCCGTCGGCGATCCCGGTCTCCAGCACCTGGGCGGTGCAGAAGGTGCGCACCCGGCGGACCATCTCCGACTCGGCCAGGAACGCCTCGGGGTCGCCGTCGCGCAGCACCTTGACCGCCACCCGCTCCCCGGAGGGGGATTCGCCCAGGTAGACCACGCCCTGACCGCCCGACCCGAGCCGGCCGACGATCCGGTGGCCGCCGATCATCACGGGAGCACGCCGAGTCGGAAGAACACGTCGTCGCGCTTGTCGTCGACGGTCGCCAGCACCCGCTCGAGCTTGCCGAGCAGGTCGACGACCCGGAGTTCGTACCCCTTCTTGACCGGCACCCGCAGGATGAGATGGCGGTCGGTGAACCACCCGTACCAGAGGGAGTCCTCGGGGATCGGCACGGTCGCCAGCCGGGCGCCCGAGCCCAGGTCCCAGACGCACATGTCATCGGACTTCGGGCAGAGCGTCGCCAGCCTGCGGCCCGACGGGCTGAACCAGCTCCGGTCACGCGGCAGGCCCACCCAGTGCAGGGTGCGCACCACCAGGCCCGTGCGGTCGTAGACCTTCACCCCGAGATGACTGGTGTCGGCGTACCCGCGCGCGACCTGCCCGTCGGGCATGAACCCGAACGGGTAGGCGGGCCCGCCGGTGTACTCGGTCTCCACGATCTCGGCCGCCCGGGTGTTCACGTCGACGACGGCGAATCCGTCCGTCCGTTCCTCGTCGGTGTTCTCGACGGAGAGCACGACCTCGGTGCCGTCGCGCGACCAGCTCGGCGTGACGGTCCGCTGGGGTCTGCGCACCGTGTTCACCGTGAACTCGGCCCCGGTCCTCAGATTGCGGAACCTGACGTAGTCGAAGTCGGACCGGAGGTACTTCGCCCACGGGCTCAGCACCACCCATTGGCCGTCGGGCGACACCACGGGCTCCTCGCCCCGCCCGACCTCCGTGTAGGTCCCGTCGGACCGCCGGACGTACGCGGTGAACGGATTCTTCAGCGACAGGTAGCCGTTGAGCCGCACCGGGTCGTCGGGGCTCTCGTGCAGGGTGATCGGCGTGCCGGGGACCTTGACGTCGGTCGTGTTCTCGGGCACCTCGTCGAGTTCCGCCGCGACGGTCGCCGCCGTGGTGACCGAGGGGGGCACCGCCTGTACGCGCACGTACTCGACCCTCGGCGGCACCGCGAGGAAGACCGTCAGGCCCGCGACCAGCGCGCCCGCGAGGAACGCCGTCGCGGCCCGCCAGGGGAGCCCGCGCCGGGCCGGGCGGGTCACCCGGCCGGTGACCTGGAGCAGCGACTCCTCGCCGATGAGGCGTAACAGCACGTCGCTGGCCACGGGCCGGTCGTCGGGGTTCTTCGCCAGGCAGGCCGACAACACGCTGCGCAGCTCGACGTCGATCCCGGTCAGGTCGGCGGGCTCGCGCACCACCCGGTTGACGGTCGCGGCCACCGAGTCGCCGGCGAACAGGTCGCGGCCGGTCGCCGCGAACACCATCGTCGCCGCCCACGCGAACACGTCGGCCGGGGGGCCGGGCGGCGCCGCGTCGAACTCCTCGGGCGCGCGGTAGGCGGGTTTGCCGACGTGCCGGGTCACGGTGGTCTCCGAGCCCCGGAGCGCCTCGTTCAGCCCGAAGTCGGCCATCCGGGGGCCGTCGGGCCCGAGCACGACGGTCGCGGGCCGGATGTCGCCGTGCAGCACGCCCGCCTGGTGGATGGCGACGACCGCGCTCATGGTGCCCACCGCGAGGCGGTGCAGCGCCGCCCCGGTCAGCACCCCGCTCTCCGGTACGGCCTCCGCCAGCGTCGGGCCGTCGACGTGCTCGGACACGACGTAGGGCCGGTCGCCGAGCGTGCCGCCGCCGAGCACCTGGGCGACGCAGAACGCCGGCACCCCGCGCAGCGGCCCGACGGCGGCCGTCACCCGCTCGGGCTCGGCGACGGGGGCCAGCAGCCGGATGACGACGGGTGTGCCCCGTGGGTCGGTGGCCAGGTAGGCGTCCTCGGGCCCCGGCTCGTCGATCTTGCCGGTGATCCGGTACTCCCCGACGACGGTGGGATCGTCGGGCCCCAGCGGAACGGCGCGCCCCATGCGGACATTATGGGCGAGTCGCTATGGATGCCACATCTTCTCCAGAGGATGTTTGTGGACCTGCCGGTAGACGGCCCGCTGCGCCCACCGCCCGGTCGTGAGCAGCCCGATGCCGAGCACCAGCGTGCCGCAGAACACGATGATCGCCCAGCTGATGCGGTAGGCGGCGGTGAAGCCGGGACCCGGCGCGATCACCGTGACGTGGGTGGCGATGACGCTGCCGATGATGGCCACCCCGAAGGTGACGCCCGTCTGCCGCATGGTCGACACGATGCTGGCGGCCACCCCGGCCTGCGCGTTGGGCATCCCGGAGACGGCCGTGGTGGTGATCGCGGCGTTCATCCAGCCGAGTCCGAACCCCATGAGGCCGTAACAGAGGAACATGCGCGGCCCGGTCGGCAGGTCGGGCGGCACGGCCGCGAGCAACCCGGCGCAGATGCTCCCGATGCTGCCGATCACCAGGGACCGGCGGGGTCCGTACCGGCCGACGACCCGCCCGGAGATCGGCCCGCAGACCGCCTGCAGCAGCGGCATCGGCAGGATCGCCAGCCCCGCCTCCAGCGGCGAGAAACCCCGCACGTCCTGCAGGTACAGGGTGTTGGCGATCAGGAAGCCGCCCTGCGCGGTGTACATGAGCAGCGCGATCCCGGTGGCCCCCGCGAACGGCGGCGCCTTGAAGAACCTGACGTCGATCAGCGGTTCGGGCCGGCGCCGCTCGACGATCACGAGCGCGACGAGGCAGGCCGCCGAGCCGAGCAGGGAGACCACGGTCTGCGGCGACCCCCAGCCGGTGTTCGGCGCCTCGATGATGCCGAACGTCAGCAGGAACACGGTCCCGATGACGAGGATCTGCCCGGCCGGGTCGAAGCGCCGGGCGTGCGCCGCCCTCGACTCCGGCACGTGCAGCTTGGCCAGCACGAACGCCGCGATCCCGATCGGGACGTTCACCCAGAACACCGACCGCCAGCCGACGAACTCGACCAGCGCGCCCCCGATGAGCGGCCCGGCCGCGACGCTGACCCCCACCACGCCGCCCCAGACCCCGATCGCCCGGGCCCGCTCCTTGGGCTCGGTGAACGTGTTGGTGATGATCGACATGGCGACGGGGTTGAGCATGCTGCCCCCGACCGCCTGCAGGGCCCGGAACACGGTCAGCGTCTCGAGGGTGGGCGCGATGCTGCACAGCAGCGAGCCGGTGGTGAAGACGACCAGGCCCGTCTGGAACACCTTCCGCCGGCCGATCCGGTCGGCCGTCGAGGCCGACAACATCAGGAACGAGGCGAGGGTGAGGGTGTACGCGTCGAGCGTCCACTGCGCGCCGGAGATGCTGCCGCCGAAGGCGTGCCGGATCGAGGGCAGCGCCACGTTCAGGATGCTGCTGTCCATGCCGACGATGAACACGCTCACGCAGCAGATGGCCAGCACGACGCCGGGCCTCGCACAGGTCGCCATCCGCAGGGACTACCCGCCCTGAACTGGGGAGATGTGGCCCGCGACGGGTCTTTGCGGTCCGCTGGCCGTGATCGTCAACGCCGTTTATACGAGAGCTATACGGCCGCTCACGAGGCTGGCCTCCGATAAGCCGGATGACTCTTCTCGGAGGCCCGACGGTGTTGCGCGAACGGCGGCAGGGCGCCGCATTACCCACCCTCATCTCGCTTGCTCTGATGTCCAGCCTGATCACCTCCGTGCCGGCGAAGGCGCTCGCCCCGCCGGTACAGACTCCCGTGCGAGCCGCGGCGGTGACCTGTCCCGAGGAGATGCCGACCGAGATCGCCGCGCGGCTGGCCGCGCAGGTCTGCGGCACGCGGGTCAGGGCCGCGGCGATGACCACGGAGAACGACGAGTACTTCGTGAACCCCGACGGCACCCTCACCCTTGAGCACCGCTACCGGCCGGTCCGGGTCAAGCGGGCCGACCGCTGGGTGCCGGCCGACGCGACCCTCGTCGCGGCCGACGACGGCACGCTCGTGCCGAAGGCCGCCTCGGTGTCCTACGGCTTCTCCGGCGGCGGCGACGGGCCCCTGGTCCGCGCCGCCCGCGACGGCGTGGAGTTCACGCTCGGCTCGCCGCTGGGCCGGTTGCCGAAGCCCGTGTTGTCCGGCGCGACCGCGACCTACCCGGAGGTGCTGCCGGGCGTCGACCTGGTGCTCACCGCCGACGTCGACGGCTTCACCCAGAAGCTGATGGTGAAGAAGCGGCAGGCCGCCGCCGACCCGAGGCTGAAGTCGCTCACCTTCGGCGCCGACGTCGAGAAGGGCGAGCTGAAGGCCGACCGGCACGGCAACCTCACCGTCGTCGACACGAAGGACGCCCCGGTCTTCGCCGCCGTCGCCACCGAGATGTGGGACGCCGCCGCCGAGAACGCGGCCAAGAGGACCCCGGCCGCCGCCGCGAAGACCGGCGCCGAGGCGCCGAACCCGGGGAAGCGCGCCACGATGGACGTCAAGGTCGGCCGCGACGCGATCACCGTCACCCCGGACGCGGCGCTGCTGGCCGACCCGGCCACCGTCTTCCCGGTGACGATCGACCCGAGCTTCACCGCCGCCAAGTCGGCCTGGACGTACGTCGACTCGCGCTACCCGACCAGCACCTACTGGAACAGTTCGAGCGACGCCACCGCGGGCACCGCCGAGTCGGGCGCGTTCAAACGGCGCTCGTTCTTCAACATGAACCTCTCGGGCATGGGCACCCGCAAGCAGATCGTGGCCGCGACGTTCAACATCTACGAGCACTGGGCCTGGTCGTGCTCGCCCAGGAACGTCGAACTGCACCGCACCGCCGCGGTGTCGTCGTCGACCAACTGGAACAACCAGCCCGCCTCGAACCTGTCGATCGGGGCCAAGAACGTCGCGCACGGCTGGTCGTCGAGCGGCCAGGGCGGGGCGTCGAGCTGCCCGTCGGCGTGGCTCGGCTGGAACGTCGCCGCCGCCCTCCAGGGCATCATGGACGCGGGCGGCACCTCGGTGACGTTCATGGTCAAGGCGTCCAGTGAGACCGACAACACCTACTGGAAGCGCTTCGCCAACAACCCGAACATCTCCATCACCTACAACACCCTCCCGGGCACGCCCGGCTCCCTGGCGATGGCCCCCTGCTCCACCTGCGCCAGCCCGGCGCTGGTCGGGGCGGCGCAGCCGAACCTGTCGGCGAAGGTCTCCGACGCCGACGGCACGGCGCAGCGGGCCGACTTCGAGGTCTGGAACGCCGCCAAGGCGACCAAGATCACCGGTGGCTCGGTGTCGGGCGTCGCCAACAACGGCACCGCCACCTGGCGGGTCGCCACCCCGCTCGCCAACACCTCCTACAACTGGCGGGTGCGCACCTACGACGGCACCGCCTACGGCGCCTGGTCGTCGTGGTTCGCCTTCACCGTCGACGCCGCCGCGCCCGACGCGCCCGAGGTGAGCTCGTCGGACTACCCGGCCGACGCGTGGTCGAAGGGCGCCGGGCAGGCCGGGTCGTTCACCATCACCCCGGCGGGCTCCGACGTCTCGGCCGTGCTCTGGTCGTTCGACGGCGGCGCGCAGCAGTCGGCCGCCAACAGCGGCGCCGCCCACACGGTCACCTGGACGCCCGCCGCCGACGGGCCGCACACGCTGCGGGCCTGGGTGAAGGACAAGGCCGGCAACCTCTCCGAGCCCGCCGAGCACGCCTTCAACGTCGGCACCTTCGCGGTGACCTCGCCGCAGGACGCGAGCGCCACGGCCCGGCGTGCCGTGCTGGCCGCCGCGGGCAGCTCGGGCGTGAGCGCCGTCAGCTTCTCCTACCGGCGCGGCGAGGCCGACGACTGGCACCAGGTCCCGGCGTCCGACGTGCGCCGCCGCTCCGACGGCGCGGCGATCACCTGGCCCGTCGCCCTGAGCGGGGGCGTCTCGCCCGAGCTCGTCTGGGACGTCACCCGCACGCTGACCACCGACGGCGCGATCCAGATCCGCGCCGAGTTCGGCTCGGGCGCCTCCGCGCCGGTGGACCTGACGGTCGACCGCGACGCCGAGGGCGCGACCACCGGCCCGATCGGCCCCGGCACGGTCAACCTGCTCAACGGCGACTTCCGGATGACCGCCACCGACGCCAGCATGTTCGGCGTCGGCCTCATGCGCTCCTTCTCCTCCCGCGACCCGCGCAAGGGCTCCTCCCTGCCGGGCGTGGCCCCGATCTTCGGCGCCGAGTGGACGCCGAACGGGCTGGCCCAGTCGGGCGACGGCACCTTCACCGAGCTGCACGCCACCTCCGCCACCTCGGTGGAGATCACCGGCGACGGCTCGTCTGTCGCCTTCACGAAGAACGCCGACGGCTCCTGGACGCCCCAGTCGGACGCCGGCAACCTCCGGCTGACCTACGACGCGACGGCCGACCGCTACACCCTGACCGACTCCACCACCGCCAACAGCACGGTGTTCGCCAAGGTCAACGACGCCTACCTGGTGCGGGCGGTCTACCCGGCCGGCGGCAAGGGCGGCACCGTCTTCGTCTGGGAGTCGGTCACCGGCGCCGACGGCACGCGGCTGGCCCGGCCCAGCCGGATCATCGCCCCCGCCTGGTCGGTGGCCTCGCCGAGCGACTGCGACGTCGCCACCCTGGCCGCGCTGCCCGAGGGCTGCCGCCTGATCGTGATCGCGTACGCCGCCACGACGACGGCGGGCGCCCAGCTCGGCGACGTCGCCGGGCAGGTCAAGCTGATCAGCCTGTGGGAGGGCGGCGCGGCCGCGCCGCAGCACCTGTCGGAGTACCGATACGACGACCTCGGCCGCCTGCGCGAGCGCTGGGACCCGGCCACCCCCACCGTCAAGACCCGCTACGACTACGACCTCGGCGGCCGGGTCAACCGCTTCACCCCGCCCGGCGAACTGCCGTGGACGCTGACCTACGGCCGCGCCGGCAACGCCGACACCGCCGCCGACGGCATGCTGCTGGCCGCCTCGCGGCCGACCCTGCGCCCCGGCACCCTGAACGAGACCAACGGCACCGCCGTCACCTCGGTCGTGTACGACGTGCCGACCAGCGGCAGCGGCGCGCCGTACAACCTCTCGCCGGCCGCCGCCCTGACGTGGGGCCAGACCGACCCGCCGTCGGACGCCACCGCGGTCTTCCCGCCCGACCAGGTGCCCGCCAACCACACCGGGCGCGGCGGGCTGGCCGGGTCGGACTACGGCCGGGCCACCGTCACCTACCTGAACGCCAACGGCGCGACCGTCAACCGGGCCGAGCCCGGCGGCGGCCTGTCGGCCAGCCAGTACGACGCCCAGGGCAACACCGTGCTCAACCTGTCGGCGGGCAACCGGGCGCTGGCCTTCGGCCAGGGGCCGGGCGCGGCCGAGGAGCTGACCCGCCTGGGCCTGATCAACAGCTCGACCGCCGAACGGGCCCGGCTGCTGTCGGAGGAGACCGTCTACTCGGCCGACGGCCAGCGTATGGTCGGCGAGTTCGGCCCGCTGCACCTGGTGCGGCTGAACGGCGTGCCGACGCCCGCCCGCAAGCACCAGGTCAACACCTTCGACGAGGGCCGGCCCGGCGACGCCAAGGTCTCCGGATTGGTCACCACCACCGCCGTCGGCGCCTGGACACCGGGCGGCGGCGCGGACGCGGACGTGCGCCTCAGCCGCACCTCCTACGACTGGGCCACCGGCAAGGTCGTGAAGTCGGTGACCGACCCGGGCGGCCTGGCCGTCACCCGGAACACCGGCTACGACGCCGACGGCCGGGTCGTCAGCGCCACCATGCCCAAGTCGTCGGGCGACGACGCCGGCACCACGACCAGCGCCTACTACACCGCCGACGGCTCCGGAGCCTGCGGCGGCAGGCCCGAATGGGCCGGCCTGCTCTGCCGCACCCAGGCCAAGCAGGCGGTCTCGGGCGGCGGCTCCAACCCGTCCGAGCTGGTCACCAAGCTCTTCGCCTACGAGGAGGGCGGCCGGGTCACCTCGGTGACCGAGACCGCCAACGGCGTCACCCGCACCACCGCCACCACCTACGACACGGCCGGCCAGGTGCTCACCACCACGGTCACCGGCGGCCTCGGCACGGCCGTGCCCGCCGTCACCAACACCTACGACGCGGCCGGCCGGCTGACGAGGACGACCGCGTCCACGGGCGGGTCGATCACCCGCGAGTACGACGTCCTGGGCCGCCAGACCTCCTACACCGACGCCGACGGCGGCGTCACCCGGGTCGAGTACGACGCGCTCGACCGGGTCGTCAGGAAGAGCGACGGCGCCCCATCCACGATGACCTACGAGTACGACCTCGACGCCGACCCGCGCGGCCTGCTCACCGCGATGACCGACTCGGTCGCCGGGCGCTTCACCGCGACCTACGACGTCGAGGGCGGCATCGTCGCCGAGCAGCTGCCGGGCGGCGTGTCGTACACCGTGAGCAAGGACCCGACCGGCGCGCCGACCCGGCGCGTCTACCAGAACGCCGCCGGCGTGAAGCTGCTGGACGACGCGGTCACCTGGTCGATCCACGGCCAGCAGGTCACCCGCACCGGCCTGTCGGCGCAGATCGTCGGCTACGACAAGATCGGGCGCATCTCCTCCGTCGACGACACCGTCGGCGGCGTCTGCACCCGCCGCGCCTACGGCTACGACGCCAACTCCAACCGCACCTCGCTGACCAGCGGCGGTTGCGACGGAAGCGGCGCCACCACCCGCACCCACGCCTACGACACCGGCGACCGGCTGGTCGACCAGGGCTACGTGTACGACGCCTTCGGCCGCACCACCGCCACCCCCGACGGGCTGGCCGTCGACTACTACGCGACCGACCTGGTCAAGGCGATGACCTCGGGGGACGCGCGGCAGTCGTACACGCTGGACCCCCAGCTGCGGCGCAGTAGCACCCTGACGGAGGCGCGGACCGGCGGGACCTGGGCCGCCACGGCCCGGCGGGTCGAGCACTTCGACGCCGACGACGACACCCCCGCCTGGGTGGTGGAGGACGTCGCCACCGGCCGGGTCTCCCGGAACGTGCACTCGGTGTCGGGCGGCCTGGCGGCGATCACCTCCGCCACCGGCGAGGTCCGGCTCCAGCTGACCAACCTGCACGACGACATCAACGCCGTGCTCGACCTGACGACCGGGGTGCCGCTGGCGCTCGACTTCGACGAGTTCGGCAACCCGCGCCCGGGTCAGCCGGCCGGCCGCTACGGCTGGCACGGCGCGGCCGAGCGGGTCACCGACACCCCCGACGGCACGATCCTCATGGGCGTGCGGCTCTACCAGCCGAAGCTGGGCCGGTTCCTGCAGACCGACCCGGTCGAGGGAGGCAGCGCCAACGCCTACGACTACGCCGCCCAGGCGCCGACGTCCAACGCCGACCTCGACGGCCGCAAGTGGTACTGGTGCCGCACCTTCTCGCACTTCGCCTTCAACCACTGCGGCGTCACCCGCGCCTGGTACCACGGCAGCTGGCGCACGGTCCGCTGGGTGAAGACCCCGCGCGGCTGGTGGGTGCGCGGCGTGCTGTACGACTACTGCACCAGCAGCCCCGACCGCCCGCTGGGCTTCGACTTCCGGCAGGCCTGCATGATGCACGACTACGGATACGCCCTGCGGAGGATGGGCTACATCTCCAGCAAGTACCAGGCCGACAGCGTCTTCTACCACGTGCTCTGGAACGGGGTCTGCCCGGCGTACGCCTGGTGGAAGCGCGGCGCCTGCCGCAACCTCGCCACCAACTACTACCTGGCCGTCTTCTACTTCGGCCGGGTGTGATCGCCCGGTGAGGCCGCCGGCGGGGACCGTCCCACGGTCCCCGCCGGTGTCTTTCTGACCCAAGAGTTGACGGTGGTGACTCCATCGTGCACATTTGAGCGGCTTTGATCGTCTTCATCGCCGTTCCACTGGAGCCTGATGGAATTCGCCGTCCTGGGGCCGCTCCGCGTGTCGGACGACGCCGGGGTGCTGACGCTGAGCGCCGGCAAACAGTGCGTCATGCTCGCCGAACTGCTCTGCCGCGCCAATCGCCCGGTGTCCGCCGACACCCTGGTCGAAGCGCTCTGGGGGCACCGTCCGCCCCGCACCGCCAGCGACAACCTGCGCCTGTACGCGCACCAGCTGCGCCGCGTGCTCGGCCCCGACCGGGTCACCCGCACGGGCACCGGCTGGATGCTCACCGTCCATCCGGGGGAGCTCGACGCCGAGGTGTTCGAGACCCTGGCCGGGCAGGGGCGCGCCCTGCTGGCCGCCGGCGACTGCGAAGCGGCGTCCCCGGTGCTCGCGCGGGCGCTGGAGTTGTGGCGCGGCCCCGCCTACGACGGCCTCAACGTCACTGACGGACTGCGCGACCACGCGCGCCGCCTGGAGGAGGAGCGCCTCGGCGCGCTGGAGAACCGCATCGACGCCGACCTCGCGCGCGGCCTGTCGTCGGCGCTGGTGCCGGAGCTGACCGCGCTCGTCGACGAGCAGCCGCTGCGCGAGCACCCGCGCGCCCAGCTGATGACGGCCCTGGCCCGGTCGGGCCGGCAGGCCGAGGCGCTGGCCGTCTTCCACGACGCCCGCCGGGTGTTCGCCACCGAGCTCGGCCTCGACCCCGGCGACGAACTGCGCGACCTGCACCAGGCGATCCTCACCGGCACCCTCCCGGACGAGCCGGGCCCGCCGCCCCCGCCGCCGAGGGAGGCCACCCCCGCGCAGCTCCCGGCCGACATCTCCGACTTCACCGGCCGCGACGAGCAGCTCGGCCGGATCACCACCCTGCTGGGCGGCGCCCCGCCCGCCGGCCCCGGGCACGTCCGGGTGTGCGTGATCGCCGGCATGGGCGGGGTCGGCAAGACGACGCTGGCCGTGCACGCCGCCCACCGCCTCGCCGGCGACTACCCCGACGGCCAGCTCCACGTGAACCTGCACGGCGTCGAGCCGTCGCCCGCCGACCCCGGGCAGGTGCTGGCCTCGTTCCTGACCGCGCTCGGCGTGCCCCGGACCGCGATGCCGGAGACCACGGAGGAGCGCGCCGCCTACTTCCGCAGCCAGGTCGCCGACCGCCGCATGCTGATCGTGCTCGACAACGCCGCCTCCGAGCGGCAGGTGCGCCCGCTGCTGCCCGGCTCGTCGGGCTGCGCGGTCGTCGTGACGAGCCGGACCCGGCTGACCGGCCTGTCCGGCGCGACGCTCATCGAGTTGTCGGTGCTGCTGCCCGCCCAGGCGGTGCAGCTGCTCTCGCGGATCGCCGGGGCCGGGCGGGTGGCCGCCGAACCCGAGGCCGCCGCCGAGATCGCCCGCCTGTCCGACCGCATCCCGCTGGCCGTCCGGGTCGCCGGGGCGCGGCTCGCGGTGCGCCCCAACTGGCCGCTCAAACGGCTGGCCGGCCAGCTCACCGACGAGCGGCGGCGGCTCGACCAGTTCGCCACCGGCGACCTGGCGGTGCGGGCCAGCCTGGCGCTCAGCTACCTCGGCCTCGACCCGATCACCCGCCGGGCCTTCCGGCTGCTCGGCGCCCTCGACGCCCCCGACTTCGCCGCCTGGACCGCCGCCGCCCTGCTCGACCTGCCGCTGTCGGCGGGCGAGGAACTCGTCGAGTCCCTGGTCGACCGCCAGCTCCTGCTCATCAGCGGCGCCGACGCGGCCGGGCAGTCGCGCTACCGCTTCCACGACCTGGTGCGCCTGTACGCCCGCGAGCGCGGCGCCCTGGAGGACGACGACGCCGCCGTGCTGGCCGCGCTGGGCCGCGCCTTCGGCGGCTGGCTGGCCTTGGCCGAACGCGCCACCGAGAAGGTGCACGGCACCTCGCTGGCCATCATCCACGGCGACGCCCCCCGCTGGCGGCCGCCGGAGGAGGAGCCCGCGGAGCCGTGGGAGCCGCTGGCCGACCACGACCCGCTCGCCTGGTTCGACGGCGAACGGGCCGCGCTGGTCGCGGCCGTGCGGCAGGCGTGCGGGCTGGGCCTGGTCGGGATCGCCTGGGACACCGCCTGCTCCCTGGAGCGCTACCTCGACGTGCGCGGCCGGTTCGACGACTGGCGCATCATGCACGAACCGCTGCTGGAGGCGTGCCGGGAGGCCGGCGACCGGCTCGGCGAGGCGACCGTGCTGCGCGGCCTCATCTCGGCGACGAGCTGGATGGACAACGAGGCCATGGCCGCCCACTACGACGGCGCCGGGCAGCTCATCGCCCTGTTCACCGAGGTCGGCGAGGACCGGGGGCTGGCCGACGCCTACGTGATGCGGGCCTGGGGCCAGGCCGCCCGGGGGGCGCTGGCCCTGGGCCTCGAATCGGGCCGGACCGCGCTGCGCCTGGCCGAGGGGGCCGGCCACCTGAGCGGCCAGGCCCGCGCCCACGTCTGCATGGCCGTCACGTACGGCCTGTCGGATCTCGACATGGCGATCGTGCACCTGCACCAGGGCCTGGAGCTGGCCGAACGGGTCGGCAACGCGCGCTTCGAGGCGACCGCCCTGCAGTTCCTCGGCCTGGCCCACGCCCACCTGCGCCAGTACGAACAGGGCATGGCCTACCTGAGCCGCGCCATGGCCGACCGCCGCTTCGGCGACGCCCTCGTGGACGCCACCGGCATGGTCGCCCTGGCCCGCCTCTACGCCGTGGCGGGCGACCCGAGGGCACGCGGCGCGGCCGAGGCCGCCGAGGAGTTGTGCCGCAACCACCGGCTGGCCCACCACCGCGCCGACGCGTTGTGGGTGCTCGGCGAGGTCGACCTGGCCGAGGGCCTGGTCGACGACGCCGTCGCCCATCTGGAGGAGTCGGTGCGCCTGTGGCGGGTGCGCGGCTGGCAGGCGTTCATCGCCGCCGCCCTGGCCAGCCTCGCCGAGGCGTACGCGGCGGCGGGCCGGACGGAGGAGGAGGAACGCGCCCGCGAGGAGGCCGAGACGCTCAAGGAGAAGGGCCGCGAGCAGATCGGCCTCCCGGGCTGAACCGTCAGAAGCGCGGGTCGTTGCCCGGCTTCGTGCTGACCTTCAGCTTCAGGGCGCGGGCCACGTCGCCCCACGACACGTACGAGAAGTTGGTCGCGTCGCGCTCCTCGTCCACGTTCGCGCCCGTGTCGGGCTCGTCGTGGGTGACCAGGAGGCCCTTGGTGTACTTCCCGACCGGGCGGTTGGTCACGGTGAGGCCGTCGGAGCCGTTGACGTCGTCCGCGCCCTTGACGCCCTTGACCCGGAAGGTGCCCAGCGCCTTGTTCCCGCCCTGGCGGTCGTAGACGGTGAAGGTGTCGTCGCCCTGGCTGGAGACGATCACGTAGCCGCTCGCGCCGCCCGCGTAGTAGAGGTCGACGCCCTCCGCGTCGGCGGTCAGGCGGTCGCCGCCGAAGCCCGAGGCGTTCGGGTCGACCGGCGCGCACTCCTCGGTCTCCTCGTCGTAGACGTCCTCGATGCCGAAGTCCTTGACCTTGTCGACGAGGGTCGGCTGCTTCGCGCCGAGGGGCAGCGGCACCCGCCACAGGCCGACGTCCTCCTGGGCGGCGTACAACACCCCCGAACGCTGGTCGACGGCCAGGCCCTCGAAGTGGGGGAGCACGCCCGGCTCCTCACAGGGCTTCCAGGTCTTCCCGTTCGGGAGCGGGAACTCCGACGGCATGGTGAGCTTCTCGACGGAGGAGTAGCCGAGGCGGCCGTCCTTCTCCACGATCCGGGCGGTCGCCAGGGTCGTCGCGCCCTCCTGGGTGACGACCGCGTAGGCCGTGCCCGGCGCGGGCTGCCAGACGGCCAGGCCGTAGGCGGTGTGCTCCTCCTCGACCGTCTCCCGGTCGGGGCTGAACAGGAACTCCTGGTCGGGCGCGGTCACCTCGCGCAGCGGCTCGGCCGCCGACGGGTCGATGGCGAAGAAGCGGATCTGGTCGTTGTAGCGGTCGGACACCACCGCGACGTCGACCTTCCGGCCGCCGAGCCGGATGCCGTAGGCGATGTCGACGTTGTTGTAACGGCCCTCGACGCCGTCCTCGCGCGGGGCCTTGGCGGCCTTCAGCGACTGGATCTGGCGCGACTTCAGGTCGTAGACGCGCAGGCCGCCCTCCTTGGCGGTCACGATCACGATCGACTTGGCGGAGTCGTGCGGGTGGACCCAGATCGCCGGGTCGTCGCCGGAGGCGTTGCCGCCCTGCTCGTCGTCGTAGAGGACCGGGGTCTCGTTGTCGGTCGTCACGACCTTGGGGCCCTCCGCCGAGGCGGGGACGGCGGACAGCAGGACGGTGGCGAGGACGCCGACGGCGAGCGCGGCCTTGGGGGTGCTATTCACGCGTGCGAGGCTGCCGGACCAATCTGTCGGGCAGGTTAACGCTGCGGTGCGGCCAGGAGCCGGAGCATCTCCTGGATCTGCGCGCCGCGCGACTCCTCGATGCGCTTGGCCAGATCCTTCGTCGAGGCGTCCAGGCCCGTCTTCACCTCGGTGCGGGCCATGTCGACGGCGTTGTGCTGGTGACCGGCGAGCAGGTTCAGGAAGTTCACGTCGAACTGGTCGGCCGGCGCCTTCTCCAGCGACAGGATGTCGGAGGGACGGGTCTCGTGCAGGCCGCCGTGGGCGTCGTGGGAGCCCGGGGGCGCCTCCATCGGCTGCTCCCACCGGGTCAGCCGGGTCGTCATGGTCTTCGCCTCGTCCGACTGGACGGCCCGGATCGCCGACGCCAGGGCCCGCACCTCGGGGCGCGCGGCCCGCTCCTCCGCGATCGTCGCCATCTGGATGCCCTGCTCGTGGTGCGGGATCATCATCTGCAGGAACATCACGTCGGCGGCGTTGAACGCGGGCTCGGCCGGGGAGGAACATCCGGCCACGAGGGCGAGGACGATTGCCAGACGCTTCATGGCTCCCTCATTGTTGGTCGGAGCCGGCACGGCGCGCGGACTGCGCCGTGCCGGCGGTCTTCAGGTGAGGTCACGCGTCACTACACGCGGGCCCAGAGCGCGGGCACGTTCGGCGGCTCCCAGCCGGCGAGCGAGGTGTGCGCCTGGAGGCAGCGGTAGGTCGCGCCGCCGTAGGTCACGGTCGACCCGGTGGCGTAGTAGGTGCCGGTGCGCCACGTGCCGCCCGCCGGGGGCGGGGTGACGGTGGGCGTGGGCGACGGGGGACGGGGGGTCACGGTCGGCGTCGGGGACGGCTGCGGGTTGGGGTTGCCGCCGCCACCGCCGATCTGGAGGTCGACGCAGCTGTAGAAGGCCATCGGGGTGTCGGCGATGTTCCAGATCGCCAGCAGGCGCTGACGTCCGGAGAAGCCGCCGAGGTTGACGTTGTGCGAGACCGTCGCACCCGGCTGGCGTCCGCCGTCGTTGAAGACGGCGACCCGGGTGTTGCCGATGTAGTACTCCCACGTGCTGGTCGCGTGGCGGGCGGTCAGGATCCAGTTGAACGTCACGTTCTGCCCGACCGACGTGGCCGGCCAGGGCTTGCTCTCGTCGCTCAGCTGGGCGAACTGCGAGAGACCGCCGTGACAGTTGCGCTGGCCCTTGGGGCCCTCGACCGACTGCGGCTCGTAGATGATCGGGCCGCAGTTGGCGACCCGGCCCTGGGCGCAGTTCGCCTGCCGGCTCGGCGGCGAGGAGATGTAGCCGTGGGCCTGGGCCGGACCGGTGAGCACGACCAGAGTCGACGCCACGGCGGCTAGGGCCGTGACGATCGACAAGATCGTTTTCCTCATGTGAAGCACTCCTTCCTGGGGGGCTTCCGAGCAATGTAAAAGAAAGTTTCCTAAGAGTAAATGGTGTAAGGGGCCTCCTGTCAGGGCCGTGGTCAACTACGTCATTTAGTTGTCGGTACACCCAGATACGGTGCCCTGGACGCTCGCGTTCAAGGAGGTTTCCGATGGTCGGAGTCGACGACGTACGCCGGGTCGCGCTGGCCCTGCCACGCACCACCGAGCACCTGATCCGCGACCGGGTCAAGTTCCGGGTCGGTCGGATCGTCTACGTCGCCTTCTCGCGCGACGAGACCACGATGGGCTTCGGCTACCCCAAGGAGGAGCGCGCCGCCCTGGTCGCGGCCGAGCCCGGCGTCTTCTTCCTGCCGGGGCCGGCCGACATGCGCTACCAGTGGGTGGAGTGCCGGCTCGACCGCCTCGACCCCGGGCGCATGCGCGAGCTGGTCGTCGACGCCTGGCAGATGTGCGTCCCCAAGAAAGTGGCCCGCGAACACCTGGGAGATCCGTCATGACCGTCCCCACCGGCACGATCGGCTTCGGCGCGATGCGGCTGGCCGACGCCGGCATCTGGCACGGCCCCGCCGACCGCCCGGCCGCCGTCGCGCTGCTGCGGAAGGCCGCCGAACTGGGCGTGCCGCTGATCGACACCGCCGACGCCTACGCCCTCGGCGACAACGAGAGCCTCATCGCCGAGGCGCTGCACCCCTACCCCGACGGGCTGATCGTGGCGACCAAGGCGGGGGAGGCGCGGCCCTCGCCCGGCGAGTGGGTGCCGGTCGGCCACCCCGCCTACCTGCGGCAGCAGGCCGAGCTCAGCCTGCGGCGGCTGCGCACCGACCACATCCCGCTGTTCTACCTGCACCGGATCGACCCGCTCGTCGCCCTCGACGACCAGCTCGGGGCCCTCGTCGGGCTGCGGGAAGAAGGCAAGATCGGGGCCATCGGCCTGTCGGAGGTGAGCGTCAGGGAACTCGAGGCCGCGTTGCGGATCACCGACATCGCGGCGGTGCAGAACGCGTACAACGCGGGAGACCGCACCCACGAGGCGATGGTCGAGCGCACTGCCGAGCTGGGCATCGCGTTCGTGCCGTTCTACCCGATCGCCTCGTCGCACCCGGGGGTGAAGGAGGTCGCCGCCGAGCTCGGGGCGACGACGTCGCAGGTGTCGCTGGCGTGGCTGCTCCGGCGGTCGCCGAACATGCTGCCCATCCCGGGCACGACGTCGGAGGTCCACCTCACGGAGAACGTGCGCGCCGCCGACCTGGTGCTCACCGACGAGCAGTTCGACCGGATTCAGTCGGTCACCGGGGGATAGAGCGCGGTCGCGGCCGTCAGGACGAAGTCGATCAGCCGGTCGGCGTAGGCGGGGGCCTGGGCGCGCATGTCCTCGCGGAGCTCCTCCGGCGTGGCCAGCACGTGCTGGAGCACCGCGCCGAGCAGCGTGTCGAGGATCAGCGTGGGCGACGCCCCCGGGCCGAGCTCGCCCCGGACGATGGCGCGGCGGATCATCTGCCGCGCCTCCAGCACCCGCGACTTCCTGATCACGCCCGTCACCGGGGAGAACAACTCGGGGTAGGCCCGCGCCTCGACGTGCAGCCGCAGTCCCGCCAGGCCGTAGGGGCCCAGGTAGTGGGCCAGCATCGCGCCGATGAGTTCCCGCAGGTCCTGGCGCAGGGTGCCGGTGTCGATGTCGAACGACGGCACCACCAGCGCCGACTCGATGGCGTCGGCGATGAGTTTCTCGCGGCTGGGCCAGCGCCGGTAGAGCGCCGCCTTGCCGATGCCGGCCCGGCGGGCGACCGCGTCGAGGGTGAACTTCGCCCAGCCCAGCTCGGCGTACAGGGCCAGCGCGGCTCTGAGGGCCTTCCGGTCGACCTGGGCGTCCCGCGGACGGCCGGGTCCCGGGACGGGCAGGCCGGGGTCGGTGCTCACAAGGTCAGCAGGCTAACCGCGCGGCTCGCGGCCGAACCCGGTTCGCGGGGGGCTGTCGCCGAGCAGTCGGGCCGGTGAGATGAACGGCGTTTCAGTCAAATTGACGATTCCGCTGGTCACCAGTGACGTCAGGGCGTGAGGCCCAGGTTGATACGTTGATGATGATATGAACGATCACCGCACCCCCGTCCTCGTCGGGGCCGGGCAGGTCTCCGAACGCCTCGGCGACCCCGGCTACCGGGCCCGCTCACCCGTCGACCTGGCCGCCGGGGCCGCCGCCCTGGCGCTCGCCGGCGTCGACCCCCGCGAGATCGACGTGATCGCGGCGGTACGGCAGTTCGAGATCTCCACCCCGCGGGCGGTGGCCCTGCTCGGCCGGTCGGACAACTTCCCCCGCTCGGTCGCCCGCCGCGTCGGCGCCGACCCGGCCCGCGCGATCCTCGACGTCACCGGCGGTCAGTCGCCGCAGCGCCTCGTGACCGAACTGGCCGCCGCCATCGCGGCGGGGGAGTCGGCGGCCGCCCTGGTGGTCGGCGCGGAGGCCATCTCCACCGTCGCCCACCTGATCGGGCGTGCCGACCGGCCCGACTTCACCGAGCACACGCCGGGCGGCCTGGAGGACCGGGGGCACGGCCTCGACGGCCTCGTCGACGCGGAACTCGACCGCCACGGCCTGCGGGGCGCGCCCGCCCAGTACGCCCTCTTCGAGAACGCCCGCCGGGCCCGCCTGGGCCAGACCCGCGAGGTGTACGCCCACGGCATGGGCGCCCTGTTCGCCCCCTTCACCCGGGTCGCCGCCGCCAACCCGCACGCCGCCGCCCCAACGGAACGCACCGCAGAAGAGCTGGTCACGGTGTCGGAACGGAACCGGGTGATCGCCGACCCCTACACCCGCTACGTGGTGGCCAGGGAGAAGGTGAACCAGGGCGCGGCCGTGCTGCTGACGTCGGTGGCGACCGCGCGCCGCCTGGGCATCCCGTCGGGCCGGTGGGTGTACGTCCACGGCCACGCCGACGTCCGCGACCAGGACCTTCTCCACCGCCCCGACCTGAGCCGCGGCCCCGCCGCCGTGCTGGCCGTGACCGACGCCCTCGCCCAGGCGGGCGCGACCCCCGCCGACGTCGCCGCCGCCGACCTCTACAGCTGCTTCCCGATCGCGGTCACCAACGTCACCGACACGATCCCGCTGACCTGCCCGCTCACCCTGACCGGCGGCCTCCCGTTCTTCGGCGGCCCCGGCAACGCCTACTCCCTGCACGCCATCGCCGAGGCCGTGGCCTTCTGCCGCGCCCACCCCGGCGACCTGGCCCTGGTCGGCGCGAACGGCGGCCTGCTGAGCAAATACTCCGCCGGCCTGTACGCCACCACCCCCGCCCCCTGGCGCGAGCAGTCCGACCTGCAGGGTCAGGTCGACGCCTGGCCGAAGGTCCCCACCGCCACCGAGGCCGACGGCCCGGCGACGATCGAGACGTACACGATCAGGCACAGCCGGGACGGCCGCCGGACCGGAATCGTCCTGGCCCGCCTCGACGACGGCCGCCGCTTCGTCGCCACGGCCGACCCGGCCCTGCTGACGACCGGGGAGCCGATCGGCGCCCGCGTCGTCGCCCGCGCGTCGAGCGAGGGCAACAGGGTGACCGCCGCCTAGCCGAGGGCCGTGGTCAGGTCGGCCCGGTTCGACACGCCCAGTTTCCGGTAGACGTTCGACAGGTGGACCTCGACCGCCTTCGGGGTGACGAACAGCGTCTGGGCGATCTCGCGGTTGCCCGCCCCTTCTCCGGCGAGCGCCGCGACCCGGCGTTCGCTCGGGGTCAGGCTGGCGGCGCCCGTCTGGGTCAGCGGGCGGGGCCGCGCGCCCAGGGCGCGCAGCTTCACGGTCGCCTCCTCCACCAGCGGCCCCGCGCCGCAGCGGAACGCGAGTTCGCGGCCCCGGGACACCATCGGGGCCGAGTCGCCGAGGGCGACCAGCGTCTTGGCGTGCTCCAGCCGGGCCGGCGACAGCGCCAGCACCTCGGACGACTCCTCCAGCAGCGCCCGCGACCCGGTCACCGTGCCGGCCACCCGCAGCGCCCGGCCGAGCGCCGGGGCCGAGCCCCACGCCCGCGCCAGCGCCAGTTCCTCCCGGGCGTAGTCGGCGGCCAGGTCGCGCCGGCCCTGGCCGCACAGCGCGAGCGCGGCCTCCGACCGCCACGGCACCACGGCGGGGTTGCGGCCGCCGAAGGCCGCGTACCCGGCCCCGGCCCTGACGGCGGCGGCGCGGGCCTCGTCGAAGCGGCCGCGCGCCCGGTGGATCCGGGCCCGCGCGAACTCCAGGTGGTGGGGCGGGCCCGAGCGCGGCGCGGTCGCGACGTCGTGGAAGTGGGCGAGCACGGCCTCGGCCTCCTCGGGCCCGCGCTGCTCCAGGACCGCCTCGGCCAGCCAGCCGACGCTCTGGCCGACGGTCACCTCGCTGTGGGTGAGCCGGGCGGTCCGCACGGCCTCCCGCAGGTCGTTCTCGGCTTCGGCCAGGTCGCCGCGCAGCAGCCAGCAGCCGCCCCGGATGTGGGTGTGCAGGCCGAGCAGCGCCAGCGACCCCTGCGCCAGCGACGTCTCGACGGCCGCGCTCGCGCCCGCGAGGCCCTCGTCGAGGTCGCCGAACGGCAACACGCTGTAGGAGGGCGCGAGCGAGCGGCCCCGGATCTCGGGGGAGTCGTTGGGGTCGGCGGGGTCGACCGGCCGCGCCGCCAGGCTCGCGACCGCCCGGCGGGCCAGGCCGAGGCCGCGCGGGTCGCCGGTGTGCAGGTCGTAGACGGCCAGGGTGCCGTCGAGGCTGGCCGCCGCGATGGTGCCGGTGCGGGGGAGGGTGTGCAGGCGGTCGACCTCCTCGGGGGTGAGGGGCGGCGCCGAGCCGGTCGACGGCCCGGCGACGACGATGGTCTGCAGGCGGCGGCACAGGTCGTCGAGGCCGGGAGGCAGCGCGCCGAGCAGGCCGGTGGCCAGTTCGGTGGCCTGGGCGCCGCGACCGGCGTACACGAGGGCGAGGCCGGTCAGCACCGTCAGCCTGACCCGGGTCGCGAGGTCGGGCTCCAGCGCCAGCGCGCCCGACAGGTGGCCGACGGCGAGGTCGTGGTCGAAGCGCAGCGCCGCCAGGCCCGCCTCGATCTCCAGCTCGACGCGTTCGGGGCCGGGCGGCAGGGCGGTCAGGGCGTGCCGGAGGTAGGCGTGCGCGGCCTGCGGCGCGCCCCGCGACAGGGCGTCGGCCCCGGCCTCGCGGAGCGTCCCGGTCATCGCGGCGTCGACGGGGGTGACCCGCAGCAGGTGGGCGGCCACCTTCTCGGCCCCGGCCCCGGCCGCGCGCAGGCACGCGGCCGCGCGGGCGTGCGCCTCGGCGGCCCGGCCGTGGTCCATCCGCTCGTGCACGGCCGCGCCCACCAGCGGGTGGACGAAGTCGTAGCCCCGCAGCCCGGCGCAGACGAGGTCGGCGCGTTCCAGCGCCGCGATCGCGCCCTTGACCTCCAGGACGGGCGCGCCCGTCAGCGTGGCCAGGTTCGCCGTCGTCGCGTGCGGCCCGAGCACCGCCACCGCCTCGGCCACCCGCGTGTGCCCCTCGGGCAGCGCCGCCAGCTCCAGCCCGACCCGCCGGGTCAGCGCCCGCGCGCCCAGCTCCCGCAGCCGCCCCGCGTTCGCGGCCGTCGGCGCGGTGCCGGTCGTGACCAGCGCCCGGGACGCCTCGCTGACCAGCAGCGGGACCCCGCCGGTCGCCTCGGCGCAGGCGCGGGCGAACGCCTCGTCGGGCGACCGGCCGGTGACGCCGCCGAGCACCGCCGCCACCCCGCCGGGGGTCAGCGGCGGCAGCGGCAGCCGCTCGGCCTCGGTGAGCACGACGTCGAGCAGCCCGCCGTCGGACTCGGGCCGCGACCCGGCGGCCACCAGCAGCGGCAGCCCGTCGACGCGCGGCAGCAGGTAGGCCAGGAACCGCAACGACGCCTCGTCGGCCCAGTGCAGGTCGTCGACGAGCAGGACGGCGGGACCGCTCTCGCAGACGTTCGCGACCAGCCAGAACAGCCCGTTCAGCACGGTGTGGTCGCCCGGCGGCTCCCCGGGGGCCCCGAGCACCGCCGACGCGGCGGCGGCCGGCCCGGCCAGCAGCCGCTCCCGGTCGGCGGCCCGCGCGACGACGGGTTCGAGCAGCTGCCGCACCACGCCGAACGCGTAGGTGCGCTCCAGCCGCGACGCCCGCGCCGACAACACCCGGTGCCCGTCGGGCACGGCGGCGCGCACGGCGGCCAGCAGCCGGCTCTTGCCCGCGCCCGGCCCGCCGTCGACGACGACGAACCGCCCGGCCCCGGAGGCCAGCGCGCGCAGATGGCCGTCGAACGCGGCCAGCTGCCGCTCACGCTCGACGAGAGGTGTGTCGATCACGCGGGCATGGTCTCCGAATCGGGAGCCGCCGTCTATGCCGGATGTCACGTTCGGGCCGCCGCGTTCTTTCTCCGGGGTCCGCGCCGGCCGGCCACCCCCGGTCAGGCGTTCAGTCTTCGGGCCAGCCCGGTGTTCCTGGCGGTGCCCAGCTGGTGGACGGCCTGTTCGAGGGCGTCGCGGTGGCCCACCAGCACCACCCACGACTTCGCCCGGGTCACCAGCGTGTAGAGCAGCCGCCGCCGCAACATGACGCCGCCCGACTCGGCCACCAGCGGCGCGACCACGAACGGGTATTCGCTGCCCTGCGCCCGGTGGACGCTGATCGCGTAGGCGTGGGTGAGGTCGTCGAGCTCGTCGAAGCCGTAGCCGACCTCGCGTCCGTCGTCGACCCGCAGCGCGGCGACGCGGCCGGGCAGGTCGATCGCGGTGATCGTGGCCGTCTCGCCGTTGAAGACGCCCTTGTCGTAGTTGTTGCGCACCGGCATGACCCGGTCGCCCACCCGGAACACCTCGGGACCCGACCAGAACTCGGCCACCCCGTCGCGGGCCGGGTTGCGCCGCTCCTGCAGCAACCGCCCGATCTCGACCGTGCCGGTCACCCCGCGCCGCATCGGGCAGAGCACCTGCACCTGGTCGGGCGGCACCCCCTGCTTGCGCGGGATGCCCTCGGTCGCCAGCTCGACCACCCGGTCGGCGACCAGCTCGGGATCGCCCGCCTCCTCGAACCAGAACCCGCCCCGCCCCGGCAGCTCGGGCAGGTTCCCCGACCGGATCAGGTGGGCCGCCCGCACGATCCCGCTGCCCTCGGCCTGCCGGAACACGTGGGTCAGCCGCACCCTGGGGACGCCGGGCACCTTCAGCACGTCGGCCAGCACGTTGCCCGGGCCGATGCTGGGCAGCTGGTCGGTGTCGCCCACCAGCAGCAGGTGGCCGCCGTCGGGGATCGCCGCCGTCAGCCGCACCGCCAGGTGGAGGTCGAGCATCGACGCCTCGTCGACCACGACCAGGTCGGCCCTGGCCGGGGCCTCGGCGAACAGGGTGGTGCCGTCGTCGTCGGGGGCCATCAGCATGCGGTGGACGGTCATCGCCGGCAGGCCGGTCAGCTCCGACAGCCGCTTGGCCGCCTTCCCGGTGGGCGCGGCCAGCGTCACCGTGCCGCCCATGGCCCGGACCGCCCGTGCGATCGACCGCACGGTGTGGCTCTTGCCGCAGCCCGGACCGCCGGTCAGCACGGTCACCTGGCAGGTCAGCGCCAGCGTCACGGCCGCCCGCTGGTCGTCGTGGAGGGAGGAGTCTTCGTCGTAGTGGCGCATCGGCATGCCCGATTTGGCCGACATGAGGCGCTGGAGGTGCCCGGCCAGCGCGACCTCGCGGCTGTGCAGCTCCTTTTCGTACACGACGACCCTGCCGGGTTGTTCCCCCGCCTCGACCACCACGCGGCGTTCGGCGGTCAGCGCGTCGACCATGGTGCGGACCAGCTCGGGATCCTGCTCGACCAGCTCGGCCGTCTGGGCCAGCAGCGCGGGCATCGCCAGGTGACAGTGGCCACCCCGGGCGGCGGCCGATTCGAGGCGGTCGAGGATCGCCGCCTTGATCCGCTGCGGGCTGCGTTCCGGTACGCCCGACCGCAGGGCGATGCGGTCGGCGACGTGGAACCCGACCCCGCGCACCCGCCCTATCAGGCGGTAGGGGTCGGTCGTGACGAGCTCCTGGCTGTCGGAGCCGAACGCCTGGTAGATCTTGGCCGCCAGCAGCGGGGAGACCCCGAACCCCTGGAGGGTCACCATGAGGGCGGCGACCGCCTTCTGGTCGAGCCACGCCTCGACGATCTGGGCCCGCCGCTGCGGGCCGATGTTGATCACCTCGGTCAGCCGGTCGGGCTCGGCGTCGATCACGGTCAGGGTGTCCGCGCCGAAGTGCCCGACGATCGCCGCCGCCAGCCGCGGGCCGATGCCCCGGATCAGCCCCGACCCCAGGTAGGCCTGGATGGCCGGGATCGTCGCCGGGGTCACCCGCTCGCACGACTCCGCCGCGAACCTGCGCCCGTGGCGGGGATGGTCGGACCACGCCCCGGTGAGCCTGAGGGTCTCGCCGGGCTGCACGCCCGCCAGCACACGACCGGCGGCGACGAAACCGCCGCCGCCGTCGCTCATCCGCGCGACCGTGTATTCGTCGTCGCGGACGAACACCAGCCGCTCGACCGTCGCCTCCACGGGCGCCACTTTAGGAGCACCCGGCGACAGTTCTCGTTACGCGGTCACGATGTCGAACTGCTCCCAGCCGCCGATGGCCGCCCGGTTGGCGATCAGCGCGGCCGCGCCGTTGTTCTCGGCGCAGACGTACTGGTTGTTGGCCTGCGCGCGGAGGCTGACGGAGCCGTTCGGGTTCTGCACCACCGTGAACGTCTCCCAGGGGCCGACGGCCGCCCGGTTGGCGATCAGTGGCGCGGCGCCCGCGTTCTCGGCGCAGACGTACTGGTTGTTCGAGCGGGCCCGCAGCGCGATCTGGCCGCCCGCCAGGGTGACACGCTCGAACTGCTGGGCGGCGCCGATGGTGGTGGCGTTGGCGATGAGGTTCTGCCCGGCGTTGGCGGTGACGTACCTGCTGTTGACGCGGGCCCGCAGGGCGACGTAGGCGGTGGTCTGCGGCAGCGTTGTGGCCGACACCCCGCCCGAGGGCGCCGAGGCGTTCCCGGCCGCGTCGCGGGCGACGACGGTGAAGGTGTAGGCGGTGTTCGGGGTCAGGCCGGTCACCGTGAACGTCGTGGCCGAGGTCGTGCCGGCCGCCGTGCCGCCCCGGTTGACCTGGTAGGACGCCACCCCGACGTTGTCGGTCGAGGCCGCCCACGACAGGGTGACCGAGGTCGCCGTCCGGTTGGTCACCACCAGGTTGGCGGGCACCGAGGGGGCCTGGGTGTCGCCGCCCGACGACGCCACCGGCGGGGTCGGCCGGGTCGCGGTGAGCGCGATCTGGCCCTTCAGCATGCGGCCGCCGTCGCCGGTCAGGCGCAGGTAGTAGTCGCTGGAACAGAAGGTGCCGTCTTCGTCGAGCGACAGGATGCCCGACCCGGCGGGCACGGTGGCCTGCGTCTCGGTGGTCTTGGCGATCTGGTTGCCCTCGTTGTACTCGTCGAACATCGAGATGTAGATGCCGTGGGAGCCCGCGCGGATGGTGTTGTAGAACATGCGCCACATGAAGTCGCCGTGGGCGCGGGCCCGCGACTGCAGGTCGCCGGGCATGACGCACGGCTGGTAGTCGATGCCGTTGGCGTTGCAGTCGGCCACGTCGGGCACGACGTTGTTGGCGTAGAAGTTGTCGAGGCCCGAGATGGTGTGGGTGCGGCCGACCATCCACGGCGAGATCATGTTGAACGCCCGGTAGACCTCGCCGAAGCCGCTGCGGGAGTCGTTGACGCCCTGCCGCCAGTAGGTCGGCACGCCGCCGATGACGTAGCAGCCCTGGGCCTTGAACCAGTTGATCACTTCGAGGCAGGGCGCCGGGGGGAAGGGGCGGCCGGGGTCGTTGAAGCCGAAGCCCCAGATGCAGACGACGGGCTTGCCGTTCTGCTTGGCGTACATCGGGCTCTGCGTGTAGGCCGACATCTTGGTGGTCCAGTCGGTCTTGATCTCCGACTGGAAGTTCGTCCAGCTGGTGACGTCGTACATGATGTAGAACTTGCGGCCGAAGGCCTCGGCGGCCTGCCGGACCTTGGCGGTGATGCCGTCGCGGATCGGCCCTTCGGCCCCGAACGGGTTGAAGCGCTGCAGCGCCGCGGTGTCGCAGTTGTAGTCGCGCATCCAGCGGAAGTGGGTGTCGATCGTCTGCTGGTCCCACGACGAGAACAGGTTGGCGGTCTGGCCGTTGTTCAGGTTCTGGTAGAGCGTCGGGTAGGTGCGCGTGTAGTCGCGGATGTCCGGCCACGACACGATCGTGTTGTTCGAGGGCGAGGGCGGCACGGTGTTGTCGGCACCGCTCCAGTGCCACCACCGGTCGATGGGCGACCCGTCGCCACGGCAGGCGAACCAGCCCTGGTATCCGACGGTGATCTTCCCCACCACGTCACCGGGCGGGCTCGCCGCGTGCGCCGGGCTGGAGAGCGCGGACAGCACACCGGTCGAGGACACCGCGGCGAGGGCGGAGCCGGTCATGGCGGAGGTCATGAACCCCCGGCGGGAGACGGCCACGTGGGACTCCTTCGGTCTGGCGGAGGGAAGGGCGCGTCGCGGTGTTATCGCCGCGTAACATCGGACGGCTCGGCGTCATCTTGACAGCCGTCGACACACGAACGCAACATTCGGCAGCCTTTTGGAAACTTCTGGATGAAAGCTCGGTAAGACTCCGCAGGTCAGGGTGCCATGGTGGACCGATCCAGGTTGTCGAGTTCTGTAAAGAACCCTTCGACTGACTCGAAAAGATCGGATCTCTAGCTACTCACTTGAATGGGAGTTGAGTACTTGGTAGCGTTTGAGTACCGGAACGGAGGAGGAGTTGTGGAACTGTCCGCTGGCGCCGCTCTCGACGAGGTGCGCAGGGTCGGGGAAGAGGTGCGCAAGACGCGCCGGGCCTACGGCGCGGTCCTGCTGGCCCTGGGCCTGGCGTCCGGCCCCTACTGGTGGGCCATGCTGCTCGGCCCCGACTGGGCCGGCTACGTCGCGGGCGCGGTCTGGATCGCCCTGGTGATCTGGATGCTGGTCCTGCCGCGGCGGTCCGGCCAGCGCGGGCGGATCAACACGCCCTGGGTCTCCCGCCTCACGCTGCTGGGCGGGGTGACGTTCCTCGCGCCGATGCTGGTCGCGACCGGTCTCAAGATCGCCGGTGTGGAGAGCGCGACCTGGCTGGTGGCGGCGTTGTGCCTGATCTCGGGCCTGCCGATGATCTACGCCGGCTGGCGGCTGCGGAGCAGCCGGTGAACGCGGCCCGGCCGCCGCAGGAGCACACCCACCCGCGCCACGACCTCGACGACCTCATCCACGCCCCCGTGCGCCTGTCGATCATGGCCGCGCTGGCGGCGGCCGACCAGGCCGACTTCCGCTTCCTCAAGGAGACCATCGAGGTCAGCGACTCGTTGTTGTCCAAACACCTGCTGGCGCTCGAAGAGGCGGGCTACGTCAACGCGACCAAGGCGTTCGAGGGCAAACGCCCCCGCACCTGGTTGTCGCTGACCGACCAGGGCCGCGCGGCGTTCGGCAGATACATGGACGTGCTCCGTCAGATCATCGGGGAACCCTCCTGAGCCGACGGCGGGATGTGCAGGGGCAGACGCAGAACCATGCACGCGCCCCGATCCGCTTCCTCGACGGCGAGCGAACCCTGGTGGGCCTGGGCGATCTCACGGCAGATGGCTAGGCCGAGGCCGGTGCCGCCGGGATCCAGCTCGCGCGATTCCGGCAACCGCGCGAACCGTTCGAAGACCAGCTCACGATATTCCGGGGGGATGCCGGCGCCGTCGTCCGCGACCGCCAGCACCCCGGTGCCCTCCTCGCCCCTGACCGCGACGGTGACGCGGGTGGCGGCGTGCCGCTGGGCGTTGTCCAGCAGGTTCGCCAGCAGCCGGGCGATCAGCAGCCGGTCGCAGAAGACGATCACGTCCGGCGCCAGGCCGGTCTCGATCGGCACCCGGCCGGGCAGGCGGCGCTCGATCTCGCGTCTGGCCAGCAGGCCCAGATCGGCGGGCGCCTGCGGAGGCAGCCGGTCGCCGCCCAGGCGGGCCAGGGTGAGGATGTCCTCGGCCAGCGCGTGCTGGCGTTCGATGTCGTTCAGCAGTTCCCGGGCCGTGCGCGGCCAGTCCACGCCGGGATCCGTCAGCGCCTCCTCCAGCCGCAGCCGGGCCGCGGTGATGGGGGCGCGCAGGTCGTGGGAGACGTCGGAGGTGAACCGGCGCTCCCGCTCGATGGCCTCCTCCAGGTGGTGCAGGGTGCGGTTCGCGGTCGTCGCCAGATAGCGGATCTCATCGTGGTGGGCCGGTACGGGCACCCGGCGACCGGGGCGTCTCTCGGTGATCTCGGCGAGTTCGGAGGTGATGGCCACCACGGGACGCAGCGCGCGGCCGACGAGGAAGTCGGTGCCCACCGCCACCAGGATCAGCCAGATCAGCGCCCCGGCGATGAGGATGGCCGCGAACGCGCCGCCGCCGTACCACGGGTGGACCGGCTCACCTCCGTAGACGATCAGCGGGCCGCCCGGGGCGGTGATCCACATCGCCGCCACGATCAGGCACTGATCGGGGAAGACGGGCACGTCGCAGACCACCCGGTCCATCGCCCCCGGCCGCCGCGGCGGGGCGAAGCCGGCCATCCGCGGCTGACCTTCCATCTGGGCGTTGGCCGACAGGATCGTGCCGGCCGCGTCCACCACCTGCATCGCGGCCGGCCCCTGGTCGGGCAGTGTGGGCGGCACCACCGCGGCGTCGGCCAGCTGGTGCAACACCCGCAGGTCGGCCGAGTACACCTCGCGGAGCTGGTCGGACATCCTCGACTGGTGGTTGCTGTCGAGGACGAACCCCACGGTCACGGCACAGGCCAGCGTGGCCGCCGCCGTCGCCCAGATCGTCAGCCGCAACCGCACCGACCACTGCCGGGGAGGCTTCATCCCGGCCGGTCCGTGAGGCGCTCATCCCGTTCCATCACTAAACGTTATCAATTGCTACTCTTCGTGCATGAGGGCGGGATCGGCCCGGTCGTGCCGGTTCGGGATGACCGTGCCGAAATAGATCATCACGGCCCCCAGGGTGACGAACGCGACGGCGACCGGAACCCGCCACGGGTCCTGCAGGTGCAGCGCCAGGAACCAGAGCCGCGCATCGCTGCCGGTCCAGATCGTCCACAGCGGCACCAGCCCCTGCGGGAACAGCGGGATCCAGCAGAAGATCCACAGGAACGTGACCAGCGCCTGCTTGCCCGCCGGGAGCTTCACCTTCGGCCGCCCGAGGGCCGTCTCGCCGGAGCCCGGCGTCACGGTCCCGCCCGAGCGCATCAGGCCCAGCAGCTCCGGCCCCTTCGCCGCCAGCCGCCGGTGGGCCAGCCGCCCGAACCACCACGTCAGCCCGGCCCCCGTGGCCGCCCCGACCACCACGGCCAGCCAGGAGACGACCGGCAGGCCGAGCGCGCCGCCCAGGTAGGCGACGCCGCCCGCCGGGAGCGCCGTCACGGTCACCAGCAGCAGCATCAGCACGACCTGGCCGAAGATGGCGCCCGCCTCCAGCGGGTTGCCGCTGCGCTTGTTCGGCTCGGTCACCGGCACCAGCATGGCGACCGACACCAGGGCGATGAGTCCCGCTCCGCCGCCGAGCACCGCCGCCAAAATCGACAGGGTCCACGGCCAGGTCCAGCCTTCGCCGCCGAGGACGGTCCCGGCGACGGTGAGGACGGCCGCGATCGGGGCCACCCGCAGCAACCAGGCGACCTGGCGGCCCCGCACCTCGGCCCGCTCGGTGCCGGGGTTGACCAGGGTCAGCCACAGGGAGGTGCCGTCGAGGCCGAACAGGTTGGCCGAGGTCGCGGCGGCCATCACGACCACCAGGACGCCGGCCCACGGCAGCATGCCCCACCAGCCGATGATCAGGGGGACGAGGGTGTAGAGCACGCCGAAGAAGACGGCGAACCACAACAGGTGGGTGCGCATCAGGTCGCGCGACCACGTCCGCAGCTCCTTGGCCGCCACCGCGCCCACCGGGCCGCGGGCGGCCAGATCGCGCCCGGTGCCCTGGGGCACCCAGTGCAGGGGCTTGGTCGTGGTGCGCCTGACCAGCAGCTGCGACCAGACGAGCAGCGCGAGCGCGATGAGCGCGCAGATCCCGAGGAGGGCCGCCGCCACCACGAGCCAGTCGCCCCGCCCGGCCGCCTCCACGGCCGCCAGGCCCCAGCCCGACGGCAACCAGCGCACCACGGACGAGAAGGCCGGCGGGAAACCCGACGTCAGCAGGTCGAACTGGATCGCCGCCCAGATCAGCACCCACGACTGGTTCAGCACGACGTTCATCGACGCGTTGACGAACGCCGCCAGGATCGCGCCGGTCCGCGACCTGACCGCCACCCCCAGCACGCCGATCATCAGCCGCGACAGCGCCACGACGAGCGCCACCATCAGCGGGATCGCGACCAGTGCGACGGTGAACCCGGCCAGGCCGAACGACCCGGCGTAGACCGCCAGGGCGCTGAAGGCGACCAGGCTGACCAGCGGCGGGACGCCGACGAAGGCGGTGCCGAGAAGACCGAGGGCCAGCCTGCGGGGGTCGATCGGCAGCAGCGAGAAGTGCTCGGGGCGCACGCTCTCGTCGCCGCCGCCCGTGTAGACGGGGCCGAGCATCCAGCCGAACAACCAGACCGCGAAGACGGCCGCCAGCAGGTCGCCGTCGAGGCCCGCCACCACGATCGTGCCGATCGCCAGGGCCAGGCCGGCCAGGCCGCCCATGACCATGCCGGCCGCGCGGGAGCCGCCGATCGAGTGCCGCAGCACCCGTATCTTCATGGCGATCAGGACGCCAACCACGACGGCCCCTTCACGTCGTCGACGTCGGCCCCGACCAGCTCGACGAACCGGTCTTCGAGGGAACGCCCGTCCCGCACCTCGTCGAGGGGCCCGGCGGCGGCGACGCGGCCCCGGTCGATCACCGCGACGTGGTCGCACAACTGCTCGACCAAGGCCATGACGTGGCTCGACAACACGACCGAGCCGCCCCCGGCGACGAAGCCCTTCAGCATGGCCCGGATGGTCAGCGCGGAGACGGGGTCGACCGCCTCGAACGGCTCGTCGAGCACCAGCAGGCGGGGGCCGTGCAGCATCGCGGTGGCCAGGCCGATCTTCTTGCGCATGCCCGTCGAGTAGTCGATCACCAGGGTGCGTTCGGCCTGGTCGAGCTCCAGGATCTCCAGCAGCTCGCCGGCCCGCGCGCCCGCCGTCTCGCGGTCGAGCCCGCGCAGGCGGCCCAGGTAGCCGAGCAGTTCGCGGCCGGTCAGCCGTTCGGGCAGGGCCAGCCCGTCGGGGAGCACGCCGACCCGGGCCCGCGCGGCGACGGGGTCGGCCCACACGTCCACCCCGAAGACGCGGGCGTGGCCGGTGTCGGGGCGCAGCAGGCCCACCGCCATCGACAATGACGTCGTCTTGCCGGCGCCGTTGGGGCCGACCAGGCCGTAGAAGGATCCGGGCGGGACGGAAAGGCTCACGTGGTCGACCGCGATTTTCGGGCCGAAGCGTTTGCCGAGTGCGTCGAGTTCCAAAGCCGCAGCCACCACGGCACCCTATCGGGCCGAAAGCCAAAATTTAATACGCAACAATTGCCCAATAATGTCCCGCTTGCGCCATCTTCGCCCGGAGCCCGAACTTCTCTGGTCGAACACGCGTAACGAACGGAGAAATCCCGGCAATATGCTCATATGACTTCACCGGACGAGGACGTCGAACGAGCCCTCCGCGCGTTGAAGCACGACCCCACGCCCGCCGTCGCGATCGAGGCGGCCCGCGTCGTCGACGAGCGGCTGCGGACCGCGGGGCCCACTCCCGCCCTCGTCCAGGCCGCCGCGACCGCGCACTCCCGCGCCGGGGAACTCCTGCTGGAGCACGCCATTCCGGGGCTGGGCATCTCGTTCCTCGACGCCGCCCTCATGGCGCGGCGGACCTCCCCGGACCTCACCGAGGCGGCGCGGCACCTGCTCGCGGCGGTCGGCCACGACCCGCACGACGCCCACGCCCTCCTGCTGCTCGGCTCGGTCGCGCTGGCCACCGGCGACCACGCGGCCGCGCTCACGGCGGTCGGGGAGGGACGCCCGGCCGACCCCGACCACGCGGCGATGCTCGGCACCCTGTACGCCTGCCTCGCGGCCTACGACCCCGGCACCCCGGACGGCCGCCGGCTCTCGATCCTGCGCGCCGCCCTGGAGGCCCCGCCCAGCCTGATGCGCCTGCCCGCGTTGCTCGCCCTGGGCAACCTGCAGACCACCAGGTCGGAGGCGCCGCACGACCTGGCCGAGGGCGTCGACGCCCTGGTCGAGCTGATGGAGCAGGCCAAGCCCGGCGACCCCGAGTTCGACCACGCCATGATCCTGGTGCTGGCGGCGATGTGCCGCCACCTGACCGTCGAGTTCCCCGCCGACTTCGGCCGCCTCGCCGCGGCGCTTCCGTGGGGCACCCGCGACGACCTCACCCTGGCCTGCGCGGCGGCCTGCCGGTCGCGGGTCGAGCGCGACCCCGACTACCTCACCGAGACCGCCCGCCACCTGCGCAGGGTGGTCGAGAACCCCCGGCCGGACGACCGGGAGACGTTCCTGTTGGCGGGGGCGGGGCTGGTGCTCTTCTACGACCGGTTCGTGGCCGAGTTCACGCTCGAATGGCTGAACGCGGCCGACCGGTGCTGCGACATCCTGGAGGCGCTGCCGTACCGCACGGACGTGTCGGCCATGCGGCGGCGCATTGCGGAGCAACGGTCTGCCTAGAGCAAAATGTCCCTTATGACCGACATGCTCACCCGGTACGCCCGCCTGCTCGCCGCCTCCGCCGACGCCCACGTCGCCCTCCAGGGCGGCAAGGTGGCGCGGAGCGACGACATGTGGCTGGCCGACTTCGGGGGAGCGGCCGGCTTCGCCAACGGGGCGACGCTGCTGCGGGAGCCGGAGCACCTCGACCGGCTGGCCGGCGAGGCGATCGAGTTCGCCGGGCTGCACGAGGGTCCCGGCCTGTTCTACTTCTGGGGCGGCTGGCCGCTGCCCGAGCCGGTCGCGCCCTGGCGGACCGACGGACAGCCGCCGCTGATGATCCGCGAGCCCGGCGAGCCGCCGGCGTCGCCCCACCACGTCGAGGAGGTCACCGGCGACGCCGCCGAGTTCGAGGCGACGGTGGCGCGGGCCTACCCGCTCGACCGGGCGGGCTGGCGGCCCGGCCGCCTGTTCGGGCCCGACGTCCACCGCACCGGCTGGCGGTTGTTCCTCGGCCGGCTCGACGGGCTGCCGGTGGCGACGGCGGCGGCGTACACCCACGACGGGCTGACCGAGGTCAACTACGTCTCGGTGGCGCCCGAGGCGCGCGGCCGGGGGTTCGCCGCGGCGGTCACCTTCGCCGCCGCGTGCGCCGACCCGGCCGCCTCGGCGATGCTGCTGGCCAGCGACCTCGGCCTGCCGGTCTACCGGAAGATGGGGTTCCGGGAGCTGACCCGGTTCCACATGTGGGCCTACGAGCGCTGACGCGGCGGCAGGGGGAAGAACCCGCTGGTCCGGTTGACGTAGTCGACGTACTCCTGGCCCTTGCTCTTGGCCATGCGCTTCTCGGTGAGGGCCTTGCCGCTCTTGGAGATCAGCAGGTACGTCATCAGCCACGGGCACACGATGGTGACGAGCGCCCACGGGGTGCCCAGGGCGATGAGGAACAGGCCCCACCAGACGGCGGCGTCGCCGAAGTAGTTGGGATGCCGCGTCCACGCCCACAGGCCCCGGTCCATGACCCGGCCCTCGTTGGCGGGGTCGGCCTTGAACCGGGCCAGCTGCGCGTCGCCGATCGCCTCGAACGCGAAGCCGACGATCCAGAGCGCCACGCCCAGCCAGGTGAAGACGTTGAGCGGCTGGGGCTGGAACATGGCGATCTGCACCGGCAGCGACACGAACCACATGACCGCGCCCTGCGGCAGGTAGATCTTCTTCAGCACGAAGGGCGCCACCGGGCCGTTGTTCTGGCGCAGCATGGCGGCGTACCGGGGATCCTCGCCCTTGCCCCGGTTGCGGTGGTGGATGTACGCGCCCAGCCGCACCCCCCAGACGGCGGTGAGCACCAGCGCGAGCAGCGACCGCGTGAAATTGCCCTCGCCGGCGGCCAGCGAGAGCACGAACGAGACGACCGCGACGACGGCGAAGCCGAGGCCCCAGACCGAGTCGACGATCGACTGGTTGTCCGTGCGCAACGCGTAGGCCATGGTCAGGGCCATGGTCAGCGCGACGGCCACGAGGGTGGCCGCCAGATTTATCCAGATCACGTCAACCGTCTACCCGTTCGATGAGGACTGCCACCCCGAGCCCGGCCGCGCCGCTGACGGCCGCCACCCCGTAACGGCCGCCGAGGCGGGTGAGGTTCTCGGCGCACTGCCCGACCATGATCGCGCCGGTCGCGCCGAACGCGTGCCCCATCGCGATCGTGCCGCCGCCGGGGTTGAGCCGGTCGGGGCCCGGCCCGAGGTCGCGCCGCAGCCGCAGGCACAACGCGGAGAACGCCTCGGCGAACTCGTAGACGTCGACGTCGGCGGGGGTGAGCCCGGCCCTGGCGATCACCTTCTCGACGGCGGCCTGCCCGGCGGTCAGCATGATCACCGGGTCGACGGCGGCGGTCGCCGCGCCCACGACCCTGATCGGGCTCTCGGTGGTGCCGAGGACGAGCAGGGCCGCGCCGTCGGCCAGCGCGGGCGAGGAGCCGACCGTGTGGTGGTGGACGATCTCGCCCACCTCGGGGTGGGCCTTCAGCACGATGGCGTCCTGCGCCGGGTCGGCGAAGGCGGGGGCCAGCGTGGCCAGCGACGCCATCGAGGTGCCCGGCCGGATCAGCTCGTCGCGGTCGAAGACCGTCCCGTCGGCGCGGGCCTGCGGGATCACCGAACCGGCGAAGTCGCCCCGGTCCCAGGCCGCCGCGGCCTTCGTGTGGGTCTCGACGGCGTAGGCGTCGAGCTGCTCGCGGGTCCAGCCGTCGAGGGTGGCGTTGAGGTCGGCGGCCACGCCCATGTGGACGGAGCCGACCCGCTCGATCGTCGCCGGGTCGGTCCAGAGGGGCGCGCGGTCGCTGAACATGGCCACCCGGGACACGCTCTCGACGCCCCCGGCGACCGCCAGGTCCATCTCTCCGGTACGGATGCGCGCCGCCACCTGGGCCACCGCGTCGATCCCGCTGGCGCAGAAGCGGTTGACCGTGCCGCCGGGGACCTCCTCGCCCCATCCGGCCAGCAGCGTGGCCACCCGGGCGAGGTTGCCGCCCTGCTCGCCCACCTGCGAGGCCGACCCGACGATCACGTCGCCGACGGCGGCCGGGTCGAGCCCCCGGTCGACCAGCGCCCGCTGCAGCCCGGACACCAGGTCGACCGGGCTCCGGTGGTGCAGCGAGCCCTTCGCGGAGCCCTTGGCCCGGGGGGTGCGCACGTAGTCGAGGACGTAGACGTCAGACACGTTTGCACTGTAACTCTGTTTGTTGTAGTACGGGAAGTATGCCGGATGCCGTATGGGTCCTGGGTGGCCACCAGACCGACTTCGCCCGCAACTGGTCCCGCGAGGGCCTCGACTTCGCCGACCTGACCGCCGAGACGGTCCGCGGCACCCTCGACGACGCGGGCGTCTCCGCCGCCGACGTCGACGTCATCCACGTCGGCAACGCCTTCGGCCAGCTCTTCACCGGCCAGGGCCAGCTCGGCGGCATGCCCGCCACGGTCGTGCCCGAGCTCTGGGACGTGCCCGCCACCCGGCACGAGGCCGCCTGCGCCTCCGGCGGCACGGCCCTGCTCGCGGCGATGGCCGACATCGAGTCGGGCCGCTACGACTGCGCCCTCGTCCTGGGCCTGGAGCTCGAACGCACCGTCCCGGGCGACGACGCGGCCGGCCACCTGGGCGCCGCCGCCTGGGTCGGCCACGAGGGGCGGGACGCGAGATTCATGTGGCCCCACATGTTCAGCGCCCTCACCGACGAGTACGACCGCCGCTACGGGATCGACGAGGCCCACCTGCGCGCCATCGCCCGGCTGAACTTCTCCAACGCCGCGGCCAACCCCAACGCCCAGACCCGCAAGTGGACCTTCACCGACGCGAGCTTCGCCGCCGACGACGCGGCCAACCCGGTCGTGGAGGGCCGGGTCAGGCGCACCGACTGCTCCCAGATCACCGACGGCGGCGCGGGCCTGGTCGTGGTCGGCCGCCGGTTCCTGGAACGCACGCGGGCCCGCCCGATGGCGCGGATCCTCGGCTGGGGCCACCGCACGGTCGGCCTGCCGCTGGCCCAGAAGCTCGCCCGCAGCGCCGATGAGCCCTACGTCCTGCCGCACGTCCGCCGGGCGATCACCGACGCGTTCACCCGCGCGGGCGTCTCTTTGCCGGAAATCGACGGCATAGAGACACACGATTGCTTCACCATGTCGGAGTACGCCGCGATCGACCACTTCGGCATCACCGGCCCCGGGGAGAGCTGGAAGGCCGTCGAGAACGGCGACCTGGAAATCGGCGGGCGGATCCCGGTCAACCCCAGCGGGGGCCTGATCGGCGGGGGCCATCCGGTCGGCGCGACCGGCGTGCGGATGGTGCTCGACGCGTGCCGGCAGGTGGCGGGACGGGCGGGGGCCTACCAGGTCGAGGGGGCCCGGCGCTTCGCCACGCTCAACATCGGCGGCAGCACCACCACGACCGTCGGTTTCGTGATCGGGACAGGGGAGTAGCCATGGACGTCGACGTCGTCGCACGGGTTCTGTCGACCCTTCCGGAGGATGACGACCACCCCTACCGGACCGGCCCGTGGCGGCCGCAGACCACCGAGTGGCGGGCCGACGACCTCGACGTGGTCGGCGAGATCCCCGCCGACCTCGACGGCGTCTACCTGCGCAACACCGAGAACCCCGTCCACCCGGCGTTCGAGCGCTACCACCCGTTCGACGGCGACGGCATGGTCCACGTGATCGGCTTCCGCGACGGCGCGGCCTTCTACCGCAACCGCTTCATCCGGACCGACGGCTTCCTCGCCGAGGCCGAGGCGGGCGCCCCGCTCTGGGCCGGTCTGGCCGAACGCCCCTCGCTCTCGCTGCGGGAGGGCTGGGGCGCGCGCGGCGGCCTGAAGGACTCCTCGTCGACCGACGTCATCGTGCACGCCGGGGTGGCGCTGACCAGCTTCTACCAGTGCGGCGACCTCTACCGGCTCGACCCGCTGACCCTGGAGACCCTCGGCAAGGCCGACTGGCACGGCGACTTCCCCTCCGCCTGCGGCGTCTCCGCGCACACCAAGGTCGACCCGCGCACCGGCGAGCTGCTGTTCTTCAACTACGGCACCGACGAGCCCTACATGCACTACGGCGTCGTCTCCGCCGACGACCGGCTGACCCACTATGTCGACGTGCCGCTGCCCGGCCCCCGGCTGCCCCACGACATGGCGTTCACCGAGAACTACGCGATCCTCAACGACTGCCCGATGTTCTGGGACCCGGCGCTGCTGAGACAGGGCAGGCACGCCGCCCGCTTCCACCCCGACCTTCCGCTGCGCATCGGCGTCATCCCCCGCACGGGTTCGAAGGTCCAGTGGTTCGAGGCGGCCTCGACCTACGTCCTGCACTGGGTGAACGCCTACGAGGAGGGCGACGAGATCGTGCTCGACGGCTTCTTCCAGGAGGACCCGGAGCCCAAGGACATCGGCGACGGCAGCTACTACCAGCGCATGTTCCGCTTCCTGGCGCTCGACCGGATGAAGACCAAGCTGCACCGCTGGCGGCTGAACCTGAAGACGGGTCAGTGCCGGGAGGAGCGCCTCACCGACTCCATCACCGAGTTCGGGGTGCTCAACTCCCGGTACGGCGGCGTCGGCTACCGCTACGCCTACGCGGCCACCGGCGTCGAGGGCTGGTTCCTGTTCGACGGGGTGACCAGGCACGACCTGCTGACCGGCAAGGAGGAGACGTACACGCTGCCCGCGAACGTCTACGGCAGCGAGCCCGCCATGGCCCCCCGGGCCGGGGCGGTCGCGGAGGACGACGGCTACCTGATCACCCTGACGACCGACATGAACCACGACCGGTCGGAATGCCTGATCTTCGACGCGGCCCGGGTCGCCGACGGCCCGCTGGCCCGCATCCGGCTGCCCGAACGCGTCTCCAGCGGCACCCACGCCACCTGGGCCCCCGGGGACTCGATCCCCGGCTGGCGGACCGCGGAGTCACCCGAACGGGCCGTCGGGCTTGCCTGACCCCGGATCCCGCCCCACCGCGCTGGCCCCGGGGGGAACCAACGCGGTCGGCATGACCCTCGGCCTGGTCGGCGACGAGTGGAACCTGCTCATCCTCCGGCACGCCATGATGGGCGTCCGGCGCTACGGCGAGTGGCGCACGGCCCTCCCCATCTCGCACGCCGTGCTGACCGGCCGCCTGGCCCACCTGACGGAGATGGGCGTCTTGGACAAGACGTCCATCGGGTCGAAGCGGCCGGAGTACCGGCTGACCAAACGCGGCCGTGACCTGTGGCCGGTCCTGCTGACCGTGTGGGCGTGGGAGTCGGCCTGGGTGCCCGAGCACGCGGAGTCGCTCCCGGTGATGGTGCACCGCGCCTGCGGCTCGCCGTTCGTGCCCGTCCTGGCCTGCCAGGGCTGCGGCAAGGCGGTCGTGCCCCGCGACGTCTCCGGCGCCTTCGGCCCCTCGGGGACGTGGGAACGCTCGGTGCCATCCGGCACCACCCGGCGACGTGTCGCCTCGTCTTCGGCCGGCCTCTTCCCGCAGACGATGACGCTGATCGGGAACCGGTGGTCGGCGGCGATCCTGGGCGGCGCGTTCCAGGGCCTGCACCGCTTCCGCGACTTCGAACAGCGCCTCGGCGCACCCCCGGCGATCGTGGCCGACCGCCTGAGGGTCTTCTGCGACCTGGGCATCTTCGAGCAGGTCCCGTCGGCCGACCGGGCCGACTGGACGACCTATCACCTGACCGACAAGGGCCGGGCCTTCTTCCCCGTGGTGGTGACCGCCATCGCGTGGGGCCAGCGCTGGTTCCGCGCCCCGGAGGGTCCGGCGCTCGTCTACCGGCACCAGGGATGCGGAGAGGGCTTCCTGCCCCGGCTGCTCTGCGGGGGATGCGGCGTGGCGCTGCGCGGGCAGGACGTCGTGGTCGCCGATCAGAGGAACTCGCAGAAGTATTCATAGTTGCATGCGTTCACCACGGCTACCGCCGGATTCGCGGCTGCCGCCTGCAAACACTTCTCCGGGCCGCTGAAGAAGTCGGACGTGGACGCGACCGCATGGCTCCATTCGTGGATGAGCGTGCCGGACTTGCCGTCGGGAATCCCGGACAGGGGAACACCCCAGAACGGTCCGCACAGCCAGACGGTATGAGAACCCGCATAGGTATAGCCCAACGTGCTTTCGTCGCAATCCCGCCCTCCGCTGAGCACGTAAGTCTGGACGGGGAACGTGGGGAAGTTCATGATCGATCTGATGGAATTGATGCCCATGGCGGCCACGGTGTAGGTCGTCAGGCCACCGAAAGGCAGATTGTATTTGGCGTTCACGCCGAACCAGCGCCGGTAGTGCCAATTGCCGGGGCCGGAGTTGATCACGTCGAGTGCTTTTCCCACCTTGAAAACCGCCTGGGCGTGAGCGGAGCGAACGTCCGCCTGCTGGGCGGGGGTGCCGCCGATGAGCCATGGCATGAAGGGCTCCCGCGCAGAGGGCTCCTGTCCCGGCCCACCCGGCAGCCTGGTCATCGATTCCAGCCGTGCAGCCTGACCGAGAGTCATTCTCGGCGGATCGCCGGCCTCCACAGTGAGCGTCGCACTCACGTGTTCGAGGGCATATCGTTCGTGGTTTCTGCGGACTCTCGGGGCGAGGGAGGAGCGGCCCGAAAGAGAATAGACATCGGCCAGTTCGGTGTTCAACGTGACCGTGTACTCACCCGGCAGCTGAATGGCGTAGAGCCTGGAGATGTCGACTTCGGCGGAGCGGGACTCGCCCGGCGCGAGACTGATGTACTCCTTCTCCGTGGGGTCAACCCGCCTGACCATGGGTCCGTCGTAGAGGAGCTCACTCCCCTCATGGCTGACCGACAGGAAGTTGAGCGGTGAGTCGAGCAGCGGTATATCCCAGGTCAGGATCCGATAGGGCTCCTCGCTCGTGTTACGGATCTCAAAGGAGACCAATATCTGGTCTCCCAGCCGATAGCGAGGCTGGGTCCGGAGCGCGCATTCGAACAGCTGAGTGTTCTGCATTGAAACTCCACCAAGAGTCGGTTTCACATGCGAACGCGTCGGCTGGTGCGTTGGCATTCAAGCGTGGTGATCTCCGATACGGCCGCCACCCAAACGCCCCCATCTGCTCACTATCCGGACATTTGCCCATTCGTTGGCCGGCTGGGATGGCATTGCGGGTCCACGGCCGGATCGAAATGATCGTGACCGGCGTCTCAGGCGATGAGCGGGGTGGCCACCTTCAGCTCGCCCTCGTCGACCAGCCGGCGGACCGACTCCAGGATCGCGTCCTCCGGGGAGTGATCCGGCGCGTAGCCCAGGAGGGTCGCCGCCTTCGCGATCGAGCAGTAGTGGTCGCGGTGGAGGTGCTCCCAGCTCGCCTGCGCGTGCTCGGCGGGCGTCTGCTCGCGGAACTCCTCCCAGGTCACCGTCTCCAGCGTCGCGGTCTGCCCGAACCAGGCCGCCGCCCGGTGGGCGTAGCCGCGCACGTTCAGGGCGGTGGCGGCGACGACGTTGAAGTCCTGGCCCGCCGCCGCGTCGCGCTGCCCGACCGCCAGTTCGAAGGCCTGGGCGACGTCGTCGGCGTGGACGTGGTGCATGAGCTCGCCGCCGATGCCCGGGATCCGGAGCGGGCGGCCGGCCGAGAGCGTGGTCCACACGCCGGGGTCGAGGTTGCCCAGGGGGCCGATCGGGTGCCAGCCGGGGCCGACGATGTGGCCGGGGTGGAGTGAGGTGGTGACCAGGCCGCCGCCGGCCGTCTCCTCCTTCAGCATGCGGGCGATCCGGTCCTTCTGGACGCCGTACTCGCCGACCGGGGCCGTGCCGGTGGCCTCGGTGATCGGCAGCGAGTGGCTGGGGCCGTAGCGCCAGATGGAGCCGCAGTGCAGCAGGTGGCCGGTCGCGCCGCGCAGGCGTTCCACCAGGGCGGTGGCCGATTCGAGGGTGAAGCAGACGAGGTCGACGACCGCGTCGGGGTCCAGGGCGGCCACCGTGTCGCCGAAGACGCCCTCGCGGTCCTGCTGTTCCCGGTCGGCGGCGACCTGCCGCACCTCGCGCCACTCGGGGGCGTCGGTGTAGGCGGCGCGGGTGCCCCGGCTGATGGTGACGACCTCGTGGCCGGCCCGCACCAGCCGGGGGACCAGGTAGGTGCCGATGTGGCCGCTGCCACCGATGACGACGACGCGCATGTTCGTTCCAATCCGTGCCGGATGTCCGCTGCGTCCTATCATCGCGCCATGGAGATCTGGCACGACCGCCACGGGACCGGCGACCCCCTGTTCCTGCTGCATCCGGGCGGCGTCGACTCCCGCGCCTTCGACGTGAACGTCGCCGGGTTGCGCGACCGGTTCACCGTCTGGCGGGCCGATCGCCGAGGGCACGGCCGGACGGCCGACGCCGACGGGCCGTTCACGTTCGCGGCGATGGCCGACGACATGATCGCGGTCCAGGAGCGGCACGTCGGGCCCGCCCACCTGCTGGGGTGCAGCGACGGGGCGGCGGTCGCGCTGACGATGGCGCTGCGGCGGCCCGACCTGGTCCGGCGGCTCGTGCTGGTCGCGGGGGTCTTCCACCACGACGGGTGGTTGCCCGGGGTGCTCGACGCCGACGAGGAGACGCTCGACTGGCTCGGGCGTGGCCACGCCGAGGTGTCGCCCGACGGCGAGGGCCACTACCGGGTCGTCGCGGCCAAGCTCGACGACCTGCACGCGCGCGAGCCGGCGTACACGGAGGAGGACCTGAAGGGGGTGACGGCCCGCACGCTGGTCATGGTCGGCGACGACGACGAGGTGCGGCTGGAGCACACGCTGGCCCTCTATCGGGCGCTGCCCGACGGGGAGCTCGCGGTGGTGCCGGGCGCCTCGCACGGGCTGCTGGTGGAGAAGCCCGAGCTCTGTCACCAGCTGATCAGCGAATTCCTGCTGCGTGATCCGGTGCCGACCTTCGCGCCGATACGCCGGCGGCCGGCGGGCGCTTCCGGGTGACGGGGCGGCCCAGCAGGATGCCCGCGAAGGTCAGCGCGAGGCCGCCCACCTGCACCGGGGTCAGGGTCTCGGCGGCGACCAGGGTGCCGACCACCACGCCGGTCACCGGGTTGAGCAGGCCGATGAGCCCGACCGTGCCGGCCGGGAGGCGGCGCAGGCCGGCGAACCACGCGGTGAAGGCCAGGGCGGTGGCGACCACCGAGACGTAGGCGTACGCGCCGATCGCCGGGGCGTCCACGGCCGGGGGCGCCCCCTCGGCCAGGATCGCGACCGGGAGCAGCACCAGGCCGCCCGCCGTGAGCTGCCAGGCCGTCGACGGCAGCACGTCGGCCCCCTTGCCCCACCGTTTGGCCAGGATGAAGCCCACGGACGACAACACCATCGCCGAGACCGAGGCCAGCACGCCCCAGCCGTTCACCGCCTCGGCGCCGGTCAGCACGGTCAGCGCGACGCCGGCCACGCCGACGCCCGCCCCGATCAGGTGGGTGACGGCCGGGCGTTCGGCGACCAGGCCCCAGGCGAGCAGCATCATCACCATCGGCGAGGTCGCCATGATCGTGGATGCGACGCTCGACGGCAGGAGCTGGGCGGCCAGGTAGATCAGGGCGAAGAAGACGCTCATGTTCAGCGTGCCGAGCACGAGTGAGCGCCACCACCACGATCCGCGGGGGAGCTTCCTGGTCAGCAGCAGCAGAAGCAGACCGGCGGGCAGGGCGCGGAACACGGCGCCGTAGAGGGGGTGGGAGGCGGGGAGGTATTCGTGGGTGACGTAGTAGGTCGTGCCCCACGCGATGGGGGCGATCGCCGTGACCGGGGCCCACCGCCAAGTAGCTTCCATGGAAGATAATATAGCTTCCAAGGAAGATATATCCTGACCCGCGTGATGGATCACGTCGCGCGCATCCAGCAGGAGTGGGCCCGGGAGCGGCCCGACGTCGACGTCGCGCCGGCCGGGGTGATCGGCCGCCTCCACCGCGTCGCCGGGCACCTGACCGAACGGCTCTGCCTCGTCTACCGGCGGTTCGGGCTGGCCGAGGGCGAGTTCGACGTGCTGGCCACGCTGCGCCGGGCCGGGGCCCCCTACGAACGGGCCCCCGGCGAGCTGGCCGCCCACACCATGGTGACCACTGGGGCGATGAGCAAGCGTATCGACCGGCTGGAGCAGGCCGGGCTGGTCACCCGCCGCCCCAGCGAGTCGGACGGCCGGGGCCGCGTGGTCGCCCTGACGACGGCCGGGCTGGAGCTGATCGACGCGGCGTTCACCGAGCACATGGCCAACGAACGCCGCCTCCTCGACGCGCTGGCCCCGGAGGACGCCGAGCGCCTGGAAGCGATCCTGACCACGTGGCTGGCCGTCTTCGAGCTGCCCGTCGGCGAACCTCCCACCTGAGACGCGTGAATCGTCGCGGCGTCCGGCCGGGCGGGTGCGGAGCGCCGGCCACGGCGCCGCCCGGGTGCGGCGGGCGGTGCCGTGGCAGGCGGAGCCGTAACGGAAAGGAGCCGTGACGGACCTGGGCCGGAGCGGACCCGAGCAGCGCCGGAAGTGCCCGACCCCTGGTCGGCTCAGCGGCGGAAGGGGCCCGTCACGCAGTAGGTGATGCCGCCCGAGGACGAACCCGACGTGCCGCGCTGCGAGGAGAAGTAGAGGCGGTCGCCCGCCGGGTTGAACGCCGGGCCGGTGATCTCGGAGGAGCCCTGGTTGTTGATGCGCAGGAACGTCGAGATCCTGTCGTCGGGGGTGATCATGCAGATCTCCATGTTCCCGCCGTCCTCGGCGACGTAGAGGTCGCCCGCGGTCGAGCCCGTCACGTTGTCGACGCCGGTCAGCGGGGGCGTGCCCGAGGTGACCAGGCTGTCGTCGTAGGCGAGTTCGTAGGTGTTGTTCGTCAGGTTGACCTGCCACACCCGGTTGTCGCCCTTGGTGGTGAACCAGACGGTGTCGTTGGCGTAGTAGCAGCCCTCGCCGCCGTTGAACGACTTCGAGCCGGACACCTGGTTGCGGGTCAGCGTCGGGCTGCCGTCGGGGTCGGGGACGGTGGCCCAGGTGAACGAGCCGCTGGTGGCCGAACCCGCCACCATGACCTGCAGCGTGCCCGACGACAGGTTGCCCCAGGTGGTCGGGACGAACCGGTAGAAGCGGCCGTTCGTCTCGTCTTCGGTCAGGTAGATCACGCGGCGGACCGGGTCGGCTGCGGCGGCCTCGTGGGTGAACCGGCCCATCGCGGGCCGCTGCACCGCCGCGCCGCCGAACGGGTAGGTCTCGTAGACGAAGCCCCGGCTGACCTCCTCGCAGGACAACCAGGTGTTCCACGGGGTCTTGCCGCCCGCGCAGTTCTGCCGGGTGTCCGACAGGATGCGGTTGGCCGAAACGACGTTGCCCGCCGAGTTGAAGCGGATCGCCGACGCGCCGCCGCCGGGGTTGATCTCGGAGTTGGAGACGTAGATCCAGCCGGACCCGTCGGCGAAGCAGGCCCCGCCGTCGGGGGCGTCGTGCCAGGTGTACGAGGTGCCCGGGACCGCCTGCCGCGACCGGGCGACCACCTGGCTGGTGAAGCCCGCGGGCAGCCGGATGCCGTTGGCGTCGGCCGCCTGGAGCGCGCCGTAGGGGCTGGTCGCCGGCTGGGCGGGGGCCGCCAGCGCGGCGCCCTGCCAGAGTGATCCGGAGAAGGCCACCGTGCTCGCACCCAGGACGGAAGCGCGAAGGAAATTGCGTCTTTCCATGATTTCTTACCTCCTTGACTGGGACTGTAAGCCTCGTAATGTTTACACACGGTGAACGCAGTGCGGGCGCTGAGTGACGGGTTTGGTATGTCCGAGTTTCCGGCATCATCCCGGAATGAGCACGTACACCCTGCCCTTGACCAGCGACTCCGCCGACGCCGGCACCGCCGGGGGGAAAGGCGCGTCGCTCGCCCGGCTCGCGTCGGCGGGGCTGCCGGTGCCGGGAGGGTTCCACGTCACCACCGCCGCCCGCGAGGCCGGGATGAACCGCGAGGTGACCGCCGAGATCACGGCGGCCTACCGGGCGATGGGCGACGACGTGCCGGTCGCGGTGCGGTCGTCGGCCACCGCCGAAGACCGGCCCGACGTGTCGTTCGCGGGGCAGCACGACACCTACCTCGGGGTCCGGGGGGCCGCGGCGGTGATCGACGCGGTGGAGCGGTGCTGGGGCTCGCTCGACAACGACCGCGCGCGGGCCTACCGCGAACGGGCGGGCATCCAGCGGCCGGGCATGGCGGTGGTCGTCCAGGAGCTCGTGGACGCCTCGGTGTCCGGGGTGCTGTTCACCGAGCTCGACGGGAAGCTGGTGATCAACGCGGCCTGGGGGCTGGGGGAGACCGTCGTGGGCGGCACGGTCACGCCCGACGTCTACGCCGTCGACCGCGACGGCCACATCGAGGAGACGATCTCCGACAAGACCGTCATGGCGGGCACGTCGGGGCTCGTGCCGGTGCCCGGCGACCTGCGGTCGGTGCCCACGCTGACGCGCGAGCAGGTGATGGCGCTGACCGGGCTCGGGCGGCGCATCGAGATCCTGTACGGGATGCCGATGGACGTCGAATGGGGCATCGCCGAGGCGAAGCCGTACATCCTGCAGGCCCGGCCGATCACCGGGCGGCGGGAGGTGTGGAACGACTCCCTGCGCGGCGACTACCTGTGGAGCAACGGCAACCTCGGGGAGGCCATCCCGAGCGTGATGACCCCGGTGACCTGGTCGGTCATCCAGCGGTTCATGGCCGACGCGATGATCGCCGGGTCGTTCGCCGGGCACCCGATGTGCGGCAACATCGGCGGGCGCTTCTACCTGAACCTGTCGGTCCTGCTCACGATCGGCGACTCGCTCGGCCTCAACCGGGTGATCAGGGACGGCCTGCGGCCGGTCTTCGGCCGGCTGCCCGACGACGCCGAGGTGCCGCTGCTCCGGCTGACGAAGCGGCAGCTGGCGCGGGCGGTGGTCCCGCTGCTGCGCGGCCGGCTGGCCCTCGTCCCCTACGCCCGGCGGCTCGACCGCATGTTGCCGAGGGTCCGGCGCCGGGCCGACGACCTGCGCACCCTGATCGCGGTCAGCAACGACCTGACCGGCCTGTGGCGGGGCGCGGTCGAGCCCTACTTCCGCGAGTGCAACCGCCTGCTGGCCGCCGCCGGACGGCAGGACGCCGGCAGCCTGGTCTTCCTGCGCAACCGCCTGGAGGACCTCGTCGGCGCGGCCGACGCCAACGCGCTGACCAGCGGCTTCGGCGCCCACCTGGAGAGCATGGGGCCCCTGCTCGGCCTCGGCGAGGTGAAACGCGGGCGGTTGTCGAGGGAGGAGTACGCCCACCGCTGGGGGCACCGCTGCCCCGACGAGCTGGAGCTGTCGGCCGCCCGGCCGGGCGAGGACCCCGAGTGGCTCGACCGCGAGCTCGACGGCCTCTCGGCGGACCCGATCGACCTGCTGAACCGGCAGGAGGGGGCGTCGCGGGCGGCGTGGCGGCGGTTCAAGGAGCACGACCCGCGCAACGCCTACCGCTACTGGGGCCGGATCCGGCGGTGGAGCGAGATCGTCCAGGCCCGCGAGGAGGCGCGGTCGGAGGCGGTCCGGGCCTTCTGGGTGCTGCGCGACTGGGTGCGCCGGGCCGGGTCGGTCACCGGGATCGGCGAGGACGTCTTCTTCCTGCGCGTCGGCGAGATCCTGCGGCTGCTCCGGGGCGACCGGGGCGTGCTCGGCCTGATCGACGCGCGGCGCGCGGCCTACCACCACTACCGGGCGCTGCCGCCCTACCCGGGGGTGATCCGGGGCGCGTTCGACCCCGAACGGTGGGCGGCCGACCCCGACCGGCGGTCCGACTACGCCGGCGAGACGACGGAGGCCGCCCCCCGGAGTGGGGCGATCAGCGGTTTCCCCGGCGCGGCCGGGGTGGTCGAGGGCATCGCCCGCGTGATCCCGTCGATGACCGAGGCGGAGCACCTGGCCGCCGGGGAGATCCTGGTGACGAACGTGACCAACGTCGGCTGGACCCCGCTGTTCCCCCGCGCCGCCGCCGTGGTCACCGACGTCGGCGCGCCCCTGTCGCACGCCGCGATCGTCGCCCGCGAGCTGGGCATCCCCGCCGTGGTCGGCACCGGCGACGCGACCAGCCGCATCCGCGACGGGGCCCGCGTCCGGGTCGACGGGTCGGCCGGGACGGTCGAGGTGCTGGACTAGGGAAGAATGGCCGGGTGGTCGAGACGGGTTGTCCTTGCGGTTCGGGCAAGGGATATCGGGAGTGTTGCGGGCGGTTCCACGCCGGTGCGGCGGCGGCGCCGACCGCCGAGGCGCTGATGCGGTCGCGGTTCTCCGCCTACGCCAAGGGCGACGCCTCCTACCTGCTGGTCACCTGGGCGGCCGCCACCCGGCCGATCAGGCTCGACCTCGACCGGAAGACCCGCTGGACCGGTCTGGAGATCCTCGAGACGACGGGCGGCTCGCCGGTCCACACCGAGGGCACCGTCCGGTTCCGCGCCCACTACACCGAGCGCGGGCGCCCCGGTGTGCTGGAGGAGCACAGCACGTTCGCCCGGGAAGACGGCCGCTGGGTCTATGTCGCCGCTCTCTGACCTCGGCCTGCGCCGGTTCCCCGACGACCCGCGCGACCCGTTCCGGGCCTGGGACGCCGCCGACGAGTACCTCCTCGGCGAGCTCGGCGAACCCCACGGCACGGTCGTCGTGTTCGGCGACCGCTGGGGCGCGCTGGTCACCGCGCTCGCGGCGCACCGGCCCGTCCAGATCACCGACTCCTACCTGACCCAGCAGGCCACCCGGGCCAACCTGGCCCGGCTCGGCCTGCCCGAGGCCACGCTGCTGTCGACCCACGACGCCCCGCCGCCCCGCGTCGACACGCTGCTGGTGCGCATCCCCAAGAGCCTCGCCCTGCTCGAAGACCAGCTGATCCGGCTCGCGCCGGCGGTCCACGAGGGCACCCGCATCCTCGGCGCGGGCATGGTCAAGGAGATCCACACCTCCACGCTGGCCCTGTTCGAGAAGATCCTCGGCCCCACCCGCACCTCCCTCGCGGTGAAGAAGGCCCGGCTGATCTTCACCGAGCCGCGCCCGACGCCGGTCGCGAGCCGGTTCCCGGTGACGTACCGTCACGAGGGCCTCGACCTGGTCAACCACGCCGGGGTGTTCTGCGCCGACCGGCTCGACGTCGGCACCCGGTTCTTCCTGAAGCACCTGCCCGCGACCGTCAAGGGGGAGCGGGTCGTCGACCTCGGCTGCGGCAACGGGATCGTCGGGGCGTTCGTGCTGCGCGACAACCCCGACGCCGAGGTGCTGTTCGTCGACGAGTCCTACGCGGCCGTCGCCTCGGCCCGCGCCAACGTGCCGGGCCCGGCGGAGTTCCGGGTCGCCGACGGGCTGGCCGGCGCCGAGCCCGGGTCGGCCGACCTGGTGTTGTGCAACCCGCCGTTCCACGCGCACCAGGCCGTCACCGACGCGACGGCGTGGCGCATGTTCACCCAGGCCAAGCAGGCCCTGCGGCCCGGCGGCGAGTTGCGGATCGTCGGCAACCGGCACCTCGGCTACCACGTCAAGCTGAAGCGCCTGTTCGGCAACGCCGCTCTGGTCGCCGGCGATCCGAAGTTCGTCGTGCTGAGCGCGGTCAGGCGCGGGCCTCGATGACCAGGTTGAAGTCGGTCGTCAGGGCGGTGCGCACCCGGCCGAAGCCGGCCTCGCGCAGCAGCGCCTCGATGCGCGCGGGGCCCGACTGGTTGCCCAGCCCCAGCCTGGCGCCCTCCGACAGGCCGTGCGGCAGGCAGAGCATGACCGACGACCCCGCGTAGATCGCCGCGATCGGGTTGCCGATCGTGTCCTCCAGGCGGTCGGCCGAGAAGGGCTCGACGACCAGGACGGTGCCGCCCTCGGCCAGCGCCGCGCGGGCCCGGGACGCCGCCGTCACCGGGTCGCCCATGTCGTGGAGGGCGTCGAAGAAGCAGATCAGGTCCCATTCGCCGTACTGCTCCTCGCCCGAGTCGGCGACGTGGAAGTGCACCCGGGCGTCGACCCCGGCGTCCTTGGCGGCCAGGCGGGCCGCCTCGATCGACGGCTCGTGGGTGTCGACGCCCTCGAAACGGGAGTTCGGGTAGGCCTCGGCCATCAGGATCGACGACGTGCCCATGCCGCAGCCGACGTCGAGCACGCGCGCCCCGGCGGCCAGCCGCTCGGTGACGCCGTCGAGGGCGGGCAGCCAGTGGTCGATCAGGCTGAACCGGTAGAGCGGGGCGAAGAACCGCGAGACGCCGTCGAAGAGGTTGTCGTCGTGGCGGTCCCAGGCGAATCCCTCGCCGGTGCGGAACGCCTCGGCCAGATGGTCGGCGGCCTTCCACGAGGCGGCCTGAATTTGCGAGGCCGAGGCGCGGGCGGCGATCGTGAGATCGTCGGCCAGCACCAGGGCGTGCTCGTCGGGCAGGGTGAACGTGCCCGCCTCGGGGTCGTAGCCGACGTGCTCGGCGACGGCCTGCACCCGCAGCCACTCGCGCACGTACCGCTCGGACAGGCCCGTGCGGGCGGCCAGGTCGGCGCTGGTGAGCGGGCCGGCGCCGGCCATGGCGCGGAAGAGGCCGAGCCGGTCGCCGAGGTGCGTCTGGAGGGTGAGGCCGGAGCCGAGGGCCTCCAGGGTGATCTTCATCGCGAAGTCTTCGATTTTCTTGGTGTCCATGTCGTACACCCTGCCCATTTCGCATTTCACCGCCCTTTCACCGTTCTGTCGCGGGTCATGAAAGGGTGAAATCTCGGACATTAGTATTGACGCCATTTCGGTGGGTAATGTGCATATTCCGGAACGGGGGATTTCGACATGCCGTACATCACCGCGAACGACGGGGTCAGGATCTTCTACAAGGACTGGGGGACCGGGCAGCCCGTCGTCTTCAGCCACGGCTGGCCGCTCACCGCCGACGTCTGGGACGGCCAGCTGCGCCTCGTCGCCGAGCACGGCTTCCGGGGGCTGGCCCACGACCGGCGCGGCGGCGGGCGGTCCGACCAGCCGTGGAACGGCAACGACATGGACACCTACGCCGACGACCTGGCCGCCCTGCTCGACACGCTCGACCTGCGCGACGTCGTCCTCGTCGGCCACTCGACCGGCGGCGGCGAGGTCACCCGCTACATCGGCCGCCACGGCACCGCCCGGGTCGACAAGGTGGTGCTGGTGAGCGCGGTCCCGCCGCACATGGCCGCCTCGATGCCGATCGAGGTCTTCGACGAGATCCGCGACGGCGTGGCGGGCGACCGGTCCCAGTACTACAGGGAGCTCGCGCTGCCCTTCTACGGCTTCAACCGGCCCGACGCCGAGATCAGCCAGGGCGCGATCGACGCGTTCTGGATGTGGAGCATGCAGGTCGGGGTCAAGAGCGCCTTCGAGTGCGTACGGGCGTTCTCGGAGACCGACTTCACCGAGGACCTGGGCCGGATCGACGTGCCGGTCCTGGTCGCCCACGGCGACGACGACCAGATCGTGCCGTTCGAGGCCTCAGCCCCGAAGACGGCCCGGCTGATCCCCGACGCCACCCTGCAGATCTACCCGGGGGCGCCCCACGGGATCAGGGGCGCGTACGAGAAGGCGTTCGACGCCGATCTGCTGACGTTCATCTCGAAGTAGCGACGCGGTGGTGCAGGGCCTTCATCTCGGCCTCCAGCGCGGGGATCGGGCCCTCGACGATCACGCCGGGCGCGACCTCCTGGATCGGGAGGGGGCGCACCGGCGCCGACGGCGCGCCCCACCCGTCGCGCCACTCGGACAGCTGAGCGGCCGAGACGACGTACACGATGCGGCCCAGGCCCACCCACGCGTGGGCGGCCGAGCACATCGGGCAGTGTTCGCCGGAGGTGTAGACGGTCGCGCCCGCCCGCTGCTCCGGCGTCAGGTTGTTCGCGGCCCAGCGGGCCAGGTCGAACTCGGGGTGGCGGGTCTGGTCGCCGGCGGCGGTCCGGTTGTGGTCTTCGGCCAGGACGGTCCCGTCGGCCGAGGCCAGCACCGAGCCGAACGGCTCCTCGCCCGCCTCGAACGCCTCGTGGGCCAGCTCGACGCAGCGCCGCAGATGCCGCAGGTCCGTCTCGGAAACCGCCATCGTCACCCTTTCACCGCACCGACCAGCCCGTTGACGAAGTAGCGCTGCAGGAACGCGAACAGCGCGATCACCGGCAGCACCATGATCAATGATGCCGCCAGCACCTCGTTGTAGCGGACGACGGTACCGGAAATCAGGGACTCCAGCCCGAGGGGCAACGTGTAGAGCGACTTGTCGTTCAGGGAGACCCGGCTCAGCACGTACTCGTTCCACGTCGGGACCGCCGTCAGCACCGCGATCGTGATGTGCGCGGGCCGGGTCAGCGGCAGGTAGACGCGCAGGTAGATGCGCGCCTCGCCGGCGCCGTCGGCCCGCGCGGCCTCGCGCAGCTCCTTCGGCACGCTCCGGTACGCCGCCGTCAGCAGCAGCACCGTCAGGGGGGCCGTGCCGTTGACGAAGGGCAGCACCAGCCCCATGTGGGTGCCGAGCAGGCCCAGCCGGTTCTCCAGGATCACCACCGGCAGCAGCACCGTGATCCCCGGCACGAACAGCAGCGCCACGAACAACCAGTAGAGCGTCTTGGCGCCCGGGAACCGGAGCACCGCGAACGCGTAGGACGCCAGGCTGTAGACCACCAGGACGCCCAGCACCGTCAGGCCGGTCACGATCAGGCTGTTGCGGAAGTAGTCGACGAACGCCAGCTGGTTCCACGTGGTCACGAGCGTGTCGAAGGTCGGCTCGCGCGGGATCAGGTGGCCGCCGTCGAGGATCTCCTCCCGGGTCTTGAACGCCCCCGACACCATCCACAGGAACGGATAGAGGCTCAGCGCGGCGTAGCCGATCAGCGCCGCGTAGGCGGCGGTCTTCGCGATGCGGGCGGCGGTCACCGCACCCTCCTCAGCAGCCGGGCGTTGGCCAGCGTCAGCAGCACGGCCGCCACGAACAACAACCAGCCGAGCGCGCTCGACAGGCCGAGCGTCGGCGCCAGCCCCTTGAAGAAGGCCAGCTCGTAGGTCTCCAGGGCGAGCACGTTGGTGTGCCCGCCGGGCCCGCCGTTGGTCATGATCAGGAAGATCTGGAACCCGTGCAGCGAGTCGCGCACGCCCAGCAGCACGATCCCGGCCGTCATCGGCGTCAGCAGCGGCACGATGATGCGCCGCAGCACCTGGCGCGGGGCCGCGCCGTCGATGCGGGCGGCCTCGACCATGCTCGGGTCGATCGCCTGGAGCCCGGTCAGGTAGAGCAGCGTCGCGGTCGGCACCGACGACCAGACCAGGATCAGGATCAGCGTCCAGAGCGCCGTCGACGGGTTGGCCAGCCAGCCCTGGGGTTGCGCCAGCGAGCCGAGGCCGACCGAGCGCAGCATCAGGTTGATCGAGCCCTCGGGTTCGAGCAGGTAGCGCCAGGCGTAGTAGGTGGCGATGCCGGTGGTGACGTACGGGAGGAAGTAGACCGAGCGCAGCAGCCCCCGCAGGCGGCGCACGGAGTTGAGCATGACCGCCAGCGGCAGCGAGATCAGCACGGTCAGCAGCGGCACCGCCAGGCACACCTGGAGGGTGTTCCAGGCGGCCCGGCGCACCCCCGGGGCCAGCGACGGGTCGGCCCACAGCAGGTCGGCGTAGTTCTCCAGGCCCACCCAGATCCACTCGGGGGTGAAGCCGTTCCACGACGCGAAGCTGAGCGCCAGGCCGCTGCCGATCGTGTAGACGCCCATCAGGGCGAAGAGGGCCACGGCCGGGAACACGAACGCCCAGCCGGTGACCCACTCCCTCCACCGGGTCGGCCTGGTTATTCGGCGGACTTCCACATTGCTCCGAAGATCGCGTCGAGCTCCTTGCCGGCCTGCGCCGGGCCGAGCTCCTTCAGCGGCGTCAGGCGGACGAACGCGTCACCCGGTTTGACCTGGTCGTAGCCGCCGGGGAAGAACGTCGTGTCGCCCGCGTCGTAGGTGCTCGCCGGGTCGCCGGTGAAGTACTTCTGCAGCGCGGCCAGCTCGGGCCCCATCAGCGTGGTGGCCTCGGCGCCCAGGTCGGTGGCCGGGAGGTCGAGCGACTCCTTGGCCACGATGCCCGCCCCGGCCGGCGAGGTGACGTAGTCGATCCACTTCAGCGCCGCGGCCCGGTTCTTGGACGTCGAGGTCACACCGAGGGAGGTCAGGGCCAACGGGGCCATCACGATGTCCTTGTGCGCCCCGGACGCCGACGGCGGGATCGGGAAGGTGAGCACCTTGTCGGGCGACATGCCGTTCTGGGCCAGGAACGCGAGGGTGAAGGTGCCGCCGACGTTGTAGGCCGACTTGCCCTGGGCGAACGCGATGTCGGCCTCGTCGATCCCGAGGGTCGTCGCGCCGGGCATCCAGTAGGGGGTGAGCTGCGCGAAGAGGTCGAGGGTCTTGACCCCGTCGGGCGAGCCGAACCCGGCCGTCGTGTCCTTGGCGAACAGCCCCTGGAACTTCTCCTTGCCCAGGTAGGCGTGGGCGAGCGGCTGGTAGATCCAGTTGAAGCCGACCTGGCTGACCTTCAGGCCGAGCGACAGGCCGCCCGCCTGCGGGTCCTTCTCCGTGGACGTCTTCAGCGCCGCCACGAACTCCTCCCAGCTGGCCGGGGGAGTGTCGGGGCTGAGCCCGGCCGCCTGGAGCTTCTCCTTGTTGGCGTAGACGATGCCGAACGCGCCGGCCGTGAACGGGACGGCGTACATCGACCCGGCCTTGGCCTGCTTGAACGGCGAGTCGGCCGCCGCGCGGTCGATCCGGCCCTGGTCGAGCACGCCCGCGTTCTGCGTGGACGGCAGGAACCGGCCCTTCCAGGCGTCGTTCACGTCGCCGCTGATGTCGGCGAGCAGGCCGGACGCGCCGAGCTCCAGGTCCTCGCCCGCGGCGTGGGCCTCCAGCACGTCGGGCAGGTCGCCCGTCTGGGCGGCGCTCTGGATCTTGCTCTTGAAGACGTCGTCGGGCGTGACGGCCTCGACCTGCACGCCGATGCCGGTCTGCGCGGTGAACTGCTCGGCGGCCTTCTGGAGTGCGGCCGCGTGGGACTGCTTGAAGGTCCACATCGTTATCGACTGTCCGGACGCGGCCGGTTCGCCGGTCTGCCCGCCGGTCTGCCCGCCGCCTGACGAACAACCGGCGGCCACCAAGGTGGCGACGGCGGCCAGGGACAGGATTCGCGCTTTCATAGATGCCATGTCGGCCCCCTGGGGGTGGGACGCAAATCGTTAAGACTGTCCCTGGAATTTACACGCGGGAAATCCTCTGTCAAGGGTCAGGCCGACTGGCGGCGGACCAGCCGGGCCGGGATGATCGTCTCGGTCGAGCTCTCGGCGACCGTGCCCGACAGGCGGGCGAGCAGGCGTTCGCCGCAGGCCCGGCCGATCTCGCGGGCCGGGTTGGCCATCGTGGTCAGCCGGGGCGAGACCAGGCTCGCGGCCTCGATGTCGTCGAAGCCCATCACCGCCAGGTCGCCGGGGATGCGCAGGCCGCGGGCCAGCGCGGCGTCGATCGCGCCCAGCGCCATGATGTCGTTGGCGCACAACACGGCGTCGGGCGGGTCGGGCAGGCCGAGCAGCCACGACGTGCCGCCCGCGCCGCCCGAGCGGCTGAAGCTGGTGTGCACGACCAGCCGGGGGTCGGCCTCGATCCCGGCCGAGGCCAGGGCCAGCCGGTAGCCGGAGACACGCTCGGCGGCGGGGCCCTCGGCGCGCGGGCCGCAGACGAAGCCGATACGCCGGTAGCCGGTCTCCAGCAGGTAGCGGGTCGCCTCGGCCGCGCCGCCCTCGTCGTCGCTGTGCACCAGGTCGACCCCGTCCTGCACCTGCACGCCGCCCAGCCGGACCACCGGCAGCCCGGCCTCGATCACCGGCAGCAGGTCTTCGGCGTGGGTGTGGAAGACGGCGAACGCCAGGCCGTCGACCTGCCGGGCGATCATCTGCTCGATCGCGGCACGTTCCATGTCGCGGTCGCCGTCGGTGTTGCTGATGATCTCGTCGTAGCCGGCCGGGCGCAGCACGTCCTGCAGCCCCCGGGCCAGCGCCGGGTAGAACGGGTTGGTGATGTCGGGGATGACCAGCCCGATCGTCTGGCTGCGGTTGGTGCGCAGCCCCCGGGCCAGCACGTTGGGCCGGTAGCCGAGCCGGTCGATCGCCTCGAGCACCCGCCGCCGGGTCTCGGCCGCGACCGGGCGGCGGCCGTTGAGCGTGTGGGACACCGTGGTCGCGCTGACCCCGGCCGCCTGCGCGACCAGCAGGATGCTCGGCCGCCGGGCGTCGGCGCGCGGAGCGGGGGCGCGGCGCACCGGCGGCGCGGCGAAGGAGGCCAGCGCCTCTTTCAGCTCGTCGCGGGCCTGCTCGGCGGCGGTGGGCGCGGGCGTGCCGTCGGCCACCCGCAGGATCGCCGACTCCCACACCCGCCGGGCCGCCGCCGCGACCAGCGCGCCGGTCACCCCGGCGCCGAGCTCCTCCTCACGCGCCGCGAACGCTTCGCGGGCGTGCGCCCGCAGGCCGGCGTCGTCGCGGTAGACCCGCGCCCGCTCCGGGTCGAGCACGCCGGTCGCGGCCACCCACCCGGCCACGACCTGCGGCACCGGCTCGGAGGGCAGCGGCCCGCGCGGCAGCAGCGGCGGGTCGGCGTCGAAGAACAGCTGCTCCTTGGCCGGGAAGTAGTTGAACACCGTCTTGACCGCGACGTCGGCCTCGGCGGCGACGTCGGCGACCGTGACGGCCGCGAACCCGCGTTCGGCGAACAGCCGCAGGGCGGCCCCGGTGATCGCCCGGCGCGTCTCGGCCTTCTTCCGCTCCCGCCGATCCATGGAGGGATCGTATATCCACACGCACCTTGCACCCGATGTAACTTCGTCACGGGGGTTCAACACCCCCGTCGGGGCGGCGGACGCGGGCCGACCAGCGCTCGTGGAGGTGCGTCACCGGCGGGTGCTTGGCGGCGGCGCGTTCGTCGAGGTCGACGCCCCAGCCCGGGGCGTCGTGGGGGAACAGGTAGCCGCCGACAGGGTTGATCGTGCCCGGGAAGACCTCGACGACCGGATCGGGGTAGACGTGGCCCTCCTGGATCTGGAACGCGTGGGTGGTGACGTCGAGCGCGATGTTGGCCGCCGAGCCGACGGGCGAGACGTCGGCGGGGGAGTGCCAGGCCGTGCCGACCCCGTTCAGCTCGCACAGCGCGACCAGTTTCCTGACCGGGGTGAGCCCGCCGACGGCCGAGACGTGCAGCCGGAGCAGGTCGACCCCGCCGTTCATGACCAGCCGGGCCGCGTCGGCGACCGAACCGAGTTGCTCCCCGGCCGCGATCGGCATCGGCGCGGCTACCCTGACCTCCGGGAGGCGGTCGTAGTACTCGGGCGCGATGGGGTCTTCGAGGAAGAACAGCCGGTACGGTTCGAGCGCCCGCGCCAGCTGCACCGCCTGCTTCACGGTGAGCCGCGAGTGGACGTCGTGCAGCAGCCCCGGCTCGTCGCCCAGCTCGTGGCGGGCCCGCTCGAAGAGTCTCGGGGTCTCCCGGAGGTAGCGCTGGACGTCCCAGCCGTCGGGGTAGGGCGCGTCCGGGTAGCCGTTGGGGGAGCCCGGCGCGCCGTAGTGGCCGAGGCCGGGCGCGCCGGTCTGCAGCCGGACGTTGCGGTAACCCGCGTCGAGGAGCCGGCGGGCGTGGTCGAGGGTGGCCTCGACGGTCGCGCCCTCGGCGTGGAGATAGGTGTCGGCGGCGGCCCTGACCCGCCCCCCGAGGAGCTCGTAGACGGGCATGCCGGCGCGTTTGCCCATGATGTCCCACAGGGCCTGGTCGACGCCCGAGAGCGCGCTGTTCAGCACCGGCCCGCCCCGCCAGTACGACGAGTAGTGCACCATCCGGACGATGTCCTCGATGTCGGCCGGATGGCGGCCGACCAGCATGGGGCCCACGTGCTCGTCGACGGCGGCGGCCACGGCGTGGAAGCGCTGGGTGAAGGTGGCGCAGCCCAGGCCGTACAGGCCCGGATCGGAGGTGTCGACCCGCACCACCACCAGCGGCGGCCCGCCGGGCGCGGTCACGATCGACCGGACCCCGGTGATCTTCAGGTTGTCGCGCGGCGGCCAGGGCGCCTGCGTCTCGGGGATCACGCGGCGGGACCGGGCGGAGCGGCGGCCGGCATGGGTCTCCATCAGACCTCCATCGGGAAGAGGTGCCGGGCGCGAAAGCCGAGCAGGGTCTCGGCGACCGTCAGATCGATGGGCGCCTCGCGGCCCTCGAACGGCCTGCGCCGTTCGACGCCGGGGTGGAAACGGTCGAGCAGCTCCTCGGTCGGCTGCGGGGCGAGGGTGTTCGGGGCCGTCACGAACACCGCGTGGTAGCCGGTGAGCGGGGCCGTCACGGCCAGCCAGGCCGCGCGGGCGGCGTCGCGGTCGTCGAGGTAGGTCCACAACTCGGCGGCCCCGGAGCCGGGGTCGTCCGCGTAGCGGGCGGCGGTGGTGTCGAACTTGTCGCCCGGCCCGCCGAGCAGCGGATAGCGCAGCGCCACCACGCCCATGCCGAAGCGCCGGGCCATCATCGCGCCGGTGGCCTCGTCGGCCTGCTTCGACAGCCCGTAGGGGTCCTCGTTCTGGAGCGGGAGCCGCTCGTCGATCGGCAGGTAGGCGGGGTGCAGCGGCTTGGCCGCCCACGGCATCCCGGTCACCGACAGGCTGCTGGCCAGCGCCACCCGGGACACCCCGGCCTGCCCGGCCTCCTCCAGGACCACGAAGGTCGAGCGGGTGTTGCCCGCGTAGACCGCCACCGGCGTGCCGAGCGTCGGCGCGGGGATCGCCGCGAAGTGCAGCACCGCGTCGACCCCGGCCAGCGCCCGCCGGACCGTCGCCGGATCGCCCGCGTCGCCCGCTACGGCCCCCGGCGCGTCGAGGGGTTCCCGATCGAGCGCGGTCGCCTCGACCCCCAGCTCGGCCAGCAGCGCGAGCGTGGCTTTCCCCAACCTGCCGGCGGCCCCCGTGACCAGCACCCGGCGGGGTGTGTCGGCCATTCGATCATCCTCTCGCAAAACGTTTTGCTTTCGAGCAAAACCCAGGGTGTGGGGGATTGTCAACGTACTTCGCCTGGGGATCTTGTAGTCGGTATATCAACCGGGCCCGCAGGCCTACGCTGGTCGCATGGTCGCATGGTCGACTGGGTGAACGCGCTCTGCGACATTCCCCTGGCCGTGGGCGAGGTCCCGGTCGCCGTCCAGATGGCTCCCGCCCGGCCGCACCTGTCCGATCGCGATGCGTTCCTCGCCGCCGTCAGGAGGCGCCTCGACGCCCGGCCGGAGCTGGTCGGGGCCTGGCAGGGCTACTCGTTCGACAAGCGCACCGGGGCCGGCCCCTATCTGGATCTCCGGCCCGGCTCCTGCCGGGTGGGCTTCTACGACGACGGTTTCCACGACGTGACCGTCCACGCCGACGCGGCCGGAGCCTGTGCCGACTTCATCCACCGTGAGGCGGTCTGGGTCTTGGGCAGGTGAAGCCGCACCGGTTTACGCCGACCGCCACCAGAACCGCCTGTGCGAGGCCGGCGGACGTATTCTCGATCTTCGCCGTGGTCGCAGGCCACCGGTTCCGGTGTCAGCAGCCGAGGGAGGCCGTGTTCCGGGGCCGGCCCGAGGCGGGGTCCAGGGTGATGGGGAAGGTGCGGCCGTCGTACACCCGGATCTCGATCGTGTGCGGGCCCGTCCACCTGACCGACTCGAAGCCCTCACCGAGGACGTCGTCGTTGAAGCAGCCGAGGTGCCATTCCCTGGTGAGCAGCCCGTCCTCCCTGCGGAGGCTGAGCCACATCACCTGGTCCGGCCCGAGTCCCGCCATCGACGACTGGAGCCGGATCTGGTAGGGGCCCGGCCCGTCGACGTGACCGGCCTCCTCGGCGGAGGAGAACATGACGGCGATCATCCCCTCGAACAGCGCGGTGACCAGGCCCAGCGCGGCGAGGACGACGACCGCGACTCGCATCCACGGCCGCCGCAGCCGGAAGGCGGCCACCGCCGCCAGGACGCAGGCCAGCGCGCCGAAGGCGTACGGGTGGTTCAGGTACGTCCGCAGGACCACCAGCTCGAAGGTGTGGACGTAGGCCAGCACCGCGAGGCCGCCCATGAGGAGCGCGAGGGCCGGCAGCAGGAGCGAGCGCTTCGATCTCATGACGGCCCCTACGGGAAGCGGATGAAATTCGGGGGCACGTGGGGGACCAGCCACACGCCGTTCGCGCTGACCCGGAACTCGTGGCCCTCGGCGTGCATGCGGCCCGACTCGACGGTCAGCACGATCGGGCGGCCGCGCCGCGCGCCCACCCGGGTGGCCGTCTCGACGTCGGGAGACAGGTGCACGTGGTGCCGCGCCATCTTCACCAGCCCCTCGGCCCTGATCGCGGCCAGCGCCGCCGGGGCGGTCCCGTGGTAGAGCACGGCGGGCGGCTCGACCACGGGCAGGTCGAGGTCGACCTCGATCGAGTGGCCCTGGCTGGCCCGGATGAGGCCGTCGTGGATGACGTACCGCTTCTTGTCGTTGGCCTCGACCACGTGGTCGAGCTCGGCCCGGTCGAAGGGGAAGCCGTGCGCGGCGGCGGCCGCGATCAGGGCCTCGACGGGGGTCCAGCCCTGCTCGTCGAGGACGAGGCCGATACGGCCGGGCTCGTGCCGCAGGTGCTTGGCCAGGTATTTCGAGATGCGCACCATGCGCCGTTCGTCCATGGTCGTCGAGTGTGGCCGGAAAAACCGGCCGCCGTCTTCCCGATTTCTGTTATCCGCAGGTCGTGGCGGGGTCTCCGGTTCAGACATCCCCTACGAAGGACAACCATGACTCAGACGACAGTTCCCCGCCGGCGCGCCGCGCTCGGGGGCGCCCTCGCGGTTGCCCTGAGCGCGTCCCTGATCACCGGCGTCGGGCCCGCGCAGGCCGCCGACACGCTGGTCTCGCAGGGTCGGCCCGCGGTGGCCTCGTCGGTCGAGCGGGGCGACCTGTCCGCGGCCGCGGCCTTCGACGGCAAGACGAGCACCCGCTGGTCCAGCAAGTTCGCCGACCCGCAGTGGATCCGCCTCGACCTGGGCAAGGTCACGCCGATCAGCCGGATCGTGCTCAACTGGGAGCGCGCCTACGCGACCGCCTTCCAGATCCAGACCTCGAACGACGCCGCGACGTGGCGGACCATCCACACCACCACCGCCGGCCGGGGCGGCGTCCAGACGATCGACGCGTCGGCCAGCGCCCGCTACGTGCGCCTGCACGCCACCAAGCGCTCCAGCCAGTACGGCGTCTCCCTCTGGGAGTTCCAGGTCTTCGGCACCGGCGGGACCACCCCCACCACCACGCCGGGCACGACCCCCAAGCCGACCCCCTCGTCGAGCCCCTCGACGACCCCCAGCACGCCCCCGGCCACCGCCAAGGGCAAGAAGGGCATCGCGGTCTGGCAGATCCCCGGCGTCAACGCCGCCGTGGCCAACGCCAAGGCCAGTTGGTACTACACCTGGGCCGTCGACCACGCCAACATCACCACCCCGGCCGACAGCCAGTTCGTCCCGATGATCTGGGGCGCCAACAGCGTCACCGACGCCAACCTGGCCAAGGCCAAGGCGGCCGGCCCCTACCTGCTCGGCTTCAACGAGCCCGACTTCGCCGACCAGGCCAACATGACGGTCGAGAAGGCCCTCGAACTCTGGCCCAGGCTCCAGGACGCCGGCAAGATCCTCGGCGCCCCCGCCGTGGCGTGGGGCGGCGACCGCGCGGGCGGCTGGCTCGACCGCTTCATGACCGGCGCCAAGCAGCGCGGCTACCGCGTCGACTTCATCCCGCTGCACTGGTACGGCGGCGACTTCGTCACCGAGCGCGCCGTCCAGCAGCTCAAGGGCTACCTCCAGGCCGTGTACGACCGCTACAAGAAGCCCATCTGGCTGACCGAGTTCGCCCTGATCGACTTCAGCAACGGCGTGCGCTACCCGACCGAGGCCCAGCAGGCGGCCTTCGTCACGGAGTCGGCCAAGATGCTCCAGTCCCTCCCGTTCGTCGAGCGCTACGCGTGGTTCGGCATCGGCGCGGGCGCGAGCGGCGTCAACAGCGGCCTCTTCCGCGACAACGGCACCCCGACCGCGGTCGGCCGCGCCTTCCAGGCGCTGCCCCGCTAGTCACCGAAACGGCAGGACCGCCATCCCGGGACCCGCACCCCCGGCTTTTCGCCCGGGTCCCGGGATGGCCCTTTTCTTCGGCATAATCCGACGATGCTCCGCTTGTTGATCTCCGTGGCTCTGGTGGCGGCGGCCGTGTCGGCGGACGGGGGCGCGGCGGCCAGGGACCCGTGGCCGCACATGTGGGACGTGTCGGTGTTCCTGTGCGGCGGTCTCGGCGCCGACCACTGGGGGTGCCCGGAAGAGGACCCGACGCCGGCTCAGCTGGCGTCCGCCACCGCCGCGGTCGCCGCCGATCCGAGGGTCACGGAGGCCCGTCTCGCCGACCGGCAGGAGGCGGCCGACGGCTTCAACCGCTCCGACCTGTCGAACGCCCCCGGCGAGAAGGGCTTCTCGACCCTCCTTACCGCCGACGACCTGGCCTTCCAGGTCGAGGCCACAGCGGTCGGCACGGCCGACCCCGACGAACTGACCGAGGATCTCGGCGAGATCCCCGGCGTCACGGTCGTCTACGTCTTCCCGGTCATGTACTGGACCGGCCGGGCCGACGTGCGCGTGCAGATGTGCGGACCCGCGAACGAAGAGGACCTCAGCTGCGCGGGGCGCGGCGCCGCCACGGGCGCCGAGATCGCCGCGGTCGCCGCTCACCTGCGCGCCCTGCCCGGCGAGCCGATCGTCTACGAGGAGACCCCCGCGCACTCCCTGTGGAACTACCTCACCTACCTGCACCGCCTGGGCCCGCGGTGGAAGCTGCCCACCGACGTCGACTTCAGCACCATGTTCTGGGTGGACCTGGACGACACGACGGGGCGGACCGCGCTCCTCTATCGCCTCGTCAAGCTGCCCGGAGTTCGCGAGGTCAGCCCGAACTGACACATGCGCCATAATCCGACGATGCTCCGGTTACTGATCACCCTGGCGCTCGTCTACGCCGGTTCTTCGGCCGCCGGAGGAGCGGTCGCGAAGGACCCGTGGCCGGAGGGCGGCCGCCTCGGCGTCTACATGTGCGCAGAGGAGTCCCTGGTCGACGGTTGTGACGCGGGTGCGGCGACACCCGAGATGGTGCGGGCGGTCCGCAAAGTGCTGGAGGCCGACCCCCGCCTCTCCGATCTGACCTACACCAGTCCCGAGGCGGCGCTGGAGGACTGGAAGCGGATCGGGGAGAACAACCGGCAGAACGGCACGCCGCTCCTCGACGCGGCGGAGATGGCGGAGATGGACCTGACCGAGGAGGATCTGGAGCTCGATCTCGCCGACTTCGGCGGCATGTTCAACGCCACGATCGCCCGCACGACGGACCTGGTGGCGGTGGACGCGGACTATCCCGGCTATCCGAACACACCCGGCCTTCCCGGGTCGTGGGGCGCTTCGGTGACTCCGAAGGGGTACTGGGAGGACAAGGGCGGTGAGCTCTTCGTGACGATGTGCGGCGAGCGCGCGAAGTACTCGTCGTACACCTGCGCGGGGGGACGGGGCGCGGCCACCCCGGCCGAGCTCCGGGCCGTCGAGGACGTGCTCAGAGCGCTCGAAGGAGGGGCCGTGTATCCGGTGAGCCGGGCTTTCACCCTGTGGGAACAGACCGAAGGCGATGTTCGCGAGTCGCTGGGGAAGCCGCTCGACCCGCCGGACTTCGAGATCACCGAGGCCTATTACGGCGAGGCGTTCGTGGTCGACCTCCCCGGCATGCCGGACTCCGCCCTGCTCGACCGGCTGATCCGCATGCCCGGGGTGCTGAGGGTCCAGTGAGCCTCCGCGAGATGCAGGAGCTGACCTCCCGCCTGTGGTTCCCCGGCGCCCGCTGGCACGTGGGCGACCTCGCCTGGGGCCTGCGCCAGCACACCGGCCGCGACCACGAGTGGCCCACCAAGATCTGGCGCGAGAACGGCGAGGTCGTCGCGTGGGGCTGGGCCGAGTTGCCCGGCCACCTCAACCTCCAGGCCGTCGACGAGCACTGGGCCGGTCAGGTCCTCGACTGGTTCGCGGAGATCACCGAGCCGGAGAGCGTCGTCGTGTCCAGCGCCGAGCCGCACCTGATCGGCGCCGTCGAGGCGCGCGGGTTCGTCCAGGAAGAAGGGCCGTTCTTCCTGCAGCTGGTACGGAACCTCGACGACCTGCCCGAGCCCGCGGCCGCCTGTCATCCCGTCACCGACGTCGCGGGCCGCGTCAGGGCCCACCGGGAGGCCTTCTACCCGTCCAGAGTCACGGAGGAGAGTTACCGGAACGTCCAGGCCACTGCGCCGTACCGGACCGAGCTCGACGTCGTCGCCGACGTGGACGGCCAGACCGCCGCCTACTGCCTCGCCTGGCTCGACGACGCCCGGAGGGCCGTGCTGATCGAGCCCGTCGGCACCGTCCCCGACCACCGGGGCCGGGGCCTGGCGCGGGACGTCTGTCTCGCCGCCCTGCGCACCGCGAGAGACCTCGGGGCCGAGGTCGCCACGGTCAGCCCCCGGGGTGACGACGCCTGGCCTATTCCGGCTCGTCTGTACCGTTCGATGGGGTTCACCCCTATCGCCCGGACCGTGCATTATGGTGTGGCCCGAGGATAAGGAGACCAGGTGGACCTCAAGGCTGCGTTCGACGCCATCGACGCCGACAGCGACGGATACGTCACCGAGGCGGAGATCGTCGCCCACTTCCCCCAGCTGCCCGCCGAGGCCCTGGGGGCCTACGCGACCGGTCTCGACGCCGACGGCGACGGCCGCTACTCCTTCGAGGAATTCTCCCGCCTCCTCGGGTAATGCCGGGGCCCGGAACGCCATAAGGGGGACGTGACCCCCGAAACCTTCGAGGCCGTCTTCCGCGACACCTACGAACGGCTCACCCGCTACGCGGTGCGCCGTTGCGCGTCCCCGCAGGACGCCGCCGACGTCGTCGCCGACACCTACGCCGTGGCCTGGCGAAAACGAGCGAAGATCCCGCCCGGCGACGAGGCGGTGCTCTGGCTGTACGCCGTCGCCCGCCGCGTTTTGTCGCAGCACCGCAGGAGCGGCCGCCGCGACGTGCTGCTCGACGCCGAGATGGCCGACCTCTACGCCGAGACGCCCGGCGTCGAGATGAACGTGATCGGGCAGACCTTCCGCGCGCTGCCCGACGGCGACCGCGAGCTGCTCGCCCTGGTCGCCTGGGAAGGGCTGAGCCACGACGAGATCGCCGTGACGCTCGGCATCACCCGCAACAACGTCCGCGTCCGCCTCCACCGCGCCCGCCGCCGGTTCGCGAAGGCGCTGGCCGCCAACGGCGTGCCCACCTCGTTCGCCCTGGCACCCCTGGGAGACATGCGATGATCGACCTTCTCACCGACCCGTCCAGGAAGGGCGGCGATCCGGACGCCCCGGGCGCCCGCGCGCTGCTGGCCCACGTGATGAGCGAGTCTGCGAAGGTCCGGCGGCGCCGCGTCCTGCGGCCCGCGTTGGTGGCCGTGGCCGCCGGGCTCGTCGTGACGCTGATGCCGCCCCAGCCGGTCACCTCCTACGCCAACGCGGCCGTCGAGATCCGCCTGGAGGGCAGGCAGTACGTCGCCCGGATCCTCGACCCCTTCGCCGACCACGAACGGTTCACCGAGGCGTTCCGGGCCGTCGGGCTGGACGTGCGGATCCGGCCGCTGCCGGTCTCGCCGCTGTCGGCGGGGCGGTCGCTCGGCCTGATGATCGCCGGCACGTTCGACCGGCCGGAGGAGATCGGCGGCGAGTTCGCCTACGACGGGGTCGTGCTGAGCGCCAACCCCGAGCCGGAGGGCTGCGCGCCCGCCCGGCCGGGGTGCTCGATGATCGTGCGGGTGCCCGCCGGGTTCCCCGGTTCGGTCGACGTCCGGCTCGGGCGGCCGGCCCGGCCGGGGGAGGACTACGCCGACTTCGACAAGGCCCTCGGGCCCGGCGGGCCGCTCCACGGGGTGCGGCTGCGCGACGGCGCGCCCGTGCGGGAGGTGCGGGCCGAGGCGGAGCGGCGGGGCCTGCGGGTGACGTACCGGCGCGTCGACATCGCGGCCGACGGAGGGCTCTCCTTCACCGACGTCACCCCCGGCGACCAGTGGACCGTCTGGAACGCCTGGCAGGTCCGCGAGGGGGTGGTGCGGCTGCTGGTGACCGAGCGGCGGCTCAGTCAGAACCCGTTTTACAACGGGTCCGCGCCCCCGCCGAACCTGTAGCCGGCATTGACCCGAGATGTACCGCACCGTAACAATATGGACGTCTCGGGCTTGGCGGCGGTGGCACGTCATAGGTCAAGCAGGGTTTTTTGAACCGTAGACGCGTTCGGCGTGCGCGTCCTCCGACCGGGGACTCAGCGTGCCATAGGCCGGCTCCATCCGACCTCACCAAGCCGTCCCTTCGGAGATATATCGAAAGGGAAGCCGGTGATGGTGAAGCAGAGTCGGACGGGCGTCTGGTTCGTCGGTGTTCGTGGGTCGGTGGCGACCACCGCGATGGCGGGCGCCACCGCGGTGCGGTTAGGGCTCGCGGCCCCGGTCGGCCTGGTCTCGGAACTGCCGGATTTCGCACCGCTTCCGTTGGCCGGATTCGGGGAGCTCGTGTTCGGCGGTCACGACATCGTGGCCACGCCCCTGGCCAAGCGCGTGGAGCAGTTGACCACCTCGGGGGTGGTCCCGCGGGACATCGCCGCGGCGGTGCTGCCGGAGGTGACGGCGGTCGAGGCGGAGATCCGCGACGGCGTGCACGTCGAGGACGCGGTGCCGCAGCTCCAGGTCGTGGCGCGGCTGGCGGCCGACATCACGGCCTTCCGCGAGCGGCACGGGCTCGACCGGGTCGTGGTGATCAACGTGTCGTCGACGGAGCCGCCCAGCGCCTACCGTCCCGAGCACGACGACCTCGCGGCCCTCACGAAGGCCATGGAGACCGACGCCTACGTGCTGCCGCCCAGTTCCGTGTACGCCTACGCCGCCTTCGAGGCCGGCTGCGCCTTCGTCGACTTCACCCCGTCGACCGGCGCCCGCCTGCCCGCGCTCGACGAGCTGGCCAAGTCGCGCGGCGTCCCGTACGCCGGCAGCGACGGCAAGACCGGCGAGACGCTCATGCGGTCGGCGCTCGCGCCGATGTTCACCACGCGGGCGCTGCGGGTCCTGTCGTGGTCGGGCACCAACCTGCTGGGCGGCGGCGACGGGGCGACCCTGGCCGACCCGGCCGCCGCGGCCAGCAAGACGGCCTCCAAGCAGCGGGGCATGGCGAAGATGCTCGGGTACTCCGCCGGGGGCGAGGTCCACATTGACTACGTTCCTGACCTGGGCGACTGGAAGACCGCGTGGGACCACATCCTGTTCGAGGGCTTCCTCGGCGTCCGGATGACCATGCAGTTCACCTGGCAGGGCTGCGACTCGGCGCTGGCCGCGCCGCTCGTCCTCGACCTGGCCCGGTTCACGTCGTGGGCGCACGAGCAGGGCGAGTCGGGCGCGCTGACCTCGCTCGGCTTCTTCTTCAAGGACCCCGTCGGCACCGACGAGCACCGGCTGCTCGCCCAGTTCGACGCGCTGCGAGAGTGGGCGCTGCGATGACGCCCGACGACCTGCGCGCCGCGCTCGACCTCGGCCCGCAGGCCGAGGAATGGTTGTCGTCCGCGCGGGCCCAGGTCGCGGACGACCCCGCCCGGCTGGCCGTGTTGTTCCCCGCCGCCGGCCGCAAGGTCGGCCGGGGCGCCCTGGACGGCCTGACCGGGTGGACGGCCGACGACGCCGCCCGCGCCCTGCTGCTCGACGCGCTGCCGCGCCCCAGGGCGGCGGCGGTGTCGCGGGCGTACACCGAAGGGGACAACGCCGAGAAGCGGGCGGTGCTGCGCGCGCTGCCGATCCTCGGCCTCGGTGACGAAGGGCTGCCGCTGGTCCGCGACGCCCTGCGCACCAACGACACCCGGCTCGTGGCCGCCGCCATGGGCCCCTACGCCGCCGCCCACCTCGACGACGAGGGCTGGCGGCACGGCGTGCTCAAATGCGTTTTCGTCGGCGTCCCCCTGGCCGCGGTCGCGAGTCTCGCCGACCGCGCGGACGCCGAACTCGCGCGCATGCTGGCCGACTTCGCCAAGGAGCGCGAAGCGGCCGGCCGCGTGGTGCCCGACGACGTGCACCTCGTGCTCAACCTCGTCGACCAGGAGGCCTAGCCCGTGCGCATCTTCGACCCGCACATCCACATGACGTCGCGGACCACCGACGACTACGAGGCCATGTACGCGGCCGGCGTCCGCGCCCTGGTCGAGCCCGCCTTCTGGCTGGGCCAGCCGCGCACCGGGGTGCGTTCGTTCCTCGACTACTTCGACTCCCTCGTGGGCTGGGAGCCCTTCCGGGCCGCGCAGTTCGGCATCCGCCACCACTGCACGATCGCGCTGAACCCGAAGGAGGCCAACGACCCGCGCTGCGTGGACGTCCTCGACGAGCTGCCGCGCTACCTCGAGAAGGACGGCGTGGTCGCGGTCGGCGAGGTCGGCTACGACTCGATGACGAAGGAGGAGGACGAGGCCTTCACGCGTCAGCTCGACTTGGCGAAGGAGCACGAGCTGCCGATCATGGTCCACACCCCGCACCGCGACAAGGCCGCCGGCACGAAGCGGACCCTCGACGTCGTGCGCGAGTCGGGCATCGCGCCCGGCATGGTCGTGGTCGACCACCTCAACGAGATGACCGTGCGGATGGTCGTCGAGTCGGGCAGCTGGGCCGCGTTCTCGATCTACCCCGACACCAAGATGGACGAGGACCGCATGGTCCGCATCCTCCAGGAGTTCGGCACCGACCGGATGCTGGTCAACTCGGCCGCCGACTGGGGCCGCAGCGACCCGCTGAAGACCCGCAAGACCGGCGACGCGATGCTGGCCGCCGGGTTCACCGCCGACGACGTCGACAAGGTGCTGTGGCGCAACCCGGTCGAGTTCTACGGCCAGTCGGGCCGCCTCGACCTGGACGACCTGAAGACCGACGAGACCTTCGAGGGCAACTCGGTGCTGCGCGGCGTGCGCAAGGACGCCTGACATGCGGCTCCGGCATCCCGACGGGTCGACGGTGCACGTCGCCTACTGCACCAACGTCCACCCCGCCGAAAGCCTGGAGGGTGTCCTGGGCCAGCTCGCCCGCTTCGGCGAGCCGGTCCGGGAGGCCCTCGGCGTCGACCGCCTGGGCCTCGGCCTGTGGCTGGCGCGCGACGTCGCCACCGCCCTGGTCGAGGACCCGGTCCAGGTGGTGCGGCTGCGCCGCGAGCTGGCCGCGCGGGGCCTGGAGGTGGTGACGCTGAACGCGTTCCCCTACCGGGGCTTCCACGACCCGGTGGTCAAGCGCAAGGTGTACGTCCCCGACTGGACCACCCACGACCGGCTGCGCTACACCCTCGACTGCGCCTCGGTGCTGGCCGGGCTGCTGCCCGACGACGCCGCGCGGGGCAGCGTCTCGACGCTGCCGCTGGCCTGGCGGACCGACTGGGACCCGTCCCGGGCGGCCGAGGCGCGCGGCAGGCTGGGCGAACTGGCCGAGGGGCTCTCGAAGCTGGCCGCCTCCAGCGGCCGGACCATCCGGGTGGCCCTCGAACCCGAGCCCGGCTGCGTGGTGGAGACGATCGAGCAGGCGTGCGCGGAGTTCGCCGGCCTCGACCACGACTGGCTCGGGGTCTGTCTGGACGTCTGCCACCTGGCCGTGCAGTTCGAGGACCCGGTGGAGGCGCTGGCCTCCCTCGGCCGGGCGGGCCTGCCGGTCGTGAAGACCCAGGCGTCGTGCGCCCTGCACGTCGAGGACCCCGCGTCCGCCAAGGCCGAGCTGGCCGCCTTCCACGAGGAGCGGTTCCTGCACCAGACGCGGGAACGCGGCGGCGGGTCGTGCGACGACCTCGACGAGGCCCTCGCCGGCCTGCCCGGGGACGACGCGTGGCGGGTGCACTTCCACCTGCCGCTGCACGCCGACCCCGAGCCGCCGCTGTCGAGCACGAGCGGCGTGCTGACCAGCACTCTGGAGGCCCTCTTCGGCGGCCCGGCGGCGCTGACCGACCACGTCGAGGTGGAGACCTACACCTGGCAGGTCCTCCCCGAGGACCGCCGCCCGCAGGGAGACGCGGGCCTGGTGGCGGGCCTCGCCGCCGAGCTCGCCTGGACGCGCGACCGCCTGGTCGCGCTCGGACTGGAGGACGTGGCCCGATGACGAGACTGCTGGCCCGGTTGCTGATCGCGGTGCTCTGCCTGGGCACGACGACGGTCCTCCTGGAGGGCCCGGCGTTCGCCCACGGCCAGCTCGTCGAGTCGACCCCCGAGAAGGGCGGCACCCTCGCCGAGGCGCGCCAGACCCTGACGTTCTGGTTCACCGAGGCGCCGCCGCGCAACGCCCACTTCACCCTGACCGGCCCCGGTGGCGAGCGCCTCGAACAGCCGTGGCTCGTCGGCGCGAGCAAGCGCCTCGACGAGCCGGTCACGGAGCTGTTCCTGATCGACGGCAAGTGGGAGCCGCGCCTCTACCACGAGGGCTACTCGGTCGAGCTCCCCGTCGCCTACTGGCCGAAGGCGGGCGACTACACGGTCGAGTACCTGTCGATCGCCAGCGACGGCGAGCAGGTCAAGGGGAAGGTGGAGTTCAGCTACGCGGGCAAGCCCACCAAGGCCCCCGACGGCTGGACCGAGCCGACCGCCGGCCCCGACCCCGGCCTGCTGGCCGCGATCGAGGCGGCCCACTCGCAGGAGAACCAGCAGCCGGCGACCCTGCCGTCCACCGACACCCAGACCGTGACGACGGCCGCGCCCAGCGTGGCCCCGTCGCCGGTCGCGGCGCCCGACACGGGCGACGACAGCCCGCTGGTCTGGCTGATCCCGGTCGTGCTGGGCGTCGGCGTGGTGGTCCTGCTGGCGCGGGCGATGCGGCGTCCACCGGCGAAGAAGACCGGCCGGTCGGGGAACCCCGCGAAGAACAACCGGCCCAAGGCCGGCGCGAAGAAACGTTGACTGGAGAACCGATGAGACACCTCGCCGCGCTGCTCGTGGCGGTCCTGGCCCTCACGGGCTGCGCCACCGGAGGCCCGGCCGCCGCGGTGGGCCCGATCAAGGAGATCACGATCACGATCTCCGGCAAGAAGGTCAGCCCGCCGCCGGGCCGGATCGAGGTCCGCCTCAACCAGGGCGTCAAGCTCACCGTGACCAGCGACGTCGCCGACGAGGCCCACGTCCACGGCTACGACAAGGCCGCGACGCTGCTGCCGAACCACCCCTCGGTCATCTCGTTCCTGGCCGACGAGACCGGGTTGTTCGAGGTGGAGACGCACGACCAGGGCCTCCAGCTCTTCCAGCTCGTGGTGAGCTGATGCTGCTCGCGCACGGCGTGGGCGGCCGTCAGGACCTGCCCATCCCGTTCTCGGCCGCCCTGATCGGCGCGATCGTCTGCCTCGTGGTGTCGTTCGCCGCGCTGGGGTTCCTCTGGCGGGAGCCCCGGCTCGGCCTCGGCCTCGACGACGCCCGCCCCCTGCCCAGGTTCCTGCAGTGGCGGGCGCCCGAGTGGGTGTGGCGGGCGGTCGGGCTGGTCGCGACGGCGTACTTCCTGATCGGCTTCTTCGGGCCGGACGACGCCGACAACCCGACGGCCGGGGTGGTCTACGTCCTGTTCTGGGTCGGGCTGGTGCCGCTGTCGCTGGTGTTCGGCGGGGTGTGGCGGCTGTTCAACCCGCTGCGCACCGTCGTCCTGCTGGTCCGGGGCGACCGCGCGGCCCGCCCGCTGCCCGAGCGGCTCGGCTACTGGCCGGCCGCCGCCGGGTTGTTCGCCTTCGTCTGGCTGGAGCTGGTCGCCCCCGGGCGCGTGACCCTGCCGGTCATCGGCGGGTGGCTTGCCCTGTACGCCCTCGCGATGCTCGCCGGCGGGTTCGTCTACGGCGTGCGGTGGTTCGACAAGGGCGACGCCTTCGAGGTGTACAGCGACCTGGCGGGGCGGCTCTCCCCGGTCGCCCGGCGCGACGACGGCGTGCTGGTCTGGCGCAACCCCCTCGACGGCATGACCACGCTGCGCCCCGCGCCGGGCCTGGTCGTGCTGGTGATCGTGCTGCTGGGCTCGACCATGTACGACAGCGTCTCCAACGCGCCGGTCTGGGTCAGGTTCGTCCAGGAGAACAGCCTGCCCTCACCCGTGCTGGGCACGGCCGGCCTGGTGTTCGTGATCCTGGTCGTCCTGGCCGCCTACCTGCTGGCCACCCGGCTGGCCGGCCGGCGCGGCATGGCGGAACAGGGCCGGACGGCGGGCGAGATCGCCCACTCGATCGTGCCGATCGCCATCGGCTACGTGCTGGCCCACTACTTCACCCTGTTCCTGTACGAGGGCCAGCGCACCCTCGCCCTGCTCTCCGACCCCCTGATGACCGGCGCGAACTGGCTCGGCACGGCCGGATGGACGATCCAGTCGGCGTTCCTGACCCCCGCCGCCGTGGCCATGCTCCAGGTGACCCTGATCGTCATCGGCCACGTCCTGGGCACGGCCCTGGCCCACGACCGGGCCCTGGTGCTGTTCCCGAGGCGCACGGCCGTGGCGGGCCAGGTGCCCCTGCTGGTGCTGATGGTCGTCTACACCGTCACGGGGCTGATGTTGCTGTTCGCCGCGTAGCCCGTCAGGAGAACTTGGTCTTCGGCCGGGGCTCCAGCTCGCCGTCGACGTAGACGTCGACCTTCTCGTTGTAGAAGGCGACCAGCCCGGCGATCTTCTGGCTCTCGGGCAGCGGCGTGCGGTAGGACCAGGCGAGGTCCTTGCCGCCGTTGACCGACCAGTATTCGGCCGACCCCTTGTAGGGGCAGTGGGTGACGGTGTCGGTCGCCTCCAGCAGGTCGAACCGCACGTCGGTCTTGGGCAGGTAGTACCGCGCCGGCAGCCCGGTCTCGAACAGGATGCGCCCGTTCCGGGAGTCGGCGACGGTCTGCCCGTTCACCTCGACCCGGATGTGCCGCGAGGAGGGCAGGATGTCCACCCGGGTGTACGGGTCGCGCGGGTGGACGAAGACCTCCTCGTCCTCCTCGAACCAGGCGTCCATGGCGTCCCACTCGAACCGGACGTGGTTCCGGATCTCCTCGATCGGCGAGTCGGCGTAGACGATCGCCGGAGCCTCCTTGCCGCCGGACGTCACCGTGTAGAGGGTGGCGTCGCCCCGCGAGGGCGAGTGCGGCCCCGGCCCGGCCTCCTTGAGCGCGCCGGGCACGACGTCCGTGATCGGGATGTAGTAGGTCGGATAGTAGGGCGCCTCCCAGACCATCAGCGCCGAGGTGGTGTCGGCCACCGGCTGACCGCCGAGGTAAACGCGCAGACGTTTGGCCGTCGGCTCCAGCCGGACTCGGCCTCTGGTTGTCGTCATACCGGCGGAAACCGTGCCGGCAGGGGCGGTATTCCGGGAAATTTTCAGCGCACCGGTCGGCTGGGGCGGCCGCCGCCGCAGGCAGGCGTGCCGGACGTCGAAGGCGAGACCGGGCGCTCTTGACGGCCGGATCCGGCCGATGCGATGTTAGCGCTCACATTCAGTGCTCCCGCGAGAGGCCGGTCATGTCTGCTGGGAAACGATTACTCACCATGGTGCTCGGAGCCGTGACCGTGCTCGCCCTCCTGGTGGGCGTCCGGGTGACCGCCGCCCAGGCGGAGTCGAACGGCGGGGTGCGCGTCATGCCCCTGGGCGACTCCATCACCGAGGGCACCCAGGTGCCCGGCGGTTACCGCATCGGGTTGTGGCAGCGGCTGGCCGCCGCCCGCTACACCGTCGACTTCGTCGGCACCCAGTTCAACGGGCCGGGCTCGCTCGGCGACCACGATCACCAGGGGCATCCCGGCTGGCGCATCGACCAGATCGACGCCAACGTCACCGGCTGGTTGCGCACGCACAACCCGCGCACCGTGCTGCTGCACATCGGCACCAACGACATCCTGCAGAACTACAACGTGTCCACCGCGCCCCAGCGGCTGTCCACGCTGATCGACCGCATCACCGCGACGGTCCCGAACGCCGACGTCTTCGTCGCGACCATCATCCCGCTGTCGTCGGCCGGCCAGGCGGCCGCGGCCCGCACCTTCAACGCGGCCATCCCGGACATCGTCTGGAGCAAGGTCTCCGCCGGCAAGCGGGTGCACCTGGTCGACATGTACAGCAAGCTCACCACCGGCGACCTGATCGACGGCATCCACCCGACGGCGGGCGGCTACGACAAGATGGCCGCCGCCTGGTACGCGGCCCTCCAGTCGGTCCCCGGCACCATCGGCACTCCGGGTGTCCCCCCGAGCCCGACCCCCACCCCGTCCCCGTCGGGGACGAGCTCCATCCGCGGTGTCGCTTCGAACCGGTGCGTGGACGTCACGGGCGTCTCCCAGGCCAACGGCGCGCAGGCGCAGATCTGGGACTGCAACGGGCAGGCCAACCAGCGGTGGACCGCCACCTCGGCGGGCGAGTTGCGCGTCTACGGATCCAAGTGCCTGGACGTGAACGGCGGCTCCACCGCCGACGGCGCATCAGTGATCATCTGGGACTGCAACGGCCAGAACAACCAGAAGTGGCGCTTCAACACTGACGGCAGCATCACCGCCATCGGCGCGAACAAGTGCCTGGACGCCCCCAACTATTCGACGGCCAACGGGGTGAAACTGCAGATCTGGTCCTGCAACGGGCAGGCCAACCAGCGCTGGAACCGCACCTGACCCCGGCTCAGCGGCGGCAGCGCACCTCCGTGCGGGTGGTCGTGGCCGTCCCGTCGACGAGGCGGTGGACCTGACAGGCCCCCGGGGGCGCCTCACGGCTGGCCACCACGACCGCGAGACCCTCCTTGGTGAGGCGGCCGAGCGGGTCGAGGTCGGCGGGCGCGTCGAGGAGCAGGATCCGGGGGTTGGCCATCAGGGCCCGGCCCACGGCGGCGGCCTGGTGTTCGGTGAGGGAAAGCGCCGCGGCGTGAGCGCGGCGCTTTTCCCGCAGGTACGGATAGAGCTCGTAGACCCGGCTCAGGTTCCACGGCCCGGACGCTCCCCAGCGCGCGCCGACCAGGAGGTTCTCCTCCACGGTGAGCGAGGTGAACAAACGATGATTCTGCGGCATCAGACACAACCCACGGGCTTTCCGCCATTCAGGGCGTTCCCGGGTGATGTCGGTGTCGTTGAAACGAATCGTCCCGTTCGCGGCGGGGTGCAGGCCGACGACGGTGCGCAGCAGCGTCGTCTTTCCCGAGCCGGGGCCGCCCACGATCGCGTGGTGTTCTCCCTGCTCAACCCGTATCGTGACGGCGCGGATCGCGCGCGCGGTGCCATATCCGGCGGACAGTGCGGTGACTTCCAGTACGGCCTTCATTTGCGGTCAATTGTGGAAATTGCGGCAAGCTTTCGTCTTGTACCTAACGGCACACGACTTGACGCAGAGCGCACCGAGTCCCAATCTGCACACATGCTCTATATCGCTCACACTGCGGGCGTGCCCGTCGAGGAGCGTCAGGATTTCTGGCAGGATGTCGTTTCTTCGGCGTTTGTACCGCTTGAAGCTGTTTTTCCGAAAGACCGTTTTGACGGGAAACTCCGGTCCACCTCACTGGGCCCGATCGACGTGATCGACGTCGGCGCGACGGCCCACCAGGCCCGCCGGACCCCGCGACTGGTGTCGGCCGCGCCGTCCGACACCCTGAAGCTCGGCCTGTTCGTGCGCGGTCGCGGCCGGTTGGAGCAGGGCGGCCGGCAGGCCGTCGTCGAGACCGGCGAGATGGCCGTGTACGACACCGACCGCCCCTACTGGCTCGACTTCGACGTGCCGACCCGCATGGTCGTGTTGTTGTTCCCGCGCGCCATGCTCGGGCTGCCCCCCGACCGGGTCGACGAGGTGACCGGCAGGTCGATCCCGAGCACCGGTGGCATCGGCGCCCTGGTCGCGCCGTTCCTGCTGCGCCTCGCGGGCCACCTCGACGACGTCGAGGTCCGCGACGGCGCCCGGCTGGCCGGCAACGTCGTCGACCTGGTCGCGACGATGCTGGCCGACCGGCTCGACCTGCCCCCGGCCGACCCCGACGCCGCGCGGCGGGCGATGTTGCTGCGCATCACGTCGTACATCGAAGCGCACCTGGGCGACCCCGGCCTCGACCCGGCGCGGATCGCGGCCGCCCACTACATCTCCACCCGCTACCTGCACAAACTCTTCAGCGCCGAGAGCACGACGGTGGCCGCCTGGATCCGCACCCGCCGCCTGGACCGCTGCGTCCGCGACCTGCGCGACCCGCTCCAGGCGGCCCGTCCGGTCAGCGCGATCGGCGCGCAGTGGGGCTTCCCGGACGCCTCCCACTTCAGCCGCCTGTTCAAGGCCGCCTACGGCCTCTCACCCCGCGACTACCGCAGCGCGGTGGGCGAGGACGGAGTCGCGGATCTCACCCGCCCTGATCGCCGTGGTCGACAGCAGGGTTGAGGTCAGGCCGTGGGAGTGCTCGGTGCCGCCCTGGAGGTAGACGCCGGCGGTCACGGCGGAGGCGAACTGGACGCGGTGGTCACGGCTCACCCGGAGCGCGTCCTCGTCGTCGCGCAGGCACAGTTTGCCCGCCTCGCCGAGCAGCGCGGCCACGTCGTGGGGACGGTAGCCCGTGGCGTGCACCAGCACGTCGGCCTCGATCGTGACGTGCTCGCCGGTCGGCAGGTACTCGACGGTCACCCGCAGGCCGCCGGGGCCCTCCTCGACGTCGCGGATGCGCGAGACGTTGAGCATCTGGAGCCGCTGGCGGCCGTGCACCTTCTCGCGGTACATGGTGGCGTACAGGGCCTGGATCAGGTCCATGTCGACCACGGAGTAGTTGGTGCTGCGGTGGTAGTCGACGAGCGACTGCTTCACCTCTGCGGGGGCGGTGAAGTAGACGTCGACCGCGTCGGGGTCGAAGATGCGGTTGGCGAACGGGCTGTCGTCGGCGGGGGTGTAGCCGTACTTGGCGAAGACCGCGCAGACCTCGGCGTCGGTGAACGTGCGGTGGAGGTAGTCGACCGCCTCGGCGGCGCTCTGGCCCGCGCCGAGCACTAACGCGCGGGAGATCCGGTCACCGCCGGCCACCTTTTCGGCCACCTTCGGCACCAGCCCGCTGGTGTGCCACACCCGGTCCGAGAGCACCGTCCCGGGCGGCAGGTGCGGCTCCAGGCCGACCGCCACCGAGATGTTCCGGGCCCGGCGGACCCGGCCGTCGGAGGTGAACACGTCGAAGTAACGGATCTCGCCGTCCTCCTTGACGCCCTTCACCGCGGTCACCTCGGCCGAGTAGGTCACCGCGTGCGCCATCCGCGCCGCCGCCCACTCGAAGTAGTCGTGGAACTCGGCGCGGAGCGGGAAGAGCGTCTTCTGGTTCAGGAAGTCGACCAGGCGGCCCTTGTCCCGCAGGTAGCAGAGGAAACTGAACTCGCTGGCCGGATTCCGCATCGTGACCAGGTCCTTCGGAAAGGAGACCTGCATCGTCGCGTCGTCGATGAGCATGCCCCGGTGCCAGCCGAAGCGCGGCTGTTTCTCCAGGAAGGCGGCGGCCATCCTGTCCGATGGCGCGGCCTGCGCGTTGTGTTCCTCGATGGCTATGGCCAGTGCCAGGTTCGACGGCCCGAATCCGATCCCCAGAACGTCGTAGACCATCGTGGTCACGCGATCGCCTCCCTTGTCGCTCGTATGGTAAATAAGGTTAGCCTTACCTTGCAATATTGGCCGACGGAGAGGGAGCCCCCACCATGCGGGTCGTCATGTTCGGACACCAGACCTGGGGGCACCGCACCCTGCGGGCGCTGCTGGAGTCGTCGCACGAGGTCGTGCTGGCGGTGACCCATCCGAAGAGCGACCACGCGTACGAGAAGATCTGGGACGACAGCGTCGCCGACCTGGCCGCCGAGCACGACGTGCCCGTCCTGCTGCGCAACCGCCCGACCGACCCCGAATTACTGCAGGCCGTGAAGGACGCGCAGGCCGACGTCATCGTGGCCAACAACTGGCGCACGTGGCTGCCCCCGGAGATCTACGACCTGCCCCCCCACGGCACCCTGAACGTGCACGACTCGCTGCTGCCGAAGTACGCCGGCTTCTCACCCATCATCTGGGCCCTCATCAACGGCGAACCCGAGGTCGGCGTGACCGCCCACCGCATGACCGAGGACCTCGACGCGGGCGACATCCTCCTCCAGCGCTCGGTCCCGGTCACCCCCACGTCGACCGCGACCGACCTGTTCTTCGCCACCGTCGACCTCATCGCCCCGATCGTCCACGAGGGCCTCGACCTCATCGAGTCGGGCCGCGCGGTCTGGACGCCCCAGGACCGCTCGCAGGCGTCCTTCTTCCACAAGCGCGCCGTCGACGACAGCCGCATCGACTGGACGTGGCCCGCGGAGGACCTGGAGCGCCTCGTGCGCGCCCAGTCCGACCCGTACCCGAACGCCTTCACCTTCCACAAGGGCGAACGCGTGCGCGTCCTGGAGGCCGCGGTGTCCGAGGGCAACTACGGCGGCACGCCGGGACGGGTGTTCATCCGCGAGGGCGACGGCATCGTCATCGTGGCGGGCCGCGACGCGCGGTCGGGCCGGCTTCCGGGCCTGGCGATCAGAAAGGTCCGCCTCGACGACGGGACCGAACTCGCGGCGACGGAGTACTTCCGCACGATGGGCGGCTACCTGGGCTGACCGCAATAAGCGGTACGAGGGGCGCTGATGCCTAAGGTGAGCTCATGCCGACGAGCGGAACGCCTGAAGAGATGAGCGGTGACCGCTGCTCATCTCTAAAGGCGCACCATCTCGCGGTATCCCAGCTCATAGTGGAGTGGTCCGGACCGCGCGATGTCTTCGCGGCCGCCCTGCGCATGCATCAGTTGTGGGTCCCCAAGCCCACGTCCGTCACCTTTCAGCGTGGCGCGTGGTGGAGTGAGGCAATTCGTCGGCGGCTCGCGGATCTAGTCGGATACGAGCCTTCGCGTCGACCGGAATGTCACGATTGCTGCGCCAGCCGGAACCTCGAAACAGCTCTGGCCGGGTTCGAACGCTCGCGCCGCCTCATCTCTCCCAAGAGAATCCCGTCGCTGCTAGTCCGCCGGGAACTGCTCCCGTCGATGAAGCCCGTTTCCCCGTTCGATCCCGTTCTCGCCACCGGTGCCCTCTTCGAAGGTCCGCTGCCCGCGCTCTCCTCGTTCGACGCGCTCCTCCGGGTGGTTCCGCCGATCCGGCTCGCCCTGGCTCGCCAGCCCGACCATCCCGAGATGCTGCTTCGGCTGCTGCGGCGCGTGATCCGCCTCGTCGTGCTCTACCGAAGGCTCGTAACCGCCCATTTCAGAAGGTTGTCGCACCTCCCCAGGTTCAGCCTGCTCGTGCGATCCGTCATGCTCCGGTTCGGTCATCGTCACGACGGTGACGACCACCTTGGCCTTCCGCCGCGCCGATTCATGTTCACGGCGGGGGTGGCGACGACCGTCTGATCGATCGCCCCCCGCTTCCTGCGGAAGACCGGGAGATCGAACCCAGATGGACATCCTCCTCCGCGTCATGGCGGAGCTGGTTCCCGCGGCGGGATGGGCCGCCGCACTACTGGCGACGGTGGTCGTCGCCTTCGTGTTGTACGTCGGGGTCGCCATGGCGGCCACCCTGCTGAGCGGCGACCGGGAGACGGCCAGGGTCCGTTACCGCGTCTTCGCCGACCTGCTGGAGCTGTTCCGAAGGCGGCCGAGATGACCGCGGTCGAGCCCTCTCGCCGCCGGGGCCGGCCGCCGTGCTGCCCGCCCGACGTGGCGATGCGGGTCGTCGAACTGCGCGATCAGGGGTTGAGCCTGGCCGCCATCAGCCGCGTCCTCAACGACGAGGGGGTGCGAACCCCGGCGGGCGGCCGGTTGTGGCAGAAGTCCCACGTGGACCGGCTGCTGCACACGCTCCACGCGCGGGACCTGCGCGACGACCGGTCATGAGGTGTGGTGGCGGCCCATCGGGATGACCAGTGGGGTTCCGCTCACCGGGTCGGTCGTCACCTGGCAGCGCAGGTCGAAGACCTCCGCCACGTTCTCGGCCGTGATGACGTCGGCCGGGTCGCCCTCCGCGACGATCCGGCCGCCCTTCATGGCGATCACGTGGTCGGCGTAGCGGCACGCCTGGTTGAGGTCGTGCAGGACCATCACGATCGTGCGGCCCTCGTTGCGGTTCAGGTCGTGGATCAGGTCCAGGACGTCGATCTGGTGCGCCAGGTCGAGGTAGGTCGTCGGCTCGTCCAGGAGCAGCACGGGCGTCCCCTGGGCGACCGCCATCGCGATCCACGCCCGCTGGCGCTGGCCGCCCGACAGCTCGTCGACCGCGCGGCCGGCCAGGTCGGCGATGCCCGTCGCGGCCAGGGCGCCGTGGACGGCCGCCTCGTCGGCCTTCGACCACTGCCGCCACCAGGTCTGGTGGGGGGAGCGGCCGCGGGTCACCAGGTCGAGCACGGTCAGGCCCTCGGGGGCCGTCGGGCCCTGCGGCAGGATGCCCAGTTGCCGGGCCAGCTCCCGGGTCGGGATCGAGTGCAGGGCGCGCCCGTCGAGCTGCACGGCGCCCTTGCGGGGGGACAACAACCGGGCCAGCGCGCGCAGCAGCGTCGACTTGCCGCAGGCGTTGGCGCCGACGATGGCGGTGATGCGGCCCGGGGGCACCTTCACGTCGAGGTCGTCGACGACGACGCGCTGGTCGTAGGCGAGCTGGAGGCCGCCGGCCTGGAGTTCGGGAATCATGGGGGGTCAGCCTCCTGAGCCCGCGCGGTTGGCGCGGATGAGCAGCCAGAGCAGAATCGGGGCACCGAGGACGCCGGTGACGATGCCGACCGGGAGTTCCATCGGGAACAGCCGGGCGGCGGCGAGGTCGGAGCCGACCACGAACAGCGCGCCGGTCAGGCCCGCCGCGAGCGGGGGAGGCCAGGCGGTGCCGGCCAGCCGCTGGGCGATCTGGGGGGCGGCCAGGGCGACGAACGCGATGGGGCCGCCGGCGGCGGTGCCGAAGGCGACCAGGCCGACGCCGGTGACGAGCAGGGCGAGCCGGACGAACTGGACGCGGGTGCCGAGGCCGATCGCCACGTCGTCGCCCAGCTGGAGGGTGCGGGTGAGGCGGCCGAGCGCCAGGGCCGCCGGGACCAGCACGGCCATGGTGAGCGCCAGCGGCAGGGCCTGGGACCAGTCGCGGCCGTTGAGGTTGCCGGTGAGCCAGCCGAGGGCGGCGTGCGCCTGGAACTGCATGCCGCGGGCGACCAGGTAGTCGGTGGCGGAGGTGGCCATCCACTGGAGGCCGATGCCGACCAGGATGATGCGGTAGCCGGTGGTGCCGCGCCGCCAGGCCAGGACGTACACGAGAGCGGCCATGACGAACGTGCCGAGCAGGCCGAGCACCTGCGTGCTGACGGTGCTGGTCCAGCCGAAGACGATGCCGGCGACCACGGCGGTGCCGGCGCCCTGGGTGAAGCCGATCATGTCGGGGCTGGCCAGCGCGTTGCGGGTCATCGTCTGGAAGATCGCGCCCGACAGGCCGAACGCGAAGCCGACCAGCACGCCCACGACGGCGCGCGGCAGCCGCAGCTCCTGCACGATCAGCAGGGTGCCCGGGTCGCCGACGCCGACGACCGCCTTCAGTGCCTCGGTGAAGGTGATGGGGAAGTCGCCCATCGACACCGCCCAGCCCACCGCGAGGAAGGTGGCCGCGGCCAGCGCGGTGCAGACGGTGATCAGGCGGGGGCGCAGCCGCCCGGAGAGGGGCGGCAGGGCGAGCCGGAAGTGCGCGCCCGATTTGGGGGAGAGGGTCTTGGTCGCCACGTCACACCTCCGCCAGCTTGCGGCGGCGGACCAGCATGATGAAGAACGGCCCGCCCAGGAACGCGATCAGCACGCCGGCCTGCACCTCCGTCGGTTTGGCGATCAGGCGGCCGGCGATGTCGGCCACGAGCAGCAGCGCCGGGGCGATCAGCGCCGAGAGGGGCAGCAGCCAGCGGTGGTCGGGGCCGAGGCCGGCCGCCTGGGCCAGCGCGCGGGCCACGTGGGGCACGACCAGGCCGATGAAGACGACCGGGCCGATCGCGGCGACGGCCGCGCCGGTCAGCAGCATGATGGCGACCACCCCCTGGGTGCGGACCAGGGCCAGGTTGCGGCCCAGCGAGGTGGCCACGTCGTCGCCGAGCGCGAGGCTGTTGAGCGCGGGCGCCGAGGCGAGGGCGAGCACCGCGCCGACCACCACGAACGGGAGGATCTGCACGGCCACGTCGCCGTTGAGCCCGGCCAGCGATCCGGCCGACCAGAAGCGGTAGCGGTCGAGCGCCTCGACGTCCATGAGGACCATCGCGCTGGTCACCGAGCCGAGGAACGCGGTCACCGCGATGCCGGCCAGGGCGAGCTTCACCGGGGTGAGGCCCGAGCGGCCCATGCGGCCCAGCACGAACACGACCACGCTGGCCGCCGCCGCGCCGAGCAGGGCGAACCAGATGAAGCCGTAGAGGGTGCCGATGCCGAAGGCGACGATCGAGACGACGATGCCGAACGACGCGCCGGCGCTGACGCCGAGCAGGCCCGGGTCGGCGAGCGGGTTGCGGGTGAGCGCCTGCATCAGGGTGCCGCCCAGGCCGATGGCGACGCCGGCGGTCAGGCCGATGGCGGTGCGGGGGCCGCGGACCGACCAGACGATGTTCTCGACGTTCGACGACACCGGGTCTCCGGTGACGGCGGCGACGACCTGGCCGAGGGGGATCGCGACGGGACCGAGCGCCAGGGACAGCAGGCAGACGAGGACGAGCAGGGCGACCAGCAGGGTCAGCAGCACCGCTGGCCGGACCCCGGGGGGTGACTTACTGGGAGTAACTGAACCGATCGCCACGAATCCTCATCTTAGGTTAGGCAGCCCTTAACTCTAGCGCCCGGGTTTAGGTAGCCTTTCCCGAGAACTTAGGTAATGCTTACCTTAGTAGTAGCGTTTATGGTTTGGGAGGCTCGGTCTTTCGTGTCCGCTATCGATCAGTCGGCGGCTTTCTGGCGCCAGCGCCTGACCCCTCTTCCGCAGCGGCTCACTCTCCCGGTGGACACGGCACTCCCGCCCGGACCCCGGCGCGGGCGGCGGTCGCTGCCCGCCGTCCCGGAGGCGACGGGGCTGGCCGCCGTCGCGGCCCTGCTGCACCGCTACAGCGGCACGACCGACTTACTGATCGGGTACGACACCCTCCCGCTCCGCCTGGCGATCACGGGGTCCACCCCCTTCTCCGATCTTGTACGCAGCGTCACCGCCGCCCTGGAAGAGGCCCGCGCCCACGGCCGCCCGGAGGACCTCCCCGAGGTCGCCGTCGCGGTGGGCCCGTGGCCGGCCGACGTCGCGCTCACGGTGACCTTCGACGACAACGGCGTCGTCTTCGACGGGCCCGGCGACCCCGCCCACCTGGCCACCCTGCTGGCCGACGCGCTCGCCCGCCCCGGCACGCCGGTCGCCGACCTGGACCTGATCCCCGCCGCCGAGCGCACCCTCATCCTCGACGGCTGGAACCCGACCACGCACGCCGTGCCACTGCGCACGTGGCCGGCCATGTTCGCCGACCAGGTCGCCGCCCGCCCCGACGAGGTCGCGCTGGTCTTCGAGGACCAGTCGCTCACCTACGCCCAGCTGAACGCGCGCGCCAACCGCGTCGCGCACGCCCTCATGGCGCGCGGCGCGGGCCCGGAGAAGGTCGTCGCGCTCGCGGTGCCCCGCTCGCTCGACCTGATCGTCGCCGAGGTCGCGGTGCTCAAGTCGGGCGCCGCCTACCTGCCGGTCGACACCGACTACCCGCCCGACCGCGTCGCCTACATGCTCCAGGACGCCCGGCCGGTCTGCATGGTGACCACCACCGAGACCGCCGAACCGGGCAGCCTGGTGCTCGACGCGGCGGAGACCGTACAGGAACTGGAGACCAGGCCGGCCACCGATCCGGTGATCGACCTGCGCGTCGGCAACGCCGCCTACGTCATCTACACCTCCGGCTCCACCGGCAAGCCCAAGGGCGTGGTGTTGTCGCACGCCGGGGTCGCCAAGCTGGTCGCCACCCAGGTCGAGCGGTTCGGGATCGGGCCGCACAGCCGGGTGCTGCAGTTCGCCTCGCCGTCGTTCGACGTCGCGTTCTGGGACCTGTGCCTCGGGCTGCTGTCGGGCGGCCGCCTGGTCGTGGTGCCGTCGGAGCGGCGGGTGCCCGGACGGCCGCTGGCCGACTACGCGCACGCCCACGGCATCACCTTCATGATCCTGCCGCCCGCGCTGCTCGACGCGATGCCCGCCGACGTCGTGCTGCCCCCGGCGACGCTGCTCGCCGGCACCGAGCGGGTCTCGCCCGAGCTGGTGAACCGCTACGCGCGCGGCCGGATGATGTTCAACGCCTACGGCCCGACCGAGGCGACCACCAACTCCACGCTCGGCCTCTGCGACCCCGACATCGCCCCCGGCTCCATCGTGCCGATCGGCGTGCCCGACCCCGGCACCCGCGCCTACGTGCTCGACGACCGGCTGAAGCCGGTCCCGGCGGGTGTCCCGGGCGAGCTCTACCTGGCGGGCGAGGGCCTGGCCCGCGGCTACCTCGGCCGCCCCGCGCTCACCGCCGAACGTTTCGTCGCCGACCCGTTCGGCGGCCCGGGGGAGCGCCTCTACCGCACCGGCGACCTGGTCAGATGGCGGTCGGACGGCCGCCTGGAGTTCCTCGGCCGGGTCGACTCCCAGGTCAAGATCCGCGGCTTCCGCATCGAGCCCGGCGAGATCGAGTCGGTGCTGCGCGCCCACCCGGCCGTCGAGCAGGCCGCCGTCGTGGTGCGCGAGGACCGTCCGGGCGACCGCCGCCTGGCGGCCTACGTCGTGCCCTCGCTCGACGCGGGGGCGAGCGTCGCGGAGTGGAAGGACCTGCACGAACTGCTCTACTCCGCCTCGGCCGGCGACGGCTTCGCCGGGTGGAACAGCATGTACGACGGCCTCCCGATCCCCCTTGAGGAGATGCGCGAGTGGCGCGAGGCCACCGTCGCCCGCATCGCCGCCCTCTCCCCGGAGAGGGTGCTGGAGATCGGCGCGGGCAGCGGCCTCATCCTGTCGCGGATCGCGCCGTCGACCGAGGCGTACTGGGCGACCGACCTGTCGGAGGAGGCGATCCGCGCCCTCGGCGACCGCCTCGACCCCGCGCTGGCCGGCAAGGTCCGTCTCCAGGCTCAGCCCGCCGACGACGTCACCGGCCTTCCCGAGGCCTTCTTCGACGTGGTCGTGGTGAACTCGGTGGCGCAGTACTTCCCCGACGCCGCCTACCTGGAGCGGGTCCTCCGCCGCGCGGCGACGCTGCTCGCGCCCGGCGGCGCGGTCTTCGTCGGCGACGTGCGCAACCTCCGGCTCCTGCGCACGCTCCGGGCCGCCGTGGAGACCCGCCGCCACCCCGACGACAAGCAGGCGATCCGCGCGGCGACTGACCGCTCGGTGGCGTGGGAGGGCGAACTCCTCCTCGACCCCGACTTCTTCGCCACCCTCGACGGCTTCACCGCCGACATCCGGGTCAAACGGGGCCGCTTCCACAACGAGCTCACCCGCTACCGCTACGACGTCGTGCTGCGCCCCGGCGCTTCCGCGCCCGCCGGACAGCCGGCCGTCCGCTGGACGGGCCCGGACCTCACCCTGGCCGACGGCCTGCGCGTGACGGGCATCCCCAACGCCCGCCTGACCACCGACCTCACCGCGTTGTACGCCATCGACGACACCAGCCGCCCGGCGGCGGCCGACGCCGTCGACCCGGAGGACCTGCACGCCCTCGCCGAGGCGCAGGGCTTCGAGGCGACCATCACCTGGGACGCCCAGGCGGACGACGGCTCCCTGGAGGCGGTCTTCACCCGGCCGGGAGCCGGCGCGCCGGTCTACCGTCCCTCCGGCGGGTTCCCGCCGGCCAACCGGCCCGCGCCCTTCCGGGACGTCCAGGCGCTCATGCGGGTGCTGCGGGCGCACGCCGCCGAGTTCCTGCCCGACTACATGGTCCCGGCCGCGTTCACGCCGCTCGACCGGCTGCCCGTCACGGCCAGCGGCAAGATCGACGCCGCCGCGTTGCCCGCGCCCGACTACGCCGCGCTCAGTTCCGGCCGCGCGCCGCGCGACCCCCGGGAGGAACTGCTCTGCGCGTCGTTCGCCGAGGCGCTCGGGGTGCCCGGCGTGACGATCGACGACGACTTCTTCGCGCTGGGCGGCGACAGCATCACCGCCATCCGGGTGCTCGCGGGCGCCCGTGCGGCCGGGCTCCGGCTGACCTCCCGTGACGTCTTCCGGCACCGCACGGTCGCCGCGCTGGCCGGCGTCGTGGGCGACGTGCGGGCCGCGACCGTCACGGCGCTGGAGATCCCCGAGGGGGCCGACGTCAGCGGGCTCGACGTCGAGGAGCTGCTGCCGCTCAGCCCGCTCCAGGAGGGGTTCTACTTCCACTCGCTGGCCGACGACCACGACGCCTACGTGGTGCAGCAGGTCGTCGAGCTCGACGGCGACGTCGACCCCGAGCGGCTGCGCCGGGCGGCGGAGCGGCTGCTCGCCCGGCACGCGCCGCTGCGGGCCTGTTTCCGGCCGGGCGCCGACGGGCGTCCGGTGCAGGTGATCCGGCGGGAGGCGGTGCTGCCGTGGCGGGAGGCCGCGCACGACGTCACCGCCGAGGAGCGGGCCCGGCCGTTCGACCTGGCCGGCGCGCCGCTGCTGCGGTGCGCGCTGATCGGCGGCCGGCGGCTGGTGCTCACGTTCCACCACATCGTGGCCGACGGGTGGTCGCTGCCGGTGCTGCACCGGGAGCTGCTCGCGCTGTACGCGGGTGAGGAACTGCCGGAGGTCACGCCGTACCGGGAGTTCCTGCGCGGCCTCGCCGGGCGCGACGGCGAGGGCGCGCGGGCGGCCTGGGCGCACGCCCTGGCCGGGTTCGACGAGCCGGCCCGCATGATCGACGCGCCGCCGGGGCCGGTGGCGCCGGCGCACGTGCGGGTCGAGCTCGCCGAGGACGTCACCGAGCGGCTCACCGCCCGGGCCCGCCAGCTCGGGGTGACGCTGAGCACGGTCGTCCAGGGGGCCTGGGGGCTGCTCCTCGGCCGCACCCTCGGGCGCGGCGACGTCGTGTTCGGCACCACCGTGTCCGGCCGCGACGCCGAGGTGGCCGGGATCGAGGACATGGTCGGCCTGTTCATCAACACGCTGCCGACCCGGTTCCGGTGGAGCCCGGCGGCGACGCTCGCCGACCTGCTGACCACGCTCCAGAACGAACAGGCCGCCCTGCTCGACCACCAGCACCTCGGTTTGGCCGCCGTCCAGCGGGCCGCCGGGCGCGCGGGCGGCGGGGAGCTGTTCGACACCCTGGTCGTGTTCGAGAACTACCCGTCCAGCGGCGGCCTCGCGGCGGGCGGCCTGCGGATCGCGGGCGCGGAGTTCCACGACACCGTGCACTATCCGCTCGCGCTGATCGTCAAGCCGGGCCGCCGCCTCGACCTGCGGCTGAAGTTCCACGACGGACGGGTGCCGCGCGCCGACGCCGAGGGGATCGCCGACCGGCTGGCCCGCCTGCTCACCGCCGTCGCCACCGACCCCGGCCAGCGCGCCGCCCGCGTCGACCTGGCCGAGGACGTCCGCCCGCAGCAGGGCGAGACCGTCGCGATCACGCCCACGACCCTGACCGAACGCATCGCGGCCCAGACCGCCCGGACCCCGCACGCGCTCGCGGTCGTGTACGAGGACACCCGCCTCACCTACGCCGAACTCGACGCCCGCGCGGCCGAACTCGCGACCCGGCTGCACGCGGGGCGCGGCGACGTCGTCGCGGTGGCGGTGCCCCGGTCGGAGCAGCTGCTGATCGCGCTGCTGGCGGTGCTGAAGTCGGGCGCGGCCTACCTGCCGATCGACACGGGCTACCCGGCCGACCGGATCGCCTACATGCTGTCCGACAGCGGCGCGACGACGGTGATCCGGGGTCGAGAACTATATGTTGAAATGTCGGGCGGCGAGAGCCGCCCGAACCCCGCCGGGGCGCGGCCCGGTGATCCCGCGTACCTGATCTACACCTCCGGCTCGACCGGCCGGCCCAAGGGGGCGGTCGTCTCGCACGAGGCCATCGTCAACCGCCTCCGGTGGATGCAGGGCGCCTATCCGCTCGACGCGGAGGACAGGATCCTGCAGAAGACCCCGGCCAGCTTCGACGTCTCCGTCTGGGAGTTCTTCTGGGCGCTGTGTGAAGGCGCGGCGGTGGTGTTCGCCAAGCCCGACGGCCACCACGACCCCGCCTACCTCGCCGATCTCATCGCGGCCGAGGGGGTCACCACGATGCACTTCGTGCCGTCGATGCTGGAGGCGTTCCTCGCCGCCCCGGAGATCACCGCCGACCCCTCGTGGGCGACGTCGTTGCGCCGGGTCTTCTCCTCGGGCGAGGCCCTCCCCGGCCAGGCCGCCCGACGCTGGACCGACCTCACGCGCGTGCCCCTGCACAACCTCTACGGCCCCACCGAGGCGGCCGTGGACGTCACCTTCCACCCGTACACGACCGACCAGGACGACGTCGTCGTCCCGATCGGCAGGCCGGTGTGGAACACGGGACTGCGCATCCTCGACACGTGCCTGCGGCCGGTGCCCGACGGGGTGCCCGGCGAGCTCTACCTGACCGGCGTCCAGCTGGCCGTCGGCTACCACGACCGGCCCGGCCTGACCGCCGAGCGGTTCGTCGCCGATCCGTTCGAGGCGGGGCGGCGCATGTACCGGACCGGCGACCTCGTCGCGCGGCGTCCCGACGGCACGGTCGACTACCTCGGGCGCACCGACCGGCAGGTCAAGCTGCGGGGCAACCGCATCGAGCTCGGGGAGGTCGAGGCCGCGCTCGCCGCCGTCGACGGCGTGACCCGGGCCGCGGTCACCATCCGGTCGAACACGCTGGTCGCCTACGTGGTCGGCGACGTCACCGAGGACGAGGTCCGGCACGCCGTCGCCGAACGCCTTCCGGCCGCGATGACGCCCGGGGCGTACGTGATCCTGGACGCCCTTCCCCTGACCCCGAGCGGCAAGCTCGACCGCGACGCCCTGCCCGCGCCGAGCGCGCGGCGGGCGGCGGCCCGCGCGGCGGGCAACCCGCGCGAGGAGCTGCTGACCGCGATCTTCGCCGAGGTGCTGAAGCTCGCTGAGGTGGGCGCGGACGACGACTTCTTCCTGCTCGGCGGCGACAGCATCAGCTCGATCGGCGTCTCCAGCCGGGCCCGCGCGGCCGGGCTGGCCGTCAGCCCGCGCGACGTCTTCGTGCACCGCACCCCGGCCGCGCTCGCCGCCACCGCCGGGGCCGTGACCGCGCAGCGGGCCGCCGTGTCGGAGTTCCGCCTCACCGACGAGGAGCGGGCGAGGCTCGGCGACCTGGAGGTGTGGCCGCTGGCCCCGCTCCAGGAGGGGCTGTTCTTCCACTCGAACTTCGACGCGGGCGAGCTCGACGTCTACACCGTCCACGAGACCTTCGACCTCGACCGGCGGCTCGACCCCGAGCGGCTGCGCGCCGCGATCGGGGCGCTGCTGGCCGCCACGCCGGGCCTGCGGGCCGGATTCACCAGCGACGGGCTGCGCCAGCCGGTGCAGTTCATCGCGACCGACTACGAGATCCCGCTGGAGGTGCACGACGACCCCGAGGACCTCGACGCCCTCATGCGGGCCGAGCGCCTCAAGCGGTTCGACCTCGGCGAGCCGATCCTGTTCCGGGTGCTGCTGATCCGCCTCCCCGACCGCGACCGCCTGGTCGTCGGCCGCCACCTGCTCCTGTGGGACGGCTGGTCGGCGTGGTTGTTCCTCGACCGGCTCTTCTCCCTGTACGAGAACCTCGACGCCCCCCTGGGCGCCGGCGGCTACCGCGACTACCTGACCTGGCTCGACGCCCAGGACGCCGCCGTCGCGACCGCCGCCTGGCGGGCGGCGCTGAAGGGTCTCGACGAGCCCACCCTGCTCGCCCCCGGCGACCACGACCCGGTCATCCCCGAGGAGCTCGACCGCGACCTGCCCGGCACCCTCCGCGACGTCGCGCGCAACCGGGGCCTCACCCTGAACACCCTGTTCACCACGGCGTGGGGGCTCACCCTGGCGAGCGTCACCGGCCGCAGCGACGTGGTGTTCGGCACCACCGTGGCCGGACGCCCCTCGGAGGTGCCCGACGTCGAGAACGTCATCGGCCTGTTCCTGAACACCGTCCCGGCCCGCATCGCCTTCGACCCGGCCGAGCCGGTCGGCGCGCTGCTGCGCCGGGTGCAGGACGAACGCCTCGCGCTGATGCCGCACGAGTGGCTGGGCCTGGGCGTCGTGCAGGCCGAGACCGGGCACCGCAGGCTGTTCGACACGCTGTTCGTCATGCGCGACGGCGACACCCGCGAACGCCTCGCCGACCTGCGCGAGCGCCACGGCGCGACGGCGGTCGCCAACGTCGACGCCACCCACTACCCGGTCAACCTGATCGTCACCCCGGGCGATCCGACCCGGGTCACCCTGGCCTACCGCCCCGACCTGGTGACCGAGCGGTACGCCGCCGACCTCCTCGACCGGTTCGCGCTCATCGTCACCCGGCTGGCCGCCGACGCCGACGCCCCCGCGGGCCGCCTCGACCGGTCGCTCCCGGCCGAGCTCCCCGACCCGGGGGAGAACCGCGTCGACGAGCCGGCCGACACCGTCGCCGACCTGCTGGCCCGGCAGGCGGAGCGCACCCCGGACGCCACCGCGCTGGTCTTCGGCGACGTCACGGTCACCTACGCCGAGCTCGACGCGAAGATCAACCGCATCGCCCGCCTGCTGATCGCCCACGGGGCCGGGCCCGAGGCCGTCGTGGCGCTGGGCCTGCCCCGCTCGATCGACATGGTCGCGGCGCTGTTCGCCGTGCTCAGGACGGGCGCGGCCTATCTGCCGCTGGAGCTCGACCACCCCGACGACCGCCTGGCCGCCATGCTCGACGACGCCCGGCCGGTCGTCCTGGTCACCACGCCGGAGGTGTCGGCCCGCATCGCGACCGCCACCCCGAGGGTCTACCTCGACCGGCTCGACGACCACGCCGCCGACCCGGTCGAGGTCTCCTTCAGCCTCGACCATCCCGCCTACGTCATCTACACCTCCGGCTCGACCGGCCGCCCGAAGGGCGTCGTCACGCCCTACCGGGGCCTGACGAACATGCAGCTCAACCACCAGAGCGAGATCTTCGACCCGGCCGTCGCCTCGGCGGGCGGCCGGCGGCTGCGCATCGCGCACACGGTGTCGTTCGCGTTCGACATGTCGTGGGAGGAGCTCCTGTGGCTGGTCGAGGGCCACGAGGTGCACGTCTGCGACGAGGAACTGCGCCGCGACGCCCTCGCGCTGGTCGCGTACTGCGAGGCCAACAGGATCGACGTCGTCAACGTCACGCCCACCTACGCCCACGTGCTGATCGACGAGGGGCTGCTGGAGGGGCACCGGCCGCCGCTGGTGCTGCTCGGCGGCGAGGCGGTCTCCGACCACGTCTGGTCGGTGCTGCGCGACACCGAGGGCACCTACGGCTACAACCTCTACGGCCCGACCGAGTACACGATCAACACGCTCGGCGGCGGCACCCACGACAGCGACAGCCCGACCGTCGGCACCCCCATCCGGGGCACCCGGGCGCACATCCTCGACGGCTGGTTGCGGCCGGTGCCCGAGGGGGTCGCGGGCGAGTTGTACATCTCCGGCATCGGCCTGGCCCGCGGCTACCTGCGCCGTCCCGGCCTGACCGCCGAACGGTTCGTCGCCGACCCGTACGGGCTGCCCGGCGAGCGCATGTACCGCACCGGCGACCTGGTGCGGCGGCGTCCGGACGGCAACATCGACTTCCTCGGCCGCACCGACGACCAGGTGAAGATCCGCGGCTACCGCATCGAACCGGGCGAGGTGGAGAGCGCCCTGACCCGGCTGCCGCAGGTGGCCCAGGCCGCCGTGGTCGTCCGCGACGACCGGCTGGTGGCCTACCTCGTGCCCGTCCCGGGAGACCGCCGCGAGACCGAGAGCGCCCAGATCGGCGAGTGGCAGGAGATCTACTCCGACGAGTACGAAGAGATCGGCACCGCCGTCTGGACCGAGGACTTCGCCGGCTGGGACAGCTCCTACGACGGCGCCCCGATCCCGCTGGAGCACATGCGCGAATGGCGCGAGGCGACGGTCGACCGCATCCGCTCGCTGAACCCGAGGAACGTGCTGGAGATCGGCGTCGGCTCCGGCCTGCTGCTCTCGAGGCTGGCCCCCGAGGCCGACAGCTACTGGGCCACCGACTTCGCCGCCCCGGTCATCCGCAAGATCGGCGAAGACCTGAAGCGGGACCCCGGACTGGCCGCCAAGGTCACCCTCCGGCACCAGGCGGCGAACGTCACCGACGGCCTGCCGCGCGACTTCTTCGACACGATCGTCATCAACTCCGTCATCCAGTACTTCCCGAGCCTCGACCACCTGACCGAGGTCATCGAGGGGGCGATGGCGCTGCTCAAGCCGGGCGGCGCGCTGTTCGTCGGCGACGTGCGCAACCTGCGGCTGAACCGGCACTTCCACGAGGCGATCCAGGCCGTGAAGGGCGGCGACGCCGACCGCAGCCTCGCCCTGGAGAAGGAGCTCCTGGTCGACCCCGACTACTTCGCCGGCCTCGGCCACCCGGTGGACCTGCGCACCAAGCGCGGCCACCACCACAACGAGCTCACCCGGTACCGCTACGACGTGGTGCTGCACGCCGCGGAGCCCGAAATCTCGGTACGAGACGTCCCGGCGATCGCCTGGCCCGACTTCACCGGGTTCGACGGAAGCCCGGTCCGGGTGACCGGCATCCCCGACGGCCGGATCGTCGAAGGCGGCGTCGAGCCGGAGTTCCTGCACTCCTTCGGCCCGGCCCTCACGACGTGGTCCGCCGAAGAGGGGTGCTTCGAGGCCGTGTTCCTCGCCGAGGTCCCGCGTGCGGTCGAGGGCGTCTACCGGACGACCGGGGGAGTTCCCCTGGCCAACGACCCCGGCGACGCCCGCCGGGCGAGCGACCTGGTCGCGGCCGTCAGGGAGGACGTCAAGCGGGAACTGCCCGACTACATGGTGCCGGGCGCGTTCGTCGTGCTGCCGAAGTTGCCGATGAACGACAACGGCAAGCTCGACCTGACCGCCCTGCCCTCACCCGAGCCGGTCGCGGGCGGGGGCGGCCGCGCGCCGCGCACGCCCGTCGAGGAGACCCTCTGCCGCATCTTCGCCGAGGTGCTGGGCCTTGCGCGGATCACCGCCGAGGACACGTTCTTCGAGCTCGGCGGCCACTCGCTGCTGGCCACCCGGGTGGTCAGCCGGGCCCGCGCCGAACTCGGCGCGGAACTCGCCATCAGGGACCTGTTCGAGGCCCCGACCCCCGCGCTGCTGGCCGAACGCGTCGCGGGCAGCGCGCCGGCCCGCCCGGCGCTGACCGCGCCGCCTCGGCCCGCTCGGGTGCCCGCGTCGGCCGCGCAGCGGCGTCTCTGGTTGGCCGAGCGCCTGTCGGGCGGCGACGCCTACCACTTCCCGCTGGTCGTGAAGGTGCGCGGCGCGTTCGACGCCGCCGCGTTCGAACGCGCCGTGCACGACGTCACCCGCCGCCACGAGGTGCTCAGGACCGTCATCGAGGAGATCGAGGGCGAGCCCCACCAGGTCGTCACCGACCTCCCGCCGACCTTCACCGACGACCCCCACCGGCCCTTCGACCTGGCGGCCGAGCCGCCCATCCGGGTCTCCGTCCGGCCGACCGGCCCGGACGAGCACGAAGTGGCGATGATCCTGCACCACATCGCCACCGACGAGTGGTCCGACCGCCCGTTCCTGCGCGACCTGGACACCGCCTACCAGGCCCGGCTCCGCGGAGAAGCCCCCGCGTGGGACCCCCTGAAGGTCCAGTACGCCGACTACACCCTCTGGCAGGAGCGCCTGCTGGCCCAGGACGGTGAACGCCAGCTCGCCTTCTGGCGCGACCGCCTCGACGACCTGCCCGACGAGATCGCCCTCCCGTACGACGGCCCCCGGGTGCCCGGCGGTGCGTCGGGCCTGGTCAGCCTCGACGTGCCGAACGCCGAGGCGCTCAGGGAGCTGGCCGCCGCCACCGGGACCAGCGTCTTCATGGTGCTCCAGGCGGCCGTCGCGGCGCTGCTGCACCGGATGGGCGCGGGCGACGACATCCCGATCGGCGCGCCGATCGCGGGCCGTACCGACGAAGGGCTCGACGACCTCGTCGGGTTCTTCGTGAACACCCTCGTCCTGCGGGCCGACCTGTCGGGCGACCCCACGTTCGGGGAGCTGCTCGGCCGGGTGAAGGAGGCCGACCTGGCCGCCTTCGAGCACCAGGACCTGCCGTTCGAGCGGCTCGTCGAGGACCTCAACCCGTCCCGGGTGCCCGGCCGCAACCCGCTGTTCCAGGTCATGATGGGCTACCACCACCGTCCTGGTGGCGACCCCGACGTGCTGGGCCTCGCGACCGAGTGGGTCGACACCCGGATCGAGACGGCCAAGTTCGACCTCGACTTCACCTTCGTCGACGGCCCCCGCATGACCCTCCTGCTGGAGTACGCCGAGGGCCGGTTCACCGAGCGGACCGCCGCCGACCTCGCGGCCCGCGCGCTGCGGCTGCTCGGCGGCCTGCGGCTCGACATGCGGGTCAGCGAGCTGCCCGTGCTGCTCGACGGCGACGCCCCGGTCCGGAGCGCGGCCCCGGCCCTGCCGTTCCGGTCGATCCCGTCGATCCTCGACGAGCTGGCGGCGACCAGGCCCGCCGACACCGCTCTGGTCACCGCCGACCGTTCCTACACCTTCGCCGAGCTGGCCGAGCGGGCCCGCGCGGTGGCCGCGCACGTCATCGCCAAGGGCGCGGGGCCGGAGAAGGTCGTCGGGCTGGCGGTCTCCCGGGCCGAGATGGTGCCCGCCATCCTGGGCGTGCTGGCCTCGGGGGCGGCGTACCTGCCGATCGACCGGGGGTATCCGGCCGACCGGCTGGCGTACATGATCGCGGACACCCGGCCCGTCTGCGTGCTGGCCTCGCTCGACGGCCTGACCGGCACGGCCGACGTCGCCGACGTGCGGCCCGACAGCGCGGCCTACGTGATCTACACCTCCGGTTCGACCGGCACCCCGAAGGGCGTCGTCGGCACCCACCGGGGCCTGGCCAACCTGTTCGCCAGCCACGCGGGCAACCTGATCGCCGCCGAACCGGCCAGGGCGCTGCACGCCGCGTCGTTCAGCTTCGACGGCTCGTGGGAGCCGCTGCTCTGGCTGCTGGCCGGGCACCCGCTGTACCTGGCCGACGAGCAGACCATGACCGACCCGGCCGCCCTGCTCGCCCTGATCGAGCGCGAGCGGCTCGACTACGTCGACCTCACCCCGACCTACCTGCGGGAACTCATGCACCACGGGTTCCTCGACGGCTACGCGCCCAGGGTCCTCTCGGTCGGCGGCGAGGCCACCCCGCCCGAGTTGTGGCAGCGGCTCAAGGAGCTTCCGGGGGTCGTCGTGCACGACCTCTACGGCCCGACCGAGTGCGCGGTCGACGCCTACGGCTGGCACGACGGCTGGGCCGCCCCGGTCGCCGGCATCCGCGTGTACGTCCTGGACGCCCGCCTGCGCCCCCAGCCCGCCAACGTGCCGGGCGAGCTCTACCTGGCCGGCCCCGGGCTGGCGCGCGGCTACCTCAACCGGCCGGGCCTGACCGCCGAACGCTTCACCGCCGACCCGTTCGCGGCGGGGGAGCGCATGTACCGTACCGGCGACCTGGCCCGGTTCCGCCCCGACGGCATGCTCGAATTCCTCGGCCGCGCCGACGACCAGGTGAAGCTGCGCGGCTTCCGGATCGAGCTCGGCGAGATCGAGGCCGTGCTGCGCGCCCACCCGGCCGTCACCCAGGCGGCGGTGATCGTGCGCGAGGAGACGCTGGTCGCCTACGTCGTCTCGGCCGCGTCCGAAGACGAGCTGCGCGCCCACGTCGTGGCGCAGGTGCCCGACCACATGGTCCCGGCCGCGTTCGTGCCGATGGACACGCTGCCGAGGTCGGTCGCCGGGAAGCTCGACCGCCGGGCGCTCCCGGCCCCCGAGCGCCGGGTCTCCGCCTCGCGCCGCCCCCGCGACGCCCGCGAGGAGGTGCTGTGCGCGGTCTTCGCCGACGTGCTCGGCACGGAGGTCGGCCCCGACGACGACTTCTTCGCCTTCGGCGGCCACTCGCTGCTCGGCATGCGCCTGGTGAGCCGGATCAGGGCGGTGCTCGGGGCCGAGGTCTCGCTCCGCGCGGTCTTCGACGCGCCGACCCCGGCCCGGCTCGCTCTCCATCTTGGCGACGCCGTCCGGCGGGGGCCCGTCCCGGCCGAGCGGCCCGAGTTCCTCCCGCTCTCCTACGCCCAGCGCCGCATGTGGCTGCTCGACCGCATCGACGACACCAGTGCCTACGAGATCGCCACCGCCTGGCGGCTGGAGGGCACGCTCGACGTCGATGCGCTCCGGCAGGCGCTGAACGACCTCGCCGAACGGCACGAGGCGCTGCGCACCGTCTTCCCCGAACGCGACGGCGAGCCCTACCAGCTCGTGCTCCAGAACGTCACCGTCCCGCTGGTGGAGGGCCCGGTGACCGCCGGGTTCGCGCTCGACCGCGAGATCCCGATCAGGGCGCACCTCGCCGGCGGCGTGCTGACGCTGGTCGTCCACCACATCGCCACCGACGAGTGGTCGGACGCGCCGCTCCGGCGCGACCTGGCCACCGCCTACAACGCCCGCCGGTCAGGGCGGGCCCCGGAGTGGGCCCCGCTCCGGGTCCAGTACGCCGACTACACCCTCTGGGCCCCCGAAGGCGACACCGCGCACTGGGCGGAGACGCTGCGGGACCTGCCCGACGAGCTGGTCCTCCCGGCCGACCGGCCGCGCCCGCCGGAGAGTTCCTTCCGGGGCGGCCTGGCGGGCTTCGCCCTCGACGCCGACCTGTTCGGCGGCCTCCGCGAGGTCGCGCGGGCCCACGGCGTCAGCATGTTCATGCTGACCCAGGCCGCCGTCGCCGCCCTGCTCAACCGGCTCGGCGCGGGCGAGGACATCCCCCTCGGCACGCCGATCTCCGGCCGCGCCGACGAGAGCCTCGAAGACCTCGTCGGGTTCTTCGTCAACACCCTGGTGCTGCGCACCGACCTGAGCGGCGACCCGACCTTCGCCGAGCTGCTCGGCCGGGTCAGGGGCACGGCGCTGGCCGCCTACGAGCACCAGGACGTGCCGTTCGAGCGGCTCGTCGAGGTGCTCGACCCGCCGAGGTCGCTGGCCCGGCACCCGCTGTTCCAGGTCATGGTCGTCTACCTGACCGGCCGGGCCGGCCCGCCCGCCTTCGACGGGCTCACGGTCACCGAGGTCGAGACCGGCCAGGACACCGCCAAGTTCGACCTGAGCGTCGACTTCGTCGAGCACGACGGCGGGGTCGAAGGCTGGATCGAGTACAGCGCCGACCTGTTCGACCAGGAGAGCGCCGACCTGCTCGCCGCCCGTCTTGTGCGGCTCCTGCGCCAGGTGGCCGCCGACCCCTCGGTCCGGGTACGCGACCTCGACGTCCACATCGAGCAGCCCCCGGCCTTCACGACCGTCGGGCTCCCGGCGGCGACCCTGCCCGAGCTGTTCCGCGAGCAGGTCCGCCGCACTCCGGACGCGCTCGCGCTGGTCTTCGGGGACACCCGGCTCACCTACGCCGAGTTCGACGCCCGCGTCGAGGACACGGCCAGGGTGCTGGCCGGGCTCGGCGCGGGCCCGGAGACGACCGTCGCCGTGGCGCTCCCGCGCTCGGTCGAACTGGTCGTCGCCCTGTACGCCGTCCAGCGCGCCGGAGCCGCCTACCTGCCGCTCGACCCCGGCCTGCCCGCCGACCGGAAGCGCTTCATGCTGGCCGAGGCCCGCCCGGTCGCCGTGATCGACGGCGCGCTGCCGACCGGCCCCCACGCCGACCTGCCCACCGGCTACCCGGGGAAGAGCCCGGCCTACGTGATCTACACCTCGGGCTCGACCGGCCGCCCGAAGGGCGTCGTCGTCCCGCACGAGGGCATCGCCAACCGGCTCCGGTGGATGCAGGCCGAATACGGGCTGACCGCCGAGGACCGCGTCCTGCAGAAGACCCCCGCGAGCTTCGACGTGTCGGTGTGGGAGTTCTTCTGGCCGCTGATCACCGGGGCCGCGCTCGTCGTGGCCCGGCCCGACGGCCACCGCGACCCCGCCTACCTGGCCGGGCTCATCGAGCGGGAGGGCGTGACGACGGTCCACTTCGTGCCGTCGATGTTGCGCGCCTTCCTCGACGTCTTCCCGGATGTCGAGGTGCGCGCTCTGAAGCGGGTGCTCTGCTCCGGCGAGGCCCTGCCGGCCGACCTCGCCGCGCGTTTCCACGAGCGGATCGACGCCGAACTGCACAACCTCTACGGCCCCACCGAGGCGTCGGTCGACGTCACGGCCGTCGAGGTGACCGGCGACGACGTCACCATCGGCCGCCCGGTCTGGAACACCCGCACCTACGTGCTCGACCGGTGGTTGCGGCCGGTCCCGCCGGGCGTCGCCGGGGAGCTCTACCTCGCGGGCGTGCAGCTCGCGCGCGGCTACCTCGACCGGCCCGGCCTGACCGCCGAGCGGTTCGTCGCCGACCCGTTCGCGGCGGGGGAGCGCATGTACCGTACCGGCGACCTGGCCCGCTGGAACCGCGACGGCACTCTCTCCTACCTGGGCCGCACCGACCACCAGGTCAAGATCCGCGGCTTCCGGATCGAGCTGGGCGAGATCGAGGCCGCCATCGGCGGCGTCAACGTCGTGGTGGCCCGCGACGACCGGCTCGTCGCCTACGTGGCCGGCGAGCCGCGCGAGCTCGACCTGGCCCGGACGCTGCCCGAGTACATGGTGCCCGCCGCCGTCGTGTGGCTCGACGCGCTGCCCCTGACCACCAGCGGCAAGCTCGACCGCAACGCGCTGCCCGCGCCCGACTTCACGGCGGGCGACGCCCTCCCGGCGACCCCGCGCGAGGAGACGCTCGCGGGGGTGTTCGCCGACGTGCTCGGCCTCGACCGGGTCGGCGCGGAGGACGACTTCTTCGCCCTCGGCGGCGACAGCATCGTCGCGATGCGCCTGGTCAGCCGGGCCAGAGCGGCAGGTCTCCAGCTGACCCCGCGCGACGTCTTCCGGTTCCGTTCGGTACGCGGCCTCGCGGCCGTCACCTCGGAGGCGTCCGACGACGAGCGGTCGGTCGCATTCTTCACCCCGGAGGAGCGCGCCGAGTTCGCCGACCCGATCCTGCCGGTGACCCCGCTCCAGGCCGGGTTGCTCTTCCACGCCTCCTTCGACGAGGAGGACGTCTACACCGTCCAGGTCGTCTACGAGATCGGCGGCGAGGTCGACGCCGAGCGGCTCCGCGCGGCCGGTCAGGCCCTGCTCGACCGCCACGAGAACCTGCGCGCCGGGTTCCGGCACCTGTCGTCGGGCCGCCCGGTGGCGGTGATCCCGGCGCACGTCGAGCTGCCCTGGCGGGAGGTCGCCCCCGACGACCTCGACGCCGAGCTCGCCCGCGAGCGGACCGGCTTCCCGGTCGACCGGCCGCCGCTGCTGCGCCTGATGCTGGCCGGGAACCGCCTCGTGCTCACCCACCAGCACGTCCTCCTCGACGGCTGGTCGCTGCCCGCGCTGATGGCCGAGTTCACCGCCCTCTACGAGGGCCTCCCCCACCCGGTGGCCCGGCCGTTCCGCGACCATCTCGAATGGCTGGCCCGCCAGCCGGCCGACGACGCGCGGCGGGCCTGGGCGCAGGAGCTCGACGGCGTCGAACCGACCCTGCTCGACCAGGGCGGCCACCGCCCGGCGGCGCCGCTGCTCCACGAGGTCCGGTTGTCCGCCGAGGAGACCGGCAGGCTCGCCGCCTACGCCCGCTCGAACGGCCTGACGCTGAACTCGGTCGCCCAGGGCGCGTGGGGCCTGCTGCTGGCCCGCCTCACCGGCCGCGACGACGTCGTGTTCGGCGCGACCGTGTCGGGCCGCGACATGCCGGGCTCGGAGGCGATGGTCGGCCTGTTCATCACGACCGTCCCCGTGCGGGCCACCCCGCGCGAGGGGGAGCGGATGACGGCGTACCTGACGCGGCTCCAGGACCGGCAGGCGGCGCTGATCGAGCACCAGCACCTCGGCCTGGCCGGCATCCAGAAGGCGGCCGGGACGGGCGAACTGTTCGACACCCTGATGGTCTTCGAGTCCTACCCGGACGCCGGTGGTCACGACCGGTTCACCCCGATCGCCCACCACGACGCCACGCACTACCCGCTGACCTGGGCCGTCGAGCCCGGCGACGAACTGGTGCTGACGGCCGAGTTCCACGGCGACCGGGTCAGGGCCGAACGCGTCGCCGACGCGCTGGTCGACATCCTGAAGCGGGTCGCCGACGACCCGCTCGTGGGCGACCTCGACGGCCTTGCCCCGGGGGAGCGCGCCTGGCTGCTCGACCAGGGCGCCGGTGTGGTCCTGGAGACCGGCGGCACCGTGCCCGAACTGTTCGCCGCGCAGGCGGCGGCCACCCCGTCGGAGGTGGCCCTGGTCGCCGGCGGCCGGTCGTGGACCTTCGCCGAACTGGCCTCTTCCGTCGACTCCGTCGCCCGCGCCCTGGTCGGCAGGGGCGCGGGCCCGGAGAAGATCGTCGCGCTGGCGCTGCCGCGCACGGCCGACCACGTCATCGCCATCCTGGCGGTGTTGCGGTCGGGGGCGGCGTACCTGCCGATCGACCCGGCGCTGCCGACGGCCCGCGTCGCCGACATGCTCGCCGACGCCGCGCCGGTGCTGGTGCTGGAGTCGCTGGAGGGCCTCGACGGCTCCGGCGAACTGCCTTCGGGGTACGACCCGGGGCACCCCGCCTACGTCATCTACACCTCCGGCTCGACCGGCCGCCCGAAGGGCGTCGTGGTCACCCACGGCTCGCTGGCGAACCTGTTCCACAGCCACCGCGCCGACCTCTACGACCGCGTGAAGGCGTCCACGGGACGCCGTCACCTCCGGGTCGGCCACGCCTGGTCGTTCTCCTTCGACGCGTCGTGGCAACCACAGCTCTGGCTGGTCGACGGCCACGCCCTGCACGTCGCCGACGACGAGACGCGGCGCGACCCGGTCCTGCTGGAGCGGTTCGTGCGCACCCACGCGCTCGACTTCATCGAGGTCACCCCGTCGTTCCTGGCCCAGATGCCGGGCCTGGTCGACGACGGCCCGCTGGCCCTCGTCGGCGTCGGCGGCGAGGCCGTCACCGACGCGTTGTGGACGCGGATGCGCGACGGAGTGAACCTCTACGGCCCGACGGAGGCCACGGTCGACGCGCTCGTGGCCCATACGGCTGACAGCGCGACCCCGCTGGTGGGCCGCCCCGTGGCCAACACCAGGGCTTATGTCCTGGACGCGGGCCTGCGCCCGGTCGCCCCCGGCGTCACCGGCGAGCTCTACCTGTCGGGCGCGGGCCTGGCGCGCGGCTACCTGAACCGGCCGGCCCTGACGGCGGAACGTTTCGTCGCCGACCCGTTCGCGGCGGGCGAGCGCATGTACCGCACCGGCGACCTGGCCCGCTGGACCGCCGACGGCAGGCTCGACTACCAGGGCCGCGCCGACGACCAGGTCAAGGTCCGCGGCCACCGGGTCGAACCCGGCGAGATCGAGGCGGTGCTGACCCACTGGGCGACGCAGGCGACCGTCCAGGTCGTCGGCGGCCGGCTGGTCGCCTACGTCGTCGGCGCGGCCGACGACCTGCGCGAGCAGGCCGCCCGGGAGCTCCCCGACTACATGGTCCCCAGCGCCTTCGTCGCGCTCGACCGGCTGCCGCTGCTCCCCAACGGCAAGCTCGACCGGGCCGCCCTCCCGGCTCCGTCGCTCGCGCCGTCGGAGAGCCGCCCCGCCGAGGGCGACGCGGAGCGGGCGCTGCTGGCGGCCTTCGCCGAGGTGCTGGAGGTCCCCGGGCTGGGCGTCGAAGATGACTTCTTCGCCTTCGGCGGCGACAGCCTGGTGGCGATGCGCGTCATCACCCGCGCCCGCGCCGAGGGCTGGACGGTCACCGCCCGCCAGATCTTCGAGTCCCGCACGGCCGAGGCCCTGGCCCGGGTGGCGTCACGGGCGGCGATCCCGCTGACCCCGATCATGCGCCGCCTGGTCGCGCGGCCGCACATGGAGTCGTTCTGCCAGTCGGCCGTGATCCGCCTCCCGGCAGGCCTGACGTTCGACCGGTTCGAGGACCTCCTCCGGAAGGTCGCCGACCACCACCCGATGCTCCGCTCCCGCCTCGCCGACGACGGCCTCCACATCGGCGACTTCGTCACGGGAGACCTGGACCCCCGGAGCGGCAGAATGGTCAGCGTCGACCGGCTCGGCGACCGGGTCAGGTTGTCGATCCACCACCTGGCGGTCGACGCCGTCTCGTGGGGCGTCATCCTCGACGACCTCGCGGCCGCCTGGCGCGGCGACGCGTTGCCGCCCGTCCCGGTGCAGTTCCGCCAGTGGGCCTCGCCGGGCGACGACCTGCCCGAGACCGGCACGCACGGTCTGGTCCGCGACGCGCTCACGTCGGTGACCGAGGTCCCGGCCTTCGACGTCACTCCGGAAAGGCTGATCGCGACCCTGCGGCAGGCTTTCGGCCGCGACGTCACGATCGAGGTCGAGGGCCACGGCCGCGACGGCTCGCTGGACCTGTCACGTACCGTGGGCTGGTTCACGAAGATCACCGTCCACGGCGAAGGCCGGCCGGAGGTCCTGCTGAACTACCTCGGCCGGGTCTCGCCGGAGGAGGGCGACTGGACCGTCGACCCCACAGCCGAGGAGACCCCCGACCACCCCGACGCCCCCCTGATTCACTCGTACACCATCGACGCCGTCACCATGGACGGCGTGTTCACCGCGACCTGGACGCGCGCCCCCGGGGCGCCCGACCTGGCCGACAAGTGGCGCGACGCGCTAGAGAAGGGAACCCCCGCATGAGCAGCAACCCGTTCGAGAACCCCGACGGCGTGTACACCGTCCTGGTGAACGAGGAGGGCCAGCACAGCCTGTGGCCCGAGTTCGCCGACGTGCCCGCGGGCTGGACGGTGAGCTTCGGGCCGGCGGCGCGGCAGGCGTGCCTGGACCACATCGAGGCGACGTGGACGGACATGCGCCCCAAGAGCCTGCGATAGCACGAGAGGGCCGGGCTCTACCGGGGCCTGGCCCTCTTTGTTCGTATAGCACCTGATCAACACGCGAAGAATGATCAGACTTGAGGTTTATGGGTTCTCGGCCCTGTTCAGCAACTCTGGGACGGTGGGGATCTCTGGCAATATGAAGCCGAGTGACCGAAATCGCTCGACCACGGCATGCACCGGCAGATTGGTTTGGACCGCTCCGGCGAAAATGTTCCAGAGCGGCACGGGTTTCTCCTGGTCGAGCCACCAGCTCCAATTCCCGTATCGGAAGGAGCTGAGTGTTTTCGTCGCTGAGAAATCGCTGAGCTCGCGACTCATGAGAATCAGGTCAGTAGCGTCTATGGGCGTCTCTGGCAAAGCGGGCCAGTTCAACCCGAGGGCCGCCAGCCTTGTAACCGTTTTCTCGATAGTCCATTTCAGCCGTCCTGCCGCAGTGAAGACGTGCCCCAGTGGGACAAGTTGGCCGTCCAGCCACGGTTTGCCGCCGGTGAGAGACCGGCTGACCAGGATGCGGTCACCAGGCTGTACGCGGCCAACGGAGAAGTAGGGAGGCGGCACCAAATAGCCCAATTGTGTGAGTCTCTCTGCGATTTCTCCAACGGGGCGATCGAGCTTCTCAGCCACCGTCACAAGGTGACCGATGCGGACCGGTCTCAAATCGTCGCCAACCCATTGACTTAAACGGGTTTCCTCGTTTGCATCCCCGATGCCGAGAGCTACGTCGTCGCCTTCCCTGACGTCTCCGGCGGTCAGTAGAGATTGTGGAACGTCGAAGCCGAGTTCCGTCAGCCGCCTGGCGACCTCTTCGACGCCACGGCCGAGCTTGAATGCGGCCTCCACGATGTGTCGGGAATCCACGATTGCGGTTATAGTGAGCCACTGGGGCGTTCCGTCGAAATGTAGGTCCAGAATATCGAGGTCATCTTCGCGCGCGATTGCGAGGGAAGCCGGCACCCGAAACCCTAGCCTGGCCAAGCGTGCGGCGATGTCTCCGATCGGCTTGCTGGTCTTCTTCGCCGCCATCAGCAGATGACCGATAGGAACGACGGGAATCCCCGGCAGCATGGGAGGTCTTCCATCGAAGTTCCTGCTCATCAGAACCAGATCATCCGAGCTGAGTCGGCCCCTGATTGGTAGCTCGTGCGGCACCGTGAATGAGAAGTCCCGTAGCCTCTCGGCGACAGCATCGACGTCTCGTCCAAGTTGGGCGGCGACTGCCACCACATGTCCGACTGATATAGGTTCTTGATTTTTTGGGCTATCAGATAATCGGAGCCAAGGTCCCGCGCCGTTGAGATCCCGGCTGAGAAGAATCCGATCCGAGGGTTCGGCTCGCTGGACGTCGATGCCAGCCGGTACAAGGAAACCGAATTCGGATAGCCGATCGATGACTTGCTTGATTGGCCGCCCGAGTTGGATCGCCGCAGTGGCGATATGCCCAGCGAGCGCCGCTGGTGGTGTGTCGGGGATGAGATCTACATCCAGCGAAGTGCCGTAGCGATGCAGATCCTTACTCAGGAGAACCAGGTCGGACTCTTCGGCTGACCCAATGGTCCGCAGTTCGGATGGCACCTCGTAGCCCAGGTCGTTGAGGCGTTGGGCGATCTCTCCGATACCGTAACCAGTTTCAAGTGCTGCGCGTACGAAATGCAATCTGGGTACGGGCCCCTCGCGTGTCAGCCAGGATTCTTCCAATCTCGAATAGAGTGCATCCGGCCTTCCGCTGAGGACAATCACGTCGGTGGGGCGAGCCGCAGGAGCATCTGTCGAGCAGGGACCGCCTTCAGCGGCACGCAAAGCCGCCAGGCGCCAGATGACCAGATCGTCGGGCAGGGGGCGGATGCCCTCATATTCGCGGCGTCGTGCCACGCTGTCGGCTACATAGTCCGGTTGCCGATAGCTGATCGCCGATGGGATGAGATCGCGATCCATGGAGAAAAACCCTAACCGGCCGAAATTGATCTCGTGTCCGTTCAGCTCGATGGACTTCCCTGTCGAAACCATTTCAGAGAAGACCAGGTCTGCGATGACGGGATGTGCGTGGATTAGTTCGCTGAGCCAATCGAAAGTCGGCCGAATGGGGGTGCTGTTACCTGCGAATTGTTTCACGGCGCGTGATAGCACTCGGACCATAACTTCTGCGTTTCGGGCAGAGTCAAGCATCGACGCGCGGTCGATGGTGAGCTCCGGACTGTGCTCGCCACTGAGATTGACGACCATTCCGAAACTGGTTGTATCGGTTCGAAGGCCGTCCGCCAAAATGTATTCCAGGCCTTCCCGCCACCAGACCGGCCCACGGGAGTGCTTATCGGAGACCAGTTCTCCGTCCACTCGCAATTCCATCGGGTTCCACTGGATCCGGTCGTCGCCGTCGGCGGCCTCGACAGAGAACTCCGAGTAGCTCAGGATTCGGGTGAGCGTCGCAGTGCAGGACACGGATTCCGCGTCGCCGGTGGTCCGCAGGTGAAGACGGACGACCGTGCCGGCATCTTGGCCCGGGCCGCAGTCCTGGATGTGAAAGAGCGTTCCAGGGCCTGCGATGGACACCTGGAGACGGCGGCCGGGCCGTCCATCCCGCCCCAGTCGGCAGGTCGTGACCGTGATCTCGTCGGCGAGCATAAAATAGCTCAGCACCCCGATGCCGAACTGACTGTTCGGATACAGCAGGACCGGAGGTTCGAGCTTGTCCCACTCCGCCTGCTCCTCGATGAACTCGGGTAGTTCGGCGAATCGCACACCGGCTTGCGCGAAGACGTCGCGGAGTTCTCTCACCCCCATCCCGATGCCGTTGTCGACACAGTCGATGTAGGGGCGGCCCTGTTCGTCGATTCCCTGTGAGAAGCCGATGCGTCCCTCCCACTCGGGGAGCTTGACACCGGTACGGCGGAGATACTCGGTTCGGGCTTTTCTGTAACGGCAGGCGTCGAGGGCGTTTTGGTAGACCTCCCGTAGAGCGAGGTCGCGTTCGGAGTACAGCCGTTCACCCATCAGCAGTTCCTGGACGCGCTCCTCGTCGAGTCGGAACCTGATACCCGCCGACGTGTATGTGGCCACGCCGTCGGACTCGGCCGCCCGGACCTGATCGGCGTCCGCGCGACCGGGCAGCCCGACGAGTTCGGCGAGTGACGGGTCGTCGGTGTTGCCGATGTCTGCGAGGATCTGGTTGAGATCGGTCACGTGCTCCCGCAGGGCGACTTCGACCGCGGGATGCGAGCAGGCGGCTCTGAGGACACGCCCCGCTCCCCGGGGCTCCCAACGGGCCTGGTCGATCGTTTGGAGCACGTCCTGGGGTGCCAATGACCGAACGATGCCGATGTGATCCACCAGGACGCCCCCCAGCCGGGTCACCTCGATGGCCATGCGATGGGCCACGACCACGAGGTAGGCCACCAGCCGTTCCCTGATCGCCTGTTCTCCGATGCGGCCCGGCGCGATCAGATGGGTGGCCATGAGCCCGTGCGGCCGGTCTGTGCGTGCGATGAACCCGGGGTCGGCGTACAGCAGCCGGATCAGTTCACTCAGCCGGGCGGTCGTGAGAACCTCGCTGAGCAGGCCGGATTCGGGCGTGTGCCCGTCGAGGGAGACCGCGACCGCCTGCGAACCGAAGGAGGTGGCCTGCCGGGTGATCCAGCGATGGAGAAGCCACCATCCGATCTCCTTCGGCACAGCGGTGTCTCCTCTGCCGGCCGCATCCACGGCCCGACGGAGCAGTCGGGGATAACTCCGCGCGTATACCTCGTACGCCTTGCGCTGCGGATTGGGCGCGTTGACCGGGCTCAGATCCGTAGGGCTGACGGCACTCGCGTGGGCCACGATGTGCGCCCAGTGCGTGTCGTGCACGAACGGGGCCGTCACTAGCAACGCGGCCTCCGCGGGGGACAGGCTCAGGCCGTCGAGCAGGGACCCCAGGATGAAGTTCATCCGCTCACTCATTCTTAGCGCGAACCGGGAGTCGTGCCACGGATCCTCGGCCAGCCTTCCGGCGGCCGTCCACCGGTGGGCGGCCAGACGCCTGACCACAGAGATGACGTCCTCACGCAGTTCTGCGCTTCCGGAACCCTTGTGCGTCTTCTTCCAGGCGATGTGCGTGGCGGCGGCCTCCGCCCAGTCGTCTCCGTCTCCTATGACCGACGACCGGCCCGGCAGCACGACGAAGGCATCGTGGTCGACTTCTCCCGCCAGCCGCACCTGCTGATCCGGAAGGCGGCGTTCCATGGCCAGGGCCGACAATTTGGCGGCGACCTGGCTCTTCAGGCCCGACAGGGTGGTCGGCGCGACTCCCTCGCTGATGGCGAGTTCGACGGCACGCGCGAACAGGCTGAAGGATCCACCGCCGGACTGGCTTGGCACGTACCGCGCGACCTCGCCGGGCGAGCACGGGAACAACCAGGCGACGTTCCGGCGGGCGGCCTTGGCGATCTTATCTTGCGCCCATGCGGTGCGGGTGAAAGCCGACTTGGTGTTCTCGTGGAAACCCTCGCGGCAGGCGTCCACCACGAAGAGAATGCCGGCTGCGCTGCTCTGGTCGATCATGGTGCCCCAGGCGGTCAGGGGCACCGCGACCTCGGCCAGGCTCAGCCACTTTAGGTCCGCGTCGCTCGGCAGCAGGTAGTCGATATTGTTGGCGTGGGCCCCATGTCCGCTGAGATAGATCAGCAGAGTGTCACCCGGATTTGCGGTGACGAGAAACCGGCTGACCTCGGTTCTGATCCGGGTCTGTCCCAGACGGCCACCCTCGCCGGCGATCTCCACCGTGTACTCGCGTGTCTCGAGGGCCACGGCGACGTTAACCAGATCGTCGGCTACAAAGGGAAGGTCCTTGATGTCGGGATCGTCATACTCGGCCACTCCTACGAGGAGTGCCCTGAACCTGCCCACGATCCCGCCTCAGGTGCCGAACACCAGCGTGATGGCCGCTGTGGCGCCGACTTTGGCGGTGCCGATGAGCTGGATGCCGCCTTCGCCGGTGATCTCCACGCCGATCTGGGCCTCCTTGAGCCGCAGCCCGTCTGTCGACTTCGCCATGTCCTCGAACACGGCGCGCAGAGACTCGGCTGTTTGTCGCAGGTTCTCCCGGAGTACGTCGACGGGGATCTGACGGAGGACCGCTGAGTGATCCGCCCCTGGAAACAGACCCATCGTGGAGTCCTGGTCGTCGTCAGAGACGATGAAGGTCAGGGAGTCGATCACAGGAGGGAATGAAGGTTCTTGCACCGCGTGTCCTCTTCAGTCGAACCTCGATTGCCACGATAGGAACCAGGCTGTCACGATCACGCCAGGCGCGCCACACGATCCGATCCCAAGGAAACACGCTTTCCGGCCCGGGCTCGTTGTGATCACCGTATGAGCGGATTGTCGCGGCAAGACATGATCGTCCGTCCCGTGAGGATTGTCGGTCGGGATCGCTAGGTTGTCGCTACTTTCCCGCTTTGATCCTTGCGAGGTACCGGCATGTCCACGGAACGGAAGCTGACCCACGTCAGCGGCGATTCGGCCAAGTTCTGGCACGTCACACAGGACGCCACCGACCTGGTCATCCGGTACGGACGCCTCGACGCCGACGGGCGCACGCAGGTCAAGTCGTTCACCTCCGAGGCCGCCGCGACGGCCGCCCTCGAGAAGCTGGTGGCCGAGAAGCTGCGCAAGGGCTACACCGAAGACGGCACGCCGGAAGCGGCCGGGCCGGTCGACGAAGACGTGTTCACGATGCCGGCCGCCTGGTTACGCGCCCTCCACCCCCGCCGGGGCGGGGTGCGGGTGCCCGCGCGGCGGCGTGACCCCGAGGCGTCCGCGAAGGTCGCCGCGACGCTGGCCGGGCAGCGGCAGATGGTCGTCGACTGTCTGGAGCTGACCACCGATCCCGACATCGCCGCGGCGGGCGCGGCCTACCTCGACGGCGACGCCGGGAGCGGGCCGTTGGGCGCGGCGGTGGTCGCCGAGGTGGTGGCCGCCCACCTCGACTGGCACGACTCGACGACGTTGCCCGCCTTCGCGGAGGCGTGGTTGTCGGAACACGGCACGGTGTTCGCGGCGAAGGCGGTGGCGGAGCTGCTCTCGCTCAAGTGCGGAGACGACCACTACTACTACCGCAGTGGCCAGCCTGCCATGCCGGTCCGGCGGCTGCCCGCCGGCGGCGTCTCCCGCTGGTGGTACGGCTCCGCGGCCGATCTGCCGGCGCGGGTCCGGGCCGACGTGGCGGCGGCGAGTGACGAGGAGTACGCCGAGGTGGTCGCCGTGCTGACCCGGTGCCGTGCGGCGGGGCCGCACCAGCGGATGGCCGCGTCCTATCTCGCGCCGACCGAGGTCGCATGGGTCGACGCCGACTGCGCCGAGGCGGCCTCACTCGGCACGGGCCACGGTCAGGGGCTGGTCACCGCGATCAGCACCCCGGCGCAGGCGGCGCTCATCGTCGACGACCTGCGGCTCTACTACGTGAGCAGCAGCCTCGCGGTGCCGGCCACGGTCGTCGACGGCATGGGCGAGGCGGCCGTGCCGGTGCTGGCCGGGTGGCTCGACCGGACCGACGGGGCCGACGAACGGCGGCGGCTGCAGGCGGTCCTCGCCGAGCTGCCGGGCGACGCGGCGATGCAGGCGCTGATCGACCGCGTCGACGGGAAGTACGGCCAGCCGGCGCTGCTGCGGGCGGCGGCCCGCTTTCCCCGCCGGGCGATGCGGCTGATGGCGGCGTCCGGGGTGAAGGTCGTGGCCGACATGTTGCGGGCGCACGTGCTGGCCCATCCCGCGCTGGTCGAGGAGGTGCTGGCGGAGGTCGGCGGCGTGGCCGCGCAGCGGATCGGCGCCGTCGAGGCCACGGCGGCCGTCGCGGTCGCGCCGCCCGAGGCCCTGCCCGAGGTGCTGGTCAGCCCGCCGTGGGCCCGCGCCCGGCCGGTCCGCACGCCGGTGGTGGTGGACGGCCTGGTGTGCGCCGACGAACCGGCGGTGGTGTGGGGGCCGGGCGAGCGGGACGCCTGGAGGTCGAGCGCCCCGAAGTGGTTCGCCCGAAGTCAGCGGACCTGGGAGCAGATCGCCGCCTCCGGGACCCGACCGGACCAGATCGGCTGGTTCGACGGCCCGACCCTGGTCGTGGTCGGGCCGGAGGAACTGGCCCGGCAGTTCCTCGACACGTGGCGCCCGGACGACATGTGGCGGGCCTCCGACTGGATGCGGGCGGCGGTCGCCAGGTTCGAGACGGCGGCGCTGCCCCTGGCGGTCCACTGCGCCAGGAAGCAACCCGCGGACATCGCGCCGTCTCTGCTGCCGTTCGCCGCGCCCGAGGTCGCGGGGCTGATGGCCGAGTGGCTGACCCGGCTCAAGTCGGTGCGGGCGACCGCGCTGGCCTGGTTCTCGCGGCATCCCGACGCCGCCGCCCGCGCGCTGGTCCCCCCGGCGCTGGGCAAGGCCGGGGCGGCCCGCCGCCAGGCCGAGCAGGCCCTGTCGGCGCTGGCCGCGGGCGGGCACCGCGACGCCGTGACGCGGGCCGCCGCCGGATACGGCCCGGCCGCCGAGGCCGCCGTCGCCGACCTGCTCGCGGCCGGTCCGCTCGACGGGCTGCCCGCCCGGATGCCGACCCTGCCCGAGTGGGCCGACCCCTCGATCCTGACGCCGATCCGGTTGCGCGGCGGCGGGGACGCGCTGCCGCTCGCGGCGGCCCGCCACGTGGTGACCATGCTGGCGATCTCCCGGCCCGGCGACCCCTACGCCGGAATCGCCCAGGTCAAGGAGGCGTGCGACGAGCGGAGCCTGGCCGACTTCGGGTGGGCGCTGTTCCAGCGGTGGCAGTCCGCCGGGCATCCGTCCAAGGAGAGCTGGATGTTCGACGCCCTCGCGCTGATCGGCGACGACGAGACCGTGCGGCGGCTGACCCCGCTGATCCGGGTCTGGCCCGGCGAGGGCGGGCACGCCCGCGCGGTCACCGGCCTCGACGTCCTGGCCGCGCTCGGGACCGAGGTCGCGCTGATGCACCTCCACGGCATCGCCGAGAAGGTCAAGTTCACCGGGCTCAAGAACCGGGCGCGGCAGAAGATGGCCGAGGTCGCCGCCCAGCTGAACCTGACGCCGGAGGAGCTGGCCGACCGGCTGGTGCCCGACTTCGGGCTGGCCGCCGACGGCAGCCTGACCCTCGACTACGGCCCCCGCCGGTTCGTCGTCGGCTTCGACGAGCAGCTCAAGCCCTATGTCGTGGACGCCGCCGGCAAGCGCCTCAAGAGCCTGCCCAAGCCGGGCGTCAAGGACGACGCCGAGCTGGCGCCGGAGGCGTACCGGCGATTCGCGGGCCTGAAGAAGGACGTGCGCACGGTGGCCGCCGACAACATCCGCCGCCTGGAGCGGGCGATGGCCGACCGGCGCCGCTGGAGCGCCGACGACTTCGCCCGGCTGTTCGTCGGCCACCCGCTGTTGTGGCACATCACCCGGCGGCTGGTCTGGGGCTGCTACGACGCCGAAGGCAGGCAGGTCGACTCGTTCCGGGTCGCCGAGGACCGCGGCTTCGCCGACGCCGACGACGAGACGCTGACCCTGCCCGACGGGGTCACCATCGGGCTCGTCCACCCGCTGGAGCTGGGGGAGGCGCTCGCCGTCTGGGCCGAGGTGTTCGCCGACTACGAGATCCTGCAGCCGTTCCCCCAGCTGGGCCGGGAGGTCTTCACCTCGGCCGACGACTTCGTCGAGGCGCGGTTCACCAAGATCCCGACCGGGCGGGTGCTCGGCCTGGAGCGGCGCGGCTGGCGGCGGGGCGCGCCGCAGGACGCCGGCTGGCAGGGGTGGATCGAGCGCGACCTGCCCGGCGGCGCGACCCTGACGATCGGCCTCGATCCCGGGGTGCCGATCGGCTACGTCGAGATGGAGGAGGAGCAGACCCTCATGGTCTCGCCCGAGCACTTCACCGGCCTCGACCCCGTCACCGCCTCCGAGATCATGCGCGACCTCCAGGAGCTCGTCCGATGACCACCGACCACGTCCAGCGGCCCCCGGCCGAGGTCCGCCACGCCGACGAGCTGGCCCGGCTCCGCGCGACCGACGACGGCGACCGGCCGCCCGGCTGGGCGCTGAGCCTGCGGGCCGCCCGCCGGTTCGTCATCGGCGACGAGAAGCTCGGCGTCACCCGCAAGTTCGTCGGCGACCCGTCGCTGATCGACCGCGCCCTGGTGACGCTCGCGACCAGCCGGGGGCTGATGCTCGTCGGCGAGCCGGGCACCGCCAAGTCGTTGTTGTCGGAACTGCTCGCGGCGGCGGTCAGCGGCACGTCCACCCTCACCATCCAGGGCGGCGCGGCCACCACCGAAGACCAGATCAGGTACTCGTGGAACTACGCGCTGCTGGTCGCCGAAGGGCCGTCGCCCCGGTCGCTGGTGGCCGCCCCGCTGCTGCGCGGCATGGCCGAGGGCAGGGTGGTGCGCTTCGAGGAGATCACCCGCTGCCCGCTGGAGGTGCAGGACTGCCTGCTGTCGCCGCTGTCCGACCGGGTGCTCGCCATCCCCGAGCTGACCGGCCCCGACGCCATGGTGTTCGCCCGCGAGGGCTTCAGCGTCATCGCCACCGCCAACACCCGCGACCGGGGCGTCAACGAGATGAGCGCCGCGCTCAAGCGGCGCTTCAACTTCGAGACCGTCTTCCCGATCGCCGACTTCGACACCGAGTTGTCGCTGGTCGAGGCCGAGGCCGCGGCGCTGCTGAAGCGCTCCGGGGTCGGCGCGCCGCCGCGCCGCGACGTGCTGGAGGTGCTGGTCAGGGCGTTCCGCGAGTTGCGGCAGGGACAGACCGCGCGGGGCGACGCCACCGACCGGCTGTCGGGCGTGATGAGCACCGCCGAGGCCGTCTCGGTCGCGCACGCCGTCGGGCTGCGCGGCTGGTTCCTGCGCGGCGAGCCCGGCACCGCCGCCGACCTGGTGACCTGCCTGGCGGGCACGGCCGCCAAGGACAGCCCCGACGACCTGGCCAAACTCCGCAGGTACCTGGAGCGCCAAGGCTCCGGGCCCCTGTACGAGGCCCGTCACCTCCTGCCGGGCTGACGATGACCGCCACCTTCATCGGCGTCCGGCACCACAGCCCCGCCTGCGCGCGGCTGGTCGCCGACACGATCATCGCCCTGCGGCCGGCGTACGTGCTGGTCGAAGGCCCGGCCGACATGAACCCCCGGATCGGCGAGCTGCTGCTGGGGCACGACCTGCCGATCGCCGTCTACACCGGCTACCGCGACGCGGAGCGCCGGCACGGCTCGTGGGCGCCGCTGTGCGACTACTCGCCGGAGTGGACGGCGCTGACCGCCGGTCGCGACGCCGGCGCGCAACTGCGGTTCATCGACCTGCCCGCCTGGCATCCGGCGCTGGCCGAGGTGCGCAACCGCTACGCCGACGCCGAGGCCCGCTACGCCGAGGTGACCGAGCGGCTCTGCGCCGCCTTCGCCGTCGACAACGCCGACGCGCTCTGGGACCACCTGTTCGAGATCGAACCCGCCGACGGCCTGGCCGAGCGGCTGGCCGCCTACTTCGATCTCGTCCGGGGAGACGCCCGCCCCGCCGCCGACGACGTGGCGCGGGAGGCGTACATGGCGCACTGGATCCGGGCGGCAGTCGCCGACGCCGGTGACCGGCCGGTGGTCGTGGTCACCGGAGGCTTCCACCGACCGGCGCTGGTCCGGCTCGCCGAGGAGGGCGACCGGTCGTGGCCGGAGCTGCCCGAACCGCCCGGCGGCGCGGTCGTCGGCAGCTACCTGGTGCCCTACTCGTTCCGGCGGCTGGACGCCTTCGACGGCTACCAGTCGGGCATGCCGTCGCCCGCCTACTACCAGCACCTGTGGGAGTCGGGCCCGCGCGAGGCCGCGCGCCGGCTCACCGAGGCGGTGACCACCCGCTTGCGGGCCCGGCGGCAGCAGGTCTCCACCGCCGACCTGATCGCCGCCGGCGCCACCGCCGAGGGCCTGGCGGCGGTACGCGGCCACGTCTGCCCCGCCCGCGCCGACGTGCTCGACGGGCTGGCGAGCGCGCTGGTCAGCGAGGCGCTGGAGACGCCGCTGCCGTGGGCGACCGGCGGCCGGATCCGGCCCGGCGGGCACCCCGTCATCGTCGAGATGGTCGCGGCGCTCAGCGGCGACCGGGTCGGCCGGCTGCACCCGTCGACCCCGCTGCCGCCGCTGGTGCACGCCGTCGCCGACCGGCTGCGCGCCATGGGGCTCGACGGCTCCGGCGAGATCCGCCTCGACCTCAGGAAGGACGCCGACCTCGAGCGCAGCCGCCTGCTGCACCGGCTGCGCGTGCTGGCGATCCCAGGGGTGGTCCGCGACTCCGGGCCGCATCCGGCGGGCGATCCCGTCCCGGCCGAGCAGTGGACGCTGACCGACTCCGACGACCGCATGCCCGCCCTCATCGAGGCCGGCGGCTACGGCGTCGACCCCGGGGAGGCGGCCGCCGCCCTGCTCGCCGAACGTGTCTCCGGCCCGCCGGCCGACCTCGACGTGCTGGCCGGCCTGCTCTTCGACGCGGCGTTGTGCGGCGTCGGCGAGCTGACCGGCCGGGTGCTCGACGACCTGGCGCGGGCCGTCCGCGCGGCGGCCGACCTGGGGTCGCTGGGCCGCACGCTGAACGTCGTCCTGGCCATGTGGCGGCACGACGGCCTGTTCCACACGGGCGGCGGCCCGGCGTTCGGCACGCTGATCGCGGCGGCCGTCGACCGTGCGTTGTGGCTGGCCGAGGGCGTGCGCGGCGGTCCCGCCCCGGCCGACCCCAGGCGGATCGAGGCGATGGCGGCCGTCCGCGACGCGCTGACCCACGCCGCGACGCCGCTCGGGCTGGACGTCGCGGCCGCCCTCGGCGTCGCCGACCGGGTCGCCGCCTTCTCGGACGCGCCGCCCGACCTGCGCGGGGCCGCGTTCGGGCTGGGCTGGTCGCTGCGCGGCACGGCCGCCGCCGACCCCGGCCGGGCGGTGCGCGGCACGTTCACCCCCGCCCTGGCGGGCGACTGGCTGGCCGGGCTGTTCGCCCTGGCCCGCGAAGAGGTGCTGCACACCCCCGGGATGCTGGAGCTGCTCGACGAGCTGGTCGAGGCGATGACCGACGACGACTTCCTGATCGCGCTCCCAGCGCTGCGCCAGGCGTTCGCCTACTTCCCGCCCCGCGAACGGCACCTCATCGCCGCCCGGCTGGTCGCCCTGCGCGCGGGCGGCGCCTCCGGGCCCGACCTGATGCGGCTCGACGCGACCCCGGAGCTGGTGGCGGCCGGGATGACACTGGACGAACGGGTCGACACGGTGCTGCGCCGGGAGGGACTGATCACATCATGACCGACCCCACCCTCGAACGCTGGCGGCTGCTGCTCGGCGAACCCGGCGGCGCCTGCCTCGGCGGGCAAGGGCTGAGCACCCAGGCGGCCGCCCGCGACGCGGCCATGGACTGGCTATACGGCCGCGACGACGACCTGCGCCGCCGGGGCGTCCGGCGCCCCCGCGAGGCCGGTTCGGGCCCGTCGGCGCTGACCACCGTCGACTGGCTCGACGACATCACCCGGCTGTTCCCCAAGGAGACCGTCGAACGGCTGCAGCGCGACGCGGTCGAACGCTACGAGATCCACGACGTGGTCACCGACCCCGACGTGCTGGCCCGCATCGAGCCCAACCCGGCGCTGCTCAAGGCGGTGCTGCGGACCAAGCACCTGATGAACCCGCAGGTGCTCCGGCTGGCCCGGCGGATCGTCGAGGCGGTCGTCCGCGACCTGACGGACCGGCTCGCCACCGAGGTCCGGACCGCCTTCTCCGGCGCGAAGGCGCGCCGCCCCGGACGGCTGAAGCAGGCCCGAAACTTCGACCTGACCCGGACCCTGCGCGCCAACCTCGGCCGCTACCGGCCCGAGACCGGCAAGGTCGTCATCGAGACCCCCTACTTCTTCACCCGCACCCGCCGTCACCTCGACCCGTGGCAGGTGATCCTGCTCGTCGACCAGTCGGGCTCCATGGTCGACTCCGTGATCCACTCGGCGGTCACCGCGGCCTGCCTGTGGGGGCTGCCGGGGGTGCGCACCCACCTGGTCGCCTTCGACACCGAGGTCGTCGACCTGACCGCCGACGTCGACGACCCGGTCGACCTGCTCATGAAGGTCCAGCTGGGCGGTGGCACCGACATCGCCCGCGCCGCCGCCTACGGCGCCGGCCTGATCGAGCGGCCCCGCAACGCGATCGTGGTGCTGATCTCCGACTTCTACGAGGGCGGCGGCCCCGACCGGCTGGTGCGCACCGTGCGCGGCCTGGTCGAACAGGGCAGCACGGTGCTCTGCCTGGCCGCCCTGGACGAACAGGCCAACCCCGACTACGACCGGGCGACCGCCCAGCGCCTGGCGAACGCGGGGGCGCACGTGGGCGCGATGACCCCGGGAGAACTGGCGTCCTTCGTCGCGGAGCACGTGGGCCGATGAGAACCGACCTGCTCGCCCTCACCCCCGACTCCCTCGCGGCCCTGACCAACCGGGGCCTGGTCAAACGCGCGACCCGGGACCTCGACACCGCCGCCCCGGCCCTGCGCACCGACCCCGACGGCACCGTCCACGGCGACTTCCCCGGCGGCCCGGCCGTCAGCCTCCCGCCCGGCGGCCTCGACGGGGGCAGCTGCACCTGCGCCGCCACGGGCGTCTGCCGCCATCTGATCGGCCTGGTGCTGGCGTACCAGCGTGCCGGCCAGAGCCCGGACGAGCCCGCCGCCCTGCCCTGGTCGCCCGGACAGGTCACCGACGACGAGCTCACCGCCAGGATCGGAGCGCGGTCGATGGCCGCCGCCCGGCGGACCGAGAAGGCCGGGTACACCGCGCGGGTGCGCCGGGCCACCGCCGCCGACCCGGTGCCGCAGGTCGAGCTGGCCACCGCGACCGTGCGGTTCCTGGTGCCCGGCGACCTGGGGTTCGTGCACACCGACGCCGCCGACGGGAGCTGGGACGACGTCGTCGCGCTGGCGGTGTGGGCGTGCCGGGCCGCCGACGAGCGGCATCCCGGCGCGGCCGACGTGCGGATCGACGTCGGGGGAGTCGCCGAGGAGGGCGCGGGGTCGGGGCTGGAGCGGGCGCTCGTGCTGGCCGGGACGGTGCTGCGCGAGGGCGCGACGCATCTCGGCGCGGGGTTCGAGGCCGTCGTCGCCGACGTGCGGCGGCACCTCGACGAGGCCGGGCTGCGCTGGCCGCTGCTGGCCGTCGACGACCTCTCCGACCAGCTGGCCGCCTACCACGGCCGCGGCGCCCACTACCGTCCCGAACTGCTCGCGGGCCACCTCGCCGAGCTGCACGCCCGCCATCGGGCGGTGACCCGGCCGGACGCCACCCTGCGCAGCAGCGTCCTGGGCACCGCCGAGGCCGCCGAGACGCCGCTGCGGCGGGCCCGGCTCGACGGTCTCGGCTGCCGGATCAGGGCGATCGGCGGGCGGCGGATCGCCGAGGTCTACCTCGCCCACGCCGCGAGCGGCGGCGTGTTCGTGCTGCGCCGCCACTGGGACGACGACGAGGCCGACGGCCCGGTCCTGGCCCGGCGGCGGATCGGCGCCACCCCGCTGGCCGCGCTCGCGGCGGGCAACCTCGTCACCGAGTCGGCCGTGCGCAGCGCCAGCCGGGAACTGCGCCTGGCCACCGGACGGATCGCCAAGACCACCGTCAGCCCGTCACGCGGCCTCTGGGACGGGCTGCCGCCGTCGATCCTGGCCGCCGACGTCGCCGTCCTGGCCCGGGAGCTGGACGCCCTCCCGCCCCGTCCGATCCGGCCGAGGATCGAGGCGGAACTGGTCAGGGTCGTCCCGGTCGCCGGGGTGGAGACCGTCAGCTACGCCCCCGGCGACCAGCGCCTCGACGCCGTGATCGCCGACCAGGCGGGCGACACGGCGACGGTCAGCGCCGTCCACACCGCCGCCGCGCCCGGCCGCCTCGACGCGCTGGCCGCCGCGCTCACCGGCGGGGAGGCGCGGTTCGTCAGCGGCGTCGTCCGGCGCACGGCCGGGACGGTGGTCATCGAGCCGATCGGCCTGGCGGCCGGAGACCGGGTGGTCGTGCCCGACCTGACGGCACCCGCCGAGACCGGCGGTCTCACGGTCACCGCCGCCCCGGCCGCCGACCCGCTCACGGCCGCGCTGACCGAGACGAGGGACCTGCTCGCCGAGGCCGCCCACCACGGCCTGAGCCATCTGCCGCCGACCTACGGCACCCGGCTCGCCGCCGAAGCGGACCGGCTGGCCACCCTCGGCCTGCGCCGCGCCGCCGCGGCCGTCACCGCCTTCGCGGCCGCTCGGACCGAAGGCACCTGGGTCGACGCGTATCTGCGCCTGGAACTCGCCCTCGACCTGATTTTTCCGTAGCGATCGACGCCCATTCCACGATGCCATGGTGGACCCGCGAGTCGTGCCGACACGAGGGATGGACCGGGAAGAGACGACGGGGGTCGCGCGTGGAGGTGCCGGAGCCGATCACCTCCGCGCGGGAAGGCGCCCGGAACTGGGTCCGGCGGGCCTGTGCGGCGTCGGCTCGGGGGGTGGCCTGGGCGAGTCCGCGAGCGATGCTCGCCGGGCTCTGCGCGAGTGCGCTGCTGCCGATCGCCATGGCCGATTCGGGAGCCGAGGCCGGATTGGTCGTGCTGGGGTCGGTCGGTTCCAACGTGCTGGCGACCCTGATCAGCCAATCCCTGGACGCCGCCCGCGCCCGCACCCGGCTCCGGTCGTCCACGGCGGAAGCGCCGACGCACCCGGACGGACCCGACCCCGCGTTCGCGGACCAGGTCCGCGAGGAGATCGCCGCCCGCATCGAAGAGGTCCTGTCGCGCCAGGACGGGCAGGCGACAGAACTGGCCGGGACCCTCGCGGTCGTCCTGGAGCGCATCGACGCCACCGCGCTGATCATCCGTGACGTGGTCGTCGACGGTCACGACCGCCTGCTGGAGGACCTCAAGACCGGATTCACCGAGCTGGGAGATCAGCTGGACGGGATCTCTCCGCTGCTGCGGGGGCTGGACGGTTCGATCCTGCACATCCAGCGGACCCTGTCGCAGCAGGCGGCCGAACGGCGACTCGATCGATCCCGGCACGAGTTCATGATCGCGCTGCTGCTGGAGTTCCACGAGCAGCTGACCGAACTCATCGGCCGCCCGCCCGGGGACGCGAACCCGGCGGGGCGGGCCGAGCAGTGGATCGACTGTCCCTACCAAGGGCTGCGCCCTTTCGGTCCCGACCAGGCGGGGGTCTTCTTCGGCCGGAGGCAGTCGACCGCCCGGCTGCTCACCATGGTCGTCGCCCACGTCCATGACGGGCCGATCATCGTGACCGGTGACTCCGGAGCGGGGAAGTCCTCCCTGCTGCGGGCCGGCCTGGTGCCCAAACTCGACTGGACGCCGATCGTCTTCGACCTCGGCGCCGATCCGTTGCGGATGCTGGCCGTCCAGATGGCCGCACGCTGCAACGCCGACGCCGATCAGGTTCTGGCCGAGCTGCGTGCCGACCCCGCCGGGGCCGCGATCCGGAGGGGACGGCAGATTCTGGAGATCGACCGGATCCGGCGTGCTTCCGGCGAAAGGCGGCTGATCCTGGTCGTCGACCAGTTCGAGGAGCTCTTCACGCTGGCGTCCGGCCCGTCGGCCGACCTCGAAGAGGTGGACCGGTTCCTGACGGCGGTCGACGCTCTCACCCGCCCGGCCGCCGAGGGCGCGCCGGATGAGCCGGTCGGGGTCGTCGTGCTCGCGATCCGCGGAGATTTCCTGGGACGCTGTGCCGCCTATCCGATCCTGGTGCGCGCCTTGGAGCGACGCACGTTCGTGCTCGGCCCGATGACCGAACAGGAACTGCGCCGGACCATCACCGGGCCCGCCGCCGCGGCGGGGCTGCGCGTGGAGGAAGGGCTGGCGCAGCAGATCGTCGAGGACCTCGTCAGCCACGTGCGCGGAACGTCGGGTCCGGACCTGGCGGGGGCCCTGCCGCTGCTCTCCGTCGCCATGGCGCGCACCTGGGCCAACCGGGAAGGCGACCGGTTGACCCACGCGGCCTACGACCGGGCCGGTGGGGTCGCGTCCGCCGTCACCGACGCGGCCGAGGCCACGTACGCCGATCTGGATTCCGGGCAACGGCGGATCGCGCGGCGGATCTTCCTGGCGCTGACCGTCACCGGCTCCGACGGGCGGAGCACCCGGCGTCGCGCGTTCCCGGGCGAGCTCACGTCGGCCTGCGCACCCGACCCGCCCCAAGCGGTGTGGCAGGTCGTGGAGGCCTTCACAGCGGCGCGGCTCATGGTCGTCGCGCAGGTCGACGATCCGGGAGACGACGCCGGAAGTGTCGTCGAACTCGCGCACGACATCCTGGTGACGACGTGGCCACGCCTCCACGGGTGGCTGAAGGAGGACCTCGACGACCGGGTCCTGCACGGAACGATCCTGCGCGACGCCGCCGCCTGGCGCGAGGCCGCCGACGACGCGGCGTTCCTCTACCGGGGCGCACGCCTGGAGACCGCCCGTCTCGCGGCCGGGCGCTGGCGTGCCGACCCCGGCCGCTATCCGGCCCTGACCCCCCTCGCCGGCGAGTTCCTCCGGGACGGCGCCCGGGCCGCCACCCGCTACCGGCGTCGCTGGCGCACGTTGTCGATGTTCCTGGCCGGATTCCTGGTGATCGCCGTCACGGCGGGCGTGATCGCTCTTCGTTTCGGTCTCGACGCGCGGACGCGCAACGCCGAGGTGCTCTCCCGGCAGATAGTGACCTACGGCCGGTCGTTCTCCGACGATCCCGTCACCTCGGCACGTCTCATCGCCGCCGCGTGGTCCATCGCGCCGACGGAGGAGGCGCGGGCCGCGATGGTCGCCCTGGTCAGTTCGCCGATCCGGGGAACCGTGACCCATCTCGGGGATGTGACGGCGCTCGGTCCGACCGGGACGATCATGGCCTCGGCCACGTCCGAACGCGTGCGGACCTGGAATCTCGCCACGCGTGAACCGGTGCACGACTTCCCGGTGTCCGAATGGCTGACCGCGCCCCACTCGCTGGCCCTGGACCCCGGCGGGAGATTCCTGGCCACGGGGGAGTTCGCGGACGTCCGCATCTGGGACCTGGCGGAACGTGCACCCGTCGGCCGATCGTTGGGCAGCCATCGCGGCGACGTCACCACCGTGGCCTTCAGTCCTGACGGCGCCCGTCTGGTCTCCGTCTCGCAGGAGGGCATCCAGATCTGGGACCTGGCGAGCCGACGGAGAGTCGGCCCGGTCCTGGGCAGGCGAACGGATTCGATTCAGTCTCTCGCCTACAACCCGGACGGCACCCGTCTCGCCTCCGGCGAGTTCGGGAAGGTGCGGATCTGGGATCCGGAGACCGGCAGGCGGGCCGGTCCGACCATCACCGGATTCGCGGGAGAGGTGCCGACGCTGGCATTCAGTCCCGACGGGGGACGGCTGGCCTTCGTGATCTCCACGAAGATACACATCCATGACGCGGTCACCGGCGAGGCGGTCGGTCCGCCGCTGACCGGGCACACCGGGACGGTCAACTCCCTGGTCTTCAGTGACGACGGCGCGCGTCTGATCTCCGGAGCCGACGACGGGATACGGATCTGGGACACGGCCGCACATGAGCAGATCGGCGCCCTCGGTGATCCCGATCGCGAGGTGACCGCGGTGGCGTTCGCCGCGAACGGCGATCTGCTCTCGGACGAAAGCGGAGACGTCCGTATCTGGGACGCCACCACGCACCAGCAGGTGGGCGGCAGCCTGAGTGGGCACGAGGCGTGGGTGGAGTCGGTGACCTTCGACCACGGCGGCGCCCGGATAGCCTCCGCGTCCGCCGACAAGACCGTGCGCGTCTGGGACACCGCCACGCACCGGCAGATCGGGGCGCCCATGTCCCACGACGGAGGGGCGACCGCCGTCGCGTTCAGCCCGGACGGCACCCGCCTCGCGTCGGCCGCCGGGGACATGACGGTGCGGATCTGGGACCCCGCCACCCGGCAACCGGTGGGCGTCGCTCTCCGGGGTCACGTCGACAGGGCGAATGCCGGGGGGACGGTCACCTCGGTCGCCTTCAGCCCGGACGGCGCCGACCTGGTGTCCGCCGCCGATGACGCGACGCTGCGGATCTGGGACCTGTCGACGCGGAAACAGGTCGGCACACCCCTCGTCGGCCGTACCCGCTGGATGAACTCGGTGGCCTACAGCCCCGACGGAGAACGTCTCGTGTCCGGTTCGAACGACAGGTCCGTCCGGATCTGGGACACCGGCACACACGAGCAGATCGGCGCCACCATGGTCGGGCACACGGGCGCGGTGAACGCCGTCGACTTCAGTCCCGACGGCGGGTACGTGGCGTCCTCCTCCGACGACGGCACCGTGCGGATGTGGGACGCGGCCACCTCCAGGCAGGCCGGCACCCCCCTGACCGGGCACACCGGCCGGGTGACCTCGGTGACGTTCAGTCCGGACGGCACGTACGCGGCGTCCTCCTCCGACGACGGCACCGTGCGGATGTGGGACACGGCCACGCACCAAGAGGTCGGCATCCTGAAGACGGGCCCCGCCGACGACGTGGCCTTCTCTCCGGACGGAAAACTGCTCGCCACGGCGAACACCGACTCGACCGTCCGGATCTGGGACGTCGGAATGCCGGCCGACCTGCTCGGCGCGGTGTGCGCCATCGCGGGCCGCGGTCTCACCTCCCGGGAATGGCGGCAGCACATCGCCGACGTCGGCCATCGGCCCACCTGCGGCCCGTGACGACGGAGGCCGGGCCCCGCGCGGGCCCGGCCTCCGGTTCTCTCGAAGTGTGCCGGTCAGTCGGCGGCCGGCTCCACCGTGGTCGCGGGGTCGCCGTCGACCGCCTGGGCCAGCTGCGGCACCAGGCGGTCGAGCACGTACGGCAGCGACAACACCGTCACGAACGAGAACGCCACGCCGTAGTTGGTGCTCTCGCCGATGAAGACCTCGCGGCCCTCGGCGACGACCTTCATGTCCTTGTAGACGGCGTCCTTGTGCAGCGTCTCGACGTCCTTCTTGGTGTCGGGCACCGTCCAGATGATGAGGTCCTGGTCGAGCAGGTCGCTGCGCTCCTTGGAGATGCTGGCGCCGAACTGGTCGCCGATCACCGAGTCGAGGTCCGACGGCAGGCTGAAGCCCAGGGAGACGAGGTTGCGGGAGCGGGTGTCCTGGCTGCCGTACACGAAGAAGCCCTCATAGGGCGTGGCCACGACGGCCTTCTTGCCGGCGAACTCCGGGTGCTCGGCGGCCATCGTCTTGAACTTGGTCTCGACCTCGTTGACCAGCGTCTTCGCCTCGGCCTCCTTGCCGAGCGCCTTGCCGGTGATGAGGGTCTGCTCCTGCCACGGGATGCCGTAGTCGTTGTACGCCGCCGGCTGCGCCACGACGGGGGCGAACTTCGACAGGGTCTCGTACTGCTCCTTGGTCAGGCCGGCGTACAGGGCGAGGATCAGGTCGGGCTTGAGGGCCGCGATCTTCTCGACCTGCGGGCCGGTGCCCGGGTCCTCCAGCAGCGTCGGGACGGGCGCGCCGTTCAGCTTCGGCGTGGCCCACGGGCCGATCGCGCCGGGGAAGCCGCCGAACCAGTTGGTGGTGCCCACCGGCACGACGCCGAGGGCGATGGCGGCGTCCTGGTCGGTCAGGCCGACGGTGAAGATGCGCTGCGGCGCGGCCGGGATCGTCGTGGAGCCGAACTTGTGCTCGATCGTCACCGGGAAGGCGGCGGCGGGGGCCGTCGTCCCGGCCGGAGGGGCGGCCGGGGCCGACGCGGCGGGGGTTGCCGTCTCCGACGACGACCCGCAGGCGGCGACGGTGCCGAGCAGGAGGGAGGAGGCGAGCACCGCGGCGAACCGGATGCCTCTCGTAATGCCGAGCATCGAATTTCCTTATTCGAGGGGGTTTTCACTGGTGGGGCGGACTCCGGACCACGCCGCCCAGAGGGAGGCGTACCGGCCGCCGGAGGAGCGCAGCTCGTCGTGCGGGCCGCTCTCCACGATTCGGCCGCCGTCCATGACGACGACCCGGTCGGTCGCCGCCGCCTGGGTGAGGCGGTGGGCGACGATGAGGGCCGTGCGGCCCTCGACGGTGGTCTCGATGGCCTTCTCCAGCACCCGCGCCCCGGCGCTGCCCGCCTCGGCGGTCGCCTCGTCGAGCACGGCCACGGGCGGGTCGGCCAGGATCAGCCGGGCCAGCGCGAGCTGCTGGATCTGGGTCGCGGTGAGGCGGTGGCCGCCCTCGCCGACGACGGTGGCCAGGCCCTCGGGCAGGGTCTCGGCCCAGGTGAGCGCGTCGACCCGGGTCAGCGCCTCGCGCAGGTCGGCGTCGGTGGCGTCGGGGCGGGCCAGCCGCAGGTCGTCGGCCAGCGGGCCGGCGAAGACGTGCACGTCCTGGGTGACCATGCCGACCTCGCCGGGCACGGCGATCGTCCCGTTCGACGGCCGGTGGATGCCGGCGATCAGCTTCGCCAGCGTCGTCTTCCCGGCGCCGCTCGCGCCGACCAGGGCGACCCGCTCGCCCGCGCCGATCGTCAGGTCGACGTCGTGGAGCACGGGCCGGCCCTCGTCGTAGGCGTGGCCGAGCCCGGAGACCTCGATCCGCGGGGCCGCCGGCCGGTCGAGGGCGGCCGGTTCGGGCAGGTCGACGACGCCGACCAGGCGGGCCATCGCGGCGCCCGCCGACTGGGCGTCGTCGATCAGCACCAGGGCGGTGTTCACCGGGGCGAACAGGGAGTGGAAGTAGAGGGCGGCGGCGGTGGCCGTGCCGATCGAGGCGGCGCCCGAACGCACCATGAAGAACCCGGCGACCAGCACGGCGGCCAAGCCCGCGTATTCGGCGATGTGAAGGCGGCTGTAGAAGCGCAGCACCAGGTTGACGCCGCGCATGGTCAGGTCGACGGCCGTGGTCGAGCGTTCGGCGACCCTGGCGGTGTGGCCGGCCTCCAGCCGGAACGCCCGCACGGTCGTCGCGCCGCCGATGGTGTCGAGGAGCTGCTGCTGCTGGGCGCCCCCGGCCACCCGCTGGCGGGCGTAGAGGGGACCGGCGTGGCGGACGTACCAGCGCGCGGTGTGCCACTGGACCGGCACCGAGACCAGCGCGGCCAGCAGGAACCGCCAGTCGAGGATCGCCAGCGCGCCCAGGGTCAGCACGATCGCCAGGCCCGAGCGGGCCATCTCGGGCAGCGCGACCCGGACGGCCTCGGCGATCAGCGAGACGTCGCCGGTCACCCGGGCGGTCAGGTCGCCCGACCCGGCCCGTTCCACCTGTTCGAGCGGCAGCCGCATCGCCCGGTCGACGAACCGCTCGCGCAGCCGGGCCAGCACGGTCTCGCCGAGACGCGACACCAGCGCCAGCCCGAGGGTCATCGCGCCGCCCTGGGTGACCGCGACCACGACCAGCGCCAGCACCGGCGCGGTGATCGCGGCGGCGGGCTCCCCGGCGTCGACCAGGTCGACGATGGAGCCGAGCAGCGGCTGGGTGAGCAGCCCGATCGAGGTGGCCACGACCATCACGGCGAACCCGCCGAGGGCCAGCGCGCGATGGGGGCGGACCAGGTCGAACAGCACCGCGCGGGTGCGCGCCGCCGTGGCGACGGGGAGCAGTTCGCGGCTCACGCGAGCACCGCCGTCCGGTAGGTCGCGTTGCGGGTCACCAGGTCGGCGTGCGGGGCGGCGTCGGTGATGCGGCCGCCGTCGAGCAGCACCACCCGGTCGGCCACCGCGAGCAGCGCGGGGGAGGTGGTCACCAGGATCGTGGTGCGGTCGCGCCGGACGTCGCGCAACCGGGAGGCGATGCGCGCCTCGGTCACCGCGTCGACCGCGGTGGTGGGGTCGTGGACGACCAGGACCGCGCGGTCGGCCGCCAGCGCCCTGGCCAGGGCGACCCGCTGCCGCTGACCGCCCGAGAGCGACTGGCCGCGTTCGCCGACGTGCCCGTCGAGCCCGCCGGGCAGTTCGTCGGCCACCTCGTCGGCGCCGGCCGCGGCCATGGCCTCGGGACGGTCGCCGCCGACGTTCTCGCGCAGGGTGCCCTCGAACAGGTCGGCGTCGTGGTCGGCGACCAGCACCACCGCGCGCAGCGCGGCCGGGTCGAGGTCGGCCAGCGCCACCCCGTCGAGCTCCACGGTCCCGGACGCCGGGTCGGCGGTCCGGCCCAGGCAGCGCAGCAGGCTGACCGCGTCGGCCGGGTCGACGGCCGCGACTCCGAGCACCTCGCCGGGGGCCACCTCCAGGTCGACGCCCTTCAGGGTGTCGTGGGAGACGGCGCGGAGGCGGAGCGAGCCGCGTACCGGAAAGGGAAGTTCAGAGGTGCCGGCGGCGATGGCGTGGGGCGCGGCGAGCACCTCCGCGATCCGGGCCGCCGAGGCCCGGCCCATCGCGAACTGGGCGTTCACCCAGGCGAAGACCTCCAGCGGGCCGATCAGGAACAGTGCGAGGCCGACGGCCGAGACGAGTTCGCCGAGCGTGATCGCGCCCGAGGCGGCCAGCCGGCCGCCGACCAGCGCCACGACGGCGATGAAGACGCCGGTGAGCGCGACGACCAGGCCCGTCTGCAGGGCCTCGGCGCGGGCCGCGCGCAGCGTCGCGGCGAGGGAGTCGCCGCTGGTCACCCGGTAGCGGGCGACGGCGGCGGTCTCGGCGCCGATGCCCTTCAGCACCCGCAGCCCCTTGATCAGGTCGGCCGCGACGCCGGACGCGTGCGCGGCGCGGTCCTGCTGGTCTTCGCTCGCCTTCTCCAGCGGCTTGCTCAGCAGGTGGCCGAGGAACAGCAGCAGGGGAGTGCCGGCCAGCACGACCAGGCCGAGCGGCACCGAGATGCGCAGCAGGACGATCGCCGCGACGACGATGCCCGTCAGCGCCGAGAAGGCCAGCATCACCGACATGTTGACCGCGCCGACACGCTTGGCGTCCTCGGTCGCGGTGTTGGTCAGCGCGCCGGGCAGCCGTCCCTCCTCCGCGCCGCCGCGCGCGTCGAGCACCCGCGCCACGAGCTCCATGCGCAGCGTGTGACCGGCCCGCTCGGCGGCCCGTTCACCGGCGCGCGCGCCGAAGCGGTAGGAGAACGACAACACGACGTACACGACGGCCAGCACGACGAGCCACCGGGCCAGCGCGGGCAGGTCGCCCGCCGCCACCCCCTGGTCGATGACCACGCCGATCAGCACCGGCACCATGACCTCACCGGCCTGGTGGGCGGCGCCCAGCACGGCGCCGGTGACGACGTCGCGGCGCTGCCCCGAGATCGCCCGCCACAGGACAGCCCTCACCCGTCACCCTCCGCCTCGCCCTTGGTCAAACTTAGGTAAGGCTACACTAACCCAGTGGCGCGGGCCAGTTCAGAAGTTCGAGATCACCGATGTGAAGACCCGCTGGATGTGCGCCTCGTCGCCGGATTCGTAGGCGACGCCGTCGGTCGCCTCGGCCATCCGCGTCAGCACCTCCTGGTCGGCGGCGCCCCCGTAGCCGATGGTGAACAGGCGGACCGGTTCGTCGGACGTCGTCTCCTTGACGCGGGTGATGAGATTGTCGAGGGTCAGGCCGTCGTCCTCGTTCGCGCCGTCGGTGAGCAGCACGACCGCGTTGATCGACCCCGGTTCGGCCTCGGCGGCCATCGCGCCGAGCGCGGCCGCCGCCGTGTCGTAGAGGCCGGTGCCGCCGCCCGGCGTGAGGCCGTCGATGAGGCCGCGCAGTTTGTCCCTGTTGTCCTTCATCGGCTCGGTCGTCAGCAGCTCCAGGTGGTCCCTCTCCCCGTCGAGGTGGGTGGAGAAGATCCACAGGCCGACGCGGTCGGCGTCGGTGAACTGGCCGAGCGAGGCGTTCGCCGCCCGTTTGGCCAGGGTCAGCGCGCTCTCGCCGAAGAGCTCGACCGAGCTCTCCATCGAGCCCGACACGTCGAGCACCAGCAGCACGTTGGCCGGTTTCCGCAGCTCCCGCCACGAGGTCAGGACCGCGTCGAGCACGTGCGCCGACGGCGGCCGCAGCAGGCCGGGCAGCGGTGCGGCGTCCTGCTGCAGCGGCCCCGTGGCGCCGTCGTGGGAGCGGTAGCCGTACAGCATGAAGCGCTCCTGCACCCGCGGACTGTGCAGATGCCGCAGGAAGGCGGCGGCGACCGTGCGCTTCGGCGCGTCCATCCAGGCCAGTTCGATGTACGGGTGGTCGGAGACCGTCGTCCCCTCTTCAGGGCTGATCGCGACCAGCGGCACCTTCGGCGGCAGATGGTCGCCGAGCGTCGCCGGATCGCCCGACGGATTGCCCCGGTTGTAGTCGGTGACGAACTTCTCCTCCAGCGTCACCGCGGAGATGTAGCCGAGGGCCGAGCCCCTGTCGTCGGCCTTCTGCATGTTCTCCAGGAACGCGATCGCGGTCTCGCCGTAGTGCACGATCGACTGCTCGATGGCCCGCACGAACTCCCGGTTCTCCTTCTTCTGTACGTCGCCCGTCGTGAGATCCCCGGTCGTGCCGGTGGCGGCGAAGAAGGCGGCGACGGTCGCGTTCAGCCCGGAGGTCGAGAAGTTCGGATTGGTCTTGCCGAGCCGGAACGGCCCCCATTCGGGATGCCCGTGCGCCCCCCAGCCGCGGGGGTCACGGGCGAGCGCCGCCAGATCCCGCCACCCGATCGGCTCCCCGGGCCACCCCAGCGCCTCGGCCATCGGCTTCGGCATCGCGATCGTCAGCGGCGAGGTGACGATCGGCACGGGTGGCGCCGTGGCAGCGACGCCACCCGTGTCCTTCGCGCGGTGCTCCAGCAACGTGAGCCACACCGACGCGGTCGGCGCCCACACGTCGGGCCGCGGACCGTCGAGGTCGACGTCCCAGCCGCGCGCGAGCGCCTCCATTCCGGTCCCTGAGTTGACCTCGTCGACGACCACCCGCCCGCAGGCGCGGGCGCCGAACCCGGCGGCCGCCTCCCGTAACAGCTCGACCTTGTCCTGCGAGGAGGCGACGCGGATCTCGGTGAGCCCCTGCGGGCAACCCGGCGCGCTGTCGGGCCGGTTGACCCACCACAATCCGGCCACCAGCGCCGCCGACACCACGACGGCCACCCCGAACGCCGCCGGCCGCTTCACGTCCTGCCTGCTTCGCGGAGTGCGGGTCCGTGCTCATGCGCCGACCGGGTTGTGTGGGGATCGCGCGCGTTTTTCGGCCGCCTCATGTCCCGCACACCTCGTTGAGCGCCTTCCCCTGCTGCCGGAGCGCCGCCTCCAGCTTGTCGACGTTCTCCTGGCGCTGCCGGTCGGACTCGACCTTCGCGAGGTACTGCTCGGCGATGGTGTCGCCGGTGGTGGTCACCTGCGTGGGCCGGAACCCGGCCATCGTCTTCTCGAGCGCGGTGAGCGCGTTCTTGACGCCCTCGTCGGCGGCCCCGGCGGCGGTGGTGCGTAACCGGTCGCCGGTCGCCTCGGTCATCAGGCGCACCACCTCCTCGGGGGCCACGTCGGTGATGCTCAGCGCGTAGGCGACGAGCTTGCGGCCGTCGCCGCACGCCTTCGTGTCGGCCTCGCTCAGCCCGCCGCATCCCGCGAGCAGCAGCACGGACCCGGCGATCAGCAGCCGCCGCATCAGACCCGCACCTCCGCCTTGGCGGGCGCCGCGATCACGCCGGCGGCGGTGATCCCCAGCGCGACCAGCACGTAGAGCGAGATCGCCAGAGTGGTGCCGAACCGGTCGAGCAGCGCCAGCGCGATGATCGGCGCCAGCGCCCCGCCCAGCACCCCCGCCAGCTGGTAGCCCATCGACGCCCCGCTGTAGCGCAGCCGGGTGCTGAACAACTCGGCGATGAACGCGGCCTGCGGTCCGTACATGGCCGCATGGCAGGCCAGCGCCACCACCGTCGCGAACACGATGAGCGCGAACGACCCCGTGTCGAGCAGCGGGAAGAACACGAACGCCCACACCGCCGCGCCCGCCGCCCCCGCCAGGTAGACGGGCTTGCGGCCGACCCGGTCGGACAGCGCGCCGAACAACGGGATCAGGAACAACTGGCACGCCGACGCGATCAGCACCGCGTTCAGCCCCGTCTGCCGGTCGAGGTTCAGCGTGCCGGTGACGTAGGTGAGGATGTAGAGGGTGAACGTGTAGAACGCGACGTCGACCCCGATGCGCGCGGCGATGGCCGACAACAGGGCGCGCGGATGCGTGGTGATCACGTCGATCAGCGGCATGCGGGCCTTGGCGGGCATCTCGGCGTACAGAGGCGACTCGGCGACCCGCACCCGGATCCAGAGCCCCACCCCCACGAGCACGCCCGACAGCAGGAACGGGATCCGCCACCCCCAGTCGAGGAACGCCTGCTCGGGCAGGGTCGCCGACAACACCCCGAGCGCCCCGGCCGCCAGCAGGTTCCCGGCCGGCACCCCGACCTGCGGCCAGCTGGCGTTGAAGCCCTTCCGGGCGGGGTCGCCGTGCTCCATCGTCATCACCACCGCGCCGCCCCACTCGCCGCCGAGGCCGAGCCCCTGCAGGAAGCGCAACGTCACGAGCAGGACCGGCGCGGCCACGCCGATGGCGGCGTAGGTCGGCAGCAGCCCGATGAGGAACGTCGCGACCCCCATCAGCAGGAGCGTCGCGACCAGCACCCCCCGGCGCCCGACCCGGTCGCCGAAGTGGCCGAACACGATGCCGCCCAGCGGCCGGGCGACGAAGCCGACCGCGTAGGTCGTGAGGGCGAGCAGGGTGCCGGTGAGCGGCTCGAACGTCGGGAAGAAGACCTTGCCGAAGACGAGGGTGGCGGCGGTGCCGTAGAGGAAGAAGTCGTACCACTCCAGGGACGTGCCGATCAGGCTTGCGACGATCACCCGGCGGGACTGGGAGGTTGCCATGACGCTCCTTCGTGGGGAGGTGGGCCATTTTCAACATAAGAATCGTTGAACAATTCGACAAGGGGTTTGTTCTCATGTTTTGCTGGTTACCGTGCGTGAACAGACGACCGGGCCCCATCTCCTGCGAACCAGCACCGCCGAACTCGTCGCGGGCGTGCTCCGCGACCGCATCGCCCAAGCGGTCTACGCACCCGGCGAACGCCTCTCCGAAGAGGCCATCGGCGCCGAACTGGAGATCTCCCGCAACACCTTGCGCGAGGCGTTCCGCCTGCTCGGCCACGAGAGACTGCTCGTGCACAAGCTCAACCGGGGCGTGTTCGTCCGGGTCCTGTCGGCCTCTGACGTGAAAGACCTCTACCTGGTGCGCCGCGTCATCGAATGCGCGGCCGTGCGCAACTCGGCCGGGGGAGACGTCACGGCCTGCCGGGAGGCGGTCGAAGACGGCGAACGGGCGGCTGCCGCCGATCAGTGGCGCGACGTGGGGACGGCGAACCTGCGCTTCCACCAGGCTCTGGTGGCGCTGCACGGGAGTTCACGGCTCGACGAGCTGATGGGGCAGCTGCTGGCCGAGCTGCGGCTCGTCTTTCACGTGATGGAGAACCCGGGGGCGTTTCACGCGCCGTTCGTGGCCCGGAACCGGGTGCTGACGGGGTTGCTGGAGGAGGGGCGCGTGGGGGAGGCGGAGCGGTACCTGTCGCGGTATCTGGATGACGCGGAGGCTTTACTGCAGGCGGCGTTCAGCTCGGGATCCCAGCCCGGCTGACCTGGGCTGGGGCGGCTGTGTGATTCGGGGTCCGGATCTGATGTTCAGGACGATCCGTTTCACGACCGGCCAGAGACCGACTTGAGCTGGGTCTGGGGCGGCGTCGCTCCGCATCACAACCGGAGTGCAACTTGAGATGGTGATCCGGCCACGCCTGCGACTCCTGGCCGAACCAACAGCCGACAGGTGGCCACCTCGACCGGCGAGGTGCTGTTCTGCTGGCGATCGTGAAGGTTGGCCTGATCGGGGAGGCCGGGTATTTCAGCCGAGGATCGCCATTCCCGCCGGCGGAAGGGTGACTCGCACCAGCGCGCGGCCCTCGTGGTGGACGACCGAAGGCGGGGTCGCCTCCCCGTAGAGCACCGACAGGACCGAGCCCTCCGGATGGAACGGGCGGTGGATGGTGACCAGGGCCGTCATCGGGTTGAGGGTCGGGTTGAGGGCCACCAGGACCTCGCGGTCGTGGAGGATGCGCGACCACGCCGTCAGTTCGCCCGTCGCCGGCAGCCGGAACGGGCCGCCCGTCGAGATCTCCCGCAGGTACATGCGCCCCCGCCGCAGCGCCAGCCCCACGCCGTCGGGGCGGTTGCGCACCGCCGCCAGTTCCCGGATCCTCCGGTACGCCGGATGCTCCGGATCGAAGAAGTGACACCCCTGGGTGCCGAACGCCCCGAACGTCCCGCCGAACATCGACTCGCGGATGTAACGGTCGTCGCCCCCGGCCGGTGACGCGCCGTCGAAGGCCTGCTCAGTGCCGTAGTAGACGCACGGAATGCCCAGCGTGGTGAGCTGCACGCCGACCGCGTGGGCGACCTGGGTGTCGGAGTGGGGCCCGGCGTTGCCCGCCGAGAAGCGGCGGCGTTCGCGGCCGACCATGTCGTGGTCGTCGAACATCGTCACGTGGTAGCGGCCGGTCTCCCGGTGGCCGCCGAGGATGTCGTGGCCGTGATACTGCGCGAAGAACGCCTGCGGGTCGGCGAAGCCCTTGACCAGCCCGGCGATCAGCGCCGCCGGCTGGCCGATGTCGAGCACCGCGTCGACGTTGCGGCCGAAGACGTCGAGGTAGTCGCGCGCCATCGCCGCGCCGCCGGTCACCTCGCCGAGCAGCAGGAAGTTCTCCTTCCCGACCGACTCGGCGTATTCGCGGATCGCGCCGCAGAAGTTCCGCGACACCTCCCACGGCACGTGCTTCACCGTGTCGATCCGGAACCCGTCACAGTCGGTGAACGCGATCCAGTGCTTGTAGACGTCCACGACCGCCGACAGGACGTCGTCGCGGGTGAGGGTCAGGTCTTTCAACGTCTGGAAGTCGCCCCGCCGGAACTCGACGTCGGGGTGGAGCGGGTCCTCCCACGGTTCGGGGTCCCAGCGGCCGATGCTGCCGGCGCGGGTGTACCACTCGGGATTCTGGAACGGCTCCGGCCAGACGCCGTCGCCCCGGGCGGCGATGCGGGGCACGCTGGCTCCGTGGGCCGACCGCCAGCCGTGCACCGGGTAGGGCGGGGCGAACCGGTAGGGGAGCTGGGAGACGGGGGAGCCGCCGTCGTCGTAGAACCAGTTGTCGCCGGTGTGGTTGTAGATGACGTCGAGGAGCACGTACATGCCCAGGTCGTGGGCCTTGGCGACGAGGGTGCGTAAGTCGTCGGGGCTGCCGAACCTGGGGTCGACGTCCAGGAAGTCCTGGATGCCGTAACCGTGGTAGGTCTCCAGGTCGGGACGCTGCTTCCAGACCGGGCCGAGCCACAGGGTGGTGACGCCGAGGTCGCGCAGGTAGCTCAGCTTGCCGGTGATCCCGCTGATCGTGCCGCCCTGGAAACGCGACCCCGAGTCGGCCCAGGCGACCGGGTCGGGGGCCCGGTGGGCGTCGGTCCGGTCGTATTTCGGGCGGGTCTCCTCGCGGCCGTCGCTGAAGCGGTCGGGGAGCAGGAAGTACAGGAACTGGTCACGCCACGTAACCGGGCTCGGATGCATGGGTTCCTCCCCTACATGTCGGCCTGCCGGGCGTCGTAGGCCTCGCGGGCCCGGTCAATCGCGTCCACGTTTGTCATGGACCAGTCCAACAGCCCGCAAACCGCCGAACGCAAAGTGTGACCCAGTGGTGTCAATTCGTAATCGACGCGGGGCGGGACGACGGGATGGACGGTCCGGGTGACCAGGCCGTCGCGTTCGAGGTTGCGCAGGGTGACGGTCAGCATGCGCTGGCTGAGGCCCGGAATCTCCCGTTTGATGACGGTGAAGCGCTTGGTCTCCGTGCCGATGACGTGGATGACGTTGAGCGTCCACTTGTCGGCGACCCGGTCTAGCATCTGCCGCGCCCGGCACAGGCGTTCGTCGCGCGGTTCCCCCGGTGTGCCTGAGGCAGCTGAAAGTGCCGTCTTCTCCATGGCCCAATGGTTCCGCAGAATGTGGTCAGTTACCAGACGGAACCAACGTTGAGATGGGACATCATGACCGAGTCCACCTTCGCCACGCCCGCCGACGAGCCCACACTCCAGCGCGCGGCCGGGGCGCTGAAGGCGAACGGCTTCGACGTCCACGTCGTGGACGACCTGGCGGCGGCCCGCGACCTCGTCCACGGCCTGCTCCCGAAGGACCAGCCGATCTTCACCGCGACCAGCGAGACCCTCCGGGTGTCGGGCCTGGCCGCCGACATCGACGAATCGGGCGACTACATGTCGGTACGCGCCTCCTCCGGCCCGCTCGACGACGTGCGCGACCGGATCAGGCTGGGCGCCACCCCCGAGGTGGTCGTGGGCAGCGTGCACGCCGTGACCGAGGACGGCCGCCTGCTCACCGCGTCGGCCAGCGGCTCACAACTCGCCCCCTACGCGTCCGGCGCCCGGACGGCCGTCTGGGTCGTCGGCTCCCAGAAGATCGTCCCCGACCTGGAGACGGGGCTGCGCCGGCTCCGCGAGCACAGTGTGGTGCTGGAGTCGCAGCGGCTACGCGCGCTCGTCGGGCAGGAGTCGTTCATCGGCCGAATCCTGATCATCGAGAACGAGTTCATGCCCGGCCGGGGCGTCGTCGTGCTGGTCCGCGAAACGGCGGGATTCTGACGCTCAGACCCTCGTTGGTGCGACTGCGGCCGCCACGAGTCGACTGTCCTGATCATGACGTCGCGGGTCGATCGTCAGCACTTCGCCGACGTCGAACAGCACGGTCTCGATCACACGGGCAGACCTTGCGTGATCAGAGCACGGGCAGGATCTGCCGCAGTTGCCCAGGAGCGGCCGCTCGCGGTTTCCACTCCCGCGGGTAACCCAGCGACACCTCCTCGAACCGCACCCCGTCGTACCAGGTCGTCCGCGGAATGTGCAGGTGGCCATAGACCATCGCGACCGCGCCGAACCGGATGTGCCAGTCGGCGGTGCGGTCGGTGCCGCACCAGATGGCGAACTCCGGGTGGCGCAGCACGAACGTGGGGTCGCGGACCAGCGGATAGTGGTTGACCAGGACGGTCGGCAGGCCGCCGGGGCGTTCGGCCAGGCGGCGTTCGGTCTCCTCGGCGCGGGCGGCGCACCACTCGTCGATGCCGTCGTAGGGGTCGGCGTGGAGGACCATCTCGTCGGTGCAGACGACGCCCTTGTCGTAGGCGAGCTGGAGCGCCGCCTCCTTGGTCGTGACGCCGGGCATGCGGTAGCTGTAGTCGTAGAGGACCATCAGAGGGGCGACCGTGACCGGGCCGTCGGGGCCCTCCCAGGTCGGGTAGGGGTCTTCGGGGGTGACGACGCCCAGGTCACGGGCCACCTTCACCAGGTGGTCGTAGCGTTCGACGCCGCGGAGCTGGACGGTCTCGGTCGGGTGGGTCCACAGGTCGTGGTTGCCGGGGGCCCAGACGACCTTGGCGAAGCGGCCGGCGAGGGTGCCCAGCACCCACTCGAAGTCGGCGACCTTCTCGGACACGTCTCCGGGCAGCAGGAGCCAGTCGCTCTCCGACCGGGGGCGGATGCGCTCGACGATCTCCCGGTTCTCGGGGTAGCCGACGTGTACGTCGCTGATCGCCAGAAGAAATGTCATAACGGGCAGTCTCTCCAACCTGGACGCCCAAATCCACCTGCGAGCCGCTCGCCGTCATCCGGCGAGTTGTCGCCGGACCAGGTCGCTGATCGTGGTGGCGGTGGTGAAGTCGGTGCTCAGCACGTTCTTCGTCAGGGCGAAGGCCAGGCCCGTCTTCGTGTCGGCGTAGGCGGTGCTGCCGCCAGCGCCCGAGACGCCGAACGTGGCCGGGTCGGGATCGGCGAACGCGCCCGGGTGGCCGATGCCGTAGCCGAGGCCCCATCTCACGGGGTTGCCGAAGACGGCGTCGACGCCCTCGTAGGAGATCGCGGAGATCTCGCGGAGGCGTTCGGGGGAGATCAGCCGCACGCCGTCGACCTCGGTCAGCAGCGCCGAGTAGAGGCGGGCCATCGCGCGGGCCGTCATCTTGCCCCCGGCCGGGATGTCGGCGGCCAGGATGTCGGGCCGGTTGCCGAAGTTGGCGGTCGGCGACAGCGCCATCGGGTTGGCCTTGAACATCGGCAGGTCGGGCAGCTCGGCCGGCAGGCCCGGCGGCGGCTCGGGCGACGGGGCGTCTTCGAGCACGGCCAGCCGGTGGTGCTGGTCGGCGGGCATGCCGAAGTAGAGCTCGCCGGCCACTCCGAGCGGGCCGGCGACCTCGTCGTAGAGGACCTCGGAGATCTTTCTGCCGGTCACCCGCCGGACGATCTCGCCGACGATGTAGCCGAAGCTGTAGGCGTGGTAGCCCATCTCGGCGCCGGGCTCCCACCAGGGCTCGGCGGCGGCGATGGCCGCGCACATCCCGTCCCAGTCGCAGAGGTCTTCGGCGGTCGTGGTGAGCGGGATGCCGGGCACGCCCACGGTGTGGTTGAGGGCCATGCGGACCGTCGCCCGGGCTTTGCCGTGGGCGGCGAACTCGGGCCACACCTCGGCGATCGGCGTGTCGTAGCCGATCAGCCCGCGTTCGGCCAGCACGTGGAGCACCGTGGAGGTGGCGCCCTTGCCGACGGAGTAGTTGTAGAACGGCGTGTCGGGCGTCACCGCGCGCCCGGTGGCCGGGTCGGCCACCCCCGACACGGCGTCGACGACGGGCTCGCCGCCGAGGTAGACCGCCACCTGGACGCCGCGCTCGACGCCCTTCTCGACGAGTTCGTCGATCGCGGCCTGGACGTCCCCCTGCAGATCGCTCATGTGTTCGAGTATAGCGAGTTCTTGGAATGTCGGTCGACGCCGTTAGAGTCCCGGCCATGTCTGACGCGCAGATCGCGTACTCATATTCGCGAGCCTCCGAACTCGATTTCGCCGCCGGCCTCCTGGGCCTGTCCACCTCCGGCGGGTTCACCCCTTCCGGCCTGGTCGCCCGGCCCCATTTCTTCAGCGGCGTGCTGACCAACGCCGCCCCCGCCGCGGCCGCCCTGATCGGCCTGGCCGACGTCGCCAAGACCCGCTACTACGAGATGCGCGCCGTGACGTTCATGCGCGACCCGGTGGTGACGTGCAACGGCGACCGGCTGCGGTTCGAGTCGTTCTCCGCGTGCGGCGGCGTCTACGCGCGGCTCGACGTGCTGCAGCAGGCCCTCGACGGCGACGTGGTCGAGGTCGGCACCACCAACGTCGACGTCAACGTGCCGCTGCGCAAGGCGCTGGCCCGCGTCGGCGGCACCGACCCCCTCCACCTGGCCGTGGGCGACGACGAGGTGGTCGCCACCACCCTCGACGGCGCGGTGGTGGAGAAGAAGGTGCCGCTGCCCGAGCGCTGGTTACGCGGCTTCGCCGAGGTCCAGGTGATCGCCTCCCGGTTCGACCTGCGCGCCTCGCTGGGCCGGGCCGAGGCCGTGAAGTTCGTGCGCGACCTGCCCAAGCGCGGCGTGTTGTGGGCGGTGCCCGCCGGGCGGTCGCTGCGGCTGACCGCGCGTCCCGCGCCCGGGGCGGTCTGCCTGGCCGGGCCCGAGCGGCTGGCCGTGCTCGCGCCGCTGCTGCGGTTCGCGACCGGGCTGCGCGTCTACGGCCCCGTCGTCGAGGGCACCCTGCCCATGGCGTCCGCGTGGGAACTGGAGCTGCCCGGCATGCGGTTCACGCTCACCCTGTCGCCCGAGCTGCGGCGAGGATTCTCCGGCGAGGGGGCCGTCCTCGACGACCTGAGCGGCGACACCGTCGCCGACGACGCCGACCTGGTCGGCATGCTGCTGCGGTTCGAGCCCCGCCTCGACGCCGACCTGCTCGCCGAGCAGTCGGGCCTGACCCGCGCCCGCGTCGGCGCCGCCCTCACCCGCCTGGGCACCGGCGGCCGCGTCGGCTACGACGTCGCCGAGGCCGCCCACTTCCACCGCGAGCTGCCCTACGACGCCGGCCGCGTCCTGGCCATGAACCCCCGCCTGAAGTCGGCGCTCGACCTGGTCGAGCGGGGGGCCGTGCGGTTCACCGGGCCCGGCGTGGCCCAGGTGAACGAACGCACCGTCCGGCTGACCCCCGGCTCCGCGCCCACCTGCACCTGTCCCTGGTGGATCGACTACCGAGGGTCGCGAGGGCCGTGCAAACACGTGCTGGCCGCCCAGAAGGTCGCGTCCCTGGTCGAGGTGACGGCATGACCTCCGTCATCGGGCTGATCGGGCAGAGCAGGCACGCCTTCATCCCCGCCGCGATCGAGGCGCTCGACGCCGCCGGGCGCAAGGAACTCCTGGCCGAGCTGACCGCCCGGCTGCGACTGTTCGGCGAGTGGCGGTTCGCGACCGACCACCGCCACGAGGTCACCGGGCTGCGGCTCGCGGGCGCCCTCTGCCACGGCGGCGCCGGTCAGGTCGCCACCTGGCTCAACCGGCGCGAGCTGCGTGAACCCGACGACCCGTGGGCCGACGCGACGGTCATCGCCGGCGCGCTGCGCGGACGTCCACTCGACTGGCGCGCCGACCTGGCGCGGCGGCTGACGGCCGCGCTGCGCGCGCCCCGCGAGGCGAACTGGACGTGGCGGCGCGCCGACGGCGGCCCGCCCGGATTCGCGCTGGCCCGCACGATGCTGCTCGAGACCGGCGCCGAACCCGAGGGCGACGCGTTCGTCGTCTGCTGGGCGTGGCACGCGTTCGTCACGGGCGACCTGAAGAACGACCCCATCGCCGAGACGATGGTGCCGCGCCTGTTCGACACCGAGGGGGCGTCGGCGCCCTTCCGCAACAGCTGGGAGAGCCCGGCCACCACGAAGTTCATCGATCGGCTGCTCGCCGAGACGAAGAAGGGCCGGTTCGACCGGTCCATGATCCTCGACGGCACGATCGGCCGCTTCCTGATCGGCGGCGACCTCCGGAACCTCGTCATGTTCGTGGAGCTGCGCCGCCGGTTCGAGCCGGGCCTCGACGAGATGCCCGCCCGCGACCTGGTCCGCTGCCTGCCCGCCTCGCCCGCCAACGTCGCCGACCTCGCCGTCGAGGAACTGCGCGCGCTCGACCTGGCCGGCCGCCTCGACGCCGATCTGTTCGGCGAGGCCGTCGGCGCCCTGGCGCTGCGGGCCGAGAAGAAGCACATCGCCGCCGCGCTCAAGTGGATCTCCGAGACGTTCAAGGTCACCAAGGCCGACCCCGTCAGGGCCGAGGGCGCGCTGCTCGCCCTGGCCGACGTCTTCTCCGCCGAGACCCCCGCGACCCGCGCCCGCGCGATCCGGCTCGCCGTCAAGCTCGGCGCCGTGGGCGACACCGCCCGCGCGGCCGTCGCCGACGCGGCCGCCCGGTTGTCGGCCGACGAACGGGAGCCGCTGGCCGCCGCGTTCGGCGTGACCGACCCGGCTGAGGAAGAGGTGTTCACCGGCGTCCCCCTGGTGAGCGCGCCGCCGCTGCCGCCGCCGATCCGCACCGTGCCAGAACTCGTGATCGAGCTGAAGGACGTCCAGCGCTCCGACGACCCGGACGCCTCCGAGCGCATCATGGCCGCTCTGGTGGAGCTGAGCCACCACGACCGCGACGCCATGGCCGCCGACCTCAAGGCCGACTTCGAGCCCACGGCCTGGGAGTTCTTCCGGAACATCGGCCATGTGCCCGACAATTCGGGCTGGTTGCTGTTCTGGGCCGCGGCCCTGATCGGCGACCACGCCGACGAGGCCTTCCTCGCCCGGGCCCGCAAGCTGCTCGGGCTGAACCCGTCGTTCCTCCAGCGCATCAAGGAGATGGCGCTGCCGCCCCGCGACCCCCACCGCAGCCGCCGCACGCCGCACGCCCGCCTGTTCCGGCAGCGCGTCACCGAGATCGTGCACATGGCCGCGCAGGGGGAGACCCGTCCCTGCCTGCTCGCCACCCCGACGCTCCCGGGTCACCTCGTCGACCCCGAGACCCTGCTGGCCCGCCTCGAGGCCCTCGGCGACCGCGAGCCGCTCCCCGCCGACCTCACCCAGGCCCTGCTCCGCCTGCCGCGCGAGGTCGACGCCTCGGTCGCCGACCGCGCCGAGAAGATCGGCGGCCACGGGGGCCGCATGCTGGCCGAATGGGTCCGCGACGGCGGCCTGCCCGACCCGATCGTCGAGTGGACCGTCAAGGCCATTAACCGCCACGGCTGGATCGACCGCAGGCCGGTCGTCACGATGGACCCGGGCCGGCGCCTGCCCGACCACATCGACGCCCTGGTCACCCTGTCGCCCGACGACGACTACGACTACTGGATCCAGCCCCGCGACATCTGGGTCGGCACCCTGCCCGGCCACCCGGAGGCCACCGCGGCCTTCTTGCTCCGCTGGATCTGCGCCTGGGCCGAGCAGAGCGACCCCGCCGGCGAGGCCGTCATCCCGCTCGCCGTGGCCCCCGGCCCGGTCGGCCCCGTCGTCGCCGCGACGGTCGTCGCCGCGATGGGCCACCAGCGGGCCGTCCAGCGCTCGGCGGCCGGCGAGGCGTTCCTGGCCCTGGCGGGCCGCCCCGACTTCCCGGCCGAGGGCGTCGGCGACGCGATCCGCCGCCTGGTGACGGGCGACATCCTGAAGCTCAACCGCATCACCGAGGTCCTCGGCCAGTCGGCCGACGCGGGGGCTCACGCGGCCGTCTGGGAGGTGCTGTCGATCGCCCTGCCCGGCCTGCTGCCGGACGAGGGCGCCAAACCCCGCTCGGGGCTGGGCGACCTGCTGGGCGTGGCGGTCAAGGCGGCCCGGGTGTGCGGGGCGAAGGGGAAGGTGCCGGGCCTGGCCGAACTGGCGGCCCGGAAGGGCTCCAGCCGGGTGAACATGGAGGCCAGATCCCTGGCGAAACAACTCGCGGAATGACCGCGCGGGTGGGCCGGTCCCCGCGACCGGCCCACCCCGAGGGGCTCCGGTCCGGCGTCTCGGACGATCCGTCCTGGGCCCACCTGGGTGGCTCGACCTCTTCGAGGGCCCAGCACATCTGCGGTTCGACCTCTCCGGCGAGTGGGCCACGCCGACCGCCCCAGGGTTGTCGGCGGCCCCGCCCACCACAGCGGGCAGACCACGATTTGAGCGGAAGGTCCGGCGGAAGGGTGAGATCTTCGGGTCTTGCGGTGATCCCACGGAAAGTGCCAGGGTCGTCACGGCGAGTACCGTTCGAGGAGAGGAGCCTCTTTGAAGGCCTTCACCATGCCCGAGTTCTACGTGCCATACCCCGCCCGCCTCAACCCCCATCTGGAACGTTCCCGCACCCACACCATGGCGTGGGCGAAGGAGATGGGCATGCTCGACGCGCCCAAGCCGGGGGGCGGGGTCGTGTGGACCGCCGAGGAGCTCGACCGCATGGACTACGCGCTCATGTGCGCGTACACCCACCCCGACTGTGACGGCCCCGCGCTCGACCTGGTCACCGACTGGTACGTGTGGGTGTTCTTCTTCGACGACCACTTCCTGGAGTTGTTCAAGCACTCCCGCGACTTCGCCGGCGCGCAGCGCTACCTCGACCGGCTGGAGCTGTTCATGGGCGACAGCCCGCCCGAGCCGGAGAACCCGGCCGAGGCCGGGCTTCGCGACCTGTGGGAGCGCACGGTTCCGCACATGTCGGCCGACTGGCGGGAGCGGTTCGTCGTGTCGACCCACAACCTGATGGTCGAGTCGATGTGGGAGCTGGAGAACATCGACCGGGGGCGGATCGCCAACCCGATCGAGTACGTCCAGATGCGCCGCCGCGTCGGGGGCGCGCCCTGGTCGGCCAACCTGGTCGAGTTCGCCGCGGGGGCCGAGGTGCCCGGCGGGCTGGCGGCGACGCGGCCGCTGCGGGTGTTGTCCGACACCTTCTCCGACGCCGTCCACCTGCGCAACGATCTGTTCTCCTACCAGCGCGAGGTGGCCGAGGAGGGGGAGAACTCCAACGCCGTGCTGGTGCTGGAGAAGTTCCTCGGCGTCACCACGCAGGAGGCCGCCGAGCGGGTCAACGATCTGCTGACCTCCCGGTTGCAGCAGTTCGAGACGACCGCGCTGACCGAGGTCCCGGCGCTGCTGGCCGAACGCGCCGTGCCGCCCCACGAGCAGGCCGCCGTCGGCCGCTACGTCAAGGGCCTGCAGGACTGGCAGTCGGGCGGTCACGAGTGGCACATGCGGTCGAGCCGCTACATGAACGAGGGCATGGTCTCCGGCAAGATCCAGAAGCCTCATGGTCTCGGTACGTCGACCCTGCGCATCGGCCTGGAGAAACGCGCCAGGCAACACTCCCACGTGCCGTTCGAGCGGGTCGGGCCGCAGCCCGTGCCGGAGTCGCACCTGCCCTATCCGATGCGCATGAGCCCCCACCTCGAGGCGGCCCGCCGCCACGCGGTGGCCTGGGCGCGCGAGACCGGCCTGCTCGACGGGACGATCTGGGACGAACGCCGCTTCCGGGGCATCGACCTGGCCCACTGCGCCGCCATGATCGACGCCGACGGCACCCCGGAACAGGTCTGCCTGACCACCGACTGGCTGACCTGGGGCACCTACGGCGACGACTACTACCCCGTGACCTTCGGCGCCACCCGCGACCTCGCCGGGGCCAGGGCGCTGACCGCGCGGCTCAAGGCGATCATGGCGGAGGCGGCGCCGCCGCTCGCCGCACCGCCATCCGCCACGCCGTCGCCTGCCGAACCGTTGCCTGCCGAACCGTTGCCTACCGCGCCGTCGCTCGCCGCGCCGTCGCCTGCCAGGCTGCCGTTCGCCGGGCCACCATCTGCCGGGCTGCCGTTCGCCGGGCTGCCGTCCGCCGGGCCGCCATCTGCCGGGCCGCCATCTGCCGCGCTGCCGTCCGCCGCGCTGCCGTCCGCCGCGCTGCCGTCCGCCGCGCTGCCGTCCGCCGCGCCGGCGTCCGCCGGACCGATGGAGCGGGGGCTGGCCGACCTGTGGCGGCGTACCGCCGGAGGACTGCCTGAGCGGGCGCGGGCCGGGTTCCGGGTCGCGGTCGAGGACATGCTCGACAGCTGGGTGTGGGAGCTCGACAACCAGGCCGCCGGGCGGATCCCCGATCCCGTCGACTACATCGAGATGCGCCGCCGGACCTTCGGGTCCGACCTGACGGCCAGTCTCGCCCGGCTGGCGGCGGCCGAGGTGGTCGACGACGAGATCTACCAGTCGAGGGTCATGCGGGAGCTGGAGACCGCGGCGCAGGACTACGGCTGCTTCACCAACGACCTGTTCTCCTACCAGAAGGAGATCGAGTTCGAGGGGGAGCTGCACAACATGGTCCTGGTCGTGGAGAACTTCCTCGACGTCGACCGGGTCACCGCCCGCGCGATCGTGGTCGACCTGATGAACGAGCGCATGCGCCAGTTCGAGCACATCCTGGCCAACGGGCTCCCGGCCATGCTCGCCATGATCGGCGATCCCGAGGTGAGCCGGGTGCTGGAGCGCCACGCCGCCATGCTCAAGGACTGGATGGCCGGGATCATGGAGTGGCACCGCCGCTGCGCCCGCTACACCGAGCCCGAGCTGCTCCGGTTGCGCGCCGAGTCGGTCGCGCCGCCGCCCCGGCTGGTGCTGCTGCCGTCGGGCCTGGGCACCTCGGCCGTCCGGCTGCTGCCTCGGCGGTAAGCCCCGTTTTCCCGGCGTGGCGGGGTTCGTGACCAGATCACGGGCTCCGCTTCGCCGTGCCGGGAGGGCGGGAAGGCTATGTTGGCTGGAGGGGAAGGAGCGAGATGGCCGGAATACCTCGGCAGCGCCTCGACACCTCGACACCTCATCCGGCACGGGTCTGGGACTACTGGCTCGGCGGCACCGACAACTTCGCGTCCGACCGCGAGGTCGCCGCCCAGATCGTCGAGGTCATGCCCGACCTGCCGATCAACGCCCGGTCCGAACGGCAGTTCATCGGCCGGGTCGTCGGCATGCTCGCCGGCGAGATCGGCGTCGACCAGTTCCTCGACGTCGGCACCGGCATCCCGAACGCCGGGAACACCCATGTGGTGGCCCAGAAGATCAACCCGGCCGCCCGGATCGTGTACGTCGACAACGACCCCATCGTCCTCATCCACGCGCGCGCCCTCCTGGAGAGCACGTCCGAGGGGGCCACCGACTACCTCGACGCCGACCTGCGCCATCCCGACCCGCTTCTCCAGGCCGCCTCGGAGACCCTCGACTTCTCCCGGCCGGTCGGGCTGATGCTGATGGGGGTGATCGAGTTCGTCACCGACGACACCCTGGCGCTCGACACGGTGCACACCCTGATCGACGCCCTGTCGCCGGGCAGCTACGTGGCCATCGCCAGCAGCATGCCGAGCGTGGGCATGCAGCGGGCCGTCGACCTCTGGCACGCCCGGGGCGGCGCGCCGCTGGTCTTGCGCTCGCCCGAGAACCTCACCCGCTTCTTCGACGGTCTCGACCTGCTGGAGCCTGGAGTGGTGTCGCTGCCGCAGTGGCGGCCCGACCCGCTGACCGACTATCGGGACATGGAGGTCTACCAGTACGGGGGCGTGGCCCGCAAAGGCTGAGCATTTGGGGAAATAGCCGGATAAAGTGGCTGGTGGCAAGACTTTTCCCCCACCGAAAGCGCGGGTATCGTGCGTTCTCCGATTTGGGTCGCAGAACGGTTTCCGCATGACGCTTGACGACCCGCGAGTCGACGGGCTGACGGAGGCCTTCCTCCGGCAGCAGCGTCGCTACACCAGTCACCAGGTCGCCGAACTGGCGGGCGTGCCCTTCCACCGGGCCCGCCGCTTCTGGCGCGCCCTGGGCTTCGCCAACGTCGCCGACGACGCGATCGAGTTCACCGACGCCGACGTCGAGGCGCTGCGCACCCTCATGGGCCTGCTCGCCGACGGCACCTACGATGACGAGCACATCATGCTCATGGCCCGCTCCCTCGGCCGGGCCTCCGCCCGCCTCGCCGAGTCGCAGGCCGAGCTCGGCGCCGAGACCCTCGATTTGGCCGGGGTCCCGCTGTCCCGGCGCAGCCACGCGTGGCAGCGCCGCGCCGACCGCGTCGTGCCCGACCTGGAACGCCTTCTCGTGTACGCCTGGCGCCGCCATCTCGCCGCCTCCGCCGGCCGCATCGTCGACCAGGAGACCGCCTCGGCCCGCCTGGCCGTCGGCTTCGCCGACCTGGTGGGCTTCACCCGGCTGAGCCGCCAGATCTCCGAGACCGAACTGGCCCGCCTGGTCGAACGCTTCGAGAGCCGCTCGGCCGACATCGTGGCCTCCTCGGGCGGCCGCATGATCAAGACCCTGGGCGACTCGGTGCTCTGGGTGAGCGACTCGGCCGCCCGCGCCGCCGACATCGCCCTCTCGCTGATCGGCGCGCACGCCCGGGTCAAGGGCATGCCGCAGCTGCGGGTGGGACTGGCGATCGGTCCGGTCATCGGCCGCATGGGCGACGTCTTCGGCACCACGGTCAACCTGGCGTCCCGGTTGACGTCACTGGCTCCGGCGGGCGGCGTGCTGGCCGATCCCGCGATAGCGGGGGAACTGGAGGACCACCCCCGGTTCGGGCTGCGGGCCGAGAGCCTGCAGGTGGTCCGGGGCGTGGGCGAACTGGTGCCCTACCTGGTGTCGAGAGCCTGAGACCGCCCCGGTCGGATGCGGTGCCGGGGCGGTCCCAGTGGTCTCCTACCTGGCGGGCGCGTGAACCCGGGAGCTGCCCGAGGTGCGGGAGCCCATCTCCATGTCGGAGTCCATCTTCCGCATGTCGTCGTCGGTCATGTGGGTCTCCTCGACGCGGAGCGCCACGCCCATGGCCATGAGCGTGGGCGCCCACTGGCCGATGAAGATCCCCCAGCGGTCGGCCCGGTCGAGACCGGCGTCCTCCACCTGCCTGGAGATCATCCAGGTGCAGAAGGACAGCCCGACCGACGCGATGGCGGCGGTGTACATGTGACTGGACCTGAGACCCATACGGTGCAGCTTCTTGATCACTTGCGTACCCCCTTCGGTTCGGGTTGGGCGTGCCCGCTCTGAAGATCCCGAATTCGGGACATATCACGATATGGGGCAGAAATTTACGGCCTGATCAGCCGTCCTCTGGCGGCCAGTTCGACGGTCAGCACGACGGCGAGGGCCTCCGCCGACAGCAGCGCCACCAGGACGACCAGCTGCACGATCCCGGCCTCGATCGGGCCCGCACCGCCGAGGAGCATGCCGACGAACGCGCCCGGGAGGGTGACCAGCCCGACCGTCCGGGTCTGGTCGAGGGCCGGCACCAGCGCCTGGGCGGCGGCGGGGCGGCAGATCTCCAGCCGGGCCTCCCGGGACGTGAAGCCCAGCGCCATGGCCGCCTCCACCTCGCCGTGACGGGTCGTCAGCTCGTCGGCGGCCCGCCGCCCGGCCAGGCCGGTGGCGATCAGGCAGCCGCCGAAGACGATGCCCGCGACCGGGATGATCACGATGCCGTCGAGGGACACCACGCCGGTGCCGGTGAGGATCACGAGGACCGGGGCGCTGCCCGCCGCGATCGGCAGGGCGGCCCAGTAGGTGCCGATCCGGCGGGCGGCGGTGTGGGTCGCGAAGACGTACATGACCAGGATGAACCCCGCGACGGCGAAGCCGTTCGCGACCACCCAGGCGATGACCAGCGACACTGCCCCGAGCTGCACCACGGCCCGCGCGCAGGCCCGCACCACCGCCCACCCGTGCCCCAGCCCACCCAGGGCCGCCACGGCGGCGCCGCCGGCGACCATCAGGACCAGTGCGATCGGCAACGCGGGGGTCGGCGAGATGAGAGAGGCGGATTCCACGGTCGGCAGTATTCCGCCTGCCGCGCGATCTGATCGAGTGGCTTTACTCAGGTCAACTAGGACACCAAGAGCTGACTCGAACTAGAAGTTCTCCCACAGCTGGTCCTCCGGCGCGCGGGCCGGCGGGGAACCCGCGCGGGCCGCCAGGGCCATGGCCTCTGCCAGCAGCGGATGCCCGTCACCCAGGGCCGGCTTGCCGTGGGCGAGGGGCCTGCGGTCGAGCAGGGGAGCGAGCAGATCGCCCACTTCGGCGGCCCTGTCGGAGCGCACGCGCTGCAGGGCGAGGCCCAGGCGGGCGCCAAGCACCGTTGGGTGGGTGGCGTCGAGCTGGACGCCGGCCAGGGCCAGAACCGCCTGGCACGCCTCCTCGGCGGCGGCCTCGCGGCCCTGGGCGGCGGCGACGCGGGCGCGGGCGAGCAGGGTCTCGGCCTGTTCGGGGGCGGCGTCGCCGGGGGCGAGGGCGTCGAGGGCGCGGGCGGCCGACGCCGGGTCGCCCACGGCCAGGCGGGCGGACGCCTGGGCGCGCACGACCGCCTTGGTCTGGGGGAGTTCGGCCAGGTCGGACAGGGCCGTCAGGGCCTCGCCGGAGGCGGTCAGGCCCAGCGAGCGGATCAGCACGGCCTCCTCGTGGAGGCGGGGGGAGACACGTTCGGCGAACCAGGTGGTGGTCACGGTCGCGTCGTCGAGCAGGCGGACCGCCTGGGCCGGGAAGCCGGCGTGCAGTTCGATCTCGGCGAGGCGGACCAGGTCGTACTGGGGCCAGTAGCCCTCGCCCGGGAGGTAGAGGGACCGCAGGCGCATCGCCTCGGTCAGATGGTGGCGGGCCTGGGCGGGATGGGCGGCGGCCAGCAGGGCCTCGGCGAGGGTGACGCGGGCCGAGGCGGTGTTCACGTTGTCCTGGCCGAGGCGGTCTTCGCGGTCGGCCAGGGTGGCCTCGGCGAGGCTGACGCCCTCGGCGACGCGGCCCGCCCTCGTGGTGGCCCGCGCCAGGGCCTGCCGGGTCAGGGTGTGGCGGCGCCAGGCCGGGCCGGCGCCGGCCTTCGGCACCCCGGCGCCGCGGCGGCCGGCCACGTCGGCGAGGATCGCGCGGCCCTTCTCGGCCTGGCCCTCGTCGACGAGCAGTTCGGCCAGGTTGTGCTCGGCGCGGGCGATCAGCGACGCCGGGTCGGCCGAGTCGGGCAGTTTCTCGGCGATGCGCCGCGACTCCTCGAAACAGCCACGGGCGGCGGCGAGGTCGCCCAGCCGCAGCAGGGCCAGGCCGCGCCGCGAGGTCACGTCGCACAGGGTCACGCCGTCGGCGGGGGAGCCGGTCAGCAGCGGGATCAGTTCGGCCCCGACCTCGGCGGCGCGGGCCAGCAGCGGGCTGCTGTCGAGGAGCACCTGGAAGACCACGACCAGGGCGTTGGCGCGCGACCGGCCGTTGGGGCCGATCTTCTCGACCAGTTCGGCGGTGCGCTCGGCGGCGTGGAGGCGGTCGGCCCACTCGCCGGTCAGCGGGATCAGGTCGCGGGCCAGCCAGTAGGCGGCCAGGCCCTCGGCCTGCCGGTCGGCGGGGGCGTCGGCGTCGTCGGACATGGCCCGGAAGGCCAGCTCCGACAGGCGCTCGGCGCTGGTCTTCGCCCAGTTCTCGGGCGGCACCGCGACCGCGCGGGCGGCCTGGTCGAGGCGGGGGGCGAGATATTCGGCGTACGCCGTCACGCGGCCCTCCCAGCCCGCGGCGGCGGCCGAGCCGTAGGTGCCGGTGAGCCAGACGGGCGGGGTCTGCGCGGCCGAGGGGCGCTTCTCGGAGGTCGAGATGTCGCCGATGCCCAGCCGGACCTGGGCCAGCAGGAAACGTTCGACCTGGTGGAAGCGGGCGATGCGACGCAGCGCGGCGGCCACCGACTCGGCCGCGCCGAGCATCGAGGCGACCGGCTCGGGGGCGTTCTCGCCGCTGGTGAACTCGTCGAAGGCGTGTTTGGCGGCGAGCGCGACCAGGACGCGGCGGCTGCGGACCTCGTTGTAGAGCCACACGGCCGAGCGGCCGGTGTCCTTCTCGCCGCCCCGGGGCAACCGGACCCGCTCGGCGACGTCCTCCGCGCGTACCTGGTGGTAGTCGCTGTGCCGGAAGGCGGCGGCGGACGCCGCGGCGATCGCGGCCAGCCTTCGCTCCTGGGCTAGCACCGCTTGGTTCCCCCTATATGAGCTCATTACTCGCGAATATATCTCACTAAGGTTGGGCGAACCCTAGTGAGATGAGCTGACTCTTGCAAGGGTCAACCCGTAAACGCCCTGACCTCGCCCGCTTCGCGACCGGCCACCGCACCAAGGATGCCGCTTCTCTGGAGGCACCACTCACCGGCGGACCAGGAGACGTGCGATGCGGGCATCCGAAAAGACCCATGCGGCGGACGGACTGGCCACGCGGGGATGGGCGGTCGTACGGGGCGCCTGGGACGTGCCCACCCACGCCCAGGCGCTCCGTTTCGCCGCCCTGTTCGGCCGGCCCTCGGCCCGCGACGGCGGCCGTGCCGTCTGGGAGGTCCGGCCGCGGCCACCCGGCGGCACGTTCTCCCAGCGCGGCGGACCGGTTCCGCTGCACACCGACGCGCAGTACCACCCCGACCCCGAGGACCTGGTCTGCCTGTTCGCGGTCCGGCCGGCCGCCGACGGGGGCGACTCGCTGCTGCTGCCCGCGAGCGGGGCCCTCGCCGCGCTGCGCGCCCGCCCCGACGGGGCGCGGGCCGAGGCCGCCCTGCGGCGCCCGCGGTGGGCGTGGCGGATCCCGGCCGTATTCGCCGCAGGGCGGGCCGCGCCGCCCGCGCCGGTGCTCTCCGGGGACACCGTGCGCTGGCGGCCCGACAACCTCGTCCCGTCCGGGG
>NZ_BBXC01000007.1:938678-1393023 GCF_001570525.1 Herbidospora sakaeratensis
CCGCCGCGGCGTTCACCGCCGCGCTGGCCGGGGCCGATCCCGTCCGGGTACGCCTCACGCCCGGCGACGTCCTGCTGGTCGACAACCGCCGCACCCTGCACGGCCGGACCGCGTTCGCCGACCCCCGGCGGCTGATGCTGCGCGTCCGGGTGTGGTCGCGATGACGCTGACCCGCGACGACTCGGCCATGTGGGCCTGGGCGGCCGGGCGGGCCCTGGCGGCCGGGGACGTCCCGGCGTCGGGCGCGGAGGCGGCCGCCTGGACGGTCCGGGGGTGGGCCGAGATCGCCCTCGGCTGCGCCCTCCTGGGGCCGGCGGCCTTCGACGGCCTCGACGCGGTCGTCCAGGCCACCGGCGTCCGCCACGGCGGCCCGGCGGCCGACCGGCTGCGCGCGTTGCGGGCCCGGTGCGGGCCGGTCCCGCGCGGCTACCCGGACGCCGCCGACCCCGGTCCCGTCGACCCGCCGGGGGAGGAGACCCGGGAGGCCTGCCGACGGCTGGCCGCCTGGTGCGCGACCATCCCCGACGGCTCCGGCCGGAGCCGCCCGGTCCGCGACCCCCTGCGCTGGGGCGAACGCCACCGCCCCCACGCCACCCGCGACGTCACGGCCGTCGACGGGTCCCGGTTCGCGGGTCTGGCCTGGCGCACCTGGATGCGCCTGCCCGGCGAGCACGGCCCGATCACCGTCGTGGTCGAGGGCACCCACCGCGCGCCCGAACCGCGCAGGCGGGTGTGGCGGGGCGTGCACGACGGCGCGCACCTCGACCTGCTGGCCGCCTGCGGCGACGAGGTCGAGTTCGGCCGGGGGCTGCTGGCGGCCGAGAGCTACGCCATGGCCGTCGAGCTGGTCGCCCTGGCCGAGACGGCCGACCCGGTGGTCCGGCGTGTGCTGAAGCAGGGGGTCAGGGAGCGTATCGGCCGCATCGCGGGCCACCCGGAGCTCGGCCTCCTGCCCACGCTGGCGGCGGCCTACGTCACGGGGGCGCTCGGGCTCCTGGAGGGCGGGGCGGGGGGCGTACCGGAGGAACTGGCGGAGCCCCTGCGGGCCCGCTGGGGCCGGGTCGGTCAGGTCTCGTTAACGCCTCGGTGACGGGGCAGGGGCACCTGCGGCCGACACCGTCCGAGTTCGAGGGGATCCCGCGGATGCGAGCGAGCGCGAAGGCACGGCACCAGAGCGTCGACGTCGACGGCATCGAGGTCTTCTACCGGGAGGCCGGCACTCCGGACCGGCCGTGCGTGCTGCTGCTGCACGGCTTCCCCAGCTCCTCCCACTGCTTCCGGCGGGTGCTCGCGCCGCTCGCCGGCGTGAGCCGGGTCGTCGCGCCCGACCTGCCGGGCTTCGGGTTCTCCGCCGCGCCCACGATCGACGAGTACGAGTACACCTTCGCCAACCTGGCCCAGACCATGGAGGGCTTCCTGGAGCGGATCGGCGTCGAGGAGTTCTTCGTCTACCTGCACGACTTCGGCGCGCCGGTCGGCTACGAGCTCGCGCTGCGGCGTCCCGAGCGCATCCTGGGACTGATCGTGCAGAACGGCAACGCCCACGACGACGGGCTGGGCGAGCAGTGGGACGGCGCCCGCGCCTACTGGGCCGACCCGTCGGAGGAGAACCGGGCGAAGTTGCCCGAGTGGCTCAATTTCGAGGGCACCCGGGGGCAGTACCTCGACGGGCTGCCCGAGCGGCTGCGCGTCCTGCACCCGCCCGAGACCTGGCACCTCGACTGGGAGCGCATGTCGCGGCCGGGCGACCTCGACGTCCAGTTCCAGCTGTTCCGCGACTACGGCGGGTACGTCGGCCGGTTCGGCGAGCTGGCCGGCTACCACCGCGAACACCAGCCGCCGTGCCTGCTGTTGTGGGGCCGCCACGACGCGTTCTTCGACCTGGCCGAGATCATGGGCTACGCCCGCGACCTCGACCGGATCGAGATGCACGTCTACGACGCCGGCCACTACCTGCTGGAGACGCACGCCGACGAGAGCGCGGCGGCCATCGCCGCGTTCGTCGCCGACGTCTCACAGGCCCAGTAGGGCGCACACCGCCTCGGCCGCCTCGTCGGGCGAGCCGGTCCCGTCGATCACCAGGTCGGGGTGGCCGGGCGGCTCGTAGGGCTGGCCCTGGCCGGTCAGGTTCGGCAGCCGCCCTGCCTTGGCCTGGGCGTAGAGGCCCCTCGGGTCGCGGCGGGCGCACTCCTCGGGCGGGGTGTCGACCCAGACCTCGGTGAAGTCGCCGTCGGCGAACAGGTCCCGGGCCGCGGCCCGGTCGGTGCGGAACGGGGACACCAGCGCCACGACGACGATGAGCCCGGCGTCCACCAGGATGCGGGCCACCTCGGCGACCCGGCGCACGTTCTCGGCGCGGCCCTGCGGGGTGAAGCCGAGGTCCCTGTTCAGCCCGCCGCGCACGTTCTCGCCGTCGAGCACGTAGGTGTGCAGGCCCATGCCGTGCAGCCGCCGCTCCAGGGTGTTGGCGACGGTCGACTTGCCGGCGGCCGGCAGGCCGGTCAGCCACACCACCCGGGCCCGCTGGCCCTTGAGCCGCTGCCGGGCCTCGCGGTCGACGGTGTAGGCGTGCGGGGCGACGTTGCGGCCGCGCCGCAGCGCGTGCCGCACCATGCCGGCCGCGACCGTCTCCTTGGTGACCCGGTCGACGAGCAGCAGGCTGCCGGTGTGCCGCGACTCGCGGTAGGCGTCGAGGGCGACCGGGGTGTCGGTGGTCAGCTCGACGGTGCCGATGTCGTTGAGGTCGAGGGTGCGCGCGGCGAGCTTCTCGCCGCTCACCACGTCGAGCCGGTCGCGCACGGCGGTGACCACGGCGGGCATCGTGCGCCCGCCGACGCGCAGCAGGTAGGAGCGGCCGTTGCGGAGCGGCTCCTCGGCGGTCCAGATCAGCGTGACGGAGTAGGCGGTCGCCGGGGACAGGCCGTCGTCGGGCGGGGCCAGCAGGTCGCCGCGGCGCACGTCGACGTCGTCGGCCAGCGTCACCGTCACGGCGGCGCCGGGCGCGGCCCGGTCGAGGCCGGCCCCGCCGGGCGCGAGCAGCCGCTCGATCGTGGACGTCGTCCCACCGGCCGTCCCACCGACCCGCACAGGGTCGCCCGGCCTGACCGGGCCGCCGAACACGGTGCCCGCGAAGCCGCGGAAGCCGTCGGCGCGGATGACGTACTGGACCGGCAACCGGTAGCCCTCGTCGGGAGCGGGGCCCGGTTCCCAGGCGGTCAGCGCCCCCAGCAGGGTGGGGCCGTCGTACCAGGGCAGGCGGGGGGAGGGCTCGACCACGTTGTCGCCGTCGAGGGCGCTGGCCGGGATGACGTCGGCCCGCATGCCGAAGCCGTCGGCCGCCGCCCGCACCTCGCCCGCCAGGGTCTCGAACACCGGCTGCTCCCAGCCGACGGCGTCGAGCTTGTTCACCACCGCGATGACCGACGGCACCCCCATCAGCGCGCAGATCGCCAGGTGGCGGCGGGTCTGCTCGCGCACGCCCTTGGTGGCGTCCACGAGCAGCACCGCGACGTCGGCGGTGGACGCCGCGACCGCCATGTTCCGGGTGTACTGCTCGTGGCCGGGCGCGTCGGCGACGATCACCCGGCGGCCCGACGGCAGGTCCATGAACAGGTGGGCGACGTCGATGGTGATGCCCTGCTCGTGCTCGGCCTCCAGCCCGTCGGTCAGCAGCGAGTAGTCGACCTCCCCGGCCGCCACCGTGGAGCCGCCGCGCCGCGTCTCGCGGGCGTAGTCGAGCTGGTCGTCGGTGGCGCCGCCGGTGGCGGCCAGCAGCCGGCCGATCAGGGTGGACTTGCCGTCGTCGACCGAGCCGCACGCCACGACCCTCAGTACCGCGACCATCAGAAATACCCTTCCGACTTCTTGCTCTCCATGGACGTGCCGCCCTCGCCGTCGATGAGCCGCCCGGCGCGTTCGGACCTGCGGTCGCGCCGCATCTCGTCGATGACCTCGTCGACGTTCTCCGCCTTGGACTCCACGGCCGCCGTCAGCGGGTAGCAGCCGAGGGTGCGGAACCGGACCCGGCGCTCCTCCGGCCGCTCGCCGGGCTCCAGGGGGTAGCGGTCGTCGTCCACCATGATCAACGAGCCGTTCCGCTCGACGACCGGGCGCGGCGCGGTGAAGTAGAGCGGCACGACGGGGATGTCCTCGCGCCTGATGTAGCGCCAGACGTCGAGCTCGGTCCAGTTCGACAGCGGGAACACCCGCATCGTCTGGCCCTCGGCGAGCTCGGTGTTGGCCTGCCACCAGAACTCGGGGCGCTGCGAGCGGGGCTCCCAGCGGTGGCCGGGCTCGCGCAGCGAGAAGATGCGCTCCTTGGCCCGCGAGCGCTCCTCGTCGCGCCGCGCGCCGCCGATCGCCGCCTCGAACCCGCCGTCGTCGAGCGCCTTGCGCAGGGTGAGGGTCTTCTTGATCCGGGTGTACTCGTGGGCGCCGTGGGAAAAGGGGGTGGCCCCGTCGGGGTTGGTGTGCACCCGCAGGTCGAGCCCCAGCCGCTCGGCCGTGGCGTCGCGGAAGGCGATCATCTCGCGGAACTTCCAGCCGGTGTCGACGTGGACGACCGGGAACGGCATCCGGCCGGGCGCGAACGCCTTCAGCGCCAGGTGCAGCAGCACCGAGGAGTCCTTGCCGATCGAATAGAGCAGCACCGGCCGCCGGAACGCACCGGCGACCTCGCGCAGGATGTGCACCGCCTCGGCTTCGAGCGTGTCGAGGACGTCGTCTTCTCCGGCCATGTCCCGGACCTCCGGCTTCTGGTTGGAGTAACCTGTAAATAGATGTTCATGGGTTATCTGGAGGTGGCGCGATGAGTTCCCTGACCGTCAGAGAGCTGTCGAAGGAGACCTGGGGCGACTTCGAGTCGGTTCTGGGCGCCAACGGCGGCGCCCGCGGGTGCTGGTGCATGCACTGGCGGCTGTCCATCAAGGAGTGGACGGCGGGCAAGGGCGAGGGCAACAAGAAGGCCATGAAGCGCCTGGCCGGTCGCGAACCCGTGCCCGGCCTCGTCGTCTACGACGGGGACGCCCCCGTCGCGTGGTGCTCGCTCGGCCCGCGTTCGGCCTTCCCCCGGCTGGAGCGCTCGCCGCTGCTGTCGGGCGTCGACGACGAGGAGGTCTGCGCGATCGCGTGCGTGTACGTCGAGAAGGGACATCGTGGCTCCGGGTTGTTGCCGGGCATCCTGGAAGCGGTCTGCGACTGGGCCTCGGCGGCGGGCTACGCCACCGCCGAGGGCTATCCGGTCGAACCCCGTGCGGGGAGACGGGCCGGGGCCGACACGGCGATGACCGGCATCGCCAGCGCCTTCCTCGACGCCGGGTTCTCCGAGGTGGCCCGCCCGCGCGCCGACCGGCCGATCATGCGGCGGAAGGTCTAGCCCGCGCGAGGGCCTCGTAGTAGGGCCGGTGGTGGTCGGCGACGCGGCGCAGGTGCTCGTCGGTCGACGGCGTCGCCCGCGGCTTGGGCGCCGTCGCCACCAGCCCGCTGCTGCCGGCCACCTCCGTGTGCCACCGGTTGGTGCGCCGCCAGTCGGCCTGCTCGCCCGGGTCCCAGCGCATCGCCTCGGGCCGGAACTCCAGCCCGACGTGCGCGCAGTAGGCCCGGACGGTCTCCTCCGGCCGCGCCACCAGGTCGTCGCCGTCGATCACCAGCGGCGTCTCGCCGGTGGCCGACCGCACGGCCTCGAAGACGGCGTGCAGGTACTCGAAGCCGTACTCGTCGAGCGTCGCCTCGGGGTTGACGGCGTAGTGGGAGGCGATGGCGCTCTCGGGCTCGCGGATCATGAACGTGTTGATCACGTCGGTGAACAGGCGCTCGTCCTGGAACAGCGGCGTGTACGTGTAGTCGGAGGTGTCCTTGGCGAACACCCGCCGCCCGGCGGCCCCGAGGTCGAGCATCACGTCGAGCAGCTCGACCGGCGAGGTGACGGTCCGGCCGGCCAGCGTGAAGCTGCCGTCGTCCTGGAGGTAGGAGAACGGCTCGTGGGCCACCTCCAGGTCGCCGCGCTCCATCATGATGCGCAGGAACGCGGTCGACCGCGACCGGGGCACCGCCCACAACAGGATCGGCTTCACTGCGACCACTCCGTCGGCCGGCGGTCCCATCGGTGCTCGCGCAGCTCCGCCATCAGCGCCTCGCTCAGCGGTTCGGCGTCGCTCGCGGCCAGGTTGGCGCGGACGTGGGCGGGTTTGCGCATGCCCGGGATGACGGTGGAGACGTCGGGGTTCTGCAGGATGAACCGCAGGGCGAGCTCGGGCAGGGTCATGCCCTCGGGCAGTACGCGTTTGAGCCGCTCGGCCCGGTCGACGCTCGGCCCCAGGTTCTCCGGCACGAAGTAGGTGTTGCGCCAGTCGCCCTCGGGCCAGCGGCTGTCACGGGTGAGGGCGCCGGTGAGCGTGCCCTCGTCGAAGGGCACCCGGGCGACCACCGCGACGTCGAGCTCGCGGCAGGCCGGGAACAGCTCGTCTTCCGGGGCCTGGTCGAAGATGTTGTAGATGACCTGGACGGCGTCGATCAGCCCGGTCTTCAGGGTCTCCAGCACGTTCCAGGGCTCCCAGCGGTTGACGCTGACGCCCACCCCCTTGATCAGCCCGCGTTCGCGCATCTCGGCGACGGTGTCCTGCCACGAGCTGTCGTGGGCCCAGGCGTCCTCCCAGACGTGGAACTGGAACAGGTCGACCGAGGAGGTCCCCAGCGCGTCGAGGCTGCGGTGCAGGTACTCCCAGAGGTGGTCGGGCGGGTAGACGTCGGCCAGCTTGGAGTCGCGGGTGGACGGCCACGCGCGGTCCTTGGGCGGCGGTTTGGTGGCGACGTGGAGGCGGCGTTCGGGATGGCGTGCCAGCAGCCGGCCGAGCATGCGCTCGCTCTCGCCGCGGCCGTAGATCCAGGCGGTGTCGAAGTAGTCGCAGCCCAGCCCGACGGCCTCGTCGAGCGCGGCGTCGCCGGTCGCGTCGTCGGCGCCGGTCCAGCCGCCCTCGCCTCCCGCGATGCCCCACATGCCGTAGCCGACGTCGCCGACCGTCCAGCCGAGCCGGCCGAAGCGGCGCTCACGCATGGCCTTCTCCTTCCCGGCTCCAGCGGTTGCCGCCCGAGCCGAAGCGGGTCTGCTGCACGACGTGGCTCGCCGCCTTCATGCCCTCGGGGCGGGCCACGCCCCGGTGCACCGACAGGGTCACGCTGCCGCTGAGGTCGCCGACGAGCCGGTCGATCGCCTCGCGCGCCGCCTGGGCGGCGGGGTCGAGCCAGCGGGCCTCGTACACGGCGGCGCCCAGGACGGCGGCCAGCCGGTCGTAGAGCTCGCGGCCGGCCGCGTCGAGACCGGCCTGCAGAATGCGGGTCCAGGCGCGTTCGAGCAGCTCCAGGCCGGGCGACTCGTAGATGCCCCGGCAGACCGTGCCGATGATGCGCCGTTCGACGACGTCGCGCAGCCAGACGCCGTGGCGGGCGCCGACCGTGTTGGCCGCGGCCATCCAGGCGACCGGGTCGGGGCCGCTGCCCTCGACGTCGGCGACCCGCCCGTCGCGGAAGGTGATGGTGACGGTCTCGGGGTCGGCCGGGGCCTCGTGGGGCCAGGCGCTCCAGCGCGGCCGCAGCCGGGTGACCGGCGTCGCCAGGTCTTCGAGCTCGGCCGACTCGTGGGACGCGCCGGCGAGGTTGGCGTCGGTGGACCGGTCGGCGGCGCTGCCCCGGTCGAGGCGCAGCCCGCTTCGGGCGACCGCCGCCGCCATGGCGGTCCGGTCGGGGAACCGGCCGAGGGCGCCGGGGTCGGTCCACGGTTCGACGCGGGCCATCCCGGGGGCGACCTGGCCGCCGTAGCGCGCGAACCGGCGCTGGTCGTTGCCGCCGCCGACGCAGCCGTGCACGAAGGTCTCGCAACCGTCGGCCCGCATCAGCGGCAGCAGTTCGCTCACCAGCACGAAGCGGGACGCGCCGGTGGTGTTCCAGTAGCCGCCGTCGTGGCGGGCGCGGTAGCGCAGCAGGTCGGACGCGACGGCGGCCATCGCCGCCCGCAGGTCGACGACGACCACGTCGGCGCCGGAGTCGCGCAGGGAGGACGCCAGCGCGTCGATCTCCGCGCGGTCGGACTGGCCGAGGTCGGCGAGGTAGTGCCGCGCCGGGACGGACGTCTCACGCAGCCACACTCCGACGGCCAGAGAGGACAGCCCTCCTGATTGGAATAACCCCGTCGTCGGGGTGCCATCGGCTATTCCCACGACCTCCTCCTTGCGTTGGGAGATTTCTGACAATGTGTCAAGCCTTGCCCACGATACCCAAGGAAATCAAGTCCGCACGCCATTGTCGGCCGATGATTCGAATGTGTCTCCTGGTGCCTCTGTGACTCGGAATGATCGTTCACGCTTTTTTCGAGAAAGAACGCCGATCTGTGATTAGCCCCTGCGGCCTCGGGTATCGGGGCGCTCGGACACCGGTCGGCGCCTGCCGCCTGCCGGGTAGGGATAGAACAATCGTTTCCGCAGGTGAACGCTGTGTTTTGGGCGGCCTCGGCGACGTCCGGGCTTGCGGACCGCAGCCCGTTGGCACAGTATGGAGTAACCCGTAAGACCCGGAATGATGGTTACTCAATCTTTCCCAGAGGGGAGCGACCGGTCACGCCGAAAAGCATTTTCCTGCCCATCTGAATAGTGACTGATCTGCCTGACCTGACCATGGAAGCACGATGCCACGCCATCAGCAGACGCACTTTGACGAAAACGCTCATCCATTCCTCGGCCCGCAGCGCGAATTTCCGTCGCGAAGCACCGTCCTCGACCTTTTCCTCGAACAGGTGGAGAACGCGCCGGACCGTCCCGCCGTCCGATATCGCGACCTGACGACCACCTACGCCGACCTCGACGCGGCGGCCGGCGCGACCGCCCGCCGGCTGATCGGCGGCGGCGTGGAGAAGCACCGTCTGATCCCCGTTCTGGTGGCCGACGGACGCGAGTTCCCCGCCGCGCTCATCGCGGTGCTGAAGGCCGGCGCGGCGTTCGTGCCGCTCGATCCCGCCTGGCCCGCCGACCGGCTCAACGCGATCGTGGCCGAGCTGTCGCCGCCCGCCGTCGTGGTCTCCCCGGCGACCGCCGACATCCTCGCGGGCCTCGACGCACCCGTCCCGGCGGTGGTCGTCGACTGCGACGCGCCCGGCGACGCCGGGCCGATGCCCGCCGACCGGCGGCCCGCCCCCGGCGACCTCATCTACGGGTTCTACACCTCCGGTTCGACGGGCCGGCCCAAGTGCGCGCTCAACCGCCACCGCGGCCTGGTCAACCGCCTGACCACGATGTCGCGCCGCTTCGGCGACGGGGCCGGCCACGTGACCCTGCAGAACAGCCGCTCCACCTTCGACTCCTCGATGTGGCAGGTGCTCTGGCCGCTGACCTCCGGCGGGCAGGTCGTGCTGCCCGACCGCGACGGCATCCTCGACCTGGAGCAGACCGCGACCACCATCGGCCGGTACGGCGTCACGATGACCGACTTCGTGCCGTCGGTGCTGGCCGCGTTCGTGGCCCTGCTGGAGGAGCGCGACGACCTGCGCGCCGCGGTGTCGAGCCTGCGCCGCATGCTGATCGGCGGCGAGCCGGCCGGTCCCGGCGTGGTGCGCCGGCTGCGCGCGCTGCTGCCCGGCCTGGCCGTCACCAACACGTTCGGCCCGACGGAGTGCTCGATCGGATCGGTTTTCCACGACGTCACCGACCCCGACGCCGACCGGATCCCCATCGGCCGCCCCATCGACAACACCGCCGCGATCGTGCTCGACGGCGACCTGCGCCCCGTGCCGCCGAACACGCCCGGCGAGCTCTACCTCGGCGGCGAGTGCGTCGGCGCGGGCTACCTGGACGACCCGGCGCGGACCGCCCGCACGTTCGTGCCCAACCCGTTCCCGGAGATCCCCGGCCCCACCCTCTACCGCACCGGCGACCTGGCGCGGGCCGGCGACGACGGGCTGCTCCACTTCGCCGGCCGGCTCGACGAGCAGGTCAAGCTCGGCGGGGTGCGGGTGGAGCTCGGCGACGTCGCCGCCGCCCTGGAAAGCCATCCGCTCGTCGGCGACGCGACGGCGGTCGTGCTCGGCGAGGCCCCCGACGCCACGCTGGTCAGCTGCGTCACCCCGCGCTCGCCCGCCGAGACGCCCTCGGCCGAGCAGCTGCGCGGCTACGCCGCCGGCAAGCTCCCGGCCGAGCAGGTCCCGCACCGGATCGTGGTGCTCGACGAGCTGCCGCTCAACCACAACGGCAAGGCCGACCGCAAGGCGCTGGCCGCGCTGATCGTCGCCGAGAGCGGGGAGGAGCACGTCGAGCCCCCGGAAGGCCCGATGGAGGAACTGGTCCGCGCGGCCTGGCGCGAGGTGCTCGGCCGCGACCGGATCTCGGTGGTCGTGCCCTTCTCCGATTACGGCGGCACCTCGCTGCTGGCCTACCGGGTCGTCACCGCCGTCGGCGAACGGCTCGGCCGGCCGGTCCGCCCCCGCGACCTGCTCGCCGAGCCGACCGTGCGGGCCCAGGCCGCCCGCCTTTCGGGTGGCGTCGACGACGACAGCGCCGAACTGGCCTACGTCCGGCAGGACCTGGCCTGGCGGCCGCCCCGCACGCTGCTGCTGACCGGCGCGACCGGGTTCATCGGGGCGCACGTCCTGGCCGAGCTGCTGACCCGCACCAACGCCGAGGTGGTCTGCCTGGTCCGGTGCGCCGACCCGGCCGACGGCGCCGACCGGCTGACCGAGGTCCTCGACCGCTACGGGCTGACCTCCGCCTGGCGGCAGCTGCCCGCCGCGATCAGCGCCGGACGCGTCGAGGTGGTGCCCGGCGACCTGGCCGGGGACCTGCTCGGGCTGCCGCAGCGGCGTTTCGACGCCCTCGCCTCGACCGTGTCGGGCGTCGTCAACGCCGCGGGCGCGGTGAACTTCCTGTCGGGCTACCTCGACCACCGGCCGGCCAACGTGCTGGGCGTACAGGAGCTCATCAAGCTGGCCGCCGGCGGCGGCGCGCGGCTGCACCTGCTCTCCACCCTGAGCATCTTCGGCCCCGCCGACCGGACCGGCCCGCCCATCACCGAAGACCGCATCCCGGTGCCCGACGAGGTCGCCGCCGACGGCTACAACCGGTCGAAGTTCGTCGCCGAGAGCCTGGTCGCCGACGCGCACCGCCAGGGCGTGAGCTCGGTGGTCTACCGCCTCGGCGAGGTCTGGCCGCACCGCGCGACCGGCGCGGCCAACCCCGACTCGCTGGCCCACAACCTGCTGTACGCCTGCGCCCGCACCCGGTGCGTGTTCCCGACCGAGGCCGCGACCGACGTGACCCCGGTCGACGTGGTCGCCCGGTTCCTGGCCGGCGCCGCGACCGGCGACCTCGACGTGCCCGACGGCGCGATGCACGTGTTGTGGCCGACGGGGCTGCGCTTCGCCGACGCCCTCGACGCGCTCGCCGGGCGGTGCGGCGCCGACCGGGTCGGCTACGCGGAGTTCCGCGACCGCCTGGAGGCGATCGCTGAGCCCGACGAGCGGCTCACCGCGCTCAGCCTGCTGCTGCCGCCACCCGAGGCCGGCCGCGACGCCGCCCCGGCCGCGTTCGACGAGATGTTCACCGACGGATCCCGCCACTTCGACATCCGGCGGTTCGACCGCCACGGGGCCGCGCTCGCCCGCCCGGAGGCCGACGGCCTCGCCGCGATCGACCGCTACCTCACCCAGCTGACCGACACGCTGACCGACACCTCCGCCTTCGTACCTCAAGAAAGGTAGGCGCAATGGAAGAGCAGTTCGCCGTGGTGATCAACCACGAGGAGCAGTACTCAATATGGCCCGCCGGCCGCGAGATCCCGAACGGCTGGCGCGCGGCCGGATTCGAAGGCGGCAAGGACGAGTGCCTGGCGCACATCGCGAGCGTGTGGACGGATCTGCGACCGCTGAGCGTCCGACGGTGAAGGAGGAGAAGGAGACCATGTCCACGCCCGAAGAGCGCAACGTCGGCGACATCAAGCGCGCCCTACTGGAGCGGAAGGTCCGCCAGCGGGTGGCCGAGAAGGCCGAACGCGAGAAGATCGTCCCGGTTCCGCGCACCGGCAAGATGGCCATCGCGGAGCAGCAGCGATTCCTGTGGTTCCTGCACCAGATGGTGGCCGGCGCCCCCGTCTACAACGTCCCGTTCGCGATGCGCCTGCGCGGCCCGCTCGACGTCGACGCGCTCTCGCGGGCGCTGCGCGGCATCGTGACCCGCCACGAGAGCCTGCGTACCCGGTTCGGCGACGAGCACGGCGTGCCGTTCCAGACCGTCGACCCGCCGCCCGAGAAGTGGGACCTGCCGGTCACCGACGGGACCGAGGCCGGGATCCAGGAGTGGATCGACGGCCAGGTGCGCGAGGAGTTCGACCTGCGCAACCACCCGCCCTACCGGTTCGGCCTGCTGCGCCTGGGCGACGGCGACCACGTGCTGTCCATCGTCTGGCACCACATCGTCATCGACGGATGGTCCTCGCGCCAGTTCGCCGAGGAGCTGACCGCCCGCTACGCCGACCCGGAGGGGGCGCGGTTCCCCGACCTGACCCTGCACCCCGCCGACTTCGCGGCCTGGCAGCGGCTCTGGCTGCTCAGCGAGGAACCGGCCAAGCAGATCGAGTCGTGGCGCACCGCCCTGGAGGGCATGGAGCCGCTGGAGTGGCGCGGCGACCGCGAGCGCCCGTCGGCGCCCACCGGGGCCGGCCGCATCTACGAGGGCCGCCTGCCCGACGACCTCGCCCGCGGCATCCGCGACCTGGCCCAGGCCGAGAACGTGTCCCTGCTGGCCCTGACCATGACCGGCTACCAGATCGTGATCAACCGCTACACCGGCCAGGACGACATCGCCCTCGGCTCGGTCTTCTCCGGGCGCACCCGCTCGGAGACCGAACCCATGATGGGCTTCTTCGCCAACACCGTCGCGGTCCGCGGGAACCTCGCGGGCAACCCGGTCTTCCGCGACCTCGTCCACGTCACCAACGACACCGTGCTCGACGCCATGGCCCGCCAGGACATGCCGTTCGGCCGGATGATCGAGGAACTGAGCCCCGAGCGGGTGCCCGGCCGCAACCCGCTGGTCGCGCACCTGTTCACGCTGCTGCCCGAGCCGATGATCGCGCGCTGGGAGTTCCAGGGCCTGGACGTCGAGATGCTCACCCCGCAGCCCGAGACCACCCGGTTCGACCTCACCTTCCAGATCAACGACCTGCCCGACGGCGGCCTGGGCGTGTGGATCGAGTACTCCTCCGAGTTGTTCGACCACGAGCGGGTCGAGGCCCTCGTCGAGCACTTCACCACGGTCATGGCCGACGCGCTGGCGAACCCGGCCGCCCGGATCGACGAGCTCGACCTGATGTCCAACGAGGAGTACCTGCGGGTGCTCACCGCGTGGAACCCCGAGCCCCGCGAGCGCGACGAGCGCCTGCTGCACGAGCTGGTCGCGGCCCGCGCCGCCGAGGCGCCCGACGCGGTCGCCATGCGGTTCGGCGGCGACGACCTGACCTACCGGCAGCTCGACGAGCGGTCGAACCGCCTGGCCCACACGCTCGCCGACGAGTTCAAGGTGACCGCCGGGACCGTGGCAGGGGTGCTGCTGGAGCGCGGCTTCGACCTGCCGGCCGCCGAGCTCGGCGTGCTCAAGGCGGGCGGCGCGTGGTTGCCGCTCGACCCGCAGTACCCGCCCGACCGGCTGGCCTACCAGCTCGGCGACGCCGAGGTCGCGGTGGTCGTGACGACGTCCGACCTGGCCGACAAGGTGCCCGCCGAGGTGCCGCGCATCCTGCTCGACGGCGACGCGCTCGACGGCCGCGCCGACGCGCCGCCCTCGGTGACCGTGTCGCACGAGGACACCGCGTACGTCATCTACACCTCCGGCTCCACCGGCACCCCGAAGGGCGTCATGGTGCCGCACCGCGCGGTGGTCAACTTCTGCACCGCCTTCCAGCGCATGTTCCAGGTCACGCCCGACGACCGGATCCTGCAGTTCTCCAACCCGGCCTTCGACGTGAGCGTCTCGGACGTCTTCTCGACCCTCACCGCCGGCGGCACCATCGTCGGCGCGCCGCGCGCCGAGCTGCTCGACCCCGAGTCGCTGCAGGACCTGCTCGCCCGCGAGCGGGTGACGATGGTGGACATCCCGCCCGCCGTGCTCGGGCTGCTCGACCCCGCCACCCTCGACGACCTGCGGGTCTGCTTCATCGGCATGGAGCCCTTCGGCCCCGAGCTGGTCAACAGGTGGAGCCGGCCGGGCCGCGAGTTCCACAACGGCTACGGCCCCACCGAGGTCACCGTCACCTGCGTCGACTACCTGTGCCCGCCCGAGCCCATCGAGGGCGCCCCGCCGATCGGCCGGGCGATGGACAACCAGCGCGCCTACGTCCTGGACAGGGCCCTGCGGCCGGTCCCGGTCGGCGTGCCGGGCGAGCTGCACATGGCGGGCGCCGGGCTGGCCGTCGGCTACCTCGGCCGGCCCGACCAGACCGCCGAGAAGTTCCGGCCCGACCCCTTCGCCGCCAAACCCGGCGAGCGCATGTACGCCACCGGCGACCTGGCCCGCTGGAACTCCGACGGCCAGCTGGAGTTCCTCGGCCGGGCCGACCGCCAGGTGAAGCTGCGCGGCCTGCGCGTGGAGCTCGGCGAGATCGAGCACGCCATCGAGGGCGTCGACGGCGTGCGCCAGTGTGTCGTGACCGTGCGCGACCAGGGCACGCCCTCGGCGTGGCTGGCCGCCTACGTGGTCGGCGACGTCGAGCCGGACGCCCTGCGCGAGCACCTGTCCGGGCGGCTGCCCATGCACATGGTGCCCACCGACTACGTCACGCTCGACCAGCTCCCGCTGACCCCCGCGGGGAAGGTCGACCACAAGAAGCTGCCCGACCCCCGTCCCGGCGGCGGCGCGGCCAAGGTCGAGCTGACCACCGACACCGAACGCCGCATCGCCGAGATCTGGACCGGCCTGCTCGGCCTGGAGCCCGGCAGCGTCGGCGCGCAGGACAACTTCTTCGTCCTGGGCGGCAACTCGCTGCAGGTGACCCAGATGATCTCCCGGGTGCGGGACGCCTTCCAGGTGACGCTCGACCCCCGGCGGTTGTTCAGCTACCCGCTGCTCAGCCAGTTCTCCGCCCAGGTCGACGACGCGCAGCGCGCGCTGCTCGGCGACGACGAGGTGGCCAAGCTGGAGGCGCAGGTCGCCGACCTGTCCGAGGAGGAGCTCGACCGCCTGCTGAAAGAGCAGAGCTGATGGACGCCACCCTCGAGGAGAAACGGAAGGCGCTGCTGCGCCACGAACTGCGGCGCAGACGGGAGGAGGCCCTCCGGCTGCCGCGTCCCGAACGGCGGCCGGAGTCCGCCCTGGTCCCGCTGGGCGGGGCGGGGGACCAGCCGCCGCTGTTCCTGGTGCACGCCGCCGGCGGCTCGGTCGCCCCCTACGTCGCGCTGGCCGCGGCCCTGGGCGACGACCGCCCCGTCTACGCCCTGGAGGACCCGGGCCTGCACGAGGGCGTCACCGGCGACCGCGACCTCGCCGACCTGGCCGCCCGCTACCTGGCCGAGGTCCGCGAGCTGCGGCCCTACGGCCCGCTCCACCTGGGCGGCTGGTCGGTCGGCGGCGCGGTGGCGCTGGAGATGGCCCGCCTCGACGGCGGCGCCGCGCTCACGTTCCTCCTCGACACCGGCCTCGCCGACGAGCCGTCGAGGCCCGGCGACGACGAGCTGGCCGCCTGGTTCGACGCCGACCTCGCCGCGATGGACGCGGAACTCGACGACGCCGAACGGGCCCGGCGGTTCCCGGTGTTCGCCGCGAACGTGCGCGGCCTGCTGGCCTTCCGCCCCACGCGGGTGGAGGGCCGGGTGGTGCTGCTCTGCGCCGAGGGTTGCGAGCCGGCCAGGCTCGACCGCTGGCGGCCCTACGCCGACCACGTCCAGGTGGTGGCGGGCGACCACTACACGATGCTCCAGGCGGCGCGCGCCGAGGCGCTCGCCGCCGTGATGCGCGAGAGATTCAGCGAGGTGAGTGTGCGATGACCGACTTCAGGGAGGAAGTCTGCGCGCTGCTGTGCGAGGACGCGGTACGCGCGGAGATCGCCCAGTCGCGGCGGATGCCGTACGGGCAGGAGAGCGGGCTGCTCGACGTGCACCGGCGGCTCGGCAAGCTCGGCTGGCTCGCGATCAACTGGCCCGAGCGGTACGGCGGCTCGGGGGCCACGATCGTCGAGAAGGCGATCGTCACCGAGGAGATGATCCGGCATGGCGTGCCGGAGAACGTGCACTCGCTCGGCGTCGACATCGTCGGCAACGCCATCAACCTCATGGGCACCGACGAGCAGAAGGAGCGGTACCTGCCCGGCCTGGCGCGCGGCGAGACCACGGCCAACGTGCTGTTCAGCGAGCCCGACGTCGGATCCGACCTCGGTTCCCTCGGCGCGCGCGCCGAGCCCGACGGCGACGGCTACCGGCTGACCGGCCGCAAGATCTACAACATGAAGGCGCAGCACAGCGACTTCGCGTTGTGCGCGGCCCGCACCTCGACCGGCCCGGTGAACTACGCCGGGATCACCCTGTTCCTGGTCCCGCTGCACAGCCTGGGCACCGTCATCGAGCCGGTGTGGAACCTGTCGGAGGAGCGGTTCGACCTGATCACGCTCGACGGCATCAGGATCGGCCGTGAGGACGTGCTCGGCGAGGTCGACGACGGCTGGCAGGTGCTCAACCGGGTGCTGCCGTTCGAGCGCACCGGGCTCGACCACTCCGCCAAGGCCGAACGCACGCTGGCCGCGCTGCGCGAGCACGCGCCGCCCGGCTGCGAGGAGCGCCTGGACCGGCTGGAGACCCGGGTGCGCGCGGCCCGGCTGCTGGCCTGGCGGTGCATCGCCAACCTGCACGAGGGCAAGCCCGACGAGATCCACTCGGCGACCGCCAAGTGGTACACGTCCGAGACGGCCAAGGAGGTGTCGGTGGCGGCGGTCGAACTGCTCGGCCCGCGCGCCCTGCTCGACGCGCGCGACCCCGACGCGATCGCCGACGGCGTCTTCGACGCCGTGTTCCGGGAGGCCCCGGGGCTGACGCTGGCCCAGGGCTCCTCGGAGATCATGCTCTACTTCGTCGCCACATCGAAACTGGGGTTGCCGTCATGACGACCACGATCGCCGAGTTCTTCGAAGGGGACCTGGCCCCGCTGGTCCGGCGGATGGCCGACCGCCCGCGCGGCGAGGGCGGCGACACCGACGACGACCGCCGCGAGACCCGCGCGATGGTGTGGGAGGGCCTGGTCGGCCTCGGCGCCCTCGACGGCTCCGACGCCGTGGGCCTGGCCGAACTCCTCGGCTCGGTCCTCTACCAGGGGCCGCTCCTCGACACCCTGACCGCGCGGGAGCTGTTCCCCGACCTCGGTCCCGCGCCGGTGGCGCTCGCCGAGGGTTCCTGCTCCGACCAGGACGACACGGTCACCGCCCGGTGCGACTTCGTCGGGTTCGCCGCCGAGGTCGAGCACTTCGCCGTGGTCGGCGGGGCGCGGTCGGCGCTCGTCCGGGCCGGGCATCCGTCCATCACGACGCGGCGGCACGAGGAGACCGGCCGGGGCGAGCTCTACCGGGTCGACTTCGACGGCACGCCCGTGACCGCCTGGGCCGGCCCGCTCGACTGGGCGGGCGCCCAGGTCCGGCAGGCGGCCTATCTCGTCGGCCTGGCCCAGGCGGCGCTCGACCACGCGGTCGACCACGCCAAGACGCGCCGCCAGTTCGGCCGCGCCATCGGCGCCAACCAGGCGCTCTCCTTCCGGCTCGCCGAGATGTCGATGCGCGTCGACGCGGCCCGCCTGCTGGTCCACGACCCCGGCACGGCCGCGCACGCGGCGGCCACCCTCGCCGAGACCGCCGACCTGGCCCGGACGGTCACCACCCGGACCATGCAGATCCACGGCGCGGCGGGCATGCGGTCCGACGACGACGCGCAGCTCTACTACCGCAGGGCGGCGGCCGAATCGGTCCGGCTCCCGCAGCCGCGGGGGTGACCGATGAACCTGGTGATCCAGAAGTACGGCGGCACATCACTGGGTGACGTGGACAAGATCGCTCACGCGGCGAAGCGCATCGCCGCCGCGAACGCGTCGGTGGTGGCCGTCGTCTCCGCGATGGGCGGCGCCACCGACGCCATGCTCGGCCTGGCCCGCGAGCTCACCGACAACCCGCACGCCCGGGAACTCGACCTGCTGCTCAGCACCGGCGAGCAGGCGTCCGCCGCCGCGCTCGCCATGGCGCTGCACGAGCTGGGCGTGCCGGCCCGCTCGTTCAACGCCCGCGACGGCGGCATCGTCACCGACGGCGTCCACGGCTGCGCGAGCATCGTCAACGTGCGGCCCGCGCTGATCCGCGAGTGCGTGCGGACGGGCTACGTCCCGGTGGTGACCGGGTTCCAGGGCATCGCGGCCGGGAGCGGCGAGCTGACCACGCTCAGCCGGGGCGGCTCCGACACCACCGCCGTCGCGCTGGCGGCGGCGCTGCGGGCCGACGCCTGCGAGATCCTCACCGACGTCGAGGGCGTGTTCACCGCCGATCCGCGGCACGTCGCCGACGCCCGCAAGCTCGACCGCCTCTCCTACGAGGACATGGCCGAGCTGGCCGCCGGGGGAGCCACGGTGCTGGCCCACTCCAGCGTCGCACTCGCCGGGGCGCACCGCGTGCCCGTCCACGTGCGGTCGAGCACGACCGACGGCGCGGGCACCTGGGTGACCTCGGCCCCGCCCGACGACGGGACGTTCGCCGCCGTCGGCGTCGCCCACCGGACCGGCCGGCTCCGCGGCCGCCTCGACGGGGTCGACCCGGCCGCGCTGACCACGATCGCCGCCGCGCTGGCCGACCTCCCGCTGACCGTCGACCTGCTCGACCACTTCACCGCCGCGAGCGGCTACGCGTTGCGGTTCACGGCAGACGCCGACGACCGCGACCAGATCGAGGAGCTGCTCGACGGCCTGCGCGCGGCCGGGGCCTGCACCGGCTGCCACTGGTCGCCGCCCGTGGGCACGGTGTCGCTGGTCGGCCGGGGGTTCCGGCCGCACCACCCGCAGGTGCGTCTGCTCCCCGACACGCTCCGCGCGGCCGGCGTCCGGGTGCGCGACCTGACGGTCCGTCCCCGGCGGATCTCCGTCACCTGCCCCGAGCCCGACGTCCTGAAGGCGGTGACGCGACTGCACGGCCTGTTCCTGACCCCCGGCTGAACCGAAAGGCATGGGCATGAACCTGGCGACGCACGAGAACGGACGGGCCCACGGCACGTCCCGATCACGGCGGTTCTGGCCGCTGGCCGTCATCTGCGGCACCCAGTTCCTGATCGCCGTCGACTACTCGATCATCAACGTGGCCGCCCCGAGCATCCGGGAGGGCCTCGACTTCGGCCCCGGCGGCGGCGTCGCCTGGGTGTTGTCGGCCTACCCGCTCACCTTCTGCGGCTTCCTCCTGCTCGGCGGCCGGGTCGCCGACCTCTACGGCCGCAGGCGGGTGTTCGTCTGGGGCCTGGCCGCCTTCGGCCTCGCCTCGCTCCTCGCGGGCCTGGCCTGGTCGCCGGCCGCGCTGATCGCGGGCCGCGCCCTCCAGGGGGTGGCGGCGGCGTTCATCGCCCCGGCGGGCCTGGGCCTGCTCCAGGCGACCGTCCCGGAAGGGCCGCAACGCGAACGTGCTCTGGGCGTGTACGGGGCGGCGCTGTCGGCCGGGTTCGTCTCCGGCATGGTGCTCGGCGGCATCCTCACCGAGTACGCCGGATGGCGGTCGGTCTTCCTGGTCAACGTGCCGATCGTGGTGCTCTTCGGCGTCCTTGCCATCATGCACCTGGAGGAGAGCCGCGACACGAACGCCTCCCGCCACCTCGACCTCGCCGGGGTCGTGCTGGCCGCCACCGGCATGGTCGCCTTCGTGTTCGCGCTGACCGAGGGGGAGGAGTACGGCTGGACGTCGCCCCCGATCCTGCTGGCGGCGGCCGTCGCGATCCCGGCGGCGGCCCTGTTCGTCTGGCTGGAGTCGCGCAGGCGGGACGCCCTGGTGCCGATCTCGCTCTTCCGCACCGCCGCGATCGGCCCGGCCAACCTGATCACCGTCCTGCTGATCTGCTCGTACGGCGGCATGCTCTTCATCCTCACGCTCTACCTGCAGACCCACCTCGGCCTGGGCGCGCTCGCGACCGGCCTGGCGTTCGCCCTCTCCGGCGCGGTGGCGGTCGTCACCGGGATCTACGCCGGGAAGCTGGTCGAGCGGTTCGGGCTCTACCGGGTGCTGCTGGGCGGGATCGTCGTCGAGACCGCCGGCATCGTGGTCATGGTGGGCCTGCCGGACGACCACGGGCTCACGCTCGTGCTGGTCGGCACCTCGGTGAACGCCTTCGGCCACATCCTGGCCCTGATCACGACCAGCATCGCCGGCACGAACGGCGCGGAGGAGGGCCGCCGGGCCACCGCCGGGGCGCTGATCAACGTCTCGCAGCAGCTCGGGCTGGCCGTCGGGGTCGGCGTCGTGACATCGGTGGCGGCCCACTTCGCCGCCGGGCCGGGCGGCGAGTTGTCCGGCTGGCGCTGGGCCCTGTGGTGCTCGGTCGCGTTCGCGGCGGCGGCCGCCGTCGTGACCGTCGTGCTCCGGCGACGGCTGAAGGGGGAACCAGATATAGTGGGTTAAATGGTTACTCTGACGTCTCGGGTCAGGCCACCGTGGGAGGACGCCCACTTCGTCGGCGGCCACCTGGTCCTCGACCTCACGAACACCGTCTTCGACCGGACTCTCCCGGCCGGAGAGGACGTCGAACTGCTGCGCACCCCCTCCGACGTGCTGAGCTGGTGCCTGTCGGCCGGGCTGTTCGACGAGGCGCCCGATCCCGTCGCCGGCGCCCTCGTCACGGAGACGCGGACCGTCCGCGAACAGGCCTGGGCCGTGTTCGACACGATCGCCCGGGGCGGCGCCGCGCCCGCCGGCCCCTTCGGCGCGCTGCTGGAGCGGGCCGGGAAGGGCCTGCGGGCGTCCGCCGGCTGGGCCGCGCCCGGGGCGATCCCCGCCGCGCTCGCGCTCCAGGCGGTCGAGGCGGTGTTCACCCTGCCGCCCGCCCGGATCAGGGCGTGCGGCCGGTGCGGCTGGTTGTTCCTCGACTCCTCACGCGGCGGCCGCCGCCGCTGGTGCAGCATGAGCATCTGCGGCAACCGGGAGAAGGCCCGCCGTCACCGGCAGAACCTCACGAGTTGAGGAAGGCCGCCACCTCTTTGACGAAGCCGTCGGGATCCTCGGCGTGCACGCTGTGCCCGGCGCCGAGCACCACCCGCCGCCCGTCGGGCAGCGCCGCGGTGAACGCGGCCAGCGCCTCCTGCGGCACCAGCTCGCTGTACGCCCCTCCGACGACCAGCACCGGCATGGTCAGCTCGCCCAGCCGCGCCCACCACGTGGGGTCGACCGTGCGCACCCCGGTCCTGATCAGGTCGACCACGGCCGGGTCGAAGTCGACCTCGTCGCCCAGCTCGACGTAGGGCTCGATCACCTGCGGCTCGTGGGGGGCCGGGAACGAGTCCTCCAGCACCAGCCGCCGGACCAGCCCGGGCCGCTCGCGCGCCACCAGCGTGGCGACCCGGCCGCCCATCGAGTGGCCGACCAGGTCGATCTCGGTGAGGCCGCGGGCGTCGAGGAACGCCAGGGTGTCGGCGGCCATCAGGTCGAGGGTGTAGGCGGAGTGACGGGGGCTCGCCCCGTGACCGCGCATCTCGGGGGCGATCCAGTGCCGCCCGAGGGCGGGCGCGATCTGGTCCCACGTGCCGGAGGTGCCGGTCAGGCCGTGGATCAGGACGACCGGGACGTCTCCGGGCGGCCCGCCTTCTTTCCAAGCGAGGGGTAGCGCATCCATGGCGTCACCCTACGGGCCCGGGACCGTGATCCAGATGGCGCGCGCCCGCGCGACCACCCCGTCCGCCGACAGCAGAGCCGAGGCGCTGAACGACTTGCGCCCGGACGACCCCAGCGCCCACCCCACCGCCACCAGGCGTTCCCCGGCCCGCACCCCCCGGCCGATCTCGGCCTCCAGCGTGCCGAGGAGGGCGATGACGTCGGTGCCCTGGGCGAACGGCGGATAGCCGGCGCAGTCGAGCGCCGCCCACAGGATCTCCGGCCGCACGATCCCGTTCTCGGCGACGCTCTCGTCGGGTTCGAAGGGCGAGGCGCACACGTCGGCGTCCGGGAGCCGCCCGGGGGTGACCCGCAGCCCGTCGGCCCGGCCGTGCCCGCAGACGAAGCAGCCGGTCAGCAGGTTGCCGGCGCCGATCCACGGGTGCCGGTCCCGGGCCCGCGCCGCCTCCGCGAGGTCGGGGCGCACCGGCGGGTCGAGGAATCCGGCGTCCGAGGGCCCGGCCTCCATCACCAGCGCGCCGTCGTGCAGGACGCGGACGGCCCCGCCGTCGCGCACCACGTCGAGCGGGGTCTCCAGCGGCGGCGGCCGGCGCAGGGACACCCGCGCGGGGCCGTCGACGAACGCGGCGGCCAGCCCGGCGGCGTATCCGCCGTTGGCCGTGGTGGGCGGCCCGTTGTACCGGGCCCCGATGACGATCTGCGCTGCCACGCCCCCAGTGAACCGCACCCGGGCCGCCGGGAGAGGATCCGGGTATGGACACCGCCGACGTCTACCGCGCCTTCGGCCGCCGCGAGGCCCGGGGCGCGTACCGGGAGCTCGCCGTCGCGATCGCCGCAGACCCCGCCCTGATCGCCCTCATCGACGCCCTCCCGCAGCCGAAACGGCAGCCCAACCTGGTCCTGGCCGCGGTCCGGTTCGAGGGCGGCCCGGACACCGAGGAGGGCGGCTTCCGCGCCTGGGCCAGGGAGCACTGGCCCCGCGTCGAGCGCACCGTCCTGGCCCGCCGCACCCAGACCAACGAGGCCGGCCGCTGCGCCAGCCTCTTACCCGTCCTCGCGCGCATCCCCGGCCCGCTGGCCCTCGTCGAGGTCGGCGCCTCGGCCGGCCTCTGCCTCCAGCCCGACCGCTACCGGTACGCCTACGACGCCCGCCCGGCGGTCGGCACCGGGCCGGTGACCCTCACCTGCGCGACCGAGGGCGATCCGCCGATCCCCGGCGCGCTGCCCGAGATCGCCTGGCGGGCGGGCGTCGACCTGGCCCCGATCGACGTCACCGACCCCGAGGAGCGCCGCTGGCTCGAATGCCTGGTCTGGCCCGGGGAGGACGCCCGCCGCGACCGGCTGCGCGCCGCCCTCGCCCTCGCCGCCGGAGACCCGCCCCGGCTGGTGCGCGGCGACGCCGCCGAGGCCCTGCCCGGCCTGGTCGAGGAGGCGAGGGAGCACGGCACGGTGGTCGTCTACCACTCGGCGATGTTGCCCTATCTGACCCCCGAGGCCAGGGACCGGTTCGTCGGCCTGGTCACCGGCCTGGGGGTGCGGTGGATCTCCAACGAGGGCACGATGCGCCTCCCGGGGCTGGTGATCCCCGAGGGTGTGGTCCCCGGCGACCGGCTCGTGTTCGTGACCGCCCTCGACGGCGTGCCCCAGGCGATCACCGACCCGCACGGCTCCTGGTTGCGGTGGCTCTGAGGCGTCAGGCCCGGCGGCCTTCGGCGAGCAGGGTCTCGATGCGGATCAGGCGCTCCTCCAGCCGGGCGACGTCGGCCAGGGTCGCGTTCTCCTCCTCGGGCCGGAGCCGGACCACCACGGTCCCGCCCGGTTCGAGGGTCGCCTCGGCGACGTCCTCGACCCGGGTGCCGCCCTGGCGTTTGATCGCCACGTCGAGGTCGGCGTGCCGCAGGCCGAGGCGTCTCAGGGCGCGGTCGTCGTAGCGGCCGTCGTGGGCCAGGACCGTCGGCTTGCTCTCGAACAGCCTCGCCAGCCAGCCCCACTGGGCCGCCGCCCGGGTCAGCAGCGCGTTGCCCGACACCAGCACGACCGCCCCGATGATCCCGCCGAGCAGGGAGTTGTCGGGGCCGATGATGGCGTTCTGCACGACGTTCGACAGCAGCAGCATGACCACCAGGTCGAACGTGTTGAGCTGGGCCATGTCCCGCTTCCCGACCAGCCGGAGCAGGACCACCACGCAGAGGTAGACGGCGACGGTCCGGACCACCTTGTCCAGGACCGGCACCCCGAGGGTCAGGATGTCGCTCATGCGACACGGTAACGCAGCCAGACCAGGCCCCCGCGGAAGGTGTCGCTGTCGATCAGCTGGAGCGACCGCGCCGGCGGCGGGGCCTCGCCCCACCACGGCCGGGTGCCCGCGCCCATGACCGGATGGACCAGCAGGCTGACCTCGTCGACCAGCCCCGCGGCCAGCAGCCGGCCGACCAGCCGCCCGCCGCTGACCACCCGCACCACCGCGACGCCCGGCCGCCGCCCGATCGCGCGCAGCGCCGCCGCCAGGTCGACCTGGTCGTCGCCGACGACGAGTTCGGGCACGTAGCGGCCGACGGGGCGGGGCGGGGTGGCGCGGCAGTGCAGCGCGAGCACCTCCGACCAGTGGCCGGCGGCGCGCAGCTCCTCCCACTGGGTGACCCGGGCGCGGCCGTCGACCACGGCGAGCAGCGGCCCCGGGTCACGCGTGCGGGGGCCGTGGACGAGGGTGGGGTCGAAGGCCAGCACGGAGTCGGATCCGGCCAGGGTGGCGTCCTCGTGCCAGGTGGTGCCGACGAGCTGGTGGAAGCGGGTGCGGTCGAGGGGGAACCCGTCGGTCTTCCCGTCGAGCGAAACGGCCAGGTGGGCGACCACATAGGGCGTGTCGGTCGGCATGTCACCGAGCGTAGTCGAGGGTAAACCGGTTGCCCGGGTCGGCTCGCGTGACCACACTGACCGGATGCTGATCAGACGTGAGACCCCGGGCGACGTGGCCGCGATCCGCGAGGTCGTCCGGCGGGCCTTCGCCCGGCCCGAGACGCCCGACCCGGTCGAGTCCCCGCTGGTCGACGAGCTGCGCGCGGACAAGGGCTGGATCCCGGCCCTGTCGATGGTCGCCGAGGCCGACGGCGCGGTGGCCGGTCACGTGGTCTGCACCCGCGCCGACCTCGGCGGCGCGCCCGTGCTCGGCCTCGGCCCGCTCGCGGTCGCGCCCGAGCGGCAGCGCCAGGGGGTCGGGCTGGCGCTGATGCACGCGGTCCTCGGGGCCGCCGACGCGCTCGGGGAGCCCCTCGTGGTGCTGCTGGGCAACCCCGCCTACTACTCCCGCTACGGCTTCGGCCCCGCCGCCGACCTGGGCGTCGTCTCTCCCGACCCGCAGTGGGGCCACCACTTCCAGGCGCGGACGCTGTCGGCGTACCGGGGAGAGCGGGGCGTGTTCGCCTACGCCGAGCCGTTCACCCGGTTGTGAACGGCCGCAGGGCGGCCAGCTGCTGCTCGAACGGGATGAGCGTCTCCTCGGCCGGCCGTTTGGGCGCGGCGTGGGAGAGCAGGGCGGCCAGTTCGCCCGCCGCCCGGTCGACCCGGGAGGCCAGGCCGTCGCCCGAGGCGGCGCCCCAGTCCTCCGAGGCCGCGTAGACGGCCGTCGGCACGACGACCGCGCGCAGGTAGGTGAACATCGGCCGCAGCGCGTGCTCCAGCGCCAGCGAGTGGCGGGCGGTGCCGCCGGTCGCGGCGATCAGCACCGGGGTGCCCTGCAGGGCGGTGTTGTCGAGCACGTCGAAGAACGACTTGAACAACCCGCTGTACGACGCCGTGAAGATCGGCGTGACCGCGATCAGCCCGTCGGCCCGCTCCACCGTCTCCAGCGCCTCCTTCAGCGCGGGGGAGGGGAACCCGGTCACCAGGTTGTTGGCGATGTCGACGGCCAGGCCGCGCAGCTCGACGACGCGGATCTCGGTGTTCTCCGCGGCGAGGTGGCGGCCGGCGGCCTCGGCCAGGCGGTCGGCCAGCAGCCTCGTGGAGGAGGGCTGGCTGAGCCCGGCCGAGACGACGGCGATGACGGTCATGGGGGTCTCCTAACCGGCGACGAGGGCGGCGTCTCGCTTCTGCACGAGCGCGGCGTGGGTGGGGGCCTCGGCGACGCCCTGCTTGCGGCGGGCGGCGAACTCCTTGCGCAGCACCGGCACGACCTCCTCGCCGAGAAGGTCGAGCTGCTCCAGCACGGTCTTCAGCGGCAGGCCCGCGTGGTCCATCAGGAACAGCTGGCGCTGGTAGTCGCCGAAGGAGTCGCGGAAGGTCAGCGTCTTGTCGATGACCTCCTGCGGGCTGCCGACGGTCAGCGGCGTCTGCTCGGTGAAGTCCTCCAGCGACGGGCCGTTGCCGTAGACGGGGGCCTTGTCGAAGTAGGGGCGGAACTCGCGGACCGCGTCCTGGGAGTTCTTCCGCATGAACGCCTGGCCGCCGAGGCCGACGATCGCCTGGTCGGGGGTGCCGTGCCCGTAGTAGGCGAACCGGGTGCGGTAGAGCTCGATCAGCCGGGCGAAGTGCTCCTTCGGCCAGAAGATGTTGTTGGCGAAGAAGCCGTCGCCGTAGTAGGCGGCCTGCTCGGCGATCTCCGGGCTGCGGATCGAGCCGTGCCAGACGAACGGCGGCACGCCGTCGAGCGGCCGGGGCGTCGAGGTGAAGCCCTGGAGCGGGGTGCGGAAGTTGCCCTCCCAGTCGACGACGTCCTCGCGCCACAGGCGGTGCAGCAGCGCGTAGTTCTCGATGGCCAGGGGGATGCCGTTGCGGATGTCCTGCCCGAACCACGGGTAGACCGGGCCGGTGTTGCCGCGGCCCATCATCAGGTCGACCCGGCCGTCGGCCAGGTGCTGCAGCATCGCGTAGTCCTCGGCGATCTTCACCGGGTCGTTGGTGGTGATCAGGGTGGTGGACGTCGACAGGATGAGCTTGTCGGTCCTGGCGGCGATGTACCCGAGCATCGTGGTCGGCGACGAGGGCACGAACGGCGGGTTGTGGTGCTCGCCCATGGCGAAGACGTCGAGCCCGACCTCCTCGGCCTTCAGGGCGATCGTCACCATGGCCTTGATCCGCTCGGCCTCGGTGGGGGTGGTGCCGTTCGTCGGGTCCGTGGTGACGTCACCGACGGTGAAGATCCCGAACTGCATCTCTGCTCCTTTTTTCGAGTACGCGCCCTCAAGCGCCACCGCGCGCCAACTTATTCCGCGCCGCAAGTATCTCTGTCATGGGAGGCTGTGCCAATGCGACGTACCGGACAGACCTTGATTTTCGACGCGGATGACACCCTGTGGGAGAACAACGTCTTCTTCGAGCGGGTGATCGACGACTTCCTCGACTGGGCCGCGCATCCGACGCTCGACCGGGTCCAGATCCGGCAGATCCTGAACGACATCGAGCGGGCCAACGCGGTCACCCACGGCTACGGCAGCCGGGTCTTCCTGCGCAACCTGCACGAGACCTTCGAGCGGCTCCAGGAACGCCCCGCCTCGCTCGACGAGCGGGAGCGCATCGACCGGCTGGCCGACCGCCTGGTCCGGGGCGAGGTCGACCTGATCCCGGGCGTGGCCGACACCCTGGCCGAGCTGGCGTCGCGGCACGAGTTGTTCCTGCTGACCAAGGGCGACCCGGAGGAGCAGCAGCGCAAGATCGACGCCTCGGGCCTGTCCTCCTGGTTCCGCAAGGCGCACATCGTCCGGGAGAAGGACGCCGAGGTCTACCGGCGGCTCGCGCGGGAGTCGGGCTTCGCGGTCGACCGCACCTGGATGATCGGCAACTCCCCGAAGTCGGACATCGGCCCGGCCCGCGCCGCCGGGATGGGCGCCGTGTTCATCCCCCACGAGCACACGTGGGTGCTGGAGTTCGCCGAGCTCGACCCGTCGGACGCGGGCGTGCTGACCCTCCAGCGGTTCACCGAACTCGTGGACCATTTCTGAGCCCCGGTGATCCGTTGGCGGGGCATAGTGCGGCAAACTTAGGCGTATGGTGCATCAGCGTGCTGGGCAGCCCGCGCTGCCGACCGATCTGGTCGACGTCCCCCGCCTCCTGACCAGCTACTACGCGTTGCGCCCCGACGTGGAGCAGCCGTCGCAGCGGGTCGCCTTCGGCACCTCGGGACACCGGGGTTCGTCGCTGAACACGGCGTTCAACGAGGACCACATCCTGGCCACCACCCAGGCCATCTGCGAATACCGCCGCGCGCAGGGCGTCGACGGCCCGCTGTTCCTCGGCGTCGACACCCACGCCCTCTCGGAGCCCGCGCGGGTGTCGGCCCTGGAGGTGCTGGCGGCCAACGAGGTGCGGGTGCTGATCGACGTCCACGACGGCTTCACGCCCACCCCGTCGATCTCGCACGCCATCCTGACCCACAACCGGGGCAAGACCTCGGGCCTGGCCGACGGCATCGTCGTCACCCCCTCGCACAACCCCCCGCAGGACGGCGGCTTCAAGTACAACCCGCCCAACGGCGGCCCCGCCGACACCGACGCCACCGGCTGGATCCAGAACCGCGCCAACGAGCTGATCGCCGGCGGCCTGAAGGAGGTGCGCCGCATCCCGTTCGAGCGCGCCCTGAAGGCCGACACCACCGGGCGTTACGACTTCATGGGCTCCTACGTGGCCGACCTGCCCTCGGTGGTCGACCTCGACGCGATCCGGGCCGCGGGTGTACGGATCGGCGCCGACCCCCTCGGCGGCGCGAGCGTGGCCTACTGGGGCGAGATCGCCGACCGGCACCACCTCGACCTCACCGTGGTCAACCCGCTGACCGACCCGACGTGGCGCTTCATGACGCTCGACTGGGACGGCAAGATCCGCATGGACTGCTCCTCGCCCTACGCGATGGCCTCCCTGATCGCGTCCAAGGACACGTTCGACATCGCCACGGGCAACGACGCCGACAGCGACCGCCACGGCGTCGTGACCCCCGACGGCGGCCTGCTCAACCCCAACCACTACCTGGCCGTCGCCATCTCCTACCTGTACGCCCACCGCGACGGCTGGCGGGCCGACGCGGGCGTCGGCAAGACCCTGGTCAGCAGCAGCATGATCGACCGCGTCGTGGCCGGCCTGGGCCGCCGCCTGGTCGAGGTCCCGGTGGGCTTCAAGTGGTTCGTCCCCGGCCTGCTCGACGGCTCGCTCGGCTTCGGCGGCGAGGAGAGCGCGGGCGCGTCCTTCCTGCGCCGCGACGGCCACGTCTGGACGACCGACAAGGACGGCCTCATCCTGGCGCTGCTCGCCTCGGAGATCACCGCCGTGACCGGCAAGTCGCCCAGCGCCCACTACCGCGACCTGACCGAACGTTTCGGCGACCCCGCCTACGCCCGGGTCGACGCCCCCGCGTCACGCGAGGAGAAGGCGGTGCTGGCCAAGCTCTCGGCCGGTCAGGTGAGCGCCGACAGCCTGGCGGGCGAGCCGATCACCAACGTGCTGACCCACGCCCCGGGCAACGGCGCGGCCCTGGGCGGCCTGAAGGTCGAGACGGCCAACGCGTGGTTCGCGGCCCGGCCGTCGGGGACCGAGGACGTCTACAAGATCTACGCCGAGTCGTTCCTCGGGCCGGAGCACCTAGCCGAGGTTCAGCAGGAGGCAAAGACTGTGGTCTCGGCGGCACTCACCGCCTGAAAATCACCATAAAGGCCACTCTTTCTGGATTATTCGGGCAGCTAGTGTCCGAATGGTGGATCGTTGGCTGAGACGCGAGGACGAGCGCCTGCTCACCGGGGCGGGCCGCTTCGTCGCCGATCTGCGCGTGGACGGCCGCCTCGACGCCGTCTTCGTGCGCAGCGAGGTCGCCCACGGGGTGCTGCGCGAGGTCGACTGCTCGGCCGCCCGTGAGACGCCGGGCGTGGCCGGGGCGTGGTCGGCCGCCGACCTGCCCGGCCTGCCGCCGATGCCCGGGGGAGAACCCGCCCGGGAATGGCCCGCCCTGGTCGAGGACCGGGTGCGCTACCCCGGCGAGGCGCTGGCCGTGGTGCTGGGCGACGACCGCTACCACGCCGAGGACGGGGCCGCCCGGGTCCGGACGCGGATCGACCCGCTGCCCGCCGTGGTGACGGCGCGGGACGCGGCCGCCGATTCGGTCGCCTTGTTCGACGGGCTCAGCAACGTCGCCCTGCGCGGCGAGGCCGGGTCGCCGATCGCCGGCGAGGTGTGGGAGCGGGCGGCCGTCGTGGTCGAGAGCCGCTACCGGCAGCAGTTGCTGATGCCCTCGCCGATGGAGTGCCGGACCATCCTGTGCGTGCCCGAGGGCGACCGGCTGACCGTCTGGTCGGGCCACCAGGCCCCCCACCGGCTGCGGAGCGAACTCGCCGCGCTGCTCGACCGGCCCGAGGAGAGCGTGCGGGTCGTCGTGCCCGACACCGGGGGCGCGTTCGGCTCCAAGAGCGCGGTGTTCCCGGAGTTCATCGTCGTCGCCTGGCTGGCCGTCCGGCTCGGCCGCCCGGTCCGGTGGGTGGAGGACCGGCGCGAGTCCCTGCTGGTCGCGACCCGGGGGCGGGGGCAGGACCAGCACGTCCGGCTGGCCGCCGACGCCGACGGGCGGCTGCTGGCCTACGAGCTGACCGTCGAGGCCGACGTGGGCGCCTATCCGCACCTCGGCGTCGCCTTCCCGATGCAGACGGCGTGGATGGCGACGGGGCCGTACACCACCCCGCTCGTGCACGCCACGGTCCGCTCGGTGCTCACCAACACCATGATCACCTACCCCTACCGGGGCGCCGGCCGCCCCGAGGCCACCAGCCCCCTCGAACGCACCATGGACGTGCTGGCCAGGCGGCTGGACCTCGACCCGGCCGAGCTGCGCCGCCGCAACCTCATCCCGCCGGAGCTGTTCCCCTACCGCACCCCCACCGGCCGCACCTACGACAGCGGCGACCACCCCGCCGCCCTCGACCTGGCGCTGCGCACCCTCGGCTACGACGGCTGGCGCGCCGAGCAGGCCCGCCGCCGCGCCGACCCCGCCGCCCTGCCCGTCGGCATCGGCCTGTCCTGCTACGTCGAACGGTCCGGCGGCGAACGGGGCTCCCTCCACGACTACGTCGGCGTCGAGGCGGGCGAGGACGGCACCGTCGTCGCCCGCTGCGGCGCCGCGTCCAGCGGGCAGAGCCACTCGACCGTCTTCCCCGCGCTCGTCGCCGAGACCCTCGGCGTCGAACCGGCGCGGGTCCGCCTGATCGAGGGCGACACCGACGAGCTGCCCGGCGGCGTCGGCTCGTTCGGCAGCCGGTCGGCCCAGATCGACGGCGCCGGATTGCAACACGCCGCCGGCCTGCTCATCGAGGAGGCCAGGGAACGCGCCGCCCGGATGTGGGACCTCCCGGTGGAGGAGACCGCCTGGTCGGAGGGGGCCGTCCACCCGGTGCGCGGCACCGCCGCCATGGGCCTGTCGGAGCTGGTCAAGCGCACCGGCCCGCTGCGGATCGACGAACGCTACGAGGCCGACATGGCGTTCCCGTTCGGCACCCACGCGGCCGTGGTGGAGGTCGACCCCGACCTGGGGACGGTGCGCGTCCTCCGGCTGGTCGCCGTGGACGACTGCGGCCGCGCCCTCGACCCGGCGGTGGTCCGGGGGCAGGCGTTCGGCTCGATCGTCCAGGGCCTCGGGCAGGCGCTGTACGAAGGCGTGCCCTTCGGCGACGACGGCGTCCCGCTGCTGGCCAACGGGCTGCTCGACTACCTGCTGCCGACGTACGCCGAGATCCCGCCCATCGACCTGAGGGAGACCCGCACCCCGACGCCGCGCACCCCGCTGGGCGCGAAGGGCGCGGGGGAGTCGGGCTGCATCGGCACCCCGCCCGCGATCGTCAACGCCGTCGCCGACGCGCTCCGGCTCGACCACCCCGAGAGGCTCCAGATGCCGCTGACCCCCGACGTGGTCTGGCGGGCGGCGGCATGAAACCCTCCGCCTTCGACTACGTCGCGCCCCGGACGGTGGCGGACGCCGTCGACGCCCTCGCGGCCGGGGCCCAGGTGCTGGCCGGCGGGCAGAGCCTGCTGCTGGACATGCACCTCCAGCGCGCCCACCCGGCCCTGGTCGCCGACATCAACCACGTCCCCGGCCTCGACGAGCTGACCGCCTCCGACGGGACGCTGACGGTCGGCGCGCTGGTGCGCCACCAGACCTTCGAGTCGCCCGGCGCGGTGCCCGGCCCGCTCGGCGACCTGTTCGCGCGGGCCGTGGTCACCATCGCCCACCCGCCGATCCGCGCCCGCGGCACCATGGCCGGCAGCCTGGCGTGGGCCCACCCGGCCTCGGAGTGGTGCGCCCTGGCGGTCGCCCTGGACGCCGTCGTCGAACTCCGCAGCACCCGGGGCACACGGGAGATCCCGGCCGGAGAGTACTTCCTGGGCCCCTTCCAGACCGCCCGGGAGCCGGACGAACTCCTCACCGCCGTCCGCTACCCCCTGCTCGCCCCGGACACGGGCGTCGCCTTCACCGAGCACCGCCGCACCGGCTTCTCCTTCGCCCAGGTGGCGGTGGGGGCGGCCCTGACCGTGCGGGACGGAGTGATCACCGAGGCGAGGATCGGCCTGGCCAACTGCGCCGACCGCCCCCTGAGGGCCCACGCCGCCGAGCGGACGTTGATCGGCGCCGAGCCCTCGTCACCCGCCTTCACCATGGCCGGCGAGGCCGCGTCCACCGAGGACGCCGCCCCCGTGCCCGAGCCGTACGCCGACGTCGACTACCGCCGCCACGTCATCGCCGTCCTGGTCGCCCGCACCCTGAGAGAGGCCGCCCCGGTATGAAGATCACCCTCACCGTGAACGACGCGGCCTACCCGCTCGACGTCGAACCCCGCCGGGTCCTGGCCGACGCCCTCCGCGACGACTGCGGCCTCACCGGCACCCACCTGGGCTGCGAACAGGGCGTCTGCGGCGCGTGCACGGTCCTGGTCGACGGCGAGGCGGTGAGGTCGTGCCTGATGCTGGCCGTCCAGTGCGACGGCGTCCCCATCCGCACCGTAGAGGGCCTGGCCGGCCCCGGCGGCGAACCGCACCCCCTGCAACGCGCCTTCTCCGCCGAACGCGGCCTCCAGTGCGGCTTCTGCACCCCGGGCTTCCTGATGCTCGCCGCCGGAGCGCTGGACCACGACCCGCGACTCGGCGACGAGGAGGTGGCCGACCTGGTCCGCTCGAACCTGTGCCGCTGCACCGGCTACGAACCCATCCGCCGCGCCATCACCCGCGCCGCCCGAGATCACCAGAACGGCCAGGAGGGCCGCCACCGGTCGGTGTGAAGGACGTAGTGCCAGCCTTCCTGCCACCCGAAGGGCGCGTCGACCAGGTCCTCGATCGCGGCCTTGTCCAGCAGGCAGTCGAGCGCCCATTTGCTGGCCGAGTGGCCGATCAAGAGGATGCGTTGGCCGTCCCAGTCGGCGGCCAGGTCGTGCAGGAAGTCGCCCGTGGCCTCCAGCACCTGGCGATAGCTCTGGCCGCCGGGAAACGGATCGTCGACGTGTTCGGCCCGCATGGCGGCAACGACGCTCACCGGGCAGCCGTTGAACGCGCCGTAGTCGCACTCGCGCAGCCGCCGGTCCTGATGGACGGTGACGGGTGCGCCCGCGAAGGCGATCTGCGCGGTCTCCACCGCCCGGTGCAAGGTCGTGCGCCGTGAGGGCTCAGACGGCGAGGCCGATCGCCAGGAGCAGGGCGAACAGCCGGACCGCCTGCTCGTCGAGTTCGTTCAGGCCGCCCGCCACCGGCGAGTCGAGCGCCAGCACGCCGAACACCTGGTCGCCCAGGGCGACCGTGGCGCAGGTGAACGCCTTGTAGCTGCGCTCCCCGTTCCAGCCCTTCATGTCCCATCCGGGTGGACGCCCCCCGGGCGAGTCGACGTCGCGGACCAGGACGTGGCCGCGTTCGTCGACCATGCGGAGCATGTAGGAACCCCGGTCGGTGCCTTCGGCGAATATCGTCCGGGGAGGCCGGTCGCGGCCGTGCCAGAGATTGTCGGCGCAGAAAAGGCGCCGGCCCGCCGGCGTCGCCGAATAGGTCAGGAACGACGCCCGGACATTCTGCTGGTCGATGCGGTTGCACAGCAGGTCGACGGCCAATCTTTTGAGCTGGCCTTTTCTGATGTCGCGCCGGTTGGCGTCGTTTTCTTCCACGATCGCGGCCACTTGGGTGGAAAGGACGAAAACGCGGTCCTGTAATCCGCTGCGCACCTTCGCCGCCTCGATCGTGGCCAGCGTCGTCGCCTCCTGGGTGAGGATCTCCTGCTTCTTCTGCTCGCGCAGCGGGAGGACGATGGCGACCGCGGCGCTCAGCGCTCCACCGGCCAGCAGTCCGATGTGCCCCCAGAAGGGAAGTTCCTGGCCGAGCTGCACCTGGGCGATGTAGCCCACCCCGGAAAGGGCGGCCGCGCCATAAGTGATGCGCCTCCAGCGCGGCCATTGTGTAGCCGGGCCCTTCTCCTCTGTCACGAGCCGCAGATTACACCCAAGATTGGGGCCAAGTGGCTCTCATGGTCACATGTCGGCCACAAGGTAAATATGATGAAATCGGGCAGGCGCTTACCCGGGTTTCGGGCCCGACATCCAGGTTTCGAAGATGCGGCCCCCACGCCCGACCTACGATCGGTGCCAACAGTGTCACTTGACGTTAATTCGCCCCCAAGATTGAATGCAGACAATCGCCGATCGAGGAGGTGGCCGATGCGGAACGACGATTTGATCGACGAAGTGCTCGCCGATTCCGACGCCTATCTGATCCGCGCCAACGACCTGCGCAGGCGGGAGGCCAGGGAGTTCGTGCAAGAACGAATGGAACAGGCCGCCGAGAAAATCCGGGAGCGCAGTTTCGGCCAGAAGGCGTTGCGCATCCTGCGGGGCATGAAACCGTCGGCGTGAAAGTTTCGTGAAGTTCGCTGCGGGCTGATCGCCAATCGGGGACGAAACCCCAGATGATGGCCTCATGCCCTTCTCCGATCTGCCGCTGCCCCAGCTGCGCGCCCACGTCTCCGCCGTCGCCGAGCCCGACGACTTCGACGACTTCTGGGCCGCGACCCTGTCCGAGACCCGCTCCCACGAGCTGGCCCCCGTCTTCTCGCCCGTCGCCACGGGCCTGACCACGGTCGACGTCTTCGACGTCGCGTTCCAGGGGTGGGGCGGGCAGCCGGTGCGGGGCTGGTTCCTCGTCCCGGCCAATGCGGAGGGGCCGCTGCCCTGCGTGGTGCGCTACCAGGGCTACGGCGGCGGCCGGGGCCTGCCGCACCAGTGGCTCTACTGGCCGAGCGCCGGCTTCGCCCACCTCGTCATGGACACCCGGGGTCAGGGCAGCGGCTGGTCCACCGGCGACACCCCCGACCCCGAGGGCTCGGCCCCGGCCCACCCCGGCTACATGACTCGCGGCATCGGCGACCCGGCCACCTACTACTACCGCCGCGTGTTCAGCGACGCCGTCAGGGCGGTCGAGACGGTGCGGCAACATCCGCTCGTCGACCCGGCCAAGGTCGCGATCACCGGCGGCAGCCAGGGCGGCGGCATCACCCTGGCCGTGTCGGCGCTGCTGCCCGACGTCGCGGCGGCCATGCCCGACGTGCCGTTCCTGTCGGACTTCCCGCGCTCGATCCGGGTGACCGGCAAGGATCCGTACACCGAGATCGCCCGCTACCTGAAGATCCACCGCACCGAGGTGGCCCGGGTGGAGAACACCCTGTCCTACTTCGACGGCGTCAACTTCGCCAAGCGGGCCGCCGCCCCGGCGCTGTTCTCGGTCGGGCTGATGGACGAGATCTGCCTGCCCTCGACCGTCTACGCCGCCTACAACGCCTACGCGGGGGCCGCCAAGCACATGGAGGAGTACGCCTTCAACGACCACGAGGGCGGCGCCGACGCCCACCTGCCGGTGCAGCTGGCCTGGCTGAAGACCTGGGTCACCGCTCAGTAAGCAGCGCGGAGGTCTCCGCCGACACCGGCGTGGCCAGCACCGACGCGACGACGTCGATCAGGTGGCTGGTGAAGAGCCGCTCGTCGCGGCCCTCGCCGGTCTCGGCGCGGCGGGCCAGTTCCGTGTACGTCACCCGGATCGCCGTGAACCGCCGGTGCAGCCGCGTCACGGCGATCTCGGGCAGCAGCGGCCCGACCGTCTCCCGCCACCGGTTGACGCTCGTCGGCTCCTGGGTCGAGGCCCGCAGCGCGCCGGGGCTCGCCCGGCGCACCACCTGGTCGAGCAGCCGCAGGTAACGCCGGCCGCCGGGCTCGGCCAGGCAGGCGGCGAGGGGCCGCACGAACGCCGCCGCCAGGGGCCGCAGCGGCTCGGCGGGCGGGGCGGCGTCGAAGGCGTCGAGCAGCGCGTGGCGGGCCGTCTCCACCGACGGGTGGTGCCGGGCCAGGACCGCCCGCAGCAGGCCCTCCCGGTCGCCGAAGTGATATTGCAGCGCCGACGCGTTCCGCTGCCCGGCGGCGGCGTTGACCTCCCGGAGCGACACGGCGTCGATGCCCCGCTCGGCGAACAGCTCCTCGGCGGCCAGCGTCAGCTTCAGGCGGCCGTCCACGATGCACCCCCTGTGCGGATTAAGGCGATCGCATTAATATACGGCCCATGGCCATCGACTTCACGCTCGATCCCGAGCACGAGGAGATCCGCCGCCGGGTCCGCGCGTTCGTCCAGGACGTCGTCGTCCCGGCGAAGACCGAGGGCCTGCCGCGCGACGACTACCTGCGCACGATCTTCGGCCTCCGCGAGAAGGCCAGGGCCGAGGGCCTGTGGTTGCCGCACATGCCCGTCGCGGTCGGCGGCATGGGCCTCGGGCACGTCGCGCTCGCGATGGTGCAGTCGGAGGCGGCCAAGACCCGGCTCGGCCCGTGGGTGCTCAACTGCCAGGCGCCCGACGAGGGCAACATGCACACGCTGCTCCACTGGGCCACCGAGGAGCAGAAGGAGAAGTACCTCCGGCCGTTGCTGGAGGGCCGGGCCATGTCGTGCTTCGCGATGACCGAACCCGAGGTGGCCGGCTCCGATCCCACGCTGATCCGCACGACCGCCGTCCAGGACGGCGACGAATGGATCGTCAACGGCCACAAGTGGTTCATCTCCAACGCCCGCCGGGCGAACTTCGCGATCCTCATCGCCCGCACCGAACCGGACGTGCCGGAAGGACAACGGGGAGCCACCACGGCGTTCCTGGTCGACCTGCCGTCACCGGGCTGGACCGACGTGCGCGAGGTCGAGACGATGCACGGCTCGACCGGCCACAGCGAGATCGTCATCGAGGACCTGCGCCTGCCGGAGTCGCAGATCCTGGGCGGCCGGGGCAACGGCCACCGCCTGGGGCAGTACCGGCTGGGCCCGGCCCGGCTGGCGCACTGCATGCGGTGGATCTCCCAGGCCGAGACGGCGCTCGACATGATGGTCGACCGGGCGCTCAACCGCTACAGCCACGGCTCGCTGCTGGCCGACAAACAGGGTGTGCAGTGGCTGATCGCCGACTCGGCGATGGAGCTCTACCAGTGCAAGCTGATGGTCCTGCACGCCGCCTCGAAGATCGACAAGGGCGACGACTTCCGCACCGAGGTCTCCATGGCCAAACACTTCGTGGCCAACTCGCTCAACCGCATCGTCGACCGGGCGATCCAGGTGCACGGCGCGCTCGGCTACTCGACCGACACCCCGCTGGCGAGCATGTTCCAGCACGCCCGCTGGGCGCGCTTCGCCGACGGCGCCGACGAGATCCACCAGATGCGCATCGCCGAACGCACCATCGCCGCCTATCGTGACACCGGCTCGACGCGGGCCGCGACGGGAGGACTGCCGCTGTGAATGACACGGTGAAGGTCGCACTGGTCACCGGGGGCAGCAGCGGCATCGGCGCGGGCGTCGCCCGCCGCCTGCGGGCTTCCGGGACGAAGGTCGTGGTCGCCGACGTCGCCGAGCCGGCCGACGTGCGCTGCGACGTCTCCGTCTTGGAGGACAACCTCAACGCCGTCGACTTCGTGATGAAGGAGCACGGCCGCCTCGACCTGGCCTTCCTCAACGCGGGCGTGGCCTCCGGCTGCGGCGTCGGCGACGACTTCGACCCGGCCCTCTACCGCCGCGCCATGGGCGTCAACCTCGACGGCGTCGTCTTCGGCGCGCACGCCGCCATCCCCGCGCTGAAGGCGTCGGGCGGCGGCGTCATCGTCGCGACCGCGTCGATGGCCGGCATCGTCGGCATCCCGCTCGACCCGATCTACGCGGCCAACAAACACGCCGTCGTCGGCCTGATCCGCTCCCTGGGCGCGACCCTGGCCGCCGACGGCATCAGGGCCCAGGCCCTCTGCCCGTCGTTCGCCGACACCGCGATCCTGGGCGACGCCCGCGTCCTGCTCGAATCCGAGGGCTTCCCGATCCTGCGGGTCGACGACGTCGTCGACGCCTTCGAGCAGGTCGTCGCCAGCGAGGGCACCGGCGAATGCTGGTTCGTCGTCCCCGGCCGCGAAAGCCAGCCCTTCGCCTTCCGCCGCGCTCCCGGACCCCGATAGACATTCTTTCCGTTACGGCTCCGCCCACCCCGGCCCCGCCCGCCGCTCGGGGCCCCTGCCGCAGCCGGCGCCAACCGGCCGCGCGGGCCCGGCTCCGCACCGAGAAACCCGAATGCGCCGGTTCGACGTGATCGGTTATGGTTCGGCCATGACCTGGCGACATTGATCCACACCTGAGTCCCGATTCGCCCGGCGTCTCTACGCCCTGGCGTTCTTCGAGGAGTTCGTCCTCCTCTACCCCGTCTACGCGCTGCTGTTCGCCGACCACGGGCTCTCACCCGGCCAGATCTCGACGCTCTTCGTCATCTGGTCGCTGACCTCGTTCCTGCTGGAGATCCCCTCGGGCGCGTGGGCCGACGCGTTCTCGCGCCGCCGCCTGCTGGTGCTGTCGCCGCTGCTCACCGCCGCCGGTTTCGGGTTGTGGACCTTCCTGCCGGGCTACTGGTCGTTCGTCGCCGGGTTCGTGTTGTGGGGGGTCGCGACCGCGATCGGCTCTGGCACCTCCGAGGCCCTCGTCTATGAGGAACTGGCCCGGCTCGACGCCGCCGACGCCTACCCCCGGATCACCGGCCGCGCCGAGGCCGTCGGCACCACCGCCATGATGATCGCCAGCGGCATCGCCGCCCCGGCGATGGCCTGGGGCGGCTACGAGGCGGTCGGCGTCGCGTCCATGGCCACCCTCGTCGTCGCCGCCCTGGTCGCCCGCACCCTCCCCGAGACCCGGGAGGAGCGGGACGAGGACGACGGCTACCTCGACGTCCTGACGGCGGGCTTCCGCGAGGTGCGCGGCTCCAGGACGCTTGGGCGGCGGTTGCTGCTGGTCTCGACCGTCACCGGCCTGAGCGCCTTCGACGAGTACCTGCCGCTGCTGGCCCAGGGCACCGGCGTCGGCGACGAATGGGTGCCGCCGCTGATGGTGCTCGTCTCGGCCGGGTTCGCCGCCGGGGGTTTCCTGGCCGGTCGCGGCCTGCGGTGGACCGGCCCGATCACCTGCGCCGGCGGCCTGCTGCTGATCGCGGGGGCGGCGGTGCGCAGCCCGTGGGGCTTCGTGTTCGTGGCCGCCGCGTTCGGGGTGATCCAGTGGGCGATCACGGCGGCCGACACCCGCCTCCAGCACGGCCTGTCGGACCGGTCACGCGCGACGGTGACCTCGATGTCGGGCTTGGGCACCGAGGTCATGGCGGTGCTGACCTTCGCCTTCTACGGGTTCGGGTCGGCGCTCGCGCCGTCGTGGGTGCTGTTCGCCGTGCTGGCGGTGCCGTACACGCTGATCGGGGCCTTTCAGGGCCGCAGGGCCGAGTAGAGCACCTGGTCGTGCCAGGCCCCCTCGCGCCACTGCCCCCGGCGGATCACCCCTTCGCGGACGAACCCGGCCTTCTCCAGCGCCCGCTGCTCGGCGACGTTCTCGGCGTCGGTGAACGACTGGATGCGCTCGGCCCGGGTGTGCGAGAACAGGTAGGCGGCCAGCTGGACCTGCGCCTGGGTGCCGACGCCCTTGCCCCGGTAGCCGGAGAACACGCAGATCCCCGTCGACCAGCACCACGAGGTCAGGTCGGGCCCCCACGAGTTCATCCACCACGCCACCCACCCGACGGGCACCCCGTCGCCCTCGATGGTCATCCGGCCGGAGTCGGGCCCGAGGAACCCGTTCTCGGCGAACTCGCGGTGGAACGGCTGCGGCGGGCGGTGCCCGAACCACTGGTAGGGGCCGGTGCCCTCCCGGTCGGCGCGCTCCCGCTCGAAGAGCTCGAGATCCTTGGCCCGGACGGGGCGAAGTGTGACCTCCATGGAAACTCCTTTCATGCGGGTATGACGCAATCTTCCTCCTATACACCCGGGCGGCGGAAAGATTCGTACACAAACGGAAACCCCACGTCCGGGGGCCGCACGCTGGTCGGGATGGACCGATCCCCGCGCGAGCGCGCGTTCACCGCGATCTACGACCGGCAGCTCCGGGGGATCGCCGCCTGCCGCTGCGGCCAGGTCGACGTCGAGGACCTCCATGAGCACCTGATCGCCGCCTACCACGACCACGCCCCCTGGGCCCCGTGGCCCGGCCACGGCGACTGCCCGCCGTCGCGGGGGCCGTCCGACGACCAGGTCCGCCGCCTGCTCGACCAGGTGGCGGCCGGGCTGCCGGCCCGCGACCGGCGGCTCTACGACCTGGTGGTCCGGCGCGGCGCGAGCGGCCGGGAGGTGGCCGAGGCGCACTGCGTCGACCTGCCCCGGGCCGGGCTGCTGCTGCGCGACCTGCGCCGGACGCTGACCGGCGGGCTCCGCCTGCTGCTGCTGGCCCGGGAGGCGCCCGGCTGCCTCGACGCCGGCGGCTGGGACGGGGTGACGCTGACCCGGCCGGTCCGGCTGGCCGCCGAGCGGCACCTGAGGACGTGCGACGCGTGCGGGAAGACGGCCGAGGAGGCGGTGCGCCGCCAGCTGCCCGGCCTGGTGCCGGTGCTGCTGCCCGCGATGCGGGAGGAGATGCTGGCCCGGATCGCCCGGCCCGCGCGCGGGTTCGGGCCGTTGTGGCAGCGGGCGGGCGCGGTCGTGCTGGTGGTGGCGGCGCTGGTGCTGCTGGCCGCGTGGGCGGCGGGCGGCTGAGGTCAGACGTCGAGTTCCAGGCGTGACAGCGGCTCGACGAGTTCCTCCTCCTCGTACGCCAGATGCGACAGCAGCGCCTCGGTCAGGGCGGCCACCTGGCGGCGGACCTCGTCGAGGCCCGAGGGGTCGGTCACCATCGCCACCAGGGCCGCGTCGAGGCCGGTGAGGAGGCCCGCGATGACCTCGTGCTCCTCCTCCAGCCGCCCGATCACCGGGGCCAGCGACGCCTCGGCCGCGACCAGGCCGGGGAACATGTGGGCGTCCTCGATCGAGTGGTGGGCGGTCAGCACGCGGCAGTAGGAGGCGCAGAAGCTGCCCAGCGTCCAGTAGTTCTGCCGCATGGTCAGGTCGTTGATCAGCGACCGGACCTCCGCCGCCTCGGCCCGGCCCTGCGCGACCTGCTCGACGGCCGTGCCGATGCGGGCGAGCTCCTGCCGGAGGTGGTCGTGGATGAGGACCAGCCGGTTGCCGATCTCCCGCTGCCGGGGGGACAGCAGGGCGAAGTCACGCTTGGCCGACCTCGGCCGCGTCGCGTCGTCGATGCCGGTCTTGGTGGTTTCCGTCCGGATAAGATCGCCCACGCCGCCCAACGCTACCAAAGGAAGCAGGTCAGCCCATGTCCGTGCTCGTCGCGTTCAGCGTCACCCCGATCGGCGCCGGCGAGGAGGTGGGGGAGCACGTCGCGGAGGCCGTCAGGGTGGTCCGGGCCTCCGGCCTGCCGAACCGGACCGACGCGATGTTCACCACCGTCGAGGGGGAGAGCTGGGATCAGGTGATGGCGGTCGTGCAGGCCGCGGTGGCCGCCGTCGAGGCCCGTTGCGACCGGGTGAGCCTGGTGCTGAAGGCCGACATCCGGACCGGCGCGGCCGGGCGCATGGAGGAGAAGGTGGCCTCGATCGAACGCCACCTGGCCTGACTCAGAACTCCTCCTGCTGCACCATGAGCCGCACGTCGTCGAGGTAGGGGTCGAGCTCGCCCGGGTCGAAGCGGCACATCGCGATGGCGAACCAGAACTCGCCGTGGACGTTGCCCTCCTGCTTGTAACGCCCGTCGGGGGCGAAGGCGGCCCACCCGCCGGGCACCCCGAGCAGGCTGACCCTGCGGACCGGTTCGGGGCCCGACAGGTCCCACAGGATGATCAGGCCGTCGTTCCCGGCCGAGGCCAGCAGCGGCTCGGCCGGGCTGAACGCCACCGACACCACCCGGCGCGAGTGGCCCGCCAGCGTGTGCAGGTGACGGCCGGTGGCGACGTCCCACAACCGCACGAGCCGGTCGTCGCCGGCCGTCGCAAGGATCGAGCCGTCGGTGCTGAAGTCGCCCGTCCACAGGCGGCCCGTGCCGGTGGCCAGCGCCTGCAGCTCACGGCCGGTGGTGTGGTCCCAGATCCGGGCCACGCCGTCGTTGCCGATGCTGGCCAGCGCCGTGCCCATCGGGTTGAACACCACCCGGTAGACGCGGTCGGTGTGCCCCGACATGATCCGCAGGCACTCGCCCGTGGCGGCGTCCCAGACGCGGACCAGCCGGTCGTCGCAGCCCGTCGCCACCAGGCGGCCGTCGGGGCTGAAGTCGATCGAGCGCACCCGGCCCTGGTGCGGGGCCGGCCTGGTGACGTGGGTGTTGCTGGTCCGGTACCAGAGCTGGAGCGTGTCGTCGTCGTTGGCGGTGGCCAGCACCTTGCCGTCCGGGCTGAACGCCTGCGCCCAGACCGACTCGGTGTTGGTGTCGAGTTCGCGTTCGAAGTCCCAGCCCGCCGTCTGCCGCAGGTGCACCGCGCCGTCGTTGGTGGTGGTGGCGATGCGCTCGCCGTCGGGGCTGAACACCGCCGAGGTGAGCTGGTCGTTGACCCCGCTGAACTCCTTGATCAGCCGCCCGGTCGGCGGCTCCCAGATGCGCACCGCCCCGTCGTTGCCGCTGCTGGCCAGCATCGTGCCGTCGGGGGAGAAGTTCACCGAGGTGACCCGGCGGCCGTGCCCGCGCAGGGTGCGCGTCAGCTGGCCGGTGCCCAGGTCCCACAACCGGATCGAGTCGTCGTTGCTGGTGGTGGCCAGCTGCGCGCCGTTGGGGTGGATCGCGAACGGCCAGATCGACCCCCGGTGCCCGGCCAGCCCCGCCCTCGGCTGCCCCAGCTCGCCCTGCCACATGCGCAGCGACCCGTTGCTGTCGACGCTGATGAGGTTCTTCCCGTCGGGGGTGTACGACACCTGGTAGACCGCCCCGGTGTGCCCGGCCAGCTGGCGCGGCACCAGCGGGGCGCGCAGGTTCCACACCCGGATGGTGCCCATGGTGTCGCCGGTGGCCAGGTGGGTGCCCTCGGGGTGGAAGTCGACGGCGTAGACCCGCCCGGGGTGGCCGCGCAGCTCGTGCACGACCCGCCCGCTCGCCGTCTCGAACAGCCGGATCAGGCCGTAGTGGTCGCCGGCGGCCAGCAGCGACCCGTCGGGGCTGAGCGCCAGCCGGTAGACCGGCCCGGTGCCCTCCGACAGCACCACCCGCAGCTCGCCGGTGGTCAGGTCCCACACCCGGACGTTGGCGGAGGCGTCGCCGGTGATCAGGCTGGTGCCGTCGGGGCCGAACACCGCCGTGTAGACGGGCGGGGTGTGCCCCGGCAGCTCGCAGCGCAGCGCACCGGTCGCGGTCTCCCACACCAGCAGCGTGCCGTCGGGCGACCCGGCCGCCAGCAGGGTGCCGCCCTCGTTGAACAGCAGCGGCCAGACCCCCTTGGGATGCACCGGCAGCACGTGGGCGCACTCGCCGGTCGCGGTGTCCCAGATCCGCACGTCGCCGTCGGCCGACCCGGTGGCCAGCAGATCCTGCGCGCCGAAGGCCAGGGCGTAGGCCCGGTCGCGGTGCCCCCACAGGGTGCGGACCGGCCGCCCCGAGGGCGCCTCGAAGACCATCACCCCGCCGTTGTCGCAGCCCACCGCGAAGATCTGCCCGTCGGTGTTGTACGCGATCGGGTTCGGCAACCGGGTCGTCAGCGGGTCGAACCCGTAGGGCACGCCCACCGCCGGGGGAGCGACCTGCACCTCGATCGAGCAGCCCGGCACCACGGCGGCGTCGCGCAGCTCCGGGGCGCGCAGCACCCGGTCGCCCGCCGTCACGTTGACCAGCGTGGCCCGCGTCCACCGGCTGCCCGACACGACCGCGTCGCGCAGGTCGGTTCTGGCCAGCCGGGCCCGGGTCAGGTCGGCCCCGCGCAGGTCGGCGCCGGTCAGCCGGGCCTCGTCGAGCCAGGCGCCGGCCAGCTTGGTGCCGCGCAGGATCGCCCGCGACAGGTTGGTGCCCACCAGCCGGGCGTCGGTCAGGTCGGCGTCGGTGAGGTCGACCTCCTGCAGGTCGCGGTGGGACAGGTCCTCGCCGCGCAGCTGCGCGCCGCGCAGGCTCGTCTGGGCGGGGGTGCGCAGCCTGGTGATGATCTTGAGGGCGTTCTTGCGCGCGGTGTTCCCGGCCCCGGGGTCGGCCAGCACCCGGTCGGCCCACAGCTGGCAGTCGTGCGCCTCGGCCAGGTCGCACAGGAAGTCGACGGTCAGCTGCGACAACTCCCGGCGGCTCAGCGCGGTCGGGTTGGCGCGGTCGCGGCCGAACTCGTCGGCGATGAAGTGGGCGACCAGCCACTCGGCCACCGACCCGTGGATGAACCCGAACAGGCCGTCGTAGGTGCGCACCAGCAAGCTCGCGGTGCCCACGGTGTGGGTGGCCTGCTCGCCCGACATGCGCCCGTCGGCCAGCCCCGACAACGTCTCGGCGACCTCGGCCAGCTCGGCCAGCCGCAGGTAGGGCTCGTTGGTCTCCCAGAGCCGCATCGCCAGGGTGCGCACGGCGTGCCACAGGTCGGCCTCGTCGAGCCCGGCCTGCGCGCCGCGCTGGTTGCCCAGCCGCCGCTGCTCGTAGCGCAACCAGGTGCCGAGGATCTCCTGGTAGAGCGTGGCCGCGCTGACGGTCCGGTGGGCGTGCGCGACCGCGCGCAGCCGGTCGTCGGCCAGGTCGGCGATGAAGGTCAGCATGCGCGGGTTGCGGGCCAGCCCGCTCAGGTCCTGGATGCTGCGCAGCAGCCGGAGCCGCTCTTCGGCCAGCGCCCGGTCGCCGTAGGCGTTGATCAGGTAGGCCAGGACCTGCTCGGACGAGAAGCCCTCGATGCTGAAGACCCGCCGCTGCGGCAGGATGCCGACCATCTCGCCGAGCTTGGTGAACACCTGGGCGTCCGACTTGAAGTGCTGGGTGCGGCTCGCGACGACGATCTTCGCCTGGTCCTGCGCCGCCTGGAGCAGGGTCTCGAGGTGGTCGGCGGCCCGGTCGTAGGTGACCCGGGTGACCAGTTCGTCGAACCCGTCGAAGAACAACACGATCCGGCCCTGCCGGAGCATGTACTGGACGGCCTTGAGGTCGATCTGGTCTTCGCCGTGGTTGGCCAGGTGGGCGGCGATCAGGGTCTCGACCGAGTGGGCCTTGTCGAGGGTGCGCAGGTCGATCAGGATCGGCGTCAGGTGGGGGGTCTCGGTGGCCATCCGCCGGACCACCTGGCGCAGCACGAACGTCTTGCCGCGCCCGAAGTCGCCCAGCACCAGCACGAACCTGCCCTGGTCGCCGTGGAGCTGGGAGATCAGCTCACCGGCCAGGTCGTGGCGGATCTCGCCGCCGGTCGGGTCGAGCTCGCGGTAGTCCTGGGTGACGTAGAGGTGGGCGGGGTAGGTCGTGTCGGCGTTCAGCTGCCGGGTCTGCGCCGCGACGTAGCCCGACAGGTCGACCAGGCCCTGGAACTCGATCAGGCTGCGCAGCCGCACGCCCCGGCGGGCCGCGTCCTCGCGCAGGCTGCGCGGCGGGGTCGGGCCCAGGTAGACCAGCTCGGCCGACTGCCCCATGTGGCCCGCGTGCACGTGGCGGACGAACTCGTCGACCTCGTCGGCCGTCGGCTCGCCCACGATCACGCCGGCCCAGAACTCCCGGACGAACCCGCCGTCGCGGTAGCTGACCCGCAGGTGGGGCGGGTCGTCGTCGACGGTCCGGATGACGGCGTGGTCGAAGCGGGTCTCGCACGCCTCGGCGACCCGGTCGAGCAGCTGGGCGCGCGGCCCCTGCGCCCGCGCCGGGGCCGGCCGGTCGGGCTCGGGACCGCCGACGGCCAGCGGCACCGGCACCGCGCCCGGCGCGGGGAAGATCCCGCCGGCCGAGATCCAGCGCCGTTCGACCGTGTTGGGCGGCGCGCTGGTGCGGTGGACGACCAGGCCGTCGGGGGTGAACTCGAGCACCTGCTGGCGGCCCGGCTCCAGTGGCGGCAGCACGAGCGCGCCGGCCCCCAGCTCCGACGGGTCGCCGTCGCGCCCGCCGCCCTGCAGGATCGTGTGCAGCTTGCCGCCGAGCAGCCCCTCGACGACGGCCGCGTCGGTGAGCGACTCGGGGTGGCCCGGCGTCAGGGCGTGGTGGACCACGCCGAGGCGTAACCAGCCCTCCCGCTCGAAGGCGCGCACCCGCTCGGCGAACCACGCCGCCTGCGACTCGCCCACCAGGCCGAACCGGTGCTCGGTCCGGTGGCTGATCGCCATCGTCGAGTTGAGCCCGGCCACCACGACCTTGATCTCGGGGATCGCGAAGAGCGTCCACGGCTGGGCGCTGTCGAACATGACCGAGTCGACGCCCTGGTAGAACTCGCGGAACAACGACGCGAAGTGCCGCCACTTCGGCCAGTAGGGCGCCTCGGGGCGTTCGTCGTCGGCCTTGCAGTCGTTGAAGTAGGCCTCGCAGGCGGCCAGGTTCACGTCGCGCGCGCCCGGCACCAGCACCACCCGCTGGGGTTCGAGCCCGGCGAGCGCGCGCAGCCCCGTGAGGAAGGTGAGCGCGTCGGTCATCTGCTTGCGGCTGCCCGCCGCCGTCAGGTCGCCGGCCACCACCATCAGCTCGGGCCGGGGCACCCCCGCGTCGGTCAGCCGGGTCAGCTCGGCGAAGATGTGGGACTGCAGGCCGGCGGGGCTCAGGGGCGGCTCGGCGCCCATCGTGCGGCCGAACCGGGGGCCCGCGACGTGGAGCACGCTCAGGCTGTCGCGCCGGGCCGGCGGCTCGAAGTCGGCCGGATAACCCGGCGGCACCACCGGCACCCGGCGGGCCCGCCGCTGCCCGGTGAGCACGGTCGGCCGGGGCGAGGTGAGCGGCGCGGGCGGCTCGGCGCCGGACCCGGGGGTCGGGAAGGCGGGGCGTGACTCGGGCTTGGCCCGCCCGGCCAGCGCCTCGCGGATGCGGGTCAGCACCAGCCCTCGCGCGTGTTCGGGGGTGGTCACCCCGACGAGGTCGACCCACGTGATGTTCGAGAGGAGCCCGTCGACCCGGCAATCCTCGATGCGCACCGTGATGAGTTTGTTTTCTGGATTATCCGGATTGGCGCGGAGCGCCGCCTGCCATTCGAGTTTCCCGTAACGCGAACCCAAATAGTTCTCGGTCAGCAGGGCGAGGACGACGGCGGCCTCCCGGACACCTCGGTCCATGAAGTCGACGAAATTGGTGCCGGGTACGAAATCCCAGGCCTGCAGCATGGTGCGGTATCCTGCTGCCTCGAGTTCCCAGCCCAGCCACGACGCCCAGCGTTCGTCAGCCGGAGAGTAGCTGATGAAAATGTCGATCGGCCGCTCCATGACGCCGGTATCACCCGCCTCGCCGGAATGAAGTCATGATACTTTCTACCGTGGGCGACGAAGGGTCACCGTCCGTGCCGTTCTGGAAACGGGCCGTACGAGCACCGAGTGTACTCGATTGGATTCGAATCGGCCTGCTTTTCATCGGGGTCGGTTGCGTATTGACGGGTCTGCTGCCGATTGCCGAGGCGCGGGCGAGCGTCGAGCGAATAGCTCCGCTCATGCTGTTTCTGGTCAGCGTTATCGTGCTGGCCGAACTCACCAAAGAGGCGCAGGTATTCGACGTCATCGCGGCGCGGCTCGCGCTGCTGGGCCGGGGGGCCTATCCGGCGCTGTTCCTGCTGTGCGTCGCGTTCGCCTCGGCCACCACGATCTTCCTCAACCTCGACACCACGGCGGTGCTGCTCACGCCCGTCATGCTGGCGCTCGCCCCGCGGGCGAAGATCGCGCCGCTGCCCCTGGCGATGACCACGGTCTGGCTGGCCAACACCGCCAGCCTGCTGCTCCCGGTGAGCAACCTGACCAATCTGCTGGCGCTCAACAAGCTGGGCCTGTCGGCGCCCGAGTTCGCGGTCCGCATGTGGCTCGCGCAGACGGTCGCGATCGCCGGCACGATGGTGTTGTTGTGGGTGTTCTACTGGCGGCGCGGGGTGCGCGGGGCCGACCGCTACGAGCCCGCCCCGCCCGAGCCGATCAGAGACCCGGTGCTGTTCTGGGGCACCGGCGCGGCCTGCCTGCTGTTCATCGCGGCGATCCTGGCCGGGGTGCACATCGAGGTCGCGGCGATCGTCGCCGCCGCGCTGGCGGTCACCGCCTACCTGTTCCGCGACCGCGCCGCGCTGCGCCCCTCGCTCATCCCGTGGCAGCTGATCGTGTTCGTGACCGGGTTGTTCCTGGTGGTGCCGACGCTGATGCGCCACGGCCTGAACGACCTGATGACCTGGCTCGTCGGCACGGGCGAGGGGTTCGCCGGGCTGCTGCGCACCGCCGCCGCCGGCGCGGGCCTGTCGAACACGGTCAACAACCTGCCCGCCTATGTCGCGGGCGAGCAGGTCGTGCCCGCCGCCAATCTCGACCAGTTGCTGGCCCTTCTGGCGGGCACCAATGTCGGCTCGGTCATCACGCCCTGGGCGTCGCTGGCCACGCTGCTCTGGTTCGAATGGTGCCGCCGCCGCGACGTCAAGGTGCCATTGGGGAAATTCGTGCTGACCGGGGCGGTGCTCGCCATTGTCCTGCTGCCCTCGGTGGTCTGGGTGCTGACGTTCACCTGAAATATAGACTGAGCCCATGTCGGGTCTTCCGGTTTACGACGCGGTGCTGTTGCCCGGCGCCGAAGTCGAAGAACGTTCGACACGCCTGAGCGCGTGGTGCGCGGAATTCGCGCCGGTCGAATTCACGCTGCGGAGCGGTGCGCTCTATCCGCACATCTCGCTTTACATGGCGAATTTCGAATCATCCCGGCTGGGCGAGGTGGGCGAGACGCTGCGCCGCGTCGGCGCGGCGACCCCCGGGATCCCGCTCGAAGGCGGCCATTTCGCCGCCAACGACCAGGGCATGTTCGAACTGTTCTACCGGAAGACCGCCGCGGTCACCCGGCTCCAGGAAGACCTGCTCGCCGGGCTCGGCCCGCTGCGCACCGGGCTGCGCGAACGCGACCCGGTCGGCCGGGTGCTGGCCGAGCACCGGCTCGTCGCGCCGCCGGAGGCCCGCGCCAACCTCGACCGCCACGGCTACGACGAGATCGGCGGGCTGTTCCGCCCCCACATCACCCTGACCCGGTTCCGCGACCGGGGCCGCCAGGTGCCCGCCGACCTGCTGCCGCCGGTCGGCTCGTTCGACGAGGTCTACCGCACCCTCGCGTTGTGCGTGATGGGGGAGCACGGCACCTGCACCGAGGTCGTCGAGGTGGTGGAGCTGGGCTCAGCCGTCTGAGGGCCAGACCCGGGCGGCGGCGACGGCCACGGCGGCGCCCTCAGCCGGTGGTGTACTGGGCGGCCAGGCCGGCGGTCGCGACGGCGGCGGCCCTGGCCGACTCGGCGTCGCCGCACACGTGCCGGCGCTGGGTGTGGCTGGGCGCGTCGAGCGGCCCGAGCGACAGGTCGGCGCCCGAGCGGATCATCCGCCCGAGCGCGACGGTCGCCGCCTCGCCCGAGCCCTCGATCACCGTGCTGTGGAAGACGCCGGCGGCCAGCGAGTAGCTGTCGCCCGCGCCGAACCGCTCCAGGCGTTCGGGCCGGTAGTCGACCACCCGGCCGGTGGCCGTGATGACGTCGTCGTCGCCGCGCCCGCCCACCTCGAAGAGCCGGTGGACGGTCCCGTCGGAGACCCGGCCGAGGACGTTGCACACCCGGCCGTACAGGACGAAGCTCAGCAGGTCCCAGCTGTGGCAGTGCACCAGCGAGGTGCTGCTGCCCGAGGTGGTCAGCTGCGGCGACCAGATGTGCAGGCAGACGCCCAGGTCGCCGTCGCGTTCGACGGGCAGGCAGAAGAAGCCGAGCGGGTGGCGCACCGCCGGGACGCGCAGGGCCCCGGCGGTGACCGCCTGGAGCACCGACCCGGCCCATGCCGGGATGGTCGAGGCGGCGGTGCCCTGGTCGATCTCGTGCCGTAGATCGGAGTAGCGCATGTCGCCTCTCTGGGTTCTATCTCACCGGTAGGGCTCGGCGGGCGGCAGCGCGCGGCGGGTCAGGTCGGCCACCTCCGGGTCGTCGAGGTGGTCGAGTGACAGGCCGAGCATCTCGAAGACGTCGCGCACCTCGTCGACCGTCGGCTCGTCGCCGAGCGAGGCGGTCAGCACGTTCTCGACGGGCAGCTTCCGCGACTGGGCGAAGCTGGCGTTCAGCTCGGTCTCGCACCAGGCGTAGTAGAGCTTGCCCTGGTGGGCCAGCAGCGCCGGGGCGGTCGGATCCTCGCGGGTGACCACGACGCGCGAGGCGGACATGTCCCAGCGGCAGGTCGACATCGTCGCCGACAACCCGACCCGGATGGTGAGGAAGTCGGTGTGCCGGGCGTACCAGCTCGCGGCCAGGATCGTCGCGTACGCCTCCCTGCGGACGCGGTCGGCCGTCCAGGGGTCGGCGCGGTTGGTGAGGAGCGACTGGCGGAACCGGGCGTACACCTCGCAGGTGATCGGGTTCTCGGGGTCGATGATCTCCAGCTGCACCTGGAGGCGGCGGCGGGCGACCCGGGAGTGCTCCACGCACTCGGGCAGGGTGACGCCGCGGACGAAGGCGCCGGTGCCGCCCTTGAAGATCCACGTGTTGGTGTGCTGGGCCGCCGCCAGGAGTTCGGCCCCCACCTGCGCGCCCGGCAGCAGCGACACCACCGACATCTGGTCGATCGCCTGCCGCGACTTCTCCAGCAGTTCGGAGACCTCGCCGAGCCGCTCGGGCACCTGGTGCAGCGCCTCGCCCGAGTCGGTCAGCGCCCGCCGCAGCTCGTTCTCGACCGCCCCGGTGCGCATCCGGCTGCGCACCAGCGTGCTGGCGATCAGGGCGAGCACGACGAGCGTGGCCTCCTGCACCGGCTGGTCCACGGCGTCGGTCAGGCCCCAGATCGCGACGCCCACGGCGATCAGGAACGCGATGACGACCTCGGGTTCGTCGCGCAGCCAGGCGAACCGTTCCGCCAGCGACTGCCTGCGCGTATCGCCCCCGCCGTGCTCGACCGACATGAACCCATCCCCATGGACCGCATTCCGGCTTACCCCGCGTATATCGTCCCTGGCGTGGTGGAAATCCGCCACCCAAAAGCCGCAGCGCCCGTGGATCAGGTCGAGATCGTCGTCGCCCATTCCGAGCGCGCCCCCTGCGCGTCGGCGAGCCGTTCCTGAAGGTGGACGCCGACCGGGCGCGCCTCGACGCCGAAGCCGAGGCGATGGCCCTGGTGCCGGTCCCGACCCCGGAGATCCTGTGGCGCCGGCCGCACGTGCTCGCGCTCGCCGCCCTGCCGGGGACGGCGCTCGCCCGCCTCGGCGAGCCGTCGCCCGCGTCACCGGCGCCGCGATCCGGAGACTGCACGACGCGCCGCCGCCCCGGTGTTCACCCACGGCGACCTGCGGGCCGATCACGTGTTCGTCGACGGTGACGAGGTCACCGGCGTGCTCGACTGGTCGGAGGCGGGCCGCGGCGACGCCCTGTTCGACCTCGCCGTCGTGACGCTCGGGCACGAGGAGAACCTCGGCGACCTCCTCAACGGCTACGGCAACGGCTACGGCGCCGGCGTCGACCTCGACGTGATCCGCGGGTGGCGGGCGCTGCGCAGCCTGGTCGCGATCCGCTGGCCGACCGGGCACGGCTTCGACCCGTTCGCGCCGGGGTGCGAGGTCGACGTGCTCAGGCGGACACCAGCTTCACCACGTCGAGGGCGCAGCCCCAGCTCATGCTGACCCCAACGCCGCCGTGCCCGTAGTTGTGGATGAGCCGCCCCTGATCGACCTGCTGCTCCTCCAGGCGGATCGAGGGCCGGGCCGGGCGCAGGCCGACGTCCACCTTGATCACCCGGGCGTCGGCCAGGCGGGGCTCGACCTCGGCGCAGCGCCGCAGGATGTCGGCCGTCTGGGCCTCGTCGGGTTCGAGGTTCCAGTCGCCCTTGCGGGCGTTGCCGCCCAGGACGACGCGGTCGCCGTGCGGGAAGAAGCCGGTCCAGTCGTCGTCGGCGCCGCCCTCGTAGAAGAACTCGGTCAGGCCGGGGTTCTCGACGACGACGTGCTGGCCGCGCACGGGGGTCACCGAGTCGTCGCAGGCCAGCGTGCCCCCGGCCACGCCGGCGCAGTTGACCACGACGGGCGCGTGGGAGGTGGGCTGCTCCAGCGAGGCCACCGTGCAGATCTCCAGGTCGCCGCCCGCGCGGCAGAGCCGGTCGACGAGGTAGTCGAGGTAACACGGCATGTCGGCGATCGGGCTGGTGATCCAGAAGCCCGCCTTGAACCCGGCCAGTTCGTCGGGGGAGCACTCGGCGAAGCCGGGCAGCTCGTGCGCCCACGGCGGGGTGCCCTCGTCCATGCGGGTGACCAGGCGGCCGCGCGCGGCGGTCACGCCGCTGTGAGCGTGGGTGGCCAGCTCGTCGAAGATCTCCAGCCCGGTCTTCTGCCAGCGCACCGCCTCGTCGCGGGGCTCGGTCATGACGGGACCGCCCAGCAGGGCGCCCGCGACGGCGGAGGTGGTCAGCCGGGGGACCTCGGCGGTCCACACGACCGTCCGGAGCCCGGCCTCGTTCAGGGCGATCGCGGTCGTGAGACCGACGACGCCTCCCCCCACCACGACGACATCGGCATGCTGCGCCATCGACGACGACCTCCTCGGCAAACGAATGGTGCGGAACTTCCCGCAAAAAGGGCCCGCATGCACGAGACCCGCCCCTCACCTGTCGAGGGGCGGGATCGCGGTGCATTCAGCGGTGCATTCAGTGGTGCGGTTCGCGATCGGCCGGGGCGGCCAGCCGATCGGCTTCCCATTGGAGGGCCTCCACGAGGACGAGCTCCAGCCGGAGATCTCCGTCGAGGAGGGTGTCCAGGACGTCCATACGGGCCTCCCTTGCCAGACAGGACGCCCCAGGGGTCACTTCGGTTCACCGGATTGAACCACCGCCGTCCACCCCGCGTATCCCCGGGCGTGCTGACTGTTTCGCGCCATGCCGCCTTCGCCGCCGCCGCTCTGGCGGTCGCGTCGCTGTCCGCCTGCTCGGGCGGCGATCCATCGCCCGCCGGGGGCGCCTACCAGGTGTCCGACCCGGCCCCCGCCGCGGCCGCCGCACCCGTCGAGGCCGGGCCCGCCCCGACCGTCGAGGAACTCGCCGAGAAGGTCGGGTGCGACGTCAAGATCCAGGTCGACGCCGAGGAGCTGCGCACCGGCGCCTGCTCGACCAAGGCCGGGGACTTCTTCGTCAACACCTTCGCCACCGAGAAGGGCAAGGACGCCTGGATGGACCAGGCGCCCGAGTACAACCCCCATCTCGTGGGCCGGCTCTGGACCGTGCTCGGGACCCGGGAGACCCTCGACAAGCTGCGCCCCGACCTCGGCGGCGACCTGCACCTCAGCGACCACCGGGTGACCCCGAAGGCGGTGCCGTCGGCCCCGGCCGCGTACTGAAACGATCTTGTGGTTGAGTTCGGTGCGTGGAGATCCTCGTCCTTGCCCTGGTGGGGGTCGCGACGGGGATCGTGAGCACGGTCGTGTCACTCGCCTCGATCGTCTCCTACCCGGCTCTGCTGGCCTTCGGGCTGCCGCCGCTGGCGGCCAACGTCACCAACACGGTGTCGCTCACCTTCACCGGGGTCGGGTCGGCCGCGGCGTCGCGGCCGGAGCTCAGGGGCCAGGGGCCCCTGGTGCTGCGCCTGTGCGCGGTGACCGCGCTCGGCGGCGCCACCGGGGCCGCGCTCCTGCTGCTGACCCCGCCGACGGCGTTCGAACTGGTCGCGCCCGTGCTGGTCGCGGGCGCGTCGCTGGCCCTGCTGCGGGTGCCCAGGCCCGCGGCCCTGCGCGGGTGGGCGTTCTACGCGGGGGTGTACGCCGTCGCGATCTACACCGGCTACTTCGGGGCGGCCGGCGGGGTGATCATGTTCGCCATCCTGACGGCGGCCCTCGACCAGAGCCCGGCCCGCGTCAACGCCGTGAAGAACGTGATCGCGATGTCCTCCAACGGCGTGGCCGCCCTCGGCTTCGCGCTGTTCGGGCCCGTGCGCTGGGACGTGGTCGTGCCGCTGTCGGCCGGCATGGTCGTCGGCGGCTGGATCGGCCCGCTGATCGCCCGCCGGCTGCCCGGCCGGTCGCTGCGGATGCTGACCGCCGTGGCGGGGCTGGTCGTCGCGGTCAAGCTCGGGCTCGACACCTACACCTAGGACACCTGGGAGCGGCGCCGGGCGTCCTCGTCACCGCCCGGCACCGCCGTCTCAGAGGGTGCGCCGGGCCATCAGCGTCGACAACGCCGTGAGCTCGGCCGCCGGGCGGGCCGCGCAGCCCGCCTCCGCCAGGTGCACGGGCGCCCGCGCGAGCAGCCCGTCGGCGGTCTCCCGGCACCAGTCGCGGCCCCCGGCCCGCTCGACCAGGTCGGCGGCCCTGGCCAGCTCGGCGTCGGACAACACGGTGCCCGACCGGTAGATCGCGGCCAGCTCCGCGGCCTCCCCGGTCGCGGAGGTGAGCGCGGCCACCACCGGCAGCGACTTCTTCCGGTTGGCCAGGTCGGAGAACACCGGCTTGCCGGTCACCTCCGGGTCGCCCCAGATGCCGAGCAGGTCGTCGGCCAGCTGGAAGGCCAGCCCCAGCTCGGCGCCGAACGTGCGCAGGTGCTCGATCGCCCGCGCGTCGGCTCCCCCGTAGAGGGCGCCCAGCGCGCAGGCGCACGCGATGAGCGCGCCGGTCTTCGACCCGGCCATCCGGATGCACTCCGGCAGCGTCACGTCGGCCCGGTCCTCGAACCCGACGTCGGCGCTCTGCCCGTCGAGCAGGTCGAGCACCGTCGCGTTCAGCAGGCCCGCCCCCTCGTGGGCCAGCGGATGGCCGCTCTCGGCCAGCCGCGCGAACGCCAGCGACACCAGCGCGTCACCGGCCAGGATCGCCTGGCTCACCCCGAACACCCGCCACGCCGTGGGCCGGTGCCGCCGGGTGGCGTCGCCGTCCATCACGTCGTCGTGCAGCAGCGAGAAGTCGTGGACGAGCTCGACCGCCACCGCGGCAGGCAGCGCCCCCTCGGCCGTCCCGCCCACCGCCTCGGCGGCCAGCAGCGCCAGCGCCGGGCGCACCGACTTGCCGGAACCGTTCGCGGTCGGCCGGCCCCGCTCGTCCCACCAGCCCATGTGGTAGCCGGAGATGTGCCGCATCGAGGCCGGCAGGGTGGCGGCCGCCTCCCGGATCGCCGGCTGCACCAGGTCGCGGCTCCAGGCGAGCACCTCCGCGACGTCGCGAGCCCCCGTCTCGGTCGTCGTCATCGATGCCCGAGTTCCACGTTCTCCAGGACGCCGAGCGCGTCCGGGATCAGGATCGCCGCCGAGTAGTAGGCGCTGACCAGATAGTTGATCACCGCCCGGTCGTCGACGCCCATGAACCGCACGTTGAGGCCGGGCTGGTATTCGTCGGGGATGCCGGTCTGGTGCAGGCCCACCACGCCCTGGTTGTCCTCGCCGAGCCGCATCGCCATGATCGAGGTGGTGCGGGCCTCGCTGATGGGCAGCTTGTTGCACGGCAGGATCGGCACCCCCCGCCACGCGGTCAGCCGCACCCCCTCGACCTCCACGTTGGTCGGGTAGACGCCCCGCTTGGTGCACTCGCGGCCGAACGCGGCGATGGCCTGGGGGTGGGCCACGAAGTACTGCGTCTTGCGGCGGCGGCAGAGCAGGTCGTCCATGTCGTCGGGGGTGGGCGGGCCCGACCGCGACTGGAGCCGCTGCTTCAGGTCGGCGTTGGCGAGCAGGCCGAACTCGCGGTTGTTGACGATCTCGTGTTCCTGGCGCTCGCGCAGCGCCTCGATGGTCAGCCGGAGCTGCTGCTCGACCTGGTCCATCGGGTCGTTGTAGAGGTCGGCCACCCGCGAGTGCACCCGCAGCACGGTCTGCGCGACGCTCAGCTCGTACTCGCGGGGCGAGGTCTCGTAGTCGACGAACGTGCCCGGCAGCGCCGCCTCGCCGTGGTGGCCGGCTGCGAGCGCGATCTCGGCCTGCCCGTGCCGGTCCTGCGGTCGTTCGGGGCTGCTCCGGTACGCGTCCACGTGGGCCCGCAGCGTCTCGAAGCGGTCGGCCAGCTCCTCGAACGCGCGCCGGCCCAGCGTCAGCACCGTGCCCGCCGTCGTGGCCTTCACGGTGAACTCCCACGTGCCGGGCGCGAGCAGGGCGTGATCGCCGACGTGGTCGCCGTCGCCGAGGAGGCCGAGCGCGGTCTCGCCCCCGTAGGCGCCGGTGCCGACCTTGGTGAGCTTGCCGTGCGCGACCAGGATGACCTCGTCGGCCTGGTCGCCCTGCCCGGCGATGACGTCGCCGGCGGCGAAGTCGCGCTGGGAGAACCGCCCCGCGAGGGCCTCGAGGGCCTCGGGGTCGTCGAAACCGCGGAGGAGGGGGAGTTCGGTGAGCTCGGCCGGGATGACCCGCACCTGGCCCGACTGGACGGTGAAGGTGACCCGCCCGTCGCCGACGGCGTAGGACAGGCGCCGGTTGACCCGGTAGGCGCCGCCGGAGACCTCGACCCAGGGCAGCACCTTCAGCAACCACCGGCTGCTGATGCCCTGCATCTGGGGGACGGTCTTGGTGGTGGTGGCCAGTTTCCTGGCTGCCGCCGTGCCCAGGCTCAGTTGATCGTTCACGGCACTCCCTTGCTGGTGGGAATCAAAAAGGGCGGCCCGGGAATTCACGCGTGGGCCGCCCTGGGGGAACCTTTTTCTAATGACCGACTTCGACGTTCTCCAGAATTCCGAGGGCGTCGGGGACGAGGATCGCGGCCGAATAGTAGGCGCTCACCAGATATTTGATGATGGCCTTCTCGTCGATGCCCATGAAGCGCACCGAGAGGCTCGGCTGGTATTCGTCGGGGATGCCGACCTGGTGGAGGCCGACCACCCCCTGCTTCTCCTCGCCGAGCCGCATCACGATCATCGAGGAGGTGCGGGTGTCGGTCACCGGGATCTTGTTGCAGGGCAGGATCGGCACCCCGCGCCACGACGGGAAGTGGTGCCCCCCGACGTCGACGCTGGTCGGGTAGACCCCGCGGGCGCTGCACTCCCGCCCGAAGGCCGCGATGGCCAGCGGGTGGGCCAGGATGTACGACGGCTCCCGCCACACCAGCGACAGCAGCTCGTCGACGTCGTCGGGGGTCGGCGGGCCCGACCGGGTGTGGGTGCGCTGCTTGAGGTCGGCGTTGGCGAGCAGGCCGAACTCGCGGTTGTTGACGATCTCGTGCTCCTGGCGCTCTCGCAGCGCCTCGATGGTCAGCCGGAGCTGCTGCTCGATCTGGTCCATCGGGTCGTTGTAGAGGTCGGCCACCCGCGAGTGCACCCGCAGCACGGTCTGCGCGACGCTCAGCTCGTACTCGCGCGGTGAGGTCTCGTAGTCGACGAACGTGCCGGGCAGCGAGGGCTCGCCGTGGTGGCCGGAGGAGACCTCGATGGCGGCCTCGCCGTATTCGTCCTGCGGGCGGCCCGAGCCGGCCTGGTAGGACTCGACGTGGGCGCGCAGCGCGTCGGACTGGTCGACCAGCCGCTCGAACTCGCCGCGGGGGAGGGTCAGCACGGTGCCGGCGGTGGTGGCCTTGACCGTGTAGTCCCAGGTGCCGGAGGCCAGCAGGGTCTGGTCGCCGATGTGGTCGCCGTCGGCCAGCAGGCCCAGGGCGACCTGGTCGCCGTAGGGGCCGGTGCCGATCTTGGTCAGCTTGCCGTGGGCCACCAGGATCACCTGGTCGGCGGGCTGGCCCGCCTCCACGATGACGTCGCCGGCGGCGAAGTCGCGCTGGGTGAAGCGCTCGGACAGGGCGGTCAGGGTGTCGGGGTCGTCGAATCCGCGGAGCAGGGGCAACTCGGTGAGCTCGGCCGGGATCACCCGGACCTGGCCCGACTGGACGGTGAAGGTGACCCGCCCGTCGCCGACGGCGTAGGACAGGCGGCGGTTGACGCGGTAGGCGCCGCCGGAGACCTGGACCCAGGGCAGCACCTTCAGCAACCACCTGCTGCTGATGCCCTGCATCTGCGGGACGGTTTTCGTGGTGGTGGCCAGTTTCCTGGCCGCCGCCGTGCCCAGGCTCAATTGCTCGTTCTCAACGGTCAACTCGACTCCTGTTCCTGCGGCGAAGCGAAAACAATTCAGGGGGGCCCGCGCGAGAAACCTCATTGGGCTGGCCGAACGGATCAATAATGCAGGGGCGATCTTCGGAGTGTCAATTGCGAGTTTGCATTCGAATGACTCAACCCCAAAACACCGAAATAGGTGGTGATTATCCGTAGTGGGTCCGTTACCCCTTTTGGTAGATTGTTCCCGTGTTAACCTCTGAAAGGGCCGCGTCTGTGGGGTCGGGGCCCGTAGGAGGCGAGGGCAGTGCAGCAGCGTGCACTGGCGACCCGTGAACGGCTGCTCCGGGCGGCCGCCGAGATCTTCGCGGCCAACGGGTACGCCGGGACCAGCCTGACCGAGATCCACGAGCGGGCCGGTGTGACCAAGGGCGCGATCTACTTCCACTACCCGAACAAGGAGTCGGTGGCCGAGGCCATCGTCGAGCGGCAGCTCGAACGCTGGCCCGCCCTCGTCAAACGGTTCTGCGGCGAGGAGTCCGACCCGGTCGTGGTGGTGGTCGCGCTGACCTTCGCCATCACCCGCGCGTTCCGCGACGAACCGGTCATGCGCGCGGGGGCCCGGCTGGCCCTCGACCGCAACGTCGGCGCGTGGGAGGCCGCGTTCACCCAGGTGCTCCAGCCGGCCGAGCGGGCCGGCGAGCTCGCCGAGGGCGTCACCGCCGAGAAGGCCGCGCGGGTCGTCGTCAGCTCGTTCTTCGGGGTCTTCCAGGTCAGCGACACGCTCGGCCGGGCCGACACCGAGGAGCGGCTGCGCGAGATGTGGCGCGTCGTGCTGTTCGGCATCCAGGCCGAACCCTCGCCGCGGACCACCGTCCGGCGGGCCGAGGCGCTCGCCCTCACCTGAGCGACAGGTTCTGCTGTCCCCCCTTCAGTTCGCCCCGAGTCGGCCCTATAAAAATACATTCCGGTCGGTTTTTTTCGGGGACGTCTAACGCGCTGAAGGGACCGTCATGGAACGGATCGGCACGCTGGCCAAAGCCATGATCGTGCTGCGCACTCTGGCCACGTCGCCGGAGCCGGTCAGCCTCACCACCCTGGCACGCCAGGTCCAGATGCCCAAGTCCACGGTCCACCGGCTGCTCGCCGCTTTGGAGGCCGACGACCTGGTGGGCCGTACCGGAGCCGACTACCGCGTCGCCGCCACGCTGCGCCCCTACGCGCAGCCCGAGCGGGTCCGGCACTTCCAGTGGTTGCGCCGCATGGCCACGCCCCACCTGCTGGAGCTCTACGAGAACACCCGCCAGATCGTCTCGATCGCGGTGCTGACCGACCGCCAGGCCGAGTACGTGATGACGCTCTATCCGCGCACCCACACCAAGGCGTTGTGGCGCACCGCCGAACTCGCCCCCGCCCACTGCACGGCGGCCGGGAAGGTGCTGCTGGCCTACCAGGGCGGCCCGCCCGACCTGCGCGTCCCGCTGCGCCGCCACACCGATCGCACCATCACCGACCCGGGCGTGCTCGACCGCCAGCTGGCCGTGATCCGCCGCCAGGGGGTGGCGTGGTGCGTCGAGGAGTACGTCCAGGGGCTCAGCGCCATCGCGGTCCCGGTGCTCGGCGTGCCCAACTTCGGGGTGGTGGCGGTGGGCGTGTCCGGGCCGATGAAGCTGCTGCAGGCCGGCCCGGCCGAGGCGGCGGTGCGCCGGGCGGGACACGAGCTGGCGGTCACCCTGCGGACGGCCCGGCTGGCCGGATGAACGGCCCCCGCCTTAGGTGCCATTTGTTCCAATATTTGGAACGTGTCGTGGCGTCCCGGAAAAATCCCGACTTACGCTCTCGGTCCGAGAGCACGCCCCCCTCTCCGACCGAGGAGCGCCCCATGCCTCCACAACGGACCTGCGCAGCGATCCCCCGCCCCCGGCTCCTGTCCGGGCTCGCCCCGAACGCACCGCGCGGCCGGGCATCCGCGCGGCCGGGCAGCGGGCCCGGCCAGGACGGTCCCGCGCTCGACGCGCGCGACACCCGGGTGATCGACGCGCGCACCGACGAGATCCTCTACGGCCCCGTGCTGCGGCGGGCCGTCCAGCGGGCCGCGCTGCGGCTGGCGCGGCTGCCCGGCGGGCTGCTGATGCTGGCCGCGTCGGCCACCGCCGAGGTGATCGTCACCTACCTGGCCGCCCTGCGCGCGGGGCGGCCGGTCGCGCCGGTCGATCCGCGGCTCGTCCGCTCCCGCGCGGGCGACCTCGTGACCCGGTTCGCGCCGGCCGCCCTGCTCGGGGCGCCGGGGGCACCGCCGCCCGGATACCGCGCCGACGGGCGGGCGTGGGTGCGCACGGACCCCGGCGCCCCGGTCCACCCCGATCTGGCGGTGGTGCTGCTCGACGGGCCCGGCGGGATGCGACTGTCCCGCCGGGCCGTGCGGGCCGAGGGCGAGGCGGTGGCGCGGGCGCTGCGCATCCGCTCCGGCGAGGCCACGCTGACCAGCCCGCCCCTCTTCACCGGCGCGGGGCTGGCGCTGCTCAACGCCCACCTCGCCGCCGGTGCGGCCGTCGTCGCGGCCGAGGGCTCGGTCGCGGGCGCGGAGTTCTGGGCCGCCGCCGAACGGTGGGCGTGCGGGTCGTTCGCCGCCTCCCCGTGCGTGTTCGCGCTGCTGCACCGGCTCGGCTGGGCGCCCGTCCGGCACCGCTCCCTGCGCACGCTGACCATGGTCGGCGGCGCGCCGCCGGAGGGCTTCGCCTCTCTGCTGTACGGGGTCGCCGCCACCCCGCCCGGCCAGGCCCGCCCCGGTTCGGTCGGCCCGGCGCTGCCCGGCGGGCGGTTGTCGATCACCCGCGGCGAGGTCGTCTACGAGGGCGACACCGTCGGCATGGGCCCGGCCCGGTCGGCCCGCGACCTGGCCCGGGGCGACGACCTGCGCGGCGTGCTGCGCACCGGCGAACGCGGCCGCCTCGACGCCGACGGCTTCCTCCACCTGGCCCGCGACCACCGCTACCTGTTCGACTCCGGATTCGGCACGGTGGCCTGAACACGGTGGCCTGAGAGCGGACGGCCCGCGCGCGAAACAGGAGCCCCCCACCCGCTCCCGTCTTGGTTCGCCGCGCGCGGGCCGTTCAGGTCAGCAGCCGCACCAGCTCGACCCGCGACCGGATGTCGAGCTTGGCGAAGATGTTGCGCAGGTGGTGCTCGACCGTCCGGGGGCTCAGGTAGAGCTGGGCGGCGACCTCCCGGTTCGTCGCGCCGTCGGCGACCATGCGGGCGATCTGGAACTGCTGGGCGGTCAGCTCCTCGGCCGCCTTCGGCCGGGCCGTCCTGACCGGCTCGCCGGCCGCGCGCAGCTCGCTCCGCGCCTGGTCGGTCCAGAGCCGGGCCCCGTAGCGGTCGAAGGTGTCGAGGGCGCTGTAGAGGTGTTCCCTGGCGGCGCCCGGACGGCGGTCGCGGCGCAGGGCGGAGCCGTACAACAACTCGGTTCTGGCCGTCTCGAACTCCGAGAAGCCCTGGTGATGCAGGTCGAGGGCGGCGCGGAACAGGTCGTCGGCCTCGCCCGGCGGGGCGAGCAGGGCGCGGGAGCGCACGGCGAGCGCCCGCCGGTCGGGGCTGGCCGTGCTGTCGGCCCAGCGTTCGAAGACGCGCAGCGCGCGGACGGCCTGGTCGCGCTCGCCGGTCCGGGCGGCCGCCTCGACGAAGTGCGGGGTCGCGGTGACCTGCACGACCAGGTGGGTGTTGCGCACGTCGGCCCGCGCGGTCGGCCGCAACCGCTGCACCGCCGCCGCCGGCCGGCCCGAGGCCAGGTCGATCTGGGCCAGCGCCCAGTTGCCCAGCGCCCCCGCGATGCTCACGCCGTGGGCGCCGGCCAGCTCGATCGCGGCGCGGGCCCGGGTCTGCACGGTCTCCTCGTCGCCCTGGACGGCGGCCATCATCGACAACCAGCCCAGGTGCTGCCCGGCGCTGCCGCGCTGACCGGTCTCCTGGGCCAGCCGCAGCCCCTCCGAGGCGTTGGCGGCGGCCGAGGCGAACCGGCCGAGCCAGAACTCGCTGTTGATCGCGAACTCCAGCACCTGCGGCACGGTCGCCACCGCGCCCAGCGCGCGGGCCGTCTCGACGGCGCGGGTGGAGAGCCGGAACGCCTGCGCGTCGTCGCCCAGCATCAGGCTCGACACGGCCGCCCACACCAGCACAGACGGGCTGTGCACGTGCGGCGCGAGCTCGACCACCCGGCGCAGCGGCCCGGCCGCCTCGCCGTGGCGGCCCCGGAACGAGGCGGCCATGCCGGTCAGGTACTCGAACATGAGCCGGATCGCGGGCGGGTCGTCGTCGCGCCGCAGCGTCAGGGCGTCGCGGGCGATGGCGACGAACCGCTGGTGGTCGCCGGCCAGGTAACTGGCCTCGGCGGCGCGCACCAGGGCCCTGACCGCCATCGTGCGGTCGCGGTCGAGCAGAGAGGAGGCGACCGCGAGGAGCTCGTCGCGGGCGAAGCTGGTCTCGCCGCCGCGTAACTCCAGCCGCGCCCGGATGCTCTCGGCCTGCTGCCGGAGCTCGGCCGAGACCGCGCCGGTGCGCAGCCGGTCGAGCAGGGCGTGCGCGCGGTGCGGGCGGCCTTCGAGGCGGGCGTACTGGGCGGCGGCGGCCAGCCGGGCGGCCTTGGCGTCGGCGCGGGTGCTCAGCTCGGCGGCCCGCTCGTAGGCCAGCGACAACGCCGGGAACGGGCAGGGCGAACCGGTCGCGGTGGCGGCGGCGTCGAGTTCGTCGGCCAAATCCTCGGGCGGCCCGTCGAGGGCGGCGGCCCGGTGCCAGGCCCGCCGGAGGCGGTGGTGGGCCAGCGCTCCGGCGAGCGATCGGTGGGCGGCGCGGCGGGCCAGCAGCGACGTGCCGTGGTAGACCACCGGCCCGGCCGCCGGGTCGCGGAACCGGAACCGGTCGCCGGCCACCTCGACGACCCCGGCCCGCTCGGCCGCCTCCAGCGCCGTGAAGGCGTCGCCGTCGAACGCCCGCACCAGCGTGGCCGTGTCGAGGCGCGGGTCGGCGGCCAGCAGGAGCAGCAGGGCGCGCGTCGGGCCGGGCAGGTCCTCGATCTGGCTCGTGTACGCCCGCCACAACCGCCCCTCGCGCGGCAGGGTCGCCGGAGGGGCGGCCGTCCCGGCGAGCTGCTCGGGCGTGAGGGCGGCGGCGAGTTCGGTGAGCGCCAGCGGGTTGCCCCGGGCGATCTGGTCGAGCGCGGCCCGCAGGTCGTCGGGCAGCCCGCCGGGCACCAGGTCGTCGGTGAGCTCCCGGGCGGCCCGTTCGTCGAGGTTGTCGAGCTGCCGCACCGGCACCGCCCCCGCCCACACGTCGGAGCGTGCGGCCGCGACCAGCGCCACGGGTTCACCGGCCAGGCGCCGGGCGGTGAACAGCAGGGCCTCGCGGCTGGGCGCGTCGAGGTGGTGCAGGTCGTCCACGACCGCGACGACCGGACGCTCGGCCGCCGCCAGCGACAGCAGCGTGAGCACGGCGGCCGGGACGACCAGGCGGCCCGCCGGCGCCCCCAGGTCCAGGGCCTCGGTCAGCGCCTCGCCCTGCGCCTTCGGCAGCGCCGCCAGCCGGTCGCGCAGCGGGCGCAGCAGGCCGTGCAGCCCGGCGTAGGGCAGGTCGCGTTCGCACGCCACCCCGCGCGCGTGCAGCACCAGCAGGCCGGCCGCCTCGGCGGCGCAGAGGTCGAGCAGCGCCGACTTGCCCGTTCCCGCCGCGCCGACGAGAAGGAGGGCGCCGCCCGACCCGGCCCGCGCGCCGGCCGGCACCTCCCGCAGCGCGGCCAGTTCGGCCTCACGGCCCCGCAGGTGTTGGGCTGCTGACATCTCCTCAGTGTTACGGCCGCCTGACATCGCTGAAAGAGGGATATGCCGGAAAAGTCGTGACACCTTTCGTCACCTGCGACGCACAGGCCAAGACTGGTGATTCCACCGATGCGCGACCCGGTCACCGCTGCCGAGACTCTGCACCGTTCCCCGGACAGGCGACAAGGCGATGGTGCCCATGCTTGAAATCGGCCGGCTGACCGTGCGCTTCGGCGGGGTCACCGCACTCGACGCGGTCGGCCTGGTGGTCGGCCCGGGAGAGGTGGTGGGCCTGATCGGCCCCAACGGCGCGGGCAAGAGCACCCTGTTCGACTGCGTGACACGCCGCCGCGACCCCGACGACGGCGTCATCCGCTTCGCGGGCCAGGACGTGCTGGCCCGCCCGCCCCACCTCGTGGCCGGCACGGGCATCGCCCGCACCTTCCAGCACCCGGCCGTCTTCCCCGGGTTGTCGGTCCGGGAGAACGTCATGACGGGGGCGCACCGGTTCGGGGCGGCGGGCTTCTGGCGGGCCGCCTTCGCCCGCGACGGCGAACGGCGGTTGCGCGCGCACGCCGACCGGGTGCTCGACCTGTTCGGCCTGCTCGGCCTCGGCGACCACCCGGCCGCCGGGTTGCCCCACGGGGTGCTGAAGCGGGTGGAGATCGCCCGCGCGGTCGCCGCCGAGCCTCGGCTGCTGCTGCTCGACGAACCGGCCGGCGGGCTCGGCCCGGAGGAGGCGCTGGCTCTGTCGGGCCTGATCAGGGACCTGCACCGGGCGACCGGACTGACGGTCGTGGTGGTCGAGCACCACATGGAGTTCGTGCTCGGCCTGTGCGGGCGCATCGTCTGCCTCGACCTCGGCCAAAAGATCGCCGACGGGCCGACGCACGTGGTGCGCCGCGACCCGGCCGTGATCGCGGCCTGCCTGGGGGCCCGATGAGCGGCCTGGAGGTCGGCGGGCTGCGCGCCGGATACGGCGCGGTGCGGGTGCTGCACGGGGTCGACCTGGTCGTGGGGGAGCGCGAGGTCGTGGTCGTGCTCGGGCCCAACGGGGCCGGGAAGACGACGCTGTTGCGGGCGCTGTCGGGGCTGGTGGCGGCCCGGGGCGTGGTCAAGGTCGGCGGGACGCCGGTGCTCGGGCTCGCGCCCGAGGAGATCGTGCGGCGGGGCCTGGGGCACGTGACGGAGGAACGCGGCGTGTTCGGGCCGCTGACCGTGGAGGAGAACCTGCGGGCCGGGGCGTTCGCGCGGCCGTGGCCGCGCCGGGGCGTCGACGACGACCTCGCGCGCGTGTTCACCTACTTCCCGGTGCTCCAAGCCCACCTGCGGCAACCCGCCGGCACCCTCAGCGGCGGCGAGCAGGGCCTGCTCGCGATCGGGCGGGCGCTGATGGGGCGGCCCCGGGTGCTGCTGCTCGACGAGCCGTCGCGCGGGTTGTCCCCCGGGCTGACCGACCGGCTGTTCCAGACCCTCGCGGTCGTCGCGGCGCGCGAGGGCGGCACGATCGTGGTGGCCGAGCAGAACGCGCGGGCCGCCACCCGGGTCGCGCACCGCGTGTACACCCTCGACGGCGGGCGGCTGGCCGCATGATCGGGCAGATCGTCCACGGGCTGGGGACCGGCGCGGTCTACGCGGCGCTCGCGCTGGCGCTGGTGCTCGTCCACCGGTTCACCGGCGTCGTCAACTTCGCGCAGGGCGAGCTGGCGATGGTGTCGGCCTACGTGGCGTGGCAGCTCGTCGAGGCCGGCCTGTCCTACTGGGCGGCGCTGCCGCTCACCATGGCCGTGGCGTTCGCCGCCGGCGCGCTGGCGCAGCGGGTCGTCATGCGGTGGGCCGGCGACGCGGCGCTGATCATGACGATCGGCCTGTACGTCCTCGTCCACGCCCTGGCCGCGCAGATCTGGACCTCGGCGCTGCGCACCTTCCCCAACCCCTTCCCCGGCGGGCCACTGGGGGTTGCCGGCCCGCTGGCCGTGGTGGCCGCCGTGCTGGCGCTGCTCTACCTGGTGATCCGGCACAGCGGCGCCGGGCTGACGCTGCGCGCGGTCGCCGCCGACCCCCGGGCGGCCCGGCTGGCGGGCATCCGCGTGGGCCGCGTGCACGCCCTCGGCTGGGGCCTGGCCGCCGTCGCGGGCGCGGTGTCGGGGGTGCTGGTCGCGCCGGTGGTGTTCCTGGAGCCCGGGATGATGGGCAACGCGCTCGTCTCGGCCCTGGCCGCCGCGGCGGCGGGCGGGTTCGTCCACCCCGTCGCGGCCGTCGCGGGCGGGCTGCTGATCGGGGTGGCCGAGACGCTGGCCGGCACCTACCTGTGGGCCGACCTGCGGGTGGTGGTGCCGCTCGCGGTCCTGCTGGCGCTGCCGGCCGTCCGGTCCGGCGGGCTCGCGCGGGTGCGGGCATGAGCGCGCGTCCGGCCACGGGGCTGCGCGCGGGCACCGGGCACCGCCGCCCCGCCGTCGGACAGTACGCGGGCGACCGGCGGCGGGCCTGGCCCTACCCCCGGACGACGCTCGGCGCGGCCGCCGCCGGGGCCGTCGCGGTGCCGTTCCTGGTGCCGCCCTACCCGCTGCACCAGGTGACGCTCGTGCTCGTCTACGTCGTGGCGCTGCTCGGGCTCGACCTGGTGACCGGGCACGGCGGGCTGATCTCGCTGGGCCACGGCGCGTTCTTCGGCGTCGGCGCCTACACCGCCGCGATCCTGCTCTCCTCCGGGGCGCCCTATCCGGTCACGCTGCCGGCCGCCGGGCTGGTCGCCTACGGGCTCGGGCACGCCTTCGGGCGGCCGGCGGTCCGGCTGAGCGGGCTCTACCTGGCGGTCGTGACGTTCGCGGTGGCGGTGGCCGTACCGCCGCTCATCAGGCGGCTGGCCCCGGGCGGCGCGATGGGGCTGCCGGTGCGCACCCCGGGCGCGCCCTCCTTCACCGGCCTCGACGACGACCAGTGGGTCTACCTGCTCGTGCTCGCCGTCGCGGCGGCCGCGTTCACGCTGATGCGCTCGGTGATCCGGTCGAGCCTCGGACGGGCGCTGGTGGCGCTGCGCGCCGACGCGGGCGCGGCCGAGCTCCTCGGCATCCACCCCTCCGCCACCCGGGCGCACGCCTTCGCCTGGTCGGCCGTGTACGCGGGCCTGGCCGGCTGCCTGTTCACCTGGACGACCGGGTTCGTCGCGCCCGAGTCGTTCACCGTCACGTTGTCGATCACCCTGCTGGCCGGGATCGTCATCGGCGGCCTCGGCACCGTGTCGGGCGCGGTGATCGGGGCGGTCGTGGTGACCTTCCTGCCCGCGCCGGGCCTGGTCTCCGGCCTGGCCCTCGTCCTGGTGCTCGCGGTCGCCCCCCACGGGGTGACCGGGCTGGTGCGGCGCGCGCCGGCGTTCCTCGGAAGGAGGCGCCCGTGAGACGACTCGCCCTCGTGGCGCTGCTGCTGGTCTCGGCCTGCCGGCCGACCTCGGCGGAGGTGGTCCTGAGCGGTCCTGCCGGATGCGCCGGGCAGCACGCCGACGGGCTCACCCCCGCGACGGTGCGCGTGGGCGGCGTCTATCCGCTGTCGGGCCCCGCCTCGGCCTACGGGGCGGTCGCGCAGGGGGTGTCGGCGTACTTCGCCTGGGCGAACACGCGCGGCGGCGTGGCCGGACGCCAGGTCGAGTTCCTGGTCCGCGACGACGGCTACCAGCCCGCCCGCGCGGTCGAGGAGGCGCGGCGGCTGGTCGACTCCGACCGGGTCTTCGCGCTGTTCCAGACGCTCGGCACCCCCTCGACGGCCGCCGTGCGCGCCTACGCCGACCGGCGGAAGGTCCCGCAGCTGTTCGTCGCCTCCGGCGCCTCCGAATGGGGGGACGCCGCCTATCCGTGGACGATCGGCTTCCAGCCCACCTACGCCGCCGAGGCCCGCGTCTACGCCCGCCACCTGCTCCGGACCCGCCCGCACGCCACGGTCGCGGTGCTCTACCAGAACGACGACTTCGGCCGCGAACTGCTGACCGCCTTCGAGGACGCCGTCGCCGGGACCGGCGTCCAGGTGGTCGCCCGGCGCGGCTACGAGGTGATGGACGCCGACGTCCAGGCCCAGATGGCCGGCCTGGCCGAGTCGGGGGCCGGGGTCTTCCTCAACGTCGGCACCCCCAAGTTCGCCGCCCAGGCCCTGGCCGCCGACGCCGCCATGACGACGTGGAACCCGCTCCACCTGCTCAACGGCGTCGCCAACACGCCCTCGGTGATCGCCGCGGTCGGCCCGGCGGCGCTGCGCGACGTGCTGACGACCGGCTTCTACAAGGACCCGGTCACCTGGGAGACCGACCCGGACGTGCGGACCTTCGTCTCCGCGGTCCGGCGGCACGTGCCCGACGCCGACCCGGCGAGCTCGCAGGTGATGTTCGGCTGGACGTCGGCGGCGGCCTTCGCGGCGGCCCTGGAACGGATGGAGTGCCCGTCGCGGGAGGGCCTGATGGCGGCCGCCCGCGATCTGCGGGACGTCGAGATCGGCACCCTGCTGCCCGGCATCACCGTCTCGACCGGCCCCGGCGACCCCTATCCGGTGGAGGACCTGCGGGTGTTCCGGTTCGGCGACTCGGGGTGGGAAGCGGTTTAATCGGTTTTGCGATGTCTCACATTCACGTTGACCGTAAAACCCTGGAGGCGGGCGCGGTCTACCGCAACCTGCTCGTGTCGTCGACCGGCCTGACCCCCGACGAGCCGACGACCGTGACGACGGGCTGCGGGATCGAGGCGCCCTACGCCCTGACGTCGGTCCGGCCCGAGAGCGTGACGTGCCTGCCCTGCCGCGAGCACGCCGCCGCCGAGCACCTGCGCTACGCCGACCAGGTGGAGCGCCTGAGCCGGATGACCGGATCGGTCGTCGCCCCCGCCGAGGCCGACGCGGCCGCGGCGTGGGCGCGCGACACGGCCCGGAAGTTCGCGAACTGAGCCGCGCAGCTCGGCCGTTTCATGGTGATCATGTGATGACCGGCGGATATTCGGGGAGACGCGGTGGTTGATCGGTTGTTGCTCGACGTCGGCGACGCCGCCTGCCCGCCCGATCCGCCCGACCTCCGGTGGTATCTGGAGGACTACCGGCGGGTCCCCTACGGCGTCGGCGCCGCCCGGGGGGCCGAGGTCGCCGCCGCGCTCGCGGAGTGGGGCGAGGCGCTGTTCGCGGCCGTCTTCGCCGCCGACGACCGGCGGGCGGCCTACGAGGCGGCGCGCGAGGCGGCCGGCCCGGTCGAACTGGTGATGCGGGGCGGCGACCTGCCGTTCGAGCTGCTGCGCGACCCGGCGCGCGGCCGGTTCCTGGTCCTCGACCAGGTCGCGGTGGTCCGCGCCGCCCCCGGCGCCGAACCCGGCGAACCGGCGGCGGTGCCCGGCGAACGGCTGCGCGTCCTCTCCGTGGTGACCCGGGGAGAGCAGGCGATCGTCGCCCGCCCGCTGCTCGACCGGCTCGGCGGCGACGTCGACCTCGTCGTGCTGCGCCCGCCCACCGTGGCGAGGCTCCGCGAGGTGGTGGCCGGGTTCCACGTCGTGCACTTCGACGGCGGCGGCCTGCCCGGACCGGCCGGCGAGGTCGCCGAGGCGCTCGGGCACGCCGACGTGCCGCTGGTGGTCGCCAACGCCTGCCCGCCCGGGGACGCCGCCGTGCTGGCCGAGGCCGCCGGGTCGGTGGTGGCGCTGCCCCACCGCCTTGACGCGGCCGCCGCCGCCGACTTCCTGGCCGCCCTGTACGGCCGCCTGATCGCCGGCGACACCGTCACCGCCGCCGTCACGGCCGGTCGTGAGCGCCTGGCCGAACGGCCCGAGCGCCCCAGCCTCCGGGGCCCGCTGCGCCTCGACGACTGGCTGGTGCCCGTCCACCACCTGCGCCGCGACGCGCGCTTCCCCGACCTGCTCGATCCCAAGGGCGACCCCGCCGCCGACCGGGAGGCGTTCGTCGGCCGCGACGACCTCTTCCACGAGCTCGAAGACCACCTCCACCACCGGCGGGCCGCCGTCCTGCACGGGCCGCCCGGGATCGGGAAGACCGCGCTGGCCGAGGCGTTCGGCCGCTGGTGGGCCCGGACCGGCGGGGCCGAGCCCGGCGGCGTGGTCCGGCACGCCGCCTCCGGCCCCGACGGCGTCGTCGCGGCCCTCGGCCGGTCCCGCCTCGGCGCCGAGTTCGCCCGCGCGGGCCGCGACCGGCGCCGCGAGCTGGTGCGGGAGCTCCTCGCCGAACGGCGGCTGCTGCTGATCCTCGACGGCCTCGACGCCCTCGACGGCCTCGACGACGAGGGGCCCGCCGCCCTGCGCGACCTGGTGGAGGACATCACCGGTTCGGCGGGCGGCGCGGTGCTGATCACCAGCCGCGCCCCGGAGACCCGGCTCGGCGACCTGCCCCGGATCGAGGTGGCCGGACTGAACGCCGACGACGCCACCGGCTACGCCGACCGGCTGCTCGCCGCCGTCCCCGGCGCGGCGGCGCGCCGCCAGCGGTGGCTCTTCTCCGACCTGATGGCGGCCCTGGCCGGGCACCCCCTCGCCATGCGGCTGACCCTGCCCCGGCTGGCCGACACCGAGCCCGAGGAACTGCTCGACGCCCTGCGCCACCGGGGGCTCGGCCGCGACCTGCTCGGCGCGGGCGTGCACCACGCCCTCACCTACCTGTCGGCCGACGAGCGGCGGCGGCTGGGCGCCGCGGCCCTGTTCCCGGGGGTGGTGATCACCGACGTGCTGGCCGTGTTGTCGCGGTTCTGGTCGGCCCCCGACGCCTTCCGCGGCCTCGGCCCGGCGGCCTGGCGCGCGGAGCTCGACCGGGCCGTCGCGACCGGCCTGCTCACCCGGGTGCGCGTCAGCACCGAGACCGCCCACGGCCTGGGCACCGGCCCGGCGCTGGCCATGGCCCTCGGCATGTACGCCGTCCACCCGGCCCTGCGCCCCTACCTGGTCGAGGAGTGGCGGGCGGCCGGTCAGCGCGCCTTCGACCAGGAGTACGCCACCACCCGGTTCGCCCTGCTGGAGTCGACCGCCGAGTTCGCCGAACGGCTGCACCGGCAGCTCACCGAGGGCGACGCCGAACTGGCCGCCCGCGTGTTGCGCGTCCAGTACGACAGCCTGGCCGGGGTGTTCGGCGCGGCCCTCGACGGCCGCCAGTGGGGCACCGCGCAGCGCATCGCCACGGTGCTCACCGCGCGCTGGTCGGACGACCTCGACGACGACGCGCGCGAGTGGACCGCCCGGGGCCGCCGCGCCCTGGAGTTCGCCGGCGGCATCGCCCCGGCCCTCGACGGCCCCGCCGGGGAGTTGTGGTTCTCCCTGGTGGCCGGCGACGCCGAACGCCACCTCGCCGTCGGCCGCCTGGCCGAGGCCGGCCGCGCCTACCGCGACCTGCTCGCGGCGCTGCCGCAGCGGCCCCCCGGCGCGCAGCTGGCCGCCGTCCAGCACCAGCTCGGGCGGGTGGCCGAGGAGCGGGCGGAGTGGGACGAGGCCGAGGAGTGGTACCGCACCTCCCTGGCCACCGGCGAGGAGATCGACTACCGGCCGGTCATGGCCGGCAGCTGCCACGGCCTCGGCCGGGTGGCCTTCGAACGCGGGCGGCTCGACGAGGCCGACCGGTGGTTCCGCCGGTCGCTGGACGCCAACGGGCGTCTCGGCGACCGGCGGATGACGACCGCCACCTGTCGCCAGCTGGTGAGGGTGGCCGTGGCGCGGGGCGACGCGGACGCCGCGATCGACTGGCTCGTGCGCTGCGTCGCCCCGGCCGGGCCCGGCGAGATCGCCGACCGGTGGCGGGAGATCACCGGCGAGCCGGTCCCGCCCTTGATCCACGACCTGGTGGCCGAAGAAGGAGGCTAGGCGGGCGGGGGAACCTGGTACTCCTTGGCCAGGTCGGAGATCGTGTGCTCCTTGAAGATCACCGATCCGCCGATCGCGGCCTTGTCGGGCTTCACGATGTACGTCGACAACGACGCCGGCTTGTCGTAGACGGAGAAGTCCTGCGGGGTGCCGCCGAAGCCGCCGTCCCAGGCCGTCTGGGTCCGGTGGGCCTTGATGATGCCCTCGCGGCTCAGGTCCTTGGCCGCGCACGCGGCCTTCAGGGTGTCGCCGATGATGACGGCCTGCGTGTAGCCCGAGGCCACGCCGGAATCGAGCGGCTCACCGGGGAACTTCGCCTCGTAGTCCTTGATGAGCTTCTCGTACACCGGTAGCGGGGCCGAGATGGGCGCCCCGGCCGTGGCCACGTAGTAGTCCTTGAGCAGCGCGGGCGCGGCGGGCGTGTCGAGCAGCAGCGGGCTGTAGGCCGAGTTGCTGCCGACGAAGGGCACGTCGAGGCCCGAGGCGAGCGCCACGCCGACCAGCGAGGCGGCCTGGCGGGGGCCGACCGAGACGAGGATCGCGTTCACGCCGGCCTTCTTGAAGGCGGTCGCCTGGGCGGTCATGTCCTGGTCGGTGGCCTTGATCTTCTGCTCGACCAGTTCGAGGCCGACCTTCTCCGAGGCGAACTTCGAGCCGTTGAGCGCGCTCTCGCCGTAGTCGCCCTCGAAGTACAGGTGCCCGATCTTGTCGCCGGACTTGAGGCCCTTCTCCTTCGTCAGGAAGTCGACGGCGTTGATCATGTCGACGTCGTAGGTCGTGCCGGTGACCTGGATCGCGTCGCTGCCGAGCAGGCTGGTCGCCCACGCGTTCGGGAGCGTGAGGATCTTGTCGGCGGTGATCTTCTCCTTCAGCGCCGTCACCATCGGCGAGCCGATGAACTGCGGGATCGCGGCGGTGCGCGGCGCGACCTCCGCGTAGGCCGCCATCGCCTTCTGGACGTCGTACCCGTGGTCGCGGACCACCGTCTCGATGGTCCGCCCGCAGATCCCCCCGGCGGCGTTGAGCTGCTCGAAGTACATCTGCTGGGCCTGCGTGACGCTCTTGCCGAGCGAGGCGTAGGGCCCGGTCAGGTCGGTCAGCAGGCTCAGCGTGATCGTGGTCTCGGTGACGCCCGCGCCGGTCTTCACGCCGTCGCCGCCCGTCGCGGTGGCCGGGGCCGCCCCGCCGGTGGCCTTGTCGCTGGCGCAGGCCGACACGGCGAGCGCCAGGGCCGCGATGACGACCGCGGCCTTCCTGTCAGGGGACATGCGGACTCCTGGTTTCTGGTGAGGGGGAGGGAGGGGAGAGGGGCAGCCGCAGGCGCGGCGGTCGGATACGGATTTTCCTGATCAGCCCGAGGAGGCCGCCCGGCAGGAACAGCACGACCGTCACGACGGCCGCGCCGTAGAGGATGCGGGCGGCTTCGGCGGGGGAGACACCCCCCGGCGTCCCCGGGGCGGCCACCAGCGGGATCGAGTCGCTGTACTTGGTGAGCAGCTGCGGCAGCAGGGAGACGAACAGCGCGCCGAGGACCGCGCCGCCGACCGAGCCCAGGCCGCCGATGACGATCATGGCCAGGTAGTCGAGGGAGAGCAGCACGCCGAAGTACTCGGGCACCGTCCGCTGGAAGACCAGGGCGAGCAGGACGCCGGCGAGGCCGCCGTACATGCTGGAGAGCACGAAGACCCCGGCCCGGTACCGCGCGACCGGCACCCCCATCACGCCGGCCGCGATCTCGTGGTCGCGGATGGTGTTCATGGCCCGGCCGGGGCGGCCCTTGAGCACGCCCTGGGCGAAGGCCATCGACAGCGCCACCAGGACGAGCCCGAGGAACCACAACCGTTCCAGGGTGCCGAACGGCACCTGGAGCACGATCAGCTCCGGGGTGTCGCCGAAGGAGAAGCCGAACAGGTCGAGCTCCGGCACCGCCCGGCCGTTGAAGCCGCCGGTCAGGTGCTCGGCGTTGAACAGCACGTGCTGGCCGCCGAAGATCAGCGCGAACGTGGCGATGCCCAGGTAGGCGCCCTTGAGCCGCCCCGCGATCGGGCTGAACAACCCCCCGGCGACGCCCGCGACGAGCACCGCCAGCACGGCCGCGATCCCGGTCGGCAGGCCCAGCCCGCCCAGCCGCTCGGTCGGCTCGGCGGAGAAGAACACGTACGCGTAGGCCCCGACCGCCAGGAAGAACGCGTGGCCCATCGACAACTGGCCGGTCGCCCCGGTCAGCAGGTTGATGCCGATCGCGCCGATGGCCGCCGACATCGCGAACAGCCCGGTCTGCAGCCAGAACCCGTCGAGGTAGAACGGCACCAGGCAGAGCACCGCCGCCACACCGGTCCAGGCGAGGTACCTATACACGGGCCAGCTCCTTCGTCCCGAACAGCCCGGCGGGCCGGATGAGCAGGATCACGAGCATCACCAGGAACGGCGCCACGTCGCCGATGCCGCGGCCGAGGAACGCCATGTCGTTCTGGTAGCCGCTCATCATCGACTCGGTCACGCCGATGATCAGGCCGCCGACCAGCGCCCCCGTGGTCGAGTCGAGCCCGCCGAGGATCGCGGCTGGGAACGCCTTCAGCGCGACCAGCGAGGTGCTGCGGTCGAGCCCGGGGGTGGGGAAGACGCACAGGAACAGCGCGGCAACCGCGGCCAGGCCGCCCGCCACCGCCCACGCGCTCATCGACACCCGGCCGAGGCGCACCCCCATCAGCGCGGCCGTCTCGGCGTCCTCGGCGGCGGCGCGCATCGCGACGCCCCAGCCGGTGTACTTGAACGCCAGCAGGAACGCGGTGATCAGCGCCGCCGCCGTCACGAGCGCCACGATCCGGGTCTCGGCCAGGGTCACCCCGCCGAACCGGACCACCTCGCTGCCCCAGGGGTCGCCCATGGCCAGCACGTCGGTGCCGATCTGCCGGGTCAGCTCGGTCGTGATCACGATGTCGACGCCGATCGTGACGATCGCGAGCACGCTGTGGGAGGCCACGTTGGCCCGGCGGATCACCAGGAACTCGATGGCCGCGGCGACCAGCGCCGCCGCCGCGACGCCGATCAGCAGCGCCGCCCAGAAGCCCACCACCGGCCACAACCGGGCCACCAGGTAGCCGCCGGCCAGCAGCAGCGAGGCGTGCGCGAAGTTCACCACCTCGGTCGCCTTGAAGATGATGACGAAGCCGAGCGCGATGAGCGCGTACACGGCCCCGATGGAGATCCCGTTGACGAGCAGCTCCACGAACGTGGTCACGTGCCCTCCGTCCCGAGGTAGGCGCCGATGACGGCGGGGTCGGCCTGCACCTCGGCGGGGCTGCCGTCGGCGATGCGCCTGCCGAAGTCGAGGACGGTGACCCGGTCGGCCAGCCGCATGACCATGCCCATGTCGTGCTCGACCAGCACGATCGAGATGCCGAGGCTGTCGCGGACCGAGAGGATGAGCTCGGCCATCTCCTGGCGTTCGCCGCTGTTCATCCCGGCCACCGGCTCGTCGAGGAGCAGCAGCCGGGGCTCCATGCACAGGGCGCGGGCCAGCTCCACCCGCTTCTGCACGCCGTAGGGCAGCAGCCCGACCGGGAACGCGAGCTTGCCGGTCAGCCCGACGAACTCGGCGATCTCGGCGACCCGCGCGGCGTGCCGCCGTTGCTCCCGCCGGGCGTTCGGCAGCCGCAGCCCGGCCGAGACGAACCCCGACGAGGTGAGCCGGTGGCGGCCCAGCAGCAGGTTGTCGTGCACCGGCAGCCGGGGCGACAACGCGATGTTCTGGAATGTCCGGGCCACGCCGAGCGCCGCGATGCGGTGCGGCTTCAGCGTGGTGAGCTCGGCGTCGCCGAACCTGACCGAGCCCGAGGTCGCCTTGTAGACGCCCGACAACACGTTGAAGCACGTCGACTTGCCGGCCCCGTTGGGCCCGATGACGGCGTGCACGGTGCCCGGGGCCACGGTGAAGCTCACGGCGTCGAGGGCGGTGAGCCCGGCGAACCGGACGGTCACGTCGCGGACTTCGAGCGGTTCCATACCGTCCGGTTGGTATGCCGTCGTCATACTACGACCACCTCGACAGGGTGCGTGTCTCGAGCGCGCCCTCCACGGCGTCGCCGATGCCGAGGTAGCGCCGGCGCACCTCGTCGCTCTCCCTGAGCTCGGCGGCGGTCCCTTCGAGGACCACCTCGCCGACCTCCAGGACGTAGGCGTGCGAGGCCAGCGACAGGGCCATCGCCACGTTCTGCTCCACGAGCAGGACCGAGGTGCCCAAACTGTTGATCTCCTTGATCGTCTCGGTGATGCGGGCGGCCATCAGCGGGGCCAGCCCCAGGGTGGGCTCGTCGAGCAGCAGCGTCGTCGGCCCGGCCATCAGCGCCCGCCCGATGGCGAGCATCTGCTGCTCGCCGCCCGACAGCAGCCCGGCCCGTTGCCGCGCCCGCTCCTTCAGGACCGGGAACAGCGCGGCCACCTGGTCGTGCGCCTTCGCGTAGTCGCGCCGGGACCGTCCCAGGCCGCCCGCCCGCAGGTTCTCCTCCACCGTCATCCGGGCGAACACCCGGCGTCCCTCGGGCACCTGCACGACCCCGCGGCCCACCACCGACGCGGCGTCGAGCCCGGTCAGCCGCTGGTCGCCCAGTGTCACGACGCCCTGGCAGCTGCCCCGGTGGAAACGCAGCGTGCCGGAGATCGCCCGCAGCAGGGTCGACTTGCCCGCGCCGTTCGCCCCGAGCACGGCGACGATCGACCCGGACGGCACCCGCATGGACACCCCGCGCAGCGCCCGCACCGGCCCGTAGCCCACCACCAGATCGCTGACAGCGAGATCGGCCATGACGTGATTCCTCCAAGAGCGTCGGTGGTGCACACCAAACCCCGCGCTCGCACGGCCGTCCAGAGCACGCGGTGAAGTCGCGGTGAAGTCGCGACCCCTGCCCACTCATGACGCGACCCGGTTGTGCAACCGCACAACGGCGTGTCACGAAACGAAACCGAACCTTGTTCCGGAACGGGCCGGGTGGCAGTTTGGGGAGATGCGCTCCCTTACGCAGTCCAACCATGACGCGGAGGTCCGTGAGCTGCTGCGCGGCGCGGCCGGGGCCCTCCTGGCCCGGCTCCCCGAGCTGACCGACGAACTGGTGACGCGGGTCCGCGGCGGCGACGAGGCCTACTGCACATTCGTGCCCGCCGACGACCACTGGCAGAGCACCCGCGAGGGCCTGCGCATCGGCATCACCACGATCCTCCAGGACCGCCACGAACGCCGCGACCTGCCGTTCACCGAGTCGATGGCCCGCCGCCGCGCCGAGCAGGGCCTCCCGGTCGACTCCCTCATGCGCATGTACCGGCTGGCCGCGCAGGTGATGTGGTCGGCCATCGTCGACTACGTCGAGCGCGAGCAGCCGGGCCGCATCGGCGTGCTGGTCAGGGTGGCCACCCATGTCTGGCACGCCATCGACCGGCAGGCGCTGGTGGCCGGCGACACCTACCGCAGAAGGGAGCAGGAGCTGCTCGGCCGCAACCACGAACGCGTGAACGCGCTGCTCGACGCCCTCCTCGACGGCACCACCGACGCCGGCGTGGTGCGCGGCGCCTCGGCCGCGCTCGACCTGCCCGAACGGGCCCGCTTCGCGGTCGTGACGGTGCGGTTCCCGATCCGGCACGACCACGAGGGGCCGCGGCTGCCCGACAAGATCGGCCAGATGCGTTTCATGTGGCGCATGCGGACCGGCCACGAGGTCGGCGTGGTCGCCCTCGGCGACGCCACGCTCGACGACCTGACCGAGGGGCTGCGCCTGGTCGTCAGCGGCGTGGCCGGGGTGAGCCCGGTGGTGGAGAGCCTGGTCGACCTCGGCGACGCCCACCGCCTGGCCGAACTCGCCATGCGCACCTGCGCCGACGCCGGGCCCGAGATCGCCCGCCTCGACCAGCGGCTGGCCACCGTGCTGGTCATCTGCCAGCCCGAGTTGTCGGGCCACCTGGTCGGGGGAGTGCTGGGGCCGCTGCTGGCGCTGGAGGGCGCCGACCGCGACGTGCTGCTGACGACGCTGGAGACCTGGTTGCTCTGCGAGGGCTCGGCCGCCCGCGCGGCCGGGCGGCTCTACTGCCACCGCAACACGATCATCAACCGGATCCGCCGGGTCGAGCAGCTCACCGGCCGTTCCCTGTCGCGCCCGCGCGACATCGTCGACCTCACCCTTGCCTTGGACGCCGTGCGCCTCTTACCCCTCTGATGGAGAGCGCTCTCCGCTAAAGTGGCGGATATGAGGGAAGATCGGGTGGCGTCGCCCACGCTGGAAGACGTGGCACGGGCCGCCGGGGTCTCCCGCGCGACGGTATCCCGGGTGATCAACGGCATCCGCAACGTCGACCCGTCGATCCAGGAGGTGGTCCGCCGGGCCATCGCCGAGGTGGGCTACGTGCCCAACCGGGCGGCCCGCCAGCTGGTCACCGGCAAGACCGGCTCGATCGCCCTGATCGTCTCCGGCGCGGGCCAGTTCTTCGCCCGTGTCTTCACCGACCCCTTCTTCGGCCGTGTCGTCGAGGGCATCAGCGGCCACCTGCGCCCGCTCGGCGTCCACCTGGTGCTGATGCTGGCCGAGGCCGCCGACGCGCGGGCCCAGGTGGTCGACTACGTCCGGCAGGGCCACGTCGACGGCGCGATCCTGGTCACCACGCACGCCGACGACCCCCTCCCGGCGATGCTGGCCGAGTCGGGCACCCCCGTCGTCCTGTTCGCCCGCCCCGACCAGCCCATTCCCATCTCGTACGTCGACCTCGCCCACGGCGCCGGCGCGCGCATGGCCGCCGACCACCTCGTCGCGCGCGGGTGCGAACGCGTCGCCACCATCTCCGGCCCCCTCGACGTGCTCGCCTCGATGGAGCGCCTGTCGGGCTTCCGCGAGGCGATGGCCCGGCACGGCCACGCCTACGTGCCGAGCGTGGCCGGCAACTTCACCAAGGAGAGCGGCGAGGCGGCCATGACGCGGCTGCTGGAGGAGCACCCGCAGATCGACGGCCTGTTCGTCGCCAACGACCTGATGGCCCAGGGCGCCCTGGAGGTCGCCGCCGCCCGGGGCCTGCGCATCCCGGGCGACCTGCGGGTCGTCGGCTTCGACGACAGCACCGCCGCGCTGGCCTGCCGCCCGCCGCTGACGACCATAAGGCACCCGGTCGAGGACATGTCGGCGGAGATGTCCCGGCTCCTCCTCGCCCAGATCGAAGACCCGTCCCGCCGCCCGAAGTCGGTCATCTTCGAGCCGGAACTGGTCGTCCGCGAATCGGCCTAGCGGAACAGCCGGGCCGGGACCGAGTCGGCGATGGCCTGGTAGCCCGCCGGGTTGAAGTGCAGGTGGTCGCCGGTGTCGTACGCCGGGAGCAGCTGGCGCGGGTTCGCCGGGTCACGGGTGACCCTGTCGAAGTCGACGACGGCGTCGAACCGCCCGCTCGTGCGGATCCAGTGGTTGACCCTCTGCCGGGTGGCCTCGCGCAGGCCCGCCGGGTCGTCGTAGCCGGTGTTGCCGCCGAAGGCGGTGATCGTGGCGCCGTACACGCGGATGTCCTGGGCCTGGGCCCGGACGACGATCTGCTCGTAGGCGGCGATCAGGTCGGCGGCGACCTGGGCCTGGGCGGCCTCGGTCGCCTCGGCGGTGCCGATGTCGTTCACGCCCTCGAAGACCAGCAGCCAGGCCACGCCGCTGGTCGCCAGCACGTCGCGGTCGAGGCGGGCCAGCACGTTCGGGCCGAGGCCGTCGTTGAGCACCCGGTTGCCGCCCGCCGCCTGGTTCAGCACGGGGGTGTCGCGCAGCCGGTCGAACAGCAGGTCGGGCCAGCGGTTGTTGCCGTTCGTCGTCGAGCCGCGCCCGTCGGTCAGCGAGTCGCCGACCATCACGACGGCCTTCTCGTCCGAGACGGTCTCGACGCCGCTGAGGAAGTACCAGTGGTCGGTCGGCGTCGCACCCGGCAGTTCGGCGGCCGCGACGTGGTCACCGGCGAGCAGGTGCGAGGTCGTGCGCGACCCCGGGTGGGAGGTCACCAGGTTGGAGGCCTGGCCCTGCGCCAGGTACAGGGTGACCGTGAGGTTGGTCCCGGCGGCGACCGGGAAGTTCAGCGGGTCGGAGACGGCCTGCGCGCCGATCGGCACGCTGACCGAGGTCCGCCCCTGGAAGGTGACCGGCCGCGACGACCCGGGCCGGATCGCGGCCACCCCGGCCTGCCCGTTCGCCGGAAGCGCGACCGCGACCTTGGTGATGGGCAGCGCGACGCCGCCGAACGCGTTGGAGAACCGCAACCGCAGCTGCCTGCCGCCCGCCGTGACCCGGACGGTCTGCCGCAGCGTGGTGTCGTTCATGACCAGGTTCTCCTGGGTGAACGGCGCCGGGGGCAGGTTGTGCGGCTCGGTGAGCTGCGGCATCGACGTCCAGGTGTGCACCCAGTCGGGGCGACCCTGGCCGAGGGCGGGCGTCACCCCCAGCAGCGCGACGGCGAGCACCGTCACGACGAGTAACCGGACACGCTTCATCAAGGAACCTCCCGCTTGTCTGGGTGGCGCAGACCGCCGGGAGCGTTCTTGATCGGCCCGCGGGAGGCCTCAGTGTCAGGGGCGCGCAGACGGCCCGTCAATCTCCGCCGTCAAGCGCCGAGGTCGCCGCCGAAAGGTTCATCAGGGCTCGCGGCCGGGGCTCGGCCACGGGTTGGGCTTGCAGCCGCGCAGGGAGATCGTCTGCTGCACCATCACCGGGGCCGCGCGCCCCCGGCCGGGGCAGTCGCGGTGCCCGTGCCCGAGGCCGTGGCCGACCTCATGGCTGATCACGTACTTCCGGTAGAGGTCGAGGTCCTTGTACGTCTCGGCGCCGAACGCCCAGCGGCGCGCGTTGATGACCGCCCGGCGGCCGTTCCAGCAGGACAACTGGCCGAAGGTGCGCAGCGGGAGGCACTCGCGGTTGGTCGTGCCGGGAGTGGCGAGGGTGACCCGGAGCCGGGCCGAGCCCTTGGAGACCCGCTCGAACCGGCCCCACCCCCGGGGGTCGTTCAGGATCTCGTGGACGGCCGCCGCGAACGCGTCCACGTCGAAGGGCAGCCCCTTCTCGACCTCGACCATGTACCTGATGACCGGCGCCTTGCCCGTGCGGGCCTCGGCCCCGCCGGCGGCCGTGCGGAACGTGCCGGAGCCCTTCTCGGGCACCTTGACCTTCTTCGGCGGCGGCGGCGTCGGGGCGGGCGGCGGGATGTAGGGCAGCGTCGCGCGCGGCGCGGCTGGCGTCGGTGGTGGCACGGTCCCGACTTGGGCCACGGGCTCCGGGACCTCTTCGGAGGGCAGCGCGAAACCCCAGGTCACCGCGCCCACCACGACGATCCCGGCCGCCGCGTACAGAACACGGTGGTTCACGACCCTCCCAAAACGAACTGAACGTGATCATACGGGAGGAGATCATCCGCACAGTTACGGTTGGGGGGTATTGCTCGCCCTTTCTGGTGAATCGGGAGCGTACTTCCGATTTCCGAATTACAGTCGAGGCATCGGGAGGCATGGAGGACAGAGCGGGTGGAACGTTCCCCAGAGACGATCACCAACGACCTTTTAGCCGTCGTCACCCGAGAGCTCGGATACCGGGAGAAGCCCGGACAGCACACCAAATATGGCGCGTGGTACGCCCAGACCGTCAAGGATCCGCAGTACCGCAACGCCGCGTGGTGTGACATGTTCATCGCCTGGGCCGCGGACAAGGCCGGAGTCACCGACTACGTCGGCGCCTTCGCCTGGACGCCCTCACACGCGCGCTGGTTCGAACAGCGCCAGGCGTGGACGGACGAACCCGAGCCGGGGGCCCTGGTCTTCTTCGACTGGGCGGGCGGCGACGACATCAAGGGCATCGACCACGTCGGCATCGTCGAGAGGGTCGACGGCGGCAAGATCCACACCATCGAGGCCAACGTCGACAAGGTCTGGCTGAAGCGCAAGGTACGCGACGAGAGCAAGGTCGTCGGTTACGGCATCCCCCGGATGGTGAAGCCCGACCTGACGGTCGAACCGGCCGACGTGACACTGGCGTTACGGCCCGACGCGGTCAGCGCCAGCACGAGCCAGGCGGCGGGGGTCGACCCGGTCGCGGCGATGGCGACGGGGGTGCTGGTGGTGGCGGTGGGGGTGAGCCTCATCTTCGGCGGCTTCCATGTACGCAAGCTCGCCTTCTCGGTCGGCCGCCACCGCAGGGCGGCACCGCCGCCGGAGCCGTCCCCGGAACCGCAACCGGAGGAGCGGCCCCTGGCGGGGGCCGTGGCGATCAGGTCGTCGACGGCGCCGGGGGAGACGCCGCCGCCCCGCAGACGTGCCCGGCCGTACGCGTAGCCCTCGGCGGCGTCCGCACCTCTGGCAGTTCCTGGCGCGGGCGATCGATGCAAGGCGGGCGATGGGAAGTGACGGATGTCCGGATCGCCCTCCGACCGATCACGGGTGGCGGCCCGGCCGGCCGCTCCTGGTTCGTCATGCTTTCGTCCGGACCGCTCGCCGCCGCGCTCGGCAGCCTGTGCCGCGAACTCGCCGATTCGTATGGGCACACGACCTTCGGCTGGACCCTGGTAAAGCGCCGGCTCGTGCCGGAAGCCGCAGGGGGTTCGTGTTCACCGATCAAGGCCATATAGCTTCTGGGAAGCGCGGTGGTCACTGGGTGAAAGTTGTCACCGTGGCGCTCGACATTGAGCGCCACGAATTGCCGTATATCGGTTGCAGCAACGCCGCCTGCGGCAGTCCGGCGCGCCGACTGTCGTACCGGCCGAGATTCCCGGCCGAACCGCACCCTGGCCATGGGCGAGCACGCGGTCGCGACTTCGAAGACCTGGAAATTCCTGGCCGAACTCCGCCGCTGCCCGCACCGGGCCACCGCGTTCGTGCGGGCGATCCGGAGGGCTCACTGATGTGATCGGCGCGGGTGGATCGCTCTGGACGACCGCATGCGACCGTCACTTTCTCCATCTGCGGTTGTGAATCACCCGTCCGCGTTCCCGCAGGAATAAGATCGGTCCATCCGGACCGCAGGGGTGCCCATGGATCTTGATCTCGGGCTCGTGGCCAATTTCTTGGTGCTCATCGAGGAAAAGCATTTCGGGCGTGCCGCAATTCGCCTCCACATGACCTCATCGGCACTGAGTAAGCGCATTAAGCGCCTGGAACGGCAGGTCGGGGCCGACCTCATAGAACACGATCCCGGCGGTGTGTTCGCGGTCACCCCGGCAGGGCGGCGGTTCGCGGCCGACGCCGTGCCGCTGATCGCCTGGGCCGACGCCGCCCGTGCGAACGCCAGGACCACGCCGACCCGCCACACGGTGCGGCTCGGCGTCCCGGCGGGCACGATGGCGATCCTCAGTAAGGTCGACCTGGGGGGCGTCACGCGGGAGGTCCGCCGCAGCTTCCCCGAAGCCCATCTGGTCCGTCAGGACGTCGCATTCACCGAACTCGCCACCTGCCTGCCCGACCGTCAGGTGGACCTCCTCTGGACGTTCGCTCCCGTGCGGCACCCCGTCGTCGACACCTGCCCGTTGCCCCTCAGCGCCCCACGCGTCGGCGTGGTCCCCGCCCGGCATGCCCTCGCCGATGCCGGGACGATGAAGGTGGAGGACTTCAGCGAGCAGCCGATCCTCTACAACCCGATCTGCCCCGAAGAGTGGATGAGCCAGTTCTGGCTCGGCGACGTCAGGCCGCGCCGGGAGGCGCGTCTGGTCGAGACCTACGCTCAGAGTTTCACCGGAGTCCTGCGCCACGCCTCCGGCGGGACGGCTGTGATCGCGACCGTTCTCGAAGTGAAACCGCTGCTGGGCGCCGCGTTCCGCCCCATCGAACTGACCGGCGCCGCCCCCGTGGACTTCCACCTCGCCCGCCGCCGCACTGATCGGCACGGCGCCGTCGACGCCTTCTGGAAGGCCTTCCAGGGCGTCAGCCCCCGCTGAGTAGCCGGCCCGCGAACCATTCCGTTGCGGGCTGTCGCCCCCGCACCGGATGTCTGAGCGTCATTCCCTCCGCTCCACCGCACGGGCACGGCTTTCGGCCACGCGGTTCGCAGAACCTGGCGATGAACGTCCGGCGGCTGTCAAGACCCGATTCCTCATCGGAACGAGGAGACGGCGCGCTCCACCGCTGCCGATAGAACGGAAGCACCCGATCCAGGGCTGCGTGGATCGCTGGGCCGAACGGAGAAGCCGACGCCTCGGGAGAGCGGAATGCCCGCTGAAAGACGTGCGGTGGTCATGCAGGCGTTCGCCACCGCGTGTTCGGACGCCCGGCCGCGCCGGAAACGTACGGCGACGTCCACGCGACCGGCGACCCCGAATGGGCCGCCAACGTGGAAGGCCCGCCCTACGAACTCGGGGCCACGGATCGCACCACTCGACACCTCCAGGAAACCCCGAAACTCATAGTCGACCGTGGTGGCGGTCGTTCGTGGCCACTGAACTTGTAAATCCCGTCGACCAGGACTGGCGGCCTTTCCGGGGTTCACCGATTTCGAAATCAGGTCCCGGAGCCGTGGTTGCCGCTCCAGGATCATATTGTGATACTGGGTGTTCCCCGATGAAGGGTGCAGCAGATGAATATCCGGATCTCCGTCGCCGCTTCGGACACCGATGAAGAGCTGAGATCCCTGTACACCTGGCTACGTGATGAGCCGGCCATTCGCGAAAACTGCCGTATCAGCCTCGACGGCAGAGGGATCGGTCCCGGAGAGATGGGCGAGATACTCGATGTCATCACATTGCTTGTAACCAGCGGCCTTCAACTTCCCGCCTTGGCTCAGACGCTCTCGGGCTGGGCGGCGACCCGCCGTAACCGGCCGACGGTGACCGTGAGCAGGGGTGATTTCCAGGTGGTGATCACCGGCGCGAACATCGATGAAGTGCTGGAGGTCCTCGACACCCTGGACGTCCGCGATCAAGGTTGACCCTTCGGGGCGTCCGGTCCCGGCGGGCAGATGTTCCGGGTAAATCTGTACACGCTTCAATGGGGGATATGGTCGGGCACGCTTTTCATTGCCGATGATCTCTCCTAAAGTTCTCGTATATATCTATCACTCGTAACAGGGTCGGGGGGCCGGAGGGGTGATCGGGTAGATGATCTGGCAGGGGAGCCGATGGAGCCGGGTGGCATCGTCAGGGAAACAGCAGTTCACCTCCAGGTGAACTCGCCGCGTAATGGCTGTTGGCCGATTTCACCGCCGGAGGCGGGCCCTGAATCCGCCGACCAGGGAATGACCGATGCGCCTGCCGGACCCTGAGAATTCCAACGCCGTGCTGGTGGGCGTGAGCACCTACCGGAACCGGCAGAAACTGCCTCCGCTGCCGTCGGTGGCCAACAACCTCACCGGTCTGGCCCGGGCGCTCACTCATCCGCGGACCGGCGGTCTTCCCACGGAACGTGTTCTGCTGCTCCGCGATACCCCCGACCCTTACTCCTTCCTCGAGAAGCTCAAGCCGATCGCCCACAGCACCAGAGACACCCTGCTGGTCTACTTCGCCGGGCACGGCAGCATCGGGCTCCGGAACGAGCTCCATCTGGATTTCGCGAACACCGACCCGGAGCCTTCGATCCTCCCGGCCTCCGCCCTGTCGATCAACACGCTCAGCGACCTCCTCCAGGAGAGCCCGGCCGCGAACCGCATCCTCATCCTCGACTGCTGCTACAGCGGCAGGGCGATTCGCGACATGGCCGGCCCGGTCGAAGAGCAGATCCTCAACGTGAGCGGCACCTACATCCTCACCGCGACCCCGGCCAACGCCCGCGCGCTCGCCCCCGTAGGCGAGCGGTACACGACCTTCACCGGAGAACTGTTGAATCTGCTCCGCGAAGGGGTGCCCGGCGAGGCGGAACTTCTCACTCTCGACCGGCTCTACGCCTGGCTGAACCACAACCTGGGCTCACGCTCCCTTCCGCTGCCCAGGCAACGCGGTGTCGACAGCACCGCCGTCCGGCTGGCCCTGACCCGCAATCCCGCCTTCCGCCACCCGGCGGCGCCCGCGGCGACGGCTACGCCGGAGGCCGGCCCAGAGCCGGTGTCCGCCGCCCGCGAAGGCGGCGGCGAACACCGCGACTCGCTTGATCAGCTCGATCGGCATCTGCTGCGCGGTGACACCGAGAGGGCCGATCGGTTGACCACGACGCTGGTGCTGGAAGCGGCGCGGCGCCGGGACGACGGGTGGATCTCCTCGGCTGCGGCGAAAGGGCTGCCGACGCATCTCCTCGAACAGATCGACGCGCGCTGGGCGGCCCACTCCGACCGGCGGCAGGGCTTCCGGATGCAGGCGGATCTGGTGCGGCCGGGCCGTGACACGTTCGCGCAGTTCGCCAAGGTGTCGGATGCGTTCGGCTGGCAGGTCTTCGCGGACGACGACGGCCCGGTCGGCCGTTACGAGGAGTTCGTCGCCCTGGGCGCCGGCGGCGGGCATGACGGCTTCTTCCCGACGCTCTACAACCCGGAGAACGAGCGGCGTCGCGACTGGCACGAACTGTGGTTCATGACCGTTCTGGCCGTTCATCGGCGATTCAGCGAGCTGAGCTTGCCAGGGAGGCGTTGATGTTGATCGTCCGGTTGCTGATGGTCGTGGTCGTCTTCGGGGGCCTGAAGATCCGCTACCAGGTTCCCGAAGGCAAGGTGGGCATCGTTTGGCGCTGGAGTCTCCGCACCGACTCGGAGTTCCCCAGCGTCACCCCAAGGGGCCTGCACGGCTGGCAGGCCGACACGATCACGGAAGGCCGCCGAGGGTGGCACATGCCCGGGGTGCACAAGGTCCATTACGTGCCCTGGACGGTCGTGCCGCCCGACCAGGTGGGACTGGTCACGGCCAAGGAAGGCCGCCGCCGGGGGCGGGGCCAGGTCGTCGGCGTCCTCAGCGACCAGGCGAGGGACGCGGTCGACGACTTCCAGAACGGGGCGGATTTCCTGCTCGGCGGCGGCTACCAAGGGCTTCAGGCGAGCGTCCTTCCCGGCGGTCAGCATTACGCGATCAACCCGCGCCTGTTCGACGTCACCTTCGCGCCGCGCACCGAGGTGCCCCAGGGGTCGATCGGGCTGGTGGTCGCCAAGGCGGGCCAGATCCCGTCGCACGACCGGCCGTTCTGCCGGCCCGTCGCCTGCGAGAACTTCCAGGACGGCGATGCCTTCCTGGCGGGCGGCGGGGAGCAGGGCAGGCAACTGGCGCTGCTGCCCGGCGGGGCCGTGTACGACATCAATCCCGTGCTCTTCGACGTGATCACCCGTAACAACGTCGACGCCCAGGGTGGCGGCCTGACGTCCGCGCACCTCGATCTGGTCGACATCCCGGCGGACCACGTCGGGGTCGTGATCACGTTGGCGGGCAAGATTTCGGGAGAACCGCTCGGACCCGTGGTGCCGGGACACTCCCAGTTCCGTGAACCGGCCGCTTTCCTGGCGGCAGGCGGGCACTTGGGCGTACAGCAGGAAACCCTCGGTGAGGGCGTCTACCAGCTCAATCCCTGGTTCGTGTCGGTGGTGACGGTGCCGACCCGGATGATCACCCTGGAGTGGAGCGTCAAGACCCCCTCCGACGCCGACAACTACGACGTCGAACTCGACCGGCTCACGGTCACGGTGCAGGGGTTCGCCGTGGAGATGGACCTCACCCAGACCCTGAAGATCCCCAGGGAGGCCGCCCCGAGACTGGTCAAGGAGTTCGGCGGCAAGCTGATATCGCCCGCGGGCGGCCTGGGCGGCCTGGTGAAGGACAGGAAGCCGGTCCAGCGTTTCGTCGAGCGTGTTCTCGGCGCAACCGTCACCAGTTATCTGAGCAGGGCCGCGTCGGAGACCACCATCGGGGAGTTCCTGTCCAGACACCGGGAGGTCAGTTCGAACCTCACCGATGAGGTGCGCAAGGCCCTGCGACGGCAGGGAGTCGAGCCGATCGACACGAGTCTGGGCCTGTTCCAGCCTGACGCCGAGCTCAAAGAGGAGCTGCAGAAGGAGGGCAAGGGGCAACTGGAGCTGGGGCGGTCCAGCCAGACCAAGGATCTCGCCACCAAGCAGGACGAGATCCACTCGATCACCAACAACCGGGTCAAGCGGGAACTCGCCAACAGCCTCGAGGTGCTGATCGAACAACTCGGCAGGGACAACGCGGTCGTGATCCAGATGATCGAGGCGATGAGCAACCTTCCGATGCCGTCCACGATCATGGGCGGCGACGTGTCGGGCCTTGTGCAGGCGCTCCCGTCGGCCCAGGTCGCCAAGCTGATCGACGGCCTGCGGGAACAGGCGGACAAGCGGGCGCTGCCGGGCGCGCACGCGAAGGCGCTCGGCGCCCCGAAGTTCGTGCTCAACCCCGACACCAAGGAGTTCGCGGTCGCCCTGGTGCTCTGTGAGGCCCGGTTGCGAGATCCCGGCCCGACGGGGCCTCCCCCCTCGAACCAGCAGATCGCCGACACGATCATGGAGCTGCTGAACTTCTCTCCGGGTCCGGGGGTCCGTGACCATTTCATCAGGGAAGTCGATCTCCAGCTGACGGCGGTACGCACCAGGATCCGCCGGGCCCGCCTGGTCCCCGCCACCCAGCAGCTGAAGACCGCCGCCTTCCCGGGGCTACTGCTCGACAACGCGGTGCTCGGCCCGCACCACCTGGCCTACCTGCAGGACCGCGACTGGCTCGACTACCAGGCTGCCGAGTGGCGGGAGGGCGTGTGACCGAGGAACCCGACGCCCGGGATCGGCTGCTCGCCGCGCTGGAACGCCAGCTGAGCGAGTTCCATCGTCGTTCCGCGCACCGTGAGGCCGTCATCGATCGCCTCCACGAGGAGAACAGGGTGCTGCGCGAGGGACTGCGCCGGTCGATCCTCGATCCCGTAGTGGCCGACCTGTTCCGCCTCCACGACGCCCTTCTCGGTGAGTCCGCGCGGCTGGCGGACGAACCCGCCGGGCCGAACTTCGCCGGCTTCGCCGACGAGACCGAGATCATCCTCGACCGTTGCGGCATGGAGGTGTTCGTCCCGCGTCCCGGTGATCCGTTCGAGCCGAACAGGCAGACCCCGGTGACCGTCGTGCCGACGGGCGACCCCGCCCTGCACAACACGGTCGAGCGGGTGCTGTCCACCGGGTTCACCGAACGGGAGACGGGCCGGATCCGTCGGACCGCCCGGGTCCGGGTCTGGCGGTTCGAGCGGTCCGACGACCTCCCCGAGGAGCACATCCGGCCATGACCACCTTCGGCATCGACCTCGGCACCACCTACTCCTGCATCGCCTACGTCGACGACTCGGGTCGGGCCGTGATCGCCAAGAACGCGGTCGGAGAGGACACCACCCCTTCGGTCGTCTACTTCGAGACCGCCGACAACGTGGTCGTCGGCCCCGAGGCCAAGAGATCGGCGCTGCTGGACCCCGACCGGGTCGTCTCCCTGGTCAAACGCAGCATGGGCCAGCGGCTCGACCTGGATTTCGACGGCGCGCGGCACACGCCGGAGTCGGTGTCCGCGATCATCCTGAGGGAACTGGCGCGGGCCGCCGCCGAGCAGACCCGGCTGGAGGTCCGCGACGTGGTGATCACCGTGCCCGCCCACTTCGGCGTCGCTGAACGGGAGGCCACCAGGAACGCGGGAAAGATCGCCGGACTGAACGTTCTCAACCTGGTTCCCGAACCGGTCGCCGCCGCCCTCCACTACGAGGCGATCACCGGCGCCGGCAATCGGACGATCTTCGTCTACGACCTCGGCGGCGGCACGTTCGACACCACCGTCCTCCGGATCGACGGCACGGAGATCAGCGTGGTGTGCACCGACGGCGACCACCGTCTCGGCGGCGCCGACTGGGATGCCCGCATCGTCGACCACCTCCTGTCCGAGTTCATGGACGCCAATCCGGAGTCGGCGGCCGACGGGAGCGAGGATTTCCTCCAAGGGCTCGCCATCGCCGCCGAGGAAATGAAGAAGGGACTGAGTTCCGCCCGCTCCCGCAGACACCACGTGCGCTTCGACGGCGAGGCGGCGAGGGTCGAGCTGAGCCGGGAGGAGTTCGAGGAACTCACCGCCGATCTGCTGGAGCGCACGTTCGAGATCACCCGGCGCACAGTCGGACTGGCGGCCGAGCGGGGTGTCACCGTCTTCGACGACGTGTTGCTGGTCGGCGGCGCCGGCCGGATGCCGGCGGTCGCGGCGGGCCTGCGGGAACAGTTCGGCTTCGAGGCCAAGCTGCACGACCCGGATCTGGCGGTGGCCAAGGGCGCGGCGCGATTCGCGCTCATCGAGTCGGTCAAGGTCAGGTTGCCCGGGGAGGACGCGTCCGACAACGCGGTGGTCTCCCAGGTCGCCGACCAGCTCGGCCTCGACGAAGCCGAGGTGCGGATGCTCGCGCGCAAGCGGATCACGACCGTGGTGCCCCGGGCCTTCGGCGTGAAGGTGCTGAAGTCGGGGCCGGGAGAAGCGGAGATCCACCAGATCGCCCATGTGCTCCAGGCCAACACCCCGCTGCCCGCTCACCTGGTTCCGCACCGGTTCCGCACGGTCTATCCGGACCAGACGGCGATCTTGGTGGAGATCTGGGAGCAGGCCGGGGCCGTCGCCTCCGCCGAGCTGCCCGACAACACCAAGATCGCTGAAGGTCTGGTCTCCGGGTTCCCGCCGCTGCCGGAACACTCCCCGCTGAACGTCACCTTCTCCATGGACGAGCTGGGCACGCTCCGCGTGCATGCGGTGGAGCTGACCACTGGCAAGGACCTGCGCTTGGAAGTCCGGATCGAGGGCCTGTCCGCCGCCGAGGTGGGCCTGGCCAGGGACACGGTCGCCCGCTACGACCTACGCGAATGATCGACGAGGCAGCCTACCGGCGAGACGTGCTGGATCCCGCGCACGCGAACGGCTCAACCCGGCCCGCGGATCTCTTCGTCCGTTACGGGCTCGACCCCCGGCGCCCGCTGGACGAGCCGCAGTTCCAGCAGCACGTCACCGACGTCGAGCGATACTGGCGCAGAATCGGGCGGCAGAAGCGTTACGGCAGGTTGGCGGAATCCCTGCTGGCCGGGCATCGCGAGCTGGTGGACGCGGGGGAACTGAGCTGGGCCGCCTTCGTCCGCCACCAGGAAACCCGCCTGGCGACGGCCCGGAGATCACTTGATCGCCGACTCGAGAACCTGGCGGCGAGCGGTCCCTGCGTGTCCGCCGCCACAGTCGCCCGCCTGGTCGCGCACACCGACGGCGCCTGCACGGCGGATTACGTCGCCGGGCGGCTGGCCCTGGCAGGGCTGCGCGTCGTCGATCCCCTGTGGGCGCTGCCGTCGGCCCCGCCGGGCCACGCCCTGCTCCGCGGGCATCTCCGGCTGCTCGGCGTCCGGTTCTCCCTCGACCTGGTGCTCGGAGCCCGGGAGCGCGAGTTCCGGTTCCGTCCCGGCTTCCAGGTGGACGGCTCTGGCCCGATCTCCGAGCTGATCCGCACGGCGCTGGAGCACAACCGCCGCAGGGCGAGGGACGAGCGGACGCCCGTCGTCGATGGGGTGCTCACCCTGCTGGAACGGGCGTCGCGCACGCCGGGCGCGCTCGACGAACTGCTGCTGTGGGAGCTCGCCGAGGTGCTGCGGCCATTGGCCGAATTCATGCCGACCAAGGAGGTCGCGGACGAGGCGACGTCGCTCGGCCTGGTCAGAAATGAGGCCGAGGAACTCGCTCTGGCCCTGCGCGAGCACCGAGCCGAACCCGTCGCGCGCCCTCAGGCGGAGGTCGAGGCCGCGCTTGCCGGCGGAGACCCGAGGGCGGCGCGACGACTGCTGGATCAGCTGCCGGAGGTGGAGGACGAGCTTCGCGAACGGGTCGAGGCCGCGCTGGCCCGCGTCGACGAGGCCCTGACGCGAGCCGGCAGGCTGGTCGACGAGGGCAGGTCCGAGGAGGCCGCCGAGGTGCTCTCCGCTGCGCGGCGGCTGGCGCCGGCCGACGAGTCGCTGGCCGGGCGGCTGGCGGCGATAGCGCCGCCCCCGGCCGTCGGTGTGGTGGCCGGAATCGAAGCCGGCCGGGCCGCCGTCTCCTGGACGTCGGGGGCCGCCCGGGTCGGCCCGGTCACGTACCGGGTGGTCCGGACCCTGACCGGCCCGGCCTCCTCTGCCTCGGCCGGAACGGTGGTCGCCGAGGTGACCGGCGTCAACGAAGCCGTCGACGGCACGCCGCCGCTCGCGGCCGATCTGTACTACACGGTGTTCGCCCGGAGGGAGGACGGTGTCTGGTCGGCGCCGTCGGCCGCGTCTGAGGTCCGGTTCGCGCCGGAGGTCGCGAACGTGATCGCGGTCGCGGATGAGCGGTCGATCCGGGTCTCCTGGCTGGCGCACCGTGACGCGGTGGACATCCGGGTGGTCCGGCTCGGCGACGGCAGGACCATCCCGGCCGGCATGAACGGCTTCACCGACCACGAGGCACGTCCCGGCGATACGCACCGATACCGGATTCAGGCCGTCTACACCCCGCCGTCAGGCGGCCGCCGGCTCACCCCGGGCGTTGAAGTGGCGGCCACTTCGCGGGAACGGCCGGCGCCGGTGTCCCGCCTCAGCGCCGTCCGGCAGGGTCCGGACTCGGTGATGCTCTCCTGGGAGCGGCCGAGAACGGGCCGGGTCGTCATCCGCGCCGGGCGGAACGCGCCCCCCTGGCGGGAGGGTGAGGCCCTGCGGCTCGGCGATGCCGACAGGTACGGCCGGGAACTGCCGGAATCCCCGCAGGTCACGGACGACGGACGGGTCACTCTGACCGCCGCCGTCGAGGCGGGCCCGGTTCACTTCGTCGCGGTGACCCTCGGAGACGGAGAGGCGGTCGCGGGTCCGGTCGCCGTCGTCCGCGCGGCCGATCCGGAACTCGGGCTGACCGCACGGCGCGTCGGTGATCAGGTGCGGCTGAACTGGGACTGGCCGCAGGACGCTGTCGCCGTCGAGGTGACGTGGAGCCCGTATTCCGGTACGGGTTTCGTCCTGGAGCTCACCCGCCGGGCCTTTCTCGCCGACGGGTGCGCGCTGTCCGTGGGGCCCGGCAGGGGATGGGCGGCGGTCAGGGTGATCCGGGAGGACCGCGCGACCTACGATTCCGCCCAATCCGCGGTTCAGGTGCCAGAAGCCCCGCCCCGGGTCGACTTCGAGTTCCGCCGCCGGGTGTTCCGGCCCGGTGTCGCGCTGTTGCGGCTGAGCGCCGAACGGCCTGTCCAGGTGCCCGAACTGATCGTCGTGCACGGCACCGGCCCGACGCTGCCGCTGCGGCCGAGCCAGGGCCGGATCGTGCACAGGGTGCCCCCGCAGCTGCTGAACCCCGGTTGGCCCTCGGAGAGCGAGATCATGGTCCCGAAGTCTCATCCGTCCTGGCTGGTGTGTTTCCCCGCCCACCCGGGCGACGGGGTGGCGCTGGTCCGGCGCCCGGGGAACTGGTGAGGCCCGTGTCCCTCGTCTGCCCGTACTGTTACGAGTCCTTCTCAAAGATCCTTTTCCGCTGCACCGGCCAGTTGGGCCCGACCGGCCGGAGGTGCGAGATGGGCCGCGACGAGCGGCTCTACGAGCGCTTCGGGCTGCAGGACGGGCTCCCGGTGACGGTGTTCCCGGCCGGATCGCGCTCGACGAGCGCCTTGTGCCCTGAGTGTGGATCTCAGACTCATCGCCGTATCTGCCCTTTGTGCCATAGCCAGCTTCCCCCGTACTTCGGGCAGATCCGCAGCGACCTGATCGCGATGATCGGTGCGAAGGAGAGTGGGAAGACCGTCTTCCTGACCGTTTTGCTGCACGAACTCGGCAACAGCGTCGCCCGAAGGTTCCGCCTCTCCGTCCAGGGTTCTGACGACCACACGCGCGACCAGCTCCGGCTGCACGGTAGCGGGCTCTACGGGGACGGCCGGTTGCCGTTCACGACCGTCAGCGCGGCGGCCCGGTACACCAGGCCTCTGGTTTTCAACGTGCAGCAGCCCGGCAACGGGCTGGTCGGCGGGCGGAGAGAGACGATCATGTCCTTCTTCGACACGGCGGGGGAAGATCTGAGCCTCCAGGAGAGCGTCGAGCTGAACACCCGCTACCTCGCCGCGGCAGGCGGCGTGATCCTGCTGCTCGATCCGCTGCGGATGCCCGGCGCGCGCAGGTTCACCTCGGGGCAGGACGTCGCAGCCGGTGTCCGTGGCGGCTTCGACACCCCGCTGAACATCCTGTCCCGGGTCACCGACCTGCTGCGCGTCACGAGCGGACGCGGCCCGGCCAAGAAGATCAGGGTGCCGATCGCCGTCGCCTTCTCCAAGCTGGACGCGCTGTGGGACTCCTTCGATCCGGGCAGCCCGCTGGCGCGCGAGCCCCACGACGGCAGGCCGGTGCTCGACCTGGACGACTGCACCGCCGTCCACGACCACGTACGGGCGCTGCTGTACGAGTGGGGCGAAGAACAGATCGACCAGCTGCTCGACGCCAACTACGAGCAGTACTCCTTTTTCGGGCTATCGGCTCTCGGCGGGCCGCCCCGTGAGGGCCGGGTGGTCGGCGCCGTTCGCCCCTATCGTGTCGAGGATCCGTTCCTCTGGCTGCTGGCCCAGTTCGGCGTCATTCCGGTCCGCTCCTCGAAACGGAGGAAACCGTGGCGGACATGACCTACCGGCAACTCCACTACACCTCCTGCGAGAAGGGGCTGACCGGCCGCTCGGGGTTCCAGTTCTCGGCGGCCACCCCCGGCACCTCCGCCGAGGCCATGCGCCGGGTGGAAGCCCTCGCCGGCTACGAGGCGCCCCGGTGGCTGGGGCCCGCGCCGACCCCCGGGCAGATCGCGGCCTGCCCGGTCAACCTCTGCTACATCCCCGGTGGACAACCGGTGATCGTCCGGGTCGTGTACGTCGGCGCCGACTACTCCGGCCGACTGGGGAACTACTTCGCGCACGCACTCGTCGCCGACCGCGCACCGGACGTGCTGCCGATCCAACTGTGGGGGGCCGGGATCTGGCGGGCGGCCCAGGCCGATCGGCCGGAGTTGCCACATCTCGACGGCCCGTTGTCGACCGGCCCGCTGACCCGGTCCCGGATCGACGAGTTTCTGCGGGACAACGGGGGTCTGCCGTTCCTGCCCGCATTGCTGACCGCCGTCGACCTCGCCGTCCACGAGGGCCGCCGGTCGGTCGTCATCCTTGACCGGGACGCCGACCGGGTGGCGTGCTGGATCGCGGCGATCTCCTATCTGCTGCCGCCGGCCACGGTGCGCGACATGTCGTTCGCCACCTACGAGCACCGCCCCCGGTTCAGCAGGCACCATGTGATCGGCACCGTGCCGGAGGCCGACTTCGCCGTCACTGACACGGCGCTCGAAAGCTTCTACGTCTTCGACTTCGTCGGGATGAGAGCCTCGGAGGTGCCGGCCGAGCCGCTCGCGCGGCACCTGGCCGGCGACCGCACGCTGGGAGCCGCGCCGTTGTGGGAGCGGGCGAGGACGCTGGCCGACGGATCAGAGCACCGGCTGGCCTCCTGGTATCCGGTGGTGCTGGCAGTCGACCTGCTCTCGGGGCGGCCGATCAGCGGGTCCGCCGCCGGGGTGCTGACACGCTGGCTCGTGCCGGCGCGATCCCGGCTGCCGGCGGCCGAGTTCGAGGCGCTCAGCCATGGCGTGCTCGGGGAGTCACGCCCGGACGCGGTCGCCGAGCTGGTCCTGCGGGACCTGGCGGCGTCGGGTCCCCGCGAGCTGACCGACTGGCTCGAACTGATCTCCCGGCATCGGGTCAGCTTGGATCCGCACACGCTCCGGCGGCTCGGCTTCGACCGAGTCGGTCCCTGGTTGCTGGACCGGGTGGAGCCCGAGATCGTGGGCGCGTCGCTGGCCGACCAGCCACTGATCCGGGACGGCGCACTGAGGTTCCTCGCCGCCGTCCCCGGAGAGCGGCTCCTCCCGGCTCTCGCCGCAGGGCTGAAGCACGACTCCGCACTACGCGATCTGGCCGGTCACCCCCGGCTTGCCGAGGCGATCACGCTGGTGGAGACGGCCGAGAGAGGGGAGCGGCCCGGCGGGAGTCTGCTGACGGTGGCCGGCGGGCTGCTCTCGGGGGAACTGCTCGGCTTTTTCTGGCGCGAACGCAAGTGGACGCTAGACGAGGCGGTCGCCGTGCTCGGAGAGGGCGCCGTCGCCGTCCGGGTGGCCCGGCCATGGCTGGAGTCGCTGATCGACGGCGGCCCGCACGACCACCCCGGAAACTACGCCCGATTGTGCCGCGCGCTGGAAGTCGCAGTCCAGCCGGACGAGGAGTACACCGAGCCGACGGTGAGCCGGCTCGCCGTCATGCACCGGGTTCTGGAGCGGGAGCACGTGTACCGCACGCCCGGCCGTGACTCGGCCCGCTACTCCGCCCTGGACGACCTGATCACCGGGTACGAGCACGAGTACCGGCCGGCGCGCGAGTACCTGCGGTTGCGGCTTCCCGCGTTGTTGCTGACCCTGCCACCGCGCATGGCGATCCGAGCCCTGCAATCCGCGCCGGGCGTCGTCCAGGCCGCTTTCGCCGACGCGGTCGACCACCTCTTGACGGGGCACGGCGAAGGCCGGCCGGTCGGCGCGGCGGCGGAACTGTTCGCCGTCGCGTGGCAGGCCCGCAGAGCCCTTCCCGAGCTGGCCCGTGCTGTGGAGGAACGCCTTGCGCTCACGCTCCGCGGGTGGCGGCGCAAAGACCTGGCGCAGGTCGGCCGACTGGTCGCCGACCTTGACGAAGGGCTCGAAGCCGCGTTCGAGTCATGGCGCCGAAGGCGTCTCGGGTGGTTGCCGCCGCCGGTCCGCAGGCTGGTTCGCCGACTCGGAGATCCCTGACGAGCGCGATCGTCTTCCTCCGCCCCGGGGTTCGAGACGTCGTCACGCGGCCCGGCTCTGAAGGGGACGAGCCGGATCCGATCACTGATCCAGAGCGGACCATCCGCCGGCGATGTCGGCTCGGCGGAGTCCTCCATCAGTATTCGCATGGCGCTCGGATGGAATTTTCGGCACTGACGAGGCGAGCGCGGGCTGGGTCCCCCGTGTGGTCGCTGTGGGGAGGGATCCGAGACCGTCGGTCTCCCTTCGGCCTTTCGGGTGGGGGACCGCGATCAAGGGGCTCCTAGAAGATACAGGTCAGGAGGTCACGAGATGGTGGGGCGCCAGGGATCCGAACCCTGAACCTACGGATTAAAGTTCGAGGCATTACTGCCGCCCAATGCCGCAGAATTTCAATTTCTATTGAGCCGCCCGGATTTGCCGCTGTCGAAGTGCCCCCTGGTGATGCGCGGTGTCGCCCCGTATCGCGTACCAATGAGCAACCACCGAGCAACCGTGAACTACCCGGCCGGGCTTTACCCGACCACAAGGACGTGGTGCTTAGTAGCTCCGGGAGCGGGCTCACGGCCCGCGAAGCCTGCCTGGCCTGAGCCTGCCCCACACTCGCAAGAACACCGTCGAAGGCGTCCGAGCCAAACTCAAACGCCTCGTCGGCCGGGATTTCGCCCCCGAACCCAGAACATGACTTTTCGCCGTCAAGGCATCAAGAACTAACGAAAAACCCTCTCAGATCTCTACATGGAGTCCCATGTGTCTCCGCCATCAAGCGACATGTCCGGCCGGCTTGCCGATTTCATGTCGCCCATGACCAGCCCCTAGGATCCAACACCCCGGCCACAAGGCTCCCGACTGATTGCGGCCACCGCTGATCTGTCAATCGTTTCGCTGGTCATGGGCGAAGCGCTCGCGCTGATGAGCGTTGCTCCAACGGCACCTGCCCTCCCACCTGGCAGATGTGGTGGATCGTCATCAGGCTGGTGGGTGCACCGCTCGTCGGGATCGTCTCGGTGGTGTGGCTGTCCAGGACCACGTGGCTCGATCCCTTCATGAAGGTCTTCTGCATCCTCGGGAGTGACCGCAACCGCACGGGCGCAGCCGATTCTGTTCGTGAAGGCGCTCGTTCCGGCTGAGGCACGCCGTTCACTGGGCGTCTGGTCGTAGCGGTGAGGCGCGCTGCCGTCGGCGTGCGCTGTAGCTCGAACCGGTGCAGGAGCACTCGTGTACGGCCTCTCCCAAGCATCGTCTCAGGGCTTTGCAACCTCGACGGTTCTGATCGCACTGATCGCGTCCGCAGCGCTGCTCGGCCACTTCGCCGTTCTCGAAAGCCGGAGCCGCGTCAGCCTGATTCAGTCGCCATGGACAGACTCCTCGATGTCCTGCCGGTCAACGCGCTCATGGCGCTCGTGACCGCCACGCTGTTCTTCCTGTCGCGGGGACCGGGCTGTGGCTCCCGCCGATGAGCGCGGTTGTGGTCCTAGTCGGGAGACGCAGGGTGAGCGGGCGCCGTAGGCGCGGATGAAGGTGTTGGCGCCGTCGGTCATGATCTGGCGGATGGCACCGATCGGCTGCTGATCTACGGTGAAGGCCATCTCCACAGAGTCCTGCAGGCATACGGACGGCAGTACAACCGCACTGTCCTCAGCACGAGACCGTCGGCCGCCTCAACCACCACATGCCTCGGCTCCACCCGCCGATCTCGATCAGGTCCGCCGGCAACGCCGACAGGTCCTCGACCAGTACCGGCGGGTCTGATAGACGGAGTCAATAACCGCCGTTCAGGGGCCATATCCTGGTATTTGCATCCCGCAGGGGGAGGTGGCCGAGGATTTCCGGCGCCGCGAAGCGCTCAGAACGCCTGCGACGTCACCCCGAGCAATCTCTGCGGTCGTGACCGGCTCCCGTTGTGCAAGCAGGAAGCCTTCCGGCACGTGTCGTACTCAGATCTCCGTGACCCGCCCCGCACTGACCCGCAGGCGACGGCTCACCTGCACCGCCTCGAGCATGCGCCGATCATGCGTGACCAGCAGCAGCGTGCCTGGATAGTGCGCGAGCGCCGACTCCAACTGCTCGATCGCGGGCAGGTCGAGATGGTTGGTCGGCTCGTCGAGCACGAGCAGGTTGACGCCCCGGGCCTGCAGCAACGCCAGAGCTGCCCGGGTCCGCTCGCCAGGTGACAGAGTCGCGGCCGGGCGCATCACGTGGGCGGCCTTCAACCCGAACTTGGCCAGCAGCGTACGCACCTCGGCGGGCGGCATCGGCGAGACCAGCGCCCCGAAGGCGTCCAGCAACGGCTCGCCTCCCAGGAAGAGTCCCCGTGCCTGGTCCACCTCCCCGACCACCACGCCGGGGCCGAGCGAGGACTGCCCTTCCTCAAGCGGGAGCCGGCCGAGCAACGCGGCCAGCAACGTGGACTTGCCTGTGCCGTTGGCCCCGGTGATGGCCACCCGGTCGGCCCAGCCGATCTCCAGATCGACAGGACCGAGTCTGAAGGAGCCGCGGCGGGCCACCGCCCCGCGCAGGGTGGCGACGACCGCTCCGGCGCGGGGCGCGGCGGCGATCTCCATCCGCAGTTCCCACTCCTTGCGCGGTTCCTCCGCCACCTCGAGTCGCTCGATCAGCCTTTCCGTCTGCCGGGCCTTGGCGGCCTGCTTCTCGGTCGTCTCGCCCCGGAGGTTCCGCCCGATCTTGTCGTTGTCGCTCATCTTGCGGCGCGCGTTCCTGACGCCCTTCTCCATCCATGCACGCTGGGTACGGGCGCGGGCCTCAAGCTGGGCGCGGGTCTCGGCGTACTGTTCGTACTGCTGTCTGGCGTGCGTCCGCGCGACCTCACGCTCGGACAGGTAGGCCTGGTAGCCGCCGCCGTACAGCCGAACCTGCTGCTGGGCCAGGTCGAGCTCGAGCACGCTGGTGACGGTCCTGGCGAGGAACTCGCGGTCGTGGCTGACCAGGACCGTGCCCGGGCGCAGGCCGGTCACGAATTTCTCCAGCCGGTCGAGCCCGTCGAGGTCGAGGTCGTTGGTCGGCTCGTCGAGCAGGAAGAGGTCATAGCGGCTCAGCAGCAACGAGGCGAGCCCCGCACGGGCCGCCTGGCCTCCGGACAGCGAGGTCATCGGCTGGTCGAGGCCGATTGTGAGGCCCAGGTCGGCGGCCACCTGGGCGGCGCGCTCGTCGAGGTCGGCGCCACCCAGCGAGAGCCAGCGTTCCAGGCCCGTGCTGTAGGCGTCCTCGGCGCCCGGCAGACCCTCCACCAGTGCCTGCGTGGCGGCGTCGAGGTCGCGCTGCGCCTGGGCGACGCCGGTACGTCGGGCCAGGAACAGACGGACGGTCTCGCCTGGCCGGCGCTCCGGCTCCTGGGGCAGGTGGCCGACGACCGCCGTGGCCGGGGCGAGGCTGATGCCGCCCTGCTCCGGCGCGTCGAGGCCGGCGAGCAGGCGCAGCAGCGTCGACTTGCCCGCGCCGTTGACCCCGACGAGCCCGATGACGTCGCCGGGGGCGACCACGAGGTCGAGCTCCGAGAACAGGACCCGCTCCCCGTGCCCGGCCGCGAGATCCTTCACGACGATTGTTGCGCTCATGTCCTGAACGATGGTAGCCGCCATCTCGCGCGCCACCTGTCGGTTACAACCGCAGTGACCGCCCTAGGCAGGGACTCCACTGACCGGCCCACCTCACCCAGCCCCAGTGACGAAAGCAATATCAGGCAGGCCGGAGATGAACTCATCGGCCAGGGCCGCCTTCGCCGCCGCGAAGTCAGGATGGCTGGACGGCGTCGAAGAGGGCGAGGTTCGCACCCGCCCCCAACGAGGGCATCAGGTGGGCGGCGTCGTCCAGCAGCGTCACCCGGGGACGTGGGCCCAGGTCGTGGGACACGGGCAGGACGTAAAGGGGCGGTGGACGAAAGCGGTGCCGCGGCGGAGGAGGTCGAGGACGGGAGCGGCCCAGCCGTCGAACAGAGCCAGAAGCTCTTCGGAGTGGCCTGCGGGCTGTGCGCCGACCCTGCGGTCCTCTTCCTCGACGAGCCGCTCGCCGGGGTCAGCCCGCACACCGCCGACGCGCTCCAGGAGGTCGTGCCGCGGCTGCGAGCCGGAGGGCGGACGCTCGTGATCATCGAACACAACAGCGATCTCGTCTCGACCGTGAGCGACACGGTCGTGGTGATGGAGTCCTCGCTCATCGGGCTGGGAGCCGAATCGTGATTCTCGAACTCCACGACGTCGTCTCGGGGTACGGCCGGTCGGCGAGCGTCCGCGGCGTGACCGCCGCCTTCCACGAGGGCAGCGCCACTACCGTGATCGGCCCCAACGGCACCGGGAAGTCCACGCTCATGAAGGCCGTCGGAGGTCTGCTTGTTGGCGTTCGAATGAGAACATGCCGACGCTCGGGGGCCAGGACGATCGCCGGGTCCGCGCCACGTATGGCGGGCGAGTCCATGACAGCGTTGCGATCGGAGTAGGGCGGCGTACTGGGCGCGGTATTCGGTGTGGAGCTCTGAGAGACGGTCGGCCCCCACCTCCAGAGGAGCGTCGGGGGCAGGTGCACGACGAGCGAGGAGACCTTGGTCCGAAGGAAGTGGCCGGAGCACGATGCGCCCAGAGGGCCAGGCGCGGGTGCTCCCGGGCGATGCGGCCCCCGGAGACCGCCCCGGCTCAGTTCCTCACCGTCGACGGAGGTCGCGATGGCGATGCCGCCGGCGGGGTGAGGTAGTCCACGCGGGCGGGCTTCTGGCGGTCACGCTCGCGCTGGGCGGGGGACTGCCTGGCCTATGTGGCGGTGCTGCGCTCCTCATCGCGACTGTTCGGGCCGGTGGCCTCCGACCCAACCGTCTCCCGCCTGATCACCGTGCTGGCCGAGGCCGGACCACCAGCATCACGCCTGATCCAGAAGGCGCGGGCGGCGGCACGGGAGCGGGTCTGGAAACTGGCCGGAGAAAGGGCCCCGGGCGCGGGAGGCGCGCTGATCCCGGTGGACCTGGACGCCACCCCGACCAGCACGTACACCGACGCCCGCGGCCTCACCACCGAGCTGCGCCAGCACAAGAGCGTCGGATACGACCGCACCCAGTACGGCTACACCCCGGCGGGACAGCTCTCCAGCGTGACCGACCCGGCGGGTAACCAGTGGACCTACACCTACGACCTGCGCGGCCGTAAGACCCAGGACGAGGACCCCGACAAGGGGACCACAACCTTCACGTACAACGACCTCGACCAGATCACCTCCACCACCGACGCCCGCGGCGTCACGCTCGCCTACACCTACGACACACTCGGCCGCAAGACCGGCCTCTACAAGGGCTCCGCCTCGGGCGCCAAGCTCGCCGACTGGACCTACGACACCCTGCTCAAGGGCACCCAGACGGCGTCGACCCGTTATGTCGACACACCAAACGGCGTCCAGACATACGTGACGAAGGTCGACACCTACGACGACGCCTATCGCCCCATCGCCCAGTCAGTGGTGATCCCATCGGCCGAAGGCACCAAGCTGGCCGGCACCTACCAGTACACGTTCGGCTACAACGTCGACGGGACGACAGCCCAGTACGCGATCCCCGCCGCGGGCGGGCTGCCACGCGAGCAGCTCATCACCGGCTATGACGAGCTCGGCAACCCGCTCACCACCAGCGGAATCTCCAGCTACGTCACCGAGACCCGCTACAGCAGCCTCAGCCAGCTCGAGTTGATCCGGATGCGGACGAGCGCCACCGCCAAGCAGACCGTGCGGCAGTGGAACTACGAAGCGGGCACCAACCGCGTGCAGCGGCTGGCCACCTACCGGGAAGTCGCGCCCATCATGGTCAGCGACCTGAACTATGGCTACGACACCGCCGGCAACATCACGTCGATCACCAACAAGGCGAGCCCGACCGACGCCCAGTGCTTCCAGTACGACCATCTGCGTCGCCTGACCCAGGCGTGGGCGCAAGGCACCGAAGGCTGCGCGGCCACTCCGGCGCAATCGGTGGTCGGTGGCCCGGCGCCATACTGGATGAGCTTCGGCTACGACGTCACCGGAAACCGCACCAGCGAGGTCAAGCACGCCGCCTCGGGTGACACGACGCGCACCTACTACTACCCCGCGGCCGGTGCGCCGCGCCCGCACGGGGTCACCGCGATCAGCGGCGGAGACACCTACACCTACGACGCCTCCGGCAACACGATCACTCGCAAGGCGGGTGCCGACCCGCAGCAGACACTGGACTGGGACGCCGAAGGTCATCTGTCCAAAGTCACCACGACGGCGGGTGTCACCAGCTATCTGTACGACGCCGACGGCAACCGGCTCATCCGCCGCGACCCGACGGGCACCACCCTGTACCTGCCCGACCAGGAGATCCGCCTGACGACGGCGACCAACACGACCACCTGTACCCGCTTCTACACCCACGCCGGGCAGACGGTCGCCCAGCGCGTGCTCGGCACGGTGACCTGGCTGGCCAGCGACCTGCAGGGCACCGCGAGCGCCTCGGTCGTCGGCAACGACACCCAGACCACGGCGGTCCGCCGCCAGACGCCGTTCGGCACCAGCCGAGACGCCACCACGGTGGTCTGGGCCAATGAGAAGGGCTTCGTCGGCGGCACCGCCGACCCGTCCACCTCACTGACGCACCTGGGCGCGCGCGAGTACGACCCACGCGCGGGCCGCTTCCTGTCGGTCGACCCGGTGCTGGACATCGGTGACCCGCAGCAGATGAACGGCTACAGCTACGCCGCCAACTCGCCGGTCACGTTCTCCGACCCCACCGGTCTGATCCCGGCCGACTACGCCAACGGACGGAACGGCGGCTACCGGGGCTGGCAGGCCGACGTGGCCGCCAAACAGGCCAACCGCCCGATCGTCCCGCACGCCGACTACAAGCCGATCGGCCGCTACACCGCCCATCCGGCGGCCAAACAGGGCTGCGGCACGTGGGACTTCGGGTGCAAGGCCCGCTCGGTCATCAGCGGCGCCGGCCAGTGGATCGCCGAACACAAGACAGTGATCATCTCCACGGCCGTCTCGATCGGCGTGGGCGCTCTGTGCACCACGATCACCGCGGGGGCGGGCGCCGTCGGCTGTGCCGTGCTGGGCGGCATGGCAGGACGGCTGGTCTCCGACGGGATGAGCGGCAACATCAACAGCCTGGGCGACGCCCTCACCTCAGCCGCATGGGGAGCCGGCGAAGGACTGCTCGGCCTGGGCATAGGGAAGCTGATCGGCGCCGGGGCGAGCAAAATCGGCGCAGGCTTCCGGCGCGCTCCCACCAGGGCGGCCCCGGCCTCGCCAACCCCCCGGGCGGCGACCTCCTGTACGACCAACAGTTTCACCTCCGCCACCCTGGTCCTGCTGGCAGGTGGCGCCAAACCGATCAGCGACGTCCGATTCGGCGACGAGGTCCTTGCGGCAGACCCGGCCACCGGCCACGTCGAGCCCAAGCCGGTCACCGCTCTGATCACCGGCACCGGCGCCAAACGCCTGGTCGACATCTCCGTCGGCGACGCGCCGATCATCACCGCGACCGCCGGCCATCCCTTCTGGGTGCCCGCGCTCAAGACGTGGGTGCCGGCGGAGGAACTGACCCCCGGCACGTGGCTGCAGACAGCCTCGGGCACCTACGTCCAGGTCACCGCGACCGCCCACCGGACCGCCGCCCAGCAGGTCCACAACCTGACCGTCGCCGGGCTGCACACTTACTACGTCCTGGCGGGCACGAACCCGGTTCTCGTCCACAACTGCGGAGACGCCTCCGAGGAGGTCTACCGGGTGATCAGGCCGGATGAGGACCCGACGGTCGGTCTGATGCCCAAGGACTCCACGGCGAAGGTGAGCGTCGACGAACACGTACGGTTCGGATCGCGACGTGACTTCGTCAGCCAGTACATCTCGACCACGAAGAATGAGGCGATCGCGCGGGGCTGGGCCGCCCGGTCGGGCAACCGGATAGTCGCGATCGACCTGGGTAAGGTGAAGGGCGAGATCATCGATCTCTCGACCTATCAGGACCGCGCGTACCACCTCCTTGACTGGAAGGGACGTGGATATGCGATGAAATCCGAAGAGGTCCTGATCAACGGGTCGGTCCCGCCGAACGCCGTCAGAGTGGTGGATTGATCATGAGTAACGCGGAGCGGACCCAGGCCGGACGAGAGTTACAGGAAGCAGCTGACGAGTTCATCGGCGCCCTTCGCCTCGCCCACGGAATGGACGAGACGGCTTTCGCCCGGCTGGCAGACGCGATCACCGGATTCGGGGCCGCCTGGGAGGCGGAGGAGCACCTGCCCAAATCCGCAGTGAACGCTCTGGTCGGACTGTTCTCCTGGATAGATTCGGCGAGCCACCTCTACGAAGGCGAGGAGGCCAAGCGCATCAGGCAGGCCGCCATGGAGGCCGAGACCCTGATCTTCCGCCATGTGGTCCCGGCTCGCGGCCCTGAGAGCTGACACGCCATCGCCATGAGGGCCGGGAAACCGCCAGCGGTCTCGGCCCTCATGGCGGCCCCTCTTCGGACCACGCGCGCTGAAACCCGATGGTCTCAGCGGCGCCGGATGTGCTCGCTCACATTGCCAGCCCGATCAGGCGCATGAAGTCGATTCTGTTCGGCACCTTCATGCTGACGACCTGCATCGAGGCCGCGGTCGCCGCCTCGGCGGGCTCGGGCCACAAGGTCCCGTGCAGGATGGCCAGGGTGTGAGCGGTCAGCTCCACCCGGTCGGCCTCGCGGCCGCCTCCGAGAGAGTGAACGCACGAACAATCACGACGATCCGTTCCGGGAGGAGCCGTCAAAACGGCTGCCATCCTGAAACGATGTTCCCTCGCGCGTCGGCGATTTGACCACTGCTTGACCATAAGCCGACCCGTTAGGGGAGGAACGGCACCCGTGAGCCCGCATCTGATGGGTGCTCTGTGGTCGTCACCTGCATCCGGCTTTACGCCGACGCCCTAAGCGATCTCCACGCCGCGCTGGGACGTACCAATGAGCAACCGCCGAGCAACCACAGCCGGTCTCGCCTCGCTGCCCGAGGCCCCAAACCGGGGTATAGCCACCGGTCAAATCGGGACAAGAGTGGTGGGGTGCCAGGGATCCGAACCCTGAACCTACGGATTAAAAGCGCCGCTATGGCCAGGATCGCCGATTGCACGGAAACAGATCGATGGCCCGAAGGAAGGTGGGTGTCAGCCGTCGGCCGCCCAGCTCCACGTCTTCTTCAGCACCGCCGCCACCCGCGCGAACCGCATCGGGTCGAGCACCGCCCCCTCGCGCCGGATGTCGTCCTCGTCCATCTCGAAGACGCGGTCGAGCCGGAGGAACGATGGCCGGTCGTCGCCGCCCCACACCCCCAGCGGCAGCCAGTCGGGGGAGTCGTCGCCCTTGCTCGACAACATCATGCCGAGCAGGCGGCGGCCGTGGCGGCCGACGACGAGCAGCGGGCGGTCCTTGCCGCGCGAGGGGTCCTCCTCGTAGGGGACCCACGTCCAGACCACCTCGCCCGGGTCGGCCAGGCCGTCGAGGTCGGGCGAGTACTCCATGCGGGCCGCCCGGTCGATCCGGTGGACCTCGCGGACGGCGCCCCGCGACGGGCGCGGGTCAGCTCCATGATCACGCACGATAGGAACCCTATCGGACGGTCTTCACCCAGTATGGGTCGTCATAGAGGACCGCTCCCGAATCGTCCAGAAGCTGTTCGGGCGCGGAGATGAGCGCGACCTCGCCCTCCTGCTGGAGCTGGAGCAGGACGTCGCGCACCCGGGGGCCGACCGGCAGCTTGCCCGGCGGCAGGTTGAGGCGTTCGCGCACCAGGTCGGCGAGCTCCGACAGGCGGAACGGCCGGGCCGGCAGCAGCGCCAGGACGACCCGGACGGGGATGACGGTCTCGGCTTCGGCGTGCGCCAGCTCCCACACGAGCTGCGGACCCCGTCGGCCGGTGCCGCCGCAGGCCAGGCAGCGCCGGCGCCAGCCGGGGAAGGGCTCCTCTTCGAGGGTGCCGAAGCAGGCCGTGCAGAGATTGGCCTCGGAGGCGTGGAGTTCGGCCGACATCTGGTCGGGCAGGTCGGCCCCGCAACTGCACCCCAGGGGCGCGGTCGACATGACATGGCGGGATTTTTCCTGGTTCATCTCTTGGCACTGTAGCCACTCGGAGGCCACTCGCGGCGCGACACGGCCTCTCCCGGCCGGGTGATCAAGGTGCTGTGACACCATTCCTCGTATGCGAAAAACCGGATGGCTTGTCGCGGGGGCACTGGCCGCTGGAGTCGCGTGGAAGCTGCGCGACGTCCCCGAGGCGATGGGCGCCCACCCCACCGGCGTGCGCGCCGATCGGGTCCGCCGTTCCCCGCAGTTCCGCGGCACCGCGTTCGCCAACTCGGCGCCTGCGGTCGTCACCCCGCGCGAGGAGACCGCCAAGATCCTCCGCGATCTCCTGTTCGGCCGCGAGCAGCGCCGCCCGCGCGGCGTCATCCCCGTGCTCACGCCCGCGCCCGACCCGATCAGCGACCTCGACCTCGTCTGGTACGGCCACGCGACCGTGCTGGCCGAGATCGAGGGCCGCCGGGTCATGTTCGACCCGGTGTGGAGCGACCGGTGCTCGCCGGTGCCCTTCGCCGGCCCCCGGCGCAACCACGAGCCGCCGCTGCCGATCGACATGGTGCCCCGGCTCGACGCCATCGTGATCTCCCACGACCACTACGACCACCTCGACATGCGGACCGTCCAGGCCCTCACCGGCTTCCAGGACGCGCCGTTCGTCGTCCCCCTCGGCGTGGGCGCCCACCTGGAGCGGTGGGGCGTGCCCGAGTCGCGCATCGTCGAGCTCGACTGGAACGAGAGCGTCACCATCAGGGGCCTCACCCTCACGGTCACCGAGGCCCGCCACTTCTCGGGCCGCTCCTTCACCCGCAACGGCACCCTGTGGGGCTCGTGGGTGGTGGCCGGCGAACGCCGCAAGATCTTCTACACCGGCGACTCCGGCTACTTCGAGGGGTACGCCGAGATCGGCCGCCGCCACGGCCCGTTCGACGCGGCGCTGGTCCAGATCGGCGCCTACAGCGAGAGCTGGCCCGACATCCACATGACGCCCGAGGAGGCGGTCCGGGCCCACCTCGACCTGAACGCCGGGCTGCTGGTGCCGGTCCACTGGTGCACCTTCACGCTGGCCTTCCACTCGTGGGGTGAGCCGGTCGACCGGCTGTGGCGGGAGGCGAAGGGCCGGGGCGTGCACCTGGCCGTGCCCAGGCCGGGAGAGCGGTTCGCGGTCGACGAGCCGCCGCTTGTGGACGGCTGGTGGCAGCAGATCGAATAGGCTGTCGGCTTCCGTAATCGTGAAGACCGGGGGAGTAGCCACGTGGCCGAGAAGGTCGTCCTGATCGATGATCTCGACGCGTCCGAAGGGGAAGACGTCTCGCGGCGGGAGTTCCGCCTGCTCGACAAGCTGTTCGCGATCGACCTGTCGGAGGCCAACAACGAACGCCTCGCCGAGGCCGTCGGCCTCATCGAGCTGGCGATCGAGAAGGGCCGTGAGGTCAAGCAGGCCGGGCGGGGCCGCAAGCCGGCCGAGCCGAGCAAGCTCCAGGGCTTCACCAACACCGACGTCCGCGACTGGGCCAGGGCCCAGGGCCTGGAGGTCCCCGCGCGCGGCAAACTGCCCGACGATGTGATCGACGCCTTCGTGGCGGCGCAGCGGGAGCCCGTGGAATCCTGATCGGGTGCGGATCGACCTCCACAGCCACAGCACCGCCTCCGACGGGACCGAACGCCCCGCCGAGGTGGTGTGGCGCGCCCGTGAGGCCGGTCTCGACGTGCTGGCCCTCACCGACCACGACGGCGTCGGGGGCCACGCCGAGGCGCTGGCGAACCTGCCCGACGGCCTGACCCTGGTGCCCGGCATGGAGTTGTCGTGCCGCCGCGACGGCATGAGCATCCACATGCTCGCCTACCTGTTCGACCCCGACCACCCGGGCCTGGCCCGGGAGACGGCGCTGATCCGCGAGGCCAGAGACGGCCGGGCCGCCGAGATGGTGGCCCGGCTGATCGACCTCGGCGTGCCGATCACGCTGGAGATGGTCGAGGGCATCGCGGGCGGCGGCGTCATCGGCCGGCCCCACGTGGCGCGGGCGATGCTGGCGGTCGGCGCCGTCGCCGACATCGAAGAGGCCTTCTCGAACCGCTGGATCGGCTCGGGCGGCCGCGCCCACGTGGCGCGCTACGCCCTCGATCCGATCCGCGCCGTCCAGCTGACCCGCGCCGCCGGGGGCGTGGCGGTGCTGGCCCATCCCCGGTCGGCCAAACGCGGCCGGGTGGTGCCCGACGAGTGGATCGCCGAGATGGCCGCCGCCGGGCTGACCGGCGTCGAGGTCGACCACCGCGACCACACCACGACGGCCCGCGAGGAGCTGCGCGGCCTGGCCAAGGACCTCGGCCTGGTCGTGACGGGGTCGAGCGACGACCACGGCGCGCTGACCGGCCACCGCCTGGGCTGCGAGACCACCGCGCCCGAGGCCTACGAGGCGCTGCTCGACGCCCGGCCGTAGTCCTTGAGCGTGATCGCGGTCGCCGCCGTGCGGATCGGCTCGGTGACCCGCTTGATCATGGTGTCCCGGCCGGGCAGGTAGGGCATCAGGCGCAGCAGGAACATCTGGAACCGGATCTGCGCGGCCGACTTCAGCACCATGCCCTTGAGGTTGGCCGGAGCGAGCTTCTGGTTCTCCTCGACGAAGTGCCGCAGGTCGTCCTCGTAGGCGGCGAACGCGGCCCGGTGGTCTCCGCCCGCGGCGGCGAGTGAGCCCGCCAGCACGTACGCGCCGACCAGGGCCAGGCTGGTGCCCTGACCCGAGGCGGGGGAGGGCCCGTAGGCGGCGTCGCCGACCAGCACCACCCGGCCGGACGACCAGCGGTCCATGCGTACCTGGCTGATCGAGTCGAAGTAGAAGTCGGGCGCGCCGGCGGCGGCGTCGAGCAGCCGGGGCACCTCCCAGCCCTGCCCGGCGAAGACCTCCGCGAGCAGCGCCCGCTGCCCGGCGACGTCCTTGCGGTCGTAGGCGAGCGGGGGCGAGGCGAACAGGAACATCGCCGTGGCGTCGGCGCCGCGTGCGGTGCTGTACATGCCCGCGCTGCGGCCCGGCGCGGGGTGCATCATCTCGGTGCGGTCGAGCCCGAGGTGGTTCGGCACGGTGCAGATCGAGATGTAGTGCCCCAGGTCGTGGACGTAGGAGGACTCCGCGCCGAAGGCCAGCGCCCGCACGTTGGAGTGCAGCCCGTCGGCGCCGACCACCAGGTCGAAGGTGCGCGGGGGCGCGTTCTCGAAGGTGACCCGCACGCCGTCGGCCGTCTCCTCCAGCGCGGTGACGGAGTCGTCGAAGAGGTACTCGACGTCGTCCCTGGTGGCGTCGTGGAGGATGCGCGCCAGGTCGCCGCGCATGATCTCGACGTCGTCACCCTCGCGTCCGCCGAACAACTCAGCGCTCATGGTGGCCCGCTGCCGGCCGGTTGCGTCCACGAACCGCGCGATCCGCATGTCGGTGCCGTGCCGGGCGACCTCCTCGCGGAGCCCCATGCGGTCGACGACCTCCAGCGCCGCTCCGCGCACGTCGATCTTGTAGCCGCCGGTCCGCAGGGCGGGGGCGCGCTCCACGACGGTCGGGGTGAAGCCGTGCCTCCGCAACCAGAAGGCCAGCGCGGACCCGGCGACGCTGCCGCCGGAGATGAGGATGTTCGTCATGCCACGAACTGTACAAACGTCTAGGACGATTGTGCAAGACGTTTGTGCTACGCTGCTGAGCATGGGAAATCGGGAAGATCTGCTCGCCGGGGCGAAATTGTGCTTGATGGAGAAGGGCTACGCGGGCACCACTTCCCGCAACATCGCCGAGGCGGCCGGCACCAGCCTCGCGGCCATCGGCTACCACTTCCGGTCGACGAAGGCGCTGCTGAACGAGGCCCTCATCGAGGCGATGGAAGACTGGGGCAAGGAGATCGAACGGGCCCTGTCGACCGAGGCCCCGCCCGGCACCACACCCCTGGAGCGCTTCGAGGCGATCTGGACGCAGATCATCGAGTCCTACGTCCGCCTCCGGCCCCTCTGGGCCATCCAGTTCGAACTCGTCGCGCAGATGGACCGGCTGCCCGAGGTGCGCGAGGCGTTCGCGAGCGCCAACCGGCAGGCCCGGCTGGGGCTGGCGGCGCTCTTCGAGAACCTCGACCCCGAGGCCGACGAGCGCAAGGCGATGGCGGTGGGGGCGTTCTACCAGGCGCTGCTCGGCGGGCTGGCCACCCAGTGGCTGGTCGACCCCGACAGCGCGCCCTCAGCCCAGGACCTGGTCGAGGCCCTGCGCACGATCACGGCCGGGCAGTACGCGCGGTGATCGTGTCGCGCCGAGCCGGGCAGCGGCCGGAGAGCAGCACGACAGCCGCGCTGTGAGCACTTCCTGCCGTGACAGGAGTCCTCATGAACAGACTGACCGCGAGCCTGGCCGGCGGGCTGCCGGTCACCGGCGCGATGAGCGCCGTCATCCTGGCCGAACACCCGCCCAAACGGGTGTGCCGCCCCTCCGCGTCTCAGATCTTCTTCCGTTACGGCTCCGCCTGGCCGGCCCCGCCCGCCGCAGCGCGTCGCGGCCCTGTGCGGGGCGGCAACCACCCGCTGCGGTGCCGCGCCGTCACGGCTTGCAGAGCCTGAACAGAGTTGCTCACCGCGTGCCAACGGGTCACCCAGAAGGGGCATGTTTGCCCATGTCGCCGCAGGTAGGACCCGGACCATGACTCACGAGCCCGGATCGCCCGGGGGGATGACCTCGGGAGAGGTCGACAGCCGCAGTGAGCCGGCCAAGTGGATCAGCGGGACGCAGGTGTTCCCGGCCGACCGCGAGGCCCTGCTGAAGCAGGCCCGGTCGTGGGGGGCGACCGAACCCGTTCCTGGTGCAGCAGGATGCGGTCGACGAACCCGCCGCGCCCCGCGCCGAGCACGATCCCGGGCGATCTCAAACTCACGACGGCCGCTCCCGCCTCTCCGTTACAAGATCACGTGCACCCTGCTCCCCGGGACGCGACCGCGCGGCGGGAGCGGCCCCGGCTCACATACGGTCCCTGGCCTGGTCCGCCGTGGTGTGGGCCGCCTCGCCGGCCGTCTGCCGGACCTTCTCGGCGGCCTGCTGGGCCGTCTCCTTGACCTCGTGGCCGAGCGACTGGGCGCTGTCCCTCATCTGGTCGACGACCGGCTGCACGTACTTGCCGACCTGGGCGGCGGCGCGCTTCTCCGCGCGGCTCTCCGGGATGAGGGCGGCGGCCAGCGCGCCGACGCCGAAGGCGACCAGCCCGGCGGCCAGCGGGTTGCCCCGGGTCCCGCGCATCGCCTGGTGCGGCGTGTTCCTGAGCGTCTCGCCCGCTTCGGCGAGGTTGTCCTGCACGGTCCCGGCCGCGTGCCCGGTGGTGCCCATGACGCGCTCCTTGATGGTTCGGGTGGTGGTCCGGATGCCCTCGGTGCGCCGGCGCATGATCTGCCGGGGGCTCGTGTGCTCCCCGATCCGGTCGACGTCCCGGGCGATCTCGGCGCGGGTCCGCTCGATGTCGCGTTTCAGCTCGTCCGGTCGCGCATCCACTGGGCGTCCTCCTTCAGGGTCTGAACGGTCTTCTCCGGTACGGGGTTGATCTCCCGCGCCTGGCGGCGGGCTCGGGCGTACATGGCCGCGGCCGCGCCACCCCACAGGACGGCGACGACGAACGCGGCCCACCCGGCGTCGATGACGGCGTCGAGCGCCCACACGACGGCCAGGCTCAGGAAGATGGCCGCCATCCAGCCGGCCACGCCCGCGCCGCCGAACAGCCCGGCCGCCTTGCCCGCCTTGGCCGCTTCGGCCCTGATCTCCGTCTTGGCCAGCTCGACCTCCTGCCGGAACAGGGTCGACAGGTCGCCCCCGAGCCGCCCCACCAGTTCGCCGAGCGTGGGCTCCGGCCTGACGGGACCGCTCATCGCAGATCCTCGTCGGTGCGCCGGGTGGCCGGGTCGGGGGCGGGCGTGCCGTAATCGGTCGGGTAGCTCTGGCCGGGGGCGGGCGGGGTCCGATCGGTCGCCGGGAAGGCGGGCGTGGTGTAGTCGGTGGGGTAGGTCGTGACCGGGCCGGTCGTTCCTGAACCGGTAGAGCCGGTCGATCTTGAGCCGGTTGGTCCTGAGCCGGCCGATTCCGAGCCGGTGGATGCGGAGCCGGTCGAGGTCGAGCCGGTCGGTTCCCAGCCGGACGTGCCTTCGGTGCTCGCCTTCGCGACGCGGCCGATCAGGAAGCCGGCCGCCAGGGCGGTCGCCAGGAACACGCCGGGGCGGCGGCGGGCGAAGTCCTGCAGGTCGCCCGTCGCGCCGCCCAGGCCGCGGTCCTCCAGGTAGTCGGCGGCCCGGTGGCCGGTGCCGGCGACCTGCTGGAGCACGCCGTGGACGGGGCTGTCGGGCTTGCCGCTCTCGGTCATGCCGGACAGGTCGTCGGCCCACTGCCGCAGGCTCCGCGCGGCTCGCCGGGTCTGGGAGTCGGCCTCGTCGCGGACCCGTCCGCGCAACTGGTGCGCGGCCTGGCCCGCCTGGGTCCTGATCTCGTCGCCGACCTGGCGGGCCTGCTCCTTCGCCGTCCGCGCGGTGTCCGCGGTGGCCTCCTTGGCGCGGCCGACGGCGCCGGGGGTGGTCTGTTCACTCATGAGGGCTCCTGCGTCGTAAGTGGATCTCATCGAGGGACGCCTCTAGGCGCGGCCGCGTGTGCCCTCGCCCGCACGGGAGAGGACGACGCCGAGGGTGACCATGCCCAGGCCCAGTACGAGGTGCAGCCAGTTGTCGGCGGTGTTGAGAGGGACGAAGTTGGCGTCGCTCTCGTGTCCGACGAGGAGGCCGTACACCAGCAGGAGCAGGTAGACGACGCCGCCGCCGATCAGGAACGCCCGGGAGGCGGCCCAGGAGCGGTAGGCGGCGATGCCGGCCAGGCCGAACAGCAGATGCACGATGTTGTGCAGGATCGACACCTGGAAGACGCCGAGGAGCAGCGCCTCGGAGTGGTGCCCGGCGAATTCCATCGCCTCGTAGTTCGTGGTGACGCCCGGCACGAAGCCGAGCAGTCCCACCAGCAGGAAGACCACACCCGTGATGAGGGCGGCGCGGCGCAGCGGTAAGCGGGTGCGGGGGGAGACAGAGGTGTTCACGAGTCCTCCTACGACATGACGTCGATCGGACGGTCTCGACAGCGCGACTGATGTGCTGGTCCCCGAGCGCTACCCGGCGATGTCGGCCTCAATCGTCATGGCCCACATCCACCGGGCGGAGACCCGCCGCCAACACCGACCGTTCGGCGGGGCGTCTGGCGTAGCCGCGGAGGGGGTTCCGCGCTGTACGCCAGACAACTTCGCAGGTGGTGGGTCAGGACGGGAAGTCCTTCGGGTTGACGCCGGACGTGCGGGCGTTGCCGCCCTTGACGGGGTTGAGGGTGAGGGTCCAGATGGTCGACTGGGTGGCGGTCGTGCTGAACCTCAGGCGGTCGTTGAAGCGCTGGTAGGAGGCGCTCTTGGTGAACTTGCGCTTCGACGTGCTGAACCGGTAGCCGGTGGTGAAGTAGACGGTGTAGTTGCCGTCGTCGACCCGCTTGAAGCTCGCGGTCGACTTCGCGCGGACGTACAGGCTGAACGCCTTGGTCTTGCCGCGGACGAGCGTGACGACGCCGTCCTTGGCGGTGCCGTTCTTGATCTTCAGGACGCCCTCTCCGCCGCTGACGCGGTCGTAGAGGACCTTCCCGTTGCCCGGCCGCGCCGCGGCGGCGGTCTGGGAGACCGTGGCCGACTCCTGGACGGAGGCGGCGGCCGGCGTGACGGCGTAACCGGTCAGGAGAGCGGATGTCAGGATCGCTCCCGCGAGGGGACGTAATGAGAACATTGCGCCAGAATGGCGAAGTTCGGTCGGCCGGTCAACGCGCTTTCGGCCCGGGGAAACGCCCGGCCTGAACACGGAAACGACCTGCCCGGCGCGAGATTCTCGTAGGCCCACCTGCTCTGTCCTGCGCCGGAAATCCGCCGGGAAACAGGCACGGGCAGGACATCTCCCGGGTTCTCCGCGACAGCGGAAAAGATCGTCCGAACGGTGATCAACTCGTCGATCCATGGGCAGTACCGACGACCGTCGTCGTCCCGGGAAGTGGTCGGCGTTTCCGTCCGGAGGTGTCTGACATGGCCGTTTTCGAGCTGATCTGCTACCTGATCGCGTTCGTCCTGTTCATCCTGGCCGCGCTCAACGTCGGCGCGCGTTTCAACCTGGTGGCGGCGGGGCTCGCGGCGGCCGTCCTGCCGACCCTGGTCGACGCGTTCAACGCCCTGAGCTGAGCCGCTACGCTCGTCGGCGTGCTGACGCGGCTCCTTCGTCCCTGGTCCCTGATCGCGCTGGTCGCCGCCGTGGTGCCGATCGGTCTGCTGGCTCACGGCGAGGGGGGCGGATCGGTTCCGCCGATGCCCGTCGGCATGGCCGGCACGATCTTCCCGGGCAGCGGCCATCGGGGCCTGCTCTTTCCCGTGGACGTCTTCCTCATCGGCGTCATGCCGCTGCTGGTGGCGGTGGCCCTGCTGGTGCGGTCGCGGACCCCGGCCGTCGTGGTCGGGGTCGTCTGCGGGCTGCTGGGGCTGGGCCATCTCGTGGAGCTCGTCGACGCGTTTCCGTCCACCCTCGAACTGGCCGGTCTGCCCGCCGACGAGACCGCGGGCAGCCAGGCCGACGACTACTTCGGCACCCGCCCGGACGGCGCCTTCTGGGCGCTGGCCGTGGTCGCCTACGGGCTCATCGTGGCCGCGCTGCTGCGTCAGCCGGGCAGGAACGAGAGCACGAAGCCGGCCGCCAGGTCGTGCCAGTAGCGGGGGTCGCGCACCATCGCGTGGTTCTCCCCGGGCACGTCGAGCACCTCGACGTCGCGCGTCACCTCCCGGGCCCGCCCGGCGTAGTAGTGGGTGGCCCGGGGGGAGGTCATGCGGTCGTCGGTGCCGTGGGCGAGCAGCAGCCGCCGGTCTCTGAGCTGCTCGACCGGCTCTCCCTTGGGCAACCACGGCGCCAGCGCCGCGACGCCCCGCACGTTCGGGTGCCCGGCGGCGCGCAGCGCCGTGCGGCCGCCCATCGAGTGGCCGACCATGACGACCGGGACGTCGATCCCGTGCGCGAGCCGCGCCTGCTCCAGCACCCGCTCGACGTCGGCCACGGGGGAGGCGGCCGGGCCGTTCCAGCCGCGGACCCGGTAGCGCACCCGCCAGACCGCGACTCCGCGCCGCGCTCCGGCGTTCCGGATCGCCCAGGCGAACGGCACCATCCGCAGGACGGCCAGTTGCCACGCGCTCGTCGGGCCGGGCCCGACCTCGCGGCCGCCGTGCAGCACCAGCGTGACGAGCCGGGTCGCGCCCCGGGCGGGATGGATCGTCGTGTACGGCATGCTCTCCATGACATCTCATTCGGAGCGGTGCCCCGAACGGACGGGTCTAGACGAGGGTGAGCACGCGGGGGCCGTCGTCGGTGATCGCGACGGAGTGCTCGACGTGGACGGCCCGGCTGCCGTCGACGGTGTGCAGGGCCCAGCCGTCCTGGGCCGTCACGTAGCGGTCCCTGCCCCCGGCCGTGAACATCGGCTCCAGGGCCAGCGTCATCCCGGCCTTCAGCACCAGCCCTCTGCCCGGCCGGCCCTCGTTGGCGACGTGCGGGTCCTCGTGCATGTGCCGGCCGATGCCGTGGCCGCCGAAGTCGTGCGGGATGCCGTAACCGGCGGCCCGTCCGACCGCGCCGATCGCCGCGCCGATGTCGCCGAGCCGGTTCCCCGGGACGGCGGCGGCGATGGCCGCCTCCAGCGCCTTCTCCGCCGTGGCGACGAGCCGCTCGTCGGCCGGGTCGGCGGGGCCCACGATGACGGTGAACGCCGAGTCGGCCGCCCAGCCGTTCAGGTAGGCCCCGCAGTCGATGGAGACGACGTCGCCCTGGCCGATCCGGTAGCCGCCGGGGATGCCGTGCACGATCACGTCGTTCACCGAGGCGCAGATGACGGCGGGGAAGGGGGTCGGCGCGAAGCGCGGCTGGTAGTGCAGGAAGGCGGGCTTGGCGCCGCTGTCCCTGATGACGGTCGCGGCGATCTCGTCGAGCTCGACGAGCCGCACGCCGGGGGTGATCGCCTCCCGGACGGCCCGCAGCGCCCTGGCCACCACCCGGCCGGCCTCGCGCATGGCGTCCAGTTCGGCAGCGGTCTTGATCTCAACCATGGTGTACTCCCGTGGATCCAATACTTATACCGGTATTGTTATCACGTGTTGCTATGATCGCGTGCATGGTCCGACCACCGCTCACCGAACTCGACCACGAACGCGGCAACCGCCTGGGCGCCCTCCTCCGCCAGGCCCGCGGCGACCGCAGCATGACCGACGTCGCCGCCACCGCCGGCATCAGCCCCGAGACCCTCCGCAAGATCGAGACCGGCCGGGTCCCGACCCCGGCGTTCTTCACCATCGCCGCCCTCGCCGCCGCCCTGGGCATCTCCCTCGACGTCCTCGCCGAGATCACCACAGCGGAGCGCGCCGCCTGACCCCCGCCCGGCGCGGGCCTCCGGAGAAGTGGCCCGCCGCCGGAGTGGCCCGGGGTGTTCGCGCAGGTCGCGGCGGTCTTCCCGGGGCGGCCGGGCCGGGCGTCAAGCGGCTCGCAAGGTGGCCGTCCGACGGTGGCGTCGACTCACTCTGCAGGAGGAAGCGCGATGTCCCCGTACAAGAAGATCGCCGTCGGCGTGGCCGCCCTCGCGGCCCTGGTGTTCGCCGCGCCCGCCCAGGCCGCCGACGAACCCGGCAAGCTGACCGTGCGCCTGACCGTCACCGAGCTCAAGAACAGCAACGACTGCCGGGTGCTCACGGTCGGCAAGGTCGGCATGACCCACGCCCAGGCGCAGTACCTGGTCGACAACGGCGCGACGGCCCGGGTGGAGATCTGGGGGGAGGACGCCGTCTACGACAACCGCATGTACAAGGGGCCCAAGGCGACCCTGAGCGCGATCTCGGACAAGAACGGGGGCGGGCTCTTCATCGTCTCCGACCTCACCCTGTTCTGCGCGAAGTACCTCGACGAGGACGACATCCCGGTGTACGACACCGGCGACGAGGTCTACACGAAGATCATCTTTGAGGCGCCCGGCTACCCGAAGATGACGAAGAGCTCGAACGTCGTGCACGGCTCCTACGGGCTGTTCGGCACCTGATCCACCAGGTCGATCAGCCAGGCAGGGCGAGCCGGAACGGCGCGACGTCCGGGAACGTCGCGCCGGTCGTCGGCGGAGTGGCCCGGGTCAGCGCTTCTTGCGGCCGCCGTCGTCGGTCAGGCCCGCGCGGCGCAGCGCCTCGGCCATCGCGCCGCCCGGAGGCGGGGACGACTGGCGGCGGTCCTGCTGGCGCGGCTGGCGGTCCTGGCGGGGCTGCCGTTCGCCGCGTTCCTGGCGGGGGGCCTGCTGGCGGGCCGGTTCGTCCTGCAGGCGCAGCGTCAGGGAGATGCGCTTGCGGGGGATGTCGACCTCCAGCACCTTCACCTTGACGATGTCGCCGGGCTTGACGACGTCGCGCGGGTCCTTCACGAAGGTGTTCGACATGGCCGACACGTGGACCAGCCCGTCTTGGTGCACGCCGACGTCGACGAAGGCCCCGAACGCCGCCACGTTGGTGACCACGCCTTCGAGGATCATGCCCTTCTGCAGGTCGGAGATCTTCTCGACGCCCTCGCGGAAGGCGGCCGTCTTGAACGCCGGGCGCGGGTCGCGGCCGGGCTTCTCCAGCTCGCCGAGGATGTCGGTCACCGTCGGCAGGCCGAACACGCCGTCGACGAAGTCGGCCGGCTTCAGCGACCGCAACGCGGTGGTGTTGCCGATCAGGGTGCGCAGGTCGCCGCCGGTGGCGGTGAGGATCTTGCGGACCACCGGATAGGACTCGGGGTGCACGCTGGAGGCGTCGAGCGGGTCGTCGCCGCCGGGGATGCGCAGGAAGCCCGCGCACTGCTCGAACGCCTTCGGGCCCAGGCGCGGCACCTGCTTGAGCGACGACCGCGAGCGGAACGGGCCGTTGGCGTCGCGGTGCTGCACGATGTTGTCGGCCAGCGTCGAGCCGATGCCCGACACGCGCGTCAGCAGCGGGGCCGACGCGGTGTTCACGTCGACGCCGACGGCGTTCACGCAGTCTTCGACCACCGCGTCGAGCGAGCGGGAGAGCTTCTGCTCGGCCAGGTCGTGCTGATACTGCCCGACGCCGATCGACTTCGGGTCGATCTTGACCAGTTCGGCCAGCGGGTCCTGCAGCCGGCGGGCGATCGAGACCGCGCCGCGCAGCGACACGTCGAGGCCGGGCAGTTCCTGCGAGGCGAACGCCGACGCCGAGTAGACCGACGCCCCCGCCTCGGAGACCATGATCTTCGTCACGCCGGGCATCAGCGCGACCAGCTCGCCGGCCAGCTTGTCGGTCTCGCGCGAGGCGGTGCCGTTGCCGATCGCGATCAGCTCGACCCCGTGCTTCTGGCACAGCGCCCCGAGCACCGCCATCGACTGGTCCCACTGCCGCTTCGGCTCGTGGGGGTAGATCGTGGCGGTGTCGACGACCTTGCCGGTCGCGTCGACCACGGCCACCTTCACGCCCGTGCGCAGGCCCGGGTCGAGGCCCATCGTCACGCGCGTGCCCGCGGGGGCGGCCAGCAGCAGGTCGCGCAGGTTGGCCGCGAACACCCGCACCGCTTCGTCCTCGGCCGCCTGCCACAGGCGCATCCGCAGGTCGATGCCCAGGTGCACCAGGATGCGGGTGCGCCAGGCCCACCGCACGGTGTCGGAGAGCCACTTGTCGCCCGGCCGGCCCTGGTCGGAGACGCCGAACCGGGTGGCGATGCGCACCTCGAACGTGCTCGGGCCCTCCTGCGGCTCCTCGGGCTCCAGCGTGAGGGAGAGCACCTCCTCCTTCTCACCCCGGAACATCGCCAGGATGCGGTGGGAGGGCAGCTTGGCGAACGGCTCGGCGAAGTCGAAGTAGTCGGAGAACTTGGCCCCCGCCTCCTCCTTCCCCTCGCGGACGGCCGAGATCAGCCGGCCCCGGCTCCACATCGACTCGCGGAGGGTGCCGATCAGGTCGGCGTCCTCGCCGAAACGCTCGATCAGGATCGCGCGGGCCCCTTCGAGGGCCGCCGCGGCGTCGGCGACGTTCTCGCCGACGAAGCCGGCCGCCACCGTCGCGGGGTCGAGCGCGGGGTCGCCGAGCAGCTTGTCGGCCAGCGGTTCGAGGCCGGCCTCGCGGGCGATCTGGGCCTTGGTGCGGCGCTTCGGCTTGTAGGGGAGGTAGATGTCCTCCAGCCGGGCCTTCGAGTCGGCCGCCATGATCTGCGCCTCGAGCGCGTCGTCGAGCTTGCCCTGCGACCGGATCGACTCCAGGATCGCGGCGCGGCGCTCCTCCATCTCCCGCAGGTAGCGCAGCCGCTCCTCCAGCGCGCGCAGTTGCGCGTCGTCGAGCATTTCGGTCGCTTCCTTGCGGTAGCGGGCGATGAACGGCACCGTCGCGCCGCCGTCGAGCAGATCGACGGCCGCGGCGACCTGCCGCTCACGTACGCCGAGTTCCTCGGCGATCCGCTGGTTGATCGACTGGATCACGATCTTCCTTCTCCCTAGGCTCCGGCCCATTCTGCCGGACCGGCGTGCCCGCCGAGCCTGGTCGGCCACAGCCGGGTGGTGCAGTCGTCCGAGGTGGTGGCCAGCAGGTGGCCGTCGGGGTGGAAGGCGGCCCCGTTGACGGCGGAGGTGTGGCCGGTGAGCACGCTCAGCTCCGCGCCGCTCGCGGTGTCCCAGATCCGGACGGCCCGGTCGCCGCCCCCCGTGGCCAGCAGCTCGCCGGTGGCGTCGAACGCGACCGCCCGCACGTCGGAGGCGTGGCCGGTCAGCTCGCGCGCCGCGCCGGTCCGCCGGTTCTCCAGCCGGACCGCGCCGCCCGGCAGGGCGGTCGCCACGAGGTGGCCGCACGCGGCCGTGGCGCCCACCACGAGGTCGTCGCCCGCGAAGACGGCGCTGAGGCCCGGCTGCTCGCTCAGCTGACGGCCCATCACGGTGTCCCACACCCGGACCGTGCCGTCGGCGGCCGCGGTGGCGATGGTGTCGCCCGACGGATGGAAGGCGACGCAGGTCACCGGCCCGGTGTGCCCGATCAGGGGCTCGCCGAAGGAACGCCGTGTGCCGGGGTCCCAGAGCCGTACGGTGTGGTCGGCGCAGGCCGCCGCCAGCAGGTGGCCGCCCGGGTGGAAGGCCACCACCGGGCCGCCGGGCAGCGGGTCGCCGATCGGGTCGCGGGTCACCGGGTCCCACAACCGGACCGCCCGGTCGGCGGTGGCCAGCAGGTGGCCGCGCGGGTGGAAGGCCACCCCGTGGACCGGCGCGTCGTGGCCGGTCAGCCGCCGGGCGACGACCGCCGAGGTCATCCGGGTCTCCAGCTCGTCGACGCGGGCGGTGAGCCGGCGGACGAGGTCGTCGCGTTCTTCGAGGCGGCGGTGCAGGTCGTCGCGGACCCGCCGGGCCACCGCGTGGGCGTGCTGGAGGGTCACCAGCGAGCGGCGCAGCCGGGCGACCCGGTCGGCCGGCTCGTCGTCGGGCAGCCCCTCCACCCGCCACCGCCGGACCTCGCCCCGGTCGTCGACGCCGGCCAGGAGCGACCGGCCGAGGGCCACCGCCTGGACCGCCCCCGTGTGGCCGCTCACCCGGGCGAGGGGGGCGGCGCTCAGGTCGTACAGGGAAATGGAGTCGTCCCAGTTCACGGCGGCCAGCACGTCGCCTCGGGCGGCCAGCCCGGACACCGGCTCCGGCGTGATCACCTCGTCGTCGACGCGCGCGAGGCGGTCGGAACCGACGATCACCAGCCGTCCGGCGAGGAAGGCGACGCCCTCGCCAGGGACGGGGTCGCCGGCCGGCTGGCCGGTGCCGGCGTCCCACAGGCGGACCGTGCCGTCCTTGGCGGCGGTGGCCAGCAGGTGCCCGGCGGGGTGGAAGGCCAGTTCGACGATCCGGCCAGTGTGCCCGGTCAGCGGGTCGCCGACCGGCATCCGCGTCACCGGGTCCCAGAGGCGGACCGTGTGATCCCAGCCCGCGCTGGCCAGCAGGTGGCCGTCGGGGTGGAAGCCGACGGCGGTCACGAGGTCGTCGTGGCCCTTCAGCTCGCCGGCCGGCACCCCCGACAGGTCCCACAGGCGGACCACGCCGTCGTCGCCCCCGGAGGCCAGCAGGTGGCCGTCGGGGTGGAAGGCCAGGGTCATCGTGTACGAGGCCCCGCGCATCTCCACGCCCGTGGAGTAGCGGATCAGGCCCGTGTCGTCGGAGGTGGCGATCAGCTCGCCGCCGGGATGGAGGGCCACCCCGGCGACGGGGGCGGAATGGCCGGTCAGCGGTTCGCCGAAAGGCGTGACTCTAAGGCGCATATGACCGGCAGCATTCCAGATTGTCAGGATTACGGCAGGAGAACGAGCCGTCCCCGCAGTCCGCCCTCGGCCATCCGCGTGTGCGCGGCGGCGGCCTCGGTCAGCGGATAGGTCGCGGCGATCCTGACCCGGACCCTGCCCTCGTCCACCAGCGCCACGAGCGCCTCCAACTGCTCGCGGGCCGAGTGGGCCCACATGACCTGGGACTTGACGCCCCGGCCCTCCTCCGGCGCGCCGTCGACGACGACGGCCACGAACGCGCCGCCGTCGCGCACGGCGTCGTGGGCGGCCTGCACCAGCTTGGCCGGGTCGACGGCCGCGTCGACGCCCTCGGGCAGCAGCTCGCGGACCTTCGCGACGTCGTCGACGACGTACTGCGCGCCGAGCGCCCGCAGGTCCTCCTCGTCGGTGGAACGCGCCAGCGCGACGACCGTGAGGCCCCGGAGCGCGGCCAGCTGCACCAGCATGCCGCCCACGCTCCCGGCCGCGCCGGTGACCAGCAGGGTCGAGCCCTCCGGCAGGCCGAGGAGGTCGAGGCACTGCCACGCGGTCAGGCCCGGCAGGGGGAGTCCGGCGGCCCGTTCGGCGGGCCACCCGGCGGGCGCGGGGGCGATCTCGTCGACGGCGACGACCGCCTGGTCGGCGTACGGGCCGAAGTCGCGGTTGAAGCCGCCCCACGTCGAGGCGGCCAGGACGCGGTCGCCGACCGCGACGCCGGTGACGTCCGGGCCGAGGGCCTCCACGACGCCGGCGACGTCGCAGCCCATGCCGGTCTGCTCCCGGGCCGGGGCGCCGTGCATGAGCAGGCCGCCGCCGCGGATGAACAGGTCGACGGGGTTGACCGCCGCCGCCTCGACCCGGATGCGGACCTGGCCGGGCCCCGGCTCGGGAGCCGGCGCCTCCACGGTCTCGAGGGCCTCCGGGCCCCCGTAGTTCCTGACGACCACCGCGCGCATTGGTTCTCCTCCAGTGAGTCCGGGGGTCCCGAAGCTGATGATCGTAGTAGATATTTCAACCAAAAGATCAGAAAAGGAACCCCGGGCGAAACGCCCGGGGTTCCCGATTCACCGATTAGGCGAGGCCGTTTTTCATGGCCGTGATGAGTTCGCCGTTGCTCGTGTCACCGCTGAGCTCCCAGAAGAAGGAACCGCCGAGGTTCTGGTCCTTCGAATAGGTCATCTTCCCGGTGATCGTGGACGGGGTGTCGTAACTCCACCAGTTGCTGCCGCACTTGGCGTAGGCGGTGCCCGCGATGGTGCCGGTGGGCGGGCAGGTGTTCTTCAGGACCTTGTAGTCCTCGTTGCCGGCCTCGTAGGTGCCGGGCGCGGCGCCGGTCGCGCTGCCGCCCGGGGTGGCCTGGGTGACGCCGGTCCAGCCTCGGCCGTAGAAGCCGATGCCGAGCAGCAGCTTGGACGCCGGCACGCCCTTCGACTTGAGCTTCTGGATCGCGTTGTCGCTGTAGAAGCCGGCCGTCGGGATCCCGGCGTAGCTGTGCAGCGGCGAGTGCGGGGCGGTCGGGCCCTGCGCCGCGAAGGCGCCGAAGTAGTCGTAGGTCATGACGTTGTACCAGTCGAGGTACTGCGCCGCGCCGCCGTAGTCGGCCGCGTCGATCTTGCCGCCGGTGGTGCCGTCGGCGGTGATGGCCGCGGTGACCAGGTAGTTCTGGCCGAAGCGGGTGCGCAGAGCCTGCATCAGGTTCTTGAAGGACGCGAAGCCGGAGGCGTCACAGGACAGGCCGCAGGCGTTCGGGTACTCCCAGTCGATGTCGATGCCGTCGAACACGTCCGCCCAGCGCGGGTCCTCGACGAGGTTGTAGCAGGAGTTGGCGAAGGCGGTCGGGTTCTGCGCGGCCTGGCCGAAGCCGCCCGACCAGGTCCAGCCGCCGAAGGAGAACAGCACCTTGATGTTCGGGTACTGCTGCTTGAGCTTGCGCAGCTGGTTGAAGCTGCCGCGCAGCGGCTGGTCCCACGTGTCGGCCACGCCGTCGACGCTCTCGGCGGCGGTGTAGGCCTTCTCGTAGTCGGCGTAGCTGTCGCCGATGGTGCACTGCCCGTTCTGGACGTTGCCGAAGGCGTAGTTGATGTGGGTCAGCTTCGCCGCCGAACCGCTCGTGACGATGTTCTTCACGTGGTAGGCGCGCTGGTAGACGCCCCACTGGACGAAGTAGCCGAGCAGCTTCTTGTTCCCGCCCGTCCCCGTCTGCGAGGTGGTGCCGGTGACGCTGCCCGACAGGCCCGACTGGTTGTTGGCGGCGTCGCGGGCGCGGACCTGGTAGGTGTACGCCGTGTTCGCGGCGCGGCCGGTGTCGGTGTAGCTGGTGCCGGTCACGGTCGTGACGAGAGTGCCGCCCCGGTAGACGAGGTAGCCGGTCACGCCGACGTTGTCGGTCGAGGCGGTCCAGCTCAGCGAGACCGAGTTGCTGGTCACGCCGGTCACCTGCAGGCCGCCGGGCGTCGAGGGCGCGGTGGTGTCGGGGCCGCCCGTCCCCGAGGTGGTGCCGGTGACGCTGTTCGACAGGCCCGACTGGTTGTTGGCGGCGTCGCGGGCGCGGACCTGGTAGGTGTACGCCGTGCTGGCGGCGCGGCCGGTGTCGGTGTAGGTGGTGCCGGTCACGGTGGTGACCAGGGTGCCGCCCCGGTAGATCAGGTAGCCGGTGACGCCGACGTTGTCGGTCGAGGCGGTCCAGCTCAGCGAGACGCTGCTGCTGGTCACGCCGGTCACCTGGAGGTTGCCGGGCGTCGAGGGCGCGGTGGTGTCGCCGCCGCCGGTGCCGCCGGTGACCTGCACGGCCGCGACGATGGCGTAGTTGGCCCCGCCGTTCATGTTGAACTGCACGTTGAGCTGGCCGTCGGAGACGGTCGCGGTGTAGGTGCGGTCGCAGGCGGTCAGCGCGCCGCAGGAGGCGAACACGTCGAACGCCGAGGCGACCACGGTGTTCTCGATCCGGATGTCGAACTTCCGCTGCCCGGCGGCGTTCGCCCAGTCCTCGACCATCTTCAGGGTGACCTGGTAGGTGCCGTTGGCCACGTCGAACTTGTAGCCGCCCCACCCGCTGAACAGCTGGTAGTTCTGGTAGAGCGCGTCGTCGGTGGTGCCGGCGATCGCGCTGCCCGTGGAGCCGGCCCCGTAGGACGTCTCGTGGCCCCAGGTGCCGCTGGTGTACGCCTTGTCGGCGAGCCAGGCGTTGCCGCCGCCGTCGGTCAGGGCCGGTCCGTTCGCGTTGGCCCGGAGGGGCACGGTCACCGCGCCGTACGCCGCGGACTGCGCGAACATCAGTGGCAGGATCAGCGCACCGATCGCCAGTAAGAGGGTCAGGACTCTTCTCATCGAGCTACTCCACGTCCGGGGGGAAGGGGATGCGGCGGGACGCGCCGGGAACAGGGGGTTCCCGTCCAACTAATAGGAAGCTTTCCTTTTAATTAGGGCGAACGTAACCCGCGTCACAGATCCCGTCAATGGGCGCGCAGGGAACGCCAGATCGGGCCGGGCAGTGCGTCGGCGGCGGCGTCCAGGTCGAGGCCCGGCGCGCCCGCCAGCACCCGGCGCGTGGTCTCGGCGAGTGGCCCGATGAGCAGCATCTCGATCAGCGCCGGGGGCAGGTCGGCGATCTCCCCGGCCGCGACGCGCGGCCGGAACCAGGCGGTCAGCCGGTCGAGCAGCGGCGCCTTGCGGGCCGCGACGGCGGCGGCGTGCGGCTCGATGAGCGGAGCGGCGTGGATGAACCGGGCCCGCGCGGTCGCGTCGCGGGCGAAGGACAGGTAGGCGCGCACGATCGCGCGCACCCCCTCCTCGGTGCCCTCCGCCCGTTCGGCCGCCTCGATCAGGCGGGTCAGCAGGTCGTCCATGCACTCGGAGTAGAGCGCGGCGGCCAGCCCGTCGAAGCTGCCGAAGTGGTGGTAGAGGCTGCCCACGCTGACGCCGCTCCGCGAGGTCACCGCGCGCAGGGTGAAGTCGCCGTCGGTGAACGCCGTGAGGGCCGTGTCGAGCAGCCTGCGGATCGTGGCCTCGCTGCGGGCCTGCCTCACGCGACTCCCGACAGTTTCCCGGCCTGCTCCCACAACCGCAGGCCGAGGTCGCGGTCGACGGTCAACGGGATCTCCTTCAGCCCGTCGTAGTAGCGGCCCGTCGTGGACCCCGCCGTCAGCGCGACCACCGGGGCCGCGCCCTGGTCGGGAGTCTTCCAGAACCGCTTGGCCGCTCTGAGCAGCAGCCCGACCGGCCCGCCCCGCGCGCCCAGCCCGGTGTTGATCACCCCGGGGTGCACGGCGTCGATGGTGACGCCGCGCGTCCGCCAGCGCTCGGCGAACAGCGGCAGCAGGGCCGCGTTGCAGAGCTTGGTGTCGGCGTAGGTGCGCAGCGGGTGGAAGTCGAGGCCGTAGGCGGTGCGGGCGGGATCGGCCTTCCCCTTCACGTAGAGGCCCGCGCTGACCTGCACGACCCGCGTCAGGCGCTCTTCGAGCAGCCGGTTCAGCGTGTACGGGGCCAGGTGGTTGACCGCGAACGCCTCCTCCAGCCCGTCGGCCGTGCGGGTGAGCTTCGAGGGCCACAACCCCGCGTTGTGCACCAGCACGTCGATGCGCGGGCAGACCTCGGCCAGCCGCTCGGCGACGCTCCGCATGCCGGCGACGGCCGACAGGTCGCCGACGACGAGCTCGGCCTCGCCCGGCAGCGAGCGCACCGCCTGTTCTCCCCGCGCGGCGTCGCGCGCGACGACGACCACCCGATGTCCCCGCCGCGCCAGCTCGGCGCAGACGGCGTATCCGATTCCCCGGTTTCCTCCGGTCACCACCACGTTCATGGCGGGAGTATAAATTAGAGCACTTCTCTAAATCTTCTTCAGCAGGCCGTCGACGGCGGCCAGGGCCAACGTCTTGTAGCCGACCGAGTCGAACAGCACCGTCACCCGGTCGGGGTCGGCGCTCATCACCGTCCCGGCGCCCCAGGCGGTGTGCTCCACCTTCGACTGGAGCGGGAACGGGCCGTCGCCCACCTCCTGGACGACGCCCCGGCAGGTGTCGCAGGTCCCGCACGAGCGGCCGTACGGCTGGCCGAAGTACTCCAGCAGGAAACGGCGGCGGCAGCCGGTCGTCTCGGCGTAGGCGCGCATCATGTCCAGGCGCGACTCGTCGACGCGGTGGCGCACCTCGTCGAGTTCGACCGCCTTCTCGACCGCCCGCTCGGCGGTCAGCCGCTTGCGGGTCCAGCGCAGCTCGCCCGGGACCAGCGCGCCCGCCCGCTCCAGCAGGTTGGCCAGGGCGGTCAGCCGGGTGGTGCCGACGCCGAGCAGGTCGCGCAGCTCCCCGGCCGGGACCAGCCCGCCGTGCTCGCGGACCAGCACCGCGATGCGCAGCAGCAGGTCGGGGTCGGCCCGGCCGCCGGTCTGGAACCGGCGCAGGCCCAGGTCCTCGGGGCGGTAGAACAGCACCGCCTCGGCGGGCCGGCCGTCGCGTCCGGCGCGGCCGATCTCCTGGTAGTAGGCGTCGGGCGACTCCGGCGGGCCCGCGTGCAGCACTCGGCGCACGTCGGCGCGGTCGATGCCCATGCCGAAGGCCGAGGTCGCCACGACCACGTCGAGCTCCCCGGACGCGAACCGCGTGTGGGTGCGGTTGCGGTCGGCCGTCTTCAGCCCGGCGTGGTACGGCTCCGCCCGCTTGCCCTCCAGCAGCGCGCAGTACTCCTCGGCGTCCTTGCGCGTCGGCACGTAGATCAGCGTCAGCCCGTCGCCCGCCAGCGTGTATTCGACCAGGGCGCGGCGCCGGTCGTCCTCGCTGGTGAAGCGCCGGGCCGACAGGGTCAGGTTCGGCCGGTCGAAGCCGCGCACGATCTCCACCGGGTCCCGCAGCCCCAGCGACCGGACGATCTCGGCCCGCACGTTCGGCGCCGCCGTCGCGGTCAGCGCCACCACCGGCGGATGGCCCAGCTTCTCGATCACCTGGCCGAGCCGCAGGTAGTCGGGCCGGAAGTCGTGCCCCCACGACGACACGCAGTGGGCCTCGTCGATCGCGATCAGCGACGGCCGGGCCGCCGCGAGCCGCTCGACCACCTCGGGCTTGGCCAGCTGCTCCGGCGACAGGAACACGAACTCGGCCGTCCCGGCGGTGACCTGGTCGAGGCCCTTGTCGACCGACTGCGTCGAGTTGACCGCCACCGCGCCGGTGCCCGCCTTCAGCAGGCTCATCACCTGGTCGCGCTGCAACGCGATCAGCGGCGACACCACGATCGTCGGCCCGTCGAGCAGCAGGGCGGGCACCTGGTAGACGGCCGACTTGCCGCCCCCGGTCGGCATCACCAGCAGCACGTCGCGCCCGGCGACCAGATGCCGCATGGCCTCCTTCTGACCGGGCCGCAGCCCCTCCCAGCCGAACACGCGCCGGGCCGTCGACCCGAGCCGGAATCTCGCGAGCGCTCTCCTCATGGCCGCCCTCTATGCCCCGCAAGGGGCGGTTCAGGCCGGTCGGGGCGGGGTTCGTTCGCCGACCAGGGCCAGATCGGTCTCCACGGCGTGCGCGGTGGCCCGGAGGTGGGCGAGCAGACCTGGCCTGACCTGGCCGGTCGTGGCGACGTTCACCGCCGCGACCACCCGGCCGGCGCGGTCGCGGATCGGCACGGCCAGCGCCCGCAGCCCCTCTTCGAGCTCGTCCTCGACGATCGCGTGGCCGTCGGCGCGGGCCTTGCGGACCAGCGCCCGCAGCCGTTCGGGATCGGTCACGGTGTGCGGCGTCAGCGCCGTGAGCTCGCCCGGATCGGCGTCGTCGGTCAGCAGGACCCGGCCCATCGACGTGGCGTAGGCCGGGAACCGGGTGCCGACCGTGATGTCCACGCTCATGATCTTGTACGCCGGCGCACGCGCCACGTACCGGATGTCGGTCCCGTCGAGCACCGCCACCGACGCCGACTCGCCCACCGCCTCGGCCAGCGCGACCAGGTGGGGCGTGGCCAGCTCGCCCAGGGTCAGCGACGACAACCGGGCGTGGCCCAACTCCAGCACCCTCGGCAGCGCGACGAACCGGTTGCCCGCCTTCACCGCGTAGCCGAGTTCGACCAGGGTCAGCAGCGCCCGCCGGGCGGTCGCCCGCGCCAGCCCGGTGGCCTCGGCCACCTCCGAGAGCGTGCCGCCGAGCGCGGTCAGCACCGCCAGCCCCCGGGCCAGCGACTGGACCGGGGTGTCGCCGGGGATCTCGATCGGCGCCGGCGGCGCGGGCGTGGTGACGGCCAGCAGGTGTTCCATCCGGGCGGTGTCGAGCCGGGGGAGGGCCAGCGCGGCCAGCGACTCGACGGTGTGGCGGCTGCGGTGGGAGACCACGCTGACCGCGCACGCCACCCGGCCGCGTGCGCGCACCGGCACCGCGACCGCGATCAGGCCCGGTTCGATCAGCTCGTCGTCGCGGGCCCAGCCCGCCGCGAGCGCGGCCCTGGCCCGGTCGCGGAACTCCGGCTCGGCCGCCGGGTCGGCGGGCACTACGGTCTCCGGCCGGGCCGCCCGCCAGCGGGCCCACCCGGCCTCGGTCCACTCGGCGGCCATCAGCGCGCCCGCCGCGCAGCGTTCGGCCGGCACCAGGTCGCCCACCCGGAAGGTCAGCGAGCGGCTGCGCCGCCGGGGGAGCTGGGTGACGAACCGGACCGCCGTGCCGTCGGCCACCGCCAGCGACACCGACTCGTCGAGGTCCTCGGCGAGCCGGGCCGCCTCCGGGGCCAGCGCGTCGGGGACCCCGCTGCCCGACAGGTAGGTGTTCCCGACGGCCAGGACGCGGGGCGTCAGCCGTACCGAACGATCGGGCCCGGCCGGACGGGCCAGGCCCATCGCGACCAGCGTCGCCAGCACCCGGTCGACGGTCGAGCGGGCCAGCCCGGTGGCGCGGGTGAGCTCGCTCGGGCGGCACGGCTCGCCGTCCGCCATCGCCCGCAGCACGGCGAGCCCGCGCTCCAGCGGCCCCACGACAGCCTCGGTCATTGACACACGTCCAAAGGGGGTAGCAGACTCCTGAACTACGTCAAATGTGAACAATAGTTCATCAGGCGAACAAGTCCACTCCGAACAGGGAGAACATGGCGGAGATCCGTAGCCTGCGGGACGCGGTGGCCGGGCTCGTGCACTCCGGCGACACCGTGGCGATGGAGGGGTTCACCCACCTCATACCCTTCGCCGCCGCGCACGAGATGATCCGGCAGCGGGTGACCGATCTCACCCTCGTCCGGATGACCCCCGACGTCATCTACGACCAGCTCATCGGCATGGGCGCGGCCCGCAAGCTGGTCTTCTCGTGGGGCGGCAACCCCGGCGTGGGCTCGCTGCACCGCTTCCGCGACGCCGTCGAGAACGGCTGGCCGCGCCCCCTCGAACTCGACGAGCACAGCCACGCCGGCATGGCCAACCGCTACGTCGCCGGGGCCTCGCGGTTGCCCTTCGCGGTGCTGCGCGGCTACCGGGGCAGCGACCTGCCGTCGCGGTCGGCGACGATCTCGACCGTGGTGTGCCCCTTCACCGGCGAGGAACTGGCGGCGGTCGCCGCGATCAACCCCGACGTGACCGTCATCCACGCCCAGCGCGCCGACCGCGACGGCAACGTGCAGTTGTGGGGTCTGGTCGGCGTCCAGAAGGAGGCCGCGCTGGCCGCCTCCCGGGTGCTCGTGACCGTCGAGGAGATCGTGGACGACCTGACGCCCGCCCCCGGCGCGGTGGTGCTGCCGTCGTGGACGGTCGACGCGGTGGCCCTGGCCCCCAACGGGGCCCACCCCTCCTACGCGGCCGGCTACACCGTCCGCGACAACGGCTTCTACCAGTCGTGGGACGCCGTCTCCCGCGACCGCGACGCCTTCCTGCGCTGGATGGACGAGAACGTCCTGGAGGAGGCCCGATGACCTGGACCTCCGACGAGCTGATGACCGTCAACGCCGCCCGCGCCCTGGCCGGGGCCCGGACCTGCTTCGTCGGCATCGGCCTGCCCAGCGCCGCCGCCAACCTGGCCCGCCGCACCATCGAACCCGGGCTTGTGCTCATCTACGAGTCGGGCACCCTCGGCTCCAAGCCGTCGCGGCTGCCGCTGTCGATCGGCGACGGCGAGCTCGCCGACACGGCCGACGCGGTCGTGTCGGTGCCGGAGATCTTCAACTACTGGCTGCAGGCCGGGCGCATCGACGTCGGCTTCCTCGGCGCGGCCCAGGTCGACCGGTACGCCAACGTCAACACCACCGTCATCGACCGGGGACCGGGCCGTCCCGAAGGCCGGCTGCCGGGCGCGGGCGGCGCGCCGGAGATCGCGGCCAGCTGCGGGAAGGTGCTGCTCGTGCTGCGCCACTCGCCCCGGAACCTGGTCGGCGAGCTCGACTTCGTCACCACCGTCGGGCACGGCGACGGGCCCGGGTCGCGGGCCCGGCTCGGCCTGCCCGGGGCCGGCCCGGTCGCCGTGATCACCGATCTGGGGATCATGCGCCCCGACCCGGAGACCGCCGAGCTCACCCTCACCGACGTGCACCCCGGCACCACCGCCGGCCAGGCCGTCGCCGCCACCGGCTGGCCGCTGGCCGTCGCCGGCGACCTGCGTGTCACCGAACCCCCCACGGAGGCGGAGCTGACCGCGTTGCGCCGCCTCGCCCAAGGAGCACCCGATGCCTGAACCGCTGTCCCAGGAGACCATCTCCCGGGAGATCGCCGAGCTGGCTGCCAGATCAGACGGCGGCGACCACCCCTCGCGCGACTACCCGCCCTACCGCTCCAGCGGCCTCCGGCACCCGCACCGCCCGCTCGTCGCCCCGCCCGAGGCGTACGCGGAACTGCGCGGCCCCGTCTTCGGCGTGAGCGACGTGACCCCGCTCGACGCCGACCTCACCCGGCAGCACGCCGGGGAGCCGCTCGGGGAGCGCATCACCGTGACCGGCCGGGTGACCGACCGCGACGGCCGCCCGGTGCGCGGGCAGCTCGTGGAGGTGTGGCAGGCCAACGCCTCCGGCCGCTACCCGCACCTGCGCGACCAGCACCCCGCGCCGCTCGACCCCAACTTCAGCGGCACCGGCCGCTGCCTCACCGACGCCGACGGCCGCTACGCCTTCACCACGATCAAGCCCGGCGCCTACCCGTGGAAGAACCACGTCAACGCCTGGCGGCCGGCCCACATCCACTTCTCGGTCTTCGGCACGGCCTTCGCCCAGCGCCTGGTCACCCAGATGTACTTCCCGGGCGACCCGCTGTTCCCGTACGACCCGATCCTCCAGTCGGTGACCGACGACAAGGCCCGCGAGCGGCTCGTCGCGGCCTACGACCACGAGCTCTCCCGGCCCGAGTGGAGCCTGGGGTACAGATGGGACATCGTCCTCGACGGCCCGTCGGCGACCTGGATGGAGGAAGGCCGATGAGACCCACCCCTTCGCAGACCGTGGGCCCGTTCTACGGCTACGCCCTGCCCTTCCGCGGCGGCGGCGACCTGGTCCCGCCGGGCCGCCCGGGGGCGGTCGCCGTCCACGGGCACGTCTACGACGGCGCGGGCGACCCCGTCCCCGACGCGCTGCTGGAGTTCTGGCAGGCCGACGAGGCCGGGAACCTCGACGGGAAGCCGGGCTCGACGCGCCGCGACGAGGTCGACGGCTCCTTCGCCGGACGCGACGGGGTGACCTTCACCGGCTTCGCCCGCGTGGCCACCGACCTCGACGGACACTGGACCCTCCACACGGTCCGCCCCGGCGGGCCGCCCTACATCGCGGTCTGCGTGTTCGCCCGCGGCCTGCTGCACCACCTGTACACCCGCGTCTACCTGGAGGACGCCGGCGACGCGCTGCTGACGTCCCTCCCCGCCGACCGGCGCGCGACCCTGGTCGCCGCCCCCGAGCGGGACGGGGTGTACCGGTTCGACATCCGCCTCCAGGGCGAGGGCGAGACGGTCTTCCTCGACCTGGGCTGAACCCGGAGGCTCACGTGATCACCGGTGACGGCCTTCTCGGCCCGGCCTGGTCCGGCGCCCCGATCGACGGGGCGACCGCCGACCCGGCCGTCCTCCGCGCCCTGATCGACGCGGAGGCGGCCCTGGCCCGCGCCCAGAACCGCCCCGACCTCGCTGACGCCATCACGTCGCTCGCCGACGAGGCCTCCGGGCCCGGGGCAGCGAGCGCTGCGGCCGGCCGCGATGGGGACCCGGACGTTCCGGCCGGGGCCTGGCGCGATGGGCTCCACCTGGCCGGACATAGCGGTGGGAATCCCGTGATTCCGCTGGTCAAGGCGTTGCCCGAGGGGGCGCACGACGGCGCGACCAGCCAGGACATCCTGGACACCGCGCTCATGCTGGTCGCGGCGCGGGCGCGGCGGCTGATCCTGCCCGACCTCGCCTCGGCCGCCGGGGCCCTCGGCGAGCTGGCCCGGGAGTACCGGGACACCCCGATGCCCGGCCGCACCCTCACCCAGCACGCCGTGCCGACCACGTTCGGCCTGAAGGCGGCCGGGTGGCGGTCGCTGGTGCTCGACGCCTACGAGCGGCTCGGCGCGGTCACCCTGCCCGCACAGCTCGGCGGCGCCGGGGGCACCCTGGCCACGCTGTCGGTCCCGCTCATGGAGCGGTTCGCCCGGGAGGCCGGGCTGGCGGCGCCGCTGCTGCCCTGGCACGTGCTGCGCACCCCGGTCGCCGACCTCGCCGGGGCGCTGGCGTTCTGCTGCGGGGCGCTCGGCAAGATCGCGGCCGACGTCCTGGTGCTCTCGCGCACCGAGATCGGCGAGGTCTCCGAGGGCTCGGGCGGCGGCTCGTCGGCCATGCCGCACAAGAGCAACCCCGTCCACGCCACCCTGGTCGCCGCCTGCGCCCGCCAGGCCCCCGCCCTGGCCGCCACCCTCTACGGCGCGATGGCCGCCGAGGACGAACGCCCCGCCGGGGCCTGGCACGCCGAGTGGGAACCGCTCCGCGCCCTGCTGCGCCTGGCCGGGGGAGCGGCCTTCCACACGGCCGCGCTGACGGGCGGCCTCCGGGTGCACCCGGCCCGGATGCGGGAGAACCTGTCGCTCACGGGCGGCCTGATCGTGGCCGAACGCGTCATGGGTGAGCTGTCACGGCAGATCGGCAAGAAGGCCGCGCGAGACCTCCTCGAAACCGCCTCCCGCGACGCGGCCCGCCTCCGCATGCCGCTTCGCCAGGCTCTCGAACTCGCCTGCGCGAATGCCGAAATATCCGTCGAAATAGTCGGGGCACCCGTGATCCATCCCGACCCCGAGAACGAAAGAGAAGAGCGCCCGGGGACGATTCGCCTCCAGTCCGGGCTTTTCGAGCCGACCGGCTATTCCGGTGCGGCGGGGGAACTCGTCGATCGAGCTCTCGACCGTCACCTCAAGGAGATCGCCGATGTTGAACTTCCGCGTTGACGGGCCCGCGCACGCGCCCGTGCTGATCCTCGGGCCGTCCCTGGGCACCTCGCTCCGGGTCTGGGACGCCCCGGCCGACGTCCTGGCGCGGCACTTCAGGGTCGTCCGGTACGACCTGCCCGGCCACGGCGCCTCCCCGGTCGTCCAGGGGGCGGCCTCGATGGAGGCGCTGGCCACGCTGGTGACCGGGGTCGCCGACGCCGCGGGGGCGGACGCCTTCCACTACGCCGGGATCTCCCTCGGCGGCGCGATCGGCGCGTGGCTGGCGCTGCGGCACCCCGACCGGGTGTTGTCCCTGACGATGGTCTGCTCGGCGGCCAAGTTCGGCACCGAGGAGAGCTGGCACGAGCGGTCGGCGCTGGTCCGGAACCAGGGCACCCGGGCGATCGCCGACCTCGCGTGGGGGCGCTGGTTCACCCCGGACGCCGACAAGGCCGCCGCCCAGGCCATGATCGACGACCTGCTGGCCGCCGACGACGAGGGCTACGCCCAGTGTTGCGAGGCGCTGTCGGGCTACGACATCCGGGCCGAGCTCCCGGCGATCACCGCCCCGGCCCTCGTCGTCGCCGGCCGCGACGACCCCGCCGTCCCCCCGGCGGTGGCGCGGGAGCTGGCCGACGGCATCCCGGGCGCGGCCCTCCACGAGCTGCCCGGGGCCGCCCACCTGGCCCCGGTCGAGCGGCCCGGCGCGGTCGTGGCGGCGATGCGCGCCCACCTGCCGCAGGCCGACGGGATGACGGTGCGCCGCGCCGTGCTGGGCGACGACCACGTCGACCGGGCCGTCGCGAACACCACCGGCTTCACCGCCGACTTCCAGGACCTCATCACCCGCTACGCCTGGGGCGAGATCTGGACCCGCCCGGGTCTCGACCGGAAGACCCGCAGCTGCGTCACCCTCACCGCACTGGTCGCGGGCGGCCACCTCGACGAGCTCGCCATGCACGTCAAGGCGGCGGTCCGCAACGGTCTCACGCCCGATGAGATCAAGGAAGTCCTCCTCCAGACCGCGATCTACTGCGGCGTCCCGGCCGCCAACGCCGCCTTCGCCGTCGCCCAACGCACGCTAGGGAGCCTGGAATGACCCACACCACGGTCGCGATCATCGGCGGTGGCCCGGCCGGCCTGCTGCTGGCCCGGATGCTGCACAACGCCGGGATCGACTCCGTCGTGCTGGAGAGCCGCGACCGCGCCTACGTGGAGCAGCGCCAGCGCGCCGGCATGCTCGAACAGGGCACCGTCGACGCGCTGCGCGAGTGCGGCGCGAGCGCCCGCATGGACCGCGAGGGGCTCCCGCACAACGGCATCGAGCTGCGGTTCGACCGGCGGGCCCACCGCCTCGACTTCCCGGCCCTGACCGGCGGCAGCACCGTCATGATCTACGCCCAGACCGAGATCGTGAAGGACCTGGTCGCCCTCCAGCTCGACGAGGGCGGCCCTCTCCTGTTCGAGGCCCAGGCGACCGCCATCGGCGACGGCTACGTCACGTACCGCCACGAAGGCCAGGAGAAGACGCTGACCTGCGACTTCATCGTGGGGGCCGACGGCTTCCACGGCATCGCGCGGGCCGCCGTGCCGGCGGGCAAGGTCTACGAGGCCGACTACCCCTACTCGTGGCTCGGCGTGCTGGCCGACGTCGCCCCCTCGACCGACGAGCTCATCTACGCCCACTCGCCGCGCGGCTTCGCCCTGCACAGCATGCGCTCCCCGACGGTCAGCCGCCTCTACCTCCAGGTGCCCAACGACACCGACCCCGACGAGTGGGGCGACGAGCAGATCTGGGACGAGCTCGACCTGCGGTTCGCGATCGACGGCGACTGGAAGCTGGCCCGGGGGCCGATCACCGCCAAGGCCGTCACCCCGATGCGCAGCTTCGTCACCGAGCCGATGCGCCACGGCCGCCTGTTCCTGGCCGGGGACGCCGCCCACATCGTGCCGCCGACGGGGGCCAAGGGCCTCAACCTGGCCGTCGCCGACGTGGTGGTGCTGGCGCGGGCGCTGGAGCACTGGCGGCGTACCGGAAAGGAGGACCTGCTCGGCGACTACGGCGACATCTGCCTGCGGCGGGTCTGGCGGGCCGAGCACTTCTCCTGGTTCATGACCACGATGCTGCACCTGGCCCCCGGCCAGTCCGACTACGACACCCGGCTCCAGCTGGCCCAGCTCCACCGCATCGCGACCTCCGAGGCCGCGGCGGCGGAGCTGGCGCTCAACTACACCGGGACGGTCTGAGAAATACGCCCGATATACGGCCTCTGACTACGGTAGGAACGCGCAGAGCAGCCGGTCGTCGCCCTCCTGCCACAACGTGCCGATCTCGGCGAAGCCCGCCTTGGTCAGGGCGGTCACGTGGGTCTCCAGGTGGAGCGACTCCGAGCCGTGGTGCGCGGCCATCTCGCGGCGCTTCTCGCGGTCGGCGTGGAGGGTGGTGAGCACGGGGTCCCGCTCCACCGCCGCCCACCAGTCGGCCCAGTTCTCCGGGCGTCCCCCGGGGAACCGCCGGTCGGTGGCACGGCCGGCCAGGGCGCGCTCGAGGACGGCCAGGCGGGTGCCCGCGGGGGAGGCCATCTGGTCGCCGTTGAGGAACAGCCCGCCTGGCCGCAGCACCGTGGCCAGCTCCCGGTAGAGGTCGGTCAGGGGCCCTTCCGGGAGCCAGTGGAGCGCGGTCGTGCTGACCGCGGCGTCAGCGAGGCGGGGCAGCCCCGCGGCCGCGCTCCACCCCGGGGCGCGCAGGTCGGCGTCCACGAACCGGAGCCCGTCGTAGGCGGCCTGCCCGAGGGCGGTCAGCAGCGGGTCGGTGTCGAAGCCGATCACGGTCGCCTGTGGCAGCCGCTCTTTCAGCCGGACGCCGAGCGACCCGGGCCCGCAGCCGAGGTCCAGGACCAGCGGGTCGGGCCGCCCGGCCGACTCCACCACGGCGTCGATCAGGACCGCGAAGCGCTCCTCGCGGGCGGGGTGGTAGCCCTCCTGCTGGACGTCCCAGCGGTCGAGCCACTGCCGGGCGTGGTCACGGGTGAGTGTCACGGTCATCTCCCTTGTAACTGTCGTCTAGGCTTATGTCAGTTACCGTAATCACGAAGGATGTAACTGGTCAAGTGAACTTCAACAGTCACACCGACGCCGTTGTGGCCATGTTCGTGACCCTGGTGAACGTGCTGACCCCGGGGGAGCGGCGCGGGCGGCCCTACGTCGTGCCGACGGGGCCCGAGCTGGCCGCCGAAGTGGCCGCCGCGCTGCGCGAGCGTGGCGAGGTCGCCGAGGCCGACGTGGCCGAGCTGGCGGGCTACGCCGCCGATCTGCGCGCGGCCTTCTCCGGCGACCACGACCACGCCTGCAGGGTGGTCAACCGGGTGCTCGACGCCACCGACGCCCGCCCCCACCTCAGCGGCCACGACGGCGAGCCCTGGCATCTCCACTTCCACGGCACCAGCGGCACCTGGGCCGCCAACTGGGTCGCGTCGGGGGCCACCGCGCTCGCGATCGTGCTGGGCGGGGAGTTCCACGACCGCCTGGGGGTCTGCACGGCCGACCGCTGCGACCGCGTCTTCGTGGACGTCTCCCGCAACGGCACCCGCCGCTTCTGCTCCACGGCGTGCCAAAATCGTACGAAAACCGCTGCTTTTCGGGCCAGAGGGTGACTTTTCGTCATTCCGACGGGGTAACGACGACAGGAACGTTCCGTAAAGGGCGATACCGTCATTGGCATGCGACTAGGTGTCCTCGACGTGGGTTCCAACACGGTGCATCTCCTCGTGATGGACGCACACCGTGGGGCCCGCCCCCAGCCGGCGTTCTCCCACAAGGTCGACATGAGACTCGCCGAACACATCGACGACCACCACCTCTCGGAGCAGGGGGCCGGCAAGCTCCGCGACTTCGTCGAGGAGGCGCTGCGCTTCGCCGAGGACAAGGGGTGTGAGGACCTCGTGGCCTTCGCCACCTCCGCCGTCCGCGAGGCCCGCAACGGCGAAGAGGTGCTGGCCGAGATCAAGGGCCAGACCCAGGTCGACATCCAGGTCCTCTCGGGCGCGGAGGAGGCCCGGCTGACGTTCCTGGCCGTCCGGCGCTGGTACGGCTGGTCCTCCGGCCGCCTGCTGGTCCTCGACATCGGCGGCGGCTCCCTGGAGATCGCCTCCGGCATCGACGAGGCCCCCGACGCGGCCGTCTCGCTGCCCCTGGGGGCCGGGCGGCTGACCCGCGACTGGTTCACCGAGGATCCCCCCACCCCCGAGGAGATCCGCGCCCTGCGCCGCCACATCCGGACCGAGATCGGCCGCCGGGTCGGCGACGTCACCCGCTACGGTCCCCCCGACCACGCGGTGGCCACCTCGAAGACCTTCAAGCAGCTGGCCAGGATGGCCGGGGCCGCGCCGTCGAGCGAGGGCCCCTACATCCGCCGCAACCTCAGCCACGAGGCGGTCTCGACGTGGGCGGCGCGGATGGGCGAGATGTCCGCCGACCGCCGGGCCGCCCTGCCGGGGGTGTCGGCGGGCCGGGCCGGGCAGCTGCTGGCCGGCGCACTCGTGGCGGATGCGACGATGGACCTGTTCCAGGTGCCGGCGCTGGAGATCTGCCCCTGGGCGCTGCGCGAGGGTGTGATCTTCCGGCGGCTGGACGTCCTGGGGGGTTCTGACCTCGCCCCTGAGTAAGGAATGAGAATGGTCATACCGGGCAAAACGGCCGCATGATCGAGCTACTGGGTGTCGCCGCCATGCTCGCATCGATCCTGGCGATGGCGATCACGGCGCTTTTCATCATTTCCGTCCTGATGCTGCTGGGTCTGGCGCTGATGGCACTGAGTACGAAGTTGCCGTTCCGCCGCCGCCATCGGGAAATATCCGGACACCACTTGGAGTCGCCGGAAAACAGTAGGTTCTGGGGGAGCCGACCTGACAGGAGCACCGGTGAACGACACCAAGATCGACACGACCGTCCCCCATTCGGCCCGGATGTGGAACTACTGGCTGGGCGGCAAAGACCACTACGAGGTTGACCGCGTGGCGGGCGACCAGTTCGCCACGGCGTTCCCCGACATCGTGGCCATCGCCCGGTTGTCGCGTTACCTGCTGGCGCGCATCGTCCGCCACGTCAGCGCCGAGGGCGTCGACCAGTTCCTCGACATCGGCACCGGCCTGCCGACCGTCGACAACACCCACGACCTGGCCCAGCGCATCAACCCCAAGGCCCGGGTCGTGTACGTCGACAACGACCCCCTCGTGCTCTCCCACGCCCGCGCCCTGCTGGTGGGCACGCGCGAGGGCGTGACCGACTACATGGACGCCGACCTGCGCGACCCCGCCCGCATCCTGGCCGGGGCGGCCAAGTCGCTCGACTTCGACCGCCCCGTGGCCCTGATGCTGATGGGCATCCTCGGCTACGTGGGCCCCGACGAGGGCCCCTACGACATCGTCCGCACCCTGCTGGAGCCGCTGCCCTCCGGCAGCTACCTGGCCCTGTGGGACGGCTCCAACGTGGTGACGGGCGCGGCCCTCGACAAGGCCCAGGACGACCTCAACGAGGGAGCGGGAGCGCCGTACACACTGCGGAACCACGAGGAGTTCAGCCGCTTCTTCGACGGCCTCGACCTGGTCGAGCCGGGCATCGTGCCGATCACCCAGTGGCGTCCCGACCCCGACCCCTTCGGCCCACCGTCGCCGGTCGACGCGCTGGTGGGCGTGGCCCGCAAGCCTTAGGACCTGTCCGTCGGACCCTGACGCTCGAGACCGGACGACGGTCGTCTCGACGGCGGTCATGCCCAACTCGGCGGTGCGGACTGGGCGTCGGCCGCCGGCGGCAGGCGCAGTCGCCGGCCCTGCTGCCGGCACGCGTGGGCCATCCGGTCAGCACCGGCACGCTCGACATCATCCAGAAGTACGTCGGGGCCGCGGTCCCCGCGCGCGGCCGATGCCTACCCACACCTTCGCGGCGACGCGTACGTGTTCGGCGCCGGTTACGACTCGCTCGACCACTACGTCAGGGCCCTCGGCCTCTGGCAGGCCACGCGGGGGACGGACTGCCCTTCGGCGTCGATGGCACCGTTCCACGAACCCCGTGCATGCCGGCCTCATCGCCGCACTCGGCGCCGCGGGACGGCAGCGGGAGATGCTGTCGGCGTTCCACTCGTCGGCCTGGGCTTGCTGACAGACCATGGCGGCCTCGACGGCCGGTGACGCGCGACGGGTGATGTGGGCGGCCGAGCAGTGGATCGCAGCCGGCGCCGACCGATCCGGCGGCGCACGAGCATGGCATCCAGCTGGCCTGGCGCTGGGCTTGCGCGCTCACCGGCGACGACCCGCAGACGAGGCGGCAGAGGCCGGACGACGCCTGGACGCGACCCTCCTCGACCGGCCGCGATGGGGCATCGCCTACCACCACGGACCGATCGCCGAGATGTGGCCGGCCGCCGACCTCCCGGACCGGGCCGAGGCCGCGCTCGACCGCGCCGAACGGGCCCTGGAGGCCCACCGCCGGCGCTACGCCGAAGGACTGCTCCTGCCGCTGCGGGCGCGCCTGCTCCACACTCCTGGCGAACCCGCCGACGTCGCCCGAGCCGCTGCCGAGAAGGACCGCGACCGCTCCGGTGAACGTAGGTCCCACCTCTGAGCCCGCCGCGCCGAGAGAATCCGATCGCACCGCTCGACACCGGAACGCCGCCTGCGGGCCGGCGAGGTGTCGCCTGTCGATCGCGATGAAGCCGTCCTCCGCACCTGGGCCGACCGCGTCATGGCCGACACGGTTCCGGAGCGCAGGCCATTCCCGTGCCCCCGGGGGCGGAGGTGATTCTCGCCCGAAAGGCGCGAAGCGGAATTCTGCCCCTGGCTGGTTATTCGCAGAACCAGAAATCCGATTAGACGCCGGCCGCGATTGGCCGGCCCCGAATTACGCTCTCGAATTCGATGGCGGATCGGCATAATGGCGTACAGGGGAGGTGCGCATGTCTGGTGCTCCACGTCTCATCGTCATCAGCAGGCCGATCGTCGGCGTCACTTTCGACATTCCCGACGGGCATACGGAGATCGGCAGCCTCCCGGGTTCGGCGATCAGACTGGACATGGACGGAGTGAGCCGACGGCACGCGTCTCTTGATCGTGCCGGCGATCAGGTGGTTCTGAACGATCTCGGATCCCGCAACGGAACCAGGGTCAACGGCCAGAAGATCGGCAGGGCCTACGCGCTGCGGCCCGGAGACCGATTACAAATCGGTCTGGTGGAGTTGCAGTTTCTGCATGCGACCGCCCCTGCCTCGCCCGGCTCTTACGGATTCGGTGACGTACACGGTCCGGTCAACGCGGGCCGTGGCACGCAGTATGTCGGCGGACACCATCAGATCGCCGGGCGGGACATTTACGGCGACGACTACGCCATTCACGTAGACGGCGAATCCGACCCGATGGATGAGGTATTCGGAGGCCGCGGATTCGGTCGTGTCCTGGCGGCCCTGGGATGGATCGTCGCCCTCACCGGGTTCGGCATCTGGATGGCCCTGATCCTTGGGACCATGACGGGGGTCTTCCCGTCCGGCCCACGCGAGAATCCGTTCGCGCGGGAGGTGCTGGGCATACCGATGCCGATCGCCGGGTTCGGCCTGGCGGCGGCCGGAGGGATACTCGCCGGGATCGGCTCGTCCATGTCCAAGGCCGCCCGCAAGCGTTACGAGCGGAGAAATCGCCGCCGGCGTCCACACTAGAGGGAGAGATCGAAATGGCGGAGGAGACGTACCGCTTCGGGAATGTCACCGGGCCGGTGAACGCGGGCAGCGGAACGCAGAACGTGGGCGGGATCCACCAGCGGGCCGGACGGGACATCTACTCCGGAACGGGTCATCAGGTGGTGAACCAGGAACTGCACGCCGATCTCGACCGTCTCCGGCAGGCTCTCGGGGAACTGAAGCTGACCTCGGCCGAACGCCGGAGCGCGAACCGGGAACTGACCGCGGTGGAGGAGGCGATCCGGCGCGAGGAGCCGGACAGGCAGGAGGCCGGTCGCCATCTCGAGGTATTCGTGTCGGGGCTCGAGCGGGCCGGAGCGCTCGCCGGGGCCGGTACGGCACTGATCGACGCGGCGGCCAGGATCGCCGCCTGGCTGGGGCCCTTCGGTTACGCCGTGCTCGCCCTGCTCGGCCTCTGAGCCGCCGACGCGGTGAGGCGCGGCCTCTGCGCGGCTCCGGCATCGCGTCCGGGGAAGTGCGGACCGGCAGGCGCGCTGGATCGATGGCCGCAAGGAAAGCAGGTCAGAGGTCGTCCATGCAGCGCCGCAGGATCTCGCTCGTCGCGGTGGCCGGCTCCGCCTCGGTGCCGGCCTCGTTGAGCAGGTGCAGGTAGGGCTGCACCTCGTGGTCCTTGGTCAGGTACTGCGCGTCGCCGAGCCGCTCCAGGTAGATCACGTCGGGCAGGGCGCCCTGCGCCAGCCGCAGCAGCGTCACCGGCCCGATGCCGCGCGAGACGTAGCCCGAGTCGAGCGGGACGACCTGGAGGGTCACGTTCGGCAGCCGGCTCATCTCGTCGAGGTGGCGCAGCTGCTCGCGCATCACGGCCGGGCCGCCGATCGTGCGCCGCAGGGCCGCCTCGTCGACGACCGCCCACAGCTTCACCGGGGCGGCGCCGACCAGGATGCGCTGGCGCCGCATGCGCAGTTCGACGCGCTTGGCGACCTGGTCCTCGTCGTAGACGCGGTGGGCGTGGGAGACGACCGCGCGGGCGTAGCCGGGGGTCTGGAGGAGGCCGGGGACGAACTGGATCTCGTACGTGCGGATCAGCGCCGCGTCCTGCTCCAGGCCCAGGCACGCCTCGAACCAGTCGGGCACGACCTCGCGCAGCGGATGCCACCAGCTGGGCTCGTTGGCCCGCCCGGCCAGAATCATGATCGCCGACCGTTCTCTGTCGTCGGTGACGCCATAGAGGGTGAGCAGGTCGGCCACGTCGCGGGGCTTGAAGGTGGCCTGGCCCGTCTCCAGGCGGCTGATCTTCGACGCGGAGGCGCGGATGGCGAAGCCGGCGTCCTCCCGGGTGATCTGCCGCGTCTCGCGCAGCTCCCGCAACTGCCCGCCGACGAGCATGCGCAGGGCGGTCGGGCCGGAGGTGCGGACATCCTCGCCGGCTCCGTGAACAGGCGGCATCGCTCTTGATCCCCCAGACGCTGGCCAGCACGAACGGACCCGGCGATCGTGCCATGCCGGGCGGCACTCAGTATGACATTTCATGTCTTTTTCCGGTCGTGTCGGTAAATCGCCGACGAGATACCCGATGAATAACGGGGAATGGCCGGAAGAATGTGCCGGTTTCCGGCGGCCCGTCCGGTCGATGAGGGGAGCCCGGCGGACCGTCAAGAGGAGGGAGATCTCCCGGAGCGCGTCAGTCGCGTTCTTCGGTGAGGGCTTCCAGCATCTCGGTGAGATGGGCGACCTGCGTCTCCAGCCCCCTGACCCGCGCTTCGAGCTCCGCGACTGTCACCTGCTGGTACGCGCTGGCGATCTGCCTGCTCATGGTGCCTCCGGCGGGCGGAATATCGACTCGCACGCCGGGCGGCGCGCACATTCATCACTCACTTCCCTGTATATCCCGCTTCGCACCTAGGGAAGGCAAAGTCTCCCGCCGCAGTAACCTGCGGGGATGAACGTCTGGCAGGTCCCCACCAAAGTCGTCGCCGCGAAGGCCGCCGGAACCCTGATCTGCTTGCTCCTGGTCGTCTACGGCCTGCTCGCCGACGACCTGCGCGCCCTCATCCTCTCCGGCGTCGCCACCCTCGTGCTGGCCGCGTTCACGGCCCGCGACGTCGTCGCGCGCGTGCGCCTGAGCGCCGACCAGGGCGGCATCACGGTGGTCGAGGGCTTCGCCGGCCGCCGCCGCATCGCCTGGGACGAGATCGAGCGCATCAAGGTCGACGAACGCGCCCGCTACGGCCTGCGGTCGACCATCCTCGAGATCGACACCGGCGACGACGTCCACCTGTTCAGCCAGTACGACCTGGGCGAACCGGTCGTGCCGGTGGCCGAGGCCCTGATGCGTCTGCGCCCGTGACCGAAACCTCCCCATGTGTGATCATGGCCGCATGCGGATCGCCGAGATCGCCGGAACGGAACTGTTCGCCGAGGGGCCGCGCCAGATCGTCCGGGTGACCCTCGAAGAGGGCGCCCCGGCCGAGGTGGTGATCACCGGCGACGCGACGGGGTCCGCGACGGGCACGGGCGTGGTCGAGGTGCCCGTCGAAACCGGCAGAGCGCCGGGCGAGACCGCAGCGATCACGGTGACCGTGGGCGGCGACGAGCGGAGCGCCGAGTTCGTGGTGGCCGAGCCGGGCTGGACCGTCTGGATGGTCTCCCACTTCCACTACGACCCCGTCTGGTGGAACACCCAGGCCGCCTACACCACCACCTGGGACACCGCCGGCGAGGCCGCCCAGGCCAGCCGGTCGGCCTTCCAGCACGCGGGCTTCGAACTCGTCCACCTCCACCTGGAGACCGCGCGCCGGGAGCCCGGCTACAAGTTCGTGCTGGCCGAGGTCGACTACCTCAAGCCCTTCTGGGACGCCTGCCCCGAGCAGCGCGCCTACCTGCGGCGGCTCATCGAGGAGGGCCGCGTGGAGATCATGGGCGGCACCTACAACGAGCCCAACACCAACCTGACGAGCGCCGAGTCGACGATCCGCAACCTCATCCACGGCGCCGGCTTCCAGCGCGACGTGCTGGGCGGCGACCCCCGCACCGCCTGGCAGCTCGACGCCTTCGGGCACGACCCCCAGTTCCCCGGCCTGGCCGCCGCGGCGGGGCTGACGTCGAGTTCCTGGGCCCGGGGGCCGTTCCACCAGTGGGGGCCGATGCTGGGGGGCGGCGATCCGCGCCGGATGCAGTTCCCGGCCGAGTTCGACTGGGTCGCCCCGTCGGGCGACGGGGTGCTGACCCACTACATGCCCGGCCACTACAGCGCCGGGTGGTGGATGGACTCCTCGACGACCGTCGACGAGGCGGCCGAACAGGTGCACACCTGGTTCCTGGCGCTGAAGCAGGTCGCCGCCACCCGCAACGTGCTGCTGCCGGTCGGCACCGACTACACGCCGCCCAACAAGTGGATCATGGACATCCAGCGCGAGTGGAACGCCCGCTACGCCTGGCCCCGGTTCGTCTGCGGGCTGCCCAAGGAGTTCTTCGCCGCCGTCCGGGCCGAGCGCGCGGAGTTCCTGCCGCAGACGCGCGACATGAACCCGGTCTACACCGGCAAGGACGTCTCCTACGTCGACACCAAGCAGGTGCAGCGCCGGGCCGAGGTCGTCGTCGCCGACGCCGAGAAGTTCGCCACCCTCGCCTCGGTCACGAAGCGGGCCGACTACCCGTTCGCGCTGATGGACAAGGCGTGGCGGCAGCTCGTCTACGGGGCCCACCACGACGCGATCACCGGGTCGGAGTCCGACCAGGTCTACCTCGACCTGCTGACGGGGTGGCGGGAGGCGTACGAGATCGGCTCTAAGACCCTCGACGGCGCGTTGGCGGTGCTCGGCGCGGGGCTGAGCGGGGTGGTGGTCTGGAACCCGTCGTCGTGGCCGCGCACCGACGTCGTCCGGGTACGCCTGACGCTGCCGCCCGGCTGGCGCGGGATCGCCGAGCCGGTGGTGGTCGAGAACGCGGTCGTCGACGACGAGGGCTTCCTCGCCGAGGCCGACGTCGTGTTCCTGGCGGAGGACGTGCCGCCGCTCGGCTACCGGACCTTCTCCTTCACGCCCGGCGTGAACGCCGGGTGGTTGCCCGCCGGGGGCGTCTCGATCGCCAACGAGACCCACGCCGTCACCGCCGACCCGTCTCGGGGCGGCGGCGTGTCGAGCTGGGTCACCGGCGGGCGCGAGCTGATCCAGCCCGGCCAGGTGGGCAACGAGCTGGTCGTCCACGACGAATACCCGGCCCATCCGAAATTCCATGAAGGGCCCTGGCACCTGGTGCCCAAGGGGACCCGGACGGGCTCGTCGCAGAGCGCCGCCGAGGTGGTGGCCGAGCGGTCGGCCGCCGGGGAGCGGCTCGTCGTGCGCGGGGCCTTCGGGCCGGTGCGGTACGTCCAGGAGATCACCCTCTGGCACGGCCTGACGCGCGTCGACCTGGTCACCCAGCTCGACTTCGACGGGGCCGACCAGCTGGTCCGGCTCCGCTGGCCGGTGGCGGTCGATCACGCCCTGCCGGTCAGCGAGGTCGGGAACGCCGTGGTCGGACGGGGCTTCGCGCTCATCGACGCCGACACCGCCGACCATCCGTGGACCCTCGACAACCCCGCCCACAACTGGTTCGCCCTGTCGGCCACCTGCCGGATCGGCGGGCGGCCCGTCGGCGTGGCCGAGATCGTCGCCGGGCCCGACGTGCCGGTGCCGGCCCTGCGGGCGCTGGCGGTCGCGCTGGTCAAGCAGGGGGTGACGGCCACGGTCTCGCGCGCCGACGGCCCCCGCTACGGCGACCTCGCGGTCGACTCCAACCTGCCCGACGTCCGGATCGCCGTCGGCGAGACGCCCTGGCCGAAAGGCTGGCACCCGGCCGCCAGGCCGCTCACCGAGGTCTGGGTGCCGAGCGCCGACCTGACGGCGGCCGACGCGCTCCCGGTCCTGTCGATCGCCGCCGCCGACGTCGACGCGCTCATCGACGACCTGGCCGACGCCGTCGTCGAGGTCGGCGGGGAGAGCTACGAGCCCTACACCGTCGGGATGATCAACCGGGGCGTGCCCGGCTTCGCCGTCGAGCCCAACGGGGCCCTCAACCTGTCGCTGCTCCGGTCGTGCACGGGCTGGCCGTCGGGCATCTGGATCGACCCGCCGCGCCGGACCGTGCCCGACGGCAGCGGCTTCCAGCTCCAGCACTGGACCCACCGCTTCGAGTCCGCCCTCGTGGCGGGCCCCGGCGACTGGCGCGCGACCGGGCTGGTCCGGGAGGGCCACGACGTCAACCACCCGCTGATCGCCCGCGACCAGGGCGTGCGGGGCGAAGCCGCCGCCGAGTCGCTGCTGGAGGTGCCCCCGAACCTGGTGCTGACCACCCTGAAGCCCGCGGGCAACCCGATCGCGACGGGCCGGCTGCCGGGCCCGGTCTCCGGCCTGACGATGCGGCTGTACGAGCCGCATGGGCGTACCGAACAGATCGACCTGCCCGGATGGCGGCGCACCGACCTGCTGGAGACCCGCGAGCTGCCCGGCGGGCCGGTGACCGGCATGGACGTCGTCACCTACACGCGCGACGCCGAGGGCGGCGGGGCGGCCCCGGGGGCCGAGCCGTGCCAGCCGGTGTTCACCCGCTACTGGCTGCACAACACCGGCCCCGCGCCGGTCGGCGACCTGCCGGTCGCCGTGCACCTCACCGCCGAGACGGTGACCGTGGCGTCGTCGCTGACCAAACAGACGATCCACGGCGTGGTCACCCTCGACGGCGCGCAGACCCGCGCGTTCACCCTGACGCCGGGCGCGTTCACGGCCTGGCCCAACGAGGGCTGGACGACGGCCCGCCTGGAGTTCGACGGCCAGACCTTCGAGGACCGCCTCGGCCCGGCCACCCTGGAGGCGACGACGGAGCGCCTCCACGTCGCGGTGCGCGCGGGCGAGCGGTCGGCGATCGTGGTCCGGGTGACCTGCGACGCGCCGGTCCAGGCCCAGCTGATCAGCCCGTGGCACACCTACGACCTGCTGCCCGAGTGGCACACCGGCCTGGGCCCCGGCAACCACGAGCTGCGTTTCCCGGTCGTCGGCGGCCACACTCCGGGCACCTGGTGGGCCCTGGTCAAACTCGCGAGCGCCGGGCGGGTCCACTACACCGAGCCGGTCACCGTCGAGGTGCTCCCGTGATCGCCGCGACCGTCGGCGACGAGGTCGTCTCGGTCGCCGAGGTCGACGAACGGCTCTCGCTCCTGTACGACGGCCCGCTCGCCCCCCGGCTCCCGCACCCCGCCTCGCCCGAGGGCCGCAACCTGCGCCGCTGGCTGGTCCAGCTGATGACGATGGAACGGGTGGTCGCCCAGGAGTGCGACCTCGGCGGGGAGGCCGTCCCGGTGACGCTGCCGGTCGCGCTGCGGACCGGGGGAGTGGTCGCCGCCGTGCTGGCCACCCCCGCCGGGCAGGCCCTGTTCGCCCGCGTCGAGGCGGCGGTCCCGCCCGGCGAGGTGCGCGGCTACTACGACCGCAACCGCGACCGCCACCCCGGCCGGTTCGCGGAGGAGTCGCCCCGGATCGAGGCGCAGCTCGTCCAGGCGAGAAGGGAAACCCTGTTCGCCCGGTGGCTGGAGGGACGGCACCGTGAGAAGGTCACCCTGATGCCCGGTTTCGAGCATCCCGGCGACCCGCGCCAGCCGGATGCGACACACCGTCACTGACTCGTGCATTTCATGACTCGCCGCGCCCCCGGATGGGCAATGATCCCTGCATGGGACGGCAACTCAGCGCGCTCGACGCACAGTTCTTGAACTTCGAAACGGCCACGAACGTGGCGCACATCGCCAGCCTGGCGGTTTTGGAGGACGCGTCGGTCACGCGGGCCGGGATCATCGGCCTGCTCCGCTCCCGCCTCCACCTGGCGCCCCCGCTGAAGCGCCGGTTGGTCCGCGTCCCCTTCGGCCTCGACCACCCGTACTGGGACGAGTCGAAGGACGTCGACTTCGACTACCACGTGCGCGAACTGGCCCTCCCGGCCCCCGGCGACGACCACCAGCTGGCCGAGCAGGTGGCCCGCCTGCACGCCCGCCGGCTCGACCGCCACCGGCCGCTGTGGGAGATGTACCTGATCCACAACCTGGAGGGCGGCCGGTCGGCCGTCTACACCAAGGTCCACCACGCCGCCATCGACGGCATCGCCGGCGCCGAGGTGCTGGCCACCCTCATGGACGTCACCCCCGAGCCCCGCGAGGTGCCGCCCTCCGAGGAGCTCGCCGTCGTGGCCCCCGAACCGGCGATCATGCTGAGCCGGGGCGTCGAACGTTTCCTCGACAGCCCCCAGGCGCTGCTGCGGTTCGTGGCCGGGGCGATCCCGAGGCTCGACGAGATCCCGGTGGTGTCGCAGATCCCCGGCACCGGCATGGTGTCGCGCTTCATCCGGGGCGCGGGCTGGCCCGGCGACACCGGCTCGGTGCTGCCCGACCTGCCCAGGCTGACCGTGCCCGCGACCCCGTTCTCCGGCCCGGTCTCGCCCCACCGCCGCTTCGCCTTCGGCCGCCTGCCGCTCCCCGAGGTGAAGAAGGTCAAGAACGAGCACGGCGTGACCGTCAACGACGTCGTCATGGCCGTGGCCGCCACCGCGCTGCGCCGCTGGCTCTCCCAGCGCGACGAGCTCCCGGTGGAGCCGCTGGTCGTCGGCATCCCGTTCTCCTCCAACGTCCGCCCCGAACTCGGCAACCAGGTGCTGCTGGCCACCACGACGCTGCCGACCAACGTCTCCGACCCCGAGACCCGGCTGCGCATGATCAGCGCCAACATGGCGACGGTCAAGGAGCGCTTCTCGGTCGCCCCGGCCCGCTGGCTGCTCGACTTCAGCCAGGCCATGCCCGCCGCGCTCAGCGGCCTGGCCGACCGCGCGGCCTTCCGGCTGGCGTCGGGCACGGTGTCGGCGATGAACCTGATGGTGTCGAACGTGCCGGGCCCGCAGCTGCCGCTGTACATCCTCGGGTCGCGGATCGTCGCCCACTACCCGCTGTCGGTGATCACCGACGTGAGCGGCGGCATGAACATCACGGTGTTCTCCTACGACGGCTTCCTCGACGTGGGGATCGTGGTCGACCGCGAGATGGTCCCGGACGTCTGGGACTTCATCGACTACATGAAGGACGCCCTCGCCGAGCTCTAGATGATGAGTCCAAGGCGTAGCCGCGGAGATAGGGCGAGGGTGCCCACGCTCGCACTGTACGTGAAGGTTGATGACCTGCTGAAGGCATCTCCAGGCCCGGCACCCTGGCGGCCGGAGAAGGGAAGCCGGCCTCGCCGACCTCTCGGTTCGCGGGAGGTGCGCGCGTGAGGTGGAAGCCGGAGTTCATCCGGGGCGACCAGGCGCGCGGCCCCGGCGACGAGCCTCGCCCTGAGCGGGTCATGCCCCTGTCACCTGCACGAACGGCAACGGGGCCGGGTTGGTCGTCCGACCACAGAGGCAAGCCGGAGAACCGGCGCGTCCGCGGTCCATGTAACGGTGCCGGCCGGGTCACCCAGGCACCGGCGGGATCGCGGTGAACGGGCCGGCGCCCGACCCGGGCACGCGGGGGACGATCGGCGACGCCGAGTGGAAGAAGCTCCAGGACCGCGCCACCCGTTCGATCCCGAGGTGGTGCGCGAGCGCCTGGCCGCCCGGGAGCAGCGCAGCAAGAGGCGCTGGAGCTGACGCGGGCCGCACACGAACGGCCCCGCCTCCCGGGGGCGGCGGGGCCGTTGCGGCACGCTCGCGGGTCGCCGCCGACGTGCCGGACTCTGCCTACGTGAGCGCTTACCGAGGGGCGAGTGACCCCGGCCCCATGTCCTCGTAGGTGATGGAGCTCGTGTTCACGTAGGCCGACGGGTCGGTCTTGGACGATCGGCCGCCACCGTCGTAGTACTTGTTCGGACCGTAGCGCCACGCGCAGCCGCTCTGGACGCAGAACTGGGCCTTCAGCCGGAACATGCCCGTGGTGAGTCCGTTGTCGCAGTCGATCCAGGCCGTACGGAGGTCAGACGACCAGCCCTTGTTGCACGTGGGCGCGGCATGCGCAGGACCCGGAGTGACCAGCGTGACGCCACCTACGAGCACGAGGGTCGCGGCGGCACGGGCGAATCTTCCTAACTTCATGCAGTGTCCGTTTCTGGGAGCTTGAGGCATAAAAGATTACGTTTGGTAATGTTGATTGTTATATGTGGCTAGAAGGGGATCAAGGGTGGCTGATTTGCCCAGTTGTGCCACATTGACCCGATGTCGGACATTCGCCTCGCGTGGCGATCAGGGTCGGCGCTCCCCGCCGCCGGCCGTCGACCACACCCGGATCGATCGATCCCGCCGCCGAGCTCGACCTGATGGCACCGGGTGCGGGCCACGTCGTCATCGGCTGAACGCGGAAAACGCCCGCCTCCACGAAGGGGGAGCGTCTTTTCGCTTCCGGGCGAGGCCCTCACCGCATGCCGAAGGTTCCGTAGTCGCGCGATTGCGAGGCGGTCCGGAAAGAGGAGTTCCGCTATCCGAGAGTCCCCGCACGAGCGGTCAGTTCCAGTTTGTGGCGTCGAATCCGAGGTCAGCGTTGCTGGTACCGGGCGGGACCTCGATATCTGGGCCTTCACAAGTTGCTCGGCCGTACAGTCCGGCGTACATGATCCAGGTCTGGTCGTCGTTGTTGACGACCGACCGCGCGGTACCGCCGCCGGGGATACGACCGCAGTTGCCCCACCAGGGCTTGTAGTGGGAGGTCATCTCCCCCTGGAAGTTGGCTGGGGGGTAGAAGCTGAGGGTGAGCCGTCCGGCCGGACGGTTCTCCGGTGGGGCCGTGTCCTCCAGGAATGCGAAGCTGCCGGGTGCCATCGGCCCTCGTCGATCGGCTGATCAGCGCGATTGCCGGTCATCGAGCGGGACGGGCTCGTCGGGGGCGTAACGCCAATCCGGCTCGGCGCCGCTCACGATGAAGTTCATGAGCTGACGCCACTGGGCCCTCTCCTCCGGAGGGGTGGTCGGAAACGGCAGCCGGTAACGGGCGAGCAGGTCGAACCGGTGGAGCTCGAAGGCGCTCCTGAGATGCTCTTCATATTCCGTGGCCGCCGAGATGGCCGAAACATACAGCAGATAGCGAGCGGCATCCCGCCGAAGAAACAGACGAGCCCCGCCGACATCGACGATCCGGTGGTGTACGCGACCAAGGCGCCGCCGAACCCGAAAGCGACGAACCACAGCGACAGGACGAGCGAGAACTCCAGCGTGGCACGCGCGTCCTCCACATCCTCGATCATGTCTCGCGGGAGAACGTAATAGAGGCCCGGCCACAGGATGATCAGGTCGGCTCCATACCGCCGCATCGGTAGAGCTCTGCGGCGCGCAGGACGTTGCCCAGGCGCGTGGGCAGAACATGCCGCTCGTCGGGATAGACGCGAAAGACGGCGAGGTCGGCGTTCTCCGCCTGCCGGGCCAAGGAGACGAACAAGGTCAGGCGCGTCAGCGGATATCCCTCGAAGAGCCGGTTGATGTTCCGCCAGAAGAGGCGGCGAAATAGCCCACCAGCACGACGAACTGAACCGTGAGGGATTGGGCGTTCCACCAGGCGACCAGAGTCGCGAATCCGTCTCCCTGTACCAGCACGGGGAGAAAGGGCAGGTCGAGAGATCGCGGTTCTTCTCGGAGCTCATGGGCCACCCCCAGACCGGGTTATCGCCAAGCCCCCGGTGTCAGCACGGCGACGGCCTCATGTCAGCGCCGCCCCGCACCGTATGACCCATGAACGGTTCCGCGATCGCGGCCACGGGGCTGCGCAAGGCATACAGAGACAAGGTCGTGCTCGACGGCATCGACCTCGACGTCCGGGCCGGCACGGTGTTCGCGCTGCTCGGACCCAACGGCGCGGGCAAGACCACCACGGTCAACGTGCTGACCACGCTGCTGGCCCCCGACGCCGGCACGGTGCTCGTCGCCGGGCACGACGTGACCACCGAGACCCGGGCGGTGCGCGCCGCGATCGGCGTGACCGGCCAGTTCGCCTCGGTCGACCTTCTCCTCACCGGCGAGGAGAACCTCCAGATGATGGCCGACCTGCTGCGGCTGCCGCGGGCGGAGGGGCGGCGGCGCGTCTCGGGGCTGCTCGACCGGTTCGACCTCACGCAGGCGGCCGGCCGGCCCGCCGCCTCCTACTCCGGCGGCATGCGCCGCAAGCTCGACCTCGCCATGACGCTGGTCGGCCGGCCGCAGATCATCTTCCTGGACGAGCCCACGACCGGCCTCGACCCCCGCAGCCGCCGCACCATGTGGGAGATCATCCGCGAGCTGGTGGCCGACGGCACCACCATCTTCCTGACCACCCAGTACCTGGAGGAGGCCGACCAGCTGGCCGGGCGGGTCGCCGTGCTCGACCACGGCCGCCTGGTCGCCGAGGGCGCCCCGGCGGAGCTCAAGCGGCGGGTGCCCGGCAGCCACGTCCGGCTCCGGTTCGCCGAGCGGCGCGACCTCGACGCCGCGGCGCGTGTCCTCGACGGCGCGACCCCGGACGACGACGAGCTGACCCTGCGGGTGCCCGGCGACGGCGGCGTGCGTTCGCTGCGCGCCCTGCTCGACCGCCTCGACGCGCACGGCGTCGAGGTCGGCGAACTGTCCGTGCACACCCCCGACCTCGACGACGTCTTCCTCTCCCTCACCGGCGGTGCACGATGAGAACCCTGTCCGACTCCACGACCATGCTGCGCCGCAACGTCCGGCACGCCGTGCGCAACCCGATCTCGGTCATCAACGCCCTGCTGCTGCCGGTCTTCCTGATCTTCCTGATGGTGTACGTCCTGGGCGACGGCTTCGACGTCGGGGTGGACTACATCGACTACGCCACCCCCGGCCTGATCATCATGACCATCTGCTACGGCGTCACCTCGACCACGGTCGCCGTCAACACCGACATGACGACCGGGTTCATCAACCGGCTCCGCGTCATGGACGTCTCCCGCGCCGCCGTCCTGAACGCCCACGTGATCGTGACCACGCTGCGCAGCCTGCTGGCCATCGCGGTGGTCGTCGGGATCGCGTTCCTGATGGGGTTCGCGCCGGCGGCCGGGCCCGTGGAGTGGCTCGGCGCGATCGGCGTCGTCGTGCTGACGGTGGTGGCGGTGGCGTGGCTGGCCGTCGCGTTCGGGCTGGCCGCGAAGACCCCGGAGAGCGCCGGGATCATCGCCGCCCCGCTGATGCTGCTGCCGTTCCTGAGCAGCGCGTTCGTGCCCGCCGAGCGGATGGGGCCGGGCGTGGCGCAGTTCGCCGCCTACCAGCCGTTCAGCTCCGTCATCGAGGCCCTGCGCGGGTTCCTGGCCGGGACCCCGGCGACCGGCGCGGCGGTGGCGGCGGCCGCCTGGTGCGTGGGGATCGCGGTGGTCAGCTATGTCTGGGCGCGGGCCACCTTCACGAAGCGAGTGTGACCTCCGCCAGCTCCCGCCAGTCGCGCCGCCCTCCCTCGTGGACCGCCTCGGTGAACCCCTGGTCGCCGAGGCGGTCGCGCGTCTCGGCGGAGATCCGGGCGACGTCCGGCAGCGAGTGGTCGGGGGTGCCGCGCACGGCCTCGGCCGCGCCGAGCAGCCGCGCGGCCTGTTCGTGCTCGCCCCGGCGGAGCGCGAGGTCGGCGAGCCCGATCAGCATGGTGGCGATCATCGGCGGATATCCGGCGGCCACGGCCACCCGGAACGCCTCGGCCCGGTAGCGGCGGGCCTCGGCGAGGTCGTCGGCGAGGGCGCCGTGCGCGTCCATGGCCAGCGCGCGGATCCAGCCCATCGGGTCGTCGTCGCCCAGCAGCGTCTCGGCCGAGGCCAGCTGCCGCAGGGCCTCGTCGTGGTCGCCGCGCCAGCGGGCCAGCTGGCCCTTCGCCACGGCGAGTTCGGCCAGCACGTTGGGCCACGCGATGCCGCCCGCCCGCCGCTGCGCCTCGGCCATCGCGGCCGCGCAGCGGTCCTCGTCGCCGAGCAGCCAGTAGAGCTGGGCCTGCCGGGCGCGCAGGCCGACGACGTCCTCGATCGCGCCGACCTCGGTCAGCGCGGTGACCGCCTCCTCGTAGTGGGCGCACGCCCGCTCGAACGCGCCCTTCATGGCGAGCCGGTCGGCCACGAACGCCAGCGCCGACGAGACGCCCCACCGGTCGCCGACCTCGCGGAACCCGGCGAGGGCGATCTCCCCGTCGGTGTCGACGCCGGTCTCGTCGCCGCCGATCGACAGCCGCAGCCGGGCCCGGCTGAGCCGGGCCTGCGCGCGCACCCACGGGTCGTCGTCGAGGGTCAGCGGGTCGAACGCCGACAGGAACTCGGCCGGCTCGCGCAGCATGCGCTCCAGCGGTTCGATGAAGCCGAGCATGGGGTGCCGGTGGCCGCCGCGCCGGGCCAGCCGGTGGGCCTCCAGGATCCACTTCTCGGCCTGGAAGTGGTCGCCGCCGAGCCCGGAGGTTACGAACACCGTGACGATCGTGTACGCCAGCGCCCGCACCTCGTCGGACACCTCGCCCGGCAGCGAGGCCGCCGCGAGGCTCAGCTCGGCGCCCTCGGCCCGGTGCCCGCCCAGATACCAGTACCAGCCCGCCGCCGCGGCCAGCCGCATCGCCTCCTCCGCGCGGCCGTCGGCGATGGCCCCGCGCAGGGCGGCCGAGACGTTGTCGTGCTCGGCCTCCAGCGCGGCCAGCCAGTCGAGCTGCCCGGCCCCCCGCAGGTGGGGGTCGGCCGTCTCGGCCAGTTCGGTGAAGTAGGCGAGGTGCGCCAGCCGGGCCGCCTCGGTCTCCCCGGCCTCGGCGAGCCGGTCGGCCGCGTACTCGGCGATGACGCCCAGCATCCGGTAGCGGGGCGCGCCGGCGCCGTCGGCGAGCACCAGCGACTTCTCCACCAGCGCGGTCAGCAGGTCCTCCTCGCCGCAGACCCGCACGGCCGCCTCCAGGCTCGCGCCGCCCGCGAACACCGACAACCGCCGCAGCACGCCGCGCTCGTCGTCCGACAGCAGGTCCCAGCTCCAGTCGACGACCGCGCGCAGCGTCCGGTGGTGCGGCAGCGCGGTCCGGCTGCCGCCCGTCAGCAGCCGGAACCGGTCGTCGAGGCGGCGGGCCAGCTGCTCGACCGACATGGTGCGCAGCCGGGCCGCGGCCAGCTCGATCGCCAGCGGCATGCCGTCGAGCGCCCGGCAGATCCGGGCCATGGCCGCCAGGGTGGGTTCGTCGTCGCCGACGTCCTGGCGCACCAGGGCGGCGCGGTCGCGCAGCAGCCGTAGCGCCGCGTCGGAGGCGAGCGGCTCGACCTGCCAGAGCACCTCGCCGGTGATGCCGAGCGGCTCGCGGCTGGTGGCCAGGATGCGCAGCCGCCGGCACTCGCCCAGCAGCCGGTCGGCGAACGCGGCGGCGGCCTCGATCACGTGCTCGCAGTTGTCCAGGACCAGCAGGATCTCGCGGTCGCGCAGCGCGGTGACGAGCCGGTCGACCGGCTCCCCGGCCCGCACCCCGCCGAGCAGGGCCTGGTCGCGCAGGCCGATCGCGGTGAGCGCGGCCTGCGCCAGGTCGCCGCCCGGCCGCAGCGGGGCCAGCTCGACCAGCCACACCCCGTCGGGCAGGCCGGGCAGCAGGCTCCGCGCGGTCTCGGTGGCCAGCCGGGTCTTGCCCGTGCCGCCCATGCCGGTCAGGGTGACCAGCCGGTGCCCGGCCGCCAGGGCGGCGACCCCGGCGAGCTCGTCGTCCTTGCCGACGAAGCTCGTCAGCTCGGCGCGCAGGTTGGTGGCCCGCCGCTCGCCGCCCGCCTCGCCCCGCAGGACGGCGGTGTGCAGGGCGGTCAGCTCGGCCGACGGGTCGACGCCCAGCTCGTCGGCGAGCCGTTCGCGGGTGCGCTGGTAGAGGGTGAGCGCCTCCGCGCCGCGCCCCGCCTCGGCCAGCGCCCGCATCAGCGCCCCGACGAAACCCTCGCGCAGCGGGTGGGCGGCCACCAGGCCGGTCAGCTCGGTGACCAGCTCCGCGCCGTGGCCGAGGCGCAGGTCGGCGTCGATCCGGTCGCCGAGCGCGGCGAGGTGCAGCTCGTCGAGGCGGGTGACGGCGGCGTCGAAGGTCTCGCTGCCGCGCAGCGCGACGTCGGCCAGGGCCGGGCCGCGCCACAACCCCAGGGCCGACCGCAGCAGCTCGGCCCGCGCCGGGGGTTCGGCCGTGCGGGCCTGGGCGACCAGGCGCTCGAACCGGGCGGCGTCGACCGCGTCGGGGGCCACGGCCAGCCGGTAGCCGCCGGAGTCCGCCTCGACCGTCCCGTCCGGGAGCACCCGGCGCAGCCGGGACACCAGGGCCTGCACCGCGTTGATCTCGTCGGCGGGCGGCCGCTCGCCCCAGATCCAGTCGACCAGGCGCGAGCGCGTCACGATCCGGCCGGGCTCCAGGGCGAGCGCGGCCAGCAGGCCCCGCAACCTGGCTCCGGGAACCTCCACCACGGAACCGGCCTCGTTCCGGACCTCGAACGGCCCGAGCAAGTCAACGCGCACAGGGCAGTATCGCCCAGAACCCGACCAAGCCACTCGCAAGGGTGCTCCAAGTCGCGATCTCTACCGTCGGGGTCCATGAAGAAGAGATTGATCGCCGCCGGTCTGACCGCCCTCGCCCTCGCGGCCGGCAGCCCCGCCCAGGCCGCCGCCGGCATCCACTGGGGCCCGGTGAACTCCACGAACGGCCGCGCCCAGGCCGACGTCCGCATCACCCCGTTCACCGCCCAGACCTTCGTCGTCTACGGCAAACTGCGCGACCGCTCGCCGTCGCACTGCGCCTACATCCGGGCGCGTTTCCACTACACGGGCGGCGGCACCGGCTGGAGCCGGGCCAGGACGACGTGCTCGGCGACGTCGTTCCGGCTGGGCTCCGACGGCCAGGTGAAGCGCGTCGACGTGAAGGTCTGCCTGTACGCGGCCAGGAAGACCTCCCGCTGCTACGTCGAGAAGATCACCCCGGAGATCATCGCGAACTGGCCTCAGTAGGCGAAGTAGGTCCCGTCGCCCGACTTCCCGGGCACCGCGCCCACGCAGCGGTAGGAGTGGTCGCCCGCCTCGAACGCCTCCTTGGTCGGCGGCAGCACGCTGGGCGACCACTGGTCGGCCGTCACCTTCCGCGCCGTCCCCTGCCGGGACGCCAGCAGCGTCGCCATCGAGCAGAGCTTGGCGACCGTGGGGTGCTTCTCCAGGGTGTTGCCGTTCCAGGTGACGGCGTCGGCCGGCATCGGCGCGATGGCGTAGGTCTCCCACGCGTGCTGCGCCTCGCACCCCACCCGGGGGGCGGTGACCGCCCCGGCCAGGCTGAGGATGCTCTCCCAGCACTCGGGCACCTTGACGCACGCCGCGCCCGCGAGGGCCTTGGCCGCCGCGCAGTTCTCCGTGTACGTCGCCACGTCGGCCGGGATGCCGACCGCCGCCTTCTCGGCCTTCCCGGCGTCGTCGCCCTGCGGGGCCGCGCCGTCGTAGGTCGCCGGGGGGTCGGCGCGCTGCCCCTCGATGACCCAGTAGGCGATGCCGCCGCCCAGCAGCAACGCGAAGAACACCGCCGCGATGACGAACCCGACCGGCGAGGTCCGCCGCGCCGGCGGGGGCGGCGGCGGGCGGTAGCCGGGCGGCCGGGTGGCGGCGTGGTGCTGCACCGGCCCGTGGTGCGGGCTGACGGTGTGCGGGCCGACCGCGCCGGGCCCGCCGACCCGGACGTCCTGGAACGGCGGCCGCAGCGGCGGCGGCTGGTAGGGCGGGGGAGCGGGCACCGGGGCGACCGGCCGCGCGGCGGTCGCGTTGCCGTCGGCGTCGAGCGTCGCCAGCGCGTCGCGCAGTTCGGCGGCGGTCTGGGTGCGCTGCGCGGGGTCGGTGACGAGGGCGTGCCGGAGCACGTTCAGCAACCCCTGCGGCACCCCCGGCACGTCGGGCACCGGCTGGCGGTGCAGCGCCATGATGACCGCGATGTTGGCCACGCCGGTGGCCGGGAACCGCGGCGGCCGCCCGTTCAGCAGCGCGTAGAACGTCGCCGCGAGCGAGTAGACGTCGCCCTGCGCGGTCGGCTCGACCAGCTCGAACGCCTCCGGCGGCGCGTAGGCCGGGGTGAGCGACTCGCGGGTGACCGACAACTCGGCGCCCTCGCCCTTGGACGGCATGGTGGCCAGCCCGAAGTCCGACAGCGCCACCTGGCCGTAGCCGTTCATCAGGATGTTCGCCGGCTTGATGTCGCGGTGCAGCACCCCGTTGGCGTGCGCGGCGGCGACCGCGTCGGAGATCTTGATCCCGATGTCGCGCACCTCGCGTACCGAGAACGGGCCCCGGTCCTTGAGCCGGTCGGCGAGGCTGCCGCCGGGGCACAACTCCAGCACCATGAACGGACGCCCGTCGCCGAGCACCCCCGCGTCGTAGACGTCGGCGACGTTGGGGTGCCCCGACAGGGCCCCGGCCGAGGTGACCTCGCGCATGAAGCGCCGCCGGTCACGGTCGTTGACCAGGACCCTGTTGTCGATCTTCAGTGCGACCTCGCGGCCGACGGCGAGCTGCCGGGCCCGATACACGATGCCGAACCCGCCCTGGCCGAGGATGCCGAGCACCTCGTACCCCTGGACGAGCGGGGCGCTCGCCTCACTCATGATCCGGGACATTACCGTAGAAGTTCACTCTCCGAAGCGGGACAACCGCCCTTTGGACCGGGCGTGCCGCAGCGTCGCGCCGTAGAGCCACAACGCCGCCGCGACGTAGCCGACGTCGAGCGCGGCGGCCACCGCGAGCGTGTCCCACGGGACGGGCGCGCCCCCCAGCACCGCCCGCATGCCCTCGAACACGTGGCTGGCCGGAACGGCGCCCGCCAGCCACTGGAGCGGCTCGGGCAGCACCGAGACCGGGTAGAAGACGCCCGCGACCGGCTGGAACACGAACACCAGGCTCCACGCGACGACCTGCGCGCCCTCGCCGAACCGCAACACCGCCGAGATCGCCACCAGCGCCAGCGCCCAGCCGAGCACGAGCAGCACCGCCATGAACGGGATCAGCCCGATCCCGACGGTGAACAGCCCGAACCCGTAGAGCACGTAGGCCAGCGTCACCATCACCGCGAGCCCGCCCGCGATCTTGATGAGCGAGAAGAGCACCAGCCCCGTGACGTACTCGCCCGCCGTCACCGGGGTGACGTGCAGGTTGATGAGGTTGCGGCTCCAGACGTCCTCCAGGAACCCGATCGCCACCTCGTTGGAGGCCCGGTGGAGCACCTGCCAGAGCAGGACCGCGCCCAGCAACATCGACACCACGAAGGGCACCTTGTTGGCCTGGAGGAACAGGGTGACGTACCCCCACACCACCAGTTCGATGACCGGCCAGAACAGGATCTCGAACACCCGGATCGGGCTGCGCCGCATCGCGGCCAGATCGCGGTAGACCACCCCGGCGATCCGCCGCCGCCGGGCCCTCGTGCTGTGCGGTTCGAACGCGATCGCCGTCACGCCGGCACCCCCTCACGCGCGACCTTGAGGAACACCTCTTCGAGGTCGACGACCCCGAAGTGGGCCGCCAGCTCCGCGGCCGACCCGCTGGCCACGATCCGCCCGGCGGCCAGGAAGTGGATGGTGTCGCACATGCGCTCCACTTCGAGCATGTTGTGCGAGGTGATGAGCAGCGCCGTCCCGGTCTCCCGCGCGACCGAGACCAGCAGGTTCCTGATCCGCTCCCCGGCGTCGGGGTCGAGCGCCGCCGTCGGCTCGTCGAGGATCAGCAGCTCGGGATCGTTGAGCAGCGCCTTCCCGAGCTGGACCCGGGTGTGCTGCCCCGACGACAGGTCGGAGGTCCGCCGCTTCAGCAGCGGCCCGATCTCCAGCAGCTCCGCGACCTCGGCCACCCGCCGCCGGGGGTCGCGCAGCCCGTAGAGCCGCGCGAACGAGTTCAGCACCTCCCGCACGTGCAGCACCCCCGGCAACCCGAGATAACTGGCCGAGAAGTTCACCCGGCTCAGCACCTCGGTCCGGTGCTTCTGCAGATCGAGCCCGAACATCGACACCCGGCCGGAATCGGGGGTGACGAGCCCGAGCAGCATGTGGAGCGTGGTCGACTTCCCGGCCCCGTTGGGCCCGAGCAGCGCGGTGATCTCCCCTTCGCCGACGGACAGATCCACCCCGTCGACGGCCTGAACCGGCCCGAAGCGTTTGGTCAGGGATTGGGCTTCAAGAATGGCCACTTGGCCAACGATCCGTCGCGGCCAAGCACCGCCGCAACGCATTTTCACCGACCGCGCGTCGGTCACCGGGACCGGGCGGGTCGTCCGGATGGAATCGGATCATGAACCAGACGTTCCTCGGTGTCGGCTACACGCGCGACCACGCCGGGCTGCCCCTTGAGGCGGTCCCGGTCACCGTTCCCGGGCCGGAGCCCGACCAGGTGCTGATCCGGGTCGCCGCCTCGTCGCTCAACCCGCTGGAGTACAAGCTCGCCGAGCTCAACTTCCTCGGCCGCACCCCTCCCGTCGCCCTCGGGTTCGACCTCGCGGGCGTCGTGGCGGGGGTGGGCGGCGACGTCACCGGCCTGGCCGCCGGCGACGCGGTGGTGGCCATGGCCGACCTGGACGGCGACGGCGGCTGGGCGGCGACCGGCGGGGGTTCCTTCGCCCTGGCCCGCCGGTTCCTCACCGTCCGCAAGCCGCCGTCGCTGGGTTTCCGCGACGGCGCGGCGTTGCCGATGTGCTTCCTGTCGGCCTTCGCGGGGCTCTACGGACGGGTCCGGCCCGGGGACGTCGTCTACGTCCCCGGCGGGGGCGGCGGGGTCGGGCATCTGGCCGTGCAGATGGCGGCCCGGACGCTGGACGCCGCGATCGTCGTCAGCAGCGGCGGCGGCCCCGAGTCGATCGAGCTGGCCCGGCGGTCGGGCGCGCACCACGTCTTCGACTACAAGCACGACGACATCGCCGCCGAGATCGGGAGGCTGACCGGCGGCCGGGGCGTCGACCTCGTCTTCGACGCCACCTACGACGAGGGGAGCTTCGCGGCGACCGCGGCGACCGTCCGGCGGGGCGGCGACTGGGTCGTGCTCGGCGTCGGGCCCGGCCGGACGACCCGCGTCGCCGAGACCCGCAGCCCGGTCGACGGGATCCTGGCCGAGCGCGGGGCCCGGCACGTCAACGTCAACCTGCTGCGCTACTTCTCCGAACCGGAATTGCTCGACGACGAGGCGCGCGGCTTCCTCGGGCGCGGCATGGAACTGGCGATGGAGTGGGCGGACCGGGGGCTCGTGGTCCCGCACGTCGGGCAGACCATCGAGAGCGGCGTGGACGCCGTCAACGCCGGCCTGCGCACGCTGAAGGCCGGAGGGGGCGTCCACGGGAAGATCGCGGTGATCGTGGACCGGGACCTCACACGAGGCGATGCCCGTAACGGGTGACGAGGGGCGCCAGGTCGGGCTCGCCGAACCGGGCCCGCATCGCGTCGAAGCGCTCGACCTTGTCGGAGCCGAAGCGGCCGATCCGGGCGGCGAAGGCGGTCGCCGTGAAGAAGGCGGGCGGATCGGACTTGCTGTGGAACTTGTCGGCGTACATGACGAGCGCCTCCTCGCCCGTCTCCGCGACGTAGTCGCCGAGCGGGATCGGCAGGTTCTGCGCCACGATGTCGGCCCGGCGCAGGCCCACGCCCGTGTGACAGGAGGCGAACCGCCGGATCGCCTCCGGCATCCCGGCCTCGGCGAGCAGTTCGTGCCCCAGCACACCGTGGCGCACGTAGGGGGCGTCGCCGAGCCGGTAGACCCCGATGTCGTGGACGAGGCACCCGGCCCGCACCAGGTCGGCGTCGAGCTCCTCCGCGCACCGCGACAGCAGCTGCTCCGCGATGGCCCACACGATCTCGCAGTGGGTGTGCACGACCTCCAACGCCTCCGGCGAGGGCGCGTGCGCGCGGTGCAGCGCGCGGATCTCCCGATCGGTCGGGATCATCGTTTCATTCCCCGGACGACCGGCAGCCCGCCGCCGGCGTCGAGGACGAGCCGGTCGCCGAGCGGCCGGGCGAGCGTCACGGTCGCCGTGGCCGTCTTCAGGGCCAGCGGGCACGCCCCGTCGCCGCCGGTCGGCGACGACTCCACGCCGACCACCACCACCCGGTCGGTCTCGTGGACGAGGACCTTCTCCACCGTCTCGCACATGCCGAAGCCGTAACGCACGAGCAGGTCGCGGCCCCGCACGAGGTCGAAGGCCATGATCCGGGCGGGATCAGCACCCGTCGGGCGCGGCGTGACGACCGAGGGGTCGACGGCCACCCGGAAGAAGGGCTGGTCGAGCCCTTCGGCGGTGAAGCGCCACGCGGGGGCCTGGATCGTGCCGCGGCTGGTCTCCATGGGCACCGAGCCCAGCGTCACGTCCGTGAAGACCAACTGGCGGCAGCCCTTGGCCGGGCAGGGGTCCTCGATGAGGTGGGAGCTGCCGCTGACCTCGGCGTACGCGGCCGCCGCGGAGACGAGCGGGACGTGGGAGACCGTTCCGTCGGGCCAGCGGACCGGCGCGGGGGAGGGGGCCTGCGAGGGCGGCGTGACGGCCAGCCGCCACGCCTTGTTGTGGGCGCTGCGGTTGGCCCAGGAGGGCAACCGGCCGGTGATCCACCCGTAGGGGTTCAGCACCCCCAGCGGCACGAAGCCGGTGCGCCAGGCCCGGTCGTCGGCCGACCCCTGCCACTGGGCCGCCACCTGCCGGGCCCGGCCCTCGAAGTCACCGGTGGAGTCGCAGGAGACCAGGAGCAGCACGAAGGACAGGCGCAGGAGCAGGTTCCGGCTCATCAGGCGAGTATGCGTGACGCGCGGTGCTCCGCCGCCAGCATCGTCACCAGAACCAGCACCAGAAGCGCCAATTGGGCCGTCGCCGACCACAGGCCCGCCGCCGCCGTCGCCAGGGCGGCCGCCGCCGCCAGGCTCCTGATCGGGGTCTGCCGCAGCGTGAGCACCCGGCGGAACCAGAAGTCGCCCGCCAGGTAGAGGGCGACCCCGAGGCCGAGCATGATCGCCGCCGACGGCTTGAGCGGGTCGAGGGGGTGGCCGATGACCTTCTTGATGCCGCCGGACACCGCGACGACGCCCAGCAGGATCGGGATGTGCCCGTAGAAGTAGGCGCCCAGGATCATCCGCGTCCGGGTGACCGGTTCGGCCGCCGCCAGGGCGTGCTCGGCCCTCGTCTCGTCGTCGCCGCCGAAGTAGGCCCACCACAGGCACGCCGCCAGGCACAGGCCCAGCGCGCCCGCGAACCCGAGGCCCAGGTCGACGGTCAGGTCGGCGGCACCGATGCCGATCGCGAGCATCGACTCGCCGAGGACGACGATCACCAGCAGGCCGTGCCGCTCGACCACATGGGCCGCGCGCAGGGTGAAGCCCCGCTGGCCGATGAAGTAGGGGCTGCCCCAGAGCAGGACCAGCGCCGCCGCCCACAGCAGGTAGTCGTACGGCGCGGGCGTGAAGGCCGCCACGCCGATGAGCGCCGTGGCCGCCAGGTTGAACGGGATCACCCGCACGATCGCCCGGGTGGCCTGCAGGTAGAGCGCGCCGTGCACGACGACCAGCAGCAGGTAGCCGACCGCGAAGGCGGGGCCGCCGCCGTCGAACGTGGACGGGATCGCCAGGGCCATGAGGAGGAAGCCGGTCATGCCCAGCAGCACCAGGACGCGCCGCGCGGGGCGTACCGGCGGGACGACGTTGAGCAGCCAGACGTAGCCGGAGTACATCCACCACATCACCCCGAACACGAGCACGACCTGCAGCGTGCTCTCGCCGATGGTGACGGCGGGGTGGCCGGGCGCGGGCGTCTCCAGGCCGGTGACCAGGAGGTGGGTCAGTTGGGTGACGGTGAAGACGAAGACGAGGTCGAAGAAGAGCTCGAGCGTGGAGACCCGTAACTCGGGCTCGGGGGCGCTCTGTTCGGCGGGTTCGGCGAACCACGCGGGAAGCCGCATATCAGAAGATTGTCAGGTAATCGAGTAATCATGCAATCAGATGTTCAGAACATCTGGATGGTCTCAGTATGCTCGTCGGGTGCTGACCCTCCACACCCTGCGCTGCGCCGGTTCCACCACCCTCGCGCGGCTGGCCGAGATCGCCGGCCGGGCCGAGCCCGGCGTCGAGTCGGAGCTGATCGACCTGGCCGTGGCCGGGCTGGTGACGTTCGAGCCGGGCCCCTTCGGCGGGTGGAGCATCACGCCGGCGGGCCGGGCCGCCCACGCCGCGTGGATCGCCGACGAACTCGACGCCGCCGGGACCCGGCCCGAGGTGGCGGGGGCGCTCGACCGGTTCCTGCCGCTCAACGCCGAACTGCTCGACCTGTGCGCGGCGTGGCAGCTGCGGCCCGACGTGCGGGTGCTCACGCTGCTCGACGACCTCGACCGGCGGGCCGAGCCGGTCTGCGCCGACCTGACCGGGGCGCTGCCCCGGTTCGGCCGCTACCGCGTGCGGCTCGCCGAGGCGCTGGCGCGGGTGCAGGCGGGGGAGACCCGCTACGTGACCGACGACCTGGCGTCCTACCACGTCATCTGGTTCCAACTGCACGAAGACCTGCTGCTCACGCTCGGCCTCCCCCGGTGAGGTGGGTGCGTCCCCTCGACTCGGGGATGCCGGCCGAGGTGGTCGGCGGGAAGGCCCACGGGCTGGGCGTGCTGACCCGGCTCGGGCTGCCGGTGCCGCCCGGGTTCGTCATCGGCGCCGACGCCTGCCGCGCCTACCTGCGCGACGGCCGCCTGCCCCACGGCCTCGCCGGCGAGGTGCGGGCCGCCGTCGCGGGGCTGGCCGCCGCCGAGGTGTCGGTGCGGTCGGGCGCGAGCGTCTCGATGCCCGGCATGATGACGACCGTGCTCGGCCTGCCCGCCGACCCGGTCGGGCCCCTCCTCGACGCCGTCGCCGAGGTCTTCGCGTCGTGGCACACCCCCCGCGCCCGGACGTACCGGGACCTGAACGGCATCCCCCACGACCTCGGCACCGCCGTGACGATCCAGGCCATGGTGTACGGCGACCGCGACCCCCGCAGCGGAACGGGCGTCGCCTTCACCCGCGACCCGACCACGGGCGCGCCCGTCCTCTTCGGGGACGTCCTGTTCGGGCGGCGGGGCGACGCGGTGGTGTCCGGCCGGGAGCCGACCGTCCCGCTGGGCGAGCTGGCCGCGCGGGAACCGCGCGTGTGGGCCGGGCTGACCCGCGCGGCGGCGCGCGTCGAGGGCCACTACCGCGACGCCTGCTACCTGGAGTTCACCTACGAGAGCGGCGACCTGTGGTTCCTCCAGGTGCGCCCCGGCCGCTTCACCGGCGCCGCCGCCGTCGTCGTGGCGGCCGACCTGGCCGACGAGGGCGTCATCGACCGGGCCGAGGCGCTGCTCCGGGTCGCCCCCGCCGACCTGAAGCGGGTCGCCCGCGTCACGGGCCCGGCCGACGTCGTCGCCCGGGGGCTGGGCGCCTGCCCGGGCGTCGCCACCGGACGGGTCGCCACCAGCGCCGACGCGGCGGTCCGGATGGCCGCCGCCGGGCCGGTCGTGCTGGTGCGGCCGGAGACCTCCCCGCTCGACCTGCGCGGCATCGCGGCCGCCGCCGGGATCGTCACCGCCCGGGGCGGCCCGGCCAGCCACGCCGCCGTCGTCGCCCGCGCGATGGGCCGGCCCGCCGTGGTCGGCGCGGCCGGGCTGGTCGTGGCGGCGGGGTCGGTCCGCGCCGGCGACCGCACCATCCCCGAAGGCGCGCTCGTCACGATCGACGGCACCGGCGGCGAGGTGGCCCTGGGCGAGCCCGCCGTCACCGAGTCGCTCGCCGACGCCCACGTCCACCGTCTTCTCGGCTGGGCCGACGAGGTCTCGGGCGACGCCTCCGACCGGCCCGGCCCCGACCGGCTGCGGGCGGCCCAGGCCGTGTTGAGACAGTGATTCGGTCATTTTCGTCCCTTGTGTCGCGTGCCGGTCACGGAGCGTGGGCAGGTCACCGGGCACCGCCTGTGAGGGGACATCGTGAACAAGAGGGAAAACCCGGTCGCCAAGGCCGTGGACAAGGTCATCGACGCGATCTCCGACCACGGCGGGGAGGAGATCCCGGGCCGGCCGGGCAGCCTGCCGCCGCAGGTCGCCGAACCGGTCGAGCCGCGCGGCCCGCTGCCGCCCAAGCCCGACCAGCGCGGCCCCGACCCGTTCACGCCGACCGGGCAACCCTCGGGTGAGACCACCGAGAGCCGGGCGCAGGGCGGCGCCTACCTGACCACCGCGACGGGCACCGAACTACCCGACACCGACCACTCGCTCAAGGCCGGGCCGCGCGGGCCGGTGCTGCTGCGCGACCACCACCTGCGTGAGAAGATCACCCACTTCGACCACGAACGCATCCCCGAACGCGTCGTGCACGCCCGGGGCGCGGCCGCCCACGGCGTCTTCCGCGGCTACGGCACCGCCGCGCAGGTCACCAAGGCCGCGTTCCTCGCCAAGGACGTCGAGACGCCGGTCTTCGTGCGGTTCTCCACCGTGCTGGGCTCGCGCGGCTCGGCCGACGCCGTCCGCGACACCCGGGGCTTCGCGACCAAGTTCTACACCTCCGAGGGCGTCTTCGACCTGGTCGGCAACAACATCCCGGTCTTCTTCATCCAGGACGCGATCAAGTTCCCCGACGTCATCCACGCCGGCAAGCCGCACCCCGACCGGGAGATCCCGCAGGCGCAGAGCGCCCACGACACCTTCTGGGACTTCGTCTCGCTGCACACCGAGGCGACCCACCACACGATGTGGAACATGTCCGACCGGGGCATCCCGAGGTCGTACCGGATGATGGAGGGCTTCGGCGTCCACACCTTCCGGCTGGTCGCCGCCGACGGCGGCACCGTGCTGGCCAAGTTCCACTGGAAGCCGAAGGCGGGCGTGCACTCCCTGGTCTGGGAGGAGGCCCAGATCGTCAACGGCGTCGACCCCGACTTCCACCGCCGCGACCTGGCCGACGCCATCGAGGCGGGCGCCTACCCGGAGTGGGAGTTCGGCATCCAGGTCTTCCCCGACTCCCCGGACCAGACGTTCGAGGGAATCGACCTGCTCGACCCGACGAAGATCGTGCCCGAGGAGCTCGCGCCGGTGCAGCCGATCGGCCTGCTGACCCTGAACGCCAACCCGGTCAACTTCTTCGCCGAGACCGAACAGGTCGCCTTCCACGTCGGGCACCTGGTGCCCGGCATCGACGTGACCGACGACCCGCTGCTGGCGGGCCGCCTGTTCTCCTACCTCGACACCCAGATCAGCCGCCTGGGCGGGCCGAACTTCGTCCAGCTGCCGATCAACCGGCCGCACTCGCCGGTCAACGACATGCTGCGCGACGGCATGCACCAGACCGCCGTGCACACGGGGGTCGCGCCCTACCGGCCCAACTCGCTCGACGGCGGCTGCCCGTTCCAGGCGTCCGGCGGCTACGTGGAGGTGCCGGTCCCGGTCGAGGCGGCGGCTCGTGGACGGGTGGCGCCCGCCTCCTACGACGACCACTTCAGCCAGCCGCGCCTGTTCTGGCTCAGCATGTCGCCGGTCGAGCAGGCGCACATCATCGCGGCGTACACCTTCGAGCTGAGCAAGGTGTTCGAGCAGGCGATCAGGGAGCGGCAGCTCCAGGTGCTGGCGCGGGTCGACCCCTACCTGTGCGAGCAGGTGGCGTTCGGTCTCGGCCTGCCGGTCCCCGAGGGCAAACCCGAGGTGTACGTCGAGCCGAGCCCCGCGTTGTCGCAGGTCGGCCGCCAGTGGCCGACGACGGGCCGGATCATCGGCATCGTCGCCGGCGACGACCTCGACGCCCTGCGCACGGTCCGCCGGACGGTCCTCGACGGCGGCATGACGCCGCTGGTGATCGCGCCCGCGGGCGGGGTGCTGCCCGGCCCGGGCGACCCGGTGCCGGTCCAGCGCACCTTCGCCGCCGCCCGCTCGGTCGAGTTCGACGCGATCGTCGTGGCGGGCGCGCCCGCGCCGGGGGCCGACGCGATCGGCGCGCGCGACGCCAAGGCGGGGCTGAGCGGCCGCGTCGACCCGCGCGTCTCGCTGATGCTGAACGAGGCCTACCGCCACGGCAAGCCGCTGGGCGGCTGGGACGGCGCGGCCGAGGCGTTCGCCTCGGCGGGCATCCCGCCCGGCGCGCCCGGCGTGGTCGTCGGCGAGGCGGGCCCGGCGGTGCTGGGGGAGGTCGTGACCCTGCTGGGCGGCCACCGCGTCTGGTCGCGTTTCCCCGCCTCGCTGGGCCCGAACGCCTGAGGCGCTAGATGTCGAGGTCCTCGACGACGGGCGGCCGGCCGAGATCGGTGATCATGTCGTAGAACTCGTCGGGGACCCGGCCGCGCAGCTGCTCGAACGTGTCGAGGACCTCCAGGGTGGCCTCGCCCTGGATGAACCCGTAGTCGGAGTCGGCCAGGCCGAGGTAGGTGCGCAGCGCCTCGCGGGAGAACAGCCCCGACAACCAGTTCTCGGCGTCGCGGGTCATGCTGTCGGTCCACTCGGGGGAGCGCTCGACGTGCAGGACGTACTTGCCCTTGCGGGACCGGTAGACCCGGAAGGTCTCGTTGCGCTGGCCCACCAGGCGGCTCCACTCGCCGAGCAGCACGCCGGAGAACCGCTGCTTGCGCACCGCCGTGCCCTGGCCGACCTTCACGATGACCTCGTCGTAGCCCTCCTCCCGGCCCTCCTCCATCTCGACGTAGCGCCGCAGGGCGGTGCTGATCGCGGCCGAGAGCTTGCCCCCGGCGAGCTCGGTGGCCCGCTGGAAGAGCGGCAGGTCGTCGTCGGACACGTAGATCGTCTTATTCGGCATCGTCGGCCTCCTCCGTATGCGCATAAGTATACGTATGTTGGGCGGAGTGCCACAGCCTGATCTCCGTAGCCGGAAGGCGTTCGGGGAACGGGCCCTGGCCGAGCAATGCTCGCAGGTCGTGTTCGAAGCCGGCGAGCCGGTCGCCGAACAGGTGCGGCGCGGAGCCGGACCGGGAGAACGTCCACGCCACGAGGTCGTCGGGCGTGCGCTCGACCACCTCTCCGGCCGGGACGACGATGCGCTCGACCGGGCCGAACCCGGCCCGCGCCAGGACCAGGTCCTCTCTGCCCGGCGTGCCGTTCACGAGCGCGCCCTGGCCCGCGCGGCGCACCGGGCCCAGATGACGGCGCACCAGGTCGCCGATCTCGGCGTACACGGCAGGGGGCGCGCTCTTGACGTCGCCGACCTGCACGAACGCGCCCCCGGGCGCGAGCATGCGCAGCACGGTCGCGGCGACGCGGTCGCGGTCGGTCCAGTGGAACGACTGCGCGAACACCACGGCCTGGAAACCGCCGCCCAGGTCGCCGGGCAGGTCTTCGGCCCGGCCGAGGACCCAGCGCACGCCCGGCACCTTTCGGCGTCCGGCCCGCCGCCGGGCCTCGGCCAGCATGCCGGAGTCGGGGTCGAGGCCGATCGTCTCGCCGGCGAGAGGGGCCAGGTCGAGGGTGACGGTCCCCGGGCCGCACCCGACGTCGAGCACCCGGCTCCGGTGGTCGAGCCCCAGTGCGGCGGCCAGCGTTTCGGCGTAGCCGGGCGCGTAGGGGAGCCGGCCGCGTTCGTAGTGGGCCGCGGCGCCCTCGAAGAGGGTCGCGTCCCACCGCCATCCGTCAGCCATGCGACCACGGTAGCGGCCGGGTGAGGCCCGAGCGGCCGAGGAGGCGCACGCCCGCCGCGCACCCGGCGCCCAGACCCGCCAGCACCGCCCACAGCAGGGCGGCGTGGTCGAGCAGCGCCCCCACGGCCAGGTTGCCCGCGGTGATCCCGAGCCCGGCGATCGAGTTGTACAGGCCGTAGTGGGTGGCGACGAGCCGGCCGCCCGACAGGGCCACCACGGTGTCCATCTCGAACGGGTAGGTCAGCGCCGTGCCGACGCCGAGCAGCGCCGCGCACAGCAGCACCGCGCCCGGCCACGTCGTCACCAGCAGCGGCGTGAACGCCGCCCCCATCAGGGTCAGCCCCCAGGTCATGGCCTGCGCCGGCGTCCAGCGCGCCCGCGCCCACGCGGTGATCCGCAGCTGCCCGAGCACCGCGATGCCGCCCGACACCACGAAGAGCAGCGTCACCGAACCCGGGTCGCCGAGGGCCAGCGGCAGCGCCAGGTAGACCTGGAACGACAACACGTACGACCCCGTCATCGCCCCCGCGAACAGCACGAAGGGCCGGTTGGCCAGCACCGTCCGCCAGTCGGCCAGCACGCCCGCCGACTCCGTCCGCGCGCCGGGACCGGGCGGCAGCGCGAGCACCTGCACGACCGTCAGCAGCGCGAACAGCCCGGCGGCCACCACGCAGACCAGCCGGAAGTCGGCCGCCATCAGGACCAGCCCGACCACCGGCCCGAGCAGGATCCCGCCCTGGTAGAAGACGTTGAACAGGGCGAACGCCTCGACCCGCCGATCGCCGGCCGAATGGGCGAGATAGGCGCGTACGGCCGGATTGAACAGCGCCCCCGCGAACCCGGTCATCGCCGAGGCGGCCAGCAGCACCGGCAGCGTGTGCGCGAACCCGAGCAGCGCGAACCCGAGCGTGCGCAGCAGGCACCCGGCGATGATGACCGGCCGGTAGCCGAGCCGGTCGGCGAGGGTGCCGCCGAGCAGGAACAGGCCCTGCTGGCTCAGGTTGCGCACCCCGAGCACCAGCCCGACGGTCCAGCCCGCGAGGCCCAGCCCGCCCGACAGGTGCCCGGCCAGGAACGGCATCAGCAGGTAGAACGCCACGTTGATGGTGAACTGGTTGACCATCAGCAACCGCGCCGTGCCGTCGAACGAGCGCCAGGCCCTCACCGGACCACCATCCGCGTCCAGCGGGTCACCTCGGCCTCGTCGGCCGTCTTGATCTCGTCGGGCTCGGCGGCGGGCGGCCGGTGCAGCAGGCCGTGGGCGGCGCAGTAGGCGTCGTCGTAGATCGTCGAGCCGTAGCGGGCCGGGCCGTCGGGGAAGACGGCGGCGATCCGGGTGTCCGGCGGCAGCGTGCGGGCCAGCCACGACGCGACGACGGTGACCGCGCCGACGCTCCACCCGCCGGTCGTGTAGTGGGTCGCGGCGAGGGTGCGGCAGGCCCAGACCGCCTCGTGCGCGGCGACCCAGTGCACCTCGTCGAACTCCTCGTGCGCGACGTTGCGCGGGTGGATGCTGCTGCCCAGTCCCCGCATCAGCCGGGGCCGGGCCGGCTGGCCGAAGATCGTCGACCCGACCGCGTCGACCCCCACCAGGGCGACCCGCCGGTCGTACCGCCGCAGCGCCTTGCTCACCCCGGCCGAGTGGCCGCCGGTCCCGACGCTGCACACCAGCACGTCGACGCGCCCGAGCTGCTCGACCAGCTCGTCGGCCAGGCCCGCGTAGGCGCCGACGTTGTCGGGGTTGGCGTACTGGTCGGGGCAGTAGGCGCCCGGATGCTCGGCCAGCAGCTCGGCCACCCGATCGAGCCGGGCCCGCTGCCAGCCGCCGGCCGGATGCGGCCGGGACACCGTCTCGACCCGCACGCCGTAGGCGGTCAGCAGCCGGTGGACGAGGGTCTCCATGCCGGGATCGGTGACGACGGTGACCGGATGGCCGTAGACGATCCCGGCGAGCGCCAGCCCCAGGCCGAACGTGCCCGACGTCGACTCGACGATCATCGCGCCGGGGGCGAGCTCGCCCCGTTCCCTGGCCTGTCCGACGATGTGCAGAGCGGCCCGGTCCTTGAGACCACCGGGGTTGACCGCCTCCAGCTTGGCCCAGAAGCCGCGTCCGGCGGGGGCGAAGGGCGCGGTGATCAGGCGTACCGGGGTGCTGCCCACCAGATGAGAAGACATGTCGTCACGCAAAGTAACCGAACTTTCCGCGTGTTTGGTGGTGCCCCGCCGCTCCCGGCGGGCGGGGCGGCGGATAATCGATCAGCCCCCCAGCCGTTCCGAAGGGGGAGACGTGACCCTGTCACGCCGCGCGATGCTCACCGGCCTGCCGCTCTCGCTCATGGCCCGTCCCGCGGCCGCGGTGGCGAGGCCCGTGGGCGCTCCCGCGGAGGTCGCCCGCGACGAGGTCTACTGGCGCTCGGTGGCGGCGGCGTTCCGGGTCGACCCCGGCTTCGTGAACCTGGAGAACGGCTACTTCGGCAGCATGCCCGAGCCCGTCCGGCTGGCCTACCACGCCCACTCCGACCGGCTGAACGCCGAGAACAGCCGGTTGTTGCGCACGGCGTACCGGCAGCACGCCGAGGAGGCCGCCGCCCGCGTCGCGGGCCTGCTCGGCGTGACGAAGGAGGAGATCGCCTTCACCCGGGGCGGCACCGAGGCCCTCCAGAACCTGATCACCGGCTACCGGCGGCTGGCCCCCGGCGACGCCGTCATGTACGCCGACCTCGACTTCCACACCGGCCAGTCGGCCCTCAGATGGCTGGCCGACCGGCACGGCGCCCGGGTCGAACGCCTGGTGATCCCCGAACCGGCCACCCGCCAGGCCGTGCTGGACGCCTACGCCGCCGCCCTGGCCACCACCCCGCGCCTGCGGCTGCTCCTGCTCAGCCACCTGAACAACCGCACCGGCCTGGTCGTGCCGGTGGCCGAGATCACCGAGATGGCCCGGGAGAAGGGCGTCGACGTGATCGTCGACGCCGCCCACTCGTGGGGCCACCTCGACTTCACCCTGCCGGAGCTGAAGGCCGACTTCGGCGTCTTCTCCCTGCACAAGTGGATGGGCGCGCCCCTGGGCAGCGGCTTCCTCTACATCCGCAAGGAGCGCCTGGCCGACGTCGCCCCCGTCTTCGGCGACGAGTCGCAGCAGGCCGACATCCGGTCGCGGGTGCACTCGGGCACCATGGACGTCGCCCCCATCCTCAGCGTCGGCGCCGCCCTCGACTTCCACGAGACCCTCGGCGCGAAGGTCAAGGAGGCCCGCCTCCGGCACCTGCGCGAGCGCTGGGTCGACCAGGTCCGCGACCTGCCCGTCGAGATCCTGACCCCCGACGACCCGGCCATGTACGGCGGCATGACCGCCTTCCGGCTCGCGGGCCGCACGTCCAAGGCCGACAACACCGCCGTCGTCGACCACCTCTACACCCGGCACCGCATCTTCACGGTGCACCGCGACGGCGTCACGAAGGGCGACTGCGTGCGGGTCACCCCGGCCCTGTTCACCTCGGCCGCCGACGTCGACCGCCTCGCCGCCGCCCTGCGGGAACTCGCCGGGCGCTGACCCGTCAGGCGACGGCGGGCCTGGCCGGGGGCGGCGGCTCCGGCGGGGACGCGGGCGGGCCGGAGTCGGGGGAGCGGCCCTGGGCGTTGCGGATCAGGGCCACGATCACCGAGGTCACCGGGGCCGCCAGGAACGCGCCGATGATGCCGGCGACCACGCTGCCGACCGTCAGCGCCAGCAGGATCACCGCGCCCGGCAGGTCGAGCGCCTTGCCGTAGATCATCGGCGCCAGCACGTGGCCTTCGAGCTGCTGCACCAGGATCGTCACCGCGATCACGATCAGGGCCACCAGCCAGCCCTTGGCCACGAACGCCACCACCGCCGCGAGCAGCCCCGCGAACAGCGCGCCGATGACCGGCAGGAACGCGCCCACGAACGTCAGCACCGCGAGCGGCAGCGCGATCGGCACGCCCAGGATCCACAACGCGAGGCCGATGAAGAACGCGTCGACGAAGCCGACCGCCGCGACGCCCCGCACGTAGCGGCCGACGACGTCGAAGACGATCTTGCTGGTGGTCATGATGTGGTCGCGGCTGCCGCGCGGGGCCAGGTCGGCCACCCAGCGCACCAGGTGGTCGCCGCCGTGGACGAGGTAGACCGCCAGGATGAGGGCCAGCACCCCGCCGACCACGATCTCGCCGACGGTCTTGACCCCGGTGAGCGCCCCCGAGGCGACCTCGCTGCCGCGCTGCGACAGGAACGTCTGGACGTCGTGCACGATCTCCTGGATGCGCGCCTGGTCGAAGCCGAAGCGCGCGGCGGTCGCCTGGAGGTCGGTGACGACCTTGCCGATGCTGTCGCTCAGCTCGGCGAAACCGTCGATCGTCGGGGGGACCAGCAGCGCGATGACCCCCGCCAGCACGGCGATCACCCCCACGAACGCGAGCAGCGTGGACAGGGCGCGGTTGAGGCCCCACTGGCGCAGCCGCCGCGCCGGGGGCATCATCAGCGCGGTGATGAAGATCGCGAACACGACGCTGATCGCGACGGTCCTGACCTGGTAGACGATCCACAACACGACCGCCGTCAGGGCGATCAGGACGAGGATCCGCCCCGCCGTCGCGCTGGCCCTGCGCAGGCCGTCCCCTGTTGCCGCCGGATCTGCCATCGGCGTTCCCTCCCCGTCACGGTCGATGCCCGCCGATGATCCCAGAGATCACCGGGAGGGGGCTACCGTCCGTCGTGGCCGGGATCGACGTCGAAGGTGATCGCCCCCCGGAAGCCGTCGCCGTCCGGCACCGTGGCCATGACCATGGAGCTCCGGAAGATCGAGTCGTCGTCGTTCCGCGTGTCACGCCCGCCCCGCCCGGCGTAGGGGCCGGCGGCCAGCACCGCGTCGTTGCGCGCCTCGTCGAACATGACCTGGGTGGTGAGCGTCCGGTCGTTCCCGACGTGGACCATGGCGTGGACGTGCACGGTCCGCCCCCGGTACCACCCCGGCCAGATGGTGGTGAACACCACGATCCCGTCGGCCCCGGTCACCTGGGCGCCCCGCAGATACCGCTCGTCGTCGGTCGGCACGAGATCGCCCATGCCGCCGCCGGGTCCGCCCGTCGAGGCGGACTCCGCGCCCGAATAGAGGCCGCCCGCGTCGCAGTGCCAGATCTCCACGACCGCGTCCTTCAGCGGTTCGCACGTCTCGCTGTCGCGCACCCGGATCGCCAGGTCGAGCAGGGTCCCGGGCCGGTCCTCGCGGATGTCCGACCTGATCTTGTCCGCGTCGAAGTAGTAGGGCCCCGGGGTGGTGGAGGGCGTCAGCGCGCACGCGCCGGAGGAGTCGAGGAGCGCCGCCAGGTCGCCCGGAACGGCCTGGGGCGTGATGGTCGCGGTCGCGCCCGTGGAGGTCGTCACCGGAGTGGACCCGCCGGACCCGCACGCCGCGAGCAGCGCGCCGAGCCCGATCGAACCCACCCCGGCGATCATCGTGCGCCGGCTGACCCGGCGGCCTTCGTCGTGGTCTGTCATGACGGTCACGCTAGGAACCGCACATGAGCGAGACGTGAGAGCAGTCCTAGGATCTACTTTGTAAAGGCGTCATAAGGGGAGATCACGTCGACCCCGCCGGCTCCAGGTCGTCCTTCACCTCGGGATCCCCGGCGTCGGCGGTGTAGTCGCGCGGGCGGGTCGCGTCGACCCCCTCCGCCGACCCGAGCCGCCGGGCCGCCACGGTCGCCAGCGCCGCCACCGCCAGGTTGACGATCAGCGCCAGGAACCCGGCGTAGACCGTCATCGGCGTGTCGAAGCCGAGCTTGCTCAGCGGGAACGCCGACCCGCCGAAGTGGGCGTGGTTGTTGGCCGGGTTCGCGATGTTGTAGAGCAGCACCATCCCGGCCGTCATCCCGGCCGTCCAGCCCGCGATCAGCCCCACCCGGTGGAACCACCGGGTATACAGCCCCAGCGCCACCGACGGCAGCGTCTGCAGGATGATCACCCCGCCGATCAGCTGCAGGTCGATGGAGAACTGCGGGTCGATCAGCAGGATGCAGAGCACCGCGCCCACCTTGACGACCAGCGAGGTCAGCTTGCTGACCCGGGCCTCCTGGGCGTCGGTGGCGTCGCGCCGCAGGTACTCCTTGTAGATGTTGCGGGTGAACAGGTTCGCCGCCGCGATCGACATGATCGCGGCCGGGACCAGCGCGCCGATGCCGATGGCCGCGAACGCGACGCCGGTGAACCAGTCGGGGAACATCTGGTCGAACAGCTGCGGCACGACCGTGTTCACGTCGGTGCCGATCGGGGTGACCCCGGCCGCGATGGCCATGTAGCCGAGCAGCGCGATGAGCCCCAGCAGCAGGCTGTAGGCCGGCAGCGCCGACATGTTCCGCTTGATCACGTCGCGCGACCGCGAGGCGAGCACCCCGGTCACGCTGTGCGGGTAGAGGAACAGCGCCATCGCCGACCCCAGCGCCAGGGTGACGTACTGGAGCTGGTTGTTGGCGTTGAGCAGGGTCCCGTCGCCGGGCGCGGGGGTCTTGGCGAACTTGGCGTCGGCCGCGTCGAAGATCGACCCGAACCCGCCGAGCCGCGCCGGGATGTAGATCACCGCGACCAGGATCACGACGTAGATCAGGATGTCCTTCACGAACGCGATCAGCGCCGGGGCCCGCAGCCCGCTCTGGTAGGTGTACGCCGCCAGGATCGCGAACGCGATGATCAGCGGCAGGTCGCCGGTCACCCCCATCGTCTTCAGCACGGCCTCGATGCCGATGAGCTGGAGCGCGATGTACGGCATCGTCGCCACGATCCCGGTGATGGCCACCAGCAGCGCCAGCGTCGGCGAGCCGAACCGCACCCGCACGAAGTCGGCGGGCGTCACCAGCCCGTGCACGTGCGACACCGACCAGAGCCGGATCAGCACCAGCATGACCAGCGGATAGGTGATGACCGTGTAGGGCACCGCGAAGAACCCGGTCGCCCCGGCCCCGAACAGCAGCGCCGGCACCGCCACGAACGTGTAGGCCGTGTAGAGGTCCCCGCCGACCAGGAACCACGTGATCCACGACCCGAAGTTGCGCCCGCCCAGCCCCCACTCGTTGAGCGAGGCCAGGTTGTCGGCCCGCCGCCAGCGGGCCGCGACGAAGCCCATCCCGCTGACCAGCAGGAACAGGGCGGTGAAGATGACGATCTCGGTGATGTGCTCGTTCATCGGCGGGTCACCCGGTAGACGATCAGGGTCGCCGACACGCTGATGACCAGGAAGGCGAGCTGCAGCCAGTAGAACAGCGGAACGCCGAACAGCCGGGGCTCCTCATGGTTGAACAGGGCCGGCACCAGCGGGATGACGATCGCGGGCAGCAGGACCCAGTTCCAGCGGCTGCGGTCCGATCTGGGGGAGCGTGGATCCGTCAACGGACTCTCCTTCCGACAGGTTGTCGATTGGAGCGTAAAGTGACGGGTGTCACAGGTGGAGCTCCCATCGACGAGCGGCAGCCTGGACGCGCCGAGCGGTCGTGGGTCGGGCCATTCGCCCGACATGTGGAGTCCGGCGTGTTATTGTGTGCCGCATGCGAATTCCTCAGCAGCAGTGGTGGCGCCGCTAGCAGGCGGCCCTCAGCTCAGGTTTTCGCGAAATCGAAACAGGCCGCCCCGGGATTGGGCGGCCTTCTGTGTTTCCGCCCCCGGGGCATGAGTGGATCAAGGGGCGACAGTGGAGACCAGCGGTTACACCACGGCGGGCGGCATCGGGGTCGAGCGCGTGGTGCGCGCCGTGCCCGAGGCGGCCCTCGACGAGATCGTCGACTCGCTCGGCACTCGCCGGGGCGGGGCGTTCTCCTCGGGCATGGACTATCCGGGCAGGTACAGCCGATGGGCCTTCGGCTACGCCGATCCCTGCCTGGAGCTCGTCGCGCGGGGCCGCCGCATCTCGGCCCGCGCGCTCAACGACCGGGGCGCCGTCGTGCTCCCCGCCGTCGCGGCCTGTCTCCGCGCCGCCGGTGAGGTCGTCGGCACGCCCACCGCCACCTACACCGAGGTCGAGGTGCGCCAGTCCGACGAGTGGCTGCCGGAGGAGATGCGCTCGCGCCGGCCCACCGTCTTCACCGCGATCCGCGAGGTCATCGCCGCGTTCAAGGGCGACGACCAGCACCTGGGCCTCTACGGCGCGTTCGGCTACGACCTGGCCTTCCAGTTCGAGCCGATCCGCTACGAGCTCACCCGTCCCGACGACCAGCGCGACCTGGTCCTCCACCTGCCCGACCGCCTCGTGGTGATCGACCGGGTGAAGGAGACCGTGCTGGAGTACTCCTACGAGTTCGTGTACGAGGGCGCGAGCACGAAGGGCCTGCCCCGCAGCGGCGACTCCCGCGAACTGGTCAAGGCGACCGAGATCCCGGCCGACCCGGTCAGGGGCGCCTACGCCGACGTCGTCGCCAAGGCCAAGGAGAAGTTCCGGCGCGGCGACCTGTTCGAGGTCGTGCCCGGCCAGGTCTTCCACGCCCCCTGCGACGACCCGCCCGCCTTCTACCGCGGCCTGCGCACCAGCAACCCGGCGCCCTACGAGTTCATCCTCAGCCTCGGCGACGGCGAGCACCTGGTGGGGGCCTCGCCCGAGATGTACGTCCGGGTCAGCGGCGAGCGGGTGGAGACCTGCCCGATCTCCGGCACCATCGCCCGGGGCGCCAACCCGGTCGAGGACGCCGAGGCGATCCGCACCCTCCTGTCCAGCGTGAAGGAGGAGTCGGAGCTGACCATGTGCACCGACGTCGACCGCAACGACAAGTCGCGCATCTGCGTGCCGGGTTCGGTCAAGGTCATCGGCCGCCGCCAGATCGAGATGTACTCCCGGCTGATCCACACCGTCGACCACATCGAGGGCTACCTGCGCCCCGAGTTCGACGCCCTCGACGCCTTCCTCACCCACATGTGGGCGGTCACCGTCACGGGCGCCCCGAAGACGTGGGCGATGCAGTTCATCGAGGACCACGAGGCCACCACCCGCCGCTGGTACGGCGGCGCGGTCGGCTTCATCGGCTTCGACGGCTCCATGAACACCGGCCTGACCCTGCGCACCGCCCAGATCAAGAACGGCGTGGCGACGGTCCGGGCGGGCGCGACCCTGCTGGTCGACTCCGACCCCGACGCCGAGGAGCGCGAGACCGAGCTCAAGGCCAGCGCCCTGCTGGGCGCGCTGGCGGCGGTCGGCCGGGGCGAGGTGGCCCAGGAGGCCGTCGCGGCCGAGCAGCCGGGCGAGGGCCACACCGTGCTCCTCGTCGACTACGAGGACTCGTTCGTCAACACCCTGGCCGACTACTTCCGCCAGCAGGGCGCCAAGGTCGTCACCCTGCGCCACGGCTTCCCGACGGCGATGATCGAGGAGATCGCGCCGACCCTCGTGGTGCTCTCGCCCGGCCCCGGCTGGCCGTCCGACTTCGGCACCGACCGGCTCGTCGCGGCCCTCTACGAGCGCGGCCTGCCGGTCTTCGGGGTCTGCCTCGGGCTGCAGGCGATGGTCGAGCAGGCGGGCGGGCAGCTCGACCTGCTGCCCTACCCCGAGCACGGCAAGCGCGGGCAGATCAAGCGCGAGGGCGACAGCGCGCTGCTGGCCGGGCTGCCCGAGACGTTCACCGCCGCCCGCTACCACTCGGTGCACGCCAAGCACCCGGGCGTGCAGGGCTTCACGGTCACGGCGGCGACCTCCGACGGCGCGGTCATGGCCATCGAAGATCCGGCCAACCGCCGGTTCGGGGTGCAGTTCCACCCCGAGTCGATCCTCACCACCGAGGGCGGCGCGGGCGCGAAGATCATCGCCAACGTGCTCAGGCTGGCCCGGTAAAGATCGCACCGATCGCCTGACCGCCCGGCGTCACCGGCCCTAGAGTCTCGTCCCTGCCGAAACCGAGGGGGACGAGGGAAATGACGCCGGTGCTGCCGGGTCCGGTCCGGGCGGCGCTGACGGCGCCCCTGGTCGACCACCACTGCCAGGGGGTGCGCCGCGACGACCTGGTCAGGGCCCAGTTCGAGACGCTGATCACCCGGGCGGGCCATCCCGCGCCGCCCGGGACCACCCATTTCGACACCCCCGAGGGCGTGGCGATCCGGCGCTGGTGCGCGCCCGTCCTGGGGCTCGAACCGCACGCGCCGGCCGCCGTCTACCTGGCCCGCCGGGCCGAACTGGGGGCCGCGGAGGTCAACCGGGCGCTGCTGCGGGCCGCCGGCGTCGTCGCCTTCCTGGTCGACACCGGCACGGAGTCCTCGCCCGACCTGCTGTCGGTGGCCGAGACCGGGCGGCTCGGCGGCGCGGCCTCCGACGAGATCGTCCGGCTCGAACGGGTCGAGCAGGACGTCGCGGAAGAGGGGCTGAGCGCGCCCGCCTACCTCGACCGGCTGCGGACCGAGGTCGCCGCGCGGGCCTCCCGGGCGGTCGGGTTGTCGACCGTGATCGGCTACCGCTGCGGCCTGGACGTCGATCCGGTCCGCCCGGCGCGCGGGGCCGTGCTGGCGGCGGCCGGACGGCGGGCCGCCGAGCCGAAGAGGCCGCTCACCGACCCGGTGCTGCTGCGCCACCTGCTCTGGACCGGCGTCGACGTCGCCCGGGAGCGGGCGATGCCGCTGCAGATCCCGTGCGGCCACTCGGGGGTCGACCTGGGGGTGCTGCACCGGTCCGATCCGACCGCGCTGGCCCCCTTCGTCAAGGCGCTCGGGCCGCTCGGGGTGCCGGTCATCCTGCTGCACTGCTCGCCGTACGAGCGGGCGGCCGCGTTCCTGGCCGCCGCGTTCCCGCACGTGCACATCGACGTGCGCGACGGGCTCGCCGAGGTGCTCGGCCTCGCGCCGTTCCACAAGATCATGTTCGGCTCGGGCGGCTGGGGCGTCGCCGAGACCGTCTACCTGGGCGCCCTGCGGCACCGGACCGTGCTGGCCCGCGAACTGGCCGCCCGCATCGAGGCCGGCGACTGGTCGGGCGGCGACGCGGAACGGGTCGCGGGGATGATCGGCTCGGGAAACGCTCGTCGGATCTACCGACTTTAAATCCTCTTTAGGTAGGAGGAACGAGCAGATCTTGGCAGAAAGACTGAAAAGGCCATGACTGCCATAGAGATCCGCAACCTCAGCAAGTCGTTCGGCGCGGTCCGCGCCGTCGACGACGTCTCCTTCACGGTGGAAGCCGGCACCGTCACGGGCTACCTCGGCCCCAACGGCGCCGGCAAGACCACCACCCTGCGCTCCCTGCTCGGCCTGGTCACCCCCGACTCGGGTGAGGCCCTGGTCAACGGGCGGCGGTACGCCAGCCTCGACCACCCGCTCAACGAGGTCGGCGCGGTCCTGGAGGCCACCAGCTTCCACCCGGGCCGCACCGCCCGCGACCACCTGCGCATCATGACCACCGCGGCGGGCCTGCCGGCCTCCCGGCCCGACGAGGCGCTCGACCAGGTCGGCCTCGCCGACGCCGCCCGCAAGCGGGTCGGCGGCTTCTCCCTCGGCATGCGCCAGCGGCTGGCCCTCGCGGGCGCGCTGCTCGGCCAGCCGAAGATCTTCATCCTCGACGAGCCCGCCAACGGCCTCGACCCGGCGGGCATCCAGTGGTTGCGGGGCTTCCTGCGCCACCTGGCCCACGACACCGGCGCGGCCGTGCTGGTCTCCAGCCACGTGCTGGCCGAGGTCGAGCAGACCGTCGACAACGTGGTGATCATCGCCAAGGGCCGGCTGGTCCGCCAGGGCACCCTGGCCGAACTCACCGGCAACGGCGGCGGCGCGGTCCGGGTGAAGACCAAGGACGACTTCGCCCCCGCCCTGCGCGCCGCCGGCGCGGAGGTCGAGGAGGTCGAACCGGGCCTGCTCCGGGTCAAGGGCCTGGACGCCGAGGAGATCGGCCGCCTGGCCCTCGACCAGCGGGTGCTCCTCACCGAGGTCACCCACGAGCGCTCCGACCTGCAGAGCGTCTTCCTCGAACTCACCGCGGAGGGGGAGCGGGCATGACGAACCTGATCCGCGCCGAGCTGCAGAAGCTCTTCACCACCCGCCTGTGGTGGGCGATGGCCCTGGTCATGTTCGCCTTCACCGCGTTCGGCCTGGCCTTCCTCATCGCCCAGGCCGGGGTGGCCCCCGCCAACGGCCAGCCGGGCCTGCCCGCGCTCGACGACCCGGCGTGGTTGCCGCTGGCCCTCAGCTTCGCCTCCGGGGCCAACATCTTCACGATGATCCTCGGCATCGTGCTGATGACCAGCGAATACCGCTACCAGACGATCACCGGCACGTTCCTCACCACGCCCAAGCGCGGCCGCGTCATCGCCGCCAAGCTCGGCGCCGGGGTGATCGTCGGGGTCTTCTTCGCGGTCATCTCGCTGCTGTTCACCGCCGTCGTCGCCATCACCGCCGTGCTCATCGGCGGCGGCTCGATCGACCTGACGGCCGGCCGCGTGCCGCAGCTCACCCTCGGGGTCTTCGCCACCCTGGTCCTGTACGCCCTGTTCGGCATCGGCCTCGGCGCGCTCGTGCGCAACCAGGTGGCCGCGCTGATCGGCGGCATCGTGTGGGCGTACGTGATCGAGTCGATCCTGGGCGCCTTCCCGGCCCTGCAGACGGTCGGCAAGTGGCTGCCCGGCGGGGCGGCGCAGGCGCTGATGAACATCGACTTCGACACCGGCCTCGGCGAGTCGAACCTGCTGCCCGCCTGGGGCGGCGCGCTCGTCCTGGTCGCCTACGCCCTGCTGTTCGCCCTCGTCGCCAACCTCACCACCACCCGCAGAGACATCACCTGAGGTCGTTATGCTCGTGGCCCATGGTGAAGTTGCAAAGTGAGGTAACCGTCGAGCTCGTCAAGCACAGCGCGTCCGACTCGGACGTGCTGTGGGCGGCCCGGGTCTCGACGGCGGGGGAGCAGTCGCTGGAGGAGATCCACAAGGATCCCGAACGGTCCAAGGGCCTGATCAACTTCCTGATGCGCGACCGGCACGGGTCGCCGTTCGAGCACAACTCGATGACCTTCTTCATCAGCGCGCCGATCTTCGTGTTCCGTGAGTTCCACCGCCACCGCGTGTGGTCCTACAACGAGGAGAGCGGCCGCTACCGGGAGTTGCAGCCGGTCTTCTACGTGCCCGGCCCCGACCGCAAGCTGGTGCAGGAGGGCCGTCCCGGCAAGTACGTGTTCGTCGACGGCACCCCCGAACAGCACGCCCTCGTCTCCGAGACGATGGAGGAGTCCTACCGGGCCTCCTACGCGGCGTACCAGAAGATGCTCGAGGCCGGAGTGGCCCGCGAGGTGGCGCGGGCCGTGCTCCCCGTCGGGTTGTTCTCCTCCATGTACGCCACCTGCAACGCCCGCGCGCTGATGCACTTCCTGTCGCTGCGCACCAAGGACGAACGGGCCGCCGTCCCGTCGTTCCCGCAGCGCGAGATCGAGATGGTGGCCGAGAAGATGGAGGCCCTGTGGGCCGGGCTGATGCCGATCACCCACGCCGCCTTCAACGCCAACGGACGGGTGTCCCCCTGATTTGAGTATCGGGGTGCTCAGGCGCCCGGTGCGGGGCGGCTCCATTCTGCGATGACGAGCATCGCGGAAGGAGCACCCCCGAAATGAGGAAAGTGCAGGCCGCCCTGACCGGGTTACTGGTCGTGGCGGCCTTTCTCGTCGCACCCCCGGCCCACGCGGCGACCGTGCGGGTCACCGTCCACCTCTACCGCGTCGTCGAGATCTCCTGCGACGAGGGCGCGACCGTGCCGTGCCCCAACGACTACTACCCGAAGTTCAAGATCGGAAATGAGGAGCTCTACGACGGCAAGGACGACTACTGCTGCGCCCACGGCACCGACTTCCGCACCAACTGGATCCACTCGGCCGACGTCGACACCGGCCAGAACCCGGTCGACATCCACATGGAACTCTGGGACCAGGACGACTCCAGCGCCGACGACCCCATCGACTGGGGCGCGCCGGGCGACCACGTCGACCTGAAGTTCGACCTGAACACGTGCGTGTTCACCGGCGGCGGCCTGACGGCGCAGCAGGGCGCGGGCGTCACGTCGCTGGCGGGGGAGAGCGAGCAGAGCGCGGTCGACTCGGCGCGCGGCTACTTCACCATCACCACCCCCGACTGCCTGGAGAAGGCCAAGACCACCGACGGCGACGGCGACGGCCTCATGGACGTCTGGGAGGCCCCCGGCCGGGGCGTCGACGCCGACGGAAACGGCACCGTCGACCTTCCCCTGGGCGACATGGGCGCGCTGCCCTACCGCAAGGACCTGTTCGTCGAGGCCGACCACATGGAGGGCGCGGCCCCCCAGCCCGGCGCGATCACCGACGTGGTGAACGCGTTCGCCGCCGCCCCCGTCGACCAGTACGAACCCGGCAAGTACCGAGGCGTCAACCTGCACGTCCTCAGCGGCGAGCAGGTGCCCCGGATCGACGTCGTGAAGTTCAACGACACCGGACCCGGCGACCTCGACGACTTCAACGACCTCAAGAGCGGCAAACCGGACAACGACTGCGACGGCCACTTCGGCACCCCGGCCGACCGCGCGAGCCCCAACTGCACGGCCGTCCTGGACGCCCGCCGCCAGGTCTACCGCTACATGATCTTCGGCCACAAGTACGAGCAGTTCCCCGACTCCTCCGGCCAGGCCGAGATCAGCGACGACACCCTCGAAGGCGGCAACGACTTCATCGTCACCGTGGCGACGTGGTACTTCGACAGCGACGCCGACCGGCGGGTGATCGAGGGATCGACGTTCATGCACGAGTTCGGCCACACTCTCGGGCTGGGCCACGGCGGCGGCGACCACGTCAACTGCAAGCCCAACTACCTGAGCATCATGAGCTACGCCTTCCAGTTCCCGCGCCGCGACCCGAACCGCCCCCTCGACTTCAGCAGCGCCGCCAGGGGCACCGCCTTCGGCACGCCGCTGAAGGAGACGGAACTCGACGAGAACAGGCGTCTCCACGCGACGCCCAACCCGGCGCGCAAGATGGTCTACGGGCTCAACGGCAAGCTCACGGTCGACGACGCCAACGCCCAGGCCCTCGACTGGAACGACGACAAGACGCTCGAAACCGACGCCGAGGCCGACATCAACTGGATCGACTCCATCGGCGACCCGGGCGAGGGGTGCAACATCCAGGGGAAGACGGAGCTGAAGGGTCACGACGACTGGGCCGACATCCAGTACAACCCGCGGCAGAACGCCGGCTTCTACGCCGACGGCCTGCGCGGGAACCTGCCTAGGGAACTGACCCAGCGCGACGTCAGGGCGATGACCCAGCAGGCCGACCTGAAGCTCACCAAGACCGCCGACCGCGCGACGGCGGCGGGGGGTGACACCATCTCCTACACCGTCGGCGTCACCGACCTGGGTCCCGGGCCGGCGAAGTCGATCGAGGTGGCCGACACGCTGCCCGACGGAACGGTCCAGCGCCGCACGCTGCCCGACCTGGCCGCCGGGGCGACCACCACCACGCCGTTCAGCTACCAGGTGCCGTGCGCGGTCACCGACGGCGCCGTGATCAGCAACACCGCCACGGTCACCGGCACCGACGCCGAGGGCGTGCCCGACCCGTCGCGGACCGACAACACCGCCTCGGCGACGACCACCGCGCGGGCGCCCAGGCTGACCGTGTCCCAGACGGCGACCCCGTCGGTCAACGCGGGCGAGGCGATCACGTACACGATCACCTACGCGAACGCGGGCGGCGACGCGGCCTCGAACGTGGCCGTCACGGCCACCGTGCCGAAGGACGTCTACTACAGCAAGCCGCTCGACCTGGGCGCCGGGCCGAAACCGGCCACGGTGACCCTGAACGCCGACGGCACCAGGACCCTCACCTGGAACCCCGGCGACCTCGCCGCGAACTCGGGCGACCGGGCGATCGTCTTCACCGCCCGGCCGACCCTGCTCGCCCTCCCGGGAACCGTCTTCGCGGGGGCCGTGTCGATCGTGTACAAGAACGGCAGCGGGGCCTGCGCCTACGCCCCGGTCACCGGCTCGTCGTCGACGACGGTCACCGCGGTCGCGCCCGGCCGGAACCCGATGGTGCGGGCGTTGTGGGCGCTGCGCGACGACCTGCGCACGGCCGAGATCCTGGCCCGGGCGCAGGCGACCGACACCCGCTGGGACGGCGCCGACGGGTCGGCCCCCGACGGCAGGTTGTCGCAGCAGGAGGCCGACGCGGTGTTCTTCCTGCCGGTCACGCAGCCGCGCACGCTGCGCGCCGACCTGCTGGCCGCCCTGCTCAACACGGCGACCCGCAGGATCAACGCCGGCACCGCCGTCAGCACGCCCACGACCAGGGCCCTCGGCCTCGGCACGGTCGGCGACACCGTGCGGTACGCCCAGACCACGCTGGCCCAGCCGCCGTCGTTGTCGAACCTGGTGCGGTACGCCAAGACCGGCGTCGTCCTCACCGAGGTCAACGCCGGGGTCGCGGAACGGTACTAACTCAGCGCGGGAAGCACGTAGACCTCGGCGCCCGGGGGGAGCTCGCACTCGAGCCCGCCCAGGCGCCGGGCGTTCTCGCCGCACACGAAGATGCCGATGTGCCGCCGCAGCGCGCCGTACTCGTCGCGCAACCGCCCCTCCAGATCGGGGTGGGTGCGGCGCAGCGTGTCGAGCGCGCCCCCGAGGGTCGGGGTCTCCGACTCCTGGGGGGCGACGGCGAACACGCGCACCTGGGTGTCGTCACCGATCCAGTGGCGCAGGGTACTGGGCAGCACGAAGGTCACCAGGGTGACCGGCCGGGCTTTCATCCGTTCATCGTGCCAGGCCCGGAGCGTCCGGGGGCGCGGTTCAGGGTTCGCCCTGGATCGCGTCCCGGTGGATGGAGGCCAGCGGCACCCCGCTGTCGAGCAGCCGCCGCACGGTCGTGTTCACCATGGTCGCCGGCCCGCACACGTACACCTCGTGGCCGGTCCACGAACTGATCCGCGGCACCACCTCGTCGAGGTCGCCCCGCATGCCCGTGTACGACTCCTCCCGCGACACCACCGGCAGCACGCTCAGCCACGGGAAGCCCGACTCCATGCGGCGCAGGTCGGGCAGGTCGTAGAGCTCGGCGGCCCGGCGGGCGCCCACGATCATGGAGATGTTGGGCCGCCGTCCCGAGGTGATGACCTGTTCGACGATGGCCTTCAGCGGGGCCAGGCCGGTGCCGCCCGCCACGCAGAGGATGTCGCGCTCGCCGTCCGGCGGGGCCATGGTGCCCACCGGCGGGCCGAGGAGGATCTGGTCGCCGACCTTGGTGTGCTGGGCCAGCGCGGTGCTCACCCAGCCGCCGGGCAGGGTGCGCACGTGCAGCGTGATGGTGTTGTCGGCCCGGGGCGCGTTGGCGATGGAGTAGGTCCGCCAGACGCGGGGCCAGCGGGCGACCTGCACGTTGACGTACTGGCCCGGGACGAAGTCCATGCGCTGGCCGGGCCGGAGCGTGACGACGGTGATGTCGGGCGCGCGGCGGTCGTGGTCGACCACCTCGGCCAGCCACCAGGCGGGGTTCTTGCCCGCGTCGGCGTCGGCCGCCCCGATCATCGCGTCGGCGGCGGCGGTGTAGGCGGCCACCCAGGCCGCCTCGATCTCCGCGTTCCAGATCTCGGCCGCGAAGCGTTTGATCGTCGCCAGCAACGCGTTGCCGACGGCGGTGTAGTGCTCGGCCACGACCCCGTACTTGCGGTGGTCACGTCCGAGTTGTCCCAGATACCCCCCCAGGCTGTCCGGGCTGTCCAGCATCCAGACGATCCGGGTCAGCGAGCCGAAAAGACGGTCTCGCGTGATGTCCATCGCCGGGGGGAACATGCCCCGGAGATGCGGACTCTGCGCGAACAGGCGGCCGTAGAAGTACGCGGCTGCTCGCTCCGCGACAGGCTCGACGACGGAGAAACTCTCTTTGACGAGGCGCGGATTCAACGACATGTAATGGTCCCACCCTGAGTGACCGGAATAGGTTCTTCCGGTCTGCCGATCCACCTCCCTGACGGTTCCGGGTGAACGAGCGTGGCGGCCCCCCGGCACAACCTTCGCTCATTTGGGAGTCTTCCACTCTGAGATGCACGTCACAACTGATTCACCCCAAAGGAGACTGTTGGTAGTCGTCGTGTCATTCTCTGTAAGGGATGGTCCCGACATTTTCGGACAAGAAACGCGAATGTCATTCGCGTTGTTACAAGGCGCAGTGACTGATACGTGGGATACGTGACAAAACCGAAATCAAGTGCGCCATGATGGGCATGCCGTCGCGCGCAACCTACTGGAGAATCCATGGCCCGTCCGATCATCGGCATCACCAGCTACCTTGAGGCCGCCCGCTGGGGTGCGTGGGTGCGGGAGGCCGTGGTCTCCCCGCAGGGATACTCGCGGGCCGTGGAGAAGGCCGGGGGCGTCCCCGTCGTGCTGCCCCCGCTGCTGCCCGCCAACGTCGACGACCACCTGCGCGGGCTCGACGGCGTCCTGCTCGCGGGCGGCATCGAGGTCGACCCCGGGCTCTACGGCGAGTCCCGTGAGCCGCGCGTCGACGATCCGCAGGCCCACCGCGACCGTTTCGAGATCGCCCTGGCCAAGGCGGCCGTGGCGGCCGGCAAGCCGGTGCTGGCGGTGTCGCGCGGCATGCACGTGCTGAACGTGGCGCTGGGCGGCTCGCTGATCCCGTGGTTGCCCGACGTGGTGGCGCACGACCGGCACACCGGCTCGAAGCACACCGTGATCATCAGCGTGTCCAGCAAGATCGGCAAGGCCGTCGGCGACCGCATCGAGGTGAACGCGCCGCACCACCAGGCGGTGAAGAAGCTCGGCCAGGGGTTGCTCGCGGTGGCCTGGGCCGACGACCAGATCGTCGAGGGCGTCGAACTCCAGGGCCACCGCTTCTGCGTGGGCGTGCAGTGGCACCCCGAGCGCGGCGCCGACAACCGCCTCATGGAGGCCCTGGTCGAGGCGGCCCGGCCCTTCTGACCACGCTCCCGGCCGGACGGGGCCGGACCATCCCGGACGTCGTCGTCGGTCTGTCCGTCAGCTCACCCAGGGGCCGCAGTCCCACGAGCCCGGCTGCGACGACCCGACGCCCCAGCAGGCGTGGAAACGTTCGCTGCCGTCGGAGGGCCGGGAGGGCACGGTCGCGGTGTTCAGCTCGATGTAGCCGCTCCAGAGGGTGCTCTTGACCTGGGTGTTGGTGGTCAGCCAGCCGTAGCTGCCCCACAACTGCCGCTCGATCTTCACCCAGAACGGGGTGCAGCAGTTCTCGTTGCCGCTCACCGTCAGGTGCGCCGAGCGGGTGGAGCAGCTGGTGCCGCGCACGTGGGTGCTGATGGTGCCGTCCCAGTTGTAGCTGCCGGAGACGGCCGAGCTGCAGCCCGCCTGCGCGGCCGGGGCGGTGGTGAGGGACAGGGCCACGCCGGCGAGGAGGGCGAGCGCGGCCGAGATCAGGGATCGGGTGATTCGCATGGCCGTCAGACTCGGTCGGCGCCGCCCGCGCCGGTAAGACCTTTGCGCCGCAACGCAAAGGATGCTCAGGCGCCGTCGAGCAGCCGGCGGCCCAGCGGGGTGAGGCCGTGCAGGACGGCGGGCCCGCGCCGGGTGCTGGTGATCAGGCCCGCCTGCCGGAGGGTCTTGGTGTGGCGGCTCATCGAGGCGAGCGAGGTGTGCAGCCGCGTGGCCAGCTGGGTGGTCGAGGCGCTGTGCCGCAGCGCGTCGAGCACGGCGGCGCGGGTCGGGCCCATCAGCTCGGCCAGCGAGCCGCCCGTCCCGGTCACCGCCATCCGGTGCTCGGCCGCGATCGGGTAGACCACGACCGGCGGCAGGCCCGGGTCGGCGAGCGACACCGGCGTCCAGTCGCAGAAGAACGACGGGACGAACCGCAGGCCCCGGCCGCCCAGGTGGAGGTCCCGGTCGACGGGGTAGCGCACCTCCAGCACCGGGCGGCGCCAGCGCATCATCGGCGCGAAGCCGCGCAGCAGCGCCTCGACGCCCCCGGCGAGCAGCGCGCCCGTCCGGGTCGCGACGTCGGCCTCGACGGCCGCCCGGACGAGGTCGTCGTGGGCGCCGACCGCGGCCCGGTGGTAGTCGCCCAGGGCCCGTGCCAGCTCGGGCAGGGTGGCCGGGAGGGGGCGCGCGGCGGCGTCCAGTTCGCGCCAGAGCCGTCGCGGGTCGGTGGCGCGGACGGCGTCCAGGCCCGCGTCGAGGCCGGCCGCCGCCTCGGCGGGGGTGAGCAGGTCGGGCACGTAGCGGCCGCGCGGGGCCAGCCCGCCCAGCAGCGCCGCGCCGGGCCGCATCAGGGCCGTCAGGTCGGGGCGGGCGCGCAGCCGCGCCGTCCACGGCCGCAGGTGGACGGGGGAGGTCGCCTCGCCCAGCCGGAAGTGGCTCAGCAGGACCTCCCACAGGGGGTCGGCGACGGTGCTCAGGCTGGTCCGCGCGATGTCCTCGGCGGTGAAGTGGATGCGCAGCACCCGTCGAGTGTCGAAGACCCGTCTTGACACCGGCTTGCCACCCTGATCTGCGTCTATACCTCGCGTATACCGGTGTCGCCGATGGTGGCGGGCATGACTGACGGGGGTTGGGAGTTCCGGCTGCTGGGTCCGGTCGAGGTGTGGCGCGGCGGCGGGCGGGCCGCGCTGGCCCGCCGCGCGCAGCGCTGCCTGCTGGGCGTGCTGCTGCTGGAGGCGGGCCGGGTCGTCCCGGTGAGCCGGTTGCTGGACCTGCTGTGGGACGACGACCCGCCCGCGCACGCCCGGGGCGTGCTGCACAGCCACGTCGCCCGGTTGCGCGGCGTGCTCGACCCCGACCGCACGGGCTCGCGGGGGTTCCGGCTGCTGCTGCGGGGCGACGGTTACGTGGCCGAGGCCGACGCGGGCGCGGTCGACGTGCACCGGTTCCGCGACCTGGTCGCGCGGGCCCGGCTGGCCGGTCCGGGCGGCCGGGCGCGGCTGCTCCGCGACGCGCTGGCGCAGTGGCGCGGGCCGTTGCTGGCCGACGCCGCCACCGACCGGGTCCGCGACCGGCTGGGGGTGGGCCTGGAGGAGCTGCGGTGGTCGGCGGTCGAGTCGTGCGTGGAGGCCGAGCTGGAGTGCGGGCGGCACCGGGAGCTGCTCCCGGAGCTCGCCGACCTGGTGCGGCAGCATCCGCTGCGGGAGCGGCTGATCCGGGCGTACATGCTGGCCCTCTACCGCGACGGACGCCGCCCCGACGCCCTGGCGGCGTACCGCAGGGCGCGGGGCGACTTCGCGCGGGAGCTCGGCCTCGAACCGACGAGCGACCTCGGCGACGTGCACGACCGGATGGTGCACGCCGACCGGTCGCTCGACCTGCCGATCCCGGGGGCGCGACGGCCGGCCGGACCGGCCGTCGCGTGGTGGTGACCGCTACCAGCCCGTGTAGTTCACCTCCGAGCTGCGCAGGTGCGCGTCGAACACGGCGGCGAACCCGGTCGCGCCCCGCTTGGTCGGGTGGATCGAACTGCGGCTCGCGCACCGGAGGCCGTCGGTGACGCAGCCGTCCCAGAGGTCGCCGAAGTCGCCCGGCCCGGTCTTGGTGAACATGATGGGGTTCACCCACCGGTCGGCGTCGCACACGCCGTGGCCCTGGAAGGCCGGCAGCGAGTCGGCGTAGGACACCTCGTTCCCGGCGTCGCGCAGCACCCGCACGGTGTTCTTCGCCTCGGTGACGAAGTACTCGCTGGCCCGCCGCAGCACGCCCTGCGCCTGGGTGTCGAACGTCGTGCACGAGGGGTTGGTCCCGGACACGTCGGGATAGCCCATGAGCACGATCTTGGCCTTCTTCGCGCGCGTGTTGCTCTTGTTGTCGACCTCGCCCTCGATCTCCTGGAGCAGGTGCGCGACGTTGGCCTGCTCGCCCGCCTCGACCCGGGTGTTGAGGGTGGCCAGGATCTCGGCCCGCAGGTCGCTCTCATAGGTGCTGCTGTCGCCGCAGGTGAAGATGTGGCAGTCGGCGATGACGCCGTCCCAGTCGGTGTCGTTGGCGCCGACGCTCAGCGCGACCAGGGTCGTGTTCTCGTTGAGGTAGCCGCTCTCCAGCTGCGCCGCCTCCCGGAACCGGCCCTCCGCCCGGCCCCGGTAGTCCGACCAGGCGCCGATGGGCTGCGACATGTACTGGTACTGCGGCACGGTCAGGTCGCGCGTCGAGGCCCCGGAGCACGCCACGAACGCGAAGTCGAGCCTCGGGTCGAAGGAGTCGGCCAGCTGCCCGACGGTCTGCGTCTCGCCCGGCAGGGTCGCCTGCCGGATCCAGGCGTCCCTGCTGCGCCGGCAGGCGTTCCAGCGTGGCGTGCGGTACTCGAAGTCGGTCTCGGGGAGGTAGTTCCCGACCCCCTCGCCCGAGGTGATCGAGTCGCCCATGGCGACGACGAAGTGCTTGGGCCGCTTCTTGAGCACCTGGAAGGCGACCGCGTCCCAGGAGATGGCCGCCGAGCCGTCGCCCTCCAGGTTCAGGTTGGTGAGCGACACCTGCGGCCGCCCGGCGAACGGGAAGACGCCCAGGTTGTACCAGCCGTTCTGCTCCCGGCTCTGGTTCAGGTGGCGGGTCATCTGCCGCCCGTTGCCCAGGCCCACCGTGTACGGCGCCTGCTGCGTCTCCGCCCGCCGCTTCGGGATGTGCACGAGCACCCGGGCCCACGCGTTGACGTCCTCGTTGGGTTTCCAGGTGCCGGTCACCCGCATGACGTCGCCGTTCCGCGCGCCGGTGCGGGTGTAGGCGAACCACTCGTGCCCGCCGAACCCGTTGCCGAGCTGCTGGAAGTCGGCCCTGGCCGGGACCCGGCCCGCCGAGTCCTGGGCGAACTCGAACGACAGGGTACCGCTGTTGGTCCATCCGCTGTTGTCGCAGCCCCCGCGTACGGCCGGCACGGTCACGTCGTCGACGATCAGGACCTTGGCGGTGTCACCGGTGACCGGGGGCAGCCCCGGGGTGAGGCAGGGCGTCCACTGGTCGGTGGGCTCGACGCGCTCGGTGCCGGCCCAGGTGGAGTCGTACCGCAACGACGCCTCGTTGCCGCACGCCGACGAGCAGTCCTTCCACGCCTTCGGCAGGTGCCACCAGCACTTGGAGTCCGACCGCAGGCAGGTGCCGCGCCCGCTCCCCGACGACGGGGGCTGGCACTCGTTGTGGTCGGGCCCGGAGGAGGGCGGCGCGCAGAAGGCGTTCACGTCGACGTAGCCGGTGTTGGAGACGGTCGGCACGATGGAGGCGCGGTAGCCGTCGGAGGTCCACCACGCGTAGTTGTAGCCGCCCTCGGTGACGGGCTTGTTCGTGGCCGGGTCGAGGTAGGTCTTGGCGATCGGCCACGCCGCCCAGCCCAGCACCTTCTCCTGGTACGGCCAGTCCTGCGGGTGCCCCGCGTCGGCGTAGGAGTTGTCGTGCAGGAACGGCCGCCGGTCCTGCCGGTAGGCCGGGTTGGCCGGGTTGTTCAGCCAGCCCACCCCCCACGCGCCGTTGTTCGGCTGGCCGTTGCCGTCGCGTCCCCACGCGTCGGCCTTCGGGTGCCAGCCGGAGTTGTACGCCCACACCGCGAGATACCAGTTCTCGATCTTCGCCGGGTTGCCGTCGTTGACCTTGGCCAGCCCGTTGGTGTCGGCCCAGATCTGGTTCCACTTGCTCGCCAGCGTCGACATGCCCGCCGCGATGTTGGTGACGTAGTCGACCGCCACCCGCTTCTGCTTGTCGGCGTTCCACCCGCCGCTGTTCCTGCGCATGTTGTCGGTCTGCTGGGAGATGCCGTAGCCGCAGTCGGCCTTGGCGAAGTCGACGGCCCAGTCGTTGGACGGGTCGCTGTCGTAGACGTTGACGCCGTAGTAGTTGCCGACGAGCGGGTTGCCGGTCTCGCCCTCCAGCACGCTGCGCTGCGCCTGCCAGAGGTTCGACTCCTGGGCGAGGATGCCGAACATGATCGACACCGGGACCCGGCCCCCGCCCTGCAGGTCCGGCACGGGGAACTCGGTCTGCGGGTTCCACCCGGCGAGCCCGGAGCCCTTCCAGCCGTTCGGCCGCCAGACCGCCAGCCGGTTCTTGAACACCAGCTGGTCGACCGCCCACTCCACCTGCCGCCAGTGCGGCTGGTACACCTGCACCTGCGGGTCGTTGCGCGGGACGGCGCACGTGTACCCCTGGTCGACGGTGCCGGTCACGGCGCTGGTCGCGGCAGCGCCCGCGGGCCGCAGGGCGAGCGCCAGCCGGGGGTTGGCGACGCGGCCCGAGGCGGCCGCGGCCGGCAGGCCGGCGCCCGGCAGCACGCCGAAGCCGACGTCGGCCCTGGTCGCGATCACCTGCGCGGTGATGTCGACGGGTTCGGCGTCCGGCCGCTCGGCGCTGCTCCCGCGCCGGTCGTCGCCCTGCGCCGAGGCGAGCGGCCCGGCCCGCAGGCCGCGCCGCGCGGCGGCGGTGATCGCCAGGCCGCCCTCCGACGAGACGGCCGCCGAGGCCGGCGCGTCCAGCACGGAGACGCCCGGCGGCAGGGCCTCCGTCCGGTCGGCCCGGCCCACGAGGAAGACGCGGCCGCGCGTGCCCGAGCGCACGCTCAGCTCGCCCAGCGGGCCCGACGCCAGCTCCCGGGTCTGCCCGGCGAGGTGCTGCCGGACGCGGACCGACGCCCCGTCGCGGGTGGCGAAGGCGACCCCGCCGTCGGCGGTGGCGCGCAGGTCGAAGGGCACCGCGCCGGTGTCGGCCAGCTGACGGAGCCGGCCGCCGTCGCCCACCTCGACGAGCCGGGTCCCGTGCGCGGCGACCAGCGTGCCGCCCACCGGCACGGCCGAGGTGACCTGGCCCTCGGCGACGACGGCCCGGGTCACCCGCTTGGTGGCGGTGTCGACGGTGAGCAGCCGGGTGGTGCCCTGCTGGTCGCTGACGCCCTGCGTGAGCGCGACCGTGTCGCCGGCCCCGCAGCCCGGGTTGAAGTAGGCGAGCGTCACCTGGTCCTTGAGCTTGGTGACCGCGCCGGTCCGCACGTCGACGACGGCGGCGAACGCGCCCCGGCCGAAGAGCCACGGGCGGTTGGTGAAGTGGCGCGGCGCGTAGACGGCCACGATGCTGCCGCCCGAACCGGTCAGGCAGGCGTTGCCGATCCACTGGTCGGTGTCCATGCCGGGCTCGCTGAGCGTGGCGGCGGTCCGCCACTGGTAACCCGTGGCGGCCGTGGCCGTCAGCACGTGGAAGCCGGTCGCGTCACCCGTCGCGGCCAGGGCGACGTCGGCCGACGTGCGCCAGCCCGCGCCGAGCACGCGGTCGCGCAGCTCCGGCTGGACCGCCGAGAGCCCGAGCGCGGCCGGAGGGGGTTGCGGATCCGCCGCGGCGGCGGTCACGGGGGTGATCAGGGAGGACAGGAAGGTGGCGAGCACGGCGCTGACCAGCGGCCGCCGCCGGAGGGGTCTCATCCCGGCAGCATCACCACGCCGCCTTGACACGGCCTTGCCGTCACCCCGCGAGCTGGAGCGCGTACCCTGCGGCCGTCGCCGTCGCGGTCGTCCCGAGCAGCAGCGTCAGCGCCTTCTCGCCCGCCCGCCGGGCCACCGCCGCGCCGAGCAGCGCCCCGGCGACGCCGCCGAGCCCGGTCGCGATGCCCACGTGCCAGACGGGCGCGGCCGGGGGCGTGCCGATGTGGAAGGCGTCGAACAGGCTGTAGGCCACCAGCCCGCTCAGCGACGTCGACAACGTCGAGGTGAGGGCGAGCGGCGCGGCCCGCGCCACGCTCTGCCCCGCCACGGCCACCAGCACCGGCGCGAGCATCGACCCGCCGCCGATCCCGATCGTGCCCCCGACCGCGCCGGTCACCAGCGCCAGCGCCGCCAGCGGCGCCGTCCGGACGCGCGGCGCGGCGCCGTCGCGCACCCGCGCCCCGCGCACCGCCCGCACCAGCAGCTGGACGCCCAGCGGCGCCAGCACCGCGATCACCAGCAGCCGGAACCGCGCCGGATCGGCGAACAGCGTCACCCGCCCGTAGGCCCCGAGCACCGCCGCCGGCACGCAGACCCCCGCGACCACGAGCAGCTCGCCCGCCCGCCCCGCGGTCCTCGGCGCCCGCAGCAGCGCGAGCGGGGTCGACATGGCGTTGTAGACGAGATTGGTCGCGCTGACGGCCGGCCCGCTGACCCCGAGCACGCCCGCCTGCAACGGCAGCAGGAACACCGCGCCGGAGACCCCGACCGGGGTGCCGAGCGCCGCCACCAGGAAACCGGCCACCAGCGCCAGCGCCACGTCCATCATGTCCGCAAACATAGTAGGGAATGACGGAAATCACGGATAGGAGTCGGTCACCTCGCGCAGGCGTTCCAGAGCCCGGCGCGGCGCGGCGGCGTCGGCCTCGCCGAGATGGGCCACCCACTCGGCCTCGACCTCGGCCTCCACCTTCCGCCCGACGGCGACCCCCGGCCGCCGTCATCCGGGCCTCCACGGCTCGGTGGGGGAAGTAGCAGAGCAGACCGAGATTCACGGACGAACAGGCCGTTCCACGCGGAGAAGACCTTCGCGGGCACGGAACTGGCCGCGACCGACTGCGCCTGGCGGGCGGGCTCCGGCCGCCGCGTCGAGGGCCCGATCGCGGGCCTGCTGCTGCTGATCACCGGCCGGGGGACCGTCCATCCGGGCATGTCCGAGGCGAGACTAGGGTGCGGTGCATGACACTGCACGACCAGGCCCGCGCCTACCTGGACCGTTTCCCCCCGGCCGTCGACTACGTCCCGCCGACCCTCGCCGAGATCCGGGCGAGCCGTCCGGTCGACGGCGACGCCGAGGGCCGGAGCCCGCGTCTCCCGCTCCACGAGATCACCGACACCGAGATCGCCGGGGTGCCGGTCCGGGTCTTCCGGCCGGCGCCCGGCGACCTGCCGGTCGTCGTCTACATCCACGGGGGCGGGTTCGTGTTCGGCAGCGCCGACGTCGACGACCCGATGTGCCGCGACCTCGCGGTCCGGGCGGGCGCGCTGGTCGTCTCGATCGACTACCGGCTCGCGCCCGAGCACCCGTTCCCGGCCGCCGTCGACGACTGCTGGGCCGTGGTGGAGAAGGTGCTGAGCGACCACGGCACGGTCGCGGTCATGGGGGAGAGCGCGGGGGCCAACCTCGCCACCGTCTGCGCCGCCCTGGCCCGCGACGCGGGCCTGTCCCTCACGCACCAGATGCTCATATATCCGTGTACGGAGATGCGTACCGACACCCAGGGCTTCGCCGAAGAAGGCCACCACAACCTGGAGACCGCCCGCGTGACCTGGCTCTTCGACCAGTACGCCGGCGCGGCCGACCGCACCGACCCCCGCTTCGCCCCCGCCCTGCTGCCCGACAAGACGGGCCTGGCCCCGGCCACGGTGATCACCGCCGAGCACGACCCGCTGACCGCCGAGTGCGAACGCTACGCGGCCGGCCTCGGCGCCGATTACCGCTGCTTCGCCGGCACCCTGCACGGCTTCTTCGGCCTGCCCGGCTTCTTCCCCGAGGCGGAGGAGGCCAGGGCCTACGCCGCCGACCGCCTCAGGGCGTCGTTCTAGAACGACCGGGGCAGCCCCAGCACCTGCGTGGCCAGGTAGTTGAGCAGCAGCTGCTCGGTCACCGGGGCCACCAGCCCGATCCGGGCGTCGGCCAGCAGCCGGGCCACCGGATACTCCAGCGAGTAGGCCATGCCGCCGTGGGTCTGGAACGCCGCGTCGGCCGCCTCCCAGAACGCCTGGGAGGCGGTCAGCTTCGCGATGTTGGCCTCGGTCCCGCACGGCTCGCCCCGGTCGAAGAGCCAGGCCGCCTTGTAGAGCATCAGCCGGGCCAGCTCGATCTTGGCCTTCACCGCCGCCAGCGGGAACGCGACCGCCTGGTTGGCCCCGATCGGCCGCCCGAACACCTCGCGCTCCTTGGCGTACTCGACGCCGACGCGCAGGGCGACCTCGGCCCCGCCGAGCGCGGAGGCCCCGAGCAGGATGCGCTCGGGGTTCAGGATGTCCCACAACACGACCGCGCCGCCGTGCACCTCGCCGACCACGTTGCGGGCGGGCACCCGCAGGTCGTCGAAGAACACCATGTTGGACGGCGTCGTGTTCGCCCCCATCTTCGGGATCGGCCGGTACGACAACGTGCCCGCCGCGACCGCCTCGGGCACGTTGACCAGCAGCACCGTCAGCCCGTTGGTGCGGGGTTTGGCCTCGGCGGCCGGGATGGTCCGGGTGACGAGCAACATCCAGGTCGCCCGCTGCACCCCGGTGATCCAGATCTTCTGCCCGTTCACCACGAACTCCGACCCGTCGAGGCGGGCCGAGGTGGTGATGGCCAGCGAGTTCGACCCGGCGTCGGGCTCGGTCAGCGCGAAACAGGTCTCGATCTCGCCGGCCGCCAGTTTGGGCAGCAGGTCGGCCTTCTGCTCAGGGGAGCCGTGCCGGGCGATCGTCATCGCGCCGAACCCGGGCGTCAGCACATAGGTGAACGCCGAGCCCCCGGCCGACCCCGACGCCGACAACGTCTCGGTCGCCACCGTGAGCTCCAGCAGGCCCTGGCCACCCCCGCCGAACTCCTCGGGCACGGCCAGGCCGAGCCAGCCGCCCTTGGCGAGCTCGGCCCAGACCTCCTCGGGCCACCGCTTCTCGGCCTCGCACCGCTCCCAGTAGGACATGTCGTAGTGGGAGCAGATCTCGCCGACGCCGTCACGTACGGCCCGCGCGCTCTCCGGGAGCCTGAAATCCATGCCGCATTCTAGAACGCGTTCTCTATCCCCGGTCGCGGGGCCGCCGGGCGTGGTAGACGAACGCCGGAGGCAGGTTCGGCCACACGGTCCGCCCCATCACGACCTCCTCGAACGAGGCGAACAACGACCGCCTGATCCGCAGCGCGGGCGGCAGCAGCATCGCGTGGACGTAGGCGAACATCGTGAACGCGCCGCCCGGCTGGAGCGAGCCGAGGATGCCGTTCAGCAGGCTGTCCTGCAGCTTGGGGGAGAACGCGGCCCACGGCAGGCCGCTGATGATCACGTCGGCCCGCTCCAGCCCCCGGTCGGCCAACAGGGCCGGCAGCCCGCACGCGTCGTCGACGACGACCTCGACGCCGGGGTGGCGGTCGGACAGGTGGGCCGCCAGCGCGGGGTTGATCTCGACCGCCAGGTGCCGGCCCCGGCCGCCGAGCCGCCGCTGGATCTCCCCGGTGAAGGAACCCGTTCCAGGCCCGAGCTCGACCACGACGGGGTCGCCCTGCTCCGGGATGGGCACGCACACGGCCTCGGCGAGACGGCGGGAACTGGGGGCGATCGCGCCGACGGAGGCGGGGGAGCGCATGAACTGCCCGAAGAAGAGGGCTGATTCGTTGGCCATGATGTGCAAGGTATGAGGCGGCGGGCAGTGCCCGGGCCGTCCAAACGGCCCGAACGACCGGCCACTTGGCGGATGCGAGACGCGAACGGCCGGAGGCCGGTCGTGGCTCGCATTGTGAATCTGCCTAATAGACAGGCCGGGAGCCGGGTGCTCATTTGGGCCGCTACCGTGCATTCATGTCATACCTCCGGTGGCACGTCACCTGGTGGCCGGACCTGGTCCTGGCCGCCGCCGGTGTCGCGCTCTCGGTGCTCGCGAGCGAGTCGTGGGCGGGCGACCGGCCCGCGTCCGGTTTCGTGGTCCTGCTGATCGCCCTCTGCACCGGCCTGCCGCTGGTCTTCCTGCGCCACCGGCCGGTCGCGGTCGCCCTCGTGCTGGCCGTGCTGCTGGTCGTGTTCGACAACGCCGGGTCGGGGCTGGTCGACGGCGTGCAGATCCTGCTGCCGATCGTGGTCGGCGTGGTGGCCCGGCAGCGCACCCTTCCCTGGACCGCCCTGGCCGCCGTCGCGGCGTGCCTGGCCACGGGGGTCAACCTCGCCGATCCCGGCATCGCGTTCACCAGCAACTACTGGTACTACGTCGTCGGCGTCGTGCTGCTGCCGGTGCTCATCGGGCGTTACCTCCGGGGCGCGGCCGGCCGCCGCGACCGGGGGGAGGAGCCGGCCCCCCTGCTCGACGTGCTGTTCGCCGCCGGAGGCGTCGCCTACGCCGTCCTCGGCACCTGGTCCTACTGGGACGGCCACGACCTGCGCGTCGGCGGGGTCGGCCTGCTGGCCGTGCTGGCGGGGCTGGCCCTGGGCGCGATCCGGTGGTTGCCCGGCTCGGTGCTGCTGTTCGAGAGCGCGCTGGTGCTGCTGGCCGACAACCTGGTGCCGCCGGTCGCCGACACCCTCCGGGTCGTGCTGTTCGTCGCGCTGGCCGTGTTCGCCAGCCAGGCCACCTGGCGCTGGCTCGGCGCGGGCTACCTGCTGACCTGCGGGGTCACCCTGGCCACGGTGATCGACTCCACCGGCGACGTCACCGGCCTGACCTACGGCGTCGTGGCGACCATGGTGGTGGCCCCGGCCGCGATCGGGGCCTATGTGGGCGTCCGCCGCACGGCCGCCCGGAGGGAAGAGGAGCTGCGGGCCGAACGGGCCCGCAGCGACCGCCTGGCCGAACGCGAGCGCATCGCCCGCGAGGTCCACGACATCGTCGCCCACCACGTCGGCGCGATCGTGCTGCGCGCGGGCGCCGCCCAGTACGCCGGCGCGGGCGGCCCGGCCGCCGAGGCGCTGGCCGACATCCGCGACACCGGCCACCAGGTGCTCGACGACCTGCGCGGCCTGCTCGCGGTGCTGCGCGACCCGGGCCCCGACACGACGCTGCCGGTGGCCGACCCCGACGAGGTCATGCGCGACGCCGCCGCCCGGGTGACCGCCGCGGGCGTCGAGGTGGTGCTCGACATCGCCCCGGCGACCGCCAGGGCCGCGCTGGTGGCCCGCGCGTCGGCCGCCAGGATCGTCCAAGAAGGACTGACCAACGTGCTCAAGCACGCCGGAGAGGGAAGCCGGGCGACGGTGAGCGTCACGGCCGATGAGAAGGAGCTCGTCGTAGAGATCCGCAACACCCCAGGCAGGACCCCGACGGATCTGCCGTCGTCGGGGCACGGCGTGGCCGGGATGCGCGAGCGCACCCGCGCGCTCGGCGGGCGGCTGACCGCCGGCCCGCTCCCCGACGGCGGCTGGCGCCTGGTGGCCACCTTCGTCCTCCCGGTCGAGGCGGCGGCCCGATGATCAGAGTCGTGGTCGCCGACGACCAGGCGCTGGTCCGGGCCGGGGTGCGCATGATGCTGGAGGCCGCCGGCGACGTGTCGGTGTGCGGCGAGGCGGCCGACGGCGGCGACGCCGTCCGGGTCGTCGAGCGGGAACGCCCCGACGTCGTGCTGATGGACCTGCGCATGCCGCGCGTCGACGGCCTGGAGGCCACCCGCCGCATCCTGGCCGCCCACCCGTCGGCCCGCGTGGTCGTGCTGACCACCTTCGCCGAGGACGAGAACGTGTACGCCGCCCTCCGGGCCGGCGCGACCGGCTTCCTGGTCAAGGACGATCCCCCCGACCGCATGGTCGAGGCGGTCCGCCGGGCCGCCCACGGCGAGCAGCTGCTGGCCCCCTCGGTGCTGCGCCGCGTCGTCGCCAAGGCCCTGTCGGCCGAGGAGCAGCGCGCCCCCGAACGGCCCCCGTTCCTGACCGAACGGGAGATCCAGGTCCTCACCCTGGTCGGCACCGGGCTGTCCAACCAGGAGATCGCCGCCCGCCTCCACGTCGGCGTCACCACGGTCAAGACCCACGTGGCGGCGCTCATGGAGAAGCTGCGGCTGCGCAACCGCACCCAGGTCGCCGTGGTCGCCCACCGTCTGGGTTTGGTCGGCCCCGACTTCCGTCCCGCCGACATGTAGGGTCGGGGTCGTGACAACCAGCGAGGACCGGATCTTCACGATCCCCAACCTGCTGAGCTTCCTGCGGCTGCTCGGCGTGCCGGTCTTCCTCTGGCTCATCCTCGGCCCGAAGGCCGACGGCTGGGCCGTCGCCCTGCTGATGGTGGCGGGCTTCTCCGACTGGCTCGACGGCAAGCTCGCCCGCGCCTGGAACCAGACCAGCAAGCTGGGCCGCCTCATCGACCCCGCCGCCGACCGCCTCTACATCCTGGCCACCCTGGCGGGCCTGGTGCTGCGCGACATCATCCCGTGGTGGCTGGCCGCCCTGGTGATCGGCCGCGACGTCCTGCTGCTGTTCACCGTGCCGTTCCTGCGCCGCATGGGCTACGGCTACGCGCTGCCCGTGCACTTCCTCGGCAAGGCCGCCACGGCCAACCTCATGTACGCCTTCCCCCTCCTGTTCCTGGCCTCCCACCCCAGCTGGTATGCGGAGATCTGCGCCGTTTTCGGGTGGGCGTTCGTCATCTGGGGTACGGGTCTGTACTGGTGGGCAGGGGTGCTGTACGTGGTGCAGGTGCGGCAGCTCGCACGCGTTTCCTGAAGAGGGTGATCATCCCGTGAAGGCCGTTGTGATGGCGGGCGGGGAAGGAACCAGGCTGCGGCCGATGACCGCCAACCAGCCCAAACCCCTCCTCCCCGTGATCAACCGGCCGATCATGGAGCACGTGCTGCGGCTGCTCAAGCGCCACGGCTTCACCGAGACCGTCGTCACCGTCCAGTTCCTCGCCGCGCTGATCCGCAACTACTTCGGCGACGGCGACGAACTCGGCATGACCCTCCACTACGCCACCGAGGAGAGCCCCCTCGGCACCGCCGGGAGCGTCAAGAACGCCGCCGACCGGCTGCGCGAAGACCGTTTCCTGGTCATCTCGGGCGACGCCCTCACCGACATCGACCTGACCGACATGCTGCGCTTCCACCGCGAGAACCGGGCCCTGGTCACCATCGGCCTCAAGCGGGTGCCCAACCCGCTGGAGTTCGGCATCATCATCGTCGACGACCACGGCCGCATCCAGCGTTTCCTCGAGAAGCCGACCTGGGGGCAGGTCTTCTCCGACACCGTCAACACCGGCATCTACATCATGGAGCCGGCCGTCCTCGACGAGGTGCCCTCGGGCCGGTCGGTCGACTGGTCCTCCGACGTGTTCCCCAAGCTGCTGGAGCGCGGCGAGCGGCTGTTCGGCTACGTCGCCGAGGGCTACTGGGAGGACGTCGGCACCCACGAGAGCTACCTGAAGGCCCAGGCCGACGTGCTGGAGGGCCGCGTCAAGATCGACTTCGACGCGTTCGAGCTCTCGCCCGGCGTGTGGGCCGCCGAGGGCGCCTCGGTCGACCCCGAGGCGGTGCTCAAGGGCCCCCTGTTCATCGGCGACTACGCCAAGGTCGAGGCCGGGGCCGAACTGCGCGAGTACACCGTGCTCGGCAGCAACGCCGTGGTCAAGGAGGGCGCGTTCCTCCACCGGGCGGTCGTGCACGACAACGTGTACGTCGGCCCGGCCGCCAACCTGCGGGGCTGCGTCATCGGCAAGAACACCGACGTCATGGCCGCCGCCCGCATCGAGGAGAACGCCGTCGTCGGCGACGAGTGCGTCATCGAGGCCGAGGCGTACGTCTCCAGCGGCGTCAAGATCTACCCTTTCAAGACCGTCGAGGCCGGGGCCGTCGTCAACACCAGCGTCATCTGGGAGTCGCGCGGCCAGCGCAGCCTGTTCGGCCCGAGGGGGGTCAGCGGCCTGGTCAACGTCGAGATCACCCCCGAGCTCTGCGTCCGCCTGGCCAGCGCCTACGCCACCACCCTCAGCAAGGGCGACACCGTCGTCACCTCGCGCGACGGCTCCCGCGCCGCCCGCGCCCTCAAGCGCGCCGTGATCAGCGCCCTCAACGCCAGCGCGATCAACGTGGTCGACCTCGAGGCCGCCGCCATGCCGGTGGCCCGCTTCCACACGTCCAGGGAAACGGTCAAGGGCGGGATCGCCCTGCGCACCACCGCGGGCGACCCCCAGAGCGTCGACATCGTCTTCATGGACGAGACCGGGGCCGACCTGTCCCAGACCGCGCAGCGCAAACTGGAACGCGTCTTCTCCCGCCAGGAGTACCGCCGCGCCTTCCCGGGCGAGATCGCCGAGTTGTCCTTCCCGGCCCGCGCCCTCGACACCTACAGCCGCGACCTGGTCCGCTGCGTCGACATGACCGGCGTGAAGGACGCCGAGATGAAGGTGGTCGTCGACTGCGCCGGGGGCACCGCCTCGCTCGTGCTGCCCAGCCTGCTCGGCCGGGTCGGGGTCGGCGTCCTGACGGTCAACAACCGGCTCGACGACGCCTCGCCCACCGAGACCTTCGCCGAACGCCGCCGCGACCTGCAGCGGCTGGCCGAACTGGTGGCCTCCTCGCGGGCCGCGTTCGGGGTGCGGTTCGACCCGGTGGGGGAGCGGGTCTCCCTCGTCGACGAGAAGGGCCAGCTCATCAGCGAGGAGCGGGCCCTGCTGGTGGTGCTCGACCTGGTCGCCGCCGAACGCCGGGGCGGGCGGGTCGCGCTGCCGGTCACCACGACACGGGTCGCCGAGATGGTGTGCCGCTTCCACGGCGTCCACGTCGACTGGACCGCCACCAGCACCGACGCGCTGACCACGGCGGCCCGCCACCCCGAGATGGTGTTCGCCTGCGACGGCCGGGGCGGCTTCATCGTGCCCGAGTTCGGCCCCACGGTCGACGGCCTGGCGGTCTTCCTGCGGCTGCTCGGCCTGGTCGCCCGCACCCGCCTGTCGCTCAGCCAGATCGACGCCCGCATCCCCGAGACCAAGCTGCTGCGCCGGACCGTGCCCACCCCGTGGGCCCACAAGGGCGCGGTCATGCGCTCGGTCGTCGAGGCCGCCGAGGGCGGCCGCATCGACACCACCGACGGGGTCAGGGTGGTCGGCGACGACGGGAGCTGGGCGCTGGTGCTGCCCGACCCCTCGGAGGCGGTCACCCATCTGTGGGCCGAAGGACACGACATGGACACCGCGCAGTCGCTTCTCGAACGATGGGCCGACGTGGTCGAGCGTGCCGCCGGGTCGGCATGAAACGATAGCCTGGCCCGAAACGGTGATCACATGTGGTTGGTGTGGCGGCATGGACCGTGGCCGGTGCCTGACGATAACGTTGGGTGGCCATTGTCCGGCGCGTCTGCCTTGACCTTTGTGCCTGATCAGCGTAAGTTTCGGCATTCGCAAGTTTGAGCTAGTCGTGAGAGAGGCCGAGCCGTTCGATGCCCAGCGTCTACTGCACGCAGTGCGGTCACCCCAACCCCGAGGATGCCCGTTTCTGTTCGCGATGCGGTTCGCCGCTGAGCCCACCGGCACACACTCAGGCCCCCAACCCCTATGCGACCGGTCAGGGCTTCGTCCCCGACAACACCTCCACGATCTCGCTTGAGGCGATCGAGGAGGCGACCGGCCAAGGTCTGCTTCCGGACCGTTCCGCGATCGAGCAGCTGCCGCCCGGCACCGCCCTCCTCGTCGTGATGCGCGGCCCCAACGCCGGCAGCCGGTTCCTGCTCGACAGCGACCTGACGACCGCCGGGCGCCACCCCGAGAGCGACATCTTCCTCGACGACGTCACCGTCTCCCGGCGGCACGCCGAGTTCTACCGGCGCGGCGGCCAGTTCACCGCCCGCGACGTCGGCAGCCTCAACGGCACCTACGTGAACCGGGAGCGCATCGAGGAGTTCCCCCTCGCGGGCGGCGACGAGGTGCAGATCGGGAAGTTCCGGCTGGTGTTCCTGACCCGGGGCTGATCATGGGCGCCGAGGCGGCCAGGGCCTTCATGAGCATCGGGGAGGTGCTCGCCCAGCTTCAGGGCGAGTTCCCCGACGTGACGATCTCCAAGATCCGGTTTCTCGAGGGCGAAGGGCTCATCGAGCCCGAGCGCAGCCCCTCCGGCTACCGTAAGTTCACCCCCGGCGACGTGGAGCGCCTGCGGTTCATCCTGACCGCCCAGCGCGACCGCTACCTGCCGCTGCGCGTGATCAAGGATCAGCTCGACGAGTCGGCCCGCCCGCGGGGGGTCGACGCCGAGTCGGTGGCCGTGCGGTTCAGCCGCGAGGAACTGCTGGCCGCCGCCGAGATCGACGAGGAGACCCTCGCCGAGCTCGAAGACTACGGCCTGGTCACCCCGACGGCCCGGCTCTACGACGAGGCCGCCCTCGAGATCGCCCGCAGCGTCGGCGCGCTGGCCGCGTTCGGCCTGCACGCGCGGCACCTGCGCGCCGTCAAGGCCGCCGCCGAACGCGAGGCGGGCCTGGTCGAGCAGGCCGTCGCGCCGCTGCTGCGCCGCCGGGCCCCGGGGGCCATCGACCATGCCGGGGAATCGGCACGGGAGATCTCCGGGTTGTTATTACGTATCCACGCCGCGCTGCTGGAAGGGGCCGTCCGCGGCTCTCTCGGCCGTTGACGCGGGTCCGGCGCGCGGGTGTTACGTTGAATGCCTGGTGAGTTGAATACCTGGTGAAATGCCGCATCCCGGAGAGTGAGCGCCTGTGTTGCAGATGGAGTTCGTGGGGGTCCGGGTGGAGATGCCCTCGAACCAGCCGATCGTCCTTCTCAAGGAGGCGAACGGCGACCGCTACCTGCCGATCTGGATTGGCATGACCGAGGCGACCGCCATCGCGCTCGCCCAGGCCGACGAACCGCCGCCCCGGCCGCTGACCCACGATCTGTTCCGCAATGTGCTGGGCGCGCTGAAGGTGTCACTCGAACGTGTGAACATCGTCGCGCTGCGTGATGGCATCTTCTATGCCGACCTCGTGTTCTCCAACGGCGTAGAGGTAAGCGCGCGTCCTTCCGACTCGATCGCGCTGGCCCTGCGGACCGACGCGACGATCTACGCCAGCGAGGAGGTCATGCGCGAGAACGGCGTCAGCATGGCCGATGACCAGGAGGACGAGGTCGAGAAGTTCCGGGAGTTCCTGGACAACATCAGCCCCGAGGATTTCGGCCGTGCGGGTTGAGTTGAGGGGTTATCTCACCTTCACGACGCGCCGGGGGCGGTCGTTGACTGTGCCTTTCCCCAGTCCTACGGTGCAAGGGAATCCACGGTTGTAGTTCGCGTACCCCCAGATCAGACCGTGGGATGAGAGAAAGCCGGAGGTCCGCAGTGGCGGTCAGCAGCGGCGAGGGTAACAAAGCCGACCAGCACGACGCGGTTCAGCGTGAGTCGGCGCGGGAGCGCGCCGGCGAGCAGGGTCTGCTGTTCGACGAGCGGCCCGCGGCGGTGCGTGACGACATCGGCTACCGCGGCCCCACGGCCTGCGCCGCCGCCGGGATCACCTACCGCCAGCTCGACTACTGGGCCCGCACCGACCTGGTGCAGCCGACGATCCGGGCGGCTCAGGGTTCCGGCTCCCAGCGGCTCTACAGCTTCCGCGACATCCTGGTGCTCAAGGTCGTCAAGCGGCTCCTCGACACCGGCGTCTCCCTCCAGCAGATCCGCACCGCCGTCCAGCACCTGCGCGACCGCGGGGTCAACGACCTGGCCCAGATCACCCTCATGAGCGACGGCGTCAGCGTCTACGAGTGCACCTCCGCCGACGAGGTCATCGACCTCCTCCAAGGAGGGCAGGGGGTCTTCGGCATCGCCCTCGGCCGGGTCTGGCGCGAGGTCGAGGGATCGCTCGCGGAGCTGCCGGGGGAACTGGCGGTCGGCCCCGACACTGACGAGGCCGACCACCCCTCCGACGAACTGGCCCAGCGCCGGCGGGCCCGCCGGACCGGTTGAGGCTCCATCTCCCGGGTACGGGTAAGGTTGATGTAGCCATCGACCCTGCGCGGGAGAGTCTTCATCCGGAGGATGAAGCGCCGAAGGAGCAAACCTCCCCGGAATCTCTCAGGCACCCGGTACCGCCAGGCGAGGCAGCTCTGAAAAGCAGGTCCGCCGTCCAGGCGGCGCCTCACCGAAGGGGAAAACCGGCCGACGGCGTCCGGTGAAGCTCTCAGGTTCCATGACAGAGGGGGAGACCGCCCTGGTCTCGTCTGCCCTGGAGTTCCTGTCATGACCGATCGCACACCGCTCCGTGACCTGGACGCCCCGCCGTTCGCCACCCGCCACATCGGGCCCGCCGACGCCGCGCAGGCGCGCATGCTGGCAGCCGTCGGCTACGAGACGGTCGCCGACCTGGTCGCCGTGGCGGTGCCCGAGTCGATCCGCACCACCCGCGCCCTCGCCCTCCCCGCCGCCGTGTCCGAGCCGGAGGCGCTCGCCGAACTGCGCGCGCTGGCCGCCCGCAACACCGTGCTGACGTCCATGATCGGGCTGGGCTACCACGACACCATCACCCCCGGCGTGGTGCTGCGCAACGTGCTGGAGAACCCGGGGTGGTACACGGCGTACACGCCCTACCAGCCGGAGATCTCCCAGGGCCGCCTGGAGGCGCTGCTCAACTTCCAGACCGTGGTCAGCGACCTGACCGGGCTCGACGTCGCCGGGGCCTCGCTCCTCGACGAGGCCACCGCCGCCGCCGAGGCGATGACGCTGGCCCGCCGCGCCTCCCGGGTCAAGGCCGACGTCTTCGTCGTGGACGCCGACGCGCTCCCGCAGACCAAGGCGGTGCTGGCCACCCGGGCCGAACCGCTGGGCATCACCCTCGTGGAGTCCGACTACAGCGGCGAGCTGCCCGAGTGCTTCGGCGTCCTGGTCCAGTACCCGGGCGCCTCCGGCCGGGTGGCCGACTTCCGCGACCTGGCCGCGCGGGCGAAGGCCGCCGGGGCGGTCGTCACCGTGGCGGCCGACCTGCTGGCGCTGACCGTGCTGGAGGCCCCCGGCACGCTCGGGGCCGACATCGCGATCGGCTCCTCCCAGCGCTTCGGCGTGCCCCTCGGCTTCGGCGGGCCGCACGCCGCCTACATGTCGGTCCGCGAGGGCCTCCAGCGGCAGATGCCCGGCCGCCTGGTCGGGGTGTCGGTCGACGCCGACGGCAGGACGGCGTACCGGCTGGCCCTGCAGACCCGCGAGCAGCACATCCGCCGCGAGAAGGCGACCAGCAACATCTGCACCGCCCAGGTGCTCCTGGCGGTCATCGCCTCCATGTACGCCGTCTACCACGGCCCCGACGGCCTGCGCCGGATCGCCCAGCGCGCGCACCGGCACGCCGCCGTGCTGGCCGCCGGGCTGCGGGCGGGCGGCGTCGAGGTCGTCCACGACGAGTTCTTCGACACCGTGACCACCCACGTGCCCGGCCGCGCGGCCGCGATCGCCGAGGCGGCCCGCGAGCGGGGCGTCAACGTGCGGCAGGACGGCGCCGACCACGTCGCCGTCGCCTGCGACGAGAAGACCGCCGCCGCCCACCTCGGCGCCGTCTGGGCCGCCTTCGGCGTCGACGGGCTGTCGGTCGACGACCTGGACATCTCGACCGACGACGCGCTGCCCCCGGGCCTCCAGCGGAGCACCGACTACCTGACCCACCCGGTGTTCCACGCCTACCGCTCCGAGACGGCGATGCTGCGCTACCTGCGCAAGCTCCAGGACAAGGACATCGCGCTCGACCGGTCGATGATCCCGCTGGGCTCGTGCACGATGAAGCTCAACGCGACCACCGAGATGGAGCCGATCACCTGGCCCGAGTTCGCGTCCATCCACCCGTTCGCGCCCGCCGACCAGACCGGCGGCTACACCGACCTGATCCTCGGCCTGGAGAGCTGGCTGGCCGAGGTGACCGGCTACGACGCCGTCTCGATCCAGCCCAACGCCGGGTCGCAGGGCGAGTTCGCCGGACTGCTGGCCATCCGGGCCTACCACCGGGCCAACGGCGACGCCGAGCGCGACGTGTGCCTGATCCCGTCGTCGGCCCACGGCACCAACGCCGCCTCGGCCGTCATGGCGGGCATGCGGGTCGTCGTGGTGGCCTGCGACGCCGAGGGCAACGTCGATCTGGCCGACCTCGACGCCAAGATCGCCAAGCACGCCGCGCGGCTGGCCGCGATCATGGTCACCTACCCGTCGACCCACGGCGTCTATGAGGAGACCATCGTCGAGCTGTGCGCCAAGGTGCACGCCGCGGGCGGCCAGGTGTACGTCGACGGCGCGAACCTCAACGCCCTGGTCGGCCTGGCCAAGCTGGGCGAGTTCGGGGCCGACGTGTCCCACCTGAACCTGCACAAGACCTTCTGCATCCCGCACGGCGGCGGCGGCCCCGGCGTCGGCCCGGTCGCCGTGAAGGCCCACCTGGCGGAGTTCCTGCCCGGCCGCGGCCCCGTGGGCCCGGTCTCGGCGGCGCCCTACGGCTCGGCGGGCATCCTGCCGATCTCGTGGGCGTACGTGCGGATGATGGGCGCCGACGGGCTCAAGGCCGCGACCGAGCAGGCCATCCTGTCGGCCAACTACCTGGCCCGGCGGCTCGCGCCGCACTACCCGGTCCTCTACACCGGGCGCGAGGGCCTGGTCGCCCACGAGTGCATCGTCGACCTGCGCGCGATCACCAAGGAGACCGGCGTCACCGTCGACGACGTCGCCAAGCGGCTCATCGACTACGGCTTCCACGCGCCGACCATGTCCTTCCCGGTGGCCGGCACGCTGATGATCGAGCCGACCGAGTCGGAGGACCTGGCCGAACTCGACCGCTTCGTCGACGCCATGGTCGCCATCCGCGGCGAGATCGACAAGGTCGCCTCGGGCGCGTACGACGCCAAGGACAACCCCCTGCGCAATGCCCCCCACACGGCCGACGTGCTGACGGCCGACGCGTGGGACCACCCGTACACCCGGACCGAGGCCGCCTACCCGGTGGCCACGCTGCGGGAGCAGAAGTACTGGGTGCCCGTCCGCCGCATCGACCAGGCGTACGGCGACCGCAACCTGGTGTGCGCCTGCCCGCCGCTCTCCTCCTACGAGGACTGAACCGCCTGGCCATTCCCCGGGGAAGAGGACAGAAACCCATCACCTTCCGCATGTCTGCCGCCCTGGGGCGGACCGGGTCGTTAGGATCTTCGCAACCCTTTCGGCCCGGTTCCCTCTGGAGGCCCCCCGAGATGACGGCCATCGACTCCGGACGGCAGATCGACGAGGCCCGGCGCCTCTATGACGCCGGGGACCTCGACGCCGCCGCGGCGATCTTCGCGACCCTCGCCGCCGACGCGGCGGGCCCCGACCGGGCCAGCGCCGCGGTCGGCCTGTCGGTCACGGCCGAACGTATGGCCCAGATCCTTTTGGAGGAGAACGCCCCGGCGGAGGCGGCCGACCTGCTCCTGCAGGCCCTGGCCGTCCCGGGCGTGGCCGACGCGGCCCGCCTGCGGGTCCTGCTGGGCATCGCCCACCTGGAGATGGCCTGCGCCGAGTTCGAGGTGGCGGTAGAGGCGGGCCCGGACGCGGACACGGCGGCCCTGGCCATCGAACTCCTGGCCCGCACCCTGCCCCTGCGGGGCCGCGACGCCGACGCGGAGACGGTCTGGCGCTACGGCCTCGACCACCAGGACGCCGACCTGGCGGCCCAGGTCCAGATACGCCAGGGCCGCGCGTGAGCGTGTTCTAGTGGCGCTTGCGGCGGATCGCGGCCGCCATGTTGACCAGGATGATGCCGGTCCAGGCCATGAACAGGCCGAAGTTGCCGGCCTGGCTGACGGCGATGGCGGTCAGCGGCACGCCGATGCCGAGTGAGCCCAGGGCGATCGGGATGTGGCTGTTGTCGGGCTTGGGGGGCTTGACCTCCCCGCGCCTGGCCACCTCGGCCTGAACGCGCGCGGTGATCTCGCTGTCGAGCTTCTCGATGAACGAGTCGACCAGTGCGTCTTCGTAGGCGGGGCCCAGATCGCGGCGGGCCGCCAGGGTGGCGCGCAGGTCCTCATGCGGAAGAGATGTGTCAGGCACGTCCACAAATGTGGCACAACCCCTGTAAGGCGTCATCATCCATTCGGATGACACGGCGGTCATGCGACGGGTGGACCCGCGATAACGTGCGGTTATGGAGATCGACACACCTCACGGGCCGGGGCTGGCGGAGATCGACGACCCGGGTTCGGCGGGGCTGCTCCTGCTGCTGACGCACGGGTCGGCCGGGGGAGTCGACGCGCCCGACCTGCTCGCGGTGCGCGACGCCTGCCTGGCCGAGGGCATCGCCGTCGCCCGCATCACGCAGCCGTTCCGGCGACGGGGGGCGCGGGCGCCGGGGTCGGCCGTGAAGCAGGACGAGAGCTGGGTCGTCATCGCCGAAACGGTGAAGGCGCTGTTCCCCGGGCTGCCCATGGCGCAAGGGGGACGCAGCAACGGGGCGCGGGTCGCCTGCCGTACGGCCGGGAAGGTGGGGGCCGTCGGGGTGGTGGCGCTGGCTTTTCCGCTGCATCCGCCCGGTCACCCGGAGAAGTCACGGGCCGCCGAGTTGCGCGGCGCGGGGGCGGGGGTGCTGGTCGTCAACGGTGACCGTGATCCGTTCGGGGTGCCTGATGAGGCGGACGCGGAACGGCTGGTCGTGCTGCCCGGAGAGAATCACGATCTCCGGAAGAACCCCGCCCTGGTCGGGGCGGAGGTGGCGCGCTGGCTGGCCGCGCGCCGGTGATCCCCCGTGGACGCCGCGTCAGGCGGCGGTGACGGCCATGTCGGTCGGCCGGTGCGGAGCGATGATCGCCCCGTTGGGGAGCAGCTCGCCGGTGTCCTCGAAGAGGACGACACCGTTGCAGAGGAGGCTCCACCCTTGTTCGGGGTGGGCCGCGACCGTTCGGGCGGCTTCGCGGTCCTGCGCTTCCGCGCTGGGACAGCCGGGCTCATGAGGGCACATCGCCGGGGCTCCGTGTCTTTCTCGTGTCGCTCGTGACGTGGATCCGCCCAGCCATGTGGGGGACGAGCGTATGGGGTTGAGTTGACGCAAATTGGCCTACACCACTGTCGGCCTACACCAGTGTGCGCCAGGTCACTCGACAAGGACATAGCCCGTTCGGACGATTTCGCCCACACCCTGGTAGGGGGGTGTGGTCATGCGTGTGACCTACGACACAAGGGTGCCCGATGCACGATAACACCCCAAGCGCGACACGCCGTCACTTCGGCAAAGCGAGGCCGGCCAGCACCGCCGTGAGGCCCCGTTCGAAGTCGGCGTCGCCGGAGGCCACCCGCGCCTTCTCGACCTCGGCGTCGGGGTCGGCCCAGCCGGAGGCCTGCATCTCGACCGCGACCGCGCCGTAGACGTAGGCGCGCAGCGTCTGCACCGCCTCCTGGGGCTGGTCGAGGCCGGCGTCGCGGAGCTGCTCCACCTGGCTCGCCACCGACATCAGCGCGGTGCCCTTGGGCGGTTTGGTCAGCGCCAGCGACAACACGCCGGGATGCTCCATCAGGGCGGCGCGGGCGGCCCGCGCCCAGTCGCGGGCGATCTCCTGCCAGGGGGCCTCGCGCGGTTCGACCTGGACGGCCGTCACGTGCTCCGCCAGCGCGTCCATGAGCGCCTCCTTGCCCCGGGGGAGGTGGTGGTAGATGGCCATCGCCTCGACCTGGAGGGCGTCGCCCAGCCGCCGCATGGTCAACCGGCGCAGCCCCTGCCCGTCGGCGATGTGCAGGGCGGCGTCGATGATGCGCTCGCGCGAGAGCGGGGTCGGAGGTCGCTTGGCAGGCATGCGATCATCCTGCCATCCCGGCCGGACAGGGGAGGGTCTACGCTGTCGACCAGTGCGTTTCAATCAGGACTGAGAGGTTGACGATGGCGTTTTTCCGTCCGCGGGTGAGCCGGGAGGCGGAGGTCAGGTTCCACGCCGACCAGGAGATCTCCAAGAGCTACGGTGACCTGCTCGACAAGGCCCGCCAGGCCGAGGCCCACCTCAACGCCCGCCGGGCCGCCCACGCGCCGGGCGCCGAGCTGCGCGAGGCCGGCATCGCCTACGACCAGGCGCTCACCGCCGCCCTCCGGGCCGCCGAGGCGGCGCAGCGGGCGACCTTCGGCGTCAAGGCCTACGACGACCGCATCCGCCGTCGCAAGGGCCGGGCGACCCCCGAGGGCGCCAAGTGGACCACCGAGGTGAGCAAGCTGCGCACCCTCCGCGAGGAGAACCGGCTGACCGGCATCGTGCGCCTGCCGCGCCCGGCGACGGCTTCGGCCCGCTGACAAATACCCTTCGGGCATGTCCGGGGCGTCAACGGACCGGCACGCTGCGCCGTCTAAGGATTACCTTGGGGTCAGGGAGGCCGGAGAGATGCCCGGACGGGTGAGATACGCGGCGGGCCGGCCGTGCTGGGTCGAGGTCGGCACCGCCGATCTCGCGCTCAGCGAGCGGTTCTACCACGGCGTGTTCGGCTGGGACTTCGAGCCGCGCGGGCGCAGCCACTCCACGGCGCTGCTGCGCGGCGAGCCGGTCGCCGGGCTGGGCCCCGCCCGTCCCGGCGGGCCGGCGTGGCTGGTGCACATCGCGGCCGACGACATCGACGACTCGACCCGCCGCGCCGACGACGCCGGGGCCCGGGTGCTCGACGGGCCCGAGCAGGTCTTCGACGAGGGCCGCGAACAGGGCTGGCGGACCGTCCTGGCCGACCCCTCCGGGGCCGAGTTCGCGTTGTGGGAACCGGTCGCGCTCGAGGGCGCGGGCGTGCGCGGGGCGCCGGGGGCCTTCTGCTGGACGGAACTGGCCGCCCGCGACGCCGACGAGGCCGCCGCCTTCTACAACCGGCTGTTCGGCTGGCAGGCGCGGCGGGCGCCGTTCCTGAGCGGCGACGGCAGCTACACCGAGTTCGACCTCAGGCGGTCGAAGACGACGGTGGCCGGCATGGTCGAGATGACCGACGCGTGGCCGCCGGAGATCCCGCCCCACTGGATGGTCTACTTCGCGGTCGCCGACTGCCGCGAGTCGTGCCGGATCGTGGCCGGCCTGGGCGGAGCCGTCCAGGTGCCGCCGTTCGACCTGCCCTCGGGGTGGGCGGCCGTGGTGACCGATCCGGCGGGGGCGGTCCTGTCGCTGATCGAGCTGAACGCGTAGTTGGCCGGCCCGGTCGAGCGGAGTGGTGGCCGGGCCGGCCGAGGGACGGTGCGGGTCGGGAGCGTGACCCCGTACCGGGAGGTTCCTAGCTCGCCCAGTCGAGGAGCGGGCGGGCGTTGCTGGGGTGGCGGAGCTTGGAGAGGGACTCCTTCTCCAGCTGGCGGATGCGCTCGCGGGTCAGGCCGAGGTGCTTGCCGATCTCGTCGAGCGTGTGGGGCTTGCCGTCGGCCAGGCCGAAGCGCAGCGCCATGATCTTGGCCTCGCGCGGCGACAGGTTGTTGAGCACGCCCTTGAGCTGTTCGGCCAGCAGCTGCCGGTCGACCACCTCGGAGGCCTCCAGGGAGTCGACGTCCTCGATGAGGTCGCCGATCCGGGTCTCGCCGTCCTCGCCGATGGTGCTGTCGAGGCTGATCGGCTGGCGGCTGGTGCGCAGCAGCTCCTCGATCTGGTCGGGGGTCTTGTCGAGCTCCACCGCCAGCTCCTCCGGCGTGGGCTCGCGGCCGAGGCGCTGGTGCATGTCACGCTCCACGCGGGAGAGCTTCGAGAGCATCTCCAGGACGTGGACGGGGAGCCGGATGGTGCGGGCGGAGTCGGCGAAGCCGCGCTGGATGGCCTGCCGGATCCACCACATGGCGTAGGTCGAGAACTTGAAGCCCTTGGTGTAGTCGAACTTCTCCACGGCCCTTATGAGGCCGAGGTTGCCCTCCTGCACCACGTCGAGCAGGGCCATGCCCCGGTCGGTGTACTTCTTGGCCACCGACACCACCAGGCGGAGGTTGGCCTCCAGCATGTGGTCCTTGGCGCGGCGGCCGTCCTCGATGACCCACTCCAGGTCTTCGCGCTCGACGGCCGACAGCCGTTTGCCGGTCTCCTCGGCCAGGTCGAGCTTGTACTCGGCGTACAGGCCCGCTTCGATGCGGCGGGCCAGCTCCACCTCCTGGGCGGCGGTGAGCAGGGTGCGGCGGCCGATCGACTTCAGGTAGGTGTGGACGGAGTCGCCCATCGCCGAGGACGTGTCGTCGAGGTCGACCACCCCGGCGGCCTCCGACTCCACCTCGGCTTCGGCGAGGTCGGGGTCGTCCTTGACAGGGGTCGTAACCTTCGTAGTGTCGTCGGAGCCCTCTCCGAGGCTCACTCCGGCCTCGGTGAGGCCGCGCAGGATGCCACGGGCCTTGGTCGCGCTCACGCCGGCGTCGGAGAACGCCTCGCGGAGCTCGGTCAGCGAAAGGTGGCCCTGCTTGCGGCCCCGCTCCAGGAGCTGGTCGAGAGTCGTCGGAACAGCCTCACGCGCGGGCGAGGCAGACGCCACGGCGGTTCGGGGCATGAGGACACCTCCTCCTTCGCGGAGATCAAAGATTCGTCGTCAATGGGTTCTGGCAAAGCCCGGGCGCCCACGCGCCAACGCGGCTGCTTTAGTAAGAACGCCAACGCCGGATATTTGTTCCCGTGTTACCTAAACCGCACGGAAATAGGCGGTCTGGTCAGTTGAGGGTCACTTCGACGCGGGGGATCGGCATGGGCTCGGCCTGCTCCAGGTTCTCGGGGGTCCAGTAGCCGCCGACCTCCTCGGGGTCGGTCTCGAGTTCCCTGACCACGACGTTGGACGGCACGGGCTCCGGGGTGGGCGTGGAGACTTCCGTGCCCCCGACGGTCTTGAGCAAACGCTGCTGCTCGAATTCGAGGCGTCCGGTGGACGCGGTGGCCGCCACGGCCACGCCGCCGACGACGATGACACCGACGATCCCTGCGGAGACCAGCATCCTCGGGGTCGGGATCATGGGTCTGCTTCCTTTCGTCGGGCTACCTGAACGTATGACGGATGATTGTCATACTTGGTTCCGTATGGTAACCATATCGGGTTTGCCGTTGGGGAGCAGGGGAAGCGCTGTGACCTGCACCAACGCCTTCGGCGCGGCATAGGCGGGCAGTTCCGATTTGGCATGGCGGCGCAGTTCCTCCAGCGTCGCCTCGCCCGCCACCACGGCCACCACGATCTGCCCCCACTCGGGGTCGGGCCGCCCGACGACGGCGACCTCCCGGACCTTGGGGTGGGTGGCCAGCACGCTCTGCACGACCCCGGCGACGACCTTCTGGCCCCCGGTGTTGATCACGTCGTCGGCCCGGCCCAGGATCCGCAGCTCGCCGTCGTCGAGCTCGCCGAGGTCGCTGGTGGTGAACCAGGGGCCGGTCAGGCGAGGGCCGAGGCGGTGGCCGTTCATCAGCATCGGCCCGGCGATCATGACCCGGCCCTCGGCGTCGAGTTTCAGTTCCACCTCGTTCAGGGGGCGGCCGTCGTACACGCAGCCGCCGCAGGTCTCGGTCATGCCGTAGGTGTGGAAGACGCGCGGGTGGCGGGCCCTGAGGTCGGCGGTCGCCGGGGCGCCGCCCAGCAGGATCGTGGTGAACCCCGACACGTCGGGCAGGCGGCGCAGCTGGGTCGGCACCAGCGAGACGTGGTCGGCCCCGGAGGCCGTCACCTTCTCGGGGTCGAAGCCCTCGTGCACGATGGGGTCGGTGCCGCACAGCAGCGCCCGAGTGATGACCTGGAGCCCCGACACGTGGGAGGGCGGCAGGCAGCACAACCACCGGTCGCCGGGCTTGGCGCCGATCCGGTCGAGCGAGGCCCGCGCCGAGGCCAGCAGCGCCCGCGCCGAGAGCTCGACCCCCTTCGGGGCCCCGGTCGACCCCGATGTGGCGATGATCACGGCGGTGTCCTCTTCTGCCGGCACGCCCTCCGGGAGCACGCTCGTGCCGTCGGGTGTGGTGACATGGGTCGGCCGCAGCGTGTCGAACAGGGCCCTGACCGCCCGGTCGGGCAACGATGGCGCGACCGGCAGGATCGCCGGGCCGCCGTCGAGCGCGGCGGCCACCGCCTCGGCGAGGGCGGGGCCTGGCGGCAGGACAAGGGCGTGCACCGGACGATCGACCACCTGGTCAGGGTAGCCGGGCCGGTGCCGGAGAGCGGGGAGGGCGGCGTGGAGCTGCGGGTGTTCCGGATTCCCATGGTGGTCCGGTTCCGGGGGCAGACCGCACGGGAGGGCATCCTGATCAGGGGCCCCCACGGGTGGGGGGAGTTCTCCCCGTTCCCCGAATACGGCCCGGCCGAGAGCGCCCGGTGGCTGGCCTGCGCCCGGGAGGCCGCCTTCGAGGGCTGGCCCGAACCGGTGCGCGAGGTCGTCCCGGTGAACACGACCGTGCCCGCGGTCGGGCCGGAGCGGGCCGCCGCGATGGTGCGCGCCTCGGGCTGCGCGACGGCCAAGGTCAAGGTCGCCGAGACGGGCCAGGCCCTCGCCGACGACCTGGCCCGCGTCGAGGCGGTGCGCGACGCGCTGGGGCCGGGCGGCAGGGTCCGGGTCGACGCCAACGGCGGCTGGGACGCCGACCAGGCCGTCCGCGCGATCAAGGAGCTCGACCGGTTCACCCTGGAGTACGTCGAGCAGCCCTGCGCGACCCTCGACGAGCTGGCCCGGGTCCGGCGGCGGGTCGACGTGCCGATCGCCGCCGACGAGTCGATCCGCAAGGCCGAGGACCCGCTGAAGGTCAGGGCGGCCGAGGCGGCCGACGTCGCGGTCGTGAAGGTGCAGCCGCTCGGCGGGGTCGCCAACGCCCTGCGGGTGGTGGAGGCGTGCGGTCTGCCGGCCGTCGTGTCGTCGGCCGTGGAGACCTCGGTGGGCCTGGCGGCGGGGCTGGCGCTGGCCGCCGCGTTGCCGGAATTGCCGTACGCTTGCGGACTCGGGACCATGTCGCTTCTGGCCGGGGATGTCGTGGCCGATCCGCTGGCAGAGGAGCAGGGAGTCCTGCGCGTGCGGCGTCCCGAGGTGGACGAAGACGCCCTGGCGCGTTTCGAGATCGAGTCGCCGGAGTGGATTCGGCGGATGGAGGGGGCCGCCAGGTGAATCCGGCTACCGCGCTGGCGACCGTACTCGTCGACGAACTGGCGCGGTGCGGGGTCACCGAGGCGGTGGTCGCCCCCGGGTCCCGGTCGGCGCCCCTGGCGCTGGCGCTCCACGACGACCCCCGGATCCGGCTCCACGTGCGCACCGACGAACGTTCGGCCGGGTTCCTCGCGCTGGGGCTGGCCCGGCGCCTGGAGAAGCCGGTCGCGGTCGTCACCACGTCCGGCACGGCCGCCGCCAACCTGCACCCGGCGGTGATCGAGGCGAGCGAGGCGGGGGTGCCGCTGCTGCTGCTGACCGCCGACCGGCCGCCGGAGTTGCGCGGCACCGGCGCCAACCAGACGATCGACCAGGTCAAGCTGTTCGGCTCGGCCGTGCGGTGGTTCGCCGAGATCGGGGTGCCCGAGGAGCGGCCGGGGCAGGTCGCCTACTGGCGGTCGCTGGCCTGCCGCGCCTACCAGCGGGCCGAGGGGCCGGGCGACCCCGGCCCGGTGCACCTCAACGTGGCGTTCCGCGAGCCGCTCGTCCCCGACGGGAACGACGACTGGCCCGAGACGCTCGACGCGAACGGGCCGTGGGTGCGGGCCAGGGTGGCCCCGCCGTCGTCGGCGCTGCACATCCCGGCGACCCGGCGCGGGGTCCTGGTGGTCGGCGACGGCGCGGTCAACGTGCGGCGCTACGTCGCGGCGGCCGGCATGGCGGGCTGGCCGGTGCTCTCGGAGCCCAACGGCGGCGGCCGCTACGGCGACACCGCGATCTCGACCTACCACTTCCTGCTCGGCACCCCCGGCTTCGCCGAGGCCCACCAGCCCGACGTGGTCGTCACGCTCGGGCGTCCCGGCCTGTCGCGGCCCCTGCTGGCCTGGCTGAAGCGGGCCCAGGAACACGTCGTGGTCGCCCGCGACCTGACCCGGTGGCCCGACCCGACGCGCTCGGCCACCCAGGTGGCCCAGGCGGTGGAGATCCCGGTGGCGGCCGGCGGCGACCAGTGGCTGAACGCCTGGCGGCGGGCCGAGATGGCGGCCCGCCACGCCATCGACGACGTGCTCGACGCGGGCGGGCTGAGCGAGCCCCGGCTGGCCCGCGACCTGGCCGCGATCATCCCCAACGGGTCGTTGTTGTTCTGCGGCTCCTCCATGCCGATCCGCGACCTCGACCAGGCCATGCGGCCCCGGCGCGGGGTGCGGCTGATGGCCAACCGGGGGGCGTCCGGGATCGACGGCCTGGTGTCGACGGCGGCCGGCGCGGCGCTGGCCCACCACGGCCGCGCCTACGCCCTGATGGGCGACCTGTCCTTCCTCCACGACCAGAACGGGCTGGTCATCGGGCCCCGGGAGCCCCGGCCCGACCTGTGCGTCGTGGTGGTCAACAACGACGGCGGCGGGATCTTCTCGCTGCTGCCGCAGTCGTCGCTCGGCGGGTCGTTCGAGCGCATCTTCGGCACGCCACACGGCGTCGACCTGGGCTACCTCGCGGCGGCCACCGGCACGCCCTACAGCGTCGTCAGCGACCCCGACGACCTGGCCAAGGCGATCCGCGGCGAGGGGCCCCGCCTGGTGGAGGCCCGCACCGACCGGACCGCCAACGCGGCGGTCCACGTGGCGATGCGCGACGCCGTGCGGGCGGCGATCGGCTAGGGGGAGTCCGATGCATCTCGAACAGTGGCTACAGACGATCCCGGACGTCTGGATCTACGTCGTCGTGGGTCTGGTGATCGGGATCGAGAGTCTCGGCATCCCGTTGCCGGGCGAGATCGTGCTGGTCAGCGCCTCTCTCATGGCGGCGAAGGGGATCGTCGACCCGCTGCTGGTCGGCGGGTGCGCGACCGCCGGGGCCATCGTCGGCGACTCGGCCGGCTTCTACATCGGCCATCGCGGCGGCCAGGGGTTGTTCGACCGGCTCGGCCGGCGCTTCCCCCGGCACTTCGGGCCCGGCCATGTGGGCCGGGCCAAGGCGCTGTTCCGGCGCTGGGGCGTGTGGGCGGTGTTCTTCGGGCGGTTCGTCGCGCTGCTGCGCATCCTGGCGGGGCCGCTGGCCGGGGCGCTGCACCTGCCCTACTGGCGGTTCCTGGCCGCCAACGTGCTGGGCGCGATCGTGTGGGCCGGGGGGACGACCGCGGTCGTCTACTACCTGGGCGTCGCGGCCGAGCGGTGGCTGAAGGAGCTGTCCTGGGCGGCGCTGGTCCTGGTGGTCGTGTTCGGCCTGGTGACCATGGTGTGGGTGCGGCGGCGGACCCGCTCGTAACCGGTGGGACCGGATCGCGGATGAGTGTCGGCTGATTCCCTACTATATTGACAGGTATTAGGGGTATTTCTACGATTGAGGGACCTGATCGAGAGGAACACCGTGACGGCCGTGTCGGATTTCCCGCGCCCCAGGATCGGCGATGTGCCGGAGCCATTCAGAGGTGGAACCATGAGAATCCCCCCCGAGGTCGAGCCCGACACCCGCGATCTGTTCCGCAGCGCCTTCCGCCGCCACGCGGCCGGAGTGGCGGTGGTCACCACGGCGGGGCCGGTCGGATTCACCGCCACCTCCCTGGCGTCCGTCTCGATGGAGCCGCCGCTGGTCACCTTCGGGATCGGGCTGGGGTCGTCGAGCTGGCCCGCCATCCGCGACCGGGACAGTTTCGTCGTCCACATCCTGAACGAGTCGCAGCGCGACCTGGCCGCGCTGTTCGCGCGCAGCGGCGCGAACCGCTTCGGCCCGGAGACGGGCTTCGACACCCTCGACACCGGCGAACCCGTGCTCCACGGCGTGGCGGCGTGGTTGCGGTGCGAGATCAGGGAACGGTTCGTGGCGGGGGACCACCGCCTGGTGGTCGGCCTGGTCACCGAGGGGGAGTCGATCCCCGGCCGGCGGCCGCTGCTCTACCACGACGGCACCTTCGGATCGTTCACCTAGGAGACCTGGTTGTCCTTCCACGAACCGCTGCACCACGTCGTGCCCGCCGCGCTGTCGGACGAGACGCCCCAGACGTCCGGCATGTACCGGCGGGCGGCCATCAGCGGGCCGAACGTCGGCTCGGCCCGGCTCTGGATGGGGCAGACCCACGTCGCCCCCTCGACGCGGTCGGCCGACCACCACCACGGCGACTCCGAGACCGCGATCTACGTGGTCAGCGGGCACCCGTCGTTCGTCTTCCTGGGCGACGACGGCGCGGAGCGGCGGATCGACACCTCGCCGGGCGACTACGTGTTCGTGCCGCCGTTCACCCCCCACCGGGAGGAGAACCCCTCGCCCGACGAGGAGGCGGTGGTGGTGATCGCCCGGTCGTCGCAGGAGGCGATCGTGGTCAACCTCCCCTCCTTGGGATCTACTTTGTAAAGGCACCGGGTCGGGGCTAGTCTGTCGCGGTGCCGTACAAGACCCTCGACGACGTGGTCGAACACGAGACGGAGGTGCGGCGGTCGCGGTTCGTCTGCGCCGTCGCGCCGGCCCCCTCGGAGCAGGCCGCCCGCGAGTTCATCACGGCCCGCCGCGCCCTCTACGCCGACGCCACCCACAACTGCACCGCCTACGTGATCGGCTCGGGAGCGCGCCGCTCCGACGACGACGGCGAACCCGGCGGCACGGCCGGCACCCCGATGCTCGACGTGCTGCTCAGGCGCGGCTACGCCGACGTGGTCACGGTGGTGACCCGCTTCTTCGGGGGCGTCCTGCTGGGCGCGGGCGGGCTCGTGCGCGCCTACGGCGGCGCGGTGGGGGAGACCCTCGACCGGGTGACCCCGGTGACGATGGTCGAGGCCCGCCTGGTGACCGTGTCGATCGACCACGCCCACGCGGGCCGGCTGGAGAACGACCTGCGCGGCCGCTACGACGTGCGCGGCGTCACCTACGGCTCGGAGGCCGCCTTCGACGTCGCGGTGGCCGACCCGGCCGGCTTCGCCGAGTGGCTGGCCACCGCGACGGCCGGCCGGGCCAGGGCCTCAGCGGGCGAGCCGCTGTTCGTCCGTGCGGAAGACGCCTGAGCACACCACCACGATGAGCCCGGCGACCGGGACCACCAGCAGGCCCGCCCGCAGGGAGCTGGCGTCGGCGATGAGGCCGACCAGCGGCGGCGTGCAGAGGAACCCGGCCCGCAGCAGCCACGACAGCAGGGTCAGCCCGGTGCCGGGGCGGAAGCCCGGCAGCTGGTCGGCGGTGTGCATGGCCCCCGGGATGAGGGTGGCGCTGCCGAACCCGGCCAGGCCGAACCCGGCGATGGTGCCGGGCACGCTCGGGAAGGCCAGCGCGAGCCCGAAGCCGGCCGCGATCAGCAGCCCGCCGACGCGGGCGACGGCCGCCTGGCCCCACCGGTCGACGAACCGGTCGCCCAGCGCGCGCCCGACGAACTGCGCGCCCACCACGGCGACCAGGCCGAACGCCGCTATGCCGGGGGCCGCGCCGAGCGAACCCGACAGGTAGACAGCGGCCCACGTGCCGCCGGCGTCCTCGACGGTGGCGCCGCAGATCGCGATGACCGCCAGCAGCGCGAGCGCGCCGTAGGCGACCGACCTGACCGGTACGGCGGGCTTGCCGGGTTCGGCCGCCTCGACGGGCTCCTGCGGCTCGGGGCCGGGGAGCAGGAAGCGGTAGGCGACCAGGTTGACGATGACGAACGTCACCGCCGAGATGCTCAGGTGCAGCCCCAGCGACAGGTCGAGCGCCGCGGCGCCGCCGCCCATGAGGCCGCCCAGCACGGCGCCCAGGCTCCAGATGGCGTGGAAGGAGTTGATGATCGAGCGGCCGTAGAGCCGCTGCACGCGCAGGCCGTGGGTGTTCTGGGCGACGTCCACGACCGAGTCGAGCGCCCCGACGAGGAACAGCGCCCCGGCGAACAGCGCCCAGGTGGGCGCGAGCCCGGCGAGCAGCACGAGCCCGCTGGTGAGCACCATGCCGCCGACGGCGACGCGGGAGGAGCGGAGCCGCCGGATGAGGATGCCCGCGAGCAGCCCCGAGGCGAGCGAGCCGGCCGGCACGGCGGCGACGGCCAGCCCGAACTGGGCGTTGGACAGGTCGAGCGCGTCGATGATGGCGGGGTAGCGCGGCATCAGGTTGGCGAAGATCGCGCCGTTGGTCAGGAACAGCAGGGCGACCGCGACCCGGGCACGGCGGTCGGCGGGGGAGATCAGGGGTCGGCCCTCCAGGGGTGTGCGGGTCAGCCTTCGAGGGCGTACTGCATGGCGCGGAACTTCGACTGCGCCTCGGCCAGTTCGGCCGCGGGGTCGGACCCGCCCATGATGCCGCAACCTGCGAAAAGGCGGGCGCGCGGCCCGTCGAGCTGGGCGCAGCGCAGGGCGATGCCCCACTCGCCGTCGCCCCGGGCGTCGATCCAGCCGACCGGCCCGGCGTAGCCGCCCCGGTCCATCTGCTCCAGGCGGGGGATCAGCGCGACCGCCTCGTCGGTCGGGGTGCCGCCGACGGCGGCCGTGGGGTGGAGCGCGGCCACCACGTCGAGCACCGACGCGCCGTCGCCGAGTCTGCCGGTGACCCGGCTGGCGAGGTGCTGCACGTTGGGCAGCGAGAGCAGTTCGGGTTCGGCCGGCACGTCGAGCTCCGCGCACAGCGGCTTGAGCGCGGCCTCGACCGAGGCGACCGCGCAGGTGTGCTCGTAGCGGTCTTTCGGCGAGTCGAACAGCGTGGCCGGGTCGGCGCCGCTGGGGATGGTGCCGGCGAGAACGAGCGACTCGATGGCCCGCCCGGTGTGCCGCACCAGCAGCTCGGGCGTGGCCCCGATGAGCCCGCCGACCGAGAAGGTGTAGCACTCGGGGTAGCGCGCGGCGAGCCGGGCCAGCGGCACGCGCGGGTCGATGTCGGCCTCGGCGGTGGCGATCAGGTCGCGGGCCAGCACGACCTTCTCCAGCCCGCCGGAGGTGATGCGGTCGACGGCCGAGGCGACGGCGTGCTCCCAGCCGGGCGCGGTCAGCGCGCCGTCGGAGTAGCGGATGCGCCCCGGCGGGACGGCGGGCGTGACCAGCCCGAGGTTCTCTTCGCCCACCGTGGTCAGCCAGGCCTGCCCGTCGCGCCGGGCCACCACGACCTTGGGCACGACCAGCACCGACCCCGCCGAGGCGGGGTCGAAGGTGAAGCTGCCGAAGGCGACGGGCCCGGAACCGGGACGCCCGACGCGGTCGTCGACGTCGGCGTGCCTGAACGCGTCGGCCAGCCAGTCGCGGGCCCACGCGAACCGGCCGGGCCCCGGCGGCAGGGTCACCCGCAGCGCCTCGCCCCAGCCCACCAGGCCGTCGCCGTGGTGCACCCACGAGAAGGCGGCCGGGCCGGGAAGCAGGGAGATGAGGTCGCCGGGGTCGCGAACCGGGACCGTGCGGGCCAGGAGCGGGGGATGAAGTCCGGGGGCGACGCTCACCTCACCCACTTTACGCAGAAACTGAACGTGTTCGACATCGGGTCCCTTTCGTCGGTACGCCGGTGTCAAGACCCGATAGCAGCTTGGTCATGGAAGAGACGCCTGCCGCCTCGGTAATAGAGCCTTGGCGTTCGTGATCTCTACCTTTGGCTCCCGGAGGTGTCCATGATCAAGAAGATCACGCCGGTGGCCGCGGCACTCGCGCTGCTCCTGTGGCCTGGAACGGTCCAGGCGTCCACTCAGCCCACGACGATCGCGGCGCTCGGCGACTCGATCACCGCGGGCTTCAACGCCTGCGGCTGGTACGTCGCCTGCACGTCGCGCTCGTGGGCGGCCGGCGACCACAAAGACGTCAACAGCCACTACCTGCGCCTGCTGGCCGACGGCGTCGACGTCAAGGGCCGCAACCGCAACTTCGCCTACAACGGCGCGACCAGCGACGACCTGATGGAGCAGATGGACGAGGCCATCAAGGCCAAGGCGACCTACGTGACGATCCTCGTCGGCGCCCAGGACGCGTGCCGGCGGACCGAGAGCCAGATGACCCCGGTGGCGACCTACCGGGAACGGGTCGACGCGGCGCTGGCCAAACTGGCCCCGACGGGCGCGCAGGTGCGCATCATCAGCATCCCCGACCTGAAGCGCCTGTGGCGGGTGGCCAAGGACAACCCCGTCGCGCGGGCGTTCTGGGGCATCGCGCGCATCTGCCAGACGATGCTGGCCAACCCGACCTCGACCGCCCAGAAGGACGAGGACCGGCGCGACCGGGTGCAGGCGCGGGTGCTGGCGTACAACAACGAGATGGCCAAGGCGTGCGCCGCCTACGGGCCGCTGTGCCGCCACGACAACGGCGAGGTGTTCCGCTACCAGTTCCCGGTCTCGATGGTGAGCAAGTGGGACTTCTTCCACCCGAACGCCGAGGGGCAGAAGACGATCGCCCGCCTGTCGTTCCAGCGCGTCGAATCGCCTGTCTAGAGTTTGTCGGATCCGGGCGGGGCTCTTCGTCGTAAGGGTGAGGGGCCGCCCGCCAGGGGCGCCCGCCACCGCAGGAGATGATCCGCATGCAGTACCTCGTTTCCGTGATCTTCGAGGAAGACGGCCGGGCCACCCCCGAGGAGGAGGCCGCGATCGACGTCTTCAACGACCGGCTGGTCGCCGAGGGCCACTGGGTCTTCGCCGGCGGCCTCGGCGCCCCCACGACGGCCACCGTGATCGACAACCGGGGCGGCGAGACGCTGTTCACCGACGGGCCCTTCGTGGAGTCCAAGGAGTTCCTCGCCGGGTTCTGGATCATCGAGGCGGCCGACCTCGACGTCGCGCTCGGGCTCGCCGCCGAGGGCTCCCGGGCCTGCAACCGCAAGGTCGAGGTCCGGCCGTTCCTGTGAGCGGCGCCGGCGTCCACGACGCGATCACCCGGGCCCACCACGACGAGTGGGCGCGGGTGGTCGCCGCCCTGACCCGGCGCTTCGGCGACCTCGACGTCGCCGAGGAGGCGGCGGCCGAGGCGTTCGCCGCCGCCGTCGAGCGGTGGCCCGCCGACGGCGTGCCGGCCAACCCCGGGGCCTGGCTGACCCTGACCGCCGGCCGCCGGGCGATCGACCGCGTCCGCCGCGAGGGCAAACGCGACGACCGGCACCGGGAGGCCCTGATGAGGTACGACGACGACCCGCCCGAGCCCCTCGGCGCGGTCGGCGACGAACGGCTGCGGCTGATCTTCACCTGCTGCCACCCGGCGCTGGCGATGGAGACCCGGGTGGCGCTGACGCTGCGCATGGTCGCCGGGCTGACCGTGGCCGAGATCGCCCGCGCCTTCCTGGTGCGGGAGACCGCGATGGAGCGGCGGATCACCCGCGCCAAGGCCAAGATCAAGGACGCCCGCGTGCCCTACCGGGTGCCGTCGGCGGCCGACCTGCCCGTCCGCGTCTCGGGGGTGCTCGCCGTCCTCTACCTCGTCTTCAACGAGGGGTATCTCGCGACCGGTCCCGGCGCCGACCCGATCCGGCCGGGCCTGACCGCCGAGGCGATCCGGCTCACCCGCCTGGTCCGCGCCCTGCTGCCCGACGACGGCGAGGTGGCGGGGCTGCTGGCGCTGATGCTGCTCATCGAGGCGCGCCGCGCCGCCCGGGTCTCCCGGACCGGCGAGCTGGTCACCCTCGACGAACAGGATCGCGGGGCCTGGGACGCCGGGCTGGTCGCCGAGGGCCACCGGCTGGTGCGCGAGCGGCTGGCCGCCGGGGTGGCGCCGGGCCGCTACCAGATCCTCGCGGCGATCAACGCGGTGCACACCTCCGCCCGCGACGTGCGCGACACCGACTGGTCGCAGGTGGTCGCCCTCTACGACCGGCTCGTGCGGCTCGACCGCTCGCCCGTCGTGGCGCTCAACCGGGCGGTCGCGGTCGCCGAGCTCGACGGGCCCGACGTGGCGCTGGCGGCCGTCGAACGGCTCGGCGGGGACCTGTCCGGTTACCACGCCTTCCACGCGACCCGGGCCGACCTGCTGCGGCGGCTCGGCCGGAGCGCGGAGTCGCGGGCGGCGTACGCCGCGGCGATCGAGCTGGCGGGCAACTCCGCGGAGGTCGCGGCGCTGACGCGCCGCCGCGACCGGCTGGCGGGTTAGAGCCAGCCGTTGTGGCGGGCCACCCCCGCCGCCTCCACCCGGTTGCGGGTGCCGGTCTTGCCGATGGCCGACGACAGGTAGTTGCGGACCGTGCTCTCCGACAGGTGGAGCCGGGCGGCGAGGTCGGCGATGGTGGCGCCGTCGCCCGCGATGGCCAGGATCTCGCGTTCGCGGTCGGTCAGCGGGCTCGGCCCGGCCGACAACGCGGCGGCGGCCAGCACGGGGTCGACGACGCGTTCGCCGCGCAGCACCCGGCGTACGGCGTCGGCGAGCTCCTCGACCGGGCCGTCCTTGACGAGGAAGCCGCGCGCCCCGGCGTCCATGGCCCGGCGCAGGTAGCCGGGGCGGCCGAACGTGGTGAGGATCAGCACCCGGCAGCCGGGCAGCCGGTCGCGCAGGTCGGCGGCGGCCTCCAGGCCGCCCCGGCCGGGCATCTCGATGTCGAGCAGGGCGACGTCGGGCCGCGTCTCCAGGGCGGCGGGCACGACCTCGGTGCCGTCGCCGACCTGGGCGACGACCTCGATGTCGGGTTCGAGGCCGAGCAGCAGGGCCAGGGCGCCGCGCATCATGCCCTGGTCTTCGGCCAGCAGCACACGGATCATCAGGGGGTGGCTCCTTCCGGGACGCCGACGGTCAGCCGGAACCCCCCGGCGGGGGCGTTCCCGGCGGCGAACCGGCCACCCGCCGCCTCGACGCGTTCGCGCAGGCCGCCGAGCCCGTTGCCGGAGGCGGTCCCGCTGATCCCCGTGCCGATCCCGGCGCCGTCGTCGGCGATGGTCAGCTCCGCGCCGTCGCCGACGACGAGCGTGATGGCGCAGGTGCGGGCGGTGCTGTGGCGGATCACGTTGGTGACGCCCTCGCGCACCGCCCAGCCGAGCAGGGCGTCGGTCTCGGGCGGGAGCGGCCTCTCGGGGTCGCGCAGGGTCAGCTCGATGCCGGCCGCGGTCAGCGCGTCGCGGGCCGAGGCGAGCTCGGCCGCCAGCCCCCGGCCCCGGTAGCCGGTGACGGCGGCCCTGACCTGGGTGAGGGCCTGGCGGCCGATCTCCTCGATGTCGGCGGCCTGCCGGGCGGCGGCCGCGCCGTCGCTCGGAGCCAGCCGCCGGACCACCTCGGCCTTCACGACCATGACCGACAGGGTGTGGCCGAGCAGGTCGTGCAGGTCGCGGGAGAACCGCAGGCGCTCCTCCGAGACGGCCACCCGGGCGAGCTCCTTCCGGGTGGCCTGGAGCTCGGCGATGGTGTCCCACAGCTGGACGATGATCCACGGCACCAGCCCGGCGACGAACACCCCCCACCCGGAGAAGGCGACGTTCAGCCCGCCGACGTCGGTCCTGATCGCGGCCAGGATCGCGACGGCGGTGAGCGGCAGCAGCAGCGCCACCCCGGGCCAGCGGCGCACGATGGCGCCGGTGAGGACCGCGCTCATGGTGAGGGTGAAGGTCCAGGAGCCGCCGAAGGCCAGGGCGGCGGCCGCGCTCGCGACGCCGAGCAGGGCCAGGGTGAGGTGCGACTGGCGGCGGGCGGTCCAGAGGTAGAGGGCGAGGATCGCGACCACGGCCGCCCAGCGCGGGACCGAGGGCCGGACGACCGTTTCGAGGATGGGGAAGGCCATGAGGAGGGCCCAGAAGGCGAACCCTCCCTGACGGGGTGTCATGCGCTCCTCCCGGCACGGCGGAAACCGTACAAAGCGTAGAGGGTGAAGACGGCGGTCCACCCCAGCAGCAGGAGCACCGACCGCAGTGAGGGGGCCTCGCCGAAGAGCACCGCCCAGGGAAGGTTCGCGTACGCCGCCACCGGGCTCCACTCGCTCACGGTCTGCAGCCACCCGGGGAAGTTCGCGGCCGGGAACCACAGGCCGCCGACCACCGACAACGAGATGTATCCGGCCAGGTTGGCGGCGGCCGAGTTCTGCGGGCTCAGCAGATAGGCGTTGCCCAGGGCGAACAGGCTGAACGGGATCGTGCCGACCCACAGCAGCGCGGTGACCGCGACCCACTCGAACGGCGTCAGCGGCACCCCGTTGACCAGCCCTCCGGCGGTCAGCACGAGCAGGATCGAGGGCACCACGATGATCGCGCCGGTGGCGGCCTTGCCGGCGATGACCCGCCAGGCCGGGATCGGCAGCACGGCCAGCTGGGCCAGCCAGCCGAGGGCCTTGTCCTCGCTGGTGCCGGTGCCGTTGCTGAACGCGCCGCCGAGCGCGCCGTAGGCGGCCATGCCGACCATGCTCCACGCTGCGGCGGCGGCCTGCGCGTCGGGGCCCTGCGCGCCCATCGCGAGGTTGCTGAAGATCAGGTAGAGCACGACCGGCAGGGTCAGGCTCATCACGATGAAACCGTGGTCGCGCAGCATCTTGCGGACTTCGAGGCGGATGTAGGCGGTCATGCGATCCTCCCGGAGATGAGGGCGAGGAAGGCGTCCTCGAGGTCGCCGCCCTTCTTGATCTGGGCGCCGGTGCCGTCGGCGACGAGCCGGCCTCGGTGCATCACGACGATGCGGTCGGCGAACCGGTCGGCCTCGTCGAGGTGGTGGCTGGAGAAGACGACGGTGCGGCCGCTCATGGTCAGGCCGTCCCAGAAGTCGCGGCGGGCCTCGACGTCGAGCCCGGCGGTGGGCTCGTCGAGCACGAGCAGCTTCGGGTCGCCGGCCAGGGCCATGGCGAAGCGCACCCGCTGGCGCTGCCCGCCCGACAGCCGGTCGACCCGCGTGCGGTCGAGGCCGGTCAGCCCCGCCTGGGCGACGACCTCGTCGTAGGGGAGGGGCGCGGGGAAGACGGCGCGGGCGAACCGCACCAGTTCGCGCACGGTGACGCGGGGCGGCAGCCCGATCTCCTGCTGCATGACCCCGATGAGCCCCTCGTTGACGGCCGAGCGGGAGTCGCGCCCGAACAGGGAGGTGGTGCCGGCGTCGGGCGTGAGCAGCCCGAGCAGCACGCTGATGGTGGTGGTCTTGCCCGCGCCGTTGGGCCCGAGCAGGGCGAGGCGCTGCCCCTGGGGGACCGTCAGGCTGAGGCCGTCGACGGCGAGGACGTGCCGGTAGGCCTTGCGCAGGCCCCGGATGACGATGGCGTCGGTCATGTCGACGACGCTATTTCCGGCCGCCGCGCGGTCATAGGGAGCCGGATACCGAGATCGGCGGGACAAATGTCCTGCCTCTAGCGGAACAACCCCAGCTGCTCGGAGACCGGCGGCCGCGCCGGGAGCTCGGGCCGGCGGGCCGGGCGTTCCCTGATCCCGTGTCTGCGCGCCAGCTCGGCCACCTGGGCGGTGATGCGCTCCTGGTGGGCCTTGGGGGCGTAGGCGCCCCGCCCGTAGAGCTCCCGGTAGCGCGGCACCAGGCGCGGATGGTCGCGGGCCAGCCACTCGAGCCACCACTCGCGCGCGCCGGTGCGCAGGTGGAGCACCAGCGGGATGACCGCGGTGGCCCCGGCCTCGGCGATCTCCTTGACCGTCGCCTCCAGCTGGGCGGGGGAGTCGGTGAGGTAGGGCAGGATCGGCGCCATCAGCACCGAACAGGGCACGCCGGCCTCGTTGAGCGCGGCCACGGCGCCGAGCCGGGCGCGCGGGCTCGGGGTGCCGGGTTCGGTGGCCCGCCAGGCGGCGGGGTGGGTGGTGCCGATGGACATGGCGGTGGACACCCGGGTGCGCCGGGCGGCCTCGGCGAGCAGGTCGAGGTCGCGGAGGATGAGGGTGCCCTTGGTGAGCACGGAGAAGGGGTTGGCGAAGTCGGTGAGGGCCCGGATGATGCCCGGCATCAGCCGGTAGCGCCCCTCGCACCGCTGGTAGGGGTCGACGTTGGTGCCCATGGCGATGGGGTCGCCCTGCCAGCGCGGCGCGGCGAGTTCGCGGCGCAGCAGCTCGACGGCGTTGGTCTTCACGACGATCTTCGTGTCGAAGTCGTGGCCGGCGTCGAGGTCGAGGTAGGTGTGGGTGTTGCGGGCGAAGCAGTAGACGCACGCGTGGGTGCAGCCCCGATAGGGGTTGAGGGTCCATTCGAAGGGCACGCGGCTCGCGCCGGGGACGCGATTGACGATCGAGCGGGCGTGGATCTCGTAGAACGTCACGCCGCGGAACTCGGGCGTGTCGATCGTGCGGACGACCGCGCCCTTGGTGATCAGGGCGTTGTCGGCCTGGTCGGGGATGAGTTGGAGGTTGTCCCAGCGCATTGCCTGATTGGAACATCTGTTCGATCATGATCGCAACGGAAAGCGCGGGCAAATCGCGCCCCACCAAACGGCTAACGATCTTCTTTAGGGGGAACGACGTCCGCACACACCTTGCATCCCTGGGAGGTGCGCCATGTCCTGGTCGCAAGACGAGGAGCGGATGCTGGCGATGATCGAGCGGCACCTCACAGACGAGGATCCGCGGCTGGCCGCCCGTTTAGAGTCGTTCAACGAGCGGGTGGAGCGGGGCGAGCGCAATCGCCGCCGCACCGACAGGAAGAAACGCCGGTGGCGGCGGTCGACGGTGGTGATCGCGGTGAGCTGGTTGCTGATCGCGACGTTGATCGCGACGCTGCTGGTGATGGCCTTCCACAACGACGCGGCGGCGGTGCCCTTCTAGCCCGGCCGGACCGACCACCTCGGCCCCTTCCTCAGGGGCCGTCGCCATGTCGGGAGGCTGTTCTGTCGGTTGCGGCTGCCATCCTCGGCGGGTGACCGCGACGGCTGACGATTACCTCTGGTTCTACGACCGCTTCCCGGCTTTGGGGGAGGCCTACTGTTTGACCCTGGTCTCGGGTCTGGGCCCCGGCGACGTGGTGGAGCGGCTCGGCGCGACGAGCGATGAGCTCGTCGCGCGATGCGCTGATTGGATGGACGACGTCCCTCACGGAATGAGCCTCAACGATCTGGGCGAGGCGTCCATGGCCGGCCCGGGTCAATACGGCATGTGGGACGGCCATCTCTTCGGGGCCGTGGCCGTCGGAGACTGGTGTCTCATCGTCGAGCCGAACGACTTCATGGGAGTCGACGCGGCGATCGCCGGCCCGCTCTCGGAGGGCAGGCGACTCGTGTCCCACTTCCGCAACGTCAACGGGGTGAAGCGGTTCCACTGGATGGAAGACGGCGAACTCCGCCTGCGATTCGAGCCGCCCTTCGCCGCGACCCGCCATGGCGCCGATCCAGAGGGGGCGGTGGAGGCCATGCGGCTGGCCGGATTCGACCTCGAGGGCGAGGCACGGTGTCTCACGGCCGAGGATGTCCGAAGCCACATGGGGGCCGTCTTCGCGCTGGCCGAGAATCTGACGGGGGTCAGGCTGACGCCCGAGCTGCTCGCGGAGTCGGCCTATCTGGGTGCCGTCGCGCCACGCCCGAAGGGGTGATGGAAAATGCTTTGTCCGCGTCATTCCCCGATGTCTACAGTGACCCGCATGGCCTCTGACTTCTGCTGCCCCTTCTTCATTCGCATCCGCCACGGCCGGGCTCTGGCCCGCTAGCGGACGCGTTCTTCTCTGAACTGAGGGCATTTCGCGTCCCCTGCGCGCCCAGGGCCCTTCGAGACCCCATGAATCTCGAAGACCCAGAAGGGCAGTGCTGTGGCGCAGAACTTCGCGCACGGAAACTATTCGCATACCCAGAAGAAGGCCAGGAACAGCGGTGGCGGCCGTACGCCCGCCGACGGCGCGCGCCGGACGTTGTCGCAGAACTTCCTGGTCGACCGGCACGCCGTCGAACTGATGGTGAAGGCCGCCGCGCCGGAGGGGCTCGTGCTCGAGCCCGGCGCGGGGGAGGGGGCGCTCACGTTCGCGCTGGCCGAGACGGCGGCGCGGGTGATCGCCTACGAGATCGATCCCCGGCTCGCGGGGCGGCTCGCCTCCCAGACGAGAGACAACCAGGTCATCGAAGTGATCAGAGGTGATTTCACACGTGCGCGGGTACCACGGGAGTCGTTCGCGGTGGTGGGGAACATTCCGTATTCGGTCACTTCGAAGATCGTCGACTGGTGTCTTCGGGCGCCGGATCTATCGTCGGCGACACTACTGACCCAGCGCGAGTACGCCCGCAAGCGCACCGGCGACTACGGCCGCTGGAGCCTGGTCACGGTCGAGTCGTGGCCGTGGTTCCACTGGCGGCTCGGGCACACCGTCTTCCGTGAGTCGTTCCGCCCGGTCCCGTCGGTCGATTCGGCGATCCTGCGCATCGAGCGCCGGGCCGTTCCGCTGGTGTCCGGCCGCCGCTCCTACCGGGAGCTGGTCGAGCTGGGCTTCGGCGGGACCGGCGGTTCGGTGCGGGCCTCGCTGAAGACCCGCTACGACGGGGTCGACGCCGCCCTGGCGGCGGCGGGCGTGCCCCGCGACGCCGTCGTCGGCCACGTCCACCCCGACCAGTGGGTGACCCTGTGGCGGCACCTGTGCTGAACCGCTACGGGAGCCAGATCGCGGCGAGCTGCCGGGCGGCCAGCGCCGGCGGCGTGGCGCGCAGGAGCACGTCGCGCACCCAGGCGGCCGGGCCGGTCCGCGTGGTGAGCCGCGACTGACGGCTGGAGGCGGCCATGAGCCGGTTGGCCCGTGGCCGCCTCTCGGCGTCGTAGCGGGCCAGCCGCCCGGCCGCCTCGCCGGGCGCGGCCCCGTCGAGGTGGCGGACCACGGCGGCGGCGTCCTCGAACGCCTGGCTCGCGCCCTGCCCCAGGTCGGGGGTCATGCCGTGGGCGGCGTCGCCGAGCAGGCAGATCCGTCCGGTCGTGTACGTCTCCAGCGGCCGGGCCAGCCGGGTGATCGGGTCGACGTGGACGTCGGCCGCGGCCGTCGCCCGCAACACGGCGGGCACGGCCGGGTGCCAGCCCGCCATGAGCGCGGCCACCTGCTCGCGGGCCTCCTCCGGCGGGGGCACGGTCGCGGGCGCGGGGGCGTCGGTGAACCAGTACAGACCGTCGGCTCCCATCGGGAACAGGCCGAACATCGCGCCGCTGTGCCGGTCGACGAGGATCGCGGTGAGCAGGTCGTCGACGCCGGGGATCGCGCCGAGCGTGCCGCGCAGGTCGAGGCGGCCGGTCCGCACGGTGCCCGGATGGCCGGGGAACAGGCGGGCGCGCAGCCTGCTGCCGATCCCGTCGGCGACGACGACGGCGTCCACGACCTCGCCGCCGTTGACGGTCACGCCGTCCGGTCTCTCGGCGAGGTCGCTCACAGGCACGCCGGTGCGGATGCGATCGGCCGGGAGCCCCGCGCGCAGGACGCGGTGCAGCACGGCGCGGCCGATCACGATCGTGGGGCCGTACCGTTCCTGGGCCTTGGCGGCGTCGGTGACCAGGAGCGGGCGGCCGGCCCGGTCGCGCAGCCCGCCCTGGGCGGTCGGCGCGGCGTGCGCGCGCAAGGGGGAGCCCAGTCCGAGGGCGTCGAGCGCGGCGAGGCCGTTGGGCATGACGACGATGCCGGTGCCGGTCTCGCGGAGCTCGGGGGCGCGTTCGTAGAGGGTGACGTCGTGGCCGGTCAGATGCAGGCCGGTGGCGGCGGCTACGCCGCCCAGCCCGGCTCCGATGATCGCGATTCTCATGGGGGTCCCGTCATTCACTACGGTCGTACTACTACTGCTATTGGTAACATGACGGGGTGCCGCCCTCCAATCCGGACCGCCGCCGCGCCCTCGCCGACGCCGCCGTCCACCTGCTGGCCGCCTCGGGGGTGCACGGCCTGACCCACCGCACCGCCGAACGCGCGGCGGGCCTGCCGACGGGCACGGCCTCCAACTACTTCCGCGACCGCGAGGCCCTGCTGGTCGCCGCGGCCGAACGGGTCGTCGAGCTCCACCTGGCCGACATGGACGCCGCCGCCGACTGCCAGACCGGCGAGCCCGACCTGGCCGAGCTGCTGACCGAGTCGCTCCTGGCCGCGGCGACCGTGTTGCGCGACCGCTACCTGGCCATCTTCGAACTCCGCCTGGAGGCGGTCCGCCGCCCCGGGCTCAACCGGGCGCTGGAGGGCCTCCAGGAGGTGGCGACCGGCTTCACCCGGGGGCACCACGCCCAGCTCGGGCTCGCGATCCCGCCCGACCGGGTGCCGGCCCTGATCGCCCTCTACGGCGGCGCGCTGTTCACCCTGGTCACGGCCCCGGAGGGCACGGTCACCCGGGAAGGGGTCGAGCAGATCGTGCGCGCGATGATCCCGCCGTTGGGCTGACGGGAGGTCACCGGCAGGCGCTGGACTGTCTCACCACGGCCCGGGCCATGCGGTCGGCGCGGCGCTCGGCCGCCGCGAGCGGCTCCGCCTCGGGCTGCAACATGCCCTGCTGGAGATAGACCGCCAGGCCGTGGGCGGCCGCCGCGACCGACACGATGAGGTCGAGGGCGTCGGCCTCGGCCACGACGACGAGGCGCGCGACCGGCAGCAGGAGGTCGCGCAGGGCCGTTCCCGCCTCGGCCAGTTCCGGGTGGGCGGCCAGGTCGAGGCCCGCGCCGAAGGCGACGTCGAACAGCGCGCGCTCTTCGGCCGCGAAGCGCACGTACGCGACCGCGAACGCGGCCAGCCGGCCCTCGGCGTCCTCCCCGGACTCGATCGCCCGGCCGAACCGGGCGTGCTGGTCGCGGTAGGACCGGGCCGCGAGCGAGGCGAGCAGCGCGTCGCGGTCGGCGAAGTGCTTGTAGGGCGCCGACACGCTCACCCCGGCCCGCCGGCACGCCTCGGCGAGGGTGAACCCGTGGGGCCCCCGCTCGGCCACCAGTTCGAGCGCGGCCTGTTCGAGCGCGTTGCGGAGGTCGCCGTGATGCTGCCCCGATCGGCGCGGCTTGACAGTCATGGCATCGAGGTTAACACTCTTCACCTGGCCAAGGTTAATGCTATTCACCATGGCCTCGACCAGCTGAAAGGTGAGTCCTCTATGTCGTTCCCCTTGTCCACTCTCGGTGTCGGCGTCATCGGCCTGAGCGCCCGTGGCGGCTGGGCCTCGATCGCCCACGTGCCCGCGCTGAACGCCCTCCGAGACAGGTTCGAACTGCGCGCCCTGAGCACGAGCAGCGCCGAGTCGGCCCGGGCGGCCGGGGAGAGGTACGGCGTTCCGCTCGCCTTCGGCGCCGCCGAGGAGCTGGTGCGGCGCCCGGAGGTCGACCTGGTGGTGGTCTCGGTCGACGTCGCCCACCACCGTGACCTGGTCGCCACGGCGCTGGCCGCCGGCAAGCACGTGTTGTCCGAGTGGCCGCTGGGCCGGAGCCTCGCCGAGGCCGAGGAGATGGCCGCGCTCGCCGACCGCGCGGGCGTGCGCGGTTTCACGGGCCTGCACGGCCGCTCTCTGCCCGCCCTGCGGTACCTGCGCGACCTGGTCGCCGACGGCTACGTCGGCGAGGCGCTGTCCACCACCATGATCGGCTCCGGCATCCAGTGGGGGGCGACCGTGTTCCCCGGGGGCGAGCCGCAGCTCCACCCCGCCAACGGGGTCACCATGCTCACCAGCCCCTTCGCGCTCACCGTCGACGTGCTGACGATGGTGCTCGGCGAGTTCACCGAGCTCACGGCCACCACGGCGGTCCGCCGCCCCCGCGTGACCACGGCGAGCGGGCAGCGCGTGCCGATGACCGCCGACGACCAGATCGCCGTCACCGGCCGCCTGGACGGGGGCGCCGTCGCCGCCGTGCACTTCCGCGGCGGCCTGCCGCGCAGCACCCCGTTCCACTGGGAGATCAGCGGAACCGAGGGCGACCTCCTCGTCACCGCCTCCAGCGGGCAGTTGTACTTCCCGCCGCCCGTCATCAGCGGCGCCCGCCTCGGCGACCCCGGGCTCGCCGAGCTGCCCGTGCCCGCCGGGTACGAGAGCGGGCCCGCCCTGGCCGCCCACTCCGGCGGCCCGGCCTACGCCGTCGGCCACGCCTACGCGACCCTGCACGCCGACCTGACCGGCGGCCCCCGGGTCGCGCCCGACCTGCGGCACGGCGTGCGCCGCCACCGTCTGCTCGACGCCGTCGAGCGCGCGGCGGCCACCGGCCGGCGGGTCCTGATGTGACCGGTCAGGGCTCCGGGCGGGTGATGGCCGGGTGGAGGGCGACGACGATCCGGTGGTCGCGGCCGCCCTGCGCGTGCTCGTCGTGGTAGCGGGAGACGAGTGAGGCCACGGCGGCCGAGAGCTCCTCGGCGAAGGCGGCCCGGTCGCGGGCGCTGGAGAAGCGCACCGTCCCGTCGATCGCGAACGTGGCGACCTTCTGCTGGGCGCGCTCCGAGCGGGTGATCAGCGCGCCGACGTCCTTGACCAGCTGGGCCGCCACGGCGAGCAGCCAGGCCGCCGACAGGCGGTCGGGCCGCCGGGACGGGTCGGGCTCGACCGCCCCCAGCGCGGCGGGGGAGATCACGTAGGACCCGGCGGTCGCGCGCATGACCCGCTCGGTCACGTTGCCCTTGCGGCGCTCCTCGACGAGCTCGACCAGGCCGTGCTTCTCCAGCGTCTTGAGGTGGTAGTTGACCTTCTGCCGGGGCAGGCCGATCTTGACGGCGAGCTGGGTGGCCGAGCCGGGTTCGGCGAGTTCGGCCAGGATGCGGGCGCGGACCGGGTCGAGGGAGACTTCGGCGGCCGCGGGGTCGTCGATGACCGCCACTTCGAACATGGCCTCAGGTTCTCACCGACAAGAAAACTTGTCAAAAGCCTCGCAGGAAGTCGGCCGCCACCGGTGCGGCCACCTTGCCGCCGCCTCCGCCGCCCTCGACCACCACCGCGAACGCCACGTCGTCGCGGTACCCGTGGAACCAGGCGTGCGAGGGCAGCTTGGGCCCGCTGCCGTATTCGGCCGTGCCCGTCTTGCCGTAGGCGCCGCCGGGCAGTCCGGCCGCCTTGGCGGTGCCCTTCGCGACCACGGCCTGCATCATCCCGCGCAGGTCGTCGGCCACGCCGTCGGGCAGCGGCCGCTCCTTGGCCTTCTGCTTCAGGCCCGGCACCAGCGTCGGGGGCCGCCAGGTGCCGTCGGCGACGGCCGCCGCGACCGAGGCCATGATCAGCGGGCTGGCGATGATCTTCGCCTGGCCGAACGACTCGGCGGCCAGCTCGGCGTCGGAGGTCGCCTTGGGCATGCTGCCCTTGCTGGCCGGCACGCCGATGTTGAGCGGCTGGTTGAAGCCGAGACTGCCGGCGACCTCGTAGAGGCCCTCGGCGCCGAGGTGCTCCTGGGCCAGCGGGGCGAAGGTGGTGTTGCAGGAGTAGGCGAAGGAGTCGCTGAAGCTGATCGAGCCGTACTCGGCGTTGTCGCTGTTGCGGATCTTCAGCCCGCCGACGTTCGCGTTCTCCGGGCAGGTCACCCGCTCACCGGGGCCGACCCCCTTGGCCAGCAGGGCGGCGGCGGTGACCGTCTTGAAGGTCGAGCCGGGGGCGTACTGGCCGTTGAGGGCGCGGTTGAAGTCGCCGCGGTTGTTGGCGATGGCCAGCACCTCGCCGGTCGAGGGGCGCACGGCCACGAGCGAGGCGGGCTTCTCCAGGTCGCGGATCGCGTCGGCGGCGGCGTTCTGGATCCGCATGTCGAGGCTGGTCTTGACCGGCTCGCCCTCCTTGCCCTTGATCGACTCCAGCGGCTTGTCGCCGGCCATGACGTCGGTGGTGGGCGTGCCGGCCAGCCGCTTCTGGAAGGTCTCCTGCAGGCCGCCGCGCCCGATGGCCTGGTTCTTCCGGTAGGCGGGACCGAGCTTGGCGACGTCCTTGGCGGTCGCCTTGTCGAGGAACCCGGCCAGCTGCTGCACCGACCCGCCGACGTCGGCGCCGTCGATGCGGTCGCCGTCGGCGTCGGTCAGCGCGGCCCGCTGCGGCCAGGTGGTCTTCAGCGCCAGCTTGGCGGTGCCGTCGATGCCGGGGTGGAGCGCCTGCGGCTTCCAGTCGACCTTCCAGTGCCGGTCGAACACGACCAGGTCGAAGGTGCCCGTGTACGTCCAGGGCCCCACGTCGGCGATGTCGAGGGTCGCCGTGTAGGACGCCTCGTAGCGGTCGTCGCCGGCCGGCGCCACCTGGCCCAGCTCCACGTCCTTGACGGTCGCCTTGAGATCCTTGGCGATCGAGGCGGTCAGCGTGTCGAACGTCGCCGGGACCGGGGTCACCAGCTGCGTCTTCATCGCCGCCAGGTCACTGGCCGCCCAGGCGGCGGCATAGAGCCGGGCGGTCTCCTGAGGGGTGCCGCGGGTGTGCAGCACCCACCAGGCGCCGGCCCCGCCGCCCGCGGCGGCGACCACGCACGCCACCGAAATGATCGCTATCGTTCGTCCCCGCACGGCGACGAGCTTAGCGAATTCGTTACGAATTGGGCCGTTTCGCGTAACTGGGCACGTACTCCTGGCCGGACAGCTCACGGATGGCGTCCATGATCTGGTCGGTCACCTCACGCCGGTCGCGGGCCTTGGCGGCGTCGCCCTCGAAGGTCATCGGCTTGCCGATCGTGACGTCGATGCGGTGGACGCGGGGCACCGACGCGCCCGGCGGCAGCACCTTGTCGGTGCCCGCCAGGGCCACCGGCAGGACCGGCGCGCCGGTCGTCAGGGTCAGCCAGGCCACGCCGATCTTGCCCTTGTAGAGGCGGCCGTCGGGGGAGCGGGTGCCCTCGGGGTAGATGCCGAACAGCCCGCCGTCGTCGAGGATTCCGGCGGCGGCGTCGAGCATCGCCTGGGCGGCGCCGGCGCTCTCGCGGTCGATCGCGATGTTGCCGCTCATGATCATGCGGGTGATCGGGCTGCCGGTGAAGTACTCGTTCTTGGCCACGAACGTCACCGGGCGCGGCATCAGCGCGGGCAGGAAGAAGGAGTCGAGCGCCGACAGGTGGTTGGCGGCGATGATCGCCGGGCCGGTCGCCGGGACGTGCTCCATGCCCACGACACGCGGACGCCAGACGGCGTGCATCACCGGGACGCTGATGACTTTGGCGACGCGATAGAACAGCGACGACAACGGGGGCTCCTCCCTCGGTTGACCGCTCCAAGCCTAGGTGTCGCCGGGACCGAGAGACGACGATGCCCCGCGCTGGGGCGGGGCATCGCTGGAGAACGTTTTAGGCCGGTGTGGTGGTCGCCTCCTCGGCGAGATGCACAACACGGTTCCAGCCGAACGGTATTCCGTGAAGGCGGTATATGCGGCCCGGGGGACACATCCACACCGGCACTACGTAGTTAACCACACGCGGGGGCTCCCTGTTCCCGGGCCCGTAGGCTGGCGGCATGCCGATCACGCTCCGCGCCCTCAACCGTGCCCTGCTCGCCCGCCAGGGACTGCTGGAGCGGATGCGGCTCCCGCTGCCGGCGGTGGCCGAGCGGATCGGCGCGTTGCAGATGCAGTATTGGCCCGCGCTGGGCCCGGCGCTCTGGAGCCGCACCCACGAGGTCGCGCCCGAGGCCCCCTGGCACGCCCACTCCACCGGCGACCTGGTCACCGGCACCTTGTTGCGCGGCACCATCCACACCGTCACCCCGGCCGACTACCCCGCCTACGCGGCGGTGTCGGCGGCCTCCAAGGTGGGCTCGTTCCGGGCCGGTCCCGAACCCGAGATCGGCGAGCTGCTCGACCTGATGCGCGAGATGGGCGCCACCCCGCGCCCGGTGGCCGACCTGGTGGCCGCGATCGACGCGTGGGTGGTCGCGCACCCGGGCGTGTTGTCCGACCGTGAGATCGAGCTCCAGCGCCTCTACCGGTGGACGTCGGTGATGATGCGGGCCGGGTTCGTCCGCGTCCCGGCCGAGGGGGCGTGGTCGAAGCGCACCCCGATGTTGTTCGCGCTCGGCCCGGCCAAGGAGTTCCCGCCGCTCGCCGAGGCGCTGGCGCTCGTGGTCCGCCGCCACCTGGGGGCGTTCGGGCCGGCCGCCGCCGAGGACGTCGCCTCGTGGATCGCCTGGAACATCACGCCGGTCCGGGCGGCCCTGGAGGCCATGCCCGACTTGGTGACGTTCACCGACGACGACGGCCGCACCCTCTACGACCTGCCCGGCGCGCCCCGGCCGGGGGAAGACGCCGAGGCGCCGGTCAGGCTGCTGCCGTGGTTCGACAGCACCCTGCTCGCCTACGCCCCCGGCCGCCGCGCCCGCATCCTGCCCGACCCTCACAAAGATCACGTCTACGTGAAGGCCAACGGCCAGCTCAAGCCGTCGTTCCTGGTCGACGGGAGGGTCGCCGGGCTCTGGACGATGACGACGGCGAAGGGAGGGGCGGTGACGCTGGTGCTGACCCCGCTGGAGCAGGTGCCCATCCTGGCCAAGGCCGAGCTGGTCGCCGAGGCCAAGCGGCTGCTGGAGTTCACCCACCCCGCCGCCGCCTCCCACGAGGTGGTGTTCCGGGGTTAGAGCCCGCGCGCCATCCGCCGCCGGGCCAGGTGGAGCCCGAGCAGCGCGGTGACGACGGCCGCCGCCGCGCCCCCCACGACCGGCGCGTCGAGGAACCGGCCGGCGAACAGGGCGCGTTCGGCCTCCACGACGTAGGTGACCGGGTTGAGCGCGGCGGCCGTCTGGAGCCAGCCCGGCCCGTTCTCGACCGGCAGCAGCACGCCCGACAGCAGCAGCAGCGGGAACATGACGACCTGGGTGACGCCGTAGAACAACTCCCCGCCGGGCGCCGAGACGATCGCCAGCACGAACGACAACCCGCCGAGCCCGATGCCGAACACGACCAGCAGCGTCAGCCCGGTCAGCACGCCCGGCACGTGCAGGTCGAGGCCCAGCGGGACGGCCAGCCCGATGATGAGGACCGCCTGGGCCAGCAGGACGACGAACTCCTTGAGCGTCCGGCCGACCAGCAGGGCGGTCCGGCTGACCGGGGTGACCAGCAGGCGCTCCATCGAGCCGCCGATGAGGTCGAGGAGCAGGAAGTACCCGGCCATCAGCGGCCCCGACAGGCACATCATGATCAGGATGCCGGGCACGAACCACTGCCAGGCGGGGCCCGGGGTCTGGGTGCCCTGCTCCAGCAGGGGCCCGAACAGGTAGAGGAACAACAACGGCTGGGCCATGGTGAAGACGAGCGAGAGGGGATCGCGCCAGACGGGGGCGAACTCGCGGCTGAAGATCGTGGCGGTGTCGCGGAGGAAGGTCATGGGTCAGGCGTCCTCGTCTTCGATGGTGCGGCCGGTCAGGGCCAGGAACACGTCGTCGAGGGTCGGTCGGGTGCTCTCGGCGGCCTCGGCCTTCAGACCGGCCGCGTCGAGGGCGCGCAGGAACTCGGGCAGCGCGCGGTCGGCCGCCGCGACGCGCAGGGTCAGCCGGGGGCCGTCGGCGGCGATCTCGGCCGCGCCGGGCAGGCCCGCCGCCAGTTCGGCCGCGCGGGGCGCGTCGGCCGGGTCGTGCAGGGTGACGGTCAGGCGGTCGCCGGCCAGGTCGGCCTTGAGCGCGCGGGCGGTGCCGTCGGCGATGATGCGACCCTGGTCGATGACCACGACGCGTTCGGCCATCGTGTCGGCCTCCTCCAGGTAGTGGGTGGTCAGGAACAACGTGGTCCCGTGGTCGGCGCGCAGGCGCAGGATGTGCGCCCAGATGTCGGCGCGGCTGGCCGGGTCGAGGCCGGTCGAGGGTTCGTCCAGGAACAGCAGGGGCGGGCGGTTCATCAGGCCGAGCGCGATGTCGAGGCGGCGGCGCTGGCCGCCCGACAACGTCGACGGCTTGCGGGCGAACAGGCCGTCGAGGCCGACCACCGTCAGCAGCTCCTCGGCCCGCGACCGGGCATCCCGGCGGGTCAGGCCGTAGCAGCGGCCCTGGGTGACCAGCTCGTCGCCGATCCGGAAGGCCTCGCCGGCGCCGCCCTTCTGGCCGATGTAGCCGATCCGGGCGCGCACGGCCGCCGCCTCGGTCGTGACGTCGTGACCGGCCACCCGGGCGGTCCCGGAGGTCGGCGGCAGCAGGCCGGTCAGCATCCGCAGGCAGGTCGACTTGCCGGCGCCGTTGGGTCCGAGGAAGGCCACGAGCTGACCGGCCTCCACGTCGAGGTCGACGCCGCGCACGGCGTCGACCGAGGTCTTCTTGAGGGTGTACGTCTTGGTCAGGCCACGGGCATGGATCATGGACAGTCCTTCCAGCGGGCATGCCGAAGAAACCCCTGGTGGGGGGTGGTTGGGGATCGCTCCATCCTGACCGGCCCCGGGGGCCGCAGGCAAACGTGAAAAGTACGTTCACGTTTGGCCTGACCTGCGGAAACGCCGCAGAGTGGCCGGGGCGTACCGAGGGTGAAACCGGCCGTGAGCTGGGCGGCAACCGGTTTTTGAAGATTTTTTGATCGGGGGCGATACGGTCGGTTCCATGAAGTACGCGCTGATGATCTACGGCACTCAGGCGGGCTGGGCGGCGTTCTCGCCGGAGGACTTCCAGACCCTCGTCGACCGCCACGACGCCTGGATCGCCAAGCTTCGCGAGAGCGGCGAGCTGGTGCTCGCGCAGGGGCTCGAAGGCGAAGAGCAGGCCAGGTCCGTCCGGCTGCGCGACGGCGTCCCCGTGGTCACCGACGGGCCGTTCGTGGAGGCCAAGGAGTTCCTGGCCAGCCTCTACATCGTCGAGTGCTCGGCCGAACGGGCCGTCGAGCTGGCGGCCGGGCTGCCGGAGGCCGAGTTCTCCGCCGTCGAGGTGAGACCGGTGTACGAGGGCGCATGACCGGCGTCGACGCGGTGACCGACCGCCTGCTGCGGGAGCTGGCGCCGCAGGTGCTCGCGGTGCTGGTCCGCCGCTGGGGGCGCTTCGACGCGTGCGAGGACGCCGTCCAGGAGGCCCTGCTGGCGGCGGCGCTCCAGTGGCCCGTCGAGGGTGTGCCGGCCAGCCCGAAGGCGTGGCTGGTGACCGTGGCCGGCCGCCGCCTGGCCGACGAGGCGCGCAGCGACGAGGCGCGCGAACGCCGCGAGGAACGCGTCGCGGCGATGCCCGGCCCGGGCGACGACGTGGAGCTCCACGACGACACCCTCACCCTGTTGTTCCTGTGCTGCCATCCGTCGATCTCGCCGTCGTCGCAGGTCGCCCTCACGCTGCGGGCCGTCGGCGGGCTGACGACCGGGCAGATCGCGCGGGCGTTCCTGGTGCCCGAGGCGACCATGGGCCAGCGCATCAGCCGCGCCAAGCAGTCGATCAGGGCCGCCGGGGCCCGGTTCGAGCCGCCTCCGGTGGCCGAGTGGGAGGGGCGGCTGGCCGTCGTCCTGCACGTGCTCTATCTGATCTTCAACGAGGGCTACGCCGCCAGCGCCGGAGAGGGGCTCCTCGACGTCGAGCTGACCGCCGAGGCGATCCGGCTGACCCGGCGGCTGCACGCGCTGCTGCCCGGCGACGGCGAGGTGTCCGGGCTGCTGGCCCTGATGCTGCTCACCGACGCCCGCCGCCCCGCCCGCACCGGCCCCGGCGGCACCCTGATCCCGCTCGCCGAGCAGGACCGTTCCCGCTGGAACCGGGCCCTGATCGCCGAGGGCACCGACCTGATCACCGAGACCCTGCGCTCGGCGTCGCTCGGCCCCTACCAGGTGCAGGCCGCCATCGCGGCCGTCCACGACGAGGCCCCCAGCGCCGACCAGACCGACTGGCGGCAGATCCTGGTCCTGTACGCCACCCTCAAGCGCTTCTGGCCCGGCCCCATGGTGTCGCTCAACCACGCCGTCGCGGTCGCCATGGTCGACGGCCCGGCGGCCGGCCTCGACCTGCTCGCCGAGGTCGAGGAGGACGCCCGGCTGAAGGGCCACCACCGGGTGGAGGCCGTCCGGGCCCACCTGCTCGACATGGCCGGCGACCCCGACGCCGCCCGCGCCGCCTACGCCAAGGCCGCGCGGCAGACCGCGAACCAGCCCGAACGCCGCTACCTGGAGCACAAGGCACGCCAGGCCGACCGCAGAATGGACAGGTGATGCGAGAACTCGCCGGCCTGGTCGGCGACGGGGGAGTGGTGGTCCTCAGCGGCGCGGGGCTGTCGACCGAGTCGGGCATCCCCGACTACCGGGGCGAGACCGGCCGGGCCCGCCGCGCCGACCCGATGACCTACCAGACCTTCACCACCAGCGCCGCCGCCCGCCGCCGCTACTGGGCCCGCAGCCACGTCGGCTGGCGGCACATGGGCCGCGTCGAACCCAACTCCGGCCACCACGCGGTCGCCCGCCTCGAAGAACTCGGCCTGGTCGACGGCGTGGTCACCCAGAACGTCGACGGCCTCCACCAGGCCGCCGGCACCCGCCGCGTGGTCGAACTCCACGGCGGCCTCGACCGGGTCGCCTGCCTGAAGTGCCGGGCGCGCATCCCGCGTACCGAGCTCGACGACCGCCTGAAGGCGGCCAACCCCGGCTTCGACGCGGCCGTCGGCCCCATCAACCCCGACGGCGACGCGGTCGTGCCCGACGAGCTCGTGGCCGGGTTCACCGTGGTCGACTGCACCGGCTGCGGCGGCCTGCTCAAGCCCGACGTGGTCTTCTTCGGCGAGAACGTGCCCCAGCCGCGCGTCGACGAGTGCTTCGGCATGGTGGCGGCGGCCCGGCTGCTGCTGGTGCTGGGCTCGTCGCTGGCGGTGCGCTCGGGCCGCCGCTTCGTCGACCGGGCCGAGGCCCTCGGCATCCCGATCGCGATCGTCAACCAGGGCCCGACGGGCGGAGACGCCCAGGCGCTCCTGAAACTCGACGCGCCGCTGGGCGAGACGCTCACGATCTTGGCCGGCGGATCGGCCTTCAACACTTCACGGGGCACGGCCGTCTAGGTGAGGTGAGCCCCGACCCCGACTTCGCCGCGTTCGCCGCCGAACGCGCCGACGCCCTCTTACGGTACGGCTACGTCCTGAGCGGCGACCCCCACGACGCGGCCGACCTCACGCAGGAGGCGCTGGCGCGGCTGCACCGGGTGTGGCCCCGCGTCCGGAGGAAGGACAACCCGGAGGCCTACGTGCGGGTCGTCATGGCCCGGCTGCACATCAGCGTGTGGCGGCGGCGCCGCCGCGAGAGCCTGGCCGTCGACCCGCCCGACGGGGCGTGGGAGGACGAGCACCCCTCCGACCGCGAGCAGGGGCTCTGGCGGGCGCTGGCGGGGTTGCCGCGCAAACAGCGCGCCGTGCTCGTGCTGCGCTACTACGAGGACCTGACCGACGCCGAGATCGCCCAGGTGCTGGGCATCGCGCGCGGCACCGTCCGCAGCCACGCGAGCCACGGCCTGGCCCGCCTGCGCACCGTCATCGGAGCACGCGAAGCCGACAGGAGCGCGCGATGAGCCAGGAACACGACCCGCGCCCGGCCTCCGGGCAGCCCGCGACGACGCTGGAAGACGACCTGCGCGCCACCCTGCGGCGGGCCGCGGAGAACGCCCCCCACGCCCTGCCCGGCCTGCTGGCCGGAGTCGGCCGCCGAAGCCGCCGCCGGGCGCGGACCCGGCTGCTGGCCTCGGCCGCCGCCGTCGCCGTGGTCGTGACCGGCACGGTCCTCGCCGTCCGGCACGAGAGGCCCGAGCCCGTGGTGATCAACCCGTCCCTGCCGGCCATCACCCAGGAGCAGGTGGTGGGGTCTCCACCCGTGGAGGAGGTGTGGCCCGGCGCGGTGCAGGTCGTCCCGGCCTCCCTGAAGACGGGCAAGCGCCTGCGTCCGCTGCTCATCGCCGATGCGCAGACCACGCTGCTGACGACCTGGAGCTCCCACGAGAGGGCCAGTGCCGTCTACGCCTACGACCAGCGCACCCGCGAGACACGTCAGGTCACGGTCGTGCCCTCCCGCAAGGGCGAGATCGCCGACGGTTTCGTGATCGTCGGCGACCGGCTGCTCTGGCACGTCAAGACCGACACCTCGGCGACCCTGTGGCGGGCGCCGCTGGCCGGTGGGCCCGCCGAGCGGCTGCCCGGCATCCTGCCGCACGTGCCGTGGGCCACCGACCTGGTCGGCGACCGTCTCGTCTACTCCGCGGGCGACACCGGCGTCTTCAGCGTCCCGGTGACAGGGGGTGATCCCACGCCGGTGCCGGGCGGCGAGGGGCTGCACCTGCTGGAGTGGCCGTGGGCGGGCGACCCCCTGCTGCCCTCCGACGGCGTGCAGGGCGTGCGCTTCGGCCGGCTCGTCAACCTGGAGACCGGCGAGGTCAGCCACGCCGCCCGCACCCCCGGCGACGCCTACGTGGTGTGCGGGGTGACCACCTGCTCGGGCCTGCACGCCGACGGCACGCCCTACGTGCGCGCCCGCGACGGTTCGGGCGAGCGGAGGGTGCCGGAACTGGCCCATGGGCTGGCCGCCGACCGGTTCATGGCCGCGCACGTCACCGGGCGGGCCGAGGCCGAACAGTACGTCATCGACGTGGCCACCGGCAGATCGGGCAGCCTGGAGCTCAACGTCACCCTGGAGGGGGGCGAGACGTCATACACCACGATCGGTCCCACCGTCGACGACCGGGACATGCTCAGCGCGCATCGGACCGGTGACGACACGTTGGTCTTCATCGACCTGCGGCGGATAGTCTCGGGCCCGTGATCGACGAGATCGGCGCCGTGGCGGCGCGTCATCTGGGCCGTCCGGCCCGGTCGGTGGTCAAGCTCGGCGAAGGCTGGGACAACGTCGCCTACGAGGTCGACGGCGACCTCATCGTGCGCGGCAGCAAGGAGGGCGGGCCCGCGGAGGTCCGCCGTGAGGCCGCGCTGCTCGCCGTCGTCGCGGAGGTCTCACCCGTGCCGACCCCTCAGGTCCTGTTCGTGGACGACGAGGCGGGCGTGATGGCGTACCGGAAACTGGCGGGAGAACCCCTCGACAGCCGGCTCGGGATCGCGGTCGCCGCGCCACTGGGGGCCTTCCTCGCCGCGATGAACGCGGTGCCCAAGGAGCGGGTCGCCGGCCTGGTCGAGGTCGACGACGACCCGTTCTACGCCTGGCTGGCCGGCACGATCGAGGAGTACAAGGAGGTCGTCGCCGAGCACGTGCCCGACGACCTGCGGGCGCCCATCGAGAAGTTCCTCCGCGACGACCCGCCGCGCAACGAGAGCAAGACGCTGGCGTTCTGCCACAACGACCTCGGCGCCGAACACGTGCTGACCGACGGCACGACCGTCACCGGGGTCATCGACTGGACCGACGCCGCGATCTCCGACCCGGCCTACGACCTCGGGCTGGTGCTGCGCGACCTCGGCCCCGAGGTGTTCGCCGAGACGCTGCGCCACTACCGCGCCCACGGCGGCGACGCCGGGCCGACCGCCGAGACGCGGGCCCGCTTCTACGCCCGCTGCGCGATCATCGAGGACATCGCCTACGGCCTCACCCAGCCCGGCGCCCGCCACTACGCCGACGAGGGCCTGGCTCACCTGTCCTGGACGTTCGCCGACAACTGACGCAGCACCCGCATCGTGTCGCCGGCCCGCTCCGGCGGCACGAACAGGTGGTCGTGGAAGTAGGCCGACACCGCGTTGCACGGGATGCCCTCGGCCGTCAGCGCGGCCGTGATCGCGGCCAGCATGCCGACCGCCGCCAGCGACGAGTGCACCCGCAACGTGATCCAGCGGCACGGGAACACGCCCTCGGCCTGCCCCTCGGGCACCACCAGGGTGACGCCCTCGGGCTCGTGGAAGGTGAACACCGGGGTGAGGCCGGGCGGCGGCTCGGCGGCGGTCGCGAAGACGTAGACGCCGTCGTGGAGCACGGGGTCGAGGGTGGCCAGCAGGGTCGCGAGGTCGTGCTCGCCGGGCGTCGTCATCCGATGACCGCCGCGACGATCTGCGACGGGTCGCGTTCGAGGTTGTCGCGGCTGTGGATGTAGATGTCGGTGGTCGACGAGCTCGAGTGGCCGAGCGCCTGCTGCAGCTGCTTGACCGACGCGCCCCGGTCGCTGGCGACCGTCGCGAACGTGTGGCGCAGCGCGTGGGGGGTCACCTTCGACTCCAGACCGGCGGCCTTGGCGACCTTCACGACCAGGCGGTAGGCGTCGGCCCGGTCGAGCGCCCGGCCGCCCGCCGTGGCGAACAGCGGGCCGGTCAGCCGCTCCCTGGCGACCCCGGCCCGGCGGGCGCGGTCGTCGAGGTAGGCGTCGAGAGCGGCCGCGGTGGCCGGGGGCAGGTTGCGCACGCGGGTCTTCTGCCCCTTCCCGACGATCTTGAGGGTACGGTGGCCGCGCTGATGCCCCAGGTCGTCGATGCCGGCCGCCAGCGCCTCCGACACCCGCGGCCCCAGCTCGATCATCAGCCGGATGAACGCGGCCGTGCGCAGGGCGGTCGGCCCCGTCGTCGCGTCGGCCGCCGCCACGAGGGCCCGGGCCTCCTCTTCGGTCAGCCCGACGGTCTCCGACTGGAACCGTTCGACCTTGGGGCGGCGGACCCGCGTGAAGGGGTTGGACTCCAGGACGCCCTCGTCGGTCGCGTAGGCGTACCAGGAGGAGATCGCCGACAACTTCCGCGCCAGCGTGCGCGGCGAGACCGGCCCGAGCCAGCGGGCGAACGCGTCGCCGTGCACGCGGATCGCCCGCAGCGGGTGGACCTCGTGCCGCTCGCAGAAGGCGAGCCACTGGGCCAGGTCGGAGCCGTAGGCCGACCGCGTGTGGGGTGAGGCGAACGACAACAACCAGGCCCGGGTGAGCCGGTCGAGCACCGCCTCGCCGTCACGGGCCACCACGCCGTCGATCACCCGTTCGGGCAGACTCATGATCGTCAGGATACTCCGGCCCGCGCCAGCAGCAGCGCCCTCTCACGCTCGTTGCGCGTCAGCTCCGCCGCCCGCCGGAACTCGGCCCTGGCCTCCTCGTCGCGCCCCAGCCGGGCCAGCAGATCCCCCCGCACGCTCGGCAGCAGATGGTATGCCTGCAAGGCTGGTTCGCCGGCCAGTTCGTCGACCAGCTCCAGCCCGGCTTCGGGACCGTAGGCCATCGCCAGCGCCACCGCCCGGTTCAGCTCGACGACCGGCGACGGGGCGAGCTGTTCGTAGAGCGCCGCGATACGCCCCCAGTCGGTCGCCTCGGCCGTCTCGGCCCGCGCATGGCAGGCGGCGATGGCGGCCTGCAGGGCGTAGGGCCCCGTCCCGGCCCGGTCGAGCGCCGCGAGCCCGGCGGCGATGCGGCCGCGGTCCCACTTCGCGCGATCCTGGTCGGGCAGCAGGATCGGGTCGCCGTTCGCGTCGGTCCGGGCGCCGAGCCGCGACGCCTGGATCTCCAGCAGCGCCCGCAACCCGTGCACCTCGGGCTCGCGCGGCAGCAGCTCCTCCAGCAGCCGGGCCAAACGCAGCGCCTCCTCGCAGAGGTGCGGCCTGATCCAGTCGTCTCCGGCGGTGGCGGTGTAGCCCTCGTTGAAGATCAGGTAGACGACCTCAAGCACCGCTTCGAGGCGCTCGCCCAGCTCCTCCCGTCCCGGCACCTCGAACGGCACCCGCTCCTTGGCGAGGGTCTTCTTCGCCCGCGAGATGCGCTGCCCCAGCGTGGCCTCCGGGGTCAGGAACGCCCGGGCGATCTCGTCGGTGCTCAGCCCGCCGAGCAGCCGCAACGTGAGCGCCACCCGCGACTGCGTGGTGAGAACCGGATGACAGGCGACGAACACCAGCCGCAGCACGTCGTCCTCGATGGCATCGGGCTCGGGCTGCTCCTCGACGTCGGTGAAGGTCCGGGCCAGCTCGGCGAGCTTCTCGTCGTGCCGCTCCCGCCGCCGGAACAGATCGACGGCCCGGCGCTTGGCGACGGTCGTCAGCCAGGCGCCCGGGTTGTTCGGGACGCCGTCGCGGGGCCACTGCTCCAGCGCCGCGACCATCGCGTCCTGGGCCAGCTCCTCGGCCAGGGCGACGTCGCCGGTGAGCCGCGCCAGCCCGGCGACGACCCGGGCCGCCTCCTCTCGCCAGACCTCTTCCACCGCTTGGTGCGCCTTGTTGGTCACCGCGCCATTCCACCAGACTGGGCGGATGCGATTCATGATCATGGGCCGGGGGAGCGAGGCCAGCGAGGCCGGGGTGCTGCCCAGCGACGAACTGATCTCGGCCATGGGGGCGTACAACGAGGCCATGACCGAGGCCGGCGTTTTGGTGGCGGCCGAGGCGCTGCACCCGATGACGCGGGGGGCGCGGATCTCGTACCGGAAGGGCAAGGCCGTCGTCATCGACGGGCCTTTCACGGAGACGAAGGAGGTCATCGCCGGGTTCTGGATCATCGAAGTGGGGTCCAAGGAGGAGGCGGTGGCGTGGGCGCTGAGGATGCCTTATGTGCAGGACGGGGAGGAGGGGGTGGAGATCCGGGAGGTGTTCGAGGTGCCGGAACTCGATGAACGGATCGCGGGGGAACGGGCTCGGGGGGAGCGGTGAGGTGTTGCGGGGAGAGGTGGCCGCTGGATACGGGATGACGGGTGGGGCGACTCTTGGCCTGCCGGAGAGGTGGCGATCCCCGGCATGTGGCGTCACTGTTCGAGTTCGTGGGCCTTCGACCCGGTACGTGGCACCAGAGCACGGGACGATCGCGTGACCGGTGGGGACCTTCGGCCGGTCGGAGACCTGATCGCTTACGGAGGCACTGGTATCCGACACCGGGTTCGGGACGGTCTCGGGCGTGACCGGTGGGTGATCTCGGCCCACCGGAGACGGGCTATCTCGGTGATGGCATGAGTTGTCGGGTTCCGGGGTGATCGAGGGGATCGTGGGAGCGGCCGAGCCGGAACCCCTGATCTGGTTATTCGATGACGACACCCGGCGCATGGTCTGCGGCGGTTGAGATGACTCTTCAACGGCGATTTCGGAGCCGGGGCTCGGAGCGGCCGAAACGATTAGGGTGTCCTGGCAGACCGTGCGCACCTCCCGGGTTGAACCGGGTCAACGTCGATCATGGGCGTTGCGGGCGCTCCCCATGAGGTTGCCTGCACAAGCCGTGGACCATTGCGGCTGACCGTGGGATCCGATGAGGCCACGGTCTTGTGCCCCAGTTCCGCACCGCATGGCTCCTGACGGCCCTGGGGCGTAAATCGGTGGGAATGTCGCGTCGTGAGCGGCAGGGTGGACGGCATGTTCTCCGATCGTCTGGCGGAAGGTCTGGCCGTTCCCGTCGAAGGGTGGGACTTCTCCTGGTTCGACGGGCGGGCCACCGAGCAGCGGCCCTCCTGGGAGTATTCGCGGCTGCTCGCCGACCGGGCCGCCTCGGCGAAGGCGCTGCTCGACGTGCAGACCGGCGGGGGCGAGGTACTGGCGTCCGTGCCGGCCCTGCCGCCGGTGGTGGCGGCGACCGAATCGTGGGAACCCAACCTCGGCATCGCCCGCCGGCGGCTCGGCGAGGTCGTCGCCCACGTGGCCGACGACGCCGACCTGCCCTTTCCCGACGGGCACTTCGATCTCGTCGTCTCCCGGCACCCCGTCGCCACCCGCTGGGACGAGATCGCCCGCGTCCTCACGCCCGGCGGACGATACCTGGCCCAGCACGTCGGGTCGGGCACGGTGCGCGAACTGACTGAGTTCATGATGGGGCCGGTCAGCGGCGGCCGCCGTACCCGTGACCCGCTGACGACCTATTCCGGCGTGGACGTCGTCGGCCTCGTGACCGCCGCCGAACGGGCCGGGCTCGACGTGACCGACGTCCGGCACGAGGCGTTGCGGATGGAGTTCTTCGACGTCGCGGCCATCGTGGTGTTCCTGCGCAAGGTCGTCTGGACCGTCCCTGGTTTCACCGTCGATGCCTACCGCGACCGCCTGGAGACCCTGCACGACTTCATCGAGCGGCACGGCCCGTTCGTCGCCCACTCGCAGCGCATCCTCATCGAGGCGGTTGGCTGACCAGGCCCGTTTCATGGGCGGATCTGCACCCGGTTTGTTGGCGCCGCACCTGAACAGCGCGAGTCGCTCAACGCACGACTTTCGTCGTGGCAGCGAGCATCGACGACCCGGCGGCCAGCACCAGACAGACCGCGATCAGACCCCCGATGAGCGGCCAGGGGATCACCAGCGGCACATCTGTGCGCATGGCCTCGGCGAACGCGCCGCGGATGCCTAACAGCGCGGGCAACGCGACCACCAGCCCCAACCCGGCGCCGATCAGCACCACGAGCGCCGACTCCGCCGCGACGGTCCCGCGCACCTGCCGGGGCGTCGCCCCCGACAGGCGCAGCACCTCGAGGTCACGCACCCGGCCGGCGGCCGACATGACCATCGTGTTCACGATCGCCACACCCGCGTAGGCGGTGGACACCACGACCAGGAGCAACGTCGCGATCCACACCAGCCGGTCTTCCTCGGCGTCGGCCTCGGCCGCGTAGGTGGCCACGTCGACCACCCGCGCCCCCGGACCGGGATCGGTAGCGGCGCCGACGACGTAGGCCTCGTCGGCCAGGACCACCGGGTCGTGTTTCCGCAACAACTCCCGGGAGACGAGCGCGTCGGCGTCCGCGTTCTGAACGGTGCCGGCGACGGTCAGCCGTGCTGACGTGCCGTCTTCGAACGACACCGGCAGCACCGCGCCCGGCCGCAGCCCCCGCTCCTCGGCCAGCCAGTCGGCGAGCAGGATCCGGTCGTCGTGGCGGAGCTCGTCGAGCGGCCCCGAGGTCTCCCCGGCCTTGTCCAGCAGTTCCGGCGTGGCCCCCAGGACGCTCAGCGGGTCGCCGTTCGCCTCGAACAGGGCGCTGAACAGGGACGAATCACCACCGGACGCGTCGGTCAGGCCGGGCGTGCCGTCGGGCACGACGACCGCGTCGGCGCGGATCGTGGTGGCCCGGACGGCCGCGAACCCGGCGGCGGTCGTCTGCACCATGCCCGTGATCAGCACCGCGCACCCGACCGTGACCAGCACCGGTGTGGCGGTGGCGGCGGTCCGGCGGACGGCGGACCGGGCGTTCTCCCGGACGAGCATGCCGAGCGCCCCGCGTCCCCGCGTGAACGGCCACGACGCCAACCGCGCCACCGGCGGGACCACCACGGGGGACAGCAGCGCCAGACCGGCGATCACACCCACCGCGGCGACCAGACCCGACATCACGAACGCGCCTTCGGAGTCGGAGCCCACCGCCGAAGCCACGCCCAGCGCGCACAGGGCCAGCCCGGTGATCCATCGCAGGCGCGGCATCGGCCGGTTGTCCACGTCGGCCTCGCGGAGCGCCTCCAGCGGACTCACCCGCGCCGCCCGCCTCGACGCCGACCAGACCGCCACCAGCGTCAGCACCACCCCGCCCGCGAACGACCCCGCCAGAGGGAGCGGCGACAGACCGACCGTGAACCCCGCCGGCTCGAACCCGACGTCGACCAGCACGCCGCCCAGCACGGGGGCGAGCAGCGCACCGGCCGCCACACCCGCCGCCGTCGCGGCGACCCCGACGACGAGCGCCTCGCCGTAGACCATGGCCCGAACCTGACGCGGCGTCGCCCCGACGGCCCGCAGCAGCCCGAACTCCCTGCGGCGCTGCGCCACCCCGACGGCGAACGTCGACCCCACCACCAGCACGGACACGAGCGCCGACAGGACGAACATGCCGGTGAGAACCTGCATGCCGATCCAGCGGGTCCGCTCGTCGTCACGGGACTCCAGCAGGCTCCGGTCGTCTCCGGTGAGAACGTCCCCGATCCTCTGCCCCGTGGCGTCGTCTGTCTCGGGTCCGGCGAGGTCAGGCTTTTGCCTGGGAACGTCGCCTTCGGCGCGACCGGTCGAGAGCATGGCTGCTTCTGCGGCGGTGACGTCGATTTCCGGTGTGGATGCTGGGTGTAGAGCGTGGCGTGTCGGATGGCCGACGGTGAGCATGCCCGCCCCCGTCTCCTCGATCAGGCCGGACTTCGCAGGGATGTCGAGCTGCCGCCCAGAGACGCCGCCCTTCGAAGTGGCGCCCGCCTCTTCTCCCACGGAGATGGCACCCGCGGCCTTCGCGATCGCGGCCACGTCGGCTCCCGGTTCGGCGACCAGGCCGATCGCGCGCACTCCCGCCGAGAGGGAGGCCGCTTCGGCGTCGTTCAGGAAGACCCCCGTCCCGTCGATCGTGCCGGACACGGTGTAGGTCACCGGACCGGGCGCGGTCAGCACGGACACCCGCGTCCCCGGCGTCAGCCCGAGTGACCGGTCGACCACCACCTCGCCCTCGCGGGGTGCGGTGCCCGCCGTCAGCCGGTAGGGCGCCAGCATCGCCGTGGACCAGGCGTGACCCCGTTCGGAGGTTGCCGGTCGGCCGTTGATGATCGGCTGGGCGTAGAAGGTCCGGTCGGGGACGGCCTGTGCCACTCCCGGAATCGCGGACAACCTGCCGAGCAGCGAAGTGACCGTCTCGGGTGACCAGGGGCGGTCGGGAGCGAAGCTGCCGTCAGCCCGATCCGCTCTCGGAGCCGACACGAACACCGGCGCTCCCGCCAGTCGGTCGGGCACTCTGGGCCCCGCCGAGGCCAGCGCCAGGAAGCTCATCGACACCAGCGCCATGCCGAGGAACAGCACGACGAAGCCGCCGGCGAACGAGTGCCACCGTTCTCTCACCGTCGCGAAGCTCAGCATGATCCCGCCATTCGGGCGGCGACGGTCTCGGCCGTCAGCGCGCCGGTGAACTCGTCGACGACGCGACCGTCTTCCAGGAAGACCACCCGGTCGGCGTAGGACGCCGTCACCGGGTCGTGGGTCACCATGATCATCGTCTGACCGTGGTCGTCGACCAGCCCGCGCAGCATGCCGAGCACCTGGCGTGAGGTCTGGGTGTCGAGCTGTCCGGTCGGTTCGTCGGCGAACACCACGGCGGGCCTGGTGATCAGCGCCCGGGCGATCGCCACCCGCTGCTGCTCGCCACCCGACATGCCGCTCGGCCGGTGACCGGCCCGATCGGCCAGGCCCACCTCCGCCAGCGCCTGACGAACCGGGGCGGGGGCGGCGGGACGCCCGGCCAGACGTAAGGGCAGTGCGACGTTCTGCTCGGCGGTCAGCGCGGAGACCAGGTTGAACGCCTGGAAGACGAACCCGATGCGCTCACGCCGCAGCACGGTCAGGCCGTGTTCGTTCAGCGTGCCGAGGTCGGTGCCGTCGACGACGACCGTTCCCTCGGTCGGACGGTCGAGACCGGCGGCGCAGTGCAGCAGCGTCGACTTCCCCGACCCGGACGGGCCCATGATCGCCGTCAACGTGCCCGCCTCGAAGCCGGCCGTCACCCCGTCGAGCGCCGCCACCGTTCCGTAGGTGCGGCGTACCGCTTTCAAGTGAACCTTCATGGCGTCCAGCGAAGCCGACCTGCCCATGGCGGCACATTGGTGCTGCGGCGAGAAGCGATGGTAGTCCTGGCACTACCGTGCGGGCCTGGATCGATCGGCTACGGTCGGGGCGTGCTGACCAGAACCGTCATGTCCGCGATGACGCGTCGGCCACTGGCGTTCCTGTGCTCGTCGTGGCCGTGGCGCGCGCTCGCCTATCTGTTGTGCAGCGCGGTCTACGCCGTGACCGTGTGCCTGCTGATCTACACCGGCTACGTCTTCGGCGCCGGCGCGGCGTTCGCCGCCGCGCTGCTCGTCCTGATCGTGTTCTCGTTGTCGGCCGCGGCGTTCGAGCGGCTGCGGATGCGGCTGGTCGACCGCATGCCGGTCGACGACCCTCACGTGCGGCCGCCGAAAGCCGGTCTGCGGGCCTGGTTCGTCACCCGGGCGCGGGAGCAGGCGACCTGGCGTGATCTGGGGTTCACGGTCGTCGCGTTGTCGGTGCTGTGCTGGATGGACATCGGGCTCGTCTCGTCCGCGTTCTGGTTGCCGGCGCTGCTGATGTCGGCGCCGTTCCAGCCGAGCATGCACTGGGCCGACGGCCTGCCCCTGGCCATCGGCGGCGTCCTGCTGGTGCCGCTGTCGGCCTACATGCTGGCGGCGTGGGCGGGCACCCGAGCGATGATCACGCGCGCGGTCATCGCCCCAGGGGAGGCCGAGATCATCCGCTCCCGGGCCCGGCTCGTCGACGCCTTCGAGGCCGAACGCCGCCGCATCGAGCGCGACCTCCACGACGGCGCGCAGCAGCGGTTGGTGTCCCTCAGCATGAAACTCGGCCTCGCCCGCCTCGACCTGCCGCCCGGCTCGCCCGCCGAGGCCCAGGTCGCCGAGGCCCATGAAGAGGCCAAACGCGTGCTCGCGGAGCTGCGCGAACTGATCAGGGGCATTCACCCGCAGGTCCTCACCGATCGAGGGCTCGGCGCGGCGGTCGAAGACGTGGCCGGGCGGTCGCCGGTCCCCGTCGACGTCGACGTCTCACTCCCCGGGCGGCTGCCCGCGCCGATCGAGACCGCCGCCTACTACGTCGTCTCCGAGGCGATGGCGAACATCGCCAAGCACAGCGGCGCCCGGCACAGCTTTGTATACGGCCGCCTCCACGAGGGCGCCCTGATCCTGGAGGTCCGCGACGACGGAGTGGGCGGCGCCGACCCGGCGGCGGGCTCGGGCCTGGCGGGCCTGGCCGACCGGGTGGCGGTCACCGACGGCGTGATGACCGTGTCCAGTCCGCGCGGTGGTCCGACCTTGTTACGGGTGGAGATTCCGTGTCCGGTGTCCGGATAGTTCCGATGAGGACGCCGGGTCCCGCAGGAGATTTCAGATGAGATCATTTGTCCTGCCCCTGATGACCCGGGAAGGGGGCAAGTCGCCGAAGTGAGGTGGAATGGCGCTTCTCTTGTCGTTCGGTGCACGGGTTCCGCAAGGCGGGAGGGTTGCGGTTCCGTGGAGCGCTGACAGAGATCCGTTGTCCCGTCTTCGGCGGCTCTTGCGAGGGTTCTCCCCGGGGTCCCCTCGATTCTCCAGGTCGCCCGAATGCAGATCGTGAAGGGGAGGTCGTGTGCCGCGTCTCCGGGTAGCGCTGGCCGAAGACGTCGTGCTGCTGCGTGAAGGGCTCGCCGGGCTTCTCGACCGCTTCGGCCACGAGGTCGTCGCCGCGGTCGGCGACGGTGACGCGCTCATCGAAGCCGCGACCGTCCACGAACCCGACATCGTCGTCACCGACGCGCGCATGCCGCCCGGCTTCTCCGACGAGGGTCTGCGCGCCGCGCTCGCCCTGCGCGCCGCCCGTCCCAACCTGGCCGTGCTGGTGCTCAGCCAGTACGTCGAGCAGACCTACGCCGCCGAACTCCTCGACTCCGGGGGCGGCGTCGGCATCGGTTACCTGCTGAAAGACCGCATCGGCGAGGTGCGCGAGTTCGTCGAGGCGGTCGAACGCGTCGCCGAGGGGCACACGGTCGTCGATCCGGAGGTGGTGCGGCAACTGATCAGCCGCCGACGCGAACCGCTGGCCCGGCTGACCCCGCGTGAACTCGAGGTCCTCGGCCTGGTCGCCGAAGGCCGCTCCAACGCGGCCATCGCGCGCGCGTTGGTGGTCACCGAGGCGGCGGTCGCCAAGCACATCGCCAGCATCCTCGCCAAGCTCGATCTGCCGCCGGCCGAAGACGACCACCGCCGGGTGCTGGCCGTGCTGGCCTATCTGAGGGGCCGTTGATCGGCAGCCTCCGCACGCGGGGGCTGCGAAGACGCAGATGCACCCGGTTGCGTTCGCGCCGTAACCCGCGCGGGCGTCACCGCCGGTGGCCTTGGCAAGAAAGTGGTCGACACCGCCGCGACCGACCACCCGAGAACCGGCGCCCCCATCCCTCCTACACGTCATACCGCCCAGAACGGCCGCATTTGGATTTCTGGGAACCGCTGCTTCTCGGCCCCAGCGCCGGCTCCGTCCCGACCGGGTTCGACGAGGAGGTCCGCATCTGAACTCCGCCCGATGGCGCCGGATACCCGGCCCCGACCGCTATTCCTCCGGCCTAAGCGCTATCCGTGGCGAGTCCCAGCGGCACCATCGACCATCTGGCAATGCAGACGATCATGGGTTGCCGTTCAACGCCACAGCTGCTGGATCTTCAAGCGCATGGACCTCTTCCAGTGCCGCGAGGTCCTACCCCAACCGGCGCTCGCCTACGTCAGGGTGAGGCTCGTCGCGATTGAGGTGCTAACATTCCCTATCGTTCCCTATGATAGGGAACATGCAGCCCTATTCGGTCGAACAGGTCGCGAATCTGCTCGGCCTTCACGTCAAAACGGTCCGGAACTACGTCCGGGACGGGAAGCTGAAGGCCGTCCGCATCGGCAAGCAATATCGCATCACCCGCGAGGACCTCGAAGCCTTCACCGGACACCCGGTGGTCCCAGAGACGGTGCGGCGACACCGTGCGGTCGAGGTCTCCAGTGTCGTCCAGGTCGACGCGATCAGCCGCCAGCAGACCGATCGGCTCTCCAACGCGCTGATCGCCGCCGCCAACACCGGCAGCGGGGAGGGGAGGCTCCGGGTCGAGACCGTCTACGACGAGGTCAGGGCCTCGCTGAAGATCATCGTGATCGGCGGGGCCGCCGACACCTCCGCGCTGCTCGCCATCGTCGACGCCCTCACCCAGGAGTGACCGTGCACTTCACCCTTCCTGCCGACGGGCCGCTGATCGCCAGTGAGTCCGACGCGCTCGACGTCATCGGCGCCACCTTCGGGCAGGGCGTGACCTGGGTGGTCATCCCGGCCGAGCGGCTGCCCGACGCCTTCTTCTCCCTTCGGACCGGGCTCGCGGGCGTGATCCTGCAGAAGTTCGTCCAGTACGGCTTCCGCCTGGCCGTCATCGGAGACGTCTCCCGCCACGTGGCGGCCAGTGACGCCTTCCGTGACCTGGTCCGCGAATGCAACCGCGGCGACCAGACGTGGTTCCTGCCGACACGCGAGGAGTTCGACGCCCGCGTCACGGCACCCCGATGAGCCGCAACACGGCCGTGGTCGCCGCCGCCGCGATCACGATCACCGGGAACGGCGCCTTCCGGATGGCCAGCACCCCCGCCACCAGCACCCCGGCCGGCCGCGCCCATCCGGCGAACGACGAGGTCACGACCAGCGCGAACAGCAGAACGAGCGCGGCCACCGAGAGCAGGTCCTCCAGGCGGGGCGGAATCCGTACCCGGTCCCTGAAGAGGGGGCCCGCCAGCCGGAACACGAGCGTCCCAGCGGCGAGCACCACGATGGCGACGATCGGCATGTCCATTTCAGGCCCTCCTTCGGGCGGTTCGAATCACGGGGGTGACAGCGGGGCCCGGCGATGACCTCGGCCATGAAGACCGGATGGGCGACTGCTCCGGAACTGCGCGTCTCCCGTCGCTGGCCGTGCCGACAAGACACTTGGATGACGCCGGCCCACAGGCCATGGCAAGCGAAGGCTCGTGTCCATGTCGTGCCGAATTCGGCCGTCATGGTCGAGCGCACTGGTGAGGCTGGCCAGAAAGGCAGGCGAGGGCTCGGGTGGCGTCGGCCATGGTGGCTTGGCCTGGGCGAAGGCTGGTGAGCAACCTCATGTCATGCGGTCTTCCGCTGCGGATGCTAGAGCGCTCCGGTAGAGGTGGCTATGTTGGCTAGGGCAAAGGCTCATGTGCACCCCATGTGAGGCTGCCTTTCGTCGCCTATGGTGAAGCGCTCCGGTGACGGTGGCCATGGTGGCTGGGCCTGGGCGAAGGCTCATATGCACCTCATGTCAGGTCGTCTTCCGTCGCGGATGGTGAAGCGCTTGGGTGGCGTCGGGCATGGTGGCTGGGGCAGGTTGAAGGCTCGTGAGCGACTCATGTCAGGCTGGCTTCCGCTGCGGATGGTGAAGCGCTCCGCTGGCGTCGGCCATGGTGGCTGGGGCAGGCTGAAGGCTCGTGAGCGCCTCATGTCAGGCTGGCTTCCGCTGCGGATGGTGAAGCGCTCCGGTGGCGTCGGCCATGGTGGCTTGGCCTGGGCGAAGGCTCGTGAGCGCCTCATGTAGGGCCGCCTTTCGTCGCGGATGGGTGAAGCGCTCCGATGACGGTGGCCATGGTGGCTGGGCCAGGGCGAAGGCTCAGGAGCGGGTCGTCTTCCGTCGCGGATGGTGAAGCGCTCCGGTGACGGTGGCTACGTTGGCTAGGGCAAAGGCTCATGAGCACCCCATGCCAGCCCGAGTTCCGTCGCGAACAGGGGCCGAAACGGGCGAATGCCTTGTCGACCTCGTGGGTAGCAGGCGCAACGTCCCGACCCACGCCCCTCACCCCTCCTTCGGCCGCGCCAGCAACCCCAGCAAAGACAGCAGAACCGGAACCCCCGCCGGCAGCACCGCAGAAGCCGCCAGCGCGATCACCCCACCCACCAGCACCGGAACCCGAACCCGCCGCTCAAAGAGCGCAGGCATGATCAAGGCCAGCAGCACCGCCGGGAACATCGCGTCCAGCCCCAGCGCATCCGTGTCCCCGATGACCGTCCCGGCCAGCGCGCCCACGACCACCGACACGTTCCATGCCGCGAACAGGGCCAGCCCGCTCACCCAGAAGTAGTCGTGCCGTTCCCGTGCGTCCCGACCCTTCAGGGCGAAGGCCACCGTCTCGTCGGTGATCAACTGGGCCCCGTACGGGCGGCCCTTCACCACGTCGGCGACCGCGAAGCCGAACGGAAGCAGGCGGGCGTTCAGGACGAGGCCGGTCGCGACCGCGGCCACGACGCCTCCGCCGCCCATCACGATGCCGATCGCGGCGAACTGGGCCCCTCCGGCGAAGACGATCAGGGACATCACCACCGGCACCCAGGGGTCGAAGCCTCCGGACACGGCGATCGCGCCGAAGGAGGCTCCGACGATGGCGTCGGCGGCGCATACCAGGGCTATGTCTCGCAAAGCCGTTCGCGATATCGAACGCATGGCCATTAGGATGAACACACACGGCATTGTTCGTCAAGGCGAACAATCGGACTGATGGAGCGAACGGCTTGGACACCTCCGCCGCGTTGATCACGCTCATCGCCGCGTCGATACGGCGTGAGCGGGAGCGGGTCGGTCTGTCGCTGACCGAGCTCGCCAAGCGGGCCGGGATCGCCAAGTCGACCCTCTCGCAGCTCGAGTCGGGGGGCGGCAATCCCAGCGTGGAGACCCTGTGGGCGCTCGCGGTCGCGCTGGGGGTGCCGATCAGCCGGCTCATCGACCCGCCCCGGCCGCACGTGCGGGTGATCCGGGCGGGGGAGGGGCCGGTGACCCACTCCGAGCGGGCCGACTACGCCGCCACGCTGCTGGCCTCGTGTCCGCCGGGGGCGCGCCGGGACCTGTTCCGGATCGACGCCGAGCCGGGGGAGGCGCGGGTGTCCGATCCGCACAACCCGGGCACGATGGAGCACGCCGTCATCGGGCGCGGGCGGGCGCTCGTCGGGCCGACCGAGGGGCCCGTCGAGCTCGGGCCGGGTGATTACATCACCTACCCTGGCGACGTGCCGCATGTCTTCCGGGCACTCGACGCCCAGACCACCGCCGTCATCGTCATGGAGCACGTGTGATCGACCTGCGCTCCGACTGCGCCTCCTGCGCGGGGCTCTGCTGCGTGGAGCTGCCGTTCACCCGGTCGGCCGACTTCGCCGTCGACAAGCCCGCCGGGACGCCGTGCGCGAACCTGACCGGCGGCTTCCGCTGCCGCATCCACGACCGGCTGCTCGACAGCGGCTACCAGGGGTGCGTCACCTTCGACTGCTTCGGCGCGGGGCAGCGGGTCACCCAGGAGGAGCGCGACGTCTCGCTCTTCCCGCTGCTGCGGCAGCTGCACGAGCTGCTGTTCTACCTCGACGAGGCCGGGCGGTACGGCCACGCCGCCGACCTCCGCGAGGAGGCCGAGGCGCTGGCCGCGTCGCCGGTGATCGACGCCTTCGCGGTCGACGAGCTGCGGGGACGGGTCGGGGTGCGGCTCGGGGAGATCAGCGCGCGGGTGCGTGGGCCGGGCAAGGAGATGCGCCGTGACCTCGCCGGGGCGCGGTTGCGCGGGCGCGACCTGCGCGGCGTGAGCCTGCGGGGGCGGCTGCTCATCGGGGCCGACCTGCGCGAGGCCGACCTCCGTCAGGCCGATTTGCTCGGGGCCGATCTGCGGGGGGCCGACGTGCGCGGGGCCGACCTACGGGGTGCGCTGTTCCTGACCCGGCCGCAGGTCGCCGCCGCCCGGGGCGACCGGGAGACCCGGCTCGACCTCGACCGGCCCGTCCACTGGCGCTGAGCGCATCTCGCGCCACTCCGGGCGCAGGCCGGTGAGGGTCGTGGTGAGGAAGTAGGCCACACCGCAGACGATCAGCACCGGGACCAATCCGGTCGCGGCCACCGCCGCGCCGGCCGCCAGGCCGCCCAGGGGGATGCCCGACCAGGCCACCGCGTCGCTGAGGGCGTTGACGCGGCCCAGGATCGCCCTCGGCACCCGTTCGAAGTAGATCGCGCCGATGATCGGGTTCAGGAAGCCGCTGCCGAAGCCGCCGACCGCGAAGACGGCCACGACCGCCCACAACGGCACGTCGACCGCCAGGATCAGGAACCTCGGCGCGCCGATGACGAAGAAGCCGAGGAAGAAGACCAGCCGGCGGGGCAGCCGGTGCGCGACCATCGCGGCGATCAGCGACCCGGCCACCGCCGAGATGCCCATGACGCTGGTGGCCAGGCCGATCGCGGCCGGGCCGCCGCCGGTCTCCTTGGCCCAGACCGGGAGCAGCAGGGAGGCGAAGGCGGCGTCCAGGAAGTTCGTCAGGCCGACCATGATCGTGATGGTCAGCATGAGGCGTTCGTTCTTCAGGAAGGCGAAGCCCTCGCCGAAGCGCCGCCAGTAGCCGACCTTCGGGCCCGTCTCGGCGGGGCGGTGGCCCATGTCCTTCGGCAGGACGGTGGCGACGATCACCGAGCCGAGGGCGAAGCAGACGGCGTTGACGATCAGGGCGACCATCGGGCCGGTCAGGGCCACCAGGGCGCCCGCGACCGCCGGGCCGACCGTGGAGGCGAGGCGTTCGGCGACGCCCGCGAGGCCGGCCGCCCGCTCCAGGGGGATGCGGCCGAGTTCCGCCGCCTCCGGGACCATGATCTCCTTGGCCAGGTCGCCCGGTCCGCGCACGGCCCCGATGACCGCGACGAGCACCAGCAGCACGGGGAACGACAACGCCCCCGAGAAGTGCAGGATCGGGATCAGCGTGGCCGCCACGGCGCTGACCGCGTCGGCCCGCCACGACATCCTCCTGGGCCCCATCCGGTCGACGACCGGGCCCGCCAGGGCCTTGACCAGCACGTACGGAGCCATCTCGCAGAACGCGACCAGGCCGGTCTGGGTGACGCTGCCGGTGGTGACCAGCACGAACCAGGGGATGGCGATCGCGGAGACGCGGGTGCCCGTGAGGGCGGTGAGCGAAGCGGCGAACAGGCCCGCGACCGGGCGCCACGAGCGTGTCATGACGGCTCCGGCAGGGAGTGGATGACGAGCACGACCCGTTCCGCGCCCTCGGGGGCTGGGGCGTCGGCGCCGTCGAACCGATAGCGGCCGACGACGGCGTGCAGCTCCTCGATGAGGCTGTGGGCCTCCTCGGGGGTCAGGCGCAGCGACCAGTCGCTGAGGTCGAAGACGTCGCGCCACTGGCCGGGCATCGTCTCGTGGGCGGCCAGGGTGCGCCGGGCGCGCTGGGCCTGGACGTCGATGATCGACTGGAGGTACATGAACGTGGCCTCCGGCTCCTGGCCGGCCAGTTCTCTGTCGTCGAAATGGGTGGACCGGTGCACCGCCCGCCACCAGCGCTCGCGGCCGTTGCCCCGGTTCACGTCCTCCTCGACCAGCCCGCCGCCCGCGAGCTGGCGGAGGTGGTAGCTGGTCGCGCCGGAGGTCAGGCTCAGCCGGTCGGCCAGGCCGGTCGCGGTGTGGGGGCCGTGCAGGCGCAGCAGGCCGAGCAGCTGCACGCGGACCGGGTGCGCCAGCGCGCGCAGGCCCTTGGCGTCGAGGAACACGGACTCGTTCATGCCGACCACCATAAACCGCAAAGAACTCTTTGCAAAGAACCCTTTGCGGTTTGGGATGGCCGAAAACGGTACGCCAACGTAAGATCCAGGAGAAAAGGGGATCATGCGCGCGTTCGTCATAACCGGGCCGTTCCAGGGCGAAGTCCTGGACGTCGAGCCGCCCGTGCCGGGGCCCGGCGAGGTGGTCGTCCGGGTCGAACGGGCCGGGGTGTGCGGCACCGACGCCGAGTTCTTCACCGGCGAGATGGCCTACCTGCACGACGGCCAGGCCCGCTACCCCCTCAGGATCGGGCACGAGTGGTGCGGCGTGGTGACCGCCCTCGGGGCCGGGGTCGGCCGCGAGTGGCTCGGCCGGCGGGTCACCGGCGACACCATGCTCGGGTGCCAGACCTGTCACCGCTGCCGCAGCGGGCGGCAGCACCTGTGCGCCGACCGGTTCGAGATCGGGATCCGGCACGGCCGCCCGGGCGCCCTGGCCGAATTCCTGCCGGTGCCCGTGTTCGCGCTGCACGTCCTGCCCGACGAGGTCGGGCCGACGCTGGGGGCGCTGGTCGAGCCGGGCGGGAACGCGCTGCGCGCCGTCCGGGCGGCCCGGTTGCGGGCGGGCGACCGGCTGCTGATCCTCGGGCCGGGCACGATCGGCCTGCTGGCGGCCATGTTCGCGGCCGCCGAGGGCGCCGAGGTGCACCTGCTCGGCTTGTCGACGGGGTTCGCCCGCTCGCTCGGCTTCGCCTGCCACACCGAGACGCCCGACCTGCCGTTCGACGCGGTGATCGACGCCTCCAACGCCGCCCGGCTGCCCGCGCTGGCCGTCGAGACGGTCGAACCCGGCGGGCGGGTGGTCTTCATCGGGCTGGCCGGGGAGCCGAGCCTGGCCGACACCCGCGTGATCGCGCTCAAGGACCTGCGGGTGACCGGCGTGCTCAGCGCGTCAGGCGGGCTGGAGGGCACGATCGAGCGGTACGCCTCCGGCGCGGTCGACCCCACGCCGCTGGTCGCCGCGACGATCGGGCTCGACGACGTGGCCGGGGCGCTGGCCGGGGGCCGCGATCCCGATCAGCCGCCCAAGATCCACATCGACCCGTCGGCCCAGACCGAGTGCGGGTCGACGTAGGGGGCGAGCAGGTTCTCCAGCAGCGGGTCGCCCTCGCCGTGCAGGGCGGCGGCGGCGATCCCCCGGGCGATCCCGGCCAGCAGGTCGGCGACCTGGATGCGGGCGTCGAGGTGGGAATCCTGCAGCCGCAGCTCCTCCAGGGGGCAGACCCGGCGCAGCAGGTCGACTCGTTCCTCGGTGAGGCTGGTCTGGCGGTCGTGCACGATCGTCACCGGGAGGCCGCGGCCCCAGTGGTCCACCGCCCGCACGATCGCCGGCAGCAGCGGGTCGAGGGGCGCGGCGGTGCCCGGGTCGCGGGCCAGGCGCACCCGCAGATCCTCGATCAGGGGCCGGGTCTTGGCCAGGCGGCGCAGCAGGTCGCCGGCCTCGCCGGGAGCCTGGGCCAGGTCGTCGACCATGGCGAACACGTCGTCGATCGTGCGGTCGGCGTAGGGGCGCATCAGCTCGTTGAAGCCCTCCAGCAGGACGGGCCAGCGGGCCCCGAGGGCGGCCGGGCCGAGCCGGTAGAGGCGGTCGCCGTCCGCGCCGATCAGGTCGGCGACGCGGCGCGTCATGTACAGGGTCTTGTCGGTCAGATGGACGTGGGCGCGGCCCGGCAGCGGGCCCGTCGGGCCGAGCAGCCATTGGAGGGCCAGCCGGTGCTTGGCCCGCCGGATCACGAACGCCTTGTACTCGGTGATGGGGGAGGGGGCGCGGCGCCGCACCTCGTCCATGCACGCCTCGGCCTCGTCGAGGGTGAGCGCGATGCCGGCGTGGGCGAAGACGTCGGTCACCCCGCCGATGAGCTTCTCGCCCTCCGCTCCCGACTCGTCACACCCGATCTCCATGCTGGCCATTAGACAATACGGGGCGAACTTCCCGCTTCCCGGTTTGTGTATGGTGCCGCCCATGGACCAGCCCGAATGGTGGCGGCTCGAACGCCGCGCGGCCCGCGCCTGGCCGGCCGCCGAGACCGAGGAGCGGGACGGCTGGCTGCTCCGGCACTCCCCCTCGGTGCCGCGCCGCCGCACCAACTCGGCGCTGCCGCTGCCCGGCGGGACCCCGTCGATCGAGGCGGTCGAGCGCTACTACCGTGAGCGCGGCCGGGCCGTCTGCGTCCAGGTCAGCCCGGCGGAGGCGCACACCGGCCTCGACGCGGCCCTGGCCGCCCGGGGCTACCGGCGCGACGCCCCGATGCTGATCCTCACCGCCCCCACGTCGGCGGTCGCGGGGGAGGCCCCGACCGTGGAGCGGGTCGGCGACCGGTCGTGCTGGCCCGAGGTGTTCGGCGGCCTCGACGAGCGGCTCACCAGCGTCGAGGTCGTGCTGCGCATGCCCGAGCCGGTCGCCTTCTTCGCCGCCACCGCCGGCGGCGAGCCCGCCGGCATGGGGGTGTTCGTGGTGGACGACGGCTACGCGGGCGTCTTCTGCATGGTCACCCGGCCCGGTCTCCGCCGCCGGGGGATCGCGTCGCAGGTCCTCGCGGCGGGCGCGGCCTGGGCCGAGGGGGAGGGCGCCCGGTGTCTCTACCTCCAGGTCGAGGAGGACAACCCGGGCGCCAGGGCCCTCTACGCCCGGCACGGCTTCACGCTGTCGCACGGTTACCACTACCGGATCAGCGGCTGAAGACCTCGGCGATCACCTTCTCCACGAACGGCTGGAAGGACGCCGCCTGGGACATCGCGGCGTCGTCCACGTAGGTCAGCGAGCCGGTCAGGGTGGTTTCGCCGTCGGGGGTGGCGTACATGAGCGTGGCGTAGCCCGACAGGCCGCCGTTGTGGTTGAGCAGCGCGCCGTCGTCCAGGACGAACAGGCCCAGGCCGTAGCCCGCCTTGGGGTGGGGGGTGCGCATCTCGTCCAGGAGCGGGGCCGGGAGGAGGCGGCCGCCCATCAGCGCCGAGATGAACGTGTGGAGGTCCTCGGTGGTGGAGATCATGTCGCCGCCGGTGGAGATCCACGACGGGTTCTGCACGGTGACGTCGACCGTCTTCTCGACGCCGTCCTCCTCGTAGCGGTAGTAGGCGTGGGCGTGCGGGCCGGGGATCGCGGTGTCGGCGCCGGGCAGGAAGGTGTTCGCCAGGCCGAGCGGGCCGAGGATCAGCCGGTGCGTCTCCTCGGCGAGCGAGCGGCCGGTGACCTGCTCGACCAGCAGCCGGGCCAGCACGTAGTTGGTGTTCGAGTAGTTCCAGTCGGCGCCCGGCTCGAACCGCGCGGGCTTGGCCAGCGCGAACCTGGCCAGTTCCTCCGGGGTGTACGTCGTGAAGCGGGCCTCCACCCACTCCTGGCCGAGCACCGGGATGCCGGGCACGACCGTGCCGTCCTCGAAGTACTCGCCGGTGAAGGCGAACACCCCGCTGGTGTGCTGCAGCAGCATGCGCACCGTGATCCGGGGGTCGAGGTCGAAGCCGGGCAGGTGGCCGGCGACCGCGTCGTCGAGCCCGAACCGGCCCTCGGCCACCAGTCCGAGCACCACGGTCGCGGCGAAGGTCTTGGTGGCGCTGCCGATCCGGAACCGGCCGTCGGCCGGGGGACCCTCCGGCTCGCCGAGCCGGGCCACCCCGGCGGTGCCGACCCAGACGTCGCCGCGGTCGTGCACGCGCAGCTGCGCGCTGAGGATGCCGTCGCCGACGAGTTCGTCGATGGCGGTCTGCAGGGCGGCGGTGGTGGTGGACATGGGGTGCTCCTCATTTCCGTGGTGTTCGATGGGTCAACCGTCGCCGACCGCGCTGACACGGGACCGTCGCGGGGCTGACACGCTCCGGCGGCTACCGCAGCGGACGTAGGCGACGGGCCATCCCCGGCATGACGCGCCGGGCCACGGCGGGCGGCGACGATCGGCCCATGAACACGGCATATCTGGGCGCGCGGCGGATCGTGACGATCGTCCTCGCGGCCGCACTCCTCATTCAGGGCATCACCGCCGGACTGCTGCTGGCCACCCCGGGCGGGCGGGGCATGCACCGCGCCACCGCGATCCTGGTGCTGCTGGCGGCACTGGCCTCGCTGGTGATCTCGATCATGACGAAGGACCGGAAGGTGATCGTCCCGGCGGTGATGGTGCTCCTGCTGGTCCTCGTGCAGATGTACTTGGGATTCGCGCACTTCAAGGCGCTGCACGTGCCGATCGGCATGCTCATGTTCGGCGGCGTGGTCCATTCGCTGGGCTACCTCTTCCCGGCCCGGCAGACCACGTCGGCGGCGGCGTGAGGCTCACCCGGCGTGAGGCCCTGGCCACCATCGGCCTGGGCGGGTTCGCCCTGGTCACGGGGTGCTCGCTGCTCGCGGGCACCCCGGTGCCCCAGGTCCTGCGCAGCACCGCTCCACTGCCCGAACCGTTCGCCGTCCCGCTGCCCGTCCCGCCGGTGGCCCGCCCGGCCCGGCGCGGCGACGCCGACCACTACGACCTCACCGCACGCCCGGCCGCCGCCGCCATCCTGCCGGGGCTGCGCACGCCGATCTGGGGCTACGACGGCGTCTTCCCCGGCCCGACCATCGAGACCCGGCGCGACCGCAGGACCGTGGTGCGGCTGACCAACGGCCTGGCCGCGCCGACCGTGCTGCACCTGCACGGCGGCCACACCCCGGCGGCCTCCGACGGGCATCCGACCGACCTCGTACACCCGGGGGCGACCCGCGAATACGACTATCCGATGACGCAGCGCGCCGCCACGCTCTGGTATCACGACCACCGCATGGACTACACCGGCCCGCAGGTCTGGCGCGGCCTGGCCGGGTTGTTCCTGGTCCGCGACGACGAGGAGGACGCCCTGCCGCTGCCGAAGGGCGAGCGCGAGGTCCCGCTGGTGATCTGCGACCGCTCCTTCGCCGCCGACGGCACCATGCCCTACCCCGGCGTGCCGGGGAAGCCGGGGGCGAGGGAGGCGTACATGGGCGGGGTGCTGGGCGACGTCACGCTGGTCAACGGCGCGCCGTGGCCCGTGCTCAGGGTGGCCCGGGCCCGTTACCGGCTGCGCGTGGTCAACGCGTCGAACGCGCGGCCCTACGAGTTGTCGACCGGCGGCCCGATCGTCCAGATCGGCACCGACGGCGGCCTGCTCCCCGCGCCCAGAACCCTCGATTCGGTACGGCTCTCGCCCGGCGAGCGGGCCGATCTCGTCGTCGACTTCGCCGCCCACCGGATCGGCGACCGCGTCGAGTTGCGCGACCTCGCCGACGACGGCCGCGTCATGCGGTTCGACGTCGACCGCGACGCCCCCGACGACTCCGCGATCCCCGCCGTGCTCTCCCGGGTCGACCGGCTCGACCCGGCGTCGGCCACCGTGACCCGCGACTTCGAGTTCACCAGCGGCAACCTGCACGGCGGCACCGGCTGGCTCATCAACGGCAAGCCGTACGCCGCCGACCGGGTCGACGCCACGGTGCAGCTCGGCGCGACCGAGATCTGGCGCTTCACCAGCGACGTCAGCCACCCGATCCACCTGCACCTGGCGCACTTCCAGGTGATCGCCGACGGCACGCCCAGCCCGGAGTGGAAGGACACCGTCGAGCTGCGGGAGGCGCAGACCCTCGAAGTCATCGCGAAGTTCGACGGCTACCCGGGCCGGTACGTCTTCCACTGCCACAACCTCGAACACGAGGACATGGCCATGATGGCGACCTTCGACGTCATCCCGTGAGACGTCATCCCCTGAAGCGCGGCACCACCAGCCCCGACTCGTAGGCGGCGACCACGGCCTGCGTGCGGTCGCGCAGGCCCAGCTTGTGCAGCACCCGGCTGACGTGGGTCTTCACGGTCTCCTCGGTGACGGTCAGCCGGTGGGCGATCTCCGGGTTCGACAGCCCCTCGGCGATCAGCCGCAGCACCTGCGTCTCGCGGGGCGTCAGCCCCTCGACCGACACCTTCGGCCGGAGCCGGGCGAACTGGCCGATGAGCCGCCGGGTGACCGTGGGCGCGAGCAGCGCCTCGCCGGCGGCCACCACCCTGACGGCGTCGAAGAGGCGCTCGGCCGTGACGTCCTTGAGCAGGAAGCCGCCGGCTCCGGCGCGCAGCGCGTCGTAGACGTACTCGTCGAGGTCGAAGGTGGTCAGGATGAGCACCCGGGCGCCGGGGGAGAGCCGCCGGGTGGCCTCGATGCCGTCCATGACGGGCATGCGGACGTCCATGAGCACGAGGTCGGGCGTGGTCGCGGCGCAGACCCGCACCGCCTCCGCGCCGTCGGAGGCGGTGCCGACCACGGCGAAGTCGGGCTGGGTGGCGAGCAGGTCGGCGAACGCCGACCGGACGACCGGATGGTCGTCGGCGATGACGACCCGGATCACGCCGCCGCCCCGGGGAGGACCGCCTCGACCATGAACCCGCCGCCTCTCACCGCTCCGGCCCGCACCGTGCCGCCCACCGCGCCCGCGCGTTCGCGCATGCCGACCAGGCCCAGCCCGTCGACCGGCCCCTCGATCGGGTCGTCGGCGCCCGGCCCGTTGTCGCGGACCGTCACCCGCAGCGCGCCGCCCTCGTAGGAGAACTCCACGTCGACCGCCGCGCCGGGCGCGTGCCGCCGGGCGTTGGTCAGGGCTTCCTGGACGATCCGGTACGCCGCCAGCTCCGCCACCGGTTCGAGGGCGATCGGCGTGCCGCGCAGGATGAGCCGGGTGGCCCCGCCGGAGGCCGCGCGGGCCGCGTCGACCAGGGCGTTCAGCTCCCGCAGCCCCGGCTGGGGCGCCCGCTCCGGCGGGCCGGTGTCCGCGCGCAGCACGCCGAGCAGGCGGCGCATCTCGGTCAGCGCGCCGCGCGCGGTGTCGCCGATCGCGCGCAGCCGGTCGGCCCCGGCGGGCGGCAGCCCCGGGGTGGCCAGCCGGGCCGTCTCGGCCTGCACGGCGATCATGGAGATGTGGTGGGCCACCACGTCGTGCAGCTCCCGTGCGATCCTGGCCCGTTCGCCGGCCGCGCCGCTGCGCATGAGGCTCTCCTCGATCACGTCGCGCGCGGCGGCGCTGACCCGGGCCCTGCTCCTGGCCTGCCAGGCGATCCCGGCCAGGGCGGCGCTGGGGGCGAGCGCCGCCGCCACCGGGGCGTGCCCGGTCACGGCCAGCGCCAGGTACGGCAGGGAGCAGGCCAGCGCCGCCCGGTCGGACGTCTCGCCCAGCCGGAACAGCGCGATCATGGTCGCCGCCAGGCCGGCGTACGCCGGGTGCCGGAAGGCCGTCAGCGACACCACCGTGGCCACCGTGACCAGCACGGCGGCGGCCGTCCGCTGCGGCCACAGCAGCACCAGCGGCAGGGTCGTCGCCAGGCCCACCAGCGCCAGGGCGGTCGACTCGGACGCGCCCACGGCGAAGGCGGCCACCCCGAGGAGACCTGCGACGACACGCCCGTTCACCCCGGTCATTCTGCCCGCCGGGGGAGGAACCGGCATCCCTCGTACGAGCTATCCCAGGACCGCTCCCTCGCGGGACGCCCCGGCCGCGACCCCGAGCCTAGGGTTCCGGAACATGGACGCGACTGTCGCAGTCAACGGGCTGCGCAAACGGTTCGGGGCGACCCGGGCCCTCGACGACATGACCTTCACCGTCCGGCCGGGCACGGTCACCGGGTTCGTCGGCCCCAACGGGGCGGGCAAGTCGACCACGATGCGGATCGTCGTCGGGCTCGATCGGCCCGACGCGGGGTCGGCGCTGGTGGGCGGGGTGGCGTACCGGACCCTGAAGAGGCCCCTCACCCACGTCGGCGCGCTGCTCGACGCCTCGGCCCTGCAGCCGAGCAGGACCGGACGCCACCACCTGCTGTGGCTGGCGCATTCTCAAGGGCTCGGGACCCGCCGGGTCGACGAGGTGCTCGGGCTGGTCGGCCTCGAACCGGCCGCGCGGCGGAAGGCGGGCGGCTACTCCCTCGGGATGCGGCAGCGGCTCGGCATCGCCGCGGCGCTGCTCGGCGACCCGCCGGTGCTGCTGTTCGACGAGCCGTTCAACGGCCTCGACCCGGACGGCATCGTCTGGATCCGCGGCCTGCTGCGCTCGCTGGCGGCCGACGGGCGCGCGGTGCTCGTGTCGAGCCACCTGATGAGCGAGCTCCAGGACGTCGCCGGGCACCTGGTCGTCGCCGGTCGCGGCCGGGTCGTCGCCGACCGCGACGTCGAGGACCTCATCGCGGCCGCCTCCGACGGCCGGGTGGGCGTGCGCACCACCGCCCGCGAGGACGCGATGGAGGCGCTGGCCCGCGCGGGCGCGACCGTGACGGTGACCGGCCCCGACACGCTGACCGTGGCGGGGTTGCCGGGGGCCGGGACGGTCGCGGCCCTGACGGCGGCCGGGGTGCCGTTCGCCGAGGTGAGCGCCCATCGGGCGACGCTGGAGGAGGCCTACATGGAGCTCACCCGAGAGAGCGTGGAGTTCCGGTGATCCCGCTGCTGCGGTCCGAATGGACCAAGTTCCGCACGGTACGCGGCTGGATCGCCGGGTCGATCGTGGCGATCCTGCTCACCGCCGGGGTCGGCCTGCTGGGCGCGGCCGGATCGGTCCGCTCCTGCGAGGGGCCGAACGGGAACGTCTGCCCGGAGATCCCGATCGGGCCCGGCGGCCAGGCCGTCGTCGACCGGTTCTCCTTCTACCACCGGGCGCTGCCCGGAGACGGCTCGATCACCGCCAGGGTCACCGGCGTCAGCGGCGTCATCACCTACCCGCCGCCCGGCCACGACCGGATCGTCCCGGGCGTGGTGCCCTGGGCGAAGGTCGGCGTCATGGTCAAGCGCGACCTCACCCAGGGGTCGGCGTACGCCGCCGTCATGGTCACCGGCGACCACGGCACCCGCATGCAGGACGACTTCGTGAACGACCTGGCCGCCGGCCGCGACCCGTGGGTGCGGCTCTCGCGGACCGGCGACGTCCTCACCGGGGCGACCTCGGCTGACGGGAGGTCGTGGCGGGTGGTCGCCACGACGCGCCTGGCCGGACCGGCGGTGATCGGCCTGTTCGCCGCCTCCCCCTGCGACGTCACCCTCGGCCAGGGCTCCCTCGGCGGGGTCGTCGGGGCCTGCCGGCTCACCAACGTCACCGGGCGGTTCGAGGACGTCAGCGTCGAAGGGGCCGCCGGAACCTGGACCCACGACGACGTCGGGGGCGAACCCGGCGCGCCGTCGTTGTCGGTCGGCTCGGCGCGCGACTGGGGCAGCGCCGTCCAGCTCACCGGCTCGGGCGACGTCGCCCCGGCGGGCGTCGACGGGGGCGCGGTCATCGAGCGCACCCTGAGCGGCGTGACCATCGGCCTGATCGCGGTGATCGTCGTCGCGGTGCTGTTCGTGACGGTGGAATACCGGCGCGGCCTGATCGGGGCGACCCTGGCCGCCACCCCCGGCCGGACCGGGATCCTGCCGGCCAAGGCGGCCGTGGTCGCGGCGGTGACGTTCGCCGGGGGCCTGGTCGCGGCGGCCATCGCGGTGCCCGCCGGGCTGCGGCTGATGCGCGCCAACGACAACGCCATCGCGCCCGTCACCACGCTCACCGGGGTCCGCGTGATCGTCGGCACGGCCGCGCTGCTGGCGGTGACGGCGGTGCTGGCCCTCGCGATGGGCGCGATCTTCCGGCGCAGCGCGGCGGCGGTCATCGCCACGATCCTGCTGGTCCTGCTGCCGCAACTGCTCGCGACCGCCTCGGTCATCCCGGTGGCGGCGGCCGAGTGGCTGCTGCGGCTCACCCCGGCCGCCGGGTTCGCGATCCAGCAGAGCATCCCCGCGTATCCGCAGGTCGAGGACTACTCCGTGCCCGCGCTCGGCTACTACCCCCTGCCACCGTGGGGCGGCTTCGCGGTGACCTGCCTGTACGCCGCCGCGGCGCTCGGCGCGGCGATCGTGCTGCTGCGCCGGAGGGACGCATGACGGCGATCCGCGCGGAATGGACCAAGTTCCGCACCCTGCCCGGCCTGCCGTGGCTCGTCGTCGTGCTGGTCGTGGCGACCGTCGGCGTGGGCGCGGCGGCCACGGCGCTGGCGCCCTGCTGCGACGTGCTCCCGTCGCGGATCTCCCTCGCGGGCGTGGCCGTCGGGCAGGCCGCCGCCGTCGCCCTGGCCGTGGGCGTCATGTCGGGGGAGTACGCCACCGGCCTGATCCTGACGAGCCTGCTCGCCGTGCCGGACCGGGGACGGCTGCTCGCCGCCAAGGCCCTGCTGACCGGGGCCGCCACGCTGGCGGGGGCGCTGGTGGCGGTCCCGGTGTCGGCGGCCGTCGGGCCCGGCGCCACGCCGACGGCCGTCATCGGGTCGATCGTCTACCTCGTCCTGGTGTCGCAGTTCGCCCTCGGCGTGGCCGCGCTGGTGCGCGACCCGGCGGTGGCCATGGGCGTCACGCTCGGGGTCTTGTACGGATTCCCGCTGGTCATCCGCCTGGTTCAGGATCCCGGCTGGCAGGAGCGGCTGGCCTGGCTCTCGCCGATGGAGGCGGGGCTGGCCGTGCAGGGCGGGCTGGCGCCGATCGGCCCCTGGGCCGGGCTGGCGGTGCCGGGCGTCTACGCCGCGGTCGCGCTCGCGGCCGGGCGCTCGCGGGTGGGCCGAAGTGCCGGCGCGGTCGTCTAGGCTCTCCGGCGTGCTGCCTCCCCTCAACGAATCGCTCGCGGCCGACTCCCACAGCCTGATCCAGGTGCGGGGGGCCAGAGAGAACAACCTGGCCGACGTCTCCCTCGACATTCCCAAGCGCCGGCTCACCGTCTTCACCGGGGTCTCCGGGTCGGGCAAGTCGTCGCTGGTGTTCGGCACCATCGCGGCCGAGTCGCAGCGGATGATCAACGAGACCTACACCGCGTTCATCCAGTCGTTCATGCCGCCGCAGAGCCGCCCCGACGTCGACGCGCTCCACAACCTGAGCGCCGCCATCGTCGTCGACCAGGAGCGCATGGGCGCCAACTCGCGGTCGACGGTCGGCACCGCGACCGACGCCTACACCATGCTCCGCGTCATCTTCAGCCGCCTCGGGCGGCCCCACATCGGGCCCTCGACGGCCTTCTCGTTCAACCTGCCCGACGGCATGTGCCCCAAGTGCGAGGGCCTCGGGCAGGTCTCGACGATCGACGTCGACCAGCTCGTCGACCGTGAGAAGTCGATCAACGAGGGCGCGATCACCGTCCCGCAGTTCAACGTCGACAGCTGGTACTGGCAGATCATGGCCAACTCCGGGTTCTACGACCCGGACAAGAAGCTCGGGGACTTCACCGAGCAGGAGTGGGACGACTTCCTCAACAAGCCGCTCACCAAGGTCCGGGTCGGCTCGAACAACCTCAGCTACGAGGGCCTGATCGTCAAGGTCAACCGCATCTACCTGACCAAGGACCGCGAGTCGATGCAGGGCGCCATCAAGGCGTTCGTCGACCGCGCCGTGGTGTTCGCCCCGTGCCCCGAATGCGGGGGCACCCGGCTGACCCGCGCGGCGCTCTCGTCGAAGATCAACGGCGTGAACATCGCCGACTGCTCGTCGATGCAGGTCAACGACCTGGCCGCGTTCCTGCGCACGGTCGACGACCCGAGCGTCGGGCCGATGCTGACCGGCCTGCGCGACCTGCTCGACTCCCTGGCCGGCATCGGCCTCGGCTACCTCAGCCTCGACCGCTCCTCCGGCACCCTGTCGGGCGGCGAGGCGCAGCGCGTGAAGATGGTCCGCCACCTCGGGTCGAGCCTCAGCGACGTCACCTACGTCTTCGACGAGCCGACCGTCGGCCTCCACCCCCACGACATCCGCCGCATGAACGAGGTCCTGCTCATGCTGCGCGACAAGGGCAACACCGTGCTCGTCGTCGAGCACAAACCCGAGGTCATCGCCATCGCCGACCACGTCGTCGACCTCGGCCCCGGCGCCGGCGAGAACGGCGGCACGATCTGCTACGCCGGCGACGTGCCCGGCCTGCGCGCCTCCGGCACCCTGACCGGCCGCCACCTCGACCACCGGGCCAAGCTCCGCGACCGCGTCCGCACCCCAAGCGGCCACATCCCGATCTCCGGGGCCACGCTCCACAACCTGAAGAACGTCAGCGTGAACATCCCGCTCGGCGTGCTGACCGTGGTGACCGGCGTGGCCGGGTCGGGCAAGAGCTCCCTCATCCACGGCCACCTGTCGGGCCGCGACGGCGTGGTCGTCGCCGACCAGACGGCGATCAGGGGCTCGCGGCGCAGCAACCCCGCCACCTACAGCGGCCTGCTCGGCCCGATCCGCACCGCCTTCGCCAAGGAGAACGGCGTGAAGGCGGCCCTGTTCAGCGCCAACTCCGAGGGCGCCTGCCCCGGCTGCAACGGCATCGGCCTCATCTACACCGACCTGGCCATGATGGCCGGGGTGTCGTCGGTGTGCGAGCAGTGCGAGGGCAGGCGCTTCACCGCCGAGGTGCTCGGCTACAAACTGCGCGGCAAGAACATCCACCAGGTGCTCGGCATGTCGATGACCGAGGCCCGCGACTTCTTCACCACCGGCCAGGCCCGCGTCATCCTCGACCGCATGGTCGACGTCGGCGTCGGCTACCTGCGCCTCGGCCAGCCCCTCAACACGTTGTCGGGCGGCGAGCGCCAGCGGCTGAAACTGGCCATCCACATGGCCGAGAAGTCGTCGGTCTACGTCCTCGACGAACCGACGACGGGCCTCCACCTGGCCGACGTCGACCAGTTGCTCGGCCTGCTCGACCGCCTGGTCGACGACGGCAACACGGTCGTGGTGATCGAGCACCACCAGGCCGTCATGGCCCACGCCGACTGGATCATCGACCTGGGGCCGGGCGGCGGCCACGACGGCGGCGAGGTCGTCTTCACCGGCCCGCCGTCGGCGCTGATCGCCGACGCCGACACGCTGACGGCCCAGCACCTGCGGGAATACGTGGCCTGACCGGACGCCGGCCGCTCCTGCTCACCAGGCTTTAAGACACGTGTCACCTGCTCGGTGAACATCGGACAAGCGGGCCTGATGCGATCATTCCGCACGACCACCTGAGCGCAGGAGCGGGCATGCGCTATCTCCGTTACGTCGCCGTCGGCGACAGCCAGACCGAGGGCCTCAACGACGGCGACGAGACGGCGGGCTACCGGGGCTGGGCCGACCGGTTCGCCGAGATGCTCGCCGTCCACCACCCCGGGATCCAGTACGCCAACCTCGCCATCCGCGGCCACCGCACCCGCCACGTGAGGTCGATGCAGCTCGACCCCGCCCTGGCGATGCGGCCCGACCTGGTCACCGTGATGGTCGGCATGAACGATCTGGTCCGTCCCGGCTTCGACGTCGACGCGGTGATGGCCGACCTCGACGCCGTCTACGCCGCCTTCGCCTCGGCCGGGGCGACCGTCCTCACCTTCACCTACCCCGACGTGACCCGCATCTCCGCGATGACCCGCCACCTGCGGCCGAGGCTGCTGGAGTTCAACCAGCGCATCCGCGAGTCGGCGCGCAGGCTCGGCGTGATCGTGGTCGACACGGAGTCCTACGAGATCGGGGTCGACCCGAGGTTGTGGTGCCGCGACCGCGTGCACGCCACCCCGCTGGGCCACTCGCTGATCGCCGCCGGCGCCGCCCACGCCCTCGGTCTGCCCGGCGCCGACGAGTCCTGGGCCGCCCCGCTGCCCCCGCTGAAGACGCCGAACCGGCTGGCCAGGTACCACGCGGAGGTGGTCTGGGTGGTGACCTTCCTCGGCCCGTGGCTGATCCGCCGCCTGACGGGCCGCTCCTCGGGCAACGGCCGCCTCGCCAAACGCCCCGCCCTGACCGACGTCGTCTCGAACTGATCGCGCCGGCCTTCCGCACAGGTGCTTCGGGCGTTGCCGTCGACTCCACGATCGCCGGCACGCCGCCGGCGCACCGCCTGACCCGCCACCCGCGCATGTGGGCGCCCCGTCTGCACGGTGGCCGTCCCCGGACCCGCCCGACCTAGAGGGCCCCTTCCGCGCCGCCGCGGAGACGGTCGGCGTGCCGTGCCTGGATGGCCAGCGCGCGGCTCAGGAAGGTCTCGACGACGTCGAGTTCGGCGAGGCTGAACCGCAGCAGCTCGGCCTGGGCGTCGTCGGCGATCGGCCCCCAGATCTCCCGGACGTCCTGTGTGCCCCGAAGGGTCAGCCGCACGTGGACCCGGCGCCGGTCGGCCGTGTCGCGGACCCGTTCGACCAGGCCGGTCCGCTCCAGCCGGTCGATGGCGGTGGTGGCGGCCCCTCCGGTGAGGCCGGCGGCGGCGGCCAGCTCGCTCGCGGTGAGCGGGCCGCGCGCCGTCAGCCGGCTCAGGCACCGCAGGTCGGTCCGGTTGACGCCGAGCCGCCGGGCCGCGAGTTCGTCGATGAGGTCGGTGGCGTCCTGGAGTTCTTGGACGTCCCTGGTCACGGCCTGAACCCTGGATTGCTTTGACAATCTAATCCTTAGAAAGTTGAATTAATAGGGCATGCGGAGTCTAACCTGCACGGAGGACGCGATGCCACGATCTTCTGCCCAGCTGCGCCCGGCGACGGCCGACGACGTCGCGGCCCTGCTGACCCTGATGGACGCCGTCCACGCATGGCTCCTGGCCCGGGGGCGGCCCGGGCAGTGGGGCACCGTGCCGTTCTCCCGCATCCCCGGCTTCCCCGACCGGGTCGCCGACTGGGCCCGCCAGAACGTCGTCACCCTGGCCGAACGCGACGGCCGCTGCGTCGGGATGCTGGCCGCGGCCCCCGTGGTCCCGCCGCGGATCCCCGCCGGGGCCGTGCCCGGCGGATCGTTGTTCATCCACACCGTGATGACCGACCGCGGTCCCGAGGGCCACGGCGTCGGCGCGGCCCTGCTGGAGGAGGCCGAGCGCCTCGCCCGGGCGCACGGCGCCCCCGCGCTGGCCCTCGACCACTGGGCCGGCAGCCCCGAGCTCGACCGCCTCTACGACGACCACGGTTACGTCAGGGTCGCCGAGTACACCGACGAGACGGCCGGCAACGTCGTGCGGGTCAGGTTGCTTCTTGGATCTGCTGACAACGCTTGGCTCATGGGTCGTGGCGATCAACGGGGCGCTCTGCCGGGCGCGGACCGGGCCGCCCCGGCGGGACCTTCCTGAGCGGTTCGGCTCCTGGGTCACGGTTGACAGTGGTGTCGGATCGTATCCAGGCGCCACGCATGGCCGCGGGCCGGCCCAGGACACAAGGCCGACCGCCACGACGAACGCGGCTCCATCACGGCTTTGCTCACCTGGCTCCGCGCCTGGTTTGAGAAACAGGCGTCGCCGGGCGGCGCGTGCTGGTCGCCCTCGGATTCGAGCACGTGCCGGTGGTCGTTCCAGAGGACCGTTATTCACGCGGCGGGGCGGGCTCTGTGTTTCCCCGGCCTGCCCGCTGCCGCTGCCGGGGCCCGTGGAATCGGCTGTGGCGATGTCGCGAAACAGGCTCCTTCGTGGGAGCCGGCCTGCGTGTTCGCCGGGTGCCCTGCCTTGACCGTCGCACGTCTGTGGGATGTGGAACGCGCCGCATCAGCCGGATCGTTTGGTTTGGGTCACCCGGCGGTTCGTTAGCGATATTTCCCCATATTTGTCTATCCGCGAAGTTACCCCCACTGTCCGCAAGCGGACGGTTACCTGTTCCCACTGGGGTGTGTGAGTTCACGAAGGCGGGAGCACATGGGCCTGATCCGTGGCGAACTGATCGACATCGTCGAGTGGAAGGGCGGGCGGCCGGGGGTCGTCGCCTGGCGGTATGACCGGCCGTTCGACGAGCTGAAGAACGGCAGCAAGCTGATCGTGCGGGAATGGCAGGTCGCGCTGTTCGTCCGGGGCGGGCAGATCGTCCGGGAGTGTCATGCCGGGACGCAGACCCTGCGGACGGGCAACGTCCCCGTCACGAGCAGGCTGCGGGGGTTCCGGTACGGGTTCCGGTCGCCGGACAAGGCCGAGGTGCACTTCGTCAGCACCCGCAGGTTCAGCAATCTCAAGTGGGGGACCCGGCGGCCCGTGCAGGTGCGCGATCCCGAGAACGGGCCGCTGCTGCTCGCGGCGCACGGGAGCTTCTCGTTCCGGGTGGCCGATCCGACCGCGTTCCTCAACCAGCTCGTCGCCGGGCAGGCGCTCGTCGAGGCCGAGCAGGTCGCCGAGGCGGTCCGGGGGCCGCTGCTGCGGCGGTTGACGAACACCGTCGCGGCCTGGTCGGAGCGGCGGGCGGTGCTCGACGTGCTGAACGACGCGGCGCTGGCCGACGAGGTGGCCGCCGCCGTCAGCAGGGATCTCGCCGAGACCGGGCTGGAGATCTGCGACATCGACGTCGGGGGCCTGACCACGCCCCTGCCACCGTGGGGGTAGCACGATGCACTGCGATCTCTGTGGCGGCGTGACCGAGTACGTCCCGGGGGACGAAGGCATGCGCTGCCCGTACTGTCAGGATTTCCAGCCTCTCGTGGTGACCGGGCCGGCGGTGCGGCGGCCGGTGGAGACGCTGCGCGGGCGGTTGCCCGTGACCGTCACCGACGAGCACCGGGTGGTGTGTCCCCGGTGCGCGACCACGTCCACGCCCGCGCTCCTGTCGTCGCGGTGCCCGGCGTGTGAGACGCCGATCGTCAGGGAGCTCGGCGGCGAGGTGCGGCCCGGGGCGGTGGTGCCGTTCGCGGTCGACCGGCGGCACGCCTCGACGGCCCTCGACCGGTGGGCGGCCGCCCGGGTGTCCGACGCCGCCTCGATGCGGGCCACCTTCCTCCCCGCCTGGGTGTTCGACCTGGAGACCGTCACCCGGTACGCCGGACGGCGCGGCGACCACCATTACCAGGCCGAGACCGACGACGAGGGCCGGAGCCGCCAGGTGCGGCGTACCCGCTGGCGTCACGCGCGCGGCAGGGTCGGCCGCCGGTTCGCCGACGTCGTCGTGCCGGGGGTGGGCCACCTTCGAACTCAGAGGTTGCCGGCCGCGACGGTGCCGTTCCGGGCCGAATACCTGTCGGGGGTGGAGACGCCGCGGTACACCGTGCCGCCCGACCAGGCGCTCGACCAGGCCAAGACCTCGGTGCGGCCGCAGGTCAGGGCGGCCTGCCTGGCCGACATCGGCGGCGACGACCGGCGGCTGCACTCCGTCGTCACCACCTATCCCTCGATCGACGGCGACCTCGTCCTGCTGCCGTACTGGACCGGCACCTATCTGCTCGACGGGAAGACCTGGCGCTTCACCGTCGACGGCGCCACCGGGGAGGTGCGCGGGAGACGGCCCTACAGCGCGGCCAGACTGACCGCGCCGATCGTGGTGCTCCTGCTGGTCGTGCTCGTCGCCGGGCTGGTGCTGGTCAGCCGGTGAAGGCCGCCGCGAACGCGGCGAACGTCGGGGCGCCCGGCTGTCGGTCGAGCACGGCGAACCTGACGTGGTCGAACGGCTGCGGCCCGGCGAGGGCCGAGGCGAAGGCGGCGGCGACCATCGCGGGGTCGTTGCCGAACACCCCGCAGCCCCACGCGCCGAGCACCAGCCGCCGGTGCCCGTGCGCGGCCGCGACGTCGAGCACCCGCGCCGCCCTGGCGTCGAGCAGGCCGGCGAGTTCGCCGGGCGACGCGCTCGGCGGCTGCCCCATGGCCCGCGCGTTGGGCGCGGCCGAGGTCAGGAACGCCACCCGGTAGGGCTCGTCGAGCAGGCCGCCCCTGTCGTCGCGGAACACCGGCACGCCGGGGGAGTAGATCACCCGGTCGCTGTAGCGGAGGTCGCCCTGTTCGCGGTGGAAGGCGTAGAACGCGGGGGCGGCGGTCAGGCAGGTGTAGAGCGCCGAGGCGCGGGCCACGTCCTCCTCCTGCGCCTTCGCGCCGTTCAGGAAGCCGCCGCCGGGGTTCCTGGCCGAGGCGAAGACCAGGCAGGCCGGGTCGCCGCCGAGCTCGCGGGCCCCCTGGAGCGTGGTCTGGTTGCGCACGTCGATCAGCGGCGTTCGGTCGCCGCGCCGGTCGAGCCGCTCGCCGGGCAGGTGGAGGCGGGTGCGGGCCGGGTCGACGGTCACCTCGACCCAGCGGCCGGAGGGAAGCCGGTATCCGCCGGTCTCGACGATGTCCATGGTCTCGCGGGCGACGGCCCGCAGTCGGGTGCTCATTTGCCGCGATCGTCGCAAAGCGACCGGGGTCAGCGCGACCGGATTTCGTCCCGTAAGGCCCGCGCCACCTGAGCCATCAGCGCCTCCGCGCCGGGTTGCCGGACCGCCGCGACGCGCGACTCCGTCAGCGCCGCCACGGCGTAGACCTGGCCGCCGGCGTGCTCCACCACGCCGACCTCGTGGCGCAGGTTGAGCATCGTGCCGGTCTTGGACGACCAGGTCGTCAGGTCGGAGGTGAAGTCGGGGGCCAGGCGCTGGCGCAGCACGTTGTCGCCCATCAGCTCGCGCACCCGCCCGGCCACCCAGGGGTCGATCGCGGACGGCCGCCACAACGCCGCCAGCAGGTCGACGAAGGCGCGGGCCGACCCCGACGAGCCCCGCGTCACGTCGAGCTGGGGGACCGGGTGGCCGCGTCCGGCGGTGGCGCCCTCGATGGCCAGCACGTGGGCCAGATGACCGCCGAGCGCCTGCACCGGGCTGTCGGTCAGGTGGCGCAGCGTGTGGCGGATCGAGATGCCGCGCAACCCGTGGTCGTCCAGGAACGCGGCCACCATCGCGGGCGGGGTCAGCTCGAACAGGGCGTCGCCGGCGGTGTTGTCGCTGATCGTCATGGTCAGCAGGAGCAGGTCGTCGACGGCGATCTCGGCCGGGTGGCGGAACCTGCTGGCGCCGGTCGGGCCGGGGGAGTGGCGGGCGCCGGGGCCGACCGTCAGGCGCATGGCCCCGTCGAGCTCGCCGCGCCTGACCCGGTAGAGGGTGGCCGCCGCCAGCGGGATCTTGACCAGCGACGCGGTGGTGTACTCGTCGTCGGGGTCGATGCCGATCTCCTCGCCGGTACGCAGGTCGCGGACCAGGAAGGAGCCCCGCAGGCCGCCCTCCTCCAGCATCCGGCGCAGGTCACGGATCACGCGTCAACCCCCAGGCAGGCGGCCACCCGACGCCATCCCCGCACCCGCTCGGCGTCGTCCCCGATGGCGGAGGCCACAGCGTACCCGCGCGGGAGGCGCAGTTCGCCGACGGGCCGCCACTCCAGCCCGAGCTCGGCGGCCTGGCGCGGCGAGCAGAGCAGCAGGTCGGCCGAGACCATCACCTCGGCGGCGGCCACGACCAGCGAGGGCGCGACCGCGACCTGGGAGGGCAGCAGGCCGGCGGCGTCCCTGATCCGGAACAGGCGATCTCTGATGTGCGGGACGTCGTCCTCCGGCTGGATCCAGATCCTCGGCCGGCGGCCCGACCTGTCGGCGCGGGCGGGCCGGAGGCTCTCGACGTACACGACCGGACCCGGCGGACCCCCCACGCCGGCCAGGCCCAGGTCGACCACCCACGTCGCACCGTCTTCGGGCGTGGCGACCAGCGCCGCGCGGACCTCGCGGGAGCGCGCCAGCTCGGCCCTGATCCCGGCGGCGGCGGCGACCACGTCGAGGTGCACGCCCTCCTGCCGGGCCTCCACCGTCAGCAGGGCCAGGTCGCGGACCGCGCAGATCTCCGGCACGGCCAGCCGGAGCGGCTTGAGCCGGGCCTGGCCCGCCTCCCACTCCATGTCGTCGGCGAGCCGCACCAGGCGCTGCGCCGACGGGAGCAGGTCGCGGCCGAAGTCGGTCAGCAGCGCGCCCCGCGCGGACCGGTCGAAGAGCTTGGCGCCGAGGTGCTGTTCCAGGGCGGCGATGCGGCGGCTGGCCACCGGCTGGGGCACCTGGGAGGCGGCGGCGCCCTCGGTGAAGCTGCCGCGTTCGCTGACGTTGACGAACACTCTCCAGGCTGCGAGGAGGTCCACGACCAGGAATTATGTCATGAATGCATAATGTAGTCTTCAAGTGTCTTTGACGGTATTTACGCTGACAGAACAGACTCCTCGGCATGCTTTCCTTCGTGATGTCCCTCGCCCTGCTCTCCGGCGCCGTCACCGCGCCGCCGACCTCGGCGGTCGCGGATCTGCGCGCGCTGGAGACCTCGTTCAAAGGCCGGATCGGCCTGTACGCCATCGACACCGCCACCGGCAAGACGATCGCCTACCGCTCGGGCGAGCGTTTCCCGCTCGCCTCGACCTTCAAGGCGGTGCTCGCGGCGGCCGTGCTGGACAAGAAGCCCGACATCCTCGGCAAGCGCATCCCCATCAGGAAGAAGGACCTGGTGGACTACTCGCCGGAGGTCGAGAAGCACGTCGGGTCGCGCATGACCGTGGCCGCGCTGGCCCGTGCCGCCGTCACCAAGAGCGACAACGCCGCCGCGAACCTGCTGCTCCGGCAGGTCGGCGGGCCGAAGGGCCTGACCCGCTACTTCCGGAGCCTGGACGACCACGTGTCGCGCCTCGACCGCAACGAACCCGGTCTCAACCTCTGGCATCCCGCGGAGCTCCGCGACACCACCACCCCGGCCGCCGTCGCCCGCGACCTGAAGGACCTGACCGCGGGCGACGCCCTCGACGCGGGCGACCGCCGCACCTTCACCGGCTGGCTGGTCGCCAACGAGACCGGCGACAAGCGCATCCGGGCCGGGCTGCCCAAGAGCTGGCGGGTCGGCGACAAGACCGGGACGGGCGGCACCTACGGGACCGCCAACGACATCGCGATCATCTGGCCGAAGGGGTCGAAGAAGCCGATCATCATGGCGATCTACACCAACCGCACCGACAGGAACGCCGCCGCCGACGACTCCGTCGTCGCCAGGACCGCCACGATCGCGGCACGTGGCCTCGGGAAACTCTGATGCGCCTACGTACCATGCCCGGCCTGCTCGTCGCCGGGATCGCCGCCGGGGTGATCACCGCCGGGCTCGCGCTCCCGGCCGGCATCGCCCTCAGCGGGGTGGCCGAGACCATCGACCTCAGCCCGATGGAGCTGGCCGAACCGCCGCTGGCCGAGAAGACCACGCTCCTCGACGCCGACGGCAAGCGCATCGCCCAGTTCTACGACCAGTACCGCGAGAACGTCACCGTCGACAAGGTCGCCCCGATCATGCGCACCGCGATCGTGGCGATCGAGGACGACCGCTTCTACCAGCACGGCGCCATCGACCTCGAGGGCACCATCCGCGCCCTGGCCGCCAACCTCAGCGCGGGCGGCGTCGCCCAGGGCGGCTCCAGCATCACCCAGCAGTACGTCAAGCAGGTCCTGCTCAACAGCGCCACCACCGACGAGCAGAAGGAGGCGGCGCTCGCGCCCAGCTACGTGCGCAAGCTGAACGAGCTGCGCTACGCGTTGTCGGTCGAGGAGAAGTACACCAAGGACCAGATCCTCGAGAAGTACCTGAACATCGCCTACTTCGGCGCGGGCGCGCACGGCATCCAGGCCGCCGCCAAGCGTTTCTTCGGCGTCACGGCGGCCAAGCTGAACCTGGCCCAGTCGGCGACGCTGGCGGCGGCGGTCCGGCTGCCGACGTCCACCGACCCGGAGGGCGGCAAGAAGAACCGCGACGCGCTCATCGCCCGCCGCAACGTGGTGCTCGACCGGATGGCCGAACTCGGCAAGATCACCCCCGCCGAGGCGGCGAAGGCGAAGAAGACCAAGCTCGGCTACAAGGGCGTGCCGATCCCCGGCGGCTGCGAGACCAGCGACTACCGCTACTTCTGCCAGTACGTCGCCGCGGAGGTGCTGGCCGACAAACGATTCGGCAAGACCCGCTCCGACCGCGAACGCGCCCTCAAGCAGGGCGGCATGACGATCCGCACCACCCTGAACCCGAAGATGCAGGACGCCGCCCAGAAGGGCATCGAGGCGTTCGTCGGCCCGAAGGACGGCCCGGTGGCCGCCCAGGCGCTCGTCGAGCCGGGCAGCGGCGCGATCCGCGCGATGGCCGCCAGCCGCGACAACCTCGACTACAACGTGGTCGCCGACCGCGCCCACGGCGGGCTCGGGGGCGTCCAGGCGGGGTCGACGTTCAAGACGTTCACGCTGCTCACGGCGCTCGGCCAGGGCATGCGGCTGAGCGACGGGTTCAACGTCGGCGGGTCGTACACCGCGCCGTCGCCCTCGGCGTTCACCGACTGCGCCGGCAACGCCGTCGGCGACCCGAACCACGCCGTGACCAACGACGAGGGCTCGCCCGGCTACACCACCCTCCAGACCGGGACGTGGGGCTCGGTCAACACGTTCTTCCTGACGCTGGAGGAGCGCGTCGGCCTGTGCGAGACGGTCAAGACGGCCAAGGCGCTCGGCATCAAGCGCGCCGACGGCAAGAAGCTCCAGGAGTACGAGACCTTCACGCTCGGCATCAACGAGATGGACCCGGTCACCGTCGCCAACGCCTACGCGGCGATCGGCGCGCGCGGCAAGTACTGCACGCCGATGGCCATCACCGCGATCACCGACCGCGACGGGAAGAAGACCTCGTTCACGCCGGAGTGCAACCAGGCGATCGACGCCGAGGTGGCCGACGCGGCGGCCGACATCCTGTCGGGCGTGTTCACCAAGGGCACCATGCGGAGCGTCGGCGGCATCGGCCGCCCGGCGGCCGGCAAGACCGGCACCAACGACAACCAGTCGAGCGCCTGGTTCGCCGGCTTCACCCCCGACCTGGCCGGCGCGGTCAGCCTGGCCGACCCGCGCGGCGCGATCACCCACAAGCTGAACAACGTGACGATCGGCGGCCGCTGGTACGGCTCGGTCTTCGGCGCGACCGTGCCGGGGCCGATCTGGAAGGCGACCATGACGGCGGCCCTGGAGGGCGTTCCCGCGACGCCGTTCACGCCGATCAACCAGGAGCGGTTCGGCGTGGAGGAACGCTTCGACCCGTGGTCGGAGGGCCCCTACGACGAGGGCCCGTGGGACGAGTACGGCCAGCGTCCGCCGGACGGCTGGGACCAGACCGACCCCGGCACGACCGACCCGGGCACCGACGGTCCGGGCCGCGACAACCCGGGGACCGACGACCCCGGAAACGAGGGCCCGGGACCGAACGACCCCGGGCCGAACGACCCGGGGCCGGGTGACAACGGGCCCGGCGGCCCGGGCCCGGACAACCCGGGCGGGCCGAACCAGGGCGACACGCCGGACATGTCTCCCGGGGCGGGCCGGGGCTGATCCTGCGGCGGCCGCCACCGGATGCCGGGCGCGGGCAGAACGAGCCCGCGCCCGGCACGCCGCCGGTCACCTCGCCCTCTACCCGGGTGGTCCGGCGGCGAGGTGGTCCTGCAGGTCGGCGTGCCGGAACTGGTAGAACGGGCCGACCGCGCGCAACAGCCCGAGCCGGTGCGCGTCGTCCAGGAACGGCATCAGCGCGCGGGGCAGGCGCCCCGACCAGGCCAGCCGGCAGGTGGCGGCGGCATACGCCGGCCAGGCGTGATGATTCCCGCCCACCAGCCCGCCCACCAGCCCGAGGGAGAACGCGGGCACGAGCCCCAGCACGAGCCCGGCGACGAGTGCGGTCACCGGCCCGTCCCTGAGTCCCGCCGCGGCCCCCATCCCCCCGAACGTGATCCCGACGCCGAGGACCACCGCGTCGATGCGCACCAGGTTGAGGGCACGGTCTGCCTGCCAGCTGCTCATCGGCGCTCTTGCCCGGTCTGCCGCGGCCGGTGTCTCCACCCATCCCATGAACCCGGCCACGAGCACGAACACGACCACTGCGGCCGCACCCACCACGAGTGCGGCCAGAAGCCCGAACACGCCACCGGCCGGGAGCGCGGCCTCGAATCCGAAATCGAGTCCGGCCCGGATGCCGACGATGATCCCGACCCCGCCGCCGACCACGATCCCCGCCGCGATCCCGGCCGAGACCGCGCCCGCGAGCCGGCGGGCGAGCAGAGACCGCCGGCCGTGCAGGCGGAGGTTGGCGAACCCCGGCTCCTCCAGGGGCCATGACCCTGACAGCAGCCCGACCGCCAGCCCGCCGACGAGCCCGACGGTGATCGCGATCACGATCGTGATCTCGAACAGGGGGTCGTACACGACCACGAGCCCGGCCGCGACCACGGACGCGACCACGACGGTGACCGCGCCGGCGATCGCGAGCCTGCTCACGGCGGTGAAGGCACGGGTCCTCCGGGCCAGGTCCCACCAGGCGAAGTCGCGGGTGGGCGTGCCGTTCAGGGGGTGGGCCATGGTGCGGGCCAGGTAGGTCAGCCAACGACGGGCCTGGTGGGGGTCGTGGCGACGGTGGGGCAGGAAGGGGTCTGCCGGGTCCGCGCCGGGCGTGCGCGTGGCGATGAGGGCGGGGATGAGCCGGTCGAGCAGATGACCCTTCAACCGTGCGGTGTCGGGGAACCGCCCGGGCTCCGTCAGAGGCGCAGGGTCGGCGCGGTCGTCGATGTAGACCACCCGAAGTAGCCACAGGCCCAGCGCCGTACCGGCGATCGTGGCCAGGACACGGCCGGCGTCGTGCCCGGCGGGCGTCGCGCGCAGGACGGCGAGGACCTCCTCCCACCCGGCCGCCGGGCGCGGCGGCAGGCATCGCTCCAGGTAGGCGGCGGCCGTTTTCGGGGTCAGCGCCCGCGGCTCGATGACCATGGCCGAGGTGAGGACGTCTCCCGCCCCCTCCACGGCCCGGCTGAACTCGGCGGTCCTGCTGGTCACGATCAGCTGGTCGGTATCGGCGAGAGACTGGTTCAGCGCCACGATGACGGCCTGCCGCGCGGGCGGGGAAAGCTCGTCCAGGCCGTCGAGCACGGGCAGGACGTGCCCCCGCGTGGCGAGGGCCGCCGGCATCTCGGCGGGCAGGTCGGCGGCCCGCAGGGCGGGATAGTCGTGTTCGAGCCGTACGGCGAGCCATTGGTGCAGACGGGGGTGGTTCCGCGTGTCCCAGTCGGCCACCGACATCAACACCGGCACCGGTTCGCCGGGATGGGCGCCCCGGGTGGCGAGCAGTTCACGAATGAGCTGGATGGCCAGAGTGGTCTTGCCGGTGCCGGGGTCGCCGAGGATGACCAGGCGACGACGGCGCAGCCGGCGGAACGTCCTGGCCGCGGCGACGATGTCGTCGCTGTGCACGCTCAGTCGCCGCAGACCGGGGGTGAGGTTGGCCGGATGGTCCATGACGCCGGAGGTACGGGTCAGCCGCCATCGCACCGGGATGGGGGAGGGATCGTCCACCGATCGCATCCTCGCCTCGGTGTTCCACTGATGCTCGATCAGCCCGGCCAGCACGTCCTTGGCGTGGTCCACGTGCGCGGAGGTCACCGCCGGACGCACCGTCGAGCGCCGCCACCACAACCAGAGCGGAACCAGCAGCGTCGGAACCACGAGGATGACACCGGCCAGCTGGGCCACGTTCGCCGCGGTCTGCAACCCGTCGGTCCCGCGCAGCGCGGATCCGGTCAGCGCCAGCAGCCCGGTCACGCCCGCCAGGCCGGCCCACCAGCCCAGTGTGTGCCGCCACGAACCGCTCCTCCTCGCCATGACCGCAATCGTGATCCTCTCGATCCCGATGTGGCCCGCGCCGGAAGGAACTGTGACCAACCCGCGTCCATGGGCCGGCCTGCTCGTCGCCGGGCGTTCTCATGCGACGTCGTAGGCGTCCCGGGCCGACAGCACCTTCGGGAGGTTGGCCCGGGACCACGCGCACATCGTGTCGAGCGGCTCGACCAGGGAGTGGCCGAGCGGCGAGAGTTCGTACACGACCTTCGGCGGGATGCCCGGATGGGCGGTCCGGGTCAGCAGCCCGTCGCGCTCCATCGAGCGCAGCGACTCGGTCAGCACCTTCGGGGTGATGCCGGTCAGCGGGACCTTGAGCTCGGAGTAGCGCCGGGGGCCGTCCTGGAGGCAGCGGATGATCTTCGCGGTCCACTTGTCGCCGATCCGGACCGGCGAGGTGACGGGTGCGCACCCGGCGAACATGTCGGGGTCGAGAGGCTCTGCCACCTTCGGGAGGGTACGTGAGTATCGTTGCGGAAACCAAGGGTGCGCAGGTTAACGTCACGCCCCATGAGAATCGTGGTTTTCGGAGCGGGCGGCCGGGCGGGCCGCCGGATCGTGACCGAGGCGGGCGCCCGCGGGCACGAGGTGACCGGCGTCTCCCACCGCCCGGGCGACTGGACGGTCGGCGACGTCACCGACCCTGAATCGGTGGCCTCCCTGGTCACCGGGCACGACGCGGTCGTGATGGCGGCCAGCCGGTACGAACCGGGCTTCTTCCCCCGTTCGGCTCTCGCCTTGGCCGCCGGGATGGCCGAGGCGGGGGTGACCCGGCTGGTGGCGGTCGGCATCGGCACGACGCTGGAGACGCCGGAGGGCGTGCCGCTGTACGAGACGCCCGGCTTCCCCGAGGACGCGCGGGCCTTCACGCTGGGGCACGTCGAGGAGCTCGGCGTGTTGCGCGAGTCGGCGCTCGACTGGGTCGTGCTCGCGCCGCCGCCCGTCTTCCTCAACGACGACCCGGCGACCGGCCGGCACCGGATCGGCGCACGCCTGGCGCCGGGCGATGAGGCGTTCGGCTACGCCGACCTGGCGGCGGCGGTGGTGGACGAGGTGGAGCGGCCCACCTGCCACCGGGAGCTGGTGGCCGTCACGGCCGCCTAGACCCATTCCCCGGCGAGGTGCAGCGGCGCCGCCTCGACCCCGGCGGCGGTCATCGCCCGCAGACAGGCCAGGGCCGTGCCGGTGTCGACCAGACCGTGGACGGGTGTCAGACCCGGGATGAGGGATTCCAGGCGGCAGGAGGCGATGGTGCCGGGGAGCCAGGGCGCGGGCACGTCCACCGTGAGCCGCCGCTTGATGCCCGGCATCGACAGCAGGCCGCCGCCGACGACGGTGACGTCGCGCCGGGCGCGGGCCTTGGCGACGTCGAAGCAGTGGGGGAAGGAGTCGTCGACGAGGATCGTGCCGGGTCGTAGCCGGTCGACGTCGATGACGAGGTCGTGGCCGCTGACGGCCGCGACGATCAGGTCGGCGTCGTAGACCTCGTCCATCGCGCAGATCTCCGCGCCCGGGTGCAGGCCCTCCAGCGGGGCGGCGTCGTCGCGCAACAGCAGCCGCCCCGGCCGGTCGGCCACGGTCAGCAGCAGACCGAGCGCCGACCGGCCGATGGAGCCGAGCCCGACGAAGGCGACGGTCAGGTCGCGCGACGACCTTCCCGCCAGCGCCTTCTGGACGGTCAGGACCACCGAGACGGCCGTCGCGGCATGGCCCGTCGTGACGGGCACATCGGTCCGCCGGACCACGTCGAAGCCGTAGCCGGTCAGCGCCGGGATCATCCCGGCCAGCGACACGGTCCGCGCGCCGAGGGAGGCGGCGTGCTCGACGGCCTCGGCGGTCCGCGCGGCGAGGTCGGGCGTGCGGGCGAGCTCGTCGGCGAACAGTGGAAGGCAGACGAAGCCCGACCGGCCGAGTGGCGTGTCGAGCTCCTCGGCCAGGCGCGGGCGACCGCCGGGGAACAGGAGGGCGCGCACGTCGTCCCTGGTCAGGGTGGCGTCTGGGGCGAGCGCCTGCACGTGCTCGAAGGGAGGCAGGTAGCCGACCAGCGCGGCGTCCAGGGTCGCGTCACGGGCGCGCGGTGGCGGCTGGCTGCCCTGGGCCGGCAGTTCGGACCGCAAAAGGCGCTCGAAACGGTCCGCGTCCGCCACGGCGGTTCGCAGCACCACTCGCAGATCCCCCTCCGGCGTGGGTCGCACCGACAGGAAGGTCTGCGCGCCCACGGGGGCGATCTCCCCGTCGAGGTCCCAGGTCAGCCGCAGGTTGCGGCCCTCCATCGGGCCCAGCGCCGTGAAGTCGAGGTAGGTGAAGAAGAACTGGGCCGCCCTGATGTCCTCGGCGTTCGCCGTGCGGGCGGCCGTCACCTCCTCGGCCACCGCCCGCAGGTCACCGCCGGCAGGCCGCACCGGCACCGCGTGCGCGTAGGGGCCGAAGACCAGGTGAGCGTCGGGCGGCGCGTCGTCGCGGCCGGACACGGCCACGCCGACCATCAGGTCGTCGTGGCCCGTGAACGCGGTCAGCGCCCGGTGGTAGGCGGCCAGGACCGCGACGAACAGGGTCGTGCCCGCCGCCGCGGCGGCCCGCCGCAGCTCCGCCGCGCCGACCGTGAACGCCGTCGTGCGGGCCGGTCCCGGTGGCACCACCGGCTTCCGGTACGCCTCCCGCCCGCCCCCCGCCGGCCGCAGCCGGGCCACGTGGTCGCGGAACGTGCTGCGCGGGGGAGGCGGCTCGATCCCGTCGTAGGCCGCGAGCAGTTCACGCCCCAGCAGCGCGGCGCTGTAGCCGTCGCCGATCAGATGGTGGGCGTGCACGATGAGCACGTGTTCCGACGAGCTCAGGGTGACGAGCCGGAGCCGGAGCAGCGGCCACGCCCACGGTTCGAACACGCGGGCCCGTTCGGCCGCGATCGACGCGGCGGGGTCGGCGGCCTCCTCGAAGACCACGGGCAGGCGCAGGCTGCCGGGGAGCTCCTGCTGCCCGTCCCCGGGGAACACCGTGCGCAGCATCCCGTGCCGCGCCACGCAGGCGTCGACCGCGCGCTGGAAGCGTTCCCGGTCGACCCGCCCGTGCACGCGCAGGGTCGCCAGCCACGCCTGGCCCGACAGCAGGAACCCGCGCTGCGCGGGCGTCAGCGGGAACGGGCCGTCGGCGGCCGCCGGCACGAACGGGGCAGGTTCGGCCTCGTCGATCGCCTGAGCCAGCGCGGCGAGCGTGCCGTGCTCGTACACGACCGTCGGGCGCGGCAGGGTGGGGATGCGCTCGGCGAGCCGGGCGAACACGCGCAGGATCAGGATCGAGTCGCCGCCCAAGGCGAAGAAGTCGTCCTCCCGCGACACGCGCGGCACCTCCAGCAGGGAGCGCCACACCTCGGCGACCAGTTCCTCGGTCGGGGTCGCGGGCGGCGTGCCGTCGAGGCCGCGCCGGTCGATCTTGCCCGTGGTGGTCTGCGGGAGCGCGGTCACGATCTCGATCCGGGCCGGGATCATGTACGCCGGCAGCGTCGCCCCCAGGTGCCGGCGCAGCGCGACGGGATCGGGGTCGCCGCCGGGGCGGGGCTCGACGAAGGCGGTCAGCCGTTCGCCCGTCAGCACCACGGCGGCCCGCGCCACCTCCGGATGCGTGTGGAAGGCCGCCTCGACCTCCCCCGGCTCCACCCGGTGGCCGCGCACCTTGACCTGCGCGTCGAGCCGCCCGGCGAAGACCAGGTCGCCGTCGGCGTTCCGCCGCACGCGGTCGCCGCTCCGGTACCACCGCACGCCGTCGCGTTCGACGAACGCCGTGCCGGGGTCGTCGAGGTAGCCGGGGGTGAGCCCGGCCCCGGCGATGAGGAGTTCGCCCGAGTCGTCCACCTCGACGAAGACGCCCGCGACAGGGCGGCCGATCGGGATCGTGGTGACGTCGTCGGCGGGCCGTTCGGCGATGACGTGGCAGGTGGCGTTGATGGTCGACTCGGTCGGGCCGTAGAGGTTGGCGATCCGGGCGACGGGGCCGTACAGGTCGAACCAGCGGCGCACGTGCTCGGGCGGCAGCGCCTCGCCGCCCACGTGGATCCAGCGCAGCCGGTGCTCGACGGGCCCGAGGTCCAGCAGCCGCGCCCACAGGCTCGGCACCGAACTCCACACCGTGACGTCGCGCAGCCGCCCGGCCAGCAGCGCGGGGTCGCGCACCTCCTCCCGCGTGAACGTCACCACGGTCGCCCCGGCCAGCAGCGGGGCCAGCAGCTGCCGGACCGAGGCGTCGAAGCAGATCGACGCCGTCTGGGCCAGCCGGTCGCCCGCGTGGTAGCCGAACGTCGCCAGCGCCCAGTCGAGGTAGTTCTCTACCGACCGCCAGGTGATCGGCACCCCCTTGGGACGGCCCGTCGAACCGGAGGTGAAGATGACGTAGGCGGTCGCGTCGGGTGAGACGTCCGGGGCGTCATGGCAGCCCTCACCCGACACGTCGGTGACGACCGTCGTCACGCCACAGCGGGCGAGCTGGTCGCGGCGGCGGGCCTCCGGATGAGAGGCGTCGAGCGGCAGCCACCCCGCGCCCGCGCGCACGATGCCGACCAGGCCGACGACGGTGTCGATGCCGGGCTCGGTCATCAGCCCGATCAGGTCACCGGCCCCGCGCAGCCGGTTCGCCAGCGCGGCGGACCTGCGGTCGAGCTCGGCGTAGGTCAGCCGTTCCGTTCCGGTGTCGACGGCCACGGCGTCGGGGCCGGCGCGGAACCGCGCCCGCAACCGGGCGGCCAGCCCGGGTCTCTCGCTCGTGGACAGTTCGGCCAGGTGCTCGGCGGCCAGCCGGTCGACGGTCGCCCGGCGGAACAACCGCGACGGGAAGTTCCACGAGAACCGCAGCTCACCGGCCGACTCCCAGCAGAGCAGGCTGAGCCGGGTCGCGGCCGTCGCGGTCCCGGCGGCGGTCGCGACGGCGTCCACCGGGCAGGCCGGGTCGGTCGCGGCGGGGAACCGGGCGAAGCTGAACGACGCAGGGCTCGCCGTGCGCGGACCACCTGAGGCGGGCAGCAGCCGGGCCAGGTCGGCGGAGGTCGGCGTGGCGTGGCGTTCGGCGTCCCGCCACAGGTCCCGCAGCCGCCCGGCCAGCTCCGGCAGCGACTCGTCGGGGCGCACCTCGGCCACCAGCGGGAGCGTGTCGGCCAGCGGCCCGACCAGGCGGTCGACGCCCGGAAGGCGGATCTCACGGCGGGCCCTGGCGACGTTCACCGCGACGGCGTCGCTTCCGGTCCAGCGGGCGAGCCGGCGGACATAGGCGGCCAGCAGCAGATGGAACAACGAGACCCCGTGCGCGGCGGCCGTCGCCCGCAGGGCGGCCGACTGTTCGCGGGTCAGCGCGACCTGAACGGCGTCGAGCGGCGGCCCGTCCGGGTCGCCGTCGTAGGGAAGGCGCAGGTCGGGGGCGGTGCGCACGACCTCGGTCCAGTACGCCAGATCGCCCGCCCCCGCCGGTTCCGACGCGGCGGCGTAGTCGGCGAAGGTCGTCGGCAGCGGCGGCAGGACCGGGGCGGCCCCGCGCGACAGGGCCGTGTAGACGGTCCAGAGCTCCTCGCCGAGCACGTTCAGGCTGAAGCCGTCGGCGGCGAGGTGGCTGACGACGATGACCAGGTGGGTCCCGGTGGGGGTGCGGGCCACGACCGCCCGCAGCGGGCCCTCCCGCGTCAGGTCGAAGGGCCGGTTGCGCAGGTCGCTTTCGAGGGCGTCGAGATCGCCGGTGTCGTGCACCTCGAAGTGGAGGCCCGCGGACGGTTCGGCCGACTGCATGCCGTCGGCGTCGATCCGCAACCGCAACATCGGGTGCCGGTCGGCCAGGAACTCCAGCGCCGCCCGCAGGTGCGCGATGTCGAGGGGTCCGGTGATGGTCTGCCGCACATACCCGTATGCCGAAATTTCGGGATAAAGCCACTGTTGGGTCTGGAACGCGACCTGCGTCGGCGTGAGCGGGAACGACCCGCCGCCGTCGAGGTGGGCCGACAACTCGCGCAGTGTGCGGAACTCGAAGAACAGGGTGACCGGCAGCGGCCTGCCGAGCTCCTTCTCCAGCCGTTTGACCAGGTCGACGGCGGTGAGCGAGTCGAGCCCGAGACTGAGGAACGACTCGTCGTCGCCGAGGTCGTCCCGCCTGAGCGCACCCCCCACCAGCCGCCTGACCACCGCCCGCACGTCACCGGAGGACGGCACGAAAGCCGGTTCCGGTACGTCCGCCAGATCGGCCACCACCACCTGCGCGCCCCCCGACCCGATCGCGGCGCGCAAGGCGGCCAGGGCCGCCGACGGATCGAGCGCCCCCCGGGTCACCCCGGCGCGGGCGGCCAGGCCGACCTCCGCGAAGGCGGCGAAGTTCACCGCGATCCACGGCCCCCGCCCGGCCCGGCACAACGCGTCGAGGTAGGCGTTGGCCGCGGCATAGCCACCGATGCCCCCGGCCAGACCGGGCAGCACCGACGACACCGACGAGAACGCCACGCACACGACCGGCGTGAGCCGATGTCGGCGCAGCCCCTCGGCGAGCAGGTAGGCCCCCCGGGTCTTGGCCGCCATGCCCGCCACCAGTTCCCCGGCCGACCCGCCCCGCAGCGCGCCGGGCCGCACCTCCCCGGCGGCATGGAACAGCCCGTCGAGCCGGGCCAGCGGGGCGAGCAACGCCTCGACGTCACCCTCCCGCGACACGTCAGCGCTGAGGTAGTCGACGGTCGCGCCCCGGGAACGCAGATCCGCGAGCAGCCCGGCGGGCGGCCGGGCGGACCGCCCGGCCAGCACGATCGTGGGCCGCCCCCGATCGGCGAGGTCCCGTGCGAGCGCGGCCCCGACCCCGCCCGCCCCACCGGTGATCAGGTAGACCCCATCAGGAGGCAGCTCGCGCCCGGCCGGGCCGGCCGCCTCCGGCTCCGACCCCGTGCCACCACGCCAGGCGACCGGGCCGACTGCCGCCGGCTCCGACCGTGCGCCACCGCGCCAGGCGATCAGATCAGAACCCGAGGCCGGGACGATCGCCTCCGGCTCTCGTTCCGACCGCCTGCCCCCGCGCCACCTGACCAGCCCGGAACCCCGGGCGGAGACCTCGGTCTCGACCGCCGCCACCCGCTGCTCCACGGGCTCCCGGGAGGCCAGGTCGGCGACCCTGACCTCGGCTCCCGTCTCCTGGGCCAGGGCCGCCGCCAGACCTTCGAGCACCGCCTGCTCGGGCCGGTCGGCGTGCACGTCCTGGGTGACGACGAGCACGCGCGTCGCGTCGAGCGCGAGCAGGGCCGACGTCAGTTCGCGGTGCACGGCGTCGAGCGCGTCGGCCGACTCGGCTCGCCGGGGCGACCCGGCGACGAGGATCGTGACGTCGCCGCCGGGCAGCACGGTCACGCCGGGGGTGGTGAGCGCGTCTGCCAGTCCGTCGACGGTCACGCGTGGAGCGTCGATCGGCCGCTCGCGCCAGACCAGGCGGTGCAGCAGTCGCGACGACGGCCAGTGGCGGCGGCGCTCGAACGGATACGTCGGCAGGGCCACCCGGGTCCGGCCCCGGTCCATGGTGGTGCGGTCGATCGGGAGGCCGCGTTGCCAGAGTGCGCCCACGGTCTCCAGCAGCGCCCGTGCGCCGCCCGCGTGCCCGGCAGCCAGCGTCGCGACCGGTGTGGCCGCCGCGTCCGACACGGCGCGGACCGCGCCGCCGAGCGCGGGGGACGGGCCGAGTTCGAGGAAGGTGTCGTAGCCCTCGGCGATCAGCCGGGCGATCGTGTCGGCGAAGCGGACCGGGCGGGCGGCGTGGGAGACCAGGTAGGCCGGGTCGAATGACGGGTTCCACTCGGCGGTGACCGTGCTGAGCAGGGCGATCTCCGGCGGGCCGACGGTGAGCCGGGCCGCCGCCTCGGCGAGCGGGTCGAGTGCCGGGTCCATCAGCGGGGAGTGGAAGGCCCGCGTGACGTCGATGCGGCGGCCGCCCAGCGCCGCCACCGCGTCCACCGGACCGGCGACCACGACGCGGCCGGGCGCGTTCAGAGCCGCCACCGTCACCTCCGGCGGCAGCTCCGTGTCGTCGGGGACGACCGCCATCGCGCCGGGCGGGCAGAGGTCGTGCATCAGGCGGCCGCGTTCGGCCGCGAACGTGACGGCGTCGGCAAGGCTGAGGCGTCCCGACACGCAGGCGGCGGCGAGTTCGCCCACGCTGTGGCCGGCGACGGCGTCCGGGACCACCCCCCAGGCGCGCAGCTGGCGGGCGAGCGCGATTCCGTACATGACCAGGAGGGGCTGCACCACGTCGGTGCGGGCGATCTCGGCGGCGGGATCGGCGCACCAGTCCTTGAGGGTGCGGCCGCCGACGGGGCCGAGCAGGTCGGACGCCTCGTCGACGACCTGCCGGAACACCGGCGCGTGCGCGTAGAGGTCCGCGCCGGAGCCCTGCGCGCCCTGGCCCGGCAGCAGCAGGACCAGGCGGGGGCGCGGGCCGGCCACCCGGGCCTCGGCGGTTGACAGACGCCGGGCCAGGTCGCCGTCGGCGACGACCGCGAGGCGGTGGGGGCGGTCGTCCCGGGCTTGGGCGACGGACGCGCAGACGTCGCCCTCGTCGTGGCCGGGGAGGACGGCGGCCAGGTCGTCGGCGGCCCGGCGCAGCGCGGTGGCGCTCGCCGCCGACAGGGTGAGCAGGGTGAGCCCTTCATGAGGGGTGCGGTCGACCACGCGGGCGGGGGGCTCGGACAGGATGGCGTGCGCGTTCGTGCCGCCGAAGCCGAAGGCGTTGACCCCGGCGGTGCGCGGTTCCGGCCAATCCACGGGCTCGGCCGGGATCGTGAAGCCGTCGAGGCCCTCGGCGGGGGGAGCGGCGTGCAGCGACGGCGGCACGGTCCGGTGGCCCAGGGCCAGCACGACCTTGAGCAGGCTCGGCATCGCGGCGGCGTTGAGCAGGTGGCCCACGTTGGTCTTGACCGAGCCCAGCAGCCGGGAGCCGGTGGGGAAGGCGTGCCGCAGCGAGCGCAGCTCGATCGGGTCGCCGACCGGGGTGCCCGTCCCGTGGGCCTCGACGTAGGTGACCTCGGCCGGGTCGACGCCCGCCTCCGCGTGGGCCCGGGTGATCACCTCGCGCTGGGTGAGCGGGTTGGGCGCGAGCAGGCTCAGCGACCGGCCGTCGTTGTTGACGGCGGTGCCCCTGACGACGGCCAGGACGGGGTCGCCGGACCGTTCGGCGTCGTCGAGGCGGGCCAGCACCAGCGCCGCGCCGCCCTCGCCCGGCACGAACCCGTCGGCCGCCGCGCCGAACGCGCGGCACCGCCCCGACGGGGAGAGCGCCCGCGTCTTCCCGAGCGCCCGGTAGCCGGCGGGGGTGAGGGTGAGGTTCACGCCCGCCACCACCGCGAGGTCGCATTCGCCCTGCTGGAGGCTGCGGCGGGCCAGGTGGAGGGCGACCAGCGCCGACGAGCAGGCGGTGTCGACGGCCAGCGCCGGGCCGGTCAGGTCGAGCGTGTGGGCGACCCGGGCGGCCAGCAGGTTGGGCAGGTTCCCGGTCAGCGCCTCGGCCGGCAAGCCCGTCGCGCCGTGGGCGGCCTCCAGGATCTCCCGGTAGCCGCTCTCCCCGGCGGCGGCGAACACGCCGACCCGGCGGCCGTGGCGGCGCGGGCCCGCGTAGCCGGCCCGTTCGAGGGCCTCGTGGGCGAGTTCCAGCAGCAGCCGGGCCTGGGGGTCGGTCGCGGCGGCCTCCTCGTCGGACAGGCCGAAGAAGCGGGCGTCGAACAGCGCGGGGTCGTCGAGGAAGCCGCCGTGGCCCGGGTGGTCGAAGCGGGTGATCGGGGTGATGGCGTCGTGGCCGCCGACGAGCCGTTCCCAGAACTGCCCGGGGTCGTCGGCACCGGGGAACCGGCAGGCCAGGCCGGTGATCGCGACCGGCTGACCGGCCGCCTGCCGGGGCTCGGTGGACATGAGGGCGGGCGGGGTCAGCAGGTGCGCCGCGAGGGCGGCGACGGTGTCGTGGTCGCGGACGTCGGAGGGCCGCAACGTCACCCCGAACCGGTCTTCGACGGCCGCCAGGACCTGCATCGCCGTGAGCGACGACCCGCCCAGCGACGTGAACCGGTCGTGCGGCCCGACGTCGGCGACGCCGAGCACGTCGGCCCAGATCGCGGTGACGGCCGCCTCGACGTCGGCCCGCGACCGGGGGGCCGGGCTGAACTCCCCGGCCTCGAACCGGGCCCGGAGCACCGAACGGCGCAGCTTCCCGCTGGTCGTCCGGGCGAACGCGGTCGACGGCACCGCCACCACGGCGACGTCGTCGTGCCCGCACGCCGCCGCGACCCGCCGCCGCACCTCGCCGACGACCCCGGCCGGCGCGGGCGCCCGGACGAACACCACGACCCGCTCGCCCTCGGGCCCCGAGGAGCCGACGACCGCCACCGGGCCCGCCGCCACGCCCGCCGCGACCTCCTCCAGGTCGGCGGCGTGGAAGGTGGCCCCGTTGACGAACACGACGTCCTTGGCCCGGCCGGTCACGCACAACCGGCCCTCGTGCAGGAAGCCCAGGTCGCCGGTGTCGAGCCAGTCGCCGAAGCGGGGGCCGCCGTGGTAGCCGCGGGCGACCTGCGGCCCCCGGACCTGGATCAGCCCGACCCGGTCGTCTCCGGCGACGCGCACCTGGCAGCCGGGCACCGGCGCGCCGACGTCCAGGAGCTCGACCGCGTGCGGGCCGGGCGTGGTGAACTCCACCCGGCCCTCGGCGAGCGCCCGCCGGTCGAGCACGAGCGGTTCGGCCGTGGTTCCCGGCGGCGGCACGGTGACCGCGAGGGTCGCCTCGGCCAGGCCGTAGACCGGCTGCGGCACGTGGGGCGGCAGCCCGGTCCTGGCCAGGAAGGCCCGCCAGACGCGCGGTGAGATCGGCTCCGCGCCGACCAGCATCAGCCGCACGCTCGACAGGTCGAGCCGGGCGATCAGCTCGGCGGGCACCCGCCGCTCGACCAGCGCCAGCGCGAAGTTCGCCGCCGTCAGCACGGTCGCCCGATGGCGCGCGGCCGTCTCCAGCCACAGGGCCGGACGTTTGGCGAAGGCCAGCGGCCCCAGCTTGACCTGCTTGATCCGGGCCGCCAGCGGCGCGAGATGGGTGCCGATCAGGCCCATGTCGTGGAAGTAGGGCATCCAGCTGACCGAGACGTCGCCGGGGGTGATCGCGGCGGCGGCCCGGATCTGCGCCAGGTTCGCCTCGACGGCGGCGTGGGTGAGCTCGACGCCCTTCGGGTCTCCGGTGCTGCCCGAGGAGAACTGGAGGAAGGCCACGTCGTGCGGTGACCGTACCGGCAGATCGAGAGCCTTCTCGCCGCGCAGCAGCGCGGCGGGGGAGAGCACCCGCGCCTCCGGGACCGGCGGCTCGTCGGCCACCATCGGCGGGCGGCCGAGGAGCTCCCACACCGGCCGCACCCGGCGCGGGTCGGGGGCCAGCGGGACCGGCACGAGCCCGGCCGCGACCAGCCCCCAGAAGAGCGGCTGGAACTCCTCGCTCCGGTCGGCGATGAGCGGGATCGGGGTGCCCGGCGCGAGGCCCTCCCGCAGCAGCGCGCCCGCCGCCCGCAGGGCCTCGTCGCGTAGTTCCGCGTGCGTGACGACCCGTTCGGAGCCGTCGCCGCGCACGTGGACGACGACCTGGCCGGGCGCGTCGTCCGCCGCCCCCAGCAGCACGTCAAGCAGCATCGTTCGCCCCCGGCTCTCCGCAGATTCCGGGACATGATGACAGAGATCACTCTGATTGCGTGTTGCGCAAATAGTGCGTGGCACGCAAATATGTGAGCATGCACACCCGAGGCGTCAACTACGACACCGGCTTCGCCGACCTCCCCTCCCGTCGGGCCGGGCACAGCACCCACGAACCCTTCGACCCCGCCGAGGTCGCCCGCGACATGCGGGTCATCCGCGACGACCTGCGCTGCACGGCGGTCCGCATCACCGGGCAGTACGCCGACCGGCTGAAGACCGCCGCCACCGCCGCGGCCGACGCGGGGCTGGAGGTCTGGTTGTCCCCGTTCACCTGCGACGTCACCACCGGCGAACTGCTGGCCGTGATCGCCGACTGCGCCGCGCACGCCGAGCGGCTGCGGCAGGGCGGCGCCGAGGTGGTCATGGTCACCGGGTCGGAGGTGAGCATGATGACCGACGGCTTCCTGCCGGGCGAGACTCTGCGCGAGCGGGTGCCCCGGCTGGGCGAGGGGATCGCGCTCGTGCCGGACAAGGTGAACACGTTCCTCGCCGAGGCGGTCGCGCTGGTGCGCGAGCGGTTCGGGGGCCGGGTCACCTACTCGTCGTTGCCGTTCGAGCAGGTCGACTGGACGATCTTCGATCTCGTCGCCACCGACGCGGGCTACCGGTCGGCGGCCACCGCCGCGACCTACCGGGAGTCCGTCCGGGCCCTGGTCGCGCAGGCGCGGGAGCTGGGCAAGCCGTTCTCGGTCAACGAGTTCGGCTGCGTGACCTACCGGGGCGCGGCCGACGCGGGGGAGCGCGGCGACGCCGTGGTCGAGTGGAGCGAGCGCGGCCCGGCCGCCCGGCTGACGCGGGAGGTCGTCCGGGACGAGGAGGAGCAGGCCCGCTACCTGCGCGAGGTGCTGGCGATCCTCGACGAAGAGGGGGTCGACGCGGCGTTCTGGTACACCTTCGCGCGGTGGGACCTGCCGGGCGGCTTCGACGTCGCCAGCCCGGGGGTGGTGAAGGTGCTCGACGGCGGGGCCGGGTGGGCGCCGAAGGCGTCCTTCGCCGCCCTCGCCGACGTCTACGGGCGCATGGACGCGTGAATATGCTGCCTGCATGACCGACCTGAGGGCCCGCAACCGGCAGGCCACCCGCGCGGCGATCACCGCCGCCGCGCTGCGCCTGGCCGTCGAACAGGGCCCCAGCGGCCTGGCCCTCGTCCGGGTCAACGACATCGCCTCGGCGGCCGGGGTGTCGCCCCGGACGTACAACAACTACTTCTCCAGCAGGGAGGAGGCCATCTGCGGCGGGCAGGCCGACCGGTCGCGGGGCGCGGGCGACGCGCTCCGGGCGCGGCCCGCCGGGGAGCCGCTCGACGTGGCCGTCACCGAGGCGATGGTCGGGCTGTTCACCGATCCCGAGCCCGACCGGGCCGGGCTGCGCATGATCATGCTGACCCCCGAGCTGGAGGGCGAGGCGCTGCGCGCCTTCACGGTGGGGGAGTCCTCGCTCGCCGAGGCCATCGCCGAGCGCACCGGGGAGACCGGCCTCCGTCCCGAGGTCACGGCGGCGGCGGTGGTCGCCGCGATCAGGGTCGCCGGGCGGCACTGGCTGACCCCGGCCGCCAACCATCCGTTCGCCGACGTCATCCGGCGGGCGCTGAGCTCGGTCTTCTCACCTGATCAGACCTCGCGATGAGGTAGATCGTTTACGTCCGCGCAACGGAGGTTAATGCCGGGACAATAGTTGAAAGTTTAACTCGTGCTGTTTCGTGAGCTTTGTGTGGCTTGCGGGACGTAAATGCACGAGAGGAATGCCATGAGGCTTTCTAGGGCCACCGCGATCCTGGCGGTGGTGACGGGGCTTCTCGCCCTGCCCCTTCCCGCCGCCGCCGACACCTGGTCGGTCGTCGAGGTCGACGGCGGATACCGGGTGACGTTGACGCTGGACGAACCCCTGCCCGTCCGGAACGCCGCCCCCGAGCTGGCGGTCGACGGATTATCGCTCGGGTACGCCACCGAGAGCGCCGACGGTCACACCCTGACCCTGCTCACCGACGATCCGCGCGCCGCCGGGGCGCAGCGGGTCGAGGTCGCCTGGAACGGCGTCGCCGAGTCGGCGGCGCAGGTCAGGTCGCGGGCGGTCTACACCCCGCCGGCCGACCCGCAACCGTCGACCATCCCGGCCGACCCGGCCACGCCGGGACCGTTCCCGGTCACCGAGACCGACTACGACCTGGGCGCGCAGGCCATCGCCCTGGACGGCCTCGGCGGGCGGCTCGGCGAACTGAAGGCCCGGGTCTACGCCCCGACGGGGGCCGCCGGACGGCGTCCGCTGGTGCTGTTCCTGCACGGGCGGCACTCCGCCTGCTACGACGCCGTCACCCGGCGGACCAGCAACACCGCCTGGCCGTGCCCCGCGCCGCAGATCCCCATCGACAGCTACACCGGCTACAAGGGCCCGGCCGACGCGCTGGCCAGCCACGGGTACATCGTGGTGTCGGTCAGCGCCAACGCGGTCAACGCCTTCGACGCCAACTTCTCCGAGGACCGGGGCGCGCTGGCGCGCGGCGAGGTCGTCATGCGGCACCTCGACCTGATCAACGAGGCCGAGAAGGGCAAGGGCGACCCCCAGCTGGTCTCCCTGTTCCAGGGCCGCGTCGACCTCGACAACGTCGGCCTGATGGGCCACTCGCGCGGCGGCGAGGGCGTCGCGAAGGCGGTGCTGATGAACGCCGGCCGGGCCAAGCCCTACGGCATCCGCGCCGTGCTGCCGCTCGCGCCGACCGACTTCGCGCGGGCCACGCTGCCCGGCATCCCGACGCTGACGATCCTGCCGTACTGCGACGGCGACGTGTCCAACCAGCAGGGCCAGCACTTCTACGACGACTCCCTGTACGCCGTCCCCGGCGACACCGCCTTCCGGTCGGTCCAGATGGTCATGGGCACCGACCACAACTTCTTCAACACCGAGTGGACGCCCGGCGTCGCCACCGCCCCCGCCTCCGACGACTGGTCGAACAACAACGACCCCGTCTGCGGCAACCGCGCGCCCTCCCGCCTGTCGGCGAGTGAGCAGTACGCCGTCGGCACCGCCCTGATGGCCGGGTTCTTCCGGCTCGTCCAGGGCCAGGAGACGGCGCTGCTGCCGCTGTTCGACGGCAGCAACAAGACGGTCGCCTCCACCGGCCGCGCCGTCGTCTACTCGGTCGCCCAGGCCCCGGCCTCCAGCCGGATCGACGTCGACACCTTCGCGGGCTCGACCATCTCCACGGTCTCCGGCGCCGCTACCGGCGTGATCTGCGCGAGCATGCTCGACCGCTCCCCGCAGAGCGGCCTGCCGTCGTGCGCGACGAAGCTGACCACCTCGCAGGCGCCGTCGTGGACGCCGGCGACGTACCTGCCGAACGCCGCGGCGACCTCGCTGATGCGGTTCGCCTGGACCGACACGACCGGGAAGCTGACCGTCACGCTGCCCGAGCGGAACGTCTCCAAGGCCGAGTACCTGACCTTCCGGGTGGCCCGCGACGAGAACGTCCCGGCCGCCCAGCCGCTCGACCTCGCGCTCACCCTGGTCGACGGCCGCGACCGCAGCGTCACGGTGCCGGTCTCCTCGCTGAGCACCGCCCTGGAGGCGCTGCCCGGCCTCGCCTCGCCGCTGCCGAAGACGTGGCTGCGGGCGGTCCGTCTGCCGCTGTCGGGGCTCAGCGGCATCGACAAGAAGGACGTCAAGGAGGTGTCGCTGACCGGCGTCTCGCCGACCGGCGGCGTCTACCTGGCCGACCTGTCGTTCACCCGCTACCGCGTCGGCGAGGAGACCGTCGCCGCGCTGCCGCAGGTGTCGGTCGGCGACGTGACCGTGGCCGAGGGGAACGGGCCGGGCGTGGCGACGATCCCGGTGACCCTGTCGCGGGTCTCCGACCGGCCGGTGACCGTGTCGGTGCAGGCCCTGCAGACCGGCACCGCCCCGGTGATCACCTCGCTGGCGGCGTCGGTCACCATCCCGGCCGGGTCGACCGGCGGGACGTTCACGGTGCCGGTGGCCGGCAACACGGTCAAGGCGACGGTCGCGCAGTCGTACCAGGTCGTGGCCGGCGTCTCGGCCGGCGCGACCGTCGGCGACGGTTTCGCCCGCCTGGTCGTCACCGACGACGACTGATCGCAGCGCCTCCGCCCGGCGGTGGGAACGCCGGGCGGAGGCACTCACCAGCATCACGCACCCGCGTATAGGGCCGGTATAGGGCCAGGTCTCAGAGCCAGCCGCGCGAGCGGGCGGTGCCGACCGCCTCGGCCCGGTTGCGCGCCCCCGTCTTGCCGATGGCCGACGACAGGTAGTTGCGCACCGTGCCCTCGGTCAGGAACAGCGACCGGGCGATGTCGGCGACGCTCGCCCCGCCGTCGGCCGCGCGCAGCACGTCGCACTCCCGTACGGTCAGCGGGCTCGCCCCCACCGTCAGGGCCGTCACCGCGAGCTTCGGGTCGACCACCCGCTCGCCCGCCATCACCCGCCGGACGGCGGCGGCCAGCTCGGCGGCGGGCGCGTCCTTCACCACGAACCCGGCCACCCCGGCGTCGAGGGCGCGGCGCAGGTAGCCGGGACGGCCGAACGTCGTCACCACGACCACCCGCACGCCGGTGAGCCGCTCGGCCACCTCCAGGCCCGACAGGCCCGGCATCTCGATGTCGAGCAGCACCACGTCGGGCCGGTGCGCGGCCACCGAGGCGAGCACCTCGTCGCCCCTGGCCACCTCGGCCACCACCTCGATGTCGGGTTCGAGCCCGAGCAGCGCGGCCAGGCCGCCCCGCACGAGGTCCTGGTCGTCGGCGATGAGCACGCGGATCACGGCACCTCCACCCGCAGCCGGTAGCCGCCCTCAGGCCGGGCGCCGGCCTCCAGGGTGCCACCGGCCGCCTCGACCCGCTCGGCCAGGCCCAGCAGCCCGGTGCCGGAACCGGCCCCCGCGCCCGCCCGGCCGTCGTCGCTCACTTCAAGAGACCGGTCGCCGACGGTGATCCAGCACCGGGTGGCCCCGCTGTGCCGCAGCACGTTGGTCACCGCCTCGCGGACGACCCAGGCGAGCAGCGACTCCGAACCGGGCGGGACGGCGCCCGCGCCCGTGACGGTCAGCCCGATCCCGGCCAGGTCGAGCGCCGCCCGCGCGTTTGCCAGCTCCTCCGGCAGCGACACCGCGCGATAGCCGGCGACCGCGTCGCGCACGTCGTCGAGGGCCTGCCGGGCGGTGCGCTCGACCCCGCCCATCTCCTCGGCGGCCCGCGCCGGGTCGGTCGCGGCCAGCCGGGCGGCCAGCTGGCTGCGGATGGTGATCGAGGTCAGCGTGTGGCCGAGGATGTCGTGCAGGTCGCGGGCGAACCGCAGCCGCTCGTTCTCCACCGCGAGCCGCTCGCTCTCCGCCGTCGCCTGGCTGAGCCGCATGATCAGCTCCCGCATGTGGACGAGCGCCCGCACCGCCCCCGCCTCCAGCGCCATCACCAGCGGCACCCACCACACGAACCCCTCGCCGAACGCGACGAGCGCCGCGACGGTCACCCCCATCGTCACGACCAGCCCGGCCGCGAAGACCAGCGGGCGCAGCGTGCCCAGCACGGAGATCACCAGCACGAACGACGTGTACGCCCACGGCGCCCCCAGCAGCGGGACGAGCGCCCCCGCCGAGGCCAGCAGCACCACGACGCTGCGCGGGTCGGGCCCGCCGACGCCCATGACCCGCCACATGATCCGCCCCCAGCAGAGGGCGAACACGCAGACGAGGGCCGTGATCAGGGCGAGTTCGGCGGGCCCGCGCGTCTGGAACGCGACCCACAACGGCCAGACCAGCACGAGCAGCCAGACCTGGGAGGCCAGCCGCGCGACGGTCAGCGCCGTGCGGCTCACCTCCACGCGGCACTCCGGTAACGCCACAGCCCGAGCAGCACGAACAGCGCCGTCCACCCCGCGAGCACCAGCACCGACGTCCCGGTCGGCGCGAGCCCGTCGAGCGCCCGCCAGCCCAGCGACCCGGCCTGGTGGGCCGGGCTGTACTCCGCGAACACCTGGAGCCCTTCGGGCATGCGCGACACCGGCAACCACAACCCGCCGAGCACCGCCATCACGAAGTAGACGACCATCATGGCGATGTTCGCCGACTGGCCCTTCAGCGAGTAGCCGAACGCCACCCCGAGCGCCGCGAACGGCAGCACCCCGGCCCAGATGAGCAGCGGCAGCGCCAGCCAGGTCGCGGCGGGCAGCCGCACGCCGCCCAGCAGCGCCCCGGCGGCCAGCACGATCACCACGCTCGGCAGCACCGCCAGCATGCCGCCGGCGAGCTTGGCCGCGATGTAGCCGTGGGCGGGCAGCGGCGTGACGGCCAGCTGCCGCAACCAGCCGCCCGACCGCTCCAGCGCGATCGCCCCGCCGATGAACAACGCGCCGCCCATCGCGCCGTACGTGGCCATCGACACCATCGACACCGGCCCCGACGCCAGGTCGAGCACCTTCGTCCACAGCAGGTAGAGCAGCACCGGGAACCCGGCCAGGAAGACGAGGTTGACCGGATTGGACATCGCCCGCCGCACCTCGAAGCGCAGGAAGGACCGCATCACGCCCCCTTCCCGGTCAGGCTGACGAACGCGCTCTCCAGGTCGGCCCCCGACGTGCGCACGTTGCGCGCGTCGCCGAACCCGGCGAACAGCGCGCGGAGGGTCGCGTCGGAGTCGCCGGTCCGCAGGACGGCCGTGGCGCCCTCGACCACGACGTCGTGCACGCCGGGCAGGGCCCGCAGGCCGGGTTCGTCCATCGTATCGAGGGTGAGCCGCACCTCCGTGCCGCCGACCAGCGCCTTGATCTCCTCCACCGGCCCGTCGGCGACGACCCGGCCGCCCGCCAGCAGCACCACCCGGTCGGCGTGGTCGTCGGCCTCGGCCAGGTAGTGGGTGGCGAACACGACCGTGCGGCCGCTGACCCGCCGCCACAACGCGCGGCGCGCGTCGACGTCGAGCCCGACCGTGGGCTCGTCGAGGATCAGCAGCCGGGGGTCGCCCGCCAGCGCGAGCGCGAACCGCACGAGCTGCCGCTGGCCGCCCGACAAGCCCGCCACCCGGCGTCCGGCCAGCGCCTCCAGCTCGGGGTCGGCCAGGATCGACGGCGTCGGGTACATCCCGGCCACGGCCCCGACCAGGTCGCCGACCCGGACGTCGTCGGGCAGCCCGGCGTCCTGCAGCAGCACGCCCACCCGCCCGGCCGCCAGCGCCTCGCGGGGCGGCCGCCCGAGCAGCCGGGCCGTGCCCGAGTCGGGGGCGAGCAGCCCGAGCGCGATCGACAACAACGTGGTCTTCCCGGCCCCGTTGGGGCCGAGCAGGGCGACCTTCTCGCCCTCGCGGACGCGCAGGCTCACGCCGTCGAGCGCGGTGATCTCCCCGTAGTTCTTCGTCAGATCAGTGAGTTCCAGCATGGGCCCAGCCTCGCCCGGAGGGGCCGGCGGCCTGTAGTGCCGCCGATCAGCACGACCCGCATGACGGATGTCATACCGCCAGGAACTCGTCGATCCGCCGGTCGGGTGCACCTCTCGTCGGTTCAGAAGCCGGGCATGTTCGCCTTCCCGGCGACGACCGTGCTGGTGAGGGTGCCGACCTCGGAGATCGTGATGGTGATCTCGTCGCCCGCGCGCAGCGTGAACGGCAGCTCGGGGACCAGGCAGGTGCCGGTCGCCAGGATCACCCCGTCGGGGAAGACGTCCTCGCGGAACAGGTAGCCGACCAGGTCGTCGAGGCGGCGGTGCAGCTGGCCGGTGCTCGCCTCGCCGTGCCACGCCTCCTCGCCGTCGCGGGTGATCGTCAGTTCGATGCCGAGGGTGTACGGGTCGGGCACCTCCCACGACGGCCGGATCGCCGGGCCGGTGGCGCAGCCGCCCAGGTAGATCTTGGCCTGGGGGAGGTAGAGCGGGTTCTCGCCCTCGATGGTGCGCGAGCTCATGTCGTTGACCACGGTGTATCCGGCGATCTCGCCGTGCCGGTTGACCACCAGGCCCAGTTCCGGTTCCGGTACGTCGATCTCCGAGTCGGCCCGCACCGAGACGTGCCCGCCGTGGCCGGTCGCCCGCCAGGCCGCCGACTTGAAGAACAACTCGGGGCGGTCGGCGTCGTAGACGAGGTCGTAGACGTCGGCCGCCTTCTCGCTCTCGACCATGCGGGCCGCCTTGGACCGCTCGTAGGTCACCCCGGCCGCCCACACCTCCATACGCTCGTCGAGCGGGGGAAGGAGGCGGACCGACGACCGGTCGTGGCGGGGGCCGTCGGCGGCGGCGCAGCGGTCGCGCAGCTCCTCCACGGTCAGCCTGAGCAGCTCGCCGATCGTCCCGTCGATCTCCGTGAGGTGGACGCCGTCGTCGAGACCGATCGTGGCCTGGCCGGTGGCCGGGGCGATGAACCGCGCGATGTGCACTATCTGCTCCTTTGGGGTGGTTCTCCGGGGCTATCTTCGCAAAGACGTTCCGTCGGCGACGTGCAGGAGGGCGTCGGCCCCGTCGAGGGTGTCGGCGGCGAGCGGGAAGTAGCCCATCGGCGGCGTGGTGTCGGTGCGGGTGAGGCCCGACGGCATCGTGGTGGTCAGGCCCCACGTGGCGAACCGGCCGCCCAGGTCGTCCTCGTAGGTGCCCGCCGGCGGGTCGCCCAGGCCGAGGGCCGCGCTGCGGCCCAGGGACGACGCGATGAAGGCGTAGCGGTCCCCCCACAGGGACGCCACGATCTCCCCGGCGCCGTGCCAGGTCATCGACGTGCCGCGCATCTCCCAGGTGCTCGGGGTCTTCTTCAGGTGGAGGTTGTGCGAGAAGACGAGGGTGCGGCCCCGGCGGGTCTCGGCGTCGCGGATGGCGAAGAGGTTCTCGGCCATGATGGCGTCGCGGGTGGCCAGCAGCAGGCGGATGCGCGCGCCCTGGTCGAGCGGGATCGCCGCCTGCCGGTGGTAGCGGAGCAGGGCGATGCCCGCCGTCAGATGGGTCTTGGCCCGCGACCACGCCGCGCGCGGGCTCTCCGGGGCCCTCTCGTGGAGGCGGGCCAGCAGGTCGTCGGCGATGACCCGCGCCTTCTCGGCCTCCGGGGTCGCGCCGGGCGACCGGGCCGGGTCCATGATGGCGTCGGTGTGGTGCCAGCGTTCGTCGTCGCCCAGCAGCCCGGCCAGGTCGAGGTCGAGGCCCAGGTGGTCGCGGGCGTGTTCGAGGTAGGCGCGCGGGCTGGGGGCGGTGGTGTTCTCGGTGGGGGCGTCGAAGCCGTGGAAGGTCAGCCGGTCCTCCGGCGGGCGCGTGGCGTTGTGCTCGCGCAGCCAGGCGACCAGGGCGCGGTTGGGCGCGAAGCCGCCCCAGCCGTGGGAGAAGCCGTCGCGCATGACGTCGTCGAGCGAGCCGGGCCCGCCCTGGACGTAGTCGTCGACGGCCAGCGCCGCGACCCGGTCGATCTCCAGGGCGATCGAGCGGAAGCCGAGGCCCGTCAGCCGGTCGAACAGGTCGTTGCGCACCCAGCCGAAGGCGGGTTCGCCGTGGGTGGGCTCGCCGAGCCCCAGCAGTTCACATGACGGAGGGACGAAGTCGCCGATGTCCTGACTCATGTGCCGCAAGCGTAACATTGAGGGCTCCGTGGAAACTTTTATGGCGTTTCCACTGGACGAAAGGGCTGAAGTCTCAACCGTGCGTCCCACCGACCTCGCCCGCGAGCACGGCATCTCGACCCAGGCGGTGCGCAACTACGAACAGGCGGGCTGCCTGCCGCCCGCCGGGCGCACCCCCAGCGGCTACCGCGTCTACACCGAGGTCCACGCGGCGGCGCTGCGCGCCTTCCTGGGGCTCGTCCCGGCGTACGGGCACGCGACGGCCGTCCAGATCATGAACGCCGTGCACGGCGACCGGCTCGACGACGCGCTGGCCCTCCTCGACGCGGGCCACGCCCAGCTGATCCGCGACCGGGAGACCCTCGACGTGGTCCGCGGCGCCGTCCACCACCTGACGGAACGACCGGGCGGGCCCGGGGCCCGCAGCATCGGCGCGCTCGCGCGCCGGCTCCGGGTCACCCCGGCCACGCTGCGGAAATGGGAGGAGGCCGGGATCCTCGGCCCGGCCCGCGACCCGGCCACCGGATACCGGGTCTTCCGCGCCGAGGACGTGCGCGACGCCGAGCTCGCCCACCTGCTGCGGCGCGGCGGCTACCCGCTGGCGCGCATCGCGACGGTGGTTCGGCAGGTCCGCACGGCGGGCGGCGCCGGGTCGCTCGCCCGCGCCCTCGACGACTGGCGGCGCCGCCTCACCGGCCGGGGGCTGGCCACGCTGCACGCGGCGGCGCGGCTCAGCTCCTACCTGTCACTTGTGGGTGCGCAGCACCCGCTTCTCGACCAGCCCGAGGAGCGCGTCGCACAGCTTGCCGAGCGTGGCCAGCAGCACGATCGCCATTAGCAGGATGTCGGTCCGGCCGGTGTTCTGGCTGTCGATGAGCAGGAAGCCCAGCCCCATCGACGAGGCGATCAGCTCGGCGGCGACCAGGAACAACCAGCCCTGGGCCAGGCCGAGCCGCAGCCCCGAGAAGATCGCCGGGGCGACGCTGGGCAGCATGATGCGGCCCAGCAGCCCGCCGCCCCGCAGCCCGTAGGCGCGGCCGACCTCGACCAGATGGGCGTCGGCGTGCGCGAGCGCCGCCGAGATCGTGGTGTAGACGGGGAAGAAGCTGCCGATCGCGACCAGCGTGATCTTCGGACCCTCGCCGATGCCGAGCCAGAGCAGCAGCAGCGGCACCCAGGCCAGCGACGGCACCGCGCGCAGCGCCGCGATGCTCGGCGCGACGACCGCCCGCACGCCGGGCGACAGGCCGACGGCGGCCCCCAGGAGGAAGCCGAGCCCGGCCCCGGCGGCGAAGCCGATGAGCACCCGCTGCACGCTGATGGCGATGTGCGTCCAGAGGGACCCGTCGCCGGCCAGGTCGGCCAGCGCGTCGAGCACCGACAGCGGCGGCGGGAGCTGCGCGGCCGAATAGGCGCCTGACGAGGCGGCGACCTGCCAGGCCACGATCACCACGACGGGCAGCGACAACGCGGCGGCGACCGGCGTCCACCGCCGCCTCGGCGTCGTCGCCGGGCGCTCCCGCACCTCTTCCGCGGCGCCGGACAGCGTCACCTCTGGCCCGCCTGTTCGGCGAACTTCGGCTCGAAGAGGGTGTCGAGGGCGGTCCTGGCGTCCTGCTCGGTCTTGACCTGCTTCTCCTCGACGAGGGTCGGCAGGATGCGCTCCAGCACCGCGCGCTGGTCGGCGCCCGGCGCCGGGCCGACGGTCAGGTTGGTGCGCTCGGTCAGCACCAGCTTGGCGACCTCGGGCGACACCTTCGACTCCTTCGACAGCAGCGCGACGGCCGCGTCGGGGTTCTTCTGGATCCAGTCGCGGGCCTTCTCGTAGGCGTTGACGGTCGCCTGGACGAGATCGGGGTGCTCGGTGATGAACGCCTCGCGGGCGTTGAGGAAGCCGTAGGAGTTGAAGCCCGGGTTGCGGTAGACGAGCTTGGAGCCCGCGTCGATCTGGCTCTGCGCCATCAGCGGGTCGAGGCCCGCCCACGCGTCGACGTCGCCGCGCTCCAGGGCGGTCTTGCCGTCGGCGTGCTGGAGGTTGACGACCTCGACGTCGGTGGCCGCCAGGCCCGCCTCGTGCAGCGACTGGAGCAGGAAGAAGTAGGGGTCGGTGCCCTTGGTGGCGGCCACCCGCTTGCCCTTGAGCCCGGCCACGTCGGTGACGGGGGAGTCCTTCGCCACCACGACGGCCGCCCACTCGGGCTGGCTGAAGATGCCGACGGCCTTGATGGGCGTGCCGTTCGACCGGGCCTGGAAGGCGGCGGCGCCGGCCGTCGAGCCGAGGTCGATCACGTTGGCGCGCAGGTTCTCGTTGGCCTTGTTGGAGCCCGCCGACAACGTCCAGGTGACCTTGACGTTCTTGGCGGCCAGCTCGGTCTCCAGCCACTTCTGCTCGCGGATGACCAGGCTGGAGGGGTTGTAGTAGGCGTAGTCGAGCCGCAGTTCGGTCTGCTGCCCGCCCGCGTTCTCCGCGGCGGGCTGCCCCGTCGCGTCCTCGCCGCTCACGCAGGCGGTGGCGAGCGTCGCGGCCAGGGCGAGGGTCAGCGTGATCCGGAGTCTGCTCATCGTGCGTGGGTCTCTCTTTCCAGGGGGGTACGTCGCGGCACGCCGAGGCCTGCCAGCAGTTCGGACCTCAGCGCGGCCAGTTCCGGCTGATGATGGTCCCGGGGCCGATCTCCCGGCACGTCCAGGACGACGCTCACTCCGGTGGGAGCGCCGCCCAGGAGCACGACCCGGTCGGCCAGTTTCAACGCCTCGTCGACGTCGTGGGTGACGAGGACGACGGTCGTGCCCGACCGCCGCTGCACGTCCTCGACGAGGTCCTGCATGCGCAGCCGCGTCAGCGCGTCGAGCGCCGCGAAGGGCTCGTCGAGCAGCAGCACGCCGGGCCGCCGCGCCAGCGCGCGGGCCAGCGCCGTCCGCTGCGCCATGCCGCCCGACACCTGCCGGGGCCGGTGGTCGGCGAACCCGTGCAGCTCGACCTCGGCGAGCCACTGGCGGCTGGCGGCGTCCCGCTCGTTGCGGGGCAGCCCGCGCGGCAGCCCGAGGGCGACGTTGCCGGCGAGGGTGCGCCAGGGCAGCAGCCTCGGCTCCTGGAACACGACGGCGCAGCGGGGGTCGATCCCGGTGACGTCGTGCCCGTCGACCCGCACGCTCCCCGAGGTGGCGAGGTCGAGCCCGCCGATCATGCGCAGCAGCGTGGACTTGCCGCAGCCGGAGGCGCCGAGCAGGGCGACCACTTCGCCGGGGGCGATCTCCAGATCGATGTCGCGCAGCACGACATGGTCGCCGAATGCCCGGCCGACGCCGCGCAGCGAGACACCTGCGGGTGCGGTAGTGATCGTCACGAAACGGACTATATCCTACCAAACCGATAGACATAACGGGGTACCCGTGTGAATCATGCGGCCCATGAAGGCGGACCTGACCTCGGCGGACCCGCGCGTCCGGGCGAACGCGCTCCGGTGGCTGGCCCGCCCCGGCGACGCGGCGGACGCCGCGGCCCTCGTGGGTGATCCCGGCGAGTTCGATGATCGGGACGAATGTAGCGACCCCCCGGAGTCGGCCCGGACACCGGTCCGTCTCGTCGCCCTCGAAACACTCGCCGCGCTCACCGGTGGCGGCTATGAAGACGTGTTCGACGCGGCCCTGGACGACGCCGACCTCCGGGTCCGCGCCGCCGCGACCCTGGGCGCCTCGCCGGGGGCGCTGCTGGCCCGGCTCGCGGTCGAGGAGGACCGGGGCGTGCGCTACCGCGTCGCGGTCGCCCTGCACCCGGCCGACGTGGCGATCGCGGTCCTGGCGGAGCTGGCCACGGGAGACGACGTCGCCGCCGTGGCGGCTCGGGCCGTTCTCGGCACGGCTTGAACTGTACGAAACGGTTTCGTACAGTTGGGGCATGCCGATGGACTCCCCGCCCCGTTCCCGCATGAAGCCCGAGCGGCTCGCCGAGCTGTTCGAGGTGGTTCGCGCGTTGCTGCTGGACGCCGGCTACGAACGGCTCACCTTCGACGCCGTGGCGGTCCGGGCCCGGATGAGCAAGGCGACGTTGTACCGCCATTGGGGAGGGAGCAAGGCCGACCTGGTCATGGCCGCCCTCACCGAGCATCGCCCGGCCCTGCCCGACCACGCCGGGGCGACCTCGCTCGACCAGGTGTTCGCCGAGATGGCCCCTGCCGACGGCATGCCGACCCGCGACCTGCGCATGGGACTCATGCTGCTGCACGCGGCGGCGGCCGACCCCGGCTTCGGCGCCGCGCTGCGCGCGGAGATCATCGCGCCGGCCGTGAACACGCTGGCCGGGGTCTTCGAAGCCGCGGCCGACCGGGGCGAGATCGTGCGCGACTCGCCGCTGTTCCGGCGGCTGGCCCACGTGATCCTCGCCGACCTCGCCCTCTCGCCCCTGATCAGCGGCCGCGAGGAGAACGCGGCGTCCCGGCGCGAGCTGTTCCGGACGGTCATCCGGCCGGCGCTCACCTTCACGTCATGAGGATCCTCGTGTACGGCGCCGGGGTCGTCGGCAGCCAGTACGCCGTCCGCCTGCACGAGGCCGGGCACGACGTCTCGCTCCTGGCCCGGGGCGAGCGCCTGGCCTCCCTGCGCCGCCACGGGGTGCGGCTCGCCGAAGCCGGCAGCCCGGCCGTCCGGCGGATACCGGTGCCGGTGGTCGACCACCCGGCCGACGGATACGACCTGACGCCGTGCCGGTCCGCACCCATCAGGTCGACCCCGTGCTGGCCTCGCTCGCCGACCTCGACGGCGCCGTGCTGTTCCTGCACAACTGGGCGGCCGGGGCGCGGGCGCTGGGCGCGGTGATCGGCCACGAGCGGGTCCTGCTCGGCTTCCCCGCGGCCGGCGGCACCATGGAGGGCGACGTGGTCCGCTACCGCGCGGCCAACGTCCTGACCCGCCGGGTCGGCATGCCCATCGGCGAACCCGACGGCCGTGCCACCCCCCGGCTGGAACGGATCGTGACGGCGTTCCGCGCCGCCGGATTCAACGCCAGGGCCGAACCCCGGATGGAGGCCCGGCTCAGGACGCACGCCGCGGTCACGGTGCCCCTCGGGCTGGCGGTGCGGGCGGCGGGCGGCCCGGTCGCCCTGGCCGACGACCGGGACGCCGTCCGCGGCATGCTCCACCTCGTGCGGCGGAACCTGGCGGCCCTGCCGGCGCGCCCGGTCCCACGCGGCCTCGACGCGCTGCGGACGCTGCCGGAAGGGCTGCTCGTGGCGGTGGTGCGGCGCTTCCTGCGGAGCCCGACGGCCGTCCACAGCGGACTCAGCAACACCGCGCCCGCCGAGAGGGCCGAACTCGAGCGGCTGGCCGAGCAGATGCGGGCCGGCGCGAGGGGCCGGTAGGCGGCAGGTGGCGGTATCCAAGCGGGGTGCAAGTCGGCGCTGGCATGCTGATCCCGAATTCTCGGGAAGGATCATGGTTTGTTCGGGATTGTTCGGCCCTGCAAGCACAACCTGTGCGGCGGCCTGTTCGCCGAGTGGACGGCCCACCTGTGCGGCCTCTGCGTGGCACTCCGCGACGAGCACGGCCACGCCGCGCGGCTCGTCACCAACTACGACGGCCTGCTGGTCTCGGTGCTGACCGAGGCCCAGTCGAAGGAGACCCGGCACCGCCGCGCCGCCCCCTGCGCCCTGCGCGGGTTCAAGGGCGCCGACATCAGCGAGGCCGAGGGGGTCCGGCTGGCCGCCGCCGTGTCGCTGATCCTCGCGGCCGGCAAGCTCGCGGACCACGTCGAGGACGGCGACGGCCCGTTCGCCCGCCGGTTCGTCGCCGCGGGCGGCACCCGGCTGGCCGAGCGGTGGGCGCGGGCGGGCACGGCCACCGCCGGGGCGCTGGCGTTCGATCCGGGGCCGCTGCTGGCGGCCGTACAGGAACAGACCCGGGTGGAACGGCTGCCGGGCGGCTCCCTGCTCCAGCTGACGGCCCCGACGGAGGACGCCGTCGCGGCGGCGTTCGGGCACACGGCGGTGCTGGCCGGGAAACCCGGCAACCGGGAGACGCTGGAGGAGATGGGCCGCTACTTCGGGCGGCTGGCCCACCTGCTCGACGCCGTCGAGGACCTCGACCGCGACCGCGCGCAGGGCGCCTACAACCCGCTCGCCGCCTCCGGCACCGACCTGGCGACCGCGCGGCGGCACTGCGACGACGCGGTCGACGGCCTCCGGCTGGCGGTCGCCGACCTCGACCTCGAACGGCGCGGCCTGGTCAGGGCGCTGCTCGTCAAGGAGACGGGCCGCGCCGTCGGGCGCACCTTCGCCGAGGCGGAGGCCCCCCGCAAGGACCCCCGCCTCAAGCCCGACCCCGGCGGCCTGACCTCGTTGTTGTGCACGTCGGCCGCCTGCTGCACCTGCGGGCTCTACCGCCCGCCGTGGGACGAGGAGCGGTACAACTCATGCACCGAACGGTGCGATTGCAGCGGCTGCGACGCGTGCTCCAACTGCTGTAACGGGTGCTCGGGCTGCTGCGAGTGTTGTGACTGCTCCTGCGACTGCTAGCACTTCGGGGCGACGGCGTCGACCTTGGCGCCGAAGTCGCGGTCGTCGTACACCTTGCGGAAGTCGCCGCCGCGCACGACGCGGGTCTCCTTCTTCGACGGCACTTCGATCCAGTTGACGAAGCACCCGTCGGAGGTGGCCCGGAAGGAGCCCACGTTGTCGTGCAGCGCCGGCGGCACGTCGACGTAGCCGTCGCCCGGGTTCCAGCACCACGACGAGCCTTTGTATTCGCGGCCGCTGAACATGCAGATGTCGCCGGGCGTCGCCTGGGCGGCGGGCGCCGCGGCGGTCAGGGAGGCGAAGGCGAGCAGGCCGGCGAGGGTGGCGATACGGATCATGCTGCCGACCATAACCCCGGGTGATCGGGTGGATCCCGTAGGCGACGTACCGGAAAAGGGAAAAGCCCGGCCGGGGTGGCACCCGGCCGGGCCTCTTCTCACACGGGTCAGCCGACGACCGAGCGGAGCGGGATGCCCGTCGCGTTCAGCTCGTTGACCAGGTCACGCAGGAAGGGGTGCTCGTGGATGTCGAGGCCCTCCGGGTTCGGGATCGTCAGGTAGGACGACCCGGCCGCGCTGGCGACCGTCGCGGTGCCGGTGTACTTCGCGACCACGGCCTGGGTGCGGGCGAGGTCGGCGTCGGCCACCTGGATCTGGAACGGACGCCACTCGCCGCCGATCAGCGGGGTCTCCTCCGCCGGGGCGGCGGGGGCGGCGGCCCGGGCCGAGGCGCGCTTCTGGGCGGCCGGCGTGGCGGCGCCCTCCGGCATCAGCAGGGCGTTGGCGACCAGGTGGATGCCGTTCTCGTTGTACGCCCGGAACAGCGGGTTGTACGCGAACAGCACCGCGTGCCCGGCCCCGGTCGGCTCGTTGGTCAGCGCCACCGAGCCCTTGAGGGCGTCGGCGCCGTTGGTGGTGCCGTTCACCCACCAGGAGCCGTCGGTCGGGTAGGTCAGGACGTTGGTCCCGGTGGTCGACGGGTTGAGGATCGGGTCGCCGTTGTTGAACTGGAAGTCCTCGGCCGGGCGGCCCAGGGCGACGGCGTCCGACGTCGCGGTGTCGACCCGGAAGTGCGAGCCGATGACCTGGTAGCCGGTCGGCTTGGTCTTCTCGGTGGTGCTGGTCAGGCCGGCCGCGCGGGCCACGCGGGTGCCCTGGTTGCGCAGGCCGATGTACGTGCCGCCGTTGGCCACCCACGCCTTGAGGTTGGCCTGGCCCTGGGCGGTCAGGCCGCCGGTGGCGTTGCTGCCGTCGGGCATCAGCAGGACGCCGCGCTCGGTGAAGGCGGCGGTGTTGTTGTTGACGTCGGCGGTGGTGACCGGCTTGAGGGTCAGGCCCCACTTGGCGCCCAGGACGAAGCGGGCCTCGCCGTAGGAGCCGGAGGTGGTGCTGACGCCGGTGCCGTTGTAGAGGCCGACGTCGGGGGTCTTCAGGAGCGTGCCCGAGGGGGCCGCGCCGCTGCCAATGACGGTCACGCCGAGGGAGGTGGCGAGCGCGTCGAGGTCGTTGCGGCCGATCTCGCCGGGCGAGAAGGAGACGACGCCGGTGGAGAGGTCGCGCTGGAGCGCGACGCCCTGGCCGAGGAGCTTGAAGGTCAGCTCCGAGGCGGCGGCGGAGTCGAGCGGGTAGGAGAAGGAGCCCTTCTTCGACGCGCCCTGGGCGACGCCGCCCTCCATCCTGCGGACCAGCTGGGCCTGCGGCGACACGACGTCACCGCTGTAGACCGTGTCGACGCCCGCCAGGAGCGGGTTGCTCCAGGAGGAGACGTCGTAGAAGTACGGGAACGGCACGTACGGGTCCTCGCCGAGCGTCGCCTGGATCCAGTGCTTCTGCGGCTGGGCCATCGGGATGTAGTACGAGCCCTCCGGGATCACCTTGTCCGTCTCGGACCGGCCGCCGAAGATCTTGGCGTTGGGCACCGTGAGCGGCTTGGTGAGGCGGTAGACCTCGACGTCCATCTGACGCAGGCGCTCGACCAGCTTGCGCACGTCGCCGAGCTGACGGTCGTTCAGCAGGAAGTACGAGCGGATCTTGACGTCCGGAACGGGGAACTGAACGGTGTTGGTCGGCTGCACGACCTCGTTCGGCTCCAGCACGCCCTGCTCGCCCTCGGCGAGCGCGGTCTTCCAGATGTCCCAGTAGCTGCCGAGGATCTCGTGCTTGTTGGCGGCGGCCCAGCCCGTGGTGGCCCACTGGGTGTTGAACTGCTGCTGCACGCGGTCGGGGACGGCCGAGGAGGAGCCCTTCTCGAACGTCATGCCCGCGGCGCCGAACCCGGTGGCCGGGACGGTGTCGCCGTAGCCCATGTAGAACATGTCGTACGTGGCGTAGTTGAAGTAGCACTCGACGGTCACCGAGCCGCCGCACGCGCCGTTGAAGCCGAAGCCGGCCTTGTTGGCCTCGCCGATGCGGTTGATCCAGTCGACCGGCTGGTCGGCGATCTCGTGGTGGATCGGGTCGGCGTTCGGCGGGAAGAAGTACTGCCGCCCGCCCATCTCGTGGGCGTCGATGAAGACCTGCGGCGGGTACTTCCGCAGCAGCTCCAGCTTGGCGTCGGTCTCCTTCTGGGTGCGCGCGAACCAGTCGCGGTTCAGGTCGAAGCCGTACTCGTTCTGCCGGCGGCTGGCGTCGCGGCCGTCGGGGTTCTGCGTCGGCACGATGATCGTGAGCAGGTTGTCGTTGCGGTTCTTGACGTCGCACGACAAGCCCGACGCGAGCTCGTAGAGCGTCTGCAGCGAGGCGTCGGCGCCGCTCTTCTCGCCGCCGTGCACGTTGCCGGCCACGTAGACGATCGCGGGCACGTCCTGCGCGATCTTGGCGGCCTTGGCGTCGGTCTGGGTGCGCGGGTCCCGCAGCGACACGATGTCGTCCGCGATCTTCTTCAGCCGCGCGTCGGTGACGTTGGCCGCGTTCGACACGATCGCGTAGGGCATCTCGGTGCCCAGGACGCTGTCGGTCATGACGCCCAGCCGCACGCGGTCGGAGGCGGCCCCGACGGCGTGGGTGTAGTCGATCAGCTCCTGGCTGGTCAGGATCCGGGTCTGGCCCGTGCCCAGCGGGAAGCCGAAGAACTGCTGGGGGCTCGGGACCGACGCGATGTGGGCGGGGTCGGTGGAGCAGTCGGCCGCGGCCGACTGCGCCGAGGCGGTCGGCGTCAGGGTGAGGCCGGCCGCCACCAGCGTCGCGGCGCCCAGTGCCGCGACGTAGGGGGATTTTCTGCGCATGATCGCGCGAAACCGCATGTCGCCTCCAGGGCGGAGGGGACGGGGGTGCTCGGGAGAGGGAACCCGTCCGAGGGAGTACGAAAGCCACTGCGGACGGTAATGGAACGGTAAAAACAGGACAAGGGACAGGAAAACTCAACAAAACACTGTCAAAACCTGTGGTATCTCACATATTACCAGGTCACATAGGTCCCGCTGGTCCCTGATGTCCCTTTATAACGCCCGATAACGACTGGGCCTCGTCTTCGCAACCTCGGGAACTGCGGTTTCCCGTCACGGCTCCACCCGACCGAGGCGGGCCACCCGTCAGGACCGGATCTGATCGGCCGGAGGGGCGGTCACGGTCGTGTCGTCCCAGTCGGAGTAGACGATCTCCGTGGCGGTCCTCGCGCTCAGCCGCTGCCGCACCGGCCGCCCCGGCGCCGTCTCCTCGTCTCCCATCCGCATGTACGCGACGCCGTCGGCCCGGATGAGCCGCCCGCGCAGGCCCCCGCCCAGATCGGCGAAGACATCCTGGTCGGGGCCCTCGGTGATCATGGTGGCGCGCGCGGTCCCGTTCGTCGCCGCCCGTTCGACGTCCGGGTGCGCCCGCAGGTACGCCTCCACGTATGCGCCGATCTCGGCGGCGGTCTTCGTCTCCGGACCGCAACCCGCCACCAGCAGCGCCACCACGGCGATCACCACATATCTGGGCACGCCGGGCATGCTCGCACGGCCACGTGCAGAAACCTCCGCGCGTGACGTGGAGATCACGTGCAGAAAGGTCGCGGGACGTCCGGCGTCCGCTCGCCCTGGAGGTCGTCGAGGGCCTTCTTCAGCCGGGCCGCCCGCGCCTCCGGGGTGCGGGCCTTGAGCAGCGGCAGCACCAGCAGGTAGCGGGCAGTGCGATCGAGCCCCTCGAAGGCCGCCCGTGTGGCGGGGTCGAGCGCCGCCTCCAGGTCGGCGGGCACCGCGAACTCGCTCTGGGCCGCGTAGGCGGCGTCCCAGCGGCCGTCGGCGCGGGCCCGTTCGACCTCCGCGAGCCCCGGCGGGCGCATCCGCCCCGCCTCGGTGAGGGCCTCGACGCGGCGGACGTTCACCCGCGACCACGGGCTGCCGCGCCGCCGCCGCGAGAACCGCTGCAGGTAGCTGTGCTCGTCGTGGCCCTTGCGCTGGCTGTCGATCCAGCCGTAGCAGAGCGCCACGTCGAGCGCCTGGCCGATGGTGATCGACTCCAGCGGCGCGCCCTTCTTGGCGATGCGCAACCACACGCCCTCACCGGCGTGGTTGGCCGACAACCAGGTCTCCCACGCCGCCGCGTCCGGGAAGTGCATCATCGGCCCAGCATCTCCAGGTAGTGGGGGTTGTACATGACGCCCAGCACGTTCCCGAACGGGTCGGCGACCGCGGCCGTCACGAAGCCCTCGCCGCGGTCGGTCAGCGGCAGGTGGGGCGTCGCGCCCAGCTTCAGCAGCCGGTCGAGCGCCTCCGCCACGTCGTCGACGTGCCAGTGGGCCACCGCGCCGCCGGGGCGGGCCGGGGCGCCGTCGGGGGCGTACCGGGAGTCGGCGACGCCCAGTTCCGCCAGGTGGTCGCCGATCCGGAACTCCACGTACCCCGGCACCTCGAAGTAAGGCGCGACGCCGAGCACCTCGGTGTACCACTCCTTGGCGGCCGTCAGATCGTCGGCCCAGAACGTGATGGTGGCGAGTCCGCGCAACATGGGTCACTCCCTTTCGTCTCTCCTCGCACAGTAGGCACGATCGCGGAACGTACGGTTCCGCGATTGACTGGCACCATGCTGGAAACCTCCGTCAGGCTGCTCCGCCTGTTGTCCCTCCTCCAGTCGCGCCCCGACTGGGGCGGTCCCGAACTGGCCGCCCGGCTCGGTGTGACCGGCCGGACCGTCCGCAACGACGTCGAGCGCCTGCGGATCCTCGGGTACGAGATCCGCTCCACCCCGGGCGTGGCGGGCGGCTACCGGCTCGGCGCGGGCGCGGCCCTGCCGCCGCTGCTGCTCGACGACGAGGAGGCGGTGGCCGTCGCCGTCAGCCTGCACGCCGCCGCCGGGGGCACCGTCACCGGCATCGAGGAGACCTCGTTGCGGGCGCTGACCAAACTCCAGCGCATGTTGCCCTCCCGGCTGCGCCACCGCATCGACGCCGTCGGGGTGGCCACGGTCTCCGTCGCCCGGCGCGGCCCGACCGTCGACGCCGCCACCCTCACCCACATCGCCGCCGCCGTCCGCGACCGCGAACGCCTGCGCTTCGACTACCGGCTGCGCGACGGCACGCCGGGCGTGCGCGAGGTCGAGCCGCACCGGCTCGTCTACACCGGCCGCCGCTGGTACCTGCTGGCCTGGGACGTCGCCCGCGCCGACTGGCGCACCTTCCGCGTCGACCGGGTGCGGCCCCGGGCGCCCAACGGACCGCGCTTCACCCCGAGGGAACCCCCGGCCGACGCCGCCACCCAGGTCATGCGCGGCGTCGGCTCGGCCGCCTACCGGCACCCGGCCCGGGTGCGGCTGCACGCCCCGATGGAGCGGCTGACCGAACTGCTCACCCCGGCCGCCGGGGTGCTCACCGACGACGGCGTGCTGGAGACCGGCGGCGACTCGCTGGGCGACCTGGCGGCCTTCCTCGGCAGTCTCGGCGTCGACTTCACCGTGCTCGACCCGCCCGAACTGAAGGATCACCTCCACCGATTGGCGGGGCGATATGCCCGGGCCTGACTACACTCGGCACCCGAGTCCGTGATGCCCAGACGGGAGCCGACCGACGTGACCGGGCCAGCCCACCCCGACGGCCGAGGTCCCCTGCGCCTGCGGATCCTCGGCCCGCTCCGGCTGTGGCGCGACGGCGCCGAACTCGACGCCGGGCCCCGGCAGCAGGCGCAGCTGCTGGCCCTCCTGCTGGCCCGCGCGAACCGCCCGGTCACCACCCGCGAGCTGATCGACCTCCTGTGGGGCGACGACGCCCCCGCCAGCGCCCTCAACATCATCCAGAAGTACGTCGGCGCGCTGCGGCGCCTGCTCGAACCCGCCCTCCCCGCCCGCGCGGCCGGCGCCTACCTGCACCGGCGCGTCGACGCCTACGTCTTCGAGGCCGGGCCCGGCACGCTCGACCTCCTCGACTTCCGCGACCACCTCGCCGCCGCCCGGACCGCATCGAAGGAGCACGCACCCGACACCGCGCTCGACCACTACGCGGCGGCGCTCGGCCTCTGGCACGGCCACGCGGGCGACGGCCTGGCCCTCGAACCGGCCGCCGCGCCCGTCCTGACCGCGCTCGACGACGAGTTCCACGCCGCCTGCGTGGCGGCGGCCGGCCTCGCCGTGGCGGCGCACCGGCCCGAGCGGGTGCTCCGGGCGCTGCGGCTGGCCGCGTCGATGGCGCCGTTCCACGAGCCCGTGCACGCCGCCCTCGTCACCACCCTGGGCGCGTCCGGACGGCAGGCCGAGGCGCTGTCGGCCTTCCACGCCATCCGCGACCGGCTCGCCGAGGAGCTCGGCATCGACCCCGGCCCGGCGCTGCGGGCCGCCCAGGAGAGCGTGCTGGCGCCTCACCCGGCGGCCCCCGCCGGGCCCCGGCCCGCGGCCGGGCTGGTCGGCCGGGCCGAGGAGCTCGCGGTGTTGCGGCGGGCCGTCGAGGCGGCGTTCACCGGCGGCAGCGGGCTCGGCGTCGTCGAGGGCGAACCGGGGGCCGGGAAGACGCGGCTGCTGGAGGAGACGGCCGCCGCCGCCGTCCGGCGCGGCGCGCTCGTCGTGCGGGCCTCCTGCCTGGAGGGCGACGGCACGCCGTCGATGTGGCCGTGGGAGCAGGCGCTCACCGGGCTCCTCGACGCCCTGCCCGCCCCGGCGGGGGAGAAGTGGCGGGCGGGGGAGCTCGGCCGCGTCCTCGACGGCGGCGGCGACCAGGCCGGGCCGCCGGTCGCCGGGAGCCGGGCCCAGTTCCGGCTGTTCGAGCAGGCGGTCGGCGTCATCGGCCAGGCGGCCGCCGAACGGCCGGTGGTGCTGGTCATGGACGACCTCCAGTGGATCGACCCGGCGTCGCTCCAGATGTTCGGCCACGTGGCGGGGCGGCTGCCCGCCGGGGCCGCGATCGTCTGCGCCCTGCGCGACCGCGCCCCCGCCCCCGGCGCCGCCCTGGCGCAGGCGCTGGCCGCCGCCGGTCGGCTGCCCGGCCACCACCGGATCAGGCTCGGCCCGCTCGGCCTGACCGACGTGGCCGAACTCGTCCGCCGCGAGACCGGCCGGCCGCCCGCCCCCGACGTCGCCCGCGACATCCACGCCCGCACCGAGGGCAACCCCTTCTTCGTCCGCGAACTGGCGCGGCTGCTCAGCGACCGGGGCGCGCTGGGCGTGCCGGCGACCGTGCGCGACGTGGTCCGCGACCGGATGGCCGGCCTCGACGACGACGCCCGCGAACTGGTGCGCCTCGCGGCGGTCATCGGCCGCGACGTCGACCTCGGGCTGCTGGCCCGGGCCGCCGGGATCGGCGTCGCTGGCTGTCTCGAACGCCTCGAACCGCTGCGCGCCCTCGGCCTGCTCGAATCCGACCCGCACGACCCGTTCGCGTGGCGGTTCGCGCACGACCTGGTCCGCGAGTCGGTCACCGAGACGACGGAACACTGGCGGGGCGTCCGGCTGCACCTGCGCGTCGCCGACGCGCTGGAGCAGCACGGGGCCGACGACGAGTCCGTCATCGAGCGGCTCGCCTTCCACCTGTGGGCGGCGCGGGTGCTCGCCGACCCGGTCCGCGTCGTGGAGGCGCTGAAGCGCGCGGGCCGCCGTGCGGCCAACAAGCTCGCGTTCGCCGCCGCCGACCGCCACCTGGAGTCGGCCGCCGACCTCGCCCGCGGCGCCGGGCTCCCGGAGCTCGAACTGTCGGCCCTGTCGCTGCTGGCCATCGCCCCGCGCCGGCAGGCCGGGTTCGGCGGCACCACCTTCGACCTGCTGGAGCGCGCCGAGCTGCTGGCCCGCCGGCTCGGCCGCGAGGTCGAGGCGGCCGGGCTGCTGTTCGCCCGCCTCTTCGGGGCGTACACCTTCATGGAGTGGGACCGCGCCGCGCTGGTCCGCCGCCTCTACGAACAGGGGGAGGCGTCCGCCGATCCCGTCGTCCGCGTCTACGGCCGCCAGGCGTGGGGCCTGCACCAGTGGGACGTCGGCGAGATCGGCGAGGCCTACCGGTTCTTCCGCGCCAACGACCCCGCCCTCCTGGAGGGGGTCGTCTCCGCGCACAGCGACACCCCGATCAGGCGCGACGTGTCGGGCGAGTGGCCCGGCTGGCTGGCCGTCGTGACGGCCATGCACGGCGACGTCGGCGCGGCGCTCGCCGCGATCGACCGGTGGAACGGCCCCGACGACTCCTACGCGGTCGCGACCTGGGTCTACTACGTCTCCATCATCGCGTCGATGGCCGGCGACGCCGACGGGGTGATCCGCGCCGTCGACCGGTGGATCGCCGTGGGCACCGGCCGCGCCGCCATCCAGCAGGAGCTCTACATCCGGCTGAACTGGTGCTGGGCCCGCGCCCTCACCGGCGACGACCCCGCCGGCGTCACCGAGGAGGCCGAACGGCTGATCGCCGGCTTCACGGAGCCCCCGCGCTGGGGCGTCGCCTACCACCACGCCCTGATCGCCGAGATGTGGCTGGCCGTCGGCGACGCCGGCCGGGCGGCCGCCGCCCTCGGCCGGGCCGGCCACGCGCTGGAGACCTACGGCCAGCGCTACGCCGAGGGGCTCGTGTGGCTCCTGCGGGCCCGCCTGCTGCACGCCGAAGGCGCACCCGCCGACGCGGTGCGGGCCGCCGCGGAGGAGGCCCGCGACCGCTCGGCCGCACGCGGGAGTCACCTGTTCGCGGGCCGCGCCGAAAGATTCCTCACCGAGCTCTGAGCACGGGTGACCGCCCAGCCGAACGCGGCGGCGGTGAAGAACATGACGATCCCGTAGACCGCGCCCGGAACGGCCATCGCGGCGCTGTCCAGCATCGCCGGGCTCAGCGCGATCGTGATGGCCAGCGCGGTGTTGTGCACGCCGATCTCGAACCCGGCCGCGACGGCCGCGCCGTGGTCGACCCCGGCCAGGCGCGGCACGCCGTAGCCGACGGCCATGCTCACCACGTTGAAGGCCAGCGCGGCCAGCCCGACCGCCGCGAAGTAGCCGAGCAGGTTCTCCCGTTCGGCGTACAGGACGGCCGAGACGACCGTCGCCAGGACCACGACCGACGACAACCGGACGGGCAGGTCGAGCCGCCGCGCCGCCCGCGGCGCGAAGGCGCGCACCAGCATGCCGAGCGCGACCGGCCCGAGCACCATCACGAAGAGCTGCTGCAGCTTGCCGGCCTGCAGCCCGAGGGAGGCCCCGCCGGGCAGGAGGTGGGCGGCCGACAGGTTCACCACGACCGGCAGGGTGACCACGACCAGCACCGAGTTGACCGCGGTGAGGGTGACGTTCAGCGCGACGTCCCCGCCGAACAGGTGGCTGAACAGGTTGGCGGTGGGGCCGCCGGGCGAGGCCGCGACCACCATCAGCCCGACCGCGAGCTCGGGCGGGAGGCCGAAGGCCAGCACGAGGCCGAAGCAGACCACCGGCAGCAGCACGATCTGGCACGACAACGCGACCACGACCGCCCTGGGATGGCGGCCCACCCGGCGGAAGTCGTCGACCGTCAGCGCGAGTCCCAGCCCGAACATGACGATCCCGAGCGCGTACGGGAGGCCGGCCAAGAGGAGGGGCGAATCCATGCCCCAGTGTCGGCGGGCCGGTCTGGACGGGGAGTGAACCGCCCGTTCAGTGGGCGTCCAGTGCCGGGGGACACGATCGATCCCATGACCACGAACCGCCGATCGGGGCCGTCCCGGTGACCGTGCACGTCCGCGCCTACGAAGCCCAGTGCGCCGCGGAGGAGTCCCGGCACGCGCCCGCCGGGAGGGGCGCCGCGCGCCCGGGGCTCGCCCTGTTCGCGCTGGCGCTGGGCACCTTCGCCATCGGCGCCGGCGAGTTCGGCAGCAACGGCGTCATCCAGCTGTTCGCCGCCGACCTGGGGGTGTCGATCCCGGTCGCCACCCACGCGATCACCGCCTACGCCCTCGGGGTGGTGGTCGGCTCGCCGCTGATCACGCTGCTCGCCGCCCGCGTCAACCGGCGCACGCTGCTGCTCGGCCTGGCGGTGCTGTTCCTCGTGGGCAACGGGCTGTCGGCCCTGGCGCCGGACATCGCGCTGCTCGTCGTCTTCCGCTTCGTGGCGGGCAGCGTCCAAGGGGCGTTCTTCGGCGCCGGGGCCGTCGTGGCCGCCTACGTCTACGGGCCGGGCCGGGGCGGCAAGGCGTTCGCCACCGTCATGGGCGGGCTCACCCTCGCCACCGTCGCGGGCTCGCCGCTCGCGACGTTCATCGGGCAGCAGGCCGGGTGGCGGGTCATGTACGGGGCCGTCGTCGCCGTCGGCCTGCTGGCCGGGCTGGCGCTGGTGGCGTGGTTGCCCCGGACCGCCGACCTGCACGGCGGCCCGATCAGGAGCGAGCTGAACGGCCTGCGCCGGCGCGGCGTCTGGGTGATGGTCGCCGTGCCCTCGCTCGGCATCTCCAGCATCTTCGCCGTCTACACGTTCATCGGCCCGTTCGTCACCGACGCGGCGCGCAAGGACCCCGCGCTCATCCCGGTGGCGCTGGCCGTGTTCGGCCTCGGCATGGCGGCCGGCAACCACTTCGGCGGCCGGGCCGCCGACCGGTGGGAGCACCGCGGCCTGACCTGGGGGTACGGCGGGGTGCTCGGGCTGCTGGCGCTGATCGGGGTGGCCGGGAACGAGTGGCCCGTGCTGCTGGCGTGCCTGTTCGGCGTCGGCGCGACCATGATGTTCGCGATCCCCACCATCCAGGTCAGGCTGACCTCCTTCGCGCCCGACGCCCCGACGCTGATGGGCGCGCTCAACCTGGCCGCCCTCAACCTGGCCAACTCCTTCGGCGCGATCGGCGGCGCGATCACCCTGGCGGCCGGCTGGGGCACGCTGTCGACGGTGTGGGCCGGCTTCCTGCTCACCTCGGCGGGCCTGGCGCTCTATCTGAGCACGGTGACCGGAACCCTGCACCGGTCTCGCGGGTAGCCGCTGACGTCACAGGGAAGCGCGTTTCCGGTCACGGCGCCAGGGTGCGCAGGACGCAGAACTCGTTGCCCTCGGGGTCGGCCATGACCACCCAGCTCCGGTCGGGGCCCTGGCCCAGATCTCTTCTGACGGCGCCGAGGCCGAGCAGCCTGGTCACCTCGTCGTCGGTGCCGCCGTCGATCGGGCTGACGTCGAGGTGGAGCCGGTTCTTCCCGGTCTTGCCCTCGGGCACCCGGATGAACTGCAGGGTGGGTGGCATCTGGCCGGCCAGGACCTGCTCGACGGTCGGCACCCAGGAGCCGATCTCGACCTTGCCTTCGGTGCGGTCGATCACCGTGAAGTCCAGGACCTCGCACCAGAAGGCCGCGAGTCTCTCCGGATCACGGCAGTCGACGGTCACCTCGGTGAGCCTACTTGTCATGTCTCTTCCTGATGTTCGAGGGCGTACCGAACCATGCGGAGAGCGCCTCCCGCAGCGAGGGAGTGGCGCTGTCCGCGGCTTCGTCGATTCCGGCCGCCCAGGCGACGTGGCCGTCCGGGCGGATCAGCAGGGCGTCGGCCGGTCGGTCGTCGGTCTTGGCGGTGTGGACGTCGACCTGATGCTGCCAGTTCCGGGAGGTCTGGCGTAGTTCGGGGCGGTCGGCCAGGTCGAGCAGGACGGGCCGGGCGGGGTGCATGAGTTCGGCGACGCCGGTGACGCCCTGGCCGGTGTGCAGGGTGAGGTCGGGGGCGAAGGCGCCGGCCAGCGGGTGATGTCCGGCCCCGGGCATCGGATAGCGGATGTCGGCGCCGCCGACGAGTGCTCCCATGCGGCGCAGCGGCTGCTCGTCGGCGAGCAGTTCGGTGAAGACCTCCCGCAGCGCTTCGGCGGCCGCGTCGTGCCCGCGCCGCAGGGCCACCTGCGCCCGGGTGTGCAGCAGTGTGCGGGCGCCGGCCAGGTGGCGTTCGGTGTGGTAGGTGTCCAGCAGGCCGGCCGGGGCCGTGCCGTGGAGGTCGGCGGCCAGCTTCCAGGCCAGGTTGACCGCGTCCAGCAGGCCGGCGTTGAGCGCCACTCCGGTGGCCGGGAACAGGTGCGCCGCGTCACCGGCCAGCAGGATCCGCCCCTCGCGGTAGCGTTCGGCCTGGCGGGCCCTGAAGGTGAAGCGCGACAGCCGGGTCGCCCCGGCCAGGGGCAGGTGGGCGCCCAGCACACGGTGGACGCTGTCCTGCAGTTCGGTGAGCGTCATCGGGACGTCGTCGTCGTATTCGGTGGTCTCGTCCTCGACGGTGTAGAGGGAGACGGACCGGGCGCCGGGTGAGGAGCCGACGCCGAGCAGACCCCGGTCGGTGCGGGTGAACCCGGCGCGGACGACGCCGAAGCCGGGGACGTCGAGATCGCCGTCGCCGAGAACGGTGACCGCGTCGGGCAGGGTGACCTGGGCCAGCCGGTTGACCTCCGGATAGTCGGTGCCGGGGAACGGGATGCCGGCCCGGTCACGGACGCGGCTGCGGGCGCCGTCGCATCCCACGAGGTAGCGGGCGCTCACCCGGTAGGGGCCGTCCGGGCCGCGCACGTCGACGGTGACCGCGTCGCCGTCCTGGTTCACCCCGGTCACCTCGTGTCCGCGGCGGAGGTCGGCGCCGAGTTCGCCGGCGCGTTCGCCGAGCAGCCGCTCCAGCACGTGCTGCGGCAGCGGCAGGGCGTGCATCGGGGGGTCCGCCATCCGGGTGAAGTCCAGGTGCACCCCGCCGAACGGGAACCGGGGAGCGGGCGTCGGTCCGGTGCAGGCGGCTTGGAGACGTTCCAGCAGGCCGCGGTGGCGCAGCAGGTCCAGGATCCGGCCCCCCAGGCCGCCGGCCTTGGGGGTGTCGCGGGGCCGCGGCCGCCGTTCCAGCACCAGCGGCCGCACTCCGGCCAGGCGCAGTTCGGCGGCCAGCATGAGACCGGTCGGGCCGGCGCCCACGATGATCACGTCGGCTTCGTGCTTCGTCATCGATGACCTTTCGGGCCAGGTGGCTGAGGTGTTCTGGGGGCCGGGTCGACGGACGGGCTGCCGGAGGGACCGGCCGGCTTCGAGAGGATGCGGCGGCCTGGGCGCCGCCGATGAGCCGCTTCCTGGGAGACCAGCACGCCGACCAGGGCCGCCGGCCCCGGAATCCTCCCGGAGCCGACCTGCCGTGCCGGCACCTCACGCAGCCTGCGCGGCCCTCCCTCGGAGAAGCCGTTTCCGCCCATCGCCGTGATCCCCGTCTGCTCGTCGTCAGGATTGATCCGGTGTTCGTGCGTTCACCCTCGCGAAGGGACCTGACATCGGCGCCGTCGCGTCTCCCGCTCGTGGGCGGCGAACGCCCGCGTGTGACCAGCGGTCCATCTCGACCTGGCGTCGGCCTCGACGAAGAGGTCCTCCGCCTCCGCCAACCGCTCGGCCACGATGCGTCCGCGGCGCCGGGCGTCGTCCCGGTCGTCCACCAGCGGCCCGGAGGCGAAGCGCGGCGCCGCAGACCAGGACGTCCGTCACCATGTTCCCTCGACATCGATGTGCTCCCGTGATCAGGCGAATCCGTACGCTCCGAGGATCAAGTACGGTGAACAGCCGGAACAACGACGAACTCCGGAAGATCACCTTCAGTGGGAGTGAACGGGGCAGGTCAGGCGTGGAACTGCGGGACATCGAGATCTTCCTGACCCTCGCCGAGGAGTTGCATTTCGGCCGCACCGCCACCCGGCTGTGCCTGTCGCCGGCCCGCGTCACCCAGGTGATCCAGAAGCAGGAGCGTCAGGTCGGCGCTCCGCTGTTCGAGCGCAACAACCGCTCGGTCCGCCTGACCCCGGTCGGGCGGCAGCTCCGGGACGAGCTCCGGCCGCTTTACGCGGGGCTGCGGGAGACCGTGGCACGCGCCCAGCTCGCCGGTAAGGGCATCACCGGCACACTGCGTGTCGGCATGCTGCCGCTCAACGCCCACGACCTGCGCCCCTACTGGGACGTCTTCCGCCTCCGCCACCCACGGTGGAAACTGCGCATCCACAGCGCCCAGGTCGGCGACGCCTTTCCCGCGCTGCGCCGCGGAGACATCGACGTCTTGGTGAGCTGGCTCCCCGTCGACGAACCCGACCTCACCGTGGGGCCGGTCGTGTTCGCCGAGCAGCGCGTGCTGGCCGTCGCCACCGACCACCGGCTCGCCCCCCGCGCGTCGGTCTCGCTGGAGATGGTCTCCGACTTCCAGCACCCGCACACCGACACCGGGCCCGGCTACTGGTACGACGCCTACGCCCCGCGCTTCACCCGGCGCGGACGTCGAATCGAGCGCGGCCCCGTGATCCGGGACGCGGAAGAGGCCATGACCCTCGCCAGCATGGACGGGCTCGTCGTGCTCTTCCCCGCCCACGTCGCCCGCTACTGGGCCCGGCCGGACATCGCCTACCTGCCGGTCACCGACATGGAGCCGCTGCCGTACGCGCTGGTGTGGCGGAGCGAGGCGGAGAACGGGCCCATCCGGGCCCTGGCCGGGATCGTCCGCGACCTGGGCCCTCTCCCGGCGGCGCTCTCCCCGTGAGGTGGCCTCGACAGACCTGGCGTTCGCCCTGATGGTGGGGGCGGTCCGTGCCGCGGGTCAGATCCAGCCTTCCTCCCAGGCGCGGTGAGCGGCGGCGTGGCGGGAGCCGACGCCCAGTTTGGCCATGGCCGCCGACAGGTAGTTGCGCACCGTGCCGGGCGCGAGGTGCACCTGGGCGGCGATCTCCGCGATCGACGCCCCGGCACGGCAGGCACGCAGCACCTCCAGTTCCCGGGCGCTGAGCGGGCAGGGGCCTTCGGTCAGGGCGGATGCGGCGATGTCGGCGTCGATGTACCGCCGGCCCGCGGCGACGTCACGGATGATCTCGGCGAGCCGGGACGCCGGAGTGGTCTTCGGCACGAACCCGCTGACGCCGGCCGCCAGGGCGCGGCGCAGCACCCCCGGCCGCGCGTGCCTGGTGACCAGGACGACCCGGGCGCCGGGCAGCCCGGCCATGATCTGCGCGGCGGCGTGCAACCCGTCGGCGGGCGGCATCTCCAGGTCGAGCACCGCGATGTCGGGGCGGTGCTCGAGGGCCAGCCGTACCGCGTCGGTGGAGGTGGCGGCCTCGGCCACCACGGTGAGGTCGGGCTCCAGCACGAGCAGCGCGGCCAGGGCGCTGCACAGCAGTTCCTCGTCGTCGGCGATCAGCAGCCGGATCATCGTGCCTCCGCGTTCGCGCCGACCGGCAGGCAGGCGGTCACGACGAAGCTTCCGTGTCCGTGCTCCCAGGTCAGCTCGCCTCCGGCGGCCCGCAGCCGGTCGGCCAGGGTGCGCAGCCCGGTGCCCGACCCCGGGCCGGGCGGGCCGGTCGTGCCGTCGTTGCGCACCCGTAGCCGGGCCACTCCGTCCGTGAGGTGGTAGTCGATCTCGGCGGCGCGGGCCCGGCTGTGGCGCAGCACGTTGGTGGTGGCCTCGCGCACGACCAGCCCGAGCAGGTGCCGGTCGGCGTCGGGGAGCGGCCCGGCGGGCTCGACGTTCATCCTGACCTGGATGTCGGCCGCGGCGAGCACCCGGCCCGCGTTGGCCAGCTCCGCGTCCAGCGTCGTACGGCGGTATCCCTGCACGACGGCCCGCGTGTCCGAGAGCGCCTCGGTGGCCAGCCGCCGCACCTCCGACATCTCCGCGCTCGCGCGGGCCGGGTCGGCCGCCGCCAGCCGCGCGGCCAGTTCGCTCTTGCGCGCGATCACCTGGAGGTGGTGGCCCTGGATGTCGTGCAGGTCGGCGGCGAAGCGCAGCCGTTCCCGGGCGACCGCCAGCTCCCCGACCAGGCGGCGCGCCGTGTTCAGCCGTTCCGCGACGTCCCACGCCCACAACGAGCCGAGCGTGACCCAGGCGCTGAACGCGACCAGTCCCGGCGGGAACAACACCGCGCGCACCGGATCGTCGCCTCCCGCGACCGCGCCCGGCACGGCCGCGGCGGCCGTCGCCACGGCGATCAGCGCCCACCGGCGCGGCGACGGCAGGAACGTCGCGGCGACCGACACCGTCATCGCCGGGGCCAGCGCCCACAGCGAGTCGTCCCGTACGGCCAGCAGGACGCCGCCGAGCACGGCCGCACCGGCGGCACTCGCGGCCAGCCACGCCACGGGCGGGCGGCCGGGGCGCTCGCCGGGGTCGGACGCCAGCCGGTGGTGCAGCAGCACCGCGCAGCACCCGGCTGTCACGACGAGCGCGAGTGCGCCCGCACTCCTGGCCCAGACCGGTAGGCCCGGGGCCAGCAGGCCCGCGCCGACCACGGCGAGCAGGAAGAACGTGATGCCGCCCGTGAGGCTCCACCAGGTGTGGCGGTGGAAACTCCGGAGTGCCGCCGTCTCGCCGTCGGGCTCATGGTCGCGCACCCGGTCATTGTGGCAGCACGCCGCGTCGCGGGCCGGTTCATGACAGTTGTCATGAAATCGAGTGACAAAGCCACGCGCACACCTGCGGTTCCGGCACTACTGGCGGCCGCCCCCCAGCGGCCAGGCTGAGCCCATGGAGAGCGTGTCTCATGAACGCGGGCACCGGTTCCGCCGGTTGCTCGACCGCTGGCCCACCGCGCTGGCGCTGGCGCTTTCGGCGGCGACCTTCGGCGGCACCGAGTCGGCCGAGGGGGTGGCGTCGTTCGCGTCGATCCTCGTGCTCCTGCCGCTGTTGTATCTGGTGGTCGCCAAGCTGGAGGCGCGCCGGGCGACATGGCCGCTGCTCCTGGCCGGGATCGCCGGCGTCCTCGTGCTGCGCGGGCTGGACCTGGTCGAACCGGCCGCCGTGTTCTCCGCCCTCGCGCTGATCGTCCTGCTCTGGAGCGTCGTGGACGGGCACCTGTTCCGGTCCGGGACGCTCCGGGTGCAGGCGCTGGGCATGCTCGCCTTCGGCGCGCTCGGGCTGATCGGGCTGGCCGTGCATCCGGATCTGGCCCGCTACCTGGTGGCGGCCGGCTGGTTCTTCCACGGTGTCTGGGACTTCGTCCACCTCCGGCGGGACACAGTGGTGGCCCGGTCCTTCGCCGAATGGTGCGGCGTCATCGATGTCGTGATCGCCATCGAGTTGATCTTCAAGTGGTAGGCCGCCCTTCCGGCCGTCCATGACGGTCCAGCCTCGCACGGACCGGCGGCGGCGCGGAATCCACCGATCGGCTGATCCGGATTCCCGACCGCCGGTCGGTGCCGGGAGGGGGCCCCGCCCGAGCACTCTTGGGCCATGCCACCAGTGATCGAGGTCACCGACCTCCACAAGCGCTACGGCGACAAGGTCGCCGTCGCCGACGTCTCCTTCACCGTCGAACAGGGCGAGATCTTCGGCATCCTCGGCCCGAACGGCGCCGGGAAGACCACCACGGTCGAGTGCGTCGAGGGCCTGCGCGCCCCCGACGGCGGGACCGTCTCCGTCCTGGGCCTCGACCCGCAGCGGGACCACCTCGAGCTGACCCGCCGGCTCGGCGTCCAGTTGCAGGCCGGGATGTTGCCCGACAGCCTGCGGGTGGGGGAGGCCCTGGAGCTGTACGGCTCCTTCTACCCGGACCCCGCCGACTGGCGTGTCCTGCTCGACGACCTCGGCCTGCCCGCCAAGACCAGGTACGCCGCCCTCTCCGGCGGCCAGAAGCAGCGGTTGTCGATCGCGCTGGCCCTGATCGGCAACCCCGACATCGCCGTCCTGGACGAGCTGACCACCGGCCTCGACCCGCAGGCGCGGCGCGACACGTGGGCGCTGATCGAGGGCGTGCGGGCGCGCGGGGTGACGATCGTGCTCGTCACCCACTTCATGGAGGAGGCCGAACGCCTCTGCGACCGGGTGGCCCTGATCGACGCGGGCCGGGTCGTCCTCATCGACACCCCCGCCGGGCTGGCCGGCCGGGCCCAGGGCGAGCAGCGCCTCCAGTTCCGCCCCTCCCGCGAGCTCGACACCGCCCTGCTCACCGGCCTGCCGGGGGTCACCGGCGTCACCCGCCGCGGCGAGCTCGTCGTGGTGACCGGCGACGACACCGTGGTGAACGCCGTCATGGCCGTGCTGGCCAGGAACCAGATCACGGCCGAGCGGCTCCGCGTCGAACAGGCCGGCCTCGAAGAGGCCTTCGTCCAGCTGACCAGGAAGGACGCCAAATGAACGGCGCGACGTGGCGGCTCATCGCCGTCGAGGGCAAGCTCAGCCTCCGCGACAAGGTCGCCCCCGTCTGGGGGGTGGCGTGCCCGCTGGTGGTGCTCGTCATCCTGGGCAGCATCCCGGCGCTGCGCGAGCCCATCACCGCCGACCTGACCATCTTCGACGTGTACGTCCCGGTGCTCATCCTGTTCAACATCGCGATCCTGGCGATGACCGCGCTGCCCACCACCCTGGCGGGCTACCGGGAGAACGGCGTGCTGCGGCGGATGCGCACCACCCCCGTCGGGCCGGTGCGGGTCCTGGCCGCGCAGCTCGCCGCCAACTTCGTGATCGCGCTGGTCGCGATGGTGCTCTTCCTCCTGGTGGCCGGGCTGGGGTTCGGGGTCGACCCGCCGCGCCACCCGCTCGGGTTCGCGGTCGCCTGGTCGCTGGCCACCGCCGCGCTGCTCGCGATCGGGCTGCTGGTCACCGCGCTGGTGCCCTCGCGCGCGGCGGCCACGGCGATCGGCACGCTGCTGTTCTTCCCGATGATGTTCTTCGCCGGCCTGTGGGTGCCGATCGCGCAGATGCCGCCGCTGCTCCAGGACATCAGCGCCTACACGCCGCTCGGCGCGGGCATGGGCGCCTTCCAGGACGCCTACCTGGGCGGCTTTCCCTCGTGGCCGCCGCTGGTGATCCTGGTGGCCTACGCGGTGGTGTGCGCGGCCGTCGCGGTCCGCTGGTTCCGCTGGGAGTAGGGTTGCCGTTCTTACTGGTCACCGTCGTCCCCTACACGCTGCTCGCCGGGCTCGCCGTCCTGGTCGTGGCCGCCGGATTCCCGGTGACGGAGCTGCTCCCGGCGGCGGTGTGGATGGTCGCCCTCTACCGGTGGCGCGAGACGCCCGTGTTCTTCGCCGGGCTGCTCGTGATCACCGCCGTGATGGTGCTGCAGAACCCGCTGTACGGCCTGTTCACCCCCGTCCCCTACCTCTACGCCTTCACCGTGCTGCCCTGGCCGTGGCGGCTGGCCGGGGTGGGCCTCACGGCGGTGGTCGCCGGGGCGGCGCAGGCGTCGGCCGCGTCCGGGATGGTGGTGCTCCAGGGGGTCGTCATCGTGGTCAACGTCGTGATGATGGTGACCACCGCCTGGGTGCTGCACACCGCCGACGTCGAACGGGAGCAGCGCGTGGCCGCCATGGCGAAACTGGAGGCGGCGCTGGAGGAGAACGCCGGGCTGCACGCCCAGCTGCTCGTCCAGGCCCGCGAGGCCGGCGTGCTCGACGAACGCCAGCGCATGGCCCGCGAGATCCACGACACCCTCGCCCAGGGCCTGATCGGCATCATCACCCAGCTCCAGGCCGCCGAGCAGCGGCACGAGGTGCCCGCCGCGTGGCGGCGGCCGTTCGACGCGGTGATGGGGCTGGCCCGGGAGAGCCTGGCCGAGGCCCGCCGCTCGGTCGAGGCGCTGCGCCCCGCCGACCTGGAGACCGCCCGGCTCGGCGAGGCCCTGGAGACCGTCTCCGGGAAGTGGTCGGCGCTGCACGGGGTCCCGGTCCGGTTCACCGCCACGGGGACCGCCCGGCCGCTCGCCCCCGCCATCGAGGTCGCGCTGCTGCGCACGGCCCAGGAGGCGCTGGCCAACGTGGCCAAGCACGCCGGGGCCACCCGGGTCGGGGTGACGCTCTCCTACTTGGCGGACGAGGTGGCCCTGGACGTACGGGACGATGGGAGGGGTTTCGATCTCTCCGGCCGGAGTGAGGGTTTCGGGTTGGCCATCATGCGGCAGCGCGTCGAGGGGCTCTCGGGGAGCCTGCGCGTCGAGTCGGAACCCGGCGGCGGCACCGGCGTCTCCGCCTGCGTCCCCTGGAGGTCCGCGTGATCCGGCTGCTGGTCGCCGACGACCACCCCATCGTCAGAGACGGACTGTGCGCCATGTTCGCGGCGGCCCCCGGCTTCGAGGTGGTCGGCGAGGCCGCAGACGGCGCCGAGGCGGTGCGGCTCGCCGTCGGCCTGCGGCCCGACGTGATCCTGCTCGACCTGCGCATGCCGGAGCTCGACGGGCTGGGCGCGATCACCGAGCTGGCGCGGCTGGGCGTGCCGTCGAGGATCCTGGTGCTGACGACGTACGACACCGACTCCCACGTGCTGCCGGCCATCGAGGCGGGCGCGACCGGCTACCTGCTGAAGGACTCGCCCCGCGAGGAGCTGCTGCGCGGCGCGCGGGCCGCCGCCCGAGGGGAGAGCGTGTTGTCGCCGTCGGTGGCGGCCCGGCTGCTGACCCGGGTGCGCACACCCCCGCCGCCGCTCAGCCCCCGGGAGCTGGAGGTGCTCGAACTCATCGCGGCCGGCAACTCCAACCGCGAGACGGCGGCCCGGTTGTTCATCACCGAGGCCACGGTCAAGAGCCACCTGCTGAACATCTACGCCAAGCTCGGCGTCAACGACCGTGCCGCGGCCGTCGCCGAGGCCTTCAACCGGGGCCTGCTGGTGCCCCGTTAGGCCCGCGACAGCGGCAGCCTGACGGGCGGCGGCAGCGGCGCGGCGACCGGCTCGGCCATGAACGACTGGATCATCAGCGCCGCGAACCGCCGCGAGGCGGCCACCCGCGTCGCGGGCGACTCGGCCCGGATGCCCTCGTTGGCCATCAGCGCCAGGCTGAGATCCTCGACGACGAAGTCGCGGCGCAGCGGGCCCGCCTTCTTCGCCCGGCCGACGAGGTCGAGCAGCATGCGCAGCGTGCGGTCGCGGTCGGCGGCGAAGACCGCCTCGGGCAGCCGCGAGGTGAACACGCGGGCGAACCCCCGGTCGAGGGCGTGCAACTCCATCAGCCGCTCGACCACCAGCCGGAACCCCTGCCACGGATCGGCCGCCGCCAGCCCCTCGGCCACGATCGCCGAACACGTCTCCATCTGCTCGGCGAACGCCTCGGCCAGCAGCGCGTCCTTGGTCGGGAAGTGGCGGTAGAGGGTCGCCGGGCCGACCTCGGCGCGGCGGGCGATCTCGCGGATCGGCACGTCGACGCCCTCGGTGGCGAACGCGAGCCGGGCCACCGCCAGGATGCGCTCACGGTTGTCGCGGGCGTCGGACCGCAGTTTCGGTCCCACTTCTGCCGTCATCGCTCTCACTTTAGACAACCGGACGGGGTGTTCCGTTACGGTCCCCGGACATGAGAACAGTGCAGTTCACCGCATACGGCCCGCCGTCCGTCGTGCACGTCGCCGAGGTCCCGGAACCGCACGCCGGGCCGGGGGAGATCCGCGTCGCCGTGCGCGCGTCGGGGGTGGCCGCCGGCGAGATCGCCATCCGCTCCGGGCGGCTGCGCGACCTGGTGCCGGTCGCCTTCCCGTTCCGGACCGGCTTCGACGCCGCGGGCGTGGTCGACGAGGTGGGCGACGGCGTCACCGGCGTCCGGGCCGGCGACGCGGTGTTCGGCGCGGCCGGTTTCACCCGGCGCGGGGCCAACGCCGACCACGCCGTGCTGACCGCGTGGGCGGCCAAACCGGCCGCGTGGAGCTGGGAGGAGGCGGGCGGCGCGGCGGGCGCCGCCGAGACGGCGACCCGGGTGCTCGACCGGCTCGCCGTCGCCGCCGGGCAGACGGTGCTCGTCAACGGGGCCGCCGGGGGCACGGGCGCGGTCGTCGTCCAGTTCGCGGTCGCGCGCGGGGCCACGGTCATCGGCACGGCGAGCGGGCACAACCACGGCTTCCTGCGCTCGCTGGGGGCGACGCCGACGACGTACGGGCCGGGGTTGCCCGGCCGGGTCCCGGCCGGGGTCGACGCCGTCGTCGACTGCGCCGGCGGCGCGCTCCCCGACCTGGTCGCCATCGCCGGCGACCCGGCGCGTGTGGTGACGATCGCCGACTTCGCCGCGCGGGAGCACGGCGTGCACCTGTCCTCCGGCGCGACCGACCCCCTGGCCTGGCACGGGCTCGCGGTCGCGGCCGCCCTCGCGGACGAGGGGCGGCTACGGGTGCCGGTCGCGGCGGCGTTCCCGCTGGACGAGGTCGCGGCCGCGCACGAACTCGGCGAGACCCGGCACGCCCGGGGGAAGATCGTGCTGGTGCCCTGACGGAAAGTTTCGGTCCCGTGGCGGCGTTGTTCCGAAACCGCGCCCCGGCCGATCGTCGCAGCTGAGACCGGCTCACCCCGGCTGATCGGCGAGGTAGCGAGGGTGAAAGTTTCGAAACTATTGACCCCTTCGTTCGTTACATCTACGTTTGCTGCGATCGAGTACGGCAGACGGAGGGACGGGTCACATGAGAGCTGCGCTGCTGGAACGGGTCGGAGCGCCTCTCGTGGTGCGCGACCTCGACCTCGCCCCACCGGGCCCCGAAGAGGTGCTCGTCCGGATCGAGGCGGCCGGGGTCTGCCACAGCGACCAGCACTATTTGGCGGGCGACCTCACCTGCCCCCTCCCGGTGGTCCCCGGCCACGAGGGCACCGGCGTGGTCGAGGCCGTCGGCCCGGGGGTGACCCGCCACCGGCCGGGCGACCGCGTCTGCCTCATGTGGCGGCCGAGGTGCGGCCAGTGCCGCAACTGCCTCGTGGGCCGCCCGGCCCTGTGCGAGGCGGCGGGCATCATGGTCGGCTCCGGCGGGCTGCTCGACGGCACCACCCGGCTCAGCGCCGACGGCGAGAAGGTGCACCACCTGCTCGGCGTCTCCTGCTTCGCCGAATACGCCGTGGTCTCCGAGCGCGCGGTCGTGCCGGTCCCCGGCGGGGTGCCGCCGGAGATCGCCGCCATCGCCGGGTGCGCCGTCATCACCGGCGTCGGCGCGGTGCTCAACGCCATCGGCGAGTGCGCCGGCGACGGCATAGTGATCTTCGGCGCGGGCGGGGTCGGCCTGTCGGCCGTCCTCGGGGCCGTGCTCGCCGGCGCCAACCCGATCGTCGTCGTGGACGTCGTCGCCGAACGCCTGGAGACCGCCGAGCGCCTCGGCGCCACCCATGTGGTCGACGCCTCGGCCGGCGACGTCGCCGAGGCCCTGCGCGAGATCCGCCCCGGCGGCATGGAATGGGCCATCGAGGCCATCGGCCGCCCCGAGACCCTGGAGACCGCCTTCGAGGTGCTGCGCCCCGGCGGCGCCCTGGTCGCCGTCGGCCTCGGCAGGGTCGGCCAGACCTTCAACGTGCCGGTCAACCTGCTCGTCCAGCGCGAGAAGCGGGTGATCGGCAGCCTCTACGGCTCCGCCAACCCCCTGATCGACCTGCCCAAGATCTTCGAGCTCTACCTCGCCGGACGCCTGCCCCTCGACCTCCTCATCGGCAGGCGCTACCGGCTCGACCAGATCAACGAGGCGTTCGCCGACCTCACCGGGGGCGCCGTCGGCCGTGGAGTGATCGTGCCATGAGCGAGTACGCCACCTATCCCAGCCTGCGCGGCAGGGTCGCCCTGGTCACCGGCGGCGCGACCGGCCTGGGCGCCGAGTTCGTCGCCCAGCTCGCCGCCCAGGGCGCCAAGGTCGCCTTCGTCGACGTCGACGACGCGGGCGCGCAGAAGCTCACCGACCGGGCCCTCTACATCCATGCCGACGTCACCGACGTCGACGCCCTGCGCGGCGCGATCGTCATGGTCGAACAGGCCCTCGGCCCCGTCTCGATCCTGGTCAACAACGCCGCCAACGACACTCGCACCGGCATCGAGACCCTCGAACCCGCCGAATGGGACCAGGGCATCGCCGTCAACCTCCGCCACCAGTTCTTCGCCGCCCAGGCCGTCCTGGCCGGCATGCGCACGCTCGGCGGCGGCTCGATCATCAACCTCGGCTCGGTCAGCCCCCACGTCGGCCTGCTCGGCCTGCCCGCCTACGTCTCCTCGAAGTCGGCCATCGAGGGCCTGACCAAGATGATGGCCCGCGAGCTCGGCGGCGACCACATCCGCGTCAACTGCGTCATCCCCGGCTGGGTCTTCACCGAGCGGCAGCTGACCCATTGGGTCACACCCGAGGTTCGCGAGAAACTCGCGGAGGTGCAGTGCCTGCCCGACAACCTCGCGCCGTCCGACGTGGCGCGCCTGGTGCTCTGGCTGGCCGCCGACGACAGTGCCATGTGCACCGGACAGAACTGGATCGTGGACGCCGGATGGATGATGTGAGCGAGAACGTGACGCGACGCAGTCAGCACTGGTTCGGGGCCGAAGGGCGCTCCGGCATGCTCTACCGCTCCTGGATGCGCAACCAGGGGTTCGGGCCGGAGGTGTTCGACGGACGGCCCGTCATCGGCATCGCCAGCACCTGGTCGGAGCTGGCCCCCTGCAACGCCCATCTCGACCGGGTCGCCGACGCGGTCAAGCGGGGCGTCTGGATGGCGGGCGGGTTCCCGCTGGTGTTCCCGGTGATGTCGACCGGTGAGACGCTGCTGCGGCCGACCGCGATGCTCTACCGCAACATGCTCGCCATGCAGGCCGAGGAGCTGATCCGGGCCAACCCGCTCGACGGCGTGGTGCTGCTGTCGGGGTGTGACAAGACCACGCCGGGCCTGCTCATGGGCGCGGCCAGCGTCGACCTGCCCGCCGTCATGGTGACCGGCGGGCCGATGCTGAACGGCAAGTTCCGGGGCCAGGACGTCGGCTCGGGCACCCACGTGTGGAAGTTCGAGGCCGAGATCAAGGCCGGCCGCATGTCGGTCGAGGACGGCTACGTCGCCGAGGGCTGCATGGCCCGCTCGAACGGCCACTGCATGACGATGGGCACCGCCTCGACGATGGCGTGCCTGGCCGAGGCGCTCGGCATGCAGCTGCCCGGTTCGGCCACCTGGCCGGCCGTCGACTCGCGCCGCTACGAGGTCGCGCAGGAGGCGGGCAAGCGGATCGTGGCGATGGTCGAGGAGGACCTGAAGCCGAGCCAGATCATGACCCGCGCCGCGTTCGAGAACGCGATCCGCGCCAACGCCGCGATCGGCGGGTCGACCAACGCGATCGTCCACCTGACCGCGCTGGCCGGGCGGCTGGGCGTCGACCTGCCGCTCGACGACTTCGACGCGCTGGCCCGCGACGTGCCGACCATCGTCGACCTGATGCCGTCGGGCCGGTTCCTGATGGAGGACTTCTGCTACGCGGGCGGCCTGCCCGTCGTGCTGAACCAGCTCGACGAGGCCGGGCTGGTCAACCCCGACGCGCTCACGGTGACCGGGCGCACGCTCCGCGAGAACGTGCGGACGGCGGTCAACTGGAACACCGAGGTGATCCGGCCGATGGCCGCGCCGCTCCAGCCCGCCGGGACCGGCACCGCGATCCTGCGCGGCAACCTCGCGCCGAACGGCGCGGTCATCAAGCAGTCGGCGGCCTCGCCCGCGCTGATGACCCACACCGGCCGCGCGCTGGTGTTCGACTCGCCCGAGGCCTACCACGCGGTCTGCGACGACGACGACCTCGACGTCACGCCCGACGACATCCTGATCATCCGGGGCGCGGGGCCGAAGGGCTACCCGGGCATGCCCGAGGTGGCCAACGTGCCGCTGCCCGCCAAGCTGCTGCGCGCCGGGGTGACCGACATGGTGCGGATCAGCGACGGCCGGATGAGCGGCACCGGCTTCGGCACGGTCGTGCTGCACGTCTCGCCCGAGGCGGCCGTGGGCGGCCCGCTGGCTCTCGTCCAGACCGGTGACCTGGTCGAACTCGACGTGCCCAAGCGGAGTCTGACCCTGCTCGTACCGGACGACGAGCTCGCCCGCAGAAGGGCCGAGTGGACGCCCGCGGTCCATGAGGACCTGGGCGGCTACCGGTGGCTCTACCGGGAGCACGTGCTGGGGGCCGACGGCGGCGCCGACTTCGGGTTCCTGCGGGGTGGACGTGGCAGCGACGTGCCGCGCGACTCCCACTGACCTCGGTACGATCGGTTGATGTCCGACTCGTTAGTTTCTCGCGTGACCGTGGCCGACATCGCCGCTGAGGCCGGGGTGTCCCGCGCGACGGTCTCGAAGGTGCTCAACGGCCGGTCGGACGTGGCGCCCGCCACCCGGTCGCAGATCGAGACCCTGCTGGCCCGGCGCGGCTACGTGCCCACCAAACGCACCAAACGGCCGCTGCCGCTCGCCCTGCCCCGGGCCTCGTCCCGGCGGGGCGGGCTGCTGGAGCTGGTGGTGAGCGACGTGAACTCGCCGTGGGCGGCCGAGGTGATCCGGGGCGCCGAGCAGGAGGCGCGGTCGGCCCGGGTCGGCGTCGTGGTGTCGGTGTTCGACAACACGCCGGGGCACGGGCAGCAGTGGCTGGAGGACATCGCCGACCGGGCCCCGGGCGGCATCATCCTCGCCCTGTCGGAGCTGACCCCGGCCGACCTGGCGCTCATCGCCAAACTGGGCTTGCCGGCCGTGCTGGTCGACCCGGTCGGCGACGCCGACGGCACGATCCCGTCGATCGGCGCGGGCAACTGGGGCGGCGGCCTGGCCGCCGCCAAGCACCTGCTCGACCTGGGTCACCGCCGCATCGGCGTGCTCACCGGGCCGATGCGGCTGCTGTGCAGCCAGGCGCGGCTGGCCGGGTGCCGCGCGGCGGTCGAGCGGGCCGGGATCACGCTCGACGACGACCTGGTCCAGCACGGCGACTTCCACTACCACAGCGGGTTCTCGCTGACCCAGGCCCTGCTCGACCGGCCCGAACCGCCGACGGCGATCTTCGCGGGCAACGACGAGCAGGCCCTCGGCGTCTACGCCGCCATCCAGGAGCGGGGCCTGCGGGTGCCCGCCGACGTGAGCGTCGTCGGGTTCGACGACGTGCCGATGGCGCAGTGGATGGCCCCGCCCCTGACGACGGTCCGGCAGCCGATCGCGAAGATGGCGGCGCTGGCGGTCCGGTCGCTGCTCGGTCACCAAGAGGGCGCGGAGATGACCGAGGGCCGGGTCGAGTTGTCGACCAAGCTGGTGGTCCGGGCCAGCACCGCCTCCTATTCGCCGGGGTAACGCAGTCCGGCCTGGGCGCGCACCTCGTCCATGGTGCCCATGATCTGGCACGACTCGTCGAGAGTGAGGACCGGGCTCTCCAGCAGGCCCGCGCGCACGCAGCGGGCGACCTCCTCGGCCTGGAAGCGCAGGCCGTTGCCGGGCACGTCGAAGGTGTAACGCTCGGCCGCGCCGGCGCGCGTGGTGAGGGTGAACGACGTGGGCCGGTACCACCAGGGGTCGATGTCGACGCGCGCGTCGGTGCCGGCGATCGAGGCCCGGTTGGGCAGGAACGCCTCCATGCTGCTGGTCGCCACGCCCTGCCGGCCGCCCTCGTACTTCGTCAGCACGGCCGTCTGGCCGTCGACGCCGGTGTCGCCGAACTGCGTCGAGGCGGTCACCGAGACCGGCGTGCCGAAGACCATCGACAGGAACGAGACCGGGTAGACGCCCAGGTCGAGCAGCGCGCCGCCGCCGAGGGCGGGGTCGAACATGCGGTGGACGGGGTCATGGCGGAACCAGACGCCGTGCTCGGCCACCGCGAGGCGCACGTCGCCGAGCCGCCCTTCGGCGAGCAGCTCGCGGATGCGGACCATGTGCGGCAGGAACCGGGTCCACATGGCCTCCATCAGGAACACCCCGCGGGCGCGGGCCGCCGCGACCAGCTCCTCGGCCTCGCGCCGGTTGATGGTGAACGGCTTCTCGACCAGGACGGCCTTGCCCGCCTCGATCGCGGCCAGGGCGCCGGCGTGGTGGGCGGGGTGGGGGGTGGCGACGTACACGGCGTCGACGTCGTCGGCCGCGAGCATCGCGGCCTGGTCGGCGTAGGCGCGGGGCGCGCCCGTCTCGGCGGCGAACGCCTCGGCGCGGGCCTGCGTCCGCGAGCCGACCGCCACCAGCTCGGCGGCCTCCGTCAGGCGCAAATCGTCGGCGAACTGGCGGGCGATGCCGCCGGTGCCGATGATCGCCCAGCGCAGGGGAGGGGAAGAGGTCATGACAACTCCTGGGAGAGAGAAAGGGGCGGCCCGGCCGACGGGCCGCCCCCGGATCCGTCAGAGGACGGATGCTTCCATGACTCGGTCGAATCCGACAAAACGCCGGGGGCCGGTCATCGTCACGGCGAGCACGGCGCGGACGTCGGCGCTGGACGCGCCCACCCGCAGCTCGACGTCGCCGGGGTCGACCTGCCGCCGCCACGACGCCCCGGTGTAGGAGGTCTGGTCGGCGTGCAGGGTGAGGGTGAGCTGGCGGCTCTCGCCGGGGGCCAGGTCGACGCGGTGCGCCGCGATGAGCGCCTGCACCGGCCGGGCGACCTCGGCGACCGGGTCGTGCAGGTAGACCTGGACGACCTCGGAGGACTCCCGCTCGGTCTCGTTCCGCAGCGTCACGGTCACGTCGAAGGTGCCGTCGGTGGTCCAGGCATCCGGGCCGGTGACCTCGCCCCAGGTGACCGGGGCGTACGACAGGCCGTGGCCGAAGGCGAACAGCGCGCTCGGGTCGACGTTGCTGACCTCGCTCTTCTGGGCCAGCGGCGCGCCGAGGTAGGTGGCCGGCTGGTTGCCGCCGTCGCGCGGGAAGCTCACCGGCAGGCGCCCGGCCGGGTTCGCCCGGCCCGACAACACGTCGGCCAGCGCCGCCGCGCCCTCCTCGCCGGGGAAGAACCCGCACACCACGGCGGCCAGGCGGTCGATCTGCCGGCCGAGCTCGTAGGGGCGGCCGACCAGCAGGACCAGCACGACCGGCTTGCCGGTGTCCAGCAGCGCCTCCAGCAGCTCCTCCTGCCGGCCGGGCAGCGCCAGGCCGGGGGCGTCGCAGCCCTCGCCGGAGGTGCCGCGCCCGAACAGGCCGGCCTGGTCGCCGAGCACGGCCACGATCACGTCGGCGTCGGCGGTGGCCGCGACGGCCGCCGCGATGCCCGCGTCGTCGCCGCCGGTCACCGGCACGCCCTGCGCGTGGGTGACGGCGTACTCGCTCTTCAGCGCGTCGAGCAGGGTGGGGATCTCCACGCCCATGCCCGTCTCCGGGTGGTGCACGCCGACGTGCATCGGGAAGGAGTAGCAGCCCATCATGGCCTGCGCGGTGTCGGCGCGCGGGCCCACCACGGCCAGCTTCGCGCCGGGGGCCAGCGGCAGCGTCGCGTCCCGGTTGTGCAGCAGCACGATGGAGCGGCGGGCCAGCCGGCCGGCCAGCTCGCGCACCTCGGGCCCGTCGAGCACCGGGTCGGTCTCGTGCAGGATGGGCGGCTCGGGATCCCAGTCGGCGTCGAGCAGGCCGAGCTCGGCCTTCTGGACCAGCACCCGGCGCAGCGCGCGGTCGATCAGCGCGAGGTCGACCTCGCCCCGCTCCACCGCCTCGACCAGCGCGGGCCCGAAGGTGTTCACGGTCGGCAGCTCGACGTCGATCCCGGCGGTCAGCGCCAGCCGGGCCGCGTCGGTGGGGGAGGCGGCGACATGGTGCAGGGTCTGCAGGAACGCCACCGAGAAGTAGTCGGCCACGACCGTGCCGGTGAAGCCGTAGGTGTCGCGCAGCAGGTCGGTCAGCAGGGTCGCGTCGGCCGCGACGGGGGTGCCGTCGATGTCGGCGTAGGAGTTCATCACCGACCCCGCGCCCGCGCGCAGGGCCATCTCGAACGGCGGCAGCAGCACGTCGGCGACCTCGCGGCGGCCCGCCGACACCGGGGCGAGGTTGCGGCCGCCCTTGGACGCCGAGTAGCCCACGAAGTGCTTGAGGGTGGCGACGACGCCCTGCGACTGCACGCCCCTGATGTAGGCGCTCCCGATCAGGCCCACCAGGTGCGGATCCTCGCCGATGGTCTCCTCGACCCGGCCCCAGCGCAGGTCGCGGGCGACGTCCAGGACCGGGGCCAGCCCCTGCTGGACGCCGAGGCGGCGCATGGTCGCGCCGATCTGGGCGCCCATCCGCTCGACCAGTTCGGGGTCGAACGTGGCGCCCCAGCACAGCGGGTTGGGGTAGACGCCCGCCTGCCAGGCGGCCACGCCGGTGAGGATCTCCTCGTGCACGAGGGCGGGCACGCCCCAGCGCCCGGCCGTCATGAGGGAACGCTGCGCGGCCGCCAGCGTCGTGGCGCCCTTGACCGGGTCGACCGGCGTGGTGCCGAACGGCCGGGTGAGCTGGCCGATGCCGTCCTTGACCAGGTCGTCCCACGGGATCGGCAGCGCGGTGAACTCGTGCTGGTGGGGGGCCATCTCGCCGTCGGTGTTGTCGATGCCGACCCACACCCCGTACAGCTGGGCGATCTTCTCCGGCAGGCTCATCCGCGCCATCAGCGCCTCGGCCCGCTCCTCGGGGGACCGTCCCGCGTCCTTCCAGGGGGCGGCGGGGGTGTCCACGATGGTCATGTGTCTCTCCGGTTGATGCGGTCGAGTTCGTCCCACAACTCGGCGGGGATCGGGATGGACGCGAGCTCCAGCGTCGCCGCGACGCGTCCGGGTTCGGAGACGCCGACGATGGTGGAGGTCACGCGGGGGTCGCGCAGCGAGAACTGGAGCGCCGCCGCGGGCAGGGGCACGCCGTGGGCGGCGCACGCCGCGGCCATGGCCCTGACCGCCTCGCGGACCGACTCGGCGGTCTCCCGGTAGGCGTAGCGGGGCTGGACGTCGGGGCCCTTGACGAGCATGCCGCCGCCGTAGGGGGCGCCGTTGACGAAGGCGACGTCCTTCGCGTGGGCGTCGTCCATGAGCGGAGCGGCGGAGCGGTCGACCAGCGTCCAGCGGTTGTGGTTGATCACGGCGTCGAAGACGTCGGTGGCGACGAACCGGCGCATCAGGTCGACCGGGCCGCCCGCGATGCCGAGGTGGCCGACGACGCCCTCCTCGCGCAGCGCGACCAGCGCCTCCACGGCGCCGCCGGGGGCCATCGCCTCCTCGAAGGTGACGTGGTACTCGGGGTCGTGCAGGTACATGACCGGCACGTGGTCGACGCCGAGGCGCTCCAGGCTCTCCTCGACCGAGCGGCGCACCCGCTCGCCGGAGAAGTCGCCGGTGTCGGGGTCGGCGTCGGCCTTGGTGGCCAGCACGAAGCCCTCCGGCAGGCCGCGGCGGCGGATGACCGCGCCGATGCGGCGTTCGGCGCTGCCGGCGCCGTAGTTGTTGGAGGTGTCGAGGAAGTTGACCGGGCCGTCGAACACGTCGTCGATCGTCGCCTCGGCGCGGGCGTCGTCGACGGCGTAGCCGTACAGGTCGGGCATGCTCGCCAGCGGGCTGGTGCCGACGCAGATGGGCGTCACGCGCAGGCCCGTCCGGCCGAAGGGCCGTTCGTCCATCTCAGATCACGAACCTGTTCGCGGGTCGGCCGCGGTGGCCGGGCTCGGCCCGGAAGATCGCACCGGCGGCGGGCTGGTCGCGGAGCTGCGCGGGGGAGAGCTCCTCGGTGGAGGTGGAGATGTAGAGCAGGCCGAGGTCCGGCCCGCCGAACGCGCACGAGGTGACCTGGGTGACGGGCAACTCGACGACCACGTCGGGCTCGCCCTCCCAGTAGCGCACCACCCGGCCGCCGCCCCAGAAGGCCACCCACACCCCGCCCTCGGCGTCGACGGTCAGGCCGTCGGGCATGCCGGGCTGGTCGGAGGTGTCGGCGTAGGTCCGGCGGCCGGTCATGTCGGCGTCGAAGACGTCGATCCGCCGGGTGGGGGTGTCGACGTAGTAGCAGCGGGTGCCGTCAGGCGACCAGTCGATCCCGTTGCTGCACGTCACGCCGGTCAGCACGGTGTGCAGGGACCGGTCGGCGTCGAGCCGGTAGAGGGCGGCCGCGCCGGTGGTGAAGGCGTAGGCCATGCTCCCGGCCAGGTAGCGCCCGGCCGGGTCGACGTTGCCGTCGTTCATCCGGATCTCCGGCCGGCCGGCCAGCGGCGCGGCGAGCCGTTCGGTGACCACGCCGCCCGAGGTCAGGGCCATGCCGTCGCCGTCGGCGATCAGCAGGGTGCCGGGGTCGGTGGTCATGTGCACGGCCGTGACCGGCGCGGGCAGGTCGACCCAGTGGACGTCGCCCTCCGGCCCCGCGTCGAAGACCCGGCCCCGGGGGATGTCCACGAACCGCAGGCGGCCCGCGACGTCGTCCCAGGTCACTCCCTCCAGGTGGACGCCCCCGACGTCCAGCCAGACGTCCGCCATCAGCGGGCCGGCGGGGTGATCGCCGCCAGGGCGGCGTGGTGGGCGGCGACGAGCCGGCCGAGCACCTCGTCGGTGGCCGCGTCGGGACGGGTCTGCCCGGGGTTGGCCGACCGCCAGGCGTGCAGCCGCCGGGCGCCCTCCGACCACGTCGTGGTCGGGTTGAAGGCCGGCACGAACCGCTTGATCTTGCTGTTGTCGAAGACCGCCGTGTGGGCGAGGTCGCCGAGGATCAGCGTCGACCAGAACCAGTCGGGCGCGACCGTCGGCAGGAACTCCGAGGGCAGGTGCACCAGCCGGGGCTCGACGTGCTCGGTCCTGGCGATGATGCCGTAGATCTCGTCCCAGGTCAGCGACTCGTCGGAGGTGATGTGGAAGTCCTCGCCGATCGCCTGCCAGTTGCCGATCAGGCCCGCCAGGCCGACGGCGAGGTCGCGGGCGTGGGTGAGCGTCCACAGGCTGGTGCCGTCGCCGGGCACGACCAGTTCGTCGCCGCGCGCGATGCGGTCCCAGGCGGTCCAGTCGCCGGGCAGCGGCGGGTTGGCGTCGTCGTAGGTGTGCGACGGGCGCACGATCGTGACCGGGAACGCGCGCTCCTCGTAGGCGCGGTGCAGCACGTCCTCGGCGGCGATCTTGTCGCGGGCGTAGGCCAGGTAGGGGTTGCGCCGGGTGGTCGACTCGGTGACCGGCCACTGCCGCACCGGCTTGTGGTAGATCGAGGCGGAGCTGATGTGGACGTACTGGCCGACGCGGCCGTCGAGCAGGTCCACCATGGCGGCGGCGTCGCCGGCGCCGAAGCTGAGGAAGTTGACCACGCTGTCGAACGCGGCGCCCTCGAACACCTCGGCGAGGGACGCCGGGTCCTGCACGTCGCCCGTGATGGGCGTGACCCCGTCGGGAGGGGGCGCTTGCTGGTCTTGCCGCGGTTGAGGACGTACACGTCCTGTCCCTGGCGGACCGACTCGGCCACGCACGACGAGCTGATCGTGCCGGTGCCGCCGATGTAGAGAACCTTCATCGTGAAATCTCCTAGTTGCGGGACTTGCCGGCGTACCAGTCCTCGAAGCCGTTCTCCACGACGCTGATCAGCAGGTCGTCGTTGCGGATGCCGAGGTCGGCCAGGTTCTTCGCGATCAGGTCGAAGGTCGCCCACTTGGTGGTCACGTCGTACATGTGGACCATCTGGATCTGGATGCTGATCAGGTCGCGGCGGTCGACGCCGTTGTACCCGGGGTCGGCGACCAGCTCGCCGGGGGCGTGCGTGCGGAAGATCTGGAACTTGTCGGTCGGGTCCATCCCGAGCCCGTCCACCAGAGCCTGGTGGACGCCTTCGCTGATCTGTGGGCCCAGCCGTTCGGCGAGGGAACGGTCGAGGTCGATCTGCACGAGAGGCACCGGGGACTCCTTCAAAGAAAGTTTCGGGAATTATCCGAAACTCCGAGCATTCGGAGACACCGTAGGGCTGACTTTTCCGGACGTCAAGACTGTTTCGAGGAAGTTTCGGACGGCGCGGCGGTGCTGTCCCTGATCACCAGGCTGGTCGAGAGCTCCAGCCGCAGCGGCTCCTCCGCCGGGTGCTCCGACTCCAGCACGTTGCGCACGGCCAGCATCGCCATCTGCGCCAGGGGCTGCCGGATCGTGGTCAGTTTCGGGGTCGTCCACTCGCAGACCTCGGTGTCGTCGAAACCCACGACGCTGAGGTCGTCGGGCACCCGCAGGCCCCGGGCGTGCACCTCCTCGTAGACGCCGGCGGCCTGCTGGTCGGAGGCGGCGAACACGGCGGTCGGAGGTTCGGGCAGGTCAAGCAGGTCGGCCGCGCCGAGGCGGCCGCTCTCGGGGTAGAAGTCGCCCGGCCGGATGAGGCGCTCGTCGACCGGCAGCCCGGCCCGGCGCAGCGCGGCGCGGTAGCCGTCGAGGCGCTCCATGCTGCACGGCACGCCGTCGGGCCCGGTGATCATGCCGATGCGGCGATGGCCCAGGTCGATGAGGTGCTCGGTGGCCGCGAACCCGCCGGCCCAGTTGGTCGCCCCGATGGTCGGGATGTCCTTGTCGAAGCCGCCGACCTGGTCGACGACCACGAACGGGGCGTCGATCGTGCGCAGCCGGGCCGCCCCCAGGTGCTGGGTGCCCGACCCGACCAGGACCACACCGTCGGTCGGCCGGGAGGCGATGGCGGCCAGCCACTCGCGGGGGTTGGCCTGCCGGTCGTGGGTGACGGTGAGCACCAGCCGGGCCCCCAGCCGGTAGGCCTCCTGCTCGGCGCCGCGCAGCAACTCGCTCGCCCAGGCGGTGTCGAGCTCGGTGATCACGAAGTCGACCAGACCCACTTTGCGTGGCTCTGACCTGGCCCTTCGCTGGTAGCCTGTGGCCTCCAGCGCATCCTGCACGCGTCTCCGGGTCTCCGGGCCCACGGCGTCACGGCCGTTGAGCACCTTGCTCACGGTCGGCACGGATACCCCCGCCGCCGTGGCGACCATCGCGATGGTCACCCGGTCGGCGCGCCTGGTTGTGACCCGCTTCGGCACGACACCTCATCATGCGTAGATTCGATCTGTCGAAACTTTCCATCACCGTAGCACCGGCCGGGTCGGTGCCGTCCAGAGCGCTCGTGAACTGGGCTTATTCGGATCTATGCCCGAGACGGCGCTCCGGATGGCCGGTGGCAGCGCAGGTGACAAGATCCAGAGTTTCGAAACTCGACGGAAACAATTTAGCCCAAATTCTTGACACTGCCGAGAGCTCGGTGTTTCTCTCTTTCGAGACCGCTTTCGAAACTTTCGGAGTTTTCGGAAGCCTTGCCTGATCCGGCTCTCGACTTTTCTCACGGGGCGGAACGGCGTCAGTACCACGGTGCGTGCCTATCACGCGCAAGGAGAGACACATGCTGGGATCTTCGCGAATCTGGAAGCGTCGTCCCCTCGGGTTCGCCGCCGCGATCATGAGCGGCGCGCTGGTGCTCGCCGGTTGCGCCGGCGGCGGGGCGCCGGCGGGGGGCGCCGCCCAGAACGCGGATCAGGGATCCGCCGACTCGGGCGAGATCACCTGGTGGGGCTGGACCCCCGACGCGGCGCCTGCCGAGGCATACATCAAGGCCTTCAACAAGGCCTACCCCAACATCAAGGTCACCTTCAAGAAGCTCACCATCGACGGCTACGACGCGGCGATCCGGCCCGCGCTCGCCTCGTCGGTCGGCCCCGACGTCTTCGACGTCGCCCCGGGCGCGGCCAACGGGTCCGTCGACATCTACGGCGTCAACGCCATCGACCTGAAGCCCGCCGTGGAGAAGGCGCTCGGCGCCGACTGGGAGTCGAAGCTGGCCCCGATCGGGGTCTCCAGCCTCAAGAACGGCGACAAGCTCGCCGCCCTGTCGGTCGGCTCGGTGTTCTCCGGCACGGTCTGGATCAACAAGGACCTGTTCGACAAGTACAACCTGCAGCCCCCCACCAACTACGACGAGTGGAAGAAGGTCTGCGCGACCTTCAAGGCCAACGGCGTCGGCTGCTTCGTGCAGGGCGCGGCCCAGACCGCGTTCAACGAGGACACCCTCCAGGCGATCTCCAACAACGTCCAGCCGGGCGTGTGGGAGAAGGCCCTCAAGAAGGAGGTGCCCTGGACCGACCCGACGATCGTCAAGGCGCTCACTCTCTGGAAGGGCCTGTTCGACGACGGGATCATGCAGGAGGGCGCCCTCGGCACCCAGCAGTACCCCGACGCCAACAACGGCTTCATGTCCGGCAAGTACGCCATGGTCATGATGGGCAGCTGGTACATGCAGTACTCCACGGTCGAGGGCATGACGGCCGCCATCTCCGGCGCCGGCGTCGCCGACCCCAAGCCGTTCACCCAGCTCCCGATCGCCTTCCCCGACATCGCGGGCACCGGCAACGTCGGCTCCCTCTACGGTGACGCCGACTTCGGCCTGGCCGTGAACCAGAAGTCGAAGAACATCGCCGCCGCCACCACCTTCGCGACCTGGCTCGGCACCTCCGCCGAGGGCCAGCAGGCGGTGGCCGACATCCTCAACGACATCCCCGCCCTGGTCAGCGCCCAGCCCAACTGGGACACCGTCAAGCTGGTCAACCCCGAGGCGCAGCAGCCCGCGCTGGAGAAGCTGATCGCCGACGCCGGCAAGTCGGACGAGCCCCGTCTGGCCACGGTCGTCGCCGACCTGCAGACCGCGATCGGCGTCGCGTCCACCACGGTGGCGGCCGGCGAGGCCACCCCCGAGGAGGCCGCGGCCACGCTGCAGGACACCGCTTCGAAGATCAAGTAACCCCCGAGGACGGAACCCTTGACCTCCACGACCACATCGAAGACCGGGGCACGCCGTCCTTCCGGATCCTCCGCTCCGGGACCCGGTTCCCGGAGCGGGGCGATCCGCCCCTCCGGCCTTCCCTGGATCCTGCCCGCGTTCGTCTTCGTGGTCGGCATCCTCTACTACTGCATCGGCGAGACGGGCTACCTGTCGACCCTCGACTGGGACGGCACCAGCCCCACCCCCACCTCGGTGGGCCTGCAGAACTACCAGGACATCCTGGTCGACCCGATCTTCTGGCAGGCCATCTGGCACACGGTGATCTTCTTCCTGGTGACCTTCACCGCGCAGACCGCGATCGGCTTCGTGTTCGCGGCGCTGCTGCACTCGAAGGTGAAGCTGGCCACCGTCTACAAGGTGATCGTGTTCACGCCGGTCGTCATCGCGCCGGCCACGATGGCGCCGGTGTTCCGGCAGATGTTCGCCGCCGACGGCCAGCTCAACTGGTTCCTCGACCACGTCGGCCTGGGCTTCCTCTCTCAGCCCTGGCTGGCCCAGTCGAGCACGGCCATGCCGGTGATCATGTTCATCACCGTCTGGAACTTCACCGGCCTGACCTTCGTGCTCTACTACGCCGCGATGGGCCAGATCGACCCCGAGGTGCTGGAGGCCGCGCGCACCGACGGCGCCAGCAACCTGCGCACCCTCGTCAGCATCGTGTGGCCCGGCGTGCGCAGCACCACGGTCGCGCTCGCCATGCTCAGCGTGATCGGCGCGCTGAAGACCTTCGACATCCCCTACCTGGTGACGATCGGCGGCCCCAACTACGCCACCGAGTTCCTCGGCACCTACATCTACCGGATCAGCATCCCCAGTGCCCACGTCGGCTACGGGGCCGCGCTGTCGATCATGCTCCTCGTGCTGGCCCTGCTCGGCGCCATCGCCGTCGCCGCCCGCTCCAACCGGAAGGACGGTGAGAGCGGTGTTTGAGGCCCGCCGCCCGTCGGCCAGGCTGCTGCTGCAGATCCTGGTCACCGCGATGGTCATCCCCTACCTGTTCCCGCTGGTCGTGATGGTCCAGGGGTCGCTGGCGGGGGAGGGCTGGGGCAACTACCGCGCCGTCTTCGAGGTCGGCACGATCGGCACCTTCTTCAAGAGCAGCGTCATCATCTCGGTCTCGACGATCATCATCGTGTACGTCCTGACGATGCTCGCCGCGTTCGGCTTCTCCAAGCTGCGCGTGCGCCGCAAGGAGGTCTACTTCTGGATGATCCTGGCGGCGCTGACGCTGCCCGAGGTCGTCCTGCTCACCCCGTTGTTCGCCACCACGCTGGCGCTCGGCGTCTACGACACCTACTGGGCGGTCGTGCTGCCGCTGGCCGCGCTGCAGATCCCCTTCACCGTGCTGATCGCCCGCCGGTTCGTCGACGGCGTGCCCGACGCGCTGTTCGACGCCGCCCGCATCGACGGCGCGAGCACGTTCACCTCCTTCCGCTACATCATCATCCCCATGACGCGGCCGATCGCCGCCGCGATCGTGGTGCTGACCCTGATCGGCTCGTGGAACGCCTACCTGCTGCCGCTGGTCCTCATCCAGGACCCGGCCCAGCAGACGGTGACGCTGCTGCCGCAGTTCTTCGTCAGCCAGTTCAGCAACGACCAGACCAAGGTCCTGGCCAGCGCGGTGATCACCGCGATCCCCGAGATCGTCGCCTACCTCTGCCTCCAGGGCCTGTTCGAACGCGGCCTGTCGGCCGGTGCCATCAAGTAAAGGAACCCCTCACATGACCTTCCTCCGGGTCGAAGGACGCCAGATCGTCGACGAGTCGGGCGCCCCCGTCCGCCTGCGCGGCGTCGCGGTCGGCGGCTGGCTGAACATGGAGAACTTCATCACCGGCTACGCGGCCAACGAGGCGCTGATGCGCAGCACGGTGCGCGAGGTCCTCGGCGACGAGAAATACGAGTTGTTCTTCGACCGCCTGCTGACCGCCTTCTTCAACGAGGACGACGCGAAGCTGCTGGCCGAGATGGGCATGAACTGCGTCCGCCTCCCGGTCAACTACCGCCACTTCGAGGACGACGAGCGGCCCTTCGAGTTCAAGACCGAGGGCTTCAGGCACCTCGACCGGGCCGTGGAGGCGTGCGCGAAGCACGGCATCTACACCGTCATCGACCTGCACGCCCTGCCCGGCTCGCAGAACCACCACTGGCACTCCGACAACATCACCCACCGCCCCCTGTTCTGGGACCACCCCCACTTCCAGGACCGCGTGGTCAAGATGTGGGAGCACATCGCCGAGCACTACAAGGACAACCCCTGGGTGGCCGGCTACAACCCGATCAACGAGCCCGCCGACGAGTCGCGCAAGGTGGTCGGCCCCGTCTACACCCGCCTGGTCAACGCCATCCGGGCCATCGACGACCGGCACATCCTGTTCCTCGACGGCAACACCTACTCCACCGAGTTCGACGTCTTCGACGAGCCGTGGGCCAACACGGTGTACGCCGCCCACGACTACGCCGCCCCCGGCCTGGGCGGCGGCGGCCCCTACCCGGGCGAGACCGCAGGGAAGCACTGGGACAGGTCCACCCTCGAGGAGAAGTACGCCGAGCGCACCGAGTACAGCAACCGCACCGGCACCCCGGTGTGGGTCGGCGAGTTCGGCCCCATCTACACCGGCTCCGAACCCCGCGACGCCGAGCTCCGGCAGCTGCTGGCCGACCAGCTCGACATCTTCAGGCGCGACGACGCCGGGTGGTCGATCTGGATGTACAAGGACCTGGGCCGCCAGGGCCTGGTCACGGTGCGCCCCGACTCCCCGTACCTGAAGCGGTTCGGCGACTTCGTCGCCAAGAAGGTGCGCCTGGGCGCCGACCAGTGGGGCAGCGACGGCACGGGCGTGGCCGAGGTGACCGGCCCGTTCTACCAGATGATCGCCGACGAGTTCCCCGGCTTCGACCCCTACCCCTGGGGCCAGTACGACTGGGTGCGCACCCTGCTGCTGAACCTCACGGTCGCCCAGCCGCTCGCCTACGAGTACGCGGAGTTGTTCCGCGGCCTGACCGACGACGAGCTGATCGCCCTGGCCGACTCGTTCGCGCTGGCCAACTGCGACGTCCGCACCACCCTGCGCGACCAGATGATGGCCGGTTAGAGGTACTGGCGCGTCCACTCCTCGAAGGTGGTCAGCGGGATGCCGAGCGCCCGCGCGTACTCCGGACGCGCGGGCTGCCCGACCGCCCCGGTCCGTTCGTGCGAGATCCCCGCCCAGACGGGCATGCCCAGGGCGAGCGCCTCCTCCTCGGTCAGGTCGGGCGCGGTCAGCTCGGCGCCGAGGGCCTTCGACATGACCGCCGCGATCTCCGTCATCGTCAGGAGCTCGCTCGCCAGCTCCAGCTCGACCCCGTGGAACCGCTCGGGGTCGAGCACGGCCGCCGCGGCGGCCCGCCCGATGTCGTCGACCGCGACGAGCGAGAGCCGGGTCTGCGGCTTCAGCACCGTGACCAGGCCGCCCTGGACCCCGCGCGGCAGCAGGTAGGCGGCCGAGGGCAGGAAGTTCTCCATGAACCAGCCGGGGTTGAGCAGCGTCCAGTGACGGAACCCGGCCTCCCTGACCCGGTCCTGGATGCCGGACTTGGTGGTGTAGTAGGGCTGCAGCGCCGCCCACCGCTCTCTGGTGATCTTCTGCGCGGCCCCCGACACGGCGGTGTGCACGAACTGCGGCACCCCCGCGGCCAGCGCCGCCTCGATCAGGTTCTCCGCCTGGACGCGTTCGCCGTCGAAGTCGATGGCGTCGTCCTGCATCGGCGGCATCTGCACCGAGAACACGGCCCGCACCCCGTCCACGGCCGCGTCCAGCGAGCCGCGGTCGGTGAGATCGCCCGTGACCAGATGGGCCCCGAGCGCCTCGACCGCCTTGGCCTTGGCCGTCGAAGGATCCCTGACCAGGGCTCTGACGGGCACCCCCGCCGCGATCAGGGCGCGGGCGGTCGCGCCTCCCTGTTGTCCGGTGGCGCCGGTGACCAGTACCTGGGACATGGCACTCCTCTTCCGATCATAAACGGCGGGGTCCGCCGTTTCTGTTTCGGTACGATACGGAGACCCCCGCCGTTTAGCAATCCCCGAGGTGAGGCCCATGCGCGCCGACGCCCAGCGCAACTACGCGCGGCTGCTCGCCGTCGCCGAGGAGGAGATCGCGCTCAACGGCGCCGACGCGTCACTGGAACAGATCGCCCGCGTCGCGGGCGTGGGATCGGGCACGGTCCGCCGCCACTTCCCCAACCGGCACGCCCTGCTGGCCGCCGTCTTCCGCGACCACGTCGAGACCCTGTGCGCGCACGCCCGCGACCGCGTCGGCCGCCCCGACCCGAGGGCGGCCCTGCTGGAATGGCTCAACGCGGTGACGACGTCGGCCGCGACGATCCGCGGCCTGGCCATGGCCCTCAACCGCGACCAGGTCACCGGCGACGAGCACGAACACTGCGCCACCGGACAGCTCACGGAGGCGGGCGAACCCCTGGTCCGTCAGGCCGCGGCCGTGCTGGCCCCCGGCGTCACCATCGCCGACCTGCTCGCCCTGATCACCGGCATCGCCCTGGCCACCGAACACCACCCCGACCCGGCCGCCGAGGCCAACCGCCTGCTCTCCCTGGCGGTGACGGGCCTCAGCCCGGCGCCCTGAGCGGCCGGCCGGCGGCGCGGGTCAGGCGGCCTGGCTGCGCGCGGTGAGGGCGCCGAGGGCGGTCAGCAGGCGGTCGACGTGTTCCTCGGTGCTGCCGAGGCCGATCGAGGCGCGGACCGCGCCGCCGATCTCGTCGCAGCCGCCCCGCCCCACGCCGAGCAGGTGCCGCACGAACGGGTGGGCGCAGAACTTGCCGTCGCGGACGCCGATGCCGTGCTCGGCCGACAGCCGTTCGGCCACCTCGCGGGCGGTGTGCCCGTCGACGACGAACGAGACGATGCCCACCCGGGGGTGGTCGGCGGGCCACAACGCCAGCTCGTGCACGCCGTCGATGGCGGCGAGGCCGGTCCGCAGCCGGGTGAGCAGGCGGTCCTCCTCCTCGACGAGGCCGGCCCAGCCGGTCTGGTTCAGGTGGTCGCAGGCCGCGGCCAGGGCGATGGCGCCCAGCACGTTGGGGGTGCCGGCCTCGTGCCGGGCCTCCACGTCGGCCTGCCACTCGGTCTGGTCGCCGACGGCGACCGTCGCGCCGCCGCCCTTCAGGTAGGGCTCGGCCCGCTCCAGCCAGTCACGGCGGCCGATCAGCACGCCCGCGCCGAAGGGGGCGTACAGCTTGTGGCCGGAGAAGGCGACGTAGTCGAGGTCGAGGGCGGCGACGTTCAGGGGGCGGTGGGGGGCCAGCTGGGCGGCGTCGACCGCGATGCGGGCGCCGTGCCGGTGGGCGATGTGGGCCAGGCCGGCGATCGGCCACAGTTCCCCGGTGACGTTCGAGGCGGCCGTGACGACCAGCAGCGCGGGACCGTCGATCGCGGCGAGCGCCTCGTCGGCGGCGCGGACGGCCTCACCGGGCAGCGCGGGCGGCGCGAGGCGCACGGGGGCCGGCCAGGGGAGGAGGGTCGCGTGGTGCTCGGTGTCGAAGACGACCACCGTGGTGCCCTCGGGCAGGCTCCGGGCCAGCAGGTTCATCGCGTCGGTGGTGTTGCGGACGAACACGAGCGCGTCGTCGGGCCGGGCGCGGGCGAACGCCTTGATGGTGTGCCGGGCCTGCTCGTAGCGGGCGGTGGTCAGCTGGGAGGCGTGGCCGGCGCCCCGGTGGACGCTGGAGTAGGCGGGCAGCGCGTCGGCGACGGCCTGGCTGACCGCCTGGAGACAGGGGGCGCTGGCGGCGTAGTCGAGATTGGCGTAGGGGACCAGGGCGCCGTCGCGAACGGGCACGTCAAGGGAGAAGACAGGGGACATGACGCCTCCAGGCGAGTCACGCGCTTGCCCGCCGCACCCCGCGACGGACCAGGTCTTCACCCGGGGCACCCCGCCGCGGACGCGAGGGTTGCCGGCCAGCAAGCCGGGGCTGTGCGCTGGCACTCATGACCTTCGCGAGGACTATAACATCCCGTTTCGGATCTACTTTGTAAAGGCACCGGTCCAGTGCAACGACAGGTCGGTCGCCTTGCGCTCGGCCCGGATCTCCATCCACTCGCCGAGGATCGTGGCGTGGTCGACGACGATCGGCGTGCCCCGGTCGTCGTAGGTGACACGCTCGCTGACGAACACCGGGCCGCCCGCCGGGCGGCGCAGCCGCGCCGCCACGGGGGCGGTGAGCAGGGCGGGCCTGATGCGCTCGGTGGCCCGGTGGATGCGCGCGCCGGCGTCGGCGAGGGCGGTGTAGAGGGGGACCTCGGTGAAGTCGGCCGCCCTGACGGCCGAGGCGTGCGGCTCGGCGACCCACGAGATCTGGTGGACGACGGGCCGGTCGCCCAGGTGGCGCACCCGGACCAGCCGGAGGGCCCGCAGTCCGGCCGGCGCGTCGCCGAGCAGCCGGGTGAGGGAGCGCGGGGCCGGTCGCAGCGCGGCCGAGACCACTTCGGTGCGCAGCGGATGCCCCTGCCTGCGCAGGTCGTCGCCGAGGCTGCGCAGGGTGTCGAGCGGGTATTCGGCGCCCGGCCGCGTCACGTAGGTGCCCCGGCCGGCCCGCTGCTCGATCAGGCCCTCGCCGCTGAGGACCTGCAACGCCTGCCGCAGCGTCATCATCGTCACGCCGTAGGAGGCGCTGAGCTCACGCTGCGCGGGCAGGGCCTCGCCCGCGCGGTAGTGACCCGACCTGATCTTGTCGCTCAGGTCGTCGGCGATGACGCGGTAGCGGGGCGTGCTGCTCATCGGGCTCCCTAGTCGAGTGCGCGGCGCATGCTCGCCACATACTCTCCCAGTTCACGCGGCCGGGCGCCGTCGAGAAGGCGGCGCATCAGGGCCGAGGCGACCACGACGCCGTCGGCGTGCCGGGCGAGCTCGGCGGCCTGGCGCGGGCTGGAGACGCCGAAGCCGAACAGGACCGGCCGGTCGGTGAGCTCCTTGAGCTCGCGGCCGAGCCGGGCGGCCTGCTCGGGCACCTCGTCGCGTTCGCCGGTGGTGCCCATGCGGGTCAGCGCGTAGACGAAGCCCCGGCTGCGCGCGGCGATCTCGCCCAGCCGGGCGCGGGGGGTCGACGGCGCGGCCAGCAGCACGAGGTCGAGGCCCTCCTTCACGGCGGCGTCGGCCAGCTCGCCGGCCTCCTCCAGCGGCACGTCGGGCACGATGAGCCCGCGCAGCCCGCTCATGGCCAGCGCCGCGCAGAACTTCGCGCCGCTCCGCTGGAAGACCAGGTTTCCGTACGTCATCGCGACCAGCGGCACCCCGACGTCGAGCGCCGTGACCTCGTCGAGGATGCCGGTGACCGTGGTCCCGGCGGCGATGGCCCGGTCGGAGGCCTCCTGGATGGTGACGCCGTCGAGCATGGGGTCGGAGAAGGGGAAGCCGATCTCGACGGCGTCGGCCCCGGCGTCGGCGTAGGCGCGGACGACGTCGGTCCATCCGGGGGCGGCCCCGGCGGTGACGTAGGGCACCAGCAGGCGCCCGGTGGCGCGGCGGGCGAGCAGGAACGTTTCCAGGGACGTGGTCACAGCAGCTCCTTGATGGACGCGATGTCCTTGTCTCCCCGGCCCGACAGCGTCAGCATCACGGACGACCCCGGCGCGATCCGGCCGGATCCGGCGGCCCTGATCACCCAGGCCAGGGCGTGGCACGACTCCAGCGCGGCGACGATGCCCTCGGTGCGGGCCAGGCGCACGAGCGCCCGGACGACCTCCTCGTCGGTGACGGTCGCGTAGCGGGCCCGGCCGCCGTCGCGCAGGTGGGCGTGCTCGGGCCCGATGCCCGGGTAGTCGAGCCCGGCCGCGACCGAGTGGGCCTCGGTGACCTGGCCGTGTTCGTCCTGGAGCACGAGCGAGCGGAAGCCGTGCAGGACCCCGGCCCGGCCGGAGGTGGCCGCCGCGCCGCCTTCGGCCTCGACCCCGACGAGCCGGGCGGTGGTGCCGACGAACCCGGCGAACGTGCCGGCGGCGTTCGACCCGCCGCCGACGCACGCGACCACGTAGTCGGGCACCGCGGCGGGCAGTTCGGCGGCGCACTGGGCGCGGGCCTCCTCGCCGATGACACGCTGGAACTCGCGCACCATCCACGGGTAGGGGTGCGGGCCCAGCACCGAGCCGAGGCAGTAGTAGGAGTCGTCGGTGGACGCCACCCAGTGGCGCATCGCCTCGTTGCAGGCGTCCTTGAGGGTCCGGCTGCCGGTGGTGACGGGCACGACCTCCGCGCCGAGCACGTTCATGCGCAGCACGTTGAGCTCCTGGCGCTCGATGTCGCGCTCGCCCATGAACACGGTCGCCCGGAGCCCGAGGAGCGCGGCGGCGGTGGCGGTGGCGACGCCGTGCTGCCCCGCGCCGGTCTCGGCCAGCAGCCGCCGCCTGCCCATGCGCTGGGCGAGCAGCGCCTGGCCGACCACGTTGTTGATCTTGTGGGAGCCGGTGTGGGTGAGGTCTTCCCGCTTCAGCAGCAGCGTGACGCCGAGCTCCTCGGACAGCCGCCGGGCGGGGGTCAGCGGGGTGGGGCGGCCGGCGTACACGGTGAGCAGGGTGGTCAGCCGGTCGCGGAACCCGGGGTCGGCCCAGGCGTCGCGGAACGCGGCCTCGATCTCCTGGCAGGCCGGGATCAGCGACTCCGGCACGTATCGCCCGCCGTAGTCGCCGAACCGGCCGGTGGTCCCCGGGTCGCTCATCAGGGTGGTCATGGACGTCGTCCTCCGACTGTTCTAGAACAGCATCTGTTCTAGAACAGTACCTCACGGAGTCACGGACGCGCCGGAGGCCACGGGATCTCCGCCAGGAGGGGAAGCAGCACCTCCTCCTCGTAGTCGAGGTGCGCGGTCAGCTCCGCCGCCATGCGGTCGAGTTCGGCCCGGAACCGCCGGGGGTCCGCGCCGCCGATGTCGGCGAGCAGGGAGGCCAGGTCGCCCTGGATGCGCGCGACGGTCCGGTGTTCGGCGGCGAGCCGCTCGAAGACGCCGGCCAGGTGGGGGTGGTGCGGGGCCATGCCGGGGAACAGGTGGCCGTCCTCGCTGGTGTGGTGGAACTCCAGCGCCTGGCAGAACGCCAGGCAGCGCTGCCGGATCTGCAGGCCGAGGCTCGGGGGTTCGCCCGGCTGGGCGGCGAAGTGGGCGTCCACCTCCGCGCGCACGTGGCGCAACTGCCCGCGCAGCCAGGTGTGGACCTCGACGAGCTTGTCGGCGAGATTGGCGATCACGCGCGGTTCGCCGGGATCGGCGCGCTCCAGGACCACGACCGGGGGCGTGCCGGTGGTCTGGGCGCGGTGGTCGTGGTGGCCGGGGGAAGCGCGCACGACCTGCTCGAACAGCTCGTCGTGGCCGGCGGGTGTCGCGGGGGCGTTCAGGGCCTCGAACAGTTCGTCGCGCCGGGTTCCTTCGGCGGGCACCGCGAGGGCGTCGAAGGTCTCGCCGCCCAGTTCGACGCGGACGGCGGGATGGGCGAGCAGGTCGTCGTACCAGCCGGGGGAATCGTCCGGGCCGGAGCCGACGACCAGCAGCAGGTCGCCGTGGCGGACATAGGGCAGGGGAGTGGTGGTCGGCTCGCCGGACGTCGCGCCGGTGGTGGTGAGCAGCAACAGGTCTGATGGCGTGGGCATGCGGATGTGTCTCCGGAAGACAGGGGAAAACGCGGCAGGTCAGAAAGAGGGGGAGTGTGCACTCATTGGAGAGACCCCTCGAAGTCGGGATGCTCGCCCGATCACCGGCCGGCCCACTGCTCTTTGGCCGGAGTCACGCGACATCGGGGCTCATTAGACCGGCCGTCCGCCGTCCCGTCAACGCAGTTGGAAATCTACTTAGTAAAGACGCTGGGTTGTGGCAGTAATCTTCAGCTTGCAGACGACAACCCTCCACGAAGGGAGAGCGCGGCGCTCCGAAGCGGCGTGACCAGGGCTGACAGGGCGCCGCTGTGATCGTCATGGGTGCCTTCGTGCAGAAGGCCGACGGGTCAGGTGAGGGTTCGGTGCAGGCGGTTGTCGGGGCGAACGGGGCCGGTCGACGATGGCGTCATGGTGGGGATGCGACGGCGGGTGCGGGGGATCCTCGACCGGATCTACGTGCGGAGGCTGGCGGGCCGGCTGCCCCGGGAGCTGATGCCGCGTCATATCGGGATCATGGTCGACGGCAACCGGCGGTGGGCGCGGTCGGCGGGTTTGCGTGATCCGGCCGACGGCCATCGGGCGGGTGGGGCGAAGATCCCGACGTTCCTGCGCTGGTGTGACGCGTACGGGATCGAGCAGGTGACGATCTATCTGCTCTCGGACGACAACCTGGGTCGCGGGGAGGCGGAGGTCGCGGCGCTCCTGGAGATCATCGAAGGGGTGGTCGAGGAGCTGGCGGCGCCGGGCCTGCGGTGGGAGGTGACGCCGATCGGGAGCCTTGACCTGCTGCCGGACGCGACGGCGCGGGCGATCAAGGGGGCGGCGGCGCGGACGGCGGGCCGGCGGGGCGGCGTCAGGGTGAACGTGGCGATCGGTTACGGGGGTCAGCGGGAGATCGCGGACGCGGTGCGGTCGGCGATCGGTGAGCGGCTGGCGGCCGGGGTCGCGTTGGAGGAGATCCTGGACGGGTTCGACGCGGCGGTGATCTCGCGGCATGTGTACACGGCGGCGCAGGCGCCGCTCGACATGATCGTGCGGACCAGCGGCGAGCAGCGCCTGTCGGGTTTCATGTTGTGGCAGTCGGCGTACGCGGAGATGCATTTCTGCGAGTGTTACTGGCCGGACTTCCGGGAGATCGACTTTCTGCGGGCGCTTCGTTCGTATGCGGGCCGGGGCCGGCGGTTCGGCCGGTGAGCGGTTATTCGTGGCTGCCGGTGAACTCGTCGATGGTGGCGGTGGTCTGGGTGACGCCGGTGAGGACGCAGTTGGCGCCGAGGTCCAGGAGGCTGGTGGTGGTGCGTCCGGTGAGGTGGGCGGCGCCGCTGTCGAGGGTGTAGGCGGTGAGGTCGCCTCGGTGGCTGGCCTGGTTGGCGGTGGTGGTGGTGCCGTCGTTCCAGGTGATGGTGAGGCGGGTGTAGCCGGGGCCGATGGGGCCGGGGCACTGGGTGGTGAGGTTGCCCTCGATGTGGATCCTTCCGCCGGTGATGGCCGGGTGCCGGGGCGAGCCGCAGACGCCGAGGTCGCCGTTGGCGGTCATCCAGGTGGTGTTCTTCCGGTAGGTGATCGGGGGCGTGTAGTGGAGGCTGATGCTGCCGCCGTGGCAGGTGATGTCGCCGGTGTCGGCGGCGGCGGCCGACGGGAGGGGGGTGAGGGTGAGGGCGAGCGCGGCGGCGTACAGCAGGTGGCGCATTGGGATGTCCCTTCTGTGGAAGGGCTCCATGATGTTCATGGGTGGGTGGTGCGGGAGCTTGTCGACGTGCCAGGGTTTGCCGGAATTTGGCCTGGTCAGCGGGCGAGGAGTTCGCGGAGCCGCCCGGTGATCTCGGCGGGGGCCTCTTCGGCCATGAAGTGGCCGGCGGTGGTGGTGTGGTGGTGGAGGCCGGGGGCCCAGGCGCGCCAGAGGGCGGCGGCGTCGTAGCCGAGGGCGGCGCCCCAGTCCTGCTGGACGACGGTGACGGGCATGGTGAGGCGGTTGCCGGCGGCGCGGTCGGCGGCGTCGTGGTGGACGTCGACGCCGGCGGAGGCGCGGTAGTCGGCCACGATCGACGGGATCGCCTGCCGTGAGGCGGTGAGGTAGGCGTCGCGGACGTCGTGGAGCGCGGCGGGGTCGCGCACCCACGCGTCGAGGAAGTGGCCGAAGAAGGTGTCCGGGTCGGCGGCGATGAGGGTCTCCGGCAGGCCGGGCGGCTGGGCCATGAGGTAGAGGTGCCAGGCGACGGCGGCGGAAGCGCCGTGCAGGACGTCCCACATGTCGAGGGTGGGCAGGACGTCGAGGCAGGCCAGGTGGGTGACGGCGGCGGGGTGGTCGAGGCCGGCGCGAAAGGCGACGAGGGCTCCCCGGTCGTGGCCGGCCAGCGCGAACCGTTCGTGGCCGAGGGAGCGGGCGAGGGCGACGACGTCGGCGGCCATCTCGCGTTTGGAGTATCCGGTGGCGGGTTTGTCGCTGTCGCCGTATCCGCGCAGGTCGGGGCAGATGACGGTGTGGGTGGCGGCGAGGTCGGCGGCGACGTGCCGCCACATGAGGTGGGTCTGCGGGAAGCCGTGCAGCAGGACGACGGCGGGCCCGTCGCCGCCCACGGCGGCGTTGAGGGTGACGTCGTCGGCGACGGGGACGCGGTGGTAGGTGAAGTTCTCGATCACGGGGTCGAGGTTGCCGGGTGCGGATGAGCAACCGATGAGCACTAGCGTGGTGGGGTGTCCGTTGTGGTGGGGGTCCTCGGGCCGGTGGAGGCGTGGGACGCGGCGGGGGCGGCGATCGCGTTGCGGGGGCCGCGGCACCGTGAGGTGCTGGCGCGGCTGGTCGCGGCCGGCGGCCGGGTGGTGCCGGTCGAGGTGCTGGCGGCCGATCTGTGGGACGACCCGCCCGAGGGCGCGGTGGCGGCGATCCGGACGTTCGTGGCGGCGTTGCGGCGGGCGCTGGAGCCCGGCCGGCCGCCGCGCACGCCGCCGAAGGTGATCGTGACGGCGGGTCCGGGGTACGCGTTGCGCGCCGAGGCCGACGTGTGGCGGTTCGAGGAGGCGGCCCGGTTCGCCGGACCGCCGGCGGCGGTGCTGACCCGGCTGGATCAGGCGCTGGGATTGTGGCGGGGCCCGGCGTACGCGGGGCTGGCGTGGGCCGAGGGGGAGCGGGCGCGGCTGGCCGAGGTGCGGTTGCGGGTGGTGGAGCGGCGGGCGCGGGCGCTGGTGGACCTGGGCCGGGCGGATGAGGCGGTGCCGGATCTCGACGCGCACGTGCGGGCTCATCCGTGGCGGGAGGAGATGTGGCGGCTGCTGGCGCTGGCGCTCTACCGGTCGGGGCGGCAGGCCGACGCGCTGGCGGTGCTGCGGGGCGCGCGGGCGGAGCTGGCGGGGCGGCTGGGGCTCGATCCGGGGCCGGGGTTGCGGGACCTGGAGGCGGCGATCCTGCGGCAGGACGACGGGCTGGCCTTCGGTGACGCGGCGGCGCGGGTGTGGGCGGGCGCGGCGGCGGCGCATGACCGGGTGGCGGCGGGGGCGGGGCCGAGGCTGGAGGCGGCGGTCGGGCTGATGCGGGGGCTGGCGGTGACCGGGGGCGAGGGGCTGGTGGCGGCGCGGGAGCATCGTGCGGCGGCGGTGGAGGCGGCCGAGGAGCTCGGTGACGCCGATCTGGTGGCTCGGGTGATCGGCGCTTATGACGTACCGGCGATCTGGACCCGTTCCGATGATCCGGCGCAGGCGGGGCGGGTGGTCGGGGCGGCGGCGCGGACGCTGGACCGGATCGGGGCCGGGGCCGGGCCGGCGACGCGGGCGCGGCTGCTGGCGACGATCGCGGTGGAGTCGCGGGGCGGCGGGTCCGCGCGGGCGGGCGCGGCGGCGGCCGAGGCGGTGGAGATCGCGCGCGGGCTGGCCGACCCGGTGCTGCTGGTGTTCGCGCTGAACGGGGCTTACATGCAGGCGTTCGGGCGCACCGGCCTGTCGGGGCGGCGGGCCCGGATCGGGGCGGAGATCCTGGCGGTGTCGGCACGGCACGGCCTGGCGAACTACGAGATCCTGGGTCGTCTGATCGGGCTGCAGTCGGCCTGCGCGGTCGGCGACTTCGGCACGGGTGACGGGCACGCCGCCCGCCTCGACGCGCTGGCCTCGCGGCACGACCGGCCGCTGACGTCGGTGTTCACGGCGTGGTACCGGGCGCTGCGGCTGGCCGAGGATCCGGCGGCGGCGTTCGCCGGCCAGGAGGCGGCCTACCGCGAGGGGGCCGGGTTGCTGGAGGGGGCCGGGATGCCGGGGCTGAGCGAGGGGCTGCCGGCGTTGGCGTCGTTGTGCCTGCGGCTGCGCCACGGCCGGCCGCCGGAGCCGGTCGATCCGGGGGTGTACGGCCCGTTCGAGCCGTGGGCGGGTGCGGTGCTGCGGCCGGACGCCGATCTCGGCGCGGTCCCCGATCCGCCGCGAGACCTGCTGGCCGAGGCGATGTGGGCGCTGCTGGCGCGGGCCGCGCGGGTGCGGGGCGACGGCGCGGCGTTCGGGCGGGCGCGGGCGGCGTTGCGGCCGGCGGCGGGGGAGCTGGCCGGGGCGGCGAGCGGCCTGGTGAGTCTCGGGTGGGTGCGAGACGTCATCGGCTGACCCCCTTTCCGGCGGGCGGCGCGTCGGTTAGGTTGATCATGACATCGCGGGAGCCCGGCGTACCGGGCTGAGAGTGCGGCTGGAACGGCCGCAGACCGCTTGAACCTGACCGGGTCATGCCGGCGTAGGGAGAAGGTCTCATCATCAGCACGTTCAGCGACGGGTTGTGGGACGCCGCGGCCCCCATCTATCAGGCGATCCTCCGTCATCCGTTCATCACCGGGCTCGTCGACGGCACGCTGCCCCGGGAGGCGTTCCGGCACTTCGTCGTCCAGGACTCCCACTATCTGCGCGACTACGCCCGCGCGCTGGCGGTGTGCGCGGCCAGGGCGCCCGACGAGGACGTCACCCGCGCGTTCGCCGGTGACGCGGTGGGGGCGATCGCGGCCGAGCGGGAGATGCACGCCGCGTTCATGGCCGACCTGGGCGGGTCGGCCGAGGAGGCGGCGGCGCAGCCGGTGGGGCCGACGACGCGGGCGTACACGAGTTACGTGCTGGCCACGGTGTACGGCGGTTCGTTCCTCGACGGGCTGGCGGCGGTGTTGCCGTGTTACTGGATCTACGCGCGGGTGGGGGCCGACCTGCTGGCGCGGTCGTCGCCCGATCCGCTCTATCGGCGGTGGATCGCGGCGTACGGGAACGAGGAATTCCAGGAGACGGTCCGCCGGGTGGTGGCGCTGGCCGACCGGCTGGGCGGGGAGGCGACGGAGATGCAGCGGGCGCGGGCGGTGGAGCACTTCACGGCGACGGCCCGTTACGAGTGGATGTTCTGGGACGCGGCCTGGCGGCGGGAGTCCTGGCCTCTGTGACGCCGGAGGCGGGTGAGCGACGGCCCGCCCGCGAAGCACCACAACGCGATGACCGGGTCGCACAGGGCGCAGCCGAAGCTGGAGTCCTCGGCGAAGGGGATGATCGGCGCGCCCTGGAGGTGGTGGACGACGTCCCAGGCGGTGTGCAGCAACCAGCCGACGCCGATCCAGTTCCAGTTCGTCAGGCCCCGGTAGGCGACGTAGGTCATGACGACGGGCAGCACGAACTCCCCGTAGCCGAGGCCGCCGCCGCCGAGGTAGGCGGCGCCCGCGCCGGCGACGAGCACGGCGTTCACCGGGCGGCGATGCGGCTCGGGGATGAGCGACAGCAGGGCGACGCAGATCAGCCCGATGACGATCGGCAGGACGACGGCCATGTGGTTCCGTTTCTCGATGGGTGCGGGGTGGCAGCGCCACGGTAGGACGGCCGGGCCGCGCCGCCCCATGGGGTGAACGGACAATCTCCGCCGGGTTTCCGCCAGTAGCGTGGCGCTGTGCACACGGTGGCGGTCCTGGCGCTGGACCAGGTGGTGGCGGCCGATCTGGCGACGCCGGTGGAGGTGTTCGGGCGGGCCCGGCTGGCCGACGGGAGCCGCCCCTACAGGGTGGTGGTCTGCGCCCCGGCGCCGCGGGTGACGGGTGCGGCTTTCACCCTCATCGCGCCCTACGACCTGTCGGTGCTGGGGGAGGCGGGCACGGTCGTCGTCCCGGGATGCTCCGAAGGGTCGCCCCCGCCGCCGGTCGCGGTCCTCGACGCGTTGCGCGCGGCGGCGGCCCGGGGCACCCGGATGGTGTCCATCTGCGCGGGCGCCTTCACCCTGGCGGCCGCCGGGCTGCTCGACGGGCTGCGCGCGACCACCCACTGGGCCGCCGCCGACCTGCTGGCCCGGTCGTATCCGCGCGTGACGGTGGAACCCGACGTCCTGTACGTCGACAACGGGCGCATCCTGACCTCGGCCGGGGCCGCCGCCGGGCTGGACCTGTGCCTGCACGTGATCCGGCGCGACTTCGGATCGGCGGTGGCGGCCGAGTCGGCCCGGTTGTCGGTGGTGCCGCTGGAACGGGAGGGCGGGCAGGCGCAGTTCGTCCCGCACACCCCGCCGCCCGTTCCGCGCGGGTCGCTGCTGGAGCCGGTGCTGGCGTGGATCGAGGAGAACCTCGACGGGGAGGTGACGGCGGCGCGGATGGCCCGGCGGGCCGGCATGGGCGAGCGGACCTTCGCCCGCCGCTTCCGCGAGCAGACGGGGACGACGCCGCTGCAGTGGCTGCTGCGGGCGCGGGTACGGCGGGCCCAACTGCTGCTGGAGAGCACCGACGAGGGGGTGGAGCGGGTGGCGGCGCGGGCCGGGTTCGGGTCGGCGGCGGCCTTCCGCGACCGGTTCAAACGTGTGGTCGGGGTGACGCCGACGGCCTACCGCGCGGCCTTCAGGGATTGTCGGTCGGGTTCGACATGATGAGGGCATGACCGAGACACCCCCCATGACGGCGATCGCCGATGAGACCGCGTACGCCGAGGCCGTCCAGCTGGCCGTCGACGCGTCGGCAGCCTATTACGCCGACGGCACCTCCACGCTCGACGACGACGCCTACGACCGGCTGGTGCGGGGCATCGAGGCGTATGAGGCCGCCCATCCGGAGCAGGTGCTGCCGGCCTCGCCGACCGGCAAGGTGGCGGGTGGCGCGGTGGTGGGCGACGTGCCGCACACGGTGCCGATGCTGAGCCTGGACAACGTGTTCGGGCCCGATCAGCTGGTGGCGTGGGCGGCGTCGCTGGAGCGGCGGCTCGACCGTCCGGTGACGGCGTGGAGCGTGGAGGCCAAGCTCGACGGGCTGGCGGTGTCGGCGCGTTACCGGCGGGGGCGGCTGGTGCAGCTGGTGACGCGCGGTGACGGCCTGGCGGGGGAGGACGTGTCGCATTCGATCGGCACGATCGTGGGGTTGCCGGAGCGGCTGGCCGAGGCGGTGACGGTGGAGCTGCGCGGTGAGGTGATGATGACGACGGCGCAGTTCGAAGACGCGTGCGCCAAGCGCCAGGCCCACGACGGCACCACGTTCGCCAATCCGCGCAGCGCGGCGGCGGGCACGTTGCGGACGAAGGACCGTCCGTATGTGTGTGAGCTGACGTTCTTCGGTTACGGCGCGTTGCCGTTGCCGCCGGGTGACGACTCGGAGCTGGCGGTGCGGCTGCGGGAGTGGCCGCACAGTCAGATCATGGAATGGGTGGCGGGCCAGGGGGTGCGGACGACGGCGGTGACGCCGGTGGCGGGGGTGCTGGTCGCCGATCTGGCGGCGGTGCAGGCGCGGGTGGAGGAGATCGCGGCGGCGCGGGCCGGGCTGGAGTTCGGCATCGACGGCATCGTGGTCAAGTGCGACCTGGCGGCCGACCAGGCGGCGGCGGGGTTCAGCTCGCGCGCCCCGAGGTGGGCGGTGGCCTACAAGCTGCCGGCCACCGAGAAGATCACCAAGCTGGTGGGCGTGGAGTGGAACACCGGCCGGACCGGCATCATCGCGCCGCGTGCGGTGCTGGAGCCGGTGGAGCTCGACGGGTCGATCGTCACCTACGCGACCCTGCACAACGCGGCCGACATCGCGCGGCGCGGCCTGATGATCGGCGACTCGGTGACCGTCTACAAGGCGGGCGACGTGATCCCGCGCGTGGAGGCCCCGGTCGTCCACCTGCGCACCGGCGACGAGACGCCGATCGACATCCCGCAGGTGTGCCCGTCGTGCGGCGACGCGATCGACGCGAGCCAGGAGCGGTGGCGGTGCGTGCGGGGCCGCGCGTGCCGGGCCATCGCCTCGATCGAGTACGCGGTGGGCCGTGACCAGCTCGACATCGAGGGTTTGGCGGTCAACCGGATCCAGCAGATGCTCGACGCCGGTCTCATCGCCGACTTCGCCGACCTGTTCTTCCTGACGCGTGAGCAGCTGCTCGGGCTGGAGCGTATGGGCGAGACCAGCACCGACAACCTGCTGGCCGCCCTCGAACGCGCCAAGGCGCAGCCGTTGAGCCGGGTGTTCTGCGCGCTGGGCGTGCGCGGCACGGGCCGCAGCATGTCGCGCCGCATCGCCGCCCATTTCGGCACCATGGACGCCATCCGCGCCGCCGACGCGGCCGCGATCCAGGAGGTCGACGGCATCGGCCCGGAGAAGGCCCCCGTGGTGGTCGCCGAGCTGCTGGAACTCGACGCCCTGATCGACAAGCTGATCAAGGCGGGCGTGAACATGACCCAGCCCGGCGTGGTGCCGAACCGGGCCGACGTCGCCGAGGCGGCGGGCGAGCCGGTCGAGCTGCCGCTGGCGGGCATGTCGGTGGTGGTGACCGGCACGATGACGGGCCCGCTGGCGGCGTTGTCGCGCAACGAGATGAACGAGCTGGTGGAGCGGGCGGGCGGCAAGGCGTCGTCGTCGGTGTCGGCCAAGACGTCGCTGGTGGTCGCGGGCGACAAGGCGGGCTCGAAGCGGGCCAAGGCCGAGAGCCTGGGGGTCCGGGTGGCGAGCCCGGAGGAGTTCGCCGACCTGGTCGCGGCGTTCCTATGAGGTCGGCGCGTCGCCGTCGTCGTCATCCGGTGGTGGCCGTCGAGCTCGGTCAAGCGACCGCCGCCGGTTACGCGGAGTGAACGGCGGTCGCCTCCGCCCATGGGGCGGCTAGTTTCCGCTGTGGTCGATCACGTTGCCGTTGGAGCAGTTGTTCACGTGGTTGCCCACCCAGTCTCCCAGGACCGGCACGACCGCGACCTCCTGCAGGCAGACGGCGGCGGCCGTGAAGTTCCAGTTGTTGGCCGCGTTCACCCCTCCGCCGAAGTTCGAGTCGGGATCGTCGGCATGCGCGGAGCCGGCCATCCCCGCCACGCCCAGCGCCAGCGCGACCGTCGCGAACGTCCTCTTCATCGGAACCACTCCCTCAAAACCAATTACAAAGCGTAATCAGAGTGGCGCATGCCTCGATCGATCCCGTAGAGCCACGCCCACGATGACCGGCACGTCGATGTCGAAGCCGTGCACGAACAGATCGGGCTCCCGGCCTCATCCGCGAAGGCCGGGGTGTCGGGCCGGGACCACCTGCCGGTCGGGCACTAGGGTGTCCGGGTGAGCGACTGGCGCTTCCTGTACGAAAGCCTCCACGACTCGCCCGACCCGCTGTGGCCCTGGCTGGCCGCGCACCCGGATCTGGTCGCCGACGTCCAGCGGGCAGGTCGGCCCGGCAGCCACCTGACCTCCCCGGGAGACGAGACCCTGTGGCGGCTCTACGCCGTCGGCCGCGTCATCGACCTGCTCATCGCCGACCACCCCCGCCTCTACCCCGCCTTCTGCACAGCCCTGGGAGGCGACCGCATCGACCGACCCGACTTCCACCCGTTCTGCCACGAGGTCGCCGAGGTCCGGCAGGCCGCCGACCCCGACCAGCCGCCGGTGATCGTCGAAGAGCGCCGGCCAGGATTCATGGTCGGGTCGTTGTTGTTGTCCCGCGCCGGCGTCGTCGTCACCGCAGGGGAACGCCACCTGGTCGCCGGGGTCGCCGACCGCTCGACCCTCTACTGGACGCACCGCCGCCGCGACCGCCCCGCCCGGGACCTGTCCCACGGCTGGGGACACAACTCGCAGTGGCGGACCGCCGCCCGCCGCGACTACCTCGCCGACGGCCACTTCCACTACAACGTCGACGGCACCGAGCGCCCGACAGGCCGGGCGGAGATCGAGATCGTCCGCCATCGGTGCGGCACGCTGCACGATCCGGGTGACGACCTGTTCCCCTACGACGACGTCCACGTCGAGCCCGCCATGCCGGCCGCATGAAGATCGTCGTCCTGTCCGACACGCACGCGCCGCGTTTCTGGAAGGCCCTCCCGCCCCGGGTCGCCGAGCACCTGCGCGGCGCCGACGTGATCCTGCACGCCGGTGACGTGTGCGTCGGGTGGGTGCTCGACGAGCTGGCCGCCCACGCGCCCGTCCACGCCGTCAAGGGCAACAACGACGGCCCCGACGTCGAGGCCCCCGAGACGCTGGAGCTGACGCTCGGCGGGCTGCGCGTGGCGATGATCCACGACGCCGGGCCGGCCAAGGGCAGGCCGGCGCGGATGCGGGCCCGGTTCCCGGACGCCGATCTGGTCGTGTACGGCCACTCGCACATCCCCCTCGACGACGACTCCGGCCCGGTCCGCATCTTCAACCCGGGCTCGCCGACCGACAAGCGCCGCCAGCCCCACGGCACCCTCGGCCTGCTGCGCGTCGAGGGCGGAAGGCTCGCCGAGGCGAGGATCGTCGCGGTGACCTGACCCGCGTCCGGTGCCGCGCGGCCTACGATGTCGCAGGTGACCGCCTACGACGACGACCTGTTCGAGCACCTCGACACCGCAGGGCTGCCGCCGCGCCAGCAGCGGATCCTGGCCACGATCCACGACTGGGTGGTGCGGCACGGCTATCCGCCGAGCACCCGCGAGATCGGCGACGCGGTGGGGCTGCGGTCGGCGTCGGCGGTGTCGCGGCATCTGCGGAGCCTGGAGGAGCTGGGGTTCCTGCGCCGGGGCAGTGCGATGAGCCGGCCGATGGACGTGCGGGCGTTCCTGCGCGGGCCGGCGGCGCGGCCGGCCGCCGACCTGGTCAGCGTGCCGGTCGTGGGCGACATCGCGGCGGGGGCACCGATCCCGGCCGAGCAGTACGTCGACGACGCGCTGACGCTGCCGCGCGACCTCACCGGCCGGGGCACCGTCTTCGGGTTGCGGGTGCGGGGCGACTCGATGGTCGAGGCGGCCATCTGCGACGGCGACATCGTCGTGGTCCGGCAGCAGCCGGAGGCGCACTCGGGGCAGATCGTGGCCGCGATGATCGACGGCGAGGCGACCGTGAAGGTGTTCCGGCGGCGCGGCGGCCACGTCGTGCTGGAGCCGCGCAACCCGGCCTACCCCGACATCGACGGCGACGACGCGGTGGTGCTCGGCATCGTGGTCTCGGTGTTGCGCAGCGTCTGAGAAATTCCTCCCGCCGGGATGTCGAGAACGCGGCGGCGGCTCCGTCCCCGGTTCACCTACGGAGAAGGAGAACCACCATGACCGTCCAGCGCATGGACAACGTCGCGATCGTCGTCGACGACCTGGAGGCCGCCGTCGCGTTCTTCGCCGAGCTGGGGCTGGCCGTCGAGGGGCGGGCCCGCATCGAAGGGGGGTTCGCCGACCGTACCGTCGGACTGGAGGGTGTGAGCAGCGACATCGCGATGATGCGCACCCCCGACGGGCACGGGCGGCTGGAGCTGACGAAGTACCACCACCCGGCGGCGGTCGGCCCCGACCCGGGCAGCCTGCCGCCCAACACGCGGGGCATGCACCGCGTCATGTTCGCCGTGACCGGCATCGACGACGTCGTGGCCCGGCTGCGTGAGCACGGCGCCGAGCTCGTCGGCGACGTGGTCCGCTACGAGGACAGCTACCGGTTGTGCTACCTGCGCGGCCCGGAGGGCGTCATCGTCGCCCTGGCCGAGCAGCTGAGCTGACACCGAAGGAGGGACCGGAGATGGCCAAGTACCTGCTGCTGAAGCACTACCGGGGCGCGCCGGCCGCCGTGAACGACGTGCCGATGGACCAGTGGACGCCCGAGGAGGTCGCCGCGCACGTCCAGTACATGGTCGACTTCGCCGCCCGGCTGGAGGGCACCGGCGAGTTCGTCGACAGCCAGGGACTGTCCCCGGAGGGGAGTTTCGTGCGCTACGACGGCGAGGGGCGGCCGCCGGTCGTCGACGGCCCGTTCGCCGAGACGAAAGACCTGATCGCGGGCTGGATGGTGATCGACGTCGAGTCGCCGGAACGCGCCTACGAGCTGGCCGCCGAACTGTCGGCCGCTCCCGGCGCGGGCGGCCGGCCGATCCACGAATGGCTGGAGGTGCGGCCGTTCCTCACCCTGCACGCGGCCGTCTTCGACCGGGTGCCGGATTGAACGAGGCGCTGCTGCGGGAGCTGGTGCCCGCGGTGATCGGGGTGCTGGTCCGCCGCGGGGCCGACTTCGCGGCGGCCGAGGACGCCGTCCAGGACGCCCTCGTCGAGGCGGTGCGGGCGCCGCAGGACGTGCGCGACCCCAAGGGGTGGCTGATCACGGTGGCCTGGCGCAAGTTCCTCGACGCCGCCCGCGCCGAGACCTCCCGGCGCGACCGGGAGCTGCGCGCCGACAACGAACCGGAGCCCGGCCCGGCCGAGTCGGCCGACGACACGCTGCGCCTGTACTTCCTGTGCGCCCACCCGTCACTGACCCCGGCGTCGGCGGTGGCGCTGACGTTGCGGGCGGTCGGCGGGCTGACCACCCGGCAGATCGCGCAGGCCTACCTGGTGCCCGAGTCGACGATGGCGCAGCGCATCAGCCGGGCCAAACGCACCGTGGCCGGGGTGCGGTTCACCCGGCCGGGCGACGTCGCGACCGTGCTGCGGGTGCTCTACCTGGTGTTCAACGAGGGCTACTCCGGCGACGTCGACCTGGCGGCCGAGGCGATCCGGCTGACCCGCCAGCTGGCCGCCATGACCCGGCACGAGGAGGTCGCCGGGCTGCTGGCGCTGATGCTGCTGCACCACGCCCGGCGGCCGGCCCGCACCACCCCCGAGGGGCGGCTCGTCCCGCTGGCCGAGCAGGACCGGAGCCGGTGGGACACCCGCCTGATCGCCGAGGGCGTCGAGGTGCTGCAGGCGGCGCTGGCCCGCGACCGGCTCGGCGAGTTCCAGGCGCAGGCCGCCATCGCCGCGCTGCACGCCGACGCCCCGGCGGCCGCCGAGACCGACTGGGTGCAGATCGTCGAGTGGTACGACGAACTGGTGCGCCTGACCGGCAACCCGGTGGCCCGGCTCAACTGCGCGGTCGCGGTCGGCGAGGCCGACGGCGCGCACGCGGGCCTGGCCGCTTTGGCCGAGGTCGACCCGGGCCTGCCCCGCCACACGGCCGCCTCGGCCTACCTGCACGAGCGGGCCGGCGACCTGGCCGCCGCCGCCCGCCTGTACGCCGAGGCCGCCGGCCAGGCGTCCAGCGTGCCCGAACGCGACCACCTCACCCGCCAGGCCGCCCGCCTCAACGCCCTCCTGCGCCGTTGATCAAAACGGTCGGTAAGGTGCAGCACCATGGAATTCTTCCGCCACGGCCCCGCCGGGTCCGAGCGCCCCGCCGTCCGGCACGGGGGCCGCGACTACGACCTGACGCCGCTCACCGCCGACATCGACGGCCCCTTCCTGGCCGATGACGGCATCGAGCGCGCCGCCGCCGCGCTGGCCGCCGACGAGCTGCCCGAGATCGACATCGCCGGGCGGCGCATCGGCCCGCCGATCGCCCGCCCGCCGGCGGTGGTGTGCATCGGCATGAACTACGCCGCCCACGCCGCCGAGTCGGGCGCCGCGCCGCCGCCCTACCCGATCGTGTTCCTCAAGCACCCCGGCTGCGTGGTCGGCCCCGACGACGACGTGATCCTGCCGCCGAACTCGGCCAAGACCGACTGGGAGGTCGAGCTCGCCGTCGTCATGAAGGGCACCCCCCGCTACCTGAACGACCCCTCCGAGGCGCTCGGTTACGTCGCCGGATACGCCCTGTCGAACGACCTGTCGGAGCGCGCCTTCCAGCTGGAGGAGTCGGGCGGCCAGTGGTCGAAGGGCAAGTGCGCCGAGACGTTCAACCCGCTCGGGCCGGTGCTGCGGCCCGCCTCGGAGATCGACCCCACCGGGCTCCGGCTGCGGTCGTGGGTGAACGGCGAGGTGCGGCAGGACTCCAGCACGGCCGACATGGTGTTCTCCGTCGCCGAGATCATCCACCACCTGAGCCACTACATGCTCCTCATGCCGGGCGACGTGATCAGCACCGGCACCCCCGAGGGCGTGGCGCTGTCGGGCCGTTTCCCCTACCTGAAGGTCGGCGACGTCGTGACGATGGAGATCGACGGGCTCGGCCGCCAGGAGCAGGTGATCGTGGCCTACTGAGCGGGGAACGTCACCTCCGGACAGCACGGCGACGGCCCGTCCAGAAGAGGTTGCCGCCGCCCTTTCAGGTGCAGGTCGAGGAAGGCGGCCACGTAGGCGCGGGTGAGCTCCGCGCCCCGGGACGCGGGCAGCATCCCGGGCAGCGGGTCCAGGCCGATGACCTCGGCCAGCAGCGGGACGTCGGTGAACGTCTGGTGCTCGGCCCCGGCGACCACGAGCCACCGCTTCCACCCCGTCAGCGCCTTCCAGTCGCGGTCCCACGAGTGGTCCGGTCCGCCCGGGACGTGCTGCGGCGTGCCCAGGAACAGGAACGGCCGCGACAGGCCGCCCTTCGGGATGCGCGCGTAGGTGGTGCCGTCCAGGTCGATCCCGGCGCGGACCCGCCGGTCGGCGACCATGGCCGCCACGGCGGCGGCCCCGCCGATCGACTGGCCGGCCATCGCGATGCGCCCGGAGTCGATCAGCCGGGCATACGTGGAGGTCAGCCGGTCGAGGACGAAGGACACGTCGGCCGCCCGGCCCCGCACCAGCCCGGCGCGGAACCCCGGGTCGCCGGAGGAATCGCAGGCCAGGCACCCGGCCACCCGCCCGTCGGCCAGGGTCGTGGCGTAACTTTCGTGGGTGTGGTCGATCCCGGCCACGACGTACCCCCGGGAGGCCAGGTCCTCGGCCAGGGACGTGAGGGTGCTCATCGGTTTGGTGAAGCCGGGAGACAGCACCACGAGCGGCAGGCCGCGCCCGGCGGGGGCGGCGTCCCTGACGGAGTGGGTCCCCGTCTCGCTCAGCGTCCCGGCGGCGGTCGCGGGCATCCCCGAGCCGGTCAGCAGCGGTTCGGCCTCCTTCGGCGACATGTACGGCGCGCGCGGCCCGTCGCGTTGCTCGGTCGGGTACCAGAGGGTGACCCTGAGCTGCCTGGCCCGCATGCTCTCGTCCCAGGGGTCGGGGCGGGAGCCGTCGGTCAGGTGCAGAACCGCGCTGCCGACCGGGCGGCCGCCGGTGGGGGCGGGGAGGGCGACCGGGCGGGCGGGCGCGGGCGAGGGGGCGGCCGAGCGGGGCGGTTCGGGCGCGGAGCAGGCGCACGCGGCGACGCCGGTCAGCAGCGCGGCGGCGAGCAGTCGTCTCATCGGAGGTCCGTTCACGGGCGCAGCAGGGTCAGGGCCGTCTCGAGCGCGCGGTCGCGCCCGGCGGCGGCGTCGTGCGGGGTCGCCGGGACGTGGTGGTCGGGCGGCACGCCGATCCGGTCGACGACCTCCCGGTCCGGGCCCAGATGACGCCGGGCCGACAGGCTCAGCACGGTGCCGTTCCCGAGCCGGAACGGCCGGGCCGGGCCGGAGATCGCCCCGGCGGTCCGCGTGCCGACCAGCGTGCCGGCGCGCAGCCCCTTGACCGCGGCGGCGAGGTGCTCGCAGGCCCCCGCGCAGCCGTGGTCGACCAGCACCACCAGGGGCAGGCCGAGCAGGGGAACGGTGTCGTCGGTCCACACGCCGTCGCACCCGCCGTCAGCGGCGCACTCGTGGGCGGTGACCGCGCCGTGGACGAACGCGCTGAGCAGCCGGACCGCCTCCGTCGAGCTGCCGCCGCCGTTGCCGCGCAGGTCCAGCACCACCCCGGACAGGGTGTGTCCGGCGCGCAGCCGGGAGATCGCCCGCAGCGCCCGGTCGGCGGCGTCGGGCGGGAATCCGGTCATCCGCACGTGGGCGACGTCGCCGAGCAGCTCCGACCGCACCACCCGCAGGGCGGCCGGGTCTCTCGGGTAGACGGCGGGCGTGAGGGTCACGCCCCAGCGGCGGCCGGTGCCGGGCCGCAGCAGCCGCAGCCGCACCGGCCGCGCGTCCGGGTAGACGGCGTCGAGCTCGCCGTCGGCGCTCTCGACGACGTCGCCGGGACGCAGCCCCGCCGCCCGCGCCGGGCCGCCGTCCACGGCCGTGACGAACAGCGGAGGGAGCGCCGCGCCGGCGTTCGTGCGCAGCCCCAGGCCGTAGCCGTCGCCGTCGTGGTGGTCGGGCGGGATCTCGGGCGGGCGCTCCCAGCGGGCGTGGCCCTCGCCGAGGGCGGCCGCCATCCCCTCCAGGGTGGCGGCGGCCAGGTCCGCGCGCAGGGCGGGGACCCGGTCGCCGATCGCCCGGAGCCGGGTCTCGAAGGCGGCCCAGTCGGCCGCGCGGTCGCCGGTCATCGCGGGCAGGGCCGCCTCGGGCAGGTCGCGCCCGCCCCGGTTGAGCTCCCGCACGAGGGCGGCGAACCCGGCGGTCAGCACCTCGCGGCCGTCGACCTGGGAGTCGGCGAGGATGCAGCCGTACGCCTGCCCGACGACGTCGATCGTGGTGGGCGTCACCGTGAGGGAACCCGAGGGCGGGGAGCAGGCCGGGAAACCGGCCTCGGCGCGCGGCGGCGCGGGAACGGAGCAGCCCGCCGCCAGGAGCAGGGCCGCGCCCGCGGTGGCGAGTCTCACAGCGGGCTCCTGATCCACCGCAGGCAGCAGCCCGCCAGGCCGAGGGCGAGCAGCGCGTAGATCCCGGTCTCGATCCACTGGACCGGCCAGAAACGGTCGAGGGGCTGGTAGGCGGCCTGCTGGCGGTAGCCGAGCCGGTTGACCTCGTCCAGGCACGGGCTCGTCCCCGGTGGCGCCGCCGCTCCTTCGGGCCCGCACGGCCCCGACGTGGTGGAGACCGGGATCGACCGGGTGACCGTGCTCGACGGGCCGGAGAGCCCCTCGGCGCTCGCCCGTCCCGGGCCGGTCAGTTCGCTCGACAGGACCCACGCGCCCGGATGGCCGGGGACGGCAGAGGTGCGCAGGAAGACGTGGAGCGAGCCGCCGCGCTCCGCGCCGATCCCGTCGACGTTCTCCCGGCCGAGCTCGAAGGTCCCGGTGACGGGCGGCATCAGGTGGGGCCGGACCAGCAGCGGCACGGCGACCTGGACGGCCGCGAAGATCACCAGGGTGAGCGCCATCGCGGGCAGCGTGCGGCGGACCAGCAGGCCCACGGTCACGCCGAGGACGAACGCGAACGCCGCGTACCCCATCGGCGCGATGCCGCGCGCGCCGAACACCACGGGGGCCATCTGCGCCATCTCGGGCACGGCCGACCGGTCGAGCGGGCCCGACCACCACGTCACCGCCAGCCCGCACCCCCCGGCGACGGCCACGGCCGCCAGGCCGACGACGGCGAGCTTGACCGCCAGCCAGCGGCGGCGGGTGACGCTCTGGCTCCACACCAGCAGATGCGTGCCCGCCTCCAGCTCCCGGGCGACCAGCGGCGCGCCCCAGAACAGCCCGATCAGCGCCGGCAGGAGCAGCACGACGAGGGTGAGGGCCAGGAACAGCAGGTCGTACGCGCCGAAGAACCGGTCGAAGAAGTCCAGGCAGGTCTCGTCCGGGACGCAGGCGGCGATCCCGGCGGTGTACTCGGCGGCCAGGCCCGGGCCGGTCGCGCCCAGCGCGACGACGAAGGCGACGAGCACGGCGGCCGTCAGGGCGGCCGAGCCGCGGAACTGCCGCCAGGTCAGCCAGATCATCGTCCGGCCCCCGCGTCCATGGCGGCCAGGACGACGTCCTCCAGGCCGCGCCCGGAGGCCCGCAGCCGGTCCACGTCACCGGCCAGCCGGACGCGGGAGCCGGCGAGCACGATCACGTGGTCGCAGACGCGTTCCAGGTCGGAGACCAGGTGGGAGGAGAGCAGCACGCTCAGCCCGTGCGCGGCGGCGGCCTCGCCGAGCCCTTCGAGGAACTCGCGGCGGGCCAGCGGGTCGAGCGCGGCGACCGGCTCGTCCAGGATCAGCAGTTCGGGCCGCTTGGCCAGGCCCAGGGTGAGGGCCAGCTGGGCGCGCTGGCCGCCGGACAACCGTCCGGCCCGCCGGGCGGGCGGCAGGCCGAGCCGCGCGGCGCGTTCGCGGGCGAGCGGGGCGTCCCAGCGCGGGTTGAGGCGGGCGCCCAGCCGCAGGTGGTCGGCGACCGTCAGGGCCGCGTACACGGGGGTGTCCTGGGCGACGAACCCGACCCGGGCCAGGTGCGCGGGGGTGGCGCCGGGCCGCTCGCCGAGGACGGCGAGGTCGCCGGTGGTCGGCGCGAGCTGGCCGGCGGCCAGCTTCAGCAGGGTGGTCTTGCCGGCGCCGTTGGGTCCGACCAGGCCGACGACGCGGCCGGCCGGGACGACGACGGTGCACTCGCGCAACGCCCAGCGAGTGCCGTATCTACGACCGAGCACGTGGGCTTCCAGGACGGCGGTCATCGCCATCTCCTCCTGAACCGGTGGTCCGATGGGGCAGGGCACCGAACCTAGGCAGCGCCCCCTCGGGCCCGCGTCGGCCGCGCCACCGAGATCGGGTCACTCCCGGGAGCGAGGGGCGGCGGGGTCATCCTCGCGATGTACTCCCGGCGGCCGGGCGGCGCCCTCACTACGGCCGATGCGGGAGCGCCGGGTCCGCGTGATGATGTCCCGGTGGAAACCGGTGAACGACCGCCCTGGTGGCGGCTCCTGCTCGACTCCGGCCGCGAGCGGGCGCGGCCGTCCCGCTGGGCGGTGGCCGCCGACGTCGTGGTCGCGCTCGTCCTGACGTTCGTCGTGCTGGCCGTGGCGAAGGACCTGACCGGTTCCGCCGAGTACCTGTCGCTCCGGCCGGAATCCGATCCCCTGCCGCCGCCGCTTCCCGTGCTCCCGGAGGTCCCCGACGGGAGCGGGCCCGCGCCCGGCTCCCCGCCGCCGCTGGTGCTGGTGGCGCTGACGGCGCTGCCGCTGGCGGTGCGGCGGCGGTTTCCGCTCGCGACCTGCTGGGTGGTGCTGGCCGCGGCGCTGGCCACCCAGGCGGCCGCGACCTGGATCACGGTGCTGACCTGCGCCGTCGCCACCTACGGGGCCGTCGTGCACGGCCGCAACCGGGTGCTGGCGATGGGCGGCCTCGTGCTCGCGGCGGTGCTGGCGGGGGTCGCGTTCCGGGACGTCGCGCCCGCGCCGAGCTGGATGGGGCCGTTCGTGGTGCTGCTGGGCGTCGGCGTCGCCGCGAGCTTCGTCGGCCGGCTGGCCGAACTGCGGCGGGCCCAGGAGGAGGCCACCCGCCGGGCCGTCGCCGAGGAGCGCTCGCGGATCGCCGCCGAGCTCCACGACGTGGTGACCCACAACGTCAGCGTGATGGTGATCCAGGCCGGGGCGGCCCGCAAGGTCGTCGACGTGGAGCCGGAACTGTCGAAGGAGGCGCTGCTGGCGATCGAGTCGGGCGGCCGGGCCGCCATGGCCGAACTCCGCCACGTCATGGGCCTGCTCGCCGGGCCCGGCGGCGACCGCCTCGACGGGCCCGCCGACGGGCTCGAACCCCAGCCCGGCCTCGACCGGCTCGACGCCCTGGTCGACGGGGTCCGCGCCGCCGGGGTGCCGGTCCGCACCGAGGTCGCGCCGCCCGGCCCGCTGCCGCCGGGCGTCGACCTGGCCGCCTACCGCGTCGTGCAGGAGGCCCTCACCAACACGCTCAAGCACGCGCCGGGCGCGGCGGCGTCCGTCCGGATCGGCGGCGACGCCGAATGGCTGGAGATCGAGGTGACCGACACCGGCGGGACCCGCGGCGGCGGGCCGAGGGCGCCCGGCGGCCGGGGCCTGATGGGGTTGCGCGAGCGGCTGGCCGTCTACGGCGGCACCCTGGAGGCCGGGCGCACGGTAGACGGCGGGTTCCGCCTCGCCGCCCGGGTCCCGTGGGGCACGCCGTGACCGGGCCGCTGCGCGCCGTCATCGCCGACGACCAGGCGCTGGTCCGCACCGGTTTCCGGATGATCCTGGCCGCCGACGGCATCGAGGTCGCCGCCGAGGCCGCCGACGGCGACGAGGCCGTGGCCGCCGTCCGCCGCACCCGGCCCGACGTGGTGCTCATGGACGTCCGCATGCCGCGGACCGACGGTCTGGAGGCCACCCGGCGGATCACGGCGGCCGGCGGGGACACCCGGGTGCTGATCCTGACGACCTACGACCTCGACCACTACGTGTACGCCGCCCTCGCGGCCGGGGCCAGCGGCTTCCTGCTCAAGGACGTCACCCCCGAGCACCTGGTGGCGGCCGTGCGCCTGGTGCGGTCGGGCGACGCGCTGCTCGCGCCGACGATCACCCGCCGGCTGGTGGAGCGGTTCGCCCGCCGTGACCCGGCGCGGCCGGCGCTCCATCGCGACCTGGGGGAGCTGACGTCCCGGGAGCTGGACGTGCTGCGGCTGCTGGCCACGGGCTTGAGCAACGCCGAACTGGCCGCGCGGCTGAGCCTGAGCGTGGCGACGGTGAAGACGCACGTCGCGCGGATCCTGTCGAAACTGGGCCTGCGTGACCGCGTCCAGGCGGTGGTGGTCGCCTACGAGACCGGCCTGGTCGCGCCCGGGGGCCCGGCCCCGCCGGGCCGCCCCTGAAGGCGGCCCGGCGGGCGGCGTCACGTCAGCAGACGATGAAGACGCTCTTCCAGCCGACCGGCGTGATCTGCTCGGCGTTACGGTTGCTGTCGAGCGTGAAGTGGGCCACGCCCTGGGCGTTGGGCTGGTTGTACATCCGGCCGCTCTGGCCGGTGCCGTACCACTTGTAGGAGCCCCCGAACGGGATGTTGTTGATGCCGCACGCGCTCAGGGCGACGCTGCGGCCCGAGAAGCCGGGGCCCTCGTAGGCGACGTACACCGAGGCGTGGGCCATGCCGGCGGTGCCGGCGATGACGGCGGCGATCGCGGAGGTGAGGAGGATCCTCTTCACGGGTGTCCTTCCGTTGAGTGACATTGCGTGATCATCGTGGGACGGCCCGCGTCCATGATCGAGTGCGCCGCGCGTACAGTGACCACATGAAGATCGTCATTTTGGACGACTATCAGCGGGTGGCCCGCGAACTGGGCCCCTTCGACACCCTGACCGGCGACGAGATCGTCGTCCTGCACGAGCACCTGGCCGATCTCGACGACCTGGCGGCGGCGCTGGCGGACGCGCGGGTCGTGGTCGCCATGCGCGAGCGCACCCCCTTCCGCGCCGAGACCTTCGCGCGGCTGCCCGGCCTGCGGCTGCTGGTGACCACCGGCATGGCCAACGCGTCGATCGACCTGGCGGCCGCCGCCGCCCACGGCGTGACCGTCACCGGCACGGCCGCGACCGGGTCGGCCACGAGCTCCAACACGGCCGAGCTGACCTGGGCGCTGATCCTGGCCTGCCGCCGCCACGTCGTCACCGAGGACCGGGCGCTGCGCGAGGGCCGCTGGCAGACCACCGTGGGAACCGACCTGGCCCGCACCACCCTGGGCGTGCTCGGGCTGGGCCGCCTGGGCGGCCAGGTGGCGCGCATCGGGCAGGCGTTCGACATGCGGGTCATCGCCTGGAGCGAGAACCTCACCCCTGAGCGGGCCGCCGAGGCGGGCGCGACGTGGGTGCCCAAAGACGAGCTGTTCGCGCGCAGCGACGTGCTGACCGTCCACCTCAAACTGAGCGACCGCACCACCGGCCTGGTCGGCGCGGCCGAGCTGGCCGCCATGAAACCGACCGCGATCCTGGTCAACACCTCCCGCGGCCCGATCGTCGACCAGGCCGCGCTGGCCGCCGCGCTCACCGCCGGCACGCTCGCCGGAGCCGGCCTGGACGTCTACGACACCGAACCCCTCCCGCCCGGCGACCCCCTGCGCGACGCGCCCCGCACGGTGCTGCTGCCGCACCTGGGGTACGTCACCGAGGCCGGCTACCGGTCGATGTACACGCAGGTCGTCGAGGACATCGCCGCCTGGAAGGCGGGCTCGCCGATCCGCGTGCTGACGGGCTGACCTACGGCGCGGGGCGTAGCCGGGGACACCCCGCCACGCCGATGAACGGGGGAGGGGCCGGTCCCTAGATTTCGGGCCATGATCTCCGCAACGACGCCGCTGGCGCTCGCCCTGTCCTCGGTCCTCGCGCTCGGCACGCCCGCGCAGACCCCCGCTCCCCGCCCGCACGACTACCTCGGCGCCTGGAACTACGACCAGCCCGACCGCGCCACCCTGCGCAACGTCGCCGTCATCAGGGCCACCCCGCCGATCCACGTCCCGCAGATCGGCGACATCGTCTTCACCAGCACCGCCGACGGCGTCACCGGCCGCACCGACCAGGGCTGCACGTGGACGTTCGCCGTCCGGCCCGCCTCGCTGGAGCTCGACCCGCCGACGCAGAACTGCTTCAACCGGGTCATCGGGTCGGCGTACACGATCACGAGATGGTCGGTGACCGTGGCCGGCCGCCACCAGCGCGAGAGCATCGAGGCCGTCAGCCACCAGCCGAACGGCGACTACGCCTTCCGCCTCGGCGACGGCCGCCGCACCCGCGCGACCGGCGGGACGGGGGCGCGCTTCGCGGGCTCCTGGCGCTACGACCCGGCCGACCCGGCGGCCCGGGTGAACATCGTCACCACCCGCTACGCCGACCGGGTCACCCAGACGCCCCGGCAGGGGACCGTCACGTTCACCGGCCGCCGGGGCGTGCTGACCGCCCGCACGGCCGACGGCTGCGCCTGGCGGCTGACCGCGCGCGGCAACACCGCCAAGCTCGACCCGGCCGTGCAGACCTGCGGCGGCACCACGTTGTCGTTCTGGACGGTCGCGAGCGACGGCCGCCGGCAGGCGTCGGTCCAGGCGGGCACCGGCCCGGACGGCGGGGCGTTCCTGCTCAGCGTCGGTGCGCTGACCAGGGAGCGCGGGTAGCAGGATGGGGCGCATGACTTCAGCCCGCGCCTTCTGGGAACAGCACACCTGCCTGCCGCTCAGCCTCGACGCCGACGTCGGCGACCTGCTGCGCTACCGCCGCCCCGGCGGGGCCTACGTGTCGGTCAACGTCGGCTACGCCCCGCACTCCCGGGAGGACGCGCTCGCCTACATCGGGCACTTCACCCGGGCGGTCGAGGCCCACCCCGACCTGGAGCTGGCCACGACCGTCGCGGAGATCGACGCGGCGGTGCCGGGCGACCGGATCGTGGTGGCCTTCGACCTGGAGGACTCCGCGCCGCTGGCCGGCGACCTGGACATGGTGGAGACGTTCTACCGGCTGGGCGTCAAGTCGCTGCTGCCGAGCTACAACAACGGCAACGCCGCCGGGGGCGGCTGCCTCGACGCCGTCGACTCCGGGCTGACCGCCTACGGGCGCGACCTGGTGCGGCGGATGAACGAGGTCGGCATGCTGGTCGACGGGTCGCACTGCGGCACCCGTACCGGGCTGGACCTGTCGGAGGTCTCCGAGCGGCCGATGATCTACTCCCATTCGGCCATGCGCGGGGTGTGGGACCACGCCCGCAACATCACCGACGAGCAGGCCCGCGAGTGCGCCGCGACCGGCGGCGTCATCGGCATCCCCGGCGTGGGCATCTTCCTGGGCCCCAACACCGCCACTTTGGAGGCGTTCGTCGCGCACATCGACTACGCCGTCGAGCTGGTGGGGCCCGAGCACGTCGGCATCGGCAGCGACTACTCCTTCGACGCCGACACCATCATGGAGGACCTGGCGGCCAACCCCGAGCTGTTCCCCGAGGAGTACACCCGGTGGGGCACGATCCGGTTCGTCGAGCCGGAGACGACGCTGCTCGTCGAACGGGAACTGATCGGGCGCGGCTACCCGGAGGAGACGGTGCGCGGCATCCTGGGCGGCAACTTCCGGCGGGTGGCCGCCCAGGTCTGGACCTGAGGTTCTTGTCTGATCGGACAAGGGCCGCCGGTTCGGGTTGTGCGATCGGCTGAGTACGACGGCCGCCGCGCGATCTAGCCTCGGCACATGACGACGCCGGAACGCTGGCTCGACGAGCACCTCGCCCCGATCCTGGCCGCCCGCGGCGTGCCGGGCGCCTCGGTCGCCGTGCTGGCCGGAGGCCGGGTGGTGACGGCCGCCGCCGGGGTGCTCAGCACCGCCACCGGCGTCGCGGCCACCCCCGACTCGGTCTTCCAGATCGGGTCGATCACCAAGTTGTGGACGAGCGCGCTGGTGCTGCAGCTCGTCGACGACGGCCTGGTCGACCTCGACGTCCCGGTGCGGGTCTACCTGCCGGAGCTGGCGGCGGGCGACCCGTCGATCACCACCCGCCAGCTGCTCTGCCACGTCGCCGGGTTCGAGGGCGACGTCTTCACCGACACCGGCCGGGGCGACGACGCCGTGGAGCGCTACGTCGCCTCGATCCGGGACATCCCGCAGTTGTTCCCGCCCGGTGAGGTGTTCTCGTACAACAACACCGGGTTCGTCGTCCTCGGCCGTCTGGTCGAGGTCATGCGCGGCGAGCCGTTCGACCGGGTGCTGGTCGGCCGGCTCGCCGCGCCCCTCGGGCTCACCCACGTCTCGCCGAGCCCGTACGAGGCGATCCTGCACCGGGCCGCCGTCGGGCACCTGCCCGGCGAGGGCGGCGGCCCGGTGCCGGCGCCGACGTGGGCGCTGGCCCGTTCGAACGCGCCCGCCGGGTCGATGCTCGCGATGACCGCCCGCGACCTGGCCGGCTTCGCCGCCGCGCACCTGGAGGGCGGCGCGGGCCTGCTCAAGCCGGGAACGGTGGCGGCCATGTGGCGGCCCCAGGTGCGGCTGCCCCGCCTCAGCGGCATGGCCGCCGCGTGGGGGCTCGGCTGGGAACTGGAGGAGCACGACGGGCGGGCCGTCGTCGGCCACGACGGCGGGACCATCGGCCAGGCCGCCTTCCTGCGGCTCGTGCCCGACCGCGGCGTCGCCGTCGCGCTGCTGACCAACGGCGGCGACGTCCTGGGCGCCTACGCCGACGTCGTCGGGCATCTGCTGGGCGAGCTGGCCGGCGTCGCGCTGCCGCCCCGCCCGACGCCGCCCGCCGCGCCCGAGCCGATCGACCCGACGCCCTACCTGGGCCGCTACGCCGACACGATCTACGACATCACCGTCAGCCAGGATGCCGACGGCGCCATCTGGCTGGAGCGGGTCCCCAAGGACGTCATCGCCGAGATCGGGGAGAAGCCCCTGCGGACCCGGCTGGTGCACCTGGAGGGCGACTCGCTGATCGCGCTGGAGGCGATCCACGGCGTCCATCCCGTCTTCGCCTTCGTCGGACGCGACGAATCGGGGCTCGCGAAGCACATCCACTACGGCCGCGTGGTCTCGAGAAAAGGAACGCCATGACGCGCATGAGGGCACTGGCGGCACTCGCCCTGACGGGTTCGGTCGGCCTGGCCGCCTGCGGCGGCGAAGCAGCCGAATCACCCGGCCAGGCCGCCGGGACGACCGGGTCCGCCTACGCGACCGGCAAGACGTTCACCCTGAACATCGCCGCCGACCCCGGCGCCCTCGACCCGCAGGGCGCGGCGACGAGCGGGCTGTTCGCCCTGACGCAGTACGCCTACGACAACCTGGTCGCCGTCGCGGCCGACGGCTCGATCCAGCCGCAGCTGGCCGAGGCGTGGACGGCCGAGGGCGCCACCCTCACCTTCACCGTCAAGAGCGGCGTCACCTGCGCCGACGGCGCGCCGTTCACCGCCCAGACCGTGGTCGACAACATCGCCTACGTGACCGACCCGGAGAACAAGAGCCCGTTCCTGGGCGTGTTCATCCCGGCCGGGGCCACCGCTTCGGCGGAAGGCGCCAAGGTGACGGTCAAGCTGCCCGCGCCCGCGCCGTTCGCGCTGAACCAGTTCTCCAACCTGCCGATGGTGTGCGACGCCGGGATGAAGAACCGCGCGAGCCTCAAGGCCGGCACCAACGGCACCGGGCCCTACACGCTCGTCGAGGCGGTGCCCTCCGACCACTACACCTACCAGCTGCGCCAGGGCTACACCTGGGGCCCCGGCGGCGCGACCACCGCCGAGCCGGGCCTGCCGGCCACGGTCGTCGTCAAGATCGTCGCCAACGAGACCACCGCCGCCAACCAGCTGCTGTCGGGGGCCGCCAACGCCGTCCAGATCACCGGCGCCGACGCCGCCCGCCTGAGCGGCGCGGGCCTGAAGTCGGTCGACACGCAGGCGCTCGTCGGCGAGCAGTGGTACAACCAGGCCGACGGCCACCCCACCGCCGACCCGGCGGTGCGGCTGGCGCTGACCCGGGCGCTCGACCTCAACCAGCTCCAGACCGCCATCACCTCCGGCAAGGGCGCCGCCGCCACCCAGCTGGCCGTGCTGGCGCCGAGCGGCTGCGCGGGCGACGCCGTGGCGGGCAACCTGCCCTCCTTCGACGCCGCCGCCGCGGGCGCCGGACTCGACGCGGCCGGATGGGTGAAGGGCGCCGACGGCGTGCGGGCCAAGGGCGGCGACCGCCTCACGGTCTCCCTGCTGTACGACGGCGCCCTGGGCAGCGCGGGCAGCGCCGCGGCCGAACTGGCCGTCGCGGCGTGGAAGGCGGTCGGCGTCGACGCCAAGGCCGTCCAGCAGAACCAGACCCAGCTGTCCGGCGCGATCTTCGGGACCGGCGGCTGGGAGGTCGCCTGGGTGCCGCTCAACGTCAGCACCCCCGACCAGGTGATGCCGTTCGTGTCCGGCCCGGCCGCGCCCAAGGGCACCAACTTCGCCGCCATCGACAACCCCGACTACCTCGCCGCCGCCAAGCGGGCCATGGCCGCCACCGGCGCCGAGGGGTGCGCCGACTGGTTCGCCGCCGAGCAGGCCCTCTACAAGGCCGCCGACGTGGTGCCCTTCGCCAACAACGTGGTCCCCACCTTCGTCAAGGGCGCGGAGTTGTCCGTCGTGGGCAGCATCGTCCCGACCAGCATCCGGATGCTCGGCTGACCATGAAGACCCCGACGTCCGGCGTCAAGGTCGGCAGGTGGCCGCGCTTCGCGCTCCGGCGCGCGGCGCGGCTGCTCGCGTCGTTGTGGGTGCTGGTGACCGCCTCGTTCCTGATGATCCACCTGGTGCCCGGCGACCCCGTGCGCGCAGCGCTCGGCCCGACCGCCCCCGCCGACCTGGTGCTCGCCCACAAGGAGGAGCTCGGCCTGCTCGACCCGCTGTGGCAGCAGTACGCGACCTTCCTCGGCCACCTGCTCCAGGGCGACCTGGGGGTGTCGATCGCCAGCCGGCTCCCCGTCGGCGAGGTGATCGCCCAGCAGCTGCCCGCCACCGCCGAGCTCGCCCTGCTGGCGTTCCTGCTGGCGGTGGCGGTCGCGGTGCCCGTCGGCGTGGTGATGGCGGTGCTCACCCGCCGGGGCCGGGGACGGCGCGCCGAACTGGCCTTCACCGGCACGAACGTCGTGGTCAGCGCGATCCCCGACTTCCTGCTCGGCGTCGGGCTGGTCTACCTGCTGGCGGTGCAGACGCACGTGTTCCCGGTCGCCGGGCGCGCCGGGCCCGACTCCTACGTGCTGCCGGTGCTGGCCCTGGCGGTCGGCCCGGCGGCGGTGTTGTCGCGCATCGTCCGGGTGGAGATGCTCGCGGTGATGGAGGCCGACTACGTGCGCACGGCGCGGGCCAAACGGCTCACCCCGGTGCGGGTGCACGTCGTGCACGCGCTGCCGAACGCGGTGACCGCGACGTTGACGATCGGCGGGCTGGCGCTCAGCTCGCTGGTGGCCGGCACGGTGCTGGTGGAGAACGTGTTCGCCTGGCCGGGGCTCGGCTCCTCGATCGTCTCCTCGATCGTCGCCAAGGACTATCCGCTGGTCCAGGGCACCGTGCTGGTGTACGGCGTCGGGGTGCTGCTGATCAACACGCTCGTCGACGTGGCGCTCGCGCTGCTCGACCCCCGCTCGGCGATCGGGGAGGCCTGATGAGGGCGCTGCGCAGGCCCGTCGGCCTGGTCGGGGTCGCGCTGCTGGCCCTGGTGCTGTTCGCCGCCGCCTTCGGGCCGGTGCTCTGGGGGGATCGGGCCGCCGCCGTCGACACCGCCGACCTGCTGGCCGGGCCGTCGGCCGAGCACTGGATCGGCACCGACAACCTCGGCCGCGACCTGTTCGCCCGGGTGCTGGTGGCCGCCCGGCTCTCGATCCTGCTGGCGCTGGCGGCGACCGCGATCGGCATGGTGCTGGGCTTCCTCCTCGGGGCCGCGCCGATGCTCCTCGGGCGGCGGCTCGGCCGCCTGATCACCGCCGCCGTCAACGTCCTGGTCGCCTTCCCCGGGCTGCTGCTGGTGCTGTTCTTCGCCGTCGTCTTCGGCGTCGGCGCGCGCGGGGCCGCGCTCGCGGTCGGGCTGGCCGGCGCGCCCGCCTTCGCCCGGCTCTGCCACACCCTCATCGCCGGGGTCTCCGAACGCGACTACGTCGCGGCGGCCCGCATCGCCGGGGTCGGCCGGGTGCGCATGCTCTGGCGGCACGTGCTGCCCAACATCGCCGAGCCGGTCATCGTGTACGCGACGATGACGGCCGGCGCGGCCCTGCTCACCTTCGCGGGCCTGTCGTTCCTCGGGCTGGGGGTGCAGGCGCCGGACTACGACTGGGGCAAGCTCATGCAGGACGGCCTCAACGGCATCTACGTCCACCCGCTGGCCGCGCTCGGCCCCGGCATCGCCGTCGTGCTGGCCGGGCTGGCCTTCAACCTCACCGGCGAGGCGTTCGCGGCCGGGCCGCGCCGCACCCACGTCCTGCCCCCGGCCGGGCCGCCGTCGCCCGCCACCACCCCGGCCGCGACCACCGTGTTGTCGGCCGACGACCTGCGGGTGACCATCCCCGGCCCGAACGGGCCGATCCACGCCGTGCGCGGGGTCAGCCTCACCGTCGGCGACGGCGAGGCCGTCGGGGTCGTCGGCGAGTCGGGGTCGGGCAAGTCCGTGACGGCGCTGGCGGTCGCCGGGCTGCTGGAGCCGCCGGTCCGCGTGGAGGCCGGCCACCTGGCCGTCGCCGGGGAGGACCTGCTGGCCCCCGGCGCGAGCCGGCGGCTGGGCACCGCGCTGGCGGTGGTGTTCCAGGACCCGATGACGTCGTTCAACCCGGCCCACCGCGTCGGCCCGCAACTCGCCGAGGTGAGCCGCTTCCACCAGGGCATGGGCCGCAGGGCCGCGTTCGCGCGGGCGGTCGACCGGCTGCGCGCGGTGCGGATCGGCGACCCCGCGCGGCGGGCCCGGCAGTACCCGTTCGAGTTCTCCGGCGGCATGCGCCAGCGGGCCATGATCGGCATGGGCCTCATGGGCGAGCCCCGGCTCATCGTCGCCGACGAGCCCACCACCGCCCTCGACGTCACCGTGCAGCGGCAGGTGCTCGACCTGCTCGCCGACGTGCGCCGCGACACCGGCGCGGCGCTGCTGCTGATCAGCCACGACGTGTCGGTCGTCACCGACGTGTGCGACCGCGTCCTGGTCATGTACGCCGGTCGTGTCGTCGAGGAGCTGCCCGCCAAGGACCTGCGGGCGCTGGCGCGCCATCCGTACACGCGGGCGCTGGTGGCCGCCGTGCCGGACATGGAGACCGACCTCGACCGGCCGCTCGCCGTCATCCCCGGGCTGCCTGTCGACCCCGTCGAGGCGCCGGCCGGATGCGCGTTCGCGCCCCGCTGCCCGCTGGCCGACGACCACTGCCGCGCGGTTCCGCCGCCGCTGCTCGACGGCGTGGCCTGCCATAAGGCCGGGGAGGCCCAGTGAGCACGCTCACCTTCCACGAGGTGTCGGTACGGTACGGCACGCACACCGTGCTGCACGAGGTCAGCCTGGAGGTCCCCGAAGGCGAGACGGTCGGCCTGGTCGGCGAGTCGGGCTGCGGCAAGTCGACCCTCGCCCGCGCCGCCGTCGGCCTGGCCCCCGTCACCTCCGGCGCGATCCTGCTCGACGGCCGGCCGGTGCCCACCCGGGGCCGCCGGCCGGTCCAGATGGTCTTCCAGGACCCGTACTCCTCCCTCGACCCGCGCATGACCGTGGGGGAGAGCATCGCCGAGGCGCTGCCCGGCCGCCCCGCCCGCAGGGAACGGCAGCAGGAGATCGCCCGGCTCCTGGCCCTCGTCCACCTCGACCCCGGCCGAGCCGGCGACCTGCCCGGACAGCTGTCGGGCGGGCAGCGGCAGCGGGTCGCGCTGGCCCGCGCGCTCGCCGCCCGGCCGCAGGTCATCCTCGCCGACGAGATCACCTCCGCGCTCGACGTGTCGGTGCAGGGCGCGGTGCTCAACCTCATCCGCGACATGCGCCGCGAGCTGGGCCTGTCGATGTTGTTCATCTCCCACGACCTGGCCGTCGTCCGCTACGTCGCCGACCACCTCGCGGTGCTGCACGCCGGGCGGATCGTCGAACACGGCCCCGCCGCCCGGGTGCTCGGCGACCCCCGCCACGACTACACCCGCCACCTGCTGGCCTCCGCCCACCCTCTGAAGGAGCACACGTGAACCAGGCCCACTGGCAGCACCGCCTCGACGAACTGGCCGCCAAGCACGGTGTGCCCGGCGCCCAACTGGGCATCCTGCGCGACGACGACCTGCTGACCCTGGCCACCGGCGTGCTGCACGCCGGGACCGGCCAGCCCGCCGCCCCCGACTCGGTCTGGCAGATCGGCTCGATCTCCAAGGTGTGGACGGCCACCGTCGTCATGCAGCTGATCGACGAGGGCCGCTTCACCCTCCAGACCCCGGTCGCCGAGGTGCTGCCCGAGTTCCGGCTGCGCGACCCCGGGACCACCGCCGCCGTCACCGTCTGGCACCTGCTCACCCACACCAGCGGCATCGACGGCGACCTGTTCACCGACACCGGCCGCGGCGACGACGCCCTGGAGAAGTACGTCGCCCTGCTGGCCGACTCGGCGCAGAACCACCCGATCGGCGCGACCTGGTCGTACTGCAACGCGGGCTACTCGGTGCTCGGCCGGATCATCGAGGTCGCCACCGGCCAGACGTGGGACCAGGCGATCAGGGAGAAGCTGTTCACGCCGCTCGGCCTGACCCGCACCACGACCCTGCCCGAGGAGGCGATGGTCTTCGGCCACGCCATGGGCCACGTCAAGGGCGGGGAGGAACCCGTGGTCGCGCCCGTGTGGGGGCTGCCGCGCGCGGTCGGCCCGGCCGGGCTCATCACCGCCCCCGTCGCCGACGTGCTCGCCTTCGCCCGCATGCACCTGCGCGGCGGGCTCGCCGCCGACGGCGCCCGGGTGTTGTCGGAGGAGAGCGCGGCGGCCATGTCGGCCTACCAGACCGACTGCCCCGAGAAGCGGCTGCTCGGCGACTCCTGGGGGCTGGGCTGGTTCCGCTGCGACTGGCGCGGCCACCGCGCCTACGGCCACGACGGCAACACCATCGGCCAGGCCGCGTTCCTGCGCGTGCTGCCCGAGGCCGGGGTCGCCGTCGCGCTGCTCACCAACGGCGGCAACACCCACGACCTGTACGCCGACCTCTACGACGAGATCTTCGCCGAGCTGACCGGCGTCCACCTGCCCGAGCCGTTCGAGCCCCCGGCCGAACCGGTGGCCACCGACCTGACCGCCCACGCCGGCGTGTACGAGCGCGAGTCGGTCCGCATGGAGGTCTTCGACGACGACGGCAAGCCGACCCTGCGCACCATCCTCACCGGCCCGCTGGCCGGGCTGGAGGACGACCCCGTGCAGACCTACGAGATGACCCCGGTCGAGCCCGGCGTGTACGCGGTCCGCCCCGAAGGCATGGAGACGTGGATCCCGGTGACGTTCTACTCCCTGCCGACCGGCGAGGAGTACGTCCACTACGGCGCCCGCGCGACCCCGAAGAAGCTCGGCTGACCGTGCTCTCCCAACACCACGACGACCACCTCGACGCGGCCCGGGACGCCGGCGACCGGGCCCGCAAGGCCGGCGTGGAGATCCGGGAACTCCACGACCTGCCCGGCGCCCACGCCATGATCGACCTGCTCGCGGAGATCTGGGGCCGCCCGCTGATCACCGTGGAGTTCCTCCGCGCGCTGACCCGGGCCGGCAACTACGCCGCCGGCGCCTACGACGGCGACCGCCTCGTCGGCGTCTGCCTCGGCTTCCACGAGGAACCGGCGGCCCGCACCCTGCACAGCCACGTCGCCGGGGTCGTGCCGGGGCTGGCCGGCCGCGGCGTCGGCGCCGCGCTCAAACTCCACCAGCGGGCCTGGGCGCTGGCCCGCGGCATCCCGACGATCGAGTGGACCTTCGACCCGCTCGTCAGCCGCAACGCCTACTTCAACATCGTCAAGCTGGGGGCGCTGCCGGTGGAGTACCTGCCGAACTTCTACGGCGCGATGCACGACGCCATCAACGGCGCCGACGACACCGACCGCCTGCTGATGCGCTGGGACCTGCTCTCGCCGAGGGTCGCCGCCGCCTGCTCCGGCGCGCCCTTCGACCGCCCGGCCGCCGGTCCGGCCGGGCGACGCGTCGCCGTCCCCGACGACATCGAGGCGCTGCGCGCCGACGACCCGGCCGCCGCCGTAGCGTGGCGGCGGCGGCTCCGCGACGAACTGGCGCCGCTGATGACCTCCGGAGGCCGCGTCGTCGACTTCGACCGCGACCTCGGCTACCTCGTCGACCTGGAGACCCCATGAAGCTGCGCGGAATCGAACTGCGCCGCGTCTCGATGCCGCTCGTGGCGCCCTTCCGCACCTCGTTCGGCACCCAGACCGACCGCGACGTCCTGCTGGTGAAGGCGGTGACCGACGAGGCCGAGGGCTGGGGCGAGTGCGTCGCGCTGACCGACCCGCTCTACTCGCCCGAGTACGTCGACTCCCAGCAGGACGTGCTGCGCCGCTTCCTGCTGCCGAAACTCGCCTCGCCGGAGGGGGCCGCCGCGGTCGGCCGGTCGGGCGCGGCCGGGGTCGCGGGGGCGCTGCACGCGTACAAGGGACACCGCATGGCCAAGGCGGCCGTGGAAATGGCGATCCTGGACGCCGAACTGCGCGCCCTCGGCCGCTCCTTCGGCCGTGAACTCGGCGCCGTCGCCGACCGGGTGCCCAGCGGCGTCTCGGTCGGCATCCACGACTCGATCCCGGCGCTGCTGGCGGCCGTCGAGGGCTACCTGGACGAGGGCTACGCCCGCATCAAGCTGAAGATCGAACCCGGCTGGGACGTGGAACCGGTCGCCGCCGTCCGCGACCGCTTCGGCGGCGACGTGCTCCTGCAGGTGGACGCCAACACCGCCTACACCCTCCGCGACGCCCGCCACCTGGCGAGACTCGACGCCTTCGACCTGCTGCTGATCGAACAGCCGCTGGAGGAGGAGGACGTGCTCGGCCACGCCGCCCTGGCCCGGCAGCTGGCCACCCCGATCTGCCTCGACGAGTCGGTCGTGTCGGCGCAGACCGCCGCCGCCGCGATCACGCTCGGGGCCTGCCAGATCATCAACATCAAGCCCGGCCGCGTCGGCGGCTACCTGGAGGCCCGGAAGATCCACGACCTGGCCGCCGCGCACGGCGTCGCGGTCTGGTGCGGCGGCATGGTCGAGACCGGCCTCGGCCGGGCCGCCAACATCGCCCTGGCCGCGCTGCCCGGCTTCACCCTGCCCGGCGACGTGTCGGCCTCCGGCCGCTTCTACCGGACCGACATCACCGAGCCGATCGTGCTGGCCGACGGCCACGTCGCGGTGCCCACCGGCCCCGGCCTGGGCGTGACCCCGATCCCCGAGCTGCTGGAGCGGGTGACGACGTCGGTGGAGTGGATCCCGTTCTGAGGTGCGCGCCTATACTCCGGGCGTGAGTCAGCGACCGCGTGCGAGCCTCGGCCGGGTCCTCGACGACCTGGGCTCCACCCTCCTGGAACTCGTCGCGGGCGACGTCGACCACCCCGGGGGCATCAGCGCCCTGGTCATCTTCGACCCGCTCGACGAACCCGTGCTCGCGCCCCGCTCGCTGGTGCTGGGCGTCGGCGTCGACCCCGCCGCCGGGGCGCTGCCCGCGCTGCTGCGCTCCCTCGGCGGCCACGACACGGTCGCCCTGGTCGTCAGGGCCCCGGTCGCGCTCACCCCGGAGGTGCGGGCGGCCGTCCAGGAGAGCGGCGTCGCCCTGATCGGCCTGCGCCGGGGCGCCACCTGGGCGCAGCTGACGGCCCTCATCCGGGCGATGCTCGCCGAGGGCGACATCGGCGTCACCGGCCACGAGTCCCTCGGCGGCCTGCCGTCGGGCGACCTGTTCGCCGTCGCCAACGCCGTGGCCGCGCTGCTCGACGCCCCCATCACCATCGAAGACCGCAGCTCCCGCGTGCTGGCCTTCTCCGGCCGCCAGGACGAGGCCGACCCCTCCCGCGTCGAGACCGTCATCGGCCGCCAGGTCCCCGAACGGTACGCCAACCGGCTGACCGAACTCGGCGTCTTCCGCGACCTCTACCGCTACCAGGCCCCCGTCGTCGTCAAACCGCAGGACCTCGGCTACGACGAGACCACCGTCCAGCGCGTCGCCATCGCCGTGCGCGCCGGCGACGAGGTCCTCGGCTCCATCTGGGCCGCCATGGACGGCGAGGTCGACCGCGAACGCACCCAGGCCCTGCTCGACGCCTCCAAGCTGGTCGCCCTCCACCTGCTGCGCCTGCGCGCCGGCGCCGACGTCCAGCGCCGGCTGCGCACCGACCTGATCGGCACCGTCCTGGAAGGCGGCGCCGGGGCCCGCGACGCCCTCGGCCGCCTCGGCCTGTCGGCCCGCCGCCTGGTCATCGTCGGCGCCGGCCTGCGGCCCGGCCATCCCCCCACCGACCTCGAACGCCTGGCCGACGCCCTGTCGGTGCACCTGTCGGCGACCGTCCCGGCCTCGGCCGTGGCCGCCGTCGGCGGCACCGTCTACGGCCTGCTCCCGGTCGTCGTCACCACCGGCAGCCCCGAACAGCGCGCCGCCCGGCTGGCCGCCGACTTCGTCGACCGCGTCGACGGCAACCTGCACGCCATCGTCGCCGTCGCCCCCGCGGGGTCGGACATCAGCGGCATCGTCCACGGCAAGGCCCAGGCCGACCGCGTGCTGCGGGTGATGCGCGAAGGCCACACGGGCCTGCGGGTGGCCCAGCTCGACGACGTCCAGACCCTCGCCCTGGTCCTGGAACTGCGCGACCTGGCCGCCGCCAGAGACGAACGCCCCGGCGGCGCGATCGCCCGCCTGATGGACTACGACGAACGCAACAACGCCGGCCTGGTCGAGACCCTGGAGGCCTGGCTCGACGCGCTGGGCGACGTGGGCAAGGCGGCGGCCGCCCTGTTCATCCACCCGAACACGCTGCGCTACCGGCTCCGCCGCGTCACCGAGGTGGGCGAGATCGACCTGACCGACCCCGAACAGCGGTTCGCGGCGATGCTCCAGCTCAGGATCCTGTCCCCCCGCTGACCGACCGGCGCGTCAGAGATGGTGGGGCTCAGCAGAGCGATTCGGGAGGCCGGCGGCGCCGGAGACGACAGTCCGCCGCGAGCAGCACGACCGCCGACTATGGCAAGGTGTCGGACATGACGGACAGAAACGAGCCCACCCTTCCGCGGTGACCGCGCTCCCATCGCCTCGACGGCACCGTGATCGCGGGGTGCCGCATGAGTGACCCGGAGACCCTGGCGTCACTGCTGCGAACGGCCGCCGGCAGCCGGAGTGTGTCGCCGGCCGAGCTGCTCAACGGCGTCGACGACGCCACCGTGGTCCGCCTCGGCCGGTTGTTGCAGGAGCAGATCGAGTTCCGCTACTGCGCCGCGGGCATCCACGAGTTCCCCGACGCCTGCCGGACGGTCGCGGCGTTCGCCGAACGGGCCGAGACGGCCGAACCCGTGCTCGACCTGCTGGCCTCGGCGCTCGCCATGGCCGACGACCTGCGCAGCGGCCCCACGGGCCGCCTCCCGTGGCCGCCGGGGGAGCGGGCCGCCACCCTCGCCCGGCTCGAACGGCTCATCGAGTCCCCGCGCTGGAACCCGGTCCTCGCCGAGGCGCGGCGCTCCGCCGACCCGCTCACCCGGTGGCGGGCGGAATGGGCAGGCCGGGCGCCCGCTGTCGTTCCCTCCGGTTTGGTGGTGTACGTCGCCGTGCCCGACCCCGCACGCGGCGGCAGAGCCGAGACCCGGCTGCTGGTCGACGGGCTGCCGATCGTGGCCGAGGGTTTCCGTTCCGGCGCGCCGGACGTGCCCGAACGGCTGCTGCCCGCGCTGCGGGCGACGGCGGAACCGCGCGAGGTGCGGCTGGCCGAGGCGTGGTGCGCCGAAGGGTGCTGCGGGGCGTTGTACGTGACGATCGCCCTCGACGGGGACACGGTCGTGTGGAGCGACTGGCGGGGACACCGCCCGGGGGCCGCCCTCACGACCTTCTGTTTCCCGGCCGCCGATTACGACCGGGCGCTGGAGACGGCCGTACAGGACGAGGAATGGAAGTGGCCCGCCCGCACACTCGCCGACCGGCTGGCCCGCCGCCTCGGCGACGACCCCGGCCTGCTCGGACGCTGGGAGTGCGAGATCGGCGGAGTGCTCGCCCAGGTGGGCGAGCAGGATCGGATCGAGGTGGTCTTCTGGCGGCGGGGGCGGCCCCGGATCCAGTTCGGCTGGACCGTCCCGGTCGACGACGCCGACCTCGACCGTCAGCTGGCCCGAATCATCGAGCGGCTGCGCGAGGAGGACCCCACGACGCACGCCGAACGCCTGGGCTTCTCCTGGCCCGAGCCGTGAACCGGTCACCCGTGCTGAGGGCACCACTTCACGTGCAACAGCGTCGACGGATGCCCGCGGTCCGCAGAGCGAGGGCGGTCGGCCTCGATCTCGGCGCAGCAGTGGGCGCCCGGGTTCTCCGCACGGTGGGCCGGGCCCGATTCGACCAGGTCACGGACCTCGTCCAGCTGCGCTTCGAAGGCGGGGCGGCTGCCGGTCAGGAAGAGGGTGTCGGCCGCGACATCCCAGCGGAGGTGGTCGCGGAACTCGCGGTGGCGTCGGCGCTCGTGATCGACGGACGGCCGCCACGCCCACGGCGGGAGCGCCACCCGATGCGGGCGTCCCGGCCCCAGCCGGGCCCGGACCTGCTTCCACCGCGAGGCCGGGAACCCTAGCCGATGGTGCAGCAGCACCAGGTCGAGCAGCCGCTCCCGGTTGACCGAGCCGGCCGGGCGGGCCTTGCGCAGCGGCAGGTAGATCAGGCTGTTCGGCGACCGGGCGGCCAGGCCCCAGGCCAGCGCGACCGTCAGCGCCGTCGCGCGGTCGACGCTCAGCTCCGCGCCCCACCAGTGTTCCCAGAGCATGCCGTGCCGCGAGGCCCGCGCCGGGCGGACGACGCGGTAGGTCTCCCGGCCCAGCCGGACCTCGCTGATCAGCGTCGGCCAGGTCTGCCGCGACAGTCTCACGCGAAGCAGGGTAGAAGGCGGCCCATCCGCGTGCCGACCGGTTTTTCCCGCTATGAGACGATGCCCCGGCAAAGGCGACGGCGGACGAGGAAACCGGTGCGAATCCGGCGCGGTCCCGCCACTGTGACCGGGGCGGCCCCTCGCCCCGGGAGCCAGGAGACTCACGCGGTCGCCTCCTCACGAGCCGGGGCGGATCTCCCCGAGAGAGGACGGCGCCGGTGCGCGTCACCGTGTGCCGGGACTGCTGCTGCGGCAGCACCCGGAAGGTTCCCCATCTCGACCACGACGAGCAGATCCGGCTGCTGCGCGAGGTCGCCGAGGTGCGGGTGACCGAGTGCCTGGACGTCTGCGACCAGGCCAACGTCATCGTCGTCCAGCCGACCCCCGAAGGCCGCGCCGCCGGAGGCCGGCCGGTGTGGCTCGCCTTCGTCAACGACGGCCCGGCCACCGCCGACGTGGCGGCCTGGATCCGCGCGGGCGGGCCCGGACTCGCGCCGTTGCCCCCGATCCTCGAACTGCACCGCTTCACCGCGCCCGGTCGCTGAGCCGGCGCACCGCCTCGACGACCGGCGCCGCGCCGTCCTCCGCCGAGATGCCGGCCGCGAGTGCTTGGGCGCGCCGCCGGTAGACCGGGTCGGTGACCGCTGTGGTGAGCGCGGCGGCCAGGCGGGCGGAGGTCAGGCGGCGGAAGGGCAGCGCGGCCGGGGCCACGCCGAGCGCCGTCAGCCGGGACGCCCAGAACGGCTGGTCGTTCATGACGGGCACGGCCACGGCCGGCGCCCCCGCCCGCAGGCCGATCCCGGTGGTGCCGGCGCCGCAGTGGTGGGCGACGGCGGCCATCTGGGGGAACAGCCAGTCGTGCGGCACGTCGCCGACCGCGAGCACGTCGTCGGTGAGGCGTCCGCGCACGCCGGTCTGCAGCACGCCGCGCAGCCCCGCCCGCCGCAGTGCGCCGAGGGCCAGTTCCGTGTACCGCTCGGCCCGCGTGTCGGCCAGGCTGCCGAAGCCGACGAATACCGGCTTGGGGCCCGCCGCCAGGAAGTCGCGCAACACCGGGTCGGGCTGCCAGCCCGGCGGCCGGAGCGGCCACCAGTACCCGGTGATCTCCAGGCCGGGCCGCCAGTCGGCCGGGCGCGGCACCACCAGCGGGCTGAACCCGTGGAAGACCGGCCAGCGGGTGGTCTCCCGGCGCAGGTGGAGGGCGCGCGGGGTCATCGGGGGCAGCCCCAGCCGGGTCCGGATCCGGGTGCTCAACCCGGTGATCAGCGGCCCGGCGGCCGGCACCTCGAAGGCGAGCCGGGCCGCCCGCCGGTTCGCCCAGCGGCCGAGCGAGCGCTGGAACACGCTCATGACGGGCGGGAAGTCGCCCGTGGGGTCGATCGGCTGCAGGTGCACCCCCATGCTGGGCACGCCCATCGCCTCGGCGACGTGACGAGCCGGTGTGCCCGCGACGCCGGTCAGCAGCAGGTCGGCCCGCTGCCCGGCGAGCCCGGCCAGTCCTTCGACGAGCTGCTCGCCGTAGTGCCTGAAGGCGCGGATGGAGAGCAGGGAGAGCGGGTCTCCCGGAACCGGCAGGTAGGCCAGGCCCGCGCCGGTCACCAGATCCCGGTACGGCTCGTGGGCCGCGATCGTCACCTCGTGCCCGGCCGCGCGTAACCGAGAGCCCAGCCCGGTGTACGGCCCCACGTCGCCGCGGGTGCCGACACCGATGAGAAGGATTCGCATGTCATACAGTCGCATGAGAAAAGAGCTTTTACCATGCACTCGCATGAGAAAAATGGCGGGCAATGCCGAAGATCGTCGACCACGACGCCCGGCGCCGGCACATCGCCGACGCCGTGCACCGCATCGTCCACGACAAGGGGATGGAGAGCGTCAGCCTGAGAGAGGTCGCCGCCGAGGCCGGGATGTCCATGGGGGCGGTGCAGTACTACGTCGCCACCAAGGAGCAGATGCTGCTGCTGGCGCTGGAGCGCATCGGCGTCTGGATCGGCGAGCGCATCGCGACCGTGGCCGCCCGGCAGCCGACGCCGCTCGACGTGCTGCGGACGACCGTCCTGGAGCTGCTGCCCCTCGACGAGGAACGCCGCTACCTCAACCGCGTCGGGCTGGCCTTCCAGGCGAGTTCGGTGGTGAACGACAACCAGGCCGCCGCGATGCGGATGGGGTACACGCACCTGCTCGCCTTCCTCGCCGAGCAGATCAGGGCCGCCCAGGCCGCCGGTCAGCTCGCCGCCGGCCTGGACGCGGGCAAGGAGGCGAGCATCCTGTACGCCTTCGCCCAGGGCGTCGTGAACGCCGCTCTCGTCGGGCACTACACGGCCGACGAGGTCACCGCGCTCCTCGACGAGCATCTGGGGCGCCTGTCGGCGTAGCCGCCGGTCACATGTGGGCGTCGTTCCACAGGCGGTACCAGGGGCCCGCCAGGTGGCGCACTTCGGCCGGTCGGCGGACGGGGTTCCAGATGTAGCCGTAGCCGTCCTGGTCCCAGGTGCGGCCCCGGTAGAAGATCACCCCGTCCTCCTCCTGGCGGACGAACACGAACGACAACAGCCCGATGTGCACGTCGCGGACCTCGACGCCCTTGCCCAGCGTGCGGGCGAACTCCGCCATCTCCTCCGACGAGTGCTCGAAGCGCAGGCCCTCGGCCCAGGGCACGTCGACGACGAGGACGACCGCCAGGAGCACGTACAGGATGCGCTTGGTCATGGGGACATTCTCGGTGCTTACTCAAAGATCGGTGTCTTCTGAGCATTCCGGGCGGCGGGGGCGGGCACGGCTGACGGTGTGAGAGTGGTCGTCGATCTGACCAGGTGCCAGGGCTACGGCCAGTGTGTCTTCCTCGCGCCCGAGGTCTTCACCATGGGCGAGGAGGTGCTCCGGTACGACCTCGACCCGCCCGACGACCAGCGCGACCACATCCTGCGGGCGGCGGCGGCCTGTCCCGTCCAGGCCATCCACCTCGACTGGACGGCCATGCGCGCGCTGCCCGCCTCCCGGGAGTGCGGGACCCGGTTCGAGGGGCGGATCGTCATCGTCGGCGGGTCGCTGGCCGGGGCGCGGGCGGCCGAGGCGCTGCGGCGCGACGGGTTCGGCGGCCCGCTGACCGTGATCGGCGAGGAGGACGGCGAGCCCTACGACCGGCCGCCCCTGTCGAAGCAGGTGCTCACCGGAGAGGTCGCGCCCGAGCACACCAAGCTGCCGAAGGTGCGCCGGGTCGAGGCCGAGTGGCTGACCGGCACCCCGGCCGCCGGCCTCGACGTGGCCGCGAAGAAGGTGCTGCTGGCCGACGGGCGCGAGATCCCCTTCGACCGCGTGCTGCTGGCCACCGGCACCCGCGCCCGGCCCTGGCACGACGAGCGGGAGGCCGCGCTGACGGGCGTGCACACCGTGCGGTCGGCGAAGGACGCGGCCGGGCTGCGCGCGGCGCTGGCGGCGGGGCCGAAGCGGGTGCTGATCCTGGGGGCGGGCTTCACCGGCAGCGAGATCGCCTCGGTCTGCCGGGAGCTCGACCTGCCGGTGACCGTCGTCGAGCGCGGGCCCGCCCCGCTGGTGAGCGCCCTGGGCGGGGTGATCGGCGACGTCGCGGCCGACCTGCAGCGCGAGCACGGCGTCGACCTGCGCTGCGGCACGACCGTCACCGCGCTGGAGGGCGACGCCCAGGGCCGGTTCCGCCGGGCGCGCCTGTCGGACGGCTCCGTGGTCGAGGCCGACGTCGCCGTGGTCGCGCTCGGCTCCATCCGCAACGTCGAGTGGTTGCGCGGGTCGGGGCTGGCCGCGGGGGTGTGGGGGGTGACCTGCGACGCGGGCTGCCGCGCCGTCGACCTCAACGGGCTGGTGCTGGACGACGTCTTCGTGGCCGGCGACATCGCGCGGTTCCCGCACCCGCTCTACCAGTACCAGTTCATGACGCTGGAGCACTGGGGGAACGCGGTCGCCCAATCGGAGATCGCCGCCCACAACATGATCAGCGACCAGGCCCACCGCTGGCCGCACCTGGCGGTGCCGGTGTTCTGGTCGAGCCAGTTCGGGATCAACATCAAGTCGGTCGGCGTGCCGACCTTCGCCGACCAGATCGTCGTCACGCAGGGCTCGACGGCCGAGCGCCGGTTCGTCGCCGCGTACGGCTACCAGGGGCGGATGACCGCGGCCGTCACCTTCGACCAGGGCCTGTGGCTGGAGTTCTACCAGCGCCGCATCGAACAGGCCGCGCCCCTCCCGCAGGGCGACGCGCAACCCGCGCGGGTGCCCGAACGGCTGTCGGCCACCGCCGAGACGACCGTGGTGGTGACCGGCCACGACCCGGCCGAACGGCGGGTCTCGCTGCTGCACGCACCCGGGGGAGTCACGTCGTGAGTTGTCCGTTCCAGCGTCTGCTCGAGCCGTCGGGCCGCCCCGACCCCTACCCGATGTTCGCCGAGTTGCGGTCCACGCCGGTGGCGCGGCAGGACGACGGCACCTACGTCGTCAGCACCTACCAGGAGATCGTCGCCCTGCTGCACGACCCGCGCGTCAGCTCCCGCCGCCGCGACCCCGACCGGGTCCCGGCCTTCATCGCCCTCGACCCGCCCGAGCACGACCGGCTGCGCCGCCTGGCCATGCGCCACTTCGGCCCGCCCCACTCACCCGGCCGGATCGACGCGCTGCGCCCCGAGATGCTGGCCGTCACGACCGGCCTGGTCGACGCCCTGGCCGGCAGACGCCGCGCCGACCTGGTCGAGGAGGTCGCCTACCCGCTGCCGGTCACGATGATCTGCCGGCTGCTCGGCGTGCCGCGCGAGGACGAGGGGCGGTTCCACGCCTGGGCCGACGAGCTGATCGAGACGCTCGCGCCGGGCGAGCAGCACCGCGCCGAACGCGAGCGCGCCCGGCTGGAGGTGACCGCCAAGTTCGACGGCTACCTGAGCGACCTGGTCGACGCCCGCCGCCGCGAGCCCGGCGACGACCTGCTGTCGGGCCTCATCGCCGACGGCGAGATGACCCGGGACGACATCGTCAGGACCGGCGTGCTGCTGCTGATCGCCGGGCACGAGACCACGATCAACCTGATCGCCAACGGCATGCTCACCTTCCTGCGGCACCCCGAGATCCTGGCCCGCGTCCAGGCCGACCCCGGCCTGATCGTGCCGGCGGTCGAGGAGCTGCTGCGGTTCGAGCCGCCGGTGCAGATGCTGCCCATGCGGACGGCGCTGGAGGACCTCACCATCGCGGGGGTCGTGATCCCGGCCGGGTCGCCGATCGTGCTGGCACTGGCGGCGGGCAGCCGCGACCCCGCCCACGTGCCCGACCCCGACCGGTTCTCGCTCGACCGGCCGCGCAACGAGCACCTGGGGTTCGGGGGCGGCGTCCACTACTGCTTCGGCGCTCCGCTGGCCCGGCTGGAGGCGCAGATCGTGCTGACCGAGCTGGTCCGCCGCCTGATCGGGCCGAGGCTGGTCAGCGACCCGCCGCCCTACCGGCCAAGTCCGGTTCTGCGCGGGCCGCGCCATCTGTGGGTGGAGTACGACGGGGTCGCCCGGCCATGACGAGCGTGCCGGCCAGGGCCGTGATCGCCACGACGGTCCCGTAGCCGGTGGCCATGGACGACACGCCGACCACGCCGACCAGCTGGCCGGCGACGATGGCGGGCACCCCCAGCGCGAGGTAGCCCACGAGGTAGATGGCCGCGAACAGGCCGGCGCGCTCGTGCGGCCGCACCTCGGGCACCAGCCCCCGGGTCAGGCCGGAGAACGACGTGCCGACCCCGGCCCCGCCGAACACGGCGGCGGCCCACAGCAGGGGCAGCGCCCCGGCGGCCACGGTCGCGACGAACAGGACCGCGCCGACGGCGACCAGAGCCATGCCGTACAGGCGCAGCACCCGGGGCGGCACCCCGGTGGTGACCACCGAGGCGACGCCTCCGGCGGTGAAGGCGACGAAGGCGGCCAGCGCCCCGGCGATCGGGTTGTGCACCCCGAACTCGCCCCCGAGCACGATGGGGACCAGCCCGAGGAACAGCGCCATCGTCATGAAGGCGCTGACCGTGCTGGGCAGCGTCGTGGCGAACAGCCGCCGCACCTGCGGCGGCACCGAGACGCGCGGCGCCAGCGACCGCAACGCGCCCGGTTTGGGGGTGGACGTCTCGGGGGTGAACAGGGTGAACACCGTCCCGGCCGCCATGACCACGACGAGCACCAGCCAGACCGCGAACACGGGCTCGGCGGCGAACTCGGCCAGCAGGCCCGCGAAGATCGCCCCCAGGGCCAGGCCCGCCAGCGGCGCGACCGTGGTCACCAGCGCGCCGAGCTTCTTGTGCCGGGCCGGCGCGAGCTCCACGACGGCGGCGCTGAGCGAACTCGACGCCGCGCCCGTGGCGATGCCCTGCACGATCCGGGCCGCGACCAGCCCCCTGATCGAGGACGCCGACAGGAACACCAGCATCGCCACCAGCTCGACCGCGAGGGCCGCGATCATGAGCGGCCTCCGTCCGACGTGGTCGGACAACGAGCCGATCACCAGGATGGTGAGCAGGAGCGCGAGGGAGTAGACGCCGAACGCGAGCGTCAGCTCCCACGGCGCGAGGTGCCAGGAGGACTCGTAGACCGGGAGCAGCGGGGTCGGCACCCCGGCCGCGGCGAGGATCGCCACCATCGCCGCCGAGATCCCGGCGAAGCCGACGGTGAGCGGCAGCCTGATGGATGTCATGCCGTGACAGTAGCCAGCTTTACTTCATTTCTGCAAGTGAACTTCTGTCGAGAAAGTGAGCTATCATTTCTGCATGACGCGTCGCGACTACGGGCAGTACTGCGGCCTGGCCCGCGCCCTTGAGATCGTGGGCGAACGATGGGCCATGTTGATCGTCCGCGACCTGCTCGTCCGCCCCCTCCGCTACACCGACCTGGTCGAGAGCCTCCCGGGCATCCCCACCAACGTGCTGGCCACCCGGCTGAAGGAGCTGGAGCAGGCGGGCGTCGTCGAGCGCCGCCTCGCCCCCGCGCCGAAGCGCGGCGTGCTCTACGCGCTGACCGCCGCCGGCGTCGACCTCCAGCCCGCCCTCCTGGCCCTCGGCCGCTGGGGCGCCGGCCAGATGGGCGAGCCGCAGCCCGGCGACATCGTCCGGCCCGAGCTGATGACCATCACCTTCCGCGCGGCCTTCGACGCCGAGGCCGCGTCGGGCCTCCACGCGACCTGGGAGGTCCACGTCGCCGACGTGGTGCTGCACCTCGTCGTGGCCGACGGAGATCTCGTCTCCGGCGTCGGCCCGGCCCCCCGCGAGCCCGACCTCGTGATCACCTTCCGGCCCGACGGCCCGCCCTCCTTCCGGGCCCTGATCAGGGCGGCCAGATTGGGCGAGGTCGCCCTCACGGGCCGCGCCGAGCTCCTCGACCCGTTCCTGCGCGTCTTCTCCCTCGTGCCCGTTACCCGCGACGTAATCGCGGCTCCGCGCGGCGGCTGACATCGTTCGGGGTGTCGGCACGTCCCCTTTCCGCCGGAGGAGCCCGAGATGACCACCGTCACCGACCGCACGAAGTTCCTGCGCCTGGCGCTCCTCGGCGACGCCGTCGTCACCGGCGGCAACGGCCTGATCTACCTCGCCCTCGCCGGCCCCGTGAGCTCCCTGCTCGGCCCGGAGGCCGGCCTGCTCCGGGGCATCGGCGCCTTCCTTCTCGTGTACGGCCTCGCGGTCGGCCTGCTGTCCACGCGGCGCCCGATCAGCCCGGCCGGGACCACGGCGGTCATCACCCTGAACGTGTTGTGGTCGCTGGGCAGCGTCGCCGCCGTGCTCGCCGGCGCGGTGGCGTTCACCACCGTCGGCGCCCTGTGGGCCGTCGCCCAGGCCGTGGTGGTCGCGGCCTTCGCGGCGCTGCAGGTCACCGGCCTGCGAAGGTCGTAGCGAGCCAGTCCCGGTACGACAGCGGCTCCCGCCCCAGCAGGTCCCTGACCGTCGACGTGGCCGGGTGGGGGGTGCGGTGCCACGCGGCGAAGATCTCGATCAGCTCCTCCCCGTGCCCGGCCGCCCGCCAGCGCTCCCGGGCCTGCTCCTCGCCCAGCTCGGCGAACTCCAGCCGCCGTCCCAGCACCTCCCCGATCGCGGCGAGCCGCTCGCGGGCCGTCAGGGCGGCCGGTCCGGTGATCGTGTACGACCGCCCCGCGTGCCCGCCGTCGATCAGGATCCGGGCCGCGACCGCGCCGACGTCGGCCTCGTGCACGAACGCCACGGGCACGTCCCCGAACACCTCCTCGACCCGGCCTTTCTCGATCTGAGGCGACCACTGGAGGGTGTTGGCCATGAAGTCGGTCGCCTCCAGCCGGGTCCACTCGACCGGCCCGGCCGCGAACGCCTCCTCGACCGGCCCCACCCGCCCGTTCCACAACAGGGCGACCCGCCGGACGCCCGCCTCGGCGAACAGGGCGACCAGCTCGGGGCCGGTGGCGAGGGTGGCGTAGTCGTCCCCGCCGGTGGTGAGCAGGTGCACGCCCACCACGCCGCGTAACGCGGCGCGCAGCGATTCGGGGTCGGTGAGGTCGCCGCCCGCGACCTCCACCTGCGGCGGGAAGGCCGCCTCGCCGGGGTGGCGGGTCAGGGCGCGCACCCGGTGGCCCTCGGCGAGCAGCGCGTCGACGACGTGGCGGCCGGCCCGGCCCGTCGCCCCGGTCACGAGAAACGTCATGCGCCCGAGGCTACGAACCGCCCGCCCGCGCCGCCTCGGTCAACGGTCGGAGCCGAGCCTCGGACTTTCGGCCGGTTCCAGGAGGGGGGCGAACGGGTCGTCGTACCGGGCCCAGGCCGATGAGCCCGCCACCGCCTCCTCCGGGGTCAGCAGGCACGCGTCGAGCGTGGCGTGGACGCGGTCGCGGTCGAGGTCGGGGCCGATGAAGACCAGGTGCTGGACGCGGTCGCCGAGCGGGCCGGTCCAGTCGAGGGCGGCGGCCGCGCGGCGGGCGGGGGAGACCAGGTCCCAGGCGGCCTCGGGCAGCGCGGCCAGCCACGGGCCGGCGTCCTCGACGGCCATGCCGCCCGCGACGGCGTCCCAGCCGAGCAGCCGGTCGGGCCGGGTGGCCAGCCAGAACCGGCCGCGCGAGCGGACCGAGGTGGTGACCAGGTCGTCGAGGGCCTCGAACAGCCGCCCGGGGTGCAGCGGGCGCAGGCGGTGCCACACGACGGTGGTGACCTCGCCGTCGCGCGCGTCGCACGGCAACACGGCGGTGGCGGGGTCGACGCGTTCGGCCAGGGTCCGGGTGTCCAGGGCGGGGCCGGTCACCTCGGGCAGGCCGTCGGCCACGGGGGTGGCGGGCGCGAGGTGGGCCAGCAGGGCACGCGACAGGTCGTGGTCCTCCTCGTCCCCGCCGTACAGGACCAGAGCGGTCGCGTACTCCGTCTGCCGGGCCAGCACCTCGGCCAGGTGCCGCCGGTCGCCGCCCGTGCCGTGGCCCGTCTCCGACAACCGCTCGCCCCGGACGATGTCGACCGGCAGCCGCGCGGCGTGCAGCGCGGTCGCCACGCAGGTCAGCCGCAGCGCCTCGGCCGCCTCCTCGGTGTCGAGCGCCTCGGCGACCGCGCGCGGTTCGACCGCGTCCCACAGGTCGACGACCAGCAGCGACGCGCTCGGCGCACGCCGGATCAGCTCGGGCAGCAGGTCCTCCCTGACCGTGCAGGTGACGCACCCGTGCGCCAGCCGCACCTCGGCCCGCTCCAGCACGCCGGAGACGTCGCGGACGGTGCGCTCGACCCGGCCGGAGGCGACCTCGCGCAGGTCGTGGTGGACGGCCACCGCGCCGGGGTGGGCGGCCAGCAGACGGTGGACGGTGGCGGTGCGGGCCCGGCGGTGCAGGCCGGCGACCAGGACGACGGGGGTGGTCATGGCGGACCTCTCGAGTAGCGAATGAAAACAATTATCATTATCATCGCATGGACACGCCTCCAGGAAGGACCCGGCCTTGGCCAGGAACGAACTACGCCCGGTGATCAAACTCCGCTCCACGGCGGGCACCGGCTACACCTACGTGACCCGCAAGAACCGCCGCAACGACCCCGACCGGCTCACCCTCAGCAAGTACGACCCGATCGTGCGCCGCCACGTCGCGTTCCGGGAGGAACGATGAGCGCCCGCTGCCAGCTCACCGGCGCGCAGCCGGTCTTCGGCAACCGGGTCTCCCACTCCCACCGCCGCACCCGCCGCCGGTGGGACCCCAACATCCAGAGCCGCCGCTACTGGGTGCCGAGCGAGAACCGGCACGTCCGGCTCACCCTCAGCACCCGTGCGATCAAGACCATCGACAAGATCGGCATCGAGGCGGCCGTGGCCCGCATCCGCGCCAGAGGAGAGAGGATCTGATGGCCAAGAAGAGCAAGATCGCCGCCAACGACCGCCGCCGCGCCGTCGTCGCCCGCTACGCCGCCCGCCGCGCCGAGCTCAAGGAGCTCGTCCGCGTGGGCACGCCCGAGGAGAAGGCCGCGGCGGCCCGCGAACTGGCCCGCCAGCCCCGCGACGCCAGCGCGACCCGCGTGCGCAACCGCGACGCCGTCGACGGCCGGCCCCGCGGCCACCTGACCAAGTTCGGCCTGTCGCGCGTCCGCTTCCGCGCGATGGCCCACCGGGGCGAACTGCCCGGCGTCACGAAGGCGAGCTGGTGACGATGGCCGTCCCGAAGCGGAAGACCTCCCGCAGCAACACCCGCCACCGCCGCGCCCAGTGGAAGGCGGCGGCCCCCGACCTGGTCCCGATCGTGGTCGGCGGCGAACGCCTCCTGGTGCCCCGCCGCCTGGTGGCCGCCTACCAGCGCGGCCTGATAGCGGTGCGCTAGAACAGCGTCCTTCGCCGCCCGTCTACCCGAGGAACTCCCGCAGTGGGCGCGCCGGGCGGCCCAGGATGTCGGCGACGGTCGTCGTCGTGGTGGCCCAGCGGCCGTCGCCGATCTGGGCCATCAGCAGTGCCAGGTCGCGGGCCGCCTCGGCGGGCAGGCCGCGTTTCCCGAAGTGTTCGGCGCCCTCCTCGACGGACATGTCCACGTATCGCACCGGTCGCCCGAGCGCGCGGGTGAGTTCGGCGGCGATCTCGTCGTGCGTCGGCGCGGCCGGGCCGGTGAGTTCGTAGGTCGCGTTCTCGCCCACGGGGCGGGTGAGCAGCGCGGCCGCGACCGCCGCGATGTCGCGGGCGTCGATGTAGCCGACCGGGCCCCGGCCGTACGCGCCGAAGATCCGCCCCTCGTCGTCGACGTCGCCCGCGAGGTTCTGCATGAACCCGACCGGCGCCAGGATCGACCAGGGCACGCCCGACGCCGTGAGGTGGTCGTCCACCTGCCCGTGCAGGCCCGAGGCGAGCAGCCCGGCCGGCGTCGCGCCGCGCACGGACACCGTCACCACCTGCGCCGCGCCCCGGGCCGCCGCGTGGTCGATCACCGCCCGGTGCGCCGCCACGAAGCCGGGCCAGATCGAGCTGTTGAGGAAGAGCCGGTCGCCGGGCCCGACGGGAATGCTCTCCGGCCGCTCCAGGTCGCCGACCACGTGCTCACAGCCGAGGTCCGCGCCCTGTTCCGGCCGCCGCACCACCGCCAGCGCCGCGCCGCCGAGTTCCCCGATCAGCGCGCGCCCGATCGTGCCCGTCGCGCCCGTCACCACGATCGCCATGACCATCTCCTATAGTAAGCGGAAGCCGATCGTCCACTTAGGAGCGTCTCACATGCGCGCCGACGCCCGCCGCAATCGGGACAAGATTCTCGAAGCGGCTCGTGATGTGGTGGCCGAGCGCGGCCCCGACGTGCCGATGGAGCTGATCGCCCGCCGGGCGGGGGTCGGCGTGGGCACCCTCTACCGCCGTTTCCCCGACCGGAACACCCTGCTCGCGGCGCTGGCGGAGCAGTACGTCCACGAGCTCATCGACGCCCTCGGCGAAGCCGCGTCGGCCGGGCCCGACGCGTGGGCGGCCGTGCGCGCCTTCGTCGTGCACGCCGTGGACGAGGGCCGGGGCGCCGTCGCGGCCGCGCTGGCCGGGACCTCCGCGCCGGAGGCGAGAGAGGCGCTGGTCGAGCGGCTCGACGTGCTGGTCGGTCAGGCGCAGGCCGACGGCGCGATGCGGTCGGACGTCGGCACCGGCGACGTCATGGACCTGCTCAACGTCTTCGCCTGCAACCCGGGCGTCATCCCGGAACGTTTCCTGCCGCTCATGCTCGACGGTCTGGGGCGGCGTTCTCCTGGAAGGTGACGATCGCGTCGCCGTGCGACCTCGCCCAGTCGGTGAGCACCGCGATCGGCTCGACGAGGGTCAGCCCCAGCTCGGTCAGGCTGTACTCGACGCGTGGGGGAGCCTCGGCGTAGGCGTGGCGTTCGACCAGGCCGTAGCCCTGCAACCGGCGCAGCGTCTGGGTGAGCACCTTGCGCGAGACGCCGCCGACGAGGTCGACGAGCTCGCCGTGCCGGCACGGCCCCCGGCTGAGCGCGAACAGCACGACGACCGCCCACTTGGTGGTGATGATCTCGATGGCCAGCCGGGCGGGGCAGTCGGCGAGGAAGACGCTGCCTGCGGAATCATGCACGCGCCGAAAGGTACCAAAAGGTTCCTAACGGATCTCTAGCGTCGAGCCCATGAAGACCTTCCTGCTCGTCCACGGCGCCTGGCACAGCGGCCGCGTCTGGGACCGCGTCGTCCCCCTGCTGACCGAAGCCGGGCACCGCGTGCTCGCCCCCTCGCTGACCGGCCACGGCGACAAGGAACACCTGCTCGGCCCCGATGTGGGCCTCGACACCCACGTCGCCGACGTCCTGGCCGTCCTCGCCGACGAGGACCTGACCGACGTGGTCCTCGTCGGGCACAGCTACGCCGGGATGGTGATCTCCGCCGTGGCCGGCCTGGCGCCGGAGCGCGTCTCCGCGCTCGTGTACGTCGACGCGATGATCCCCGCCGACGGCGAGAGCGTGCTCGACGTCATGCCCTTCACGCAGGGCCTCATCGACGCGGCCGGCGGCTGGCGCATCCCGCCCATGGGCGGCGATTTCGGGGTGACCGACCCCGCCGACGTCGAATGGCTGCGCCCGATGCTCTCGGACGAGCCGGTGCGCTGCTTCCAGCAGCCGGTGAGCCTCGACGAGGCGGCCCTGGCGGCCATCCCGCGGACCTGCGTGCACTGCGTCGGCGACGCCCCGGAGGGCGTCGCCCGCCGCGTCCCGCCCGGGGCGCGGGTCTGGGAGCTGCGCAGCGGCCACGACTGCATGGTCACCGTGCCCGGGGAGCTCAGCGGGCTGTTGCTGAAGGCCGCGTCAGCATGAAGTCGCGCAGGCTCGCGGCCAGCCGGTCTTCGGCTTCGAGCGCGAGGCTGTGGCCGCACCGGTCGAAGACGTGCTCCCGTTCGACGCCCTCGGACACCGCGCGCATCTGGTCGGCGACGAGCGCGCCGAAGAACTCCGTCGCGCCGACCGTCATGATCGGCAACGTCAGCCGGGTCTGCCGGAGCTCCGCGTTGATGCGCGCGTTCGCCAGGCCGGCGCGGTAGCTCTCCAGGCATCCGCGCAGCCCGCCGGGCGCCTTGAGGCAGCCGATCCACTCGGCGATGGCCTCTTCGGAGACGGCGTAGGGGTTGTAGGTCTCCGCCTTGATCCAGTACTCCCAGAACTCCCGTTCGTGCCCGGTGATCAGCATCTCCGGGATGTGCGGGAGCCAGAAGAACGGCGGATGCCACAACCAGACGCCCTGCCGCCGGTACTGCGCCGAGACGTGGTCGGGCGTGAAGGCCGTCCACTCCTCGAACCCGCCGCCGGAGAGCAGCATCTCGCCGAACGACAGGGTCCTGATCCGCTCGGGACGGGTCGCCGCGAGCACGTAGCCGTACTCCGCGCCGCGGTCCTCCCCGTGGACGTGGTAGCTCGCGTGGCCGAGCCGATCCATCAGTTCGGCCACGTCGGCCGTGCTGGTGAGGCTGTCGTAGCCCTCTTCGGCCGGCGGTTTGTCGGTGTGGCCGAAGCCGCGCAGGTCGGGCGCGACGACCGTGAAGTGCTCGGTCAGCAGCGGGATCAGTTTGTACCAGTAGAAGTGGTTCTTCGGGGTGCCGTGGAGCAGCAGCAGCGGTTCGCCCCGCCCGGCGGTCACGTAGTGCATGCGGATGCCGTTGACATGGGCCCGGCCATGCGTGACCGGGTCTCCCCGATGGTCGTACGTCTCAGCCACTCCCGAACGTTACGTCTCCGCGGTCTCGGCGACCTGGAGGAGGCGCAGGCTGTTGGCCCAGAGTTGGTCGAGCTGGCCCGGATCGTTGAACAGTTTCGCGAACAGGACCGTGCCCTCGATCTGGGCGACGATCGACTTGGCCGCCCCGGGCGCGTCGATGGCGGTCAGCTCGCCCTGCGCCTGGGCGGCCTCGATCGAGCGGCGGATGAGGTCGACCTGCTCGTCGAAGATCGTGCGCAGTTTCTGGCGCATCGGGTCGTCGCCGGTGCTCAGTTCGAGGCTGAGGTTGCCGAACAGGCAGCCGGAGACGATGCCGGCGTCGTTGAGCGAGGCGGTCTGCACCTCGACCGTGAACGCGAACAGGTCTTTGAGCCGGTGGACGAGCGGGCGGTCGCCGTCGAGGATCGCCTGCCAGCGGCCGCGCTGGGAGTTCCACTGGAGGTCGATGATCTCCAGGGCGAGCGCCTGCTTCGACTCGAAGAAGTGGTAGAAGCTGCCCTTCGGCGTGCCCGCCTGCGCACAGATCTCCGCGACGCCGATGGAGCCGTAGGAGCGGCGGGAGAACAGGTCGGTGGCGGCGGCGAGGATCCGCTCCCGAGCGTCTGACGTTCGGCCCATCTTGCAATTATACGACCGGTCGGCTAAAACGGAAATGTCAGTAGTAGACCGACCGTCTAGGAGCAAGTCATGGCAGATCAGCGCGTCGCCGTCATCACCGGGGCCTCGCAGGGCATTGGAGCGGCCCTGGTGGCGGCGTACCGGGAACTGGGCTACGCCGTGGTGGCCACCTCGCGTTCCATCGAGCCCGCCGACGACCCCGAAGTGGTCGCGGTGCCCGGCGACATCGCCGAGCCCGCCACCGCCGAGCAGGTCGTGAAGACCGCGCTGCACCGGTTCGGGCGCGTCGACACCCTGATCAACAACGCGGGCGTCTTCGTCGCCAAGCCGTTCACCGACTACACGCACGAGGACTACAAGAAGGTGATGGACATCAACGTCGGCGGCTTCTTCCACCTCACGCAGCAGGTCATCGACCCGATGCTGGAACAGGGCGGCGGCCACATCGTCAGCATCACCACCACGCTCGTCGAGCAGGCCAACTCCGCCGTCCCCTCGGTGCTGGCCTCGCTCAGCAAGGGCGGGGTCGCGGCGGCCACCAAGTCACTGGCCATCGAGTACGCCTCCCGCGGCATCCGGGTCAACGCCGTGTCGCCGGGCCTGATCGACACGCCGCTGCACAGCGGCGGCGACCCCGACCAGCTCGCCCAGATGCACCCGATGAAGAAGATCGGGCACATCAGCGACGTCACCCACGGCGTGCTCTACCTGGAGCGGGCGCCGCTCGTCACCGGGGAGTTCCTGCACGTCGACGGCGGCCAGAGCGCGGGCCGATGAGCGAGGAGGTCTTCGCGGGCGTGCTCGCCGTCTGGAAACACGGCATCGACGTCCACGACCCCGACGAGATCGGCACGGTGTTCGCCGACGACGCGCTGTTCCAGGGCGCCCACCCCGAGCCCACGCGGGGCCGCGCCTCGGTCGTCGCCTACTACGACGGCCAGCCGGCGGGCCTGCGGGTCGACTACGCGATCATCGACGCCCGCCGGTCGGCCGACGACGTCGTCACGGGCTACGCGGCCGCCGACTTCACCTACGCCGACGGCGAGGTCGTGCGCCGTCACGTGACGATGGTGCTGGAACGCCACGACGACCGGTGGCTCGTCGGCCACTACCACGTCTCGCTGAAGCCGCCGGAGTGACGTAACCGTCACCGGAGCCTGTCACGATCACGGACATGCTCCTCATCGTCCGACGAACGGCCGCCGGAGCGGCGGCCGGAGTGCTCGCCTTCGGCCTGGTCCTTGTGGCGACAGGGCTGGTCCCGCACCTGAGTCCCGTCACCGTCTACGGGTTGTTCACCCTGGTCTACGCCGCGCTTCCGGCGGGCGCGCTCCTGGCCTGGCCGCTCCTCTGGGCGTTCCGGGTGCGGCCCGCGGGGTACGCGGCGGTGCTCGGACTGCTGATCGTCATGGTGGCGGGCTATCTGTACCTTCAGGTCGGCGACCTGGAGATCCTCCCGTCGGCCCTGGTCGTCGCGGGGGCCTACGCCGTGGCGGCCCTGCTCACCGCCCCGGGACTGGGCTGGCGGCTGCCGTTGCTCGCCCCCGACCTGGCCGATCACACGCTGGAGGTGGTGGACGTCTCCCCGGGCTTCCTGCACTACCGGCTGGTCGCCGCCACCGGCCCGGCGGTCGAGGTGACGATCTGGCCACCGGGCTTCGGCGGCCTGGAGGGCCGGATCGTCGAACGCCGCGACGCCACCGTGGCGATCATCGCCGGTCCTGACGTGCCCGAATCGGTGATCGAGACGATCATGTCGACCCTCGCCCCCCGGCCCCGCCTCTTCCGTGGCGATTCTGTCGGGGAGGGCCGCTAGAGTCCCCGGCGTGAACGCGTGGGAGCAGGTCGGGAAGTACATCGACGCCGGTGACGACGCCGGGCTGGCCGCCCTCGCCGGGTCGCTCACCGACGCCGACCGCAGGGCCGTCGCCGACGAGCTGCCCCGCCATGCGGCCTCCCGGCCGCGCGCCGAGGTCGCCGGACGGGCGAGGGCCTTCCGGGTCGCCGGGGCGGCCTGCTTCTCCGGCGCCGCCCAGGTCGCCGCCTGGCTCGACCGGCGCGAACTCCGGCTGCCACAGTGGCCCAGAACCGACGCCGAGCGCGTCGCCGAGATCCTCCGGCCGAGAGACGAGCGGTGGCGGTGTGACCTGGCCCGCCGTCTCGTCACCGGGCTGCGGCCGGGCGAGCGCCGGGGCTGGCAGAACGTCGACGGCCAGCCCGGCTACGACCTGGCCGCGCGCCTCGTGATCGAGACGGGCATCGAGCCGCCCGGGAACGACGCCTTCGTCGTCGGCTGGTTGTGGGACGTGTGCCACCGGTTCTGGCAGGGCGGAGGGCTCGGCCTGCTCCGCGACGATCCGCTCCTCGACGTGCTGACGCCCCGGGTGTTCACCGCCGAGGGCGTCGCCGCGCCGCTGATCCACGACGGGAAGTGGAACGGCGCCTACGACAAGACCACCGTCATCGGCGCGCTGACCGCCCTCGCGGACGAGGGGCGGCTCGACCGGCGCATGCTGCTCGACGGGTGCGTGTCGCGGTTCCTGACCCACGGGCACGACCGCGACATCGAGCCGTTCACCCTGTTATGGGAGCGGCTGCGCCCCGAACCCGCCGAGATCCCCGCGATCGACCTGGTCAGGGTGCTGCCGGTCGCCGCGCCGCCGCTCGCGGTGCTGGCCGTCGGCGAACTGGCCCGGGTCCCGCTCGACGCCGGCCTGTTCGCCGAGGCCGTGGGGGCGCTGGCGTTCCGGCCCGAGAAGAGACACGTCACCACCGCGCTCCAGTGGATCGCCCACGCGCGGCCCGAGGAGGCCGACGGCGCGCTCGCGGCGCTGGCGGTCGTCTTCGATCAGCAGACCCCGGCGCTGCGCGACCGCGCGGTGCGCCTGGCGCTCACGCTCGCCCCGCACGCCTCTCCCGAGACGGCCGTCGTCGTCCGCGAGGCCGCGTCGGGGCTGCCGCCGGAGCTGCGCGCCCGGGTCGCCGACGCGTTCGGGGCGGTCGAGGCGGAGCCCGCCGAGGTGCTGACGCCCGGCGAGCTGCGGGTGACGGGTGGGTTGCCCGCGCTGCCGCCGGCGATCGGCTCCCCGGCCGAGCTCGCCGACCGGGTGGGCGACGACGGGCCGTCCCACGACCCCGCCGAGGTCGAGCGGATCATGGCCGCGCTGGTGGCGTTCAGCCATGACGACCGCGAGGCGACGATCGCCGCCGTGCGGCCGTGGGCCGAGGGGGGCTGGGGGCGGCTCCGCCCCATCGATCACTACTACCTGGCCCACCACCTCGACGTGCTGCTGACCCAGTGCGCGCTCGCGCTGGTGAACCCGGCCGAGAGCGCCGAGTTGTCGGGCCGGATCACCGGGTATCTGCCCCACTCGCCCGACCAGGGCACGCCGTTCGACCGCTTCACCCGCGACCGGGTGCGCGAGGTCGTCGCGCTGCTCGAATCGGGCCGCACCATCCCCCTCCTGCTGGCCACCCCGACCGAGCCCACCGGCCACGTCGACGCCGCGACACTGGTCGACCGCGTGACGCGGCTGGGCGACGCCGAGCCGCTGCCGCTCGACTTCTGCCAGGCCCTGCTCCGGCTGCCGCGCACCGTCGACCCGGCCGTGCGGGCCCGCGCCGATCGCCTGACCTCCCCGGCGGGCCGGCGGCTGGCCGCGTGGTTGCGCGACGGCGGGCTGGCCGACCCCGAGGTGACCTGCTCCGTCGAGACCACCCTCGATCCCGACTGGTTCGAAGACCGGGAGATGTCGGCCGTGCACGCCCGCGTCCGGCCGTCCGCTCCCGGGCTGCCCGATCCGGTCGCCGCGTTGTGCACGCTCGGGCCGGGCGACTGGAACCACCACTCCGGCGAGACCCGGTGGTGGCCTGCGGTGCTGCCGTCCCACCGCGAGGTGGTCGCCGCCCACGTGCTCGAATGCTTCGTCGCCGGCATCCGGTCGAACGAGGCCCGGGTGTCGACGCTGCGGGCGCTGGTCCAGGGGAGCGGCCCGGTCGGGCGCGCGACGGCGAGCGCCGTCACGATGGCGCTCGGCCACAAGGACCCCGAGAAGCGCGACCTCGCCGTCGAGGCGATGAAGATCCTCGCGGTACGCGGCGAGCTCGCCCCCGCCGACTTCGGCTGGGCCCTCGGCCAGCTGGCCGGGGCGGGCGCCGTGCCGCTCAACCGGGCCACGCCCGCCCTCGAGGACCTCGTCTTGTCGGGAGCCCATCGCGAGACGTGGGCGCTGCTGGCCGAGGCGCTGCCGCTGCTGCTGCGCCGCCCCGGGCGGCCCGTCCACGGGCTGGCCGGCCTGCTCGACGTCGCGGTCAGGGCGGCCGTGCTCGCGGGCGCCCGGGGCGAGGTGCCGGGGCTGGCCGAGGCGGCGGCCCGCAGGGGGGCCAGCAGGGTGACCGACACGGCCCGCCGTCTCCTCGACACGCTCGGCGCACCTCAACCGCATTAGCGCAGGTGAGGGCGGGCGTCTGAGAGTTTCACGGGCGACCTGCGCTTCCTCTGCCGCGAAGGGGAGATCGCTGGCCTGTCGACCAGCGGGGGCGGAGCATCCGGGCATGAGACTGCGCTTGTCCCTGATCGCCGGAGCGTTGCTCGCGATCATCACCCCGCTCCCGGCCCTCGCGGCCGATACGACCCCGCCGTCCCGCCCCGGCGGCCTGATGTCCTGCCCGCCGCCGAGCTCGCAGGGCGGCATGGTCGGCATCTGCTGGACGCCGTCGACCGACGACAGCGGCTCGGTGGCCGGATACGACGTGTACCGGCTCACCTCGACGGGGTTCGTGAAGACCTCGTCGCCCACGAGCAGCCCCACCATCGTCGGCGGCCTGGTGCTCGGCCGCTCCTACTCCTTCTACATCGTCGCCCGCGACCTGTCGGGCAACGTGAGCGCGCCCTCGTCGTTCATCACCCTGACGGCGACCACCGGCATGCAGACGCCCACGCCGTCGCCCGAACCCGGCGACACCCGGCCGCCGACCCAGCCGCAGAACGTGCGCGACGGCTGCCTGTGGGACTTCCCCGGCACGGCTTTCTGCTGGGACGCCTCCACCGACGACGTGGGCGTGGTCGGCTACGACGTCTACCGGGAGACGATCGGCGGCTGGCTCAAGGTCGGCACCGCCGGCACGCAGTACCGGATGTTCAACGAGGGCGGCCTGGTCACCGGCCAGTACTACACCTACGCCGTGGTGGCCAGGGACGCCGCGGGCAACGTCAGCCCGCCGTCCACGCCCACCCCGATCCTGGCCCGGCAGGGCCTGCCCACCCCCAGCCCGAGCCCGAGTCCCAGCCCGAGCCCGACGCCGACGGCGGGCCCGTGTGAGGTCGGCTACGACAGCGCGATGTGGACGACCGGCATGGCCGTGTGGATGTCGGTCAAGAACACGGGCACCACGCCCGTCAGCATCTGGAGCCTGGAGTTCGACTTCCCCGACGCCGGACAGCGGTTCGTCTCGGGGCACAACGCCAACTGGTCGCAGTCGGGCCGCCACGTGACCGCGCGCAACGTCGCCTGGAACGCCCAGATCGCGCCGGGCGCGACGATCAACCTCGGCTTCAACGGCGCCCACACGGGCCTGAACCCCGAGCCGACGGCCTTCACGCTCAACGGGATGAGCTGCGTCGTCAAGCCGTGACCGGCCGCGCGCCGATGTCCGACGCCACCCCGGACATCGGCGCCCGCGTCACCGGGCGCGCCGCCGCCGGACCACGACGACCAGGTCGGCGATCGCGATCAGGGCCAGGACGGCCATGATGATCCCCAGGACCATCAGGCCGATCACGAAGGCCGCCACGGCCAGGGCGCCGCAGACGATCAGGCCGAAGATCGCCAGCACCATCCGGAGGCCGAGCGCGCTGCGCGGCCGTTCGGACGTCGGCGAGAAGGTCTCCCAGAACCTGTCGCCGATCTTCTTCCGGTCGATGAGAACCTCCCTCCCGTCCACGTTAACCAGGCACCCGATAACCGGGCAAATGTGACGTAGTGCATAAAGTGGCTGGTGGAAGACCTGTACCGGCCACGATCAGGACGGGGGGCGGTCGCCCATGGCCAGGTTGCTCTTCATGATGCCCGCGGCGTCGTACTGGACGCTCAAGGACGGGACCCGGCACGCCACCGGGTACTGGGCCGAGGAGTTCGCGGCCCCCTACCGGGCGCTCACCGAGGCGGGGCACCGGATCGTGGTCGCCACCCCGGGCGGGGTGATCCCGACCGTCGACATGATGAGCCTGCGGCCCGAGATGGCGGGCGGCGCGCAGGCGGCGCTCGACCTGGAGGCGACGATCCGTCAGGCCGAGGAGCTGCGGCAGCCGATCCAGTTGTCCGGCGCGCGGCTGGAGGACTACGACGCCGTCTACTGCCCCGGCGGGCACGGCCCGATGGAGGACCTGTGCGCCGACCCCGACGCGGGGCGGCTGCTGACGGCGGCGCTGGCCTCGGGCAAGCCGCTCGCCATCGTCTGCCACGGGCCGGCCGCCATGCTGGCGACCCGGTTCCGCGGCGAGTCGCCGTTCGCGGGGTACCAGGTCACCGCGTTCTCCAACGAGGAGGAGGAAGGCGTCGGGCTGGCGTCCCAGGCCCGGTGGTTGCTGGAGGACGAGCTGATCAAGCTGGGTGTCGACTTCACCAAGGGCGAGCCCTGGAAGCCGTACACGGTCGTCGACCACAACCTGCTCACCGGGCAGAACCCCGCCTCGGCGGAGGTGCTGGCCGAGCAGCTGCTCAAGGTCCTCAACTAGCCGGTACGTCGTCGTGGGCGATGTGCATGAGCTGCCGCCACAACACGACCAGGAACACCAGCGAGCCGCCGAACGCGAACCAGAACGGGGCCGCGACCCCGAACTGGGTGGCCAGCACGCCGCCGATCAGGGAGCCGACGACGAGACCGGCGTACACGCAGACGGTGTTGACGCTGCCCACGCGGCCCTGCAGTTCGGCGGGGACCGCACGCTGACGGACGGTGACCGAGGTGGTGCCCCAGATGAACGCGTGCGCGCCGAACACCAGGAAGATCGCCCCGGCCACCCACGGGGAGTGGGTCAGGGCCAGGCCCAGGTGGGTGAAGGTCTCGATGACGAGCCCGATCCGCATCAGCGCGCCGAGGCTCACCCTGCGGGTGATCGCCCCGTAGAGGCCGGTGCCGATCAGGCCGCCGACGCCGCCGATCGTGGTCATCAGGCCGAAGCCGAGGGCGCCGAGGCCGAGTTGCTCCTGGGTGTAGAGGACCAGCACCGACCAGGCCGCGCCGAACGTGAAGTTGAAGATCAGGATCGTCAGGGCCAGCGTCCGGACGGCGGCGTGCCGGGCCGTCCAGCGGAAGCCCTCGACCAGTTCGCGCAGCCCGTTGGGCTTGCGGCCGCCGGCCTGCCGGGGATGCGGCGGCAGGGTGAGGCGCGAGACCAGCACGATCGCCGCCGCGACCAGGAGCAGCTGACCGGCGAACGGCCAGGCCAGGCCCAGGCCGAACAGCGCCGCGCCGACCGGCGGCCCGGCCAGTTGGTTGAGCGTGATGAACCCGGTGCCCAGGCGGGCGTTGGCGACCACGAGGTCGTCGCGGTCGACCAGCATCGGCGTGAGCGTGGCGGTCGCGTTGTCGGCGAAGACCTCCGCGACGGCCCGCAGCGCGAGCAGCGCCAGCGCCGCCTCGACCGTCACCCGGCCGGTCGCCATCAGCACGACGAGCAGGACCAGCACCAGCGCCCGCGCCGCGTTGGCGGCCAGCACGATCCGCCGCCGGTCGTGGCGGTCGGACAACACGCCCGCGTACAGGCCGAACAGCAGGGGCGGCGCCCAGGCCACCAGCGCCGACAACGAGATCATCAGCGGGTCGTCGGTCAGCGACGCGACCAGCAGCGGGCCCGCGGCGGCGGCGATGCCGTCACCCAGGTTCGTCAGCCAGCTCGACGCCAGCAACCACCGGAATCCGCGCCCGAGACGCGCGGGCAGCACCCGCTCCACAACTGTGACCACGGGCGCAAGACCATACGTTCCGGAGAAGACCGGCGGCAACGCGTTTTCGGCGCCGGATCAGGCCGGCGGTCGGGGCCGGGCGGGCGGAGCCGTGACGGAGCCGTATTTTCCGGCGAGCGCGACGGCGCGGTCGTGCAGGGCGGCGCGCAACCACGGCGGCGCGAGGGCTTCGGCACCCGCGCCGAGCCGCCACAACGCCCACACGGCGTGCCGGGAGTCCTGGAAGGCGACCTCCAGCCGCAGCCGCCCGTCGGGTTCGGTCTCCTCGGCGAGCACGGCCAGCGCGGTGCCCGCCAGCTCCTCCCGCCGCGCCGCGTCGAGCACGACCAAAACGGTGACCTGGTCGCCGCCCGCCCGGAAACGGGTGCCGCGCTCCTGCCAGGCCCGGTCGAGGTCGACGCGCTCTGGCCGCTCGGCCGCGTCGGCGAGCTCCTCGACGGCCGCGATGCGCGACACCCGGTAGGTGCGGTCGGCCCCCGACCGCGTGGCCAGCAGATAACCCTTGTCGCGCACGGTCACCAGGCCGATCGGGTCGACCGTGCGCCACTGCGGCTCCTGACCGGCGGGGGCGTAGTGGATGCGCAGCTTGCGTCCGGCGAGCACCGCGCGCAGCACCCCCGCCACGACCGCGTCGGGCGCCTCGTCGTGCACCAGCCGCCGTGACAGCAGATCGGTCTCGGGGTCGATGAGCAGCCGCTCGGCCGCCCCGGCGGCGGTGTCGCGATAGTTGTCGGGCAGCGCGTCGACCACCTTCAGCATCGCCGACGCGAGCGCCGACCCCAGCCCGAACGCCTGCGCGCCCCGCCGCGACCCCGCGATCAGCAGTGCGAGAGCCTCGTCGGGGGTCAGCCCGGTGAGCTCGGTACGGAACCCCGGCAACAACACGAACCCGCCATGCCTGCCCCGCTCGGCGTAGACCGGCACCCCGGCCGCCGAGAGCGCCTCGATGTCGCGCAGGACCGTGCGCGTCGACACCTCCAGCTCCCGGGCCAGCGCCGACGCGGACAACCGGCCATGCCGCCGGAGCAGCAGCACCAGGGAGACCAGCCGGTCGGCACGCATACGCCAACCCTAGGAGCAATACACGACAGAGGATGTCGTGATTCGGCGGGAGGCTCGATCCACACAGACGAACGAACGGAGCTTTCTCATGGCGATGCGGCGCACGGCCGTCAACCCGGTGACGTGGTCGGCGGACCTGGGCTTCAACCAGGGCGAACTGGTCTCGGGTGAAACGCGGACCCTCTACCTGTCGGGCCAGACGGCGATGGACGCCGACGGCAGACCCCAGCACGCCGACGACCTGGCCGGGCAACTGGCGCTGAGCCTCGACAACGTGGAGGCGGTGCTGGCGGAGGCCGGCATGTCGCTGGGGAACCTGGTCAGGCTGAACGTGTACACGACCGACGTCGACCTGCTGTTCCGGCACTACGGCGTGCTGGCCGCGCGGCTCGGGGCGGCGGGTGCGGCGCCGGCGACGACGATGCTCGGGGTGACGCGGCTGGCGATCGCGGGTCAGCTGGTCGAACTGGAGGGAACTGCGGTGGCGTGACGCGCCGCACCATCGGGTCGGCCGGGTTGTGAGATGTGGGAATCATCCGCGTAACACGGCCGTTGACCGGAATGCGGCCCGCCGACGGGATCCGCCCGGACGAGACGCGCCGTACCCGGACTGCCAAGACGACGCTCCGAAAGGAGCCGTCATGGCCTGGATCCTCCTCATCGCCGCCGGTCTGTTCGAGGTCGCGATGGCCTACTCGCTCAAGCTCAGCGACGGGTTCTCCGTGCCGGTCCCCGCCGTCGCCTTCGCCGGCTTCGCGATCCTCAGCTTCGGCCTGCTGGCGGTCGCGCTGAAGAGCCTCGACGTCGGCACCGCCTACGCCGTCTGGACCGGCATCGGCGCGGTCGGCACGGCCACCCTCGGCATGATCGTGCTGGGCGACGACGTGAGCCCCTTGAAGATCGCGTCGATCGTCCTCATCCTCGCGGGGGTGGTCGGCCTCAACCTGGCCGGCGCCGGTCACTGAGGGCCCGGACGGTCTCCTCGAAACGGCGCGCCTCGTCCACGTCGACGGCGTGGGCGAGGCGCCGGCCTCTGCGCCACATCGTGAGCGGTTCGGCCGGTGGGCGGTCGACGAGGGCGGCGATCGGCGGGATCGCCCGGGACACCGGCTGGGCGAACACCGCCGACGCCGCCCGCACGATGCCGCGCAGCGGCTGCCTGAAGGGCTCGTGCAGGCCCGTCGCCACGAACACCGGGTTGTACAGGACGTATCTCACGCGTTCGGCGACATAGGCCGCCCCGAGCAACTCGCCGGCCCTGGCTCCCTGCATGGTCGCGGTCAGCGGGCGGTAGCTCTTCGTGAGCTGGAGGTCGTCCCAGTGGATGCGGCCGCCCTGGCCGGCGCCGCACAGGTTGACGATCACCGGGGCGGCCGCCCGTTCGAGCGGGCCGCGTAGTCCTTCGGCCAGCACATGGCGGTTGAGCACGTAGAGGGCGAAGGTGTGCTCGAAGCCCTCTTCGGTGACCACCCGCACGGGGTTGAAGCGGAACGCCGCGAGGATCAGGGCGTCGATCACGGGGTGCTCGGTGGCCAGCCGGTTCACCAGGTCATGAGTGTGGCGCAGCGAGCTGAGGTCGCATCTGACGAACCGGATGCCGGGCGTGTCCTCGTGGGGGCGGCTTCCGCTGGCCACGACCACGACCTGGTCGCCGCGTGCGGCGTGGTGGTGGGCCAGGGCCTTGCCGATGCCGTGCGTGCCACCGGTGATGACGATCGTCCGAGTCATGACTTGAGAGCTCCCTCAACTTGAGACAGGCCTCAAGTTAGCTAGGGTGGCGGTCATGCGCAAGGACGCCGTACAGAACCGCGAGCGCCTGCTTCGCGCGGCGCGGCAGCTGTTCGCCGACCGCGGGCTCGACGTGCCGCTCGACGAGATCGCGCGGGTGGCGGGGGTGAGCATCGGCACGCTCTACAACCGGTTCCCCACCCGCGACGCCCTGGTGGAGGCGGTCTTCGCCGACCGGAGGGCGACCGTCGCCGACCTGGCAGAGCGGGCCCTCGCGGCCGACGACGCCTGGGACGGGTTCGCCGGCTTCCTCACCGGGGTGTGCGAGCTGCAGGCGGCCGACCTCGGCTACAACGACCTCGCCGCGCGGACCGCGCCCGTCGACGGCGACCGGGGACCCGCGCTGATGATCGAGATCGTCGAACGGGCCCAGCGTGCCGGAACCCTGCGGGGCGACGTCACGCTCACCGACCTGGCCTTCGTGATCTGGGGCGTCGCGGCGACCATCGCCGCCACCCGCCAGACGGCCCCGGGGGCCTGGCGGCGTCACCTCGCCCTGATGCTCGACGGCCTGCGCGCCGGCGCGGCCCGGCCGCTGCCGGGTCCGCCCATGTCCGCCGGCCAGGCCGGGGCCGCGCTGCGGGACTGCTGAGCCGGGGGCGGGACCTCGTCCCGCCCCCGCTGTTCCTATTGGGTCGAGGTGTACGACACGAACGACGCGCGGTCGGCGCGGGTCACGTTGGTCCAGCACTGCACGTTGCGCACCATGGCGACGCCGCCCATGGTGTTCCAGACCGACTGCAGGTTGCAGTGGTCGGGGTTGTTGCCGTAGGCCGTCACCTGGACGTGGTCGATCGCGTAGCCCACCAGGGGGAACGTGACCAGGCGCAGGCCCAGGCCGGACGACCGGACCGTGTTCACCCCGCCCTGCGAGTTGTAGTTGACGCCCGGCGGGGCCGGCGCGTAGGGACCGGGGTTGGCCGGGGTGTGGTCGAAGGTGTAGCCGAACGCCTTCGGCGGCACCCAGCGGCCGTTGATGTTGCGCTCCCGCTGGTAGGTCAGGCTCCAGCCGGAGTGCATCGGGGTGTTGACCCCGTTGAAGCACCGGATCTCGATCTGCTGGACGACCGCTCCCGGCACCCAGTTGACGACCTTGCACCTGGCCTGGGTCAGGTCGTTCTGCGCGGTCACCTGGATGCCGCCGGCCACGGCGGCCGAGCCGAGGCCGTTCATGTCGACCTTGTACCAGCCCACGCCCAGCACGCTGACGAGGTTCGCGCCGCCCGCGGAGTTGTAGGAGGCGATGGTCCCGCCGTTGTAGTGCACGTAGCCGAAGCCCTGGCCGGCGGGGCCGGCCATCGGGGGCGTGCTCTCCGACCAGGTGACCGTGAACGGCGTGGTCACCGGCGCGCCGCCGAACTGGTGACACCTGACCACGACGATCTGGTCGGGGCCGACCGGCATCCACTTGGCGACCTGGCAGATGTTCGGCCCGGTCGACACGGCGGTGGCGTGGGCGACGCCGCCGGGGCCGGCGATCTGCGGGAACCGGACGATGGTCTCGCCGGGCACGCCCGGGGTCACGCTGACGTTGAAGCCGCCCGGCCAGCTTCCAGCCTGGTGGGCGAGGCTGGGGATGCCGGCGGGGACGTTGACGTAGGCGTAGCCCCAGCGGTTCGGGACGGCGGCCTGCGCGGGCGTCGTGGCGACCTGCACGAGGCCGAGGGCGATCGCGACCGCCAGCAGGGTCCTTGATAATCGCGTCACGGGTTTCCTTCCGGTTGGAGAGGTTGTCACGCCGTTCATAAACCGGAAACGCGATTGTGAGAAGCGGGGGTCCCGCTAAGTGAGACCACCGCCGCGCGGCCGCGATCAGAGCCACAACCGGCGGGTGAGGCCCGTCAGGATTCGCGTCACGGGTTCGGCCGTGGCGTTGTGGTAGCCGGTGCCGGCCCACAGGTTGACGCGTTCGGGGTCGCCCGCGGCGGCGGCCGCCTTCCGGATCGGGCTGGTCAGGTGGTGGAGGGCCGGGTAGCCCAACGGGGCCCGGGCCGTGTAGCGGTCGGTGAACTCGTTGCGCAGGCCGCGGGCCGGGCGGCCGGTGAAGGCGCGGGTGATCACCGTGCACCGGCGCCGGGCGTCGGCCAGCGCGTCGCGGTGGGGGGCCGAGGCGCCGCTCTCGTCGGACCGCAGCAGCACGGTTCCGACGCTCACCGCGTCGGCGCCGGCGGCCAGGGCCGTGCCGACGGCGGTCGGGGTCGCGATGCCGCCTGCGGCGATCAGCGGCAGCCGAACGGCCGCGCGCACCTCGCCGAGCAGCTGGGGGAGGGGCGTCTCGGGCGGGACCCGGCCGGGGGTGAGGGTGCCCGAGTGGCCGCCGGCGGCGGACGACTGGACCGCCAGGAGGTCGACGCCCCGTTCGGCGGCGGCCCGGGCCTCCTCGGCCGAGGTGACGGTCTGCACGACGAGGGTGCCGGCGGCGCGCAGGGCCGCGACGGTCCGGGCCTCCGGGAGGCCGAAGGTGAAGCTCACCACCGGGACCGGGTCGGCCAGCAGCAGGTCGATCTTCTCGTGCCAGTGGTCGTCGTCCTCGGTCGCCTCGACGCCGCCGACGTCCAGGCCGTAGCGGTCGGCCTCGGGGCGCAGCAGGCCGGCGTACTCGCGGTAGCGGGCCGGGTCGACCGGGACGGGGTTGGGCGCGAAGACGTTCACCCCGAAGAGCACACCCGCCGCGCGGACCTGGCCGATCTGATCGGCGAGCGCGGCCGGCGTCTTGTAGCCCGCGGCCACGAAGCCGAGGCCGCCCGCCTTCGCCGCCGCGACCACCAGCGCCGGGGTGCTGGCCCCGCCGGCCATCGGAGCCGCCAGGACGGGGGAGGTCAGTCCCAGGCCGCTGAGGGTACTGTGCACGATCGGTCCTCTCGGTGTGTCGTCACTCTGACGCTAGGTCGCCCCGGAGCCATCCGGAAATGCCCATTGTGGTGCATCTATGCTTGACGGTTATGGATGTGGAGCTGCGGCACCTGCGGGCGTTCGTCACCGTGGCCCGGCTGGGGTCGTTCACCCGCGCGGCCGACGAGATGGCGCTCACCCAGCCCGCGCTGAGCCGGACCGTGCGCCAGCTGGAGGACGCGCTCCAGGTGCGGCTGCTCGACCGCAGCTCCCGGCACGTCGAGCTCACGGGCGAGGGGCGGCAGTTCCTGGACGACGCTGAGAGGGTGCTCGCCGACGTCGACCGCGCCGTGTCGGCGGCCCGGCGGCAGAGCCGGGTCCGGCTGGGTTTCAGCTGGCTGCTGCCCGACCCGTGGGCGCAGGAGATGATCAACCGGTTCGAGGAGGCGACCGGGAGCACGGTCGTCATGGTCCGCGCCGACGACGTGATCGCGGCCGTGGAGCGCGGCACCGTCGACGTCGGGCTGCTGCGGGGCGACCTGAGACACCCCGCCTCGGGCGAGCTGCGGCTCGTCCACCTCTTCGACGAGACGCGCGTGGCGGTCTGCGACCTCAACAGCGACCTGGCCGCCCGCGACCACGTCGACTGGGAGGAGATCCCCGACTGGCCCCTGGTCGTCAACGTCCTCAGCGGGACCACCGGGCCGTGGTCGTGGTCCGACCGGCAACCCCGCGCCGTCGTCGAGACCGAGAACTTCGACGAGTGGATCGAGTCGGTCGCCGCCGGGCGCGGCATCGGGGTGGTGCCGGAGGTGGCCCGGCGGCGCTCCGTCCACCCCGCCGTCACGTACGTGCCGCTGCGGAACGCCCCGCCGATCCCGGTGTCGCTGGCCTTCGTGCCCGGCAGGCAGGAGCGGCTGGTGCGCGCGTTCGTGGAGGCCGCCCTGCAGGCGTGACGGCTCAGGGCGCCAGCCCGGTCTCGTACGCGATGATGACCAGCTGCACCCGGTCGCGGGCGGCCAGCTTCACCAGCAGCCGCGTCACGTGGGCCTTGACCGTCGCCGCGCTGATGAACAACTCGGCCGCGATCTCGGCGTTCGACCGGCCGCGCCCGATCAGGGTCAGCACCTCGCGCTCGCGGTCGGTGATCACGGCCAGCGACCGGGGCTCGGGACGGGGTTCCGGCCGGGCGGCGAAGGCCGCGATCAATCGGCGGGTCACGGCGGGCGCGATCAGGGCGTCACCGGCGGCGACCACCCGCACCGCGCTCAGGATGTCGTCGAGCGCCATGTCCTTGACCAGGAACCCGGCCGCTCCGGCGCGCAGGGCGCCGTAGACGTTCGCGTCGTCGTCGAAGGTCGTCAGCACCACCACCCGGGCGGTCCCGCCCGCCTCGGTGATCCGCCGGGTCGCCTCGATGCCGTCCATGCCGGGCATCCGCAGGTCCATCACGACCACGTCGGGGGCGAGTTCTCCGGTGAGGCGGACCGCCTCGGCGCCGGTGCCGGCCTCGCCCGCGACCTCCAGGCCGGGCGCGTCGGCGATGACCATGCGCAGCGCGGTCCGGATCAGCGGCTGGTCGTCGGCCAGCAGCACGCGCACGGTCACCGCGCCTCCACCGGCAGCCGCGCCGCCACCCGGAACCCGCCCCCGGGCGCGGGACCGGCCGTGAACTCGCCGCCCAGCAGCGCCGCCCGCTCCCGCATGCCGGCCAGCCCGAACCCCGGCACGATCGGCCCCCGGCCGCCCCGCCCGCCGTCGACGACCTCGACGGCCACCTCGGCCTCGCGGTAGTCGATCGTCACCGCGCACGAGCCGGTCGCGGCGTGCCGGGCCACGTTGGTGACGGCCTCCTGGATGATCCGGTACGCCGCCCTGTCGACCTCCGGCGGCAACGTCCGCCGCCCGCCGCGTTCCCGGATCTCCACGCGCACCCCCGTCGCGGCGAGCCGCGGCAGGTCGGCCAGCCCGCCCGAGGGGGCCGGGTCGCCGTCGCGCAGCGCCACCAGCAGGCGGCGCAGCCCCGTGAGCACCTCGCGCCCGGCCGTCTCGATCTCGCCGAGCGCCCGCGCCGCCTCGTCGGGCCGGGTCTCGATCACCCGCCGGGCCGCCCCGGCTTGGAAGGCGATCACGCCCATGGAGTGGGCGACCGTGTCGTGCAGCTCGCGGGAGATGCGCAGCCGCTCGTCGGTGACGGCCTGGGCGGCGGTCCAGCCGACGCGCGCGGCGGTGTGCTCGCCGGCCTGCCCGACGGCCCGGCCGAGCAACCAGGCGATCACGGTGAACAGCACCACCACGGAGTAGGCGGGCGGGGCGGACAGCAGGCAGAGGATCTCCACCCCCGCCGCGGCGGCCAGGGCGACCGCCGAGACGCGCCGGGCGGCGGTGGCGGCGATCCGGTAGAGGGCGAAGTCGACCACGGCGAACTGGGCGAACGGCAGCACCCCGACGGAGAGCAGGCCGCCGACCGGCAGCGTGACCAGCAACAGGGCGAGCCCCGGCAGCGGCCGCCGGTCGAGCAGCCATCCGCCCGCCACGACCAGCACGGTCGTGACCGCCAGCACGGCCACATCGGAGCCCCCGGGGGAGCCGCCACGCGACAACACCACGACCAGCACGCCGACCGCCCACGGCGGGACCGTCCACCACAAGCCCGGTTGACCCATGGGCCGATCGTAGGTTCGCGGCGGTGGGCGAGGAATCGGACCGTGGTCGTACACCCCGGCTCCGACGCGCCCCTTCGGCGGGCTGCGGCATCGTCCCCGGCATGAAGCGTCTGCTGGGATCACTCCTGCTCACCGCGTCCGTGGCCGTGCCGGTCGGCGGCCAGGGCGTCGCCGCGCCGCCGGCGACCCCGGTGGCCTTCGGCCCGGCGCAGTACACCCTGACCAGGGAGGCCATCGGCCGCGCCGCCCGGCAGGCCGCCGAACGGGGCGACGCCACGCGGGCCGCGTCGTTGCGCGCGATGGCGGTTCCGGCGCGCACGTTCCTGGCCTTCGACGGCCACGACGGTGGCACGGCGATCGAGGTCGTCGGCGCGCTCCCGGCCCGGACCGTCGCGATCCTGGTCCCCGGCGCGGGCACCACCCTCGACGCCTACGGGCGGCTCCGGGGCGGCGCGCTGCGCCTCCACGCCGCGCTCGGGCCCGGTTCGGCGGTCGTCGCCTGGCTCGGCTACCCGGCCCCGCGCCTGCTCAGCCTCGGCTCGGTGACCACCACCCGCGCCGACGCGGCGGCCCCGCGCCTGCGCGCGTTCGTCACCCGGCTCGCCGCCGCCCACCCGGCCGCGCGGATCTCGCTGCTCTGCCACTCCTACGGCGCCGTCGTGTGCGCCCGCGCCGCGCCGGGCCTGCCCGTCGAAAACCTGGTCCTGTACGGCTCCGCCGGCGTCCCGGCCCCGTCGGCCGCCGCCCTGCGCAGCCCGGGGACCGTCTGGGCCGGCCGGGGCCGGGCCGACTGGATCGGCGACGTGCCGGCGATCTTCGGACCCGACCCCGCGGCCCCGGGCTTCGGGGCGCGGCCGTTCGACGCCGGCGACGCCGGGCACGGCGACTACCTGCTGGGCCGGTCGCTGATGAGCATCGCCCGGATCGTGGCCCATGCGTGACCGTGGCGTCGACGCGCTGCGTGCCTTCGCGATCACGGGGGTGGTGGGCGGCCACTGGCTCGTCACCGCCCTCGTCGCCGACAGCGGCACGATCAGGGTGACCAGCCCGCTGAAGCACCTGCCCGAACTGGCCCCGGTGTCGTGGCTGCTCCAGACGATGGCGCTGTTCTTCCTGGTCGGCGGCATGGTCGCGGCCCGGAGCACGACCCCGCTGCGGCTGCGCCTGCTCCGGCTGCTGCGCCCGCTGCCCGCCCTCGCCGGGGTGTGGGCCGTCGTGGTGGTCGTGCTGCTGGCCTGCGGTGCCGACCCCGGCACGGTGGCGGCGCTGGCCAAGCTGGTGTGGGCGCCGTTGTGGTTCCTGCCCGTCTACGGCGCGCTGATGGCGGCGACACCGCTGGTCGCGAGGCTGCACCCCGGCTGGCCGGTGGCCGTGGTCGCGGCCGTCGACCTGGCCAGGTTCGGCTTCGACGCCCCCGGGTGGGTCGGCTGGCTCAACGTGGGGGCGGCCTGGCTGGTGCCCTACTGCGTCGGGCTGACCTGGCGGCGGCACGACGGCTGGACGCTGCTGGCGGGCGGGGCCGTCGCGACCGGCGTGCTGATCACCGCCGGGGGCTACCCGGCGGCCATGGTCGGCGTGCCCGGCGCGGTGGTGTCGAACCAGTCGCCGCCGACGCTGGCCGCCGTGACGTTCGGGCTGGCCCAGGCGGGCGCGGCGCTGCTGCTCCTCGGCCCGCTGCGCCGCCTCATGCGCCGCCCGGCCCTGTGGGGCGCGGTGGCGGCGGTGAACCTGTCGGCGCTGACCGTCTACGTCTGGCACCAGACGGCCCTCATCGCGGTGACCGCGCTCGCGCTGCCCGCCGGGCCGCTGGCCGGGCTGCACACCATTCCGGTCGATCTGGGCTGGGTGGCGGCCCGGCTGGCCTGGTTGCCGCTGTTCGTGCCGGCCCTGCTGGCCTGCCGGGCCGTGTTCCAGCGGGCGGCCCCGTCACGTCGCCGCCCCGGTGAGCTGGGCGTGCAGCCGCCTGCACTCGTGGACGAAGCGGAGCGTGCGCGGGCTCCGCGCGTTCTCGGCGACGACCGGGATCTCCCCGCGCGCGCCGGCCCGGCGGGCGACGTCGGCGGCGAAGGCGACGAGTTCGGTGAGCGTCACGGTCATGCGCCGGCGCTCGACCGGCAGCACCGCGGGCAACACGGCGCTCAGGACGCGCCACACCTCCTGGTGGCCGCCCGCCTCGGCGAGCTCACTCAGCACCGCGACGGCCGGCCGGGTCTCCCGGCCCGAGCGGCGCAGCACCAGCACGAGCTGCCGGGCGACCTCCTCGACGGGCAGCTCGCCCTTGGCGGCCATGGCCCGGAACAGCGGGACCACGCCGGGCGCGCCACAGGCCACGAGGAACGCGACGATCACCGCCGTCGGCGCGCCGGCCGGGCCCTCGGCGAGCTCCAGCCCGGCCAGCTCGGCAGGGGTCACCCGTTCGCGCAGCAGGTAGGGCAGCAGGTTGAGCGCCACGACCTCGCGGTGGGAGGGCAGCATGGCGGGCCAGTCGCCGAGCCCCTGGGCAGAGTCGTCGACCATCCAGTCGCGGGGCTCGCGCAGCAGCACCTCGTCGATCAGCCGCAGGCCCGTCGGCGCGGTGACCCGCAACCTCGGCCGCAGCCGGAGCTCAAGGCGCTCGCCGAGGTCGTCGTCGGCGAAGTCGACCATGGAGGCGCCCACCATGTGCTGCCAGGTGAACCCGCACTCCGGGTCGGCCAGGCCGTCTCCGGCCAGCCAGCGGACGGCCTCGCCCGCCGCGGCCGAGCCGATCCGGGCGGCCCGTCCGGCCGCCGCCGGGTGGCCGCCCCGGGGGAGGCGCAGCAGCGCCTGCGCGAGGTCGGCGGGCAGCGGCTCCACACCGGCGGCCGCGCAGGTCTCCAGCCGGTCGACCAGCACGTCGGGGTCGAGGTGGCCGCTCGGGCGGGTCGGCGTGGCCAGCAGGACCGGCGGCAGCGCGTCGTCGCGGAGGGCGGCGGCGACCTCCGCGTAGCGGTGCAGCAGGAAGTCGTGCGGCGGGGCGACCGCGCCGGGGCGCGGCAGCCGGTTCCGCCGCCGCCACTCGTCGGGCCCGTCCAGTTCCCCGGGCACCACCGAACGCAGCCGCGACGGGACGAAGGCCACGCTGACCTCGACGAGAGGCTCGCCGGGGCCGGGCGGCGGCACCTCTCCGCCGGCCCGCATCGCCTCGATCCGGACGGGGTCGACGCCCAGCTCGGCCATGCGCGCGAAGACGGCGTCGAGGAGGTGTTCGGGCATGACCTCCTCGGAGTCGTCGTAGACGACGCCGGGCCGGAGCACCAGGTCGTCGTCGACGTCGTGCCAGGACCTGGCGGGCGGCGGCGGGCGCTCGACGTCGGTGGGCGCGCCGTTCAGGTGGACGCGGCCCCGCGCGTAGGGGACCTCCCGGTCGCCCTCGCGGGCCACCGCACCGCTCGGGCCGTCGTCGCTGGTCCAGGTGACCAGGAAGACACGCCTCGGGGTGTCGTCGGCGGCGGGACGGCCGGGATGCCGGCCCATGACCACGAACCGCCGGGGCGAGGAGTCGGGCTCGGGCTCCTCGCCGCGGGTCACGACGCGGACCTTCGTGGAGTGGCCCGCCCCCTCCCAGTAGCGGTGCGGCTCGATCGGCGGCACGGCCAGGGCGCTGCCCGGCGTGACGAGCTCGGTGGCCAGCGCGGCCTGCCAGTGGGCGGGGTCGAGGAAGGACTCCGTGGACCGCCGGTATCCGTCGTCGGAGTCGACCTGGGGCCGGAGTCGGTCGCGCAGGGCCGCCCGATCGGCGGCGGCTCCGGCGACGAAGGCGGCCAGCCAGCGTTCGCCGGAGCCGGGGGGCTCGGTCCAAGGGGTCATGGCCGGGACCCTAGATCCCGGCACCGACAAACTCGATCAGCCGAACCAGCGGGCCAGGCAGACGTCGAGATCCCGCTGGTCGTCGCCGATCCAGGCGACGTGGCCGTCGGGCCGGAGCAGGACCGCCGGGACGTCCAGCGCCGCCGTCGGATCGGCGAGGTGGTCGACGCGGTCCGACCGGCCGCCGGGGGTGAGGCCACCGGTCCGGTCGAGCAGCAGGCCCCGGCCGTGCCGCAGCAGGCCGAAGAGGGTGCCCTCCTTCACCGCGACGTCGGGCAGGCGGCGGCCCAGCAGGTCGGGGCCCGGGCCGAAGTCGTACCTGATGTCGATCGCGGTGATCTTCTCGATCAGGCGGCGGTTCACCGCGTCGATGTCCATCAGCTCGGTGAGCAGCCGGCGTACCGCCCGGGGGCCCGGTTCGGGGGACGAGAGCTCCATCTGGGCGCGGGTGTTGTCGAGCACGTCGGCGGCGACCGGGTGACGTTCGGCGTGGTAGGTGTCCAGCAGGCCGGCCGGGGCCCAGCCGGTGACCTGCCCGGCCAGTTTCCAGCCGAGGTTGACCGCGTCCTGCACACCCAGGTTGAGGCCCTGCCCGCCGATGGGCGGATGGATGTGCGCCGCGTCGCCGGCCAGCAGCACCCGCCCGACCCGGTAGTGGTCGGCCAGCCGGGTGGCGTCGCCGAAGCGGGACGACCAGCGCGGGGAGTGCACGCCGAAGTCGGTGCCCGCCAGGGCGCGCAGCCGTTCCTTGAAGTCGTCCAGGGTGGGCGGTTCGGCCCGGTCGGCGACGACCCCTTCGGCGGGGACGACGACGCTGTAGACGCCGCCGATGGGCCGGATCCAGAACCGCTGGAGGTGGTCGCGGAGCCCGGCGATCGTGGCGGCGATCTCCTCGGGCGGCGCGGTCGCTTCCATCTCGCCCATGAGCGTGTCGTGCCGCGACGGCTCGCCGGGGAAGCCGACGCCGAGGAGGCGGCGGACCGTGCTGCGCGCGCCGTCGCAGCCGACGAGGTAACGCGCGCGCAGCCGTTCTCCGTCGGCCAGTTCGACGGTGACGCCGTCGTCGTCCTGGTCGAAGCCGGTGACCGCCTGCCCGCGCCGGATCCGCGCGCCGAGTCCGGTCGCGTGGTCGGCGAGCAGGCGCTCGATGTCCGGCTGCCGGATGCCGACCATGTAGGCGTAGGGGGAGTCGAGGCCCTCGGGCGCGGGTTTGGCGATGGCGGCGAAGAAGCCGGCGGCCGGACGCCGCCGGCCGTGCTCCAGGATCGGGTCGAGGAGGCCGCGCATCGCCATCAGTTCGAGGCTGCGGATGTGCAGACCGACGATGCGGACGGACGAGGGCGGCGCGGTCTCCTTCTCCAGGACGAGGACCCGCACACCGTGCAGCCGCAGCTCGGCGGCCAGCATCGCGCCGGTCGGCCCGCATCCGGCGATGATCACGTCGGTGTCGACTTGCGGAGAGTTCATCAGGTGGTGCCTTTCGGGAGTGCCTTGATGACGGCGCTCCCGGCGACACCTGCCTCAGTCGCCCGGCCGTGACGGATCGGGGAGCACCCACGTCGATACAGCGTTCATGGGTCTCACCTCCCCGGGCGGAGTCACGGTCGACCGCAAGCTACAAGCCCGCGCTTCCCCCCGTCCACTGCTTTTTCAGGACCTGTGCGGATCGCCCAGGTACGGGAACCGGTCGAGCGTGTCGGTGTGCGGCGTCAGGCCGGTGGGCGGGGCCTCGTTCTTGGTCAGGAACGCGACCCGGACGTCGATGACGTCCTCGGTGAAGGTCCGGCCGTTGGGGTAGTACGCCGGCTTGGCCGGGTCGAAGTGCAGCACGTCGGGCAGCAGGCCGTGGTCGTCGATCGCGGCGCGCGCCTCCTCCTCCGTGTAGCCGCCGGTGTGGCCGAGCAGGTGCACGAACTGGTCGGTCCACCGCTCGCGGTCGTTGACCGGCTCGCTGGCGTTGTACTCCTCCTTCGTGTCGTCGGTGTTGAAGAAGCTGCTCATCGACGGGTGCCCGGCGCGGTCGGCGTGCACGAGCCCGCCGTCGCGCCGGACGCTGCACCGGCCCCAGACGCGCAAGGTCGGGCTGGGCCGCAGCGCCGCCGTCGGCAGTTCGATCGCCATCGAGAAGACGTTGGCGGTGGTGTTGGAGTCGACGCCGGTCCACGGCGACTTCCCGCCCAGGTGGGGCGCGGTGAAGTTCCGGTTGCCGCTGGTGTCGAACAGGTTCTTGATGCCGTCGAAGTCGAAGAAGAACGCGTCGCTGCGGCTCCCGGCGGCCACCGTGTACGCGCCGCTCTCGACCACGTTGGCGCGCGGGCCGAACGAGACGGCGGCGTCGGTCACGATCGGGGTGCCGACCGCCTCGGGGTTCCGCGCCTCCTCGCCGGTCGCCATGGTGACGCTGTAGGTCTGCGAGCCGTCGGCCCCCGGCTGGCCGAACACCCAGCTGAAGGCGACGTCGGTCAGCAGGTCGCCGTCGGTGTCGACGTTCATCCGGTAGATCGCGTCCGGGTGCAGGGCGTCGGCGTTCGGATTGGCGTTCAGGATGAGCACGGTCCGGTCGGGGTCGCCGGGCGCGGTGAAGGCGTAGAGGTCGCACAGGTCGAGACGCTGGTCGCCCATGGGCGGGCCGAGGCTGAGGCCGGTGAAGTGGTTGGACATATTTCCGCAGGTTAAGCGGCAGATGGCCGCGTGGAGAGTTCCCGCGCGGTGTGTCGCTAAGCCACGGCGTCGGCGAACTCCCGGGTCCGCATGAGGCCCAGGCTGTCCTCCTCGTCGAGGACGACGTTCCGGGCGTTCGGGGCCACGGGCGTCCAGTCGGCGGCCTCGCCGGTCGCGGTCCGCGCCGTCTGGAAGACCAGGGCCGGCCCCCGGTACGGCCGGGGATCGTAGTTCTCCTGCGCGAACGCGCCCGCGGCGGCCACCACGGCGTGCCAGAAGAGGTCCGCCGGCTTCACCCCGTCGAGCCGGAAGGTCTCCTCGAAGACCTCCAGCACGTCGGCGCGGTTCGCGGCCAGGTCGAGGTCGCCGAACATGAGCTGCACGTAGGCGAGCCGTTCGAGGTAGAGGTCGGCCGGCCCGGTCCCGGCCGGTCGTTGCCGCACGCCCGGCCTGATCGAGTTCACCCCGCCCGCGTCCAGCGAGAACGCCGAGGGCATCAGCGCCAGGACGGGCACCTCCTCGCCCGCCTCGGTCAGCCGGTGGGCCATCTCGAACGCCACGTGGCTGCCCATGCAGAACCCGCCGATCGAATAGGGGCCGTGGGGCTGCACGCGGCGGATCTGGGCGACGTACTGGGCGGCGATCTCCGTCATCGACAGCGGGGGCCGCGTGCGGTCGCGCAGCCCGATCGCCTCGATGCCGTAGACCGGGCGGCCGCGCCGGAAGTCGTCCACGACCTCGTGCACGAACCGCACCTGGCCGAGGCCGGTGTGCACGAAGAACAGCGGCGGGCCCGCGCCGTCGGCCAGCGGCACCAGCGTGTCGGCTTCGGCGGACCACACCGACGTGCTCTCCTCCCACAGGTCGGCGAAGGCGGGATACTCCCCGGGCGCACCGGTCTCGCGGCCCCGCAGCGCCTCGGCCAGCAGCGGCACGGTCGGCGACCGGAGCAGGTCGCGCATGCTGACCGGGAGACCCGCCTGCTGGAGGCCCACCACGAAGGCGACCATCGCCGCCACGCCGCCGGGGCCCGACAGGAAGCCGTCACCGGGCGCGAGCCGCCGCCACCGGGACCGCAGGTACTCGTCCATGATCGAACCTCTCTTCACGACGGGGCCCGCCGCACGGCCAGGATCGGCCGCGCCAGCGGGAGCGACAGGTGGACGACGGCGTGCACGACGGTGATCGCGACGACGGTCGCCGGCGTGCCGGCCGCGGCGGCCACCGCCCCGACCGCCAGGTAGCCGAGCGGGGCGAAGAACACCGACCCCATCCAGTCGTAGGAGCTGATCCGCGAGATGACGGCCGGATCGACGTTCTCCTGCAGCGCCGACTCCCACAACGTGTCGGCCGCGACCAGCCCCACGCTCGCCACGACCGAGGCCGGCACCAGCGTCACCACGGGCAGCCCGGCGGTCAGGCCCAGCAGGAACGGCAGGTCGAGCAGCAGGAGCGCGCAGGCCAGGGCGACCGGGCGTTTTGGCCGCCAGCGCAGGAGCAGCAGGCCCCCGGCGATGGCCCCGGCGCTGCGCGCCGTCAGCACGGCGGCCCAGCCGCCCGCGTCCCCGGTGATCAGCGGCCCGAGGACGAAGACCACCGGCAGCACGGTGGCCTGGTAGACGGCGAACGACCCGACCATCAGCCACACCCAGGTCGTGCGGCGGAACACCGACCACCCCTCGGCCAGCTCCCGCGCGAACGACGCGCGGGCGGCCGGCGCGGACAGTCTCGGCAGCCCGGCCACCGCAGCGGCGGACACCAGGAACGTCGCCGCGTTCGCCACCAGCGCCCACTCCGGCCGCCAGACGGCCGCGATCCCGGCGGCGGCCGGGGGGCCGAGCACCGCCGCCGTGTTCATGGCCGTGCGCAGCAGTGCGTTGGCCCGTTGCAGGCCGGTCACCGGGACGAGTTGCGGCAGCACGCCGATGAGCGCGGGGACGGCCAGGGCGTTCGCGCAGCCGTACAGGACCTGGACCGGGACCAGCAGGTGCAGCAGGCCCGTGCCGCCGTGCCACAGCAGCAGGGCGGTCGCGACCTGCGTGCACGCCATCAGCAGGTCGCCGACGATCAATACCGTCCGGCGGTCGAGGCGGTCGCCGATCACGCCTCCGGCCAGCAGGAACACCGTCTTGGGCAGGATGGCCGCGCCGAGCACCACCCCGAGGACGGCGGCGCTCGCGCCGTGCCAGATCAGCGCCACCGGCAGCGCGACGGCCGCCATCTGGTTGCCGAACGCCGACACCGACGAACCGGCCACGTACCGGCGCACGGGCGAGGTGATCAGCGTAGGCATGCGGGCCAGTCCTCGCCGGTCACCGGCTCGCCCCGCTCGTCGGTGAACGTGAACGCCGACTGGAGGTGGTCGGCCAGGTCGCGGAACCGGTCCCAGAGCTCCTGGTGGTCCTCGCCCGTCAGCCAGACCGTGGCGACCGCGTCGTCGGTGCCGCGCCGCCAGTCGCACGGCTCCCCGGCGCCGCGCACCTCGTCGACGGCCAGCACCCCGGGGCGGCGGCCGAGGCTCCGGCGGTCAGGAGCCCGGCTGATCCGCCGCGCGGCCTGCGGCGCGGGGAACAACAACACGGCCACGCACCGCCGCCACCCGATCGCGGGCGCCTCCGGGGCCGCGCCGGCCGCGACGTCGAGGGCCAGCCGGGCCACGTCGACGTCGGAGCCGTAGCGGGCCGCGCGTGCGACGAAGCCGCCCAGACGGCCGTTGACCTCGATGATCTCGTCGTGGTCGGGGCCCGGCTTCAGCTCGACGTGGTAGCTCCCCGGGCCCGCCCCGAGCGCCGCGAGCGCGTCGCCCGCGGTGGCCACCAGCCGGGCCACCGACGTCTCCGGCAGCGACGTCGGCCACATCAGCCCGGTCTCCCGGCACGGCGCGGCCAGCGGGGCGCGGTCGGTGACGAACGCCAGCGGGCCGACCATCTCGACCGAGACGTAGTCGGCCGGCAGCGGCGTCGCGCGGGGCAGCCCGGCGATGAACTCCTCGGCGAACAGCCGGTGCGGGCCGGCGGCGGCGGCGAACGCGTCGACGTCGGCGGGGGTGCGGAGCAACCAGGTGTGCGCGCTGGCGACGCCGTCGACCGGCTTCACCACCACGCCGCCGCCCCACCCGGCCAGCAGCGGCCGGACCTGTTCCGGGTGGTCGAGCACGGCCGACCGGACCCGGGAGACGCCGGCCGCGACCAGGCGGCGGCGCTGCTCGTCCTTGCCGCTCCAGACGTCGTGGCGGATGCGCGCGGCCAGGGGGCAGAGCCGGTCGGTGAACGTCGTCACGGCGTGGGCCCCGGCGGCGGCGATGGCGGCCGCGCAACCGTCGGCGTCGGCGAAGTCGGCGTGCACGGTGGGGGCCAGCGCCTCGGCGACCAGCCGGAGGCGGTCGTCGGTCTTGTGGTCCAGGACGAACAGGACCGGCAGGTTGTCACCGGCGGCCGTGACGATCTCCGCCGGGGTCAGGGAGGCGCGGTCGGCGACCAGGACCGCCAGGGGGCCGGTCACCGTAACGCCCGGCGGTCGATCTTGCCCGCGGTGGTCCTCGGGAGCGCGTCCACGGGTTCGATGCGGGCGGGACGCATGGCGGCGGGCAGCCGTTCGGCCAGCCAGCGGCGCAGGTTCCGGACGTCCACGCCGTCGCCGACGACGAACGCGGTGAGGTGGGTGCGGGCCGGGTCGTCGCGGGCGCTGACCACGACCACCGCCTCCGACACGCTCTCGTGCGTCTCCAGGGTGCGTTCGATCTCGCCGAGCTCGATGCGGTGGCCGCGCAGCTTGACCTGGTCGTCGTCGCGGCCCAGGAACTCGATCCGGCCGTCGCCGCGCGACCGGCCCCGGTCGCCGGTGTGGTAGCAGAGCCGGACGCCGTCGCCGGTCTCGCGCGGGCGGAAACGGTCGGCCGTCAGGCCGGGCCGGTCGAGGTAGCCGAGGGCGAGGCCGTGGCCGTACAGGAGGATCTCGCCCTCGGGAGACAGGCACAGGCCGCTGCCCGGCAGCGCCGCGCCGAGGGCCACGTCGCCGGGGGAGGCGACCATCTGGGCCGAGGCCCAGATGGTCGCCTCGGTCGGGCCGTAGACGTTCCAGAGACGGCGGCTCCGGGGGAGGAGCCGCGCGGCCAGACCGGTCGTCAGCTCCTCGCCGCCGCACCACAGGTCGGCGTCGGGCGCGCCGGGCCAGCCGGCGGCCACGGCCAGCCGCCAGAAACTCGGGGTCGCCTGCAGGACGTCGGGGGAGTGGCGGCGCACCACCGCCGCGAAGATCTCCGGGTCGAGGCGGGCCTCCTCCGGGGCGGCGACCACGGTGCCGCCGACGGTCAGCGGCAGCAGCAGCTCGGCGATCGAGATGTCGAACGACAACGCGGTCATCGCCAGCATGCTCTGCCCTCGCCGCAGCCCCGGCACGGCGGCCAGGCCGGTCAGCCGGTCGGCCAGCGCCGTGTGGGAGACCAGCACGCCCTTCGGGCGGCCGGTCGAGCCGGAGGTGTAGAGCAGGTAGGCCACCTCGTCGAGCCCGGTGCGCGGCACGCCCGCCGCAGGCACGACGTCGAGGTCCGCGGTGTCGCCCGGCCGCAGGACGGCCGCCGGGCGGGCGTCCGCCAGCACGGCGGCCCGGTGCCGGGGCGGGCTGTCCTGGTTGAGCGGCATCAGCGCGACCCCGGAACGGGCGGCGGCGAGGTAGGCCGGCGCGCCCAGCGCCGGGTCTCCCGTGTCGAGCGCGACCAGGCCGCCGCGCAGCCCGCCCAGCCGATCGCCGAGGTCCTCGGCGCGGGCCCGCAGGTCGCCGTAGGTGACGACCCCGGCGTCGGACCGGATCGCCGGGTGGTCCGGGTGGCGTTCGGCGTGGTGCCGGAAGGCGGTCCAGACGGTCACGCGTGGCCGTCCACCAGCTCGTGCACCCCGGCCGGGGTGGGGCGGCGGATGACGTCGATCATGCGCAGGGTCACGCCGGTGCGCTCCTGGATGCGGGCGATCAGCGTCAGCACCAGGAACGAGGTGCCGCCGACCTCGAAGAAGCTCTCGTCGGCCGCCAGGTCGTCGGTCTCCAGGATCTCGGCCATCAGGCCGGCCACCTCTGACTGGGTCATCCGGTACTCCTCGGATCGGGCCCGCGCGCGAGCCGCCTGGTGTCCTCGGCGTCGAGCACGCCGCCGTACAGCGGCTCGAACGCCGCCCCCCTCGACGCCTTCGGGGTCCGGGCGGCGGTGCCCGCGCGGACGGCGGTCAGCCGGTGCGCGCGGGCGTACGCGTGCGGGCGGTGGTAGATCAGGTCGAGGTAGAGCGCCAGCCGGGCCGGGTCGCCGGACGGCGGCAGGCCGATCTCGTGCAGTTCGAGGCCGCCGCGCCAGACCAGCGCGGTGAGCACGCCGTGATGCGGCCCGGCGCGCCCGTCGAACACGATCACCTCCACCCCGGCGCAGGCGGCCCACTGGTCGTACCGCAGGCGCACGAACTCGGGGTCGTCGAACTCGCCCATGCGCAGGTTGTGGTCGGCGACGAGCCGGGCGGTCGCCGGGTCGGCGTCCCGCCAGGGCACGACCGACGCGGTGGTGGCGGCCCGCTCGATCAGCCGCCGGTCGCGGCGCAGCACCCCGCGCACCCGCGACGCCGGCTCGCCGAGCGTGAACCGGGCCTCGTGGGCCAGGACGGTCCACCGCACCCGGCCGCCGGTGGCGGCGTCGACGGTCCGGCGGGCGCGGGCGTAGAGGAACGGGAAGACCAGGCAGCGGTCCTCCTCGACGGCGATCCGGGCCGCCTCGCGCAGCGCCTCCGGGGCCAGGGCCGCCGGCAGGTGCAGGGCGGTGCGGCGGTCGTACACGCCGCCGACGAGCAGGCAGCGGTCGGCGGTGATCCCGGGGTCCGGCGCGTAGGCCCGGTCGGGCCAGACGCGCCCGGCCGGGCGGTAGAGCGGCACCAGCGCGTCGAGGCCGTCGGCCGATTCCGCCGTCACGTAGGAGCAGCGCCAGCGTCCGTCGGACTCGACGCCGAGCAGCCGGGCCGGCGCCCCGGCCGCGCCCGCGTCGAGGTCGAACGCGGCGGGCGTGAGGCGGGGCAGGCCCGACAGGGTCGTGGCGGTCCGGAACCGGACCCTCCGGTCAGGCCACCGGTCCATGGGGCCGGTTGACGACGTGACCGCCGAACTCCTCCCGCAACGCCGAGAGGACCTGCCCGCCGAAGGACGTCTCCTGCCGGGAGCGCAACCGCGTCAGCAGGGCGGCGGTCATCGCGGGGGCCGGGACGTTGCGGTCGATCGCCTCCAGCACCGCCCAGCGGCCCGTCCCGAGGTCTTCGACGTAGTCGGAGAACTTCGACAACTGCGGATCGGCGTCGAGCTTCCCGGCGAGCAGGTCGAGCAGCCGCGACTGGACGAGGCTGTTGTGCCGCCACAACTCGGCGATGGCCGGCAGGTCGAGGTCGTACGTGCTGGCCTTGAGCACCTCGAAGCCTTCGGCATAGGCTTCCAGCAGCCCGTATTCGATGCCGTTGTGGATCATCTTCACGTAGTGGCCGGCTCCGGAGGGGCCGACGTACCGACATCCGCCCTCGGGGGCGATGCTCCGCAGGATCGGCATCGTCTCCGCCGCCAGATCGGGGTCGCCGCCGACCATCAGGCAGTAGCCCTCGGCCCGGCCGAGCAGCCCCGACGACGTGCCGACGTCGAGGAACCGCAACCCCTTCTCCCGGCAGCGCGCGGCCCGCTCGACCGTCTCGTGGAAGTTGGTGTTCCCCCCGTCGATCAGGAGGTCTCCCGGTTCGAGAGCGTCTTCGAGGTAGGCGGTCACCTCGCGGGTCGGCGGACCGGCCGGCAACATCGTCCACACCGTGCGCGGCGCGGGCAGGGCGGCGACCAGCGCCGCGAGGTCGCCGGCCCGTTCGAGGCCCTCGTCCAGCAGACCGGCGGTCGCCGCGTCGTCGAGGTCCTGGCCCACCACCCGATGACCGTCCCGCAACCAGTGCCGTGCGATGCCGGCCCCCATCCGGCCGAGTCCCACCAGCCCGATATCCATTTCGTCCTCCCGACGCTGCGCCCCGGCCTCGGTGAAATGTCGCGTTCAGCACGTTATCAAACACACGCACAAATTGGCATATATACATATCCGGAAATAGGAGGCACAATGGCGGGCCGGATTCTGGTTTTCGATTTCGACGGGGTGATCGTCGACACCGAGTCGGCGGTGGTCGCCGGATGGCGGGCCGAGTGCGCCGACCTTGACATCCATTTCGACGAAAAGGCGTTCCTGGCCACTTTGGGGCAGCAGAGCCTGCGGCCCGAACGGGTGGCCGACGTGCTCGGGGAGGCGGGCGGCGATCCGCTGGCGGCGGTCCTCCGCATCCGCACGCGGGTGCGGGAGCTGGCCCTCGACCTGCCGGTGCTGCCGGGCGTGCGCGAGCTGCTGGCCGAGGCGCGGGCCGCCGGGGCGACGGCCGCCGTGGCCTCGGGCGCGGCCCGGGAGTGGGTGACCGGCCATCTCGACCGGCTCGGGCTCCTGGCGGAGTTCACCGCGGTGTTCTGCCGCGACGACGTCGCGGCCGCCAAGCCCGCGCCGGACGTCTACCTGGCGGCGCTGGCGGGCCTGGACGCGACGGCGGAGGCGGCGGTCGCGATCGAGGACACCGCCACCGGGGTCGCCGCCGCCAAGGCCGCCGGGCTGCGCTGCGTGGCGGTCCCCGGGCCGCTCACGGCCGGGCACGACCTGGCCGCCGCCGACCTGGTGCTGCCGTCGCTGGCCGGGGTCGGGCTCGACGACCTGTTCCGCCTTCAGGCCAGGGCCGGGACGGTGTAGGTCAGCGACCGGCTCCCGGTGTCCAGCACGGCCGGGACGCCGAGGGGCACGGTCAGCTGGCGGGGGCCGTGGCCCACGTCGAACCCGGCCAGGATGGGCACGCCCAGCGGCGCGAGGCGTTCGTACAGGATCGCGTCGGGATCGGGGCCGCAGTTCCGCCACCGGCCCGCCACCACCCCGGCCGCGCCGTCGAACCAGCCCGCGCGCAGCAGCTGGGTGAACAGCCGGTCGAGCCGGTGGGCCTCCTTGTTGACGTCCTCCAGCACCACGACGCGGCCGGCCGCCGACCCGGCCTCGCGGCTGCCCAGCAGCGCCGCCAGCAGGTTGAGGTTGCCGCCGGTCACCGGGCCCTCGGCCCGGCCGGGCACGAGTTCGACCGCGTCGGGGCAGTGCAGCCGCCGCGTCTGGTCGGGCGACATCAGGGTGCGGATCAGCTCGGCGGCCCACCGGTCGCCGAGGCGGTCGGTGCCCAGCGCGGTGCCGGCCACCATCGGGCCGTAGAGGCCGACCGCGCCGGTGTGCTCGGCCAGCCAGCGGTGCAGGACGGTCACGTCGCTGGAGCCGACCAGCGGCTTGGGCGTGGCGGCGGCGAACCGGCCGGGGTCGAGTCGGCCGAGGAGCCGCAACGCGCCGTAGCCGCCCCGCGCGCACAACACGGCGCGCACCCGCTCGTCGCACCAGGCGGCCGTCAGGTCGGCGGCCCGCTGTTCGTCGGTCCCGGCGAACAGGCCGTGCCGCGCCAGGACGTGCTCCCCGACGACCACGTCGAGACCGGCCGCGCGCAGCCGGTCGCAGCCGTACGCCAGCCGTTCGGGCGACACCGGCCCGCTGGGCGCGACCACCGCCACCCGGTCGCCCGGACGCAACCGCGGGGTCAACTCGGCCATGTCATGTGACATTATTTCGAATTAGGCGTCTCACCTGGCGGAACGCCTCCTTTTCCCACTCGTGTTTCCGGTTTATGAACGGCGTGACAACTCGTCGCACCGAGAGGAAGCACATGTCGCGATTATCGAGGATTCTGCTCAGCGTGGCCGTCGCGCTGGGCGTGATCCAGGTCGCCGCCCCCACGGCCCAGGCAGCGGTGCCGAACCGCTGGGGGTTCGCTTACGTCAACGTCCCGGCCGGTGTCCCCAGCCTCAGCCACCAGGCTGGAAGCTGGCCGAGTGGCTTCAACGTCAGCGTGACGCCGGGCGTGCCCGGCGAGACCATCGTCCGGTTCCCGCAGATCGCGGGCTTCGGCGGCGTCGTCCACGTCACCGCCGTGTACGACGGCCCGGCCGTCTGCCAGGCCGCCAAGTGGATGCCGGTCGGCCCGGACATGATCGTCTACGTCCGGTGCCACCAGTTCGGCGGCTCGCCGGTGACGGTGCCCTTCACGGTGACCTACTCCGAGAGCAGCGGCCCGATGACCGGCCCGGCCACGTCGGCGTTCGGGTACGTCCACTACGACGCCGGCATCGTCACCCAGTACAACTCGGCCGGTCTGGGTAACATCGTCAGCGTGCTCGGCGTCGGCTGGTACAAGGTCACCCTCCCGGGCCTCGGCTTCACGGCCGCGGCGGGCAACCTCCAGGTGACGGCGGTCAACGATCTCGCCCCGGCCCGGTGCAAGGTCGTCATGTGGGCGCCCGGTTCGGCGGCGCAACAGGCCGAGGTGCGCTGCTTCAACGCGGCCAACACGCCGCAGAACAGCGGGTTCTCCTTCACCTACCAGCGTGAACGCAACATCAACGGGCGCTGGGTGCCGCCGAAGACGTACGCGTACACCTTCGACCACACCCCGTCGAACGTCGGCCCCTACGCGCCCGCCCCGGCGGGCGTCAACTTCAACTCGCAGAGCGCGATCAACACCGTGCAGAGCTCCGGGACCGGCCTGCGCATGGTCACCTTCCCGAAGGTCGGCTTCGCGCAGGACCACGTGCAGGTGACGGCCTACGGCAACACGGCCGACTACTGCAACCTGCAGATGTTGTGGAACACGTTCAGCGGGATCGCCACGGTGCGCAACGTGGTCTGCTGGAACGGCACGACGAGAGTCAACCGGGCCTCGTTCGTGTCGTACACGTCGACCCTCTGACGTGACGGGGCGGGCCCGGGCCCGCCCCGTTCTCAACGGCGCCCGGGGACGCAGAGTTGTGCGGTCAGGGTGGTGCGGGCCCACTCTTCCCACGTGTCGGGCGACCAGCCGCGGTCGTGCACGAAGATCAGGTAGAGCTGCGGGCTGAGCAGGCCGAACAGCAGGTCGGCCGCCATCTCGACGGAGAGGCCGGGGCGCGTGTCGGGCTTGCGGGCCAGCGCTTCGGCCGCCGCGTGGTGGACGGTGTGACGGGGGTCGGGACCGCCGGGCCACTGCGCGGCGATCTCGGGGTCGGTGGCCGCGGCCGCCGCGATCAGCGGCATGATCGGGGCGACCCGGCCCAGGATCTCGCGGGTGCCGTGGACGTGCGCGCGCAGTTGCCCGGCCGCGGTGGGCTCGGCGCACGCGGCGCGGAACCACTCACGGTCCATGGTGGCGACCGGCGCCGTGTCCCCGGCGATGGACGTGTCGACGACGTCCTTGAACAGCGTGCGCTTGTTGCGGAAGACGAAGTAGACCGTCTGGACGGCCACGCCCGCCCGATCGGCGACCTCCTGCAGGCTCGTCGCCCCGTACCCCTGCGCGAGGAACAGCTCGCGGGCCGCCTCGACCACCTTCTCTCGCGTGCGGCGTGAGCGCTCGGCTCGTTTGTCCGGCCGCTTGACATCGTCCATGGCATGAGCATAACTCTAGAGTTCGTCACTAGAGTTCAACTCTAACTACTGGAGGAGACATGGACCGGCTCATCGGGCGAGACCCGGAGGAGGAGGCCGTCCACCGTGCGCTGGAGGGCTACTACCGCGCCGGCAAGCCGCCGTGGGACACCGGCGTGACCCCGCCCGAGCTGGTCGCCCTGGTCGAGGGGCCTGGCGCGCCGCCGGCCGGCCGGGCCCTCGAACTCGGCTGCGGCACCGGGACCAACGCCGTCTACCTCGCACGGCACGGCTGGGAGGTGGCGGCCGTCGACCTGATCGACCACGCCGTCGACCGGGCCAGGAAGAAGGCCGCGGAGGCGGGAGTCGCGGTACGGCTGCTGCACGGAGACGCCACCCGCCTCGACGAACTGGACGTGCCGGGCCCCTTCGACCTGTTCTTCGACCTGAGCTGCTACTGCGGGATCCCGCTGCACCGCCGCGACGCCTACGCCGCCGGGCTCACCCGCCGTGCCGCTCCCGGGGCACGGCTGCTGATGTTCGGGTACGGCCCCGAGCCGCTCGGCGGCCCGACCACCGAGATCACGTCGTGGGCGGCGGGCGTGACGGCCGACGAGCTCCACGCCAGGTTCGCCGGCTGGGAACTCCTCGACGTCACACCGGGCACCAACGCGGTGCCGACCTTCTGGTTCACACTGCGCCGCGACGCCTAGTCGAACTTATTACGAATCAGATCTGGCAGATTTGCGCAATCTTGCTACGTAATTGCGGATATATGCTGCCGACATGATGATCACTCCTGTTCGAGGCCGCCGGCCCAGGAAGACCGTGTACCTGCTGTTACTCGGTCTGCTGGGCTGGACGGTCACGACCGGTCCGGCGGACGCCGAGCCGACCCCCTCGCCGAAGATCGCGGCCGAGGTCCGGTCGGAGGCGGCCGACGGAGGCGAGACCTCCTTCTGGGTCCGGTTCGCGCGAAAGGCCGATCTCACCCGCGCGACCGGTCCCGTGGACGTCATCGACGCCAACAAGGCCGTCGCCGCCACCTCCCAGAAGGACGTCCTGGCCCTGGCGGACGCCGCCGGGGCCGACCACACCGCGTTCTGGATCTCCAACACCGTCCTGGTGAAGGGCGACAGGGCCCTCATCGACCGGATCGCCGCGCGGCCCGAGGTGACCGCGATCGACGCCGACGAGCCCATCGAGCTGCACACCGCCGTCACGCGTCAGGCGGGGGCGATGGCGGGGATCGAGTGGAACGTCGAGAAGATCCGCGCCGACGACGTCTGGAGCGGCTACGGCACCAGGGGCGAGGGCATCGTCGTCGCCGGGATCGACACCGGCGTGCAGTGGGACCACCCCGCGCTGGTCGGCTCATACCGGGGCGGGGCGGCCGGGAACCACGCCTACAACTGGTACAACCCCGAAGGCGGCTGCCCCTCCGCCGCGCCCTGCGACGTCAACGGGCACGGCACCCACACGATGGGCACGATGGTCGGCGACGACGGGGTCAACCAGGTCGGCGTCGCGCCCGGCGTGAAGTGGATCGCCGCCAAGGCGTGCCCGTCCACCACCTGCACCGCCGCCTCGTTGCTGCTCGCCGGGCAGTGGATGCTCGCGCCGACCGACGCCTCGGGCAACAACCCCCGGCCCGACCTGGCCCCCGACGTGATCAACAACTCGTGGGGCGGCCTGGGCTACTCGGAGTGGTACTCCGACGTCGTCTACTCGTGGACGCAGGCCGGCATCTTCCCCGCGTTCTCCATCGGCAACGACGGCCCCGGCTGCGAGACGGGCAGTTCCCCCGGCGTCCAGCTGGGCGCGTACGCGACCGGCGCGTTCGACGTGAACGACGTCATCGCGCCCTTCTCCAGCCGGGGCTCGGGCATGTCCTGGTACAAGCCCGACCTCGCCGCGCCCGGCGTCGACGTGCGCTCCACGATCCCCGGCGGCGGCTACGGCGTGGCCAGCGGCACCTCGATGGCCTCCCCGCACACGGCGGCCACGGTCGCGCTCGTCTGGTCGAAGGTGCCGAGGTTGCGCGGCATGGTCGACCTGACCCGGATCGTGCTGAACGACAGCGCCGTGCCGATGCCCGACACCTCGTGCGCCTCGGCCGGCGACGTCAACGCCACGTGGGGCAACGGCAAGCTCGACGCGTACGCGGCCGTGCAGCTCGCGCTGGCCAACCCGGTCGCCCCGGGCACGGAACTGCCGCTGGCCGTGGGCTACAACGTGGGCCTGCCCGGCACCCCCGACCACTGGGGCTACATGACGGTCGACGGCGACCCCGCGACCTACTGGGAGGTGCCCTCCGACCGGGTCTTCGCCAACATCAACCTGGCGTTCACCGGCGGGCGGCGCACCTTCGACAAGGTCACCGTGACCCTCCCGGCGGGCGAACCGGCCCGAACGCTGCGGTTCGCGGTACGCGCCGCCTACGAGGGGTTCAGCGACTACTCCACCGTCGTGCCGGAGGCGAACTACGCGTTCAACCCCGCGACGGGCAACACGGTGACCGTCACGCTGCCGCCCGTCCACGGCTGCTGCGTGGCGCTGCAGTTCCCGACCGGCCCGTGGTCGCCGACGCTGAAGATCGCCGAGATCGAGGCGTTCTCGGCGACCGGCAAGAACGCCGCCCAGGGACGCCCGGTCACCGCCTCCCACGTGCAGAGCTATGTGGCCGGCAACGCCGTCGACGGCAACACCTCGACGTACTGGGAGAGCCCGAACAACGCCTTCCCGCAGAACTACACCGTCGACCTGGGCGGCCCGGTCAAGCTGCACCAGGCGGAGCTGACCCTGCCGCCGGGCTGGCCGGCCCGCACCCAGACGATCGCCATCTCGGGCAGCAACGACGGCAGCACCTACTTCCCGATCGTCGCCTCCCGCGCCTACCCGTTCGGCGCGTCGCCGACGACGGTCGGCTTCAACATGACGACCGCCCGGTACGTGCGGCTGACCTTCACCGGCAACACCGCCTGGCCCGCGGGGCAACTCTCGGAGTTGCGCCTGTTCGCGTCCTGACGAGACGGGCTCCCGGCACCCGTGCCGGGAGCCCGTCCACGGGAGGCAACGCCCCACCGAGCTTCCCGGTGGGCGGTCCTGCCTCACCGCCGGACATGGGCGATCCGCGGGTGGACGAAGAGCACGGTGCGCCTGGCAACCGGCACGGCACTGAGCCACGCGCTCCGATGACATCGTGCGTCCGGTCACCGACCATCGCCTCACAACCACACGGCATGGATCCGAGAGGCATTCGCTCAGACACGCCAGGAAGCCCGCGCCGTCACGGCGCGGGTTCCTCATTGGTCGCCGGCGGTCGAGGTCAGACGGAGTGCAACGATGCGTTGCACTCCACCGCAGACCCCACGTGATCAACCTCCCGGCCACGGCCGTCGACTGGGCCCTTACGGCACCTGCAGGAAGAACGGCTGGTCGGAGTAAGCCCCGTCCTTGCCCGTCTCCACGTAGATCGAATTGGCGTGGTCCCTGCACCGCGACGACGTCACGTGCGTGAAGATCTCACTCTTCCAACTGCCGGTGGCACGAAGCGTCGCCACCGGCTCCTCAGCCAGGGCGGGACCGGCGAAGGCCAGTCCGGTGACGCAGGCAACGGCAGCGATGATCGAAAGCTTGCTGATCGGGCGCATGAAGGGGTTGCCCCTCAAATCACGTGCCGGGGGCAATCGCTCCGATCTTGAAACCGTGCGACTCCAGCTACGAGCACCCGACCAGCCGCTTGTGCCAACGATGACGAGAGTCGGGCACCTTTTCTCTCTTGCTCGCCCACCCTCCCAGAGGCCGACGACGCCCTTTCCTCGCCGGGCATGCGGCCTCCGGCCGGTCCCGGCGAGGAGCGGCAAGCCGCCCACTGGCAACAGGTTT
>NZ_BBXC01000008.1:0-417215 GCF_001570525.1 Herbidospora sakaeratensis
CGCCGCCGCTGCGGCCCTTCGCCGGTCCGGTCACGGCGGTCGCGGGCGCGCCGGTGCTCGCCACCCTGGCCGGGCGCTCGCCCGCCGACCAGGAACGGCTGCTCCTGGACGCCATCGCCGACCAGGCCGCCGCCGTGCTGGGCTTCACCGGGCAGGGCGGCGTCGACGCCACCCGCGCCTTCAAGGACCTCGGCTTCGACTCCCTGACGGCGGTCGAGTTCCGCAACCGGCTGGCCACGGCCACCGGCCTCAAACTGCCCACGACGCTGATCTTCGACCATCCGTCGCCGCGTGCCCTGGCCGCCTTCCTGCGTTCGGAACTGCTGGGCGCCCCGGCCACCGTGGTCGCCGCCACCCCGCGCCGGGCCGACGAGCCGATCGCGATCGTGGCGATGGCCTGCCGTTATCCGGGTGACGTGCGCACCCCCGAGGACCTGTGGTCGGTGGTGTCGGGCGAACGCGACGTCATCTCCCCGTTCCCCGCCGACCGGGGCTGGGACCTGGAGCGCCTGTTCGACCCCGACCCCTCCCACGCGGGCACCTCCTACGCCCGCGAAGGCGGTTTCCTGCACGACGCCGCCGGTTTCGACCCGGCCTTCTTCGGCATCAGCCCGCGCGAGGCGGTCAGCATGGACCCGCAGCAGCGGCTCCTCCTGGAGACCGCCTGGGAGGCGTTCGAACGGGCCGGCATCGACCCGACGTCGCTGCACGGCTCGTCCACCGGCGTCTACGCGGGCGTGGTCTACACCGACTACGGCTCGCGGGTACGGCTCCCGCCGGACATGGAAGGCTATCTCGGCATCGGCAGCGCGGGCAGCATCGCGTCGGGACGCATCGCGTACACCCTCGGCCTGCGCGGACCGGCCGTCACCGTGGACACCGCCTGCTCGGCGTCACTGGTGGCCCTGCACCTGGCGGTCCGCGCGCTGCGGGGTGGTGAGTGCGACCTGGCGCTGGCGGGCGGCGCCACCGTCCTGTCCCATCCCGACATCTTCATCGGCTTCAGCCGCCAGCGGGGCCTGGCCCCCGACGCGCGGTGCAAGGCGTTCGCCGCCGCCGCCGACGGCACCGCCTTCGGTGAGGGCGTGGGCCTGCTGCTGGTCGAGCGGTTGTCGGACGCGGTCCGCAACGGCCACCCGGTCTTGGCCGTGATCCGGGGGACGGCGATCAACCAGGACGGCGCCTCCAACGGCCTGACCGCCCCCAATGGCCCATCGCAACAGGCGGTCATCCGCGCGGCCCTCACCGACGCGGGCCTGTCCCCGTCGGACGTGGACGCCCTCGAAGCCCACGGGACGGGCACCCGCCTCGGCGACCCGATCGAAGCCCAGGCTTTGCTGGCGACCTACGGGCAGGACCGCGAGCACCCGGCCTGGCTGGGGTCGCTGAAGTCGAACATCGGCCACACGCAGGCGGCGGCCGGGGTCGGCGGGGTCATCAAGATGGTCGAGGCCCTCCGGCACGGGGTGCTGCCCCGCACGCTGCACGTGGACGAACCCACCCCGCACGTCGACTGGACGGCCGGTGACGTGCGCCTTCTCACCGAGGCCCGCCCGTGGGAGCGGGAGGCCGGGCGGGTCCGCCGCGCGGGGATCTCGGGCTTCGGCATGAGCGGCACCAACGCCCACGTCATCCTTGAGGAAGCGCCTGCCTCACGGATCGACGCACCCAGCCCTCGCCCGCAGACCGAAAGCCCGCGGACCGAGAGCCTTCCCGCAAGTCCGCAGACTGACCGCCCGAGTCTGCACCCGCAAGCCGCCGGCGACACGACGGTGGTGTTGTCGGCCCACGACGCCCAGGCGTTGCGGGCGCAGGCCCGGCGGTTGCGCGACCACGTCGCCGCCCGCCCGGACCTGCTGCCCTCGGACCTGGCCCGCACCCTCGCCACCGGCCGGGCCGCGCTTGCCCACCGGGCCGCCGTCGTCACCGGGGACCGCGAGACCCTGCTCGCGACGCTCGACGCCCTCGCCGGCGACCGGCCCGACCCGAACCTGGTGCGGGGGCAGGTCAGGCCGCTGGGCAAGACGGTCTTCGTGTTCCCCGGTCAGGGCTCCCAGTGGGACGGGATGGCCCGGGACCTGCTGGCCACCTCTCCCGTGTTCGCGGACCACCTGCGGGCCGCCGCCGAGGCGATCGAGAGACACGCGGGCTGGAACCTGATCGATGTGCTGAACGGCCCGCCCATCGATCGGGTGGACGTCATCCAGCCCGCCCTGTTCGCCGTCATGACCAGCCTGGCCCGCCTGTGGGAACACCACGGCGTGCACCCCGACGCGGTCATCGGCCACTCCCAGGGCGAGATCGCCGCCGCCCACATCGCGGGCGCGCTCACCCTCGACGACGCCGCCAAGATCGTCACCCTCCGGTCGAAGGCCCTGCTCGCCCTCGCCGGAACCGGCGGCATGGCCTCCGTCCCACAGAGCGCCGCCGCCCTGGCCCACCACCTCGCCCCCTACGACGACCTGCACATAGCCGCCCACAACAGCCCCAACGCCACCGTCATCGCCGGCGACGCCACCCAACTCGACCACCTGCTCAGCACCCTCGACGCCCGGAAAATCCCGGTCGACTACGCCTCCCACAGCCCCCACGTCCACCGCCTCCGCGACGAACTCCTGGCCCTGCTCGACGGCATCCGGCCACAACCCGCCGCCGTCCCCCTCTACTCCACCCTCACCACCGAGACCCCCGATCTCACCCCCGAGTACTGGTTCGACAACCTCGCCAACCCCGTCCACTTCCACCAGACCCTCTCCAAGCTCCTGGACGACGGCCACACCACCTTCGTCGAAGCGAGCCCCCACCCCGTGCTGACGACCGCCGTCCAGGACACCCTTGAGCACCCGTCGCTGCTGGTCACCGGCACCCTGCGCCGCCAGAAGGGCACCCTCCACCAGTTCCACCTGAACCTGGCCGCCCTGCACGCCGACGGCCACCCGGTCACCTGGCGCCTGCCGGAACAGGGCGTCACCGACCTGCCGACCTACCCCTTCCAGCGCGAGCGCTACTGGCTCACCGGCCCGTCGGTGGGCGGCGACGCCGGAGGGCTGGGCCTCGACGCCGCCGAGCACCCCTTCCTGAGCGCCGTGACCGCGCTGGCCGAGACGGGAGCGCTGGCCGTCACCGGCCGCGTCTCCCGCGACTCCCACGGCTGGCTCGCCGACCACGCCGTGCGCGGCACGGCCCTGCTCCCGGCGACGGCCCTCCTGGAACTCGCCCTCCAGGCCGGGCAACTCTCCGGCACCGCCTTCCGCATCGACGAACTCACCTTGGAAGCCCCGCTCCACCTCCCCGAACGCGGAACCGTCGGCCTCCAGGCGGAGGTGACCGCCCCCGACGAGTCCGGCCGCAGAAGGGTGACCGTGCACTCCAGACGGGCCGGCGACCCCGAATGGACCAGGCACGCCGCCGGAACCCTGACCCCGCCCCCGCCCGGCGAACCGCCCGCGGCGACGGCCTGGCCCCCGCCGGACGCCATCCCCCTGGCGGTCGACGACCTCTACGACCGCCTGGCCGACCTCGGCTACGAATACGGTCCCGCCTTCCGCAACCTCACCGCCGCCTGGCGCGAGGGCGACACCGTCCACGCGGAGGTCCGCCTGCCGGAGGGCCACGAGGACGACGCCGCCCGGTTCGCCCTCCACCCCGCCCTCTTCGACGCCGCCATGCACGCCATGGCCCTGGGAGGTTTCCTCGGCGAGGGGGTCCGGCTCCCGTTCACCTGGTCGGGCGTCGACCTCTACGCCACCGGGGCCACCGCCCTCCGCGCCACCCTGACCCCCGCCGGAGACGACACGGTCACCATCACCCTCACCGACCCGACCGGCGCCCCCATCGCCCGGGTCGAGTCCCTGACCCTCCGCGCCGCCCCCACGACCCACCCTGCCGAACCCACGTCCCTGTACGAACCGACCTGGACCGAGATCCCCCTGGCCGGCCCGGAAAACCCCGGCCGGCCCGCGAACCTCCCCGCCGGCGTGACCGTGATCGAGTGGCCCGCCTCCGTCGCCGACGGCGACGTCCCACAGGTCGTGGCCGCCAACGTGCGGGCCCTGATCGGCCGGCTCACCGCCTGGCTGGCCGAGAACCCCGACCCCGCCTCCCGCCTGGCGATCCTGACGAGGAACGCCGTGATCGTGAACCCGGGCGACCACCTCGACCTCACCGCAGCCCCCCTCTGGGGCGTGGCGAGGTCGGCCGCCACCGAGAACCCGGGCCGCATCACCGTCGTCGACCTCGACGACTCCTCAGTCACCGCCCTCCCGGCGGCGCTCGCCACCGGCGAGCCCCAGCTGGCCCTCCGCGGCGGCACAGCCCTGGTCCCCCGTCTGACAAGAACCCCCCGCCGACCCGAACTCGACCTCCCGCGGGAAAGCTGGCGGCTGACCACCCCGGGCGGCTCCCCCGACGACCTCCGTCCCGCCCCCTTCCCCGAGGCCGACGCCCCGCTGGCCCCCCACCAGGTCAGACTCCACGTCCGGGCCGCCGGGCTGAACTTCCGCGACGTCCTGACCGCGCTCGGCATGGTGCCCTCCCCCACGCCCCTCGGCGCGGAAGCAACGGGCGTCGTGGTCGAGGTCGGCGAGGCGGTCGCGGAACTGGCGGTGGGCGACAAGGTCTTCGGGCTCGTCCCGGGCGCGGTCGGGCCGGTGGCCGTCGCCGACCATCGGTTGCTCGCCGTGATCCCCGACGGCTGGTCGTTCGCCGAGGCGGCGAGTGTGCCGGCCGTCTTCACGACCGCCTACCACGCCCTCGTCACGCTGGCCCGGCTGCGGGCGGGGGAACGGCTGCTCGTCCATGCCGCCGCCGGCGGGGTGGGGCTGGCGGCGCTGCAACTGGCGCGGCATCTGGGCGCGGAGGTGTACGCCACCGCGAGCCCGGCCAAGTGGCCCGCGCTGCGTGCCCTGGGGATCCCGCCGGAGCGCATCGCCTCCTCCCGCACCGACGCGTTCGCGGCCGCGTTCGGCCAGGTCGACGTCGTGCTCAACTCGCTGACCGGGGACCTGCTCGACGCCTCGCTCGGGCTGCTGCCGCCGGGCGGGCGGTTCGTCGAGATGGGCATCGCCGACCCGCGCGACCCGGAGGGCGTCGAGTATCTGCCGTTCGAGCTGCTCGACATGCCGGTCGAGGAGGTGGCCGCCGCCTTCCGGGGCGTGCTGGCGCTGCTCCGGCAGGGCGTGTTGCGGCCGTCGCGGGTGGCCACCTGGGACGTGCGCCAGGCCCCGGCCGCGTTCCGGCACTTCGCCCAGGCGGCCCACGTGGGCAAGCTGGTGCTGACGCTGCCGTCCGTACGGGAAGGGACCGTGCTGGTCACCGGCGGGACCGGCACGATCGGGGCGGCGCTGGCCCGGCACCTGGTGGCCGCGCACGGCGTGCGGCATCTGCTGCTGACGAGCCGGCGCGGGCCGGACGCGCCCGGCGCGGCCGAGCTGGCCGCCGAGCTGGCCGGGGCTGGGGCGGCGGTGCGGGTCGTGGCCTGCGACGCCGCCGACCGGGCGGCGCTGGCCGGGCTGCTGGCCGCGGTGCCCGCCGACCGGCCGCTGACGGCGGTCTTCCACACGGCGGGGGTGCTCGACGACGGCGTGCTCGCCTCGTTGACCCCGGAGAAGGTCGCGGCGGCGCTGCGGCCGAAGGTCGACGCCGCGTGGAACCTGCACGAGCTGACCGGCGACCTCGACGCGTTCGTGTTGTTCTCCTCGGCGTCGGGGCTGCTCGGCGGCGCGGGGCAGGCCAACTACGCCGCCGCCAACGTCTTCCTGGACGCCCTCGCCGCGCACCGCCGCGAGCGCGGGCTGCCCGCGACCTCGCTCGCGTGGGGCATGTGGCGGGAGGCGAGCGGCATGACCGGGCACCTGGGCGCGGCCGACCTGGCCCGCATCGCCCGGGGCGGGCTCACGCCGATGGCCGTGGAGGAGGGGCTGGCGCTGTTCGACGCGGCCGTGCGGGCCGACCGGCCGCTGCTCGTCCCGGCGGTGCTCGACGAGGCCGCGCTGCGGGCGCGGGCCGAGGCGGGCGAGGTGCCGGCGGTCCTGCGGGGGCTGGTGCGTGCTCCCTCGGTACGCCGGGCCGCCCGGCAGGCGCCGGTATCGCCCGCCGGGCTGGCCGAACGGCTGGCCGCGCTGCCGGGGCCCGACCGGGAGCAGGCGCTGCTGACCCTGGTCAGGGAGCAGGTGGCGGCGGTGCTCGGGCACGCCGGAGTCGACGGGGTCGCCGCCGACCAGGCGTTCAAGGAGATCGGCTTCGACTCGCTGACCTCGGTGGAGCTGCGCAACCGGGTGGCGGCGGCGACGGGGCTGCGGCTGCCGACCACGCTGGCCTTCGACTTCCCCACCCCCGTCGCGCTCGCCGCCCACCTGCGCGCGCTCATCGCCCCCGTCGACACGGCGGCCGAGCTCGACCGGCTGCTGGCCTCGGTGACCGTCGACGGGCCCGACTTCGCCACCATCAGAGACCGGCTGCGCGCGGCGTTGTGGCGGTGGGAGGAGGGCTCCCGCCCGGCCGGGGAGGCCGACGACGACCTCGCCTCGGCGACCGACGAGGAGCTGTTCCGCGCCCTCGACGAGGAACTCGACCCGCTGTGACCCCTGGAGACGACATGACCAGCAACGAGGACCGGCTGCGCGAGTACCTCAAGCGGAGCACCGCCGACCTGCGCCAGGCCCGGCGCCGCATCCGCGAACTGGAGGACCGGCAGCACGAGCCGATCGCGATCGTCGCCGCCGCCTGCCGCCTGCCCGGTGGCGCCGACAGCCCCGAGGAGTTGTGGCGGCTGCTCGACGCGGGCGTCGACGCCGTCGGCGGCTTCCCCGCCGACCGGGGGTGGGATCTCGACGCGTTGTACGACCCCGACCCGGACCGCCCCGGCACGGCGTACACGAAGGAGGGCGGTTTCCTGTACGACGCCGCCGGCTTCGACGCGGCCTTCTTCGGCATGGGCCCACGCGAGGCGACCGCCACCGATCCGCAACAACGGCTGCTGCTGGAGACGTCGTGGGAGACCGTCGAACGGGCCGGGATCGCGCCGGGGTCGCTGCGCGGCAGCCGGACGGGCGTGTTCGCCGGAGTGGTGTCGCAGGCGTACGTCCCGCCGCCCGACCGGGTCCCGGACGGCTTCGAGGGCCACCTGATGACCGGCAACGCGACCAGCGTCGCCACCGGCCGGATCGCCTACCACCTGGGCCTGGAGGGCCCGGCGGTGACGGTCGACACGGCGTGCTCGTCGTCGCTGGTGGCGCTGCACCTGGCGGCCCAGTCGCTGCGGCGCGGGGAGTGCGACCTGGCGCTGGCGGGCGGGGTGACGGTGATGGCCACGCCGGTGCTGCTGGTCGAGTTCAGCCGTCAGCGCGGCCTGGCCCCCGACGCGCGCTGCAAGGCGTTCGCGGCCGCCGCCGACGGCACCGGCTTCGCCGAGGGCGTCGGCCTGCTGCTGCTGGAACGCCTCTCGGACGCGCGGCGCAACGGCCGGACCGTGCTGGCCGTGCTGCGCGGCTCGGCCGTCAACCAGGACGGCGCGTCGAACGGCCTGACCGCGCCCAACGGCCCGACGCAGGAGCGGGTGATCAGGGCCGCGCTCGCCGACGCCCGCCTCGCCCCCGAGCAGGTCGACGCCGTGGAGGCGCACGGGACGGGCACCCGGCTGGGCGACCCGATCGAGGCGGGGGCGATCCTGGCGACGTACGGGCGGAATCGGGACCGGCCCCTGTGGCTGGGGTCGGTGAAGTCGAACCTCGGCCACACCCAGGCCGCCGCCGGGGTGGCCGGGGTCATCAAGATCATCGAAGCGCTCCGGCACGAGACGCTGCCCCGCACCCTGCACGTCGACGAGCCGACCCCGCACGTCGACTGGGAGAGCGGCGCGGTCCGCCTGCTCACCGAACCCGTGCCGTGGCCCCGGGGCGACCGGCCGCGCCGGGCCGGGGTCTCGTCGTTCGGTATCAGCGGCACCAACGCCCACGTCATCATCGAGGAGGCGCCCGAGCCTCCGCCGGGAGGCGTCGAACCCGCCGCCCCCGCCGCCCCGTGGCCGCTGTCGGGCCGCACCGAGACCGCCCTGCACACCCAGGCGGCCCGCCTGCTCGACCGCCTGACCGCCCATCCCGACCTGGACGACGCCCGGATCGGCCGCACCCTGGCGCTGGGCCGCACCCCGCTGAAGCACCGGGCGGTCGTGCTGCCCGGCGACCGCGACCAGCGCCTGCGCGCCCTGGCCGACCTCGCGGCGGGCCGGTCGTCACGGCACGTGGTGCGGGCGACGGCGGCCGAACGGGCCGGCGCGGCCTACCTGTTCACCGGCCAGGGCAGCCAGCGCCCCGGCATGGGCCGCGGCCTCTACGCGGAGTGGCCCGTCTTCGCCGAGGCGCTGGACGAGGTGGCCGCCGCCTTCGGGCCGCACCTCGACCGCCCCCTCAATGACCTGCTGTTCGGCGACGACGCCACGGCCCTCGACCGGACCGAGTACGCCCAGCCCGCCCTCTTCGCCCTGGAAGTCGCCCTGTTCCGGCTGCTGACGCGGCTCGCCCCGCCGCCCTCGCGGGTGGCCGGGCACTCGCTCGGCGGGCTGGCCGCCGCGCACGCCGCCGGGGTGCTCTCGCTGGAGGACGCCTGCGCCCTGGTCGCCGCACGCGCCCGGCTGATGCAGGCCCAGCCCGGGGGCGGCGCGATGACGGCCGTCGAGGCGACCGAGGCCGAGGTCGCCGAGGCGCTGGAACCCTACGCGGGCCGGGTCGACCTGGCCGCCGTCAACGGCCCTGCGGCAGTGGTGATCTCCGGGGACGCCGACGCGGTCACCCAGATCGCCGCCGGGTTCACCACACGCGGCCACCGCACCAGCAGGCTGCGGGTCGGCCACGCCTTCCACTCGCCGCACATGGACGGGGCGCTGGCGGCCTTCCGCGCGGCGGCGGCCCGGGTGACGTTCCGCGAACCGGCCATCCCCCTGATCTCGGAGGTGACCGGCCGCGAGGCGGCGTACGGGGAACTGAAGGACCCCGACTACTGGGTGCGCCACCTGCGGTCGACGGTCCGGTTCGGCGACGTGGTCGCCACCCTGCGCGCCGCCGGGGTGAGCACGTTCGTCGAGGTCGGCCCCGACGCCGTGCTCACCCCGATGGCGGCGCGCGCGCTGCCCGACGACGCGCTCGTGCTCCCCGCCCTGACCCGGGACCGGCCCGAGCCGGAGGCGGTGGCGGCGCTGGTCGCCCGGCTCCACGCGGCCGGCGGCGCGGTCGACTGGACGGCCTGGCACCCCGCCGGCCCGGCCGCCGACCTGCCGACCTACCCGTTCGAGCACGAACACCACTGGTGGGGCTCGGCGGCCGAGACCTCGGGGCCGGAGGCGGGAGCGGCCGAGACGACGCTGCTCGACCTGGTGCGGGCGCACGCCGCCGAGGTGCTCGGCCACGCCGCGCCCGACCGGATCGGCCCCGAGGACAACTTCCTGCACATCGGCTTCTCGTCGTTCAGCGCCCTGGAGGTGCGCAACCGGCTGTGCGAGGCGACCGGGCTGACCCTGCCGCCGGTGCTGCTGTACGACTACCCGACCCCCGCCGCCGTGGCGGGTTTCCTGGAGGAGCGGCTCACCACGTGACGGGCAGCCGGTGGATGCCCTGGACGGACCCGCCCGGCTTGACCCCGAGCGCCTCGACGGGCTCGGTGAGGCGCAGGCCGGGCAACCGGGTGACCAGCTCGCGCAGCCCGATCTCCAGCTCGGCGCGGGCCAGGTTCTGCCCGATGCACTGGTGCACGCCGTGCCCGAACGCCAGGTGCCCGCGCGCGTCGCGGGTCAGGTCCAGCGTGCCGGGGTCGGCGTAGACGCGTTCGTCCCGGTTGGCGGCGGCGTTGGGCAGGTAGACCGCGTCGCCGGCGCGGATCGTCACCCCGCCGACCTCGATGTCGGCGGCGGCGATGCGCTGCAGCTCGTCGGCGACCGACAGGAACCGCAGCAGCTCCTCGACGTGATCCTTGGCCCGGTCGGGGTGGTCGCGCAGCACGGCGAGCTGGCCGGGGTGCTCCAGCAGGGTCAGGATGCTCAGCGCCATCATGTTGGCGGTCGTCTCGTGCCCCGCGACCAGCAGGAACATCGAGATCGAGGAGACCTCGGCACGGGTCAGCTGCCCGGTCGCCAGCCGCTCCCTGATCAGGGTGTCGACCACGCCCTCGCCCGGCTCGGCCAGCTTGCGGGTGATCAGCTCGTCGAAGTAGGCGGTCAGCGCCACCGCCGCCTCCGCGCCGTCCTGCGCGGTGCTGGTCGCCATCAGCATCTTGCGGGTCTGCGCCTCGAAGAAGTCGTGGTCGGCGTACGGCACCCCGAGCAGCTCGCAGATCACCGTCGACGGCACGGCCAGCGCGAACTCCGGCACCAGGTCGGCCCCCGGCCCCTTGGCGAGCAGCGCGTCGATGCGCTCGGTGACGATGCGCAGGATCACCGGCCGCAACTTCTTGAGCCCGTTGACGGTGAAGCTCGGCGCGAGCATGCGCCGCTGCACGTCGTGCTCGGGCGGGTCCATGCCGACGAGGGCGACCAGCTTGGACGCGGCCATCCGGGGCACCAGCACCGGGAAGTCGGCCCGCGACCGGTCGGACGACAACCGGGGGTCGAGCAGGAGCGCCCGCGTCTCGGGGTGCCCGGTGACCACCCAGGCGACCCGGCCGTCGTACAGGCGGACGCGGGAGGCGACGCCGGAGGCCCGCAGCTCCTCGTAGCCGGCGGGCGGGTGGTAGGGGCAACCGCGGTTCATGGGGAAGTCGGGGATCTCGCTCATCCGTCCTCGCACAGTCTCGATGGGTGGTGCGGTGCGACGGAGCATCTACGGCGGCGCTGAAGTCGCGCTGAAATCACCAGGCTTCAATGGAGGTGTGGAAGCCGAGACGGTCTCGCGGGTGCGGGCGCGTCCGGTGGTCGTCCCGATGGCGCGGCCGTTGCGCACCGCGTCGGGGTCGGTCACGGCCGCTCCGCTGGTCCTGTTCGACGTGGTCACCGCCGGGGGCGTGACCGGTCGCTCCTACGTGTTCGCCTACGACGCGGCGCTGCTGCCCGCGCTCGTCTCCGTGGCCGGGGAACTGGCCCCCGGCCTGGTGGGGAAGCCGATCGCGCCCGGGGCCCGAATGCGGGAGCTCCAGGCCAGGTTCCGGCTGGCCGGCCTGCAGGGGATCGCCGGCATGGCCGTGTCGGGCGTCGAGACGGCCCTCTGGGACGCCCTCGGCCACCTCACCGGCCTGCCGGTCGCGACGCTGCTCGGCGGTGAGCCGACGCCGCTGAGGGCCTACGACAGCTACGGGATGATGGACCCCGACCGGGAGGAGGAGGCCCTCCGGGGCTCGGTCGAGAGCGGGTTCCGGGCGATCAAGATCAAGATCGGCTACCCCGACGCGGCCCGCGACGTCGCGGTCGTGCGGCGGGTCCGCGAGATCATCGGGCCCGGCGTCGACCTCATGGTCGACTACAACCAGTCGCTCACCCCGCAGGAGGCCCGCCGCCGCCTCGGCCTGCTGGCGGAGTTCGGGCTCTACTGGGTCGAGGAGCCCGTCCACGCCGACGACCTCGCGGGCCACGCCTACCTGCGCCGGACCACCGGCGCCCGGATCCAGACCGGCGAGAACTGGTGGTTCCCGGCCGGTTGTCACGCCGCCATCACGGCCGGGGCCTGCGACTTCGCCATGTTCGACCTCATGAAGATCGGCGGCTTCACCGGCTGGACGCTCGCCGCGGGCCAGGCCGAGGCGGCCTCGCTGCCCGTCTCCAGCCACCTGTTCGTCGAGGCCAGCGCGCACGCCATGACGGTCACCCCGACGGCCGACTGGGTCGAGCACCTCGACCTCGCCGGGGCGGTCGTGCGGGAGCCCCTGCGGCCGGTCGACGGCCGGGTCACCGCCCGGGGACCGGGTCTGGGGATCTCCTGGGACGAGGACGCGGTGGCGGCGTACACGCCGAGGTTTTGACCATTCCTGGATTGTGAGGAAAAACGTATTCTGTATACGTTTTTGGGATGAAGATCCTGGTCGTGGGGGCAGGAGCGGTCGGCGGATACTTCGGCGGCCGCCTCGTCCAGGCGGGCCGAGACGTCACCTTCCTGGTCCGCCCCAAACGGGCCCGGCTCATCGAGGCGCGCGGGCTGCGGATCGTCGGCCTGGGCGAGGAGACGACGCTCCATCCGCGCACGCTCCTGGCGAACGAGATCACTTCGGCGTACGACCTGGTTCTCGTCTCGGTCAAGGCGTCCGCGCTGCGGTCGGCCATGGACGACTTCGCCCCGGCGGTCGGGCCCGGCACGCTCGTCCTGCCGGTGCTCAACGGGATGCGGCACGTCGACGAACTCGCCGGGCGGTTCGGCGAGCGGCGGGTGCTCGGCGGGGTCGTCATGGTGAGCACCACCCTCGACGCCGAGGGCGACATCCTCCGGCTCGCCGACGTGCAGAGCCTCACCTACGGCTCCCGGGCCGGGCCCGCGCCCGACGAACTCGTCGGCGTGCTCGGGGGCGCCGGGTTCGAGACCCGGCTCGCGGCCGACATCGTCGGCGAGATGTGGGCCAAGTGGGTGTTCATCGCCGCGACCGGCGCGGTGACGTGCCTCATGCGCGCGACGGTCGGGGAGGTCGCGTCCACCCCCGGCGGCGTGGAGTTCGCCCGCGCGGTCGTGGCCGAGTGCGCCGCCGTCGCCGAGGCCGCCGGGCATCCGGTGCCGGCCGACTCGCTCGACGCCACCCGCCAGACGGTGACCGCGGCCCACTCGTCGCTGACGTCGTCGGCCTACCGCGACCTGATCCTCGACCGGCCGGTCGAGGTCGAGGAGATCTTCGGCGACCTGGTGCGGCGCGCGGAGCAGTTCGGCGCCCCGGTCCCGCTGCTCGGCCTGACCACCCTCAACCTCCGCGTCTACCAGAGACGACGCGCATGAGCGCGCAGTTCGGCGACTACCAGAACGAGATCTACGCGGGCGGTCTGCGCGGGCTGGTCCCCCCGCTGCCGATGACCTTCGCCGATCTGGAGGCCAGGGCGGAGGCCGCGCTGCCGCCGTCGGTCTGGTCCTACGTCGCGGGCGGCGCGGGCGACGAGCACACCCAGCGGGCCAACGTCGCGGCCTTCCGCCGCTGGGGGCTGGTCCCGCGCATGCTGGCCGGCGCCGCACGGCGCGACCTCCATGTCGATCTGTACGGTATGCGGCTGCCCACCCCGGTCTTCCTGGCCCCGATCGGCGTGATCGGCCTGTGCGCCCAGGACGGCCACGGCGACCTCGCCACCGCACGGGCGGCGGCCCGCACCGGCGTCCCGATGATCGCCTCGACGTTCACCGTCGACCCGCTGGAAGAGATCGTCCCGGAACTGGATGACACGCCCGGCTTCTTCCAGCTCTACACCCCCGCCGACCGCGACGTCGCCGAGAGCCTGATCCACCGCGCCGAGGCGGCCGGGTTCCGCGCCCTCGTCGTCACCCTCGACACCTGGGTCACCGGCTGGCGTCCGCGCGACCTGAGCACCGCCAACTTCCCCCAGCTCCGGGGCTCCTGCCTGGCCAACTACACCAGCGACCCGGTCTTCCGGTCGCGGCTCCCCCGCCCGCCGGAGGACGACCCCCAGGCCGCCACCGCCCACTGGGCGCAGATCTTCGGCAACTCGCTGACCTGGGACGACCTCCCCTGGCTGCGCTCGGCCACCAGGCTGCCGCTGCTCCTGAAGGGGATCTGTCACCCCGGCGACGCCCGCCGCGCCGCGGACGCCGGGGTCGACGGGATCTACTGCTCCAACCACGGCGGCCGCCAGGCCAACGGCGGCCTGCCCGCCCTCGACGTCCTGCCCGAGGTGGTCGAGGCCGCCGGCGGCCTGCCGGTGCTGTTCGACTCGGGCGTGCGCTCGGGGGCCGACGTGGTGAAGGCGCTGGCCCTCGGGGCGACCGCCGTGGGAATCGGCCGCCCCTACGCCTACGGGCTCGCGCTCGGCGGACCCGACGGGATCGTCCACGTGCTGCGGACGATCCTCGCCGAGGCCGACCTGATCATGGCCGTCGACGGCTACCCGTCCGTCGGCGACCTGACGCCGCAGGCCCTGCGGCCGGTCGCGTCATGACACCGCGACGGTGACCTTCCGCCACTCGGTCCACTCGGACACGGCCGGGGCCTCCACCGCCTCCGCGCGGACCCGCCAGCGGATCCGCCACCCGTCGGCCAGCGCCCCCTCGGGCAGCGTGACCGCCGACGGCCGCCCCGACGGCACGGCCACCGGGTCGAGACCGGCCCAGATCTGGCCGGCGCCCTGCTCCGGCAGGCCGGGGTCGTGCTCGACCTCGAAGCGGGCGCGCATCGTGAGCCCGTAGGGGTGGGTGACGAAGACGCGCAACGTCGGGGTGAGGCTGGAGGTCACCGCGATGTCGCCCATCTGCAGGGACGGCAGGACCCTCGGCATGAGCACGCGGGGAGGGACCTCGTGCACCTCGCCGTACCGCCAGCCCGTCCAGGCGCTGACGTGCCCGCTCGCCGGCGCGTGGCCGCGCCCCCGCCAGCGGATCTGCCAGCCCTGCTGCAGCACGCCCTCGGGCACCCGGGCGGACGCCGCCTCGCCACCGGTGGCCAGATCGGAGACGGCGGTCCAGATCAGACCCGTGCCCTGGTCCGGCACGGCCGGGTCGTGCTCGATCTCGAACTCGGCCCGCGCGTCGCCGCCGAGCGGATCGGACTGGCCGCCGGTCAGCAGCGGCGTGCGCGAGGCGACCGTGGTGACCCCGGTCCGCACGTGGACCGGCGTGATCTGAATGGTCCGCGTCACGACCACCGTGCCGGTGTCGACCGTGACCGCGAGGACGGGCGGGGCGAGGTCGGCGCTCTCCCCCGACGCGAAGACCCAGTAGCCGTCCGAGCCGTCGACGGCCAGGCCGTAGTTCTGCGCCCCGGTGGCCCAGGCCCGCACGATGTCGGTGACCGGCCATTCGAGGAACGCGGGCGGGGTCTCGCAGTCCTCCCCGGCGACGGCCGCGCCGTCGGGCGTCGAGGCGGGCGTGCCGCCCCAGTGCAGGTCGTAGGGGTCCCAGGGGGTCGTCACCCGGCTCACCTGGACGCCCTCCTGCGCCCCGGGGTGACACGCCGGCGCGGAGTCGACGGCGAGCCGTAACGTGGCCGAGGTGATGCGGCCCTCCACGGACGGCACGTCGAACTTCAGGTAGGCCCGGCCCCGGCTCCCGTCGGGGAAGGCGCCCACGTAGTGGCGCGGGGCGTCCGGAGCCCCCGGCCCGTCGCTCGACGCCACGCCGACGTCGTCGATCAAGGCCGCGTCCGTCGTGACGTCGGCGTGGGCGGGGACGGCGGTGAGACCGGTCGCCACCAGCGTGGCGGTCAGCAGGGAGAGAGCCCTCCGTCGCAGGAGGGACGTGCCAGACATCATCAAGCTCCTTGGGGTGCGGAGATGATCAATCACATCGCACTAACAGAAACCTTGACAATCGGTATTTTCGATCAGTGACGGCCGTCCGGCGGGTGCGCCCCCGTAGGGCACCCGCCCGACGGCCGCCGGGTCTCAGTGGTCCTGGCTCAGGTCGACGGTGAAGGTCCGCCACTCCGACTGCGACATGAACGGGCCGGCGTTCGCGCGGACCCGCCAGCGCAGCCGCCAGCCGTCCTGCAGCAGTCCGGCGGGCACGGTGACCTGCGTCTGCGCGCCCGAGGCGGTGTCGTCGAGACCGGCGCCGTACCAGATGAGCCCGGTCCCCTGGGCCGGCGCGTCCGGGTCGTGCTCGACCTCGACGGCCACGTGCAGCGGGTCGAGGAACGGGTGGCTCGCGGTGGCGGCGAACGTCGGGGTGAGGCTCGTGGCCACCGTCACGCCGCCGGACTCGTGGGACGGGGTCAGCTCCGCCCCGGTGATCTCGGGGACGACGCTGGACAGGGTGGCGGACTGCCACGGCGACCAGTCGGAGGCCGTGCCGGCCGTCACGTTGTGGGCGCGGACCCGCAGGCGGATGCGCCAGCCGTCCTGGAGGAGCCCCGCGGGGACCTGGACCGTCGGCTTGGGGGCGGGCTGGCTCGAGGTGGCGGTCCAGATCAGGCCGGTGCCCTGGTCGGGCGCGGCGGGGTCGTGCTCGATCTGGAACTCGCCGGCCAGCTGTCCGCCGGCCGGGTCGCGCACCGTCGTGTAGACCCTGGGCGTCGTGGAGGCCAGCCAGAGGTGGTCGCCGTCCTGGTGGCTCTGTGTGACGTACACCCCACGCGTGGACGGCGCCGAGGGGACCTCCATGGTGACCGAGAGAAGGGGGACGTCGTCGTTCTCCCTGGAGGAGAGGTACCAGACGCCGTCGTCGGTCGACTCGTCGGGAGACTGGAGCACCAGGCCGTGGTTCTCCGCGCCGGCCGCCCAGTCGTGGACGAGATCCGTGACCGGCCACTCCGTCTGCCCGGCCGAGACCCCGCAGGGGAGGTCGGCGAGGGCGGTCACCGCGTCGTCCGGGGTGGAGGCGGGCGTGTTGCCCCAGTGCAGGAAGTCGGCGGCCCAGGGTTCGACGACCCGGCGCACCTCGATCCCTTCCCTGGCCACCTGCCGGCAGGTCGGCGTCTTGGCGACGGCGATCCGCAACGCGGCCGACCGGATCACGCCCTGCGGCAGCGAGGACAGGTCGAACCGCAGATAGGCCCGGTGGTCGACGGCCGCGCCCCCGCCGACGAGGAGGAACTGCGAGTCGGGCCGGGCAGGCGAGTCGTGATCGTGGCCGGTGGATACGTGCACGTCGTCGACCGGCAGGAGGGTCTTCACGACGACGAGAGCCGGGGTGCCGGCCGCCGCCGGGGCCGGGGCGACGGCCGGCGCGGCCACCGCCAGGGCGGCCACGAGCAGGGAGAGTGCCCTCCTCCGCAGGAGGGATGGCGCAGACATCATCGAGCTCCTTGGGACGCGGAGATGATCTTTGGCATCGCGCAAGGAACGTAACAAAATCCCCGAATTATCGAAATATTGACATTTCGGAGAGTAAATGACGAAGGCCCGACAAACCCCGTCTATTAATCAGGCCTTCGCAGGAGCGCGGGCGACGATCGACAGTACGACCCCGACCACCATCAGCGCCACGTTCGCCCAGATCTCGTAACCGTCGAGAAACGCCGTGCGTTCGACGACGAGACGATTGAAATGGTCGAACAGGCGGAGCGGAATGGTCGGTTCGCCGGCGATGATCTGGTTGAGCACTCCGGTGAGGCCCTCCAGAACGGCGATGACGCCGATCAGCGCCAGTAATTTCCGCATGTTATGAATCCTCCAGCCGGGTGGCCGCCACCATCACGACGATCCCGAGCACGGCGAGAATGAGGTTCGCGAAGATCTCGTAGCCCTGCAGCGCGTCGATGCGCTCGACGACGAAACGGTTGAAGGCATTCAGCACCAGGCCGAAGAAAGGCTGGACGGCGATCTGGTCGATCGTCCCGCTGATGCCCTCGAGGACCATTAAGAATCCCAGCCCCTGCAGCAATTTACGCATGCCATCAGCCTAACGAGGAGAACCTCGGCGCGTATCGCCCATCGGGCTGACATCACCCGACGGAAGTCGTGCCATCAAGGCGGCGGATCGGCCGAAAGTTGGCGGGGCCAGGCCACCACAGCACCCCGCCATGCGGTATGGCCTGGGCGTTCGTGACTCCGGCTCATACTTTGGTCGCACCGCGCCGCGGGGAGGCCGACTTCCGTCGGACGGCCCGATCCCCTCGGCCGATGAATTCGAAGGGCCGCGGCTCCTAGCGTGAAACAAAGGCGGCCAGCGTGTCCGCCTCATTTAATTATCCGCCGGAACGCAGCCAGGAGAACAGGTGAAGAACAGGACAGCTGTGCTCGCCGAGAACACGACCGGTCCGGTCGCCGCTCGCGCCGAAGTCATATCGAAGCGATACGACACCGGCCACGTGTCGGTCACCGCTCTCGACAGCGTTTCGGTGAACATCCAGGCGGGCCAGTTCAGTGGAATCATGGGGCCGTCGGGGTCGGGCAAATCCACCCTCATGCACTGCATGGCCGGGCTCGACACCGTCGATTCCGGGCGGGTTTTCATTGGCGAAGACGACATCACCGATATGTCGGACAAGGAGCTGACGCGCGTCCGCAGGGACCGGATCGGCTTCATCTTCCAGTCGTTCAACCTGCTGCCGACGCTGACGGCCATGGAGAACATCCTGCTGCCGATGCGGCTGGCCGGCCGCATCCCCGACCAGGACTGGCTCGACGCCGTCATCGAGATCACCGGCCTGGGCGAACGCCTCGACCACCGGCCCAACCAGCTCTCCGGCGGGCAGCAGCAGCGGGTGGCGTGCGCGCGGGCGCTCGCGGCCAAGCCGCAGGTGATCTTCGCCGACGAGCCGACCGGCAACCTCGACTCGCGGTCGGGGGCCGAGGTGCTGACGTTCCTGCGCGACTCGGTGCGGCAGACCGGCCAGAGCATCGTCATGGTCACCCACGACCCGACGGCGGCGGCCTACACCGACCACGTGATCTTCCTGGCCGACGGCCGGGTCGTCGACCGCATGGACGACCCGACGGCCGGCCGGGTGCTGGAGCGGATGGCGGAGTTCGAGCCGGCCGCCAAGCGCGCGGAGGGACGGGCCTGATGCTGGCGAAACTCGCCCTGCGCAACCTGATGGCGAACCGCATCAGGCTCGCGCTCTCGGTGCTCGCCGTCATGCTCGGCGTGTCGTTCGTCGCCGGGACGATGATCTTCCGCGACACCGCCACCCGCAGCCTCGACCCCATCTTCTCGGCCCGCACCGAGAGCTCGACCGTGATCGTGCGGGCCCGGCAGGCCGTCACGGGCGAGGGCGCACCCGACGTGACCGTGCCCGAGTCGGTGCTGGCCGGCCTGCGCACGAAGGTCCCGGGGGCGCAGGAGTTCAAGGGCTACTTCGACGGCTACGCGGTGGTCGTCCGGGCCGACGGCCGGATCGTCGGCGAGGACCGGACCGGGCACATCGGCGCGGCCTACCTCCAGCGGCCGGGCACCGACGGCCTGAAGCTGCTGTCGGGCCGGGAGCCGTCGGGGCCCGACGACGTCGTGGTCGAGGAGCGCACCGCCGCAGAGGGCAACCTGAAGACCGGCGACTCCGTCGAGATCGTGACCAAGCGCACGACCAAACGCATGCGGGTGAGCGGGGTGTTCCGGCCGGTCAACGACCAGCTCGGACGGGCCGCCACCTACGTGGCCTTCGCCCCCGCGACCGCGCAGGAGTTGCTGACCGGGCCGGGCGCCTACTCGGCCGTCTTCGTGCGGCCCCGCGCGGAGGTCTCCCAGGCGCAGTTGCTCCAGCAGGTCGCGGCCGTGCTGCCCGCCGGCTACGAGGCCAAGACGGGGGCCGACGAGACCCAGGAGGTCAAGGGCCAGCTCGACTCCGTCTTCTCGCTGATCAGCCGGTTCCTGCTGGCGTTCGCCGGGGTGGCGGTGTTCGTCGGCTCCTTCATGATCTTCAACACGTTCACGATCCTGGTCGTGCAGCGCATCCGCGAACTGGCGCTGCTGCGCGCGGTCGGCGCCGCGCGGTCGCAGGTGACCCGGATGGTCCTGGGCGAGGCGCTCGGCATCGGGTTCGTCGGCTCGACGCTCGGCGTGCTGGCCGGGGTGGGCCTGTCGTACGTGCTCCGGCTGGGGTTCGAGCAGTTCGCCGGCGGGGCGCAGGTGCCGCTGCGGACCCCGGTGATCACCCCGGCGACGGTGGCGTGGTCGTACGCGGTCGGCATGGTCGTCACCGTGCTGGCCGCCTACCTGCCGACCCGCCGGGCGGCGAAGATCCCGCCGGTGGCGGCGCTGCGCCACGACGTGACGCTGACCCGCCGGTCGACCCGGTTCCGCCTCGTCGCGGGCACGGTCGTCGCGCTGATCGGGGTGCTCGCGATGGGCGGCGGCGTGGCCTCGGGCGAGGCCGACGCGGCGGTCCTGGTCGTGGGCGGCGGGGTGCTGGTGCTGATCGCGCTGACCATGCTCAGCCCGTTCCTGAGCCGGCCGGTCATCGCGGTGCTCGGCTGGCCGGTCGCCCGGCTCGGCGGCACGGTGGGCGAGCTGAGCAAGGAGAACGCCCGCCGCGACCCCCGCCGCACCTCCGCGACGGCGGCGGCGATGATGATCGGGCTCACCCTCGTCACGGTCTCGACCGTGGTGGCCGGGTCGCTGAGCGCCTCGGCCGACGCGAGGGTCAATGGGCAGTTCGCGGCCGACCTGTCGCTGGAGGCGCGCGGCCTCACCGGGTTCGGCCAGGAGACGGTCGACGCGGTGGCGGCGGTGCCCGGCGTGAGTTCGGTGACGCCGGTGCGCACCGGCGCGATGAAGATCGGGGGTGAGCAGGCGTCCGTCCTGGTCGCCGACGCGGCGGCGCTGGCCAAGCCGGCCAGCCTGACCCTGGAGTCGGGTGTGCTCCCCGGCCCGGCCGATCTGCTCGTGCAGTCGTCGCTGGCCGCCGAACGGGGCTGGCGGGCCGGTCAGAACGTCGAGGCGCAGTTCCCCGACCGCTCCACGGCACAGCTGAAGATCGCGGGGGTGTACGCCGACAACGAGGTCGCCGGGCTGCCGATCATCGTCGGCACCGCCGCCTACCGGGCCCACGCCGACGCGGGCCTGATCCAGCGGGCGTTCGTCGACCTCGACGACGGCTCCGCCGGCCAGGCGCGGCAGGCCGTGCTCACCGCGCTGCGAGCGCACCCCACGGTGACCGCCAAGGACCGCGAGACGCTGCGGGCCGACGCCCGCCAGGAGATCGACCAGGTGCTCAACCTGATCGTGGTGCTGCTGGTGTTGTCGATCCTGATCGCCGCGCTGGGCATCGTGAACACGCTGAGCCTGTCGGTGATGGAGCGCTCGCGCGAGATCGGGCTGCTGCGGGCGGTCGGCATGGGCCGGGGCCAGGTGCGCGGGATGATCGGCTACGAGTCGGTCGTCGTGTCGCTCTTCGGCGCGGTGCTCGGGCTGCTGCTCGGCGTGGCCATCGGGTGGGCGCTGCAGCGGGTGATGGCCGGCGACGGCATGGAGGTGCTCGACCTGCCGTACGACCGGCTCGGGCTCTACCTGCTGAGCGCGGTGCTGATCGGCATCGCGGCGGCCGTCTGGCCGGCCCGGCGCGCGGCCGGGATGAACGTCCTGCGGGCCATCCACGAGCAGTGAGAGAAGGCTCCGGTCGCGGCGGTGCGCCGCGACCGGAGCCTTCGTCTGTCCGCTAGGCGCCCGCGCTCTCCAGTTCGGGCACGACGGCCCCGTCGCTGGTGATCTCCCGGGCGTAGGTCTCCAGCGCCAGCACCATCCAGTTGGCCAGGTCGCAGTTCTGCTCGCGCGCCGCGCGTTCCCAGCGCTCCAGCTGCTCCTGGCTCGGGTTGAGCTGGACCTTGACGCTCGTCCCCGAGGCGTCGTCGGGCGCCTGACCGTTCTTCAGCATCGCGGCCTGCCGGATCTCCTTGCGCAGGCGGTTCCTCGACCAGGCCTGCTCCTCGGCGCGCTGGAGCCAGGCGTCCTGGTCGGCGGGGGTCAGGGCGGCCACCTCGGCGTGGTGGGCGAAGCTCAGTTTGTCCCGGCGGCGGGACAGTCCGAACCTCCGGGCGACCCAGGCGTAGTTGCGCAGCGTCTGGTAGTCGAGGGAGGTGCGTTCGATGGCGGCCCGGTAGCGGTCGCCGTACTGTTTCTCGCCGTACACCAGCCAGTCACCCAGCCACCATGCCGAGGAATCGGCGATGAGGGAGAGTTGCCGGCCGATGCCTTCCCAGTTGGAGAGCGGGATATGGGTCGGGAACTGGAGGCCGGTCCGCCGCGGAATCACCGCGCGGTCGAGCCCCAGGCCGTGGGCGGGGCCGCCGCCCGCCTGGGGAATCCGCCGGTCACGGCCGGGGACGGGTTTCTTTCTTGGCAGTGGGATTTCACTCATCGTTGCCCTTTCATCAAGGGTACGAGCCAGGGCAGCTCGAATGATGGGGAGGTCGGCGCCGATAACGAGGGTGCTCAGTCGGCGCCGCTGTCAGGTACCAAGAACGTGGGACGCACACGCCCGGAAGAGACTCTCATTCCCGAACGCCCTGGAGCGGCCCGGATCGTCGGCTTGTGTGCCCGACGGATGGGGCGACTCCTATAATGGGTTGTTTGTACAACATTCGATGGCCCCCAGAGACTTTTGTCGCTGTCGAGACCAGTGTGACTCTATAATTTCTAGAACTATGAGTAAAGGCATCCGGGATGTACCCCCACATCCGCCCGCCCGCCCCCCGGGCGGCGTCCGCCTCTGAGATCCCATGCAGCTGAGCATCGATCCCGCGAGCGGGATCCCCCTGTTCGACCAGATCGCCGATGGTCTGCGCCGCGCGCTGGCCGAAGGAACGTTGCAAGTCGGCGAACATCTGCCGCCCGCCAAGGATCTGGCCGCCGCCCTGCGGGTCAACCTGCACACCGTGCTGCGGGCGTACGCCCAACTGCGCGACGAGGGGCTCGCGGAGGTCCGCCGCGGACGCGGGACGGTGATCATCTCGGCCGGGACGCCCGGGATGGACCGCCGTCTCAACCAGGCCGCGGTGAGACTCGCCGTCGAGGCCCGGCGACTGGGCGTCTCCGAAGACGACCTGACAACACTCGTGTTACGCGCCTTTCGGCAGAACACCGGTTGTGACAGCATTTCCGACTGAACGTTTTAACGTGAGACATCATTTCATCCAGGGATGAAAACACTGGGGGACGCAGAAAGTAATACGGGGGTCGCTGTGCGCATTCGAGTCGCACTCGAGCGAATATTCACGCGTTTCATTCTCGTGGTGGCCGTCCTGCCCGCCGCCATGCTCGTCCTTGTCGTCTGGGCTTTATGGGCGCTGGAGCACCGGCTGCCCGGCGTCGTCGCGGTGCACTTCGTCGACGGCCGTCCGGTGCAGCCCACGCCGCTCTGGCCGATGATCGGCGACGTCGCCGTCACCACCATCGAGATCGGCTCCACCCTCGCGCTGCTGGCCTACCTGCGGCCGCCCGGCTCGATCGGGCAGCGCATCCTGGCCGGCGGCGTGGTGGCGCTGACGGCGGTGCTCATGTGCGGGGTGGTGGTGTGCCCGCTGGCGGCCAACCTCGACGTCGCCGACTGGCGCCTGGCCAGGCCGATGACCGGCGCCGAATACATCACGGTCGCCGTCGGCGCGACGGCCTTCGCGGTGGCGGCCGTCGCGGTCTACCCGCTGCTGCGGCGCTCCGGGCCGCCCGCCGAGCTGCCGCCCGACCCGATCCCCTCACGGATCGGCGCCTACCGGGGGCGCACGGCCTGGATCGGGCAGTCGCGCAATCCCGAGTTCGTGCGCAAGACGCTCGCGACCGCCGGGGTGCTGACCCTGCTGGCCCTGGTCAGCACCTACTGGCTGATGCTGCCCGCGCTGGCGACGCTGGCGACGCTGAACCTGTGGGGCGGCATCCTGCTGACCTTCGACGGCAAGAAGTTGTCGATCCGGGGCCGCGTCTGCCAGTGGGCGATCTGGCGCATCCCGCTCAGGCAGATCGAGACCGCCGAGGTGATCGAGGTCGACCCCGGCGACTGGGGCGGGTGGGGATGGCGCATCCGCAGCCTCAAACGGCACGCGGTGATCATCCGCAGGGGGCCGGCGCTGCTGGTGGCGCTGCGCGGCGGCGGCGAGCTCATCGTGACCGTCGACGACGCCGCCACCGGCGCGGAGCAGATCCGCAACGCGCTGAGGGGGAACGCCTGGCCCCAGCTGCCCCGGCGCTCCCTGTTCCCGCACAAGCGCGTCCGCGCTCAGGAGAGCGGCCGTCCTCCCGTGTAACGCACCAGGTAGACGGTCATGGCGGTGGTGATGATCGCGAGCAGCACCAGGATCGTGAACCCGAGCTGGTTGATCAGGCCGAACTGCAGGCCGATCGCGGCGATGACGAGCTCGGTGACCCCCCGGCAGTTCATCAGGACGCCGAGCTGGAGCGACTCGCGCCGGGGCAGCCCGGCCAGCAGCGCCGCGCCGCCCGCGCCGACCACCTTCGAGACCTGGGCCACGACGAGGATGCCCAGGGCCGCCATCCAGTACCACGGATGCGCGCCGATGAGCCCGATCGACGTCTTCAGCCCGACGCCCGCGAAGAACAGCGGCAGCAGGATCATCAGCGTGAACCCCTGGAGCTGCTCCCCCACCCGCCTGACCGCCTCCGACCCGCGCGGCACGGCCACGCCGAAGAGGAAGGCGCCGATCAGCGGATGCAGGTTGATCAGCTGGGTCAGCGCCGAGAACCCGGTCGCGCCCACCACCAGCACGATCGTCAGCACCCGCGCCGAATCGGTGCGCGCGGCCAGGGCGGCCAGCGCGGGCCGCACGCACAACACCGTGACGAGCAGCAGCGCCGCCGCCAGCCCGGCGGTCTCGGGCACCTGGCCGAAGCCGCCGGCGCTGCCCGCCGCCAGGATCAGCGTGAGCACCAGCCACGCCGCGCCGTCGCCGATGGCCGCCGACGACAGGGCCAGCACCCCCACGCGGGTCTGCTCGATCCCGAGGTCGACGAGGATGCGCGCCAGCACCGGGAGCGCCGTCACGGCCACGGCCAGGCCGAAGAACAGGTAGAACGCCCACTCCTCCCCGCGCGTGCCGGCCAGCATCGGGCCCGCCAGCAGCGCGACGCCCACGCCGCACAGGAACGGCAGGCCCATGCCGCCGACGACGGTGGCCCCGATGACGCGGGGCAGCTTCAGCCGGTCGGTGCGCAGCTCGCAGCCGAGCAGGAACATGAAGACCACCAGCCCGAGCTGCGCGGCCTTGTCGAGGGCGGCCAGCACGTCGGGCGGGAACAACCAGCCGACCGCCTGCGGCCACACGGCGCCGAGGACCGACGGCCCGAGCAGCAGGCCGCCCAGGATCTCCCCGAGCACGGGCGGCTGCCCGATCTTGCGCACCAGCTCGCCGCAGACGTGACTGGCCAGCAGGATCACGGCCACGGCGAGCAGGAACTTCGTGACGGCGTCGGCGCCGCCGAGGCCGGGCACCCACAACGCCACGGCGGCGCCGAGGATCAGCAGGCCGGCGGCCGCGCCGACCGCGGCCCGCCAGCCGGGGCTCAGCCCGGTCGGCTGGACGCTCGTCATGCCCGGCTCACCGGCGCCGCCGTCGCCCGCTCCACCGCCGCGAACCTCCCCATGCCGTACAGCAGGGGGTTGCCCTCGCCGCTCTCGATGTTGACCACCCGGCCGAAGACGACCACGTGGTCGCCGACGGCCACCGCGTCGCTGACCCGGCACTCGGCCACGGCCAGCGCGTCCTCGACCAGCCAGGGCAGGCCGGTCAGCGCCGTCCGTTTCCAGGTGACCCGGTCGAACCGGTCCTTCTCGGCGGAGGCGAACAACTCGGCGGTGCCCCGGGCGGCGGCGCCGAGCAGGTTCACCGTGAACGCCCCGCTGTCGCGCACCGCGCCGAGGGTGCCGCTGCGCACGTCCAGGCAGACCAGCAGCGTCGGCGGGTCGAGGCTGACGCTGCTGAGCGAGTTGCAGGTGAGGCCGTGCAGGCCGCCCGACCCGTCCACCGAGGCGACGACCGTCACCCCGGTGACGAACGAGCGCATGAAGCCGCGGAACTCCCCCGGCGTGGCCGGGGCGGCGGGGTCAGTCATTGATCTTCGCCAGGTATTCGTGACAACTGGGCAAGGCCGCGACCAGTTCGTCGGCCTCGGCCTTGATCCGGGCGAACTCGGCCCGCGCGTTCGCCGGGTCCATGTGCGCCAGCGCGGGGGGCGGCGTGCGCGGGATCCGGCCGAGGCCGAGGTTCATGGCGTTCCACGAGTAGCTCTCGAAGCCGTGGTAGCGCGCGTAGATGGTCTCCTCGTCCAGCAGGCGGGAGCCCGCCAGGTCGAGCTTGGCGCGCAGGCCCTCGGGCATGGCCCGGAGTTTGGCCTCCTTCCAGTACGGCGTGTCGTCGCGCTGGGCCGACTTGTAGTGCAGGACCAGGAACTCCTTGACCCCCTCGACGGCGTGCGCGACGCGGTCGTTGTAGGCGGCGATCGGCACCGGGTCCCAGCGCTCGTCGGGGAAGTAGCGCACGAGCTGCTCGATGCCGTGCTGGATGAAGAAGATGCCGGTCGACTCCAGCGGCTCCACGAACGCGCTCGACAGGCCGATGGCCACGCAGTTGTTGACCCACGAGTCGCGGTTGCGGCCGATGCGCATGCGGATGTGGTTGGCCTCCAGGTCGTCCCGCCCGGGGGCGACGGCCTGGCGCAGCTCGTGCTCGGCCTCCTCCGGGCTGATGAACCGGTCGGAGTAGACGTAGCCGTTGCCGTTGCGGCGGAACAGCGGGATCGTCCACATCCAGCCGGCGTTCATCGCCCGCGCCGTCGTGTACGGGTTCATGTCCGTCGCCTCGTCGCGCGGCACCCGCAGGGCGACGGCCCGGTTGTTGGGCAGCACGTCCTCGAACGACTCGAACTCCGTGCCGAGGGTCTGGTTGATCAGCAGGCCGCGGAAGCCGGTGCAGTCGACGAACAGGTCCCCGGCGACGTCGCCGTGCGCGGCGGTGCGGACGTGGGTGATCCAGCCGCGTTCGTCCTGGGCGACGTGCTGGACGTCGTCCACGACGTGGCGCACGCCGTTCTTGGTGGCCAGGCCGGCCAGGTACTCGGCGACCTTGTCGGCGTCGAAGTGGTAGGCGTAGGGGAACTGGGCCCGCTGCTCGTCGAGGGTGCTGCGGCCGAGGGAGCCGTCCAGCCCGGAGCTGAACAACGAGCCGTCGAGCAGCCGGGGCGAGCGCTTGGCCTCGCACAACGCGGTGGTGATGAAGCAGGAGCGGTCGAACGACTCGCTCCGGTCGCCCAGCGCCAGCCACCAGTCGGCGATCGAGAAGCCGTCGACCACGCGCAGCCGCTCGAAGGGGTGGTAGAAGTGCTCGCCGTTCCCGGCCCAGTTCTCGAAGCGGATGCCGAGCTTGTAGCCGCCCGCGCACTTGGGCAGCCAGTCGGCCTCGTCGAGCCCGAGGTAGTCGAAGAAGTGGCGCACGGTGCTGAACGTGGCCTCGCCCACGCCGATGCGTTTGACGCGCGGCGACTCCACCAGCGTGACGTCGAGCCGGTCGCCGAAGGCCGCCTTCAGGTAGCTGGCGGTCATCCAGCCGGCCGTGCCGCCACCCACGATCACCACAGATCGAATCACGATGAACTCCTCAGGCCAGTTCGAAGACGACGGAATCGGCGGGCACGTCGACGGGACGCGCGTTCAGGCACGTCCACCCGCTCTCCTCGAACACGCTCTCCCATTCGGAGAGGGTCGGGAGGTAGACGCCCATCAGGTCGTGGGCCGTCTCGAACGCCAGGGTGAAGACCGGCTTCTCGCGGTCGGGGATGCCGGTGGTCCGGGCCGTGTCGCCCAGCAGGAAACGGCGGACGTTGGGGAACGCCTCGCGCAGCCGGCGCAACGAGGTCACGCACTGCTCCCGGGGCCAGAAGTCGTGGCCCATCATGAAGCAGGTCAGCACCTCGACCTTCTCCAGGCGCTGGTCGGCGTCCATCTCCCGCACGTCGGCCTCGATGAACTCGAACCGCCCGCCGAACCCGTCGGCGGCCACGTTCGCCGCGGCGTCGCGCAGGGCGGCCGGGGCGATGTCGATCCCGACGCCGGTGACGTCGGGGTAGCGGGCCGCGATCTGGGCCAGCCGCCCCCCGCCGCCGCAGCCGAGGTCGGCGACGGTGCGGAAGGAGAAGTCGATGGCGTCCATCGCGTCCCAGAACGCCGGGTCGAACGCCTGGCGGTTGATGTCCTTGCAGGCGTGGCTGATCGCCACCGCGTCACGGCGGTAGAACGCGCCGGTGCGGTTCTCGTTGCGGACGATGCGCGGCATGTTGCCGAACAACTCGGCGCAGCCGATCGTCAGCCAGTGGAAGAACGCCTTGTCCCGGTAGACGCCCGGCAGGGCCGGGCCGGCGTGCGCGGTGTCGTCGCCGTCGCGCACCACGACGCCGGCCGAGGCGAGGGCGGCGAACATGCTCCGCGCCGACGGCAGGTGCAGGTCGTGCCGGGCACAGAAGGCCGGCACGTCGACGACGCCCTTGTCGTGCAGTTCGTCGAGCGCGCCCACCTCCCAGGCGGTGGCGATGGCGAAACCGGCGACGGTGGAGTTGAAGATGTCAGCTGATGTGGTGACTTGCGGGTTCATCGAGCCCTCCTCAGGGATTCACACCGTCCGCACGCTGGGCACATACAAGATCCACTGGCCGCCGGAGTCGGTGAACGCCTGCTCCTTGGCCATGATCTCGGCGGCGTGGTTCCACGCGAACAGCAGCGCGTAGTCGGGGTAGGAGCGGGAGAACTCCTCCGGCGGCACGACCGGGATGTGGGTGCCGGGGGTGAGCCGTCCCTGCTTGGCGGGGGTGGTGTCGCAGACGAACTCGACCAGGTCGGGGCCGATGCCGCAGAGGTTGGTGACGGTCGCGCTCTTGGCCGTGGCGCCGTAGGCCACGACGCGCTTGCCCTCCGCGCGCAGGCGGCGCAGCAGGGCCGTCAGGTCGTCGCGGATGCGCAGCACGTTCTCGCCGAAGCGGCGCAGCGTGTCGAGCTCGCCGAGCCGCCGCGCGTCCTCCTCGGCCAGCAGTTCGGCCACCGCGGGCGAGGGCCGGCGGGCGCCCGCGTGGGCCAGCGTGTAACGCACCTCGCCGCCGTGCACCGGCAGGCGCTCGACGTCCACCAGTTCGAGGCCGTGCCCGGCGGCCATGGCCTGGACCGAGCGCACGGTGAAGAAGAAGAAGTGCTCGTCGTAGATCTGGTCGAAGGAGGTCTGCTCGACGATGTCCGACAGGTAGGGGTCCTCGAAGACGAACACCCCGGTCGGCGCGAGCAGCGCCGCCACGCCCGACAGGACCGACCCGATGTAGGGGATGTGGCACAGCGTGTTGGCCGCGTAGACGACGTCGGCGGGCCCGTCGGCGGCGCGGATCTCCTTGGCCGTCGACTCCTCGAAGAACGACTTGCGGACCCGGATGCCCTTCGCGGCGGCCAGGTCGGCCACGCCGCCCGACGGCTCGACGCCCAGGTGGCGCACGCCCGCCTCCGCCAGCGCCTTGATCATGACGCCGTCGTTGCAGCCCACCTCCACGACGAACGGGTCGTCGCCGGCGAGCTCGGTGGTCAGCAGCCGTTTGGCCAGCTCCTCGAAGTGGCCGCGCATGTGGGCCGAGCCCGACGAGTGGTACGGGTACTCCTGGTGGAACATGCGCTCACGCGGCACCTCCTCCATGAGCTGCACCATCGTGCACGACTCGCACAGGCCGGTGGCGAGGCGGTAGAAGAACTCCTCCCCCAGGTCCGCGCCGGGCGGAAGAAATGCGTCCGACAACGGCTGACGACCGAAATCGAAAAACTCACGGACCGTCCCGCCGCACACACGGCATAACGATTGGTTTGACATACGAGCTCCTGATCGACCGGGTCCCAGAATCTCTCCGAGGCATTTTCAGCGCGCCCCCGGGATTTCCGCAAACAATTCTCTCCGCAGTGTCCCGCCAGCGGGACGGATGGCCGTCTCACCAGGACTACGGCTAGCTTTTGGGCCGATTAATTGGATATCAATGAAGCGGGTACGGCGCCACTGAATGCGGAGGAGAGCGATGATTACTGCCGGGCTCAAGCTGACCAAGGGCGGCGGAGTGGCTCTGCTCGGTGACGGCAAGCTCGAGTTCAATATCGAGATCCAGAAGCTGGATAACAACCCGCGGCACAGCGGCGTTCCGGATCTGGAAATCGTGCCGAGATTACTCGCCGGACAGGGATACGAGATCGGCGACGTCGACGAGTGGGTGGTCGACGGCTGGGCGGGCACGGCCCCCGGGCGGGTGCTCGGCGTGCGCGTGGCGCCCTACCTGGAGACGGCGGCCTCGCCCGATCCGGGCGCGCCCGGCCTGCGCGGCGCCATGACCCTCGGCGGGACGGAGGTGGCGTACACCAGCTATCCCCACCTGACCAGTCACATCGCCGCCGCCTACTGCACCAGCCCGTTCGCCGCCGAGGGCGCCCCGTCGGTCGTCCTCGTCTGGGACGGCGACTCCTTCCCGCGCCTCTACCACGTGGACGCCGGCGGCCGGATCGAACCGGGCGGCGCGCTGTTCCCGCTGGTCGGCGACTTCTACGCGCTCGCGGCGGAGTTCTTCGGGCCGACGCGCCGGGACGGCGGCGACGGCGCCCCCGACCCGCTGTCGGCCGGGAACCTGATGGCCTACCTCGCACTGGGCGCGGCCAAGGACGAGATCCTGGCCGTGGTGCGGGAGGTGGTCGAGACCCACTTCACCGGCGGTTCTGAGGGGGCGCGCGACTACCGCCGGTCGGTCGTGGGCTGCGGGGGCTCGGCCGAGCCGTCGTACCGGTTCGCCCGCGCCGCCCTGCTCGACCTGCGCGAGCGGGCCGACCGCATGGGCGCGGCCGACGCCGACGTGCTGGCGGGCCTGCACGCCTTCATGGAGCAGCTGCTCGTGGAGCGGCTGGTCACGCGGGTGCGCGCGTGGAAGGGCGACGGGCCGGTCAACCTGTGCTTCACCGGCGGCTGCGCGCTGAACATCAAGTGGAACTCGGCCCTGCGGGCCGACCCGGCGATCAGGGAGATGTGGGTGCCGCCGTTCCCCGACGACTCGGGGTCGTCCATCGGGGCGGCGGCCGCGCACCTGGGCCGCGAGACCGGGCTGCGGCCGATCGAGTGGAGCCTGCGGCTCGGCCCCGCGCTGACCCGGCAGCCCCACCCGCCGGACGACTGGTCGCTCTCGCCCTGCCGGCCCGAAGAGCTGGCCCGGCTCCTGCACCTGACGGGCCGGCCCGCGGTCGTGCTCAGCGGGCGGGGCAAGCTCGGGCCGCGCGCGCTGGGCTCGCGCAGCGTGCTGGCCCCGGCGGTGCACGGCGGCACCCGGCGGCTGCTCAACGAGCTGAAGCAGCGCGACGAGCACCGCCCGGTCACGCCGATCTGCCTGGCGTCGCGGGCCGCCGAGATCTTCGACCCGGGGACGCCCGATCCGTACATGTTGTACGAGCACCGCATCCGCCCCGAGTGGGTCGACCGCATCCCCGCGATCCAGCACCTCGACGGCACCGCCCGCCTCCAGACGGTCACCGCCGACGACGACCCGGTGTTGTCCACCATCCTGCGCGAGTACGCCACGTGGAGCGGGATCCCGGTGTTGTGCAGCACCAGCGCCGGCCCGAGCGGCGGCGGTTTCTTCCCCGACGTCGCCTCCGCCATGCGCTGGGGCCGGGTCGACGTCATCTGGAGCGACGGGGTCCTGTACCAGAGGAGGTCCATGTGAACCGGGAACAGCGCGTCATGGTCATCTCGACGCAGAAGAGCGGCACCCACCTGATGCAGGAGCTCATGCTGGAGCTCGGCTTCAAGATGGTCGGCGTGCCCCGGCCGGGACCGCACACGGTGCCGCGGTTCGACGAGGAGCAGAGCCTGGCCATCGGCGCACAGGTGTTGTCGAAGGTCGACTACGACGAGTTCGCCGGGCTGCGCGGCACCGCCGCCTTCGAGGAGCGGGCCCGCGAGGCGTGGGCGGCCATGGTCTGGCACTGGCAGCGCCAGCTCGGCCAGCGCGTCGTCAACCGCTACGGCCGCACCCGCTACGAGTACGCCGAGCACATCGCCACCAACCCGCACCTGTCGTACAGCCGCTTCGCCGACACCCCGCCCGGACTGTGCTGGATCTTCCACGAGCTCGACATCGAGCGGGTGGACGGCACCTTCCTCAGCGAGTGGGTGGAGACCGGCTGCCCGCCCCTCATCTTCAACTACCGCGACCCGCGCGACGCCGTCGTCTCGATGATCAACTTCCTGGAGGGGCGCACCAAGGAGGGGTACGGCAACTTCTTCGAGGCCGACATCTTCAGCGCGATCCTGCAGAGCAAGCCGACCTGGGAGGAGAAGATCGACTACGCGCTGCGCGACCGGGCGTTCCTCGCCCGCGACCAGTTCGAGAAGGCGTTGTGGCTGCTCAACCACCCCAACGTGTGCAAGGTCCGCTACGAGGACCTGGTCGGGCCGCAGGGCGGCGGCTCGCGGGAGCGGCAACTCGACGCGGTGAACCGGGTGCTGACCCACATCGGCTCGGGTCGCGACGCCGAGGAGGTCGCCGGCCGGGTCTACAACCCGGACGCGTGGAGCTTCTACAAGGGGCGCAGCGGCGGCTGGCGCGAGCGCTTCACCGAGCGGAACACGGCCCGCTTCACCGAGCAGTTCGGCGATTTGATCGAGCAGTACGGCTACGAGTAGGAGCCTCTAGGCTTCGGTGGAATGGAGACGCCCGGAGTGACGCGCATGCCCCGCCGCACCCTGCGTGACTGGCTGGTCGACACCCTGCTGTTCCTGTTCGCCGCCGTGCTCGGCATCGTGACGGCGGCCGAACGGCTCGGCATGCCCGACCCGGTGACGCCCGTGTTGTTCGGGCTCGACCAGCTCGTCGGGGTGCTCGGCTGCGGCGCCCTGTGGTTGCGGCGGCGCTGGCCGGTCGAGCTGGCGCTGGTCCTGGTGGTGTTGTCGGCCTTCTCCGAGCTGGTCGGCGGGGCGACGCTGGTGGCGCTGTTCACGGTGGCGGTGCACCGGTCGGTGCGCACCACCATGACGATCTTCGGGCTCAGCCTCCTCACCGCGCTCGTGTTCGCGCTGGTGCGGCAGGGCCCCGGCGAGACGCGCGAGACCCTGTTCCTGCTGGCGGCCGCCCTCCAGACGGCGGCCACCGGCTGGGGCATGCTCGTCCACCATCGCCGGCGGCTGCTGGAGACGCTGAAGGAGACCGCGGTCAGGGCCGAGGCCGAGGCGCAGCAGCGGGTGCGCGAGGCCATCGCCAGAGAGATCCACGACGTGCTCGGCCACCGGCTCTCCCTGCTCAGCGTGCACGCGGGCGCGCTGGAGTTCAATCCGGACGCCTCCCCCGACGACGTCTCCCGGGCGGCCACGGTGATCCGGCAGAGCGCCCACCAGGCGCTCCAGGACCTGCGCGAGGTCATCGGCGTGCTGCGCGCCCCCGTGGAGGAGCTCTCGCAGGCCTCGCTCGACCGCATCAGGGAGCTCGTCGCCGAGTCGCGGCGGGCCGGCATGACCGTCCACCTGACCATGGACCTCGACGGCGCCGCCGTCCCCGGCCGGGCCGGGCACACCGGTTACCGGATCGTCCAGGAGGGGCTGACCAACGCCCGCAAGCACGCGCCCGGCGCGGAGGTCTCGGTGCGGGTGTCGGGCACGCCGGGCGAGTGGCTGGCCATCGAGGTCCGCAACGCGGTCACCGAGGCCGCCTCCCCCGGCGGCACACCCGGTCAGGGTCAGGGGCTCGCCGGGCTCGCCGAGCGGGTCCAGCCGGTGGGCGGCCGGTTGAAGTACGGGCCCGACGGTGACGACGCCTGGGCGTTGTCGGCATGGCTACCCTGGCCTCCATGACCGCCTCCGAGCCGAAGGTCGGCGTGCTCATCGCCGACGACGACCCGCTGGTCCGCATGGGACTCGCCCTGATGTTCCGGGGGGCGCCCGATCTCACGGTCGTCGCCGAGGCCGGAGACGGGCAGGAGGCGCTGGAGCTGACCACCCGGCACCGCCCCGACGTCGTGCTGATGGACATCCGGATGCCGGTCATGGACGGCCTGACCGCGACCGAGCAGATCCGGTCGCGGCCCGGCGCCCCCGAGGTCATCGTCATGACCACGTTCGACGCCGACGACCACGTGTTGCGGGCGCTGCGCGCCGGGGCGGCCGGCTACCTGCTCAAGGACACGCCGCCGGCCGAGATCGTCGCTGCGGTGCGCCAGGTCCGCATGGGCAACCCGGTGCTCTCCCCGGCCGTGACACGGCGGCTGCTCGCCCGGGTCACCGACTCGCGCGTCGACGAGCGCCGCACCCGCGCCAAGGAGCGGCTGTCGGTGCTGGTCGGCCGCGAACGCGAGGTCGCCGTCGCGGTCGGGCGCGGCCTGTCCAACGCCGAGATCGGGGCCGGGCTCCACATCAGCCTGGCCACGGTCAAGACTCACGTGTCGGCCGTGCTGACCAAGTGCGGCCTGAACAACCGGGTGCAGATCGCGCTGCTGGTGCACGAGGCGGGCCTGCTCGACGACTGACCCGTCAGCGGGCCCGCTTGGGCTTCCACCACGACGGGTTGTCCTCGTACCAGCGCACGGTCTCGGCCAGGCCGGTGGCGAACGGGGTCAGCGGCCGGTAGCCGAGGGCGCGCAGCTTGGCGTCGTCGAGGGAGTAGCGGCGGTCGTGGCCCTTGCGGTCGGGCACCCGCTCGACCATCTCCCAGCCCGCGCCCACCGCGGTCAGCAGCCGCTCGGTCAGCTCCAGGTTCGTCAGCTCGGCGGTGCCCGCGACGTTGTAGACCTCGCCGGGCGCGCCGTGCTCGGCCACGAGCCGGATGGCCCGGCAGTGGTCGTCGACGTGGATCCAGTCGCGCACGTTGCCGCCGTCGCCGTACAGGGGGACCTTCGCGCCCTCCAGGAGGTTGGTGACGAACAGCGGGATGACCTTCTCGGGGAACTGGCGCGGGCCGTAGTTGTTGCCGCAGCGGGTGATCGAGACGGGCAGGCCGTGCGTGATCGCGTAGGCCGCCGCGATCATGTCGCTGCCCGCCTTGGACGCCGCGTAGGGCGAGCGGGGGGCCAGGGGTGAGTCCTCCGTCCACGAGCCGGCGTCGATGGTGCCGTACACCTCGTCGGTCGAGACGTGCACGACACGCGGGACGCCGGCCTCCAGGCAGGCGCGCATCAGCGCCTCGGTGCCCAGCACGTTGGTCCGGACGAACTCCGCCGACCCCCGGATCGAGCGGTCGACGTGCGACTCGGCGGCGAAGTGCACGACCAGGTCGTGGCCGGGCACCACCTCGGCCAGCAGGCCGGCGTCGCAGACGTCGCCCTCGACGAAGTCGTGCGGCGCCCCCTGCAGGTTGGCGGGGTCGGCGGCGTAGGTGAGGCGGTCGAGCACGGTGACGCTCGCGCCGCGCGTGGTGCGGACGAAGTGGGAGCCGATGAAGCCGGCGCCGCCGGTGACGAGGATTCTCATGAGGAGAGGCACCATTCCAGGACGGCCGTCGCGCTGTGGAGTTTGTGGGTCGCCTGGTCGAAGGCGATGCTCGCCGGGCCGTCGAGCACCCCGGCGGTCACCTCCTCACCGCGGTGGGCCGGGAGGTCGTGCATGAACAGGGCCCGCGGGTAGCGGTCCATGACCGCGCCGTCGACCTGGAACGGCGCGAAGACGTCGCGCCAGCGCGGGTCGGGTTTGCTGGTGCCCGTGGTCTGCCAGCGGGTGGTGTAGACGACGTCCACCTCCTCGGGCAGCCGGTCCATGTCGTGGCGTTCGGCGACGCGCCCGCCCGACCGCGCGGCCAGCGCCTCGGCCTCCCGCAGCACCTCGGGGGCCAGGCCGTAGCCGGCCGGGGTGTGGAAGGACACCTCCACGCCCTGGAAGCGGGGCAGCGACAGGGCCAGCGCGGCGGCGGTGTTGTTGCCCTCGCCGACGTACAGCACCCGCAGGTCCTTGACCCGGCCGAACCGGGACGACAACGTCGTGAGGTCGGCCAGCGCCTGGGTGGGGTGCTCGTCGGCGCTCATGGCGTTGACGACGGCCGGGCAGTGGGCGGCGAAGGCGCGCATCTCGGCGGGCGGCCCGGCGGTGCGGATCACCAGGCCGTCGAGCATGCTCCCGAGCACCTTCGCGGTGTCCTCGATCGACTCGCCGGTGTTGGCCTGCAGGTCGTTCGGGCCGTACGCGATCACCTGGGCGCCGAGCCGCAGCGCGCCGGCGGTGAAGGAGGTGCGGGTCCGCGTGGACGTCTTGGTGAACAACACGCCCACCACCCGCCCGGCCAGGACGGGCCGGACGGAGGACGGGTCGGCGGCGATCTGGACGCCGCGCTCGACGATCCGTTCGAGGTCGGCGTCGGTCAGGTCGCGCAGCGAGATGACGTGACGGGGGGACATGGTCACTCCTCTACGAGTTCGGCCAGCGTGGCGGCCAGCGCGGACACGTGCGGCCGGCGCAGCGCCGCCCGGTGGTCGCCGGGGGTCAGGTGCACGCTCACGTCGGCGGCCAGCCGCCGCCACTGCTCCAGGTAGTCGTCGAAACGCTGGGTGAGCACGCCGTCGAGGTCGCCGGAGGCCAGCTCCTCGCTCAGGATCAGCCGCACCCGGCCGGGGTGGCGGGGGAAGCGGTAGTGCAGCCGCACCTCCAGCAGTTCGCGCCAGGCGCGCAGCCGGTGCACCCAGGCGTCGTCGAGGTCCTGCTCCTCGAACACGACGTCGCCGTCGTCCACCACGCCGCGCAGCACGTTCACCAGCTCGGCGCGGGCCTCGGCGAGCCGCCGCTCGTCGGCGCCGTCGCGCAGGAAGGCGAACAGGTCCTCAGCGCGGCGGAACAGCTCGACGTTGGCCACCAGCGCCGCGTTGTCCCGGAGCGAGGTGTCGACGACCGGGTCGATGAGGATCAGCTGGGCCCGTTCCCCGGCGGCGGTGAGCCGGCGGACCATCTCCCAGGCGATGCCGCTGGAGCCGCACCAGCCGACCACGTTGTAGGGACCGGCGGGCCGGGCCGCGCGCATCTCCTCGACGTACATGCGGGCGATCTCGGCCACGCTGCCCGCCGGGCCGTGGTCGCCGTGCAGGCCCGGATACTCGAACGCGGCCAGCGGGCGGCCGGGCGCGAGGGCGTCGGCGAGGTCGAGGTACCACCGGGCGCTGCCGCCGCCGGGGTGCACGCAGAACAGCGGCGGGCCCTCCCCCGCGCCGCCCAGCCACAACAACGCGGGCGGCCGCGCGGCCGGGGCGTCGCCGTCCGCCGTGGCCGCCAGGCCGCGCACCGTGCGGCAGGCCAGGAACTCGCGGAAGGTGAGGTGGACGCCGTGCTCCCGGCGCAGCCGCGCGATGATGCGCAGCGTGAGCAGGGAGTGGCCGCCAAGGGCGAAGAAGTCGTCGTCGCGGCCGACCTTCTCGATGCCGAGCGCGTCGGCCCAGACGGCGGCGATGGCGGTCTCGGTCTCGCCCTCCGGCGGCGCGTACGGGGTGGTCACCTCCGGGCGCAGCCCCGACGGCACCGGCAGGGCCGCGCGGTCGACCTTCCCGTTGGGCAGGCGCGGGAACGACTCCATGGCGACGAAGAGGGTCGGCACCATGTAGGCGGGCAGCCGGTCCTCCAGGTGGGCGCGCAGTTCGCCGGGGTCGGCGGGGCCGATGACGTACGCGGCGAGCTGCTTCTCGCCCTCGGGGCCGGGGACGGGGTGGGCCACCGCCGCGACCACGCCGGGGTGGGCCGCGAGGGTGTTCTCGATCTCGCCGAGTTCGACGCGGTAGCCGCGGATCTTGAGCTGGTGGTCGCGCCGGCCGAGGATCTCGATGTGGCCCTCGGGGGTCCGGCGGCCGATGTCGCCGGTGGCGTAGATCCGCCCGCCCGGGACCGCGCCGTGCGGGTCGGGGAGGAAGGCGTCCGCCGTGGCGGCCGGTTTCCGCAGGTAGCCGGCGGCCAGGCCGGCGCCGCCGACGTAGAGCTGCCCGGGCACGCCGGCGGGCACCGGTTCGAGGCGCTCGTCGAGCAGGTACGTCGTGGTGTTGGCCGCCTGCGTCCAGGCGCGGCCGCCCGACAGGCGGGTGCCGAAGCAGAAGACGGTCGCCTCGCTGGGGCCGTAGTTGTTCCACACCTCGGCGTCGGTGCCGAGCAGGCGGCGGACCAGGTCGGCGTCCATGGCCTCGCCCCCCGACAGCAGGCGGAAGCCCTTCGGCGGCCGCCAGCCGCATTCGGCCAGCATGCGCCAGGTCGTGGGTGACGCCTGCATGAACCGGGCCCCGCTGTCGCGCAGCAGCCCGGCCAGCGACAGCGGGTCGCGGGCGAAGTCGTCCCCGGCGAGCACGAGCCGGCCGCCTCCGGTGAGCGCGACGAAGACGGCCAGCTGGGCCACGTCGGTCACCATCGGCACCACGAGCGCCACGGCGTCGTCCTCGGACAGGCGCAGGTGGCGGCGCATGGAGGCGACCCGGTCGGCGAGCGCGCCGTGCCGGGCCATGACGCCCTTGGGCCGCCCGGTCGAGCCGGAGGTGTGCACGACGTAGACGGTCTCCTCCGGGTGCGTCTCGGACTCGATGATCCCGGGGTGGTCGGGGCCGGGCACGAGCACGACGGGCCCGCCGGGCGGCAGCGACCCGGCGATCCCGGGGGTCGTGACGAGGGCGCGGGCCCGGGTGTCGGTCAGCAGCCCGGCGATGCGCGCGACGGGGTGGCCCGGGTCGACCGGCGCGTACGCCGCGCCCGCCTTCAGCACCCCGAGCAGCGCCGCGATCGACTCGGCCGTGCGGGGCAGGCACAGGGCGACCAGGTCGCCGGGGCGCACCCCGGCCTCCCGCAGCCGGCCCGCCCAGCTCAGCGCCCGCCGTTCCAGTTCCCCGTACGTCACCCGCTCCGCGGCCGTCTCGACCGCGACCGCGCCGGGCCGGGCGGCGGCGCGTCCGGCGACGGCCCGGTGCACCGCGAGCGACGGCTGGGGCGCGCGGGTGTCGTTGCCCTCGGCCAGCAGCCGGGCCCGTTCGACGGGCGGCAGCAGCGGGACGCCGAGCGGCCCGTCGGGGTCGGCGGCCATCAGGGTCAGCGCCCGCCGGTACATCCGGCCGAGCAGCTCGGCGTGGCGGCGGCCGACCCAGGCCGACTGCGCCATGATCAGCAGCCCGCCGCCCTGGGTGGAGACGGCCAGCGGGAACTCGTTGGGGCTGACGTCGGTGCTGCCGGCGGTGTCCACCATGACGCGGTCGAGCACGTGGAAGTCGAGGAAGTTGAAGGCCACGCCGATCAGCCGCTCGCCGTCGCCGAACACGCGCTGCATCTCCGGCAGCGGGAATCGGCGGTGCGGCCAGAGCTCCACCTCCTCGGCGAACACCGCCTTCACCAGGTCGAGCCAGGTCGACGCGCCGGTGGGCGCGACGAACGGCACCGGGTTGAGGAACATGCCCCGCACCTGGTCGCCGCCCTCGGCCTCGGTCCGGCCGTTGCACACGAGCCCGCAGAAGAACCGTTCGGAGTCGGTGAGCGTGCGCCACACGGCCAGGTGCGCGGCCAGCAGCACACTCTTGAACGAGGCCCCGGCGGCCGCCGCCATCGCCCGCAGCGGCTCCTCCAGATCCCGGTAGGGCACCGTGACCGAGTAGGACTCGGGCCCGTCGGGGTCGGCCCAGCCCGCCGGGATGACGAGCGGGTCGGCCCCGGCCACCCGGCCCTGCCAGAAGGCGCGGTCGGCGGGGTCGGCGAGGCTGCGCCGCTCCTGCGCGATGAAGTCGGCGAACCGGACCGCGCCGGTGGCCGGGGCCGAGGGGGTCTCGCCCGCCCGGACGGCGCGGTAGGCGGCCAGCAGCTCGGTGACCAGCGAGTTGTGGCTCCAGCCGTCGAGGATGGCGTGGAACTCGGTCAGCGACAGGTACCAGCGGTCGTCGGCGACCTGGTGGGCGTGCACCCGCAGCAGCGGCGCGGTGTCGAGGGCGAAGACCCGGTCGCGCTCGCGCTCCCGGAACGCCTCCATACGCTCGTCCTGCTCGGCGGACGGCAGGCCGCGCAGGTCGCGGTGGCCGAACTCGGGGGTGGCCTCGCGGTGCACGAGCTGGAGCGGCTCGGTGTAGGAGCCCAGGTCGAAGGAGGTGCGCAGGATCTCGTGGCGGGCCACGAGCGTGTCGAGCGCCGTCGACAACGCGGCGGCCGAGAAGGGCCCGTCGTCGCGGATCAGGTAGCTGGTGACGTTGTGGTAGGGCCGGGCGCCGAGGTCGGCCAGCAGTTCGTAGGCCATGCCGGCCTGGACCTGGGACATCGGGTAGGCGTCCGCGACGCCCGGCGGCAGTTCCCGGCGGTCGTCCGCGCCGACCAGCACGAACGGCGGCGTCGGCACATGGGCGCCGCCCGCGCCGCCGTCCCCGCCGTGCCGGGTCAGCTCGGCGATGCTCTGGTGCTTGAACAGGTCGCGGACGGAGTGGTCGAAGCCGTTCGCGCGCAGCAGGCCGACGAGCCGGACCGCGCGGATCGAGTCGCCGCCGAGTTCGAAGAAGTTGTCGTCGACGCCGACCCCGTCGACGTTCAGCGCCCGGCCCCAGATCTCGGCCATGGCCTTCTCCTCGGCGGTGCGGGGAGCCGCGCTCCCGCGCGCCGGGGCCTCGGGCGCGGGCAGCGCGCGCACGTCGACCTTGCCGCTCGTGGTCAGCGGCAGCGCCGGGACCAGCACGAACACCGCCGGGACCATGTAGCCGGGCAGCCGGTCGGCCAGGTGGGCGCGCAGGGCGGCGACCTCCGGGCGGGTTCCGGCGGCGGGCACGGCGTAGGCCACCAGCCGCCGCTCGCCGGGAACCGGCTCGTCGGCCACGACGACCGCCTGGTCGACCTCCGGATGGTCGGCCAGGCACGCGCGCACCTCGCCCAGCTCGATGCGGAAGCCCCTGATCTTGACCTGGTCGTCGGTGCGGCCGAGGAAGGCGACCTCGCCGCCGGGCAGCACGCACGCCTTGTCGCCCGACCGGTAGAGGCGCGACCCGGGCGGGCCGAAGGGGTCGGGCACGAACCGCGCGGCGGTGAGCGCGGGCCGGCCGAGGTAGCCGCGCGCGACGCCGGCGCCGCCGACGTACAGCTCGCCGGGCACGCCGGGCGGGACCGGCCGCAACCGCTCGTCCAGGACGTATCTCGCCAGGTCGGGCAGCGGGCCGCCGATGGGGCTGCGTTCGGCGGCGGCCAGGTCGGCGGCGGTGAGCGGGCGGCGGGTGACGTGGACGGTCGTCTCGGTGATGCCGTACATGTTCACCAGTCGCGGCGTGGTGTCGCCGAACCGGTCCCACCAGGGGCGGAGCATCTCGACGTCGAGCGCCTCGCCGCCGAAGACGACCAGGCGCAGCCGGTCGGAGACGGGTTCGCCTCTCTGGGCGAGCTCGATCAGCGACCGGAACGCCGAGGGCGTCTGGTTGAGCACCGTGACCCCCTCGGCGGCCAGCAGCGCGGCCAGGTCCCACGGGGAGCGGGAGGTCTCGTACGGGACGACGACGAGCCGGCCGCCGTACAGGAACGCGCCCCAGATCTCCCAGACGGAGAAGTCGAAGGCGAAGGAGTGGAACAGCGCGTGCACGTCGCCGGGGCCGAAGCCGAAGTCGGCCTCGGTGGCGGTGAACAGCCGGACCACGTTCCCGTGCGTCACCTCCACGCCCTTCGGCCGGCCGGTCGAGCCGGAGGTGTAGATCACGTACGCGAGGGAGCCCGGAACCACGTCCACCGAAGGGGCCTCGGCGGGCTGGGCCGCGATGACGGCGGCCTCGGCCGGGTCGTCGAGCACGACCACCTCGGCGTCGGACGGCAGCCCGGGCAGGGCGCCCGAGGTGACGACCAGGCGGGCACCGGCGTCGCGGACGAGGAACGCGAGGCGGTCGGCGGGCAGGTCGGGGTCGAGCGGCAGGTAGGCGGCGCCCGCCTTGAGCACGCCAAGCAGGGCGACGAGCAGGTCCTCGCCCCGGGGCAGCCGGATGCCGACGAGCCGCTCCGGCCCGGCGCCGCGCTCGCGCAGCCGGTGGGCCAGCCGGTTGGCGCGGGCGTCGAGTTCGCCGTAGGTGAGGTGGCGGCCGCCGGCGGTGACGGCGGTCGCGCCCGGGGTGCGCCGTGCCTGGGCGGCGAAGCGTTCGTGCAGGCAGGGGCCGTCGGGGGCGGCGGTGACCGGGGGCCGCACCAGTTCCGCGACCTCCGGCGCGCTCATCAGGGGCAACTCGCCGATCCGGCGGGCCGGGCCGATGACGGCCTCACGCAGCAGGCGCAGGTAGTGGTCGGCCATGCGGCGGGCGGTGGCGGCGTCGAAGAGCGCGTCCGGGAAGGTCACCTCGCCCGAGAGCGAGCCGTCGGGCTGCTCCTCCAGGGTCCAGGTCTGGTCGAACTTGGCCTGCCGCGACGGCACCGGCACCGGCTCGCCCGACACCGGGCCGGCGTGGAACCGGATCGGGTCGTAGGTCTGCAGCGCGAAGCTGATTCCGAAGAGGGGGTGCCCGGAGAGGTCGCGGCCCGCGCCGATCCGGTCGGCGACGCGCTGGAACGGCGCCTCCTGGTGGGCGTAGGCGTCGATCGCGGTGTCGCGGGCCCGGCCCAGCAGCTCGGCGAAGGTCGGCTCCCCCGACAGGTCGGCGCGCAACACGATCATGTTGGCGAAGTAGCCGATCATGCGCTGGGTCTCGGCCGTGGTGCGCCCCGCGATGGGCGAGCCGACCGCGAAGTCGGCCTGACCGGTGTAGCGGTGCAGCAGCGTCCAGAAGGCCGCGAGGTAGACCATGTACGGCGTGGCCTGGTGATCACGGGCCACCGCCGCCGCCCGGCGGGTCACGTCGGCCGGGACCCGGAACCGCACGCTGCGCCCGGCCGGCCGCCAGACGGCGGGGCGGGGGCGGTCGGTGCGCAGTTCCAGCGCGGGCAGGCCGCGCAGGCGCGCGGCCCAGTGGTCGAGCTCCCGCTCCATCGGCTCCCCGGCCAGCCGGGAGCGCTGCCAGGCGGCGTAGTCGGCGTACTGGAGATCCGGTTCCGGCAGCGGGCCGCCGCCGGCGAGCGCGGCCAGTTCGCCGACCAGCAGGCCGATGGACCAGCCGTCCATCGCGCTGTGGTGCACCACGACGAGCAGCACGTGCTCGCGGTCGGCCAGCCGGATGAGCCGGGCCCGCAGGACCGGGCCGGTCGCCAGGTCGACGGGGCGCGCGGCCTCGGCGGCCAGCAGCTCCTCCAGCGCGCCGGGCGCGGCCCCGGTGAGGTCGTCGAGGGGCAGCCCGACCGGCGCGGGCGGGTCGATCACCTGGACGGGCTCGCCCCCGTCGGCCACGGCGTAGCGGGTGCGCAGGATCTCGTGGCGGCGCACCAGCTCGTCGAGCGCCCCGCCCAGGTCGACGGCCGACAGGTCGCCGCGCAGCCGCAGCGCGATGGGGACCAGGTAGTCGGCCCCGCCGGGGCGGAGCTGGTCGAGCACCCAGAGCCCGCTCTGCGCCGACGACAGCGGCAGCGGGCCGTCGCGGTCGGCGCGGGCGATGGCCGGTTCGGGGGCGGCGACCCGCGGCGCCCGCAGGAGCCGTTCGTGCAGCAACCTGACGCCGGCGCTCAGTTCCTGGTCCGTCACTGCCGTTCTCCTTGCGTCGTCGCCGACGCGTCGGCGAGTTTCTCCAGTGCGGTGGCCTGGGCGGACACGGTCGTGGCCTCGAACAGGGTGCGCAGCGGGATGTCGAGGCCGAACAGGTCGCGCAGGCGGACCAGCAGGCGGGTGGCGAGCAGGGAGTGCCCGCCGACGTGGAAGAAGTCCTGGTCGACGCCCACAGAGGGCACGCCCAGCACCTCCGCCCACGACTCCGCGATGGCCTGCTCGACCGGGTTGCGGGGGGCGGTCCCGCCGCCGTGCGCGGTGAAGGTGGCGAGGTCGGGCGCGGGCAGCGCCCGGCGGTCGACCTTCTTGCTGCTGTTCAGCGGCAGCTCGGCGAGGGTGGTCCAGAGGCCGGGCACCATGTAGTCGGGCACCCGCTCGCGCAGGTGGGCGGCGAGGTCGCCGGGCCGGCCGGCGGCTCCGGGGCGCGGCACCACGTAGGCCACGAGACGGCGGTCGCCGGGGGCCACCTCCGCCACGGTGACCGCGGCGGCCTGGACGTCGGGATGGCCCGCCAGCGCCGCCTCGATCTCCCCGAGCTCGATCCGGAGCCCGCGCAGCTTCACCTGGGCGTCGACCCGGCCGACGTACTCGATCACGCCGTCGGCGCGGTGCCTGACCTGGTCGCCGGTCCGGTAGAGGCGGTCTCCGGGCGCCGGGCCGTACGGGTCGGGCACGTACCGGTCGGCGGTCAGCCCCGGCCGGCGGAAGTAGCCCCGGCTGAGGCGGGGCCCGCCGATGCACAACTCCCCCACGACGCCGGGCGGCACCGGGTTCAGCCGCTCGTCGAGCACGTACGCCCGGGTGCCCGGCACCGGCCGCCCGATGGGCACCCCGCTCCCCGGGGGCGCGGCCGCGGCCTCTTCCGGGGTCACGGAGTGGGTCAGGCAGACGATCGTGGTCTCGGTGGGGCCGTAGGAGTTGACGAACTCGCCCTCCCGGCCGGGGCCGAACCACCGCTTCGCGTCGTCGTAGGTGACGGCCTCGCCGCCGACCTGGAGCATGCGCAGGCCGTCGAGGGGCGGGTCGCCGTCCATGACCTCGCGGTGGTAGGCGGGGGTGAAGAACACGAACGACACGCCGTTCTCCGCCAGCCGGTCGGGCGCCTCCGACGGCGCCCAGAAACGTTCGGCGTCGCTGATCGCCAGCGTGCCGCCGGCCAGCAGCACGGCCGCGAGCTGCTCCATCGCCAGGTCGAAGGTGAGCGCCGACAGCAGCACGCCCCGGTCGCCCGCGCCGATGCGGTGCAGCCGGGCGATGACCCGGCAGTGGTGGGTGTAGGCGCGGTGCGACACCATGACGGCCTTGGGGCGGCCGGTGGAACCCGACGTGTAGATCATGTACGCCAGCCGTTCCGGGTCGCCCGGCGGCAGCGGCGGCCCGACGGGGACCGCCGCGCCGGGGTCGTCGGCCGTCACGACGGGCACGCCCGGCTCGCCCAGCCGCCCGCGCAGGCGCTCCTCGGTCAGCAGCACCGCCGGGCCGAGGTCGGCCAGGATCAGCGCCAGGCGTTCGGCGGGCTGGCCGGTGCCGAGGGGCACGTACACGCCGCCCGCCCGGAGCACCGCGAGCAGCACCACCACGACCGAGGCGGTGCGCTCCAGGTGGACCGCGACCGGCGACTCCGGCCGCACGCCCGCCGCGACCAGCCGCCGGGCCAGGTCGCGGCTGCGCGCGGCCACCTCGCGGTAGGTCAGCCGCTCCTCCCCCGCGACCACGGCCACGGCGTCGGGGGTGCGGGCGGCCTGGGCGTCGAACGCCTCGTGCAGGCACTCGCGCACGCCCAGCCCGTCGCCCCAGCTCTCGCCCCGGCTCCACTCGTCGAGCAGCAGGCGGCGGGCGGGCCCGTCCAGGACGTCCAGCCCGCCGACCGGCCGGTGCGGCGCGGCCGACGCGGCGGCGGCCAGGGTGCGGAAGTGCCCGGCCAGCCGCCGGACGGTGGCCTCGTCGAAGAGCGCGGCGGCGTACTCGATCTCGCCGGAGAAGCCGCCGCCGGGCTCGGCCGTCAGGGTCAGGGTGAGGTCGAACTTGGACGTGGTGCGCTCGACCCCGACCGGCTCCGCCGTCAGCCCGGCCAGCTCGGGCCGCTCCGCAGGTGACTCGCGCACCTCCATGAGCACGTCGACCAGCGGCGACCGCGACGGGTCCCGTCTCGGCGCGAGCTCCTCCACCAGACGGTCGAAGGGCAACTCGTGGCCGAGCCCGTCGAGCACGGCGGCCCGCGCCCGGCCGATCAGCTCCTCCGTCGTGGGGTCGCCGGTCAGGTCGAGGCGGACGACGACCGTGTTGACGAAGAAGCCGACGACGTCGTCGAGTTCCGCCGGGCCCCGGTCGGCGACCGGGGTGCCGACGGCCAGGTCGGTGGCCCCGGTGTAGCGGCCGAGCAGCGCGCCGAACACGCCGAGGAAGGTCATGAACGCGGTGGCCCCGTGGCGGCGGCCCAGCTCCACGAGCGGCCGGGCGACCTCGGGCGGGATGGCGAAGGTGATCGCCGCGCCCCGGTCGTCGCGGGTGAGGGGCCGGGGCCGGTCGCTCGGCAGGTCCAGCGGGCGCAGCCCGGCCAGGCGGTCACGCCAGTGGGCCAGTCTGCGTTCGACCAGGTCGCCGGTCAGGTGGGCGCGCTGCCAGGCGGCGTAGTCGGCGTACTGGAGCGGCTCGGGGCCGAGGTCGGCCGGCCGGCCCGCCGTCAGGGCCCCGTACAGCGCGGACAGCTCGCGCGCCATGACGCCCTCCGACCAGGCGTCGCCCGCGATGTGGTGCAGGGTGAGGGCGAAGACGTGCTCATCAGGGCCGACCCTGATCACACGGGGCCGGACGGGCGCGCGTTCCCGCAGGTCGAACGGCTCGTTGGCGAGCGCCTTGAGGACGGCGGCCAGCGGCCGTCCGGCCAGGTCGGTCACCGGCAGGGGCACCGGCCGGGGCGGGTCCACGATCTGGAGCGGTTCGCCGTCCGGGCCGGTCACGTACCGGGTCCTGAGCGCGCCGTGGCGGGCGACCAGGGCGGTCAGCGCGCCTTCGAGCGCCGTCAGGTCGAGCCGTCCGGTCAGCCGGAACGCCCACGTCAGGTGGTAGCGGGAGCTCTCCGGGTCGAGCAGGTCGAGGAACCAGAGGCGCTGCTGGGCGTACGAGAGCGGGACCGGGCCCGGCGCGGTGACGCGCGGGATCACCGCGCCCGGGGTGCGTTCGCCGAGCGCGCCGACGCGGGCGGCCAGGGCGGCGGCGGTGCGGTCCTCGAAGATCGCGCGCACCGGCAGGTCGAGCCGGGCCGCGACCTTGACGGCCAGCAGCGAGTGGCCGCCGAGCGCGAAGAAGTCGTCGGTCACGCCCACGACGCCGAGGCCCAGCACCTCGGCCATGGCCTCGGTCACGGTGTGTTCGAGCGGGGTGCGGGGCGGCACCACGGTCTCCCCTGCGCGGGAGGCGTCGGGTTCGGGCAGCGCGGCCCGGTCGACCTTGCCGCTGGTGGTGCGGGGCAGCCGGTCGAGGGTGACGAACACCGACGGCACGAACGGCTCGGGCAGCCGGGCCAGCAGGAACTCCCGGGGCCCCGGGTGCGGGTCGGCGCCGGGGCGCGGCACCACGTAGCCGACGAGCCGGGGCAGCCCGTCGTGGCCGGGCCGGGCGTCCACGACGGCCGCGGCGATGGCGGGATGCGCGCCCAGGACGGCCTCCACCTCGCCGAGCTCGACCCGCACGCCGCGGATCTTGACCTGGTGGTCGGCCCGGCCGACGAACTCCAGCACGCCGTCGGCCCGGCGGCGCACCACGTCGCCGGTCCGGTAGGCGCGCGCGCCCGGCGGCCCGTACGGGTCGGGCACGAACCGGTCGGCGGTCAGCCCCGGCCGCCCGAGGTAACCCCGGCCGAGCCCGTCTCCGGCGACGTGCAGCTCGCCGGGCACCCCCACGGGCGCGAGCCCGCCGTCGGGGGTGAGCACGACGGCCCGGGTGTTGTCGAGGGGCCGCCCGATCGGGACGGTCGCGGGCGCCGAACCCCGTTCGTACGCCCACGCCGTCACGTCGATCGAGCACTCCGTCGGGCCGTAGGTGTTGACCACGTCGGTGTCCAGCCGGGCCGCCAGCCGCTCGGCCAGCTCCCCGGGCAGCGGCTCCCCGGCCGAGAACAGCAGCCGCAGGGTCGTGCAGCGCTCCAGCCCGGGGGCGTCGGCCAGCGTGCGGTAGAACGACGGCACCCCCTGGAGCACCGTGATCCGGGCGTCGGCCAGCACCTCGGCCATCCGCCGGGGGTCGCGTTCGACGCCGTCCTCCGGCAGCACGACCGTGCCGCCCGACACGAGCGGGCCGAGGAACTCCCACACCGACGCGTCGAAGGTGAGGGCCGTCTTCTGCAGCAGGCGGTCGGCCGGGCCGAGCCCGTGCGCGGCGACGGTCCAGGCCACCCGGTTGCGGATGCCGCGATGGGTGACGCCCACGCCCTTGGGACGGCCGGTGGACCCCGAGGTGTAGATGACGTAGGCCAGGCCGTCGGGGTCGGTGACGACGGGGGGCCGGTCGCCGGCGTGGCCGTCCGCGTCGGAGGGCGCCAGCTCGGGCACGCCGTGTCCGGCGGCGGGCGAGTCCGGGCCGCCGACGATGACCACCTTCGCGCCGGAGTCGCGCAGCGTCCAGGCCAGCCGCTCGGCGGGGTGGGCGGCGTCCAGGGGCAGGTAGGCCGCGCCCGCCCGCATGACCCCGAGCAGGGCCGTGACCAGCTCGGGCCGCCGGCCGAGGCAGACCCCCACGACGTCGTCGCGGCCCACGCCCAGGTCGCGCAGGTGACAGGCCAGCCGGTTGGCCGCCGCGTCGAGGTCGCGGTAGCTGACGACCGTGCCCTCGTGCTCGACGGCGGGACGGCCGGGGGTCAGCGCGGCCTGCCGGCCGACCAGTTCGGGCAGGCAGGCGTCGCCCCGGCCGACGACGGGACCGGCCGCGCCGCCGGTGAGCGCGTGGCGTTCGTCCGGGTCGAGGATCTCCAGCGCGGCCACGGGGGCGGCCGGGGTGCGGGCCGCCGACTCCAGCAGCGCGCGGTAGTGGCGGCCGATCCGGTCGGCCGTGGCCGGGTCGAACAGGGTGGTGGCGTACTCGATCTCGCCGGTCAGGCCGCCCTCGGGCCGCCGCGTCAGCTCCATCGTCAGGTCGAACTTGGCGGTGCGCCACGGCAGCGGCTCCGCCGACACCTCCAGGCCCGGGAGGGCGAAGCGCTCCTCGCCGGACTCCCGGAAGGCGAACAGCACCTGGAACAGCGGGTGCCGCGACAGGTCGCGGTCGGGCGCCAGCTCCTCCACGAGCCGCTCGAACGGCACGTCGCCGTGGCGGCGGGCCGCGGCCGTCACCTCGCGCACCCGGTCGAGCAGGTCCGCGAACGACGGGTCGCCCCCCAGGTCGGCGCGCATGACGACGGTGTTGACGAAGCAGCCGGCCAGGTTCTCGGTGCCGGGGTGGTCCCGGCCGGAGACGGGCACGCCGACGGCCACGTCCGGCCGTCCGGTGTACCGGGCGAGCAGCGCCAGGAAGCCCGCCAGGTAGGCCGTGAACGGCGTCACCCGCGCCCGCGCCGCGACCTCCTCCAGCCGGGCGGCCAGGCCGGGCGGCACGTCGAAACGCAGCACCGCGCCCCGGTGATCGGCCACCGGCGGACGCGGCCGGTCGGCCGGCAGCTCGGTCGGCTCCAGCCCGGCGAGCGTGTCCTGCCAGTAGGCGAGCGACGGCTCCAGCGCCGGGCCGGCGAGCCGGGCCCGCTGCCAGGCGGCGTAGTCGGCGTACTGCACCTCCGGAACCGGCAGGTCGGCCCCGGCGTACGCGGCGGCCAGGTCGGCGGCGACGATCCCGCTCGACCAGCCGTCGGTGGCGATGTGGTGGACGGTCAGGACGAGCACGTGCTCCTCGGCCGCGACGCGCACGAGCCGGGCCCGGAACACCGGGCCGCGTTCGAGGTCGATCGGGGTGGCCAGCTCGGCGTCGATCACGGCCGCCGGGTCGCCGTCCTCGACGGCCGGGAAGGGCGGCGGGGGCGGGTCGACGACCTGCGCGGGCTCCCCGTCGCCGGTCACCACGTAGCGGGTGCGGAGGATCTCGTGCCGGGCGGCCACCGAGGCCAGCGCCCGGCCCAGCGCCCCGGCGTCGAGCGGGCCGCGCAACCGCAGCGCCGTCGTCACGAGGTATTCGGCGCCCCCGGGACGCAGGCGGTCGAGCACCCACAACCCGCGTTGCGCCGACGACAACGGCAGCGGGCCCGAGCGGTCGGCCGGGCCGATCGGGGTGACGGCGGGCCCGGCCGCCTCGGGTTCGGCGCGGGCGAGCACCGCCGGGCCGAACAGCTCCTCCGTCTGGACGCGCACCCGGGCCGCGAGCAGGTCGGCGAGCGCGGCGACCGTGGGGGCGGCGAACACGTCCCTGATCGACATCGGCGCCGGGAACCGCTCACGCAGCCGGGCGACGGCGCGGGTGGCCAGGATCGACTGGCCGCCGAGCGTGAAGAAGTCGTCGTCGCGGCCCACCTTCGCGACCCCGAGCAGGTCGGCCCACACCTCGGCGATCACCCGCTCGGCCGGGGTGGCGGGCGGGACGTGCCCGGCCGTCTCCGGCGGGGTCAGCCGGGGCAGCGCCCGCCGGTCGATCTTGCCGTTGCCGAGCAGCGGGAGTTCGTCCAGGAACCCCCAGAGGGCGGGCACCAGATGGGCCGGCAACCGCTCGGCGGCGTACGCCCGCAGGGCGGACGGCTCCACCCCGGGCCGGGCCGGCACGACGTGGGCGGCGAGCCGGGGCGCACGGGGGTCCGACCGGTCGAGCCGGACGGCGGCGGCCCGCACGTCGGGATGGGCGGCCAGCACGGCCTCGACCTCGCCGGGTTCCGCGCGGTGGCCGTCGACCTTGAGCTGCCCGTCGGCGCGGCCGTGGAAGAGCAGCGTGCCGTCAGGGCCGCGCCGTCCCAGGTCGCCCGTGCGGTAGAGGCGCGCCCCCGGTTCGGCCGCGAACGGGTCGGGCACGAAGCGGTCGGCGGTGCGGCGGGGGTCGCCGAGATAGCCGCGTCCCACCCCCCGGCCGCCGATGTAGATCTCGCCTGCCACACCCGGCGGCACCGGGGCCAGCGCGTCGTCGAGCACGTGCACCGCGGCGCCGGGGATCGGGGCGCCGATCGGCAGCGGCCCCGGGCGCACGTCACCGGCCCTGACCTCGTGCACGCAGCACGCGACGGCCGTCTCGCTCGGGCCGTAGCTGTTCACGACGCGGGTGTCGGGCGCGTGGGCGGTCCACGGCGCGAGGGTCTCGCCGCGCAGTTCCTCCCCGCCGACCACCAGGCAGTGGGCCGCCCCGGCCAGCGTCGCGGCCGGTACGGTCGCGGCGAGCAGCCCCAGGTGGGTGGGGGTCAGCTTGAGCGTGCCGTAGGGGCCGCCGGGCAGGGCGCGGGCGAGCGCCTCGACGCCCGGCGACTCCTCCACCAGCCGGACCGCCGCCCCGGCGGCCAGCGTCGGATAGAGGGCGGTGAGGGCCAGGTCGTAGGCGATGGAGGTGTGCAGGGGCGAGCCCGCGCCGTCGTCGGGTCGCAGGGCGTCGACCGCCCACCGGGTGTAGTTGGCCAGGCCGCCGTGGGTGACCATGGCGCCCTTCGGCCGGCCCGTGGAGCCGGAGGTGTACACGATGTAGGCCAGGTCGTCCGGGCCGAGGTCGGGGGGCGGGGCGGGCGGGCAGGCGTCGATCGCGGCCCGTTCGGCGGGGTCGTCCGGGTTCAGCGTGCGCACTCCCGGCGTGTCCGCCGAGGCGATCAGCAGCGGCGCGCCCGAGTCGGCCAGCGCCTGCCGCAACCGGGCCTCGGGGTGCGCCGGATCGAGCGGGACGTAGGCCGCCCCCGCCCTGAGCACGGCGAGCAGCGCCACGACGAGCCCGGGGCCGCGCGGCAGCCGCACGGCGACGAGCGTGCCGCGCCGCACGCCGAGGTCCCGCAGCCGCGACGCGAGCCGGCCGGCCCGGTCGTCGAGCTCGCCGAAGGTGAGTGCCGGGTTTCCCGCCGGGTCCCGGACCGCGATCCGGTCGGCGGCGGGCGCGGCGATCAGGTCCAGCACGCTGCCTCCGGCCGCCGCCATCGGCCGTTCCGGCAGGTGGCCGACCGACAGCGGCAACCGGCGGACGGGGGTGCCCGGCGCGGCGACGGCCGCCTCGGCCAGCCGGACGTAGAGGCCGGCGAGGGCGGTCATGGACGTCTCCTCGAACACGTCGGCGGCGTACTCCAGGCGGCCGGACCACCCGCCGCCCGCCCGGCGGGTCACGTGGCAGACCAGGTCGAACTTGGCCTCGGCCGGGGCGACGCCCTCGACGCCGTGCGCCGACTCCTCGTGCCAGACGAACATCACCGAGAACAGCGGTTCGCGATGCGCCGTCAGCGCCTCGACGACCAGGTCGAAGGGCGTCTCGGCGTGCGCGTGCGCCCCCTCTGCCGCGTCCCGGACCGCCGACACGAGGTCGGCGAAGGAGGTGTCGCGGCCGACGGCCGCCCGGATCACGACGGTGTTGACGAACAGGCCCGCGACGTCGTCCAGCTCGGGGCGGCTCCGGAGCGAGATCGGCACGCCGGCGGCCACGTCGTCGCGGCCGGTGCAGCGGGCGAGCAGGGCGAGGAACCCGGCGAGCGCGGTCATGAACGGCGTCGCGCCGCAGGCCCCGCCGAGCCGGGCGAGGCCGGTCTCCAGCGCCGCCGGGACGTCGAACGCCAGCACGGCGGCCCGCCGCCCGGCGTCGGCGCGCGGGTGGTCGGCGGGCAGCTCGACGGGTTCGAGCCCGGCCAGGCGGTCGGGCCAGTAGCGCGACGGCTCCCCGGTCCGGTCACGCTGCCAGGCGGCGTAGTCGCCGTAGCCCACCGCCGGGGGCGCGGGCTCGTCGCCGTCGTAGAGGGCGCGCAGGTCCCGCGCCAGCACCTCGTGGGTGCGGTCGTCGGTGGCGATGTGGTGCAGCGTGAACAGCACCCGCCGCCCGCCGTCCGGCGTGGGCTCGACCCGCACGCGCACGGGCGGCCCGGCGGCCAGGTCGAAGGGGCCGGGCCCGCCTTCGGCCACCGGCCCGGCGGGCTCGACCACCTGGTGCGGCTCGCCGTCCGGGCCGGGCGCGTACCGGGTCCTGAGCACGGCGTGGCGGGCCGCCAGGCGGCCGATCGCCGACCGGAGGCGCTGCTCGTCCACCGGCCCGGGGAACCGCACCGCGAAGGCTTCGGTGTACGCGGTCCCGGCGGGATCCAGCTGGTGCAGGATCCACATGCGCCGCTGTTCGTGCGACAGCGGATGAGGCCCGAGGCCGGCGGGCGGGATCGGCCGCAGGCCGCCCGCCTTCTCCAGCCGGGCGGCCAGCGCCTCCACGGTCCGGGCCTCGAAGAGGTCGGCGACCGGCAGGTCGGCCCCCCATTCGGCGGCCAGCCGCCCGGTCACCCGGACGGCCGACAACGAGTGGCCGCCCAGGGCGAAGAAGTCGGCGGTCGCGGGGATCGGCGCACGGCCGAGCTCGTCGGCGAAGGCCCGCGCCACGGCGTGTTCGGCCTCGGTCGCGGGTGCGCGCCCCTCGATCGGCGCCGACGGGACCAGCACGCGCAGCGCGGCGCGGTCGACCTTGCCGTTGGGCGTGAGGGGGAACCGCTCGACCGTGACGACGTCGGCGGGGATCAGGTAGGGCGGCAGGAAGCGGGCGCAGTGGCGGCGCAGCTCGTCGTCGGAGACCGGCCCGGCCGGCTCCACGTAGGCCGTCAGGCGGGGGTCGCCGTCGCCCGCCGGAATGGCCAGCACGACGGCGGCGCGCACCCGTTCGTGCCCGGTGAGCAGCGCCTCGATCTCGCCGGGCTCGATGCGGTGGCCGCGGATCTTGATCTGGTCGTCGGCCCGGCCGAGGATCTCGATCCGGCCGCCGGGATGCGAGCGGGCCAAATCGCCGGTGCGGTAGAGGCGGGCTCCGGGGGCGGCGGCGAAGGGGTCGGGGACGAACCGGTCGGCGGTCAGCGAGGTGCGGGCGTGGTAGCCCAGCGCCACGCCGTCGCCGCCGATGTGCAGCTCGCCGGTCGGCGCGGGGCGCATGCGCTCGTCCAGGACGTGCAGCGTGGTGTTGGCGACCGGGGCGAAGTCGACGGTCCCGTCGCCGCCCAGGCGGGCGGTCGACGACCAGACCGTGGTCTCGGTCGGGCCGTACAGGTCCCACAGGACGACCCCGGCCGCGAGCAGGCGGCGGGCCAGTTCGGGGGGCAGCCGCTCGCCGCCGCACAGGACGGTGAAGCCCGCGGGCGGGGTCCAGCCGCCGTCCAGGAGCAGCCGCCAGGTCGCCGGGGTGGCCTGCATGGCGGTGGCGCCGATCCGCGCCAGCAGCGCCGCCAGCCGGCCGGGGTCGCGCGCGTCCTCGGCCGTGCCGACGACGACCGTGCCGCCGGTGACCAGCGGCAGGAACACCTCCAGCGCCGCGATGTCGAACGCCACGGTGGTCACGGCCGGGAACGCCGTCCCGGCGGGCAGGCCGGGGCGCTCGCGCATGGAGCCGACGAAGTTGGCCAGCGCGCGGTGCGAGACCAGCACGCCCTTGGGCCGTCCGGTCGAGCCGGAGGTGTAGATCAGGTAGGCCGGGTCGTCCGGATGCGCCGCCGCCGCCGAGAAGGGCGCCGGGAGGAGGTCGTCCATGCGCACGACCGCCGCGCCGGTGGGCGGCGGCCCGGCCGCGCCCGTGGTGACCAGCACCCGGGTCCCGGAGTCGCCGACCATGTACGCCAGCCGCTCCGCCGGGTGGCCCGGGTCGAGCGGGAGATAGGCCGCGCCGGACAGGTGCACGCCGACGAGCGCCGCGACCAGCTCGACGCCCCTCGGCACGGCGACCGCGACCGGATCGCCGCGGCGCACGCCCAGCTCGCGCAGCCGGTGCGCCAGAGCGCCGGCCGACGCCATGAGCTCCGCGTACGTGAGACGCCGCGGGCCGCACTCGACCGCCACGGCGCCGGGGGTCCTGGCCGCCTGGGCCGCGATCAGCTCGGGGACGGGCGTGGACATGGGCCTCCCTTCAGCCGGACTCGGCCATGCGCAGCCGCAGGCTCAGCGGGCGCATGTCGGTCCAGACCCGCTCGATGTGGTCCAGGCACTCCTCGCGGGTGCCCTCCGTGCCCTCCGCCCGCCATCCGGCGGGCAGCTCACGGTCGGCGAACCAGACCGAGTACTGCTCCTCGTGGTTGACCACGACCAGGAACCTCTCCTGCGCGGGCATCTGTCCTCCTCAGGCGACGAAGTCGGAAACGTGGGTGCCGAGTCCCCGCGCGGCGGCCCCGTCCACGACGTGGGCGGCCAGGGCGGCGTCGAGCGCGCCGAGCCCGAACGGCGAGAACACCGTCACGGCCTCGGCGGAGTACGGCAGAGTGGCCGCGCCGGTCAGCAGGTCGCCGATCTCCGCGTCGACGAAGTCGCGGTTCCCGGAGCGGCGGGCGGCCAGGTCGAGCGAGGTGGCCTCGCGGCACACGTGGTCGGTGTCGTCGACGACGTTGCGCGCGGCGAGCACCGCCTCGGGGGTGAGGTCGCGCAGCGACACGTGCAGGATCAGCGTGCCGGGCCGGCAGTCGCCGGTGCCCAGGTGCGGTTCGCCCGCCGTGGTGGCCAGCGCGATCAGGCGGTGGGCGGCCATGGCCGTGCCGGCGTCCGCGGCGACCGACGTCTTCAGGCCGAGCCCGGCGACGCGGTCGGCGAACCCGGCGGCGCGGGCGGCGTCCAGGTCGTAGAGGGTGACCTCCTCCAGTTCGGGCAGCCGGGCCCGCAGGAAGCGCAGGATCTCGAAGCCGATCACGCCGCAGCCGATGAGCGTGACGCCGCGCCGGACGTCGGCGGGGGCCCCGGCGGTCAGCAGGCCGGCCGCCACGGCGGCGCTGGCGGCGGTGCGCCGGGCGGAGATCACCGCCCCTTCGAGCAGCGCCTCCGGGCGGCCGTCGGCGAGCGAGTTGAGCAGGATCGCCGCCGAGGCCCGTTCGCGCCCGGCGGCGGTGTTGCCCGGGAACGAGGACACCCACTTGAGCGCCGCGACCGGGCGCTCGCCGCCGACGTAGGCGGGCAGGCCGATGATGCGGTCGCCGGGCCGGTCGGGGAAACGCAGGAAGACCGAGTGGGGCACCGCGGTCGCGCCGCGCGCGTGCGCCGCGTACGCGTTCTCGACGATCGTGCACACCGTGTCCTCGGCGCCGTCGAGCAGGTCGAGCACGTCGCGCCGCCGCAGGATCAGCATGCGGTCTGCTCCTTCCACAGATGGGCGATGTCGCCGAACTTCTCCTCCACCCAGGCGTCGGAGTAGATCGTCTGGAGGTACCGCTCGCCCCGGTCGGGCAGCAGCAGGACGCAGTTGGCCCCGTCGGGGATCTCGGCCAGCCGCTGGGCGGCGGCGCTCACGACGGCCCCGGAGGAGCCGCCCGCCAGGATCGCCTCGGCCCCGACCAGCCGCCGGCAGCCGACCACGCAGTCCTGGTCGGTCATGCGGGCCACCGAATGGGCGATGCCGTCGAAGTACAACTCCGAGCGGAACGCCGCGCCGTGCCCCGGGATGAGCCGCCGGCACGTCTGCTCGCCGAAGATGGCGCTGCCCTCGGCGTCGACGGCGACGATGTGGGTGCCGAGCCCGTGGTCGGCGATGTAGCGGGCGCAGCCGTTGATGGTGCCGCAGGTGCCCGTCGCGACGAACAGGTAGTCGACCCGCCCGTGCAACCGCTCGGCGATCTCGCGCATGATGGTCTCCTGCGCGCGGGCGTTGAGCGGGTTGGCGTACTGGTTGGGCCAGTAGGCGTGCGGGATGCGCTCGACCAGTTCGCGCACCCGCCTGACGCGGGCCGCGAGGTAGTCGCCCATGTCGTTGTCCGGTTCGCGGACGATGTCGATCTCGGCGCCGTACGCGGCCAGGATCGCCAGGTTCTGGGGCGTCATCTTGGGGTCGCCCACGCAGATGAAGCGCAGCCCGAACCACAGGCACACCTGCGCCAGGCCGATGCCGAGGTTGCCGGAACTCGACTCGACGACCGTCGACCGGCCGGGGATCAGCTCGCCGCGGTCGATCGCGCCGAGCACCATCCCCATGGCCGACCGGTCCTTCATGCTGCCGCCCGGATTCACCGCCTCCAGCTTGGCGTGGAACCGGGCCCCGGAATTCCCGAAAAGGCGGCCGAGCCGGACGAGCGGGGTCGCCCCAATGGTGGAGAGAATCCCCTCACTGCTTTTCTCGAACATTCTTCGCCCGCCCATTCTGTGGCTATCGGGCCGAAACTCGCGGCAACCATAACCAGGGCCCGGCCGACCCGGCAACCGTGTTTGCATTGCCTTCGGATCAGCGCTTGCGCATGATAGGCATATTCTCCGCCAATAAAATGCGCATGTCCCGCCAGCGGGACGCGCGAGCAGCTGACATGCAGTTCAGCAGGCCGATCTCCGCGACCAGAAGGAGAATGCCAAAGATGACGACCGTTTCCCCCGCCACGGCCGGCCCATTGAATGACGTCCGGCCGATGACCGGCGACGAATACCTGGAATCGCTGCGCGACGGGCGCACGGTATATATCGGCGGAGAGCGCGTCGCGGACGTCACCAGCCACCCGGCATTCCGCAATAGCGCCCGCTCGATCGCCCAGCTGTACGACGCGCTGCACGAACCCGACGCCGAGGGCGTGTTACGCGTGCCGACCGACACCGGAAACGGCGGCTTCACCCATCCGTACTTCCGCACGGCCCGCTCGGCCGACGACCTGCTGCTGGCCCGCGACGCGATCGTGGCCTGGCAGCGCCGCGTGTACGGCTGGATGGGCCGCACCCCCGACTACAAGGCGGGCTTCTTCGGCACCCTCCAGGCCAACGCCGACCTCTACGGCCCGTTCCGCGACAACGCGCTGCGCTGGTACAAGGAGGCGCAGGAGCGGGTGCTCTACTTCAACCACGCGATCGCCCATCCGCCCATCGACCGCGACCGGCCCGCCGACCGCACCGCCGACGTGTGCGTGCACGTCGAGGAGGAGACCGACGCGGGCCTGGTGGTCTCGGGCGCGAAGGTGGTCGCCACCGGCTCGGCCATCACCAACGCCAACTTCATCGCCCACTTCGGCCTGCCCATCAGGGACAAGAAGTTCGGCCTGGTGTTCACCGTGCCGACGAACGCCCCCGGGCTCACGCTGATCTGCCGCTCCTCCTACGAATGGGCGGCGGCGGCCCAGGGCAGCCCGTTCGACTACCCGCTCTCCAGCCGCCTGGACGAGAATGACGCGATCATGGTCTTCGACCGCGTGCACGTCCCGTGGGAGGACGTCTTCATGTACGACGCCGGCGCGGCCAACGCGTTCGCGGCCCGGTCGGGCGTGCAGGAGCGGTTCACCTTCCACGGCTGCGCGCGGCTGGCCGTGAAGCTCGACTTCATCGCGGGCTGCGTGCTGAAGGGCGTCGAGGCGACCGGGGTGTCGGCCTTCCGGGGCGTGCAGGCGCAGGTGGGCGAGATCCTCAACTGGCGCGACCTGTTCTGGGGCCTGTCGGACGCCATGGCCAAGTCGCCGCTGCCGTGGCACGGCGGGTCGGTGCGGCCGAACGTGAACTACGCCAACGCCTACCGCACGTTCATGGGCGTCGGCTACCCGAAGATCAAGGAGATCATCCAGAAGACGCTCGGCAGCGGCCTGATCTACCTCAACTCCCACGCCGACGACTGGCGCAATCCCGAGATCCGCCCCTACCTCGACCGCTATCTGCGCGGCTCGCGCGACATGGCGGCGGTCGACCGGGTGAAGCTGCTCAAACTGCTGTGGGACGCCGTCGGCACCGAGTTCGCCGGCCGCCACGAGCTGTACGAGCGCTCCTACGCCGGAGACCACGAGGGCATCCGGGTGCAGACGCTGCTGGCGCACCAGGCCAGCGGGCAGGCGCAGCAGCTGAAGGGCTTCGCCGAGCAGTGCATGGCCGACTACGACCTCGACGGCTGGACCCGCCCCGACCTGATCAACCCGGGCGGCGGCCGGTGAGCGTGACCGAGCGCGAACCCGAGACGGAGGCCGCGGAGCGGGGCGCCGCGCCGGTGGCCTGGTGGCCCGTGGGCGGCATCGCCGCGGTCACCGCCGCGCTGCTGCTGGCCACCGTCCACCGTTACGGCTACAGCATGGACGAGCTGTACTTCGTCGCGGCCGGCCGCCACCCCGACTGGGGCTACGCCGACCAGCCGCCGTTCGTGCCGCTGCTGGCCGCCCTGATGGACGGGCTCTTCCCCGGCTCGCTGTTCTGGTTGCGGGCGCCGGACGCGCTCGTGGTCGCGGCGGGGGTCGTGGTGTGCGCGCTCATCGCGCGCGAGCTCGGCGGGCGGCGGCGGGCCCAGGTGATGGCGGCGGCGGCGTTCGCCATCGCCTTCCTCAACCACGGCGGGCAGATCGACACGGGCACCTTCAACCTCGTGGCCTGGACGGTGTGCATCTGGCTGGTGGCCCGCTGGGTGCGCCTGCACAACGAGGGCCGGACCGGTCTGTCGGCCGACCTGCCCCTCTTCTGGGCGGGCGTCGCCACGGCGGTGGCGCTGCAGGTCAAGTACCTGATCCCGATCCTCTGGATCGGCATCGCGATCGGCCTGCTGGTGGCCGGGCCCCGCCGGATGCTCACCCGCCCGCTGCTCTGGGCCGGGGCCGCCTTCGCCGTGCTGACGGCGGTCCCGGGCCTGGTCTGGCAGGCCGCCAACGGCTGGCCGCAGGCCGAGATGACCGCCGTGCTCGCGGAGGAGACCGAGCTGATGTGGGGCGGCCGGCTGGCCTTCCTGCCCCAGACGCTGATGACGATGGGCCTGGCCATCGGCACGATCCTGGGCTGTTACGGCCTCTGGAAGCTGCTGCGCTCGCCCGAGCTGCGCCCGCACCGCTACCTCGGGTGGGCCGCGCTGGTCGTGATCGTGGCGGTGGTGGCCGCCAACGGCCGGTTCACCTACGTGGCGGGCGTCTTCCCGCTGCTGTTCGCGGCGGGGGCGGTGCAGCTGCAGGAGCGGCGGCCGGCCCGCTGGTGGCGCTGGGTGCCGACCTGGCCGGTGTTCGTGCTGTCGGCGCTGCTCACGCTGCTGGGGCTGCCCATCGACGAGCCGTCGGAGGTGCGCCCGGCCTCCTCGCCGGACGACCGGCGCGCCCGCTTCGACACCCTGGTGCAGTTCGGCTGGCCCGAGTTCACCGACTCGGTCGCCAAGGTCTGGCGAACGCTGCCCAGTGGCGGGGCCGTCGTCACCAAGCTGTACTGGCAGGCGGGGGCGCTGGAGGTGCTCGGCCCCGACCGGGGCCTGCCGCGTCCGTACAGCCCGCACCGCGGGTACTGGAACTTCGGCCGCCCCAGCGACGGCGTCACGACGGTCCTGTACGTCGGCGGCACCGAGGAGAGCCTGCGCCGCCACTTCGGCGCGGTCCGGCGGGCCGGGACCGTGGAGGGCCGGATCGGCATCGCGATCGGCACGCCGATCTGGGTGTGCGAGCGGCCGCTCCAGCCGTGGTCCCGCCTGTGGCCGGAGATGCGGAGCCTCACCCTGCGCTGACCCACGGCGAAGGCCCCGGTCCGGCTGACGGACCGGGGCCTTCGTCACGTTCTCACCGGGCGACCGGTGCCGTCGCCTCGCGGAACACCCCCGAGCGGATGTCGGCGTGCACGGCCGCCGCCCTGATCTCCTCGATCAGGCGGGCCTGCCGCAACGAGCCCTCCTGCTGCGGGGTCACGTCCTCGCCGGTCAGCACGGCCCGCGCGAACGCGGCGACGACGTTGGCGAACTGGTGGTCGGCGGGCAGCACGAGTTCCTCGCGGCTGTCCTGGCGTTCGATCCGCACCACCGGGTTGTGGGTCTCCGGCGGGGTGAACACCCGGTCGAGCAGGATCTGGCCGGTGCTGCCGATCAGCCGGTAGGCGTTGTGGTAGGAGTGCTCCATCCCGAAGGTGAGCTGGGCGGCCACCCCGTGGGGGGTGCTCAGCAGCACGTTGCCCGAGGTGACGACGTCGAGGTCGGGGTCGTGCCGGAAGACCGCGCCGACGACCTGGAGGTCGCCGAGGAAGTAGAGCGCCGCGCGCACCGGGTAGCCGCCGAAGTCGAGGAACGCCCCGCCGCCGACGTCGCGCTGGTAGCGGATGTCGCCCTCCGGCTTGGGCGGGAAGGTGAACGCGCCGGCGAACCCGCGCAGCTCGCCGACGGCGCCCCGGGCGACCATGTCGCGGACCGCGCCGTGCTGCGAGTGGTGCAGGAACATGTAGTTCTCCAGCAGCACCAGCCCGCGCGAGCGGGCCAGCGCCACCAGCCGGGCGGTCTCGGCGTAGGTGCCCGTCAGCGGCTTCTCGACCAGGACGTGCAGTCCCGCGCGCAGCGCGCGTTCGACCCACTCGGCGTGCAGCAGGGCGGGCAGCGGGATGTAGACGGCGTCGAGGTCGGTGCGCTCCAGCAGCGCCGCGTACCCTTCGACGGCCACGCCGCCGAACCGGCCGGCGAACCGCTCGGCCCGTTCGAGGTCGCGGCTGGCTATCGCCGCGACATGGACGCGGGGATCGCCGGCCATCGCCGGCAGCGTCCGCCGCCACGCGATGTCGGCGCAGCCCATGACCGCCATCCGCAGTCCGTCGGGGGTCCCGGCACTCATCTGGTGAACTCCGTCTTCAGCGCGGCGTAGTGGGCCAGGCAGTCCTCGTACGTGGGGAGCATGCCCTTCGCCTCGGCCTCGTCCAGCGTGGGGGCGCCCGCGTCCTTCTCCGACATGATCGGAGGCCCGGTGAGCGGCCACGGGATGCCGATCCTCGGGTCGAGCGGGTCGATCTCGATCATGGTGCCCGGCACGTACGCCGCCGAGCACACGTAGTTCATGCAGGCGTCGTCGGTCAGCGCCAGGAAGGCGTGGCCGAGCCCGTCGGACAGGTAGACGGCGGTGCCGGAGTCGGCCTCCTGGTGGGTCAGCTCGTACTTCCCGTAGGTCGGCGAGCCCACCCGCAGGTCCACGACCACGTCGAGCACCGCCCCGCGCACGCAGGTGACGAGCTTGGCCTGGCCGGGCGGCAACGTGGTGCCGTGGATGCCGCGCAGGGTGCCGCGGCGGCTCGACGACCAGTTCACCTGCCCGGTCACGAACGGGTAGCCGATGGCCTCGGAGACGACGTCGCCGCGGAAGCCCTCCATGAAGTAGCCGCGCACGTCGTCGTACCGCTGCGGGGTCAGCCGGAACGCGCCCGGGATCGGCAACTCGGTCATCAGATGCGCCTGGAACATCGGGGCTCCTCGCTTCGGTGCGGCGATCAGGTCGCCGGCTTCTCCAACAGGGTCACCACGTCGGCCGGGCTCGGCTGCGCGGCGATCTCGGCGGCCAGGCCGGCCGCGGCCGCCGCGTACCGCCGGTCGCCGAGGAGCTCCCGGACCCGCGCGGTCACCGCCTCCGGGGTCGCCTCGCCGGGGTCGAGCCGCAGCCCGGCCCGGGCTCCGGCCACCGCGTCGGCGTTGTCGAACTGGTCGTCGAACTGGGGGATGACGAGTTGCGGCACGCCGGCCGCCAGCGCCGTCAGCACGGTGTTGTGCCCGCCGTGGCTGACCAGCACGTCGCAGACCGGCAGCACCTGGGCGAGCGGCAGCCGGCCGGCGTGGTCGGCGGCGTCGGCCAGCTCCGGCCGGGCGGCCAGCACCTGGTCCTCGGCGGCCAGCACGATCTCGGCGCCGAGCCCGGACAACGACCGGAGCAGGGGCAAGAGCAGGTCGTCCACCCGCCCGCCCCCGAGGCGCGGCACGACGGTGCCGAACGTCACGCACACCCGGGGGCGCACGCGGGGCCGCAGCACCCAGCCGGGCACCCGGGCCTCCCCGCTGTAGGGCATGTCGCGGATGCTCTGGTGGTGCGCGGCGTGCGCCGCCCGCAACCGGACCGGCCAGGGGTCCAGCACCCGGACGGGCGTGGGCGGCCGGACCCCGAACTCCGCCGCGGCGGCCTCGGGGTACTCGTCCAGGGGCGCGATGCCCCACCGGTACTCCACGTGGGGCAACCCCGCGGCGGCCGCCGCGAGCGGCCCGGCGAACTCGGCCCGTTCGCTCACGACCAGGTCGGGCCGCCAGTCGGCGACGACCCCGCGGGCGCCCGGCAGGACGTCGGCCGCGATGAGGGCGAACGCCCGGCCGTGCGCCCGCCGGCGGCCGGCCGGATCGGGGGTGTCCCGGTCGGCGCCGGCCAGCTCGACGAACCCGTCGGCGGGGCCGAGCGAGGCGACCGGCAGCCCGGCGGCGGCGACGGCGGCGCAGAACGCCTCCGCCGTCGCCACCAGGACCTCGTGCCCGCAGGCCCGCGCGGCCCAGGCCAGCGGCACCAGGGGATGGAGGTGGCCGCGCAGGGGCGCGGTCGTGAACAGCAGGCGCATCAGGGACTCCGGGACGTCAGCACAGGCTGTGCAGGCAGGCGAGCAGGCTACGGGCCTCGATGTTCAGATAATGGCCGTGGTGGAGCAGGTCCAGGAGTTGCCGGACCGTCATCCAGCGGAAGTTCGGCGGAACATCGATGGGGATCTCGTCGCCCACCTCGACGATCTGGTAGCGCGTCAGCGCCCGGTAGAACCGCCCGCCCTCCTCGGAGAGCACCGTGTCGTAGCGGGTCACGCCGGTCTCGGAGAGCAGGATGTCGCGCAGGAACGTGTCCTCCACGTCCTGGGGCTCCACGCCGGGCGGCAGGTGCACCGTCGGCGCCATCTCCACCAGGTCGACCAGCCCGTATTCGGGCCGGGCCTGGACGAGCAGGTGCAGCACGCCGTCGACGGGACGGGCCAGGAAGACCGCGCGGCCCTGCCCGCAGGGGTGCAGCAGCGGCTGTGTCCAGCGGGTCACCTCCCGGGTCCTGGCCGCCACCTCGACCGCGATGATCTCGAAGAGGCGGCCGTCGCGCTCGGACAACTCGTACTCGCCGCGTTCCCAGCCCTTCACCGAGTCGAGCGGCACCAGCCGGGCCGTCCAGTCGCAGCGGGTCTTGGCCTCGGTGAACCAGCTCAGCGCCTCGCCCGCCGTGTGGAGCGTGTCCTGCGGCCGCCGGTACGAGCGCAGCAGCGCCTCGCCGAACGCGTCGCGCGGCTCGGGCCGTTCGGGGGTCTCGAACGGAAGACAGGACAACACCGTCCTGGCGTCCATGTTGACGAGGTTCTCGATCCGGGTCAGCTCGCGGATCTGGGCCAGGGTGAGCCAGGCGAAGTCCTCCAGCACCGGCAGGTCCCCGGTGACCTCCACGACCATGTTGCGGTTGCGCTTGCGCCAGAACCAGGCGCCCTGCTCCGACTGGAGCACGTCGACCAGGACCTTGCCGCGCCGCTCCCCCATGAACAGGTCGAGGTAGGGGGGCCGCGCGCCGCGGTGCACCCGCGTGTAATTGCTCCGGGTGGCCTGCACCGTCGGCGAGATCTGCAGGGTGTTGACGTTGCCCGGCTCCATCTTGGCCTGCATGAGGCAGTGCAGCACGCCGTCGAACCGTTTGACGACGATGCCGAGCACGCCGATCTCGGGCTGGTTGATGATCGGCTGGGCCCAGGTGTCGGCCCCGCCGTCGCGCACCCGCAGGCCCTCGATGGTGAAGAAGCGGCCGCTCGCGTGGCCGAGGTTGCCGGTGTCGGGGTGGAACGACCAGTCGTCGAGGGCGGAGAAGGGGATCCTGCGCACGTCGAAGCGGCCGGCGGCGAGCCGTTCGGCCCACCAGCCGTGGAACTCGGCGGTGGTCATCAGCGCGCCGTCGTCGGTGCCCGCCGCCGATGAGGCGAGTGCGGTCATGGTCAGAGCCCGGCCAGGACGTCGTGCACGGCGGCGATGACCCGGTCCTGCTCGGCGTCGCCGAGCGAGGGGTACATCGGCAGCGAGAAGATCTCCTTCGCGGCCGCCTCGGTCACCGGCAGGGAGCCCTCGCGGTAGCCGAGGTGGGCGAAGCCCGACTGGGTGTGCACCGGCCACGGGTAGCTGATGTTCAGCGAGACGCCGTGGCCCCTGAGCGCCTCCATGACGCGGTCGCGTTCGGGGTGGCGCACGACGTACACGTAGTAGACGTGGGTGTTGCCCGGGGCCGTCTTCGGGGTGATCAGCCCGGTGCCGGCGAACGCCTCGGCGTAGCGGTCGGCGATGGCCTGGCGGCGGGCGACGTAGTCGTCCAGCCGGGTGAGCTTGCGGCGCAGGATCTCGGCCTGCACCTCGTCGAGGCGGCTGTTGTAGCCGGGCGTGGAGACGACGTAGTAGCGCTCCTCCATGCCGTAGTAGCGCAGCCGGCGCAGATTGGCCGCCACGTCGTCGTCGCCGGTGACGGTGGCGCCGCCGTCGCCGTAGGCCCCCAGCACCTTGGTCGGGTAGAAGGAGAAGGCGGCGGCGCGGCCCATCGAGCCGGCGATCCGGCCGTGGTGGCGGGCGCCGTGGGCCTGCGCGCAGTCCTCCAGGATCGGCAGGCCGTGCTCCTCGGCGAGCGCCTCCAGCGGGGCCATGTCCACGCACTGGCCGTAGAGGTGGACGGGCAGGATGCAGCGGGTGCGCGGGGTGATCGCGCCGGCCACCTGGGACACGTCCATCAGGTAGGTCTCGGGGTCGACGTCCACGAACACCGGCACGGCCCCGACCGCGTCGATCGCGACCACCGTGGGCGCGGCCGTGTTGGAGACCGTGATCACCTCGTCACCGGCCCCGATCCCCAGGGCGCGCAGGCCGAGCACGATGGCGTTGGTCCCGTTGTCGACGCCGACGCAGTGGGCCACCCCGTTGTAGGCGGCGAACTCCCGCTCGAAGCCCTCCACCGACGGCCCGAGCACGAGACGGCCCGAACGGAACACGGTGTCGACGGCGTCGATGATGTCGTCGCGCTCTTTCTCGTACTCGGGCAGGTAACCCCAGACGTGGAGGGTCATCGAAGCGCCACCTCTCAGACGATGTTCTTGACAAGGTCCACGCCGTGCTCGTCCCAGCGTTCGCGGTAGACCGCGAACACGTGGACGTCCCAGGTGCGGCCGTGGAAGTACGTGTGCCTGGGCAGGACCGCCTCGGCCTCGACCACGGCCGCGTCCGGCCCGGCGAAGCCGAGGGCGGCCGGCGACGGGTCGACGGTGTGGAAGTAGACCTTCTTGATGCGCCACATCGCGAACGCGAAGTTGACCGTGAGCGTCGCGACGTCGCGCCTGATCTCGTCGGGCTGCCCGCCCAGGTGGACCTCGGCGGTCACGTGGCCGGCCACCGACGGCTCCGACAGCGTGCTGAATCCGGCGACCTCGCCGGTGTCCTTGCGGTGCACCAGGAAACACGCCGACAGGCCCTGGCCGAAGGAGTCGGCGTACCGGTCCAGCAGCGGCAGGCCGCCGTGCCCCAGGCGGAAGAGGATCTCGTAGACCCGGGCGGCGTCCTTGGCCCCCGCCGGGCGCAACTCGATCTGCCCGGACTCGGTGTGCGGAAACAGCATTTCTGGGTCACCCTCGTTTCACTCGAAATGAATTAGGGATGCACGAATGGCAGGTGTACCACACGGGGCGGGGCCGCAGGAATGGCGATGACATTCACCGGACGCGGGCTATTGTCCCCGTTGTGGCCAGCTGACTAGCGTCGTCGGCGTTTCGCCTTTGAACGTCGCCGCGACCGCACGAAAGGACGAAGTACATGCCGGACAATGACCACGCGACCGCCGTCGACCTGACCCTGGTCGACGAGGTGGAGCGCATGGTGCGGGGCACGGCCGAGATGATCTGCGCCGAGCAGCCGGACGTGCCGCAGCCCGACTCGCTGCGCGATCTCGACTCCTTCTCGATGGTCCAGGTGCTGCTGGAACTGGAGAACACCACGCAGCTCAAGCTCCTGGAGAAGCTCGAGGGCTTCCAGGGCGAGAGCTTCCGCGACCTGGCGGAGTTCATCGTCCAGACGACCGCCGACGAGGAGGCCGCGCAGGCCGCGGCGGGCGACGGCGAGCCGACCCGCGTCTAGCGCCGGACCTGCTGCGCTGTCCCGCTGGCGAGACAGCGCAGCGGGCGCCGGCATTGGCCGGGAAATCATTTCCAATTGTCTCGCGGAGTTCCGGGACCCAGGGTGACGACATGTCCGACACATTGCCCGCATTGAAACCGCCGAGCCATCGGGTCGAACGGCGTGCGATTCTCTTGTGGACGCTGTACGCGCTGATCTGGGGAATATCGGTCATCGGCGTGCTGGTGGCCCTCTACGTATTCCTGCCGGCGACCCGGCCGTGGATCCAGCCGTTCCTGTGGATTCTGCCGCCGATTTATCTGCTGTATTTGACGCGGGTGCCGTACTGGCGTTATCGGGTGCACCGCTGGGAGATCACCGACGAGGCCGTCTACGCCCTGAGCGGCTGGATCGTCCGCGAGTGGCGGATCGTGCCCATCTCGCGCATCCAGTCGATCGACGTCAAGAAGGGGCCGCTGCAGAGCCGGCTGCGCCTGGCCACGCTGAAGATCTCGACGGCGGCGGCGAGCGAGGGCGGGATCAGCATCATCGGACTCGACGCGGACGTCGCCGAGCGCTGCTCGGACCGGCTTACCGACCTGACCCAGACGGTGCCCGGGGACGCCACGTGAGCGCGGTCGCCCTCGACGACGCCGGATGGCAGCGGCTCAACAGCCGGGTGGCCTGGGTCGACCTCGGCAAGATGGTGGTCACCTTCATCCCCAGCGTGGTGGCCGCGGTCGTCTTCGACCAGGGCCTCCAGGCGTGGCCGGTCTTCATCGTGACCGGCCTCGGGGTCGTCTCCAGCGTGCTCGACCTCAAGCGCTGGATGCACACCCGCTACCGGGTCGGCGCCGACCGGATGGAGATCCGCAAGGGCTGGCTGATCCGCCGGTACCGGTCGGTGCCGCGCGACCGCATCCGCACCGTGGACACCAGCGCCAAGCTGCGGCACCGCCTCGCGGGGCTGCGGGTGGTGCACATCTCCTCGGGCGAGGCCCGCACGTCGTTCAAGCTCGACGCGCTGGAGTCGCGGACGGCCGAACGGCTGCGCGCCGACCTGCTGGGCGTCACCCCCGCCGTGGAGACCGCCGAGGTCAAGGCGGAGGAGACGGTGCTCGCCCGGCTGCGCTGGTCGTGGTTCGTCTACAACATCGTCAGCGTCTGGGCCTTCCTGGTCTCGGGGCTGCTGCTGCTGAGCGCCTACCTGACCATGCAGACGTTCGGGGTCGACCTGCGGGAGGTCATCGCGGGCGCGGTCGACTGGAGGTCCCTGGGGCTCGGCTGGACGATCGTGGTGGCCACGGCCGGCTGCTTCGTGCTGGGCACCTTCGGCATGGCGCTCAACTACCTGCGGGAGAAGGCCAACTTCCGGCTCGTCCGCACCCGGACCGACGACGGCACCGCCCTGCTGACCCGCCAGGGCATGTTCCGCATCCGCGAGGTCTACCGCGACGACCGGCGGCTGCGCGGCGTCGCCATCAGCGAGCCGCTGCTGTCACGGTGGTTGCGGCTGGCCGAGACCGAGGTCGTGTCGACCGGCCTGAGCTGGACGCCGGGCAGCGACGCGGCCGCCGCCATCCTGCCCCGCACGTCCGTCGCCGAGGCGCGGCGCGTGGCGGCGCTCGTGCTCGGCGACGAGCACCGGCCGCTGGACGCCCCGCTGCGGCGGCACCCCCGGCCGGCGCTGCGACGGCGGCTGGTGTGGGCGGGTTACGTGCCGGGCGTCCCGGCGGCGCTGCTGGCCTGGCTGGGCGCGACGGGCGCCGTGCCCGGCTGGATCTGGGCGGTGCCCGCCGGGCTGATCCCGGTGGCCTGCCTGCTCGCCGTGGTGGCCTACCGCTCGCTCGGGCACGCCATGGCCGGGCCCTACCTGGTGATGCGGTCGGGGCTGATCCGGCGCACGACGGTCGTGCTGCAGAGCCGGGGCGTCATCGGCTGGGGGGTCCGGCAGTCGCTGCTCCAGCGGCGGCTCGGTCTCGCGACGCTGCGGGTGCAGACCGCGGCGGGCAACCGCGTCTACGAAGTGCCCGACATCGCGGCCGGGGAGGCGGCGGCCTTCGCGCACGCCGCGACCCCCGTGATCCTGGCTCCGATCCTTGCCGAGGGGGCGGCGGAGGCCGTTTCTGATCCCCAACCTGATGGGCAGGAGGCACACATTGCGCACGACCCAGCTCACGGATGACCTGTCCGTCAGCGCCATCGGCCTGGGCTGCAGTTCGATGTCCCACGGTTACGGGCCGGCCAACCGCGACGACGAGGAGTCCGTCGCGGTCATCCGGGAGGCCGTCGAGCTCGGCATCGACCTCTTCGACACCGCCGACGTCTACGGGCCGTACACCAACGAACGGCTGCTCCAGCGGGCGCTGGCCACGCACGGCGGCGAGGTGACGATCGCCACCAAGTGCGGGCTGATCGCGGGGCCCGACGGCAGGTTCCGCCGCAACGGCCGGCCCGACCACCTGCGGGCCGCGTGCGAGGGATCGCTGCGCCGGCTCGGTGTGGAGGCCATCGACCTCTACCAGCTGCACCGGGTCGACCCGGCCGTCCCCCTGGCGGAGACGTGGGGCGCGCTCGGCGAGCTGGTGACCGAGGGCAAGGTCAGGGCGCTGGGCATCTCCCACGCCACCGTCGAGGAGCTCGACCTGGTGCACACGTTGTTCCCGGTCGCCGCCGTGCAGTACGAACTGTCGGTGTGGGCCACGGCCTGCCTCGGCGACGTGCTGCCCTGGACGCGACGGCACGGCGTGGGCTTCCTCGCCTTCGCCCCGCTTGGCCGCGGTTTCCTGTCGGGCCACGTCGACCACGCCGCTCTGGGCGAGGGCGACTCGCGCAACCGGGACCCCCGGTTCAGCCCCGACGCGATGACCGCGAACCGGTGGATCGTCCAGGGGCTGCGCGAGATCAGCGAACGGCACGGCGCGACCCCGGCGCAGGTCGCCATCGCCTGGGTGCTGGCCCAGGGCGACAACGTGGCGCCCATCCCCGGCACCCGCAACCGCCGCTGGCTGCGGGAGAACGCGACCGCCGTCGACCTGGTGCTCACCCCCGACGACCTGCGCGACATCGGCGCGCTGCCGCCTCCGGTGGGCGAGATGAGCTGGGACCAGATCCGCATCGAGACGACGACGGGACAACGACCGTGACCGACACCCCGGCCCCGGCGGCCAAGCCGCGGGTCACCCGCTTCGCCCTCTCCCCCGCCCCCGCCACCCCGAAGACGACGATCTTCCCGCACACGGTCTCGCGCCGGCTGGCCCTCCATCCGGCGGGCGGCTCCGACCAGCGCGACTTCGCCCAGCTGTTCGTCCGCACCGGCGTCGAGACGGTGCGCCCGGCCGTCCGGCCCGGCCAGGGCGGCGCCATGCGCGCGTACGCGGCCTTCCGGGTGACCCGGCTCGGCACCGGCGAGCAGGTGGGCTTCGGCGGGCTGCACAACCTCGACCCGGCCGGGCACGTGCGGTGCGCGGTCTACATGAACCCCGACACGGCCCGGCTGGGCGTCGGCTCGGAGGCGATCCTGCTGGTGGTCAACTACGCCTTCGCCACCCTCGACGTCGAGCGGGTGATCGGCCAGACCACGCAGGCCAGCTTCAGCTCGTTCGGCATCTCCGACCGCGACGAGCGGACCGGGGCGCTGCCGCAGCACCTCTACTTCCGCGGCCGCTACTGGGACCTGCACAACTTCCAGGTCGAGCGCTCCGACTGGGAGGCGTACATCGACCGTAGGACCGACTGGGAGGAGTTCATGGGCAAGAGCTCCAACGGCGTCCTCCCGCCGTCGCTCGACTGGCGGACCGCGCCGGACCGGCCGTTCGACGTGTCCTGACCTTGACCCGCATCGGACGTGAAGGAGATGACGTGGCGACCACAACCGCCCCACCACTGATCACCGTTCTCGGCGCCTCCGGGCTGCTCGGCACGGCCATCACCCGTGAGCTGGCCGACCGGCCGGTCCGGTTGCGGCTCGTCGGTCGCCGCCCCACCTCCGTCCCGCCGGGCCCGCGCGCCGAGGTGGAGGTGCGCGCCCTGGACCTGACGGCGGAGGGCGCGCTCGCCTCCGCCGTCGAGGGCGCCGACGCGGTGATCCACCTGGTCGCCCACATGGGCCGGGCGAGCACCTGGCGGGTGGCCGCCGTCGACCCCGTCGCCGAGCAGGTCAACCTCGGCCTGGTGCACCGGCTGCTCGACGCGGTGCGGGCGAGCCGCCCGGCCCGCCCGCCGGTGCTGCTGTTCGCCGGGTCGGCCTCGCAGGTCGGCCGCTCGTCGTCGGCTCTGGTGGACGGCAGCGAGCAGGACGAACCGCTGACCGCGTACGACCAGCAGAAACTCGCGGCCGAGCGGATCATCGAGGCGGCCACCGCCGAGGGCCTGGTACGCGGCAGCACGCTGCGCCTGGCCACCCTCTACAGCCAGGGCGTCGACCCGACCTCGCTCGACCGGGGGGTGGTGGCGACGATGATGCGCCGCGCCTTCGCCGGCGAGCCGCTGACGATGTGGCACGACGGCACCGTCAAGCGCGACCTGCTCTGCGTCGACGACACGGCGCGCGCCTTCGTGGCCGCGCTGAACCGGGCCGACGCGGTGGCGGGCGGGCGCTGGCTCGTCGGCACGGGTCAGGCCACCAGCGTGGCGGAGCTGTTCACGATGATCTCCAAGGTGGTGGCGCGGCGCACCGGCCGGCCGCCGGTCCCGGTGGCGTCGGTGCCGCCGCCCGAGCACTCGATGCCCACCGACCAGCTCGACTTCGTGCTCGACCCGGCCGCCTTCCAGAAGGTGTCCGGCTGGTCGGCGCGGGTGCCGCTGATGGAGGGCCTCGAATCGGCGGCCGACGCGATCGCCCGCGAGTCGGCGTGATGCGGGTCCTGTTCGTCGTCAACCCGGAGAAGTCGATCTTCCAGTACCTGGTCCCGCTCGCCTGGGCGCTGCGCACGGCGGGCCACGAGGTCAGGGTGGCCAGCCAGCCGGCGTTCGCCACGGTGATCACGCAGGCGGGGCTGACGGCCGTGCCGGTGGGCGAGGACCGCGACCCGTGGCGCATCACCGCGAACCGGCCCGACCTGCGGGAGGCGATGCGGGTCGGCATCATGAAGCCGTACGACGCCTTCGACGACTCGGAGAAGGCGACGTGGGAGTACCTGCGGCCGGGGCTGGCCGAGGCGGTCCGGGGCTGGCACCGGGTGGCCAACTTCCCGATCATCGCGGAGCTGGTCGGGTTCGCCCGGCACTGGAAGCCCGACCTGGTGCTCTGGGAGCCGCTCACGTTCGCCGGGGGCATCGCCGCCCGGGCGTGCGGCGCCGCGCACGCGCGGGTGTTGTTCGGCGTCGACGTGTACGGCGGCGTGCGCGCCCTGTTCCGGCGGCTCGACGCGCTGAGGCCGGACGAGGAGCGGGCCGACCCGATGGCCGAGTGGCTGACCGGCTACGCCCGCAAGTACGGCTTCGACTTCGGCGAGGACCTGGTCACCGGCCACTTCACCGTCGACCAGCTGCCCCGCAGCCTCCAGGTCGAGGCCGCCGGCCTCGACTACGTGCGCATGCGGCACGTCCCCTACGGCGGGCCCTCGGTCGTGCCCGACTGGTTGCGCGCCCCGCCGGAACGCCCCCGCGTCGGGTTCACCCTGGGCCTGCACGCGACGGAGATCTACAGCGGTTACAACGTCGACGTCCAGGACATCCTCGACCACCTGGGCGAGCTCGACGTCGAGGTGGTCGCCACCGTCGCGGCCAGCGAGCGGCCCAAGCTGCGCCGGATCCCGCCCAACGCCCGGGTGGTGCCCTTCGTGCCGTGGCAGGCCCTCGTGGCGACCTGCGCGGCCGTCGTCCACCACGCCGGGGCCGCCACCCTGGCGACCGCCGCTCTCCGCCCGATCCCGCAGCTCTCGCTGCACTACCACTTCGACCAGCCGACCCTCGCCCGCAGGCTGGCCGCCCACGGGGCGGGGCTCGAACTGCACACCAGCGAGGCCACCGGGCCCGCCGTCGCCCACGCCGTGCACCGGCTGCTCACCGAGCCCGCCTTCGCCCGCCGCGCCCACGACCTGCGCGACGAGGCGCACGCCGCGCCCTCCCCCAACGACCTCGTCCCGCACCTCGAACAACTCACCGCCAAGCACCGCTAGGGAGACGACACGATGCGCGTCCTGCTGGTCACGTACCAGAGCACGACCATCTTCACCGCGATGGTGCCGCTCGCCTGGGCGCTGCGCACGGCGGGCCACGACGTCCGCGTCGCCAGCCAGCCCTCGTTCACCGGCGTGATCACCCAGGCCGGGCTGACGGCCGTGCCGGTCGGCCGGAACCACACGACGTGGCGGGTCGGCGAACTGCACCCCGAGCAGGTCGAGGCGGAGCGCAACGGGCTGCCCGCGCCCTACGACACGGTCGCCGGCGACGCCGAGCCCGACTGGGCGCGCATGCGGGACGGCTACGCCGAGATGCTGAGCCGCTGGCACAAGCTGGACAACTTCCCGATGATCGCCGACCTGGTCGACTACGCCCGGCACTGGGAGCCCGACCTGGTGATCTGGGAGCCCACCACGTACGCGGGGCCGATCGCGGCGCGGGCCTGCGGCGCGGCGCACGCGCGGCTGCTCTGGAGCGTGGACGTCTTCGGCGCCGCCCGCGAGCACTACCTGCGCCTCGCGGCCGGGCGGCCCGACGACCCGCTGGGCGAGTGGCTGGGCGGCTACGCCCGCAAGTACGGCTTCGACTTCGGCGAGGACCTGGTCACCGGCCAGTTCACCATCGACCAGGTGCCCGGCTCGCTGGCCGTGCCGACCGCGCTCGACCGGGTCCCGATGCGGACCGTGCCCTACGGCGGCCCGGCCGTCGTGCCCGGCTGGCTGCACGCGCCGCCGGAGTTGCCCCGGGTGGCGCTGACGCTGGGCACCACCGCGACCGAGCGCTACGCCGGGTTCGCCGCCAACGTGCCCGACATCATCGCCGCGCTGGCCGACCTCGACCTCGAACTGGTGGCCACCCTGCCGGCGAACGTGCAGGGCACGGTCGGCGCCCGCCCGGAACGCACCCGGCTGGAGACCTTCGTCCCGCTGCACGCGCTCGCGCCGACCTGCGCGGTCGTCATCAACCACGCGGGCCCCGGAACGTTCCTCACCACCGCCCTGTACGGCGTCCCGCAGGTGACGCTGCCGTGGGACTTCGACGAGCCGGAGCTGGCCAGGCGGGCGGCGGCGCAGGGCGGCACGCTCACGCTGCGCCCCGACCGGGTCACCGGCGAGGAGGTCCGCGACGCCATGTTGCGCCTGATCGACGAGCCGGGCTTCGCCGACCGGGCCGAGGACCTGCGCCGGGAGATGCTCGCGATGCCGAGCCCGGCCGAGCTGGTGCCCCGCCTCGAAGAGCTGACCGCCAAGCACCGCTGACGCAGGGAGGACGACCATGCGGGTGATGTTCGCCGCCGTGCCGGCCAAGACGATCTTCCAGTACATGGTGCCGCTGGCCTGGGCGTTCCGCGCGGCGGGGCACGAGGTGGTGTTCGCCAGCCAGCCGGGCTTCGCCGGCGTGATCACCTCGGCCGGGCTGACCGCCGTGCCCGTCGGGCGCGACCGGGAGTTGCGGATGGTGCGCTCGGCCGAGGAGCTGGAGGCGGAGCGGGTGGGCATCCCGCCGCCGTACGACGCCTTCGACGATCCGGAGAAGGCCACCTGGGAGTACCTGAAGCCGGGCATGGCCCGGGCGGCGAACCTGTGGCACCGCTACGGCAACTTCCCGATCATCGCCGACCTGGTGGACTTCGCCCGGCACTGGAAGCCCGACCTGGTCGTCTGGGAACCGCTCACCTTCGCCGGTCCGGTCGCCGCGCGGGCCGCCGGGGCCGCGCACGCCCGCCTGCTGTTCAGCGTCGACGTCTACGGCGGGGTGCGCGCCCTCTACCGGCGGCTCAACGAGCGGCGGCCCCCGGAGCTGCGGTCCGACCCGATGGCCGACTGGCTGGCCGGCTACGCCCGCAAGTACGGCTTCGACTTCGGCGAGGACCTGCTCACCGGCCAGTTCACCGTCGACCAGCTGCCCCGCAGCCTCCAGGTCGAGGCCGAGGGCCTCTCCTACGCCCGCATGCGGTACGTCCCCTACGGCGGCCCCGCGGTGGTCCCGGGCTGGTTGCGCGAGCCGCCCGCCCGCCCGCGTGTCGGGTTCACCATGGGGCTCAGCGCGACGGAGACCTACACCGGCTACAACGTCGACGTCCAGGACGTCCTCGACCACCTGGGCGAGCTCGACGTCGAGGTGGTCGCCACCATCGCGGCCAGCGAGCAGCCGAAGCTCCGGCGGATCCCGCCCAACGCCCGGATCGTGTCCTACGTCCCGTGGCACGCCCTGGCCCCCACCTGCGCCGCCGTCATCCACCACGCCGGGGCCGCGACCCTGGCCACCACGGCGCTGCACCCCGTGCCGCAGCTGTCGCTGCACTACCACTTCGACCAGCCCACCCTGGCCAGGAAGCTGGCCGCGCACGGCGCGGGGCTGGAGATCCACACCACCCGGGCCACCGGCCCAGCCGTCGCCGAAGCCGTCGACCGGCTGCTCACCGAGCCGTCGTTCGCCCGGCGCGCCCACGACCTCCGCGACGAGATGCACGCGCTGCCCAGCGCCGCCGAGCTCGTCCCGCACCTCGAAGAACTCACCGCCAAGCACCGCTGACCAGGAAAGAGACCCGGATGCGCGTCCTGATTACGACATATCCAGAGAGGACCCATTTCCTGCTGATGGTGCCGCTCGCGTGGGCGCTGCGCACGGCGGGCCACGAGGTGCGGGTGGCGGTGCAGCCGAAGTTCGCCGACGTGGTCACCCAGGCCGGGCTGACGGCCGTGCCGGTGGGCGGCGACCGCGACCTGTGGCAGGTCATCGGCCGGGTGCGGAACCTGCCCCGGCAGGACCGGGCGTTCGCGGGGAACCGGGAGCCCGGCTACCCGTCGCCCTACGACGCCTTCGAGCGCGACCCCGCCGACCTCACCTGGGAGGACCTGCGCGACGGCTACGAGCGGCAGATCTCCGGCTGGCACAAGGTGAGCAACGTGCCCATGGTCGCCGGGCTGGTCGACTTCGCCCGGCACTGGCGGCCCGACCTGGTCATCTGGGAGCCGACGACCTTCGCCGGCGCCGTCGCGGCCCGCGCCTGCGGGGCCGCGCACGCCCGGCTGCTCATCGGCGCGGACGTCTACGGCATCGCCCGGGAGCACTTCCTGCGCCTGAAGGACGGCCGGGCCGACCCCCTCGCCGACTGGCTCGGCTCCTACGCCCGCAAGTACGGCTTCACCCCGGGAGAGGACCTCGCCACCGGCGACTTCACCCTCGACGTGCTGCCGCCCCCGCTGCGCGTCCAGGCCCGCGACCTCACCTATGTGCCCGTCCGCTACACCCAGTACGGCGGCCCCGCGTCGGTGCCCGCCTGGTTGCGCACCCCGCCCGAGCGCCCCCGGGTCGCCCTCACGATGGGCCTGACCATCACCGAGCACGACGTGGGCTACCCGGTCGACATGCAGGGACTCCTCGACGAGCTGGCCGACCTGGACATCGAGCTGGTCGCCACCGTCCCCGACGCGGAGAAGGAGAAGCTGGAGCGCATTCCGGCCAACGCGCGCCTGGTGCCGTACGTGCCGCTGCCCGACCTGGTGCCGACCTGCTCGGCCGTGATCCACCACGGCGGCGTCGGCACCATGGTCACCACCGCGCAGTTCGGCGTCCCGCAACTCTCCCTGCCGTGGGACGTCGACCAGCCCGCCCTCTCCACCCTGCTGGCCGCCGCCGGAGCAGGGCTCACCATGCACTCCACCACGGCCACCGGCCCGGCCGTCCGCGACGCGGTGCGGCGGCTGCTGACCGAGCCGTCCTTCGCCGAGGGCGCGGCGCGGCTGCGGGCCGAGGCGCTGTCGGTGCCGGCTCCCAACCAGGTCGTGCCCCGCCTGGAGGAGCTGGCCGCCCGGCACGGCCGGAGGTGAGGGCCGCCATGCGCGTGTTGTTCACCACCTATCCGGAGAAGGCGCACTTCCTGGCCATGGCGCCGCTGGCGTGGGCGCTGCGCGCGGCGGGCCACGAGGTGGTGTTCGCCGTGCAGCCCGCGTTCTGCCCGGTGGTCACCCAAGCCGGGCTCACCGCCGTGCCCATCGGCGGCGACCGGGACCTCTGGCAGCTGATGAACCGCGACCTGAACTGGATCGCGGCCGGCATGAACGGCCTGCCGGTGCCCTACGACGCCGCCGAATGGCGGCCCCAGGACGTCACCTGGTCCTACCTGCGCGACGGGTACGCCGCCCAGGTGCCGCGCTGGCACAAGATGAGCAACGTCCCCATGGTGCCCGCCCTGGTCGACTTCGCCCGGCACTGGAGACCCGACCTGGTGATCTGGGAGCCGACCACCTACGCGGGCGCCGTCGCGGCCCGGGCCTGCGGCGCGGCCCACGCCCGCCTGCTGTTCAGCGTCGACGGCTTCGGCGTGACCCGGGAGCACTACCTCCGCCTCAAACCCGACGGGTCCGGCGACGACCCCCTGGCCGAATGGCTCGACGGCTACGCCCGCGCCTACGGGTTCCCGTACGGCGAGGACCTCGCGACCGGCGACTTCACGATCACGCTGATGCCGCCCTCGATGCGCCTGGAGGCCGAGGGCCTGCGCTACGTGCCGCTGCGCTACGTGCCCTACGGGGGCCCGGCCGTCGTCCCCGGCTGGTTGCGGGCCGCGCCGGAGCGGCCGAGGGTCGCCTTCACCACGGGCATCAGCTTCGCCGAGCACGGCGCGGGCAGCGCGGTGAGCCTCCTCGACGTGCTCGGCGCCCTGTCCGAACTCGACGTCGAGCTGGTGGCCACGGTGGGCGACGCCGACCGGGAGCGCCTCGGCGGGAAGCTGCCGGGCAACGTGCGGCTGGTGCGGTTCGTGCCGATGCAGGCGCTGGTGGCGACCTGCTCGGCCGTCATCCACCACGCCGGGTTCGGCACGCTGGCGACCACGGCGCTGCAGGGCGTGCCCCAGCTGGCGATGCCGTTCGACGGCGACGGCCCGGCGCTCGCCCGGCGGATCGCCGCGCAGGGCGCCGGGCTGGCGCTGCTGGCCGCCCAGGTCAGCGGCCCGACCATCCGCGACCGGTTGTCGCGGCTGCTGCGCGAGCCCGCCTTCGGCGTCGCGGCGGGCCGCCTGCGGCAGGAGATGCTCGACATGCCCTCCCCCAACGAACTGGCCGGGGACCTGGCCGAGCTGGCCGGGCGGTGACCGGCATGCGCGTGCTGTTCGTCGCCAACCCCGAGAAGGCCCACCTGCTGGCCATGGTGCCGCTGGCCTGGGCGCTGCGCGCGGCCGGCCACGAGGTGCGGGTCGCCTCGCAGCCCGCCTTCGCCGGCGTGATCACCCAGGCCGGGCTCACCGCCGTGCCGGTCGGCCGCGACGCCGACCTGTGGCGGCTGCTCGCCCGCGACCCCCGCCTGCCCGGCTGGACGTGGCGGCCCGCCTACGGCCTGCCCGCCCCCTATGACGTGGCCCAGTTCCCCGAGCGGGGCGCCTGGGAGCACCTGACCGAGGGGTACGCCGAGGTGCTGCGCCACTGGCACCGGCCCGGCTGCCTGCCCATGATCGCCGGGCTGACCGAGTTCGCCCGCCACTGGCGGCCCGACCTCGTCGTCTGGGAGCCGCTCGCCTTCGCGGGCCCGATCGCCGCCCGCGCCTGCGGGGCCGCGCACGCGCGCCTCCTCTGGAGCCTGGACGTCTTCGGCCTGACCCGCGCCCGCTTCCTGGACCTGAAGGAGGGCCGGCCGGCGCACGACCGCGCCGACCCGCTGGCCGAGTGGCTCGACGGCTACGCCCGCATGCACGGCGGCGCCTTCGCCGAGGACATGGTGACCGGCCAGTTCACCATCGACCAGCTGCCCGCCTCGATCGCCGTGCGGGCCCCGGGCCTGCGCCACGTCCCGGTCCGGTACGTCCCCTACGGCGGGCCCTCCGTGGTGCCCGGCTGGTTGCGCGAACCGCCCCGGCGTCCCCGCGTCGCGCTGACGATGGGCGTCAGCCTCACCGACCACGCGGCCGGGTACTCGGTCAGCGTGCGCGACCTCCTGGAGGCGCTGGCCGACCTCGACGTCGAGGTCGTCGCCACCATTGCCGACGCCGAGCGGCACGGCCTGCCCACGGTGCCGGGCAACGCCCGCGTGGTGCCCTACGTGCCGCTCCAGGCGCTGGCCGCGACCTGCGCCGCGGTGCTCAGCCACGGCGGCTTCGGCACCATGCTCACCACGGCCGGGCACGGCGTGCCGCAACTCGCGATGCCGTGGGACTTCGACGGCCCGCTGTTCGCCCGGCGGGTGGCCGCGCAGGGCGCGGCGCTGGCCGTCGACGCCGACCGGGTGACCGGCGAGCACGTCCGCGCCGCCGTGCTGCGGCTGCTGGAGGAACCCGCCTTCGCCAAGCGGGCCGACGACCTGCGGGCCGAGATGGCCGCCCTGCCGAGCCCCGGCCGGCTGGTCGCCCGGCTCGAGGAACTGACCGAGAGGAACCGCTAGCCATGCGCGTACTGTTCGTGATCAACCCCGAGACCACCACGCTGCTGCCCATGGTGCCGATGGCCTGGGCGCTCCGCACCGCCGGGCACGACGTCCGGGTCGCCAGCCAGCCCGGCTTCGCCAAGGAGATCAACCAGGCCGGGCTCACCGCCGTGCCCGTCGGCCGCGACATGGACATGTACCGCCTCGTCGAGGTGGCGATGGACGTCCACGAGGACATCGGGCACGGCCTGCACCGGCCGTTCGACGTCGTCGACGACCCCGCCAAGGCGACCTGGGAGCGCATGCTGCCGGGCTACGTGGAGGCGGTCGCGGAGGAGCACCGGCGGGAGAACTTCCCGATCATCGCCGACCTGGTCGACTTCGCCCTGCACTGGGAGCCCGATCTGGTGATCTGGGAGCCGTCGACGTACGCGGGCGGCATCGCCGCCAAGGCGTGCGGGGCGGCCTCGGCACGGCAGCTGATCTCCATCGACATGTTCGGCGTCACCCGCGACCACTTCCTGCGGCTCAAGGCGCAGCGGCCGCCGGAGGACCGGGCCGACCCGCTGGCCGACTGGCTCGGCGGCTACGCCCGCAAGTACGGCGGCGAGTACACCGAGGACATGGCCTCCGGCCACTTCACCATCGACCAGCTGCCTCCCTCGCTTCGCCGGGAGGCCGACCTGCACAACGTGCCGCTCCGCTACGTCCCCTACAACGGCGTGGCCGTCGTGCCCGACTGGTTGTGGCAGGAGCCGCGGCGGCCGCGCGTCGCCCTCACCCTGGGCTGGACGGCCGGGGAACGCTTCGCGACGTACACGGTCGACGTGCAGACCGCGCTCGACGCGCTGGCCGACCTCGACGTCGAGGTGGTGGCCACCATCGCCGAGGCCGCCCAGAAGGAGCTGCGGGTGCCGGACAACGCGCGCATCGTGCCCTTCGTCCCGCTGCACGCGCTGGCCCCCACCTGCAGCGTCGTCATCAACCACGCGGGCGCCGGCACGCTGATCACCACCGCCGGATACGGGATCCCGCAGCTCACCCTGCCGTGGGACATCGACGAGCCCGAGTTGTCCCGCCTGCACAGCGCCCAGGGCGCCGGGCTGACGATCCGCGGCGACCTGGCGTCCGAGGAGGAGATCCGCACCCAGGTGCGGCGGCTGCTCGACGAGCCTTCCTTCGCCCAGCGCGCCCGCGACCTGCGCGACGAGATCCACGCCATGCCGACGCCCAACCAGCTGGTCCCGCAGCTGGAGGAGCTCACCGCCAAGTACCGGAGCCGCTGATGCGGGTCCTGTTCGCCATCACGCCCGGCACCAGCACGTTCCTGCCGCTGGTGCCGCTGGCGTGGGCGCTGCGCACGGCGGGCCACGAGGTCAGGGTGGCCAGCCAGCCCGGCTTCGCCGACGCGATCACCCGGGCCGGGCTGACCGCGGTGCCGGTGGGCCGCGACCTCGACATGGTCCGGCTCCTCCGGGGCTACGGCGTGACCGACGAGCAGCTGGAGCAGGCGCGGGCCGGGCTGTCGCCGCCGTTCGACGTCGTGGACGACCCCGCGCACGCCACCTGGGAGCGCATGCTCGGCGGCTACGCCGACGCCGTCGACGGCTACCGGGCCGAGAACCTGCCGATGATCGCCGGCCTGGTCGAGTTCGCCCGGCGCTGGCGTCCCGACCTGGTGATCTGGGAGCCGTTCAGCTACGCGGGCGCCATCGCGGCCCGGGCCGTCGGCGCCGCGCACGCCCGCCAGTTGTGGTGCCTGGACGTCTTCGGCCTCGCCCGCGAGCACTTCCTGCGGCTCAAGGCGCAGCAGCCGCCGCAGGAGCGGGCCGACCCGCTGGCCGACTGGCTCGGCGGCTACGCCCGCAAGTACGGCTTCCCCTACGGCGAGGACCTGGCCACCGGGCACTTCACCATCCACCAGCTGCCCGCCTCGCTCAGCGACCAGGCCGACGGGCTGCACTACCTGCGGATGCGGTACGTCCCGCACGTCGGCGTCGCCACCGTGCCCCGCTGGTTGCGCACCCCACCGGCGCGCCCGAGGGTCGCGCTGACCCTCGGCTTCGCCGCCGACGGCTTCTCGGGCGGCTTCGCGATCGGCGTGCAGGAGGCGCTCGACCACCTGGCCGACCTCGACGTCGAGGTGGTCGCCACCATCCCCGACGCGCAGCGGGCCCGGCTGCGCCGGGTGCCGGCCAACGCCCGGCTGGTGCCGTTCGTGCCGCTGGACGCGCTCGTGCCCACCTGCGCGGCCGTCATCGACCACGGCGGCGACGGCACCGTGCTGACGACCGCCCTGCACGGCGTGCCGCAACTGGCCGTCGGCCACCACTTCAACGAGCCGATCATGGCGCGCAAGCTCGCCGCGCAGGGGGGCGCGCTGCAGATGCGTCCCGCCGAGGCCACCGGGCCGGCGATCCGGGAGGCCGTGCAACGCCTGCTGACCGACCCCGGGCTGCGGGCGGGGGCCGAGCGGCTGCGCGCGGAGATGCACCGGCTGCCCACGCCCAACGACCTGGTGCCGGAACTGGAGGCGCTCACCGAGAAGCACCGGAGCTCCTAGACGAGAAGGGGCGGGCCCGCGACCGGGCCCGCCCCTTCCGCCGTTCGTCAGGACGCGGTTCTCGCGTAGAGCGCCTGCCAGTAGAACGTCCACGGGCGGGCCCAGCCGTCCTCCACCAGGGTCCACTCCGGCCCGGGCCGGTAGACGGCGACGAAACGGGCCGCGTGCTCGCGCACGGCCGAGGCGTCGTGGACGTCGACGATGTCGCGCAGCAGCCCCGACCCGAGCGCCAGCCGGACCGCCTCCTCGCCGTCGTACTGCCGGTCGAGGCTGTAGTCGAGGTACTTCCCGACGGGGTTCTTGGTGTAGAAGGCTGTGGCGACCGTGTCGATGACCGTGAGATAGTTGCGCGCCGTCTCCTCGTTCATCTCGGCGAAGGAGTCGATGTTCAGGCACAGGTCGAAGGCGGGGCCGCCGAGGAGGCCGTCCACCTCGTCGATGCCGAGGAAGCGCACCCGGCCGAACCGCTCGGGCGTGAGCACCGCGCGCAGGTAGTCGCGCGAGAGGGTCAGGCAGTTCTCCAGGTCCACGATGACGTACTCGGCGACGTCGTGGTTGGACAACACGGCGTGGCAGGAGCGGCCGTAGCCGGCCCCGATCTCCAGCACCCGGGCCCCGTCGAGCTTCACCGAGCGGCTGACGAACTCGAGCTCGTGCACCGCCTGAAGGTAGTCGAGGCAGACCCGGTCGCCGTCCACGGTGACCGTGATCGGGGCGCCGACGTCGCGGTTGCGGATGCGGGCCAGGCGGGCCCGGTTCTCCGGCGACAGGTCGGCGGCCAGGTTGTAGGTCAGGGTCTTGAGGTAGCGGAGGCCGTTCGCCTCCGGGTTCCACAACGAGATCTTGTAGTTGACCGTGCTCGACTTGAAGGTGGCCAGGTCGAGCGCGTCCAGCGCCAGGCTCGTGCGGTTGATGCGGGCCCACTGCGGGCTCTGGCCGTACTTGTGGGTCGCCGGGGCGGTCTCGCGGTCACTCATCGCCGTCGGTCTCCGGTTTGCGGGCCACGACGAGCACGACCCCGTCGTGCTCCTCCTCGTCGTCCTCGTACTCCAGCCAGTCGACGTCGTCGCCGACGCAGAAGATGCCGAGCAGGTCGGCGGGCAGGTCGCCGTGCCGGGCGGCGTACTCGCGGGTGGCCACGTACAACCAGCGGAACGACTGCTTGGTGTGCTCGGTGAGGTCGGCGACCTCCTCGACCGCGAAGCCGGCCCGCTCGGCGAGGCCGGGATAGTCCTCCAGGCGGGCCATGGGCGCCATCCGCCAGGCCGCGGTCGCTTTGAGGAACGCCTCCTCCTCCGCCGGGTCGAGCTCCAGCGGGCCGCGCCGGATGTTGTCGGTGAGCACCAGGCGGCCGCCGGGGCGCAGCACGCGGGCGCACTCGCGCAGCGCGGCCGTCCGGTCGGGGAAGTGCGGGACCGTCTCGGCCGCCAGCACGGCGTCGAAGGTCCCCGCCTCGAAGGGCAGGTCGAGCGCGTCGGCGTGCCGGAACGTCACCCGGTCGGTCATCGACTCGGCCTCGGCCCGCGCCGAGGCCAGCTCGACCTCGACCCGGCTGATCGCGACGCCGGTCACCCGCGCGCCGGTCTCCCGCGCCACCTGGAGCGCGGCGGCCCCCGGCCCGCAGCCGAGGTCCAGGACGTGGTCGCCGGGCCCGATCCGGAGCGCGGTGGTCATGCGGGACGTCAGCCGGGCGGCGGCCGGCCCGAACGGCGCGGCGTCGTCGGGGCCGGTCCAGTAGCCCACGTGGATCTGGCCGCCGTAGATCTCCTCCAGCGCGCGGGCGTTGCGGTCGTAGAAGTCGGCGACCTGGTCGGGGGTGGGACCCTGGCGGGTGTCCCGGGTGCCGGTCGCGAACGAGCGCGCGCTGCGGCGCAACTGCTCCACGCTCACCGGCGGTCCCCCCGCTCTTCGGCCAGCTCGGCGGCGGCCTGGCGGTCGAGCAGGTCGCGGGCCGCCCGCACCTCGGCCGCCATCGGCCGGTCGGCGTCCAGCGGCGGCGAGATCTCGGCCAGTTCCGCCCACACCCCCGACGGCCGGTCGCCGACCATGACGGCGAGCTGGGCCACGCCCAGCGCCAGCGAGCCGATGGTCAGCCAGCCGAGGTCGAGGCCGTCGGCCACGGCGTTGGCGCCGTTCAGCGCCATCGGCACGTGGTCCTGGTTCCAGCCGTTGGTGGGCAGCGTGGTCAGCGACGCCGGCGTGACCGTCTGCCTGATCTTGGACACGAACGAGGTGGCGCTGATGTGCACGCCGGCCAGCCCGCAGCCGCGCCCGGCCCGGGGGGTGAGCATCATCGGCAGGTCGCCGTTGGTGGCCGGGTTGAGCAGCAGCCCGAGTTGCCGTTCGGCCAGGTAGGCGGCCATGTGCATGGACAGGCCGATCTGGTCGGACGCCAGGCCCACCGGCATGGCGTGGAAGTTGCCGCCGTGCAGGACCTGGTCGTCGTAGGTGATCGGGTTGTCCTGGCAGCCGTTCGCCTCGCGGTCGAGCACGTCGCCCGCCATGGTGAGCTGGTCGAGCACCGCGCCGAGCACCTGCGGCGCGCACCGCAGGCTGTACGGCTCCTGGAGCGGCCGCCGCTCGTCCCTGACCAGGCCGTCCGGCAGCTCCTGCCTGATCCAGCGGGCCACGGTGTGCTGGCCGAGCTGGCCCCGGGCGACGGCGTGGCCGTCGTCGTAGTGCTCGGGGTTGGCGCGCAGCAGGGCGGCCAGCCGTCCGGCGAGCATCGCGGCGGCGCGCACCAGCCGCAGCGCCGACTGGTGGTTGAGGATCGACACCGCCAGGCTCGCGCCGGTGCCGTTGACGAAGGCGAGCGCCTCCCTGACCGGCCACTCGAACGGCTCGGCGCCGAGCGCGGCCAGCGCTTCGCGGGCGGGCCGGATCGTCCAGCCGCCGCCGTCCCCGCGCACCCACGCCTCGCCCGTGCCGGTGAACGTCAGCGCGGCGTGCGCGAGCGGCTGGAGGTCGCCGCTGGCGCTGACCGTGCCGTCGCGCGGGATGACCGGCGTGTAGCCCGCGTTCCACAGGTCGGCCAGCACCTGCCAGAACTCCGGCGTGACGGCGGAGTAGCCGCGCCGCATGCTGTTGAGCCGCAGGAACAGGATCAGCCGGCTGACCTCGGGGCTCAGCGGGCGGCCCTGCCCGGTGCCCAGGTGGGAGATGAGCGAGCTGCCCTGCTCCATCTCCGACTCGGCCGAGTAGAGCACGAGCGGGCCGAACCCCTGGGTGAGGCCGTAGATGGGCCGCTCGGAGGCCAGGTGCTTGGCGATCGTCGCCGCGCTGGCCTCCATCCGGGCGACGGCGGCGTCGTCACACGGCTCGATCCGGCTGTCCCAGGCGGCGCTCGCGGCGATGTCCGCCAGGTGCGCCGCGCCGGTCGTGGTCCCCGGCGTTTCGGCGATCAGTGTCACTGTGCTTCCTCTGCTTCGCTCGTGGGTGGGGTCGAAAGGTGCCGTACCTTGCCGAGTGCGGACCGCTCGATCCGGGGGACCGCGTGCACGCGCCGGGGCCGCACGCCCATGCGCTCGAAGGCCGCGGCCAGGTCGAGGTCGGCCAGGCCGCCGCCCGGTTTCGGCACGACCAGCAGGTCGACGTGCTCGCCGATCATCCGGTCGGCGACCGGGAGCACGGCCAGGTCGGCGCAGTCGAGCACGCCGCGCAGGGCGTTCTCGACCTCGTCGAGGTTGATCCGGCGGCCGTTCACCTTGACCAGGCGGGAGCGGCGTCCGGCGAAGTGGAACCGCCGCTCGTCGAGGGGGCGCACGCGGTCGTCGGCCTCCCAAACCGAGGGCGCGGGCTCGCCCGGGGCGAAGGCCAGGCGGGGGCTGGAGATGACGAGGGGCACCTCGTCGTCCTCGTCGGGCTCGCCGAGTTCGGCGAAGGAGACGTCGGGGAAGAGCGTCCACGACGGCGGCTCGCCCTCCCGCCAGCGGCGGGTCGCGATGCCCCCGGCCTCGGTCGACCCGAGCATCTCGACGATCAGCGCGCGGTCGGGCCCGGCGGCGGCCAGGAACTCCCCGGCCGTCTCGGGGATCATCGCGCCGCCGTAGAGGACCGTGACGTGCTCCATCTCCCGCACCCACGCGAGGTGCTGGAGCAGCAGCGTGAAGATCCACGGCGTGGCCACCACGACCACCCGGCGCTGTTCGATCGGCGGCATGGCCCCGTAGAACGTGGGCTTGTGCCAGACCGGCACCCGCAGATGGGCCGGCACCAGCACACTGGCCAGCGCGCCGAACAGGTGCGCGGGCGGCACGCACGACACGACGGCCTCCGGCTTCTCCGGCGCGACCATGTCGGCGAGCAGGCCCGCCTCCCGCCAGACGTTCTCCCGCAGCCGGCGCCACAGGCGGCTCTCCCCGGTGCTGCCGGAGGTGCGGAAGTCGATCACCGGGGGCAGCAGGTCCATGACGAGCCGCTCGGGCCCGCCGTCGCCGACGTCCCATTCCACGTGCCAGGCGCGCTCCGTCACGGCCGGCGCGGCGAATTCGAGTGACAACAATTCACCCGGGCTCAACTCGGCATAATCCATGACGCCCTCCTCGCGGCTGAATTCCCGTCCCGCCAGCGGGACAGCACCTGGCTCAACCGAACGACTCCGCGATTTCCATCAAATAGCGGCCGTATTCCGAGTTCTTCATTTCGGCGCCGAGCCGGTGACACGCGTCGGTGTCGATGTATCCCATCCGCAGCGCGATCTCCTCGAGACAGGCGACCCGCACGCCCTGGCGTTTCTCGATGGTCTGCACGTACTGACCGGCAGCCAGGATCGAGTCGTGGGTGCCGGCGTCGAGCCAGGTGAACCCACGCCCCAGCCGGACCAGGTGGGCCCGCCCCTGCTTCAGGTACGCCTTGTTGACGTCGGTGATCTCCAGTTCCCCCCGGTCGGAGGGCACCAGGTCGCGGACGATCTCCAGGACGTCGTTGTCGTAGAGGTAGAGGCCGGTGATGGCGTCGTTGGAGCGCGGCCGCAGCGGCTTCTCCTCGATGGAGACCAGCACGCCCTCGGCGTCGACCTCGCCGATCCCGTATCTCTCGGGGTCGGACACGGGGTAGCCGAACATGGTGCAGCCGTTCAGCCTGCTGCGGCTGGCCCGCAGGATGCGCGGGAAACCGGCCCCGTGGAAGAAGTTGTCGCCCAGGATGAGCGCCACCTCGTCGTCGCCGACGTGATCGGCCCCGATGACGAACGCCTCCGCGATGCCGCGCGGCTCGGGCTGCTCGGCGTAGGTGATCTCCAGCCCGAGGTGCGACCCGTCGCGCAGCAGCCGGCGCAGCAGCGGCAGGTTGTCGGGCGTGGAGATGACCAGGATCTCGCGCAGCCCGGCCAGCATGAGCACCGAAAGCGGGTAATAGACCATCGGCTTGTCATAGATGGCGAGCAGTTGCTTCGACGTCGCCAGTGTCAGGGGATGCATACGCGTGCCGCTGCCGCCGGCGAGAACAATTCCTTTCATCACCCGCCCCTTCTTTTCGATTATCGGGTGGATGCGGCCCAGGGTAATCACGGGCAGGACCGGCGACCAAGAAAGGAGAACCGGGCTCGACTTCTCCCGTTCGGCCGTGCTATCGCTTTCGCCGATCCATCGCGGGACACATCGCGGCACACGGGTGGACCGGCGGCGGAACGCCCCACCGGTGTGAGAACGATGAGGTTTCTGGCCGCCGTGCTGGCGGTCGTCGCGGCGCTCGCCGCGTTCACGCCCGAGCCGCAGTGGACGGGCGTCAAGTTCTGGGCCTGGGGGCTCAACTCCAGCGGCCAGTTCGGCGACGGCACCACCACCGGCAGCCCGGTCCCGACGCTGGTGGGCCGGTTGCCGGGCCGCCCGTACGGGTCGATGCGCATCCGCCAGGTGGCGACCGGCGGCACGTTCAGCGCCGGGATCAACGACCGCGGGGTGGTGTTCCTGTGGGGCGACGTGCCCGGCGTGGTCTCCTCGGCGACCCCCCGGGAGGTGACCGGCCTGCCGTTCGTCAGCTCGCTCTCGGTGGGCGACCGGCACGTCCTGGCCGTCGACTCCGAGGGGACCGTCTGGGCGTGGGGCGACAACACCTACCGGCAACTCGGCGACGGCACGACCGTCAGCCGGCCCAGCCCGATCAGGGTCCCCGGCCTGACCGGCGTACGCAGCGTGTCGGCCGGACACCGGCACAGCCTGGCCGTCACGACCGACGGGGCCGTCTGGGCCTGGGGCCACAACGGGTTCGCCGAACTCGGCGACGGCACCACCGTCAACCGGCCCACCCCGGTCCGGCTCACCGGGATCTCCGGCGTGCTGACCGCGCACGCCTCGCGCAGCGGCGTGCACTCGGCCGCCCTGAAGTCCGACGGCACGGTGTGGACGTGGGGCTCCAACGCCTCCGGCCAGCTCGGCATCGGCGCGGCCCCGAGGTCGTACGTGCCGATCCGGGTGCCCGGCATCACGAACGCCCAGATGGTGCTCCCCGGCGAACGCTCGACCTTCGCCGTCGCGGGAGGCCGCCTGTACGCCTGGGGCGACAACACCGCCGGCCGCCTCGGCGACGGCACCACCCTGCCCCGGCGCACTCCGGTCGTCACCCCGATCACCGGCCTGACCTGGGCCGACCCCGGCACCGGCGGCACCTCGGCCGGCGTCACCGCCGACGGGAGGGTGCTGACCTGGGGCGACAACACCAACGGCGCCCTCGGCACGGGCTCGGCGGCCCCCTACGAGACGACCGCACACCAGGTCGCCGTCCTCACCTCCCGGGTGAGCACGATCTCGGTCGGCCGCTCGACGACGCTGGCCCTCGTCGGCAACCAGCCCGACCCGACCCCGACGAGCCCGCCGTCGACGGTGGCCGTGCCCGACGTGACCGGCCTGTTCGAGGACACCGCGACCACCCGGATCACCGAGCGCGGCCTGACCCTCGGCTCCGTGACCCACTGGGTCGACCGCCTGTGCAACGAGCTCGACCAGGTCACCGCCCAGGACCCGGCCCCCGGCGTCGTCGTGCCCCTCGGCCACGAGGTGAACATCACCGTCGCCGTCGCCCCCGACGGACCGTGCCCGTGACCGCCCGCACGGCCCCGCCACCCCGAAACGACCAGCGCCGCCCGAAGCCGCCGCCGAAGCCGAAGAACGTCGGCGGCGCCCGTTAGGTTGGGGCGGTGACGTTACCCCGCACCGTCGAAGAAGCGGTCCAGGCCGAGGCGTCCGGCCGGCCGCCGCGTTACCTGTTCTTCTGGGGCCACCGCCCACCTCGCGACGGCGGGGTGGGCGCGGGCTGCCTGAGCCAGTGGTGGGAGGCCGACTTCACCGAAGACGGCCACCTCTTCCACTCGGCCGAGCACTACATGATGGCCCACAAGGCGTGGTTGTTCGGCGACGCCGAGACGGCCGCCGAGATCCTCGCGGCCCCCCACCCGGGCGAGGCCAAGAGACTCGGCCGCCAGGTCCGCGACTTCGACGACGCCGTCTGGACCGAGCACCGCTACGCCATCGTGGCCAGGGGCAGCACCGCCAAGTTCGCCGCCCACCCCGACCTGCGCGACTACCTGCTCGGCACCCGCGACCGGGTGCTGGTCGAGGCCAGCCCCCACGACCGCGTCTGGGGCATCGGCCTGACGGCGAGCGACGAACGCGCCGCCTCGCCCACGACGTGGCGCGGCCTCAACCTGCTCGGCTTCGCCCTGATGGAGGCCCGCGACATCCTCGCCTGAGTCCCGGTCATATGGCGGGGCCGGGGCGGCCTCTGTGCTGGTTGTCCGACGCCCGGGGACGGCGCGGCGGGGTCGTTCCCGGTATGACGTCCTGGTTGAGATGTTCTTTGATCAGGTGTTTCAGCTCCGCGCCGTTGATCAGCTTGATGCGATGCCGGTGCGCGAACTGTTCGCTGGTCCGGCTGAACCACGAGGTCGTCACGAGCACGCCCGTCGTCGCGTTGTGGTCGGCCATCACTCCGGTCAGCGCGTGCACCGCTTCGAGCCCGACCAGGCCGGACCACCGCTTGGCCTGGATGAGGCAGACGCCGCCGAAGAACATGTCCTTGCTGGTGGCGACCGCGTCAATGCCTCCGTCCTTGGACGGGATGGTGGTCCAGGCCTCCGCTCCCATGGCGACGAACAGTTGCCGGATGAGTTGTTCGAACTCTGTCGGCGACAACGTGAGGAGGTTACGACGGGAGTCGAGACCCGAGACGACGTCCATGTCCTCGGAGAACCGGAACCGGCTGAGATCGATGGTGAGGAAGGGTTCGATCGCCTCCACGTCGTACGGATTCGGCGACACCAGTGCGTTGAGCTTCTTGAGACATTCGACTGGGTCGACTTCCGCCAGGTTGAGCTTGTCGAACGTCACGCGCTCGCAGGAGGCGTTCAGAAGGTGCACCCGAACCTGATGGCCGGTGGCGCGATCGGTCGTCGTGAGCCTGCCGCTGAAGACGACGGCGTCCACGACCTCGGGCGGCAACGCCCTGAACATCTCGTGGAAGGTCCGCAACGCCACACAGGCGATCAATTTGTTGAACCGCTGTTTGATCTCAGTCAGCGGCCGGGGCACCGGATCGGTCGCATCGCGGACCCGAATGTACTTGTATCCGCGCACAGTCGGAATGACGCGTTGCGGCGGTAATTCAAGTTCTACGAGGACATCGCGGGTTTCCGGCCGGTAGGCGACCTGAATGGAGCGTGGGAAGTCCGCCGGATAGGGCGATCGTTTGAGAACCTCACCGGCGAACCACTCCACCCCTTCCGGTCGGCCGTTTCGCACCTCCAGCCGGATTCGGGCCAGCCGGGTGTTCTCCGTGTCCACTCGCTGCCGGTCGGCTTCGACTTCGCGCTCAAACTGACGGCGCATTCGCCCCAGTTCGGCGATGCGCTTACGTTCACTGTCCACATGCAGCGCGTGGGCGGCGTCGAAGTCTCTTCTGACCTTGGCGAGCAGTCGCTCGTGCCGCGCCTGCCCACCGAAGACGCGGGCCAGCCCCGAAGGTGCCGGAGGCGCCGTCCAGACGGGAGCGGGCCGGGCCACGCCGAGTTCGCCGGGGTTGAAGGTCCGGTCAGGGACGGTCGACTTCAATCGATCGAAGGTGAGCGGAGGGAGGTCGAGAATGCTTACCAGAAGACGGTCGAGTCGCTCGATTTGATCGGCTACCTCCTTCGTCCGGCGCTCCGCGATCGACAGCTGCGTTTCCTGATGGCGGAGCTTCCGCGCCTTTTCTTGCTCTTTCGCGCGTCGCGCCGATTCCCGTTCTTTTCGCTCCGCCTCGCGGCGCTGCCTGGCCTGTTGACGCTCCCATTCGCTGCCATTCCGGGTCACGTCCAGAGCGTAGGCATATCCCGCCACAGTGAGATGACCACTCGGTCGTGACTCGATTGCCAGGAAAACATCACCGTCCAGAGGCTATGGGCAACGTCACCGTCATGGTCAGCCCGCCGCCCGGCGTCTCGTCCGGGGTGAGTGCGCCGCCCATCGCCTCGGCCAGGCCGCGCGACAGCGCGAGCCCCAGCCCGACCCCCGAGTGGGTGTCGCGGTCGCCGAGGCGCTGGAAGGGCTGGAAGACCTGGTCGTGGGCCTCCGGCGGGATGCCGGGGCCGCGGTCGACCACGCGGATCTCCACCTTGTTGTCGTGGGAGCTGGCCGTCACCAGCACGTAGTCGGGGCTGTAGCGCAGCGCGTTCGACACCAGGTTGGCCAGCACGCGTTCCAGCAGCGCCGGGTCGGCCGTCACCTCGGGCAGGTCGTCGGGCACGTCGACGCGCACCCGCAGGTCCTCGACCGCCCTGGGCAGCACCTCGGCCAGGGCGACCGGCTGGAGGGCCACGCCGAGCACCCCGGCCTGGAGCCGGCTCATGTCGAGGAGGTTCTCCACCAGCCGGGTCAGCTTCACCAGCGACTCGTCGGCGGTGGCGAGCAGTTCGGCCTGGTCGGCGGGCGACCACGTCACGTCGGTGCTGCGTAGGCCCTCGACCGCCGCCTTCGCCGAGGCGAGGGGGGTGCGCAGGTCGTGGCTGACGGCGGCGAGCAGGGCGGTGCGCATACGGTCGGCCTCGGCCAGCGGTTTGGCCTGTTCGGCCTCCTCCTCCAGGCGGCGCTGGCGCAGCGCGACGGCCGTCTCGGCGGCGAACGCCTCCAGGACCCGGCGGTCGGAGGCGCCCAGCAGGCGGCCGCGCACCGCCAGCACCAGGTTCTCGTCGATCACCACGTCGGTGTCGGCGGCCCCCGGGCTCGTGCACGGCACCCCTCCGGAGGTGGCGACGATGCGCCACGCCTCGGGGTCGGCGCGGTCGTCGAGGGCGGGGGCGGCGGCGCGTTCGAGCAGGGTGACCGAGGTGAGGCCGTAGGTCTCGCGGAGGCGGGCCAGCAGGGAGGGCAGCGCCGCCTCGCCGCGCAGCACGTGGCCCGCCAGGGTCGACAGGACCTCGGCGTCGGCGCCCGCCATGGCGGCCTCGCGGGTGCGGCGGGCCGCCAGGTCGACCACCAGGCTCACCATGACGGCGACCAGGACGTACACGAAGAGGGCGAGGAGGTTCTGCGGGTCGGCGACGGTGATCTTGTCGACCGGCGGGGTGAAGAAGTAGTTCAGCAGCAGGAAGCCGACGACGGCGGCCGTGATCGCCGGTGACATGCCGCCGACCAGGGCGACCATCACGACCAGCAGCAGGAACAGCAGGATCTCGCTGGGCAGCGCGAGCATGTCGCGCAGCGGGTAGACGACGGCGGTCAGCGCGGGCATGCCGGCCAGCGCCGTCGCCCATCCGGCGAGGCGGCGTCTGCGGGTCAGCGCGGCCCGGGAGCCGGGCCGGGGCAGGCCCCGGCGGGCCTGCTGATGGGTGATCATGTGGACGTCGATCGAGCCCGACCGCGCGATCGTCTCGGCCCCGACCCCCCGGAAGAGGATCTGCGCCAGCCGCCCCCGCCGCGACGCGCCGAGCACGAGCTGGGTGGCGTTCACCCCGCGCGCGAAGTCGAGCAGCGCCCGGGGCACGTCGTCGCCGACGACCTGGTGGTAGGTCCCGCCGAGCGCCTCGACCAGGGCGCGCTGCCGGGCCAGGTGGACGGGGTCGCCCCCGACGAGGCCGTCGCCCTGGGTGACGTGCACGGCCAGCAGGTCGGCGCCCTTGGTGCGGGTGGTGACGCGGGCCGCGCGCCGGATCAGGGTGTCGCCCTCGGGGCCGCCGGTCAGCGCCACGACGACACGTTCGCGGGCCTCCCACGTGGTGGCGATGCCGTGTTCGGCGCGGTAGCGGTCGAGCTGGTCGTCGACCCGCCCGGCCACCCAGAGCAGCGCCAGTTCGCGCAGCGCGGTCAGGTTGCCGACCCGGAAGTAGTTGGACAGCGCCGCGTCGACCTTCTCGGGGGCGTAGACGTTGCCGTGGGCCATGCGGCGGCGCAGCGCCTCGGGCGACATGTCGACCAGCTCGATCTGGTCGGCCCGGCGCACCACCTCGTCGGGCACCGTCTCCCGCTGCGGGACGCCGGTGATCTCCTCGACGACGTCGTTGAGCGACTCCAGGTGCTGCACGTTCACCGTCGTGACGACGTCGATCCCGGCGTCTAGCAGCTCCTCGACGTCCTGCCAGCGTTTGGCGTTGCGCGAGCCCGGCACGTTGGTGTGCGCGAGCTCGTCGACCAGGGCGACCTTCGGGCGGCGGGCGAGCACGGCGTCGACGTCCATCTCGGTGAAGAGGGCGCCCCGGTAGGGCAGCTCCCGGCGCGGCACCGCCTCCAGGCCGGCGAGCAGCGCGGCCGTCTTGGGGCGGCCGTGCGTCTCGACCAGGCCGACCACGACGTCACGGCCGCGTTCGGCCGCGCGGCGGCCCTCGCCGAGCATGGCGAAGGTCTTGCCGACCCCCGGGGCCGCGCCCAGGTAGACGCGCAGGCGGCCCCGGACCGTCATCGGTCGAGGTCCAGGTTGAGCGCCAGGACGTTGACGCCGGGCTCACCCATGAAGCCGATGGCGGGGACGTCGGTATGGCGGCGGACAAGGGCGCGGACCTCTTCGACCGGGCGGCCGCGTTCCCTCGCGACGCGGGCGGCCTGGAGGTCGGCGTACCTGACCGAGATGTGCGGATCGAGGCCCGACCCGCTCGCCGTCACCGCGTCCGGCGGGACGGTCCACCGGGCGCCGCCCCTGATGGGCACGGTCCGGCCGGCCGCATAGCTCTGTCCCTTTTGGGCGCATTCGACGTTCACTCCCTGATATTCGGTCATGAAGGGCACCGCCGGGCACGGTTCGTTCACGCTGACCACCCGGCCCGGGAACACCTTGAGCACCGCGCCGACCCCCGAGCCGGTGCAGAACGGCCGGGCGCCGCTCACCCCCTCCCGCTCCCCGACCCGCTTGGATCGGGCGCAGACCTGGGTGAGCAGGCTCGGTCTCCCCGGCACGTCGACCACGCTCTCCGGCCCGAGGTTGCTCGCCCCGGTGCGCAGCACGTCGTAGCCGGTGGCCGAGGGGCGGCTCTGGAAGTAGCGGGGGTGCCCGGCGAAGTCCTGCGCGATCAGCCGGCTGCCCTTGGCGAGCGGCGAACCGTCGGCCTGGTGCCGGAAGAACAGCTGCGCGACGCCCAGGACGACGAGCGGGTAGAGGCCGCCGGCGACCACGGTCAGCACCATGAGCGCGCGGATCGCCACGCCGAGACGGCGGATCACGACAACCCCGGCAGGTGGTGGATGACGAGATCGATGATCTTGATTCCGGCGAACGGGGCCAGCACCCCGCCCAGCCCGTAGACGAGCAGGTTGCGGCCGAGCAGCGCCGAGGCGTTCGCCGGACGGTAGGCGACGCCGCGCAGCGCGAGCGGGATCAGCGCCACGATGACCAGGGCGTTGAAGACCACCGCCGACAAGATCGCCGACTGCGGGGTGGCCAGGCGCATCACGTTCAGTGCGTCGAGGCCCGGATAGACGGCGGCGAAGACGGCCGGGATGATCGCGAAGTACTTCGCGATGTCGTTGGCGATGGAGAACGTCGTGAGCGCGCCCCGGGTGATGAGCAGCTGCTTGCCGATCTCCACGATCTCGATGAGCTTGGTCGGGTTGGAGTCGAGGTCGACCATGTTCCCGGCCTCCTTGGCGGCGCTGGTGCCGGTGTTCATGGCCACGCCGACGTCGGCCTGGGCCAGGGCGGGGGCGTCGTTGGTGCCGTCGCCGGTCATCGCGACGAGCCGGCCGCCGAGCTGCTCGCGCCTGATGAGGGCGAGCTTGTCCTCGGGGGTGGCCTCGGCGAGGAAGTCGTCCACGCCCGCCTCGTCGGCGATGGCCTTGGCGGTGAGGGGGTTGTCGCCGGTGATCATGACGGTCCTGATGCCCATGCGGCGCATCTCGTCGAAGCGCTCGCGCATGCCCTGCTTGACGACGTCCTTGAGGTGGATCACGCCGAGCACCCGGCCGCGTTCGGCCACCACGAGCGGGGTGCCGCCGCTGGCGGCGATGCCGTCGACCAGCGGGCCGATCTCGGCGGTGGGGCGGCCGCCGGCCTCGCGCACCCATTGCACGACGGCGGTGGCGGCGCCCTTGCGGATCTGCCGGTCGCCGACGTCGACCCCGCTCATCCGGGTCCGCGCCGAGAACGGCACCCAGTGCGCCCCGGCGACCGGGCGTTCGCGCAGGCCGAAGTGCTCCTTGGCGTAGACGACGATGGAGCGGCCCTCGGGGGTGTCGTCGGCCAGGCTGGAGAGCTGGGCGGCCTCGGCGAGGTCGCGCAGGTCGACGCCCTCGGCGGCCTGGAAGGCGGCGGCCTGCCGGTTGCCGAGCGTGATGGTGCCGGTCTTGTCGAGCAGCAGGGTGGTGACGTCGCCGGCCGCCTCGACCGCCCGGCCGCTCATGGCCAGCACGTTGCGCCGCACCAGCCGGTCCAGCCCGGCGATGCCGATCGCCGACAGCAGCGCCCCGATGGTGGTCGGGATCAGGCAGACCAGCAGCGCGACGAGCGTCACCCCGGTGACCCCGTCGGCGGTCAGCGCGGCCGAGTCGGGCACGCCGGGGTTGACGGCCTTGGAGTAGATCGCCATCGGCTGCATGGTGGCCGTGGCGACCAGGAAGACGACGGTCAGCGCGGCGAGCAGGATGTTCAGCGCGATCTCGTATGCCGTCTTCTGCTTGAAAAAAAAATCGACCAGGGCGATCATCCGGTCGACGAAGCTCTCCCCCGGTTTCTGGGTGATCCGCACCACGATCCGGTCCGACAGCACCTTGGTGCCGCCGGTGACGGCGCTCCGGTCGCCGCCCGACTCCCGGATGACCGGGGCCGACTCGCCGGTGATGGCCGACTCGTCGACGCTGGCGATGCCCTCGATCACGTCGCCGTCGCCCGGGATGACCTGCCCCGCCTCGACCACGACGACGTCGCCCGTCCGGGGCGCGACGGCGGGCCGGGCCGCGCGCAGGCTCGCGGCCTGCGCCTTGCCCCGGTCCTCGGCGACCGACTCGGCCAGGTTGGCGAACACCACGGTCAGCCAGAGCCACACCACGACCGCCCAGGCGAAGAAGCCGGGCGTCACGACGGCCAGGACGGTGGCCGCGACCGCGCCCGTCTCGACGACGAACATCACCGGGTTGCGCCACATCGTCAGGGGGCTGAGCTTGGCCAGCGCGCCGAGCAGGGCGGTCATCCGCCGACCCCCTCGGCCAGCGGGCCGAGGGCCAGCGCGGGCAGGAAGGTCAGCGCCACCACGACGACGGTCACGCCGATCACCAGGCCGACGAACTGCGGCCGGTGGGTGGGCAGGGTGCCGGCCGACGAGGGCACGGGCGTCTGCCGGGCCAGCGACCCGGCCAGGGCCAGCACGAACACGATCGGCACGAACCGGCCTGCCAGCATGGCGACGCCGAGGGCGACGTCCCACCACGGGGTGTTCGTGGTCAGCCCGGCGAACGCCGAGCCGTTGTTGTTCGCGGCGCTGGCGAACGCGTAGAGGACCTCGGAGAGGCCGTGGGGGCCGGTGTTCAGCATCCCGGCCAGGCCCGCCCGGTTGGCCAGGGCCAGCGCGGCGCCGGTCAGCACCAGGACCGGGGTGACCAGGAAGTAGAGCGAGGCGAGCTTGATCTCCCGGGCGGTGATCTTCTTGCCCAGGTATTCGGGCGTGCGGCCGACCATCAGCCCCGCCACGAAGACCGTGATCACGGCGAGGATCAGCAGGCCGTAGAGGCCCGAGCCGACCCCGCCCGGGGCGACCTCGCCGAGCATCATGTTGACCATGGTCATCAGGCCGCCGAGCGGGGTGAAGGAGTCGTGCGCCGCGTTGACCGCCCCGGTCGAGGTCAGGGTCGTGGACGCGGCGAAGGTGGCGCTCTCGGACAGGCCGAACCTGACCTCCTTGCCCTCCATCGCCATGCCGACGGCCTGCGGGACGGTGGCGGCGGCGCGCAGCTCGAAGACGTTGGTCAGCACGATGGAGGCGATGGCGATGACCGCGACGACGGCGGCCAGGGCGTACCCCTGGCGGTGCTGGCCGACCATGCGGCCGAAAGTGCGCGGCAGCGCGACCGGGATCAGCAGCATCAGCAGGTTCGCCAGCCAGTTGGTCCAGCCGTTCGGGTTCTCCCACGGGTGCGCGGAGTTGGCGGCGTAGAACCCGCCGCCGTTGGTGCCGAGCTGCTTGACCGCCTCCTGGCCGGCGACCGGCCCGCCGGTCAGCGTGGTCGTGCCGCCGAGGGCCGCGGGCACCTCGTGCGGCCCGGCGAGGTTCTGCACCACGCCGCCCGCGACCAGCAGGATCGCGCCCGCGAAGGCGAGCGGGAGCAGGATTCGGTACGTCCCCCTGACCAGGTCGGCCCAGAAGTTGCCGATCGTGGCGCTGCCGCTGCGGGCGAACCCGCGCACCAGGGCCATCGCGACCGCGAGGCCGACGGCGGCCGAGGCGAAGTTCTGCACCGCCAGGCCGCTCATCTGGACGAGGTGCCCCATGGTGTTCTCACCGGCGTAGGACTGCCAGTTCGTGTTGGTCACGAAGCTGACGGCGGTGTTCCAGGCCACGTGGTCGGTGACCGGCGGGAAGCCCAGGGACAGGAAGAGGTGGTTCTGGACGCGCTGGAAGACGTACAGGAAGAGGATCGAGACCAGCGAGAAGGCCAGCACCGACCGCGCGTAGCCCGGCCACCGCTGCTCCCGGCGCGGCGCGACCCCCAGCAGCCGGTAGGTCAGCCGTTCGGCCCGGGTGTCGCGGACGCCCGTGTAGACCCGGTGCATGTGGTCGCCCAGCGGCCGGTAGAGCAGCGCGAGCACGACGACCAGGGTGAGCGCGGTCATCAGAACCGCTCCGGGAACAGCAGCGCCACGACGACGAAGACCGTCAGCGCGACCGCGCCGACGAGCCCGATGAGGTTGACGACGCTCACAACCGCTCGACCGCCTTCACCAGCGCGGCGGTCAGCACGAAGAACACGATCGTCAGCACGACGAGGATCAGGTCACCCCACATGGACGTGCGGCCTCCTCAGCGGATCGGGCTCGGCGAGCCGCAGCACCTCACGGGTCAGCGGCGGCACGTCGCCGCCGCCGAAGATCAGATAGCGGAGCATCGCGTTGATCGGGTTGCCCTCGGTCCAGTGGAAGTAGATGTTGGGCACCCGGCCGGTCCGGTCGCGCAGGTAGAGCAGCAGCGCGGCCAGCGCGTTGGCCACCGTCGAGCTCTCCACGTTCAGCACCTTGTGGCCGAACCGCTCCTCGCCCCGCACGTACAGCTCGGTCTCGAACTCCGAGGCGTCGTTGACGGTGACCTCGACGAACATCGCCTGCTCCGAGGTGCGCAGCCGGTGCATGAACCAGTTCTCCCGCAGCTTGTCGTTGTACTCGGCCTGGTCGCGGCGCTGCGGTTCGTTGGCGATGAGGTGCAGCTCGCCGGCGCAGCACTCGTTGACGAACTCCTCGGCCAGCGGGTCGAGCCGCACCCGCGTCACCCGCAGCTCGGTCGACCGGGTCGCCCGCGAGATCAGCGAGGTGACCACGATGGCCACGATGAAGAACGCGGCGATCTTGACGCCGTCGGGCCGCTCGATCACGTTGTCGACCAGCGTGTACGTCAGCACCGCGCTGATGATCCCGAAGGCCCACGCCGCCTTCCGCCGCCCCTTCGCCCGGGTCGACAGGCAGCTCGCGACGGCCGCCGACAACATCAGCACCAGCACGCCGGTGGCGTAGGCGCCGGCCTGCTGGTCGACGTCGGCGTCGAAGATGAAGGTGATCACGAAGGCGATGACGGTGAGGATCAGCACCAGCGGCCGGACCGCCGAGGTCCATTCGGGGGCCATGCCGTAGCGCGGCAGGAACCGGGGCACCAGGTTGATCAGCCCGGCCATCGCCGAGGCCCCGGCGAACCAGAGGATGGCGATGGTGCTGACGTCGTACAGGGTGCCGAACCACTCGCCCAGGTAACGGTGGGCCAGGAAGGCCAGCGCCCGGCCGTTCGCGGCGCCGCCGGGCCGGAACTCGTGCGCCGGGATCAGCAGGGTCGTCACGAAGCTGCTCAGGAGCAGGAACACGCTCATGATCAGGGCGGCCGCGGTGAGCATCTTGCGGGCCGACCTGATGCGTTGCGGGATGTCGCCCCTGATCACCGGCATCACCGCGACGCCGGTCTCGAAGCCCGACAGGCCCAGCGCCAGCCGGGGCATGACCAGCAGCGCCAGCCCGATCATGGCCAGCGGGGAGGCGTGCCGGGCCTCCAGCAGCCGGTCCCACTGGCCGAACACGGCCGGGTTGGCCGCGACGTGTTCGATGGCCACCGCCACGACCACGGCGTTCAGCGCCAGGTAGAGGGCCACGAGCGCGGTCGCCACCCCGACGGCCTCGGTGAAGCCGGCCAGGAAGATCGCCCCGAGGGCGGCCAGCAGCACGAGCGTGACCGGGATCCGCTGACCTTCGAGCCAGTGCGGCGCGAACGGGTTCTCCAGGATGTGGGCGGTCGCGTCGGCCGCCGACAGGGTCATGGTGATGACGAAGTCGGTGGCGGCGAAGCCGAGCAGGCAGAGCACGAAGAGCTTGCCCTGCCAGGCCGGGACCAGCCGCTCCAGCATCGCGATCGAGCCCGCGCCGTGGGGGCTCTCCCCGGCGACGTACCGGTAGACGGGCAGCGCGCCGAGCAGGGTCAGCGCCACCAGGAACAGGGTCGCGACGGGCGACAGCGCGCCCGCCGCGAGGGCGGCGATGCCCGGCTGGTAGCCCAGGGTGGAGAAGTAGTCGACGCCGGTCAGGCACATGACCCGCCACCAGGCGTGCTTCTCCTCCGGCCCCTGCTCCAGGTGGCTCCGGTCGGCCGTGAGCCCGTTCAGGAGCCACTCCCGCAGGGCCACGGCCACCCCCTCCTCAGCTGCGGAGGGGGAGATTTCTCATGATCGCAGGTGGCCGTCGAAGAACCCGACGGGGGTGGCCTGTTCACGGTGCGGGACGCCGTCGAGGCGCTGCCCGAGGGTCTGGGTGAACGCGAGGAACGCCTCGAAGCGCATCAGGATCTGCAGGTCCTCGGTCGTGACGACGTGGACGAAGGTCAGCCCGTCGTCGAGCCGGTAGGACTGGTAGGTGATCCCGTCGGGCCGCTCCCGGGCCAGTTCGGCGAAGACGGCCTCCAGGAGGCGCACGTTCTCCTCGGCCTTCTCCTGGTCGGCGACGCGGTAGCGGATGATCTGGGTCGGCATGAGCGGACCCTATCGAGCGGAGTCACGAACGCCCCATTTCGCCGGAAACACTCCTCTTTCCAGGGGGCTTACCGAGCGATCTTGGAAAAACTGTCGGCAGGACGTGACAGAGTGTCGTCACCCGAAAACCTGTTCGAAGGAGCTCGCATGCTCACGACCGACTACCTGCCGGGCGCCCCCTGCTGGATCGACCTCGGCTCGCCCGACACCGACGCCTCGACCACGTTCTACGCCTCCGTGCTCGACTGGGACTTCCAGTCGGCCGGCCCCGACGCGGGCGGCTACGGCTTCTTCCTTCACGACCGCAAGATCGTCGCCGCGGTCGGGCCGCTGACCGAGGAGAGCACCGGCTCGGCCTGGACCATCTACTTCGCCACCCCCGACGCCGACGAGGCGGTGGCCCGCGCCGAGAAGGCGGGCGGCACGATCCGGGTCGCCCCCTACGACGTGTTCGACCAGGGCCGCACCGCCGCCCTGACCGACCCGGCCGGGGCCGACTTCGCGATCTGGCAGGGCCGGGGCCGCAAGGGCCTCGACACCGTGACCGAGCCCGGCAGCCTGGGCTGGACCGAGCTCTACGTCGCCAGCCCGCCCGCCGTCGCCCCCTTCTACGAGGCGACCCTCGACCACCAGTCGATCGAAGCCACCGTCGCCGGGGTCGGCTACACCACGATCCGGCTGCCGGGCGGCGACCGCCCGACGATCGGCGGCGTGATCACCCTCAACCCGGGCACCAAGCCGTTCTGGTTGCCCTACTTCGAGGTCAGAGACGTCGACGCGGCCGTCGAGGCGACCGTCTCCGAGGGCGGCACCATCCTCGACCCGCCCGTCTCGGTCGAGAGCGTGGGCCGGTTCGCCGTCCTGGCCGACCAGTTCGGCGCCCGCTTCGCCGTGATCACCAGCAGCTGAACCGGACGATTTAACACAGCGACCTCCCGTTTCACATCGTGGTTACAAACGGGCAATGGACTCGAAATGGCTTCTTGGCAATCTCGGCGTGGCGGCCAATCGACGTGGTCCGCCTCCGAGGAAGGGAAAGACGTTGGCGTTCAAGGCCGAGTACATCTGGATTGACGGCACTGAGCCGACCCCGAAGCTCCGGTCCAAGACCAAGGTGCTGGCGGACGGCGCCGAGCTCCCCACCTGGGGCTTCGACGGTTCGAGCACGAACCAGGCCGAGGGCCACGCCTCTGACTGCGTGCTCAAGCCGGTCTTCTCGTGTCCCGACCCCATCCGGGGCGGCGACAACGTGCTCGTGCTCTGCGAGGTCTACAACGTCGACGGCTCGATCCACCCGACCAACACCCGGGCGCTGCTGACCCCCGTCGCGGAGCGGTTCGCCGACCAGGAGTCGTGGTTCGGCATCGAGCAGGAGTACACCTTCTTCAAGGACGGCCGCCCCTACGGCTTCCCGGTCGGCGGCTTCCCCGGCCCGCAGGGCCCCTACTACTGCGGCATCGGCGCCGACGAGGTCGTCGGCCGTGACATCGTCGAGGCCCACATGGACGCCTGCATCGAGGCGGGCCTGGCGCTCTCCGGCATCAACGCCGAGGTCATGCCCGGCCAGTGGGAGTTCCAGATCGGCCCGGCCGGCCCCCTCGAGGTCTCCGACCACATGTGGATGGCCCGCTACCTGCTCTACCGGATCGCCGAAGACTACGGCGTCTCCGCCACCCTCGACGCCAAGCCCGCCAAGGGCGACTGGAACGGCGCCGGCGCCCACACCAACTTCTCCACCAAGGCCATGCGCGAGGGCTACGACGCGATCATCGCGGCCTGCGAGGCGCTCGGCGGCGAGGGCAAGGTCGAGGAGCACATCGCCGGCTACGGCTTCGGCATCGAGCAGCGCCTCACCGGCCACCACGAGACCGCGCCCTACAACGTCTACAGCTACGGCGTGTCCAACCGCGGCGCCTCGGTCCGCATCCCGTGGCAGGTCGAGGTCGACAAGAAGGGCTACATCGAAGACCGTCGCCCCAACGCCAACGCCGACCCCTACGTCGTCACCCGCCTGCTGGTGAACACCTGCTGCTCGGTCCTCGAGACCAAGGGCCTCGTGTAACCCACAGCCGCGACCCCGGCCCCTTCGCGCCCCTCGGCGCGGAGGGGCCGCGTCCGTTTCGGCGGTCCGAAACCCCGTAAACGGACGACCACCCTCCCCCGGTGCGCACCGGCCCCGACGGCGGCACGCAAGAATCACCCAGATGCCCTACACGATTTGCATGACTATGCGTGGAATGCGGCGGTGATGCACGTTAATGCCGGGCATCGTTTTCGCCGTCGCTGTAAAGTCGCTGTGAGATACCAGGCAAGTGATCATGGTGCCGCCGATGAATGATCATTCTGCCCCCCTGGTCGGCCGGCGGGACGTGCTGAATGATCTTCGGGGGTCGCTGGACGCGATCGTGAGCGGAGAGTTCCGGCTGCTCGCGCTCGTCGGCGAGCCCGGAGCCGGGAAGACCCGGCTGCTGGCCGAGCTCGAGAGACTCGCCACCGAACGCGGCTGCCGCACCCTCTGGGGCCGGGCCGCCGAGTTCGAACAGGTCATGCCGTTCTCGGCGCTGGTCGACGCCCTCGACGGCCACCTCGAGGAAACCCGCCACGAGCACCCCGGCCCCGACGCGCCCGGTCACGACGCCCAGTTGCTCGCCTCCGTCTTCCCCGCCTTAGGGGCGACCGCCGAGCCCTCCGACGACGTGTCGGCGCTGGCCCGCTACCGCCTCTACCGCGCCGTCGCGCAGCTGCTCGCCCGGATCGCCCGGCCCGGCGGGCTGGTGCTGGTGCTCGACGACGTCCACTGGGCCGACGACGCCACCGTCGAGTTCCTCGACCACGTCAGCCGTCACTCGCCCAAGGCGCCGCTGCTGGTCGTGGTGGCCTACCGGCCGAAACAGGCGCCGCCCCGGCTCGCGCTCGGCGGCGCGCGCGTGACGATCGGGCCCCTCTCCGAGGACGAGGCCGGCGAGCTGCTCGGCCCCAACGTGACCAGGAGCCGCAAGAAGGCCCTCTACGACGCCAGCGAGGGCTACCCCTTCTACTTACAGGCCCTGGCCCGCATCGAGGCCGGCGACCTGCCCGGCTCCAAGACCGACGCGCTCGCCCTGGAGCTGCGCGACCTGTCCGGCCACGCGCTGATCGTCGCACAGGGCGCTGCGGTGGCCGCCGACGAGTTCGAGGCGGGCCTGGCCGCCGTGGCCGCCAAGGTGCCGCTGGCCACCGCCCTCGACGCGCTCGACGAACTGGTCGACCGCGACCTAGTGCGGCCCGGCGCGGGCGGGCGGTTCCGGTTCCGCCATCCGCTGGTGCGGCAGGCGGCGTACGAGTCGGCCAAGGCCGGGTGGCGGTTGTCGGCCCATCGGCGGATCGCCGAACGGCTGGCCGAGGTCGACGCCCCGGCCCCGCTGCGCGCGGTGCACGTGGAACGTTCGGCGGCCTTCGGCGACCGCGACGCGGTCGACGTGCTCGTCACCGCCGCCCGGCAGGTCGCCACCACCGCCCCGGCCACCTCGGCCCACTGGCTGCAGGCCGCGCTCGGGCTGCTGCCCGACACCACCGACCGGCTCGACCTGCTGCTGGAGCTGGCCCGCAACCAGACCGTCAGCGGACGCCTCACCGAGGCCAGGAACACCGCATACGAGGTGCTGCGGCTGCTCCCCCGCGACGACTACGCCCGCCGGGCCCAGGCCGCCCGGTTCTGCGCCCTCGTCGAGCGGCTGCTCGACCGGCCCGGCGAAGGAAGAGCCGTGCTGGTGTCGGAGCTGCGGGAGATCCCCGAGCCGCGGCTCCCGGCGGCGCTGCCGATGCGGCTCCGCCTGGTCGCCGAGAGCCTGATGCGCGGCGACCACCGCGCCGGGCAGGCGGTGCTCGACTTCATGCCCGATGACAGCGACGACCCCGGCCTGCGGCTGGCCATCGCGATGTTGCGCCCGATGACCGCCTACGCCGGCCACCGCGTGGAGGAGGCGCTCGGCCACATCGCCGCCGCGCAGGAGCTCGCCGAGGCCACCCCCGAGATCCACCAGCTCGCCTGGATGGACACCGTCGCCTGGATGTGCTGGTCGGAGATCTGGCTCGGGCGGCACCGGCCGGCCCTGGCCCGGTTCGAGCGGGCCATCGCGGCGGTCAAGGCGACCGGCCAGACCTTCATCCTGACCAACATGCTGGCCGGGCTGGCCCGCCTCAACGGCGTGCTCGGACGCATCCCCGAGGGCCAGATCGCCGCCGAGGAGTCGGCCGAGATCGCCCTGCTGCTCAACTCCGGCTACGCCCGGGTGGTCGCCATGGCCCAGCAGAGCCTCCTGGCCGGCGCGGCCGGCGACGACGAGGACGCCATCCGCCTGGGCCACGAGGCCGCCACCTCGGGCGTCAGCGTCAGCGAGTGGCCGGGCGCGCAGGCCCGCTTCGCCTACGCCACCGCCCTGGCCAACTCGGGCCGCATCGACGAGGAGGCCGTCGCGGCCGTCGAGGAGGACTTCGCGGGCGACCGGCTGGAGGAGTTCAGCATGCTCGCCTTCTGCGAGACCATGGCCTGCGCCCACGCCGCCAGGAACGAGCCGAAGGAGTCGGTCGCCTGGGCCGAGCGGGCGGCCGCGATGGTCCGCCCGGAGCTGGAGCTCACCGACGGGCTGGCCCGCCTGGCCCGCGCCCACGCGACGGTCGGCGCCGAGGCCGAGGAACTGGCGCTGACCGCCGCCGAGATCCTCACCAGGGCCGGCCACCGGCTCGACGCCGGCCGCGCGCTGCTGCGGGCGGGCGTGGCGTGCGTCGACGGGGGCCGCAAACGGGCCGCGCTGCCGCATCTGGAGGCGGCCCACGAGATCTTCACCGCGTGCGGGGCCCGGGGCATGGCCGCCGCCGCGGTGCGGGAACAGCGCCGCGCCGGCAAGCGGGTGGCGGCGGCGCGGGCCACGGGGGCCCACGGGTTGACGGGGCGCGAGCTGGAGATCGCCCGGCTGGTCGCCGAGGGGTGCAGCAACCAGCAGATCGCGACCCGCCTGCACATCTCGGTGCGCACGGTGGAGACCCACCTGACCAGGGCGTTCGAGAAGCTCGGGGTGACCTCTCGCGGCGGCATGACGGCCGCGCTCGGCCAGCTCGGCTGAATGTACGAGTTTTCCACGATGTAGGGGTGTGCCCCGCCTTGGCATTGTGGGACCCGAGAGGAGGCGGACTCATGCGCATCGCCCGGTTCACCAACGACGGCGTCAGCGACGCCGAGATCACCATGTTCCCGTTCCCGACCGACGACGGCCTGGGCCTCGAACTGACCCGGTTCTTCCGGGCCGATTCCGACGACGTCGTGCTGCTGCTGCACGGTCTGCCCGCCTCCACCGACATGTTCATCATGCCGGAGCACGTCAACCTGGTGACCTACCTGCTCAACAACGGGCTGACCGACGTCTGGTCCCTGGACTTCCGGATGAGCTGCCGCCACCCGTACGACACCGAGACGCACCGCTACACCCTCGACGACATCGCGCTGTTCGACCACCCGGCCGGGCTGGCCGAGCTGCGCCGCCACATCGGGCCGCACAAGCGCATCCACGTGATCGCGCAGTGCCTCGGTTCGGTGTCGTTCATGATGAGCCTGGCCGCCGGCCTGGTCGACGGGATCGCCAGCGTCACCTCCAACAGCGTCGCCCTGGTCACCCACGTGCCGGCCTGGTCGAAGCTCAAGCTGGCGTTCGGGCCGGGCTTCTTCGACTACGTCGCCGGGGTGCCGTTCCTCGACCCGAGGTTCGGCGACGCCCCCGTCATGACGCGCGGCTGGATGATCTCGCGGATGGTGTCGCTGTTCCACCGCGAGTGCGACGTGCGGTCGTGCCACATGATCAGCTTCATGTGGGGGGCCGGGAACCCCGGCCTGTGGAGCCACCAGAACCTGGCCGAGGAGACCCACCGGCGGGTGGCCGACCTGTTCGGCGCCAACGGCGTGCACTACTACCGGCACATGCGGAAGATGGTCCGGGCCGGCCACGCCGTACGCCACGACGACCGGTTCCGCGACCTGCCCGCCGACTACCTGGCGGCGGCCGCCGACATCGACGTGCCGGTGCTGTTCCTCACCGGCGACCGCAACCACGTGTTCCGCGACTCCAACATCGTCTGCCACGAAGTCATGTCGAGGAACAACCCGGGCCTGCACGAACTCCGGGTGCTCCCCGGCTACGGCCACGTCGACCCGATCATCGGCAAGAACGCCCACCTCGACGTCTTCCCGCACATCCTCGACTTCATCAAGAGGAGCGGCAGTGGAGCACGTTGACGCGGTGGTCGTCGGCTCCGGCTTCGGCGGGGCGGTGGCGGCCTACCGGCTGGCCGAGGCCGGCCTGTCGGTCGTGGTGCTCGAACGCGGCCGTCCCTACCCGCCCGGCAGCTTCCCGCGCAGCCCCGCCCAGATGGGCCGCGCGTTCTGGGACCCGTCCGAGGGCCTCCACGGCATGTACGACGTGTGGAGCTTCGGCTCGTGCGACTCGATCGTCTCCAGCGGCCTGGGCGGCGGCTCGCTCATCTACGCCAACGTGCTGCTGCGCAAGGACGAGGAGGCGTTCGTCACCGAGTCGCCGCTCCCGGGCGGCGGCTACGAGAACTGGCCGGTCGGCCGGGCCGACCTCGACCCCCACTACGACGAGGTCGAGCGCATGCTCGGCGCCACCACCTACCCGATCGACCGCCCGGCCTACCGCGACACGCTGAAGACGCGGGTCATCCAGGACGCCGCGGCCGAACTGGGCCTCGACTTCTCGCTGCCGCCGCTGGCCGTCGCCTTCGCCCCCAAGCCGGGCGCCGAGCCGGGCCTGGGTCTGCCGATCATCGAGCCCGAATACGGCAGCCTGCATCCCACCGGCCGCCGGACCTGCCGGCTCTGCGGCGAGTGCAACATCGGCTGCAACGAGGGCGCCAAGAACAGCCTCGACCACAACTACCTGGCCGCCGCCCGCCACCTGGGCGCCGACATCCGGACCCTGCACGAGGTGAAGACGATCACCCCGCGCACCGGCGGCGGCTACGACATCGGCTATCTCCAGCACGACCCCCTGACCGGCCCTCACTCGATCAGCTGCGACGCGCTGGTGCTGGCCGCGGGGACGTACGGCACGGTGAAGCTGCTGTTGTCGAACCGGCACGCGCTGCCCGGCATGAGCCACATGCTGGGCACCCGGTTCTCCGGCAACGGCGATCTGATCGCGTTCCTGCTGCGGTCCAAGGACCGGCCCGTGGCGGCGTCGAAGGGACCGGTCATCACGAGTGTGGTCAGGTTGCCGGGGTCGGCGTACATCCAGGAGGGCGGGTTCCCCGCCTTCGTCGACTGGATAGCGGAGGCCGCCGACGTCGGCGACGAGTTCAAGCGGGCGGTCAGGTTCGCGCTGGAGCGCGTACGGGGCCTGGTCACCCGCGACCACAACCTGTCGGCCGAGTTCGCCCGCCTCATGGGGAGAGGCGAGCTCTCGGACCGGTCGCTGCCGATGCTGGCCATGGGCCGTGACGTGCCCGACGGCATCCTGCGTCTGTCGGGCGACCGGCTGGTTCTCGACTGGACGGCCGAGACCAGCGACGCATATTTCGACCGGGTGCGCGGCACGATCCGCCGGATCGGCGACGTGCTGGGCGCCGACTACTCCGACGCGCCGCTGAAGCGGGTGGTCACCGTCCACCCGCTCGGCGGCGCGCCGATGGGCCGCCACGTCGGCGAGGGCGTCATCGACGCCGACGGCCAGGTCTTCGGGCACGAGGGCCTGTACGTCGCCGACGGCGCGGCCATGCCCGGCCCCGTGGGGGCCAATCCGGCCCTGACCATCGCGGCCATGGCCGACCGGCTGGCCACCCGGCTGGCCGACCGAATGACCACGACGAAGAAGGCACGTCTGATGGGAATCCGCACGGTCACCGGGCTCTCCTTCACCGAGGAGATGCGCGGTTCGCTCGACGGCAGCGATCCGGTCAGCTTCCGGATCACCATCACGGCCGACGACGTCGACCGCTTCCTCGCCGAGCCCGAGCACACGGCACGGGCGGAGGGATGGATAGACGCCGCTGTCTGCGGGGGCCGGCGTCCCATCGAGCGGGGCTGGTTCAACCTCTTCGCACCCGGAGAGGCGCCCGATCGCCGGGAGATGCGCTACCTGCTGCACTTCCGCGACGGCGAGGGCCGGCCCCGCACTCTGGCGGGGACCAAGCACGTCGAGCACGGGCCGCCCACGCGGCTCTGGCTCGACACGTCGACGTTGCACACGCGGCTGCTCGAAGGCCACGTACAGGAGGACGACCCGGCGAAGCCGCTCGGTTCGGGGACCATGCACATCTCGCCGTCCGACCTGGCGCGCATGCTGACGACGTTCAAGACGACGGGGCCGAACGGGCTGGCGGCGCTGGCCCGGTTCGGCACCTTCTTCCTGGGCGAGCTCTGGGACGTCTACGGACCGGGGCGGTAGGCGGCCCACGGGTCGAAGTCGACTTCGAGGGGCTCCTGCGGGGGCCTCTCGTCCTCCGGCACGTGCTGGAGGTTGACCCGGATGCGGGTCCAGGTCGACGAGCGGCCGCGCATCGAGTCGACGAGGACGTCGGCGGGTTCGAGCCGCGCGGCCGCTTCGGGGTGCCGCCGTCTCCAGTTCTCCAGCGCCCGGAGCGCCGGTTCCTTCTTCTCGGACCGGGCGATCTCGATGACCGGATACTTCTGCGGGTTCTTCGGCCGGGGCCCCTGCGCCTTGGCCAGCGCGAGCAGCGAGTCGAGCGAGCCCTCCACGCCGTCCATCGCGGCCCACGGGTCGCCGCGTTCCTCGAAGCGGGCGGTGACCGCCTCCATCGTGAACTCGGTCGGGTCGCAGGTGGGCACTTCGTCCCAGGTCAGCGGGGTCGACACCCAGCCGGTCGGGCGGACGGAGTAGGCGCTGACGGTGGTGCGGTCGCGGGCGTTCTGGTTGAAGTCGACGAAGACGCCCTGCCGCTCCTCCTTCCACCAGTGGGAGGTGGCGAGCTCGGGGGCGCGCCGCTCGACCTCGCGGGCCACCGCCTCGGCGGCCTTGCGCACCTGGGGATAGGTCCAGCCGGGCGCGATCGGCGCGTAGACGTGGAAGCCGCGCGAGCCCGACGTCTTCGGGAACGGCGTCAGGCCGTGCTCCGCCAGGACGTCGCGGGCGGTCAGCGCGACCGCGATGATGTCGGGCCACGGCACGCCCGGCACCGGGTCGAGGTCGACGCGCAGTTCGTCGGGGTGGTCGATGTCGGGGAAGCGCACGGAATGCGGGTTGAGGTCGACGCAGCCCAGGTTGACGCACCACGCGACGGTCGCCAGGTCGCGCCCGACGACCTCTTCGGCGCTGCGCCCGCTCGGGTAGCGGAACTCGGCGACGTCGATCCAGTCGGGCCGCTTGGCGGGCGCCCGCTTCTGGAAGAACGGCTCCTCGTCGACGCCGTGGACGAAACGTTTGAGCACGGTCGGCCGGTCGGCGACCCCCCGCAGGGCTCCCCCGCCGACCGACAGGTAGTAACGGACCAGGTCGAGCTTGGTGTGGCCGGTGCGCGGGAAGACCACCCGATCGGGATTGGTGATCGTGACCTCGCGCCCGCCGGCTTCCACGATCTCCGCGCCGGGCATGTCTCTCACCTTAATTCTTCGGGCAGATTCCTAGCGCGAGCCACGACCGGCCTCCGGCCGTCCGCGTCTCGCTTCGGCGTCGATCTCCGCTCTGGTGGGCATCGAGGTCGACGCGCCGGGCCGCCGCACCGAGAGCGCGGCGGCCGCGGTGGCGAACTCCAGCGCCTCCTTGGCGGTACGGCCCTCCGTCCGCGCGACCGTGAACGCCCCCGCGAAGGTGTCGCCGGCGGCGGTCGTGTCGATCGCGTCGACCGGGCGGCCGGGCACCCGGAGGCGTGAGCCGTCCCGTGAGCCGTAGATCGCCCCGTCGGCACCAAGAGTGACCACAACCTCGGGAACCAGCGCCAGAAGGGCTTCCAGCGCCTCCTCCGGCGCTGTGAGACCGGTGATGGCGGCAGCTTCGTGCTCATTGGGCAGGAGAAGCCTCACGGCGTCCAGAAGCTCCCGGGGCAGCGGCACGACCGGCGCGGGCGTCAGCACCACCAGCCCGGAGAAGGCCCGGGCCGCGGCGACGACGGCGGGCATGGGCAGTTCCAGCTGGAGCAGGAGGGCGTCCGTCGGGCGGCCCGCGGCGCCCGGCTCGGCGGAGCCTCCGCGCGGAGTGGTCCCGGAGATGGTCCGGGCGTCCGCCGCGGACACTTCTCCGTTGGCGCCCGGGACGACGATGATCGAGTTGGCCCCGCCGTCCTCGACGACGATGTGCGCGATGCCCGACGGCCCCGGCACGGTCCGGAGCCCGGCGGTGTCGACACCTGCCCGGCCGAGCGCCTCCCGGAGCTCGGCGCCGAACCCGTCGGAGCCCACCGCGCCGACGAACCGGACGTCTCCGCCCGCAAGTGCCGATGCAATTGCTTGGTTGGCTCCCTTCCCGCCGCAGATCGTCCGGAACTCCCGGCCCGAAACGGTCTGCCCCAGCTCAGGGGCCCTTTCCACGTACGCGACGAGGTCCATATTGGCGCTGCCGAACACAGTGATCATGGATTCAATAGTCCTCTCTGCGAACGACTCGGCCCGTCGACTCCACTAATTCGGCTGATTCGCCCTAGAATCCGCCGGTGTGAACGAAGGTCATGACGTTCCGGCGAAGCTCCCCACCCGGGAGCGCTCGTCACGCCCGGGTGGAGGCGGCCGCCACCGGCGCCCGCTGCCCGTCACGCTGCCCGCCGACGCGCCCGTCTTGGTGCTCGCGGTCCCGGGCGCGGTCGACGACGTCGTGACCGAACTGGCGACCACGATCAGGGTCGACAACCCGACCCTGGACCTGCGCCTGATCTCGCTCAGCGACGGCGGGGCCGACCTCGCCAAGGAGTTCGCCGCCATCGGCAACGCCCGCACCTCCGACGGCCACGCCGCCATCACGGTACCCCTCGTCACCGGCCCCCACCCGCGCGTCATGCGTTCGGTCCGCGAGGCCGCCCGCGAGAGCGAGGCCGACGTGGTCGTCACCGACCCGCTCGGCCCCCACCCGCTGCTGGCCGAGGCCCTGCACGTCCGCCTCGCCGAGCGCGGCCTGGCCCGCGCCGACCGCATCCGGCTGTTCAACGTCACCTCGCCGGTCGACGGCATCATCGTGGCCACGGTCGGCGGCGACGAGTCGGCCCGCGGCGCCGACGCCACGGCGGTCCTGCTGGCCGCCCGGCTGGCCCTGCCGGTCGTCCCGGCCGCCTTCGACGGCCGCCCGACGGTGGCCGACGCGGCCGAGCGGCTGCGCAACATCGGCGCCTCCCGTATCGCCCTGGCCCCGTTCATCATCGGGCCGGAAGCCGACGCCGACCGGGTGAGCGCTCTCACGGAGAACTACAACTGCGCCGCGCCCCTGGGCGCCCACGAGGCGGTCGGCCGCCTGGTGACCCTGCGCTACGGCACCGTCTGGGGCAGCCTCGACCCCGACTACGACGAGGAGTTCGTCGAAGACGACCCCCACTAGCCCGCAAGCCGATCACAAGTCGGCCCGGCTGCAATGGGAGCGTGAAACGACGCATTCTCACGGCCGTCGCGGCCGCCGCCCTGACCTTGACCGCCACCCCGGCCCACGCCGCCCCCACCACGTGGAAGTGGGGCGGCATCCACTCCACCGACGGCTGGGCGACCGCCTGGGGCAAGATCACCGTCGGCCAGTCGGGCCACCGCATCTCCGGCAACCTCGACGACTCCCACGGCCGGACCTGCTCCTGGCTGCTGGTCAAGTACATGAGCGCCACCAACGGCAGATGGCGGACGCACGGCGTCTACAACTGCGTCACCGGCACCGGCACGTTCACCAAGAACCTGGGCGGCGTGCTCCAGGTCCGCGCCCAGGTCTGCCGGGGCACCGCCAAGAAGCCCGTCAACAAGTGCTCGAAGTGGAAGACCATCTGGACGCAGGGAGGCTAGGGCGACCTAGGGCAACCGGCGGCGGCCGGCGAAGCCGAGCGAGGTCAGGTGGTACCACGACAACGACGACTCGCCCTCCAGCCAGCACAACCGGACCGACTCGCCGTCGAGCACCGACGGGAAGTCGATGAGGAACGGCGCGAGCCCCTTCACCTCGATGCCGGTCTCGGTGAACCAGCCGATCGTCTCGGCCAGCCGCGCCTCGAACGCCTTCGACTCGGCCAGCCCGCCCAGCCGGGAGTGACCGGAGGCGCGCAGGTCGAGGGTGAGCTCGGCCAGGTCGGCCCGCAGGTCGACGAGGACGATGGCGCGGGCCAGCACCTCGGGCATGAGCGCGTCGGCCTCGTCGAGGTCGAAGGTTCGGTCCATCATGACCTTCCGAGAGAACCGGCGGCTTCGGCCGCCGGGGGGATCGGGAGCGGGAGGGCCGCCAAGGCCGGACCCGCGCACCAGATCTCCGTTCGTACCACATCTGACGTGTGGCGTAGTCATAATGATCGCGTGACTCGGCAGGTGCAGGCCACCCCCGGTGTGACCCTGCGTAGGTCGTTCAAATTTCTCTTGCGCCCCACCGCCCGGCAGGCCGCCGCGCTGGCCGCGTGCCTGGAAGACCACCGCACGCTATACAACGCCGCTCTTGAGCACCGCCGTACCGCCTACGCCAAGGCGGGTGTGAGCGTCCGTTACGGCGACCAGTCCGCCGACCTGAAACACATCCGCGCCGACGACCCGTACGGGCAGGCCCGATGGTCCTTCTCGTCTCAGCAGGCCACCCTGCGACGCCTGGACAGAGCGTTCACCGCGTTCTTCACGCGGATCCGACAAGGCCGTCGGCCCGGTTATCCCCGGTTCAAGGGGCGGGGCCGATTCGACACCGTGGAGTGGCCCAAAGACGGTGACGGCTGCCGGTGGGACTCCCAGCCCGGGCATCCGACCGTGACGTTTCTGCGCTTGCAGGGTGTCGGCCACGTGCGCGTCCACCGGCACCGCCGTGTGGCCGGCACGGTCAAGACGATCAGCGTCACTCGGGAAGGCACCCGCTGGTACGTCGTGCTTTCGTGCGATGAGGTGCCCGGCCACGCGTTGCCCGCGACGGGCGCGGTCGTGGGTATCGACATGGGCGTGGCGTCGCTGCTGACCACCAGCGACGGTGAGCACCTGGTCAACCCAGGCCACCTCGCTGCGTCGGCCGACCGGCTCGCCGCCGCCCAGCGGAACCTGGCGCGCAAACAGCGCCGCTCCCAACGCCGCCGTAAAGCCGTCGCCCGCGTGGCCGCGCTGCACGCCCACGTGCGGCGGCAACGCCTCGACGGGGCGCACAAGACCGCGCTCGCCCTGATCCGCGGCTACGACGTGATCGTGCACGAGGACCTGAGGATCGCGAACCTGACCCGGTCGGCGTCCGGCACGGTCGAGCGGCCGGGCCGCAAGGTCGCCCAGAAAACCGGACTCAACCGTTCGATCCTCGACGCGGGCTGGGGGGTGTTCCTGACGATCCTGTCGCACAAGGCTGAGAGCGCCGGTCGAGAGCTGATCGCGGTGAACCCCGCCGGCACCTCCCGGACGTGTGCCCGCTGCCGGCATTGCGCTGCGGACAACCGTGTCACCCAAGCCGAGTTCCGGTGTACGGCCTGCGGGCATGCCGCGCACGCCGACGTCAATGCGGCCGAGAACATCCTCAGGGCAGGGCTTGCCCTTCGCCGGGCCACGGAAGCGGCTTAGCGAGAAGCCGCTCCCGCAAGGAGCGGAGGAGTCACGTCAGAGATCATTCACGGTGTCGCAAAGGATCGTCCAGCCGAACGCGTCGTCGTCGCCGTCTCCGTGCGGCAGCGTGAACCTCGTCGCCTCGACGGCGACGTCGTTAAGCCGCCAGCGCAGCCGGTAGAGGTCGAGCAGCCACGGGAGCGTGCCCTCGGTCTCGCCCAGCAGCCACAGGTCGCGCTCGGGATGGCTGATCAGGGCGGTGTCCCAGTCGATGAGCCGCCAGCCGTCGCGGGTGCGCATCGTGTTCCCCGGATGGGGCTCGCCGTGGGTGAGCACCATCCGGTCACGCAGCTTCAGGGCGTCGTGGACGAGAGAGTCGTACCGCCCGAAGTGGCTTTCAAGCACCTCGGCGCGGCCGGCGAGCAGGTCGGCGGCGCGGGCCCCGAACGGGCCCTCCCCCGGGGTGAAGGCCGACACCGCGTCGCGACCGGGGATGTGGAACGTGTCAAAGCGGGCCTGACAGAACGGCGATCGGTGCACTTCGCGGACCATGCGGAGAGTCGCGGCGCGGTGCTCGGGCGAGCTGAACTCCCCCCATTCGAAGCTCTCTCCGGTGATGTACGGGTAGAGCTGGAGCGTCCACCGCCCGACGGTCACCAGAGGAGCGGCGGGCGCGACCCCGACGGAGGGCGGAACCGCGCCGAGGGCCGCCGCCAGCGCGTCGCGGGGCTTGTCGTCGGCGGTCACGAACCACTCGTCGCCGATCTTCCAGTGGTGGCTGCCGAAGCCCAGGGGCAGGTATTCGAGCTCGAGAATGTGCAGGTTCCATGACTCCCGGATCACAGTCCGGAGAAGATCGGCTGGGAGTTCCCGGGGAGGCGTGAGCATGACACGAGTACTAACAGAGTGACGGTTGATCCACCAAACGCGCTTATATAACGTGACATTTTATGAAACGCCCCCTCAGGCTGCTGGTCGCGGCAGCGCTGCTCGCACCCCTCGCCTTAGCGAACGCCACCCAAGCGTTCGCCGCAGAACCCCTCCCCGACACGGAGACCCCGTGGCGGTACGACCACTGGCCCCAGACCCAGCCGTGGCAGCAGGACGAGCCCGCCGCCGCGCTGCGCACGCTCGGCGGCCACTCGGACATGCCGAAGCCGATCGACCCGCAGAACTGGGAGAACCCCGACCACATGACGTGGTCGGACTACAAGAAGCCGCCGGGCACGTCGTGGAACGACCCGGACGTCAAGGGCAGCGACCGCACCTTCAAGGGCGCCCTGGTCCTGCTCGACTACCCGAACCAGCCGTTCGTCGTGACGCAGCCGCAGGGCTCGACGGTGTTCAAGAACCCGTCGGCGCAGGCCCACGACATCCCGCGTGACCAGGTCGCCAAGTTCTACCAGGACTTCCTGAACACCCCGAACGACCTGAACAAGGGCCACACCATCCACGAGTACTGGATGGAGGACTCGGGCGGCCGCATCGGCGTCGAGCTCACCGGCTTCGGCCCCTACGAGATGCCGGGCAAGGACCACGAGTACGCGCTGGAGTACCAGCGCAACGCGTGCCCGGCCGGCGACACCTGCAACAAGAACCTGCGCACCGACGGCAACACGGCGTGGCTCAACAGCGTCGGCCAGGAGGTCGCCGACCAGTTCGACTTCGTCTTCTACCTGAGCGCCGGTCAGGACGAGTCGTCGACCTGGCAGGAGTTCGGGATGATGAAGTTCCCGACCAAGGAGGACGTGACCGACGAGTTCGGTCCCGACGACCCCGCCCTGCCCAACTGGTCGGCCACCCGCTACGTCGACTGGACCTCCTGGCAGGCCGGCTCGACCTTCTGGCCGAACGCCCGCTTCGGCGTCGACTCGGTCCAGGCCGAGAGCTCGGGCATGGGCGTCTACGCCCACGAGCTGTCGCACATCTTCGGCATCGCCGACAACTACAACAACCCCTATGGGGTGCCGGTACGCCGGGCGTACACCGGCATCTGGGAGATGCTCAGCCGGGGCAGCTTCAACGGCCCGGGCGGCCCGCACAGCCGCTGGCTGATCCCGCCGACCGGCGGCGGCTCGATGGGCGCCCAGCACATGCTGCGCAACAAGATCAAGCTGAACATGGTCGACGAGCAGAACGTGCTGCGCCTCAACCGCGACCAGCTCGACGAGTCGGGCCTCGTCGTCGCCGACGTGACCGCGCGCGCCGTCCAGCCCGGCGCCAAGGGCCTGTCGGGCGTCAACGTCGCCTTCCAGAGCGGCGACAAGTCGCCCGCCTGCCAGTGGCAGACCGACCCGCTGTGCGACGGCGGCAACTACAACAACTACACGGTCGAGGTCGTCGACCGTATGGGCGCCGACTCGTTCACGCCCGACTCGGGCGTCCTGATCGCCAAGACCAAGGACCAGGACTCCGCGCCGTTCGAGTGGGTCGTCGACGCCAACCCGCAGGACATCGGCATGACCGACTACGTCCTGCCCGACGGCACCGCCGTCCCGATCACGATCGGCGACTACCGCCAGCTGTCGGACGCCCTGTTCAAGGCCGGCGCCGACTCGGGCTCGGAGTACGAGTTCAAGGACGAGGCCAACAGGCTGCACTTCTACGTCCTGGACCTCAAGCGCGCCAAGGACGGCACGCTGTCGTACAAGGTGGCCGTGCGCTCCCTCGACGGCTCGGGCCCGCAGAAGCGCGGCGTGCGCGTGCTGCCCGCCGCCGGCATCACCCTGGGCGACGGCATGGCGACCTGCAAGTTCCCGCTGACCAACACCGGCAAGTCCGCGACCTCCACCGCGGCCCACCCGGAGGACGTGTCGGCGTACGCGAAGAGCGACGTGTACCGCCTGTCGACGACGGTGAACGGCAAGGGCTGGTCGGTCAACGTGCCGAACTTCCTGACCTCGGCCGAGTTCGGCAAGACGGTGACGGTGCCGGTCCACGCGATCAGGGCCAAGGGCGGCAGCCTGCTGGCGACGATCAAGCTGACGGCGACGTCGGAGAGCGACCCGACGAAGAAGGCCACGGCCACCTGCCTGGCCATCGGCCGGTAATGACCAGCTGAACCCGAGAACCGGGCGGCCCCTCTCCCCAGGGGCCGCCCTTTCGTTTTGCCCGACGCGCGCACGGCCCGGCCCGGTGAATCATTACGAACGCGCAGCGAGGGTCGCACTCCGAACGAGCAGAGGGAGAAGATGGCGCTACGGCCAAGGGGAGGTGAACCGTGCGGGTGAGCGGCGTTGTTCTGGCTCTGTTCTTCGGGATCTTTCTGGCCCTGCATTGGTCCGGTTCCGAATTCGAGCACGCCGATGTCACCGCCGCACCGGCATCGACCGTTCTCCCCACAGTGACACTGACCGTCATGGCGACCCCGCTGCCCGCGACCGCCATTCGCGAAAGCCCGGAAATGCCACCGACGGACGCCGCAACGTTGATGATCTGTTCCGCGGCGGCGACGCTGGCCTGCGTCACGGGGTTGCTGATGCGCCGGCGGGCCGCGTGATCAGCCTCGTCGTGGCCATAACGTGTCTGGTCGTGTCGGTCGTCGCGGTGCTTCTCGCGCGTCGCTTCCAGCACCACATCGACCAAATCGACCGGCGGCACACGGCCGTCCACGATCGGATCGACGACGTCGACGCCCGCCTGGAAAACGCCATCAGGTTCGCCGACGAACGGGCGGAACGCCAGGAAAGAGCGGCCGGGCAACGGTCCGAATTGATTCAGGAGAAACTGCGGAGCCACGCGCGTGCGCTGGAGAAAGACCTGAAAGAGATGGTCGCCGTGGAACTGGAGAAAGAGCTGGCAAGGGTGAACCAGCAGTCGACGCTTGCTGCGATCAAGGGAGAGCCCGCACCGCCCGTCCCGCTGACGGTGACCGCCGAGGTCCACAGCCCCCAGAACCTCGACGAGGGAAGGAACCGGGAACACCGGGAATCCACGCTGCGGCAGATTCTCGCGGGCGTCATGGCGATCGGCGCCGACAAGGTTATTCCCATCGGCGAGTCCTCTGGATCCTGGCACGTCCACTACCTGGTCGAGTTTCCGCTCGGCGTGACGTTCGAGAGAGTGCGCAGCGACCTCACTCAGGCGGTCTCGGGCGCCAGCGCGGATATGGCGGTCGAGAATCCCGAGAGCCAATGGACCGAACTGTTCAAGCAAGCCGCCCTCTCTCAGGCGACCTTCGCCCTCGGCCCTCTCATCGCGGCGGCCGACGAATCGGTCAGAGTCGCCGTCGCGACTGCCGATGAGTTCGCCGACCTCAGCCGCTCCGGCGCATCCGGTAGCGCTGACAGACTCAGGTCATGGCTGGACGACATCGAGGAGTCGAGAATCATCGACCTGGACTTCGGATTGTTCGACGTTCCGATCACCCGGGATCCCGTGGATCTCGACCCAAGAACCCTTTTCGACATCATCGATCGACCTTACCCAGACATCACCCGCGAGCCTGGAACACCCCCCGAACCCGAAATCATCCGCAGGCCCGAAATCGATGACCCTTGGGACAGAGGCCCAGACGGAAGAGGCCCGTTCGATTTCTGACGCCGGGAACTCTGCCGGCACGAATGGAGAAGACAGGTGTTGGCGCAGATCGGCACCATGGTCGCGTCGATTGTGGCCGCGATCGCCGCAATGAGCGTGGCCTATCTGTCCCGGCGGCAGATCCGCGTCGAAGCCGAACTCGCCCACGAGCGGAACAGGCAACTACAAGACAGCCAGGACGAGAAGGAACGGCGCCGGGAACTGCATGCCGCACGAATGCTCGCCTACACGAAGCTCCTCGCCGACATCCGCGCCGCGTCCGACTCGTTGAATCGTCACCTCGATGAGGATTCCGCCGATTCCTGGCGCGATTTCCACGGTCACCTCAACCGCCTGTCCCTGAGCCGCGAGGAGATGTTCCTCGTCGCCGGCCGAGATTCGGCCGAGGCGGCCACGTCCATCGTCGAGATCATCGTCGCGGCGGCGCTGCGCTCGGCCGAGAAGGCGGAGTGGCAGGCGCGGCTCAACGAAACGCTGGAGAAGCTGCTGACGTTGATGCGCACGGATCTGCATGTCAACTCTCACGAGATCGTGCTGGTGGATCCGAAAAGCCGTTAGTGGTCGTGGTCGAGGCCCGGTTTGTGTTCGACCAGCCATTCCAGGTTCGTCCGGCTCTCCGGGTCGGCCGGCGTGTAGACCACGATCCGTGACTCCGCCGGCGCTCCCAGGGCCAGGCTGGTGCTGATCAGGTTCAGCGTGCCCACGGCCGGGTGTTTCATGATCTTCGTTCGGGTCCATGAGCGGGCCACGTCGTGGGCCGCCCACATCTGGGCGAACTCGGCGCTCTCCAGGGTCAGCCGGTCGATGAAGGTCGTCCACGCCGGTTCGCCCAGGTGCCGTCCATACGCCGCGCGGAAGGTGGCCACCATCTGCGGCAGTTCCTCCTCGCGGTTCATGATCACCGCGCAGCAGCCGGGGCCGTTCAGCATCTGCCACAACGCGTTGCGCTCGCACCGTGGCACCGTGACCAGGCGGCAGAACAGCGCCGCGTAGGCGTCGTTCCAGGCCAGCAGGTCGTACCGGGCGTTGTAGACGGAGGCCGGGAGCGGGGCGAGGCCGTCGAGGATGTCGCGGACGGCGGGGTCGAGGTCGGCTCCGTCGGGGTCGCCGGCGGCTCCTCCGGGGACGTCGGCCAGGCGGTAGAGGTGTTCGCGTTCGGTCGCGTCGAGGTGGAGGGTGCGGGCCACCGCGTCGAGGACCTGGCCCGAGACGTTGATGGGGCGGCCCTGTTCGAGCCACGTGTACCAGGTCACGCCCACTCCGGCCAGCTGGGCGACCTCTTCGCGGCGCAGGCCGGGGGTGCGGCGGCGGGTGCCGGGCGGGAGGCCGGCGTCGGCGGGGGAGATGCGGGCGCGGCGGTTCTTCAGGAAGGCGGCGAGTTCGTGGCGGACCATAGGTGGTAGCCCCAATACCAGGATAAGCAGGCTCTTAGTAACTGGATAAGCGCAACGCCACCATACAGGGCATGTCCCTCCTCGAAACCCGGCCACGGCCCCTGCTCGGGCTCATCCTGACCGGTCAGTTCATGGCGATCCTCGACGTGTCGATCGTCAACGTCGCCGCCCCCACCATCCAGTCGGACCTCGCCGCCTCCGGAGCGGAGCTCCAGCTGATCGTGGCGGGGTACACGATCAGCTACGCGATGCTGCTGATCACCGGGGCCCGGCTCGGCGGGCGGTCCGGATATCGCCGGTGGTTCCTCGCCGGGCTCGCCGTGTTCACCGTGGCGTCGTTGCTGTGCGGGCTCGCGCCCGGGGCTGCCGCGCTCGTCGTCTTCCGGCTGCTTCAGGGCGCGGGAGCCGCCCTGATGGTGCCGCAGGTGCTCAGTCTCATCCAGGTCGGCGTTCCGCAGGCGGGCCGGGCGCGGGCGCTGGGGATCTACGCCGCCGTCATCTCGCTCGCGGCGGTCGCCGGGCAGATCCTCGGCGGGCTGCTCGTCACGCTCGACCTGTTCGGCAGCTCGTGGCGGCCGATCTTCCTGGTCAACGTGCCCATCGGGCTGGTGCTGCTCTGGCTCGGCGCCCGGAACCTGCCCGCCGACGAACCCCAGCCGGGCCGGGGGCTCGACGTGCCGGGGCTGCTCGCCCTGTCACTGGCGACGAGCCTGGTCGTGGTGCCGCTCGTGCTGGAGCGCAGCTGGGCGGTCATGATCGCGGGGGCGGTCGTCTTCGCCGGGTTCGTGGTGATCCAGCGCAGGGCCGCGCATCCGCTCATCCCGAGTCGCCTGCTCAGGGTGCCCGGGCTCGTGGCGGCGGGGGTCGCGATCTTCGGGGCGATGGCCGTGTACGGCGGCTTCCTGTTCGCCAACGCCCTGCACCTGCAGAACGACCTGCACGACTCGCCGCTGCGGGCGGGGCTGACCTTCGTGCCGATGGCGGTGGCGTTCGCGGTGGTGAGCCTCAACTGGAAGCGGATCCCGGCCGGGCTGCGCCGGCGGCTGATCGTCTCGGCCTTCGTGGTGGTGGCGCTCGGGCTGGTCGCGCTGGCCGGGGTGTTCTCCGGGGGCGGGCACGGGCTGCCGTACCTGCTGATCGTGCTGGCGGTGATCGGGGCCGGGATGGCGGGGGCGTTCAGCCCGCTCATGACGGTCGCGCTGGCCCGGGTGGCGCCCGCCGACGCGCCGGACGCGAGCGGGCTGCTCGCGATGATGTTGCAGCTGGGGCAGGTCGTGGGGGTCGCCGCGTTCGGGACGTTGTTCCTGAGCGGCGGGTCGATCTCGGTCACGATGACGTGCCTGGCCGCGACCGCGCTCGCGTCCGCCGTCGCGGCCAGGTGGCTTCGGTAGCCGCTAATAGGCGCACTGCACCACGAGGTCGTCGAGGTCCGACGTCGCGACCGACCCCGAGCCCGCCGGGTTGACGATGGAGAACCGCACCACGACGTCGGTGCGCCGGGCGGTCCAGCCCGCCGACACCTGCCGGTAGTTGCGTGTCCCGTCGGGGGTGAGCGCGGCGAACGCGATGTACGTCCACGTGTCCGGGTCGATCACCTCCACGTTCAGCGCGGTGTTCCGGCCGGTCACCGTCGCCCAGACGCCCAGGCCGCAGCGTGCGCCCGGGTGGGCGGTCACCGGCGTGAGCTGGATCGTCCGCGCGATCCAGCACCACTCGCCCGGATCCAGCGCGGCGATGCTGGCGAGTCCGCTTCCGGTACGCGGATTCAACGCCCAGCCGCCCCAGCTGGGGACGCCGCAGACGTTCGGGTCGCTGTTCGTCCACCTCAGGCGGGGGGCCGGCGGGGACTCGAAGCCCTCCGTGAGCTGCCAGATCCCGGCGGACGCGGGCGCGGCCGGGATCAGCGCGGTCGCGACGGCCGCCGCCACGAGCACGCGTAACGCTGAGCGCATCGATCTCATGCCCGCATTGTCGCCACCGCGCCCCGTGCTGTTGACCCTGGACTTTCCGCCCTCCGGCCCCAGGGTCTAGAGGCGGGCCCGCCAGATGTCGAGGGCCATGTAGGGCCGCATGCCCATCGAGGTGTACAGGCCCAGGGCGGGCGTCACGTTGTTGGTGTCGACGTCGAGGATGGTGCCGACCCGGCCGCGCCGGTAGTCGGCGGCGAAGGCCCGGCTGAGCAGCAGCTTCCCGAGGCCGCGGCCGCGGTGCCCGGGGAGCACCGCCAGGCGCTGGACGTAGCCGCAGTTCTCGTCCGGGACGAAGTTGTCGGTCCCCATGAGGGCGGCGGCCGGGCGGCCGTGCACCCGGGCCAGCAGCAGCTGACCCCAGTCGTTGCTGCTGGACGCCTCGCGCGACTCGTACCACTCGTCGTAGGTGCGCTCGTAGGCGCCGAAGTGCTCGGCGAAGCCGAGTTCCAGCACGCGGTGGACGTCGCGGAGCACGGGCTCCTTGTCGAAGGCGGCGGCCTCCACGGTCACACCGGGCAGGAACAGCACCTCCGGCTGCTCGGCGTGGTCGACGCGCATGCGGTGGAAGGTCGTCGCGTAGGTGAAGCCGCGTGACTCGACGGCCCGCCGCTGGGCGGCGTCCTGGGCGTACACCCCGATTTCGGCGGTGACGCCGGTGAAGCGGCCCAGCACCCGCTCCCACAACGCCTCGGCCGCGCCGGGGGTGCGGGCGCGGACGTCGAGCATGACCTCGTCGGTGCGGCCCTTGCGCATCGCCTGGCCGAAGCCCGTGAGGCGGCCGTCCTCGAAACAGAGCCAGCCGTCGGTCGCCGGGTCGAAGTCGGGGTCGACGAGCAGGTCGGCGACGTCGTCGAGGGTGGAGTCGGGACGGCCGACCACGATCGTGTCGAGTTCGGCGATCAGGGCGTGGATCGCCTGGGCGTCCGCCGGTTTGGGCCGCGTGAGTTCCATGGCTCTTTTATAGGATTGCCCGCTTGTCAGGGGCTTGTGAATTCATTGGAGACGGAATGGCCAGAGACCGGGCGACGGTCCGGGACGTCGCGGCGGCGACCGGGTTGTCCATCGCCACCGTCTCGCGGGTGCTCAACGGGCAGGCCAACGTCGCGCCGCACACGCGTGAGCTGGTGCTCGCCGCCGTCGGCCGCCTCGGCGACCAGGCGCCCCGGCCGCGGGCCGAGCAGGCCGCCGGGGCGGTGTTCGTGCGCTGCCCCTACCTGCTGACCGACTACTTCGGGCTCATCGTGTCGTCGGTCGCCGAGACCATCGACCTGCACGGCCGCCAGATGATCCTCAACGCGGGCGAGGCCGCGCAGCCGGCCGGGACGCTCGGCGACCTGCCGGGCCGCCCGGGCGTCGCGGGCGCGATCCTGATCCTGCCTCCGGAAGAGCCTCCTGCTCTGGTACGGCTCCGCGACCGGGGCTTCCCCTTCGTGGTCGTCGACCCCCGCACCCCGCCCGCCAAGGACATGGCCGCCGTGTCGGCCGCCCACTTCGCCGGGGGCCGGGCCGTGATGGCCCACCTGGTGGGCCTGGGCCACCGCCGGGTCGGCATCATCGGCGGCCCGGTCGAGTGGCTGGCCGCCGAGGCGCGGCTGGCCGGGTACACCGCCGCGCTGGCGGGGGCGGGCGTGCTGCCCGCCCCGGAGCTGACCCGGGCGGTGGTCGAGCCCAACACGCGCAACGGGCACCGGGCCGCGGCCGAACTGCTCGACCTGCCCGAGCGGCCGACGGCGCTGGTGGCGTTCAACGACAAGATGGCCGTCGGCGCGATGTGGGCCGCCGCCGAGCGCGGCCTGTCGATCCCGGGCGACCTGTCGATCGCCGGTTTCGACGACATCGACGTGAGCCGCGCGACCAGCCCGGCCCTGACCACGGTGCGTCAACCCCTGCAGGAGATGGGCCGCACGGCGGTCACCCTGCTCATGCGGATCCTCGGCCGGCAGGCCGTCGAGGCGCTGCACGTGTCGCTGGGGGCCGAGCTCGTGGTCCGGGGATCCACTGGACCGGTCCCGCCTGTTCCAGCTGTTTCACACTGAGCTTGACAGGATTTGTCGAGCGTGTTGTGCTGTGGCGCACAGCAAGGTTTCTTTCCTGTTTCATTTGTTACATGGTCCGCCAGCCGGCGTCCCGCGGACCGCGAAAGGAATCACGGTGTTACCTCCCCTTCGCCGGGCCGTCGCGATCAGCGCCGCCCTCGCCACCACCGCCGCCCTGCTGACGGCCCCCGCGTACGCCGCCAACGAGACCGTCAACGTCTGGCTCACCACCACCTCCGACGGGGGCGGCCGGAACGTCACCCGCGGCCTCCAGCAGCAGTCGCCCGTCACCTTCAGCACCACCGCCGGTGGGGCCACCCACACCATCACGGTGAACGAGAACACGACCTACCAGACCTTCGAGGGCGGCGGCGCGTCGATCACCGACACCACCGCCCACCTGTTCCGCGGCGGCGCGATCAGCGCGGCCACCCGTGACGCGGTGATGCGCCGCCTGTTCCACCCCGTCGACGGCATCGGCCTGTCGTTCGTGCGCAACCCGATCGGGGCCTCCGACCTGTCCCGGCCGGGCCACGTGTCGCTCGACGACACCTGCTGCAACCTCAACGACTTCGGCGCCAACGGCTACGACACCAACGTGCGGCTGCTCACCCAGCAGGCCAAGCAGCTCAACCCGCAACTGCGGGTGAAGGGCGTGCCGTGGAGCGCCCCCGGCTGGATGAAGGACAACGGCCGGATGGACCAGATGGGCTGGCTCCAGTCGCAGTACTACTCGACGTACGCCCAGTACTTCGTGAAGTACATCCAGAGCTACCAGGCGATCGGCGTGCCGGTCGATTACATCTCGGTGCAGAACGAGCCCAACTGCTGCCAGGCGGGCAACCCGACCGCGATGAACTACCCCGGCATGAGCTGGAACTCCTCGGGCCTGGTCGAGCTCACCAAGAACCACATCTACCCGGCGTTCCGGGCGGCCGGCATCACCACCAAGGTGATGGTGCACGACTGGAACTACGGCGACTACAACCAGATCGGCGCCGGCCTGCTGGCCGACCCGGCGGTGCGCAACGACCCGCTGTTCGCCGGCATCGCCTGGCACGGCTACTTCGGCGACCCGGCCGTCGGCACGCAGGTGCACAACCAGTACCCGAACGTGAACCAGTTCTCGACGGAGCACTCGGGCGGCACCTGGATCGGCAACCAGCACAACGAAGACATGTCCGACATCGTGAATTACACCCGCAACTGGTCGAAGAGCATCGTCAAGTGGTCGCTCGCGCTGAACCAGTCGATGGGCCCGCACAACGGCGGTTGCGACGTCTGCACCGGCCTGGTCACCGTCCAGGAGGGCGGCTCGCGCGCCGGGCAGGTGGACAACACGATCGAGTACTACACGACCGGCCACCTGACCAAGTTCGTGAAGCCGGGCGCGGCCCGCGTCGACTCGACCGCCAACGGCACCGTCCAGAACGTGGCCTGGAAGAACACCGACGGCACCAAGGCCCTGATCGCCCACAACGGCACCACCTCGGCGCAGTCGGTGCGGGTCAACTGGGGCAACCAGGCCTTCACCTACACCCTCCCGGCCCGGACCACCGCGACCTTCACGTGGACCGGCACCCAGAGCGGCGGCGGAGGCGGCGGCGGCACGACCGGCCAGATCACCGGCATCGGCGGCAAGTGCGTCGACGTCGCCGGGGCCAGCACGGCCAACGGCGCGGCGGTGCAGCTCTACACCTGCAACGGCACCGCCGCCCAGCAGTGGACGCGTCCGGGCGACGGCACCATCCGCGCCTTCGGCAAGTGCCTCGACGTGACCGGGCAGAGCACCGCCAACGGCGCGCAACTCCAGTTGTGGACGTGCGGCGGCACCGCCAACCAGCAGTGGACCTACACCTCGGGCCGGGACCTGGTGAACCCGGTGTCCGGCAAGTGCGCCGACGCCACGGGCAACTCCAGCGCCGACGGGACCAGGCTCCAGATCTGGACCTGCACCGGATCGGCCAACCAGAAGTGGAACGCCTAGCCACCTGAGTGACTCCTCCACCCCATGAAGGGAGTGGCTTCTCGCTAAGCCGCTGAGGCGGCCTCACGAAGGGCAAGCCCTGCCCTCAAGATGTTGATCGCCGCGTTCACGTCGGCGTGTGCGGTGTGCCCGCACGCCCCGCACGCGAATTCGGCCTGGGTGACGCGGTTCTCTTTCGCCGTGTGCCCACATCGATTGCACATACGGGAGGTGGTCGCGGGGTTCACCGCGACCACCTCCCGACCGGCGCTTTCAGCCTTGTCCACGAGGATGCGTAGGAACACCCCCCAACCCGCGTCAAGGATGCTCTTGTTCAGGCCGGTCTTGGCGGCAGCGTGGTTGGGCAGATAGCTCCCGTTCCCGTCGGGCTTGGGTGAAGCGCGCTTGGTCATGTTCACGATCTGCAGTGCCTCGTGGACGATGAGGTCGTAGCTGCGGACCAGGCGGTTGGCGATCTTGTGCGCGTAGTCGAGGCGTCGCCGACGAACCTTGCCGTGGAGCGCCGCCACACGGGCCGCGGCGTCACGATGGCGCTTGGATCCGCGACTCCTTCGCGCAAGATCTCGAGTTGCGGCACTCAGGAGTTTGACGCCGGCAGACAGGAATCGCGGATTGGCGAAGTGCTCGCCGTCACTAGTGGTGAGCAGCGAACAGACACCCAGGTCGATCCCCACAGCGGATCCGGTCGCGGGGAGCGGCTCGACCGGAACGTCGTCGCAGGACAGGAGGACGTACCAGCGAGCCCCCTCCCGCTTAACGCTGATCGTCTTGACGATGCCGAGGACGTCGCGGTGTTGATGGACCTTCACGTGGCCGACACCCTGTATGCGTACGAACGCGGTGGTCGGGTGTTCGGGCCGGGAGTTCCACCGGCAGCCGTCGCCGTCTTTGGGCCACTCGACGGTGTTGAACCGACCTCGACTCTTGAAGCGCGGAAAGCCCGGCGCGCGGCCTTGATGGATTCGTTCGAAGAACCTCCGGAACGCCCGGTCCAAGCGCCGTAAGGTGCTCTGCTGCGAGGAGAACGACCAGCGCCCTTGGCCTTGGGCGTCGTCTGCCCGGATGTGCTTCAACTCGGCCGACTGGTCGCCGTAGCGGACAGTGGTGCGCGTTTTGGCATAGACGATGCGCCGGTGTTCGAGTGCCGCGTTGTACAACTCGCGGTGGTCTTCGAGGCACTGGGCCAGTGCGATCAGTTGAGCGCCGGTCGGGCGCAGAAGGAATTTCATCGACCTACGCATGGCCCACCTCCGCCAGGTATTCAGAAAATATATATACGTCCGGTAGTCGTACACCTCCGCACCCATCGATGATAACGCCGCACCTGCGGTTGGGCCGTGGAATCACCGGAGCGGGATCATTGTCGACGTCGAGCCTTCTGGACGTCGGAGAGCGCCCAGACGCGGCCGGTCGGCGCCGGCTGCGGCGCGGTCTTGGAGTGGCGGGCGGCGCCGGGGTGGGCGGAGCCGTAACGAAAAGAGGCTTTTCAGCTCATGATCGGCTTGCCCTTGCCCTTGAAGAAGATGCCGGGGAAGCCGGCCGTCTCGAAGCCGAGGCTCGGGTTGTTCGCCAGCTTCGACCTGGTGATGCGCAGGGTGCCCGAGTTGTCGTTGCTGACGAAGAAGATCGCGCCGCCGCCCTCGTTGGCGCGGTTGTTCCGGATGGTCGAGCCGGAGATCGTGACGGTGAAGTAGTTGCCGTCCATGTAGAGCGCGCCGCCGCTGCCGCCGCCGGGTTTGCCGCTGCGGGCCGGGTTCGCGCCCGAGCCGGTGGCGCGGTTGCCGGTGAAGACGCTGTCGACGACCACCCACGAGACGCCGATGCTGCTCAGCGCGCCGCCGTTGGCGCAGGTGCCGTTGGTGAAGCGGCTCTTCCTGACGGTGACGGGCAGGTCCTTGTACTGGTCGAGCACGCGGATGGCCGCGCCGCCCAGGTCGGGGCCGCTCGCCTCGCAGCGGTTGCGGGTGAAGGCGGCGTTGCTGACCGACAGGCGCCCGCCCCGGACGAACACGGCGCCACCGCCGCCGCCCTCGGCGCGCTGCCCGATCGAGTTGCCGTCGGCGAACCCGATGTTCTTGATGGTCAGGCGCGGGGTGGCCTGGTCCTGGCAGTGGGAGGTGGTCCAGACCTGGGCCCGGTCGCAGGTGTTCATGTAGAGGATGCGGCGCTTGCCCATGCCGCTGAGGGTGACCTTGCCGCCGCCGTCGAGGATGACGTCGCGGCTGGTGTTGCGGACCTTCGCGGTGGCGGTCATCTTGATCGTGACCGGCTTCGGCCCGCACGCGAACCGGATGACGCCGCCCTTCGCGACGGCTTTCACGACCGCCTGCGAGGTGCAGCTCGCGGGGGTTCCCGTGCCGATGGTCTGTACGGCCGCCGCCTGGGCCGGGGCCGCCGGGAGCACGGAGACGAGCAGGACGGCGGGAAGCAGGAGACGCATCTGGCGAACGTTACTCCTGGGACGTTCCGGCGTGAAACGGCACGTTCCACGCCGGAACCGGTTACCACCAGGTGTTGTTGCCCCGGGCCAGCCGCCACAGCCGGTCGGTGGAGTTCTGGTCGGCGTCGAGGTGCAGCGAGTCCCAGCTGCCCCCGGCCTCCCACGTCGCGATGGTGATCGCCAGGTTCGGGTTCAGCCGGGGCCGGAAGGTCCCCCACCCGGTGGGCGCGTCGGCGTAGGTCTCCTCGGCCCGCCGCGACCAGTCCTGCGACTTCGAGCCGTCACAGGTGCGGATGACGAGCGGGTCGCCGGCCACCGGATTGGGCGTGCCCGGCTGCAGGCACTTGTTGGCCAGTTCGTTCCTGAAGACGGTGTAGCCGTCGGACCGTTCGTCGACCGTCCAGCGCGCGGTCGTGTACTGCCAGGCGGGCGACCGCAGACTGATCACCCGGGCGCCCTCGGCGGTGCCGTTGTCGGCCACCGCGAGGCGGCTGCCGTCCATCCGGTTGTAGACGCGGATGTCGGTGGTGTGGTCGGCGTACGCCGGACTCGCGGCCCCCAGCAGACAGACCACCGCGATCGGCACGATGCTTCGCACAGTCGGCTTCCCCTTCCCCAGGCGGACGCCCTTCCGGCTCCACTTATACACACCCTCCGCCGGATACCGTCGGACCTGGGATTTTCCGCACGCCCGGACGTCACCGGATGACCCCGGACGGCCACGGATTTCCCCGGAATTTTTCCGCCATATCCGCACATCGGCTCGCCGATTGAAATTCAGTAACTAATGGTGCATGCCATCACGACAGGCATTAGTCTCACAATTGCCACGGTTATCACCGCGTCCAGAAACGGATCCCCCAATGCGTGATGAGCTCGCCGGAAAGGCCTCCCGAGACCTGCTCCGCGACACGGCGGTCGGCCTGCGGGTCGACGCCGGCAACCCGTCACTCAAAGAGGTCGAGAAGGCCGCCACGGCCCTGTGCGCTGAGGAAGACCACGCGGGCTGGGTGCGGTTACCCGACTCGACCCTGTCCGACTACCTGTCGGGCCGGCGCGACGTGCTGCCCGACTGGCGGTTCATCCACACGTTCGTGGTGGTGTGCCACCGCCTGGCCATCGCCAACGGCCTCGACCCGGAGCCGCTGCGCGACCTGAAGGCGACGTTCGGCGCGTTGTGGAAGGCGGCCAAGCACAAGGAGAAGGGCTCGCTGACGGTGATCACCCCGCTCCCCTACCGTCAGTACGACATCCTGGAACCGACGATCTGACCGGGACCGAGGCGGAGGCCAGCAGCGCGAGCTTCTCGGCGTGCTCGCTGCCCGGCTCGGGATGGTAGATCACCAGCATCAGCCCGTCGGTGCCGCTGACGGCCAGCTTCTCGCGGTCGAGCCGCAGCTCCCCCACCTGGGGATGGTGGAAGGTGAGCGTGGCCCCGAGCCGCCCGGCGACGTCGTGACGTCCCCACAACCGCCGGAAGTGCTCACTGGCCAGGGAGAGCTCCCCCACGAGCTCGATGAAGCGCGGATCGTCGATGTCACTGCCGACCGACTGGCGGAACCCCGCGAGCAGAACGGCTGAGGCACGCTCCCAGTCGGGGAAGAGCGCCTGCTCGGCGGGGTCGAGGAAGACGTCGCGCAGCCGGTTGCCGCCCGCCCTCAGCCTCGGCGACAACGCCGTGGCGAGCGCGTTGGCGGCGAGCACGTCGAGGCAGCGGCCTTCGACGAAGGCGGGATACGGCAGTGCGGCGACCAGCCTCGCGGTGCTCGGGGGCACGACCTCTCTGCGGGGCCGCCTTCTGGCCCGGCGGGGCTTGTCCTCGGCCAGGCCGAGGAGGTAGGAGTCGTCGACGCGCAGGACCCGGGCGATCGACCGCAGGACCTGGGGCGAGGGATGGCGGTCGCGGCCCTGCTCCAGGCGCAGGTAGTACTCGGCGCTGATGCCGGCGAGCATCGCGACCTCCTCGCGCCGCAACCCCGGGACCCTCCGGGTGCCTTGAGAGGGGATGCCCGCCTGGTCCGGGGTGACGAGTTCGCGCCGCGCACGGAGGTATTCGCCCAGGAGGTTCGGCTCGACGGTCATGCCTTTCACGGTATTCGGCGTGGCCGGTGGGCTGCCTGTCCCTGTCGCCACCAGTGTCGGGAGGGACCTGGCTGGTCCACGGGCGCGTCGGGAGCCTTGGCGTCATGACTCAGCAACGTGTTCTCGTCACCGGCGGGTCCGGCTTCATCGCCGGGCACTGCATCCTTCGACTGCTCGACGCGGGCTACGCCGTCCGCGCCACCGTGCGGTCGCCTTCTGCGAGCAGCGCCGACCTCTCCTTCGTCACGGCCGACCTGATGGCCGACGACGGATGGGCCGAGGCCGTCGCCGACGTCGACTTCGTACTCCACGTGGCCTCTCCGGTACGCCTGGGACCGGTGGACGACGAGAACGCCGTGATCGCGCCCGCCGTGGACGGGACGCTGCGGGTGTTGCGGGCCGCGCGCGACGCCGGGGTGAAGCGGGTCGTGCTGACCTCCGCTTTCCACGCGGTCGGGTTCGGCCATCCGCCCACCGATCACGTGTTCACCGAGGAGGACTGGTCGGTTCTGGACGGTCCCGGCATGGACGCCTACGGGCGGGCCAAGACGCTGGCCGAGAGGGCGGCCTGGGAGTTCGTGGCCGAGGGGTCGATGGAGCTGGTGACACTGCTGCCCGTGGCGGTGATGGGGCCGATCATGGGCGGGGAGATCTCCGGGGCCAATCACATCGTCCGGCGGCTGCTTGACGGGCAGCTGCCGGGGTCGCCTGGGATGTGGATTCCGATCGTGGACGTGCGGGACGTGGCCGCCGCGCACGTCGTGGCGATGACCGAGGGCGCCGCGGCGGGGCACCGGTTCCTGCTGGCCGGCGAGCCTGCGGTGACGGTGCGGCGGATCGGGGAGATGTTGAGCGATCACCTGGCGGGGTCGGCGCCTGACGTGGCCGCTCGGATCGCCGGTTTGTTCCCTCCTGGCGTCGCGGAGACGGAGTCTGCCAAGAGGGTGTCCGGTGAGAAGGCTCGGCGGGTGCTGGGCTGGCGGGCGCGTGGCGCCGAGGAGGCCGTGACGGCGGGCGCGGACAGCATGATCAGGCCCAGGACTTAGTCTGCGGGACATGGATTATGTACGTTTGGGGCAAACCGGTCTAAAGGTCAGCCGCATCTGCCTCGGCATGATGAGCTACGGCCAGCCGAGCGAAGCCGCCAGCTGGATCCTCCCCGAAGACCAGTCCGAACCCCTGGTCCGCCAGGCCGTCGAAGCCGGCGTCACCTTCTTCGACACCGCCGACGTCTACTCCGCCGGCGCCTCCGAGACCGTCACCGGCAACCTGCTCAGAAAGTTCTTCGAGCGCCGAGACGACTACGTCCTGGCCACCAAGGTCTTCTTCCCCGTCCGCCAGGGCCAGAACGACAAGGGCCTGTCGCGCAAGCACATCATGGCCGCCATCGACGACTCCCTCACCCGCCTGGGCACCGACTTCGTCGACCTCTACCAGATCCACCGCTGGGACGACGAGACCCCCATCGAAGAGACGATGGAGGCCCTCCACGACGTGGTGAAGTCAGGCAAGGCCAGATACATCGGCGCGAGCTCGATGCGCGCGTGGCAGTTCGCCAAGGCCCAGCACGTCGCCGAGAAGAACGGCTGGACCAGGTTCGTCTCGATGCAGAACCACTACAACCTCCTCTACCGCGAGGAGGAACGCGAGATGATCCCGCTCTGCGCCGACCAGGGCGTCGGCCTCATCCCCTGGTCCCCGTTGGCCAGGGGCCTGCTGGCCCGCGCCGGCCAAGCCCACCACACCACCCGCCAGGACGGCGACGGCGACCGCCAGCGTTTCCTCTACGGCGGCCCCGGCGACGCAGACGTGCTGGCCAAGGTGGCAGAACTGGCCAGTGAGAGGGGCGTCGCCCCCGCCACCCTCGCCCTAGCCTGGCTGCTCCACCAGTCGGGCATGGTCGCCCCCATCATCGGCGCGACCAAGGACGGCCATGTCGCCGACGCGGTTGAAGCGGTGAACCTTGAGTTGTCGAAGGAGGAGTTGAAGGCGCTGACCAAGCCCTATCAGCCGCGCGAAGTCTCCCTCTGACCAGCTTCGTCGAGAATCGGCGATGCTGCCGACGCATCAGCAGTCCGCTGAGGGCTGCGATGCGTCCGGCCAATGCTTCGGCGGAACACTCAATGGATCGACCACGCGTAAACGAGCCGATGCGGTCGGATCAACAGCTCTCAAGGTGATCAACTGCTGGCGGTCCACGGTTTCAAGTAGCGCCAAGGCGGCGGGGAGGGCTGCGGCTACCGTGGCGATCGCAATCCCCATGCCGATGAGACCGGAATGTTTGTGCGGGTACTCGATCCGGTGGAGCCGCGATGCGGCGATGGCGGCCACCTCGCGCGGACGCTCCATCTGCCGGCCGTCATTGGTGAGTATGACGTGGAACCCCTCTGCAGCAGCACGGAGATAGAGCATCTCGTCCCGAGTTCCGGACCAGCCGGGCATATCTAGCAGGTGCACAATCTCGTGCCCCTGGATGAAGGTTGTCAGTACCCGGTGCAGAGGACGGGGGACATTCTCATCCAGCAGCAGCCTCACGCTGCTCCTTGAGTGGTTCGTAGCTGTCTACGTAGTCAGCGAAGTCTCCTGCGTCTCGCGCGGCCGTCGCCGAAACGCTCGGGTAGTAGTCGGAAATCCGCTCGGCCGACACACCGTCTCGCAGCAAGGCAGCGACATCGTCGTAGGGGACGCGAGTGCCCTCGATCACGGGGATTCCGCCTCTGACCGCCGGATCGACGGCGACATGTTCACGCGGACGGAGCAGGTCGGGGATGTGCCGCCCATCCCGGTAGAACGGCTTTAGGACGTCCACCATCTGATAAATGACAAGATTGGTTTTGTTGCGAACCAAATCGGTGGCCCGCTCCGGTTCGACTAGGTAGATCGTCGAGTCATCGGCCACCAACTGGTACGCCGACAGATGTTCGCGTTCCCCTAGATCGTCCCGCAGCGTGTCCAGGGCACGCCGGATCTTCTGGAGGGAGGTGTCGTTCCGGAGTTTCACGCAGGCTCGCAGAGCGACCAGATCGCGGAACGAGTAGAGAACCGGCCTGATGGCGGAGATCTCCGGCACCAGCACGGCGCCCCTGCTGGTGGCCCTACGCCAGTGAGCGAGTTGCTGAAGCGTGGCACCTGACAACGCCGCCGCTAGCTTCGGGCTGTAAGTCACCTGCTTCACCTCCCCTGAGCCGATCCGTCTCGGCCATCATTGCAAACGTCTGTTCTATTCGCTCGACTTACTGGCCAGTCGATTGCTCGGCTCTTGCGTTTGGCCACTCGTAGGCCACCTAACGCCGGAGGTGCACAATTACCACCTCCTTTACCGCGAGGAGGAACGCGAGATGATCCCGCTCTGCGCCGACCAGGGCGTCGGCGTCGCCCCGCCACCCTCGCCCTGGCCTGGCTGCTGCACCAGCCCGGCATGGTCGCCCCCATCATCGGCGCGACCAAGGACGGCCACATCCCCGACGCCCTGGCCGCCGTCGGCCTCGACCTCTCGGACGAGGAACTGGCCGAACTCGAGGCTCCCTACCAGCCCAGGTCAGCCCACTTCTAGAGAAGAGACGGACACCGCCCGGTACGGGTACCCGTCCTGCCCGGGCGCCTCCCATTCCAGGTCGACGGGCTGCCCGGCCGTCAGGGCCCGGTAGCCCTCGGCCTGGATGTGGCTGAAGTGCGCCCAGCACCCGCCGGGGGTCTCCGGAGAGTCGATCACTCCCCACCCCAGGTCGGCGTGCCACTCCCGTACGACCCCTCGAACGCCCATAGCCGGACGATACAGTCGCGACCATGGCGCCCATCGAGTTGTTCCACCGCGTCGCGGCCACCGTTCCGGCCTATGCCGCCTTCCTGAGGGAGCACGGCGTCGATCCCGCCGCGATCACGACGGCCGACGACTTCGCGACGCTCCCCTTCACGACGAAGGACAACTACACCCGCCGCCATCCCCTCGACGCCCTCTGCCGCGACGGCGTCCTGAAAGGCATGATCGCGGTCTCCTCCGGTTCAACGGGCGAGCCGTCGTTCTGGGCCCGGACCGCCGACGACGAGAAGGTCATCGCCGACCGGTTCGCGCAGGTCATGGACGGGTTCGGTAGAAGACCGACGCTGGCCGTCGTGTGCTTCTCCCTCGGCACCTGGGTCGGCGGGCTGTTCACCCTGGCCTGTATCCGGCATCTCCAGGACCGCGGCTACCCGATCACCGTCGTCGCCCCGGGCAACAACCCCGCGGAGATCAAGAGGGTCGTGCCGCAACTGGCGCCGCTGGCCGAGCAGACGGTCCTGTTCGGCTATCCCCCGTTCGTCAAGGATGTCATCGACACCGTCGACCTGCCCTGGACGAAGTACAACCTCAAGATCGTGACCGCGGGTGAGGTCTTCTCGGAGGAGTGGCGCACGCTGGTCGCCGAGCGGGCCGGGATCGCCGACCCGGTCAGGTCCTTCGCGTCCCTGTACGGCACCGCCGACGCCGGCGTCCTGGGCAACGAGACCCCGCTGTCCATCGAGATCAGACGGCATCTGGCCGCCCACCCCGAGAAGGCCAGGGAGTTGTTCGGGGCCGACCGGCTGCCGACGCTCGTGCAGTACGACCCCGCGGTCCGCTACTTCGAGGAGTCCGACGGCACCCTGCTGTTCAGCGGCGACAACGGCATCCCGCTGATCCGCTACCACATCGCCGACGAGGGCGGCCTCATCCCCTACCGCGAGATGCTCGAACGCGTCGGCTTCCAGCCTCGGCACGACGGTCCCGAGCTCCCGTTCGTCTACGTCTTCGGCCGCAGCCGCTTCGCGGTGTCCTTCTACGGCGCGAACGTCTACGCCGAGAACATCTCGGTCGGCCTGGAGCAGCCCGCGATCAACAGGTCGGTGACGGGCAAGTTCGTCCTGAGCGCCCCCGAAGGCGCCGACGGCCTGCACGTCACCGTCGAGCTGGCCCCCGGCCAAGAACCATCAGAAGAGCTCGCCAAGGAGGTCGCGGCCCAGATCGCCACCCACGTCAGGCGGCTGAACAGCGAGTTCGCCCACTACGTGCCCGAGCGCAGGCAGCTGCCGCTGATCACGTTGCGGCCCTACGCCGACCCCGCCGACTTCCCGCCCGGCGTCAAGCACCGCTATGTACGCTGATCGACATGGCACGGGCGAATGACGAGGCCGCTGCGGCCCTGGAAGAGTACGCCGAACTGTTCGCGCTGAACGGCGGCGACGCCTTCCGGGTGCGCAGCTACCAGAAGGCGGCCAAGTCGATCGCCGGTTACCCCGACGACCTGCGCGAGACGCCGGTGCGGCAGATCCCGGGGGTCGGCGAGGCGATCGCGAAGAAGATGGAGGAGTTCCTCGAACGGGGCAGCTTCCGCCAGCTCGACGACCTGCGGTCGAAGGTGCCCGACGGGGTGCGCAAACTCACGAGGATCCCGACGCTGGGGCCGAAGAAGGCGCTGTTCCTGTTCCAGGAGCTCGGCATCGACTCGCCCGGCGCGCTCGAACAGGCGATCGGGGAAGGCCGTCTCAAGGGGCTGAAGGGCTTCGGGCCGAAGACCGAGGAGAACATCCTCAAGGGCATCGCCCAGATGGCCGAGACCCGCGTCCACCTGGGCATCGCGGCCGAGCTGGCCGACCGGGTGATGGCCTCGCTCGACGCCGACCGCATGACCTTCGCGGGGTCGTTGCGGCGCATGCGCGACACGGTCGGCGACATCGACATCCTGGCCGTGGGTTCGCCCGAGCTGATGGAGACCTTCGCCGCGCAGCCCTACGTCACCGAGGTCATCGCGCGGGGCGAGAAGAAGACGTCGGTGCGCACCGATCGGGGGCTCCAGGTCGACCTGCGGCTGGTGCCGGAGGAGTCGTGGGGGGCCGCGCTCATCTACTTCACGGGGTCGAAGGAGCACAACGTCCACCTGCGCGAGATGTGCGTGAAGAAGGGGTGGAAGTTGTCCGAATACGGGCTCTTCGACGCCGACGACAACGTGATCGCCGCCGCCACCGAGGAGGACATCTACGCCGCGCTCGGCATGGAGTGGATCCCCCCGACGCTGCGCGAAGACGGCGGCGAGATCCAGGCGGCGCTCAAGCACGAGCTGCCCCGGCTGGTCACCCTCGACGATCTCAAGGGCGACCTGCACACCCACACCGACCTGACCGACGGCATCGCCACTCTCGAAGACATGCTGGCCGCCGCCGCGAACCGCGGCTACGCCTACTACGCCGTCACCGACCACGCCCCCGACCTGGTCATGCAGCGCATGACGCTGGAGAAGGCGCTCGCGCAGCGGGCCCGGCTCGACGAGCTCCAGAAGAGCTACCCGAACATGCGGCTGCTGCACGGCAGCGAGCTCAACATCGGGCCCGACGGGTCGGTTGACTGGCCCGAGGAGATCCTGGCGGGCTTCGACGTCTGCGTCGCCAGCGTGCACTCCCACTTCAACCAGTCGCGCGACGAGATGACCCGCCGGTTCATCGCGGCCTGCGAGAACCCGCAGGTCGACATCGTCGGCCACCCGACCACCCGCAAGATCGGCAAGCGTCCGGGCGTCGACGCCGACTGGGACGCGGTCTTCCGCGCCGCCGCCCGCACCGGCACCGCGCTGGAGATCGACGCCTACCCCGACCGCGCCGACCTGCCCTCCGACCTGGTCCGCCTGGCCCGCCACCACGGCGTCAAGTTCTCCATCGACAGCGACTCCCACGCCATCCCCCACCTCGACAACCAGAAGTTCGGCGTCGGCATCGCCCAGCGCGGCTGGCTGACCCCCGACGACGTGATCAACACCTGGCCGATCGAGAAACTGCTCCGCTTCCTGGGCCGCTGAAAAGCCTTCTTCCGTTACGGCTCCCGCCCGGCCGGCGCCGGCCACCGCCCCCCGGCCGGGCGCCGCATCCGGCGCTCCGCACCCGCTCCCGGCGGCCCGCCGTCACGCCTCAGCAGGCCGCCCGATCACCGACGGCCAGATCGCCGGGCCGCAGGACCTCGGCGTAGGCCCCCAGGCAGGGCGACCCGTCGACGCGGTTGTCCCGCAGCAGGGTCCTGACCGCGTCGGCGCGGCGTGGCAGGTCGCCGTGGGCGAGCGTCGGCACCGCGCAGCGCGGGGTCGGCGCGAGCACCCGCAGCACCACCGGCCCGACGGCGATCTCGCGTCCGGTCCAGTCGTTCTCGGCATAGGGGGTCGTGCCGGGCAGATCGAGCACCAGGTTGGGCCGGTAACGCACCATCTCCGCGCCGGCCCGATCGAGCGTGGCGGTGGTCACCAGGTGGATCGGGGCGTAGTCGACGAAGTTGCCGCCCGGCGTGCCCTGGCCGATCTGGAGGTGGATGAACGGCACGTCGGCGTCGACCCCGGCGTCCATGACCGCCTCGGGGTCGGGCCGGCCGACCGTGGCGTGCTCGGGCCGGGTGGTCACCAAACGGACCTCGCGCCCCAGCGCCCCCGAGACGGCGTCGGCGGCCTGGCCGAGCGGCACGGTCTGGCCGTTGGGACAGCGGATCAGCGTGATGCCGTCGTCCCAGTGGGCGGCGAAGCCGAGCAAATCGCGCCACAGGCGCGGGTGTTTGGCGCTGGCGACCATCCCGGTCGCCACGTCGAGCAGCGCGGCCACCCGGTCGCCTTCGACGCCCTGCTCGGTCACGGCCGCCGCCTCGACGTCCTCGCCGAGCATCGACTTGACGGGGTAGCGCCGCAGCGCCGTCACGGATCCCGGGCTCATGCCGTCGGATGGTACTTGGCGAGGAACTCGCGGATCAGCGCCGCGACCTCGTCTCCGGCGCTCTCCAGCAGGAAGTGGCCGCCGTCGAACAGGTGGACCTCCGCGTGGGGGCTGTCGCGGGCGAAGGCGCGGGCTCCGTCGGGGCCGAAGAAGGGGTCGTGCCTGCCCCACGCCGCCAGCACCGGCACCTGCCGGGTGCGCAGCCACTCGTGCAGCGCCGGATAGAGCGGCGGATTGGTGACGTAGTCGAGGAACAACCGCAGCTGGATCTCGGCGTTGCCCGGCCGCGAGATGAAGGCGTGGTCGAGGTGCCAGGTGTCGGGGCTGACGACGCTCTCGTCGGCGACGCCGGTCACGTACTGGCCGCGGATCGACTCCAGCGTGAAGGCCGAGCGCAGGGCCGCCTCGTTGGCCGGGCTCTGGTCGCGCTGGTAGTCCCAGACGGCCTGCCAGCCGGAGGCGACGAAGCCCTCGTCGTAGCCGTTGCCGTTCTGGGTGATCACCGCGACGACCGCCTCGGGGTCGCGCAGCGCCAGCCGCCAGCCGATCGGGGCGCCGTAGTCCTGGACGCCGATCGTGTAGCGGGTGACGCCCAGCTGGTCGAGCAGCCCGGCGGTCAGATCCGCCAGCGCGTCGAAGCCGTAGTCGAACGCGGTGACGGGCGGCGTGTCCGAGAGCCCGAACCCGAGGTGGTCGGGGGCGACGACCCGGTAGCCCGCCAGCTGCGGGATCAGGTTGCGGAACATGAACGAGCTGGTCGGGAAGCCGTGCAGGAGCACGATCGTCGGCAGGTCGGCTGATCCGGTCTCGCGGTAGAAGAGCCGATGCCCGTCGACCGTGGCGTACCGGTGGTGCACCACCACACTCATCGTTCTAACCACCTTTCGTCTCGATGATGGTTAGATCGTAGGCATGCGAGGTGTAACCTTGTCAACAGGCGAATGGAGGTTAGAACAACGTGGTCGACGACGAGGAGCTTCTACTTGCGCTGCTGAACACCACTCCGACCGTCTCCGGCGAGGCGCACGACCTGCTCGCCGACCCCGAGACGGCCCGCGCCTGGCTCGCCGGGCACGCGGGCGAAGACGCGCTCGGCGAGGACCTCGCCCTCCTGCGCTCCACCCGTGACACGCTGCAGGCGCTGGTGCACGACCGGGCCACCCCGGCGGCGCTCGCCCCGGCGCTCCACGGGGTCGGCTACCGGCCGGTCGCCGGAGACGCCGGCCTGACCTGGCGGCTCTCGACCCCGCCCGGCCACGCGGTGGCGGCCCGCGCCGTGGTGGCCTGGGACGCTCTGCGGCGCACCGCCCCCGGCCGGCTGCGCGCCTGCGAGAACACCGAGGAGTGCACGCTCTTCCTCATCGACCGCTCCAAGAGCAACAGCGCCCGGTGGTGCTCGATGGCCGGCTGCGGCAACCGCATGAAGGCCCGCCGTCACTACGAACGCCGCAAGAACACCCGTTGATGGATTTGCCGCTTTCCTGGTAGGAAATACATCTAGGGAAAGGGCTCCTCATGGACCGGACCGCTCTGTGCACCCTGGGCGACATCCCGCCCCTCTCCGCGCACCGCCGCCCCATCGTCAAACCGCTCCCCCACCACCTGTTCGCCGCCCACGGCGCCAGTGCCGCGACCCGCTGGGAGGCCATGGCGGGCCAGGGCTACCACACCCCGAACGACCTGTTCTTCGTCGCCAACCACACCGGCACCCCGCTCCTCGACGCCCACTCCTGGCGGTTGCGCCTGCACGGCGACGGCCTGGCCGGGCCGCGTGTCCTCACGTACACCGAACTGCGGAGACTGCCCGCCCGCACGATGGACGTCGCCATCGAGTGCGCCGACAACGGCCGCCCGCCGTGGGGCCTGGGCGGGATCGGGGTCGCGCGCTGGCGCGGCGTGCCGCTCAGAACGGTGCTCTCCCTGGCCGGGATCCGGCCCGGCGCGGTCGACGTGCTGGCCACCGGGCTCGACGACCCGGTCGACGGGCGGGGTCACGTACGGCACGTGCTGCCGCTCGCGAAGGCGCTCGACGACGTGCTGGTCGCGTACGAGATGAACGGCGTCACCCTGCCGCCCGACCACGGATATCCGGCCCGGCTCGTGGTGCCGGGATGGGCGGGCATCGCGTCGGTCAAGTGGCTCGGCGACGTGGAGGTGTCGACGGGCCCCCTGGACAACCCGTTCGCCGCCAGGGTCACCACCCCCTCGGTCAAGAGCGCGTTCGAGCTGCCGCGACCCGCCCGGATCCCGCTCGGGCGGCGGCACGTGCTGCGCGGGCGGTCGTGGTCGGGCGCGGGCGGCATCGCGAAGATCGAGGTCAGCACCGACGGCGGCCACTCGTGGCGGAAGGCCTTCCACCGCAGGGGAACCCGCGCGTGGACGCCGTGGCACCTGGAGTGGTGTCCGAGGGAGAAGGGCCCCGGCGTGCTGCTCGCGCGAGCGGTAGATCACAATGGGTACAGGCAGCCGGAGATCATGGCATACGGCAAGATGGGGTATTTGTTCGACGCCATCGTGGCGCATCCGGTGATCGTCGAGTAGCGAAGTGTTACCTTTACGGAAGGTTCGCTGCTTTTCTCGCAGCTCGGGGGGGTTTGCGGGGGGCTGGCCGCCTATGGGGGAAGTACGGGGAGCCGATTCGGCGCTGTCAGAATCGCTCCTTGGAGACGTCTTGGTAACGCCCCGGTAACCGCTCCTGAGGAGGATGGGGGCGGCATCCGGCGGAGAACGACAGGGGGAGGTTGCCCATGGGCCAGCTCACGGCACTCGACGCGCAGTTCCTCAGCACCGAGTCCGACACGACGGTCACCCACGTCGCCGGCGTCGCCGTCCTTGACGGCAGCGTCACCCGCGACCGGCTGGTCGCGCTGTTGCGCGATCGGGTGCATCTCGCGCCGCCGCTGCGGATGCGCCTCGCCGACGTGCCCTTCGGGCTCGACCGGCCCTACTGGACCGAGGACGACGACTTCGACGTCGCCGACCACGTGCACGAGTCGACCCTGCGGCACGAGGACGAACTCGCCGTCCACGTCGCCCGCCTGCACGCCCGCAAGCTCGACCGGAGCCGCCCGCTCTGGGAGATGCACCTGATCCACGGCCTGGGCGAGGGGCGCGTCGCCGTCTACACGAAGGTCCACCACGCCGCCATCGACGGCGTGTCGGGCTCGGAGATCCTCGGCGCCTTCCTCGACCTCACGCCCGAGCAGCGGCAGGTCGAGCCGCCCTCGGCCGACACGCCGCGCGCCAAGGCGCCCAACCCGGCCGAGATGCTCGCCGGGGCGTTCGGCCGGCTGCTGGCCCAGCCCGGCGACGCGGTGCGGTCGCTGACCCGCGCGGTCGCCGACCTCGACGCGATGCCCGTCTCCGGCGGCCTGCCCGGCGCCCACCGCCTGGCCAGCGCCGCCCGCCGCCTGCTGGGCGAGAAGCCGCTGCCGCCGCTGCCCTCGCTGGCCGCGCCGCGCACCCCGTTCAACGGCCCGATCACCCGCATGCGGACCTTCGCCTACGGGTCGATCGCGCTCAGCGACGTCAAGCACGTCGGCCGCTCGTTCGGCATGAGCGTCAACGACGTCGTGATGACGGTCGTGTCGGGCGCGCTGCGGTCGTGGCTGGAGGAGCACGCCGCGCTGCCCGGCCAGCCGCTGGTCGCGGCGGTGCCGGTGGCGGTGCGCACCACCAAGGGCCACGAGACCATCGGCAACCAGATCTCCGCGATGATCACCCCGCTGGCCACCGACGTCGCCGACCCCGAGGAGCGCCTGTCGGCGGTCAGGGGCCTGATGGCCACCGCCAAGCGCCGCTTCGCCGTGTCGCGCACGAACTGGCTCAACGACCTCTGCTCGGTGTTGCCCGCGCCGATCGCCGGCCTCGCGACCCCGCACCTGTTCCGGCTGGCCGGCAAGGTGACGCCCGGGGTGAACCTGATCGTGTCGAACGTGCCGGGGCCGCAACTGCCGCTCTACCTGTGCGGGGCCCGGTTGCTGGCCTACTACCCGATGTCGGTGCTCACCGACCTGACGGGCGGCCTGTCGATCACGTGCCTCTCCTACGACGGCAGCCTCGACTTCGGCGTCGTCGCCTGCCCGGCCCGGGTGCCGGACGTCTGGCGGATCATGGACCACCTGCGCGAAGCCATGGCCGAACTGGTGAAGCTGGCCGACGCCGTCGACGCGGAGTGATCTTCCGGGCAGGCTGTCCGGATGAACGTACGGGACCTCTATGAGCGCCAGGTTCGTGGGTTGTCTCCCGAACATCCGCCGTCGGGCGCCGTGGTCGAGCGCGACGGGCCTCTGGTCCGCGTCCACTACGGCACCCACGGCACGGTCGACCACGCCACGTTCGACCACGACGACCTGCCGGGGCTGATCAGGCGCCAGCAGGAGGTCTTCGCCGCCCGGTGCGAACCGGCCGAGTGGAAGGTGCACTCCACCGATCCCCCTCGGCTGGCCGAACACCTCCGGGCGGCCGGGTTCACCCCGGGTCCGGAGCGGGTCCTGCTCGCCGCCGGCGTCGAGGCCGTCCGACCGTCCACGAGCCTGCGCGACGGGACGACGATCGGCTCGCTCAGCCGATGGGATCCCCTGCCGCGGGGCGTGCCCGAGGCCGTGCCCGACCAGCGGCGGGCGCTGCGCGAACTGCTGGCCGACGGGCTCCCCGACGAGGAGTCGGACATGCGGATCTTCACGTTGGAGTGGAACGCTCACGTGCTGGGACTGCTCTGGATCGAACGGCTGGTGGGCACCGACTTCGCGGCCGTCGGCGGGATCACCGGCGACGGCGCGCGGTTGCTCCACCAGGCGGCGCGCGTGTGGGCGCCGCCGCCGGACGACGGGAGACTACGGGCGCCCCGGCGGCACACCCTGTTCCTGGTCGCCGAGGCGGCCGGTCCGCTGGTGGGCTCGTACACGGAGGCGGGCTTCGCGGAGATCGGGCGGGTGACCACCTACCGGTGGGCGCCGCCCGGCGAGCCCGCGCGGGATCGTCCCGTGGAGCACCCCGTGCGCGGCCGCGACGACGTCGAGGTCCTTCTCCGCTTCGAGGAGCGGTTCGGGGTGACCTACGAGACCGCCGAGAAGGGCATGGCCGAACCCGCCGCCTCCGCGACCTGGCATCTGGGTGACGCGGACGCACCCACGATCGCCCGGGTGGAGGAGATCGTCGAGCGGGGCCTGCGGGCCTGCGCCCGGCCGGGCGATCGGCTCTACCGGCTGAAGTGGTACATCACCAGCACCCGGATCGACCCCCTCCGTGTCGGCGGCCCGGGGCAGCCGCCGTGGACGTGCTACCCCTATCTCGACGACGAGCACGTCATCCTGGTCACCGCCGACCTGCGGATGGGCACGTTCGGGAACTGGCGGGAGTCGTCGCTCTGCGTCTTCGGCGACGACCTCGTCGGCCACGTGGACGAGGAGCTCACCGCGCTGCTCGGCACCGTGCTGCGGCGTGGTGGCCGGCCCGTCGGCAACGTCTGGTCGTTCGGCCCTCAGGCCGACTCGCGGACGATCAGGCGGGTCGGCACCGTCACCGACTCTACCTGATCGGCGCCGTCGATCAGGTCGAGCAGGATCCGCACCGTCTCTTCGGCGATCTCGGTCAGCGGCTGGCGGACGGTGGTCAGCGGCGGGTGGGTCGACATGGCGACGTCGGAGTCGTCGAAGCCGCCCACGGCCACGTCGTCGGGCACCCTGCGCCCGGCCGCGCGCAGGGTCGCCAGCGCGCCGGCCGCCATCACGTCGGAGGCGCAGAAGACGGCGTCGAGGTCGGGGGAGCGCTCCAGGAGGCGGGCCATCGCCGCCTCGCCCGACCGGCGGGTCCAGTCGCCGTGTTCGATCAGCTTCTTGGCCGCGCGGCGGCCCAGCACGTCGGTGAAGCCCTCAAGGCGCTGGATGCCGCCGGGGGTGTCCATCGGGCCGGTGATGATGGCGATCTTCCGGCGGCCCAGCTCGGCCAGGTAGCGGGTCATCTGCCGGGCTCCCCCGCGCTCGTCGCAGGCGGCGTAGGGGATGACGTTCTCCCGGCCGATCACCGCACCGCACGACACGGCCGGGATGCGCAGCCCGTCGAGGGCGTCGACGAGCGGGTCTCCGGCGTGGGTCGACTGGAGCAGCACGCCGTCGGCGTGGCCGCCCTTGACGTAGCGCAGCACCCGGTCGCGGTCGCCCGCGTCGCCCGCGATCATCATCACCAGCGACAGGTCGCGCTCGGCCAGGCGGCGGATGGCGGTGCGGATGGTGGTGCTGTAGTTGGGGTCTTCGAAGAGCTTCTCGTTGGGCTCCGAGAGGATCATGACCACCGAGCCGGCGCGCTGGGTGACCAGGCTGCGCGCGTTGCGGTTCACCACGTAGCCCGTCTCGGCGATGGCGCGCTCGGTGGCCAGCCGGGCGGCGGTGCTGACGTAGCGGTCGCCGTTGAGCACCCGCGAGACGGTCCCGCGCGAGACGCCCGCCGCCGCCGCGACGTCGTGGATGGTGGGCCGTTTCACCCCGTCATTCTCCACTAGCCCTTGACGGCTCCGCCCGACAGGTCGGTCCGCCAGTAGCGCTGCATCGTCAGGAACAGCGCGATCAGCGGGATGATCGACAACAGCGCGCCGGTGATGATCAGGTTGTAGAGCGAGGGCTGGTTGGCCCCGGCCGCGAGCAGCGTGTAGAGGCCGACGGTCAGCGGGAACTTGCCGTCGTCGCCGAGCATGATGAACGGCAGCAGGAAGTTGTTCCAGATGGCGACGAACTGGAACAGGAAGATCGTCACCATGCCGGGCACCATCAGCGGCAGCCCGACCTTCCGGAGCAGCCGCCACTCGCCGCCGCCGTCGATCCGGCCCGCTTCGAGCAGGGAGTCGGGCACGGCCGCGCCGGCGTAGATGCGGGCGAGGTAGATGCCGTACGGATGCAGGATCTGCGGCAGCAGCACGGCCCAGTAGGTGTCGGCGAGCCCGACCTTCGCGAACAGCAGGTACTGCGGCACGGCCAGCACCACCGACGGCACCAGCACCCCGCCGATCAGCACGTTGAAGATCAGGTTCCGCCCACGGAAACGATACTTGGCCAGCGCGAACCCGGCCACGGCCGACACGGCGGTCGACAGCAGCGCCCCGCCGCCCGCGTAGAGGGCGGTGTTGGCCGTCCACTTCCAGAAGACCCCGTCCCGGTAGGCGCTCAGCTCCGCCAGGTTGCCCAGCAGCCCCGACCCGGGGGTGAAGGCCCCGAGGGTGAACAGCTCCCCCGGCGACTTGGACGCCGCGACCAGCACCCAGCTCACCGGCAGCAGGCAGTAGAGCGCCCCGAGCAGCAGCACCCCGGTCGGCACGAGCCGGGTCATCGGACCTCCCCGAACGCGCGTCCGCGCACCACGCGCAGGAACCCGAACGACACCACGAGCGAGACCGCCGCGATGACCAGCGACGTCGCCGCCGCCGAGTAGAGGTCGCCGGTCACGAATGCGTCCCGGTAGACCTTCATGAGCGGCGACCAGGTCGAGCTGATCGTGTTGCTGAACGGCCGGAGCGTGGTCGGCTCGGTGAAGACCTGGACGGTGGCGATCAGCGAGAACACCGTGGTCAGCACGATCGCCGGCACCAGCAGCGGGATCTTCACCCGCAGGGCGATGGCGAGCTCGGAGGCCCCGTCGATGCGGGCCGCCTCGTAGTAGCTGCGCGGGATGGCCCGCAGGTTCGTGTAGAGGACCAGCATGTTGAACCCGGTCCCGCCCCAGACGGCGACGTTGGCCATCGAGAAGGTGACGGCCGTGGCCCCCAGGAAGTCGATGCCGCCGATCGGGGTGAGGCTCGGCAGGTAGAGGAAGCCCCACAGGAGCGAGGCGACCACCCCGGGCACGGCGTAGGGCAGGAAGATCGCGATGCGGGCGAACCGGGCCAGCCGGACGTGCGCCGAGTCGAGCAGCAGCGCGAACAGCAACGCCAGCCCGAGCATCACGACCAGCACCAGCGCCCCGTAGCCGACCACCCGCGACCACCCGGCCCAGAGCTCGCCGTCGGCGACGGCCGCCGTCAGGTTGTCGGCCCCCGCCCACACCTCCTGCCGCGACCCCTTGCCCAGGCCCAGCCCGGAGACCTTCGTGCGGCGCAGGCTCAGGTAGCCGGTGTAGCCGATGGGCAACGCGAAGAACAGCAGGAACAGCACGATCGCGGGCGCGAGGAACACCAGGGGCGCGCCACTACCGACGCGAGCGGCCGATCTCCGCACACCACCGCCGCGTGGAACGCCGTCTTCTCGGCCGGCCGTGTTCCGGCTGCTGTCGTCTTGGACGGACATCTAGCCCGCCATGGTGAAGCCGGACTTCTGCATGTCCGCCACGGTCGCGTCCTGCATCGACTTCACCGCCGTGGCGAACGGCGCCTTGTCCTTGAGCGCCTTGTCGAAGCCGTCCTTGTAGGCGTTGTAGGTCACGCCCACGTTCGGGCCGAAGGTGAAGCCACGCGCCGTCGTCCCGATCGTCGCCGCCTGCTGCCAGAAGTCGGGCTGGCTCTCGGCGAAGTAGGCCGGGGGGTCGCCCAGCGCCGTCTGGCCCTTGCCGGCCGCCGGGTACACGAACGCCTCCTTGACCAGCAGGTCGAGGGCGGCGGGGTCGGTGTTGAGCCAGGTCGCGAACTTCAGCGCGGCGGCGCGGTTCTTGGACCCCGACGAGACCGCGGTGGACGAACCGCCCCAGAAGCCGCTGTGGTTCTCCCCCGCGGTCCACTGCGGGAGCGGGGCCACACCCCACTTGCCCTTGCCGTCGGGGGCGTTGCTCTCCAGCACGCCGGGGCCCCAGACCGCCGAGGGCCAGCTGAGCTGGGTGCCGTCGTTGAGGGCCTTGTTCCACTCGGGGGTGAAGTAGGGCTGGTCGTCGATGACGCCCTCGGCGACGAGGCCGCCCCAGAACTCGGCGACCCTGGTCGTCGCGGCGTCGTCTATGCCGACCTTCCAGGAGTCGCCGGAGATCGACCACCACTGCGCGCCCGCCTGCTGGGCGAGGCCGGCGAACCAGCCGGGGTCCTTGCTGGAGAAGCTGCCCAGGTAGACCTTCGGGTCGGCCTCGTGCACGGTGCGGGCGGCCTCGGCGTACTCGTCCCAGGTCTTCGGGACGTCGATCTTGTACTTCTCGAAGAGGTCCTTGCGGTAGTAGAGCATCATCGGGCCGCTGTCCTGCGGGATGGCGTACACGCCCTCGGTGCCGAGCGTGACCAGGCCCCACAGGCCCTCGGCGTACTCGCCCTTGACGGCGGCGGTGTCGGCGGCCAGGTCGGCAACCGCGTCGGCGGCGACGAACGACGGCAGGTGCTGATATTCGGCCTGGACCAGGTCGGGGGCGTTGCCGGCCTTGGCGGCGGTGAGGAACTTGGCGGCCGCGTCGTCGCCGCCGGCCTGTTTGCTGACGGTGACCGTGATGCCGGGGTTGGCGGCGTTCCAGACCTGCGCGATCTTGTCCATGTTCGGGGCCCAGGTCCAGTACGTGAGCGTGACCGGGCCCGTGGGGGCGGCCGCTTCGGGTTCCGGGGCGGCGTCGCCGCCGCTGCTGCACCCGGCGGCGAGGGTGACGGCGAGCGCGGCGAGGGCCAGTCGGGTCGTACGCATCCGAACCTCCGGGGAGTCTCTGTGAACGTTCACAGACTGAAATCCCGGCGTTCTGCTGTCAATGCCCCGTTACATGCTCGTTAACTGGACGGCTCTCCTGCCGTGAATTACTGTGCACGTTCACAGAACCAAGCACTGGGGGGCCCGTGGCAGGCATCGCGTTCGGCGGCGACTACAACCCGGAACAGTGGCCGCGCGAGGTGCAGGAGGAGGACGTCCGGCTGATGCGGGAGGCCGGGGTGACCCTGGTCAGCCTGGGCATCTTCGCCTGGGCGCTGCTCGAACCGGCCGAGGGCCGCTACGAGTTCGGCTGGCTCGACGAGATCGTCGACCGCCTCCACGCCAACGGCGTCGCCGTGAACATGGGCACCCCGACCGCCGCGCCGCCGCCCTGGTTCACCCGCAAGCACCCCGACTCGCTGCCCGTCACCCGGGAGGGCCGCCGCGTCGGCTCGGGCGGCCGGGAGCACGCCTGCTCCAGCCATCCCGCCTTCCGCCAGGCCACCGCCGACCTGGTCACCCGGCTGGCCGAGCACTACGGCGACCATCCGGCGGTGGTGATGTGGCACGTCCACAACGAATACGGCGCCCCGCTGGGCGAGTGCTACTGCGACGCGAGCGTGGCCGCCTGGCGCGACTGGCTCCAGGCCCGGTACGCCACCCTCGACGCCCTCAACGACGCCTGGGGCACCACGTTCTGGGGCCAGCGCTACGGCGACTGGGCCGAGATCGACGCCCCCCGCTGGAGCCACACCGTGGTCAACCCGGCCCAGCGCCTCGACTACGCCCGCTTCGCCAACGACGAGCACCGCGGCCACTTCCTGCTCCAGAAGCGGCTGCTGGCCGGGAAACCGGTGACCACCAACTTCGCCGGCACGGTCAACTGCAAGTCCATGGACCTCTGGACGTGGGCCGCCGACGTCGACGTCGTCGCCAACGACCACTACCTCGACGCCGAACGCCCCGACAACCACATCCACCTGGCCATGTCGGCCGACCTCAGCCGCTCGCTGGCCGGCGGCGGCCCGTGGTTGCTCATGGAGCACTCCACCGGCGCGGTCAGCTGGCAGCGGCGCGGCATCGCCAAACGCCCCGGCGAGATGCGCCGCAACAGCCTGGCCCACGTGGCCCGAGGCTCCGACTCGGTGATGTTCTTCCAGTGGCGGGCCTCCCGGTTCGGCGCCGAGAAGTTCCACTCGGCGATGGTGCCCCACGCGGGCACCGACTCGGCGATCTGGCGCGACGTGGTGCGCCTCGGCGCGGAGGTCGGCCGGCTGGCCGAGGTCGCGGGCGCCCGGGTGACGGCCGAGGTCGCCATCGTGTGGGACTGGGAGTCGTACTGGGCGCTGGAGCTGGAATGGCGTCCGTCGGCCGAGTTGCGCTTCCTGGAGCGGGTGGAGGCGTACTACGAGGCGTTGTGGCGCGAGCACGTGACCGTCGACTTCGTGCACCCGTCGGCCGACCTCACCCGCTACCGGCTGGTGGTGGTGCCGAGCTCCTACCTGCTCACCGAGGGGGCGGCCAAGAACCTGCAGCGCCACGTCGAGGACGGCGGCACGCTCGTGGTGTCGTACTTCTCGGGCATCGTCGACGAGCACGACGCCGTGCACCCCGGCGCCTACCCGGGGGTGCTGCGCGAGGTGCTCGGGCTGAGCGTGGAGGAGTTCCACCCCCTCCGCGAGAACGAGACCGTCACCCTGACCCGGCTGAACCTTTCAGCCGCCGCCATGGGCCGCCCCGGTTCCGCCCGGAGCTGGTCGGAGCGGGTGCGGCCCGCCGGGGCGCGGACCGTGCGGAGCTTCGTCACCGGGCCGGACGCCGGATTTCCGGCGGTGACCCGGCACCGGCTCGGCGCCGGCACGGCCTGGTACGTCGCCACCGCGCCCGACGACCTGAGGGAACTGCTGGCCACGATCGCCGCGGACGCCGGCGTCGCCCGGCCGGCCGAACTGCCCGACACGCTGGAGATGGTCCATCGTGGCCCCTACGTCTTCCTCATCAACCACGCCGACGGCTCCGTCCGGGTGCCGGGCGTCACGGGTGAGGAGCTGATCACGGGCGCCTCCTTCACCGGGGAGGTGCCCGCCGGTGGGGTGTGCGTCGTGCGCACCCCCTGACACCCACCGGAGGAACCAGGTGAAACGCACCCTCGTGGCCGTCACGGCCACGCTCGCCCTGCTCGCCTTACCCGCCCCGGCGCAGGCCCAGCCGCCCGCGCCGGTCCGCGGCGCCGACGTCTCCAGCCTCGCCAAGTCCGAGGCGCACGGCGGCGTCTACCGCGACGCCTCCGGCCGGCGCGGTGACGCGCTGCGCATCATGCGCGACGCCGGGGTGAACCACGTCAGGCTCAAGGTCTGGGTGAACCCGGCCGACGGCTACAACGACAAGGCCCACGTCGTCGCGGTCGCCAAGCGGGCCAAGGCGCTCGGCATGAAGCTGCTGGTCGACTTCCACTACTCCGACTCCTGGGCCGACCCCGGCAAGCAGAACAAGCCCGCCGCCTGGGCCGCCCTCCCCTACGACCAGCTCAAGCAGGCCGTGTACGACCACACCTTCGACGTCCTGAACACCCTGAGGCGGCAGGGGGCGACGGCCGACCTCGTCCAGATCGGCAACGAGCTCAACGGCGGCCTGCTCTGGCCCGACGGCCAGTGGGACGCCTGGCCCGGCATGGCCGGGCTGCTCAACGCCGGATACGACGCCGTCAAGGCCGTCTCCCGGCACACCAAGGTCGTCATCCACCTGGCCGACGGCGGCGACAACGGCCTCTACCGGTGGTGGTTCGACAACGCCGCCACCCATGGGATCCGCTACGACGTGATCGGCCTGTCCTACTACCCGTACTGGCACGGCACCCTGGAAGCCTTCCAATACAACCTCAACGACGTCGCCACCCGCTACGGCAAGCCGGTGGTCGTCGCCGAGACCGGCTACCCGTTCACCACCGCCGACAAGGACGGCTGGGCGAACCTGGTCTACGCGGCCGAGCCCTACCCCGGCTACCCGGCGACCCCGCAGGGCCAGGCCGCCTTCCTGGCGAAGATGTACGAGATCGTCAGGGCCGTGCCGAACGGGCTCGGGCTGGGCCTGTTCTACTGGGAGGCGACCTGGACGGGCGTGCCCGGCAACGGCTGGGACCCGGCCGACCCGAGTTCCGGCAACGCCTGGGAGAACCAGGCCCTGTTCGACTACGCCGACCGCGCCCTCACGGGCCTGCGCACGCTGGGCGCCGGCCGCTGAAGGGTCCGCAGGCAGAACGCGGTGAACCAGGCTGAGACCACGATGACGCCGCCGGTGAAGAGCAGCAGGCTCCAGGCCGCCCCGCCCGCCGAGGCCATCGCGGCGAATCCCGCGTAGAAGAAGACCCCGCTGAGGGCCGAGCCGGCCGCCCATCCGGTCAGGCCCTCGGCGCGGAACCGCCGGGCCACGACGAGCGCGGCGACCGTGATTGCGGTGAAGCCGACCGCGCCGCAGGCGAAGTGCATGAGGCCCGAGAAGCTCACCTCGCCGCCCACCGGGTCGATGGTGAAGATCCCGGCGCCGGCGAGGCTCAGACCGTACAGGGAGAAGAGCACCCGGAGCAGCCCGGTGAACGCGAACGCGGCGGCCACGACGGCCAGGCCGGAGACTTCGAGGACGGCGACGTGGACCCAGCCGTGCTCGCCCAGCGACAGGGCGCTCCAGGGTTCGCGCAGGGGGTCGAAGCCGTCGCGGACGGCGATTTCGAGCAGGGAGCCGACGACGTAGAGGGGTCCGGCGAGCGCGCCGAGGAGCAGCAGGATTCGGTTCATGCCCTCCCCTCGAACGGGGACGGCGTTTTTCGACAGCCGGGCCGAGAATTTCTCAGACGTCCATGCCGAACGTCACCGACCGGCCCGACCGCTGACCGGTGGCGGTGAACTCGTGGCGCCCGTCGGGGAGGGTCAGGTGGTAGTGGAACCCCCGGAACCGGGCCCCGCCGAGCTCGTCCATCTCCATCTGCGCGGCCTCGCGGCCCGCGTTCGTCACGACGACGACCTCACCCGGCTCGAAGCCGCCGAACGTGAGGTCGACGGCGCGCAACTCCGGATTGCCCCAGATCTCCACGACGGGAGGCTTGGCGGGGTCGAACGTGGGGGCCGCCGTCTGCGGCGGGGGCGGCGGAGGGGAGGAGCTCACCGGCTCGACCACCTGCCGCATCGGGCCCGCGACCTCCGGCGTCGGGTCGGCGACCTCCTGCGTGGGAACCGCGGCCTCCCGCATCGGGCCGGCGGCGTAGATCGGGGGGACCTCCTCCGGGGAGCCGTCAGAAGAACCGGCCGTCAGGACCATCCCCACCGCGACGACGGTCGCCGCCACGGCGGCGACGGCGGCCGCGGCGACCACTTTGGCCGATTCCATGAATAGCTCCCAGCCTTTTCCCAAATGGAATTCCTAGGGAAAAGGCTAATTGATCGGAGGTCGCGAAAGAGAAACAGTTCTCGTGCGATTCACAAATGGGCCAGGGCCGTCGCCATCAGGTCGGCCACCACGTCGGCGTCGATCGTGTGCCCGGTCAAGTGGGCGATGCTCTCCTGATAGAGCAGCACCGCCGCGAAGGTGGCCGCCGCCGCCTCCAGCCGGGCCGCGTCGCCGCGCCCGCCCGGCAGCGCGAGTTCCAGCGCGAACCGCGCCCGGCGGATGATCTCGGAGTTCAGGCCGTGGATGCGGTCTTTCACCGACCGGTGCGTGTCGGCCTCGCGGAACAGGATGCGCCGCATCGACGGCGACGCCGTCAGCGGCAGCCGCCGGGCCAGCTTCGACAGGGCCCGCGCCGCGTCGCCGGGCGCGGGTTCGGGGTCCTCCTCCGTCACGAGGGTGCGTTCGTCGACCAGGGACACCAGCACGTCGATCTTGCGGGGGAAGTAGTGGAAGACGAGCCCCTTGGGGACCCCGGCGACGGCGGCGATCCGCGCGGTCGGGGTGGCGTCGTAGCCGCCGCCCGCGAACAGTTCCTCGGCGGCGTCGAGGATCCGGCTGCGCGCGTCCGATGGGCTGTCCACGCGCCGACCATAACCGCTGTCCGCACCGCCCCGACATGCCGGGAAAGGGGAGATCCGTCTTACAAACGAGAAGCCCCCGGGGGCGGGTCCCGGGGGCTTCTCTCCTGGAGGTGTTTCTGGGTGGCGTCTCTAGTGGGTCGAGGCCTTCTCGGCGCCGACGCCGGTGAGGGAGCGGACCTCCATCTCCGCGTACTTCGCGTCGTTGTACTCCTTGCTCATCCGCGTGGCGATGTAGCCGCACAGGAAGCCGATCGGGATCGAGAACAGGCCCGGGTTCTCCATCGGGAACCAGTGGAAGTCCATGTCCTTGATCAGCGAGGTCGGGCGGCCCGACACGACCGGCGAGAAGATCACCAGGACCAGGGCGGAGACGAGACCGCCGTAGATCGAGGCCACCGCGCCGGCGGTGTTGAACCTCTTCCAGAACAGGCTGTAGAGGATCGCCGGCAGGTTGCCCGAGGCCGCGATGGCGAAGGCCAGGGCGACCAGGAACGCCACGTTCTGCGCCTGGGCGAGGATGCCCAGGCCGATCGCGACCGCGCCGATGACGAAGGCGGAGATGCGGGCGACCAGGATCTCCTGCTTCTCGGTGACGTTGCCGCGCTTGAAGACGTGCGCGTAGAGGTCGTGGGCGAAGCTGGAGGAGCTGGCGAGGGTCAGACCGGCCACGACCGCCAGGATCGTGGCGAAGGCCACGGCCGCGATGACGGCCAGCAGGATCGTGCCGCCGACGTCGCCGAAGATGGCGTTGCCGATCGCCAGCGCGAGCTGGGGCGCCGCCGTGTTGCCGGCCGCGTTCTCCGTCCGGATCGCCTCGCTGCCGACCATGGCCGCCGCGCCGAAGCCCAGGACCAGGGTGAGCAGGTAGAAGGTGCCGATGATGCCGATGCCCCACAGGACCGACTTGCGGGCGTCCTTGGCGGTCGGCACGGTGTAAAAGCGGATCAGGATGTGCGGCAGACCGGCGGTACCGAGGACCAGGGCAAGGCCCAAGCTGATCAGGTCGAACTTGCCCCAGATGCCCTGGGCCTCGGTGGCGTACCGCAGGTTCGGCTCAAGGAAGGCCGCGCCCTTGCCGCTCTGCGCGGCGGCTTCGCCGAGCAGGCCGGAGACGTTGAAGCCGTACTTGCCGAGGACCAGCAGCGTCACCAGGGTCGCGCCGCCCATCAGCAGCACGGCCTTGACGATCTGGACCCAGGTGGTGCCCTTCATGCCGCCGACGACGACGTACACGATCATCAGGATGCCGACCCCGACGATGGTGAGCGCCTTGCCCGAGTCGGAGGTGATGCCGAGCAGCAGGCCGACCAGGGCGCCCGCGCCGACCATCTGGGCGAGCAGGTAGAAGATCGAGACGACGATCGTCGAGACGCCGGCCGCGGTGCGGACCGGGCGCGGGCTCATCCGGAAGGCGAGCACGTCGGCCATCGTGTACTTGCCGGAGTTCCGCATCAGCTCGGCGACCAGCAGCAGCGCGACCAGCCACGCCACCAGGAAGCCGATGGAGTAGAGGAAGCCGTCGTAGCCGTAGAGGGCGATCAGGCCGGCGATGCCGAGGAACGAGGCGGCCGACATGTAGTCGCCGCCGATGGCCAGGCCGTTCTGCGCGGCGCTGAAGGCGCGCCCGCCGGCGTAGTAGTCGGCGGCGGTCTTGTTCTGCCGGCTGGCCCAGAAGGTGATCGCCAGCGTCCCCACCACGAAGAGCAGGAACAGGACGGTGGCGAGTGTCGTGTGGCTCATTTATTTGTCCGCCTTCTCGATCTCATCGCGCAGCTCGTCGGCCAGGGGGTCGAGCTTGGCCGCGGAGTGCCGCGAGTAGGCCCACGAGATGTAGAAGGTGGACACGAACTGGAGCAGTCCGAAGATCAACGCGACGTTGATGTTGCCCAGCACCTTGATGGCCATGAAGTCGCGCGCGAACGCCGACAACACGACGTACAGGAGGTACCAGACCAAGAAGGCGACCGTCATCGGGAACGCCCACGAGCGGTAACGGCGGCGCAGTTCCTGGAACCGGTCCGTCGCTCTTATCTGCTCATATACCGACGAGTCATGTTGCTCCGTCGTCACGAGACCTCCCACGCTGTGATCTGGATCACCCACACGGTAGGAGTGGACGCTACCCCGGGAGGAGATACGGAGACCCGTCCTTCGCCGAGCAGACGGGCAAAGGCGCTCAGTGTTGTACGGCTTGCGCCGAATGGTCCGCTATCCACGACGAACGGCAGCCTTTTCGGCCGACCTCAACTGTCCGTTATGACGACCGTGGACGCCAATCGCCCCGGTCCACGTCAAGTGTCTCGGGTGTGTGGAGACGTACCATCGTGCGCGCCACGTTCGGCGGCGTCCTGGCGGGGGTCAGCAGCGACACCACGACCATGACGGAGAACGAGATAGGCACCGTCCAGGCGGCCGGTTGGGCCAGCAGCGCCCCGGCCCAGCCGCCGTGGGGCCCGCCGACGACGGTGACCAGCCCGGCCACCGCGGCCAGTCCGCCCCCGGCCAGCAACCCGGCGATGGCCCCCGACGTGGTGAGCCGCCGCCACCAGATGCCCAGCACGAGCAGCGGGCAGAACGACGAGGCGGCCACGGCGAACGCGAGCCCGACGACGTCGGCGACCGGCAGCGCCCGCGCGACGACGGCCAGCCCGAACGGCACCGCGACCCCGATCACCGTGGCGACCCGGAACGACCGCACGCCGTCGGTGAAGCGCAGGATGTCCTGCCCGAGCACGCCCGCCACCGAGACCGCCAGCCCCGACGACGTCGACAGGAACGCCGCGAACGCCCCGCCGGTGACCAGCGCGGTCAGCAGCTCCCCCGCGACCCCGGGCACCAGGTGCCCCGGCAGGGCCAGCACGACCGAGTCGGGCCCGTCGAGCGACAACGAGTAGACCCGGCCGAGGTAGCCGTAGATCGACGGCAGCAGGTAGAAGGCCCCCAGCAGCGACAACACGACCAGCGTGGTGCGCCGCGCGGCCCGCCCGTCGGGGTTGGTGTAGAACCGCACGAGCACGTGCGGCAGCCCCATCGTGCCCAGGAAGGTGGCCAGGATCAGCGAGTACGTCGCGTAGACCGGATGCTCGCGCCCGTGCAGCGGCAGCGCCCACGGGTCGTCGGCCTGCAGGCCGGGAGCGCCGTCGGCCCGCCAGGCCAGCAGCATGAACACCAGCGGCACGGCCAGCGCGGTCAGCTTCAGCCAGTACTGGAACGCCTGCACGAACGTGATCGACTTCATCCCGCCCGACAACACGTTGACCGCGACGACCCCGGCGACCAGCAGCCCTCCGGCCCACGCGGGCGCGCCGGTGATCGCCCGGAACACCATCCCGGCGCTCTGGAACTGCGGCATGAGATAGAGCCACCCGATGAGCACGACGAGCACGCTCGACACCCGCCGCACGGCCATCGACTCCAGCCGCGCCTCGGCGAAGTCGGGCAGCGTGTACGCCCCCGACCGCCGCAGCGGCGCCGACACCAGCACCAGCAGCACGAGGTAGCCGCCGGTCCAGCCGACCGGCAACCACAACATGTCGGCGCCGTAGGTGAGGATGAGCCCGGCGATGCCCAGGAAGGAGGCCGCCGACAGGTACTCCCCGCCGATGGCCGAGGCGTTCCACAACGGGGTGACGGTCCGCGAGGCGACGTAGAAGTCGGAGGTGGTGCGTGAGACCCGCACCCCGAACGCCCCGATGAGGACCGCCGCGAGCACCACGAGCACGATCGCGACGAGCGAGCTCAATCGCCCTCCACCAGCTCGGCGAACCGCCGTTCGTTGCGCTCGGCCGCCCGGACGTAGAACCAGGCCCCGACGACGAACGCGGGGTAGATGAGCCCGGCGAGCACCAGCCACGGCAGCGGCAGCCCGAGCACCACCACCTCCCGCATCGACGGGACCAGCATGAACAGTAAGGGCAGCCCGCCTATCACGCAGGCCAGCAGGGTGCAGACGAACAGCGCCAGGCGGAGCTGGGTGCGGATCAGCGAGCGCATGTAGACCTCGCCGAGCCGGGTCTGCTCGTCGATCTCCCGGGTGGCGGGATAACGCGGGCGGCGGGCGGCGCTGGTGCGGGGGCTCGTCACCGTCTCGCGGCGCGGCTTGCTCACGTCCGGGTCGTCTCCGGCGCGCGGCTGGCGGGCCGGCGCGCGGCGGCGGCGCGGCGCGGGCGGCGGGTCACTGCTCCGGCTTGGCACGGCGGGCCCGGCGGACCAGCAGGTCGCGCAGTTCGCGGGTGTGGCGGCGGCTGACCGGGATCTCGGTGTCGCCGATGCGGACCACGCAGCGGCCCGAGTCGATGTGCAGCTCGTCGATGTGCTTGACCGCGACGAGATGGCTGCGGTGCACCCGCAGGAAGCCGGCCGAGGCCCAGCGCTCCTCCAGGGCGGCGAGCGGGATGCGGACCAGGTGGCTGCCGGTCGCGGTGTGGAGGCGGGCGTAGTCGCCGCGCGCCTCGACGTACCGGACCTCGGTCGAGGCGACGAACCGGGTGACGCCGCCGAGCTCGACCGGGATGGTGTCGCTGGTCTCGGGCTCGGTGTAGGCCTCGCTCCCGGCGCAGACCCGGCGGATCGCCTCGGCCAGGCGGTCGGGGCGGACCGGCTTGAGCAGGTAGTCCTCGGCCTTGAGCTCGAAGGCGTCGACGGCGTGGTCTTCGTAGGCGGTGACGAAGACGACCTTCGGCGGGCGCGAGAACTGCGTGAGCAACCGGCCCAGCACCACCCCGTCGAGGCCGCGCATGCGGATGTCCAGGAACACGGCGTCGATGGGCCGCCCGTCGGCCATGGCCCGGTCGAGCAGCTTCAGCGCGGCGGCGCCGTCGCGGGCGGTCTGCACCTCGCCGATGCGGGGATCGGCGCGCAGGAGGTAGGCCAGATCCTCGAGCGCAGGCTGCTCGTCGTCCACGGCCAGCACCCGCAACCCGCTCACGTCCGACCCCTTCTCTCGATAAGTCCCTAGAGCGTGATAAATCGCCATTTGGAAGTCAACGTTCGTTCGGAATCGTTAACTACGAAGCTCTTCCGTTACGGCTCCGCCCACCACGGCACCACCCGCCACCCGGGGTGCGCACCGCCCCCGGCGCCAACCGGCCGCGCCGCCTCGCGCCGCGACGAGAATGTGCTTTGACCGCCGGAAGCCGGACTCCTCACCGGACCGTCACCCCCGGCCGGTACTTGGGCATCCGCATGCTGACCTTCGTGCCCGCGCCCTTGCCGGTCTCGACGATCAGCCCGAACTCGTCGCCGTAGACCTGCCGCAGCCGCTCGTCGACGTTGGCCAGCCCGACCCCCGTCGCCCGCTCCTCCCCCGCCAGCACCCGCCGCAGGTGTTCGGGGTCCATCCCGAGGCCGTCGTCCTCGACGGTGATCGAGCACTCCGACCCGGCGTCCTCGGCGACGATCGAGATCCGGCCCACCCCGGGTTTGCTCTCCAGCCCGTGCCTGACCGCGTTCTCCACGAGCGGCTGGATGCAGAGGAAGGGCACCGCCACCGCCAGCACCTCGGGCGCGATGCGCAGGGTCACCTGGAGCTGGTCGCCGAACCGGGCCCGCTCCAGGGTCAGGTAGCGGTCTATCGACCGCAGTTCCTCGGCCAGGGTCGTGTAGTCGCCGTGCCGCCGGAACGAGTAGCGGGTGAAGTCCGCGAAGTCGATCAGGAGCTCCCGGGCCCGTTCGGGGTCGGTCCGCACGAACGAGGCGATCGTCGTGAGGGAGTTGTAGATGAAGTGGGGCGAGATCTGCGCCCGCAGGGCCCGTACCTCGGCCTCCATGAGCAGGGTGCGCGACCGGTCGAGCTCGGCGAGTTCGAGCTGCGAGTCGACCCACCGCGCGACCTCCTGCACGGCCCGCACCAGCCCGGCGGAGGTGTGGTCGCCGTAGGCGGCCAGCGAGCCGACCACCCGGTCGTCGGTGGTGAGCGGGACGACGACCGCGTGCCTGATCGGGCACTCGGGCTGCGTGCAGGAGAGCTGGAGGACCTGGATGCGGCCGTCCTTGAGGGTGCTGGCCGCGTGGTCGAAGGCCTCGCGGGCGTGGTGGTCGCCGGTCCCGTCGTAGACGAGCAACTCCTCGGCGTTGGTGATCGCGATCGCCGGTGAGCCGAGGAGTTGCCGCAGATGACGTGAGGCTTTGAGGACGCCCGCCTGGGTGAGCCCGGCGCGCAGCGGCGGCGCGGCGAGGCTGGCGGTGTGCAGGGTCTCGAACGTGGCCCGTTCGGCCGGGCCGCTGCCGAGTTCCCGCCGCCCGCTGAGCACGCGCCACAACACGACCGCGGGGACGCCGACCAGGGCTGCGACCACCAGGACGGCGACCAGGGGCTCCACGTCGCGGAGCCTACCGGACCGTTTCGGGAACCTTGTCCTCGGAAACCGTTTCGTGCTCCTCGTCCAGGAGCGTGGTCTCGTCGAACGGATCCCGGCCCGACAGGACCTCCTGGGCCCGCTCCCGGTCGAACTCGCCGGTCCAGCTGCCGATGACGACGGTCGCGACCGCGTTGCCGGCGAAGTTGGTCAGCGCGCGGGCCTCGGACATGAAGCGGTCGATGCCGACGATGAGCCCGACACCGTCGACGAGCTCGGGCCGGTGCGACTGGAGGCCGGAGGCGAGGGTGGCCAGGCCCGCGCCGGTGACCCCGGCCGCGCCCTTGGACGCGATCATCATGAAGACCAGCAGCGAGACCTGCTCGCCGAACGACAGCGGGGCCCCGGTCGCGCTGGCCACGAAGAGGGTGGCCATCGTGAGGTAGATCGCGGTCCCGTCGAGGTTGAACGAGTAGCCGGTCGGCACGGTGATGCCGACGACCGGGCGGCTCACGCCCAGGTGCTCCATCTTGGCGATCAGCCGAGGCAGCGCCGACTCCGACGACGAGGTCGACAGGATCAGCAGGAACTCGCGCCGCAGGTAGGAGAACAGCGAGAGCACGTTCACGCGCGCCACCAGGTGCAGCAGCGGCCCGAGGACGACGAACACGAACAGCAGGCAGGTCGCGTAGAAGCTGAGCATGATGACGCCGAGGCTGGTCAGGGCGTCGATGCCGGTCGCGCCGACCACGGCCGCCATCGCGCCGAACGCGCCGACCGGCGCGACCCACATGATCATGGCGAGGATGCGGAAGACGAGCCGCTGGATGTGCTCGACCCCGGCCAGGATCGGCGTGGCGCGCGACCCCATCGCCTGGAGGGCGAACCCGGCGAGCAGCGCGACCAGCAGCGTCTGGAGCACCGAGCCCTCGGTGAACGCCGAGACGAGCGTGGCCGGGATGATGCCGAGCAGGAAGGCGGTGGTGTCGCTCTCGCCGCCCTTGGCGGCCTCGGCGGCGGCGGCCTCCCGCGCGGAGTCGGTAAGCTGCAGGCCCTGACCGGGGTCGACCAGGTTCCCCACGACCAGGCCGATCGCGAGCGCCACGGTCGACATGACCAGGAAGTAACCGAGGGCGAGCCCGCCGACCCGGCCGACCTTGGCGGCCTTGGCCACCGAGCCGATGCCGAGCACGATCGTGCAGAAGATGATCGGGCTGATCATCATCTTGATGAGCGCCACGAAGGCGGTGCCCAGCGGCTTCAGCGCCACCCCGAGGTCGGGGGCGAGGAAGCCGACGGCGACACCGGCGACGGCCGCGACGATGACGGCGAGGTAGAGGTAGCGCGTCTTGTCGCGTCTCACCTGGGGTTCGGTGGGTTCGGACATGGGGGTTCACTCTCCCTGGGGGGTGTCGGTCACGCGACTATCTGCCCGGGGAGTGACCTGGGTCACTATTGCGTACATTTCGTTCACCGGACCGAGTCAGGAGAGGTGAGGCCGGATGCGGCGGTGGAGCCTCGCGCGGCAGATGCTCGCGCTCCAGATCGTCGTCGTGGTGGCGACCGTGGCGGCCGGGACCGTCATGGCGATCCTGCAGACCCGTGACCTGGTCACCGAGGACGCGACGGCGGTGACCCGCGCGGTCGCGGTCAGCGTGGCGTCGGCCCCGTCGGTGCTGGCCGCGCTCGACGACCCCGACCCGACGGCCGCGCTCGAACCCTACGCCGAGAAGGTGCGGGCGGAGACCGGGGTCAACTTCATCACGATCATGACGACGGCGGGCATCCGCTACACCCACCCGACCCGCGCGGAAATAGGCAAGCCCTACCTGGGCACCATCGCGCCCGCCCTGGCCGGCCGGACCTACAGCGAGACGTACACGGGCACCCTGGGCCCCTCGACCCGCACCATCACCCCCGTGCGCGACCCGTCGGGACGGATCAGAGCGCTGGTGAGCGCCGGTATAACGGTGGAGAACATCGGCGGCCGGCTGCGCGAGCAGCTGGAGGCCGGCGTGCTCGCGGGCCTGCTCGGCCTGGCGGCCGGGACCGCGGGCACCTACCTGGCCGGCCGCCGCCTCCGCCGCCACACCCACGACCTCGGAACGCAAGAGCTGACCCGCATGTACGAGTACCACGAGGCGATCCTGCACGCCGTCCGCGAGGGCCTGCTGCTGGTCGACGGCCGCGGCGTGCTCACGTTGTGCAACGACGGCGCGCGCGAGCTGCTCGGCCTCCCGGAACACGCGGAGGGCCTGTTCGTCGAGTCCCTGGGCCTGCCGCCCTCCCTGACCGAACTGCTGTCGTCGGGCGGGAACCGGACCGACGAGATCCACCTGACCGGCGACCGGGTGCTGCTGGTCAGCGTCTCCGCCGTGCGGTCGGGCTCGCGCTCGCTCGGCACGGTCGTCACCCTGCGCGACCACACCGAGCTCCAGGACGTCACGGGCCAGCTCGACGCCGAACGCGGCTTCGCCGACGCGCTGCGCTCGGCCGCCCACGAGTCGGCCAACCGCCTCCACACGGTGATCAGCCTGGTCGAGCTGGGCCGCCCCGACGAGGCGGTGACGTTCGCGACCGAGGAGCTCCGGGCGGCCCAGGAGCTCACCGACCGCGTCGTGGCGGCGGTCCGCGAACCGGTGCTGGCGGCCCTGCTGCTCGGCAAGTCGGCCCAGGCGGCCGAACGCGGCGTGGAGTTGTCGATCACCCCGGAGAGCGAGCTCGACGACATCGGCCTCGACCCCCACGACCTGGTGGCGATCCTGGCGAACCTGATCGACAACGCCGTCGAGGCCGCGATGTCCGGCGCGCCGCCGGCCCGGGTGGAGGTGCACGTCGGCACGTCGGGCTCCGCGTGCGAGATCCGCGTCTCCGACAGCGGCCCCGGCCTCGACCCGGCCCGTGTGGAAGAGGCCTACCAGCGCGGCTGGACGACCAAGGGCGACGGCCGCGGCCTCGGCCTGCCCCTGGCTGCGCAGGCGGTGCGGCGGCTGGGCGGCACGATCGACGTGTCCGCCGGCCAGGGCGCGGTCTTCACCGTCCGGCTCCCGCTGCCCGAGAGGACGCCGTCGTGATCTCGGTGCTCGTGGTCGAGGACGAGGAGATCACCGCCGAGGCCCACCGCGTCTACGTCGACCGCATCCCCGGCTTCGAGGTCGCCGGGGTGGTCAGGTCGGGCGGCGAGGCGCTGCGTTTCCTGCGGCGGCGGCCCGTCGACCTGGTGCTGCTCGACCTCTACCTGCCCGACATGCACGGCCTGGAGGTGTGCCGGGCGATCCGGGGCGCGGGCATCCTGTGCGACGTCATCGTCATCACCTCGGCCCGCGACCTGTCGATGGTCAGGTCGGCGGTGTCGGCGGGCGTGGCGCAGTACGTGCTGAAGCCGTTCACCTTCGCCGCCCTCAACGAGAAGCTCCGGCAGTACGCCAGGTTCCGCTCGACGGTCGACGCCCCCGGCGAGGCCAGCGGCCAGGGCGAGGTCGACGACATGCTCGCCGCCCTGCGCGGCCCGGCCCGCTCCCACCTGCCGAAGGGCCTGACCCAGCCGACCCTGGAGGCGGTGGTGGCCGAACTGCGCGGCGCGTCCGACGGCCTGTCGGCGACGGCGGTCGCGACCTCGGTCGGGGTCTCGCGGGTGACCGCCCGCCGCTACCTGGAACACCTCACCGAGAGCGGCCTCGCCCGCCGCCTCCCCCAATACGGCGGCATCGGCCGGCCCGAGCTGGTCTATCAGCTCATCTGAGCGCGGATCTTGGCGGCGTACTCGCGTGCCTCCTCGTCGGAGGCGTACTTGGTGCGCGGCCAGAAGAACCCGCGCAGCCCGTCCTTCGGATTGCGCGGCACGACGTGGGTGTGCAGGTGGGCGACCGACTGGGAGACGACGTTGTTGAGGGCCACGAAGCTGCCCTTCGCGTCGAGCCCCGCCATCACGGCCCGGGTGACGGCCTGCACCCGCTCGAAGTAGGGCCCGACCTCGTCGAGATCGAGGAGGGTGACGACGTGGGTCTTCGGCACGACCAGGACGTGGCCCTTGAAGACGGGCCGGTGGTCGAGGAAGGCGAACACGACGTCGTCGTCGTAGACCCCGACGGTGTCGGCCGAACCGGCCACCATCGCGCAGAACAGGCAGTCATTCACCTTCCCGACCCTAGGTCGTGGCGGGCGCAGGACGTGAGGCGATCGGCGAGCGCGACGACGAGGTCGCGCAGTTCGGCGGGCCGCTCGACGGCGAACGGCCGGTCGAGCGAGGCGAGCACGGCGGGCAGCCAGTCGAGCCGCTCCACCCGCAACTCGACCCGTCGCCAGGCTTCGACCGCCCCGTCGTCGACCGCCTCCACGCTCGCGACGCTCTCGGGAAGGCGGGCGCGGATCTGCTCGACCGTTCCGTGGATGCGCAGAGCGACCTCGTGCCGGTGGTCCGCCGTGGCGAACGCCGACAACAACCGACGGGCCGGATCGGGATTCGCCGGTGCGTCGAACGAGCCGGGCAGGGTGCGCGCCGCGGCGATGCGATCGAGCCGGAAGACGCGATCGTCGTGGGCGGTGACGTACCAGCGGCCCGCGTGGGCGACGATCCCGTAGGCGTGCAGCGTGCGCTCGCTGCGCCGTCCGTCGCGGTCGGTGTAGCGGATCGAGACCGGACGCCGGTGCCGCACCGCGTCGGCGACGGTGAGCAGGATCTCGGCGTCGGGGGTGGCGAACGCATCGGGCCGGTCGGTGAAGGCCAGCGTCTCCAGGAGGGTGTCGAGCCGGCGGGCGAGATGCCTGGGCAGCACCCGCCGGATCTTCGCCGATGCCGTCTCGGCCGCCGTCGTCATCTCCGCTCGGCGGCCGGCGACCAGGCCGAGCAGCACGGCCAGCGCCTCGTCGTCGGTGAGCATGAGCGGCGGCAGGCGGTAGCCGGGGGCGAGCCGGTATCCGCCGTAGCGGCCGCGCACCGACTCCACGGGCACGCCGAGGTCGACCAGCTGCCCGACGTAGCGCCGCACGGTGCGCCCATCGACGCCGAGCCGGTCGGCGAGCTCGGCCACGGTCCGGGTGCCGCCCGACTGCAGCAGTTCCAGGAGCGTCAGCACGCGGCCGGTGGGTCGGGACATCTTCGCAGCTTAACCCGGATACCGGACCGATTCTGTCCGCTATTTCTCCTAGCCTGCGACGCATGGACTTCGTCTCGATCCGCATCATCACCGGCGACGTGGCCCGCCTCGTCGACTTCTACGAGCGGGCCACCGGCACGCCCGCGACCTGGGCCACCGAGGACTTCGCCGAACTCAGGACGGCGCACGCCACTCTCGCCATCGCGAGCACCCGCACCGTCCCGCTGTTCGCTCCGGGCGCCGCCCGGCCGGCGGACAACCACAGCGTGATCATCGAGTTCCGCGTCGACGACGTGGACGACACACGCCGGAATCTGACCGACGTCGTCACCGAGCCCACCACGATGCCCTGGGGAAACCGGTCGATGGTGTTCCGCGACCCCGACGGCAACCTCGTGAACTTCTTCACCCCCGCCAAGATGTGATTGAAAATTCAACAATCATCTGCTTATGATCCGGTCACTCGGAGATCTTGTTGAACCGGAAGGCAGCAGATGCTCACGTTCACGAAGCAATCCGTAATGCGCCTGGCCGCCGCGGCGTTCGCGGCGGCGGCGGTGGCCACGGCGGCGGCTCCGGCCTCCGCCGCGACCGGGCCGTCGGGCACGGTGAACTTCTACGCCGACGCGTGGTTCACCACCCAGATCGCGGCCTACGACGCCGCCACGCTGGGCAAGGGCTGCCACCGGCTGCCCTCGGTCGCGCACGCCGAATGGAACGACAGCAACGTCGCCATCGAGGTCCACACGACCACCGACTGCACCGGCCACGCCCTGCACTTCCCCGCGAACGACATCCACAGCTTCATCAGATTCGACGCGCGGAGCTTCCGCGTCGTCTGACCGGGCCACTACCACCCCACCTTGAGGGCCCCCTTCAGCAGGGCACGGGCGACGACCATGCGCTGGACGTCGTTCGTGCCCTCGCCGATGGCCATCAGCGGCGCGTCGCGGTAGAGGCGTTCGAGCACGAACTCCTGCGAGTACCCGTAGCCGCCGTGGATGCGCATGGCCTCCATCGTCGTGGTCAGCGCCATCTCGGAGGCGAAGTACTTCGCCATCGCCGCCTCCCCGGTCACCGCCCCCTGCTCCGACCGGGTCGCCGCCCAGTACGTCATCAGCCGGGCGGCCTGGATCTCGGTCGCCATGTCGGCGAGCTTCAGCTGGATCGCCTGGAACTCGGAGATGGCCTGCCCGAAGGCGGTGCGCTCCTTCGAATACGCCAGCGCGGCGTCGTAGGCGCACTGGGCCACCCCGACCGCGCGGGCGGCGATGTTGATGCGCCCCAGTTCGAGCGCCGCGAGCACCTGCTGCAGGCCGCGCCCCTCCTCGCCGCCCAGCAGCCGGTCGGCCGGAACACGCACCGCGTCGAGCACGACCTCGCACGTCTCGGTGCCCTTGTAGCCGAGTTTCGGCAGGTCGCGGCTGACCTGGAGGTCGGCCTGGTCGATCAGGAGCACCGACATGCCCCGGTGCGCGGGCGTCTCCACCGAGGTCTTCACCAGCACGGGCAGCGGGTCGGCGTGCCGGGCGTTGGTGATCCACGTCTTGGTGCCGGTGACGACGTAGTGGTCGCCGTCCCTGACGGCGCGGGTGGTGATGCCCTGCAGGTCGGTGCCGGCCCCGGGTTCGGTCAGCGCGATGCCGGTACGCCGCTCGCCCGACGCCCACCCCGGCAGGAAGTCCTCCTTCTGCTCGGCGGTCCCGTACCGGGCGACCATCCACGTCGCCAGCGAGTGGGAGCCGAGGATGCCGGCCACGCCCATCCAGCCGCGCGCGATCTCCTCGAAGACGAGGGCGAAGGAGACCCGGTCGAGGTCGAGACCCCCGTACACCTCGGGGACCGTCATGCCGAACAGGCCCAGCGACGCGAACGCGTCGACGATCTCGGCCGGGTAGCGGCCCGAGCGTTCCCATTCGGCCGCGACCGGGACGATCTCGGCGTCGACGAACCGCCGGAGGGTGCGCTGGAAGAGCAGCTGGTCGTCGGTGAGGTCGAAGTTCATGCCAGCGGGCCGTTCTTGGCGACCGGGAAGAAGCCCTTGTCGTGCGGGGCGTCGCGTTTGTAGACCAGGACCGAGCGCCGCCACGACATGACCTCGTCGCCGTCCTGGTTCAGGCCGCGGGTGCGGCAGGTGACGATCCCGGCGTACGGGCGCGACCTCGACTCGCGCGCGGCCTCGACCAGCGACTCGGCGTAGAGGGTGTCGCCGACGAAGACGGGGTGGGTGAGCCGGATCTCGTCCCAGCCGAGGTTCATCGAGGCGTTCTGGCTGACGTCGACGACCGACAGGCCCAGCACGATCGCGACCGACAGGCCCGAGTTCACGATGATCTTCCCGACCGGGGCCCGCGCGGCGAAGTGGGCGTTGAAGTGGTTCTGGTTGGTGTTCATCGTCAGCAGGGTGAACCAGGTGTTGTCCGCCTCGGAGATCGTGCGGCCGAGGGGGTGCTGGAACACGTCGCCGACGACGAAATCCTCGTAGTAACGGCCGAGATGGGCTGCGTGTACGGTCACTCCCCTATCGTCCCCAGATCTCCCCCCGAGTGATCACCCGGTCGGCCGGGAATGCCTTGGTAAACAAATGGTGAACAAAAGGCAAACGAGGGGAGATTGTTGTCCGCCTCACTGGCTGTTCTCGCCGGAGTGTTCGCGGTGGTCTCGGGGGTCAACGACGGCGGCGCGCTGCTCGGCGCCGGGCTCCGGGTCCCCGGGGTGCGCCCCCTGGTGGCGCTGTTCCTGCTGGTCGCCGCGGTCGCGGCGGTCCCGATGGTGACGTCGCGGGTGGCCGCGACCTTCACGACCCGGCTGGCGTCGCTGCCGGGCTCCGCCGGGCAGGTCGCGATGACCGTCGCGGTGGTCTGCGCGCTCGTCGTGGTCCTGGCCCTGAGCAGCCGGGGGTGGCCGACCAGCCTGACGCTGGCCATCGTCGGCGGGCTGACCGGCGCGGCCGCCGGGCTCGGGCTGCCCGTCTCGGCGGGCGCTGTCGGCCTGGTCCTGGCCGCGGGCGTCGCCGCGCCCTTCGCCGGCGCGACGGTGGCGGTGCTGGCCAGCCGCGTGGTGTCGGTGCTGGGCCGGGCGCAGTCGCTGCCGCGCCTCCACTGGGGCGGGTTCGCGGTGCAGTGCCTCGCCTACGCCGCCAACGACGGCCAGAAGATGCTGGCCGTCTTCCTCGTCGGGCTCGGCGTGGGCGGCGCCCCTCCGCTGGTCTGCCTGCTGGTCGCTGCGCTGTTCGCGATCGGGGCGGTCTACGGGCTGCCGCGCGCCGGGCACACCCTCAGCCGGCAGCTGCTGCCCGCCCGTCCGCTGCACGCCGTGGCCGCCGGGCTGGGCAGCGGCCTGTCGGTGATCGGCTGCGCGGCGGCCGGCGCGCCGGTGAGCATGACGCAGGCCATCGCGGGCGGCTTCGTCGGCGCGGGGGTGGCCGACGGGGTGCGGCGGGTGCGCTGGGCGGCGACGTCCAGGATCGTGCTCGCCTGGACGCTGACCCTGCCGGTCAGCGGCCTGCTCGGGCTGGCCGCCGGGCTGGCCGTCAAGGGGGTGACCGGATGAGACGGCTCCGGCGCGTGTTCGGCCTGATGCGGGGCCGGATGGACACCGGCCTCGCCGACGCGCTCATCGGCCAGCTCGACGCGACCCGCGAGGGCGCGTGGCTGGCCATCGCGATGAGCGGCGGCGAGATCGGCCGCACCGAGGCCCACCAGGCGATGCGCGCGATCGAGCACCGGGGCGACACCTGCCGGGCCCGCCTGGTCGCCGGGCTGGCCGGGGCGCTGGTCACCCCGATCGACCGCGAGGACCTGTTCCGGTTGTCGCGGTCGATCGACGACATCCTCGACTCGCTGCGCGACTTCGTCCGCGAATCCCACCTCTACCGGGTGCCCGGCCGCCAGCGCTTCGCCCCGATGCTCGACCAGGTCATCGTGGGCGTCGACGCGCTGGAGAAGTCGGTGCGCGACCTGGTCACCCGTTCGTCGGCGGTCGGCCACGACGCCCTGGAGGCCAAGAAGGCCGGCGGCACGATCCGGCGCATGTACCAGTACGAGATCGCCCGCATCCTCTCCTCCGACGTCACCGCCGAGGCGCTGCGCGAACGCGAGCTGGTCCGCCGCCTGGAGATCGTGGGCACCGCGATCGGCGAGGCCGCCGACGCCATCGCCGACGGCGCGATGAAGCGGTGACTACAGTCGGGGCCATGCGAAGATCACTCCCCTTCCGGCGTCTCACTCCGGCGGAGAAGCGACTCGTCGCCGCCTACCCGACGGGGGAATGGGTCGACGTCCGCCCCGAGGACGAGCGCACCACCCGTCCCAAGAACGCGGCCCCCGACGACGACCGGACCGACAGTCGGCGGGCCGATCGGGTCCGCGCCGCCTGGGCCTATGTGAACCGGAACGGGCCGGCCGATCGCGACCGGGTGGTGCGGGCCGAGGTGATCCGGGCGCTGCTGCTCGGCGCGCGGCCGGTGCTGGCCGGTCAGGTGGCCGCGGTCCGGCTCATCGGCGCCCGCGTGGTGGGCGACCTCGACCTCGCGGGGGCCGAGCTGACCACGACGCTGCACCTGATCGAGTGCCGGGTCGGCGGGGTGATCGACCTGGTCGAGGCGCAGACCAGGGCGCTGCGGTTCCGCGACTGCGACCTGCTGCGATTACGGGCCGGGCGGGTGCGGGTCGACGGCGTGCTCGACATCGGCGGCTGCGTCGTCCACGACGGCATCCGGCTCGACAACGCCCACGTCAGCGGCCAGTTGCGGATGTCGGGCTGCGAGATCGGCAGCCCGGTCCACTGGACGCTCAAGGAGGCGGGCTGGGCCGGCACCCGCTACGCCGGCGACCCCCGCGAGCAGGAGCAGCAGCACACCGCGCTCTGGGCGGGCGGCCTGGTGGTGGAGGGCGGGGCGTTCCTGCGCGGGATGACGGTGACCGGCGGCCTGCGGCTGCAGGGCGCGCGGTTCAACGGCGGGTTGTGGCTGCAGCACACCGCCATCACGGCGACCGGCCGTTACGCCGTCCACGCCGACTATCTGCAGGCGACGGTCGTGAACCTGGGCGAAGGGTTCCGCGCCGAGGGCACGACCAGCCTGCGAGGAGCCCGCATCAGCGGCACCTTGTCCTTCAACGGAGCCCAACTCAGGGCTGCCGAGCAGGTTGTGCATATTTCCCATGGCGAGGTCGGCGAGCTACGACTCACCCCTGAGTCGATCGAAGGGGATATCGCGCTTAACCACGCGCAAATCGGGGTGCTCTCCGATCGTCCGCAGAGCTACCCGGGAGCAGTTCTGATCGACGGTCTCGTGTATGGATCCCTCCGCAACCCCGCCACAATTCGCGACCGACTCGACTGGCTCACCAGACACCCCGACGGCTACCGGCCGCAGCCCTACGAACAACTGGCCGCCTACTACCGGCGGATCGGCCACGAGCACGACGCCCGGCGGGTCCTGCTGGCCAAACAGCGTGCCCGCCGGCGCACCCTGACCGTCGCCGGGCGGGCCTGGGGCGCGCTCCTCGACGCCGTCGTCGGTTACGGCTTCCGCCCCTGGCTGGCCGGGGCGTGGTTGTCGGCCCTGCTCACGGCGGGGACGGTCGTCTTCTCCCTGGTTCCCCCGGTCCAGATCGGACTGGACGAACGTCCCCGCCACTTCAACCCCTTCGTCTACACCCTCGACCATCTGGTGCCGGTCAGCCTGTTCGAGCAGCGAGCCGCCTGGGAGCCCACCGGCTGGACGATCTGGGTGGCCAACGCGCTCATCGCATCGGGGTGGATCCTGGCCACCGCGCTCATCGCGGGCGGCACGCGCGTGCTGCGCCCGGCGAACACGGCGTCCTGATCACCGCTTGCGGCGCAGCACCCGGCGGAACACCAGCAGCGCGGCGACCCCGGCCGCGACGGCCAGCACGGGGCGCTTCTTCGCCTCGGCGGTCAGGCGGTCGGTGGCGTCCTTGAACTGAACCGGCGTCACCTCGGCCGCCTTGGCCGACACGGTCTCGGTCGCACCCCTGACCCTGTCCTTCACGGCGTCGGGGATGTGCTCCTCGACGGTGGCCACCGCTTTCTGGGCGGCGTCGCGGACCTCGGGCATCTTGTCCTCCACGGTCGCGGCGACCTTGGCGGCGGTCTCGTGGAACGCCCCCTCGATCTTGGCGGCGGCCGTCTTCGCGGCGTCGGTCATCTCGTTCACTCTGTCGTTGGCCATGGGCGCGCGACTACCCGCAGGTGACGGCCTCACACGTGGTGCCGGGTGAGGTGAAAGTTTCACCTGCGGGCAGGCCAAAGGGCGGCGAATCCGGACGTCGATTGACAGGGATTCGGGCGATCCGGGCATGCTACCGGTGGGAGCGCTCCCATCCCCCCTGTGTCCCTGAGAGCTTGGAGACCCCCCGACAATGGCGATACGTGCTTATCGCAAACGCGCGCTGTGGGCGGCCATGCTGGCCGTCTGCACGGCCGCCGTGACCCTGGTCGCGCAACCCGCGTCCGCCGCCGTGACCTGCGACGTGACGTACACGACCAACGACTGGACGACCAGCCCCGGCAACGGCGGCTTCACCGCGAACATCACGGTGCGCAACACCGGCGACGCCCTGAGCAGCTGGAACCTCGGCTTCACCTTCCCCAACTCCGGCCAGCGGGTGTCTCAGGGCTGGTCGGCGAACTGGACCCAGTCGGGCGCCAACGTCACCGCCACCAACATGCCGTGGAACGGCTCGCTGCCGAGCGGCGCCAGCCTCTCGCTGGGCTTCAACGGGACCTGGACTGGAAGCAACCCCAAGCCGACGAGCTTCCGGGTGAACAACGTGGTCTGCGGCGGCACCCCCTCGCCGTCGCCCTCCCCGTCGCCCAGCCCGTCGCCGTCCCCCTCGCCGTCGCCCTCCCCCAGCCCGTCGCCCAGCCCTTCGCCGTCTCCGTCGCCGAGCCCGCAGCCTGACGGGTACGTCGTCGTCGCGCCGACGTCGGTGCTGGTCTCCGAGGGCGGCACGGCCACGGCCGGCATCTCGTTGTCGTTCCGGCCGAACTCGAACGTCACGGTCAGCGTGTCGAAGCAGAGCGGCGGTGACGCCGACCTGACCGCGGCGCCCACGTCGCTCACCTTCACGCCGAGCAACTGGAACGTCCCGCAGACCGTGACGGTGAGCGCGGCGCAGGACGCCGACTCGACCGGCGGCACCGCCCGGTTCAGCTTCTCGACGAGCGGGGGCGGGGTCTTCTACTTCTCCTCGGTCCTGGACGCCACCGAGGCCGACGACGACGGCACCACGCCCGGCAACGAGTACATCCAGCGGTTCACCACGCTCTACAACAAGATCCACGACCCGGCGAACGGCTACTTCTCGCCCGAGGGCGTGCCCTACCACTCGGTCGAGACCTTCCTGGTCGAGGCGCCCGACCACGGGCACGAGACCACGTCGGAGGCCTACAGCTACTACCTGTGGCTCGAGGCGGTCTACGGCCAGGTGACCGGCGACTGGAGCAAGTTCAACACCGCGTGGGCCTCGATGGAGAGGTACATCATCCCCTCCACGCAGGACCAGCCGACCAACTCGTTCTACAACGCCAGCTCCCCGGCCACCTACGCCGGCGAGTTCGACGACATCAGCGCCTACCCGTCGCAGATCAGCTCGGGCGTCTCGGTCGGCACCGACCCGATCGCGGCCGAGCTGCGGACGGCGTACAACACCAGCGACATCTACGGCATGCACTGGCTGCTGGACGTCGACAACACCTACGGCTTCGGCCGCTGCGGCGACGGCACGACCAAGCCGGCGTACATCAACACCTACCAGCGCGGCCCCGAGGAGTCGGTCTTCGAGACCATCCCGCAGCCGTCGTGCGACACCTTCGCGCACGGTGGCCGCAACGGCTTCCTCGACCTGTTCATCAAGGACAGCAACTACGCCCGCCAGTGGAAGTACACCAACGCCCCCGACGCCGACGCCCGCGCCGTGCAGGTGGCCTACTACGCCAACGAGTGGGCCAAGGCCCAGGGCAAGCAGTCGCAGATCGCCTCGACCGTGGCCAAGGCCGCGAAGATGGGCGACTACCTGCGCTACGCGATGTACGACAAGTACTTCAAGCAGCCCGGCTGCACCAGCACCTCGTGCCCGGCCGGTAATGGCAAGAACAGCGCCACCTACCTGCTGAGCTGGTACTACGCGTGGGGCGGCGCGACCGACTCGTCGGCCGGCTGGGCCTGGCGCATCGGTTCGTCGCACAACCACGGCGGCTACCAGAACCCGCTCGCGGCCTGGGCCCTGTCGACCCAGACGGACCTGCGTCCGCGCAGCTCCACCGGCGCCTCCGACTGGGCGACCTCGCTCACCCGTCAGCTCCAGTTCTACAAGTGGCTGCAGTCGGACGAGGGCGCGATCGCCGGCGGCGCGACCAACTCGTGGCAGGGCCACTACGCCACCCCGCCGTCGAACCTGCCCAAGTTCCACGGCATGACCTACGACTGGCAGCCGGTCTACCACGACCCGCCGTCGAACCAGTGGTTCGGCTTCCAGGCCTGGTCGATGGAGCGCGTCGCCTCGCTCTACTACGCGAGCGGCAACGCCGACGCCAAGACGATCCTCGACAAGTGGGTCGCCTGGGCGATGGCGAACACCACCATCAACGCCAACGGGACCTACCAGATCCCGTCGACGCTGCGCTGGTCGGGCGCCCCCGCCGGCAACTGGAGCTCGACCACCGGCATGCCCCCGGCCAACCCGGGCCTGCACGTGACCGTGGCCGACCACACGACCGACGTCGGCGTCGCCGGCTCGTACGCGAAGGTCCTCATGTACTACGCCGCCCGCGCGAACCACACGGGCGCGAAGAACATGGCCAAGGCGCTGCTGGACGGCATCTGGCTCAACCAGGACAGCAAGGGCGTCTCGGTGCCCGAGACCAAGGCCGACTACAACCGCATCGACGACCCGGTGTACGTGCCGCCGGGCTGGACCGGCACCATGCCGAACGGCGACGCGATCAACAGCAACTCGACCTTCATCTCGATCCGTTCGTTCTACCGGAACGACCCCGACTGGCCCAAGGTCCAGGCGTACCTGAACGGGACCGGCCCGGCCCCGACCTTCAACTACCACCGTTTCTGGGCCCAGGTCGACGTCGCCGTCGCACTGGGTGAGTACGGCCGTCTGTTCCCGAACGGCTGATCCCGCAGACGGGGGCGTGGCGGTGCCGGACCCGCCGTCACGCCCCTATTGATTGATCACAAGGAGCCCTCTCCGGAGGGCTCCTTCCTTTTGCGCGGACCTCCGGAAGTGAAACATTCAGAGCACGAATCCCCAGGTCAACGGCGTGACGACCGCCGCTTGATTGACATCTCAACCGTCGTCCACGAAATTCGGCTTGGGAGCGCTCCCACGCCCCAGATGGCGAGGGGCGCGACAGCGCCTGACCCGCTGCCGCGCCCCCGACACCCCCCTCCGTAAGGACGCTCCTATGCGCCGTACGCTCCGTATCGCGGCCGTGGCACTGGTCGCCGCCGTCACCCTGCAACCGCAGCAGGCCTCCGCAGCCGTGTTCAACTACGGCGAGGCGCTGCAGAAGTCGATCCTGTTCTACGAGGCCCAGCAGGCGGGCCCGCTGCCCTCCTGGAACCGGGTCTCCTGGCGTGGCCCCTCCGGGCTGACCGACGGCTCCGACGTCGGGCTCGACCTGACCGGCGGCTGGTACGACGCCGGCGACCACGTCAAGTTCGGCCTGCCGATGGCGGCGGCCACCACGATGCTGGCGTGGGGGGCGGTCGAGTACCGGTCGTCGTACGGGAGCCAGCTCACGCACCTGATGAACAACCTGCGGTTCGTCAACGACTACTTCATCAAGGCCCACCCGTCGGCCAACGTGCTCTACGGGCAGGTCGGCAACGGCGGGCTCGACCATGCCTGGTGGGGGCCGGCCGAGGCGATGCAGATGAACCGGCCGTCGTACAAGATCGACGCGAGCTGCGGCGGCGCCGACCTGGCCGGTGAGACGGCGGCGGCGATGGCGGCCTCCTCGATCGTGTTCCGGCCGACCGACGCGACGTACGCCAACACCCTGGTGACCCACGCGCGGCAGCTCTACACCTTCGCCGAGAACGTGCGGCGGGCCTACAGCGACTGCATCACCGACGCGGCCGGCTACTACCGCTCGTGGAGCGGCTTCAACGACGAGCTCGTGTGGGGCGCCATCTGGCTGCACCGGGCCACCGGCGAGGCGTCCTACCTGGCCAAGGCCGAGGCCGCGTACGCGAACCTGGGCACCGAGCCGCAGTCGACGACCAAGTCGTACAAGTGGACGATCGCCTGGGACGACAAGTCCTACGGCGCCTATGTGCTGCTGGCGAAGCTGACCGGCAAGCAGCAGTACCTCGACGACGCCAACCGCTGGCTCGACTTCTGGACCGTCGGGGTCAACGGGCAGCGGGTGGCCTACTCGCCGGGAGGCCAGGCCGTGCTCGATCGCTGGGGTTCTCTCCGGTACGCCGCCAACACCTCCTTCGCGGCGCTCGTGCACAGCGACTCGATCACCGACGCGACCCGCAAGGCGCGTTACCACGACTTCGCGAAGCGCCAGATCGACTACGCGCTCGGCGACAACCCGCGCAACTCCTCGTACGTGATCGGTTTCGGCGCGAACCCCCCGAAGAACCCGCACCACCGCACGGCGCACGGCTCGTGGACCGACCAGATGACCAACCCGGTCGAGACCCGCCACGTCCTGTACGGCGCCCTGGTCGGCGGCCCGCCCGACCCGAACGACGCCTACACCGACAAGCGCGACGACTACGTGATGAACGAGGTCGCGACCGACTACAACGCCGGCTTCACCAGCGCCCTGGCCCGCCTCTACGGCGAGTACGGCGGCACGCCGCTCTCCAACTTCCCGCAGCCCGAGACGGCGCCCGAGCCGGAGATCTTCACCGAGGCGTCGGTGAACGCGACCGGGTCGAACTTCACCGAGGTCAAGGTCATGGTCCGCAACCAGTCGGGCTGGCCGGCCCGGAACCTGACCAACGGCTCGTTCCGCTACTACTTCACCCTCGACGGCGACACCACCCCGGCCGACATCACCATCACGGCCAACTACAACCAGTGCAGCGCGCCGACCGGTCCCACCCAGCACTCCGGGGCGACCTACTACGTGACGATCAACTGCACCGGCCAGAACATCGCCCCGGCGGGCCAGTCGCAGCACCGCCGCGAGGTCCAGTTCCGGGTGGCCAGCTCGAAGCAGTGGAGCGCGGCCAACGACTGGTCGTACGCGGGCGTGTCGACGACGCCGGGCTCGACGCCGGTGCGGGTCACCAACATCCCGCTGTACGCGGGCACGACCAAGATCTGGGGCAACACCCCGGGCAACGACCCGTCGCCCTCGCCCAGCCCGTCGCCGTCCCCGTCGCCCTCGCCTTCCCCCTCACCCAGCCCCTCACCCAGCCCGTCCCCTTCGCCGTCGCCCTCGCCTTCGCCCTCGCCTTCGCCCTCGCCTTCGCCCTCGCCGAGTCCCAGCCCGTCGCCTTCCCCGACCGGTAAGGCCTGCACGGCGACCTACTCGATCAGCAGCCAGTGGGGCGGCGCCTTCGGCGCCGAGGTGTCGGTGCGGAACTCCGGCAGCGCCGCCATCACCGGGTGGACCGTGAACTGGACGTGGCCCAACGGCCAGAGCATCTCCCAGCTCTGGAACGGCCAGCACACCCAGTCGGGCTCGGCCGTGACGGTCCGGAACATGAACTACAACGGCAACCTGTCCCCGAACGCCTCGACCGGCTTCGGCTTCAACGCCAGCTGGAACGGCACCAACGGAGTGCCGGCGGTGACCTGCACCCCGGCCTGACCGAGCCGCCCGCCTTCCCCAGACGGACCCCTCTGGGGGAGGCGGGCCACCAACGGCCCCGCCCCTCATTCCGCAGGGGGGCGGGGCTTTCCACATGCGTTTCCTGGACGCCCGAATTGATGTGCGGCATTCTGCTCGCGTGACCGATCTGGACGATCAAGCGATTTCGCCCGCCGCATGGCGAACGGGTGAGCCGCCGGGGAAGATGTTTCTTTCCTGCACGATCCTGGTGACGCTGATGGCTTTCTACCTGACCTCCGTTCCCGACCCTTATGCGGAGGCGGGGATCTTCGGCTTCCTGGCCTGGTGCGTGATTCTTCCGACGTTCGTCGTCAAGCTGGTGCTGGCCAAACCCGGTGGCGGATCCTCGCCGGTCCCGTCGCTGCTGGTACTGGTGGTCTTCGCGGTCTGCCTGCTCGGAATGGCGTCCGACCTTCCCTACACGGCGCGTTTTGCCTTGTCGGAGAGCAGCCTGGAGGCGTACGCGCGCGACGTCGCCGGCAACGGCGCCACGACCGATTGCCGAATGGCCGGCCTCTATGACGTCTGCGACGCGCAGCCCATCACCGGCGGGGCCCAGCTCATGGTCACCGATCCGCCCATCGCGCAGTCGCGGGGTTTCCTGTGGCTTCCGGGCGGGGCTCGGCCGCCCGACGACACGGATTGCGAGACGGTCCGGCATCTGTCCGGCCCGTGGTGGTCGTGCAAGACCTGGGACGGCTGGTGACATTCCTTGGCGCTATGAGAACATCCGCGCCGGAAATAACCCGGTAGAACCAAAGGGTGGAATCGGATTCATCCCGGCGTTTCCCGCACTGGTTCCATTTCGCGGTGCGCATCGTGCTGCTGCTCGTTCTGCTCGGTGGGGCCGTGCTCGTCAGCGCCACGTTCCGGCCGTCGATCCGCACGCTCGACCAGTTCCGGTTCGCCCTTTCGGCCGGCGAGGTCGACCGGGTGACGTGGCGGGGCGACGGCGGCGAGATCTGGCTGCTGACGTGGTCGGAGTCGCCGCTGGTCTGGCACGAGGTGCAGAGCCACGGGCTGCGGGACGCCAAGGGGCCGTACACGGTCAAGCGGCTCAACGCCGACGCCTCGCGCAACCCGGTCTCGCCGTCGATCGTGCAGATCGACGACCGACGGGGCGGGTCGTTCGCGCCCTCGTGGCCGTTCCGGTTCCCCGGCGGCACGAACCTGTGGTGGCTGGCGACCGCCTGGATCCTCACCTTCCTGCTGATGCTGGGATCGCGGCCGAGGCTGGGCAACCGGTGGGCGTGGTTCTGGTTGTTCACCGTCGGGGAGATCGGCGCGCTGCTGTACCTCGTGCTGGAGCCGAGGGTCCTGTGGCAGGGGCCCGGTGCGGGGCCCGCCCACAGCAAGCCGATGACGGGCGGCACCGGCTGCCTCGCCTCGATCCTGCTGGCCATCGTCTCGCTGGGCGCCGCGTTGGGCATCGGCGAGCTGGTCCGGATGCTGCTGGGCTGACCTCGCTCCGGGGCGGCGTGGCGCGATTTGATTTACCGCGCCCCGCCCCCGAGCATGGCCGGGTGAAACCCTGGGTGAAAGTCGTCTGTCTCGTGCTGGTCGTGAGCCTCGCCGGCGCGGCGTTGTTGTCGGCCGTGAACCTGGTCGTGTCGTTCCTCTAGGCCGCCCCGATCTGGCGCGTGATCGTCGGGTCGGTGATGGCGGCGTCGTCGGCCAGCAGGAACGCCTTGCTGAGGATCAGCGACAACCGGCCGTCCTCCTCGAACGGGAGGAACAGGCCGTTCGCCGCGGCGGCCTTGGCCACGATGCACAGGTAGGCGTCGTTGGGTTCCATCAGGATGTTCGCCGAGCCCAGGTGGATCTTGTAGGTGCGCAGGTCGCCCCGGACCACCAGGAAACGGCCCGCCAGGGTGCAGCGGCCGGCGATGGCCAGCCGGGGCAGCAGGCGGGCCAGGGCGTCGCGGCGGACCTCGGCCGACGACGACAACTCGTCGAAGGAGCGCTCGGCCCAGTGGTCGCGCAGCGCGCCGGGCCCCCATTCGGCCCCGTGGGGGTCGGACATGATCGAGGTGACCCCGATGAACAGGTCGGCGTCGCGCATGGCCTCGCTGAAGACCAGCGGCGGCACCTCGGCCAGCGGCGCCTCCCGCCAGGCCTTTCCGGCCGCGCGCTCGAAGCACACGGCCCCGGTCTCCGCGTAGCCCTCCTCGTAGAGGTGGTGGCTCAGGGTGACCCGCCACTCCCCGCCCGCCAGCACCCGCCGGGCCGCGCCGTCGTCGTGACCGCCGTCCCAGAAGCCCAGGTAGTGGGAGCTCCAGCCGCGGTCTTTCAGCAACGCGCGCAGCTGCGAGTAGTGCACGATGTGCCCGTCGAACCGGCGGGAGTGGGCGCCGGCCGCCTCCTCGGCCGGGGTCAGCAGGTAGACCTCGCGGAACGCCTGCTTGAACGGCTGCCGGATCTCCTTGTCCTGGACGACCTCGCGCCACGCCCGCACCTCGTCGGCCGTGGCCCGCGCCGGATGCCACAACCGGACCGGCGCGTCGGGCACGGTCAGCCCGAGCCGGGCCTCCCACACGCCGGGCGCGACCTCGAACTCCCAGATCAGCCGGTCGGCGACCGGGTTGCCCTCCAGCTGCCGGTAGGGCGGCGGGGTCGGGCTCGTGTAGCCGGCCTCCAGCGCCCTGGCCAGCGTGGTCTGCCGCTGGGCGGCCTGCCTGGCCAGGTCTTTGAGGCGTTTCACGGCGTCGGGGTGGTCGCGCCGGACCGCCGCCGGGACCGACTTGAGCCGCCGGTCGCCGTGCCACCACGACAACTCGACGGCCCCGTCGACGGAGATCACGGCGGTGTGCTCGCCGACGGTCTCGCGGTGCCGCCCGTCGGGCATGCGGAACGCGACGTCGAGCCGATCGGCCAGCGCGGGCTCCATACGCTTGAACTTCTTGGCGAGTTCCTTGGGCACCCCGGCGTGCCGGGTGATCCGGGCGGCGGTGCGCAGCGCGGCGACCGCCTCGGGGGTCGGGTGGTCTTCGGCGGCGCGGGCGATCTCGTACAGCAGCGCCTGTGAGGGCAGGGTCTTGGCCTGCGTCGGGGCGACCGCGATGCCGCGGACCATGCGGTCGAGCAGGTCGGGCAACCAGCTCTCGTCGCGGCGCAGCGCCACCCGCGCCGCGCGGCCGAGGGCGGCGACCTCGGCGTCGTCGAAGAGCCGGGTCGTGTAGGGGATCTCGCCCGCCTGCAACCTCCGCACCCTGGCGTCGGCCGACTCCAGGGCGGTGCGCGCGAAGTCGAGGTAGCCGGGCTGCGCCGCCAGCCAGTCGAGCAGCTCGCCCGGCACCGGCGCGCGGGGCACCGAGGGCAGGTCGCGCAGCGCCTCGGCGAACCGCGCCCGCTGCGCGACCTCCCAGCCGAAGATCACCGAGTTCTCGGCGACCGCGATGGGGCCCTGGTGCCCGGCGAGATGGGCGGCCAGTTCGGCGTCCATGCCCGCGATGCCCGCCGCGACCATGGTCGGCATCGTCCACAGGCGCGGATGGCGGTCGTGCAGCGTGTTCTCGACCAGCTCGCGGGCCGCGCCCGCCATCACCCGCAGGTCGGGGATGTTGGCCCCGGCCAGGGTGGTGGTGTCGCGGGCGGTGCCGTCGAGAATGGCGTGGAGCCGCCGCGCGAGGGCCGAAAGGTCGTGGTAAACGTCCATCTCAGCCGCCGACCAGCGGCACGAGCTTGACGAACGAGACGACCGGGTCGGTCAGCAGGTCGATCTCGACGTCGAGGTCGAGGATCTGGCGGTCGCCGACCAGCAGCAGGAAGCCGTTGCGGAGGAACGCCGCCTCGGCCGCGTCGGCCTGCTTCTCCCAGTCGAGCCTGCGGGCGGTGCGCAGGCGGTAGCCGTTGAGGTCGGCCTCGGCGTCGATCGGCCGCACCAGCCCCCGGTAGTGGTGGGAGGGGGCGGCGTTGTGCCGGGCCACCTCCTCCCGCACCCGCAGCCGCACCAGCTCTCGCGCCGAGATGCGTTCGGGCAGGTCGGGCAGGGAGAACTCGGCCAGTGCGCGGCCGGTCGCGGTCTCGTCGCGGAAGGTCACCAATGCCATGGGGGGCACCCGTCGTCGTGGGGAAGATCATGTGCAGGCCCCCATTCATAGCAACGGCTCCCGACAGAATCGGGGGTAACTTGTCGGGATGCCAGTGCACGCGGTCTGGGCCGGGGGGCGGGCCGGATTCTGGGCGGAAGGTTCGCCGTGTCCCGCGACGTCGGAACACCATCCGTTCGCCGGGCCGCCCGAGGAGCTCGGCGGCCGGCCAGAAGAGGTCGTGCTGCGGTTGCCGTCCGACGCCGACGGGCCGGTGCACTCGTCGTTCACCACGGCGACCCGGTTGCGCGAGTGGTCGGTGCCCGCGGTCTTCCCGGCCGACCTGCCCGAGCTCGAAGAGCCTTCTGGTTCGGTACGTTTCCTCGCGGCCCTCGACGAGTTCGCCCGTGACCTGGTGAGAAGGGGCCGGGTGCTGCCCGGCCTGGTCGACCGCGAGGCCCGCTGGCGGCCGGTGCTGACCGGGCCCGACGCCGCCCGGGCCGCCGAACTGGCCGCCGCGATGCCGCCGGTGTTCCGCTCGGCCGACCCCCGGCCCGCCCGCGAGGTGCTGCACGACGCGCTGACGCGGCTCGCCGACCGGGCCGTGCGCGCCGCCCTGCCCGACCGCATCCTCATGGGCCACCGCCCGGGGAAACGCAGCCCCGTCGCCGACCAGTGGGCCGTGCGGCTGATCGGCGACGACGTCCACCTCGACGGCGACCTCGGCGAGCTGCGCGCCGAGCTCGACCGCTGGCACGACGCCGCGCACGCCTTCGACGGCCCGGTCCGGGTGTCGTTCCGGCTGGCCGAGACCGGCGACGACGGCTGGGAGGTCGGCTTCTCGGTGCAGTCGGCCGACGACCCGAGCCTCGACCTGCCGGCCGCCGAGGTGTGGCGGGGCGCGCGGCTCCCCGGGGTCGTCGCCGAACACGAGCTGCTCGCGGGGCTGGGCCGGGCGGTCCGGCTCTACCCGGAGCTCGACCGGGCGCTGCGCGACCCCCGGCCCGAGGGGCTCGCGCTCGACACCCGGGGCGCGTTCGGGTTCCTCAAGAACGCGGCGCCGCTGCTGGGCGCGGCCGGTTTCGGGGTGCGCCTCCCGGCGTGGGCGGGCAAGACGAAGCTGGGCCTCAAGCTCACCACCCGCACCCGGCAGGGGCCGAAGGCGGTCGGCGGCCAGGGGTTCGGCCTCGACCAGATCGTCGACTTCCGGGTCGACCTGGCCGTCGGCGACCAGGTCGTCTCCGAGGAGGAGCTGGCCGAGCTGGCCCGGCTGAAGGTGCCGCTGGTCCGCGTGCGCGGCCAGTGGGTCGAGCTCGACGACCGGCAGCTGAAGGCCGCGCTGAAGATCCTGGAGCAGCGCAGAGACGGCACGCGCACCGCGCGCGAGGTCATCAACGAGGTCGTGCTCGGCGGCGACGACGAGCTCCCGATCACGGCGGTCGACGCCGACGGGCTGCTCGGCGACCTGCTGTCGGGCGAGGCCGACCGGCGGCTGGAGCCGGTCCCGGCGCCGAAGGCGCTGACCGGAACCCTGCGCCCCTACCAGGAACGCGGCCTGGCCTGGCTGAGCTTCCTGTCGGGCCTGGGCCTGGGCGGCGTGCTCGCCGACGACATGGGCCTCGGCAAGACGATCACGACCCTGTCGCTGCTGCTGGCCGAACGGGAGCGCGGCGAAGCCGCGCCGACGTTGCTGGTCTGCCCGATGTCGTTGCTCGGCAACTGGCAGAAGGAGGCCGCGCGGTTCGCCCCCGGCCTGCGGGTGCACGTCTACCACGGGTCGGGCCGCGAGCTGGCCGACGCCGACCTCGTGCTCACCACCTACGGCACCGCGCTGCGCGACATCGGCCACCTGGCGGCGCGCGAGTGGGAGCGGGTGGTCTGCGACGAGGCGCAGGCGATCAAGAACAGCGCGGCCCGGCAGGCGCAGGCGGTCAGGTCGATCCCGGCCCGCACCCGGCTGGCCCTCACCGGCACCCCGGTCGAGAACCACCTCGCCGAGCTCTGGTCGATCATGGAGTTCTGCAACCCGGGCCTGCTCGGCTCGGCCCGCGCCTTCCGCGACCGGTTCCAGGAGCCGATCGAAGTCCGCCGCGACGAGAACGCCGTGGCCGCCCTGAAGCGCGCGACCGGCCCGTTCGTGCTGCGGCGGCTGAAGACCGACAAGACGATCATCTCCGACCTGCCCGAGAAGCTGGAGATGAAGGTGTGGTGCACGCTCACCCCCGAGCAGGCCACCCTCTACCGCGCGGTCGTCGACGACGTGATGGGCCGCATCGAGGGCAGCGAGGGCATCGAACGGCGCGGCAACGTGCTGGCCGCGATGACCCGCCTCAAGCAGGTCTGCAACCACCCCGCCCACCTGCTGAAAGACGGCTCCCGGCTGGCCGGTCGGTCGGGCAAGCTGGCCCGCCTGGAGGAGCTCTGCGAGGAGATCCTGGCCGAGGGCGAGAAGGCGCTGGTCTTCACCCAGTACGCCGAGTTCGGCTCGCTGATCCTCCCCCACCTGGAAGCCCGGCTCGACCGCCCGGTGTTGTGGCTGCACGGCGGGCTGGCCAAGAAGCGGCGCGAGGAACTGGTCGAACGTTTCCAGACCGACGACGAGCCGATGATCTTCCTGCTGTCGCTGAAGGCGGCCGGCACCGGCCTCAACCTGACGGCGGCCAACCACGTCGTCCACGTCGACCGCTGGTGGAACCCGGCGGTGGAGAACCAGGCGACCGACCGGGCCTTCCGCATCGGCCAGACGAAGAACGTGCAGGTCAGGAAGTTCATCTGCACGGGCACCATCGAGGAGCGCGTCGACGAGATGATCGAACGCAAACAGGCCCTGGCCGAACGCGTGGTCGGCACCGGCGAAGACTGGCTCACCGCGTTGTCGACCGACCAGCTCAGAGACCTGTTCACGCTCGGCCCGGAGGCGGTGGCATGAGTCCTGTCGGGAAAGACGGCTGGTTCGAGGCGGGCACCCCGATCAAGGTCGAGGGCGGCATCCGGGCGCGCGGCCGTCGGGGGACGATCGGGGAGAAGTGGTGGTCGCGGCGGTTCGTCGACATCCTCGAACGCGTCTGCGACCCCGGCCGCCTCGCGCGGGGCCGCGCCTATGCCCGCCAGGGGCAGGTCGTGTCGATGTCGGTGCGAGCCGGGACCGTCGAGGGAGTGGTCCAGGGGTCGCGGCCGGAGCCGTACAGAGTCGAGATCGAGATCGAAGCCTATGGCCAGGCCGAATGGGCCGAGCTCGAACGGGTCATCGCGGGGCAGGCCGGGCACCGGGCCCGGCTGCTGGCGGGCGAGATGCCGAAGGAACTCGACGCGCTCTTCGCCGACGCCGGATATCCGCTCTTCCCCGAGCAGGGCGAGCTGGAGATGACCTGCGGTTGCCCCGACTGGGGCAACCCGTGCAAACACGTCTCGGCGGTGCTCTACCTGCTGGCCGAGGCGTTCGACGACGACCCGTTCCTGGTGCTGGCCTGGCGCGGCAAACCCCGGGAGCAGCTCTTGGACGACCTCCGCACCCCCGCCGACGAACCGCTGGAAGACCGGCTCGCCGACTTCTACACCCTCAACGTCTCGGCCGCCCGGCTGAAGGGCCCCCGCACCCCCGACACCCCGCCCGACCTGCTGCTCAGAGCGCTGGAGCCGCCGAAGGTGAAGGTCAGGCACATCCCGCTGCTCGACCTGCTGCGCCCGGCCTACCGAGGCTTCACCGGGCCGGAGGAACCGCTGGGCGACGCCTGACCGCGGCCGGTTCGGGGGCTCAGGTGTCGACGAAGCCCTGGGGGACCATCACCCGCACCCCGTTGGGGACGGTCTTGATCACCAGGGGGGTCATCAGCCGCACCTCGCCGTCGATGTCGGCGGCCATGGGCGGGTCGGTCTCCAGGAGCATCTCCTTGCCGACCACGAACGGGCCGCCCGCGAGGCTGCGCCACTTGCCGGTGGTGGCCCGCAGGAAGGTCTCGCCCAGCAGGCGCAGCCGCTTGCCGGAGCCGAGCTGGTAGGCGACCAGGTTTCTGTTGTCGATGGAGATGTCGCTGGCGATCTGCCAGCCGCCGTGGAAACGCCCGTTGGCGATGTTGAGCTGGTGGGTGAGCAGCTCGTGGCGGCGGCCCTCGACGGTGATGAACGCCCGGAACGGCGTGTGGCCGGGCAGGATCGTCAGCGCGGTGAGCGGGTAGGCGGCCCGGCCGGCCATTCGCTTCAGCCACGGCTTGACAGTGCCGGCCACCTCGACCGACACCCCGAAGCTGGCCAGGTTGGCGAACGGGCGGTCGCCGCACAGGCCGAGGTCGATGTCGGCGACCTTGCCCTCGGTGAAGACGCGCACCGCGCCCTGGCGGGTCAGCGGCAGCCCGAGGCTGCGGGCGAAGTTGTTGGTGGTGCCCAGCGGCAACACGCCGAGCGCGACGTCGCGGTGGGCGATGTGCTTGATCGAGCTGGACAGGGTGCCGTCGCCGCCGCCCACGATGAGCAGGTCGGGACCGAGGCCGAGGGCTTCGTCGAGACGGTCGCGCAACCGCCGCGGGTCGTCGACGGGGAACACCCCGAGGGGCGAGAAGCCGGATTCGCGGATGAGCCGCACGACTTCGGCGAAGTGTTTGCGGCCCCGGCGCGATTTGGTGTTCACGACGACGGCGGCCCGGCGATTCTCCCGGATGGCCGCCGTATGGTCGAGCTTGCTCCGCACCCTGCACATGGTAGTGCCCGGCGGTCTCCCGCCGGGCACCGGTCAAGCGAACGTGATCTTAACGACTACTTCTTCGGCGGGGTCACCTGGACGATGACGCCGAGGTTCAGCGGCAGCGGGCTGACGAGCTTCAGCTTGACGCCGAGCTGCTTGCCCTCGTCACCGGGGTTGCCGGTGCCGAGCACGAACCCGTTGACGTTCTCGCCGTACAGGTCGGTGGCGGGGCTGCCGTCGGGGTTGACGATCCGGGCGGTGTACGCCTGGTTCTCCTTCGACGGCACGACCACCGAGGCGTCGCGCAGGCGGAAGTAGAGACCGTCGGGACGGTTCTCCAGGCCCGGGTACCAGGTCTTGGCGTCGGTGAACTCCTTGACCGGGTTCTGCGCGGGGAAGCTGGTGCAGTACTCGACGAACGGCTCCGCCGCCGGCTCCAGGCACTCCTTGAACGGATACGTCTTGCCGAAGCCGAAGGCGGCGTTGGCGGCCTGCGGACGCATCGGGATGTTCTTCAGGGCGCTGGGGTCCTTCGTCGCGGCGACGCCGGAGCGGCGCAGCGGCTCGAAGTGGGAGTCGACGAGCAGGAGCTGGCCCTTCGACCCGACCGACGGCAGGTTGAAGTGGTTGGCGGCCGGGTTGTTCATGCCGTACGCCGCGTCGCGCAGCCACACGAGGAGGCCGGGGGCGTTGTAGGCGACCTTCTCGACCTTCCAGGCGCCGTCGCGCTGCCAGGTGGTGTCATAGGTGTACTTGAGGCCCTGGTCGAAGCCGTCGTAGTTGCGCCACTCGGCCAGGTAGTACTGCTCGGAGTTGATCGAGCCGCCGTGGATGTTCCAGCCCGCGCCGGTCGTGTCGGTGAACGTGCCGGTGGTGGCGGTCCAGCCGTTGGCGCCGCCCTCGACGTCGTCGCTCCAGACGGTCGCGCCACCGGCGGTGACGGCGAAGTCGTCGGAGAACCAGCCGCGCTCGATGGCGGCCTCGTCGGTGTTGTACGTCAGCCGGATCTGGACGGTGGCGCCCGCGAACGGCATCAGGTCGACGTAGTCGTGCCGCCAGCCGTGGGTGTCGCCGGTCAGGCCGTACTTCTTGTTGCCGAAGTCGTGCATGCGGCCGTTCGGGTCGGCGTAGCCGTCGTCGGTGGTGACGAGGGTGCCGTCCTCGGCGTAGACCTTCTGCTGGGCCCAGGTGGCGCCGCCGTCGGTCGAGACCTCGACGAAGCCGAAGTCCCACTCCTCCTCGATGGTGTAGTCGTTCCACATCCAGAAGCGGGGGTCGCCGGTCGCCGGGACCTGGACGGTCCGGGTCAGCTTGCTGTCGGCCCACATCTGGTCGTTGTTCGACCACCACATGTTCGCGCCCGAGTGGGGCGTGGCCATGACGACGTGCTTGGACGGCAGGTTGATGCGCAGGCCGTCCTCGGTCAGCTTGGGCGTGCGCGAGGTCTGGCCGATGGTGACCAGCTTGGTCCTGTCACCGGGGTTGACGACCTCGGGGTCGACCCAGCCGAGCACCCACTTGTCCCAGAGGCCCATGTGGGTCGGCATCGACTGGAAGATCGGGCCCGAGTGGGAGCCGGTCGACATCAGGTCCCAGAACTCCACCGAGCTGTCGCCGGCGCCGGAGGCGTCGTACAGGTCGGGCAGGCCCAGGTCGTGGCCGTACTCGTGGGCGAAGACGCCGACGCCGGAGTCCTCCGGCTGCACGATGTAGTTGGCGATCTTCTTGTTGGTGCCCGGGACGGTGTAGCCGCCGGGGATGGTCGAGGAGTGCGCCCAGATGGCGTACGTGCCCTCGGCGCCGCCGCCGCCCGACTTGTCCTCACCGGCGTGCACGAGCACGAGGTGGTCGATGACGCCGTCGGGCTCCAGGACGTTGCCGTCGCCGTCGGCGTCGGCGGTGTCCTCGATGTCGTAGTCGGCCCACGGGAAGTTCGGCTGCTGCTGCGCGAGCACGTTCACCGCGTCGATGCCGAGCTGGGCCGGGCCCGCCGGGTTGTCGGGGTGGCCGGCCATCTGCTGCGGGTAGGTGCCGCACTGACCGGCGCCGTACCAGGCCTCGGAGTGGGGGACCTTCAGCCAGCCGATCGCCGCGCCCGAGACGGTGTAGGCGCCCTTCGACATCTCCTCGTACATCTTCTTCATGGTGAAGCCGGAGATGTCGATGCCCTTCTTGCCGTCGCGGGGGTCCTTGAGGTCCTTGCGGACCCGCTCGGTGATCCCGGCGTCGGAGTAGAGCATCTTGTTGAAGTGGTCGGTGCTGAAGTTCGGCACCCAGAAGGAGTTGTTGTCCTTCCCGCCGCCCGCGGCCGTGGCCGGGTCGGGGATGTTGTTGTGCAGCGGGCCGTTCAGCTTCGTGCCGGCCGGCTCGGTGACGCAGGTGTTGATGTCGGCGGTCGACACCGGGCGGACGAACCCGGAGAAGTCGTCGTTGGCGTTCTCGTTGAACTCCACCAGAAGCGTCAGCAGTTTGGCCGTGCGCTTCGTGCCCGCCTTCTTGTAGATGAAGTCGAACGGGTTCTGGCCGGTCCTGATGGCGCGGCGCTCGTTGTTGGCCAGGCCGCGGGCGGCGACGGGGTTGCCGCCGGCGTACTTGTGGTCGATCTCGTCGGCGATCGCCGCGGTCGCCTGGCGGCTGGCCTTGGCGGCCTCGCTCAGCTTCTCGTCCGAGCGGTCGGAGACGTCCGACTGCGCGCGCGGGGGCGTGTAGTTGATGTAGTGGTCGCTGAGCGACGGGATCCAGCGGGCCTCCGTGGAGTCCGCCGATGCCGGGACCGTGGCCGCGGTGAGACCCGCGGCCAGCAGCCCGAGCGCGGGCACGATGGCGGCCAACCGCCGCGCCCTGCGAGGGGATGCTGCAAAGGCTGACAAGTGAATCCTCCCTCACCCGGTAGTCAGCCGGGCTTGTCGAGGCGCGCGGGGGTGGTGCGCGCCACCGTGCGGTCATGGCGAAACCGCCACATCCGCCGCAACGGGACGTTAGATCACTCGGTAAAGGAAAAGTAAAGTGAATGGGGGATGTTGCGAAACCGATATCGACTGATCGCCTTACCGCCCTAGTCAGGGCGATTGGTACTGTTTCGGGATGTGGACGACCTCATCTCAGCGCTGCCTCCCGGACGGGTGCTGACCGACCCCGACGTGACCGCCTCCTACGCCCGCGACCGCACGTTCCTGCAGGCCGGAGCGGTTCGCGCGGTGGTCTTGGCGGAGTCGCGCGACGACGTCGTGGCGACGATGAAATGGGCCACCGCCAACGGGGTCCCGGTGGTGCCGCGCGGCGCCGGCACGGGGCTGGCCGGAGGGGCGGTGGCGGGTGACGGGTCGATCGTCCTGTCATTGGCCCGCATGACCCAGATCGTCGAGTTGTCCCCCGCCGACGAGGTCGCGGTCGTCCAGCCGGGCGTGATCACCGCCGACCTCGACCGCGCCGCCCGCGCCCACGGGCTCATGTACGCCCCCGACCCGTCCTCCTACGAGATCTCCACGATCGGCGGAAACCTGGCCACCAACGCCGGGGGCCTGCGCTGCGTGAAGTACGGCGTCACCCGCGACTCGGCGCTGGGCCTGGAGGTCGTGCTCGCCGACGGCCAGGTGGTCAACACCGGCCGCCGGACCATGAAGGGCGTCACCGGCTACGACCTGACCGGCCTGTTCGTCGGCTCCGAGGGCACCCTCGGCATCATCACCGAGGCCACCGTCCGGCTGCGCCGGGCCCCGGCGAAACCGCCGGTCACGGTGGCCGCCGAGTTCACCTCGTTGCGCGACGCCGCGGCGGCGGTGGCCGCGATCATCGCGGCCGGCTGCCAGCCCTCGATGCTGGAGCTCATCGACCGCAACACCCTCGTCGCGATCGACGACTGGCGCCACATCGGCCTGGAGCCGACGACGCAGGGCATGCTGCTGGCCCAGTCCGACGCCCCCGACGGCGAGGCGGCGGCCGACCGCATGGCCGCCCTCTGCGAGGAGCACGGCGCGACGTTCGCGGCCCGGTCGACCACCCCCGAGGAGGCCGACGAGCTGATCGCGGTCCGGCGCATGGCCTACCAGGCCAAGGAGCGCCTCGGCGAGTGCCTGACCGAGGACGTCTGCGTGCCCCGGTCGAAGCTGCCCGACATGATCGCCGAGATCGAGGCCGTCGGGCTCCGCCACGACGTGCGGATCTGCACCGTCGCGCACGCCGGCGACGGCAACCTGCACCCGGTGTTCATCTTCGAGCGCGGCCTGCCCGAACCGCCCCCGCACGTGTGGGCGGCGGCCGACGAGATCTTCCGGGCCGCGCTGGCCCTCGGCGGCACCCTCACCGGGGAGCACGGCGTGGGCCTGCTGAAGAAGCGGTGGCTGGAGCTGGAGAGCGGGCCCGTCGTGGCGTCCCTGCAGACCGGGATAAAGCAGGTCTTCGACCCCCACAACCTCCTCAACCCGGGCAAGGCCATCTGACCCACTGGTAGCGTGCTCTCCATGGTGGAAGGCGACCCCTCACGACTGGGGCCGTTCCAGATCGTCGGCCGGCTGGGCGAGGGCGGCCAGGGCGTCGTCTACCGGGGCGTGACCCCCGAGGGCGCGACCGTGGCCGTGAAACTGCTGCACACCCGGCTCAGCGCCGATCCGGCGGCCCGCGCCCGCTTCCTGCGCGAGGTCAGCCTCGCCCAGCGCGTGGCCCGGTTCAGCACGGCCCCGGTCCTGTACGCCGACCTCGCCGGAAACCAGCCCTACATCGTCAGCGAGTACGTCCCCGGCCCGTCGCTGAAAGACCTCGTCGAGCGGGAGGGCCCCCGGCGCGGCGCGGCGCTCGAACGGCTGGGCATCGCGACCGCGACCGCCCTGGCGGCGATCCACCAGGCCGGGATCACCCACCGCGACCTGAAGCCCGCCAACGTGCTGATGGGCCCCGAGGGCCCGGTCGTGATCGACTTCGGCGTCGCCAAGGCCCTCGACGCCCCGCAGGCCACGATGAGCGGCACCACCATGGGCACCCCCGCCTACCTGGCCCCCGAGTTATTGAGCGAGGCGACCGCCGGCCCCGCGTCCGACGTGTTCGCGTGGGGCGTCACGATGGTCTTCGCGGCGACCGGCCGCCCCGCGTTCGGGGCCGACTCGATCCCGGTCGTGCTGAACCGCATCCTGCACTCCGAGCCCGACCTCGGCGAGGTCGAGGAGCCGATGCGCACCCTGGTGGCGCGCTGCCTGGCCAAGGACCCGGCCGACCGGCCGACCCCCGACCAGCTGATCGCCTACCTGCGCGGCGACCACGGCGTGATCAAGGCCGCCCCGGTCAGGCGGGGCCGGATGCTGCTGGCCGGCGCGGCGGCCGTGCTGCTCCTGGGCGGCGCCGCCTACGTCGTGACCCGGCCCGAGCCCCGCACCGCGGTGGCCGCGCCGACGGCCGCCCCGGTCATCGCCCAGCTCACCCCGACCAAACGTGCCCCCCGCCCGTCGCTCTCCCCGGTCGCCGCGCAGCCCGAACCGCCCGCGCCGACGACGGAGGCCCCGACCGAACGCCCCGACGTGGTCGACAAGCCGCGCCCGAGCCTGACCCCGACGCCCTCGCCGTCGCCCAGCCCCTCGCCGTCCCCGTCGCCCTCCCCCAGCCCGAGCCCGAGCCCGGCGAAGACCAAGGAGCCCAACCCCAACACGCCCGAGGGCCTGTGCGGGGCCGGGTTCGCGGTCGTGAACCGGCACCGCTGGCAGAACGGCCGGGCCACCACCTATCTCCTGTACGAAGAGGCGACCGGCCTCAACTGCGTGGTCACCCTGTCGAAGAACGTCATCCCGGGCAGCATCAAGATGGGCGCCCTGCTGCGCGTGCAGAAGGGCGCCCACGGCAACGACTGGGGCCGCTACACCGCCTACGCCGGCCCGGTCCGCCTCCTCGCGAAGAACAAGTGCGTCGTCTGGGGCGGCGGGTTCGCCAAGGCCACCTGGCAGAGCGGCTGGACCCACTGCGGCTGACCCACTGCGGCTAGAGCAGCTTCTCGTGCCAGTCGTAGTAGAGGTAGGTGCTGCCGGGGCCGGTCAGCGTGCCGTAGACCTGCCAGAAGCTGTTCGGGGCGAGCGAGTAGCGGAAGACCTTGTCACCGGGCCGGTCGTCCTCGAACGTGCTCCAGTTTCCGTTGTTGTAGATCCGCACCTCGATCGAGAACGTCTCGCCGTCGGGGATGTCGAGGCAGATCTCATAGTCGTACGACATGTTGGCGCCGATGTTGTAGCTGCGCCCGTCGATGGCGCCCCGCTCCCAGTTGGTGGGGATGTAGCTGTGGTAGACCCGCGTGTAGCCGCCCGCCGAGCAGTCGACCGCGGCGGACGCGGGAGTGATGCCGGTGAGCATGGCGCCGAGGACGCCGACGAGAACGAAGATGGTGCGCTTCATGCCTCTCCTCATCCGTGCAGTTAGTTGAAGACTTAACTGATTCTGATGAGGTCACCACACCCGAACAAGGTCGGGTCACTCGTGCCGCCGTGAGCTGCGCCGATGATTTCCGTCTCTGAAACTAGGGTGAAAGGTGCATGTCAGGGGGTTCGGGGGTCGTCTCCCCGCGTAGAACATTAAACTCACCGAACGTGATCCAACCTCCCGACTCGGCGGAAACGCAGCAGCGACGAGCGGCGATGCTCGGCAGACTCGCCGAACTGGCGGCGGAGCACGCCAAAGCGGTCGAGGGCGGCGGCCAGAAGTACGTCGACCGCCACCACGCCCGGGGCAAGCTCCTGGCCCGCGAACGCGTGGAACTGCTGCTCGACCCCGGCGCGCCCTTCCTCGAACTGTCCCCGCTGGCCGCCTGGGGGTCCGACTTCCCCGTCGGCGCCAGCGTGGTCACCGGCATCGGCGTGGTCGAGGGCGTCGAGTGCGTGATCGTCGCCAACGACCCGACCGTCCGGGGCGGCGCGTCCAACCCCTGGACGCTGCGCAAGACCCTGCGGGCGACCCAGATCGCCCTGGAGAACCGGCTCCCGCTCGTCAACCTGGTCGAGTCGGGCGGCGCCGACCTGCCGACGCAGAAGGAGATCTTCATCCCCGGCGGGCGCGTCTTCCGCGACCTGACCCGGTTGTCGGCGGCCGGCGTCCCGACGATCGCCCTGGTGTTCGGCAACTCCACGGCCGGGGGCGCCTACGTGCCGGGCCTGTCCGACCACGTCGTCATGGTGCGGGAACGCGCCAAGGTGTTCCTGGGCGGCCCGCCGCTGGTCAAGGTCGCGACCGGCGAGGACGCCGACGACGAGTCGCTCGGCGGCGCCGAGATGCACGCCCGCGACTCGGGCCTGGCCGACCACCTGGCCGAGTCGGAGCACGACGCCCTGCGCATCGGGCGCGCCATCGTCAAGCGGCTGAACTGGCGCAAGCTGGGCCGGGCGCCGAAGCCCTCGCGGCCGCCGCTGCTCGACGAAGACGGGCTGCTCGGCATCGTGCCCGAAGACCTGCGTGTGCCGTTCGACCCGCGCGAGGTCATCGGGCGGATCGTCGACGCGAGCGAGTTCGACGAGTTCAAGCCGCTCTACGGGCCGAGCCTGGTGACCGGCTGGGCCACGATCCACGGCTACGACGTCGGCGTCCTGGCCAACGCGCGGGGCGTGCTGTTCGGCCAGGAGGCGCAGAAAGCGGCCCAGTTCATCCAGCTGGCGAACCAGTCGCGCACGCCGCTGCTGTTCCTGCAGAACACCACCGGCTACATGGTCGGCAAGGACTACGAGCGGTCGGGCATCATCAAGCACGGCTCGATGATGATCAACGCGGTGGCCAACTCCACCGTCCCCCATCTGACGGTCGTCCTGGGGGCCAGCTACGGCGCGGGCAACTACGGCATGTGCGGGCGGGCGTACGACCCCCGGTTCCTGTTCACCTGGCCGAGCGCGAAGTCGGCGGTGATGGGACCGGCGCAGCTGGCCGGGGTGTTGTCGATCGTCGGCCGGGCCGCCGCCGAGGCGCGCGGGCAGGCGTTCGACGAGGAGGGCGACGCCGCCATGCGCGCGATGGTCGAGGCGCAGGTCGAGGCCGAGTCGTTGCCGTTCTTCCTGTCGGGCCGCCTCTACGACGACGGGGTCATCGACCCGCGCGACACCCGGACCGTCCTTGGATTGTGCCTGTCCGCCATCGGCTCGGCCCCCGAGTCGCCCGCCGCCGGTTTCGGCGTCTTCCGGATGTGAGTCGAATGATCAGTCGGGTTCTGGTGGCCAACCGGGGCGAGATCGCCCGCCGGGTGATCCGCGCGTGCGACGCGCTGGGCATCGAGACGGTCGCGGTGTTCAGCCCCGCCGACGCGGGGGCGCGGCACGTCGCCGAGGCCGGGTCCGCGGTCGGCCTGGGGGACGTGAAGGCGTACACCGACGCCGGGAAGCTGGTCGCGGCGGCCAGGGCGGCCGGGGCCGACGCCGTCCACCCCGGCTACGGGTTCCTGTCGGAGGACGCCGCGTTCGCGCGGGCGGTGGTCGAGGCGGGGCTGACCTGGATCGGGCCCTCGCCCGAGGCCATCGCGGCGATGGGCGACAAGATCGAGGCCAAGGCGCTGATGGCGGAGGCCGGGGTGCCGCTGCTCCCGACCATCGCCTTTGAGGAACCACCTGCGGACCTCACCTTTCCGCTGCTGCTGAAGGCGTCGGCCGGGGGCGGCGGGCGCGGCATGCGGATCGTGCGGTCGGCCGAGGAGCTCGCCGAGGCGCTGGAGTCGGCGGGGCGGGAGGCCGCGGCGGCGTTCGGCGACGGGACCGTGTTCGCCGAGCCGCTGCTGGAGCGGGCCCGGCACGTCGAGGTGCAGATCCTCGCCGACAGCCACGGCACCGTCTGGGCGCTGGGCGAGCGCGAGTGCTCGATCCAGCGCCGCCATCAGAAGGTGCTGGAGGAGGCGCCCTCGCCCGGGGTCACGCCCGAGCTGCGGCGCTCGCTGGCCGAGGCGGCGGTGAACGCGGCCCGCGCGATCGGCTACACCGGCGCCGGGACCGTCGAGTTCCTGCTGGCCGACGGCCACTTCCACTTCCTGGAGATGAACACCCGCCTCCAGGTCGAACACCCGGTCACCGAGGCCGTCTACGGCGTCGACCTGGTGCGCCTGCAGATCGAGATCGCCGAGGGCGCGGCCCTTCCCGGCCTGCCGCCGAGCCCGGTCGGCCACGCCATCGAGGTGCGCCTGTACGCCGAAGACCCCGCCGACGGCTGGACACCCCAGAGCGGCCGGATGCACCGCTTCGAGGTGCCCGGGGTGGAGGCCGAGTTCGCCCAGGGCGGCCTGCGGCTCGACGCGGGCGTGGTGTCCGGCGACGAGATCGGCACCTTCTACGACCCGATGCTGGCCAAGGTGATCGCCTACGCCCCCACCCGGGAGGCGGCGGCCAGACGGCTGGCCACGGCGCTGGCCGGCGCGAAGCTGCACGGCCCGGCGACCAACCGCGACCTGCTGGTCCGCGTCCTGCGCCACCCCGAGTTCCGCCAGGGCGAGACCGACACGGGTTTCCTGACCCGCCACGACCTGGCCCCCCTCGCGGGCCCGGAGGAGGTGCGGTTCTCCGCGCTGGCGGCGGCCCTGGCCCTGGCCGCCCGGCCGAGGACGACGCTCGGCGACCTCCCGCCGGGCTGGCGCAACGTCGTCTCGCAACCCCAGCGCACCGCCTTCGCCGAGGCCGGCGAGGTCACCCACCTGCACACCCGCGACGGCCTGCGATCGTCGCCCGAGGCGGTCCTGGTGTCGGCCGCGCCGGAGGAGGTGGTCCTGGAGATCGCCGGCGTGCGCCGGGTCTTCGCGGTCGCCTCCTACGACGACGCCGTGTACGTCGACTCCTCGCTCGGCCCCGTCCGGCTGACCCCGCTCCCGAGGTTGCCGGAGCCCGTGGTGCAGACTCCTCCCGGGTCGTTGCCCGCCCCGATGCCCGGCACCGTGCTGCGGGTCGAGGTCGGCGTGGGTGACGCGGTGAAACCTGGGCAGACGGTCGTGGTGCTGGAGGCCATGAAGATGGAGCATCGCATCACGGCCCCCGCCGAGGGGGTGGTGGCCGAACTGACCGCCGTCGCCGGGCGGCAGGTCGACGCCGGCACGCCACTGGCCGTGATCAAGGAAGTGACACAGTGACCGAGGTCGTACATCTGACGGTCGAGCGCGGGGTGGCCACGGTCACCCTCGACTCGCCGCGCAACCGCAACGCCCTGTCGCGGCAGCTCGTCGAGGAGCTGTCGGCCCACCTGGAGGCGGCCGGGTCCGACGACGACGTCCGGGCGGTGCTGCTCACCCACACCGGACCGGTGTTCTGCGCCGGGGCCGACCTGTCGGAGGCGGCGGCCGAGGGCATGGAGGCCGGCACCCGCCGCATGATCGACCTGTTCACGCTGGTGGTCGAGCTGCCCAAGCCGGTGGTCTGCCGGGTCGCCGGCAAGGCGCGGGCGGGCGGGCTCGGGCTGCTCGGCGCGTGCGACGTCGTGGTGGCCGACGACGGCGGCGACTACGCGTTCACCGAGGCCCGCCTCGGGCTCGCGCCGGCGATGATCTCGCTGACCCTGCTGCCGCGCCTCGACGGCCGGGCCGCCGGGCGCTACTTCATCACCGGCGAGACGTTCGGCGCGATGGAGGCCGAGCGCATCGGCCTGCTGACCCGGGCGGTCCCGCTGCCGCAACTCGACGACGCGGTCGAGACCGTGCTCGACGGCCTGCGCGCGGCCTCGCCGCAGGGTCTCGCCGAGTCGAAGCGGCTGGTCACCGAGCCGGTCCGGCGGTTGCTGGCCGAACGCGGCGACGAGATGGCGACCCTGTCGGCCAAGTTGTTCTCCTCGGCAGAGGCGCGCGAGGGCATGAGCGCCTTCCTGCAGAAGCGCCCGCCCGCCTGGGCCGTCTGATGGTGCGCATCGCCAACTGCTCGGGCTTCTACGGCGACCGCCTCTCGGCCGCCCGGGAACAGGTCGACGGCGGCCCGATCGACGTGCTCACCGGCGACTGGCTGGCCGAGCTGACCATGCTGATCCTGGCCGGGAACCGGGCCAAGGGCCGCCCGGGCTACGCCACGACGTTCGTGCGGCAGCTGTCCGACGTCCTGGCGACCTGCCTCGACCGCGGCATCAAGATCGTGTCGAACGCGGGCGGGCTCGACCCCGAAGCGTGCGCGCAGGCGATCAGGGACCTCGGCCTGCCGGCCAAGGTCGCCACCGTCACCGGCGACGACCTCATGCCGCGCCTGGCCGAGCTCGGGCCGCTGGTCAACCTCGACACCGGCGAGACCCTCACGGCGGCGCCGATCACCGCCAACGCCTACCTGGGCGGCTTCCCCATCGCCGCCGCCCTCTCGGCCGGCGCCGACGTCGTGGTGACCGGCCGCGTCACCGACGCGGCCCTGGTCACCGGTCCCGGCATCTGGCGGTACGGCTGGAGCCCCGCCGACCTCGACGCGCTCGCCGGTTCGGTCGTCGCCGGGCACGTCATCGAGTGCGGCTGCCAGGCCACCGGCGGCAACTACGCCTTCTTCGACGAGATCCCCGACCTGGCCCACTGCGGCTTCCCCATCGCCGAACTGCACTCCGACGGCTCCTGCGTCATCACCAAACACCCGGGCACGGGCGGCGCGGTCACCGTGGGCACCGTCACCGCCCAGCTCCTGTACGAGATCGGCGGCCCCCGCTACCAGGGCCCCGACGTGACGGCCCGGTTCGACACGATCCGCCTCATGCAGGAGGGCCCCGACCGGGTGTCGGTGAGCGGGGTGCGCGGCGAGGCGCCGCCGCCCACGCTGAAGGCCGCGGTGAACGTGCTCGGCGGCTACCGGAACACGATGACCCTGGTGCTGACCGGCCTCGACGCCGACCGCAAGGCGAAGGTCGCCGAGGAGGCCGTCTGGGCGCGGGCGCCCCGGGAGAGCTTCGAGCAGACGTACACGGAACGGGTCGGCGACCTGCTCCGGATCACGGTCATGGACCCTGACAAGCGCAAGGCCGGACGCCTGTTCTCCTCGGCCGTGGTCGAGACGGGCCTGGCCAGTTATCCCGGCTTCTACGGCCTGACCCCGCCCGGCGACGCCTCGCCCTACGGGATCTACTGGCCGGTGGCGGTGCCCCGGGTGACCGCCCGGGTCGCCGTCGACGGCGCGGAGGTGCCGTTCGAGGAGGCCGTGCCGGAGGCGGCCGCGGCGGCTCCGGCCGACCGCGAGGAGCCCGGGGTGGCCGGGCCGTGGTTCGCCCCGCCGATGCCGATCCCGCTGACCGTCGAAGAAGAGCTCCGACCTTTGGGTCTCATCGCCGGCGCGCGGTCGGGCGACAAGGGCGGCAACGCCAACCTCGGCGTGTGGGTGCGCACCCCCGACCACTACGCGTGGCTGGAGAACTACCTGACGGCCGACCGGCTGGCCGAGTTGCTGCCCGAAGTGACCGGATTGCGCGTCGACCGCCACGTGTTCCCGAACCTGCTCGCGGTCAACTTCGTCGTCCACGGCCTGCTCGGCCGGGGTGTGGCCGCCAGCCCGCTGATGGACGCCCAGGCCAAGGCCCTCGGCGAACGCCTGCGGGCGGTTCCGGTGCCGCTGCCCTGAGTCCATACCGCAATCACAGCGAAACGTGAGCCCTCCTACAATTGCTCGCAATTGCGACTGTACGGAAGGACACCCCCTCATGCGCCTCCGCTTCCTCGGCACCACCTCCGAGGCCACGTCGTGCCCCGCCCTGTACGAGACCGACCGCGGCACCATCGTCGTGCAGGGCACGGAGGTGGTGGATCCGGAGGCCAGAGCCGATCTCCGGCATCTCGCCGACTACGAGACCGCCGTCGAGGTCCCGCGTGAGCTCCTGGTCGAGATCGCACGCAAGGTCTTGACCTGATCACGATTAGGGAGCTCCCTATGGCCTGGGCGGCGAACTGAGGTCTACCTTGGTCCGCACCATGGCGGGAGGGATCGAGTGAGCGGTTTCCAGCAGGCGCGCATCGACCTGGGCATCCAGCTCAGGCAGCTCCGGGAGGTCGCTCACCTGTCCGGCAAGGACCTCGCCGAGCGCCTCAACTGGCAACCGTCGAAGGTCTCGCGCATCGAGAACGCCCGCCAGACGCCGACCGAGGACGACGTGGTCGTCTGGGCCCAGGCCGTCGCCGCCGAACCCGGCATGGTCGACAACCTGATCCAGCAGGCGGTCGGCCTGAGCGAACGCCACGACTCCTGGAAGGCCAGGCACAAGGGCGGGCTGGCGGCGCTCCAGGAGGACGTGCGCGATCTCGAGGCGCGCATCCGCACGCTGCGGATCTTCGAGGCCGGGCTGGTGCCGGGCCTGCTGCAGACCGCGGAGTACTCCCGGCACATCTTCCAGAAGGTGCGCCGGGTCTACGAGGCGGTCGACGACGTCGACGCGGCGATCCGGGTGCGCATGCAGCGGCAGGAGATCCTCTACGACCCGCAGCGCAGGTTCACGTTCGTGGTGCCCGAGGCGGTGCTGCACGTGCGGCTCGCGCCGCTCGACGTGATGCGCGGCCAGATGGACCGGCTGCTGGCCATCACGACGCTGCCCAACGTCGAGTTCGGCGTGATCCCGTTCGAGACGGTCCTGCCGGCCACCCCGCTGCACAGCTTCGCCATCTACAACGAGGCGCTCGTCGGCGTGGCCACGTTCACCAAGGACCTGCTGCTCAGAGACCCCGACGACATCGCCTTCTACGCCCGCGCCCACGACGACTTCGCGGCCGCCGCCGTCTATCGCGACGACGCCCGCGCGGTGATCGTCCGGGTCATCGACGAATTGGGGAAACAATCCGCTGATTCGTAAGAGCAATTGCTTGCCTCATGTGACGGGAGCGTGCAATCCTTTCCTCTCAGCCGGGAGGTGATTGTGCGATGCTTGACACTTTGTGGTGTCTTGAGCGATTCGCCGATGCGACGCGGGAACACATCGACCTTTCGGTGCGCCTGCTCAGTGCCAGTCCGCCGGCGGTGCACGTCCGGAACCGTTTCTCCGACACTCTCGCCGAGACGGTGACCTGCACCGACTGCGGCGCCTTCGTGACCTCGTGGGGCTACCGCCTCGGCACGGTCGAGTCGGTCGAAGACGCCGCCGCCCGCCTCGCCTACCTGATGGCGGCGCTTCCGGCGTAGTCACGCCCCATGGTGTCGAGGTTGGTCAGGAATCGGCGCACGTCGTCGTCGCCGTGCTGGACCGACAACGTCCACTGCTCGGTCTTGCCCCAGGGCGGCAGGAAGACCCCGCCGTTGTGCTGGTAGAGCCAGTGCGCATGTCCCCATTCGCCGGGATAGTCGAGAAAATCGCGGTAGTCGCGGAGTTTCTCGTGAAATATTACTGAGCCCTTCGCGCCATATGACTGGATATATCCCGGCATGCCCCATCGCCGGAGAATGGCGGTCGCCTCTTCCGTCATAACCGTGCGCAACCGATCAAAGTGACGATAAGCGTCTGAATTGAGCACGTCCCTGAGCACGACGGCCGCCACCGCCATGGTGAGCGGATTGCCGTTGAAGGTGCCGACCTGCTCGTACACCCCCTCCGAGATCAGCCTCATCAGGTCGGGCGTGCCGCCGATCGCCCCGCACGGCAGGCCGCCGCCGAGCGCCTTGGCCAGGCAGATGAGGTCGGGGGTCACGCCCAGTAGTTCGGACGCGCCGCCCGGCGCCACCGACAACCCGGTCTTGACCTCGTCGAAGGCCAGGTAGGCGCCGTGGCGGTGCAGCAGGTCCTTCAGCTGGGCGAGGTAGCCGTCGGGCGGCGGGATGAGCCCGATGTTCATCATGACCGGTTCGAGGATCATCCCGGCGATCTCGCCGGAGTTCTCGATCAGCGCCCGCTCGACGGCCTCCAGGTCGCCGAAGGGCACCACGACGGTCAGCCGGGCGAGGTCCGGCGGCACCGAGACGCTGTAGCGCACCGAGCGGGGCCGCAGCGGCGGCCCGGCCTCCTCGATCGACGGATAGACGCTGACCTGCACGGAGTCGTGGTGGCCGTGGTAACTGCCCTCGACCTTGATGATCTTCATGCGGCCGGTGGCGGCCCGCATGAGGTGGACGGCGTCCATCGTGGCCTCGGTGCCGGAGTTCCCGAACCGCCACATCGGCAGCCCGAAGCGTTCGGCCAGCAACCGCGCCACGACCACGGCGTCCCGGGTCGGCTGGGCGAAGTGGGTGCCCTTCCTGACCCGTTCGTCGATGGTCTCGACGACGGCCGGATGGGCGTGCCCGACGAGGTTGACCCCGAATCCACCGTGCAGGTCGACGTAGGAGGTGCCGTCGAGGTCGACGACCCGGGAGCCCTGGCCGTGCGAGATCCACACGGCCCCGGGAGGGGCGTCCTGCCAGTTGGAGGCCACTCCCCCGGGCAAGACATCGGAGCATTCGGTGCGCACTCGCCGCGATTCGACGGTCCGGGCGAGGAACGCGCCTTCTTGAAGGGCGATCAGGTCGTCCAGTACGCGAGCCGGTGTCCGCTCGCTGACGACGGTCATCGTTAGATCCTTTCGGGCAGGGCCGGCGCGCGGCCCGTGAGATAAGCGGTCGCCACGGTGGCGATCCACTGGAAGGTGACGTCCTCGTCGGCGGAGAACGGCCCCGGCCGGTACCCGCGCGAGCTCACGCCCCGCTGCACCCCTTCGCAGGCCTGCCAGTCCTGGCGGTTGGTCAGATCCCAGAAGTCGACGGCGTAGCCGACGTCGGTGGTCCCCTTCGGGAACAACCACTGGCAGGTGACCTTGGTCCGGGTGGCGGTGAGCGGTTCGAGGACGTGCGTCATGACGTAGTCGGGATGGAGACTGAGCAGCAGGTTCGGGAACAGGTGCAGGTACTCGACGATCCGCAGCCGCTCGCCGGTGATGCCCGGGAGCGGCCCGGCGGCCGAGTTGCCGTCCATCGACATGGTCTCCGCGCCGTCGATGAGGTCCATGCGACCACCCGCCCACAACCCCGTCGGCACGTAGTTGTCGCCGCTGTCCGGCGGGCTGACGGCGCACAGTTCGGGGTGGATCGCCGGGCAGTGGTAACACTCGTGGTAGTTCTCGACGGCGAGTTTCCAGTTGGCGTCGAGCTCGTACTCGTGCGACGCGGCGACGTCGAGCTCTCCCAGCGTGTACGCCGCCACGATGTCCTCCAGACCGTGGAGGTAGTCGTGGATGGGCGGCGCCTGCCCGTCGGCGTTGACGAACACGAACCCGTGCCACTCGGTGACCGGGACCTCGACCAGCCCCAGCTTGGGCGCCGGCTCGCCGGGGATGCGGTGCAGGTCGCCCCGCAGGTCGTAGACCCAGTTGTGGTACGGGCAGGCGATGAACCGCCCGGTCGCCGACGAACCGCACGGCAGCAGCTCGTGGGCGCGATGACGGCAGACGTTGTAGAACCCGCGCAGGGTGGCGTCGTCGTCGCGGACCAGGAGCACGGAGTCGTCGCCCACGGCGACGGCCTTCCTGCCCCGGTTCGGGATGTCGGCCGAGCGCCCGGCGCAGACCCAGCCCCCGGCGAAGACGACCGTGCGCTCCCAGGCGAGGACGTCGTCGGCGGTGTAGGCGGCCTGCGGCAACATCTGGCCCGGGGCCTTGAGACATTCGCGGACCTCGTCGAGGTCGAGCGGCGCGGAGTTCATCGCTCACACCATCCGCTGGGAGCCTGGCCGGAACCACACCAATCGGCCGGCTTGACGGCATCCGCCTGACTGGGCGGCCAGACCACCCCGGCCTTCCCGTCTGGCTTGGCCAGCGCACTCGACAACACCTTCCGGAGAACCCGAATCATCACTTCCACCACCTCGTGTTCAATTCGCCTCGGTGCTCGTGTTCACCCGAGCACCGTTCGGGACGCGGATGCCGACGTTGCGGTGGCAAGACGCGCTGCTGCTCGTGCTCGGCAACCCCGACGACGCCCCCGCGACTCTGGTGGCGAAGCACCCGTGACGGCGCGGCACCGCAACACCCGGTTGCCGCCGCCGGCCGGGGCCGCGACCCGCTGCGGCGGGCGGGGCCGGCCAGGCGGGAGCCGTAACGGAAAGAGCTTTGAACGCGGAGGAGCCTCCGCCCGACCATGGGAAAGAGGTCCAGGCGCGGGCGCGGGTTCGGTGGAGACCTGGTGGCGTCATTTTCTGCCGCCCCTCTTGCGGTCCTTGAGGATGCGGCGGGTGGCCAGGTAGCCGGCGATGCCGGTCACGCCGCCGCCGCCGTGGGTGGCCGAGCTGCACTGGTAGAGGCCCTTCACCGGGGTGGTGAAGTCGGCGTAGCCGGGGGCCGGGCGCAGGTGGAAGAGCTGGTCCGGGGAGAGTTCGCCGTGGAAGATGTTGCCGCCGAGCAGGCCGTATTCGTGTTCCATCTGGTGGGGGCCGATGACCTGGCGGTGGAGGACCGACGCCTTGAAGCCGGGGGCCAGCTGGTCGTAGCCGTCGATGACGCGGTCGGCGTAGGCGTCGAGTCCCTCGGTGTGGGGCTGCTCGTTCCAGGTGTGCGGGACCCATTGGGTGAACATCGACATGATGTGGGTGCCCTCGGGGCAGAGCGTGCGGTCGACCGTCGACGGGATGACCGAGTCGGCGAACGGCAGGCGGGCGGCGACGCCCGACCTCGCGTCCTGGAACGCCTGCTCGACGTACTCGATGGAGTGGCAGAGCTCGACCGAGCCGGTCAGGTCGGCCTCCGGGTTGGACGGGAAGGTCGGCAACTCCGAGAGCGCGACGTTGATCTTCACGACGCCCGAGCGGGAGCGCCAGCGTTCGATGTCGCGCACGAAGTCGTCGGGCAGGTGGTCGCGGCCCACGTGGTGCAGGAAGGTGGTCTTGGGGTGGGTGGCGGCGACGACGGTGGAGGCGGTGAACTCCCTGCCGTCTTCGAGCGCGACGCCCACGGTCCTGCCCCCTTTTATGAGGATTTTTCGGACCGGGGCCTCGGTGAGCACCGTCGCGCCGAACGCCTCGGCCGAGCTGCGGATGGCCTGGCTGACCGCGCCCATGCCGCCGATCGGGTAACCCCACGACCCCATACGCCCGTCGCCGACGTCGCCGATCGTGTGGTGCATCATCACGTAGGCGGTGCCCGGTTCGGCCGGCCCGGCCCACGTGCCGATGACGCCGTTGATCGACATCACGCCCTTGACCTGGGGCGACTCGAACCATTCGTTGAGCAGGTCCTCGACCGACATGGTGAACAGGCGGACCGCGTCGGCGGTGCCCCGCGTCCGCAGGCCGCGCAGCCCCCAGGCCAGCCGGAGCTGGTCGATCAGGTCCTTCGGCCGCAGTGAGCCGACGTTGGGCGGGGTGCGCATCAGCAGCGGGGACAGCACGTCGCCGATGCCCTGGAGCCAGGCTTCGTAGCGGGGCATCGCGTCGGCGTCCTTCGTGGAGAACGCGGCGATCTGGGCGTGGTCGCGGGCCGGATCGCCCGTCTCGGTCTGCAGGGAACGGCCGTCGGGGAAGGGAACGAAGCTGGGCCCCATGGGGATCACGTCGTAGCCGTGCTCCGTGAGCCGCAGGTCACGCAGGATCGTGGGGGGCATCAGGCTCATGACGTACGAGAGAGCGGTGACCTTGAACTCGGGCCCCCACGGGGTTTCGGTGGTGGCCGCGCCGCCGGTGACCGGGCGGGCTTCGGCGACGAGGGTGGAGAGTCCGGCACGGGCGAGATAGGCCGCGGCGACGAGCCCGTTGTGCCCGCCTCCGATGATGATCGCGTCGTATGCGTGTTTCACCGGCTGTACCCCTTCTGCATGGCGTTACGACCCGGAAAACTTATGCCCGCACGCCTTGCGGCCCATGGGGGCCACACCGTCAGACTAACTGGGCAACCAGTCAGTCTGGCAAGAGGAGATTCGGTACCAGAAAAGGGAACAGCATGGATCGACGCAGGTTTCTGCTGGTCAGCGCCTTAGCTGCGACGGCGGCATGTGGAGGCGAGCGGCCCGGCCGCTCGACGGGGTCCTCCGCAGTGCCGCTCACTCGAACGGATTCACCCGGCGCCCTGCCGCTGCACGACGACATCCCTCCGATCGCGGACGGGCTCTCCCCGGAGTCCGGCGGGGTGTTGAAGATCTTGAACTATCCCGAGTACGTGTCTCCCGACGTCCTGAAGGCGTTCGGGAAGACCCACGGGGTCGAGGTCGAGCTGACGACCTTCAACACGATGGAAGACGCGATTTCCAAGCTCCGCACGCCCGGCGCCTCGTTCGACGTGTGGTTCCCGACCCCCGACGTGATCGGGAAGGCGGCCGTCGGCAAACTGCTGCTGCCGCTCAACAAGACGTATCTGGGCAATCTGGCCAACGCCTGGCCGCAGCTGCAGTCGCCCTTCTACGACGAGGGCTCGCGCTACTCCGTGCCCTACTGCGCCTACACGTCCGGGATCGGCTACCGGGCCGACGAGGTGTCGGCCAATTTCGGCTACGGCCTGCTCTGGGATCCCGCCTACAAGGGCAAGGCGTACCTGATCGACGACCACCGCGAGGGCCTGGCCCTGGCGATGCTGAAGAACGGGTCGCGGGAGATCAACACCGAGGACCCGGTGAAGATCAAGCAGGCCGGCACGTGGCTCGCGGAGCTCGTGCCGCTGATGAACATCAAGACCGGGATCGCGGCCTACCAGCTGGTGGCCGAAGGCCAGGCGACGGTGCACCACTGCTGGTCGGGCGACATGATCAACGCGCAGTCCTACCTGCCCAAGGGCGTGGACGCCGACGTGCTCGGCTACTGGTACCCCTCCGACGACCTCGGCGTGGTCGGCACCGATTCCATCGCCGTGCCCGCGTCGGCTTCGAAGCCGGTCCTCGCCCACCTGCTGCTCGACCACCTGCTGGATCCCGCGGTGGCACAGGAGAACTTCTCGTTCACCGGATATCAGCCGGCGCTCTCGGCGATCACCCCCGAGAAGATGGTCACCGACGAGTTCGTGACCGAGGGCCTGAAGTCGGCGATCGTGACGCCGGACGTGTACGCCCGCAGCCAGCAGATCTTCCAGATCTCCCCCGCGGCGGAGGCGGTCTGGCTCGACACGTGGTCGCAGTTCAAGGCAGGCCAGTGAGCGGGGACGCCGGAGGTTCCCCGGAACCGGCCCCTGCCTCGCGGCGAAATGCCGGGGCTCCTGCCCGTCGCGACCGGGGCGGCCGCCTGTGGGGTCTGCTCGCCGCGCCCGGCGCGCTCTGGCTGGTGCTGCTGTTCGCGGTGCCGTTCTACGCCATCGCCGCCGTGGCGTTCGGCTACACCGACCCGGTGTTCAACGCGCCCGTGCCGGAATGGGACCCCCGCTACTGGGACGTCACCGCGTTCACCGAGATCCTCACCCGGTCGGTCACCGGAGACCTGCGCCCCGTCTTCCTCCGCACACTGCTCTACGTCGCCCTCGCCCTGGGGTTGTGCGTGGCCATCGGCTACCCGGTGGCCTACTACGTCGCCCGGCACGCCGGACGCCGCCGGGCCCTGCTGCTCGGCCTGATCCTCGCGCCGTGGTGGGTGAACTACCTGACCCGCATGCTGGCCTGGCTGAACCTGCTCCAGGACGACGGCTACGTCAACGACCTGCTGCTGTTCACCCGCATCGTCGACGAACCCGTGCGCTGGTTGTCGGGCAACCCGGTGACGGTCGTGCTGGCGCTGGTCTACGGGTACATCCCGTTCTTCATCGTGCCGCTGTTCTCCACCCTCGACCGCATCGACCCGCTCCTGCTGGAGGCGGCGCGGGACCTCGGCTGTTCGGGACGGGGCGCGTTCTGGCACGTGACGCTGCCCCTGTCGCGTCCGGGCCTGCTGACGGCGTCGGCCATCACGGCGCTGCCGATGTTCGGCGACTACTACACCAACACCCTCGTCTCGGGCTCGCCGACCACCACGATGATCGCCAACCAGATCGAGTTCTACCTGCTCGGCGGGACGCGGAAGGAGCTGGGGGCGTCGCTCGTGCTGCTGCTGTCGGCGCTGCTCATGGTGCTGATGGTGTACTACCTGATCTCCAGCCGCCGGGCCGAGGAGGGCGTGACATGAGACGGCGACCGTGGGTGCTCGCGTCGGTGACGTGGGCCTATGTGGTGTGGTCGCTGGTGCCGATTCTGGTGGCGATCCAGTTCTCCTTCAACGACGGCCGCTCGCGCAGCACCTGGCAGGGCTTCTCCCTGCAGTGGTACTTCGGCTCGTCCGGTTCGGTGGCCGACGACCCGTCGCTGCGCCTGGCCCTGGTCAACAGCCTGACGGTCGCCGGCCTCACGACGCTCATCGCCACCCCGCTCGGCGTCGCGACCGCCCTCGGCCTGGCCCGCTGGCGGGGCCGGACCGGCCGCGTGGTCGGCGGCCTCACCCTGCTCCCCCTGGCCACGCCCGAGATCGTGATGGGCTCGGCGCTCTACCTGGTTTTCACCAACCTCTACCTGTTCGTCCCGCTGGGCCAACCGGCCCAGATCCTCGGCCACGTCACGTTCTCCGTCTCGTACGTGGTCGTGATCGTCCGCTCCCGGCTCGCGTCGATCGGCACCGACTACGAGGAGGCGGCCCGCGACCTCGGCTGCGGCCGCCTGACCGCCGTCCGGCTGATCCTGCTCCCCCTGCTCACCCCCGCCGTGTTCGCCGGCGCGATGATCGTCTTCGCGTCGTCGATGGACGACTTCGTCATCTCGGCGTTCCTGTCCCCCGACGCGTCGTCGGTGACCGTCCCCATCAAGCTCTACAGCGCGGTACGGAACGCGCCCACACCCGCACTGAACGCCCTCGCGACCCTGCTGGTGCTCGCCTCACTGCTGGCGTTGCTGCTGGGCTGGCTGGTCCAGCGGCGGACGACCCTGTTCATCATGAAGAAGTGAACGGCGCCTCCGTCACGACTGGGACGATGTCCGACGACGCGCCCTGCAACTGCCCCATGGCCGCTCCCGACAGGACGAACAGCAAGCCGACCAGGATCCAGGCCTTCCACGAGCGGACGAAGAGCAGCACCGCGGCCACGGCGGCCAGCAGTCCGAGCCCTGCCCCGATCATCCCGCCCAGGACGACGTCGCCGTCGGCGTGGTGTTCGTTTCCAGGGATGAACGAATACCTGTAGGGCTCGACGGCGAGTGCCAGGACCCCGCAGATCAGGGATACGGCATAAAGGACGGCGAAAACTCCGATTCGCAGGGCCCGCCAAGCCTTTCTCGCCTCGATCTCCTGCCCCGGAGTAGGTGGATCTCCGTAATAGGTCGTGTCAGCTGCAGACATGGTTCTCGATCGCCGTCCTGTCGGTGATGACCCGAAGTCGTGGTCGTCACGGCCCAGGGTTGCAGTTCGGGCATTGCGGCCGGAGGGATCACGCCTGATCAGTGGCTCGCCAAGGAGAAGATTCCCGGCAGAGGCGTCACAGTGATCAGCCCATCCGTGAGGAGCGGACGTCATGATCACACGGATCGACCCCGCCCTGTTCGATCTCTGGGAAGCCGTCTTCAAGGGTTGCGGTCAGGCCGACTTGCGAAGAGCGGTGACGTGTTCCGCCGGCCCGGCTCAGGCGATGACCCGGCCGACCCCGCGCCGCTCCAGCGACCGCGCGATGATCACGCGCTGGATCTCGCTCGTCCCCTCCCAGATGCGGTCGACCCGCAGCTCACGCAGGTACCGTTCGGCCACGTTGGTCCGCATGTAGCCCCGCCCGCCGAACGTCTGCACCGCCCGGTCGGCACACCGCCACGCCGCCTCCGAGGCGAACAGTTTCGCCAGGGACGCCTTCGCGTGCACGACCTTCCGGTCGGCGCCCGCGTCGGCCAGCGCCGCCACTTCGTACACCATCAGGCGGGCCGCGGCCGCGTCGGCGGCCGAGTCGGCCAGGGGGAACGCCACGCCCTGGTGGTCGATGAGCCGCGCACCGCCCTGCTCGCGCTCGCACGCCCAACCGACCGCCTCCTCCAGCAGCCTCCCCATCGCGCCGACGCAGTGGGCGGCGATGCCCAGCCGTTCCTCCACGAACCAGTTCTGCTGCAGCGCGTCGGCCTGGCCGAGGCCGCCCAGCACGGCGTCGTCGCCGACGAGCACCCCGTTCAGGTGCAGCGTCGGGTGCCCGTGCGGGAACGAGTGGGTGAAGGGCGGGTCGTCGAGGTACTCGACGCCGTCGGCTTCGGCGTCGACGAGGAACAACGTCGGCCCGTGGCCTTCTGCCAGGGCCACCACGATGTGTACGGCGGCCACGTCGCCGCTGGTCACGAACCATTTCTCACCGTCGAGCCGCCAGCGGTCGCCGACCCGTTCGGCCACGGTCGAGATGCCCGACGGGTCGGAGCCGGCGTACTCCTCGGTGACGGCGTAGGAGACCCACCCTTCGCCGAGGAGGGCGGGGCGCAGGTAGCGGGAGATCTGGTCGGGCGTGCCGGCGGACAACACGTTGTAGGCGTCCGGGACCCACCACCACAACCCGTTGGTGTTCCGCCCGAACTGCTCGTGCACCACCACGTAGTCGGTGGCCGACCACCCCTGTCCGCCGTGTTCGGCGGAGTGCCTTCCGCCGTTGAGCCGGGCCGCCAGGGCGGCCTTCATGATGACGCCGACGTCGGAGGAGGGCAGCCGCCCGCCGGCCCGTTCGGCCGACTCCTCCCGTGGCATCAGCACGTCGTCGACGAAGGCCCTGGCCCGGTCACGCAACTCGATCTGTTCGTCCGACAGCCGTATCAGCGACATGTCGCTCTCCCCACGATCCCTGACTGGCGACCCAGTCAAATCGGAGAGCGATCACCCTGTCAAGCAGGGAACGACGACCGGGGGACGCCCACTTCGCGGGCCGCCGCGATCCGGGCGTGCTCCAGCAGGCGCTTGCGCGACATCGCCCCCGAGTGGAGCGTGTAGCGCACCACGAGCCCGTCGAGCATGCCGTCGAGCCGCTCGGCGGCGCCCTGCGGGTCGTCGCAGGTGAACTCGCCGGCCTCCATGCCCTGCGCGATCACCTCGGACAGGATCTCGATCCAGCCGCCTTCGAGTTCGAGCAGGATGTCGCGGACGTGGGGCTCGCGCACGCCCAGCGCCCACGCGTCGAGCCACAGGATCCAGCTCTGGTCGGACCGCGACGACGGGATGTAGAAGCGCAGCACGCGGTCGAGCCGCTGGATGGCCGTGCCGGGGCCGGCGATGATCTCGCGCAGCCGCCGGACCTCGCTCTCGGAGGTGGCCCGCAGCATGGCGGTGATCAGGTCGTCCTTGGTGGCGAAGTGGTAGTGGATCAACCCGCCACTGACGTTGGTCGCTTTCGCGATGTCGGAGACGCGGGTGCTGGCGAGACCCCGTTCCAGCACCACACGCCGGGCGGCGTCCAGCAGTTCGGCCCGGCGCTGATCTGCCTGATCGGCCCGGCTGCTCCGGGCGCCCTCCGCGCTGCGCACCCGGCAACTCTACCCCAGCACCGCCTCGCGTTGACGACCTTCCTTGACTGCTGACTGGTTGACCAACCAGTGTGGGAGGGTGAGACCCGCGCGCCTGCTCGCTCCCCGTTCGGTCGCCGTCGTCGGCGCTTCGACCCGCCCCGGCTCCTACGGCAATCAGGCGGTCGCCAACCTGGTCACCGCCGGTTTCCCGGGGCCCGTGTACGGGGTGCACCCCACCGCCCGCGAGGTCCACGGCGTGTCGTGCGTGCCCGCCATCGGCGACCTGCCGATCGCCCCGGACGCGCTCGTGATCGCCACCCCGGCGGCCACCGTGCCGGGCCTGCTCCGCGAGGCGGGGGAACGAGGATGTGGCGGCGCGGTCGTACTCGCGGCCGGTTTCGCCGAGATCCCCGAGGGCCGCCCCCTCCAGGACGAGCTCCGCGAGGTCGCCCTCGCCCACGACCTCCCGGTCTGCGGCCCGAACGGGAACGGCGTCGTCTCGGTGGTCGGCCGGGCCCCGATGTGGGGCGACGCCTACCTGCCCAGACGCCCCGGCCCGGTGGCGCTGGTCTCGCAGAGCGGCAACGTGGCGGTCAACGCGCTGCTCAGCAGGCGCGCGCTGCGTCTTCACACCGTCGTCTCCTGCGGCAACCAAGCCGTGCTGAACGCCTCCGACTACCTCGCCGCGCTGGCCGAACTCGACGGGGTGCGCTCGGTCGGGCTCTACCTGGAGACCGAGGACCCCGGCCTCCCGGCCGCTCTCGCCCTGGCGGCCGGACACGGCATCCGCGTGGCCGTGCTGAAGGCGGGCTCCAGTGAGCGGGGCGCCGCCGCCGCCTCCGCCCACACCGGCGCGGTCGCGGGCGACCACCGCGTCCTGAAGGCGCTGGTCGAGGAGGCGGGCGGGGCCTGGGCCCGCAACCCGCACGAACTCCTGGAGCTGGCGAAGGCCCTGAGTCACTCCGGCCGGAGAACCAGGGGAACCGGGGTGCTGGTGGTGACGTGTTCAGGCGGGGACGCGGCCGTCGCCGCCGACGAGGCCGCCCGGCTCCAGGTCCCGCTTCCGGCGCTGGGCGCCGTCACGGTGGAGAGGCTCAAGGGCCTGCTTCCCGGTACGGCCACCGCCGCCAACCCCCTCGACTACACCGCCGTCATCTTCGGCGAGACCCGAAGAACGGCCGACATCATCACCGCGGCGGGCGACGACCCGGCGGTCGGGGTCGTGCTCGCCTACTACGACCGTCCAGAAGAAATGGACGCCGAGCAGACCGAAGCCTGGGACGCCGCCCTCAGCGGGATCACCCACGCGGCGGCGGATCTGGACGTCCCGGTCGTCGTGGCCGCCACGCTGCCCGAACTCATGCCGGAGGCCACCGCCGAACACCTCACCGACCTGGGCGTGGTCCCGGTCGCGGGCCTGACCGAGGGCCTGGTCTGCGCGCACGCCATGACGGCCCGCCCCGACCTGGATCGCCTGCGCGAGCTCGCCGCGTGCGCCCCCCGAAGCCCGGATCGCTGGCTCAGGGAGGTCGAGGGCAAGGCCCTCCTGAAGGCCCACGGCGTCGCCGTCCCCCGGGGCGCGGTGGCGGGAAACGCGGAGGAGGCCGAGGCGCTCCGCAAGGAGCTGGGCACGGTCGTGGTCAAGGTGGACTCCGCCGACGTCCGCCACAAGGCCGCCGAAGGCGGCGTCATCCTGGGCGTCTCCGGCGAACGGGACCTCGAACGGGCGTTGCGGCAGGTCCCGCCGCCCGTCCTGGTCGAGGAGATGGTCCCGCCGGGCGTCGAGGTCATGGTCTCGGTGCGGTACGACGCCATCACGCCGGTGCTCGTCGTCGCCCTCGGCGGGGCCTGGGTGGAGGTCTTCGGCGACGCCGCCGTCATCCCGCTGCCCGTCACGCCGGAACGGGTGGCGGGAGCCGTACGGAAACTGAGAGCCGCCAGGCTCATCCCGGACATCGAGGCACTCGCCCGGACCGCCGTCGCGATCGCCGACATGACCCGTCAGGAGGGCTTCGCGCTGGTCGAGGTCAACCCCGTCATCCTGCGGGGCCGGACCGCGACGGCGGTGGACGCCGTCATCTGCCGAGGGCTCCCTGCAGGTCCATGACGTGGTCCTGGGTCTGCTGGAGCAGGGGGCGCAGCGCCTCGGCCACGTCCGGCAGGCCCAGGGCGATGGCCTGCTCGACCCGTTCCCGGTAGCGGACCAGCTGGGTCTCCTCCAGTTCGAGGTCCAGCCGCAGCGCGGCGGCGCCGTCGGGGGTGTCGGGGATGTGCGGGACCTTCACCGAGGGGACGCCGCCGAGGAAGTCGATCTGTTCCGCCAGCGCGCTGGCGTGTTCGAGTTCCTGCGACAGGTGGGCGCGCATCTCTTCGACGATGGGCTGGTATTCGGCGCCCTTGATGGTCGCCGCGTGCTGGGTGTACTGGACGATCGAGCGGTATTCGCTCTCGAGGTCCTCGTTCAGGAGCGCGATGAATGCCTGTTTGTCCATGCGGCTGCGGCTACCCCGCGATCGCGTTCCGACACCACCCGGGCCAGGCCGCGCAGCTGGGCGATCGAGGTGCGCACGACGTCGACGCTGCTGTCGGGGTCGTCGATCCACCGCACGGACACCTCATGGATGCGCAGGCCGCGCCACTGGGCCTTGAGCAGCAGTTCGGTGTCGAAGAACCAGGCGTCGTCGGTCACGTGCGGGAGTAACTCCCGGGCGACCGGCGCGCGCAGCGCCTTGAAGCCGCACTGGGCGTCGGTGAAACGCGCGCCGAGCGAGCGCAGCAGCCGGTTGTAGGTGCGGGAGATGACCTCCCGCCGGGGGCCGCGCACCACCGAGGCGCCGGGGGCCAGCCGGCTGCCGACCGCGACGTCGCACTCGCCGGCCAGCAGCGGGGTGACGAGCGGCAGGAAGGCGGCCAGGTCGGTGGACAGGTCGACGTCCATGTACGCCACCACGTCGGCCTCGCTCCACGACCACGCCTCCCGCAGGGCCAGGCCCCGGCCCTTGGACTCCAGGCGGATCGTCCGGACGTCGTCGAGCGATCGGGCGATCGACCAGGTGGCGTCGGTCGAGCCGTTGTCGGCCACGGTCACCTGGGCCGGGAAGGGGCACTCGCGCTTGAGGAAGTCGAGCAGCGTGGACACGCTGGAGGCGAGCACCCGTTCCTCGTTGTAGACGGGCAGCACGATCTCGATCACGTGGCGGATCCGGGGAGCCGCACGGTCACCGTCGTGCCGCCCGACGGCCCGCTCGCCAGGCTCACCTCTCCGTCGGCGGCCCTGACCGCCTGGGCGACGATGGCCAGGCCGAGACCCGATCCGGGCAGGCTGCGGGCGGCGGGCGAGCGCCAGAAACGTTCGAAGACGTGCGGGAGCTCCTCGTCGGCGATGCCTGGTCCCTCGTCCCGGACGGTCAGTTCGCCGTCCCGCAAGCGGACGGTCACGGTGCCCCCCTCTGGGCTGAACTTGACCGCATTGTCCAGAATGTTAACGGCCGCGCGCTGCAACCCGCGCACGTCGCCGCACACCCGCCACGGGGACAACACCACGTCGAAGACCAGCCCGGGGCCGCGCCGCCGGGCCCGGTCGACGGCGGCGGCGACCACGTCCTGGAACTCCACGTCGCCCTGGGCCGAGGCGGTCTCCGCGTTGCGCGACAGTTCCAGCAGGTCGGCGATGAGCGAGGACATCTCCTCGAACTGCTCCTTCACGCTGACCAGCAGCAGGCGCTTGCTCTCGGCCTCCAGCGGCCGGCCGGTGTTCTCGCTGCGCAGCAGCAGGTCGATGTTGGTGCGCAGCGAGGTGAGCGGGGTGCGCAGCTCGTGGCCGGCGTCGGAGACGAGCTGCCGCTGGCGGTCGCGCGAGGCGGCCAGCGCGGCGGTCATCGTGTTGAACGCGGCCCCCAGGCGGGCGATCTCGTCCTTGCCGTCGACCGGGATGCGGACCTCCAGGTCCTCCGTCCTGGCCACGTGTTCGACCGCGCCCGTGAGCGAGGCGACGGGGCGCAGGGCCGTACGGGCCAGATAGAGGCCGGTGACGCACGCCCCGAGCACCCCGACGGCGCAGACCCCCGCGAGCACCAGGCCGAGCACCCGGAGCGAGGTGTCCATCTCGCGCGTCGAGCGGAACACGGTCAGCGCGGTGCCGGGCTTGAACCACTCGGTGTAGGCGACCACGGGCGTCTGGTACTTGCCGCGCAGCACGCCGTCGCGCACCACCGGAGGGCCCTTGGCGGCGGTGAGGACGAGTTCGGCGGGCAGCGGGTCGAGCGCCGAGGAGCCCTCCTGGCAGATCGACCCGTCGGCCTTGACGAGCTGCCAGCCGCGCCCCGACGGGTCCCACGGCTGGTCGCGGTAGTCCTGCCCGCACCGCGCCAGCGCCTGGGCCACCTGCACGTCGAGCACGGGGAACTGCTCCAGCGACTCCACCAGCTGGTCGCGCAGCTGGTCGCGGACGATGAGCCAGCTCGCCCCGGCGCAGACGGCGATGGCGACGGCCACCGCCACCGCGATCACGAACGTGACGCGCCGCCGCAGGCTCACGGCGCGGCCCTCAGCACGTAGCCGACCCCGCGCACGGTGTGGATGAGCCGGGGCTCGCCGTCGGCCTCGGTCTTGCGGCGCAGGTACATGACGTAGACGTCCAGGGAGTTGGACGACGGCTCGAAGTCGAAGCCCCACACCGCGCTGAGGATCTGCTCCCGCCCGAGCACCTGCCGGGGATGGGCCAGGAACAGCTCCAGCAGCAGGAACTCGGTCCGGGTCAGGTCGAGCTCGCGCCGGCCGCGCCGCACCTCGCGGGTGGCCGGGTTCATCCGCAGCCCCTCGAAGGCCAGCTCGTCGCCGGCCGGGGCGGCGAGCGCGCTGCGCCGCAGCAGCGCCCGGACGCGGGCCAGCAGCTCGTCGAGCTCGAACGGTTTGACCAGGTAGTCGTCGGCTCCGGCGTCCAGGCCCGAGACGCGGTCGCCGACGGCGTCGCGGGCGGTCAGCATCAGGATCGGCACGTGGTCGCCGGCCGCCCGCAGGCGGCGGCAGGTGGTGAGCCCGTCGAGGCGCGGCATCATGACGTCGAGCAGGACGGCGTCGTAGGGCTCGCGCTGGAGTTCGGCCAGCGCGGCCAGCCCGTCGGAGGCCACCCCGACCCGGTATCCCTCGAACTCCAGGCTGCGCCGCAACGCCTCGCGCAGGGCGGGTTCGTCGTCGACGACCAGGAGCCGGGGTGTTTCGTCCGTCACGTTCACACGGTAACGACCACCTCTGAGAGGACCCTTAACGTCCCAGCACGGCCATCGCCGCGTTGTGGCCGGGGATCCCGCTCACCCCGCCGCCGCGCCGCGCGCCCGCGCCGCACAGCAGCAGCCGTTCGTGGCCGGTCTCCACGCCCCAGCGGCCCCCGCCCTCGGCGTAGGGCCACGACAGGTCCTGGTGGAAGATGTGGCCGCCGGGGAGGGCGGCGTCCTTCTCGAGGTCGAGGGGGGTCTTGGCCTCCAGGCAGCCGGGCAGCAGCACGTCTTCGATGGGCTCGGCCAGCACGGAGTCGATCGAGGCGAGGGTGCGGCGCACCGCCTCCTCCTTGGCCTCCGGGCGGCCGAACAACCGCGCGGGCATGTGCAGGCCGAACAGCGTCATCGTGTGCGCGCCCGACCTGCGCAGGTCGGCGCCGAGGATCGACGGGTCGGTCAGCGAGTGGCAGTAGACCTCGGCGGGCGGCAGCGCGGGGATCTCCCCCGCCGACGCCTGCCGGAAGGCGGCGGCGAGCTGGTCGCGGCTCTCGTTGATGTGGAAGGTGCCGCTGAACGCCTCGCGCGGGTCGACCGAGCGGTCCTTCAGCCTGGGCAGCCGCTTCAGCACCATGTTGATCTTGAGCTGGGCGCCTTCGGGCCGCTCCGGGCTCTCCTCGCCGAGCAGCCGCGCGAGCGTGAAGGGGGGCAGGTTCGCGAGGACCTTCCCGCCGGTCACGGTGTGCTCGCCGCTCTCGTCCCGGTACGTCACCTCGCCGGTCGCCGGGTCGATCGCGACCACCTCGGCGTTGAGCCGGATCTGCGCGCCCGCCTTGACGGCGATGTCGGCGAGCCCGCCCGTGACGGCGCCCATGCCGCCCACCGGGACGTTCCAGTCGCCCGTGCCGTCGCCGACGACGTGGTAGAGGAAACACCGGTTGGCCAGCAGGTCGGCGTCGGGGTCGGCGAACGTGCCGATCAGGGCGTCGGTCAGCACCACCCCGCGCACCACGTCGTCGGCGAACCACTCGTTCACCACCTGGCCGATGGGCCGTTCGAACAGGTCGTCCCACGGCTCGCCGACCACCTCGCGCAGCCGCTCGCGCGGCATCAGCGGCTCGATCAGGGTGGGCGCGATCGCGGTCGCGGCGGCGGCCGTCATGGCGTAGAAGCGCCGCCAGGCGACGATCTCGTGGCCGCTGCCGGTGATGTTCGCGAACGAGGCGGCCGTACGGTCGGCGTCGCCGCCGTCGACCAGCAGCCCGGCGTCGCCGACCGGCGTGTACGACGAGAAGCGCCGCCGCCGCAGGTCGAGCGGCAGCCCGAGGTCGGTCACGACCTTGGAGGGCAGCAGGCTGACGAGGTAGGAGTAGCGCGAGACCCGGGCCTCGACGCCCGGGAACGCCTGGGCCGAGACGGCCAGGCCGCCCACGTGGCCGAACCGCTCCAGCAGGAGCACGCTCTTGCCCGCGCGGGCGAGATAGGCGGCGGCGACCAGGCCGTTGTGGCCGGCCCCGCAGATGACGACGTCGAACATGGTGGGTTCCCCTCGATTCGCGGCCGGTGCGGAGACGCGAAGAGGGCTAGAGACCGGTCTGCCAATGGGGCTGCGGCGGGGACACCATGTCCGCACCTTACATTTGTGAGTGCTCTGGGACCACCTGCGACGTATGGGGATATTTCAAATGATCAAGCGTTCCGAGGAAGTGGCGACCGCGCTCGCGGAGGGCCGTCCGGTGGTGGCACTGGAGTCGACCATCATCTCCCACGGCCTGCCCCAGCCCAGGAACCTCGAAGTGGCCCGTGAGCTCGAAGGACTCGTCAGGGCGGGCGGCGCGGTGCCGGCCACGATCGCGGTGCTCGACGGCGTGCCCCGCGCCGGGCTGACCGACGAGGAGCTGGTGCGGGTCGCCACCGAGCCGGGGCTGCGCAAGCTCGGCTTCCGCGACCTGGCGCCGTGCGCGACGCTCAAGCTGAGCGGCGCGACGACCGTCTCGGCGACCTCGTTCCTGGCCGCGCGGGCGGGCGTCCGGGTGTTCGCCACCGGCGGCCTGGGCGGGGTGCACCGCGGCTACACCTCGGTGCAGGACGAGTCGGCCGACATCGACACGCTGAGCCGCACCCGCATCACCGTCGTCTGCGCCGGCGTGAAGTCGATCCTCGACGTGCCCGCCACCCTGCAGCGCCTCGAGACCCGCCAGGTCACCGTGGTCGGCTACCGCACCGACGCCTTCCCCGGCTTCTACCTGCACACCTCCGGCGAGCCGGTCGACTGGCGCATCGAGTCGGCCGAGGAGGCCGCCGGCATCATGCGCGCCCAGGACGCCCTCGGCGGCCCCGAGACCGCCCTGATCGTCGCCAACCCCGTCCCGGAGGACGAGCAGCTCGACCCCGCCCTGCACGACCGCGTCCTGGCCGAGGCCCTCGCGGCCGCCGAGACCAGCGGAGTGACAGGTCAGGCCATCACCCCCTACTTGCTGGAATACCTGGTCGAGGCCACCCAAGGCGCCTCACTTGCGGCCAACCTCGCGGCAGTACGCGGAAACACCCGCCTCGCGGCGGAAATCGCGTCATCCTGGACGCCGGAGAATTGAGGGACATGAGGGGGCTCTTGGTGATCGGCGATGTCGTGACCGACGTCGTCGCGCTCCATTCGGAGCCGGTGGCCACGGGCACCGACACCGAGGCCGACATCACGCTGCGGCCGGGCGGTTCGGGCGCCAACACCGCCGCGTGGGCCGCCCACCTGGGCGGCGACGCCCGGTTGCTGGCCCGCGTGGGAGCCGACACGGCGGCGTGGCACCTGAACGCGCTGGGCGGCGTCAAATCCCATGTGACCGTCGACCCCGCCCGCCCGACCGCCGTGGTGATCGCCATGGTCGACGACGCGGGCGAGCGGTCGTTCCTCACCAACCGGGGCGCGGCACGGCACCTGGGCCCCGGCGACTGGACCGACGCGCTGCTCGACGGCGTCGGCTGCCTCCACCTGTCCGGCTACCTCATGTGGACGCCGGAGGGGCTGGAACTGGCCCGCATCGCCATGCGGGCCGCGAAGGACGTCGGTGAGGACGTCACCGTCAGCGTCGACCCCGCCTCCACCCGGTTTCTGCGCGAGTTCGGCGCCGAACGATTCATGGCCGAGACGCGGGAGGCGGATGTGATCATCCCCAACCGTGACGAGGCGCTCGCCCTGACGGGGGCCGCCGAGCCCGAGCGGGCGGCCGAACTCCTCGGCGACATCTACAAAACCGCCGTCGTGAAGCTCGGCCCGGCGGGCGCGCTTCTCGCCCAAGACGGGCGTATCGTTGCTCGGGCCGGTGCCGTCTCGGCGGGGCCGGCCGACCGCGTCGACTCCACGGGCGCGGGAGACGCGTTCGCGGCCGGGTTCCTCACGGCACGACTCGCGGGTTCCACCCGTTCCGAATGTCTCGAAGCGGGCTGCCGCGCAGGCCGGCGGGCCGTTGGGCTTGTCGGCGGCCGTCCTCCGGCCGTCAAGAACGCAACAGAGCTTTACCCTATTGACACCAATTGATAGCTTGCGGCGTAAGCTGCACCATTAGCAACAAGCGTCACTCTCGGGAGGGTGCGGTCAAACCGATGGACGCCGAGTCAACGATCTGCCTGAGCGATCTGGTTCCCGCTCTTCGCTGGAGCCGCCCCCAGCAGGTGGCCGAGGTGCTGGGAGACCCACGCCTCCCCGGCGGCTGGTGGGGCTCCGTCGCGCTGGGCCGTGCCCTCGGCACGACCGGAGTTGACTGGGTCTGCGAGCGGCTCGCCCGGCTCGCCGTGACCCATCTCGACCATCTGCCGCTGACCGACTTCATGCCGGCCGTGCAGGTGCACACGGTCGACCGTCAGCTGCCCGGCTGGCCCGACCCCGTCCGCTCGGTGATCATCGGGCTGGGGGGCTGGCAGCGCCTGCGCCGTCTCACCGCGGGCGACCTCGACACCCCGGCGGCGGCGGCGACGCCCGAAGTGGTGCTGACGGCGGTGTTCAAGGAGATCTTCACGCACATCCGCATCGAGATCCCCGCCGAGACCGCCGCCCCGGCCGCCGCGCAGGCGCCGGCTCCGGCGCAGCAGCCGGCCAAGTCGGTGCCGCTGTCGGCCCCGGTTCCGGCCGTCGAGGAGACCGGCATGATGGCCGCGATCCCGGCGATCCCGGCGCGCACCCAGGTCAACGGCGCGAAACCGGCCGTCAACGGCACCCCCGTGGCGCCGGCCCCGACCAAGGAGCCCGAGAAGCCCGCCCCGGTCAACATCGCCGAACACCCGATGGTCGGCCTGGTCGAGCACCTGTTCCGCGAGTGGAACCAGCTGGAGCGCGCGGTCGCCGCGCAGCGCCTGTTCGCCGCCGAGCCGATCAGCCTCCGCACCCTCGCCCACGAGCTCAACGTCGACCGCGAGCTGCTGTCGCAGGCCCAGCGCACCGCCGAGGAGCGGGTGCTGATGTGGCTGCGCTCCCCCGACTCCGCCGCCCTGACGGGTCACCTGTTCGGCCTCACCGAGTGGCTCGGCACCGCCGCCACCCAGGAGCAGCTGATCGGCGCCGACCCGTCCCACCCGATCGAGGTCCCGGCGCTGCGCACGCCCCTGTGGCGGGTCCTGGTGACCCTCATGCCCGACCGCCGGCTGCAGGACGGCTGGCTCGTCGTGGGCGACCTGGGCGGCCTGCGCGACCGCACCCGCCAGCTGCTGTCGGCCCACCCGGCCGACGCCGACGTGATCGAACTGCTCGGCCAGCTCGGCATCCGTTCCCACTCCGCCAAGGCCTGGATGGAAGCCCTGCCGAAGACTCCCGCGAACGCGACGTCCCCCCTCAACGGCGGCGCCCCGGTGGGCGACGCCCCCCTGCCGCGCCGCACCCCCGGCGCCAACGGCCACCCGGCCCGCCCGGCGGGCGTGCCGATACCGAAGATGGCCCACAGCGGCCCCGACCCGGCGACCGCGCTGGCCGCGCTCAACGCCCTCACGGGCGGCGCGCCGCGCCCCCACCTGGTGCCCAGCCCGCGCAGCACGCCGAGCCCGGCGTCCGACCCGCGCCGCTGGCAGCGCATCGACGTCACCAGCGGGCACCTGCGCGGTGAGCCGGTGGCGGTGCCCGAGAACTACGCGGCCCAGCTCGGCATGCGTCCCGGCACCCTGCTGTCGGTGACCGGCCCCGGCGACAACGCCGTGGTGCTGGTGTGGCGCGACCGGCAGCCGGTCTTCGACTCGCTGCAGCCGGTGCTGATGCGGTTGAACGCGCGGCCCGGCGACTCGGTCTACGTGACCGTCGACGGCTACCGGCTCGACGCCCAGCTGACGTCGTAGGCGCTTCCGCCCTAAGGGTTCTTGGGGCGGAGCAGCTTCCGGTAGTAGGTGGCCGACACCTCGTAGCCGGTCGCCTTGTAGAACTCGGCCGCGCGGCGCGTGGCCAGCGCGACGTATCCGGCGTCGCGGCTGCGCGCCCAGAGCTCGAACTCCGCGAGCAGGTGGCGGCCGAGGCCGTGGCGGCGGAAGCCGCTCTCGATGATCGCCTCTTCCACCCACGCGACCCGGCCGTTGGCGAACAGGGTCAGGTGGGTGAAGCCCAGGAGGTAGCCCCGCACGACGCCGTCGACGGTGGCCACCAGCAGCAGCGCCTCCTCGTTCTCGAGGAGCTCGGGGAAGGCGGCGTCGAAGGCGGCCCGCTCTGGTCGGAACGACACGGCGAATTCGCGAGCCAACGCGAAGATCTGCTCCGCGTCGGTCTTTTCTGCTCTGCGAAGCTGGAGATCACCGGACGTCATGAGGCGACTCTAGGATCCGTCCGACCTGCGCGTCCATCACCGGGATGCGGTCGGGCGGCTACTGAGTCCGTCCGAAACATCCGGCTTAAAGGAAGTTTAAGCAGGTGGGAAGTGGTACGTCCGGCCACGTACCACTGGTGGTAATGGTGCCAAACTTTCGCACTTATCCAAGCAGGATCTGGTCGCCCTCGACCTTGATCGGAACCTCGGGAAGCGGCGCCTTGGCGGGGCCGCCCTGGACCGATCCGTCGGCGATCGAGAACTGCGAGTTGTGGCACGGGCACACGATCTTGCCCGCGTCGACGCTCTTGACCTTGCAGCCCTGGTGGGTGCAGACGGGGCTGAAGGCCTTGTAGGTGCCGGCCTCCGGCTGCGTCACCACGGCCTGCTCGGTGATCACGCCGCCGCCGACCGGCACGTCGGCCGTCGCGGCGAGCGCGGCGCCGCCGGCCGCGGGGGCGTCGGTCGTGGCCGGGGGCGCGGACGCGCTGTCGGCCGGAGCCGGTTCGGCGCTGGTGGGGGCCTGTTCTCCGGAACACGCCGCGACCGCGACGCCGACCCCGGCCAGCGCGGCCGTGCCCATGACGCGACGACGAGTGACGTTCAGGTCCACTGTGATGCCCTTCATCTGGGTTACGGGGGTTGTCTCGTACACAGACAACCAGCAGCCGGGAGCGGACCCGCACGCTTGATCGGGTTTCTAAGGATTAATTAATCGTGGTCAGAGCCCTCCGAGGCCCAGTTCACGGGCGATGAGGAGCCGCTGGATCTCGCTCGTGCCCTCACCGATCTCCAGAATCTTGGCATCGCGGTAGAAGCGGCCGACGGGGTACTCGTTCATGAAGCCGTAGCCGCCGAAGATCTGGGTGGCGTCGCGCGCGTTGTCCATCGCGGCGTTCGAGGCGACCAGCTTGGCGATGGCGGCCTCCTTCTTGAACGGCAGGCCGCGCAACATCCGGTCGGCCGCGTGGTAGTAGGCCAGCCGGGCGGTGTGGGCGCGGACCTCCATGTCGGCCACCTTGAACTGCATCGCCTGGTAGTGGCCGATGGGGTGGCCGAAGGCGTGCCGCTCGGCGACGTAGCGCACCGACTCGTCGACGCAGCCCTGGGCCAGGCCGACCGACAGGGCGGCGATGGCGATCCGGCCCTCGTCGAGGGTCTGCAGGAACTGGGCGTAGCCCCGGCCGCGCTCCCCGAGGAGGTTGGCCGCCGGGACCCGGCAGTCGGTGAACGACAACTCCCGGGTGTCGCTGGACGACCACCCGACCTTGGAGTACTTCTCCGACACCCCCAGGCCGGGCGTGCCCGCCGGGACGATGATCGTGGAGATCTCCGGTTTGCCGTCGGCGCGCCGCCCGGTGATGGCGGCGACCCCGATGAAGCCGGTGATCGCGGTGCCGGAGTTGGTGATGAACGCCTTCGACCCGTTGATCACCCACTCGCCGCCGTCGAGGACGGCGGTGGTCCGCATGCCGCCGGGCACGTCGGAGCCGCCGCCGGGCTCGGTCAGCCCGAACGCGCCCAGCAGCTCGCCGGCCGCCAGCTTCGGCAACCACTCGGCCTTCTGCTCGGGGGTGCCGAAGCGGTGCAGCGGCATCGCGCCCAGCGAGACGGCGGCCTCCAGGGTGATCGCGACGCTGGAGTCGGCCCGCGCCAGTTCTTCGAGCGCCAGGCACAGGGCGAAGTAGTCGCCGCCCATGCCGCCGTGCTCCTCGGGGATGGGCAGGCCGAACAGGCCCATCGCGCCCATCTTGCGGACGATGTCGTAGGGGAACTCGCCCTTCTCGTACAGGTCGCCGATGACCGGGGCGACCTCGTCGCGGGCGAACGCCTCGACGGTCTTGCGCAGGTCTTCGTGGTCTTCGGAGAGCATTCTCACTCCTTCGTGAGGGCGCGGACCACCGCGCTGGGGCTGGGGCGGCCGAGCTTCCCGGCGAGCCAGTGGCTGGTGGCGGCCAACTGGTGGAGGTCGACGCCGTGGCGCACGCCGAGGCCGTCGAGCAACCAGACCAGGTCCTCGGTGGCGAGGTTGCCGGTGGCCGACTTGGCGTAGGGGCAGCCGCCGATGCCGCCCGCGCTGGCGTCGATCACGGTGATGCCGTGGCGCAGCGCCTCGACGACGTTGGCCAGCGCCTGGCCGTAGGTGTCGTGGAAGTGGACCGCGAGCGGCCGCTCCCGGGGGAAGGCGTCCAGCAGCGCGCCGACGTGCCCGGCGGTGGCCACGCCGATCGTGTCGCCCAGCGACAACTCGGCGCAGCCGAGGTCGAGCAGCCGGCTGCCGACGTCGACGACCTGGCCGATCGGCACCGGCCCCTCCCAGGGGTCGCCGAAGCACATCGACACGTAGGCGCGGACCGTCAGCCCGTTCTCCCGCGCCCGCCGCACCACCGGGGCGAACATGTCGAACTGGGTCTTCAGCGACCGGTTGAGGTTGCGCTGGGCGAAGGTCTCGGTCGCGCTGCCGAAGATCGCGATCTCGGTGCAGCCGAGTTCGAGCGCGCGGTCGAGCCCGCGCTCGTTCGGCACCAGCACCGGATAACGCACCTGGTCCTTCTTGTGGACGGCCCTCAGCAGCTCCTCGGCGTCGGCGAGCTGCGGCACCCACTTGGGGTGGACGAAGCTGGTCGTCTCGATGACCTTCAGGCCCGCCGCCCCGAGCCGGGCGACGAACTCGGCCTTGACCTCGACCGGCACGATCGTCTTCTCGTTCTGCAGCCCGTCGCGCGGCCCGACCTCGTAGATCGTGACCTCGTCGGGCAGATTCTCGATCTTGTACGTCATTGCGCCGCCTCCACGACCGCGAGCACCTCGTCGAGGGACACCTGCTGCCCCGCCCGCACGCGGAGGCTGACGGTCCCGCCGATGGGCGCCGTGACCGTGTGCTCCATCTTCATGGCCTCCACGATCAGCAGCGGCTGCCCCTCGGTCACCCGGTCGCCCTGCGCCGCCTTCACCACCAGGACGGTGCCCGGCATGGGACTGCGCACCGCGCCGTCACCCGCCTGGGCTGCGGCCGACCGCTCCTCGATCGGCTCATGCCTGGTGATCTTGTACGTCCGCCCTTCGGCGTGCAGCCACAGGGTGTCGCCGTCGCGGGCGGACGTGAACCGCCGGGTCACCCCGTCGTCTTCGGGCGCCTCGACGATCTCGCCGCCGACCTCCAGCAGCGCGACCGGCGGCCGGTGCCGGCCCAGCCGCCAGCCGTCGGGCACGTCCCACGGGTCGTCGGAGGCCGCCACCGGCGCGAACAGGCGCGCGGCCTCGGCGAGGACGTGCCCGGGGACCTCCGGCTCGGCCGGATCGAGCTCGCGCTCGACGAGCCCGGTGTCGAGCGCCCCCTGCCGGACCTTGTCGTTGCGCAGCAACCTCTGCAGGAAGGCCAGATTGGTGGTCACCCCGAGGATGACCGTGTCTCTCAGCGCGGTCTCCAGCCGGGCCAGCGCCTCGGTCCGCGTGGGGGCCCACGCGACGGCCTTGGCCAGCATGGGGTCGTAGCCGGTGCCGACCACCACGCCCTCGGCGATGCCCGAGTCGAACCGCACGTCGGGCGTCTCATAGCGAAGGATCGTGCCCGTGCTCGGGAGGAAACCCCGGGCCGGGTCTTCGGCGTAGACGCGGGCCTCGACGGCGTGCCCGTCGAGGCGCACGTCGTCCTGGGTGAGCGGCAGCGGCTCCCCCGCCGCGACCCGGAGCTGGAGCTCGACCAGGTCGAGACCGGTGACGAGTTCGGTCACCGGGTGTTCGACCTGGAGGCGGGTGTTCATCTCCATGAAGAAGAACTCGCCGGTCGTGCCGTGGACGATGAACTCGATGGTGCCCGCGTTGACGTAGCCGACGCTGCGCGCCGCCTCCACGGCCGCCGCGCCCATCTTGGCGCGGGTGGCCTCGTCGAGCAGCGGCGAGGGGGCCTCCTCGATGATCTTCTGGTGCCGGCGCTGCAGGCTGCACTCGCGTTCGCCCAGGTGGACGATGGCGCCGTGGGCGTCGGCCAGCACCTGGATCTCGATGTGGCGGGGGCTCTCGACGTACCGCTCGATGAGAAGGGTGTCGTCGCCGAAGGCGGCGAGCGCGGTGCGCGCGGCCGAGGCCAGCGCGTCGGGCAGCTCCTCCTTGGTGCGCACCAGCACCATGCCCTTGCCCCCGCCGCCGGCCGACGGCTTGATCAGCGCGGGGAAGTCACGGAAGTCGGCCAGGTTCGCCGACGCGCCCGGCACGACCGGGACACCCGCGGCGGCGACCGTCTCCTTGGCCCGGATCTTGTCGCCCATCGCCTCGATCGCGGCGGCGGGCGGGCCGACGAACACGATGCCGTGGTCGGCGCACACCTGCGAGAAGCGGGTGTTCTCGGAGAGGAAACCGTAGCCGGGGTGGACGGCCTGGGCGCCTGTGCGGCGGGCCGCCTCGACCACTTCGGAGGCGTCGAGGTAGCTCCCGATCTTCACCGCCAGGTCGGCGTGAACGGCATGGGCGGTGTCGCCCTCGGTGTGCACGGCCACCGACCGGATGCCCAGACGGCGCAGCGTCCGGAAGACCCGGAGGGCGATCTCGCCCCGGTTGGCGACCAGAACGGTGTCGAACATGGGCCTCACATCCGGAAGACGCCGTAGCCGACCGGCTCCAGCGGCGCGTTCGCGCAGGCCCCGAGGGCCAGGCCGAGGACGGTCCGGGTGTCGGCGGGGTCGATGACGCCGTCGTCCCACAGGCGCGCGGTCGAGTAGTAGGGGTTGCCCTGCGATTCGTACTGGGCCCGGATCGCCTCGGGATCGGCGTCGCCGACCATCGACAACACGGTCGCGGCCTGTTCGCCGCCCATGACCGAGATGCGGGCGTTCGGCCACATCCACAGGAAGCGCGGCGAGTAGGCCCGCCCGGCCATCGCGTAGTTGCCGGCCCCGAACGAGCCGCCGACGACCACGGTCAGCTTCGGCACCCGCGCGCAGGCCACGGCGGTGACCATCTTCGCGCCATGCTTGGCGATGCCGCCCTGCTCGTACGCCTTGCCGACCATGAACCCGCTGATGTTCTGCAGGAACACGAGCGGGATCTCGCGCCGGTCGCAGAGCTCGATGAAGTGGGCGCCCTTGAGCGCCGACTCGGCGAACAGGATGCCGTTGTTGGCCACGATCCCCACCGGATGACCGTGGATGCGGGCGAACCCGGTGACGAGGGTCGGGCCGTACTCCTGCTTGAACTCCAGGAACCGGCTGCCGTCGGCGATGCGGGCGATGACCTCGCGCACGTCATAGGGGGTGCGCGGGTCGGGCGGCACCAGGCCGTAGAGCTCGTGGACGTCGTACTTCGGCGCCTCGCTCTCGGTGCGCCGCCACGCCTTCGTCGCGGGTGCGAAGGTGGCCACGATGTCGCGGACGATGCGCAGCGCGTGGGCGTCGTCGTCGGCCAGGTGGTCGGTGACCCCGCTGATCCGCGAGTGCACCTCTCCCCCGCCCAGCTCCTCGGCGGTCACCTCCTCGCCCGTGGCGGCCTTCACCAGGGGCGGCCCGCCGAGGAAGATCGTGCCCTGGTTGCGGACGATCACCGCCTCGTCGCTCATCGCCGGGACGTAGGCGCCCCCGGCCGTGCACGACCCGAGGACCGCCGCGACCTGCGGGATGCCCTTCGCGGACATGGTCGCCTGGTTGTAGAAGATGCGGCCGAAGTGCTCCCGGTCGGGGAAGACCTCATCCTGCTTCGGCAGGAACGCGCCGCCGGAGTCGACCAGGTAGACGCACGGCAGCCGGTTGTCGAGGGCGACCTCCTGTGCGCGCAGGTGCTTCTTGACGGTCATCGGATAGTAGGTGCCGCCCTTGACCGTCGCGTCGTTGGCGACGACCACGACCTCGCGCCCGCTGACCCTGCCGACGCCGGTGATGATGCCCGCCGCCGGGGCGTCGTCGCCGTAGAGCCCCGTCGCCGCGAGCGGCGAAAGCTCCAGGAACCGCGCGCCCGGGTCGAGCAGCGTGTCGACCCGGTCTCTGGGGAGGAGCTTGCCGCGCTCGACGTGCCGGACCCGCGACCGCTCGGGCCCGCCCTTGGCGGCCGTGTCGAGCCGCTCGCGCAACTCGGCGACGAGCCGCTCGTTGACCTCGGCGTTCTTCTTGTACGACGCCCCGCCCGGATCACCCGAACTGGACAGCACCGGCCACACCTGTCGGCCACCTCCTTCGCATTCTCCGCGCCTCACGTTAGTCGCCATTAACATTGACGTCTACCATGGGGGCTTGTGACCACACCTACCCGGAACAGGCGGGCCGAGATCCTCGACGCCGCGGCGGCCCTCTTCGCCGAGCGCGGCTTCCACGGGGTCTCCATCGAGGAGATCGGCGCGGCCGTTGGGGTGTCGGGGCCGGCCCTCTATCGCCACTTCCGGGGCAAGGAGGCGCTGCTGACCGAGATCCTGCTCGACATCTCGGGCCGGCTCTCGTCCGCCGGTGCCACCGCCGCCGCGCTGGATCCCGCCGAGGCGCTGAACGTGCTGCTCAGAGGGCACATCGAGTTCGCTCTTGGGCATCCCGAGCTGATCCGCGTGCACGAGCGGGAGCTGCACAACGTGCCCGAGGCCGACCGGCGGGCCGTCAGACGGCTCCAGCGGCTCTACGTCGAGGAGTGGGTCGGGGTGGTGCGCGACCTCCATCCGGGGTGCGCGGCGGCCCGGGTGCGGGCCGCGGTGCACGCCGTGTTCGGGCTGCTGAACTCGACGCCCCGGAGCGTCGGAGAGCTGGGGCGGGCCGAGATGGCGGCCGTGCTGGAGGCCATGGCCCTGGCGTCGTTGCGGGCTGCTGTTAGCGGCCGTTAACGTGCGCCGGGCCAACGCCTTTACAAAGTAGATTTCTTACGTGCGGGTCACGAAGTCGGCCAGCATCCGCACCCGGTCGGCGTGCTTGTCGTGGGCGATGATGATGGGCGGCTCGTTGTAGGCCATCGCGTCGGACGACCTTCGCAGCTTCACGTACTGGCCGCAGGCGTCGATGGCGTAGGGCTCCATGTCGTCCTGGAGCGCGCCGATCACGGTGATGCCGTAGGTCTCGCCGATGCGCCGGAACAGCGCGACCGCCTCGCGGCGGTGCTCCTTGCCGAGGTTGCGGCCGAGCTCGTCGAGGACCAGCGTCAGGTGCTTGCCGCCGCTCGACGCGATGGCCGCCGCGCAGACCAGCTTGACCGCCTTCTCGTCCATCAGCGCCGTGTTGGCCCGGCGGTTGTAGGGCACGTAGCCCTGCCCCTCGCCGCGTTTCCACTTCGGCACCACCCGCCACGACCAGCGCTGCTCCGGGTCGGCCGGGGCCGCGGGGACGGGGAAGTCGAGAGCCGCGCCGTAGCCGCCGTAGCCGGTGTCGAGCCGGTCGAACTCCTCGGCCACCCGGGTCAGGCGGGCCCGGATCGCCTCGGTGAGGGTCGCGCGGTGCACGGCCGTCGACTGGGCGGCCTCCTCGGCGCCCCGGGTGGCGGCGGCCAGGTCGCGGCGGCGGGTGGTGATCTGGCTCTCGATCTGGCGGCGCTGGTGGCGTTCGTACTCCTCCTGGGCGCGCAGATAGGAGCCGAGCGCGTTGCACACCGCCTGGAAGGTGGCCAGTTCCTCGGCCGCGCGGCCGTCCTTGCGGGCGGCGATGAGGTAGACGAGCTCCTCGGGCATCTCGTCGCCGTCGTCGAAGGTGCCGCGCAGGGCGGCGTCGAGGTGGCGTTCGGCGGCCCGCCACCACTCGTCGGCGGTCAGCTCGTCGGCGGCGAGCCACTCCTGCGCGCCCTCGACGGTGCCGCCCCAGTCTCTGACCAGCTGGTCGAGCCCGAGCCCGGTTCGCTGGGCCTCGATGCGGGCGGCGCCGGCGCGGGCCTCGTCGCGGCGCGCGGTCAGGGCGTGCCGGCGGCCCTCCAGGCGGTCGGCCTCGACGTCACGGGTGCGGGCCCGGAAGTCGAGCGCGCCGACCTGCTCCTCGGCGGCGTCGAGCGCCGGGGTGAGCTCCCCGGCGGCGGCGGTCAACTCGGTGAGGCGCTCGCGCTGGGCGTCGAGCCGGGTGGCGAGCTCCGCCAGCCGGTCGGCGGCCTCGGCCCCTTCGACCCGGCGCTCGGCCGCGGCCACGCCGTCTTCGGCCCTCCGCACGGCCGACGCGGCGGCCTCCTGCGCGGCGACGGCCCGCTCGACCCGCTTGGCGGCGGCCTTGACGCGGGCGTCCCGCCCGGTGACCTGCGCCTCGGCGATCCCGACCACGGCCACCCCGGACGAGGAGACCACGACGGAACCGGGGAAGGCGGCCAGAGCCTTCGTGGCGGCGTCCATGCCGGCGGCGTCGACCACCACGGCGTCGCGCGCGCCTTCGGTGACGCCGGCCTGCTCCGCCACGTCGAGGGCGTCGAGGAGGCCGGCGCCGGGGATGCCCGCCAGGCCCAGCGCGGTGAGCTGGGCGGCGGCCGGGCCGTTCTCGGCGTCGCGCAGGGCGGCTTGGGCGGTCTCGTGTTCGCGGTCGGCGACGCCCAGGGCCTTGAGCGCCTCGGCGTGGACCGTGCGGGCCTCGGCCAGTTCGGCGCGGGCCTGGGACGGATCGCGGCCGTCGGCCCTGCGGCGCTGTTCCTCCAGGGCCGGGATCTGGGTGCGGAGCTGGTCGGCGGTGTTCTGGGCAACCGCGCGTTCGGCCTCGACGCGGGCGGCGCTCGCCTGGGTGGCGGCCAGTTCGCGGCGGGCGGTGGCCAGCGCGCGGTCGAGGGAGTCGTCGCGCAGGGCCGCGATCTCGGCCTTGACCTCGGCGATGGCCCCTTCGGCCGTCTCGGCGGCGGCGTCGAACTCGGCGCGTTGCGCGGCCAGGGCGCCCTCGGCCTCGGCGGCGTCGGCGACCCGGCGGGCCAGGCGGCCGCGCCAGTGTTTCAGGGCGTCGGCCAGGCGTTCGCGGGCCTTGTCGCGGCGGTCGAAGGCGGCCAGCAGGTGGCGCGACTCGTCTTCGAAGTCGGCCAGGCGGCGCTGGGCGTCTTCGGCCCTGACGCGTTTGGCGTGTTCGTCGCGGCGGGCCTCGCGTTCCTGGTCGAGCTCGGCGTCGAGGCCGGTCAGGGCGGCGATGGCCTCGAAGATGCGGTCGGGCGAGATCTCGTTGAGGGGCTGGGAGAGCAGGTTGGTGGCGACCTTGCTGCGTACCGACGTGGAGAGGAACGACACGCACCGGACCCGGTCGCCATAGAGCACGCGGGTCAGGTCGCGCGCGACGACGTCGCGCCGCCCCGCGCTCTTGGGCAGCCCCGCCCAGATGACGTCGGCATGGGTGACCCGCTCGGCCTCGGAGGCGGCCGTCGCCAGGTGGACCCCCTCGGCCCACCGCACCTCCAGGTGCGGCGCCTCCTGGTTGACCCGCACCCACACGGTCACCGGCACCCCCGCCGACGGCACGTCGAAGACGCCGACGATGTAACCGTGGTCGGCGCTGGCCCACTGCTGGTCGCCGTGGGCGGCCAGCTCGGCGTTGAACAACAACTCGGAGACGGCCTTCGCCCCCGAGGCGAACCGCCACTGCTCGTCACCGAGCAGCGCCGTGATCGCGGCGATGAACGACGACTTCCCGGCCCCGTTGGAGTCCTTCGGCCCGGCCCCCGCGACGACGACGAGCGTGCCCGGCACGATCGGCACGGTGTGGGTCGAAAGCCGCGAGATGTTCACGGCCTGCACCGCGACCAGCACCCGGTCGCCGACGACGTTGTCCTGCGCCGCCCGAACCGGCCGCACGTCATCGATCGGCACGACGACCTGGAACAACCCGGAGGCCCCCGGCTCCCCCGGCTTGTCTCCGCTCAGATCGACGACCTCAGTCATCCCATGCCCTTCCCGAACCGAACCCGAAGACATCCCTGCGACCCGCACCCGGCACGAGAAGCCCACCTGCCCGCGACCCGCGCCGCCGGCGAGCACTCTCCCTGACCGCCCTGCCGGAAGCTCCACGCGACTGACCGCGGCGCTGCACCAGCTGGAAGACCGAGCACCGTGCTTCCTCGGCCAGAGCCGCCGGCACGTGGCCCTCCAACGGCCAGAACACCGCGCATCATGTTTCCCCGTCCGGCGTCGCCGGCTCGTGGCGGCGGCGTTTGGCCCGGATGGCCACGGCCAGTGGCGTCTGCGGGCCGGCCGCGAGGATGAGTTCCTCCTGCAGCCGCGCCCGCGCCGCCCGGGTCAGCCGGTGGAACTGCGGGCCCGGCACGTAGCCGCCCGCGCCCTCTTCATTGGTCTTCTGCTGGGCGATCAGGCCCGCCTGCCGGAGCGAGCGCAGCGCGGCCTCCAGTTCGCCGATCGGCAGCAGGGTGCGGCGGCGCAGTTCCTCGGTCGCGACCGGATACTGCGACAACCAGGTGTCCTCGCCCAGCAGGCCCTCCGCCCGGGGGATCGCCACCGAGTGGACCAGCACGAGCGCCAGCACCGCGCGCTCGGCCTCGGGCAGGGAGGTGACCCGGTAGGCGTCGGTGTAGCCGGAGATCCACGCGTCGCGCCGCTGCTGCAGCACCCGGCCCCGGCGAGCCAGCATCTCCATCAGCGCCCGCCGCAGCGCCGGGTCGCGCAGCGCGGCGAAGCGCGCCTCGTGGACCGGCTCGGCCGCCGTCTCGACCGCCACGAACGCGGCCACCAGCTCGGCCCGCCGCCGCTCGTCGAACGCCCCGAGCAGGTCGCCGAACTCGTCGGGCCCCTCGTCGCGCGCCTCGACGACGGGCGTCACCTCGCCCGACGGCACGGGCGCGGCGATGCGCCGCATCAGCTCCCGCAGCTGGACGTGGCCGTCGGCGGTCCAGAGCACGCAGCGCGGCCCGAGCCGGAGCGTGCCGAACCCCGAGAGCACGATCCAGCCGGTGTCGTGGAGCCGCCGCAGCGCGCCCACGGCCCAGCTGCGCACCGAGTCGTCGGTGCGGCCGACCATCGTGCGGTAGCAGGCGAGCACGTCGTCGACCGCCGCCCACACCCCCGGCCACGGCTCGGCGTCGAGGTCGGCCCAGCACATGCGCAGGCAGCAGGCCAGCACCCGCCGGGTCTCCCCCGCCCGTTCCACGGGCGCGGCGGCGATCTGGTACTCCTCCAGCAACGAGGGCGACGCCCCGTCGGGCCACACGGGCACCCCGACCTCACCGACCCGGACGAACCCCGGCGGCACCGGCCCACTCAGCGCCACGAGCCCGGACGACCGCGCCTCGGCATGCGCCTCACCCATGGAACCCATCCGTGCGCTCCAGCCGGCCGTGGGACAACCAGCTCGGGTGCCCCGACGGGTCGGCCGACAAGGTGTCGGACCAGGCCAGCCGGTAGGGCGCCTCCGGATGCAGGTCGGCCGAGGCCAGGTCGGCCAGCACGCGGCGAATGGTCGACCAGTCGCCCCGCAGCACCTCCTCCAGCGCCACCGCGTCTCGGTCGCCGAGCAGTGATTCGGCCGTCTCGGTGAACCGGCCGGGGGCGTTCGCCGCCAGGGACGACGACGCGCCCTCGTCGGGCAGGGCCGAGCGTGGGGGCGCGGGACGGACCGGGACCGGGCGGGGGGCCTCGTCGACCGCGCGGACGATCGCGCCCGGGTCGTGCCACGGCGCCGCGGCGTCGAAGACGAAGCCGTCGAGGACGGCGGCGAGGCGTTCTCTGGTGGCCGTCTGGGCGAAGGTGCGCCAGGTCTCGGCCGGGAGCAGGGTCAGGTTGCGGGTGGTGCCGGCCGAGTCGGCCAGGCGGCCGGCGGCGCGGCGGGAGGCGTCGCTGTAGGCGTAGATGGCCGAGCGGAGGTCGGTGCAGACGCGGTCGAGGTCGGGCCAGCGGGTGAGGATCGTGGTGTGCAGGCTCTGGGCCCGGCGGGCGATCTCCTCGGTGCCCCACAACTTGGGGGCCTGTTCGCGCAGTTCCTCGATGGTGCCGGTGGTCAGGGTCACGAGTTCGAGGGCCCACAGGCGGAAGGCGCGGGCCAGCATGTCGGCCGAGCGGCGGGCCTGTTCCATCGTGGTGCGGGGGCCGGCGACCGTGAGGTCTTCGAGGGCGAGCAGGCGGTGCATCTCGCTCTGGCCGCCGTCGTCCATCATGCGGCGGATGAACATCAGGCCGACGACGGAGGTGAACGACGCCCGGTAGCGCAGCTGGTTGGGCTTGGGGAACACCTCGCGGATCGCGCCGAGGCCGCGCAGCACGCGGAGCCGGTTCTCGAACTGCTCGACCGGATGGGCGCGGCACGCGTGGCGCATCTGCTCGTGGGTCAGCCACTCCTCGCCCGCCTCGGCGAACGCCGCGAACAGGGTCTCGGCGATGTCGACCAGGGCGGGGTCGTCGACGACGGCGCCGCTGTCGCGGGCCAGCGCGGCGAACATGCGGCGGTAGGTGACCAGCACCGCCTCGTCGGACAGCGCCGAGTCGAGCGTCTCGGGTAGCACGCGCCCCACCGTAGGGCACCCCTCCGACATTCCGTGTTCCTAGGATCGTTCCGTGAACGATCCATGGCCGAGACGGGCCGCCGCGCAGTTGTTCGACCGGCCCCGCACGACCGTGCCGGAGCTGGTGCGCGCGCTCCTGGCCGTACAGGCGCAGGATTCGAAGGCGGCGGCGCTGGCGCTGCGCGCCCGGGGCACCGGGTTCACCAGAGCGGATGTCGAACAGGCCATCCGGGCCAAGGAGATCGTCCGCGCCTGGGGGCCGCGCGGCACGCTGCACCTGATCGCCGCCGACGACCTGCCCTGGCTGCTCTCCCTCACCCGGCCCTCGACGGCCACCATCGCCCGGCGTCTCACGCAGCTCGGCGTCACCGGCGACGACCTGGCCGGGCGGGTCGAGAAGGCCACCTACGGGCAGGGCCCGCTCACCAAGGCCGAGCTCGGCGAGCGGCTGCGGGCCGAGGGGCAGGCGATCATCCATCTGGCCGCGCTGGCGGCCGAGCGGGGGCGGCTGGTGCTCGGGCCCGACAAGGGCGGCAAGGCGACCTACGTGCACGCCGCCGACTGGCTGGGCGCGCCGATCGCCTTCGAGCCCGATCGGGACAAGGCTCTCAAGGAGCTCGGGACGCGCTACGCACGGGCGCACGCCCCGGCCACGCCCGAGGACCTCGCCTACTGGTCGGGGGTGAGCCTGAAAGAGGCGCGGCGGGCGCATCAGGACGTACCGGAGAAAGAGCCGTGGGAAGGCACCCGGCTGGTGCCCGCCTTCGATGAGTTTCTGCTCGGCTGGAAGGAACGTGCCCCGATGACCGTTCCAACGGCGACGATCGTGCCGGGCGGGGGAATGATCCGCCCGGCCGTTGTCAAGGACGGGAAGATCGTCGCAACGTGGTCGCTCGGTGGAAATGATCGCGAAATTCGAGCCGATGAGGAATTCGCGGACATCGCGAATTTCCTTCACATCACCAGCAAATAGCCGCCGTATCCCAATGCCACCACTGACACCACGAAAAACAGAAACACCCATAATGCGCCGGGGACCCGCGTGAGCCGGGCGAGCTGGTCGGCGTCGGAGTCGGGAGCCCGCCCGCGCCGCCGCTTGCGCTGGAGTTCGAGGATGGGCCGCACCCCGCCGAGCATGAGGAACCAGGCCGCGCCGTAGGCCACCACGCCCTGCACGTCGGGCGTCGCCAGCCACGACACGCAGAACACCGCGCCGCCGACCGCCAGCAGCGAGACCACCCCGAACACGTTCCTGATCAGCAGGAGCATGCAGGTGAGCAGCACGAGCACCAGCCACAGCAGCAGCGTCACGTGCCCGGCGTCGGTCAGCCACGCGGCGCCCAGCCCGACGAGCGAGGGGGCGATGTAGCCGGCCGCCGCCGTCAGCACCATGCCCGGGCCGGTCGGCCGGCCGCGCGTCAGCGTCACCCCCGAGGTGTCGGAGTGGAGCCGGATGCCACGCAGCTTGCGCCGGGTCAGCACCGCCATCAGGGCGTGCCCGCCCTCGTGGGCGATCGTGATCAGGCCGCGCGACAGATGCCAGGTCTGCGGATAGGCCACGATGCCGAAGGCCACGACGCCCGCGACGGCGATCACCCACAGCGGCGGCGCCGGATGGGTGTCGATGAGCTGGTTCCAGAGGGCTTTCAGGGGGCCACCTCCCGAGAGGAAGCCTAGGGGCTTCGGCGCCTCAGAGGATTGATCCGGGTATGGAGGGATAACGTCACTCTGTGGCAAAGCTGCGAATGCGGACCTGGATGAGACGAGACGCCTCCCCCGAGGCGTCGATGGACCCCCGTAAGCCTGAAGACGCGCTGGTCAGACAGAGCGTCATCGACAACGCGATCTATCTGAACGGGCACCGGATCGACTCACCCCTGTCCCTCGCGGGCGCGTTCGCCTCACTGCGCGCCAACCCGGGGTCGATGGCGTGGATAGGCCTCTATCGCCCCGAGGACACCGAACTGCTCAAGGTCGCCGAGGAGTTCGGGCTGCACGACCTCGCCATCGAGGACGCCATCGTGGCCCACCAGCGGCCCAAGGCCGACCGGTACGGCGACACCCTGTTCATGGTGCTGCGGGCGGCCAACTACCTCGACGCCGAGGAGGAGGTCGCCTTCGGCGAGCTGCACATCTTCCTCGGCCCCGACTTCGTGATCACCGTCCGCCACAGCGAGGCCCCCGACCTGTCGCTGGTCCGCAAGCGCATGGAGAACGACCCCGACCTGCTCCGCCAGGGCCCGCAGGCGGTCTTGTACGCCATCCTCGACGCCGTCGTCGACGCCTACGCCCCCGTGGTCGCCGGCCTGCAGAACGACATCGACGAGATCGAGGTGCAGGTCTTCGGCGGCGACCCGGCGGCCCCCCGGCGCATCTACGAGTTGTCGCGCGAGGTCATCGAGTTCCAGCGGGCCACCCTGCCGCTCACCCAGATGCTCGACGGCTTCATCCAGCACGCCCCGAAGTTCGGCGTCGACGAGGAGCTGCAGAGCTACCTGCGCGACGTGGCCGACCACGCGATCACCGTGACCGAGCGGGTGGCCGGGTTCCGGCAGATGCTCCAGGACATCCTGATCGTCAACTCCACCCTGGTCAGCCAGGCCCAGAACGAGGAGATGACCAAGCTCACCGGCGCCAGCATCGCCCAGGGCGACGAGGTCAAGAAGATCTCCGCGTGGGCGGCCATCCTGTTCGCCCCCACCCTGGTCGGCACGATCTACGGGATGAACTTCGACCACATGCCCGAGCTGCACTGGGCGTTCGGCTACCCGTTCGCGGTGCTGCTCATGGGGTGTGTCTGCCTGACGCTGTACGTCGTGTTCAAACGCCGCGACTGGTTGTAAATGCGTCGACACCTCCGACTATCGAGATATATCTTTGAGAATATCTAGATAGTCGGAGGTTGAGTCATGCCCGCTCCCCCCATACCGTCGCTCCTGCAGATCAGGCGCGGCAACGTCCGCGCGGCGCTGCTCGCGCTGCTCGCCGAGGAGCCCCGCAACGGCCACCAGATGATCGAGGAGATCGCCCGCCGCAGCGGCGGGCTCTGGCGGCCCTCCCCCGGTTCGGTCTATCCCTCCCTCCAGCAGCTGGAGGACGAGGGCCTGGTCACGGCCGGGGAGTCGGCCGGCGCCCGCGTCTACCGGCTGACCGACGACGGCCGGGCGGCCGCCGGCAGCCGTACCGGACCCGAACCCTGGACCGAGGTGGCCCAGGGGATGACCGAGGACCGCCACGAGATGCGGCTGCTCTGGGGTCAGCTCGCCGAGGCGTTCATCCACCTCACCCACGTCGCCACCGACGAGCAGGTGGCCCAGACGAAGAAGCTGCTCACGAGCACCCGCCGCGAGATGTTCCGCATCCTGGCCGGTGACGACGACGAGGACGGAGATCGATGAACGCCGTCGAGGTCACCGGGCTGGAGAAGTCCTACGGCAAGGTCGACGCGGTCAAGGGCATCAGTTTCGAGGTCGCGCACGGCGAGGTGTTCGGCTTCCTCGGCCCCAACGGCGCCGGCAAGTCGACCACGATCAGCATGCTCTGCACCCTGATCAACCCCACCGGCGGATCGGCCCGGGTGGCCGGGCACGACGTCGTCAGGGAGCGCGACGAGGTCCGCCGCAACATCGGCCTGGTCTTCCAGGACCCCACGCTCGACTCCTACCTCACCGCCGAGCAGAACCTCCGCTTCCACGCCGAGCTCTACGGCGTGCCCAAGGCGGTCGTGCACGACCGGCTCAAGCAGGTCATGGAGATGGTGGCCCTGTGGGACCGCCGCGACAACAAGGTGCAGACCTTCTCCGGCGGCATGAAGCGCCGCCTGGAGATCGCCCGCGGGCTGCTGCACTCCCCCCGCGTGTTGTTCCTCGACGAGCCCACGGTCGGGCTCGACCCGCAGACCCGCTCGGCCATCTGGGGCTACATCAACGAGCTGCGCCGGACCGAGGACATCACGATCTTCATGACCACCCACTACATGGACGAGGCCGAGTACTGCGACCGCATCGCGATCATCGACCACGGTGAGATCGTCGTCATCGACTCCCCCGAGGCGCTGAAGGCCAGCGTCGGCAAGGACCGGGTGCAGATCCACACCACCGACGACCAGGCCGCCATCGCGGCCCTGAAGGAACGGTTCGACCTCGACGCCGGCGTCCACGACGGCGCGGTGACCTTCGCGGTGGCCTCAGGAGAGGAGTTCGTGCCGAGACTGTTCGCCGAACTCGGGCTGCCGATCACCGGGGTCAGCGTGCACCGGCCCACGCTCGACGACGTGTTCATGAACTACACCGGCTCGACGATCCGCGACGCCGAGGAGTCGGGCGGGATGAACCAGATGATGAGAGCGAGGTTGCGCCGATGACGGCGACCGAGATCGCCGCGGTACGGCTGCCCACGGGCGGCCTGGCCCACGACGTGCGCGCCGTGAAGGTCGTGCTGCGCCGGGAGATGCTGCGGTTCGTCAACGACCACACGCGGCTGGTGTCGTCGCTGGCCCAGCCGATCCTGTTCCTCTTCGTCCTCGGCACGGGTCTGGGCTCGATCGTCCGGACCGCCATCCCGGGCCTGGACTACCGCACGTTCATCTACCCCGGCGTGCTCGCCATGACGGTGATCACGACGGCCATGTTCTCGGCCGCGTCGATCGTGTGGGACCGCGAGTTCGGGTTCCTGCGCGAGATGCTGGTCGCACCGGTCAGCCGGGGCGCGATCGTGCTCGGCAAGTGCCTGGGCGGGGCGCTCGTGGCCACCGCGCAGGGCGTGATCATCCTGGCCATGGCCGGGCTGGTCGGGGTGCCGTACGACCCCGTCCTGATCCTCACCCTGCTGGCCGAGATGCTGCTGGCGGCGTTCACGATCACCGCGTTCGGCACGCTGCTGGCCGCCGGGATGAAGAACATGCAGACGTTCTTCGGCATCATGCAGATGGCGATCATGCCGATGATCTTCCTGTCGGGCGCGATGTACCCCCTGGCCAACCTGCCGGCCTGGCTGCACGTCCTGACGGTGATCAACCCGCTGACCTACGCGGTCGACCCGATGCGCGAGGCCGTCTTCGCCCACCTGACCGTGGAACCCCAGGTCATGGCCCTGCTGAACCCCGGCATCATGTGGTTCGGCTGGCGGCTGCCGGTCTGGTTCGAGCTGGTCGTCGTGGCGGTGATCGGGTTCGTGCTGCTCCAGCTCGCGATCGCGCGGTTCCGGCGTACCGAATAGAGAATGCCCGGGACGCGTGGGGTGTCCCGGGCATTCTCACCTGCTGGTGTTACTTGACGAGCACCCAGTCGGACTTGCCGGTGCTGGGCTTGGTGTCCTTGTCGCCCGCGAAGACGACGCGCCAGTCACCCGACTTCTTGGCCGTGGCCGTGGTCGAGAACTCGCCGGAGCCGTCGGTCCAGGCGGTCTTGACGTAGGTCCACTTGCCGTGCTTCGCCTTGAACCAGACGCTGACCTTGCCCTCGTAGCCGTCCCAGCGACCGTGGTCCCAGGTCTGCAGCTCGCCGACGAGGGAGAGCTTCTTGCCCTTCTTCACCGGTTCGGGGGAGGCGTTGAAGTCGACCAGCCGGCTGGCGGCGTCGGGCTTCGGCGGCCTCGGGCGGAAGACGGTGACCTGGTCACTGTCGCTGCTCGAACCGTGGGTGAAGCCCTTGACGCCGTCGTACTCGGCCTTCCACCAGCCCGACTTCAGGGCCTTGACGCGGACCGCGAAGTCACCGCGCCAGTTGGTGCGGTCCCAGGCGACGGTCCTCCAGCGCCAGGAGCCCTTCTCCTTGAACAGGATCTTGACCCGCTGGTCCTTGAGGCCGTCGGGGCCCTTCGAACCGAAGATGAGCAGCCGGCCCGACACGGTCAGCGCGGAGCCGAACTTGGCCGGCTCGGGGCCGGCGCCGAACCTGACGATGTCGGTCGACCAGACCTGGACGACGTGGAAGCCCTTGGAGGCTTCGGTGGCGCCGGAGGGGTTGCTCGCCTTGATCGCGAGCGTCCAGTCGCCGGCGGCGTCGCCACGGCCGAACTGGTAGGTCCCGACGTACTTCTTGCTGGTGGTGATGGTCGGGACGTCGGCCTTCTCGAGCTTGAGCGGCACCGCGGCGCCGCCCTTGGGCGTGATCGTCGCCGACACGTCCGTGGCGATGTTCCCCGCGATGAAGGAGAACGTCGCGGTGACCTTGTCACGGCTGGTCACGACCACGGGACTGGGGTTGATCGTGATGTCGGACACGGTCGGCTTCTCCGCCGTGGAGGCGTTCGCCGCGGTGCCGGTGACTAATCCCACCGACGCCACGGCAGCCGCGAGAATCACGGCGCTGATGCGTTTCAACATGCGGGTTCTTTCCTTCCCCGGGTGTGTCGAACGCGACGTGAGGGTGCCGCGCTTTTGCCTTTCTAGTAGACGGCTTTTGCGGCGGAATGGTTTGATCTCCTGACATGTTGTGATGAAAACTTGTCAAATCCGGCCGGACTGCGCAAGGGGCAGGACGGCACGCACGAGGTGACGACATAATCGGGCATGTGGCGCGGGACACTGTTGAGACGCATTTCGCCGAGGTCGTCGGGGCGCTTCGCCCCCCGGCTGAGAAGGGAGACCCGGAGCGTCCAGTCCGTCCCGGTTCACCACTGACCGGCAGACAGGCCAGAAAGGTGTACGACGCCCAGCTGGCCAGCCGCCTCTGCGATGTGGCCGCGCGCTGGATGCGCGAGAACGACCTGGGCTACTACACGATCGGCTCGGCCGGCCACGAGGGCGACGCGGCCGTCGCCCTGGCCGTGCGGGCGACCGACCCGGCGCTGCTCCACTACCGGTCGGGGGCCTTCTACCTGGCCCGGTCGTCGCAGGCGGGCCGGGTCGCCAACGAAGGGCTGCGCGACATCCTGCTCGGCCTGGCCGCCTCGGTCGAGGAGCCGATCGCGGGCGGGCGGCACAAGGTCTTCGGGCATCCGTCCCTGGCGGTGATCCCGCAGACGTCCACGATCGCCAGCCACCTGCCGCGCGCGGTCGGCGTGGCGTTCGCCATCGAACGGGGCCGCCAGCTCGGCGCGTCCGGCCCGTGGGAGGCCGACGCCATCGCGGTCTGCAGCTTCGGCGACGCGTCGGTCAACCACGCGAGCGCCCTGTCGGGCTTCAACACGGCCGCCTACGGCGCCTACCGGGGCCTGTCGCTGCCGGTCCTGTTCGTCTGCGAGGACAACGGCATCGGCATCAGCGTGCGCACCCCTCCCGGCTGGGTCGAGGCGTCGCGGCAGTCGCTGATCGAGTACTTCACCGCCGACGGCTCCGACGTCGCCGAGACCTACGCGGCCGCGCGCAAGGCCGCCGCCCACGTCCGCGAGACCCGGTCCCCCGCCTACCTCCACCTGAAGACGGTCCGCCTGATGGGCCACGCGGGCTCCGACGTCGAGATCGGCTACCGCACCCGCCGCGAGATCGCCGCCGACCTGGCGCACGACCCGCTCGTGGCGACCGCCCGGCTCCTGGTCGAGGCGGGCCTGGAGACCCCCGACGGCCTCCTCTCCCGGTACGAGGCCGAGCGCGACCACGTGCTCAAGCTCGCGGCCGAGGCCGGCCGCCGGCCGAAGCTGACCAGCGCCCGCGAGATCATGGCCCCCATCTCCCCGCGCGACCCGCAGCGTGTCGCGGTGGAGTCGGCCCGCCCCCCGAAGGGCCGCGAGGAGCTGTTCCGCACCCTCCCCGAAGACGAGGGCCGCCTCACCCTGGCCCAGGCGATCAACCGCACCCTCGCCGACCAGATGCTCGACGACCCCGGCCTGATCGTCTTCGGCGAGGACGTCGCCCGCAAGGGCGGCGTCTACGGCGTCACCCGCGGCCTGGTCCGCCAGTTCGGCACCGAGCGCGTCTTCGACACCCTCCTCGACGAACAGGCGATCCTCGGCCTGGCCCTGGGTTCGGGCGTCTCCGGCCTGACCCCGGTCCCCGAGATCCAGTACCTGGCCTACCTGCACAACGCCCTCGACCAGATCCGCGGCGAGGCGTCGTCGCTGAGCTTCTTCTCCCAGGGCGCGTACCGGAACCCGCTGGTCGTCCGCGTGCCGGGCCTGTCCTACCAGAAGGGCTTCGGCGGGCACTTCCACAACGACAACTCCGTCGCCGCCCTCCGCGACATCCCCGGCCTGGTGATCGCCGCCCCCGCCCGCCCCGACGACGCCGCCGCGATGCTCCGCACCTGCCTGGCCACCGCCCGTGCCCAGGGCACGGTCTGCGTCTTCCTCGAACCGATCGCGCTCTACCACACGCGTGACCTGTTCGACGAGGGCGACAACGGCTGGCTGGCCCCCTACGCCCCGCCGTCGCGGTGGACGGAGACCCATGTCCCGGTGGGCCGCGCCCGCTCCTACGGCGACGGCCGCGACCTGACGATCGTGACCTTCGGCAACGGCCTCCGGATGAGCCTGCGCGCGGCGGTCCGGCTGACCCAGGAGGACAAGAGCTGCCGCGTCCTCGACCTGCGCTGGTTGTCTCCGCTGCCGATCGACGACCTGATGCGCTCGGCGGAACTGACCGGCAACGTGCTGATCGCCGACGAGACCCGCCGCACGGGCGGCGTCTCGGAGGCGATCGTGACGGCGCTGATCGACAACGGCTTCACCGGCCGCATCGCCCGGGTGACGTCACAGGACAGCTTCGTGCCGCTGGGCGCGGCCTCGGAGCAGGTGCTGCTGAGCGAGCAGGAGATCGAACACGCGGCGCACAAACTCCTCTCCTGACCGGCCCGCGGGCCTCAGCGCAGGGTCGAGCCCGCTCTTCCCTTGTGGACGCGCAACTGGGCCGGGATCCGGACCCGGAGTTCGGCGACGTGGCTGACCACGCCGACCGCGCGCCCTCCCTCGCGCAGGGAGTCGAGGATGTCGAGGACGTCGTCGAGGGTCTCCTCGTCGAGGGTGCCGAAGCCCTCGTCGACGAAGAGGGTGCCGATCTCCGCGCCGCCCGCCTCGGCCGCGACCACGTCGGCCAGGCCCAGAGCCAGCGCCAGTGACGTGATGAAGCTCTCGCCGCCCGAGAGGGTGGCCGGGTCGCGGTCGACGCCGGTCCAGGCGTCGAGGACGCGCAGCCCCAGGCCGCCGCCCGAGCGGCCGCGGTGTCCCGCCGTCTTCTTCACGTCGTACTGCAGCAGGTAGCGGCCGTCGGACATGTGGGTGAGGCGCTCGTTGGCGGCGTCGGCGACCTGGCGCAGGCGTTCGCCGAGGACGTAGGACGACAACGGCATGTCCCACTGATTGTCGGGCGAGGTGCCGTTGGCGAGTTCGGCCATCCGGCGGGCCAGCCGGTGGCGGCGCTCGGCGGGGGCGCGGCGGGCCTGCGCTTCGGCGAGTTCGGCCGCCAGCGCCCTGAGCTGGGTGAGCCGGGCGACGGCGCCGTCGCGCGCGGACACCTGGACCGACCGGGCCGCGTCGGCCTCGTCGTGGGCCTGTTGCAGGCCGGGGAGGTCGGGCGCGGGCTGGGCGGCGGCGGCCTGCAGTTCGGGGTCGGCGAGGGTGCGCACCACGGCGGCCAGTTCGTCGCCCAGGTCGCGCAGGCGGCCGCCCATCTCGTCGATCTCGGCCGGGGTGCGGCGCGCGGCGGCCAGGTCGTCGAGCCCGGTGAAGCCCGCGTCGACGGCGGCGGCCAGCGCGGCGTTCCTGGCGGCGGCGAGCTCCCGCCCGGCCTCGTGGAGCGCTTCGGAGACCTCGGCGGCGCGGCGGTAGGCCTCGGTTTCGGCGCGGAGGCGTTCGACCCGCTCGTAGATGGAGGCGTCATCGCCCCGCAGCCGGTCGAGCCGGGCCTTGAGGTCGGACTCCTCATGGGCGAACCGGCCCCGGGCGGCCCGGGTCTCCATGAGCAGCGTGGTGTCGGCGCTCTCCTTGACCCTCAGGCCGCCGACCTCGCGGGTCAGGTGCTCGACGGCATGCCGGGCGGCGAGACGGCCGTCGAGAACGACGGTGAGCTCCTCGACCGCCTGCCGCGCCTGGGCGAGCAGGGCGTGCGCGGCCGGAACATCGGGCCAGACCGCCGGTTCGGGCGGCAGCCGCTTCGCGTCCACGCCCAGGGAGAGGACCTCGCTCGCACCCCTGCCGAACCGATCCGCAGCTGCGAGGGCCGAGCCGCCACCATCGGCATCGCCAGCTTCACCAGCCTGATGCAAGCCCGTGAAGCTCGAGCCCCCACCACCACCACGATTGGGGAACTCCAGATCGGTGCCCCTGGTCATGGCCGCGACCTGGTGGCGCGCATCCGTGAGGAGGCCCGTCAGGGCGGTCGCCCTCGCCTCCGCTGCCAAGGCCGCGCCGATCGCCGCCGCCTCTGTCGTCAGGCGGGTGCGGCGGGAGGAGACCGTCTCGCCCGGATCGAGCGCGGCGGACAGGCGGACCTCGATGCGTTCCTCCTCCGCACGGGAGGTCTGCTGCCTCGTCTGGAGTTCCCGCAAGACCAAGGCGGTTTCGGCCTCCGCTTCGCGGACGTCGCCGAGGGCCGTCTCCAGGCGGGTGACCTCGTCGCGGTGGGCGGGTTCGCGGGCGGCGGCGGCCTCCACAACCGCCAGGTCGGTTCGGGCCTCCTCGCGGGCCTGTTCGGCTTCGGCCTGGGACAGGCCGTCGGCGGTGTCGGCGGCGCGTTCGTGCCGGCCCTCGAGGGTGGCGACCGTCGACTCGGCCGCCTCTCTGGCCGACTGGGCCGCGTCGGCCTCCGCCTGGGCGGCCTCCTCGTCGTCGGCGGTGGCCATCTCGGACGACGGCTCGGCCGGAGCGGGGTGGTCGGGGGAGCCGCAGACGGCGCACGGGTCGCCCTCGGCCAGGCGGGCGGCCAGCTCGGCGGCCATGCCGTCGATTCTGGCCTGGCGGATCTCGTGGAGGCGGTCGACGGCCGACTGGGCGGCGTCGACGGCGACGCGGCGGGCGTCTTCGGCGGCGGCCAGGTCGGCGGCGAGTTCGTCGCGGCGGATCACCGCTTCGAGCCGCTCCTCGGCCGCGACCAGGCGTGATCGGGCCGAGGGCAGGGCGGCGGCCTGTTCGCGCGAGGTGGCCAGGCGGGCGGCGGCCTCGGCCAGGAGGCCGGGCAGGGTGGTCAGGCGGTCGGCGAGTTCGGTCTCGACGCCCGCCAGGCGGGCGGCTTCGGTTTCGGCGGCCTCGCGGTCGGCCCGGAGCGCGGTCAGGCGTGACTCCTCGCCGTCGAGGGCGTCGAGGCGGGCGAGTTCGTCGCGGCGGTCGCGTTCGAGGGTGGCGAGCTCCGGCTCGGCCAGGCCCGGGTGGCCGGCCGCCACGCGGGCGGCCGCGGCCTCGGCGAGGTCGGCGGTGATCGTGTCGCGGCGGCGGACGGCTTCGAGCAGGTCGGCCGCGCGTTCGCGGGCGGCCTCGGCGCCGGGCAGGGCGGCTTCGGCGACCGTGGCGGCGGCGCGGCGCTCTTCGGCCTCGGAGAGCTCGGCGGTGGCGGCCTCCAGGCGGTCGGCCGTCTCGCGCAGGCCCTTCTCCAGGGTCGCGATCTCGTCGTTGAGGTGTTCCTGCTCGCGGATCACGCCGTGGAGGCGGGCCTCGTCGCCGAGGGCCTCTTCCAGCCGGACCAGTTCGTCGCGGCGGGTGCGTTCGGCTTTGCGGTGGTCGGTCTCGGCGAGGCCCGAGGCGCCCGCGTCGAAGGCCGCCGACGCGGCCGACGCCGTCTGCTCGCGGGCCGTCAGCTGGTCGAGCAGCGGGACGACGCGGGCCGCCGCCGCGGCCTCGGCCAGGATCGTCTCCAGGTCGGCGCGTTCGTCGGCGCGGGCCTCCAGCTCGTCGTGGCGGATGCGGGCCGCCGTGTGGCGGCGCCGGCGGTCGGCCAGGTCGCGGGCTTCGGCCAGGCGGTCGCGGGCCTGGCGGAGGGCCTCGTCGGAGACCGCCGCCTCGGCCGAGGTGACGGCGGCCGAGGCGGCGGCGAGCAGGGCCGACGACCAGTCGAGCGGGTCGTCGGCTTCGCCGGCGAGCGCGGCCAGTTCGGGGCCGGCCGCGCCGCGCATGCGGTCGGCGCGGGCGCGGACCTCCTCGGCGAGCCGCTCGGCGACCCGGCCGGTCTCCCGGCGGTGGTCGGCGAGCCACTTCTCCATGTCGGTGAACACCCGCACGGTGAACAGGCGCTCCAGCAGCTTGCGGCGGTCGTCGCCGGAGGAGCGCAGGAACCTGGCGAACTCGCCCTGCGGCAACATGACGACCTGGCCGAACTGCTCGGCGTTCATGCCGAGCAGGCCGCCGATGAAGTCGCCCGCCTCGTCGATCCGGGTGGTCACCGGGGCCCAGTCGCCGTCGCGGAGCTCCTGGACGATCACCTTGGCCTGCTCCTGGGTGGTGCCCTGCCCCCGGAGCTTGGGGCGGGCCCACGCGGGCGAGCGGGTGACGCGCAGGGTGCGGCCCCGGATCGTGGTCTCCAGCACGACCTGCGGCCCCCGGCCCGGGGGCGCGTGGTCGCAGCGCAGCGACCGGGCGTCGTTGCGCTGGCCGGGGACGACCCCGAACAGGGCGCAGCAGACGGCGTCGAGGATGGTGGTCTTGCCCGCCCCGGTGGGGCCGTGGATCAGGAAGAGCCCGGCCTCGCCGAGCCGGTCGAAGTCGACCTCCTCGGCGCCGGGGAAGGACCCGAAGGCCGAGATCGTCAGCCGGTGGAGGCGCATCAGGCCATCGTCTCCTTGATGCGGCAGGCCATCGCGGCTTCTTCGAGGACACGTCGCTCGTCGGGGTCGGCCGCCTCGCCGCGGACCTCGCGGACGAAGTCGAGCGCCACGTCGATCTCGGGCCGCCCGGCCAGCCGGGGGCGCGCGGGCGCGGCCTCGGGCGCGTCGTCGGGGGCGAACTGGAGGTCGACGGTGTGGGGGAAGCGGGCCCGCAGCCGCTCCATCGCGGCCTTCGGCCGGACCGGGTCGGTGAGGGTCGCCTGGATCCAGTCGCCGGACGGCGGGAGCGCCAGCAGGTCGTCGATCCGGCCCCGGAGCCGGGCGAGCCGGCGCGGCACCGGCGCGGGCACGAAGTCGATCGGGCCGCCGAGCTCGACCAGCCACGACCCCTTCACGTGGTCGGTCTCGGAGAAGGAGTAGGCGATCGGGGAGCCGGAGTAGCGGACCGTCTCGCTCATGGTCTGGCGGCCGTGGAGGTGGCCGAGGGCCGTGTAGGCGGCCCCGTCGAAGACCCGCACGGGCACGTGGGCCACCCCGCCGACGGTGATGTCGCGCTCGCTGTCGCTGGCCGCTCCCCCGGTGACGAAGGCGTGGGCCAGCACCACCTTGGCGGGGGCGGCGTCGTCGAGACGTACCCGATCCATGACGTGGGTCATGGCGGCCGTGTGGGTGCGCTCGGGGAGGTTCCACGGAGTGCGGACGAGCTCGGGCTCCAGGTAGGGAATCCCGTAGAAGGCGACGTCGTTCACGACGATTGGGGACCATGCGCGGTGGGGGTCGGTGCGCAGGTGGATGCGGTCCATCAGGCCGGCGCCGAAGCCGAGCCGGACGGGCGAGTCGTGGTTGCCGCTGATGATCACCGTGTGCACGCCGAGACCGCGTAAGCGGCGCAGCGTCTCGTCGAACAGGGCGACCGCGTCGACCGGCGGAAGCGCCCGGTCGTAGACGTCACCGGCCACCAGCACGACGTCGACCCGCTCGGACCTGGCGGTCTCGACCAGGTGGTCGGCGAACGCCGCCTGGGCCGGGAGCAGGCTCTCGCGGTGGAAGGACCGGCCCAGGTGCCAGTCGGACGTGTGCAGCAGCCGCATGGCGCACGAAGCTAACAGGTCTCACCGACAAATTGGGCCTCCCCTGAGACAACGGGATCACGTAATGACTTAACCTGGCGACCAGGGGGCATCGTAAGGAGGAAGGCACGACTCGGAATATGGACCATCCATCGGGGAGCGGCCTGATGACCGTTGGGCGGGGCACGCTGACGATCTTCGCCGGCGTCCTCGTGGCGCTGCTCGGAGTGATCGGCTACCTGCTGCCGCCGCCCGCGTTCGATCCGCCGCCCCTGGAGCCCCCGGCCGCCTTCCGCGACCTGCCGGCGCAGCCGTCGGCCGAGACGCGTCCTCCGCCGACGGTCTATCCGGTGACCACCGAGACGATCACCGTGCCGGTCCGGGGCGACAACCTGGTCACCACGATCCGCACCCCGCAGGGCCCCGGCCCGTTCCCGGCGATGGTGTTCGTGCAGGGCTCGGGCTCCGGCGACCGGGGCGAGTTCACCTCCCAGGCCGAGTGGCTGGCCCAGCACGGCATCGTGACCCTCGCCTACGACAAGCGCACCCACGGCTACTCCTTCCGCAGCCGTGACTTCGGCCTGCTGGCCGACGACGCGGTGACCATGATCGAGCTGCTGCGCCAGCGGCCGTCCACCGACTCGGCGCGGACCGGCCTGTGGGGGGTCAGCGAGGGCGGCTGGGTGGTGCCGATCGCGGCGTCCCGGCATCCCGACATCGCCTACACGGTGCTGGTCTCCTCCCCCAACGTGTCGCCGATGCGGCAGGTCGCCTGGGCGCTCAACGAGCAGCTCCTGCGGCTGCACGCGCCGACCGGGGTGCGCGACCTGCTGACCCGGGCCATGGGCGGGGTGGGTTTCGACTTCCTCCGGTACGACAGCGCGCCCGCCCTCCACGGCATGCGGCAGCCCACCCTGGCCCTCTACGGCACCGGCGACCCGTCGATCCCGTTCGTGGAGAGCACCCAGACCCTGATCGACGCCAAGCCGGTCGACAACTACACGATCCGCTTCCTCGCCGGGGCCGACCACGCGATGCGGCGGCACGGCGGGCCGTTCGTGCCCGGCTACCTGCCGACTTTGGCCAACTGGATCACCGGCCTGCCGTCCCAGTCGCCGGTCAAGATCGCCGGCGCGAAGCCGGTCCAGCGCTTCGAGGCCACCGACGTGCCCGCCGCCCCCTGGTACGGCGCCAGCACCTTCCTCGGCCTCACCCTGACCCTGGCCGCCTTCGGCTACGTCGCGGCGCCGGTGACCGAGATGTTCGTCCGGCTGCGCGGCCGTGACCTGCGGCACCAGACCAACACCCACGTGTGGCCGCCGATCCGGCGGCGGCTGTGGCGGATGATCTGGACCAGCCTGGCGCTGCTGGCCTCGGTGCTGGCGTTCATCATGCTGATCGTGTTGTTCTCGGTGAACCAGGCCGGCGCCTGGCCCGCCGTGCAGGCGGGCTGGCTGGTGGTGCGGGTGCTGGCGGTGGTGATACTGGCCCAGGTGGTGGGCGCCACCGGCGCGGTGCTCGTGGGGCTGCGCGACGGGTGGGAGGTGACCCCGTCGCAGCAGGTGTCACTGACGGGCGTGCTCGGCGGCACCGCTCTGATGCTGGTCACCGCCGCCTATTACGGCCTGTTCGGCTTCCCCTGGTAGGGCGTAGGCCAGCCAGCGGTCCATCTCGTCGAACACCTGCTTGCGCACCGGTTCGGCCGACAGCACGAGGTCGTGGACGCCGCCCGCCACCCGGACCACCGTGACGCGGGGGCCGATGCGGGTGGCGTACCGGGCGATCTGCTCGACGTCCAGAACGGTGTCGGTGTTGCGGACCTCCGGCGCGAAGTCCTTGACCCGCAGGCTCTGGTCGGAGCAGAGCACGAGCACCGGCGCGTCGACCCTGAGGCCGCTCTGCAGCCGGTGGTGGGCGCGGCGGATCGCGGCCAGCCAGGCGGCGTGCACGGGGAAGCCGCCCAGCGGCTTCCAGTCGAGGTCGTAGTCCCATTCGCCCTCGCGCGACAGGTGGATGCTGTCGCCGTAGACCGTCGAGGCGCCCACCGGCAGCACCGCGCGGGCGGGCAGCCGCGCGAACACCCCCTTCAGCGCGTCGGCGACGCCCTTGACCAGGACCGGCACGTTGAGGTCGAGGAACGGGCTGTTGAGCAGGAGCGCCTGGACCAGCCCCCGGCCGCGTACCCGGTCGGCCCACAACGCGGCGACCAGCCCGCCGGTGGAGTGGCCGTTGACGACCAGTTCGTCGTGGTCGGCCCGGATGATCGCGACGGCGGCGTCGATCTCGGGGAAGTACTCGGTGACGCTCCGCACGAATCCGCGCGTCTGGTAGGGCAGCAGCGACCGGCCGTACTTGCGCAGGTCGAGCGCGAAGAACGAGACGCCCTGGGCCACGTAGTGGTCGGCCAGGTGGGCCTGGAAGAAGTAGTCGGTGAAGCCGTGCAGGTAGAGCACCGCGCGGCGGGCTCCCGGCACGACCCGCCGGACCAGCGTCGCGACGACCTCGCCCTCGTCGTCGGGCGGCAGGGGGATGGCGACGACGTCGTAGTCCGCGCCCAGGATGTCCTCCGACATGGGGTCAGAGTACGCGAACCGGGTGAATCGGCTACGAACTCGCCGGTGTCTGGAAGGTAAAGGCGTTCGGCCCCCTCGGACGGTTCAATGTAATCGTGGCGACACGGTCCGTGACCACGTAATCGAGCATCTTCGGGGATGGGCGTGCGGAAACCAGGTCAGGTGATCGGATGGGTCGCGTTGTCGGTGCTGTTCCCGGGGGTGGCCCATCTGCGGGCGGGCTGGCGGCGCACCGGCGCGTCGGTGCTGGCGGTCTATCTGTCGGGCGTCGCGGTGGTCATCACGGTGGCGGCGCTCGCGGGGGCCGATCTGGCCGGGCGGCTGATCGGCCGTCTCGGGCTGCTGGCGGTCATGTCGGGCACGCTCGGCGTGGCGTGGTTCGTGCTCGTGGTGCACTCCTACGTCGTCCTGCGGCCCGGGCGGTTGTCGATGCCGGGCCAGTTGGTCTCAGGGGTGCTGACCGGCGTGCTGGCGGTCGGGTCGGCGCTGCCGTTCGGGCTGACCGCCCACTACGCGGCCGTCTCGCAGCGTACGCTCGACGGCCTGTTCAAGAGCTCGGGCGAGATGCCGACGGGCGAGCCGTTCGGCGGCCGCGACCGGGTCAACATCCTGCTGCTGGGCGGTGACCTGGCCGGCAACCGGGTCGGCGTGCGGACCGACAGCATCAACGTGGCCAGCGTCGACGTGCGCACCGGCCACACGGTCATGTTCGGGCTGCCGCGCAACCTCGAAGGGGTGCGGTTCCCGCAGGGCAGCCCGATGTACAACCACTTCCCCTTCGGCTTCCGGCTGCCGAGCGGCCCCGACGGCGCGCGCGAGGACCTGCTGTTCTCGGTCTGGGAGTACGCCGACCAGCACCCCGAGGTCTTCGGCGGGCGCACCGGCATGGGCCCGGCCACCCTGAAGGAGACCGTCGGCGAGATCCTGGGGCTGCACGTCGACTGGTACACGCTGGTCAACATCGGCGGCTTCGCCAAGATCATCGACGCGATCGGCGGCCTGGAGCTGACCGTCGCCGACAACGTCGTCTACGGCCGCCGCAACGAGGGCCTCATCCCGGCGGGCACCCGCAGGCTGACCGGCGAGCAGGCGTTGTGGTTCGCCCGCTCGCGCACCTTCTCCGACGACTACGCGCGGATGAAGCGGCAGAAGTGCGTGTTCGCGGCCCTGCTGGCCCAGGCCGAACCCGCCACGGTACTGACCCGCTTCACCGAGATCGCGGGCGCGACCGAGGGGCTGCTGCAGACCGACATCCCCGCGCCGATGCTCGAACACCTGGTGCCGCTCGCGGCGAAGACCAAGAAGGCCGGGGTGACCAGCATCCAGTTCGTGCCGCCGATGATCAGCACCGCGTCGCCCGACTGGACCCTGATCAGGAACACCGTCGCCCGCGCCCTCACGGGCGGGGGCGGCGCCTCCAGCAGTTCACCGAAGGGCCCGAAACTGGCCGAAGGCTGCTAGCGCAGGGCGAAGCTGTCGCGGGCCATCCGCCTGACCCGCTCCTCGTCGACCGTGTGGCCGAGCCCCGGCTGGGTCAGCGGGATGGCCACCACTCCCCCCGACGCGCCGACCGGCGGGTCGACGATCTGGGCGTTCCTGGGCGGTTCGGTCACGTCGCTCGGCAGGGTGCAGCCCGGCAGGGCGGCCACGGCGACGGTGGCCGCGCGGGCGAGGCCGGCCCCCCGGCCGTCGGCGCAGGTGATGTCCCAGCCGGCCCGGCGGGCCCGGTCGTGGGCGGTCTTCACGGCGGCCAGCGAGCCGAAGAGCGAGGGCCGGAGCATGAGGGCCCGCCCGGCCCGCGCCGCGATGGCCTCGTCGAGCTCGGCCAGCGACCGGGCCTCGACGACGACCGGGATGGTCAGCCGCGACTGCAGCTCGGCGCTCAGGTCGAGGTCGTCGCAGGGACGCTCGATGCCCGCCAGGTCGTATCCCGCCAGCGACTCCAACTGGCCGATCTCCGTGTACGCCCGCCGCGCGTCGACCGTGATCGCCAGCGCCGGGTAGGCGGCCCGGATCGCGCGCAGCGGCTCGACATCCCAGCCCGGGTGGATCTCGACGGTGACGTGGCCGTAGCCGGCTCCGACGAACCGGTTGACGCCGTCGACCGCCGACTGCAGCGACCGTACGGCGGGCAGCCGGACGGTGGCCATGAGCGAGGTGCGGGTGCCGCCGATCGCGTGGGCCAGCGGCACGCCCGTCATCCGGGTCGCCAGGTCCCAGCAGGCCATGTCGGCCGCGGAGCCCAGCTCGGGCAGGTCGTGGGGGGTCTCCCAGTCGACCCCGATGAGGATCTGGGCGAGGGTCTCCTCCAGCGTGGACCAGACCTTGGGATCGGGGTGGACGACCTCGCCCCACCCGGCCATCCCGCCGTGATCGGTGAGCTTGACCAGGATGCTCTCCGGTCGCCTGCCGTAGGGCAGGACCAGCCGGAACACATCGACCTCACGGACACGCGGCACGGACGGCTCCCCTCCTTCTCGCTCTCAGACCTCCATGGTGACACGCCGGGACAGCAGCGCCCCCGCCAGCGCCATCACCACGAGCAGACCGAAGCAGACGGCATAGGCCCCGGTCGAGGTGAGGATCGCGCCCGTGACGGCCACCGCGACCACGGTCACGCCCGACTCGCCGACGCTCAGCGAGGCGCTGTTCTTGCCCTCCTCGCCCGGCCTGGACAACTCCAGGACCAGCACCGACAGCGTCGGGTAGATCATCCCGATGCCGAGCCCGCAGACCACCCAGCCCAGGAACGCCACCCAGATCGGCACGGCGGGCAGGAACGCCAGCGCGGTCACCGAGATCCCGGCCACGACCAGCAGGTGGCCGCCCCAGAGCCGGAGCACCCGCCCGCCGGGGTACCTGCCCTGCAACCACGACCCGGCCGACCAGGCCAGCGCGCCGCCGGTGAGGACGATGCCCGCCTGGGTCAGCGTCAGGCCGCGCTCCCGCACCAGCATCAGCGGCACGAGGACCTCGGCGGCGAAGAACGCGCCCATGCTCAGGCCGCGCAGCGCGACCACGGTCGGCAGGCCGCGGGAAGCCTTCATGGTCCCGCCCGGGACCAGCATCGGCAGGGCGACCAGCAGCACGGCCAGGCCGACCGCCATCAACACGTAATTGGACTCACCGGAGCCGTACTGCAGCACCGCCGCGCCCACGGCCGCGCCGCCTCCCCAGGCGAGCCGCGCGGCGAACGGGCCGGTGTCGGCCCGTTCCTCCTGCTCCGTGTACGGCTCCCGGGAGGCCAGGCCGCGCCAGAAGATCGCCGCCGCCGGGAGCGCGATCACCGCGACGCCGAGGAAGACGGCCCGCCAGGTCCACGTCTCGGTGACCGTGCCGGTGATGGCCGGGCCGACCACCGACGGCAGCACCCAGGCGGCGGCCAGCAGCGAGAAGACCTTGGGGTGCATCGCGCCCGGGTAGACCCGCGCGACCAGGACGTAGATGGCCACGTTGAACAACCCGCCGCCCAGCCCCTGGAGCAGCCGCCCGGCGATGAAGACCTCCATCGTGGGGGCCAGCCCGGCGATGACCAGGCCGGTCACGAACAGGCCGAGGCCGGTCCAGAGGGGCTTGTCGGGGCCGGAGAGGTCACCCCAGCGGCCGCCGGCGACGGTGCCGACGAGGGTCGCGGCGACGGCGCCGCTGAAGGCCAGGCTGTAGAGGCCGAACCCCTGCAGTTCCTTGCCGATCTCGGGCATGGCTGTGGCGACCGCGAGGTATTCGAACGCGACCAGGACCATGAGCGCGGTGATACCGGTGCTCAGAGCGCGGTAGCGGGTCGAGAAGACCGCCGGCGGCGGTGAGGTTGATGTCATCAGGGAAGCCATGTTTCGGACATTACGGAAGGAGAGCGTAGCGGGCATCGGGCCCTGGCCCGAGGAGGCGTGGGACCTTGGTCCGACGTCCTCGGGGCCGGTCTTCGTCGTCACGGGGCGGGGCGGGAGCGGGTGGTCGCCGCCGGATGCGGCGGGCGCCGGGGGCGGCGGTCGGGGCCGGGGTGGGCGGAGCCGTAACGGATCAGCTGGTCTGTTTGCCTTCGCCCAGGTTGCGTTCGGCCCAGGCGGTGATGTCGCGGCGTTCGATCGCGGCGGCCATGAGGTCGGGGAAGGCGTCGGGGGTGCAGGCGAAGGCCGGCACGCCCATCGCCGCGAGGGCGGCCGCGTTCTCGTGGTCGTAGAAGGGCGCGCCCTCGTCGGACAGGGCCAGCAGGACGATCACCTGGACGCCGGCCGCCGTCATCGCCGCCACGCGTTTGAGCATCTCGGCCCTGACCCCGCCCTCGTAGAGGTCGCTGATCAGGATGAAGATCGAGTTGGCCGGGCGGGTGATGAGGCCCTGCGAGTAGGCGATGGCGCGGTTGATGTCGGTGCCGCCGCCGAGCTGGGTGCCGAACAGCAGCTCGACCGGGTCGTGGAGCTGGTCGGTGAGGTCGACGACGGCGGTGTCGAAGACGACCAGCGACGTCTTCAGCGACCGCATCGAGGCCAATACCGCCCCGAACACGCTCGAATAGACCACCGAGGCGGCCATCGAACCGCTCTGGTCGATGCACAACACCACCTCGCGCTGCACCGACTGCTGCTTGCGGGCGTAGCCGACCAGGCGCGACGGCACGACCGTGTTGCGGTCGGGCAGGTAGTTCTTGAGGTTCGCCCGGATGGTCCGGTCCCAGTCGATGTCGGCCGGTCGTCGCGGCCGGTTGGTGCGGGCGGCCCGGTTGAGCGCGCCGGTCACCGCCGCGCGGGTGCGGTGCTGGAGCTTCCTCTCGAGCTCGTGGACGACCTTGCGGACCACCACCCGGGCCGACTCGCGGGCCTTCTCGGGCATCACCCGGTTCAGCGACAGCAGGGTGCCGACCAGGTGGACGTCGGGCTCCACCGCCTCGAGCATCTCGGGCTCCAGCAGCAGGCGGCTCAGGTCGAGGCGGTCGATCGCGTCCTTCTGCATGACCTGGACGACCGTCGACGGGAAGTAGGTGCGGATGTCGCCCAGCCACCGGGACACCCGGGGCGCGGAACCGCCCAGCCCGGCCGAGCGGGGCGCGCGTTCGCCGTCGCCGTCGAGGTCGTAGAGGGCGGCCAGGGCGGCGTCCATGCCGGCGTCGTCGCCTGCCAGGCCGCCGAGGCCGCCGCCGGGCGCGTTCTCGGCCTCGCCGCCCAGGACCAGCCGCCAGCGGCGGGCCCGCTCGTCGTCGTGCACGTCCATCAGCCGCTCCCCAGGATGCCCATGACGGTGCGCACGGCCGGGGCGGCGCGCTCGTCGTCGTACACGATGTCCTTCTCGGTGGCCGCGCCCGAGCGGACGCGGCTCGCGATCGAGCGCCGCTCGGGCGGCGCGAACGAGCCGAAGGTGCGCCGCAGCAGCGGCAGGACCTCCACGAACGCGTCGCCGCGCAGGCCCACGAGCCAGTCGTCGACCATGGCCAGCAGGCGGGGGTCGTGCACCAGCAGCAGCCCGCCGCCCGACAGGAACCCCTCGATCCAGGCCGCCGCCCTCGCGGGCGGATGGGCCAGCGAGACGGCCCGCGACATGCGCGCGTCGGCGTCGCCGAGCCGGTCGCCGTCGAACAGGATCCGGACGATCCGGCCCTCGATGATCCCGGGCAGGCCGGTCCGGTCGGCCAGGGCGCGCAGCGCGCCCAGCCAGCGTTCGCGGCCCTCGTCGAGCAGCGCCGACGCGCCGGTCACGGCGTCGATGTGGACGACCATGCCGCGCGCGTTCTCGTCGTCGAGCCCCGACACGGCGGCCGACAACCCGGCGCAGATCCGGGCCAGCAGCGACGTGGCGATCACGGCCAGCCCCTCGGCCGGGGTGCCCCGGACGTCGCCGTAACGCTGGGCCCGCACCAGCGCGGGCAGCGCGGCCATGAGGTGGCGGATGTCGGTGTCGACGGCGGCCCGGTCGCCGATCGCGGCCAGCACGGCCGGCAGCGACCCCGGCAGGTCGGCGAGCAGCGCCCGCTCGACCAGCCCGGTCAGGTCGGCCAGCGCCGCGCCCTCGCGGCCGGCCACTTCGGCGATCTTCGCGGTCGCGGCGGCCGGCACGGTCACCCCGAGCGGCGCGGCCTCGATCAGGGAGATGTCGAACTCGGGCCGCCACTGGAGCGCCCACGCCTCCTTGAAGGTGCCCTTGCCCCGGGTGTGGCGGGGCTCGCCCCACGGGACGTTGAGCAGCCGGAGCCGGTGCAGCAGGCGGCTGCGGTCGAGGTCGAGCGGCTTGCGCAGGTCGAGTTCGAGTTCCCGGTCGAGCGCCTCGGGCTTGAGCCGGAGCCTCCGCTGCTCCTCACGCAGATGGCGCTGCAGCGGGACCATCGGCGTCGAGTCGGGCACGTGGCCGAGCCGCTCCCCCACCACCATGCGCCGCTGGATCAGCTCGACGGGCAGTTCGTCGCCCTCGCACAACACGGCCCTGGCGGCCTCGGTGACCTCGGCGAGCCCGGCCAGCGGCCGGTCGCGGACGACCGCCAGGCTCTGGGCCAGCCGGACCGACTCGATGACGTGGGCCGAGGAGACCGGAATCCCCTCATCGCGCAGCACTCCGGCGGCGGCCGCCAGCCATCGCTCGACCGGGCGGTCGGGGGCGGCGAACAGGTGGGCGTACCAGCCCGGCGAGGTGACGCCCGCGCCGTACCCGCTCCAGTGGGCGAGCCGGCCGTGGGTCCACGGCACCCAGGTCATCTCGGCCTTGACCTTCGGCAGGCCCTTGAGGATCCGATCGTCGGCGGCGGCCGGGCCGATCGTGGTCAGCGCCGGGACGTGCCACGCGCCGCACACGACCGCGATGTTCTCGAAGCCCTCCTTCATCGCGACCCGGACGGTCCGGCGCATGTACGCCTCCCGCCGGGCCTCCCGCTCGTCGGGGGTGTAACCCTCGCGGACGGCGGCCATGGCCTCGGCGATGACCTCGAAGGGGGTGTCGCCGCGGTGCTCGACGGCGTCCTCCCACCAGCGCTCGGGGTCGTCGTAACCGGCGGCGGCGGCCAGCGAGGCGATCGGGTCGACCCGGACGGCCTGGGCCTGGGTGAGATCGGCGGCCGGATCGGGTGCGGCCCGGTCATCCGGAGCCTTGCCCGCCGGGGCGTCGTCATCCGGAGCGTCGTCGGGGGCGGCGTCCTTCTCCGCGAGCGAGTGGGCTGCCGGAAGGTCGCAGAAACGCGCCGGGATGCCGACCTCCGCCGCGTAGCGGAGGGCCTGCCATTCCGGGGAGAAGGTCGCGAAGGGCCAGAAGGCCGCCTTGGCCGGGTCGCCCGGCACGTGGGCCAGCAGCGCCACCGGCGGTTCCATGCCGGGGTCGGCCGCCAGGGCGACCAGGCCGTCGGCCTCGGGCGGGCCCTCGATCAGCACGAGGTCGGGTTTCAGTCGGGCGAGTTCGGCCACCACGGCGCGTGCGGAACCAGGGCCGTGGTGGCGGACGCCCAGCAGGGTGATGGTCATCGCTCAGCCGGCGTCCCGGCAGGCGCGGTAGAAGTCGCGCCACTCCTCGCGTTCCCGGACGACCGTCTCCAGGTATTCCTGCCAGACCACCCGGTCGGACACCGGGTCCTGCACGACCGCCCCGACGATCCCGGCCGCGACGTCGGAGGGCCGCAGCACCCCGTCGCCGAAGTGGGCCGCGAGGGCGATCCCGCTGGTCAGGACCGAGATCGCCTCGGCGGTCGACAGGGTGCCGCTGGGCGACTTGACCTTGGTGCGGCCGTCGGAGGTCACCCCCGAGCGCAGCTCGCGGAAGACCGTGACGACGCGGCGGATCTCCTCCAGGCCCGCCGGGGTCTCGGGCAGTTCGAGCGACCGGCCGAGCTGGGCGACCCGGCGGGAGACGATCTCCACCTCCTCCTCGGCCGAGGCCGGGACCGGCAGCACCACCGTGTTGAACCGGCGGCGCAACGCGCTCGACAACTCGTTGACGCCCCGGTCGCGGTCGTTGGCGGTGGCGATCACGTTGAAGCCCTTGGACGCCTGCACCTCCTCGTTGAGCTCGGGGATCGGCAGCGTCTTCTCGGACAACACGGTGATCAGCGCGTCCTGCACGTCGGAGGGCATCCGGGTCAGCTCCTCGACCCGGGCCAGCCGCCCTTCGGACATGGCCCGCATCACCGGGCTGGGCGTCAGTGCCTCCCGTGAGGGGCCCTCGGCGAGCAGGCGGGCGTAGTTCCAGCCGTAGCGGACGGCCTCTTCCGCCGTTCCGGCGGTGCCCTGGACCAGCAGGGTCGAGTCGCCGGAGACGGCGGCGGCCAGGTGCTCGGACAACCAGGTCTTGGCGGTCCCGGGCACGCCGAGCAGCAGCAGCGCCCGGTCGGTGGCCAGGGTGGCGACGGCGACCTCGACGATGCGGCGCGGGCCGATGTACTTGGGCGTGATCACCCCGCCGGGGTGGCTCGCGTCGCCCAGGATGTACGTGGTCACCGCCCAGGGCGACAACCGCCAGCCGGGCGGGCGGGGCCGGTCGTCGTGCTTGGCCAGGACGGCCAGTTCGTCGGCGTACTGGTCTTCCGCGTGGGGCCGCAGGACGGTGGGGGTCGTCACGAGAACTCCTTGATCATGTCGGAACGGAAGCGGAGCAGGGCGGCGGCGGTCTGCAGTTCGCCGGTGTCGGGCAGTTGATCGAGGTCGTAGTCGCCGGCCGGATCGAGCCGCTCGCCCGCCAGGCGGGCCAGTTCGCCCGCGTTCCACGGCTGGCTGGAGGCGATGTCGGCGACCCGCTGGAGCACGGCCGCCGCGAGCGGCCCGCTCCACGGCCCGGGCACCCCGCCGAGCATCATGATCAGTTGGCCGTCGACGTTCCCGGCCCGGACGATCTCGGCGGCCCGCCACGACCGCTCGTCGGGCGGCAGGACCGCCAGCAGGTCGGTGAGCGGCTCGACGTCGAACAGGGCGCGGGCCCAGACGGGGTCGTCCTGCAGGATGGCGGCCCGGATCCAGCCCATGTGGATCTCCCGGGCCCAGTCGCCGATCGTCATGCGGACCAGCTCGGCGGGCTCGGCCCCGAGGTGGCCGGGCCAGAACCGCAGCGGCGTGTGCGCGATGACCTGCTGCAACCACCAGCTGCGCGGCCCGGTGCCGGCCGGCGGCCGCGACCGCACGCCGTCGCGCTCCATGACGGAGTCGCAGGCCGTCGGCGCGACCGCGCTGAGCCGGGAGCCGTCGCGCACCAGCAGCGGCGCGGCCCGCGCGGCCATGCGCTGGCCGAGCCGGGAGTCGGGCAACTTGGTGAGCAGGTCGGCGGCGGCCTGCCGGACCTCGCGGCGGCGGTCGTCGAGCGCCTGCTCCAGGAACGGCTCGTCGGCCATGGTCAGCCCGTCGGCCAGGACCGCGACGAAGGCGGCCCGGTCGTCGGGGTTCTCCTTCGGCCAGGTCACTTCGAGCAGTTCTCTGGCCTCGTCGGCGGAGGCCGCCCGCAGCGCGGCGAGGAACGCCTGGCGGTCGCCGCGGGTGCCGAACTCCCACGGGCCGTGGTCGAGCCCGGCCGGCACGTCGCCGGAGCTCTCCTGGAGGAGGTAGCCCCACTCGGGGTTCAGCTGGGCCAGCCAGCGCCCCCGGGCGCCCGCCACGACCGCGAGGTCGGCCCGGATCGACCGGTCGCGCGCCCCGGCCGCCAGCAGCTGCGGCAGCAGCCGGGCCGGGACCCGCGACGACCGGCGGGCCGCCAGGCCCAGCCATTCGGGCAGCACCCGGGAGAACTCCCCGGCGAGCAGCCGGGCCAGCCGGTCGGCGGCCTTGGCCGGCACCGGCGGCGCGCCGTCGCCGGGCGCCTCGGGGAGCGGGCTGCCGCCGCCGGGCCGCTCCCCGGCCCTGCGGGCGACCACCTGGGCGGCGGCCTGTTCGAGCAGGTCGAACGGGGAGTCGAGGCCCCGGCGCTCGGTCCCGACGAGAGCGGTGGAGACCAGTTCGTTCCACCCGTTGCGCCGATCGAGTCTCACAGGACCACCACCTCGTCGTTTTCGTCCCACGTCGTGAGAGGACGCAGGCCGTCGGGAGTCCATTCCACGGCGGCCGTCACCGGGCGGCCGCCCGAGACGGCGACCAGCTTCCACGGGTCGCCCGCCGAGGGGTGGAGCCGCAGGCCCTGCCCCGAGTCGCCCACCAGGCACCACTCCTTGCCGTCGCGCCCGACCCGGGCGCCGGTGATCACCAGCGGCCACGATTCGGTCCACGGGTCGCGGGTCAGCACGTCGGCGACCAGCTGCGGCACGCCCTCGACGGCCACCCCCGAGGCCGGGGCCCTGGCGGGCACCGCCGCGCCGTAGCGGTCGGCGATCAGGGCCCGCAGCGGCGCCGCGCCCGGGTAGTAGGAGACGTCGGCGTCGACCCGGGTGCCGAGCACCAGCGACGCGTCGAGCGGCTGGCCGGGCGGCGCGAACGACAACACCAGGGCCACCCGGCCGGTCGCCCGGCCGTGGAGCCAGACCCGCCGCGACAGCAGCCGGTCGCGTTCTTCGTCGCGCAGCGCGATGACCTGCCATTCGTCGCGGATCGGCGGCAGGGCCAGCACGGTCTCCCTGGCCACCTGGTAGCCGACGCGCTGGCGTACGGTCTCGCGCAGGTCGCCGGGCAGCTCGGCGGCCCTCCGGTGGGCCACGGCCAGCAGGTGGACCATGGCGTACTCGCCGAGCAGCCGCCCCGGCCAGTTCTCGTCGCGGAAGACCCGCGTGAGGCCGGAGAAGGTGCCGGCCAGCCCGGGGGCCTGTGCGTCGACGAGCCGTTTGGCCAGGTCGCTCCACTCGGCCAGGCCGGTCTGGCGGGCGTCGGACAACCCGCTCGCGACCTGGTCGGACAACCAGCGTTCGAGCTCGGCCAGGCCGGCGGTCACGCGTTCTTCGCGCTGCCGGGCGCGGCCCTCGTCGGGCTTGCCGGCGGCGGGCTCGGCCTTCTTCTCCGCCGCCTTCTCGGCCTTCGCCGCACGCTGGGCGAACCACTCGGCCGCCCAGGGGGCGAGCTCGGCGGCGGGCGGCACCCCGTCGGCCGACCACAGCAGGAGCAGGCCCAGGGCGTGTTTGCACGGGAACTTGCGGCTGGGGCAACTGCACCGGTAGGCGGGCTCGGACAGGTCGACGCACGCCTGGTAGGGCTTCGACCCGGACCCGGCGCACTCGCCCCACAACGCCGAACCGTTCACCCCCATGGCGGACCACTTCCTGGGCGCGCTCACCCCGCCGGCCGCCTTCTGCGAGGCGGCGTCGGGCGCGAGCGCCAGCACCTGGTCTCGACTCCATCGTTCGGTCACGCGCCGCACCCTAGCCGCGCCGGGCGACAAAACGTGCAAGATCACGAAGAGGGCCCGGGGTTCTGTCGGTGTGACGTGCCATACTCGCAGCGTGGTGGGCCGAAAGACACAAACCGGGCTTGTCGGGCGGGGGTTCCAGCTCGACCGGTTGTCCCGGGTGCTCGACGCCGCGATCGGCCGCATGGCCGGGGTGGCGCTCGTCGGCGGCGACGCCGGAATCGGGAAGACACGCATCGTCTGCGAGCTGAGCACGATCGCGCGGGAGCGCGGTTTCACCGTCCTGGTCGGGCAGTGCGCCGAGCTGGGCAACGCGCTGCCCTATCTCCCGCTCGCCGACGCGCTGCGCAGCGCCGATCTCCGGTCGGCGCTCGAATCGCGGCCGGTGCTGCGGAGGTTGCTGCCGGGGGCCGACCCCGACGGGTCCGACGCGCTCAGCGGGGCGCTGGCCCAGCAGCGGCTCTTCGGGGCGACGCTGAGCCTGCTGGGCGAGCTGGCCGACGAGCGGCCGGTGCTGATGGTCTTCGAAGACCTCCACTGGGCCGACCACTCGACGCGAGACCTGCTGGTCTTCCTCACCCGCATGCTCCAGCGCGAGCGGGTGGTCCTGGTCGGCACCTACCGGACCGACGACCTGCACCGCCGCCATCCGCTGCGGCCGGTGCTCGCCGAGCTGCAGCGGTTGCCGCTGGTCGTGCCGGTCGAGCTGCCGCCGCTCGACGACGAGGCGATGGCGACCCACCTGACCGCCCTCGGCGGCGGGAACGCGGGCCTGATCGGCGGGGTCGTCGGGCGGGCCGGCGGGAACCCGTTCTTCGCCGAGGAGCTGCTCCAGGCGGCCTCGAGCGGCGACCGGCTGCCCGCGACGCTGGCCGACCTGCTGATGGCGCGGGTCGAGGGGCTGTCCGACACGGCCCAGCAGGTGCTCCGGGTGGCGGCCGTGGCCGGGCGGCGGGTCGACCACGACATGCTGCGCGCGGCGGCGGGGCTGGCCGACCGGCCGCTCGAAGAGGCGCTGCGCGAGATCGTCTCGCGCGGGCTGCTCACCGTCGACCAGCACATCGGCTACGACTTCCGCCACGCCCTCCTCCAGGAGGCCGTCTACGACGACCTGCTGCCGGGCGAGCGCACCCGCCTGCACATGACCTTCGCGGCCCTGCTGACCGAGTCGGGCGGCCGGGCGGCCGAGCTGGCCCACCACTATTCGGCCGCCCACGACGTGCGGGGCGCGCTGATCACCTCGCTGGAGGCGGGCCTGCGGGCGACCCAGATGGGCGCCCCGGCCGAGGCCAACCGGCACTTCGACCGGGCGCTGGAGGTGTGGGAGCAGGTCCCCGACGCCGACACGCTCACCGGCACGACCCGGGCCCGGCTGATCCTCGACAGCGCCGCGGCGGCGGCCGACAGCGGCGACAACCACCGGGCCATCGCCCACCTGCGGCGGCTGCGCCAGCTCGTCACCGAGCCGCAGCTGGTCGCCGAGACCAACGAGCGGCTGGCCTGGTACCAGGCCGACGGCGACGACTTCCACGGCATGGCCGAGGCGGCCCAGGCGGCGGTCGACGCCGTCGGCGACGGCCCCGAGACCCCGATGCTGGCCCGCGCCCTGGCGACCCACGCCCGCACCTTGTGGATCGCCGAACGGGTGATCGACGCCCAGGAGGCCGCCGCCCGCGCGCTCGAGGTGGCCCGGCGCACCGGGTCGATCGAGGCCGAGTCGGCGGCGCTGGTGTCGCTGGGCATCCAGCAGGAGTCGCTCGGCGATCCCGACATGGCCGAGGAACTGCTGTCGATGGCGGCGGCCAAGACGTCGGGGTCGTTGTCGATGGACCTGCGGGCCCGGTTCAGCCTGGCCCGGCTGCAATACGAACGGGGCGACCTCGACGCGGCGGCCGAGTCGGCCGAGGCCGGGTTGCAGGTGGCCCGCGAGAACGGCCTGATGTGGAGCACGTTCGGCACCGACCTGCGGTTCCTGCGTTACCTGATCTCGTTCGCGGCCGGCGACTGGGACGCCGCCGAGAAACGGGCCGCGATGTTCGGCGTGCGGGTCGGCACCCCTCCCGAGGCGCTGCTGTCGTCGTTCGCCCTGTTCGTCGAGGTCGGCCGGGGGCGCGCGGTGGCCGCCGAGCGGCTGCGCTGGCTGGAGCCGTTCTGGGGCGCCGACGACCTGGTGACCTACATGACCCGCGGCATGGCGGCCGAACTCGCCCTCTGGCAGGGCGACCCGAAGGAGGCGCTCGGCCACGTCGACGCGGTCGTGAAGGTGCAGCAGCCCTACGACTCGGGCCTGATCCGCGTCTCGGCCATCGGCCTGGCCGCCCTCGCCGACCTGCCGCCGGGCGACCCGGCCCGCGAACGCGCCGACGAGTTCGTCGAACGGGCGCGTTACGCCGCCACCCACGGCCCCACCGGCCCGTGGAACACACTCGGCCCCGAGGGCCGAGGCTGGGCGGCCCGCGCCGAGGCCGAATGGCACCGGTTGTCCGGCACCGCCACCCCCGAGGTGTGGGAGCGCGCACTGGCCGCCTTCGACGGCGGCTTCCCCTACGAGCAGGCCCGCAACCGCTGGCGGCTGGCCGAGACCCTTCTTGAGACGGGCGACCGCGACCGGGCCCGCGCCGAGTGGCAGCAGGCCGTCGAGGTGGCCGACCGCCTGGGCGCCGCCCCCCTCCGCCACGCCCTCGACCTGCTGGGCCGCCGGGCCCGCTTCACCACGCCCGACTCGGCCGAGCCGGTCCGGGCGAGCGTGCTCGACGCCCTGACCGGGCGGGAACGCGAGGTCCTGGCCCAGGTGGCGGCGGGCCGCTCCAACCGCGAGATCGGCGAACGCCTCTTCATCAGCCAGAAGACGGCGAGCGTCCACGTGTCCAACATCCTGGCCAAACTCGGCGCTACCACCCGCACCCAGGCCGCCGCCATCGCCCATCAGGAAGGCGTGAGACCCCCCGCCGACTGAAACCCCACGCCGCCGTCGTGGTGCCGGTCCGCTGAGCCGCCGAGGTCCCGCGCATGGTCGTTTTCGTTACGGCTCCCGCCCACCCCGAGACGCCACGACCACCCGGCACCCACATCGGGCCGGCACCGCGACCGCCCGGCCGCCGGGAAGATCGATACTCTCGGCGTGCACGTGCCGCTGGAGGGAGCCGACATGCAGAAGCCGCCGCTGGCCGAGGAACTCGGGCTGGAGCCCCATCCCGAGGGTGGCTGGTTCAAGGAGACCTGGCGGTCGCCCGTGATGTTCTCCCCCGACGGTTACGACGGCCCGAGGCACAGTGCGACCGCCATCTACTTCCTCCTCGAACCCGGCGAGGAGTCGGCCTGGCACGTCGTCGCCTCGGCCGAACTCTGGTTCTGGCACCGCGGCGGCCCGCTGGTCCTCACCTTCGGCGGCGACGGCGACCACCCGGAGACCGGGGAGAGCGTCGTCCTCGGGCCCGACGTCGAGCGGGGCCACCGGCCCCAGGTGCTCATCCCGCCGGGCGTCTGGCAGGCGGCCCGGCCGGCGGGCGACGAGGGCGTGCTGGTCAGTTGCGTCGTCTCCCCCGGCTTCGAGTTCGCCGACTTCCGGCTGGCCGACTAGGCACACCCCACGTCGCCGGCCTGGCCTTCTTCCGGCCGGCCGGCAAAGCACACCGCACGTCGCCGATCCGGCCTCGGCCGAGGAGCACCCGAGGCGATGACCCGCTATCCGCGGGGGGAGGACGGGCGGCTCGTGATCTGGGCGTGCAGGTGCATGTCGTGCCAGCCGTTCGCGTGCAGCAGGGCGCTGTGCAGGATGCCCTCCAGCACGAAGCCCGCCCGTTCGGCCACGCGGCACGACGCCGGGTTGGCGATGGCGTGGCGGAGTTCGAGGCGGTGCAGGCCCAGGTCGTCGAGGGCCCAGCGGGTCACCTCGGAGACCGCCGCCGTGGTGCCGCCCCGGCCTCGGCCTTCGGGGAGGGTCCAGTAGGCGATCTCGCCCAGGCCCAGTTCGAGGTCGACCAGGCGAAGGGCCACCCGGCCCACGGGACGGCCGTCGCGTTCGACCACCCACGACGCGCCGGTCTCCAGGGTCCAGCGGGCGCGCCAGCGGGCGATCACGGTCGCGGCCCTGGCGGTGTCGGCCTCGTGTTCCAGGTTCCACAGGCGGATGTCGGGGTCGGCGAAGGCGGCCATGACGATCGGCTCGTCGCCCGACTCGCGGAAGGGGCGCAGCAGCAGGTCTGCGGTGGTCAGCGACGGCTGGGGGCGGTCGCGCATGGAACCGGCGGGGACGACCTCGGGGATGACGTACACCCGCCCATCTTGCCGCCCGGAATAGGGTGAACAGCACGCGCACGACGAGGAGGTCGCACGATGACCCGGCAGATCGTTTCCGTCATCGGAGGGAAGGACGAGCCGACCGGCACGCCCTATCTGTCCCGGAACCCCGCCCGGTTGAAGGAGGTCGTCGCCGAGGTCGCCCTGGCCGACGCGGCGACGTTCGCGGCGGCGTGCCGGAACGCCGCCGCCGCGCAGCATGACTGGGCGCGGGTGCCGGCGCCGGTGCGCGGGCGGGTGATCGCGTCGATCGGGCGGCTCGTGGAGGCCAACGCCGAGGCGCTGGCGCGGCTGGTCAGCGAGGAGATCGGCAAGCCCTACGCCGAGGCGCTGGGCGAGGTACGGGAGATCGTCGACACCTGCGACTTCTTCATCGGCGAGGGGCGGCGCCTCTACGGGCAGACCGTTCCGTCGGAGATGCCCGACAAGAACCTGTTCACGTTCCGCACCCCGGTCGGGGTCGCGGCGGTGATCACGGCGGGGAACTTCCCGGTGGCGGTGCCGTCGTGGTACCTGGTGCCGGCCCTGCTGTGCGGGAACGCGGTGGTGTGGAAGCCCGCCGAGTACGCCGCCGCCTCGGCCGCCGCGCTGCACCGGATCTTCTCGGCCGCCGGGCTGCCCGACGGGGTGTTCAACGTCGTCTTCGCCGACGGGGCGCAGACCTTCGCCGGGCTGGAGACGGCGCTCGGCGAGGGCGTCGTCCACAAGGTGGGTTTCACCGGCTCCTCCGAGGTCGGGCGCACGATCGGCGAGTTGTGCGGGCGGCACCTGCAGTCGCCGTGCCTGGAGCTGGGCGGCAAGAACCCGATGGTCGTCATGCCCGACGCCGACCTGACCCTCGCCACCGAGGGCGCCCTGTTCGCCGGGTTCGGCACCGCCGGTCAGCGCTGCACCTCGCTCGGCACGGTGATCGTCCACGAGTCGATCCACAACGACTTCGTGGCCCGGTTCACGGCCGCCGCGCAGTCGGCGTATGTCGGCGATCCGGCCCGCAAGGTGCTGATGGGCCCGATGCTCGACCAGAAGTTCGCCGACCGTTACGAGGAGTTCCTGACCTGGATCGGCGACCACCACACGGTCACCGGCCCGGTCGGCCGCATCACCGAGTCGAACCCGTGCGGCCACTTCCTCGGCGACGACCCGAACGAGGGCCTGTTCTACCACCCGGTGATCGTCGACGGCGTCCGGCCGACCGACCGGCTGTTCCTGGAGGAGACGTTCGGCCCGATCGTCGGCGTGACCACCTTCTCCACCCTCGACGAGGCGATCGAGCTGGCCAACCTGCCCGGCTACGGCCTGTCGTCGTCGATCTACACCCGCGACCCGCAGGCGGCCTTCCGCTTCCGGGCCGGGGTGTCGGCCGGGATGGTCAGCGTCAACAACTCGACGTCGGGCGCGGAGGCGCACCTGCCGTTCGGCGGAAACGGCAAATCGGGCAACGGCAGCCGCCAGTCGGGCATGTGGGTGCTCGACCAGTTCACCCGCTGGCAGGCGATGAACTGGGACTATTCGGGCCGCCTGCAGAAGGCCCAGATGGACGTGGCGGAGATCGTCCCCGACCTCGAATACAAAATCTGATTTTTCCGTTACGGCTCCGCCCACCCCGGCGCCGCCCGCCGCTCCGGCCCCGCGCCGTATCCGGCGGCAACCAACCGCTCAGCCAACTCGCCGCGACGTGAAAAGGTCCGGCCCCCACGCCGGAGCCGGACCTTTTCAGCCTGTGGTCACGCGCAGCGGGAGACCAGGTCCCAGTAGCCCGAACGGGTTTCCTGGAGGCTGCGCTGGGTGCTGCCGGTGAGGCCGAGGTAGTCGTTGGAGCCCTCGGCGTACACGAGGAAGAAGAACTCCACGTAGGCCCGGCCGGCCGAGACGTGCGTGTTGTTCGTCGCGGTCACGCACTTCTTCGCGGGCGCGGTCGGCGTCGGCGACGCCGAGGGGCGCGGCGAGGAGGTGGGGCTGGGCGAAGCCGATGGCGAGGGCGAGGCCGAAGGCGACGGGGTGGGCGTCGGCGACGGGGTGGGCGAGGGCGACGGGGACGGGGACGGGGTGGACGTGCCGCCCGACGTGTTCAGCAGGACGTTCGGCGAGCCGCTGCCCGGGTTGGTCACCGCGCCGGTCACGCCGTTCTTCACCAGGGTGTCCCTGATCTGCGCCGGGGTCGCGGTCGGCGTACCGGAGAGAACGAGGGCGGCCGCCCCCACGACATGGGGGGTCGCCATGCTCGTGCCGCTGATGGTGCTCTTGGCGGTCGGCGAGTTGTACCAGGCCGAGGTGATGTCGGTGCCGGGCGCGAACAGGTCGAGGCAGTCGCCGTAGTTGGAGTACGACGCGCGGGCGTCGTTCTTGGCCGTGGCCCCGACCGTGATACCCTCGGGCACCCGCGACGGCGACGACGAGCAGGCGTTCATGCTGCTGTTGCCGGCCGCCAGGCCGTAGGTGACGCCCGACTTGATGGAGTTCTTCACGGCCGTGTCCACGGCGGTCGAGGCCGAGCCGCCCAGCGACATGTTGGCGACGGCGGGCTTGGCCGCGTTGGCGGTCACCCAGTCGATGCCGGCGATGACCCCGGAGTTGCTGCCGCGCCCGGCGCAGTCGAGCACCCGCACGCCGACCAGTTTGACCTGCTTGGCCACCCCGTAAGCGGTGCCGCCGACGGTCCCGGCGACGTGGGTGCCGTGGCCGTTGCAGTCGGTCGCGTCGTTGTCGCCCGACACGAAGTCCTTGCCGGAGACGGCCCGGCCGCCGAAGTCCTGGTGCGTGGTGAGGATGCCGGTGTCGATGATGTACGCCGTCACCCCCGACCCCGTCCCGGAGTAGGTGTAGCGGGAGTTCAGCGGAAGGGCCCGCTGGTCGATGCGGTCGAGGCCCCACGACGGCGGGTTGGCCTGCTCGGCGTCGATCGTCACCACGGCGTCCTGCTCGACGTAGGCGACGTCGGGGTCGGCGGCGAGCGCGCGGGCCTCTTTGGCGGTGGCGTTGATGGAGAAGCCCTTGATGGCCCGGTTGTACACGTTCTTCACCTGACCGCCGTTCTCGGCGGCGAGGTCGCGGGACTGGGCGCGCACGTCCGCCGTCGGCTTCAGCACGACGATGTAGCTGCCGGGGATCGCGCCGGGGTTGTCCGTCCCCGCCACCACGGCCGTACGGGCCTGGACGGGGGCGGCGAGCGACGCGCCCGCGAGCGCGGTGGCCGCAAGCAGCGCCGCGACTCGGGGGATTCGGTGCATCGGGGGTCCTTTCCTGGGTGGCGCACGCATACGAAAGGCCCGAATGAGGGCATGACGAAACGCCAGGTCAGATAGGGCGGAACTAATCGCCTGTGCTGAGCTTCCAGGAAATTTCCGGTCAAAACCGGCGGTATATCATTTCCGGTCTGAGGCCCTGAGGGCGCGCACGACTGCTAGTACAGTCGGCAGTTCGTCGTCGTCGAGGGCCTCGACGAGGTCGCGCAACTGCTGCCTGATCGCCAGTGGATCATGTGCCAGCCAGCGCCCCCGAGGCCGCCGCGGCCCGAGCAGGGCGACGAGCGAGTCGGCCGGCAACCCGAGGATCGACTCCAGCTCCCGCACCGCCGCAAGTGAGTGCGACCGCTCCGGACGGGAGCGGCCGCGCTGCCAGTTGCTGAGGCTGGCCAGGCTGACGTGCGCGCCGCGCTCGGCGAGGCGCACGTGCAGGCGTTCCAGCGACAGCCCCCGGGCCGCGATGGCGGCCCGGAGCGCACGTTCGAACGGGCCGGTGCGGAGCAGGACGGCGAGCTCCCGTTCGGGGCCCCGCGACCGGTCGTTAATCACACATGCCACGTTTACACCGGTAAGGGTAGCTAGTCCATTACTGCCGGGTGATCTTCACATCATCGACGGCGGCCTCGACCAGTGAGGCGGTGCCGGTGTCGGCCGCGCTGACCGTGATCTGCACGTTCTGGCCCGCGAAGGCCGCCAGGTTCACCGAGGCCGTGGCCCACGCGCCGTTCCGGTTGCTGGCCGCGCCCAACTGCTGGAAGACCTGGGTGCCGTTGACCGACACGCGCAGGTAGTCGGTGTTCGAGGAGTTGCTGCCGTGGGCTAAGTACCAGGAGAACGACAACGTCAGGGTGCCCGTGGCGGGCAGGGCGATCTGCGGGGAGCGGATCGAGGTGACGCCGCCGTCGAGGTCGTAGTCGCCCGCCGAGGCGCCCGCGAGCGGGCCGGTGACCAGGTCGAACGAGCCGCTGACGGTGGTGCCGAGCTGCTTGGCGCCGCTGGAGGTGGTGGCGTCGGGGTTGGCCCGGACGAACTGGCCGATGGTCGCGGTGTCGGTGCCGAGCGGGTTGGCGGTCCAGGAGGAGCCGGCCTCGAAGTCGTCGCTGTAGACGGTGGTGACGGGCGGGCCGCCGCCGCAGTACTGCGACTGCTTGCCGATCACCTTGTAGACGCAGTCGGCGTTCTCCAGGAGCAGCAGCGTGGCCTCGCGGTTGCGGGTGGTCTGCGGCACGATCGCCTCGTCGGGCGGGTAGAAGCCGGGGTTGGACGCCACCGGGTACATCTCGAACGTGTACGAGAAGATCTTGTACGCGCCCCACATCCAGTCGTCGATCGAGCCGTCGGTGATGTAGAGGTCGCTGGCCTGCTCGGGGGTGTAGTTGTTGGTGGCGGCCATCTGCTGGCCGAGCACGGCGTGCGCGTCGCGGTCGTCCTGGGTCAGGCCGGGGGCGGTGTTGGCGGTGGTGTAGCCGTAGGGCCACAGGATCAGCTCGCCGTAGGAGTGCCAGTCGATGTGCGCCTTGATCTGCTGCGTGCCGCCGACGACGCGGCCGCGGACGAAGTCGGCCACGGCCTTGACCTCGGGCGCCGACTCGGCCGACGGGCCGCGGTAGGTGTCGGAGGAGGTGGTGCCGGACGATCCGCCGCAGCAGCCCCAGTTGTAGGCCCAGTTGCGGTTCAGGTCGGTGCCGATCGCGCTCGACCCGCTGTTGGGCTGGCGGTTCTTGCGCCAGCTGCGGTAGGAGCCGGTGGCGATGTCGTACTCGCTGCCGTCGGGGTTCATGTTCGGGACGATCCAGATCTCGCGCGAGTCGACGATGTTCGTGATGCGCGAGTCGGATCCGTAGGAGTCGGTGAGCAGGTTCATCAGGTAGATCGCCATCTCGACGGTCAGGTGCTCACGCGCGTGCTGGCTGTGGGTGAACAGCACCTCGGGCTCGTTCTCGTCGGTGGCGACGTTGTCGCTGATCTTCAGCGCGAACAGCTCCCGGCCCTGGTACGACGTGCCGATCGACACCTTGCGGATGATCGACGGGTGGGCCGACAGGGCCGCGTTCACCACCGTGTTGAGCTCGGCGAAGTTGTGGTAGGCGCTGTCGGCGGGCGGGAAGTCGAGCGGCTGCGGCACGACGGGGGCGAGCCGGTTCGGGGCGGCGGTGACGGTGTGGCCCAGGGCCCTGATGGCCGCGACCTCCTCGGCCGACGCGGTGACGACGATCCGGTCGGCGGCGACCTCGTCGATGGCGGCGCCCGTCCGGGAGACGGCGGTGCGCTGCTCCTGGGTGCTCACTCCATCGACGGTGTACTGGCGGTTGGGCGGGGGTTCGGCCCCGGCTCCGGCGCTCGTCAGGCCCGTGGTCAGGACCAGGACGATCAGCGTGAGAACGACTGTCAGGCGCTGCTTCATGTCGACAAAAGTGAATCGGCCCCGCCACGGAGGCAAGGCCGACTCACGATCTTCCGGCAAGTCCGTCGTCCCGAGCGCTCGGGACGGCGGGGGCTTGCGGCAATTCTGTGTTTTCTACTTCTCCCGGCCGTCGTATCCGAGCAACCTCATGGCCACTTCGGGGTCCATCGCGGCGGCGAGGAGCTGGGCCCGTTCGTTCGCCCGGTCCCTGGCCTCCTCGGCACGCCGCCGGTTGGCCTGCTGGGCCCGGATCACCCCGACCACGATGGCCAGGATGGCGACGAACCCGAGCAGGATCAGGAAGAACACGATGACCGTGCCGGTCGCCAGGCCCGGCACCACCTCGGTCGCGCCGTTCATGGAGCCGCCGGACACGGCGATCACCACGAGCACCAGCGCGGCCAGCGCGAGCGCCGCCCCGAACAGCCCCCAGAGCAGACCGCGTGACCGCGAGCTCTCGGGCCTGCCCGCCGCCGCGTCGGGCGGCGGCGGAGGCAGCGGCACGCCGTTGCCGTTCGTGCTCGCCCACGGGACGAAGTCGACCGACCCGTTCCCGTTGCCGTTGACCGGCACGACCTGGCCGGGCGTCGCCGGGGCGAAGACCGGGATCCCGGCGCCGCTGTGCATGAGCACCGCCGCCGGTTCGAGCGCCAGCACGCGGGACGCGGGCTGCGGCAGCGGAACCGTGACCTTGGTGTGTTCACGGTGGGCCGTGACGGCCGCCTCGTGGTAGTCCTCGAGGTCGCGCTGGAAGTCCTCGTCGGCGTAGACGGTGCCGTCGATGAGCGGGCCCGCGGTCCGCTCGATGACGGCCATCACGTCTTCGCCGTTGAGGGTCTTGTGGGTCTCCAGGGCGTGCGCGACGGCCAGCACCTCGGCGCGGTTCTCCTTGAGGAGTTCCTCGGTCTTCTCCAGCATCCTGGTGAGCAGGAACTCGATGCGGGTCGAGGCGCCGCCGGGTTCGATCTCGTTCTGCCGGTCGGACAGGTTGGGCGCGAGGAACCCGATCGTCCCGCCCGGCGACTTGCGCCGCTGGTCGGGGCTGCCGATGGAGGTGAGGCCGAGTTCCTGCAGCGCGGGCAGCGCGGAGACGCCGGCGCCCATGCCCCAGTGGGTCTCCATGAGGCCCGCGACGTAGGTCGCGCTCATCAGGTCGCCCGAGACGCCGGAGGAGTTGTCGTCGCCGAAGAACATGCGCTCACCGGCCAGCGAGGCGACCGACACCATGATGTCGCTCTCGTGCTCCGACCTCCATCGGGTGAACTGGTCCTCCGGTTTGATGCTGGAGACCATGCCCAGGTAGTCGGCGCCCTTCTCGATCGTCGCGATGTCGATCTCGAGGTGCTGGCGGGTGCGGTAGGCGACCACCGCGTGGCAGGCCTCGTGAACGGCGACCGCGTGCCGCTCGCGCTCGATGTACTCGACGTCCTCGGGCGGGCCGAGTTGCTTGAGCCGCTTGGCCTTGGTGACGTCGGCCCAGGTGATCACCTCGCGCCCGTCGCGGATCGCGGTGATCAGGGACTCGTTCACCAGGTCCTTGATGGTCGCGCCGGTGGCGTAGGGGGTGATCGTGGAGAGCTTGTCGATCTGCTCGTCGGTCAGCTCGTGCCGCACCTTGTCGAAGTAGCCCTGGTAGGTGCGGATGCGTCCGGGCTTGGACGGATAGCCGACCTTGTAGATGCGGTCGATGCGGCCGGGCCGCAGGAGCGCCTCGTCGAGCGCGTTGGGCATGTTCGTCGCCATCATGACGAGGATGCGGTACTTGGGCGGCGGCTTCGGGCGCATGCCGAGCAGTCGCCGGACGTGCCGGTTGACGATGCCGCGCGGCTTCTTCAGACCCGACAACTCGGTGAGCAGGGCCTGCAGGGTGCCCATGTCACCGCCGCCGCCCATCATGTTGCCGCCCATCATGAAGCGGCTGCGGCGGCCCGTGTCGGGCGCCTCGGCCGCACGGGAGGCGGTGAACGACTGCTGGAACAGCGTGGTCTGGGCGCCTTCGGACAGGTAGGAGAAGCCGTGGCAGGCGTCGCCGAAGGCGGGGCTGAAGCCCCGGCCGGTCTGCGGGCCCTGCTGGGCGAGTGAACCGCGGCGGCCGAGCGAGTCGGCCTCGTCGAAGAAGACGATGACGCCGCCGTACCGGAGAGCCAGTTTGCGCAGCTTGCGGAACAGCGACTTGACCTTGAGGATGCCGATGCCCATGAACATGTTCGTGAACGCGCCCGGGTCGACGAAGACGTAGGGCTTGCCGGTCTCGCCCGCGACGGCCTCGGCCATCAGGGTCTTGCCGGTGCCGGGCGGGCCCCACAGGAGGAGGCCGCTGGGCACGTAGCCGCCGCGCTGCTCGATCTCGTCGGGGCGCTCCAGGAAGACGATGTTCTCCTTGACGCGCTCGACCACGTGATCCTGGCCCCAGACGTCGTCGAAGCGCGTCTTGATGTCGTCGGGGAAGTAGGTCTCGACGCCGCCTCGGGAGAGGAACCAGAAGAGGCCGATGAACTGGAACACGATGAAGAAGAACGCGAAGGCGAGCTGCGCGATCATCGGCATCGCCTGCCACAGCAGCGCCGGGGCCTGGAACAGCGCCATGATGGGCGACACGTCCCCTGGCAGGACCTCGGCGAGGATGAAGGCGATGAGCGTGATCCAGAAGACGACCTTGATCGCCCGCGACAGCCGGTAGCGGGTCCAGTCGCTGAACCTGCGGTGCACCCAGCGGTCGAAGCCGCCGAAGATGCCCTTGGTCCACAGGCGGTGGTAGCCGGCGGAGCGTTCGGAGATCAGGAAGTGGAGCTGGCGGAGCAGGTCGATGCCGATCAGCCAGAGGATCCAGCCGGTCGCGTCGGCCTGGTAGACCAGGGCGTCCCAGAAGGTCATGACGCCTTCGAACTCACCCATCGTCTTGACGGTGAGGATGAGGAAGGCCGAGACGAGGAAGATGATGATCTTGGAGCGATCCCAGAACGCCATCTTCTTGCGGGTGCGCGGGTCCCTGTCGTCGGGACCTGATCCGGGTGGCCGGAGGCCCTCGTATTGCGGCGGGGAAGCCGTCTTCATATGGGCTCCTTACCCGAAGTTGTTCTTCACCTTGAACGACTGCGCGATCGAGTCGAGCTCGGTCTGGCGCTGCTGGAAGCAGGTCGCGGAGCACCGGATCAGGAGCGTCGAGACCTTGCCGCCGTCGGATGACACCCAGCTCGTCTGCTGGAAGGTCTGCAGGGGGCCGCCCATGTAGCGGAGGCTGAACTGCATCCGGACGCCCTTGGCGCCGTTGTCGCCTTCGAGCACGTCGTCGGCGGTGAGCTCGAAGTTCTTGTACGGATACTGCTTGTTCTCCTCGTTCGCGGCGCGTTCGGCGGCCGTGGCCGTGACGGGGAAGTTCAGCAGGGTGCGCAGGGCGTTGAGCGACACGTCCTGCTGCTGGTCGTCGGTGAGGGTCTGCACGATCGCGAACGCGAACGGTTCGTCCGCGCCTCCCGGCCCGCCGGTCAGGAAGTGGTCGATCGACGGCTGGGTGTGGCCGTCGTAGGCGGCCGTCCAGATCCGCTGTTTCAGCACCTGGGAGGTGGCTGAGGCCGGATCGCCGAGGAACGCGGCGTCGACCGACTTCTGGTCGACCTTCTGCCAGGTGTTCGGAACTTTGAAGTAGGTGCTGCCGCCCGAGTCACGGACGAATGTGTATTGCGAGCCGCCGCATCCGGCCAATCCGGCGATCATCGCGACGACCCCGAAGGCCGCCGCCGCGCCGGACCCCGCCCGCCATCTCTTCACAGGGCCATACCTCCGCTTTGCGGGTCTACGAGGTAGTAGTGCCCGTTTTCCAAGTATCCCCTTACCGGGACTGTTGTTACATCTTGGAAAACTTGACCAAATCTTGCCCGGAGCTTAGCTGCATTTGTGACGTGATCATAGAGCGGCGGGGACCGCTGGCTCGAAAAGTCAACTTTTTGCGGCAGCGTAGGCTTCATGCCGTAAGCCAGGCGTAAGCGGCACTTTCCCCCAGATCGACCGTTGATGCACGAACTGCCGAAGCCTACGTGATGCGAGCCGTCCGGACGAATCGGCACCCCCTCCGACCTGCGACGACCCGGAATCCCTGCTGATTATCGACGCCCGCTTATGCCTGCCATCTCACGATGCGGTCGACACCGGCAGCAGAAAGGCAATATCGGCCTTATCGAAAGGCAGGAATCGCGGCATACCGGAACCCCGGTAATCGACCGGCTGGGGGCGGCCGCGTAGCCCGCGAGCAGGGTGATCAGCGGGCGGCTAGGCTGCGGGCCATGCCCACCGCACTCGTCACCGGCGCGACCGCCGGGATCGGCGCGGCGTTCACCCGCCGCCTGGCCGCCGACGGTTTCTCTCTCGTGCTGGTCGCCCGCGACCGCGACCGGCTGGCCGAGCAGGCCGCGTTCCTCGGCCGCCGCTACGGCGTGCGCGCCGAGGTGCTGCCCGCCGACCTGTCGGACGACGACGGCCTGAAGGTCGTCGAGGAGCGGCTGCGCGAGGGGGTCGACCTGCTGGTGAACAACGCCGGGTTCGGCAACCGGGCGATGTTCCTCAGCGCGCCCGTCGAAGACGAGCTCACCATGATGAAGGTGCACTGCGAGGCGGTGCTGCGGCTCACCTACGCGGCCCTGCCCCACATGCGGGCGAAGGGCCGGGGCGGGGTGATCAACGTGGCCTCGGTGGCGGCGTTCTTCACCCGGGGCACCTACGGCGCGTCCAAGGCGTGGGTGGTCAACTTCAGCGGCGCGGTCGCCGCCGAGACCTCCGGCGACGGCGTGCGGGTGATGGCGTTGTGCCCCGGTTTCGTGCACACCGAGTTCCACCAGCGGGCCGGCATGGACACCACCAGCATCCCGGAGTTCCTGTGGCTGGAGGCCGACCCCGTGGTGAAGGCCGCGATGCGCGACCTGGCCCTCGGCAAGGTGGTCAGCGTGCCCGACCTGCGCTACAAGCTGGTCGTCGGCGTGGGCCGGCTGCTCCCGCAGAACCTCACCGCGCGCATCTCCACCCAGATCGGCCGCCGGTTCAGGTAGCCGGGCCCACTGCCAGGGCGATCATGACCGGGTCTCCTCGTGCAGGCGCAGGTAGAGGGCCGACACGTCGTCGACGAAGCGCGACTGCCCGAAGTAGAGCCCGGCCCGCTGGGCGGCGGCGTCGCCCAGGCGGCCCGCGTAGCCGGGGTCGCGCAGGACACGCACGACCGAGGCGGCCAGCAGCCCCGGGTCGGGGTCGGTGAGCAGCCCGGTCACCCGGTCCTCGACGACCTCGGGCACCCCGCCGACGCGCGTGGCGACCGCCGGGACCCCCGAGGCGGCGGCCCTGAGGAGGTCCAGCGGGATGCCCTCGTAGTCGCTGGTCAGCAGCATGACGTCGGCGGCGGCGTGGATGATCTCCAGGTCGGTGCGGCGGCTGAGCCAGGCGACGGCGTCGCCGAACCTGACCGCCTTGGCCCGCAGGTCGGCGGCCAGGTCGCCGCCGCCGCAGACGAGGATCTTCGTCATCGGCAGGCCGCGCAGCACCAGCGCGACGGTGTCGAGGAACCGGTCGGGCCGGCGGTTCTTGGTCACCTTCCCGACGAACGCCACCACGGGGAGGTCGGCCGGCAGCCCCAGCCGGGCCCGCGCCACCTCCCGGGCCGGCCGGCCGGCCATCCGCACGCCGGGGCGGATCACGGCGTACTGGCGCGACGTGCCGACCCCGGCGGCGAGCAGGTCGTCGCGGACGTGGGCGCAGTCGGCGATCAGCCGGTCGCTGACCCGGGCCAGCCGCCGCTCGACCGCGGCCCGGCGCGGCTGGACGTCGAAGGTGTGCACCCGCGCCGGGACCCGGGCCATCGTCGCGGCCAGCCGGCCGAGCGCGCCCGCCCTGGCGGTGTGGGTGTGCACGATGTCCGGCCGGAACCTGCGCATCTCGGTGACCAGCCGGGCCAGCGCCCGGGGGCTGTCGTCCGGGATGGTGTGCGCGCGTTCGTGCATCGTCGTGGTGTAGAGGCGCTGCTCGAACCGGCCGGGATCGAGGTGGTCGAGCAGCGTGACGGCCTGGAGCGCGGGCCCGCCCGCGTCCAGTCCGGTGATCACCCGCATGACCCTGATGCGCTCGCCCATCACTGGCCCCCGTTTCGACCCTGTTCCGGTATGTCTGCCCGGCGGGCAGTCTCGTTGAGTTGAGGCCGCTTTGGCGGCTCTGAGCAGCGCGAATGTCATGCGCTTGCGAAGGGTTAGCGGCTCGTTTGCCATGGTGGGCCGGTTCGCCCCGATATGCGGCGGGCGGCCGGGCGCGCGACGCCCGTCCCGGGTATGTGCGCGGGTCGCCAATAATCCGCAAAAGGCGGCGCAAGCCCGCGCGTGGCTGCGCCGGCCGGTGTCGGCGTCGTCTCTACCGTCTCTCTCGCCCACTGACAGCGAGGAGCACCGTGGCGCACCAACTGATCACCGGGGGCGGCGGCTTCGTCGGCTCGCACCTGACCGGGGCCCTGCTCGCCCGGGGCGACACGGTCACCGTCCTGGACGATCTGTCCACCGGGTCCCCCGCCAACCTGCGGCACCTGCGCGGGCATCCGGCGTTGCGGTTCGTCCAGGGGTCGGCGCTGGACGCCCCGCTGGTCGGCGACCTGGTCGGGGGGTGCGACGCGGTCGTCCACCTGGCCGGGGGCGAGGTGGTGCTCGACGCGGCCCGGCGGCACGACCGCAAGGTGCTGGTGGCCACCGACGACCACGCCGCGGCCTTCTCCACCGGGGAGGCGCCGCGCGGGGCGACGTACCGGACGGAGAAGGACCTGCTCGTCGTGGTGGCCCGGCTGTTCGACGTGGCCGGGCCGCGGCAGCGCGACGAGCACCTGGTGCCGAGGCTGGTCCGGCAGGCGCTCGCGGGCGTCGACCTGGTGCTGCCCGGCGACGGGTCGCAACCACGCTGCCTCACCCACGTCCGCGACGTCGTGGCGGCGCTGACGCTGCTGCTCGACGAGCCGTTCGCCCTCGGCGGCATCTTCGACGTGGGCGCCGACGACGCGGTCAGCGTGCTGGAACTCGCCAAGGCGATCGTCGAACTGGCCGGGAGCGCCTCGGGCGTCACCTTCCACGGCGGCCCGCCCGAGCCCGGCTTCCGGGTCGCCGACGCCTCGCGGCTGCGGGCGCTGACCGGCTGGCGGCCCCGGCGGAGCCTCGACGAGATCCTGCTCGACACGATCAGCGAGGCCCGCGTCCGGTGAACCCCGCGATCGTGCTCGGCACGGCCGTCTCCGCGACCGTCGTGGGCGCCCTGGCCGTCGAGCCGCTGCGCCGCCTGGCCCTGCGGGTCGGGCTGGTCGACCATCCCGGCGGGCACAAGGCGCACCGCGCCCCGACCCCGTGCCTGGGCGGCCCGGCCATCATCCTCGGCACCGCCGTCGCCGGCGTGGCCGACGACCCCCGCGTGCCCGCCCTGTTCTTCGGCGGCCTGGTGTTCGCCCTGGTCGGCCTGGTCGACGACGCCCGCCCGCTGGGCCGGCTGCCGCGCCTGGCCGTGGAGACCCCGACCGCCCTGCTGGTCGCGGTCAACGGGGTGCGGGCCGACCTGACCGGCGTGCCGTGGCTCGACGTGACGCTGACGGCGACCTGGCTGGTGTTCGCCGCCAACGCCTTCAACCTGCTCGACAACATGGACGGCGCGCTCGGCGCGGTGACGGCGGCGACCGGCCTGACCCTGGGCGCCGCCGCGCTGGCCGCCGGGAGCGGGCCGGTCGCCCTGGTGCCGTTCGCGCTGGCCGGGGCGGCGGCCGGGTTCCTCCTCCACAACTGGACCCCGGCGCGGGTCTTCATGGGCGACTGCGGGTCGCTCTTCGTCGGCTTCATGGTCGCCGGGTGCGCGCTGCTGATCTTCGACGGTCCTTTCCACGCCCCGGCCGGGGCGCTGCTGACCACGTTCACCGCGACCGTCGACACCGGCGTCGTGCTGCTCGCCCGCGCCCTCCACCACCGGCCGCTGACGCGCGGCGGCACCGACCACGTGGCCCACCGGCTGCGGCGGGTCGGGCTGCCGACGACGGTGATCGTCGGCGCGCTCGCGACCGGCGCGGCGGTGAGCGGCGCGCTCGCGGTGGCCATGACACTCGGCGTCTTGTCGCCCCTGGTCGCCCTGTTCGGCGCCGGGGCCGCGGCGGTCGCCGGGGTGCTCGCGTTCCAGCAGGTGGACGTCTACCGGACGGCGGTGACGGTATGAGGGAACATCTCCGGCTCGTCCGCCGGGGCTGGTGGATCCTGCTCCTGGCGGCCGTCGGCGGCGCGGCGGGCGGGCTGCTGGTGACCGGCCACATGCCGGTCAGGTACGCGGCGGCGGTCTCGCTGATTGTCGACCAGAAGGGCTCGGCCGACCCGCTGTCACAGCAGCGGGTGAAGTCGTACGCCCGCCTCGTCACCAGCCGCCGGGTGCTCCAGGAGGTCGCGGCGGCCGAGCTCGTCGACCCGGCCACGCTCGACGTGCGGTCGGAGGTCGTGCCCGGCACGGTGCTGCTGCGCGCCATCGTCACCGACGGCGACCCGCTCCGGGCCGCCCGCGTCGCCAACCGCATCGGCGGCGAGCTCAGCGGCCTCATCCACACGCTGGAGAAACGCTCGGTGATCGGCGTCACCGTGGTCGACCGGGCGACCCCGCCGCTCCGCCCGGTCTCGCCGCGTCCCCCGCTCAACGTGGCCGCCGGGATCCTGCTGGCCCTGGTCTTCGCCTACGGCTTCCTCATGCTGCGCTCCCGCCTCGACACCACGATCGCCGACAGCGACGACCTCGCCGCGGTCACCGGCGCGCCCACGCTGGGCGTCATCGGGCGTGGCCGCCCCCTGATCGCGACCGGCCACCGGGCCGAGGCCTACCGCGCCCTGCGCACGAACCTGCAGTTCGTGGGCGTCGACGGCCGCCCCCGCTCGCTGCTGGTCACCAGCTGCGGCACGGGCGAGGGCAAGTCGACCCTGGCCGTCAACCTGGCCCTGGCGGCGGCCCAGACGGGCTGGCGGGTCGCCCTGGTGGACGCCGACCTGCGGCGACCCTCCCTGGCCCGCTACCTGGACCTGACCGCGCCGATGGGCCTGGCCGACGTGCTCGCCGGCTCGGCACGGCTGCCCGAGGCGCTGCGGCGCTGGCGCGACGTCGACGTGCTGACGAGCGGCCGGGTGCCCACCGACCCGGGCGGGCTGGCCGGCTCGCCCGCGATGCGCCGCGTGGTGGCCGACCTCACGGCCGACCACGACCTGGTGATCGTGGACGCGCCCCCGATCCTGCCCGTCACCGACGCCGTGGCGCTCGCGACGGCGTGCGACGGGGTGCTGCTGGCCGGCCGCGCCGGCCGGACCCGCCGCGAATCGCTCGCCCAGGCGGTGGGGCAGCTCACGCGGGTGCGGGCCCGGGTGGTGGGCGGCGTGCTGACCTTCGCCCGCGTCCGCCCCCGCTCGCCGTATCCGGAGAACCGGATGACGTTCCAGTAGGCGCGACCGTTCACCGTCAGCCGACCCCAGAAAGGGTCGGCGGCAGGAAGTCCGTGCCCAGCCGATGAATTGTCCGCACCGGAGGAAACATCGCCGCAAGGCCCGGCCGTTTTGACGAAAAGCGCATGCGTCGGCGTGACGAATGCATTCCCGATGGAAATCAACGGCGCATTCGCCGGCCGGGGGGGCGCCGCGGCCGGCGAACGTCTTCATGGTGCGCCCGCCGGGGACGCCTGCCGTCAGGGAGTGGCCAGGCCGCTGTCGAGCCTGCACCCGTCGGGCGTGCGGCCGTTGTCGCACCTGTTGAGCTGGAGAGCGTCCAGCGTGTAGGCGAACGACTGCCCCGCCGGGCTCACCACCGAGGCCTGCACCCTCGCCGCCCCGGCCGGCGCGACCGCCGACACGTTGTACTCGGCCCAGTCGGGGGTCAGGGCGCTGAGCGTGCCGTCACTGCTCGACAGCGCCACGCCGGACGCGCTGTACCAGGTCAGCCGTAACCTGACCGAGCCGGAGCCCGTCGTCGTCAGCCGGGCGAAGAACTTGTATCGCAGCCCGGGCGTCACCGCCGGCCTGCGGGTGACCGACAGCACCCCCTCGGCCCACGACTGGACGTTCATCGTCAGGGACCGCCGCCCGTCGTAGTAGCGGGCCGACACCGCGTTCTCCGGTCCGGGCGGGGTGACCTGCATCCATCCGCCGCCGGACACGCCGAACCCGGCCGGGTAGGCGTAGGGAGCGTCCGCCTCGATCGTGCGCTCCTGCGCGGTCAGCAGGTCGTTGCTGTAGCCGACGTCGCAGCAGACCGGCGCGGTGAGCATGGACCAGGTGGCCAGGTTGGCCCTGCGCTGGTGCGGATAGGCGCTGGTGTAGAACAGCGCGGTGAGCTCGCTCGGGTCGTAGTAGTTGTTGAACTCCTGGTCCACCGACCAGGTGTGCCAGGGCGTGGACATGACGTCGGCGTCCTCGTGCAGGACCGCCTCGGTCACCTTGGCGTGGTCGACGTCGAACAGGTGGATGAACTCGTGCAGCATGGCGGCGCTGTCCCATTCGTCGGTGACCGCCACGCAGAGCACGTCGCAGTGGGCGACCGCCCCGCCCTGGAAGTCCTCGAACACCATGTAGGTCCGGTTGCCGGGGTCGTAGCCCGCCGCCACCAGGTCCTGTTCGATGACGTGGGCGGGGGTGTCGCCGCCGATCACGGCGTTCTCGATCTTCTCGGCGACGACGAGGGACCGGGCGAAGTCCGCCTGGCCCGACCGGCAGCTCAGCCTGACGTGCTGGTCGTAGTCGGTCGACTGGTCCAGCGACCAGTCGACGCGGTCGACGATCGTGGCGATCCGGTCGGCGAACTGCTCATAGCGGTTCCCGAACTCCTCGCTCCAGGCGTAGACGACCTGGACCGCCGGGGTGCTCCCGGTGGCGTCGGCCGGATTGGACAGGGTGGTGACACAGCCCTGCCGGGGCACCTGCGCGTCGGCCGGCTGGGTGTGGGGGACGAAGGGCTCGTCGGTGACGGGGCTGAATTCGGCATGCGCCGGATTCGCCGTCGATGTGATGGAAATCACCGCAAGGAATGCAACGATCAAATGCATGGATCGTGCGCGCACAGTTTCCTCCCATAACGGAATCGAAGCGCCTCGAAATGAAAGGAAAACAGGCTCCGGTTTCGGCGTCATTGCGCGCCGATCCTTCGGTTCATTGCGTACCGGCAACCGTGCCGTCCGGGCGTTAAAGGGAAATGACGAAACATGTCCACGTACGACTACGGACAACCGGTGGGTAAAAGGGCGCGGTACCGGGCTCCGTCAGGGGTGACCGTGCGGGAATGGGGGCGCCGCTCCCGCCATGGAGGCACCGTGAACACCAGATTCAGATCCGTCTCGCTCGTCGTCGCCCTGGCCGCCGGGCTCGTCCTCGCCGGGGCGGGACCGTCGTCGGCCGACGTCCCCGGCCGCGTCGTGGTCAGCGAGGTCAGCGACAGGAACTCCGACGACAAGGGCGCCGAGGTGCGCTGCCCGGACGGCACCCGCGTGCTCGGCACCGGGGCCGAGATCACCACCGGTGGCGGCGCCGTCATCATCGACGAGGTCATCCCGACCTCGTACACGGTCAGCGCCTACGGCGTCGAGACGCCGGCCGGCACGACCGCGGAGTGGACCATCCGGGTGTGGGCCGTGTGCGGGAACCCGCGCACGGCCACCTACATCCGCTACCAGACGACCGCGTCGCACCCCAACCCGAAGACGCTCGGGCTCGCCTGCCACGAGGGCGACTGGCTGCTCGGCTCCGGCTACCAGATGGAGGGGGCGCGGGGCAACGTGAGCGTCACCGGGCTGATCCCCACCCTCGACGACGTCTTCGTGGAGACGAAGGAGAACCACCGGGGCTACGGCGGCAACTACTACCTGCGGGTGTTCGTGATCTGCGCCGAGGACGCGCCCTCGGGGCTGCAGGTCGTGTCCGAGGAGAGCGACGAGAACTCCGAGGACAAGGGCGCCGTCAGGCCCTGTCCCGAGGGGAAGCAGACACTGGGCGCGGGCTTCTCGATCCCCGGCGCGGCCGGCGAGACCATCCTCACCTACTTCATCCCGACCAACGAGACCGCCATCGCGTACGCGCACGAGATGAGCACCACCGGCCGTGAATGGAGCGTCCGGTCGTACGCGACCTGCGCGAACGAGTGAAAAGGGCAGAGCCCGCCCGGCCGAACGGAGGGGGGAAGTCGGCGGGGCGGGCTCTGCCGGTGAAGGGGATGCCGTCAGCGGCCGACGTTGGCCGGGTGGCCGATGGACAGGCCGCTTTCGACGTCGAAGAAGTGCAGGTTGTGCGTGTCGACGACCAGCTCGATGTTCTGGCCGGGGCGCACGTGGCTGCGGGCGTTGACGCGCGCGGTCCACAGCGACTTGTCGCCCGAGAGCGGCAGGGTCGCGGCCTCTTCCTCGTCGCCGTCGTTGGCGGCGGCGACGGTGTCCTTGTGCTCGACCGGCGGGGCGTCGATCGTGAACAGGACGTTGATCTCGGAGCCGAGCTCCTCGGTCACGTTGGCCTTGACGGGCACGCGGGCCCAGCCGGCGGAGGCGCCGTTGGCGGCGACCGAGTCCTCGAAGTCGGAGGGGCGGATGCCGAGGATGATGCGCTTGCCGATGTAGCGGTCGAGGCCGGCCTTCTCGGCGAACGCCGAGTCGGGGACCGGGAGCTTGTAGCCGGCGAAGGCCACGGCCGCGCCGGCGCCGTCGCGGACGAGCTCGGCGTAGGTGAAGTTCATCGACGGGGAGCCCATGAAGCCCGCGACGAAGAGGTTCACCGGCTTGTCGAACAGGTTCTGCGGGGTGTCGACCTGCTGGAGGATGCCGTCGCGGAGCACGCAGACGCGGTCGCCGAGGGTCATGGCCTCGACCTGGTCGTGGGTGACGTAGACGGTGGTGACGCCGAGGCGCTCGTGCAGCTGGTTCAGCGAGGCGCGCATCGAGACGCGGAGCTTGGCGTCGAGGTTCGACAGCGGCTCGTCCATGAGGAAGGCCTGCGGCTCGCGGACGATGGCGCGGCCCATCGCGACACGCTGGCGCTGACCGCCGGAGAGGGCGGCCGGCTTGCGCTTGAGGTACTGCTCCAGGCCGAGCATCTTGGCGGCCTCGTTCACGCGCTTGGCGATCTCGGGCTTGCTCATCTTGCGGAGCTTGAGGCCGAAGGCGAGGTTCTCCTCGACCGTCATGTGGGGGTAGAGGGCGTAGTTCTGGAACACCATGGCGATGTCGCGGTCCTTCGGCGGCAGGTGGTTGACCACCCGGTCGCCGATGACGATCTCGCCGCCGCTGATGTCCTCGAGCCCGGCGATCATGCGCAGGGCGGTCGACTTGCCGCAGCCCGACGGGCCGACGAGAACCATGAACTCGCCGTCCTTGATCTCCAGGTTGAGGCCGTTCACGGCCTTGACCCCGCCCGCGTAGATCTTGTCGACGTTGTTCAGAACGATAGATGCCATGCCAGTCCTTCGCGCTCCGGAAGGCACGCGCGGACCCCGGCGCCGCCTTCCCCTTGAGGGAAAAGTGGATACGTTTTCATGCATCTCACCCGAACCGGACATCCGTGTCAAGCGACTCGCCCGGTTTCACCTTGTCATCGCATGTCGCGTTATGGCGTAAAGACTGGCGGTGACGATGGAATGATGATGGAATCGTTTCCATGAGCACTCCTGGACCCCGCCGCACCACCATCAAGGACGTCGCCGAACTGGCGGGAGTCGGGGTGGCCACGGTGTCGCGGGTGTTGTCGGGCGGGTCGGCGAGCGCGGAGACCCGGGAGCGGGTGCTCGACGCGGCGACCAAGCTCGACTACCGGCCGAGCGCCCTCGGCCGCAATCTACGTCAGCAGCGCAGCGGCGGGGTCGCCCTGCTGGTGCCCGACATCACCGACGGGTTCTACGCGCGCCTGTGCGACGGGGTGCTCTCGTGCGCGCGGTCCTACCGCGAACCGGTGACCATCGGGGTGACCGGCGACGACGCCGAGCAGGAGGCCGACCTGGTCGGCGGGCTGCTGGAGCAGAGCATGGACCGCATCATCGCGGTGCCCACCGGCGACGGCGAGATGTGGGCCAGCGCCGTGCGCGCCGGGCTGAACGTCGTGTTCGCCGACCGCCGCGTGTGGTCGCCCGGCCAGCACGCCCGCGCGCTCGACGAGGTGCCGGCCGTGCTGACCGACGACCGGGCGGGGCTGCGTACCGCGATCGAATACCTGACCGGGCTCGGCCACCGCAAGATCGGCTTCCTGGCCCGCCAGGGCATGTCCCACCGGGTCGCCGCGTTCCGCGAGGTCATGGGCGACCTGCTCGACGACGACCTGGTCGTGTTCGCGCGGGCCAGCCGCGACTCGGCCTACGCCGCCGCGGCCGGGCTGTTCCAGCGGCGGGCCGACCTGACGGCCGTGATCGCCGGGGGGAACATGCTCGGCGAGGCGGCCGTGCTGGCCGCCCGCGAGCTCTATGTACGCATCCCGCGCGACCTGTCGCTGATCATGTTCGACGACGTCCCGTGGGCCGAACTCTGCTCGCCCCCGCTGACCGTGATCGCGCAGCCCGCCTCCGACGTGGGCTACCGCGCGGCCGAGCTGGTCCTGCGCCACGGGCGGCGGCCGCGGACGGTGTCGCTGCCGACCGAGTTGATCGTCAGGAGCAGCTGCGCTCCCCGGCGGTGACGACGGTCCGCTGCGGCTTGGCCATCGGCTGCTCCGGCACGACCGGCGCGGCGGCCGACGCCGGTTCGACCAGCCGTAGTTCCAGGGTCCGGGTCTCCCCGGCGGCCAGGTCGAGCGTCGTGGAGAACACCGGGTGGCCGTGCTCGGTCTCCTGCCGCAACCCGGTCACCTTCCCGTCGAGGTAGGCCCGCTCCAGCCGCGACCCGGCCGAGGTGAACACCGACACCCACACCCGGCCGTCGCGGTCGCCGTTGCGCAGCGTCGCCGACACCGTGCTGCCGCACTCCGGGGACACCCGGTATTCGACGGTACGGTCGAGGTTGCGCCCGATCCCGTCGCCGCCCGCGTCGTTGACGACCAGGTAGGCGAAGGGCCCCGGCGCGGGCGTGAGCACCCCGGCGAGCGGGGTGCGTTCCAGCCGCCGCTGCTCCTCGGGGTCGGCCGACCAGATCCGGAGGTTCCCCTGGTCGATGACCTTCATCAGGCCGGGCAGCCCGGCCAGGCCCGACAACCGCGCCAGCGTGGCCGCGTCGGCGCCGATCACCCCGTCGACGGGCCGGCCGTGCAGGGCGGCCCAGATGCGGGCGGCGTACGGGAAGTGCGGCGACCGGTTCGACGCCTCGGGCGTGCGGGTCGCGTCGGCGCCGTAGCGGGAGGCGTATCCCGCGCCGAGGTCGGCGACGGGCCCGGCGGCGGCCGGCACCTCGCGGACCGGTTCGACGGTCCAGCCGGTCGGCGCGATCGTCACCACGCCGAACCCGCGCACCACTCCGCCGGTCGCCCGCGCCCGGTCGGGGCTCTGCACGGCGACCAGATAGCGGCCGCGCAGCCCGGCGAGCGCGGCCAGCGTGTCGACCCGCTGCAACGCGGTGACCTGCGGCAGCACCGCCCGCGCCGCCTGCAGGTGGCCGACCGCTCGCGGGATCTCGGCGCGGTTCTGCCGCAGCAGCAGTTCGAGGCCGGTGGCCAGGTCGAGCGCGGCCCGCGCGTAGTCGCGGACGGTCCGGGCCGGGCGGCCGGCGAAGGGCAGCGCGGCCAGCAGCGCCCAGTCACGGCCCGAGGTGTAGCGCATCGCGGCCTCGGCCCCGGCCCGCGCCTCGCCGAGCCGCGCCGCCACCTCGGGGCCGGGCGGGATCAGCCGGGTCGACCCGGCGAGCTCCTTGAACGCGTCGCGGGCGTCCGACAGATGGCGGGCGGCCGACACGCCCAGGTAGACGGGCCAGGCCACGCCCAGCGTGGTCGCCGTCAGCGCGGTCGCCACGACGGAGGTCCGCAACCAGCCCCGGCGTCTCCACGCGACGCGCGCCCAGCCGACCCGAGCCCACCGCACCCTCACGGGACGCGCCTCGCTTCGGCCCGCCTGCGCCGCCGGGCCCCGGCGGCCAGCAGCACGCCGGTCAGCGCCAGCCCCGCCGCGGCCACGGCCAGCGCCTCCAGCGGAGCCCCGGTGAACGGCAGGTCCTCGGCGACCGGACGGCGCGGATCGACGGCGGGCGACTCCCAGCCGTCGAGGAACTCGACGGTGGCCTGCTCCCCCGTCACAAAAGCGTCGGCGACGTCGTGGGAGACCGGTCCTGTGATCGGCACGGCCGCGGCCAGGCAGGTCCACATCAGCCCCACGCAGGCGAGGGCACGCGCTGCGAGCATGGCCTCCCCCGGAAAGAGCAGCGGATTCCGGCCGCAATCGGGCCGGTGCTCCTTTCCTACGAGCGCGGTCGCGCGGGCCCGCCGAGCGGCGCGCCCGCATGACCGAAACTTGCCGCCGGCGTCAGAGATTCTTCTCGATCGCCGCCACGACCTCGGCCGACTCGGGCTCGATCTGCGGGGCGAACCGGGCGGTGACCTCGCCGTCGGCGTTGACGGTGAACTTCTCGAAGTTCCACTTGACGTCCTCGCCGTCGCCGATCAGCGCGCGGTAGAGGGGGTGGCGGTCGTCGCCGTTGACGTCGGCCTTCTCCAGCAGCGGGAAGTCGACGCCGTAGGTGACCGAGCAGAACTCCTGGATCTCGTCGGCGGTGCCGGGCTCCTGGCCCATGAACTGGTTGCACGGCACGCCGATGACGGTGAAGCCACGCGGCGCGAAGGTGTCCTGGAGGCGGACCAGGCCGGTGTACTGCGGGGTCAGGCCGCACTTGGACGCCACGTTCACGACCAGTGCCGAACGCCCCTGGAGGAGGTCGCCGAGCGTGGTGGCCCGCCCGTCGAGGGTGGTCACGGGGATGTCGAGATTCGTCATGGGGCCGACTCTACCGAGCGTCACATTCGTCCCGCTCACCACGTTGTGACGACCTGAAACCCCAGGCGGGGGGCATTTCCGCGCCATCGGGACCTCTGCCGTCCGCCCCGCCCGGCCAGCGCCGGGCCGTGTGATCACCCCGGCTTGGCACGGGGTCGGCAAACAACCGTCCTCGGGGGGCCGAAGACGCGGCGGCGTGGTCGCCCCACGTACTTCAATCCGCGCTAGGACACGTCGCGGCGCCTCCTGGGGGTTGGTCTGGTTATTCCGGGAGGCCGCGCGGACCGGTGTGCGCGAGCCATGGGCGTACCGGACCCGGGGGTTTCTCCCCGGCGACCGCACGCGACCCGAGGACAAGGACCGATTTGGACAGCATCAGCGCACGTCGCGGCACCGTCGCGGCCATGCTCGCGTTCGCCGCGCTCGCCGGGGCCACCCCCGCCTCCGCCTGCCAGGGCGAGCCCGAGGGCCACTCGTGGAAACGGCGGGCCGCACCCTCGATCAAGGTGAGCAGCAAGATGTACGCCCACCGCCTGATCCTCCGCCGCGACTGGGCGCGCCGGGAGTTCCGCTGCCTCGACAGCCTGTGGACGCGCGAGAGCAACTGGAACCACAAGGCGCGCAACCGCTGGTCGGGCGCGTACGGGATCCCGCAGGCGTTCCCCGGCGACAAGATGGCCCGGGCGGGCTGGGACTGGCGGGTGAACCCCAGAACGCAGATCCGCTGGGGCATCGGCTACATCAAGGGCCGCTACGGCTCCCCGTGCGGGGCGTGGGGACACTTCCGGGCGCACAACTGGTACTGAGGGGACAACCCCCTGGCAACACGGCGCGGTGACGGCGCACACTGCCGGGCATGGACGGGATCGTCGCGGCGTGGCTGCGCCTGGAGGCACGGCGGCGCGGCCGCTCGCTGCTGATCCTGGCCCTCCTGGTGGCGTTCGGCACCGCCACCGTGCTGACCGCGGTGGCCGGGGCCCGGCGGGGCGGCGGCGCGGTCGACCGCCTGCTGGCCGTCACGGCCCCGGCGACCGCCGTCGTCGTGCCCAACCGGGCCGGTTTCGACTGGGCGGGTCTGCGAGCGTTGCCGCAGGTCGAGGCGGCCACGACGTTCCCCGGCTACGTCTCGACGGCGGTGGCGGAGGACCCGGACGACGACCCCTCGCCCTTCGTCGCCGCCGACGCCGAGGCGATGACCACGATCGAGCGCCCGGTCGTGCTGGCCGGGCGGCTGCCCGATCCGGCGAGCGCCCACGAGGCGGTGGTCACCCCGGCCTACGCGGCGCGGGGCTTCGGGGTGGGCCGCCGGGTGACCGTGCTGCTGCCCACGCCCGGCGACGCGGCGGCCGCGATCTCCGGGGCCCGCACCGGGCCGCCGCGCGGGCCGAAGGTGCCGGTCACGATCGTCGGGGTGGTGCGCTCGGCCTGGTACGCCGACGAACCGGGCGGACGCGGCCACTTCATCCCGTCTCCGGGCCTGGTGGCGGCTTATCCGGACGAGATCCTGGGGCCCGGCCGGCAGGCCCCGCTGAACGGGCTGGTCCGGGTCGCCGAGGGCGGGCTGCCCGCGCTGCGGGCGTGGCTGGCCGCACGCGGCGATGTCGAGATCATCGAGCGCGCCGACCACCTGGCCCACCTGCGTCAGGTGATCGGGTTCGAGACCGGCTGCCTGCTGGTCTTCGCCGTCGCGGCGTTCCTCACCGCCGTGGTGCTGGTCGGCCAGGCCGTCTTCCGGTACGCCACCGCGTCGGCCGCCGACCTGCGCCCGCTGACCCTGGTGGGCATGACCCGGCGGCAGGCCGCCACGGCGACGGCGGGAGCCGTGCTGCCGGCGGCGTTCCTGGGCGCGGGAGCGGGCGTGCTCGGCGCGGTCGCCGCCTCGGCGTGGTTGCCCTACGGCACCGCCGCCCTCTACGAACCCTCCCCCGGCGTCCACGCCGACCTGCCGGTGCTGCCGGCGGGCTGGGCGGCGGTCACCGCGCTGGTCACGGCGGGCGCGGCGGTCACCGCGCTGCTCCCCCGGGCCCGTCCGGCGGTACGGCGGTCGGCGCTGACCCGGCTCGCCCTGCCGGTGCCGGTGACGACCGGGCTCCGGTTCGCGCTCGAACCGGGCAACGGGGTGGCCCTGTTCGGGGCCGTGACGGGGGTGCTCGGGGTCGTGGCGGCGGCCGTCTTCGCCGCCGGGGTGGCCGACGCGGCGGCCCGGCCCGAGCGGTTCGGCCAGCGCTACGCGCTGATGGTGGTGTTCGGCTTCGACGGCCGCGCGTTCACGCCGCCGCGCCCGGCGCTGGAGTCGATCGCGGCGCTGCCGGGGGTCGCCGGGGTGCTCGACCTGCGGGTGGCGGCGGGCCGGTCGGGCCGGGTCAGCGTGGTGACCCACACCTACGACCCGGTGGGGCCGCCGGTGCCGCTCGTGCTGACCGAGGGGGCCGGGCCCGTCTCCGGCGACGAGGTGGTGCTGGCCCTGACGACGGCCCGCGACCTCGGGGTGGGCGTCGGCGACCGGATCCCGCTGACCGGCGACGCGGGCACCCGGGAGCTGCGCGTCAGCGGCCTGGGTTTCGCGGTCGAGAGCAGCACGACCCGCTACGACACCGGCGCGTGGGTCACTCCGGCGGCCTACGACACGATCTTCACCGGCTTCAAGGAGCACGGCGGCCTGGTCGCGCTCGACCCGGGCCGCGATCCCTCGGCGATGGCGGCCCGCATCTCCGACGGCTCCGGCGGCCGGTTGCTGGTCTTCCCGCCGTTCGTGCCGCCCCAGCGAGGCGAGATCCGCAACGTCGCGGTGCTGCCGGTCGCGCTCGGCGTGTTCCTGACGGTGCTGGCGCTGGGCGCGACGGCGCACGCCCTGTTCACGGCGGTCCGCCGCCGGGCCCGCGAGCTGGCGGTGCTGCGCGCGCTGGGCCTGACCCCGGGCCAGACGCGCGCCGTCGTGGTGGTCCAGGGCGGGGTCACCGCGCTGATCGGCCTGGTCGCCGGGGCGCCGCTGGGGCTGGCCCTCGGCCGGATGGTGTGGCGGGTCACGGCCGGGATCATGCCGCTGCAGTACGTGCCGCCGTCGGCGCCGCTGGTGTGGCTCGCCCCGGTGGCGCTGCTCGCGGTCGTCGGGCTGGCGCTGTCGCCCGGCCGCCGCGCCGCCCGGTTGCCCCTGGGCGCGGCGCTCCGGGCGGAGTGATCACGCCGTGCGCTGGGCGAGGCGGCCGGCGATGGCCTCGATCATCAGGTCGAGGCCGAAGTCGAACTCGGCCTCGTGGTCGCACGCCGACAGGTGCGGAGCCAGCGCGCCGATCTCGGGGAACAACTCGGGGTCGACGTCGGCCGGCCTGATGGCCCCGTGGACGGGGGCGAACGTGGGGGTGACCCCGACCTCGCGCAGGAGCGAGCCGATGACGTACGCGATGAAGACCCGGAAGATCTGCACCGCCTCGCGCTCGCCGAACCCCGCCTCGCGCAGCGTCGACAACGCCCGCTCGACCGGCAGCATGCCAGCGGCCGACTTCAGCTGGCGGCTCACCACGACCATGGTCGAGCGGGGGTGGGTGTGCGCGATCTGCCGGAACGCGCGGGCCTGCATGCGCACCCGGCCGGTCCAGGGCGCGGCGGGGTCGTCGGTGAACTCGACCTCCGAGAGGATCGCCTCGGACACCGCGTCGAGCAGGGCCGACTTGTTCGGCACGTGGTTGTAGAGCGACATCACGCCGACCTCGAGCTCGGCGGCGATCCGGCGCATGGAGACGGCGTCGGCGCCCTCGCGCTCGATCAGGTCGATGGCGGCGGCGACGATCCGGCCGCGGTTCAACGGTGGCACGCGACCAGTATTGACCGGCGGTAAGCTGCGTGTCACTGTCGAGACGTACAGCGTACGTACGGGAGGCCCACACGTGTCCACGCACGAGCTCTACACCATCCCCGCGGACATGCGGACCTGGGACGTCCAGATGGCCGGCTCGGCCCGGTTCACCTGGGAGTACGACGACGGGCGCGACCGCATGCTGGCCCTTTACCAGAAGGGCAAGGACAAGCAGTGGGACTCGGTGAAGCGGGTCGACTGGGGCCTGGAGGTCGACCCCTACGACGTGCTCGGCATCCCCGACGAGACCATCGCGATCTACGACTCGCCGCTGTGGCACCGCATGGACGACCAGACCCGCAAGGAGGTCCGCCGCCACGGGGCCGCCTGGCAGTTCTCCCAGTTCCTCCATGGGGAACAGGGCGCGATGATCTGCTCGGCGCGCATCGTGGAGTCCGTACCGGACCTCGACTCGAAGTTCTACGCGGCCACCCAGACCATGGACGAGGCCCGCCACGCCGAGACCTACGCCCGCTTCCTCCAGGAGAAGGTGGGCCTGGCCTACCCGATCAACCCCTACCTGAAGTCGCTGCTCGACTCGACCCTGAGCGACTCGCGCTGGGACATGCCCTACCTGGGCATGCAGGTGCTGATCGAGGGCCTGGCCCTGGCCGCCTTCGGCGTCATGCGCGACATCACCACCAAGCCGCTGCCGAAGCAGATCCTCGCGTACGTCATGCAGGACGAGGCCCGCCACGTCGCCTTCGGCCGCATGGCGCTGCGCGACTACTACGCCGGCCTGTCGGAGGCCGAACGCCGCGAGCGCGAGGACTTCGTGATCGAGGGCTGCTGGCTGATGCGCGACCGGCTGCGCGGCCGCGAGCAGTGGGAGGCCCTGGGCCTGTCGAAGACCGAGGTCGAAGAGGCCCACAAGCTGGTCGACGAGTCGCGCTACCTGCGACTGTTCCGCTCGTTGTTGTTCAGCCGCATCGTGCCGTGCGTGAAGGACATCGGCCTGTGGAGCCCGCGTCTCCAGCAGGCCTACGTCGACATGGGCGTGCTCGACATGGCCGGCCAGAACCTCGACGACCTGATGCGCCAGGACGAGGAGATCGCCGAGAGGCTCGACGCCGAGCGCTTCGCCCAGGAGGAGGCCGAACGCGCCGTCGAGGTCGCCGAGACCATCGCCGCCGCCACGAGCGACTAGCGCCGCACGACCACCTTGCCGATCGTCGAGCCCGAGGCGACGGTCGCGTGCGCCCGGCGCAGCCCGGCGGCGGTGAAGTCGTCGATCTCGGTGGTCAGCGTCGAGCGCAGGCGGCCCGCGTCGAAGTGGGCGGCGGCCTCGTCGAGCAGGCGTCCCTGGCTGCCCATGTCGGGGGTCTGGAACATGGCGTGGGTGAACATGAACTCCCAGTGCCAGGCGATGCTCTTCGCCTTGAGCGGGAACAGGTCGGGGTGGTGGTCGTCGATGGCCACGACGTGCCCGAACGGCTTGACGATCTCGGCATAGGCCTCGATGTTGCCCTCGGAGAACGGCGAGAACACCGCCTCGACCCCGTCGGGCGCGAGCGCCCTGACCGACTCCACCAGCGTGTGGCGGTCGACGGTCGCGTCGGCCCCCAGGCGCGTCACCCAGTCGTGGGTCTCGCCGCGCGCGGCGGTGCCGATCACCCGGAGCGAGGTCAGCTGCTTGGCGAGCTGCACCAGCATCGACCCCACCCCGCCGGGCGCGCCGACGACGAGCAGCGTGCCCGTGGTGCCCGAATGGGCCCCCAGGTGGGTGAAGAGCGACTCCCAGGCGGTGATCGTGGTCAGCGGCACGGCCGCCGACTGGGCCACCGACAGGGTGCGGGGCCGGTGGCCGACGATCCGCGCGTCGACGGCGTGCAGGTCGGCGTTCGCGCCCGGCCGGGTGACGTCGCCGGCGTAGTAGACCTCGTCGCCGGCCTGGAACCCGGTGACCTCCGGGCCGGTCCGCACGACGGTCCCGGCGGCGTCGAAACCCAGGATGCGCTGGTTCTCGTCCGCGCCGGCGGCGATCTTCACGTCGACGGGGTTGACCGAGACGGCCTCGACCCGGACGAGCAGGTCGTGCGGGCGGAGCTCGGGCTCGGGAACCTCGACGTCGACGAGCCCGGCCGCGCTGGTGGCGATGGCACGCATACCCAGCAGGTTATGGACCGGACGGTCACCGCCCGGCAAAAGGGGTCAGAAGACCACGAAAACGAAGCCGCCCACCACCGCCGCGAGCACCCCGAACCACAGGGTCAGGGCGTCGCCGCCGTGCTCGAACGGGCGCTGCTGGTGCAGCGCCTCCTGCACCTGCCGGAACCGCCGTCCGGTACGAAGGAGCGTGACCGCCCCCATCAGCGCGGCGATCCCGAAGAACACGATCGCCGCGACGTGCCCCGACGACCGGGCCGTCACGCCCGCCCCGCCGAGCCCGAAGGTCGCCAGCGCGGTGGCGGTGCGGACCCACGCCAGCCGGGTCCGTTCGCTCTGCAGGCCGGGGTCCCAGCTCTCAGCCGACAAGGATCAGCACCAGCGCCAGCACGGCGACCCCCGCCACGCCGTACCCGAACAGGGGCGCGAGCCTCGGCGGCGGGAGCGGTTCCGCGCGGCGCAGGGCCGTCTGGACCTTGCGCCAGCGCGGATAGGCGAACGCCGCCGCCATGGCCGAGAGCAGCACCAGGACGACGGCGAGGGTGGTGCGGACCCAGGGGACGAAGAGTTCGGGGGGCACCGCCGCCATGGCGACTCCCCCGGCGCACAGCGCGAGGGAGGTGCTCAGCCACGTGAGGTAGGTGCGTTCGTTCGCCAGGGTGAACCGGGGGTCCGGTTCTTCTCCGTCCATACCGAAAAGGATATTTCACCGCAATTCCGGCATGGCTTGCCGGAATAAGCTACTCCCCGGCGCAGGCGGACGTGAGGGTCTCGACCCACCCGACGGAGTCGGCGGCGAGCTTCTGGAGGGCGTCGACGGCGTCGTTGGCGTCCTGCACGTTGAACGCGTCGAGCTTGCCCGCGATGTCGTTGGCCGCCTCGGACAGGGTCGTGTTGGCCGCGTCGTTGGCCAGGTTCTCCAGCTTGCTCGCGCCGTCGGCGAGAGCGGTCTCGACGGCCTGCGGGTCGCTCGCGAGGCCGGTCACCTTCTGCACGGTCTCGGTCACGATGCCGGCGGCCTGGATACACTGCTGCGTCTTGTCGATCGCCCCCGTGATCTCGTTGAGCTCACCGCAACCGGTGAGCAGAACGAGCGACAGCGGAACGGCGGCAAGAGGGAGGAGTCGCATGGCCTGGAGCCTAATGCACGCGAACCTGCCCTAAGCGCCCCGTCGCAAAGGGGCAGGTCGGAATGTGCCGGATGCGGCGTCGTACGATCAATTACATGGGAATGTGCGAACATCTGCAGGTCGCCGGGGACCCGAAGCCGACCTCCCCGCAGGGGTGCGAGGAGTGCCTGCGCGAGGGCACCCGGTGGGTCCACCTGCGCAAGTGTCTTGACTGCGGGCATATCGGCTGCTGCGACTCCTCGCCCCGCCGGCATGCCACCGCCCACTACAAGAACTCCGATCACCCGGTCATGCAGTCGTTCGAACCGGGTGAGGCGTGGAAGTGGTGCTTCATCGACAACGTGATGGGCTAGTCGCGTTCCAGGGTGGCCTCTTCGAAGTCGAGTTCCGCCATGATCCGGCGCAGCACCTCGTCGTCGATGCGGCGCTGGTCGCGGAGCCTGATGAAGACCGCCCGCTCGGCGGCGAGCATCTCCCGGCGCAACCGCCGGTAGACACTCGCGGGCGTCTCCTCGCCCTCGGGCCCGGTGCCGCCGCCGAGCCGCTCCCAGGCCATGCGGGCCACCCGCTCCGACCGGTCGCGGAGGCCCTGCACGACCTCCTCGTGGATGTCGAGCACCCCTTCGGCCACCAGCTCGTCGAGCCGGGCCGTGGCCGCCGCCGCCGCGGCCTGCTGCGCGGCCGCCTCGGACAGGTCGTCCTCGAACCGCTCGCGCTCGTTGGAGATCCCCAGCTTGCGGATCAGCCAGGGGAACGAGAGCCCCTGGACGACCAGCGTGCCGATCACCACGGCGAAGGTCAGGAACAGCAGCAGATCGCGCTGCGGGACGTCGGCCGGCAGCGCGAAGGCCGCCGCCAGTGACACCACGCCCCGCATCCCGGCCCAGCTGAGCGTGGCCACGTTCTGCCATGGCACCTTGGGCTCCCGGGCCCGGACCTTCTTCGACAGGATCCGCGGCAGGTAGGCGCTGGGCACCATCCAGAGCACCCGGCTCAGCACGGTCACGCCGAACAGCACCAGGGCGTACATGGCGACCGTGGCGGGGTCGTAGCCCTCCAGCCCGGCGATCAGCGGGAGCAGCTGGAGCCCGATCAGGGCGAAGACGATGCCCTCCAGCAGGAAGTCCATCACCTGCCACACCGCGGCCGACAACAACCGGGTGCCGTAGGAGGTGCGGCTCATCTGGTGGCCGAGGTAGATGCCGACCACGACCACGGAGATCACGCCCGAGGCGTGCACGACCTCGGCCGCCAGGTAGGCGCCCCAGGGCACCAGCAGCGAGATCGAGTTGGCCACCAGGGCGTCGGAGACGCGGGTCAGGATGTAACCCGCGACGTAGGCGATGGCCAGGCCGATGGCCAGGCCGACGCCGGCGGCGAACAGGAACTGCCCGCCCGCCGCCAGGAAGCTCACCCCGCCGCCCGCGATCACCCCGATCGCGACCCGGTAGGCGGTCAGCGCGGTCGCGTCGTTGAACAGGCTCTCGCCGATCAGCACGGTCATCACCCGGCGGGGCAGGCCGAGCTTGCGCCCGACGGCCACGGCCGCCACGGCGTCGGGAGGGGCCACGATCGCGCCGAAGGCGATCGCCGCCGGGATGGTCAGCTCGGGCACCAGCAGGTAGGTCACCGAGGCGACCACGGCGGTGGAGAACAGCACGAGCCCGATCGACAGCAGCATGACGGGCCGCTTGACGTCGCGGAGCCGCAGGTAGGAGCTGTCGAGGGCGGCGGAGTAGAGGAGCGGGGGGAGGAATACGAAGAGCACCATTTCCGGGCTCAGTTCGTATTCGGGCACGAAGGGGAGGATCGACGCGATCAACCCGGCGAGTACGAGAAGCAGAGGGACATTCCAGTCCATCCGCCGGGCGAGCGCGGAGACCGCGAGCGCCCCGGCGGGAAGGGCCAGCAACTGGAGAATTGTGATCGCTTCCATCAAGCGGTCATCGTATGTCCCTCAGCGACTAGCTCCAGTCACGCCTCTCGTCGGCGCCCTCGGGACGGACCCGCTCGCCCGTGGAGTACATGGGGGGCTGCTGCCCCTCCACGTAGGGCCGCGAGACCGGGCCGAGGCCCAGCGGGTCGTTGGGGTCGACGCCCTGCTGCGGCTGCTGCTGCTGGTAACGGGGGTCGGCGTACTGCTGCGGCGGATACTGCTGCTGCCCCGGCGGCACCTGGAACGACGGGTCGGTCGAGTAGACCGCGCCCTGGGCGTACCCCTGCGGGTAGCCCTGGGGGTCGCCCTGGCCGAACGGCTCCGGCGGGAACGGCGGCGGCGCCTGCACCAGGTGGGGGCGCTGCGGCTCCGGCGGGAAGGGCGGGTAGCCCTGCTGCGGCGGCATCTGCTGCTGCGGGGGCATCTGCGGGGCCATCTGCGGCGGCATCGGCGGCTGCTGGACCTGCGGAGGCTGGTAGCTGCCGGTCTGGTAGACCGTCGCGTCGGCCTGGTAGACGTCGCCGGCGAAGGGCTGCTGCTGGTGCTGGGCCGCCTCGGGCTCGGGCTCGGGGTCGAACTGGTAGGCCGGACGGCCGGGGATCGGCGACGGGAACTGGTAGACCGGCTCGGCCGGGACCTGCCCGTCGAACGGCGGGAAGTCCTGCGGCGGCGGGGCCGCGCGGCGCGGCCGCTCACGCGGCGGGGCCTGCTGGTCGACGGCGACGAGGCGGTCGCGGGTCGGGGCGCCCCGGGCGACCAGCACGTCGTTGGGGCCCAGCGCGGCCGGGGCCGCCGGGGCGGGCTGGCCGTAGGCGGGGGTGGCCTCGGGGTAGGGGCCCGGGTCCCAGCCGGCCGGCATCGGCTGCTGCTCCTGCGGGAAGGGCGGGAACGGCTGCTGCGGCGCCATCGGCGGCTGCTCGGGGGCGGGCGGGCGCGAGTACTGCCCCGTGCCGGGGTATTCGCCCGGATAGTCGGCCAGGTCGGGCGCCGGGAACGGGCCCGTGCCGGGCTGCTCGGGGCCGCCCGCGGCCTGCCCGGTGGCCTCGGCGTAGCCGACCTGGAGGGTCTCCAGGAGACGGCCGACGTCGTCCATGGGCATGCGGAAACTGGCGGTGCACATCTCGCCCCGCCACAGGCTGAGGACCAGGGTGCCCTCGTGCCAGGTCACCCGCAGAACGCGGTCCTGACCTCGGGCGTCAAAGAAAACCTCGCCGAAGGATGGCAGCGGGACGACTTCCGACATGACAGACATAGTGCCTTTACCTGCCCTTATCCGTCCACTCGACCTCAAGAAACCCTACAGAAACGCCCGTCTCGGATTGATCGGGTCTCCCCTTTTGCCCGAGGTAGATCGTCTTTGACCCAGCGCCCCGTGTGGCCAGTGTGCCATGGGAACTCCCCTTCGCACCCCCGAACTCCGGGATGTGGTCCGGCGGTCACGGTCCGATAACAGCACGCTGTTGTCGGTGGCGGGCGCTAGCCTTTCGGGGTGCCGAAATCCGACCTGCCAACTGTAGAAGAGCTGCTCACGATCGCCGTCAGGGAGCTCGGCGGCGCCGAGAGACCGGGGCAGGTCACGATGGCCACGGCGGTCCAGAAGGCGCTCGACAAGCGCGACCATCTCGCAGTTCAGGCGGGCACCGGCACCGGCAAGTCGCTGGCCTATCTGGTGCCCGCGATCCGCCACGCGGCGATCTCCGACAGCGCCGTCGTGGTGTCCACGGCGACCATCGCGCTGCAGCGCCAGCTCGTCGACCGCGATCTTCCCCGGCTCGCCGACGCCCTCGAAAAAGAACTCCCGCATCGACCGGAATTCGCCATTCTTAAGGGCCGTCGCAACTATCTGTGCCGATACAAGTCAACTGTCGGCATGCCCGAAGACGAAGCCGATCAGCTTTTCGACCCCCGCGAAGTGAGCGCCACGGGCCGCATGGTCCAGCGCATCCAGGAATGGGCCGAGGAGACCGAGACCGGCGACCGCGACGAGCTGGTGCCTGGGGTGAGCGAGATCGCCTGGCGCCAGTTCTCGGTGTCGGCGCGCGAGTGCCTGGGCGCCCAGCGCTGCCCCAGCGGCGGCGAGTGCTTCGCCGAACTGGCCCGCGAACGGGCCGGCCTGTCCGACGTGGTGGTGACCAACCACGCCCTGCTCGCCATCGACGCGATGGAGGACTTCCAGGTCCTCCCCGAACACGACGTCGTGGTCGTCGACGAGGCCCACGAGCTGGTCGACCGCGTGACGTCGGTGGTCACCGACGAGTTGTCCGAGTCGACGGCCGGGCTGGCCGCCCGCCGCGCCGGCCGCCTCATCGAGCAGGGCCTCGCCGACCGGCTCCAGGAGGCGGCCGAAGACCTCGGCTCCCTCCTCACCGCCGCGCCCGCCGGCCGCGTCGACGAGCTGCCGCAGTCGCTCGGGCTGACCCTGGCGCTGCTGCGCGACGCCGCCTTCGCCTGCATCACCGCCCTGGGCTCCCGCAACGCCGACAAGGACGACCCCGAGGGCGCCGGCGCGAAGAAGGCGGCGTTCACCGCGCTCGACGAGGTCCACGACACCGCGCAGCGCATGCTCGACGCGTTCGGCGCCGAGTCGGAGGTCGACCGGGCCGAGGTGGTGTGGCTGGAGGAGGGTTCCGGCCGGGTCCCGCCGACCCTGCGGGTCGCGCCGCTGTCGGTGGGCGGCATGCTCCGCGACAAGCTGTTCGGCGACCGGACCGTCGTGCTGACCTCGGCCACCCTCGCGCTCGGCGGCACCTTCGACGGCATGGCGGCCCAGTGGGGCCTGGGCAAGAACGACGACTGGAGCGGCCTCGACGTCGGCTCCCCGTTCGACCACGCCCGCGCCGGCATCCTCTACGTCGCCAAGCACCTCCCCCAGCCGGGCCGCGACGGCCTGCCCGACGCCTACATCCAGGAGATGGTCGAGCTCGTCGAGGCCGCCGGCGGCCGCACCCTCGGCCTGTTCTCCTCGATGCGCGCCGCCAAGGCGGCGACCGAGGCGCTGCGCGACCGGCTGTCGGTGCCGTTGTTGTGCCAGGGCGACGACTCCACCTCGCTCCTGATCAAGCAGTTCGCCGCCGACCCCGAGACCTGCCTGTTCGGCACCCTGTCGTTGTGGCAGGGCGTCGACGTGCCCGGCCCGTCGCTGACCTGCGTCATCATCGACCGCATCCCGTTCCCCCGCCCCGACGACCCGCTGACCTCCTCGCGGCAGCGCCACGTGGCGGCCAAGGGCGGCAACGGCTTCATGTCGGTCGCGGCCACCCACGCCGCACTGCTGCTGGCCCAGGGCGCCGGCCGACTGCTGCGCTCGATGGACGACCGGGGCGTCATCGCCGTCCTCGACCCCCGCCTGGCGACCGCGCGCTACAGCGGCTTCCTGCTGAACTCGCTGCCGCCCTACTGGCGCACGACCGACCCGGCGGTGGTCCGGGCCGCGCTGAAGCGGCTCACGTCCTGACGACCGGGTCGCCGATCGCGATCTCGCCGAGGTTCTTCGGCACGAGCCGGATGCCGAACCAGGTCTTGCCGTCCCACCGGCGATGCTTGGCCAGCGTGCGAAGGGGTTCCTTGCCGCGCTCCCGGGTGTCGGGGTCCCAGAGGGTGACGAAGCAGCGGTCGCACAACTCGGAGACCCGGAAGTCGACCTCGCCGATGCGGACCGACGTCCAGGTGTCCTCTTCGAACGGTTCGAACCCCTCGACCACCACACTCGGCCGGAACCGGGCGACGTCGAGCGGCCCGGGGGTCTCCTCCTGCCGCTCGATGGCGCCCTCGGCGATCCAGTCGTCGAGACGCCGCAGCGAGTCGCGGGTGACCAGCAGCAGCGGGGCGTCCCAGGCGAAACTGACCACCTCGCCCGGCAGCCCGCCGTGGTAGTCGACGATGTGCCGGCGGTTGGGGTCGTCGAGATAGACAAGTCTGGCCGGTTTGCCCAGGAGCCGGGTGAACCATTCATGCGCGTCGTCGTGCGCGAGCATGGCCTCGTCGAGCCCGTGGAAGTAGACGGGCACGAGCGGCCCGTCGGCGGGCGGCACTTCGAGCTCGTCGAGCCCCGGCGCGGTGAGCACCAGCCCGCCCTCCGGGGTGTTCACGGCCCGCACGGCGAGGTATTCGGGGTTCTCACCTGACCAGTAGCCGTCCCCCTTGTCGTCCACGACGGCCCACCGGCGGTCGCCGTCGAGGCCCCACGGGAGGACCTTGGCGTGGTCGACCCGGATACCGGTCGTCGACTTGACGGGATAGATCCGGATATCGGAGAGCTTCATCAGTCGACTGTACGAGAAAGCGCTCTCTCGATCACGCGGGAATCAGCCGGGGTCGGCGTGGCGGGCGGCGCGGGCTTCGAGGGCGTAGCCGATACGGACGGAACGATATCGCTGACCCTCCGTGACATTTTCGGGGAGATTCTCCCGGTTGGTGCCGGAGGCGGCTTGATCGTCACCGTGGAACTCGACGTGGTTCTCAGGCGCGACCCTGACATCGAGCTCGTCGGCCTCGATGTCGGCGGCGACCACGATGTCGGCCCGGGCGATCTCCTCGTCGCTGGGACGCCCGCTCACGGCGGTCTCCCCAACTTGCCGAGGCGGCGCATTCCGGCGAGCAGCGCGGCGTGGCGAAGTTCCTTCAACGCCCCGCCGAGCGTCTGGCCGGCCCGGTCGGGGCGTTCCCGCCGCCAGTGGTCGGCTTTCTCTTGGGCGTGGTCCTTGCCCTTTGGCTTTCCGGCTTGGCCCTCATCCGTGGGTTTGCCCGTCTCGGGCTCACCTTCAGGCTTCCGCGCCTGGCTCTCGTCTTCGGGCTTCGGGGTCTGGCCTTCCTCGTGCCGCTTACCGGTCTGGCCCCCTGTTGCCGGGGCTCGGCCTTCCCGCTGCGACTGGTCGCTTTCCCCGTCATCCTGCGGCTTCTCGGCGTCGCCCTCACCTTGCGGCTTCTCGGCATCGCCCTCACCCTGCAACTGTTCGGTCTCGCCTTCGCCCTGCGGCTCGGTCTCCCCTTTCTGCGGCTTCTCGGCGTCGCCCTCACCTTGCGGCTTCTCGGCATCGCCCTCACCCTGCAACTGCTCGGTCTCGCCTTCGCCCTGCGGCTCGGTCTCCCCTTTCTGCGGCTGCTCTGCATCGGCCGCATCGGTCAGGTTTTCGGGCGGGCCCGCATCTGGCGTCTTTTCAGCCTGGTCTCCTGGTCGTGGCGTCTCATCCACGCCTTCTGCTCCTGGCTGATCAGCCTGGCCTCCGCCTTGCCGCCTCTCAGTTCCGCCTTCTCCTTTCGGCGTCGCAGGTCGGCTTTCTGCGCCTGGATCCGCCGTCTGGCTGCGGCTTTTGGGCTCTCCGGCGTAGTCCTCTTCTTCGGAGTCCCCGGGTCGGCCTTCCACGCTTGGTCTGTCGGCATCGCCCACGCTTTTGGACAGCTCGCCTGAGCCTTCTCCGGTCCGGTCTTCTGCCTTTGGGCTCCCCCGCTGGCCACCGGTTTTCGACCCCTCGGCACGGTTGTCCTCTGCGGAAATCTCCGCCTGGCTTTCCGCGCTGGGCTGCTGGTCGCCCTCGCCTTCCTCGGCCCGGTCTCCTGGCAACGCCTCTGCCGGTTCATCACCGGCGCGGTCACCGGTTTCCGGCCGGTCGGTCCGGCCTTCTTCTGTCGTTTCCCCTGACCCCGCCTCATTCGGCGAGCGGCCTGATGGGGTTTCGGAGTCGGCTTGCCGAGACCCGTCGCTTGGGACATCACCCTGGGCTGATGCAGGTGACATATGGTCTGTCCGCTCGCCATGACCGGGATCTGCCCGCGCCACACGCCTCACCGGCGGGCGGGAAACGCTCTCTTGGCCAGGCCCCTTCTCACGACCGGACTGGGCGCCGACAGAAGGCTGCTGGTCTCCGACGACAGTGCCGGTGAGCACGTCCTTTTCGTCCCCGCCGACACCGGGCTGACCAGCTTGATCGGCCCCTTCTTCGGTCGGCTGTTCCGCTTCCTCCGGTCCGGCATCATGCACCTGGTCGGCTTCTGTGCCTTTGTCGAGATGGTCGGTGCCCCTCGAAGCCTCGCCTCCATGCGAGTCTCCGCGGTCGGCATCCACACCAGCCTGACCTGCTTCTTCGCCGACCTGGCTGACACCGGCCGCAGTTCCGGCGCTCTCACCGGCCTGGGTTGCGGTCCGGCCTGTTTCCTCGGTCGCCTCACCGGCGAGCTCGCCGACACCGGCGGCGGTTCCGGCGCTCCGACCGGCCTCCGTTGCGGTCCGGCCTGCCTCCTTGGTGGCCTCACCGGCAACCTCGCCGACTTCACCCGTGGCCTGGCCCGCTCCCGAGCCGACCGTTTCGGTCGCTTTCCCCGCACCCGCGCCGACCCTGCTGACCGCTCCACCGGCACCTTCACCGATCTCGCCAGCTGCGTGACCCGCTCCCGAACCAACGTCGCCGACCGCCTCACTCGCGCCCGCGCCGACGTCGCTGACCGCATGACCTGCGCCCGATCCAACGTCGCTGACCGCTTCGCCCGCACCCGAACCGACATCGCTCACCGCGCGACCCGCACCCGAACCGACGTCACTGACCGCCTCGCCCGCACCCGAACCGACATCGCTCACCGCGTGGCCCGCGCCCGAACCCACGTCACTCACCGCGCGACCCGCACCCGAACCCACGTCACTCACCGCGTGGCCCGCGCCCGAACCCACGTCACTCACCGCGCGACCCGCACCCGAACCCACGTCACTCACCGCGCGACCCGCGCCCGATCCAACGTCGCGGACCGCGTCTCGTGCTCCCGAGCCCACGTCGCTGACGGCGCTGCTGGCTCCCTTGCCCAGCTCGCCGACCGCCTGGCCCGCGCCGCTGCCGATCGATTCGGTCGCGTTGCCCAGGCCTCTGGTCAGGTTCTCCAGGATCTGCGGGTTGTGGTCCAGAGTCTGCAGGACGTCGCCGACGATTCTGGCGACGTTGTCCAGGCGGACCTTCAGCGTCGCCTGCGCCTGGACGCCCTTGATGCCCAGGTCGACCTCGCCCAGGCTCACGTCGGCGCCGACGTTGAGTTTCAGCAGGTCCAGCACCTCGGCGCTGACGCTGACGCGGGCTTTGAGGTCGGCCACCCGGAGGGTGATCTCGTCGACGCTGAGGTTCGGTACGTCGAGGTAGACGTCGGGGTCCTCGTCAGCCACGTGCGCTCACCTGGCCCTCGGGGACTCTCTCCTCCTGGTCCTCCGGCTCCTCCTCGGGCTCTGCTGATTCTTCTCCCTCCTTCGGCGCCTCGGGTTCCTCTCCCGATCCGGGCGGGGGCGCCTCGGGGGCTTCGGTGTCCTGCTCCTCGGCTCGCTGGTCTTCGGTCGGCGCCTCCGAGGTGACCTCGCCGTCGTGGATCTCGCCGCGCCAGCCCTGTACGTCGTCGGCGTGCAGGAGGGTCTGGTTCATCACCTGGCGGCGGAAGTGCTTGAGTTCCAGCCGGGCGCGGCGGCCCTGGGCGCGCCAGATGTTGCCCGTCTTCTCGAACAGGCCCTGCGGGTGGTATTCCAGCACGACCAGGACCCGGGTCAGGTTCGGCGCCAGGCCGCTGAAGGTGACCGCGCCGTCGACGTGGCCCTTGGCTCCGTGGGAGCGCCAGACGATGTGCTCGTCGGGGACCTGTTCGATGATGTCGGCCTGCCAGGTGCGGTGCGACCAGAAGACCTGGGCCTTCCACGTCAGTTTGGTGTCCTCGTCCTGGCTGACGCGTTCGACCTTCTTCATGAACGACGGGAACTCCTCGAACTGCGTCCACTGGTTGTAGACGACCTCGAGGGGCGCGCCGATGTCGATCGACTCGACGATGTTGGTGACCTTCCGGTTGCCCTTGCCCTTGCCGCCCTTGCCGGTGAAGGCCTTGAACAGTTCGGTGACGCCCTTCACGCCGTGGCCGAGGCGCTTGAAGAAGCCCTCCTTCTTCTCCTCGCCGCCGTCGCCCCGGTCCTTCTTCTCGGCGCCGAAGCCGAGGTCGCTGAGGCCGCTCTTCTCCCCGGTGGCGTATTCGGTGAGGCGGTCGGTGAGGTCGCCGACCTTGCCCTTGATCTTGCCGGTGACCTTCCCGGTCAGCTTGGAGGCGCCGCGCTTGCCGGCCGCGCCGATGATGCCGCCGACCTCTCTGCCGAGCCGGCCGAGGGGTGACGCCGTCTTGGTGTCCGTCATGAGTCCTCCCCATTGGAGGTCGTCTCCGTGGAGGTCTTCTCGGCGGTCTTCGTCTTGGTGCCGAGCGGGCTGCGCAGCCGCTCCGCCTTGTCGTGGATGCGGTCGCTCAGCTGGTTGATCGGGCCGGTGGTCGCCGCGGTGGCGGCGGCGCGGCCGGCCTCCATGAGGTCGGTCTGCAGCTTCCCGGCGAGTTCTTCCAGCTCGGGCGAGCCGAGGCTCTTGAGGCCCTTGCCCAGCAGGCTCTTGGGCCGGAGCGCTCCGGCGAGGCCCCCGACGGCGACGGCGGTCGCGAGCGCGAGTTTGTGGTTGCGGCCGAAGTAGTAGCCGAGGGCGATGCCCACCGCGAGTTTGGCCTGACTTGGCTTCATCACTGTCCCCCTTCCGGAATTCCCCTCCCCGGAAAGCGGACAGCGCATCTCAAGAGCAGGCCAAATTAGTCGAAAGGCGACAAATCGGGGCGCTTGGCGGTGACGTTGTCGCCCGACGACGTGCCGCGCAGCCGCCGCAGCAACCACGGGGCCAGGTGTTCGCGCAGCCACTCGGCGTCTTCGCGGCGCTTCACCCGGGGGTCGATCTTGTCGCGGGGCGGCCAGGTGTACCGCCATTCCTGTCCCGGTACGCCCAGCACGTCGAGCACCTTGGCGGCGACCAGACGGTGGCCGTGCTCGTTCATGTGGAGCCGGTCGTCGCTCCAGGCCCGCCAGTCGCGCAGGCCCTGCATCGACCACTGGTCGACCAGGCGGCAGCCGTGGAGGTCGGCGATCGAGCGGACGTGCAGGTAGAAGGTGGCGAACGTGCCGCGGGCGCGGCGCATGATCGGGGTGTCGCGCGGGTCGACTCCGGTGAAGACGACCACCTCGGCGCCGGTCTCGCGCAGCGCCCTGACCGCCCCGGCGAAGGTCTTGGCCATCTGGTCGGGGTCGCTGCCGGGGCGCAGCAGGTCGTTGCCGCCGGCGCAGAAGCTGACCAGGTCGGGACGCATCTCGATGGCCCTCGGCACCTGTTCGGCCACCACCTGGTCGAGCAGGCGGCCGCGGACCGCGAGGTTGGCGTACCCGAAAGAGGGGTTCTGGAGAGCCAGGGTCTCGGCGACCCGGTCGGCCCAGCCACGATAGGAACCGTTCACGCCCGGGTCGTTGAGGCCCTCGGTGAAACTGTCGCCGAGGGCGACGAACGACCCGTACATCTCACATCTCCGCGATGGCCCGCAGGGCAAGGACATAGGACTGGACGCCGAAACCGGCGATCGTGCCGTTGGCGACGGCCGCCACGACCGAGGTGTGGCGGAACTCCTCCCGGGCGGCCGGGTTGGAGATGTGCACCTCGATCAGCGGCGCGGTGCGCTGGGCGAGCGCGTCGCGCAGCGCGTAGCTGTAGTGGGTGAACGCCGCCGGGTTGAGGATCACGGGGGTGCGGGAGTCGGCCGCGCCGTGGATCCAGCGCACCATCTCGGCCTCGTCGTCGGTCTGCCGGACCTCGACCGACAGGCCCAGGTCACGACCAGCGGTCTCGCAGATCAGCACCAGGTCCTTGAACGTCGTGGCGCCGTAGACGTCGGGTTCGCGGGTGCCCAGCCGGCCCAGGTTGGGGCCGTTCAGCACCAGGACGTCACGCATGGGGGCCTCCGCTCACCGCCTGGTAGGCGGCCTCCAGCAACTCCTCGGACGGATCTTCGAGCCGGGACGGCTCGGCCAGCCCGTCGAGCACGACGAACCGGAGCTTGGCCCCCCGGGCCTTCTTGTCGATCTTCATGTGCTCACGCAACCGGGGCCAGGCGTCTTCACGGTAAACCGTGGGCAGACCGACCGAGGTCAGAATGGAACGGGTGCGCGCCACCAGGTCGGCCCGCCCGGCCAGACGGCCGAGTTCGGCGGCGTAGACCAGGCCGATCGAGACCGCCTCGCCGTGGCGGATGGTGTAGTTCTCGACCCGCTCGATGGCGTGGGCCAGGGTGTGGCCGTAGTTGAGGATCTCGCGCAGCCCGCTCTCCTTCAGGTCGGCGCCGACGACGTCGGCCTTGACCTGGATCTTGCGCTCGATCAGCTCGCGGGTGTGGGCGCCCTCGGGGTGGCGGGCGGCCTCGGGGTCGGCCTCGACCAGCCGGAGGATCTCGGGGTCGGCGATGAACCCGCCCTTGATCGTCTCGGCCAGACCGGCGACGTAGTCGTCGCGCGGCACGCCCACCAGCGTCGCCAGGTCGCAGAGCACGCCCGCCGGGGGGTGGAACGACCCGACGAGGTTCTTGCCCTCGGGGGTGTTGATGCCGGTCTTGCCGCCGACGGCGGCGTCGACCATGGCCAGCAGCGTGGTCGGGACCTGGACGACCCGCACCCCGCGCAACCACGTGGCGGCCGCGAAGCCGGCCAGGTCGGTGGTGGCCCCGCCGCCGACGCCGACGACGACGTCGGTGCGGGTCATGCCGTGGCGGCCGAACGCCGACCAGAGCGACGAGAGCACGTGGACGTCCTTGGCCGCCTCGGCGTCGGGCACCGGGATGGCCAGCACGTCGTATCCGGCCTTCTCCAGCACGCCCGTGACCGGGCCCGCGAGCTCGGGCAGGGTGACCGGGTGGACGACGGCGACCGTGCGGGCCTGCTCGCCGACCAGGCCGGGCAGCTCACCCAGCACGCCGGTGCCGACGACGACGTCGTAGGGGCTGTCGCCGAAGACGGGGATGCGGGTGACGGTCACTCGGCCTCCGGCTTGAGCTCGGCCACGATGTGGTCGGCCACCACGTCGGGTTCCAGGTCGTCGGTGGGGACGGTGAGGACCGCGAGGGTTTCGTACAGGGGACGGCGTTCTTCCATCAGCTTGCGGAGCTGGCTGCGGGGGTTGAGCACCAGCAGCGGGCGGGCCGAGGCCAGGCCGACGCGCTTGACCGCCTGGTCGAGGCCGACCTTCAGGTAGACCACGGTGTGCCCGGCGAGCAGCTCGCGGGTGGCGGGGTCGAGGATCGAGCCGCCGCCGAGCGACAACACGCCCTCGTGCTCGGCCAGCGCGGTGGCGACCGCCGCCGCTTCGAGCGCGCGGAACGCCTCTTCGCCGTCTTCGACGAAGATGTCGCCGATCGGCTTGCCGGCGACCTGCTCGACGTCGGCGTCGGTGTCGCGGAAGCCGACGCCGAGGCGTTCGGCCAGGAACTCGCCGGTGGTCGACTTGCCGGACCCCGGCGGGCCGATCAGCACCACGACAGGCATGGTCGCTCCCCCTACTTGATGATCAGCGAGGACAGGTAGCCGGAGACGTTGCGGGCCACCTCCTCGACGGAGTCGCCGCCGAACTTCTCGGCGGCGGCGTCGGCCAGCACCAGCGCGACCATCGCCTCGGCGACGATCGCGGCGGCCGGCACGGCGCACACGTCGGAGCGCTCGTGGTGGGCCTTGGCGGCCTCTCCGGTGACCACGTCGATGGTGGCCAGCGCCCTCGGCACGGTCGAGATCGGCTTCATCGCGGCGCTGACCCGCAGCGGCTCGCCGTTGGTCATGCCGCCCTCGACGCCGCCGGCCCGGTTGGTGATGCGCCGGACGCCGTTCTCGGTGTTCTCGATCTCGTCGTGGGCGCGCGACCCGGGACGGCGGGCGGTCTCGAAGCCGTCGCCGACGCCGACGCCCTTGATCGCCTGGATGCCCATGAGGGCGGCGGCGAGGCGCGCGTCGAGGCGGCGGTCCCAGTGGGTGTAGCTGCCCAGGCCCGGCGGCAGGCCGTAGGCGACGACCTCGACGACGCCGCCGAGGGTGTCGCCCTCCTTGTGGGCCTTGTCGATCTCGGCGACCATCGCGGCGCTGCCCTCGGGGTCGAAGCAGCGGACCGGGTCGTCGTCGATGCGGGCCAGGTCGGCGGGGGCCGGCAGCTCGGCCGACGGGGTCACGGCCGACCCGATCGACACGACGTGGCTGACGATCTCGACGCCGAGGGCCTGCTTCAGGAAGTTCTTGGCGACCTGGCCGAGCGCGACGCGGGCGGCCGTCTCACGGGCGCTGGCCCGGTCGAGGACCGGCCGGGCGTCGTCGAAGCCGTACTTCTGCATGCCGGCGAGGTCGGCGTGGCCGGGACGGGGCCGCGACCGGGGCGCGTTGCGGGCGAGCCCTTCGAGGACGGCGGGGTCGACCGGGTCGGCCGCCATGACCTGCTCCCACTTGGGCCACTCGGTGTTGCCGACGCGGATGGCGACCGGCGAGCCGAGCGTGCGGCCGTGGCGGACACCGCCCGAGATGGTCAGTTCGTCCTGCTCGAACTTCATGCGGGCGCCGCGCCCGTAGCCGAGACGCCGACGGCGCAGCGCCTCCTCGAGCTCGGATGTGGTGATCTCCACCCCGGCGGGCAGGCCCTCGAGGATCGCGATGAGTTCGGGGCCGTGGGACTCCCCGGCGGTCAACCAGCGCAGCATGGGACCAAGTCTTTCAGATGTGCGGTTAAGCTCCCGCCAGCAGTGCCGCCAGCGCGCCCGCGATCATAGCCGGGCCAAAGGGGAACTCGCTGGTCCGGGTGCCTTTTCGGGTGATAAGCAGCCCTAATGCCCAGAGCCCGCCGAGCAGTTGCCCGCCCACGCCGGCGATGATGGCGGCGTCGACGCTGACCGCCCCGGCGACCAGCCCGACGAGCCCGGCGAGCTTCACGTCGCCGAACCCGATTCCCGAGGGCCGCCCGAACCACAGGATCAGATAGATCCCGGCCATCGCCAGCCCGCACGCGGTGGCGACCAGCAACCGCCCGGTGGGGACCAGCGCGAGCAGCAACACCGGATAGGCGGGCAGCGTGACGACGTCGGGCAGCCGCCAGGTCCGCAGATCGGTGATCGTGAGCACGACCCCGGCCCAGGCGGCCAGCAGCAGCGCCGGGATCAGCGCGGACGTGTCGGCGTATCGCCAGGCGAGGACCCCGAACAGCAGGCCCGTGACCGCTTCGACGACGAAGGGCCTTCGCGGGACCGGCACGACCGCGACGGCGTGGCGTAACGCGGCCAGGGCCTCTTTGCGCGTGTCGTCGGGCTCGGGCACGAAACCCGCGGCGAGCTCACGCGCGTAACGCCCGGCGACCACGCCGAGCAGCGCGAGCAGCCCCCAAGACAACACGCGGCCGACCCTAACCCGTCATCGGGCCGCGCGGTCCCGATGCGTGTTACGGGTGTGGAAATCCCTACCGGCGCCACCAGCTCTTCTTCTTCGGCGGCGCGGTCGCCTCGAAGCGGGCCACCGTCACCCCCGGCACGTCGACGTCGAGGTTCTTGCGCGCGGCCACGTCCTCGATCGCGGCCATGGCGTGCAGCATCGACCCCTCGACCGCGAACGGCGCCGGGCCCGCGACGTCGATGACGACGGCCGCCGCCTGCTCATGCACGGCCGCCTTGCAGACCTGCGGCGCGGACGCCTGGATGGGCCGCGCGTCGGCCCGCCACCGCGCGAGCGCCTCGACGCCGGTGAAGGCGAGCACGGCCATCCGGCCGTCCTGCCCGACGAGCTTGGGCAGGGCCATCTCGCTCTCCTTCTCCCGCTTGAGCCCGTCGTCGCCGACCTCGGCCTCGGTGAGGAGCGCCACGACGGGCACGAGCAGCCGGGCGGGCCCGAGTGCGGTCAGCACGTCGGCGACGGTGGCGGCCCCGGTCTGGAAGCCGGCCAGCGTCTCGGCCAGCGCGGCGTCGGCCCGCCCGTCGTCGTCGGGCACCAGGGGCTGCGGAATCGAAGGCACGAAGGGCGAGGATACCCGCCCGGCCACGGCCGCCGCCCTGCCCGGACGCGGTTTTCCACAGGGCACGGGCATGGAGACGAAGAACGTCAGCCGCAGGGGCGACCATGAGACCGACCCGGGTGGGTGGGCCGTCGCCGACCGCCAGGCGCGGGATCGGCTGGTGAAGCCGCCGGGCATCGGCCGTGGCGGCGCCCGGCCGCAGCGGGTGCGGAGCGCCGGGCGGCCGCCCGCCATCGGTTGCGGCGGGCGGTGCCAGGGTGGGCGGAGCCGTAACGGAGCGCAATCCCAGGCGGATCGGAGTGGAACCCGGTCAGAGCGGAGATCAGCCCAGGTCGGCGATGGCGATGACCGGCCCGCCGCCGCTCGGCCCCTGGTGGACCGCCGCCACGCTGACGAAAACCGCCGGGTCCCCCGTCACGCTGGCCGCCACCCCGCCCACCGTCGCCTTGATCTGGCGGTGCCAGTGGACGTCGCTGTCGTCGAGCATGATGTTCCGCCGCCCGCGCACGCTGCCGGTCGGGTCGGCCTCGCACTTCATGAACAGGTTGACCAGACGCCCGCCCAGGTCGCTCGGGTGGGGGCGCTCGGGCAGGTCGATGCCCGCGTCGCGGATGGCCTCCCAGATGCCGTCGGTGTCGAGGGCGTCCTTCATGACCGAGTGGCCGGCGCGGTAGCGGCCGCCGATGCCGCGCACGTTGCCCACGACCACGATCTGGGCCACGTCGAGCTCCACGCCGCTGGAGCACGACGCCACCGAGGAGTAGAGCGACAGGTCGCGGTGGATCTGGTCGGCCGTCGGCATCTCGATCTCGCCGAGCGCCACGGCGATGCCGAGGGCGGTCGTGGAGTTGGAGATGTCCATCGACGGGCCGGTGTCCTCGGTGATCACGTCGTGGCCGCGCGACTTGGCGTCGTTGATGGTCGACAGGGTCAGCAGCGGGGTCTTGGTCTGCACGTAGTGGACGTCGCGGGGGTCGTCGATGCCGGCGATCTTCATCGCCTCGCGGACGCCGGCCGCGACCTTCTCGACCATGGCCGGGCGGCCGATGTCCTCGGGGAGGATGACCTCGCTCATCGCGATGCCGACGCTCAGCCTGGGCTCGTCGCTCTGCGGCGCGGACGCGGGGTCGACCGTGGCGAAGATCGTCGCGTGGGGCGACAGGACGCCGTCGGTGCCGCCCGACCAGACCAGCGGCACGCTCTCGGGCGACGGGTGGCCCCTGCCCGCCAGGACCTCGCGGAAGGCGCGGTCGGCCAGGATGCGCGTGTAGTCGTTGACGCCGCCGTTGCCCTCGGTCTTGCCGATGACGGCCAGCACGCGGGCGGCCTCGATCACGCCGTCGTCGATCAGCTTCGCGAGCCCGGACGCGTCGGTCACGCTCTCGATGGCGACCTTGCGAACCTCGATGGGGTCCGGCATCTAACTCTCCCGGTTAACCGTTGTACCGATATTTCCTGAAATGGCGGCGGCGATGTTGTCCAGCGACGTGATCACCGACGTCGTGCCGCCCTCTTCCACAAAACGCAGCGCGGCCTCGACCTTCGGGCCCATGCTGCCGCTGGCGAAGTGCCCCTCGGCCTGCAGCACCCGCATCTCCTTCGGCGTCACGTTCCCGATCGGGCGGGCCTCGGGGGTGCCGTATCCGGCGATGGCGTGCGGGACGTCGGTCGCGATGACCAGGATGTCCGCCCCCACCGCCTGAGCCAGCGCACAGGCGGCGTGGTCCTTGTCGATCACCGCCTCGACGCCGTGGAGCCGGCCGTCGGCGTCGCGCACGACCGGCACTCCCCCGCCGCCGGCCGCGACGACCGTGTACCCGGCCTCCATCAGCGCCACGGCGGGGGCCGCGTCGAGGATCTCCACCGGCCGCGGCGAGGCCACCACCCGCCGCCAGCCGCGCTCGAACTCCCGCCAGGTCTGGCCGAGCGCCTGGAAACGCCGGGCCTCCACGACCGAGAAGTACTGCCCGATCGGCTTGACCGGGTCGCCGAAGGCGGGGTCGCCGGGGTCGACGAGGGTGCGGGTGACCACGGTCGCCGACGGGATCGGGTCGAGGGCGTTCATGATCAGGGCGCCCAGGGTCCCCTGGGTCTGGGCGCCGCACCAGTCGAGCGGCACCGGGGGGACCACGTGGGCGGTGAGCTGGTTCTTCAGCAGGATGTTGCCGACCTGCGGGCCGTTGCCGTGGGTGATCGCCACCCGGTGGCCCTGGCCGATCAGGTCGGCGACGTGGGTCATGGCGCGCTCGATCGCGCGCTTCTGGTCGGCCGGGGCGGCGGAGCCGTCCGGCGCGGTCATCGCGTTGCCGCCGAGGGCGATCAGGACACGCTCACCCGTCACACGGCGAAACTATCCGCCGGTCATCTCCCCGGCATTGGCGACTCTCGCCGTCGAAGGTCATGACCCTGGGCAAGATTCACCAAGTGCGCCGGCCGCACGGCCCGCCCTCGGTGGCCCGCACCTCGCCGTTCTTCAGGTCGAGCTCGACCGTCGCCAGCGTGATGTGGTCGTCGTCGTGGCCGGGCTCGGTGTGGTGGCAGACGCCGCCCGCGTGCCGGGCCATCACCTTGCGGACCGTGGTCGCGTCGGGCCGCGACGTGTGCCTGCGCAGGCCGCGCCGGAGCTGGTCGCGCCGGATCAGGGTGCCCGGGTGGAGGCGCGGATAGGGGTCGCTGGGCACCACGCGGGGGTCGAGGAAGTGGTTGGTGTGGACCAGCATGCCGTCGTCCTCGGGAACGGTCCACCCGGGCCCGCCCGGGTGGAGTTCGCAGGTCACGGCCGCGTTTCCGGCGGGACCGTGGGCGACGAGGTTGAGCGAGGAGGAGGCGGTGACGGGGGCCGTGGTGAGGGTGTAGGCGGCCGAGGTGACCGAGTCGCACTCGTCGAGGACGCGGCGGGCGGCCACGTGGACCGGCAGGCCGATCCCGTCGGCGCCGTCGTCGTCGTGGTGGAGGCGGGTGAACAGCAGGCCCAGGCCGCTGCGGTTGACGCCGATCTTGCCGACGACGCCGTATTCGGTGAGGGTCGTGGTCACCCGGCCGTCGGGGAACGGGATCGTCCAGACGAGCCAGCCGGCCGCCATCTGGCGCATCCAGTCCCACGTCTGCACCGCCACGGGCGGGGCGTCCTCGTCGTCGCCGAGCAGGACCACGGCCGAGCACTCGCTCTCCCGCACGCCGCCCAGGTAGGACAGGATCTCGGTCCGGGCGTTGATCGCGGCGAGGTCGGTCACGGGCAGGCGGGCGCCTTCCGCCATTCCCGTGATCTCTTCGGCGAGGTCGGGCGCCCACGCCTCGATCGCCTTCATCCCGAGCTTGCCGAGTTCGGTCAGATCGGGCTGCCGCCCCCCTGCCTTGTGCCGGAACACCTCGGTGTAAATGGCGATGGTGCGGGCGATGTCGGCACTGTGTGCCTGCCCGAATTCATGGCCGCGGTCGAAGGGATCACTGACGGTAGAGGTATAGGCGCGGGTCACGGTATTGAGCATCTCATTCGTGGATCGTTCCATCTGGCTCCGAAATGTGATCCTCATCACCTGGGAGCCCACGGGTCTCGCCGTAATCTGCCCGGAATTCGACGAGTTAAATGCCCGATTTCTCCGTTACGGCTCCGCCTACCACACCCCCGGCCGCCGCCCCGGCGAGCGCCGGAATCCCGGCGCTCACCGGCCGCTCAGCCCAGCCGCCGCGACGTCAGCCGCCCGACCGCCTCGTCGATGACCTCGTCGCGTTTGCAGAACGCGAACCGCACGTAGTGACGCCCGACCTCGGCGTGGTCGTAGAAGACCTGCGTCGGGATCGCCACCACCCCGGCCAGCTCGGGCAGCCGCCGGGTCAGCTCCAGCCCGTCGGTCAGCCCCAGCGGCCGGATGTCGGTCTGCACGAAATAGGTCCCGGCCGTCTTCAGCACGCCGAACCCGGCCTCGGCCAGCCCCGCCGAGAGCCGGTCGCGCTTGGCCTGGAGCCGGTCGCGCAGGTCGCGGGCCCAGCCGCGCTCGTGGCGCAGCGCGTGGGCGACGGCCAGCTGCCAGGGCACGGCCGAGGTGAAGGTGAGGAACTGCTTGACCGCCGTCACCGCCGTGACCAGCTCGGGCGTGGAGCAGATCCACCCCGTCTTCCAGCCGGTCACCGAGAACGACTTCCCGGCGCTGGAGATCCGGACCGTGCGCTCGCGCATGCCGGGCAGGGTGGCCAGCGAGACGTGCTCGACGCCGTCGAAGGTCAGGTGCTCGTAGACCTCGTCGGTGATGGCGATCAGATCGTGGTCGCGGCAGAAGGCCGCGATGGTCTCGAGCTCGGCGGGCGTGAACACGGTGCCGGTCGGGTTGTGGGGCGAGTTGACGATGATCGCCCGGGTCCTGGACGTCGCGCGCAGGTCGGCCGGGTCGAAGGTGAAACGCCCGTCGACCGGGCGCAGCGGCACCGCCCTGCGAGTGCCCCCGGCCAGCGCGATGGCGGCCGGGTAGGAGTCGTAGTAGGGCTCGAAGACGATCACCTCGTCGCCCGGCTCGATCAGGGCCAGGACCGCCGCCGCGATGGCCTCGGTCGCCCCGACGGTGACCAGGATCTCGGTGTCGGGGTCGTAGGAGAGGCCCTGCGTCTCCTTGGCGTGCTCGGAGATCGCCTGGCGCAGCTCGGGCACGCCCAGGCCGGGGGCGTACTGGTTGCGGCCGCCCAGGATCGCCCCGGTCGCCACGTCGAGCATCGCGGCGGGGCCGTCTTCGTCGGGGAAGCCCTGGCCCAGGTTGATGGCGCCGGTCCGGACGGCCAGCTCCGTCATCTCGGCGAAAATCGTCGGGCCGAATTCCCTCATACGTCCAACTAGCACCCGCACAATTTACTCTGTTCGCATGGCGAGGATCCGGGAGCTCGACGCCCTGCGGGGGTTCGCGGTCTGCGGGATCATGCTCGTGAACACCTGGCAGCACGTCGACCCGCGCCCGGTGGAGGGCGCCGCGTTCATGGCGTTCGTCGAGGGCCGCTTCTATCCGATCTTCTCGTTCCTGTTCGGCGTGAGCTTCGCGCTGTTCCTGCGCTCCCACGACGACCGGCTGATCATGCTGCGGCGGCTGGCCGTGCTGGCCCTGTTCGGCGCCGGCCACTGGTGGCTGATGCCGGGCGAGGTGCTGCTCCCCTACGCCCTGCTCGGCGTGGGCGTGCTGCTGCCGGCGAGCTACCTGCCGAAGTGGCTCAACCCGGTGCTCGGCGTGGCCGTGCTGGGCTGGGCGGTGGTCCAGGCCAGCCCGTGGATCCTCATCGGCGGCCTGTTCCTGCTGGGCCTGGCCTGCGTCGACCACGGCGGGCCCAAACCGAGCCTGCTGGTGTTCTTCTGCAGCGTGGTCGCGCTGGGCGTCTTCTGGATGTACGGCGGCTTCCCGGCGGCGCTGGCCGGGGCGGCGGTCTACGCGTCGGGTTTCCTGCTGCTGAGCCCCCGGGTGTTCGAGCCGCTGGGGCGCATGGCGCTGACCAACTACGTGTCGAGCTCGTTCGTCATCATCGCGGCCCAGGCCGAGTCGTTCCGCGCGGTGGTCGTGGTCACGGTGGTGACGCTGGTCGTCCAGTGGTGGTTCTCGGCGTGGTGGCTCTCGCGGTTCCGCTACGGGCCCCTCGAATGGGTCTGGCGGTGCCTCACCTGGATGAAGGCGGTCCCTAACAGGCAGACTGTTGCGGGTGACCGTAGTAGCGCTGGGGCAGATCCCGATCGACCGCGAGCCGAAGAAGAACCTGGAAACCGTGCGTGAGGCGATGGCCTCGGTGGAGGCCGACCTCGTCGTCTTCCCGGAAGCCACGCTGAGCCGCTTCGGCCGCCACATCGGCGAGGTCGCCGAACCCCTCGACGGCCCCTTCGTCAACGGGCTGCGCCAGATCGCCCGGGAGAACGGCACCGCCCTGATCGCGGGTGTCTGGGAGCCCGACGGCGGCCGCGTCGCCAACACCACGCTGGCCATCGACACCGGGGGGTCGATCAAGGGGACGTACCGGAAGATCCACCTGTTCGACTCCTTCGGCTCACGCGAGTCGGAGTTCGTCAGCCCCGGTTCCGAGCCGGTCGTCGCGGAGCTCGACGGGCTGCGCGTGGGCCTGGCGACCTGCTACGACGTGCGGTTCCCCGAACTGTTCCGCAAGCTGGTCGACCAGGGCGCCGACGTGTTCGCGGTGATCGCCGCCTGGGCCTCGGGGCCGCTCAAGGAAGACCACTGGACCACCATGGTCCGGGCCCGGGCGATCGAGAACACCACCTGGACCGTCGCGGTCGGCCAGCCCCCGCACAGCGACGGATTCGGCGTCGGCCACAGCATGCTCGTCGACCCGATGGGCGTGGTGACCAGGGACCTCGGCCCGGCACCGGCGGTGGAGACGGCCTACATCGATCCCGGCCGATCGGACGCGGTCCGGGCCGCGCTGCCGTCGCTGACACACCGGCGATTCACAATCGGGGACATTGCCGGGTGAATCCCTCCTAAGGGGAGGTGAGGAAGTCAATCGCTCGTAAACTGTCCCCCATGAGTGAGCCAGGGCAGAGCACACGCATGCAGAAGGTGATCCCACCGCGCCTGCTCGTGCCATACCTGGCCGGACGGCGCACCGTCATCTCCGGTTACGTCTACCGGGTGCAGGACTGCGAGCGGCTGACCACCCCCCGGGCGATCGTCGACGCGCTCGACCTCTCCTTCGAGGGGTCGGAGCTGGTCCCGGGCGTACCGGAGCTCTACATCCTGCGCTGGCTGGCGCGGGAGATCGACACCTACGTCGTTCCCTACGGCCCCCACATGGGCGGCGACTGGAGCGATTCGCCCCCCTTCGCCGGAAACGGCTTCACCGCCTCGCGGGAGCACGTCGTGCCGCAGTTCCACACCATGCCCATGCCGATCCCGGCGGGCGCCGAGATCGTCCACCTCACCCGGCAGGGCGAGCGCCTGTTCGCGGCCTTCGACGGCCTCTCGTGGCGGCCAGCCGCATGAGCGGCGACGTCGAACCGGTCGGCCTCGGGTTCATGGCGACCTACCGGGGCCGCAACTACCCGGCCGCCATCGGCCCCGGCGGCGACGACGTCGTGCTCTTCAGCGAGTCGGCCGAACCGGGCTTCGAACGGGGGCGGGGCTACCACCGCCTGGCCGTCACGACCAAGGAGCTCGACCAGCTCGTGCTGCTGCGCACCGTCGGCGAGTTCGGCGGCGAGCCCTGCCTCGTCCTCGACGAGGACGACGGCGAGGAGGGCGGCCTCCACATCGCCTACACGGGCCACAGCGGCATGAAGGCCGAGGCCCTGGGCTACTGGCTGGTCGACCACGGGGCCTACGAGGTCGTGGTGCCCCGGGAGGAGGTGCACTCGATCAGAGTCGAGCGCATCGCCATCCCGCTCACGTCGGGCTGAACCGGCCTTCCACAGAGCCGGGTCGGCCGCATCGAAAACGTCGGACCCGGGTGGCACCATGAGCTCGACCCCGGGTGGGCGGGCCGGGCTCAGCCCGTCCCGACGGCCCGATAGCGGGCGATCCGGCGGTCGACGCGATCACCGGCCGGTTCGGCCAGGAGTGCGGCGATCTCCTCTTCCAGGGCGCGGGCGACCCTCTTCGTGAACGCCGGCTGCTCGTAGACCGCGTCGGGGCACTCCGCGATGATCCGGTCGACGATGCCGTCCCGCTTCAGGTCGGCCGCCCGAACCCCCTGCGCCTGGGCGATCTCGGGGGCGAAGTCGACCGTGCGGTAGAGGATCGCCGAGGCGCCCTCCGGGGGCAGCGGCGACAACCAGGCGTGCTGGGCGGCCAGCACGCGGTCGGCGGGCAGCAGGGCCAGGGCCGCGCCGCCCGAGCCCTGGCCGAGCAGCAGGCAGACCGTCGGGGCGTCGAGCATGACCAGGTCGGCCAGCGATCGGGCGATCTCGCCCGCCAGGCCGCCCTCCTCGGCCGCCTTCGACAACTCGGCTCCGGCCGTGTCGATGACGGTGACCAGGGGCAGGCCGAGTTCCTCGGCGAGTTTCATGCCGCGCCGGGCCACCCGCAGCCCGGCCGGGCCGATCTTCAGGCCCGCGCGCGCGCCGCGCCGGTCCTGGCCGAGCACCACCGCCGGGGCGCCGCCGAACCGGGCCAGGGCGAGCAGGAGGCCGGGGTCGCTCTCGCCCGCGCCGGTGCCGTTCAGCGGGGTGACGTCGGTGGCGGCCAGCTTCAGCAGGGTGCGGACGCCGGGCCGGTCGTCGCGGCGGGAGCTGACGATGGCGTCCCAGGCCGGGACGTCGGTCCGGGGCTCGGGCTCGATCGTCGGCGTGAGCGGCGGCAGGTCCTTCGGCGCGCAGAGCACGCCGAGCGCCCGGATGGCGATCTCGCGCGCCTGCGCCGCCGGGACCACCGCGTCGACCAGTCCGTGGGCGAACAGGTTCTCCGATTCCTGCACACCCTTGGGGAAGCGGTAGCCGTACAGGGACTCGAAGACGCGCGGCCCCAGGAAGCCGATCATCGCGCCCGGCTCGGCGGCGGTGACGTGGCCCAACGACCCCCACGACGCGAACACGCCTCCGGTGGTCGGGTGGCGCAGGTAGACGACGTAGGGCAGTCCGGCCTCCTTGTGCGCCGTCACCGCGGCGGTGATCTTGACCATCTGGACGAACGCCAGCGCCCCCTCCTGCATCCGGGTGCCCCCGCTGGCGGGCGCGGCCAGCAGCGGCAGCCCTTCGGCGGTGGCGCGTTCGACGGCGGCGACCAGGCGTTCGGCCGCCGCGACGCCGATCGACCCGGCCAGGAACGAGAACTCCCCGGCGACCACGGCGACCCGGCGGCCGTCGAGCCGCCCCGAACCGGTGATCACCGACTCGTCGTAGCCGGACGCGGCGCGGGCGGCCGCCAGTTCGGCGGCGTAGTCGGAGCCGGGCGGGGCCGTCTGGAGCGGCGGCCGGTCCCAGGAGACCCACGAGCCGGGGTCGAGCACGACCTCGATCAGGGTGCGCGCGTCGGGTCTCTCGGGGCTCACGTCGCCTCTCTCCCCGTGAGCCAGTCGACGACGGCCTCGTTGTCGGCGCCCAGCGCGGGCGGGGCGGTGTGCTCCCCGGCCGGGTGGTGGTCGAAGCGCAGCACCGGTCCGGGCAGCCCGATCGGGCCGAGGGCGGGGTGGTCGACCTCGATCAGCAGCCCCTGGGAGAGGGTCTGGTCCCAGGCGTAGACCTCGTCGACGGTGCGGATCGACCCGGCGGGCACCCCGGCCTCGGCGAGCCGGCCGAGCCAGTGGTCGCGGGTCTGGGTGGTGAGCGTCTTCTCCATCTCGGCGACGAGTTCGTCGCGGTGGGCGAAGCGGTCGCGGTTGGTGGCGTACTCGGACCGGTCGGGGTCGACGCCGAGCAGCGCGGCGACCTTGCGCCACTGGCCCTCGTTGCCGGCCGCGATCTGGATCATGCCGTCGGAGCAGCGGAAGGCCCCGAAGGGCGCGATCGAGGAGTGGTGGTTGCCGTTGGCCTTCGGGACCTGGCCCGCGACCGTCCACTGGGTGCCGTGGTAGGCGTGCACCCCGACGACCGAGGCCAGCAGCGAGGTGCGCACCACGCCGCCCTTCCCGGTGCGCTCGCGCTCGTAGAGCGCGGCGGCGACGCCGTAGGCGCCGTGGATGCCGGCCAGCAGGTCGGCGATCGACGGCCCGGCCCGGTGGGGCTGCCCGGGCGGCCCGGTGATCGACATCAGCCCCGCCTCGCCCTGGGCGATCTGGTCGTAGCCGGGACGTCCGGCCTCGGGCCCGTCGTGCCCGAACCCGGTGATCGACAACACGACCGTGCGCGGGTTGAGCTCGGCGATCGTGTCGGTGGAGAACCCGAGCCGGGCCAGCACGCCGGTCCGGAAGTTCTCGATCAGCACGTCGGCCTGCCGGATCAGCCGGGTCAGCAGTTCCTTGCCGCCCGGGTCCTTGAGGTCGAGCGTGATCGACCGTTTGTTGCGGTTGGCCGACAGGAAGTAGGTCGACACGTCGCCCACGAAGGGCGGCCCCCACCCGCGCGACTCGTCCCCGCCCTGCGGATGCTCGACCTTGATCACGTAGGCCCCCAAGTCACCGAGCAGCTGGGCCGCGTGGGGGCCGGCCAGCGCCCGGGACAGGTCGAGCACCACGACACCGGTCAGGGGTCCCTGCACGATCGTCCTCCGATTTCGATGGGGAGCCCGCAGGCTACCCGTACCAACGGGGGCTGGCACGATCGGGGCATGCCGACCATCGCCGACCTGGCCGCCCGGATCGCCCTGCTGGAGCCGTCGTGCGGCCCGGCCCGGCTGGTGGCCGTCGACGGCCCGGGAGGCTCCGGCAAGACGACCTTCGCCGGCCTGCTCTCCGGGGCCCTGGACGGCGCACCCGTGGTGCACAGCGACGACTTCCCCATCCCCTGGGACCAGGGCCCCGAATCCTGGTTCTCGCATCTCACCCGAGACGTGCTCGAACCATTGCGAAGTGGCGCGAAAGCCTCTTTTCTCCGGTACGACTGGCGTCGTGGCGTTTATGCCGAACGGGTCGAGGTGCCACCCGTGGCAGTGGTCATCGTCGAGGGCGTCAGCGTGGCACGGGCGGAGTGCCCGGCGGCGCTGCGCGTGTGGGTGGAGGTCCCCCGGGAGGTCCGGCAGGCCCGCGTCCTGGCCAGGGACGGCGCCGGCCACGCCGACGACTGGGTGACGTGGACCGCCGCCGAAGACGCCTGGTTCGCCCGGCACCCGGTCACCGCCGACGCCCACGTGGACGGGGTCACCTTCGAGGTCGTCTGGCCGTAGGTTGATGGAATGGACCCCGAAGCCCGCGCCTCCGACCAGGACCGGGAATCGACCGTCGCCCACCTCAAGACGGCCTACGCAGACGGCCGCCTCGCCCCGGGGGAGATGGAACAGCGCGTCGAACGCGCCCTGACCGCCGTCTCCCACGGCGACCTGGCCGCCCTCACCGCCGACCTGCCCGAACGCCCGGGCGAGACGGTGACCATCCGCACGAAGTCGAGCCGGATCGTCCGCAAGGGCGCCTGGCGGGTCCCCCGGACGTTGCGGGTGGAGGCCGAATACGCCCACCCCCACTTCGACCTGTCGGAGGCGGTGATCGACCACGCTCAGGTCGACGTCGACCTCGACCTCGCCTACGGCAGCGCCACGATCATCCTCCCGACGGGGGCGACGGCCGACGCCGACGGCGTGCAGACGGAGTGGGGCGGGGTCTTCTCCAAGGTCCCGGGCACCCCCGTGCCAGACCGCCCGCACGTCCGAGTGACGGGCCGCTTGGGCTACGGGAGACTGCGCATCCGCTACCGGACCACGGGACGCTTCCGCTGGTTCGGCAACTGAACGCGGGCATGGGATCTGATGCGAGGCCGAGCGTATCGTGGAGGCATGGAGCATCAAATGGTCCGCCATGTCTAGAAACGCCGATGCCAATTCTGGCGTAATTCAGACCGACGGCCATATCCACGCCATACTCCTTGTCATGCGTGCCCCCAAACGCAAGCGCCCGCTGCTCCGCAGCCTTCAAACATCATCAGAGGGCGTGTCACTCGCCAAGGTCGCCCAGCGAAGCACGTACGTTGGGAGCGCCGAACACAAATCGTTCCCCTCGTTTGCCGGGCATCCCCGGCTGAGATCGGATGCGAGTAAGTGCGACCCCAAATTCACTGATCTCGCCGAGATCACGACATTTCTGCAGCTCGCGATCGCCGCCGGAAACGTGGGCACTCACTGGGAAGGCGATTTTCCGCGCTACGTCTGGCACGTCATCGATGGCGTAATATACGAGGCCAGGTTGGTCAATCAGGAGCTCGGCCAATACAAGGGCTATCCGCTCCGCCACGGTGAGCACCCCGAGCATCTGAACGAGGTAGGGGAGAAGCTCGAATGACGGCAACTCTCGATCTTGGTATTCGCTGGGACTGGGAACCTGCCCCCTCCGTGAGAGCAGCCGAACTCAAGGCGACGTGGGCGCGCATCGAGATCAGCGTCGGGCCAGACCACGTGACCCTGGTCGAAGACCATGCGACCGGCGCCTCCAGAAGGTCGATCTACTGCCCGCTCTATCCATTGGCCGAATGGATCGCCTACAACTGGTGGTTCATTCAGGCTGACGCACGACTGGCCCGGAACATTGCCGTAAGCCGCCCCGAGAAATTTACCTCCCGCGCTTTCTTCCGACATTCGATGCGAGGTAGTGGCGACGGATTTCTCTGGCCGAACCTCATCATCATTCCCGAAGGCGCCGGCAAGCGACTGCTGTGGTATCGCGACCGTGGAGGTACGACCGCGCAGAGTCCGATCCGCTTTCTGGCCGAAGGTGAAGCGACCCTGGACGGCGAGCAGGTCAACCAGGAGCTCTCTCGCGTTGTCTCCGCCGTGCTGACCAGGCTGAGAGAACAGGGCGTCACCGGGACTCCGCTGGAGAAGGAGTGGGAGTCGATCGAAGAGACCTCGCCGGACGAGGCGGCATACTGCAGGGCCGCCGCCAGGCTCGGCCTCGACCCCTATTCGGAGGCCGAACCCTACGAAGATCTCATCATCGAGGCGGCCGACCGGCTTCAGGGACATCTACTCGGCGACTTCTATGACGCGGTTGAACCTGACCGAATGAACGACGCCCTGATCTGGCTGACGCAGGCGCAGTCGACCATCGAAAAGATCACTGGCCCGGCCGACGCGGTGTCTCTCCGTGCCGACCTCGGCCCCCTTGACGATTTCCCCGGCGACCGAGCTTGGGAGATCGGATGGAAGCAGGCCCGCGCGGTGCGTCGATCGCTTGGACTCGACGACACCGACCTGTTCCTGACCACAAGGTTTGTCACGAATGTCAGCGGAACCGCTGTCGATCCGGGCCTGCGTGCGGTCGGCGGCGCGCGAGCAGGGTCCGGCCCGGTCGCGGTCATCCGTTCAGGACTCGAAACGGCCTCCCGGCGATTCACCCTGGCGCGGGCGTTGTGGCACTTCTTGAATGAATCGGACTCGCTTTTCCTGATCACCAACGCTCACACCGATCGGCAACGCATGGAGCGAGCCTTCGCGACCGAACTTCTGGCGCCCGCCAAAGGGATCGCCGAGATGCTCGGCCGTTCCCCCGATTCGGTCGTCTTGGACGACATCGAAGAATTGGCCAGCCGATTCCAGGTTTCACCATCTGTGATCAAACACCAGCTGGAGAACCAGGTCATCGGACCATGAGGCCGGGCGTCAGCCCGGACTGCGCCAGTAGGCGAGGTGTCCGCTCGCACTGGACCACGTGTGGCTCCAACTCGTCTTGGGGCCAGATCTGCAGCAGGTTGACCTCGTTGGCGGCGTCATCCATGCCGTGGGCGCGTGACAGCGCAGCCGATACGCACCCCGATCGGGCTGGCGGCGAGTGGGGCTGCTCCGCAGGACGTTCAGCCGGACCGTGACACCGTCGTGGTCGAAGCGCTCCAGGAGCCAGGTCAGCACGGCCCTGCCGAGGCCCCTGCCCTGGTGGCCGGGGTCGACGTGGAAGTGTTCCAGCCAGGCGTCCCGGTCGGGCGCAGGGCGACGCAGCGGACGCGGTGGGCGTCGCGGCGGCCGAGGCGTTCGAGGTCCGGTCTCAGAACGACGGCGCGGAGTTCGGCCACGGTTTCAACGTCCTCGGGAAGGGTGATCACGGGCGCACGTCGACCTCCGCGTGGGGCAGGCCGCCCGACAACTTCGGGAAGCCCGGCCCCCGGTCGAAGAACGCCTCCTGCGGCATCCGCGACTCCGCCCGCAGCGCCTCCGTGGCCGCCTCGTCCACCTCCAGCCCCTCCGAGAACACCACCCCGTAGTCCTCCCGCGCCGCCTCCAGCGACACCTTCCCGTCGCGCACGTCCTCGGCGACCCGGGACGGCTCCCGGTCGAATGGGGAACCCCACCCGCCGCCGCCCGTCGTCCGCACCCGGACGATCTCGCCCTCCCGTACCGGGAAGTCGTCGACCAGGCCCTCCATCTCGACGCCGTCGACCGTCACCACGAACGGGCGGCCCGCACGGCCGCCGTTGACGCCCCAGCAGCTGAGGATCGAGCGGTCGGCGATGCTCATGAACGACGCGTCGCGGAGCAGGCGGATGTGCTTGTCGTAGCCCAGGCCGCCCCGGTAGCGGCCGGGGCCGCCGCTGTCGACGGCCAGGCCCAGGCGTTCGACCCGCAGCGGCCAGCGGGCCTCGGCGAACTCCACCGGGATGTTGCGGGAGTCGGGGACCACGTGGATGGTGTCCTCGCCGTCGGCGTACCAGCGGCCGCCCGAGCCTCCGCCGAGGACCTCGCGCATCAGGTAGTCGTTGCCGGCCGCGTCGTGGCCGTAGACGCCGGTGTAGCGGATGGTCTCCTGGTCGGCGGGCATGCGGCCGCCGGTGGCCTTGGCCAGCACGCCGGCCAGCACGCCCAGCAGGCGCAGGATGACGAAGGTGCGGGCGTTGGTCGGGGCCGGGAAGACGGGCGTGAGCAGGGTGCCCTTCTCCGGGAAGACCATCTTGATCAGGGGCACCACGCCCTCGTTGACGTCGAGTTCGGCCATGCGCTCGGGGGTGTCGGCCAGGTTCCGCAGGATCGGGGCCAGCCACTTCTTCAGGAACACCCCGTCGGCGTAGTCGCCCGCGTGGTTGATGGGGCCCTTGGCCTGCGGTGAGGTGCCGGTGAAGTCGATCACCAGCGGCTCGGGGGCGGCGTGGTCGACGGTCAGGGTGATGCGCTGGGCGTGCAGGCGGGGTTCGTCGACGCCGTCGTGTTCGGCGTAGTCCTCCCAGACGTGCACGCCCTCGGGGATCTTGGCCAGGAGCTCGCGGCGGAAGGTCTCGGTCGTCTTGGCCAGGATCGCGTCGAAGCACGCCTCGACGGCCGCGCGGCCGTAGCGGTCGAAGAGCTCGCCGAGCCTCCTCGCGCCCATCAGGCAGGCCGAGCACTCCGCGTCGAGGTCGCCGGCCAGGGAGTCGGGCATGCGGGAGTTGCGCGTCATGATCCGCAGGGCGGCGTCGTTGGGCACGCCCCGGTCCCAGAGCCGGATCGGGGGCACCATCAGGCCCTCCTCGAACACGCTCCGCGCCCCCGAGGGCATCGAGCCGGGGCAGGCGCCGCCGATGTCGTCGTGGTGGCCGAACGCCTGCACGAACGCCACCACCTGCCCGTCGTGGAAGACCGGCACGGTCACGCACAGGTCGGGCAGGTGGCCGATGCCGCCCTCCGACAGGTAGACGTCGTTGTGGAAGAAGACGTCGCCCGGGTTCATCGTCTCGATCGGGAAGTCGCGCACGATCGGCTGCACCAGGGCGCTGTAGGAGCGCCCGGTCAGCTTGCGCAGCCGGACGTCGTGGATGCCGGCCCGGAAGTCGTGCGCGTCGCGGATCATGGGCGAGCGGGCGGTGCGGGCGATGGCGGTCTCCACCTCCATCTCGACCGACGCCAGGGTGCCCTCGACGATCTCGATCAGGATCGGGTCAGCCAAGCTCACGGCGCACCTCCAGGTTGCCGTAGTCGTCCATGGTCGCGGTGAAGCCGGGGTGGACCGGGAGCGTGGAGCCGTACTCCTCGATGACCGCCGGACCGGGCACGACGGCTCCGGCGCCCAGGTCGCGGCGGCGGTAGATCACCGTGCGGGCCCAGCCGTCGAAGTGCACGTCGCGGGTGCAGATCGGGGTGGGCTCCTCGAACTGCGCGGGGCGGCGGGCCAGCGCCGGGCGGGTGATCGGGCCGACCCCGCTGACGCGCAGGTTGACCCATTCGACGGCGTGGCGGGGGTCGTCGCGGTAGCCGTAGCCGTAGAGCCTCTGGTGGGCCTCGTGGAAGCGGGCCTCCACGTCGCCGTCGGCGGGCACCCGCACCTCGTAGGCCTGGCCGTAGTAGCGCAGGTCGGCGGTGCGGACGTAGACGTGGTCGGTGAAGCCTTCCCGGTCCAAGGCGAGAGCGGCCTGGGCCTCCAGATCCCGGAAGACCGCCTCGATCTCGTCGGGATCGGGGGCGGTCGTCACGTGAGTGCGGACGTAGTCGTTCTTCACGTCCACCGTGAGCAGGCCGAAGGCCGACACGTTGCCCGGGTCGGGCGGCACGATCGCGCTCTTCAGGCCCAGCACGTCGAGGAGGCGGCAGACCAGCAGCGGGCCGGAGCCGCCGAAGGCGACCATCGGGAAGTCGCGCACGTCGAGGCCGCGCTTCACGGTGATCTGGCGGATCGCGTTCGACTGGTTGAAGGCGCTGATCTCCAGGATGCCGGTGGCGCAGCGCTCGGGGGTGAGGCCGAGCTTGGCGGCCAGGCCCTCGATCCCGGCCCGCGCCGCCGCCGCGTCGAGCGGGATCTCGCCGCCCAGCAGGTGGGGCGGGACCCGGCCGAGGAACACGTGGGCGTCGGTCACGGTGACCTCGGTGCCGCCCTTGCCGTAGCAGATCGGGCCCGGGTCGGCCCCCGCCGAGCGGGGGCCGACCTTCAGGGTCCCCTCGGGCGAGATCCACGCCACCGAACCGCCGCCCGCCCCGACGGTGACGATGTCGATCATGGGGATCTTGCAGGGGTAACGCCCGATGGAGCCCTCCGTGGTCTGGGAGGGCTCCCCGTCGACGATGACGGCGACGTCGGTGCTGGTGCCGCCGCCGTCCAGGGTGATCACGCTCGGGTGCCCGGCCGTGCCGGCGATCAGGGCCGCGCCGAGCGCGCCCGCCGCCGGGCCGGACAGGACGGTGGTGATGGGCTGGTTGACGACCTCGGCCGCCGACAACACCCCGCCGTTGCTCTTCATCACCGAGAAGCCGCGGCCGAGCCGCTCGGACAGGTTGCCGATGTACGTCCGCATGATCGGCTTCACCGCGGCGTCGACCAGCGTGGTGACCGAGCGCTCGTATTCGCGGTACTCCCGGAGCACGTCGCTCGACAGGGACACCACGGCCTCGGGGTGCTCGCGGGCCAGCACGTCGCGCATGAGGCGTTCGTGCGCGGGGTTGGCGTACGCGTGCAGGAAGCACACCCCGATCGCGGTGACGCCCTGGTCGCGGAGCCCGCGCGCGGCCTCGGCGGCGGCCGCCTCGTCGAACGGCCGGACCTCCGCGCCGGTGTGGTCGAGGCGGCCGGGCACGGTCCGCACCCGGTGCACCGGGACGATCCGGGGCGGCTTCACCCAGAAGTAGGAGTTGCCGTAGCCGTCCGGGACGCTCTGGCGGGCGATCTCCAGGATGAACTCGAAGCCCTCTGTGGTGACGAAGCCCAGATGGTCCGACCGGTCGGGACGGTCTTCCAGGAGCTGGTTGGTGGCCACCGTGGTGCCGTGGACCAGCGCCGAGACGCTCGCCAGGTCGACCCCGCCGCCGTGGAGCTCCAACACCTTCGCGACGCCCGCCAGGAACCCGTCGGCCGGATTCGACGGCGTCGACGGGGTCTTGGTCGTCACGATCTGCCCGGTGCGCTCGTCGACGAGCACCACGTCGGTGAACGTGCCACCCGTGTCGACACCGATTCGGACGCTGTACATGCCCCGTTTCTACCGACCTGCCCGACGTGGGGAATCAGCGGGTTGTGCCGAAGAATCCCAAAATACTCGTCACAGCCTGCCCGGCCGGGTCGTGAACCCCGACCTGGCCGGGCTCGTGTGACCCCAGGTCAGCCCGGCTTTCCGCTCCATTCAAAGACCTGAGCCGGGCTCGGATACGGTCGGACCCAAACGGTGTTCAGATGAGGCAGTAGCCGTCGGCGCACGCGTCGCCCCGGGGAACCGACAGCGGCTCGCGCTGCTCGACCTCCCGCAGCGCCCCGACCAGCACGTCGACGGGCTGGGCGCCGGAGACGGCGTACTTGTCCTCGAACAGGAACAGCGGCACACCCGAGATGCCGAGCTCGCGGGCCCGGTCGAGGTCGGCCTTGACCTCCGGGGCGCCTTCGCCGGTGTCGTCCACCCCCACCTCGGCGGCGAGCTTGGCCAGCACGGCGGCGTCGCCGACGTCGAGGCCGTCGGTGAAGTGGGCCCGGAACAGGCGGTCGGCCATCTCGGGGGCCCGGCCGTCGCGCTGGGCCAGCCAGATCAGCCGGTGGGCCTCGGCGGTGTTGGCCCCGATGGCCTGGTCGTACTTGAGGTCGAGACCGTCCTCGGCCGCGACGCCGACCACCCGGTCGATCATCTGGAGGGCCTGCCCGCCGAACCTGCGCTCCAGCCAGGCCGTGAGCGGGGTGCCGTCGCTGACGGCGTCGGGAGACAGCTGGAACGGCCGGTAGGCGACCTGAACGGGCTTGCCATAGGCGCGGACGGCCGCGCGGAACCGCGTGTGCCCGATGTAACACCACGGGCAGACGACGTCGGAAAAGATCTCAACCTTCACATGGCTGTGCAACCCTTACGGCCCGCACCCGAATTCCCGTCAACGTGCCAGATCGTGCAGCCGTTCGGTCAGCTGGTCGTGGTGGCCGTCGACCAGCGCCGACACCGCGCGCCACCAGGCGAACCACTCGGCGCTGCGCCACATCCAGTCGAGGCGCTCCACGGCCGCCACGACGTCGCCGACGGTCTGCCAGGCGGGCCCGGTCTCCTCGGTGGTGGCGCCGTGGCGGATCGTCCACTCGCGCAGCACATGACCGGTCTTCGGGTCGATCTCGGTGTCGTACGGGCTGGGCTCCTCCCCCGGCAGCGGGTGCGGCCCGAGGCCGGCGGCGACGCCCCACGACCACTGGGCCTCGGCCGGGCGGGCGTAGCGGAGGGAGTTGAAGTCGAGGTTGGTGCCGAGTTCGTCGTCGAGGCGGCGCACCACGACGGCGTCGAGCCGGCCGCCCGCGTCGAACGAGACGACCAGCTTGGCCCCGGCCTTCGCGCCGGGGGGAACCGCGACCCGGTCCTCGGCCTGCCAGGAGTTGAGGTCGGCGGTGCCGACGGGCGCGCCCCACAGGGTGTCGGCGACGTCGTCGGAGACCCACGCGGCCAGCGTCTCGAGGACGGTCAGGTCACCCCACGGCTCAACCGGCTGCGCCTTCACCAGCGCCTCTTCCGGGGCGGGCAGCTTCCCGTCGCGGCTGACGGTCCACCAACCGCCGCCGAGCTCATCGGTCCCGACGAGGAGCGCGGCGACGGCCGCCAGTTCGGCTGAGCGCCGAGTCAGTGGGGCGAGACGGACCAGGTCCGCCACGCGGCGGGTGCGTTCGCGGCCGAGCACGGCCTGCGCCTCCCTCAGGAGGGTGGCCGCCGTTGGACGGTCCTCTCCCAGCAGGTCGGTGGTCAGCCGTCGTGCCTCTGCCCGAGCGTCCTCCGCGTGCGACTCCCGCATGCGGACAAGTTACGCCCAAAGATCGCCCGATCGCTAGCGTTTCCCGGCACGACCGAGAAGCCAGCCGATGACGGCACTTCCCAGGGCGATTCCGGCGCCCATCCCGAAAGCGGCCAGAAGCGGCCACGCGCGCGGCCCCCGGTCACGTCCGCCCCTGGTCGCCGGGGTCTCGGCACGGGTGAAGACGGCCGCCTCCCCCACCGGCTGCCCCTCGACGAGGACCGGCGCGCCAGGGAAGATCGCGGGCACCGCGAGGATGTCCTTCTCCACGGCGGTGAAGAACTCCCCCGCCATCTTCTTGGCGACCGAGGTGAGCATGCGCTGCCCGACCCCGCCGACCATCCCGCCGACGACGGCGTCGGCGTCGTAGTCGATCCGGGTGCCGCCGTCCTCCTCGGTGAGCCGCACCCGCACGGTCGCGTCGACCGTGCCGGGCGCCCCCTGCCCGCGCGCCTTCAGCACGAAGGCCTCGGGCTCCTCGGGGTCGGTGAGCGCGACCTGCCCCTGGTAGATCCCCTTGATGGACGCCACCCCCGCCGAGACGGTCATGGTGTAGACGTCGCTCCCGACCGCCTCCAGGCGCTGGCAGCCGGGGATGGTGCGCACCAGCACGGCCGGATCCTGCAGAGCGTCCCAGACCTTCGACCGTTCCGCCCCGATCAGGGCACTGCCGACGACCTTCACGGCCACCTCCCTCGGTTGCCGAGCACACTAGAGAATCCAGGCGACCGGCGAGTACGGCAACATCTGCCGCCCGGAGGCCCCGGCGCCGTGCAGATGTTCACAGCGTAGACCGGACGTCACGGAGTGAGGACGATCCGCCCGGCCAGGTCGCGGCTCCGCATGCGCTCGTGCGCGGTGGCGGCCTCCTCGAACGGCAGGATCTCGATCCCGACGTCGCCGAGCCCGGCGGCCACGACCTCCAGGGCGGCGTCGAGGGCGGGCCGCACCACCTCCGGATGGGCGGGCAGGTACGCGCCCGCGTTGAAGCCGGCCACGGTGACGCCGCCCAGCCACAACCGGTTGGTGTCGACCTGGTGGTTCCAGTCGCCACTGGCGTTGCCCGCCACGATCACCCGCCCGCCGGGCCGCACCAGCGAAAGGCTCCGGGTGCGGACCTCCCCGCCGACGGCGTCGACCACCACATCGAACCTCTCGTCGCCGAGCGCGTCCGGCAGTTCCGCGGAGTCGACGATCAGGTCGTAGGGCAACGTGGTCGCGGCCGCGTGCGGGAGCCTTCCGGTCCGGACGGTACCGACGACCCGGGCGGCGCCCAGCCGGCGCGCCATGCCGGGGAACGCGGCCGCGAAGCCGCCGAGCGCCCCGTGCACCAGCACGCTCTCGCCCTCCGCCAGGTGGGCCACGCCGGTGAGCGCGGCGTAGGCCATCGCGGCGTTCGGGACGACCGCGACCGCCAGGGCGGGGGCGATGCCGTGGCGTTCGGTCGAGGCGACGAGCGCGGCGTCGGCGACGTAGACCGCGGCGTAGCCCCCGGCGCCCGTGGCGGACATGGAGACGACCCGCTCCCCCACGGCGAACCCGGTGACGCCCGCGCCGAGGGCGCGCACCGTGCCCGCGACCTCCAGCCCGGGCACGAACGGCGGTCGCGGCAGGCCCGGACGGTCGCGGTAGAGGCCCTGCCGGAGGAACAGGTCGACCAGCCCGACCGCCGAATGGGTGACGTCGATCGTGAGCTGCCCCGGACCCGGCTCCGGGTCGGGCAGTTCGGTGATCGACAGGACGCTCGGGTCCCCGAACGCGGTGGCGTGGACGGCTTTCACGTGGTGTCGCCTCTTTCGCAGACTTAACGCACCCAACGATGCGTTAAATCGATGATAACGCACCCCACGATGCGCTAAGCTCGCCGCATGCGTCAGAGGGCCCGGTCGGCCGGGGACAAGGAACGCCGCGCCGAGGAACTCCTGAACGCGGCCGAGGCGCTCGCCCACGACCTGGGCGGGGTCCGCCACGTCACCCTGGCCGCGGTCACCGAACGGGCCGGCCTGCACCGGACCGGCGTGCGCCGCTACTACGCCGGCAAGGAACAACTGCTGCTGGAGCTGGCCGAGCGCGGCTGGGCCCGGTGGCGCGACGCCGTCGAGCAGGAGGTCGCCGGCCGCACCGGCCTGAGCCCCGCCGAGATCGCCGCCGTCGTCAGCCGGACGCTCACCTCGCTCCCACTGTTCTGCGACCTGCTGACCCACGCCACCCTGCACCTCGAGGGCGACGCCGACATCGAGAGCGCCCGGCGCTACAAGACCGCCGCCTTCGCCGCCCACGACGGCATCGCGGCCGCCCTGGTGAGGGCGGGCGACCTGACGGCCGAGCAGATCGGGCAGTTGCTGACCGTGGCGGTCCTGCTCGCCGCGGGCCTCTGGCAGTCGTCCCACCCGACCCCGACCCTCGCCGCGCTCTACGAGCAGGTGCCGTCGTGGGGTCACGTGGCCCTCGAATTCGGCCCACGGCTCGACCGCCTCCTCGGCACCTTCGCCGCCGGTCTCACCACCCGGAGCTAGGATTGCGCGTCATGCGCCGGGCCGTCACGATCACCCTCTCGGCCCTCGCGCTGAGCGCCTGTTCGACGCCCGGGGCCGCTCCCCCGCCGCCGCCCGTCGTCCCGCCGGCCGCCTCGCCGGCCGCCTCGCCGTCGCCCTCTCCCTCGCCGTCGCCCACGCCCAGCGGGTTGCCGGCCCCGGGTGAGGTCGCCCGCATGAAGCGCGACGGGTTCCCCGTCGTCAGCAGCGTGCCGACCAAGCGGAAGGTCGTCTTCCTCACCATCGACGACGGCTGGGAGCAGGACCCCGGGTTCGCGCGCATCGTCCGCGAGCGCGGGATCCCGATCACCGTCTTCCCGACCCGCGACGCCGTCGAGGCCAAGGGCGGCCAGGAGGGCGGGCCGGGCTGGACGTACATCGGGGCGGGCGGCTGGCCCTACTTCAGGGACCTGGGCGTGCCGATCGAGAACCACACGCTCACCCACCCCGACCTGCGCACCCTCGGCCCCGACGCGCAGCGGGCGGAGATCTGCGGCGCGGCGAAGGCGATCGAGCGGCACGTCGGCCGGGCGCCGGAGTTGTTCCGGCCGCCCTTCGGCTCGTGGAACGCCGCCACGCTGACCGCCGCCGAGAAGTGCGGCATGCGCGCGATGGTCCTGTGGACGGCCTCGGTGCAGACCGACGCGCGGATCGCGTACCAGACCCCCGACAAGCGGCTCCATCCGGGCGACATCCTGCTGCTGCACTTCCGGCCGCCGCTGGCGAAGGACTTCGCCCGGCTGCTGCGGAAGATCGACAAGCGCGGGTTCTCGATCGGCGACCTGGGCGCCTACCTGGACGACCTGCTCCCCGCCCCCTCCTGAGCCCTCATTCGCCGGCCATGCGGAAGGCGCCCTGTTCCAGGCGGTCGAGGAGGCGCCGGGTCCAGGCGGCGCGGCTGTCGGCGGTGTGCAGCCACAGTTCGATGACGGCGCCGGTCGGGCCCCATTCGTCCAGGTCGGAGTCGGGCGGGAGGTGGCCGGTGATCGCGGCGCGCCAGTCGGCCATCGCGCGGGCCCGGCGGCGGAGCAGCTCGACGGCCTCGGCCCGGGGCAGGTCGTCGACGAAGCCGACGGCCGCGGCGAGCAGGTCGAGGCGCGGATCGCGGCTGGAGAGGGCCGTGCGGAGCAGGGTGAGGTAGGCGTCGTCACCCTCAGGGGTGATCTCGTACTCCATCCGGGGCGGGCCCCCGGCCTCGCTGGGGCTGGTCTCGTGGGCGCGCAGCAGGCCCTGCTCGCTCATGGCCTTCAGCGCGTGGTAGATCGACCCGGGGGTCGCGTTCGACCATTCGTGCGCGCCCCACGACTCCAGGTCGGCGCGCACCTTGTAGCCGTGGGCGCGGCCGTGCCGCCGGACCGCGCCGAGGACGAGCAGCCGGACCGCGGACACGATCACCCCTGCCCGGCCAGGTCGTCGAGGGCCGCGCGCTGGGCCTCGGAGAGGGGCAGCGCCAGCGCCCGGTCCAGGCACTCCCGGGCGCGGGCCTGGTCGCCGGTGCGCACCGCGAGTTCGGCGCGGTAGGTCAGCGCCTCCACCAGGTCGGCCGCCGGGGCGGTGTCCTGGTCGCGCAGGAGCGCGGCGTCGAGGATGCGGGCCGCCTGCTCGTCGTTGCCGTGGGAGTCGCCCATGACGACCGCGCTGCGCAGGCTCCTGGCCAGGGTGCCCGAGGGCTCGTCGGGGGCCTGTTCGGGCGCGCCGGCCGTGATCCTGATCCAGTTGCCGCCGGGGTCGACCACCGAGAACCCCGTCACGCCGTCGGCGTTCTTCCGGCTGCGCGGCCGGGTCATCCGCGGGATCCCGGCCACCAGCACCTTGCCGTACGCCGCCCGCATGCCCGCCGCGAAGGCCGCGTGCAGCGCCGCGATGTCGGGCACCAGCACCACGCAGGTCCCGTAGGAGTCCTCCGGCTTGAAGTCGGGCATGCCGAAGAAGCCCAGGTGCAGGTCGTCCCGCCGCAACGCGACGTAGGGGTTGGGCCGGACCTGCCGGTAGGTCCGGACGAAGCCCAGCGCCAGGTAGAACTCCTCGATCTCGTCGATCGATCCGCACGGCAACAGCGGCACGGTCTTCTCTCCGGCCATCTCGCCTCCTCCACTAATCAAATTTGACTAGCAGCCTAGGGCATCTCACCCGCGCGGTGTACCCCCCGATCAGCCTCCCGGCGGACGCCCGCGGGCCCGCCGGTGCGGGACATTCGGTGGCAGCGGAAATCCCGTGCGGACAGGGCGCTCGTCCCTGTCGGCCGGGACACCCGGCGCGGCATTCTCGGTACCGCAACGGGGGTTGTGCGCACCGGGATCCGGGGGTTGGGAGAGCTCCGGATCCCGGTCGGCCACGCATGTGACGAAGATCGCAGCAGACACCGGAGGTTGAGCTCTACAAGCTGTAGTACTACTTGAAGTAGCACTACGCCCCGTAGAGCATCCGGAGGGGGACCGACCATGGACGCTTTGGACCTGGCACGGTGGCAGTTCGGGGTGACCACCGTCTACCACTTTCTTTTCGTACCGCTGACCATCGGGCTGGGCGTGTTCGTCGCCGGCCTGCAGACCGCCTGGTATCGCACCGGCAAAGAGCACTACCTGACGCTGACGAAGTTCTTCGGCAAGCTGTTCCTGATCAACTTCGCGATGGGCGTGGTCACCGGGATCGTGCAGGAGTTCCAGTTCGGCATGAACTGGAGCGAGTACTCGATCTTCGTCGGCGACGTCTTCGGGGCGCCGCTGGCCCTCGAGGCGCTGCTGGCGTTCTTCCTGGAGTCGACGTTCCTCGGCTTGTGGATCTTCGGCTGGGACAAGCTGCCCAAGAAGCTCCACCTGGCCACGATCTGGGCGGCGGTCATCGGGTCGAACCTGTCGGCCTACTTCATCCTGGCCGCGAACGCGTGGATGAAGCACCCGGTCGGCTACGAGGTGGTCGACGGCAAGGCCCGGATGACCGACCTGTGGGCGGTGCTGACCAACTCGACCGCGCTCGCGCAGGTGCCCCACGTGGTGGCCGGGTCGTTCGTGGTGGCGGGCGGGTTCGTGCTGGCGGTGGCGGGTTACCGGATCCTGCGGGAGCGCAACGCCACCGGGCTGATCCCCCGCAGGAAGGACTTCGCCGACGTCACCGCGCCGATGCGCCGCGAGGTGGACATGTGGCGGGCGGCGCTGCGCGGCGCGCTGGTGATGACCGCGATCGCGGGGGCGATCGTCGCGCTGACCGGGGACATGTCGGGGCAGCTGCTGCACACGCAGCAGCCGATGAAGCTGGCCGCCGCCGAGGGGCTGCGGCACGACACCGCCGGGGCGCCGTTCTCGCCGGTGCCGGGGATCGAGATCCCCAACATGCTGAGCCTGCTGTCGGCGCACGACCCGAACGCCGTCGTCCAGGGAATCGACGACATCCAGCAGCGCCTGGTCGCCCAGTTCGGCCCCGGCGACTACGTGCCGAACCTGCCGATCGTCTACCTCTCCTTCCGGGTGATGATCGTGTTCGGCCTGGCCACCGTGGGGCTGGCCTTCCTCGGGCTCTTCCTGACCCGCGGCCGGGGCCGCCGCGCCCGCCCGGTGCCGACCTGGTTCGCCCGGCTCTGCGTGCTCGCGCTGCCGCTGCCGATCGCCGCGATCATCTCCGGATGGCTGCTGAGCGAGATCGGCCGCCAGCCCTGGACCGTCCAGGGCGAGCTGCTCACCGCGGCGAGCGTGTCGCCGGGCGTGAGCCTGACCGAGGTCGCGATCTCGCTGGGCCTGTTCACCCTCGTGTACGGCGTCCTCACGGTCGCCGAGGCGATCCTGCTGATCCGGCACGTCAAGGCGGGCCCCGACGAGCCGATGCCGGCCGTGGTGTCCGACGACACCGAACGCCGCGTCCCGACCCTGATGTACTGAGGTGCCCGACATGACCACGTTCTGGTTCATCGTGATCGCCTTCCTCTGGACCGGCTACTTCGTCCTGGAGGGCTTCGACTTCGGGGTCGGCGCGCTGATGCCGGTCCTGGCCCGCGGCGAGGCCGAGCGCCGCCAGGTGCTGCGGACCATCGGCCCGGTCTGGGACGGCAACGAGGTGTGGCTGATCACCGCGATCGGCGCCATGTTCGCCGCCTTCCCCGCCTGGTACGCCGGCTTCCTCAGCCAGTTCTACCTGGCGGCCGTCATGGTCGTCCTGGCGCTGATCGTGCGCGGCGTGGGGCTCGAATGGCGCGGCAAGGTGCGCGCCAGGGAGACCCCGCTGGTGGACGCCGCGATCGTCACCGGCAGCGTGCTGCCCGCCTTCCTGTGGGGGGCGATCTTCGGCAACGTGCTGTTCGCCTCGGCGTTCGCGACCGTCATGGGCGGCCTGCTGTCGCTGGGCCTGGCGCTGGTGCACGGCGCGGTGTTCGTCGCGCTGAAGACCAAGGGCCCGGTCAGGGCCCGCGCCCGGGAGCTCGCCTGGGTGGCCGGCGTGGTGCTCGTGCCGGTGGTGGCCTTCGCCCTGTGGCGGCTGGACGCCTGGCCGGCGTACGTCGCCATGGCGACGTACGCGGCCGGGGTGGCGCTCGTCTGGGGCGGGCGCGAGGGGTGGGCGTTCGCGTGCACGGCGGTCACGATCGTGGCGACCACCGCCGCGACGTTCCTCGCGCTGCACCCCGAGCCCCTGCCGGGGCTCACGGTCGAGTCGGCCGCCTCGGCCCCCTACACGCTCACGATCCTCACGTGGATCGGCCTCATCGCGCTCCCCGGGGTCATCGCCTACCAGGCGTGGACCTACTGGGTGTTCCGCAGGAGGCTGACCGCTCCGGAGGTCCTGCTGGAGTCGCGCAGCGCGTAGAGGTCGGACGGGGAGATCGGCATCTTGTCGATGACGATCCGCTCGGCGTCCTCGACCGCGCCCGCGATGACCGCGGAGACCGGGATGACCCCGGCCTCGCCGGCCCCCTTGATGCCCAGGGGGTTGAGCGGGGACGGGGTCTCCAAATGGTCGGTCTCGATCGTCGGGATCTCGGTGACGTAGGGCATCAGGAAGTCCATGAACGAGGCGTTGAGCAGCTGGCCGTACTCGTCGTAGACCATCTTCTCGTAGAGCGCCCCGCCGACGCCCTGGGCGACGCCGCCGTGGATCTGCCCCTCGACCAGCATCGGGTTGATCATCTTGCCGCAGTCGTGGACGACGGCGTACCGGAGGATCCTGATCTCGGCGGTGTCGGGGTCGGTCTCGACGATGGCGGCGTGCATGCCCGACGCGAAGGTCGAGCGCACCGGCGAGTAGTAGTCCTTGCCCTCCAGGCCCGGCTCCTGGCCCTCGGCCACCGGGGGTTTCTCCATGCTGCCGCCGGTGGCGAACTGGGTGGCCCGCTTGGCCTCCTCGTCGAAGGCGTACCGGAGCGGGTTGGAGAGCACCGCGACGGTGGCGAGCGGGATCGAGGCGCTGGGGGCGCCCACGACGTGCACCATGCCGTCGGTGATCTCCAGGTCGGCCGGGTCGGCCTCCAGCGCGTCGGCCGCGATCTGCAGCGCCTTCTCCTTGACCTTCCGGCACGCCAGGGCGATGGCGTTGCCGCTCATCACGGCGGCCCGGGAGGCGAACGTGCCGACGGCGTAGCCGAACCGCCGGGTGTCGCCGGTGACGACCGACACCTTCTCGATCGGCACGCCGAGCTCGGTCGCGGCGATCTGGGCGAACACCGTCTCGTGGCCCTGCCCCTGGGAGGTGAGCCCGGTGGAGACGTGCACCCGCCCGTCGGAGGTCACTTGGACGTGGCCGCCCTCGTAGGGCCCGACGCCCGTTCCCTCGACGTAGCAGCCGACCCCGATGCCGATCCGCCTGCCTTCCGCGGCGGCCTCGGCCTGCAGCGCGGGGAAGTCGTCCCAGCCGATCAGGTCCTTCAGCTTGCGCAGCGACTCGGGGTAGTCGCCGCTGTCGTAGATCAGCGGGCGGCCGTCCTGAAAGATCATCTGCTGGTCGTAGGGGAACTCGTCGGGCTGGATGAAGTTCACGGCCCGCACGTCGGTCCGGTCCTTGCCGAGGTACTGGGCGATCTTGTCCATCGTGCGCTCCATGCAGAACACGCCCTGCGGGCGCCCGGCCCCCCGGTAGGGGGTGACCTGCACGGTGTTGGTGTAGACGGAGAAGAACTCGACCCGGTAGGAGCCGATCTTGTACGGCCCCAGCAGCTGCGTCGAGGTGATGATCGGCACGATGATGCCGTAGGGCGTGTAGGCGCCGTGGTCGTGCAGGATCTCGACGTCGAGCCCGAGGACGCGGCCCTCGTCGTCGAACCCCACCGTGACGTGCTGCACCTGGGCCCGCTCGTGGGCCGAGGAGACGAAGTGCTCCCGCCGGTCCTCGGTCCACTTGACCTCGCGGTTCAGCAGCCGGGCCGCCCACGGGACCAGGATCTCCTCCGGCCACGGGTGCACGATCTTCACCCCGAACCCGCCGCCGACGTCGGGCGCGATGACCTCGACCTTCGGCAGGGGCAGCCCGAGCTTGGCCGCGATGGCCATGCGCACGCTCGTGGACGTCTGGGTGGAGCTGTAGACGCGCAGGGAACGGTCGTCGGCGTCCCAGCGGGCGTACACCCCCTTGCCCTCCATCGGCATGCACGCCGAGCGCTCGATGTCGAGCCGGAACGTCAGCGTGTGGGGCGCGGCGGCGATGACGTCGCGGGTGGCGCGGCCGTCGCGGTGGGCGACCTCCTGCACCAGGTGGGCCCCGACGTTGCCCGGCACGTCGTCGTGGACCAGGTTGGGCCCCTCGACGGCGTTCTCCAGCCCGACGACCGGCTTCAGGAACTCGTAGGAGACCTGGATCCGCTCGCAGACGTCCTCGGCGACGTACCGGTCGGTCGCGACGACCATGACGATCGGCTCGCCGACGTGCCGCACGACGTCCTTGGCCAGGCAGTAGGCGGTGCGCCCGTGGGTCAGCGCCGGGTGGGGGATCAGCAGCGGCAGCGGCTCCCGCACGCCCTCGGGCAGGTCCTCCCACGTGTAGATCGCGACCAGGCCCTCGACGTCGATCGCGTCGTCGACGTCGATGCCGGTGATGCGGGCGTGCGCGTGCGGCGACCGGACGAACGCCACGGCCAGCGCGCCCGCGCCCAGGTCGTCGAGGTAGCGGCCGTTCCCGGCGACCAGCCGGGCGTCCTCCCTGCGGCGGACCGGCTCGCCGAACAGCTTGGTCGTCACGGGCCCTCCTCGGCCATCAGCTCGGCGGCGCGGTGCACCGACTTCACGATGTTCTGGTAGCCCGTGCACCGGCACAGGTTGCCCGCCACCGCCTCGATCGCCTCGTCGTCGGCGGGCGCGGGGTTCTCCCGCAGGAACGCGGTCACCGTCGTCAGGAACCCGGGCGTGCAGAACCCGCACTGGAGGCCGTGGCACTCGGCGAAGGCCCGCTGCACCGGCGACAACCGGTCGCCGTCGGCCAGCCCCTCGACCGTGGTGACCTCGTGCCCGGCGACCGACGCCGCGAAGGTCAGGCAGGCCCGCACCGGCCGCCCGTCGAGCAGCACCGTGCAGGCCCCGCAGACCCCGTGCTCGCACCCGACGTGGGTGCCGGTCAGCCCGAGGTCGTGGCGGAGGAAGTCGCTCAGCAGCCGCCGCGCGGGCACCCGCGCGTGCCGCGGCACCCCGTTCACGATCAACGTCACGTCATGCATCGGCGGCCTCCTTCAGCGCCCGGGCGGCCAGCACCCCGGTCAGGTGCCGCCGGTAGTCGGCGGTGGCGTGGATGTCGGCCTCCGGCTCGATCCGCTCCTGTACGAGTTCCGCCGCCCGCGTCCAGTCGCCCTCGGCCTCGGTGACGTCGACGACCACGGGCACCGCCCCGACGCTCAGGCAGGCGACCCGGGCGTGGCCGGGCGCGACCAGCGCCGCGACCCCCGCCATGGCGTAGTCGCCGTGCCGCCGCGCCACCTCGACGATCGCGGTCCCGCCCTCGGCGGACGGGAAGAACGCCGACACGGCCAGCTCCCCGGTGCGCAACGACGACTCCATCGGCCCGGTGAAGAACTCGGCGGCCGGGATGTCGCGTTCCCCGCCGGCCCCGCGCACCCGCACCGACCCGCCGAGCAGCGCCAGCACGGCCGGCATCTCGGCGGCCGGGTCGGCGTGCACGATGCTCCCCACGGTGGTGCCCCGGTTGCGGACCGCCGGGTGGGCCACCAGCCGCAGCGCCCGCCGCACGAGGGGCTGCGCCGCGAACGCGGTCTCGCTGGCCTCGACCTCGGCGTGCCGGGCCAGCGCGCCGACCCGGACTCCCCCGGCCTCGGCGGTGATCTCGCCGAGCCCGGCCACGTGGTTGATGTCGACCAGCTGGCCGGGCGCGGCCAGCCGCATGTTCATGAGCGGGATGAGGCTCTGGCCCCCGGCCAGCACCTTCCCGTCGGCTCCCGCCGCGGTGAGGGCCTCGACGGCCTCGGCCACCGTGGCGGGAGCGTGGTAGACGAACGAAGGAGGCTTCACTTAAACCGTTCTACTCCCCGACAGGGCTCGAAGCAGGTGGTATCCGCCCAGGACGACCACCGTGCCCAGGGCGATGCCGCCGAGGTCGAAGCCCTCGACGATCTGCATGTTGACCGGGCCGATGGCCAGGATGATGCCCGCGCCGATCGGGACCATGTTGACCGGATCGGCGAAGTCGACCCGGTTCTCGATCCAGATCTTGGCGCCGAGGAGGCCGATCATGCCGTACAGGATGACGGTGACGCCACCGAGCACGCCGCCCGGGATCGCGTAGACGAGCGCGCCGAACTTGGGCACCAGGCCCAGCAGGATCGCGATGACGGCGGCGATGTAGTAGGCCAGCGTGGAGTAGACGCGGGTGGCGGCCATGACGCCGATGTTCTCCGCGTAGGTGGTGGTGGGCGAGCCGCCCACGGCCGAGGTGACCACCGTGGCGACGCCGTCGCCGATGATGGCCTTGCCCATGACCGGGTCGACGTCGGCGCCGGTCATCTCGCCGACGGCCTTGACGTGGCCGATGTTCTCGGCGATGAGAGCGATGACCGCCGGGAGCACCACGATGATGGCCGAGAGCTTGAAGTCGGGCGCGTGGAAGTTCGGCAGGCCGAACCAGGCCGCCTGCTCCACGCCGCCGAAGTCGACCCGGAAGTGACTGGTGACCTCGCCGGCGCCCGTGGGGGCGGTGATCTGGCCGAAGACCCGGTCGGCGACCCACGAGAGCACGAAACCGGCGACGAGGCCGATCAGGATGCCGAGCCGGCCGACGAAGCCGCGGAACAGGGCGATGATCACGAAGGTGACGAGCATCGTGATGAGGGCGATCCACTGGTCCTGCGGCCAGTAGATGTCGGCCACGACGTAGGCCAGGCCGAAGCCGATGAGCATGACGACCGCGCCGGTCACGACCGGCGGGAAGATCCGGTTGATGACCCCTATGCCGAGGAAGTGGATGACCACGCCGCACAACGCGAGCACGACGCCCGCCACCAGGATCGCGCCCGTGATCGTGGCCGGGCTGCCGCCCTCGGCGGTGATCGCGGCCGCGCCGCCGACGAACGACGCCGACGTGCCGAGGTAGCTGGGGATCTTCCCGTTCACGATGAGCAGGAAGATGATCGTCGCGACGCCGCTCATCATCACCGCGACGTTGGGGTCGAGCCCCATCACCACCGGGAAGACGAACGTGGCGCCGAACATCGCGATGACGTGCTGGGCGCCGAACCCGACCATGCGCGGCCACGACAACCGCTCGTCGGGCTTGACGACCTCGCCGGGGGCGAGCGTGCCCTTTTCTCCGTGTACCTTCCACCCGAAAGCCATGTGAGCCCCTTTGCAACGGGCCGACACCTGGTGGCCACCCCGCAGGCATCCCAGCGCGGCAAAACATTCAGCAGCCCTTCTACCTGGGCTGTTGCGGGCACATTAGGCCCGTGATCTCTGTAGCACACGGGCAGCATGTGCCAAACAACCGACCTCAGATGCCGCGCATGTTGAGGACATGGAGCGCCAGCGTCAGATTGAGACGCAGGTGGGCGTCCTCGGTGAAGTTGCCGACCAGGCGTTCGAGGTTGCCCAATAGACGGGCGCTAGATACCCCGCATGTTGAGGACATGGAGCGCCAGCGTCAGATTGAGGCGCAGGTGGGCGTCTTCGGTGAAGTTGCCGAGCAGGCGCTCGAGTTTCCCGATGCGGTAGCGCAGGGTGTTGTAGTGGAAGTGCAGCCGCCGGGCGGTCTCGGCCACGTTGAGGTTGGTCTCCAGCAGGACGTGGAGGGTGCGGCGCAGGTCGGCGTTCTCGGCGTCGTCGTCGCCGGCCAGCGCGCCCAGGGTCTCGCGGACGAAGGCGTGCAGTTCGGCGGTGTCGTTGACGAGCGACAGCAGGCGGTAGACCCCAAGTTGGTCGAAGTGCGCGACCGCGCCGTTGCCGTGGAGCTGGCGGCCCACCCGGGCGGCCTTGAGCGCCTGGGCGTAGGCGTCGGCGAGCCCCTCGGCGCCGGAGGCGATCCGGCTCATGCCGGTGGAGAAGGTGCACTCGGCGAAGGCGGCCTGCGCGGCGGTGGCGAGCCGGGCGGTGTCGGCCCCGGCCCCGACGATGACGACGACCTCGTGGGAGAACCCGGCGACCGCGCCGCGCGGGTCGTGGCGGCGGACGGCGGCCTGCCAGACGGCCAGCAGCCGGTCCTGCGCGGTGCGCTCGTCGCTCTCGGGGTCGAGTTCGGCGACCATGACGCTGACGGGGCGCTCCAGGTCCCAGCCGAACGCCTTGGCACGTTCGGCGATGCGCCCGCCGCCCCGGCCGGTGAGCACGTCGCGCAGGAAGTCGGCGCGGTACTTGCTCTCGACGGCGTTGACCGCCTCCTGCTTGGTGATGACGAGCGCGGCGACGGTCGCGGCCCGCTCCAGGATCCGGATGTCGCTCTCGCGCAGCGTGCCGGCCTGGCTGAAGGCGACGATGCGGCCGTGGTGGTGGCCCCCGGCCACGATCGGCACGACGGCGTAGTGGCCGTCGGCCCGCACCATCGGCTCGGGCTGGTCGCGCCCCGGCCCGCTGATCATGTACGCGTCGCGCAACATCGCCACCTGCTCGGAGCCCCCGGCGGCGGCCAGGGTCGCGCCCGAGACGTCCATGGCGGCGACGGCGACCTCCAGCAGCCCGGCCACCTCGGCGGTCACCTCGCGCATGCCGCCGCCCGCGAGCACGATCTGGACGAGGCCCCGGTGGGCGTCCTCGGCGCGGGCGAGGATGGCGGCCTGCCGGTTGAGGATGTCGGTGAGCACCTGGTTGAGGATGTCGTCGAACCCAACGTCGTTCGGCAGGATGATCAGCGGGAAGCCCAGCCGGTCGGCCTGCTCGATCATCTCGGCGGGCAGTTCGTCGAGGTATCGGCCCAGCTTGATGGCGAGGGCCGACAGGCCGCGTTCGTCAAGATCCGCCACAAGGCGGCCCAGCGACTGGGGAGTGTTCCTGAGCGGGTAACCGGTCGTGAGCAGCAGTTCGTTGGGCTTCACCCACGCCAGGATGTCGGGCACCTCCATGACGTTGAGGCGCTGGACGATGCGGTCGAGCCCGGTCTTCCCGGCGATGAGCCGCGCCCCGGCGAGGGTGGAGACTCCCAGGACCTCTCCGACCGTCACCCCGTGGATGATCGTTCCGGTGCTGGCGAGCCGCATGGCGGGTGCAGCGGGATCCGTCGACATGGTGCGCTCCGGGGGGATTTGAACGTTCTCCGCAAATTGTGCCTGACTGGGCGACTGTCAGGAAGAGCCAAGCATTTGGCCGACTGTTGGCAGATTTCCCCGTACGGACCCCGGGGGTCGCGTTCTAGCGTCCCTTCTAATGGGGGTTCGGATGAGGGAGGACTCGTGGCTGTAGGTACACGCCCTCGAAGCCGCCGCCCGGTGCAGACGGCGCAGCCCGAGGTCACGTACCTGTCCGGGGCCGCCGCCACCAGTCTCCGGCCGCTTCTGGAGGCCCCGCGCCGCCCCGCCCGGGTGCTGGCCGCCTTCCCCTTGGCGGTCTACCTGGAGGTGCGGACCGAGACCGAGCCGCGAGTGCTCGCTCTGGTGACGGGTGAGGCCACCCGGCTGCCCAACGCCGTTGTGCTGACCGGCTCGCTGGAGGGCTTCTCGGCCGGCGACGACGCCTGGGTCGGCGACGGGGTCGTCGAGGCCGGCGGCCGGGCCGTGCGGGTCCGCCGCTGGTGGGACCCCGCCCCGCCGCTGGGTCCCGTCTCCGGCACGGCCCTCGCCAGGACCCTCCCCGTCCTCCACGACATCTGCCTCTCCTCCCCCCGGCAGCCCGGCCTGGAGAGCGGCGGCGCGTCCGCGTTGTTGTCGGCCGGCTGCCACCGGGGCTCGCTCGTCGACGCGATCACCGCGGCCGAGCAGCTCATGGGCCTGGGGCCGGGCCTGACGCCGAGCGGCGACGACATGCTGGCCGGGCTCCTGGTCACCCTGCGCTCCGTCGGCACGGCGGCCGGGGTCGGCCGGGCCGTGTGGCTGGCCGACTGGCTGGCCGCCGCGGTGACCTTCGACGCCCGCACCCGGACCACCCCGATCTCCGCGACGCTGCTGCACTGCGCGGCGCGCGGCGAGGCGGGCCTGGAGACCCTCGCGGTGCTGCGCGGCCTCACCGGCCGGCAGCCGCTGGAACCGGCGGCGCACCGCCTGCTCCGGCTGGGGCACACCTCGGGCGCCGACCTGGCGTGGGGCATCAGGACGGGAGTGTCGGCCGTCCTCGGACTTGGTGAGAGGGACGCTGAGTGAACCTGGTGGAGATCCGTCCGGGGGTCTATCACGACTCGGTCAGCCTGATGCGGGTCAGCCAGGCGCTGACCGGCCGCCCGGGGGTCGAACTGGCGATCGTGGCGATGGCGACGGCCCTGAACGTCGAACTCGCCGCCGACGCGGGCTTCGACGTCCCGGCCGCGACGGCCGGCGACCTGCTGGTCGCGATCCGGGCGACGACGGACGCCGAGCTCCACGACGCCGCGGCCGACCTGGAACGGCAGTTGTCGGCCCGGGCCGAGACGCGCGGCCGCGAGGAGGCCCTCCCCCGCACGATCCGGGCCGCCACGCGCCTGGCCGACCCGTCGGCGGTCGTGCTGGTCAGCGTGCCGGGCGAGCACGCCTTCACCGAGGCGATGGAGGCGGTCGACGCCGGCCACTCCGTGATGATCTTCAGCGACAACGTGCCGGTGGCGCGCGAAGTGACGCTCAAGGACCTCGCCCGCGAGCGCGGCGTGCTGGTCATGGGCCCCGACTGCGGCACCGCCGTCGTCGGCGGCGCGGGCCTGGGCTTCGCCAACGTGGTCCGCCCCGGCGCGGTCGGCGTGGTCGCCGCCTCCGGGACCGGCGCGCAGCAGCTCACCACCCTGCTCGACCTGGCCGGGGTCGGCGTCAGCCACGTGCTCGGCGTCGGCGGCCGCGACCTGGGCGCCGAGGTCGGCGGCCGGTCCGCCCTCCAGGCCCTGGACGCCCTGATCGCCGACCCCGCGACCGAACTGGTCGTCGTGGTCTCCAAGCCCCCGGACCCCGGCGTGGCGGCCCGCCTGGGCGAGGCGATCGCCAAGAGCCCCAAGCCCGTCATCACGGCCCTGCTCGGCGAGGGGCAGCCCGACCTCACCGCGGCGGCCGAATCGGTGCTGCGCGCCGTCGGCGCCGCGATCCCGGTCTGGCCCAGCTGGCCCGGCAACACCGAACCCGGCGGCGGCCCCCTGCGCGGCCTCTACTCGGGCGGCACCCTCTGCACCGAGGCCCGCCTGATCGCCGGCACGGGCGACTTCACCGACTTCGGCGACGACGAGTACACCGTGGGCCGCGCCCACCCCATGATCGACCCCGCCCTCCGCCTGGAGGCCCTCGACGCGGTGACCGAGGGCGTCGTGCTCCTGGACGTCGTCCTGGGCCACGGCTCCGACCCCGACCCGGCCGCCTCCCTGTCGGCCGCCGTCGCCGCCGCGAAGTCGCGCGGCGTGTCCGTCGTGGTCGCCCTGGTCGGCACGGAGGGCGACCCCCAGAACCTCCAGGCCCAGGCGGCCCGCCTGTTCGAATCGGGCGCCGAGGTCTACACCTCGAACGCCGAAGCGGCGAGGAGAGCGGCGGTCCTGGCGGGCATGCCCGCCTCAGAACCCCGCCCGGCCACCCGGCCCAAGCCCAACGCAGGCGAAACCAGCGCGGCCGGGACCGGTGCGGCCGGGAGCGGCGCGGCCTTGAACGGCGGCGGAGCCGAGGCGCCTGGAGAGGCGGCAGCCTCTCAGGGCGGGTGGGCGGGCCATCCTCTGGCCATGCTCTCGGCGGAGCCCTCGGTCATCTCGGTGGGCGCGTCGATCCTGGCCGAGGCGCTCGACCAGCAGGCCGTGGTGCACACGTCCGTCGACTGGCGGCCTCCCGTCCAGGGGATGGCCGCCGACCTGGCGGCCGTCATGGCCGATCCGCGGCGGAAGGCGGCCAACGAGAAGGCCGTGGGCCGGATGCTCAGCGCGCGGCCGCATCTCGTGGGGGTCAGGCGGGCCGGAGACGTCCTGGACCTCCCGAAGGGGACCTTCTTCCACGCCGGGCCGCCCATCGAGTGGGAACGGGCCTCCGGGCCCATGCGGGGCGCGCTCATCGGCGGGATGTTGTTCGAGGGGCTCGCCGCCGACGCCGAGGAGGCCGAGCGGAAGCTCGCGGGGGGCGAGGTCACGCTCGACTCCTGTCACCACCACCGGACCGTCGGGCCCATGGCGGGCGTCGTGTCCCCGTCCATGTGGATGCTGGAGGTGCACGACGCCGAGAACGGCGGCACCGCCTACTGCTCGCTCAACGAGGGGCTGGGCAAGGTGCTCCGCTACGGCGCCTACGGGCCCGAGGTGATCGAGCGGCTGCGGTGGATGGGCGAGGTCCTGGGCCCGGCGCTGGCCGAGGTCATGAAGGTCACCGGCCCGCTCGACCTGCGCAACCTGATCGCGCAGGCCCTCCAGATGGGCGACGAGCTGCACAACCGCAACCGGGCCGCCACCTCTCTCATGGTCAGGGAGCTCGCCCCGGCCATCGTCGACGCCGTCCCGAACCGGGCCGCCGAGATCCTCCGGTTCGTCAACGGCAACGACCACTTCTTCCTCAACGCCGGCATGGCCGCCGCCAAGGTCGCCGCCGACGCGGCGCGGAACGTCGAGGGCTCCTCGATGGTCGTGGCGATGGCCCGCAACGGCACCGACTTCGGCATCCAGGTCTCCGGCCTCGGCGACCGCTGGTTCACCGGCCCGGCGGGCGTGCCCGACGGCCTCTATCTGGGCGCCTACGGCCCCGATGACGCCAACCCCGACATCGGCGACTCGACCATCACCGAGACCGTCGGCCTGGGCGGCTTCTCGATGGCCGCCGCGCCGGCGATCGTCCGGTTCGTGGGCGGCGACGTCGCCGACGCGGTCGCCGCCACCACCGCCATGTACGAGATCACTCTCGCCGAGCACCCCGTTTACCAGATCCCGGGTCTCGGGTTCCGCGGCACGCCCGCCGGTATCGATGTCACACTGGTCACGCGGACCTCGGTGCTGCCGGTAGTCAATACGGGTATCGCCGGGCGCGTCGCCGGAACAGGGCAGGTCGGAGCGGGTCTGGTGAGTCCCCCGATGGAGGCTTTCACCGCCGCGCTGGCCGCTTTGGCCCGGGTTTAATTCCCTTTGACCCTGGTTTGACCCTAATATCGGTGGCCAACCTCAGAAAATCGCGCGGGTATCTCGCGCGGCCCGGACGAGGAGAATTGGGGACCCCGCCTATGACGACCGATCGCCTGCTCGGTATGGTCCCCGATGGTCAGGGCGGGACGCCCGAGGGGCAGGGCAGGCTCGTCGGCCGCCGCTACCGGCTCTTGTCGCCGGTCGGCCGTGGCGGCATGGGAATGGTGTGGCACGCCCACGACGTGCTGCTCGACCGCGACGTCGCGGTCAAGGAGCTGATCCTCCCCTACGGCCTCGACCAGCAGGGCCGCCAGACCGCCCACACGCGCATGCTCCGCGAGGCCCGTTCGGCCGCGCGGCTGAGCCACCCGGGCATCGTGACCGTCCACGACGTCGTCGAGGAGGACGGCCGCCCCTGGATCGTGATGGAGCTGGTCCGGGCCTGGTCGCTGGAGCAGGCGGTGCGCCAGAGCGGGCCGCTGCCGGTCGTCCAGGCCGCCGAGATCGGCATAAGGGTGCTCGACGCGCTGCGCCACGCGCACGCCGCCGGCATCCTCCACCGCGACGTCAAGCCGGGCAACGTGCTGCTGACGGCCGACCGCGTGGTCCTCACCGACTTCGGCATCGCCGCCATCGAGGGCGACGTGTCGATCACCCACCCCGGCCTGCTGATGGGCTCCCCGGCGTACATCCCGCCGGAGCGGCTCCAGGGCCGCCCGATCACGTTCGCGGCCGACCTGTGGTCGTTCGGCGCCACCCTCTACGCGGCGGTGGAGGGCCGGCCCCCGTACGAGGGCCCCGACGCCGTCGCCGTGCTGGGCGCGGTGCTGACCCAGGAGCCCAACCGCCCCGGGCGGGCGGGCGCGCTGATGGGCGTCATCGAGGGCCTGCTGCGCAAGAACCCGGCCGACCGGCTGCCCGCCGCGCAGGTGTCCGACATGCTCGAGCACGTGCTGCGCCAGCACGGTCTCGGCGTGCGCCCGACCGCCCCGCCGCAGAGCCCGGCGCAGGCCGCGCCGCAGGGCCCGGCCACGCCCTCCCCCGCGCCGACCCCCGCCGACCAGACCCCGGTTCAGATGCTGCCGCCACTCGACCCGCCCTCCGGACCGATGCCCTCGCGCATCATCGAGACCCCGTCGGGTCCGGTCCGGGTGCCGTACGACCCCAACAGCCCTTCGGGCGGCTACCCGATGGGCGCCGCCAAGCCCGACCCGATGAGCAGCCCGACCGGCGACCTCTCCTCGACGGGCGGCGTGTCGTTCTTCGCGCCGATCACCCCGTCGAAGCCCGGTGGCCCGAGCCGTCCGGCCCCCGCCGTCGCTGCGCAGACCCCGGGCGGCTGGCCGATGCCCGACCAGAAGGACCTGCCCGAGTTCGGCGACCTGGGCAAGGACACCCGCGCCGGGAAGTCGTTCGACGGGCCGGCTGAGAAGGCCCCCGAGCGCAGGCCCGCCGCGCCTCGGCCCTCGCGCCGCCGCAAGGAGCCCGACGACGAGCGCGGCAGCCGCAGCAGCCTGCTCGCGGTGGTCGCGGCCATCGCCGTGATCGCGGTCGTGGTGCTGGTGTTGTTGATCATGGTACCGGGCGACGACGCGCCCGCCGACCCGCGCAACCAGGCGGTGGCGACCGGCCCCGCCGACGGCGGCGCCGACGTGCCGGCCGTGCCCGCGACACCCGAGGGCGAGCTGCCCGAGGGGTTCCGCAACCACACCGTCGGCAACGTCACGGTCGCCGTCCCCGACACCTGGAAGGTCGCCGCGCAGGACGGCGCGGTCGTGCTGACCGGCCCGAAGGACAGCGGGCAGAGCGGCCTGATCGAGGAGATCCCCGACGGCGGCCTCGACGCCCTGAAGACGGCCGAGGGCAAGGCGTCGTTCGAGGAGTACACCCAGTTGCAGCTGGCCGAGGTGGAGTACCGCTGGCCGGCCGCCGAATGGGAGTACACCCACCGCGACGCCGCGAACGTGACCGTGCACACGGCCGTCCGCTACGTCACGGTCGACGGCCGCTCCTACGCGATCACCTTCACCGCGCCCGACTACGACTGGACCGAGAGCGCCGCGAGCGTGCGCGCGACCCTGTGGAACTCCTTCACCCCGGCATAAAACCCGCTTTTTACGCTGTCATGAGCCATGCCAGACTTCGCTCATGACAGCGATCCCCCTCACGTCCCACCAGAAGGTGCAACGCCGGACTCTCGGAGTGCTCTCCCTGGTGCAGATCGTGTCGGGGATGGGCATCGCCGTGGTGCTCGCGCTGAGCTCCCTCATGGTGTACGACCTCTCGGGCTCCGAGGCGATCAGCGGCCTGGCCGGCACCGCCACGGTGCTGGGCACCGCGTTGATGGCGCTCCCGGCGGCCAGGGCGGCCGACGGCGGCGGCCGTAGAGCGGGGCTGTCGCTCGCCTACGGAGCCGCGTTCCTCGGCTGCCTGGCGGCGGTGGCGTCGATGGAGCTGGGATCGTGGCCGCTGCTGCTGCTCTCGCTGATCCTCATCGGGGCGGGCAGCGCCGGAAACCTGTCGGCCCGCTACGCGGCCACCGACCTGGCCCCACCGGGCCGCACCGCCCGCCACCTGTCGCTCGTCGTCTGGGCGGCCACGATCGGCAGCGTCGCGGGCCCCAACCTGGCCGACCCGGCCGACGCGCTCGGCGTCGAGCTGGGGCTGGCGCCCACGGCCGGCCCGTTCGCGCTGGCCGCGACCGCGTTCGCGGTCTCCCTGCTGGTGATCAACGCGGGGCTGCGGCCCGACCCCCTGCTGCTGGCCCGGCAGGCCCGCGCGGTGCCGGTCGCCCGGCGGCGGCAGCCGCTGCGTGAGGCGGTGGCGACGGTGCGGGCCACCCCGGCGGCCCGGATCGGGCTGCTGACGATCGCGGCCGGGCACACCGCGATGGTGTCGGTGATGTCGATGACGCCCGTCCACCTCGCGCACGGGCACGCCGAGATCTCGGTCATCGGGATGGTGCTGAGCCTGCACATCGCCGGCATGTTCATGTTCTCGCCGCTGGTGGGCTGGGCCGCCGACCGGCTCGGCCGGGCCGTGGTCGCGACCGCCGGGATGGGCATCCTGGTGGCCGCCGGGCTGCTGGCCGCGTTCGGCGGGCACAACGTGCCGGTGATCACGGCGGGCCTGATCCTGCTCGGCCTGGGCTGGTCGTGCTCCCTGGTCGCGGGGTCGGCGATGCTGACCGAGGCGGTCGACCTGGAGCGCCGCCCGGCCGTGCAGGGCCTCTCCGACCTGACGATGAACGTGTGCGGGGCCGCCGGCGCGCTGCTGGCCGGCGCGATCGTCGGCACGATCTCCTACCTGGCCCTCGGCCTGATCACGGCGGCGCTGACCGGGCTGACCGGGGTGGTCATTTGGCGTCGGCGTAGCACCGCACCGGCGTCGCGCCCATCGGGAACCTGACCGGGGTCGCGCCGAACAGCAGGCGGGTCGCCTCCTCGGCGCTGGCCGCGATGGCGGCGGCCACCTCTCCGGCCTGGTCTTCGGGGCAGTGCACCATGACCTCGTCGTGCTGGAAGAACACCAGCCGCGCCGCGCCGGTCAGCCGCCCGCGCAACACGGCCATCAGGGTGAGCGCCCACTCGGCGGCGGTGGCCTGGACGACGAAGTTGCGGGTGAACCGCCCCCGGTCGCGGGCCGCGCGGCCCCCGTCGGGCCCGGAGACCACCGCCCGCCAGCGGTCGGACGGCGGCGGGCTGGTGCGGCCCAGCCACGAGCGCACCACGCGGCCCTCCTCCCCGGCCCGCGCGGCGTCTTCGACGAAGGCGTAGGCCTGGGGGAAGCGGGAGCGCATCACGGCCAGCAGTTTGGGGGCGTCGCCGCTGGTGCCGCCGTACATGGCCGACAGCATGGCGATCTTGGCGGTGTCGCGCTGGCCGCCGAACGCCTGGGCCAGCGCGGCGTAGAGGTCGATCTCGCCGGCGGCGCGGGCCAGCCCCCGGTCGCCGGCCATCGCGGCCAGCACCCGCGGTTCGAGCTGGGCGGCGTCGGCGACCACGAGCGTCCACCCGTCGTCGGCGACCACCGCCTTCCGCATCACCTTCGGGATCTGCAGCGCCCCTCCCCCGCTGGTCGCCCACCGCCCGCTGACCACGCCGCCGACGACGTACTCGGTCCGCAGCCGGTCGTCGCGCACCCACTGGTCGGCCCACGCCCACCCGTGGGCGCTGAACAACCGCGCCAGCTCCTTGTACGCCAGCAGCGGCGCCACCCCCGGGTGGTCGACCTGCTTCAGCACGTGGGACCGGGTGGACGGCACCTCGACCCCGGCCGCCTTGAACGCCTTCACGAGCTGCTGCGGCGAGTCGGGGTTGACCGCCCGCCCGAACGCCGCCGCCACCTGGTCGGCGAGCGCCTGGAGCCGGGCGGGCCGCATGCCGTGGGCGGGCCGGGGCCCGAGCAAGTCGGTCAGCAGCGCCTCGTGGACCGACTCGCGCCAGGGCATGCCCTCGTGGCGCATCTCGGCGGCGACCAGCCCGCCGGCCGACTCGGCCGCCACCAGCAGCCGGAACCGCCCGGGTTCGGGCAGCGCCGCGATGCGGGCGGCCTGCGCGGCGGCCACCTCGTCGACGAGCGCGGCCCCCGGCTCGGCCGGCGCGGGCGCGGGGTCGAACAGCGACCCCTGGGCGGCCTCGGGGGTCTCGTGGCGGTCTTCGGGCACCGGCAGGCCGTGGAGCCGCGCGTGGGCGGCCTCGGCCGACCGGGGTTCGCCGTAGCGGCCCTCGGCGGCCAGCAGCAGGTTCTCGGTCAGCGCGACGTCGTGGCAGCGGCCCACCCGCACGCCCCGGGCCAGCAGCCCCGGGTAGATCCGCCGCGTGTCGGCCCACACCCACCGGGGCGCCTCCCGCGCCTCGACCTCGGCCACCGCCGCCGGAAGGTCGGCCACCGGGCCTCCGGGCAGCAGCTCACCACTGCCGTCTTTCAGCCCGGAGACCACCACTTGCACGGTTCCACCCTGCCAGGCCCCACCGACAGTTCGTCGTCTGCCAGGCGGGCCCGGCGCCGGAGGACGGCCGGAGGTCGGGCGGGAGCCGTAAAGGAAGCCGGCATGAGCGGGACCTAAGCGGCCGAGCGGACCGGAGCCGAGCGGACCCCGGAAACGGAACCACCCGGTTCAGGCCAGCGGGATGATCACTTCGTCCTCGACCGGGGGTTCGAGCTCCTGGGCCAGGCACCCCGTCGCGGCGAAGCAGCGGATGCGCAGTTCGGTCGGGGTGACCGAGACGTGCAGGAAGCTCTTGAAGAACGGCGGGGTGTCCCAGTCGGTCAGCTCGGAGATCCAGCGGTGGAAGAAGCGGCCGACCGGCAGGTGGAAGGGCATCGGCCAGCCGCCGAGGAACCGGGCCGCCCACTTCATCCGGGCGGTGATCTTGACGGGCGGGGTGTCGCGGACCGGCTCGTTGCCGATCTGCCGCGACATCAGCGCCACGGCCTCCTCGGGCGTCAGGTAGAGCCACTTCATCCGCAGCTTGCGCGAGTAGAGCAGGCTGTAGAACGACAATGAGTCGCCGCGCAGCGGATAGCAGCGGAAGTCGTCTTCGTGCACCTTGTCGACGCGCGGGATCGTGTGGGTGGCGTGCATGAACGCGCCGCCGCCGCCCGAGACGAGGTACTGGATCACCCGCCCGTCGACGTCGACCGGGAAGCGCTGGTAGTTGTGCACGTCGCCGCCGATCGCCGCGACGTAGTTGCAGGCCGGGTCGCGCACGATCTCGTCGACGGTGCCGCCGCCCTCGATCGGGCAGGGTTTGTAGTCGTTGCGCACGTAGATCGGCTTGCCGGTGATGAGCACCTTGGGCCGGGTGTCGGCCGACGAGACGTGGCGCAGCCACTCGCCCTGCTCGCGGTCGAGCGAGCCGGTGATGCCGGTGTCGATGCCGACCAGCACGAGTTCGCCGAGGTCGAGCACCCAGTAGGGGGCCGGCTGCCGGGCCTCCTGGGTGGGCCTGCCGCGCATCTTCCACGCCTCGGCCAGCGCGGCCTCGTCGATCGCCTCGGGCTTCTTCCAGAGCAGGCCGCGCAGCCCCGCCGGGGAGAGCCGGAAGCCCTCGCGCTCGACCTTGAGCGGCTTGGCGCCGCAGAAGACCCGCATGAAGCCGCCCAGGCCGTCGTACCAGTCGTGGTTGCCGGGGATGGCGTAGATGGGGGCGTCGTAGTCCTTGAACGGGCGGAAGAACTTGTCGCAGTAGTCGCTCGCGGCGCCCGTGGGGTAGATCACGTCGCTGGCGATGACCGCGAAGTCGGTCGCGCCGCCCACCTTCAGCAGGCCGGGGACGACGGCGTACTGGGAGGCGTCGCCCTCGCCGGTGTCGCCGATCACGACGAACGAGTACTCCGGGCCCATCAGGCGGGTCATCCGGAAGTCGGGCTCGGCGCCGTTCTCCCGCATGGACGCCACCCAGCGGCGGCGCACCTCCGCCGACGGATCGCCGAACAACCCGGCGAGGATCTCGTTGCGCGACCGCCACAGGGTCTTCGGGTGCAACCACGTGAAGGTGTTCTTGTTGGGGCGCAGCGCCTGGAAGGTCCCGATCTCCTGGCAGTGCCACCCGGCGCCGTGTTCGGAGACCCGGGAGGAGACCTGCTTCCCGCGCGCGGCCGCAGCCTCGACGCCGATGTCCGCCATACGGTCAATCTTGCTCGGTTTCAGGGGACGAGGACACCGGGGTTGAGAATCCCCATCGGATCGAGACTTTTCTTGATCGCCCGCATGACGCCGACGCCCACCGGGCCGATCTCGGTGGCGTAGGCGGCGCGGTGGTCGCGGCCCACCCCGTGGTGGTGCGAGATGGTGCCCCCGGCCAGCCCGATCGCCTCCGACGCCTTGGCCTTGGCGGCCTCCCAGCGGGCCAGCGGGTCGTCTCCGGCGGCGGTGACGACGGTGAAGTAGAGCGACGCGCCGGTCTCGTAGAGGTGGGAGACGTGGCACATCACGATCAGCCGGCCGAGCGAGGCCTCCAGGGCGAGCCTCACGGCCTCGTAGAGGCGGGGCAGCACCGACCAGTGGGCGGCGGTCTCCAGCGTCTCCACGGTCGCCCCGGCGGCGATGAGCGCGTCGCGCAGGTAGGGGCCGCCGAACCGGCCCTCGGCCCAGCGCTCGGCGGGCTCGGCGCCCAGGTGCTCGGCGTCGGCGAACCGCGGCGGCTCGTCCTCTTCCCAGCCCACCACCATCAGGCAGCCGGAACCGCCGCCGATCATGGTCTCGGTCTCGTCGGACAGGCGCAGCACCGCCGGCAGCCGCCGCTCCTGGGCCAGGACGCGCATCGCGTCGCGCCCGGCCGCGAACGACGGGAACCGCCAGGCGTCCCAGCCGCGCCGCGCGGGCAGCCGGCGCACCCGCAGCCGCATCGAGGTGATCACCCCGAACGCGCCTTCGGAGCCCAGCACGACGTGCCGCAGGTCGGGCCCGGCGGCCGAGCGCGGCGCCCGGCCAAGCTCCCAGTCGCCGACCGGCGTGGCCACGGTCAGGCCCTCGACCATGTCGTCGAACCGCCCGTAGCCGGCCGACGCCTGCCCCGACGAGCGGGCGGCGGCGAACCCGCCGAGGGTGGCGTACTCGAACGACTGGGGGAAGTGCCCCAGCGTCAGCCCCCGGGCGTTGAGCAGTTCCTCGGCCTGCGGCCCGCGCAGCCCCGGCTGGAGCTCGGCCAGCATCGACTCCTCGTCGACCGAGATCAGCTTGTCGAGCCGCCGCAGGTCGAGCGCGACCGACCCGGAGTAGCCGTCCCACTCGCAGGTGACCCCGCCGACGACGGACGTCCCTCCCCCGAAGGGCACCACCGAGACCATCTCGTCGCCGCACAACCGCAGCACCTCGGAGATCTGGTGGTGGGAGCCCGGCAGCACGACGATGTCGGGGGCGTCGTCGGCGTCTCCCATGCGCATCTTCAGCAGGTCTGGCGTGGATTTGCCCCGCGTGTGGCGAATCCGGGCATCGGCGTCGGTACGCACGTTCTCTGCGCCTACGATGGTCCGGAGCGAGTCCAGCACGAAGGGTGACAGACCGGTCGCGGGGAGCCGGACCTCCCCGAACCCCGCCGGTTCCTCGGTGGGCGGCGTGACGCCCAGCGCCTCCGCGAGCAGCTCCAGCACTTCGGGAGCGAGCCCGGTCGCCCTGTCGGGGTCACCCCAGCCCGACCAGAGCATGGGCTGCACGGGGGTACGCGGAGTCTCCACAGGATGCCGGCCTCTCGATAGGTTACCCAAGGGTAGTGCCCGTCCCGATCAAGGAACCGCATGGAGTCTTCCCTCAACGCGGCCCGCCGCGCCCGTGATCTCGACGACGCGCGCGAGGAGGTCGCCGACCTCCTCGTCGTGGGCCTGGGCGCCACCGGGGCGGGGGTGGCGCTCGACGCGGCCGCCCGCGGGTTGTCGGTGGTCGCGATCGACGCCCACGACCTGGCGTTCGGGACCTCCCGCTGGAGTTCCAAGCTCATCCACGGCGGGCTGCGCTACCTCGCGTCCGGCCAGATCGGGCTGGCCAGGGAGAGCGCCGCCGAGCGCCACGTGCTGATCCGGCACACCGCCCCCCACCTGGTGAAGGCGCAGCCCTATCTGCTGCCGCTGACCCCCGGCGTCTCGGCGGCGACGGCCCGGAAGCTGATGACCGGCTACCGGCTGGGCGACCTGCTGCGCGCCGCCGCGGGCACCCCGAAGAAGCTGATCCCGGGCCCGGCCCGGCTGGGCGCGGCCGAGGCGCTCGACCTGGTCCCGGCGCTGGCCGCCGACGGGCTGCGGGGCGCGCTGCGGTCCTACGACGGCCGGGTGGTCGACGACGCCCGGCTGGTGGTCGCGCTGGCCCGCACCGCCGCCGGGCACGGCGCGCGGGTGCTGACCCGCTGCCGGGCGCTGGGCCTGGCCGGCGACGGCGCCGAGGCGCGCGACGAACTGACCGGTGAAACCTTCACGATCAGGGCCAAGGCGGTGGTGAACGCCACGGGCGTGTGGGCGGGCCTGCTCGCCCCCGAGATCACCCTGCGGCCCTCACGTGGCACCCACCTGGTGCTGCGCGAGGGCGTGCTGGGGCCGCTGCGGGCCGGGCTGCACGTGCCGATCCCGGGCGAGTCGAGCCGGTTCCTGCTGGTGCTGCCGCAGAGCGACGGCCACGTCCTGGTGGGGCTGACCGACGAGCCGGTCGAGGGGCCGGTGCCCGACGTGGCCGACGTGCCCGAGAGCGACGTGGAGTTCCTGCTGGCCACGCTCAACGGCGTGCTGGGCGTCCCGGTGACCCGCGACCAGGTCGCGGGCGCCCACGCCGGGCTGCGCCCGCTGCTGGACACCGGCTCCGGGCGCGGCACCGCCGACCTGTCGCGCCGCCACGCGGTGCTGCGGGGCCGGGACGGCGTCGTGACCGTCGTCGGCGGCAAGCTCACGACCTACCGCCGCATGGCCGAGGACGCGGTCGACGCGGCCTGCCCGCACGCCCGGCGCAGCACCACCGCGCGGCTCCCGCTGGTCGGCGCCGCCACCCGCGGCATCCGGGCCCCGTGGCGGCTGATCGAGCGCTACGGCGCGGAGGCCGAGGACATCACCGCCCTCATCGAGTCGAACCGGGCGCTCGGCGCGAGGGTCCTGCCGGGCGAGCCGACGACATGGGCCGAGCTCCTCTGGGCAGTACGCCACGAGGGCGCCCTCGACGAGGACGACCTGCTCGACCGGCGTACCAGGATCGGGCTCATCGCGGAAGACCGCCGGACGGCGCTGAAAGTCGCACGGCACGTTCTGTCACTTCAGCCCTGAACGTTTGACACCATCGTCTAAGGTTAGGATTACCTAACCGAAGATGATCACGAGGACGGAACGGGCACATGAGCAAGGGTTGCGACCACGCGGCGGGCTTGCACACCGGCGACGCGCCGGTGCTCGCCAGCGCCACGGTCGGCGCCCGCCGGTGGCTGCTCATCGAGCACAACGGCCCCTGGGCCGCGTACCTGCCCGAATGCCGCCTTCCGCAGAGCGTGCTGGCCCTCATCGACCGCGCCACCGCCCTCGGCATCCGTTCGCAGCTCATCCGCCGCCCCGACCGCGAGACCACGCCGGGCCCCGGTGCGCTGCACGTTTTCGTCGGATCGTCCACGGGGAGTGACCCCTGGCTGGCAGAGGCCTGGCTCGACCACCCCGACGATCTTGACCTGGGCGCACTTGTGGACGGAGCGCTTCCGGAGTCCTGCATACTTGTCAGTGAGCCGGTATTTCTGGTCTGCACGCACGCCAAGCGCAACGCGTGCTGCGCCCGCTTTGGTCTCCCGATCGCGAGATCACTATCCCGGAAACACCCCGGGAATGTGTGGGAAACCACACATGTTGGCGGCGATCGATACGCCGCCAACCTCGTGTGCTTGCCACACGGGCTTTACTACGGCAGCATGTCTGAGGCTGCCGCGATCGCGGCGGCACACGCCTACCGTGACGGCAAGATCGTTCTTGACCGTTTCCGGGGGCGCGCGGGTCTCCCTGAGCCATCGCAAGCCGCCGAGCATTTTGTCCGGTCACACACGGGCGAGCTCTCGGTCGGCGGAGTGGCCGTGGAATCCTCCCGGTCGGAAGGTGACTCCACCGTGTGCGTTGTGCAAACCAACGCGCGTGGTGGAACGTCCCGTTTTCGGGTAGTGGTCGAGCCTTCGGTGTTCGCGGCACCGTGCGGTCTCGCCTGCGCCGAAGAGATCACGACCTACAGGTTGGCCGAGCTCAAGCAGCTCACCCCGGCTTTGACCTGAGGCTTCGCAAGAAGCCGGGAACACCACGGACGCTCCTCGCGTTGCAAAAGAGGAACCCATAAGCGTCCATTGCGGCACAAACACTGAAATACCTCTTCTCACCAAAGGTGGTTTCTCATGTCTCAGGTACGTCGGCAGCTCGCCCGCCCCCGCCCCAGTTGGGGTTGGCAGGATGATGCCGCGTGCCGGGGAGAGGACCTTGTGCTGTTCTTCGGCCCTGACGGGGAGCGCCAGCCTGAGCGCGACATCCGCGAGCGGAAGGCGAAGGCGATCTGCGCCGGTTGCCCGGTCCGCGCGGAGTGTCTTGACTACGCGCTTTCCCGCCCTGAGAAGTACGGCACCTGGGGTGGCCTGAACGAGGACGAGCGCGCCTCCGAGCGTCGCCGTCGGATGCGGCGCGCCGCGAGCGCCGGCATCAGCGCCGTCGCCTAGCACCACCCTCCCCGGCATTTCGCCAATCCTCCCTGGTCAGTGGCTTGCTGGGATGTTCCGCACACCGATGCGGCGGCGGAACACCCAGTAGGTCCACGACAGGAACACGACCGCGACCCACGTCATGATCTGCACGGTCTTCGACGTGGACGCGGCGTTTTCTGTGTCCGGCCCGTTCTCCGAACCGGCCGTCGACGGCAGCACCTCGGGATAGAGGGCCGCGAACAGGCTGATCGTGGCCGCCCCGATCGCGGCGGCCGAGCCGAGGAAGGCCCAGCACTCCCGGCCGAAGAAGTTGGCCGCCATCCCCGCGCCCCATGCCCCGATCGCGGCCACCGTGAGCAGAACACCTGCGAACGACCCTTCCATGGCCTGTGCCCAGGTCAGGAATGCGATGACCAGAACCGCCGCGACCACCCCGCTTTTCTCCGCGACGCCCTTCGCCTTCCGGCGAATCCTCCCCCGCGTCCTCAGCGCCAGGAACACCGCGCCGTGCGTGCCGAAAAGGGCCGTCGTCGTCAATCCGCCGAGTAGCACGAACGGGTGCAGCAGATCCCGGAATTCCGGCTTCTCGTCCAGGGCGATTCCGCGCACGACGGCGGCGAACATTACGCCCCACAGGAACGCGAGAACCAGCGAACTCCAGAAAAGGCAGCGGTCCCACTTTTTCCCGGGATGTTCGCCCCGGTAGACCAAGGCCACCCCGCGCACGATGAGCGCGAGCAGAATCACCAAGAAGCCGTCGGCCAGGGTGGCGCACCACTCGGGGAAGGCGGCGAACACCACGCCCCCGGCGGCGATGAGCCAGACCCCGTTGCCGCCCCACACGGGCTTGATCGTGCCGACCATCACCTGGCGTTCCCGCTCCTCCTTCGGCAGGTACGCCAGCAGCACCCCCACCCCGAGGTCGCAGCCCTCCCGGACGAAACAGCCCGTGAAGAGCACGGCCACGGCGGCGAACCAGATGTCGTCGAGCGTCACGGCGTCCTCTCAGCGGGCCGGGCCGGCTGCGTGGGGATGCCGAACCGCCACCGGGCCAGGTCACCGACGTCCATTCAGTCACCGTAAGTGAGCGTTGGTCACACGGAGCGGAGGCACGCCCGGGTTTCGTCGTCGGTGAGCTGCTCGAACCGTTCGTACCAGCCGCCGACGGAACCGAAGTCCTCGGGCGCCATGACCGCGATCACCTCGTCGGCCTCGTTTTCGAGTGATCTGACCGCCGCCGCGGCGCCCACCGGGACGGCCAGGGTGACCCGGCGCGGGTGCTGCGCCCGTATCGCCCGCAGGGCGGCGCGGGCCGTGCCGCCGGTGGCCAGGCCGTCGTCGACCACGATCACGTCGCGTCCGCGCAGGTCGGGAGGGGGCCGGCCGTCGCGGTAGGCGTCGACCCGGCGGGCCAGCTCGGCGCGTTCGGCCGCCACGACGTCGTCGAGGTCGCTCTCGTGGTAGCCGGTCCGGCGCAACATCGCCCGGTCGAAGACCGGTTCGCCGCCCTCGGCGATGGCGCCCAGGCCCAACTCGGGCTGGAGGGGGTGCCCGAGCTTGCGGGTCACCAGGACGTCGAGCGGCACCCCGAGCGCCCGGGCGACCACGGCGCCGACGGCCACCCCGCCGCGCGGCAGGGCGAGCACGATGTCGGCGGGCGTGCCCGCCAGCGCCTCCGCGAGGAGGGCGCCGGCGGTCGTGCGGTCCGGGAAGGAGTCCACCTTCCGGGTCCTACCCACCCGGTCAGGGACGGCTGCGGCCCCGCATGCCCTTGTGGATGATTTTCCACTTCCGGGTCTCCTCGGCCTGGAGCCGGGCGTCGCTGCGCCGCGCCATCCAGGCCGCCTCGCGCTGGAGCTTGCGCCAGCTCTCCAGCCGCCGTTCGGGCAACTCGCCGCTCTCCAGCGCCGCCATGACCGCGCAGCCCGGCTCCGACTCGTGGGAGCAGTCGCCGAAGCGGCACTGTCCGGCCAGGTCCTCGATCTCGGAGAAGACCCGGTCGACGCCGTCGGACATGTCGTACAGGCCGACCCGCCGGATGCCCGGGGTGTCGATGACGATGCCGCCGCCGGGCAGCGGGATCAGCTCCCGGTGCACGGTGGTGTGGCGGCCCCGGCCGTCGCCGGCCCTGACCTGCTGGGTCTCCATGACCTCGCCGCCCGCGAGGGCGTTGACGAGGCTCGACTTGCCCGCGCCCGAGGCGCCCAGGATCACGGCGGTCCGGGAGCCCATCAGGTAGGAGCGCACGGCGTCGACCCCGTCGCCGGTGAACGACGAGACGGCGTGCACGTCGACGCCCGGCGCGGCGTTCCCGACGTCGGCCAGGAGGTCGTCGAGGCCCTGGTCGAAGAGGTCGGCCTTGGTGATGACGACGACGGGCGTGCCGCCGCTCTCCCAGGCCAGCGCGGTCAGCCGCTCGATGCGGCCGAGGTCGGCGAAGTCGGTCGCGTGCATGGCCGGTTCGGCCACGAACACGACGTCGACGTTGGCGGCCAGCACCTGGCCCTGCCCGTCGCCCGACAACCCGCCCCGCGAGTCGCGGGAGACCCCGCCCCGGACGAACGCGGTCGCCCTGGGCAGCACCTCGTCGAGTTCGTGCCGGCCCTCGGCGAGCAGCCGCAGCGCCACCCAGTCGCCCACGCAGGGCAGCCGGGTGGGGTCGGCGGCGGATTCACGGCGCACGCGGGCGCCGTAGTGGGCCTGGATCTGGCCCTGTTCGGTGATGACCTCGGCGGCGCCGCGGTGCACCCGGGAGACCCGGCCCGGGATGGTGTCCGCGGGGAGGGTACGGGTGTCGTCCCAGCCGAGGAGAGAAAGATCGAAAACGAGAGGATCGAAGAACACTTCGGGTGAAACCCTTCAGGATGGAACAGGCCCCGCGTACGTCAGCGGGCGGCCCGGAGGTTGATGGACGGCATGCTCAAGAGAAAGACCCGCATGTTGTCGCCACCTCCCTGAAGGAAAGAACCGGTCGTTCCGGCCTCGCAGCACGATACGCACCCCCGGACGCCCCCCGCAACGGGATTTCCCCCCGCCGCGGGCCCGCCTTCCCCGGAACCCTGCGCGTCACCCATATCCCCACATACCCGGATACGCGAAAGCCCCGGTCACCGTGCGGAGACCGGGGCTTTCGCGCCGAAACGGGACTAGCTCAGGCCGGGGGCCGGGAAGTGGGTGGTCAGCTCGCGGACCTCGGCGTGGACGCGCACGATCGTGTGCTTGGCCTCGTCTTCGCCCTTGGCCAGGGCCGAGACGACCTGGTCGATCCAGGCGCCGATCTGCCGCATCTCGGTGACGCCCATGCCGCGGCTGGTGACGCCGGCGGTGCCGATGCGGATGCCCGACGGGTCGAACGGCTTGCGGGTGTCGAACGGCACCGAGTTGTAGTTGGTCTCGAGGCCGGCCTTGTCGAGCGCCTGGGCGGCCGGCTTGCCGCCGACGCCCTTGGGCGTGAGGTCCATCAGGATCAGGTGGTTGTCGGTGCCGCCCGAGACCAGGTCGAAGCCGCGGCCGAGCAGCTCCTCGGCGAGGGCCCGGCTGTTGACGACGACCTGGCGCGCGTAGTCCTTGAAGTCGTCGGTCGCGGCCTCGCGCAGCGCCACCGCGATGGCGGCGGTGGTGTGGTTGTGGGGGCCGCCCTGCAGACCCGGGAAGACGGCCTTGTTGAGCGCGGTGGCGTGCTCGTCGGAGGTGGCCATGAGCATCGCGCCGCGCGGGCCGCGCAGGGTCTTGTGGGTGGTGGTGGAGATCACGTCGGCGTGGCCGACCGGCGAGGGGTGGGCGCCGCCCGCGACCAGGCCCGCGATGTGGGCGATGTCGGCGGCCAGGACCGCGCCGACCTCCTTGGCGATCTCGGCGAAGGCCGGGAAGTCGATCGTGCGCGGGATGGCGGTGCCGCCGCAGAAGATCAGCTTGGGGCGCTCCTTGAGGGCGAGCTCGCGGACCTCGTCCATGTCGACCATGCCGGTGTCGCGGCGCACGCCGTAGCGGACCGGGTTGAACCACTTGCCGGTGGCGCTGACCGACCAGCCGTGGGTCAGGTGGCCGCCGAAGGGCAGGCCCATGCCCATGACGGTGTCGCCGGGCTGCACGAACGCCATGTAGATCGCCAGGTTGGCGGGCGAGCCCGAGTAGGGCTGGACGTTGGCGTGGTTGACGCCGAACAGCGACTTGGCCCGCTCGATCGCCAGGGTCTCGATCTGGTCGATGACCTGCTGGCCCTCGTAGTAGCGCTTGCCGGGGTAGCCCTCGGAGTACTTGTTGGTGAGGACGGTGCCGGTGGCCTGGAGGACCGCCTTGGAGACGTAGTTCTCCGAGGCGATGAGCTTGATGGTGTCGGTCTGGCGGCGTTCTTCGGCCGTGATCAGTTCGGCGATCTCTGGGTCGACGGCGTTGAGCGTGTTCTCAGACATTGAGCGCCTTCCTCGGAACTCGACGACAGCGTCGACCCAGGCGCACGGCCGACGCGGTTTCCGCTCCCCGGTGGTGACCCACCTCATAGCGCCAGTAGCGAGAACCCCACCTTATCGGCTGTCAGTGCTGCCGGGTGTTACCCGCGAGCGGCCACAGGCGGTCGACCTCGGCGTTGAGGGTGGCCCCGATCAGCACCGCGAGGGCGGTGATGTAGAGCCAGAGCAGCACCGCGATCGGCGCGGCCAGCGAGCCGTAGATGGACAGCGGGTCGAACCAGGCGGCCAGCACCTCGCGCAGCACGGCCGCGCAGATGATCCAGATCACCAGGGCCAGCAGCGCGCCGGGCACCTCGCGCCACCACCGGGTCCGCATCGGCACGCTCACGTGGTAGAGCAGCGTGAGCATCAGCACCGAGCCGGCCACCACCACCGGCCAGTAGAAGATCGAGATGAGCGGTTCGTAGTCGGGCAGGGCGGTGGCCAGCAGGGACGGCCCGACCACCAGGATCGGCATGACGACCAGGCCGATCAGCAGGGCCGCGAGGTAGAGGCCGAAGCTGAAGATCCGGGTGCGGATGATGCCGCGGGTCTCGCCCATGCCGTAGGCGATGGAGATCAGGTCGACGTACACGAAGAGGGCGCGGGAGCCCGACCACAACGAGAGCAGGAAGCCGACCGAGATCAGCGAGACCTCGCCGCCGTTGAAGACGTTGTCGATCAGCGGCTCGACCACCCGCTGGACCGCGTCGGGGGTGAACAGCAGGTCGGCGTGCTCGATCACCGACGTCTTGATGTCGGCGATCGTGTCGGGGCCGAGCAGCCCGGCGAGGTGACCGAGGACACCCAGGAGCCCGAGCACGAACGGCGGCAGCGACAGCAGGGCGAAGAACGCCGCCTCGCCCGCCAGGCCGGTGACCCGGTAGTTGACCCCGGCCATCGTCGTGGCCTTGACCAGCGCCCAGAAGCCGCTGCCGACGAAGCGCTCCATGCCCGCGCGGGCGCGCGCCATGCCGGCGCGGGACTGGTGCCCGAACCAGTGGCGGCGGGACCGGCGCCGGGGCGCGTTCGCTGAGGTCATCGGCGTTAACATTACGTGTCTCGCGAAGGGGTCCACACTGTGGACGCAAACTTGGACATCAAGTACCCGCAAGGTATTGTTACGGACATGCCAGTGGACCCGATGCTCGTCGTGCGCCGTCACGTCGACCTTCAGCGCGTCCGCAGCGCCATCTGTATCGACGCCCGTTGATCGCCGCCCCTTCTTTCTGTTAAGGGCGCGTGACAGGCGTCTTTTTTCATGCCCCCGCACTCAGCGCCGAGGCGGGAGGAAAAGCCTGGACGCGCGCGACCACCACTGGAAAGGTCCCGCATGAGCACCCCGGCCCGCCCGGCGAACCGCCACCACAAGCGCCCTCGCGGCGAAGGTCAGTGGGCTCTCGGCTATCGCGAGCCCCTGAACAAGAACGAGGAGAACAAGAAGAACGACGACGGGCTCAACGTCCGTCAGCGGATCATCGACATCTACTCCAAGCGCGGCTTCGACTCGATCGACCCCGCCGACCTGCGCGGACGCATGCGCTGGTACGGCCTCTACACGCAGCGCAAGCCCGGGATCGACGGCGGCAAGACCGCGATCCTGGAGCCCGAGGAGCTCGACGACCGCTACTTCATGCTCCGCATCCGCATCGACGGCGGCCAGCTCGACCTCAACCAGCTGCGGGTGATCGCGGGCATCTCCAACGACTTCGGCCGGGGCACCGCCGACATCACCGACCGGCAGAACGTCCAGCTGCACTGGGTCGAGATCGAGTCGGTCCCGGAGATCTGGGAGCGCCTCGAAGCGGTCGGCCTGTCCACGACCGAGGCGTGCGGCGACACCCCGCGCGTGATCCTTGGTTGCCCCCTGGCGGGCGTCGACGCCGACGAGGTGATCGACGGGCGCGAGCAGATCCGCGAGGTGTACGACCGGTTCATCGGCGACAAGGCGTTCTCCAACCTGCCCCGCAAGTTCAAGTCGGCGATCAGCGGCTGCGGCGCCCACTGCACCGTCCACGAGATCAACGACGTGGCGTTCGTGGGCGTGGTGAACGAGGCCGGCGAGGCCGGGTTCGACGTCTGGGTGGGCGGCGGCCTGTCGACCAACCCGATGATCGGCAAGCGGCTCGGCGCGTTCGTCCGCCCCGACCAGGTGGGCGACGTCTACGGCGGCGTCATCGGCATCTTCCGCGACTACGGCTACCGGCGGCTGCGCCACCGGGCCCGCATCAAGTTCCTGGTGAACGACTGGGGCGCCGAGAAGTTCCGGCAGATCCTCCAGGACGAGTACCTCGGCCACGCCCTGCCCGACGGCCCCGCCCCCGAGCTGGCCGACGAGACCCGGCGCGACCACGTCGGCGTCCGCCGCCAGAAGGACGGAAAGTTCTACGTCGGCTTCGCGCCCAAGGTCGGCCGGGTCGACGGCGACACCCTGGCGAAGATCGCCGACCTGGCCGAGGCCCACGGGTCGAACCGGGTCGCGATGACGGTCGAGCAGAAGATGGTCGTGCTCGACGTGCCGGAAGACCGGGTCGAGTCGCTGGTCGACGGGCTCGACGCGATCGGCCTGAAGGTGCGCCCCTCGACGTTCCGGCGGCAGACGATGGCCTGCACCGGCATCGAGTACTGCAAGCTCGCGATCGTCGAGACCAAGGCGACCGCGACGACGCTGATCCACGAGCTGGAGAACCGGCTGCCCGACTTCGAGCACCCGCTCACGATCAACGTGAACGGCTGCCCGAACTCCTGCGCCCGCATCCAGGTCGCCGACATCGGCCTCAAGGGCCAGCTCGTCGTCAACGAGGCGGGCGAGCAGGTCGAGGGCTTCCAGATCCACCTGGGCGGCTCCCTGGGCGCCACCCCGGGCTTCGGCCGCAAGGTCCGCGGCCTGAAGAGCACCGCCGAAGACCTGCCCGACTACGTCGAGCGGGTGGCCTCCAACTACGCCAAGCAGCGCAGCGACGACGAGTCGTTCGCGGCCTGGGTGCAGCGGGCCGACGAGGCTGATCTCAAGTGAGCGAGCGGGCCGCTCCGTACTACTGCCCGTACTGCGGTGAAGAAGATCTCGAACCGTACGTCTCCGAAGAGGAGCCCTACGGCTGGTACTGCCGGAGCTGCGCCCGGGCCTTCCGGGTGAAGTTCCTGGGGATAGGCGTTCGATCGTGACCCCCCGTGAGGAGAGCGTGATGACCCTGGTGGACATCGAGGTTGAGCTAGAGCGCCGGCGCGGCGTGCTCGACCTCCAGAGCATCGTCGAGTCGGCGGCCGAGTTCCTCGAGGACGCCCCCGCCCGAGAGATCATCCGCTGGGCGGCGGCGACCTTCGGCGACCGCATGTGTCTCACCTCCTCGATGTCCGACGCGCTGCTGATCGACCTGGTGAGCCGGGTCAAGCCGGGCGTCGACGTGCTGTTCATCGACACCGGCTACCACTTCGCCGAGACGATCGGCACCCGCGACGCGGTCGAGGCCGTCTACGACGTCAACCTGATCAACATCACCCCGTCGCGGACCGTCGCCGAGCAGGACCGCGACCTCGGGCCGCGCCTCCACGGCCGCAACCCCGACCTGTGCTGCTTCCTGCGCAAGGTCGAGCCGCTGAACCGGGCGCTGGAGCCCTACCTGGCGTGGATCTCCGGCATCCGCCGCGACGAGTCGCCGACCCGGACCAGCACGAAGGTCGTCGAGTGGGACGCCAAGCGCCAGATGGTCAAGGTCAACCCGATCGCGCGGTGGACCCAGGAGGACGTCGACAACTACATCGCCGACAACGGGGTCCTGATCAACCCGCTCCACTACGACAACTACCCCTCGATCGGCTGCGCCCCCTGCACCCGCAGGGTCGCCGACGGCGAAGACGCGCGGTCGGGCCGCTGGGCCGGACTGGGCAAGATCGAGTGCGGTATCCACCTTTGATCCCCATGGTGGCCGTGGCGCACGGGTCCCGCGACCCGCGCGCCGCCGCCGTGGCCGAGGCCCTGCTCCACCGGGTACGCCTGGCGCGTCCCGGCCTGGACGTGCGGGTCAGCTACCTCGACCACGTGCGACCGGCGCTGACCGAGGCGCTGGCCCCGCTCGCCGAGGCGGTCGTGGTGCCGCTGCTGCTGACGGCGGCCTACCACAGCAAGGTCGACATCCCGGGCGCGCTGGCCGGGGTCGGCGCCCGGGTCGAGGTCAGCCCCACGCTGGGCCCCGACCCGCTGCTGACGGCCGCCCTGGAACGCCGCCTGGCCGAGGCCGGGGCCGTCGTGGGCGACCCCGAGACGGCGGTCGTCCTGGTGTCGGCCGGGTCGAGCGACGCCTCGGCCAACTCGACGGTCCGCACGATCGCCCGCGAGTGGGCCCGCGCGCGGCCGTGGTGGGCGGTCACGACGGCGTTCGCCAGCGCCTCGGGCCCCCGTCCGGCGGAGGCGGTGGCGATGGTGCGCGCGGCGGGGGCGCCCCGCGTGGTGGTCGCCCCCTACCTGCTGGCGCCCGGCTTCTTCGCCGACAAGGTGGCCAGGGAGACCCTGGCGGCCGGCGCCGACCTGGTCGCCGACAGCCTCGGACCGGCGCCGGAACTGGTCCGGATCGTGCTCGACCGCTACGACGCGGCCGCGGCTCAGTCGACGTCGCAGCGGACCGGCTTGAGCGTCTCCTGCGTTCCGTCGGGGCGCTGAAGCACGAGGGGCTGCGCGCAGTCGGCGGGCGGGCTGTAGACGCCGGGGTAGCGGTAGACGTGCACCATGACGCCCATCCGGTAGTCCTTGGCCTCCTCCGCGCGGGCCAGCAGTTCCTCCTCGGTGAGCAGGCCCCCCTCGTCGTAGGGGAAGGCGCGGACCCGCACGTCGACCATGCCGTCGTCGCCGGTGGGGCGGTCGGCGACGGCGTGGTCGTCGTAGGTCAGCGCGGTCACCGGCCCGCACGGGCCCTGGGCGACCAGCCTGCCCTCGATCCACAAGCCCGCGTGCGCGGCGAACCCGGGGCAGTTCACGTAGATCTGCACCGGGCCCTCGCTCCCCGGGTAGAACAGTCCGTCGAGGATGCCGGGCGTGGCCACCGACCGCTCGGCCAGCATGTAGACGGTCTGCGGGGCCGGGGCCCGCTGGGCCATGGTGACGTCCGGGTCTCCGGGTCTCTCCATCGGCAGCAGCACGAACCCGGCGGCCACCACGGCGGTCGCGGCGGCGGTGGCCAGGGCGGCGCGGCCCCGCCTGATCCGCCCGGCCCGCCGGTCGATCTCCCGCAGGGAGATCCGGTGGGTGGGGGCGTTGAAGGTGTCGTCCTCGAAAAGCTCGCGGATCATCGCCTGCTCCAGTCCATGGCGGGGTCGACGCGCAGTTTCGCCAGGGCGCGACTGGCCTGGCTCCGGACGGTGACCTCCGAGCAGCCGAGGATCGCGGCGATCTCGGGGTCGGAGAGGTCCTCGAAGTAGCGCAGCACCAGCACCGCCCGCATGCCCGGCGGCAGCCCCGCCAGGGCGACCCGCAGCACGTCGCGGTCGTCGGCGGAGCGCTCGCCGTCGGGCGCCGCCGACTCGGGCAGCTCGCCCGTGGGCACCTCGCGCCGCCACATGCGGCGCCACCACGAATTGTGGGTGTTGACGAGGATGCGGTAGACGTACGCGTCGGGGTTGTCGCCGATCCGCCGCCAGGCGAGCCACGCCTTGGCGAGCGCGGTCTGCGTCAGGTCCTCGGCTGTGGCCCAGTCGCGGCACAACAGGTAGGCGGTGCGCAGCAACCGGGACGACCGCTGCTCGACGTACCGCTCGAAGTCGGCGCGGTCGCGCATGTCGGGGTCCTCACCGTCGGAGAAATCATGTCACCGACGATGACGCGGCGGCACCGGCGATCCGTTGCACCGGCCCTCAGCGTTCTTTGTGCCGCCGCAGGGAGTCGTTGACCATGCGGTTGGCGTCGCGGATCGAGTCGTTCACCGCCTGGTTGACCGCCTGGTTGATCGCGCCGTGCATGGAGCCGTGGCCGAGGCCGCGGCGGTTGAGCCACCACTCGGTCCAGGCCAGGGCGTTGCGCCGGATGGGCTGGGCGTGGGAGTCGCCGAGGATCTTGATGTCGCCCATGACGACGTAGCCGCGGATCCGGACGATCGGGGCGTGCTGGCCGGGCGGGGCCTCGACCACCTTGACCTTCTTGTCGCCCATGATCGTCACCCCGCTGAGCTGCACGTCGACGCCGTCGGGGACGATGATCTTGATGTCGCCCATCACGCAGGTCGCCACGATGTCGATCTCGTTGGAGCGCACCTCGGCCTCGCGCAGGTCGATGGTCACGTCGCCCATGACGGCCACCGCGCCGATCTCGTTGTCGACCCGCCACTTGCCCTTGCGCTTGGTGTCGCCCATCACGGCGACGAACCACTGGCGGGCCTTGCCCGGCGGCTTCGCGGGGGTGTACGCGGGAGCGGCCGCGCCGCCGGGGAGGTCGGCTGTCAGCTGGGCCAGCTCGCCCTGCGTCTGGGCCAGGTAGGCGGCCTCGGTGCGGTCGGTGAGTTCGGCGAGCGTCAGCCGGCCTTCGGTGGAGGCGACCCGCAGGCGCTCGACGACGGCCTCGCGCTCGCTGTCGGACGCGCGCATGCCGGCTGGTTCGGTCATGGCTACGAATCTAGCCCTCCGGGAGCTCCCGCTCGATCCTCCCTGGGGACGATTCCTACCTCACCCTGGCCCTCATCCTGGCCCGCACCCGCACCGCCACGAAGACCGCCACGGCGACGGCGCACACCGCGATCACCCCGTTGGTGAGCCAGCCCGAGTAGCGCTGGACGACCTCCCAGTTCTCCCCGAGGAGGTAGCCCGCCAGCACGAAGACGGAGTTCCAGATGAGGCTGCCCAGCGCGGTGAGCAGGGTGAACACCCCGATCGGCATGCGCTCGACCCCGGCCGGGATCGAGATGAGGCTGCGGAAGACCGGGATCATCCGGCCGAAGAAGACGGTCTTGCGCCCGTGGCGGGCGAACCAGTCCTCCGACTTCTCGATGTCGGCGGCGGTGACGAACGGGACTCGGGCCAGCAGGGCGACGGTGCGGTCACGGCCGAGGAGGGCGCCCAGGCCGTACAGGACCAGAGCACCCGCGACCGAACCGGCCGTGGTCCAGGCGATGGCGGCGACCAGGCTCATGTTCCCCTGGCTGGCGGTGAACCCGGCGAGCGGCAGGATGAGCTCGCTCGGGATCGGGGGCGCCAGGTTCTCGATCGCGGTGGCCAGCCCCGCGCCGGGCGCGCCCAGGGTCTCCATCAGACCGACGACCCAACCGGCGATTCCGTCTAGTTTCTCCATGGCGATCACGGTAGGGAGATCCTTCCGGCCGGTTGAGCCGGAAAGCCACCGTTTCGACCGGGGGACAGCCTCACCCCGCCAGCCCACAAACTGGACATATCACCATAAAGTACCCTGGAGAGGTGACGATCAGTGAGCTGATGCTCGCCGTGGCGCACGACGACCTGGAGCGCGCCCGCGAGGCGCTGCGGCGCGAACCCGACCTGAACCGCGGCCGCGGCACCCTGCCGCTCTACCGCGCGGCCCAGCGGGGCAACGCCGCGATGGTGACGCTGCTGCTCGAACACGGCGCCGACCCGAACCAGGCCTCCCACGGCGAAGAGGAGGGCCTGCCCCTGTGCGCGGCGGCCTCCTGGAACCACGAGGAGGCGCTCCGCGCCCTGCTGGAGGGCGGCGCCGACCCCGACCTGATCGAGTGCGACGAGTGGACCCCGCTGATGTGGACGGCCACCCTCGGCCACCTGGAGAGCGCCGACCTGCTGCTCGACTTCGGCGCCGACCCCGACCTGTGCTCGCCGCTGGTCGCCGCCGCCCGGTTCGGGGCCTACGGAGTGGTGTGGAGCCTGCTCGAACACGGCGCCACTCCTCTGTACGAGGCCCTGGAGGTCGCCCGCGCCCTCGCCACCCGCGACCTGACCGAGCTGGTCGACGGTTGCGACCCCCCGGCCGAGGTGTCACTGGCGGCCGACGGCACCACCCTGGTCTCCACGCCCTCCCCCGAGGGCGCCGAGGTCTCCCAGCGCGGCCACGCGGCCATCGCGACCCTCCTGGAGGACGCCCTCGGCGAGCGCCCGCCGGTCGAGGAGCTGATGCGGCGCGCGGTGCCCTACCGCGACGTCGACGAGGACGGGGAGACCTGGTGGGCGGCCGTGCACGCCATTCAGCGCCGCGCCGACGACGAGACCTTCGCCTCGGCGGTCGCCCTGGTCGGCCGCGACGACCCGATGGAGCGCGACTTCGGCGTGGACGTGCTGTCGCAGTTCGGCTTCACCGCCGGCACCCGCCCCTACCTCGACCGCACCCTGCCGGTCCTGCGCGACCTGGCCGAACACGAGCAGGACCCGCGCGTGATCGACTCGATCCTGCGCGCCCTGGGCCAGCAGGGCGACCCCCGGGTGCTGCCCGACGTGCTGGCGCTGATCGACCGCCCGGGCCGGGTGCACACCGTGCGCGACCCGGTCGCCCTGTCGGCCGTGCTGCCGGGCGAGGACAAGGACGGCCTGGCGGCGCTGATCACCCTCTCGCGCGACCCGTCGGCCGACGTGCGCGATTACGCGACCTTCGGCCTCGCGGCCCTGGACGCCGACGGCGACGACCTCCGCTCGGCCCTCGCCGCCCGGCTGACCGACCCCGACCTGGTCACCGCGGCGGAGGCGACGCGCGGCCTGGCGATCCGGGGAGACGACCGGGCGGTGCGGGGGGTGCACCGGGTGTTGTCGGAGAGCGCGGACGTCTACGCGCGCGACGTGGTCCTGCAGGCGGCCGGCACGCTGGGCCTGGACCTGTGAGAGCTCACGGCCCCGACAACGCGGGGGCCGCCGCCCTCAGGTCGGCCGCCAGGGCCTGGTCGCCCTCGGCCTCCCAGGTGTAGCCGGCTCCCCGCCCGCCCAGCACGAAGCAGTATTCGGCCGCGTCGGCCCGGAGCGTGAGGGCGACCTGCTGGCCCCCGTACCCGGAAGCGGGCCGCCCCGGAGCCAGGGGAAGGTGCCAGTCTCCTCCCCCGTCGCCGGTCAGGGTCAGCCGGATCGACCGGTCGCCCAGGTCGAGGCCGCTCAGCAGGGCCGTGGCCGGCAGCAGGCGGGCGCACAGGTCGGCCATCGGGTGGAGTTCCTCCGCCGTCGGCTTCGGGAGGTGCAGGCCCTCGGACACGGCGGTGTCGTGGGTGTGGATCCACGTCTCCAGGGCGCGGCCGAGGAGCTGGTCGCCGACGGGCAGGGGCAGGCCGCCCGGGGTGATCATCCGGGCCGGGTCGGCGCCCGACAGGGCGTGGCAGAGGGCGTCGGCCTGGTCGCGCCACGACCGGCGGGTCTCCAGCAGGGAGCGGGAACGTTCGTGGTCGTGGACGGCGGCCGTGCGGGCCATGGGCTCGTCGTCGGTGATCGGGGGGCCGTGGACGGGCGCGCCGACGGCCGCGGCGACCAGGCCGTCCTTGGCCATCAGGTGGCCCAGGAGCTCCTGGAGGTTCCAGCCTTCGACGATCTCCACGTCCCACGCGGTCGCCGAGGCGAAGACGGCGTCCATGGCGGCCACCCGGCCCGCGTAGGGGCGGGCCCACGCGACACAGGTCGCGGCGGGGCGGCGGCGGGCGGCGGCCGTGGCGAGCAGGCGGGCGCGCCCTCCCGACGGCGGGGCGACGGGGGCCTCGTCGAGCAGGTCGAGGTAGAGGCGGTCGAGGCTCACAGCGCCTCCTCGTTCAGCGTCTCGGCCAGGCGGCGCAGGGCCAGCCGGATGCGGGACTTGGCGGTCCCCTCCGGTACGCCGATCTCCACCGCCACCTCGCGATAGGTGCGGCCGCCGTAGTAGGCCAGCTCTACCACCTGGCGCAGGGCGTCGGGCAAGCCTGCCACCGCCTCCCTGACCCGTTTGATCTCGTCGGCGGCCACGACGCCCTCTTCGAGGTCGTGGGGGCGTTCGAACAGGCGGGGGGCCAGGGCGCCGACGCGGCGGCGCTCCTCCGACCTGACGTGGTCGACCGAGCGCCGGTGGGCGACGGTCGCCAGGAAGGTGCGCAGGCTGCCGCGGGCGGGGTCGAAGCCCAGCGGCCGCTCCCAGAAGGCGGCGAAGACCTCCTGGGTGATGTCCTCGGCGGCGACCCGGTCGCGGGTCACCCGCAGCGCCAGGCCGTAGAGCAGGGCGGAGAAGCGGTCGTACAGCTCGCCCAGCGCGGATTCGTCGCCGCTCACGACCCGGCGGTGGAACAGGTGGTCGTCCACGGCGGCTCCCCCACTCGTCGACCCGAGCATCGCATTATTCGCCCGGGATGGTCAGATGGATGACATGAGCCATGAAGTCATGAACCAGGTGCCGCCGCTGTCCGGTCACGACGTGGCGGCCGACCCGGCGCTGGCGGCGGCGCTGGCCCGGGAGGGCGCCGACTGGGCCGAGGGCGAGTTGCGGCAGCTGGGCATGCTGGCGGGCACCGCGAAGGCGCAGGAGTGGGGGCGGCTGGCCAACGAGCACGAGCCGATCCTGCGCACGCACGACCGCTACGGCCACCGGATCGACGAGGTGGAGTTCCACCCGGCGTGGCACGAGCTGATGACCGTCGCCGTGGAGCACGGGCTGCACGCCGCGCCCTGGACGATGGCCCGGCCGGGCGCCCACGTGGCGCGGGCGGCCAAGTTCTACGTGTGGTCGCAGGTCGAGGCGGGCCACGGCTGCCCGATCTCGATGACGTACGCCTCGGTGGCCGCGCTGCGGCACGCCCCGGCGCTGGCGGGCGAGTGGGAGGCGGCGCTCGCCTCCCGTACCTACGACCCCGGCCTGCGCCCCCTGGCCGACAAGCGCGGGGTGCTCGCCGGGATGGCCATGACCGAGAAGCAGGGCGGCAGCGACGTCCGGGCGAACCTGACGGCCGCCGAGCCGCTCGGCGACGGGACCTATGCCCTGACCGGCCACAAGTGGTTCAACTCCGCGCCGATGTGCGACGTGTTCCTGGTGCTGGCCCAGGCGCCGGGCGGGCTCTCCTGCTTCCTGCTCCCCCGGGTGCTGCCCGACGGGACCCGCAACGCCATCAGGCTCATGCGGCTGAAGGACAAGCTCGGCAACCGGTCGAACGCCTCGGCCGAGGTCGAGTACGACCACGCGGTCGCCTGGCTGGTCGGCGAGGAGGGGCGCGGGGTCCGGACGATCATCGAGATGGTCAACATGACCCGGCTTGACTGCGTGATCGGCTCGGCGGCGGGCATGCGGCTGGGGCTGACCCAGGCCGTCCACCACGCCCGGCACCGCACGGCCTTCGGCCGGCTCCTGATCGACCAGCCGCTGATGCGCAACGTGCTGGCCGACCTGGCGCTGGAGTCCGAGGCGGCCACGGTGCTGATGATGCGCCTCGCCGGGGCCACCGACCGGGCCGTCGCCGGCCAGGCGCACGAGGGGCTGTTCCGGCGGGTGGCCCTGGCGGCCGGGAAGTACTGGGTCTGCAAACGCGCCGCCGGGCACGCCGCCGAGGCGCTCGAGTGCCTGGGCGGCAACGGCTACGTCGAGGAGTCGGGCCTGCCACGGCTGTTCCGCGAGTCGCCCCTGAACGGCATCTGGGAGGGCTCGGGCAACGTCGCCGCGCTCGACCTGACGCGGGCCCTCACCCGCGAGCCCGAGGCCGCCGAGGCGTTCTTCACCGAGGTCGAGCTCGCCACCGACCCGCGCGTGTCCGAATCGGTGAGCCGGGTGCGCAAGACCCTGGCCCACGCCACCGAGGCCGACGCGCGGCGGCTCGCCGAGGAGATGGCGCTGGTGCTGCAGGCGTCGCTGCTGATCAGGTTCGCCCCGGCGAGCGTGGCCGACGCGTTCTGCGCCTCGCGGCTCGGCGGCGGCTCGGGCCGCGCCTACGGCGCCCTCGGGCCCGGCCCGGACCTCGACGCGATCCTGGCCCGGATCTGAGTCACCCGACCGCTACGCCCCGGAAACACGGAGGAAACGGCCCGGCGCTCTCATGAAGGGGACTCACCGGAGGGTGAGGCGCACCTAGGGTTCCGCTCGGGTTCCGAGGCTGGTCCGAGAGGTGCAGGCGGCCGTCAGGCCGTTCCACGGCGGGAGAAAAGCCCGGGAGACAGTCACGTGTCGGCTGCCTCCCGACGTGAGGCTTTTCCCGAAAAGGAGTGCCCGTGGGACACCTCCACGACAACTACGGCCCCGAGGCCCGGTCGGCCGTCGAGCGCGAGGCCGCGCTGCCCACCACCATGCACCGGCGCGAGATCGAGCGCGGCCTGGAACTCGGCCTCCAAGGGGCCGACTCGATCGTCGACCGGACCATCCCCACCTTCTCCCGGGGCGAGCTGCCGCACTTCGCCGGCATCAACACCTTCCTCAAGGCCCCGTACGTCGAGGACGTGCGCAAATGCGGCGACTACGACGTGGCGGTGATCGGCGCGCCCTTCGACGGCGGCACCACCTACCGGTCGGGCACCCGGTTCGGCCCCCAGGGCATCCGTAAGATCAGCGCCCTCTACGGCCCCTACAGCTTCGAGCTCGGCGTCGACCTGCGGGAGTCGATCACCATCTGCGACCTGGGCGACATCTTCACCATCCCGGCCAACATCGAGAAGACGTTCGACCAGATCAGCAAGGGCGTCTCCCACGTCTACGCGTCGGGGGCGTTCCCCGTCGTGCTGGGCGGCGACCACTCGATCGGCTACCCGACCGTGCGGGCGGTGGCCGAGCACCACACCGGGAACGTCGGGATCATCCACTTCGACCGCCACGTCGACACCCAGGAGACCGACCTCGACGAGCGGATGCACACCACACCCTGGTTCCACGCCACCGACCTGCCGAACGTGCCGCCGAAGAACCTCGTCCAGATCGGGATCGGCGGCTGGCAGGCGCCTCGGCCGGGCGTGAAGGTCGGCCGCGAGCGCGGCACCACCATCATGACCGTCACCGACTGCGTCGAGATGGGCATCGAGGCCGCCGCCGAGCGGGCCCTGGAGGTGGCCTGGGACGGGGCCGAGGCCGTGTGGTTGTCGTTCGACGTCGACTGCCTCGACGCCGCGTTCGTGCCCGGCACCGGCTGGCCGGAGCCGGGCGGCTTCCTGCCGCGCGAGGTGCTGAAGTTCATCCAGCTCATCGCCGACGCCCGGCCGCTGGCCGGCATCGAGGTGGTCGAGTGCGCGCCGCCCTACGACAACGCCGAGATCACCTCCCTCATCGCCACCCGCGTCATCTGCGACACCCTCGGGTGCCTGGTCCGCGCGGGTCACCTCCCCAAGAAGAAGGGAGCGGCGTGATGTTCCGTCGCGTGCTCTTGGTCTTAGTGCTCTGTACGGCCTGCGCCGCCGCCCCGGCCGAACCCGCCACGCCCTCGGCCGCGCCGATCACGCTCGGCTTCAGCGCCTGGCCCGGCTGGTTCCCCTGGCAGGTCGCCCAGGAGCAGGGCCTGTTCGAGAAGAACGGGGTGACGGTCGAGCTGAAGTACTTCGACAGCTACACCGACTCGCTGAACGCCCTGGCGACCGGCACGATCGACGCCAACAGCCAGACCCTCAACGACACGCTCGCCTCGGTGGCCGGCGGGGCGCAGCAGAGCATCGTGCTGGTCAACGACAACTCGACCGGCAACGACCAGATCATCGCCGCGCCCGGCATCACGACCCCGGCCGACCTGAAGGGCAAGACGGTCGCCGCCGAGCAGGGCACGGTCGACCACTACCTGCTGCTGCTCGCCCTGGAGAAGGCCGGCCTGTCGGAGGCCGACGTGAAGTTCACCCCGATGCTGACCGACGCCGCCGCCGCGGCCTTCGTCGCGGGCCAGGTCGACGCCGTCGGCGCGTTCGCGCCCTTCACCTCGACGGCGCTGGAGCGCGAGGGCAGCACGGCCGTCGCGACCTCGGCCGACTTCCCCGGCGCAATCCCCGACCACCTGGTGGTCACCCGCGACCTGCTCTCCCGCGACGAGAAGGCGGTCCAGGGCCTGGTGAACACGTGGTTCGACACGATCGAGTGGATCGGGGCCAACCGGGCGAAGGCCGTGGAGATCATGGCCAAGCGCGGCGGGGTGACGCCGGCGGAGTACGAGACGTACGACAAGGGCACCACGATCTTCACCCTCGACCAGAACCGGACCGCCTTCACCGGCGCGCTCGACCAGCAGGCGAAGCTGATCTCCGACTTCCTGGTCGCGACCGAACTCGTCGACGCGGCCCCGCCGCTCGAAGGCCTGTTCATATCCAAGTTCGTGGAGGCCGTCCAGCCATGACCCTCGCCAACCGCCACCGCGTCCGCGTGACCTCGTCCGGGACGACCGCCCGCACCGCGAACACCCGCCGCACCACCGGCACTCCCGACGGCGCCCCGGCCGTGACCCACGAGTTCGCCCCGGCCCTGCCGCCGGGGCCGGTGGCCAACGCGGCCCGCCAGGTGGTCGTCGCCGTGACCGACGGGTCGTGGCAGGTCGAAGCGTCGGGCGAGGGCAGCGATGGCTGACGCGGCACCAGAACGAGGTGCCCGAAATTTCGTGACATCGGGTGCGTGCTCGTCAGGAGGTGCGTCATGGTGAGCGTGGACTCGCCTCCCGTCGAGCGGGCCGCCTCCCCCGCGCCGCGCGTCAAGCTCCTCAAGACCGAGGTCTCCCGCCGGACCGCCTGGATCCTGCGGGTCTCCTCGGTCGCGGTGCCGCTCGTGGTCTGGTGGGCGGTCAGCGGTTCGGGGATCGTGCCCGACCGGTTCCTGCCCGCGCCGCCCGAGGTGTGGGCCGCCTTCGCCGAGATGGCCGCCAGCGGGGACCTGCAGAACGACCTGCTGGCCAGTCTCGGCCGGATCGGGGCCGGATTCGCGCTGGCGGTGCTGATCTCCGTTCCGCTGGGGTTCCTGATGGGCACCGTCGGCTGGGCGCAGCCCCTATTCGAGCCGATCATCGGGATCCTGCGTTACCTCCCGGCCTCGGCGTTCATCCCGTTGCTGATCATCTGGCTCGGCATCGGGGAGACGTCCAAGATCGCTCTGCTGGTGCTCGGAGTGGTGTTCTTCAACACCCTCATGACCGCCGACGTCGTGCGGCAGGTTCCGAGGAGGCTGCTCGACGTCTCGGCCACGCTCGGGGCCGGGCGGGCCCGGGTCGCCGCGCGGGTGGTGTTCCCGCACTCGCTCCCGGGCATCCTGGACGCCCTCCGCGTCAACGCCGCCGTCGCCTACAACCTCGTCGTCGTGGCCGAGCTGATCGCGGCGACCTCCGGCCTGGGCTACCGGATCACCCGGGCCCAGCGGTTCCTGCAGACCGACAAGATCTTCGCCATCCTCATCGTCATCGGCCTCATCGGCCTGACCATCGACGTCACGCTGAGAGTCCTGCGGGCCCGGGTCGGCAGGTGGTCGGCGTGAGCCTGCGCTTCGAGGGCGTGTCGATGGCCTACACCCCCGGCGCCCCGGTGCTGACGGACATCGACCTGGAGATCCCGCCCGGCGAGTTCGTCACCGTCGTCGGGGCCAGCGGCTCGGGCAAGTCGACCCTGTTGTCGCTCGTCGCGGGCCTGACCAGACCCACCAAGGGCCGCATCACCCTCGGCGGCCAGGCCGTGGAGGGCCCGGGCCCCGACCGGGGCATGGCCTTCCAGTCACCCAGCCTCTACCCGTGGCGCACGGTCGAGCGGAACGTCGCGTTCGGCCTGGAGACACGAGGCATCTCGCGCCAGGCCAGGAGGGAACGGGTCGCCTGGCTGCTCGACGAGGTCGGCCTCACCGAGCACGCCGGGAAACTGCCCGGCAGCCTCTCGGGCGGCCAGCAGCAGCGGGTCTCGATCGCGCGGGCGCTGGCCCGCTCCCCCGAGGTCCTGCTGCTCGACGAGCCGTTCGGGGCGCTCGACGTCCAGACCAAGGAGGACATGCAGCTGTTCATCCGCCAGATCTGGCGCGATCTGGGCACCACGGTCGTCATGGTCACCCACGACGTCGAGGAGGCGGTGTTCCTCGGCAGAAGGGTGCTGGTGCTGGCCAGCGACCCCGGCCGGGTGGCCCGTGACCTGCGGGTCGAGCCCTTCGGCGAGGGGCTTGAGGTGAAGCGGACCGCCGCGTTCCTGGCGGTCCGGGCGCAGGTGGAGGACCTGGTCCGGCGCGAACACCGTGCCCACCTGGCAGCCGCGCACGCCTGAGGCGTTATGTTCGTCGGTGGCATCACCGTTATCGAAGGGATATCGCTATGGCGACCACTCGTACCGCGACGACCCAGTGGAAGGGCGCGCTCCTCGACGGCTCCGGCTCGGTGTCGCTGGACACGTCCGGCGTCGGCACGTTCGACGTCAGCTGGCCGTCGCGCGCCGAGGCGGCCAACGGTAAGACCAGCCCCGAAGAGCTCATCGCGGCCGCGCACTCCTCGTGCTTCTCGATGGCCCTGTCGCACGGCCTCGCCCAGGCGGGCACCCCGCCGCAGACGGTCGAGACCAAGGCCGACGTGACCTTCCAGCCCGGCCAGGGCATCACCGGCATCGTCCTGTCGGTCAAGGCCCAGGTCCCCGGCATCACCGCCGAGGAGTTCCAGACCGCCGCCGAGAACGCCAAGGCCAACTGCCCGGTCAGCAAGGCCCTCACCGGCACCGAGATCACCCTGAACGCCGAGCTCCTCAGCTAGGCCGTTCGAGCCAGAGAGCCCCCGTTCACAAGGCGGGGGCTTTCTTTCTTTCCGTTACGGCTCCCGCCTACCCCGGCCCCGCCCGCCGTCTCCGCCCCGCGCCGCATCCGGCGCCGGGCACCCGCTCCCGCACCCCGCCGCGACGCCGGATCACCAGAACCGGAAGCGCAGGATCTGGCCTTCCACAGGGTGCACGGCGAACTCCGGCCGGAGCGCCTCCCGGAGCGACCACCAGTCGACCCGGCAGTTCCATTCGACCCCGGCCTGGCCGAGGTCGAACTTTTCGTAGGTCTCGCCGTCGTCCTCGAGCGTGTAGGCCGTGATCCGGCCCGACACCAGGTAGAGACGCCCCGTCCAGCTGCGCTCCGCGGGGTCTCCCGGGTCCTGGTCCCAGTGTTCCCACCGCAAGTGGAAGGGGCCCGGACCGGACACGTCGAGCATGATGGCGTTCCGGCCGGCGGTCAGCCAGCCGGGTTCCTCATCCCACCAGTTGATGTCATAGACCGCGGGCTCGTCGGGAAAGCCCTCGGCTCCGGCGTCGGTCACCCCATAGAGACCGTCGAGCGAGACGACGTCGGATAATCCGGCGAGCAGTCTCATCGGGCCAGGATGTCGTCGAGGTTGTAGGCCACCGGCACCTCCAGCTGCTCATACGTGCACGACTCGGGGGTGCGGTCGGTGCGCCAGCGCCGGAACTGCGCCGTGTGCCGGAACCGCACCCCTTCCATGTGGTCGTAGGCCACCTCGATCACCAGCTCGGGCCGCAGCGGGATGAACGACAGGTCCTTCTTGGCGTTCCACCGCGAGACCGCCCCGGGCAGCCGCTGCCCCTCGGGGCCGCCGCCGACCCCGGCGCCCGCCCAGGCGGCCCACTCGCCCCACGGGTGGTCGGCGGGGTCGTCGACCTTGTAGGGCGCGAGCTCGGCCACCAGCTCCTCGCGGCGCTTCATCGGGAACGACGCGGACACCCCCACGTGGTGGAGCTTGCCGTCGTCGCCGTAGAGGCCGAGCAGCAGGGAGCCCACGATCGGCCCCGACTTGTGCTCGCGGTATCCGGCCACCACGACGTCGCAGGTGCGTTCGTGCTTGACCTTGAACATCACACGTTTGTCCTGCTCATAAGGCAGGCCGCCCGGCTTGACGATGATGCCGTCGAGGCCGGCGCCCTCGAACATCTCGAACCATTCGAGCGCCTGCTCGTGGTTGGTCGTGATCGGGGTGAGCCGGATCGACTCGCCGGCCTCGGCGGTCGCCTCGACGAGCAGCCGCCGCCGCTCGGAGAACGGCCGGTCCATCAGGTTCTCCTCGCCCAGGGCGAGCAGGTCGAAGGCGATGAACGAGGCGGGCGTCGACTCCGACAGCAGTTTCACCCGGGAGGCGGCGGGGTGGATGCGCTGCTGGAGCTGGTCGAAGTCGAGCGCGGGGCCGCGGGTGACCACGATCTCGCCGTCGAGCACGCACCGCTCGGGCAGCTCGCGCTTGACCGCCTCGATGACCTCGGGGAAGTAGCGGGTGAACGGGCGTTCGTTGCGGCTGCCGAGGAACACCCTGTCGCCGTCGCGGAACACGATGCAGCGGAAGCCGTCCCATTTGGGTTCGTAGAACAGGGTGCCGTCCTGTTCCGGCATCTTCTTGACCGCCTTGGCCAGCATCGGCGAGACGGGCGGCCGGACGGGCAGGTCGAGCGCAGCCGGATCGGGCTCGGCCGCCTTGGCGTCTTTGGGCTCGCGCGTGGTCATCGAGCCTCCTCCTGGTGTGGGTCGCGGACATAGCGGCAGAACAGCGAGCCCTCCTCTTCGAGCACCCCGGCCAGCGCGAACCGGGTGTGGGAGGCGGTGCCGTTGAGCACGCGGGCGGCGTCGCCGCCGATCATCAGGGGGGAGACGGTCAGGCACAGTTCGTCGACCAGGGAGGCCGCCGCCAGGTGGGCGTTGAGGCGCGGGCCGCCCTCGCACAGGATGCGCCCGAGGCCCCGGGAACGCAGTTCGGCGACCGCCTCGGCCAGGTCGACCCGCTGCTCCCCGGCCACGATCACGTCGGCGTGGCGGGCCGCCTCGGCCCGCCGGTCGGCCGGGGCCGACTCGGTGGTGATCACGATGGTGCGCGACTCGGGCGCGCACTCGGTGAACAGGGCGCCGCCGAGGTCGAGGTCGATCTTGCGGGTGATCACGGCCACCGGCGGCGCGGCGGAGCGCCCCGCACGCAGCGGCCGCCACGTGTCACGGGGCTTGGACGGGCCGTAGCCCTCGATGCGGACGGTCGCCCCGCCCGCCACCACGACGTCGGCGAGACCACGCAGGACCATGAAGATCCGCCGGTCGCCCGGCGAGGACAACCCCTTGGACAGCCCCTTCAACCAGGCGCCGCCGTCGGCGCTGGCCACCATGTTGAGGCGCAGCCACTCGGCCTGAGGGTAGGCGTAGACCGACGGGAGGTCGGGGTCGTCGGCCGGCTCGGGATGTATCTGGCGCACGTCCCCACCCTGTCACAGCGGTCCGACAACCGGGGAGGACCTCCCGGGGAGTAACGGTTTGATGTCAAGCGGTCGCCGATTGTCAGGTTCGGTGTTGGATCGAACCAGATGTGGTCGGAGGGGGTTTTCGTGCCGCTTGTGGTGTTGATCGTGTGGTTGATCGCCGCATCCGTCGGGGTCTACCTGCTCTACCTGTGGTTACGCGGCGGAGGGCTGCGCCAGCAGGCCACCAAGGTGACCCGGTTCCCGAAAATGTTGATCTTCAGCCATCCGCTGTTGGCGGTGACCGGGCTGGGTTTGTGGGCGGCCTTTATGGTCACCCGGGTCAGCGCCTACGCCTGGGGGTCGTTCGGCGCGTTGTGCCTGGTGGCCCTGCTGGGGTTCGTGATGTTCACCCGCTGGCTCGGCGGCGGCCGGCACGCGCGCGGGGCCGAGCACCGGTTTCCGGTGGTGGCGGTGGGGCTCCACGGGCTGGCGGGGGTCAGCACGTTCGTGCTGGTGCTGCTGACCGCGACCGAGCTGACCCGCTAGCGGCGTACGGCCCGCAGGACCCGGAACGACCGCGCCGCGACCTCGACGTCGGCCCCCGTGTGCCGCACGTCGGCCGGGGGCTGCCCGGCGCCGCCCGCGACGACGGCGGTGTCGAACAGGGACTTCCAGCTGATCGCGAAGTCGCGGCCCGGGAGGGTGAACGTCAGGCTCTCGTGGTGGGCGTTGATCAGCAGCAGGAACGAGTCGTCGGTGATGCGCTCGCCGCGCGGGCCCGGCTCGCTGATCGCGTCGCCGTTGACGAACACCGCCACGGCCTTGGAGTAGCCGGCGTGCCAGTCGGAGTCGTCCATCTCCTTGCCCGCCGGGGTGAGCCACACGATGTCGCGCACCCCGTCTGACTGCTCGCGGCCCGAGAAGAACCGCCGCCGCCGGAACACCGGGTGGTCGCGCCGGAAGGCGGCGATCTCGCGGACGAAGCCGAGCAGCTCCGACTCGGTGTCGGCCAGCGACCAGTCGATCCAGGAGACCTCGTTGTCCTGGCAGTAGGCGTTGTTGTTGCCGCCCTGGGTGCGGCCGAACTCGTCGCCGGCGGTCAGCATCGGCACGCCCTGCGACAGGAACAGGGTGGCCAGGAAGTTGCGGCGCTGGCGGTGGCGCAGGGCGGTGACGTCGGGGTCGTCGGTGGGGCCCTCGACCCCGCAGTTCCACGAGCGGTTGTCGTCGGAGCCGTCGCGGTTGCCCTCGAGGTTGTCGTCGTTGTGCTTGCGGTCGTAGGAGACCAGGTCGGCGAGGGTGAAGCCGTCGTGGGCGGTGACGAAGTTGATGCTGGCGATGGGGCGGCGGCCGGAGGTGGCGTACAGGTCGGAGGAGCCCGTGAGCCGGGAGGCGAAGTCGGGCAGCGTGGCGGAGGAGCCGCGCCAGAAGTCGCGGACCGTGTCGCGGTACTTGCCGTTCCACTCGGTCCACAGGGGCGGGAAGTTGCCCACCTGGTAGCCGCCTGGGCCGACGTCCCACGGCTCGGCGATCAGCTTGACCTGGGAGATCACCGGGTCCTGCTGGATGAGGTCGAAGAAGGCCGACAGCCGGTCGACGTCGTGGAGCTCGCGGGCCAGCGCGGCGGCCAGGTCGAAGCGGAAGCCGTCGACGTGCATCTCCAGCACCCAGTAACGCAGCGAGTCCATGATCAGCTGGAGGGCGTGGGGGCTCCGGACGTTCAGGGAGTTGCCGCAGCCGGTGTAGTCGAGGTGGTAGCGGCGGTCGGCGTCCTGCAGCCGGTAGTAGGAGTTGTTGTCGATGCCGCGGAAGCCCAGCGTGGGGCCCATGTGGTCGCCCTCGGCGGTGTGGTTGTAGACCACGTCGAGGATCACCTCGATGCCCGCCTCGTGGAGCGACTTGACCATGGCCTTGAACTCCAGCACCTGCTCCCCGCGCTGCCCCGAGGAGGAGTAGGCGTTGTGGGGGGCCAGGTAGGCCATCGTGTTGTAGCCCCAGTAGTTGGTCAGCCCCCGGGCGACCAGGAAGTGTTCCGGCACGTACTGGTGGATCGGCAGCAGCTCGACCGCGGTGACGCCGATCGACTTCAGGTGGTCGACCACGGCCGGATGGGCCAGCCCCGCGTAGGTGCCCCGCTGCTCCTCGGGCACGTCGGGGTGGAGCCGGGTCAGCCCCTTCACGTGGGCCTCGTAGATGACCGTCTGGTGGTAGGGAATGCGCGGCGGCCGGTCGTTGCCCCAGTCGAAGAAGGGCGAGACGACGACGTTCTTCGGCATGTAGGGGGCCGAATCGCCGAGATTCAGCCGCCGGGGGTCGGCGAAGTCGTAGGAGAAAAGCGCCTCGTTCCATTTGACCTCGCCCTCGATCGCCTTGGCGTAGGGGTCGAGGAGGAGCTTGGCGGCGTTGCTCCGGTGGCCCTGGCGCGGGCTGTAGGGGCCGTGGACCCGGTAGCCGTAACGCTGGCCTGGGGTGATCCCGGGCAGGAAGCCGTGCCAGACGAAACCGTCCATCTCGGGGAGGTCGAGGCGCGACTCCTCGCCCGCGTCGTCGAAAAGGCACAGCTCGACCCGCTCGGCCACTTCGCTGAACACCGAGAAATTGGTGCCCACACCATCCCAGGTGGCGCCGAGCGGATAAGGCTCTCCAGGCCAGACGTCGCGCATGCAGGTCCCATTCTCGCTTCCCGGGATTTTCCCTACCCGTTCATCCGATTTAACACAGGTGGGAGCCCAGCCCAAAAGGAGCCGGGAAGGCCACAAGAACGGATCATCGGTCACGGTCCTTCGAGGGCTGCACCCGCTTGGGCTCCCCCGGCATCTTCGGATAGTTGGGCGGATAGGGCATGTCGCCCCGGCCGTCCTTCTCGTAGACCTCCAGGAGGCCCGTCAGGTCGCAGGCCACCTCGTCGATGGCCTCGTGGGGGTCGCCGATCGCGGCGAACCGCGCGGGCATGGTGCGGAGCGTGAAGTCGGCGGGGTCGCACGACTCGAGTTCCTCCCACGTCACCGGGGCCGAGACCTGCCCGTCGGGCCGCGCCCGCACCGAGTATGCCGCCACGACGGTCCGGTCGAGGGCGTTCTGGTTGAAGTCGATGAAGACGCGCTCGCCGCGCTCCTCCTTCCACCAGGCCGTGGTCGCCAGGTCGGGGATGCGCTTCTCGACCTCCCGGGCGAAGCCGATGCCGGCATATCTGACCTCGGTGAACGTCCAGTTCGGCTGGACGCGGACCGAGATGTGCACGCCCCGGTTCCCCGACGTCTTCGGGAAGCCCGTCAGGCCCAGGTCGGCCAGCACCTCGCGGGCCGTGAAGGCGACCTTGCGGGCCTCGTCGAAGCCGGTGCCGGGTTGCGGGTCGATGTCGATGCGCAGTTCGTCGGGGTGGTGGAGGTCGGGCACCCGGGCCGCCCAGGGGTGGAAGTCGATCGTGCCCAGGTTGGCGCACCAGGCGATGCCGGCCACCTCGGTCGGGCGGAACGCGTCGGCGGTGCGGCCGCTCGGGAAGTGGACCTCGGCGGTCTCCAGCCACTCGGGGTGCTTGGGCATGCGCTTCTGGTAGATCGCGTCGGTCTGCACGCCGTCGGGATGCCGTTTGATGTACGTCGGCCGGTCGCGGACCGCCCGCATGATGCCGTCGCCGACGCTCAGGTAGTACTCGACGAGGTCGCGCTTGGTCGCGCCGATGCCCGGGAAGTAGACCTTGTCAGGGTTGGTGACCTTGACGGTCCGTTCCCCGGCCTCGATTTCGATGAACGGCGAAGGCATGTTCGAACCCTACCCATCGGGAAGGTTCCACCCCCCGAGTGGGTTGGATCAGGTGGAATCCCGTCCAGAAAAGGCTGGTGGCTGATGAACAAGGTCATGAAGACGGACGCCGAGTGGCGCGCCCAGCTCAGCCCCGAGGAGTACCGGGTGCTGCGCCAGGCCGGCACCGAGCGGCCCTTCACCGGGGAGTACGTCGACACCAAGACCGAGGGCGTCTACTCGTGCCGCGCCTGCGGCGCGGAGCTGTTCACCTCGGACGCCAAGTTCGAGTCGCACTGCGGCTGGCCCTCGTTCTACGAGCCCAGCGCGGGCGACCACGTGACCCTGATCGAGGACCGCAGCCTCGGCATGGTGCGGGTCGAGGTGCGCTGCGCCTCCTGCGACTCCCACCTGGGCCACGTCTTCCACGGTGAGGGCTACCCGACCCCCACCGACGACCGTTACTGCATCAACTCCGTCGCGATCTCGCTCAGGACTTCGGCTTCGGATAAGTGACCCGGCAGTCGTCGTCCTTCGGGCCGAGCACGTTGGCCAGCACCGGGTTGCCGTTGCCCCCGGTGCGGGCCTGCACGAAGACCACCCGCTTCTTGACGCCCAGCTCCGCCAGGTACCGCATGCCCCGCTCGCACAGCCGCAGCGAGGCCGGGGAGTTGTCGGACGACTCGGGTAAGTCGGTGTAGATGCGCAGGTAGGTGCCGGTGGTGCGGATGTCGGTGATGTGGCGGTGCGTCTCGTCGTCCCAGCGTTCGTCGAAGTAGGCGAGCGCGTCCTTGTCGGAGTACTTCGACTCCTTGCGCTTGGCCGCCTTCTTCTCGTCCTTCTCCGCCGGCGGCGGGGCCTGCGCCGCCGGGACGACCGCCGCCGTCGTGGGCTCCTCGATGGAGGCGATGCGGACGGGGGCCGGTTCCCCCCGCGTCGCCAGGAGCGGCACCACGACGGCCGTCACTCCGAGCCCCAGGCACGAGACCCCGACGACCACTTCGGCGGTCCGAGATCGCGACCTGCGGCGTTTCCCCGTGGATCGTGCCATTTTCATCATTTGCCCACGAGTATGCCAAGAACTGAGGCTTACGGCAGGGCGTTGACGAGTTCGGTGACCGGTTTGCGCGACCCGGTGTAGAAGGGGATCTCCACCCGGGTGTGCTCACGGGCCTTCGCGCCACGCAGGTGGCGCATCAGGTCGACGATGCGGTGCAGCTCGTCGGCCTCGAAGGCGAGCATCCACTCGTAGTCGTTCAGCGCGAAGCAGGCGACCGTGTTGGCGCGCACGTCGGGGTAGTCGCGGGCCATCTGGCCGTGCTCGGCCAGCATCGCCCGGCGCTCGGCGTCGTCGAGCAGATACCACTCCAGCGACCGCACGAACGGGTAGACGCACACGAAGCCGCGCGGCTCCTCCTCGGCCAGGAACGCCGGGATGTGGGACTTGTTGAACTCGGCCGGGCGGTGCAGCGCCATCGCCGACCAGACCGGCTCGCTGGCCCGCCCGAGGGCGGTGCGGCGGAACCGGGCGTAGACCTCCTGGAGGTCTTCGGGGGTCGGGGCGTGCCACCAGAACATGTAGTCGGCGTCGGCGCGGAACCCGGCCACGTCGTAGGCGCCGCGGGTCACCACGTCTTTCTGCCCGAGCTGGTCGAGCAGCTCGGCCACCTCTTCGGCCACGGCGTCGCGTTCGGCCGGGAGGCCCTCGCGCAGCCGGAAGACCGACCACATGGTGTAGCGGATCACATTGTTGAGGTCACGCGCCTTGAGCCGCGGGGTGCCGTCCGTCATGCCGCCATTCTGCCCGGGGATCCAGGTGGTCGAGAATCCGGGCGGCCGCCGCGCGGGCGGTCGCGGCCGTGGCGGGGATGCCGACGCCGTCGTAGGCCGCGCCGCAGACGGCCAGGCCGGGGACCGCCGCCACGGCCGCGCGGACGCGGGCGACCCGGTCGTTGTGGCCGACGTCGTACTGCGGCAGGGCGCCGCCCCAGCGGGTGACCCGGGTGTCGGCCGGGAGGCCGCGTACCCCCATGATCTCGGTCATCTCGTTCATGGCCAGGGCGACCAGCTCGGCGTCGTCGCGCTGGAGCAGCCGTTCTTCGCCCAGGCGGCCGAGCGAGCAGCGGACGAAGACGTAGCCGTGACCCGCCAGGTGGGGCCACTTCACGCTGGAGAAGGTGACCGCCTTCACCGCGCGGCCCTCGACGGGCGGGGTCAGGTAGCCGCTGCCGCTCGGGAGCTGGGGGAAGGCCTCGATCGGGTAGGCGAGGGTGACGATCGCCATGCTGGCGTACTCGATCCGGGCCAGTTCGGCGGCGGCCTTGGGCGCCTCGCGTTCGAGGAGGCGGGCGGCCGGGGTCGCCGGCACGGCCACCACGACGGCGTCGGCGTCGAGGGTGTGCTCGTCGCGGGTGGGGCCGGTGGTCAGCCGCCAGCCGGAGGGCGTACGGGACAGTTCCCGGACCATCACCCCGGTGCGGACCTCGGCGCCGGACGCGGCGGCCAGCGCGGGCGGCAGGCTCCCCATGCCGTTCTTCAGCGAGGTGAACACGTGGCCGGCGTTCGCGGGCGCGGCGCCGGAGATCTCGCGCACGGCCCGCAGCAGCGACGCCTCGGACCGCGCCGCCGCCGCCACCGCCGGCATGGTCGCCTCCAGGGAGAGGCGGTCGGCGAACCCGGCGTAGACGCCGCCGAGCAGCGGCTCGACCAGCCGGTCGACCACCTCGTCGCCCATCCGGGCCCGGATGTAGGAGCCGACCGAGACGTCGGTCGTCACAAGGGTCGCGGGCAGCACCTGGTCGAGCGGCACCCGGGCCAGCCCGGCGGCCGACAACACGCCCGAGCGGGCCAGCGCCACCAGGTCGGACGGCACGCCCATGACCTGGCCCTTCGGCATCGGCCGCAACTCGCCCCGCGACAGGATGGAGGCGCCGGTCGTGCCGGGGTCGACCAGGTCGCCGCCGAGCCCCGCCAGGCGGGCCAGCTCGACGCCCTCGGGACGGCGGGCCAGCAGGGCCTCGGCGCCCGCGTCGACCGGCACCCCGGCCACGTCGGTGGCGACCAGCTTGCCGCCGATCCGGCTCGCGCCGTCGAGCACGGTCACCCTGATCCGGTCGTTCCTCAGGTGCCATGCGGCGGCGAGCCCGGCGATGCCGCCGCCCACGACGACCACGTGAAAGCGCTCCATGAGCATCACCCTAAGGCCGTGACTGAGTCGTGACGCGCCGCCCAAAACCGTTCACGCACCGCGAACGTCAATGGGGCATGAACACTTTGCGCTCACGCGCGGTACTGCCGCTGGTGCTGGCGGCGTTCCTCCTGACGGCGTGTGGGGCCGACGGCGGTGAGTCGGCGAGCGGCGTCGCCGACATGCCCGCCTCGGCGCCTTCGGCCGCGGCCGAAGAGGCCGCACCCGCCGCGGCCCCCCGCGAGAACCTCTCCGGCGGCGCCGGAGAGAACAACGCGAAGGCGGAGCCCGCCGACGCCAACGTCACGGTCGCCCCCGCCGACCGGGCGATCATCTACACGGCCGAGATGACGGTCCGGGCGAAGGACGTGGCCGCCGCCGCCGAATCGGCCAAGCGCATGGTCACCGAGGCCGGCGGCTACGTCGCGGAGGAGCGCTCCAACTCCTTCTCGTCCCGCCAGGAGTCGACGATCACGTTCAAGATCCCGCCGGGCCAGTACCCCGGGACGCTGAGCCGCCTGGGCAAGGAACTCGGCGAGACCGAGCAGCTGCACCAGGGCACCCAGGACGTCACCGGCGAGGTCGCCGACGTCGCGGCCCGGGTGAAGTCGGCCGAGGCCGCGGTGGCGCAGTTCCGCACGCTGCTGACCAAGGCCGAGAAGATCGGCGAGATCATGGACATCGAGCGGGAGATCCAGTCCCGCACCGCCGACCTGGAGGCCCTCCAGGCCCGGCAGAAGTCACTGGCCGAGCAGACGGGCATGGCGACGGTGACGATCACCCTGGTCGGCCCGTCGGCGCCGCCGGTCAAGCCGGTGGAGGAGGAGACGGGCTTCCTGGCCGGCCTGAAGGCGGGCTGGACCGGCCTGAAGAACTTCGCCGAGGCCCTGTCGACCATCGTGGGCGCGCTGCTCCCGTGGCTGGTCGTGCTGGCGGTCCTGGGCCTGCTCGCGCTGCCGTGGTGGCGGCGGATGCGCCGTCGCCAGCAGGTTCCCGCGCCGGCGCCCGCGCCGATGCCCGCAGTGCAGGAGCGGGACGAGGAGCTAGTCGAAAAGGAATGACCTCCAGTGCGGTGGTCCGGCGTCGCGGGACTCGTACCAGCCCTGCTGGTTGCGGATCCGGGCGTCGGACCACAACAGCACCCAGGAGGCGTGGCTCGGCATCAGATGCCGGTCGGCGGGGTTGTAGACGACGAACTCCCTGGTCCCGAACGCGTCGAAGAAGAACCTGGGGAGCTCGAACGACAGGTCGTACGACTCCCCGCCCTTCGCGTAGTGGTAACGCTCGACCCCCCGCACCCCGGGCCGGTAGTCGGGCCAGACGGCGGTGAGCGCGTCGGGGTAGCCGCCGTGGTCGGCGTGCCGCTTCTCGACGGCGGCGATCATCTCGGCGGCGTTGGCGACGGCGGTGTCGCGGGCGTAGGCCGTCAGCGGCCGGTTGAGCGCGGCCTGTCCGGCCAGCGCGACGAGCGGCAGCAGCACGAAGTAGACGGGCGGGGGCCGCCGCGCCAGCACGGCCACCCATGACGCGAGCGCCCCCAGCCCGAGGAGCGGCCCCGACTCGGCGGCCGCGGCGGCCGAGACCGCCAGCGCGGTGATCGTCAGGGCGACCGTCTGGGCCACCCGCAAGAACCGGTTGCGCGGCCAGACCAGCAGCGGCGCCGAGGTGACCACGGCGAGCAGGCCCACCGCCCCGAAGATCTGCACCAGCGTGGAGAGGGGCAGCGCCAGGGGGTCGTACCCGCCGGGCAGGAAGGGCGAGGCGATGAGCAGGAGGAGTAACGCCGAGAGCAGAGCGGCCCGCATGGGGTCACCCTGTCAGACCAGCTCCCGGGTCATGAAGACGCTCAGCGGATCAGGCAGGTAATCGGCGAACGGCTCGCAGTAGGTGAAGCCGAACTTCTCGTACAGGGACCGCGCCGGGGCGAAGAACTCGGCCGAGCCCGTTTCGAGGCTCAGCCGGGTGAAGCCCATGCGGGCCGCCTCGGCGATGAGGTGGCCGAGGAGCAGCGACGCGACCCCGCCGCGCTTGCGCGCCGCGGCGGTCCGCATCGACTTGACCTCGGCGTGGACGTCGTCGAGCGCCTTGATCGCCCCGCAGCCGACGATCACGCCGCCGTCGCGGACCGACCAGAAGGTCACCTCGGGGCGGCGCAGGCCGTCGAGGTCGAGGGCGTGCTTGCTCTCGGGCGGGGTGGTCGCGCGCATCTCCCGGATGTGCTCCTCCAGGAAGGCCGCGATCTCCGGCCCCGAGAGGTCGTCGACGGCGATCACCATCAGCGGGCGCTGAACTCGTGCACGAACTCGGTCAGCCGGGCCACCTGGTTGGGGTCGGTCGACGGCAGCACGCCGTGGCCGAGGTTGAACACGTGGCCCTCGGCCACCCGCCCGGCCTCGATCACCTCGCGGGCCCGCTTCTCGACGACCTCCCACGGCGCGAGCAGGATCGCCGGGTCGAGGTTGCCCTGCAGCGCCTTGCCGGCCCCGACGCGGGTGGCCGCCTCGTCGAGCGGCACCCGCCAGTCGACCCCGACGACGTCGGCCCCGGCCTCGCCCATGATCGGCAGCAGCTCGCCGGTGCCGACCCCGAAGTGGATGCGCGGGACGCCGAGCTCTTCGAGCCCGGCGAAGATCTTCGAGGTGTACGGCAGCACGAACTCCCGGTAGTCGCGCGGCGCGACCGCCCCGACCCACGAGTCGAACAGCTGCAGCGCCGAGGCGCCCGCGTCGGCCTGCACCTTCAGCCACGCCAGGGTGATGGTGGTCAGCCGGTCCATGAGCGTGTGCCAGAGCTCGGGGGCGCCGTACATCATGGCCTTGGTGTGGTCGTGGTTCTTCGAGGGCCCGCCCTCGATCAGGTAGGACGCGAGGGTGAACGGCCCGCCCGCGAACCCGATCAGCGGGGTCGCGCCGAGCTCGGCGACCAGCTCGGTCACGGCCTCGGTGATGTAGGGGACGTCGCCGGGCTCCAGCGGGCGCAGCCGCCCGACGCCGGCGGCGTCGCGGATCGGGTCGGCGACGACCGGGCCCACGCCGGGCTTGATGTCGATGTCGATCCCGATGGCCTTGAGCGGCACCACGATGTCGCTGAAGAAGATGGCCGCGTCGACGCCGTAGCGGCGGACCGGCTGCATCGTGATCTCCACGACCAGGTCGGGGGTCGCGCACGCGGCGAGCATCTCGGTGCCCTCGCGGACCTTGCGGTATTCGGGCAGCGAACGCCCCGCCTGACGCATGAACCAGACGGGCGTGTGGGGCACGGGCCGGCGGCGGCAGGCCAGCAGGAAGGGCGACTCGGCCAGCTGGGGATTCACCTCACCAGAGTCCCACGCCGGGGGGCCGGTCGGTGCCAGGACCCCGGGTACAGGACCACCCAATGATCGGTATCGTTGGGCCCTCGCGACACCCCGGTCAAACGCCTCGCGAGCGCCGCTCTAGGCAAAGTGTTCGCCAAATGGGGCTCCGGCATCGATTCCAATACCACTTTCGAGACACGCCGAGCGCGATGCGGGGTTTTGTCGGCGCGACGTGCCACCGTCGGACGGACCGGTTCCGATGAAAGGGCGATGACTTCGATGTGGAGTTCCCCCGAACACCGCACTGAGCGCTGTGCCTCCTGCGACACCGAGCGCGAGTTCACACAGCCGCCCTGCGAGGAGGGTCACGAGGTGTGCCCCGAGTGGTCGTGCGTGATCTGCGGGAGCGCCCTGTTCCTGGCGATGGCGGCGGCTTGATCACCACAGATGACCGCGACGACCACCCCCCTGCTCCGTCTCGTCCCGCGACCCGCCTCCGCGCCCGTCATGTCGATCGGTGACCGCCCGGGGCCGCCGGAGGCGTTCGCCCGTGCCATGGCCACGCTGCGCCCGGCGACCGTACGCCCCGAGATCGAGCTCGAAGACATCCCGGCGCCGCAGCGGCTGGCCCCCTATTCGGGCGCCGTGGGCGCGTCGGTCTACCGCGACGACGACGAACTGGCCGTGGGCCGGCTCATCGTGCTGTTCGACCCCGACGGCCAGCGCGGCTGGGAGGGCCCGTTCCGGCTGGTCGCCTACGTGCGCGCCGACATGGAGCCCGAGATCACCTCCGACCCCCTGCTCGGGCCGGTGGCGTGGAGCTGGCTCACCGACGCGCTGGAGACCCACGGCGCCGGGTTCGCCGCCGCGGGCGGTACGGTTACCAGAGCGGTGTCGGAGGGTTTCGGGAACAAGGACAACGATCCCGTCACGACCGAGCTGGAACTGCGCGCGTCATGGTCGCCTCTCGACGAGGATCTTTCCGCGCACGTCGCCGCCTGGTGCGACCTGATGTGCATCGCCGCCGGGATACCTCCCCTGCCGCCCGATGTCACGGCCCTGCGGCCGAGACGCACCGATGAAGAGACAGACCGGAAGACCAGTACGTGACCGATGAGACAGCCGTTCAGCCTCTGCTGGAACCTCGCGAAGGGATCCCGCCCGTCATAGCGGAGGCCGCCGACCTCGCGACGGCGGTGCGCGCATTCGCGGGCGGGACCGGCCCGGTGGCCGTCGACGCCGAGAGGGCGTCCGGCTACCGCTACAGCGGCCGGGCCTACCTCGTGCAACTGCGCCGGTCGGGCAGTGGGAGCGCGCTCATCGACCCGATCGCCTGCCCCGACCTGTCTGAGCTCGACGCCGCCCTGTCGGGCGCCGAGGTCGTGCTCCACGCCGCGACGCAGGACCTGCCGTGCCTGGCCGAGATCGGCTTCAGGCCGAGGCGGCTGTTCGACACCGAGCTGGCCGGCCGGCTGCTCGGCTACGAACGCGTCGGCCTCGGCACCATGGTCGAGGTCGTTCTGGGCTTCGGCCTGGTGAAGGGCCACTCGGCCGCCGACTGGTCGACCCGCCCGCTGCCCGAAGACTGGCTCCGCTACGCCGCCCTCGACGTCGAGGTGCTGATCGAGCTGCGCGATGCCCTCCACGACGAGCTGATCGAGACGGGCAAGCTCGACTGGGCGATGGAGGAGTTCGCGGCCATCCTGACCGCCCCCACGGCTCCCCCGCGCACCGACCCGTGGCGCCGCACCAGCGGCATCCACCGCGTCCGGGCCCTGCGCGGCCTCGCGGTGGTACGCGAGTTGTGGACGATCCGCGACGCCCTGGCCCGCGAGACCGACCTGGCCCCGGGCCGGGTGCTGCCCGACTCGGCGATCGTCCAGGCGGCCCTCGACCTGCCCCGCACGACCAAGGCGCTGACCGAGATCGCCCCCTTCACCGGCCGCAGCGCCCGCCGCCACCTGCGCGAGTGGCTGGCCGCGATCACCCGCGGCCGCACCATGCCCGAGTCGGAGCTGCCCCAGCCCCTCGGCCCCGGCGACGGCCCGCCCCCGGCAAACCGCTGGGCCGACCGCGACCCGGCGGCGGCCAAACGCCTCGCCGCCGCCCGCGCGGTCGTCGCGGCCCTGGCCGACGAGCACCGCATGCCGACCGAGAACCTGCTCCAGCCCGACGCCGTGCGACGGCTGACCTGGGAGCCCCCGGCCGAGCTCGACGAAGACGCGATCTCGGAGCGGCTGCGGGCGCTGGGGGCCCGTGAGTGGCAGATCGGGCTGGCGGCCCACCCGATGTCACGCGCGCTCCAGCGGCTGGAGACCAAGGGCGAGATCTAGCCGAGGGGCATTTCATCCCAAAACGGGATGGGTACTGCGTTTTCGCGGCCGTCGGCGACCCAGCGGGCCGCCCAGCGGTCGGCCTCATCGCGGCTCATGCTGCCGTCGAGAACCGCGATGAAGCACTGCTCGATCTCGTCCAGACCCGGCTGCTCCGTCGTCGCCACCCGGATCCGCCCCGAACCTACGACCGCAACCAGACCGCCGTGTCCTGGGGCAGGCCGCCCTCCAGCGGTCCGCTCGCCAGGATGACCTCGCCCTCGATCGGCAGGGTCTCGGCCGACAGGTTGACCACGCAGGTGAAGCCGTCGCCACGGGTGAAGGCGATCACCTCGTCGCCCCGGTCGAGCCAGGTGAAGGCCCCCCCGCGCGGGCGGGCCGCGATGGCCCGCTTGTAGAGGTTGAGCGTCGAGCCGGGGTCGGCCTGCTGCGCCTCGACGGTCAGCGGGGCCCAGTTGGCCGGCTGGGGCAACCAGGTCGACTCCCCTTCGGTGAAACCGTAGGGCTTGGCCGTACCGGACCAGGGGATGGGCACGCGGCAGCCGTCGCGGCCCAGGCGGGCGCCCGCCGTGCGGTGAAAGACGGGGTCGTCGCGGAAGGCGTCGGGGATGTCGATGACCTCGGGGAGGCCGAGTTCCTCGCCCTGGTAGACGTACGACGAGCCGGGGAGCGCGAGCAGCAGCAGGGCGGCGGCGCGGGCGCGGCGGGTGCCCAGGGCGAGGTCGACGTCGAGGTCGCGGCTGGCCAGCGGGCCGCCGCCGTAACGGGTGACCGGGCGGACCACGTCGTGGTTGCTGATCACCCAGGGGGCGACGACGTCGGATTCGGCGGCCAGGCCGATCGAGGTGGTGATGGTGTGCCGGAGGGCGGCGGCGTCCCAGGCGGTCTGGAACAGGAAGAAGTTGAACGCCTGGGGCATGCCGCCGGGGCGGAAGTAGGGCTCCAGGTGGGTGATCTCGGTGCCCCAGAACTCGCCGACGGCGGTGCGCTCTCCCGGGAAGACGTCGGGCGAGTAGGAGTCGAGGATCGCCCGCCACGACGCGTAGTGGCCGATCAGCTCGGGCCGGTGGAACCACGGCGAGGGGCGGTCGGAGGGGGCCGGGTCGGGCACGCTCGGCAGTTCGGGGTCCTTGAACAGGCCGTGGGCGACGTCGACGCGCAGGCCCGCCACGCCCCGGTCGAGCCAGAAGCGGATGACCTTCTCGAACATCGCCGGGACGGCCGGGTTGCGCCAGTTCCAGTCGGGCTGGGAGGAGTCGAACAGGTGCAGGTACCACTGGCCGTCGTCGACCTGCGTCCAGGCCGGGCCGCCGAAGATCGACTGCCAGTTGTTGGGCTCGTCGCGGAACATGAACAGGTCGCGTTCGGGGCTGCCCGGACCGGCCTCCAGGGCTGCCTGGAACGCCGGGTGGGCCGACGAGCAGTGGTTCGGGACGATGTCGACGATCACCCGGATGCCGTGGGAGGCCGCCGCGGCGACGAAGGCGTCGAAGTCGGCGAGGGTGCCGAAGCGGGGGTCGACGTCGCAGTAGTCGGCCACGTCGTAGCCGCCGTCGGCCAGCGGCGAGGGGTAGAAGGGCGAGAACCAGACGGCCTCGACGCCCAGATCGGCCAGATAGGGCAGCCGGGCCAGCGCTCCGGCGAAGTCGCCGGTGCCGTCGCCGCTGCCGTCGGCGAAGCTCCGGGGGTAGACCTGGTAGACGACGGCGTCACGCCACCACTGACTCAACACACACTCCCTTTTTGCTGGTCGTTTGCCTAGTTAACCAGACCCCTTGCGCTTCGGGAGAGGGCCGACGTACCGTGCGGAAAGCGCTTTCCACCTAAGGAGGACCGTATGGCCGAGCTCGGCGTGGTGATGAACGGGGTCACCGGGCGGATGGGATACCGGCAACACCTGGTGCGATCGGTTCTGGCGATCAACGCCGAGGGCGGGGTCGTGCTGGCCGACGGCTCGAAGGTCAGGCTGCGGCCGGTCCTGGTCGGGCGGAGCGAGACCAAGCTCAAGGAACTGGCCGCCAAGCACGACGTCGCCGACTGGACGACCGACCTCGACGCCGCCCTGGCCGACCCGGCCAACACGATCTACTTCGACGCCCAGATCACCCACGCCCGGGTCGCGGCGACCAGGAAGGCGATCGCGGCCGGCAAGCACGTCTACTGCGAGAAGCCGACCGCCGAGACCTCGGCCGAGGCGCTGGAGCTGGCCGCCACCGCCGAGGCCGCCGGGGTGAAGAACGGCGTCGTCCAGGACAAACTGTTCCTGCCGGGCCTGCTCAAGCTGAAGCGGCTGATCGACGGCGGGTTCTTCGGGCGCGTCCTGTCGATCAGGGGCGAGTTCGGCTACTGGGTGTTCGAGGGCGACTGGCAGGCCGCGCAGCGCCCGTCGTGGAACTACCGCGCCGAAGACGGCGGCGGCATCGTGCTCGACATGTTCCCCCACTGGGCCTACGTGCTGGAGAACCTGTTCGGCCCGGTGACCTCGGTCTACGCCCACGTCACCACGCACGTCCCCGAGCGGTGGGACGAGCGCGGGCAGGCGTACGCGGCGACCGCCGACGACGCCGCCTACGCGGTGTTCGAGCTCGGCGGCGGCGCGGTCGCGCAGATCAACTCGTCGTGGGCGGTCCGGGTGAACCGCGACGAACTGGTGGAGTTCCAGGTCGACGGCACCCACGGCAGCGCGGTCGCCGGGTTGCGGAACTGCCGCGTCCAGCACCGCAGCGCCACCCCCAAGCCGGTCTGGAACCCCGACCTGCCCGCGACGGCCCGCTTCCGCGACGGCTGGCAGGAGGTGCCCGACAACGCCGAGTTCGACAACGGCTTCAAGGTCCAGTGGGAGCGGTTCGTCCGCCACGTCGTCGACGACGCGCCGTTCCCCTACACGCTGCGCTCCGGGGCGCGCGGCGTCCTGCTCGCGGAGCTCGGCCTGAAGTCGGCGGCCGAGGGCCGCCGCATGGCGGTGACCTCGTGACCGCCTTCACCAGCAGGGTCGTGTACGCCGCCGCGCACGTCGTGGCCGACCCCCTCGCCGACAACACGCCGGGCAGACCGGCGGTCGTCGACTGGGAGGCCACGCTGCGCTTCCGCCGGCACCTGTGGTCCCACGGCTTCCGCGTCGCCGACGCCATGGACACCGCCCAGCGCAACGCCGGCCTCGACTGGGCGGCGACCAAGGAGCTGATCAGGCTGAGCGCGGCCGAGGCCCCCGACCTGGTGGCCTGCGGCGCCGGCACCGACCAGCTGACCGGCCCGGCCGACCTGACCGACATCCTCGACGCCTACCTGGAGCAGATCGACTACATCCAGTCGGCCGGGGCGGGTGTGATCATCATGGCGTCGCGGCAGCTGGCGGCGGTCGCCGGGCATCCGGAGGACTACCACCGGATCTACGGCCGCCTGCTGGCCGAGGTCGACCGCCCGGCGATCCTCCACTGGCTCGGCGAGATGTTCGACCCCAACCTGGCCGGCTACTGGGGTTCGCGGGACGTCGAGAAGGCGACGGCCGAGTTCCTGACCCTGGTCAGGGAGAACGCCGGGAAGATCGAGGGCGTGAAGGTCTCGCTGCTCGACGAGGCCCACGAGGTCGCGCTGCGCGCCGCGCTGCCCGAGGGGGTGCGCCTCTACACGGGCGACGACTTCAACTACCCGTCCCTGATCAAGTCGGGCTCCCACGCCCTGCTCGGCATCTTCGACGCCATCGCCCCCGTGGCGGCGGCGGCCCTGACCGCCCTGGACGCGGGCGACCTCGACGAATACGACCGCATCCTGGCCCCCACGGTCGACCTGTCGCGGAAGATCTTCGAAGCCCCGACCTTCCACTACAAGACGGGCATCGTCTTCCTGGCCTGGCTCAACGGCCACCAGGACGCCTTCGTCATGGTCAACGGCGCGCAGTCGGCGCGCTCGCTGCCGCACCTGCGCGAGGTGTACCGCCTGGCCGCCCGCGCGGGCCTGATCGCCGACCCCGACCTGGCCGCCGCCCGCATGCGCTCCCTGGAGGCGGTGTACGGCCGATGAGCCTGTCCCTGAACCAGTGGACGACCAAACGGTGGACCGTCCGGGAGGCCGTCGAGGGGTGTGTCCGGCACGGCGTCGAGGCGATCGGCCTGTGGCGGCAGAACGTCGCCGAACAGGGCCTGGAGGAGTCGGTGAAGTTGGTCCGCGACGCGGGCCTGCGGGTCTCCTCGTTGTGCCGGGGCGGCTTCCTGACCGGCGGCGACGCCCTCGACGACAACCGCCGCGCCATCGACGAGGCGGCGGCGCTGAACGCCTCGTGCCTGGTCATGGTGGTCGGCGGCCTCCCCGGCGTTACGCCCGGCGAACCGCTGGGCCGGTTCTCCCGCGACCTGCCCGCCGCGCGGGCGAGGGTCGCGGAGTCGCTGCGGGTGCTCGCCCCCTACGCCGAGCAGGCGGGGGTACGCCTGGCGCTCGAACCCCTGCATCCCGTCTACTGCGCCGACCGGGCCGTGTTGTCGACCCTGCGGCAGGCCAACGACCTGGCCGAGCCGTTCGCCAACGTCGGGGTGGTGGTCGACACCTTCCACGTGTGGTGGGACCCGGAGGTCCTCACCGAGATCGCCCGCGCCAAGATCTTCAGTTACCAGGTGTGCGACTTCCTGGTCCCGCTGCCGGTCGACGTCCTGCTGGGCCGGGGCCTGATGGGCGACGGCGTGATCGACTTCGGCCCGCTGACCGGGGCGGTGCGCGCGGCCGGGTACGACGGCGACGTCGAGGTCGAGATCTTCAACGCCGACGTCTGGGCCCGCGACCCCGACGAGGTGCTGACCGAGGTGATCAGCCGCTACCGACGACTGATCGCACCCATTCCCGCGCCCCGGGGATGACCTCGCCGAGGGCTTCGACCTCGGGATGCCAGGCCTTCTCCCACTCCAGGGACAGCCACCCGGGGTAGCCCCGGAGCAGGCCGCCGACGACGTCCAGCGGCACCTCCCCCTGCCCCATCGGCCGGGGGGTGGTGCCGACGGCGTCCTTGATCTGGACGTAGGCCAGATGCGGCGCGAGCGCGGCGAACGTGGCGGCGGGCTCCTCCCCGTTCCGCCACGGATGCAGGACGTCCCAGATCGCCCCGGCGACCTCGGGCCGCCCGAACCGGTCGAGCAGCGCGGCGACGGCGGCCCCGGTCGGCAGGTGGTCGTGCGTCTCGACCAGCACCCGCGCCTCGGCCTCCCCCGCGACCGCCTCCAGCCGCCGCAGCGCGGCCTCGACGTCGGAGCCGCCGGGGAAGACCCGCACCCCGAGCGCCCCGAACCGGTCGGCCAGCACGAGCTGCTCCCGCAACGCGGCGATCACCGGCCCGTCGGCCCCGGCCTCGGCGATCCGGACGTATCCGCAGATCGAGACGACCTCGACCCCGGCGTCGCGAGGGTCGGCGTCCAGCGGCATGTCCTCATGGAGCCGCAGCTCCAGCCCGTCGACCCCGTGCCGGACGGCCAGCTCGACCGCCTCGGACAGGGACGCCCCCGGCAGCCCGAGGGTGCTGACCGCGAATCTCATCGGGCGCGCACACTCTCCCTGATCACGACCTCGCCCTCCACGTGGACGACCGACGGCCCGGCCTCCTCCGACAGGGCCAGTTCGACGGCCCGGGCCCCCATCTCGGCCAGCGGCAACCGCACGGTCGTCAGCGCCGGGACCAGGTCGCGCAGGGTCGCGATGTCGTCGAACCCGGCCAGCGACACGTCCTCCGGCACCCGGATCCCCCGGTCGCGGAAGGCCGCCAGCGCCCCCACCGCCATCACGTCGTTGACCGCGAACACGCACGTCACCCCCGGGTCGATCGACAACGCGGCCCCGTAGCCGCCGTCGCGGTCGAAGGCCCCGTGCACGACCTGCGGCGAGAGCCCCGGCAGCGCCCCGACGAATCCCTCGCACCGCTCGGCGGCGGTGATCAGCCGCGGCGGCCCGGCCAGCACGGCGAACTCCCGGTGCCCCATGGCGTGCAGCGCCTCCGCGAGCGCGGCGGCCCCGGCCCGGTTGGCCACGGCGACGGTGTCGGCGCCGAGGAGGTCCTGCCCGATGACCGCGACCCGGCCGCCCCCCGCGCGGTAGCGGTCGAGCTCGGTGCGCAGCCCGGCGGCCGAGGGGTCGTCCATGCGCGAGCCCGCCAGGATCACCGCCCGCGCCCGCTGCGCCCCGAGCGAGGACACGTAGGCGATCTCCCTGACGGGATCGCGGTGGGTGGTGCCGACCATGACGACCATCCCGTGGTCGTCGGCCGCCTTCACCGCCCCGTCGGCGATGGCCGCGAAGTAGGGGTCGACCAGGTCGTGCACGACCAGCCCGATGACGTTCCCGGCCCCCCGGGCCAGCGTCTGGGCCGCGACGTTGGTGCGGTAGCCGAGTTCGGCCGCCGCCTGCTCGACCTTGGCCCGGAGCCCGGCCCCGACCTGACGGGCGCTCCCGTTCAGGACGCGCGAGGCGGTCGCGAGGGACACCCCGGCGTGCCGTGCGACGTCTTCCAGCGTGACCACGAGTGAGAATCCTCCCGGAAAGCGATTTCCAAGTATGCCTCAGCCGTCACGGTTCCAGATCTCGGCCAGGCTCCGGGTGAACCCGGCGATCGAACTCCGCTCCCCGTGGACGCGGACCGCGTCGTCGGCCACCCGGGCGCACAACCGGCGGGCCCCGCCTGGGTCGCCCGAACGTCCGATCTGATGCCCGAGTACGGCTTCGACCCGGAGAACCTCGCGATCACCCGCGCCCAGGCTTCGACGCCCCGATTCCACCAGCTGCCCGGCCATTTCGCGGGCCAGCCGGTGGTCTCCCGCGCCGCCGCGGACCACAGGCGTTCGATCCTGATCTCGGTGGCCAGCCGGATCACGTCGCCCGCCGGCCGGTGGTGCTGGGCCTCATCCGAACCGGCCGACGCGCCGTTCCTGGGGCTGTGGCGGGCCCGTTCGTGCGACCGCATCGTGGCCAGCACGACCCGGTGGCGGTCGGGGTCGGCGAACAGCGGGCTGAGGGCCGACGCGGTCAGCCCGTTGACGCCGAGGTAGTTGTCCAGTTCGTCCAGCCACACCACGCAGCGCCGCTGCCGCTGCGCCCGGGCGAGCGCCTCGGGGAGATCCTCCCTGCCCGCCGGCCGGATGAACACGTGGCCGGGCAGGCAGGCTCGCATCGCCTCATACGCCGCCCTTGACTTGCCCGCCGTGGACTCACCGACGACCAGCACGAACCGGCTCGTCTTCAGCGCGTCCTCCAACCGGGCCCCGGCGTCCCGGCGGACGAAGGCGGGCGTCAGGTTCACGCTCCCGTCCGGCAGGGTCATCGGCGGGGCGAGATGCACTCCGAGGGCGAGGGGGTCGTCGAGGTCGCGGACCCGCACGGTCCCGCCGCCCAGCCGCTTGGGCGCGGCGTCGTCTCTCTCGATCAGCTTCTCCGCCCTGACGGCGAGCGCCCCGGCGACGGCGCTCGCCGTGCCGACCAGGACGGACCCCACGAGGACGGGAAGCGAGGAGGCGATCATCAGGAGCCACCAGCCGCGCAGTCGCCACCTGGACTCAGGCCTTCGATCGTCTACGCGCATACTGCCCGAGGTCGGATCCGCCCCGTGGTTACTGACGAGTAGCATTAGGGTGTCAGCCCACGCAGATAGGGAGATACCGTGCCCGCGTCACGTGAAGTCGTCTTCGTCGACGGCGTTCGCACGCCGTTCGGCAAGTCGGGGCCGAAGGGCCTCTACGCCGAGACCAGGGCGGACGATCTCGTCGTCCGCGTCATCCGCGAACTGCTGCGCCGCAACCCGTCGTTGCCGCCCGAGCGGGTCGACGAGGTCGCCGTCGCGGCCACCACCCAGATCGGCGACCAGGGCCTGACGATCGGGCGCTCGGCCGCGATCCTGGCCGGTCTGCCCAAGACCGTCCCCGGTTACGCCATCGACCGCATGTGCGCGGGCGCGATGACCGCCGTGACGACCGTGGCGGGCGGCATCTCCTTCGGGGCCTACGACGTCGCCATCGCCGGCGGCGTCGAGCACATGGGCCGCCACCCCATGGGCGAGGGGGTCGACCCCAACCCGCGGTTCCTGTCCGAGAGCCTGGTCGACGGCTCCGCGCTGGTCATGGGCATGACGGCGGAGAACCTGCACGACCGCTACCCCGCCATCACCAAGCAGCGGGCCGACGCCTACGCCGTGCTCTCGCAGGAGCGGGCCGCCAAGGCCTACGCCGACGGGGTGATCCAGCCCGACCTGGTGCCGATGGCCACCCGCAAGGCCGCCGAGGGCTGGGGGCTGGCCACGGCCGACGAGGCCATGCGGCCGGGCACCTCCATGGAGGGGCTGGCCAATCTCAAGACCCCCTTCCGCCCGCACGGCAACGTGACGGCGGGCAACGCCTCCGGCATCAACGACGGCGCGACCGGCTGCATCGTGGCCGCCGAGGACGTCGCGGCCGAGCTCGGGCTGACCGGGCGCATGCGCCTGGTGTCCTACGCGTTCGCGGGCGTCGACCCCGAGCTGATGGGCGTCGGGCCGATCCCCTCGACCGAGCGGGCGCTGCGGCTGGCGGGGCTGTCGATCGGCGACATCGGGCTGTTCGAGATCAACGAGGCGTTCGCGGTCCAGGTGCTGGCCTTCCTCGACCACTTCGGCATCGCCGACGACGACCCCCGGGTGAACCCCTACGGCGGCGCGATCGCCTACGGCCACCCCCTCGCCTCCAGCGGCGTGCGGCTGATGACCCAGCTGTCGCGCAGCATGGCCGAGCACCCCGAGGTCCGCTACGGCATCACCACCATGTGCGTCGGCCTCGGCATGGGCGGCACCGTCATCTGGGAGAACCTGGCATGAGCGAACTCGTCACCCACGCCCTGGTCCGCGACGTCGAGCTGCCCTACGGCGCCGGCACGATGGCGCTGATCACCCTCGACAACGGCGAAGACCACACCAAGCCGAACACCTTCGGCGAGGGCGGGCTCAACGAGCTGAAGAACGCCCTCGACGCGATCGAGAAGCGCACCGACCTGGCGGCCGTCGGGGTCACCGGCAAGCCGTTCATCTTCGCCGTGGGGGCCGACCTCAAGGAGGCCGCCACCATCTCCTCCCGCGACCAGGCCCACCTGGTGGGGCGGCTCGGGCACGACGTGTTCCGGCGGCTCGGGGAGCTGCCGATCCCGTCGTTCGCGTTCGTGAACGGCGCCGCGATGGGCGGCGGCCTGGAGCTGGCGCTGCACTGCACGTACCGCACGATCTCCGCCGGGGTCCCCGCGGTCGCCTTCCCCGAGTGTTTCCTCGGGCTGGTGCCGGGCTGGGGCGGGACCTACCTGACGCCCCGGCTGATCGGGCCCGAGAAGGCGATCAAGCTGATCGTCGAGAACCCGCTGTCGCAGAACCGCATGATCAAGGGGCGGGAGGCGTACGGGCTGGGGCTCGCCGACGCGCTGTTCGAGCCGGCCGACTTCCTGGAGGAGTCGCTGCGCTGGGCCGCCCGGGTGGTCGACGGCGACGTCGTGGTCGACCGGCCGGAGCACGAGGCCGTCGACTGGGCGCCCGTCGTCGAGCAGGCCCGTCAGCTGGTCGACCTGAAAGTCCGGGGGGCGGCGCCGGCCCCGTACCGGGCCCTGGAGCTCATCGAGAAGGCGCGCACGAGCGACCGCGACACCGGTTTCGCGGCCGAGGACGACGCGCTGGCCGATCTGATCATGAGCGACGAGCTGCGCGCCGGGCTCTACGCCTTCGACCTGACCCAGCGGCGGGCCAAGAAGCCCGCCGGGGTGCCCGAGGTGCCGGGCCGCGCCATCACCAAGATCGGCGTGGTCGGCGCGGGGCTGATGGCCTCGCAGTTCGCGCTGCTGTTCGCGCGGCGGCTGCAGGTGCCGGTCGTGCTGACCGACCTCGACCAGGAACGCGTCGACAAGGGCGTCGGGTACGTCCACCAGGAGGCCGACACCCTCCAGGCGAAGGGGCGGATCACCGCCGACCAGGCCACCCGGCTGAAGAAGCTGGTCACCGGGTCGCTGACCAAGGAGGCGTTCGCCGACGCCGACTTCGTCATCGAGGCCGTGTTCGAGGACCTGCAGGTCAAGCAGAAGGTGTTCGCCGAGGTCGAGGAGGTCGTCTCCGACACCTGCGTGCTGGCGACCAACACCTCCTCCCTGTCGGTCACCGAGATGGCCTCCCAGCTGCGGCGCCCCGAGCGGCTGGTCGGCTTCCACTTCTTCAACCCGGTCGCGGTCATGCCGCTGCTGGAGATCGTGCGCGGCGACCGGACCGACGACGTGACGGTGGCGACCGCGTTCACGGCGGCCAAGCAGCTGCGCAAGTCGGCGGTGCTGGTCAAGGACGCGCCCGCGTTCGTGGTCAACCGGCTGCTCACCCGCTTCATGGGCGAGGTGCTGGCCTCGGTCGACAGCGGCACCTCCGCCGACGTCGCCGACCACGCGCTCGACGGGCTCGGCCTGCCGATGACGCCGTTCACGCTGCTCAAGCTGGTCGGCCCGGCGGTCGCGCTGCACGTCGCCGAGACGATGAACGCCGCCTACCCCGACCGGTTCCCGGTGTCGGCGGCGCTGGCCACGATGGTGGCCACCGGCGGCGACACGCTGCACCCGGGCCGCGGCTTCGTCTCGAACGAGCAGGAGGTGCGGGAACGGGCGCTGCGCGGGCTGGCGGAGGAGATCCGCATCATGCTCGACGAGGGGGTCGTCTCCGCGCCGCAGGACATCGACCTGTGCCTGATCCTGGGCGCGGGCTGGCCGTTCCACCTGGGGGGCATCACGCCCTACCTCGACCGGACCGGCGTCTCCGAGGCGGTCAACGGAGCCCGGTTCCTCCCTTAGGCTCCCGTGATGTGCGGGAACTGATGCTCGGAATCGGCCTCGGCCTCGGCGCCGGGGTCGCGCCGGGCGCGCTGCTCGGCCTGGTCGTCACCGCGAGCCTTCGCGGGGGTTTCCCGGCCGGGCTGCGCATGGCGTGCGTGCCGCTGCTGTCCGACCTGCCCGTCGTGGTGCTGTCGATCGTGCTCGCGGGCGCGCTCCCCTCGGGTCTGCTGCGGGGTCTGTCGATCGCCGGGGGCCTGTACGTCGTCTACCTCGGCGCCGAGGCCGTCGTCGCGGCCCGTACGGCCGTCCTCCCGGCCCCCGGCGAGCGGGTGCCCGCGCCGATCGGCAAGGGCGTGCTGGTCAACCTGATGAATCCGCACCCGTGGTTGTTCTGGATCACCGTGGGCGGGCCGCTGGTCGTGGCCGCCTGGGAGAAGGGCGCCGGCCCGGCCGCCGCGTTCATGATCGGCTTCTACCTGCTCCTCGTCGGCGCCAAGATGGTGCTCGCCGGGCTGGTCGCGGCCGGGCGGCACCGGCTCGGCCCGCGCGGCTACCGGGCGACCCTGGCCGCGAGCGGCCTGCTGCTGGCCGGGGCCGGGGTGTGGCTGGTGGTCCAAGGCGTGGCCGGGTAGCCGCTGGGCAGAGGGGGACGATGTTCGATGCCGTGGACCAGCTCCTCGAATGGCTGACCGACCAGAGCCCGATCCTCGTCGCCACCGTCACCCTCCTGTACGTCGCGCTGGAGGGCATGCTGCTCATCGGCGTGATCGTGCCCGGCGACCTGTCGCTGATCATCGCCGGGACGACCGTCGACAGCCTGCCCGAAGGCCCGCTGGTGGTCGCCGGCGGCCTGGGCGGGGTCGCGGTGAGCGCGTTCTCGGGACACTGGATCGGCAGTCACTTCGGGCCGCGGGTGCGGGCCAGCAGGCTGGGCCGCTGGGTCGGCGACGAGAAGTGGAAACAGGCCGAAGAGGTGCTGCACGGCAGCGGCTGGCTGATCGCGCTGACCTACTTCGTGCCGGGCCTGAACGCGCTGACCCCGGTCTTGGCCGGGATCCTGAACATGCCGCGCCGCCGGTTCGGCTTCTGGGCCATGATCGGCGGCGCGATCTGGGTGGTCGGCTACGTCACGCTCGGCGCGCTCGCCGGTGAGGCGGCCCGCCAGAACGAGGGGCTGATCATGCCGATCGCGGCCGGGGTCGCGGTGGTCGCGGCCACGATCGGCTTCGTCGTCAGACGGGTCGTCGAGAGGCGTTAGAACTCGATGGCGGCGCGGCGGCGCAGCGCGTCGGCGAGCTCGCCCGCCAGGTCGATCGCGGTCAGCCCGGCGTCGGCCAGGATCTTCGGCCGCTTGGCGTGGTCGAGGAACTCCTGGGCCAGCCCGAAGTTGCGGACCGGCACGTCGACGTCGTGGTCGCGCAGCAGCCGCGAGACGGCGTCGCCGACCGCGCCGACGCGGCCGTTGTCCTCGACCACCGCGACCAGCTTGTGGGCCGAGGCGAGCAGGGTCAGCGACTCGTCGAGCGGCTTGACCCAGCGGGGGTCGACGACCGTGACGGAGATGCCCTGCGCGGCCAGCAGCCCGGCGGCGTCGAGGCTGACCTCGGCCATCGGGCCGACCGCGACGATGAGCACGTCGGGCTCGCCCTCGCCCTCGCGCAGCAGTTCCATCGAGCCGATCTCGCCGATCGCCTCGACCTCCTTGACCAGCGCGCCCTTGGGGAAACGCACCACGGTCGGGCCGTCGGTGACCGCCAGCGCCTCGCCGAGCAGCTCGCGCAGCCGGACGGCGTCGCGCGGCACGGCGACCCGCAGGCCGGGCACGACCTGGAGGATCGACAGGTCCCACATGCCGTTGTGGCTGGCGCCGTCGTCGCCGGTCACGCCGGCCCGGTCGAGCACCACGGTCACCGGGAGGCGGTGGAGGGCGACGTCCATGAGCAGCTGGTCGAAGGCGCGGTTGAGGAAGGTCGCGTAGACCGCGACGACCGGCTTCAGGCCGCCGACGCACAGGCCCGCCGCGCTGGTCAGGGCGTGTTGCTCGGCGATGCCGACGTCGAAGATGCGGTCGGGGTAGAGGGCGGCGAAGTCGGCCAGGCCGGTCGGGTGGAGCATCGCGGCGGTGATGGCGACCACGTCGGGGCGCTCGGCGCCGACGCGGACCATCTCGGCGCTGAACACGTCGGTCCAGCCGAGCTGCTTGGGCCGCTCCTCGCCGGTGACGATGTCGAAGGGCTGCGGGGCGTGGAAGCAGTCTTCGTCGTGGTTCTCGGCCGGTTCGTAGCCCTGGCCCTTCTTGGTCACGACGTGGACGATGACCGGGCCGCCGTAGGACTTGGCCTTGCGGAGCGCGGTCTCCATCGCGGGCTCGTCGTGGCCGTCGATCGGGCCGACGTACTTGATGCCGAGGTCTTCGAACATGACCTGCGGGGCCAGGACGTCCTTGAGGCCCTTCTTGATGCCGTGGAGGGTGTCGTAGAGGACCGGCACGTTGCCGAACTTGTCCTTGACGAACTCGAGGACCTGCTCGTAGCTCTGGGTGACGCGCAGCTTGGCCAGGTGGGTGGCCAGGCCGCCGATCGTCGGGGAGTAGGAGCGGCCGTTGTCGTTGACCACGATGACCAGCGGCAGGTCCTTGGTCAGCGCGATGTTGTTGAGCGCCTCCCAGGCCATGCCGCCGGTGAGGGCGCCGTCGCCGATGACGGCCACGACGTGGCGGCCGCCGCCGGTCAGGCGGAAGCCCTTGGCGATGCCGTCGCCCCACGAGAGGGCGGTGGAGGCGTGGGAGTTCTCGACGATGTCGTGGGGCGACTCGGCCTGGCTCGGGTAGCCCGACAGGCCGCCCTCCTGGCGCAGGCCGTCGAACTGGTCGGCCCGGCCGGTCAGCATCTTGTGGACGTAGGACTGGTGGCCGGTGTCCCAGACGACGCGGTCGTCGGGGGAGTCGAAGACGCGGTGGATCGCGATGGTCAGCTCGACCACTCCGAGGTTGGGACCGAGGTGACCACCCGCCTTCGAGTTCGCGACGGAGCGGACCAGAAGGTCACGGATCTCCTCGGCGAGCCGGGGCAGCTCGCTCGCGTCGAGTGCTTTGAGGTCGGTCGGTCCGCTCAGGGACTCCAGAAGGCCCACTGCGATTCCTTTCCCGTTCGCCGTCGAACAGTAGGAGTGTAGTTCGACAGTGCCCGGCTTCCGGCTCCGAGGCCTGGGGAATCCCTTTACGCGTGGTTGGCTTGTCCCCTACCCTCCTGATTTCGTGCGAAAAATCATTCCCTTACTCCTCGCGGGCTTGGTGGCGCCTCTGCTGGCGCCCGGAACGGTCCACGCACGGCCTGTTCCTACCGGTATGTCCGCTCTGACCAAGAACCCGATCTACGCCTCCGGCAAGCTGCCGGTGCGGTCGTGTCCCGAATACGCCACGACGATCGAGGACTTCCTCACCGCGCAGAACTACCTGCGCGAGGGCGCCGAGTGCCTCGACGCCACCTGGACCTCCTTCTTCAAGAAGGCCAAGCTCCCGTTCCGCAAGCCGGGCATGGAGTTCATCAGCAAGCCGAGCAAGACCCGTGCGTGCGGGAACATGGACGGCTTCTGGGGCGGCGCCTACTGCCACGACACCCAGGGCCTGGTCGTCCTCGTCGACGGCTGGATGCTCGAGTACGAGGGCTCGCCCTTCCTCTTCTATGTGCTGGCGCACGAGTACGGCCACCACGTCCAGCAGCGGGCGGGCATCATCAAGGCCCACGACAAGCTGGCGCCCAAGAGCACCAAGGCCGCCTACAAGTGGCACGCCCGCCTGGAGCTGCAGGCCGACTGCCTGTCCGGGGCGTTCCTGCGCAGCATCTGGGCCTCCACGGGGCGCGACTCCCATGACTGGCAGCAGATGCTGACGTACATCAAGGAGGACATGGGGGACCCGACCCACGGCGGCGGCAAGAGCCGGGCGGCGTGGACCGACCGGGGCTTCAAGGCGGGGTCGCCGAGCGCGTGCAACACCTACAAGGCCCCGGCCTCACAGGTGTCCTGACCTGCGGTGCGGCGGTCATCCACGAGGGTGACCGCCGTAAATATGCATATTTACCCGACTTTACTCGCCAATAAGACCTGCAATATGGTCTGCAAACCATGCGAAAACCCCTGATCGCACTGGCCTCCGGCGCGCTCTCCGTCCTCGTCGTGACGGGCTCCGCCGCCCCGGCCAACTCCTCTCCCCCGCCTCTGGCCGCCGCGCCGTCGACCGTGGCCGCCCCGGCCCCGATGGCCGCCGCACCCGCCGCCGCCAAGCGCGTGTTCCCCACGGTGCTGACGAAGAACCGGCTCTACCGGTCGGGCGCCGTCGACTCGTTCACCTGCTCCCCCGGCGAGCCACGCAAGGGCAGCGCGAACTCGCTCAAGACCTACCTGCTCAAGGTCGCCCGCTGCGTCAACCAGATGTACGCCCGCCAGTTCCAGGCGGCCGGCCTGGGCGCCTACCGGGTACCGAAGATCATCATCAGGGCCGCCGGCACCAAGACGCCGTGCGGCAAGCTCAGCAACACCTACACCGCGCACTACTGCCCGTCGTCGCAGACCATCTACCAGTTCCTCCCGAAGGCCACGATCCGCAACCCGTGGGGCCTGACGCTGGCCAAGACCATGGCCCACGAGATCGGCCACCACGCCCAGCAGCGCGCCGGCATCGTGCCGGCCTTCAACCGGCTCTACGCGCAGGCCCGCACCAAGACGGCCCGCAACTACCTGAGCCACCGGGTCGAGCAGCAGGCCGAGTGCATGGCCGGCGTCTTCCTCGGGGCGACGCAGGAGAGCCTGCCGGTCATCTTCGAGGAGTGGGACCAGGTCGTCGACTGGGCCGCCAAGCACGCCTCCGACACCGTCCACGGCAAGGGCCGCAACCAGGCCTTCTGGCTGGAGCGCGGCTTCGACTCGCAGTCGTTCCTGTCGTGCAACACCTGGACCGCGTCCAACGCCCGGGTCGCCTAGTCCTCCCGTCACGGACGATCCGGTACGGGAGCGGTTGACTATCCTGACGGGATGGCGCCCTCCCGTACCGAACCGGATCTGTCCTTCCTGCTCGACCACACCAGCCACGTGCTGCGGACCCGGATGGCGGCGGCGCTGGCGGAGATCGGGCTGACCGCCCGCATGCACTGCGTGCTCGTGCACGCCCTCGAAGAGGAGCGCACCCAGATCCAGCTCGCCGAGATCGGCGACATGGACAAGACCACGATGGTGGTCACCGTCGACGCGCTGGAGCAGGCGGGCCTGGCCGAGCGGCGGCCGTCGAGCACCGACCGGCGGGCCCGGATCATCGCCGTCACCGAGAAGGGCGCCGAGGTCGCCGCGCAGAGTCAGGGCATCGCCGACCGCGTCCACCGCGAGGCGCTCGACACCCTGTCCGAAGAGGAGGGGCGCACCCTCGTCGGGCTGCTGACCCGGCTGACGCGGGGACATCTGGCCACCCCCGTCGAGGCCCCCCAGAACGCGCGCCGGGCCCGGCAACGCGCCCGATAATCGTCTGCAACAAAACTATCTGCTACGGTCGCTTCTGTTCCCCCCGAACAGGAGACGACCATGTCCCGTTGGCTCGCGTTGGCGGTCCTGTCGACCGCCATGCTGATGACCATCCTCGACGGCAGCATCGTGACCGTGGCGCTGCCCGCCATCCAGCACGACCTCGGCTTCACCTCCGCGGCCCTGAGCTGGACCGTCAACGCCTACCTCATCCCCTTCGGCGGCCTGCTCCTGCTGTCCGGACGGCTCGGCGACCTGATCGGCCGCAAACGCGTGTTCCTCGCCGGGAACGCCGTCTTCGTCGCGGCCTCCCTGCTGGCCGGGCTGGCCGGCAGCCCCGAAACGCTGATCGCCGCCCGGTTCCTGCAGGGCGCGGGCAGCGCGCTGGCCTCGTCGGTCGTGCTGGGCATCCTGGTGACGCTGTTCACCGACCCCGCCGAACGGGCGAAGGCGATCGGCGTGTTCAGCTTCACCGGCGCGGCCGGTGCCTCCATCGGGCAGGTGCTCGGCGGGGTGCTCACCGACACGCTCGACTGGCACTGGATCTTCTTCATCAACGTGCCGATCGGGCTGGCCACGATCGGGCTCGCCGTCAGGGCGCTGCCCGCCGAGCGCGGCACCGGCCTGTCCGCCGGGGCCGACGTCGCCGGAGCGGCGCTGGTCACCGCCGGGCTGATGCTGGGCGTCTACACCGTGGTCGGCGTCCAGGGGCACGACGCCGGGCAGACCCTCGTCTACGGCGGGCTGTCGGTGCTGCTGCTGGCCGGGTTCTTCGTGCGCCAGACGAGCGCGCGCACCCCACTGATGCCGCTGCGGGTGTTCCGGTCGAGGAACGTGTCGGGCGCGAACGCGGTGCAGATCCTCGCGTTGTCGGCGATGTTCTCGTTCCAGATCCTGGTCGCCCTCTACATGCAGCGGGTGCTCGGCTACGGCGCGCTGGCCACGGGCCTGGCCATGCTGCCGGCCGCCGTCGCCATCGGCGGGGTGTCGCTGTTCGTCTCGGCCCGGCTCAACAACCGCTACGGCGCGCGGACCGTGCTGCTCGCCGGGCTGGTGCTGCTGGTGGCCGCGATGGGCTGGCTGACCCGCGTGCCGGTCGACGCGGTCTACGTCACCGACCTGCTGCCGGTGATGGTGCTGATCGCCGGGGGCGGGCTGGTGCTGCCCGCCCTGACGAACCTCGGCATGTCGGACGCCCGCGACGACGACGCCGGGCTGGCCTCGGGCCTGTTCAACACCACCCAGCAGATCGGCATGGCCCTCGGCGTGGCGGTGCTCTCGACGCTGGCGGCCGGCCGCACCGAGGGCCTGCTCGGCGGGGGCGCGCCGGAGGCGGTCGCGCTGACCGAGGGCTACCGGCTGGCGTTCACCGTGTCGGCGGGGCTGCTCGCGGTCGCCTTCGTCGTGGCCCTGGCGGTGCTGCGCCCGGTCAGACGCTCATCCGCGCGAGCACCTCAAGAGGGTCGGCGAGTACCTTCGTGAACGCCAGCTCGGCGGCCCCGACCAGCGTCGCGTCGTCGCCGAGCTCCGAGGTGCGCAGCCGCAGGGTCTCCCGCAGCGCGGGGTGGGTGGCCAGGTTGAGGCGGCTGCGGACCTGCGCGGCCGAGCCGAGATAGATCTCGCGCAGGGTGCCGCCGAAGATGACGACCTCGGGGTTGAAGACGTTCACCAGGTTGGCGACGCCGATGCCCAGCCAGTCGCCCACGCGGTGGAGCGCGTCCTGAGCGATTATGTCGCCGCGGTCGGCCGCCTCGACCACCGCGTGGATGCCGTCGCGGCCCCGGCCGGCCGCCAGGCGCTGGATGCCGGAGCTGCCGGCGAGTTCGAGCAGCGCCCGCTCCCCCACCTCGGCCTCCAGGCAGCCGTGGGAGCCGCAGCCGCAGGCCCGGCCGCCGGGGTTGACCACCATGTGGCCGACCTCGCCGCCGTAACCGGCCGCGCCGCCGAGCAGCTGGCCGTTGACCACGATGCCGCCGCCGATGCCGACGTCGCCGTGCAGGTAGACGAGGTCGCGGCAGCCGGTGCCGGTGCCCCGGGTGTGCTCGGCGAGCGCGCCCAGGTTGGCGTCGTTGCCGACGGTCACCGGCAGGCCCATCGCCAGGCGCTTGGACAGCTCCTCGCCGAACGGGCCGTCCTCCATCTCGAGGTTGGGGCTGAACCGGACGAGGCCGTCGGTCTTGCGGACCGCGCCGCAGAACGCCGCCGCCGCGCCGACGCAGACGGTGTCGGCCCGGGTCTTGCGGTGCATCTGGCGGGCGAACCCGGCCAGCGTGGCGACCGACTCGTTGAGGTCGAAGGCGCCGCGCGGGCGCACCGCCCAGCGGCGGTCGAGGATGACCCCGCCCAGTCCGACGCGGGCCGCGACCAGCCGGTCGACGCCCACGTCGAAGGCGAGCACGTAGACCCGCGAGGACTCGGGCCGGACCACCAGCGAGGGGCGGCCGGCCCGGCCGGTCTCCTTCGGCAGTTCCTCGCGCACCAGACCGGCCGCGGTGAGGTCGGCCGTCAGCGCCATGATGGTGCTGCGGTTCAGGCCCATGCGGCTGGTCAGTTCGGCCCGCGAGGTCGGCCCGCCGAGGTGGACGTGGCGCAGCAGGGTGCCGAGGTTGTGCCTGCGGATCTCCTCCTGAGAGGGACCTGCGCGCAGCATGCGTCCTGCCTCTGGTGCCGGGGGGTCGTCGTTCGCGCTCACCCTATCGGCGGCCGGATGCCGACGCCCGCTTACGGGAGAGGGCGTCCACACCCGCCGCGAGCAGCAGCACCGCGCCGGTGACCACGTACTTCACGCTGGAGCTGTAGCCCATCAGGCCCATGCCGTTGATGACGACCGCGACGACCGCGCCGCCGAGGATGGCGTCGAGGGCCCGGCCCTTGCCGCCGAACAGCGACGTGCCGCCGATGACCGCCGCGCCGACCGCGAACAGCAGCACGTTGCTGCCGCCCGTGTTCGGGTCGACGGAGTTGGCGCGGGAGGCCGCGATGATGCCGCCGACGGAGGCCATGAAGGAACAGATGACGAACGCGGAGATCTTGATCCGGTCGACGTTGATGCCGGCCCGGCGGGCCGCCTCGGCGTTGCCGCCGACGGCGTAGATGTGCCGGCCGAACCGGGTGCGGCGCAGCACGAACGTCCAGACCAGCAGCAGCACCAGGATGATCGGCACCACGACCGGCACGCCCGTCAGGGAGATGACGCCCGGGTTGCGGCTGCGCTCCAGGTTCAGCACCCACACCGCGAAGCCCGACGCGACGGCGAGGGCGCCGACGCGGACGGCGATCAGCGACAGCGGGTCGGCCACCAGGCCCCGGCCCGCCCTGCGGCGGTTGTTGAGCAGCTGGAGACCGGCGTAGGCGAGCACGCCCACGATCACGAGCGCCCAGCCGAGCCACGGGTACATGTTCTCGTTGGCGACGGCCAGGATGACCGAGTCGCGGATCGAGATGTTGGTGCCCTCGTCGAGCAGGATCAGCACGACGCCCTGGAAGGCCAGGAACGCGGCCAGCGTCACGACGAACGACGGGATGCCGAGCTTGGCCACCAGCCAGCCGATGATCAGGCCGATCACGACGCCGACGAGCATCGCGGCCGCCACGGCGGCGTACCAGGGCCAGCCCTCGTTGGTGAGCAGCACGCCGAGGAAGGCCGCGCAGACGCCGGAGGCGAAGCCCGCCGACAGGTCGATCTCGCCCAGCAGCAGGACGAAGACCAGGCCCATCGCGATGACGGTGACGCCCGCCCCCTGGGTGAACAGGTTGGCGAAGTTGACCGGCGACAGGAAGACCGGGGAGAGGATCGCGAAGACCGTGCACAGCACGATGAGCCCGATGACCGCCGGGAGGGCGCCGAGTTCACCTCCGCGCACCCGCTCCACGTAGTCGCGGACCTGCTTGTTCAGCCCGGCGGACGGCGCGACGGCCTTCTCCTCCGGGGCGGTTGTGGTGGTCATGCGGTCGCTTCCTTGCCGTTCTGCAGGCCGAGCTCCCCGCTGCGCCCGGCCGTGATGAGCTCCACGATCTGGGAGTGGGTGACGTCGGAGGTCTTCACCTGGGCGGCCATGCGGCCGAGGTACAACGCGGCGATCCGGTCGGAGACCGCGAAGACGTCGTTCATGTTGTGCGAGATGAGCACGACCGCGAGGCCCTTGTCGGCCAGACGGCGGACCAGCTCCAGGACCTGCGCGGTCTGCGCGACGCCCAGAGCGGCGGTCGGTTCGTCGAGGATGACGACCTTGCTGTTCCACAGGACGGCCTTGGCGATGGCGACCGTCTGCCGCTGGCCGCCGGACAGGCTGGAGACGTGCTGGCGGAGGGACTTGACCGTCCGGACCGAGAGGCCCACGAGGGTCTTGGCCGCCATCTCCTCCATCGTGTCCTCGTCGAGGACCAGGCCGCGCTTGCGCTCCCGGCCGAGGAACATGTTCTGGACGATGTCGAGGTTGTCGCAGAGCGCGAGGTCCTGGTAGACGATCTCGACGCCGAGGGCGGCCGCGTCGCGGGGGCCGCCGACGCTGACCTGCCTGCCCTCGAAGTAGTACTCGCCCGAGTCGAAGGGGTGAATGCCCCCGATGCACTTGACGAGGGTGGACTTACCGGCGCCGTTGTCGCCGACAAGAGCGGTCACCTCTCCGGGATACACCGAAAAGGCGACATCGTGAAGAACCTGCACGGGGCCGAAACTCTTGTCGATTCCGCGCAGTTCCAGAACGGGTGCCGTGGACACGATGGGCTACTCCTGGTTCCAGAGAGAGGGGTACGGCCCACGCGCCGAGCGTGCGTGGGCCGTACCCCCGGAATGACTTAGCTGATTCCGGCTTCGGTGCACATGGCGGCGAAGTCGCCCGTGCAGAGCTCTTCCTTCGTGACGTAGCCGTCGGCGACGACGTCCTTCACGTTCTCCTTGTAGATGGCGACCGGGGTCAGCAGGACGGCCGGCACGTCGGCGCCGGTCTCGGTGTCCTTGACGGTGCCGGTGGCGGCGGGCTTCTCACCCTTGGCCAGGGCGATGGCCAGCTGCGCGGTGGCGTCGGCCTCCTGCTTGACGGCCTTGTAGACGGTCATGCACTGGTCGCCGGCGAGGATGTTCTGCAGGCCCTGCGCGGTGGCGTCCTGGCCGGTGACCGGGACCTTGCCGTTGAGGTTGTTCTTCTTCAGCACCGCGATGGCGGCGTTGCCGAGGCCGTCGTTCGCGGCGAGCACGCCGGCGATCTTCGGCTCCTTGGTGAGCTGCTGCTCGAAGAGGGTGCCGGCCTGGGCGTTGTCCCAGTCGGGAACCGAGTCCTCCGGGCCCTTGACGTAGTCGCCCGAGTCGAACTTCGGCTTGAGCACGCCGTCGTAGCCCTCCTTGAAGAGGGTGGCGTTGTTGTCGGTCGGCGAGCCGTTCAGGTAGGAGATGATCGGCTTCTCGGCCTTGGCGTCGTCGAGGCACTTCGACAGGCCCTCGCCCTGGAGCTTGCCCACGGCGGTGTTGTCGAAGGAGACGTAGTAGTCGGCCTTGCCGCCGAGGGTGAGGCGGTCGTAGTCGATGGTGGCGATGCCCTGGGCCTTGGCCTTGTCGAGGACGGCCTTGCCGGTGCCCGAGTCGAGGTTGACGATCGCGAGCACGGTCACGCCGCCGGTGATCATCTGGTCGGCGATGGTCTGGAACTGGGTCTTGTCACCCTGGGCGTTCTGGATGTCGTAGGCGACACCCGCGGCCTTGAACGCCTCTTCGAGGTACTTGCGGTCGGCGGTCTCCCACCGGGCGGAGGACTTGCTGTCGGGGAGGATGACGCCGATCTTGCCCTGGGCGGGCGCGGCGGCGGACGTCGCGGGGGCGGCGCCGGTCGTCTCCGGAGCTGCACCGGTGCCCTCGTCACCCCCGCCACACGCGGTGAGACCGAGGGAAAGGGCCGCGAAGGCGGCGCCGATGCTGAGGATCCCCTTGCGCATGATGCGTGGGTCCTTTCTGGCCGGGGGTCTATCGGGGGGTGTGACTCACCTAATGGGTGAATGTTGTTTGAGACAACGTAAGCCCAAGGGAACTTGGGGGAAAGACACGGGACGGTAACGTTTGTTGCCCGGGGTAACAATGGAGAAACGTACCCGCAAAGAAGCCGGAGTCCCCACCAAGGCCGGGTAAAAACCGTCAAGCCGCCCAGGTCACAGACCTGAGCGGCGCGCGGTGAGCGGATGACGGCGGGCGCGTCAGCGCATCCGGGCCGCCGCGCGCCGCCGATCCCCACCGCGGCCGGCATGGGCGACACCCAGAACGCCGCCACCGCGCAGACCGCCCCCAGCACCACCATCGCGGCCCCGCCCCGGCGCTGCGAGCGCTGCCACGCCAGGGCCCATCGGCTCAGCGCGTCGTCGCCCCCGACGGCCGAGGGCGCGATCTTCGGCAGCACGTCGCCGAGCCCCATGAGCAGCACCCCGAACCCCACGGCGGCGGCCCGCTCCAGCGGGAAGCCGTGCCCGGCCGCGGTGAGCGTGTGCATCACGATGAGGACAGCGGCAGCAGCGTGAACAGCACGTTCATGGTCCGGACCTGCGCGTCGGGGCTGGCCACCAGACGGGGGTCGACGTGCGGCCTGAGCCGGTTGCCGAGCTTCGTGGACGCGACCATGACCGCCGCGATGACCAGCGGCACCCCCGGGAGTCGCGGCGGTCGGCCGGCTTCCCGAGGAACTCGTGCTCACGCTTCAACCGGCCGACCGCGTCGCGGCCCTTCTGGTCGAGCCCGGCGCCCGGCCGGGCCTCCTTCAGCACGACCTTCCGGCCAGTGGCCTTCTCGGTCGCGACGTGGAGACCGCCGCCGTTGGAGAAGTGCAGGGCCGACTCGATCTCGTACGGGAAGTCGGCCGGCGCCTCCTTCGCCTGCCGCCCCTCCAGATGGGGCGCCAGCCAGGTCCTGCGGGCACACCCAGTCCGGGACATGGAAGACCGGGTCGCGCCGGGGCCGCCTCCCCAGCCTGCCGATAACCCGCCTGCGTCGCGGCCCAGGTGGGGGACTCGTCGCAGAAGAGGCGATCGGCGAAACAGTACTCGATGTATGGAGTTTCATGCGCACCGTCCTGGGACTGCTTACCGGGGCTTTGGAGGAAATTGCCATCACGGCACTCGGCGGCGTTCGAGGGTCCAATTACGGTACGTGTCATTCATATTCCCGAGGGCCCAGGTGTGGCGAGAATTCGAATGCGCGCGGGAATCGGGTGTGCACGTTGCGTTATTTCGGCCGCAGGCTACCGAAGGTAGCGGAGCTCTGCTGCGGCGGGCCTGCGTCGCAGGTAGATTACTTGACTTTCGGCGCTTCAGGTTGCGGAGAGTTACCCGGCCGGAGAAAGATTCCCGCGTCGTGATCCCCACCGAAAGACCGAAGAACAATACCGGGAAATTCGGCGGGGAACGAAACACTGCGGGCCGCACTGCTTCGGCGCGCCACGAAGAAGGGCGCCGAAGAGGAGACTTCGCCACCCGACGAAACACGGGCACGGCCGGGCTCGCACAATTTCGGCGCCGGACGAAAAAGAAACGCCCGCCATTTCGGTGACCGGCGAAACAGCCGTTCTCGGGCAGCGGTAACGGCAGCCGGGCACCCGACGGGGTGAGGAGCCGGAGCTCGGCGTCGCGGCGGGAGCGGTGGGGAGTGGAGCCGTGGGTGAGACATGCCCGGCGATGCGGCGTGATGCGGTGGCGGGGGGCGGAGCGGGCCTGAGCCTTGAATCGCGGCGCGAGAGCGGGGTCGGCTGCGCGTGCGGTGGGGAGCGGGAACCGTGGGTGAGACATGCCCGGCGTCGCGGGGCGGGGCGGGAGTGGGGGTCGGCGCCGGGGGCGGCGCGGGGCGGGCGCGGGGGGGGGGCCGGGGTGG
>NZ_BBXC01000008.1:417529-461562 GCF_001570525.1 Herbidospora sakaeratensis
CGGTGGGTGGGGCCGGGGTGGGCGGAGCCGTAACGGAAAGGAGCCTTTGAAGGGCCTTTGAAAGGCGGAAGCCGCCCGGGTCGGACCGGGCGGCTTCACAGGATGAGATGCGGTTACTTCGCGAGCAGGGACCGGAGGACGTACTGCATGATGCCGCCGTGGCGGTAGTAGTCGGCCTCGCCGGGGGTGTCGATGCGGACGATCGCCTCGAACTGCTTGTCGCCCGCGCGGACGGTCACGGTCGCCGGGGTGTGGCCCTGGTTGAGTTCCTCGACGCCGGTGATCTCGAAGGTCTCCTCGCCGGTCAGGCCCAGGGACGTGGCGGTCTCGCCCTCGGGGAACTGGAGCGGGAGCACGCCCATGCCGATCAGGTTGGAGCGGTGGATGCGCTCGTAGGACTCGGCGATGACGGCGCGGACGCCGAGCAGCGCGGTGCCCTTGGCGGCCCAGTCGCGCGAGGAGCCCGAGCCGTACTCCTTGCCCGCCAGGACGACGAGCGGGGTGCCGGCGGCCTGGTAGTTGACCGAGGCGTCGTAGATGAACGACTGCGGGCCGCCCTCCTGGGTGAAGTCGCGGGTGTAGCCGCCCTCGACACCGTTGAGCAGCAGGTTCTTCAGCCGGATGTTGGCGAAGGTGCCGCGGATCATGACCTCGTGGTTGCCGCGGCGGGAGCCGTAGCTGTTGAAGTCCTTGACCTCGACGCCGTTCTCCTTGAGGTAGTCGGCCGCCGGGGTGCCCGGCTTGATCGAGCCCGCCGGGGAGATGTGGTCGGTGGTGACCGAGTCGCCCAGCACCGCGAGCACGCGGGCGCCGGTGATGTCGGTGACCGGCTCGGGCTTGGCGGGCATGCCGTCGAAGTAGGGGGCCTTGCGCACGTAGGTCGAGGCCGGGTCCCACTCGAAGGTGTTGCCCGTCGGGATCGGCAGCGACTGCCAGTGCTCGTCGCCCTTGAAGACGTCGGCGTAGTCGCGCAGGAACATGTCCTGGCCGATCGACTCGGCGACGACGCGGGAGACCTCTTCGGGCTCGGGCCAGATGTCCTTGAGGAACACCGGTTGACCGTCAGAGCCGGTGCCGAGCGGCTCGTTGTTCAGGTCGAGGTCCATCGTGCCGGCGAGCGCGTAGGCGACCACCAGCGGCGGCGAGGCCAGGTAGTTCATCTTCACGTCGGGGTTGATGCGGCCCTCGAAGTTGCGGTTGCCCGACAACACGGCCGTGACGGCGAGGTCGTTGGCCTGGATCGCGGCCGAGATCTCCTCGGGCAGCGGGCCCGAGTTGCCGATGCAGGTGGTGCAGCCGTAGCCGACCAGGTTGAAGCCGATCTTGTCGAGGTAGGGCTGGAGGCCCGAGCGCTCGAAGTAGCCGGTGACGACCTGGGACCCCGGCGCGAGCGAGGTCTTCACCCACGGCTTGCGGGTCAAGCCCTTCTCGACGGCGTTCCTGGCCAGCAGGGCCGCGCCGAGCATCACGTAGGGGTTGGAGGTGTTGGTGCACGAGGTGATCGCGGCGATGGTGACCACGCCGTGGTCGATCTCGAAGCTCGTGCCGTCGGCCAGCGTGACCGGGACCGCCTTGTGGGGGCGGGGCGCGCCGGCGCGGGCGTTGGAGGCGGGCGCGTCGGAGGCCGGGAACGACTCCTCGACGGCCTCGTCGACGCCGTCGCCGTCGAAGTCGGTGACGTAGTTGCGCACGTCGCGGCGCCAGATGTCCTTCGACTCGCTGAGCGAGATGCGGTCCTGCGGGCGCTTCGGCCCGGCGATCGACGGCACCACGGTCGCGAGGTCGAGCTCGATGTACTCGGAGAACTCCGGCTCGGCCTGGGGGTCGAGCCAGAGGCCCTGCTCCTTGGCGTACGCCTCGACGAGGGCGATCTGCTCGTCGGTGCGGCCGGTCAGGGACAGGTAGTTGATGGTCTCCTGGTCGATCGGGAAGATCGCGCAGGTGGAGCCGAACTCGGGGCTCATGTTGCCGATCGTGGCCCGGTTGGCCAGCGGCACCGACGAGACGCCCTCGCCGTAGAACTCGACGAACTTGCCGACGACGCCGTGCTTGCGCAGCATCTCGGTGATGACGAGCACCAGGTCGGTGGCGGTCGCGCCGGCCGGGAGCTTGCCGGTCAGCTTGAAGCCGACCACCCGCGGGATGAGCATCGAGATCGGCTGGCCGAGCATCGCGGCCTCGGCCTCGATGCCGCCGACGCCCCAGCCGAGAACGCCGATGCCGTTCTCCATCGTGGTGTGGGAGTCGGTGCCGACGCACGTGTCGGGGTAGGCCTTGCCGTCGCGGATCATGACGACGCGGGCGAGGTGCTCGATGTTGACCTGGTGGACGATGCCGGTGCCCGGGGGCACGACCTTGAACTCGTCGAAGGCGGTCTGGCCCCAGCGCAGGAACTGGTAGCGCTCGTGGTTGCGCTCGTACTCCTTCTCGACGTTGCGCTGGAAGGAGTCGGGGCCGCCGAAGAAGTCGACGATGACCGAGTGGTCGATGACCATCTCGGCGGGGGCCAGCGGGTTGATGCGGGCCGGGTCGCCGCCGAGGTCGCGCACGGCCTCGCGCATGGTGGCCAGGTCGACGACGCAGGGCACGCCGGTGAAGTCCTGCATGATCACGCGGGCCGGGGTGAACTGGATCTCCACGCTCGGCGCGGCGGACGGGTCCCACTGGCCGAGGGCGTTGATGTGGGCCTCGGTGATGTTCGCGCCGTCTTCGGTGCGCAGCAGGTTCTCCAGCAGGATCTTCAGGCTGTACGGGAGGCGCGCCGACCCTTCGACCCTGTCCAGCCGGTAGATCTCGTACGACGCGTCACCCACGCGCAGTGTGTCACGGGCGCCGAAGCTGTTCGCGGACACGAAGTCTCGCCTCCCCAGAGGTTTGCTGTTGACAACTCGCCCGGCCATCCTCCCGTACGCACAGGAGGGGTTGATCGGTCAGGCTCGCCTAACCTTGGGCGAATATCTCTTGATGTCAAGATATCGCATTCTCGCGCGGGATCTCACATCGGCATGAGGCGCAGGAACAGCAGCGCGAACACGGCGACCGACAACGTCGGCGCGAGGATCTTGGTCTCGAACTTCCGGCCGGTCTTCAGGCCCCAGTCCCACGGCAGCAGCCACTTGTGCTTGAGCGGCCAGAGCACCGGGCAGCCCCGCTCGGTCAGGCAGTCGCCCAGGACGTGGACGAAGCAGCCGATCCCGATCGCGAACCCCAGCCAGGCGTAGGTCACCCCCAGCCCCCAGAACGCGGCGAATATGCCCCCGGTCAGCACGACGTTGACCACCGCCGAGGCGATCTTGTTCCCCGGCACCCCGATCCCGACCGCGCGTAACGCGAGCCCGATCGACAACACGACGAGGATGTCCTGCCCCACGGTGAACCGCGTCGCCAGCAGATGGGCCCCGATCCCCATGAGGACCGCGAACAGCAGCGAGTGGGTCGCCTTGCGGTGCCCCCCGCTGACGAAGTTGACCCCCTTGCTGAGCAGCCACGTCACCGGCCCGAACGTCTGCGCGATGGTCGCGCTGGGGTGATCGAGGTCGGGCAGCATGGCCGCACCCGCGCAGATGATCGCCCCGGCGATCAACTCGGCCGGGGACATCGCGGTGGCGAACGCCAGCGACGGCTGGAAGTCGAACACCGAGGGAAGCGCCTGCAACCCGGGCGCGATGCCCAGCCAGACGATCGCCCCGGTCAGCGCGTGGGAATGGCCCATCATGTCGAGATCACGACACGGCAGCGTACGGCAAAGGTACGACAAAACCCGCGAGCCACACGCATGCGGCCCGACTCGGGGCTTCTGCTCTTGATCGCGAGGCGCGGCCGCCCGAAGGGCGGACGGGCCTCGGGCGTCCGAGACGCCGACGGCCGAAGGACGGCGGTGGCTCGGACGTTGAATCTGCCCAAATCAAAGTCGAATCTGCCCAAAAAACAAGACGGGACTGCTCCGCTCCAAGAGCACCCCCCAGCCCTCTCAGCGCGGAACAATCCCGTCTCTGCCCAATGTAACGGAGCGGTCTCAGCACCTGTTCCCCGACATCCCATCTTTTTTCGTGACTTGAGTCACTTGTGGCTTTTGCTTGTCGTCGACATGTTCTCGATATATCTTTGAGGCATCGCGTAACACTCTGGAGGACACATGACCAACGCACACGCCGCCGGCGGCCCCTGGGCCCACCCCCACGAGTTCCACCGGGAGATCCGCAACCTCAAGGCCGCGCTCAAGGAGAACCTGCGCGGCTTCGCCGCCACCTGGGAGACCCCGGCCGGCGGCCCCCACGACCACCGCCATCGAGGGCATCGGGGCCGGGGCGGCCCGTGGGGCGGCGGGCCGGGGTTCGGGCCCGGCGGGCCCTTCGGGCCGGGCTTCCCGTTCGGGCCGCGCGGCTTCGGCCGGGGACGCAAGGCCAAGCGGGGTGACGTCCGGGCCGCCATCCTGGCGCTGCTGTCGGAGGAGCCGCGCAACGGCTACCAGATCATCCAGGAGATCGCCGAGCGGTCGCAGGGCGGCTGGAAGCCCAGCCCCGGCGCGGTCTACCCGGCGCTCCAGCAGCTCACCGACGAGGGGCTGGTGCGCTCGGAGGAGGCCGACGGCCGCAAGACCTTCACCCTCACCGACGCCGGCCGCGCCTACGTCGCCGAGCACCAGGACGAGGTCCGCGCCCCGTGGGAGGAGATGACTCCCGACATCGGGGACAACGTCCACGAATTGTTTGATTTGTCGCGTCAGGCCGCGTCCGCTTTGTTCCAAATCGCGCAGACTGGAAGTGAGAGCCAGGTGCGTCAGGCCAAGAAGATCCTGGCCGAGACCCGGCGCAAGCTCTACCAGGTCCTGGCCGACGGCGACACCGACGAGGAGTAGTGACCCGTCTCATGACCGCTGACCGTGTTCCGCCCGCCGCGATGCGCATCGGCGACAAGGAGCGCGACGAGGTGACCGTCTTCCTGCACGACGCGTTCGCGCAGGGGCGGCTCACCCGCGAGGAACTCGACGAGCGCCTCGACGTCACGCTCGCCGCCAAGACCGCCGGCGACCTGGGCGTCGTCCTGGCCGACCTGCCCGGCGGGCAGGGTGTCGGCGCGGCCCCCGTCCCCAAGGCGCAGACGCCGCCGGGGATCGACATGGGCAACTGGGGATACCACCTCGCCCGTCCTCCGCACATGCGGGTGCGGCGCGGGCCCGGACCGGGGGCGTTCGTCCCCTTGATCGTCGTGGCGTTGATCGCGATGATCCTTACGGGTGCGGTGTTCACGGTGTTCAAGATCCTGTTCTTCCTGTGGATCATCTCGCTGGTCGTGGGGGCGGCCACGCGGCACGGACGCCGTACACCCACGCGGTTCAGATGAGGCGTCGCACGGGGGAGATCGAGATTGCGGTTTCCGCGGGTCAAAGCGGAGCACCGCCCGTTCCGCACCACCGAGGGGACCGTCCGGATCGGCGGCGAGATCTACGGGCTCGCCGCCGAGATCGACGACCCCGGGGGCTGGGTCTGGGCGGCCCTGTCGCTGCTCGACGGGCGGCGCGGGCCTGAGGCGGTGGCCGCGCGGCTGATCGTGATGTTCCCCGATCTCAGTCCCGGCGAGGCGCGCGGCGTCGTCGACGACCTGGTCGGCTCCGGCTACCTGGAGGAGGCGACCGCTCCCCCGCCGCGCGGGCTCACCCCGCGTGAGGTCGACCGCTACAGCCGCAACCAGGCCTTCTTCCGGGGCGTCGACCTGGTGCCCGGCCACAGCGCGTGGGAGACCCAGCTCGCCCTGAAACGGGCGCGTGTTGTCGTGGTGGGGCTCGGCGGCACCGGCAGCCACGCCGCCTGGGCGCTGGCCGCGATCGGGGTCGGACGGCTCCACTGCGTCGACCCCGATCTGGTCGAACTGTCCAACCTCAACCGGCAGCTGCTCTACGCCGAGGCCGACGTCGGCCTCCCCAAGGCCGACCTGGCGCGCGACCGGCTGGGCGCGGCCAACAGCGACATCGTGGTCACCTCGGCCCGCCACCGCGTCACCGGCGAGACCGACTTACGATCACTGGTCGACGGCTACGACGCCCTCGCCCTCTGCGCCGACGAGCCCAGGGGCGAGGGCATCCGCGTCTGGGCCAGCCGGGCCTGCGCGGCGGCCCGGGTGCCATGGGCGGGCGGCGGCTACAACGGTCCGCTCGTCACCGTCGGCGTGTTCGACCCGCCGAACGGCGCCTGCTACGAGTGCGTCGCGGCGGCCGAGCAGGCCCACCGGCCCGACGGCGGGATCCCCGACCTCGGCGGCCCCGGCGTGACCGGAACCTCGGCCGGCATCTCCGGCCATCTCGTCGCGCAGGCGATCGTCTCCCTGGTCACGGGGGTGCCCGAGGTGGCGCCGGGCTACGTCCACGGCATCAATCTGCTCTCGCCCGACCACCACGTCTACGCCCGTCATCCCGGCCGCGCGGGATGCCCGACGTGCTTTGGGTCTTGACGGTTCCGGGGGCCGCCTTACGATCACCTCGTGTCGGGGAACCGGGACGGAAGGTAACGGGATGAAACAGTCGCAAAACGACGCCACGCCCAGTACGCCCGTCAGACGGCAGATCACCATTCGCCGCCTGGGACGTAACGAGACAGCCATCTGCAGCAACTCGTACGGGAACTGACCACCACTTCGGGCCGGCGAGTGGCGCGGATCGCCGGACCCGCCAGGAGGATGTGTGCGGGAGATCGTGCAAGGCGCACCCGGGGTCATGCTCGACCGGCAGGCGTACACGACCGAGTTCTACGGCCTCTACCGGGAGATGGAGGGGGTGCTCTGGAAACTCGAGCGGGCCCAGCACTTCCACGAGCCCTACAGTCCGAGCTGGGTCGCCTGGGCCGGGGGCGACTGGGACCGGGCGATGGAGCTGATCGAGGAGTCGGCCGGGGAGTTCGCCGCCGACGTGCCCGATTCGGTGGAGCTGCGGCGGTTGCGGATCGCCGAACGGCCGCTGACGGCGTACCTGCGGTGGGAACTTCAGGTTCTCAGGGCGCGGGCCAGGGCCGGCGAGCGCGCCCGCGTGCTCGACGCGGCGGCGGTGGGGCACCTGGAGCGGGCGGGGCCGCTCCCCGAGATCCTGGTCCTGTCCCGGGATCTCATGTACGAGGTCCGCTACGACGACATCGGCGCCCACCTCGGCGGGCGGCGGATCACCGACAGAGACGTGATCGCGGCCTGCGTGACGGAGCTGGAGGTCCTCTACGGCCAGGCCGACGCGCTCGGCCCGTGGCTGGCGGAGGCTACCCCATCTCCTCCAGTCTTCGGCCCTTCGTCTCCTGCACGATGAACACCACGAACAGGTACGACAGCGCGGCGAAGACGGCGTAGCACAGGTAGGTGAGCGCCAGGTTCCACGCGGCCAGCGGCGGGAACGTCACGGTGATCGCCCAGTTGGCCAGCCACTGCGCCGCCGCCGCGACCGACAACGCCGCCGCCCTGATCCGGCCGGGGAACATCTCGCCCAGCAGCACCCACACGATGACCCCCCACGACAACGCGAAGAACAACACGAACGCGTTGGCCGCGATCAGGGCGACGGCGCCCTGCACGGCGGGCAGCTGCACGATCCCGTCGACGCTGCGGCTGTAGCTGAACGACCACGACGCCACGGCCAGCGCGATCGCCATGCCGGCCGAGCCGACCAGCAGCAGCGGGCGGCGGCCGACCTTGTCGACCAGGGCCATGGCGATGAACGTGCCGACGATGTTGATGATCGAGGCGGAGAAGCTGATGAGCAGCGAGTCCGACTGGGTGATGCCGACCGACTGCCACAGCACCGACGAGTAGTAGAAGATCACGTTGATGCCGACGAACTGCTGGAACACCGACAGGATGACACCGACCCAGACGATCGGCAGCAGCCCGAAACGCGGTCCCCGCAGGTCGCCGAGCCGGGGACGCCGCCGGGTGCGCAGCACGCTCCTGATCTCGGTCACCCGTTCGTCGAGGTCGACGTGCTCGCCCTCCAGATCGCGCAGCACCTCGCGGGCCTGCTTCTCGCGCCCGGCCGCGACCAGGTAGCGGGGCGACTCGGGGATGACGCTGGCGAAGGCCAGGAAGATCAGGGCGGGCACCAGGCAGGCGCCGAGCATCCACTGCCACGCCTGCAGAGGCCCCAGGTCGTTGTTGACCTCTCCCCCGGCCCACAGGTTGATGGCCAGGTTCACCAGCTGCGAGACGGCGATGCCGAGCACGATCGCGAGCTGCTGGAACGAGCCGAGCCGCCCCCGGTAGGCGGGCGGGGCGACCTCGGCGATGTAGGCGGGCCCGAGGACCGAGGCCATGCCGATCGCGGCCCCGGCGAGCACCCGCCAGAAGACCAGATCCCAGATGGCGAACGGCAGCGCCTGCCCGACGGAGCTCACGGCGAAGATGACCGCGGCCAGCCGCATGGTCTTGGTGCGGCCCCAGCGGTCGGCGAGGCTGCCGGCGAACCAGGCCCCGACGGCCGAGCCGAGCAGCGCGATGGCCACCACCGCGCCGATGGTGAACGGGCCCACGTTGAAGTAGCGCTGGATGCCCACGACCGCGCCGTTGATCACGGCGCTGTCGTAGCCGAACAGGAATCCGCCGATGGCGCCGGCCGCCGCGATGAACGTGACGTAGCCCAGACGCTCCTGCCGTCGTACGGCTACCGGTGGACCCCCCATGCAGCCTACTTGCCCACGATTACGACAAGTAGCGCAATGGCTACACTAAGGGCCCATTACCGGATTCGGACTCTGCTTTTCAGGCACACAGTGCAGTGCTGCACCACGACATTGCCGATGCGCTCGGTGTCCTGCCAGTCATGACGCAGGTGGAACCATGGTCTTCTCGATGCACGTTCATTCATGAGTGATCGCAAGTTCACGCTCTGTCGTCTGCCCCGATGTTAGGCCCTCATAGAGGACCCTGGGGGTGACGAACGTGTCGCTTCCGTGAAGGCCCGCTCACAAGCGGGGGTCGACAGGCTCACACTCCAGGGCGAGCACGGCGAAAACCGCCTCATGGACGCGGTGGAGCGGCTCACCGGCCGCCAGTCGCGACAGCGCCTCCACCCCCAGGCTATGCTCGCGCAGCGCCAGCGACCGCTTCCGGCCGAGGAAACGTCTGCGCAGCTCGTCGAGCGATTCCAGGTAGTCGGGGCCGTAGATGATGCGCAGGTACTCGGGCCCGCGCACCTTCACGCCCGGCTGCACCCGGCCGCCGGGGTGGGCGACGGGCTTGACCACCATGCCCTCGCCGCCGGCGTCGGTGAGCGCCGTCCACCAGTCGACCGCCGCCCCGCGCTGGTCTTCCTGCTCCAGGTCCACGTACGTGTGCCGGGTGGCGTGCACCAGCGGATGCGCGACGGCGGCCAGCCGGTCGAGGTGCCAGTCGTGCGGCCGGGTCACGGCCGTGGCGCCCTCGGCGCAGGCGAGGATCTGGAAGGGCGCGAACCGCAGACCGGAAAGACCGGAAACGGGCTCGCAGTAACGGGCATACGCCTCGCGGAACCGGGCAGCGTTGATCTCGCGGCGCCGGGCGCGGTCCAGTATCGATCCCACATCCAGACCTCGCCCGGCCGCCGCCTCGAGCGCGCGCACCGCGACGGGCAGCGCGGCCCCGGCGGCGGCGCCGACCGAGGCGTACTGGCCGCGGATCAGCTCACCGGCCTTGGCCGACCAGGGCAGCAGTTCGCCGTCGAGCACCAGCCACGGGGAGTCCTCCAGCAGCGGCGCGAACGCCTCGCGCAGCCCGGCCACGAACCGGTCCTGCAGGTCGCCGGCGAAGAAGGGGCGGCCGGTCCGGGTGAAAACCGTGCCGGCGCCCTCGACGCCGAACCGCGCCCGGGCGTCGTCGGGGGTGCGGGCCAGCACGACGATCGCGCGGGAGCCCATGTGCTTCTCCTCGCACACCACCCGGGTCACCCCGGCGGCGGCGAACTCGGCGAAGGCCTCGTCGGGGTGTTCGAGGTAGCCGTCCTTCTTCGAGGTCTCCGGCGGGGCCATCGTCGGCGGCAGGTAGACCAGCCAGCGCGGGTCGACCGCGAACCGGCTCATGATCTCCAGGGCGGCGACGGCGTTCTCCTCCCGGACCTTGATCGTGCCGCCCGGGGTCTCGACGTAGCGGTCGCCGGTGACGTCGCCGATGTCCAGCACGTCGGGCTCCCGGCCCCGCGAGGTGAGCGGCCGGGCGGGCTCGTACCAGACCTTCTCGGCCGGGACCGAGACCAGTTCCCTCTCGGGGTAGCGCAGCGCGGTGAGCCGGCCGCCGAAGACGACGCCGGTGTCGAGGCAGATGGTGTTGTTGACCCATTCGGCGAGGGTGGTCGGGGTGTGGCCGTAGACGACCGTCGCCCTCCCCCGGTACTGCTCGGCCCACGGGTAGCGGACCGGCAGGCCGTATTCGTCGGTCTCACCGGTGGTGTCGCCGTAGAGGGCGAACGACCGCACCCGGCCCGAGGCGCGGCCCTGGTACTCCTCCTTGAGGCCGGCGTGCGCGACCACCAGCTTCCCGCCGTCGAGGACGTAGTGGCTGATGAGGCCCTGCATGAACGTCTTGGCCCGGACGTTGAACGCCTCGTCTTCGAGGGCGAACTGCTCCAGCGACTTCTCCAGGCCGTGGGCGACCCGCACCTTGCGGCCGTCGAGGGCGCGTACCAGCTTCTGCTCGTGGTTGCCCGAGACGCACAGCGCGGCGCCGCGCTCGACCATGTCCATGACCCGGCGCAGCACCCCCGGGCTGTCGGGGCCCCGGTCGACGAGGTCGCCGACGAACACGGCCGTGCGGCCGTCAGGGTGGACGCCGTCGACGTAGCCGAGCGCGGCCAGCAGGGTGTCCAGCTCCGAGGCGCAGCCGTGCACGTCGCCGACGATGTCGAACGGGCCGGTCAGGTCGGTCTTGTCGGTCCACGCGCGCTCGTAGGAGATCACCGCGTCGTCGATCTCGTCGCCGCGCAGCACGTGGACGCGGCGGAACCCGTCGCGGGAGATCTTCGACAGCGACTGGCGCAGGTCGTTCCGCTGCCGGCGGATCACGTGGGAGCCGAAGTCGCGGTCGGGCCGGACCGCGTTGCGGGCGACCGCGACCTCCTCCGGCACGTCGAGCACGATGGCGTCGCACAACACGTCGTGGCTCTTGGCCAGGGCGACCAGCGCCTGGCGGGCCTTCCACTGGACGTTGGTCGCGTCGACCACGGTCAGCAGGCCGCGCCGCAGCCGCACGCCGACGATGTGGTGCAGCAGGTCGAACGCCGCCGGGGTGGCGGCCTGGTCGTTCTCGTCGTCGGCGACCAGCCCCCGGCAGTAGTCGGAGGAGATGACCTGGGTGGGCTTGAAGTGCCTGCGCGCGAAGGTGGACTTGCCGCTGCCGGACACCCCGACCAGCACGACCAGCGACATCTTCGGAACACTGATCTCGGTCATGCCGGGTCCTCCTTGCCGAAGACGGCCATCTGGGTGGGCGAGCCGACCTCGGGGTCGTCGTCGCCGACGGCGCGGAACTCCACCTGGTAGCCGTAGCGTGCGGCGACGCTCCGCGCCCAGTCGCGGAACTCGGCCCGGGTCCACTCGAAGCGGTGGTCGGGGTGGCGCAGGCCCGTCAGGTTCTCGTAACGCGGGTTGTATTCGGCGTTGGGCGTGGTGACCAGCACGTGGGCGGGCTTGGCGGCGCCGAAGACGACCCTCTCCATGGCCGGGAGCCGGGGCGGGTCGAGGTGCTCGACGACCTCCATCAGGACGGCCGCGTCGTATCCGGCGAACCGGGCGTCGGTGTAGGTGACCGATCCCTGGAAGAGGTCCACCCGCTCGCGGGTCCGGCTGCCCATGCGGTCGAGCTTGAGTCTCCGGGCCGCGACCATGAGCGTGTGGGCCGACACGTCCACCCCCGTGATCTTCGGTACGCCCTGGTCGAGCAGGGCCGTGATCAGCTGCCCCGTCCCGCAGCCGAGGTCGATGACGCTGCGCGCCTGGAGCTCGGCGAGGGCCGCCACGACGGCGTCCCGGCGGAGGGTGTTGAGGGGGATGCGCACCTCCTCCTCGGCCGGCGGCTCCAGCGTCTCCTCCGCGTCGTCGCCCACCTCGGCCAGCCGGGCGAAGGCGGCCCTGGTCAGGGCGGTGCGGCGGTTGAGGAACCGGCGGGTGATGAGGGTGAGGTCGGGGTGGGCGGCCAGCCAGCCCTCGCCCGCGCGGATCAGCTTGTCGACCTCGTCCTCGGCGATCCAGTAGTGCTTGGCGTCGTCGAGGACCGGCAGCAGGACGTAGAGGTGGTTGAGCGCGTCGGCGAGCCGGAGCTCTCCGGTGAGCGTGAGGGTGACGTAGCGGGAGTCGCCCCACTCGGGGAAGGCCGGGTCGAGCGGGATCGGGTCGGCGGTGACGTCCCAGCCCATGGGCTCGAACAGCCGCCGGGCCAGCGCGGGCCCGCCCCGGCACGGCAGCGCCGGCAGCGTGATCTCCAGCGGGATGGCGGTCCCGGCCAGCTCCGGCCGGGCGGCGCAGCGGCCCGACCTGGCGGTCCGGAACACCTCGGCCATCGCGGTCGACAACAACGACGACGCGGCGTAGGGACGGTCGTTGACGTACTGGCCCAGGCTGAAGTCGGGGGTGGTCTTGCCCTGGGTGCGCGCCAGGCGTACCGGATCGACGTCGAGCAGCAGGGCGGCGGTGCACCTCCGGTCGGTGGCCTCGGGGTAGAAGACGTGGGCCGTCCCGAACGCCCGTGGGAACTCCTGCACCCGATCGGGATGCTTGTGCAGCAGGAAGCCGAGATCGGTCGCCGGTTCACGGGTGGTCGAGATTGTCAGCAGCACAGGGAGAAGTGTGCCCTGCCGTAAATGCCGGGAGCGACCGGGTTTCCCCGGTCGCTCCGGTGTTCTCGCCTCTCAGACGTGCGGCAGGACCTCGCGCGCGATCAGGTCGAGGTGGTCGAGGTCGGACAGGTCCATGACCTGGAGGTAGACGCGCTCGGCGCCCAGTTCGCCGAAGCGGCCGATCTTGTCGACGACCTCCTCCGGCGTGCCCGCGATCCCGCCCGACCGCAGCTGCGCGGGCGACTGGCCGATGGCCTCGGCGCGGCGGGCCACCTCGGTCTCGTCGGCGCCGACGCAGACGGTCTGGGCGACGGAGTAGACCAGCGACCGGCCGGTCTCGGCGGCGGCGGCCCGGACCCGGGCGAAGCCCGTGGCGACGTCGTCGAGGGAGCGGAAGGGGATGTTGTACTCGGCCGCGTAGGCCGCCGCCAACCGGGGGGTGCGGGTGGCGCCGAAGCCGCCGATGATGATCGGGAGGGGGGTCTGCACCGGCTTGGGCAGGGCCGGGGAGTCGGTCAGCTGGTAGTGCGTTCCGGCGTACGAGAACGGCTTCTCGGCCGCCCAGAGGCCCGTGACGATCGCGAGCTGCTCCTCAAGACGGTCGAAGCGCTCCTTCACCGGAGGGAAGGGGATGCCGTAGGAGCGGTGCTCGGCGTCGTACCAGCCGGTGCCGAGACCCAGCTCGACGCGGCCGCCGCTCATCTGGTCGACCTGGGCGACGCTGATGTCCAGCGGGCCGGGGAGGCGGAAGGTCGCGGGGGTCACCAGGGTGCCGAGCCGGATCGTCGTGGTCTCGCGGGCCAGCCCGGCGAGGGTGATCCAGGCGTCGGTCGATCCCGGGCCGGGATCGTCGGCGTCGAACGCCTGATAGTGGTCGGATCGGAAGAACGCGTCGAACCCCAGCCGCTCGGCCGCCCGCGCGACCGCGAGCAGATCGTCGTAGGTCGCGCCCTCCTGGGGCTCGGTGAAGATCCTCAACTTCATTCGGCCATTATCGCCGTCCGGCCCTTGCTAGGGTCCCTTGCGGATAGTAGTCGTCGCGCGACGCTCGGTGGTGAACCAGTTGGATTCCGCTCCTCGGCCCCGCCCCATGGGCACCCCTCCGCGCGCCCTCGTCATGGCCGCCGCGACCGCCCTCGTCGGGGCCACGGCCGCCGCCCTCGTGCTGCTGCCGGCCGAACCGCTGCCCGAATGGGCCGCGCCCGTCACCCCGCCCGTGGCCGCCGCCCCCGCCGTCGCGGTGGCCCCCAAGCCCGAGCAGACCGTGCCCTACGTGACGTTCGTCGACGCGATCCGCGAGGAGGGCGGCATCTCGCGGGCGCCGTCCTACCTGGTCGGCCACGTCAACGCCACCGGCTGCCTGCCGACGTGGAGCGGCCTGCCCGCCTCGGCGAAGAGACCCCTGGTGTCGACCCTCCACAAGACCGGCCGCCCCGTGGGCCTGTCGTTCGGCGGCCCCCGCGGCGCCGAACTCGCCGCGACCTGCGCCGGCCCGGCCCGGCTGCTGCGCGCCTACCGGTCGGTCCTGAAGGCCTACCGCCCCTGGCTGATCGACTTCGAGGTGACCGACTCGGCCGACCTGGTCACGGCCGGCCGCCGGGCGGCCGCGATCCAGCGCCTCCAGGAGGAGGCCCGCAAGGTCGGCTCCGAACTGATGGTGACGATGACCCTCCCCGCGACCAGAACGGGCCTGTCGATCGCCGACCGCGCGATGCTCAAGGCGACCCGCGCGGCGGGCGCGGAGATCGGCCGGGTCAACGTGCTGGTGCCCTTCAGCCCCGGCGCCCGCGACAACCTCCGCGCCCTGGCCGACGCCGCCCACGCGGCCAACCGCCAACTGACCCGCCTGCTCGACCGCCCCGCCTGGCCCCACCTGGGCCTCACCCCGGTCCTGGCCAGCCCCGACGACCTGACGGTCGCCGACGCCAAGACGCTGGTGGCCTTCCAGACCAGGAACAGCCTGGGCGAACTGTCGATCAGGGGCGCGACCCCGGCGGCGGCCGTCGCCCAGATCCTGACGGCGCCGCGTCAGTAGCCGAAGGGCACCTCGATCGGGGTGCCCGCTCTGCGGCACGCCCCCTCGACCGCGCTCAGCGCCGTCGCCAGGGCCGTGGCGTCGGCCGCTTCGGCGGCCAGCACGGCGTCGTCCATCAGGGGGGCGACCTCACCGTTGGCGGCCTGGACGGCGCGGTCCATGTGGCGCAGTGCCGGGGTCAGCGCGGCGCGGAGTTCGGCCGCCGTGGCCTGGGCCGCCGCGCGGAGGTCGTCGGCGGCCAGGGCGAACTCCAGACAGGCCGCCGCGTTGACCGGGTCGTGCGCCTGGGCTCCGGGGGCCTCGCCGGTCGCGGTGCCGCAGGCGGTCAGGGCCAGGACGAGGCCCAGTAAGGCGGTCACTCTCATGAGGCTCCTCGGGGGTGCTCACTCCCAGGGTTGCCCCAGGTGTCCGGTGAACCGCCGTTACTGACCGGATTGGTTGGTGTACCAGGCGCACACGCCGTCAGGCCGCGATCGTTCGCGAGCTCAGCCTCGCCCGTCGGCTGCCGGCCCCGACGGCTCGTCGGCGCCGAGCACCCGCAGTATGTCGACCAGTGTCGACAACTGCTCCGAGGTGAGCGGCCTGAACAGCTCTTCCGCGGCCAGTTCGTAGCCGGCCGTCCAGTCCTGAGCCAGTGCGGCCCCCTGCGCCGTCACCCGGAGGAGAACGGACCGGCGGTCGTCGGTGCTGGCCTGGCGTTCGAGCAGGCCGTCGCGGACGAGCGCGTCGACCAGGGTGGAGGCGGTCCCCTGGGCGATGCCGACCGCGAGAGCGAGCTCGGTCAGGCGAACCGGTTGCGACCGGGCCACCTCCACCACCAGGCGGGACCTCGGCGTCGACACCCCGTGCTCGCCCAGGCGCTCGTTGAAGTGACGCACGAGCACCTTCGCCGTACGGCTGAACTCATCGGCGACCTGTGCCGCCGTCAGCCGCTTCCCGCCGTCTGGCATCGCCCACCTCCTGCTTGACGCACCCATCGTACGGGAGGTTACATTGACATAGATGCATCGATGTCAAACTATTCGATGCCAATGAAAGGAGCAGAAGGGTGAAGATCTTCATCACCGGCGGCGGCGGTTTCGTCGGCGGCGCTCTCGTCCATCGCCTCATCGCGGAAGGACACGAGGTCCTGGCCCTCGCCCGATCGGGCCCGAGCATTCGGCGGGTACGCGCGGCCGGCGCCGAACCCGTTCCAGGTGATCTCACCGACCCCCCGCCGTGGCTCGCCAGGCTGCGAGAGGCCGACGCGGTCGTGCACGTCGCGGCGCACATGGAGTTCTGGGGTCCCGACGCGCTCTTCGAACGCGCCAACCACGTGCCGACGGTCGCCCTGCACGCCGCGAGCGTGGCGGCCGGAGTGCGGCGCTTCGTGCTCGTCAGCGCCGCATCCGTCTCCACGGGCAGTCAACGTCGTCCCGTCGTCGACGAGTCGACACCGGAGGGCAGACCGAACATCGCCTACAGCCGCGTCAAGCTGGCCACCGAGCGCGCACTCCGGGGAGCCCCCGGCGGGAACACCGAACTGGTGGTGCTCCGCCCGCCGTTCATCTGGGGTCGCGGCATGACGACGATCGACGAACTGGCCGGGGTCGCCGAAGCCGGGCGGTTCGCCTGGATCGACCACGGCAGGCACATCGTCGATTTCGTGCACGTCGGCAACCTGGTCGCCGCCACGCTCCTCGCGCTCACCCGGGGCCGCAGCGGTGGGGTCTACTACGTGACCGACGGCGCCCCGACGCCCATCCGGGACTTCCTCACCCCCCTGCTGGCGACCCGCGGCGTGGATCTGTCGAAGAGCCGCAGCGTCCCCCTGGCGGTGGCCGCGCCCATGGCGGCGCTGATGGACCGCACGGCACGCCTGCTCCGCCGGAAGTCGGCGCCCCCGCTGACGAACTGGCTCGTCAGCTTCACCGGCCGCGACCGCTCCTACGACATCACCGCCGCGAGATCAGAACTCGGCTACTCGCCCGACGTGACCCTGGAGAAGGGCCTGGCCGAGATGAGCTCCTCGTGAGCGGGGAGACGGCGCGCTCACCAGCTGCTATGAACGCCCTCAACCTGCGCTGGACCCGCGCACCCCGGGCGTCCAGAACGTGCTGCTTGCCATGCGAAGTACGCATCCTTCAGCCGATGACTCGATGACGGCGGCGGTCCGCACGTGCGACCCGCCGCCGTCATCGTTTCAGGTGGTGATGCACATCTGGTTCGTCGCCGCGTACGCCTCGCGGTAGTCGACGGGCGAGTCCTCCCAGGCGTAGCTGTAGCCCACCTTCGCGTAACCCTGGACGTTGGCCGTGCAGGGCAGGCTGAAAGTGGGGCCGAAGCACGCCGAGCTTCCCAATCCGAGATTGGCCCAGTCGCACGAGTCGGAGGAGTCGTCTACTTCGGCGCCCCGGGAGTAGGCCCAGACGTCGGCCTGGACGGACAACCATTCCTCGGTGTTGTTCGAGACGATCACGACCCCCTGGGCGAGGGTTCCGTTGATCACGGTGCAGACGGTGATCGTGATCATCCATGTGTTGGACGCATCCGGCTTGCAGTGCCACGTGTTGGTGATTCTGTAGTTCTTCCAGGACTGGGCATGGGCCGCCTGAGGCATGGCGACGAGGCATGTCGCCAAGATCGTCACAACGACGAACAATCGCCGGAACACGTGTTTCGACCTCCCATCGGAAACGCTGTCTGACTCTCCGAGTCTCGAAAGTCGTCATCGGCGGGTCAATGATCAGACGCGCCATCTCCGTTGCCCGTTCGCGCCCGGGAGTGGCCGGAAGCCGTCATCACTCAGAAACGGGTGAACCGCCGTCCCTCCGGAGGCATCGGCCGCCGAAGAAGTAGCCGCCACCCTGGATGGAATGAACGCGGAGAGGAAGCCGCCGCAGGGCTCTCGATATCGCTGACCGGCTCAGCCGTCGCTCCAGGGCGTCACTGCCTAGCGGCCGGTAGAGCAGCATGGCCGGCCTGCTGTCCTGGGGGACTTCGAGGGGGATCCATCCGCGGGCACACCGGCCGACCCGCACCAGGCGGTCCTGGGGTACACGGGGACGCTGAACACGCCTTCGCTCATGAAGAGGGCAGGGGGCGGGCGAAACGGTCGCCGCCGTCCTCCGCGACACACGGCTTGACGTCTGCGGCGAAGTAGCGGAATCCGTCCTGGGGGAATCTTGATGCTCGATGGGGCGACCTGGAGTTCTGCGGAACAATCGCTATTCACAGAACCCCAGGTCAGCGAAGTAATCTAGCCTCTGACCAGCAGCGCCACGCACTCCACGTGATGCGTCATCGGATACTGGTCGAAAGCGCGGATGTCAGCCAGGTCGTAGCCGTGTTCCCCGAACCACTTGATGTCCCGCGCCAGGGTCGCCGGATCGCACGACACGTACACGATCCGGGAGGCGCGCAGCCCCGCCACGCGATCCACGACCTCGCGCCCCAGCCCCGCCCGAGGCGGGTCGGTCACGACCAGGTCGGCGCGTTCGATCTCCAGCCGGTCGAGGGCCTCCTCGACCCGGCCGCGCTCGAAGGAGACCTGGGCGACGCCGCGCAGGTTCCACCGGGCGTCCTGCACCGCCTGGGCCTCGCTCTCGATGCCGAGCACGGCGCCCGAGGGGCCGACCGCCTCGGCCAGGCCGGCGGCGAACAGGCCGGCGCCGCAGTAGAGGTCGAGGGCCCACTCCCCCGGCTTCGGCTGGGCGAAGTCGAGCACGGCGTCGAGCAGGGTCGCGGCGGCGCCGGGGTGGACCTGCCAGAAGCCGCTGGCCGAGACGCGGAAGTCGCGGTCGCCGACCCGTTCGGTCAGGGTTCCGTGGCCCTGGAGGACGCGGGTGCCGCGGCGGCCCTCGTCGAGCATCACGCTCGCGTCGATGTCGGGGATGCGCACCTCGCGGTGGGGCTTGGGGGTGACCACGACCGCGTGGTCGCCGCCGGTCGAGGCGATGAACTCCACCGACGACGCGCCGCGCCAGCCCTCGGTGGCGACGCGCAGTTCCTCGATCGCGGGGTCGGCGATCAGGCAGTCGGTCACCGGCTCGACGTCGTGGGACCGGTGGCGGCGCAGGCCCAGCAGGCCGTCGCGGCCGGTGGCGTACTGGACGCGGGTGCGCCAGCCGAGGCCGTCGGGCGCGCCGGGCACCTCCTCGACCGTGATCTCCCGCTCGATTCCCGCCAGGCGGGACAACTGTTCGGCCACGACGTCGGCCTTCAGGCGTCGCTGCGCCTCCAGGGAGGCGTGCTGCCAGTCGCAGCCGCCGCACTTGCCCGGCCCGCTGAAGGGGCAGGGCGGGGTCACCCGGTCGGGCGAGGGCTCCAGGATCTCCACCGCGTCGGCGCGGAGGAACCGGGCCGTCTCCTCGGTGACCCGGGCCCGCACGCGCTCTCCGGGAAGCGCGTGCCTGACGAACACCACCCGCCCGTCGTGCCGGGCGACGCACCATCCGCCATTGGCCACCTGGCCCACCGTCAGTTCAAGCATCCCTCCATCATGCCTTGGACTGACCGTCGGACCGACCGGACGAAGATCCATAAGGTCGTCGCACCGAGCCCGGCGCGGCCGGTTCGACCCGGCCGATGACCCGGTCGGCCGACTGGAGCTGCCAGGGCACGCTGGTGACCATGACCCCGGGCTTGAACAGCAGCTTCGCCTTCAGCCGCAGCGCGCTCTGGTTGTGCAGCAGGTGCTCCCACCAGCGGCCCACGACGTACTCGGGGATGTAGACGGTCACCACGTCGCGCGGGGAGCGGCGGCGCAGCGACTTGACGTACTCGAGGATGGGCCGGGTGATCTCGCGGTAGGGCGAGTCGAGGATCTTCAGCGTCACGGGGATGCCGCGCCGGTCCCACTCCTCCTGGAGCCGCTGCGACTCGGCCGGGTCGACGCCGACCGAGACGGCCTCCAGGGTCGAGGGGCGGGTGGCGCGGGCGTAGGCCAGCGCCCGCAGCGTCGGCTTGTGGATCTTGGAGACCAGCACGATCGCGTGGTTGCGGGCCGGCAGCATCGAGGCGTCGACGTCGTCCTCCGGCGCCGACAACTCGGTCGCGACCGCGTCGTAGTGGTGCCGGATGCCCTTCATCATCAGGAACAGCACCGGCATGGCGATGCAGACGATGTAGGCGCCGTGGGTGAACTTCGTGATCAGCACGACCACGAGCACGATCCCCGTCATCACGCCGCCGAACCCGTTGATCACCCGGGCCCGCATCATCTGGAACCGGACCTTGGCGTCGGTCTCGGTGCGCAACATCCGGGTCCAGTGGCGGACCATGCCGGTCTGGCTGAGCGTGAACGACACGAACACGCCCACGATGTAGAGGTTCAGCAGCTTGCTGACGTCGGCGTCGAAGGCCCAGATCAGCAGGCCCGCCCCGGCGGCCAGGATGATGATGCCGTTGCTGAACGCCAGCCGGTCGCCCCGGGTGTGCAGCTGGCGGGGCAGGTAGCGGTCCTGCGCCAGGATCGAGCCCAGCACCGGGAAGCCGTTGAACGCCGTGTTGGCCGCCAGGAACAGGATCAGCGCCGTCACGGCCGAGACCAGGATGAACAGCAGCGTGCCCGGCCCGAAGACGGCCGAGGCGACCTGCGAGATGATCGGCTCCTGGTAGTAGTTCGAGCCGACCGCCGTGCCGTCGGGCCGCAGCAGGCCGCTGGCGACGTGGGCCGGCTCGGCGACCGTCACGCCCGCCTTCAGGCCGAGGAAGATGATGCCGCTGAACATGCTGACGGCGACGGTGCCCATCAGCAGCAGCGTGGTCGCGGCGTTGCGGCTCTTGGGCTTGCGGAAGGCCGGCACCCCGTTGCTGATCGCCTCGACCCCGGTCAGCGCCGCGCAGCCCGACGCGAACGCCCGCAGCACCAGGAACGCCATGGCGAACCCGGCCAGGTCCATCTCCTCGGGCACCACGTCGAACCCGGCCGTCGGGGCGCGCAGCTCGTCGCCCAGGACGACCAGCCGGAACAGCCCCCACAGGATCATGCCGACCACGGACGCCATGAACAGATAGGTGGGCACCGCGAACGCGATGCCCGACTCGCGGATGCCCCGCAGGTTCATCAGCGTCAGGACCACCACGATGACGATCGCCACGAGCGGCTTGTGGGTGGCCACGAACGGGATGGTCGCGCCGACGTAGTCGACCCCGTTGGCGACCGACACCGCCACCGTGAGCACGTAGTCGACCAGCAGCGCGCTGGCCACCGTAAGCCCGGCGTTGGGCCCGAGGTTGACCGTGGCCACCTCGTAGTCGCCGCCGCCCGAGGGGTAGGCGTGCACGTTCTGCCGGTACGACGCCACCACCGTCAGCATGATCACGACGACGCCCACGGCGACCCACGGGCTGAAGTTATAGGCGGCGACGCCGGCGATCGAGAGGATGACGAGGATCTCCTGCGGCGCGTAGGCCACGGAGGAGAGCGCGTCGCTGGCGAAGACCGGCAGGGCGACGCGCTTGGGCAGGAGCTGCCCGTGCAGTTCGGTGCTGCGCAAGGCGCGCCCGACCACAAGGCGCTTGACGAGATCCGTCACCTTTGGCACGACTGAGAAGCGTAGCCGCCCTGACCAGGGACACGGCACGCGGCGGTGCCGGTAGACGGGATACTGTCCCCATCGACGTCTCGACATCGGCGGGGAGCATGCACATCGTGATCATGGGGTGCGGGCGCGTGGGATCCACGCTCGCCCACATCCTGGAGGACAACGGCCATTCGGTCGCGATCATCGATCGTGATCCCCAGGCGTTCCGCCGCCTGCGCGCGGGGTTCCGTGGGCGCCGGGTCACCGGAATCGGCTTCGACCGCGACGTCCTGGAAGAGGCCGGCATCGAGTCGGCCCAGGCCTACGTCGCCGTGTCCAGCGGCGACAACTCCAACATCATCAGCGCCCGGGTGGCCCGCGAGACCTTCGGCGTCGACAACGTCGTGGCCCGCATCTACGACCCCCGCCGCGCCGAGGTCTACCAGCGCCTGGGCATCCCGACCGTGGCCACCGTGCGCTGGACGGCCGACCAGATCCTGCGCCGGGTGCTGCCCGAGGGCGCCGAGCCGCTGTGGCGCGACCCGACCGGCACCGTCGTGCTGGCCGAGGTCACCTACAACCCGGCCTGGATCGGCACCCGCGCGGTCGACCTCGAGAACGCCGTCGGCGGCCGGGTCGCGTTCTTCAACCGGATGGGCGAGGCGGTCGTGCCGACCGAGGACACCATGCTCCAGGAGGGCGACGTGCTCCACGTCGTCGCCGTGGGCAGCCACATGGACCACATCAACAAGGTGCTGTCCGGCACTCCGGCCGAGACCGAGGAGAACTGATGCGCGTCACGATCGCGGGGGCGGGCGCCGTCGGCCGCTCGATCGCGGCCGAGCTCCTGGAGAACGGCCACGAGGTGCTGCTGATCGACATCGACCCCAAGGCCATCAAGATCGACAGCGTGCCGAGGGCCGAGTGGCTGCTCGCCGACGCCTGTGAGATCTCCGCGCTCGACGAGGCCGGGCTGAACGCCTGCCACGTCGTGATCGCCGCCTCGGGCGACGACAAGGTCAACCTGGTCGTCTCGCTGCTGGCCAAGACCGAATACGGCGTGCCGCGGGTGGTCGCCCGCATCAACCACCCGAAGAACGAGTGGTTGTTCAACGAGTCGTGGGGCGTCGACGTCGCGGTCTCCACGCCGCGCCTGATCAGCGCGCTCGTCGAAGAGGCGGTCAGCGTCGGCGACCTGGTGCGGCTGATGACGTTCCGCCAGGGCCAGGCCAACCTGGTCGAGCTGACCCTGCCCGAAGACGCGCCCGTGGTGGGCCAGCGGGCCGGTTCGGTGCCGTGGCCGACCGATTCGGCGCTGGTGGCGATCCTGCGTGAGGGCCGGGTGCTGGTGCCCTCGGCCGACGACCCGCTCGAGGCCGGCGACGAACTGCTGTTCGTGGCCAGCCAGGAGGTCGAGGAGGAGCTGGCCCAGCTCCTCGCGCCCCACTGATCCGTTACGAGGTGGGCTGGGCGGTCCGGCCGCGGGCCAGCATCCAGCCCACCGTGGCCAGCGCGGCCAGGTAGACCGGCCAGCCGAGGGCGACCTTGGCGATGCCGAGCCAGAAGACGTAGTCGCTGCCCGCCAGGTAGAGCGGGATCTGCACGCTCAGTTTGATCAGGCCGGGCAGGGCCATGATCCACGAGAGCTTCACGCACAGGTCGACGATGCTCTTGTCGCGGTGCCAGGCGATCGGGTCGTCGGGGTTGGTGGCCCCCAGGAGAAAGCCCAGGAACGGCCAGCGCACCAGGATCGACAAGATCATCAGCGCCTCGACGACCGCGATCCAGAGCATGCCGGGCAGGAACGCGTCCTCCGCGTTGCCGCTGCGCAGCGCGAAGAACGCGCCGATGCCGATGCCGAAGAGGCTGTTGAGCACGAACTGCGGCGTCGAGCGCTGCACGATGCGGGCGACCAGCAGCACCACCGACAGCGCGACCGACAGGATCACGGAGAACTTCAGGTCTTCGGTGAAGATCCAGGTCAGCGTGAAGGCGATCGTCGGCACGGCCGCCTCGACGGTGCCCCGCTTGCCGCCGAACGCCTTGGCGATCTGGGCCCTGACCACGGCCTCGACGGTCTCGTGGGCGCTCACCGGGGGTGGCGGCGCGGCCTCTTCGGCAGTGCTCACGTGTGGTTCACCGTTCCTCGTCACCCGGTTGGGCGAAGTTCGTACCGCGGGTTGAACATGACCTTGCGACCGTCTTGCAGGCTCACGAGGCCCTCGGCCCGGACCACCCGGCCCGGCTCGATGCCGACGATCTTGCGTCGGCCCAGCCAGACCAGGTCGATGACGTCGGAGCCGTCGTACAGCTCGGCTTCGAGTGCCGGGGCGCCGCCTCGTGGCCGGAGGGTCACCGTACGAAGGGTACCGGCCACGCAGAAACGCTGGCGCTGGCCACACGCCGCGATGGGAGTGGCCCCGTGACTTTCGAGGTCTTCCTGTAGCTCGGCCGCCTCCAGCTCGGCCTGGCTGGTGGCCAGCCGCCGGAAGAAGCCGCGTAGTCCGCCCTTTTTGACGGGCTCCTGTGTGCTCATGATGCTTCAGCCTAGGCGATGGGCGTCCGGGTGCATAACGGTCGCATATCGACCGGGCAAAAGCGGGAATTCACCGGGTCTCGGTGATCTCCGGGCCGCGCTCGTAGGGGTCGTAGCCCTTGTCCTCCGACTGCTCCTCCAGGGCCTGGCGGGCCTCGGGCGGGAGCTGGAGCGGGATGCCCTCGCGGGGCGCCATCGGGTCGTCGCCCCGGACGACCACGACCTCGCGCACCACGCCCTCGAGGACGGCGGCGGCGTTGGGGTCGACGGCGGCCCGGCCGGTGATCACGGCCCGCAGGAACCAGCGCGGCCCGTCGACGCCGATGTAGCGGATCGGGGCGGCGGGGCCGTTCTCCTGCGGCACGACCGCGTGGAGCTCGGTGCCGAAGGGGCCCTCGGTCTCCTCGACGGTGCCCTTGGCCGACTCGACGTCGCGGGCGAGCTCGACCCGCAGGTCGTCCCACAGGCCCGACTTCTTCGGGGCGGCGAAGGCGTGCAGCTGCAGGGCGCTCTCGTGGGCCAGCACGAGCGCGCCGACGATCTGGTCGCCGGCCACCTGGAGCTGGACCTCGAAGTCGGGCCCGATGGGCAGGTGGAGCCCGCCCAGGTCGACCCGGTCGGCCTGCGGGTAGCCGTCGGAGGCGTCCCACGGGCCGGACTCGCGGGGCGGGCCCGCGGGCGCGGAGGCCGTCTGCTGGCCGGGAGTGGGCTCGGACGGGTTGTCAGACGGGGTCTCGGCCGCGCCGCGTCGGCGTCGGAACACGATGGTCACCTTTCCTATCTGCCGGTGGAGCCGAAGCCGCCGGCGCCGCGCGCCGATCCGGGCAGCCGCTCCACCTCGTAGAACGCCGCCTTCTCGACCCGCTGGATGACCAGCTGGGCGACGCGGTCACCGCGCCGCAGCCGGACGGCCTCCTTGAGGTCGGTGTTGAGCAGCGTCACCTTGATCTCGCCTCGGTATCCGGCATCGACCGTTCCAGGCGCGTTCACCAGCGTCACGCCGTGTTTCGCGGCCAGCCCGGAACGTGGGTGGACGAACGCGGCGTAGCCGTCGGGCAGCGCGATCGCCACGCCCGTGCCGACCATGGCCCGCTCGCCCGGGAGCAACTCGACGTCTTCGGCCGCGTAGAGATCGGCGCCCGCGTCGCCCGGATGGGCGTACGCGGGTAGCGGCAGCTCAGGGTCGAGCCGGTGGATCAGCACCTCGACACTCATGGATCGCAACCCTACCGGTTTGGACCACCCGGGACCGCGTCTCCCGCGCCTGGTGAGGGCTCTGGTTCGGGCGGGTCGGGTTCGACCGGCTTGGGCGGTTCGGCGGGCCGGTCGCGGCGCAGCTCGGGCAGCGCCCGGTAGATCACCGCCGTGACCGGGACGGCCACCACGGCCCCCGCGATGCCGCCGATGATGCCGCCGACGGCCAGCACGATGATGATGGCCAGCGGGTGGAACTCCAGCGCCCGGCCGACGATCAGCGGCTGCAGCACGTGGTTCTCCAGCTGCTGCTCGACCACCAGCACGCCGACGAAGATCAGGGCGTACACCCAGCCCTGCGAGCCGAAGACGACGAGGGTGGCGACGCCGCCGGCGAAGAAGATGCCGACGATCGGGATGAACGAGGCGAAGAAGATGAGCACCGCGAGCGGCGCCCACAGCGGCACCCGCATGCCGGCCAGCACGATGCCGATGACCACGGCGTGCACGGCCGCGACCGCGACGGTGCCCAGCACGTAGTGGGACAGGGTGCGCCAGGCGGCGCGCCCGGCCCGGTCGACCCGGTCGGCCGCGCCGCCGAACGCCCGCAGGAACCAGGCCCAGATGCGGTCGCCGTCCTTGAGCAGGAAGAACGTCACGAACAGCAGCAGCACGATCGCGGCCAGCGCCTCGACCAGGGCGGTGGCGCCGGTCAGCACGGTGTCGGTGATCTGGCTGCGCTGCTCGTTGATCTGCCGCGTCAGCTCCTCGACGAAGTCGGCGATCTGCGCCTCGCGCAGGTGGAGCGGCCCGGTGAGCAGCCACGCCTGCACGTCGCGCGCGGTCTGCTGGATCTGCGCGACCAGGCCGGGGAACTCGTCGTTGGCCCGGTTGCCGATCAGGAAGCCGAGGCCGCCGATGAACGCCAGGGCGACGAGCATGGTCGTCCAGGTGGCGTATATCGGCCGGAACCCGGCCCGGCGCAGGCGGCTGGTGATCGGGTAGAGCAGCGCCGTCAGCAGGAACGCGATCGCGACCGGGAGCGTCACGAAGCTCAGCCGGGCGAGGATCATGGCGAAGAAGTAGACGACCACGCCGATGACGATGACCCGCCACGACCAGGCCGCGACGATGTTCAGTGTGGGCGGTACGCCCGCCCGCCGGCCCTTCCCCGGATGGGCATGCTCACGTTCTGCGATCACGCGTCCAGCCTGGCACGGGAACAGGCCGGGCGCGCAACCGGATTAGGCTTCTTCGAGGACGGTGTTGACCACCAGCGGGCCTTCGGCCGTCTCGAGCACGAACTCCTCGACGTTGCCCGCCGCGCACAGGTCGTCCTGGGCGAGCCTGACCAGGTCGGCCTTCTCGCCGCGCACGTCGAGCCGGGTCACCTCGGCCCGCATCGACACCTTGGCCGCCGACTTGGCCTTGCGCACCCGCGCCAGCACGTCGGCCACCGCTTCGAGCACCTCGGGGTCGCCGCCGCGACCGGCGACGGCCGGCCAGGCGGCGGTGTGGACGGAGCCCTCCCGCCACCACGACCAGACCTCCTCGGTCACGAACGGCAGGAACGGCGCGAACAGCCGCAGCAGGGTGTCGAGCGCGGCGCGCAGCGCGACCACGGCCGAGGCGTCGCCGTCGTAGGCACGCGCCTTGACCAGTTCGAGGTGGTCGTCGCAGAACGCCCAGAAGAACCGCTCGGTGCGTTCGAGGGCCTTGGTGTAGTCGAACGCCTCGAAGGCGCGGGTGGCGTCGCGCACCACCTCGTCGAGGGCGGCCAGCATCGACAGGTCGAGCGGCGCGGTGACCTCGCCGGGGTTGTCGTCGAAGGAGAGCACGAACTTCGACGCGTTGAGGATCTTGATGGCCAGACGGCGGCCGATCTTGATCATCCCGGTGTCGAAGGTGGTGTCGGTGCCCGGACGGCCGTTGGCGGCCCAGTAGCGGACGGCGTCGGAGCCGTACTCCTCCAGCAGGCCCATGGGCGTGACCACGTTGCCCTTGGACTTCGACATCTTCTTGCGGTCGGGGTCGAGGATCCAGCCCGAGATGGCGGCGTGCTTCCACGGCAGCACGCCTTCCTCCTGGTGGGCCCGGACCATCGTGGAGAACAACCAGGTGCGGATGATCTCGTGGGCCTGGGGCCGCAGGTCCATCGGGAAGACCCGCCGGAACAGGTCGGCGTCGCGCTCCCAGCCGCCCGCGATCTGCGGGGTCAGCGACGAGGTCGCCCAGGTGTCCATGACGTCGGGGTCGCCGGCGAAGCCGAAGGGCTTGCCGCGCAGGTCTTCGGTGAAACCGGGCGGCACGTCGCTCGACGGGTCGATCGGCAACATGCTCTCGGGCGGCACGATCGGCGCCTCGTAGACGATCTCGCCCTCGGAGTCGAGCTGGTACCAGACCGGGATGGGCACGCCGAAGAACCGCTGCCGGGAGATCAGCCAGTCGCCGGCCAGCCCCTCGACCCAGTTGTCGTAGCGGACCCGCATGTGGGCGGGGTGCCAGATCAGCTCGCGGCCCCGGTCGAGCATCTCCCAGCGCAGCTTGGCGTCGCGGCCGCCGTTGCGGATGTACCACTGGCGGGTGGTCACGATCTCGAGCGGCTTGTCGCCCTTCTCGTAGAACTTGACCGGCCGCTTCACCGGCCGCGGTTGCCCTTCGAGCTCACCGCTCGCGGCGAGCATCTCGACGATGCGCTCGCGCGCGCCGTGCATGGTCTTCCCGGCCAGTTCCTTGTACGGCTCCGCGTCCACGCCCTCCGGGGCGTCCGGCAGCATCCGGCCGTCCCAGCCGACCACGGCGCGGGTGGGCAGTTCGAGCTCCCGCCACCAGGTGACGTCGGTGACGTCGCCGAAGGTGCAGATCATCGCGATGCCCGAGCCCTTGTCGGGTTCGGCCAGGTGGTGGGCGAGGACCGGCACCTCGGCCCCGAAGACGGGCGTGCGCACGGTCGAGCCGAACAGCGGCCGGTAGCGCTCGTCGTCGGGGTGGGCGACCAGCGCCACGCAGGCCGGGATCAGCTCGGGCCGGGTCGTCTCGATCCACACCCGGCCGGAGAACCCCTGCGCCTGCTGCTCGGGCGACAGGTGGAAGGCGATGCGGTGGAAGGCGCCCGGCCACTCGCGGTCTTCGAGCTCGGCCTGGGCGACGGCGGTGCGGAAGGTGACGTCCCACAGGGTCGGGGCCTCGGCCAGGTAGGCCTGCCCGCGCTCCAGGTTGCGCAGGAACGCGCGCTGCGAGGTCGCCCGGGCGCCCGCGTCGATGGTCTGGTAGGTCATCGACCAGTCGACCGACAACCCGAGCCGCCGCCAGAGCTCCTCGAACGCCTTCTCGTCGTCGACGGTCAGCCGCTCGCAGAGCTCGATGAAGTTGCGCCGCGAGATCGGCACCTGCTGCTTGCCGGGCTTGTCGGGCGGCTGGAAATCGGGGTCGTAGGGCACCGAGGGGTCGCACCGGACGCCGAAGACGATCTGCACCCGGCGCTCGGTCGGCAGGCCGTTGTCGTCCCATCCCATGGGGTAGAAGACGGCCTTGCCGCGCATGCGCTGGAACCGCGCGATCGTGTCGGTGTGGGTATAGGAGAAGACGTGGCCGACGTGGAGTGATCCGGAGACGGTGGGAGGCGGCGTGTCGATCGAGAAGATCTGCTCACGCGGGCGGGTCCGGTCGAACCGGTAGAGGTCGTCGGCGGCCCAGCGGGCTACCCATGCCTGCTCCAAGCCGTCGAGGGAGGGCCTGTCGGGGGGCAGTGGTCGCTGAGTCGTCATGCCACCAGATGTTATGGCGTACGGGCCGGGCGGACGCAGCAGAATAAGGTCGTTACCGAGGAGGGATCATGGCGGGTAAGGAAGAGAAACCGGACATGCAGTGGCGCATCGTCGGCGGCCTGGTGGGGCTGGCCGTCGGTTTCGTCGCCAAGAAGGCCCTGTCCTTCGCCTGGGAGAAGGCCACCGGCCGCAAGCCCCCGGCCAGCGTCGACTCCCCCGACGTGAGCCTCGGCGAGGCCATCGCCTACGCGGTCGTGATGGGGCTGGGCATGGAGGTCACCCGCATCGTCGCCACCCGGGCCGCGGCGAAGCGCTGGAAGAACTGGAAGGACATGGCCCAGGACGTCGCCGAAGAGATCAAAGACTAGCTTTCGAACAGGCGGCCTTTCTCCCGAAAGGCCGCCTTTCAGGCTTCGAGGTCCTTGAGGAAGTCGCTGGCCCAGCGGTCGACGTCGTGGGTGGCGACGCGGCGGCGCAGGGAGCGCATCCGGCGGCCGAGCTCGTGCGGCGGCTCGTGCATGGCGGTCATCATGGCCCGCTTCATGCCGTCGATGTCGTAGGGGTTGACCAGGTAGGCGTGCTTGAGCTCGTCGGCGGCGCCGGCGAACTCGCTCAGCACCAGCGCCCCGCGCAGGTCGTGGCGGCAGGCGACGTACTCCTTGGCCACCAGGTTCATGCCGTCGCGCAGCGGCGTCACGACCATGACGTCGGCCGCGCAGTAGAGCGCCGCCAGCTCCTCGCGGTTGTACGACTGGTGCATATAGTTGATCGGCGACCAGCCGAACAGGCCGTACTCCCCGTTGAGGCGGCCGACCTGGAGCTCGATGTCGTTGCGCAGCCGGATGTACTCCTCGACCCGCTCGCGGGTGGGCGTGGCGATCTGCACGAACACCGCCTCGCCGGGCTCGATCCGGCCCTCGGCGAGCAGCTCGCCGTACGCCTTGAGGCGCTGGCCGATGCCCTTGGTGTAGTCGAGCCGGTCGACGCCGAGCAGCACGTGGTCGGGGTTGCCGAGCTCGGCCCGGATCTCCTTGGCCCGCGTCATGATGTGGGGCTCGCGGACCAACTGGTCGAGGGAGCCGAAGTCGACCGATATCGGGTAGGCCTCGGCCCGCACGATCCGGTCGTCGACCTGGATCTCGTTGCGGCTGGCCGGCAGGTTGAGCACCCGCCGGGCGAGCCGGACGAAGTTGGAGGCGCCGCCGGGACGCTGGAACCCCACGAGGTCGGCGCCGAGCAGCCCTTCGAGGATCTCCTTGCGCCACGGGAGCTGCCAGAACAGCTCGGCGGGCGGGAAGGGGATGTGCAGGAAGAAGCCGATCTTCAGGTCGGGCCGCAGCTTGCGCAGCATCGCCGGCACCAGCTGGAGCTGGTAGTCCTGGATCCACACGACCGCCCCGGGGGCCGCCGCGTCGGCCGCCGCCCGCGCGAACCGGTCGTTCACCGCCCTGTACGCGTCCCAGAGCACCCGCGAGTAGACGGGGGTCGCCACGACGTCGTGGTAGAGGGGCCACAAGGTGGCGTTGGAGAAGCCCTCGTAGTAGAACTCGACCTCGAGCTGCGACAACGGCACGGGGATGAGGTGCATCCCGTCGTGGTCGAACGGCTTGAGCTCTTCGCCGGCCGCGCCGTGCCACCCGAGCCAGGCCCCGTCTCTCCGCTGCATCACCGGAGCGATCGCGGTCACGAGGCCGCCTGGACTGCGACGCCATTGTTTCTCGCCCACACGGTCGACCGGCAACCGGTTCGCGACGATCAGGAACGAGCTGGTGCCACGCATGAGCCCTCCAGTTATCGCCTTACGACAACCATACGTAAGGTCCCCGGAACCGCCCATACCCCCATCGACGTGCACAATTCATTACGTCAAGTGTGAGAATGATCTCCTGCAGGTCGTGACCTGTTACCGAATGGTTTAGACCATATGGTAACGGTTTGATATCAGCCCTGCGGAGCGGGGGGAAGACCCCGCTGACGGCGCAGATCGGTGCGCACCGCCTGGGCCAGCCGCTTGGTGGCGAGCCGGTTGAGCGCCCCGCCGGCCACGGCGCCGGTGAGGAAGGGGCCGAGGGTGGTCAGGTGGCGGCCGAGGGTCCGCATGAGCCGGTTGCGCAGCGAGGTCTTGGCGGCCGCCCCGAGGGCGAGCGTGACCGACGCGGGCTTCAGGGGGTCGACCCCACGCTGCTTGGACCAGGCGATGGCGAACTGCGCCGCCCGGGTGGGCCCCGTGCCGGGCACCTGCACGCCGTAGACCTCGTGGAGCTCGCCCAGCAGCTTGACCTCGATGGCGGCCACGACGACGGTCTCGGCGACGAGCTGCGCCGGGGCGGAGAGGAGGAGAGGGGGCGCGGCGAACTCCGCCGCGGCCAGTGCGCCGCCCACGGCGCCGACGGCCATCGTGGCCTTCGTCGCGGTGCGGACGAGGTCGTCTGCCAGCTGTTCGCCGGTCAGACCGTAGTGATGCTCCTGCAGGGTCGCCAGGTCGCGGATCGGCAGCCGCGTGGCGACGTTCATGAACAGGTCGGCCAGCCAGCGGCCGCGGCCGACCCCGCTGGCACTCGCCTTCCTGGCGGACGTGGCCAGTGCCCCGCTGAGGCGGCCGAGCAGCCTGCGCCGCTCGGCGCCGTCAGTTTCCCCCGGTACATCCTGGCTGACAAGCTTGCCGATGATGTCGGCGACTTCGTCGTCGCCGTCGCGATCTCTACTCTGATCTCTGGTCTGATCCGCTTCTGAGGACATCAACGGACCCTTCCCGGAATCAGGCTGCGCACTCGCGGCAGACCTGCTGTCCGTTCTTCTCGGAGGCGAGCTGGCTGCGGTGATGCACCAGGAAGCACCGTGAACAGGTGAACTCGTCGGCCTGCCGAGGGATCACTCGGAGCGAGAGCTCCTCGTTCGACAGGTCAGCCCCCGGCAGCTCGAGCGACTCGGCCAGATCGGTCTCGTCGATGTCGATGCTGCCCGACGACTTGTCGCTGCGCCGCGCCTGGAGTTCCTGAAGGCTGTCTTCGCTCAGGTCGTCGTCAGTCTTGCGCGGGCTGTCGTAGTCGGTAGCCATTTGCGTACTCCATCCCCCTCATCTGTATCTCTGACGCTTCGGGAGGGTGGCGCCCATACCGGGCAATCGGTACCCCGGATGAATGGACGCTGAACCTCCCGCCTCGCGAGGGTGTTCCCCACCTCGGCTCCGGTTAGCCAAATATGGCGAAACCACAGCATTGGCGGGATGACCCACCGCGTTCGACGGCACATCCAACCACATTGCGCGAGTGGATGTGCAGCAGGGCACGATCACCGCGCCGAGGGAGTCGTCGCGGGGGCCGAGCCAGGCAGTCGCACCGTCACCACGAGGCCGCCGCCGTCACGCGGGACCGCCGTGACCGTCCCCCCGTGGGCGCGCACGATGGCGCGCACGATGGACAGTCCCAGTCCGGCCCCCTTGGCCGACTCGATCCGGTCGGCGTGCAGCCGCCGGAAGGGCTCGAAGAGCGCGTCGACCTCGTAGGCCGGGACCAGAATGCCGGTGTTGGCGACCTGAACAACGGAGGCCCCGTCGACGATTCCCGATCGCACCCAGACTTTTCCGCCGGACCCGTTGTTGTACTTGACCGCGTTCTCGACCAGGTTGCTGACGCACCGTTCGAGCAGCACCGGATCGCCGGTGGCCTGGGCGGGGTGGAGGTCGTACTCGACGTCGACGCCCTCTTCGGCGGCGAAGGGCGCGAGCTGGTCGACGGCGGTCTTCACGACGTCCTGGACGTCGACCGACTTGCGCACCGACAGGTCGCGTTCGCTGCGGGCCAGCAGCAGCAGGCCCTCGATGAGGCGCTCGTGCCGGGCGTTGGTGCCGAGCAGGGTCCGGCCGAGCACCTTGAGGTCGTCGGAGGCCTCGGGGTCGGACAGGGCCACCTCCAGGACGGTCCGGTTGATCGCCAGCGGCGTGCGGAGCTCGTGGGAGGCGTTGCCGACGAACCGCCGCTGGGCGTCGAAGGCGCTGTTGAGGCGGGTGAGCATGGCGTCGAAGGTGTCGGCCAGCTCCTTCAGCTCGTCGTCGGGGCCCTGGAGGTCGATGCGCTCGTGGGCCAGCGAGGTGTCCGACAGCCGGCGGGCGGTGGCGGTCATCTGCATGACGGGCCGCAGCGCCCGGTCGGCCACGACGTAGCCGAGGATCAGCGCCAGGATGCCCACCCCGAGCAGGGCCATCAGCGACCGCTGGAGCACGTAGGTCTGCGCGACCTCGATCGACTCCAGCCGCTTGCTGTTCCAGAACTCCTGGATGTACGGCTCGACGTCGCCGAGCGGCGGCCAGGCGTCCTTGATGGCCCAGCCGACCAGCGAGTACATGACGAACATCAGCAGCGCCCCGGCCGCGAAGAACATCGCGCCGTAGGTGATGGTGAGGCGCCAGCGGATGCTGAGGCGGCTCGACAGCGCCTTGACCTGGTCGGCGATGCCCGGCCGGACCGGGTTGGGGTCGCCGGGCGGCGGGCCGTCCCAGGCGGGCGGGCCGCTCGGCGGCGGGGGCTGCTGGCTCCGGTAGGGGCCGGTGCCCACCGGCGAGGTCATCCGGTTACCTGGCTTGGGGCGCTCCGTGGTCACCTCTTCTTTGCGTTCGGTCCAGTCGGTCACAGCTTGTACCCCACTCCAGGCACCGTCTCGATCACCTGGGGCTCGCCCAGCTTCTTCCGCAGCGTCATCATCGTCACCCGGACCACGTTGGTGAACGGGTCGATGTTCTCGTCCCACGCCTTGTCGAGCAGATCCTCCTGGCTGACCACGGCCCCCTCGGCGCGCAGCAGCTCCTCCAGGACGGCGAACTCCTTCTTGGTCAGCGTGATCTCGCCGCCGTCACGGGTGACCAGGCGTTTGCCGGGGTCGAGCCGGATGCCCGCACGCTCCAGCACCGGCGGCAGCGCGGAGGCCGACCGCCGCCCCAGCGCCCGCACCCGCGCCACCAGCTCCATGAACACGAACGGCTTGGCCAGGTAGTCGTCGGCCCCCAGCTCCAGGCCCTCGACCTTGTCGTCGACGTCGCCGCTGGCCGTCAGCATGATGATCCGCGAGGCGGTGCGCTGGGCCACCAGCCGCCGGGCCACCTCGTCGCCGTGCACCTTGGGCAGGTCGCGGTCGAGCACGATCACGTCGTAGTCGATGTAGCCCGTCTTCTCCAGGGCCGCGGCGCCGTCATAGGCCACGTCGACGGCCATCGCCTCCCGGCGCAGACCGGTCGCGATCGCGTCGGCGAGCACGCGCTCGTCCTCCACCACAAGCACCCGCATCGGGCTTCCTCCTTCATCAGGTGGCTTCATTCTCGCGGCAGTGACCGTAAGTGCACGGTAAGCCTCACGCTGAGATGGAGAAATTTCCATGTTTAGGCGTTTAAGCGGAGTGGGTAGAGGTGGTCATACCCCCGAGCCTTCGCGTCCGCTTCCGCGTCGGCTCGATGAAACCCCCACAGGAAAGAAGGTGAGATGGGCGAGTTCACGACGACGATCGAAACCCGGCTCGACCAGGCCTACAAGGGACTCCAGGAGGCCGAGTCGTCCGGCGACGATTTCCTCGCCGACACCCTCACCGCCGAGATCGAAGATCTTCGGAGGCTGGCCGACGACCACGGCATCCCTCTTCAGCGCTGACTGACCCAGGCTGAACTCCGAGCAGCAAAGCGGACCCCGCCCGGCCTAACAGGCCGGGCGGGGTCCGCGTTTCGAATCTGCCCAATGGACAGGACCCCGCCCGGCTCAACAGGCCGGGCGGGGTCTCGTCTTCTACAGGTCCCTCTCGGGGTCGAGCGGCAGCAGCAGGTCGTGCAGTTGCCCGAAGAGCTCGGGCGCGGCGGCCAGCCCCATTTCGATGTTGTACGCCGTCCCGCGCAGCCCCCCGACCCGCGCGCCCGCCTCCTGGGCGATCAGCCCGCCGGCGGCGTGGTCCCAGTAGTTGGTGCCGCGCTCGTAGTAGGCGTCCACCCGCCCGGCCGCCACCGAGCACAGGTCGACCGCGCACGACCCGCCCCGCCGGATGTCCCGCACCCGGGGCAGCACCTCGGCCAGCACCCGCGCCTGGACGGCCCGCCGCCCGGCGGCGTACCCGAAGCCGGTCGCGACCAGCGCCCGGTCGAGCGGCACCCCGGTCGAGCAGGCGATCGGCCGCTCGTTGAGGAAGGCCCCGCCGCCGCGCACGGCCGTGAAGACCTCGCCCATCGGCGGCACGTTGACCACCCCGGCCACGACCTCGCCGTCGACCTCGACGGCGATCGAGACCGCCCAGGCGGGCAGCCCGTAGAGGAAGTTGACGGTTCCGTCGATGGGGTCGACGACCCACCGCGCGTCGCCCGCGCCGGGCGTGTCGCCGCCCTCCTCGCCGAGGATCGCGTCGTCGGGGCGGTTCTCGGCGATCCGGGCCCGGATCAGGTCCTCGGCGGCGCGGTCGAGGGCGGTCACGACGTCGGTGGGGCTGGACTTGGTCTCCACCACTTCGGGGCGGGCCGAGAGCGCGGCTCGTTCGGCGAGGAGCAGGTCGCCCGCCTCGATCGCGATGCTCCGGGCGAGATCGAGGAATTTGTCCGGGTTCAGCGGCATGCGGCCAGGTTATCGAGGCCGGTGGAACGGCAGGTTTCGCACCGGCCTCGCTGTCGTCAACGGGCGGCGGTCAGGCCACCGTGTCGGGCCGGCGCCACTCCTCGCCCAGCACGTGGTGGGCCAGGAAGGCGAAGATCGTCTCGTACCAGGCGAGGGTGTTGCCCGGCTTGAGGATCCAGTGGTTCTCGTCGGGGAAGTAGAGGAACTTGGCCTCGGCCCCCGTGCGCTGGAGGTCCCACCAGAGCCGCAGGGCCTCGCCGATCGGGACGCGGTAGTCCTTGTCCCCGTGGATGACCAGCATCGGTGTGGTGATCTGGTCGAGCGAACGATGGGGCGACAGGCGCTCGTAGCGGGGCGAGCCCGGCAGGCCGAACTCGCGCTGCCAGTACGACGAGACGTCGGTCGTGCCGGCGAACTGGTCGAGGTTCCACAACGAGGCGTGGGTGACGATCGCCTTGAAGCGGGCGGTGTGGCCGGCCACCCAGTTGGCCATGTAGCCGCCGAACGAGCCACCCATCGCGGCGGTGCGGGTCTCGTCGACCTCGGGGAGCTTGCAGGCGGCGTCGGTGATCGCCATCAGGTCGCCGTGGGTCACCGGGCCCCACTCGCCCCAGCCGCGGTCGATCATCTCCTGGCCGTAGCCGGTCGACATGGCGGGGTCGGGCAGCAGGACGGCGTAGCCCCGGGCGGCCATGATCCACGGGTTCCAGCGCCACGACCAGTCGTTCCAGCTGCCGAGCGGGCCGCCGTGGATCCACAGCAGCAGCGGGGCGGGCGTCTCGGCGGCGGGCAGCACCAGCCAGGCACGGATCTCGGTGCCGTCGTCGGCGGTGGCGGTGATCTCGGTGAGCGTGCCGGGCAGGTCGGGGACCGGGGTCGGCGACGGCAGCACGACGTAGCCGCCGTCGACCAGCTCCACCGGCACCGGCGGGTGGTCGACGGCGCCGCGCAGGGCGTAGACCGTGCCGTCGGGGGCCACGTTGATCTCGGTGTACGCGCCGTGGTCGGAGGTGACCCGGCGGCGTTCGCCGTCGAGGGACACCGCGAAGATCGGGCGGCGGCCGCGGTCGTCGCAGGCGGCGTACAGGAAAGAGGAGTCGGGGGCCCAGGCCAGAGAGTAGGCGGAGTCGCCCAGGGCGCGCTGGTCGCCGGTCTCCAGGTCGATCAGCCAGACCTCGCCCCTGGCCGACACCGTCTCGGAGGTGAGGCGCTCGCGGTGGCAGGCCACGTGGCGGCCGTCGGGCGAGATCACGATCGGGCCCTCGAAGTTGTGGTCGTCGTCGCTCGCCAGCACCCGGCGCTCCCCGCCCGCCAGGGCGACCACGCGGGCGCGGTAGTCGCCGCCCGGGAGGTCGTCGCGCCACAACGCCACGACGGTCGTGCCGTCGGGGGTGACGTCGAAGGCGGTGCGCTGGAGGGCGTTCCCGGCGTCGGGGGCCAGGTCGCCGTGCTCCACCGAGAACAGCCGGGGGCTGCCGGGGCCGAGGTCGTGGTCCCAGAAGCGGACCGGGTAGCCCTCGTGGAGGAGCGCGGTGATGCCGGCCTCCTCACGCTCCTTGCGGCGCTCGCGCTCCGACTCGGGGTCGCCGGGGAGCACGTCGGCGAGGAAGACGATCGCCGAGCCGCCGGCCCGCACGCCGGAGATCCCTCCGGGGCGGGTGGCCAGGCGGCGGGCCTCGCCGGTCTTCGGCAGCAGCCACAGGGCGGGCTTGTCGTCGGCGTCCTTCTCGGCGGGGTCGGGGCGGGCGGAGACGAAGAGCAGGTCGCCGCCGGGGGTGAAGGCGGCGCCGCTCTCTCCCTTGGCCGACCGGGTGAGCCGGGTCGGCTCGCCGGACGGGTCGAGGGGGATGTCGTAGATCGCGGTGCCGTAACTCTTGCGGTCGGGGTTCAGGGACTGCGTGACGGCCACGAGCCGGGAGCCGTCGGGGGCGAGTCGCAGCGACGCCGTCCGCGGGACGGCGACGAAGTCACGCACATCCTGGAAGATCGAGCTCATCGTTCGAACCTACCCCCCTAAGCTGGGCACATGGGGAACTACGACGCGATCGTCGTGCTGTCGTTCGGCGGGCCCGAACGGCCCGAGGACGTGCTCCCGTTCTTGGAGAACGTGGTGCGCGGACGGGGTGTGCCGCGCGAGCGGCTCCTGGAGGTGGAGGCCCACTACCAGTCGATGGGCGGGGCCAGCCCGATCAACGCGCAGAACCGGGCGCTGATCGAGGAACTGCGGAAGATCGTCGACCTGCCGGTCTACTGGGGCAACCGCAACTGGCACCCCTTCCTGGAGGAGACCGTCGCGCGGATGAAGGCCGACGGGGTCCGGAAGGCGGCGGCGTTCGCGACGGCGGCCACCGCGTCCTATTCCAGCTGCCGGCAGTACCGCGAGGACATCGCGCGGGCCGCCGCCGCGGTGCCCGATGGGCCCGAGCTGGTCAAGATGCGCCACTTCTACGACCATCCGGGGTTCGTGGCGGCCATGGCCGACCGCACCCGCGCGGCCCTCGCCGAGGTCGGCGGCGACGCGCGGCTGGTGTTCACCGCCCACTCGATCCCGGTCTCGATGGCCGGGTCGGCCGGGCCGCGGGGCAACGCCTACGAGCGGCAGCTGCGGGAGGCGTCCGCGCTGGTCGCCGCCGAGGTCGGGGCGGGCGACTTCGACCTGGTCTGGCAGAGCCGCAGCGGGCCGCCGCACATCCCGTGGCTGGAGCCCGACGTCTGCGACCACCTGGAGACCCTCCACGCCAAGGGGGTCGAGTCGGTCGTGCTGGTGCCGATCGGGTTCGTCTCCGACCACATGGAGGTGCTCTACGACCTCGACGTGGAGGCCCGCGACCGGGCCGCCGAGCTCGGCCTGCGGCTGGCCCGCGCGGGCACGGCCGGCACCCACCCGAGGTTCGTCGAGATGATCCGCGACCTGGTGAACGAGCCCGAGCCCACCGCCTGCCCGGTCACCTGCTGCCCGGCGCCCTCACGGGTACGCCCGGGCGTAGGCGGCGGCGAGTCCTAGGACCTTGTTCACGTAGTCCCACGAGTGGTTGTACGCCCACACGGCCTTCCTGAGGCTCTCGCCGCCCCCGGCCGCCCCGGTGGCGCACAGGTAGTTGGCCGCGCCGGGCACGGCGTCGTAGGCGTTCCAGATGTCGGCCACCCCGTCGCCGTCGCCGTCGACGCCGTAGGCCCGCCAGGTGGCCGGCATGAACTGCATCGGGCCGAGGGCGCCGGCCGACGAGGGGCCGTTGTTGCGCCCGTGGCTGCTCTCGACCTGGCCGATCGCCGCCAGGACCGTCCACGACAACCCCGGGCAGACGGCGGCCGACTTCTGGTAGAGCTCCAGATAGCTGGACGGCCGGCCGACGAGGGTGGTCCGGGCGGCGGGCTGCTGCTCCTTCTCCTGCTTGACCGCGCCGATGGACACGACGCTGGAGCCGTCGCCCATCAGCTTGCGGACCCGCGTGCCGTTGACGTTGTCGCCGTGCACGAGCACGACGACGCCGTCGGAGAAGCCGAGCCGCGCCCCGAGGTCCTTGGAGATCAGGCCGTCGATGTTCGGGAAGCCGAGGTCCGCCGAGGCGGCGATGCGCAGCCGGGGGCCGTTGTCGACCTGGTACTCCTTGCCGAGCACCATGCCGAGCCGCTTCATGACGGCCGGGTCGGCGACCACCTCGCCGCGCGCGATGGCGCTCCACACCTCCGGGTGCTGGGCGACCGGCTCGGGCGTCCACGAACGGAACTGGGCCGGTTCGACCGCGAGCAGCTGCAGCGGGTGCCCCGACAGCCTCACCCCGCCCCCGCCCACCAGGGCGACCTTCTGGACGTGCTTGACCTTGGCGATGCGCAGCACCGTCTCCTGGGGCACCGGGCGGGGCGCGATGCCGAGCAGCTGCGGCGGGGTGACCGGGACGCCGGGCCCGCCGATCTGCCGGGGCGGCGCCGACGGCGCGAGCGGGCCGGGCAGGACGGTCGGCGAGGGCGGGGGCGGCGCGCCCTCATCGGCGGCGGGACGACCGGTGTCGTTGAGGAGGAACACACCGCCGGCGGCGACCGTCACCACAATGGTCGCGGCGAGCCCGGTGACGAGGGCAAGAAGCGGCGTGAACCGGGGATGACGGGGAGCCTGGTTCACGTTGGTACCTTATCGACCGGAAACTCACTTGCCATCCATATCGGCTGTGAGCCATGGTCAGAAGAGTTTCAAGGGGAGTAAGCAGTAGTCGTCCGCGTGCCATCCCATTCCCCCATGGCCGCAGCCGTCATCGGTTCGCCCGGACGCTTGGGAACGGGTAGAGGACTGCTCTCATGCGTACGTATCGAGGTCTGTTCCGCACGCCAGGTGCGAAGGGCTTCGTCATCTCCGGTTTCGTCGGGCGCATCCCCATGTCCATGCTGGGCATCGGGATCACGCTGCTCGTCTCGGCGGTCACCGGATCCATCGCGACGGCGGGCGCCGTCGCGGCCGCCTTCAGTCTCGCCACCGCCGTCGGCGCGCCCGTCATGGGGCGGCTGAGCGACCGCTTCGGGCAGGCGCGCGTCGTCGTGCCGGCCGTGCTCTCGCACGGCGGCGCGCTGGTGGCGCTCATGCTGCTGGCCCACGGCGAGGCGCCGGTGTGGACGTTGTTCGCCGCCGCCGCCCTCGCGGGCCTGTCGGCGGTCCAGCTCGGGTCGATGGTGCGGGCGCGCTGGTCGCACCTGCTCGACGACCCGGCCAAGCTGCACACCGCCTTCTCGTTCGAGTCGGTCGCCGACGAGGTGATCTTCGTCACCGGCCCGGCCTTCACCGCGCTGGTGGCCACGTCCCTGAACGTGTACGCCGGCCTCGTCGTCGCCGTCGTGCTGGCGGTCTCGGGCACCATCGCGTTCTCGCTGCTCAAGTCGAGCCAGCCGCCGATCGTGCGGCACCGGGAGCACCGGGGGTCGCCGATCGCGATCCCGGGCGTGGCGCTGCTGTCGGTCGTGCTGCTCGGCATGGGCGCCGTGTTCGGCACCGTCGACATCGTCACCGTGGCCTTCGCCGAGGAGCACGGCCACAAGGGCGTGGCGGGGCTGCTGCTGGCCTCGTTCAGCGCCGGGTCGATGGTCTCGGGTCTCTGGTACGGCTCCCGCGCCTGGAAGATCACCCTCCGCAGCCGGTTCGTGCGCGGCCTGGGCGTCTTCGCCGTCGGCCTGACCCCGATCGTGCTGATCGGCGAACTGGCCCCGATGGCGCTCGCGTTGTTCTTCGCGGGCCTGGCCATCTCGCCCACCCTGATCACCGGCTTCTCGCTGATCGAGCGGCTGGTCCCGGCCCCGCAGCTCAACGAGGGCATGTCGTGGTTGTCGACCTCGATCGGGTTCGGCGTGGCCATCGGCGCCTGGGCCGGCGGCCACCTGGCGGAGACCTTCGGGGCCTCCAACGCCTACGGCTTCGCCTTCGGCTGCGCCCTGCTGGCCGCGCTCGTGGGACTGCTGGGATCCGGATGGCTACGCACGCCGGTCGTTTCTGAGTATCGTTCACATTCATGACGTTCACGAACTGGGCGGGCAACCAGTCGATCACTCCGGCTGAGACGCGCACGCCCCGTTCGCCCGCCGAGGTCGCCGAAGCGGTGACCGACGCCAAGCGGCAGGGCCGCACGGTCCGCATGATCGGCACGGGCCACTCCTTCACCGGCGTGGCCCTCACCGACGGGATCATGCTCCGGCCCGAGGGCCTGAGCGGGGTCCTGTCGTTCGGCGACGACATCGTCACCGTGGCCGCTGGCACGCCGATCCACCGGCTGAACGTCGAACTCGACCGGCGCGGGCTGGCGCTGGCCAACATGGGCGACATCACGCTCCAGACGGTGGCGGGCGCCGTCCAGACCGGCACCCACGGCAGCGGCCGGGCGGTCGGCGGGCTGGCCGACCAGGTCGCCGCCCTCGATCTCGTCCTGGCCGACGGCTCCACCGCGACGGTCGCCGAGGGCGACCTGTTCGACGCGGCCCGGGTCGGGCTCGGGGCGCTGGGCGTCGTGACGGCGGTGACGTTCCGCGTCGAGCCCGCGTTCCTGCTGCGCAACCAGCGTTCGCCGATGCGGTTCGACGAGATCCTCGAGGCCCTCGACACCCTCACGCTGGAGAACGAGCACCTCGACTTCTTCTGGCTGCCGCACACCGACCTGTGCCTGGTGAAACGCAACAACCGGGCCGACGGGGAGCAGTTCGCGCCGGGCCGGATCCGCACCTGGATCGACGACGTCTTCGTGGAGAACACCCTGTTCGGGGTGGCCAACCGGGTGGGGGCGCGGTTCCCCTCGATCATCCCGCCGGTCAACCGGCTCTCCGGGATGGTGCTCGGCACGTCGGAGAGCTCCGACACGGCGTACAAGGTGTTCACCAGCGTGCGCGAGGTGCGGTTCCTGGAGACCGAGTGGGCGATCCCGCGCCGCCATCTGGCCGACGCCCTCCGGGAGGTGCGGGCCCTGATGGAGCGGTCGCCGTGGCGGATCTCGTTCCCGGTGGAGGTGCGGGTCACGCCGCCCTCGACGGCCTGGCTCTCGACGGCCTACGACCGCGACTCGGCGTACATCGCCTGCCACGTCTACCGGCGCACGCCCAACCCCGGCTACTTCGCCGCCGTCGAGGAGGTCATGACCGGGCTGGGCGGGCGGCCTCACTGGGGCAAGCTGCACAACGCGGACGCCGCCTATCTTTCCCAGGTATATCCTCGTTTCACCGACTTCGTCGCGCTACGTAACCGGCTCGACCCGGACCGGCTCTTCGCCAACGCCTACCTGGACCGTGTCCTGGGCGCCTAGTTCTCCGTTCAGTTGACCCAAGTTCACCTCCATCCGGTACGTCTCACGCGAGAATCCGACCAGGACCCTGAATCGCTTGCTCAACCAGCCCGTCTATAGCAGGGTGAACGCGACAAAGCGAGACACGGGCGGCCGAAGGCCGGTCGTGGTTCGTGCCATGAACCTGCCCAGAAGAAATATGTGACCGGCTTCATGTCGCCTCCGCAGCCCCTGGAGAAGGCGATGTTCGGACATGCCGGGTACGGTGCTTGGAAGGCAACCGGCTCACGCGAGAGACTCAAGGGTCCGGGGGAAGAATTCGCACGACGAAGGGACTCGCATGCAGGAGCTCCGTCTCGTCGCGGTGAGTGAGGACGGCACCTATCTCGTCCTGGCCACGGCCGGGAGGGGTACCCGCTTCACGCTGCCCGTCGACGATCGGCTCCGTGCTGCCGTCCGCGGCAACTTCTCCCGTCTCGGTCAATATGAGATCGAAGTGGAGAGCCCGTTGCGCCCCAAGGAGATCCAGGCCCGGATCCGAGCCGGTGAGACCGCCGAGGAGATCGCCGCCACGGCGGGCATCCCGGTCGAGCGGGTCCGCTGGTTCGAGGGGCCGGTGCTCCAGGAACGCGAATACATGGCCCAGCAGGCCCAGCGCTGCGCCGTCCGCCTCCCCGGCGAGGCGGCCGCCCGCCCCACGCTCGGCGAGCTCGTCGCCGAGCGCCTCACCCGGCGCGGCGTGCCCACCGACGAGATCGACTGGGACTCCTGCAAGCGCGACGACAACCTGTGGCGCATCAAGCTCGGGTACGTCTGGAACGGCCACACCCGCCACGCCGAGTGGCTCTTCGACCCGCGCCGCCGCCACGTCTCCCCCTACGACGACGAGGCGATGCGCCTGTCGGCCGACGACTACGTCGAGCCGCAGGCCGAAGAGGCGACGGTCCGGCCTTTCGTGCCCCGGATCGCGGGCAAGCTCGCCCCCGTCCCGCGCGACTACGACTACGACCTCGCCGAGACGCCGCCGTTAAGGGTCGCCCCGACCGGCAACCTGCCCGACCACTTCTCGCCCCGCTTCACCCCCGAACCGGCCGCCTTCCACGAGCCCGAGCCGCCCCGCGTCACCGCGCCCCACCCGGAACCCCGCTACGCGGAGCCGCCGGTCAGCGCGCCCGCGTCCTACGCGACGCCCGAGCCCCCGGAGCCGCGCCCCGCACCGGCGCCCCACCACCCGGTGGAGCCGCAGGTCAGCACGCCCTCGACGCGCCCGTCGGCCGAACCGCCCGCCGCCGCGCCTCAGGCCCACCGGGCCCCGGAGCCGCAGGCCGGTGCAGCCACGGCGCACCACGCGCCCGAGCCGCAGGCCAGCGCAGCCACGGCTCATCACACGCCCGGCCCGCAGGCCGGCGCGTCCGCGCCGCAGCGCACGCCTGAGCCCGCCGCCGCCCCTGAACCGCCGACCGCCCCGGAACCACAGGGTTCCGCGCCCGCCTCGCCCGAGGTGTCCGGCCCGGCCGCTCCGTCGGCCGTCGCCACCGCGTCGGCCGCGCCGGAGAGCCGCGCGGAGGCGCGGCCGAGCGCGCCCGGTTCGGAGGCGCACCCTGGCGCGCCCGCTTCCGAGTCCCGTCCTGGCACGCCCGACCAGCAGGCTTCCGCCCCGGCCACACCCGAGAACGGATCGGCCACGCCTGAGGAGCAGCAGGTCACGGAGCCGCAGGCCCCCGCCGCCACGCCTCAGGCCGCCGCCACTCCCTCGGCGCCTGCCGCCACTCCGGAGGCCGACGCCCCGGCGACCGCACCGGCCGCTCCGCAGACCACCGCTCCGGTGACCCCTGCGGCCGCCGCCACCACGCCCGCTTCTCAGCCCGCCCCGGAAACCCCGGCCCCGCAGGCCGCGCC
>NZ_BBXC01000008.1:461840-782617 GCF_001570525.1 Herbidospora sakaeratensis
CCCCCCCCCCCCCCCTCCCCACCCCCCCCCGGAAACCCCCGCCCCCGCGGCCCGCCCCCGCCGAGCCGCAGGCCGCCGCCGCGTCCGTGGACCGTGCCGTCGATGAGGCGCCCGCGTTCGTCGCGCCCGAGGCTCCCGCCGTGGTGCCGGCGCAGGCCGCGCCCGAGCCGGTCGCCGAGGAGCCCGTCAAGGTCGAGGAGCCGCCGACGCCGGCGGTCATGCCGAAGGCGGTCAAGCCCCGGCCCGCGCCGCCGCAGGCGAAGCCGCCCGCGCAGCGGCCCGCGCCGAAGGAGGAGAAGCCGGCCGAGCCGGTGCCCGCCGGCGCCGCGCCCGCTCCGGCGCCCAAGCCGCCGGCCCCGCGCCGCAAGTCGCGGGCCCGCCGCGCCTCGGTGCCGTCGTGGGACGAGATCATGTTCGGCGCGCCCAAGCAGGACTAGCGCTTCAGGAAGGGCGCCAGCCAGTCGGGGGTGACCTCGGCGGCGAAGGCGGCCCCCTGGGTCTCTCCGGCGTCGATCGCCTTGTAGCCGCCGCTGCCCGCGCCGACCCCGGCGATCACGGTCACCAGACCGGCGCGGCGCTGGAACCACGACTGCTCGATGGTCCAGCCGACGACCGCGCGGCGTTCGACGACCGCCTGGGCCCGGCGCAGCGAACCGGAGCGCACCGACAACCGGGTGCCGTCGTAGGTGTGGCCCAGCGACCGGTATCGGTCGAGGCCGAGGGCGATTCCGGCCACGGCCAGGACGGTGGCGGCGACGCCGATGAGGGCGTAGCCCAGGGCGTACATGACCAGGGCCAGGACCACCCACGGCGCGATCGCCCGGAACAGGCGGCGGCGGCGCGCGGCGGGCGGGTGGGGGCGCAGCGCCTCGCTGAACGGGCCGACGGCCTCGGCGGCGATGTCGTCGACGGCGGCGCGGGGGGCCACGGGGAGCAGCTGGCCCCGGGTCTGGGAGTCGCCGAGGCCGGTCACCACCGCCCACAGGCGGGCCACCCGGGCGCGGCGCTCCAGCGGGCTTTCGGCGATCTCGTAGCCGCGGATGCGGCGGCGTTCGAGGGAGACCACGCGCCGGTTGACCAGGCCGCGTTCGGCCACCAGGTGGTCGCCCCGGCCGAACAGCACGAAGTTCCAGTTGAAGACGGCGTACATGGCCGCGGCCAGGAACGGCATCAGCACGACCAGCACGATCGCGGCGCCGACGAGGAGCAGCGGGTGGCCCCAGAGCCACTCGCCGACGGCCACCGCGTCGTCTTCGTCGAGGCCGAGCTCGCCGCCCCACTGGAAGGCCAGGCCGACGGCGCCGGCGACCAGCGCGAACGGGGTGAACAGGTAGGCGCCGGACAGCGGGCCGTAGCGCAACCAGGCCCGGGGCACCGTGAGGAACACGTGGTCCCGCGGTGCGGTGGGCTGCTCGGGAGTGACCACGGCATGGTGGCGGGACAACAACACGGCGCGCAGCCGCTCGGCGTCCTCGACGGTGATGCCGTCGAGCTCGCCCTCCTGCTTGTCGCCCCCGGCGCCGGTGTCGAGCTTGAGCACGGCCAGGCCGAGCAGCCGGTGGAGGAAGGGCGTGGTGACGTCGACGCCGCGGATGCGCTCCAGCGGGATGACGCGGGTCGAGCGGCCGATGAAGGCGCGGGACAGTTCGAGCCGGCCGCCGGTGATGGTGTAGGAGAAGGTGGCCCAGCGCACGACGGCGTACAAGACCGAACCGGCGACGCCGAGCGCGGCCCAGATGAAGGAACGCGGCGAGAACCCCCCGGCGATCAGCACGCCCGCCAGCGGGACGAGCAGCGACGGCAGCACCCTGATCGGGTCGATGAGCAGCAGCCTGGGGCTGAGCCGGGCGGCCTCCGGCACCGGCTCGTGGACGGGCATGCTCACGTCGCGTCGTCCCTGAGTTCCTGGGCCCGGCGCGACAGCTCCTCGGCCAGCCGCGCGGCCACCTCGTAGTCGAGGCCCTTGATCGTGGACGACCCCGCGTAGGAGGCGGTGCGGATCTCGACGGTCGCCAGCCCGAAGAAGCGCTCCAGCCAGCCCTGCGCCTTGTCGACGGTCTGGATGCGGGACACCGGCACGAACACCCACTTGCGCGACAACCAGCCGGAGCGCGCGTAGACGACGTCGGCGGCCAGCTCCCAGCGGTGCACCGCGAACCGGACGACCGGCTCGGCGAGCACGAACGGGATCAGCAGCAGCCCGATGACCAGCGCGGCCACCCAGGTGCGGTCGAGCAGCCACTGGGGCAGGAACTCCCACCCCGTCATCCACATGGAGAGCAGCACCAGCCCGCCTGCCAGCAGCACCGTCACGATGACGGCCTCCGCGAACCAGAGCGACCTGGCCCTCGGCGAGACCTGGTTGGCGGGGTCACGCAGCGCGTCACGCATCTGGCATCACGATCCCACCCTAAATCGTCGGGATGTGCCGTTGGTCACCCCCCAACCCGCGCTTGAAGATTTCTACCGGCGAGTACCACTTCCCCACCAGAATCATAGGAATCCCAGGTCACATGGGTCCGTCCGGGGTGGACCATGGAACGAACCCGGCGAATATGGAGATTCTTCTCGCTGTGGATCATCGCGATCGGGTCGGCGCACCTGCGGGATCCGCGTAGCATCATCGGGCATGGGGTCGCTGACGAAGTCCGTTCGCACGCGCCGAGCCGCTCTCATTCCGGCGGCCGTCGCGGCGCTGACGGCATCGGCCTCGGGCTGCGGGATCGTGGGCGGAGGATCGCCCGCCGACCTCGACGTGATCAGTGTGTCGAGCCCGCAGTTCCGTGACGGCGACCCGCTGCCGTCGGGCTACTCGTGCAATGGAGACCTGGGCAATCCGCCCCTCCGGTGGTCGGGTACGTCGGGCGCCAAGTCGGTGGCCCTCGTGGTCGACGACAACGCCGCGGGAGACAAGGCGATGGTGCACTGGGTGGTGTTCAACATCGAGCCCGACACCACCGAACTCGCGGAGAACGGCATCCCCCGGGGTGCACGGCAGGGGCAGACGACTAGTGGAAAAGTCGGATATGTGCCCCCCTGCCAGCCCAATGACAGCTACCGTTTCACCGTCTACGCCCTGAACGAGAAACTGGACCTCCCGCAGGGTGCCCCCCTCTCGGAGAGTCTGGCCACGATCGCGTCGCACACGATCGCCCGAGGTCGCCTCACTGCGGCTGACATCGAGTGACATGCTGATGACCGGAGGTAGTAGTGGTGGACCAATCTTCGCCTAGGGTGTGACAACGGTCATTGTGGTCGAGCAGAATCGGATCCTGAATTGCTGAGCGCAGGTGATCACAGGGGGCAGGTCGCGTCGATGGCCGCGCGATCTCACCGGCGCCGCTGGAAGGCCATGGCCTTGAGGGTGGTGCTATGACCGCGGTCATTTTGGGCCTTGTCGCCGTTGTGCTGTTGGTGCTGATAGTCGTGGCACTCGGCATGCGGTCGATGAACCGGAGAGAGAGCGCGCTCTCCTCCGAGCGCATCAAGGCGATGGCCGAGGGCGCCGCGAAGAAGAAGGGCAGCCGGCCCGCCGAAGAGACCTTTTTCGAGAGCTTCCCCGAGGGCTTCGACGCCTTCGAGGAACCGAAGAAGGCTCCGCCGAAACCGGCGAAGGCCCCCGGTGCGCCGCCCCGTCCGGGCAGCCGCCAGGGCGCCAAGCAGCCCGCCGGCGCCGGCGCTCCCCGCGGCAAACGCGGGGTCGACGAGTGGGGCGCCGACGACGACTACGACGACGACTACTGGTCGCGCGTGCGCGCCGACGACGGGGCGTTCGGCGGCACCATCAAGCAGCGCATGGCCACCCCCCGCCCGGTCGAGGCCGAGCCCGCCGCGGCCGGCCCCGCCCCCATCGCGTCGGTCACCCCCATCAGCGCCGTCGACCCCAACGCCGCGACCGTCCAGGGCGTCCTCCCTCAGCGCCCGGCCGCGCAGCCGCCCGTCCAGCCCGCCCCGACCCCCGGCGTCGTGACCCCGATCGCCGCCGCGCTCACCCCCGGGGTGGTCACCCCGATCGCCGGTCTGTCGACCGGCCCGCTGAACACCGGAACCCCGTCCAACGGGTTCCTGTCCCCCGACACCGGCATGGTCGACGGCCTGCGTGCCACCCCCTCCTCGCAGCTGGCCGAGCAGAAGACCGTCACCTTCTCCGCGCCGACCCCCGACCTGAGCAGCCCGGCGACCGGGCCGTTCGTCCCGCCCGGCGCCTCGACCGGCCCGTTCTCCTCGGGCCCGTCGACCGGCATGTTCGAACGGCCGGCCAGCTACGACCAGCCCCCGACCGGACCGTTCCCCAGCCGTCCGGCCTACGACGGCGGCTACGACACCGGCTACACCAGCGGCAACTTCCCCGTGCCCGCCGCGCCGCAGCCCGAACCGATCCCGCCGGCCTACCCCGAACCGGCCGGCTGGCCCGCCCCGCCCGCCGGTGGCACCTACCAGCCGCCGGCCGCCGCGCCCTCGTGGGGCAGCACCAGCGGCGACGTGTTCGACGACCCCGAGCCGCCCCGTCAGGGCAGCGGATCGACCTGGTCGACCGGTGAGGCGGCGGGCTACCAGATGCCCGCGGCGCAGCCGTCCTACAACGACTTCTCGACCGGCGCCTACCAGACCGGCAACCTGCCGACCCCGGCGCCCGGCTCCTACGAGGTCAGCGCCGGCTGGGCGACGATCGACGACTCCGACTCGGTGGCCGGATCCTACGGCTACGACCAGCAGGGCTACCCCGGGGCCGTCCCGCCCGCCCCGCCGCAGAACAACGGCGGCAGCTGGCCCTCCTACGACGAGCTCTACGGCGAGCAGACCACCCGCAGCGGCGGCGGCCGCCGGGGCACCCATCGGAACGGCCCCGAGACCGACCAACCCGACTATTACCGCTGATTTCGGCGTTCCAAGTAGGACCCTCGGCTGACCTTGGCATAAGGTCGCCGCATGACCGGGGGTAACAGTTCGACCACGCAGCGTGCCATCTCCGTGCTGCGGCATGACGTACCGGCCTCACTCGTGGTGTTCCTGGTGGCGGTTCCGCTGTCACTGGGCATCGCGGTGGCGTCCGGGGCGCCGATCGCGGCCGGGCTGGTCGCGGCGATCGTCGGCGGCATCGTGGCGGGCGCGCTGGGCGGCTCCGTCGTCCAGGTGAGCGGTCCGGCGGCCGGGTTGTCGCTGGTGGTGGCCGATCTCGTGCAGGTCTACGGCTGGCGGGCCACCTGCGCCATCACCCTCGCGGCGGGGCTGCTGCAGATCGTGCTCGGCGCGTTCCGGGTGGCCAGGGCCGCCCTGGGGGTCTCCCCCGCCGTCATCCACGGCATGCTGGCCGGGGTCGGCGTCGTGATCGCGTTGTCGCAGCTCCACATCGTGCTGGGCGGCAGCCCGCAGCGGTCGGCGCTCGACAACCTGCTGGAGGTGCCGGCCCAGGTGGCCACCCTCCACGGCGACGCGGTGATGATCGGGCTGCTGACGATCGGCGTGCTGCTGATCTGGGACCGCATCCCCAAGGTCCGGCTGGTGCCCGCCCCGCTGGCGGCGCTCACCATCGCGACGGTGACGGCGGCGCTGGCGGGCTGGAAGTTCACCGAGGTCGACCTGGCCAACGGGCTGAGCCAGCTCGCCGGGCCGATCCTGCCCACCGGCGACTGGCACGCCATCGCGGCCTCGATCCTGCTGGTGGCCGTGCTGGCCGGCGTCGAGTCGCTGCTGACCTGCGTCGCGGCCGACCGCATGCACGACGGGCCGCGCGCCGACCTCGACCGGGAGTTGTGCGCGCAGGGCGTCGCCAACGTGGTGTCGGGCGGTCTGGGCGGCCTGCCGGTGTCGGGCGTGGTGGTCCGGACGACCACGAACGTCCGGGCGGGCGCGCGGTCGCGCTGGTCGACGGTGCTCCACGGGGTGTGGGTGCTGATCGCCACGATCGCGTTCGCGTCGGCGCTCGGGCTGATCCCGATGGAGGCGCTGGCGGCGCTGCTGCTGTTCATCGGCGTGAAGATGGTCAACCTGGGCACCGCGCGGGGGCTGCGCGGCCACGGCGAGATGCCGATCTACTTCCTGACCATGGGCGCGGTCGTGCTGGTGGGGCTGGCCGAGGGCATCGTCATCGGGCTGGGCCTGGCCGCGCTGCTGGCGCTGCGGCGGCTGACCTGGGTGTCGGTCGAGGTCACCGAGGGCGGCGGGCGCTGGCGGGTGGTGGTGACCGGGTCGCTGATCTTCATCGGGGTGCCCCGGCTGACCGACTCGCTGCGCACGATCCCGCGCGGCGCCGAGGTCGACCTGCTGCTCAACGTCGACTTCATGGACAACGCGGCGTTCGAGGCGCTGCACAACTGGCGGCTGGAGCACGAACGGGGTGGCGGCACCGTCGACATCGACGAACTCCACGACGACTGGTACACCGCCGCCGCCAGCGGGACCCGGGTCTTCCCGGCCAAGACGCCGCCCAAGCTCGACTGGTCGTGGTTGCCGTGGGCCTACCGGCGGCCCCCGGCGGCCGTGCCCGGCGACCTGCTGGAGGGCACCCGCGAATACCAGCGCCGGACCGCGCCGCTGATCCGGCCGCTGCTGACCCGCATGGCCCGCAAGCAGTCGCCGTCGCACCTGTTCATCACCTGCGCCGACTCGCGGGTGATGCCCTCGCTGATCACCGCGAGCGGGCCGGGCGACCTGTTCATGGTCCGCAACGTCGGCAACCTGGTGCCGCGCTTCGAGTCGGTGCCGGCCGACGACTCGGTGGCGGCGGCGATCGAGTACGCCGTCGGCGTCCTCGGCGTCAGCACGATCACGGTGTGCGGACACTCGGGGTGCGGCGCGATGGCGGCGCTGCTCGGTGACGCGCCCACGGGCCTGACGGCGGTCGGCAACTGGCTGCGCCACGGGCACCACTCGGTCGAGCGGTTCGAGAACACCCCCCACGGGCCCGAGCAGGCGCCGCTCGACCACCTGTGCCGGGTCAACGTGATCCAGCAGCTCGAGAACCTGCGCAGCAATCCGATGGTCGACCGGCTGGAACGTTCCGGGAAGCTGGAGCTGTCGGGGCTCTACTTCGACATCGCGACCGCCCGGGTGCACGTGCTGAACGAGGAGGGCTTCACGCCCGTGCCGGAGCTTCGCACAGGGTGAAATCGGCTCCCGGTGAAACGGGGCAGACCACCCGACACCGGGCACCCAGGATGGGGCCATGAGAATTCTGGTGATCGGCGGCTCGGTGTTCCTCGGCCGGGCCGTCGTCGAGGAGGCCCTCGCCCGGGGCCACGACGTGACCATGTTCAACCGGGGGGTGAGCCGCGCCGACCGTCCCGACGTCGAGTCGGTGCACGGCGACCGCGGCGTGCACGACGACCTGCTGCGCCTGGTCGAGGGCCGCGCGTGGGACGCCGTCGTCGACGTGTGCGGCTACACCCCGGCGACGGTGCTCGACGGGGTGCGGGTGCTGAACGGGCACGCCGCCCACTACACGTTCGTCTCCAGCATCAGCGCCTACCGGGGCTTCCCCGGCGAGATCGGCGTCAACGAGGAGTCGGAGCAGTTCCCGGGCGACCCCGAGGCGACCGAGGGCGAGTACGGCCCGCTCAAGTCGGGCTGCGAGCTGGCCGTCAGCGAGAACTTCGAGGGCGGCGTGCTCATCGTCCAGCCGGGCCTGATCCTCGGCCCCCACGAGAACGTCGGCCGGCTGCCGTGGTGGCTGACCCGGATCGAGCGCGGCGGCCGGGTGGTCGCGCCCGGCAACCCCGACCGGGAGATGCAGCTCATCGACGCCCGCGACATCGCGGCGTTCACGATCGCGCAGGTCGAGAAGGGCACGACCGGCACGTTCCTGACCGGCGGGGTCCCGGCCAACACCACCTACGGCCAGTGGTTGCGCGAGTGCGTCGAGGTCACCGGGTCGGACGCCGAACTGGTCTGGGTCGACGACGCGGTGCTGCACGAGCACGGGGCGCAGATGTGGACGGAGTTCCCGCTGTGGGCCGACGACAGCATGCCCGGCGTGTGGCTGAGCGACTCGTCGAAGGCGCACGCGGCCGGGCTGACGTGCCGCCCGGTGAGCGAGACCGTGCGCGACACCTGGGAGTGGCTGCGGCACGTCCCGGTGGAGGAGCGGGTGTTCGGGGCGCGGTTCAGCCACGGGATCGATCCGGACAAGGAGGCCGCGATCCTCGCCGACTGGGACAACCGGGGCTGACGACTTTCCCGGCATCCCCACCGAGAGCGGAACGCTGCCCCTAGGATTCACGAGCCGCGATCAGACGGCTACGCCACGTGATGACCCGGGAGAGCGTTTCATGGCAAGGTCCATCAAGGGGAACTCCGCCCTTGCCCGGCCCTACCGCGACCTCGTGTGGCTCGCCTATCTGACGCTGCCGCCCGACAGCGGCGAGCGGCGGGTGCTGCTCGCCCACCGTCTCGCCGCGCGGGCGCTACTACGGCGTCCCGGCGACCCCGCGCAGGCCCGTCTCGACGTGCTGAAGCGGGTGCTGAAGCGACGGCCCTATCCGCTGATCGGGTTCGGGCGCCGGCTTGAAGTGGTGCCCGCGGTCGTCCGCAGCGACGAGCGCGCGTTCACCGCCGCGCTGGAGGAGCTGCCGCCGGCCGCCCGCGCCGCCTACGCGCTCACCCGCATCGAGGGCCTCGACGCGGGCGAGGCCCGCCGCCTGCTGGGGGCGGCCGGGGTGGCCGAGCCGACGATCGCGCTGGCGCTGATCGACGCGCTCGACGACGAGCACGGCCGCCTGGAGGACCACCGCCCCGCCGCCGACCCGACGCTGGCCCGCATCTACGGCCGGGGCCCGTCCAAGGTCCTGATCACGCTGGCCGCCGCCGGGGGCCTGCTCGCCGTCGCGGGCGTGCCCCACCTGCTGGGCCTGCACGACGTCCGCGCGGCCACCGCCGCGCCCGCGTTGCCCGAGGTCAGCCGGGTCTCGCCGGGCACGTGGCGGACCACCACCACCCTCGACCTGCACACCTGGGAGCCCCGGGGCGACCTGACCGGCGACGACGGGCTCGTGGTCCGCGCGGTCCGGGCCTGGCAGGGCGAGGTGACCCCGCAACCGGTGTCGGGCGCGCTGCCCGGCCCGCCGGTCGCGCCCCAGCTGCTCTACGCGGGCCGCCTCGACGGCACCACGGTCGTGCTGCTGCGCGACTCCGGCCGGGTCGCCCGCTACGCCGAGACCGGCCGGTCGCGGTCGCTGGAGGTGTTCCCCGAGCCCCGGCTGAAGGCCGACGGGTCGACCCCGCTGAAGTTGTCGGGCGGCCGTTACCTGGTGCCGCCGTGGGTGACCGAGGCGTCGGCGGCCAACCTGAGCCGGCTGGGCGCGAAGTGGCGTCCGGTGGCGCTGGCCGGCGGGGTGACCGATCCGGTGCCGCAGGTCACGGCCGGTCCGTGCTGGCGCGGCCCGGTGTTGCGGCTGCGCGCGCCGGGGGTGGCCCACGGCATGGCGTACACGATGCTCGACCTGGGGCGGCTCGCGCTGGCGAACGTGACCCACCAGGCGCCGCCGCCCGCCGAGATCAACCGGATGGGGCCCGAGGAGATCGACGTGTCGCCCGGCGGGTTCAGCGCGTGGGCGCACCTGTCGTGCGCGTTGCCGTTCCCGCCGGTCGAGGCCGAGGCGGCGACGGCCTGGGAGTTCTGGTCGGGCGAGCTGCCCGAGTCGGCGCGGGCGCGGTGGATGTGCGCCCGGTTCGGCAACGCCGACGGAACGAGCTCGGTCAGGGCGGTGCTCGCCGTCGCGACGCCCGGCCGGACCGTGACGATCCCCACGGGCTCCCGCGCCGGCACGTGGGACTGCAGCCGCCTGAAGCGCCACGTGGTGGCGGCGACCTGGTGGCAGGCCCCCTCGGGCCAGTGGTACTACCTGGTCGCGGGCAGCCGCGACGTCGCCCGCATCACGGTGACCGGCCCGACGGTGAAGGACGTCCTGGCCGGACGCGGCCTCGTCGCGGCCCTGGGCCCGAACGGCGGCACGCAGCCGCCCGGCGAGGTCACGGTGACGGCCGGCACCACGACCGTGCTCCGCGAGACGGCGCCCTGACTATCGTGACCCCCGTGAACCAGTGCGTGTGCGGGCACGACGACCATCGGGCGCCGCTCGACAAGGCCGAGGGCCTGGTGCTGGCCGGGCACCTGCGCGTGATCGAACCCCTGCTGGAAGTGGTCGCCCGCGACGACTCGCGGTGGCTGGGCGTCCTGCGCTGCGGGTCGTGCGGCCGCTACTGGGCCGAAGACAGCATGACGTCGGGCCACGCCGACCTGTTCTTCGTCTATCCGGTCGACACAACCGACCCGCACGCCTGGCTGGCGGCGGCCCGGCCGCTCTTCTAGGCGATCCAGAGCGGGGTGCCGTGGACGGTCCCGTCGGGCAGGATCGCCTTCGCGTCCCCGGCGGCCGTGACGACGGCGGTGAAACCCCCGGCCGCGGCGGTGACCCGGCGGGCGGTGTGGGGCGGCATGACCACGGTGTCGCCCCCGGCGACCTCGAAGGTCTGGCCGCCGAGTTCGACGGTGGCGCCGCCGGTGACGAACGCCCAGATCTGCTCACGGTCGAAGTCGTGCCTCGGCCCGGCGGCGCCGGGCGTGGCGTCGACCCGCCAGACCGACTGGGCCGAGCCGCCCTGGCCGGGCGAGGCGAAGGTGGTCATGACCCCGGCGGGCGTCTCGGAGCGGCGGGCCTCTGCGGCGCGGATGACGGTCATCTCGATCCCCTACGATAGACAATGTCGTTGTCCATATAGTCAATCAGGTTGTCTTTCATGTCAAACGGGTTCGAGCTGCCGCTGCGGCTGCTGATGGCGTTCCGTGTGCTCATCGACGCCCTGCACGAGGAGCTCGCCGAGCGGGGCCACCCCGACATGCGGCCCATGCACGGCTTCGTGCTGCAGGCGGTCGCGCGCGGGGCCGACTCGGCCGCGTCGCTGGGCCGCACGCTGGGCGTCTCGAAGCAGGCGGCCGGCAAGACCGTCGAGACGCTGGAGGAGCTCGGCTACGTCACCCGGGTCCCCGATCCGGCCGACTCCCGCCGCAAGACGGTCGTGCTGACCGGCCGGGGGGTCGACGCCCTGCGGCAGTCGGCCGAGGTGTTCGACGAGCTGCGGGCGCGGTGGGCCGCCGAGCTCGGGGCCGGGCGACTCGACGACCTGGAGGACACGCTGCGCCGGATGACGCCAGACGACCTGTTCCGGCTCGACGTGCCCGGCTGGTTCGGCTAGCTCCCCCAGCCCGGGACCGTCTTCTCCAGGATCACCAGGGGCAGGTCGCGGGGGGATTTGGCCTCGTAGGAGGCGTACAGGGGGAAGATCTCGGTCATCGTCGGCCAGAGGGCGCGCTTCTCCTCCGGGGTCGCGGTGCGGGCGCGGGCGGTGAAGACCTCCGGGCCGACCTGGACCGTCACATGGGGGTCGGCGGTCAGGTTGAGATACCAGGCGGGGTGGGCCGGGGAGCCCGCGTTCGAGGCGACGAGCAGGTGGCGGGGGCCGTCGACGCCGTAGAAGAGGGCGGTGCGGCGGGGGCGGCCCGACCGGCGGCCGGTCGTGGTGAGCAGGAGGGCGGGTTTGCCCTGGTAGGTGTGGCCCTTCTGGCCGCCCGACTCCACGTAGGCCGCCACGTGGCTCGCGACCCAGCCCGTGGGGCTGGCCTCGATGTCGGCGCGCGGCCTGATGGGGGCGTACCGGCGGAAACCACCGCTGGTCATGCCGGGGAAGTCGTAGACCCGCTGCCAGGCCGGGCTGCGGAGGGTGAGCGCCTCCTCGTGGGCCTCGGCGCCGGTCCAGCCCGCCAGGTTGAGCATGCGGGTGCCGTCGAAGCTGGTGTGGAAGCGGCCCGAGACGCCGCCCGGATGGGGGTCTTCTGCGGCCATGGCCTCGAAGACGGTGTCGATCCAGCGGCGCAGCCGGTCGGGGTCGGGGCCGTCGAACTCCGCCTCGACCGCGACCACGCAGCCGGGCTCGCGTCCGTCGGCCGCGTGCCGGTAGAGGTGGTAGGCGGTGGGCTCGGCGCCGGTGAGGCCCGTCAGGAAGGCGGCGCCGTCGGTGGTCCATCGGCTGTACGTCATGACGGTGGCCGCGTCGAGGCTCTCGTACACCTCGAAGGAGACGAGCCCCTCGGGCCACGGCGCGGGCGGCCAGCCGTCGGCGGCGTTCGACTCGGTGGTGAAGAACAGGTCAGGCAACGGGAACTCCGTAGGGGTGGGCCCGGCGGGCCGACGCGAGCGCGTGGCCCCACCAGGTGAGCTGGTCGAGCAGCCGGTCGGCGGCGGCGCCGCACGGTCCGGGGTCGAGCGGACGGCCGTCGTCGCCGAACTGGCCCGGCGCCCAGATGAAGGAGACCGTCTCCCGGACGGTGACCGCGTGCAACTCGGCGAAGACCTGCCACAGGTGCTCGACCGCGCGCAGGCCGCCCGAGATGCCGCCATAGGAGACGAACCCTACGGGTTTGGCCTGCCACGGCGTGACATGCCGGTCGATGGCCGTCTTCAGCGGGCCCGGGAAACTGTGGTTGTACTCGGGCGTGACCACGACGAACATGTCGGCCGCCAGCAGCGCCTCTCCCCCGGGCTCGCCGTCGACCAGGTCGACGACCTCGACGGTCAGACCGGCGCGCTGCCGGGCGTGGCCGGTGAACCACTCGGCCACGACGGGCCCGAACCGGCCCTGGCGGGTGCTGCCGACGATCACGACGAGTCTCATGGCTCCACCCTGGGACCTCAACCGGGCTTGAGGTCAAGCTAGGGTGCGGGGCATGTCCCCGGAGATCACGATCGGCGAACTGGCCGACCGCAGCGGCGTGCCCCACTCGGCGCTGCGCTTCTACGAGAGCCAGGGCCTCATCCACAGCCGCCGGACCGCCGGCAACCAGCGGCGCTACGTGCGCGCCACCCTCCGGCGGGTGGCGTTCATCCGCGCCGCCCACCACCTCGGCATCCCGCTCTCGCAGGTCGGGGAGGTGCTGGCCCTGCTGCCGTCCGACGGGGCGCCCACCCGCGAGTTCTGGGAACGCGCCTCGCACTGCTGGCGCGCCCACCTCGACTCGCGCATCGACCGGCTGGAACGTATACGCGACCGGTTCACCCGGTGCGCCGGATGCGGCTGCCTGTCGTTCGACGGTTGCGCGCTGCTCGACTGACGACTTTGTCGGTGGCGGCTGGCAGCATGGGCGGGTTATGGCTGAACCGCTGAAAGACCAGATCAACGCCGCCTCGGTGACCGTGCTCGCCGACGGCCTGGCCGCCTGCTCCCCCGCCTTCCCCCGCGACCGCTTCGTCGCCGCCGCCCTGTCGGGCCTCGACGGTCTCGAACTCAAGGATCGGGTACGTTCCGTCGCCGCCGCCCTCGCCCCCGCGATGCCGGCCGACTTCCCCGAGGCCGCCGCGCTGCTCCGGGCGGCCGCCACGCGGGTGCGGCTCGACCTGTGGAGCGGCTGGCCCGCGACCGAATGGGTCGCGCTGGCCGGGCTCGGCCACCTGGCCGACGCGATGACGACACTGGGCGCGCTGACCCCCTACGCGACCGGCGAGTTCGCCGTCCGCCCCTTCCTGTCCCGGCACGGGGAGGAGGCCCTCGCGGTCATGCGCGGCTGGGCCGAGGCGGATGACGAGCATCTGCGGCGGCTGGCGTCGGAGGGCAGCCGTCCCCGGCTCCCGTGGGGGTCGCGGGTGCCGTGGCTGATGGGCGGCCCGACCGTGCCGATCCTCGACGCGCTGCGCGACGACCCGAGCGAATACGTGCGCCGGTCGGTCGCCAACCACGTCAACGACCTCACCAAAGACCATCCCGACCTGGCGCTCGACGTGCTCGACCGCTGGCGGGCCGAACCGGGCGAGCACACCCGGGCCGTGCTCCGCCACGCCCTGCGGGGGCTGCTGCGGGCCGGCCATCCGCGGGCGCTGACCCTGGTCGGGGCCACTCCGGGCGGCGGCTCGGTCGACGCCCTGACCGCCGAGTCGGCGACCGTCGAGATCGGCGGGCACCTGCGGTTCACGGTCACCGTCCGGGCCGACGCCCCCGGCCCGCTCGTGCTGCGCTACGCCGTCACCAGGGAACGTTCGCGGCGCGTCTTCCACCTGGGCGAACGGGTCGCGACGACCGCCGGGCAGACGTTCACGCTGACCAAGGCCCACTCGTTCCGCCCGGTCACCACGCGCAGCGAGCCGGTCGGAGACCGCCACCTGGAGATCATGGTGAACGGGGAGATCCGGGCGGGCCTGCCGTTCGTGCTGACCGGTCAGTAACCCGGCACCACCCGGCCCGCGAAGTCGACCACGACCCGGTTGCCGAGGGGTTCCTTCAGGGTGAGCGTCGCCTTGGTGAGCGGCGCGGCCACCCGCTGGTCGCAGCCGCCCGTCTCGGCGCCCGACACCTTGAGCCCGATCGAGACGAACGACGGATGCTCGACGACCGTCGGCACGATGCGCGGCTCCGTCGTCCCGGGGCAGGGCATGCCCCCGCTGACGGTGAAGGTCGCCGACACCGTCCGGCCGTCGACCGACAGGTCGCTGACCAATGTGGACGGCACGATCGAGCCCAGCCGCCAGAAATGGCTCGCCGTGAGGGCCGGCCAGCGCACCGTGCCGCCCTCGGCCAGGCGGAACTCCCAGGCCGGCAGGTCGACCGGGCCCCGGTCGGTGCTGAACGGGGAGACGGTCAGCGCCGTGCCGGTCACGTGGGCCTCCGGCCGGTCGGCGTGCGGGGTCTGGGAACGGATGGCGGCGAGCGCGTCGCGGGCGCTGGTGAGGGTGACGTACCGCGACAGGCCCTGAACGGTGAGCTGCCTCGACGGCGGCGCGGCCGACGACAACGCGGCCGAGGAGGCGGGCATCCGGCCCCGGGCCGCCTCGTCGGCGAGCGGCAGCGGGTCGAGCACGATGAGCGGGCGGTCGAGCGCCGAGGTGACCGGGAAGTCGCGCCAGAGGTCGGCGACCTTCGGGCCCGGCGCCTTCGGCGGCGCGGCCGGGTCGGGGGTGCAGGCGGCGACGGCGACCACGGCGGCCAGGAGCACGAGGAACCTGCGCATGACGCCTCCCGTTCCGGGCTCCCAACCCAAGAGACGGATTCGGCGGACGTGCGGTTCGGGACCCTCAGCCCAGATTCTCACGCGCGTAGACGGCGGCCTCCGTCCGGTTGCGGACACCGATCTTGGCGAAGGCGTTGTTGATGTGCGTCTTGACGGTCGTCTCGGCGATGAACAGGGCCGCCCCGATCTCGGTGTTGCTGAGCCCCCGCGCCACCAGCCGCAGCACCTCGGCCTCCCGCGCGGTCAGCCCGTCGGGCAGGGTCGCGCTCGGCGGCGGCGCGGCCCTGACCAGCGCCTCGACCAGCCGCCGCGACACCGCGGCCGTGAACGTCGACTGCCCGGCGGCGGCCGACCGGAGCGCGGCGGCGATCTCGGCCCGCCCGGCGTCCTTGGTCAGGTAGCCGCGTGCCCCGGCGAGCAGCGCCGAGTCGACCGACTGGTCGTCGTCGTAGGTGGTCAGCACCACGACCGCCGTGCCGGGATACCGCCGGGCGATGCGCCGGGTGGCCTCGACGCCGTCCATGACGGGCATGCGCAGATCCATCAGCACGACGTCGGGACGCGCCTCGGCCACCAGGCGCAGGGCGTCCTCCCCGTTGCCGGCGTCGCCGACGACCTCGACCCCGTCGACCAGCCCGAGCAGCGCGACCAGCCCCTCGCGCATGACCTGCTGGTCGTCGACGACCACGACCTTCACTCGGGCACCTCCGCGCGCACCACCCAGGCTCCGTGCGCCGCTCCGGCGGTCAGCGTCCCGCCGGCCAGGGCGAGCCGCTCCCCCATGCCGCGCAGCCCGTGCCCGGCGGCGCGGGGAACGCCGGAGCAGGGATTGCGCACCACCAGCCGGACCGCGTCGTCGCCGTAGGCGAGCTCGACCGTCACGGGCGTGTTCGCGGCGTGCCGGGCCGCGTTGGTCAGCGCCTCCCGCGCGGTCCGCAGCAGGCACACCTCCGCCGCCGGGGTGATCGGGCGGCGGGCGCCCTTCGTGCTGAGTTCGGCCGCGACGTCGTGGTCGCGGCGATGCTCGGCGACGAGCAGGCCCAGCGCCTCGGGCAGCGGCGGCACGTCCTCCCGCAGCGCCGCCACCGCCGACCGCGCCTCCAGCAGCCCCTCCCTGGCCAGCGCCCTGGATCGGCGGATCCGCGCGGCCGCGCCGTCGACGTCGCCCTTCTCGGTGAGCAGCGCCTCGGCGACCTCCAGCTGCACCCCGAGGGCCCCGAGGGAGTGCGCGAGCACGTCGTGGAGCTCCCGGGCGATGCGGGCCCGTTCGTCGAGGGCCATCGCCCGCATCCGGTCGTGCTGCGCCCGGCGGTAGTGGCGGCGGTGCAGGGCGAACAGCACCGCGCACGTCATGACGGCCCCGCTGACCACGATCGCCGACCGTGGTTGCGTCCACCAGAGCATGCTCGCGGCCATCAGCCCAAGATCCGCGGCGGTGACCACGACGATCGCCGCCATCGACGGCGTGCCGTGCGCCGCGAACAGCAGCAGCGTCGCGAACAGGAAGATCGTCGGCGCCGCCTCGGCCGACCCCGAGACGGCCGCGGCCGCGCCCGACGCGAGGCCGAGCAGGACCGCGGCCGTTCCCGGGCGGCGGGCGTCGAGCAGGACGAAGGCCAGCCAGCAGGCCATCGACACCCCGAGGGCCGACCAGACGAACACGGGAGCACGATCGGGCGAGGCGGTCGCCAGCGACCAGGCCAGCACCAGCGTCATCAGCAGCCTGACCAGGCGGCCCGTCTCCGGGTCGTCGGCCGCCAGCAGGCGCAGGACCCGTGCGCGCACCTCGGACATCGGCTTAGCCGGCGTCCTTCAGGGTCAGAATCATGTCCACCAAGATAAGGCGGAAGGCGACGAAGCCGACCACCACCAGGACAGCGACCACCACGATCGCGAGCAGGAGCTTGCCGTTCATCTTTCCCCCGTTGGCGTCCAGAAGCCGATGCAGCAGGTCGAGCCAGATGGCTGACCGGTTTGGGCGTTTGGTCATGGTGTGGACGGTATTGAGGGGGTGGGGTGGAGTCGGACCTTCGATGGGTGGAGACGGGGGTGGAGAGTTAGGTTGGCCCTCATGGCCATGCCGAGGAAGGGCTCCCGGCTCATCACCGTGGGCGGGACGGTCTACCGGTGGCGGGTTCGGCACAAGCCGACGTACTGCGAAGGGCTCTGCTGGGGTCCGCTGGCGTTCTCGGTGGAGCACGCGGAGCGGCCGGGGGGCGTCCTGAAGGTGACGCTGCCTTCTCCCCGGCCGGACAACTGGCTCGGCGAGAGGGCCATGGCGGTACGGCCGGTGCTGGTGGCATCGGTCATCCGGCGGGCGCTCGACGGGGGGTGGACGCCGGGCGCCGGGACTGTCCACGTCGCCGTCACGGAGGACGAGCTGCCGGAGCTGCTGGGCGGGTGTAATCCTTTCAGCCAGCCCCCATCCGCGCGTCTGGAGGGCGGCCCCGAGCGTCGCGTCCGGGCACGGTAGGCGGCCCGGTTTCCGCACATCTCGTAGGAGTGCCCCCGCGTGGTGTCGTAGAAGGCGTGTGAACAGTCCGTCGGCGGCGAGTTCCGCCACGGCGCGGACGACGCCGCCCACCACCGGCGAACCGGACACCCGTCATCGTCGCCGGGGACGACCTGGGCGACCGCATCTCGGCCGCCCTGGGAGGCGAGCGGTCGCGGCTGGCGTTCGACGGCACCGCCGACCCCGCGCATACGGCGGCGCTATTGCGAGCTCTGGAGGACGGCGGCACCGTCGTCACCTTCGCGGCCGTCACCGGTCAGGTGCCCGCCGTCCCGCTGGGCGACCTGATCTACCGCGGCATCGTCCGGCGTGCCTTCTTCATCCTCAATCGAGCGGGTGTACGCCGAACTGGCCGGACTGGTCGAGCAGGGGGTGCTGAGGGCGCCGGTCGAGGCGACGTACCCGCTGGAGGATCACCCGGCGGCCCTCGGTGCCAGAGCGCCCGTTTGAGCATGGGGCTACTCATTTCCGCTGCCGGCGACGGTGTTAAACCGGATCTACGCGAGGCACCCCATCACGCGAGAGAGGTCTTGATGAGCCAACCGATCAATCCGGCACGGCGACAGGAACTGCTGGAGAAACTGAGATCCATCGATCCGCGAAATCTCGACGCCCTTCGATTCCGTGTGATCACCGTGGCCGAGTCGTTCAGGGATTCCTTCACCGACTCGTTCTACGACTCCTTCTCGGACTCGTTCTCCGACCAATTCGGCGACGGCTTCACCGACGGCGCCCCCGACAGGCTCAGATTCCTCCCGGCGGAGAGGATGCTCAAGCAGATCACCACCCTGGGCCCCGAGCAACAACTGGTGTCGGTCGAATTCACGATCGCCAGGGATCAGGCCTGACGGACGCGCAGATGCTTCGCCAAGTGATCATGCAGCCGACCTCGTCGTGCAATCTGAACTGCACCTACTGCTACGTCCCGAACCGGCGGGACCGGACCCTCATGAGCCCGGAGGTGCTCGACCACGCCATCCGGAAAACGCTGCGCAGCGACCTCGTTCGGGGCCGCGTCGAATTCCTCTGGCACGCCGGCGAGCCGCTGATGGCGGGCCGACAGTTCTACGTGGACGCGATGCGGTCGGTCGCCACGCACAATCATCGCGGCATCGAGGTGCGCCAATCCCTCCAGACCAACGGAACCCTGGTGACGAGGGACTGGTGCGCCTTCCTGCAGGAGCACGGTTTCTCGGTCGGCCTCAGCGTCGACGGTCCCGCGGCGATCCACGACCGGAGCAGGCGCAACTGGAGCGGCGGCCGGTCCCACGAGAAGGTCATGCGCGGCTACGAACTGCTCACCGGCCACGGCATTCCGCTGGGCGCGATCTGCGTGCTCACGCGCGAGAGCCTGCGGCACCCCGACGAGATATTCGCCTTCTTCCTCGGCAACGGGTTCACCAGCGTCGGCTTCAACGTGGAGGAGGTCGAGAACGGCAACACCAGCTCGTCGCTGACGGAAAGAGGCGGCGAGGTGGCCGGGGAATACCGCAGGTTCATGGACCGGATCTACGACCTGTGGCGGGCCGAGGCCGGGCGACTGTCGGTTCGCGAGTTCGGCGACCTCTCGTGGATCATCCGGCACAAGTTCTCCGACCCCGGATATCAACGCCGCCCACTGGAGACCCAGCCGCTCGGGATCATCACCATCCAGAAGGACGGCACCATCTCGACGTTCAGCCCGGAGTTCGCCGGGGCCAAAAGCCCGGAATACGGCGACTTCAGCATCGGCAACATCCTGGACGTCGACGAACTCGACGACGTCCAGGACGATGCGAATCTCCGGCGGATCGTGCAGGCGGTGGACGCCGGAATCCAGGCGTGCGCGGACGAATGCCTGTTCTTCGACCTCTGCGGCGGGGCGTACACGTCGAACAAGTTCTTCGAGAACGGTTCCCTGACGAGCACCGAGACGACCGCGTGCCGCCTGCACCGGCAGGAACTGTCCGCGGTGCTCATCGAGAAGTTGTCCCGGAGGTAGTGGACCGGCCGGGGGCTCTCCGGGTGGCGCCCCCGGCCGGTTGTCTGCCGGAACCGGCCGGGGTGTGCGCCGGGAATCCCCGGCCGGTCGTCTGTGGGGTGGCAGGTGCTCAGGTGTGCCGGGGAGACGTCGCCGCCTCCACCAACTCCGCCTGCCTCATCAGGTGGCGGAGCTCGTCCAGCACGGTCGACTCGACGATCAGCGGCTTGGACACGGGCCAGGCGGCCATGGCGAAGAACCGCCGGCTTCCGGTCCCGTAGGAGATCACCCACGCCGGCTCGACCTGGTCGAGATGGGCGGCAGCGCGGCGTTTGTCGGCGTCCCAGTCGCGGCGTGCCACTTCGCCGTCGTGGGGCCTCGTCTTCGTTCGGCGAGCCATGTTCAGCACCTCCTGCGTCTATGACACTGCGGAGGGCCGGGGCGGGGACAGTGCGAGTCGGGGACACTGCGGGATGGAGGCGAACTCTCACCACATATAAGACGGAACGGGGGTCTCAGGGTGCTGGGTGACGTTCCTGGCTCCGCGCCATGGAACAGCCTCCGAAATCACCACCGGAAGGCCGGTCGTCAGCACAACGGGTGTGCACAGAGGCTGTGATGTCACATCGACCAGGTGAGCCGACGTCGTGTGCGGCAAGGGAGGCGTCACCGACCGGCTACATGAGAGCTGAGGGGCGATCTCAGGTGCGACGGTGATGGCGAGGCCGGCTGCCATCGCGCACAGAGAGCGGGAAACGTCCCACCCCAAGAGGGAGCGCACGCCCGTACAGATCAGAGAGTCGTAAGGCGGACGAGTCGGCCTATAGGCCGGGTTCTGTGGTCATCGCTGACCGACGGCCATCCATCTAGGGCCACGATTGCTCGTGGTCTCAAGCGGTCTACCCGCGCACCATCGGACGGGCAGTCCTCAAGCGGCGCGCGCGGGAACCCGGAGGTTCCCTTCTTGACCTTGCTCCGGGTGGGGTTTACCGAGCCGCCCCCGTCACCGGGAGCGCTGGTGGTCTCTTACACCACCGTTTCACCCTTACCTCCCCCGTGAGGGAGAGGCGGTCTGTTCTCTGTGGCACTGTCCCGCGGGTCACCCCGGGTCGGCGTTACCGACCACCCTGCCCTGTGGAGCCCGGACCTTCCTCGGCGGAACCCCGTGAAGGGTCCCGACGCGGCCGTCCGGCCGGCTCGTCCGCCGTACCTCCAACCCTATCGGCTCCCCCATGTGGCCCACTCCAAGTGGCCCACCGGCGGACAGGCAGAAGACCTGGCAGAACACGAAGTGGCCCACCGTCAAGTGGCCCGATTCTCAAGTGCACCCCAACCGTAAGGCAAGCGGCTGCGCGTCCAATGTCACAGAACGTGGTCGCGGTTGCGGCTACACAGGTGTCCACGCAATCCACTGGGGGGTAGTCGACGATGAACGCCACGAACCGGCCACCGAGAGGGCCGCGCCCGATTCCGGTCAGGGCCCACCCTCGGCTGCGGATCGACGGGGTCGATCTGGTCACGCGGCCGATGACGGCCGACGATGCCCAGGGCGTGCGGGAGATGCACGAGAGGTGTTCGCCCGAGTCGCTGCGGTCCCGTTACTTCGGGCCGGTGCCGCGGTTGAGCGACGCCGTCATCCGGATGTTCACCAATCCCGAGCGCGGGATCACGCTGGTCACGCACCTGGCCGGGGAGCCGGGGAGCGTGGTCGCGATGACGAACCTCATGGATCTCGGGTCCGGGGAGTCGGAGGTGGCGCTGCTGGTCGAGGACCGGTGGCAGGGGCGGGGGCTCGGGCGGGTGCTGATGCGGTGTGCGGTCGCGCTCGCGCCGTCGCGGCGGGCGCGGGTGATAACCGCCAGTGTGTACGCCGCCAACACCCGCATGCTCGCGATCCTGGAGGGCGCGGGGGCCGAGAAGCCGTCGATGACCGGGTTGATCCTCGACGTCCGGCTCCCGCTCGACTCCTCCGACGTCAGCGCTGGAGCGTCAGGTGGGCCGTGTCGTTGAAGACGCGGAGCACCGACGGGCCGTCGCTGTAGTAGTCGATCGCCGACAGGCAGGCCAGGTCGAGATGCATTCTGTAGAGCGCCTCGGGGGGCGCGTTCAGGGCGTATCTCACCAGCAGCTTGATCGGGGTCACGTGGGAGACCACCAGGACGGTCTCGCCGGGGTGGCCGGCCAGGATACGTTCCCGCGCCCATCGCACGCGGCGGCCGGCCGCCTGGAAGCTCTCGCCGCCGGGCGGGGCGACCGCCGGGTCGGCCAGCCAGGCGTTCATCTCGTGGGGCCAGCGGTCTCTGATCTCGGCGAAGGTGCGGCCCTCCCACGCGCCGAAGTCGGTCTCGCGCAGGTCGTCGTCGACGTGGACGGGCAGGCCGGTCGCCTTGGCCACGGCCTCGGCCGTCTGGCGGGCGCGGCCGAGCGGGGAGGAGACGATGGCGTCGAGTTTCGCGCCGGCCAGGCGCACGGCGGCCTTCTCGGCCTGCGTCTCGCCCAGCTCGGTGAGCGCGGGGTCGCCCAGGCCGGAGAAACGTTTCTCGACCGAGAGGGCGGTCTGGCCGTGGCGCAGCAGGATCAGCGTGGTGGCGACGCGGGTCGCGCCGGTCCACGCGTTGCCCGTCAGAACAGACGTCTCAGCAGTCGTGCGAACAGTCGTCTCAGCAGACTCCGGCGGCGGCCCGTCCGCAGCCTGACCCTCGTCTTGCCGTGCCGGATCCGGATCCGGCTCGACGAACCGCGTCGTCGTATGCGTACTCGTACTCGTCCATTTTTCGCCACGTGCCGCCGCATCCATCGCTTCGTTGGCCAGGGCGTCGGCGTGGGTGTTCCGCTCGCGGGGGATCCACGTCCACGTCACGCGGAAGCGGCGGGCCAGCGCCGCAGCCTCGGTGGCCAGGGGCCGGAGGCCCTCGTTCTTGATTTTCCAGCGGCCGGCCATCTGCTCGATGACCAGCTTCGAGTCCATCCGGACCTCGACCGGGACGCCGTCGAGGCCGAGGCCCGACAGGGCGGTCAGGCCGGCGATCAGGCCGCGGTATTCGGCCACGTTGTTGGTGGTCACGCCGATCGACTCGGCCGCCTCGGCGACGACCTCGCCGTCGGGGGCGTAGACGACCGCGCCGTAGCCCGCCGGGCCCGGGTTGCCCCGGGAGCCGCCGTCGGCCTCGATGGAGTAGGTCGTCACAGGCCCGACTCGTTGGTGCGGACCAGGATCCGGCGGCACTCCTCACACCGCACGACCTCGTCGGGCTTGGCGGCCTTGATGACGTTGAGGTCGGCGATCGACATGGTCGTGCGGCAGCCCAGGCAGCGGCCGCCGTGGAGGAGGGCGGCGCCCACGCCGCTCGACTCGCGCAGCTTCTCGTAGAGGGCGAGCAGGTCGGCGGGGATCTCGCCGGCGATGGTCTTGCGACGGGCGGTGACCTCGGAGCCGTCCTTGTCGATCTCGGCGAAGGCGGTGTCGCGGCGGCTCTCGGCGCCGACGAGGTCGGCGGTGATGGTCTCGCGTTCGGCGCGGAGGGCGTCGACGCGGGCGTCGGCGGTCTCGCGGCGTTCCATGATCTCCAGGACGACCTCCTCGAGGTCGCCCTGCCGGCGGTGCAGGGAGGCGATCTCGGACTGGAGGCCGGCCAGGTCGCGCGGGGAGGAGACGGCGCCGGAGTCGAGGCGCTTCTGGTCGCGCTCGGCCCGCTGGCGGACGGCGTCGACGTCGGACTCGGCCTTCGACTGCTCGCGGCCCAGGTCGGCGGCCTCGGTCTCGGCGGCGATGATCTGGGTGGCGATCTGGGCGAGGCGTTTGCTCAGGTCGTCGATGCCGGCCAGCTCGGGGAGGGTGCGGCGGCGGTGGCGGAGCCGGTCGAGGGCTGCGTCCTGCTCAGCCAGGTCAAGGAGGCGCTTCTGTGCGTCCGGTGCGGCTTTCATCCCTCATCCTCGCTGTGCTGTTGTGGTCCAGGCGTCGGTGACCCTCTCGGAGACGCGCGCCTCCACATTATTGCCCGTCGCCGCGAGGGCCGTGGTCAGCCGTTCGGCGGCATCGGTGAGCCAGGGCCACTCGGTCGCCCAGTGGGCGGCGTCGATCAGGGCGGGGCCGTCGTCCTCGGCGTACTCGCTGGCGGGGTGGTGGCGCAGGTCGGCGGTGAGGAACACGTCGACGGCGGCCCGCCTGGCCGCTCTGAGCAGGGAGTCGCCCGCGCCGCCGGAGACGGCGACGGTCTTCACCAGGCGGTCGGGGTCGCCGGAGACGCGCAGGCCGCCGGACGTGCGGGGCAGGCCGTGGGCGGCCAGGGCGGCGAACTTGGCCAGCGTCATCGACACCGGCAGCTCGCCCACCCGGCCGAGGCCCAGCCGGGGGCGGTCGGGCAGCGGGACCAGCGGGCGCAGCGAGCCGGTCAGGCCGACCGCGCGGGCCAGCGCGTCGGAGACGCCGGGGTCGGCGACGTCGGCGTTGGTGTGGGCGGTGTAGAGGCCGACGCCCGCCCTGATCAGGCGGTGGACGATGCGGCCCTTGGCGGTGGTGGCGGCGACCGAGGTGACGCCCTTGAGGTAGAGGGGGTGGTGGGTGACGATCAGGTCGGCGCCCCAGTCGAGGGCCTCCTCGGCGACGGTGGTCACCGGGTCGACGGCGAACAGCACCTTCCCCACCGGCTGGGCGGGGTCGCCGCAGACGAGGCCGACGGCGTCCCACGACTCCGCGGTGGCGGGGTCGTAGGCCGACTCCAGCGTGCGAATGACCGTTTGCAGGGTGGTCTCAGTCACCCTGGGAGGTTACCGGCCCCCGGGTTAGCGTGGATTCCATGCGCGTCGCCATCGTCGGAGCCGGGTTCGGCGGCCTGTGCATGGCCGTGAGACTGGCTCGCAGGGGGATCCCCCACGTCGTCTTCGAGAAGGGCGCCGGGGTCGGCGGGACCTGGCGTGACAACACCTATCCGGGGGCGGGCTGCGACATCCCCTCCCACCTCTACTCCTACTCGTTCGACCCCTACTGCGACTGGTCGCGGCGTTATCCGGGCCAGCCGGAGATCCTCGCCTACCTGGAGATGATCGCGGCCAAGCACGGGATCAGGCCCCGGTTCGGCACGGAGGTGACCGAGCTGGCCCACGACGGCCGGGGCTGGCTGGTGACCACGCCAGAGTCGGTCGAGCGGTTCGACGTGGTGGTCACGGCCGTCGGGCAGCTCAACCGGCCCCACGTGCCCGCCATCGCGGGCGCCGAGACGTTCGCGGGCGACGCCTTCCACTCGGCCCGCTGGGCGGGCCGCGACCTGGCGGGGCGGCGGGTCGCCGTCATCGGCACGGGCTCCTCGGCGGCCCAGCTCATCCCGCCGGTGGCCGAGACCGCCGCGCACGTGGACGTCTACCAGCGCACCCCCAACTGGGTGCTGCCCAAGGCCGACGCCGCGTTCGCGCCGCTGACCAGGGCGGTGTTCCGATGGGTGCCGGGGGCGCATGGGGCGTACCGGCGATGGTTCTTCGACTACGTCGAGAAGACGCTCTGGCCCGCGCTGGTCGGCGGGTGGAGCAGCGACCTCGTGCGGCAGAAGGCGCTGGCGCACCTGCGCCGCCAGGTGCCCGACCCGGCGCTGCGCCGCGCGCTGACCCCCGCGTATCCGCCCGGCTGCAAGCGGGTGGTCTTCGACAGCCTCTTCTACCCCGCGCTGACCAGGCCCAATGTCGACCTGGTGACCGAGCCGATCGTCCGGATCGCCCCCGAAGGGGTGGAGACGCCCTCCGGGCTCAGAAGAGCCGACACGATCGTGTACGCCACCGGCTTCCGCTCCACCGAGTTCCTGCTGCCGATGGCCGTCACCAACGCCGCCGGCCGCGACCTGCACGAGCAGTGGAAGGACGGCGCCGAGGCCTACCTGGGCCTGGCCGCCCCCGGCTTCCCCAACCTCTTCTTCCTGTACGGCCCCAACACCAACCTCGGGCACAACTCGATCGTCTACATGCTGGAGGCGCAGGCCGGCTACGTCATGGGCTGCCTCGACCTGATCGCCCGCAGGGGCCAGATGGAGGTGACGGAGGGGGCGCTGTCGGCGTACACGAGCGCTTTGAACAGGGCCCTGGCGGCCACGGTCTGGAACGGCGAGTGCCACAGCTGGTACAAGACGCCGGGCGGGCGGATCACCACCAACTGGCCGCGGACCGCCCGCGAATACGGCCGGCTCACCCGGCGTCCCAGGCCAGGGGCATACAAGTTCGGGGCGGGGCGGTAACGTCCGGTAGACGCTCTCCCCGGAAGGAGCCCCGCCATGCTGCACTTCGACGCGGTGGTGGCCGACACCCACAACGACCTCCTGATGTCCGTGGCCGCCCGCCCGCCGAAACAGTGGGCCCGGTACTTCCGCGACAACTGGCTGCCCCAGCTCGCCGAGGGCGGGGTGGACCTCCAGGTGCTGCCGGTGTTCATCGACGACTGGTACCGCCCCGAGGGCGCGCTGCGGCACACCCTGCGCATGATCGAGTCCGCCCACGTGATCGCCGCCGAGGTCGAGGAGGTGCGACTCTGCCTCGACGGCGCCGGGATCGACGCCGCCCTGGCCGACGGCAAGATCGCGCTGGTGCTGGCCATGGAGAGCATGCCGGGTCTCGACTCCAGCGTGGAGCTCATCCCGACCCTCCACCGGCTCGGCGTGCGGGTCGCCTCGATCGCCCACTGGGGCCGCACCCCCCTGGCCGACGGCAGCGGAGAGGACGCCACCGGCTCGCGGCTGACGGCGGCGGGCGTCGAGGCGCTGGCGGCCATGGAGGAGCTGGGGATCGTCTTCGACGTCTCCCACCTGAGCGCCTCCGGCGTCGCCCACGTGCTGGAGCTGGCCCGGCGGCCGGTGATGGCGACCCACTCGTCGGCGCGGGCCCTGCTCGACCACCACCGCAACCTGACCGACGACCAGCTCCGGGGCGTCGCCGCCACCGGCGGCGTGGTCTGCGTGAACTTCCTGCCCGCGTTCCTCACCGAGCATCCGCGCAGGGTCACGGTCGACGACCTGGTCGACCACATCGCCCACATCGCGTCGGTGGCCGGCATCGAGCACGTCGGGCTCGGCCCCGACTTCATCCGCGAGGTGCTGCGCGACGTCACCCCGCCCTGCTGCGAGGCCGCGCCGTCGGGTCTCGACGTCGACGCGGTGATCCCCGACCTCGACGGCCCGCGCGGCCTGCCGCTGGTCACCGAGGCGCTGGAGAAACACGGCTTCTCCCCCGAGGAGATCCGGCTGATCCTGGGCGAGAACGTGCTGCGCCTGTTCCGCGCCGAACTGGGAGTGCGCCGGTGAACCTCGACGCGATGGTCGACGACCTGGAGGAACTGGTCGGCTGCGAGTCGTTCTCGGCCGACCACGAGGCGGTGGCGAAGAGCGCCGAAGTGGTCGCCGAGGTCGGGGCCCGGCGGCTGGGCGCCGCCCCCGAGCGGGTGACCATCCGGGGGGTGTCCCACCTGCGGTGGACGTTCGGGCGGCCCCGGGTGCTGCTGCTCGGCCACCACGACACCGTCTGGCCGGTCGGCACCCTGCGCGACATGCCGTGGAGCTGCCGCGACGGCGTCGCGCGCGGGCCGGGCGTCTTCGACATGAAGGCCGGGCTGGTGCAGCTCTTCCACGCCCTGTCGGGCCTGCCGTCGCTCGACGGGGTGTCGGTGCTGGTCGTGGGCGACGAGGAGCTCGGCTCCCCCACCTCGCAACCGTTGATCGAGGAGGCCGCCCGGGGCCTGGCCGCCGCGTTCGTCCTGGAGGCCAGCGCCGACGGCGGGGCGTTGAAGCTGGCGCGCAAGGGCATCTCCCGGTACGAACTCCTGGTGCACGGCCAGGCGGCCCACGCCGGCCTCGAACCGGAGAAGGGCGCCAACGCCGGAATCGAGCTGGCGCACCAGATCATCGCCATCACCCGGATCGCCGGGAACGTGGCGTCCTCGTCCCGCCCGGGGTCGTTGTCGGTGACGCCGACGCTGATGTCGGCCGGGACGTCCACGAACACCATCCCCGCCCTCGGGCGGGTGGCGATCGACGTGCGGGTGCCCGACGTCGCCTCGCAGCAGCGGGTCGACGAGCTGATGCGGGCCCTCACCCCGGTCGTGGCGGGCACCCGCCTCGAACTGCTGGGCGGCCCGAACCGGCCGCCGTTCGACGGCACCGCCTCGGCCGCCCTGTTCGAGCGGGCCGTGGAGATCGCCGCCGCGCTCGGCATGCCCCCGCTGACCGGGGTGTCCGTCGGCGGCGCCTCCGACGGCAACTTCACCGCCGGGGTCGGCACCCCCACCCTCGACGGCTTGGGCGCCCTCGGCGGCGGGGCGCACGCGCCCGGCGAACACGTCCTGGTGGAGCACATGCCCGTCCGGGCCCGGCTGCTGACGGAACTGGTGCGGTCGGTGCTGGCGTGATCGTGCGGGAACTGACCACCCTGGCCGAGTTCGAGGCGCTCCACGGGGTGTTCGACGAGATCTGGCGGCCCGAGCCGACGAACCCGCCGGTGACCGTGGAGCTGATGCGGGCCTTCTCCCACGCGGGCAACTACGTGGCGGGGGCCTTCGTCGACGGGCGGCTGGCGGGCGGGTCGGTGGGCTTCTGCGCCCCGCCGCGTGAGGCGTCGCTGCACTCCCACGTGACGGGGGTGGTCGCGCCCGGGGCGGGGCTGGCGCTCAAGCGGCACCAGCGGTCGTGGGCGCTGGCACGCGGCATCTCGACGATCACGTGGACGTTCGATCCGCTGGTCCGGCGCAACGCCTACTTCAACCTGGTGAAGCTGGGGGCGCGGCCGGAGCGGTACTACGAGAACTTCTACGGCGAGATGGCCGACGGGGTGAACGCCGGCGACGAGTCCGACCGGGTGCTGGCGGTGTGGCGGCTGACGGCTCCCCGGGCGGCCGAGGAGGCGGCGGCGGAGGTCGCGGTGGCGGCCGACCCCGACGGTCCGGCCGTGCGGGAGACCGCCTCGTCCGTCGTGCTGGTTCAACTGCCGGAGGACATCGAGGGGCTGCGGCGCGACGACCCGGCCACGGCTAAGCGGTGGCGGATGGCGGTTCGAGAGGAGTTCGGGGGCAGAGTCCGGCGGGGGTGGACGGTGATCGGGTTCCGGGATGGAGGCTACGTGCTGCGGTCGTGAGCCGGCGGTCCGGTCACCCGGCGGGCCGACCACGTCCGGGCTATGTCCCGTAGGTAGGCGGCGATCTGCCAGTGCTCCGGCGGGCTGTTGGTGACCATCATCGCGAAGGCCTCGGCGACCGCCGGCCGGCCGAACGTCTCCTCCAGCAGGCTGTAGTCGGTGGTGGCGCCGGTGCGGGCGAGGAGCAACTCGGCGGGCCGCAAGCCCTTCGCCTGCGCCAGGTGAAGCCGGTCGACGGGAAGCGCGGCGAACAGGCGCAGCGCCGCGTCACGCTCCGCCGTCGCCAGCTCGGGCAGGCCTTCCACGAGATAGTTCGGCAGAGTCAGGCCGGTTTCCGAGACCTCCGGCAGGGCGGCGGGGTTGGCGCCGTTGAAGAAGGCGAGGCCGGGATCTCCCTCGACGTCGGCGTCCCGCAACAGCCGGCTCGCCCACTCGCCGAGAACCGAGGGCAGCTGCGAGATGTGCGCGAGCACCAGCAGCGCGTAGGCCCGCGATCCGCCCTCCCCGGTCAGCAGCCCCGCGAGCCTCTCCTTGGTCTTCTGCCGGACGAGCGGATCCTCCGCCGCCAGGCCCGACAGCACCGACGCCAAATAGGGCAGGCTTCCGTCCGGAAGACCGACGAGCCGGTCCAGGGCGTGATCGGCGAGCAGCCGCCGATACTGCGGCGATTTGATCGCCAGATCATCGCCGAGCAACTCGGTCGCCAGCTCCGCACCGGCCCGGATCAGCCAGGACATCAGGTCACGGTTGTCGAACTCCCGCAGCAGGCTGATGACCTGCTCACGCAGTCCTTCACGATCGGTGAAGAGCCGGCCCGCCGCCAGCAACCAGGTGTTGCGCCAGTGCGCGGACGGCACGAGAGGGCGCAGGTGTGCCAGGACCTGCGCGCCCTCACCCCGGGTGAGCGCTCGGGCCGCCAGATACTCCCGGAGGCTGCGGATCTCGAACCCGACCCCGTTGTCCCCGTACGGAACGAGCATGACAAGCCGGTGCACCGCCGCCACTTCCACCAGCTTGGCGAGTTTCAGGGCCTGCTCCTCGTCGTTCCCCTCGCTCCGCAGCCGCTCGAAGGCATGCCGGCGTACGTCGGCCGAGGGCAGCGCCCCTTCGTGCTCGACGACCCGTTCCGCCTGCCGCTGGAGTTCGAGCGCGACCGACTCGTGGATGGCCTCGACGTCGGACCGGTAGTCCTCGAGGAACCGTCCCAAGGTGGTCGGCTTGTTCAGCTCCCTGGCGTAGATCGTGTCGAAATAGGCGTGGAAGAGCTGATAGCGGTTGGCGGGCACTCTCTGCCGTCTCTCCAGGAGCAACGTCATGATCGTGACCTGGAGCGGAGTGCGCATCAACCGGGAAGTCTCAGACTCCTTCGTCGATTCGGCGAGCCGGTGGTTCACCTGCTGTTCCAGATCCGGATCGTCGCCGAGCCTCAGCGCCGTGAGCTTGCGGGCATAGGACAACGCCTCGTCGGGTTCGAGATCGGATAGTTGCACCGTCCGGTAATCGGCGCTCCTGAACTCGCCCAGGTACCCCTGCGGCCTCGTGGTGATCACGACCAGCACGTCGGCCTTCACGACACCGGCCTCGATCAGGAAGTCGCGCACGCCCGCGCTCGCCCGCTCACGGATCGTCGGCGAGACGACCTCGTCCATTCCATCGAGCACGATCAGCCACGGCCAGGCGCCCAGCCAGTCGTTCAGCCCCACCTTGAAGACGTCGAAGGAGGCCGCCGTCAGAACCCGTTGCATGATGTACCGCATCAGCGAGAGAGACGGGTTGGCGGCCAGCTGGTCGCCGTAGTCACTCAGTACCACCCGTATGGGCCAGCGCAGGTTGCGCGGCGTAGGCAACCCCAGGTCGTCGAAATGCGCCGCCAACCGGCTGCGCAGGCGTCGCGGTTCCGGACCCAGCACGGCATCCTTGAGCAGCGCGACCCGGTAGGCCTGGCAGACCATCTGGGTGAGGGTCGACTTCCCCTGACCGGGGCCGCCGAAGACCAGGATGTGCGATGAGTCCTCGGTGAAGTCGACGACACGGTTGCCCTGCAAGAGGATGTACTCGGCGGCCATCACCTCACGGCCGACCCGCCCGCGAATGCTGTGGCCTCCCGCGACGGCGGGCAGGTCGATGCCGATGCTGTCCAGGGCGAGCTTGTCGTCACTGTTGTCGCCCGCCTTGCCCAGCCGAACGTACTGCTGGGCCATCATGTCCTTGATCGTGTGCGCGGTCAGCAACTCGCCGAGTTTGTCGTTCTTCCTGTCAAGCCACAGATGAAGGCGTGCCAGTACGTCACCACTGGTCAAGAAGCCGCCATAACGCACCCGGACATCCCGATGCGCATCCAGGAGCGCACGGAAGGTGTCATAGTGCCATATCCGCCATCCACGCAGATTGATGCCGAACGACCTCAAAGCCGCCGAAATCTCGTCATGCGCCCTGTCAATGCCGCCTCCGGCAGTCGGCGAAAGGGTGACATTGGTCGCTATGAGAAGATAGTCCGGAAGAGGATGACCCCGGCGATTGTTGGCCCATGTGGTCATCTCCCGGCGCACCTCGCCGAGCAGCCATTTCAGGTTGGCGGCCGGATCTGCCGGGCGCTGGCGGAATTTGGCCTGTACGACGGTGTAACCGTGCCAGGTCTCCGTCGCACCTTCGTCGATCTCCGGATTCCAGTGAATTCGCCCCTGAACGGCAGCGTCCCGTCCGCCGTCGGCGCCGTCACCGTAGATCTGCACCTTTTCCCCGAGTGCGGCGACACACAGAGCTTGCGTCAGATGTTCGAACTCCCGCGGGCCAAGCCTCGCCAGGTCATAGTCCACGGAGAGAATTCCATCATGTGGCTTTAGTCCACATCTGTCGTTAGATAATTCTCCCTGACCTTCGTACGCGACAACTTGCCGGTCGGCGTCCGGGGCAGTTCCTCCCGGAACTCGATCACCCGGGGATGCTTGAACCTCGCCAGCCGAGGCCCCAGATGCTCCCTGAGCTCCTCCTCCGACACCTTCTCCGCCGTCTGGACCAGCGCCACCACCGAGTGCCCCCACTCCTCGTCGGGCACCCCGATCACCGCCGCCTCCACCACGCCCGGGTGCGACAGCAGGGCGGCCTCGATCTCGGCCGGGTAGATGTTCACCCCGCCGCTCACGATCAGGTCGGTGCGCCGGTCGAGCAGGAAGAGGTATCCCTCGGGGTCGAGGTAGCCGATGTCCCCCGGCGTGTACCAGTCGCCGCGCTTGGAGGCCGCGGTCTTCTCCGGGTCCTTGCGGTATTCGAAGGTGCCCAGCGACGACTTCACGTAGATCATGCCGGGGGTGCCCGGCGGGACGTCCGCGCCGTTCTCGTCGAGGACGCGGGCCTCCATGCCGGGGACCGGGCGGCCGACGGTGCCCGGGTGGGCGAGCCACTCGTGGGGCTTCACGGCGAAGGCGATGGTCGACTCGGTCGAGCCGTAGTACTCGTAGAGGACCGGGCCGAACCAGTCCATCATCGCCTGCTTCACCGCGACGGGGCAGGCGGCGGCGGTGTGGGTGACCTGGCGCAGCGAGGAGACGTCGAAGCTCTCCCTGGTCTCGGCCGGGAGGCGGAGCATGCGGTGGAACATGGTCGGGACCATCATCGTGTCGGTCACGCGGTGGCGTTCGATCAGTTCCAGCACGGGTTCGGGGTCGAACCTCGGCGCGATCACGACGGTGTGGCCCAGATGGAGGGCGAACTGCGCGTGGGCGCAGGGGGCCGAGTGGTACATCGGCGAGGTCACCAGGTGCACGCCGTCGCCCGGCCGCAGGTCGAGGACCTGGTCGATGAACCACAGGTAGAGCGGCAGGACCTCTTCGGGGGTCTTGGACGTCCGGGGCCGCTGCACACCCTTCGGAAAGCCCGTGGTGCCGCTGGTGTACCACATGACCTGGCCGTACGTCCGGTCGGGCGGGTCGGTGACCGGGTTGCCCAGGGCCAGGGCGGCGACGTCCTCCGGGGCGCGGACGACCAGTTTCGCGTCGCTGTCGCTGACGATGTAGCCGATCTCGGCCTCGGTCAGGTGCCAGTTGACCGGCACGTAGTAGAGGCCGGTCTGGCCGGTGGCCAGCAGCATGACGAGGGCGTCCAGGCCGTTGCGGAGCGTGCCGGCGACGACGTCCCCGGCCCGCAGGCCCTGGTCGCGCAGGCCGTGGGAGACCTGGTTGGCGAGGGCGAGCAGGTCACCGGCGCGGACCTCCGCGCCGTCGACGATCACCGCGAGGCGGCCGGGGTCGCTCCGGGCGATCAGGTAGAAGCTCGGGTCCATACGTCGAGCATTGCGCCAGACGACCTGTTTGCCCAGCCTTGACCACCTTGAGTAGCCACCTTCCGACGTTCTGTGATCATCTGGGACATCAGGGGGAACAGGTTGTTCGGATGGCGCCGATGGTCGATGCGGGGCCGGTTGACGTTGGTCGCCGGTCTGGTCATGACGCTCCTGTGCCTGGCCGTGCTCGCGACCGCCCTCATCGGCCTGCGGGGCCTGGCGAGCCAGTACAACGTCGACCGGATCGTCCGCGTCACCCTCAAGACCATCCACATGCTGAAGAACGACCAGATCCCGGACGTGCTGCCGGCCCAGGGCATCGCCGGGCTGCAGGTGATCCGGCCCGACGGGTCGGTGGAGTCGTCCAGCGTGCTGCTCCAGGGCAAGCCCCGGATGGCCTTCTTCCAGCCGCCCGACACGACCGTGCGGCAGGACATGGTGCACTGCGACTCCGACCTGTGGCCCGACCAGTGCATGGTGATCGTCGCGATCCGCGTCTACAGCCCCGACGGCGACTACCTGATCTACGCCGCCGACCCGGTGGTGCCCTGGTACGTCGACCCGCGCGTCGACCTGCTGCTGTTCCTCGGCGCGGGGGTCATCGTCACGGTGACCACCTTCGGCACGTACGTGCTGGTGGGCAAGGCGCTGCGGCCGGTCGACGCGATCAGCGAGGAGCTCGCCACGATCACCGGCAGCGAGCTCGACCACCGGGTGCCGGTGCCGAAGAACCACGACGAGATCCGCCGCCTCGCCGAGACCGCCAACGCCACCCTCGACCGCCTGGAGGAGGCCGTCGAGCAGCAGCGCCGGTTCGCCTCCGACGCCTCCCACGACCTGCGCAGCCCGCTGACCGCCATGCGCGCCGAGGTCGAGTCGGCCCTCCTCGACGTCGAGACGGCCGACTGGGAGCAGACCGGCGAGGCCATCCTCGGCAGCATCGACCGCCTCCAGGCGCTGGTGGACGACCTGCTCCAGATCGCCCGTCTCGACTCGGGCGCCCCGGGGCGGATGGACCCCGTCGACCTCGGCCAGCTCGCCGCGACCGAGCTCGACCGGCGCAGACGCCGGGTCAGGGTCATCCGGGAACTCCAGCCCGGGGTGATCATCATGGGCGACCGGCTGCGGCTCGCCCGCGTGCTGACCAACCTCCTCGACAACGCCGAACGCCACGCCAACTCGGTGGTGATCGTCAAGGTCTACGAGGAGGCCCTCTGCGGCGTGCTGGAGGTCATCGACGACGGCGCGGGGGTGCCGCGCGACAAGTGGGAGCACGTCTTCCAGCGCTTCACCCGCCTGGACGCCGCCCGCTCCCGCGACGCCGGCGGGACCGGCCTCGGGCTCGCCATCGCCCGCCAGATCTGCGAGGGCCACGGCGGCACCCTCGCCATCGAGGACAGCGTGAAGGGCGCCCGGTTCGTCCTGCGCATCCCCGTGTCGCGCTAGGGTGCCGATGTGGCACGGGGAATCAGCCGAATGCGCAGGGAGGATCTGCTCAAGGTCGCCTGCGAGGTCATCGCGGCCCAGGGATTCGGGCACACCCGGACCGTCGACATCGCCCAGGCGGCGGGGGTGAGCCAGGCGCTGCTCTTCTACCATTTCGAGACGAAGGAGAAACTGTTCGCCGCGGCTTTCGGATACGCGGCCGAACGCGATCTCGACAATCTCGAGGCGCTGCTCGAATCGGCCGGGGGGCCGGTCGACAAACTCCGGGCGATGCTCAAGTTGTATTCGCCGAGCGGCAAGTCGAAATCGTGGGCGCTCTGGATCGACGCGTGGTCGGAATCGATGCGCAACCCGTCTCTCGAAGACGTCTCGCGGGCGCTTGACCTGCGATGGAAGGACGCCCTGCGGGGAATCCTGGCGGCCGGGGCCGAAGAGGGCGTCTTCCGGTGCCCCGACCCCGAAGGGGCGGCGTGGCGGTTGATGTCGCTGATCGACGGGCTGACCGTTCAGGTGACCGTACACAAAAGGATGTTGACCCGGGCGCGGTTGTTCGAGCTGGTGCGCACCGCCGCCGCGGTCGAACTCGGGCTGGCGCCCGATCAGCTGGCGTAGGCGTCGAGCGCGACGCCGTCTTTCAGCGGGTTGACTTCTATTTCGGTGAGCTCCGGATGGGCGTCGAGAATTGTCCCCAGTACGACCATCGCGTGCGCGACGGCGCCGAGGTCGGCGGGCGGGGCGCCGCGCCAGCCGGCCAGCAGACGGGAAACGCGCGTTTCCGCGATCACGTTCTTGGCCTCCTCCCGGGTGAGCGGTGCGAGGGCCGTCACGGTGTCGGCGAGCAGCTCGGCGAGCACTCCCCCGGCGCCGAACGTGACGACCGGCCCCACGTGGGGGTCGCGGTGCGCGCCGACGATCAGCTCCACGCCCGGCGACGTCACCTGCTCCTCCACCCAGAGCGGCAGGCCGCCGAGCCGGGCCCGCATACGCGCCGCCTCCCGGTGGAGCTCCGCCGGATCGCCGATGCCGAGCACGACCCCGCCCACCTCGGTTTTGTGCGCCGGGCCCAGCGCCTTCAGCACCAGCGGGTACGTCAGACCGGGGTCGCCGCCGTCGTCGTAGAGGAGCCCGGCGGGGAAGGCGAGGCCGGCGGCCATGAGCGCGCGGCGAAGGTCGACGAATCCGGAGAGGTCGCCCGACGAAGGCGTCGCCTCCCTCGGACCCGGCGTCGGCGCGTCCCGGCGGGACCTCAGCGCGCTCAGCCCGGTCATGACGGCGTCGATCGTGCCGTGGACGGGCACGCCCGCCGCCCGCAGGAAGTCCACCGTCGGGCCTTCGGGGCGCATCGTGTGGATCAGGCAGGGCCGCGTGGTGAGCGTCTCGGCCAGGTGGGCGGCGGCGGTCAGCTCCGCGCCCTCCAGCGCCGGGCTGTCGGCGGCGTAGCTGGCGAAGTAGCCGGTCAGGACGACCGCGTCGACCTCGGGCGCGACGATCTCCGCGATCCTCGGGTACGTCGCCAGGTCGGCCTCCCCCGCTCCCGCGAGGTCGACGGGGTTCAACAGGCCCGCGCCGGGCGGCAGGAGGGCCCGCAGCGCCTCGACCGTGGCCGGGGTGAACGCCGGGACCTCCAGGCCGAGCCGTTCGGCCAGTTCGGCGGCGACGGCCCCCTGGCCGCCGCTGTCGGCCACCACCGCCACCCGCCGCACAGGCCCTGGGACGGCCAGGCACGCCTGGGCGATGTGGATCGCCTCCTGCGGGGTGCGGGCCCGCAGCACGCCCGCCGCCCGGCACAACGCGTCGACGACCGCGTCGGGGGTGGCGAGCGCGCCGGTGTGGGAGGTGACCGCGCGGCGGCCCGCCGCCGAGCCGCCGACGGTCAGCAGGATCACCGGCTTGCCGCCCGCCAGGGCGATCAGGTCGCGGCCGATCGACAGGTCTTCGAGGTAGAGGACGACGACGCGGGTGTGCGGGGCGGCGACGACCGCTTCGGCCAGCTCCCGGACGCCCAGGTCGGCCGCCGCGCCGACGGAGACGAACCGCGACAGGCCCAGGCCCTCCTTCGCGGCCAGGTAGCCGAGTTCGAGGCCGACCGAGCCGCTCTGCGAGACGACGCCGATCGGGCCGGGGGTCAGCGTGCCCCAGGTGAGGGCCAGGGCGGCGGCGGAGTCGTACACCCCCATGCTGGTCGGGCCCACCAGACGGGCGCCCGCCGAGCGCACCCGCCCGGCCAGCGCGGGCAGGCCGCCGGGGTAGGCGACCCCGGCGGTGATGGCGACGAGGTGGCGGGCGCCGGCGTCGAGGGCGTCGCCGACGACCTGCTCGTAGGTGTGCGGCGGGGTCGCGATGGCGACCAGGTCGGGGGTCTGGGGGAGCTCGCGCAACGAGCGGTGGGTGGCGTGGCCGAGGACGTCGGCGCCCCGGGCGTTCACCAGGTGCACCGGCCGGCGCGACGCCCCGCTCAGGGCGCCCCTGGCCAGCCAGTAGCCCCATTTGGCCGGGTCGCCGGACGCGCCGACGACGGCGACCGAGCGGGGGTCGAACAGGGCCTCGGTCATCGCCCGGCCGCCATGTTGCGGGCGCTCAGGTCGTGGGCGACCTCGCGCGGGGTGCGGGCCGGGTCGGACATGATCTCGGTCGTCACCCGGCGCATCCAGGAGCGGATCTTCGCGAAGGCGGCGTCGGCGTCGGCCGGGACGTCGCCGAACAACGTCCACCACCACCAGGAGTTGGTCGCCGAGTTGGCCACCACGTCCGGGACGACCACCACTCCCCTGTCGGCGAGCAGCCGCTCGGCCTCGGGGGTGACCGGCACGTTGGCCGCCTCCACCACCAGCCGGGCCCGCACCCGGGGGGCCTCTTCGGCCCCGACGCAGTAGGAGACGGCGGCCGGGATCAGCAGGTCGCAGTCGACGTCGAGCCACTCGTCCCGGGGCCGTTTCGCGCCGGGGACGCGGCCGAACGGGTCGCGGGCGCGCAGCAGCGCCTCCACGTCGAGGCCGCCGGGATCGGCCAGCAGGCCGTCGGCGTCGGCGACGCCGACGATCCGCACCCCCGCCCGCGCCAGGAACCGCGCCGTCGCGCCGCCCATGGAGCCGAAGCCCTGGACGACCGCCGTCGGATTCCGGATGCCCAGGCGGTCGAGCGCCGTCAGGGCCGACCCGGCCACGCCGCAACCACCCGCCAGGTCGCCCAGGCCGATGCCGTCGACGGTGACGGCGAAGGCGGCGTCCAGGCGCTTCAGGGCCGTGTCGGGATCGTCGAGCAGCGGCAGGACGGCGTCGATCGAGGTGCGCAGCCCGGCCGCGTGACAGGCCGCCTCGATCGCCTCCTGTCGCAGCCCGAGGTCCTCACCGGTCGCCCAGTAGGTCGCCAGCAGGGGCTTCATCGCGGCGACGTAGCGGTGCAGCATCCCGGTGGCCTCCGGGTCGAGCGGGTCGCAGTCGATGCCGCCCTTCGCCCCGCCGAGCGGCTGGTAGGCCAGCCCCGGCTCGTAGGCGATGGCCTCCTTCCGCGACATGCCCCGCGCCAGGTCGGCGACCTCGTCGAGGGTCACCCCGGCGCGCATCCGCAACCCGCCGCTGGCGACCCCCCGGCCCAGCCGGTCGATGACGAGGTAGCCGGGCCGGCCGGTGACGTCGTCGGTCCAGACGACCTGGAGGAACGGGCTCATGACTGCTCCTGGATGACGATCACCGTGGGGCGGTCGGCGGCGAACGCCGCGCCGATCTCACCCGCCAGGTCGTGCGGACACGCGACGCCCCGGGCACCGAAGGCCCGGGCGAGCTGGACGAAGTCGGGGCCGTGCAGGTCGACGGCCACCGGGGCCATGGGCCGGGCCGCCATCTCGGCCCGGATCTCGCCGTAACCGCCGTTGACGGCGACGACGATCGGCAGGTTGAGCCCGAGCTCCACGGCGGTGGCCAGCTCCTGGACGCTGAACTGAAGCGCGCCGTCCCCGGCGAGCACGCAGACGGGCAGGTCCGGGTTCGCGACCTTGGCGCCGACGGCGGCGGGGAGCGCGTAGCCGAGGGTGCCGAAGCCGGTGGGGAACAGGAAGCGGTGCGGGAGGGCGGCCAGGGCGCCGTAGTAGCAGAACATCGAGTTGTCGGCGGCGATGACGGCGTGGTCGGGGAGGGCCCTGGCGATGGCTTCGAGTTCGGCGCGCCAGGGGGCGGAGAGGGCGGCGCGTTCTTCGCCGATCCGGCGGACGACCTCAGCGAGGTCGGTGCGGGGTGCGTGATCCGGCCGCACCGTGTTCGCCACGAGTGTGGCCAGGGCTGGGAGGGCGGTTTCCGCGCGGGCGGTGATGGGGATCGTCGCGTCCGTCGTCTGGGCCGGGTCGACGTCGACGCGGATGAGGGTGCCCTCGTAGACGAAGTCCGTCCACAGATCCGAGGGGGCCAGTTCGGTGCCCACCGCCACCAGGACGTCGCAGGAGTTCAGCCACGCCTGGGTGGCCTTCAGGAAGAGCCCCGGGCCGAGGTTGCGGGCATGCGTCGGGAGGATGCCCGTCCCGTTGATGGTGGTGACGATCAGGGCGTCCACGGCCTCGGCGAGCCGGAGGGCCGCCTCGCCCGCGTTCCGGGCGCCGCCGCCCAGCACGATGCCCACCCGTCGGGCCCCGGCCAGGGCCGCCGCCGCCTCCGGGAGGCCGCCCCGCCCCGGGAGGGTCACCTCGCCCTCGGCGTCGAGGAGGTCGGCCGGGATCTCGATGTGCACGGGCCTCGGGCGGCCCGCCGCGAAGAAGGTGAACGCCGCCGCCAGCGCCGACGAGATCTCGGCCACGGTGGTCACGCGGTGGCTCCAGGCGCAGACGGCGTCCATCGCCGCCGACTGGTTCTTCGTCTCGTGCAGGTAGCCGGTGCTCCGGCGCGGATGCGTCGTCGGCACGCCGGGTGAGATCAGCAGCAGCGGGATCGAGTCGGAGTAGGCCTGCCCGGCCGCCGCGATGGCGTTGAGGATGCCGGGGCCGGTCGTGGTCAGCACGACCCCGGGACGGCCCGAGATCCGGGCGTAGCCGTCGGCGGCGTAGCCCGCTCCCTGTTCGTGCCGGGGGGTGACCAGCCGGGTGCCCTGGCGGGCGAGGGCGTCGTACAGGGCGAGGTTGTGGGTGCCTGGGATGCCGAAGACCGTGTCGACCCCGTGGGCGGCCAGGGTGGCCGCGACCGCCGTCGCGCCCGTCATGAGCGGGCCAGCGAGCGGGAGATGATCAGCCGCTGGATGTCGGAGGTGCCCTCTTCGAGCTCCTCCAGTTTGGCGTCGCGCAGCCACTTCTCCACGAGGAACTCCCGCGAGTACCCCCAGCCGCCGAACGTCTGCATCGCCGCCCACGCGCACCACACCGCGTTCTCCGAGGCCGTCAGCTTGGCGATCGCGGCCTCCTCGGTGATCGGGTGGCCGAGGTCGTGGAGGTCGGCGGCCCGGCGGGTCAGCAGCGCCGACACGTCGGTCCTGGCGGCCATGTCGGCGAGCCGGAACGCCACCGCCTGGTGGCCGATGATGGGCGTGCCGAACTGCTCCCTCTCCTTCGCGTACGCCAGCGCCGCGTCCAGGGCGGCGCGCGACAACCCCGTGCAGGCGGCGGCGATGAGCACCCGGGAGGCGTCGAAGGTCCGCATCAGCCCCCGGAACCCCTGCCCCTCCTCGCCGAGGCGGTCGGCCACCGGCACGCGCACCCCGTCGAGGAAGAGCTCCGCGCACGCGATGCCGCGCTGCCCCATCTTCGGCATCGGCGACCCGACGGTGAGACCGGGCGTGTCGCGGTGCACGACGAAGGCCGTCACCCCCTTGGAGCGGGTGCCGGGCGCGACGGTCGCGAAGACGACGAACCACTCGGCGAAGGGCGCGTTGGAGATCCACGTCTTCTGGCCGGTCAGCACGTAGTGGTCGCCGTCGCGCCCGGCCCGGGTGGTGATGGCGGCCGCGTCGGAGCCGACGCCGGGCTCGGTGGTGGCCAGCGCGGTCAGGGGCGGGTCGTCACCGGTCAGCGGCGCGAGCAGCCGTTCCTGCTGGGCCGGCGTGCCGAGCTCCAGCACCGGCCCGGCGAAGAACCCCCCGGACGTGATCAGGTTGCCGATCGAGATGTCGCCGTGGCAGAGCTCCTCCTGCACCAGGCACTGGGTGACCAGGTCGGTGACCCCGCCCCCGCCGAACTCCTCGGGGATCATGAACGAGGTCAGCCCGGCCGCCGCCGCCTTCGCCCAGACGTCCCCGGGGAAGACGTGATCGCCTTCGTCGACCTCCCGCGCCCGGGGCCGGATCTCCTCGGCGGCGAACCTGCGGGCCAGCGCGACGACGTCGGCCTGCTCCGCGCTCAGCTCGCGGCCGAGACGGGGGACTCTGGGCATGGTCTCTCCTCGGGTACGGGCCGGGCCACGATCCCCATGGCGGCCAGCATGCAGCCGCCCCCGACGAGGACGGTCCAGGTGAGCGGCTCGCCGTACAGGACGGCGGCGAACGCGGTCGCCCACACGGGCTCGACCGCGATGACGACGGCGGCGGCGGTCGGCGGCACGTGCGCCTGCGCCCACGTCTGCGCGAGGAACGTGCCGGCCCCGGCGATCGTGGCGAGGTAGACGACCCCGGTCCAGTCGACGGCGTTCTGCGGCAGGGTGATCCCGCCGGGCGCGGCGGCGACGGTCATGACGACGGCCAGCGTGAGGATCTGCACCACGGAGAGCGCGTACGCGTCCTGCGGCCGCGACCACTTCCCGAGCGCGACCAGATGGACGGCGTACAGCGCCGCCGACACGGCGGTCAGCGCCACCGCGCCCGCGGGCGCGCCGGCCGGCCCGCTGAGCAGGCTGAACGAGGCGGTGCCGACGGTGGCCAGCCCGACGGCCGCCCAGGTCGACCGCCCGACCCGCGTCTTCAGCCAGACCAGCGCGATCAGCGGCGTCATCACGAGATAGGACCCGGTGACGAACCCGGACACCGACGACGGGAGCTCGGCCAGCCCGATGGTCTGCAGCGTCAGCGCGACCCCGTAGACGAGCCCGAGCAGCGCGCCGACCGCCCACAACCGGGCGGGCAGATGGCGCAGCGCTTTCGGCCGGATGGCGACCAGGACCACCACGGCGATGCCGAACCGCGCGGCGTAGAGGTCGGCGATGGGAAGCCGCGCGACGAGGTCCTTGGTCAGCGGGAACGTCGATCCCCAGATGGCGGTGACCGACACCAGCGCGAGGACGCCCAGGTGATAGTGACGCCTGCCCGACCCCCCGGACGGCGCAGCCGCCAAGCCGCCACCGATCGCCGACGCTTCGGGCTGTTCGCGGATGGTCATGGAGACGCCCGCAGGGTGTTCTTGACCACCTCGCCGCCCTTCATCACGAACGCCACGTCGGCGAACTTCGTGATGTCGAGCTCTCCGGGCACGGCGACCAGATCGGCGTACAGACCAGGAGCGATGGACCCCACCCGGTCGTCCCACCCCATGCACTCCGCGCTGGTCAGCGTCGCCGCCTTCAGCGCCTGGATCGGGGTCAGCCCGTGGCCGACCATCGTGGCCAGTTGCCGCCCCTGGAGCCCGTGGGGGAAACCGCCCGCGTCGGTGCCGAAGCCGATCTTCACCCCGGCCCGGACCGCCGTGCGGAACCCCTCGCGCTGGGCCTCGGCGGTCTCGTCGTTCTTGCGGAGTTGTTCGGCGTCGTAGCCCTGCGACGGGCCCGTCTCGCGGATCCAGTCGGCCCACCAGATGTCGGCCGACAGGTAGGTCCCGTGGGCGGCCATCAGGTCGGCGGCCTCCTCGTCGAGGAAGCAGGCGTGCTCGATCGACCGCACCCCGGCGCGCACGGCCCGCTTGATGCCCTCGGCGCCGTGGGCGTGCGCGGCGACGTACCGGCCGTACCAGGACGCCTCCTCGACGGCGGCGCGCATCTGCGCCTCGGTCAGCTCGGGCGCGCCGGGGACGGTCCCGTTGGCGAGCACCGCGCCGGTGGCGATCAGCTTGATCAGGTCGGCTCCGTGGAAGACGATCTCGCGGACCCGCTCCCGGATGTCGTCCACCGACCGCGTCTCGCCGAACCGGAACTCCTTCGGCACCTCGACGTCGTGGGCGAACCCGGTCAGCATCCCGCCGCCGCCGCGAACGGTCACGTAGGCCCCGGCGACCGCCATGCGCGGGCCGAGCACGTGCCCGGCGTCGATGGCGTCGCGCAGCGCGACGTCGACGAACGCCCGGAAGGTGCCGACGTCGCGGACGGTGGTGAACCCGGCGAGCAGCGTGTCGCGGGCGTTGGGGATGGAGGCGAACGCCTGCCGGGCGGCGCTGTGCTTGAGCTCCTGGGCGTAGTCGCCGCACGCCGCCACCCCGACGAGATGGGTGTGCAGGTCGATCAGCCCGGGGGCCACGGTGACGTCGCCGAGGTCAAGGACCTCTCCGGCGAACCCGGCGGCGGGACCCGTCGAGACGATCCGGTCACCCTCGACGACGACGAGCTGATCGGTCAGCAGCCGCTCGCCGACGACGTCGACGAGCCGGGCGCACCGCACCGCTCTGGCCACCGGTCCTCCCCTCCTGTTTTACTGAGTCGCTACTCAAACACAGCAGGGTTTACCTTGGCAATAACGGGAGAACCGATGCGACCGAAGGACCTGGCGACCGACCGTCTGCTCACCGAACTGACCGTCTCGCCCGACGGCTCCCACGTCGCCGTCGTCGAACGCCGCGTCGTCGCCGGCCGCGAACGCCACCGCCTCCTGCTGGTCCCGACGGCCGGCGGCCGGCCCAGGGTGCTCACCGCCGAGGCGTCCGCGCCGTCGTTCTCTCCTTCCGGTGCGTCCATCGCCTACCTGTACAAGAACCAGGTCCGGGTACGCCCCCTCGACGGCGGCCCCGCCCGCACGGTGACGGCGTTCAAACGGGGCGTCGTCGAGTTCGCCTGGCTCGACGAGACCCGCTTCGCCGTCCTGGCCCCCGACGACGGTTCACCGGCCGACGACGTCGCCCGGGTGATCCGCCGCCTCGACTGGCGCGAGGAGGGCCACGGCCTGCGCCTCCATCCGACGCACGTCCACGTGGTCGGCGACGAGGTGACCCGGCTGACCGCCGGGAACTGGTGGGCGTCGTGCCTGCGCGTGCACGGCGAGAAGATCGGCTTCATCGCCGACCCGGACGGCGACGACCGCGACCCCCACCCCCAGGTCCACGAGGTGACCCTGACCGGCGAGCTGACGCGGCGCACCGCCCTGGACGGCCCGGTCGTGCGCTTCACCTACACCGAGCAGGGCGACGTCGTCGCGGTCGCGCCCCCGGTCCGCCGCCCGACCGACTGGGACCCGGAGACCGTCTGGCACGAGACCGAGCCGCTGACCGCCCACCTGGACCGGTTCGCCGGCCAGGCCCCCACCACCGACGAACGCCTGACGGTCGTCTGCGACGACGGCCGCGAATACGCCCACGACCTGAGAACCGGCCGGGACCTGACCCCGAGGGAGCTCGACCCGGTGGTGCACGCCCTGGCCGAAGGCGGCGGCGTCGTCTGCGCCATCGTGTCGTTCGGCGGCGCGGCCCGACCGGACCTCTACCGCCTCGACCCGCTCGAACGCCTCATGTCATCGGGCTCGGCCTGGCTGGCGAAACACCCCGCGCCCGTCGAGCGGGAGATCGAGGTCGCCGGCATCCAGGTCTTCCTCACCGCCCCGCCCGGCACCGACCTCGACACCGCCCGCGGCCTCCCCACGGTGCTGGCCCTGCACGGCGGCCCGGCGTGGGCCTGGCCCGTCGCCCCCGACTCCGACGCGCTGCTGCTGGCGTCGGCGGGCTACCTGGTCGTGCGCCCCAACATCCGGGGCTCCTTCCACCGGGGCCGCGCGTGGGGCGACGCGCTCGGCGCGGACTGGGGCGGCCCCGACGCCGCCGACTGCCACACCGTCGTCGACCACCTGACGGAGTCGGGCCTGGCCGGGAAGGTGGCCTGCTACGGCAACTCCTACGGAGGCTTCCTGGTCAACTGGCTCATCGGCGTCAGCGACCGCTTCGCCGCGGCCATCAGCCAGAACGGGGTGACGAACCAGGTGTCGGGCTTCGCCGCCTGCGATCTGGGAGCCGTCTACGACGTGGATTCGGGCCTGGGCGACACCTGGACGGAAGAGGGCGTCGACCGCCTATGGAAGATCAGCCCCCTGCGCAACGTGGCGGGAATCAGCACACCGCTGCTGCTCCTGCAGGGAGAACAGGACTACCGCTGCCCGCCGTCGGACGCCGAGCAGATGTTCGTGGCACTGCGACGGTTGAGGAGGGATGTGGAGTACGTCCTCTATCCGGACTCGGGCCACTCGATGACCCACGACGCCCGCCTGGATCGACGCATCGACCGCTCAGAGAGGATGCTCCACTGGCTCAACCGCCACCTGCGCTGAGGATCGCTAGACGAACAACTCAGCCGCGTCGTCGACCAGAGCCGCCCGGACGACCAGGTCGCTGAGGCGCTCGGGCTCGGCGCACCCGGTGATGCGGGCGCGCTGCTCGTCGGTCAGCACGATCTTCCGCGCTTCGAGCACGGCCAGCACGTCGGCGACGCCCTGCTCGACCCGGCCCACTCCGACGTACTTCTTGCCGGTCGGGCTGTTGACCGGCCAGTTGGTGAGCATGAACTCCTCCATGTTCGCCTTCACCGCCATGGCGGCGAGTTGGTGGGTGTATTCATAGTACGACGCAGCGTCACCGGGAGGCAGGTCCTTGAAGCCGCGCATGATGTCGGCCGCGACCTCGCGGTCGGCGCCGTGGGCCATCAGAGACAACACCGCGAGATGCGGGTTCTCCGCCGCCTGGGCGCGACCCATCACCGGGATGTCGTCGGGCCCGACGGCGAGGGGGTCGAGATAGAAGGTCTCGAGTTCGGTGGGCATCCGGGTGGCGGCCCAGCGGGCGGTGCGCCGGTCGGGGCAGACGACCACGACGTGGACGGGGCAGTCGAGGTGCAGCCACACCGCGGCCGCGTAGCGCGGTAACTGGCGGGCCTTGGCCTCCGAGGGCTGCAGCTGCATCTCGACGATCAGCGCCGCGTAGGGCTCCCGCTCGGGGCCGAGCGTGAGCAGCAGGTCGGGACGGAGCTCCTTGGAGACGCGGTCGCTGAGTTCGAGCTGGTGTGCCCGGACGGGGAGACCGTCGGGCACCTCCAGCAGTTTGGCCCGCCTGACCAGGTCGAGGGCGAGCTGCGGCCGTTCTCGGAAGAGCTGGTTGAGTGAATCGTGTTGTGTTGTCGGCACGTGTCAGGAAGTTACCGACCGATCACCGTGCGCGCAGCCGATTCACTAGAACAGTCGATCGAATCTCAGAGTGCCCGATAGTCATACCAGGCAAAATGCGCCGAATTCGAGCTCTCCCGCCCCTCCGACGTCGCGTACAGAGCGATCATGGCGCCGATGAAGCCCCCCGCCACCGTCGAGCTCAGGATGCGCCCGTCGAGCACCGGGCCCAGGGACTGCCACTCCCCCGGGGCGAGGGCGTAACGGGCCTGGTAGTCCTGGCCGTGGGCCTCGAAGCCCAGCCACACGCGGCCCCCGGGGGCGGCGGTCCACCCGGCCAGGGTGTCGACGCCTTCGGCGCGGTGGACGAGTTCGAGGGCGCCGGCGCGCAGTGACAGGCGGATGTGGAAGTCGTCGTTCTGGATGAGGGCCAGGCCGGCGTGCTCCCCCTCGCCGGGTGTGAAGGCGAGTTCGGCGCAGGCCGCGAAGTCGACGTGGGCCTGCGGGCGGGCCACCAGGCTGGGGTTGCCGTGTCCGGTCAGGCCGGGCGGGCGCACCTTCAGGGTCAGGCCGTCGCCGACCGTCCAGAAGGTCTCGCGCGGGGTGCGGAGGAACTGCCAGGCCGGGGCGAGCCGGTCGAAGTGGTCGCACGCCGGGGTGGCCGGCCACCGGTGGACGGGCAGCGAGGGGCCGGCGAAGTCGAGGGTCACCTCGTCGAAGACGGGCCATTCGTCCTCCCACCGCACCCGGGTCAGGAAGGTCTCCCGGCCCAGGTTGTAGCCGTGTTCCCGGCGCACGGAGGCCATGTCGGGCGGGGTGGTGTCGGTGCCGCCGTACGGGCGGGTGGCCAGCAGGACCGACCACCACTCGCCGTCGGGGGTCTCGACCAGGTCGGGGTGGCCCGTTGAGGTGATGGGGTGGCGCAGGCCCAGGTGGCGGTGGGTCAGCACGGGGTTGCGCGGGTTGCCGGCGTAGGGTCCGGTGATCGACCGGGAGCGGGCCACCATGACGGCGTGGTCCTCGGCGGTGCCGCCCTCGGAGGTCAGCAGGTAGTACCAGCCGCCCGACTTGTAGATGTGGGGGCCCTCGGCCCAGATGCCGCCGCGCAGGTGGGGCGTCCAGATGACGTGTTCGTCGCCGACGAGCTTGAGCGAGGTCAGGTCGAGTTCGCGGAGCCAGATCTCGGTGTCGCCGTCGTACTCCTTGTTCTCGCGTTCGCGGGTGCCGTGCATCCAGCAGCGGCCGTCGTCGTCGAAGAACAGGGAGGGGTCGAAGCCTCGGGTCTCGGGGAACCAGACCGGCTCGGTCCACGGCCCTTCGGGCGAGGTGGCGGTGACCAGGAAGTTGCCGGCCGTCTCCATCAGCGTCGTGATCATGTAGAAGACGCCGTCGTGGTGGCGGATGGTCGGGGCGAAGATGCCCGCCGACGGCTTGAGGCCGTCGAGGTCGAGGTCGTGGCAGACGTGGCCGAGCTGCCGCCAGTGCGTCAGGTCGCGGCTGTGGAAGATCGGGACGCCGGGGAACCACTCGAACGACGAGGTCACCAGGTAGTAGTCGGCGCCGACGCGGCAGATCGAGGGGTCGGGGTGGAAGCCGGAAAGGATCGGATTGGCGGACACCGGCGGGAGCCTCCGGGCTTTCTTGAGTGGCGCCGGGCCCCGCACGCTGCGGAAGGCGGGGCCCGGCGCCAGAACCTATTGGACCATGCACTACTTACCGAGCCGTAGCACTCCCCATCGCGCCGTGGACAGATAGCTCTGTCCGGTCGGGTCGTGCCAGGTCACCGCCGCGGTACGGGCGGCGCCGGTGGCGTCGTTGATCTGCACGTCGAAGCCGACGACCCGGTCGCGCGCCAGGGTCACGGTGGGCAGCTTGATCGCCGCCTCGACGATGTAGCCGGTGGAGGTGCGCGACACGGCGCTGGTCAGGTTGCCGCGGATCGCGAAGGCGTCGAAGGTGCCGCCGATCGACTCCGCGCCCGTGAAGGAGATCCGGTACTGGCCGTCGTCGTCGTCATAACCCTTGGTCTTGTTGTTCTCCGGGTCGACGAAGATCTCGACGCTGTCCTCCTCCCACACGTTCGGCGACTCGTCGCTGAGGACGGGGTCGGTGACCTTCGCCAGCACGTACAGCACGCCCGACGGCGACCACAACGCCCGCACCTTGGCCGTCGCGCCCGACGTGCCCTGGATCCAGGTGCCGGTGTCGACCGGGGTGGCCTTGTTCCAGACCGCCTCGGCGACGCCGTCGACGACCGGGGTCTCCTTCGGCGCGGTGAACTCCCTGACCTCGGGGACGAACGTCAGGGTCCCGCTGTAGACCGCGTCGGGGCCGGTGGCGGCGTCGTCGACGGTCAGGTCGAGGGTGGTGGCCGATCCCGACGGCAGCAGGGCCTCGGCCTGCCAGCCCCCGTCGGTCTTCTTGGTGTGCGCCTTGAAGCCCTGGGCGTGGGTGCCGCCGCGCTGGATCTTGTACGTCGCCGGCCCGAGCCTGAGCGTCAGGGAGTCGGTCGTGTCGTTGGTCGCGTCGGTGACGTCCGCGAAGACGTACACGCCCGAAGGGGCCTTTCGCAGTTGGAAGGAGGCCGACACCGACCCGGACCGGGCCACGGGCTGGTCCGGCTGCCGGTCCCACTGCTCGTCGCGTTTGCCGTCGACGGTGACGGTCCCGGCCGGCACGACCAGGGCGAGCCGCGACGCGGGCAGCTTCGTCGGGTCGGCGATGCCCCAGAAGGCGGGCTTGGCCTGGAGTTCGTCGTCGAAGGGCAGCGGCGCGTTGACGCGGTTGATCGGGAAGGTCGACAACCAGGTCTCGTCGTCGGCGACGCCCCAGATGGTCACCGAGGTCAGCTTGGCGGCCTGGCGGCGGAAGACGTCGAAGATCTCCTTGTAGCGCCGTCCCTGCTGCGCGAGCACCTCTGCGGGCACCGTCGCGTAGCTCGACACGAAGTCGGTGTAGACCGACACGTCGAGCTCGGTGACCTGCTGCTCCACGCCGAGCGTCGCGAACCGCTCGATGGAGTCCTCGATGAAGTACGCCGGCGGCTGCTCGATGTTGACGTGGAGCTGGTGGCCGACGGCGTCGATGGGCACGCCCTCGTCGCGGAGCTGCTTGACGACCTTGTACATCGCCTCCCGCTTGCGCGGGAACTCGGTGTTGTAGTCGTTGAACACCAGCGTCGCGGCGGGGTCGACCTCGCGGGCGACCCGGAACGCGGTGCGGATGTAGTCGAGGCCGGTGATCTCGAACCACGGCGAGCGGCGCAGGCCGTCGGGCTGGTTCTCGTCGATGACCTCGTTGACGACGTCCCAGGTGCCGATGCGGCCCTTGTAGCGGCCCATCACGGCGCGGATGTGGTTCTCGACGCGCTGGAGCAGGACCTCCTTGGTCGCGCCCTCGAAGACCCACGCGGGGGTCTGGCTGTGCCAGACGAGGGTGTGGCCGCGGAACTCCAGGCCGTTCTCGGTGGCGAAGTCGACCAGGGCGTCACCGTCGTCGAAGGTGAACCGCCCCTCTTCGGGCTCGGTGGCGTCCCACTTCAGCGAGTTGCCGGGGGTGACGCTCCCGAAGTGCCTGCCGATCAGCTTGGCGTGCTCGCCGAGCGTCGCGCCCCGGTAGAAGGCCGCGCCCAGGGTGAAGGGCACGGTGTCCTTGAGCGAGGGGATGTCGGTCTGGATGGGCTTCGGCTCGATGTACTCGAGCGTGAAGTCGTCGATCTCGAACGGGAGCGTGCCCTCGCCCGACTCGACGTAGACGCTCAGGAAGTCGACGTCGTGCGCGAGGGTGTAGGTCCCGGTCAGCCGGGTCCAGCCGGTCACGGCCACCGGCGCGGCGACGCGCTCGTACGACGGCGTGCCGTTCTGCCGCCGCTCGATCGACAGGCCGAGCGACTGGGCCTCGGCGCTGCGCACCCAGACCGACAGCGTGTACTTCGAGCCCTTGGCCAGCTTGCCCAGGACGTTCAGCGACGGGCCGTCCCACGACGCCTGGCGGTTGGTCACGGCGAGGCCGTACGCCCCCGCGTGCGCGGCCGCGCCGGACGCCGTCAGCGTCGCCCCGCCGCGCGGGTTCCAGCCCTGCGCGGTCCCCGTCTCGAAGTCGGTGGACAGGCCCGACTGCGTGGGGTCGCCATCGGCCGTGATGACGATGTCGTCGACCGTGAACTCGGCGGTCGCGTCGGCGCTCTCGAAGTAGAGGTTCAGGGCCGAGTCGGCCGAGAAGCTGTACGACCCGGCGAGCTCGGTGAACTGACCGGGGGCCGACGTGGCCGCGCCGACGCGCTCCCAGGTCGTCGAACCGCCCGCGGGCGTGCGCTCGACGGTCAGGGCGACCGCCCCGGACACTTTCGCGGTGACGTTGTAGGTCACGCCCTTCTCGAAGGGCGGGGTGATCTGGGCGCCCATCCAGTTCTGGGTGCGCCCGGTGACGCGCAACGCGCCGGTGGAGGTGTCGAGCACGACCCCGTCGCCGCGCGGGCCCCAGCCCTGGGCGCCGGAGGAGAAGTCGTAGGAGGCGATGGTGGTGACATCCGCCCTGGCCGGGACGGCCAGGCATAACAGGACGAGCAGCGAGGCCGTCACGGCACGGAAGGAGCGACCCATGGTCGGCCGAAGGCCGGCCGTGGGTCGCGCCCTGGAATCTGCCTCAATGAGCAAGGGGGTCTCCTAGTGCAGGTTCTCGTGGAGCAGGTCGAGCAGGGGCCGGCGCCGGGCGCACGAGGCCAGGGCGAAGGAGTCGGCCAGGGCCAGCAGTTCGTCGTCGGAGCGGCCGCGGAACACCTCCGCGTACTCGGGGACGAGCGCCTGGGCGATGAGGATGTGCCGGATGAGGTCGTCGATCTGGTAGCGGGCGCCCCAGGGGTAGGGGTCCCAGGAGGGGAACTCGGTCTCCATGAGCTGGTGCAGCGGCGTCAGTTCCGCCGTGCTCTCCTCCATGGTCGAACCCCACCGGTCGGCCCCGAGACGGCCCTTCTTGGCGATGAAATCGCCGAAGACGCCGATGTAAGGTTCACCGGCCGTCACGAGTCCCTGGAGACCGACGTCCTTGTACGTCCACAGCGACCACCCCGCCGAATGCGCGTCGAAGATCTCCAGCTGGTCGCGCAGGATCTGGTAGCGCTGCGCGTCGACGTCGGCGTTTCCGGTGTAGACGGGGCCGAACTCGCCCACCCAGATCGGGGTGCCGGTCTCGCGCTGGAACACCGTGCGCTTCTCGAAGGTGGCCTCCAGGGTCGAGCGGTCGACCCATTCGCCGCGTGTCTCGCCGGGGTAGGGGCCGCCGTGCGCGAACCCGGCCAGGGCGTAGTCGTGGCAGACGAAGACCGTGTTCTCGTACACCTCGCGGAAGATCGAGAAGTCGGTCGAGTAGGTGTTGCCGTCGAGGAACAGCACGTGGCCGGGGTCGACCGCGCGGATCGCCTTGACCAGGCGGTCGTAGTAGGGGCCGACGACCCGCCCGTGCACGTCGCCGGGCTCGTTGATGGGGTTGTAGCCGGCCACCCACGGGTTGTCCTTGTAGCGGTCGGCCATGGCCTCCCACAGGTGCACCGCGCGGTCCTGGAACTGGCGGTAGTTCCAGAAGTTGGCGATGTGGGTGGGGTTGTCGGAGTGCCAGTGCTGGTTCTGGCTGCCCGGCAGGGCGTGCAGGTCGATGACGCTGTAGATGCCGCGTTCGCCCAGCAGGCCGATGACCCGGTCGAGGTGGCGGAAGCCGTGTTCGATGATCTCGAACGGCCGGTCGTCCGACTCGAAGTGGTGGTAGTTGACCGGGATCCGGACGCAGTTCATGCCCAGGTCCCGTAAGAGGTCGGCGTCCTCGGGGCCGAAGAACGAGGTCAGCAGGCGGTCGAAGAACAGCTCCGAACGCTCCTCACCGAGGACCTCCCGGACGGCCGACCGCATGGACGACTCGTTGGCCGAGTAGCCGGTGATGAAGTTCTCCATGTTGAGCCAGCCGCCGAGCCCGACGCCACGAAGGCGCACCGGACGCCCGGACGGGTCGACGAGGTGAGATCCGGACACGCGCAGGTCGGGCATCGCTTCCCCTTGAAAGTTTCGGACTGTTACCGAATATTTCGCAAGCCGCAGCATAGATATCCAGCTCGCGGACCGTCAACAAAGTGCTGGGAGCGCTACCACCGGGAATGACACCCCTGGTACGCGTACCCGAAACCTTTCGGATACACTTCCGGCCATGCCAGCGAAAAGGCGGGTGACGATCGCCGTAATCGCCCAAGAGGCGGGTGTGTCGGTCCCCACGGTGTCCAAGGTCATCAACGGCCGCCCAGAAGTCGCGCCGGAGACCCGGCAGCGGGTGGAACGACTGCTGCACAAACACGGCTACCAGCGCCGGGTCAGCCCCGGCGACGGCCCCGTGGGGCTGATCGACCTCGTGTTCGCCGAGATCGAGAGCCCCTGGGCCATGGAGATCGTGCGGGGCGCCGAGACGGCCGCCCGCGAGGCCGAGGCCAGCGTGGTCATCTCGGTCCTGCACACCCACGCCGGGCCGGGCCGCGACTGGCTGGAGCGCATCGCCGCCCGCCGCACCGACGGCGTCGTCGTCGTCGCCTCGCGGCTGTCGGCCGGTCTGCAGAACCAGCTGGCGGCCCGCTCGATGCCCTTCGTGGTGGTCGACCCCGAGGGCGAGCCGGCCGGTGGCGTCGCCTCCGTCGGCGCCACCAACTGGCACGGCGGCCTGGCCGCCACCCGCCATCTGCTGGAGCTCGGCCACCGCCGGATCGGGATGATCGGCGGCCCGGCCGACATGTTGTGCAGCCGGGCCCGCATAGACGGCTACCGCGCCGCCCTGGAGACCGCCGGGGTGCCCGTCGAGCCGGGCCTGATCCGCTACGGCAGCTTCCTCGCCGACGCCGGCCACGACCACGGTCATGCCCTGCTGTCGCTGCCCGACCGTCCGACGGCCATCTTCGCCGGCAGCGACATGCAGGCGTTCGGGGTGTTCGAGGCGGCCCGGCAGCGCGGGCTGCGCGTGCCCGAGGACCTCAGCGTGGTCGGCTTCGACGACCTGCCGCTGGCCCAGTCGGCCTGGCCGCCGCTCACCACGGTCCGCCAGCCGCTCCAGGACATGGCCGCGCTGGCCACCCGGATGGTGCTGGCGATGGGCCGCGGGGAACACCCCGAGGCCCGCCGGGTCGAGCTGGCCACCGATCTGGTGGTCCGCGAGAGCACGACGCCGATCACCCTTTCGTCGCCCCCGCAGTGAGGCCGCCGATGAGCTGCCGCTCGGCGACCGCGTAGAAGGCCAGCGCGGGGATCATCGCCAGGACCACGTACGCGAGGATCTTGGCGGTGTCGGCCGAATACTGGCCGCTGAACTGCTGCACGCCCACGGGGAGCGTCCACCACACCTTGTCGTTGAAGACCACCAGCGGCAGGAAGAAGTTGTTCCAGCTGTTGACGACGGCCAGCACCGACACCGTGGCCAGCGCGGGGCGGGCCATCGGCAGCAGGATCCGCCAGAAGAACCCGAACGGCGAGCAGCCGTCGAGGATGGCGGCCTCCTCCACCTCGTGCGGGATCGACCGGAAGAACGACCGCAGGATGATGATCGTCAGCGCCAGGCCGAAGGCGGCCTGGGGCAGGATCACCCCGAGCGGGTTGTTCAGCAGGCCGAAGAACCGAAGGATGATGAACAGCGGCAGGATCGCCACCGCGAACGGGAACATCAGCCCGGCCGCGAAGATGGTGAACAGCAGCTCCCGCCCCCGGAAGGCGAACCGCGCGAACACGAACGCCGCCAGCGCCGAGACCGCGACCGTGACCAGCGCCGTGCTGAGCGCGATCAGGGAGCTGTTGAAGACCTGCCGCCAGAAGTCCGACGAGGCCAGCACGTTCGTGTAGTTCTCAGGTACCCACGGTGCCGGCAGGCCGATCGGGTTGTTGGCCAGCTGCGGGTTGTCCTTGAAGCCGCCCAGGATGCCGTACACGATCGGCACCATGATGAACACGCCGATGACGATGACGATCGTGTGCAGGGCGATCGGCCGGACGATCCTGGCCGGCGTGCTCCGGCGTTCCCGCGCGTGGACGCTCATCTGCGGCCACCTCCCATGGTCGTGGTGGCCCCGTCGAGGTCGCGCTTGAGCACGAACCGCTGGTAGCCGATGGCGAAGACCAGGCTGAGCAGGAACATCACCACGCTGATCGCGCTTGCGTAACCGACCTGGAAGCGGTTGAAGCCGATGTCGTACATCGTCACGCCGAGCGTCTCCGACGCGTGCACGGGGCCGCCCCCTGTCAGCACGTACACCAGGTCGAAGAGCTGGATGGTGCCGATCACGGACAGGAAGATCGTGATCCGGATCGTCGGGCCGAGCAGCGGCAGCGTCACGTAGCGGAACACGTGCCAGGGGCCGCAGCCGTCGATCTGGGCCGCCTCGGTGAGCTCCTTGGGGATGCTCTGCCGGCCGGCCAGGTAGAGGATCACGTAGAACCCGAAGTACTTCCACGTGATGACGATGAACAGCGAGAACATGACCGTCTCGGGCTCGGACAGGAAGCTCGACGACCCGAGTCCCAGGAAGCCGAGCACCTCGTTGGCCAGCCCGCGCTCCGGCGAGAGCAGCATGCTGAACAGCACGGCCGCGATGACCTCGCTGAGCACGTACGGCGCGAAGAACAGCAGCCGGTAGAGGGCCCGCAGGCGCATCTTCTGGTTCAGCAGCAGCGCGATGGCCAGGGCCAGCGGCAGCTGCACCACCAGCGACAACACGATCAGGAGCGCGCCGCGCCGCAGGTCGCCGAGGAAGATCTCGTTGTCCAGCAGCCGGGTGAAGTTGTCCAGCCCGACGAAGTTCGTCGGCAGCAGGCCGAAGCCGTTCCACTTGAACACGCTGGAGTACATCGCCAGCAGGATCGGCGCCAGCACCAGCAGCGAGAACAGGATGACGCCGGGGAGAAGGAACAGGATGATGGTGATCCGCTTCCGCGCCTTGCCCCGGTTCTTGCTCGGGCGGGGCTGGGGCGGGGGGACCAAGCGTCGCGGGACCGGAGAGGCCGTGACGGCGCTCTCCGGTCCTTTCGTCGTCTTCACGCCGCGACTACTCCGACTGCGCGGTCTCGGTGATGGCCTTGACCACTTCTTCCGGCGACTTGGTCCCGGCGATCAGCTCGGCCACGCTGTCGTTGACCTGCGCGCCGACGGCCGGCGGGTAGGCCTGGTCGAGGTAGAGCTGGAAGCCGGTCGCCTTGGCCAGCACGTCGACGACCATCTTGCCGCGGGGGTCGGTGACGGCGTCCTCGGTGCCCTTGACAACGGGCAGCAGGGCGCCGGTGGCGATCTCCTTGCGGGCGTTGTCGGCCGACAGGATGAACTTCAGGAAGTCGGTGGCCTCCTTCGGCGCGTCCACGCCGACGGCGAAGCCGCCGCCGCCGCCGAGCGCCTCGGTCGCCGCGCCCTTGCCGCCCTCGACCGAGGGGAAGGGGAAGAAGCCGAGCGCCTCGCCGAGGTCGCCGGCGGTGTCCTTCTGGACGGTCGGGGCCCACTGGCCCATCAGCTCCATGGCGGCCTTGCCGCCGCCCATCGCGGCGGCCTGGCCGTCGGGGGTGTCGTAGGGGGCGCCCAGGAAGCCGTTCTGGAACGGCTTGAGGTCGGCCAGTTCCTTGAGCTTCTGACCCGCGGCGATGAAGTCGGGGTTCTCGAACGACTTGGCGGTCGCCGCCTCCTGGAGCGCGGGCAGACCGGCGATCCGCATCGCGAGGTAGGTCCAGTAGTAGTGGCCCGGCCACTTGGCCTTGCCCGCCAGGGCGATCGGGGTGATGTTGGCGGCCTTCAGCTTGTTGACCGCGTCGAGGAACTCGGTCCAGGTCGCGGGCGGCTGCTCGATCCCGGCCTTCTTGAAGAGGTCCTTGTTGTACCAGAAGCCGACCATGCCGATGTCGTACGGGACGCCGTAGGTCTTGCCGCCCAGCTGGTACGCCGCCAGGGCGGCCGGGTTGAAGGTGCCCGACCAGTCGGCGATGTCGGCGGTGATGTCCTTGGCGATGCCGCCGTCGGCCTGCTGCTGGAGCACGCCGCCGCCCCACGTCTGGTAGATGTCGGGGCCTTCACCCGACTGCGCCACCGTGGTCATCTTGGCCTTGAAGGCCTCGTTCTCCAGCGGGTTGATGTTGATCGTCACGTTCGGGTGGGCGGCCATGTACTCCTTGGCCATCGCGTCCCAAACCGGCAGCATGGGCTCGATGTTCTGAATGTGCCACCAGTCGATGACGACCTTCTCCTGCGCCGCCTGCCCCCCGCCGGGCGCGGGCGTTTCCTCGGCTCCGGATCCGCAGCCTGCGAGTAACAGCGCGGCGGCAGCCGCCGTCACCACTGCGCGTCGTGTCAGCGACATATCGGTGGTTCCTTCCGTCCCGGGAATGGACTCCAAGAAACTTTCGATGAAATTCCGATAGTTTCCCTTGATGGCAGGGAGGTTACATCGCGTTTTCCACGGGATCAACGGCCGTTGTGGAGCTGTTACTCGGCCCTTGCCGCTAGGGTTCTGCCGTGGTCCGGGCGGAGATCACGTGAAATCGCGTGCGATCCCCCATCAAGTGCGGATTTGGCAGTGAGGTTGACGGGTGCCCGGATGGAAGACGGCGGTGAGCCTGATCGCGGCTTCCGTCACGCTCATGGGACTTTCAGCGCCCGCGTCCGCACGGGCGCGGGCGGACATGGAGGAGCGACCCTGTCCCGTCGCCGTGCCCGCGGGCACCACGTGCGGCTATCTGCTGGTCCCCGAGCGGCGCGACGCCTACCAGAGCGACACGATCAAGGTCGGCTACGCGATCCGCAAGGCGGCGAATCCGGTCGGCGAGCCGGTCGTCTTCATGAGCGGCGGCCCGGGTTCGGCGTCGATCCCGCTGACCGAGCTGATCACCTCGATCGCGCCCGACCGCGACGTCGTGGTCATCGAGCAGCGCGGCGGGCGATGGTCCGAGCCGCGCCTGGAATGCCCTGAGATCGTCGACGGCGTCCTGAAGGACCTCGCGCCCCCCGCCGCCGTCGCGGCGAGCCCCAGCCCCCCGCCGGTCACGATGCCGATCACGGCCACGCCCGCGCCCGCCCCCAACGGGGCGATGGGCCTGGCGGCCCGCACGTGCAAGGCGCGGCTGACGGTGGACCTGCGGGGCTACCGCACCCAGGAGATCGCCGCCGACGTGGTCGAGCTGCGCCGCTCGCTCGGCTACGACAAGTGGACCCTGTTCGGCGTCAGCTACTCCACCCGCGCGATGCTGCTGGCCGCCGCGATGGACCCCGACGGCGCCAGGTCGCTGGTGCTCGACTCCTACCTGCCCGAGCGCCTCCCCTGGTACGACCAGGCGATGGGCGCCCTGCGGAGCACCCTCGACCGCCTAGGCGTGACCGCCCGGTTCGACGTGGCGGTGCGGAACATCAACGCCAATCCGGTCACCCTCGCCACCCGCGACCCGCTCACCCGCCGCCGCGTCATGGTCCGGCTCACCGGCGACGACGTCGCCACCCTGCTGGCGGAGTCGTTCGCCGACCCCGAGGCGGTGCCGATCCTGCCGGCGCTGGTCGAGGGCCTGGCCGGCGGCCACACCGACCTGCTGCAGCCGCTCGTCGACGCCGCGGGCGGCGCGCTGACCAGCCACGAGTGGGGCCTCTACTACGCCGTGCAGTGCCAGGACGAGACGCCCGCCAACACCTTCGCCGACCGCCGCCTGTTCACCGCCGACAACGACGCGACGGTGTGCGCGGAGTGGCGGCTGCCCCCCTCGGGCGAGGAGGGCGCGATCACCCAGGCGCCGGTCCTGATCCTGGCCGGCCAGGACGACCCCATCACCCCCTCTGCGGCGGCGGCCCAGGCGACCGAGAACCTGCCGGGCGCGCGGTTCCAGGAGTTCGCCGGCGTCGGCCACGGGGTGTTCCTCAGCAGCGACTGCGGCCGCCGGACGATCACCGCGTTCCTGGCCGACCCGGCCGCGCCGGCGCCCTGCGACGCCGCCGTCGCCCCCCGGGCGATGATCGACCCGGGCTCGGTGCACTTCACCGGGGCCGCCTACACGGCCGTGGGGGCGCCGTGGGTGCTGGCGCCGCTCGGCGCCTTCGCGCTGCTGTCGCTCCTCCAGGTCGTCGGCGGCGGGCTCACGGTGCGGCGCGACGGGCTGCTGACCCTGCTGGCCGGGATCGCCGGCGTGCTCTTCTGCGCGGTGGCGGCCTGGAGCGTGCTGACGGTGGACGACGAGGTGTCCTTCGCCGTCGGCATCCCGCCGATCATCTTCTGGACGAGCCCCCTGGCGGTCGTGTCGGCGGGCCTGTCGGTCGTGGCGGCCTTCCGGGAGCGCGCGCCGGGCGTGCTCATCCTGCCCGCGGCGACCGGACTCGTCTTCGCCGCCTGGCTCGTCGGATGGGTTCTCTGACTCTTTTCCGACTCACGGCGTTGACGAGCGCCGTGTGCAGCCTTTACGTTACCCGCAACGAAAAGTCTCGGTAATCTTTTGAAACTTTCGGTAACCGGGTTTCCGAACGTCTCGACGTCGTCCGGACGGAACCCCGGTCCTGATCGCTCACGACGCTCGTCGTGAGGTGAGACGCCCGCGCGGGCGCCCCTGGGAGCGTGGGCGCCCGCGCGGGTCACAACTGGAAGGGATGGCCGGATGATCCGGGTCGCCGTCGTCGGGACCGGCGGGATCGCCGGCGCATGCCATCTTCCGGCGCTGCGGGCGGAGGCCCATCGCGCCGAGGTGGTCGCGGTCGCCGACGTGGACCTGGGCCGGGCCTGGCGGTTCGCCCGCGAGCACGGCGTGCCGCACGCCTATTCGTCGGTGTCGGAGCTGCTCCAGCGGGCCCGTCCCGACCTGGTGCACCTGTGCACGCCGCCCGGGATGCACGCCGTCCAGGCGATCGAGTGTCTCAAATCGGGCGCTTGGGTGTGGATCGAGAAGCCCGCATGTCGTTCACTTGCGGAGTGGGACGCCATCACCGCCGCCGAGGGGCCCGGCTACGCCTCCGTGGTCTCGCAGCACCGCTTCGGCTCCGGCGCCCTCCACCTGAAGGAGATCGCGCCCCTGCTGGGCCGCCCGCTGGTCGCCCAGTGCGTGACGACCTGGTTCCGCGACCACGACTACTTCACGGTCCCGTGGCGGGGCCGGTTCCGGACCGAGGGCGGCGGCCCGACGGTCGGCCACGCGATCCATCAGATCGACGTGATGCTCTCGATCCTGGGCGACTGGGCCGAGGTGAGCGCGACGACCGCGACCCTCGACCGCGACGTCGAGTACGAGGACGTCGCCATGGCCACGGTCCGTTTCACCACCGGCGCGCTGGCCTCCGTCGTGACCAGCCTGCTGTCGCGGCGCGAGGAGAGCTACCTGCGCTTCGACTTCACCGGCGCGACCGTGGAACTCCGTCACCTGTACGGCTACCGCAACGAGAACTGGACCGCCACGACCGACCTGTGGAGTCCGCCCGACGACCGCCCCAGCTCCCACGCGGCCCAGCTGAGCGCGCTGCTCGACGCCTACCAGAAGGACGAGCGCCCGCCCATGAGCGCCCGCCAGGGCCGCCAGGCCCTGGAGCTGGCGACCGGCATCTACGCCTCGGCCCACCGCCGGCGCCCGGTGACCCGCGCCGAACTGACCCCCGACGACCCCTTCTACCACCGGCTGGACGGCGGTGCATGGACGAGCTGATCTACGACGAACGCGGCGTGGAGATCCTGCGCTACGTCTACGACGACCGCGCCTCCGACGTCTTCGAGTCGCCCAAGCCCTACTTCCACCCGATCAGGACGCTCGACGGCGATCTGGTAAGCGCCTTCCGCCCGCACGACCACCGGTGGCACAAGGGCCTGGCCATGACGGTCTCCGACCTGTCGGGGCAGAACTTCTGGGGCGGCGGCACCTACGTCCGCGAGAGGGCGGGCTACGTCGACCTGCCCAACACCGGCACGATCCGGCACGACGGCTTCGAGCGCCCGGGCGTCCAGCGGCTCAGCTGGCACACCCGGGACGGCGAGCACTGGATCGACGAGCTGCGCGAGTTCCGGGTGACCGACGTCGAGGACGACTCGTGGGCGCTGGAGTTCGCCACGACGCTCCGCAACGTCCGGGGGGCCGATCTGGTGTTCGGCAGCCCGAGCACCAACGGCCGCCCGATGGCGGGCTACTGCGGCCTGTTCTGGCGCGGCCCGCGCTCCTTCGAGCACGGTGAGGTGCTCGCCGAGACGGGTGAGGGCCCGGAGATGATGGGCCGCACCTCCCGGTGGCTGGCCTACGCCGGCCGCCACGACGGCGTCGACCGGTCGTCGACGCTGCTCTTCCAGTCCCCCGTCCCGGTGACGTGGTTCGTGCGGACGACGCCGTTCGCGGCGGTCAACCCCTCGATCGCGTTCGACGAGATTGTTAACCTGCCGCCTGGAGAGAGCATGCGGCTTGGCTACCGCGTCGTCGTCTGCTCGGGGGCCTGGGACCGGTCCCGGCTGGTCGCGTACGTTAAGGAGCACGCATGTTCGGCATAGGCGTCACCGCCCTGAGTGTCTACGACTGGCCCGGGGCCGACGGCAGGTGCGGGGGCTCCCCCCACCTGCACACGTTGTGCGCCGAGGCCTACGTCGTGGTGGCGGGCAGCGGGTCGGTGCAGACCCTGACCTGGGAGGGCTACCACGAGACCCCGCTCGTGCCGGGGGCGGTGGTGTGGTTCACGCCGGGCACCGTGCACCGGCTGGTGAACGACGGCGGGTTGAAGATCGTGGTGGTGATGCAGAACAGCGGGCTGCCCGAGGCGGGCGACGCGGTGTTCACCTTCCCCAACGCGGTGCTGAGCGGCGACTACAACCGGGCCGCCGGCATGGCTCCCCGCTGGCGGCGCGATCTGGCTTTAGAGGGTTTCCGGCAGCTCAAGGAGGCGGGCCGGCCCGGCTTCGAGAAGTTCCTGGAGCACGCCGTGCGGATCGTCGGCGACCGGCTCGACGACTTCGAGGACCTGTGGCGCGAGGGCCCGCTCAAGGCCGTCGAGGACACCGAGAAGCAGCTGGCGTCGCTGCGCCGGGGCGACTACGACTACCTGCGCGAGGCCCGCATCCAGGAGGCGTCGGGCGAGCCGCGTGACGGCATGTGCGGCCACCTGTTCACCTATCCCGGATAAGCGCGGCTTAAGAGCGGCTTAAAGCAGTACTATCAGTAAACTTTCTTAAAAGAAGACATTGACTCACCTGATCACGCGGCTTAGGTTCACGGTCATCGGGGCGGAACGACTCTGCCCGCCGAGGCGTCCGGGCCGCGTGAGAAAGGTGACGCTCACGCGGCCCGGGCTTACCCTGCCAATCGTGCGATTTCTCACCGTCCCGCTGGTGCTCCTGGCGGCCCTGCTGCTGCCGCTCCCGGCGTCGGCCCACAACGTCCTGAAGGGCAGCGACCCCGCCGACGGCGCGACCGTCTCCCGGCTCGACCGGGTCACGCTGACCTTCGACCAGCCGGTCCGCCCCGACTTCGCCAAACTCGCGCTGACGGGCCCCGACGGCGGGCGTTACGAGGCCGGCCTGACGGTCCGCGACGAGGTCGTGACCGCGACGGTGAAACCCCTTCCCTCCGGGGGCGTGTACGTCATCGGCTGGCAGATCGTCTCCAACGACGGCCACCCGGTGACCGGGACGATCCGGTTCACGTACACCCCGAATGGAGCCGGCACCCCGACGGGGGCCGCGGCGACGCTGGCGCCCGCGCCCGGCGCGGTGGCCGCCCCGATCCCGGCCGCCTCGGGCGGCGGCTGGGTCTGGGGCCTGCTGGTCTTCGCCCTGCTGCTGCTGGCCCTGTCGACCTGGGTGCTGCACCGCCACGAGTCGCGCCCGCGCCGCGCCGGCTCGACGCCCCCCGCCCACGACCGGACCCTCGCATGACCCTGCTCGCCTCCCGTCCCGCCGCCGTCGACCGGCGGCTGCGCGCCCTCCCCCTGGCGGGGCTGATCGGCGCCGGACTGACCGCCGTCGTGGTGGCCACGTGGGCCACCCTCCCCGAACCGCCCTTCGGGCTGCCCACAGCGGGCCCCTGGGTCGAGTTCGGGCTGCCGGTGGCCCGATTGGTCCTGGATGTCGCCGCGCTCGTCACCGTCGGTCTCAGCCTCTTGCCGAAGCTGCTCGGGTTCGACCATCCCGAGGCCACCGAACCGGCGGCCTCGCGGGCGCGGCGGTGGGCGGTCTACTCGGCCGTCGTGTGGGCGTTCGCGGCGCTCGTCTCGACGTTGCTGAGCGCCGCCGAGGTGATGCCCGACCGGTTCCCCGACGTCCCGCTGTTCGTCGACGCGATCGGCTCGGGGCAGGGGCTCGTGGTGAGCGCGGCGGCGGCCACGCTGAGCGCGGCCATCGGCATGTTCGCCGTCAGGTTCGGCGAGAAGGTGCCCGCCGAGCTGCGGGTCGGCGCGGCCGTGTTCGGGCTGCTGCCGCTGCCGGTGACCGGGCACGCCACGAACTGGTACTGGCACGACCTGAGCATGGTCGCGATGGAGCTGCACGTCATCGGCGCGGCCCTGTGGACCGGCGGGCTGCTGGCGGTGGCGCTGCTGCTGGCCGCCGACCGCGAACTGCTCGGCCGCACGCTGCCGCGGTTCTCACGGCTGGCCACCTGGGCGCTGCTCGTGGTCGCCGCGTCGGGCCTGTTCAGCGGGATCGTGGAGCTGCTGCTCTCCCCCGCCGTGCCGTTCCCCGCCTCGCTGGTGACGACCGACTACGGCGTGCTGGTGCTCGTGAAGGGCCTGCTGGCCGGGGTGATCGCCCTGCTGGGCGCCAACATCCGGTTCCGGCTGCTGCCCGGGGTGGTCGCCCGCCGCCCGACCGCGTTCGCGGCCTGGGCGGCGGTCGAGCTGACCGTGCTGGGCCTCGCCTACGGCGTGGCCGTCGTCATCACGCGGACGGGCGGCTGATCCGCCGGCCCACGAGCTCGACGACGAGCCACGCCACCGCGAGCCCGCCGATCGCGTAGGGCCACGCCCAGGGGGCGTACGGCGGCGCGACCAGGTAGGCGTCCTGGAGCCAGAGCCCGCCGAACACGCCCCCGGTGACGAGCAGCGCCCCCACGGCCACCCGCGCGTAGAGCACGGGCACCAGGAACGCCAGGTCGACGCAGATCGCCCCGAGGAGCAGGAAGAACGGGATCGCCGAACCCGGGAAGCCGACGCCGACGAGCAGCGGCCAGATCACCATCCGGAAGGCCAGGTATCCGGCCGCGATGAAGGTGGCGGTGAACCGGTGGCGGGTCGCCAGCCGCGCCGCCACCAGGATCGCCATCCCGACGATCACCGCCCAGAGCGAGTAGACCTGGTCGGGCACCGGCAGCGCGAAGTTCTGCACCGCGATCGTGTCGACCGGCCGCTCGAGCTGGGCGGCGGCGAAGTTCAGCAGTTCCGTGTCGGCCTCGGGCTCACCGCGCAACCAGGCGGCGAGGCCCAGCACGCCGTACTCCTGGTGCTCGCTCGGGAAGATCGCGTTCTCCAGGAAGAAGCCGAAGAACGCCGCCAGCACGACGGTCCGCCGCCGGCCCGGGGCCGCGCCGACGTACCAGCCCCGGATCACTCCGGCGATCATGAACGCGGTGCCGATGAACAACAACGCGTGCGACGGGCTCCACGCGGTGACGTCGAGGCCGTTGATCCGGTGGTTGATCAGGTCGAGCGGGACGGCCACCAGGAAGGTGCCGGTCCCCCACAGGATCAGCCGCTGGGCCGCCTTGTCGACGCCGTAGCCGGTGTACCAGTGCACGATCGTCAGGCCGACCACGATCATCGTGCCGACCGTGTTGATCAGATGGGGCGGCGCGAGATCGTCGCGCAACCAGCGGAAATGCCACGACACGTCCCAGGACGCGCCGAGCACTTTGAGGCAGAACGCCACGATCCAGGCCGTGTAGAGCACCCGGAAGAGGTCGGGGGGCGTCGGGCGGCCGGGCAGGCCACGCGACCAGAGGGGCAGGCCCCAGGCCACGACCTGGCGGGGCACCCGCGTGAGCATCGTTCCAGTCACCACGCGCGAAATGATGCCGTTCCCTTTACTCACGGCGCAATCAAGAGATGAGGTAGCTCAATGGACCTCGATCGCAAAGCCGCCCTTCTCGGCGGGCAGGACATGTGGACGCTCCCCGCCGCGCCCGAGATCGGCCTGCCGTCGCTGGTGACCTCGGACGGCCCGATCGGGGTGCGCGGCGCCCGCTGGATGGCCGGCGACCCGGCCGTCGCGCTGCCCTCGCCGACCGCCCTCGCCGCCACCTGGGACGTCTCGCTCGCCCGCCGCGTGGGCGAACTGCTGGCCGCCGAGTGCCGCCGCAAGGGCGTGCACGTGCTGCTCGCGCCGACGGTCAACCTGCACCGCACCCCCGTGGGCGGCCGCCACTTCGAGTGCTTCTCTGAGGACCCGCTGCTGACCGGGGAGATCGGGGCGGCGTACGTGGCCGGGGTGCAGTCGGGCGGGGTCGGCGTGACGGTGAAGCACTTCGTGGCCAACGACTCGGAGACCGACCGGATGAGCGTGGACGTCCGGGTCGACGAGCGCACCCTCCGCGAGCTCTACCTGGCCCCCTTCGAGCACGTCGTGCGCACGGCGCGGCCGTGGGGGGTGATGGCGGCCTACAACCGCGTGAACGGGGTGCCGATGTGCGAGCACACCGAGCTGATCGAGGGCGTGCTGCGCGGCGAGTGGGGCTTCGACGGGGTCGTGATCTCCGACTGGACGGCCGCCCGCGACGCCGTCGGGTGCGCGCTGGGCGGGCTCGACCTGGCCATGCCGGGACCGGCCAGCGTCTACGGGGAGCCGCTGGTCAGGGGGGTGCTGGAGGGGCTCGTACCGGAGGAGCTGCTCGACCGGAAGGTGGCCAGGCTCCGGGAGCTGCACGACCGCGTCGACCTGTCGGAGCGCGCGTCGCCCGACGGGGTGGCGCTCGCCCGCGAGGTCGCGGCGCGGTCGGCCACGCTGCTCGTCAACGACGGGGTGCTGCCGCTCGCGCCCTCGGCGAAGGTCGCGCTGATCGGCGGCCTGGCCGCCGACCCCCGGATCCTGGGCGGCGGGAGCGCCCTGGTCTTCCCCGAGCACGCCGTCTCGCCGCTCGACGGCCTCACCGCCGCCGGGGTCGACGTCGCCTACAGCCGGGGCGCCGACGCGAGCGACCGCATCGCCCCCGCCGTGATGGCGGCCACCGCCACCGCGCGCGACGCCGCCGGGCGCGTGCTCGGCGAGTTCCCCCTCCGCGACGGCGCGCTCGTCTGGCTCGGCGACGTGCCCGTCCCCTACGAGGAGCTGCGCACCGTCGAGATCAGCGGCGTCCTGGACGCGGCCCCCGGCTGGAACACCCTGGCCGTCGAGGGCGCCGGCCGCTTCACCCTGGAGGCCGACGGCCAGACGTTGTTCGACGGCGTGGTCCGCCCGGACGGCGCCGACCCCATGAACGTCTTCTTCCTCCCGCCGCAGCACCAGGTGCTCGCCGACCTGCCCGGACCGGTCGTCGTCAGCCTGGTCCACACCGTCACGCCCGCCCCGGCCCACCAGCCCTACGTCGGCTTCTCCCTCTGCCACCGCCCGCCGAGGCCCACCACCGGCCGGATGATCTCCGAGGCCGTCGCGGCGGCCCGCGAGGCCGACGTGGCCGTCGTCGTGGTCGGCACCTCCAAGGAGGTCGAGAGCGAGGGCTTCGACCGCACGTCGCTGCGGCTCCCCGGCCGCCAGGACGAACTCGTCGCCAGGGTCGCCGCCGCCAACCCGCGCACCGTCGTCGTGGTCAACGCCGGGTCGCCGGTCGAGATGCCGTGGCGGGAGGAGGTCGCCGCGATCCTGCTGACGTGGTTCCCCGGCCAGGAGGGCGGCCACGCCCTGGCCGACGTGCTGACCGGCGCCGCCGAACCGGGCGGCCGCCTGCCGACCACCTGGCCCGCCGCCCTCGCCGACTGCCCCGTGACCGACGTCACACCCGTCGGCGGAGTGCTCGCCTACGACGAGGGCCGCTTCATCGGCTACCGCGCCTGGGACCGCCACGACACCGCCCCCGCCTTCCCGTTCGGCCACGGCCTGGGCTACACGACGTGGTCGTACGACCAGATCGCCGTCGACGGCCTGACCGTGACCGTCACCCTCACCAACACCGGCGACCGGCCCGGACGCGAGGTCGTGCAGGTCTACCTGGCCCCCGACGACCCGGGCGACCGCCCGGCCCGCTGGCTGGCCGCCTTCACGACGTGCGAGGCCGACGCGGGCCAGACGGTTTCGGTCACCGTCGAGATCCCGAGGCGCGCGGTCGAGAGCTGGACCGAAAAGGGCTGGCAGGCGGCGCCCGGCACGTACCGGGTCCTCAGCGGACTCTCAGCGAGCGCCGATAGTCTCGCGATATGACGTTTCGCGGGGGCCGGCGCGGCCTCGCCGTGCTCGCCGCCGTGCTCGTGGCCATCGCCGGGATCATCTGGATCGCCTGGCCCTCCGACGGGCCGCCCCAGGGCCAGGACGTGGTCATCCCCGTCGTCGACGGCCCGGCCGACGACCAAAAGGTGCTGATCGACGCCGCCTACTTCCCGCCCGAGGGCGGGGGCAGGGCGCCGGCGGTGCTGCTCGGGCACGGGTTCGGCGGAAGCAAGGACAGTGTCCGCGACCAGGCCGGGCAGCTGGCCGAGCAGGGGTACGCGGTGCTCACCTGGTCGGCGCGCGGGTTCGGGCGCTCGACCGGCGAGATCGCGCTCAACTCGCCCGACTACGAGGTCAAGGACGTCCGGCAGCTCATCGACTGGCTGGCGAAGAAGCCCGAGGTGCTGCTCGACGCCGCCGGTGACCCGCGGGTCGGCATGGCGGGCGGTTCCTACGGCGGCGCGATCGCGCTGATGACCGCCGCCCACGATCCCCGCGTCGACGCCATCGCGCCCTCGATCACCTGGTACGACCTGGCCGACGCCCTGTTCCCCGAGTCATCGGGGGCCGGTCCGGCCGCGGGCGTGTTCAAGAAGATGTGGGCCGGGATCTTCTTCAGCGCCGGCGGGTCGGGGCTCAACCCCGCCTCGCAGGCCGACGGGCTGGCCCGGCTGCTGACCGGCTCGGCCGGGCAGCCCGCCCCGGCCGAGGTCACCCCCGACCAGGCGCAGTGCGGGCGGTTCCTGCCCGCGATCTGCACCGTCTACCAGCAGATCGCGGCCACCGGGAAGGCCACGCCCGAGGCGATCGACCTGCTGCGCAGGTCGAGCCCCGTCTCGGTCCAGGGCAGGATCAAGGTCCCGTCGCTGATCATCCAGGGGCAGCGCGACTCGTTGTTCCCGCTCGGCCACGCCGACCTCAACGCCAAGGCCATCGCCGCCACCGGCGCCCCGGTCGAGGTCGTCTGGATCGCCGGAGGCCACGACGGCGGCGACGCCGAGAACGACTTCGTCTTCGCCCAGACCCTCAACTGGTTCGACGCCCACCTGAAGAAGGACGGCGCGGCCACCGGCCAGGCGTTCACCGTCTCCCGCGACGGCGGCCGCGACCCCGGAACCCGGCAGAACGTCCTGCTGCACGCCGAGGGCCCCGCCTACGCCGGGCTCGGCGGCACCGTGACGACCGCGCTCGACCTGCTCGGCCCCGACCAGGAGGTGGCCACCCCGCCCGGCGGCAGCCCGGCCGCGATCTCGTCGGTGCCCGGCCTGAGCGGCCTGCTCGGCGGCGGCGCGGGCGGCGGCGGCTCGGCGGGCGCCTCGCTCGACCTGCCCGGCCAGGTCGCCCTCTTCCAGACCCGCCCGCTCGACACCGCGCTCACCGTGACCGGTTCGCCGACCGCCGAGATCAAGGTGTACGGCGAGGGCGAGGTCACCCTCTTCGCCAAGCTCTACGACGCCGCCTCCGGCCAGCTCGCGGTGCTGCCCGGCGGCCTGGCCGCGCCGCTGCGCGTCACCGCGACCCCGGCGGGCACGCCGGTCAAGATCGCCCTCCCGGCGATCGACCGCCGCGTCGAGGCCGGTCACGTGCTGCGCCTGGCGATCACCACGACCGACATGGCCTACGCGCTCCCGGCGCAGCCGAGCGTGCACAAGATCGGCCTGGGCTCCACCACGCTGACCATGCCGGTCGACGCCGGGCTGGCCGCCCCCGCGCAGGGGCCCGCCTGGTGGACGTGGGCGTTCCCGCTCGCGTCGGTGCTGGCGGCGGCGGTGATCCTGCTGACCGGACGCCGGCGCCGCGCGGAGATCGCGCCCGACCCGGCGCTGGCCGAGGTGCCGCTGGAGATCACCGGCCTGGCCAAGCGCTACGCGAACGGCCACAAGGCCGTCGACGACCTGTCGTTCCGCGTCGAGAAGGGCCAGGTCCTCGGCCTGCTCGGGCCCAACGGCGCGGGCAAGACGACCACGATGCGGATGATGATGGGCCTCATCCACCCCGACGGCGGCGAGATCCGCATCTTCGGCGAGAAGGTCGTGCCGGGCTCGCCGGTGTTGGCGCGGCTGGGCTCGTTCGTCGAGGGCGCGGGCTTCCTGCCGCACCTGTCGGGCCGCGACAACCTCACGCTCTACTGGCAGGCGACCGGCCGTCCCGCCGCCGACGCCCACTTCGAGGAGGCGCTGGAGATCGCCGGTCTGGGCGCCGCCGTCGAGCGCGCCGTCCGCACCTACTCCCAGGGCATGCGGCAGCGGCTGGCCATCGCGCAGGCCATGCTGGGCCTGCCCGACCTGCTCGTGCTCGACGAACCCACCAACGGGCTCGACCCGCCCCAGATCGCCGAGATGCGGCGGGTGCTGAAGGCGTACGCCACCGAGGGCCGGACCGTCATCGTGTCCAGCCACCTGCTCGGCGAGGTCGAGCAGACGTGCAGCCACGCCGTCGTCATGCACCGGGGCCGGCTGGTCTCGGCCGGTCCGGTCGCCGAGCTGCTGCGCCGCGGCGAACTCAACGGCTCCACCCGCCTGGAGGACGTGTTCCTCGACCTGATCGGAGAAAAGGCATGACCGCGACCGGCTACGCGCCCGGGCGCACCCTCCCGCTGCGGGTCGAGTTCGTCCGCCAGTTCCGCCGCCGGCGCACGATGGTCATGTTCGGGCTGCTCGCGGCGCTGCCGTGGATCCTGGTGATCGCCTTCCAGTTCGGCCCGAACAACAACCGGGGCGGCAACGGCCTGCGGATCTCCGACCTCGCCATGGAGGGCGGCCTCAACTTCGCCGCGTTCGCGCTGTCGGTGTCGGCGAGCTTCCTGCTGATGGTCGCGGTGGCGCTGTTCTGCGGCGACACCGTGGCGAGCGAGGCCAACTGGTCGTCGCTGCGTTATCTGCTGGCCGCGCCGATCCCGCGCGACCGCCTGCTGCGGCAGAAGCTGATCGTCGCGCTCGCCTACTCGGCCGCCGCCGTCACGGTGGTGCCGGTGATGGCGGTGCTGGCGGGCACGCTGGCGTTCGGCTGGAACGACGTGCGGGTGCCCGGCACGGGTGAGGTCATCGCGGCCATGGACGTGCTGCCGAAATTCGGAATCGTCATCCTGTACGCCATGGTGACCAACCTGGTCGTCGCATCACTGGCGTTCCTGCTCTCGGTGAGCACCGACTCGCCGCTGGGCGCGGTCGGCGGCGCGGTCGGCCTGGTCATCGTCAGCACGATCCTGCAGGCGGTGGAGGCCCTGGGCGGCCTGCGGGAGTTCCTGCCGACCTTCTGGAACACCGCCTGGCTCGACGCCCTGGCCCCGGTCCCCGACTACAGTGGCATGATCAAGGGCGCCGCGATCGCGGTCACGTACGCGGCCGTCCTGCTGGCCTTCGCGTTCCGCCGGTTCCGCCGTAAGGACGTCGTTTCCTGACATTGACAGGTCTCCGATTTCGTGTAGGAATCGATGGGACAAAAGGCTCAATTAAGCTCGGACGCTTTAATTAAGCGCAATCACGCCCACACAACGCACCGGGCCGAAAACTCCTGCGCCCCTGGGACCGTGCCATTGCCGGTTCACTTTTGTCGCGCCCGGCCAGACGAATCGGAAGGACCTGCTCGTGACCAGTGTCGTTTCGTCGCCCCGGTTGGATGTCCCCTCCTTCTACTGCCCCTTCCCCTACGCCATCTCCCCTGAAGCCGACGCTGTGGACCGTGCCACAGTGCAGTGGATGGACGACTTCGGTCTCTTCCGCTCCCCGGAACAACGGCAGTACCTCGCCGCCCAGCGCATCGGGCACTGCGCCGCCCTCGCCCTGCCGCACGGACGCGGCGAAGGGCTGCGCCTCGCCGCCGACTACGTCTTCTGGTTGTTCACCTTCGACGACATGTACTGCGACGAACGTGTCCACGAGATGTCGCTCGACGCCTTCGTGCAGTTCGTCAGCAAGCTGACGCGGATCGTCGAGGCGCCGACCGCGAGGATCCTCACCGACGACCCGTGGGCCGAGGGGCTGCGCGACATCCGGTTACGGATGGAGCGGACCGCCACCCCGGTCCAGCTCGCGCGCTGGGTCGAGGAGCAGCGCAAGTACCTGTTCGGGCTGATCTGGGAGACGGCCAACCGGCTGGAGGGGCGGATCCCCCCGGTCGACGACTACGTGACCATGTGGCTCAACGCCAGCGCGTGCGGCGCCAGCGTGATGTTCGTGGACATCAGCGCGGGCTACGAGGTCAGCGCCGATGACATGGCCGACTCGAGGGTACGGGCGCTCACCGAGATGGCCAACGCGATCATCGCCTGGGACAACGACCTGATCTCCTTCAACAAGGAGTCGTACCGGCAGCACCGCTACGGCTACCCGCAGATCCAGAACCTGGTGAGCGTGCTGACCTCGGGCGGCCGGTCGGTCGAGGCGGCCTCGGCCGAGGCCGTTCGCATGCGCGACCGGGTGATGACCCTGTTCCTGCGGGTCGCCGACGAGGTGCGCGCCGACGCCTCGCCCGAGCTCGACCGGTACGTCTACGGCCTGGGCGAGTGGATCAGGGGCTATCTGGCCTGGGCGATGAGCACCGGCCGCTACCTCGACCCGCGCAACCCGACCGACCGGATCGCGGCCGATCCGGTCACGATGCCGGGCACGTGGAAGGAGCGGGCCAGCGACGACCGTCTCGACCCGCTGCCGCTGCCCGCCATCACGTGGTGGTGGGACCAGCTGGGCGCCCGGTGATCACCAGGGGTGATCACCAGTGGGGCGGGCGGTCTTCGAGGAGGCGGGCGTCGTCGTCGGACTCCCGCCACTCGCCCCACCCGTGATCGGTGTCGTCGATGGTCTGGTCGGGGAGCACCGGCAGGCCGTCGTCGGACAGGTCGACCGGGCGCAGTTCATCGGGCTGCGGCTCTGACATGCCAGCAAGCCTAGCGAAGCGCGGGCGCGGGATGAGGTATCTCCACCACGCTCCCACCGGCAAATGACATCAAAGGTACGATGCCGGAGCAGGTGCAAGCCGGAACGCGACACCCCCGTGAGGCGGCATGGCGACCCCAGCAGGTTGGCGGAGAGACGGCAATCTTCCCGCGGAGCTCACGAGCTTCGTCGGTCGGTCGCGGCTCCTGACCCAGATCAGACAGCGCATCCAGCAGTCGCGCCTGGTCACCGTGACCGGGATCGGCGGCGTCGGGAAGACCCGCACCGCCCTGCGGGTCGCCCATCAGCTGCGCCCGCAGTTCGACGACGGCATCTGGTACGTCGACCTGGCCCGCCTCCAGGACCCGTCGATGCTCCACCACACCGTCCGCACCGCGCTGGGCCTGGCCGACCAGTCGAGCCGCACCAGCGGCGACTCCCTGGCCGACTGGCTGGGCGACCGCACCGTGCTGCTGATCCTCGACACGTGCGAGCACATGGTCGACGCGTGCGCCGAGCTGATCGAAGACCTGCAGAGCCGCAACCCCAACCTGAAGGTGCTGGCCACCAGCCGGCGGTCGCTCAACGCGGCCGGCGAGTCGGTCATCCCGATCCCGCCGCTGCCGGTGCCGGGCGACGACCCGGCCGAGTCGCCCTACCACAACGACGCCGTCGAGCTGTTCCGGCAGCGGGCCACGGCCGTGGTGCCCGACTTCTCGATCGAGGAGAACAACGTCACGTCGGTCGCCGAGTTGTGCGTGCGGCTCGACGGCATCCCGCTGGCGATCGAGCTCGCGGCGGTCCGGCTGCGGGCCCTGTCGGTCGACCAGATCCTCGGGCTGCTGACCGACCGGTTCTCGCTGCTGGCGGGCGCCTCGCGCACCGCGTTACCCCGCCACCAGACCCTCCGCGCCGCGATCGGCTGGAGCCACGAGTTGTGCGAACCGGCCGAGCGCCTGCTGTGGGCGCGGTTGTCGGTCTTCGCGGGCGACTTCGAGCTCGACGCCGCGCGCTACGTCTGCGCCGGCGACACGCTGCCGCCCGACCGCATCATGGACGTCATCACCGGCCTGGTCGACAAGTCGGTGCTGCTCAGCTACAACACCGTGTCGGGCCAGCGCTACCGGCTGATCGACACCCTGCGCCAGTACGGCGAAGAGTGGCTCGACAAGCTCGGCGAGACCGACAACCTGCGCCGCCGCCACCGCGACTACTACCTCCAGCTGGCCGAACGCGGCGAGCACGCCTGGTCGGGCCCGCGTCAGGTGCACTGGTTCGTCCGGATGCGCCAGGAGCACGACAACGTCCGCACGGCCGTCGACTTCTGCCTGTCGCTGCCGGGCGAGCACCGGATCGGCCTCGAACTGCTGTCGTCGCTCTGGTTCATGTGGGTGGCCTGCGGCTTCATGCGCGAGGGCCGCCACTATCTCGAACGCGCCCTGCGGGAGTCGCGGCAGGCCAGCAAGGAACGCTGCCGGGCGTTGTGGACGCTCGCCTACGTCTGCAACATGCAGGGCGACCACGACGGCGCGACCGAGGCGGCCGAGAAGTGCTCCTCGGAGGCGCTGGAGGTCGGCGACTCGGGCGCGGTGATCTTCGCGACCAAGATGCTCGGCACCAGCGCGATGCTGAAGGGCGACTTCAAGCGGGCCACCGCGCTGCTCGGCGTGGCGATCGAGTTCCACAAGAGCGGCCGGGAGCTCAACCCGGGCCTGCTCCCGGCGGTCGCGGAGCTCGCCCTCGTGCTCACCTACCAGGGCGACTACATGGAGGCCGAGACCCTCGTCCAGGACTGCCTGAAGATCTGCAACGAGCGGGGCGAGTTGTGGATCCGCTCGTACGCGGTCTGGATCCAGGCCCTGCTGGAGATCGAGACCGGGCGGCACGACCAGGTCAAGACCAGCGCCCGGGAGGCGCTGCGCATCAAGCGGCACTTCCACGACGTACCCGGCGTGCTGCTGTGCCTCGAGACGATGGCCCGCCACGCCGCCTCGTCGGGCGAGGTCGCCCACGCGGCCTACCTGCTGGGCGCCTCGGAGCAGAACTGGCGGGCCTCGGGCCTGGCCCAGCTGGGCTCGCCCTTCCTGAGCGACGACTTCAAGCGCACGATCAAGGAGTGCCGCGAGACCCTGGGCAACCACGAGTTCGACCGGCTGTTCCTGGCCGGGCAGGCCCTGTCGCTGGAGGACACCATCGCGGTGGCGCTGGGCGAGCTGGAGATCTCCGACTCGCTCTAGGCCTCGCCGAAGATCTCCAGGGCGGTCGTGTCGCCGAACATCCGCGCGGTGTCGGCGGCCGACGGCCGGCCGGCGTGGGGGTCGGCGCCCGCCTCGAACAGGGCCCTGACGACGTCGTGGTTTTTCTTGAACACGGCCCCGGCCATGGGCAGCTGCCCCTTGTCGTTGGGCCGGCCGGGGTCGGCGCCCCGGTCGAGCAGGGCCCGCACCGTGTCGGCGTGGCCGTGGTAGGCGGCCAGCATGAGCAGGGTGTCGCCGTTGTCGTTGTGCAGGTCGACCGGCACGCCCGCGTCGACGTAGGCGACCAGTTCGGCGGTCTGCCCGGCGCGGGCGTGGCCGAACAGTCGGGTGGCGAAGTCGACGAGTTCCGGATCCGGCTCCATGCGCCCTATTGTCCAACGGTAGGGTCCCCGAAACGGCGTGGAATCGATTCACCTCGCCGTAGGTTCTGTAGATGAGACAGACCGTGAGAAAGGCTGCCAGTCGTGTACGACCCGACGGATCTCTACCGGCTCGACGGTGACGTCCCCGAGCTGACCGATCCGGTGCTGCTCTACCACTTCGAAGGCTTCGTCGACGCGGGCGGGGCCGGACGGCTGGCCCTCGGGCACCTGATGGCGGAGCTGGACCACCGGGTCGTGGCCACCTTCGACGTCGACCGCCTCATCGACTACCGTTCGCGGCGCCCGATCATGGTCTTCGACACCGACCGCTGGGTCGAGGCCGACATGCCGGAGCTGACGCTCCACCTGGCCCACGACCTGACCGGCACCCCGTTCCTGCTGCTCACCGGGCCCGAGCCCGACCGCGAGTGGGAGCTGTTCACCGAGGCGATCGGCATGCTGGCGACCCGGCTGAACATCGGCAAGATGGTGACGATCCACGGCATCCCGATGGGCGTCCCGCACACCCGCCCGATCGGCCTGACCGCCCACGGCAGCCGCCCCGAGCTGATCAACGGGCAGGTGAGCCCGTTCGGCAAGGTGCAGGTGCCCGGCAGCGTGGCGGCCCTGCTCGAACTGCGCCTGGGCTCCAAGGGCCACGACGCGCTCGGCTACTCGATCCACGTGCCCCACTACCTGGCCCAGGCGGAGTACCCGCAGGCCGCGGTGACCGCCCTCGAGGCGATCACCCGGGGCACCGGCCTGGTCTTCCCGATGGACGCCCTGCGCGATGCCGCCGACAAGACCACCGCCGAGATCGAGGAGCAGATCCAGGCCAGCGCCGAGTTGTCGGGCGCGATCACGGGCCTGGAGCAGCAGTACGACGCCTTCACCGCCGGCAAGGACAACCTGCTGGCCGAGTCGACCCCGATGCCCACGGGCGACGAACTGGCCGCCCAGTTCGAGGCGTTCCTGGCGGAGCGCGACGACCGCGATGGCTGATGACCTGAGGGTCGGCCTGGTCGGCTACGGCCCGGCCGGCGAGTTCTTCCACGCCCCGCTGATCAGGGCCACCCCGGGCCTGCGGCTGGCCGCCGTGGTGACGGGCGACCCCGAGAAGGCCGCCCGCATCGGCCCCGGCGTGGCCGTGGTCCGGCACGCCGCCGACCTCCATCCCCTGGTCGACCTGGTCGTGGTCGCCTCGCCCAACCGCACCCACGTGCCGATCGCCGGCGAGGCGCTGCGCGCCGGGCTGCCGGTCGTGGTCGACAAGCCCCTGGCCGCCACGGCCGAGGAGGCCCTGGAGCTGGCCGCGCTGGCCCGCGAGCGGGGCCTGATGCTGACGGTCTTCCAGAACCGCCGCTGGGACGGCGACTTCCTCACGATCGAGCGCCTGCGCCCCCGGCTGGGCGAGATCCGGCGGTTCGAGTCGCGCTTCGAACGCTGGCGGCCGGTCCCGAAGGGCGGCTGGCGCGAGCAGGGCGGCCCCGAAGACCTCGCCGGTCTCCTCTACGACCTGGGCAGCCACCTGGTCGACCAGGCCCTCCAGCTCCTGGGCCCGGTGACCTCCGTCTACGCCGAGGCCGACATCCGGCGCGCGGGGGTGCGGGCCGACGACGACAGCTTCATCGCCCTGACCCACGTGAACGGCGCCCGCTCCCACCTGTGGGTGAGCGCCGTCGCCGCCGACCTGGGCCCCCGGTTCCGGGTGCTGGGCTCCGAGGCGGCCTACGTGAAGTGGGGCATGGACCCCCAGGAAGACCGCCTGCGGGCGGGCCGCAGCCCCGCCGAACCGGGCTTCGGCAACGGCGAGCCGGGCTTCGTCGGCGACGAGCGGGTGCCCACCGAGCCGGGGAACTACCGCGCCTTCTACGAGGGCGTGGTCCGGGCGTTGTGGGGCGAGGGACCGCCGCCGGTGACGCCGGAGTCGGCGGCCGAGGCCCTGGTCGTCCTGCGCGCCGCCCGGGTGTCCGCCGACGAGGGCCGCGTGGTCGCTACCAGTTAGGGAACAGCGGGCCGTTCGGATCGTGGGCCGGCGAATACGCGTTGGCCGGGCGATGGTGTTTTTCGGCCGCCGACCTGAGTTCTTCGGGGAGCACCTCGCGGATCTCGGCGTAGTAGAAGCCGAGCGAGTCGAGGATCATCTCCTCGACCAGTCCCCGTAGATACGTCCTGTCGGCGTCGGGGTTCTCGGCGGCGATCTCCAGAATGAGCCCGGAGAGCCGGGAGAGCGTCGCCGCATCCTTGTTCTCGATGGCCGGCCAGAGGCGGTCCCAGAGAATCTGCAGGAATTCGCGATGGGAGAGCGGGTAGTCGGGCTCGATGAAGTCGTGCTCGCGCTCCGCCTGCTCGATGTCGGGCTCGAATTCGGGCAGCCACTGGATCATCGCGCCCCGTAGGTAGGCGATCTCGGCCGCCATCGCCTCGACGACCTCGCGGGGCGGCACGTAGTTCAGGGCCAGCTCGATCAGCGAGCCGTGGACCGGCCGCAGGCCGAACCAGCGGCGGACCCGGTTCCGGACTGCTCTGAGGTGCAGGGCGGGCTCCTCGGGTGGCCGCGCCTGGTCGGGTGGCCGGCCAGGCGGAGCCGTAACGGAGAAAAGAGCTTTTCAGTCGCGCAGGCGGGCGCGGAGGGCGGCGGTGTCGTCGGCGGTCCAGCCGTGTTCGGCGAGCCAGCCCATCGGGCCGCCGTAGCGGGTGTCGAGGATCTCCAGGAAGTGCTCGATGTACTCCGCGCGCGGGACGTGGCTGTCGGCGGGCTTGGAGTCGAGGTCGACGCGGTAGGTGTCGCTCGATCGGAGGCGCTCCAGGATCGCCGCGATGCGCTCGCCGGTGGCGACGTAGTCGGCCACGATGGCCTCCCTGGTCACTCCGGCGACCTCTTCGGCCAGGGCGCAGAGCACGCCGGTGCGGTCCTTGCCGGCGGCGCAGTGGACCAGCGCGGCGCCGTCGCCGTGGGCCATCACGCGGAGGGCGGCCACCACCGAGTCGGGGCGGTCGCGCAGGTAGCCGTAGTAGTGGCCGGTGACGCGCAGTTCGGGGTCGAGGCGCTCGGCGTCGGCCCAGGGGAGGGCGCGTTCGTCGAGTTCCTCCTCTTCGGGGTCGTCGCTGGCCGCGTCGGTGAACAGGCCGCCCTCGGCGAAGAGCGTGTGGTGGTGGATCTCCACGACCGACTCGTCGGTGAGGGGGCCGGGGCCCTCCAGCCGGACCTCGGTGTTCGACCGCAGGTCGATGACGTGGCGCAGCTTCAGCTCCGCCACCAGCAGGTTCACGTCGGCCTGAGTCAGGCTCTGCAGGTTGTCGCCGCGCAGCACCCGGCCGGAACGGGTGACGCCGCCGTCAACGGTCGGCAGGCCCCCCAGGTCCCGGACGTTGACCGCGCCTTCGAGAACTATCCAACGCCCATTCTCATTCATCACGTATGAGCCTATCTGTCTGAGCGAGACGCGCACGGCCGGAGGCCGGGTGTGGCTCGCGCCTCGGAATCTGCCCGATCAACACGTCGGCGGCGTGGCCCCCGCATGAACTCCGTACCCGGATCAGCGCGGGGGCCGGGCCTGGTCCAGGGCCTCCCTGGCGCGGCGGGCGCCGGACTCGTTGCCCAGGCGCAGGTAGATGTCCAGCGCCTGGCGGGCCGGGTGGTACGCCTCGGTCAGGCGGCCGGCCCGGATCAGCACCTCGGCCTCGGTGCGCAGCCCGCGCGCCTGCCACCACCGGTCGCCGAGGGCCTCGAAGTCCTGGACGGCCCCGCGCAGCATCAGCACCGCCTCGTCGACCCGGCCCAGGCGTTCCAGCACCCGTCCCTCGCTGACCTCCGACCGGGCCACGCCCCAGGAGTCGCCCAGTTTGGCCAGCATCTCCTTGGCGTCGCGCACGTTGGCGTGCTCGGTGAGCATGTTCGACGGGTCGCCGATCTCCCCGGCGGCGCGCAGGCTGCGGGCCTGCTCCCACTCCTCGCCCCGGTCGCGGAACGAGCGCACGGCGAACCCCAGCGCGTTGCCGGCCAGCACGAAGGTGCGTTCGGCCGCGTGGGCGTCGCCCCGGTTCAGGTGCATCCGGGCCTCGGCGGCCAGCACCTCGCCCAGGGCCCGCTGGGTCTGCGCCTCGGAGTAGCGGTTGCCGGCGCGCTGGAAGGTGGTCAGCGCCTCCTCCAGCAGTTCGCGGGCCTCGGTGTAGCCGCGCTGGGCCAGGCGCAGCTCGGCCAGGTTGCGCTGGGTGCGGGCGGTCCACCAGCCGTCTCCCCCGGCCTTGAAGGCGGTGATCGCGCCGATGAGGTAGTCCTGGCCCCGGTCGAGGTGGCCGCTGGTGAACAGGGTCATGCCGACCGCGCGCATGGCGCGGGCCGCCCACCACGCCTCGTTCTGCTCGGTCAGCAGGTCGAGGGCGCGCTGGGCGTCCTTCAGCGCCTCCTCGCCGCGGCCCACTCCCCCGGCGACGGCCGAGCGTTCGAGCAGGGCGATGCCGAGGGCGCGGGGGTCCTCCATACGTTCGGCGGCGGCGCAGATGACGTCGGCGACGGCCTGCCAGTCGGACCAGTAGGCCCGCAGCGAGTGGCACAGGGAGCAGAAGGCGCGGCCGATGCCCCAGGCCAGGTCCCACATCTCCTCGGCCTGGGCGGTGTGCACGGCCGACAGCAGCGACAGGCGTTCGGCGGAGAACCAGGTGCCCGAGGTGACCTCGGGGCTCTTCAGCACCCGGATGGCCGAGCCGGTGGCCTCGATGCGGGGCCAGGTGATCTCCTCGGCCGGGCGGGTGGCGGGGTGCGAACCGGGGCGGGGGCTCCAGTCCTGGGGCCAGCGGATGGCGGCGGCGGCCTCGGCGCGGCGGCGGTAGCCGTAGAGGACTCGTTCCAGGGCGGCGTGCCGGGCGGGGGCGTGGTCGGCGCGTTGTTCCTGGGCGAACAGGCGGACCAGGTCGTGGAGGCGGTAGCGGGTCTGGCCGGTCAGGTCGCGGCCGGTCACCTCGGCGAGGTGGCTGGCCACCAGCGCCTCGATCTGGTCGGCCCCGTCGGTCTCGGAGACGTCGAGCAGGTCGCCGGCCACCCAGTCGGGCACGTCGGGGGCGGGGAAGCGGGCCAGCAGGCGTAACAGGCGGCGCTGGGTGCCGGTGCACTCGTCGTAGGACAGCTGCACCGAGGCCCGTACGCTCTTGTCGATCTCGCGGCCGACCTCCAGCTGGTCGAGGCGGCGGCGTTCGTCTTCGAGGCGGTCGTACAGGTCGGAGAGGGACCAGTGGGTGCGGGTGGCCAGGCGGCCGCCGCAGATGCTGATGGCCAGGGGCAGCCGGTCGCAGGCCCGGACGATGCCGAGCGCGGCGTCGAGGTCGGCCGCCACCCGCTCGGAGCCGGCCAGCCGGGCCAGCAGCTCGACGCCCTGGGCCTCGGTGAACGCCTGCACCTGGGCGTCGTAGGTGTTGCGCAGCATCAGCGACTTGCGCGAGGTGACGATGACGGCGCAGCGCGGCTCGGTCGGGATCAGGTCCTTGATCTGGTCGCCGTCCTGGGCGTTGTCGAGGAAGATCAGCAGGCGCCGGCCGGTGGTCCACGTCCACCAGAGTTTCTGCAGTTCGCGCAGGCTGCCGACGTCGGTGGTGAGGCGGGCGCCCAGGGCCCGCAGGAAGGCCATCAGCACCTCCTCGGGCCGCACCGCCTCGTCGGCGCCGCGCAGGTCGAAGTAGAGCTGGCCGTCGGGGTAGCGGCCGACCATCTCGTGGGCGAACCGGGAGGCCAGCGCCGACTTGCCGACGCCGCCCTGGCCGTAGAGGGAGGCGACCGTCGGGGAGTCGCCGTCGCGGCGGCCGAACAGCTCGCGCAGCTCGGCGAGGAGGTCGGCCCGGCCGGTGAAGTGGGCGATGACCGGCGGGAGTTCGGCCGGGACGGGCGTGCCGCCCGGCTTGGCCTTGCGTTCGCGGCGGCCCGAGGGGTCGGCGGTGGCCCAGGCGAGCACCCCGGCGAGCGCGGCGGCCACCCCGGTGATGCCGATGCCCGCCGCGACGGGGAGGTCCCAGATGTTGGTGACGGCCGCCATGGCGCTGGCGACGGCGGCCACGATCCCGATGGCGGCCGGGGCGGCGGCGGACGAGCGGCGCTTCGACGGCAGACGATCGTCGTTGTCGTCGTCGCGGGAGGCTTCCGACATCCTGGGGGTCCCCTCACGAAAGTGATCTAGTCAGGATTCAAGCACGCCTGTCACCATTCATCCGCAACTAACGGTCTCCTGGGCTAAATGGCCGTAATGTATGGCGTCTCAGCGATCAAACGTTCAGGGGAGATGAATGTCGCGGCCGGTCGTCCGGGTGATCGTTCTGGTATCGGTGCTGGTCGCGGGGTTACTCGCGCCCGGGCAGGCCGTCGCCGCGCCGAGGACCCACCTGGTGGGCACCTGGTCGGCCGCGACCGACCGGCTGCCGACCGCGATCGGCGGGCAGACCGTGCGCATGATCGTCCGGCTCTCCGCGGGCGGCTCGGGGCTGCGGCTGCGGTTGTCGAACCTGTACGGTCCGGCTCCGATCGTGCTGCGGTCGGTGCACGTCGGCCGCCAGGCCTACGGGGCGGAGATCGAGACCGGCACCAACACGCCGGTGTTGTTCGGCCGCCGGAACTACGTCCGGATCCCGGCGGGCAAGGCGGTGTGGAGCGATCCGCTGCCCAAGAGGTTCGCCGCCGGGAGCGACCTGGTCGTCAGCGTGTTCGTGCCCGGCAACCACGCGCGGGTGACGGGGCACGAGAGGGCGTACGCGACGACCTTCCTGTCCGACCCGGGCGACCACGCGGCCAAGGACGACGGGTTCCAGTTCAGCTACACCAGCACGCAGTGGTACTTCCTCGACCGCGTCGCCGTCACCGCCCCCGCGACGGTGCCCGCCGTGGTGGCCATCGGCGACTCGCTGACCGACGGCGCGGGCCAGCCGACCGACTCCAACCGCCGCTGGACCGACTTCCTCAGCCAGCGGCTGCGGGGCCGGGCCTCGGTGCTGAACGTCGGCATCTCGGGCAACCGGCTGCTCCGGCCCGTCACGGGCGCCAGCGTGCTGCAGCGGTTCAGCCGCGACGCGCTCGGCCAGCCGGGCGTGAAGACGGTCGTGGTGTTCTCCGGCATCAACGACATCTGCAAGGGCGACTACACCTCGGCGGGGCCGCTGATCGCGGCGTACAAGAGGCTGATCAAGCTGGCGCACCGGCAGAAGGTGCGCGTCGTCGGCGCCACGCTGACGCCCTTCTACGGCTACCCCGCGTGGAGCGAGGAGCGGGAGGCGGTGCGGCAGCAGGTCAACCGGTGGATCCGCACCAGCGGGGCGTTCGACGCGGTCGCCGACTTCGACGCGGCGCTGCGCGACCCCACCTATCCCGACCAGTTGCGGGTCTCCTATGATTCGGGCGACCACATCCACCTGAGCGACGCGGGCCGGCGGAAACTGGCCTATTCACTCCGGCTGTCCCAGATCGTCTGAGACGTCCGGTTAACGCGTGGGCCACCGCGCCGTCAGCGCCGGTTCACGCTGCTTCGCCACGCTTCGCGCATGCACAACAGGACCCTCCTCCTCACCGGCGCGCTCGTCGCCGGGCTGCTCGTCGCCACGCCCGCGGCCGCGACCCCCGGCAAGGGCATCACGCTGCAGTTCCTCGGCCGGTACACCACCGGCGCCTTCGACGCCGGCGCGTCGGAGATCACCGCGTACGACGCGAAGACCCGCCGCGTCTTCGTCGTCAACGCCCAGGACGGCACCGTCGACGTGCTCGACATCCGCGACCCGAGGGCCCCCAAGAAGGTCGGCACCCTGCAGACCCCCGGCGCCAACAGCGTCGCGGTCAAGAACGGCCTCATCGCCGTCGCCCAGCAGGCCGACGACAAGACCAAGCCGGGCACGGTCGGCTTCTTCTCGGCCACCACCCTGAAGAAGCTGCGCTCGGTGACCGTCGGCGCGCTCCCCGACATGCTGACCTTCACCCCCGACGGCTCCAAGGTGCTCGTCGCCAACGAGGGCGAGCCGGCCGGCTACTGCGAGGGCGACGTCGACCCCGAGGGCTCGATCAGCATCGTGGACGTCCGCCGCGGGTCGGTGAAGACCGCCGACTTCAAGAAGTACATCGGCAGGGAGGACCGGCTCCGCGCCCAGGGGATCAGGATCTACGGCCCCAGGGCCAACGCCGCCCAGGACTTCGAGCCCGAGTACATCACCACCGACAAGCACGGCCGCACCGCCTGGGTCTCGCTCCAGGAGAACAACGCGTTCGCGATCGTCGACCTGCGCTCGGGCCGGGTCGAGGACGTCGTGCCGCTGGGCCTGAAGGACCACAACCGCCCCGGCGCCGGCCTGGACGCCTCCGACAAGGACGGCAAGATCAACATCGTGTCGCGTCCGGTCAAGGGCATGTACCAGCCCGACGCGCTGGCCTCCTACCAGTCGCACGGCCGCACCTACGTCGTGGCCGCCAACGAGGGCGACGCCCGCGACTGGGAGTGCTTCGCCGAGGAGGTCCGCGTCAAGGACCTCACGACCACGCTCCCCGACGCGCTGAAGGCCGACGCCGAGCTCGGCCGGCTGACCGTCAGCTCGACCTCGCCGAAGAACGCCCAGGGCGTCACCACCGAGCTGCACGCCATGGGCGCCCGCTCGATCTCGATCCGCGATGAGGACGGCCGCCTGGTGTGGGACTCGGGCGACCAGATCGAGAAGCTCGTCGCCACGGAGCTCCCGGCCGAGTTCAACGCCGACCAGGAGAACAAGAGCTTCGACTCGCGCAGCGACAACAAGGGCCCCGAGCCCGAGGGCGTGACCGTCGGCGACGTCAGGGGCCGCACCTACGCCTTCGCCGGCCTGGAGCGCGTCGGCGGCGTCGTCGCCTTCGACGTGACCGACCCCCGCCACCCGAGGATCGCCGACTACGTCAACAGCCGGAACTTCGCCGGTGACGTCGAGGCCGGCACCGGCGGCGACTCCGGCCCCGAGGGCGTGCTGTTCGTGCCCGCCTCCGACAGCCCGACCCGCAAGCCGCTGCTCGTGGTGGGTCACGAGATTTCCGGTACGACGGCGATCTACGAGATCCGGTAAAGGTCTACCGTTTGGGGCATGGTGACCCCGCTCGACCCCGACGACCCGCGCTCCCTGGGCGAATACCGGCTGACCGGACGCCTCGGGGAGGGCGGGCAGGGGGTCGTCTACCTGGGCGTCGCGCCGTCGGGCGGCCACGTGGCGGTCAAACTGCTGCGCGGGGCCGACGACGGCGTCCGCCACCAGTTGGGCCGGGAACTGGCCGCCCTGCGGAACGTGGCCCCGTTCTGCACGGCGCGGGTGCTGGCGGCCGACGTGGCCGGGCGGCGGCCCTACGTGGTCTCGGAGTACGTCGACGGCCCCTCGCTCCAGGAGCGGGTCTCCTCGGCGGGCCCCCTGACGGGCGGGGAGCTCGACCGGCTCGCCGTCGGGACGGCGACGGCCCTGGCGGCCATCCACGCGGCCGGGGTGGTGCACCGGGACTTCAAGCCCGGCAACGTGCTGCTGGGCCCCGACGGGCCCCGCGTGGTCGACTTCGGCATCGCCCGGCCGAGCGAGAGCGAGACCATCACCGGCGGCCCGATCGGCACGCCCGCCTACATGGCCCCCGAGCAGATCGCCGGCCAGCGGGCCTCGGCGGCCTCCGACGTGTTCGCGTGGGGCGCGACCATCATCTACGCCGCGACCGGGCGGGCGGCCTTCGGCGCCGACTCGGTCGCGTCGGTGCTGCACCGCATCATGACCGTGGACCCCGACGTGTCGGGCGTGCCCGCCCCGCTGCGCGGCCTGGTGGCCCGGTGCGTGGCGAAGGACCCTGCGGCCCGGCCGTCGGCCCGTGACCTGCTGCTGACGCTGGTGGGCGCGGCCCCCGACCCGTTACGGGCGGGCGAGGCGGCGGCCCACGGGATGCCTCCGCGACCAGACGACCCGGCAGCCCGCCACGGCTCCGGATTCGACAGGCCCGCCGCTTTCGGTAACCCCGTCGCTTTCGGCACCGGGCCGAGTGATCCTCGGGCTTCGAGTGATCCGGCGCCCGGCCTTTGGGCCGACGACCCCGACCGGCGGCGGTTCACCGAGCCGCCCGCGTGGGCGGGGCACTCGACGCAGGGTCCCGGCGCCGCGCCGCCGGCGACGCCCCCCGCCAACCGGAAGGCGCTGGCGTTCGCGTTCGCCGCGCTGGGAGCGGCGCTGTTCGCGGCCGCCGCCGTCTTCGTGCCGCAACTGCTCTCCCCCGACCGGGAGCCCACGGTCGTGAGGACGACGTCGACGCCCACGGAGGTCAGGACCTCCGCGCCGCCGCCCCGGGAGATCGACCCCACGGCCTCCCCGTCCACCGACGCGGGCTCGGGCATCCCGGAGGCGTTCGACGGCAGGTGGGAGGGGCACATCGTGCCGTCCAACCCCGTCATGAGCGAGCACGACGTCTCCGTCGACCTCGACGCGGGCGAGACCACCGGCAGGTGGTCGGAGGACCCGTGCGAGGGCACCCTCACGCTCACCTCGGCGTCGGCCCAATCGGCCGAGTTCCGGCTCGACGGGCTCGGCGGGCAGTGCGTGCCGGGCACCGTGGTGCTGACCCTGAAGGACGGCAAGGCCGAGTACGTCTGGAACGACGACCTCGGCCTGCTCTCCTACACCGGCACGCTGACCCGCCGCTAGCTAACGGAGCCGTTCGGCCAGCTCGGTCAGGCTGTCGACGATCATGTCGGCCTTGGCGGCGTCGTCGCGGCGGGCGTGCAGAAAACCCCACGGGCCACGGCGCAGCAGCGCGGTCTTCATCCCGGCCGCCAGCGCGGGCAGCACGTCGTTGTCCACCCGGTCGCCCACGTAGAGGATCTCGTCGGGCGCGCGGCCGGTCACGGCCACGACCTTGGCGAAGAACGCGGGGTCGGGCTTGGAGACGCCCCAGCCGGCGCTGGTGTAGATGCCGTCGTGGGGCAGGTCCATGACGACCAGCTGGTCGTACGCCTGGATGGGCTGGTTCCCGGCGATGACGACCTGGTAGCCGCCGTCGCGCATCGCGGCCAGCGACGACCGCACGTCGGGGTAGAGGTCGTCGGCGTCGAAGTTCTCGCGCAGGCCGTCGGGGTCGTCCTTCTCCCAGGCGGCGAGTTCGGCGGAGAGGTCGATGCCGGGGCGGACCAACTCGAAGGCGGCGCGGTAGGAGCCGTTGGTGGCGGCCATGGCTCCCAGCGCGCCCATCAGGGTCATCGGGGTGACGCCGAGGCGGACCGCCCAGCGCGTCCAGATGCGCGTCTCGTCGATCAACGTCTCCCCGACGTCGAGCACCACAGACCTGATCATTTTTCCCCCTCCACGAACGACCACCCACCCTATATGGCCGACATCGGCAGATCATGACGACAGGTCGGCCGACGACGTGATTTACCACGATTAACCAAGAGACTTTTCCCATTTCCTCCTTTACCGACATTGGAGGCGAAGCACAAAAAAATTTCCAACGCTTCCCTTCTCGCGATAGCTTGCGATATAAATCACACAGACCGAGGGCCACACGAGCCACGAAAAGCCACTCCAAGAACAGGCGACCACTCAGCTCATGCATTTCAATATCGGCCGGTTGGCAATGTGGTGTGGCGGGCTGACCCAGACGTCTTTCTGCCTGCTTGAGCTGAGTGTTCCTCTGGTCGCATTGATGAACGGCCACTCGCCGCTCACGATGGGGTTACTGCTCTCCGTCTCCATGATCAGCAGGCTCGTCGCCACTTTCCCGGCCGGCCTGTACATTGAGAAGTTAAGCCCTTTCAGCGTGCTCAACTGGAGCAACGGCATCCAGGCGATCGTGATCGTCCTGCTGATGTGGGCCGGCGACGCCGGAAATCTGAACATGACGAGTCTCATCGTCTATTCCGTTTCCAGCGGGTTCATCGGAGCCTTCACATCAACCGCCGGCACCAGAATGTTGTCCAGCATAAGAAGCCGCCGGTCAGAGGGAAGCGGCGCCGATCGCTACGAAATGATCATCCAGGGAGCCAACGTGGCAGGGCGCCTCGTCGGCGTCTGCCTGATGGTCCTCGACCCGGCCGCCGGATTGGCCGCCGGCACGATCATGTCTGTGGCGGCGCTGCTGATCGGGGCGGAGGCCGCGAAGTACCAATCGCCCGTCTACTCCCCCGCACGCAGGAGTCTCCCCGACGCCGTCGACGGACTGCGCCACATAGGCGCCGACTCCTTCCTGACCACGGCGCTGTGGGTTGTCCTGATGACGACGATGACGGCGCAGGCACTCACCATCGATCTCCTCTCGACGCTCGCCGGCGATCCGATGGTGACCGGTCTCATCGTCGCCATGGCGCCGTTCGGAGGGCTCGTCGGGGCCCGCCTGGCCCGCTATCGCAAGAGGTTCGGGTGGCGTCTCGAACGTCTCACCAGTCGTGGACGATGGCCGCGGCAACGGCAGGTCCAGTGGGCGCTGGCTTCCGGGTTCGCCCTGGTGGGCCCCAATCGCTCGATCCTTATCGTGCAAGCCTGGGTCTGGGTGGTCGTCCTGCTGCTCCCCGTGGAGAACACGTGGCGACTTGGCTTCGGATTGTTCACGATGGGATTCATCGGCACGATCGCCAATGTGTCGATTATGACGGTGATCGAACACCGCGTGGAGGAAGGCAAACGCGGACCGGTTCATGCTGCGATACGCCTCGCGGCAGTGGCCGGTCTCATTCTGGGTCCCACCATAGGCGGCTTTCTGGCTGCTCAAACGGGAGAGACGGGCACTTCGTCTTCTCTCGCGGTAGCCATGCTCGCGGCCACGGTAACAGGTACCGTGGCCCATCTATGGCGGGGCAGAAAACGTCACGTATGCGTGCCTACAGCTGGGCCATCGCCTTTCTGATGCGTTTCTCCGACACGGGGGTCGGGGTGCCCAACTGCTGGGCGAAGAAGCTGACCCGGAGTTCCTCCAGCATCCACCGGATCTCGCCGACCGCCGGGGCGTCGCGGCGGGCCGGGGGCAACCCCGCGACCAGGTCGCGGTAGTCGTCTTCGAGGTCGTGGAGCTGGTGCATCAGGGTGCGGTCGCGGTGGACGTCGTCGGCCAGCTTCTCCAGCCGCCGTTCGACGGCCCGCAGGTAGCGGTGCAGGTCGGGCAGGCGCGAATAGCCGGTCTCCAGGACGAAGCCGGGGTAGACGAGCGACGAGAGCTGGTCGTTGACGTCGGCGACGATGTCGGGCGGGCCCTGGAGCCGGTTCTGGACGGCGTGCCAGACGCCCAGCACCTTCTCGACCCGCGTCACCGTCTCCCAGGTCACGGCGTAGAGGTCGGCGCGGACCTGGTCGAGGAGGGTGGTGAAGGCCGGTTCGTCCCACGCCGGGCCCTTGGCGTCGGTGATGAGCTTGTCGGCGGCGCAGGCGACGCAGTCGTCGAACAGGGCGGGGGCGCCGCCGTGGGGGCTTCGGGAGAGCGACAACTTCTCGGCCGTCGACAGGCCGCGCAGGATCTGCTTCGCCGGGTTCACCACGTTGAGCAGCACCAGCCTGCGGGTGCCGGCCCACATGGCGCGCTCCTGTTCGGCGACGGTCTCGTACATGCGGACCGAGACGCTGGTCGTCTGGTCGGTCAGGGCCGGATAGGCCTTGAGGCGGCCCTGTTCGAAGACCTTCGGGAGGGCGCCGACGGTCCACGACGTGAGGCCGGTGCGCTCCAGGTTGTCGGCCGCCTCCGACAGGGTCTCGCGGATCTTCGGGGCGAGGCGGCGCTTGAGGCCCTGGAGGTCCTTGTCCTCGCCGACCATGCGCCGTTTGTCGTCGACGACCCGGTAGGTGACCCGCAGGTGGTCGGGCAGGGCCTCGACGTTCCACGCGTCGCGGGGCACGGCGACGCCGGTCTGCCGCAGCAGCTCGCGTTCGAGGGCGTCGAGCAGCGGCTCGCTGCCGGGCCTCACCTGGGCGAGCACGGCCTTGGCGTAGTTGGGGGCCGGCACGAAGTTGCGGCGCAGGTGCTTGGGCAGCGACCGGATCAGGGCCGTGACGAGCTCTTCGCGCAGGCCGGGGATCTGCCAGTCGAGGCCCGCGTCGGTCACCTGGTTGAGCACCGACAGCGGCACGTGGACGGTCACGCCGTCGGCCTCGGTGCCGGGTTCGAACTGGTAGGTCAGCCGCATGCGGTGGCCGCCCTGGCGGACGGCGTCGGGGTAGTCCTGCGCGGAGACGCCGGAGTTCTCGTTGACCAGCATCTCGGGCGTGAAGGTCAGCGACGACTTGTCGGGCTGCTTCTTCCACCACGCGTCGAAGTGGGCGCCGGAGACGACGTCGGAGGGGATGCGCTGGTCGTAGAAGTCGAACAGGGTCTCGTCGTCGACGACGATGTCGCGCCGCCGGGCCTTCTCCTCCAGCTCGGCGGCCTCGGCGAGCAGCTTGCGGTTCTCGTGGAAGAACTTGTGGTGGGTGCGCCAGTCGCCCTCGACCAGGGCGTTGCGGACGAACAGCTCGCGGGCCAGCTCGGGGTCGATGCGGCCGTAGTTGACCTTGCGCTCGGTGACGATCGGGACCCCGTACAGGGTGACCTTCTCGTAGGCCATCACGGCGGCCTGGTCCTTCTCCCAGTGGGGTTCGCTGTAGGTGCGTTTGACCAGGTGCTGGGCGAGCGGCTCGATCCACGACGGCTCGATCTTGGCGTTCACCCGGGCCCACAGGCGCGAGGTCTCGACCAGCTCGGCCGACATGACCCACTGGGGCTGCTGCCGGGCCAGTGCCGAGCCGGGGAAGATGGCGAACCGGGCGTTGCGGGCGCCGATGTACTCGGTCATCGGGCGGCGGCCGCCCGGCTGGTCCTTCTTGGCGACGTCCTTCACGCCGATGTGCGACAGCAGACCGGCCAGCAGCGACAGGTGCACCCGCTGCGGGTCGGCGTCGGCGGTGTTGACGACCACGCCGAGGCTGCGGGCGACCGAGCGGAGCTGGGCGTCGATGTCCTGCCACTCGCGCACGCGCAGGTAGTTGAGGTATTCGGCCTTGCACAACCGCCGGAACGCGCTCGACGACAGTTCCTTCTGCTGTTCGCGCAGGTAGCGCCACAGGTTCAGGTAGGTCAGGAAGTCGGATTCCTTGTCGGCGAAGCGCCGGTGCTTCTCGTCGGCGGCCTGCTGCTTGTCGGCGGGCCGCTCGCGCGGGTCCTGGATCGACAACGCCGCCGTGATGATCATCACTTCGCGGGCGCAGCCGTTGGTCTGGGCCTCCAGCACCATGCGGGCCAGGCGGGGGTCGACCGGGAGCTGGGCGAGCTTGCGGCCCATCGGGGTCAGGCCCGTGTTGTCGAGGGCGCCGAGCTCCTGGAGCAGGTTGACGCCGTCTTTGACCTGGCGCTGGTCGGGCGGCTCGACGAACGGGAACGCCGAGATGTCGCCCAGGCCCAGGCTGGTCATCTGGAGGATGACGCTGGCCAGGTTGGTGCGCAGGATCTCGGGGTCGGTGAACTCGGGGCGGCCGGTGAAGTCCTCCTCGTCGTAGAGGCGGATGCAGATGCCGTCGCTGGTACGCCCGCAGCGGCCCTTCCGCTGGTTCGCCGACGCCTGCGAGATGGGCTCGATGGGGAGGCGCTGCACCTTCAGCCGGTGGCTGTAGCGCGAGATGCGGGCGGTGCCGGGGTCGATGACGTACTTGATGCCGGGCACGGTCAGCGAGGTCTCGGCGACGTTGGTCGCCAGCACGATCCGGCGGCGCGACCCCCGCTGGAACACCTTGTGCTGCTCGCCGGCCGACAGGCGGGCGTAGAGCGGCAGCACCTCCTCGCGGCGGTTCTTCAGCGCCTCGGCGGTGTCGCGGATCTCGCGTTCGCCGCTGAGGAAGACCAGGATGTCGCCCGGCCCCTCGGCGACCAGTTCGTCGACGGCCTCGACGATGGCCTGGGTCTGGTCGTCGGTCTCGTCCTCGATCGGGCGGTAGCGGACCTCGACCGGGTAGGTGCGGCCGCTGACCTCGATGATCGGGGCGTCGTCGAAGTGGCGCGAGAACCGTTCGGGGTCGATGGTCGCCGAGGTGATGACGACCTTCAGGTCGGGGCGCTTGGGCAGCAGCTGCTTCAGGTAGCCGAGGATGAAGTCGATGTTGAGGCTGCGCTCGTGGGCCTCGTCGATGATGAGGGTGTCGTACTGGCTGAGGAAGCGGTCGGTCTGCATCTCGGCCAGCAGGATGCCGTCGGTCATCAGCTTGACCAGCGTGTTGTCGCTCGAATGGTCGGTGAACCTGACCTTGTAGCCGACCGCCTCGCCCAGCTCGATGTCGAGCTCTTCGGCGATGCGCTCGGCGACCGTGCGGGCGGCGAGCCGGCGTGGCTGGGTGTGCCCGATCTGGCCCTGTACGCCCCTCCCGAGCTCCAGGCAGATCTTGGGCAGCTGGGTGGTCTTCCCGGACCCCGTCTCCCCCGCGACGATCACGACCTGGTGGTCGCGGATGGCGGCGAGCAGGTCGTCTCTGCGCTGGCTGACGGGCAGCTGCGCAGGGTAACCGATCGCCGGCCTCGCCTCGCGGCGGGCGGCGACCCTCGCCTCGGCGGTCTCGACCTCGCCCGACAACTCGGTGAGGATCTTCTGGCGGGCCTTGGGGTCGCGTACCTTGCGCACGCCGTCGACGCGGCGGCGCAACCGCCGCTGGTCGCGCAGCATCAGGCCGGACAGGCGGGTCTGGAGATCGGAGAGCGTGTTCATCCCATCCTCAAGGATAGGCAGCCTGCCCGGCCCTCCAGCCAATGGTTTTTACCCGGCGTACTTGTAACCCACGTTACGCACCGTGACGATCCGGGCCGCGTGCCGGCCCAGCTTGCGGCGCAGTCGCAGGATGTGGACGTCGACCGTGCGGGCGCCGGCGTCGTCGTAGCGGTCCCAGACGGCGGCGAGGAGCTGGCGGCGGTTGTAGACGCGGCCCGGCGCGGCGGCCAGGTAGTCGAGCAGCTCGAACTCGCGGTAGGTCAGGTCGATCTCGGCGCCGTCGGCGGTGACGGTGCGGCTGTCGCGGTCGATCTCGATCTCGCGCCGGGGGCGCGGGGCCGCCGAGGTGTCGCCGACCAGGTAGCCGACGACGACCAGGGAGGCGCCGGTCTCGGGCACGGGGATGACGCCCAGCACGGCGCCTTCGCCGGGGTCGGCTCCGGCGGTGTCGCGCTGGCGAGCCATGAGATCGATGACTGTCGCATGGGTCATGGTCGTCCCCTTTCCTCGTCGTTGCCGAGAACAATACCACCTATACAAGTAGGAATTAAGGGTTGGGGGCTGTGGCATGTGCGGCACTTTGGCGGGTAGCAAGGCGCGCGTGAAGACGATCGCTGTTGTCGCGCATCAGAAGAAGACGCTCGGCGGGGGTCTCGACCGCCTCCGGTCGCTGCTGGCCGAGCATCACGACGGTGAGCTGCTCTGGTACGAGGTCCCGAAGAGCAAGAAGGCCCCGAAGGCCGCCAAGGCCGCCCTCAAGAAGGGCGCGGAACTGGTCTTCGTGTGGGGCGGCGACGGGACCGTGCAGCGTTGTGTCGACGTGCTGGCCGGCTCGAAGGCCGCGGTGGCCATCCTGCCCGCCGGCACCGCCAACCTCCTGGCCCGCAACCTGGGCGTGCCGACCGACCTCGAAGAGGCGGTCCGGATCGGGTTCCACGGCCGCCGCGAACGGCTCGACCTGGGCCGGCTCAACGGCGAGCACTTCGCCGTGATGGCCGGGGCCGGGTTCGACGCCGAGATGATCGCCGACGCCGACCGGGGCCTGAAGGAGCGGATGGGCAAGCTCGCCTACTGGTGGACGGGCCTGCGGCACGCCGGGTCGAGCGTGGTGGCCACCAGCATCGACCTCGACGGCGAACGCTGGTTCGAGGGCGACGCCTCCTGCGTGTTGTTCGGCAACGTCGGCACGGTCGGCGGCGGCATCGAGGCGTTCGACGACGCCAAGCCCGACGACGGGTGGCTGGAGGTCGGCGTGTCCACGGCCAAGGGGCCGATCGAGTGGGCGCGCACCCTCGGCCAGATGTCGTCGGGGCGGTCGGACGAGTCGCCGTTCCTGCGCATCACCCGGGCGCGGAAGGTGACGGTCCGGTTCGCGGCGCCGACGACGTACGAGATGGACGGCGGCGCCCGCGGACGGGCGACCAAGCTGAAGGTCAAGATCGTCCCGAAGGCGATCACCTTCTGCGTGCCGGACGCGGCGCCCTTCGCGAAGAGCGCCTGAACAGCCTTCGGGGTGCCGCCTGGTCTCCAGGTCGGCACCCCGGTGCCGTCACCTCACGGACGTAATAAGGGCCCGGCCGGCTCCATCTGGCCGGGACCCCGGATCAGCCCCTCATCCGGCGCGACCCGTTGGAGCGCTTCGGCGTCGCCGACCGGCGGGTGGTGCCCCCGGCCGAGCGGGTGGTGCGGCGCGCGGTGGCCGACGGGGTGCCGTTCGACCGGCTCGTCGAGCGGGCCGGTGACGTCCGCGTCGAGCGGCTCGTGGTGGAGCGGCCCGACTTCGGGGTCCCGTTCGAGCCGCTCTTCGCGGTGAACCGGCCCGACGTGGAACGGCTCGGCGTCGAACGGCTGGTCGTGCCGGTCTTCTGGGCCGTGGTCGAACGGCCGGTGGTCGAACGGCCGGTGGTCGAACGGCCGGTGGTCGAACGGCTCGGCGTGGCGCGGCTGGTCGTGCCCGTCTTCCGGGCCGTGGTGGAGCGGCTCGTGGTGGAGCGCCCGGTGGTCGAACGGCTCGGCGTGGCGCGGCTGGTCGTCGAACGGCTGGTCGTCGAACGGCTGGTCGTGCCGGTCTTGCGCGCCGGGGTCGAACGGGTGGTTGAGCGGCCGGTGGCCGAGCGGCCCGTGGTGCTTCTCGACGTACCGGAAGCGGCTCGGCGGGCCGTCGTGGTCCCGGACCTGGTCCCGGACCTGGACGAGGTGCCGCGGTTCGGGGTGGTCGCGGCGGACCTGCGGGCGGCACTGCGGGTCGCGCCCGTGGTGGCGCGGGCGCCGCGGGGCCGCGAGGTGGTCGAGGTGGTGCGCCGTGCGGTGGTGCGGCGCGAGGTCGCCGGGCGCGACGGCTTCAGGGCCATGGTCTCCTCGGCGGCCAGGGCCGCGCCGATGATGCCGGCCTCGTTCAGGAGCTTGGCCGGGACGACCGGGGTCCGCAGGTCGACCATGGGCAGGTACTTGTCGCTCTTCTTGCTGATGCCGCCGCCGAGGATCATCATGGCGGGGCTGAAGAGCATTTCCATGTGGCGCAGGTACTGGCCGATGCGCTTGGCGTATTTTCCCCATGACATGTTGCGTTTGTCGCGGGCGGCGTCGGACGCCCTGGACTCGGCTTCCTTACCCTTGAGTTCGAGATGGCCGAACTCCGTGTTGGGCACCAGCTTGCCGCCCATGAAGAGGGCGCTGCCGATGCCGGTGCCGATGGTCATGACCAGGACGACGCCCTGGTTGTTCTTGCCCGCGCCGAAGGCCATCTCCGCCATGCCGGCGGCGTCGGCGTCGTTGAGGACCATGACGCTGTCGAGTTTCTTGCCGAAGAGCTTGTTGGCGTTGACGCCGATCCACGACTTGTCGACGTTCGCGGCGGTGCGGATCACTCCGTCGACCACCACCCCCGGGAACGTGATGCCGACCGGACCGGTCCATTGGAAATGGTCGACGAGTTTGGCCACGACCTCCGCGACCGCCTTCGGGGTGGCCGGCTGCGGGGTCGGAATCCGGTGGCGGGCCCCGACGAGTTCGCCCGTTTTCGTGTCAACGGGCGCGCCCTTGATTCCGGAGCCGCCGATGTCGATACCGAGAACGTTCATACTCGGAGCGTTACCCGGAGGAATCACCCTCATTCCCCCATACCGGCGTCTCTAGCTCGGGCAACGGCCGCCGCGCGGTCGGTCACGCCGAGTTTCGTGAAGATGTTGGAGACGTGATTTCGCACGGTTTTCTCGCTGAGGACGAGCTTTCTGGCGATGGCGTGGTTCGTCAGCCCACGCGCGAGGAGGGCGAGCACCTCCGATTCGCGTCCGGTCAATTCCGGGAACGGGCTTGACCTTTTCGATGGGTTCGAAAGCGCGGCCAGAACGCGTGTCCCGGCCCCGTGGCCGAACACGACCTGCCCGGCGGCGACCGCGGCGACCGACCGGGCTATCTCCTCCGGGGTGGCCTCCTTCAGCAGGTAGCCGCGCGCGCCGGCCCGGACCATGTCGTGGATGGTGGCGTCGTCGCCGAGCATCGTCAGCGCGAGCACCGCGACGCCGGGCTGCTCCGCCACGATGACGCGGGTCGCCTCGACCCCGCTCATCCCGGGCAGGTGCAGGTCCATCAGCACGACGTCGGGCCGGGTCTCCCGGGCTAACTCGACCGCGCGCTCGCCCGTCGCGGCGTGCCCGGCGACCTCCACGCCGTCGAGGTCGCCCAGCAGGGCGACCAGGCCGTCGGCGAACATCGGGTGGTCTTCGACGACGAGCACCTTCATGGCTACTCCAGGGGCAGGACGACGCGGACGGACAGGCCGCCGCCGGGCTGGTCGACCAGGTCGAACGTGCCGCCGAGGTCGACGGCGCGGCGGCGCATCGACGACAGTCCGACGCCGGGCCGCACCGGCTCGGGCAGCCCGGAGCCGTCGTCGTCGATCCGGAGTCGCAAGCCACCTTCGCAGACGTCCAGGTCGATGGCGCAACATGACGCGCCCGAATGGCGGGCGGCGTTGTTCAGCGCCTCGGCGGCGATCCGGTAGGCGGCCAGTTCGACCGCGGCGGGCAACACGGGCAGCGCGCCCCCGGTCCGCACGTCCACCGCCAGGCCGCCGGCGAAGTTCCCGGCCAGTTCCGCCAGCGCGCCGGTCAGGCCCAGGTCGTCGAGGGGCGGCGGGCGCAGGTCGTTGACGATCGCCCGGACGTTCACCACGGTCGCCCTGATCTGGGTCGCCAGCCCGGCCAGCAGCTCGGCCGCCTCCGGGGCCTGACGGCGGGCCCGGTCGGCCTGGAACGCCAGCGCGGCCAGGGTGGGGCCGACGCCGTCGTGCAGCTCGTGCATGAGGCGGGCGCGCTCCTCCTCGCGGGCCGCCAGCAGCCGCCGGTGCGACCGTTCGAGGTCGGCGGCCAGGCGGTGGGCCCGCACGGTCACCGCGATGTGCGGCGCGAGCTCGGTCAGCACGGTCCGGTCGCGGCGGCGCAGCGGCCCGCCGACGACGAGGGTGCCGGTCTCCGCGCCCCGGTGCCGCAGCGGGACCCGTTCGAGCGGCCCGCCGGGCTCGCCCCAGGCCGCGACGACCACACCGCCCTCCTCGACGGCGACGTGCCGCACCCGCAGCGCCCGTCCCAGCGACTCGGTGACCTGTTCCAGCAGCTCGGAGGGGTGCCCGGCGCCGGCGAGCCGGTCGCCCAAGCGGCGCAGGGCGGCCACCGGGTCGTCGCGGTCGCCGAAGACCACCTGGTTGGCCCGCCGGTGGATGCGCGTGTACGCCGGATGCGCCAGCACCGCCGCCGCGGCCAGGGCCAGCGGGGAGAGGTTGCCGAGGAGGAGGGCGCCGGCGGCGTACACGACCACGAGGGTCACCACCAGGGCGGCGACGGTGAGGGTGCGGGCCAGCAGCAGGTCGACGTCCCACAACCGGTGCCGCAGGACCGCGACGGCGAGCGCCACCGGCAGCGGGACCGGCGCCAGGATGATCAGCTCGGCGCTGTCCAGCACCGGCGGCGCGGCCGCCGCGACCACCGCGAGCGTGAGCAGCCCGCCCGCCAGCACCCACTGCACCTGCCGCCGGACCTCCCCCGACGCCCGGCGGTAACGCCAGACGAGCGACCCGATCGCGGCCACGGCGGCGGTCAGCCCGAGGACCTGCCCCGCCGTCTGGAACGGAGCCGCGAGCCACGGGAACGGCGGCTCCATTCCGGTGTAGCCGGGCGGGAACAGGTCCGGCACGTCGACGTCCTGGGCCGGCATCAGCGCCCACCCGGCCGCGCCGGCCGCCATCGCGGCCACCGCCAGCGCCGCCACCGGCCACCAGCGCCGCGAGGGCAGCCGCCCGTCGGGCAGGAACAGCGGGAACAGCGTCGGCACGGCCAGGTAGGGCGGTGCCCACAACCAGTTCGACACCCACATCAGCTCGTCGTCGAACGGCAGCGGCCGGTCGTTGATCCCGACGAGCCCGTAGGCCCCCGCCGCCAGCGAGAACCCCTGCGCGAACCCGACCGCCAGCAGCAGCCACCCGACCCGCAACTCCGGCCGCCGGGTGACCACGAACGCCCCCGGCACCCCGAACGCAATGGCCGCGACGGCCCGGAACGCGTCGAACCGCTCGACGAACCCGGCGACGTGGCGCTCCCGGAGCACCGGCTCGACGGCGAGCGCGCCCGCCACGAACAGCAGGATCAACCCGGCGACCGCGAATCCGGAATCGCCGAGAATCCGTCTCTTCCTGCCGTTCATCCGGCACATCGTCGCATTCGGGACGTCCCGCCGTCATGGGACGAGAAGTCCCGGGCGGGGACGTGACCCGTGGCTCATGCGGCCGTCCCGCGCGGGCTTCCAGGCTGGCCGCATGAACGCACGCCCGTCGTCGGCCGAGACGCCGACCCCGTTCGCGGTGGCCGGGGCGGTGAGCGCGCTGGGGTGGTTCGGCCTGGGGATCGAGTCGATCGTGCGACCGGATCCGGCGGACTTCCGCGACGCGCTGGTCCTGGTGCCGTGGACCCTGCTGTCGGTGACCCTGCTGGGGGTGCACCTGGCGCAGCGCGCCCGTTCGGGGCGGGCCGGGCTCGCCGGGCTGGTCCTGATCGTGGCGGGGGCGGCGATCGCGATCACCGGGAACGTGGGGCTGGTGCTCGGCACCGAGGCGCTGGTGTTCCTGTCGTTCCCGGTCGGGCCGCTGGTGTTCGGCGCCGGTCTGCTCGTGTTCGGGGTGGCGACGTGGCGGGCGGGGGTGTTCCCGAGGTGGGTGGCGGCGCTGATCGGGACGAGCCAGGTCATGACGACCGGGCTGGGGGTGGCGTTGTCGGCCTGGGTCCCGGTCAGCGACCACGGGAGCTACACGGGCGGGTTGTGGCACGGGGTGACCATGCTGGTGGTGGCCGCGCGGCTGCGCGATGACGAAGATCTGGGATAGAACCGGGGCAGACACCCACCCCGGGAGCGATCGTGGATCAGGCGTCGATGGAAGCGCTACTCCCCTATGGCGGCGGACTGCTGGCCCTGTTCGTGTTGTTGTGGGCGGCCGACAAGTTCACCGGCGGCATCGTCGAGGAACTCGGGAAACAGCTTCTCGGGCGGTTCCAGACCAACCGTCCCCAGGACGTCCTGAAGCCCAAGGCGCTGAGGGCCTACACCGCGGCCGTGCACCAGAATCACGGCCGCCACACGATGGGATTCCGTCGCGACGACGACCCGATCATGGTGGAGAAGGTCTACGTGCCGGTCCGCTACCAAGCCAGCGGAGAGCGGCTGGCCATCGAGGAACGATTACGCGACGCCGATCGCGCGGTGATCGTCGGAGAGCCCGGCGCCGGCAAGTCGATCCGGCCTCGACGAGATCCTGCAGGCCCACTACGACGCGGCGCTCGCCGACATCAAGAACCTGGCCAGGCAGCACCACAACTGCCCGATCGTCGTCACCTGCAGAGACGAGGTGTACGACGGCGAGCTGGCGGCCGAGTTCGGGCCTCCCATCGCCGTGGTCGACCTCGACGACGAGGCGCTGCGGCTGCTCCTGCGGCATCTGCTGGAGAACGACCTCCAGGTCGAGGCGCTCTTCAGGTCCCTGCAGGAGAACCGGCCCGTCCTGGCGCTCGCCCGCAGCCCGATGCTGCTGACCATGATCGCCTACCTCTTCGTCGAAGGGGTGTTCGGCGGGCGCGGGGAACTCATGCCGCGCTCTCGCTGGGAGTTCTACGAACAGGCGATCGGCTATCTGCTCCGCCGCGACGAGGCCAGAGGGCTCGGCGGGATCACCCGGCACGGCCCCGCGATCAAGCTCGCGATCCTGCGCAAGGTCGCCCTGCTGCTGATGGACCGGCACGCCTCCGACGACGCGAACGACCGCCGGGTGATCACCCATCTGGAGCTGCTCCGGGTGATCAGGAGCCAGGGCGACGACTTCAACCTCGACGCCGGCCAGGCCGACGACCTGATCCGCGAGATCGTCGAGCGCAGCCCGGATCGACAGCACGTTCGCCGCCGAGGTGATCGGCCACTATGTCGGCCGGCTCGACTCGCACACCAGGCTCCCCGACGCAGCCGTCCGCGCGCTCGGCGCCCTGGGCGGCACCAGTGGGCCGCGCGGCGACCGTCTGATGAGACACCTGCTGTCGATGGCGTCGAGAGATCCGTCCACGGTCCGGAGGAATTCCCTGTCAAGGCGACAGACGTTCCGGGTGCTCGCCACCACCGGCCGGGCCGACGCGGTCGACGCCCTGATCGCGCTGACCCCGGCGGAGTCGGCCGCCCGGTCGGAGCTGCGGTCGATGGGGGATCTGGCGATTCCGGCCCTGGCCAGGGTCGCCCGCGACGGCAACCTGTGGGCGATCGACGACCTCGGCCGGATCGGCACCCCGGCCGCGGCCGAGGCCCTGGTCCCGCTGCTCACGCCGGAGACCACCCGGGTGCCCGCCGCCTGGTGGCTGGCGGTGTTGCTGAACAGCGACGACGTCCTGGCCACGCTGAACAGGGACCAGGAGGACAAGGACGTGGTCACCGGCGAGCGAATCGGCTGGATCGCGGAGCCCTTTCACGGCGAATGGTCGCCCCGCCTGAGATCGATCGTCGGCCGGACCGCCTGGCTCGTCGGAGAGAACCTCGGCGAAGGCGTGCCGAAGGACCTGCCGCCCGTGAGCCCTCTGATCGCCCTTCCCCTGCACGTGGAGCTGCGGCCGAAGGTCACCCAGCGGCTGTTCACCGTCGATGCCGAGATGAAGGAGCTGGCCCGGAGGATCACGGCCGAGAATCCGGCCTTGCCGTCCCTGTCCCCCATCGGCGCCTCCGCTTCGGAGGTCTACCGGCTGATCGACACCATCGGCCTGGCCGCCCAAGCCGGGTCGGTCGAGAGCGGCACGTCTCGGCTGGCTGACAGACTCGCCGGAGAAGTGCTCCGGAGGGCGTTCGGCGAATCGCCCGATCAGCCGGTCGATCTGTATGACCTGCTGCTGAGAAGGCTGGACTCGCCGGTCAAGCTGGGGCTCGTGGCCAGCCTCGGGATCAGGGATTGCCGCCGTGAGGACTGGGAGCAACTCGCGAAGCCCACGCCCAGACCGCGTCTTCTCGGCACGCTGACCACCGGCGTCTGGATCTGCGTCGGACTGGTCCTGTCGATCTCCGGCGTGTTCCAGTTGATCAATACGATCAGGGGCGTGCACGGCTGGGGGCCGTCCTGGCTGGCGAGCGCGGGGGCCGTGGCCGTCGCGGCGGCCGTCATATCCCTGGGCGTGGCCCTGGCGATGGAGCCCGAATCCATCCAGAGCGACACGTCTTATGGCATTTTCGCCGTCTCCGTGATCCCCGGCGCGCTGGCCTTGATCAGCAATGGGTTCGCGGCCACCCAGGCCTTCCTGCGCGGGTATGTCGGCTCATGGAACTGGTGGCTCATCGTCGTCGTTCTCGTCGCCGCCCTCTGGTTGTTCGGCGTCTACTCGGCACGGGTGGAGCGGTTCGAGAACCCCCTCCGGAACCTGTTGCAGAAATACGCGCCGCATCTGCTGCCGGCCCGGAACGCCGGTTGACCACCGCGGGTTCGCCCGGCCCCGGAACCGGGCGAACCCACCGCGTGGAGAGCTACACGTAGACGCCGAACTCCCACAGCGAGTAGCCCCACGGAGTGCCGCGCTGGGTCATCTCGACCCGCACGTACCGGGCCGTCGCCGTCAGGTTCAGGCTGTCGAAGCCGCCGTCACCGGTCGTCGTCGCGTAGGACTCGGTCCACGTCGTTCCGTTGGTGCTGGTCAGGACCTTGTACGACTTCCCGTAGGCCCCCTCCCAGGCCAGCTGCACGTGCTTCACCGCCTGGTTGGAGCCCAGGTCGACCTGGATCCACTGCGGGTCGGCCCACTCGCTGGCCCAGCGGGAGGTGTAGCTGCCGTCGGTGGCCCGCGCGGCGTTGAAGGGGCCGCCGTCGCCGGTCGCCTGGAAGGTCGAGGCCGTCGTCGTCTTGCCTGCGGCCACGTTGACGCCCGGCGCCACGGGCGGCACGACGCGGAACGACTTGGTCTCGATTCCGACGTTGCCGTGGCCGTCGTAGGCGTACACGTACACCTTCCAGACGCCCATGGCCTGCGGGGCCGTCACCGAGAACCGGCCGGGGGCGGTCTCGGTGAAGCGCACGTGGTCGAAGCCGCGGTTCCCGTTGACGTGCTTGTTGGAGAACATCAGGTTGTAGCGGATCAGGTCGCCGTTCGGGTCGGTGGCGCCGGTCTCCACGACGAACTGCGAGCCCGCCGGGACCGCCGTCTGGTTCTGGACGGTCATCGAGTTGATCTCCGGCGGGGTGTTGGCCGAGGCCGTGCCGGTGTAGGCGCGCTTCAGCGAGTGGTAGCCGTGCCGCCGCCAGCCGCCCGTGAGGGTGTTGAGCCACACGCCGCCGAAGTCGTTCTCCAGGCCGTAGTGGAACTGGGTCGCGCCCAGCGCCACGCCGGTGTGGTTGTGGATGGCGTTGTAGCTGGCCGTGTACATGTCGCGTTTCTGCAGGTCGGTCGGCTCTGTCGGCACCCCGTTGACGTCGTTGGGCACCTCCCACTCGCCGTCGGGGCCGGCCTCGGTGACGATGTAGGGCTTGGTGTAGCCGCCGTTGATCCAGTCGGTGCGGACGGTGTGGATCGCGCCGTAGGAGTTGACCGCCAGCAGGTCGAGGGCCGGCGAGTGGGCCCGGTAGTAGGTCCAGGCGAAGGTGTAGGCGTCGGTCGAGGTCACCGGGTGGTTCGGGTCGGCCGCCTTGATCGCGACCGCGACCTCGTTGACGAACTGGGCGTAGGCGACCCGCCGGGCCTCGACGGTGGCGGCGGGCAGGCCGTGGTCCTGCATCGTCAGGATGACCTCGTTGCCGACGTCCCACATGAGCACGCCCTGGCGGCCCTTGAGCGTGTTCACCCGGGCCACGATCTCGGCCTTCACGGCGGTCTTGTACGCCGTGTCGTTGACGTAGTCGGCCCCCTGGTTCAGCCAGTGGCCGACGATCACCTTGATGCCGTGCTGGGCGGCCTTGTCGAGCAGCGCCGGGGTCGCGTCGTCGACGCCCCAGATGCGGATCGTGTTGACGCCCATGTTCTTCAGGTCGCGCATGTAGCCGTCGCCGGCGCCCTGCGGCGGGCCGTACGTGATGCCCTTGACCTCCCACGGCTGGCCGTTCACCTGGAGCTGCCAGTTGCCCTGGGTGCCCGTCACCCGCACGACCGACGGCCCGGCCGGGGTGGCGGGGTCGGTCATCGCGGCCGGGGTCGTGCCGGTCTGGCGGGCGACCTGCACCCAGTCGACGCTCAGCACGCCCCCCGGCGTGGTCGCGGCCGTCGGGGTGGTCTGACCGGCCAGCGCGTTCGGCAACGAGCCGCCGATGGCCAGGTCGAGACGCAGGTAGAAGCCATGGTGGATGGCCGCCTGCCAGGCCGCCACGCCGACCTGGGACTCCCTGACGACCCAGGTCTGCCGGCCGTCGAGGTAGAAGCGGATCTCCTCGTCGGTCTTGGTGCGGTCGATGATCTGCGTGTACTCGTGGTAGCCGGTCTGGCAGCCCGTGCACGACGCGAAACCGCTGGTCCGGCCGTCGTACTCGTTGCAGACGCCGGCGGGGGCGGTGCCGCAGTGGAGGGTCTGGGCGAGCTGGTTGCGGCCGTTGACGTTGGTCATGATGTCGGTCTCGCCGACGCCGGGCCAGTTGGTGTAGTTGCCCCGGTAGGCGGCCCCCGTGGCGCGGAAGCCGGGCCAGTAGCCCAGGGCGTTGGCGACGTCGGGCTGCTTGAGGCGGGCGCTGAACCGGAGCATTTGACCGGGCTGCGGGGCGAAGTCGGTGCGCTGGGTCTCGACGCGGCCGGAGGTCCAGTTGCCGGCGCCGTCGCGCAGCGCCTTGATCTCCAGGAAGCCCTGGCCGTTCAGCGCCACGTTGGCGGTGGAGGCGCTCATGGTCTCGACCTCGCCGGTGCCCCAGTTGGCCGCGCCGCCGGGGTAGGAGGTGCCGGTGCGCAGCAGCCAGTTCGCGGCGCTCGGCGAGGTGCCGGATCCGCCGGTGAAGTCGTCACGCCAGACCTCGGTCCAGGTGCCCGGGTCGGGATCGAGGTCCGGGTCGGGGTCGGTCCCGCCGCCGCTGTGGACGGCCATCTCCCACAGGCTGTAGCCCCAGCCGGAGTTGCGGGCGGTGCCGTGCATGCGGATGTAGCGGCCGGTCCCGCTGACGTTGATCGTCTGGGTGCCGCCGGTGCCGGTCGTGGTGCTGTGGAGGTCGGTCCAGGTCGTGCCGTTGGTGCTCGACTGGATCTTGTACGCCGTCGCGTACGCCCCCTCCCAGGTCAGCACGACCTTGCAGACCGGCAGCGAGGAGCCGAGGTCCACCTGGAGCCACTGCGGGTCGCTGTAGGCGCTCGACCAGCGGGTGGTGGCGGAGCCGTCGAACGCGGCGCTCGCCGGGGTGCCGGCGTTCTCGACGCTGGACGCCGTGGCGGTCTTCCCCTGGGCGACGTTGGCGGTGCCGCACGTGCCTCCGGGGTCGCCGGTCCCGCCGCCCGGACCGAAGATCTGGAACTCCCAGAGCGAGTAGCCGTAGCCGGTGCCGCGCTGGGTGCCGTGGAGGCGGACGTACCGCCCCGAGCCGGTGACGTTCAGGGTCTGGACGCCGCCCGCGCCGGTCGTGGTGGTGTAGACGTCGGTCCAGGTCGTGCCGTTGGTGCTGGTCTGGATGGCGAAGGAGCGGCCGAAGGCGGCCTCCCAGTGGAGCACGACCTGGCTGATCTGCTGGGTGGAGCCGAGGTCGGCCTGGATCCACTGCGGGTCGCTGAAGTTGGAGGCCCAGCGGGTGGTGAGGTCGCCGTCGAAGGCGGCCCCCGGCAGGAAGGCCCCTTCGGAGGAGGAGGCGGTCGCGGGTTTGCCCTGCGAGATCGGCGGGTCGGCGGCCGCCGCCGGGGAGGTGACGGCCAGCCCGGACGCGACGAGCGCGACCAGGGTGGCGATGAACAGGCCTAAGCGGGACACGGCCGCTCCTTGGGGGGTGAAGGGCTTCGCGGTTGGAGAGCGCTCTCCAAATCAAGAGACTCGCGCGGGCGGCTGACAGGTGTCAAGGCCCCAATCCCCGGCGGGGAAACACCCGCGAAACACCCGGGAGGGCCGGAAGGGGGCGTCGACGCAGGTGGAGAGCGCTCTCCATGGAATTGGACCGCCGACCGAAACACCCGCTTTGACCTGCAGTAAGACGCCGCCTGACGTAGATCGTCTCGGCGCCGGGCTGTCAAGAGGCGGCCCTGAATTCGCGATGAAACTGCAGGCCGTTACCGCGATGTCATGAAACGTAATGAAATTTCATCGTTTCCTTGACCCTGCCGAAAGCGCGTCCCTAGCCTCGCTGAAGGGCGTAGTGGGAGCGCTCCCAAATCAATCGGCGGGGGCGCGGATTCGTGCTGTCCGCGAAGCGGGACGCGGCCGGCCCCGGGCCGATCGCAGCTCGCGCCGCGCATCTGCCCCAGACGGGCCTCGACGAATCCGGAGCATCTGTTGACCAGTCTCTCCCCGGCCAAACAGGCACTTCTCGCTCGCCGGCTCCAGCGCCGGACCGTCTCGGAGACCATCGCGCCACGCTCACCCGAGGTCGTCCCGCCGTTGTCGCACGCGCAGGAGCGCCTGTGGTTCCTGGAGCACTACCGGGCGGGCACGACGGCGTACACGGTCCCCTTCACGGCCCGCCTCACCGGCGACCTCGACGCGGCGGTCTTCGCGGCGGCGGTGACGGAGGTGTCACGGCGGCACGAGAGCCTCCGCATGCGTTTCCTCGCCTCCGACGACGGCCTGCCCGAGGTGGTCGTCGACGCCGAGCCCACCACCGAGTTCTCGCTCGTCGAGGCCGGATCGGAGGAGGCCGCCCGGGAGCTGATGGCCGCCCAGCTGGCCCGCACGTTCGACCTGTCGGCCGGGGGGCTGCTGCGTGTCCTGCTGATCCGGCTGGCCCCCGGCGACCACGTCCTGCTGATGGCCGCCCACCACGCGGTGACCGACGGCTGGTCGGGTGAGATCCTGCTGCGCGAGCTGCTCACCCTGCACGCGGGCGGCGCCCTCGACCCGCTGCCGATCCAGTACGGCGACTACGCCCTGTGGGAACGCACCCGCGACCACACCCGCGACCTCGCCTACTGGCGCGAGCGGCTGACCGGGGTGCCGCCGCTGGAACTGCCGCTCGACTTCCCCCGCCCGGCCGAGCAGACCACCGCCGGCCGGAGCCGGCGTTTCCGCGTCGATCCCCGGCTCCTGGCCCGCTTCGCCGACCAGGGCGTGACGCCCTACATGGTCATGCTGGCCGCGCTGCAGCTCACCCTCGGCAGGTGGTCGGGGCAGTCCGACTTCGCGGTCGGCTCGCCGGTGAGCGGACGGCCGCTGCCCGAGCTCGAACCCCTCGCCGGCATGTTCGTCAACACGCTCGCGATGCGGGCCGACCTGTCGGGCGACCCGACCTTCGGGGAGTTCCTGCTGCGGGTCCGCGACTCGTGCCTGGACGCCTACGCGCACCAGGAGATGCCGTTCGACAAGCTGGTCGGCGAGCTGAAGGTGGAGCGCGACGTCAGCCGGTCGGCGGTGTTCCAGGTGCTGCTGGCGCTGCAGAACTATCGGGCGCCCGAGGACAACGGGCTGGCCGTCTCGCCGTTCCACCCCGAGGCCACGGTGAGCCGCTTCGACCTGGCCTTCTACCTCTGGGACGACGACCTCCTGGTCATCTACAACCCCGACCTGTTCCGGCCCGAGACCGTCGCCCGCCTGACCGACTCGTTGACGACGGTGCTGGGCGCCGCGCCCGAGACCCCGTTGTCGCAGGTGGCGTGGGTGCCCGACGCCGGCGAGGTGCTGGCCCTCGGCGTCGCGGCCCCGGCCCGGCCGCTGTCCGCGCGGCTGCTGCACGAGCTGCCGTCCGGCGGCGACGCCCCGGCCGTGGTGTTCGGGGACGACGTGCTGACGTACCGGGAGCTGGACCTGCGCGCCAACCATCTGGCCCACCGGTTGTGCTCCCTGGGGATCCGGCCCGGCGACCGGGTGGCCGTCTGCCTGGAGCAGTCGGCCGGGCTGGCCGTCGCGCTGCTGGGCGTGCTCAAGGCGGGCGCGGCCTACGTCCCGCTCGACCCCGAGCAGCCGGACGACCGGCTCGCCTACCTGATCGGCGATTCGGGCGCGCGGGTGTCGGTCACCGGACGCCCGCTGCCCGGCGGGACCGTCGAAGTCGGCCTGGAGCCGGGCGAGGCCGACGCGCCGCCCGGCACCGGGGTGACCCCCGACGACCTGGCCTACGTGATCTACACCTCCGGCACCACCGGCCGGCCCAAGGGCGTGGCGGTGCAGCACCGCGAGGTGCTGACCTACCTCTCCGGGGTGCGGGAGCGCTTCGGCGTCGAGGACGGCAAGGTGTTCGCCCTCCCGCAGTCGCTCGCCTTCGACTTCGGGGTGACGATCTTCTACCTGTCGCTGATGACCGGCGGCACCCTGCACCTGATCCCGCCGAAGTCGACCGACCCGTGGCCGGTCCGCCCCGACTACCTGAAGATGACCCCCTCCCATCTGGCGGCCCTCGACGTCGACCCGCCGAAGGAACTGCTCATCCTCGGCGGCGAGGCGTCGACCGTCGGCTGGGCCTCCGACCTGGCCGCGCACTGCCGGGTGGTGAACCACTACGGCCCCACCGAGGCCACCGTCGGCGTGACCACCTTCGAGGTCGAGCCCGGTCAGACCGGCCAGGCCACGCTGCCCATCGGCCGGCCGCTGCCGGGGGCGCGGGTCTACGTCCTGGACGAGCACCTGCGGCCCGTCGCGGCCGGGGTCACCGGCGAGATCTACCTGGGCGGCGACCGGCTCGCCCGCGGCTACCTCGGCAAGCCCGCCCTCACCGCCGAGAAGTTCCTCCCCGACCCCTACGGCCCGCCCGGCTCCCGCGTCTACCGGACCGGCGACCTGGGCCGGTGGACCCACGACGGGGTGCTGCAGTTCCTCGGCCGCCGCGACCTCCAGGTGAAGATCCGGGGCTACCGGGTCGAGCTGAGCGAGGTCGAGACGGTGCTCGCCGAGCATCCCGCCGTCGCGCAGGCGGTGGTGGAGCTGCGCGACCAGCGGCTGGTCGCCTACCTGGTCGGCGACGAGATCCCGGCCACCGAGGTGCGCGCCTGGGCGAAGGACCGGCTGCCCGACTACATGGTCCCGGCCCGCTGGACGTGGCTCGACGTGCTGCCGCTCAAGTCGCACGGCAAGGTCGACCGCGCGGCCCTGCCGTCGCCCGACGAGCCGGTCATGACCGGCCTGGTCGCGCCCGAGACGGAGGCCGAGGAGACGATCGCCGCGATCTGGGCGGCGGTGCTGGGGCTGGAGCGGGTCGGGGTGACCGACGACTTCTTCGACCTGGGCGGTCACTCGCTGCTGGCCATGCAGGTGGTGGCCCGCATGCGCAAGGCCGGGCACGAGGTCACGCTGATGCGATTGTTCTCCCACCCGACCGTGCGCGAGCTGGCCCGCGCGGACGCCGGCTCCGGCGGCCTGCTGCACCGGCTCACCCCCGCGCGTCCCGTCACGGCCTCGCTCGTCTGCGCGCCCTACGGCGGCGGCAGCGCCGTCGTCTTCAAGCCGCTGGCCGACGCGATGCCCGCCGACTGGGCGCTGCACTCGATCGCGGTGCCCGGCAACGAACTGGGCGAGGAGCCACGCCCGACCGACGAGGTCGCCGACCAGGTGACCGCCGAGATCCTGGCGGGCGTCGAGGGCCGCGTCGTCCTCTACGGCCACTGCGGCGCGGGCACCACCCTGATCGCGGCCATCGCCCGCCGCCTCGAAGCGGCCGGCCGCCCGGCCGAGGCCGTCTACCTGGGCGGCGTGTTCCCCTTCACCCGGCCCCGGGGCCTGTTCACCCGGTTCGGCGAGTGGCTGGAGGACCACGGCAGCGACCAGTCGCGCATCAACGCCCTGGTGGCCTCGGGCCTCGACGTGGCCGAGTTCGACCAGGACGAGCTGGAGCTCATCGTCCGCAACCGGCGGCGCGGCACCCGGGAGGCCGAGCAGTACTTCGCCCGGCTCTTCGAGGAGGGCGGCGAGCCGCTGTCGGCCCCGGTGATCGCGGTGGCCGGGGAACGCGACCCGGTCATGGAGTTCTACCAGGAGCGCTACCGGGAGTGGCACTGCCTGTCCCGGGTGACGGCCTGCGTGGTGCTCGACGAGGCGGCGCACTACTTCGTGAAGTACCGGGCGCGGGAGCTGGCCACCATCGTGACCACCGTCCACGCCGACCTCGACACGGCCGAGGGCCCGGGGTCGTGGTGGGTCGAGGGCGTCTCGCGGACCACGCCGGAGAGCCCTCCCGGTCTGCCCCAGTCGGCCGGGCCCGCGCCGAGCCTGCGGCGTTTCCTGGTGCTCGCGGCGGGTCAGCTCGTCTCGATGACGGGATCGGCGCTGACCGAGTTCGCCGTCCCGCTCTGGATCTACCTGGAGACGGGCTCGCTGGCGAACTTCGCGCTGTTCTCGGTGCTGGGCCTGCTGCCGGGGCTGCTCGCCGCCCCGCTCGCGGGGGCGGTGGTCGACCGGTTCAACCGGCGGGCGGTGCTGATGTGCGCCGACATCGCGGCCGGGGGGACCCAGCTCGCGCTGGGCATCCTGGTCTGGACCGGAACGATACAGATCTGGCATGTCTACCCGTTGCTCGTGACGTTGTCGGTCGCGCTCACCTTCCAGCGGGTCGCGTACGCCTCGGCGATCCCGCAGCTCGTGCCGAAGCGGTTCCTCGGGCACGCCAACGGGGTGGTCGGCATGGCCAACGGGGTCGCGCAGCTCGTGGTCCCGCTGGTCGCGGCGGGGCTGCTCGCGGTGATCGGGCTGGGCGGCATCCTGGTCATCGACGTGGTCAGCTACGTGGTCGCGATCGTCGTGCTGGCCGTGATCAGGTTCCCGCGCACCCTGCCGTGGAAGCGGCGCGAGACCGTGCTGAAGGAGATGGCCGAGGGCTTCCGCTACACCTGGGGCCACCTGGGCATCCGGCGGATGTTGTTGTTCTTCGCGGTCGTGAACCTGTTCATGTCGCCGCTGTTCCTGCTGGTCTCGCCGCTGGTGCTGAGCTTCGCCGACACCGCCGACGTCGGGCGGGTGGCGTTCTTCGGCGGGCTCGGGGTGTTCCTGGGCGGCCTGGCCATGACCTTCTGGGGCGGCCCGCGCCGGCTGCGGCTGCGCGGCCAGTTGTTCGCCACGCTCTCGCTGGCGGCGTTCGCGCTGGTGGTCGGCGTGCGGGAGGACCTGGTCGTGATCGCGGTCGGCGTGTTCGGCATGTTCGCGTCGCTGACCGTGCTGAACGGCGTCTACAACACGATCATCCAGGTGAAGGTGCCCCAGCGGTTCCACGGCCGGGTCTTCGCGCTCAACCAGCTTGTGGCCTTTTCGACACTCCCGATCGGCTATGGGCTGATCGCCCCCTACGGAACGGCGCTGTTCGAGCCGTTGATGGCCGCGGACGGCCCGCTGACCAGCACGGTCGGCCTGATCATCGGCACCGGGGAGGGCCGTGGGATCGCTCTCATGTACGTCCTGTTCGCCCTGGTCATGGCGGCCGCGGTCGCCGTTGGGACGCGGATGCGGCGGTTGTGGAATTTCGATCTGGAGGTTCCGGACGCCATCCCCGACGATGTCATCGGGTTCGCCGAAATCGGCGCGAAAAGGCAAAGCACGGAGGAAAAGTGAACGTAGAGCGGGTCATGCGGCTCTGGAGCGAAATCCTCGGCGTTCCGGTGACGTCACCGGACGACGACTTCTTCGATCTCGGCGGTCAGTCGCTCTCGATGGTGCAGTTCCTGGCCCGGGTGGAGGGCGAGTTCGGCGTGGAGTTGCCGATCGAGGTGCTGTTCGCGGGCGACCTGACCGCGTCCGGGGCGGCACGGGCCATCCAGGACGTGCTCGACGAGGAGGGCGACGACGTCGACGCGCTGCTCGCCGAGGTCGACGCCCTGCCGGCGGGCGAGATCAAGGCGCTCCTGGGAGACCGCACGTGGCACGAGTGATCATGTCCACGCACGGCAGCCATGGTGACGTGCTGCCGTTCGTGGCCCTGGGCCGGGCGCTGCGCGAGCGTGGTCACGAGGTCGAGCTGCTCACCCACGGCCCCTTCCGGGACCTGGCCGAGCGGGCCGGCCTGGAGTTCACCGCGATCGACACGAAGGAGGCGTACGAGGCGAACCTGGCGGACACTCCCCCGCTGCTGGGCGCCGGCCTCCGGCGGTGGCGCGACTACTACGACGCCAACGGCCTGTTCGAGCAGATCGCCTTCGAGACCCGGCACACGATGGAACGATACGTTCCCGGCGAGACGATCCTGGTGGGGCGGCACACCACGGCCATCTCCACGCTGTTCGCGGCCGAGGCGCTCGACGCCCCGGCGGCCTGGGTGGCGGTGACGCCGATCCAGTACATGTCCGAGCGCGGCGTCGCGCACACCTACGCCCGGACCATGGCCGACCGCCTCGACGCCGTCCGGGAGGTCCACGGGCTGCCGCCCGTCCGCGACTGGGCGGCGTGGTTCGCCTCGGCCACCCTCGACGTCGCGCTGTGGCCCGCGTGGTTCGACCAGGCGGGCACCCCCGCCCCCAGCCGGGTGCGGCTGACCGGCGCGCCGCTCGGCGACGCGGGCGGCGACCACGAACTCCCGCCGGAGGCCGAGGAACTGCTCGACCAGGACGCCGTCCTGGTCACCGGCGGGACCGGCCGGATGTTGCACCAGCGGTTCTACGAGGTCGCCGTCGAGGCCTGCCGGGCCGTCGGGCGGCCGGCGCTGCTGGCCGTACGGCACCGCGATCTGGTGCCCGGGACGCTGCCCGACGGCATGCGCTGGTTCCCCGGCCTGCCGTTCGACCGGGTCGTCCCGCGGGTGGGGGCGATCCTGCACCACGGCGGCATCGGCACCCTGATCAGGGCGGCCGCGTCGGGCACCCCGCAGGTCGTGCTCGCCCACGGGTTCGACCGGGCGGAGAACGGCGCCCGCGTCGCGGCGGCCGGGCTCGGGTCGTGGCTGCCCGAGCAGCGGTGGTCGCCCGAGGAGGCGGCGGCGCTGCTGAAGACCGCGCTGACCGGGCCGCGTGTCCGGGTGCCCGCCGACGGCGGGCTCGGCGCGGCGGCCGAGGCGATCGAAGGGCTGGCCGGACGCCCGGCCCCCTACTCGGCCAGACATCTACTCACCCGGGAGGAGCGTCTGACGCTCGCCCGCCGACTGCGTTCAGGAGAGACGGCATGACCCCGGCTCAGTTACGCGCCTGGTTCCTCCAGCAGTTCGACCCCGAGGACGCCGCCTTCAACCTGCACCGGGTCAGGCTGCTGACCGGGCCGCTCGACCCGGCCGCGCTCGAGAAGGCGGTGACGGCGCTGGCCCGGCGGCACGAGACGCTCCGGACCCGGTTCCCCGCCGTCGACGGGCGGCCGGTGCTGGTCGTCGAACCGGCCGAGCCGGTCGAGGTCGAGTGGTTGCGGGCGTCGTCGGCCGAGGAGGCGGAGGCGCTCGTCGCCGCACGCACCAACCGGCCCTTCGACCTGGTCGGCGACCTGCCGTTCCGGGTGTCGGTGGTCGGGCTCGGCCCCGAGAGCCACGTGCTGGTCGTGGTGGTCCACCACATCATCTGCGACGGCTGGTCGCTGGACGTCCTCATGGACGACCTGGCGGTCTTCTACGGCGGCGGCGAGCCCGAGCCGCTGCAGATCACCGCCCGGGAACACGCCGAGCAGACGCCGGAGATCGACCCGAAGGAGCTGGCGTACTGGCGCGAGCGCCTGGCCGACCCGCCGACCCTGGAGCTGCCGGCCGACCGGCCCCGCCCGGCCGAACGGGTCGGGCGCGGCGACGAGACGGCCTTCCGCATCCCGGCGTCGCTGGTCTCGCGGCTCTCCGAGGTCGCCCGCGGCTCGCGCTGCACGCTGTTCGCGCTGCTGCTGGCGGCCTACCAGGTGCTGCTGTCGCGGCACTCCGGCCAGGACGACGTGACCGTCGGCGTGCCCGACGGCGGGCGCGACACCGAGGAGACGCACGCCCTGGTGGCGGGCCTGTCGGGGATGCTGGTGCTGCGCGGCGACCTGTCGGGCGACCCGCCGTTCCAGAAGTTCCTGCGCGGCACGATGGCCTCCCTGCTGGGGGCGCTGTCGCGGCGGCGGGTGCCGTTCGAGCGGCTCGTCGAGGAGCTCGACATCGGCCGCGACCTCAGCGTCACGCCGTTCTACCAGACCACGCTCACCCTGCACCCGGGCGAGCTGGAGCGCGAGCAGCACTTCTCCGGGCTGACGGCGACCCCCTTCCCGCACGGCTGGAAGTGGGTGCGCTGCGACGTCGCGGTCGACGTCTTCTGGGCCGGGGACGACAGCGGCGACCTGGTGACCGTGGTCCGCTACGACACCGACCTGTTCGACGAGCCGACCGTCACGGCCCTGTTCGAACGGTTCCGGGTGCTGCTGCGCGGCATCGCCGACGACCCTGCGCTGCCGATCTCGCGGCTGCCCCTCATGACCGACGACGAGCGCGACCGGCTCGTCACCACCTGGAACGCCACCGGCCGGCCGGTCCCCGCGCCGCTGCCCCGGCTGTTCGCCGAGCAGGCGGCCCGCACCCCCGACGCCATCGCCTTCTCCGACGGCGAGCACGTGCTGACCTACGCCGAACTCGATCAGGCCGCCGGCCGGATCGCGGGGCGGCTCGGCGACCGGCGGGGCTCGGTCGTGGCGGTGTGCGTCGACCGGTCGGTGCGGGTGCTGCCCGCGCTGCTGGGCGTGATGCGGTCGGGGGCGGCGTACCTGCCGATCGATCCCGACAACCCCCCGGCCCGCATCCAGTACATGCTGGAGGACTCCGGCGCGGCGCTGGTGCTGGCCGACGAGGGGCCCGCGGAGCGCCTCCCGGCCGACGTCAAGGTCGTCACGGTCTCCGAGGCCCTGGCGGCCGACCCGTCCGACCGGTTCCCGCCGGGGCCCGGCGACCACGCGTACACCCTCTACACCTCGGGCTCCACCGGGCGGCCCAAGGGGGTGGTGATCCGGCACTCGGCGCTGGCGAACTTCCTGGCCGGGATGGCCGACCTGCTCGGGTCGGACCCCGGGCAGGTCTGGCTGGTGCTCTCGTCGGTGTCGTTCGACATCTCGGCGCTGGAGCTCTACCTGCCGCTGGTCGGCGGGGGCCGGGCCGTCATCGCCGGGCGCGACGTCGCGGTCGACGGCGCGGCGCAGATCAAGCTGATCGAGGACGCCGGGGTCACCCACATCCAGTCGACGCCGTCGGGCTGGCGGGTATTGATCGAGGCCGGGTTCGCCGATCCGGAGATCACCGGCCTGGTCGGCGGCGAGGCGCTGCCCGAGGAGCTGTCGCGCGAGCTGCGGCCGAGGCTCGGCCGCCTGGTCAACGTGTACGGCCCCACCGAGACCACCATCTGGTCGACGACCTGGGAGGTGCCGCCCGGCGGCGGGGAGCCCCGGATCGGGCGGCCGATCGCCAACACCACCTGCTACGTCGCCGACCGCGCGGGCGGCGTCGCGCCGACGTTCGTCGCGGGCGAGCTGCTGATCGGCGGGGCCGGGCTGGCCGACGGCTACCACGGCCGCCCGGAGCTGACCGCCGAGCGGTTCGTCGAGTTCGCGGGCGAGCGGGTCTACCGGACCGGCGACCGGGCCCGGTGGGGCTTCGACGGGAACCTGGAGTTCCTCGGCCGGATGGACAACCAGGTCAAGGTCCGCGGGTTCCGGGTGGAGCCGGGCGAGGTCGAGGCGGCGATCCTCACCTGCCCGGGGGTCGACCAGGCGGCGGTGACGGCGCGGGGCGACATCCTCGTCGGCTACATCGTCGGCGACGCCGACCTCGGCGACCTGCGCGACCACCTGGAGAAGATCCTTCCGGCGTACATGATGCCGGCGCTCTGGACCCGCCTGGGGTCGATGCCGATGACCATCAGCGGCAAGGTCGACCGCAAGGCGCTGCCCGATCCGGTGGCCGAGAGCGGCGCGGAGTTCGTCGAGCCGCGCACCGACGCCGAACGCCTGGTGGCCGACATCTGGCAGGAGGTCCTCGGCCTCGACCGGATCGGCGCGCTCGACGACTTCTTCGCCGTCGGCGGCCACTCCCTGATCGCGGTACGGGTGGCGGCCCGCATCCGCGCGATCATCGACCTCGACGTGCCGATCAGGTATCTGTTCCTCCGCCGGACGGTCGAGGAGCTGGCCAGGACCATCGAGGACCTGCTGGCCGAGGAGTTCGACGAGCTGACCGACGAGGAGGCGGCGCGGCTGGTGGATTGACAGGGCCCGTCCCGGATCCCTTCAATGGAGAGCGCTCTCCAACCCACTCAGACGCGGGGGGATCTGTGGACTACGTCCGGCTGTTGTCCGGGTCGTCGGTATGGCGCACCGCTTCGGAGCCTCTCCTGGGGCTGCCCGAACTCGTCATGTCCGACGGCCCGGTCGGGGTGCGCGGCCCCGGCTGGGACGAGCGGCGCACCTCGCTCGTCCTGCCCTCCCCCACCGCGCTGGCGGCGACCTGGGACGTCGGCCTCGTGCGCGACCTCGGGGCCCTGCTGGGCGCCGAGGCCCGCCGCAAGGGGGTCGACGTCCTGCTGGCCCCCAACCTCAACCTGCACCGCTCCCCGCTCGGGGGCCGCCACTTCGAGTGCTTCTCCGAGGACCCGCTGCTGACCGGGCTGGCCGGGGCCGCCTACATCGCCGGCGTGCAGTCGCGCGGGGTCGCGGCGACGGCCAAGCACTACGTGGGCAACGAGGCCGAGACCGAGCGCATGACCTACGACTCGCTCATCGCCGCCCGCGTGCTGCGGGAGGTCTACCTCGCGCCGTTCGAGGCGGCGGTGGCGGCCGGGGTGTGGGTGGTGATGTCGGCGTACAACCAGGTCAACGGCGCTCCCATGGCGGAGAGCCCGCTGCTGCGCGACCCGCTGAAGGCCGAGTGGGGCTTCGACGGGGTGGTGGTCTCCGACTGGGGCGGCGTCCGGTCGACGGTCGCCTCGGCCCTGTCGGGCCAGGACCTGGCGATGCCGGGGCCGAACGACTTCTGGGGCGACCCGCTGCGCGCGGCCGTCGACGAGGGAACGGTTCCCGAGGAGGTCGTGCACGACAAGGTCGCCCGCCTGCGGCGGCTGGCCACGCGGGTCCGCGTCTTGCCCGAGGCGGCGACCGGGCCGGGATCAGACGCCGGACGCGACGCGCCCTTCCCGGCGGCCCTGCCCGCGATGACGCTGGCCGAGCGGGTGCAGCTCGCCCGGAACGGTCGGCCGGCGCCGGAGATATCCGGATCGGAGCGGGCCGCCGACGGGCCTGCGGGCGATCCCGCCGAACTCGCGCTGCTCCGGCGGGCGGTGGCCGACTCCTGTGTGCTGCTGAAGAACGACGACGGGGTGCTGCCGCTGGGCACACCCCGCATCGCGGTCATCGGCGCGCACGCGGCGCGAACCCGGATCCAGGGCGGCGGGAGCGGCGGCGTCTACCCCTCGGAAGTGGTGTCGATCCTCGACGGGCTGCGCGAGGTCACGCCCGGCCTGACCTATGCGCCCGGGGTCGACCTCCAGGCCGGGCCGACGCCCGTCGACCGCGTGTGGGTGCGCATGCTCGGCGACGACGGCGAGGAGTTGTTCGCCGAGGACCGGCGGACCGGCTGGTTGCCCGAGCCGTCGGTGGTCGAGGGCACCAGGACCGTCGAGGTCAGCTCCTTCCTGCGTCCGGAAATTTCAGGACACTGGCGGTTGTCGATGGCCGGGTGGGGGCGGCTCACCCTGAGCGTCGACGGGCGGCCGGTCCTCGACACGCACGTCCCGTGCGACAGCGACGACCCCGCCACCGTCCACCTGAAACCGCCGTTCCGGCAGGCCGTCGTCTGGCTGGAGGAGGGCGTCGAGGTGCTCGTCACCGGCACCCGGGCGATCGAGCCGCACACCGGCCGGGCGTGCGTGCTGGCCGCCGACCCGCCGCGCCCCGACGACGACGCGGCGATCCAGGCCGCGGTCGACGCGGCGCGGACCGCCGACGTCGCGATCGTCGTCGTCGGCACCACCGAGGAGATCGAGAGCGAGGCGCACGACCGGACCGGCCTCGGCCTCCCCGGCCGCCAGGACGACCTCGTCAAGGCCGTCGCCGCCGCCGCGACGACCGTCGTCGTGGTCAACTCGGGCGGGCCGGTCGCGATGCCGTGGCGCGACGAGGTCGACGCCCTGCTGCTGTGCTGGTTCCCGGGGCAGCAGGGCGGGCACGGCGTCGCCGACGTCCTGTCGGGACGCCGCGAACCGGGCGGGCGGCTGCCGACGACCTGGAGCGACGTCCCGCTGGTGGAGGCCGCGCCGGCGCACGGGCAGGTGATCTACGCCGAGGGGCTGAACGTCGGCCATCGCGGCTGGCTGACCGCCGACCGGTCGCCCGCCTACTGGTTCGGCCACGGGCTCGGCTACACGACGTGGTCCTACGAGGACCTCACGCCGACCGGCGACGGGGTCCGGGTCAGGGTGCGGAACACCGGCGAGCGGCCCGGCCGGGAGGTCGTGCAGGTCTACCTGTCGAAACCGGGGTCGGGCCGGCCGCCGCGCTGGCTGGCCGGGTTCGCCGTCGTGCGGGCCGATCCGGGCGAGGCCGTCGAGGTGGCCGTGGCGCTGCCCAGGAGGGCCTTCCAGCACTGGGAGGCGGGCGGGTGGCGTACCGAGGACGGGGAGTTCGTCGTGCACGCCGGGCGTTCGGTGGTCGACCTGCGGCTCAAATGCGTTGCGTCGCCATCGCCGTGACCGCTATCAATGGGGGCCGGACGAAAGGAGGAATCGCTATGTATGGCAGCGTCACGCCCGATTCCTCCCGACAGGGCGAGGAGTGATCGGGCGACCTCTCACAAAGGAAGCCCATGTTGGAACTCCGGCCCCTGAAGGGCCGTCACGAACTCGACCTCTTCCGCTGTTTCCCCTCGTCGCTCAACGGCGAACTGGAAGCCGACCTGGAGGCGGGCCGCCGCCGCCTCGGCTGGTTGTGGGTGGCGCTCCGCGACGGCGAGCCCGTCGCCCGCGCCGCCTGGTGGGGGCGCGACGCCGCCGAAGCCCCGCTGCTCATGGACGTCTTCGACCTCGCCACCCCGGAAGACGGCCGGGCCCTGCTCGACGCCGCCCTGCGCCACGTGGTCACCGGGACCCCGCCGCAGTTCCTGCGGTTCGTCCCGCCCGACTGGCGCGACCACGACACGACCTGGCTCGACGTCCTGCGGGAGGCGGGCGCGAAACCGCTCGTGGAGCGCCTGCGCCTGGAGTGGCGTCCGGGCACGCCCATCGCCGTCACGAACGTCGAGTTCCGCGAGCCCGCAGGCCGCGCGGAACTGGTCGGCCTGATGACCCGGGTGACCGAGGGCAGCCTCGACGTCCACACCCGAGCCGAGCTGGCCCGGATGACCCCCCGGGAACAGGCCGAGAGCCAGTACGAGCAGGAGCTGGCCCTCTACCGGTCGCCCCGTGAGTGGTGGCGGGTCGCGGTCGTCGGCGGCGAGCCCGCCGGTTTCGTCATCCCGGCCAGGAACGCCTACAACCCGATCATCGCCTACATCGGCGTCGTCCCGGCCCACCGGGGGAAGGGGCTCGTCGGCGAACTGCTCGCCGAGGGCACCCGGATCCTGGCGGGAAACGGCGTTCCCAGGATCCGCGCCAGCACCGACGTCACCAACGTGCCGATGGCCCGTGCCTTCGCCCGCGCGGGCTACGTCACCATCGAGCACCAGGTCGACCTGGTCTGGGAGCAGCCTGTGTGAACTGCGTGTTTCCAACACGGTATTGACAAGGTGAGATGACACGGCCCACTCTCCTTTGGAGAGCGCTCTCCATCACCCCCCTTCTTGCCGAGGAGACGCCGTGCATCCACGAATACGCCTAAGCCTGATCGTCGCCACCATCGTGGCGACGATCACGGCCGGGCTGGCCGTCATCGCGCCCGCGATGGCCGCCGACGCCCTCATCTCCCAGAACCGGCCGGCCACCGCCTCGTCGAACGAGGGCGACGGCTACGCCGCCGGCGCCGCGTTCGACGGCAACACCGGCACCCGCTGGGCCAGCGCCTTCAGCGACCCCCAGTGGATCCAGGTCGACCTGGGCGGCAACGCCACGATCTCCCAGGTGGTCCTCCAGTGGGAGGGCGCCTACGGGAAGTCGTTCAAGATCCAGACCTCCGCCAACGCGGGCGGGCCGTACACGGACGTCTACACCACCACGACCGGCGCGGGCGGCACGCAGACGCTGAACGTCACCGGCTCGGGGCGCTACGTCCGCCTCTACGGCACCCAGCGCGGCACCGGCTATGGCTACTCGATCTGGGAGTTCAAGATCTACGGCACGGGCGGCTCCGGCCAGCAGCCGGTCCCGAGCCCGACGTTCACCGACCCGGTGACCCACCGCGAGTTCCAGGCCAACTGCTCGCTCACCCAGCACCGCCCGGACGACCCCATCGTCTACCCGAACCTGCCGGGCGCGTCTCACATGCACACGTTCGTCGGCAACACCACGACGAACGCGTCCAGCACCTCGGCGTCGCTGCTCAACGGCTCGACGTCGTGCACCAACCCGCATGACAAGTCGGCCTACTGGTTCCCCAGCTTCTACAAGGGCGACCAGCTGATCGCCCCGACCGGCCACCAGGTCATCTACTACAAGTCCGGCATCCACGAGTACTGGCGCGTGGTGCCCTTCCCGCAGGGCCTGCGCTTCGTCGTCGGCAGCCCGACCGCCACGCTCGCCGAGTTCCGCGACTCCCCCGGCCGGGTCGAGGGCTTCGAGTGCGGCAACCTGTCCTTCCAGTGGGACATCCCGGCCAACTGCCCGGCGGGCAGCCAGGTCAACGTGCGTTACCAGGCCCCGAGCTGCTGGGACGGGGTGAACCTCGACAGCGCCAACCACAAGAGCCACATGGCCTACCCGGTCGGCGGCTACTGCCCGTCGTCCCACCCGGTGGCGGTGCCGATGCTCGAATTCAAGATCGCTTTCCCGGCGAGCGGAGACCTGTCGAACGCCAGGTTGTCGAGTGGCCGCGGCTACTCGTGGCACTACGACTTCTTCAACGCCTGGGACAACCCGGCGATCCTGGCCGCGCTGGTCCGCCACTGCATCAACGGCGGCCTCCAGTGCAACCCGCGCGGCTACGACCTCTACAAACCCCACCGAGGGGCGGCGCTGACGGAGAACTTCGAACTTCCGTGACGCGCCGCTGAAGAGCTCCCGGCTCGGCGCGGCCGGGAGCCCGTGAAAGATTCAAAAGCCAAAAGCAGCTTTCTTTACGGCTACCGCCCACACTTGGGCGAAGTCGGCGCGAGCGCGTTGAATAGCCGGAATGCAGGAGGTTTTCGTCGGCCGCGAGGCCGAGCTGACCTGGCTGGCCACCACCCGCGCGCACGTGGTGGGGATCGACGGCGAACCGGGCATCGGCAAGACGGCGCTGGCCCGCCGCTTCACCGCGAGCCAGGACCGGCCGGTCTTCTGGGCCGCCGCCGACGAACACGAGCCGGAACTGGCCTGGGAGGGCCCCGAACCGGTGTTCCGCGACTGCGTCGTGGTGCTCGACGACGCCCACTGGGCCGACCGCGACCAGCTCGGCGCGCTGCGCCTGGCGATCCGGCGGCGTCCCGACGTGCTGGTGCTGGTCGTCGGCGACCTGGAAGCCCTGGGCGACGGCTGGCGCCGCCTGATGACCGAACGTGTCACGCTGTCCGGCCTGACCGCCGGCGACCTGATCCGGCTGGCCGCCCTGTGCGGGCACCCGGAACTGTCGGCGGCCGGGGCGGCCCGCCTGCACGAGCACACCGGCGGCCATCCCCTGCACGCCCGCCACCTGCTCGACGAGCTCGACCCGCACACCCTCGCCTACGGCGCCGGCCCGCTGCCCGCGCCCCGCTCGGTCGTGACGGCCGTCCGCGACCGCCTGCGCAGATGCACGCCGGAGGTCAGAGCCCTGCTGGAGGCCGGTTCGGTGGAGGGGCGGCGCTGGCCCGCCGACTCCGACGCGGCGGTGGCGACCGGCCTGGTCAGGCGGACCGGCAAGGGGCTGGAGTTCACCAGCGCGCTGGTCCGCAGCGTGCTCTACCACGACATCCCCGAGCCCCGCCGCCGCACCCTGCACGCCCGGCACGACTCGCTGCGGCACCGCATCGCCGCCGCCGGCGGCACGCCCGACGAGACGCTGGCCGCCGACATCGCCCGCGAGGCGACCCGGCTGCAGCGCGACTCCCGCACCCAGGAGGCGGCGGTCCTGCTGGCCCAGTCGCTCCCGCTGACCGGCGACCGGGAACTCCGGCTGGCCGCGCTCGAGGCCATGCTGGTGGCCGGCGACCTGGCCCGCACCCTGCCGTTCCGCGGCTGGCTGGCCGCCGACCGCAGCAGGCGGGGCCGCTACGTGCACGGCTACCAGACGCTCCTCATGGGCCAGGTCGCCGAGGCCCGGTCGCTGCTGCTGCGGGCGCTGGACCTGCCGGCCGAGCGGGGCCCGGCCGACCTCGACGCCCGGATCGCCAGCCAGCTCGCCGTCATCGGCGTCGTCACCGTCTCCGACCACGACATGATCACCTTCGGCGCGCGGGCGGTGGCAGGCGCGCGGGAACCCTGGGTGGCCGCCTTCGCCTGGTTCGCCCGCGCTCTGGGCCTGGCCGTCGCCGGGCGCGGCGCGGAGGCGCTGGAGCTGCTGACCTCGGCCGACACCCCCGGCGCGCCCGCCGGGCTCGACGGCCTGGTGGCCCGCGGCATGATCCGCCTGTGGCGGGGCGACCTCGACGGCTCCTGCGCCGACCTGCGGCTGGCCGTCCACCGCGCGGCCGAGGGCGAACCGCTGCGGGTCGGGCAGGCGCTCGGATTCCTCGGCGAGGCGCTCTACCGGCGCGGCGAACTGGCCGAGGCGGTGCTGCACACCGAGCTCGCGGTGGCCGACGCCCAGGACAACGAGCGGGTCTGGGACTACGCCATGCTGCACGCCCAGGCCGCCTACCCGCTGGCCGCGATGGGCGAGTGGGCCCGCGCGGGCGCGCACGCCGAGGAGTCGGCCCGCTGGGCCCGCGCCACCGGCATCCCCGCCGCCCGCGTCTACGCCGCCGCCGCGGCCATCGCCATCGCGCGGGCCCGCGACGACCCGTCGTGGGCGCTGGCCGCGTCGACCGACCTGGCCGGGGTCTATCCGGCCGGTGAACCGGGCACCCACCTGCTCGGCGCGGTCCGGGAGGAGGCCCTCGCCCAGCTGGGCCGGGCGGACGATCTCGGGGACGTCCCGGACTTCCCCGACGGTCTGGGCGCCTCCCGGGCCCGCGGGCTGATCGCGATGGCGCGCGGCGACCACGAACGGGCGCTGGCCTGCTTCGCCGAGGCCCGCGCGCACGCCGCGCCGTTCCCGCTGGAGCGCGCGTTCGTCGACCTCCTCACGGGCCGCTGTCACCTGCTCCGGGGCCGGGCGAAGGCGGGCGAGCGGGCGCTGCGGACGGCGTACCGGGAGTTCGAGCGCATCGGCGCCCGCGCCTACCAGGACCTGACGCGCGCCGCCGCCCGCGACGCGGGCCTGGTGGTCGACGGGCCCGCGCGCCCGTTCGACGACCTCACCCCCGCCGAACGCGCCGTCGCCGGGCTGGCCTGCGACGGCCTGACCAACCGGGAGATCGCCGACCGGCTCGTGGTCAGCGTCAAGACGGTCGAGTTCCATCTCGGGCACGTGTTCCGGCGGCTCGACATCTCCTCGCGGCGGGAGCTGCGCGAGCTGGGGTCGGCGGCCGGAATTCCCGGGGTCGCACCCTGAAGCCCCCGGGCGGCGAGCGCGCCTACCCTCGCGCCATGCCGCTGCGCAAAGCGCTCATCCTGACACTGACGACGGCGCTGGTCCTGACACCGGCGACGGCCGACGCCCACCCCAAGCCGGTCAACGGCTTCGCGAAGTGGGGCCCGTGGAACCAGAAGCTGCCCCGCAACGTGCCGCTGGCCCCGAACTCGCAGGCCATCGTGGACAACATCAAGCTCGACAAGGAGCAGAACTACGGCAGCTGGGCGATCAACACCGACGAGTACTCGGCGCCCATCTACACCGTCGGACGGCACACCCCCCGCAAGCAGTGGCGTTTCTCCGACTGCCTGGGCCTCCCCCACCTGGCCCCGGTCATCGCCGACTCGCTGCGCTCGGTGCCCACCCCCGCCGACCTGATCGTCTCGAAGGGCACCGACGCCTCCGTGGCGATCTACCAGCCCTCCACCGACACCTACTGGGACTTCTGGCGCGCCGAGAAGGACGCCCTGGGCAACTGGTCGGCCTGCTGGGGCGGCAAGATCGAGAACTACTCGCGGAACCCGGGCATCTTCGACAACCCGCTCGGCGCGACCGCGACCGGCCTGCCGTTCGGCGCGTTCACGATCCGCATCGAGGAACTGCGCCGGGGCCGCATCGACCACGCCCTCAACATCGTGACGGTCCGGACCAGGGCGAACTGCAACAGCTGGCCCGCCACCCGCAACGACGGCTTCGTGGAGGGGGCCGACATCCCGTGCGAGGGCCAGCGTTTCCGCCTCGACCCGGCCTTCGACGTCTCGACCCTGACCTCCCCCGCCGCCCGGACCATCGCGCGGGCCATGCAGGAATACGGCCTGATCATGACCGACAAGGGCGGCGCCCTGGTGACGTACGCCGAGGACCCCCGGCCGCACATGGCCCGCAACGGCGGCGTGGACCCGTACTTCGAGCTCTTCGACCCCGACCACCTCGTGGAGCCCGACGGGCCGGAGAAGTACTTCGTGTTGTCGGAGATCCCGGTGGAACGCCTCCAGGCGCTGCCGATGGACTACGGCAAGGGCCGCAGCCGGTGGTAGGACGGCTCGTCGCCGGTGGTGATCCGCTCGCCGCCGGCCTCGATCCAGGCGTGGAAGGTGTACGGGTCGGGCAGCACCCCGAAGCACCAGTCGGCGCGGCGGCCCCGGGAGCCCGCCCACAACACCGTCGCGAGCGAGATCTGCAGGCAGGCCGCCCGGCCGGGGAACCACCCGGCGGCGCGGGAGACGTCGGCGGCCATCCGGCGGGCGGTCGCCGGATCGAGGGCCGGCCGGTTCCGGCCCGCGCGCAGGGCGAGCCGGTGGGCGACCTTGAACGGGAACACCACGAGCACCGCCGCCGCCACCGCCAGGAAGAGGGCCGCCCGGACACCCGGGCGGCCCGGCGGCCCGGCCGCCATCGGCACGTCGACCGGCTGGGCCCGGCCCGCTCGGGGCGGCGCGCCGCCGGGCGCGGCCACCGGCACCAGGCCGACCTGGTGGAGGTCGTCGAGCAGGGCGTCGACGTCGGCGCGCAGCCGCTCGCCCGGGACGGCCGGATAGCGGGAGGCCAGCGCGCTGACCGCGTCGTCGCGGGTGCCGCCCGAGCTCAGCACGCTCCAGGTCACCATGCCGGGCGGGTTCAGCACGTGGCACTCGCCCGTGCGGACGTCGACCAGGACGAGACCCCGCTCGTCGTCGGCCAGTTGGTAGATCATCCGCGCAGCCACACCTCCAGGGCGACCAGCCGCCCGAGCGCGCTCAGGGGGACCGGCGCCCCGGCGTTCAACCGGGTCAGCGTGGTTCTGACGGCGGCCGGGTCGACCACCCCGAGGTCGGCCAGCCGGGAGTCGGCCAGCAGACCGGTGATGCGCCGCCGGGCGGCGCGCGCGCCCGCGTACTCCTCGGCCTGGTAGGCGCCCTTGGTCCGGCGGGCCAGCACCACCTCGGGCACCAGGCCTCTCAGGGCGTCGGCCAACTGCGGCTTGGCCCTCGACGGATCGGGAATCGGTTCCGGACCGTCGAGAGCCGCCCTGACGACCGCGTCGTCGAGATAGGGGGCGTGCACCGGCACCCCGAGGCGGTCGCCGAGCGTGCGGAGGAACCGCTGCGCGTCGGCCGCCGAGCGGAGCGCGGCGAGGGTCGCGTGCCGGGCCGGGGTCACCCCCTCCGGAAGCCTCCGCGCGGTGGCCGGGTCACCCGCGAGGTCGGCGAGGTCCTGTCTGATCCGGGGCGTCAACCATCCGGCGGCCTCACCCGCCACACTCCACCAGCCGATGGCGTCGGCCGGTCCCGAGGCGTCGGCGATCGAGGGCCCGGTCAGCGAGCGGGCCAGCGAGCGGAGCGCCCGGCCGTGAGAGGTGGCGGCCAGGCGGGCCGCCCGCACCGCCAGGTCGAGCGCCGACGCCTGCCGCAACCGGCTCAGCCGGGCACTGTGGCTCGCCCATCTCCCCAGCTCACCCCGCCTGACGAGGGTGGCGAGATAGGAGGGCGGCGGCTGGAACAGCGCGTCCGCGCCTTCCCCGGTGAGATGAACAGCCCTCGCGGGAGCCCTCCGGCGGACCCACTCGAGTCGCAGCGCCGCCCGCCGATGAGCCAGCATGCCGGGCGCCGGCCAGTCGAAGCCCGCCGGCGCCCTCCCACCGGCGGGACCGCCTGGGACGAGCCAATCGCCTCCCATCGCCGCCCTCCCGTCAGGGCCGCCCGGCGCAGGCCAGTCGACTGCCGTCGTCGCCCTTCCATCACCCGGGCCGACCATGGCCGCCCTTCCGTGGGCCCCGGTGTCCGGCGCGTCGAGGATTCCCTGGTAGGGAAGCGTCTCCTCGTCTCCTCTCACCACGCTCAGCCTGATCCGGTCGCTCAGCGCCGCCGCTCGCCGAGCCGCGTCGAGGTCCGCCGCGGGGACCTGGTCGTGGTGGTAGACGACCGCGTCGACCGGCCCCTCGGCGGCGGCGAGGAACGCCAGGGAGGTCGAGTCGATGCCGCCGCTGAAGTCGGCGCTCACCCCCGGCCCCCGCCGGCGCACGGCTTCCACCAGCGCCTCGCGGAGCGGACCCACGGGGCCGTGGTGCGCATTCTCGTATCGGCCGACATCGGTGAAGAAGGAACGGCCCATTGTCAGCGCAAGCACATTCGGGGAGGCGATCTGAATCGCTGCCGAGAGCGGGTCGGGGGTGCGGGAATGGAGCGCGGCCAGGAGGGTCGCGTGATGGGCGATCAGGGTCTCGTGGCCGCGTACCGAGATATGGAAAGGGAATTGACCCGCGCGGTCGGTGTGGAGCTCGACTCCGTCGGCGGTGACCACGACACAGGAATAGGCCCCCGGCAGTTCCCGGACGGGGCCGGTCCGCAGTTCCCGGTCGCTCGCCAGCACGTGGCCGACGAAGACAACCCGCCCCCCGTCGCGGTCGACGGCTCTGAGCAGGCCCGATGGGGGAGATCCGTAGACCCTCACCGCCTCGGCCCCGGGCCGGACCGCTTCCCCGGGGAGCCCTGCGCCACCTTCCAGCCGCCCCCCGACCATCCGGATCAGGATTCCGAAATCACCAGTAATAGTCGGAATTCGCGTCGGCGTTTCCGCTGCTGGAGTTCCCGCCGAATAGATCGGTGACCCGGCCGAGGCGGATGAGGGTGGGCGGTTCATAGTCGGGCTCCGGCGAAGGCAGTTCGGGCCCCTCTGCTGACATGAATGACCACCTGTGCCTGTGAAGTGGGATACGGAAGAGACCAGAGTGACTCTACCGAGAGTCAGCGGAGATGGCCGATGAGCCCGAGAATCAGCGCCCCGTGGGCGGCGGCGTCCGGCTGGGCGAACCGCAGTTCCAGGTGGCGGGTCCACGCGGAGCGGCGGAGTTCCTGTTCGCACTCCGCCGCGACCAGCCGCAGGCCGGGGGCGAGCGGGCCGCCCAGCACGACCGCCTGGGTCTCCAGGGTGGCGGCGCTCTCGCGCAGGGCGCGGGCCAGCCTCTTCGCGGCGGCGGTGAGGGCCCACCGGCAGTCGGGGTCGCCGTCGCGGGCCCGGTCGATCAGGGCGCCGACGGAGGCGGGCGGCTCCTCCCCTCGGGCCCGGAGGCTCACGTACACCCCCTCGAGCACCGCCGGAACACTGATGTAACGTTCCAAACACCCCCTCTTTCCACACCAGCAGTCGAGCCCGCCGGGCTCGACCACCTGGTGCCCCACGCTGCCCGCCCGGCCGAGCGCGCCCCGCACCATGCGCGGCCCGACGACCAGCCCGCCGAGCACGTGCTCGGCGATCTCGACGTAGAGCAGGGTCTCGTACGGATGGTGGTAGGTCTGCTCGTTCAGCGCGCCCAGCCGGGCGTCGGCGTCGACGACCACCTTGACCTCCCCGAAGACCTCGCCGAAGACCTCGCCGAACCGCGCCGAGAGCCGCCGGTGCAGGTCGGGCGCGGCGAACCAGGGCGACGGAGGCGAGGGCGACAGGTCGCGCGGGTCGACCGGCCACGGCACGGCCAGCCCGACCGTCGCCAGGTCGGCGGGTCCCCGCCCGATCGAACCGGCGAGCCCGGCCACCGCGTCGGCGGCGGCGTCGATCCAGGCGGCTCCGTCGCGCAGCCCCTGCCCGAGCGACACGAGCCGCACCTGCTCACGCGGCCAGTGGGGCAACCGGGCGGCCACGGTGACGTGGCGCGCGCCGACCTGAATCCCGACGGCGACCCCGGTCACCGGCCGCAGGGCGACGGCCTCCTTCTTGCCGCCGTGGGCGATGCCGTCGTCGAGCAGCCGCTGCACCGCCGTGCTGACCGACGCGATCGACAGGCCGGTGCGCCTGGCGAGCTCGGTGCGCAGGCCGGAACGGCACATCAGCGCCCTGATGACCTGGAGGACGCTGTCGCTCCTGGCCTCCGGGTCGAGTAGGTCACGTGTCTCGTGCACGGGCACCCCGCCGCCGAATTCGAATTACGAGTCGTGCCGCCTCGATCGTGACACAGCGAATTCACCTCGAAAAGCGATCACACGGTGACATGTCGCCACATCACGGCCTACCTGGGGAGAGGTGGGGCGGTCGCTGGAGGTGACCACTGAAACTTGAAATTCCGTGATATCCATGGCCGAGCCGCCGCGACTCACAGTAGGTTCCCGGTTACGATTCGAGGTCAACCGGGGGAAATGTCATGCAGAATCCTTTTTTGCCGCGTGGCGTCCATCATCTGGCGATGCAGCTCGACGCGGTCATCGCCACCCGGCCGCGCCGGTCCGCCCTGCCCGCCCTGCTGCTCGGCGGACCGGCCGCCGGCGCGATCGTCGCCGGTTACCGCGACCGGCTGGTCGACCCCCGGTTCGCCCGCCGGAACGTCAGCCTCGTCCCCCACGCCTTCCTGACCGACGACGTGGCCGGCGCGCCGGAGCCGCACGTCCGGATCGTGCTCGACCTGGCCGGCCGCCTCGACCAGACGATGCCCCAGGGCAGCGGCGCCCTGCGGCTGCCGCTGCTGCGGACCTGCGAGGCCGTGCTGGGCGCGGCGGCGACCGGCGGCGACCCGTCGGCCCGGCGCAGGGCCCTGCGTGACCGGCTCTACGAGGAGCTGACGCTCCGGCGTCCGTGGCTCGGCCACGCGCAGCGGGCCGCCGCGCACACCGGACAGGGCGTCTCCCTCGCCGCCGTCGCGCAGGCGATCCTGCAGGTGGTCGTGGTGGTGTTCCCCCGCTGGGTGTACGGCCTCTGGTTGTCACGACGGGCGCTGCACTGGGCCGGGGAACTGCTGGAGGCGCCCGACCGCAGGTTCCCGCACGCCGCGCTGGAGCTCACCGAGGGCGGCGGGCTGCGCGGCAACGCGGCGCTGGTCCAGGAGTTGCTGGTGACGGCGCTGCTCCGGGATCTCGACCGGGCCGCGCGGCCGTCGCGGTGGTGGGTGCGCCGGGTGCGGCGGCGCTGGTCGTTCGTCGCGCTGCTCGGCACGGTCGGGGGCGCCGACTCACCGTGCAAGGTCCTCCTCGACACCTACGAGCGGGCCGTGGCCAAGGGGGCGCCCTCGCCGCTGCTGGTGCTGGGGGCGCTCACCGGCGAACCGCCGTCGGTCGCGGTCGCGCTCCCGGCGGCCGACGTCGCGGCGTTCTTCCACCGTCCCGGCGGGCGCGTGTACGCCCTCAAGCTGTCCGAAGAGGCGGACGACGGCGCCGCGCGCCAGTGGTTCGAGACCAACCTCCGGATCCGCCCCCGGGCGGCCGCCAGGGCCGACTACGCGCGGGCGGTGGCCCCGGTGGCCGCGCTGCTGCTGGCGGCGGCCGCAGTGCCCCTCTACGTGTGGGGTCCCGACGGGTGCCGGGCCGTCGAGGGCGGCGAGACCATCGGCGTGACCGACGGCGCGGAGTGCAGCCTGGCCCCGCCCGGCCCCGAGGGCGACCAGTTGAGGGAGCTGGAGCGGCTGGCGGCGGCCCACAACGCCGCGGTCGACCTGAGCGAGCCCCACCGGACCATGGTCTTCTTCGCCCCTCTCACGGTGCGGGACGGTTCGGGCAACACCACGCTGAACGGGATCCAGAGCCTGCGCGGGGTGCTCGTCGCATTAGCCGAGGTCAACGCGAGTCCCGGCGTGAACCACATGCGCCAGCGCCTCCTCGTCGCCAACCCGGGCGACGCGTTCGCCCACGGGACCGAGGTCGCCCGGATGATCGTCGAGCGGGCGGCCCGCGACCGGGTCTCGGCCGTGGTGGGCATCACCCAGAGTCGCCCGGCCGCGCTGGCGGCCGTGACGGCGCTCAGCGACGGCAAGATCCCGGTGATCGGCAGCTCCGTCACGGGCAGCGCGATGGTGGAGGGCCCGGACGCGCCCGCCCGCTACCTCCAGGTGTCGCCGTCGAACGCCCAGGTCGCCGAGGTGATGACCGAGTTCGTCCGGGGCCGGGGCGCCACCTCGGTGGTCCTCGTGGTCCATCCCGACGACGAGGTCTTCAGCGTCGACCTGGCCGACAAGCTGGCGGCCCGCTTCACGCCGGCCCGCACGGTCCGCGTCGACTACTCGGAGTTCGGCCAGGACCACACCGCCGACGACGCGGCCCGGCAGATCTGCGCCAAGGCCGGTTTCGTCGTGTACGCGGGCCGTTCGGCCCGGTTGGCCGAGCTGCTCAACGCCATGCGCGGCCGGTCGGGCTGCGCCCGCGGCGACGGCGGCCGCATCGGCTTCCTGGCCGAGGCCCTGCCGAGCGAGTACCTCGACGACCCGGCCAAGCTCACCACGGGCTATCCCTTCGCGGAGTTCTCCCACGTCTCGTTCTCGCCCGACGTGCGCGGGCCCCGGCCGCACCACTTCGTCCGGAGCTTCCCGGCCTACTTCACCGGCCGGGGCCTGCCCGCGCACGTCCCGAACAGCGACGCGGCGGGCGCCTACGACGCGGTGATCGTGGCCGCCAAGGCCACCGACGGCGCGTTCGCCGACGAGGCCCCCGACGAGGACTTCCCCGCCAACGCCGTCTACGGCCGCCTCATGGAGCCGGGCGTGCGGGACGTCAACGGCGCGACCGGCGCCATCACGCTGAACCGCGAGCACCGCTATCCGGTCGGCCGGACCCTGTACGTCCTCGGCGTCTGAGGCGTTTCGCTTGGTTTCGTATTGGTTTCAGCTCTTGACCGTCCAGGTAAAACGGGTGTAATCACAGATAAAACAACACACCCAAGGACGAAACCAACATCATGTACGCCGAGGAGCGACAGCAGGAGATCCTGCGCCGGGCCCGCGCCGCCGGTCGGGTCGACGTGGTGACCCTGGCCGAGGAGTTCGCCGTCACCACCGAGACCGTGCGCCGTGACCTGACCGTCCTCGAGAAGGCCGGGGTGCTGCGGCGGGTGCACGGCGGGGCCATCCCCGTCGAGCGGCTCGGCTTCGAGCCCGCGCTGGCGGCCCGCGACGAGGTCATGACGTCCGAGAAGGAACGCATCGCCAAGGCCGCCCTCGCCGAGCTGCCGCAGGACGGCGCGATCATCATCGACGCCGGGTCGACGACCCGGCGGCTGGCCCAGGAGCTGCCCGCCGACCGCGAGCTGACGGTCATCGTGAACTCCCCGCCGCTGGCCACGATCCTGGCCGCGCGGGCCAACCTGAACGTCATCATGCTCGGCGGCCGGGTGCGCGGCCGGACCCTCGCCACCGTCGACGACTGGGCGCTGCGGCCGCTGGCCGACATCCACGTCGACGTGGCGTTCATGGGCACCAACGGCATCTCCGTGGCCAAGGGCCTGACCACGCCCGACCCGGCCGAGGCCGCGATCAAGCGGGCGATGATCGCCTCGGCTCAGCGCAGCGTGCTGCTGGCCGACCACACCAAGTTCAGCGACACCTTCCTGGCCCGCTTCGCCACCCTGGCCGAGATCGACGTCGTGATCACCGACACCGTCCTGGACCCCCAGGTGGCCGCCGACCTGGCCCTGCACGGCCCGGAGGTGGTCCGCGCATGACTCCCCCGCTCGACCCCGCGCCGCACGAACCCGAGGTGACGCGCGCATGATCCTCACGCTGACCCTCAACCCCAGCCTCGACCGCACCGTCGACATCCCCTCGCTGGCGCGCGGTGAGGTCATCCGGGCCGCCGCCGCCCACCTCGACCCCGGCGGCAAGGGCGTCAACGTCTCCCGCGCGCTGCTCGCCAACCACGTGCGCTCGTGCGCCGTCGTCCCCTACGGCGGCGAGGAGGGCCGGCGGCTCATCGAGCTGCTCGACCTCGAGGGCATCGACATGATCATGGTCCCGGTCGCCGGGACCACCCGGTCCAACATCACCCTCGCCGAGCCCGACGGCACCGTCACCAAGGTCAACGAGCCCGGCGCCACGCTCAGCGCGCGCGAGCTGGAGGAGATCGCCACCGCCGTCCTGGGCGCCGCGCACAGCGCGGACTGGGTGGTCGCCTCGGGCAGCCTGCCGCCCCAGGTCCCCTCCGACGTGTACGCCACCCTCTGCCGCCGCTTCCGCCAGGCCGGCATCAACGTGGCCGTCGACACCAGCGGCCCGGCCCTGCTGGCCGCGGTGCAGGCCGGGCCCCGGCTGATCAAGCCCAACCGCGAGGAACTCGCCGAGGCCACCGGCTCCCCCATCGACACGGTCGGCGACGCCCTGGAGGCCGCCGCGAAACTGCGCGCGATGGGGGCGGAGACCGTACTGGCGAGCCTCGGACGTGACGGCGCCCTGCTGGTCGACGACGGAACCGTGTGGCACGGCGAGTGCGCGGCGGAGGAGCCGCGCAGTTCCGTCGGGGCCGGCGACGCCTTACTGGCCGGGTTCCTCGCCGCCGGAGCGCGCGGGAAGGCGGCCCTCGTCGAGGGGCTGGCCTGGGCGACCGCGGCGGTGCAGCTGCCGGGCAGCCGCATGCCGGGGCCCGGCGACATCAGACGTGACCGGGTGACCGTCAGCGAACCCGATCCGACGAGGCCGCTTTCGGGGGGCTGATCGCGGCCTGAAAACTCCCCCCTTTCCACCCCCCGAGCTCCCCGGAAAGGAGCAAAGAATGACCACCGACTACACCCCGCCCGTCCAGGGCACCGGGATAAAGGCCACGATCCAGAGGTTCGGCGGCTACCTGGCCGGGATGATCATGCCGAACATCGGCGCGTTCATCGCGTGGGGCCTGATCACCGCCCTGTTCATCCCGACCGGCTGGATCCCGAACGAGATGTTCGCGGCCCTGGTCGGACCGATGATCACGGTGCTGCTGCCGGTCCTGATCGGCTACACCGGCGGGCGCATGGTCCACGGCCAGCGCGGCGCCGTGGTCGGCGCGGTCGCCACGATGGGCGTCGTGGTCGGCGCCGAGGTGCCGATGTTCCTCGGCGCGATGATCGTCGGACCGCTGGCCGCGTTCCTGCTGAAGCTGTTCGACGACGCGGTCAAGGACCGCATCAAGGCCGGCTTCGAGATGCTCGTCGACAACTTCTCGGCGGGCATCATCGGCGGCGCGGTCGCGCTGCTGGGCGTGTGGGGCATCGGCCCGATCATCGAGGCCGTCACCAAGGTCGCCGGCGACGCCGCCGGCTGGCTGGTCGACAACAGGGTGCTGCCGCTGGCCTCGATCATCATCGAGCCCGCCAAGGTGCTGTTCCTGAACAACGCGATCAACCACGGCGTGCTCACCCCGCTCGGCGCCGCCGACGTGGCCGCGGCCGGCAAGTCGATCCTGTTCATGCTGGAGACCAACCCCGGCCCGGGGCTGGGCCTGCTGCTGGCGTACTTCTTCTTCGGCCCGCGCGCCCTGCGGCCGAGCGCCCCGGCGGCCATCATCATCCACTTCCTGGGCGGCATCCACGAGATCTACTTCCCGTACGTCCTGATGAAGCCCCGCCTGATCCTCGCCATGATCGCCGGTGGCGCCTCCGGCATCCTCGTGTTCATCGCGACGGGATCGGGCCTGGTGGCCTCCCCGGCCCCGGGAAGCATCTTCGCCTATCTGGCCGTTACCCCGGCGGGCGGCTACTTCGGCGTGCTCGCGGGCATCCTGGTCGCCACCGGCGTCACCTTCGTGGTCGCCTCGGCCCTTCTCGGCTTCGGGCGGGGCGAGAAGGAGGCCCCGGCGGAGGAGACCGAGCAGCCCACCACCACTCCCCAGGAGGCGTGATCCCCATGGCCGGCATCGACAGCACGGCAGTCAAGAAGATCGTCATCGCCTGCGACGCGGGGATGGGCAGCAGCGTGATGCTGGCCTCCACGCTCCGCAAGCAGCTCAAGGGCAACGGCGTCGAGGTCGTCCACTCACCGGTCGACCAGATCCCGGCCGACGCGAACGTCGTCGTCACGCACGCGGGCCTCGCGGCCCGCGCCCGAAAGTCGACGCCCGAGGGCGCGGTGCTCATCCCGTTCCAGGTGTTCATCGGCGACCCGGCGGTGACCAAGCTGGTGAACGCCATCAAGAACGGCGGCGTGGTCGGTGGCTGACATCCCGCTCGACCCGGCCGCCATCAAACTCGACTGCGTGGCCGCCGATCGCGACGACGCGATCCGCCAGTGCGGCGAGACGCTCGTGGCGGTCGGGGCGGCGGCGGAGCCGTACATCGCGGCGATGCTCGAACGCGAGCGCACGCTCTCGACCTACGTGGGCGAGGGCGTCGCGATCCCACACGGCACGCTGCAGGCCAAGGAGGTCGTGCACCGCGACGCGGTGTGCGTGCTGCGTTTCCCCGGCGGCGTCGACTGGGACGGCGAACAGGTCAAGCTGTGCGTCGGCATCGCCGCCAAGGGCGACGGCCACGTCCGCCTGCTGGCCGAACTGGCCGAAATACTCATGGACCCCGACGCCGCCGAGGCTCTGCGCGAGACGGCCGACGAGGCGGAGGTCCGAAGGCTTCTCATGGAGGGAACAGAATGAAGGTCGCGCGTTTCCACGCGCCCGGCGACATCCGGGTCGAAGACGCCCCGGAGCCGGTGGCGGGTCCGGGCGAACTGCTGATCCGGGTGCGCAACTGCTCCACCTGCGGCACCGACGCCAAGATCCTGAAGTTCGGGCACCACCACATCCGGCCTCCGCGCGTCATGGGCCACGAGATCGCCGGTGAGGTCGTGACCGGGACCGGCGCGTTCGAGCCCGGCGACCGGGTGCAGGTGATCGCGGCGATCCCGTGCGGGACCTGCGGCGAGTGCACGCGGGGCCGGATGACCGTCTGCCCGAACCAGGAGTCGATGGGCTACCACTACGACGGCGGCTTCGCCGAGTACATGGTCGTGCCCGCGAAGGTCCTGGCCGTCGACGGCGTCAACCGCATCCCCGCCGGGGTCGGCTTCGCCGAGGCGTCGGTCGCCGAACCGCTGGCCTGCGTGCTGAACGGCCAGGAACTCGCCCGCGTCGGCCCCGGCGACGACGTGGTCGTGATCGGCTCGGGCCCGATCGGCTGCCTGCACGTCCGCCTGGCCCGCGCCCGGGGAGCCCGGCGGGTGATCCTCGCCGACCTGAACCCCGACCGCCTGGAGATGGCGGCCGTCCTGGTCAACCCCGACGCCGCCCTGCACGGCGACGACGTGACCGAGGCGGTCCTGAAGCTGACCGAGGGCCGCGGGGCCGACGTGGTCATCACCGCGGCGGCCTCGGGCGTGGCCCAGGAACAGGCCCTCGGCATGGTCGCCCGCCAGGGCCGGATCAGTTTCTTCGGCGGCCTGCCGAAGGACAACCCGATCATCCGCCTCGACTCGAACCTCGTCCACTACCGCGAACTGACCATCGTCGGCGCGAACGGTTCGAGCCCCGCCCACAACAAGCAGGCCCTGGAACTCATCGCGACGGGCGCGGTCCCGGTCGCCGACCTGATCACCCACCGCCTGCCGCTCACCGACGTCCTGGAGGGCATCGACATCGTCATGCGCGGCGAGGCCATCAAAGTCACCGTGGAGCCGTGATGCCAGAGAGAACAGTGACCGTGGCCTCCTCGACGGGCCTGCACGCCCGCCCGGCCAAACTATTCGTCCAGGCCGCGGCCGGCACGGGCGTACCGGTGAAGATCCGCGTCGGCGAGGGGAAGGCGGTGCGGGCCGACAGCATGCTCGCGGTCCTGTCCCTGGGCGCGACCCACGGAACCGAGGTGACCCTGTCGGCGGAGGGCGAGGGTGCGGAAGCCGCCCTGACGACGCTGGCGGAACTGCTGGAACGCGACCTCGACGCGGAGTAGGACGACGGGGACGGCCGGGCACCCATTCGGGGGGCGCCCGGCCGTCTTCCGCATTGTCTCGCCGATCAGGGTGAGGTTTCCCAGAGACAAGACATCGGCAGGGCCTTCATGCCGTCGCCGAAGGGGAGCACGTCTCTGCCCGCGTACATCACGAACCCGGCCAGGAACCGGTCACCCGCCTTCCTGGAGAGGCTGCGGAGACCCCGGAAATCCTCCGCCCGCACCGTCTCCGCCGCCTTGACCTCGATGCCGACGATCTCGCCGGAGGCCCGTTCGAGGACGCCGTCGACCTCGACGCCGTCGCGGTCGCGGTAGTGGTGGAGCCGGACGGGCTCCTCGCTCCAGGTCAGCTGGCGGGCCAGTTCTCCGAGGACGAAGTTCTCCATGAGAGGCCCGACGGGCGCGGTGACGTCGGTGACCCTCGACGGCGTCAGGCCGGCCAGACGGGCGCCCAGCCCGGAGTCGACGACGAGCAGCTTCGGCACGGCCACCGCCCTGGTGGTGGCGTTCGACGACCAGGCCGGGATCCGCCGGACGAGATAGACCAGGTCGAGCAGGTCGACGTAGCGCTTGACCGTGCTTCGCGGGAGCCCCAGGTCGCGGGCGATGTTGTCGAGCACGAGCAGGCCGCCCATACGCCCGCACATGACGTTGAGCAGGCGCCGCATGTCGAGCGGCCGCTCGATGTCGGAGATCTGCTTCACGTCGCGGGTGATGAGGTCGGAGACGTAGGACTCCAGGAACCGGGCCCGCCGGCGGTGATTCGGCCGGTGGACGGCCTCCGGATATCCGCCGCGCATCGCCCGGTCGAGGTAGTCGGCCCGGCGCAACGACGACGACGCGAAGGCGGTCTCGGCCCCGGAGCGGAAGACCACGTCGACGAATCCGTCAGGGCGGCCGTCGATCTCTCCCTGCGAGAGCGGCCACAACTCGATGGTCTCCGACCTGCCGGGCAGCGCGTCGGGCAGGTCGTGCAGTCCCGACAACCGGGCGGAACCCGTGAGGAGGAACCGGCCGGGGCGCGGATCGGCGTCGACCTCACGTTTGATCGACAGCAGGAGATCAGGCACCCGCTGGACCTCGTCGATGACCAGCAACCCGTCATGGTGGACGAGCCCGTCGGGATCCTGACGCGCGGCCGCCCGGACGGCGGCCTGATCGAGATAGATCTCCCGCGAGCCCGGAGTACGCCGGGCGACCGAGCGGGCGAGAGTGCTCTTGCCGACCTGCCGCGCCCCGTTGATCACCACGACCCGGGTGTCGGCCATGGCCTCCCACACCATCGCTTCGGCCCGCCGCGGATAGAGGGCCAGTCCATCGGTGTCCACACAGCCGATGATAAGGCCGAACGCCCGCCTCATGGCGGATGTGCCGAGGACCTCATGGTCACTCTGCCGGAAACCGAGTGGCCATTCTGCCGCTGATGGTGTGGTCGATCTGCCGCACTTTCCATGGTGGATCTGCCGCATGGTCCGTAGTCGGCGTGCCGAACCTCCAATGGTGGATCTGCCGCGTGATGCATGATGGCGGCGGAACGGCGGATCCGACCACCGGCGGGAGCTGCGCGCTCTCTGCCGGCGCTAGGTCGTCGCGCGCTGGGAGATGAGCTGGTCGAGGTTCCAGATCGTGATCTCGTATTGGTCGACCGCGCCCTCCCACATCGCGACGACCGCCTCGTTCAGCGTCTGCGGGCAATAGGCCAGATCGTCGGAGGCGGTGTCGGAGAACGCCTCCAGGTGCGCCAGCACCGCCCGCTCGTCGGGCTCCTCCGACGGAGGGATGAGGCTCTGGGGCGAGTCGCCGACGGCAGTGGCGGCCCTGAGCGCGCCGAGCAGGGTGCCGTCGGAGGCGATGCGCGCCTGCCACAACTGCCAGCCGGGCTCGCCGGGGTGCCCGTCGAGCAGCGCGGCCAGGTCGGACCCGCGCACGATCCCCGGCTTGGCGAACACCGACACCGATGCGACCTGGCCGTCGGCGAAGTCGCCGGGGTCGACCTCGAACAGCGAGCCGCTCGCGTCGAACACCAGGTCGGCGTAGCCGTCGAGCAGGATCAGCACCTGCGGGAAAGCAACCGTCTCCTGCCCGGACAGCGCCTCCCGGCGCACCCACCCGGGGTCACGGTCGAGGCCGGTCTCGTAGAGCCAGTTGCCGCCGTAGAACGCCCCGTAGGTCGCGGTGGCGTCGTGGTCGGCGAGCGGCCGGCCGAGCAGCTGCCCGAAGGCGTGCGTCAGCGCGGATTCCCAGGCGGAGGGCACAGTCAGAGGTTCCTATTCGTCGTCGCGGAGGCGGTCGTCAATGTGGGAGAGCACATGCCGGGAGCAGGCCGCCCACTTTCGGCCCGCCCGGTCGATCACCGTGTAGGCGGGCGGCCCAGGACACGGGGTCACGCCGTCGCCGCCCCAGGTGCACTGGCGGCGACTGGCCGCGCCGGCGGAGAAATCCTCCGGCCGCCAGCGCCGGATGTCGAACGTCGCCACGGCGGGCCTTTCAGGTCGAGGGGTAGAGCTGCGGCCACAACACGATCTCATGGCTGTCGACCAGGGACTTCGGGGCCGTCATGCACCACGCCTCGGTCACCAGTTCGAACAGCTCGTCGGCCTCGATCCGGTCGAGGTGGACCACCACCCACCCGGTCGACTCGGTCGTGAACTGCACCTCGAAGACGTCGGGACGCTCCCCCACCAGGGCCGCCTGCTCTTCGACGGTCGTCTTCAGGCCGACCGTCTGGGTGCGTTCCCACAGGTAGGCGAAGCCCTTGCCGCGCACCTTCAGCGACACCCAGTCGCCGCCGAAGCCCTGCTTCACCTCGGGCAGATGGTCAAGCATCTTCAGGAACTCGTCCACGCTCACCGCCATGCCCTAGGGCTACCAGACCCCACCGACATTTTCAGCCGTCGAGCAGACGCAGCAGGTCGGACAACTGCCGGCGCTGTTCGTCCGAAAGAACCGAGAAGACCTCCGCCGCGGCCTCCCTGCGGGCCACCCGCGCCCGTTCGTGGACGGCCAGCCCGGCGGGGGTGACGGAGACGAGGGTGGAGCGCCGGTTGGTGGGGTCGACGGTCCGGGCGACGAGGCCGGACGTCTCCAGGGCGTCCACGACCGAGGTCAGGGAACGGGGGACGATGCCGAGCAGTTCGGCGAGGCGGGCCATGCGCAGCGGCTCGCCGGCGGAGACCAGAGCGCGCAGGGCGCGCGACTGGCCCGGGTTGACGCCCAGGGGTTCGAGGCGTTCGCGGTAGCCCCGCCGGATGCGGTGGTCGACCCGGTGGACCAGCTCGAACAGTTCTCCGTCGGACAACGCACTCGCCTCAAGGAATGAATGTGAGCTAACCTCCGTTTGAGTGTACATCATGGACAATGAACCCCGAGCGCCCTTGCGGCGCGTCATCCGCCTTTTCAGGCCCTACCGCCGCAGGCTGGGCGCGGTCGGGGCGCTGATCGTGTTGTCGTCGGTGGTGTCGCTGGCCTCGCCGTTCCTGCTGCGGGAGATCCTCGACGTCGCCCTGCCCAACCGCGACGCGCGGCTGCTGTCGATGCTGGCCCTCGGCATGATCGTGATCGCCGTGACGACCAGCGTCCTCGACGTGCTGCAGACGTTCATCTCGACGACGGTCGGCCAGCGGGTCATGCACGACCTGCGCAAGTCGGTCTACAACCACCTCCAGCGCATGTCGCTGGCCTTCTTCACCCGGACCAAGACCGGTGAGGTCCAGTCGCGCATCGCCAACGACATCGGGGCCATGCAGGCCGTGGTGACGACCACGGCGACCTCGTTCATCTCCTACCTGACCTCGGTGATCGCCACGGTCGTGGCCATGGTGGCGCTCGACTGGCGGCTGACGCTGATCTCCCTCGGGCTGCTGCCGGTGTTCGTGTGGATCAGCCGGAAGGTCGGCAAGGAGCGGCGGCGGATCACCACGCAGCGCCAGGTCAAGATGGCGTCGATGGCCTCGATGGTGCAGGAGTCGCTGTCGATCAGCGGCATCCTGCTGGGGCGCACGATGGGGCGTACCGGGACCCTCACCGAGCGGTTCGCCGCGTCCTCCGACGACCTCGCCGAACTGGAGGTCCGGTCGTCGATGGCGGGGCGGTGGCGGCAGTCGTCGATCCAGATCGTGATGGCGGCCATGCCGGCGGTCGTCTACTGGGCCGTCGGGTGGACGGGCGCGGTCTCGGTCGGCACGCTGGTGGCGTTCACCACCCTGCAGACCTCGATGTTCCGGCCGTCGGTGCAGCTGCTCGCGCTCGGGGTCGAGGTGCAGAGCTCGATGTCGCTGTTCGGGCGGATCTTCGAGTACCTCGACCTGAAGGTCGACATCCATCCCGGCGAGCGCGTGCTCGACCGGGTCAAGGGCGACGTGCGGTTCGAGCACGTCGACTTCTCCTACGGCGCGGGCCCCACCCTCACCGGCGTCGACGTCGCGGTGCCGCCCGGCAGCCGCCTCGCCATCGTGGGCGAGACCGGGTCGGGCAAGACCACCCTCAGCTACCTGCTCCCCCGCCTCTACGACGTCACCGGCGGCCGGGTCACCATCGACGGCGTCGACGTGCGGGACCTGACCTTCGAGTCGCTCGCCGAGACGGTCGGCGTGGTCTCCCAGGAGACCTACCTCTTCCACGCCTCGGTGGCCGACAACCTGCGCTTCGCCAAGCCCGACGCGACCGACGAGGAACTGCACGCGGCGGCGCGGGCGGCCCGCATCCACGACCACCTCATCTCGCTGCCCGAGGGCTACGACACCCTCGTCGGCGAGCGCGGCTACCGCTTCTCCGGCGGCGAGAAGCAGCGCCTGGCCATCGCCCGGACCTTGCTCCGCAACCCCCCGGTGCTGATCCTCGACGAGGCCACCAGCTCCCTCGACACCCAGACCGAGCACGCCGTCCAGGAGGCTCTGGACGAACTGGCCGAAGGCCGCACCACCCTGACGATCGCCCACCGGTTGTCCACGGTCCGCGACGCCGACCAGATCATCGTCCTGGACGCCGGCCGCATCGTCGAACGCGGCACCCACGACGAACTGCTCGCCCTGGGCGGCCACTACGCGACACTGGTCAACCGCGACGAACTCACCCTGACAACGACTGAAGCGGCAGGCTGACGACCAGACAGGCGAGGCCGGCCAGCGGCACCGCCGCCGGCAGCGTCAGCCCGATCTCCCGCACCGAACGGGCCAGGAACGGCACGAGCAGGAACACCGCCAGGCACGCCCACGCCTGGGGGCGTATCCCAGCACGAACGCGTAGTGGGCGCGCTCCATCCCGAAGACCCCCGCCGGCGCGGCGAAGCCGCCGACCCGCCGCCACCACAACCCCGCGACAGGTTGGTCAGCACCCCGAAGACGAGCCCGGCCCCCAGGGCGAGCGTCGTCGTCTGCCAGATCCGCATCGTGTCCCCGTCGCTCACCAGGCCGGAACGGTAGCCCGGACATCTGCTCATTCGCCCCGCAAAATGGGATAATTCGGCTGGTGAAGTTACGACACGCTCTAGTCGTCCGAGGCGGCTGGGAGGGCCATGAGCCCGTCGCCGCCACCGATCTCTTCCTCCCCTTCCTCTCCCACGAGGGCTTCACCCTCACGGTCGAGGACTCCCCCGCCCCCTACGCCGACCCCGAGTTCATGGCGGGGGTCGATCTGGTCGTCCAGTGCTTCACGATGGGCACGATCACCCGCGAGCAGAGCACCGGCCTGTCCCGGGCGGTCGCGGCGGGCACCGGGTTCGCGGGCTGGCACGGCGGCATCGTCGACTCCTTCCGCGCCGAGCCCGACTACCTCCACCTGACCGGCGGGCAGTTCGCCTGCCACCCCGAGGCGGGCGGGGAGACCTTCGTGCCCCACCGGATCGAGATCACCGACCCCGACCACCCGATCACCAAGGGGATCGCCGACTTCGACCTGGTCACCGAGCAGTACTGGATGCTGACCGACCCGTACAGCACCGTTCTCGCCACCACCACCCACGCCGCGCAGGGGCCATGGAAACGGCCGGTCACGGTGCCGGCCGTCTGGACCCGCGAGTGGGGCGAGGGCCGCGTCTTCGTCGCCACGCCGGGCCACGACCTGGCCACCCTCGAGAACGCGAACGTGCGGACCCTGGTCGAGAGGGGGCTGGCATGGGCGAGCCGGTGAAGGTCGGGATCGTCGGCTGCGGCAAGATCTCCGAGCAGTACACCGCGACCCTCACGAAGCTGCCTGGTCTGGTCCTGTACGCCGTCGCGGACCTCGACCCGGCCCGCGCCCTGGCCATCGCCACCGAAACGGGCGCGACCTCGATGGGCGTCGACGACCTCGTCGACGCCTGCGACCTGGTCGTCAACCTCACCATCCCGGCGGCGCACACCGAGATCGCGCTCCGGGCCATCGCCGCGGGCAAGGACGTCTACGGCGAGAAGCCCCTCGCCGCGACGCTCGACGAGGCGAAGACGATCGTCGCCAAGGGCCAGGGGGTGCGGCTCGGCTGCGCCCCCGACACCGTCCTCGGCACCGGCTTCCAGACCGCCCGCCACCACCTCGACGCCGGGCTCGTCGGCCGCCCGGCGGCGGCCGTGGCGACCATGGTCACCGGGGGCCCGGAGCCGTGGCACCCCGACCCCGACTTCTACTACCGGCCGGGCGGCGGCCCGCTGCTCGACATGGGCCCCTACTACGTGACGGCCCTGGTGACGCTGCTCGGGCCGGTCGTGTCGGCGATGGGGGCGGCCAGCCGGACCCGGGACGAACGCGTCATCGGCAGCGGCCACCGGCAGGGCGAACGGCTGCCGGTCAGCACCGACACGCACGTCACCGGGGTGCTCACGCACGCCTCCGGCGCGTTGTCGACGCTGATCATGTCGTTCGACGGGGTGACCTCCCGCGCGCCCAACATCGAGGTGCACGGCGAGCTCGGCACGATGATCGTCCCCGACCCCAACCGCTTCGACGGCGACGTGCTGCTGCACCGGCCCGGCGGGGCGTGGGAGACGCTCCCCGTCGCCGCCGGCTACCGCGACACCGGCCGCGGCATCGGCGTGTACGACCTGGTCACCGCCCCCCGCCCGCGCGCCTCCGGGGAACTGGCCCTGCACGTGCTCGACGTGATGGAGTCGCTGCTCCGGTCGGCCGCCACCGGACGGGTGGAGACGGTGGAGAGCACCTGCGAGCGGCCCGACCCGGTCGCGCTTCAGTCTCTCGTGTGATGGTCGGCGGCGAGTGACTGGTATTCGATGATGTCGTCGGCCGTGATCAGGCCGTCTTGGATGGCGCGGGCCAGCAGGGTCGTCTTGGTCGGGGCGGCCCTGCCGGTGCTGGCGTACTTCACCCGCGCGCGTTCGATGTACTGCTTCACGGTCGCCTCGGAGATGCCCATGCGCAGCGCGACGGACTGCTTGTTCATGCCCTGGAACCACAGGAGCAGCGCCTCGCGCTCGCGCGCCGACAACATCGGCCGCGACGTCTGCCCGTCGGCGGCCACCAGCGCCCCGGCCATCACCGGCGGCACGTAGGGCCGGTCGCGGGCGACGGCCACGATCGTGTCGACGCAGTGCTCCTTGGTCTCGTTCTTGGCGATGAACGTGGAGGCGCCCGCCTGGAGCACCGCCATCACGGTCGCGTCGTCCTCGTGCACCGAGTAGACGACCACCCGCCGCCCGGCCGCGACCAGCTCGGGGATGCGCGGCAGCGAGTTGACGCCGTTGTCGAGCTCCAGGTCGAGCAGCAGCACGTCGGCGTGCGCGCCCGCGCCGTCGAGGACCGAGTCGACCGTGTTGCCGCTGGCCACGATCTCGACCCGTCTGCCGGGGTCGGCGGCCACCCACGACCGGATGCCCTCCAGCACGACCGGGGTGTCCTCCACCACGGCGAGGGTCACGGGGCGGTCCAGCGGCTCTCTATCCACAGTTGGTTTCCTCCGTTCTCGGCTTCGACGCGGGTGGCGACCCCGGCGGCGCGGAACCCGTCGGCCGAGGGCGGCGACGGGGCGTCGGTCAGGACGCTGACGATGACCTCGCGCGGGGTCGCGACCAGGGTGACCCTGGCCTGGCGGCGGGCCCGCGCCATGCCCTCGATGGGGGCCTCGACGAGCGCGCGGCGCACCTCCAGCGGCAGCGGCGGCACCGTGCCGGCGGTCAGGAAGAGCACCACGACGCCGCGCCGTTCGACGTCGAAGGCGCAGGCCCGCAGGGTGTGCAGGAGCGGGTCGGGGGCGTCGTCGGTCTCGGCGATCAGGCGGCGCAGCCGGGCCGCGCCGACGGCGCTCTCGTGCCGCACGTCGGGGTCGGCCGGGTCGGCTCCCCCGGCCAGCAGGTTCAGCACGGGCGCGACGGCCGAGCGCACCTCGGCGTAGCGGGCCAGCCGGTCGGCGTGGACCTGGTCGGCGGCCTTCCTGGCGGCCTCGGCGCTGGCGGTCCGGTTGGAGTTCTCCACCGCCCACCGGGCGGCCAGGTCGAGGGCGTGGCCCCCGGCGCTCGCGCCCGCCTGGAGGGTGATCGCGCCGACGCTGACGACGAGGAACTTGCTCAGCGAGCGTGCGTCGAGGGTGCCGGCCAGCGCCAGCCCGGCCAGCGTGACGACCACGTTGGCCAGCAGGAACACGCTCAGGTCGCGCAACCAGGTCGGCCGGGGCCAGAACAGGATCATGGCCAGCCAGCCGACCGAGCCCCACCCCCAGTCGGCGGCGTTCACGACGTCGCCCGGCTGGCAGGCGGCCATCACCATCGCCGACACGGCCAGCGCGCCGACGGCGTAGGGCCACACCGTGAAGCGGAGCGGCAGCTCCTTCAGCAGGGCGACGGCGGCGAGCACGCCGATCGCGGCGTAGAGCACCCAGGCGAACCCGGCCAGCCACGGGAGCCGGTAGGAGTCCCAGGTGCCGACGGTGCCGACGAGGTCGAAGCCGAGATGCCAGGCGGCCACGACCGACACGGCGGCCCGGCGCGCGCCCAGGCTGTAGTTGCGGCGCACGCTCGTCTCGGAGGCGGTCACGGCGTCCACCTGAGGGTGATCTTGGTGCCCTGCGGGCCCGACTCGACCACGCCCCGGCCGCCGACCATCTCCATGCGGGCCAGGATCGACACCCGCAGGCCGTAGCGGTGGTCGGGCACCCGGGCCACGTCGAAGCCCAGGCCCCGGTCGCGCACCTCGACGACGACCTCGCCGTCGTCGGCCAGGGTCAGCGTGACGGCGGCGACGGTGACGTTGGCGTGCCGCACGACGTTCGCGATCGCCTCGGCGACCGCTTCGAGGAACGCCTCGGCGACCTCCCACGGCACCGACACCGGCGTCAGCCGGGTGTGCACGGTCAGCCCCGACCGGGCCGCCCCGGCGGCCAGCCGCTCGTGCAGCGGCACGTGGTCGGGCCCGGTGCCGCCGCCCTCGGACATGCGGTCGAGGTCGGCCAAGTGGCGGGCCGCGGTCTCGCGCAGCATGGGCGAGGTCGCGCCGATGCCGCCCGCGCCGATCATCATGAGGGTGGCCAGCACGCTGCCGTGCATGCGGCTGTTCTGGGCGCGTTCGTCGCGGCGGCGTTCACGTTCGACGGTGGCCTGCTCCTCGGCGTCGCGGGCCGCCGCGAGCTCGCGGTCGGCGTCGGCCGCGCCCTTGCGGAGCAGGCTCATCAGCACGGCCGTCGCGCCGACCTGCAGCACGTGGATCCCGGCCACGGCGTACGCGCCGGAGCCGACGAGGTGGGCGGCGACCACCACGAGCCCGGCCGGGACCGCCGGACCGGCCCGCCAGGCCAGGTTGACCGCCACGATCGTCATGGTCACCAGCCCGCCGACCCAGCTGGCGCTGTCGCCGATCAGGGTGCCCGCGACGAGTTCCCGCTGGAAGACGCACAGGGCCGAGGTGATGAGCACCTCGACGGTGATCACCCAGGGCAGCAGGCCGTAGGTCCAGCCCGTCCAGGTGAAGAAGACGCTCCAGCACAGCAGCCCGGCCATGACCGGGACCAGCACGGTCGGGTCGACCGGCGGGGCGAGCCCCAGCAGCGCCGCCGTGACCGCGACGACCCCGGCGACGCCCCGCATGACGGCTCCGCAGCGGGCGGTCACCCGGTCGAGCGCGGCGGTCGCGGGCATGCGTCCACCCGCGTCGAGCCGAACACCCAATGCCATCAGACGCCCCACTCGGAAGGCCGGATCATGACCGCGCCCTGAGAGTGTAGAGCCGTTTGTCCGGCTGTCGGCCGAACGGCCGTCATAGGTACGCGTCTGTAACCCGGTCTAATTGAGACGATATTCGTCACGGGTGGAGGGCCGGGCAACATGCAGTACGCGACGGAGAGCGAGATCCGCTCGACGATCACCTCGGCGCGCGTCACGGATCCGGGGATCGCGATCCAGTTCGACGACCGGGTGAGCCGCGGCGACCTGCCCGCCCTGGTCAGCCTGATCGCCAGCATCGTCCGGTTGTTCCTGGGGCTGGCCAAGAAGATCGACGACGAGACGGCCTCCCGGGTGGCGCGCTCCTACCTGGCCTGATACGCATGGGTTCATGACGCTTCACCCCCATCTCGACCCCGATCTGCGCGCCGCCCTGGAAGCGGCCCCGCCGCTCTCGTACGACCTGAGCACCGCCGACCTGGCTGAGGTCCGCCGGGCGCGCGCCGACGCGTGCCTGCCGCCGGGGCCCGGGACCAAGGTGACCGACGTCGACGCCGACGGCCTGCGGCTGCGCGTCTACCGCCCGGCCGGCGCGGGCGACGAGCCGCTCCCGTGCCTCTACTGGATCCACGGCGGCGGCATGGTGCTCGGCCTGCCGGAGATGGACGACTCCCGGATCTCCCGGTTCGTCGAGGCGCTCGGCTGCGCGGCGGTCTCGGTCGACTACCGGCTGGCGCCCGAGCACCCCTACCCGATCCCCTTCGACGACTGTTACCGGGGTCTGGTGTGGACGGCCGAGAACGCCGCCACGCTGGGAGTGGACGCCGACCGGCTGGCCGTCGGCGGCAACTCGGCCGGCGGCGGCCTGGCCGCCGGGCTGGCCCTCATGGCCAGAGACCGGGGCGGCCCGCGCCTGTGCTTCCAGCTGCTGCTGTGCCCCATGCTCGACGACCGCGACGACACGGCGTCGGCGGCCCAGTTCGAGCAGGCCGTGTCGTGGCCGCGCGGCAACAACCGGTTCGCCTGGCGCGCCTACCTGGGCGACCTCACCGACGCGCCGGTCTACGCCGCCCCCGCCCGCGCCACCGACCTGTCGGGCCTGCCGCCCGCCTACCTCGACGTCGGCGACCTGGAGGTCTTCCGCGACGAGGACGCCCACTACGCGCTGCGCCTGGCGGCGGCCGGGGTGCCGGTCGAGTTCCACCTGTGGCCGGGCGCCTTCCACGGCTTCGCCGGCGCGCAACCCGACACCCCGATCGGGCGGCGCTCCACGGCCGAGCAGATCGAGGCGCTGCGGCGCGGTTTTGTCGGTGGGGGTATCTAGGCTGCCGCCTGTGAACCGTACGGATCGGCTTTACGCCCTCGTCGAGGAACTGCGGGCCGTCTCGCCCCGGCCCCGGTCGGCCCGCGAGCTGGCCGAGAGGTTCGAAGTGAGCGTGCGCACCATCGAGCGCGACGTCGCCGCGCTCCAGGAGGCCCGCGTGCCCATCTACGCCGAGTTCGGCCGCCGCGGCGGCTACGTGCTCGACCGGCGCATGTCGCTGCCGCCCCTCAACTTCACCCCCGAAGAGGCGGTGGCCATCGCCGTCGCCCTCAGCCACGAGGAACTCCCCTTCGCCGAACAGGCCAGAAGCGCCCTGCGCAAGGTCATGGACGCCATGCCCGACGGCGAGGGCGAACGCGCGCGGGCCCTGGCCGAACGCGTGCAGCTGGTCCGCGACGACGACCGCCCCGCCGACCCGATCGCCACCGTCATCGACCAGGCCGTCCTGGACGGCGGCGTCCTCCGCATCGGCTACGCCGACGCCAAGGGCGTGCCGACCGAACGCGAGGTGGAGCCGGGTGTCTTCGTCGGCAACCGCCGCGGCGAGTGGTATCTGGTGGGCTGGTGCCGCTTACGCGAGGCGGTCCGCGTCTTCCGCCTCGACCGCATCGCGGGCGCCGAGGCCACGGGAGAACGTGCCCCCATGCGGCCGGCGGCGACCTTCGCCTCGGAAACGGGCCTCCTGCGCCAGCCCGCCTGACCCGGCCCGCCGAAGCCGATCGCGAGCGCCTGCTGACGTGTGGCCGGCGTGGATTGCGGGCGCTTGCCGGCCGCCCAATTCCGCGGTCGACTGCGGATAATGTTGAAACAATCGGCCATAAGTCGGCGCACCCGCTGAACAACCCGTGAGTTAGCCTTCGGCCATGAGAAAGCTGGTCGAGATACTGGGCTTCTTATTCCTCATTCAGGGCGTCGGCGGGCTCGTCTATGAATGGATCGGCTGGTTCCGGCTCTGGGTCGTGGTGCGATTCCTCGATTTCCTCCAGGGTTATGAGATAGCGGCGAACATCGGCCTGATCGTGATCGGCCTGCTGATGCTGGTGCTGGCCTGGAGCGGCAGCGGCGAGAAGGCCTGAGATGACATCGCCCGACCGTTTCGGGGCGCGGCTCTGAAGGCGGCTGCGTGGAGGGGCACGTCGGCGTGTTCCTGCTGCGAAGGGCGCCGCGACGACGGGGAGAAGCGACGTCTCAGACCGTGGCGGGTTCCGCGAGGAGGGGTAGCCGGACCGTCACGATCAGCCCGCCGCCCTCCCTCGGCCGGGCCTCCGCCGTCCCCCCGTGCGCCCGCGCGATGGCGCGCACGATCGACAGGCCCAGCCCGGCGCCGCCGGCCGATCCGGTCCGGTCGGGGTCGAGGCGGATGAAGGGGTCGAACAGCCGGGCGGCCTGGGCGGGGGCGATCTCGCGGCCGGTGTTCTCCACGGTCACGTACGAGTGGCCGGCGCCGTTGCCGGTGCGGACCGTCACCTGGGCGCGGTCGTCGTTGTAGCTCACCGCGTTGTCGACCAGGTTGCGGATCATGCGTTCCAGCAGCACCCCGTCGCCCATCACCGGGGCCGGGAACTGGCGCGACACCGTCAAGCCGTGGGCGAGCAGCGACGGGCGGGCCAGGTCGGCCAGGTCGCCGTTCTCGCGGCCCGACAGGTCGCGTTCGCTCAGCGCCAGGGTGAGCAGGCCCTCGATGAGGCGTTCCTGCCGGGAGTTCGACTCCAGCAGTTCGTCGCGGACCGGCCGGAGCGACGCGGGGATCAGGCCGTCGGACATGGAGACCTGGAGCAGCGCGCGGTTGATGGCCAGCGGGGTGCGCAGTTCGTGGGAGGCGTTGGCGACGAAGCGGCGCTGGCCGTCGAAGGCGTTGTCGAGGCGTTCGAGCATCGAGTCGAAGGTGTCGGCCAGGTCCTTGATCTCGTCGTGCGGGCCGGTCATCGAGATGCGCCGGTGCAGGGTGTCGGTCGACAGGCGGCGGGCCGTGTCGGTGACGTGCTGGAGGGGGTCGAGGGCGCGTTTGGCGACGTACCAGCCGACGGCGAGGCCGACCAGGCCGACCAGCACGGCGGCCAGCGCCGACCACCAGACCAGGGCGCCGAGCACCGTCTCGTGGTAGTCCTCGACCTGCTTGTTGAAGAAGAACAGCTGCTTGTCGCCGGTGAGCGGCGGCAGGTCGTCGAGCGGGAGGCGGATCGTCACGCGCCGCGTGAGCTGCCGGCTGACGACGATGTAGTTGATCATCACGAGGATCAGCGCCGCCGCGAAGAACAGGCTCCCGTAGACGAGGGTGAGCCGGGCCCTGATCGGCATGCGGTTCACAGGCGGTATCCGGCGCCGGTGACGGTCTCGATGACGGGCGGGTCGCCGAGCTTCTTGCGCAGGGTCATGACGGTGACCCGCACCGAGTTGGTGAAGTAGCTGATGTTCTCGTCCCACGCCTTCTCCAGCAGGTCCTCCGCGCTGACCACGGCGCCGTCGGCCCGCAGCAGGATCTCCAGCACGGCGAACTCCTTGGGGCTGAGGGCGACGTACCGGCCGTCGCGGAAGACCTCACGGCGGGCCGGGTCGAGCCGCACCCCGGCCCGCGCCAGCACCGGCGGGTGCGCGAGCGGCACCCGCCGGGCCAGCGCCCGCAGCCGGGCGACCAGCTCGGGGAAGTCGAACGGCTTGGCGAGGTAGTCGTCGGCGCCGATCGACAGCCCTTCGACCTTCGACCGCAGGTCGCCGGCGGCGGTCAGCATGATGATGCGCGCCGGGATCCGCCGGGCGACCAGCTGGCGGCACACGTCGTCGCCGTGCACCGCCGGCAGGTCGCGGTCGAGCACGATGACGTCGTAGTCGTTGGTCAGCGCGCGTTCCAGGGCGGCGTCGCCGTCGTGCACGACGTCCACCGCCATCGTCTCCCGGCGCAGCCCGGCCGCCACGACCCGGGCCAGCACCTGCTCGTCTTCGGCCACCAGCACCCGCATGGTCCGCATCCTGCCGGTCCGGGGGTAAACACGGCTTAAGCGCTCAGGGCCAGGGTCGGCGACATGCGCGCCGCCCGCATGGCCGGGTAGAGCCCGGCGACCGTCCCGACGAGCAGGGTCGCCGTCAGCGCCCCGCCCGGCGCCCAGGCCGGCACCGTCGGGGGCAGGCCCATCCAGGTCGCGTACGCCACCGTCACCGCCGCGCCCAGCACCGCCCCGGCCACCCCGCCGAGGCCTGAGAGCAGCAGCGACTCGGCGAGGAACTGGCCGCGCACCTGGCCCCGGGTCGCCCCGAGTGAGCGGCGCAGGCCGATCTCCCTGCGCCGTTCCAGCACCGAGATGACCATCGTGTTGGCCACCCCCACCCCGCCGACGAGCAGCGCGACCGCGCCGATGCCCAGCAGCAGGCCGGTGAACGCCGAGTCGGCGGCGGCGCGGGCCGCCAGCGCGTCGGACGGGCGGCTGACCTCCACCTCCTCCGGGCTCTCCGGCGAGGCGGTGGCCGGCAGGACCGCGCGCACGGCGTCGACCTGCGAGGGGTCGGTCCGGGTGTAGATCGTGGTCGGGTGGCCGTCGAAGTTCAGGTACGTCCCGGCCGCCCCGAACCCGACCAGCGCCGACCGGTCGACCTCTGGCGCCAGCGGCGAGGCCGCCAGGATGCCGACGACGGTCCACCACCGGCCGCCGATCCACAACTGCTCCCCCACGTCGCGCACCCCGAGCCGGTCGGCCGCCACCGCGCCGAGCACGACGGCCCGGAGCGCGTCCGTGGCGTCGTTCAGCCAGACGCCCTCGGCGACCGGCGTCTGCAACGCCCGTAGCAGTTCCGGCGAGGCGGCCCGGGTGGTCAGCCCGCCGGTCGACTGGGGGTCGATCCGGTCGGTGCGGTAGACGGGCGTCCCGGTGTCGCCGGTCGCGCCCGCCACCTCGACCGGGCCGACCGCGCCGACCATCGCGAGCGCGGTCTCCGGCAGCGTGGTCGGCTGCCCGAACAGGCTCTGGCCGGGGGTGACCCGCAGCAGGTTGGTGCCGAGCCGGTCGAGCTCGGCCAGCAGCTGGGCCTTGGACGACGACGAGATGCCGACGACGGCGACCATGGTCGCGATGCCGATGGCGATGCCGAGCGCCGAGAGCACCGCCCGCGCGGGCCGCACCCGCAGCCCGGCCGCGCCCACCCTGACCAGGTCGCCCCACGAGAGCCGGGCCGGACGCAACTCAGCCATCGGACACCACCACGCCGTCGCGCAGCCGGATCCGGCGCGGCGCGGCGGCGGCCACGTCGGCGTCGTGCGTGATGATCACCACGGTGGTGCCGGCCGCGTTCAGCTCGCTCAGGAGGGTGAGCACCCCCGTACCGGAGACCGAGTCGAGGTTGCCGGTCGGCTCGTCGGCGAGCAGCAGCGCGGGTTCGCCCACGACGGCGCGGGCCACCGCGACCCGCTGGCGTTCGCCGCCCGACAACTGGTTGGGCCGGTGGTCCAGCCGGTGGCCGAGGCCGACCCGGGCCAGCGCGTCGGCGGCCCGTTCCCGGCGTTCGCGGCGGCCGACCCCGGCGTACAGGAGGCCGTCGGCGACGTTGTCGAGCGCGGCGACGCCGTCGGCCAGGTGGAACTGCTGGAAGACGAAGCCGATGCGGCGGGCGCGCAGCGCCGACAGCTCCCGGTCCGACAGGGAGGCGACGTCGTATCCGGCGATCTTCACGGTGCCCTCGGAGGGCCGGTCGAGGGTGCCGATGAGGTGCAGCATCGTCGACTTGCCCGACCCCGACGGCCCGGCGATGGCCACCAGTTCGCCGGGGGCGACGTGCAGGTCGACGCCGCGCAGGGCGTGCACGCCGCCCGGATAGGTCTTGGCGGCGCCGGCCAGTTCGATGACGGCGGTCATTCGGCCGGCACCTCGACCTTCATGCCCTCGGCCAGCCCGGCGCCCTCGATCTCGACCCGCCCGGCCGCGAACAGCCCGGTCGTGACCTTCGTGACCGTACCGGCGATCCGCACGCCGTAGCCGCCTTCTCGCAGCGCCAGCAGCGCCTCGACCGGCACCGACAACACGCCCTTCCGGGTCTCGCCGGTCAGCGCGACGTCCACGGGGGCCTGGTCGAACCGGCCGAGCCGCCCGTCGGCGGTGATCTCGACGTCGATCGTGGCCTCCCCGCCCTCCTGCGCGGGCGGGCGGGCGACCGTGCCGATCGAGGTGATGCGCCCCTTCCCGGTCCGCCCGTCGGGCGTCTCCAGCGTCACCGCCGCGCCGAGGCGGGCGAGCTCCTGGTCGGAGGCGGCGAGGTCGACGTGGACGACCCGCTTGGTGCCGGTCGTGGCGATGACCGACCGCCCGGCGGGCATGCCCGGCTCGGCCGTCACCTGCGCGACCCGCACCGCGCCGGAGGCGACCACCACCTCCTCGGGCCCGACCGTGCCGGTCTCGTCGAGGTTCAGGTCCTCCTGCCAGTCCTGTACGGCCTCCCGGGTCGACCAGGTGAAGTCGTCGTCGACCGTGCCGGGGTCGTAGCCGAGCGCCTTCAGGTTGCGCTCCAGCTGCCGGACGTCGCGCCCCGACGTGCCGGTGTCGAGACGGCGGTACATGGGCGTGGCGCCGTACAGGAGGGTGACGGGTTTGCCGGAGACGGCGTAGAGCCGTTTGCCGCGCCGGATGACGGCGCCCTCCTCGGGCGTCCAGGTGACGGTGCCCCGGGCGGAGTTGGGCAGGTCGCGCCGGTTCTCGTAGCCGAGGGTGCCGCCGACCGTCTCGGCGTCGGCCAGGTCGCCGCGGGTGATCTCGGCCGTGGCCACCGCGACGGGCGCGGGCGGCGGGGGCTCGTCGAGCGTGGCCGCCGCGACGCCGCCCCCGGCCAGCGCGGCGACCGCCACCCCGCCAGCGAGCAGCCCCTTCCTCACTTCGGGCCCCCGCCGGGCAGGTGCTTCTCGCACGCGGCCTGCGCCTTCTTCGCCTCCGGCGAGTCCATTTCGCCCTTCGGCCCCCGGATCATCACCCGCCCGCCATCGACCTGCGGGTCGGGCAGGTCGACGCCGTTCTCGCGCATGCAGTCGGTGTATTTCTGGACGGCGTCCGCGAATTCCGCGTCGCCCATTCCCGGCCCGCCGCCGATCGGCCGGTACTGCGCGCACGCCTCGTTGGCCTTCTCGACGGTCGCGGGGTCGACCCCCTCCTTGATCCGCACCCTGACGGCGTTGCCGCCGGGCTCGGGGTCGGGCACGTCGATGCCGTGCTCACGCATGCACTGGGCGAACTTCACGGCGTCTCCGGACGCCGCCGGGCTGGGCGCCGGGGCCGAGGCGGACACGCCTCCGGCGGTCGCGACGCCGCTCTGCTGGGCGGTTCCGCAGGCGGCCAGGAACAGCGGCACCGCCGCGATCAAAGCCATTCTGATTCGGGTCATGCGCAATTTCTAGCGAGAACCCGTTAAACACCCATTAAACGAATTCGCTTATCTCATGTTTATGCGAACAGAAAAGGCCCGCGGGGAAGGCGGGCCTTTCTCGGTTCCGGCCGGGGACAGCCACCGGGCCTCCTGCCGAGGCAGCGGCCGATGCCGGGCTACTGCGGCGGCCGGTTGCCGAGCTGGCGGCGAAGCTCCTCCAGCTCCCGCTCCAGGTCGGCCACGTTCCGGTCCTGCGGCTGCTGCGGCTGGGCCTGCGGCTGGTGGCCGTAGGGCTGGTGCTGCGGGACCGGTCCACCACCCTGGGACTGCCCATAGGACTGCCCGTGGGACTGCCCGTGGGACTGCCCGTGAGCCTGCCCGTGAGCCTGCTGGTAGGCCTGGTAGGGCTGCGACGGCGGGCGGTAGCGGGTCGTGCTCTCGGCCGGGGGCAGCGAGTGGGCCGGCGGCGGCTGGTAGGCCGGGATCTGCTGGGCCTGCGCCTGGTAGGGCGGGGCGCCGTTGTAGACCGGGATCTGCGGCCGCTTGTTGCGCTTGGCCCGCTTGACCAGCAGGCGGAGCAGCACCAGGCCGAGCAGGATCGCGACGATCACTCCCGCGCCGACGAGCAGCCAGAAGCTCGACGACTGCGGCGACTCGTCCTTGCCGGCCGTGATGGCCTGCTGCGAGTTGGTGATGTACTCGGCGACCCACGGGTGGGTCGGGTGCAGCGCCTGGACCTCGCGGAAGACGGGCAGTGCGACGGAGTAGTGCTTCAGGAAGAAGGCGTCCAGCGCGGTGTTCCAGCGCGTCGTGGTGGCCGACGCGGTCGGCTTGATGCCCTTCTCGTTGAGCTTCTCCTTGATCACCGAGATCGGGAGCACGAACGACTCGTTCTCCGACGCCTCCCCGCCCTCGGAGACGGTGCCCGCGATCAGCATGCCGATGACGTCGCCGTCCTTGGAGAACACCGGCCCGCCGGAGTTGCCGTGGTAGGAGGGCGCCTGCGTCTGGATGTACGGAACGCCCTTGTCGGTCGTCCGCAGCGCGTTGTACGGCCCCTCGGTCAGCGCCGGGTCGAGCTTGGACTCCAGGCTGAAGAACGGGGTGTTGGTGACCAGCCCGGGGAAGCCGCTGATGTACAGCGTCGACCCGACCTGCACGTCGGCGTCGTCGCCCAGCGGCACGGTCGGCAGGTTCTGCTGCCCGTTGACCTTGAGCAGCGCGTAGTCCTTGCCGGGGTAGCTCTCGCCGACGTCCACGAGCTCGGCCACGATCGGCTTGGCGGTCTTGTCGACGCCGCCGCCCGGGTGGGCCTGCAGCACCGCGATCTCCTTCTTGAGACCGTCGATCCGCATGTTGGCCGCGTTAAAGTTGATGAACAGGTTCTCGGCGAGCTTGATCATCTCTTCGTCGGGCGAGAGGTCCTTGACCATCTCCAGGATCCCCTGGGCGTCCTCCTCGTAGAACTTGGAGAGCGCCTGCTGGGCGAAGACGTCGTTGAGCTGCTTGTCGCCCATCTCGACGCAGTGCGCGCCGGTGACCATGTACCCGTCGGGGGTGACCCACCAGCCGGTGCACATGCCGCCGACCTCGGCGTCCACGACCCGGTTCGGGCTGCCCGGCACGAGGTAGGCGCCCACGTTGGCGTTCATCTGCTCGAACATGTACTTGGCGATGGTCCGCTGGTCGGAGGCGACCTTGCCGGCCACGACGTCGGCGGTGATCTTGTCGACGAGCGCGTAGAGGTTGGCCTCGTTGACGGCGGGGGTGGGCACGCTGACCTGGCCCGTGTAGGTCAGGCTGGTGAGCTGGACGGCGGGGTGGGTCTGCGCGGCGAGCCGGGTCCCGATCGGGACGTCCGGCGTCTCGTCCGCGTACGCGGGAGAGGCGGCGAGCACCGACACCGCGGCGGCGGCGACGACGATTCTTCTGAGGTTCACGGCACTGATCGTCGGCCAGCGGCCTTGTCCGCCACTTGTGAGTGACTTGGGGTTTCCATTACCCGAGGGAAAACCCCAGGGCAGACCCGGTGGTGCCCGCTCCGGCCCGTTCCTACCGTTGCGGACATGGCCAGAGCCGTCCCTCCCGGGACCATCAGCGTCGACGGCCGCCCCTTCGTCGCGGCGGTGCTCCCCGACGTGTACGACGCCCGCGACCTCCCCTACCGCCCCCTCCTGCGGCCGCTGCCCGACGTGGTCGACAACCGCGCCGGCCGGCGGGTCCTCACCCAGGAGGGGGCCTCCTGCACCGGCCACGCCCTGGCCGCCGTCATCGCCTCGGCGCGCGGCGGCCTGGCGGTGAGCCCGTACATGCTCTACCGCCTCGGCCGCCGCTACGACGAGTTCGCCGGCGAGGAGGACATCGGCTCCTCGCTCCGGGGCGTGCTGAAGGGCTGGTACCACCACGGCGTGCTCCCCGAGGACGCCTGGACCGACCCCGAACCCGACCTCAACGACCCGCTGGTCGCGGCCGAGGCCGCCCGCATCCCGATGGGCGCCTACTACCGGGTGACCCCGGGCAACGTCGACGACCTGCAGTCGGCCATCGCCGAGGCGGGCGCGGTGTGCGTGTCGGCGCTCGTCCACGAGGGCTGGCGGGAGCCGTGCCCGGAGAACGGCGCCCACGTCATCCGCCGCCTGGGCGGCCACGCGGCCCTGGGCGGCCACGCCTTCGCCCTGGTCGGCTACGACGAGACGGGCTTCCTGGTGCAGAACTCGTGGGGCCCGTCGTGGGCCGGCGGGGGCTTCGCCACCCTCCCGTACGACGAGTGGCTGGCCACCGCCTACGACGCCTTCGCGGTCCGACCCGGCGTCCGGGGCACCCCGTTGAGCGCCCGCTCGCGACCGGCCCCGGAGGTCGCCGCCGCGGCCTCGGGCGTGGACCTGGCCCCCCACGTGGTGAACCTGGGCAACGACGGCCGCCTGGCCCGGATCGGGACCTTCGAGAGCTCCCCCCGCCAGATCGAGGCGGCCCTCACCCAGATGGACGCCGCGCACGCCAAGTGGGGCGGCCGGGAACGCCACGTGGTCCTCTACGCCCACGGCGGCCTGACCAGCGGCGGCCGGGGCCAGGACATCGCCCGGCGGGACCTCGGCTGGTGGCTGGCCAACCGGATCTACCCGATCACCTTCGCCTGGCAGACGGGCGCGATCGAGACCCTCCTCGACCAGCTGGCCGACCTGACCCGCCGCTTCCTGCCCGCCGGCGGCCCGGCGGAGTGGCTGACCGAGCAGGCCGACCGCGCCGTCGAGGTGCTGGCCCGCGGCAGCCTGGCGTGGGCCTGGGACCAGATGAAGCAGAACGCCCGCGCGGCCTCGGAGCCGGTGGCGGGCGAGGTCGACTGGGCCGCCACCCGGTCGCCGCACCCCGGCGCCACCCTGACCGCGCTGGCGCTGCGCAACCACCTGCACCCGGGCACCCGCGTCCACCTGGTGGGCCACAGCGCCGGCTCGATCTTCCTGACCGCTCTCGCGGAACGCCTGGTGGCGGCGCAGGTCCCGATCGCGTCCACCACGTTCCTGGCCCCCGCGATCACCGTGGACGACTACCGGCGCACCCTCGCGCCGCTGCTCCCCCGCATCGGCCGGTTCACCACCTTCGCCCTGACCGACGACCTGGAGCTCGGCGACGCGTGCGGCGCCGTCTACCGCAAGTCGATCCTCTACCTGGTCTCCCGCGCCTTCGAACGGCCCGCCCAGGCGGGCGGCGAGGTGCCGATCCTCGGCATGGCCAAGCACCTGGCGGGCCTGGACGTCCCGGTCGTGCTGGCCGGCACGATGACCCCGATCACCGACCACTGCGCCGCGCGCGGCCACTCCGACTTCGACACCGACCGGGCCACCATGACCTCGGCCCTCCTCCGCATCCTGAACCGCACGGCCCTGGACACGACGCTGACCCCGTACCGCTGAGAAGACGGGAAAGGCCCCCGAGAACCTCGGGGGCCTTTCTGCGAGACGCCTGGGCTCAGACGCCCATCGCCTCGGTGTCGTTCGACTCGGCGGTGGTGCCGATCTCGGTGACGCCGTTCTTGAGGTGGTAGCGGGCGATCGCGTCCTTCAGCGTCTCCGGCTTCACCTCGCCGCGCTTGGCGAGCTGGGTCAGCACCGCCAGGGTGATCGAGGCCGCGTCGACGTGGAAGTGCCGCCGCAGCGCCGAACGGGTGTCGGACAGGCCGAAGCCGTCGGTGCCCAGCGACGTCCAGTCGCCCGGCACCCACTGCGCGATCTGGTCCTGTACGGCCCGCATGTAGTCGCTGACGCCCACGAAGGGCCCGGGTACGTTCGACAGCTTGGTCGTGACGTAGGGGACCTTCTGCTCGGCCTCAGGGTTGAGCAGGTTGTGCTCGTCGCACGCGAGGGCCTCGCGGCGCAGCTCCGACCACGAGGTGGCCGACCACACCGAGGCCGCCACGCCCCACTCGTCGGCCAGCATGCGCTGCGCCTCCAGGGCCCACGGCCCGGCGACGCCCGACACCAGGATGTTGGCCTTGGGGCCGTCACCCTGCGCGGGGGCGAACAGGTAGAGGCCCTTGAGCAGGCCCTCGACGTCGAGGTTCGCCGGCTCGGCGGGCTGCTGGTAGGGCTCGTTGTAGACGGTCAGGTAGTAGAAGACGTCTTCGGCGTTCTCGCCGTACATCCTCCGCAGGCCGTCGCGCACGATGTGGGCCACCTCGTAGGCCCACGACGGGTCGTAGGAGACCGCCGCGGGGTTGGTCGAGGCGATGAGCGGCGTGTGGCCGTCTTCGTGCTGGAGGCCCTCGCCGTTCAGGGTGGTGCGGCCGGCGGTGGCGCCGAGCAGGAAGCCGCGGCCCATCTGGTCGGCCAGCTGCCACATCTGGTCGGCCGTCCGCTGCCACCCGAACATCGAGTAGAAGATGTAGATCGGGATCATGTGCTCGCCGTGCGTGGCGTACGCCGAGCCGACCGCGATCGTGGAGGCCATCGAGCCCGACTCGGTGATGCCCTCGTGGAGGATCTGACCCTCGGTCGACTCCTTGTAGGACAGCAGCAGGTCGCGGTCGACCGCCTCGTAGGTCTGCCCGTAGGGCGAGTAGATCTTGGCGGTCGGGAACATGGCGTCGATGCCGAAGGTGCGGGCCTCGTCGGGGATGATCGGCACGAAGCGCTTGCCGATCTCCTTGTCGCGCATGAGGTCTTTCAGCAGGCGGACGAACGCCATGGTGGTGGCGACGTTCTGCTTGCCCGACCCCTTCGACAGCTGCTTGTAGGCGTCGTCGCCCGGCAGCGTGAGGCTCTTGGCGCGCACGACCCGCTTGGGCAGGAAACCGCCCAGCGCGTGGCGGCGCTCCTTCATGTAGGCGATCTCGTCGCTGTCGGGACCCGGGTGGTAGTAGGGCGGCAGGTCGCCCTCGAGGTCCTTGTCGGGGATCGGAAGGTAGAGCCGGTCGCGGAACTCCTTGAGCTCCGCCTTGCTCAGCTTCTTCATCTGGTGGGTGGCGTTGCGGGCCTCGAAGTCCTTGCCCAGCGTCCAGCCCTTGATCGTCTGCGCCAGGATGACCGTCGGCTGGCCGACGTGGTCGCGGGCCGACTTGAAGGCCGCGTAGACCTTGCGGTAGTCGTGGCCGCCGCGCGAGAGCTTGCGGATCTCGTCGTCGGACAGGTGCTCGACCATCTTGCGCAGGCGCGGGTCGCCGCCGAAGAAGTGGTCCCGGATGTAGCCGCCGTTCTCGACCGAGTAGGTCTGGAACTGGCCGTCAGGCGTGGTGTTCATCTGGTTGACCAGCACGCCGTCGACGTCGGCCGCCAGCAGCGGATCCCAGTCACGGCCCCAGACGACCTTGATGACGTTCCACCCGGCGCCCCGGAAGTACGACTCGAGCTCCTGGATGATCTTGCCGTTGCCCCGGACCGGGCCGTCCAACCGCTGAAGGTTGCAGTTGATGACGAAGGTCAGGTTGTCGAGCTCCTCGCGGGCCGCGAGGCCGATGGCGCCGAGCGACTCGGGCTCGTCCATCTCGCCGTCGCCGAGGAAGGCCCACACGTGGCTGCGCGAGGTGTCCTTGATCTTGCGGTCGTGCAGGTAGCGGTTGAACCGCGCCTGGTAGATCGCGCCGATCGGGCCCAGGCCCATGGAGACCGTGGGGAACTCCCAGAAGTCGGGCATCAGGCGCGGGTGGGGGTAGGACGGCAGCCCCTTGAACCCGTGGGACAACTCCTGCCGGAAGGCGTCGAGCTGGGTCTCGGTGAGGCGGCCCTCGAGGAAGGCGCGCGCGTAGATTCCGGGGGCCGCGTGGCCCTGGAAGAACACCTGGTCGCCCGACTCGCCGTGGTCCTTGCCGCGGAAGAAGTGGTTGAAGCCCACTTCGTAGAGGGACGCGGCGGAGGCGTAGGTGGCGATGTGGCCGCCCACGTTGGTGCGGGCGTTGGCCCTGGTCACCATGATCGCGGCGTTCCACCTGCTGTAGGCGCGGATCCGCCGCTCGACGTATTCGTCGCCGGGGAACCACGGCTCGCGCTCGGGGGCGATCGTGTTGATGTAGTCGGTGCTGCGCAGACCCGGGACGCCGACCTGATGCTCACGCGCCCGTTCGAGCAGGCGGAGCATCAGATAGCGCGCTCGGGTTCGCCCCTCCGTCCTGACGACGTTGTCGAGCGACTCAAGCCACTCCTGGGTCTCGCTTGGATCGACATCAGGGAACTGGCTGGGTAGGCCGTCACTGATGATCGAGAAACGCTGGCGTCCGGAAGCCACTGGGTCTCGCCTTCCGAGAATGGACTTTTGTCGGTCTAGGGTTCGGGTTCCATCCTGGCTGCTCCCTGCGGAAGATGCATCTCTACCGCGGGGTAACCGGGTGGTCTTTGGCCTAGACCACCGATGGTAGGACGATTTTCGCCCAAGCTTGCACATCCCGCCACCACCGGGTGTGCTCACTTCGTCAGCGTAACGTTTTGACCTAGGTTGTCCCTCACCTGGTCGCACGGCCCCGATTTGCGGGCAGGCCGCACCTTAGTATCCCGATGTGAGATCTCAGGTCATCGAGGTGCGGACGGGCTCCCGGGAACGGGTGCACGACATCACCGCGGAGTGCGCGAGGTTCGTCGGAGACGCCGGAGGCGACGGTCTTCTCAACGTCTTCGTCCCTCACGCGACGGCGGGCGTGGCGCTGATCGAACTGGGCGCCGGCAGCGACGACGACCTGCTGGCAGCGCTGGGCGACCTGCTCCCGGCCGACGACCGCTGGCGGCACGCCCACGGCTCTCGGGGCCACGGGCGGTCTCACGTGATGCCGGCCCTGATTCCGCCCTATGCGACGGTGCCCGTCATCGGGGGGCGACTGGCGCTGGGCACCTGGCAGTCGATCGCCATCGTGGATCTCAACGTGGACAACATGGAACGTCGTGTTCGTTTGTCCTATTTGTCCGAATCGTAGATAACGGTGCGGGTCACTGACCGTGGCGACCGTTGACGACGATGGGTCACAGCGTGTGGACTGTGCCGAACGATACCCGCAGCGGTTTCCGAGCGGGGTCGATCCGAGCAGGAGGGATGAGAGTGAGCGCGACCGCGGGTCAGGCGCAGGGCGAGCGCGGCCTGGCCGAACGACTCGGCCTCAAGCCGGGTCAGGTGGTGCAGGAGGTCGGCTGGGACGAGGACAGCGACGAGGCGCTTCGTCAGTCCATCGAGGAGCTGACCGGCAACGAGATGGTCGACGAGGACTATGAAGAGGTCGTCGACGTGGTGCTCCTGTGGTACCGCGACGGGGATGACGATCTGTTCGACATCCTGAGCGGTGTGACCACGGCGCTGGCGGACGGCGGCCAGATCTGGCTGCTGACCCCCAAGGCGGGCCGTGACGGCCACGTCGAGCCGAGCGACATCGGCGAGGATGCCACGACCGCCGGCCTCGCGCAGACCAGCAGCATCAGCGCGGCCAGAGACTGGTCGGGCACGAGACTCGTCTTCAAGGGCCGCCGCTAGCCGGCCGGGCCCCGTCCTGCCGTACGGCCGCCGCCGTACGGCAGGCTCACTACGGGCGGAGCGATCATGGACATGCCGGCCGCCGGGTCTCCCGCGCCCGACTTCGAGCTGACCGACCAGCACGGCACGCCGGTCCGCCTGTCGGGTCTGCGCGGCCGCAAGGTGCTGCTGGTCTTCTTCCCGTTCGCCTTCACCGGCGTCTGCCAGGGCGAACTCCACGATCTGCACGGGTTCGGCGAGGCGGTCGTGCTGGCCGTCTCGGTCGACTCGATGTTCGCGCAACGGACCTGGGCCGACCGCGAGGGCTGGGACCTCACCCTGCTCTCGGATTTCTGGCCCCACGGTCAGGTCGCGCGTCTTTATGGTGTTTTCGATGAGGTGAAGGGGGTCGCCTCCCGGGGGACCTTCGTCATCGACGCCGAGGGCGTGGTGCGCTGGACGGTCGCGACCGCGATGGGGCAGCCGCGCGACGTCGCCGAATATCGGAAAGTCCTCAGCGAGCTGTAGGGGAGGCCGACATGCCCTGCTACCGATGCGGGGCCCGGCAGACCGACCCGGTTCGTGGCGCGAGCCCGTGGAGGCGCGGGGTGCGCTCTGACGCCCAGGTCCTGATCTGCCCGGACTGCCAGCGAGCCCATGACCTCGAACTCGACGCCTGCTCCTCGTGCGGCTCGACCACCCTGGTCTGCCGCCTGGGCGAGGTCGAGTGCCGCTCCTGCGGCCACGTGCGCAGCGCCGGCGACGGCGACCCGGGGCGGCCCCCGGTGCCGGCCGATCTCGCGGCGGAGGTGGAGGCGGCCCTGTCTCGCGTACTCGGGCGGTCGTGAGATTAGATGTCCGGATGAGTTACGTGGTCGCCCTGGATGTGGGCGGGACATCGATGAAGGGCGGCCTCGTCAGTGAATCGGGCGAGGTGACCGGTTTTCCCGGACGTCCGACCGGGCGGGAGGACGGGCCCGAGGCCGTGGTCGCCAACATCCGGGCCTACGTGGCCGAACTCGCCGCGTCCGGCGACGGGCCGCCGAGCGGCGTGGGCCTGGCGGTGCCCGGGATCGTCGACGGCGACACCGCCCTGTTCTCGGCCAACATCGGCTGGCGCGACGTCCCGGCCGGCGCGTTCGTGCCCGAGGGGCTGCCGGTGAGCCTGGGCCACGACGTGCAGACGGCCGGTCTGGCCGAGAGCGTCTTCGGGGCCGGGCGCGACGTGACCGACTTCCTCTTTCTTCCGATCGGTACGGGGATCGCCGGCGCCCTGATCATCAAGGGCGAGCCCTACGGGGGCGTCAACGGCTGGGGCGGCGAGATCGGGCACACGCCCGTGTGGCCCGACGGCGAGCGGTGCGCCTGCGGCCAGACCGGCTGCCTGGAGACCTACGCCTCGGCGGCCTCCCTGGGCCGCCGCTACACCGAGCGCACCGGGAAGCCGGCCACGGCGGTCGACGTCATGGCGAACGCGGCCACCGACCCCCACGCCTACGCCGTGCTGGCCGACGCCGTCGAGGCGCTGGCGATCTCGCTGGCGTCGTACACGCTGCTCATGGACCCGGCGATGATCGTCATCGGCGGCGGCCTCGGCGAGGCCGGCGAGGCCCTGCTGATGCCGCTCAGAGACCGCATGACCGAGCGCCTGAGCTTCCGCAAACCCCCGCCGCTGCGCCAGACGGCGCTCGGCGTGCGCGCGGGGATGCTGGGAGCGGGCATCCTCGGCTGGCGCGCGGCGGGGATCCGCGGCTGGGCCCCTCAGCTCGACCTGTAGTCCGTGCACATGCACAGCGGGGTTGTCGAGAAAAGGCGGCCCGGTTCGGCGGCTCAGCTCGACCTGTAGTCGGTGCACATGCACAGCGGGGTTGTCGAGAAAAGACGGCCCGGTTCGGCGGCTCAGCTCGACCTGTAGTCGGTGTACATGTAGGGGTTGTCGAGGATCTTGGTCTCCGGGATGTCGGGGTTCATTCCGGAGAGCCAGGCGTCGCCCAGTTCGCTCATGAGGTGGTCGACCGTCTGCGTCACGGCGGCGCGGGCGGCGTCGACGCCGTCGACCCTGCCGTCGCGCTTGACCACCACGCCGTTCACCAGGACCGTGTGGACGTCGCCGCGCTGGGCCTGGAAGGCGATGTGGCCGTAGGGGTTGAGGATCGGGAACATGACCGGCGAGGCGTCGTTCTTGATCAGCACGATGTCGGCCTTCTTGCCGGGCTCCAGGCTGCCGATCTTGTCCGACAGGCCCAGAGCCGCCGCGCCGCCCCGGGTGGCCCACTCGACGACCTGCTCGGCCCGCAGGTGGCAGTGGGTCACTGTCTCCGACTTGAGGTGGGCCTCCAGGTGCTCGCGCGACCGGTCGGCGCCCAGGGTGGCCCGCATCGCCGAGAACAGGTCGCCGCTCCACCACACGCTGGTGTCCATCGACAACGACACCGGGATGCCGTGGTGCCGCAATTGCCACGTGGGCGGGTAGCCCTGCCCGGCGCTCTGCTCGCTCTCGGTCGAGACCGACACCGAACCGCCGGTGGCGGCGATCCGGTGGTAGGAGTCGGCGCTGAGCGTGGCGGCGTGGACATAGGTGGTCTCCGCCGTCATGAAGCCGTTCTCGTACATGAGCCGGATGCCCTCGTCGTTGGTCGCGCCCCACACGCCCGCGTGGGTGGTGACGGGGAGCCCGAGGTCGCGGGCGGCCTCGAAGGCGGCCTTCTCGGGGAAGGCGGGGTCGCCGGTGACGTCGAAGGCCAGCTGGAGCCCCAGCATGTCGCCCCATGACCGCCGCCCGATGAAGTCGCGCAGGTCGGCGGAGGGCGCCCAGTCCCAGGGGGCCTGCTGAATGTTGCCGTACGCGAGCACGAACCGCCCCGGCACCGCCTCCAGCGCGTCGACGGCCGCCTCGGCGTGGTCGACGGTCTGCAGCCCGTGCGACCAGTCGACAGTGGTGGTCACCCCGGCGTCGAGCGCCTCGACGGCGCCCAGCAGGTTGCCGGCGTAGACGTCCTGGGGACGGAACTTCTTGCCCCATTCGAGGTAGTACCAGACGAAGTACTGGGTGAGGGTCCAGTCGGCGCCGTAGCCGCGCATCGCGGTCTGCCACAGGTGACGGTGCGTGTCGATCATGCCGGGCATGACGATGCCGCCGGACGCGTCGATCTCCTCGGTGCCCTCGGGCACCTCCAGGTCGGGCCCGACGGCGACGATGAGCTCCCCGTCGGCCAGCACGTCGCCGCGCGCCAGCACGGTTCGCCGGTCGTCCATGGTCAGCACGAGTCCGTTGCGGAGGACGATGGGCATAGAGCTGCCTCCCAGAGTCGCGGACCAACGTCCGCCTGGCGGTCGCAGAAAGGTGAATGCAACAATGCGAGCCCCCTCCGCCGATGTCAAGACACTCCGGGCCGTCTAAAGTCGACCCATGCCACGCAAGGACACCGGACCCGACTTCATCGAGGCGCTGGCCAGGGGGCTCGATGTGATCAAGGCGTTCGGCCCGCGCCAGCGCGCGATGACCCTCACCGAGGTCGCCACGGCGGCCCAACTGGCCCGCCCGACCGCCCGCCGCATCCTGCTGACCCTGGAGGAGCTCGGCTACGTCAGGGCCGCCGAGGGCGGGTTCGCGCTCACGCCGCGGGTGCTGGAGCTGGGGGTGGCCTACGTCCACTCGATGGGCCTGTGGGAGATCGCCCGGCCGCACCTGGAGCAGCTCTCGGCGCTGACGCGCGAGTCGTGCTCGATCGCGCAGCTCGACGGCTCCGACATCGTGTACGTCGCCCGCGTCGCGGTGCCCAAGATCGTCACCCTGTCGGTCAGCATAGGGACCCGGTTCCCGGCGCTCCAGACCTCGCTGGGCAAGGTCCTGCTGGCCGCGCTGCCGTCCGCCGAGGCCGACGCGGTGCTCGAGACGCCGAGCCAGTCGGGCATCACGCCGCGCTGGCGGCCGTCCGCCGAGGAGCGCCACGCGGCGCTGCGGGCGGTCCGGGCCAGCGGCTGGGCGGTCACCGACGAGCAGCTCGCGCCGGGCATCCGCTCGGTGGCCGCGCCGCTGCGCGACGGCCACGGGAAGGTGATCGCGGCCATCAACGTGAACGCCCACTCGGCCGAGACCTCGATGGAGCGGCTGACCGAGGAGTTCCTGCCCGCCCTGCTCCGCACGGCCGGCGCTATCGGCGCCGACGTCGCCCTGCACGAGTCGATCCCCCAGTCGACCTCCCAGGTCCCCGCTTGACATCGCCTTCGCCGCCCGACCAGACTCGGGATCGCGGACATATGTCCGCGTGACGGACGAAGGGAACTCATGGGCGCACTCGACGGCATCCTCGTGGCCGATTTCTCCCGGGTGCTCGCCGGGCCCTACGCCACGATGCTGCTGGCCGACATGGGCGCCGACGTCATCAAGGTCGAGGCGCCCGGCGGCGACGACACCCGCAACTGGCTGCCGCCGGAGCGCGACGGCGTCTCGACGTACTACCTGGGCGTCAACCGGGGCAAGCGCTCGGTCGCCCTCGACCTGAAGGACCCCGCCGACCGGGCGCTCGCCCACGAGCTCTCGGCCCGCGCCGACGTCTTCATCGAGAACTTCAAGCCCGGCGGCCTGTCCGCCTACGCGCTCGACTATCCGGCGGTCCGGGAGCGCAACCCCAAGGTGGTGTACGCCTCCATCACCGGCTTCGGTGCGGAGGGAGGCGCCCATCTGCCCGGGTATGACCTGATCGTGCAGGCGGTCTCGGGGCTGATGAGCCTCACCGGTTCGGCCGACGGCCCTCCCTACCGGGCGGGCATGTCGGTCTTCGACGTGATCACCGGCCTGCACGCGGTGTCGGGCATCCTCGCCGCGCTCTACGCCGGCGGCGGCCAGCGCGTCGAGGTCAACCTGATGTCGTCGGCCCTGTCGGCGCTGGTGAACCATTCGAGCGCCGTGGTGGCCGGAGAGGTCACCCCCCACCGGATGGGCAACGCCCACCCGTCGCTCTTTCCCTACGAGCCGCTGGAGTGCGCCGACGGGGAGCTGGTCGTCGCGGCCGGCAACGACGGGCAGTTCCGGAAGTTGTGCGAGGTGCTCGGGGTGCCCGAGTTGGCCGATGACGCGCGCTTCGCGCGTACCCGGGATCGGACCGCGAACCGGGCCGAGCTCAAGCCGCTGCTGGTCGCGGAGCTGAGGAAGCGGACGCGGGCCGAGCTGTTCGCGGCGCTCAGCGCGGCGGGGGTGGCCTGCGGCCCCATCAACACGGTGACCGAGGGGGTCGCGCTGGCCGAGGACCTGGGCCTGGAACCGGTGGTGGAGCCGGGCGGCGTGCCGTCGGTGCGCCACCCCATCCGCTTCTCCGGCACCCCCGCGGGCTACCGGCTGCCGCCGCCGGCCTTGGACGAACACGGGGACGAGATCAGGAAGTGGCTGCGATGAACTATCCCACCGGCATCGGCACGTCCGACGCCGACTCGATCAGCCTGCTCGGGCAGGACCTGGCCCACGACCTGATGGGCAAGGTCGGCTTCGGCGAACTGGCGTTCTGGCTGGTGGCCGGCCGCCGCCCCACTCCCGGGGAGACCCGGGTGTTCGAGGCGGTCCTGGTCGCCCTGGCCGACCACGGGTTCACCCCGACGGCCATCGCGGCCCGGCTGACGCTGCTGAGCGCCCCCGAGAGCGTCCAGGGGGCGCTGGCGGCCGGGCTGCTGGGCGGCGGTTCCCGCTTCCTGGGCGTGACCGAGGACGCGGGGCGCTTCCTCCACGAACTCGTGGAGTTCGCCAACGGAGACGACTGCTGGGACAACGTGGCACTGGAGGCCGTGCGCGAGGCGAGGGCCGAGAAGCGCCTGATCCCGGGCCTGGGCCACCCCGTCCACAAGGTCGAGGACCCGCGCACCCCGGTGCTGTTCGCCATCGCGCGGGAGGAGGGCGTCTTCGGCCCTCACCTGGCGCTGTTCGAGGCCATCGGGCGGGTGCACCCCGAGGTGCTGGGCCGCCGGCTGCCGCTCAACGGCGCCGGGGTCTGCGGAGCCGCACTGGCCGACCTGGGGCTCCCGGTCGACCTGCTGCGCGGCTTCGCCCTGCTGGCCCGCGCCGCCGGCCTGCTCGGCCATCTGGCCGAGGAGCGCCGCCGCCCCATCGGCATGGACGTCTACCTGACCGTCGACCGGAACGCGACGTACGAACCCTAGAGAAGGTGTCCGCATGGCAACACTGGCCGCCGTGATCGCGTCCACGCACCACCCGTTCTACTACAAGGCCAGCACCGCGCCCCCGGAGGAACGCCCGCCGTTCGCCGACGAGTGGGTCGCGAAGATCACGGCCTTCCGCGAGACCCTGACCCGGGCCCGCCCCGACGTGCTGGTCATGGTCGGCTCCGACCACTTCCACCAGTTGTGGCTCGACAACATGCCGCAGTTCCTGGTGGGCAAGGCGCCCTTCTACGACGCCAACTGGTACAACGAGGAGCGCGAGTTCGGCCTGCCCCGCATGCTGCTGCGCGGCCACGAGGAGCTGTCGTCCCACATCCTGCGCGGCGGCCTCGACGAGGGCTTCGACCTGGCCTTCTCCAACGAGCTGCGGATCGACCACAGCATCACGTGCCCGATCATCACGCTGCGCCCCGAGGCCGACCTGCCGATCGTGCCGATCTACACCAACATCTTCGCCCCGCCGCTTCCCCGGCCGGGGCGATTCGTCGAGCTGGGCCACGCGATCAGGCGCCTGATCGACACCTGGCCCTCCGACCTGCGCGTCGCCGTGATCGGCACCGGCCACCTGTCGCTCGAACTGGGCGGCCCGAGGCAGTTCGGCCCGCACGGCCCCGACCCGGAGTTCGACCGCAAGGCGGTCGAGTGGATCGCCTCCGGCGACATCGAACGCGCCCTGGCCGAGGTCACCCTCGACTCGTTGTGGACGCCCGGCAACGCCACCCACGGGTTCATGGACTTCATGCTCATGATGGGCGTGGCCGGAGAGGGCGCCAAGGCCGACTACGCCGACTCCCTCGACCTGTTCCACACGATGGAGGCCTACTTCACCTGGTATCCGAACGGGGTCCCGGCATGAGCAAGTACCTGCTGAACAAGTTCCTGTTCACCGTCGACCGCGACCCCGACCTGGTCGAGCGCTACCGCGCCGCCCCCCACGAGACGGTGGCGTGGTGGGAGTCGACCATCGCCAACGAGATCCTGAACTGCCACGGCGGGGAGGCCAGCACGTGGTTGTCCTTCTCCCCGGGGGAGCGTGAAGCGCTGACCTCCCACGACTACGTTCGCCTGTTCGAACTGGGCGCCCACCCGTTCCTGACGCTGACGCTGTTCATCGCGATGTTCGAGCGCGACTACGAGGAGCCGCTGGCGTTCCAGAAGGAGTACGCCGCCCGGTTGTCGCACTTCAGCCTGCCCTACCCGGACATCGCCACATGAGCTCACCGATGCGCGCGGCCCTGATCGAATCGTGCGGCCGCCCACCGGTGACAGGGAGCGTCCCCCGGCCTCTTGCGGGGGCCGGGGACGTTCTCCTCTCCGTCACCTGCGCGCCGATCACCCCGCTCGACCTGCTGTGCGCGTCGGGCGTGTCCTACTTCGGCGAACCGGCGCTGCCGTACGTACCGGGCGTGCAGGGCGTCGGGATCACCCCCGACGGAGAGCGGGTGTGGTTTCCCACGTCGGCCGGGATGGCCCCCGGAAACGGGAGCATGGCCGAGTTCTGCGCCGTGCCCACGTCCGATCTGGTACGCCTCCCCGACGACTGCGACGACGTCGCGGCGGCCTCTCTGGGGTTGTCGGCGGTGGCGGCGTGGCTGGCTCTGACGTGGCGCGCCCGGCTGACCCGCGGCGAGAAGGTCGTGGTCCTGGGGGCCGGCGGGACGGTGGGACAGGTGGCGCTCCGGGCGGCGTGGCTGCTGGGCGCCGGTGACGTGGTCGGCGTCTCCCGGGCTCCCCGGCCGGGCTGCATCCCCCTGGAGCCGGTGGCGACCCTGGCCGCCCGGCTGCGCGAGACGATCGGGACCGCCGACGTGGTGATCGACCCCGTGTTCGGCGAGCCGGCCGAGGCGGCGCTGCGGGTGCTGGGGCCCGGCGGGCGGCTGGTCAATCTGGGCGGCTCGGCGTCCGACTCGGCGGTGTTGTCGTCCGCCCTGCTGCGGAGCGGGGCCGTGTCCGTGCTGGGGTACTCGAACAACGCGGTCAGCCGGGAGCAGCGGGGGGCGGCGCTGTCGACGATCTTCGGGCATGCGGCCCGAGGGGAGCTGTCGGTTGATCACCATGTGGTGGGGCTCGACGAGGTCGGGGCGGCTTGGGACGGTACGGGAGGTGGGCGCGCGGTCGTGCGGGTTACCGAGGTGCCTTCGGGCTTGGGAGTGCCGTAAGGTGTAAGCGGTCCGGGGCGGTTAGCTCAGCGGTAGAGCACTCGCCTTACAAGCGAGGGGTCACTGGTTCGAACCCAGTACCGCCCACTTTGAGCCTCTTACCTGCGGAAACGGGTGAGGGGCTTTCGTTTTCAGCCGAGCTGCACAGCTCAGCGAGCCCTCGCCTTCGAACTCTTCCGAGCCGATCTGGGGTCTGCTGTGGCCGCGCACGTTCGCGGACGCCACGATGGCGGCCAGGCCCATGACGCCAGCACTGCACGACCGGCCTCCCCGAGACGGGCGAACGTGGTGCTCCACCACTGCGGTCACGACTATCTCGGCGTGCAGTGCGGGATCGCATAGAGGTCAGGGTTCGCGCGACTCCGGTCTCCGGAAACGCCCACGAAAAAGGGCATCCTGTCAACGACGTGGCGCCTTTTACGTCTGTGACCTGCGTCTGCATTGGGGCTCAAGCGCCCACCAAGTCGCGTGGAAGTGATCCCCAAGGGCCCCCCTGTCTACTGAGATCCGTCAACAACGACACCTCGACAACAGGAGATCCCCATGCGCACGCTCAAGCGCGCCGCCGCCCTCGCCGCCACCGCCGCCGTCACCATCACCACCTTCGCCGTCCTCGCGGCCCCCGCCAACGCCCAGCGCGGCGAGTGGTACCCCTGCACGATCGACGGCAAGCCCATGTGGTGCATGGACGTCTAAACGGCCGAGCCTCCGGCGATCCGGGCGAACCCGCGTTTCGCCACGTGAACCGATTGTCGGTCAGCTGCAGACACGAGCCCCCGTCCCAACTCGCTTGGGTCGGGGCTCGTTTTTTGTACTCTGCCGCGACCAGGGAGCTCCCGCGAATCGCGGGGAGTTCGATGCGAGGCCGGCCAGCCGGCGTCCGCACAAGAGCAGGGGAACCATGCCTCGCTCGAAGGCTTCACTCAAGATGGTCGAAGAACCCAGTACCGTCCACCTGCACGAAGACCTGGTTGCTGATCTTGGAAATCGGGTCTGGGTGAGCAACCCCCGAAGATGTCGTCCATGGCCTCGGCACCTTCCAGGAGGACCGGGCGGTCTCCGTGACGACCGTCGTGCGATGGCCCACCAGGCGGGAGATGTCCTTGATCGGGACTCCCGATCCGGAGAGCGGCGAGACGAAGCTGTGCCACCTCGCGCGGCGGCCAGTCGCGTTCCGGGAGAGCGATGACCTCGCGGAAGTCGCGCCTCACGTTGTGCGCGGTGAGGGCGTTTCCCGTCTTCGTGCGGAAGACGAGATCCGAGGCCGGCCTGTTCCTCGTGGAGAGCCTTGAGGGCTTCCACGCACCGGCGCGGCGGCTTGAGCGACCGACGAGACTTGACGGTCCTGGTGTCTCCTTCTGCCGGACGGACCGCCAGCACGACGACCGTCGGATGCGAACGCGGCCCTCGCCCGACGAGGCGAGGGCCGCGAATCGGGGCTGGCTAGTGCTTCTTGTCCTTGTAGGACGGCTGCGTCTGCGCGTTGAAGTCGTTCATCTTCACGCTGTTGGCCTGGTTCGTACGGGGGTCGTTGATCTTGAGCACATCGAAGCCCCGGGTGAACTCGGAGCCGTAGATGTAACCGTTGTAGTAGTAGGCCGACCAGTAACCGTCACCGAGGTTCTCACCGGGACCGCGCTCGAAGTAGCCGATCTCGTGCGGGTTGGCGGAGTCGGTGAAGTCCCAGATCGAGACGCCTCCCTGGTACCAGGCCTGGACCATGATGTCGCGGCCCTTGACCGGGATCAGCGAGCCGTTGTGGGCCACGCAGTTCTCGGTGTCGGCCTGGTGGCGGGCGATCTTGTAGTAGCTGCGGAAGGTCATCTGACCGTCCGCGATGTCGAAGATGGCGTTCGCACCGCGGTTCGGTCCGATCGCCTCGTTGCAGGTGGCGGCGCTGCCGCCGCCCAGCTCGTCGGTGAAGATGACCTTGTCGCCCTCGTTGTTGAACGTGGCGGAGTGCCAGAAGGCGAAGTTCTCGTCGTCACGAACGACGTCGAGAACGGCGGGGGCCTCCGGGTTGCGGATGTCCAGCAGGATGCCCTCGCCCATGCACGCGCCCGCCGCGACGCCCTTCTCCGGGTACGCGGTGATGTCGTGGCAGCCGCTGGTGGCCGACGTGCGGAAGGGGTAGGGGAGGCTCTCGCCCGGGTTGCCACCGTCCGGGAACAGGTTCGGCGTGGCGACGACCGAGGCGGCGGCCGGGTCCTTCAGCGGCACCTTGACGATCGAGATCAGGTCATGGGGCGGCTGGCAGTCCGGGAACGACGCCGACGGGCTGTAGGAGGAGATGTACAGGTAGACGCTCGCCTTGTCCGTGCCGGGGACGAGCGTGTGGGTGTGCGAACCGCAGTTGGTCTCGATCGACTTGACGTAGCGCGGGTTGGCCTTGTCGCTGATGTCGAAGACCCGGATGCCCTCCCACGACGACTTGATCGCGGCCGACTGGGCCACGCTGGTGCAGGAGTCGTCGCTGCGGGAGGAGTCGACGGAACCGAACAGCAGGTTGCCGTAGACGGAGATGTCCATCTGCGACCCGGGACACAGCACCGAGCTGACCAGCTTCGGCTTCTTCGGGTGCTTGATGTCGTAGACGGAGAAGCCGCCGTAGTTGCCGACGTAGGCATAGTCGCCCTGGAAGGCGATGTCGGTGTTGATGGTGGTGAGCAGGGAGTCGGGCCGCGGCAGGTTCGCGACGTGCTGGACGTTGTCGCTCATGTCGATGGCGCCGGGGGGCAGGATGTCAGCGGCCTGAGCCGGTGTCGTGGAGAGCGCCAGCGCTCCGGCGGCACCGAGCACGGCGAGTAAACGCCCAACTCTGCGGAGGGGGGACATTGAGGGAACCTCCGGGTAAAAGGTGGCAAACACCCCTTATGGTTTCTTTACTCAGGCCCTCAAGCAAGTCGTCAATATGTCACATATTTCCTACGATCCGTCTCCTTTACTGTCACAAGCCCAGGCCATTAGGTTCCTCAGGAGGACCGAAATGGGGACGGGTGCGCGCATCTCCCCCCATCATGACCAGGCACAATCGCTCCGCGACCACAGCCGAAAGGACCGAAATGCGCAGAGCTCCCGCCGTCATCACGAGCCGCGTTCCCGCCCCGAGCGCCGAGCCCCATGTGCTCAGAACCCTCCCGCTCCGCCAGGCCGGGACCACCGCGGTCAAAGCTCTCCTGAGCATCGCGGCGGCCACTCTGCTCTTGACCGCCTGCTCGTCTCCCACCGACCCGCCCGAGGTCATCACCGACGCCCCGGTCATCGTCCCCGGCAAACCGGGCGAGGTCGCCGCCACCCTCACCCCCGGCCAGACCTTCGCCCCCCTGCCCTCCCCCACGATCAACGCCACCGACGTCCGCTACGTCCAGGACATGATCGTGCACCACCGCCAAGCCCTCGAAATGGCCGCGCTGGCCCCCGACCGCGCCCAATCCCCCCGCCTGAAGTCCCTGGCCGACCGCATCTACGACGCCCAGGGCCCCGAGATCAATGCCATGACCACCTGGCTCGAAGAAGAGGGTCTGCGCGAACCCGACCACCACGCCGACCACGCCACGATGCCCGGCATGGCCACCCCCGCCCAGCTCACCGACCTCCGCAACGCCAAGGGGGAATCCTTCGACACCCTCTTCCTCACCCTGATGATCGCCCACCACAAGGGCGCCATCACCATGGCCGAAACCCAATTGATCAACGGCTCCCACGACCGCGTCCTCACCTGGGCCCAGGACGTCGTCGCCGAGCAAAGCGCCGAAATCACCCGCCTCCAACGCCTACTCGGCTAGCAGGCCGCTGAGGATCTTGCTGGCGTGTGGCGCCCTGCACCTGTGCTGACCTCGGTTCCTCAGACGGGTGCGGAGACCGCAGGTTGGGCGCGGCGGCGCGGGTGTGGAGCCAGGCGTTGTTCTTGACGGTGCCGATGTAACGTGATCGCCGGTTGCCCCGTGCGTGATGCGGTCGTCATCACGATCGCCGAACGCCTCGGGCTGGGGGAGGTCGGCGTAGACAGCCCAGCCGTCCGGCTCCGCGCCGTTTCAGTGGACCTGGCGGGTCCGCCGGCTCGGGTCGAAGCGGAGCCGTATCAGGACCGGCAGGTGTTCCAGCCCCAACGCGGTCCGCAGGTCGGGGAGCGCCTCGTCGTGCAGCCGGGTGATCAGGGCGTCCGGGTGCGCCGGATCTTGTGAGGTCACCCGCAGGTCGAGGGCGGGCGCGTCCGGCTTGCCGCGTACGGAGGCCCGCGCGCGCCGCACGCCCTCGTAGGCGCTCACCTGGTCGGCCAGGGTTTCGCCGGCCTGCCTGGCGCCGATCTCGGTCACCCCGGACGGGCCGGACTCCAGCCGCATACGATCCAGCCGGTCGAGCCGGAACTGGGCGAGCAGCCAGCCCAGCCCGATGGCGCCCAGCACGAAGCCCCCGGCGGCGACGGCGGGCCAGAACCAGGAGGTGGAGCCGGCGAAGGTGGAGACGGCACTGGGCAGCAGGGGCGTCCGGGCCGCGTTCGAGCCGAAGACCCCCAGGCCGAGCGCCAAGGCGGCGGCGCCCGCCGCGAGAAGGATCAGGCCGAGCACCACCAGGCCGGTTCGGTTGCCCCACGCGATGCCCCGGCCGAAGGCCCTACCTCGTGTCATGGCGCACCCCTCACCTTGGTGTTGACCGTGTAGCGGCCGACCGGTGCGAGCTTGGTCAGCTCGTCCTCCACGGCGTCCCGCACGCGCTCGCGCACCGCGGCCGTGTCGCGCAGGTCGGTGCCCGCGTGGACGGTCACCTGCCGCCCGCGTATCCGGGCCCGCGCCCGGCGTACACCGTCGACCTGAGCCGCGACCGTGCCGAGCACCCGGGCCAGCATGCGCCGGGGCGTGCTGATGATCATGTCGGGGTCGCCGCTGCGCAGCGCCACCAGCCGGGTTCGCCCGGGGACCGCCCCGATCAGGATGAGCAACGCCCCCACGATCCCTACGGCCCCGGCGGCCGCCATGACCGCATTGTCCTGCCAGGTCGTGGCGCTGGCCCAGGCCACCACCCGGTCGTACGGCACGATCCGCACCGGGTGGCCGAACAGCGCCGAGATCGTTCCCACCGCGATCAGCAGCCCGGCGGCGAACAGGACGAGCGCGGCGATCGCCGCGGGCACCTTCCGCCTGGGGCGCAGGAAGCGCGTCGTGCCCTTCGCTCTCGTGGACGCGCGGGAGACCGGTTCAGGGGTCTCCGGGAATTCAGCTCCCGTGTGGAGAGTCGTCATAGCCCGCTCCTCCGTTTCGGCACGAGCCGGACGACGTCGACGTCGACGTTCTCGACGGCGATGCCGGTCAGGTCGCGTACCCGGCTCATGAGCCGCTCGCGCGCCTCCGCCGCGACCTGACGCACGGGCGCCGGGTAGCGGACGGCGATGCCGAGACGCACGGCGGCGACGGCTCCGCTGACAGACGCCGTTACTTGCGGCTGTTCCGCGAGCCGGTCGTCGGCCCCGGCCACCTCCGTGGCGATCTTCACGAACGCACGCTCCGAGACCGTGGTCGCGCCGTGCCCGGCCGTGGTGGTCACTGCCGCCTTACCCGAAGTTTGGGCATCTGGACGCCGCCTTCGAGGATGAGCCCGACGAAGAAGCCGACGACCCCCAGGACCAGCACGATGAGGAAGGCGTTGAGGCCGCCGAAGGCGCCCACGATTCCGAGGATCGTGCCGAACGTGAGCCCGACGATGGTCCAAACTGGGAACTGGTTCATGATCGTCCTACCTTCCTGGCTTCTTCGGTGTCGGTGACGTCTTCGACCATCACGTCCACACGCCTGTCGCCGGACAGCGGGCTCACGACTTCGCGAACCCCGGCCACGATCTCGGGAATCGGCCTGCCGTACCGGACGGCCACATGGATCTCGACCGCCTCGTCGCGCAGGCACACCCCCGGCACGGATCCGCCGGGAAGGTAGGTGGCAGCCGTCCCGTACGGACCGCGGGTGAGCGCGGACACGCCGGGACACGAGGCCGCCTTCTCGGCGATCCGCCTTGCGTCCGGAGCGGTCCGGGGCGTGGCCCCCGGGTTCGGCGGAGCCGCCGAATCGAACCGGGGGGCCGTACGGCCCCTGCGCCTGGTCATTGGACCCGCGCGCCTTCCCTGGCCCCCGAGGACTGGTCCTGGCCCGGCAGGTAGACGTCATCCACCGCGACGTTCACCTCGGTCACCTCAAGCCCGCACATCTGCCCGACGGCCGTGATCACGTGGTCTCGGACGGCTGCGGCGAGGTCCGGAATGGCCACGCCGTAGTCGACGACCAGATCGATGTCCACGGCTGCCTGGCGCTCCCCTACCTCGACGGCGATGCCGCGGGTGACGCCGTCCTCGGCGCCGAGTCTGCCCTTGAACGCGCCGAACGCGCGGGCCGGGCCGGTGCCGAAGTCGTGGACGCCGGAGATCTCCCGGGCGGCCACGCCGGCGATCTTCGCGACGACGTCCCCCGCGATGGTGGTGTGGCCGTGGTCGTGGGCGCGCTCTCGCGGGACTGGCATGCCCTGGGCCGATGGCGTACTGGTTTCCGTCATACGAATCCCCCGCTTTGACCTTTTGACAGCCTTGTTGGTGTTTGGCCGCCTTCCTCACTTAGTACCCCTTTTGATGAAGGAAGGGATGAAAGTCAGGGTTAGGTTGCGTCACGTACCCGCCTCGACTTGCCCAAGCGTCTTTTCTCGGATGTCCATGCGGCCAAAGGCCATCTCTCTCTGCACGTGAGGCGAACCGCGCAGACACGTTTTCCCCGGCTCGGTGAAACCCCTGAGGGCGGTTCCACGGGCGATGGACGTCGAGGGGCTGATCGTCGAGCAGCACCAGCCGGCGGCGGCTACCGCCGGATGCGATCCCGCCGGCAGACAGACCACGTGTTCGGCTGCCGCCCTCCGGCCTTCATGCCTATCCGCGTAGTCGGGGCACTGGTCACAGCGCCGTCCCGCAGCGCTCAGCCGACGTTCCACAGCCGCACCCTCTCGTCGCGGCTGATGGTGGCGAGTAGGTGATCATCGCATGGGCCGGTGTGGCCGGTGAGGGGTTGGCCGATCTACTGGCTGGCCCAGGGTCCCACCGCCGCACCGGGTTGCCGGTGCCGGTGGCGGCGAACAGGTGTGCGCCGGGTGCCATGACTGATGTGGTCACCGGTCACGATCGCCTGTGCGGGGTTCCGTTCTGCCCACGGTACGCGGGGCCTCAGAAGGTGCCGAAGTAGCGGTCCCACCAGGTGGGGCGCCGCGAACACACGGCGGTCGGCCCGTCGTAGTCGCTCGTGAGGAGTTCCTCCGGGACGACCACGTAGCCCAGTTCGGTGAGCGCCCGTTCGACCTTCGCCAGATCCCCGGCGTCGAGCGCCCCCTCGTCGTGTGCCTCCCACGTACCGAGGAAGGCGCCGGGGTTGTCGGCCGCCACGAAGGCCAGGGAGCCGAACGTGCTGACCGAGACGACGATCCGCTCCCCGCACACCGTCGCGTGCGCGGGGACTTCGACCCGTCCGTACTCGCTGGAGTCCTGGGTGTCCCGCTCGGCCGGGCAGGAGGCGCCGAAGCCGGCCTCCAGCCTGGCCACCAGGTGCTCGAACAGCGCGCCGGTTCCGTGACGGTCGTAGCCCTTCGGCCATTCGGGCCGTTCGGGATCGTCGAGCCGGCGCAGCAGCTCTGTCAGATGATCATTTGGGGAGGTCACGTTCGTCGATCACCTGATCGGCGGGCGGAGCGGTGACGACCAGCGGGAACCCCCAGTCGCGGAATCGGGTGTCCAGCGTCGTATCGGAATCCAGGTCGCCAGGCGCGATGATCGTGGTCCGCAGCCGGGTGGGCAGGCCCTTGGCGTCGGTCCAGAGCCGCCAGCTGATCTTGTTCTTCGCCCAGCGCCCCTTGGCCGTGCCCAGTTGTCCGTGAGTCACGACGCCCTGGTAGGCGTACCCACCGGAAACGGCCTTGCCGGTGACACCGCGCAGCACAGTGCGCAACATCCGCGCGTCGAACACGTCGATGGGCTGGCTGCTGAAAGCGTCGTCATAGAAGCGGTCCGGCTTCAACCGGATCCACGCCTTGCCGTCGGGGAGGTAACCGGGCAGGGCGTGGAGATAGGTGACCCCGCCGACATGGGTGATGTCGTCCCAGTCCATCTCGGCGAGCGAGTTGTGCATCGCGGTCTCGGGCGCGTCCGGAATCAGATCCGACAACACCAGGTAATGGGTGAAGGAGTCGTAGGCGACCGGTCCGGAGGGACTCAGCTGCACCTGGCTGCGCGTGCGCCCGAAGGGCTTGTTGCGGTAGCTCGACACGATGAGCTCGGAGAGCCGCACCCCGTGTCCGTGGCGCAACTGCTTCTGCACGGCGCGCACCGGATCGGGCGGCGCGGCCTTCCCGATGGCAGGGGCGGGCACCGCCACCGCCCCGGCCAGCATCGCGACCACGATCAGGGTTGACCATCGCCTCATGGAGCCACTGCCCTTCGGAAACGGCGAACTTGCGGAGCGCTCATCATCACAGACACCGGCAAACAAATTGATTACCATTTGTCGACGATTGCGAGCCGAGGCGTAGCGCTCGGGGCAACTTCGAGCCGCTCCGCTGACCGCGCGGGTTGTTGACGACGCACATGACGTCGCCTCCGGTCCAGGTTTCGGCGGTCGACATGACGAACCCGCAGGTCAGAAATCTGCGGAGTCACAGGTCAGAAGACCGCAGAGTTCATCACGCTTCTCTACTCGACAGAATAAACAGGCTTATGATGGGCCAATAACCGAATTATGGGCGGGCGCCCACGGGCCGTCTTGAGGCCCAGCTGCGGGCTTGTCGGACTTCACCAAACGTGGCCCTGTTCTCCGCGGTCTTCAGCCGTCATCCCGCCGACCAAATTGGCGTCGGGCCGAAGGTCGCCCTGTAGCTGGACTTCCCCGGTGAAGGTCGCCGCGCTGAACTCCGCGACCTTGGTGAAGGCCGCCGCGCCGAACTCCGCGACCTTGGTGAAGGCCGGCGCTGAACTCCGCGTCCCTGGTGAAGGTGCAGCGCTGAACTCCGCGTCCTCGGTAAAGGTCACCGCGCCGAACTCCGCGCCCCTGGTGAAGGCCGCCGCGCTGAACTCCGCGACCTTGGTGAAGGCCGCCGCGCTAAACTTCGCGTCCCTGGTGAAGGTCACCGCGCTGAACTCCGCGTCCTCGGTAAAGGTCGCGGCGCTGAACTTTGCGACCTTGGGGAAGGTCGCCCTGTCGAACCAGGCGGTCTTAGTAAAGGTCGCCATTCGAACTGGGCGTCGCCGGTGAAGGTTGCCTCGGGCCCACACAACCCGATCCCGGCAACAGCTCGGTGCTACCCAAGCGGGCGGTCGATGCGTCGGCGGTGAGGGCGGCTCGCCCGGCTGATGCTCGCCACCGACCCCGCCCCGGCCGTCGCAGAACCCCGCAGGCGCAGAACGACCGCCCGAGCCGGTCGCGTTCCGCTCCGCCGCCGCCCCGTCCTGCTGCGGGGGCTACACGACGCTGGACGGTTCGGCCTCTCCGTGGAGGCCGAACCGCTTCTCCGATCGCCTCCTGCGCGCCTGGGTAATCGCTGCTTAGGCCGGCGCGGACCAGACAGGCTCTACAACCCGTGCTTACTCCACAGGAACAGTGCTGCGCCGTGAAGTTTCACGAACTGCCACTCGCTTGACGTCAGACCGGCTTTGACGTCTTTCAGGATCGGCGTGACATTGGCTTTGGTGAGATATCCGGCCACCATAACGTGCACCTGTTTGGCGCATTCCGACTGGGACTTCCCGCTTTTCTTCATCGCGAGAATCTTCTGGCTGATGTTCTTGTAATATGGTTCGAAGTGGCGGAGCAGGACCGCGTTGACCTTCGTCAGCGGGGCGCCGGAGGTCGAGCCGCTCGCCAGCTTCGCCAGGACCGTGATTTGACTTGCGGTGAGACCACTCGAGGTGATGAGAGTGGCGGATGATTCTTTTAATGTCTTGTTCGCGTAGATGTCCGCCGCCAGCTTGTCCAGGATTCTGGACAGTTGCTGATCGGTGAAGAACGTCGTCAGCAGCGCCTTGGTCTTGTCAATGACCGTCTGCTTGGGCGTGACAAGCGTTTGCGACCCCTGCAGCAGGCCCGATGGGGCTGACATCGATGCGTAGGCCGGTGAGGAAGAAGCTGCGCTTACCGCTGAGGCATTCGCAATACAGGCCGACACCGTGAGGGCGGCGACCAGAAGAGAGGTTCGTGGCACCGGCGTCAGGTTACTGATTTCCCCGGTGCCCGTCCACGCGACCTCGCGGCGCGGAGTTTTGGCGAGCAGACCGCCAATGCCGAGGTCGGCCGCGTCGAGCGTGCGTCCGCAGTACCGCGGATGACATGGGCGGCGCGAACCCGGTGCACTCTCTGTACAAGCACACGCACAGGTCGATTCCCATCGCGCCATCCGCCGTGCCATTTCGCCCCGCGGGAAGCCTTCCTCTGCGGCCAGACCTGGTCAATGAGATTCGCTTGGGCCACGGCTGTCCCCCGGTCACCCATCGGTCATCAGCAGGGCGCCACGGCTTCCAGCCGAGTGCTCGCCACCCAGAATCCCCGGGCCGGTCTACGCAGTGAGCTGAGGCGTTCGAGCCGTAGGGCCGCCTGGCAGATGATCCATCCGGTCGTCATCGATCACCGTGAGAGTGCCGTCGCCGCACGATTCGAGGGTCGCGCACCAGGTAGTCGACGAGGTTGGTCTACTCCGGACCGGGAAGTGCGCCCGCTCTGTGGTGACAGCCACCACCGGACAGGTCCACTCTGCTCGACCGGGAGGAAACCATGGTCCAGCTTGACCCGGGCCTACTTCGAGTTTCTCGTCTGCGAAAGCAGATCCGGCTTGCGCCGCCGAGAAGAAATCACCGAATGCAAAGTCCGGCACACCACATTCGTGGCGATTATTGGATCAGCCTCATAAAGGTCACATACCCGACGAAAAACCCTCTGCGAAGTAACGCCGAACGCCTCCGCGTGCGATGTCAGAGCACACCTGAATTCACCCGGAGCCAGCGATGTCGAATCCGTACGGGCAGCAAGGACAACCTCCGCATTACGGGCCGCCCGTCTATGGGCCGCCTCCCGGACACGGGTATCCGCCACCTCCGCCGCCTCCCAAGCGGACCAACACCCTCGCCGTCCTCATGGTCACCGCGGTGGTCTTCCTGTTTCTCGTGGGGGGCTGCTTCGCGTTGATCCTCAACGTCGACGACGGCTCCGCCGACCGGGAGACGCTGGGCTCCCCCAGCCGCGGCCCGGTCACGAGCGAGCCCACCTCCCCCGCGACCGAGGAGCAGCCCGCCGGTGACGGCCCGGTGGCCGTCGGCGCCGCGATCACCCTGCACGGGATGGATTCCGACCTGCGGGTGGACGTCACCGTGACCCGGGTCTTCGATCCGGCCACGCCGGCGAACGACTTCCTGAAGCCGGACGCGGGTTCCCGGTGGGTGGCGGTCGAACTGCGGCTGAAGAACACCGGGACGGCCGTCTACAGCGACGCGCCCGGCAACGGTCTCAAGCTGATCGACACAGAAGGCCAGCAGTACAACCAGACCTTCGGGGAGGTGAAGGAGGGTGTGATCCTCTCGTCGATCACGGCCAACCCCGGTGACTCGCGTAAGGGCGTCATCCTGTTCGAGGTGGCTCAGGACGCCGGACTCGCGACCCTTCAAATGGCTCTGAACAGCGGTTTCGCCGACGAAAAGGGCGAGTGGAAGCTCCCGTGACGTCAGCGGGGCCGGTTGCCCTTCTTCTTGCGCGCCGCCGGGGCGGCCCGGCGGCCGGAGCCGTTCTGGGCCGGTTTGCGGGGCTGCCGCTGGGCCGGTTTCTCCGCCGGGGTGTCGGCCGCGCGCCCGCGTGAGCTGTTGACCGTCCGGCCGCGGACGACGCCGATGAAGTCTTCCACCAGGTCGGTGGTCGCGTCGGTCGGCCAGGCCAGGCCGATCTGGGACTGGGGGGCGTCCGGCATCGGCCGGTAGGTGAGATCCCTGCGGTGGTGGAGGCGGGCCAGCGACTGCGGGACCACGAGCAGGCCGCTGCCGGCCGCCACCAGTTCGACCGCGTCGGCCGTCGTGGCGGGGCGGGTGAACGCCGGGAGCCCGGGGCGGACCGCCCAGTCGATGGTGTCGTCGAGGGGGTGGAAGACCTCGTCGTCGGCCAGGTCGGCGACGGTCACCTCGTCGGCGGCGGTGGCCTCGTGATCTTTGGGGACCATGACCACCGTGATCTCCACGTAGAGGGGGATCACGCTGAGGCCCTCCCGGTCGACGGGGAGCCGCACGAACGCCGCGTCGGCGGCGCCATCGCGCAGGAGGCCGACCGCCTCGGCCGCGGGCACCGCGAGGAGGGTGATCGGTACGTCCGGCATCCTCTCGGTCCAGACGTTGACCCATTTCGCGGGGGTCACCCCGGGCACGTACGCCAGCCGGAACACCCTGCCGGTCTCCCCATCAGTCACCGCCCCAGGGTATCGACGTCAGGAAACCCGTTCCGACTGACTATTCTCGACGCCATGACCTCGTCCAAACCGAAGACCGTCCAGACGATGAAGCCCGAGACCGCGGCCAAGAAGCTGGACGTCCTGTTGTCGGCCACGCCCGCCGAGTTCCAGGAGGGTGTCGTCTCCCGGGACGAGCTGAACGAGCTGCAGTCGGCGCCGCCCGCCTGGCTCGTCGACCTGCGCCGCAACGGGCCGCATCCCAAGCAGGTCGTCGCCGCGAAGCTCGGCGTCTCGATCTCCGGCCTGATCAGGGGCGGGATCACCGAACCGCTCACCACCGCCGAGATCGACGCGCTGAAGGCCGAGAACCCGGCGTGGCTGGAGCGCGAGCGGTCCGTCCAGAAGGAGACCCGCAAAGAGGCGCTCCGCCTCAAGCAGCGATAGAGCCGCAAGCGGCGATGGACGTGACGGCGGTCAACGCGGAGCCCATCCGGCGCGTCCTTCCCACGTGTCCACTTCTCGGCTTGAGATCTTCGCCCTGACCATGGGCGTGATCGGCCTTGTCGCCCTCGTGGTCCTCGTGATTCAGGGGATCGGGCTTTTCGTCCACGTCATGTCCACGCCCGACGGGCAGCCCGCCGAGGTCCGGCTCGCGGTCTCCGGAAGCGGGGCCCGGCAGACCGGCCCGTTCACCACGTCGGGCCCCTGGGAGCTCCACTACACGCTGGACTGCGCGAACACCGAAGTCCGGGAGGGCGCCGGCGGCATCGAGATCGCCCTCTTCGAGGACGAGAACCGCAAGGCCGCCGTGGTCGACGACCACGGCGACCACCTCGACAAGCGGGTGCGCCGCACCGAGGCCGGCACGTTCACCCTCGCCGTTCGGGCGCCGTGCCCGTGGACGATCCAGGTGACCGGGCCGTGACACGCCGATGTCCCGCGTCTTCCGTTCCCGTGGGGCGACGATCCGTCGCCGAAGGGCACTGACCCCATGGGCAAGCTGGTAGACGACCGCATCCCCGCCATCATCCGCGAAAGCGGCGGGAACCCGAGGAACTCGCCGACCTCCTCGAAGTGCTGAAAGCCGTCGCCGCCCGCCACGGCCACTCCTGGGAACACGTCGAGCACGTCGCCGAAGACAGAAGCGCTCGACGCGGCGCCTTCACCGCACGGCTCTACCTGCACTGACGAACGCGACGATCGCCCCGACGAACTCCTCCGGCTGTTCGAGGTGCCCCATGTGCCCGCTCTCATCGAGCACCGTCAGGCGCGCCCCCGGGATGAGCTCCTCGGCCTCCCGGCGGCGGGCCCTGGTCAGCGCGGCGCGTCGTCGTGGGCCAGGTCGGCCGTGCTCACCAGGGATTCCGCGAGTTCCAGCGGGCCTCGCTGAGGCGGCCGCGGACGGTGCCGACGGGCAGCTCGCACAGTGCGGCGATCTGGTCGTAGGAGGTGACGTCGCTGAAGTAGCGCAGACGAGCTCGGAGAGGTCGTTCAGCACGTGCCAGACCCAGTCGCGCAGCGCCCGGCGCTCCAGCAGCTCCTCCGGAGTGGGGCCGGGCGCGGGGAGTTCGGCGGCGGGGAGGGGGACGGCGGCGGCGGTCCGCAACCGGGCCCGGCAGGCGTTGCGGACGATCGCCCGCAACCACGGCCCCGCGGCGTCGGGGTCGCGCAGGTCGTCGATCCGCCGGACGGCGACGAGCATGGCGTCCTGGACGGCGTCCTCGGCGTCGGCACGGTGGCCCAGGAGCGCGAGCGCCACGGCGTGCATGCCGGCCCGGTGCCGGGAGAGCAGCAGGCCGAGGCCCCCTCAGGTCTGTGACCTGGGCAAGCTTGGGCGAGGAAAGCGGGAGAGCTAGCAAGCCAGAGTTGAGAAGGAAGCGTCTCCCATGGCCTCGCGACGACGACCGTATCAGCCGGGAATCAGCTCGTGCAGCGTCGCGGCGGTGATCACCCTCGCGCCGGGCGGCGGGTCGGCGGGCGCGGCCAGGCCGACGAAGGTCACGCGGTCGGTCACCGCCGATCTGGCCCGGAGCAGGTCGACGAGGTAGCCGACGCGCAGATACTCGCGTTCGACGATCGAGCGCACCAGCAGGCTCGTGGTCAGCCGGTGCGACTCCACCTGGTTGAAGGCCGGATGGCCCTTCAGGTAGAGGTGCAGCCACTTCGCCCGCCATCCGCCGGCCTCGTCGCGGAGGAAGGCCAGCGGGAGGGCGACCCGGCCGGCGCCGCGCAGGTCCGACTTGGCCCGTACCGTCCGGGCCTCGAACGGCCTGCCCAGTTGGTCCTCCGACCGGATCATGAAGCCGAAGAACGCCTCGGCCGCGTCGTCGAACCTCTCTCCGCTGAAGACGTCGACCTGCGGGATGATGATCGGCCGGGTCGCCTGCGCGAGGCGGACGTCGACGAACTCCGACGCGCCGTGGGGCGCTTCGGTGAGGTCGCCGGAGTACTGGGCGAAGCCGGTGCGGTAGTTGGTCCACGACACGTGCCGGGCGTCGCCGTAGTCGGCGTCGAGCATGAGGGCCGACAGGTCGTAGTCGGTGGTGCGCTCGTTCTCGCGCCAGTGGACGAAGAAGCGCAGCAGCTCCCCGTCGATCGATGAGACCGAGCCGCGCGGCAGCAGGCCGAGCCCCGGGGCGACCGCCTTGCCCGACAGGGGCAGGGCGACGTCGAGCACGTCGTCGTCCACGACCAGCACGCCCGGGTCGGGGAGGCGGCGGCCGATCTCCTCGTCGAGGAGGGCCAGCGCCTCGGCGACGACCCCGCCGTCGAGCGGGGGCCGCGTGTCGGGGGTGACCCAGGCGCGGCCGTGCCGGTTGGCGAACACCCTGGGCGCGGAGGCGGCGGCGCGGTTCTGGAGGTGCTCGCGCAGTGACAGCAGCACCCGGCCCGAGGTGCTCGCGGCGGCCTGACGGGCGGCGTACAGGACCGAAGAAGGGGACTCCCCCGCCCGCAGCAGGTGGTCGAGGCGGCGCAGCAGCGCGCCGGGGCTGTCGCCCAGCAGCCGCAGGGCCTCGCTGACGCGGCCCGCCGCCAGGGCGGTCTCGACCCGGCCGGGCAGGCTCACGGCCGGGCGTTCGCCCCGGGCGACCTCGAAGACGTGGGCGGCGCGCGGGAACCTGGGGTGTTCGTGGGCGTGCAGCCGCTCGCCGAGGCGTTTCCACTGTTCGCGGTGGCGGGGCACGTCGCCCAGCTTGGCGGTGGTCGCGACGCCGTCGAGGGCGGCCAGCAGGGCGCGCCGCTCGGCCCGGGTGAACGATCGGAAGCGGGTCGGGCCGAGCAGCGTGACGTCGCCGCCCGAGAGGCCGCAGGCCAGCCGCAGCACGTCGGTGACGGTGTCGACCAGCGGCGGTCGCCCGGCGGCGAACCTGGCCTCGTTGAGCACGGCTCGGTTCTCCCGTACGGGGATGCGTCCCGGCTCCCCCACGCACACCGCGGCCAGGTCGCGGAGCAGCGTCACGTCCTCGGGCGACAGGGGGACCTGCGACCCGGCCAGCGAGGCGAACAGCGCCTCGGCCTCGGCGGCGAGGGGGCCGCCCAGGTCGAGCACGGTCACCCGGTCGCCAGCGAGCGGCACGAGCTCGGCGTGCGCCGCCAGCAGGTCGGCGTAGCTGTGGCGGTAGACGCCGTAGCCGGGCAGCGTCAGCAGGTTGCCGGGCGACACCCGCCCGGCGGCGACGGGGTCGCGCAGCGCCTCGGCCAGCAGACCGGCCCAGAACTCGACCGTGTCGGGCACGTTCCTGGGAAAGTCGACGAAGTAGGCGTTGTGCCGCACGTGGTCGCCGACCAGCGTCCGGACGGCGGCCAGCACACGGACGCCCAGGTCGACGACCTCACCGGCGGGCAGCCGGCCCAGGCGGTCGAGCAGCGCCGGGGAGCAGGCGAAGCCGACGCTGAGCAGGGCGGCGTCGAGCTGGCGGGCGGCGGGCGCGCCGGGCGTGCCCTCCACGGGCTCCGGCGAGGGGTCCATGGGCACCCTGAGACGGCGCGTGATGACGAGGCTCTCCAGTGCCATCGGCACAGCATCACACAAGAGGTGCATTCTGCGGCAACGCGAAATTGGCCTGGGGTTCAGGTGAGCCTCCAAAGCTCTTCAGGTCGGGGACACACCGCCTGGCCGTACCGCAGGAGTTACGAATGAGCATTTCTCGCCGCCAGATCTTTTCCGGAAGCGCCGCCACCGCCGTCGGCCTCGCCGTCGGGGGCGTGCTGCCCACCCTTGGCGCGACCCCGGCCTCGGCCGCCTCCAGCACGGGCGCCGCCGGGCGGCCGCTGCGTCCGTTCCCGCCGCTGAAGGACGACCCCAACGGCATCCTCGCGCTGCCCGAGGGCTTCTCGTACAAGATCGTCACCCGTGAGGGCCTGACCGACATGTCGTTCGGCCAGGGCAAGACGCCCGGCATGCACGACGGCACCGGTGTCGTGGGCATGAAGCACTCCGGCCTGACCTTCATCTTGAACCACGAGTCGGCGCCGCACGCGGTCACGCACGGCGTCCCGCACATCCCCGGCACCGTCTACGACCCGGGCGCGCCGAACGCCGGCGGCTGCACGGTCGTCACCACCGACCCCAACGGCAACCTCACCGGCCAGTGGGTCGGCATCTCCGGCACGGTCCGCAACTGCGCCGGCGGCGTCACCCCGTGGGGCACCTGGCTGACCTGCGAGGAGTCGTCGAACCGCGCCGGCAGCAGCTGGTCGGGCGGCGGCCAGACCGGCACCTACCAGAAGGACCACGGCTACGTCTTCGAGGTCTACCCCGACCCGTCGAACCAGCAGCTGCCCAAGCCGATCAAGGCGTTCGGCCGCTTCGACCACGAGGCCCTCGCCGTCGAGCCCAAGCAGCGCCGCGTCTACCTCTCCGAGGACGCCAGCGGCCCCAACGGCCTGTTCTACCGGTGGACGGCCAGCCAGGGCCGCCTGGAGAAGGGCATCGCCGACCAGCTCGGCGACACCGAGGGCACCCTTGAGGCGATGCAGATCCGCCTGGACGACGGCAGCATCGTCCCCGACGTCGCCTACATCACCTCGGCGCAGCTCGGCCGCCCCTTCAACGTGACCTGGGCGCCGGTCCCCGACCGTGACGCCAAGACCACGCCGACGCGCCTCCAGTTCGCCGACGGCACCGTCACCCGCGGCAAGAAGTTCGAGGGCGTGTGGAGCAACGGCGACGGCTGCTACATCGTCAACAGCTACGCCTTCGCCACCGCCGACCTGCCCCCGGACGCCGCCAAGCACGACGGCATGGTCTGGTTCTACGACTACAAGGACGAGACCATCACGCTGGTCACGTACTTCCCGCACAACCCCTTCTCCGAGGGCGAGGGCGTGAACCCGAAGTACGCCGACATGACCTTCGACGGCCCCGACAACGTGACCGTCACCCCGTGGGGCACGCTGGTCCTGGCCGAGGACGGCGCCCGCGCCTCCCACGTGCTCAGCTCGGTCCCGGGCGGCCCGACCTACGCCATCGCCCGCAACCAGCTCCAGATCGGCACCAGCAACGGCCAGCCGACCTACTCGGAGTTCACCGGCCCGACCTTCTCCCCTGACGGCAAGGTCCTGTTCGTGAACATCCAGACCCCGGGCATCACCCTGGCCATCACCGGCCCGTGGCAGGACTACCTGCGCTGACGCGCGGCGAGATAACGCTCGAACTCCTCGGCGGTGCGGACGCCGGACGCCATGACGGCGTCGTAGACGTCCGTGCCGCCGACGACGTTGGGGTACTCCGGCCGGGTGTGCCAGAGGTGCTTCAACCGCAGGATCGCCAGCCGCTGCTCGGGGGTGACCTCCCGCGCGAGCCGCTCGGCCTCGGCCCGGGTGGGCCGGTCGACGGTGTGCAGCCAGACGGTGAGGTCGACCTTCCAGACGCCGCCGGGCCCCTGGTGGCGGCAGACGGCGTAGTGGCGTTCGTCGACGGGACTCGGCGTGGGCCGGCGGTCGCCGCGTTCGTCGCGGTAGTCGACCGCGATCAGGCCGGGGAGCGCCGCCAGGGCGGTGAGCACGCCGGCGGTGGTGGCGTGGGGTGCGGTGAGGACCACGTCCAGATCCCGCCAGACCATCAGCCCCGAGACGACGCTCCCGACGGCCTCCGCCGGGCCGAACCCGGCGAACGCCCGATCCAGGCGCAGTGACTCCAGCACCTCGCGGCCCTCGGCCTGGAGCGCGTCGGCGGTGGCGAGAAGTTCGTCGTCACTGATCACATGAGCAGTTATAACGGCCGGCCGGTCGGACAGCCTCCTTATGCGCGCTTAACAACTAGTTTCCTAAAGTACTAGGAGACTAGATAAATGGAGCGCTACCGTGATCGAGTTCCACCTGGACGGCAGGTCCGGCGTCTCGTCCTACCTGCAGCTCGTCCATCAGGTCCGTCAGGCCATGCGCCTCGGCCTGCTGCGGGAGGGCGACCAGCTCCCCACCGTCAAAGAGGTCGTCGCCCAGCTCGCCATCAACCCCAACACCGTCCTGAAGGCCTACCGCGAGCTCGAACACGAGGGTCTCGCCGCGGCCCGGCCGGGCGTCGGCACGTTCATCACCCGGACCCTCACCGACGCCTCCAGCCGGGCCGCGCAGGCGCCGCTGCGGCAGGAGCTGCGGCGCTGGCTCGGCGAGGCCCGCAAGGCGGGGCTCGACGACGAGTCGATCGAGGCCCTGTTCATGACCACGTTCCGTTCGGCGGCCCAGGAGGACATCGCGTGACCCCCGTCCTGCAGGCCCGGCAATTAGGCAGGAGATACGGCCGGCGCTGGGCCCTCCGCGACTGCACGCTGGAGATCCCGAAAGGCCACGTCACCGGCCTGGTCGGCCCCAACGGGGCGGGCAAGACGACGCTCCTGAAGCTGGCCAGCGGGCAGCTCGCCCCCTCCGAAGGCGAGCTTCGGGTCCTCGGCGAGCGGCCGGGGACGGTCCTGCCCAAGGTCGGCTTCGTCGCCCAGGACACCCCCGTCTACGCCGGGCTGTCCGTCGGCGACCACCTCACGCTCGGCGCGCGGCTCAACCCGACCTGGGACGCCCGGCTGGCCGCCGACCGCATCGCCGAGCTGGGGCTTGATCCGAGGCAGAAGGCCCGGCGGTTGTCGGGCGGCGAGCGGGCCCAGCTGGCCCTCACGCTGGGCCTGGCCAAGCGGCCGGAGCTGCTCATCCTCGACGAGCCGGTGGCCTCGCTCGACCCGTTGGCCCGCCGCGAGTTCCTCCAGGGGCTCATGGAGGCGACGGCGGCCGACGAGTTCGGCGTCGTGTTGTCGTCGCACCTGATCGCCGACCTGGAACGGGTCTGCGACTTCGTCATCGTGCTGGTCGACTCGCGCGTGCTGGTGGCGGGCGAGGTGGACGTGCTCCTCGGCAGCCACCACCGGCTGACCGGGCCGCGCCGCGACCCCGACCGGCTGCCCTCGGGCCAGTACGTCGTCTCCGCGCGGCACACCGACCGGCAGAGCACCTACGTCATCCGGACCGACGAGCCGATCCTCGATCCGGCCTGGGTCGTCACCCCCCTCACGCTGGAGGACCTCGTGCTCGCCTACATGGAACGGCGTCCCGCCGCCGGCCGCCGCGCCGGGCTGGAGGTGCTGCGATGATCTGGCTGACCTGGCGGCAGTTCCGCGGCTCGGCCGTGTTGACGGCGGCGCTGGTCGCCGTGTGCGCCACGGTCCTGGCGATGACCGGGCCGGGCCTGGCCGACCGCTACGCGCGGGGCGTCGCGGCGTGTGTGGCCGACGGGACCTGCGACCGGTTCTTCGACCGCTTCTTCGACGAATACCAGCTGCTCTTCGTGCTCGTCGGCTTCGTGCTGCTGGCGCTGCCGGCGTTCATCGGGCTGTTCTGGGGGGCGCCGCTGATCACCCGGGAGCTGGAGGCGGGCACCCATCTGCTGGTGTGGAACCAGGGGGTCAGCCGGGTGCGGTGGCTGGCCGTCAAGCTGGGCCTCATCGGGCTGATCGCGGTGGCCATGGCGTGCGTGGCGGGGCTCGTCGTCACCTGGTGGTCGCGGCCGCTCGACGGGTCGGCCGTGCCGGAGCTCGCGCAGATGACGCCGGTCGTCTTCGGGGCGCGGGGCGTGGTGCCGATGGGGTACGCCGCGTTCGCGTTCGTGCTCGGGGTGACCGTCGGCATGCTGGTGCGGCGCACGCTGCCCGCCATGGCGCTCACCCTGGTCGTCTTCGTGGCCGTGCAGGTGGCGATGCCAACGCTGGTCCGGCCCCACTTCATGGCGCCGGTCTCGGCGACCCACGAGCTCGGCCGCGTCAACGTGGGCGGGCTGCACGTCCAGCAGGGCGGCGGCGAGGTGCGGGTCGCCATCCAGCCGGCCGTGCCCGGCGAGGCCGGCGCGTGGGTGCTCTCGACGGAGCTGGTCGACGGGTCCGGGAAGGCGGTGGCGGGCGACGGCCAGGACGCGCCGGTCGCGGTGTCGGGCACGTCGGGGCCGTGTTCGCCGCAGGGCGCCGGCGCGGGTCTCGACGCCTGCTGGGCCGAGATCAACGCGCTGGGCTACCGGCAGCGGGCGCTCTACCATCCGATCGACCGGTTCTGGCCGTTCCAGTGGATCGAGACCGGCCTCTACGCCGGGCTCACCCTGGGTCTGACCTGGTTGTCCTTCTGGCTGATCCGGAGACGGCTGTCATGACCCGGGCCGTGGCGGCGGGGCTGCTGCTCCTGCTGGCGGTCGCCTGTACGACCCCCGAACCGCCCCGAGCCCAGGCGGGCGCACCGGAGAACACCGCCTGCGGGCCGCCCCAGGGGCCGCCGCGCGAGCGCACCCCCGCCACGATCGACGTCGTCGAGCAGGCCTACTTCTGCATCCTCGCCAAGTACTGGCGCGCGCCCGCCATGGACCACCGCGACCTGCTCGTCGCCGGGTTCGCCGCGCTGACCGGGGCGCTGCCCGAGGCCCCGCTGGAACTGCCGGCGCTGACCGGCGACCGGCGGGGCGACTGGGCGGCGTTCGAGGCGGCGTACCGGAAGATCACCGACCGGGCGGACCTGGCCGAGGTCACCCTCGACGCGATGGTGGCGGCGCTCGACGACAACCATGCCCGCTGGGTGCGCGACGCCGGCCGGCCGCCCGGCTACTACGACGGCGACGGCTACGGGCTGGGCTTCCAGGTGAGCGACGGCGACCCGCTGTTCGTCTCCGAGGTGGAGGGCGGCGCGGCCCGGCGGGCCGGGCTGCGGCCGGGCGACGTCATCGAGAACGTCGACGATCCCGAGGTGCTGCGCCCGCGCTACCCCGACGCCGCGCCGGTCGAGCTGCGCCTGCGGCGCGGCGACCGCCGCTGGAGCGTCACCCTCACGCCCGGCCTCTATCCGCGTGACCTGGCCACGCTGCAGACGGTCCGGTCCCGGCTGATCGACGACGAGGTGATCTACGTACGGATGCGCGGCTTCTCCCCCGACGCCGCCAACCGGGCCTTCCGGGCGATCACCCGATTGCGCGCCGGCCGGGACGTCCGCGGGATCGTGCTCGACCTGCGCGGGAACGGCGGCGGCAGCCCGGTGGAGGCGACCCGGCTGGTGAGCGCGTTCACGCACGGGAAGGTCACCTCCTACCTGTGCACGGTCGACGACCGGTGCGAGCCCGGCCAGACCGACGACACGGTCGAGCTGGTCGGCCTGCCCCTCGTGGTGCTGGTCGACCGGGGGTGCGCGTCGGCGTGCGAGCACTTCAGCTCGGCGGTCAAGGACCACTCGGCGGGTCTGCTGGTCGGCACCCGCACGGCCGGGGTGATCTCGGGCCCGGGGCACCCGTTCCTGCTCCGCGACAACACCGTGCTGAGCTTCCCCACCCGCCGCCATCTCGGCCCGAAGCGGGAGATCGTCGACCGGATCGGCGTCTCGCCGCACCACTTCGTCCCGCCGACCCCCGAGGACGCGGCGGCCGGCCGCGACGCCGCCCTCGCCACGGCCCTGACCCTGCTGGACAGACGATGAGACGAACCCTCGCGGCCCTGCTCGTGCTGACCGCCTGCTCCGCGCCCGCCCCGCCGCGCGCGGCCGCCCCCTCGCCCACCCCGCCGCAGCCCGCCACCCTGGTGGCCCCGACCGGGGAGCATCCGGTCGGCACGGCGGTGGTGCACCTGACCGACGCCTCGCGGCCCGACCCGTGGAACCTCGACGCCGAGGCCAGAGAGCTCCGGGTCACCCTGTGGTATCCGAGCGGCGAGGGGGAGGGGAAGCGGGCGGCGTACATGAGCCCCCGGGAGTCGGAACTCACGCTGGCGGGCTCCGGCGCGGGCGGGGTCCCGCCCGCCATCCTGAGCAGAACGGTCGTGCACGCCACCACCAACGCCCCCGCGACCGGCCGCTTCCCTCTGGTGGTGGTGTCGCCCGGCTTCACCAAACCGGTCAGCACCCTGACCTCGCTGGCCGAGGACCTGGCCAGCCGAGGCTACGTCGTGGCCGGGATCGACCACGCCTACGAGAACCACGCCACCACGCTCGCCGACGGCACCGTGGCCGAGTGCCTGGCCTGCGACAGCGACACCGACCCTGGCTTCGGCATGGGCGTCGTCGGCATCCGCGCGGCGGACGTCTCCTTCGTCCTGGACGAGCTCCTGGCGAAGCGACCGGCCTTGATCGACCGCACCCGCATCGCCATGGCCGGCCAGTCGATCGGCGGCGCGAGCGCGCTGGCCGCCATGGCCGCCGACCCGCGGATCGACGCCGGCGTCGACCTCGACGGCACCACCTACGCCCGCCTCCCGGGCGGCCTCGACCGCCCGTTCCTGTTCGTCGGCGCCCCGGAGCACGCCCCCGGCGGCCGCGACCACTCGTGGGACCGCGACTGGAAGCTGCTGACCGGCTGGAAACGCTGGGTCGTGGTGACCGGCGCCGACCACCAGTCGTTCACCGACCTCCCCCAGCTGCAGCACACGCTCGGCCTGAAGCCCCTGGCCGGAGCACCGAGCGCCGCCCGCCTGGCCGAGATCACCCGCACCTACGTGGCGGCGTTCCTCGACGAACACCTGCGGTCCCGCCCGCAGCCTCTCTGGAAGGCCCCCATCTCTGGTACGACATTCGGATGACGCGCAGCCGCAACTACCAGGTCCTCGCCGCCGCCAAGGCCGTCGCCCGCGCCCTCGGCCACGATCCCGCCGACGCGAACCTGCTCGCCCTCGAACTGGCCGCCGAGGGGCGGCTCGACTGGGACAACAGCGAACTGCTGCTGCTGGCCCTGGAACGCCTCGCCGGCCTGGTCGGCGAGGCGGGCGCGGCCGAGACCCTCGGCGTGCCGCCCGAGGAGCTGGGAGAACTGGCCGCGCGACCCGGCTTCCCGCCCGCTCTGTACGACCTGGCCTCCGGCCCCCTCTGGGCGAGAAAGGACCTCACCGCCTGGCGTCGTCCCGATTGAGGAACACCGTCCCGACGGTGTTGTCCCTGACCACCCGGCCGAGCAGGTCGGCCAGCATGCCCTGCTCCGCCGCGCCGAGGCCGCCCGGCACCCGGGCGACGCGGTCGCACGTCTCGTCGTGGAAGGTCTGCGCGACCGCCGCGCCCTGGTCGGTGAGCGCCACCAGCACCGCCCGCCCGTCGGACGGGTCGGGTTCGCGCCTGACCAGCCCGCGCTGCGAGGTGCGGTCGACGAGTTCGGTCAGGCTCGACTTGGCCAGCCGGAGCGTCGCGCCGAGGTCATTCATGCGATAGGGCCGGCCCATCAGAACGCACAACAACTGCCCCTGCTGCGGGGTCAGGCCGTGGTCGCGCGCCGACTCGGCGTAGACGGCCGAGATCAGGAACGACGCCCGCACCAAGGCCGCGACGACCCCGAGACTCTCTTCCCGACCACCCATGCGGGCCAAACTAGTACGAATTGCGGCGTCGGCGTCTCCCGCGCGGTCGCGGCCGGCTGACGCGTCTCACGTGGGAGGTTGGCGGCCCACGCCGCCGCAGGGCGTGCAGGTCAGCCAGACCTCCTTGCCGTCCTTGCTGATCCATTCGCCGCCCTCACCTCTGCACGTCCGGCAGATCGGCGGCAGGTGGTCGTCTTTCGCCATGCGATCACGGTACGCAACTTTCCGGTTACCAACCGGCGGTCGCCGAAACTTCAGGCGGCCCGCCGCAACGGCTCGGGACGCGGGGCGCGGGTCATCCGCCACGTCGGCCCGACGGTGTCGCCGCGGGCCGGCCGGTAGAAGGAGTGGGACCCGCCCAGGTCCTCCCGGTGGCAGGCCCAGCACCGGCCGTCGTACCAGGCGAACCGGTTCTGCCGCTCGCCGCACTCGACCAGCCAGCACGACCCCACCGGCACGTGCCAGCTCGCGGCGTCGCCGGGGCCGGGCGCCTCCAGCACCACCACGTGGACCTGCTCCCACCACCCGGCCCCGCCGGCGACGGCCAGGGTCGCCCGCAGCTCCACCGGCTTGGCCAGCCGCTCCCAGTGGGGGCCCTTCACCTCGGCCCAGGCGTTCAGCGCGGGCAGATAGAAGTCGGGCACGTAGACGGCGCCGCTCGGCAGCCGGAGGGCGAGCGGTTCGTACTGCCAGTAGACGCCCAGGGCGTCGAGGGTGGCCGCCCAGTCGGCCTCCAGGGTCGACCGGAACATGACCCCGTTGTAGACGAGCGGCACCGCGCTGATGTCCATCCCGGCACCCTGTCACCGCCGTGACCGGCCGCGACGGGCTCGGCGAGGCCCTGTGGAAACTAGTGGGTCAGCTGCGCGAGCACCGCGCCGAGCGACTCCTCCTCGTAGGCCAGGTGCTCCAGGAACCGGTCGGCGAGCGCGTCGAGCGCCTTGACCAGGCGGGCCCGGTCGTCGTCGGCCCGCGCGGCGGCCTCGACCTCCTCGAGCAGCCCCGACACGGCGACGTGGTCGGCCTCCAGCCGGTCGACGGCCGCGTTCAGCTCGGGGGCCAGCACGCGGATGCGCGGGAACAACGTCGCGCTCTCGATGCCGTGGTGGGTGTGCACGATCGAGCAGTAGCTCAGGCAGTTGGCCTTGAGCTGGAACAGCGGCCCCCGCGTGGCGAGGTCGCGCAACCCCTGGCGCACCTCGGCCAGGTCTCCCCCGGCGGCGGCCGTCTCGGCCATGCGCCGGATCGTGGCCAGGTCGCGGCGGAGCATGTTGTGGACGAAGGTCAGTTCGGACAGCAGCGACATCGTTCGGGTCCCCCAGATCAGCTGCCGTACAGCGAATCAGAGGGGCAGCGCCGATGTCATCTCGGACAGCCGCTGCTCGTCGGGCTCGGGGTAACGCTCGTCGAGCACTTCGGCCCGGGTGATGCGGTCGACCCGGAAGACGCGCACGTCCTCACGCAACCGGCACCAGGCCACCAGATACCAGAACCCGCCGCGCCCGCCGAGCATGATGCTGGGTTCGAGGTCACGGGTGCTGAGCTCGCTCTTGCTGTTCAGGTAGTCGACGCGCAGGACGCGGCGGCCCGTCAGCGCGCGGTCGACGGCCCGTTTGACCTCTTCCGCCCCGTCGATGAGGTAGCCGCCCGGGTCGAGCCGGATCGGCACGCCCTCGCCCTGGAGCCGGGCGATGTCGCGGATCACCGTCCGTTTGCTCACTCCGAGCCGGTCGGCGAGGTCCTTGGCCGACAGCTGCCCGTTGCTCCGTAACTCCTCTACCAGCGCACGTCGACGGTCCATGACGCCGACGTTACGTGCGGTGAACGACAAATCCTGGTATTTCCCACCTAACTCAGCGGCCATATACCCGTATTGACCACTCGTTCCGGTTCCACACCACACAGGGCGGCGCGCTCGCATCCGTACCCGAGCCAGTCGAGCTGCCCCGGAGCGTGGGCGTCGCTGTCGATCGCGAACACGCAGCCCGTCTCGTAGGCCAGGCGCAGCAATCGTTTGGGCGGGTCGAGTCGGTCGGGCCGGGAGTTGATCTCGACCGCCACCCCGAACCGGCGGCACGCCTCGAAGACGATCTCGGCGTCGAACCGCGACTCGGCGCGCAGCCCGCCCCGTTTCCCGCCGGCCTTCACGATCCGGCCGGTGCAGTGGCCGAGCACGTCGACGTGGGGATTGGCGACCGCGGTGACCATCCGCCGGGTCATCTCGCCGGCGTCCATCTTCAGCGACGAGTGCACCGAGGCGACCACGCAGTCGAGCCGGGCCAGCAGGGCCGGATCCTGGTCGAGCGACCCGTCGGCGAGGATGTCGACCTCGATGCCGGTACGGATCTCGAAGGGCGCGAACCGCTCGCGCAGCCCCTCGATGACCTCGATCTGCTCGGTCAGCCGCTCGGCCGACAGGCCCCGCGCCACGGTGAGCCGGGGCGAGTGGTCGGTGATCGTCAGATAGGAGTGCCCGATCGCCCGCGCCGCCTCGGCCATCTCCTCGATCGGCGAGCCGCCGTCGCTCCACGTCGTGTGGCTGTGCAGGTCGCCCTTCAACGCCTTCCGGAGCCGGGCGGCGGCCTCCGGCAGGTCGGTCCCGGACGTCGCCTCCAGGCGGCGCAGGTAGGTGGGCGTCTGGCCGGCCAGCGCCTCGGTGATCGCCAGCGCGGTCACCTTGCCGACGCCGGGCAACTCGGTCAGCGTCTCGGCGAGGGCGCGCTCCTCCAGCTCCTCGCGCGGCAGCTCCCCGACGGTCGTGGCCGCGCCCCGGAAGGCGCGCACCCGATAGGTGGGTTCACCGGCCCGTTCGAGCAGGAACGCGATTTGGCGCAACGCGTCAACTGGCTCCATGTCGAAGACGTTATCAACCGGCCAGTATTGATGTTTGTACCGTTCAAACAGACACCGATAGGCTTGCCCGACCTCAAGGAAGCATGGAGCCTTATGGCCGCCTCACCCCCACCGCCGGGACCGCCCACGTTCCCCATGGCCGGCGGCCCGCCGCCGCCGAAGAAGAACAAGAAGGCCTCCACCGCCGTCAAGCTCGGCGCCATCGGCGTGTTGTCGGTTCTGGTCGTGGGTTTCTGCGCAGCGGTCGACGACGACTACGAGGAGGTCGACGCCGACTGCGTCGACATGAACAACCCGCTGCCCGACGGGTCCTACCCGATCGTCGACGACGACCTGTGCGACGACGACGGCCGGGTCTACCACGGCTCCCACGGGGCCTACGGGTGGTATTACGGCGGCGTCCGCGCCGGTTCGCACATCCGCGGCGGCACCACGCTGCGCCCGTCGAACGCGCAGATCTCCACCCGGTCGGGCAAGGTCATCCAGCGGGGCGGCTTCGGCTCGCGCAGCAGCGGCGGCAGCTGACCCGTGCGCAGGGAACGGTCCGCACCCCGGCCCGGCTGGGAGTCCACGGTCGAGAGCCACGGCCTGGCCTACCACCGCTCCGCCCACCCGAGCGGAGTCGACCGGCCCTACTGGGACGAGAGCGTCCACTACGTCTTCTCGATGGACGAGGTGCTCACGCTGGAGGCCCAGGTCGAGGAGCTCCACCGCATGTGCCTGGAGGCCGTCGACCACGTCGTGGCCACCGGGCGTTTCCACGACTTCGCCGTGCCGCCCGAGTGGACGCAGGCGATCAAGGACTCCTGGTACCGCCGCGAACCCCACCTGTTCGGCCGCTTCGACCTCCGCTACGACGGCACGGGCCCGGCGAAGATGCTCGAATACAACGCCGACACCCCCACGAGCCTGCTTGAGAGCTCGGTCGTCCAGTGGTACTGGCTGCAGGACGTCTTCCCCGACGACGACCAGTGGAACTCCATCCACGAACGCCTGGTCGACCGCTGGAAGGCCATCGCCGCGACCCTCCCGACGGGCCCCTCCCACTTCGCCTGGACGAGTCTCGACACCTCCGGCGAGGAGGCGATGACCCTCGGCTACCTGCAGGAGACGGCCACCCAGGCCGGGCTGGCGACGGTCTCCATCGCCATGGAGGACATCGGCTGGGACGCGCTCAACCACCGGTTCGTCGACGTCGAGGAGCGGGTCATCCGCTCGCTCTGCAAGCTCTATCCGTGGGAGTGGATCGTCCACGAGCCGTTCGGCGCCCACGCGCTGCGGCTGATGCCGTCGATGACCTGGATCGAACCGGCGTGGAAGATGCTGCTGTCGAACAAGGCGCTGCTGGCGGTGCTCTGGGAGCTGTTCCCGGGCCACCCCAACCTGCTGCCGGCCTACCTCGACGGCCCCCGTGACCTGGCAGGATTCATCCGCAAGCCGCTCTTGGGGCGCGAGGGCGCCTCGATGACGATCCTGTCGCCCGACCACTCCCTGGAGACCGGAGGCACGTATGGCGCCGAAGGGTTCGTCTTCCAGGAGTTCCAGGCCCTGCCCGACTTCGACGGCCAGCGGCCGGTCCTGGGCGCCTGGGTGGTGGAGGACGAGTCGGCCGGGCTCGGCATCCGCGAGACCGCCGGCCTGATCACCGACGACACCTCGTCGTTCGTCCCCCACAGAATCAACGGTTAACACCCCCCAATAGGAGCAGGGTCAATGGACACCACTTCGTTCGGCGAGGTCCTCGGCAACGGCGCCCTGGCGATCGCCGCCTACGCCGTCCTCGGCGTGCTGCTGCTGATCGTCGGTTTCTACGTCATCGACATGGCCACGCCGGGCAAGCTCAGCAAGCTCATCCGGGAAGACCGCAACCCCAACGCGACCGCCCTCACCTCGGCGGGCCTGGCGGCCGTCGGGCTGATCGTGGCGGCCTCGATCTTCTCCTCCAGCGGCCGGCTCCAGGAGGGTCTGATCGCCACCGCCGTGTTCGGCGTGCTCGGCATCGCCGTCCAGACGCTCGGCATGTTCGCCTTCGACAAGGTGGCCGGCATCTCCATCCGCGCCCTGGTCGCCGAGCCGACCCTCCAGCCCGCCGCGATCCTGCTCTCGGTCACCCACGTCGCGATCGGCCTGATCACCGCCGTCGCGGTCATCTGACCCGTCCGATTCTTTCAAGACGGTCCGGTACGTCGTCTCGTACCGTCGGACCATGGCTATCCAGTTCAACGTCATCGGCCTGGTCGTCAGCGACATGGGCCGCTCGCTCGCCTTCTACCGCCGCCTCGGCCTGGACCTCCCGGCCGAGGCCGACGGCCTGCCCCACGTCGAGGCGACCCTGCCCGGCGGCTTCCGTCTGTGCTGGGACACCGAGGAGACCATCAAGTCGTTCGACCCCGAATGGACCCCCGGCCCCGGCCGCACCGGCCTGGCGTTCCAGTGCGACGACCCGGCCGAGGTCGACAAGACCTACGCCGAGATGGCGGAGTTCGGCCACCTCCCGCCGTGGGACGCCTTCTGGGGCCAGCGCTACGCGGTGCTGACCGACCCCGACGGCATCAGCGTCGACCTGTACGCCCCACAAGAGCCGTCAGCGTGACCCCGGCCAGCGCCTTCACCTCGCGCGCGAGGTGGGCCTGGTCGGCGTAGCCCTCGTCGTGGGCCACCCGGGCGAACGGCTGCCCGTTCCGCGCCTTCTCCAGGGCCCGGTTCATCCGCAGGATGCGGCCCAGCGTCTTCGGCCCGTAGCCGAAGACCCGCAGGCAGAGCCGGTGGAAACGGCGTTCGCCCAGGTCGAGGAGGCCCGCCGCGGCGGCCACTCCCCGCCCGTCGCCGAGCAGCTCAGCGGCGGCGCGCACCATCGGGTCGGGCCGCAGGCCATCGGCCAGGGCCTCGATCCCCGCACCCCTGAACAGCCGGTTCTCCAGGGCGCGCACCCGTCCGGCCGGCCAGATCTGGTCGAGGGGGACCCGGCGGTCGCGCAACTCGCAGGCCGGCACGCCCAGCAGGCCGGGCAGGTCGCCGGGGGCGAACCGCAGGCCGGTGTAGCCGGCCCCGGGGACGACCCGGGTGACGTAGGCGACCGAGTCGGGCCCGGCCACGACGAGCCGGCCCGACGTCCAGAGCAGGTCCATGCAGCCGTCGGGCAGGATGCGGCGCTCGCCCTCGCCCGACGCGGGAGGCGTCTGCCAGACGACCGCGCCGGGGATCACCGACGGCCGTTCCCGGTACACCGTCCCAGCTTGCCACGGCCCCACCGTTGACGAATCCGCGCAGGCGACCTGGCACGCTATAACCGTGAACGACAGGGTGCGTGAAGACACGGCGCGGCGGCTCGACCGCGCGATGGGGAGTCTGGGCACCGCCGCGATGGCCCGCATGGAGGAGCAGCTCGCCTGGTACCGCGCCCTGTCGGCCGAGGACCGTTCCTGGGTCGGCCTGGTCGCGCAGGCCGGCATCGCCGCCTTCGTCGAATGGTTCGGCCACGCCGGAACCGGCCGCCCCACCCCGAGCATCGAGTTCTTCGGCACCGCGCCCCGCGAGCTCAAACGCAGCGTCTCCCTCCAGCAGACCGTCGACCTGGTCCGCATCGTGGTCGAGGTGGTCGAGGCCGAGGTCGAAGACCTGGCCGCGCCCGGCGGCGAGGAGGTGCTGCGCAACGCGATGCTGCGCTACACCCGCGACGTCGCCTTCGCCGCCGCCCAGGTCTACGCCCGGGAGGCCGAGGCCCGGGGCTCCTGGGACGCCCGGCTGGAGGCCCTCATCGTCGACGCGCTGGTCCGGGGCGAGGTCGACGACGGCCTCCACTCCTGGGCCGCGGCCCTCGGCTGGACCTCCGCCCCCGTGGTCGTCTTCGCCGGGCACGCCCCGGGCGACGACCCCCAGAGCGTCATCGACGGCCTGCGCGACCGGGGCCGGCGGGCCGGCCACGACCTGCTCGCCGGGGTCCAGGGCGACCGGCTGATCGTGATCGTCGGCGGGGCCGACAGCATGAGGGAGGCCGCCCGCCTGGTCGTGCCGAGGTTCGCGCCCGGCCCGATCGTGATCGGCCCCGAGGTGCCCGACCTGCACGCCGCCGCCCGGTCGGCGCGGGCCGCCATCGCCGGGCTGCGCGCCGCCGCCGGATGGCCCGACGCGCCCCGGCCCGTGCTCGCCGACGACCTGCTCGCCGAACGCGCCCTCGACGGCGACGAGGACGCCCGCGCGGCGCTGATCGAGAACGTCTTCAAGCCCCTGGCCGGCACCCCGCTGCTCGACACCCTCGCGACCTACCTCGAACAGGGCACCTCGCTGGAGGCGACGGCGCGGCTGCTGTTCGTCCACCCGAACACGGTGCGTTACCGGCTCCGGAAGATCGCTGAGCTGACGGGGTACACCCCGACCGAAGGGCGGTCCGCATTCACCCTTCAGGTTGGGTTGATACTCGGTCGACTGACCGTAATCTGACCGCCGTCCGTTAATTGCGGAGAAACCGGAACTGTAGGGATTCCACAACAGAGGCAGGCCGAAGTTCGTTCGGATCCCCAGCTCTGTGTCGAAGGGCTACAGGGCAGGGTGGTACCGTGCTCGTCATCGTCGCGCCGGGACAAGGCGCCCAAACTCCAGGGTTCCTGAGTCCGTGGCTGGAGCTCCCCGGATTCCGTGACCGTCTGTCAGCATGGTCGGAGATCGCGAAGCTCGACCTCGTCGCCTACGGCACCACCGCCGAGGCCGAGGAGATCCGCGACACGGCCGTCGCGCAGCCGCTTCTGGTGGCCGCCGCACTGGCCGCCTTCGAGGAGCTCGGCGTCGCCCCCGACCTGGTCGCCGGCCACAGCGTCGGCGAGTTCGCCGCGGCCGCCGTGGCCGGAGTGATCACCGCCGACCAGGCCGTCTCACTGGTCGCCGAGCGCGGCCGGGCGATGGCCGAGGCCGCCGCCGTCACCGCGACCGGCATGACCGCCCTTCTCGGCGGCGTCGACGTCCTCGACGCCCTCGCCAGGCTCGGCCTGACCCCCGCCAACAACAACGGCTCCGGTCAGATCGTCGCGGGCGGCACCCTGGAGCAGCTGGCGGCCCTCCAGGCCGACCCGCCGCAGCGGGCCCGGCTGCGGCCCCTCGCGGTCGCCGGCGCCTTCCACACCCACCACATGGCCCCGGCCGTCGAGCGGCTGCGCGCCGCCGCGGCCGGCGTCACCCCCGCCGACCCGGCGATCCGGCTGCTGTCCAACGCCGACGGCGCGATCGTCATGTCCGGCCGCGACGCCCTCGACCGCATGGTCAACCAGGTCAGCAACCCGGTCCGCTGGGACCTGTGCATGGAGACCATGGCCGAGGAGACCGGCGAGACGCCCGTCACCATGATCGAACTGCTGCCCGGCGGCACCCTGACCGGCCTGGCCAAGCGCGGCCTGCCCGGCTCGGTGACCGTCGCGCTCAAGACCCCCGCCGACCTGACCCCGGCCCTCGACGCCGCCAAGGAGGCGATCAAGTGAAGCTGCCCGCGGGGGCGCCGGGAGCCAAGGTGCTGGCCTTCGGCCACTACCAGCCGGCGAACGTGGTCACCAACGACGATCTCGCCAAGATCATCGAGACCAACGACGAGTGGATCCAGAGCCGGGTCGGCATCAAGGAACGGCGCTTCGCCGGTCCCGAGGAGTCCGAGATCGACCTGGCCGTGCAGGCCGGCGGCAAGGCGCTGGCCGCCGGCGGCCTGGCCGCCGCCGACATCGACCTGGTGATCGTCGCCACGTGCACCCCCGAGGCCCCGATCCCGAACCTGGCCGGGCGGGTCGCCCACCGGCTCGGCATCGAGGCGCCGGGCGCCTACGACCTCAACGCGGCCTGCGCGGGCTTCTGTTACGCCCTCGCCGCGGCCAGCGACTCGATCCGCGCGGGCTCGGCCAGGAACGTGCTGGTCATCGGCACCGAGAAGCTCACCCAGTGGGTCGACATCAACGACCGCGCCACCTCGGTGATCTTCGCCGACGGGGCCGGCGCGGCGGTGGTCGTCCCGTCCGAGACCCCGGCCATCGGCCCGGTCGTCTGGGGCAGCGCGGGCGACAAGGCCGACGCCATCATGATCCAAGACCGGTCATCGTCCCTTCACCAGGAAGGTCAGACGGTGTTCCGCTGGGCCACCACGGCCCTTCACCCGGTGGCCAAAGAGGCTTGCGAGCGTGCGGGCGTGGCTCCCGCCGACCTGGCGGCGTTCGTGCCCCACCAGGCGAACCTGCGCATCATCGAGGCCATCGCGCGCAAGCTCGGCGCCGACAAGGCCGTGGTCGCCCGCGACATCGTGCTGGCCGGCAACACCTCGGCCGCGTCGATCCCGCTCGCGCTGTCCCGCATGATCGAGCAGGGCGAGGTTCCTTCGGGCGGCCTCGCGCTCCTCCTGGGCTTCGGGGCGGGCCTGACCTACGCCTCCCAGGTCATCGAGATCCCTTAATTCCAGTACGGTCTTCGCCGTACGAAAACCCAGAAACACCACTCAAAGGAGAGAAATGGCAGCCACCGAGCAGGAGATCCTGGCAGGCCTCGGCAAGATCGTGAACGAGATCACCGGGATTCCCGCGTCCGAGGTGACGCCGGAGAAGAGCTTCGTCGACGACCTGGACATCGACTCGCTGTCGATGGTCGAGATCGCCGTGGCGGCCCAGGACGAGTTCGGCGCGGAGATCCCCGACGACCAGCTCAAGCACCTGAAGACCGTCAAGGACGTCATCAACTTCATCCAGAACTGAGTTCCCCCGCACAACCGTTCGACCGTAGAGGAGTGCAGCCAAAGTGAGTACCAACCGGGTGCGAGTCGTCGTCACCGGACTCGGCACGACGACGCCCCTTGGTGGAGACGTCGCCTCGACCTGGGCGGCGCTCCTCGACGGGCGGTCGGGCATCCGCACGCTCACCGAAGACTGGGTCGACACCGTCCCGGCGAAGTTCGCCGGCGTCGCGGCGGTCGACCCCGGTGAGGTGCTGCCCCGCCCCGAGGCCAGGCGTCTCGACCGCTACGAGCAGTTCGCCCTGATCGCCGCCCGCCAGGCGTGGCAGGACGCCGGCGCGCCCGAGGTCGAGCCGACCCGGCTCGGCGTGGTCGTCGGCTCCGGCATCGGCGGCATCAACACGATCCTGCAGGCCTACGACACCTACCGTGAGAAGGGATGGAACCGGCTCTCGCCGTACACCGTCCCGATGCTCATGCCCAACGGCGCCGCGGGCTGGATCTCCATCGACCTGGGCGCCCAGGCGGGCACCCACGCGGCGGTCAGCGCCTGCGCGACCGGCGCCGAGTCGATCGGCCAGGCCATCGAGATGATCCGCTCCGGCCGCGCCGACGTGGTCGTCGCCGGCGGCAGCGAGGCGGCCATCCACCCGCTCAACATGGCCTCGTTCGCGGCCATGCGCGCCATGTCGACCCGCAACGACGAGCCCCACCGGGCCTCGCGCCCCTTCGACAAGGGCCGCGACGGGTTCGTGCTCGGCGAGGGCGCCGGGATCATCGTCCTGGAGTCGGAGGCCCACGCGAAGGCCCGCGGCGCGAAGATCTACGCGGTCGCGGCCGGCGTCGGCATCACCTCCGACGGCCACCACATCTCCGCGCCGGAGCCGACCGGCATCGGCGGCAAGACCGCCATGCTGACGGCCATCGCCGACGCGGGCCTCAGCGCCGCCGACGTCCGCCACGTCAACGCCCACGCCACCTCGACGCCCGTCGGCGACGAGATCGAGGCGCGGGCGATCCGCGAGGCGCTCACCGGCTCCCCGCTCGTCACCTCGACCAAGTCGATGACCGGTCACCTGCTGGGCGGCGCGGGCGGCATCGAGTCCGTCTTCACGATCCTGGCGCTGAGCGAGCGCATCGTGCCCGCCACCGCGAACCTCGACGACCCGGCCGACGGCCTCGACGTGGACATCGTGCGCGGCGAGCCGCGCAAGCTCCCCGACGGGCAGCTCGCCGCGATCAACAACTCCTTCGGCTTCGGCGGGCACAACGTCGCCGTCGCCTTCACCACTGCTTGATCAGCTGTCTGAGAGGGACCCAATGACTGTCGTTGACAACAGGGTGGTGACCGCCGCCTCCGACCAGGAGGCGGCCGACCCCCGCGATCCCGTCGTCCGGCTGGGCCACCTGCTCGACGAGGGTTCCATGCGGCTCATCTCGCCGCAGGACAAGAGCGGGGCCCTGGCGGTCACCGGCCGCGTCGAGGGCGTCCCCGTCGTGGCGTTCTGCAGCGACGCCCGCTTCCAGGGCGGCGCGATGGGCTCGGAGGGCTGCGAGCACATCGTCCACGCCTACGACGTGGCGGTCCGCGAGCGGGTGCCGATCATCGGCGTCTGGCACTCGGGCGGCGCCCGCCTCGCCGAGGGCGTGGAGTCCCTCCACGCCGTGGGCCGCGTCTTCGCGGCCATGACGAAGGCGTCGGGCATCGTGCCCCAGATCTCCGTCGTGGTCGGCGCGGCGGCGGGCGGCGCGGCCTACGGCCCCGCGCTGACCGACATCGTGATCCTCGCCGACGAGGGCCGCATCTTCGTGACCGGCCCCGACGTCGTGCGTTCGGTGACGGGCGAGACGATCGACATGGCGTCGCTCGGCGGCCCCGAGCCCCACAGCAAGCGCAGCGGCGTGGTCCACATCGTGACCAAGTCGGAGCCCGAGGCCCTGCTGAAGGCCCGCCAGGTCGCCACGCTGCTGGGCCACCAGGGCCGGGTGCGGCTGGGCGAGGTCGGCGAGGTCGACTTCTCGTCCCTGCTGCCCGAGAACGTGCGCCGCGCCTACGACGTGAAGCCGCTGGTCAACGGCCTGCTCGACGAGCCGGGCGTGGAACTCCACCCCAAGTGGGCGCCCAACATCGTGACGACCCTGGGCCGCCTCGGCGGCCGCACCGTCGGCGTCATCGCCAACAACCCGATGCGCCTGGGCGGCTGCCTCGACTCGACCTCCGCCGAGAAGGCGGCCCGCTTCGTCCGCATGTGCGACGCGTTCGGGGTGCCCCTGGTGGTCCTGGTCGACGTCCCCGGCTACCTGCCGGGCGTCGGGCAGGAACACGACGGCGTGGTCCGCCGCGGGGCCAAGCTCCTCCACGCGTTCGCCGAGGCGTCGGTGCCGAGGGTGACCCTGGTGACCCGCAAGTCCTACGGCGGGGCCTACATCGCGATGAACTCCCGCGCCCTCGGCGCGACCCGGGTCTTCGCGTGGCCGACGGCGCAGATCGCGGTCATGGGCGCGGTCGCGGCGGTCCGCATCCTGAAGCGCCGCGAACTGGCGGCGGTCCCGGACGAGGAGCGCGCCGAACTGGAGACCCGCCTGGCCGAAGAGCACGAGAAGATCGCCGGCGGCCTCGACCGCGCGATCGACCTGGGCGTGGTCGACGAGGTCATCAAGCCGGAGGAGACCCGGGGTGCCATCGCGAAGGTGATCGCCCGTGCGACGCCGGCGCGGGGGGCTCACGGGAACATCCCGCTCTAGTTTTCCTGTACGACCCGAGGCGCCGCTTCCACCGGTTGGTGGGGGCGGCGTTTCGGCGTTGTGGGGCGTGTGCGCCCGCCGCCTTTGGTCTGGCGGTTCTCACCGGTGAGTTGGTTGGTGGTGCGTTCGGTCGGGCGGCTGACGCCGCCCGAAATTTCGGCATATCGACCTGTACGAGGTCTCCTTGCGGGATGCAACCGGCCGAGTGAAGCGGCGCTCCCGCTGTCCACGAGGAGGCGGTCACCTGTCGGCCCCCGCAAGACCGTCCGCCGCGAGAAACAGCGCCACCGTACGGCGCGCGCTGCTGCGGGCAGACATGGCGAAAGGGTGAGCCTCCCGTCACCTCCGTCCACAGCTGGGCAGCCACAATCGGGCCCATGCCTGGACCGAAACGACTCCACTACGCGAGAGAAGTCCGAAACCAACGGCACGCGAGACACCCGGAATTCTTCTCCAGAAGCAGGTGACACCGTCGCCGCCAAGCACCCGAATGCGTGACAAAAGCGCGCCAGGTGTTGGGGCCCTCCCGGTGGGCCGGAGTGGCGCCCGACCGCACCGCCGCGCGACGTGAGAGCTGACGGTCCAGCCGCTGAAGTGACGAAGGGCTGCGCGGTCTCCCGGCCGAGCACCGCTCAACCCGCAACCCTGGAGGTAGCAGCTCAGCCCGTGAGCGCGATCAGGGACGGCGCCGTCTCCGGCCACCGCATGCCGCAAGGTGGGAGCCGCCGGCCCAGCCGCGAAGCGATGAAGGGGGCCCGGCCTCCCGGCCCGGCAGAGCGCAGCCCGCAACGCGGCAGGTGACAGCCCAACCCGTGAACATGATGAGGCCACTTGGACCAAGCACGGCGTGGCACCAATGCCGGAAACAGCCGCCCGCCCCCTCAGCACGAAAAATGGTCCGGTCGCCAAGCCAAGCACGGCGTGACACCAATGCCGGAAACAGCCGCCCGCCCCCTCAGCACGAAAAATGGTCCGGTCGCCAAGCCAAGCATGGGAGGTGGCAGCTCAGCCGGTGAACCATGATGGAGGCCGCCCTGGGCCAATGATCACCAAGCACCGTGTTGCCCCACGGTGAAAGTGGCAAGCCCAGCCGATGAACGTGAGAAAGGCAGCGGAGGCCGCCCCGGCCAAACCGCGTGGCCGACGCTGGTGAACACGATGAAGAGCGGGCGGCCGACCGCCGAGCGGCGCGCGGCAAAGGAGGTAGTGGCCGGGTAAGGCGGCCCCGGCCATGGGCGTGGTGAAGGGCGCGTGCCACGCGCCCCCCTTTACAGCTAGACGGCCGCGTGGAGCCAGCGCACCGGAGCGCCTTCGCCGGCGTACCGGAAGGACTCCAGTTCCTCGTCCCACTGCTTGCCCAGCAGTTTGTCGAGTTCGTCCTCCAGCACCACGCGCCCCTGGGTCGCCATCAGCATGACGTTCCGGAGGCGGTCCTCCGGGATCAGGATGTCGCCGTTGACGCCGATGGTCGCCGTGAAGGCTCCCAGGGCGGGGGTGTACGCATGGCGGGAGCCGTCGCTGCCCGGCGACGGGTCTTCGGTGATCTCGAAGCGGATACGCTGCCACCCCATGAGCGAAGAGGTGATCTTGGCGGCGACGCCGGCGGGCCCCTCCCATTCGGCCTGGGCGCGCAGGGCGCCGGGCGCAGCGGGCTGGGGCGTCCACGTCAGGTCGACGGGTACGCCAAGAATGCCTGCGACGGCCCACTCGATGTGTGGGCACAGCGCAGGCTGAGCCGAGTGGACGTACAGGACGCCACGAGCAGCAGCCACCGGACCTCCCGATTCGTACGAGGTGCGCCTTCCCCAACGGCCTCATACTGGGATGATCACAAGTGACTCTAGGGAAGACTACCGTCCGTCGCGGCGGGGCACCAGAGGAGGGTCATACCGATTCCCGCTTGGCCGCCGAACGAATCGGTCTCCCCTGAAGGCGTAAATCGGCGCGATCGTGGAAGTTGGGCGTCCTTCCGGAATTCCGCGATCTCACCGGGCCGCGCCGGACACCGTGGCTAGAGTTGCTCACGCAACGCTCCTCTGTCAGCACAGTCAGTGAGGCTGGTGCGGAAAGGGTCAGTGACGCGTGCTTTTCGAGGTTCACGACGAATCGATCCCTCTCGATCTGCTCGACGACCACGCCTGGTCCGAGTTGGTCGCCTGCTTCAACGGCCCGATGTGGGCCGTGGCGCGGGCGGCGGGTCTGGGGGCGGCCGACGCGTCCGACGCCGTACAGGGAGCGTGGCTCCGGCTGGTCGAGAGCGTCGACCGCATCCGCGACCCGCGGGCGGTCGGCGCCTGGCTGATGACGACGACGCGGCGCGAGGCGCTGCGGCTCGGCCGCAAGGCCGGCCAGGAGTTCCCGGCCGACCCGCCCGACCTCTACGGACATCCCACGCTCGCGGCGCCCGACCCGACGACGGAGATCGTCGACGCCGACTACGGGCGCACCCTGTGGTCGCGCGTGTCGCGGCTCAGCGAACCGTGCCGGACCATGCTCCGGCTCTTCGCCCTCAATCCTGATGTACGGTACGCGCAGGTCGCCGCCCGGATGCACATCCCGGTCGGCAGCGTCGGACCGACCCGATCGCGCTGTTCGGCCAAACTCCGGACCTTGCTCGCGGAGGATCCCCTTGAGTGCTGACGACGCCGCACTGGAGACGTACATGCTGGCGGCCATGCGACTGGCCGCCCAGGCCGACCCCGCCCCCGGACGCCTGGCCGCCGACGCGATGGCCGCCCTCGCGATGCGCCTGCCCGGCTGCGTCGTCGCCGCCCCGGCCGACCTGACGGCCGCCTCCGGCGCACGGGCGGGCGGAAAGCCCCAGATGCACCGTTTCGCCGCCGACGACACCACCCTCGACGTCGAGACGACCATCACCGAGGGCCGCCTGGAGATCGCCGGCCAGGTGAGCCCGCCGCCCGCGCCCGACGCTTATGTCGAGGTCCGCACCCCGCACGTGACGAAGGTCCGGGTCCCGTCCCCCGACGGCCAGTTCGCCGTGGCCGGGCTCCCGCCCGGCTGGGTGAGCGTGGCCTACCACCGCCCGAGCGATCCCCCGGTGGTCACCCGCTGGCTGCGTGTCCGCGCCTGAGTCCTACGGCCCGTTCGCGGCGGCCCGGCGCGCCGACATCCTGGCGGCGTTCGACGTCCATCTGGCCGCCGAGGATCTCCTGTACGAGTCCCCCGAGCGCCTGGCCCTCACCCGCGCCGAGTTCGCCTCGGCCCTGGTCGGAGCCCGCCTGCCGGGCGAGGCCCGGATGCTCCTGGAACTCGCCCTGCCGGATCTGACCTCGGCCCGCCCGGCGACGGCCCATGCGCGGCTGCTGCTGGCGACGGTGGAGTTGCTGACGGGGGATGTCCGGCGGGCGGAGGACACGGCTTCGACGGCGCTGACGGAGTTCGGGCGACTGGGACGGGCGGTGTGGGAACCGAGGGCCCGCGACGTGCTGCTGCGCGCCCGGCTCGCGCAGACGGCCGAAAGAGCAGGCGAGGAACGACTGCCGTCTCGGCGGCAGGCTCTGGCGGCCGGGACCGGGATCGATGTCGGAGAACGGCCTTGGCAGGTGGCCAAGACGGGGACCGATGAGGGGCCGACCCACAGTGCGGATTCCGCGCTCGATGGCGGAGCGCCCGTGGAGTGGCCGAAGCAGGTTGGCGAACCCGGGCTCATTGACGAGTTGCTCCGTGAATGTGCGGCCGGGGCCGATGGGCTGGAGGTCGCGGGGTGGCGGTCGCAGGCCGATGAACTGCGGCTGTTCGCGGTGTCGGCGTTCGTGCGCCGGTGTGGTCGCGGTGTCGGCGGGCTGGTGGTGGCGCAGCGGATGCTGGATCAGGTCCGGGACGGGTCGGCATGCCTGGCCACCCGCTTCCATGCGGAGGCGTTGCGGCGATGGGTGGGCGGCGACCTCGCCGAGGCGCTCGAACTGACCCGGCTGGGGTTCGCCGAGTCGCTCCGCGAGATGTCCCGGCTGGCCTCGCCGAGGGAATCGGCTGTGCGGGACGGCTCTGAGTCGCCTCATCCGATTCCGCTTCCGACGAATCGGCATCGTGACACGGTCTCGGGTGACTTCATCCGGGCATCGGCGTCAGACGTCTCCGGCGGGGAGAAAGGGCTTGCGGGCAGGCGCGCCACCACGCCGCCACCCACCCCAGATCCGGACCCAGCCATCCGCATGTCCCGAAATTTCGGGACATCGACGCTGGGTGCCGTCCCTCACGTGAAGCGGCTCGCCGATGAACGATGGCGCGCCTCCCGGGTGGCCGAGGAGATCGCCACGCTCGGGCTGGAGCTGGCCATCAGGCAGGCGAGCGCCGACAAGGTGCTGCTCTGGTCGGAGCGGTGGCGGGCTCTCGTCAGTGGTGCGGAGCCGGTCGACGACAGGCCAGAGGTGCTGGTCGAGCTGGTACGCGACCAGGACGCCCTGCACGCCGTCGTCGCCCACGGCGACCACGTCTCGCTCCACGGCCTCGGGTCGCTGTCGGCCGTCACCGAGGCGATGGTGCGAATCCGCTACAACCTCCGCAGAAGGAACCTCCGCGACACCCGGCCGGAAGGCGAGGAAGGGCTGTCCCCCGGGCTCCGGCGGGAACTGTCCGCACTCGACGAGGCGCTGGTCCGGCCGCTCGACCTGCCGCCGGGAGCCGTCAGCGTGGTCCCCACGGTCGCACTGCACTCGTTGCCCTGGTCGCTCCTGCCCTCGCTGCGCGGGCGGGCCGTGTTGGTGGCCCCTTCGGCCGCACTGGCCGTCACCCGCAGCGAGATCGGCGGGCCGGTGGTGGCGCTCGCGGGTCCCGATCTGGCGCATGCGGAGGCGGAGGTGGCGGCGGTTGTGGGCGTACACGAGAGAGGAGAGCGGGCGCCCGCCACGCGGGCTGCCCTGCTGGAGGCCCTTGGGCGGGCGGGCATCGTGCACATCGCCGCGCACGGCATCTTCTCGGGGCGGCGGCCGATGATGTCGAGCATCCTCCTGGACGACGGCCCGCTCCTGGTGCACGAGTTCTTCCGCCTGACGCGGGTGCCGCCCCTGGTGGTGCTGTCGTCGTGCGACGCCGGGATGGCGTCGGCACCGGCCGACGGGGCGGCGTTCGGCCTGGCCGGGGCCTTCCTCGACCGGGGGGCGCGCACGGTGATCGCGGGCATCGTGCCGGTCCGTGACGACGAGGCGGCCCGCCTGATGGTGGAGTTCCACCGGCGGCTGGCCTGGGGGCAGTCCCCGGCTTGGGCCCTCGCTGACGCGGCCATGACCACCGATGTGCCGGGATTCGCCTGCTTCGGCACTGGTTAAGGCAAATCAGTTCCCCGGCCCGGGAAGCTCCAGGTCCGCGAAGACCGCCTTGTGGTCGGTGCCCGGAAGCAGGTGGACCGAGAAGGCGTGGATCGCCGTCCGGTTGTCGGCCAGGACGTGGTCGATCGTCACCGGCGGAATGGGCAGCCCGTGGAAGTCACGTGGAAGGGCCGGCCACGTCGTCTGCAAGCCGTTCCCCGTCGCCTCGGCCGCATCGCGATACCCGGCGTCGAGCAGCTCCCGCACCCGAGCATGGTCGAGCGTCGCGTTGAAGTCGCCGATCAGGAGCCTGGTCGACCCGCCCGTCCGGGAAAGGGCATCGAGGCCCTCCCCCCAGCAGGAATGGAGGCGCGCGAGATAAGGCGCACACGGATGAACGGACACCATCTCCACCGCCACCCCGTCCACGTCGAGACGCCCGATGAGCTGCCCGAACCCCCCGAAGTCGAGCAACCCCACCCGGCTCACCGGATGGCGCGAGTAGATCCCCGACCCGCGCGTCCCCGCCCGGGCCTCCGTCACCCGATGCGGCAGCAGGGTGTCGAGGCCCGCCCGCCCCATCGCCTCCACCGCGACGGGGCTCAGCTCCTGGAAGGCCACCACGTCGGCCCGGACCGACCGCACCAGCCGCACGACCTCCGCGGCTCCGGCCCCGCCCGCCAGCAGGTTCACCGCCAGCACCCGTAACCTCGGCCCGCCCCCGCCCGACGGGCTCTCACCCACCATCCGCGGCACGACGATCGCCGCGAACACCACGCAGACGGCCAGCGCGGCGACCCCGGCCGCCCGCCGCCGGGCCAGCAGAGCGACGACAAGAGCCACCGGTGACGACAGCGCCACATAAGGGGTGAACGCCACCAGCTGCACCCACCAGAACCCCACGTCACCCGGGAACAGACGCAGCGCCGCCCAGGCCGCGTACGCGCCGACGATCAGCCACGTCGCGCAGGTGCGAACGGTCAGGGCCGTTCTACCGGGCGGCTGGGGTCGGTGATCCATTCGGACCACGATCCGGCGTACAGGGAGGCCGTGATGCCCGCCGACTCCAGGGCCAGCACCTCGTGGGCCGCCGTCACGCCGCTGCCGCAGTAGGCGCCCACCGGCACACCCTCGACGACGCCCAGGGTGTTGAAACGTTCGCGCAGGAACTCGGGGCGGTGGAAGCGGCCGCCGGGCTCCAGGTTGTCGGTCGTCGGGGCGTTCACCGCGCCGGGGATGTGGCCGGCCACCGGGTCGACCGGTTCAACCTCGCCCCGGTAGCGCTCGGGGGCGCGGGCGTCGAGGAGGACGCCGTCGGCGGCCAGGATCGCGGCCTGGTCGGCGGTGATCAGGGGCATGCCGCCGGGACGGGCGGTGAAGTCGCCGGGCGTCACGTCGGGGCTGTCTTTCGACAGGTCGCCCGGCCACGCGCGGAGGCCGCCGTCGAGCACCCGGACGTCGGGGTGGCCGAAGTAGCGCAGGCACCACCACGCGCGGGCGGCGGCCAGGGCGTTCCAGTCGTCGTACACGACGACCGGGCGCGCCTGCGAGACGCCGAGCGCGCGCATGGCGGACTCGAACGCGGCGGCCGATGGCAGCGGGTGCCGGCCGCCCTTGCCCGCCGGGGCGGCGAGGGCGGTGTCGAGGTCGCAGTAGACCGCGCCGGGAAGGTGGCCGAGCGCGTATTCGGCCGGGCCGGGCGGGCCGCCGAGACGCCAGCGCACGTCGAGGACGGTCACCTCGCCCAGCACGTCGGCGAGGTCGGCGGCGGTGATCAGTGGGCTCATCGGCGGATCTCCAGGAAGGGCACGTTCTGTTCGGCGGGGGTGACCGACCCGTGGTAGCCGGTCATCGACCACTCCAGTGGCTCTGCCCGCGACGACGCGATCACAAGCTCGCCCTCGGCCACGGCCACGACGTCGCCGACCCGGCCCAGCAGGGCGGGGTCGACCGGGCCGAACCAGCCGGAGTCGATCGCCTCCTCCCGGGTGGCGACCCGGGCCCGGTCGCCGAGCACCGAGCGCCACGTCTGGAAAACCCCGCTGGACGCGCCGGGAGAGGTGTAGAGGTGGCGCAGCCGGGCCTCGCCGCCGACGAGGGCGACGCCCTCGGTCAGCTCGGGATGGAGGTCGAGGTCGACCTTGTCGGTGGCGTTGATCATGCCGTGGTCGGCGGTGACGTAGAGGACCCCGCCGGGCGGCAGCGCGGCGGCGAGCCGCTCGGCCAGGCCGTCGACGACCGACAGCTGGTCGAGCCACTCGGGCGAGCCCCAGCCGGTCATGTGGCCCATCGCGTCGAGCTCGCCGTAATAGCAGGTCACGTAGGCTCTGCGGGTCGCGCGCAGGGCGGCGTGGACGCCGGCCACCCGTTCGTCGAGGGTGTCGGCCGGGATGTAGCGCACCCCCCGGTAGACCGCCGTGGTGAGGCCGGTGCCGTCGAAGGCGGCGGGCGCGACGTAGGAGGAGGCGACGTCGAAGCGGGCCAGCCGCTGGAACACGGTGTCGACCGGCTGCCAGGCGAGCGGGTCGACGGGCGGGCCGGCGGTCGTCCAGCGCAGGCAGTTGAGCAGCCGGTTCTCGCCGGGCACCGCGACGGTGATGCCGAGCATGCCGTGGTTGCCCGACAACACACCGGTCCCGATGGTGGCCAGGCTCGTGGGGGTCGACGACGGCAGGCCGGCCGTGAGCACCCGGGAGAGCGCCGCCGACAGGAACGGCGCGCGGGACGGGTGGGCGGTGAGCAGGTCGGCGCCCATGCCGTCGACGATGAGCAGGCACACCTTCTCGGCCGGGTCGAGCCCCAGGGCGCCGCCGCCGGTTCCGTCGAAGGTGGCGTGGACGGAACCGGCGATGTCGGCGAGGGTGGCCATCACGTGCGCGCCGTCGCCTCCGACAGGGCGCGGGCGAAGGCCAGGACGTGGCGCACGGCCTCGGGGCCGTCGGCGGCCTCGCTGACGCGGAGCTGGAGGTCGTCGGCGGTGATCGAGCCGGTGTAGCCGTGGTCGGCTTCGCAGTTCTCGTCGCCGCAGGTGGCGGGTTCGAGGTCGACGTGGGAGATGGCGCCCCAGCCGATGGTGAGCGTGACCTCGCTGGGGGCGACGCCCGGCGAGTAGGACGCCGGGTCGGGGACCAGGCGGGTGAGCGCGACCGACTGGACCCGGCTCAACCGGACCGCCTCGGTGGTCGTGGAGGCGTGGGAGGCGGGGTTTCCCTCGGCGGGCGGGTGTTCGTCGGTGTGGCAGACGAGCAACCGGGTGGGCGACAACACCAGGACCGTGACGTGCCGGCGGACTTCCATGGCAGGGTCGAACGTGGCCTCGTGGTGGACGACGTAGGCGCTGACGCTCTCCTTGCCCAGGGCGGAATCGACGGCGTCGGCGACCAGGTCGGGGTAGTAGCCACTTCGGTCGATGGCCTCGCGCAGACCTGCAGCCGAGACTCGGGTATCCCTCATGGGACCATCCTGCCCTGTCGACCACCCACATTTCACCGGGCAGTCAGGATGGGAGCCGCCTCGGGCCGACGTCCGGCCGCGGCCCGGTGACGGCCTTCAGCACCGCCCGGGCGCCCAGCACATGGACGCCGTTCTCACCCACCAAGACGGGGTCGAGCCGCAGCGCCGCGACCTGCGGATGCGCGTCGGCCAGCCGCCCGATCCGGCACAGCAGCTCCTCCAGGTCGGCCACCGCGACGGGCGGATAGCCGTGCGCGCCGAACAGCAGCGGCGCGGCCTTGGGGGCCCGGACCAGCCCGGCGGCGTCTTCAGCCGTGAGCGGAGCGAGCCGGTAGGCGTCGTCGCCGAGCAGCCGGGCGGCGATCTCGCCCAGGCCGAACGACACCACGGCCCCGAAGTCCCGGTCCTGCACCGAGGTGATCACCGTCGGCACGGCGGGCTGCGGCGCCATGCGCTGGACCGCCAGCCGGGGCCCGTAGACCCCTTCCAGGTCCGTGTACGCCCGCGCGACCGCGTCGCCGTCGGGCAGCGCCAGGCGGACCGTCCCGGCGCGACCGGTGCCGTCCCACTTGACCACCACGGGAAAACCCAGCCGCCCGGCCGCCGCGACCGCCTCCTCGGGCGAGGTCACCGGCTCGGCGGGCCAGACCTCGACGCCGTAGGCCCGCAGCAGGCCGGTGGCGTCGATCTCGACCGGCTCCTCGACGGCCCGGCAGACGATCTCCCGGGCGGCGACCACGTCGACGCCGCCGAGTTCGGGAATCGTGCCCTCGTCGCCGCGTCGCCACTGCGCATGGCGTACCGCCAGGGCGAGGGCCCTGACCGCCTCCTCGGGCGCGGGATAGGACGGGATCGAACCCCGTGCGGGACCCTCTCCCGGCGCGCGCAGCGCGGCCGGGACCCCGGCCTCGCCCCGGAAGGTGGCCAGCACCGGTTTGCCGCCCTCCCCCGCGACCCGCACCAGCTCGGCGGCGACCTCGGCGTCGGGGCCGGGCACGGGCGGCATGTAGACGACCACGGCGGCGTCGACGCCGGGCAGCACCGACGCGAGGGCCGCGCCGAACTCGGCGGCCCCGGCGCGGGCGCCGAGGTCGGCGGTCGACGGCGCGAGGCCCGCGCTGACGCAGGCGTGGGCGGCCAGCCGGGCCAGGGCGTCGGAGTTGCTGACGATCCCCACGCGCGGGCCTTCGGGGAGGGGCTGGCAGGCGAGCAGCTGGGCGACGTCGAAGAGCTGGGTGAGGTCGTCGACCCGGATCACCCCGGCCTGCTCGAACAGGGTCGACACCGCACTGTCGGGCAGGCCGAACTCGGCGGCCTGCGACTTGACCGCCACGATCGGCTTGGTGCGGGAGATGCGCCGGGCCAGCCGGGTGAACTTGCGCGGGTTGCCCATCGACTCCAGATAGAGGAGCACGACCTCGGTCGCGGGGTCCTCCTCCCAGTACTGAAGGAGGTCGTTGCCCGACACGTCGGCCCGGTTCCCGGCGGAGACGAAGGTGGAGATGCCCAGCCCGCGCTGGTCGACGCGGTGCAGCAGAGCGGTGCCGAGGGCGCCCGACTGGCTGAAGAAGCCGATGCGCCCGCGCGCGGGCAGTTGCCCGGCGAGGGTGGCGTTGAGCTTGATCGACCGGTCGGTGTTGGCGATGCCGAGGCAGTTGGGCCCGACGACCCGCATGCCGTAGGCGCGGGAGATGCGCACCAGCTCCTGCTCGCGCCGCAGCCCCTCCTCGCCCGTCTCGGCGAACCCGCTGGAGACCACGACCAGCCCCTTGACGCCTTTCTCCGCGCACTCCTCGACGACGTCGAGCACACTCTCGGCCGGGACGGCCACCACCGCCAGGTCGACCTCGCCGTCGATCGCCGCCATGTTCTTGTACGCCCGCACCCCCGCGACCGCCCGGACCTCTCTGTGCACCGGGTAGACCGGCCCGGTGAACTCGGCCCGCAGCAAATTGCGCAGCACGGTCTGGCCGATGCCGCCCGGCTCCCGGCTGGCCCCGATGACGGCCACCGACTCGGGCTTGAGCAGCCGGGCGATCGACCGGGCCTCGGCGCGGTGCTCGCGCCCGGTCACCACCTCGACCGAGTCGGGGGTGCTGGCGAGGTCGAGGGTCATCCGGACGACGCCGTCCTCGAACGTGCTCTGCGCGGTGTACCCGGCCTGCCGGAACATCTGGGTCATGCGGTGGTTGGCGGGCAGTACGTCGGCGATGAAGGTCCGGATGCCGCGTTCGCGGGCGGCGGCCCGCAGATGCTCGAGCAGCACCGCCGCGAGCCCGCGCCCCTGGTGGGCGTCCTCGACCAGGAAGGCCACCTCGGCGTGGTCGGCGGGCTTGACCCGGTCGTAACGGACCACCGCCACCATCTCGGTTCCGATGGTGGCGATCAGGGCGAGCCGGTCGTTGTAGTCGACCGTGGTGAACCGCGTCACCTCCCGGTCGGAAAGGCGCGGCCGGGGGCCGAAGAAACGGAAGTAGATCGATTGGGCGGAGAGGCGGGAGTAGAAGGAACGCAACGGTTCGGCGTCATCGGGGCGGATGGGCCGCAGGTGAGCGGTGCCGCCGTCGGAAAGGACGACGTCGGCCTCCCAGTGCGGCGGATACGCGGGTTCCACCATTCGAGGGTATCTGTGTGCAAACGCGGTGGTTGGGCAACGGATCCGCATCGACTGTGTACGAGTGTCCGCCTCACCCCCCACGAAGCTTGCAGAAGCTGTTAAGTTTCCGGGGTCAGCGTCGATTTGCAGTAAGCAAGGTGGTGACATCATGACGCGGGTCGTCGTGGTGGGCGATCTCATGACCGACGCGGTCGCCCGCGCCAGGTATCCGCTCGCCCGGGCAAGCGACACTCCGGCCGTGGTGACCATGCACGGCGGCGGTTCGGGGGCGAACATCGCCTCGTGGCTCGCCGTCGAGGGCTCCGAGGTCGCCTTCATCGGGCGCCGCGGCGCCGACATCACCGGCCGCAACCGCGACATGGAGCTGATGGGCTACGGCGTCGACGCCCGGCTCGTCATGGATCCCGAGCGCCCCACCGGCACCTGTGTCGTCCTGGTCACCCACAAGGGTGAGCGCACGATGCTCTCCGACCCCGGTGCCAACGCCGCGCTGTCGCCCGAAGACCTGCCCCGCGACCTGTTCACCCAGGGCAGCCACCTGCACATGTCGGGTTACACGCTGATCTGCGAGGGCTCCCGCGACGCCGGTCTGGCCGCCCTCGACCTGGCCCGCCGGGCGGGCATGTCGATCTCGGTCGACTGCGCCTCCTCCGCGCCGGTCGAGCGCACCGGCGCCGAGCCCTTCCTCGAATGGACCCACGGCGCGAAGCTGCTGTTCGCCAACGCCGACCAGGCCAAGGTGCTGACCGGCCGCGACGAGCCCGAGGCGGCGGCCAAGGTGCTGACCGCCTGGTTCCCGCAGGTCGTGATCAAGTGCAACGCCGACGGCGCGCTCTGGTACAGCAACAACCGGTCCGAGGCCGTCAAGGTCCCGGCCGAGCAGGTCGAGCGCGTGGTCGACGGCACCGGCGCGGGCGACGCGTTCGCCGCCGGGTTCCTGCCGAGCTGGCTCGACGGCAAGCAGCCGGCCGACGCCCTGGCGGCGGGCAACGCGCTGGCCGCCAAGTGCCTGGCCAATCTGGGCGCCCGGCCCCGCCTCTAGCCGAAAGTACGCCCGGCTACCGGCCGTTGGAACGATCAGGCCGGGGCCGTTGGCGCGATGTGAACGTGTGCCTCCGATCGCGACGATCTGAGGCATGACCCTCGTCGCTTCCCCCAGGCGCCCGTGGCTGCTGCCCGCCGGGCTCGTCCTCCTCGGCCTGATCCCGACCCTGGGCGGTGGCATCCGGCTCGGCGAGCTCTCCGCCGGCGGCCCCGTCACGCCCGACAACGTGCGCTTCTTCGACATGCCGCTGCCGGTCGTGGCCCACATCTTCGGCGCGGTGATCTACGCGCTGGTGGGGGCGTTCCAGTTCGTCCCGTCACTGCGGCGCGGCCCCTGGCACCGGCGGTCCGGGCGGGTGCTGGTCGTGGCCGGGCTCACCGTGGCGCTCAGCGGGATCTGGATGGCCCTCTGGTACGACATGCCGGCGTCCGACGACGGGCTGCCGATGACGATCATGCGGGTGGGCGTCGGCGGGGTGATGGCCTTCGCCATCGGGTACGCCGTCCTGGCGGTCCGCCGGCGCGACTTCACCACCCACCGGGCCTGGATGATCCGCGCCTACGCCCTCGCGATGGGCGCCGGCACCCAGGCGTTCACCCACATCCCGTTCGCCGTCGCCGGCGTCACCCCGGACGACACCGGCCGGTTCGCCGCGATGGCCGCCGGGTGGGCGATCAACGCGGCCGTGGCCGAGTGGGCGATCAGGCGTTCCTGATCCGGCCGGTCTCGTAGGCCCACATCGCGATCTCGACCCGGTTGCGGGCGCCGAGCTTGGCCATCAGGCTCGCGACGTGGGTCTTCACCGTGCTGACCGAGATGTGCAGCTCGTCGGCGATCTCGTGGTTGGTGCGGCCGCGGGCCACGGTCGTGATGATCTGCTCCTCGCGGTCGGTCAGCGGCTCGAACGGCTGGACCGGGTCGGCCGCGCCGGCGAAGGCGCGCAGCAGGCGGGCCGTGACGTTGGGCGCGATCAGGGCGTCACCGGCCGCCGCGGCCCTGATCGCCTGCGCGAGCAGCGCCGACCCGGCGTCCTTCAGCAGGAAGCCCCGGGCGCCCGCGCGCAGCGCGGCGTAGACGTACTCGTCGAGGTCGAAGGTGGTGATGACGACCACGGCGACCTCGCGGGAGAGCTCGCGGGTGGCGTCGATGCCGTTCAGGCCCGGCATGCGGATGTCGAGCAGGCACACGTCGGGTCTCAGCCGGCGGGCCAGTTCGACCGCGCGGCGGCCGTCGGCGGCCTCGCCGACGACCTCGATGTCGTCCTGGGCCTCCAGGATCATCACCAGGCCGGTCCGGACGATCTCCTGGTCGTCGGCCACGATCACGCGAATGGTCATGCGGTCCTCGGGAGCACGGCGGTGACGGTCCAGCCACGGCCGGGGGCGGGGCCCGCCTCGCAGGTGCCGCCGAGGAGGGTGGCGCGTTCGGCCATGCCGAGCAGACCATAACCCGTCGCGCCGGCCGACGGGGCCTCGCCGTCGTCGGTCACCCGCAGCCTGACCCGGTCGCCGTCGGCCGCGACGAGCACGTGGATGCGGGTGGCGTGGCGGGCGTGCCGCCGGGCGTTGGTGACCGACTCCTGGGCCAGCCGGAAGATCGCGGCGTCGGTCGGGGGCGGCAGGGCGCCGAGGTCGCCGGCCACCTCGACGTCGACCGGCACACCCGAGCCCTTCTGGAGCTCCGGCAGGTCGGCGACGCCGCGCGCCGGGTCGAGGTCGGCGGGGTGGCGCAGCACCCGGACCATCGTCCGCATCTCGGCCAGCGCCCGGGACGCCTCGGCCTCGATGACCTTCAGCGCCTCCACGGCCGCGCCGGGGTCCTTCTCCGCGCGGGCGAGCCCGGCCTGGGCCCGGATCGCCATCGCCGACACGTGGTGGGCGACGGTGTCGTGCAGGTCGCGGGCCAGGCGTTCGCGTTCGAGCAGCTTCACCTGCTCACGGTCGCGCTGCTGGACCCGGACCCGGAACCGGACGGCGAGGCCGGCGAGCAGCGCGATCGAGACCACGGCGAGCGCGCCGACCAGGTCGCCGGGCACCGGCACCGACAGCACGACGTTGCCCGCCATCAGCGCCGCGCCCGCCAGGACCTCGCGCCCCGACCCCCACCGGCCCAGCGTGTAGGGCAGGACCAGCAGGTACACCGCCGTGTAGGGGTCGGCGGGGCCGCCCATCAGCCGGTCGGCCACGAGGGTGCCGCCGAAGGCGATCACCACCACGAGCAGCGGATGCGACCGCCGCCACCACAACGTCGGCGCCAGCACGAGCGTCAGCGCCACCACCGGCCACGGCAGCTCCGGCCGCAGCGCCCCTTCGAGCACCACGGCCGGGACCAGCAGGCCGATCAGCGCGTGATCACGCCAGACCCTCTTCGGGGGAGGCGGAAACGGACGCGGCTCGTTCCACACGCCGTCATGGTACGAGTTCGCACCCGATCGCGGATCCGCCCGGAGTACTACCGTTTCCGAGGGTCACCGTGCCCGTCCGGCCCTGGTGTTCGATCGTGTACGTCCCCCGGAAGCCCTCCAGCGAGATCCGGCCCTCCTCGTCGGTCCGCAGGGTCGTCTCGGGCAACCACCACTCGCCCCTGACGAGGTCGCGCAGGGCGTGGAAGGAGGGCTTGGGGCTGCCGTCCTTTCTGATGAAGCCGCCGGGGGCGCCGAGCCACTCGCCGTCCTGGATGCCCCAGTAGGTGATCGCCCGGACGGCCGGGTGGCCGACCAGGGTGCGGTAGTGGCGGACGATCTCGTCGGCCTGGCGCTCCTCGCCCTCGGGCGTCGAGGGCCACTCGTCGATCTGGTAGTCGTTCAGGTCGACGATCTCGGGCGGCATCAGGTGCCCCGACACGATGGTCGTCTCGGTGAAGTGGATCGGCAGGCCGTACCGGGAGAAGCGGTCGAGGGTCTCCAGGGTGCGCTCCTCGCCCCAGTAGCCCTGGTGCATGTGGCTCTGCAGGCCGAGCGCGTCGATGCGCACGCCCGCTTCGAGCACGCCCTCGATGAGGCACTCGTAGGCGGCCGACATGTCGAAGTCGTTGAGCAGCAGCGTCGCGCTCGGGTTGGCGTGGCGGGCGGCGTCGAAGACCATCCGGATCATCGGGATGCGGCCGATGTCGCGGCACAGGTGGGTGATGCCGTTGGCGTACTTGTCGAAGATCGGCATGATGACGACCTCGTTGATCACGTCCCACATGTCGATCACACCGGAGAAGTCGGTGACCTCACGGGTGATGCGGGCGACCTGGGCGGCGGCGATCTCGCCGTTGTTCAGGTCGAGCAGCCAGTCGGGGGCCAGGGTGTGCCAGGCCAGCGGGTGGCCCTTCACGGGCACGCCCCGGTCTTTGAAGAACCAGGCCATCTCCATCAGCTTCTCGGTCTGCGGCCTGCCCATCTCGCCCTCGAACTGGCCCCAGTAGAAGGGCAGCGTGGCGAAGTTGAACAGCTCGAACCAGTGGTCGGCCAGCGGGATGTCGCGATCGAAGCCGGTGCAGCCGAACAGGAACTCGTGATCGGCCTGCCGGACGACGACGTCCTGCCCGGCGACGGGGTTCTGGTCGGCGGTGACGGTGACGAGGGCGTGCGAGACGCGGTGGGAGGGAAACACCCCTCCCCTATACCTACGTGGCGGTCGCCAACACCAGGGGGAGCACGACCGGTGCGCCCGCGTGCCGGATCTGTGCGGCGGCCAGCGTCAGCGTCCAGCCGGTGTCGGCGCGGTCGTCGACCAGCAGGACCGGGCCCCCCGCTTCGGCGATCTTGGCCCCCAGCTCGCGGGGCATGGCCAGGGTGGCCCTGATCGCCTGGACCCGCTGGTTGCTGTTGAACTGCCGGCCCGGCGTGCCGTTCCGGTAGCCCAGTTCCCCCAGGTAGGACAGGCGGCCGACCTGGGCGAGGCGCTCGGCGAGACTGCGTACGAGCCGGGGTTTGGAGACCGAGGGCACGCTGACGACGGCGACCGGCCGCTGCTCCCAGCCCCAGCCCTTGAGCACCTCGACGACGGCCCCGAAAACGTCGTCGGGCAGGTCGCGGTCGGGGCCGGCCAGGAGTTCTCGCAGGCGGGTGCCCCAGCCGATGTCGGTCAGCCGGCCGAGCGCGCGGCCGGTGCCGGCCGACAGCTCCGGCTTGATGCGGCCCTTGAGGTCGTCGAGGCCGGTCGGCCACTGGCGGCGCGGGTCGAGGTCGACGCCGGGCCGGACCAGCCGGTCGTGGGCGCTCTTGACCGCGCTCTCGGCGACGCCGGAGTCCCACCAGGAGCCGGTGCAGTTGTCGCAGCGGCCGCAGGGGGTGGCGGTGTCGTCGTCGAGGTGGCGGCGCAGGAACATCTCGCGGCAGCCGTCGGTGGTGAGGTAGGCGAGCATGGCCTCCTGCTCGGCGGTGCGCTCGGCGGCGACGCGCTTGTAGCGGTCGGCGTCGTAGGCCCACTCTTCGCCGGTGGCCTCCCAGCCGCCCTTGACCCGGCGGACCGCGCCGTCGACGTCGAGGACCTTGAGCATCATCTCCAGGCGGGTGCGGCTGAGGTCGACGCGGCTCTCCAGGGCGGCGGTCGAGAGGGTCTGGTCGCCGAGGGCGGCCAGGGCGGCCCTGACCTGGTTTTCCGGCGGGAAGGCCAGGGAGCCGAAATAGGCCCAGATGTCGCGGTCTTCCGTACCGGGAAGGAGGATGACCTCGGCCCGCGCCACCCCGCGCCCGGCGCGGCCGACCTGCTGGTAGTAGGCGACCGGCGACGGCGGCGCGCCGACGTGCACGACGAACCCGAGGTCGGGCTTGTCGAAGCCCATGCCGAGCGCCGAGGTGGCGACGAGGGCCTTGACCCGGTTGGCCAGCAGGTCGTCTTCGGCGGCGAGCCGCTCCGACGGTTCGGTCTGCCCCGAGTAGGCGACCACCGGGAACCCCTGGTCGCGCAGGTAGGCGGCGATCTCGGAGGCGGCGGCGACGGTCAGCGTGTAGACGATGCCGGAGCCCGGCAGCTCCTTGAGCGCGGTCGCCAGCCAGGCCAGCCGCTTCTCGGGCCCGCCGGGGTTGACCACCGACAGGCGCAGGCTGTCGCGTTCGAGCGGCCCCCGCAGCACCAGCGCGTCGCCGAGCTGCTCGGCGACGTCGCGCGTGACCCGCGCGTTGGCGGTCGCGGTCGTGGCCAGCACCGGCACGCCCGGCGGCAGCTCCTCCAGCAGGGTGCGCAGACGGCGGTAGTCGGGCCGGAAGTCGTGGCCCCAGTCGGAGATGCAGTGGGCCTCGTCGACCACCACGAGCCCGGCCGACTCGGCCAGCTCGGGCAGCACCTGGTCGCGGAACTCGGGGTTGTTGAGCCGCTCGGGGCTGACCAGCAGCACGTCGACGAGCCCCTCGGCGACCTGGCCGTAGATCTTCTCCCACTCCCCCGGGTTGACCGAGTTCACGCTGACGGCGTGGATCCCGGCCCGCTCGGCGGCGGCGATCTGGTTGCGCATCAGCGCCAGCAGCGGCGAGATGATCACCGTCGGCCCCTCGCCGAGCTCGCGCAGCAGCGCGGTGGCGATGAAGTAGACCGCCGACTTGCCCCAGCCGGTGCGCTGCACCACCAGCGTGCGCCGGCGGTCGAGGACCAGTGACTTGATCGCGGTCCACTGGTCGTCGCGCAGCGTCGCGTGGTCGCCCGCGAGCGCCCTCAGGCGCTCCTCGGCCTCCTCGCGCAGCATCTCCTCTTCGCTCACGGTGTCCTTAGTACCAGTAAATTCCTCCTGTGGACGTCACCACCTGGTACCTCGAACAGACCACCCCCTCCGATCTGCGCCCCGCCCGGCCCCCGCGCGACGATGTCGACATCGTCCGGGCCGAGATCCCCTCGCCCGACTTCCACCGCTTCCTCTACTCGGCGGTGGGCGGCGGCTGGCAGTGGACCGACCGCCGCGACTGGACCGACGAGCAGTGGCTCTCCTGGCTCGGCCTGGGCGTGGAGACCTGGGTGGCCTACCTGCGCGGCACGCCCGCCGGCTACATCGCCCTCGAACCGCAGGGCGCGTCGGTGGAGGTCGCCTACTTCGGGCTGCTCCCCTTCGCCATCGGCAAGGGCATCGGCGGGCACCTGCTGCACTACGGCGTCGAGAGGGCCTGGAAGCTCGCCACCGACCGGGTCTGGGTGCACACCTGCTCCCTCGACTCCCCGGCGGCCCGCGGAAACTACGAGGCCAGGGGATTCCGCCTGTACAAGACGGAAGTCTCGAAGGTCTGAGTCGCGGGCGTCGGTGGGGACCGGCAAAATGTTCGACATGGCCCGACGAACCACCAGCCCCCCGCCCGACGAGGACTTCGAGGAGCGGATCGTCGACATCGACGTGTCCGCGGAGATGCGCACCAGCTTCCTGGAATACGCCTACAGCGTCATCTACCAGCGCGCGCTCCCCGACGCCCGCGACGGGCTCAAGCCCGTGCAGCGGCGCATCCTCTACTCGATGAACGAAATGGGGCTGCGCCCCGACCGGGGCCACGTGAAGTCGTCCCGCGTCGTCGGCGAGGTCATGGGCAAGCTCCACCCCCACGGCGACGGCGCGATCTACGACGCGCTGGTGCGCCAGGCCCAGCCGTTCTCGATGCGGCTGCCGCTGGTCGACGGCCACGGCAACTTCGGCTCGCCCGACGACCTGCCGGCCGCCATGCGGTACACCGAGGCCCGCCTGTCCGACGCGGCGATGCTGATGGTGCAGTCGATCGACGAGGACACGGTCGACTTCAAGCCCAACTACGACGGCCAGGAGACCGAGCCCTCGGTCCTGGGCTCGGCGTTCCCCAACCTGCTGGTCAACGGCTCGACGGGCATCGCGGTCGGCATGGCGACCAACATGGCCCCCCACAACCTGGTCGAGGTCGTGGCGGCCGCGCGGCACCTGCTGAAGCACCCCGACGCGACGCTCGACGACCTGATGAACTTCATCCCGGGCCCCGACCTGCCCACGGGCGGCTACATCAACGGCCTGTCGGGCATCCACGACGCCTACCGGACCGGCCGCGGCACCTTCAAGATGCGGGCCACCGCGACGATCGAGAACGTCACCCCGCGCCGCAAGGGCCTGGTCGTCACCGCGCTCCCCTACAACGTCGGCCCCGAGCGCGTCGTCACCAAGATCAAGGAACTGGTGACGTCCAAGAAGCTGACCGGCATCGCCGACCTCAAAGACCTCACCGACCGGCACAAGGGCCTCCAGCTGGTCATCGAGATCAAGAACGGCTTCAACCCCGAGGCGGTGCTCGAGGAGCTCTACCGGCTGACGCCGATGGAGGAGACCTTCGGCATCAACAACGTGGCCCTCGTCGACGGCCAGCCGCGCACCCTGGGCCTGCGCGAACTGCTCTCCGTGTACGTCGAGCACCGCATCGACGTCGTGCGCCGCAGGTCGCTCCACCGCCGCCGCAAGCGCGAGGAGCGGCTCCACCTGGTCGAGGGCCTCATCATCGCCCTGCTGAACATCGACGAGGTCATCCAGGTCATCCGCAACGCCGACGACTCGGCGGCGGCCCGCACCGGCCTGATGGAGCGCTTCGAGCTGAGCGAGATCCAGGCCAACTACATCCTCGACACCCCGCTGCGCCGGCTGACCCGCTACGACAACCTGGAGCTCGACAAGGAGAAGGCAACGCTGACCCGCGAGATCGCGGAGCTCACCGAGATCCTCTCCTCCGACCTGAAGCTCCGGAAGGTCGTCTCCGACGAGCTCGCCCAGGTCGCCAAGACCTACGGCACCCCCCGGCGCACGCTGCTGCTCGAAGGCGGGGTGGCCGCGCTCGCGCCGGTGCCCCTGGAGGTCGCCGACGATCCGTGCCTGGTCCTGCTCTCCTCCACCGGCCTGCTGGCCCGCACCGCCGACGCCTCGCCGCTGCCCGCCGAGGGTGAGCGCACCGTCCACGACGTGCTGGTGTCGGCCGTGCGCTCGACGGTCCGGGGCGAGGTCGGGGTGGTGACCTCGCTCGGCCGCATGATCCGGGTCAGCGTGGTCGACCTGCCGACCCTGCCGGCCTCGGCCAACCCGCCTTCTCTGGCGGGCGGCCACCCGGTGGCCGAATACGTCTCGCTGGCCGCCGACGAGACCGTGATCGGCATCGGCTCCCTCGACCCCGACGGCCCCGGCCTGGCCATCGGCACCGAACAGGGCGTGGTGAAGCGGGTGGTGCCCGACTACCCGGCCAACCGCGACGAGTTCGAGGTCATCGGCCTGAAGGACGGCGACGTCGTGGTCGGCGCCGTCGAGCTCACCTCCGAAGACCACGACCTGGTCTTCATCACCTCCGACGCCCAGCTGCTGCGTTACACCGCGACCAACGTCCGCCCCCAGGGCCGCCCGGCGGGCGGCATGGCCGGGATCCGGGTCGAGCCCGGCGCCAAGGTCATCTGGTTCGGCGCGATCGACCCGGCGCGCGAGTCGCGCGTGGTGACGATCGCCGGTTCCTCGACCGCCCTGCCGGGCACCCAGATCGGCGGCGGCAAGGTCTCCGACTACGCCGAGTTCCCGCCGAAGGGCCGCGCGACGGGCGGCGTGCGCGCCCAGCGTTTCCTCAAGGGCGAAGACGTGCTGCTGCTGGCCTGGGCGGGCCCGGGCCCGGCGAAGGCGGTGTCGTCGGTCGGCAAGCCGGTGCCGCTGCCCGACGAGATCGGCCGGCGCGACGGCTCGGGGGTCCGGCTCACCCACACGGTCGCGGCCATCGGCGGAGCGCTGTGAGTCAGGCCAGCTTCGTCTCGTAGGCGTCGCGGAGGTCCTGCCAGCCGTGGTTCAGGGCCTCCTCGCCGACGACGCGGCCCTTCGGAGCGCCCGACAGGAGCAGGTCGGCGGTGTCGAGGCAGACGTGCCAGCCGGCCGCGTTGCGGGCCGCCCAGTCGGGGCCCGGCATCGTGTGCGAGAGCCGCAGGCGGGTGCCCGACTCCGTCGGCTCCAGCTCCCAGCGCAGGAGGTCGCCGCCCCACGTGTATTCGAGCAGGTGGGGACGGTCGGCGTTGAGGATCGTCTCCTCGGTGCCGGCGCCGTCCATGACCAGGGTGGCGTCACCGGGGGCGCCGAGGTCGCGGTCGGGCTCGAAGGGGGCCCACTCGCGCAGCTGACCCGGTTCGGTCAGCGCGGCCCAGACCTTCTCCGGCGGGTGGCGCAGGTCGCGGGTGAAGACGAGGGTCCAGCGGCCGTCGTCTGCCGGGTGCGCGGTGACGTCTGCGAGTTCCATGGCCTACTCCTGGCGGTCGAGGTGGGCTTCGAGGGCGTCGAGGCGGTCGTCCCAGAGGCGGCGGTAGGGCGCCAGCCATTCGTCCAGGGCCGCCAGCGGACGCGGCTCGACGCGGTAGATGCGCTGCTGCGCGGCCGTGCGCGAGGTGACCAGCCCGGCCTCCCTGAGCACCTTGAGGTGCTTGGAGACGGCGGGCTGGCCCATCGACAACTCCCGCACGAGCTCGCCGACGCTGCTCTCCGACCGGCGCAGCCGGTCGAGGATGCGGCGCCGGGCCGGCTCGGCGAGTACGGCGAACACGTCCACCCTCTTATATTCCCCTCCAGGAATATAAGCCGTCAATCGCAGAGGCAGAACAGGTGGCCCGCCGGGTCGAGGTAGACGACGAAGCCCTCCTCGTCGCCCGGCTGGTGGTGGTGTTTGACGGCCCCGAGGGCGGTGACCTTCTTCCCGGCCTCGACCAGGTCGTCGACGACGACGTCGAGGTGGGCCTGCTGCGGGTGGTCGACCTGCGGCCAGACCGGCGGCACGTAGTCGGGGGCGAGCTGGAACGCCATGTTCACCGAGCCGCCGTCACCGATGGTGACCCAGTCGACGTCCTCCTTCACGATCTCCCAGCCGAGGAGCTCGGCGTAGAAGCCGGCGAGGGCCTTGGGGTCGGGGCAGTCGTACACGAACGAGTGGAGGGTGGCGATGGCCATGGACGTCTCCTGCTTTCCCGTGACAATTGTAACCGGCTAAGAACCTATACCGGTGTTGCCGGATATAGCCAGACAATTACCCCGATCCCCGAGGCTCATGCGCCCGCCTATCGCGCCAGGGACGCCAGCAGCTGCGCCGGGTCGCCGCCCGGCCAGTCGGCCAGCAGCTGCGACTCCCGGTCGCCCGGCTCGAACCCGTCGGGCTTCAACATCCCGGCCTCACAGAGGGCCACGATCAACGGGTCGTCCTCCGGCAGCGTGTCGACATAACAGGCCGCGTCGATGAGCGCGAGGGCCAGGCGGGCGTTGCGGCCCTCGTCAGACGGCTCCACGCGGTCGAGACGGCGGCGGGCGCGGGCGCGGAGATGGTCGGACAGGGGCGCGGTGGTGCTCATGCTCTCGGGTCTCCTCAGACGGTCGGCGACTTTACGTCACGGATAATTACCTAGGGTGACACGAGTTCGGGGGTGCTTCATCGCATTGGTAGACCCCGAGAAAGGTCACGAATGTGGTCTGCGGGAACATTCCGTACATGAACGGTGCCTTCGATGACTTGCTGTCGGCCAACGAGACCTACTCCGCCACGTTCACGGGTTCCGGCCTGACCGGCACGGCGGCCCGCGGGCTGGCCGTCGTCACGTGCATGGACTCCCGCATCGACCCTCTCGGCCTGCTGGGCCTCAAGCCCGGCGACGCCAAGATCCTCCGGAACGCGGGCGCCCGCGTGACCGACGACGTGCTGCGCACCCTCGTCGTCGCCGTGTTCGTCCTCGGCGTCAACCGGGTCCTCGTCATGCCGCACACCGACTGCGGCATGACGAAGGTCACCGACGACGACATCCACGACCTGGCCATGGCCAAGGGCGTCGACACCCGGAGCCTCGACTTCCACACCGTCCCCGACCAGAACGCCGCCCTGCGGCACGACCTGATCCGCATCCGCACCAGCCCGTTCCTCGACGGCGTGGTGTCGGTCGGCGGCGCGATCTACGACGTCCGGACCGGCAAGCTCACCCCGGTCGAGGAACTCCGACGGGACGCCGCCGCGTAATGACCGACCTCGACCGGATCCTCCGGTTCAAAGAGGATCACATCCGCTCCCAGGCCGACGACGTCCAGGAGCACCTCTTCGGCTTCGCCGTCCGCAATCTCCGGTACGCCGCCTCGCACAACCACAACAAGGTCGTGATCACCGGCCCCGCCGACGCGGCGGAGATCACGGCCCTGGCCGACCACGCCCTCGACGGGGCGGCCCACCGCCTGGTGGAGATCCACCACGAGCCCACGGCCCTGGCCCTGGCCGGTGCGCTGACCGAGGCCGGCTACGACGGGGAGACGAACCTGCTGATGCGCCACCAGGGCGCGCCACCGCCCTCCGCGCCAGGCGTGTCGGTGGTGACCCTGGCCGACCTCCACGGGCCCGTACGGGCCAGTTGGGCCGCCGAACTGCCCCAGCTGACCGACGAGGAGCTCGACCAGCTCACCGAACGCCGGGCCACCCTCCTCCAGGACGGCTACGAGACCACGTTCCTGGCGGTCCGGGACGGGGGGACCATCGTCTGCCACGGCGACCTCTACGTGCACCGGCCGTCGGGCCTGGCCCAGTTCGAAGACCTCTCGACCGACCCCGACCACCAACGCCGCGGCCACGCCCGCGCCGTGGTGACCGAGGCGATCAACCGGGCGACGGGTCTGACCCTGTTCCTGGAAGCCGACGAGTCCGACTGGCCCAAGGACTTCTACGGCCGCCTGGGCTTCACGACGGTGGGCCGAACCCACCACTTCCGCCGAATGGTGTGACCACCCGGCAACCGATCACGACACCGGGCGGGCACGTCGAACGTGGAAACCTGGCCGCCCCACCGGGGCAGGCCAGGGGTCACAACCTGGCCACCTCATCCGGCGTCGGGGCCAAGCGAACCCTGGCCGCCCCATCGAGGCAGGCGCGGGCGTCACAAACGGCCTCCCGACACGGGAGCTGAACGCCGCCAGGCGTTGGGGAAAGCCAACACCTGGCCCCACCAGGTCACCATGAGCGGCATCCCGCACGAACTCGGGCGTCAGAGCTGAGCCAACCGCCTGAGCCGTCGTCAGGCGTCGATGTGGTCGCGGTCGATGTCGGAGGCCGAGCTGACGATGAACTCACGACGGGGCGCCACGTCGCTGCCCATCAGGAGGTCGAAGATGCGCTCGCCCTCTTCGACGTCTTCGATGCGGATGCGCCGCAGCACGCGGTGGCGCGGGTCCATGGTGGTCTCCGCCAGCTGGTCGGCGTCCATCTCGCCGAGACCCTTGTAGCGCTGGGGCGGTTCCTTCCACTTCTTGTTCCGCTTGCGGAGCCCGGCGAGGACCTTGTGCAGCTCGGCGTCGGAGTAGCAGTAGATGTACTTCTCCTGCCCCCGCCCCGGATTGGTCAGCTCCACCCGGTGCAGCGGCGGCACGGCGGCGAACACCCGCCCGGCCTCGACCATCGGCCGCATGTAGCGGTGGAACAGGGTCAGCAGCAGGCAGCGGATGTGGGCCCCGTCGACGTCGGCGTCGGCCATCAGGATGATCTTGCCGTACCGGGCCTGCTCGATGTCGAACGAGCGGCCCGAACCGGCCCCCACCACCTGGATGATCGCGGCGCACTCGGCGTTCTTCAGCATGTCGCTGACCGACGCCTTCTGCACGTTGAGGATCTTGCCCCGGATCGGCAGCAGCGCCTGGAACTCCGAGTCGCGGGCCAGCTTGGCGGTGCCCAGCGCCGAGTCTCCTTCGACGATGAACAACTCGCTGCGGTCGACGCCGTCGCTGCGGCAGTCGACCAGCTTCGCCGGCAGCGCCGAGCTCTCGAGCGCGGTCTTGCGCCGCTGGTTGTCGCGGTGCTCCCGGGCCGCGATGCGTGCCTTGGCCGCCGCGACGATCTTCTCCAGAACAGCCCTGAGCTGCTGCTTGGCCCCGCGCGGCGGGTTGGTGAAGGTCTCGCGGAGCTCCCGCGAGACGACGGTCGAGACGATGCGGGTCGCCGCGGAGGTGCCGAGCACCTCCTTGGTCTGCCCCTCGAACTGCGGCTCGGCCACCCGGACGGTCACCACGCCGGTCAGACCTTCGAGGATGTCCTCCTTGGTCACGCCGTCGTCGTTGGCCCGCAGCAGCCGCGACTCACGCAGTAACTCGTTCATGGTCCGGACCAGCGCGCGCTCGAAGCCGAGCACGTGGGTGCCGCCCTTGGGCGTGGCGATCACGTTCACGAACGACCGCACGGTCGAGTCGTAGCCCTTGCCCCAGCGCACCGCGACGTCGACGACCATCTCGCGCTCGACCTTGGTCGGCGTCATGTGGCCCTGCTCGTCGAGCACCGGCACGGTCTCGTGGAAGTGGCCCTGCCCCTGCATGCGCAGCACGTCGCAGACGGCCTCGTCGCGGGCCAGGAACTCGGTGAACTCGCTGATGCCGCCGTCGAACCGGAAGGTCTCCTCGGAGGGCTCCTCGGTCCGGCTGTCGCGCACCGACAGCGTCAGCCCGGGCACCAGGAACGCGGTCTGCCGCAGCCGGACGTGGATCTCGTCGAGCGAGACCTCGGCCTCGGGCAGGAAGATCTGCCGGTCGGCCCAGAACCGCACCCGCGTGCCGGTGACCCGCGACCCGAGCGGCCCGCCGTCGCGCAGGCCCGACTTCTTCTTGAACTTGGCCGCCGGGCCCTCGCCGTCGAAGATCCCGGGCACGCCGCGCCGAAAGCTGATCTCGTGGACGCGGCCGTCGCGGTCGACCTCGACGTCGAGCCGGGACGACAGGGCGTTCACCACCGAGGCGCCCACACCGTGGAGGCCGCCGGAGGCGCCGTAGGACCCGCCGCCGAACTTCCCGCCGGCGTGGAGCTTCGTGTAGACCAGCTCGACACCCGGCAGCCCGCTCTTGGGCTCGACGTCGACCGGGATGCCCCGGCCGTCGTCACGCACCTCGATCGACCCGTCTGGATGGAGCTCGACCTCGATGAGGGAGCAGTATCCGGCCAGCGCCTCGTCGACGCAGTTGTCGACGATCTCCCACAGGCAGTGCATGAGCCCGCGGCTGTCGGTCGACCCGATGTACATGCCCGGGCGCTTGCGGACGGCTTCGAGACCTTCCAGAACCGACAGATGACGAGCCGTGTAACCCGTCTCCGCTACCGTCACTCCAGCTCCCACGCTCAACAGTCGAACACGCGTACGCAGCTTAGCGCTAGGCGTGGTTTTACGCCTACCAGCTTGCCAGCTGCCGAGGGGTTCTCGTTACCTGCGGTGTGATCCACGTCACCTTTCGGAACATTCCGCTCTCGGCGTAGTCAGGAGGTGATTGGGAACGCCCTCATCCGGTTAGATGTTGTCCCAAGTGACTGTGACGCCAACATCCCCGGTCAACGGGGTGACCCGAAAGGCGATACGTGACTGGAGCTCTCGCCCCCACCAAGCCGCTGACCGCCCTAGACCGCTGCGACCGATGCGGCGCTCAGGCCTACATTCGCGCGACTCTTCCGGTAGGCGCCGAACTCCTGTTCTGCGCACACCACGGCCGACAGCACGTGGCCGCATTGCGCGACAAGGGCGCTGAGATCCAGGACGAGTCGGCCCGACTCAGTACGACACCCGCCTCCGCCGCTCCCGACGAGCGGTGATCCGGCGGCCGAAATCGACGACGACGGCGTGACCAGGCTCTCCCTGGTCACGCCGCCGTCTTTTCTTCCGTTACGGCCCCGCCCACCCCGGCACCGCCCGCCGCACCGGGAACACCCGCATCCGGCGCCACCCGGCCGCGCCGCTCCCCCGCCGCAACGACGTGCCACTGGCCTGGGGTTTCGGCCCTAGGCTGGGCGGGTGCTGATCCTCCTGCCGCCCTCGGAGGGCAAGGCGGCCTCTGGCCGGGGGCGTCCCGTCGATCTCGACGCGCTGAGCTTCCCCGAGCTGACCTCCGCCCGTGAGAAGGTCCTCGACGCCCTCGTCGAGCTCTGCCACTCCCCCGAGCAGGCCCACCAGGTCCTCGGCCTGCCGCCGGGCCTGGCCGGCGAGATCGCCCGCAACCGGGGCCTGAGATCAGCCAGGACGGTCAAGGTCGCCGACCTCTACACCGGCGTCCTCTACGACGCCCTCAGCCTCGCCACGCTCGACTCCAAGGCGAGGGCCCGCGCCACGAAACGCCTGGTCGTCTTCTCGGGGCTCTGGGGCGTGCTCAGGCTCGGCGACCGGGTCCCGCCCTACCGGCTCTCGATGGGGGTCCGCCTGCCGCCCGTGGGCGGCTTGGCCGCGTTCTGGAAGCCCAGCCTCGCCCCGGTCCTCGACGAGGGCGCGGGGCTGGTGGTCGATCTCCGGTCGTCCACCTACGCGGCGGCCTGGAAGCCCAGGAGGGAGACGGTCGCGGTGCGGGTCCTCCGGCAGGACGGCACCGTCGTCAGCCACATGGCCAAGCTGACCCGGGGTCTGATCGCCCGGTCGCTGGTGGAGAGCCCCGCCCCGGCGAAGGACGCCGGCGAGCTCGCCCACCTGCTGACCAGGCTCGGTCATGCCGTCGAGCTCCACCCGGGCAGGCTCGACGTGGTGCTCAGTTCGTGATGACGTTCAGTTTGCCGCAGGCCCGCTGAAACTGGTTCTCCGGTTCCCCGCCGAGGTGTGACCACGGCAACCTGCTGAACCGGCCGCCCGTCCGGGTGAGATGTCCCCGCGCCGGACGTCGCAGGTCGGACAGGAAGAAGGCGGCCCCGAATGCGTTGTGGGCCTCTATCGATCGGGGGTGGGCCGGGCCGATCCGGCGCTGCGACCACCGGCCCGCCGCGGCGACGATCTCCCGTTGGGCATCGAAGCTGAACCAGCCGCCACGTGACATGGGAGTGCGTTCGGCGGCGACGTTCTCGAAGTGGGCCAGCGGGATCAGGGCCGGCAGTGGGCTGCCTTCGGGCGCGTTGGCGACCACCGTACGGGCGAATTCCATCATCTCGGTCGCGGTGCCGCCCCAGCCGGGCGACAGCGTGATCAGCCGGGCCACGTTGGCCGGATAGAGCGTGGGCCAGCGGCGGGCGCATTCGTACCAGACCGAATCCTTGTCGGTCCGGGGCCGTTCGAGGCCGACGGCGAGCCAGAGCATCGACTCCCACGGGACCGGATCGGCGGGCATCAGCCCGGCGGCGGTCACGAGCGGCTGGCGGGCCGACTCCATGGCGGAGTGGTAGGCCTCCAGCCGGCGGGCCTGCACGGCCCGCGCTTTCACTTCGGGTTTTATTTCGAACGCTTCCTCGATTCTGGTTCTGCCGAGCCACAACCACAAATCGGGATTCGCCTGGTCCCGGGCGATGAGGCTTTCGATGCCGCGGCTCATTCCGACCGCAGCGCGGGAGAGGGCCTCGACCCGCAGGGCACGCACTTCGGGATCGCCCCTGGTGGCGGCCAGCAGGGGGATGGCCGCCTCGACGTTACGGCGCTGAACAGCCAGAACGGCCTCGTCCAGCATGATGTCCGCCCATGGGCGGTCCGGGATCACTCGTGGCCCCCGAGCACGTGCTCGATCCACTTCGATTACTCCCATGGGGCGGCAGCATAGAAGTGACGAGGAGGTCACGCGCAACTATCGTGTTACGCCCACGTAAAAACAGAACGTAAATACGGCCCGGCGCGCAATATCGCACACCGGGCCGTATTTACGGATATCCGTTAATCGAGGTAGTCGCGCAGCACCTGCGAACGGGACGGGTGACGCAACTTCGACATCGTCTTCGACTCGATCTGGCGGATGCGCTCGCGCGTCACGCCGTAGACCTTGCCGATCTCGTCGAGCGTCTTCGGCTGACCGTCGGTCAGGCCGAACCGCATCGAGACGACGCCCGCCTCGCGCTCGGACAGGGTGTCCAGAACGCTGTGGAGCTGCTCCTGGAGCAGCGTGAAGCTGACGGCGTCGGCCGGGACGATGGCCTCGGAGTCTTCGATCAGGTCACCGAACTCGCTGTCGCCCTCCTCGCCGAGGGGGGTGTGCAGCGAGATCGGCTCGCGGCCGTACTTCTGGACCTCGATGACCTTCTCGGGGGTCATGTCGAGCTCGCGCGCCAGCTCCTCAGGGGTGGGCTCGCGGCCCAGGTCCTGGAGCATCTGGCGCTGCACGCGGGCCAGCTTGTTGATCACTTCGACCATGTGGACCGGGATGCGGATGGTCCGCGCCTGGTCGGCCATGGCCCGGGTGATCGCCTGCCGGATCCACCACGTGGCGTAGGTCGAGAACTTGTAGCCCTTGGTGTAGTCGAACTTCTCGACGGCGCGGATCAGACCGAGGTTGCCCTCCTGGATCAGGTCCAGGAACAACATGCCGCGGCCGGTGTAGCGCTTGGCCAGCGAGACCACCAGACGGAGGTTGGCCTCCAGCAGGTGGTTCTTGGCCCGGCGGCCGTCTTCGGCGATCCACTCGAGCTCGGCGCGGACGTCGACGGGGAGCTGGTCACCGTCGGTGCCCAGCTGCTCCTCGGCGAACAGACCCGCCTCGATGCGCTTGGCGAGCTCGACCTCCTGCTCGGCGTTGAGCAGGGGGACCTTGCCGATCTGCTTCAGATAGTCCTTCACCGGGTCGGCGGTGGCGCCGGCGGCGGCGACCTGCGCCACGGGGGCGTCATCGTCGTCGTCGGTGAGGATCAGGACCTCTTCTTCGACCTTGGCCACGACCTCGGCGCCCTTGGGCTCCTCGGTCGTCTCCTCTTCGGAGTCGCCCTCGCCCTCGGACTCGTCGGACTCGACGTCGACCTCGACGTCTTCGATGTCCTCGATGTCGAAGTCTTCGATGTCGACGTCTTCGATGTCGTCGTCGTCTTCGGACAGGTCGGCCGACTTGGGCTTCGGCTCGGCCTTGCCCGCTGGGGTGGTGGCGGGACCCGTGGCCGGTGCGTCGGCCTTGGGCTTCGCGGCGGGGGCGGTCTTCTTCGCGGACGCGGTGGGCTTCGCAGCCGGGGCGGCCTTCTTGGCGGCCGGCTTCTTCGCGGCCGGAGCGGGCGCCGGATCGGTCACCACGGCGGTGACGGTCTCGGGCTGCGACTCCTTGGCGGCGGCGGCCTTGGTGGACGTCTTCTTGACGGGCGCGGCCTTGGCACGGCTCTTCGCGGGGGGCTTCGCCTTCTTCGGCCCCGCGGAGTCTTCGGCGGTGAGCCTGACGATGATGCCCTCTTTGCTGAGGCTACGCAGGATTCCGGCGACTTGCGGTACCGGAATGTCCGCTTCCTCGACGGCCCGGCGGACATCCTCGGCTTCGAGGAAACCCTGCGAGCGCCCACGCTCGAGGAGCTGCTGAATCACTGGCTCGTTCAGCTCCGACGGCTTCGAGCGAGTCGAACTTGCAGGCGACACGAACACCTCTCGAACGAACGCATGGCGAGAATGGACCCAGGTGGTTGCTTCTTTTCCGATGGCGAGGCCGCGCGGAGGGCGACAAACCATTCTGGCACGCCGCGACACCCCGTACGGCCACCTCCGGCCGGTTGCCCTCCACCCTAGGCCGACCGAGACACTGGTGCGTACGGAAGCCGGTCACCGATACCCGAAAGCAACCGTTATGACTGATTCATTCAGTCACTCTTCGTGGCAGCGGGGACATGAACCGCAAGCACCGTGACGTCATCATCCTGTTCATACCCGGACAACATCCGGTCCACCAGGAAATCAAGCAACATATGGGGACTTGTCAAGATCTCCTCAGGGGCCTCGGCGACGACCGCGGAGAGCTCCCGCAGGCCCGCGTCCAAGCCCCGCTTGCGGTTTTCGACGAGACCGTCGGAGTAGAGCACCGCCGTGTGGCCGGGCGGCACGGCGAACCGGAACTGCTTGCGGCTGGTGGCCCAGCCCAGAGGGGTGCCGGGCTGGTCGCTCTCCTGGAGGATCGCGGTGCCCTGCGGGGAGACCAGCAGGGGCGGCGGGTGGCCGGCCAGCGCCAGGGTGCCCTCGCCCGTGGTGGGTTCGACGACCATGTAGGCCAGCGTCGTGACCTGCTCCTCTTCCTCGGTCGCCTCAAAAACGCGGTCGAGGCCGGTGAGCACCGCCGCGGGCGGCGGGTTGGTCAGCGCCAGGGCGCGCATCGCGTTGCGGATGCGGCCCATTCCGGCGGCGGCCTTCACGCCCTTGCCCATGACGTCGCCGACCACGGCGGCCACGCGACCGTCCTGGAGCACGAAGGCGTCGTACCAGTCGCCGCCGACCTGGACGTGGCGCGAGCCCGAGCGGAACCGCTGGGCCAGCACGAGGCCGCGCACGACCGGCAGCCGCTCGGGGAGCAGGCTGCGCTGGAGCGTCTCGGCGGTGCGGTGCTCGCGCTCGAACAGGGTGGCCCGCTCGACGGCCAGCGCGCACTGACCGGCCAGGGCCTCCAGGAACACCCCGTCTTCCTGGGAGATCTTCTGGGGGCGGGTGAAGGAGAAACGGAGCGCTCCCAGAGCGCGTCCGGCGGCCAGCAGCGGCAGGCCCACCCAGGCCCGCTCCTGGGTGTGGGCGAGGAAGCCGTTGATCTGGTCGGTCTCGCCACCGGCGTCGGTGAGCTGGGCGCGCAGGCTGTCGGGCGACTCGGCGAAGACCGGCCGGCGGCTGTTCACGGCCATGGTCATGACGCTGGAGCGCGACAGGGAGATGTCCTCCCCGGGGGCGCCGCCTGCGTCGGGGATCGCGCCGGAGTTGATCACCTTGAGGGTGCCGCGGTCGGGGTCGAGCAGCGCGACGGCGGAGTGGTCGGCGGCCAGGGCGGTGCGGCCGACGTCGATGATGACCTGGACGACCTGCTCGACCGTGAGCGCCTCGGCCAGTATGGCGGTCGCGCCCTGGAGCCGGGCGGTGCGCAGGGCGGCGGCGCCGAGCTGGTCGGTCAGGCGGCCGCGCATCTCCTCGGCCTCACGCTGGGCCGTGACGTCGGAGTTGGCGCCGACCCACTCGACCACGCGGCCGTGGCGGATGATCGGGACGGCCCGGACCTCGAAGTCGCGGTAGCCGCTGGCGCGGGTGCGGACGCGGTAGCTCCACTCGAACATGGTCCGGCCGCGCAGGGCCTCGCGCCAGGCCTCCTCGGCGGCGGGGCGGTCGTCGGGGTGGACGGCGTCGAGCCAGCCGTGGGCGAGGTACTCCTCCAGCCCCTGGCCGGTGATGGCGCGCCACTGCGGGGCGTCTTCGACGACGGCGCCGCTTGGGGAGGTGATCCAGACGAGCTGCTGCTGCGACTCGACGAGCGAGCGGTAACGCTCCTCGCTGCGGCGCAGGTCTTCTTCGGTGGTCTGGCGCTCGGTGACGTCGACGCCGAACAGGGAGGTGCCGATGGCGGCGCCCTCGTCGTCGTGGAGCGGGAAGAACGAGATGGTCCAGTGGCGGGCGTCGCCGTTCTCGGCGCGGGTGCGCAGGCGCTGGTCGGTGACGGGAAGACGGTCGTCGTTGATCCTGCGCAGCGCGGAGTCGATCACAGTGGCCAGGTCGGCCGACAGGATGTCGGCGGGGAGGCGGTCGATATGCCGGTCGACAGCGATCCCGGTCAGCTCGGTAAAGGTCGAGTTGACACGGACAAAACGGCCAGTGGTGTCGAAGAAGGCGAAGGCGTAGGGAGCCTCCGACATGAGGCCCTTGAACAGGGCAGAGTCTGAGATGTCCAAACCCGACTCCCGGGGACGGGGCACGGAGGTTTCGGCGCTCATGGTCGGCACCTCCGTCGCGTGCCAGGGTCTCCCACGAGGCACATCTCCATAACTGTATTGAGTAGCGCAGTTCTGCCCTACATCATCGGCGATGGGCACGCGCGGACGGAAGCCCCGCCCGGCATGCGGTCAACGCATCCTGTCAAAAAAGCGCCACCTCGCGCAGCAAGATCTCACTTACTTTTTGGCGGCCTTCTTCGCTTCCTGCTTGGTCGCCCGCACTTTGGCGAGGCTGCCGGCGTCGACCACGTCGGCGACCGACCGGAACGCCCCCTCCTCGCCGTAAGCCCCCGCGGCCTCGCGCCAGCCCGGCGGCTGCACGCCGAGCTGTTTGCCCAGCAGCGCCAGGAAGATCTGCGCCTTCTGTCTGCCGAACCCGGGAAGGCCCGTCAGGCGGCGCAGCAACTCGGCTCCGCTGCCCGCGTCGGCCCAGACCCGCTCGGCGTCGCCATCGTAGTGGTCCACCAGATGGGCCGCCAGTTGCCTGATCCGCCCGGCCATCGAGCCGGGATAACGGTGCACGGCCGGTTTCGCCGAAAGTATCGCGGCGAAGGCCTCCGGGTCCATCGCGGCGATCTCGTGGGCGTCGAGGTCGTGCCCCATCCGCTCGGTGATCGTGTAGGGCCCCTGGAAGGCCCACTCCATGGGGATCTGCTGATCGAGCAGCATTCCGACGAGCAGGGCCAGACCACTGCGCCCGAGGAGTTCGTCGGCCTCGGGACGCTGTGTTAGCCGGATGTACATGTTTCCAGCTTCGCACGCGTCACCCTGGTGTGTTTGGCTCATGTAACAAAACCACGCGGAGGGTTGACACCAGCGCGGAAAGTTATGGAATGAGAGACGGCACTTTCGCCCGACAACCGGTGCCCCACCGAGCACCGGAATTCCCACATTCAGCGAGGATGCCTGCCTCTATGCCTACTCTCGCCACGAGCTCCACAGCCGCCACTACACGCGCTGGAACACGTGAGGCCGTCGCCGCCCGGCTCGCCGAGGAATTCCTCACCGTCCCTCTGGTCACCGTCGAACGGTGCGTCGACGACGTCTGCGCGTGCACCGAGCACCTCGGCGTCGACGTCACTCCCGTGAGCATCGAGCGCATCGCCCGGGAGCACCTTCTCGCCCTGGTCAACTCCGCTCCTCCGAGCAGGAGATAAATAACGGGGTAGTCACCGGGCCGCGTTACGGTGCCTTTTGGCGTCGTAATGCGAGAAGGTAGAACAGTGAGTCGAAGACGGAGACGAGATCCCCGGGAAAATCCGCCGGACGACGTCTTCGCGGAGATGCTCCTCGCGGCCCGCGAGCTGCTCGCCGTCAGGAGTCCGCTGGACGCCGAGCTCATGGTGTCCGACATGCTGGGCGCCTGGTGGGGGAAGCGGCTCCGCGGCGGCGACGTGGAGCAGATCCTCGGAGAGGGCCTCGTCGACTACGCCGCCAAGGCGGGCACCCCCGCCGCGCTCACGCTGCTGATCTCGGTGGCCTACCTCGGCACCGCCCGGCAGGCCGCCAAGGCCGAGGGGGCCGCGCTGGCTCTCATGGAGTCCGACGTCGCCCGCCCCGGCTGGGCCGACCGCGTCGGCGCGGTCAAGCCGCAGGGCTGCTACGTCTCCCGCGACATCTACGGCGACCAGGACACGGTGGTCAGCACCTTCGCCTACAACGGCGACGACACCCACGCGCTGGTGCTGGTCGTCGACTACAACATGCGCGGCATGGCCCGCGACGCCTGGGTCTCCACGCAGGTCGACAAGCTGCTGGAGCAGGCCGGTCTCGAGGCCGCGGGCAACCCGATGTTGCGGTTCGAGGAGATCGAGCCGCAGCAGGCGCGGGCGCTGCTGGAGTTCGCCATGAAGGCGGCCAGGGAGGAGGCCTACGACCGCAAGGCGCCCAAGGTCGTCAGCGACAGCTACTCCGCCTACCACGCCTTCGCCCGGTCGCGGATCAAGGCGCTGCCCCCCGGACGCAAGCGGCCGGCCCCGGCCCACTCCGAGGCCCCGTACACCAGAGAGCGGCGGGCCATGCTCGGGGCCGAGTTCCTGGCCAGTGACGCGGCCGAGAACCTGAGCGACCCGTCGGCGGCCTCGCGCTGCGCCGACCACATCATCGACTACGGCTGCGACCAGGATTTCGGCCGTCCCCATCGGGTCAGCCCGGCCAAGTGCGAGACGTTCCTGCTCGACTGGCTGCCCCGGAAGATCATGCTGACCCCGGCGCAGCAGGACGCCATGCCCCACGTGCTGGCCGCCTGGGTGCGCTTCGCGGGCTCCCGCATCGGCCTGCCCGACCAGGCGATCAGGGCGACCCTCGACGCGGTGTGGGAGGCGACCGCCCGGTTCGGCACCGCCTACCGCGACCCGACGTCGTTCGGGCTCGACCGCGAGCTGGTCGAGCGGCTGCTGCCCGACGGCGACCTGTCGGCGCTCGCGCGGCGGGCGTTCGTGTTCCCGGTCCTCCAGGGCATGTACGGCGACGTCGAGCTCGACCGCCTCAACCCGGCCGACGAGGCCGACCGGCGGATCCTGCTGGAGATGGACCACGCCGGGGAGCTCTCGCGGCCCGACTTCGCCGAGCACCTGGCCTGGCACGAGGAGATCGCCAAGCGCCTGTGGGACGGCGACCCGCCCCAGATGTGGGAGGCGGCCCAGCGGCTGATCGACCTCGGCCACGACCGCCACGACGTCTTACACGTGCTGATCGAGATCGCCGAGCGCATCGGCGATCACCCCGACGAACTCGCCGCCGCCCTCGACGACATCGCCGACATCCCCGACGAGCCGCCCCTCTAGGCTGGGGATCATGACGATCGACCTGAACGCCGACCTCGGCGAGGGGTTCGGGGCCTGGAAACTGGGCGACGACGACGCTCTCCTGGAGATCGTCACCAGCGCCAACGTGGCCTGCGGCTTCCACGCGGGCGATCCCCTGACGATCCGCCGGGTGTGCGAGGCGGCGGTCGCCCGGAACGTGGCGATCGGCGCCCAGGTCTCCTACCGCGACCTGGCCGGGTTCGGGCGGCGGGAGATGGACGTCCCGGCCGAGGAGCTGCGAGCCGAGGTCCTCTACCAGCTGGCGGCGGTCGACGGCATCGCGCGGGCCGTCGGCGGGCGGGTCTCCTACGTCAAGCCGCATGGAGCGCTCTACAACCGGGTGGTCCGCGATCCCGCGCAGGCCCGCGCCGTGGTCGACGCGGTGACCGACTACGGCCCGCTGCCGGTGCTGACGCTGCCGGGGTCGGTGGTCCACGGGATGGGCGCGCCGACCGTGGCCGAGTGCTTCGCCGACCGGGCCTACACCCCCGAGGGCACCCTGGTGTCCCGGCGCGAACCCGGTTCGGTGCTGCACGATCCCGGCGAGGTGGCGGCGCGGGCGGTCCGGATGGCCGTCGACGGCGTCGTGACCGCGGTCGACGGCTCGCAGGTGCGGGTGGAGGCGCGGTCGATCTGCGTGCACGGCGACACCCCCGGCGCGGTCCGCCTCGCCCGCGCCGTCCGCGACGCGCTCGCCGGCGCGGGCGTGGCCGTCGAGGCGTTCGCGTGATCCGGCGGGTGGGCGAGCACGCCCTGCTCGTCGAGACGGGCTCGCTGGCCGCCTCCCACCGCCTCGACGCCCGCCTGCGGCTGCTCGCCGACGTGGAGGAGGTCGTCCCGGGGCCCGAGACCGTGCTGGTGGTGGGCGGCCGCGCCGACCAGCTGATCCCGCTGATCGAGCAGCTCGACCACACCCCCGTGCACGACCTCGGCGGCGAGACGGTCGAGATCCCGGTCGTGTACGACGGCGCCGACCTCGCCGACGTGGCCTTCCTGGCGGGGATCTCCGTCGAGGAGGTGATCGCCCGCCACACGGGCTCGGAGTTCGTGGCGGGCTGGCTGGGCTTCGCGCCCGGGTTCGCCTATCTGGTCGGGCTCGATCCCTCGCTGCACGTCTCCCGGCTCGACCGGCCCCGGACCGCCGTGCCGGCGGGGGCGGTGGCCGTCGCCGGAGCCTACTCGGCGGTGTATCCCGCCGCCTCACCCGGCGGCTGGCGGCTGCTCGGCCACACGACGCTCCCGGTCTGGGACGTGACCAGCGACTCGCCCGCCCTGCTCAAGCCGGGCACCCGGGTCAGGATGGTCGCCACGTGACCGTGGAGGTGGTCGCCGCCGGGCCCTACGCCACGATCCAGGACTTCGGGCGGCGGGGCTTCGCCCATCTCGGCGTCCCCCGCTCCGGGGCGGCCGACCTGCCGAGTCTGCGGCTGGCCAACCGGCTGGTGGGGAACGCCGAGGACGCCGCCGCGATCGAGCTCACCTTCGGCGGCGCGGTGCTCGGGTTCGGCCGGGGCGCGTGGGTGGCGCTGGCCGGAGCGCCGGTGCGGGCGTCGCGGGGCGGGATGTGGGCGCCGTTCTGGGTGCCCGCGGGAGGGGTGCTGGAGATCGGCGTGCCCTACGAGGGGCTGCGGACCTATGTCGCCGTCCGGGGCGGGATCTGCGTGCCGCCGGTGCTGGGCAGCATGTCGACCGACTCGCTGTCGGGGCTCGGACCGGCGCCGCTGACGGCGGGAACGGTCCTGGCGCTGGGGGAGCCGATGTTCGGGCTGCACGCCGACGTCGCGCCGCAGCGCCCGATCTCGGCCGATCCGACCGTCGGAGTGGTGCGCGGGCCCCGCGACGACTGGTTCACCGACGACGGGTTCGCCACGTTGTGCGCGGGGGCGTACCGGGTGAGTCAGGACAGCAACCGGGTCGGCGCGCGGCTGACCGGGACGGCGCTCCGGCGGGCGCGGACCGGGGAACTGCCGAGTGAGGGCATGGTCGCGGGCGCGATCCAGGTGCCGCCCGACGGGCAGCCCATCGTCTTCCTCGCCGACCATCCGCCGACCGGCGGCTACCCGGTCATCGGCGTGGTCGCCGCGGCCGACCTGCCGAAGGTGGCCCAGCTCCGGCCCGGCGACCAGCTTCGATTCCGGCCGGTCAGATAGGGGTCACCACCACTTTCAGGGGTCTGCCCAGGACGTCGACGACCTTCTCGGCCGCCTGTTCCACGCCGGGCGCCTGCTCCAGCATCGTCGCGGTCAGCACGCCGTCGCGGGCCTCCCAGGTGCCGACCACACGGCCCCGGTGGACCACGACCGGGGAGATCCAGCCGGCCGTCCGGCTGACCGCCGCCTTGGCCGACGCCGGGAGCAGGGGTTCGAGGTCGCGGGGGGCGCCCATCACGTACTGGTCGAAGCCGGGCAGCAGGAAGGTGTCTTCCGAGGGCCGGGTGGCCCTGAGGTCGTCGACGTGTTCGGGGAGCACGAACAGCTTCTCGCCCTCGACGGTGATCGTTTCGGGGGCCAGGTCGGCGAACCATCGGCGCAGGACAGCGCGGCGGGTCAGGCCCCGGAACAACCACCCGTCCAAGGCGGCCATGCTCGCCGGGCCGTGGGCGCCCAGGAAGGCCCGCAGCAGCTCGACGCCGCCCTCTTCGGCGGACATCTCCCCCACCCGGGGCGGCGCCGTGAAGGTCACCTTGCCGCCGCGCGGCGCCCCGTGGCAGAGCTCGCCGAGGAAGCTCAGCGGTTTGAACAGCTGGCCCCAGCCGGAGGCCATCTTCTCGCGCAGGTGCTCGTCGCCGGTTGCCGCGATCACCGCGTCGACCAGCTCTTCCCTGGTCAGCGGCCCGGCGGCGAGCGCCTCGGGCACCGCGCCGATGATGGCCTCGAGCTCGGCGGCCGACACGCCGCTGCCCCGGTGCCAGGAGGGTTTGTCCCAGTAGCGGAGGGTGCCCAGCACCGCCCGGTAGACCGGCCACGACGCGGTCGGCAGCAGGTGCAGCGTGCCCCGGATCGACCACGTCTTGATGAGGGTCTGGTCGGTGAGGAGGGCCTTTTCGATCTCCGGCCCGGCCGGGCGGCCGAGCCGGAGGGAGACCGCCAGCTCGGCCGAGGACGCGACCTGGGCCTGCACCCCGCAGAGCCGCTCGGCCACGGCCACCGCGCCCGGGCCGGGAGTGGTCACGAACTGACGGCCGAGCCGCCAGGCCAGCACTTGGGGCCACGTCAGGTCCATGGCCCGCACGCTATCGGACGGCTACGACACGAATCCGATGTCGGCGTAGTCGAGGTCGCGGAACCCGCGCGCCCCCACGTTTGCGAGGTCGGCGTCGACGGCCACGGTCTGCGGCCGCTGGTAGAGGGGCAGCACGTTGACCTGGCGCCACACCAGCCGGTCGGCCTCGTTGACCAGCTTCAGCGCCTTGGCGGGGTCGAGTTCGGCCATGGCCGCCCGCAGCTTCGTGTCGATCTCGGCGTTGCCGCTGCGGCCCAGGTTGGCGTTCCACGAGATGTCGTCGCCCTGGGAGCGCACGCCGTCGGCGTAGGTGCCGTAGGAGGCCGAGACCGGGAACGGGGTGCCGACGTAGGAGAAGGGCGCGATGTCGTAGTTGCCGGGGATGACGTACTTGGTGAAGAAGTCGTTGCTCGGCACGGTCTCGATGGTCAGCTTGATGCCGAGCTTGGCCAGCATGGCCTGGGTGATCTCGCCCTCCGAGCGGGCCAGCTGGAGGCCCGAGGGGATGACGAAGCGCAGGTCGAGCTGCTTTCCGGCCTTCTGGCGGACCGCGCCGCTCAGCCGCCAGCCGGCCGCGTCGAGCAGCGCGCCGGCGCGGGCGGCGTCGGGGCCGGCCAGTTCGCCGGCGTTGGGGCGGTAGCCCTGCTGGCTGTTCATCAGGAAGTGGTTGTCGAGCAGCGTGACCGGCCAGTTGAGGCCCTTCAGGTCGCTCTTGGCGAGGACCGCGCGGTCGATGCCGAGCGCGACGGCCTGGCGGACCCGGATGTCCGACAGGATCGGGCTCTCGCCGTTGAAGGTGAAGTGGCGGAAGTCGGGACCGGCCGCCTGACGCACCACCGCGCCCTCGGCCGACTTGGCGCGGGACAGGTCGGCCGCCGACGGGCCGATGTCGAACACGTCGAGCTCGCCGTTGGCGAAGGCGGCGACGCGGGCGTCGGATTCGAGGCCCCGGAACACGATCGCGTCGAGCTTGGCGGACTCGCCCCACCACTTCCCGTCACGGTTCAGGGTGATCGTCTTGGCCCGGGTGTCGAACGCGCCGAACCGGAACGGGCCCGCCGTGACCGGGATCTTGCCGACCCAGCCCGCGTTGAAGTTCTGCGGCGAGGCGGTCGCGCTCTTCGGGTAGAGCGGCGCGAACAACGAGCGCCAGTCGCCGAACGGCCGCGCGAAGGTGACCACGACCTGGAAGTCGTTCTTTCCCTTCGCCACCGAGGCGATGTCCTGGTAGCCGGTCACGTTGGCGACGTGGAAGGCCGGGTCCTTGCCGCGCAGCGCCCGCCACTGGGCGTCGTAGTCGGCCCAGGTGATCGGCTGGCCGTTCGACCAGCGGGCCTTGGGGTTGAGGGTGTACGTCACCACCTGCTTCGGCGAGGTCGCCGTCACGTCGGCCGCGGCCACGTAGTCGGGGTCGAGCGCGGGCACCCCGTGTTCGTCGGCGCGGAAGGGGCGGGGCATGAGGGCGTCCATGACGGTCTTGACGTTGGTGTGGTTGCCGTCGATGTGGTTCTGGTTCCACTGGGCCGGATATTCGGTCAGGCCCCAGCGGAGCGTGCCGCCGGTCTTGATCTTCTCGCGCGCGGTCAGGTTGAGGTCGGCCGCGGTGACCGGGGCGGCCTGCTCGCCGGGCGCTCCCGGCTGGGCCGCGCAGGCGGCGGTCGTCAGGGCCAGTAGCAGGGCGCATGCGCGTTTCACGGTGCTTCTCCTGGATGGTGGTGGCAGGCGGCTCCCGAGTCGCCGCTGATCTCGGGTTCCTCGGTGACGCAGCGGGATCTCGGGGCGGCGGGGAGCTCGGCGTACAGGGGACAGCGGGGACGGAAACGGCAGCCGGTGGCGATCGGCGGGTCGTCGTCGCGCAGGGCGGCGGCGCGCAGCAGCGCCTTGGTGTAGGGATGGCCGGGGGCGGTGAAGATCTGGCGGGCCGGGCCGATCTCGGCGATCCGGCCCCGGTACATGACGGCGACGCGGTCGGCGATGCGCCTGATCAGCGGCAGGTCGTGGGCGACGAACAGGTACGACAGGCCGCGTTCGGCGCGCAGGCTCTCCAGCAGGGCGATGATCTCGGCGCGGATGGTCGGGTCGAGGGCCGAGACGGGTTCGTCGAGCACCAGCACGGCGGGGTCGAGCGCGATGGCGCGGGCGATGGCCACCCGCTGGCGCTGGCCGCCCGAGAGGTGGACGGGGTGGCGCGCGGCGTAGGCGACGGGCAGGCCCACCTGCGCCAGCAGCTCGGGCACCCGCCCCGGTGAGCGGCCGTGGGTGATGAGCGGCTCGGCGACGATCGCGCCGACGGTCATGCGCGGGTCGAGCGAGGCCGACGGATCCTGGAAGACGATCTGCAGGTCGCGCCGGACCCGCCGGCGGTCGCGCCGCGACAGGCGGGCGGTGTCGCGGCCGAGCACGGTGACGCTGCCCTGCTGCGGCCGGGCCAGCGCCATGATCTCCATGAGGAGGGTGGTCTTGCCCGACCCCGACTCGCCGACGAGCCCGAGGGTCTCGCCCGAGCGCAGGTCGAAGCTGACCCCGTCGACCGCCTTCACCCCGGGGTGGTGACGGACCAGGTCGCGAACGTCGAGGACGGTCCGCACCGGCCGCGCGGCCGCGGGCCGGTCGTCGGCCTCCATCGCCGCGATCAACGTCTTCGTGTACGCCTCTCTCGGCGCCCGCAGCACCTCCTCGACGGTCCCGGTCTCGACGGTCAGGCCGCCCCGCAGCACGTGCACGCGGTCGGCGGCCCTGGCGACCACCGACAGGTCGTGGGTGATGAGCAGCAGCGCCGCGCCGGTCTCGCGCTGCGCGGTCTTCAGCACGTCGAGGACGTGGGCCTGCACGGTCACGTCGAGGGCGGTCGTCGGCTCGTCGGCGATGAGCAGGTCGGGGTCGTTGGCGATGGCCATCGCGATGAGCGCGCGCTGCCGCATGCCGCCGGAGAACTCGTGGGGATAGGACCGGGCCCGCTGGTGGGGGTCGCGGATGCCGACCAGGTCGAGCAGCTCGACCGCCCGCCGCGCGGCGGCCTTCCGGGGCACCCGCCGGTGGGCCCTGATCGCCTCGGCGATCTGCGCCCCCACGCGGTGGACGGGGGTGAACGCCTGGAGCGGATCCTGGAACACGATGGCCATGGCCCGCCCGCGCAGCGCGGTCAGCCGCTTCTCCCCTGCCGTGGTGAGCTCCTCGCCGTTCAGCCGGATCGACCCGGTCGTGGACGCGGTGCGCGGCAGCAGCCCCATGACGGCCAGCGCGGTGGCCGACTTCCCGGAGCCCGACTCGCCGATGAGCCCGAGGACCTCGCCCCGGGCGACGGAGAAGCTCAGGTCGCGCACGGCGGGCGTGGCCCCGAAGGATATGGACAGGTCGGTGATGTCGATCACGCGCACGCTCGCAGGGCCGGGTCGAACCGGTCGCGCAGGTCGTCGCCGACCAGGTTGACCGCGACGATCAGGGCGATGAGCAGCCCGGCCGCCCACCAGAAGGTCCAGGGGGCGTAGAGGGCGGTCGGCGCGCCGTCGGCGATCAGCGAGCCGAGCGACACGTCGGGCGGCGTCACCCCGAAGCCGAAGTAGGACAACGACGTCTCGGCCAGGATCGCCGCGCCGACGTTCACGGTGGCGTCGGCGACCAGCAACGACGCGAGGTTCGGCACGACGTGGCGCAGCACGATGCGATGGGACGGCACGCCCATGAACCGGGCCGCCTTCACGTAGTCGCGGTCGCGCATCACGATCGTCGCGCCGCGCACCGCCTTGGCCGTCACCATCCACATGAACGCCGTCAGCAGCACGACCAACGCGATCCAGTCGTCGTGCCCCGACGAGACGACGGCCACGACGAGGAACGCCGGGATGACGAGCAGCAGGTCGGTGACCCACATCAGGGTGCGGTCGACCCAGCCGAGGAAGTAGCCGGCGAACGCCCCCACGAGCGCCGCCACGGTCGTCGCCGCGACGGCCACCACGAACCCGATGAGCAGCGACTTGCGCAACCCCAGCAGGGTCAGGACGAGCAGGTCGCCGCCGGAGGCGGTCGTACCGAACGGGTGGTTCGCCGTAGGCGGCTGGAGGAACGCCTCGAAGTCGCGGTCGGCGGCCGTCCAGGGCACCAGGATCGGGCCGAGGACGGCGAGCGCGGCGAGGAAGCTGAGCAGCGCGAGCCCGGCGATGCCGGTGGCCGAGAACATGCGCGGCCGGGCCGCGGGCGGCGTGCCGACCGATGTCGAAATGCCGGGGAAGCGAGACGCGGACGGCCGAAGGCCGGTCGTGGCTCGCGTTGTGAATCTGCCCCAGAGACTCGCGCTCATCGGGCCCTCCCGGGGTTGAGCACCCGCTGGAGCACGTCGGCCGCGACGGCCGACAGCAGCAGCGCAACGGCGGCCACGGCGGTGATCCCGGCGACGGTGTTGACGTCGCTGGTCTGGATCGCGGTGATGAGGCGCTGCCCGAGGCCGGGGCGGCCGAAGACCGTCTCGGTCACCGTCGAGCCGACCAGCAGCGCGCCGAAGGTGAAGGTCAGGTAGGTGGTCGTGGGGATCAGCGCGGTCCGCAGGGCGTGCCGGACGATGACCGTGCGCCGGGGCAGGCCCTTGGCGCGGGCGGTGCGGACGTAGTCGGCGTCGAGCACGTCGAGCATCGCGTTGCGCTGGTAGCGGCTGAAGACCGCCGCGAGCGGCAGGGCGAGGGTGAGCGCGGGCAGGACCAGATGCCGGAGCCGGTCGAGCGCGCCGCCGGCGCCCTCGCCGCTGACCATCAGGAACCGGGCGCCGGTCGCGTCGTTGAACCGGATCGCGCCCAGGATCAGCACGTTGGCCAGCACCACCGCCGGCACCGCCAGCAGCAGGAACACCACCGCGCCCGACACCCGGTCGAACCAGCGGCGGTGGTGGACGGCGGCGAGCGTGCCCACCGTCAGGCCGAGCAGCGCGCCGACCGCCAGCCCGGCCGTGACCAGCCGGAGCGTCACCCCGGCGCGGTCGGCCAGGTCGGCTCCGACGCTGAGGCCGTCCCAGGTGCGGCCGAAGTCGCCGCGCGCCACGCCGGAGATCCAGGTGAGGTAGCGGTCGAGCAGCGGGTCGTGGTCGTTGAGGTTGACCTCGGACAGGGCGGCGTCGACCACGGCGACCGGCGGCGCGGGGGTGCGGCCGGCGTAGTTGGCCCGCGGATCGAGGGTCACGGCGGCCAGCAGCCACGCCAGGCTGGAGGCGACGACGATCAACGCCGTGTAGTTCACCAGTCGCACCATGATTCCCTCCACCACCTCGCGTCACAGAGTAGTGGCAGAGCGTGATCAAATCAGGCGAGCCGAACGCGTGGATCGAGGAACGAATACGCCACGTCGACGAGAATGTTGGCGATCACGATGAACGCGGCGGCCATGATGGCCGCGCCGATGATGACGGGCAGGTCGCCGTCGCGCACCGACCGGATCATGAGCTGCCCGATTCCCTGCAGGCCGAAGACCGATTCGGTGACGACCACGCCGCCGAGGAGGGTCCCGACATCAACGCCGAACTGGGTGATCACCGGCGTCAGGGCGGCCCGCAGGCCGTGCCGGTAGGTGACCGACCGCTCGGGCACGCCCTTGGCTCTCGCGGTACGGATGAAGTCCTCGCCCATCGTGTCGAGCATCGAGCCCCGGGTCAGCCGTACGTAGACCGCCGCCTGGACCACGGCCAGGCAGATCCACGGCATGACCATGGTCGACAGGAACGCCCCCACGTCGATGAACGGGGAGATGTAGGGGCCGGGCTGCAGCCCCGACCCGGGGAACACCGACAGGGCGAGATAGATCATCAGGATGCCGAGCACGAACGTCGGCAACGAGATCCCGGCCAGCACCAGCACGGTCAGCGTGCGGTCGCGCAGGCTGCGCGGTTTGGTCGCCGAGACCACTCCCCCGCCCACCCCCATGATCATCCACAACACGGCCGCGCCGAAGACCAGCCACAACGTGCCGGGAAGGCTCTGCAGGATCAGCGTGGAGACCGGCGTCTGGCTGATGAACGAGGTGCCGAGGTCACCGCGCAGCAGGTTGCCGAGGAAGCCGAAGTACTGCTCGTAGAGCGGCCGGTCGAGCCCGAGGGTGTCCTTGATCTGCTCGACGACCTCGATGGGCGCGCGCGGCCCGGCCAGCCGCCGCGCCACGTTGTCGGCCGGACCGGCGAAGAACAGCAGGAACACCGTGGTGGCCACCAGCCACAACACCACGATCCCGAAGACGATCCGCCGGATGAGAAAGCGCCACACAGGTCACCTCCTGGGGTCGAGCGCGTCGCGGATGCCGTCTCCGAGGAGGTTGAACGCGAGCGTGGTGAGCAGCAGCAGCACGGCCGGGAAGATCAGCAGCCCCGGGGCGACGCGGTAGAAGTCGGTCGAGTCGGCCAGGATGGCTCCCCAGCTCGGGGTGCGGGGGTCGACCCCGAGCCCCAGGAAGCTGAGCGTGGCCTCGAACACGATCGAGGTCGGGATGAGCAACGAGGCGAGCACGGTGACCGGCGCGACCAGGTTCGGCAGCACGTCGATCACCATGATCCGCAACGGCGACGCGCCGAGCGACCTGACGGCCTCGGTGAACTCCCGCTCGCGGAACCCGATCGTCTGCCCTCTGACCACCCGGGCCATGGCGGCGAACGAGAAGAACGCGATGACGAAGATCGTCAGCGGCACCGACGCCCCCACGGCCGCGACCAGCACGATCGCCACCAGCAGATACGGGAAACTCAGCACGACGTCGAGCACCCGCGCGAGCACCCCGTCGACCCACCCGCCGTAGAACCCGGCGAGCAGCCCGACGACGACCCCGAACACCGTGGCGAGGATCGTGGCGCTCAGGCCCACGAGCAACGAGATCCGCGCCCCGTAGGCGAGCCGGACGAACAGATCCCGCCCGAGACTGTCGGCCCCGAGCCAGAAGTCGGCGCCCGGCCCGACGGGCAGTCCTTCGGGCGTCAACGCGGTCGAGGGATACTGCGTCAGCGGATCGTGCCCGGTGATCAGCGCGAACAGCGGCGCGAACAACGCCAGCAACGCGACCAGCACGATCACGACCATCGACGCGACCGCGGCCTTGTCGCGCCGCAACCGCTCCCAGGCCAGCCGCCAGGGCCCCTTGCCGTGGACGACCTCGACCTGGACGGGCTCCGCCTCGAACGCGGCATCGGTGAGACTCACCCGGCCCTCCCCTCGAACCCCGGCCGAGCCACCGGCCACCCGACCTCAGCTGCCGAAATTCCGCGACCTGCGCCGCTGGTGCGACGGGAGACCCCCCACCCACCCGGGGCCGACCCAGCGTCGCCGACGTGGCCGACGGAATCGGTCCGGGCGACCGCCCGCTGTGGAAAACCGCCTACGGACGCCCGCGACGGGCCGTCCGGGCGAGTCTCGCGTTGCCCGCACCGTGGACAGACGTGGTGCGCGTAAGGCGGACGACAGGTGCGGCTCATCGACCCGCCCCTCGGTTCTGCAGACGTTCGCGACCGTGGACCGCCCACCCACCCGGGGCGGGCCCAGCGTCGCCTGCGCGACCGACGGAATCGGCCCAGGCGACCACGCGTTGTGGACAACCGTTCACTGGCCCGGCTCCCGGCTCTGGAGGCGTTCGCCCGGTTCCAGTGGGAAGTGGCAGGCCCACTTGTGGCCGTCTCCCAGGAGGAGCGGCTCCTCGACCACGCAGCGTTCCTGCGCCTTCGGGCAGCGCGGGTGGAAGCGGCAGCCCGTCGGCGGTGAGATCGGTGACGGCACGTCGCCGCGCAGCACCACCCGCTCCCGCTGCCTGTCCGGGTCGGCGACCGAGGCGGCCGACAACAACGCCGCGGTGTACGGGTGGCGGGGGCGTTCGTAGAGTTCCTCGCCCGGGGCGATCTCGACGATCTTGCCCAGGTACATGACGGCCACGCGGTCGCTCACGTAGCGGACGACCGAGAGGTCGTGGGCGATGAAGACGTAGGTCAGGCCGAGTTCGGTCTGCAGGTCCTTGAGCAGGTTGACGACCTGGGCCTGGATGGAGACGTCCAGGGCCGAGACGGGCTCGTCGCAGACGACCAGGCGGGGGTTGAGGGCCAGCGCCCGCGCGATGCCCACCCGTTGCCGCTGGCCGCCGGAGAACTCGGCGGGGAACCGGTTGTAGTGCTCGGGGTTGAGGCCCACGAGCGCCATCAGCTCACGCACGCGTTCGCGCCTGGACGCGGGAGTGCCCTCGCGGTGGATGACCAGCGGGTCGGCGATGATCGAACCGATGCGGCGGCGGGGGTTCAGCGACCCGTACGGGTCCTGGAAGACCATCTGCACGTCGCGCCGCATGTCGCCGTCGAAGGTGATGGTCCCGGAGGTCACGTCGTACAGGCCGGTCATGCAGCGGGCCAGGGTCGACTTGCCGCAGCCCGACTCCCCCACCACGCCGAGCGTCTCCCCCGCCTCGACCGACAGGCTCACGCCGTCGACGGCGTGCACGCGGCCGACCTCGCGCCGGAAGAAGATGCCCGACTTGATCGGGAAGTACTTGCGCACGTCGGAGACGTCGAGGAGGCTCACCGGCCCTCCTCCAGCCAGCAGGCGTCGGGGTGGTCGTCGGGCCCCAGCATCGGCGGCTCCTCGATCGGGCAGCGCGGGATCCGCACGGGACAGCGGGGGTGGAAGGAGCAGCCCGTCGGCGGGCTGAGCAGGCTCGGGGGGCGGCCCTCGATGGGCTTCAGGCGCTCCTTGCCCTGCGGCAACGAGTTGAGCAGGCCCCTCGTGTACGGGTGGCGCGGGTCGTGGAACAGCGCGCGGCGGCCGGCCTTCTCCACCGGCTTGCCGGCGTACATGACCATCACCTCGTCGGCCATGTCGGCGATGACGCCCAGGTCGTGGGTGATGACGATCAGGGCGCAGCCGAGCCGTCCGAGGAGTTCGAGGATCTGGGCGCGGACGGTCGCGTCGAGGGCCGTGGTCGGCTCGTCGGCGATGATCAGTTCGGGGTCGAGCGCCATCGCCATGGCGATCATCACCCGCTGGCGCATGCCGCCGGAGAACTGGTGCGGGTAGTCGCGGGCCCGCGCGCCGGGGATGCCGACCTGTTCGAGCCGCTCGCGGGCCACCGTCCACGCCTGGTCCTTGCTGACCCGGCGGTGGACGAGGACCGCCTCGGCGATCTGCCTGCCGACCGAGTACATCGGGTGCAGGCTCGACAGCGGGTCCTGGAAGACCATGCCGATCCGGGCGCCCCTGATCCGGCGCAGCCGCTCGGCCGGCATGCCGATCAACTGCTCGCCGTCGAACAGGGCCGAGCCCTCGACCCGCGCGCCGGGGATCAGGCCCAGCAGCGCCTGGACGCTGACGCTCTTGCCCGAGCCCGACTCGCCGACGACACCGAGCGTCTGCCCGGCCTCGACCGCGAACGACACGCCGCGCACCGCCCGCAGGTCGCCGTCGGGCGTCGAGAACGTCACGCGCAGGTCCGCGACCTCCAGGAGGCTCATGAGGCCAGCCAGAGCTGCGTGTAGTCGAACTGCTGGGTGAGCGGCGTGTAGAGGGCGTTGCGCACCCGGTCGGAGTGGAAGATCGGCACGTTCTGCGAGGTCAGCGGCACGATCGGCGCGTCGGCCATGATGCGGGCGTTGGTCTGCTTCCACAGTCCCTCGGCCTGGCGGGCGTCGGGGGCGGTCAGCGCCCGGGTGATGAGGTCGTTGACGGCCGGGTCGTTGTAGGCGCCGTAGTTCGTCGAGCCCTCGGTGTAGTTGCGGCCGTCGAACAGCGGCACCACGATCGAGCGGGCGTTGTTGCCGTACCAGTCTGGGATCCAGCCGGGCGCGCCGATGTCCCACTTGCCCTCGCGGCTCTTCTGGACGCTGGACAGGTAGCGGCCGTAGAAGTCGTCGGGGGCGGTCGGGATGAGCTGCGTGGTGATGCCGCACTTGGTCAGGTCGCCGGCGATCGACTGGGCGACCTTCGGGTGGTTGCCGTTGGTGCGGTAGGGGAACTGCAGGTTCAGGTTGACGGCCCCGGCCTCGGCCAGCAGCGCCTTGCACCGGTTCACGTCGCCCCGGCCGCCCGGGGTGGCGTAGGGGCGGACCGTGCTGTCGTACCCGATGGAACCCGGCGGGATCGCCCCGTCGAGCACGGTGTTGATCTTCGAGCCGCCGTAGATCTGGGCGATGGCCGCCTTGTTGACGACGTAGTTGATCGCCTGCCGGACCTTCACGTTCGCCAGGGCGCGGTTGTTGTTGGGGCTCTGCATGTTGAAGGCCAGGAACGGGTTCAGCGTCGAGCCCTCGTAGACCTTGTAGGCCGGGTTGCCGGTCAGGCGCGGAATGGCCGAGGTGGGCACCGGCTGGTCCCACGACAGGTCGGCGACGCCCGCCTCCAGCTGCTGCTGGACGACGTCGGGGCTGTCCTGGCCCAGGGTGACCAGGATGCGGTCGACCCAGCGGTGGCGTACCGGATCACTCGACTGCTTCCACACCGGGTTGTGCTCCAGCATGATCTGCCGGCCCGCGAAATAGGTGGTGATCTGGTAGGGCCCGGCGGAAACGGTGTTCTGCCGGAAGTCCGGCCCGTCGGGCACGTATTTCTCGTATTCGACCGGGGCCGCCGAGGCGAAACCGAGGGCCATGATGTTGAGGAAGTCGCTGGCGGGCGCGGTGAGCTGGATCTTCAGCGTGGTCGCGTCCACCGCCTGAACGCCGGAGATGCGCGTCGCGTTCATGAACTTCGCCATTCCGGCGGCCGTCTTCGGCTGTTTCTGGAACGCGGTGAAGAATTCCTGGAAACCCGCGATGGTCTGGGTGAAATAGGAGATGCCGCCCGACGGCTGCACCGGGTTGGCCAGCCGTTTCAGCCCCCGCTCGAAGTCGGCGGCCACGACCGGGCGCGGCGGGCTGGTGTTCCACATGACGTCGGGCCGGAGCGTGAAGGTGTACGTCTTCCCGTCGTCGCTCACCTTCGGCAGCGCGGCGGCGACGTCGGGCACGACCTTCCCGGCGACCGAGATGTCGCTCCCGGCCGGATAGGTCACCAGCTGGCGGGTCCAGGTGCGGCCGAGGTTGTAGGCGACCACCGTGTAGGACGACGAGGGGTCGAGGTGGTCGACGTCGCCGGAGCCGACGACCCGGAGCATGCCGCCCTTCTGCGGCCCGCTCCCCGTCGCGGTGGTCTGACCGCCCCCACAGGCCGCGAGGACCATGGCGAGGGCCGGGACCAGCAGGCCGGCACGTTTCCTCATGGGACCCCATCATGTGATCACGCCACCGATGGGGCCGCAAAACCCGTGCCAGGTGTCGGTCAGGACAGCTCGTCGACCGCCGACCGCACGTCGTCGCCGGTGATGGTGGTCAGCTCGGCCGAGGTCGCGCTGCCCTGCGCGGCCAGCCGGACGTCGCGCCGCATGGCCGCCCGCTCGTAGAGGGACCGGGCGAACCGCCCGTTGCCCAGGCCGTCGATGAGGCGCTCCTGGCAGACGTAGCCGAACACGTCGTTGAGGTCGCGCGTGGCGGCGGCGTCGAACCGGTCGCCGGCGTCGGCGGCGGTCATCTCGGCGATCTCGGCGAGCTCCGCCGGCGAGTAGCTCGGGAACACGACCCGGCTGTTGAACCGGCTGCCCAGCCCGGGGTTGGTGTTCAGCAGGGCGTCCATCTCCCGCTCGTAGCCCGCCAGGATGATGACGAGCCGGTCGCGGTCGTCTTCGGCCCTCTTCAGAAGGGTCTGTACGGCTTCCGCCCCGAACGCGTCACCCCCCGAGTAGCCGGAGTTGACCAGCCCATACGCCTCGTCGATGAACAACACCCCGCCGAGGGCGCGGTCGACCAGCTCGTTGGTCTTGATCGCGGTCGCGCCCAGGTGTTGCCCCACCAGGTCGGGCCGCGACGCCTCGACCACGTCGGGCCGGGCCAGCAGCCCGAGCGCGGAGAAGATGCGCCCGATGATGCGCGCCACGCTGGTCTTGCCGGTGCCGGGCGGCCCGACGAACACGAAGTGGCGGGTCTGCGACTGGACCGGGAGCCCCTGCTCCTCGCGCATGCGGGCCACCCGCAGCTGCGCGGTGATCGCCCTGACCTGCCGTTTCACCGGTTCGAGCCCGGCCATGCGGTCGAGGTCGGCCAGCGCGTCTTCGAGGGTCGGGGTCGCCTGGTAGCCGCGGAACCGGGCGGTGATCTCGCCGAACGCCTTGGAGACGTCGGAGGCCGTCGTCGTCACCAGGTCTTCGCCCCGGGGCGCTCCCCCGACGCTGATCACCCGCACGTCGCGGGCCTGCGCGGCGGCCTCGACGACGCTGCGCGCGAACCGGGCGTTGCCCAGTTCGTCGACCAGGCCGCGCCGGTGGACGTCGTCGAACAGGCCCAGCAGCACCGGCCGCGCGGCCGGGTCGAGGCGGTCGCCGCGCTTGACCTGGAGCGCCTCGGTGATCTCGAGCAGCTCGGAGGGCTGGTAGCTGGGGAACCTGACGCGGGTGGAGAACCGGCTCGACAGGCCCGGGTTGGAGGCCAGGAAGGCGTTCGTCTCCTTCTCGTATCCGGCCAGGATGATGATGAGCCGCTCGCGGTCGTCTTCGGCCCGCTTCAGCAGCGTCTGCACGGCCTCGTGGCCGAACCGGTCGGTCTGCCCGTCGCCGGAGTTGATGAGCGCGTAGGCCTCGTCGATGAACAGCACCCCGCCGAGGGCGCGGTCGATGAGCTCGTTGGTCTTGATGGCGGTCGCGCCGAGGAACTCGCCGACCAGGTCGGCCCGCTGCGCCTCGACGACGTAGGGGGTCTCGAGCAGGCCGAAGGCGTAGAAGATCGAGGCCAGGCTGCGGGCGACGCTGGTCTTGCCGGTGCCGGGCGGGCCGACGAAGACGAAGTGGCGCATCGGCGCGTCGGAGGTGAGCCCGGCCTCGCGGCGCAGCCGGGCCGCCTCGATGGAGGCCGCTATCGAGCGCACCTGCTCCTTGACGGGTTCGAGGCCGATCATGCCTTCGAGCTGCGCGAGGGCCTGCTCGACCGTGATCTGCGGCGGGCGGCTCTGGTGGTCGGCGTGGGCATAAGGGTGGGGCGGAGCCCCGGCGCGGACCCGCTGCTGGGCGGGCACCTCGGGCGGCGCCTGGCGGGCCTTGGCCTGACGGGCCAGCACGAACCGCCAGACGAGCACGACGGAGGCGGCGCCGTAGGCGCCGTAGAGCGCGGCCGGGTCGCTGACCAGGCGCAGCAGCATGCCGGCGACCGCCGCGGCGGTCAGCGCCAGCGCGGTGGTCAGCCACGGGGGCACCCAGCGGATGAGATGGGCGATGGCCGCCACGATGAAGCCCAGCAGCCACATCGGAATGAGCAGGAGGGTTCCCACGGCCTGGCTGTTGGCCATCTGAAGCGTGAACGTCGAGACCGGCGTCCACACCGCGACCACGATCATCGTCGCCGCTGCTCTGGGGAAATGCAGGGCCAGCACCGTGAACGCCAGGATCGTCAACGTGGCGAAAAAGGTATAGAGCATATCCCAGCCGAGTCCGGCGGCCAGTGCCACCGAAGCGACCAGTAACACGATGAAAACGGCTCTTCGGGCGACCGGAGGAAGAGCGAAATAGCGCTGTCGCGCCTGCTCGAAAGCGTTTCTCGCAGCCACTCGCCCCGTGGGGCGGGCTCGGCCGTCCTCCCGCATCCTGCCTCCCCGGTCCGCCCCCGGTTATACCGCACGGGAAAGACGAATGGGTGGACCTAGCGCGTGCGAGCCTGGTGGCGGCCGGGATATTCCCGGACCAGAACCTCACGCGGGGTGATCCGCAGAACGTCGTTGTCGGCGATGGCCACGCCGCGCACCTCGGCCCAGAACCGGGGGTCGCCGACGAAGACCGCCACCCGGGGATCGCGCTCGACCGCCTCCCACGCGTCGTCTCCGGCGATGACCCGCATCTCCCCCGACGGGCTGACCGACGTGACCGCGCTGACCGCGACCGAACGCGGCCCGCCCGGCCCGGCATAGGAGAGCACCACGCTCCGGGAGAAGGTGGCGGCGTGGCGCACCTCGTCGGTGAGGCCCGAGGAGGGCCCGAGGTCGGCGGGCGGGTGGTCGCGCGGCACGAGCGAGGCCCGGGTCGGCCCCGGCGCGCCCCGCCACCAGGCCGACGCCCCCCTGACGAGGAACGCGAGAGCCACCCCGCCGAGCGCCCCCCACCCCCGACCCGCCGCACCGACTCGGGCGCGCCCCCGCCGGCCACCCCGAGCACGGCCGCCCCGAGCGAAGCCAGCACGGCGACCCCGAGCAACACCAGCGCGACGACCAGCCAGCGATCCCCCCGCAACACCCGCACGGCCCCCGCCCTCCGCAGGGCCACCACGAGCCAGACCGCCAAGCCCGCCAGCACCGGCACCGCGACGACACCGACCACCGCCACCACGGAAGAGACGACCGGCGCGGCGAACACCCCCGACACCGACAACACAGCCGGTGCGGCCAGCGCAACCGACAGCGCCAGCTCAGTCGGTGCGGCGACCGCACCGGATATGGCGGGGGCGGCGAGTATGCCGGGTTCCTCGAAAGGCGCCATCGCGGTGAGGGATGGCCAGGGGAGGGCGGCGGCAAGGGTGATCCACCAGGCGCGGCCGACGATCAGCCAGAGGGTCACGTCGGCGTCGCGGCGGGCGATCGGGTCGCCGGGGACCTTCGCGAACTGGGTCAGGGCTTTCAGCGGGTGGCCGCGCCAGGTTTCGACCAGGAGTCGCAGGATCAGCAGGGCGGGGGCGTTGAACAACACGAAGCCGAGCGCGCCGGCCCACTCTCCCCCGGCCACCGGGGCGAGGAAGGAGCCGGTCAGGGTGATCTCCAGGGCGGGCATCCCGGCCACGCCGATCACGTAGGCGGCCACCGTCATCACCGCGACGGTCACCGAGACACTCAGCCACAGGTCGCGCCCGAGCATGGCCGGGACCAACGGCCACACCGCGACCTTGGCGGCCTGCCGCCAGGTGATCACCGGGACCGCCGCGAGGACGGCCCATCCGGCGATTCTGGCCTCCTGGTGGAGGTCGAAGCCGAGCCCGGCGACGGAGACCGCCGTCAGGGCGATGGCCAGGAGCAGCCGGATCCGGCGCGACCAGGTCTCCAGGGCGCGGCGGGCGCGGCCGGTGTCGCGGGGGTCGGCGTCCCAGGCGGGATCGTGGTGGTCGCGGTGCCGGTCCCAGCGCAGGAGGGTGAGGCCCAGGTTGACGCGGGCCCCCGGCTGGCCGGGGTCGCGGCGCAGCGCCGCGCGGTAGTTCGCGGCGGCGGTGTCGTGGTCGCCCCTGATCAGGGCGAGGTCGCCGGACAGGGCGTGGGGGCCGGGCTCGTCGGGGGCGTAGCGGACGGCGCGGCGGGCCTCCTCCCGGGCGTCGTTCCAGCCGGACGGGAGCCGCCGCAGCGCCCCGGCCAGCCGGAGTCGCGCGGCCCAGGAGCCCGGCGCGAGCCGGACGGCCTCCTGGGCCGACGCGACCGCCTCGGAGTCGCGGCCGAGACGTTCCAGAGCGAGGCTCGCCAGGCGATGCCCCCACTCGCCGTGCGGATCACGATCCACCGCCTGACGAGCGGCCTCCAGCGCCTCTTCGGGCCGGTCGCGGCGTAATCGTGCCGCCGCGACCCCACACCAGGCCCGTGGATCGGCGCGGTCGCTCGGGGGCGGCACCTCGGACGCGGGTTCCCGCCGGGCACGGGAAGGGTGATCCTCGGCATCGCTCCCCACCCCCGAATGATCTGGTGCCGGGCGGGGCGTGGCTAGGGCCCGCAATACACCTCTATCTCTCTAGAGAGGTCTGCCCGGAGTCAAGCGCGGCGACAGCCACTTGACCGCCATCACGTAGCGGTCTTCAAGGTTGGCGTGGGTGCCCTCGAAGAGCTCGAAGAACACGTTCCCGGCGGGCACGCCGGCCTTCTTCACCTCCTCGTGGAAGGCGGTGGCGCCCATATCGATGAAGTATTCGTCGTTTCGTCCGGCGTCGATCCAGATGCTGTGCAGGCCGCGGAGCTCCTCGGCGTGCTTGGCGGCCATCACGACCGGGTCATATTCCAGCCACCTCAACCACACTTCGGGAACCAATCTCCCGAGGTGGTCGAAGGGGATGTCAACCGAACCGCCCGGGTTGGCGGAGTAGGAGGCGGCGTTGCCGTAGAAGAGGATGAGGTGGCTGCCGGGGCAGCGTCCGCCGGTGGCGTGGAAGCGGTCGAGGAACCTCTCCCAGGAGCCGTCGTACTCGTCGCGCAGGATGCGGGCGGCGGGTACGAATTCGCGCGGGTAGAGCACCTCGAACAGGGCGTCGCCCGCGTGGGTGGCCAGGGCGCCGAACAGGTCGGGGCGCAGCATCGGGGTGATCATCGCGCCGTAGCCGCCGCTCGACTTGCCGGTGATCGCGCGGTGTGCGGGCGCGGCGAGGGTGCGGTAGTGCTCGTCGACGAAGGGGACGACCTCGTCGCAGAGGTAGGAGTGGTAGGCCCCGTGGCCGTGGGAGTCGACGAACTGGCTGCCGCCGAGGCGGGTCCAGGCGTCGACGTAGACGACGATCGCGGGCGGGGCCTCGCCGCCGGCGAAGAGCCGGTCGAGCATCTCGGGCACGGTCGGCCGCCACGGCTGGCGGTTGCCCCACATGACGACCTGGCCCGAATAGCCCTGGAGGACGTAGATCGTCGGGTACGCGATCGCGCCGTCGTCGTAGCCCGGCGGGAGGTACACCCACAGGGGGCGTTCGTACGGGTCGCCGAGAGGGTTGTCGCGCAGGACCCCGCTGACCACGGTGACTCGATCGAGGCGTCCGGACATTTCCGCATTCCAGGGCAGCATGCTCATCACACTATGACGGGAATTTCCGGGACACTCGGGCGGAGACCGAGTCTTGGCAACCGCCTGAGTGATCTTCGGTGGATCACCTAAGCTGCGCCTCATGTTCCCGAGGGCCGACCCGAGAGCGGACCGGTGGGCGATCCTCGCGCTGCTGTGCTTCAGCCTGCTCCTGATCGCCGTCGACGCGACCGTCCTGCACATCGCCGTGCCGGCGCTGACCGCCGCGCTCGAACCGACGGGCGTGCAGCTGCTGTGGATCATCGACGTCTACTCGCTGGTGGTCGCGCCGCTGCTGGTCACGTTCGGCACGCTCGGCGACCGGTTCGGGCGGCGCAGGCTGGTGCTGCTCGGCTACGTCGTGTTCGGCCTCGCCTCGCTGGCGGCGGCGTTCGCGGCCACGCCCGAGGCGCTGATCACCGCGCGGGCGTTCCTGGGCGTCGGCGGGGCGATGATCATGCCCGCGACGCTCTCGATCATCCGGCAGGTCTTCACCGACCGGCGCGAACGCGCCGTCGCGCTGGGCGTCTGGAGCGCGGTGGCGGCCGGGGGCGCGGCCCTCGGGCCGGTGCTCGGCGGGGTGCTCGTGGAGCACTTCTGGTGGGGCGCGGTGTTCCTGATCAACGTGCCGCTGCTGGTGGTCGCGCTGCCGCTGGCCGCCCGGCTGATCCCCGACGTCTCCCACCGCCACGGGCACTCGTGGGACTGGCCGAGCGCGCTGCTGTCGGTCGTCGGCGTGCTCGCCGTCGCCTTCGGGCTCAAGGAGGCCGGCTACGGGCACACGGTCGGCCGGGGCGTGGCGGTGCTGATCCTGCTGGGCGGGGTGGCGGTGCTGGCCTGGTTCGTGGCCCGTCAGCGGGCGCTGGCCGCGCCGCTGCTCGACCTCGGGCTGTTCGCCAACCGGGGGTTCGCGACCGGCGTGGCGTGCGTGTTGTTCGCGGTGTTCGCGCTCGTCGGGCTGGAGCTGCTGCTCGCGCAGTACCTGCAGCTCGTGCTCGGGCTGCGGCCGCTCGACGCGGCGCTGCGGATGTTGCCGCTGATGGTGGCGGCGATCTGCGGCGGCCTGGCGGCGGCCCACGTGCTGCAGCGGATCGGGCTGCGGGCCACCATGAGCGGCGGGCTCGCGCTGACGGCGCTCGCGCTCACGCCCACCCTCGGCTGGGGCGTCGAAGACCACCCGCTCACGCTGACGCTCTGCTTCGTCGGCATCGGGTTCGGCATCGAGGTCGCCCTGCTGGCCGCCTCCGACGCCATCATGTCGGCCGCGCCCGAGTCGCGCGCCGGCGGCGCGGCCGCCATCGAGGAGACCGCCTACGAACTGGGCGCGGGCCTCGGCATCGCCGTCCTGGGGACGGTCACCACCATCGTGTACGCCCCCCGGCTCGCCGCCGTCGCCGGAGTGCCCGGGGAACTGCTCGCCGAAGCCCGGGGGTCGCTCGCGGCGGCCGCCCACGTGGCCGCGGAGGTCGGCGGCGCGGCGGGGGCGGCCCTGCTCCAAGTGGCCCGATCGGCGTTCGTGTCGGGGCTGCACGCCGCCGTCGGGGTGAGCGTCGTGTTGCTGCTGGCCAACGCGTTCGTGGTCGCGGTTCTGGTGCGGGGACGGGAACGCCGGGCCGAGAAGGAACGTGTCTCCGTCTGACATATGCGGGTTGGTTCTGGGGCAATTGCCTCGTAAAGCCATCCCATAACCCCCCAGAATGAGTCCCGTGAAGAAAACCTTCATCGACCTCGCCACGCTCGCGGCCCGTATAGGCGTCGGCGGGATCTTCTTCGCCAACGGCTGGGCCAAGCTGCGGGCCGGCCTGGACGCCACCGAGACACAGTTCCTCCAGCTCGACGCGCCCATCCCGTCGTTCTGGGCGGCCTCCACCATGCTCATCGAGCTGCTGGGCGGCACTCTTCTCATCGCCGGGCTGGCCGTGAAGATCGTCGGCGTGCTGCTGTTCGCCGAGGCACTCGCGGTGTTCATCCTGGCCGCCGGCGACACCGGCCTGCCCCTGACGGGCGGCAGCGTGCAGCTCGTCGTGGCGCTGGGCGCCGCGTCGGTGCTGCTGTCGGTGAACGGCGGCGGACGGCTCTCGGTCGACCACATGGTCGTCATCAAGCGCCGCGACGCCGAGGCGGCCGACGAGATCGCGGCCGACATGGAGGCCGACACGGTCATCAACGCGCTGCGTGAACCCAAGCGGAGCGAACCGACGCCCGATGCGCCGGCGCAGTCGAAGCCGTCGCCGGATTCGGAGCGCACCGACGCGCACAAGGGCCCGGTCACCTTCCCGAACCAGCCCGACGAGCCGACCGCGCCGCACGCCAAGCCGAAGCCCGCGCCGCGCAAGCCGCGCCGCGACACCACGACCGAGAGCCGGAGCGAGCCGGCGACCGGCGGCGAACCGGGCGACACGCTGGTCGCCGGCCGCCGGAGCGGCAAGACCGAATAGGCCGTCGCCGAGCGCGGCGCACGCGGCCGCTCGGCGCCGGATGCGGCGCGTGCGGAGGGCGGCGGTCGGCGCCGGGGTAGGCGGAGCCGTAACGGAGAAGAAGGAAATATGACGCTTCCGGTGATCGACGTGCGCCCGCTGCTCGACGGCGGGCCCGCCGACGGGGTGGCCGCCGAGATCGAGGCGGCCTGTGTCGACAGCGGCTTCTTCTACGTCACGGGGCACGGCGTCTCCGCCGATCTGATCGAGGAGCTCGACGACTGCGCGCGGCGGTTCTTCGCGCTGCCCGAGGAGACCAAGCTCCAGATCGCCATGTCGCGCGGCGGCCGGGCCTGGCGGGGCTTCTTCCCGGTCGGCGGCGAGCTGACCTCGGGGCGGCCCGACCTCAAGGAGGGCCTCTACTTCGGGGCCGAGCGGGAGCCCGACGGGCGGCCGCTGCACGGACGCAACCTGTTCCCCGAGGAGATCCCCGAGATGCGCGGCGTGGTGCTGCGTTACCTCGGCGAGGTCGAGCGGGCGGCGCAGGCGGTGCTGAGCGGCGTGGCCCTCAGCCTCGGGCTGCCCCGCGACCACTTCTCGGCGGGGTCGACGGCCGACCCGACCGTGTTGTTCCGGATCTTCCACTATCCGCCCGGCGTCGACGACTCGTGGGGCGTCGGCGAGCACACCGACTACGGGCTGCTCACGCTGCTGCTCCAGGACGCCAACGCCGGGCTGCAGGTGCGCACCTCGGCGGGCTGGGTGGACGCGCCGCCGATCGCCGGGACCTTCGTGTGCAACATCGGCGACATGCTCGACCGGCTCACCGGCGGCCACTACCGCTCGACGCCCCACCGCGTGTTCAACGCGACCGGCCGCGACCGGTTGTCCTTCCCGTTCTTCTTCGACCCGGGCTGGGACAGCGAGCTGCCGCCGCTGCCGCCAACCGCCAAGGGCTTCCGGCGCTGGGACGGCCAGGACCTGCGGGCGTTCACCGGCGCCTACGGCGACTACCTCCTGGGCAAGGTCTCCAAGGTGTTCCCAGAGCTGCGCGACGAGGTCATCTGAACCTTTCACCCGGCCCGGACCGGCCGCAACCTCGCCCGGTGGCCCCGGACCAGGCCGGGACCCGCTTCGCCCGGCCGCATTACCGGCCCGCCGGAACCACCGGGTCGTTGACCTCGGCAGGCGACAAATGGCTGCATTCGCGGTGGCCCGATGTCCCAAGCTGAGGAGAAACGGTGAAAGCTGCCGCGACACTGGCTCGCCGAGTGACGACGCTCGGATCCGTGCTGGCCACCACCGGCGCGCTGGCCCTCGTGGGCCTGGCGCAACCCGCCGCCGCGTCCACCGTCACCATGCAGGGGACGGTGGACTGCACCAGCTCCAACAACTACGGGGACACCCGCGACTGGTATCCCTCGGCGGTGAACCTCTCCACCTCACCGGCCACGTCGGCGCCCGGCCTGGTCGCGGTGCCCGCCACGAAGGCCTTCTCGTTCACCCACCCGCTCCCGGCCGGCGCCACCTCGGCCGGGGTCACCGCCCTGTGCAGCAGCGGCCACTACCCCTACGGCGACTTCACCGGATCGTGGAGCGGCTTCTCCATCCCCGCCGGCACGACGAACGTCGTGGCGGCCTGGGGCTGCTCGGCCCAGCCGGTCAACCCCGGCCCGTGGGTCACCAGTTGCAGTCTGACGTCGGTGTCGTTCAGCTAGAGGAGGCCGTTGCGGGCGATCACCTCGCGGTACCAGTGAGCGCTGGACCGCGGGGTGCGCTCCAGGGTGTCGTAGTCGACCCTGACCAGGCCGAAGCGCTTGTGGTAGCCGCGGGCCCACTCGAAGTTGTCCAGCAGCGACCAGACCAGGTAGCCGCGCAGGTCGGCGCCGCGCTCGACGGCTCTGGCGGCGGCGCGGAAGTGGCCGTCGAGGAAGGCGATCCGGTCCTGGTCGTCGACGGAGTCGGGGTAGGCGGCGCCGTTCTCGGTGATCATCAGCGGCACGCCCGGGTAGTCCGTCGACAGGCGGACCAGCAGGTCTTCGAGGCCCTGCGGGATCACCTCCCAGTTCATCTCGGTCGGCGCGCCGCGCGGCGGGAGCCAGGCGATGCCCTCGCAGCCGGGGTACTCCTCGTGGCCCTTCGACGCCGGGTCGGCCTCCAGGCGGGCGACGGTGTAGTAGTTCACGCCCAGCAGGTCGATGGGCTCGTAGGGCAGGTCGCCCAGGTCGGTGAACTTGGCGATGTGGGCGGCCACGTCGTCGGGGTAGCGGCCGTCCTTCAGCGCCGGGTCGAGGAACAGGCGGTTGGCCAGGCCGTCGGGCAGCGTCGTGACGTCGGGGTCGCCGACCATCGGGGTCAGGTTGAGCGTCAGGCTCACCTCCTGCGCGCCGCCCGCGCGCAGGGCGCGCACGCCCAGCATGTGGGCCGTGAGCAGGTGGTGGGCGGCGGTGAAGGCGGCGGCCGGGTCGGTGACGCCGGGCGCGTGGCGGCCCGAGGCGTGGCCGACGAAGGCGGACACCCACGGCTCGTTCAGGGTGGTCCAGGTCTGGACGCGGTCGCCGAGCCGGGCGTGCATGATCGCGGTGTACTCGGCGAAACGCTCGGGCGTGGCCGGGTCGCGCCAGTCGAGGGTGGCCGGCAGGTCCCAGTGGTAGAGGGTGGCCACCGGCTCGATGTCGTGGGTGAGCAGGGCGTCGACGAGGCGGTCGTAGAAGTCGAGGCCCGCCGGGTTGGGGTCGCCGCTCCCGGTGGGCTGGATGCGCGGCCACGCGATCGAGAAGCGGTAGGCCTTCAGGCCGAGGTCCGCCATGATCGCGACGTCTTCGGGATAACGGTGGTAGTGGTCGCAGGCGACGTCGCCCGTGTGGCCGTCGGCGGTCTTCCCGGGGGTGTGCGAGAAGACGTCCCAGATGGAAGGTCCTCGGCCGTCTTCGGTGACGGCTCCCTCGATCTGGTACGACGCGGTGGCCGCACCCCAGCGGAAGCCCTCCGGAAACGTGATCAACGTGTGCTCTCCCTGATCGTGAGACGTGGTTCCAGCAGGATCGACCCCGCCGGCAGCCCGTCGAGCTTGGCCATCAGCAACCGGACCGCCTCCCGGCCGAGCTCCTCGGCCGGGATGAGGACCGAGGTGAGCCGGGCCCGCTCGGCGATGTCGTCGGGGCAGATCGCGACGACCGACACGTCCTCCGGTACGGCCCGGCCCAGGGCGCGCAGCGCCCCCAGCACGTGGCCGACGGCCGCTTCGTTGTGCACGACCAGCCCGGTCAGCCCCGGGTGGGCGTCGAACAGCAGCTTCACCGCCGAGGCGACCTCGTCGTAGGTCTCCTCGCACGGCACCGCGACCGCGTGGAGCCCGCGGCCGGTCGCCTCCGCCAGGAACCCTGCCCTGGTCCGTTCGGCGAAACCCGTGCCGCGTTCGTAGACCACCTCGGGCGCGCCCAGGAGGGCGATCTCGCGGTGGCCGCGCCCGGCCAGGTGGGCGGCGCAGAGGGCGCCCGCCTGGTTGAAGTCGAGGTCGACGCAGGTCAGGCCCTCGGCGTCGGCGGGGAACCCGATGAGCACACTCGGTTCGGCCAGGTCGCGCAGCAGCGGGACCCGGGTGTCGCGGACCTCGACGTCCATCAGCAGCAGGCCGTCGACCATGGCGCTGGCCGCCACCCGGCGGATGCCGTCGGGGCCCTCGTCGGCGGTCATCAGCAGGACGTCGTGATCGTACTGGCGGGCGGTGGCGACCACCGAGGTGGCGAACTGCATCAGCACCGGCAGGTTCATCCCGGCCCGCAGCGGCAGCACCAGGGCGATCACGTTGGCGCGTTTGCTGGCCAGGGCGCGGGCGCCCGCGTTCGGGTGGTAACCGAGCACCCGGACGCTGTCGAGCACCCGCTGCCGGGTCGTGGCCGAGATGGCCCGCTTGCCGCTCAGCACGTACGACACCGTGGAGACGGCCACCCCGGCGTGCCGGGCGACGTCGGCGATCGTCACCGTCCTCACGCGTGGAACCTCAGCGTGGTCACGGTCACTCCCTCGTTCTCGCACACCAGATAAACATCGCGTACTCCGGTCACCGGCGAAAGGTGCGCCCGGGTCTCGACCGCGTCGAAACGGGAGGCCGTACGCGGCACCGCGAGGGTGGCGGCGACCTCGCCGAGGGGGTCGCCGAGCCGGAGGGTGACCACGCCGCCCTCGTCTCCGGCGGCGGTGACGACGGCCGTCGTCTCCCCCGCGAAGGCCACGTCGCGGAACCGCACCCAGGCCCCCGGCTCGGCCGACCTGACCGCGTCGCCCCGGTCGCGGGCGGCCTCGCACAGGGTCATGCCGTCGTACTCGTCGCAGGCGGCGGCGTCGAGCCGCGCCGGGTCGCGCGGCGGGACGGTCTCCCCCGGCAGGTCGAACCGCGCGCACAACCGGATCGTGCCGCTCGACGGGCCCACCTGGGCCTTGCAGGGGGCCGCCTCGACGACGAAGCGGTCGCGGGTGACGTCCCAGAAGGCGAGGTCGCGCAGCGGCACGGTGACGCCGACCCGGCGCGACTCGCCGGGCGCGAGCCGGACCTTCGCGAACCCGCGCAGCGACCGCACCGGCTGCTTGACCCGGGAGCGGCACTGGTGGGTGTAGAACTGCACGACCTCGACGCCCGCGCGGTCGCCGGTGTTGGTCACGGTCGCCTCCAGGCGCAGCGACTCCTCCCCCGGCACGGCGGTCAGGTCGGCGTAGCCGAACGTGGTGTAGCTCAGGCCGTGGCCGAACGGGTAGAGGGGGCTGCCCCGGAAGTAGAGGTAGGTGGCGTCGGTGGCGATGATGTCGTAGTCGAGCAGGTCGGGCAGCTCGCACGCCGACCGGTACCACGTCTGGGTGAGCCGGCCGCCCGGGTCGGCGTCGCCGAAGAGCACGTCGGCCAGGGCGTGGCCGTACTCCTGGCCGCCGTGCGACGACCACATGATCGCCGGGACGTGTTCCTGGGCCCAGTTCAGCGCGAACGGGTAGCCGCTGGAGACGACCAGCACGGTGCGCGGGTTGGCCGCGTGCACGGCCCTGAGCAGGTCTTCCTGGAGCGGCGGCAGGGCGAGGTCGGCGCGGTCCTCGGTCTCGCGGCCGTTGACCAGCGGGTGGTCGCCGAGCACGACGACGGCCACGTCGGCCTCGGCGGCGAGCCGGGCGGCCCGGCCCGCGCCGCTCTCGACCGTCTCCACGACGAAGACGGCGGCGTTCTCGGGGTCGTCGGCGAGTCCGAGAACGCCCTCGCGTATCCCGACGTAGCGTCCGGTGGAGATGTGGCGGAGGACCACGCCCCTGAAGCGGTCCTCCATCCGGAACGTCTGCCGGACCTCCCAGCCGCTCGGCCCCGGCTGGTCGTTGACGAGCACGCCGTCGTCGTCGACGCCGACGTGCCGGCCGTTGGGCACGCTGCGCAGCGCGACCGCGCCGCCGCCCCAGTCGAACAGGTCGAACTCGGCCGACGGCCCGGTGGTCAGCGGCCCGCCGGTGGTCTCGGCGCTGGCCGAGACGTAGCCCTCCTCGGCGCGCAGCACGATGCGGTCGACGCCCTCGCACCACACGGTCTCGGCCCGTGCGGCCAGGCCCGCGCGGGCGGTGACCTGGTAGGGCAGGGTGCCGCTGTACCAGTCTTCGAGCAGCACGTCGGCCAGCGGGCCGACCACGGCGATCTTCGTGGACGTCAGCGGCAGCAGCCCGTCGTTCTTGAGCAGCGTCATCGACTCGGTGGCGGCCTCGCGGGCCAGCTTCTGGTGCTCGGGCCGGTTCACCACCGCCTCGGTGATCTCCAGGAACGGCTCGACCGGGTCGAACTCGCCCAGCCGGACCCGGATCGACAGGGTGTGCCGGACGGCGGTGTCGACGTCGGCCTCGTCGATCAGGCCGCGCCGCAGCGCCTCCCGGATGTGGCCCAGCGTCGCGGCCGAATCGGCGTCGTCCTGGGTGAAGCTGTCGAGGCCCGCCTTGATGGCGTGGGCGTAGGCCGCGGGCGCGTCGTCGTGGTAGCCCTGGACGCCGAACAGGTTCGCCGGGGCGTAGGCGTCGCTGACCACCAGCAGGTCGTCGCGGGCCCACGTGCGCAGCACGTCGTTGATCAGCGGCGACAGGTGGGCGGGGCGGCCGTTCACCAGGTTGTAGCTGGGCATCACGGCCACCGCCGCGCCCGCCTCCACGGGGGCGCGGAAGGCGCGCAGCTCGTATTCGTGCAGCACGCGCGGCGGGAGGTTGCTGCTGGTCGAACAGCGGTCGGTCTCGTTGTTGTACGCGAGGAAGTGCTTCAGCGTCGGCGCGGTCTTCATGACCCGGCCGTCGCCCTTGAGTCCTGAGGCGTAGGCGGTGCCCAGCACGCCGGTCAGCCACGGGTCCTCGCTGTAGCCCTCTTCGTTGCGGCCCCAGCGCGGGTCGCGTAAGGGGTTCACGACCGGCGCCCACACGTTGCGGCCGGCGCCCGACCGGTCTTTGCGGTGGAAGGCGATCACCTCGTCGGCGGTGGCCGCGCCGACCCTGCGGACCAGCTCGGGGTTCCACGTGCTGGCCAGGCCCACGGCCTGCGGGAACACCGTCGCGGGGCCGAGCCAGGCCAGGCCGTGCAGGGCCTCAGTGCCGGTGCGGAACGGCTCCAGGCCGAGCCGGTCGACGGGGGCCTGGTACTGGTGCAGCAGGCCGATCTTCTCGTCGACGCTGAGCCGGTTGAGCAGGTCGGCGACGCGTTCGGCGACCGGGCGCGCGGGGTCGCGGAAGGGTTCGCTCATGGACACGTCCTCGATCGAAGCGCTTCGAATTACGACGGAGAAGAAGCGCTTGGAGGTCAGGTGTCGAAGCGCTTCGAAATCATTTCGTCGGTGTTAAGTCCGACATATCCGAAGGGTGCCGCTTAACCGGTTCGGGGTCAAGACCCAATGGTTCACTCGGCCCGCAACGTGCCCGCCACGTGGAGCCGGGCGGCCCGGCGTCCGGGCAGCGCCGCCAGCGCCGCCGCGACCGCCAGTCCGGCGGGCGCCGCGAGCACGAGGGTCTCCACGGGGGTCGGCGGCACGTACACGAGCGGGGTGCTCTCGGCGACCAGCCGCCACAACGCCCGGCCGGCCGCCACCCCGAGCGGCACGCCGAACGACAACCCCGTCGCCGTGAGCACGGCGGCCTGGGTGCGGGGGATCCATCGCACCTGCCCCGGCGTCATGCCGAGGGCGCGCAGCACCGCGACGTCGTGCCGCCGGCGCCGTCCGGCCGCGCCGACCGCGTGGGCGAGCGTCGCCACGGCGAGCAGCCCGAGGCAGCCCGCCAGCACGACCGGCAGCACCCGCACGTCGCGGACCTCGGCGAACTGCGGCGGCAACACGGCGGGGATCACGCTCACCCTCGGGCCCGTCACCTCCTGGAGGCGGTGCAGCACCACGCCCGGATCGGCCCCGGGCCGGAGGGCGAGCAGGCCGAGGCCGAGGTCGAACGACCGGGCGAGCCGGTCGTAGCCGCCCTGGGTGAGGATCGCGCCGTCGTCGTAGGTGTTGGACACGCCGACGGGCAGCAGCCCGACGGCCGAGACGCGGAAGTCCCCGGCGCCGTCGGGTCCGGCCAGCCTGACCTGGTCGCCCACTCCCGCGCCCAGCTGGTCGGCGGTCCCGACGGCCAGCAGCACTTCGCCGTCGGTCGCCGGCGCCCTCCCCCGCACCACCTCGGGCGGCACCCGGCCGGCCACCGGAGCGACGCCGTAGGCGACGAAGACCACGTCGCCGGCCGAGACCATCGCGGCGCGGGCGTCCACCACGCCCGACAGACCGGGATCGCGGGCGGCCTTCTCGATCGCCCCCTCCACCCGCTCACCGCTCTGACCGTGGAACAGCATGGCCTGGTGGGTCTGCCCGAAACGGGACGGGTCGCCCGACGCATCGGCCACCCCGGCCGAGAAGGTCAGCGCCGCGACCAGCCCGAAGATCCCGGCCGCCGCGCCGGAGACGGTGCGGCTCAGCGCGTACCGCAGGCCGATGACCACCTGCACCGGGAGGTTCAGCCGGACGACCGCCAGTGCCACGCCGGAGACGGCGGGCGGGCGCGGGGTGCGCCGGGCCCAGGTGAGCACCGCGGCCTCCAGCACGATCAGCAGCGGGACCGCGACGAGGGGTGCGGCCAGGACCGGCACGTCGAGGTCGAATCCGGGCGCGGGTTCGAAGCCGGCGGCGGCGCCGATCGGCGTCCAGAACGAGGCCGCCGCCGCACCGGCCACGCCGAGCACGCTCCCGGCCAGTCCGGCGGCGACCGGGCCGAGCGCGGCGGCGGCCGTCTCCTGCCGTGGGGTCAGCCCGCTCGCCCGCAGCACCCGCAGGTCGGCCTGCGCCGACTCGACGACGCGGGCGACGTGCAGGCCGGTCGACACGGCGGCCACGGCCAGCGCGGCCAGGCCGAAGGCGAGCACGGTGAGCGCCTGGTAGGAGGTGAGCCGGTCGTAGTGGCGGTCGGTCGCGCTAAGGTCGTCCACCTGCATGGGCTGTCCGGTCAGGGCCGCCATCTGGGCGCGCAGCCGGGGCACCCCGGCCGCGCCGTCGGTGAGCCGGGCCAGCGCGATTGTGAAGCCCAGGCCCGAGGTGCCCATGAGGTTGTCGCGGTAGGTGCGGTAGAGCCCCGAGGAGGGGAGCACGACAGCCGGGCCGTCGACGCCGTCGGAGAAACGAGGTGATCGGATGACGCCGACGATCCGCGCGGTGATCCGGGGTCCGTGACCACCCGCGAGCCCGCCTCCGGCGTTCGCCAGGAGATCGGCCTCCTCGGGGGTGTTGAGCTTGATGGTCACCGTGTCGCCGACGGTCTTCCCGTGGAGCACCGTGAACCGGTGCTGGACGACCACCTCGTCGGCCCGTGCCGGATCGGGCAACCGGCCCGCCAGCAGCACCGGCCGTTCGAGGTCGCGCCAGAGCGCCGCGTCGGCCGGCGGCACGCTGAACCAGTTCAGCGGCAGGTCGTCGACGTAGAACGCGGCGATGGCGTAGGGCGCGACCGCCTCGACGCCGGGCAGCGCGCGCACCCGGTCCCAGTCGAGGCCGGGCTCCTGGTTGGAGATCAGCACATGGGCGGGCCGGGTCACCTCGCGCAGCCGGTCGAGGGCGCTCTCGCCGCGCCGCGCGCCCGCCAGCGCGGCCGACACCACGCCCACGCCGGCGGCGACCAGCAGGACCAGGACGCACAGGTCCCGCCGGCGACGGCGGGCCTCGACGCCGAACCAGGCGGTCAGTAATCCCACACCGCCGACTGTGCGCCTCCGGAGGGCCGCCGCGAAGGGTGCTGGCCCCCCTTACAACCCCAGGTCGCTCAGCCCCGGGTGGTCGTCGGGGCGGCGGCCGATCGGCCAGTGGTACTTCCGCTCCGACTCGGCGATCGGGAGGTCGTTGATGGAGGCGTGCCGGAAGGCCATCAGCCCGTCGTCGGCGAACTCCCACTGCTCGTTGCCGTAGGAGCGGTACCACTGGCCGGAGTCGTCGTGGCACTCGTACGCGAACCGCACCGCGATCCGGTTGCCGGTGAACGCCCACAGCTCCTTGATGAGGCGGTATTCGAGCTCCCGGCGCCACTTGCGGGTGAGGAACTCGACGATGGCGTCGCGGCCGGTGAGGAACTCGGCGCGGTTGCGCCAGCGGCTGTCGGGCGAGTAGCCGCGCGACACCCGTTCGGGGTCGCGGGTGTTCCAGGAGTCTTCGGCCAGGCGGACCCGTTCGAGCGCGCTCTCCCTGGTGAAGGGTGGTGTCATGGCGACGACCTACCCGAGATCATCTCGCTTCCAACCGACGGCCGTGCCGCCGCGTCCATATGGACGTGGACCGATATGAGGGTTTCCGGGAGTTCCTCCGCGCCCGGCAGATGGCGCTGATGCGGACCTCCTTCCTGCTGTGCGGCGACGCCCACCAGGCCGAGGAGATGCTGCAGAGCGTGCTCGTGAAGGTGGCCGTGAACTGGCGCGGCATCGCCCGCGACAACCCGGAGGCGTACGTGCGGCGGGCGCTGGTCAACGAGCACATCTCGTGGTGGCGGCGGCAGCGGCGCAACCTCACGTTCACCGGGCCGCCGAGGACGGGCCGCGACCCCGGCGACGAGAGCGTCAGCCGCATCGTGTTGTGGCAGGCGCTGGCCCGGCTGACGCCCCGCCAGCGGGCCGTGCTGGTGCTGCGCTTCTACGAGGACCTCAGCGTCCAGGAGGCCGCCGACCTGCTCGGCTGCTCGCCCGGCACGGTCAAGAGCCAGACCAGCCACGCGCTCGGCCGGCTGCGCGCCCTGGCTCCGGAACTCGCCGACCTGATGGACGGCTCCGACTCTGCCCCTCAGGAGGCGAAGTGATGAACCGGCTGCACGACGAACTGGAACGCATCGCCGCCCACGCCCCCGGCGTCGACCTGACCGACCGCGTGCTGCGCGGGGCGCGGCGCAGACGGACGGGATACGCCTCGGCCTCCGTGATGACGGCGGTGGCCGTCACCGTCGTCGTGGCGATCACTCTGACCGTGATCGGCGCCGGGCCGAAGGCGACGCCGATGCTGGGCGCGCCGGTCGCGTCCCCGGGCAGGGGCGAGCTGCCCGTCAAGGGGGTGGGCCCGGCGGCCTACGCCTACTACGACTGGTGCGGCGAGGAGATCACCTCCGGCACCTCGCGCCTGCACGGGCGCGACTGCCTCCAGTGGCGGCTGGTCACCCGGACGGGCGAGCGCTATCGCGTGCCCGAGGCGAGGAGCGCCTACGCCGGGAAGACCAACGACGACTACCTGCTCAACGCCCCGCCGATGGCCGTCAGCGCGGACGGCCGGAAGATCGCCTACTACAGCGAGAAGGACCGGCGGTTCGCGGTCCGCGATCTGGAGTCGGGCGTGATCCGGCTCGCGCCGCCCGTCGTGGCCGACCCCGACATCCGGCGCGACGCGGCGCAGATCGCGTTGTCGGCCGACGGGCGGTATCTGGCCGTCGGCGTGACGGACGTGCTCAACACGCTGACCGACCTGGAGACCGGCGCGCTCACCGAGATCCCGGCGGGCTGGACGGTGCACGGTGTCGGCGCGGGCGGCGCCCCGGTCGTCGTGGGCGACACCGGCCGCCTCGGCCTGTTCGCCGGCGGAGAGGTGACGCCCTTCACCGGCAGGGCGTGGCACACTCCCGGCCCGGCGAGCCCCGACGGGACGGCCGTCGCCTACCTGAGCCGCGCCTACCCGGAGAACGGCGGCTCCACGGACGCCACCGTCGTCGACGCGGAGATCGCCACCGTGGACGCCGTCACCGGCGAGGCCCGGACCGGCGTCCGGCTGCGGGACGTGCCCGAGGATCTCTTCCCGCTGGCCCTGGGGCCCTGGCTCAACGCGACCGAGGTCACGATGCTCGCCAGGGAGCTCGACGCCCGCCCGGTCAAGGGCGACGGCAACGTCCTCGGCTTCGACACCTGGGCGATCGACGTCACCACGGGCCGGATGCGCAAGCTGGAGACCTACTCCTTCGCGGCCTGGGCGGGCGGGCTCGTGCTGCCCGGTTTCTAGTTGTACGGGTTGTCGTAGAACGCGGAGTTGGTGTGATAGGTGCTGTTCGGCGGGTTGAACTTCACGCCGTCGACGATGATCGACACGTTGCCGATCGTCCCGCCGGTCGCCTCGCCGGTGACGAGGGTGGCCTGGCCCGTGCACTGCGGGATCGTCACCGGGGTGCTGGTGCCCGACAGCGGCGAGCGCCAGGCGCCGTTGACCGAGGCGTAGAGCGTGGGGCGGCTGTAGCTGCCCTGCCAGCACACCGCGATCGAGTAGCGGTACTTGGTGTTCCCGTCGTCGAACGCGATCGAGCCGTAGGCGCCGGAGAGCTTGATGCCCTGGCCGTAGACGTCGAAGTTGACCGGGAGGTCGGCCCCGTAGGCGGCCTGCGCCGGGGCCGCCGGGATTGCGAGCACGGCGAACAGCGCGATGACGATGATGCGCGATAAACGACCCATGGGCCGAATATCCGTACCGGCCGCACCCGCGTCAATACACGTCTTAAAACAAGGCGTGGCTACTTCAGGGTGCAGCCCCTGCGCGCCAGGTCCAGCCGCGATCCCGTGGTCAGGCAGGCGGCGATCCGGTCGACCTGCTGGCCGTAGGACCGGCCCTGCACGGAGGTCACCTCGCCGTGCGGCCCGACCTCGCAGGGGTTGTCGTCGGTGCACCTCCCGCCGGCCTCGTTGTGGGTGTTGTGCACGCCCACGACCGTCGTGCCGTCGGGGGCCAGCAGCGCCGAACCGGACATGCCGTGGCCGGGCGCGCAGTCCTTCGCGGTGGCGTAGCGGATCGCGTCGTCCTGCCGGTAGCCGCCCTCGCGCAGCTGCCCGACGACGGCCTCGGCGGTGCACGACATGCGCCGGGTCGTGTACGCCAGCCTCAGCCGGTCGCCCGCGCGCACCGGGGTGGAGGTGAGCCGGAACACCTTCGCGCCCTTGGCCGCCAGCTGCGCGTAGGTCCGGTTCAGGCGGTAGAGGGCGACGTCGGTGCCGGTCATGGTGGCGTACACCAGCCGGTTGGCGCGGGCGGTGACCTTGGGATACCCCTGGCGGTCGGCGATCGGCGCCACCCGGTCGGCGGGCCGGTCGACCAGCGAGGTGCCGGGCGCGGGCCGCGCGCCCTCCACGCAGTGGCCGTTGGTCAGCAGCAGCGCCGGGTCGCTTGGACGGGAGGCGGCGGTGCGGACGACGGAGCCCACGCAGTCGCCAAGGTTCACGGCCCCCTCCACGTTCGGGATCTTGTCGTCGGGGGGCACGGCGGCGCCGGAGATGATGCCCTTGATCCAGTCGGCGTGCCGGGTGGCGTCGGTGTAGAGCGTCGGGGCCCTGTCGCCGCCGGGCCCGCTGACCACCCCGGCCACCGCCCAGCGGCCGCCCTCGCGGACCAGCACCGGGCCGCCGGAGTCCATGTTGCCCGCGGCGACGCTGCCGTCACGGCTGCCGACGCACAACTCCCCCGTCTGCGCGGCCGACGGGCACGCCGACAGCGGCTGCACCACGGTGTCGGCCTCCCGCAGCTTGGTCGGGAAGCACCTGGGGTTGTCGACGTCGTCGCAGGTCATGCCCCAGCCGACGATGCGGACGGGGGTGCCGGGCCGGGGCGTGGCCGAGGCGATGCGCACCGGCGCGGCTTTGACGGGCGTCCGCAGGTGCATGAGGGCGAGGTCGCGGCCCCAGATGCCGCCCTCGTCCTGGTAGTTGGACAACCGGTAGTAGTGGTCGACCTCGGCGACCTCGCCGCCGGAGGTGGTGCCGAGCGACCCGACCCGGACCTTCCAGCCGCGCGGCACGCCCGCCTTCGCGATGGTCGGGTTCTTGCCGGCGCAGTGGCTCGCGGTGAGCACCCACTGGGGCGCGAGCACCTCGACCCCGCACCCGTGCCCGTCGGGGCGCGGCGGGGCGGGATAGGCGGGCTGGAAGGAGCCCATGAACGAGTAGGCGCGGGGCGACGCGTGGCCGCCCACGATGGCCTGCGCCGGGGAGACTGCCGTCAGGAACGGGGCCAGCACGAGCGCGGCGCCGAACAGGAGGGATCGTTTTCGCATGCGACCCACCCTGGACACGGGAGATGTCCGGTCCGCCGCGACGCCGTGTCGGCGGCCGCTCTGACGTGTATCAGTCCGGCCGCCGTGGGCTCACTCGTCGTCGGGGGCCGCCAGCCGGGTGGTCAGGTCGTTGGCGAACCGTTCGAGCAGCCGGCCGAAGGTCCTCCCTGTACGCCGTGGGCGAGGGCGACACGGTGCACGGGTTCCTCTTCCGCGACCCCGCGGCGCAGCGCGACCTGGTCGCCTCGACCTTCGCCGGCGACGGGTGGGAGGTCCCGCGCCTGGTGGCGGCCATGCGTACCGCCGACGACCTGTTCTTCGACGTCGTCAGCCAGATCAGGATGCCCCGGGGTCGTCCGGCCGGGTCGTGCTCGTCGGCGACGCCGCCGCCGCGCCCTCGTTCCTGACCGGGCAGGGCACCAGCGTCGCGCTCGTCTCGGCGGGCGACGCCGCGTTCTTCCCGAGGACCGCCGAAGCGCTGGCGCGGCGCGACGCGATGGTGCGCGGCCTGACCGCGCTGCCCTCCCACGAACGGCCCGAGCACTCGGCCATCACGCTCGACGAGGTCGCCTAAGCGGGCGCGGGCAACCGGCCCGAGTCGACCGAGTCGAGGACCCGCGCCGCGGCCCCCAGCGCCGCCGCGCCGTAGCCCAGGCCCGAGACGACCAGCCGGCAGCCGCCTCCCCCGGGCGCGAGGGCGCGGGCGAGCATCTCCTGCTCGGCCCGCGCCAGGATCCACGGGGCGAGCTTCACGTAGTAGCCGCCCAGCACGACGACCTCGGGGTTCAGCAGGTTGGCGACGATGCCGACGCCCCGGCCGAGGTTGCCCGCGAGGGTGTCGAGCAGGTCGAGCACGACCGGGTCGCCCGCTTCGGCCCGCTGCACCACCTCGTCGATCTCGGGCTCCAGTTCCGCCGGGGACACCCCGCCCGGGACGGTGCGGTCGAGCAGCGCGCCCAGCCCGGCCACCACCTCCAGGCAGCCGCGCCGGCCGCAGTGACACGGCGGGCCGCCGGGCACGATCTCGATGTGCCCGATCTCGCCGCTGAACCCGGCGCCCCCGCGCCGCAGCCGCCCGTCGAGCACGATGCCGGCGCCGACCCCGATCTCGCCGGTCAGGTAGACCAGGTCGCGGACGCCGGAGTGGGGCCCGAAGCGCAACTCCGCCAGCGCGCCGAGGTTGGCGTCGTTGTCGACCAGCACGGGGAAGCCGGGGTCGCGCAGCGCCTTGGCCAGGTCGCCCGCGAGGTCGACGTCGCGCCAGCCCATGTTGGGCGCCAGGCGTACCGAGCCGGTCAGGTCGACGAGGCCGGGAACGGCGACGGTGAGGCCGAGCACCTGCCGGGCCTCCTTGGTCATGCGGGTCACCACGCGGCGGGCCACGCCGGCGATCCCGGCGACCGCCTGGCCGGAGGAGGCCGAGCCGCCCGGGAAGGCGCGCCGCCACGACAGCAGCGCCTCGCCCTTGAGGTCGACCGCGACGGCCGTCAGGTAGTCGACGTTCACCTCGATGCCGACGGCGGCGTAGGGCGAGCCGTCGAGCACCAGCATGGTGGCCGGGCGGCCCACCCGGTTCTCGGTCAGCCCCGTCTCCCGCAGCAGCCGACGGTCGATCAGGTCGGCCACCAGGCTGGACACCGTCGCCTTGTTGAGGCCGGTCGAGGCGGCGATGTCGGCGCGCGAGCAGGGGGCGTTCTCGCGGACGAACCGCAACACGACGGCGAGGTTGGTGGCCCGCACGTCGGTGAAGTCGGCCGGCTGGGGGCCGGTGCCCGGAGCGCTTCCCTGAGTATTGGTGATCAATTGAGCCCCGTTCCGTGTCGGCCTCATCATGCCGCATAGGCGGCGCCACTTGTGGTGCCCTGCCTTCTGGACTAGTTTGTTTGGTCGTTAGACGAACTAACTCTACCAGGAAGGGGGCGCTCTGTGAGAACCACCACGAGACGGGGATTCCTCGGTCTCGCCGGGCTGACCGTGCTCGCCGCCTGCTCCGCCCCGCCGGGTCCGAAACCCGGCGCCAAGGCCACCGCCGCCGCGATGGACAAACTCGCCGCGCTGGTGCCCAAGTACGTGCCGCGCACGGTGACCACCCCCGACATCCCGGCCGTGGTGCCCGGCTTCGGACGCGACGGATACCTGTCCTATCCGCCGAGCGAGAAGCTGGTCGACCTGGTCAAGGCCGCCCCGGGCAAGGGCGGCGTCTACAAGGCGATGGTGCCCACCTGGAGCCCGCTGCCCGCCCCGCTCGGCGAGAACTCCTACTACGACGCGGTGAACAAGGACCTCGGGGCGACCATCGACTTCAACTACCTCGACGGCATGACCATCAACGACAAGCTGCCGACGCTGCTGGCCGGCGGCGACGTCGTCGACGTCACCACGCTGCCGGGCTGGGCGCTCGCCGCCGTGCCCGACTACGCGCGCGCGGTCGACGGCCTGTTCGAGGACCTCACCCCCTACCTGGCGGGCGACGTCTCCGCGAAGTATCCCGGCCTGTCGGCGATCCCGACCACGGCCTGGCAGTACTCGGTCTTCGGCGGCAAGCTCAAGGCGGTGCCCGCCTGGCCGGCCCCGCAGTTCGGCTGGGTGCTCTTCCACCGCAAGGACCTGTGGGAGGAGCTCGGCCAGGGCGCCCCGAAGAACGCCGATGAACTGCTCGCGATGGGCAAGGCCGTCACCGACGCGTCCAAGGACCGCTGGGCGTTCAGCGACATCTTCCCGATGATGGAGGAGATCTTCCGCGCGCCCAGGAAGTGGCGCAAGGAGGGCGGCACGCTCGTCAACCGCTACGAGACCCCCGAGTACGCCGCCGCCGTCGAGTGGATGCGCAAGGCCGTGGACGCCGGGCTGGTGCACCCCAACGTCCTGTCGGCCAAGTCGGCGGCCGACGACAAGGAGCTCTTCAAGTCGGGCCAGGTGCTGGTGAAGAGCGACGGCTTCTCGTTCTGGACCGAGACGCTCATCCAGGTCGGCAAGGAGCAGCCCGACTTCTGGATGGAGCCGCTGCCCGTCTTCGGGGCCGACGGGGGCAAGCCCGAATACCGGATGAACCAGGATCCGTCGTACACGTTCATCAAGAAGGGCACCCCGAAGGAGAAGGTCGAGGAACTGCTCGCGATCTTCGACTACCTCTCCGCGCCGTTCGGCACCCAGGAGCAGCTGCTGTTCAACAACGGCGTCGAGGGCACCCACTTCACCCGCGACGACAAGGGCGCCCCGCAGGTCACCGAGCTCGGGCCCAAGGAGATCGTGGGCAGCTACGTGTGGCTCGGCGGCCGGGTCGACCCCATCTTCGAGTCGCAGGCCCACCCCGACTACGTGCGGGCCGCGACGGCCTGGTGGAACGCGGCCGTGACGGTGCGGCACCAGGACCCGTTCGACGGCATCCGCGTCGAGGAGCCCGGCGACTTCACCGCGGCGGCCAAGCCGTTCGAGGACAAGGTCGTCGACATCATCCGGGGCCGGCGCGGGCTCGACACCCTCCAGCAGGCCATCACGGAGTGGAAGGCGGGCGGCGGCGACGCGGGCCGCGAGTTCTACATGAAGGTCCTCACGGAGAACGGCCGTGCTTAGAAAGTCCCCGCCGGCGGATGCCCTGACCTCATCCGCCGGCACGGGACGGCTTCCGCTCCGGGCGCGGCTGCGGCGCGACTGGCAACTGCTGGCCATGACGGTCCCGGCCGTCGGGTTGCTGATCGTGTTCCACTACGTGCCGACGCTCGGCAACGTCATCGCCTTCCAGGACTACAGCCCCTACGACGGCATCACCGGCAGCCCCTGGGTCGGCTTCTACAACTTCCAGTGGCTGCTGTCGGACCCCGAGTTCTGGACCGCGCTGCGCAACACCGTCACGATCACGGCCTTCCAGCTCGTGTTCTACTTCCCGGTCCCGATCGCGCTGGCCATCCTGCTCGACAGCGTGTTGTCACGGCGGCTGCGGCTGTTCATCCAGGGCGTCGTCTACATGCCGCACTTCTTCTCGTGGGTGCTGGTCGTGGCGCTGTTCCAGCAGATCCTCGGCGGCGCGGGCCTGCTCGCGCAGACCCTCCGCCAGGCCGGGCACGAGCCGTGGAACGTCATGACCAACCCCGACGCCTTCATCGTGCTGGTCACCGCGCAGTCGGTCTGGAAGGACGCGGGCTGGGGCACGATCATCTTCCTGGCCGCGCTGGCCGCCATCAACACCAACCTGTACGAGGCCGCGGCGGTCGACGGCGCCTCCCGGTGGCGTCGCCTGTGGCACATCACGCTGCCCGGGCTGCGGCCGGTCATCCTGCTGCTGCTGATCCTGCGGCTGGGCGACGCGCTGAACGTCGGCTTCGAGCAGTTCTTCCTCCAGCGCGACGCGGTCGGGGCGGAGGCGGCGGAGGTGCTCGACACGTTCGTCTACTGGCGCACCCTGATGACCGGCGCGTGGAGCTACGGCGCGGCGGCGGGGCTGTTCAAGGGCCTGGTCGGGCTCATCCTCATCGTGGTGGCCAACAAGGTCGCCCACCGGTTCGGCGAGCAGGGAATTTACAAACGATCATGACTACCCGTCCCGTCTGGCAGGAACGGCCGACCGTCTTCGGGCTGACGCTGAAGACCGTCGTGCTCACGCTGATCGTGCTCGCCATGGTCTACCCGATCTACGTCGTGGTGCTGACCAGCCTGTCGACCGCGCGGACCGTCACCGAGGCGGGCGGCCTGGTCACCCTGCCGGGCGAGTTGTCGCTCGACGCCTACCGGGAGTTGTTCGGGGGCGGCGTGGTGACGCGCGCGGTGCTGGTCTCGACCGGGGTGACGGTCGTCGGGACGGTGCTGAGCCTGGGGCTCACGATCTTCGCGGCGTACGGGTTGTCGCGGCCCGGGTCGGTGCTGCACCGGCCGCTGCTGTTCCTGTTCCTGCTGACGTTCCTGTTCACGCCCGGCATGATCCCCAGCTACCTGATCGTGCGGGAGCTCGGGCTGATCGACAGTTACTGGTCGCTGATCCTGCCGACGGCCGTGTCGGCGTTCAACCTGGTCGTCATGCGGGCGTTCTTCATGAACATCCCCGGTGAGGTGCTCGACAGCGCGCGGATCGACGGGGCCTCCGACTTCCGGATCCTGTGGCGGATCGTGTTGCCGATGTCGAAGGGCGTGACGGCCGTCATCGGGTTGTTCTACGCGGTCGGCTACTGGAACGCCTTCTTCAACGCGGTCCTCTACATCAACGACAACGGCAAGTGGCCGCTGCAGCTGATCCTGCGGCAGTACGTGCAGCAGGGCATGAACCTGGTGCCGAACCAGCGGGCCGTCGACACGGTCGCCGGCTACGCCCTGCCGCCCAACCTCGCCATCAAGATGGCCATCATCGTGGTGGCGCTGGTGCCGGTCCTGCTGATCTATCCGTTCGTCCAGCGCCACTTCACGAAGGGCGTGATCATCGGCGCGGTCAAGGGGTAGCCTTCGCCGGGCCTCTGTGCTCCCATCTAGGCCCATGAAGGGCATCTCATCGGTCGTGCTGGCGGCCTGTCTGCTCGCCGCGTGCGCCTCCCCCGAAGCGCCGGCGCCGGGCGGGGTCCGGGTGGTCGCCACCGGGCTCGCCGACCCCTACGAGATGGTGTGGGGGCCCGACGGGTTCCTCTGGGTCACCGAGAAGAGCGGCGGCCGGGTCACCCGCGTCGATCCGAAGAACGGTCGCACGTCCGTGGCGCTCACGGTCGAGGGCGCCCTGCACACCGAGGGCGGCCAGGACGGCGTCCTCGGCCTGGCCCTGCACCCCGGCCTGCTGAAGGGCGACGGCCACGACTGGGTCTACCTCGCCCACACCTACGCCGGGGAACGCCGCCAGACGAAGATCGTCCGATATACCTATGACGCGGCCAAGCAGGCCCTGACCAGCCCCGTCGACGTGCTCACCGGCCTGGTCTCCAGCGTCGACCACCAGTCGGGCAAGTTGCGGTTCGGCCCCGACGGCACGCTCTACTACACGATCGGCGACCAGGGGGCCAACCAGTTCGGCCTCTACTGCGAGACCATCGAGGCGCAGACGCTCCCCACGTCGGCCCAGGTGGAAGCGGGCGACTGGCGCGCCTACCAGGGCAAGGTGCTGCGCCTGCGCCCCGACGGCTCGATCCCGGCCGACAACCCGGAGTTCGGCGGCGTGCGCAGCCACGTCTACGCGGTGGGCTTCCGCAACGCCCAGGGGCTGACCTTCACCTCCTCGGGTCTCCTGTACGGCACCGACCAGGGCCCCAAGACCGACGACGAGGTCAATTTGCTGCGGTCCGGAAAGAACTACGGCTGGCCGCACGTCGCCGGGTACCGCGACGGCAAGGCGTACGTCCACGCCCGGTGGGCCGAGGCGGAGGGCGGCTGCGCGGCTGAAAGGTTCAGCGACTACGAGATTCCGGCGGGCGTTCCGTACACGGAGGAGACCGACTGGGACGACCCGGATTTCGCCCCGCCGCTCGCCACCTTCGACACGGTGGAGGACGGCTTCGACTTCCGCGCCGACCCCGACTGCGACCCCGCGACGGCGTTCGTCTGCTGGCCGACCCTGGCGCTGTCGAGCCTGGAGCCCGGCCCGGCCGGGAGCCTGCTGGCGACCTCGCTCAAGGACGGCGCCGTCTACCGCATCCCCCTCGACCCGGGCGGGGAGAAGGCCGGAAAGGCCGAGCGGATCGCCGACACGGTCAACCGCTACCGCGACACCGCTCTCGACCCCGCGGGCACGACCCTCTACATCGCCACCGACACCGCGGGCCTCACCCGGGGCCCCGACGGCAGGCCGACGCGCGACCTGGCGAATCCGGGGGCGATCCTCGCCTACGAGCTCTGACCGCCCCCGGGGCGGGCTAGTGGCTGAAGCGCTGGACCCGCCGCAGCTTGTTCATCGCGTCGAGGGCCGCGACCTTGTAGCACTCCGACAGGGTCGGGTAGTTGAAGACGGCGTCGACCAGGTAGTCGATGGTGCCGCCGCAGCCCATGACGGCCTGGCCGATGTGCACCAGCTCGGTCGCCTGGGTGCCGAAGACGTGCACGCCGAGGAGGGTGCGGTCTTCGGGGGAGACCAGCAGCTTGAGCATGCCGTGGGTGTCGCCGATGATCTGGCCGCGGGCCAGTTCGCGGTAGCGCGACAGGCCGGTCTCGAACGGGACGTGCGCGTCGGTGAGCTCGTCTTCGGTCGCGCCGACGAAGCTGATCTCGGGGATCGTGTAGATGCCGATCGGCTGCAGGCGGCTCATGTCGGAGACCGGTTCGTCGCACGCGTGGTAGGCCGCCAGACGGCCCTGCTCCATCGACGTGGCGGCCAGGGCGGGGAAGCCGATGACGTCGCCGACGGCGTAGATGTGCGGGACGGCGGTGCGGTAGTGCTCGTCGACCGTGATCCGGCCGCGCGCGTCGGCCTCCAGGCCGGCGGTGTGCAGGGCGAGCGACTCGGTCATGCCCTGGCGGCCGGCCGAGTACATGACCGTGGCGGCCGGGATCTTCTTGCCGCTCTCGAGGATCGTGAGGGCGCCGCGCTCGTGGCGTTCGACGGCGGCGACCGTCTCGCCGAACCGGAACGTGACGGCCAGGTCGCGCAGGTGGTACTTGAGCGCCTCGATGACCTCCAGGTCGCAGAACTCCAGCATGCGGTCGCGGCGTTCGACCACGGTGACCTTGGTGCCGAGGGCGGCGAACATGGAGGCGTACTCGATGCCGATCACGCCGGCGCCGACGACGACCATCGAGTCGGGCACGTGGTCGAGCTGGAGGATGCCGTCGGAGTCGATGATCGTGGAGCCGTCGAACTCGACGCTGTCGGGGCGCGCGGGGCGGGTGCCGGTGGCGACGATGATCTTGTCGGCGGTGACCTTCGTCTCCCGGCCCCGGTCGTCGATCACCGCGATGGTGTGGGGGTCGAGGAACTGGCCGGAGCCGGTCAGCGTGGTGATGCGGTTGCGGGACAGCTGGTTGCGGATCACCTCGACCTCGCGGCCCACGACGTGGGTGGTGCGGGCGGTCAGGTCGGCGATGCCGATCTCTTCCTTGACGCGGTAGTTGCGGCCGTACATCTCGCGCTGGCTGAGGCCGGTCAGGTAGAGCACGGCCTCGCGCATGGTCTTGGAGGGGATCGTGCCGGTGTTGATGCACACCCCGCCGATCATGTTGCGCCGCTCGACGATCGCTACCCGGCGCTCCAGCTTGGCGGCCGCGATGGCGGCCTTCTGCCCACCCGGCCCGGATCCCAGGACGAGTACATCAAAGTCGCTCACACCTAGCAGTGTGGTCGCTGCGACCAGCGACGAGAAGACCTTGACCGGCTTCACCGGACAATTGGCCGGGTTGTGCGGCGGCGGCAACGTGACGGCCACCATACCGGTGCAATCGGGAGACAAGCAGACATCAAGCGGGCTCCGCCAGGATCGGGCCCCATGTGGAAGGACACCCCTCAGTACCTCGGCGAACTGCTCATCTGGGAGATCGAGGACTACCTCATCGCCCAGTCACAACGGCCCGAGCGGGCCAAGGTCGCCTTCATCCGGCTGGCCGACGCGTGGGGCGCCGCCTCGATCGCGGCCGAGCTCGACAACGGCGGCAGCTTCTACTCGGCCGCCAAGCGGGCCGACGCCCTGGGCATGACCCTCCCGGGCGACATGTTCGGTACGGTGACCCGCGAGCAGATGCCGCACGTCTTCGCGGCGGTGCCCGGCACGACGTTCCCGCCGATGCCCGACGGGGACGGGTGGGTCATTGTCCGATTGGTCGCTTTCGAATCCTGATATTTCGGGATTCGGCAGTAGGCTGATCGCCATAATGATCCACCGACGCGTAATCGGAGGATCCACTTGGCAGTGCCACAGCCGCTCCGCGATCCCCGCCGGCTCGGCGGCCACACCCTGGTCGGCGCGTACCCGCCGGGTGATCGGTCCGCCTCGTTCGAGACGGGCGACGGCGCCCTGCTGACGCTGTTCCACACCCGCCTGCCCGACCCCGACGCCTTCCTCGAACGCGTCGACGAACTCCAGCGCGCGGGCGGCTACCCGTGGTTGTCGCTGCTGGACGCCGGCACCTCCGGCGGCGAGCCCTACGTGGTGGTCGAGAAGGTCGACGGCCGCCATCTGGACGACGCCCTCCCGGAGAGCGACGCCCAGCGCCTGGCCATCGCCTCGATGACGGGCCTCGCCGGCCTCCACCGCGAAGGCGTGGCCCACGGCTCGTTCACCCCGTGGTCGGTGATCCTCACCGGCGCGGGCCCCCGGCTCGCCCTCCTCGACCTCGACGCCCTGGTGACGGAGGGGGTCACCAGAAGCACCCGGTCCGCCGCCTCGGCCGCCCCTTCCCCGGCAACCGAGACCGGCGACCCGGATGCCACGGCGCGGGTCGACGGCCGCGGGGCCGCGACGGCCGAGGCCAACGACCCCGACGCGACCGCCCGGGTGGCCGAGCGGGTCGCCACGTGGCCCAAGACCGAGACCGGCCCGGACTCCCCCGCCGACGAGACGCGGCCCGTCGGGTCGCTCGCCTACCTGCCGCCCGAGGCGTTACGTCCCGACCCTCGGCCGCCCGCGCCGCCCGGCGACCTGTTCGCCTGGGCCGCCGTCATGGTCTTCGCCGCCACCGGGCGGCACGCGTTCGAGCGCGACTCCCCCGCCGCCACCATCAACGCCGTCCTCCACGACGATCCCGACCTCGGCGGGATGCCCGAAGGGCTGGCGGGGGTCGTCGCGGCCTGTCTGGCCAAGGACCCCGGGCAGCGGCCGACCGCGCGGGAGGCGCTCGAACGGCTGATCGGCGAGACGCAGCTGACCATCGACCGGGCCACGCTCGACGTGGTCGCCACCCTTCCTCCGGCCGAGCCGGAGGAGACCGAGCCCGCCGTCCCGCCATTGCCGCCCCGCCGGGGGCCCAACTGGGTCGCCGTCACCGCCGCCGCCGTCGCGATCGTGCTGGTCGCCGGGCTGGGCGGCTACCTGCTCGGCGGCACCAAGACCGGCGCGGCGGCCGCCCCGGCGGCCGCGACCGGCGTGCCCTCGACCTCGGTCAGCACGCTGGCCGCCGTCGACGACCCGGCTCCCCCGCCGCCCGCCGTCGGCGGCTTCACCGCTCCCGGGCCGGCCATCACGCTGCGGGAGAACCCCGCCGACCCGGCCCGGCTCACCGGCTACCGCAGGGGCGCCGACACGTGGGTGCGCGCCGAGGGCGACGCCTTCACCGAGCTGCCGGGCGAGGACCTCGAACCGGCCCGCGCACCCGGCGGGAAGTGGCTCGCCGCGGTGGGCCCAGAGACCATCACGTTCACCGGCGCCGGTGAACCCTTCACGGTCACCCCCGGCGTCGCGTACACCCGCCCGACCTGGTCGCGCGACGGGGCGAAGCTGATGCTCACGACCACCTCCGGCGAGGAGGGCCGCCCGGCCGGGTTCGTCGTCGTCGACGTCGCCACCCGGGCCGTCTCCACCGTCGACACCGACGACGAGACGACCGGCGGCGAAGGGCACTTCGCCTGGTTGCCCGACGGTTCGGGCGTCGTGGTCGGCTACCGGACCGAGACCGAGCACGGGATCAGGTTGCGCGACCTCACCGGCGACCTGACCAAGTCCTACCACTGGGTGGGCGAGACCTACGGGCGGCGCATGTTCTCGCCGTCCGGGAAGACGTTCGTGACGTTCTGCCCGAGCGGCGGCACGTACTGCGTCTGGGACACCGCGACCGGGGTGCGGCAGGCGTCGATCGCGCTGTTCTACCCCGACGGCCTCCTGTACGGCTGGTACGACGACGCCCACCTGATCGTCGCCGACCCGCGCGAGGACCCGCACAAGATCGTGGCCATGGACCTGCGCGGCCGGCCGCAGCGGGTGCTGGCCGAGATCCCGCCCAAGGACGACACGACCGACCTGCTCCTCTACTACACGGGGAACTGAACCCTGATGCCTCCCGTCGAGCCGCTCACCCCGCAGGACCCGGCCTCGCTCGGCCCCTATCCCCTGGTGGGCCGTCTGGGCGGGGACGTCTATCTGGCCACCGCGCCCGGCGGCGAACAGGTGGCCGCGCGCAGGCTCGCCCGGCCGCTCGACGCGCCCGGACGCGAGGCGCTGGCCCGCGTCTGGGAGGCCGCGGCCGTCGGCACGCCGCACATCCTGGACACCGGGCGCGACTACATCGTGTCCGAGTACGTGCCGGGGCCCAGCCTGGCCGAGGAGATCGCCGAGCGGGGCGCGCTGGCCGGGCCCGCGCTGCACCGGCTCGCCGTCGCCACGGCGACCGCGCTGGCCTCCCTCCACCGGGCCGGGCTCACCCACGACGCCATCGCGCCCGGACGGGTGCTGCTCGGGCCCGACGGGCCCCGGCTGATCGGGGCCGAACGGCCGGTCACGCCCGCCTGGCGGGCCGACGACGCCCAGGAGCTCTGGCAGGACCCCGACGAGCCGCCGGGCCCCGCCGCCGACGTGTTCGCGTGGGCGGCGGTGATCGCGTTCGCCGCGACCGGGCGGCCGCCGTTCGGGGAGAACCCGACACGCGTCTCGTACGGGGCGGCCGACCTCGGGCCGCTCTCGGGGTCGCTGCGCGACCTGGTCGCCGACTGTCTCGCCGACGAGCCCGCCGCCCGGCCGGGGGCCGAGGAGACGCTGCTCCGGCTGCTCGGCCACGCGGGGGCGCTCGACACGGTGCTGCCCGCCACCGCGCCCCGGGTGGTCGTGGCGCCCGAGGTCGGCGTGAGCCGTACAGTCCCCGAGAAGAGACGGAAGGGCGGCGCGGTCGCCCTCGCGGCGGGCGGGCTGGCGCTGGCGCTGGTGTCCGGCGCGGGAGGGTACCTGCTCGCGCCCGCTCCGGCCCCGCAGGCGCGGAAGCCGGCGCCGAGCGCCGCGCCGACCGCGCGCCCGGCCGCGTTCCCCTCGCCGGGGCCGTCGCCGCTGGCCCTGACCGGCGGGGTGCTGAACGAGCGGCCCGGCGATCCGCTGCGGCTGGCCTCCTACCGGGCCAGCGTGTCGGCCGACGCGACGGCGGCGTTCGCGCGCAGCCGCGACGGCGCGGGCTTCGACCGGACCGGCGGCGACAACCACGTCTCGGTCGTCTCGCCCGACGGCCGCTGGACGGCCACGATCGACGAGTTGTTCGTGGCCAGCACGGAGCGGCTCGACGTCGAGTTCACCGACCGGGCGAGCGGCCGGCGGTTCACCGTGCCGACCGTCTCCGCGCCGCTGAGCGCGCACAATCCGGCCTGGTCGCCCGACGGGACCCGGCTGCTGCTGTCGTTGTGGGTCAGCCAGGGCGCGACCGACGTCGTGCCCTTCGGGTTCGTGGTCGTCGACCCCGCCACCCGCGCGGCCACCGTCGTGGAGACCGCCAACGACGCCGACCGCGACGCGTTCCTGGCCGCCGACCCCGAGGCGCGGCTCGGCGCGCTGCCCGCCTTCCGGTGGACGCCCGACGGCCGCGAGGTCGCCACCGCCTACCTGACCCCCGAGGGCCGGTACGGCGTGCGCTTCCACGACCTGACCGGACGTGTACTGCGCGGTTTCCACTGGGTGGGGCTGCCGGCCGGGACGTCCTGGTTCTCCCCCGACGGGCGGTCGTTCGTGACGACCCAGTGCGAGAAACGGCACGTCTTCTGCGTCTGGGACACCGCCACCGGCGCGCGCCGGGGCGGCGTGCCCTCCGGGAAGGGCGACGGCATGCTCGGCTGGTTCGACGCCACCCACCTGCTCTACTCGCGGGAGGAGAAGGGCGAGTACCGCGCCGACGTGATCGACTTCGCCGGCGAGACCACCCGGACCCTGGTCGAGCTCGACCTGCCCGGCGACGACCCCCTCGTGCAGTTGTTCTTCCTGCGGAGCTGACCTCCGTGGAGGGCACCCGGCTGGGCGGCTACACGATCCTGCGGACCCTGGGGGCCGGCGGGCAGGGCACCGTCTACCTCGCCGCCGCGCCCGACGGCGGGCAGGTGGCGGTGAAGGTGCTGCACGCGGTGCCGGAGGACGGTTCGGCCGAACGTTTCCTGCGCGAGGCCGAGGTGCTGCCGGAGGTGGCGTCGTTCTGCGCGGCGCAGGTGCTCGGGTTCGGGGTGGCGGACGGCGTGCCGTACATCGCCAGCGAGTACGTCGAAGGGCCGACGCTCCAGGCCCTGGTCAGGGAGCGCGGCCCGCTGGCCGGGGGCCCGCTGCGGTCGGTGGCCGTCGGCACCATCACCGCGTTGTCGGCCATCCACCGGGCCGGGGTGGTGCACCTCGACTTCAAGCCCGCGAACGTGATCCTCGGCCGCGACGGCCCCCGGGTGATCGACTTCGGCATCGCCCGGGCCGTGGACGCCGAGGCGACCGGCACCGGGGCGGTCGGCACCCCCACCTACATGGCGCCCGAGCAGCTCGGCGAGACGCCACCCGGCCCCGCGGCCGACGTGTTCGCGTGGGCGGCGACGGTGGTGTTCGCGGCGTCCGGGACGCCGCCGTTCGGGGCCGACACGGTGCCGGCGGTGCTGAACCGGCTGCTGCGCGGCCAGCCCGACCTCGGCCCGCTGACCGGGGACCTGCGCGAGGTGGTCGCGGCCTGCCTGGTCAAGGACCCGCTCGCCCGGCCGGCCTCCTCCGACGTGTTGTTGCGGCTGCTCGGGCGGGCGCCGGCGGCCTCCCGGCGGATCGGGCGGCGGATTCTGGTCGCCGGGGCGGCGCTGGCCGTCGCGGCCGCCGCCGCCGGGGTGGCGGTGTGGGCGTCGCGGCCCGAGCCGCCCCGGTCGTCGGGCCCGCCGTCGGCGGCCTTCACCTCTGTCGAGGTGCCCGAGTTGCCGGGGTTTCTGCACGAGCACGCGTCCGACCCGGTCCGGCTCACGTCGTTCAGTGTCAGTACGTCCGTGACGAGCATCCGGTCGTATGTGCGCTCGCGTGACTCCTTCGCGCCGACCGGACGGCAGCGGCATCCGGTCGTGTCGCCCGACGGGACGACCCTGGCGGAGGTCAACTGGGCGCCCCGGTCGGCGGCCGACGGGAACGCGGTGACGTTCACACGGGACGGGGCGACGTTCGCCGTGCCGACCGTGGAGCCGCCGCTGGCGGTGCGGTCTCCTGTCTGGTCCGGGGACGGGGGGCGGGTGCTGCTGACCGTGTGGTCGGAGGAGGGGCGGACGGGGTTCGTGCTCGTGGACGTGGCCGCCCGGCGGTCGGCCTATGTCAGCGTGGGTTCGCCGGAGACGGATTTCGCCTTCGGGCCCGGCGCGACCGTGACGTCCGGCGGGGTGGTGTACGGCGCGGATGGGACCCGGTCCCGGGCCTACGACGGAATGTCCAGCCTGGTCTTCTCGCCCTCGGGGCGGCGGTATGCGGGGGCCTGCGCGTCGGGGATCTGCGCTCCCGGACCTTTCAGGTCGTCGGGCGAGGTGATCGGCTGGTTCAACGAGGACACCCTGATCGTGCGCGACGGGCGCAGGGTGCTCGCGGTGGACGCGACCAGCGGGGCCACCCGACGGACCCTCGCCGACCTGAACTCGGACCAGGAAACGATCATCCATTACTCATGACCGACCCCGGCTGGTCCCGGGCGATCAAGCCGGCTGGTCACGCTGATCGCCCGGAACTCTGGTCAGGCCATCACTCGGTCGACGATCTCCGAGGCGCCCATCGAGCGGGCGCAGTGGGCGCCGCAGAACCACTTGCGGTCGGCCTCCACGCCGTGGCCGATGATGCGGCAGCCACAGTGTTCGCAGATCGGCGCCATCCTGGTGATCGCGCACTCGAAGCTGTCGAAGGTGTGGACGGCCCCCTGGGCGTGCACCTCGAACGTCATGTCGTAGTCGTTTCCGCATACTTCGCAAGCGGCCATGATTCCCCCCGGATAGGTCGTTACCGCTTACCTACCCAGGGGGAAACCGGCTACAGCGTCGCGAGCAGGCCCTTGGCCATCTCCTTGGCCCCGGCGGCGGCCTCGGGCAGGGGCATCAGCACCGCCCCGATGTTGTTGATCTCGGTCCCGGCCGGGCGGTCGGCGCCGCCGAACAGGACCGTCACGACGAACGTGCCCTGCATGACCTTGACCTCATAGGCACCGCTGTAAGCGGTCTCGGTCTGCTGCCTGATCGCCTGGCCGTAGTTGTCGGTGCCCAGGCCCGGGATCTTCTGGATCTTGCTCCACTGGATGCCGCCGATCTTCGACCCGGCCGTGCCCCGGCTCTTGCCGCGCTCGTCGACCAGGTAGAACCGGGCCATCTCGGCGTTCGGGAACTCCCGGATGCCGATCCGCAGGTTCCGCCAGCGGACCTTGCCGCCCTCGACCGGCATGGCGTCGTTCCACCACTGACACTCGGTCAGCTTCGCCTTGCCCTCCGTGAGCGACTGCGCCAGGCCCTCGGTCTGCGGCACCAGCTTCGCGGCCACCGGGTTCATCGTCACGCAGTTGGGCGGCAGGGCGATCTTGACCGGCGACGGGCTCGCCGTCGGCGTGGGGCTCGGGCGGGCCTTGCCCGCGAACGGGAGCGGCTTCTTGGCGTACCAGGCCTCGGCCGACTGGGCCAGCTGGGTCAGCAGCGCCTTGACCTCGCGGATCGCGTTCTCCTCGGTGATCGACTGCTTGGTGTCGTTCGTGAGGACGTCGGCTTCCTTGTGCTGCTGGCTGGCCTCGTACTTGACGTCGAAGGTGATGTTGCCGACCCGGCCCATGCCGGTGCCGAAGGCGTAGCGGTAGTCGTCCTCACGCGTCCACTGGTACTGGGCGACGGCCGCCTCGCCGATGCCGGTGAACACCGAGGGCTTCGAGTAGTACCGCTCCTCGTTGGAGACCGAGGCGGTGTAGTCGTACTGGCGCTTCTCGCCGTCGAACTGGATCGAGGCGGCCTTGTCGGCGGTGGTGTCGCCTATCGCCTCGTAGCGGGCGACGTTGACGGTGATCTGCCGCTGGCGGTTGTACTCGCCGAACGAGATGTTGCGGTTGGTCCACTCGCACGTCCACCGGACGTAGCTGACGAGGTTCCCGTCGCGCTCGTCGGACATCCGCATGTCGATCTTGGCGGCCGGGACCAGCCGCTCGGTCTGCTCCGGGTCGAGCATCGCGCAGACGTCGAAGTCGGTCGCCCCCTTCGGGTCGTCGCCCGCCGCCGGCGGAGCCGCCCCGGACGCCTCGGGAGTCGCCCCCGTCTTCGGCGGCGGCGCGGTCTGCGGGGTGTCCTCGCCGCCGGTCGTCTGGAAGAACACGAACGTGCCGCCCGCCACGACCAGGACCACCACGGCCGCGATCAGCGGCCAGAGCCACTTGTTCCTCTTCGGCGGCCCGGGAGGCTGCGCCCACCCCGGCTGGGTGGTGCCCTGCCACGGGCCCGAGTTCTGCTGCTGCCACCCGCTCTGCGCCTGCCACGGGTCGCCGCCCCCGCTCGGGGCGCCGTTGGCCTGCGGCTGGAACAACACCGCCGTGCCCTCGGGCCCCGCCTGGCCCTGGGGGGCCTGCGGGTTCCAGGGGCCCTGCGGGGGCTGGTCGGCGTCCGCGGGTCCGCGCCACCGCTCACTGCCCCGGGGGACGTGGCCGTGCGGGCCGGGAGGCTCGGGGGTGCTCGGCGTCTGCGGCGCCCAGGGGGTGCCCTCGGACGGGGTGGACCAGGCCGACCCCGGGGCCGTCAGGCCAGAGGACTCCTGACGGGACTCGGGCGACGGGGACTCGGTGCCGGGCCACTTGGCGGTGGGAGACCCCTCGGTGCCGGGCCAGGGGGCGTCGCTCTTGGACTCGGCGCCGGGCCACTGCGGGCCGGACGTGGACTCGGCGCCGGGCCACTGCGGGCCGGACGTGGACTCGGCGCCCGGCCACTGCGCGCCGCCCTGAGGCTCCGAACCGGGCCACTGCGCGCCGCTCGGACCTTCCGCGCCGAATCGCTGCGGACCCGACGGGGACTCGGTGCCGGGCCACTTGGCGGTGGGGGAACCCTCCGCGCCCGGCCACTGCGGACCCGGCGAAGACTCCGCAGGAGGCCGCTGCGGGCCGGACGTGGACTCCACACCTGGCCACTGCGCGCCGCCCTGGGGCTCCAGACCGGGCCACTGCGGGCCAGTCGGACCATCCGCACCGAGCCTCTGCGGACCCGACGAGGACTCCACGCCGAACGGCTGCGGGCCCGACGGTGATTCGGGGCCGGGCCACTGCGGGCCCGGGGCGCCGAAAGCCGGTGGCGGGGTGGTCGGTGAGGACTGGCGGGGGTCGGCGGGCGGCTCCGGCATGCCGGGCCAGTCGGGTCCGGCCGAGGGCCATGGCTGGTGCGGGCTCGCCGGGGGCTGCGAGGGGCGGTTGGAGCCGAAGGCGTCGAAACCCTGGCCGGGGGTGGAGGGCTGGTTCGGGGCCTGACCGGGGCGTCGGCCGGAGGCGGGGCCGTCGGCGATCGGGGAGACGCCGTTGGCGCCCGGCGCGTGCCGGTCGGAGGGGCCGTGGGGGACCGGGCCGCCGCCGCGTCCGGGGGCGTCCGGGCGGCTGAAGTCGCGGAAGTCGGAGCGGCCCTCGGGCGGGCCCTCCGGGGTCGGCGCGCCGAACATCGCGGGCGGACGGAGCCCCCCGGGCGGGCCTTCCGGGGTCTGGGGTTTGCGGGGCTGGCTGGCCGGGGTGTCGAACCAGCCGGGGCGGTCAGACGGCGGGGAGGACGGGGTGGCCGACTGCCGGGTGGACGACTTGGGGATCCGCCTCGGCAGTTCGGAGGCGCTTTCCCGTAACCGCGTGGTCGCCGGGTCGACGCCGCCGGGGTCGCCGCCCTGCGGCCCCGCGGAAGGCTCGCCGGGGCGCTCGGCCGCGTCGCCGCCGTCGCGCTTCGTCGTGTCGTCGCTCGGGCCGCCGTCCGTGGGAGGCGTCGGCTGGTCGAGGTCGCGGAGCATCGCGCCGAAGGGGTCCGGTTCGTCCGGGCGCAGGCCCGGGTCCCGTGCAGGCGGGGGTTCCGGGGCAGGGTCCTCGTTGCGCCACGATGCCACCCTCGTCGGGTCGCCGATCATGGGGACGCCCGATTCGCCCGGCCGGCGGACGAACGGCAGGCTCGGCCCGGTCGTCTTCGGGATCTCGCCCGTGGCCGGGTCGTCCTCGTCGTAGGCGTGGGGGCGCGGATCCCGTGCCGGAGAACCGAAGGCCGGCGGGTCCGCTGGGGGCGTGTCCTCCGGGGGCGGGGGGACCGCACGCAGGTGGTTCCGGGGCTTCTGGGGATCTTCGGACATGGGGGGACTCCTTGGTCAGCCGATTCCGGCCGCGACCAGCTGGGCGGCCTGGCGGGCGCGCTCCCTGGTGTCGTCGCCGGGCGACTTGTAGGTGACCTGGGCGGACAGGTTGCTTCTCCGGAACCAGACGGTGGCGCCGCCGTCGGCGGGCGCCACGTAGGCCTCGTCGGCGACGCCGGTGAGGTTCTCGGCGCCGTCGGGGCGGGCGGGGGCGGCTCCGGTGGTCAGGCGGTAGCCCACGACCACTTCGGTTCCGCCGGAGCGGTTGATCCAGCGGCAGCCGCCGTCGGGCGTGGGTTCGGCGTTGGCCTGGGTGCCGAGCAGGTGGGTGATCTGCGCGGTGGTCAGCGACGTGCAGGCGTCGGGGGCGGCGGTGAAGCGGGCCGGCACGTCGTCCGGCCCGGCCGCGAACCGGGACGCGGCCCAGCCCGCGCCGACGCCGAGGGCGATCGTGAGGGCGGCGCCGATCGCCCAGCGGCCGGTCCGGCGCGAGCGCGGGGGCACCGCGGCGACGGCGTCTCTGAGCAGGTGGCGGGTGGTCGCGGCCGGAGGGCGGTGGGCGGGGTCCTTGGCGAGGAGCGCGCCGACCGCGCGGGCCAGCGCGGGGGTCGCCTGCGCCATCGGGGGCGGGTCGTGCATGACGACGGCCGCCACCACGGCGGCGGGCAGGTTGCGGTGGAAGGGGCCCCGGCCCTCCACGGCCGCGTAGAGGGTCGCGCCGAGCGACCACAGGTCCGACGGCGGGCCGGCGGGCAGGCCGCGGAACCGTTCGGGGGCCATGTACGCCGGCGACCCCGAGCTGTCGGCCGGGTCGGCCCCGAACGGGGCGGCGATGCCGAAGTCGGCCAGCATCGCCCGGCCGTCGTCGCCGACGAGCACGTTGGCCGGTTTGACGTCGCGGTGCAGGATGCCGTGGGCGTGCGCGAGTTCGAGGGCGTCGAGGATCGACAGGCCGATCTCGGCGACCCGGGTGCTCGGCAGCGGCAGCAGCTTGTCGAGGGACGTTCCCGGCACCAGGTCCATCACGATCCACGGCGCGCCGTCGTGGGGCACCACGTCGTGGATCTTGACGATCGAGGGGTGGTTGAGCCGCCCGGCGGCCCGCGCCTCCCCGATCGCGCGGGAGGTGTACTCGGCCAGCTCACCGGGCCCGAGGTCGCTGGGCGTGCGCATCTGTTTGACGGCGACCTCGCGCCGCAGCAGTTCGTCGTGGGCACGCCAGACGGTGCCCGCGCCGCCCTTCCCGAGGGGTTCGGCGAGCCGGTAGCGGCCGGCGAGCAGGGTCACGCGTGACCCCACAGCGTGTCGGCCGCGGCGCGGGCGGCGGTCTCGGCGCCCGAGCGGAGCTGGTCGGCGGTGCGGTCGCCCAGGTCGGCGTACTCGACGCGGCCGACGAAGTCGCCGACGCGGAAGTAGACGTCGACGGCGATCATCCGGCCCTCGGAGGAGGTGACGTCCCAGGTGAACGCCTCCTCGCCGACGCCGGTGAGCGGGCGGATCGCCGAGGTGACGGTGGTGATGCGGCGTTTGGTGCCGATCTCGTACCAGATGAGGGACGAGTCACGGGGCATGTTGGCGATGCGGCGCTGGATGCCGCCGTACAGGGAGCGGGCCGCTTCGGGGTCGAGGTCCCACCAGTCGGGGGTGTCGGAGTCGGTGGCGGGTTCGAGGCGCAGGCCGGTGCCCTCGACCGTCCACTGGCAGCCGCCCTCGATCTCCTTCGGCCGGGCGTCCTGCCCGAGCAGCGCCTTGACCTGGCCGGCGGAGACGACCCGGCATAAGTCGACCCGCTCGGTGAACACCGGCGCGGGCGGCCGCTGCGCCGTGGGGGCGGCCGCGCCGCCGGACTCCCAGGGCGCGACGAGCACCACGGCCGCCGCGACGACGGCCGCGGCCCCGGCGGCCACCGCGACCCACAACCCGTTGTTCTTCTTCCGGCGTACCGGCGCGATGTCGGGGTTGCCGCCCCGGACGATCTCCTGGAACAGCCGCCCCGCGGTCGCGGCGTCGGGCCGGTCGGCCGGGTCGCGCGCCATCAGCCAGCTGACCAGGGCGCCCAGCGGCCCGCCGACCTGCGGCGCGGGCACCGGCGCGGTCAGCGTCGCCTGGATGACCTGCACGTGGCCGCCCCGGTACGGCGGCACGCCCTCCAGCGCGGTGTACAGAGTCGCCCCGAGCGACCACAGGTCGGCGGCCGGCCCGCCGGGGTCGCCTTCGAGCCGCTCGGGCGCGATGAAGCCCGGGGAGCCGATCAGCATGCCGTCGCCGGTCAGGTTGGTCGTGTCGGCCTGCCGGGCGATGCCGAAGTCGGTCAGCACCACCCGCCCGTCGACGGTGAGGAACACGTTCCCGGGCTTGACGTCGCGGTGCTGCACGCCGTGGGCGTGCGCGGCCGACAACGCGTCGACCATCCGGGCCCCGATCTCGGCCACCGCGCCCGGCTGGAGCCCGCCGTGGGCGGAGATCTCCGCCGACAGCGGCCGCCCGTTGAGCCGCTCCATGACGATCCAGGGCCGGCCGTCGGCGACCAGGACGTCGTGCACGCTGACGACGGCCGGGTGCCGCAACCGTGCGGTCACCTCGGCCTCGCGCATCACGCGGGTGACGAGCTCCGCCCGCTCCCGCTCCCCCATCCCGTCGGGAATGCGCAGTTCCTTGACGGCGACCTCGCGGTCGAGCATCTCGTCACGGGCGAGCCAGACGGTGCCCATGCCACCGGAGCCGAGGGGACGCAGCAGGAGGTAGCGGGAGGCCAGTCGTTCCCCGATCGATTCGGCCATACCGGGAGAATAGCGAAACCGGACCGGCCCGAATTGACCATTCGTCAACCCCGGCCGCCTTCGGCGGTCCCGCCAGGGCACTCAGCCGACGACGACCTCCGCCGAACCGCCCACGATCTCCACCCCGACGATCGTCTTGGGCCCGTCCGACCGCACGACGAGCCGTCCGTGGTCGTGTACGGCCGTCACGACCGTCTCCCCGTCCACGTCGCGCACCACGGTCCGGGACTCGCCGTCGGGGAGGCCGTACACGAGAAGGGAGATCTCCGGCGTGTCGGTCACGGTCGGGCCGGGGGTCGTCGTGGGGATCAGCGCGCCGAGGCGTCCGTAGAGGGGGATCCGGTCGAGCGGCGGGGAGACGCGCAGGTAGCGGCCGCCCGTGTGGTGCTCGCCGGTCCAGTGGTCGACCCACGTCCCGGCCGGGAGGTAGACGTCGCGGGTGCCGTCGGCCGAGGTCATCGGGGCGACGAGGAGGTCGGGGCCGAGGAGGTACTGGAGGTCGGCCTGCCAGCTCACCGGGTCGCCGGGCCGGTCGACGCACAGGGCGCGCATGATCGGCAGCCCGGTCGTGACCGCCTCGACCGCCGCCGAGTAGAGGTAGGGCATCAGCCGGTAGCGCAGCCGCAGCGCCTCGACCGCGCCGCGTTCGGCGTGCTCGGGGAACTCCCACGGCTCGCGGCTGGTGGTCCCGTGGAAGCGCACCAGCGGAGACAGCGCCCCGAACTGCGCCCAGCGCACGAACAGGTCAGGGGTGGGCGTGCCGGTGAACCCGCCGGCGTCGTGGCTCCAGAACGGGATGCCCGACAGCCCGTGCGACAGGCCGCCGCGGATGGTGCTGCCCATCGCCGGGTAGGTCGCGTCGACGTCGCCGCTCCACTGCGCCGGATGCCGCTGCCCGCCGAGGTACGACGACCGCGCCCACACCAGGCCGTGCCCGGCGACCTCGCGGGTCACCTCGGCGACCAGGTCGTTGAACAGCAGCGAGTAGACGTTGTGCAGTTCGGCGCCGCTCATCCCGTTGTAGGCGACCGCGCGGGCGGGCACCCCCTCGGCGAAGTCGGTCTTGAACACCTGGACGCCCTGCTCCAGCAGCCCCTTGAGCAGCCCGCGGAACCAGGTGCGGGCGGCGGGGTTGGTGAAGTCGACGATGCCGCAGGCCGGGTAGGAGCCGTGCCAGGCGTCGGCCACGTAGGGCTCGCCGTCGCGGGTCAGCAGCAGGTAGCCGCTGCTGGCCGCCTCCTCGAAGGCCGGGCTCAGGTGGGAGATGTACGGGTTCATCCAGAGACAGACCTGGAAACCCTGCTCGGCGAGTTCCGCCAGCATGCCCTCCGGGTCGGGGAACGCCTGCCGGTCCCACCGCAGGTCCGACCAGTGCCCGTCGATCTGCCAGAACGTGTCGAGGTGCAGCACGTCGCACGGGATGCCCCGGTCGCGGATCTTCCGGGCCCGCTCCAGCACCCGCTCCTGGCTGTCGCGGAAGAACCCCGAGGAGATCCACGCCCCGAACGCCCACTTGGGCGGCAGCACGGCCGGCCCGGTCAGCGCGCGCAGCCGCCGCAGCACGTCGGCGGGCTCGGGGCCGCCGAGCACGTAGTAGTCGATCAGGTCGTCGGGCACCACGATCTGCACGTCGCTGTGGGTCGACTGGCACACGTCGAACTCGACCGGCATCCCGCTGTCGACGACGATCCCGTATCCCCGGCTGGACAGGTAGAAGGGCACGTTCTTGTACGCCCGCTGCGACTCCGCGCCGAACGCGTCGAAGTTCCACATCAGGGGCCGTTGCCCGCGTTTGTCGAGCGGCGTGAACGACTCCCCGAACCCGCTGAACGCCTCGTCGGCCGGGGCCAGGAACGTCTCGTGGTAGGCGACGGTGACCCCGTCGACCTGGGACCGGCCGAAGGGGAGCGTGCGGAGCCGTCCGGAGATGTCGGGGCGGCCGGGGTCCTGCTCGGTCAGCACCCGCCCGGCCGGGTCGGTGAAGCGCAGGTTCCACGGGTTCAGCCGGATCTCCGCCCGCACCGCCCCGGCGTCCACCACGACCGTCTCGTCGCCGACGGTGACCTGCGCGGGCGACCGCACCGGCCTCGTCAGCCGCAGGGCCCGCGCCGACCGGGTGCGCGCGTCGGCCTGCTCGCTGAGCTTGACCCGGACGATCCCCTCCCCCGCCGCGCTCACCTGGACGACGAGCGACTCGTCGGTGGAGGTCACCCCCTTGAAGGTGACGCCGCAACCGTCGGAGGCCACCACCTCGGCCCGCGCCAGCCTCGCGATCCCGCCTTCGCCGTGCTGCCGCACGGGCAGCTCGGGCGGGTCGGCCACGAAGTACTCGCGCGCGATCAACGGGGGGCGATACGGCATCGCTGCACTCCAACGGTATGGCGGCTTGTATGATAATTAGTTTGCCGTCCATCCCAACAAACGTCAACGAGAGCGGGAGACGATGTACTTCGGCGGCGACTACAACCCCGAGCAGTGGCCCGAACACGTCTGGCACGAGGACGTCGCCCTCATGCGCCGGGCCCGGGTCAACCTCGTCACGCTCGGCGTCTTCGCGTGGAGCAGCCTCCAGCCCGCGCCCGGACGCTGGGAGTTCGGCCGGCTCGACCGCGTCTTCGACCTGCTGCACGACAACGGCATCCAGGTCGATCTGGCCACGCCGACCGCGTCGCCGCCCCCGTGGTTCGGCCGCCGGCATCCCGACACGCTGACGGTCACCGCCGACGGCACCCGGCTCGGCCACGGCAGCCGCGACACCTACTGCGTGAGCGCGCCGGCGTACCGGACCGCATCGAGGGAACTGGCGTCGGTGCTGGCCGAGCGCTACGGCGGGCACCCGGCGCTGGCGATGTGGCACGTCCACAACGAGTACGGCACCTGGTGCCACTGCGACCACGTGGCCCGCGCCTTCCGGACGTGGCTTCGGGCCCGCCACGGCGACCTGGCCACCCTGAACGAACGCTGGACGACGGCGTTCTGGTCGCAGGGCTACTCCGACTGGGACGAGATCCAGCCGCCCCGGGCGACCCAGTGGTTGCCGAACCCGTCGCAGCTGCTCGACTTCCGCCGGTTCCTCTCCGACGAGATGCTCGCCCACTTCACCGAACAGCGCGACCTGCTGCGCCCGACGGGCAAACCGGTCACCACGAACTTCGCCTTCGGCGCGTGGGTGCCGGTCGACCACTGGAAGTGGGCCCGGGAGGTCGACCTGCTGGCCGTCGACGACTACCCGACGGGCGACCTGGCCGAGGAGTCGGCCTTCACCGCCGACCTGGCCCGCTCGTGGGCGGGCGGCAAGCCGTGGATCCTGATGGAACAGGCGGCGGCCGTCGAGTACACCCCGCGACGCACCCTCCCCCGCCCGCCGGGCGACCTCGCCCGGACCACCCTGATCCACGTCGAGCGCGGCTCGATCGGCGCGATGTTCTTCCAGTGGCGCGCCTCCCGGGGCGGCGCGGAGCAGTGGTTCCACGGCATGGTGCCGCACGCGGGCCCCGACACCCGCACCTTCCGCGAGATCACCGCCCTGGGCGAGACCCTCGCGGCCCTGCCCTCTCCGGCGAGGCGCACCCCCGAGGTCGCGATCGTCTGGGACGACGAGGCGTGGTGGGCGCTGCAGGGCCGGGGCCTGCCCTCGCAGGACCTCGACTACCTGGACGCGGTCAAACAGCCCCACCGGCTCCTCTACCGGGCCGGGCACCACGTGGCCTTCGTCCACCCCGAACACGATCTGTCGCCGTTCCGGCTGGTCATCGTGCCGAGCCTGCTGCCGGTCACCGACGCGGCCCTGGCGAACCTGGCCGCCTGCGAGGGCACGGTCCTCATGTCCTACTTCTCGGCCGTCACCGACGAGCACCTCCGGGTGCGGCTCGGCGGCCGGCTGCCCGCCTTCGGGATCACGATCAGGGAACATCGCCCTCTCGCCGGGCCGCTGACCCTCTCCGACGGCACGGAGGCCTCGCTCTGGAGCGAGGAGATCGCCCTCGACGGCGCCGAGGCCGTCGTCGCCTACCCCGACGGGACCCCCGCCATCACCCGCTTCGGTAAGGCGTGGTATTTGTCCACGCGATTGGCCGACAAAGGCTATGAAAAGCTTCTGACCTGCCTTTTACACCCCTCTTACTGTCCAACCGGTACATATGTGGAGAGGTAAGGGAACCATCACGGCGGGGGAGAACGATGCTCAAGGTGGTGCCGTCGCTCGCGAAGGTCAGAGACATCACGTCGGCTCTGCGCAGGCGGGCGTCTCACCGTGACAGCAGGGGCGATTCAACGGTGATCGACCTGCGGGCGTACCGCGACGCCAAAATCATCAGATTTCCCCGCACCGGTGGCCCGACCACGGTCGCCTGAACGGCCGTATCACCCCGTGAGGGCCGCGCGGCAATCGGCGCGCCGCGCGACAGCACAACGGTGACGGGGTGCCGGCCGTGCCTGAACACGGTCGCCACCCCGTCACATAATCTCCGGAAGCAGCAGACGGCGGGCCCGGTCGACGACGGGTTTGTCGATCATCCGACCCCGGACCACCCCCACTCCCCCGGTCGACGCCGCCAGGACCTCGCGGGCCCAGGCCAGGTCCTCCTCCGACGGCGTGAACGCCGCCAGCACCGGCCCGACCTGCCGCGGATGCACGCACAACTTCCCCGAGAAGCCGAGTGAGGCCGCGTGCTCCGCGTCGCCGCGCACCCTGTCGTCCGAGGTCAGGTCGGTCGTCACCCCGTCGAGGGGAGCGCCCACCCCGGCCGCTCGCGCCGCCAGCACCAGCAGGGAACGGGCCTGCAGGAGAGCGGTCCGGTCATCGGGGGAGACGCCCAGCTGGGCCGCCAGGTCGACGCTGCCGAAGGCCGGCCGCACCACGCCCGGCGCGGCGCAGATCTCGCGGGCGTTGAGCAGCCCCGCCGCGGTCTCGATCAGGGGGTAGGCCGTGCCGAAGACGTCGGCGGCCGACTCGGCCTTGGGGATCATCACGCCGCAGCCGAACTCGGTCACGAGGGCCACGTCGTCGGCGTGCCATTCGGTGCCGCGCGCGTTGATCCGTACCAGGCCGGAACCGCCGCCCGCCAGCCACGCCCGCACCCGCTCGCGCGCCATCGGTTTGGCGGCGGGCGCGACCGCGTCCTCCAGGTCGAGGATGATCGTGTCGGCCCCGGCGGCGGCCGCCTTCGCGAAGCGGTCGGGACGGTCGCCGGGGACGAACAGGGCCGCCCGGAGCATCAGCCGGGCACCACGGGAAGCAGCAGGTAGGAGGCCGTGTCGCCGCCCGTGTGGATGGTCACCTCGTTGTGGAAGATTTCGGCCGGGCGGTCGGCCGGGTCGTCGTGCAGGAAGGGGCCGCAGCCCTTGAGCGGGTTGCGGAGGTTCGACAGGTGACCGGCGGGTTTGTCGTGTTCGTAGTCGCGGCCGCGCACCTCCAGCACGATCCGGTAGCCCTCGGGCACGACCAGGCAGGTCGGCAGGATCTCCACGTCGAGCTCGTAGATCTCCCCAGGCGTCAGCGGCGCCGGGTTCGTGTGGGTGTGGACGGGCAACCACGGCCGCGACAAATCCGGGTCGAGTTCACGGTGGGAGGCCCGCAGCCAGCCCTGCGCGACGGGGGTGTGCGGGTCGAGCGCGCCCTGGAAGGCGACCTCCTCCCCCGCCGGGTCGAACACCCGGACCACCACGAACAGGTCGGCGTCCGAGGTCGACGACGACACGAACAACTTGGCCGCCAGCGGGCCGGTGATCTCGGTCGCCTCGGCCAGCGGGGGCAGTTCGAACTGCACGCCGCGTCCCGTGGCGGCGTAGGTGACCCGCGCGGGGGCCGGCGGCTCGCCCAGGGTCAGGTGGGCCGCGTCGAGATACTTCCTGGTCCATTCCGTACGGGGGATCGGCCACGCCTCCTCGAACCGGGGCGTGAACGTGGCGTCGACGTGGCGGACCTGGAGCTGCACGGGCGGCTGCTTCGACCAGCCGGTGTCCGCGCCCTTGAGGAAGTGGCCGAAGAAGCGTTTCTGCAGGTCGACGCCGTAGTCGGCGTAGAAGAGCGACCAGTGGGTGTCGCCGTGCATCTCCAGCCATTTGTCCTCGGAGGCGGCCCGCAGGTAGCCGTAGGTGTTGCCGCGCAGATGGAGCCCCTGGCCGCCCCAGTTGCCCGCCGACAGCAGGGGCACCCTCACCCTGTCCCAGATCGGCGAGCGCTCGCGGTGGTAGGCGTCGTCGAGCGGGTGGGCCTGGATGCTCCCGCCCAGGTCGGCCCGGTTGGCGGCCAGGTCCTCCTCGGAGAGGGTCTGGGAACCGGTGGCGAGCGCCCCGGTCACCGGGTTGCGCGGGCCGTTCTCGCCCAGGCCGTGCTGGACGGTGGTGACCTGCATCCCGTACCAGTTGTCCCAGAACGTGGTGCGGATGCCGCCGTGGTGGGTGGCGTCGCGGTACCAGTCGGCCGCGCCCTCCCACACGATGATCGCCGCCAGGTGGGGCGGCTGGAGGGAGGCGACGTGCCACTGGTTCATGGCGAAGTAGGAGATGCCGTTCAGGCCGACCTTCCCGTTGCTCCACTCCTGGACGCCGGCCCACTCGACGCACTCGTAGTAGTCGCGCGTCTCCCTCGGCGAGAAGCAGTCGATCACGCCCGGCGAGGCCCCGGCGCCGCGGGAGTCCACCCGTACGCAGACGTAGCCGTCGGGCACCCACTTCTCCGGGTCGACGACCTCCCACGCCTGGTAGACGTTGGACGAGCCCTGAAGCGCGTCGGGATGCTCGGCGGCCATCTTGGTCCAGGCGCTCGGGTAGCCCTCCTGGAACGACAGGCCCTTGGCGTAGGGGCCGTAGGTGAGCACGACCGGATAACGTCCCGGGGCGTCGGGCCGGAAGACGTCCGCGCGCAGCACGACTCCGTCGCCGGTCTCGATCGGCACGTCCCATTCGACGATCATTGACAGGGCTCCTAGTCCTGGTGGGTCTGCTGCCACGGCGCGACGCGCCGGATCAGCCGTTCGGTTCCGGCGCGGGCGAGCACGCCGAGGAGGGCCAGCACGGCCACGCCCACGAACGCCTGGTTCTGGGCGAACGACCGCGCGCTGGTCAGGATGAACGTGCCCAACCCGTCGAGGTTGGCCAGGAACTCGACGGCGGCGGCCCCGACGAGGGCCCGGCCGACGGCGATGTGCACCCCGGCGACCGCGAACGGCAACGCCGAGGGCAGCACGAAGTCGAGCACGAACCTGCTCCTGGGCACGTTGAGCACCCGGGCGACGTCGCCCAGGTTGGCGGGCAGCGACCGGGCCCCGTCGGCGGTGGAGACCGCGCAGGGCAGGAACGCCGACAGCGCGATCACGATCACCCGGGTGGTGTCGTCGTAGCCGAACCAGATGGTCGCCATCGGCACGATCGCCAGCATGGGCATGGCGTACAGGCCGCTGATGTACGGCGTGCTGAGCTGCCGCAACCAGGTGATCCGGCCGATGAGCAGGCCGGCGGCCGTACCGGGCACACACCCGAGCACCAGCCCGAGCAGGACCGCCACGACCGTCTCCCCCAGCGCGGAGAGGAACGCCGAGGAGGTCAGCGTCGGGACCAGCTCGGCGAGCACGCCGACGGGCGTGGGAAGGTAGTCGGGCAGGAAGGCCGACCCGGCGACCTGCCACACCCCGAGGAGAACCACGACGGCGACGACCTTGCCCAGCACGTCCCTGCCGGCCGGGGCCTTCATGGTCAGGACGGTCATTCGGTGCTCCCCTCGCGCCAGGGCGCGAACGCCTTCTCCAGTCGCCGGCCCAGGCCCATCAGCAGGGCCGCGATCACCGACACCAGCACGGTCAGCCCCAGCACGGTCGCCGAGTCGAACCGGGCCGAGGCCGACAGCAGCAGGCCGCCGATCCCGGTGGCCTGGAGGAAGAACTCGGCGATGAACGTGCCGACGAAGGCCATCGCGATGCCCTGCCGGATCCCGCTCATCGCGTAGGGCAGGGTGTGCGGGATCAGCACGTCCCGCCACAACGGCCACTCCCCGCTGCGGTGCACGCGGGCGACTTCGAGCAGGGTCTTCGGCGCGTGCTTGGCCCCCTCGACCGTGTTGATCAGGATCGGGAAGACCGCGCTCAGGAACACCACCAGGGTCTTGGCCCCGAAACCGAACCCGAACGCCGCCAGGATCAGCGGCGCCAGCGCCACGATCGGCACCGACTGGAAGGCGAACACCATCCAGCCGGTGCTGCCGCGCAGCGCCTTCGACCGCGACAACACCAGCCCGTAGCCGACCCCGCCGACGATCGCGGCGGCCAGCCCGACCAGGAACAGCAGGCCCGTGTCGAGCAGGGCGGCCGGCAGGGTGCCGTCGGACACCATCCCGGCCAGCGCCTCGACCGAGCGGACCGGGGTGGCCAGCAGGACCGGGTCGCGCTCGCCGGCGACCTGCCAGGCGATCAGCCCGAGCAGCAGGCCAGCCAGCGCGACCGCGACGGCGCGGGGCCGCGAGTCACTTCCCGAGCGCTTCATCGAACACCGTGAGGTCGACGAAGTCCTCGTACGTGGGGGCCTTGTCGGCGGGCACGTTCCCGGCCTTCACCTGGGCCTCGACCGCGTGGTCGACCCGGTCGCGGGTCAGGCCGGCGTCGGTCGGCCAGAAATTGATGCCGACGAACTGGCCGAGGGCGACCTTGGAGATCTCGGGGCTGCGCTTGGTCATGGTGGCGGCGATCTGCGACACCTCGTCGGCGTTGGCCGGGTCGTTGATGAACGTGATCGCCTTGTGGATGGCGGCCACGGCCTTCACCCAGGCGGGGCGCTTGCCGCCGTCGCCGAGCTCGTCCTGGCGGGTGACCAGCATCGTGTAGTGGGAGGTGGGGTCGACCTTGGCGAGCGCGACCACCTCGTGGGCCTGCGCCTTCTCGTTGACCGCGGCCAGCTCGTCGGGGTGCAGCACGGCCGTGTCGACCTGCCCGGCGATCATGGCGTCGACCGACTGCGGGCCGCCCACGTTCACGGTGGTGATGTCGGCCGGGGTCAGGCCGCAGGAGCCGATCATCTGGTTGACCGACAGGGCCTTGGGGGCGCCCGCGCCGTCGACGGCGACGGTCTTGCCCTTGAGGGAGGCGCAGTCGGTGACCTTCGGGTCGGAGGAGGCGATCAGGAACGACGGGTTCTCGTTGCCGAGGATGGCCACCACGTTGCCGCCGGAGGCGCGCAGCGCGACCGCGCCGGAGGTGCCGATGACCCCGCCGTCGAGCTCCTTGCTCTGGATGGCGCGGCCGACGTCGGCGCCGGTCGGCAGGGGCCGCAGGGTGACGGTGACGCCGCCCTCCTTGAAGTAGCCCTTCGACTCGGCGACGTACGCCATGAGGTTCACGAAGACCGGCGGGATGCCGGGGACGCCGACCGACAGGCTGGTCGCGCCGCCGTCGCCCGAGGAGGAGCCGCCGCCGCAGGCGGCGAGGGCGGTGAGGGAGACCAGGGCCAGCGCGGCCGCTCCCAGGCGCTTGATCGACAACATGTGCCGTCCTTCCCAGGTGCCGCCTCCGGGCGGGCACCGTTGTGCTTTCAGCCCGCCTGACCGGCGTCGGGGGACATGACGAGAGACCAGACGCGTTCGCGCAGCGCGGCGAACTCCTCCGACCTCGCCACCGCACGGTCGCGCGGATGAGGCAGCGCGACGTCGATGACCTCGTGCACCCTGCCGGGGCGGCCCTTCAGCACGACCACCCGGTCGCCGAACAGCACCGCCTCGTCGATCGAGTGCGTGACGAACAACATCGTGATCGGGTGCTCCTCCCACATGCGGAGCAGCTCGAAGCGCAGCACCTCGGCGGTCTGCGCGTCGAGCGCCCCGAAGGGCTCGTCCATGAGGAGCACCCGGGGCCGCACGGCCAGCGCGCGGGCCAGGCCCGTGCGCTGCTGCATGCCGCCGGAGAGCTGGTGCGGGTAGGACTTCTCGAATCCGGAGAGGCCCACCATGCCGATCAGCTCCCGGGTGCGGGCCGCGATCTCCTCTTTCGGGAGGCCGCGCAGCCGCAGCGGGTAGGCGACGTTCGCCTCGACGGTCTTCCACGGGAACAACCCGAAGTGCTGGAAGACCATCCCGACCCCCTCGGGGGTGCGGTCGACGGTCTCGCCGTCGACCTTCACGCTCCCCTCGGACGGGGCGATCAGCCCGGCCACCGCACGGAGCAGCGTCGTCTTACCGCAGCCGGAGGGCCCGACGACGGAGACGATCTCGCCGGGCGCGACGTCGACCCGGATGTTCGACGCGGCGACACGGTCCCCGAACCGCATCGTCACATCGTCGATGGTGACGGCCGCGCCGCCCCTTCCGGGGCTGGTCAGCGTGGGGGCTTTGCGCCGGTCGTGCAGTGACATGCGACGTACTGTTGCATAATGATGCCTTCTATACAAGAGTGATGTGTCATGAGAGTTAATAATGCATGATTTCCGGCATCCTGTACTGCTCCTGCACACGCTGGGAGCCTCCGGGGAGACCTGGGCCGAGGTCATCGGCGCAGATCAGGGGCGCTTTTCGGCCCCCGACCTCCCTGGTCACGGTACGCGGCGAGACGAGGTGTTCGACACCTCGGAAGCGGTCGCGACCTGCCTGGAAACGGGGCCGCGCTTCCACGTCGCGGGTTCGGGGCTGGGTGCGTACGTGGCCCTGGAGCTCCTCCGGGCCGCGCCCGAACAAGTCGCGTCGCTGGTCCTGGCGGGCTTCCCGGCAGCGGGCGGCCCGGACCGCGTGACAACCACCGCGAAGCTGTTGGACGAGCAGGGCGTCGAAGGGTTCGCCACCTCATATATGGAGGCCACGCTCTATATGGGGGCCGGTCGTCGCCGGGAGACCGCACTTGAAGGGGAGGCCGCTCTTCGCCTGGGCGCTGCCCAACCCGATGCCGCACTTCTCCTGGGTGCCGCCCAACCTGATGCCGCACTTCATGAAGACGGCCCGGCGCCGACCTCCTCTCGGGAGGTCTTCGCGCGGGCGTTCCGGGCGATGCGCCCGGAAGGGTTGCTGAGCGCGCTGGCGGCCGCGTTGAGCTGGCGTCTTCCCGAGGCCCGGATCCCGACGGCGGTGCTCCGGGGGGAGCACGACGTGCGGGTGGATGAGGAGGCGGCGCGATCACTGGCCGCCGCCCTTGGGGCGGATTACGTTACTCTTCCCCTGGCCGGGCACGTCGCGTACGTTGACGACCCTCGCGGCTTCCGCGAAGTTCTCGATGCCTTTCATCGCGCCACCGAAGCGCAGGAGGAACACTGATGACCGGCAGTCCGCGCACCAAACGCGACATCATCGTCGCGGAACTGCGCCGCATGATCTCCGCGGGCGAGCTCGCGCGGGGCAGCCGGATCCGGCAGGACGTGCTGGCCTCCCAGTTCAAGACGAGCATCACCCCGGTCCGCGAGGCGCTGCGCCTGCTGGAGGCCGAGGGCATGCTGATCAGCGAGCCGCACCGCGGGGTCCGGGTCGCCGACGCCGACTACGACCGCGTCAAGACCGTCTACCTGCTGCGCATGTCGGTCGAGCCCTACGCCATGCGCCGCGCCTCCCGCCGCCTGTCGCCCAAAGACCTCGACCACGCGCGCCGGCTGGTCGAGGAGATGGAGCAGGCCGCCGCCGAAGGCGACCGCGCCACGCTCAACGAGAAGAACCGCCAGTTCCACTTCCTCTTCTACGACCGCTGCGGCAACGAGGGCCTGAGCGAGGAGATCGCCCTGCTCTGGCAGCGTTTCCCGTGGGACATGCTCCAGGTGGTCGAGAGCCGGGCCGGGGAAGCCTCCCGCGAACACCGCACGATCCTCGACGCCGCCCGCGCCGGCGACACCGACGCCCTCGCCCGCGCCACCGAGATCCACCTGACCAACAGCTTCCTCGCCCTGGCCCGCCACCTCGTCGGCCACGACGTCCCCGACCCCTACGAGATCGACAACGACTGACCCGGTCGGGGTCCACGCGCCGGCCGACCGTCCACGGGCCGGTCGCGCACACATCGGTTCACCCGCCCTACGGCCGGTTGGCGATCGGGCCGGGTCGGCCGACCACGCCCGCCGCCGCCAGGTCGGCCACCTCCTCCTCCGACAGCCCCAGTTCGGCGAGCACCTCCCCGGTGTGTTCCCCCACGTCGGGGATGGCCCGGAGGTCCTCCTCCGCGCTGCCCGGGTGGAACGGCGAGGTGACCACGGTCGCCTTCGCCCCGTCCGGGAGCAGGGCCGACGACCATCGGCCCGTCGCCTGCGCCTGGGGATGCGCGAGCACGTCGGGGAGCCGGTTGAGGCGGGCGTTCGGCACGTCGGCCCGGTCCAGACGGGAGGTCAGCTCGTCGGTCGGCAGGGCCCTCAGCGCCGCCTCGATGACCGATTCCAGGCGCTCCCGGTTCCGGAGCCGGTCGGTGTTCAGGGCGAAGTCGCGGTCGGTGGCCAGCGCCGGGTCGCCCACGACGACCTCGCACAGACGTCGCCACTGGCCCTCGTTCTGCACCGCGATCAGCACCAGGTCGCCGTCGGCCGACACGTAGGGGCCGTAGGGGGCGATGCTGGCGTGGCTCAGCCCAGCCGGTTCGGGGGCGGTCCCGGCGTGCGACTGGGCCAGCAGCAGCGGGCTCATCCATTCGAGCAGCACGTCGAACATGGCCACGTCGATGCGCTGCCCACGCCCGGTCCGCTCCCGTGAGTAGAGGGCCGCCGTCACGGCCGACAGCGCGTACGTCCCGCCGCTCAGATCGGCCAGCGACACCCCCGGTTTGGCGGGCTGCGCGGGGGTGCCGGTCGCCGTCACGACCCCGGCCTCGCCCTGGATGAGCATGTCGTAGGCCTTGCGGTGGGCGAACGGGCCCCGGGTGCCGTACCCGGACAGGAAGAGCCTGATCAGCCGGGGGTTGAGCGCGACCAGTTCGTCGTCGGTGAAGATGCGGTCGAAGGCGCCGGGGGCCAGGTTGCAGACCAGCACGTCGGCCGTGCGGAGCAGCTCCCCCAGGACGCGGCGGCCCTCGGGCGCTTTCAGGTCGAGGGCGACGCTGCGTTTGCCCCGGTTGAGCCAGACGAAGTGGCTGGACATGCCGCCGACGAAGTCGTCGTAGTCGCGGGCGAAGTCGCCCGACAACCGCTCGACCTTGATCACGTCGGCGCCCAGGTCGGCCAGGTGCCGGGAGCAGAGCGGCACCGCGACCGCCTGCTCGACCGCCACCACCCGCACCCCCGCGAGGTCGGCCCTCACCTCGCGCCCCACGTGAACACGCTGCCGACGGCGGGCTGCACGTAGCGGTCGGCCAGCACGTCCGACATGTGCGCGTGGCTGCGCAGGCCCGAACAGTGCATCGGTACGACCGTCTTCACGTCGAGGTCGCGGAACGCCTCGGCGGTGAGCTCCACGTTCTTCGCGGGCGTGGTCGGGAAGCCCAGGTGGAAGCCGCCGAGCACGGCCCTGATGGGCTTGTCCCCCGCGATGGCCTTCGCCTGGCGCAGCGTGTTGACCACCCCGGCGTGCGCGCAGCCGGTCAGCACGACCAGGCCCTCGTCCTTGACGTCGATGATCAGGCCCATCTCGTCCATGACCTCGTCACGGCGGACCTCGCCGGTCGCGGCGACCTGGTAGAGCCCCGGCGCACCGCGCTCGAACGGCGGGGCGGCGGCCTCGAACGGAACGTTCCTGGGGATCTCGCCGGTCGTCCAGACGCCCCAGCCGAGGTCGAGCGGGTCGCGGCTGAGCACCGGCGCGCCGCCGCTGGCCTCGATCTGGCCGAAGGTGAAGGCGGTGTTGTAGACGGGCGAGACCCGGCCGTCGCCCATGACCGCGTAGCGCGGCAGTTCGGCGTCGTGGTGGGTGGCCACCGGGACGCGGCGGCCGGCCAGTTCGAGGAAGGTGTGCACGCCGCCGAAGTGGTCGGGGTGGCCGTGGCTGATGACCAGGTGGTCGACCGCGCCGGCGTCCACCCCGAGGACCTTCATGTTGTGCGCCAGCACGCTGCCCGTCAGGCCGACGTCGAACAGCACCCGGGTGGTGTGCCGGCCGCGGGTGGCCTCGACGAGCATGCTGATCCCGTTCTCGGCCTGCGGCGGCACCCTCTTGCCGTCGAAGTGCTCGATCAGCCCGTACCGGCTGACGCAGTGGTCCGCCACGTCGGGCAGCAGCATGTCGACCCAGTTCTCGACCAGGACCGTGACCGTGACCGAATCGGCCTGGAACATGGGCGGCTCCTTCCATCGCACAATTAGGAAGGAACATTACATGATCGATATAGATAATGCATCATTTGTCTTGTCATGCCTTACGGAAGTAGGACGAGGCCGGCACACCGCCCCTCAGGAACTCCTGGAAGGTGATGCGCCCGACGGCGTGCTCGGGCGCGAGCTGGTAGCCCGACCGGAACGCCTTGCTGACCCGGCCCGGCACGAGCAGCTCGACGACGGGCTTCTTCCTGCCCTCCGCCGCGAGGTAGAGCTCGACCATCTCCCGGAAGCTGAGGACCTGCGGCCCGCCCATGTCGGCGACGCGGCCCGCCGGGTCGCCCATCGCCAGCGTGACGAGTTGCGCCGACACCTCGGAGATCGCGATCGGCTGGGCCGCCCACCCGAGCGGGACCGGCACGATCGGGGACTTGGTCATGGTTCGGCAGAGCGAGGCCATGAAGTCGTGGAACTGCGTGGTGCGCAGGATCGTGTACGGCAGCCCGGAGGCCTCGACCATCTGCTCCACGGCGTGCTTGACCTGGTAGTACGAGTAGGGGTGCCGGTCGACCCCGACGATCGAGATGTAGACGACGTGGGTGCCCGGCGCGAGCGCCGACAGCAGGTTGCGGGCCGCCTGGACGTCGGTCTTGCCGGGCGGCTTGCTGGCGAGGTGGACGACCGTGCTGACGCCCTCCGCGGCCGCGGCGACCCCCTGACCGGTGACCAGGTCGCCCTGGTAGGGCCCGTCGGCGCTACGGGCGAGGTTGCGGACCTCCCGGCCCGCCCGCTTGAGGTCCGCGATGACCTGACGGCCCAGGATCCCGGTGCCGCCGGTGACGAGAATCGTACCGTCCATGATGGTTTCCCACCTTTTGAGGCATTATCCGGATCCATACCCCATCACGACGCGCTGAACGAACTCACCCCACAGGCTCATGAATCCGGGGCCCAGGTCTGTCAGGATGGGGGGGTGAGCCATTCCCCGGCCGTGGTCCAGCCCGACCAGGAACTGATCATCGAGATCCTCAACGAACTCGACATCGACTTCACCTTCGACGCAGACGGCGACCTCGCGATCTCCACCGAGGCGCTCACGGTCTTCTTCCTGTTCGGCTCAGAAGGCGACCTGTTCACGATCCGCACCTTCTACGACCGCCACTACTCCGTCGACGAGAAGCCGCTGCTGCTCACCGCGCTCAACGAGTGGAACGCCGACACCATGTGGCCCAAGGTCTACGCCTTCACCCCCGACAACGGGGTGATCCGGGTGATAGGCGACGCCCAGCTCTACATCGGCGCCGGAGTGACCTACGAACACCTGATGACGATCGTCGCCCACTGGGTGAGGTCGGCGATCAAGTTCCACCGCTGGCTCAGCGACCGTCTGGCCTTCGAAGAGGACGACGCCGAATAGTCCGGCCCAGCGCCTCTTCGAGGGTCTTGCGCGGGTACGGCGACCGGGCCGCCGCCCCCTCGATGTCGAGCTCCCCACGATTCAACCGCTCACAGAGCGTCACGATCTCGGTGATCTCCGCTCGCTGCCGCTCCACGAAGTCGGGGGTCACCGGGTCGCCGTGGCCCGGCACGATCACCCGGGGCGCGGCCTCCAGCATCTTCTCCAGCGCCATCGGCCAGGCGCCCGGATAGGAGTCGCCGAACTGCGGCGGCGCGCCCTGCTCCACGAGGTCTCCGGCGAACAGCACCCCCGCGTCGGGCACGTGCACGGTGAGGTCGTGGCCGGTGTGGCCGGGCCCGGGGTGGCCGAGCAGCACCTCCCTGCCGCCGAGGTCGACGCTGAACGGCGCGCGCAGCGGCAGCACGACCGGCGCGGTCGCGACGCCCGGGAACTGGCCCGACCATTCGGCGGCCTGCTTGTGGGCCGTGTCGACCAGGGCCTCTCGGCAGCCCTCGGTGGCGAAACAGGTGCCGAAGGCCGCCGTGCCGAAGGCGTGGTCGAAGTGGGCGTGGGTCAGCACGACCGTCCAGGGCAGGTCGGTGACCTCCCTGATCGCGTCGGCCCAGGCGTGGCCGAAGGCCTCGTCGATGCCGGTGTCGACGACGAGACAGCCGGTCTCCCCCACGACGAGTCCGAGGGTGAGGTCGAGTTCGGTGTGCCGGCGGATCCAGACTCCGTCCGCAACTTCGATCATGGTCAGTGCTTACCACACCGGAGACCGACCTGACCGAATTTCGGTCCGTTGACACCCCGAAAAATCCGGATCGGACCGCAGAAGTCCGGAGCCGTCCGGCCCGTCACGCCCGCGCGAGCGCCGCCCGCAGCTCGTCGGCGGTGAACCGGGACACGTAGGCGGGCCGGTCACGGTCGTGCCGCCAGCCTTCGGACAGCGGGCCGACGTCCACGACGTCGAAACCGAAGGAGTCGGTCAGGTCGGCGACGACCCTCTTCGCCTCGGGGTCGTCGCCCGCGATCGGCAGCGCCCGCCGGCCCGGCGTGCCCGGCGGGGCGCCGTCGGACAGCAGGTGGGCGGCCATGATGTTGTTGAAGCCCTTGACCACCCGCGAGGTCGGCAGGTGCTCCTGGAGCAGCCCCGACGGCGTCTTAGCGCCCGAGTCGATCTCCGGGAAGCGTCCGTCGCGCTCGAAGTAGTAGTTGTTCGTGTCGATCACGATCTTGCCCGCGAGCGGCTCCACCGGGACCGTCCTGTACGCGTGGAACGGCACCGTGACCACCACGATGCCGCCCGCCTCGGCCGCCCCCTCGACGGTCGACGCGGACGCGGCCGGCCCCAGCGACCCGACCAGGCCGGCGAGGGTCTCGGGCCCCCGGGAGTTGCTCATCACGACGGTGTGCCCGGTGCCGACGGCCAATCGGGCCAGCGCCGACCCGATGTGCCCGCTACCGATGAATCCGATGACCATATCGGGGCAACCCGGGCGGCAGGTGGTGTCATTCCCGTCCATAACCTCGTCTCTTTCATTGACGACGTTATCGGGGAGGCCCTACGTTGTCTCTCGAAGAGACCATGTTCGGTCGTGGTATGAAGTGAGCCATCAGGAGGCGGACACACGAGTTGAGGCACCATGACCGAGCGATACCTCGGCGTACTCGGCATCGGCGAGGCGCTGGGGGTGAGCCGGCACGCGGTGCACAAGTGGCGGGCCCGCTACCCGGCAGGTTCCGCCCACCCCTTCCCCGACCCTGACGTCGAGATCGACGGCGCCCCCGGCTGGCGCCCCGGCCGTCTCGGCGAGATCGTCCGCTGGCGCGAGGGCCTGCCCGGCCGGGGCGCCGGCGGCGGCCGCCCGTCCGCGGCGCGTCAGGACTACCTGAAGGCGGCCGCCGCACGCGGCCTCGACCGCGACGAGGCGCTGCGCGCCCTCGCGACCTTCACCGAAGAGTTCCCCGAGATGACCGAGCCGGAGATCTGCGCCTGGCTCATCGAGAGCTGGCGCCGCTGACCCCAGACCAGAAGGCGATCACGCATGCCCGGATATACCGCACCCGGATTCGAACCCGTCCTCGACGCCTTCGAGGACAACTTCGAGCACCACGACGAGATCGGCGCCGCCGTCTGCGTCCACGTCCACGGCGAGAAGGTCGTCGACCTGTGGGGCGGCGTGGCCGACCCCGAGACCGGCCGCCCCTGGACCGAGGACACCCTCCAGGTCGTCTTCTCCACCACCAAGGCGATCACCGCCGCCTGCGCCCTGCACCTCGTCGACCGCGGCCTGCTCGACCTGGACGCACCCGTCGCCGACTACTGGCCGGAGTTCGGCAAACCCGAGATCCCGGTACGGTGGCTGCTCACCCACCAGGCGGGCCTGGCCGCCCTGGACAAACCGGTCACCCCCGCCGAGGCCCTCGCCTGGGAGCCGGTGATCGCCGCCCTGGAGGCCCAGCAGCCGCTGTGGACGCCCGGAACCGAGCCCGGCTACCACGCCCACGCCTACGGCTGGCTGGTCGGCGAGGTGGTGCGCCGGGTGTCGGGCCGCACGCTCGGCGCCTACCTGCGGGAGGAGATCGCCGGGCCGCTCGGCCTGGACTTCTGGATCGGCCTCCCACCGTCCGAGCACCACCGGGCCGCGACGATCGTCTCCCCCACGATCGACCTGTCGGTCGACCCGGCGACCCTGCCGGAGGCGCTGCGCCCCTACTTCGACCCGACGTCGCTGACCATGCGGGCCTCGATGGCCGTGACCCCGTTCCTGAACCACAACGACCCCGCCGAACTGGCGGCGGAGTTCCCCGCGTCGAACGGCGCCGGCACCGCCCGCGGGCTGGCGGGCTTCTACGCGGCCCTGCTCGACGGGCGCATCCTCAGCCCTGGCCTGCTGGCCGAGGCGACGACGGAGCAGGCCGGCGGGGTGGACAAGGTGCTGCGGGTGCCGGTCAGGGTGGGGCTGGGCTTCGGGCTGCCGAACCCCGACGAGTTCTGGTACGGGCCGACGGCCTTCGGCTTTCCCGGTTACGGGGGTTCGCTGGGCTTCGCCGATCCCGACCGGGGGCTGGCCTTCGGCTACGTCATGAACCACGGCAAACACGCGGCGAACGACCACCGGGCAAGGAATCTCGTCGAAGCGGTGGTCACGGCGGCACGATTCGCATCATGAGAGACAACCGGATCATTCATCGCGTCGCATCCCGCCCTGGCGGAGATCGTGCTGTCGACCGGGGACGTGACCATCGTCTACGACGAGATCGACTCGGGCTTCTGGGGCGACGACTCCGGACGGGCCGACCTTCTGCCGTGACGGCGGCTCCGTCGGCACGGCCGGGTGGCGCCGGTTGCGGCCTCGCCGGGGGGCGGCGGGCGGTGCCGGGGTGGGCGGGAGCCGTAACGGAGAAAAGAAGATCTCCCGGGCCTGTCAGCGGCCCGGGAGATCTCGGAAATCAGCTGCAGCCGCTGGTGCTGCCGCAGCCCTCGCACACGTAGCAGCTGCCGGCCGGGCGCATCTTCGTGCCGCAGGTCATGCAGAGCGGCGCGTCGGCGGTGAAGCCCTGGTGGCCCTCCAGGTGGCCCTGCTCGGTCGCCCTGACCGGCTCGGCGATCGGGACCGGCTTGCTCACCGGCGGCTCGATCGGGGCCGACTGGGCCAGGGCCGCGGTGTCGAGCTGGGCGGCCGGGTCTTCGCCGCGCTGCTGCGCCGCGCGCTCGGAGGCCGAGAAGATGCCCAGGGCGGCCCGGTCTTCGTAGGCCAGGTGGTCGAGCGCCAGGCGGCGGAAGATGTAGTCCATCACCGACTGGGCCATGCGGACGTCGGGGTCGTCGGTCATGCCGGCCGGCTCGAAGCGCATGTTGACGAACTTCTGCACGTAGGTGTCGAGCGGCACGCCGTACTGAAGACCGATGGAGATCGCCACGGAGAAGGCGTCCATGACGCCCGCGAGGGTCGAGCCCTGCTTGGACATCTTCAGGAAGACCTCGCCGAGACCGTCGTCGGGGTAGGACGAGGCGGTCATGTAGCCCTTCGCGCCGCCGACCGTGAAGCGGGTCGTCAGGCTCGGGCGGCTGTTCGGCATGCGCCGGCGGGTCGGCCGGGGCACCTCGATGACCTTGACCTCGGGCTCGGCCACGACGGCCTCTTCGGTCTTCTTCTGGCCCGCCGACAGCGGCTGGCCGACCTTGCAGTTGTCGCGGTAGACGGCCAGGGCCTTCAGGCCGAGCCGCCAGCCCTCGAGGTAGACCTGCTCGATGTCGTCGATCGTCGCCGACTCGGGCAGGTTGACCGTCTTGGAGATCGCGCCCGACAGGAACGGCTGGGTCGCGGCCATCATGCGGACGTGGCCCATGGGCGCGATCGCCCGCTCGCCCATCGCGCAGTCGAACACCTCGTAGTGGGCCTCCTTCAGACCGGGGGCGCCGACCACGTGGGAGTTCTGCGCGATGTACTCGACGATCGCCTCGACCTGCTCCTCCTGGTAGCCCAGCTGACGCAGGGCCCGGGGGATGGTCTGGTTGACGATCTGCATCGAGCCGCCGCCGACGAGCTTCTTGAACTTGACCAGGGCCAGGTCGGGCTCGATGCCGGTGGTGTCGCAGTCCATCATCAGGCCGATGGTGCCGGTCGGGGCGAGCAGCGACGCCTGGGCGTTGCGCCAGCCGTTCTTGTCGCCCAGCTTGAGGCACTCCTGCCACTGCTTGGTGGCCTCGGTGTGGATCGCCTTGTCCATCGCGTCGACGGTGCGCACGGCGTCGTTGGCCGCGGCGTGCTTGCGCATGACCCGCTTGTGCGGCTCGGCGTTGCGCTCGTATCCGTCGTACGCCCCCACGATGCCCGCCAGCTCGGCGCTGCGGCGGTAGGACACCCCGGTCATCAGCGACGTGATCGCCCCGGCGATGGCCCGGCCGCCGTCGGAGTCGTAGGCGTGGCCGGTGGCCATCAGCAGCGCGCCCAGGTTGGCGTAGCCGATGCCGAGCTGCCGGTAGGCGCGGGTGGTCTCGCCGATCTTCTCGGTCGGGAAGTCGGCGAAGGTGATCGAGATGTCCATCGCGGTGATGATCAGCTCGGTCAGCTTGACGAACCGGGCGATGTCGAACGTGTCGTCGTCGGTGAGGAACTTCAGCAGGTTGATCGACGCCAGGTTGCACGAGGAGTTGTCGAGGTGGACGTACTCCGAGCAGGGGTTGGACGCGGTGATGCGGCCGGTCTCGGGGCAGGTGTGCCAGTCGTTGATCGTGTCGTCGTACTGGACGCCCGGGTCGGCGCACTCCCACGCCGCCTTGGCCATCTTGCGGAACAGGTCCTTGGCGTCGATCTCCTCGATGACCTCGTGGGTGAGGCGGGCGCGGAGGCCGAACGTGCCGCCGGTCTCGACCTGGCGCATGAACTCGTCGCTGACGCGGACCGAGTTGTTGGCGTTCTGGTACTGCACCGACACGATGTCCTTGCCGCCGAGGTCCATGTCGAACCCGGCGTCGCGGAGGGCGCGGATCTTGTCCTCCTCACGCGCCTTCGTCTCGATGAACTCCTCGATGTCGGGGTGGTCGACGTCGAGCACGACCATCTTCGCCGCCCGGCGGGTCGCGCCGCCCGACTTGATCGTTCCGGCCGAGGCGTCGGCGCCCCGCATGAAGGAGACGGGCCCGCTGGCCGTGCCGCCCGAGGAGAGCAGTTCCTTCGAGGAGCGGATGCGGGACAGGTTCACACCCGAGCCCGAACCGCCCTTGAAGATCACGCCCTCTTCCTTGTACCAGTCGAGGATCGACTCCATGGTGTCGTCGACGGCCAGGATGAAACAGGCGCTGACCTGCTGCGGCGACAGGGTGCCGACGTTGAACCACACGGGCGAGTTGAACGCGAACAGCTGGTGGACCAGGGCGTGCTTGAGCTCGTGGTCGAAGATCTCGGCGTCTTCGTCGGTGGCGAAGTAGCCGTGCTCCACGCCGGTGCGGGTGTAGACGCCCGTCACCCGGTCGACCAGCTGCTTCAGGCTCCACTCGCGCTGCGGCGTGCCGAGCGCGCCGCGGAAGTACTTGGTGGTCACGATGTTGGCCGCGTTGACCGACCACGACGCCGGGAACTCGACCCCGCGCTGCTCGAAGTTGACCGAGCCGTCGCGCCAGTTGGTCATGACGACGTCACGGCGCTCCCACTCCACCGCGTCATAGGGGTGGACGCCCTCGGTGGTGAAGATCCGCTTCACCTTCAGCCCCTTGGCCCGCCCACGCCGTGCGCGCGTGGATGTGCCGTTGACCGTCTCCGTCATGACTCCCCCTTGGCATGTGCCTTGAGTTGCTGGATCTCTGCCTCGAAGTCGGCGAGGGTCTCGAACCCCCGGTAGACCGAGGCGAAACGTAGATAAGCCACCTCATCGAGGTCGCGCAGCGGCCCGAGGACCGCGACGCCGACCTGGTGGGCCGGGATCTCGGCGACACCTGACGCGCGGATGCTCTCCTCGACCCTCTGCCCGAGCTGCGCGAGTGAGTCCTCACTGACGGGCCGCCCCTGGCAGGCCCGCCGGACCCCGGCGATGACCTTCTCCCGGGAGAAGGCCTCGGTCACCCCGCTGCGTTTGCTCACCATCAGCAGGACCGTCTCCTGCGTGGTGAACCGCCTCCCGCATTCGGAACAGGTGCGCCGGCGGCGAATCGCCCCGCCGTCTTCCGTCGACCGGCTGTCGACGACCCGGGTGTCGGGATGACGGCAGAACGGGCAATGCACGCCGTCGCCTCCTCACTGACCAGACGCTCGCGCACGCCCCCACATGTGATGAGGTGCGGCAAAGGAAACACAATCTATGGTTCGCTCAATTGACCACGACCACTAGATGTTGTGGTTCCCCAACCCTAGAAGTGAGTCCCCTAGATCGCAACTCAAACCCCACGCCCCTCAGGGGCCTACTGACCTGGGACGTCTCGGGGGAGGTAGAGCGTCGTGCCTGGCCGGATGAGGGGATCGGGTAAGCCGTTCAAATCCATGATCTCGCGAACGACGGCAGCCGGGTCGCCGCCATCGCCGGTCGACATGGCGATGCCCCAGAGAGTGTCGCCTTCCTGGACCGTGACCGTGGGCAACCCCTCGACGGAACGAACGGTGGACGCCGTCACGGCAGCCCGCGTGCCCAGCCAGAGCACGGCCAAACTCAGGGCGGCGATGAGCACGATCAGCACGACCCGGCCGCGCCTGGTGAGGCGGAGGGGCGGCGAGCTCTCCTTGCCTGTACGCCTGCCTGCGGGGGTGGCGGTGGGGGGCGCCGGGCGCTCGGCGTCGCCCCAGCGGCGGGGCGTGGAGACCTTCAGGCCGAGCGGCGACCCGACGGAGCCAGTGCCGGAACTGTGGATGCGGTCATGCCCAGAAGCGCCCTCACCGGCGGAGACTGCCTCATTGCGCCTGTAAGCGATCTCACGACTGCGGTCGCCCTTGTAGCGAGAGGATGCCTTTCCACCGAAGAGGCGCACACCTCGGAACGGTCGAACAGGGTCGGTGACCAAGCGGCCGGCGACAACAGAAACGGCGGATCCACCAGAACGCGGCAGCGGGAGGCCCTCGGTCTTGGGGTCCGTCCGGCGCCTCACATCTGACGGCTTCCGGGCGCGCCGGATATGAGGACCGGCGTCATCACCCGCACGCTTCAAGGGACGACGGCCTGATTCGGAGTTTCCGGCATCGGTCACGTCGAGCGGCTCGCGCGGATCCCGGCCCGGCGACTTCCGCCCCGGAATGGCCCGCCTCGCCGAGTTCTGCTGCGAACCGGCCTGAGTTTCCGAGCTCGGTTGTGGCCCTATCCGGCCCACCGAACCCTGCCCGCGCTGGACCGGGACGGCCGGAGCAGCCGAATTCCGCGCCAGAGACGTCTGGGCATCCGGCCGCCGGCTCGGGCGGGACTCGTTTTCGGGCTCTCCGGCCGGTGGCGCCGAGACCAAAGTGAGGTGGCCGCGCTTGATATGGGGGTGTTCCGCCGGGCGCGGATCCGCGGCCTTCGGCGGGCGAGTGTTCGAGTGTGTGAGGTGAGTCGTAGGGGTGTCCTTCTGCGTGGGCTTCATCGTGAACCTCCTCGACTGCCCTGCAAGAAGGGAAGAAAGATCGCGCAAATCGAACACGATGTCGATCGAACTCCCGTACGATGTTGTACACCACGCCACCGACGTTTTCGAGGGCAATCGAACAACTGTTTGATATTGATCTTGAATCGCGGTAGCGTCGCTCTGTGCGACGCGAGGAACACGGATTGGGAGGTGCCCAGGTGAACAACGACGGGCTGGCCGGCCAGCGCGACGAGAGCGTGAGCGATCTGGCGGTTCGCCGCCGCGACTCGCTCGGGCTCACCCCCAGGCAGCGCAAGATCCTGGAGGTGATCCGCGACTCGGTCCAGCAGCGGGGCTACCCACCGTCGATGCGCGAGATCGGTGAGGCGGTGCAGCTCACGAGCACGTCGAGTGTGTCCCACCAGCTCACCGCCCTTCAGCGCAAGGGCTACCTGCGGCGCGACCCTCATCGCCCGCGCGCCCTCGAGGTGCGCCTGCCCGGCGAGCCGGTTCTCTGGGTCGACCCCGACGCCGCCGTGGAAGACTCCGCTTTCAACCGCCCGACGGCGGCCTATGTTCCCCTCGTGGGGCGCATCGCCGCAGGTGGACCGATCCTGGCCGAGCAGAACCTCGAAGACGTCTTCGCCCTGCCCAAGCAGCTGGTCGGCGAGGGCACCCTGTTCCTCCTCCAGGTCTCCGGCGACTCGATGATCGAGGCCGCCATCGCCGACGGCGACTGGGTGGTCGTCCGCCAGCAGCCGGTCGCCGACAACGGCGACATCGTCGCCGCGATGATCGACGGCGAGGCGACCGTGAAGACCTTCAAGCGCAAAGACGGCCACGTCTGGCTGGTCCCCCACAACCCCAACTACGAGCCCATCCCGGGCGACGAGGCGACCGTTCTCGGCAAGGTGACGGCCGTCCTCCGCAAGCTCTAGCCACGACCTTTGCGTTCGGGGCACCCATCCACACGGACGGGTGCCCCGACGCATGCAAGGCCCTACTCGGCGCGGCCCGCCACCAGCCCCCGGCCCCACCTGTGCAACGCTCGCCCTCAACCGGGGGCAGAGATGAGCCTCGTGGGGACGAGCCTCCAGACCAGGCTCCAAGGGACGCCCCTGGTCGCTCAGCCCCTTAAGCCCGCTCCCCCTCTTGAGGCTGCCCCTCGGGCGGCTCAAGGTGTACTTGGATCATGAAGTTGACGGCAGTGAGCCGATGGGCGGTGTTGGCGTAGCGCCCCCAGCCAGGGCCGAATGCCTGCATGCGGTGCTGGTTTCTGACAGACGGCCGCCAGTAGGCCCGATGGCCGTATCAAGCTCCTCCCCCACCCTTGCCAGAACCGTGCCGCGCTTCCGCTGGCGCTCCCAATCGCTGAGTGCCGCATGCTCTGCACCCATGCCGGAACCGCACTGCGCTTCCACCGGCGCTCTCCGAGCGCTCCCAACCCGCTTACCGCCGCACGCACTGCGGGCCCACGCCGG
>NZ_BBXC01000008.1:783246-941418 GCF_001570525.1 Herbidospora sakaeratensis
GGACCGTCCCGCGCTTCCACTGGCGCTCTTCGGCCGCTCCAGGCCCGATAGGTGTGCCAAGCGCTCCTTACCGGAACGCGGCGCGGTTCCGCGGGCGGTCTAGGGGAGGTAAATGCCGATGCAGGGCGGGATGTCCCGTCATACGCTGTTTGCGTGGACTTTGATCAGTTGACGGTGGAGCAGGCCCGGAAACGTGACGGGACCAAGTGGACTCAGGCCGAGGGTGACGTCATCCCCGCCTGGGTGGCCGACATGGACTTCCCCGTCGCCGGCCCCATCCGGGACGCGATCATGCACCGGGTCACCACCGACATGGGCTACCCCGACTGGCCCTGGGAGCAGCCGGGCCTCCCGCTGCCCGAGGTGTTCGCCGAGCGGATGGCCGCCCGTTACGGCTTCCATCCCGATCCCGTCCACGTCAGGACGTTCACCGATCTCAACCAGTCCCTCCAGGCCCTGCTCGACGTGCTCACCGAACCGGGTGAGGGGGTGCTCACCCATACGCCGACCTACAACGCCTTCCTGATGACGCTGGAGGCGATGAACCGGCCCCCGGTCCCGATTCCGCTGGTCCCCGACGGGGAGAGCTGGCGGGCGGAACTGCCGGCCGACCCGCGGGGCGCGCGGGTGCTGTTGCTGGTCAATCCGCACAATCCGACGGGGCGGTGCTTCACCCGTACAGAGCTGGAGGAGATCGCCGAATACGCCGATCGGCACGATCTCACGGTCATCTCCGACGAGATCCACTGCGATCTCGTGTTCGCGCCGCACGAGCACATCCCCTTCGGGCTGCTCCGTCCTAAGCGCACGGTGACGATCACTTCGGCCAGCAAGGCCTTCAACATGGGCGGGCTGCACTGCGCCATCGCGCACGTCGGCTCGGCGCGGGCCCGGGAGGCGCTGGCCACGCGGCCGCCGGCTCTCTACGGGCAGCCGAGTGTGCTCGGGGTCGCGGCCACGGTGGCGGCCTGGCGGGAGTGTGACGCCTGGCTCGACGGGGTCGTGGCCGTGCTCGACCGTAATCGCAAGACGCTGGCTCAGCGGTTGCCGGCCGGGTGGAGTTACCGGGTGCCGGAGGCGACTTATCTGGCCTGGATCGATACCGGCATTCCGGACGCCGCTGCCTTTCTGGAACGAGAAGCCCGGGTGAAGGTCGCGCCGGGGTCGATCTACGGCGCGTCCGACAGCTGGATCAGGCTTAATTTCGGCACGTCGGGGCCCATTCTGGAGGAGATTCTCGACAGAATACGAGGGTGACCGACGTTTCTCACTATCTCGGGCTTCTCGCGGACGAATGGCCGTCGTCCCACTGGGGCACCATCACCTGGATCTCCGGCCTCGAGCCCGAGACCGCCCTCGACGTTCTCGGCGGCGAGCCCGAATCCGAGCTCTCCCTTTCCTTCGAAGACTGCCATTCCGCGGCCTTCAAGCATTTCCAGCTGCGCGGCGACTCCGGCAGCGAGATCCTGCTCGACCGGGCCGGTCCGTGGCTGGTCTGCATCGAGCCCTGCGCGGACGGCGGCGCCATGACGGGCACGCTGCTGGAACTGTCGAGAAAGGGAACGGCTTTCTCGTTGCAATTCCATCCGCACGAATTCCACACCTTCAGCTATGCCTCCGACGGAGAGGCGCTGGTGGTCGTTCGCCGGATCGGCGAGCCCTCGGTCGAAGGGCCGATCTCCCTCGAAGAGGTCGCCGGGGAGCTGTCGTCACTGGGCGGCGACGTCGAGCCCGGCGCCTGGGCCGCGCACGCGCTGCACATCGCCGAACGGCTGACCGGGTTCCGCCTCACCGCCGAATGGCTGCGGGCCGAACACCCCTGTTTCATCAGCATGCGCCGAGCAGCGCGGGTTTGAGTTCGTCCCACGCTCTCACCTCCTCCGCCAGGTCGGCCGACTTCAGCAGGGGCAGGGCCGACCGCACGACGTGGATCTGGCTTCTCAGCCTCCGGGCGAGCCGGATCTCGTCCGGGGAGCGGCCGGCCAGGCCACGGGCCTCGTCCAGAGAAGGGCTCGCGGCCAGCCAGCGGGTCACGGCCTCGTCCATCCCCTCGGTTTCGGCTCTTTCCACCAGCGCGGCGATCAGGGTGACGGCGGCGAGGTCGGGGGCGTCGAGGCCGCGTTCGGCCGCCTGGCGGTCGAGGGTGAGGCGGAGCCGGAACCAGTCCGGGTCATCCGCGGGGTGGTGGGCGACCGTTCGGCGGAGGTGGCTCCACCAGTCCTGGTCCGCGACGGATTCGCGCCGGTCGAGCCAGGCTGCGATCTGCGTTTCGTCGCGGGTGAGCAGGTGCCGGGCGTGATCGGCGAACTCCTGGTCGCGGCCTTGGAACCGCAGGTAGACGTTGCGTCTCGTCGGTCCGAGGATCTTGAGGACGGTGCCGGGTGGTTCGTCCCACACCTCCGGGTCGAGCTGGACCAGGATGCCCATCCGCGCGGTCGGCTCCCAGTACTCCGCGGTGCCCTCGTTGATCGGAACGTCCTCGGTCAACGTGAACCCTCGCGCCTCCACGACCGCGCGGAGATCGGCGAAGTTCAGCCGGGTGGGGAAAGCGCCGTATCTCCCGGTCAGCGCCGGTTCGACGTCGCCGTGTTCGACGAGGTGGGGCAGGCGGTGGGCCTGAGGGCCGAAATAGACGCACTGCCACGGGTCGCGGCTCCGTCGACGCCACCACCCGAACTCGATCAGGCCGAAACTGTGGATCATGTCCTTCGGCCGGTCGAGCGCGGGCCCCTCCCCGAAGACCTCCTCCACCTCCGCCGGCGTGCTCGTGTGGTCCAGGCCCAGCACGGTTCCGGTCGTCACCAGGTCGGCGAAGAAATCAAGCCCGCTCATCGGTCCGGATTTCGCCGAGCGGGACGTCGGGGGTTCTCCTGCGGGGTCTTTCGGCCCATACCTCAACGATCCCAGCGCACCCCGAAGGCGGCCAACGGGTTATCCCGCTGACCGGCCGCGGGAAACGGCCGGTCAGCGGTCACCTCGTCAGCTGCAGGTGATCGGTGACGGCACCGCGTTGGCGCCGTTCCAGGTTCCGTTGAAGCCGAACGTCGTCGACCCGTTGGCCGCGATCGAACCGTTGTAGTTCAGGTTGTTCACCGTCACCTGGGCACCGGAGACGGTGTGCTGACCACTCCACAACTGGGTGATCGTCTGCCCGTTGGCGAAGTTCCACCGCACCGTCCACCGGCTGATCGCCGCCGACGACGGCCGCACGGTCACCTCACCCTGGAACCCGCCCGGGTACTGGTTGATGATCCGGTACGTCGCCACACACCCACCAGGAGACGGCGACGGCGACGGGGAGGGCGAAGGAGAAGGTGAAGGTGAAGGCGAGGGGGACGGCGAGGGCGACGGGCTGGGCGAGCCCGACGGCGACGGGGAGGGCGACGGCGTCGTGCCCGGCGGCACCGGGGCGATCAGGTAGGGGCTCAGGATGTTCTGCTTGGCCGTCTGGACCGTCACCCAGTCGTCCAGGACGATCCCGCCCGTGTCACCCGAGTTCGGGTTCCACGACCAGTACGTGAACGACATCCCGTTCACGCCCGTGCCCGTGTACTTCATCAGCTCCGTCAACCAGATCCGGTCGACGTTCGACGTCATCGTCGTGCCGAACTCGCCCATCATGATGGGCGCGATGTTCTGCTTGTACAGGTAGCCCCAGTACCGGTCCCAGATGGCCGGCATGTTGGCGGGGTAGGTCGGGTCGGAGAACCACGACTGGTTGTAGACGGACGTCGCGTACTCATGCGGCGAGTACACGAGCCGGTTGGCCACGTTGAGCCGAACCGGGAACTGTCCGGCCTTGGAGAGGTTGCCGCCCCACCATCCGCAGTCCTCGTCGTTGGACGTGTCGTTGTCCCACACGTTCGACAGGCCGCCCGACGGGCACGAGACGCCCTCGACGAAGATCAGCCAGTTGGGCTGGACGGCGAGGATGGCGTTCCCCGCGCGTTCGGCGGCCAGCCGCCAGTCGCGGGTATCGACGCCGCAGCCCCAGCAGGCGCCGGTGGCGTTGGGGTTGGTGCCGTCGGCGTGGGGTTCGTTGTGCAGGTCGGCGCCGATGACGGTGGTGTTGCCGGCGTACCGCTGGGCGAGCATGCGCCAGTCGGCGATCCAGGTCGCCTCCGAGACCGTGGACGTGTACCAGAGGGCCGACTGGCCGGCGCTGGTCGGGCGGTGGCGGTCGAGGATGACGCGCATGCCCTTCGAGCCGGCGTACTCGATGACCTTGTCGAGGATCTGCAGCGGTGACAGGCCGACGAGGTCGGGGTTGGTGAAGTCGTTGATGCCGGTCGCGACGGCGCCGGGCTTGAGCGCGTCGTTCGAGAACGGGATGCGCAGGGTGTTGTAGCCGAGCTGGGCCATGTGGTCGAGCTGGGAGCGCCACGTGACGCTGGCCCACAGGCCGTGGAAGGTCTTGTTGTCGGTCTCCATGCCGAACCAGTTGATGCCGGTCAGGCGGACCGTCGCGCCCGTGCTGTCGACGATCTTGTTGCCGTTGGTCCGCAGGTAGCCGGTGCCCGTGCCGGCCGCGTTGGCGGGGGTGCCGATCGCCACGAGTAATCCGGCGATCAGCGTGATCCCCGCCAACCAGGCGGTGATTCTGGACAAAGGTGCCTCCAAAGCGGGGGCACGCCTGGCCGTCGAGCCGGAACGGGTTCAGGCATGCCTCACCGAGGCATGCCCGGACCGCACGCCCGACGATGTTCGAGATATCGGCTCGGGCGTCAATGCTGCTCCTACGGCACGATGTTGACCAGCTTGGGGGCCCGCACGATGACCTTGCGGGGGGCCCCGTCGAGGTGGGCCTTGACCTTCTCGGAGCTCAGGGCCAGCACCTCCAGATCGGTGTCCGAAATGTCCGGTGAAACTTCCAGGCGGTCGCGCACCTTGCCGGCCACCTGGACGACCGCGGTCACCGACTCCCGCACCAGCAGCGCCGGGTCGGCGACCGGCCACGTGGCACGGGCGACCGACGGCTGGTGGCCCAGCCGCTCCCAGCCTTCCTCCGCCGTGTACGGCGCCACGATCGACAGCATGACCGCCAGCGCCTCGGCCGCCTCGCGCACGGCTGGGTCGGCGGCCCCGGGGCCCGAGTCGATCGCCTTGCGCGTGGCCGAGGTCAGCTCCATCAGGCGGGCGACCGCCACGTTGAAGCGGTGGGTCTCGACCAGCTTGGTGACCTCGTCGATGGTCCGGTGGACGACCTTGCGCAGCTCCGGGTCACCGGCGGCGACGTCGGTCCCGGCGCCGGACGCGTCGGTCATCACGCGCAGCGCGCGGGCCAGGAACTTCAGCGACGCGGCCGGCGAGACGTCGGCCCAGTCGATGTCGTCCTCCGGCGGACCGGCGAACACCATGGTCAGCCGGACCGCGTCGACGCCGAAGTTGTCGATCTGCACGCCCAGGTCGACGCCGTTGCCCAGCGTCTTGGACATCGCCTTGCCGCCGTTGATGACCTGACCCTGGTTCAGCAGCCGCAGGAACGGCTCGTCCCAGGTGATCATGCCCATGTCGTAGAGGACCTTGGTGAAGAACCGGCTGTACAGCAGGTGCAGCACCGCGTGCTCGACGCCGCCGACGTACTGGTCGATGGGGCCCCACTTCTCGGCCTTGGCCAGGTCGAAGGGGCCGTCGTCGAACTTCGGGTCCAGGTAGCGCAGGAAGTACCACGAGCTGTCGACGAAGGTGTCCATCGTGTCGGTGTCGCGCTTGGCGGGGCCGCCGCACGCGGGGCACGGCACGTTGACCCAGTCGGTGGCCGAGGCCAGCGGCGAGACGCCCTTGGGCGCCAGGGCCTCGCCGCGCAGGTCGGGCAGCACGACCGGCAGGTCCTCATCCGGTACGGGGACCTCGCCGCAGGCGCCGCAGTGGATGATCGGGATCGGGGTGCCCCAGAACCGCTGGCGGGACAGCAGCCAGTCGCGCAGGCGGAAGTTGACCGTCGCCTTGCCGGTGCCGCGCTCGGCCAGGATCTCGATGATCTTCTCGATGCCCTCGGCCTTGCTCAGGCCGTCGAGCGGGCCGGAGTTGACCAGCTTGCCCTCGCCGGGCGTCGCCTTGCCGGTCTCGCCCGGGTCGGCCATGCCGGTGTGCACGACCACCTTCACCGGCAGATCGAACTTCAGCGCGAAGTCGAGGTCGCGCTGGTCGTGGGCCGGCACGGCCATGATCGCGCCGTGCCCGTAGTCGGCCAGCACGTAGTCGGCGGCCCAGACCGGGATGCGCTCGCCGTTGACCGGGTTGATGGCGTGCACGCCCAGGAAGACGCCGGTCTTCTCCTTCTCGGTCGACATGCGCTCGATGTCCGACAGCTTGGCGACCTCGGCGCGGTAGGCCTCCAGGGCCGCCCGCCGCTCCTCGGTGACGATCTCGGCGGCCAGCGGGGCGTCGGCGGCGACGACGAAGAAGGTCGCGCCGTACAGGGTGTCGGGGCGGGTCGTGTAGACGGTGACCGGGTCCTTGCGGCCCTCGATCTCGAAGTCGACGTCGGCGCCGGTGCTGCGGCCGATCCAGTTGCGCTGCATGGTCAGCACACGGTCGGGCCAGCCGCCCTCCAGGCGGGCCATGTCGTCGACCAGGCGGTCGGCGTAGTCAGTGATCTTGAAGTACCACTGGGTCAGCTCGCGGCGCACGACGTCGGCGCCGCAGCGCTCGCACCTGCCCGCGACGACCTGCTCGTTGGCCAGCACCGTCTGGTCGTTGGGGCACCAGTTGACCAGGCCGCCCTTGCGGTAGGCCAGGCCGCGCTCGAAGAAGCGGGTGAACAGCCACTGGTTCCACTTGTAGTACTCGGCGTCGCTGGTGTGCAGGCGGCGGGTCCAGTCGAAGGAGATCGCGTAGCGCTGGAAGCTGGCGGCCTGCGTGTCGATGTTGCCGTACGTCCACTCGGCCGGGTGGGCGTTGCGCTTGATGGCCGCGTTCTCGGCGGGCAGGCCGAAGGAGTCCCACCCGATCGGGTGCAGGACGTTGTAGCCCTTCAGGAACCAGTAGCGGGCCACCACGTCGCCGATGGCGAACACCTCGGCGTGGCCCATGTGCAGGTCACCGGAGGGGTAGGGGAACATGTCGAGCATGTAGCGGCGCGGCCGAGGGTCGGCGTCGTCCTCCACGACGGCGAAGGGCTTCAGCTCCTCCCAGCGGGGCTGCCACTTGGCCTGGATCGCCTGGGGGTCGTATACCTGCTCGTCCACGTATGATCTCCTGAGTTCATCGACACCTGCCCATAAGAAAACCCCCCGGCGTGAAGCACGAGGGGCGGCCGCGTCGAGGCTGCTGTCAGCTCGCTCGACGCGGCCCGGTAAGAAGCAGGTTCGCGGCACGCATAGGCCAAGGGTAGCGCAGAACGCAAGGGGCTTAGACGAATAGGCGAGGATCTTACACCGAGAGTAAAGTGGTGATATCGGATGGTGATAGATCCATTGTGACCTCGGTTGTCCCTTTCGTTTACCCTCATCTCGTGAACCCTGTCGACCCGAGGCATGGCCCGGACTTCCCGCAGGCGGACCTTCCGATGCAGGATCCGCCGACCGACCCCACGGGCGAATCGTTCAGGGGGCTCTTCTCCAGTTTGGCTGCGCCGCCCCCCAGCCCGCATGAGATCATGCCAAGCACGTCTAATTCGGGCATGATCTCGGGAGGTTCCATGCCCTCGGAGCACAGCGATCCACGGCGCGGCCCGGCCTGGCCGGAAGTCCCGCCAGCCTGGCCCGAGGTGCCGCCGCCCGCCGCCTCGTACCCGCCGAATCCGGTCGCCGCACCCCACGGCCGGCCTGAACCCGGCCCCTTCGGCGGCCCCGGCCCCTCGCCCGGCGGGTCGTTCCCGCCCAGCCCGGTCGCCGCGCGGCACGAGCCCCGGTCCGACCACCAGACCGGCCCGCAGAGCCCGCCGATCCCCCAGGCCCCGTTCCAGGAGCACCCGCCGTTCCCGGTGCCGCCTCCGCCGCCGCCCCCGGTGAGCCCGTTCGGCCCGGCCGACGACTACCCCGCCTTCGGCGCCGCTCAGGCCCAGGAGTTCCCGCCCGTCCGGGCCGGCAGCGGGCCGGTGTTCCCCCCTCCGATGAACCCGCCGGGCTTCCCCGAGCCGCAGCAGCCCGCACGGCAGCCCGCCCGCGCGAACACCGGTCCCGGCTTCCCCGAGCTCCCTCCGGAGGAGGGGCCCTGGGCCTCGGCGCCCAACGTCTTCCCGCGCGCCGACGACCGTAACCCGTCGTTCCCGCCCCGCCCGGTCGAGCCCGCGCCGCAACAGCAGCAGCAGCCGTTCTCCTACCAGGAGCCGGCCACCACGTTCGGCACCCCGCGCGGCCCGTTCGACCCGCGTGTGCCCCAGCCGCCGATGGACCAGCAGCCGTTCCCGCCCGCCCAGGCCCAGGCCGCGCCCGCCACCGACCGCACGGTCACGATGGGCCCGCCCGGCCAGCCCGCGCCCCCGCAGCCGGCCCCGCCGATGAACCCGCCGATGAACCCGCCGATGAACCAGCCGGCGGCCCCGCAGCAGCCGCAACAGCCGCAGCACGGGTACGGCGGCCCCACCACGGGCGAGCACCTGGTGCAGCAGCTCCCCGGCGACGACCCCTACAAGCCGTTCGTCACGGCGGGCCAGATCAGCGGCCCGAAGACGCCCCCGGCGGCCCGGCAGCAGGAGCTGTGGGAGACCGTGTGGGGCGACGGTCAGCACACGACCGACGATGACGACGACGAGAAGGGCAAGCCGGTCTGGTTGTTCGCGCTCGTCGGCTCGGTGCTGGTCGCGCTGATCGTGGCGCTGCTGTGGGCGTTCCTGGCCGGGCCGCTCAGCTCGGCCGCCGAGACCACCGCCGCGCCGGCGGCCAAGCCCTCCGCCAAGCCGTCGGCCACCAAGCCGGCGGCGGCCGCGGCGTCGGGTGGCATCCCCGAGTACGACGGCGAGAAGTCGGCCGTCAAGGGGACCGTCACCGACGAGACCGCCGGGATCTCGGTCTCGCAGCTCGGCGGCCAGTGGAAGACCGACGCCGACACCCAGACGGTCATGTCGACCTACGGCTACTCGACCCGCCAGTTCGTCAGCGCCGGGCTCACCTCCAAGGGCAAGCCGTGGTTCGCGACGGTCATGACGGGCAAGCTGCCCGCCGACCTGGCCTCGCAGTACAAGTCGCCGACCGACATGCGGCCGGTGCTGAACGGCGTGGTCTTCAAGGCGCGGCAGACGATCTTCCCGAGGCCCAACAAGGTCTCGAAGGTCGGCGCGCAGAAGCTGCCCGACGGGCTCGGCCAGGCCGCCGCCTACAAGGTGACCGACGACGGCGGCGGGACCCTGGTCGTGGTGGCCGCGGTCAACACCGGCGCCGAGGTCCCGTCGATCGTCTACATGCAGGTTCCGGATCTGCGCGACGACCTGCTGCCCGACGTCAACACGATCCTCGACTCGATCAAGAAGTCCTAGAACTCGCAGGTCATGTGCTTGGTCCCGTTGATGAAGCTGGAGAACAGCCGCTCGGGTGAGCCGCCCTCGATGGCGGGCACCCGGGTGAGCAGTTCCCGGAACATGACGGTGATCTCGCGGCGGGCCAGGTGGGCCCCGAGGCAGAAGTGGGGCCCGGGGCCGCCGAACCCGACGTGCGGGTTGGGGTTGCGGCCGATGTCGAAGCGCAGCGGGTCGTCGAAGACGGCGGCGTCGCGGTTGGCCGACCAGTAGTAGAGGACGACCTTCTCGCCCTTCTTGTACTCGTTGCCGTTCATCACGTGGTCGCGGGTGACCTTGCGGCGCATGTAGTTGACCGGGCTGGCCAGCCGCACGATCTCCTCGACCGCGCCGGGCGCGAGGCCGTCGACGTCGGTGAGCCAGCGCGCCTTCTGGTCGGGGTTGGTCGTCAGCAGGCGCAGGCCGTACGAGATGGCGTTCCTGGTGGTCTCGTTGCCGGCCACCACGAGCAGGATGAAGAACGAGCCGAGCTCCTGCAGCGTGAGGCGCTCACCGTCGATGTTGGCGTTGACCAGCGACGAGATGAGGTCGTTGGTGGGGTTCTGCTCCCGGTGGGCGGCCAGTTCGCCGACCATCTGCTGCAGTTCGAGGCCGGCGGTGAGCAGCGCGGTGCCGACCGCCTCGATGTCGCCGACGTATTCGGGGTCCTGCGCGCCGAGGATCATGTTCGAGCGGTCGAAGACGAACCGGTAGTCCTTCTCCGGGATGCCCATCATGTCGCAGATGATCTTCAGGGGCAGCCGGGCGGCGACCTCCTCGACGAAGTCGCAGCCGGGGCCCTTCTCCAGCAGGTCGTCGACGATCTTGGTGGCGGCGAGCGCCACGTCGTCCTCGAACTGCTTGATCATCTTGGGCGTGAAGGCCCGGGAGACGATGCGGCGCAGGCGGGCGTGCCGGGGGTCGTCCATGCTGATCATCGAGCCGAAGTACTCGACGAACTCCGGCGGCATGTCCACGATGTTGGTCGCGCCGCCGTCACCCGAGCAGAAGACCTCGGGGGTGCGGCTGGCCTCCAGGATGTCCGCGTGCTTCACCAGCGCGTGGTAGCCCATGCCCTGGCTGGCGAAGGAGACCTGCGGCTCCTCGTAGAAGGCGGGTTTGTCGAGGTCGCGCAGCAACTGGAAGGAGTGTTCCCGGTCGGCCATCGGCCGCTTCCAGAACTCCCAGTCGGACAGGTCGACATCGGCGGCCGAGGCGATCGGCGGCATCGTCATGATGGAGCCTCCGGGGGAGGAAAACCAGAATGGTATTCGGTATCAATGCTGCCATATCAACTCTGCCGCGCGCTCGGCGATCATGACAACGGGGGCGTGGGTGTGGCCGCGGTTCAGCGTCGGCATGACCGACGCGTCGACCACCCGCAGCCCCTCGACGCCGCGCACCCGCAGTTCCGGGTCGACGACCGACTCCTCGTCGGCGCCCATCCGGCAGGTCCCGGCCGGGTGGTAGAGCGTCTCCGACTTGTCGCGCACCCACTGGGCCATCTCGTCGTCGGTCTTCGGATCGGTGTACGGCTCGATCGTCCCGTCGACATAGGGCCCTAACGCCTCGGCGGCGCCGACGCGCAGGCACGCCTTGAGCCCGTCGACGAGCCGGCACAGGTCGGCGGGCGCGGTCAGATAGCCGGGGTCGATGACCGGGTCGCGGCCGTCGAGCGTCACCCGGCCCCGCGACTCCGGCTGGAGCAGCACCGCCGCGACCGTCAGGCCGTGCCCGGCGGGTGGGGTGCGGCCGTGGTCGACGAACACGGCCGGCGCGAAGATGAGCTCGACGTCGGGCGCCGGTTCGGCGTCGGAGGTCCTGATGAAGGCGACCGCCTCGGCCACGTTCGAGGTCAGCATGCCCTTGCGGCCGACCAGGTAGCTGAGCAGGTTCGGCACCGTCTCGGCGCCGCTCATCGTGATGGGCTTCGGGCAGCGGAAGTAGGCGCCGGTGGCCAGGTGGTCCATCAGGTTGGCGCCGACGTTCGGCGAGGCGTGCACCAGCGTCACGTCGTTGCGGGCCAGCACGTCGGGGTCGCCGATGCCCGACAGCATCAGCAGGTGCGGCGAGCCGACCGCGCCCGCCGACAGGATCACCTCTTTGCGGGCGGCGACCCGCTCCCCCGAGCCGTATTCGACCGCGACCGCGCGGCCGTCCTCGACCACGATCCGGTGCACGTGCGCGGCGGTCAGCACGGTGAGGTTGCCGCGCGACAGGGCCGGGCGGAGGTAGGCGTCGGCGCAGCTCCAGCGGTGTCCCCGGTCCTGGGTGACGGGGGTCGGGCCGTAGCCCTCGGTGGCGCCGCCGTTGAGCTCGTCGAGCCGTGTCATGCCGAGTTCGGCGCACGCCTTCAGGAACGCGCCGGTCGCCTCGTTGGGCGAGCGCAGCTCCGACACGTGGATCGGGCCGCTGGTGCCGTAGACGCCGCCGGCGTTGGAGCCGACGCGGTGCTCGGCCCGGCGGAAGTAGGGTTCGACCTCGTCGTACGACCAGCCCGGCAGGTCCCACTGGTCGTAGTCGAGCGGGTTGCCGCGCAGCCACATCATGGCGTTCATCGACGAGCTGCCGCCGAGCATGCGGCCCCTCGGCCAGTAGATCTCGCGGCCCGCCAGGCCCGGCTGGGCCGCGGTGGTGAAGTTCCAGTCGTAGCTGGTGCCGAACAGTTTGCTGAAGGCCGCCGGCATGCGGACCTCCAGCTTGCGGTCGCTGCCGCCGGCCTCGATCAGGGCGACGGTGACCGACGCGTGCTCCGACAACCGGGCGGCCAGCACACAACCGGCCGAACCCGCTCCGACGATGACATAGTCGAACTCCATCCCTCGTACTTACTCCTCCCATTCCGGCCCGTCCAGGTTTTAAGGTGACCTACGTACCGGTAGGTATGTCGATCCCCCAAAAGCGAGACGCGGACGGCCGAAGGCCGGCTGCGGCTCGCGCCGGGAATCTGCCCCCAAACAAGGAGTGGGCCATGCTCAACCTGTCGATCGTGCTGGAGGACAGCGCCCGCGAGGCGCCCGACCGCACCGCCGTCGTCTTCGGTGATCTGCGGTTGTCCTACTCGTTCGTCAACACCGTGGCCAACCAGGTGGCCAACCTGCTGGTGTCGCGCGGCGTCGGGCGGGGTGACAAGGTCGCCCTCGCGTGCCCGAACTCGCCCTACTTCCCTTTCGTCTACTTCGGCATCCTGAAGGCGGGCGCGACGGTCGTCCCGCTGAACGTGCTGCTGCAGGGCCGCGAGATCGCCTACCACCTCGACGACTCGCAGGCCAAGGCGTTCTTCTGCTTCGAGGGCACCCCCGAGTTGCCCCTCGGCGAGCGCGGCAGGGCCGGGTTCGAGGCGTCCGGCGCCGAGATGTTCTTCGTGCTGCCGGCGACGCCGCTGGCCACCGAGTCGGAGTTCGGCGAGACGCTCTGGGCCGCCCTCGGCGGGATGAGCGGCGAGTTCGAGCCGGTGCAGACCGACCCGTCGGACACCGCGGTCATCCTCTACACGAGCGGCACCACCGGGCAGCCCAAGGGCGCCGAGCTCAGCCACCAGAACATGCTGCTCAACGCCATGGTGTCCGACACGATGTTCCCCTCGGCGGGTGAGGACGTCTACCTGGCGACGCTGCCGCTGTTCCACTCGTTCGGCCAGACCGTCGTCATGAACGGCGGCTTCCGGCGGCGGGCCACGCTGGTGCTGCTGCCCCGGTTCGAGCCGGTCGAGGCGCTGCGGCTGATGAACGCCGAGGGCGTCACCCTGTTCGCCGGGGTGCCCACCATGTACTGGGCGCTGCTGACGACCGTCCACGCCGGTGGCGGGCAGGTGCCCACCACGCTGAAGACCGCCGTCTCGGGCGGCGCGGCGCTGCCGGTCGAGGTGCTGAAGGACTTCGAGACCACCTTCTCGGTGCCGATCCTCGAGGGGTACGGCCTGTCGGAGACCTCCCCCGTCGCCTCGTTCAACCAGCCGGGCAGGGTGACGAAGGCCGGCTCGATCGGCACCCCGATCTGGGGCGTCGAGATGAAGCTCGTCGACGCCGCCTGGAACACCGCCGAGGAGATCGGCGAGATCGCGATCCGCGGCCACAACATCATGAAGGGCTACTACAACCGGCCCGAAGCGACCGCCGAGGTGATGAACGACGGCTGGTTCCGCACCGGCGACATCGCCACCCGCGACGAGGACGGCTACTACTTCATCGTCGACCGCGCCAAGGACATGATCATCCGCGGCGGGTTCAACGTCTATCCGCGCGAGATCGAGGAGGTGCTGATGACCCACGAGGCCGTTTCGCTGGCCGCCGTCGTCGGCGTCGCCCACGAGTCGCACGGCGAGGAGATCAAGGCGTACGTCATCCTCAAGCCCGAGGCGACCGTCACCGAGGAAGCCCTGGTGGAGTGGGGCAAGGAGATGATGGCGCAGTACAAGTACCCGCGCGTCGTCGAGTTCCGCGACGCGCTCCCGATGACCGCGACGGGCAAGATCCTCAAGCGTGAGCTGCGCTGAGACGCAGCGGAGGCCGCGCCGGTTCCGTTCCGGCGCGGCCGTTTAATGCCGGATTTTGGATGATTCCGCTGTGGCGAAGCGGGTAGGGAGGCGCGCGTGCCGCCGTAGTCGATGTCGGGGAGAGACAACTCCATGCGCGCGCTCACCGGTTCGTTACTGCTGCTCGTGACCGGCGCACTCATCACCGGATCGGTGATGGTGCCCGTGTCCACGGCCAGCACCAGTACACCCGCCAAACGCACGACACCGTATGTGAAGGGAATCCGGTACGAAGCCGAGACGGCCGCCATATCCCGGGGCGTGGTCCAGAAACGCGTCTGGGGCTACAGCGGGCGTGGTTACGTCAACGGCGCCGACCGCCGCGGCAACTTCGTCGAGTGGACGGTCACCCCGCTGAAAGCGGGCGACAACCACATCCACGTCCGCTATCTGACCAGCCGGACCCTCCAGGCCGACTTCGTCGTGAACGACGAGGTCGTCGCCGAGGACGTGAAGTTCCGGCCGTCCCGCTGGTGGCGCACCCTCGCCCTGGCGGTCGACCTGCCCGAGGGCGAGTCGTCGATCCGGATCGTCGCCACCACGAGGCGGGGCAACCCCCACCTCGACAGCATCACCCTCTACCCGGTCCCAACGCCGCCCACGGCCGCGCCCACGCCGGAACCCACCCCGGAGCCCACGCCGACCCCGTGCGTCGGCCCGATGGAGCCGGGTGGTGAGACGCCGCCTCCCGCGCCGGAGCCCAGCCCGCCCGGCGACGGCTGCGTCGTCCCGGAACCGTGCCCGACCTGGAGCCCGGACCCCACGCCACCGGCGCCCCCGTCGGAGACGCCGACCGCGATCCCATCGGAATCGCCTTCGGCGACCCCATCCGTGACGCCCTCCGAGACGCCCACCACCCTGGCGGATGTGGCCGCGCGCACGCAGACCGAGGCGACCACGGGCCCGCTGCCGCCGGCCCCGGAGCCCACGCCGACCGTGACCTGCACCCCGCCGCCGCCGTGCGACCTGGAGGTCATCCAGCCCATCGACACGGTGCCCGGCTTCCCGGAGACCACCGCGCCGCTTCCGGCCCCCGAGCCGATCCCGTCGGGCCTGCCGGAGGGCACCACCCCTGTCCCGACGCCGGACATCCCGACGCCGACCCCGTCGAGCGGGCCTTCGGGTTCGCCGGAGCCGACGCCGACCGTGACGGTCACGCCGACCGCGACGCCGACCTGCACTCCGCCGCCGCCGTGTCCCACCGTCCCGGTGGAGCCCCCGGTGACCGAGACCGCGACGACGTTCACCACACCGGAACCGGCCCCGTCCGTGACACCGAGCGAGACGCCGACCGAGACGCCGACAGTGCCGCCGAACGAGACGCCCACCGGCATTCCGACCGTTTCCGAGACGCCGACGCCGACGCCGACCGTCACCCCGACGCCGACGCCGACCTGCACCACTCCCCCGGCCGAGACCCCTCCTGCGACTCCGACGCCCGAGCCCACCCCTCCGGCCGAGACACCGCCCGTGGACCCGACCCCCACCGTTGAGCCGACGCCCACCGTTGAGCCGACGCCCACCGTTGAGCCGACGCCCACCGTTGAGCCGACGCCCACCGTTGAGCCGACGCCCACCGTTGAGCCGACGCCCACTGTGGAGCCGACGCCCACTGTGGAGCCCACGCCGACGCCCACGCCCACCGCTCCCGGTGGCGGGGGTGGCGTGCCCGGGACGCCCGAGGTCGTATCCGAGCAGTGGACCGTCCCCTGGGACGTCGCCTGGTCGCCCGCGGGTGACGTCGCGCTGGTCACCGAGCGGGACAGCTTCAAGGTCTTCCGGGTGACCAAGGAGGGCGCCAAGACCGAGGCCGGCACGGTGCCGGAGTCGGTCGGGACCGGTGGTGAAGGCGGCCTGATGGGTGTGGCCTTCTCGCCGGGGTGGAACGGCGACGGCGACAAGGACGTGTTCTTCATGCACTCCTCGTCCGACGGCAACCGCGTCGCGAAGATGCAGTACGACGGGACGACCCTCTCGGCGTACACGCCGATCCTGACCGGGATCAGGAAGAGCACCTACCACAACGGCGGCCGGCTGAAGTTCGGCCCCGACGGCTTCCTCTACGTCTCCACCGGAGACGCGCAGGAGACCAGCCTGTCGCAGGACCCGAACTCGCTGAACGGCAAGATCCTGCGCATCACCAAGACCGGCGAGGCGGCCGAGGGCAACCCGGACGGGTCCCGCGTCTACTCGCTCGGTCACCGCAACGCGCAGGGCCTGGCCTGGGACTCCGCGGGCCGTCTGTGGTCGGCCGAACTGGGCGCGAGCACGACCGACGAGCTCAACCTGATCGAGCCGGGCAAGAACTACGGCTGGCCGGCCTGCGAGGGCCCGTGTGACGAGCCCGGCATGACCGACCCGAAGAAGACCTGGTCGACGGCCGAGGCGTCGCCGAGCGGCATCGCGATCGTCGACGACGTCGTCTACATGGCGGCGCTGCGCGGCAAGCGGCTCTACGCGATCCCGCTCACCGGCACCGAGGCGGGCGACCCTGTCCCCTACTACGCCGACGCCTACGGCCGCCTGCGCGCGGTCGAACGGGTGCCCGACGAGCAGGCGATCTGGATCACCACCAGCAACGCCGACGACAACGGCGGCCAGCCCGACGGCGCCGACCGCATCGTCAAGGTGAACCTGAACTCGTAGGAGAAAGGAAGAAGACCCCCGGGCCGCGAAGCCCGGGGGTCTTCTTCTTGCACGGTCAGGGCCAGTCGAGCGAGGGCCGGAGCGCGACACCGGACTTACGGTCGTCGCCGAGCTTGACGCCGAGCACCTGGTGGAGCTGGACCTTGTTGCGCTCGAAGCCGACGATGCAGCCGGCCATGTACAGACGCCACACGCGGGCGGTGCCCTGGCCGACCTCGGCCACGGCCTCGTCCCAGTGGTCGTCGAGGTTCCTGCACCAGTCGCGGAGGGTCAGCGCGTAGTGCTCGCGCAGGTTCTCCTCGTGGCGGATCTCGTACCCGAGGTCCTCCATCTCGCGGACCAGCGTGCCGACCGACTCGAGTTCCCCGTCGGGGAAGACGTAGCGGTTGATGAAGCCGGTGCGGTTGATGGAGCGTTCTTTTCCGGACGGGCGGGTGATGCAGTGGTTGAGCAGCCTGCCGCCCGGCTTGAGTTTGTCGTACAGGAAGGAGAAGTAGCTCTTCAGCTGGTTGGCGCCGATGTGCTCCGTGAGACCGATGGAGCTGACCACATCGAAGTCGCCTTCCGGAACGTCGCGGTAGTCGGAGAATCGCACCTCAGCGAGGTCTCCGAGGCCTTCTTCCGCGATGGCCTTCTGCGCCCACTCGGCCTGCTGCTTCGACAGCGTCACGCCGAGCGCCTTCACTCCGTACTCCTTGGCCGCGTGGCGGACCATGCTGCCCCAGCCGCAGCCCACGTCGAGCAGCCGCATGCCGGGCTTCAGGTCGAGCTTCTTGGCGACCAGGTCGAACTTGGCGAACTGGGCCTCCTCCAGCGAACTGTCCTGCTGCGGGTAGACCGCGCAGGTGTACGCCATCGAGGGGCCGAGCACCCATTCGTAGAACGTGTTGGACACGTCGTAGTGGTGGTGGATGGCCTCGGCGTCACGCTGTTTGGCGTGCCGGCTGCCGAGTTTGGCCATCGCCGACTTCCGCACCTCCTGCGGGGGCAGCGGCACCCGCATGAGCAGCGGTTTGGGCCCGAGGGCCCGGATGGCGGCGACCTTCTCGGCGAGCGGCAGGTCGTTGATCGTCAGCGACCACATCCGGTCGAGCAGGGTGTACATGTCGCCGTGCACGTCGAGGTGCCCGGAGACGTATGCCCTGGCCAGCCCCATTTCGCCGGGGGCCTGCGCGAGGTAGGCCACCGCGATGGGCGACTTCACCTCGATCCGGACGTCGGCCATCGACGGGCCCGCCTTGCTCCCGTCGTAGGCGTGGAACTCGATGCCGGCTCCCGTGCCGACGACCTTCTCGAAGATCTCGGCGAGTGTCATGCGTGCATCACCTTCCCCGTACACACTTCTCATACAGGTCAAGGAGCCGACCTCCGGGGTCGTACGCCCGCTTGACCGGCCAGTAGGCCTCCCCGTTGTAGAACTCCCAGAACTCCTCGCGCTCGTAGTAGGACGACGAGTAGAGGGATTTGTGTCCTTCGAGCTGGTGGACGGCCTGCTCGATCGCACGGTTGTAGTAGCCGTCCTGCTGGCCCCGGGGCAGGGCCACCATGCCCCAGAATCCGAAGTTCACGTAGAGGCGACCGGTCTCCAGCGGATAGAGGGACCAGTCGCGCGTCGCCCTGAGCGGGCACATCCACACGGGGGTCATCCCGACGTGGTTGACATAGAAGTCCAGGAACTCGGCGCCGCGATCGATCGGCACCTCGATGTCCTGGATCACCGACTCCTGCGGGGGGTTGCCCCGCCAGCGGTCGATTCGGGCGGTGATGCCGTGCCGCTGGTCGAGCCCGACGAGCTTGCGGTAGACGTCGGACCGCATCCAGCGCTTCGGCATCAGGGAACGTACCAGCGGCTGCTGGACGCCGAACGCGCGGGAGCACCAGAACCAGTCGGTGTCCCAGCGCCAGAGGTAGTCGCGGACGGTCAGCCAGTCGCGGCTGCGGCTGCGCATCGACTGCCAGTAGATGCGCATGCCGGTGTAGTCGGAGGCGTAGGGCGCCCGGTCGGCGAAGGTGCCGACGGTGACGTACATCTCGTCGCGCGAGTGGTAGGTGCCGTCGACGAAGTCGACCTTCTCGCCCTCGTGCTCCATCCGCTCGCAGATCTCCTGCATGGCCAGCATGCACTTGGCCGCGTCGGTGAAGCGCAGGTGCGTGAGTTTCACGTACGGCTTGACCGGCGCCAGCCTGATCTTGATGCGCAGGGCGTAGCCGAGCGTCCCGTAGGAGTTCGGGAAGGCGTTGAAGAGGTCGGCGTACTCGTTGTCCGCGCGGGCGACGAGGATGCGCCCGTCACCCGTGAGGATCTCCAGTTCCTCCACGGATTCGTGGGGCAGGCCGTCCTTGAAGCTCGTGGACTCGATGCCGAGTCCGGTGACCGCTCCCCCGAGCGTGATCGTCTTGAGCTGCGGCACCACGTAGGGCATCAGGCCGTGGGGCAGGGTGGCGTCGACGAGGTTCTCGTACGTCGTCATGCCCTGGACCTCGGCGGTCATCGTCTCCGGATCGACGTGGATGACCTGGTCGAGGTCGCGCGCCGAGAGCTTGGCGCCGCCCGCCGGCTCGCGGAAACGGAAGAGGTTCGTGGTGGCTTTGGCCAGGCGCGGGGCCGAGCCGTCGGGAATCGCCGCGTAGGAGTCGCGAATCTGCTCGACCGCTCTCCTATGGGTGGTCATACTGGTCATGCGCTCGGGCATGACGCCACCCCCATGTGTAGTCGTGATAGAGATCTTCCCAAGCGCACCATATCCCCCTAAACCCCCGCATACCAGACTCGACACGTTAAGCCCCGGGAAACTGTCCACAGCTGGTCAACGGCGTTTTACGACGGGATTCACCCCGTTCACCACGTTGATGACGGGCGCCCCGCCGACCGCCGCCGCGAGGTTCCCGACCACACACTGGACCAGCCGGGTCGTCGACTGCGGGGTCACCCCGGCGGCGTGCGGCGACAACAGGATCCGCTCGTCCGACCGCAGCGGGTCGTCGGGCGGCAGCGGCTCGGTCGTGAACACGTCGAGCGCCACCCCGGCGAGGTGGCCCGCCTCGATCAGCGCCTTCTCGTCGACGATCCCGCCCCGGGCCGCGTTGACCAGGAACGAGCCGGGCTTCATCATCGCCAGCCGGTTGGCGTCGAACAGGCCGCGCGTCGCGTCGGCCAGCGCGACGACGATCACCACGATGTCGCTGCCGGCGACCAGCCGGTCGAGGTCCTCGTAGACCGCGCCGTAGGTGTCCTGCTTGGCCGAACGCGACCAGTAGGCCACCTCGCAGCCCATCGCCCCGAACATCCGGGCGCACGCGGCCCCTATCGGGCCGAACCCGACCAGGCCGACCTTGCACGACGAGAGCTCCCTCGGCTGGAGGGTGAGCTGCGGCCACTCGCCCGCCCGGACCGCGGCGTCGCCCTGGGCCAGCCGCCGGACCAGCGCGAACGCCGCCGCGACACACCATTCGGCGACCGCGATGGCGTTCACCCCGGCCGTGTTGGCCAGCGGCACCCCGGCGTCGGCCAGGGCGCCGAGGTCGTGCCCGTCGACCCCGACGGCGGGCTGCTGGACGAACGCCAGCTTCGGCGCGCGGGCCACCGCCTCGGCGTCGAGGACGAGCTGGGAACTCCAGTCGCCGACGACGATCTCGGTCTCGGGGAGCAGGTCGAGCACGGCGGCCCGATCCCGGGTCTCGGGGGTGACGACGTCGATCCGGTCGCCCAGACCGGACAGGAGCCCGCGAACCGCGTCGGCGGGCAGCGGCGGCAGCGCCAGCAACCGCCAGGGACGCCCTAAGTCGGTCATGCGCTCAGCCTGCCATGCCGCGTCCGACACGCCACGACCGGGTTGCGAGTCGTTGCCGAATGTTGTTCTACTGAGCTTCGTGACCATGGACACGGGCGGCCCGCTGGCCGGGATCCGCGTGCTCGAACTCGCCGGGCTCGCCCCGGGCCCGTTCGCCGGGATGATGCTGGCCGACCACGGCGCCTCGGTGTTGCGCGTCGACCGGGTCGCGGCGGTGACCGACCAACCCCGGCGCGACGTCATGGACCGGGGCAAACGCACGATCGGGCTCGACCTGAAGTCGCCCGACGGCGTGGCGGCCTTCCTCGACCTGGCCCGGCACGCCGACGCGGTGATCGAGGTCTTCCGCCCCGGCGTGGCCGAACGCCTCGGCATCGGCCCCGCCGACCTGCACGCCGTCAACGAGCGCCTGGTCTACGGGCGGCTCACCGGCTGGGGGCAGGACGGCCCGCTGGCCCCGCGCGCCGGGCACGACATCGACTACCTCGCGATCTCCGGCGTGCTCTCGCAACTGGGCCGGGCCGGCGAGAGGCCCACGCCGCCGATCAACCTTCTGGCCGACTTCGCGGGCGGGGGGCTGATGCTCGCGTACGGCATCCTGCTCGCCCTGCTCGAACGCGAGCGCACCGGCCGGGGCCGGGTGGTCGACGCCGCGATGGTCGACGGCGCGGCGGTGCTGTTCTCGATGTTCTACTCGCTGACCCGGTCGGGCTTCTGGGGCCCGAGGGGCACCAACCTGCTCGACGGCGGGGCCCCGATGTACGACACGTACGAGACCGAAGACGGGAAGTACCTGGCCGTCGGCGCCCTGGAACCCCAGTTCTACGCCGAACTGGTCCGCGGCCTGGAGCTGACCGACCCGCCCGACCAGAACGACTGGCCCGCGCTGCGCGCCCGGCTCACCGAGGCGTTCAAGACGCGCACCCGCGCCGAGTGGGAGGCGGTCTTCGCCGACTCCGACGCGTGCGTGGCGCCCGTGCTCGACCTGGCCGAGGCGCCCGGCCACCCCCACAACGCCGCGCGCGGCACCTTCGTCGAGGTCGGCGGCGTGACGCAGGCGGCCCCCGCGCCGCGCCTGCTGGGCGCCGCCACCGGCGACCTCGCCCCCGCCACCCGCCTCGACGACCTGACCGCGTGGGGCCTGCCCGAAGAGACGGCGACCCGCCTGCGAGCCCAAGGAGTACTGGCCTGATGGACCTGCTGGAGGCCCTCTACACGACCCGCGCGATGCGCCGGGTCAAGCCCGACCCCATCCCCCTCGACGTCCAGAAGCAGATCATGGACGCCGCCGTGCGCGCCCCCAGCGGCGGCAACGCGCAGGGCTGGCGCTTCCTGCTGGTCGACGACCCGCAGGTCAAAGAGCAGCTGGCGCCCCTCTACCAGGACGCGCTGGCCCGCCTCTACGACGGCCACTACAAGCGCCAGCGCGAGATCGCCGAGGCCGCCGGCGACCAGCGCTCGCTGAACGTCATGAAGTCGTCGCAGCACCTGGCCGACCACTTCGCGGAGTATCCGCTGCTGCTGTTCGCCTTCACCCGCAACGACCCCAGCGGCGGCTCGATCTTCCCGTCGGTCTGGAACGCCCAGCTCGCGGCCCGCGGCCACGGCGTCGGCACCGCCCTCACCACGGTCATGGGCCTGTTCCACGGCGCGGAGGCGATGAAGATCCTCGGCGTGCCCGAGGGGAAGGGCTGGGAACTCGCCTGCACGGTCACCTTCGGCTACCCGACGGGCAGGTGGGGCGTGGCCCCCCGGCGTCCGGTCCACGAGGTGAGCTATCGCAACCAGTGGGGCGAGCCGGTCGGCTTCGAGGCCGACGAGCCCCTGTGGGGCTACCCGGCCTCGGAGTAGGTGGGCCGGGCCGCGACGTAGAGGTCGACGCCGGCCTGGTGGTGGACCTCCAGGTCGGTGGTGAAGGCGCGGCGGTCGGGGTGCTGCCAGAGGAACTGCCAGGCCTCGATCAGGGTCTGGGGCAGCGGGCCGCGTACCTCCAGATGGAGGCTGGGCACCCCCGGCGCCCGCACCGCGACCATGCCCTCGGGCAACCGCGCGGCGGTATGGACGGCTATGCCGATAACCTGGGTATATGCCCCGGTGTGGTCGCTCTCGTAGTCGGTCAGCACGGCGTAGATGTTCTCGTCGACGCGTCCCGGCACGTGGGCGAAGGCGCCCGGGGCACCGGCGCGCTGCCACAACCCCGGAAGCGCGGCGCGCTCCGGGTCGGCCTCGGCCTCGTTGGTGGTGCGGATGGCGTAACCCACGACGAGCAGCTCAGGCCTGTCGGCAATGATCAAGATCGTTCCCCTCGACGAATGGTGATCAGCCGCAATACTACGGAACGCCTCGAACTACTAGTCTGGACAGACGTGCGATTCCTCAACGACATGACCCCGCCGTACGACCTCACCTACAGCGACGTCTTCATGGTCCCATCGAGGTCGGACATCGGGTCGCGACTCGCCGTCGACCTGTCCTCGCCCGACGGCACCGGCACCACCATCCCGATCGTCGTGGCCAACATGACCGCCGTCGCCGGCCGCCGCATGGCCGAGACGGTCGCCCGGCGCGGCGGCATCACCGTCATCCCGCAGGACATCCCGATCGACGTCGTCTCCGACGTGATCTCCTGGGTGAAGAGCCGCGACCTCGTCCACGACACCCCGATCACCCTCACCGCCCACGACACCGTCGGCGAGGCGCTGACCCTGCTGCCCAAGCGGGCCCACGGCGCGGTCATCGTGGTCGACCTCGACAACCGGCCCGTCGGGGTCGCGACCGAGGCCGACTGCCAGGGCGTCGACATGTTCACCCAGCTCGGCGAGGTGATGACCCCCTCACCGCAGGTGCTTCCCGAGGGCATCGACCCTCAGACGGCCTTCGACCTGCTGCACGACCGGCGGCACAAGCTCGCCCCGGTCGTCGACGAGGAGGGCCGCCTGGTCGGCGTGCTCACCCGCACCAACGCGCTGCGCGCCACCCTCTACCAGCCCGCCGTCGACGGCACGGGCCGGCTGCGGATTGCGGCGGCGGTCGGCATCAACGGCGACGTCGCCGCGAAGGCCAAGGAACTGGTCGAGGCCGGGGCCGACGTGCTCGTCGTCGACACCGCCCACGGCCACCAGGACAAGATGCTCGCCGCCCTGCGCGCGGTGCGCGCCCTCGACCCGGGGGTGCCGGTGGCGGCCGGCAACGTGGTCACCGCCGAGGGCGTCCGAGACCTGGTCGACGCGGGCGCCGACATCGTCAAGGTCGGCGTCGGGCCAGGCGCGATGTGCACCACCCGCATGATGACCGGCGTCGGCCGCCCGCAGTTCTCCGCCGTGCTCGAGTGCTCCCGCGAGGCGCGCCGCCTGGGCCGCCACGTGTGGGCCGACGGCGGCGTGCGGCACCCGCGCGACGTCGCGCTCGCGCTGGCCGCCGGGGCGTCGAACGTGATGATCGGCTCGTGGTTCGCCGGCACCTACGAGTCGCCCGGCGACACCCGCACCGCCGCCGACGGCCGCCGCTACAAGGAGAACTTCGGCATGGCCTCGGCCCGCGCGGTCAAGCTGCGCACCGCCGAGGACACCCCGTTCGACCGGGCCCGCAAGGCGCTGTTCGAGGAGGGCATCTCCACCTCGCGCATGTACCTCGACCCGGCCCGCCCGGGAGTGGAGGACCAGATCGACGCCATCGTGGCCGGCCTCCGCTCCTCCTGTACGTACGCCGGCGCGACCAGCCTCCAGGAGTTCCACGAGCGGGCGGTCGTGGGCGTGCAGAGCGCCTCGGGCTACAGCGAGGGCATGCCGCTGCACCAGAGCTGGTGATTCCACGGGCCGTGCGGGTAGTGGCGAGAGTCTTCCACCACGAACTCTGAGGAGAAGGCTCTGATGTACGAAACGCCCACGCACGGCCCGGCCATGCCTCTGGCGGACCGGCGCCTGCTCGTCAGCTACGACCGCTACACCGCCGCCCAGAAGACCGTCGACACGCTCTCGGACGCCGGCTTCCCGGTCCAGGAACTCGCCATCGTCGGCACCGACCTCCGCACGGAGGAGAAGGTCACCGGCCGCTTAACCAACGGCCGGGCGGCCTTGACCGGGGCCGTCAGCGGCGGCGTCTTCGGCCTGGTCGTCGGCCTGTTCCTGGGCCTGTTCACGACCACGTCCACCTCGTTCGTGGCGCTGGTGCTCTGGTCGATCCTGTGGGGCGCCGTCGCCGGTGCGGCGTTCGGCTTCACCAGCCACATGTTCCAGGGCGGGGTGCGCGACTTCACCTCCCGCAACTCGATCGTGGCCGGACGCTACGACGTCCTGGTGACGGCCGGCGTCTGGGAGCGGGCGCAGACCATCCTCCAGGGCGGCCTCGCCCCGGCCGACACGGTCGTCGTCGAGCGCCCGCCGAGCGCGGGCCCGGTGCCGCCCGCGACCTCCGACGTCCCCACCACCGACGGCACCACCGCCGAGCACGAGATCCCGGCCCAGCGCAGGGCCGAGGACGCCGACGCGGAAACGGGCACCAAGCACCGGTGACCTTCCTCGGCGGAGGGCTCGGGGGTGCCGGTAGGCTCGTGCGGTCCGGCCCGCAGAGCGGTCGGCGGCCGGTCGGGGGCGGCGCGTCACTCCGGCCGGCGTGTCCGGGCGAACCGAGCGGCGCGCCATGAACCAAGGAGACCCACGTGGCACTCGAGAAGCCAGAGATCGACTTTCCGGAGGGCAACGCGCCCGCCGACCTGGAGATCGTCGACCTGGTGGTCGGCGACGGTCCTGAGGCCAAGCCGGGGCACACCGTGACCGTGCACTACGTCGGCGTCGCCTTCTCCACCGGCGAGGAGTTCGACGCCTCGTGGAACCGCGGCGACACCTTCCAGTTCCCCCTCGGCGGCGGCCGGGTCATCGCCGGCTGGGACCAGGGCGTGGCCGGCATGAAGGTCGGCGGACGCCGCCGCCTCACCATCCCGCCGCACCTGGGCTACGGCAACCGGGGCGCCGGCCGGGCCATCAAGCCCGGAGAGACCCTGATCTTCGTCGTCGACCTGCTCGGCGTGAGCTGACGTTCGCCCGTTCGTCACGGCCCGGTTCCCGCGAGGGTGCCGGGCCGTGGCATTGGAAGGTCGGGTACGGCAGGATTACGGTGTGTTGCTGATCGATCTTGCCAGGACCTCCGCGGCCGTCGCCGCCGACTCGGCCCGGCTGGCGAAGATCCGCCACCTGGCCGAACTGCTCGCCCGGGTGGGCCCTGACGAGGCCGAGATCGCCATCGCCTACCTGTCGGGCGAGCTCCCCCAGCGCCAGATCGGGGTCGGCTGGCGCTCCCTCCAGGATCTTCCCGAACCCCGGCTGGCCGCCACGGCCACCCTCACCCAGATCGACGCCTTCCTCGAACGCATCAAGGCCCAGTCGGGCCCGGGTTCGCAGGCCGCCCGGCGCGGCCTCGTCACCGACCTGTTCGGCGCGGCGACCCGCCAGGAGCAGACCTTCCTGAGCCGCCTGCTGACGGGCGAGCTCCGCCAGGGCGCGCTCGACGGCGTGATGATCGAGGCCATCGCCAAGGCGGCCGACGTGCCTTCGGCCGAGGTGCGCCGGGCCCTGATGCTGCGCGGCTGGTTGCCCGCCGTGGGGGCGGCCGCGCTGGCCGGCGGCGTGACGGCGCTGCGCGACTTCCACCTGGAGGTCGGCCGCCCGGTCGCCCCGATGCTGGCCCAGAGCGCGCCGACCGTGACGGCCGCCCTGGAGAAGATCGGCGGCCCGGCCGCGATCGAGTGGAAGCTCGACGGCATCCGCGTCCAGGCCCACCGGTCGGGCGACGAGGTGCGCGTGTTCACCCGCACCCTCGACGACATCACCGAGCAGGTGCCCGAACTCGTCGAGGCGGTCCGCGGCCTGTCGGCGACCGACATCGTGCTCGACGGCGAGGTCATCGCGCTGCGCGACGACGCGAGCCCGCTGCCGTTCCAGGTGACCTCCAGCCGGGTGGCGACCAAGGTCGGGCCGCGCGAGGTGCCGCTGAGCGTCTTCTTCTTCGACGCCCTGCGCGTCGACGGCGCCGACCTGCTCGACCTGCCCGACGCCGACCGCCACGCGGCCCTCACGGCCGCCGTGCCGCCGTCGCTGATCACGCCCCGGCTGGTCACCGCCGACGCCGAGGAGGGCGAGGAGTTCTTCGCCGAGGCGGTCCGCAAGGGCCACGAGGGCGTGGTGGTCAAGGCCCCCGCGACGGTCTACGCGGCCGGGCGGCGCGGGGCGGGCTGGATCAAGGTGAAGCCCCGGCACACCCTCGACCTGGTCGTGCTGGCGGTCGAGTGGGGCCACGGGCGGCGCGAGGGGAAGTTGTCGAACCTGCACCTGGGGGCGTACGACCCCGAGACGGGCGGGTTCGTGATGCTCGGCAAGACCTTCAAGGGCCTGACCGACGAACTGCTGGCGTGGCAGACCGAACGTTTCCTCGAACTCGCCGACGGCCCCACCACCGAATGGACGGTGTCCCTGAAGCCGGAGCAGGTCGTCGAGATCGCCTTCGACGGGGTGCAGCGGTCGACGCGCTACGAGGGCGGCATGGCGCTGCGGTTCGCGCGGGTGCTGCGCTATCGGCCCGACAAGCGCGCGGAGGACGCCGACACGGTCTCGGCGGTCCGCGCGCTGCTGCCCCCTACTTGATGAGCCGGACGGTCAGCGGGTAGCGGAAGTCGCCGTCGGCCAGCGCCGACGCGCCGCCGACGACCGACAACACGATGCCGAGGACCCAGAACAGCGGCACCAGCACGATGCCCACGACGGTGAACGGCAGCAGGATCGTGGCGCCGAAGACCGTCAGGTGGAAGTTGAGCGCCTCCATGGCGTGCCGCCGGACGTAGGGCGAGGTGCGGCCGGCGGTCAGCAGCATGATGAGCGGGCCGACGACGAACAGGCCGGTCAGCGTGATGAGGTGGGCGGCGGCGCCGGCCACGCGGTCGGTCCCGTCGGCGGCGCGGGCCGGTTCGTCGTGGGGCTTGGGGTAGGCCGTCATCGCGGGCGCGCGGTTGTAGAGGTCGGCCATGATGGGCGCCAGTTCGGCGTGGGTCTGGGCGGTCATCGCGTGGTCGAGCCGCAGGTCCATCTCGTCCTTGTCGAGGCGCCCCTCGGCGTAGGCCGCCTTGACGTGTTCGACCACCTGGTCGCGGTCGGCGTCGCTCACGCGGAGGTGGGCCGGTGGTGGGACGGGCCGGTGCCCCGGCGCTGCGGGTGAGAACGACGTCGCCATGAAACCCTGCCCTTCTCCGAAGAAGCGTCTCTTTCCGAGTCTGCCTCCTCCCATCCTGGCCGACACCGGCGCGGCGCAGAATCGGGGATGACCCCGACGCGTCCCGGAGATCCCTCAGGGGGACGCGCTCTGCCCGATCGGACGGTATACAAGGGGTATGAGATGGCGTGACCGCTACGGACTACGGCGTAACCGGGGTCCGAAAGTGCAGCGTTTCGACCGGGAGGCCACCGATCAGGACATCGAGTCGCTGATCGAGTTCGCCAAGTCCCGCATCGGCGTGGAGTTCTACGTCGAACCGGAAACCTTCGCCACCGACACCACCGCCGTCGCGGTCGCCCACGACGGCGAATGGACACGCCGCCGCGTGGGCTCCCCCGCCGTCATCAAGAAGGTCGCCCGCGACCTGCGGCTGCCCGTCTACGACGTGCAGCTGACCGGCTACCCGGCCCGGATGAGGGCCTACAACGAACGCCGCCGTCAGGCCGACGGGGTCTAGTCGCCGATCCTCCGCAGCAGCGGGGTGAACCAGCTCATCAGCGGCGGGCCCATCTCACGGTCGAGCTGTTCGGGGGTCGGCATGCGGTCGCCGACGTCGCCGGGGGTGAGCAGCCGGGCGATGGCCTCGGTGAGGATCAGCGCCATCGTGTAGCGCGGCTCGGCCGCGAGCGCCCGGTCGAGCGCCATCGACGCCAGCGCGCAGTCGCCCGTCCGCCAGGCCGCGGCCGCCAGCAGCGCCGCCGCCGGGGTGACCAGCCGCGGCGACAGCCGCCGGGTCAGATCACGCCACAACGCCAGGTGGGCGGGGTGGTCGTCGATGAGGGTCCACGCCTCGTCGCGGACCCGGATCATCCAGAGCGCCAGCCCCAGCCGCGCGGCGTCGTCGTCGGACAACCGCCCGCCGCGCTCGTAGCACTCGACCGCCGACCGCACCCGGGCGAGGCCGTCGGCCAGGTAGCCGGCCGGGTCGGTCTTCTCCACCCAGCGCCACACCTCGCGCTCGGCCCGCCCGGTCGCGCGGTCCATCGCCGCGCGGGCGGCGCCGGTGACGGGCGCGACGGTCAGTTCCAGCGCCGCGCGGTCGGGCAGCGCGACCATGCCGCGCACCACCGCCTCGGCCGCGACGGGATGGGCCGCGGCGTCGTAGTCGATCCCTGTCGGCGGGCACGGGTGCAGGTGGGACCAGTAGCGGCCCTCGTGGGTGCGTAACGCGTCGTGGACGGCGACGCCGGCCGCCGTCAGGAAACGCACCGCGTCGTCGAGGGCGGGCGCGGTCAGGGCCGCTTCGCCGAAGGCGGCGAGCACGGTCGCGCCGGCCTTCTCACGCGCGAGCAGCGGGCGCAGGTCGTCGAGGGCGCCGGGGAGCAGCGGCAGGTCCCAGCGGGTCGCGACGCGGACGGCGGCGTGTTCCAGGCCGATGACGACGAGACTGTCGGCGGGGTGGAAACCGAGCAGGTAGGGGATGGCCGCCAGGATGTCGGCCGGGGACGACAGGCGGAGCCGGTGGGCGATGGGCATGGGGCGATCGTGGCGGCGTACGGGGCATGAGAAACGGACCTGGATCCGGTTGTGGAAAACCGTGTTCGCTGTGGGCATAGCTCTGGAAACCGCAAAACGAACCGCGCGGCATGGGACGGTTGTGCGTCGAGGGGAGCAGCGTTGACGGGCATGCGAGATGTTCCGGTCACCGACGGATGGTCCGGCCACGAGCGGGCCCGGCTGGAGAGCCTGCTGGCCGGGGAGACGGTCATCGTCAGCATGAACCGCCGCCGCGGGCATCCCAACCTGATCGCGTGGGCGCGGACCGCGGGCCTCTACGTCCGCATCGACACCCGCAGCGACTGGGCCAACCCCCACGAGAAGGACGACGTGCTGCGCGGCGAGCAGCTGCGGCGCTTCGAGTCCTACCTGACCGAGCGGCCCGAGCTGCTGGCCCGCGTCACCGAGTTGCGCGGCAAGGCCCTCGGCTGCTGGTGCGTGCCCGGGCCGTGCCACGGGCAGGTGCTCAAACGGCTCGCCGGCGGCGTGGTGGCCATGCCGTCGTTGTCGCCCACCGAGCGGGCCGCGCTGGCCGAGGCCGAGGCCGAGATCGAGGCGGCCGGACTCGGCGGCCTGGGCCGGGTCGGCCACGCCCTGACCCGCATCCGCGACCTGCGGCTCTACCGGGCCGCGTACGCGGGCTTCGACGACTACTGCCGGCAGCGCTGGGGCTTCACCCGCCACCACGCCAACCGCCAGATCGCCACCGCCGGGCTGATGGCCAACATGGGCCGCAAGCCGGAACCTCGCCTGACGGCCGTACGCGACCTGATGGGCGAGCTCGAGGGCGAGCCCACCCCCGAGGCGATCCGCCGGTGGATCGGCCTCGTCGACGAGGGGATCGCGGAGCTACAGGCGGTGCGGCGGCGGCTGGAAGGCCGGCTGCCCCGGCCCCTGAACTAGCATCCGGTCGCGCACCATGATCGCCGCCCCGGCGACCGCGCACGGCATCGCCGCGATGGCGAGGAACGGCACGAGGAACGTCACGAAGACGGCGACGCCGAACCCGAGCGACATGCCCCGGTTCGCCTTGAGCACGGCGAACCGGAACCTGCGCCGCACCCCGCGCCGCTCCATGGCGAGCGCGGTGAGCTCGACGGTCAGGAAATATCCGGACACGAGCGCCCCGATGACCGGCACGACCGTCTGCCCCACGAACGGCACGAACCCGAGGACGAACAGCGGGATCGTGAACATGAGCACGTAGCCGAGGGTGACCAGGCTGTCTTTGATCGACCGCAGGATGCCGAGCACGAGCGGCGTGTCGTCGTGGTGCACGGGCCCGCCGAGACTCTCCTCGACCTGCTCGGAGATCTTCTCGTAGAACGGCTCCCCGATCGCCAGCGAGACAGCCGTGAACAACACGATCGAGAGCAGCGCCCCGACGATGACGAGCAGGACCCCGACGAGCGTGCGGAAGAGGTCGCGCCACCCCCAGTCGTCGGCGAACGGCGTCATCCACGCCGCGACGTCGGCCGCGTTGACCGCCAGCAGCACGAGCAGCCCCGCGAACAGCGCGAACGCGATCAACGCCGGGATCAGCCCGAACAACCACCAGCGCGGATGCCGGGCCATCCACCCGATCCCCCGCAGGTAGCACCCGACACCATCGAAGAACCCACCGGCCTGCCTGCGCACCGGCCCACCACCGACCATGAGGGCGAGGCTAGCGAATCCGTGGTCTGACCGCGATCTACCGGCTTGTCCAGAGCTGGGTGACCTCGACGTCGAGTTCGGCGAGCAGCCGGCGTACGAGAGGGAGCGAGATGCCCAGCACGTTGCCGTGGTCGCCCTCGATGCCGTCCACGAACCAGCCTCCCAGCCCGTCGAGGGTGAACGCCCCCGCGACCCTGAGCGGTTCGCCGCTCGCCACGTAGGCCGCGATCTCCGCGTCCGACGGCGTGCCGAAGCGCACGGTCGTGGCGCAGGTCTCGGCGGCCTCGCGGCCGGTGGCGACGTCGATGACGCTGTGGCCGGTCAGCAGGCGTCCGGTTCGTCCTCGCATGGAGAGCCACCGTTCCGTAGCCTCGCCGGTCGACGCGGGTTTCCCGTAGGCCACCCCGTCGAGCTCCAGGACGGAGTCGCAGCCGATCACCAGGGCGGGGCCCGTGATCGTGTCGGCGACCGCTCTGGCCTTGGCTTTCGCCAGCACGAGGGCGAGGTCGGACGGGGTCGGGGCGGTGATCGCCTCTTCGTCGACGCCGCTGACGATGACTTTGGGCTCCAGCCCGGCGGCGCGCAGAACGCCGAGGCGGGCCGGGGAGGCGGAGGCGAGAATGAGCTCGGTCACGTCAGCCCACCTTAGTCCCGAAGTCGTTTTCATCGTTTGTCAACCGATATGCGGGCTGATGGTCATGAGGGGTACCTTGTCCGGGTTGATCGGCGGCGGGGAGGCCACGTGGCGAAGGCGAGTGTGCGCGAGAGGGCGCGGTACTGGTTCGACAACACCATGTCCCGGGGGACCGGGGCACTGATCGGCTGGCTGGCCGCGTTCTGCGCCGCGCTGGTCGTCGGGGCCGCGATGCTCGCCGTCTGGCTGACGCCCGGCGAGGTCAAGAACGGGGTGCCGGGGGCGCTCTGGGCCTCGCTGATGCGTACGCTCAGCCCGGGGAAGATCGCCTCCGACCAGGGCACCGCGCCCTATCTGGCCATCATGCTCACCGCCTCGCTGGGCGGGCTGTTCTTCGTGTCGCTGTTCGTCGGCCTGCTCTCGGCCGGCCTCAAGACGAAGGTCGAAGACCTGCGCAAGGGCCGGTCGCGCATCATCGAGTCGCAGCACACCGTCATCCTGGGCTGGTCTGACCAGGTCTTCACGATCGTCGCCGAGCTCGTGAAGGCCCGGGAGCAGAAGTCGGTCATCGCGATCCTCGCCGACAAGGACAAGGTCTCGATGGAGGACGACCTGCGCGACCGCATCCCCGACACCGGGCGGGTCCGGGTCGTCTGCCGCACCGGCCGGCCGACCGAGTCGGCCCACCTCGACCTCATGAACCTCGGCGCGGCCAAGTCGATCGTCGTGTTGTCGCCCTCCGGCGACGACCCCGACGCCCACGTCATCAAGACGCTGCTCGCCCTGGCCAAGCGCCGGGGCCAGCATCCGCCGGTCGTGGCGGCCATCGCCGACTCGGGCAACATGGCCGCCGCGCGGCTGGCGGGCGGGCCGGGCGTGCACCTGGTCGACTCCGACGACACGGCCGCGCGGCTCATCGTGCAGTCGTCGCGCCAGTCCGGCATGTCGGTGGTCTGCATGGACCTGCTCAACTTCGACGACGGCGAGATCTACCTGCGCAGGGCGTCCTCGCTGAAGGGCCGGACCTACGGCCAGGCGCTCAGCGCGTTCGAGAACGCCACGCTCATCGGCCTGAAGCGGGCGACGGGGGTCGAGCTCAACCCGCCCACCGAGACGGTCATCGCCGAGGGCGACGACGTCATCGTCATCGCCCAGGACGACTCCACGATCAGTCTCGCGGCGCGGCCGGCCGCCGTCGACGAGACGGCGATCGTGAGCGCGGGCCGTACCAGGCTGGAGCCCGAGCGCACACTGGTGCTCGGATGGAACGGCCGCGCGGGCACGATCGTGCGCTATCTCGACGGTTACGTCGCACCGGGGTCGGTGCTCGACGTGGCGGCGGGGCATCCCGAGGCTGGCGCCGGGCTCGGCGGGCTGCGCAACCTCACGCTGAACGTGAAGGAGTGCGAGACCACCGACCGCTACGCGCTCGAATCGCTCAGCGTCGGCCTCTACCAGCACGTCATCGTCCTGTCGGACGACCGCTTCGAGCCCCACCACGCCGACACGCGCACGCTCATGTCGCTGCTGCAACTGCGCGACATGCAGACCGTCATGCACGAGCGGTACTCGATCGTCAGTGAGATGCACGACGAGAACAACCGCGAACTCGCCGAGGTCACCGAGGCCGACGACATCGTCATCAGCGACACCGTCATCGGCCTGCTGCTCGCGCAGCTGGCCGAGAACCGGCACCTGTCGGAGGTCTTCGGCTACCTCTTCGACTCGCGCGGTTCGGAGATCTACCCGAGGCCGGCGAGCGACTACGTCACCGAGGGCCGTCCCGTCACGTTCGCGACGGTGATCGAGTCGGCCCGCCGCAGAGGCGAGACGGCCATCGGCTACCGGCGGGCCGATCGCGTCAGCGAGGCGCCCCACTTCGGTGTCGTGCTCAACCCCGCCAAGTCGGCCGAGCTCGAGTTCGCGGCCGGTGACAAGGTGATAGTGCTGGCGGAGCGTTAGACGCGCTGGCCCCGCTGCGGCTTGTTCTTCGGCTTGGCACCACCCTGCGCCTGAGCGCCACCGAAGATCTTGCCGAGGACACCGCTGAGCATGTCGCCGAAGCTGCTCGTGCTCATCGCCGACTCCTGGCGGCGGAGCTCACGGGCCATGGCCGTGGCGTCCATGTGGTTGGCGTCGATCCGCTGGGCCATCATGGCCATCGCCATCGGCGCGACCATGGCCATCATCTTCATGATGGCGCCCGAGTTCATGCCCATGAACTGGGCGATGCCCTCGGCGGCCTGACGGCTGCCGGGGACTCCGAGGACGTGGGCCAGGATGCGCTGGCCGTCCTGGTCGTTCGCCAGGGCGGCGATGTCCCGGAAGGGCTCGGCGGACGAGTGGTCGTCCATGGCGGCACGCAGCGACTGGGCCCCCTTGGGCTCGCCGCAGTTGCGGGCCATGCCGCAGATGACGGTGGCCAGACAGGCCTGGATGGCCGGCTTGGCCGACTCGGCGTCGGTCCCCAGGAGGGACGCCATCTGCTGGATCCCCTGCGGGCCCAGCTTGGAGATGATCTCTTCGTGCATCGACTGACTCGACTGACTCACGGTCGGTTCTCCCCCGTTTCAGAAGTGTTCCGCGAGTGATCTGCCCTGCCCGATTTAGGGGTAATGCCTGCTTTGCACCAAAAGACCGCTTTTAGCTACCGAGGCCCGCCTGTCTCGCCCGCACCACCGCCTGGGCGCGGTCGGCCACCTGGAGCTTGGCGAAGACGTTCGTCAGGTGGTTCTTCACGGTCTTCAGGCTGAGGAACAGGGCCCGGGCGATCTCGGCGTTGCTCTTGCCGTTGGCCAGCAGGTCGAGGATCTCGCGCTCCCGCTGGGTCAGCTCGGGGAAGGGACCGGTGCCGGGGCCGGTCGTCAGGAAACGGCGGATGCGCCTGGCCACGGCGGGGCCGTACACCGCCTCACCTCGGGCGACCGCGGCGACGGCGGCGAGGAAGTCCTCGCCGGCCGTTCCCTTCAGCACGTAGCCGCGGGCGCCGGCGCGCAGCGCGGCGAAGACGGAGGCGTCGTCCTCGGACATGGTCAGCACCAGGATGCCCAGGTCGGGGCGCTGGTCGACCAGCCGCCTGGTGGCCTCCAGGCCGCCCACGCCCGGCATGACCAGGTCCATCACGACGACGTCGGGGTTCAGCGACAGGGCCAGCGCGACGGCCTCCTCGCCGTCGGAGGCCTCGCCGACGACCTCGGCGCCGGCCACCTGCTCCAGGAGGGCGCGCAGGCCGTGCCTGAGGAGGGGATGGTCGTCGGCGAGGAGTACTTTCACAGCGGGAGCACCGCCTTCACTGTCGTGCCGTTCCCCGAGGTCCGGCGCAGGGTGCCGCCGAGTTCGGCCGCGCGGTCGCGCATGCTGCCGCTGCCGACCCCCTCGACCAGCGGGTCGGGGAGGCCGCAGCCGTCGTCGGCGACGGTCACCGTCAATTCTCCGGCCTCGGCGGTGGCGCTGATGTCGATGCGGCCGGCCCGCGCGTGCTTGAGGGCGTTGGCCAGCGCCTCCTGGACGATCCGGTAGGCCGCCACCTCCACCGCCGCCGACAGTTCCGGCAGCTCCGACACGGTGACGGTGACCTGGGGGCCGATCGTGTCCAGCGCCAGGTCCTCCAGCGCGCCGGCCAGGCCCAGTTCGTCCAGCGCGGGTGGCCGCAGGCCCTGGACGATCCGCCGGACGTCCGCGACCAGCGTCTGGGTCAGCTCGCGCACGTTCCGCACCTCCTCGCCGGGAGAGGCCGCCTCGATCAGGTAGAGGCCGATGCCGATCGCGGCCAGCCCCGGGCCGAGGCCGTCGTGCAGGTCGCGGCGCAGGCGGCGGCGCTCCTCCTCGCGGGCCCTGACCAGGTCGGCGCGCGACTCGCGCACCTCGCGCGCCAGCCGCGCCGCCGCCAGCGCGACCGCCAGGTGCCGGGCCAGGTCGGTGAGCACGGCCAGGTCGGCGCGCGACAGCGGCTCCCCCGGCGAGCGCGGGGCCGCTCTCAGCTCGCCCTCGTGCCGCCCGCTCGCCGTCAGCGGGAGCTGTACGGCTTCGCCCACCCTCCGGCCGGTCTCGGACACGGTCACGCCGCCGGCCGACACCACCGCCACCCACGGCAACCGCAGGGTCGAGGCGACCGTTTCGGCCGCGTCGTCGAGGAGCCGAGTGGGGTCGGCGGCGGCCTCCAGGCGTACACCCAGCTGGTTGAGCGCGGTGACCGGGTCGCCGCGCTGGCCGAACAACCACCGGCCCACCGCCTTCTGCAGCGCGGCCCGCAGCGGCGCGAACGCGACCGCGACCACAGCGGTGGCCACGAGGGTCTCGGTCGAGGCCACCAGCGCGTGGGCGGTGGCGACGACGCCGAGGTAGACGGCCAGCAGCAGGCCGGTGAGGAGCGTGTAGACGAGGGTCCGGCGCAGCAGGACCTCGATGTCGAACAACCGGTAACGGAAGATCGACACGGCCGTGGCTACGGGCACCAGCGGCAGCGCCACCGCCAGCAGCACCACCCCGATCTCCGGCTGGGCGGCCAGCAGCGAGTCGGCGACCACCGCCGCCGCGAGCGTCACCACGGCCGCGAAGACCGGCAGCAGCCGCCGCAGGTCCCGCCGCAGCCGGGTGGCCAGCGCCGCCGCGCCGCCGACGCCCAGCACCGTCACGACGACCGCGAACGCGGTGGTGGCGTGCGGCTCGGTCGGGATGAACCCGAAGGGGTTCGGCCGCTCGGCGCCCCAGACCCAGACGCGGTCGCGCAGCATGAGCACGACGTGCAGCGCCGCGAGCGCGCCGATCATGAGGCCGGCCGGCAGCCGCCAGCGGCGCGACGGGAGGCGGCCGTCGGGCAGGTAGAGCGGCAGCAGCAGCAACGACCCGAACCCGGTCAGGAAGACCCAGTTGGTGATCCAGGTGGCCGCGAGCGTGCCCGGCCACCCGTGCGCCTCCCCGAAGGCGGCGTAACCGCCCGCGAGCGCCTGGAGCGCCATGCCCGCGCCGCCGAGGCAGAACAACCAGCCGACGGGGTGCCGGGGCCGCGCGGCGGCGATGAGCGCGCCGGTCAGCGGATAGGTCAGGCCGACGACGGCGTCCAGGACGAGGTAGTCGGTGTCGGCCAGCTCGACTCCGGCGGTCAGCACGACGCCGACCACGACGGCGACCGCGCAGAGCACGGGCACGATCCAGGGCCATCGGACGGTCGGCATGGGGCAATTGTGGGGGTGTCCGCAGGTGGAGGGAATGGGACCAGGGTCCCGGTCACCCGGGACCTGCCACGGAACGGGATATCTCGACGCGGCCCGGCGGCGGATCCCGCTCACCGGATCCGAAGGCGTGCCGTTGTTCGGCCCGCGACGTGCGGCTCTTCGGGACTTCGGGACTTCGACGGGACCGTGCGTTCAGGCGCCCGGGACCGCTCGCCGAGTGCACTTGTCTCCGTGAAGACCGACACCTCCCGGCAGATCGCCACGTTCGCGCTCGTGCTGCCCGTTCTCGTGCTCCCCGCCGTCGCCTACGCCGTCTCCCAGGGGGTCGATCTCGATCGTGTCGGGGAGGCGCCGATTCCCGCGCAGATCGCCCTCTACGGGCAGGCGCTCGCCCCGGCGCTCGCGGCCGCCGTCGCCTTCCGGGGGCGCGGGTTCCCGTGGGGGTTCGGGAAGGCCCCGCCGACGACGTTGCTGACGGCGTGGGCGATCCCCGTCATCGGGGCCGGGGTCGCCTACGGGACCGGGTGGCTCACCGGGCTGGCCTCGTTCAGTGCTCAGGGGTTGCCCATGCCGCCGGTGCTCACGCTGCTCGTCGGGCTGGTGCCGGGGTTGGTCCCCTATCTGGTGCTGGCGCTGGGCGAGCAGCTCGGGTGGAGTTCGCTGCTCGTCACGCGGCTCGGGGAGCGGCACTCCGCCGACGTCGTCGCGGTGATCGTCGGGCTCGCGTGGGCGCTGTTCCACGTGCCGCTGATGCTGTTCGTCCCGGGGGCGGTGGATCCCGGCGTGCCGATGGCCTACGCGCTGTTCTGGTTCGCCGTGCAGTCGGTCGTGCTGGCGTTTCCGCTGGTCTGGTTCCGGCTCAGGACGGGGTCGATCTGGCCGGTGCTGGTCCTGCACGCCACGTTCAACGCCGCCACCTACTTCGTCGGCCAGGCCATGACGCAGCCGCGGGCGCCCTGGCTGCTGGGCGAGGGCGGGGTGCTGACGACCGCCGGGATCGCCGTGGCGGTGGCGGCGACCGCCCGGTGGTGGCGTCAGCCTCGGGTGAGCCCGGCCGCGGCGTAGGCGTCGGCCTCGTCGAGGGTCTCCTGGTCGAGCAGGGCCGCGACGATGCCCTCCAGCCGGTGGCGGTTGTCGGAGATGAGGCGTTGGGCGTCGGCGTAGCACTCGTCGACGATGCGCCTGGCCTCGTCGTCGACGGAGGCCAGCGTGGCCGAGGCGGCCTGCGGCGGGCCCTCGGTCGGCAGGATGGTCAGCGGGCCGATCAGCGGCGACATGCCCCACCGGCCGACCATGCCCCGGGCGATCGAGGTGACCTGTTCGAGGTCGTTCTCCGCGCCCGTGGTGACGATGCCGAACACCACCTGCTCGGCCGCCATGCCGCCCAGCGCGCCGGTGATGCGGCCCCGGAGGTAGCGCTCGTCGTAGGCGTACCTGTCGTCTTCGGGGGTCGACAGGGTCACGCCGAGGGCGCGGCCCCGGGGGATGATCGAGATCTTGCGGACGGGGTCGGCGCCCGGCAGCAGCATGCCCAGGAGGGCGTGGCCCGCCTCGTGGTAGGCGGTGCGGGTGCGTTCCTCCTCCGGCATCACGATGGCGCGGGCCGTACCGAGCTGGAGTTTCTCCAGGGCGTCGGCGAAGTCGGCCGGGGTGACGGCGTTGTGGCCGCGGCGGGCGGCGAGCAGCGCGGCCTCGTTGACGAGGTTGGCGAGGTCGGCGCCGGTCATGCCGGGCGTGCTCTTCGCGATGGCCGGGATCTGCACCGCCGGCGACAACGGCACGCCGCGGGTGTGCACGCGCAGGATCGCCATGCGGCCCTGCTGGTCGGGGGGCGCGACGACGATGTTGCGGTCGAAGCGGCCCGGCCGCAGCAGCGCCGCGTCGAGGACCTCGGGACGGTTGGTGGCCGCGATGACGATGACACCCTCGTTGCCGGTGAAGCCGTCCATCTCGGTCAGGACCTGGTTGAGGGTCTGCTCGCGCTCGTCGTGACCCCCTATGGTCGAGGCCCCCCGGGTGCGCCCGATCGCGTCGATCTCGTCGATGAACACGATCGACGGGGCGACCTTTCTGGCCTCGTCGAACAGCTCCCGGACGCGGGAGGCGCCGACGCCCACGATCATCTCGATGAACTCCGAGGCGCTGGCCGAGAAGAACGGCACGCTCGCCTCGCCGGCCACCGCCCGCGCGAGCAGGGTCTTGCCGGTGCCGGGCGGGCCGGTGAGCAGCACGCCCTTGGGCAACTTGGCCCCCAGGCGGCGGTACTTCCCCGGCTCCTTCAGGTAGTCGACGATCTCGATGAGCTCGTTCTCGACCTCGTCGATGCCGGCGACGTCGCTGAAGTTGACCCGGACCTTGCCGCTCTCGACCGGTTTGGCGGCGCGGTTGCGGCCGATCCCGCCGAGGCCGCCGCTCCCGCCCATCATGCTGCCGGCCCGCCGCATCAGCCACACCCACACGCCCGCGAGCAGCAGGATGGGCAGCAGCGAGAGCACCAGGTTCCAGAAGGTGCCGCGCTGGTCGTCGGCGGGTTCGGCCTGGATGGTCACGTTCTGCTGGGTGAGCTGCTGGTAGATCTGCTCCTGGTTCGCGAAGACCGGGATCACCGTGGCGAACTTGGTGAAGGTGTCCTTCTGCTTGTCGCCGGGGATCGGCTGCGCCTTCTTCAGGTCGCCCTGGATGGACGTGCCGGTGGCGTAGATGTCCTGCACGTTCCCGCCGGTCACCTGGCGGGTGAACTCGGTGTAGGAGATGGTCTGGCGCGGTTCGCCGTCGAAGAACGAGCTGATGATGAAGAAGGCCGCGTAGGTGAGCGCCATGGTCAGCGCGAACCGCCACCAGTTGATCTTCGGGCGGTTCGGCCTGGGCGGGGGCAGTCCTTCGGACCGCCAGGGCTTCGGCTCGTCCCCGTTCTTCTCGGGACGGCTGTCCGGGCGGTCGCGGTCCCCCTCCCGGAAGTCGTTCGGCGGCTCACCCACGTCGGCTCCTCGGCTCTATGGCAGGCGTCAGTGGTGGCGGGCCGCCTCGATGGCCTCCTTGAGCTGGTTCTCGGCCTCCTGGGTCAGGGACGTGTGGATGATGCGCCCGCCCATGGGCGCGACCTGGGGCAGCACCTTGTCGCGGGTGCTGTCCTCGACGAGCAGGAACAGGGCCGCGCCGCCCGGCCTGAGGCCCTCGGCGACGTCCTTCATGAACTTGTCGTCGACCCCGATGTCGGTCTTGGCGCCGACCAGGGCGCCGGTCGCGGCGCCGACGGCCGCGCCGACCAGCGGCATGAAGAAGATGAGGCCGATCAGGCCGCCCCACAGGGCGCCGCCCGCCGCGCCGGTCGCGGCCATGTTGACGGCCGGCTTCATCTTGATCTTGCCCTCGGTCGTGTGCTCGACGATGGCGGCGTCGGTGAGCGTGATCAGATGCTCCTGCTGGAGCTGGAACAGCTTGTCCCGCACCTGTACGGCGGTGCCGAGGTCGTCATACGCGATGGCGATCAACGTAGCCATGATGGAGCTCCCCCCGAAGTCCAGATAAGGGGATATTTCCCCAGATGGGACCGGGTCTAAAGCACCTTGATCTTGCCCATCACCGTGTTGATGTCGCGGTAGCTCTTCTTCTGGCTGTCGGGGATGCTGATGAAGACCAGCGCGGGCTTGGCGCCGGGCACGTCCACGAGCGCGATGGCGGCGGCCGACTTCCGCTTGTCGCCCTTGATCGTGTAGCTGACGTCGTAGCCGAGCACCCAGGCCGGACGGTCGTCGATCTCGGTCAGGTCGGCCGACGTCCACTTGATGGTGGCGCCGGCGGGGTGGTGGTTGAGCGTCCAGCGGGCGGCCAGGAAGGCGGTGTCCTTCAGGTCGTCCTGCACCTCGATCGGCACCGGGCAGGAGACCAGCAGGCCCCGGTAGGCCGAGCCCTTGACCTTGGGCAGCAGCTGGCGGGACGCGAACGGCGAGGCCGAGGCCAGGTCCCAGTCGCCGGCGAAGCGGGGGAAGGCCACGCCCGACCGTTCGTCCTTGACCGAACCGCGGATCTTGGCGCTCCTGCCCGCGAAGGCGCGCAGCTTCTCCTGGCCGTCGGGCAGTTCGGGCACCCGGGGGTCGTCGAGCGCGTCGGTCATCGCGGTCGAGAGCGGGCTGACCGAAGGGGACGGGCTCGGGAGCGGCGGGGTGGGCGAGGGCGGCGCGGCGGTCGTCGCGGCGACCGTCACCGGGTCGGCTTTCGGCGCGGGCGCGGCGGCGGCCTCACCGGGGTCGTTGCGGGTGAGGACGACTCCCGCGGCCACCACGCCGAGGGCGGCGACGACCGTCACGACGGCGGCGGTCCGGTAGACGAGCCGCATGGGCAGATCGCCCAGACCTTTGGTCGACGGCGGGGGTGGCGGGTCCGGGATCGTGATCTTCGGTAACGGGCTGGTCTCCGCTTCCGCCGCAACGTACGAAGGAGTGGCCTTCGTCCCATAGTCCCCAGGTGGCACGTCGGCGAGCGTACGGCAAAACACGGCAATTCGGGTGCGATAGCCATCACACTTCGGGAACGAGGTTTGCGGCTCATAATGACTGGGTGCAGGTAGAGCTCCGGTTCGCCCCGGGATCGGCGATCCATCACGATCTTTCCGCCGTGCGCCAGGACGGCCGCTGTCTCTGGGTCGCCGGAGACGAGTGGGCGGGGGTCGAACGCCTCACGTGGCGCGACGGCGCCTTCCAGGACCATCGCACCTTCCGGCTGGCCGAGTTCGTCGACCTGCCCGCCGGTCCCGACGACGAGGCCGACATCGAGGGCCTGGCCCGCGCCGACGGCTGGCTCTGGGCCGTCGGCTCCCACAGCCTCAAGCGCAAGCGGGTCAAGCCCGGCCAGAACGGCGACAAGGCCCGCAAGCGGCTGGCCACGGTCGTCCGCGAGGAGAACCGCTTCACGCTCGTCCGCCTCCCCCTCGTCGAGCGCGACGGCCTGCCCGAACCGGTGCGGGCCGACGGCGCGCGGCGGGCCGCCATCCTCAGCGGGCCCGGGCGCAACCTGGCCGACATGCTCGAACACGACCCCCACCTGGCGCCGTTCCTGCGGCTTCCGGGCAAGGACAACGGCGTCGACGTCGAGGGCATCGCGGTCGTCGGCGAGCGGGTGTTCGTCGGCCTGCGCGGGCCGGTGCTGCGCGGCTGGGCGGTCATCCTGGAGATCCGCCCCGAGCCCGACCCCCACGACCCCGGCCGGCTGCGTTTCGCCCCGGTCGGCGACGCGCGTTACCGCACCCACTTCGTCGACCTCGACGGCCTGGGCATCCGCGACCTGTGCCCGATCGGCGACGAGGTGCTGATCCTGGCCGGGCCCACGATGACCCACGACGGCCCGGTGAAGATCGTGCGCTGGACGCCCGGCAACGGCTTCGCCGACCCGCCGATCCACGTCGCCGACCTCACGACGGGCGTCAGGGACGACCGCCCCGAGGGCCTGGCGGTGCTGGGCGACGGGCGGCTGATGATCGTCCACGACAGCCCCTCGCCCCTGCGGCTCACGCCCGAGGGGGTCTGGGCCGACGTGCTCACCATCTGACGTGATTCGTATGCGCCTTTACAGCCGCTGAACACGATCGTCATAGTGTTCCTATCGTGTTCCTCCTGACATTTCGTGCCGGGAGCCGAGTTGAAGCGCAGGAGCAGCGTTCGCGCCGATCTGTTCAAAGAACTCGCCATATCCCTCATCAGCGGGCTCATCCTCGCGGCGGGAGCGAGTCTGCTGCCCGTCGCGCGTCCCGGGAGCGTGCTCGGCTCCATCCCCCTGTGGGTGTACGTCGCGACCGCGGCGACCCTCGCGGCGCTGCTGGCGTTCCTCGTCGCCAACCGTCTGCGGCGCGGCCGTCAGGCCTTCGTCATGATCTCGGCGATCGCCGAGACACGATGGCTCGCCGACCTGCTCTCCGACCTGTCGCGCGCCCTCGACCGCCATGGCGTCGACCTGGTCGTGAAACTGCCCGTCCACGACCACACCGGGCGCAGTCAGCTCCAGTGCCTCGACTCCCTGCGGCGTGAACGCCGGTCCTACATGGGCGGCTTCATGGTCGTCGACCAACTCCACCGGATGCCGCAGGAGTTGTCGGAGGCCTGCCGTCACCTCAGGCATCCCGTGGTGTTCCTCGACCGGGATCCCTTCGCGGACGAGGCGGACTTCCCGCCGCGCACCGCATTCGTGGGCACCGATCCCGCGGAGATCGGCGAGATGGTGGCGAACCTGCTGGCCAAGCACCTGATCGAGCGCGGCGTCCGGAGTCCCTCGGTGCTCGTCATCGCCGGTGACGCGCAGGGCCCCCGAGCGGAACGTTTCGAGACCCGGTTCCGCGAGCTGATGCCCTCGGCGCGCATCGAGACGAGCACCCAGGGCCAGTTCGTCCGCGAACGCGCCCGGGAGATCACCCTCGCCCGCCTCGCCCGCGGCGGTCCGGCTCCCGACGCCATCTTCTGCACCAACGACGAGATGGCGCTGGGCGCCGCCGACGCGGTTCAGTCCCGCTCTCCGGCGGCCGACCCGATGATCATCGGGGTCGACGGCATTCCAGAGGCGCTGGCGGCCATCGGCCTGGGCACCGGACCCTTCCGGGGCACGGCGGTCCAGGACACCCGCCGGATGGCGGAGGTCGCCGTCGACGCCCTGATGCGCCTGCGCGCGGGAGAGCGGCCTCCCACGAGACTCCTGGTGCCCACGTCTCTCTATCCGCTGAGCTGACCTGGGCTCACGTGTTTCTCAGCGGGCCCCGGATCGCCGGGCGGAAGCCGCCCTCGCGCAACCACGGCGCGGTGGCCACGACCGTCACCGAGCCCGGCGCGATCTCGGTGAAGCCCGCGTCACGGACCGCCGGCAGGTCGGCCTCGGCCAGCTTGGCCCAGTCGTAGGGACTGGCGGTCCGCACCGACACGGCGAACCCGGTCTCGGCCCACGCCGCCCGGTCGGACGGCGCGGTCGCCCACCACGCCAGCTGGGCGGCGTGGCCGGCCTGGGCCATCGCCTTGCCGGCGGTCATCTCCAGGTGGGGGTTGATCCACAACACGCAGGGCGCGCCGGGCGGTCCCGGCGGTTCGGGGTCGTCGAGGTCGGTGCCCGACACCTGCAGCCGCGACAGGTCTTTGGGCCAGCCGTCGAGCGGGACCGGCGGGTGGACGCGGACCAGCGCGCTCCCGGCCGACACCGTCTCGCCGGGCAGCTGGAGCACCCGCGTCCATTCGGCCCCGCGGGCCCGGCGCACCACCTTGCGGATGCCGTGGCTCTCCCAGCCCCGGACCGCCTGGGCCCACTCGCCCTCGCCGCCCGAGCGGTGGTCGCTGACCATGCGCAGCACGGCCAGCGCCGCGGCTTCAAGCGCGTCGGTACGCCGTGGCGGGGTCGCCCGTTCGATCCGGACCACCAGCGGCAGCACGTATTGGCTCACCGGCCAATACTGCCAGCCCCGCGCGCGATCCGTATCGACATGACGGCGGCGAGTGCGCACAGGCCGCCCGACACGTACCAGGCGAGGTCGTAGGTGCCGAGGTGGTCGCGGGTCACCCCGGCCAGGGTCGCGGCGAAGGCCGCGCCGATCTGGTGGGAGGCGAACACCCAGCCGAACACGATCGGCCCGTCGTCGCCGTAGATCTTGCGGCAGAGCGCCACCGTCGGCGGCACCGTGGCGACCCAGTCGAGGCCGTAGAAGACGATGAACACGATCATGCTGGGGTGGGCGGAGTCGCCGAACAGCTGCGGCAGGATCAGCAGCGACGCACCCCGCAGGGCGTAGTAGACGCCCAGCAGCACCCGCGCGTCGATGCGGTCGCTCAGCCAGCCCGACAGGATCGTGCCGGCGATGTCGAAGATCCCGATGACGGCCAGCAGGCTCGCCGCGACCGGCTCGGCCATGCCGTGGTCGTGGGCGGCCGGGATGAAGTGGGTGCCGACCAGGCCGTTGGTGGACGCGCCGCAGATGGCGAACCCGCCGGCCAGATACCAGAACGACCGGGTCCGGGCGGCCTCCCGCAGGCTCCGCAGGGCGCGCGTGGCCGGTCCGACCGTGGCGGGCGCGGGGGGCGGCGGGGGCTCGGTGGCGCCGTACGGGAGCAGCCCCACGTCGGCGGGGTGGTCGCGCAGCAGGAAGAAGACGAGCGGGACCACCGCCAGCGCCGAGGCCGCCACGACCAGCGCGGCGGTCCGCCAGCCGCTTCCCTCGACCAGCAGCGCCAGCACCGGCAGGAAGATGAGCTGCCCGGTCGCTCCTCCGGCGGTCAGGATGCCGGTGACCAGGCCCCGGCTGCGCACGAACCACCGCTGGGTCAGCGTCGCGGCGAAGACCAGCGCCATCGAGCCGGTGCCCAGGCCGACGAGCACGCCCCAGCAGAGCACGAGCTGCCAGCTCGCGGTCATGAAGACGGTCACGCCGCTGCCGAGGGCGACCAGCGCCAGGGCGTAGGTGACGACCCGGCGCATGCCGAAGCGGTCCATCAGGGCGGCGGCGAAGGGGGCGGTCAGGCCGTAGAACATCAGGTTGATCGACACGGCGAACCCGATGGTGCCGCGCGACCAGCCGAACTCCTCCTGCAACGGCGTGATCAGCACGCCGGGCGTGGCCCGGAACCCGGCCGCGCCGATGATCGCGATCAGGGCGATGCCGCCCACGATCCAGGCCCGGTGCACGCGTGCGGGCCGGGTCACCCCCCGAGTGATGGTCATGCCGGACATCCTGCCGACCAGGGGCTTAACCCCACCAGTGGCCCATAAGCCAATATGTGAAAGAATCGGGCCATGCCCCATCGTGTCGCCATGCTGGTCCTCGACGACTTCGCGACCATGGACGTCGGCATCCCCGGCCAGTTCTTCGGCATCGCCGAAGACGCCGACCGGCGGAAACTCTACGACGTCAGGACCTGCACGCCCGACGGCGGGCCGGTCCGCTGCGCCGCGGGCTACGCCATCGTGCCCGACCACGACCTGTCGCTCCTCGACGACGCCGACACGGTGATCATCCCGGGCGTGCACGGCGGGCCGCCGTTCGAGGGCTCCCTCGACCCCCGGGTGGCCGAGGCGCTGCGGGCCGTCCACACCCGCAAGCGCATCGTGTCGATCTGCACCGGCGCGTTCGTGCTGGCGGCGGCCGGGCTGCTCGACGGCCGCCCGGCGACCACCCACTGGCGCAACGCGAACCGGTTCCGGCGGCTCTACCCCGGCGTGCTGCTCAACCCCGAGGTGCTGTTCGTCGACGACGGCGACATCCTCACCTCGGCCGGCGTCGCGGCCGGCACCGACCTGGCCCTGCACATCATCAGGTCCGACTTCGGCACCGAGGTCGCCAACCGGGTGGCCCGCCGCTGCGTGACCGCGCCGTTCCGCGAGGGCGGCCAGGCCCAGTTCATCGAACGCCCGCTGCCGCCCGCCCAGGGGGCCTCGACCGAGTCGACCCGGGCCTGGATGTTGTCACGGCTGGCCGAGCCGCTCGACCTCACCGCGCTGGCCGCGCACGCCCGCATGAGCGTGCGCACCTTCACCCGCCGGTTCCGCGAGGAGACGGGCCTGTCACCCGCCCGCTGGCTCAACCGGCAGCGGGTCGAGCACGCCCGCCGGCTGCTGGAGACGACCGGGCTGCCGGTCGACGAGGTGGCCAGGGAGGCCGGGTTCGGCACGGCGGTGTCGCTGCGCCAGCACCTGCACGCGGCGGTCGGGGTCTCCCCCATCGCCTACCGGCAGACGTTCCGGCCTCAGGCCGCCCTGCGCAGCACCACCAGCGCGACGTCGTCTTCGTGATCGGGGCGCATCATCGCGTCGATCACCCGGTCGCAGTAGGCCTCCAGGTCGTCCTCTACGGCGTCCGACAACTCCTGGAGGCGGGCCATGCCCTCCTGGAGGGTCAGGTCGCGGCGCTCCACCAGCCCGTCGGTGACCAGCACCAGCGACTCCCCCGGTTCGAGCGTGAACCGCGCCTCGCCGGGCCGGTGCAGGCGGGCGCCGAGCAGCGGCCCGGGCATGCTCAGATAGTCGGCACGCCGCTCCGAGACCAGCAGCGGCGGCAGGTGCCCCGCGTTGCACATCACGATCTCGCCGGTCGACGGCGTGAGCAGCAGCAGCGCGACCGTGGCCAGCTCACGCGGCAGGAACCGCAACATCAGCAGGTTGACCTGCCGCAGGATCTCGTCGAGGGGATGGCCCTCGCTGGCGTAGGCGCGCACGGCGTGCCGGATCTCGGCCATCACGGTCGCGGCGTGCAGCGAGTGGCCCATGACGTCGCCGATCGCGACCATGAGCTTGCCGCCGATCTCGATGACCTCGTAGAAGTCGCCGCCGATCTCGGCCTTCGCGCTGGCCGGCACGTAGCGGGCGGCCAGCTCGACCCCCGCGACCGAGGGCAGTGACCGGGGCAGCAGGGCCCGCTGCAGGGTGAGCGCGATGCGCCGCTCCTCGTCGATCGACCGCAGCGCCTCCACCGCCAGCGCCACCCCCATCGAGAGCTGGCTGAGCACGTGGGCGTCGTCGTCGCCGAAGGCCAGCGCCGCCTCGACCAGCACGCCGACGGGCGGCCGTCCCTGCACCCGGGCCAGCGCGACCTTCACCTCTTCCCCGACCACCGACGGCGCCAGCACCCCGGCCCAGTCGGACCCGGGGGTGGTGCGCATCGTCGGCCCGCGCGGCACCCCGCCGGGGTCGAGCAGCGGCGAGTCGCCCGCCACCGTCCCGCCGGAGTCGCAGGTGACGTAGCGGCTGCCCTCCTCGGTCGGCGCGAACACGGTCGCGGGGCCGCCGAACATGCGGACCGCGCCGTCGGCCGCCGCCCGGAGCAGCTCGTCGAGGGTGCCGGCCATGTTGAGGGCCAGGGTGGTGTCCGAGAGCCCGGCCAGCCGTCCGGCCAGCCGTTCGGCCTGGCGGCGGGCGCGGGCGTAGCGCAGGGTGGCGTTGACCGTGGCCAGCAGCACCTCGGGTTCGACCGGTTCGATCAGGTAGCCGTCGGCGCCGCGGGCGAGCCCCTGCGTCCGGTCGCCGACCCCGACCGCCGAGGCGGTCAGGTGGATCACCGGCACGGCCGCGCTGACCGGGTCGGCCTTGATCCGCTCGCACACCTCGAACCCCGACATGTCGGGCATGCGGACGTCGAGCAGCACCAGGTCGGGCAGCGACTCCTTGATGAGGCTGAGCGCCTCGCCGCCCGAGGCGGCCTCGACGACCGCGTACCCGGAGTGCTGGAGCCAGGTGGCGATGACGTAGCGGTTGGCGCTGATGTCGTCGACGACGAGGATTCGTTCAGGCATCGCGTTTTCCGATCTCACCGACCGCCCGGAGCAACTCCCCCCGGGTCAGGCGTGACTTGTCCAGGGCCACGCCGTCGATCCCGCCCGTGTCGGCCGAGGTGACCACGATGACGGGCGTGGCGGCCAGGGCGGGGTCGGCGCGCAGTTCCCCGATGACCTCCTCGCCGGTCAGGCCCGGCATGCGCAGGTCGAGCAGCAGCAGGTCGGGACGGGCCCGGCGGACGGCCGCGAGGGCGGCGTAGCCGTCGGGGGCGTCCTCGATCTCCTCGGCGACCCCGTGCAGCAGGCCGCGCAGCATGGTGCGGAAGGCCGCGTCGTCGTCGGCGACGACCACCCGGCCCAGGTGGAGGCGGTCGAGGCGCGGGAGGCGTACCTCGAAGACCGTGCCCTCCCCCACCACGCTGCGGACCGTCATCTCGCCCCCGAGGATGGCGACCAGGCTCCGGGCGTAGGGCAGGCCCAGGCCGGTGCCCGTCACCGACGCCTGGATGGGGCCTCTGACCTGGTGGAACTCCTCGAAGATGCGCTCGATCTCCTCTTCGGGGATGCCGATGCCGGTGTCGGCGACCCGCAGCAGCACGTGGTCGCCGTCGGCGTGGGCGCCGACCCTGACCTCGCCCCGCTCGGTGAACTTCAGGCCGTTGGTGAGCAGGTTGCGCAGCACGTGGGTGAGCATCAGCTCGTCGGTCTGCAGGATCTCCACGCCGTCGGGGTCGTCGACGACCAGCGTGACCCCCTCGCGCGCCATCGGCCCCAGGGTCTCCTTGAGGCGGCGCAGCAGGCCGCGCAGCGACACGTCGACGACCTCGGGTTCGAGCCGGCCCGACTCGGCCTTGGCCAGGTCGAGCAGCTCGTTGACGAGGTTGAGCAGGTCGCGGCCCGACTCCCGGATCAGCTCGGCCTGGCGGCGCTTCTCGTCGTCGAGGGGTTCGCCGAGGTCGAGCAGCATGCGGGCCAGGCCCAGGATCGAGCTGGCCGGGGCGCGCAGCTCGTGGCTGACGCTGGCCAGGAACCGGGTCTTGGCCTCGTTGGCCTCGCGCAGCCGGGCCGACTTGTCCTCCAGCTCGGCGTAGAGGGCCACCACGCCCTGGTTGGTGCGTTCGAGCTCCTCCGACAGCTGGGTGTAGAGGGCCATCACGCCCCGGTTGGTCTCCTCCAGCTCGTCGCGCTGCGACTGGACGTCCTCCAGCGCCGCCATCAGGTCCTGGTTCTGGGCCCGCAGTTCGTCGAGCGGGCTCGTCTTGGCCAGACCGGCCAGGGTGGCGCGCAGGTCGCGCAGCCATTCGCCGGTGTAACGCCCGGGGGGCAACCCCTTGCTCAGGATGACGTCCTCCCCCTCGCGTGTGACCTCGTCGACCAGGCGGGCCGCCGCCGCGAAGCCGGGCGCGGCGGGGCTCAGCGGGCCGTAGCCGCGCACCCTGACGCGGAGCGGCCCGTCGATGGAGAAGGCGATTCTCGCGCCTCCGGCCTGGTTGAGCACCTCCCGGCCGACCTCGCTGAGCGCGGTCGCCAGGCGCACCTGGTCCTGCTGGTCGAGGCCGGCGGCGCCGGCGACCACACGGGCGTGCTGCCGCAGTGTGAACACGTCGCCCTCGCCCCTGACCTCGATCGACAACAGCTCGCCCGACGTCATGACGGCATCCTGGCGACCAGCACGCCGGCGTCGTCGCGGCGGACGCCGAGATCCCGGAGGAGGGTCCCGGCGATCACCAGGGGACGGCGGGTGACCAGGCCCGGATAGTCGCCGAAGGTCCAGCGCTGCCGCAGTCCGTCGGTGTGCATGACGATCAGTGCCCCGGGAGGCAGGGGGTAGTCGTACTGTCTGATGGCCGCCGCGCGGTGCCCCGCGATGCCCGGCAGGGAGACCAGCCCGCGGTGGTCGCCCCGGTGGACGACCGTCGCCGCGATGTTGCCCAGCCCGGCGAAGGTGAGGGCGCCGCCGTCGGCCTGCGCGATGGCCACCGCCACGCCCCGGGTGTGCGAGATCTCCCCGTGGACGTGCTTCACGAGCTGGACGGGCGGCCCCGCGGGGGCCTCCTCGAAGGCCCGGACCGCCGCGCCCGCCGCCGAGGCGGCCAGCGGCCCGTGCCCGAGCCCGTCGCAGAGCATCAGGGTGATCGTCTCGCCGTCGGTGCGCCAGGCGTAGGCGTCTCCGCCGGAGTCCTCGCCCGGCATCGGCCGGGTCAGGCCCGCGACGTCGAGGGGACCGGTCTCCCCGATCCGGACCGCGAAGACGGTGCCGAAGCCCGGCCGTGAGTAGACGTCGGACCAGTCGGACAGGCGCCGGATGGCGCCCAGCCCGATGCCCAGCCCGCCCCGGCTCGAGAGCCCCTCGACCGGCGGCGGGTCGAAGCCCGGCCCCGAGTCGAGGGCGACGATCTCGACGCGTCCCGGGCCCCGCCGGACCAGGATGCGCCCGCTGCCCGCGTGCCGCTGCACGTTGGCCGCCAGCTCGGCCGCCACGATGGCGACCTCGGCGACCCGCTGCTCCGGCAGCCCCGCCGCCGCCGCCCGGTCGGAGGCCGCGCGGCGGACCGCGCCGACCGCGCTCTCCTCCGTGACGTCGATCCAGACGTCGGTCAGCGGGCCCACTTGACCACCGTCACGGTGGTTCCGTCGCCGGGAGCGGTCTCGATGGCGAACTCGTCGACGAGCCGGCGGGCCCCGCCGAGCCCGAGCCCCATACCCGAGCCGCTGGTGAAGCCGTCGGTCAGCGCCTGCGCGACGTCGGCGATGCCCGGCCCCTTGTCGCGGAAGACCGCCCGCACGCCCTTGCGGAGCCCGTTCTGGACCTGTTCGACGACGGCGCCGCCGCCCCCGCCGTAGGTGAGGGTGTTGCGGGCCAGCTCGCTGGCCGCCGTCACCAGCTTGGTCTGGTCGACGAGCGACAACTTCGCGTCGACGGCCGCCGCGCGCACCGCCTGGCGGACCCGGACGACGTCGGCGTCGCCGGCGATGGGAAGTTCCTGGACGGTCATCTCGCCGAGCCGCCGGCCAGGCTGAGCAGCCGCATGCCGCGCTCCACGTCGAGCGCCGTCTTGATCCCGTCGAGGGAGAGCCCGAGCTCGACCAGGGTGATCGCGACGGCCGGGCGCATGCCCACGACCACCGTGTCGGCGTCGAGCACCCGCGACAGGGCCGCCATCGTGGCCAGCATCCGCCCGGTGAACGAGTCGACGATGTCGAGGGCGGTGATGTCGATCACGACGCCCCGCGCCCCGGTCTCGACGATCCGGTCGGCCAGGTCCTCCTGCAGCGCGACGACCATGTCGTCGCGCAGGTCGACCTGGATGGAGACCAGCAGCATCTGGCCGATCTTGAGAATGGGGAGGCGTTCCATCACAGGCCGCGCTTGGACATCTCGGCCGTGACGTCGACCCCGATGCGGCCCAGGGCGAGCAGCAGCGCGTCGGCCAGCGTGGCCTTGGTGGCGATGTCGCCGAACTCGATGCCGAGCGCCACGATCGTCTGCGCGATCTGCGGCCGGATGCCCGAGATGATGCACTCGGCGCCCATCAGCCGGGCCGCCACGATCGTCTTCAGCAGGTGCTGGGCGACCTGCGTGTCGACCGCCGGGACGCCGGTGATGTCGATGATCGCGTACTCGCTGCCGGTGTCGACCAGCGTCTGCAGCAGCTTCTCCATGACGACCTGGGCGCGCGCCGAGTCGAGCGTGCCGACCAGCGGCAGCGCGACCACGCCCTGCCAGAGCTTGACCACCGGGGTGGCCAGTTCGAGCAGCTGCTCGGCCTGGTTGGAGATCACCTCTTCGCGGGCCTTCGTGTAGGTCTCGAAGGTGAACAGCCCGAGCTCGTCGATCACGTCGGAGAAGGCCGTGAACTCCGGCCCCACCCCGACCGACTCCCGCACCGCCTTCTTGAGCGCGAAGACGCTGATCGCCGTCTCACGCGGGCTGAACCCCTGCAGGGCCCGTCCCCGGGACAGGTCGACCAGCAGCGCCCGGACCTCGCCGTAGGCGGACGAGCGGGTGTCGGCCCCGTCGGCCGCGCTCATCGACGACAACACGGCGTCGAGGATCTCCCGGAGCTCCTTGTCGAGCTCGATCTCCGAGATCCGCCCGCGCAACGACGCCGCCACGTCGGCCCGCCAACGGCGGACGAGGTCTTCCTCCGCCGCCCGGCACCGATCGATAAGGTCACCGAAAGGTTCCGAGGTCATGTGCCCCTCCAAGTCGTACCGGATACGCATTATTCGCGACCCCCACCCTAGAGAAGTCGCCGGGACTGCGACATGTTTCTGAATAGAGGCCTCTCTGTGGTAGGTCTTATGCGGTTACGAACAGAGGGAGATCATGGACAACCTCCGGGTTCACGTGGCTCCGTCGGGGGCCTACGCCGTGATCACCGTGGCCGGGGACGTCGACGCCACCACCACAGGGCAACTGCACGAGGCCGTCACCCGGGCCCGGGAGATCTCGGCCCACCTGGTGCTCGACCTGGCCGGCATGACCTTCATGGACAGCGCCGGCATCCGCGTGCTCCTCGACGCCTTCCACCACACCCAGACCGAGGGCGGCAGCGTCGCCCTGACCGGCCCCCGGCCCTCACCCCGGAAGGTGATGGAACTGGTCGGCCTGGCCGACCACATCCCTATCTACGACTCGCCCGCTGAGGCTGTCGCCGCCGGCCCGGCCTGAACCGGGCGTTCTCCTCGGCCTCCCTGGCCTTCCGCCGCCGCCTGCCGAGGAACCATCCGGCCCCGAGCACGGCCAGGCCGAGCGGGGTCTTCGACAACCAGCGGGTCGCGAACACCTGCAGAATTCTCTTCATGTGTACCGCCCCTGCCCTGAATCTCCGCAGGTAGACCCGACGACACGAGATGGAACGCCCTCCTGTACGCCGAGGGCGAGGTCTTCATCGCACGGGTGAAGTGGTGCCGGAAGGTGACCGGGCTGTCGAACCCGCAGGCGGCCGCGACCTCCTCGACGGGAGTGCCGGTCCCCTCCAGGAGGGGCAGACTCGCGGCGACCCGCTGCGCGATCACCCATTTGAGCGGGCTGGTGCCCGACTTGCGGGCGAAGTGCCGCAGGAACGACCGTTCCGACATGGCGGCCTCCCGGGCCATCTCCCGCACGGAGATCGGCCGCCCCAGCCTCTGGAGGGCCCACTCCATGGCGCGCCCGACGGCGTCCTCCTCGGTCGGGGTGACCGGCGTCTCGATGAACTGCGCCTGCCCGCCCTCCCGGTGCGGCGCGACGACCAGGCGACGGGCGACGGCGTTGGCGACCGTGGGACCGTGGTCGGTCCTGACGAGGTGAAGCAGCAGATCGAGCCCCGCCGCGCTGCCCGCGCTGGTCAGGACATCGCCGTGGTCGACGTAGAGCACGTCGGGCGTGACGGTGACGGCGGGGAAGCGGGCCTTGAGCAGGGGGGCGTACCGCCAATGGGTGGTGGCCTCCCGCCCGTCGAGCAGCCCGGCGGCGGCCAGCGCGAACGCGCCCGAACAGATCGAGACGACCCTCGCCCCTCTGTCGTGGGCGGCCCGGAGGGCCTCGACGAGCGCGGGCGAGACCTGCCGGCGCACGTCGCGCACCCCCGGGATGACGACCGTGCCGGCCCCCTCGAAGGCGTCGAGGCCGTGGGACGGGGTGATCGTGAACCCGCCGACGGCCCGCAGCGGTGACGTGGTCTCGGCGCAGACGGTCAGGTCGTACCACTCGACGCCGTCGGGCCGGGCGACGCTGAAGATCTCGACGACGCACCCGAGCTCGAACGGGGCCATTCCGTCGAAGGCCAGGACGGCGACACGATGGGGCATGGCGGAATCTTAACGAAAGGGGGCGTTTCCGCCACTCCTACCGGTGTGGGGTGGTGCGGCAGGCTTTGCCGCATGTCAGCGATTCTGCGTACCCCAGCCGCCTCCCCCGCCGTCGCCTTCGCCCACTTCGCGGGCCGGTTGGCGGTGGAGACCGACGTGGCCGACGTGGCCCGCGACCTGGCCGAGGGGGTGAGCGGGGTGGTCGTGGTGGACGTCCGCAGCAAGGAGAGCTGGGACCAGGGGCACGTGCCAGGGGCGGTGCACATTCCGGTCAGCGAGATCGCCTCGGCGACGTTGCCGTTCGACCAGGTGATCGTCGTCTACTGCTGGAGCCCGGGGTGCAACGGGGCCCAGCAGGGCGGAGCCGCTTTTGCGCGGCTGGGGTATCGGGTCAAGGAGATGATCGGGGGGTTCGAGTACTGGGCCAAGGAGGGGTTCCCGGTCGAGCTGAGGGACGGGACGGTTCGGCGGCGGGCGGTGGATCCCCTGGTCGGGAACCTGTCAGCGGAGGGTGCCGAAGGTCCAGTGGGGGGCGTAGGGGTGGGGGTGGCCGGCGGGGGTTGAGCGTTGCCTGTAGGTGGTGTGGTGACGGGGGAGGTCGCGGAGCAGGGCTGCGATGCGGGTTTTGACGGTGGTCGTCATGGGGGTCCTTCGGTGGTCACGGGGCGCCGGCTCTGGCCGGTCTTCTGGCGCGGCGCCGGTCTGTCGGCTGTCGCGCGGTCTCCCGTCTGGGCGGCGGGGACTTAGGTAGAGGATGCGGGGCCTGACTTGGGGCGGGTTTGGTCTCCGCTTGATGAGGACTGGGAGGGCCGGTCGGGGCGCTTCCCCGTCCCAGGCACCCTCCTCAGTCCGATAGACTCGTCTCACACCTTCGGGGCTATAGCGCAGCTGGTAGCGCACCTCCATGGCATGGAGGGGGTCAGGGGTTCGAATCCCCTTAGCTCCACGGGTAACGGGATGGCTCGTGGTTGTTGGCCCTTCGGGACCAACTGTCACGAGTCATTTCCCGTTTCTGCACACGGGGGGACGACCCCCCGAACCCCCCGATACGAGAGGGCTGTCGCCCCCTCGCGCTCCCCCGGCCGCTTTGCGGCCCTGCGTCGCTTTGCTCCGGGTCGCTTCGCTCCTGGCGAAGGGCTTCGCCCCTCGCGCTCCCCGATAGGGCCTCGCTCCGCTCGGACTGATCTCGCTTCGCTCGTTATTGGCTTTCAAGCCACATCCGCTCACGCTTCAGGGAGATATCTTTTATTGACGAAAGCCGCCGCGTGCAATATTTCGTCATCATCAAACCTTGCATGAACGCCTGATCGGGGGACTCTCGACCATTCCTCGTCGGGCCTACGACTCAACCTATTCCACGTCTTCATTTATGTTTTACACATAGCGATAACCTCGGACAGTTTCGCGAGCCCGTGGCCATCAACCCCCTAGAGGCTCGTAGGCGAGGTCCGATTCGTTGAGCAGAGTGAAATCAGGAAGTGCGAGGGCCTCCAGCAACCGACTCAGTGCCTCCTCTGTTGAAGGGATCCGCAGACTGAGGAGTTCGGCAAGGCGGGCACGGGACGCGTTGATATCTGCATGATCGAACTCGGTTTCCAGCGCGGCTGTGGCTGATGCCATTGCCACTGCTCCATGAGGGGAGAACGCCAGGCAGTCTCTCCAGTACGGGACACACACGATCAGTTCGAGTGTGGAGGTCAGATCGTGGCCTATCACGCCGGCCTGACCTTCCGAGTCGGCGAACAGGACGGGACGGTTGTCCGCAGCCTGGCCGCAGAGGAAGAAGGTTCCGCCGGAACCGTCACCGGCGATTGGCTCAAGGGGAGTACCGGACTCCAGGTGGACCGGCTCCACCGGATCGGTACGGGTGATGTCGAAGTCGAAAGGCCAGGCCAGTAGGGCTGCGGCATCCGGAGTGCGGTGGATGCGGTCCAGAAGGGAATCTTGGTGCGGCATGGGGGGACGGTAACAGGCTTGGGCGAGGGCCGACGCACGGAAAGATCACGTGTGGGGAGATCGCCTGTTGAGTCGACGTCATCTGGATATCAGTCCAAAAATCCGTCATGGTCTGATGCTGAACTTCACACCTCTCACGATCGTCGAGGTCCGATCGTGTTCGAGTAAGCCAGCGTTAGCTCCACTGGTGAATGGATGGCCCGTGGTTGTCGCCCCTTCGGGGCACCTGCCACGGGCCATTCACCATTTGCGCACACGGGGGGACGACCCCCCGAACCCCCCGACACGAGAGGGCTTCGCCCCCTCGCGCTCCCACTGGTCCGCTTTCGCGGCCCTGGCGTCGCTGTCGCTCCGGGTCGCTTCGCTCCTGGCGAAGGGCTCCGCCCCTCGCGCTCCCTGGACGGGCCTCGCTTCGCTCGGTTCGATCTCGCTTCGCTCGGTTACTGGGCTCAACACCGGTTCAGGCAGGGGAAGGGCGGCTCGACCCCAGCCGGACAGGTCTCGGCCGTCAGCCTTGCACCTCACCAGGAAGGTCTGAGGACTCGTCAGCTTCTCCGGAGCTCGTTCGCCCTTCGACGCACTCCAGATTCAGCGCCCGAAGCTTCTTGGCGATCTCGGTCGCATCGTCGACTTTGCCGGTGGTGACGGCAATGACCAATTCTTCAGCGGCGTCGGCATCGGTGCCCACGAGGGTCTCGCCGTTGAGTTCCAGGAAAACGACGGCGCAGGTCCAGCCCAGCCGTTTGTTGCCGTCAACCAGAGGGTGGCCGATGATCAGGCTCTGCATCAGGGCCGCTGCCTTGGTCCACACATCGGCGTACGCGTCCTGGCCGAAGACACTGGTCTGCGGGCGTAGAACGGCCGCGTGCAGGAGACCACCGTCACGCAGCCCGACCGAAGGCAGGATTTCCTCGGCGATGGCCAGAACGTCGGTCGTGGTCAGATAGACCGTCATTGGGACAGACGGCGCAGAAGTTCCGCGTCCCGCTGGGCGACTTTACGGGCGATGGCCCGCACCGCGCTCGTCTGACGGCGGGCCAAGTGCTCCTCGATCGCGATCACGATCTCGGTGTTCAGGCTGTTGCCGTCCTCTTCGGCCACGGCCCGCAGCCGACCATGAACCTCATCAGGCAGCCTCAGTCGAAGTTCCATTCCATGATGATACCTCCAAGCGGTATCAAATAGTGGGGTCACCTCGGACGCGGCGAAGTGCCGGGTTCGACCAAGCGAGCGTTAGCTCCACTGGTGAATGAATGGCCCGTGGTTGTTGCCCCTTCGGGGCACCTGCCACGGGCCATTCACCTTTTGCGCACACGGGGGGACGCCCCCCCGATACGAGAGGGCTTCGCCCCCTCGCGCTCCCTGGACTGGCCTCGCTTCGCTCGATCGTCTGGATCGAAGGTCTCCATCGGCTACACGTCAATGCTTTGGTCGGCTTTGGCGCCGGACCGGAACTCGGAGCCGAGCTTGTCTTGCTCGTAATGTGAACAACCATGTCAGGCGCAATAACTTTTGCGACCCATTTTCGGCCTGCCTATTCAACTTCATTGAGCGAGCGGAGCCCTATCGCGTCCGCGAATACTGGGTCCATTCGCTGGAGGGTCGTATATCGTAGATGGCAGGATCCGCTTTTCAGAAGTTACGGGTGGACGCCCCCTGTCCACGGTCAACTATAGCGCCCTAAGTCGTTGGGCTCTTCTTTCTCTATGGCGATTGATGGGCGCGCGGAGCCAAACAGGAGGCAACGGCTCTTCCAACGATCACGGGCTTGAGCCGGTGATACGGGCGACGGAATCGGGATGGTTGCGATCGCCACTCATGTTCGAGACGAACGATTGACGGACTTCGCAAGGGACTTGGTCATCTTCGAGGTTCCGCTGGGTTGCGGGGCGCCCCTGCACGGAGCGACATCACCGGAGGGACGGTCTCTGTCGTGTGAATTTCCGTGTGAGCTCCCCCTTTCCGCATTCGGTAATACGACGTACTCCGGCGGTGACGGCACCGTTGTACTCCTGGCGTGACAACCGTCGCATTTCCCAGGAAGGCAACAATCGTGACAATCAAGAACGGTCTCCGCGCGCTGGCAATGGGAGCTCTGCTCGCCATCCCCCTCGCGGCCGTCAGCGCCACGCCCGCGATGGCCGCCACCAATGTGGTGGCGTCCGGCGGGCAGTTGTTCGTCAGCGCGGGGTTCGCCGGCGACGACATCTCCATCAACGTCGAAGACGGTTTCCTCGTCGTCAGGAACTTCAACGACGCCATCTTCGCGGGCAGCGTCACCTGCACGAACGTCGACCCCCGCACGGTCCGGTGCGCTGGCACGGGCATCACCAAGATGCTGGTGCGCACCAACACGGGGGCCGACACGGTGCGGAACAACACCGCCCTCCCGACCCAGGCCTTTCTCGGGCCGGACGGCGACCTCTACTACGGCGGCTCGGCCCGCGACCTCGTCTCAGGCGAGGGCGGCAACGACCTCATGGACGGCAACGGGGGCAACGACGTCCTGATGGGCGACGAGGGCGGATTCGACCAGGTCTTCGGCGGTCCGGGCACCGACCTGTGCACGGCCGAGAACGAGACCACCTGCGAGGGGGACGCATAACACCGAAGGACATCGGGCTGGACCGGCTCCCCGGGTCGCCGAGGGCAGGCGGCCTCGCTTGAACCGGGCTGTCGGCCGATCTCGTCGCCGCCCCGGGGTTCGCGCGGCTCGACCCGCAGTGTGGCGTGTTCACTCCGGGCCAGACGCCATCATTCATGAGACATCTCGATCCGGCTGATCCAAGTGAACGAGCGTCAGCTCCACTCTCGGAACGGCTCGTGGTTGACGCCCTTGGGGCGGCTGTCACGAGCTGTTCCTCGTTTACACCGAGCTCGCCCCCTCGCGCTCCCCTGCGCCGCATTCGCGTCCCGGCGTCGCTCCGTTCCGAGGTCGCTCTCGCTCCCTGACAGGGCCTCGCTTCGCTCGTTATTGGGTCCCAGGTCAGGCGCGCGTTTACTCAGACGATTTGTCATGACTGACGTTTGGGACTTCGTCGTTCTCGACGTACTTACGGCCAGGCCATCGCCATGCGTTGCCGCGACGTCGGGAAAATGAAAGCATCAGTTCAGGCGGAATGATCGCTGTCCGGCGAGCGTGGACTGTTCGCGGGAGGCGACGGGCGAACTCGGCCTCGTCCTCGAAATCCCAGTCGTCGCCGTGAGGTGACGCCGGGTGCTCCGTCTCGATGCCGGGGAGCAAGGGAAACCTGCTGTGTGCTCCCTTCGACTCCGCGCGTTCATACAGGTCGTCTCGGCCGGTCGCTTTCTTATAGGCGTGGAGGGCGGCGTACTGCATCAGTTCGAACTCGGGATATTCGTCGTACGCCCACGGGTCCCGGCGGGTCTTGGTGATCCTGATCAGCCGGAAGGCTCCTCCCCTCGACCAGGACGTATGCCGGTGGCCGTGGAAGAAGAACTGTTCGAGTTCGAGGAGACGGCGGACTTGCGGGAGGTCGATCAAGGCGTCCGGGTCGTCGGCGACGGACTCGTAGGCGTTGCGGCCCAGGCTGATCAACCAGGAAACGAAATATTCGAACCCATTGGTGCCAGGCAGGCCCAGAGTCGACCAGGCCGACGCCCACATGTCGTATGAGCAGGCGCGATTGGCCATCGCGATCCATTGGCATCTGAAGTCGACCATCTCTTCGGCAGGTAGGGCGACGAGGCGATCTTCCAGAACACGAAGCCGCTCGGCGCGGTTCCTGGACTCGCGCGCGGAGTCTTCGATCAGATCCCAGAAGCCGTTGACGTCCATGAGAGGAGATTGTGCAGGAAACCCCGCGCGAAGCCGGCCCGTGGAAACGAACCACGTTTTGCGTAATCTGCGGGAATGGCCGTCCATTTCGCCCTCGAACTCCCTCGCTTCGCTCGATTGCCGTTGTGCAGGTAGATCCGAATAGCGCCGTACCCCGCCTTCGGTGCACACTGCGCGCGGGTCCGAGGTTCCGCGCGCAGCAGCACCACGATTCGCGTCACGCCCGATCGTCTACCTCGGCGGCCGCGGCGTCGTCGGCAGGCAGGCGCGCACGCCTCCTTCCGCCCCCCGGTTGAAGAAGGCGATGCGTTGCTCGGCGGAGCCGTGGTCGCCGACGTCGGTCCACGGGGTGCGGTCGCCCATGCGGCGCAGGGCGGCGCGGAGTTCGGCCACGTCGCCGTCCTCGAAGAGGAGCGTCTTCTGGGCCGCGGCGCCGAACAGTACGGCGCCGGCGAAGCAGTCGGCCTGGAGTTCCTGGGCGCGGGGTACCAGGGAGCGCTGGATCCTGGCCTGGACGGCGTGGCCCCACTCGTGGGCGATGACGAGGTAGACCCAGGCGTCACCGGAACGGTAGCCGCTGGCCATGAGGTCGAAGTCCCAGGCGATGAAGTCGCCGGGCACGCAGTAGAAGGCGTTGCCGAAGCCGGTGCGGCTACCGCCGCAGGCCGGCGGCTGCCGTACGCCCCGCCGGAAGGAGCCGAAGACCTTGGGGGGCTGATAGGCGCCGGTGAAGAAGCTGGACCAGTTGCGGGCCCAGTAAGCGTTCGTCACGTTGATCGCGGTGGTCATGTCGGCGTTGATGTCGTCGGGAACGCGCGGCGCCGCGTTCGCCGGGGCGGCTATGAGCAGGGACGATGTCAGGAGTGCGGCAAGGGCCGCCGATCGGATGCGCATGGAGGTCCCGGTGTCCGTGGGGGAATGGGACTCCATTGGAAACGACCTCGCGCAGAGGCGAATGTGGCGTTTTTCATAGATGCGCGAACGATGTCAGATGCGCATCGATGGTTTCACTACAACACGGGGAATTCGGGGCGGCGGCTGATTCGTTCGCGGACGGCGGTGGTGCCGAAACGCTGGTCGATGAGGCGTGCCGCCTCGGCCCACTGCTTCATGGTCTTCACCCCGCTCAGGGCGTTCGTGACGAAGGGGTCGCTCCATCGGGCCTTCGCGCGTTTCCACAACACGTCGGGGGGATCGCTGAGAACGTTTCCCACCGTTCCCTCGTAGATGGGCATCGCCCGCACCTCTCCGTCCGGTTCGATTTGCAGGACGTTGAAGACGATGCCGCGGGCCACCAATTCGGGGTGCATCTGCAGGATGCGGTTGTCGGTCGTGCCCACCGTCACCGAGGCGGGTGCGAGGGCTCGTAGCCGCTGGGCGTGGCCCGGGTCGTTCAACTGCTTGATCTGTTCCTCGGTGAGCAGTTCGTGTTCGTCGAATCGTGCACGGCTTGCCAGGCCTCCCGGTACGGCCGCTCCGAAGGCGACGAATCGGAGATGGCCGAACCGGGGCGCGATGGTCTCGCAGAACAGCTCCATCTGCTGGAAGTTGCTCTGCAACAGGATGCAGTCGATGCCGAAGTTGAGGGGTCGCTCCGCGCCGACCTCGTCCAGAATCGTCAGCGCGCGCATCGCGCGGGAGAACGAGCCCTGCCTGCCGCGGATGCGGTCGTGCACCTCGGGGGTCGCGCCGTCGACGCTGACCACGATCTTGTCGCAGACGTCGGCCAGTTTCCGGGCGGTGTCGTGGTCCATCAGCCAGCCGCTGGTGTAGACGGCGACCTTCAGGCCGGCGGCGGCCATGCGTTCGATGACCTGGATCAGGTTCGGGATCAGCAGCGGTTCGCCTCCGGCGATCGAGACCCCGTGCGGCCGCATGGCGGCGATGGCCTCGGCGACGCGCAGCATGCCGTCCTCGCTCAATCGTCGTGCGGGCCGCCGGCCCGACTCCGAATAGCAGTGGACGCACCGCAGCGGGCAAGCGTAGGTGATGTCCCAGATCACCTCGTCGGGGCCTTCGTGACTTTCCATTTCGTTTCTCCTTGAGCTGCAGTCGGTTGATCGCCGGGGGTGAGCAGGAAGTCCACGACCTCGTCGAGCAGGGCCCGGCCGCCCCGGCTGGTCAGCGGGTAGTGCGCTCCGCCGGCTATCTCGCGGTAGACGAACCGGCGGTTCGCCGTCAGCCGCTGTGCCAGGGCGCGCGAGTGCTCCACCGGGATGACGTGGTCCCGCTCGCCGTGGATGACCATGGTGGGCGCCTGGATCCGGGGGCCCAGGCGGAGCAGGTCTCGTGGGCCGAGGTCGTCGTCGAGGTCGGTACGGCCGCCCAGCCGGTCGAGCAGCGACCGCACTGCGGGCGAGCCGTCGGCGTACAGGCGGGAGCCCGACAGGAAGGGGCCGACCACCACGCACCTCGACCACGTCGGCGGGTCGGCGGCGGCGGCCAGCAGGGCCAGGAACGCGCCGTACGACGCGCCGAACAGCAGGGGCGCCCTGCCGACGGCGGCGGCGAGGTGGCGGATGTCGGCCAGATCGGGGCCGCCCCACTGGTCCACGATGGCGGCTCGATGCGCGGGCCCGTAGCCGGTGCTGCCGCGCTGGTTGGGCGCGATCACGCTGATTCCGGCCTGGGCGAAACGCTGGAGGGTGGGGTCGAAGCCGAGGTCCCAGGCGGCTTCGGGGCCGCCGTGCAGCGCGATGAGCACGTGTTCGGCTCGCCGCCAGTCGGGACCGTAGACGACGGCCTCCATCGTCCCGGCGGGCCCGTCGAAGCGTTCGAGCCGGGCGTCGCACCAGGGCGTGTCGTGTCCGTCCGCCCACTCCGCGACCCCGGACGGGTCGACGGCGAGCACGCCGGAGGGATGCGCGGGGGCGGAGTAGCCGAAGCGCAGCGTGTCCTTGGTCCAGGCGCTCGCGAACCCGATCACCCCTGGTGGAATCGGCTGCTCGCGCACCTGGTCGGCACGCCGCTCGTGGATCAGCAGGCGGGAACGTGCTCCGTCGGTGACCTTCAGCGCGAGCCGGTCCCCCGACGGGTCGACGGCCAGCGGCGACACGGCGCCCCTGATGTCGTTCAGTTCGCGCGGCAGGTGAACATGCGGGTCGCCGGGGGTGAGCCAGCCCAGCCGCACGCCGTCCGTGACCAGCACGTCCCCCGTCGCGGGGGACGACAGCAGGACCGCGCCCCCGTCGTGGGCGAACGGGGTCACGGCTCCGCTCGTCAGATCCAGGACGACGGCCCGGCGTTCGCCGTCGACGATCTGATCGGCCGCGAGCCGGCGGCCGTCAGGCGTGAGGCGGCACTCCTTCGTGATCATCCCCGGCAGGCCCAGGACCGGTTCGAGGCCCTCGCCGGTGAGCCGCTGGATGACCGTGTTGCCGTTCGTGTACGCCACCAGCATGGCCGCCACGTCCGGATCGGGGCTTGGAAAGGCGCGCAACCTCTCGGCTCGCACCGTGGCCACCCGATGCGCGACGTGGCCGCCGTCGGACGGGGTGATGACGGTGACCTCATGGGCGCCGGATCCGGGCCGCAGCAGGACGATCTCTCCGTCCTCCGCCGGAGTCACCTGCGCCGGTAACCCGGTCGTGGCGACCCGCCGGACGTCCGCGTGCCCCCGCTCGAACGACCACGCCTCAACGGCGATCCGGCCGTCGCCGTCGATGGTCAGGCAGGCGGCGTGGTCCCCCCGCGCGGAGAATCGCAGGCTGACTCGATGAACCATGTCGCCCCCTTCGATGGATTCAGGAGGTGCCGGTCTCTCCCGAGCGAGAGACCGGCACGATAAGAATTCCGGCTAGATCGTCGAACCCTGGTATTCACAGGTGATGATCAGACACGTCGCGAAGCACGGGTAAAGGCCCACACCCGTGGGGTCTTCAGCCGGCAGCGTGTCCAACGCCATGATGTCGATCTCCATCAGAAATCACCTCCCTCCCTGCTGAGATTCGGAACCGCGCCGCGAAAGCGGGCAACGGGGAACCATGGCCGCGGACCGCCGTGCCGCAGCCGAATGAGAAAGCACAGAACCCCGGAAAGGCCGTTGCCGAAGTAGGCGTAGCTGTCGGTGCCGGACACATCGGGGAGCACCTGGCGGCCGTTCACGTGAAAACGCCGCAGATGAGCTACTCGGACGAGCTCGTGCGCCCATTCGCGATAACGCGGATTCCCGGTGGCCTCGGCCAGGTCGAGCAGGAACTCACCACCGCCGGCCAGGCCGCAACATTGGCCGAGCATCGTCGACCATTGAGATCGGCGAATCGCCGTGGCGGCCTGGTCGAGCAGCGGGTGAATGTCTTTGTCGCCGGTCTGTCGCCACATCTGGAGCAGGAAGGCCGCCACGCCGCTCGATCCGCTGCACCAGCGGGTGTGCGGGGTTTCGTCGCCGGGGCCGACGCCCCAGTAGGCGGCGTCGTCCTCTATCCGCGCGGCCGACACGAGCGTGTCAGCCGCCTCGGCCGCGAGGTCGACGTACAGGCTGTCGTCGAGTGCCCGCCCTGCGGCGAGCAGGAAGGCCGCGATGCCCGCCGTCCCATGGGCGAAGCCGTAGTGGACGACGCCCGCCAGGGAAGAGGTGAAATCCCGCGGGATCGGCCACAGGATCTGGCCGTCTCGACGTTGGGCCGCCGTCAGGAGCGCGTCGGCCGCCGTCCGCGTCCGGGCGAGGAACTCGTCGTTTCCGGTCCTCTCCCAGAATCGCAACTGGGCGAGACCGGCCCCCGCGGTGCCGTGGCAGACGTCGGGATTGGGCCAGGCGAGGGGCACACGCAGCGCGAGGTCGGTCGCGACGTCGACCAGTCGCCGGTCGTCGAGCAGCCGGCCCGCGTCCAGCAGCGCCCACGCCGTGCCCGACCGGCCGAACTGCAGGCCGGGCAGCAGGCGGGGCTCCCATGGCACGGCACGGCGGATCCAGTTCGCCGCGACGGCGACGGCCTCCTCCAGCGCCGCGCTCGGCCGAACCTCATGAGCACGGGTGAGCACGCCCAGCACCCCGCCGGCGCCGTGCTGCACGTTGAGCGGATCGGTCGCCCGCTCCCTCGGCGAGGCCGGCCACAACCGTGCCTCGTTCTCCGGCTCCATGGTCGCGATCAGGTGATCGATCCCGTCGGCGATCAGCCCGTCGATGATCTGCTCGGGCTCCGGCGAGGCTTGAAAAGCCTGAGTTTCCTGTACGAGGCCGCGTGCGGCCGCCGGCCCGGGACGCCGCCCCGGGTCCTCGTCCATGAGCGCGAGAATGACGGCCGCCAGGCGGCGCACGACCGGATTGCCGATCGACATGTGCGCCAGCCAGTCACGCAGGCGCTCGTGCGCCGTCCGCACCTGCGGCCGCTCGGGCGCGAGCAGCGGGTCGACCCCGCCGGCCAGGTAGAACAGCGTCGCGCCCAGGCCATAGAGATCGACCCTCTGGTCGGGCGCGGGGCCCAGACCCGACACCGGCACCTGCTCGGGAGCGCCGTAGGCGGGGGTGAACGCCCGCACCGTCGTCTCGCCGGGGCGGGCGGCGACCTCCACGTCGATCAGGCGCAGGTCGCCTTCGGGCCTGACCATCACGTTGTCGGGAGTGAAATCCTGGAAGACCAGCCCGCGCCCGTGCACCGCCTCCAGCAGGTCGATCAGCCGCCCGGCCAGCCTCACCGCCTGGTCGGCCGGAGGTCCCCAGGCGACGTCGTCGGCGAATTCCAGGCGGGTCCGCACCCATTCGCGGAGGGTGACACCGGCGACCGCCTCCTGCACCAGGAACAGGTCGCCTTGTTGCTCGAACAGGCCGACCAGGCGGGGCGTCACCGCCGACGTGCCCAGCGTCTCCAGCACGGCCGCCTCACGCCGGAGCGCGTCGCGGGCGTCCCTCCCGGTCAGGTCGCCGTTGACGTGGGCCCTGGCCTGCTTGACGATCACCCGCTCGCCGGTCACCTGATCCGTGGCCCGGTAGACGCCGCCCCTGAAGGCGTGCCTGACGGCGGCGGTGACCGCGTACCGTCCACCGAGCAGGACCGCCGTGGGCGCGGCGGCCGGGCCGGCCGGCGCGGACCGGAAGGGATCGCGCGGCGCCCAGGCCGGCGGGGTGAACCACGCCTTGCGCTCGTCGAGAACCGGCTCCCCCTCGGGGTTGACCAGCATCGCCTCATACGACCCGTCGTTGCCGAGCATCGGCAGCCCGTGGAACACGCCGAACCGGTAGTGCACCAGGCTGCCCTCGCGGTAACGGCGGTCGGACAGGATGCCGGGACCCGGCAACCCCGCCGTCGCCTCGTGCAGCTCATCGGCCAGCAGGCGCAGCCGCTCCTCATCACCGTGCGGGTAGGCCGTGATGAACTTGCCGCCGCCGCCTCGGTCGAAGCGCGCCGACGTCAACTGCCGCACGGCGTCGAGGGTGTGCGCGAACTTGAACGCGCAACCGTGCCGGACCAGCACGTCGGCGGCCCGCGCCAGAACGTGGGGCGCGGACAGGACCGTCGCCGACAGGTGCAGCTTCCATCCCTGGACGGCCTGCCGTCTCGGTTCCCGGCCGGGGCGCACGGTGCACCAGAAGTCACCCGGCTCCACCCGCCATTCGACGGCTTCGTGGCGGCCGATGATGGCACGGACACAATCCTCCAGAATCGTGTCTTCAATCTTGGTCATGCTCGTTCTTCCGTCCTGTGCTGAGCGTGGACGCGCATGACGGCTCCCTCCGAGGCTGCTGGTGATCAGGCTGCGCAGGCCGGAAAGAAAGGCGTGGCGGCGTGATGAGCTGCTGGAGCACTAGTTGTAATCGGGCGTTCATGGCAAGGTCCGCGTCGTTGTGCACAATGCGCACTTTTCACCCTTTGATAGCGAGTGATTTCGCCCTGAGCCGACCATGCAGTCGCCCACGTCTCGTATGAGCAGGCGCGAATCGGAGACCTTCGTGATCAGTGCATTTTTTGTGCGCGTCGGCGAAAAAGCCGTGTCGGCCGTTTGGCCGTCACCCTGGCTGACCATTCAGCCGGCTTTCGCGTGGTTCCGAAGGCCGCCGTCACGGTGAAGATCAAGAAGATCGTCGACGGTGACACGGTCGACGTCATGTACAAGGGGCGGACCGAACGGCTGCGCATCTGGTCGGGCGCATGCGACGGCGGCACCCCTGCTCCCAAGCCCTCCCCCAAGCCGTCGCCCACGCCCTCTGGCGGAGGCGGCGGGAGCAAGCCGACCTCCAGCCCGACGCCCTCGCCGACGCCTTCAGGCGGATCGGGTGGCGACGACCCGAGGTTCGACACGTGCGCCAAGGCAAACGCGGCCGGATACGGCCCTTACCACAAGGGCACCGACCCGGAATACGCGTGGTACCAGGACCGCGACGGCGACGGCATCGTCTGCGAACGCTGAGCGGTGCCGCGCCGCAGTCACGGCCGCCGATGGTTCACGAGGCGAGCGCCTACTCCTCTGGCGAATGAACGGCTCGTGGTGGTCACCGGCACGCGGCGGTCCTCATTCGCTGCCGCGCATGGCGAACTCACCTGATCCACTGCCGGTCGCGCTGTGCGGCCCATTGAGGCAGCGTGCCGTTCATCGCGCTCGCCGCGAACGTGACCCTCTTCTCCATGTCGGCGCTCATCTCGCCTCTCGTGAAGGTCTCCCACAACCCGTCAGGTGTCGGAAACCGGTTGGCGTGGTTCGTGCCGAGTTTCCCGTCCAGGTACAGGAGAGCGCCGAGGGCGTGCGGCTGGTTGTACCGCTTCTCCGTCTGGGGAAGGTAACGATCGAGATAGGCGCACAGGATGCCCGCGTCTTCGGCCTCGCCCAACCGGGCCAGTGCCACGCAATATCCGGCGCCCGCGTACACGAGTTCGCTTTCGAGCAGCAGCACCGCCAGCCGGTCTCGGAAGAGCACCCGGCGCTCCAGCGCGATGAGCCAGGCGGCGGTGAGCCGGGCCCGCCACTCGCCGTCGAGCAGGACGCCGAGTTCATGGTCGGTGATGCGGCGGGCGTCCTTGGCGAGTGCGCGCCCGAACCTGATCGCCTCGTGGTCGGGAAAGCGCAGGAAGGCTCCCGGCAACTTCAGGTAGCGCCGGTACTCGCACCATCCCGGAACGACGAAGCGCCGCGCCAGATCGATCATCTCGTCATCCGGTGGAGACGGCATGCGCACGCGGCCATCATGCCTGATTCGTCGCGGTCGCCCGGGTGAACCGCTCCGCCACCAAACGCAGGTGCTCGACCAGCTCCGGCGGGCCCGACACCTCGAACTCCAGGTCGAGCAGCCCGAGATGCACTGCCAGGCTGGAGATGTTCTCCGCGCCCGTGTCCAGCACACACGTCCTCTCGTCGACCGCCTCCACCACCCCCACGGCCGGGTTGACGCGCTCCGTCACCACGTCGGCGGCGGCGTGCACGACGACCCGGGCCCGCCAGCGCCAGGCCGCCGACGAAACGCCCCGTGCCACGTAAGCGGCCGCACCCCCCTCAGGCGGGTCGCGCGGCGGAAAGCGCGGACCGGTCGGCGTGCGCGGCGCGAGGCGGTCGACGCGGAAGGTCCGCCAGTCGTCGCGGTCCACGTCCCAGGCCACCAGGTACCACCGCCGCCCCCACGACACGATCCGGTGGGGCTCCACCACGCGCAGGGTGCTCGACCCGTCATGGGACCGGTAGTCGAACCGCAGTCTCTCCCGGTTCCGGCACGCCGTCGCGAGGGTCGACAACACCGCCGCGTCGACGGCGGGCCCCGGACGGTCGGCGGGGACCGGCTCCGTCGACGCCCGTAACGCGTCGACCCGGTGCCGCAGGCGGGACGGCAACACCTGTTCCAGTTTGGTCAGCGCGCGGGCGGAGGTCTCCTCGATGCCCGGTACGCCGTGCCGCAGGCCGATCGCGACGGCGACGGCCTCCTCGTCGTCGAGGAGCAGGGGAGGCATGGCCGTGCCGGCGCCGAGGCGGTAGCCGCCGTCGGTGCCCCGGCTCGCGTGGACGGGGTAGCCCAGCTCGCGGAGGCGTTCGACGTCGCGGCGGACCGTGCGGTCGCTGACGCCCAGGCGGTCGGCGAGGTCGCGGCCGGGCCAGTCGCGGCGGGCCTGCAGGAGTGACAGCAGGCGCAGGAGGCGGGCCGAGGTTTCCAGCATGGACGTCACATTGCCACTCCTTCCGGACAGAGGTTGACCGGAAGTCCCCGTAGCGTGATGGTCATGAACCCCTTCCGGATCGACATCCCCCAGGCCGTTCTCGACGATCTGCACGACCGGCTCGACGCCACGCGCTGGCCCGACCAGATCCCGGGCACCGACGGGGACTACGGAGTGCCGGTGACCTACGTGAAGCGGCTGGCCGAGTACTGGCGGCACGGCTACGACTGGCGGGCATGGGAGGCGCGGCTGAACGCCCACCCGCAGTTCACGACCGAGATCGACGGGCAGAACATCCACTTCTTACACGTCCGCTCGTCGCGGGAGGACGCGCTGCCGCTGCTGCTCACCCACGGCTGGCCGGGGTCAGTCGTCGAGTACTTGGACGTCATCGGGCTGCTCACCGAGCCGCCGGCCGGGGAGCAGGCGTTCCACCTGGTGATCCCGTCGCTGCCGGGGTTCGGGTTCTCCGGTCCGACGCGGGAGCGGGGGTGGAACCGGTTCCGGACCGCGCGGGCGTGGGCCGAGCTGATGCGGCGGCTGGGATACGACCGTTACGGCACCGCCGGGAACGACGCCGGGTCGCTCGTCGCGCCGGAGCAGGGCCGGGTCGACCCCGAGCACGTCGTGGGCGTGCACGTCACGCAGATCTACTCCTTCCCGTCGGGCGACCCCGCGGAGTTCGCGAAGATCACGCCGGAGGACCAGGAAGCGCTGAAGGTCCTCTCGTGGTTCCGTGACAACAAGATGGCGTTCAGCACCCTGCATTCGCAGCAGCCGCAGACGCTCTCCTACGCCATCACCGACTCCCCGGCCGGGCTGCTCGGCTGGCACGCCCAGCTCCTGGGGGAGGATCTCGACCCCGACTTCGTGCTGACCAACGTCATGCTCTACTGGCTGACCGGCACCGCCACGTCGGCCACCCGCTTCTACTACGAGGACGCCAGGGCCGAGGCGCCGGCCGGGCCGACCACGGCGCCGATCGGGGTGGCGATGTTCAAGGGCGACTTCGTGTCGATGCGCACCTTCGCCGAGCGCGACCACACGAACATCCGGGCGTGGCGCTCCCACGACGAGCCCGCCGGGCACTACGCGGCGCACCTGGCGCCGGAGGTGCTCGTCCAGGACCTTCGGGACTTCTTTCGGGAAGATCACAACTTTCGCTGATTCGCGCAAAAGACCCTGGGCAAGTTGACGATCTAGCTCTATATTACGGCGCAGAGCAGCATTAATACGGCTGTGTTACGGCCGTCACCCCCCTGCGCCGCCCTGACCGCGGCTCCCTCATCGAGATGGGACTGGCCATGCGGAAAATACCCCTCTTATCCGTCTCAGTGCTCACAGCGCTCTCCTGTCTCGTCGTGCCCGCCCAGGCCCAGGCGGCGGTGCCGCCGCAGCAGCCGGGCGTGACCCTGCGCACGTACGACGTCCAGGTCGAGCTGAACAAGCTCTGCACGCTCAAGCCCGGTCAGACGCCCAACGTCGACAAGCTGATGCCCACGATCGACTGGACGTCGGACGCCGACTTCGGCCTCGTCGACATGTTCGTCACCGAGGTCGTCGGCAATATCAACATCGCCACCGCCGGGTCCTACGACTTCCGGCTGACCAGCGACGACGGCTCCCGGCTGCGCATCGACGACACGGTCGTGATCACCAACGACGGGCGGCACGGCGCGATCGCCGTGGACGGCACGATCAACCTGACCACCGGCTACCACGCGCTGCGCGTCGACCACTTCGAGCACCTCTACGGCCAGCAGCTCAAGCTGGAGTGGAAGCCCCCGGGCGCCTCGCAGTTCACCCTCGTGCCGAACTCGGTGCTGAGCACCGACGCCGACGTCGTGCGGGTCACCGGCCCCGGGCGCAAGGAGTGCGAGAGCGGCGCCGACTCCCCCGGCGACGGGCTGCCGCTGACCTCCGTCCACCCCGACTTCGCGCTCACCGACCTGCGGCCCGCCGGCTTCGAGCCGCAGGTCTCGGCCATGGACTGGCTGCCCGACGGCCGGCTGGCCATCGCCACCTGGGGCGGCTCGAACAACCGGCTCGGCGAGGTCTACCTGCTCGGCAACGTCACCGGCGCGACCTCGGCCGCCCAGGTGACCACCAAGAAGATCGCCAGCGGGCTGCAGGAGCCCATGGGCCTCAAGTACGTCGACGGCAAGATCTACGTGTCGGAGAAGTCCCGGCTGGTGGAGCTCAACGACACCAACGGCGACGAGGTCGCCGACAACCTCCGGACCGTCGCGACCTGGCCGTTCGGCGGCAACTTCCACGAGTTCGCGTTCGGGCTGCTCTACCGCGACGGGTACTTCTACCTGAACCTGTCGGTCGCCATCAACTACGGCGGCGCGACCACCGACCCGCAGCCGGCGGCCGACCGGGGCACCACCATCAAGGTCAACAAGGACACCGGCGCGATCGAGTACGTCGCTGGTGGTCTGCGCACCCCGAACGGGCTCGCCTTCGGTCCGGGCGAGGACCTGTTCGTCATGGACAACCAGGGCGGCTGGTTGCCGGCCTCGAAGCTGGTGCACGTCAAGCCGGGCCGGTTCTTCAACCACTACACCAACCCCGACGGCCGGTTCGACAACAACGTCGTCACCAAGCCGGTGCTCTGGCTGCCGCACAACGAGATCGCCAACTCCCCCAGCACGCCGCTGCTGCTGAAGCAGGGCCGGTTCGCGGGACAGCTGCTCTTCGGTGACGTCACCTACGGCGGCATCCAGCGCGGCTACCTGGAGAAGGTCGACGGCGAGTACCAGGGCGCGGTCTTCCGGCTCACCCAGGGCCTCGAAGCGGGCGTCAACCGGATCAGCCTCGGCCCCGACGGCGCGATCTACGCCGGCGGCCTCGGCGCGGGCGGCAACTGGGGCCAGGAGGGCAAGCTCACCTACGGCCTGCAGAAGCTGACCCCGGTCGACGACAAGGCGTTCGACATCCTGCGCATGCGCGCCATCGCGGGCGGCTTCGAGCTGGAGTACACCCAGCCCCTCTCCGAGGCGACCGCCACGTCGCTGGCGGCCAAGTACCAGATCACCCAGTGGCGCTACGCCGCGTCCTCCACCTACGGCGGCCCCAAGGTCGACGAGGAGCCGCTGACCGTCACCTCCGCGGACCTCTCCGACGACGGCAAGAAGGTCACGCTGAAGATCGCGGGTCTCAAGGCCGACCGCGTCGTGCACCTGCGCTCGCCGCGCCCGTTCGCCTCGGCGTCGGGACAGCCGCTCTGGAGCACCGAGGCCTGGTACACCCTGAACACGCTGGTCGACGGCCCGCAGACCGACACCGTCTACGAGGCCGAGAGCGCCTCGCACAGCGGCGGCGCGAACCTGGCCACCGACCACCTGAGCTACACGGGCAGCGGCTTCGTCGCCGGCTACGGGACCCAGGGCGCGGCCACGCAGTTCGCCGTCACCGTGCCCCGGCCCGGCACCTACCACGTCGGCCTGCGCTACTCCAACGGCCCGAACCCGGCCCCCGGCAACAAGTCGGTCAGCGTGTACGTCAACGGCACGAAGATCCGGCAGGTGCCGCTGCCCAGCACGGTGACGTGGGAGCAGTGGGCCACCCGGGTCGAGCCGCTGCAGCTGAACGAGGGCGTCAACCTCATCACGTACAAGGTCGACGCCGGTGACACCGGCCACGTCAACCTCGACTCGCTCACCGTGGCCGCGCAGCGCGTCTTCGAGGCCGAGAACGCCACCCTGGCGGGCGGCGCGAAGGCGAACACGAACCACCCGGGCTACACCTACAAGGGCTTCGTCGACGGCTACTGGAACCAGGGCGCGAGCACCTCGTTCTCGGTGTGGTCGGACACCACCGGCCCGCACAACGTCAGCCTCCGCTACGCGGCCGACACGGTCCGGTCGTTGAGCGTGTACGTCAACGGCGTCAAGGTCCGGCAGACGCGCCTGGCCTCCAGCGGCGGCTGGGACAGGTGGGCCGTCCAGACCGAGCGGCTCAACCTGAACCGGGGCACCAACGAGATCACCTACCGGTTCGACGCCGGCGACGGCGGCAACGTCAACCTCGACCACGTCTCGGTCTCGCTCGCGCAGCGCATCACGCTGTTCGACGGCACCAGCCTGGCGGCGTGGGAGAAGCGGGCCGGCGGCGCGGCGACGTGGCCGATCGCGAACGGCTCCGTCGAGTCGCTCGGCGGCGACATCCGCACCCGGCAGACGTTCGGCGACTTCACGCTGCACGTCGAGTGGCTGACGCCCGACTACCCGGCGAACGTGACCGGGCAGCAGCGCGGCAACAGCGGCATCTTCCTGCAGGAACGCTACGAGGTGCAGGTCCTGGAGTCGTCGGGTGACCCGGCGCCCCTGATCAACGGGGCGGGCGCGATCTACAACAAGCGCGCGGCCGACAGCAACAGGGCCACCGCCCCCGGCACGTGGCAGACCTACGACATCACCTACCGCGCGCCCCGCTACACCAGCACGGGGGTGAAGGTCGACAACGCCCGCGTGACGGTCGTCTGGAACGGCCAGGTCGTGCACAACGACGTGTCGATCGACGGCGGCACGGGCGACAACATCGCCGAGAGCGTGGCGTCGGCGGGCATCCGCCTGCAGGACCACGGCGACGCCGGCGAGAACCCCCGTTTCCGCAACGTGTGGATCGAGCCCGTCTCGTAACACACACCCGAGAAGGGGTTCCGGCGCCGATCCGGAACCCCTTGTCTCGCGGAGGACCGCGGACGGCCCGGGAGTGGCCGTCCGCGGCCTCAGTGGAGGCGCCGCGTCAGCTGCGCAGGCTCCACTGCTGGTTGGGTCCGCCGTTGCAGGACCACAGGATGATCCGGGTGCCGTTGGCCGTGCCGCCGCCGGAGGCGTCCAGGCACAGGCCCGACTGCACGCCGGTGATCGTCCCGTTCGCGTTGACGTTCCACTGCTGGTTCGTCTGGCCGTTGCAGTCCCAGATGATCACCTGGGTGCCGTTGGCCGTGCCCTGACCGGAGGCGTCGAGGCACTTGTTGCCGTAGACCTGCAGCTGCTTGCCCGAGGTGTGCGTGAACCGCTGGTTGGTGCCGCTGCCGCAGTCGTACAGCTGGGCCTGGGCGTTGTTGGCGGTCGAGCCGCCGGCGATGTCGACGCAGCGGTTCGACTGGCCGCCGACGATCTGCTGGCCGCCGCCGCTGTTCCCGCCGCCGCCCTGCCTGACGAGGGACACCGACGCCGCCGAGCGGTTGCCCTGGGCGTCCACGACGAAGAGACGGTACTCGCCGTTGGTGGTCGGGACGGCGATGGACGTCGCGGTGCCGCCCGCCCTGGTCATCGTGGCGCCGGCGGTGAAGGACGTCGTGCCGTTGGGAGCCAGCCAGACCGACTTCGACGAGTCGCCGGTGCTGCGGATCGGGATCGAGGTCTGGCCGCTGCTGGTGTACGTGCTGGCGGGCAGCACGTAGTCGGGCAGCGACAGGTTGCTCTGCGGGATGACGCTCCGGTAGGCGTCCTCGAGGCCGGAGTTCACCGCGATGCCGTAGGCCGGGGTCGGCCAGACGTAGTCGGACGACACGATGATGTCGTGCACCGTGCTGTTCGGCAGGACCTTGTTGGAGACCTTGTTGATCGGCCCGTAGGTCTGCGTGATGCTCAGGTCGTGCTTGCGGCCCCAGTCGTCGGAGTTGACGAGCCACGTGATGTTCTTGTCGACGCTGAGGACGTTGTCGCGGAACACCATGTTGCCCGAGCCCTCGTCGGGGTGGAGCCCGTACTTGTGGCCTGAGGGCACGCCCTGCATGTAGTTGTTGGTGATCGTGGTGCCGGGCTGGTTGCCCAGCGTGTAGACGGGCGCGGTGTCGCTGAGGCGCTGGACCGTGTCGACGAAGTGGTTGTGGCTGATGGTGTTGTTCTTCGCCACGGTGGTCGGCACGTTGGGCCGGATCGAGCCGGACGACCCGTCGAAGTTCCACCAGCCCCAGCCGAGCGTGACGCCCGACCACGGGGCCTTCTCGATGCGGTTGCGCTGGATCGACAGCGTGTCGGCGAAGTAGGCCGAGATGGGGCTGTGACCCCAGAACAGCACCGCGCTGTCGTAGAGGTAGTTGTTCTTGATCTCGATGTTCTTCGGCGCGCCCTCGACCGCGGTGGTGTATTTCTCGCGGTTGGACGAGGTGTAGTCGCCGATGTAGACGTGCTGCGGGTGGCCCACGGTGATCGCCGAGCCGGCGATGTCGTTCGTGTAGTTCCCGATCAGCTGCGAGTTCACCACGTCGTTGACCATGTTGATGCCGTCGACGCCGGTGTGCTGGATGCGGTTGCCCTGCAGCAGCAGGCCGTCGGCGTTGTCGATCTGGATGATGCCGGGCGCGGTGTCCACGTTGCGGTAGGTGTAGGCGTGGAAGTTCTGCTTCGCGTAGGCGAGCGCGCCGAGGTTGCCCTGCTGGGCCTGCTTGAGCACCGAGCCGGCCACGTTGAACAGGTTCCAGTCGGAGTGCTGGACCGTCAGGCCGGTGAAGGTGATGTTGCGGGCGCGGGCGCTCGTGGAGCTGCCGGCGACCTTGATGAGGGTCGTCACGTTGTTGGGCGCGAAGACCGTCGCGGTCGACATGTTCTCCGAACCGGCCTTGTAGTAGTAGAGCGTCTTCGTCGTCTTGTCGAAGAAGAACTCACCGGCCGTGTCGAGGAACTCGTAGGCGTTCATGAGCTTGTGGGTGCCGCCGACCTGGGCGTTGCCGTTGAAGGCGCCCTGGGCGATGGCCGCGCCCGGCTGCTGGAACGTCGCGATGCGGTTGGAGCCGTCGGAGGTGACCGTGCGGACGCCGACGATGGCGGTGGTCCAGGTCGTGCCGGTCTCGATCTCGATGTCGTCCTGGTTGCTCGCGACGGCCGGGAAGTCGTTCAGGCTGTACCGGGACCCCGCGCACTGCGAACCCGACTCCCACGCCCACGACGCCTGGCCGGCCGTGACGTTGTAGGTGCCGGTGCACCCGCCGGAGTTGACGGTCTTCGTGGCCATGAACGCGCGCTTGTCGTTGACGTACAGCGCGCGGAGCTTGTTGTTGCGGTTCAGCGGCGCCTTCCAGATGTTGCCGCTGTGCTGCGTCCACCCCGTGACCTGGACGCCGCCGGTCAGGACCGGCGTCTCGTTCGGGTAGGCGGAGTAGACGACCCGGAAGCCGTTCGTGCCGGAGTCGGCCGTCGTGAAGTCGATCGTGCTGCCGATCGAGTACGTCCCGCCGCGCAGGTAGACGTAGATGTCGCCGGTCATGTTGCCGTTCACGGTGCGGACGACGTCCCTGGCCTTCTGCACGGTCTTGAACGGTGCTGCGAGCGTTCCGGGGTTGGCGTCGTTGCCGTCGGGGGCGACGTAGTAGGTGGCCTGGGTCGCCGCCGAGGCGACCCCGCCCGCCAGGCTCGGGAGCACGACGGCGGCGACGAACACCGCGAGCGCTGCCAACACCTTCCCGGTGGTGGATAAGACTGACTTCACGCTCTTTTCCTTTCGCTGGTTCATCATCTGTCGCGAGGTCGTCCGCCCCGTGCCACGCCGACGAAGACCAAACGTATGACGTATGCCGACTGACGTCTGAGGTAATGTTGCACCAACAGGGGTGTCTGGCAACAGTGGGCAATCCGGGGGCCGCCGTGTTCACGGGCGGTGTGCGGCCCGGCCCGGCGTCGCGATGAAACTTTCAGGAACGGCGCAGCCCCGCCGTCACCACGGCGACGAGCCGGTCGAGCGCGGCGGGATCGGCCAGGTCGGCCGCCAGGCACCCCGCCATCAGGGCCTTGACGTCGGCGTAGGTGACGTCGGGCCGGACCTCCCCCGACTCCTGGGCCGAGGCGAGCAGGGCGCGCAGGCGGGCGCTCACGTCGTGGCCGGCCTGGGCGGCGGCGGCCTCCACGTCGAACCCGGCCCCGCTCAGCGCCTCGGCCAGCCCCCGGTTGGCGGCCGCCTCGCGGACCAGCGTGGCGAAGAAGGCGAAGAAGGTCAGCGCGTCGGCGCGGTCGCAGAGCTCCCGCATACGGTCGAGGAGGACGGCCGCGAACAGGTCCTCCTTGGTGGGGAAATGGCGGCTGACGGTGCCGGTGCCGACCCCGGCGCGGCGGGCGATCTCGTGCACGGGCACGGACAGGCCCTCCGAGGCGAAGACCTCCGCCGCGACCTCCAGCACCCTGGCCCTGTTGCGCTGGGCGTCCGCGCGCATGGCACTCCCTCGTTGATAAACGGGATGACCGTCCCGTATATTCGAAACCGGGACGACCATCCCGATTCTAGGGGGACACCATGCCTTGGACCGCCTCGAACATCCCCGACCAGACCGGCCGCACGGCCGTGGTGACGGGGGCCAACACCGGGCTCGGTTACGAGACGGCCCGGCTCCTCGCGGAGAAGGGCGCGACCGTGATCCTGGCCTGCCGCGACCCGGAGAAGGCCCGCCGGGCGGCCGCCCGGCTCGGCTCGCCGAGGGTGCGCACGCTCCACCTCGACCTGGCCTCCCCGGCCTCGATCCGATCGGCGGCCGGGGAGCTGCGCGGCGAGCGCGTCGACCTGCTCGTCAACAACGCGGGCGGCATCCGCCCCCGCCACGCGGTGACCGAGGAAGGCCACGAACTGACCTTCGCCACCAACCACCTGGGCACCTTCGCCTTCACCGGCCTGGTCCTGGAGTGCCTGCTGCCCGTCCCGGGCTCGCGCGTGGTGACGGTCAGCAGCATCGGCCACTGCCGCGGCACCCTGAACCTCGACGACCTGCACTTCGAGCGCCGGTACGACTACCAGAAGGCCTACTTCCAGTCGAAGCTCGCCAACCTGCTGTTCGCCTACGAGCTGCACCGCCGGCTGACCGAGGCCCGCGCCGAGACCGTCTCGCTCGCGGCCCATCCGGGCAACGCCCGCACCGAGTTCGGCCGCGACATGTCACCGTTCGTCCGGCTGATGATGCGCCCGGCCCTGCGTCCCCTCACGTGGTGGCTGATGCACGACCCGCAGGTCGGCGCCCTGGCGGCCCTGCGCGCGGCCGTCGACCCCGCCGCGCGCGGAGGGGAGTTCTACGGCCCACCGGGACGCCTGCAGTTCACCGGCCACCCCGAACGCGTCGAGTCGAGCGCGGCGTCGTACGACACCGAGGCGCAACGCCGGTTGTGGTCGGAGTCGGAACGGCTGACCGGGGTCACGTACGACGTCGAAGTGCGCCGATTTCGCACATGATCTCCCCATCATCATCGCCACCTCGCCTCGGGTGACGGCTGCAATGGCGGGGTGAGGTTCTTCGTCGCGCAGGTGCTCCGGTTCGCGTGGGCCGAGGCGAAGGCGTGCGGGTTCGCGGTGGGGTTGTTCGCGGGGCTGGCCCTCTCCTCGGTGCTGCCGCTGCCCGTGCCGCGTTATGACGCGCTGTTCCTGTACGCCGTCGCGCTCACCGTCGTCTTCCGGGCGATGCGGTGGGAGACCAGCGAAGAGGTGGCCGTGATCGGCTGCTTTCACCTGGTCGGGCTGGCGTTCGAGCTGGTCAAGGTGCGGCTCGGGTCGTGGAGTTATCCCGAGGACGCCTACACGAAGTTCTTCGGGGTGCCCCTCTACAGCGGGTTCCTCTACGCCGCCGTCGGGAGTTACGTGTGCGCGGCCTGGCGGATCCTGTCGCTCAGCCTGGTCGCCTACCGGACGGTTCCGGTGACGCTGCTCGCGGTGGCGGTCTACGTCAACTTCGTCAGCCACCACTGGTGGGCCGACCTGCGGATCCCGCTGGCGGTCCTGCTGGTGGTCGTCACCTGGGGGACGGCGGTGCGGTTCACCGTGGGCGAGCGCCGCTACCGGCTGCCGCTGGCCCCGGCGCTGCTGCTGACCGGGTTCTTCCTCTGGGTGGCGGAGAACGTCGCCACCTACTTCGGCGCGTGGCAGTACCCCCACCAGCGGGACGGCTGGCGGCTCGTCCACACCGGGAAGATCGGGGCGTGGGCGCTGCTGGTCACCGTCAGCTTCGTGATCGTGGCCTCGTGGCGGGCGGCCCGGGAGCGGCGGGTCACGGCCGGGTGAGGCGCGTCTTCAGCGCCTTGACGTCGGCCGGGTCCATGCCTCCGGCCAGGAGATACGCCTCCGCGTCGAAGCCGTCGAGGGCGTCGTGCACGGCGGCGTGGAGCGTCGTCTTCTTGGTGCGCAAAATCTGCTCGATCTCCGCCGTCTGGTCGGTGATGCCCCAGGCCGCGTATAACGGCACCAGTCGCGACGTGCTCAGTCCGTAGTCGTCGGCGATGGCCTGCGGGGTCACCCCCGCCAGCGACAGCAGCAGCATGACGATCAACCCGGTCCGGTCGCGGCCCAGTTCGCAGTGGACGAGCACGCCGCCCTCCGGCGCGCGGGCCACCGCCGTCGCCGCGGCCACGCACTGCGCCGGCTTGGACTCCAGGAAGTAGCGGTAGTAGAGCGGCGTGCCGTCGAGCTCGTTGTCGAAGATGTGGTTCCAGACCGCCTCGTCGGCCATGTCGTCGAGGTCGATCCGGACCGTCGTCAGGTGGGCGGGCCGGAGGTCGGGGCGGTGCGCCTCCCGCAGGTCGACGACGGTCCGCACCCCGTGGGCGAGGGCGGCCGTCCAGCCGGCCGCCGTCAGGCGTTCGGGATTGTCCGAGCGGACCAGCGCGCCGAACGGTGTTTGGCCGCCGTCGTGGAGTGGGAGACCTCCCAGGTCTCGGGTGTTGTGACAGCCATCCCAGGACAGATGAGACATAGCACATCCTTTCACGACCATAAACCGACATTTATCTGACTCTCGGCATTGACCTACCCGACACGTCCAGTCAACGTCGTTGTCGCAGGTCGCCAGCGTGAAATGTCAATTTAACGCAGATATATCTTGACTTGTGAGCCCAGAGGGCCTATCACTTGGTGGGCAGAAGTCGGCGATCTCCCATATGGCGGCATGATGACAACTGAATCCGGTTCGGCTCAAAGTCGCGACGAATACCGGGCTATGCAGGCCGAGGCGTTCAACCGCATCGGGTCACGATACGACGATGCCTTTCCCCACAAGGAGGGGCAGATCGCGGCCGGGGAGTGGCTGATCAAGCAACTCCAGCCGGGCGCCCGCGTGCTCGACGTCGGGTGCGGCACCGGAGAGCCGACCGCCAAGCAGTTCGCCGACGCGGGCTGCGAGGTCACCGGGATCGACATCTCGCCCGTCATGCTCGACCTGGCGCGCAAGAACGTGCCCGAGGGCACCTTCCTGGAGCGCGACGTCACCGAGATCGACTCCTCACTTGGTCGATTCGACGCGGTGGTGGCGTTCTTCTCGCTGCTGATGCTGCCGCGGGCCGACATCGCGACGGCGCTGCAGAAGATCCACGACGTGATCGTGCCCGGCGGGCTGCTGGCGCTGAGCATGGTCGAGATCGACCTCGACGACGTGCCGTTCCAGTTCCTCGGCGCGCCCGTCCGCGTCACCGGCTACCTGCGCGAAGACCTGCGGGCCCTGGTCGAGGAGACCGGGTTCACCGTGGTCGTCGAGACCGACATCTCCTACGCGCCGGCCACCACGCAGGCGCCACCGGAGATCCAGCTGTTCCTCAACTGCCGACGGAACCAGTTCTGACGGCGCAGTGATCGACACCGAGGGTCTGGCGTTTCTCGGTGACACGGCACGGGCGATCGGCGAGTGCCTCGATCCGGAGCAGGCCGCACGGCTGCTCTGCGAGGCGGCCGTGCCCCGGCTGGCCGACGCCGCCGCCGTCTACCTCGACGGGGGTGCCGTGCACCGGCTCGATCCGCGGGGGCGGTTGCCCTCGCGCTGGTCGGGCGATCCGGCGGCCACGGTCCCCGAGCTCGTGGGCGGGCGGCTGCTGACCGTGCCGCTGCGCGCCTACGGCGAGGCCATCGGCTGCGCGGTGCTCGCCCGGGATCGTGAACGCGCCGAGTTCGACCAGGACGACGTGCTGGTCACCGGGCAGCTGGCGGTCCCGGTGGCGTTGACGATCTTCCACGGGCGATTACACCGCCGTCAGCTTGAGACGCTGGAGATCCTGCAACGCGGGATCCGGCCCGGTCAGCCTCCCTCCCTGCCCGGTCTGGAGATCGCGTTCCGCTACCAGCCCGCCGCCGCGCGCGTCGGCGGCGACTGGTTCGACGTCATCCCGCTGCCCGGCTCGCGGGTGGCCCTGGTCGTGGGCGACGTCATGGGCCACGGCCTCGACGCGGCGGCGATCATGGGACAGTTGCGCATCGCCGTACAGACCCTCGCCTCCCTGGATCTGCCGGCCGAGCAGGTGCTGCAGTCGCTCGACGAGATGGCGCAGCGGCTGGCCGCCCAGACGATCACGACCTGTGTCTACTGTGTGTACGACCCCGTCCTGCGCCGCTGCACCATCGCCAGCGCCGGACACCTGCCCCCGGTCCTCGTCAGCGCCGACGGCAAGGCCGAGGTGCTTCAGCCGCCCGCGGGCACCCCGATCGGGCTCGGGCGCAACGCGTTCGAGACGGTGGAGATCGCCGCCGACGACGACAGCGTGCTGGTCCTCTACACCGACGGCCTGGTCGAGGAGCGCGGCGAGGACATCGGCGTCGGGGTCGAGCGCCTGCGGCGCGGCCTGGCCGGGGTGCGGCCGCTCGAAGAGGTCTGCGCGAGCGTGGTCCCGGCCGCGCCGATGCGCGACGACGTGACCATGCTGGCGATCCGGTTCACCGGCATCCCCAGCGAGGACGTCGCCCAGTGGTTGCTGGAGCCGCAGGCCCAGACCCCGTCGCGGGTGCGCGGGCTGGTGCGGCGCACGCTGGCCGGCTGGGGGCTGCACACCCTCATCCCGACGGCCGAACTGCTCGCCTCCGAGCTGGTCACCAACGCGGTGCGGGCGACGGCCCGGCCGATCACCGTACGGCTGCTGCGCACCGACCACCTCCTGTGCGAGGTCAGCGACGACGACCACCGCATGCCGCGACTGCGCGAACCCGGCCGTTTCGACGACGAGGGGCGCGGCCTGTTCGTGGTGAGCCAGCTCGCCGACCGGTGGGGCACGAGCCGCGTCGCGGGCGGGAAGACGGTCTGGTTCAGCCTGCCGGTGAAGGGCGCCTGAAGACCAGGAAAGCCCGGCCGGCACGCGCTTCGCCCGGAAGGATGGCAACCGTGAAGCGCCTGCGGAATCTCGTCCACGACGACAATCTCGACCTCTACGCGCTGGCGCTGGTCGCGCTGGTGTTCACCGCGCTCGGGGTCGTCGGCCTGGCCGACACGGCCGCGCTCATCTCGGGCACGCTCGCCCTGCTGGCGTTCCTGGCGTTCTCGCAGATCAAGTCACGCCGCCAGGTCGCCGGGCTGGTCGCCGACCGGAACTTCCTGCGCGAGGACTTCCCGAAGGACCTGGCCGACCGCCGCGCGCGGGCCCGCGACTACCTGTTCATCGGGCGGTCGATGGCCCGGACGTTGAACACGGCCCGCGGCGAGCTGCGGACGATGTTGCTCAGCGGGGCGCGAATCCGGGTGATGATGGTCGACCCCGACGACGAGGCGGCCATCGCGGCGGCGTCCCTGCACAGCTTCAGCGGCTCCGATCCGAGGTTGCTGGTCCAGCGCATCCAGAGCGCCCTGGCCGAACTCGACTCGCTGCGCGCGAAGACCGGGGGGAACCTGGAGGTCCGCCTGGCCCGGTTCGTCCCGGCGCTGGGCGTTCAGGTCATCGACGGCACCTACCTCTGCGCGCAGCGGTTCGAGTACCTTCCCCCCGGTGAGAGCGGGCCGATCCTGGCGCTGGAGCCGCGTGACGGCGTCTGGTTCCACCGCTTCGCCGCCGAGGCCGAGCGGATGTGGGACGACGGGATCCCCTGGCCGAAGTAGTGCCGATCCCCTACCCGGTCTGAGTACGAGAGCGGTGCCCGCCATCGCCTCCAGGGAAGATCCTTTGGGGCATGAAATGGTGGATTTTCCTGGTTTCCCTGACTTTCGCGATATTCGCCGCCTGGTTGACCTTCTCGACCGGCGTGGCCCCGAGCACCGTGCTGGCGATCGGCGTCGGCGCGGTCAGCCTGATCTGGTTGCTGGTCCTGCTGACGGTGCCGTGGAACCTGTACTTCTCGGCCCGCCGGGTCGTCCACGAGACCGCGTTGTCGCGGGAGCGCGGCATCGAGGTGCCCCAGGCCCGTGAGGACGAGGCCCGGGGCATCGCGAAGCGGATGTTGCGGCTGGCGGTGCTCGGCCACGTGGTCTCCGCGGCGGTGATCGCGACGGTCACCTACTTCTCCGGGGAGTACGTCGGCTACTACTTCGCCGGCTTCTACCTGCTGGCCACCCTGTTCCGGCCCACGGGCGCCTACCTGGCCCACCTGAAGGACCGGGTCGGCACGCTGATGGAGGAGCTGCACTACCCGCGCCAGGACGTGGCGACGCTGCGCGCCGACGTCAAGGACCTGGTCGAGGCCCGGACCACCCTGGAGGCGTCGATCGAGACGCTGACCGAGGAACTGCGGCAGGTGCGCGGCGAACTGGCGGCGGCGCGGTCGGTGCTGGAGGACGCCGACCACGACCTGAACCGGCGCATCACGTCGATGACCCGAAAGTTCGACGAGACGGTCGACGGGCTGAGCGACAACCAGGAGCTCATCACCGGCCTGAAGGCGTTCCTCCGCCTGGTGCGCACTAGCTGACGGCCGGCATGGTCCGCAGTTCCCGCCCCTGGAGGGAGCCCAGCAGCCAGCCCTGCTCGTAGGGCACCACGTTGGCGGGCGCGGGGTCGAGGCCCGACAGGCTGCGCTCGATCCGGCCGCCGGGACCGATCACCAGGATCGAGCCGGCGATCGGGTCGTCCTCGTCGGCCAGCAGGGAGGCGGGCAGGCGGGCCGCCAGGCGGCGGGTCCAGGTGTTCGGCAGGATGCGCTCGTCGAGGAGGGGCACCCTGTCGTACACGGCCAGGAGCAGGCGGCCGTCGGGGAGCCGGGTGAAGCCGTCGCCGATGCCGGGGAGGCGGTCGAGGAAGGTCGTGGTCGTGCCGTCGGTCAGCGAATGGCGGGTGACGCGGTAGCGGGTCGACTCGACCACGAGCAGGGCCCGCTGGTCGTCGGTGACGACGATGCCGTTGGGGAAGTAGAGATCCCCGGCCAGGACGGTGGTGGTCCTGGTCGACGGGTCGTAGCGGAGGAGCCTGCCCCGGGGGCGGCCCTCCAGGAAGTCGTACACGGAGAAGGCGGATCCCGGCAGGGTCGAGTTGTTCAGCCTGCTGTTGGAGTCGGAGAAGTAGACCGTTCCGTCGGCGGCCACGGCGAGGTCGTTGGCGAATCTGATCGGCTCGCCGCCCGCCTGGTCCGTGAGCAGGGTGACGGCGCCGTCGGGCGCGACCGACTGGAGGCCGACGCCGTGGTTGGCGACCAGCAGGTGCCCGCGCGCGTCGAACGCCAGCCCCAGGGGCCGCCCGCCGACCTCGGCGAAGGGTTCCGGCCGGCCGCCGGGACGCAGGCGCACGACCCGCCCGTCGAGCAGACCGGTGTAGATCCACCCGGAGGCGTCGACCGCGAGGTCCTCCGGGCCGGGCAGCGTGCCGAGCGAGGCGACCCCGGCGGCGGGCGTGACCCGCGGGATCTTCGCGGGCGGCCCGGGGTCCCAGGCGACGGGGTCGAAGGGGTCGACGGGCGGGCGGAGGAACACGAGGAACGCGCCGGTCAGCAGCGCCACCGCGCCCAGCCCGATAAGGGCCGATCTCTTGAGGTTCACGCCGCCGAGTCTCGGGCGGGGGTCGGCGGCGCGGAAGCGTGCCCGCACGCATGCGGGGTGCGGCTGGCCTCACCCGTTCAGGTAGCGCAGCACCGCCAGGACCCGCCGGTGGTCGTCGGGGTGGGCGGGCAGGGTGAGCTTGGCGAAGATGCCCGAGCAGTGTTTCTCCACGGTCCGTTCGGCGATGCCGAGCCGGGTCGCGATGGCCTGGTTGGTGCGGCCTTCCGCCATCAGCGACAACACGGCCCGTTCGCGTTCGCTGAGCCCGTTGAGCGGGTCGCCGGGGCTGTCCCGGCGGCCGACGAGCTGGTCGATGACGACGGGGTCGAACGCCGCCCCGCCACCGCCGACCTGGCGCACCGCGGCGGCCAGGTCGGCCAGGTCGGTCACCCGGTCTTTCAGCAGGTAGCCCACGCCCTTCGCGCCGCCGTCGAGCAGTTCGACCGTGTACGTGAGGCGGACGTACTGGGAGAGCACGAGCACCCCCGTACCGGGATGGAGCCGCCTGATCCGGCCCGCCGCCCGCAGTCCCTCGTCGGTGCGGGTCGGCGGCAGGCGGATGTCGACGATCGCGACGTCGGGGCGGTGGTCGGCCACCGATTTGAGCAGCCCGGCGGCGTCGTCGTGGGCCCCGACGACGGTGAAGCCGGCCTCGGCGAGCAGCCTGACCAGGCCCTCGCGCAGCAGCGTGTTGTCCTCGGCGAGGGTCACCCGCACGGCAGCACCGCCCGGACGACGGTGCCGGCGCGGCCGTCCACGTGGAAGGTGCCGCCGCAGACGGCGACCCGGTCGGCCAGCCCGCGCAGCCCGGTGCCGCGCGAGGGGTCGGCCCCGCCGACGCCGTCGTCGCGGATTTCGACCGAGAGCACCCCGTCGGCCGCCTCGACGCGCACGGCCGCCTCGGTCGCTCCGGCGTGTTTGCGCACGTTGGCCAGCCCTTCGGCGACGACGTAGTAGGCGACGGTCTCGACCTCGGGCGGCAGGTCGCCGACGCGGGCCGTGACCCGCACGGGCACCGGCGACAACGCGGCCAGTTCCCCGACCGCCCCGGCGAGGCCCCGTTCGGTGAGCATCGGCGGGTGGATGCCCTGGGTCAGCGCCCGCAGGTCGCCGAGCACCGCGAGGAGGGTGTGCCGGGCCTCCCTGATCAGCGGCGCGGGATCGCGGGACGCCTCGGCCAGCGACAACGTCATCGGGATCGACAACAGGCGCTGCTGCACGCCGTCGTGGAGATCGCGCTCGATCCGCCGCCGTTCGGCCTCGGTCGCCTCACCGGCCTGCCGGATGCGCAGGCGCAACTCGGCGGCGAGCCGCTCGTTCCACAGCGCCAGCCCGGCCGCCGCGCAGGCGGCCTCGATCAGCTCGGGCTCCTCGAAGAGCAGGGGGTCGTGGACGAGCACCGCGAGCCGCTCCCCCGCCCGGTCGACCCGCGTGGCCCTGCCCTCGGGCACGTCGACGACCCGCCCGCCGAGGTCGACATAGCGCCCGGCGGCCCAGTAGCCGACCCGGAGCGTCGGATCGCGCAGCGTCGCGGCGAGCCCGGCCTCGATGCCGTCGGCCGGGACGTCACCCAGCCGCACCACGAGATCGGCCACGGCGACCCGCCGGTGCAGGAGCCCGGCCAGGTGGCCGACGGGCACCAGCCCGAGCGCGACCAGCAGCAGAACGCCGGCCAGGGGCTGGGTCGCGGCCACCGGCTTCAGCCCCAGCACCACCACGACGGCGACCAGCCCCGTCAGCGTGACCGGGTTGAACACCCGCCGCCGCGCCGCCGCGCTGCCCCGCCACCGCACCGCCTGGACCGCGATCACCGCCGCCCCGCCGACGGCCAGCCCCGCGAGCGGCACGAAGGCCGCCACCAGAAGCGCCCCGTAGACGACACCGACCCCCGCCCGCCGCGCGGCGGTCTCGGCCCGGCCGGTCGGGAACGTGATCAGCCAGTGCCCCAGCACGGCGGCCCACGCGCCGCTCACGACGGGCACGGTGGGCCCCAGCTTGGCGAGCAGCCAGAGCGAGCCGACCCCCACCAGCAGCGGCCCCGCGCGATAACGCGGCTGGACGGCCCATCCCACGATCCCGGCGACGAGGTAGGCGGCCCCGACGAGTAATTCGCCCACACCGGGAGTCTAGAAGCCACCTCGATGGACATCACAAAGTAAGTCAAGCCTTACCTTCCGTATCCCTCGTCTCCATACTTGGGCGGGTGGAAACCGAACAGCAGATCGTTGACGGCCTGTACGACCGCCTCGACGCCGCCGTCTCCGACACGCTGGCCGCCCGCGACCGCGCCCTGACCACCTCCGACGACCTGCACGCCCGCGACGTCGAACTGTCGCGGCTGACCCGCAGGCTCGGCGAACTCCGGGCCGCCGAACGTTCGTTGTGCTTCGGCCGGATCGACACCCCGGCCGGAGAGTCCCTGCACATCGGCCGGGTCGGCCTGCGCTCCCCGGACGGCGAGGTCGTCCTGGTCGACTGGCGCGCCGACGCCGCCCGCCCCTTCTACGCCGCCACCCCGGCGACCCCGCTGGGCCTGCGCCGGCGCCGCCACCTGCGGCTGAACAACCGCCGGGTCGTGGACGTCAGCGACGAGATCCTCGACGGCTCCTCCCCCACGCCCGACGACGTGGTCGGCGACGGCCCGCTCACGGCCGCCCTCAGCCGGGCCCGGACCGGCCGCATGCGCGAGGCCGTCTCGACGCTCCAGGCCGAGCAGGACGCCATCGTGCGCTCACCGCACCGGGGCGTCACCATCGTGGACGGCGGCCCCGGCACCGGCAAGACCCTGGTCGCGCTGCACCGGGCGGCCTACGTCCTCTACGCCTTCCCCGCCCTCGCCGGGCGCGGCGTCCTCGTGTACGGCCCCAACAGCCGCTTCCTCGACTACATCTCCGACGTGCTGCCGTCGCTGGGCGAGAACGACGTCCGGATGGCCACGCTGACCGACCTCGTGGGCCAGACCCCGGCCGACGCCGAGCCCGAGGAGGCGGCGCGGGCCAAGGGCGTCGCGGCCGTGGCCGCGGCGCTGGCCGGGCGGGTGCGCGCCCGGCAGCCGCGCGGGGTGCCGCTGGAGGTCAAGGTCGGCCAGGAGAGCCTGGTCCTGACCCCGGCCGAGGTCGACGCGGCCCGCCGCCACGCCGTGCGCGACGGCCTGGCCCACAACCCCGCCCGCGCCGTGTTCCTCGAGCACGTGGTCGACGCCCTCGTCGACCTGCTGGAACGGCGCACCGCCGAGGCGCTGGCCCGGCTCGACGCCGAGGTGGCGTCCATGCTCGGCGTCGACCTCGACGAGGCGGTGGCCGGCGACCTGCGCTCCCTCGGCCTCGACGACGCCCCGGCGGACGGACCGGAGTTCGACTGGGACGCCGTCCGCGAGCAACTCCTCGACGACCCGGCCGTCGACCGGGCGGTCGAGGCGGTGTGGCCGCGCCTGCGCCCCGAGGACGCGCTGGGCCGGGCCGCCCGCACCCGCGCCGACCTGGCGCTGCTCGACGAGGCCCGCGCGCTGGTCGACGGCCCGCCCGAGGAGGTGTACGGCCACATCGTCGTCGACGAGGCCCAGGAGCTCACCGAAATGGAGTGGCGGATGTTGCTGCGCCGCTGCCCGTCGCGCTCGATGACGGTCGTGGGCGACTTCGCCCAGTCGGGCTCGGCCACCACGGTCCGCTCCTGGCCCGAGGCCGTCGGCGAGCGCTTCGTCCACCACACGCTGACCGTCAACTACCGCACCACCGCCGAGATCCTCGGCCACGCCACCCCGCTGCTGGCCCGCATCGCCCCCGGTCAGCGGCCCTCCCGCTCGGTCCGCCACGGCGAGCCGCCGCGCACCGTGACCGGGGACCTGGAGACCGTGCGGGCCCTGGCCCGGGAGGAGGGCCACGGCCTGGTCGGCGTCATCGCCCCGCCCGGCGTGGCCGAGGCGCTGGAGGGGAGCGGCGCGATCGTCGTCGCCGCTCCCGACGCCCGTGGGCTGGAGTTCGACACCGTGCTCGTCGTCGACCCCGCCGCCATCGAGACCTACCGCGAGTCGGGCCCCAGGGACCTGTACGTCGCCCTCACCCGCGCCACCCGGCGGCTGATCGTCGTCACGCCGGCCGCAGGCTGATCGCCTCGCGCGGGCAACATTCGGCCACCTCCTCCGCGAGGGCGAGGTCGGCCGGATCGGTGAGCTCCTCCGCCCGCGCGACGGCCACGCGGTCGGCGCCGAGGGTGAACAGCCCCGGCGCGGTCGCCGAGCAGAGCCCCGTGCCGAAGCAGAGCGCCCGGTCGACCTCCAGCCGCCGCCCCATCAGAGGATCACCGGCAGGGCCCGGTAGTCGTTCAGCGCCCAGACCTCGTGGCGGCGGACCTCCTCGCGCGGGATCGCCAGCCGGATCCCGGGGAACCGCCCGATGAGCGCCGCCAGGGTCATCTCGCTGATGAGCCGGGCCGCCGCCGCGCCGAGGCAGTTGTGGATGCCGTGACCGAGCCCGAGATGCCGGGCCCCGGCGCGGGTGAGGTCGAGCCGGTGGGGGTCGTCGAAGACGGCGGGGTCGCGGTTGGCCGCCGCGACCATGACCATGACCGGCTCCCCCGCCCCGATGACCTGGTCGCGGACGCGGATGTCCTCGGTCGGGAACCGCCAGGGTGTGGAGGCCACCGGCGACTCGTACCGGAGCAGCTCCTCGACCCCCGTCCCGCCCAGGATGCCCGGATCGTCGGCGATCAGTTTGAGCTGGCCGGGGTGGTCGAACAGGGCCAGCATGGCGTTGGTGAGGAACATCTTGGTCGTGCCGACCCCCGCGATGATCATGATGATGACCAGCGCGTCGAGCTCGTCCCGGGTGATCCGCCCCTCCTCGTCGGCGGCCCGGATGAACGCGGAGGTGAGGTCGTCGCCCGGCTCGGCCCGCTTCAGCTCGACCAGCTCACGCCCGTAGGCGATGATGCGCTCCCGCGCGCCGGGGATGCGCGGGAAGTCGGCCGGGTCGGTGGAGATGAGCAGGTCGACGTCGCCCGCGAGCTGCTCCCGGCGCTCCAGCGTGAACCCGAGCCGCGTCGAGACGACCCGCGAGGGGATCAGCGCCGCGAACTCGGCGACGAGCTCCCTTTCCTGACCCGGCGCCCAATCCCGCATGGTGTCGTCGACGATTCCCCGGATGTCCTCCCGCCACCGGTCGACGCTGCGCGGCGTGAACGCGCTCATGGCGCAGCGGCGTACTTTGCCGTGCTGGGGCGGGTCGAGGCCGGGAATCGTCTGCGAAAGGACCGTGCCCGCGCTGACGGAAAGGCCGGACGCCTGGAATTCGGCGCTGCCGCGCCACTCGGCCGTGCTGAACCGGGTGTCGCCGAGGATTTCCATCGCGTCGTCGTACCTGGTCACGACCCACATGGGGACGTCGCCTATGGGGAAGACGTATCGGTGGACGGGCGAGTTCTCGCGCAGCCAGTCGAGGGCTTTATAGGGGTCACGGAAATAGTCGGGACTGAACAACTCGAATGGGACGACCGTATTCGACATGCGGTTTCCTTTTACGTTGATCAGGTCGCCCGCATCGTACATTCACGACTTCACCGGGAGAACGCCCCATGAAGAAACCACTGGCGTCGGACCCGCTGACGGGTGACGCCCTGACCGCCTTCGTCCCGGCCGCGCTCGGCGTCCCCGACGACGCCCCGATGCCGGCGGCCCTGGTCGTGGTCCGGTGCGGCGACCATCTGCTCCTGGTCCACGACCGCTACCGCGCGCAGTGGGAACTCCCCGGTGGCCGAATCGACCCGGGCGAGGGGCCGCACGAGGCGGCCGTCCGCGAACTCCACGAGGAGAGCGGCCTGCGGCTGCCCGCGCTCAGCCTCGCCGGCTACGCGCGTTTCGAGCTCACCCGACCGGTACGCACCGAATATGCCGCCATCTATGTCGCCGAGGTCCCGGCGCGCCACGACGACTTCACGCCCAACGAGGAGATCGCCGCGATCCACTGGTGGGACACGACAGGTCCGCCGCCCGAAGGCGCCCAGGACATCGACGTGACCTTGGGGCTCCTGCTCATTCGATGACGACCTCGGTGGTCCAGCGGCGTTCGTCCGCGCCGAGCAGGGTGATGCGCCGCAGGAGCCCGTCCGGGTCGACGCCCTTGGCGTCCACGCACACGGTGAGCCCGGCGGCGGCGCGGCACCGGCCTCCCGGCATCGTCAGCGGGCTGACCTGGATGGTGACCGACGCCCCGTCGGGGCCCGCGTAGAACATCGCCAGCTCCCACGTCTCGTCGTCGGTGAAACCGGGACGCCAGAAGTGGACTTCGGTGACGTCGAGACCGGCCGGCAGGCCCTCGATGCGCAACGGCAGCGGCACGGGCCGGGTGCCGATCGTCACGTCCGCCGCGACGCGCAGCAGGACCGCCCCCTGATCGGCCTCCTCCATGTAGTAGCCGTGCAGTTCGGCCCACCGGCCGTCGGGCACCCGCCATCGCAGGAAGGCGTCGCCTCCGTTGAGGGGATCGCGCGGATCCTCGGTGATCCAGTACGCGCGCCGCCCGTTCACCGGGGGCGCGGGCAGCGCGGTCCGGCCGTCCTCCAGCGGCGGGTCGTCGTCGGCCTCGTACATGCGGAGCCACAGGCGCATGCCCCATTCGCCGCCCGCGCGGGCCATCACCTGGTCGCCGTGGGCGCCGACGGTGTGGCTGACGCCGATCACCGAATCGGGCAGCCAGCCGAACGCGGCATGGGCCAGGAGAGGGTCGCGGCCCTGGGAGAGCGAGGCGACCGCGACCGTCACGTCGTCGCCGCCGTTCACGACCGCCACGCCGCCGAACAGCACCCCGCAGGCCAGGACCCCGCCGGCCACTCGTACGGCCCTGCGCCGCCGCCGGCCCGCGGCCCGGACGGCCGGTACGTCCAGCCGCATCGGCGGAGCCGGCGAACGGGCCAGTTCCCGCAGGCCGGCGGCGAGTCCATCGGCGTCCAGGGTCATGATGTGACCTCCTCGGCGCTGGGCTGGAGTAGGCGGCGCAGCCGGTCGATCCCCCGGGCCGACTGGCTCTTCACGTTGCCCTGCGAGCACCGCAACGTGACGGCGGTCTCCTCGACCGACAGGTCGCAGTAGTACCGCAGCACCAGCACGGCCCGCTGGCGGGGCGGCAGGCTCGCCAGCGCCCGGCGCAGGTCGAGCACGCCGTCGAGGTCGCCGCCGGCGGCGGGCCGCTCCTCCTGCCCGCCGAGGGGGATCACCCGGCGGACCCACGACGACCGGCGTTCGGCCAGGTAGGCGTTGACCAGGACGGTGCGCGCGTAGCCGTCGGGGTTCTCGACCGCGCGCACCCGCGACCAGTTCAGGTAGAGCCGGGTGACGGCGACCTGCAGCAGCTCGTCGGCGCCGTGCCAGTCGCCGCACAGGAGGAAGGCGACCTGCCGCAGCCACGCCGACCGGGTGTTCACGTAGCCGGTGAACTCCTCGTCGTGCGCGGACGGTCCCGCCACTCGCCTTCACCTCCTCGTGTCATCGATCTAATGCGCCGGACGGGCCCGAGGTTGCACGGGACTTGTCGTCCCCCTTCTCTAAGATCACGTCGCATGTCCCCCGATGGCTTATGGCGGAAGATCAGGATCGGCGTCGTCGGTCTGCTCCTCGCGGCGGCGGCCGCGGGTCTCGTGCTCGGCGACACCTGGCTCTGGGTGGCCGTCCAGTGGTCGCCGCCGCCCTTCATGGGGTTCTACGCCACCGACGAGTTCGACCCCGCGACGGTCGCCGCGCTGGTCGGGGCGGCGGTGCTGAAGGCCGCCTTCGTGTGGTCGATCCTGCGGGCGCCCTCGCCGGGGCCGGTGACCGGCCGCGAGAAGGCGCTGCGCCTGCTGTTGTACGGGGCGGTGGCGTACGGCCTGGTGTTGTGGCTCCCCTTCGATCTGCTGCCCGGCCCGATCGTGACGGCTTTGCTGCTCGTGTGGTGGACCGCGATCGACGTCCTCCTCCTGCTGGTCGTCCGGTGGCGGTCGCGTGTGCTGCGGGCGGCGGCGGGGGTGGCGTTCGCCGTCGAGGTGGCCGGGCTCGCCGACGAGTTGCTCGACGCGCTCAACCTTCCCCAGCTCGGGCCCCGCCCCTACATCGACCTGGTCTGGCTGGTGTCCGGCCTGGCGGTGACCGTCGTCACGCTCGCCGGGCAGCGGCGCGACGGCCGCTGGAGCGCCGGCACCCTGCTCGCCGGATGGGCGTCGCTGGGCGTCCACGCGCTGTCGGTCGTGTACCAGTTCGCCTCCGGCGGCCGTTTCCCCGGCGGGCCGCTGTCGGTGACGGTCCTGCTCGACGCGGCGGGCTTCGTCACCCTCGTGTGGCTCGCGGGCACCGCCCGTGAGATGTCCGCCGACGCCCTCCCCGCCGTCCCCTCGCCCGCACGGCGGCGGCTGATGCGCGCGGTGGCGGCGACCGTGGCCGTCGTGCCGGTCGTGGCGCTGGTCCACCCGGAGCAGACTCCGCACCTGACCTTCAGCGGCTGGTCGACCGACTGCTACGACGGCTCCCACTTCGGCGACCTCGACCCCGCGGAACGCGACGCCATGTTCCTGTGCCGGGCCCGCAGCCAGGAGGGCGGGGTCCCGCCCCTGTTCCCCGACACCCTGTCCGACCAGGGCGTGCTCGGCTACGGGCGCACCCTGTGTCACGCCCGCGACCGCGCGGAACAGGAGGCGATCCTGCGGCGCGCCGGCAGCGAGCGGCCCGGCGCGAGCGCCGACCCGTGGGACCTCGTGTACGTCTGCCCGGAGGTCGTCGGCGTGGCCAACCCCGAACTGCTGCACACGGCCGAGGAGGCGGAGGCGGCCGACGCCGCCGCCCTCGCCGCCGAGAACGCCCGCTGCCGCGACCCGTGGCCCCAGAGGAAGGGCGTCGTCCAGGCGTCGGCGAAGTACTTCCTGTTCGCCGACGGCGACCCCGGCTACATGATCTACGACCCCGAGGACGAGTCTCCCGGGCCCGGCATGGACGATCTCTTCGCTACCGACGACACGATCGTGGTGGCCGAGGGCAGCGCGGCTCTCGTCGGCCACGTGGCCGACGTCGTCGACCTCTGCCTCACGGTGAAGGCCTTCCGCAGCCCGCCGCCGAAGCGCACGGCCGGCTGGGACCACGTCGCCGAGGTGCCGATCCTGAGCCCCACCGGGCAGCTGACCCTGCCGGAGATGGCCGACGGCGTCGGCCCGGGCGCCCCGATGCCGAACCTGGCGGTCGCGGGCAAGGGCCGCTACCGGCTCCGGGTCCACGTGCGGGTCCGCGGCGGGGAGGAGGAACACCTGGTCGTCGTGTTCCCCGGCCGGTCGGGGAAGAGGCTCACGCTGAGGTGACCGGCTCGGGCAGCCTGCGGAACAGCACAGGGCCGGCATGACCACGAGCGGGCCCAGCGCGACCTGGAGCGAGGTCGCGTCGGCCAGCGCGCCGATGGCCGGGGTCACCAGGCCGCCGACGCTGACCGCCAGGCCCAGGGTGATCCCGCTCGCGGTGCCGACCCGGGAGGGCAGGTAGTCCTGCCCGAGTGTGACCTGCAGCGAGAACGGGATCGACAGGCTGACCGACGTGAGGGCCACGAAGAGGAAGAGGCCCGGTCCGGGCACCAGGACCACCCCCGCCACCCCGCCGCCCGCGACCGTGCCGGCCGCGCCGCCGAGGTAGAGCAGGAAGAGGGCCACGGTGCCCGCCGTGGCGCCGCCGGCCGGGGTCCTGCACGCCCACCAGGCCCACGGCGACCTGGAAATTCACCTGGTCGGGCTGCCCGCGACCGACAACCCGCTCGGCCTCGGCGCGCCGACGGTGCTCGCGGTCGGCCCGCTGCCGCGGGAGCTGATCATCGCCTACACCCGGACGCCCGGCGACGAGGGCCCCGAACGGGCCCGGCTGCGCGCCGTCCTGCTCGACCAGCTGCGGGCCTCACCCGAGCAGCCGCTGCACCTGCCCATGCCGACCTCGCCCCTGCTGGCCGAGGTGTGCGGGACCTTGCTCGCCGAGCTGGGCCCGTCAGGTCGGGGCGAGCGACCGCACGCTGAGCCGCCTGTTCCACGACGACCTGGGCATGACCTTCCCCCAGTGGCGCACCCAGCTGCGGCTCCAGCACGCCCTGGTCCTGCTGGCCGAGGGCCATCCGGTGACGGCCGTGGCCCATCGGTGCGGCTGGTCGTCCGCGAGCACCTTCATCGACGTCTTCCGCCGGACGTTCGGCCGCACCCCGGGCCGCGGATGAGGGCGGCCCGGGGGTTCTCGCGGGGTCAGCCGACGAAGACGGGGGCGCTCTCCGGCGCCTTCTCCTTCTCCGGTACGGCCGCCAGCAGCAGCTCCACCAGGTGGTCGGCGATGGCCGAGATGGTGGGCTGCTGCCACAACAACGTCGTGGGGAGGCGGCGGCCGAAGCGCTTCTCCAGACGACGCCGGACCATGATGGTCATCACCGAGTCGAGCCCCTGCTCGACCAGCGGACGCCGAAGAGACAGGTCCTCCGGCCCCAGCCGCATCACCGTCGCGATCTCCGCCCGGATCTCCGGCAGCACGCGTTCGCGCAACTCCTGCGGCGTCACGCCGGCGTACGACTCCGCCGGGCCCGTGAGGTCCTCCTCGTTCTGGAGGGGGGCGTCGATCACGGGGTAGCGCAGGCCGGTCAGGTGGCCCACGACCCTCCCGTCGAGGTCGGCGATGACCGCGCGGGCGGTGTCCTCAGCCGACGGGTCGACGGCCGCGTCGATGATCACCGTGGTGGGGGGTGTGCCGGTCAGCACCATCTCGTCGATGTGGACGACCATGCGCAGCACCGGGTCTCCGGGGAAGACGCAGGGGGCCACCGACATGACCGCGTCGAGGGCCGGGGCCCAGCCGGTCGCGCCGTCGGTGCGGACCGTGGCGCGCAGGGCGCCGTCGCCGCCGAGCAGCGTCTCGATCGTCCAGTCGAAGCCCGTCGACGGGACGCCGACCGTGGCCAGGCGCTGGTGGACGAAGCCCGGGTCCATCGGGGTCAGGCCGCCCGCGTCCGGGAGGACGTCGGGTTTGACCTGGCCGGGGGCGGCGACGTTCGCGGTCACGTGGACCAGCCACGCGGGGTCTGGCTCGTCGGGGGCCGCGGGGGTGCGGGCCGCGAGCCGGACCGCCGGGGGTTCGTGCACGACCTGGATCTGGCGGCGTTCCGCCGTCATCAGGGGGTGCATCATCTCGACGTCGGTGAGGGTGACGTCCTCGTCCTCGGCGGCCTGCAGGAACGTGTTGACCAGCACGGCGGCCGGCACGATCTCGACGCCGTTGAGGGCGTGGCTGCCCGGGTAGGGGCGGTTGGCGTCCTGCACGCTGGTCCGCCAGACCCGGGTGCGGCTGCCCGCCAGGGTGGTCACGGCGCCGAGCAGGGTGTGGGAGTGCACGTCGTGGCCGCGGTTGTCGGTCTCGGTGTACGACTCGCGCCAGTGGCGGCGGTGCTGCCAGGCGTACGGCGGCAGGTCGGCGAGGCCGCCCGACGGCTGGAGCCTGGTCCAGTCGACGTCGACGCCGTGGCAGTGCGCGGTGCCGACCGAGGCGCGGAAGGTCGGCAGTTCCGGCTGGTTGCGGCGCAGCGACGTGCCGACGAAGACGTCCTCGTAGCCGTGCTCCGAGAGCGTCTCGGTCACCGAGTGGGCGACCACCGGGTGGGGGGAGATCTCCAGGAACACGCGGTAGCCGTCCTGCGCGGCGGCGGCGGTCGCGGTGGCGAGCCTGACGGGGTCGCGGAGGTTGGCGGCCCAGTACGTGCCGTCGAGGACGGGGGTCGAGCGGGGGTCGGCCAGCGCGGTCGTGTACATCGGGATCTTCGCGGGCCCGAACGTGAGGTCGCCGACCCCGGCGGCCAGCGCGACGGCCAGCGGCGTCATCTGCGGGCTGTGGAAGGCGACGTCGGAGGCCACCCTCCGGGTCACGATGCCCTCGGCCGGCCAGTCGTTCAGCACCTCCTCGACCGCGTCGACGTCGCCCGACAACACGGTCGAGCCGGGAGCCGAGGAGATCGCGGCGACCAGGTCGGTGCGGTCGGCCAGCCGGTCGGCGGCCTCCTCGAAGGACAGGTCGACCATGACCATGGCGCCCTTGCCCGCGGCCTGGCGCAGCAGCGCCGAGCGGCGGCAGATGAGGCGGGCGCCGTCGGCGACGCTCATCGCGCCGGCGGTCACCGCGGCGGCGAGTTCGCCGACGGAGTGGCCGATGACGGCCGTCGGGGTGACCCCGTGGGCGGTCCAGAGCCGGGCCAGGCCCAGCTGCATCACGAAGATCATGGTCTGGACGCGGTCGATGGTGTCGAGGTCGCCGTCGATCAGCACCTGACGCGGCGAGAAGCCGATCTCCTCGACGAAGATCGGGTCGACCTCGTCGACCAGGGACGCGAACTCCGGCACGGCGAGCAGTTCCCGCCCCATGCCGCGCCACTGGCAACCCTGGCCGGAGAACACCCAGACCGGCCCGGGGCCGAGGTCGGGCAGCACGTCGCCGGTGATGACCGACTCGGCCGGCACGTCGTCGGCGAGCCGGCGCAGCGCGGCGGCCAGGTCGTCGCGGTCTTCGCCGAGCACGACGGCGCGGCGGGGCAGGTGGGTGCGGCGCAGCGCCAGCGTGTGCCCGGCCGAGGCCAGGTCCGCGCCCGTGTCGAGGTGGCCGGCGAGCACGCCGGCGTACTGCCGCAGCGCCTTCTCACTGGCGGCCGACAGCGGGAACAGCCGCTCGCCCGTCGTCTCCTCCGCCTCGACGGCAGGGGCGGGCGGGGCCTGTTCGAGCACGATGTGGGCGACGGTGCCGCCGTAGCCGAAGCTGGAGACGCCCGCCCGGCGGGGGTGGTCGCGGGTCGGCCAGGCCGACTGCTCGGTGACCACGCGCAGGCCCGAGGTCTCCCACGGGATGGAGGGGTTCAGGCTGGTCAGCACGTTGGGCGGGATCGAGCCCCGGTGGAGGGCGAGCACCGCCTTGATGACGCCGGCGATGCCGGCCGCGCCTTCGAGGTGGCCGATGTTCGACTTGACCGAGCCGATGAGGCACGGGTCGTCGGCGGGCCGCCCGGTTCCGTACACGGAGGAGAGCGCGCCCGCCTCCAGGGGGTCGCCGAGGCGGGTGCCGGTGCCGTGGGCCTCGATGTAGTCGACCGTGGACGGCGACACGCCCGCCTGCTTGCAGGCCCGGTTCATCACGTGCTCCTGGGCCTCGCCACAGGGGGCCATGATGCCCTGGGTGTGCCCGTCCTGGTTCACCGCGCTGCCGATGACCAGCGCGAGGATCCGGTCGCCGTCGCGCTCGGCGTCCGACAGGCGCTTGAGCACGACCACGCCGACGCCCTCGCCGCGGCCGTAGCCGTCGGCCGACGCGTCGAACGACTTCGACCGGCCGTCGGGGGCCAGCGCGCCGGCCGTGCCGAGCGTGAGGGTCTGGCCGGGGGTGACGACGAGGTTGACGCCGCCCGCCAGGGCGACGTCGTTCTCGCCGAGCCGCAGGCTCTGGGCGGCCAGGTGCAGCGCGACCAGCGACGCCGAGCAGGCGGTGTCGATCGCCATGCTGGGGCCGCGCAGGTCGAGGGAGTAGGAGATGCGGTTGGCGACCGCGCAGGTGGCCGCGCCGATGCCGGTCCACGCCTCGATCTGGGGCAGGTCCTCCAGGAGGCGGGCGCCGTAGTCGCCGGTGCAGACGCCGACGAACACGCCGGTGTCGGTGCCGCGCAGCCCGTGGGGCGGCAGGCCGGCATGCTCCAGGGCCTCCCAGGCGGTCTCCATCAGGATCCGCTGCTGCGGGTCCATCAGTTCGGCCTCGCGGGGCGACAGGCCGAAGAACTCGGCGTCGAAGCCCTCGACGTCGTCCAGGAAACTGCCGAAACGCACGGCGTCACGCAGCGCGGCGGCGTTCTCGGGGCTCCGGTTCTCGTCCCGGCGCCAGCGGTCGGCGGGCAGCGGGCGGGTGGTGTTCCGACCGGCGGTCAGCAGGTCCCAGAACTCGTCCGGTGAGTGGACGTCACCGGGAAGGCGGCAGCCGATCCCGATCACCGCGACTGGTTCGACCATCTGCGTTGGTTCCCTTCGGTTCAGACCCACGGAGGTGTGTCAACGATCTTGATCACGGCGCTGGAGACGGTCACTCCGGGCCCGGTCCCGAGCATCAGCATGTGGTCGCCGGGCTTCAGCTGGCCGGTCAGCAGCAGGTGGTCGAGGGACAGGACCTGGTCGCTGGCCCCGCAGTGGCCGATGGTGCGGCCGTAGTCCCAGGTCGAGCGGGACATGGGCAGGTCGAGCATGGCCATGCAGCGCTGCTCGACGATCTCTTCCGAGTAGTTCATGAACGCCACCCGGGTGAGGTCGGCGGGTTTGATCCCGCTCTCGTCCAGGGCGCGCTCGACGACCTCCATCAGCGCCCGCTGGATCTTGAACAGCGCCGCGGTGGCCTCGCCCTTGGGCATGACCTGCTGGCGGAACTGCTCGTTCCTGGCCGCGAAGCTCATCTTGCGGCCGACGGTGACACCCGGCGGGAACAGCGGCTCGCTGCCCCGGTGCAGTTCCTCGGCCTCGGTCACGGTCGTCGTGCAGACCGACGTGAGCTGGGCGAAGCCCGGCTCCCTGGTGAGCACGAGCGCACTCGCGGCGTCGCCGCCGATGTACCCGGGGCCCATGCGCCAGCGGTCCATCAGCGGGGTGCCGTAGTTGTCGGCGGCCACCAGCAGCGCGGCCCGCCGGCCCGGGACGGCGGCCAGGTGACCGGCCGCCAGCTCCAGGGCGAGGAACACGCCGTTGCAGCCCTGCCGGATCTCGGTCGCGAGCACGTCCCCGCCGACGAGCTGACGCTGCAGGTAGGAGTGCGGGGGCCAGCCGTCGGGACCCTGGTGCCAGGTGGAGGCGTACAGGAGGAGATCGAGGTCGGCGGGCGCGCGCCCGCTGCGCTTGATCGCGCTCCGCGCCGCGTGCAGCGCCATCTCGGGGGCCGGCAGGTCGCCGGCCACCACCGCTCCGGCCAGGTTGTGCAGCTCGGCCTCTTCGGCCGGATACCAGCCCTTGGCCACGGCCTTCTCGACGCTGACGACGGTCCGCGGGACGAAGGCGCCCACTCCGCCGATGTACGTGTCCGGGTAGCGCATCAGACGGTTTCGAGCTCTCTGACCATCGCCGCGATGGTCACGACGTCCTGGAAGTTCTCGGAGTCGAGCTTGGCGGCGGGGATCGGGACGCCGACGTCCTTGCGGAGGAAGTTCAGCAGCTTCGCCGTGCGCAGCGAGTCGAGCAGGCCCGACGTCAGGAGCGGGGTGGTCTCGTCGACGACGAGGTCGTCGCCCTCCTGGACCAGGTTCTCCTGGATGAAGTCGACGAGTCTGCGGTTGAGCTCGGTCATGCGCGCGGCCCTTCCTTGATGACCTTGAAAACTGCGGCGGCGCACGACGTGCCGGAGCCGAAGCCGACCATGAGCAGGTGGTCGCCGGGCTTGAGGCCGCCGGTGGCGAGCAGGTGCTCGAAGGCGATGAACTGGTCGACCGCGCCGCAGTGGCCGACGCGCCGGCCGTAGTCCCAGGTCGTCTGGTCCTCGTCGATGCCGAGCCAGGACATCTGGCCGTCGAGGTCCTCGCGGCGGCCGTGCGGCAGCGCCACCTTCGTGATGTCCGACAGGCCGATGCCGGCCTCGTCGAGGGTCTGCTCGACCTGCTGCATCATCGTCTTCTGGATGGTCAGGTGGATGCCGGTGCCCTGCTTCTTGAGCAGCTTCTGGCGGAACTCCTCGTGCCGGTCGCCGAAGCTCAGGCCGACGCCGACGGTGGCGTCCGGGGGCCAGAGCGGGTAGCCGCCGTCGTTGACGGCGTCGGCCTCGGGGATCACGGTCGCGTTCACCGACAGGAGCTGGGCCATGCCGTGCTCCTTGCCGAGCAGCAGCGCGGCGGCGGCGTCGCCGATCAGCGCGCCGGGCGTCATCCGCCAGCGGTCGACCAGCGGGGTGCCGTGGTTGTCGGAGGAGACGACCATGGCCGTCTCGCGTTCCGGCAGCGCCATCAGGTAGCTGGCCGCGAGTTCGAGCGAGCTGATCATGCCGACGCAGCCGCTGCGGATCTCGTACGCCGGCACCGGGCCGCCGAGCAGGTGCATCTGCAGGTAGTGCTGCGGCTGCCAGCCGTTCGGGCCCTGGTGCCACACCGACGGGTAGAGCAGCAGGTCGAGATCCTTCGGGGACGACTCGCCGTAACGCTCGTAGGCGTCCAGGACCGCGAGCCGCGCCATCTCGGGGGCCGGCATGTCACCGGCCACCGCGGCGCCGATCTGCCGGAACTTCTCGGCGTCCTCGGCGGGATACCAGCCCTCGCGGACCGCGTGCTCGACGCTCACGCTCTCCGGCACGTGAACACCGAGGCTCCTGACGAACATGTTGGGTGTACGCACACGTCCCCTAACTCATGAAAGGAAGCGTCCGAATAATCGCGGGCCCGGGATATCAAGCACCTCGGCCGTTCAACGAAAACGGCGAAAAATGGGCCGGCGGGCCGCCAGGGGCAACACTAGGGGCGCGCCCTCGGATAAATCAATGTTTCTGGTCGGCGACATTCCGTTAGCCGAACCCAACAGTACGTGTTGAGTTTCGGAAATGCGTCACCGACTTCACCGCATGGTTTTTCCGAAATCAAACGGCGCCGGGCCGTCGCCATTCGGGTCGGGCCCGGCGGGGTTCGTCTACGGCACGCGCGTGCAGACGATGTTGTTCATCTTGAACTGGGCCGGAATGGCGTTCGTCCCGGTGGCGGTGGCCGAGAAGCCGAAACTCTGGCTGGAGCCCGGGCCGATGTAGGAGTTGTGGCCGGCGTCCTTCGCGGTGACCGCGGCGCCGGTCTGGGTCACGGTGGCGTTCCAGGCGCCCGTGATCGCCTGGTTGCCCGACCACGTCCACTGGACGGTCCAGTTCTGGACCGGGGTGGTGCCGGTGTTCTTGACGACCACGCCGCCGTTGAAGGCGCCGTTCCAGGTGCCGGTGGAGTAGGTGACCTCGCAGGCGTTGCCCAGCTTGAGTCCGCTGCGCACCCACGCGATGAAGTTGGCCCAGCTGGGGTGCAGCGTGCCGGTGCTGACCGTCTCACCGCAGTTGGCGGTGGTCTTGACGGTCTCGTTGCCGTACTGCGCGGGATCCATGATCTGGACCATCATGTGGTCGGCCGCGGGCACCGAGACGAAGGTGGCGTTGCCGCACTGCGCCTTGATCCGGTTGAACAGCAGCACGCTCTGGCCGTGCGGCACCAGGAAGTCGGCCTGGCCGTGCAGGAACAGCAGCGGCGGGTCGGCCGAGTCGACGTAGGTCATCGGGTTGGCGGCGGCCACGGCGGCCGGGCAGGTCTGGATCGGGCAGCCCACCAGCAGCGACTCGGGCGAGGCGGGCGAGTTGTGGTCGAGCCCCCCGGTCGGCAGGTTCTGCGCGTTCATCTGCAGGAAGTCGGTCGGACTGTAGAAGGCGAGGCCCACGTGCACGGCGCTGGAGACGCCGGTCGTGCCGACGGTCCCCTCCAGCGCGGTCACGCCGCCCGAGAACACGGCCATCTGCGTCAGCCACGCGCCCGACGAGTCGCCCGCCATCGCGAAGCGGTTGGGGTCGAGCTGGTAGGTGGCGGCGTTGGCGCGCAGATAGCGGATGGCCGCCTTGATGTCGTGCACCTGGGCCGGGAAGATCGCCTGCGCGCTCGACCGGACGTTGACGACGGCCACCGCGAAGCCCAGCGGGTTGAAGATGGCCGCGATCTCGGCCCCCAGGGGCTTGCTGTCGTCGCTCGTCCACGCCGAGCCGCTGTGCCAGATCAGCAGCGGCCGGGGCGTCATCCCGGTGGACGGGAGGTAGATGTCCAGCAGGTGCCCCCTGCTACCGGCCGGCTGTGCGGGCGCGTAGGCGATGTCGGAGATCACCTGCGCGTGCGCCGGCGGCGCCAGGGCCACCGACACGCCGAGTGTGGCCAGCATGGTCATCACCATGCCGGCGACCGCGGCCATGTGTATTCGAACTTGCATAGTGCGACTCCGGTCGGTCGGATGATCGCCGCTCCCCCGGCAGCGACGTCCTGCACGAGTGTCGCGGCTTCCATCGATATGGGCGGGGAGACGATATGACACATAAGTCGGGATGGTCAAAAAGTTCTTAACTCGTTTTTCAGAGCGGCATAAACCGGACATCCCACATCGACATGGCGCTTAGAAGTACAGAAGACGCTTGCCCTGCACGGGCCGTCGGATACGCACCTGCGAGGCTCTTCAAGGCCGCCGTGTACGCAACGGGACAGCCCCCCGGAAAGTAATTTCGCATTCACCGACGGTGAATGCGCGCGAACAAACGCCACTTCAACGCGGCAACGGATGAAAGTTTCACGGCCGGTTGCGCTCGGATACCGGCGTGACAATTTTCCTAACGAGCGGTGAGTGATAATGTCCGCCGTCATGATCTCCACGTTCCCAGGAGGACGAATGCGAAAGGCACGCGCAGTTCTCGTCTCGGCCGTCGTGGTTCTCGGGGCCTCCTTGATGATCGGCGCCACCCCCGCACAGGCCGACACGCGGCTCGCCGGTGTCTTCAGGACGTCGGCGGAGTGCGAGCGGATCGGCGCCCACGGCGTCGCCCAGGACTGGTGGAACGACTACTCGTGCGTGTGGGAGGGCCGCTACCGCTACTACTTCCTCTACGCGTGACCCTGAAAGACGACCAGTAGCGGCGGTGTCGGTCGGGACACCGCCGTGGAAGTCTCCTGCTTTCCCCCGGAAGGCGGGCTGACGCTCACAACCGCACTTCGTCGCCCGGCCAGCGGGCGCGCAACCACCGGTCGTGGCTGGCGACCACGATCGCGCCGGGCCCCGCGCCCAGGGCCTCCTCCAGTTCGTCGCAGAGCCGGGGAGACAGGTGGTTGGTGGGCTCGTCGAGCAGCAGCAGCTCGGGCGGGTCGGCGACGAGCAGCGCCAGGGCGAGCCGCCGGCGCTGGCCGACCGACAACTCCCCGACAGGCCGGTCGAGGTCACGCGGCCCGAGCAGGCCGAGCGACTCCAGCGGCGCCGACTCGGCGCGCCCGGCCCCGAGCTCCGATTCATAGGTCTCCCGCGCGGTGCGGCCAGGCCGGTCGAACGTGGTGTCCTGGGCCAGCAGGCCGACCCTCAGCCCACCCCGCCGCCGCACCTCTCCGGCGGCGTCCAGCCGCCCGGCCAGCACCGCGAGTAGCGTCGACTTGCCCGCTCCGTTGGCCCCCGTGACCAGCAACCGCGCCACGGCCGGCACGTCGAGCCGGCCGACCACGAGCCGCCCGGGCACCCGGACGTCGCGCAGCGACAACAACATCCCGTCGGCCGATTCGGCGGCGAGCGCGGCGGCGCGGAACCGCAACGGCTCCGGCGGCGAGGGCACCTGCTCGCGTTCCAGCTCCTCCAGCCGCCGGGTGGCGCTGCGCACCCGCCGGGAGACCTGGTTCTGCACCCGGCCGGCGGTGTGGCCGTACCCCATCTTCTCGTTGTCGCGTTTCACCCGCCCCGGCGCGACGTGGTGCGCGGTGACGGCCGCCGCGCGGCGCAGTTCGGCGAGCTCCTCCTGCTCCTCGGCGAACCGCCGCTGCCACCGCCGCAGCTCCGCCCGCTTCTCGGCCAGGTAGGCGGTGTAGTTCCCGCCATACCTGACGGGCCCGCCCACCGCCGGATCGAGGTCGACCAGGTCGGTGCAGACGGCGTCGAGAAAGGCCCGATCGTGACTGGCCAGCACCACGATCCCTGGCAGCCCGCGCAGCTGCTCCTCCAGGAAGGCGGTCGCCGCGTCGTCGAGGTGGTTGGTGGGCTCGTCGAGCAGCAGCGCCGTGGGCCGCCGCACCAGCAGCGCGGCCAGCGCGAGCCGCCCCCGCTGCCCGCCGGAGAGCGACCCGAGCACCCGATCGGCCTGAACACCACCGAGGCCGAGCCCGGCCAGCACGATGCCGGCCCGCCGGTCGGCGTCCCAGGCTTCGTGGTCCTGCGCGTGGTCGAGCGCCGCGCCGTACCGGCCGAGCAGTTCGCCGTATCCGGGCGAGCCCGGCGGGACGTCGGCGAGCTCGTGGGAGAGCCGGTCGAGTTCCGCGAGGTCGTGGCGGGCCTCGCGGAGCGCGTCGTCGAGCACGTCGCCGACGGTCGACGCGACGTCGAAGGGCATCTGCTGGTGCAGAAACCCCAGGTCGGCGGGCCGGACGACGTTGCCGGCGTCGGGCTCGTCCACCCCGGCGAGCAGCCGCAGCAGGGTGGACTTCCCGGCGCCGTTCTCCCCGATCAGCCCGATCCGGTGACCGGGAGCGGCGGTGAGGGAGACGCCGTCGAGCACTCGCCGGCCACCGAGGGTGCGAACGAGATCATGGGCGAGCAGCGGAGAAGAGGACATGTGACGGCCTACGGCGCGGCCGTGCCCAGGTCCGTCAACCGGCCTTCGGAGAGCCGCAACCGGCGGTCGACCCCGATCTCGGTGAGGAACCGCTCGTCGTGGCTGACCACCACGAACGCCCCTTCGTAGGCGGTGAGCGCACTCTCCAGCTGGGCGACGCTGACCAGGTCGAGGTTGTTGGTCGGTTCGTCCAGCAGCAGGAGCTGCGGCGCGGGTTCGGCGTACAGCACGCAGGCCAGGGTCGCCCGCAACCGCTCACCACCCGAGAGCACCCCGACGGGAAGATGGATGCGCGCCCCCCGGAACAGGAAGCGGGCCAGCAGGTTCATGCGCTGCGCCTGCGGCATCGCGGGCGCGAACGCCGCCAGGTTCTCCGCCACGGTCCGATCGAGGTCGAGCAGATCGAGCCGCTGGGACAGGTAGGCGACCCGCCCATCGGCCCGCCGGGTCTCCCCGCCGTCGAGCTCACCGTTGATCACCCGCAGCAGGGTCGACTTCCCGGCCCCGTTGGGCCCGGTCAGCGCGATGCGCTCCGGCCCCCGGATCGTCAGATCGGCCCCCTCCCCCGCGAACAGAGCCCGCCCGCCGTAGTGGACCTGCATGTTCTTGCCGAGGAACACCGTGCGCCCGGCCGGAACATTGGTTCCGGGCAGCTCCAGCGTGATCTTCTGCTCGTCCCGCAACGCCCGCCCCGCCTCGTCGAGCCGCGCCTTGGCCTGGCTCACCCGGGCGGTGTGGGTCTCGTTGGCCTTCCCCGCCGACTCCTGGGCGTTCCGCTTCATCGTCCCAGCGAAGATCTTCGGCAGCCCCGCGTTCTTGAGGTTCCTGGACGCGTTGCTCGCCCGCCGCTCGGCCCGCTCCCGCGCCTGCTGCAACTCCCGCTTCTCCCGCTTGACCTCCTGCTCGGCGTTGCGGACGTTCTTCTCCGCGACCTCCCGAGCGACCTTGACGGCCTCCTCGTACGCGGTGAAGTTCCCGCCGTGGAACTGAAGGTCGCCCTGGTGGAGCTCGGCGATCCGGTCCATCCGATCAAGCAGCGCCCGGTCGTGGCTGACCAGCAGCAGACAACCGCTCCAGCCCTCCAGCACTTCGTAGAGCTGGTGGCGGGCGTCCAAATCGAGATTGTTGGTGGGCTCGTCGAGCAACAGCACATCGGGCCGCTTCAACAGCTGGGCGGCCAGCCCGAGCGAGACGACCTGCCCCCCGCTGAACGTGTGCAGCGTCCGGTCGAAGGAGACGTCACCGAGCCCCAGCCGATCGAGCTGAGCACGAGTGCGCTCCTCGATGTCCCAGTCATTGCCGATCGTGGTGAAATGCTCCTCGCTGGCATCACCGGATTCGATGGCGTCCAGAGCCCTGATGACCGGAGCGATGCCGAGCACCTCGGCGACGGTGAGATCCCCGGCCAGAGGCAACGTCTGAGGCAGATACCCCAGCACACCCCCGACCGAGACCGATCCCGCGGCCGGCTTGAGCTCCCCGGCGATCAACCGGAGCAGCGTGCTCTTCCCCGCCCCGTTGGGCGCGACCAGCCCGGTCCGGCCGCCCGGGACGCTGAAGGAGAGATCCTGGAACACCGGAGTGTCGTCGGGCCAGGAGAAGGACAGGGTGGAACAGACGACGAACGCGTCGGACATGCGAGAAACCTCATGGGTGATCCGGGCGCGCGAAGGGGGCGCCCGGCAGGAAACAGGGGGACGACGAGATGGCCACGGCGGCTGCGCGAGTGCGCGCCTGCCAGCGGCCTATCGGGTCCGGTCTCAGCCGGAGATGTCGTCGTCTACCACCATGTCTGGTCTCCTGGTTTCTGATCACGCACAGGTCCGGCTCCCGGAAGAGACGCGCCGGGAGGACCTGTCCCTGTCAGCCTAAGGGCAGCCAGGGGATGAACGGCGACGAGTGTGCCAAAGAGGCTCAGCACCGTCAACCACGAGCCCCCAGCCGGCAGGCCTGAACACCGACAAGGCGATCGCGATCGCGGAACCGACAGCCCGCCGCCAAATCGGCGCGGTACTCGTCTTGGCCTGGACGGTCGCCCAGCGCGACGCCGAACTCCTGCACTGTTGGGTGAGCAGGCCCGCCTGATACCGCGATCGGAAGCAGCGGATGACTCCTACTACGCATAGATGAAAGTCATCACCCATCTATGCGTAGTGTCATGCGGTTTGGAATCGGCGTCCCGAGTGAGTGGAGCCACAGGTAGATGGTTTGCGGCGGGTATTCGAGTAAGTCGATCACCCATCTCGTGATCGGGACGCCTGATCGCTAAGATCCGCCACCATGACCTTGATCCTTAATGTCGCGATGGCCGTCTCGCTATTGGCGTCGGCGCCGACCGGCCCGGGGGCTCTCACCAAGAATGCGATCTACAAAGCCGGTGCACTGCCCACGGTCACCTGCACCGAAGAGACCTACTTCGCCGAATTCGATGCCGCGAAACGACAGGCCGAAAACGCCCTGACCTGCCTGGAACAGGCCTGGCGGCCCTTACTGGCCAAGGCGAAGATCCCCTTCAAGCGCCCCAAACTCGTCATCAGGGACGGCGACCGCGTCAAAGCATGCGGAGTTTCCGGCACGACATACGAGACGCTCGGCATGTACTGCCCGAAGAACAACACGATCTACGTCTGGTCCCCGGAGAGGTCACGGAAAGACGAACTCGACCGCCCGACTCTCCTGGTGAGCGTCGCGCGTGCCTACGCCTACCACATCCAGCAAATCACCGGAATACGTCCCGCCGCGCAGAATGCCTTCGACAAAGCCTCGAAGCGCGGCAAGAAGGACGTGAGCCTCCGGTTGGAGATGCAGACCACCTGCTTCACGGCAGCCTTCCTCGGCAGCGTCTGGGATTCCCTCGGGTACACCGCCGAAGACCACACCTCGGACTACGTGCTGTGGGTGCTGGTCAACATGCATCATGCGACGGACTTCAACAACGGCAAGGCCGCCAACGCCAGTCATTGGGCGACACGAGGGTTCAACACTCGCTCCCCCGGAGCATGTCAGACGTTCTCGGCACCGGCGAAGCGGGTCAGCTAGCCAGATGACACCGAGACACGATGCCGTACCCGCCGACCGGGCCGCCGCATCGGCCCACGTCGGAAGCTTCCGTGCCGAGATGCCGAGGATTCATCCGGGTCGTGGAGACAGGTTGCCGCACGACCCGGCACCACCGCCGTTGTGATGGTTCGAAATCATGAAACGCGCCTTATATGTGGCGGCGGCCGTTCTGGTGCCGCTGGCCGGATTGTTCACCTTGATCATGATTCCCATGTGGCGTGACGATGCCCGTCTCGACGCCTTGTAAGAGCGGGTGATCGCCCACCCGCTTCCGCCGGACACGCGTCGGGCTCACCCCGCGGCGGATACCGCGACATTGAGCGGCAACCTGTGGGGCGGGAGCGGACAATACTGTGAGTATCTGGTGACAATCACGTTTCTAACGTATCTGAAACCGCAGGACATACGCCGCTACTACCGCCAGGCCAAAATCCCAGGAGTAGAGGGAGACGTGAACATCTCTCTCTTCTTCAAAGAGCCTGTCGACGGCGAGAGCCAGGTCATCCTCGAGGCTTACGACTCCCATGGAAGCGACTGGGACTGGCGCTGCACTTGAAGCACATTTCCACAGGCCCGATTCACTGACTCAACGCCACCTATGAAGGGTTCTCGGTGAACGCGATCAAGGAACGCGTCGTCAATAGGGAGAAGTTCCGGGTTCGCCTCCTCGACGGATGATCACCACAGATTCTCTCGTGTACAGGAAACGATAATGACTCAATGGGCCGAGACCTTCGACTATTACCGCGCCCTGCTGGAGGCGGAGGAATGGCTCTCCTCCGCCATGTGCTGGACGGTCGTCGAAGGCGACCATTCGCTCGCGGAAACCGCGACCCGGCTCACCGGTCACCCAAACGTCGGTGATCCACGCCGCGTCGGTGACCTGCTCGGCGGACCACTCACGGTGAGCATCGGCCGGACGCCGTCGGAGGTCGTGCTCTTCGAACCGGGCGGTTTCCTCAGCAGCCACCCGCCGGTGCTGATACGGCTCAGCCGGGATTGCAATGTGTATTCCGTCTTCTGGGACATCGACGGAAACAACTACCTCAGCCGTGCCTCCGGAGGGAGGATCCTGGCCCGCCTCGATCTCACGGAACCCGAAGAATGGCCGGCCGAGGGTGTGGATACCTGGCCAGAACTCCGGCACTTCAACCACGCAGACGAAGACGACTGGCAGGCGGCCGGGCTCGCCGTCGCCGAACTCTCCACCGGGCGAAGATTCTCGCGAGAATGGCTCCAGGAGCCACACCGATTCATCCAGGTGAGCTGGCCTCTTCCCGACGAGAACACGGCACCCCCGGCATCCGGCCAGGAGCCCGGATTCGACACGAAGGCGCGCCTCGTGGAGGCCCTCATCGCCGATTTCGACTTCGGCGGCTTCCCCGCGGCCCACGAGGCCTTGACGCTGCTCCGGGCCGGCACTCACGCGCCGGATGACCTGATGACCCGCGTGCGCGAACTCGACCAGGTGATGGTCGCCGACTTCCGCGCCCACGACGAGGGAGAAATGGAAGACAACCCCAGGTGGCGAAGGATGCAGGCGGCCTTTGCATTGTCGATGGCGGTTGAGGAGCCCGGAATCCGGCCACCGGGGTTCGGCGTGTTCAACCACGCGGAGAACGCATACGGCGACCGCTGGCCCGAGATGCGTCGGCGGCTGATCGACCGGTAGAACCGGATACCCCAGCGGTTCGGCCAGGTCGAGGCTGTGCTCCTCCAGCGCTTCGAGGGCCGATCCGTCGCGTCGAGTCCACCAGTCCCCCGTCGGCATAGCCGCGACCCGTCATCACCCGAGAACAAAGCAAGCACATCTCTCCGTCGCGATGCGCAGTCTCTGACTTAAGCCGTTCGCCTCATCGATCGCGTCGGCCGTCGATGCCTGCGGCCTCACGTAGAGGGCTTTCACGGCACTTCCCAGACCGTGCTGGCGATCTTCCAACGCGACAAAAGCCAAATACGAGCGAAGCGAGCTCGATCCGAGCGAAGCGAGGCCCTGTCAGGGAGCGAGAGCGCCCCCGGAGCGAAGCGACGCCAGGGACGCGAAGCGGACCAGGGGGAGCGCGAGGGGGCGAAGCCCTCTCGTATCGGGGGTCCGGGGGTCGCCCCCCGGCGCAAACGAGGAACGGCTCGCGAAAGGCGCCAAAGGCGCCGCCCACGAGCCGTTCCGAGAGTGGAGCTTACGCTCGTCTACTCGATTCGATCAGCCGGATCGAGATGCCTCATGAATGATGGCGTCTGACCCGGAGCGAACACGCCACATTGCAGGTTGAGCCCCGCGAACGCCGGGGGCTGCGACGAGACCGGTCGACAGTCCGGTCCAAGCCGGGCCGCCTGCCCTCGGCGATCCGAGGAACTGGTGGAGCCCACTGAGTCCGATGTCCTTCGGTGGTACGCATCGCCCTCGCAGGTGGTCTCCTTCTCGGCCGTGCACAGGTCGGTGCCCGGACCCCCAGAGACCCGATCGAACAGGGCCGAAGTGGCGATGGCGTGTCCCGCCGAGGTAGCCGGGGAAGCAGCTCGAAGGCGGCAGCTCCTTCATCGACAGCGTCCTCTAACCCGCATCGTTGATTGGCGACCATGTCCGAACTCAACTCTGCGACGCCTCTCAGGACCCCTGCAAGTCCTTGGATTTGAGCAACGCCACGAGCTCGTCCATGTTCTTCGGCTTCGCCCACGGAGAAGCGGTCCCGAGGTCGATGCCATGCATTCCGCCCAGCAGAGAAGACCCAGCATCGGGCGACAGCCTCGCTAGCGCCGGGTCTTCCAGGACCAGGCCCTGTGGGGGCGCTATCATTCTTCGAGCGGCGGAGGGAAGAGCGATCCCGGAATATTTGATCCGGCCCTCTTCGATGATGTCTTCTTGCCCGAAGAACATGATGCGTGTGCCAGGCGGCACGGCTTTCTGGAAGTCCTCAACGGATTCTCCCGGCGACCATTCTGAGGGCTTCTTTGATTCGTCTCGGACGACTGGCCCCTGGTATATTCGAATGTACAGATCGCCGCCTGCAGCAGCGAGGTTCCCCTTGGCCCCCTTCAGTACATCGGTGACCGTCATTTTCAGCAGCACGTGATGCAGTAGCGGCCCACCGGGAGCAATTTCCAGACCAGGCCCCTGGTCCCAGCCTGCGACTACCCCAACCGCCACCACCGGGACAGAAATCGCCAGCTCTTCCGGTGACTCTTTCACGTCAAAATCTGCGTCCGTGTATCGGAGTAATGATACGTCCAAGGACCCGGCGATGGTTGCCTTCGGCGTTGCGGGGGTTGCTGAGGGAGCTGTGGCATTGGTCGTGACGGTTCCACCACATCCCGCGATGGCGAGAGAGGATGCGACCACCAGTCCCGCAAGGGCTGTCTTTGTACTAGCCGCATAGTTCATCTTTACCACCATGCGTTGATGTGGGCGATGTGATGACTGTTGTACGTGTACGTCCATGACCCTGTCGGCTCGTCGTAATCATCGACCGACTGGCTGGCCATGCAGTCGAGCACTCCGCCTGGCGGAAAGTCGGGTATTGGGGCCTGTGGGTAATAGTGGTCAAGTCCAACGGTATGCCCGAGCTCATGGCAGGTGGTCTTCATCATCTGATGCTGCCAGTGGTTGACATTCTGGATGTTCGTGACATTGAGCGATACCAGTCGCTGATCGCACACGCTGCTGTCTGAGGCGGTCCTCACGGCGCATACTGCGCTTCCGTAGACAGGATCCGAGAACTGTGCCCATGCCACATCGGTGGCAGGGTCTCCATCCTGGTTGGAATTGAGATAATCACAAGTGGCGTGCTGCGGGATTCCTGGAATATCAGTGGTCCAGTACAAGTAGTCCATGGCTTCGGGTATATAACTCCGAACCAAGGATCCCGCCGTGGGGGTGTAGCACCAACTGTGGGTGCTTTTATCCGGCGGGATGCCGTCGAACGGCCAGGGATTGGCCCGCGCCGGCACCGCGGAGACCGAGATGAGTGTGATCAGTGATGCGAGGATTGCAGCCAGTCGATTTCCCGATCGGCGCACGCGACTCCATTCTGTCGAAGCACTCGATGTGAGGGGATTGACTCCTTGATCTTGAACGCAGAAAACTCCATCAACAAGCCTTGATCTTTTGCGCGCCGCAAACTATCCTTCACACGTTCGCGATCAAAGTAATCCAGATTCGTTCGGTGCTTACTGAGTAGTGGTCAGGTGAAGCCGCAACACCTCATCGCTGTTATATAAATGACGGGACCAGTGACTTGGCTTCAGTGGTGTTCTTGCGAACACACTCAGTGGCTACTGATCGCTCAACCACGCCACCCCCATATCGATGGGTGCTGGCACAGCGCCCAACATCAAGTGCGAGCGAAGCGAGCTCCATCCGAGCGAAGCGAGGCCCTGTCAGGGAGCGCGAGGGGCGAAGCCCTTCGCCAGGGAGCGAGAGCGACCCCGGAGCGAAGCGACGCCAGGGACGCGAAGCGGACCAGGGGGAGCGCGAGGGGGCGAAGCCCTCTCGTATCGGGGGTCCGGGGGTCGCCCCCCGGGGTAAACGAGGAACGGCTCGCGAAAGGCGCCAAAGGCGCCGCCCACGAGCCGTTCCGAGAGTGGAGCTATGGGGATTCGAACCCCAGACCCCTTCCATGCCATGGAAGTGCGCTACCAGCTGCGCTATAGCCCCGCCGCACTCGTTCCGTCTGAGTGCTGTGCCAGCATAGCGGATTCCGGAACGAGGGGTGAACGCGTCCGCGTCCCCCCGAAATCCCTTCGCATACCGCCACATCCCACCCGTAACGTTGATCCTGGTGCCGGCAGGTCAGGGGCGCCCCGGGTATCGCCGGGTCGTGTTCCCCGCATCGCGTCGGCATCTCCTCTCTGGCAGGTCGCCACGACCTTGGGTTCGATTCCCTGCGGCGACCTCCGGCGGGTCGTGTTCGATGCGGTCGCCTGGGCCCTGCGGGCTCCCGTCCCCGACGGGAACGCCCCCGCCCATGGCTCCGTGACGGCCCGCCGGAGGCCGTCCTCGGCGAAAAAGCGGGTGATGCGAAATGGCGAAGATCACGGTCATGGAGTGGGAGCGCGTGCTGGCCTTCCACGACGGGCGGTTCGAGCGGGTGCACGGCCCGGGCCGGCACCGTTACAACCCGCGCCGCACGACCCACGTCACCGTCGACGTCAGGCCGCAGCTCGTGCAGGTCCCGGGCCAGGAGGTGCTGACGCGTGACGGCGTCACCGTCCGGGTGTCGGCGACGGCGTCGTGGCTGGTGAGCGACCCCGTCGCGTACACCAACGGGGCTTCGAAGCCGGTCCAGGTGCTCTACGCCGCGCTCCAGGAGGGCATGCGCGCCAAGGTCGCCCAGCTCGATCTTGAGTCGCTGATCGCCGACCGGGCGGCGCTCGATCTCGACGGGGTACGCGCCGAGGTCGCCCCCCTCGGCATCGAGGTCACCGATTTCCGCATGCGTGACCTGATGCTGCCGGGTGAGCTGCGGCGGGCGGCGATGGACGCGGTCGTGGCGCGGGAGCGCGGTAAGGCGGTGCTGGAGGAGGCGCGGGCGGAGGCGGCGGCGCTGCGGTCGCTGGCGAACACGGCGCGGCTGCTGGAGGAGCACCCGGCGCTGCTGCAGCTGCGGACGCTGCAGGTCGCGGCGGAGCGGTCGACGACGCTGGTCATCGACCCTCGGCGGTCAGCGGCCGAGTAGGCGCCGCCACCACGAACGGGCCGGTGGCGGCGCCGTCAAGGGCTGAACAGGGGGCGGGTGGGCGGCGCGCCAGGCGGCGACCACCTCGTCCTCGTCGATGAGGGGCACGATGACGGGCGGTCCGGCCATGGGGTGGCGGACCGCCTCTTTGATGCGGTCGTTCATCTCGGCGACCAGGGTGCGGGCCTGGTCTTCCGACCGGGCCGCCACGGCGGCCTCCCTGACCTTCTCGGCTTCGCGTCGCAGGCCCAGGCCGCCGGGCAGAGGGAACTCCAGGCCCTCTTCGTCGAGTTTGCGCTTGATCCAGCCCATCTCGTCGTCGCGCCCGCGGGGCAGCGGCTTGCCGGCTCCGGGCAGGTCGTCGAACTCGCCGCGGGCGGCGGCCTCGCGGATCTGGCGGTCGATCCAGGTCTCGAAGTTCATCCCGCCGGGTTTGCGGTCGGTCACACCAGCCTCCGGAGCAGCTCCCTGAACTCTTCGCCCTCGGCGGGGCCCCCGAGGACGGCGATCACCTCTTCCTGCAGCGTATCGGCCGACGCCTGGGCCGTTTCGACGCGCTCCATGCCGAGCGGGGTGAGTTCGAGGGCGTAGCGCCGCCGGTCGAGCGGGTCCTGCCCGCGGGCCACCAGGCCGGCTTCGGCGAGTTCGTCGACAACCTGGGCGGCGGCGGCCTCGGTGTAGCCCATGACCTCGGCGAGGCGCTGCTGGGGGCAGGGGCCGAGGCGGCCGATGGTCATCAGGGGGCCGACGAAGCGCATCTTCATGCCCGTGTGGGCGAGCAGGGCGTCGCCCCGGCGGCGCAGTTCGAAGTGGGCGCGGGAGATCAGGTGTTCGACGCTGCCGGACGAGCCGGCCAGGCGGCCGAGCAGTTCGGTGAAGCGGTCGCGTTCGGCGGGGGTGAGGGCGGCGGTGAGCCGGCTGTCGCGGGCGGCCGTGGTGGCGCGCAGCCCGTCGAGCGCCTCGCGGCCCTTGGGCGTGACGGAGATGACGTGGGAGCGCCGGTTGGCGGGGTTCACGGTGCGGACGACGAGCCCGTCCTCCGACAGGCGGTCGATCAGCCTGACCATGATCGTCCGGTTGATGCCGAGCCGTTCGGCCAGCTCCTGCTGCGACCCGGCGGCCTGGTCGGCCAGCGTGTCGAGGATCACGTAGTCGCGGGGGCCGGAGCCGTCGGACGCCAGGCGGGCGTACAGGGTCCGCAACAGATAGCCGATGTACTCCCGCACCTCGACAGCATAAGATACTTAAGTCATTGACGGTTAAGCATGTTGATAATAAAGTCCGCGACATGAGCATCGATCTGACGATGATGTACGCCTTCCACGACGCCCTGCGACGCGAGCTCGACCGCATCGCCCGCCTGACCGAGACCCCCGGGAACCTGCTCAAGGCCACCGTGACCTGGGATCTGTTCACCACCTACCTGCACATCCACCACACCTCCGAAGACGACGCCCTGTGGCCCGCCCTGCGCGCAGTGGTGCCCGAGACCGACCTGGCCCTCCTCGACGCCATGGAGGCCGAGCACGCCGTCATCGACCCCGCCCTGGCGGCCGTCGAGTCGAGCACCGCCGCCGACCTGGCCGAGAACGTGGCCGTCCTGCGCGACCGGCTGACCGCCCACCTGCGGCACGAGGAGCGCGAGACCCTCCCCCTGATCGCCGCCACCCTCCCGCAGCAGGAGTGGGCCCGGTTCGGCGAGCTGCACCGCGGCCGCGTCGGCTCCGACACCGGCCGCTACCTGCCCTGGCTGCTCGACTCCGCCTTCGACGACCTGGCCGACCGGGTCCTGGCCGGCATGCCCGAGTCGTTCAAGGCCGCCTACCGGGACGAATGGCTCCCGGGCTACCTCGCGACCCGGGGCGTGTCACATTCCTAGGGCGTGATACGTCTGTTCCGTCATGACCACAGAGTCGTTCAGTGAGCACCGGAAGGTCCTGCTCGGGGTCGCCTACCGCATCCTCGGCAGCGTCACCGACGCCGAAGACGTCGTCCAGGAGGCCTGGCTGCGCTGGTCGCAGCTGCCCGAGGGCCACGCTGACGACGAGCGCGCCTATCTCGTCCGGGTCGCCACGAACCTGGCCATCGACCGGCTCCGGCACGTCAGGACGCGCCGGGAGTCCTACGTCGGCCCGTGGTTGCCCGAGCTCGTCAGCACGCCCGACGTGGCCGAGGAGGCCGAGCTCGCCGACACGGTCGAGCTGGCGCTCATGGTCGTGCTGGAGACGCTCTCGCCGCTGGAGAGGGCCGTCTTCGTCCTGAGGGAGGCGTTCGGCTACAGCCACGCCGAGATCGGCGCGGTCCTCGGCCGCGACGAGGCGGCGGTCCGCCAGCTCGCCAAACGCGCCCGCGACCACGTCAGGGAGCGGCGGCCGCGCTACGACGTCGACCGGGGCGAGCGCCGCGAGATCACCGAGCGGTTCGTCAGCGCCGCCGCCGGGGGCGACCTCGACGGGCTGACCGCCCTGCTGGCCCGCGACGTCACGCTGGTCGGCGACGGCGGCGGGAAGGCCAAGGCGCCGCGCAACATCCTCGCGGGGGCCGGCAACGTGGCCCGGTTCCTGGTCGCCATCGCCTCCGAGCGCGGCGTCGACCGCTTCCTGGGCGGGGCCGACGTCGAGCTGTCCATCGAGATCGCGAGCGTGAACGGGGGGCCGGCGGTCGTCGTCCATGCCGACGGGCGGGTGGCGGCGGTCTTCTCGCTGCTCGTGGCCGACGGGCTGGTGCAGACGGTGTACGTCGTGGCCAACCCCGAGAAGATGTCACACCTGTGAGGTCGCGCCCGTCCACGGGTGCATGACGCAGATCACCATCATCGGCGGCGGGCTCGCCGGGCTGACCGCGGCCATCGCCTGCGCCGAGCAGGGCGCGGACGTCCTCCTCCACGAGGCCCACCAGACCCTCGGCGGCCGGGCCCGGTCGACCGCCGGGCCCTACGTCGCCAACGACGGCACCCACGTCCTCTACGCCGACGGAGCCCCGTTCCGCTGGCTGCACCGGCGCGGCCTGGCCGGGCCCTGCCGGTCGCTGGGCCTGAGGGAGGTCAGGAAGATCCGGGTCCGGTACGACTCCCGTCTGCTCTCCCGCCCGCCCCGCCCGCTGGTCACGGCCCTCCTGAACCGGGGCCGCGAGGCTCCCGTACACGAGAGCTTCGAAAGCTGGGGCCACCGCTGCCTGGGCGAGGAGGCGACGGGCGCCGTGGCCGGCCTGCTGGGCGTGGTCACCTACGAGGCCGACCCGGGCCGCCTGTCGGCGAAGTTCGTCTGGGACCGCTTCCGGCGGGTCTCGCGGCCCGGCTTCCCGGCCCCCCGCTACGTCGTCGGCGGCTGGGGACGCATGATCGAGCGCATGGCCGCGCGGGCCCGCGAGCTCGGCGTCGCGATCGAGACCGGTTCGCGGGTCACCGAGCCGCCCCCGGGCCCCGTCATCGTCGCCACCGGCCTGGACGCCGCTCGCACCCTCCTCGGCGACCCGGCCCTGACCTGGGAGAGCGGCCGGGCGGCCCTGCTCGACCTGGGCCTCCGGCGCGACCCCGCCGACGCCTTCCTGGTCGCCGATCTCGACGAGGGCGGCTTCTTGGAACGGTACTCATCGCCCGACCCCACCCTCGCGCCCGAGAACGAGAGCCTGATTCAGCTCCAGATGCCGCTACGTCCCGAAGAGAGCAAGCTCACAGGGATCGCCCGGTTGGAGCGGCTCGCCGACCTCGGTCTCCCCCGCTGGCGCGAGCGCCTCACCTGGCGGAGAGAGGCCCTCGCCTCGCGCCGCACCGGCGCCCTTGACCTGCCCGGATACACCTGGCGCGACCGTCCGGCCATCGACCGGGGCGACGGGGTCAGGCTCGCCGGAGACAGCGTCGCGGCCCCCGGTCTGCTGGGTGAGGTGGCGGTCAACAGCGCCCTGGAGGCGGCCCGTCAGACGGTCGGATCGATCGGGAAAACGCGCCTGATGACGTAAAGGATGGGGGCAGATTGGCCCGATCCACCTCCCATGGCCTAGGCTTAATGAGTGGTCGCCCGAGGCGAGGTCAGGTCGCCTCGGGCGGCCACCCTTATTTGCGGGCCACGCGCGTCGTCATCGCCAGTTCGTCGCCGTCCAGAGCGAACTCCACCGCGACCGCGTTGAGCTCTCCCGTACTGGTCAGATGGGTGCCCCCGCAGGGGATCGACGCCTCGGCCCCGGGCAGCAGGCAGCGCCACGTGCGGCGGGCGGTGAGGGCCTCGTCGGGGCAGTCGACCCAGACGGGCGCGTCGGCGGCGATCCACTCCTTGAGGCGCTCGCCGACCTGCTCGGTCACCGCGGCGAGGTCGAGGCCGGCGGGGTCGAAGCCCTTGCGCCGCAACGACTTGCCGAGCCTGTAGACGTCGCGGCTGCCGTGGTTCAGGATCCGCGACGACGTGATCGCGAGCTGGTCGAAGTCGGGGTGGCCGAGGCTGTCGGCCCTGGCCTCCTTGCGCCACAGCGGCGCCAGCGCCTCGTTGAGCGCCAGCGCCGTCAGATGGCAGGCGGTGTGGCCGGCCGAGAGGCCGTGCCGCCGGTCGGGGTCGACCCACAACTCGACCTGGCCCTCGATGGGCTCCTCCATGATGTGGACGACCAGCCAGTGCCACCCCTCGGCGCCCCGCTTCACGGGGATCTCGTCGCCGATGTAGAGGGTCTGGCCGTCAGTCGCACCGGTCTGGCAGTCGACCACCCGGGCCCCGGCGAGCAGGCCGGTGTCGGCCGGCTGGTCGGGCCAGGCGTGGTCGAGCGGGTGGAACGGGGTCCGGGCCACGATGACTCCGTGGCCGCCCCCCAGCGGCACCCGCGCGACCACTTCCGACGACCCGGTCAGCCCGCCCTGGGGATAGGTGACCTGGGTCGATGCGCGAAGGTCCATGACTGTCATTATCGGGCACGGCGTCCAGAACCCGGTCGCCGCCCACGTACCATCCGGTGACCGCCTGGGCCGCCACGACCACGAAGAGCAGGGCGAACGGCAACGTCCAGCCGCCGGAGAGCTGGTAGAGCAGGCCGACCAGGAGCGGCCCGGCCCCGGCGATGAGGTATCCGGCGCTCTGCCCGAACGCCGACAACGCGGCGGTGGCCTCGGCGGTCCGGGTGCGCAGCCCCAGCAGCGCCAAGGCCAGTGGGAACGACCCCATGGCCAGCGACAGCACCAGCGTCCACACGATGATCGCCTGGCCGGTCATCAGCCCGGCGAAGCCGATCACGTAGATGGCGACGAACCCGAGCACCAGGGCCCGCTGGTCGCGCATCCGGGTCGCCAGGGCCGGCACGACGAGCGAGACGGGGATGCCGACCGCCGCGAAGATCGCCATGACGGTCCCGGTCTGCTCGCCGGTGAACCCGTGGTCGAGCAGGAACTGCGGGAACCAGCCGAAGATGACGTACGCGATCAGGCTCTGCGAGCCGAAGTAGCCGGCCATGGCCCAGGCGAGCCGGTTGCGGAGCAGGTCCCCCGGCCTGATCCCGCCGGCCGCGCCGCGCTCGGGCTCGGTGCGCAGCAGCGCGAGCCACGGGATGACCGCCACGGCCGCCAGCGCCGCCCACACCCCGAGGGCGACGTGCCAGTCGCCGTCGGCGGCCTTCTGGATCGGCACGGTCGCGGCCGCCGAGATCATCGTGCCGAACGCGAGCCCGACCGAGTAGAGCGTGGTCAGCGGCCCCGGTCGCGACGGGAAGTGCCGCTTGATGAGCGTGGGGATCAGCACGTTGCCGATCGCACCGCCCGCCAGCGCGACGGCGCTGGCCAGCAGGAACACCGCGGCGTCGTCGACCATCGACCGGATCAGCAGGCCCACGCCGGTGAGCACCAGCGCCGCCACGAGCAGCCGGTGTTCCCCGGCCCGTCGGGACAGGGCCGGGGTCACCGCGCCGAAGGCGGCGAAACAGAGGACCGGCAGCGTGGTGAGCACCCCCGCGGTCACCGCCGACATGCCGAGAGAGTCTCTGACCTGGTCCAGCACGGGGCCGACGCTGCTGACCGCGGTACGCAGGTTCAGCGCGGCCAGCACGATCCCCAGGGCCACCAGCCAGGCGATCGATCCGGTACGACTTCGGCGGGCGGCGATCGCTGCCATGCCTAACTCAATCCCCCACTCATCGAATCATCCTATGATTCGACAAAGTTTAGGACCCTTTTGTCCCGTTAGGCAAACTGGTTGTAATGAACGTGGGTGGCCCGGGGGCCGCCCACGGGGGAATCAGGCCACCGGAGGGGTCATCGGCGGGCCCTCGTCGTACCGGGGGTTGCCGAAAGGCCGGGGCGTCGCGCCGGGCGTCGGGCCGGGCGGGGGCAGGGTCGTGTCGCCCGGCAGGGCGCCCCCCGGCTCGTGCCGGTCGCCGACGTCGCCGCGCCAGCCGCCGGTCTCCTCGCCGCGCGACTCGATGAACTCCTTGAACCGGTCGAGGTCGCCGTTGACCCGCATGCGGACGATCTGCAACGCGTCGCCCACGGTCTCGGTGAACCCCTCGGGGTCGTACTCCATGCGCAGCGTCACCCGGCAGGCGGCGGCCCCGAGGGTCTCGAAGGTCACCGTCCCCGACTGGCGGGGGCGCTCCAGCGAGCGCCACTCGATGCGGTGGTCGGGGGTCTGCTCGGTGATCTCGGCCTCGAACTCGCGCCGGATGCCGGCGATCTCGACGACCCAGTGCGTGCGCCGGTCGTCGAGCTGCTTGACCGACTCCACGCCTTCCATGAATTCGGGGAAGGACTCGAACTGCGTCCACTGGTTGTAGGCGGTCCGGATAGGCACATCCACGTCCACCGTGTGTTCGATCGTGCTCACTGCCGTTCCTCCAGAATTGTTGGGGAACGGTCACCCCTGCCCGCGTCTGCGGTTTCCGAACAACCACAGCAGACCGATCACCGGCAGGACGAGCGGGATGAACAGGTAGCCGCTGCCGTATCCCGACCACACGGTCGCGTGCGGGAACGCCTGCGAGTCGACGATCGACAGGGTGCCCACGACGAGCACGCCGGCCAGCTCGATCAGGCACGCCGCCACCGCCAGCCGCTCGTTCCCCCTGGCCAGCGCCACGGTCAGGACGATGTAGACGGCCGCCGCGACCGCCGACAACGAGTAGGCCAGCGGCGCCTCGGAGAACTTCGCGGCGATCTGCACCCCGGCCCGCGCCGAGGCGGCCAGCGCGAAGATCCCGTAGACCGCGACGAGCACCCGGCCCGGCCCGGTGTTCACCCCGGTGGTCACGGCATGTCCCACAGCTGCAGCAGCCGCCCCGTCATGACCCCGGCCGTGAACGCGGCCACCGCGATGACGGCGGGCCCCCAGCGGGTGCGCTCGGCCCGGCCCCACCAGAGCGCCGCCGGCGGGATGACGATCGTGCCGATGAGGTAGCCGACGAAGGTGGCCTGCTCGGTGACCTGACCGGCCTTCGGGAACGCGATCACGGCCTGCACGACGAGGGCCAGCTCGACCAGGACCAGCCCGGCCAGGATGAGCGCCCCCATGGGCCGGTTCCGGATCGCCGTGACGAGGGAGACGACGGCCAGCAGCAGGGCCGCGCCGATCACCCATCCGGAATAGGCGGAGAACATGCCCAGCAGGGTACCGGTGGCCTATGCCAGTCCGTGCTCCACGGCCAGCACGGCGAGCCTGATCCGGTTGGCGCACCCGGTCTTGGCCATCACGCTGGCCACGTGGGTCTTCACGGTGGTGACGCCGAGGCTGAGCCGCTCGGCGATCTCGGGGTTCGACAGGCCCGCGCCGACGAGCGCGAGCACCTCGCGCTCGCGCCGGGTGATGGGCAGCGGCGGCGGTTGCCCGGCGGGCACGTGGGTGACCGCGCGCTCGACGATCCGGGCCAGCGCCGACCGGGAGAAGGCCCGGTCGCCGTCGGCGGCCCTGCGCACGGCGTCGAGCAGCTCGGCGGGCGGGGTGTCCTTGACGAGGAAGCCGCAGGCCCCGGCGTTCAGCACGGCGTAGAGGTTCTCGTCGTCGTCGAACGTCGTCAGGGCCAGCACCCGCGTGGCCGGGCGGGCCGCCGTGATGCGCCGGGTGGCCGCCACGCCGTCGAGGCCGGGCATGCGCAGGTCCATCAGCACGACGTCGGGGATCAGGTCGTCGACGAGCCTCACCGCGTCGGCGCCGCCGCCGGCCTCCCCCACCACCTCGACGTCGCCGGCCGACTCGAACAACATGCGCAGGCCCATGCGGACCAGCTGCTGGTCGTCGACGAGCAGCACGCGGATCATGTCAGCACCTCCGGGAAGGTCGCCCGCACCCGCCAGCCGGGCCGCCCCGGTCCGGCCGGTCCGGCGGTCAGGCTGCCGCCGAGCAGTTCGACGCGTTCGCGCATGCCGAGCAGGCCGTGCCCGGTACGCGCGGCCGGGGGCTCGCGCCCGGCGCCGTCGTCGTCGATCTCCACCCGGACCGTCCCGCCGAGGCGGGTCACCCGGAGCGAGGCGCGGGCCGAGGGCCCCGCGTGGGTGGCGGCGTTGGCCAGGCCCTCCTGGGCGACGCGGAGGACCGCGAGGCCGCGTACCGGATCGAGGTCGGCGACCCCCGGGTCGACGGCCGACTCGACCACCAGCCCGGTGCCCTTGGCCCGGTCGACCACCGCGCCCAGCGCGTCGGGCAGCCCGCCCGGGTCGACGAACGAGGCGTCGAGCGGCGCCCGCAACACGCCGACGAGGCGGCGCAGGTCGTCGAGGGCGGCGGAACCGGCGGCGTGGAGGTCGTCGAGCACCTCGGTCACCCGGGGGTCGGCGCCGGGCGCGAGCACGTGGCGGGCCACGCCGACGCGCAGCACCATCGAGGACACGTGGTGGGCGACCAGGTCGTGCAGCTCGCGGGCGATGGCCGCGCGTTCGGCGGCCCGCGCCGCCTCGACCCGCCGGGCCGCGCCGTCGCGCTCCCGCCGCGCGGCCTCCCGGGCCAGCCGCACGTAGCCGCCGAGCAGCAGCGGCACACCCTGGAGGATCACCACCCGGAACACCACCTCGCCGGCCGAGCCGGCGTGCCAGCAGACGACGAACCCGCAGGCCGCGGCCGCCCCGAGCACCTGCCAGAGCGGCGCGCGCACGGCCGTCTCGAACAGCAGCACGCAGGTCAGCACCTTGAGCGCGGGGGTGACCGCGAACCCGTGCAGCTCGCCGTAGAGCAGCAGCCCGGCCGCGATCAGCGTGGCCGCCGGCGGCGACCACCGGCACACCCCGGCCAGCGCCAGCGCGAGCAGGGCCAGCGCCCAGTCGCGGCCCTCCACGCCGGGGATGATCCACACCAGGTCACCCACCAGTGCGGCCAGCAGGATCGCCAGCCGCACCAGGATGTAGTCAGGCTCGAAGACACGCTCGATCCACACCACGCGAGGAGCGTAACCGGCCGGATCGCCGGAAACCTCCTCCCGCGGCAGGACCCGGTCAGCCCTCGGCGGTCTCCCGCACCAGCAGGTCCACCACATCGGTGGCCTGCCCCTTCTTCCGGTACGCCGCCCGCTGCCGCGCCGCCGACCCGCCGAGCCGCACGGCCTCCAGGGCGAGCGCCGAGACGGTCTCCCAGTCGCCGAGCGCCTCCAGGGTCGGCCGCAGCTCCTCCAGCAGCGTCTCCACCAGCAGGCCCGCCGGGCCCGGTTTCCCGGTGAGCGGCGAGATGAGGTCGCCGCTCAGCCCGGAGCGGGCCGCCCGCCAGGTCGCCGCGCGCAGCAGCGCGGGCCGCTGGTCGAGCCGGGGCGGGGCCCCGGCCTCCACGGCGTCGGTCTCCCTGACGACCAGGGCCCGGAACAGCCCGGCCAGCAGGATCATGTCGTCGACCCGGGGCACCGCGTCGCACACCCGCAGCTCCATCGTCGGCACGTGGGCCGACAGGCGGATGTCGAAGTAGACCATCCCCGGGTCGTCGATCACGCCCGAGGTGACCAGGTCGGCGACGGCCTGGTCGTATTCGGCCGCCGAGGCGAACGGCCCGAGCGGCCCGGCGGTCGGCCAGCGCTGCCAGGCCAGGGCCCGGCTGCTGGCGTAGCCGCTGTCGGCCTCGAACCAGTAGGGCGAACTCGCCGAGACGGCCAGTAACACCGGCAACCAGGCCTGCACCCGCTGCGCCACCAGCACGGCCAGGTCGCGGTCGGTGATCTCCACGTGGACCTGGCCGCCGCAGATGAACTGCTCGCGGGCGATGAACTGGTAGCTGTCGAGCAGGTATTCGTAGCGTTCGTCGGCGGTGAGCTCGAACCCCTCGGCGCCGTGCAGAGGGGCGGTGCCGGAGCCGACGATGCCCAGGCCGTGGGGTTCGGCGCTGGCGATCAGGCGACGGCGCAGGCCGACCAGGTCGGCGCGGAGGGCGGCCAGGTCGGGGGTCGGGGTGCTGTTGGTCTCGACGACGGCCCGCTGGAGCTCGGCCGAGAAACTGCTGTCGGGAAGCCCGTCGAGGACGACATGGGCCTGTGGGGTCAGCCGGCGGCTGACGAGATCGACGACGTGGAATTCCTCTTCCACGCCCAGCGCCACCAAGCGAGTCATAAGACGTGATCTACCCATCATCCGGTGAATGAGCACGAACTAGGTCAAGCGAGACGCAGACGGCCGGAGGCCGGCTGTGGCTCGCATTAGGAACCTGCCTCAGAAACACTGTCGAGCCAGGCCTGGTGCAGGCCCGCGAACCGTCCCGCGCCGGCGATCAGCTCGCCGGGAGGGCCGTCTTCCACCACCCGGCCGCCGTCGATCACGAGAACGCGGTCGGCGATCTCCACGGTCGACAACCGGTGGGCGATGATCAGGGCGGTCCGGCCCGTCAGCACGGTCCGCAGAGCGCGCTGGACGAGCCGTTCGCTGGGCACGTCGAGGCTGGAGGTGGCCTCGTCGAGGATGAGCACGGCCGGGTCGGCCAGGAACACCCGGGCGAACGCGACGAGCTGCCGCTGCCCGGCCGACATGCGCGCGCCGCGTTTGCCGGCCTCGCCGTCGAGCGAGGAGACGAAGCCCCGCACCCCGACCGCGGCGGCGGCCGCCTCGACCTCGGCCGTCGACGCCGATGGCCGCCCGAACCTGATGTTGTCGGCCACGCTGCCGCCGAACAGGTAGTTCTCCTGGGTGACCATGACCACCGCGCGCCGCAGGTCGGCTTCGGCCAGATCGCGCAGGTCGACGCCGTCGAGGGTGATCGCGCCGGTGACGGGGTCGTAGAACCGGGCGATCAGCTTGGCCAGCGTGGTCTTCCCGGCCCCCGTCGCCCCGACGACCGCGACGGTCTGACCCGCGGGGATGACCAGGTCGAGCCGGTGCAGCACCGGGACGTCGGGCTGGTAGCGGAACCGCACGTCCCGGAAGACGACCTCGCCCCGGGCGGCCGGCAGGGCCAGCGGCACGAGCGGCTCGGGCACGCCGGGACGCTCCTCCAGCACCCCCGACAACTTCTCCAGCGCCGCGCCCGCCGACTGGAGCGTGTTGTAGAACTGCGAGATCTCCTGCATGGGCTCGTAGAACTGCCGCAGGTACAGCAGGAACGCGGCGAGCACCCCGACGGTGACCTCGCCGTGGATCGCCAGCCAGCCGCCGTAGACCAGCACCGCCGCGATGGTGACGTTGCCGAGCAGCTTCACCCCGGGCTGGAACAGCGCGATCAGCCGCATTCCGGCCAGGTTGGCGGCCCGGTAGCGCTCGTCGAGCTCCTCGAAGATCTCCTGGTTCCGGTCTTCCCGGCGGAAGGTCTGGGCCGCCCGGATGCCGGTCATCGACTCCACGAAGTGCACGATCACCCCGGCGACCGCCTCGCGGCTGCGCCGGTAGGTCACCAGGGAGGCCCGCCGGAACCAGCGGGCCATCAGGAACAACACCGGGAACGGCGCCAGCGCGACCAGGCCGAGCCGCACGTCGAGCACGAGCAGCATCACGGCCGTGCCGAACAGCGTCAGCACGGCAGTGATCAGCCCGTCGAAGCCGCCCGCGACCAGTTCGGCGATGGCCTCCACGTCGGAGGTCAGCCGCGAGATCACCCGCCCCGAGGTGTACTTCTCGTGGAAGGCCGGGGACAACCGCTGGAACTGCTCGAACACCCTCCGCCGCAGCTCCAGCAGCGTCTCCTGGCCGATCTGGCCGGAGAACCGCAGGAACGCCTGCCGGGTCAGCGCCTGGGTGACCGCGCAGCCGAGGATGGCCCCCACGATCAGCAGCAGGGTCCGCGTACCCGCCGGGATCCCGGTGTCGATGCCGACCTTCACCAGGTAGGGGATGGCCAGCCCGGCCGCGTTCGCCACCACGATCAGCACGACGAGCAGCCCGATCGCCCGGCGGTGCGGGCGCAGCAGATCGCCGAGCAGCCGCCGCGACCGGGCCCGGAGCAGGACGTCGGCCGCCGCGTCGAGGTCGTCGCGGTTCTCCGCCGCGACGCCGCACCAGTCGGTCAACTCAGCACCTCCTCCGCCGCCAGGAGCGCCCGATACCCCGGCACCTGGGCCAATAACTCCCGGTGAGTGCCGACGTGGGTGATCGTCCCGCCGTCGAGGAGGGCGACCCGGTCGGCCAGCAGCACGGTGGAGGCCCGGTGGGCGACCACGATCCCGGTCGCGTCGGCCAGCACGCGGCGAAGGGCGTCTTCGACCAGCGCCTCGGTCTCGACGTCGAGCGCCGACAGGGTGTCGTCGAGCACCAGGATCCGGGGCCGCCCGAGCACCGCGCGGGCCAGCGCGAGCCGCTGCCGCTGCCCGCCCGACAGGGACATGCCCTGCTCGCCGATCCGGGTGTCGAGCCCCCACGGCAGGTCGTAGGCGAAGGTCGCCTGCGCCACCTCCAGCGCGGCCCGCACCTCGGCGTCGGTGGCGTCGCGGTGGCCGAGCGTGACGTTCTCGCGCACGCTCATCGAGAAGAGGGTGGCCTCCTCGAACGCGGTCGCCACGATCGACCGCAGGCACGGCAGGGTCAGGTCGCGTACGTCGTGGCCGTCGACGGTCACCCGCCCCGAGGTGACGTCGAGGAGCCGGGGCACCAGCGCGGTGAGCGTGGTCTTGCCCGAGCCGGTCGCCCCGACGACGGCCAGGGTCTCGCCCGGCCGGACCTCCAGCCACAGGTCGTCGAGCACCGGCCGGTCGGCGCCCGGGAAGCGGAACCCGGCGCCCTCGAACCGCAGGTGCCCGCGCGGCCGGTCGAGCACGAGGGTGCCGCCGACGATGGCGGGCTCGGTGTCGAGCACCTCCAGCACCCGGTCGGCGGCGGTCATCGCCTCCTGGCCCATCGCCAGGATGTAGCCGAGCGAGGAGACCGGCCAGACCAGCTGCAGCACGAACGAGGTGAACGCCACCAGTGCGCCCAGCGTCAGCGATCCCGCGCCGACCGCCGTGGCCCCGAGCAGCAGCACCAGCGCCAGGGTGACGCTGGGCACGATCTCCAGGAACGTGAAGAACCGGGACGAGAGCCGCACCTTGCCCAGCGCGGTCTCCTTGACGGTGACCGCGAGGCCGTCGTACCGGGAGAAGACGTGGCCCCCGCGGCCGAACGCCTTGATCGTGCGGATGCCCAGCGCCGACTCCTCGACGTGGGTGGCCAGGTCGCCCTGGCGATCCTGCAGGGTGCGGGAGATCGTCCGGTAGCGCTTCTCGAACCGGTTGGAGACGACGATGACCGGCACCGCCGCCAGGGCCACCAGCAGGCCGAGCGGCCAGTGGAGCCGCAGGAGCAGGAACGTCACCACGGCGAGCTGGATGACGTTCATGACGAGGAACAGCGCGCCGAACCCGAAGAAACGGCGGATCGTGCCGAGGTCGGTGGTGGCCCGGGACAGCAGTTGTCCCGACTGCCACTCGTCGTGGAAGGCCATCGGCAGCCGCTGGAGGTGGGCGTAGATGTCGTCGCGGAGGGCGGTCTCCACGCCGAACACCGCGACGCCCTGCAGCCAGCGGCGGAACCAGGTCATGACCGCCTCGACCACACCCAGCACGAGGGCGAGCAGGCCGAGGGGGATCAGAGCGGTGAAATCACCGCGGGCGATGGGCCCGTCGATGATCTCCTTGCCGACCAGGGGGATCGCGAGCCCGGCGGCGATACCGGCGACCGCGGCGATCCAGCTGACGATGACGACGGTTGCGAAGGGCCGGAGATAGGACTTGAGTCGCCAGAGGGACAACAAGTGCATAGTCCCAACGACTACAGGCTCAGCCCGTTTCCCGGGAGGCCACTATCGCGTGGCGTCGTCCTGGAACTCCGGTTTGTCGTCGCTGCTGACGGGTTCGGGCAGGGTGCCCGCGTTGTGCTCGCCGACCCGCCAGCCCTTGCGGCCCTGCTTGAGCAGCGACCACGAGCAGTTGCCGAGGCCGCCCAGCGTGTGCCAGTGCTCCCGCGGCAGGCCCAGCATCGCGAGCATGCCCAGGCGCAGCGCCGCGCCGTGGGAGACGACCACGAGCAGCCCGTCGTCGTCGATCTCCTCTACCCAGCGGAGCATCGCCGCCGACACCCGGGTGGCGACCTCGACCTCGGTCTCACCACCCGGCGGCTCGAAGGCGGCGTACTCGGCCGGCCAGCGGGCCGCCATGACGTCGCCCGTCAGGCCCTCCCACTCGCCGCCGCCGCGCTCGCGCAGCTCCTTGTCGACGGTGACCGGCAGGCCGGTCACCCGTCCCAGCGCCAGGGCGGTGTCGTGGGCCCTGCTCAGGTCGCTCGACACGATCTTCGTCGGCCGGAGCGCCGCCAGCAGCGACGCCGACCGGGCCGCCTGGGCGACCCCGGTCTCGTCGAGCGGGATGTCGGTGTGCCCCTGGAACCGGTGTTCGACGTTCCAGCGGGTCTGGCCGTGCCGGAGGCAGACGATCCGCCGGCTCACCCCTCACCCCGCGCCCGCTGGGCGGCGGCCTGGGCGACGCTCTCGGGCAGCGCGATGGCCGGGCAGTCCTTCCAGAGGCGCTCCAGGCCGTAGAAGTGACGCTCCTCCTCGTGCTGCACGTGGACCACGATGTCGATGTAGTCGAGCAGCACCCAGCGGCCCTCCCGCTCGCCCTCGCGGCGGACGGGCTTGGCCTCGGCGTCGACGCGCAGGCGCTCCTCGATCTCGTCGACGATGGCGCGGACCTGGCGGTCGTTGGAGGCGGAGCAGACGACGAATGCGTCGGTGATCACCAGCCGGTCGCTCACGTCGTAGGCGACGATGTCGTCGGCGAGCTTGTCGGCCGCGGCCTCGGCGGCGACCGAAACGAGCTGGATCGATCGTTCAGATGCGGTCACGATGCGGTTTGTTCCTCCATGACGGGGATGTGATCCCAGAGTGCCCACCCCTCGGGGCGCTCTTCAAGCCTATTGCCGCCCTATCGGTAAAGACCCCGCTTGCCGATGTACTGCACGATCCCGTCGGGCACCAGATACCAGATGGGCTGACCGGCGGCCACCCGCTCCCGGCACTCCGACGACGAGATCGACAGGGCCGGCACCTCGATCAGGCTGACCTTGCCGGTCGGCAGGCCCGGGTCGTGCAGGGTGTGGCCGGGCCGGGTGCAGCCCACGAAGTGGGCGATCGTGAACAACTCCTCGGCGTCGCGCCAGCCGAGTATCTGGGCCAGCGCGTCGGCGCCGGTGATGAAGTAGAGCTCGGTCTCCGGCCCGTACGCCGCCGCGACGTCACGGAGCGTGTCGATCGTGTACGTCAGCCCCGGCCGGTCGACGTCGACCCGGCTGACCGAGAAGCGCGGGTTCGACGCCGTCGCGATCACGGTCATCAGATAGCGGTCCTCGGCGGCCGACACCGTGCGGTCGGCCTTCTGCCACGGCTGGCCCGTCGGCACGAAGACGACCTCGTCGAGGTCGAAGTGGTGGGCGACCTCGCTCGCGGCCACCAGGTGGCCGTGATGGATGGGGTCGAAGGTGCCGCCCATGATGCCAAGCCGCCTGGTGGTGGCCCCGTTTCTCATAGCACGGACGATAACGTCCGCCCTCTCACCGGGTTCATGCGCGGCGGCGGAAGCACCGACGTAGCATGCCGAGCATGACCACTCCCGATCGCACCCGCACGCCGCTGCCCGGCATCAGCTCCCGCGCCTACGAGCACCCCGCGGACCGGTCCGCCCTGGTGGCGATGCGCTCGCTGACCGGGTTCGACTCGGTGCTCAAGCGCACCTCCGGGCTCTTCTCCGAGCGGCGGCTGCGCCTGATGTTCCTCGCCTCGGCGGTCCGCACCTCGGAGACCCAGTTCCGGGGCCTGTACGACATGGGCCGCGACAGCGCCTACATCCTCGACCTGGCCCGGATCCCCGAGGTCTACGTCCAGCAGGATCCCAAGGTCTACGCGATGGCGATCGGCTTCGACGAGCCCTTCATCGTCGTCTCGACCGGCTGTCTCGACCTGCTCGACGAGGAGGAGCTGCGCTTCGTCGTCGGTCACGAGACGGCCCACATCCTGTCGGGGCACGCGGTCTACGGCACGATGCTGCAGATCCTCACCCGGCTGGCCACCCGGGTCGCCTGGATCCCCCTCGGCTACATCGGCCTGCGCGTGATCGTCGCCGCCCTCGAAGAGTGGGCCCGCAAGGCCGAGATGTCCGCCGACCGTGGCGGTCTTCTCGCGGGTCAGGACCCCGAAGCCGCGCTGCGCGCCCTGATGAAGCTGGCCGGCGGCTCGCGCCTGCACGAGATGAACATCGAGGCCTTCCTCGACCAGGCCCGCGAGTACGACACCGCCGGCGACGTCCGCGACGGCCTGCTCAAGGTGCTCAACCTGCTGGGCACCACCCACCCGTTCGCGGTCACCCGGGTCGCCGAGCTCGACCGCTGGCGGCGCGGCGGCGACTACGACCGCATCCTCACCGGCGACTACCCCCGCCGCACCGACGACCACACCGCCAAGATCTCCGACGAGGTCAAGGCCGCCGCGGCGTCCTACCGCGAGTCGTGGGCGCAGTCGCAGGACCCGTTCATCGGCGTCCTGCGCGACGTCGCCGAGGGCGCGGTCAACGCCGGGGAGCGCATCTTCAACCGCTTTTCCCGGAGGGAAAACTAGAACAACGAGCCGACGATCCTGACGGCGGCGGCGCAGATCGCGACGAACCCGCCGAGCACCGCCAGCGCGCGCAGCCCCTCCCTGCGCAGCTCCGGCAGCTCGGCGCCGACCTTCTCCACCTCGCGGCCGATGATCGCGCCGCAGACCACGCTGAAGACGAGCCCGGCGACCGTGACGGGCACGGCCTGCTCCCACCAGACGGGGGCCACCTGCCCGCCCGCGGTCACCCACATCGCCCCGAACGCCAGCGCCCCGGCGGGCAGCCCCGGCCAGGCGACCCCGGCGATCAGCGAACCCGAGAACGACACCGGGAACAGCCCGATGCGCAGGGCCTTCTTCAACCGTCCCGGCCGCCGCCTCCGCGTCAGCCAGTGCCCCACCCAGAGGGCACGGGCCAGCACGACGAACACCCCGGTCACCGCGAACGTGGCGGCCGGGTAGACCACGCACCCGATCACGCACGGCACCGCCACGGCGGCCAGCACCAGCAACGAGGTCCCGCCCGTGGGCACCGCCTCGGGCGGCGGCTTGACGCTCCGCCGCCGCCGCGTCTGCACCACGGCCTCGGCCCCGAGCCGCGACTCGGCCTCTTCCCGCCCGCCCTTGTCCTTGGCACGCCGGGACTCGACCGGCGACGCGCCGGAATCAGCGGCCCGCCGCCCGCCGTCGGCGGAGCCGGAGTCCCGGGTCCGGCGGCTCTCGGCCGAGCCGGACTCCCGCGTGCGGCGATTGGAGTCGGCCGAGCCGGGCGCGGCGGTATCTCGGGTGCGCCGGCCGCTCTCGGCGGTCCCGACACCACCGGCGTCCCGGGCCCGCTGCCCGGCATCAGTCGAAGCGGCGCTGGTGGTCTCCCGGGCGCGGCGGCCGCCTTCGGCCGAACCGGCAGCAGCCGCATCCCGGCTGCGGCGACCACTCTCGGCCGCGCTCGAACCGGCGTCATCTGGGGCGCGCCACCCGCTGTCGGCTGAGCCGGAGTCCCGGGTGCGGCGAGCACCGTCGGGGGCACTCACACCGCCCCCGTCACGGGCACGCCGCCCACCTTCAGCCGAGCCGGTGCCGCCCGCATCCCGTGCGCGCCGCGCGCCATCGGCCGCACCCACGCCGCCCCCGTCACGGGCGCGCCGCCCACCGTCAGCCGAGCCGGTGCCGCCCGTATCCCGGGTGCGGCGAGCGCCATCGGCTGCGCCTGCTCCCCCCGTATCCCGGCCACCGCGGCCGTCGTCGGGCGTGCCCGCACTGCTGGAGTTCCAGCCGCGCCGCCCACCGTCGGCCGAATCCGGCGCGCTCTCGCGGGCACGGCGGCTTTCGGGGGCGCTCCCCCGGTTCTCGCGGTTGCGGCGGCCGCCGTCGGTGTCGCGGTCGTCCGCGCCGGCGTTCTCGCGGCCTCGGGGGCGGCGGGAGGGCTCGCCCTCGGACTCCTTCTCGCGGGCGTCGTGTTCCTCCGCCGCGCGGGCCAGCCGGGTCATGCGGTCGGCGAGGATCGCGGCGGTGGGGCGTTTGGCGGGATCGCGGTTGAGGGCCGCCCTGATCTGCGGGAGCAGGGCGGGGGGCACGTCCTTGAGGTCGGCCTTGCCGTGGAGGATGGCGTACATCTGGGACTCGGCGGAGCCGCCGCCGAAGGTGGGGCGGCCGGTGGCGGCGAAGGCCACGGTCGCCGCCCAGGCGTGCAGGTCGGCCGGTTCGCCGACCTGTTCGCCGGCGAAGAGTTCGGGCGCGGCGTAGCCGGGGGTGCCGAGGAAGGTGCCGGTCTGGGTCATCCGGGTCGCGTCGAGGACCTGGGCGATGCCGAAGTCGATCAGCACCGGGCCCTCGTCGCCGATCAGCACGTTGGCCGGTTTCAGGTCGCGGTGCACGATCCCGGCGGCGTGGATGATCGCCAACGCGGTCGCCAGGCCGCGCGCGAGGCGGATGACCTCCACCTCGGGCAGCGGACCGTCGCGTTTGACCGCGTTGAGCAGGGTGTCGCCGGCGATGTGCTCCATGACCAGGTAGGGCCGGTCGCCGGAGAGGTCGGCGTCGAGGACCCGCGCCACGTAGGGGCTCTCCACCCGCCGCAGCGCGCGGACCTCGCGATCGAGCCGTAATCGGGCGTCGGCGTCGCCTTCGATGGCGTCGCGGAGCATCTTCAGGGCGACCTGCTCACCCCGTTTGGTGGCCGCGAGATAGACCTCGCCCATGCCACCACGGCCCAGGCGCTCCAGGAGCGCGTATGGGCCGACCCGCCCCAGACGTCCACCCATAGGTGTGGTCACGATAGTGGAGCGCCACGACATTTCCCCGGAGCCACGCCGGTCATCGTCGGAAGACGTACCGATCCAGGGAGATCCGGCCGGGTCCGGCGACGGCGAGCATGACCGCCACCGCGCCGAGGGCCGTGACGAGTTCGAACGAGCCGTCCTTGACGTGCACGAACAGGAACGCGCCCGACATCACCGCGAACAGCATGGCCCCCGCCAGGGCGGTCAGCAGCCCGAGCACGAGCATGATCCCGCCGCCGAGTTCGGCGACCGTGGCGAACCAGGCCGACGCCCGCGGGGCCGGTACGCCCGCCTGGGTCATCGCCTGGGTGGTGGCGTCGATGCCGCCGCGCGCCTTGGCCCAGCCGTGCTGGATGAACGTGGTTCCGAGCGCGACGCGGCCGAACAGGGCGGCGGCGTCGTACAGGGCGGGCCTCACCGGAGCAGGGAGTCGAGGCGGGCGCCGGGCTCGCGGAGCTCGGCCGGGCGGGGGGCGGAGAGCCGCCATCGAACCAGCCCATGCCGCTCCAGGGCGAGCAGCAGCCGGTCGGCGCCCGCGACGACGGCCACGATGAAGCTCAGCGTGACGAGAAGATCCATGCCTCCCATGATTCACCGGCGCTCACGCAGAGTGACTGAAGTGGTCGCCAAGTCATCCTCAAGAGCCTTAAGCCACTCTTTGACCCATGAGCGAACCCGTTACCGTCGTCGTCGCCGGCGAGACCTACCTCTACACCGAGGGGGTCCGCTGGGCCCTGGCCGGGGCCCCCGGGATCAAGCTGCTGGCTCTGGCCGACGACGGTCCGGCCGCGCTGAGGGCCGCCGTCAAGCTCGGTCCCGACATCCTGCTGATCGACCTGGCCCTGCTGCACGAGGTCGACTACATCGCCCGCCGCTGCCCCGACGTCAAGATCATCGTGGTCGGCCAGCACGCCGACGAGCTCAGCCTGATGGCGGCCATGCGGGCCGGCGCCCGGGGCTACGTCATGACGAGCGCCCACCCGGCCGAACTGATCACCGCGATCCGCGCCGTGGGGGTGGGCCACCTGGTCTTCGCCCGCGAGGTGGCCGCGGGGTTGCGCGAGAAGCTGACCACCCGGTCGACCCGGCCCGCCTTCCCCGAGCTGACCACCCGGGAGCACGAGGTCCTGGAGCACCTGGCCGACGGCCGCAGCAACGCCGAGATCGCCAAGGTGATGTGCCTGGCGCCGAAGACGGTCCGCAACCACGTCAGCAACGTGCTGACGAAGCTGGAGGCGGAAAGCCGCTTCGACGCCGCCCTCCGGGCCCGCGACGCCGGGCTGGGCACGCGCGTGCTGGTGCGGGCCTGAAAAAGACCGGGGGTCAGCCGCGCACGTGCCCCTCGCCCACGTAGACGAACTTGGTCGAGGTCAGCTCGGGCAGGCCCATCGGCCCCCGGGCGTGCAGCTTCTGGGTGGAGATGCCGATCTCGGCGCCGAAGCCGAACTCGCCGCCGTCGGTGAAGCGGGTCGAGGCGTTGACCGCCACGGCGGCCGAGTCGACCAGCGCGACGAACCGCTTGGCCGCCGTCTGGGAGTCGGTCACGATCGCGTCGGTGTGGCCGGAGCCGTAACGGGTGATGTGGGCGACGGCCCCTTCCAGCGAGGGCACCACGGCGGCGGCGATGTCGTAGGAGAGGTACTCGCTGGAGTACTCCTCCTCGGTCACCGCGACCACGCCGTCGCCACCCAGGGCCATGATCGCCGGGTCTCCGTGCACGGTCACCCCGGCCTCGGCCAGGGCCGCGACGGCCTTGGGCACGAACTCGGCGGCGATGGCCTCGTGGACGAGCAGCGTCTCGGCCGAGTTGCACACCGACACCCGCTGGGCCTTGGCGTTCACCAGGATCTTGAGCGCGCGCTCCTGGTCGGCGGCGGCGTCGACGTACACGTGGCAGACCCCGACGCCCGTCTCGATGACCGGCACCGACGACTCCTCGACCACGCTGTTGATCAACGACGCGCCGCCGCGCGGGATCAGCACGTCGACGAGCCCGCGCGCCCGCATAAGCTCCTTGACCGACTCGCGGGTCAGGCCGGGCACCAGCTGCACCGCCCCCGAGGGCACCTCGGTGGCCTCCAGGGCCTCCTGCATGATCTTCACCAGGGCGGTGTTGGACGAGTAGGCGCTGGACGAGCCGCGCAGCAACACCCCGTTGCCGCTCTTCAGGCAGAGCGCGGCGGCGTCGACGGTCACGTTCGGCCGGCCCTCGTAGATGATCCCGACGACGCCCAGCGGCACCCGGATCTGCCGCAGCTCCAGGCCGTTGGGCAACGTGGAGCCCCGGACAACCTCGCCCACCGGGTCGGGCAGCTCGGCGATCTCCCGCACGGCGTCGGCGATCTGCCCGATGCGCGGCACGTCGAGGCGCAGCCGGTCGATCATCGCCTCGGACGTGCCGTCCTGCCGGGCCTTGGCGACGTCGGCGGCGTTGGCCTCGACGATCTCCTCCGCGCGGGCGACCAGGGCGTCGGCGACGGCGCGCAGCGCGGCGTCCTTGGCCGCGCGCGGCAGCGGGGCGAGCAGCCGGGAGGCTTCCTTCGCCGCGTTCGCCACCTGCAGGAACTCGCTCATTGACCGCTCCTAGAGAATCACTATGTCGTCACGGTGGATCAGTTCGCGCTCGTATTCGGGCCCGAGGGCGCTGGCCAGCTCCCGGGTCGACCGGCCGAGCAGGTCGGGGATCTCGCCGGAGTCGAAGTTGACCAGCCCGCGCCCGACGAGCTCCCCCGTGGGCCCGCACAGGTCGACCGGGTCGCCGGCGGAGAACTCGCCCTCGACCTTGAGAACACCGGCGGGCAGCAACGACATCCGCCGCCCGGCCACCGCTTTCACCGCGCCTTCGTCGAGATGCAGCCGTCCCCGGCCGGTGGTGGCGTGGGCGAGCCAGAGCAGGCGGGTGCCGGGATGGCGGCCGCCCGGGTGGAACACGGTGCCGACGTCGTCTCCGGCGAGCGCGTGGGCGGCGTGGGCGGCGGCGGTGAGCACGACCGGCACCCCGGCACCGGTGGCGATCTTGGCGGCCTGCACCTTGGTGATCATGCCACCGGTGCCGACCCGGCCGGAAGTGCCGAGCTCGACGCCCGCGAGGTCGTCGGGGCCGCGTACCTCGGTGATGCGATTGGCTCCCCCGGGACGGCGCGGGTCGCCGTCGTAGAGGGCGTCGACATCGGAGAGCAGGACCATCGCGTCGGCATGGGTCAGGTGGGCGACCAGGGCGGCGAGGCGGTCGTTGTCGCCGAAGCGGATCTCGTCGGTGGCCACCGTGTCGTTCTCGTTGACGACCGGGACGATGCCCAGCTCCAGCAGCCGCGCCAGGGTGCGCTGGGCGTTGCGGTGGTGGGAGCGCCGCATCATGTCGTCGGCGGTCAGCAGGACCTGGCCGACGCGCAGGCCGTAGCGGGCGAAGGAGCTCGTGTACCGGGCCACCAGGACGCCCTGGCCGACCGAGGCGGCGGCCTGCTGGGTGGCCAGGTCCTTCGGCCGGGCCTTCAGCCCCAGGGGGCCGAGCCCGGCCGCGATGGCGCCGGAGGAGACGAGCACGAGCTGGGTCCCGGCCGCACGGCGGGCCGCCAGCACGTCGACCAGCGCGTCGACCCGGTCGACGTCGATCATGCCCTGTGGGGTCGTCAGCGACGACGAGCCCACTTTGACGACGATCCGCCCGGCCGCGCCGATGCGCTCCCTGACCACTTCGAATTCCCCCTAGATGCGGTTGTCGCTGCCTCTGGGCCCGGCGACCCTGGCGCCCATGGTGGGCTGCCAGTCGAAGATGTAACCGTTCTCCATGGAACCGATGACGACCTCGACCCCGGGCTCGGCGCCGGCCTTGACCAGTTCCTCCTCGACGCCGAGGCGCTCCAGGCGGTCGGCGAGGTAGCCCACGGCCTCGTCGTTGGTGAAGTCGGTCTGCCGGATCCAGCGCTCGGGCTTCTCACCGGTGACCTGGAAGGTGCGCTCGTTGACGCGGCGCACCGTGAAACCGGTCTCGCCGAGCTGCTTGGGCCGCAGCACCAGCCGCGTCGGCTCCACGATCGGCTTGTTGGCCCGGTCGAGTTCCACCATCTCGGCCATCGCGAAGGCGAAGGGCTTGAGGCCCTCGTGGGTGGCGGCGGAGACCTCGAAGACCCGTACACCCCGCTCTTCCAGCGAGGCCCTCACGATGTCGGCCAGCTCGCGCCCGTCGGGCACGTCGACCTTGTTCAGCACGACCATGCGCGGCCGGTCCTGGAGCGAGCCGTAGGCCGCCAGCTCCGCCTCGATCACGTCGTAGTCGGTCAGCGGGTCGCGGCCGGGCTCCAGGGTCGCGCAGTCGAGCACGTGCACGATCGTCGAACACCGCTCGACGTGGCGGAGGAACTCGTGGCCCAGGCCCTTGCCCTCCGACGCCCCCGGGATCAGGCCGGGCACGTCGGCCACGGTGAACACCGTCTCGCCCGCGGTGACCACGCCGAGGTTGGGGATGAGCGTCGTGAACGGGTAGTTGGCGATCTTGGGCCGGGCCGCCGACAGCGCCGCGATCAGCGACGACTTCCCGGCGTTGGGGAAGCCGACCAGCGCCACGTCGGCGACCGTCTTGAGTTCGAGGACGATGTCGCCCTCGTCGCCCGGCTCGCCCAGCAGCGCGAACCCGGGCGCCTTGCGCTTGGCGTTGGCCAGCGCGGCGTTGCCGAGCCCGCCGAACCCGCCCGACGCGGCGACGTACTGGGTGCCGGGCCCCACGAGGTCGACCAGCACCTCACCGGAGCGGGCGTCCTTGACCACCGTGCCGTTGGGGACCTTCAGGACGATGTCCTCGCCGGTCGCGCCGTCACGGTTGGCGCCCATGCCCTGCTTGCCGTTGCCCGCCTTGCGGTGCGGCCGGTGGTGATATTCCAGGAGCGTGGAGGTGTTGGCGTCGACCTCCAGCACGATGTTGCCGCCGCGCCCGCCGTTGCCGCCGTCGGGCCCGCCCAGCGGCTTGAACTTCTCGCGGTGGACGGACGCGCAGCCGTTACCGCCGTCTCCCGCCTTGATGTGCAGGAGGACGTGGTCCACGAAATCCGCCACAACGATCCCTTCGAAAGCTTGAAGAAACACGACGAGGCGGATCGGTGGAAACCGACCCGCCTCGTCCAATTCCGGTGTCTAGCGGATCTACTCCGCGACCGGGATGATGCTGACCGCGCGGCGACCGCGCTTGCGGCCGAACTGCACGTGACCGGCCGACAGCGCGAACAGCGTGTCGTCGCCGCCACGGCCGACGTTGTCGCCGGGGTGGAAGTGCGTGCCACGCTGGCGGACGATGATCTCGCCGGCGTTCACGAGCTGGCCACCGAAGCGCTTGACACCGAGCCGCTGAGCGTTCGAGTCACGGCCGTTCCTGGTGGACGAGGCGCCCTTCTTGTGTGCCATGATTCACTACTTCCCGGAGTCGATGCCGGTGACCTTCACCTGGGTGTACCGCTGGCGGTGACCCTGGCGCTTCTTGTAACCGGTCTTGTTCTTGTACTTGAGGATGCGGATCTTGGGGCCCTTGACCTCGCCGAGAACCTCGGCGGTCACCGCAAAACGGGCCAGGGCGGCGGCGTCATGCGTGACATCGCCGTCGTTGACGACGAGGAGAGCCGGAAGCGTCAGCGAGGACCCAACCTCGCCCGCACCCGCGTCCACCTCGATGACGTCTCCGACGGAGACCTTCTGCTGCCTGCCGCCGCAACGAACGATCGCGTACACCGCGGAACCCTTCTTGTCTACTGGATGCTGCGCCCCGGCATCCGATCGCTAACAGATGAACCGGCGAACCAGGAGGGGCGCGCGAAGCCAAGCGCGCCACCAGGGCGCGCCGGTTCTCTAGGGTACCGGGTTCCGGTCCCGAGGTCGAACCGAGCGGCCCGCCGGTGGTGAACTAGTCGGCTGATCTTGACCGTCGGGACCGGCGCCGGGAGCGCGGCTGGTCGTCGACGGTGTCGGTCACCGAGTCGCGGGAGTCGTGGGCCGCCACGGCGTTGCCGCCGTTCTCGGCCTTCTCCAGCTTCTCGGCCACCGCCTTCTCGATCGCCATCTTGCCCTGCGTGCCGCGCGGCTCGGGCTTCCCGTCGACCGGCTCGGTCGAGATGATCACCCCGCGCCCGTGGCAGCAGTCGCACTGCGTCGAGAACGCCTCCAGCAGCCCCTGGCCGACCCGCTTGCGGGTCATCTGCACCAGACCCAGCGAGGTGACCTCGGCCACCTGGTGCTTGGTGCGGTCGCGCGCCAGGCATTCGAGCAGGCGGCGCAGCACCAGATCGCGGTTGCTCTCCAGCACCATGTCGATGAAGTCGATCACGATGATGCCGCCGACGTCGCGCAGCCGCAGCTGGCGGACGATCTCCTCGGCGGCCTCCAGGTTGTTCCTGGTGACCGTCTCCTCCAGGTTGCCGCCCTGGCCGGTGAACTTGCCCGTGTTGACGTCGACGACGGTCATCGCCTCGGTCCGGTCGATCACCAGCGAGCCGCCCGAAGGCAACCAGACCTTGCGCTCCATCGCCTTGGCGATCTGCTCGTCGACCCGGTAGGCGGCGAAGACGTCGACGTCCTCGTCCCACTTGGCGACGCGCTCGGCGAGGTGCGGGGCGACGTAGTCGACGTACTCCTCGACGGTCCGGGCGACCTCATCGCCCTGGACCACCAGGTTGCTGAAGTCTTCGTTGAAGACGTCGCGGACCACGCGGACCGTCATGTCGGGCTCGGCCGACAGCAGCTCCGGCGGGCTCGCCGACTTGGCCTTCTTCTGGATGCTCTCCCACTGCGCCGCCAGGCGGGCGACGTCACGGGCCAGCTCCTCCTCCGAGGCCCCCTCGGCGGCGGTGCGCACGATCACGCCCGCGTTCTCGGGCATGACCTTGCGCAGGATCTGCTTCAGGCGCGTGCGCTCCTTGTCGGGGAGCTTGCGCGAGATGCCGGTCATCGAGCCGTCGGGGACGTACACGAGATAACGGCCGGGAAGGCTGATCTGCGAGGTGAGCCGGGCGCCCTTGTGACCCATCGGGTCCTTGGTGACCTGCACCAGCACCGACTGGCCCGACTTCAGCGCGGCCTCGATCCGGCGCGGCTGGCCTTCGAGCCCGGCGGTGTCGAAGTTGACCTCACCGGCGTAGAGGACCGCGTTGCGGCCCTTGCCGACGTCGACGAACGCCGCCTCCATCGAGGGCAGCACGTTCTGGACCTTGCCCAGGTAGACGTTGCCGACATAGGACTGGCTCGCCTCACGGTCGACGTAGTGCTCGACCAGCACGCCGTCTTCGAGCACCGCGATCTGGGTGCGGCCGCCGTGGCGGCGCACGACCATGACGCGCTCGACCGACTCGCGGCGGGCCAGGAACTCCGACTCGGTGATGATCGGCGGGCGGCGGCGGCCCAGCTCGCGCCCCTCGCGGCGGCGCTGCTTCTTGGCCTCCAGGCGGGTGGACCCGCGGAAACCCTGCACCTCGTCGACCGACGACGTGGTGGTGGCGCGGCCGGCGCGCGGCGCCCGGATGCGCACAACGGTGTTGGGCGGGTCGTCGGTGACGACCGCGTCGTCCTCGCCGCCCCGGCGCCGCCGGCGGCGACGGCGGCGCGAACCGCCCTCGGAGCCGTCGCCCTCGTCGTCGGCGTCGTCTTCGGACTCCTCGGCGGCGGCCTGGGGCTCCTCCTCGGAGTCCTGGCCCTCGCCCTCTTCACGGCCACGCCCTCGGCCACGGCCGCCACGGCGGCGCCGGCGGCGGCGCGAACCGTCGCCCGACTCGTCGTCGCCGTCGTCGTCGGACTCCTCCTCGGCCTCCTCGGCGGCGACCGGCTCGGGCTCGGGCTGCGGCTGGACCGGCGGCTGGGGCGCGGGCTGCTGCGGCCGGGCGGGGACCGCGGCGGCGGCGTCGGGCGCCTGGAACAGCGGCTGGAAGACCGCGGCCGGACGCTGGAAGGTGTACTGCTGCGGCTGCTGCTCGGCGGCGTGGAAGCCGAACGGGTCGGCCAGCCGCGACGGCTTGGCGCCCTCGTCGAGGTCTTCGAGGTCTTCCCCGGCCGGCTCGTCGTCGAGCGGCTCCTCGGTGGGCAGCGTGAACATCATCGCGGCCGCGACCTGCGCTTCCGCCGCGTTGAGCGCGCTGGATCGTTCCGTGGCGCCCTCTTCGTCCCTCTTGCGGGTGCGGCGCCGTCTGGTCGGCTTCTCGTCCTCTTCGGAGACCGCCTCCGGCGTCTCCTCGATCTTCTTCCTGGTACGGCTCCGCCGCACGGGCGCGGCCGTCTCGGCGTCGGGCGCGACGTCACCCTGGGCCGCCTCGACGGCGGCGGTGACCTCGGGCGCGGCCGACGCCACGACGACCTCGGCGGCCTGCTCCTCGGGAACGACCGCTTCCTTGGCCGCGCGGCTGCGCGTCGTGCGCTTGCGGGCGGGGCGGCTCTCGCTCGCCTCGGCCTCGGCGGGCGCAGCGGCCTCGGCGGCGGGCGCGGCCTCGTCGTCGGCGGGCCGGGTGCGGCGCCGGGTGCGCTTGGGCTTCTCGGCGGGCTCAGCGGGCTCGGCGGCCTCGGGAGCCGCGGGGGCGGCCCCGGCGGAGTTCGCGGCGCCGTTGGACGCCGAGTTGCCGGAGGCGGCCGGGGACGCCGTGCCGGTCGTCGAATCGCCCGTGCCGAGGGCGTTCGCCACCGACGCCTGAATGGCGGGCGCCGGGGGGATCTCGTCGGGCTCCGGCGGCGGACCCGCCGGGCGGCTGGCCGCCCGTCTGCGGGCAGGCTTCGCCGTTGTCACCGAAGACGTGGTATCTGCAGTTGTCGTATCGCCGACAGTGGGCTCGTTGTCGAGCATGCGGGCGCTCTCCCGTCAGCCCCCGGGCGCGTTTCCGCGCCGCGCGGGGGCTCTTCTCGTCTCTCGTGGTCCGCCCGGCCACCTTCCGGGGCCATGACGGCAAGTCCTATTGGTCTCCACCAACCCGGTCGGCTTCGAGCGGGTCGGCGGGCTCACCGGTCGACGCGTCAAGGGGCCCCTGCGCCAGCCTGGTCACCGAAGGCGGTGACGGCGGCGCGAAGTCGGCCACGAGACGCAGACCCATGAGCACGTCGTCGGGTCGGACGGCCGGAGTTTCGTGCCGAACGACCATGCGAAGTATGACACACGACTGATTCGGCCCTCCCTCCCCGTGATCGTCCTGGTCAGCGGTCAGCGACACCAGCGATGCCACGGCCCCCCGGGCGTCGAAGTTCCGCATCCCCTTCTTGGTCAGGCGTTCGACCGCGACCTCTCCTGCGGTCATGAATTCCTTCACCGCGCCCTCGGCCGCCACCGGATCGGCTCCCGGCAGGCGCACCTCCCACAACGAGCCCTCCAGCCGGTCGGCCAGGCTCCCCGCACGCGCTTCGACCACGTCGAGCACGTCGAGACCCGGCGGCAGCGAGGCGTCGAGGGCGGCGCGCAACTCCTGCGGACGGCAGGGGCGGGTCACCGCGATCTCGAGGTATTCGGCCTCGCTGGCCACCCCGGTGGGGGCGGCTCCCGCGTAGGAGATCCTCGGGTGAGGGCTGAACCCCGCGCTGAAGGCCACCGGGATGTCAGCCCGCCGGACCGCCCTTTCGACGGCTCGGGAGATGTCGCGGTGACTCGTGAAGCGCAGCCGCCCTCGTTTCGCGTAGCGCACGCGCAGACGCTGCGCCACCGGCGCGGGCGGGGGCCCATCGGGTGCGGGTTTCAGAGGTCCGTGTTCCTTCCAGTCTCGTTTCGTGGGCCTGGGGGAAGCCGCTCCCCCGGGCCGTCTTCCTCAGGATACGACCGTGAGCGGGAGCAGCTTGCGGCCCGTGGGGCCGATCTGGATCTCCGTGCCCATGGTCGGGCAGACGCCGCAGTCGTAGCAGGGCGTCCAGCGGCAGTCTTCGACCTCGACGTCGTTGACGGCGTCCTGCCAGTCCTGCCAGAGCCACTCGCGGTCGAGGCCGGCGTCGAGGTGGTCCCACGGGAGCACCTCGTGCTCCTCGCGCTCCCGGACGGTGTACCAGTCGACGTCGACCGGCTCCCCGTCGAGCGCCTCGGCGGCGCAGGCCATCCACCGGTCGTACGAGAAGTGCTCGCTCCAGCCGTCGAACCGGCCGCCGTCTTCCCAGACCTTCTGGATGATCTTGCCGACGCGGCGGTCGCCCCGGGACAGCAGGCCCTCCACGATCGACGGTTTGCCGTCGTGGTAGCGCATGCCGATCGCCTTGCCGTACTGCTTGTCGTTGCGCAGGGTGTTGCGGAGTTCCCGCAGCCGCCGGTCGACCGTCTCGTGGTCGGCCTGCGCGGCCCACTGGAACGGGGTGTGCGGCTTGGGCACGAACCCGCCGATCGACACCGTGCAGCGGACGTCGCGCGAGCCGGTCGCCTCGCGGCCGGCCTGGATGACCTTCTTCGCCAGGTCGGCGATGCCGAGGACGTCGACGTCCTCCTCGGTCGGCAGCCCGCACATGAAGTAGAGCTTCACCTGCCGCCACCCCTGGCTGTAGGCCGTGGTGACGGTGCGGATCAGGTCTTCCTCGCTGACCATCTTGTTGATGACCTTGCGCATCCGCTCCGAGCCGCCTTCGGGGGCGAAGGTGAGCCCGGACCGGCGCCCGTTGCGGGAGAACTCGTTGGCCAGGTCGATGTTGAACGCGTCGACCCGGGTCGACGGCAGCGAGAGCGAGACGTTGCTGCCCTCGTAGCGGTCGGCCAGGCCCTTGGCGACCTCGCCGATCTCCGAGTGGTCGGCGCTCGACAACGACAGCAGGCCGACCTCGCTGAAGCCGGACTCCCTGATGCCGTTGTCGACCATCGCGCCGATCGTGGTGATCGACCGTTCGCGCACCGGGCGGGTGATCATGCCCGCCTGGCAGAACCGGCAGCCGCGGGTGCAGCCCCGGAAGATCTCCACGCTGAACCGCTCGTGGACCGTCTCGGCCAGCGGGACCAGCGGCTTCTTCGGGTAGGGCCACTCGTCGAGGTCCATCACGGTGTGCTTGAACACCCGCGAGGGCACCCCCGAACGGTTGGGCACGACCCGCTTGATCCGCCCGTCGGGCAGGTATTCGACGTCGTAGAACCGCGGGACGTAGACCCCGCCGGTCTCGGCCAGCCGCAGCAGCACGCCGTCGCGGCCGCCGGGCTCGCCCTCGGCCTTCCACTCGCGGATGACCTCGGAGATCGCGATGGCGATCTGCTCGCCGTCGCCGAGCACGGCGGCGTCGATGAAGTCGGCGATCGGCTCCGGGTTGAACGCCGCGTGGCCGCCGGCCAGCACGATCGGGTCGTCAGGACCCCGATCGGCCGCGCTGAGCGGGATGCCGGCCAGGTCGAGCGCGGTCAGCATGTTGGTGTAGCCGAGCTCCGTCGAGAACGAGAGGCCCAGCACGTCGAACGCGCGCACCGGCCGGTGGGCGTCGACGGTGAACTGCGGGACGCCCTCGGCCCGCATCAGCTTCTCGAGGTCGGGCCAGACCGCGTAGGTCCGCTCGGCCAGGGTCTCGGGCAGCTCGTTGAGGATCTCGTAGAGGATCTGGACGCCCTGGTTGGGCAGGCCGACCTCGTAGGCGTCGGGATACATCAACGCCCAGCGAACCGTGGCCTCGTCCCAGTCCTTGACCGTCGAGTTGAGCTCACCCCCGACGTACTGGATCGGCTTCTGCACCTTCGGCAGCAGGGCTTCCAGGCGGGGAAACAGCGACTCGACAGACATGTGACCCAGGGTATAGGAGCTAGAAGGCGCGCCAGGTCCGGTTGTCGCCCGCCCGGAGCGAGGCCAGCCGGAAGCGCAGCACGCCGAGGGCGTCGCGGTCGAGGTGGGCGTTGCGCAGCAGCGCCGTCAGGGTCTGGAGCTCCCGGGTGTCGCGGAGCACCGGATATCCGGCCCAGTTGCGGATGTCGTAGCCGTAGGCCTCGACGAACCCGTCGCGCTGCGCCTCGGTGAGACCGAACCTGACCCCGGCCATGGTCGGCGCCAGGTCGATCTCCCGTGGCCCGGCGCTCACCGAGTCCCAGTCGCACAGCAGGTGCCCCCCAGGTGTACGGAGCAGGTTTCCCCGGTGCGCGTCACCGTGAACGAGTCCGTACGGCAGGGAGAACTCCAGCCGCTCGTAGTAGGCGTCGGAGAGCGCCGAGCACCGTTCGGTCAGCCACTCGCGCTCTTCGGGATCGATCGCTCGGGCGTCCGCGATGGCCCGCCTGATGGTCCCGAACGGGTCGTAGGTCGGCAGGTCGAACGGCACCGGCGGCAGCGCGTGCAGCCGCCGGAGCAGCAGTCCGAGCGGGACCGGCCCGGGGGGCGGGCCGTCCTGCTCCTCGTAGTGCCAGAAGGTCACCAGGTAGCCGTCTACCGCGATGGGCTGACGGACCTCGGCGGGCCGGGTGGCGGGGAACCCCTGGGCGGCCAGCCATCGGGTGACCTTGATGGAGGTCACCAGGCGGTCGTACTTGCCGGGGGTGGTGGCGGTCGCCATGCGTACCACCAGGCCCTCTTCGGGCAGGTGGTAGACGACGCTCGCGAAGCTGCGCAGGAGCCGGGCTCCGGCGGAGTTCAGACCGGCCTCGCGGCAGGCCTCGATGAGCGCGGCCGGGATTCCGGCGACGAGGGGAACGGTCACGGGGAGAGCCTCCGCTGGTCGGATGCCGCCAGGGTGTGGGTGAGGCCGACGGAGCAGAACCCCTCGATCTGGCGGGCCATCCGGTCGGACACCAGCGACCGGCTGGCCGCGAGGGTGGCGCCGAGGCTGTCGATGCGGCGGTCGGGGGGCAGATCGAGCAGCGGGGCCACGGCCTGCTCGGCGCCCTCCTGGTCGTCCTCCATGACGTAGGCGATCGCCAGATGGGCGCGGGCCATGGCCTCGCACCCGTAGGAGCGGTTCTCCCGCTCGTCGGTGGAATACAGGGCGATCGACTCGGCCGCCTCCTGGATCGCCCGGGAGGCGTCGCCCAGATGGAGATGGGTGACGGCTGCGTAGTAGTGCTGTTTGGCGGGCCGGAAGGCGAACTCCCCGGCGATCTCGTCGTGGAGCTCGTCGCGGCCGCCCCGCGACCGCGCGTCCTCGGCCCGCAGCAGGGCCTCCCGCGCTTCTTCGGTACGGCCCAGCATCGCGGCCGACCGGGCCCGGAGCATGTAGAGCCGGGCCCCGCCCGACCCCGAGTTGAGATGGGTGAGGGCGTCTCCGGCGTACCGGAAACTGTCTTCGTAACGCCGGTCCCACAGGGCCACCGACGCCTGCATCCCGCGTGACCATCCCATCAGGGACGTATGCCCCGCGATGCGGCCGTAAGTCCACGCCGCGCGGGCGAGTGTGTCGGCGGGCAGCCGGCGGCCCATGTCCATGCTGGCGTTGGCCATCAGGCCGCACAGGGCGCCGGTGAGGAAGTAGAGGTCCTGCGCCTGCCCGGGGTGGATGCGGCGGTCGAGGGCCTTGCGGGTCTGCTCCTGCAGCACCCGCATCTCGACGAACAGCGGGAGGGGTGACTCCCAGACGTATCGCCGGCCCACCCAGACCACCTGCGTGCGTAAGCGTTCCAGCGCGCCCGCGCCGAGTTCGCTGTTCTCGACCTCTTCCGCGTGCTCGCTGGCCTCGCGCGCGGCGTCCTCGACCGGGTCGGCGGTGCCGGCCGCGGCGTGCGCCCGGCGGGCCTCCTCGGGCGTGTAGTCGCGGGCGAAGCCGAGCTGGACCGGCCCGGTCTCGAACAGCCGGCACAGCAGGTCGGTGTACTCGCGGTCGGGCCGCGCCCCGGCCTCCCATTCCCGCCAGGAACGTTCGGACAGGCCGCGCCGCTTGATGCCGGCCCGGTCGCACATGTCGTGGAACCGCTCGATCGCCTCTTCGACGGTCCAGCCGTTCGCCAGGCGCATGCACTTCAGGCGCGACGTCTGCGGGGAACCGGCGTGGATCTCCTCCGCGATCTGGTGGATGATCGCCGTGGAGGGCGGTTCCCCCAGTGCCGCGAGGGTGCGGTCGCGGATCGCCGACGCGAACTGGATCGCTGAACGGTCGGCGCCGCGGGCGGAGTAGGTCATGCTCTCTCCAGGTGGGGACGGTTCCACGCTAGCGTCGCGATCGTCACGAAACGGTCACCGCGCAGCCTGCGAGCCGCTCTCACGGCCCGTCCGGAAAGGGCCCACCTCACCGCCGCTCCGGACCTGGGCCATGAACAACTGCCCGCACAGACTGCCGGGTGTGTCGGCGAACCACACCATCGGCGGGTTGCCGGCCGCCGCGGCGGCCCACCGGCCGTTGCCGTAAACGATCCGGTAGTCGGGAAAAGCCTTGCGGAGCAGGTCCAACGCGCGCATTCGCTCACGCGCCTCGTCGTCCGGGGTCACGCTTCCTCCGTCTGCGGAGTCACCGCCTATTCAAGGTTCGTTCCCAGAGTGTTCGCCGAACGGTAGCGGCACCAGTGAGAGCCCGCCGCACCTTCATGCGGACCACTCTCAGGTACGCCGCCCGCTGTGAATGGCCTGGAGCATCCCCACGCTGATCATGTTGGCCAACGTGGCGGTGCCTCCGTAGGAGACGAACGGAAGAGGCAGTCCCGTGATCGGCATGATGCCGATCGTCATCCCGACGTTGATGAACGTCTGGAACGCGAACCAGCAGACGATCGCCGCCGCGACCAGCGCGCCGAACCGGTCGTCGCACTGCCGCGCGATCGTGATGCCCCGGACGAGCACCACGCCGAGCAGGGCGACCACGGTCATCGCGCCGAGGAAGCCGAACTCCTCGCCGGCGACGGTGAAGATGAAGTCGGTGTGCTGCTCGGGCACGAACCGGCCGGTGGTCTGCCCGCCCTCGAACAGCCCCTTGCCGTAGATCTCTCCCGAGCCGATCGCGATCAGCGACTGGGTGGCGTTGTAGCCGAAGCCGCGCGGGTCGCTGGCCGGGTTCATGAACGCGGTGAACCGGGCCACCTGGTAGGGCTGCAGCAGCCCCAGGAACCACACCATCAGCGCCGCCGCCACGGCGATGACCAGCACCAGGGCGATCCACCGCTTGCGGATGCCCGAGAAGACCAGCACGCTCGCGGTGATCACGGCCAGCACCATCGTGGTGCCGAGGTCGGGCTGGAGCATGACCAGCCCCATCGTCAGCCCCGCCGCCGCCAGGGCCAGCCCCACGTCGAGCGGCCGGGGCCGGTCGGTGCCCTCGGCGGGCTCCGACAACAACATCGCCAGCAGCAGGATCAGCGCCGGTTTGGCCAGCTCGGAGGGCTGGAGTCCGAAGCCGCCGCCGAGCATGATCCACGAGTGGGAGCCGTTGACGGTCGACCCGACCGGCGTGATCACCAGCGCCAGCAGAGCGAGGCCGGCCGCGTAGGCCACCGGGGCGTAGGCCCGCAGCCGCCGGTGGTCGACCATCGAGACCAGGCCGCACAGGACCGCGCCGACGCACAGGATGAGCAGGTGTTTCTTGAGCATGCCGGTCGGCTCGATCGCCGTCCAGGTGCGGGTGGACGACCACACCAGCAGGGTGCTGATCGTGCACAACGCGGCCACGGCGACGAACAGCACGCCGTCCATGCGCCAGACGGCGGCGTCGGTCCCGATGGCCCGGCTGGCCAGCGACCGCTTGCGGATCCGGGTGATCGGCGTGGACATCAGCGCTTCACCGTCCCGTCGGGGCCGATGACCGGCAGGCGCTCGGCCGGGCGGCCCGCGGGCAGGGCGGCCGGCTGCTTGTTCAGGCCGTAGATGCCCTCGTAGATCTGCCGCACGGCCGGGGCGGCGGCCGAACCGCCCATGCCGCCCTGCGAGACCATGACGACGACCACGAAGCGCGGGTTCTTGGTGGGCGCGAACGAGGCGAACCAGGAGGTGTCCTGCTTGCCGTAGACCTCGGCCGTACCGGTCTTGCCGCCGATGCGGACCACGTCCATCGGGAAGCCGCCGAAGGCGCCCGCGGCCGTACCGTCGGAGGCGACCTCGCTGAGGGCGCCCCTGATGTAGTCGCGCGTCTTCTTGTCGATCGGCAGCTTGCCGATCACCGGCGAGTCGATCATCTTGGACGAGCTGCCGTCGGGCCGCATCAGCGCCCAGCCGATGCGCGGGCTGCGCAGCTTGCCGTCGCCGACCAGCGCCGCGTAGGCGTTGGCCAGCTGCAGCGGCGTGACCAGCACGTCGCCCTGGCCGATCGAGAAGTTGGCGGCGTCACCGGGACGCCACTGGAAGCCCTCCAGGCAGTTCTCGTAGGCCAGCTGCTTGAGGAAGGCGGCGCGGGAGGCGTCCTTCACCTCGGGGTAGCCGGTCTTGGCCCGGTTGCAGTTGGTCTTGCGGGTGGCCGCCCACAACTCCTTCTTCCAGAAGCGGTCGGGGATCCGGCCCGGCGACTCGCCGACCAGGTCGACGCCGGTCAGCTTGCCGAAGCCGTAGGCGCGGGCCATCGCGGCCATCGGGTCTTTGGCGGTCGCCTTGGGCTGCATGCCGCCGTCGCGCTGCCACATCTCGTAGGCCGCGCGGTAGAAGATCGTGTCGCACGACTTCACCAGCGCGGTGTGCAGGTTCATCGGCCCGAGGCCGATGCCCCGGAAGTTGTTGAACGCCCGCGCGCCGACCATGTAGGAGCCGGGGCAGTCGTAGGTGCCGTTGAGCGGGTAGCCGTCGGCGACCATCGCCGACACCGAGCTGACCTTGAACGTCGAACCGGGCGCGAAGGTGCCCTTGATCGCCCGGGAGACCAGCGGCTTGCCGGCCTTCTCCGACAGCAGCGTCTGGTATTCCTTCTCGGAGATGCCGCCCGTCCAGACCCGGGGGTCGTAGGTCGGCACGCTGCCCATCGCGATCACCCGGCTGTTGCGCGCGTCGAGCACGACCCCGGCGGCGCCGTCGGCCTGGGGCGCCTTCTTCATCGCGTCGGCCAGCGCCTTCTCGACGATCGACTGGACGCGGGCGTCGATGCTGGTGATCAGGGTGTCGCCGGCCACGGGCGCGACCTGCTGCTCGACGCCGATCGCCTTGCCCATGCGGTCGACCTGGACCCGGCGCAGACCGGGGGTGCCGCGCAACTGGTGGTCATAGACGGCCTCGAGACCGTCGCGCCCCACCAGGTCGACGCCCGAGAAGCTGGTCTTGAGGCCCTGCCGCTTCTCCAGCTCCTCCTGGGTCACCGGCTGCAGGTAGCCGAGCACCTGGGACGCGTCGGACCCGCCCGGGAAGTCGCGATGGGCCTGGACCTCGGCGGTCACCCCGGGAAACTCTTCCTGGCGCTCCAGGATGGTCAGCGCCTCGCGCTGGGTGACCCGGTCGTCGACCGGGATCGGCTGGTAGGGCGACCCGGTCCAGCACGGACGGCTGACGCCCGGCCCGCACGACCGCAGCCGCTCCCGCAGCTTGTAGACCGGGGTGGCGAGCACGGCCGAGAGCTTCTCCAGCACCTCCTGGCCACCGCGCGGCATGCGTTCGAGCTGGGTGCGGTCGACCGACACCACGAGCCGGGTCAGGTTCCGCACCAGCGGACGCCCGGTCGAGTCGAGGATCTGGCCCCGCAACGCCGGCACCATGACCGCGCGGGTGCGCGTCTCGGTCGCCTTCGCCACGTACTGCTGCCCGCGTACGACCTGCACCTGGTAGAGGCGCACGCCGAGGACCACGAGCAGCGCCAGCACCGTCAGGTGGAGGACCACGAAACGGGTCCGCATCCGGGTCATGTCCGCCTCCAACCCGGCACCGCGGCCGCCGTCGCCTTCTCGGGCCGGGGCCCGTACATCTTCAGCGCCGCCCACACCACGACCGGCGCGGCCAGCAGGTTGACCAGCGCCGCCATGGGCCACACCGCCTCGAACGTGCGTAGATCGATTCCCGGATCACCCAGCAGACCGCTCACCGCCAGCGCGAGCGCCGGCGCCCCCGCCGCGCAGGCCGCGACGGTGAGCAGCGGCCACCGTTCGCCCCAGCGCCCGGCCGCGAAGCCGACCAGGCACAGGACCAGCGCGTGCTGGCCCAGGGCGTGGTCGGCGGGCGGCAGCAGATCGGCGCCCAGGCCGGAGAAGAAGCCGATGGTCGCCCCGGCGACCGGCCCCCGGATCGCGCCCAGCGCGATCACCACGAGCAGCACGAAGTCGGGCACGACCGACACCGGCAGCCGGTTGACCACGGTCACCTGCAGCACGAGGGCGGTGAGCACGAGCAGCGTGGTGAGCAGGATCCGGGGCATTCAGATCACGCCGCCTCGTCGTCCGGTATGGACGTCTCGCCCTCGCGCCCGCGGACGGGCTCGGCGGGGCCGCGGTTCTCCCGGTCGGTCGTCCGCGCGTTGCCCGGAGCGGTGTTCTCAGGAGCGGTGTCCTCCGGGCTCACGTTCTCCGGAGAGGTGTTCTCAGGTCGGGAGTCGGGCCGCGTGTTCCGCGGCGCGGGGTTCCCCGGACCGGTCTCCGGATTCGTGACGCCGGGCCGCGCGATCTGCGGCTGCGCCTGCTGACCTGGCAGCGCCGTGGTCGCGGGCTTCGGCTTGGGCTTCGGCTTGGCCGCGGGTTTGGGCGCCTGCGGAAGCAGCGCGTCGCGCGGATCGCGCTTCGGCCCCTCGACCACCACCCCGACGACGTCGATCGAGCTCAGGTCGGCGAACGGCTTCGCGTAGGCGGTGCGGGTGAGCTCACCCGGCGTCGCCTCAACCTTCTCGATCACGCCGATCGGCACCCCCGCCACATAGGGCACGCCCTGCTGCGAGCCGAAGCTGACCAGACGGGTCCCGGCCGCGATCGGCAGGGTCGAGTCGAGCAGCCGGAACATGATCCGGCGGCCCGAGTTGCCGTTGGCGCCCAGGCCGCTGATGACCCCGAGCTCGCCGCTGTTCTCGATCCGGGCCCCGGTGGACGAGGCCGGGTCGCACAGCAGCACGACCGTCGCGGTCGACGCGGTCGCCCGGACCACCCGCCCGACGAGACCCTGCCCGTTGAGCACGGTCATGTCGGGCTTGATGCCGTCGGCGGTGCCGGCGTCGATCTCCACGGCGTCCTCGAAACCGGGCGAGGCCCGGCGCGCCACGACCTGCGCCGGCACGACCTTGTAACCGCCGAGGCCGGACAGGCCGAGCATGGCCTGCAGCTCGGCCGACCGGCGCTTGTCGATCCGCTGAGAGGACAGTTCGCCCTCCAGCTTGGAGTTCTGCGCCTTCAGATTGGTGATCTGCTCCCGCGACCCCTGCGCGCCGGCGAGTGCGCCGACGAAGCCGCCGATCGGCTCGGTGACCGTGGAGACCCCACGCTCGACCGCGCCGAACGCCGAGGTGACGATCGTGCGCAGAGGCCCGAACACGGGCGTGTTCTCGCTCCGGTGGTCCACCGTGATCAGGACCAGGGCCACGGCCAGCAGCAGGCCGAGGAACAGACGGGAGCGGCGGCTGTCTTTCATCGTTCTCAGTTCCTCGCCTCGGGCACGAGCACCTGCTGCAGGGCGTCGAAGTCCTCCACGCACCGGCCGGAGCCGAGCGCGACCGAGTCGAGCGCGTTGTCTACCAGGTGGACGGGCATGCCGGTTTCCTCACGCAGCAGGGCGTCCATGCCCTTGAGCAGGCCGCCGCCGCCGGTCAGGGCGAGGCCGCGGTCCATGAGGTCGCCGGACAGTTCGGGCGGGCACTTGTCGAGGGTCGACTTCACCGCGTCGACGATGGAGCTGACCTGCTCGGCGATCGCCTCGCGGATCTCCCTCGCCGACACGACCACGGTCTTCGGCAGGCCGCTGACCAGGTCACGGCCGCGGATCTCGGCCTGTGGCTCCTCGGCCGACGCGCACGCCGAACCGATGGCGATCTTCACTTCCTCGGCGGTGCGCTCGCCCAGCATGAGCGAGTGCTCCTTCTTGGCGTACGTGATGATCGCCTGGTCGAGCTCGTCGCCGCCGACCCTGATCGACTGGCTGGTGACGATGCCGCCCATCGAGATGATCGCCACCTCGGTGGTGCCGCCGCCGATGTCGACGACCATGTTGCCGGTCGGCTCGTGGACGGGCAGGCCCGCCCCGATGGCCGCCGCCATGGGTTCCTCGACGATGTAGACGCGCCGGGCGCCGGCCTGGTAGCCGGCCTCCTTGACGGCGCGCTGCTCGACGCCGGTGATGCCGCTCGGCACCGCGACGATGATGCGTGGCTTGGCGAAGTGCCGCCGTTTGTGCACGCGCTGGATGAAGTATCGGAGCATGCGCTCCGTCACGTCGAAGTCGGCGATGACGCCGTCTTTGAGTGGTCGCACCGCGACGATGTTGCCTGGCGTACGGCCGATCATCCGTTTCGCCTCGATGCCGACCGCGACAATGCGGCCGGTCGAGGTGTTGATCGCCACGACGGACGGCTCGTTGAGCACGATGCCGCGCCCCCGCACGTAGACCAGGGTGTTGGCGGTGCCGAGATCGACCGCCATGTCGCGGCCCAGGAAAGCAAAGTGGCTGCCCATAGGGAAGGAGGCCTTCCTTCAGGTGGTTAGCGGGAGTAACGCATCGCACTCGAATCGTAACGGGTCGTACCCAACGCCGAGCACACCGACCCCACCCCAATTACATAAATCCGCTGGTCACGGGCTTTCAGGCGGCGAAAACGCAAGAAAGCCCCGGCGTGGCCGGGGCTTTCAGGAGGGTTCCTCAGAACCGGTCGGGGAAGAAAATCTTGATCTCCCGCGCGGCGGACTCGGGAGAGTCGGAGCCGTGGACGACGTTCTCGCCGATCTCCAGGGCGTGGTCGCCGCGGATGGTGCCGGGGGCCGACTTCACCGGGTCGGTGAGCCCGGCCAGGCCGCGGAAGGCCTCGATGGCGCGCGGGCCCTCGACGACCAGGGCGACCAGCGGGGCGGAGGTGATGAAGTCGACCAGCTCGCCGAAGAACGGCCGCTCGGAGTGCTCCGCGTAGTGGGTCTTCGCGGTGTCGGCGTCGAGCTGACGCAGCTCCATGGCCGCGATGGTCAGGCCCTTGCGCTCGATGCGGGCGATGACGTCGCCGATGAGGCCGCGGCGGACACCGTCCGGCTTGATGAGGACGAGCGTGCGCTCGGACACGGGATCACTCCTTTGTGAAGGCTTCGTGGGAATCCGAGGGAAGCTTACCGGTCGGATTCGTCACCCTCGGCAATCACTTCGGGCGACGGCGTCGGCGCGGGCACGACCACCTTGGGCTCCCCGGCGGCGGCCACCCGGGTGCCCCGGCGGGCCGACAACGCCGACAACCCGAGCACGAGCACCACGCCGAACCCGCCGACCAGCGCCCACACGTGGAGGGCCTCGACGAACCCGTCGACCATGCCCTGGTAGGTCGCCATGCCCGACGGCGCGGCCGAACGCAACCAGGTCACCTGGATGCCGGTGCCGAGCAGGAATCCGGCCAGCATGGCCGGGAAGAGCAGGGTGAGCCCGAACAGGGCCGCCACGGGCCCGGCCAGCCGCAGCGCGCTCACCAGCGCCACCGCCGCACCGGCGGCGACCAGGGTGAACGGCACCGCGAGCAGCAGCCCGTCGACGGTCGGCACCAGCAGCCGGATCGCGCACAGGCCCACGACCAGCACGACCAGCCCGGCCCCCACCAGCTTGGCGCTCTTCTCCTCGGCCGCCCGCCCGGCCACCGCGGCGGCCCCGAGGGAGCCGATCACCGCGACCACGAGCGGCCAGGCCATCGCGTCGAGCCCCGGACCGCCGAGCCACGGCATCTCGACATAGGTCACCTGGGCGGCCGTCGGCAACACGACCAGCCCGACGGCCACGCACGTGAAGCCGAGGGTGCGCGCCCCCGGCGTGGCGGCGGAGACGGCCAGCCCGAGCATCGCCACGAGCGCCAGACCGGCCACCGCGACCACCAGGCCCGAGGGCCAGTCGTAGGTGGTGCCGACCGCGAGCACCGCGATGCCCGCCGAGGGGACCGCCGCCATCAGCAGCCGGGACCGTTCCGCCGAACCGGGCGGCGTGGAGATCAGCAGCCGGTCGGTCGCCGCGGCCGTGGTCTCCCAGGCCAGCCGCCACAACACCAGATAGACGGCCGCCAGGGTGAGCGCCACCCCCGTCAGCAGCGGGAACGGCTGCAGCGTGACGGCCCACGACCGCACGTTGTCGATCGGCCACAACGCCAGCGCCTGAGCGGTGACCAGCGAGACCGCCAGCATCCCGGCCCACAGGGCCAGCAGCCCGCGCCGGGCCCGCCGCTCCCCGGCCGCGACCAGCGTCGCCGGGATCAGCAGCCCGGCCCCGACGCCGTGGACCACCCGCAGCAGGCCCACCAGCATGGGCCCGTCGGCGTAGCCCCCGCCCGCGTCGGCGGCGGCCAGCATCGCCAGCCCCAGGACCAGCACGGGAGCCGCCTTGAACCGCCGCACCGCGACCGCCGCCAGCGGCACCGTCAGGAGCATCACCGGCAGCGCCAGGCCGTGGGCCCGCATCATGTCGATCTGGGAGACGCCGGGCGGCAGCAGCGCCGCCACCTGCGAGATCGTGTTGGGGATCGACACGATCGCCAGCGGCAGGGCCACGGCGATCAGCAGGCCGACGACGGCGTCGGTCACGATCGGCCGCCGGGCCAGACGCACCGCGTCTACGGCGAGCGCCCGGACCCGCTGGGGCACGGCTGGCTGAAATGGGGGGACGGCCATGGCGACCGACTTTAGCGCTTCGTCGCCCCTTCGACACGGCGAGCGACGAGAATCGCGGTCACCCACAGCGCCCCGAAGATCACCCCGAGGAAGAACATGGTCGACACCATGAATCCCGAGGCGATCGCGAGCACCTGGACGGCGCTGCCCAGGACGTACCCGATCTGCTTCTTGAGCAGCCCGGCGGCGACGACGCACAGGACGGCGAGCCCGCAGCCCACCCCGACGGCGATCGGCGGATCGACCTTGCCGACCATGATCGCCACAGGGGTCATCAGCGCGACGACGATCGCCTCCATGCCGAGCACCGAGGCACCCAGCCGCCGCATTCCCGGCGTAACTTCGAAGTTCATCATCCGGCCTTCAACAGGATTCGGGCGTCACCGGCGGTCACCACCGAGCCGGTGATGAGCACCCCCGAACCATACTCGTCGCCCTCGTCGGCCAGCCCGACGGCCACGTCGATGGCGTCGTCGAGCCGGGCCGACTCGTGCACCCGGTCGGGCCCGAACACGCCCCTGGCCCGATCGGCCAGGTCGTCGACCTCCATGGAGCGCGGCGAGGAGTTGCGGGTGACCACGACCTCCTCGACGACGGGCTCCAGCAGCTCCAGCATCGTCTCGACGTCCTTGTCGGCCATGACGGCCAGCACCGCGATCAACCGGGTGAAGCCGAACGACTCCCCGATCGCGTCGACGGTCGCCTCCATGCCCCCGGGGTTGTGGGAGGCGTCGACCAGCACCGTCGGCCCGCGCCGCACGACCTCGAGCCGCCCCGGGCTGGTCACCTGCGCGAACGCCTGCCTGACCAGCTCCTCGCCGAGCGGCTCGGCCGCCGTGGAGAGCGCCTCGACGGCCGCCAGCGCGGTCGCCGCGTTGCCGGCCTGGTGGCCGCCGTAGAGCTTCAGCAGCACCTCTTCGTAGGTGGCGTTCAACCCGCGCAGATGCAGCAGTTGACCACCCATCGCCAGCTCGCGCCCGAGCACCCCGAACTCGATGCCCTCACGCGCAACGGTGGCCCCGACCTCGACGGCTCGCCGCACGATCACCTCGGCCGCCGGCAGCTGCTGCTGCGCGAGGATCACGGTCGAACCGGGCTTGATGATGCCGGCCTTCTCCCCGGCGATCGTCTCGACGTCGGGCCCGAGGTATTCGGTGTGGTCGAGCGAGACCGGCGTGATCACCGCGACGAGACCGTCGGCGACGTTGGTGGCGTCCCAGGTGCCGCCCATGCCGGTCTCGACGACCGCGACGTCGACCGGCGCGTCGGCGAAGGCCGCGAACGCCATCGCGGTGAGCACCTCGAAGAAGCTCAGCCGCCCGAACTTCTCGTCGACGATGCCGAAGTAGGGCTCCAGTTCCTCGTAGACCTCGACGAACCGCTCCTCGGAGATCGGCTCGCCGTCGATCGAGATCCGGTCGCGCATGCTGGCGAACTCGGGCGAGGTGTACCGCCCCACCCGCAGGTTCCGCTCCCTGAGCAGCGCCTCCACCATCCGCGCCGTGCTCGACTTCCCGTTGGTGCCGGCGATGTGGATGATCGGGTAGGCCGCCTGCGGATTCCCCAGCAGATCGACGAGCCCAGCCATCCGGTCGAGGGTCGGATCGATGTCCCATTCGACACCGCGGGCACGGATCGCGGCCTCAACTGCGTGGATCGTCACCCGCCCAGCTTAGGCCCGTTCAATAAGCTGTCGGGAATGAGCTCCGACGAGGCCTTCTTCGCAGAATGGACCGCCCGCGCCCCCGGTTCGCGCCGGGACCTGACCCGCGCCCGCCGTCTCGCCGAGGCCGTGGGCGCGGTGGCCGCCGTACCGGTGCTGACCGTCGTCGGCAGCAAGGGCAAGGGCACCACGGCGACCTACGCGTCGGCCCACCTGGCCTCGACCGGCGCCCGCGTGGTCACGGTGACCAGCCCCGGGCTCCGCGGCAACCGCGACCGCATCCGCGTCGACGGCGTCTCGATCACCGATGAGGAGCTGGCCGCCCTGGGCGCCCGCCTGGCCTCCGTGGCTCTGCCGCCCTCCGACGGATACCTCTCCCCCGCGGGCCTGTTCACCCTCGCGGGGGCCCTGCACGCCCACGACGTGGCGGCCGACTACCTCGTGCTGGAGGCCGGGATGGGCGGCGCTTCTGACGAGGTGTCGCTGTTCCCCGCCGAGGTGGTGGCCGTCACCGAGATCTTCGCCGAACACGTCGGCATCCTCGGGGACACCGTGGCCGAGATCGCCAGAGAGAAGGCCGGCGTCATCACCCCGGACACCAAATGGGCCGTGACCCTCCCACAAACCCCGGAGGTCCGCACCGAACTGCGAGCACGGGCCGGAGACCGCCTCCACGAGATCACCCCCGAGGCGACGCCCTGGACCAGAAACACCCTCCTGGGCCGATCGGCCGCCGTCCACCTCACAGGCAAAGAGCCAACCACCGTTTCGGTACGCCTCCCGGCCCGCTTCTCCCACCACGACATCGGAACAACACACCTGACCATCGACTCCCCGATCACCGGCGCCGGCGTGACGATGTCGGTGGACCGGGCCCTGACCGAATGGGGACACCTCGACCGCGTCCTGCTGTGCCTCCCGGACCACAAGGACCTGGAGGGGGCCATCGAGGCCCTCAAGGGCCTGCCGGTGACCTTCGTGCGCCTGCCGGAGACCCACCTGAACTTCACCCGGCCCCTGCCTGCCGACTGGGATGTGACCACCATCGCCCAGGTGGACGCCCGCTACATCGAGGCCCTGGGAGAGAAGGTGCTGGCCCTAGGCACCGTCTATTTCACCGGCCACCTGCTCGACAACCTCGACATCCCCACCGACCGCCTGTTCTGACGCTCCGGCCCCGGCAGGCCAGGGCCCAGCATGGCCCCAGAAACAACGAAAGCCCGGCTGCATGGCCGGGCAGAAAACACCCGCGCGAAACCCGACACCAGCACCGATGCGGGCCGCGAATAACTCGTGAAACGCCGAAGGCCACCCGCTCGCCAGGAATGCCTAACAAGTCTCCGCAGGTGATGCGGACCTGCCCGGAAACGACCAAAGCCCAGCCGCGCGGCTGGGCCAGAACAACACCCGCAAACGGCGAAAGCCACCCCCCGGCTGACGCCAGGCCGACACCCGATGGCGTGCAGGCAGCTTGCACGCGCCCTGGAAACGACGAGAGCCCAGCCAAACGGCTGGGCTCACCCCATGAAACGCCTTCGGTAGAGAAACGACGAAAGCCCGGCCGCAAGGGCCGGGCAGAGAAAGACACCCCCGCACAAACTACCCCAGGGCAGGTTTGCGAATAACGT
>NZ_BBXC01000009.1:0-116327 GCF_001570525.1 Herbidospora sakaeratensis
GTCTCCGGCGCGACCGGCACCCGTGACCTGTTCCTGCGCTTCGCCGGCAACAGCGGCAACCTGTTCAACCTCAACTGGTGGCAGTTCACCGGCGGCGGCGGCACCACCGAAGTGCTGACCAACGGCTCGATGGAGAACGGCACCACCGGCTGGACCGCCTCCGGCGGCACCCTGACCTCCGCCACCCCCGCGTACGCGGGCAGCCGGTCGCTGCTCGTCTCCGGTCGTACCGCCTCCTGGCAGGGCCCCAACCAGAACGTGACCGCCCAGCTCACCAACGGCAGGAGTTACACCACGAGCGTCTGGGTGCGCTCGCAGAGCGGCACCCCGAGCGCGAAGGCCACCCTGGCGCTCACCGCCAACGGCACGACCAGCTATCTCCAGCTGACCCCCGCCCAGGCGGTCAACACCGGCGGCTGGACCCGGTTGACCGGCACCACGACGGTCTCGTGGACCGGCACGCTCACCAACGCCTCCTTCTACGTCGAGACCACCGCCGGCACCGACGGGCTCTACGTCGACGACGCCTCCTTCCAGTGACAGGACCGGTGACATGTCCTTACGCAGAACACTGCTGACCGCGATCACGGTCGCATCCCTGGTGTCCCTCGCCGCCGTGCTCACTCCGACCGCCGCCACCGCGGCGGCCACGGCGGGGTGCGGGCGGACCCCGACTCTCGCCAACGGGAACAACACCATCCAGAGCGGCGGCAAGACCCGCAGCTTCATCGTCCGCATCCCCAGCGGCTACGACAACCGGCGGCCTTACCGGCTGGTGTTCGGATTCCACTGGCGGGGCGGCACCTCCACCGACGTCGCCACCGGCCAGACCGTCCAGCGGGACGTCTGGTCCTACTACGGTCTCCAGCGCCTGGTCGGCGAGAGCACGATCTTCGTCGCGCCCCAGGGCATCGGCAACGGCTGGGCCAACGCGGGCGGCGAGGACGTGACCTTCGTCGACGACATGCTCCGCCGCATCGAGGGCGACCTGTGCGTGGAGACCACGCAACGCTTCGCCCTCGGCTTCAGCTACGGCGGCGCGATGAGCTTCTCCCTGGCCTGCTCCCGGCCGGACGTCTTCCGGGCGGTCGCCGTCTACTCCGGCGGGCGGCTCAGCGGATGCGCCGGCGGCACCCAGCCGATCGCCTACTTCGCCGCGCACGGCCTGCGCGACGGCGTCCTGAACATCTCGGGTGGACGCTCGATGCGTGACCAGTTCGTGCGCAACAACGGCTGCACCGCGCAGAACCCGCCCGAGCCCGCCCAGGGCAGCCTGACCCACCGCACCATCACCTATTCCGGCTGCGCGTCGGGCCGTCCCGTCACGTGGGCCGCCTTCGACGAGGGCCACATCGCGGCCCCGCAGGACGGGGCGACCGGCGACAGCGGCTCCCGCACGTGGTTGCCCGCCGAGACCTGGCGCTTCTTCACCCAGTTCGGCGGTGGCGGCGGTGGCAACCTGCTGACCAACGGCTCGATGGAGAACGGCACCACTGGCTGGACCGCCTCCGGCGGCACTCTGTCGTCGGCCACCCCTGCGTACGCGGGCAGCCGGTCGTTGCTCGTCTCCGGCCGGACCGCCGCCTGGCAGGGCCCCAACCAGAACGTGACCGCCCAGCTCACCAACGGCAGGAGCTACACCACGAGCGTCTGGGTGCGCTCGCAGAGCGGCACCCCGAGCGCGAAGGCGACGCTGGCGCTCACCGCGAACGGCACCACCAGTTACCTCCAGCTCACTCCGGCCCAGGCGGTCAACACCGGCGGCTGGACCCGGTTGACCGGCACCACGACGGTCTCGTGGACCGGCACGCTCACCAACGCCTCCTTCTACGTCGAGACCACCGCCGGCACCGACGGCTTCTCCATCGACGACGCCTCCTTCCAGTGACAGCTCCGCCGCGGGCCCACGAAGCGCTTCGTGGGCCCGCGGGCTCGAAAGGATCATCATGAGAGGAACCACACCGTGAGGTTCTGCCGTGTGGGCGCTGCGGGCCGTGAACGTCCGTGTGTCGTCAACCATGAAGGGCAGGCGTTCGACCTGTCGCCGCTGACGGCGGACATCGACGGCGCCTTCTTCGCCGCAGGCGGGATCGAGCGGGTGCGCGCCGCGCTCGCGGACGACCGCCTCCCCGGCGCGGCGCCCCGTGAGCGCATCGGCGCCCCCGTGGCGCGCCCGGGAAAGGTCGTGTGCATCGGGCTGAACTACTCCGACCACGCCTTGGAGACCGGGGCGCCCATCCCGCCGGAGCCGGTCGTCTTCATGAAGGCGTCCAACACGGTGGTCGGCCCGAACGACGAGGTGCTGGTGCCGCGCGGCAGCGTGAAGACCGACTACGAAGTGGAGCTGGCGGTCGTCATCGGAAGGACGGCCCGCTACCTCGGCTCGCCGGCCGACGCGGGGGACGTCATCGCGGGATACACGATCTCCAACGACGTCTCCGAGCGGGAGTTCCAGAACGAGCGCGGCGGCCAGTGGGACAAGGGCAAGTCGTGCGAGACCTTCAACCCGCTGGGGCCGTGGCTGGTCACGCCCGACGAGGTGGGCGACCCCCAGTCGCTCGACCTGCGTCTGTGGGTCAACGGGCAACTGCGCCAGAACGGCAGCACCAAGGACCAGATCTTCGGCGTCCACCACGTCATCTGGTATCTCAGCCAGTTCATAGTGCTGGAACCGGGCGACGTGGTGAACACCGGCACGCCGGCCGGGGTGGCCATGGGCCGGGGCGCCCAGGCCTACCTGCGCGCGGGGGACGTGGTCGAGGTGGAGATCGAGGGTCTGGGACGTCAGCGTCAGTGGGTGGGACAGGCGTGACGTGCCGTCTCGATCACGGTCTCGATCTCGGTGGCGGCGAGCTGGGCGGCGTCCAGCTCCATGGCGGCGAAGGCGCCGGAGATCTCCAGGGAGACCAGCCCGTGGAGGCGGGACCAGCAGAGCACGCCGAGGCGCAGGGCCAGCGGGCTCATGCCGGGAGGCGCGCCGATGGCCTGACCCCATCTCACCAGCGGCTCGTCGAGCGGGGTCGCGGTGTGCGGGGTCGATTCGGCGATCTCCTGGAGGGCGGCGAGCAGGTGCAACATGCCCTGGTTGACCCCCGCGACGCCCTCGGGGGTGTCCTGCGCGGAGGCCGAGCGGTCGGAGAAGAGCATCGCGTAGCGACGGGGATGGGTGAGGGCCCATCGCCGCCACGCCTGGGCGATGCGGGCGATCCGGGCCGGGGCGTCGAGGGGCGGCTCGGTGTGGGCGGCGGCCGCCGTGGAGGAGCCGAGGTCGGCGTAGGCGTCGACGACCAGCGCTTCCAGCAGGGCCTCGCGTGAGGGGAAGTAGCGGTAGAGCGCGGGGGCGCTCATGCCCATGGCTTTGCCGACCGAGGCGATCGAGACGTCGGTGACGCCGCCGGCGTCGAGGAGTTCGAAGGAGCGCTCCTTGATCTCCCTGATCGTCTGCTGCCGCACCCGCTCGCGTCGGCTCGGGTTCTCGGTCACGGACATGTGCTCAGTGTAGCCACTTTACGTTCGCTACGATCAGACACTACAGTTAATGGTCGTAACGAAAATTATTCGGCGTCACACACAAGGAGCTCTCATGGCCATCGGACAAGACCCCGCCCCCTGGGCCGACCGCACTGGACGTGTCCTCATGGCCGTCAACGCGGTCGCCACGCTCGGCGCGTTCGCGGGCGGGCTGTTCATCACCGCCGAGGTCGCCGACGAGCGAGTCATCACCGAGGCCTGGCGGACGCTCGCCTACATCGTCTTCGCCGGCATCTGGGCGATCCTCGCCGTCGCGCCGCGCCGCCAGTGGGGGTTATGGGAACTGCTGCTCTTCCAGAAGGGAGGGATCACGATCTACAGCTTCGTCATGTGGCACCTGCCCGACGCGCCCCGGACGGCGTTCATCGACCTCGCCGTCACCGTCACCACCCTCATCGCGTACGTGTTGTGCCGCGGGTGGAGCAGCTGGCGGACCGGCGCCGCCGTGTCGACCGCATAACTCAAGACCGTCCACCCGTACCGCCCGCGCCTGTGCCGCGTGGGCGGTTTTCGGCGTTGCCCATTCTCAGATCAGACATCAATCCCATGTCTAGTTCCGTATTGCGGGTTGATCATCCCGATAAGTCTGTTATTCACCGCGACCATTGCGTGATTAATCCCATGTTTGTAGCCTGACTGGACCGGCACTCATCAGGCCTGAAAGGACATTCGATGTCCGATTCCCCGTATCACTTAAGCCGCCGGAGCGTTCTGGCCGCCGCCGTTGCCACCACGGCGGCGACCCTGCTCAAGGCCGGCCCCGCCTGGGCCACCGAAGGCCCGCAGAGTTACTCGCCGACCTGGGCGTCGGTGGACCAGCACCCGCCCGCCGCCGAATGGTTCCAGGACGCCAAGTTCGGCATCTACTACCACTGGGGCGTCTTCAGCGTCCCGGCCTTCGCCAATGAGTGGTATCCGCGCAACATGTACAACAACGGCTCCGGCGAGAACAACCACCACCGCAACACCTACGGCGACCCGGCGGCCTGGCCGTACCACAACTTCATCAACGGAGCCCGGGACAGGGCCGGCAACTGGGTGCAGTTCGCGCCCCGGCTGCGTTCGGCCGGGGGCAACTTCGACCCCGACGAGTGGGCGCAGTTGTTCGTGGACGCCGGCGCGAAGTTCGCCGGCCCGGTGGCCGAGCACCACGACGGCTACTCGATGTGGAACAGCAGCGTCAACGAGTGGAACTCCGTCGCCACCGGCCCCCGCCTCGACCTGCTGCGGCTGCACGCCGACGCCATCAGGGCCAGGGGGATGAAGCTCCTGGTCGCGATGCACCACGCCTTCAACTTCACCGGCTTCTACCAGTGGGCGCCCCAGCAGTCGACCGCCTCGCTGCGCAAGCTCTACGGCCAGCTCGACCGCGCCACCGAAGAGGTGCTCTGGCACAACAAGCTCAAGGAGATCATCGACGGCTACCAACCCGACGTCATCTGGCAGGACTTCGACCTCAGCCGCATCGCCGAGTCGCACCGGCTGAACTTCCTGTCCTACTACTACAACCGCGCGGTCGCCTGGAACCGCGACGTCGTCGCGACGTACAAGGACGGGTTCAACACGCGCGGCGAGGTCTTCGACTTCGAACGCGGCGGCCCCGCCGGCATCCAGACCCCTTACTGGCTGACCGACGACAGCGTCTCCAGCTCCAGCTGGAGCTACACCAACGGCCTGGGCTACTACGCCTTCAGGGCGGTGCTCCACGCGCTGATCGACCGGGTCAGCAAGAACGGGAACATGCTGCTCAACATCGCGCCCATGGCCGACGGCGCCATTCCCTCCGCGCAGCGCACGCTGCTGCTGAACATCGGCGACTACCTGCGCCGCTTCGGCGAATCCATCTACTCCACCCGCGCCTGGACGGCCTTCGGCGAAGGGCCGACCCAGATGGGCGGCGGCACCTTCCAGGCGCCGCGGGAGGGGACGAGCGCCGACATCCGGTTCACCCGCAGCAAGGACAACCGCGTCCTGTACGCCACCGTGCTCGGCTGGCCCGGCGGCCAGCTGCACATCACGACGCTCGGCTCCAACCGCATCAACCTGGGCTCGCTCACCTCCGTCCAGCTCCTCGGCTCGAACGCGGGCTCCTACGTCAACCTGCCCACCCGCACCCAGGACGGCGGCGGCCTGCACATCACGCTGCCCTCCTCGTCGGCGCCGTTCTCCGCGCCCGCGTATGTCGTCAAGCTCACGTTCTCGGGCTCGATCCCCCCGCTGGGCGCGGGCCCCACGCCGACCGGCTGGGTGCGGATCGGCAACGCGGCCACCGGCCTGGTCCTCGACAGCGGCGGCAACGTCGCCTCCGGATCGGTGCTCAAGCAGTGGACCTCCGACGGCTCTGCCAACCTGCAGTGGCAGCTCGTCGACCTGGGCAGCGGCTGGTTCCGCATCGTCAACCGGACCAACGGCATGGTCATCGACAGCTGGGGCGCCGCCAGCGGCACCTTCTGCCGGCAGGCCGCGTGGAACGGCGGCAACAACCAGCAGTGGCGGCTCAGCAGCCTGAGCAACGGGCGCTACCAGATCATCAACCGCGGCAACGGGCTCGCGCTCGACAGCGGCGGAGACACCACGGTCGGTTCGTCGGTGAAGTTGTGGACGCCGGTCTCCAGCCCCAACCTCGAATGGACGATCACCAGCGTCTGATCACCACACCTCGTGGAGGCTTGATGAAGGCCCGCAGGACGATGGCGACGGCGCTGAGTCTGTCGCTGTTCATCAGTACGTTGATCTCCCTGGTCGCGCTCACGGTCGCGGCTCCGAGCGCGACGGCCGCGGAGACGCGCAGTCACCTGAACTTCAACCGCGGCTGGAAGTTCCTCCGCAAGGACGTCACCGGCGCGTCGAACGTCGGCTTCAACGACGCGTCGTGGGTCGCGGTGGGGCTGCCGCACAACTTCGACGCCCCATACGACGTCGGCGGGTCCGCCGGAGGCGACTCCTTCCACGTCGGACCGGGCTGGTACCGCAAGACCTTCGACGTCCCGGCGGAATGGAGCCAGAAGACCGTCGAGATCGAGTTCGAGGGCGCGGCCAACGTCGCCGACGTGTGGGTGAACGGGACGAAGGCCGGGACGCACCGCGGCGGTTTCACCGGTTTCACCTTCGACATCGGCAGGCTGCTGAGGCCCGGCTCGAACCTCGTCGCCGTCCGTGTCGACAACGGGTGGAAGGCCGATCTGGCGCCCCGGACCGGTGACCACCAGTTCATGGGCGGGCTCTACCGCGACGTGTTCCTCAACGTCACCGACAAGGTGCACGTCACGTGGTACGGCACGTTCGTCACGACGCCGGCCCTGACCAACCCCGTCTGGGACACGAGCAACGCGGCCTACTACCGGAACATCGATCTCAGCCAGTATCCGGGCACCACGGCGTTGCAGGCCAACCTCGACGCGAGGCGGTCCAACGTCCGGGTCCAGACCGAGGTCCGCAACGACCGGACCACCTCCTCGAACGTCATGGTCCGGCACGTCGTGACCAGGAAGGGCGCCACCACCGCGCTCGCCACGTTCACCTCGTCCACGCGGACCCTGGCAGCTGGCCAGACCGCGACGATCGACGCGCTCAGCGGCGGTCTCGGCGACACGGGCGCGATGGTGCAGAACCTCGACCTGTGGGCGCCGGACAACCCCGCGCTCTACACCGTGACGACCTCCGTGATCGTGGACGGCGCGCAGGTCGACGACTACCAGACCGTCTTCGGCTTCCGCAGCGCCCAGTGGAAGGCAGACGGCTTCTATCTCAACGGCCGCAAGACCCTTCTCGTCGGCGCCAACGCCCACCAGGACCACGGCGGCTGGGGCAACGCGGTGACCAACGCCGGGCTGCGCCGCGACGTGGAGATGATCCGCGAGGCCGGGATGAACTTCATCCGCGGTTCGCACTACCCGCACGACCCGGCCTACTCCCAGGCGACCGACGAGCTCGGCGTCATGATGTGGGCCGAGAGCGACTACTGGCACACCGCCACCGCCGGCCGCGAGGGCGCCCCGGTCGGCAGCTCGACCGACTACCTGAAGGACGGCTACCCGCAGAACTCCTCCGACCAGGCCGCCTTCGAGCAGAGCGCGCTCGACCATCTGGGCGCCATGATCCGCATGGAGCGCAACCGTCCGTCGATCATCAACTGGTCGATGGGCAACGAGGCGTTCTTCACCGCGTCCGGCACGATGGCGAAGGCCAAAGCGCTGGTGAGCAGGATGCGCGACCACGCCCACCTGCTCGACCCGACCCGCAAGGCGGCGATGGGCGGCGTGCAGCGCCAGTCCTTCGACCAGCTGTCGATCGCCGACATCGCCGGCTACAACGGCGACGGCGGCAAGATGACCAACACGTGGATGCCCAACATCGTCAGCGAGTACGGGTCCCACACCTCCGACCGGCCGGGTCTGTACGCGCCGACCTTCGGCGACATCGCCGATCCGGCCGACACCTCACGGTTCAAGCTGACGACGGGCAGCGCGGGCCTGGCCATCTGGGCCGGCTTCGACCACGGCACGGTCTTCGGGGCGAGCCTGGCCCGCATGGGCATGATCGACTACTACCGGCTCCCCAAGGCGCAGTGGTACTGGTACCGGGCCAACAAGTCCCTGTGGACCGGCCTGACGCGGGTGAACGACGCCAGGGCGGTCGCCCGGGAGCAGTCGGTGTCCGGAACGGCCACGAAGATGTCCCTCGCCGTCTCCAAATACGGCGGCACGACGATCGCCAACGACGGCTCCGGAGACACCCAGCTGGTGGTGACGATGCTCAACGCCGCCAACCAGTGGGTGAACCAGACGAGGCAGGTCAAGCTCACCGTCACCAGCGGCCCCGGCGGGTTCCCCGGCGGCAAGACCTACACCTTCGTGCCCGGCCGGCAGATGTTCGACGGCAGGGCCGCGATCGAGTTCCGCTCCTACTACGCCGGCACGACCACCATCACCGCGAGCTCGTCCGGGCTCCCCGACGCGACCCTGCAGATCACCACCGCCGACACGGCCGGCGCCGGGCCGGAGAGCGAACCCCCGTACTTCGGGGACTCCAGCCGGTGGGGGGAACAGATCACGACGGTGACCCCGCCCGTCGCGTACCCGACCGACAACCAGGCGGTCGCGCACCCGATGGACGCGACCTCGGAGCAGAGCGGGCGCGGCAAGGCGTTCGCGGCCGACGGAGACCCGTCGACCTGGTGGGCCGCCGGAACGACCGGCGCGAACCAGAGCGTCACCGTGTTCCTGGAACAGGCGCGCCACCTCTACAAGGTCAGGGTCGACTTCCCCGACGGACCCCTGCCGTACACCGTCGCGGTGCGGAACGCGGGCGGCACGTGGACCGACGTGGTCCGCCACACCGCCGGCACGGTCGCCGCCCGCCCGGTCGAGGACTCCCTCGACGGCGTGTACGCCGAGTACGTCCGCGTCTCCTTCCCCGACCTCACCTCCGGCCAGCGCGCGGCGGTGGGCGAGCTGACCGTCCTCGGCAATCTGGCGATCACTCCCCGCTATGCCGCCGACGGCGCCTACCTGTCCGACGTCGTCGACTTCTCCGGCGGCGTGACGACCAGCTCGGGAGCCAAGGGCAAGGACCAGACGAGCACCGGCCGCAGGCTCACCCTCGGCGGTGTCGCCTACGACAAGGGCATCGGGCTTCAGAGCGCCAGCTCGGTCACCTTCGCCACCTCGGGCCGGTACGCCCGGATCGTCGGCGTGGCCGGTCTCGACGACGAGGTGACCGGCGGAGACGCCACCTTCCTGGTCTACGCCGACGACCAGCTCATCTACACCAAGCGCATGTCGGCGGCGACCGTCCTGAGGGAGCCGTTCGATCTCTCGATCAGCGGCGCGGCCCGGATCCGGCTGGTCACCGACGCCAACGGATCGGCCGCCAACGACTCCATCGACTGGGCCGACGTCCGCCTCATCGGCGCCGTACGTGATCTCAGCAAGGCGGGATCGCGGCTGGAGACCACGTTCGCGGCCCTGACCGACCAGTTGCAGGCGGGCACGCCCTACCGGGCGGGCGTCACGGTGGCCAACACCGGAACCGCCGCGCGCGGCGTGCGGGCCGGCATCACCCTGTACGACAACCAGGGCGCCGTGCTCGACAGCAGGGTGAGCCAGGTCTCGGTCCCGGCCGGTGACCGGGTCACCGTCAACCTCACCCTCCCGATGCCGAACTCCGTCACCGGCCGGTACGCCACGGTCAGCGTGTCGGACCCGGCCACGCTCGACGTCCTGTCGGCGGTGGCCTGGCTGGGGCCGGACCCCGCCAGGTCGACCTACGACGTCCCGGCCTGGACCACGAAGACAGACGGGGAGAGCTCCTCGATCGTCAAGACCGGCTCGTGGGCGCGATGGGACAGCAGCGCGGCGTACCAGGGCACCGAGACCTTCGTGAACACGTCGGGCGCGACGATGGCGTACACCTTCACCGGCGAGTACGCGCGGATCGGCGCCAAGTTCGACGGCAGCCAGAGCGGCTTCACCGTCTTCGTTGACGGCACCCAGGTGGCGACGGTCTCGACCCAGGTCGGCGACGGCAGCAACACCTACCGGGTCGCCTGGACCTCCGCCCGCCTGGCGGCGGGCCCGCACACGGTCCGCATCGTCACCACCGGGAAGGCGGGCATCGACTACTTCGAGTCGGGCATCGCGACCTCGACGTAGCCTCCGGCCGTCACGGGGGTGGGCCGGCCACCCCCGTGACGTAGCGGGTGGTCAGGTGATCGCGCTCGGCACCTGAGCCTTGATCCGACTGCCAGCTCCGTCGTGGCGGTCTCCCGCGCCGTCTCCGCGCACCACAGATTCGTGACCTGCGTCTATATACGGAGGAGCGCGTTCCCGATACTGAAGACGATCTTTACTTTCATCTCTTCTCCGTGTGACGATCGGTGTGGTTTTAGTACACTTATTCGAAAGGTGGTAAGTGAACACACGCCGATGCACGTCCAGACGAGTGCGCCGTCACATCGCCACGTCGCTGGTGCTCGCGCTGACGCTCTCGCTCATGTGTGCTCCCGTGAGCGCCCAGACCACCCCGTCCTCCACATCGACGAGCCGATCAACCGCCCCATCGCAGCCTGCGCTCAAGAGCGCGTGGGAGACGGCCGCGAAGACCGGTAAGCCGGTGGAAGTGCCCTCCCGGTTCACCGAGACCATGAAGGTGTGGGCAGACCCGGATGGCGAACACCTGCGGGCCGAGTTGTACACCCGGCCGGTTCAACTCAAGAACGCGGTGAGCAACACATGGGAACCTGTCGACACGCGCATCGTGAACCGCGGCGGGATCCTGCAGGCGGCGCGGGTCAAGACTCCGCTCTCCTTTGGGAAGCGCGGCGCCCGCCAGCTCGTGTCGGCCGCCGGAAAGGAGAGCGCGACCGGCCTGGGCGTCACTCGCGCGCTGCCGGAACCGGAGGTGTCCGGCAACACCGTCACCTACGCCGACGCGGTGGCGCCAGGAGCGGATCTGGTCGTGACGGCTCAGTCCGACGGCTTCGTCGCACAGGTGGTCTTCCGGCGCGCGCCGACAGGGCCGGTGACCGTACGGCTGCCGCTCACGCTGCCCAAGGGAAGCAAATTCGGCAAGACGGCTCAAGGCCTGCCGCAGTTGACGGACGCAAGTGGTGCGGCGAAGGCTGCGCCGATCGTTCTGACCGCGACAGACGCGAAGGTCGAGGCGTCCCCGGACCAGGGGCGGACCGCCCGAGTGGACGCGCGCGTCGAAACGACTGGCACGACCTCGGAACTGGTGTTCACTCCTGATCAGGAATTCCTGTCCGACCCGGCGGTCACCTATCCGGTGACGATCGCGGCCGCCTCCGAGTGGTTCGGCGGTGGTGAACCCGCCGACGCCTGGGTCAGCAGGAACGATCCCTACAACAACAATGCCGCCGCCGCGTGGCTGCGGGCGGGTACCACCTCGACCAGCGCGGATATCGCGCGCGTCTACCTGAAGTACGACACCGACGCCCCGGAACTGATCGGTGCGGACGTCGTCGAGGCCGATCTGATCATCTGGAACTACAAGTCCGGCGGCCCCAACGGAGCGTTGTGCGGAGACCCGCTGGGGGCGGGCATCACGGCCGCCCGGCTGGGCTCCTCGTGGACTCCTACCAGCCTCAATTGGTACAACCAACCCTCAACCATCGGGGGAACCGAGGGACTGAACAGGGCCGGGTACAACTACGACGCCACCGGTTCCTGGTGCGCGAAGGACGAAGCGCTGTGGTACCGGGTGAGCGGCATGGCTCGGGCTTGGATCGAAGGGGACGAGCCCAACCACGGGCTGATGCTGCGGGCCGCAAGTGAGACGGCGGCGATCAACTGGCGTCAGTACTACGCCGGCGAACACAGCGGCGACCCTTACCCGGGTTACCGGCACGCACCGACACTGATGATCGAATATGTGCCCGCGCCGCCTCCCGAGGTGATCGTCTACTCCTATGAGGGGCCGAGAAGGACGACCCAGCCGACGTATGAGGAAGCTCTGGCGATGCGGGTGGACACACCCGGCGGGATCCCGGACCTCCCGGCCATGACCGACGCGGACGAGCAGGCTCTCATCTCTCAGCCCAACCACCCGGTGGAGATCTCGCCGGAGGAGTTGGAGCCGTTGACCGGTGAGTCAGGCGAAGAGTCCTGGGACGGAGAGACCATCGAGGAAGGCGGCCCGCCGGAATCGATCCCACCCACTGTCATCAGCACTGATCCCGCCGCCGACGCGCGGAATGTCCGGGTGGACACTCTCATCAAGGCCACCTTCGACGAGCCCGTGTGGGAGCCGACGTTCACGGTGAGGGATGAGTCGGGCGCGGAGATCGACGGGGCACTGTCCAGCGATTCCTCCGATCGTGTGTCCACTTTCGCACCCACTGAGCCGTTGACGGTCGGCACCACCTACACGGTGGATGTCTCGGAGGGAACCGACGCGTCGGGAAACCCGGTCACCCCCTATCAGTGGTCCTTCCAGACACAGGAGGCCGGGAGCGTCCATTGGTCGTTCGACGAGGGCACCGGGAAGGTCGCCGTCGACTCATCCGGCCGGCATCCGGCCACGCTCGGCGACACGTCGACCTGGATCGCCGGAAAGCACGGCGGCGCGATCTCCAACTCACCGGCGCAGGCCCGTTCTGCCGCTTCTCAGGCAGCGGCCAAGCAGGGTAAGGCCGTGGAGGTCTCCGACGAGACGACCGCGAGCAGCATCACCTACGCCCAGCCCGACGGAAGGACGTACACGACCGAGGTCACCACAGGTCCGGTCCGGACCCGGGTGAACGGGACATGGGTGCCGATCGACACCACCCTGGCTGAACACGGCGGCACGTTGCGGCCCGAGGCCCTCGCGGAGGGCACGTCTGTGGAGATCTCCGCCGGAGGGACCCGGCCGTTCGTCACGATGCGCACTAAGGGGAGCTCGTATGGCCTGACCTGGCCGTCCCCGCTACCGAAACCCATCGTCAAGGGCGGCGTCGCCACTTACACCGACGCCGCCGGTCCTGGCGCCGACCTGGTGGTGACCGTGCTGCCGACCGGGTTCCGGCATGACGTCCTGCTGCGGACGCGCCCGGCCAAACCGCTCGAGTTCCGCATCGGAGTCCAGAACGACGGCCTCACCTTGACCGAAGCGGCGGACGGACGGTTGTTGCTCACGGGGCAGAACAGAAAGAAGGTCGCCTCCGCCCCGCAACCGGTGATGTGGGACGGCAGTGCGAGGGGACTTCCGGCACGGGCCAGACATGCCAAGGTCCACACCGACGTCGTCACCAAGGACGGTCGTACGGAACTGGTGCTCAGGCCGGATCACCAATGGCTCGTCGACCCGACGACCAAATATCCGGTCAGGGTGGACCCCACTGTCACGGTGCCGCTGAACACCGATGTCGAGGTCACTTCGGACAACGATGCCGACAACCTGGCCGATCCGACGATGGCGTACCTCATGGCCGGGACGATTCCCGGCGGTTTCAAGTTCCGGACGCATCTGAAGTTCGACGTCCCGAATCTGACCGGCTCGACGGTGACCGACGCACGGTTGTCGATGAACACCATCGACGCCCAGGGATGCGGTGCCGTGGTCGGCAACGGCATCCAGGCAGCCCGGTTGACCAGCGCATGGGACCCGGAGAACGTGCACTGGGTGAACAAGCCCGCCTTCACGACCGAGGACGCCTCGACCAACACCAAGGGCGTGAACCAGAACTGTGCCACTTGGCCGGACAGCATGGAGTGGAACGTCACGGGCATCGCCCAGGACTGGGCGGCCGGCGCCGGCAACCACGGCCTGGTGCTCAAATCTCCCGGTGAGGGCAACGTCAACAATTTCCGCGTCTACACCGCCGCCGAGAACACCGACGAGTTCGGGAGCCCGCCGAAGCTGACCATCACCGGCAGCGGTCCTGCGTCCACACCGGCTGTGTCGAACCCGGTGACCCACCCGGTGGAGACCGTGAACGGCGTCGTCGTGGCACGCTCGATCACCCCGCAATTGGCCGTGGCCGTCTCCGACACCGTCGGTGGCCAGTTGACCGGCGAGTTCGACGTCGAGCACGATCCGGCTGCGACCGGCCAGGGAACCGGTCGCATCTGGACCGGGAGTTCGCTCCCCGTGGCCTCCGGAAGCCAAGCGGCTGTCACGGTCCCGGCGCAGGCGTTGGCCGACGGCTGGCGGATCCGCTGGCGAGCCCGAGCCGTCAACTCTGCGGCTTCGACGAGTTCGGCGTGGACGTCGTGGCAGCAGATCACGATCGACCTGCCGGGGCCCACGGCGCCACCTGTCGTGGGCGCCCTTCAGGTCGTCCCGTCTCAGCAGATCGACGGCAGCACCATCACCTCCTCTCGCACCCCCGCTCTCCGGGCGCACGTGAGCGATCAGGCCGCCGCCACGTTACGGGCGGAGTTCGAGGTGGAGCACGATCCGGCCGTGACCGGACAGGGCAACGGCCAGATCTGGGCGGGCGCCGCCGATGGCGCCGCATCCGGGAGCGCGGCCGAGGTCGTCCTCCCGGCAGGAGAACTGGAGGACGGCTGGAAGATCCGCTGGCGCGCCCGCGCGGTCGCCGGCGAACGCACGTCGGCATGGTCGGACTGGCAGCCGCTCACGGTCGACGCGACCGACCCCGGAGAGGAGCCGTTGGCCCAGACCGCCGGACCGGTCGTGCGCACGGATCAGAGTTTCACCGTCGCGGCCTGGGTGCGCTGGAGCGACAAGGACGGCGACTACCTCGTCGCCGAGCAGCGTGGTACCCACCAAGCGCCGTTCCGCCTGGGCAACACCGCGGAGCATGGCCTGGAATTCACGCTGACCAGCGCGGACAGCGCCACTGCCACCACCGAGGGGGTCCGGTCTGACGCCGAACCGCCCGTGGACACCTGGATTCACCTGGCCGGTGTCTATGACGCCACGGCCAGCACCGCGACGCTGTATCTCGACGGTCAACCGCTTGGGTCGGAGCCGGTGAGCTTCGTGGGATGGCACGCCGATGGGGCCCTGACGTTGGGCACCCGCATGCTTGGTGCGCTGGATGACGTACACGTCTATCAGAAGGCGCTCACTGCGGCCGAGATCGCACCCCTCGCCGGAACCGAGGCCGCCGCGGCGCTCAAACCGGCGCTCAAACCGGCGGGTGAGTCCGTGGTCCCGAATCGGCCGGCCGTCGCCGACGAGCCGAACCCGCGTGAGGTCGACTACCGTCACTACACCCTGGCGACCTGCCGGACGAAAGCTCCGAAGGAGGCCACCTGGGGAATCTGGACGGACGCGACCGTTTTCAGCGGCTGCTCCGTCCGCTGGTTCGGGGTCAGCATGTGGTTCGACGACATGGACCCCGACACCGGCGGGAGAAAAAAGGTCAGGCTGAAGCTGCCAGACGGCTCGGAGGGGCTCGACCTCCAGGTTCGGGCGACCACCGTCATGAACACCTATCTCGGAACGAAGTCAGGCACGGATATCCGCAACCCGGGCAGTGACGGTGTGACGGGTCCGATGACGCCACAGGACATTTCGATGTGGGTCGCGCTGGACCAGATCACGTTCGACGAGCTGACGGGGATCGGCAATTCACCTCTTCAGCTGTCGGTGACGGCCAAACCGGACTCCAACGCGTCGACCTGCCAGAAGACGGTGAACGGCGATCGGCAGGCTCTGGTCAAGAACTGGAACAACTCGATGCAGTACTTCCGCTTCAAGTCGGTGAGCCCGGCGAAGGAGATCCGGAAGTGCACGGTGTTCCCCTGGCTGACCATCAAGGAGGTCGTCACCAGTACGGGGCCGAACAGCTTCCCCCTCTGGGGCAAGATGAAGGATGATCGGCAGAACGGTGTCTGGACTCCGCCGACCGTCCGTTGTGACGACCTGACAATGGGTCCGGGCTCGCCGGGCAACTGGCCGGAGGAGAAGCGGGTGCGCTACACCGGCGCCTGCATCTTCCCTGATGTGAGCCGCATCTTCCGCAATGACGTGGCGCATCCCAAGCGCGGCCCCGTTGGGGTGCACATCTGGACGGCGTTCAACAAGCCTGAGACCACCAAACCCGAGAAGACCACAGGGCCCAAGGTCATACCGGGCAACTGGGACGGGAAGACGGCCGCCACACGTGCCGCGTTGATCCGCATCAACGAGGACGAGCCCCGGCCCAACGACCCCAAGGGACGCACGTGGGGGTCGGTCCAGGTGTCGGAGCGGACCAAGGCTTGCCGAGCCGAGAAGATCAAACCTGACTGTGACGAGTTTCCCTTCAACTCCGTGCGGCAAGGGCCAGGATGGGGAGACGGGAACTTCTCCGTCCGCCAGGTGAATCCCGCCAACAACAAGAGCGACGGCTGGTATCTGACCGTCTTCTACGCGCGATATCGAGTACTCACTCCAGACGGACCCAAACGTCCCAACGGTGACCGCTTCTGGGTGAGCATCGTCGGCACACCCGCCTCATGACCATCCACCCGTCCGGTCCGTCCAGGACCGGACGGGTGGCTTCCGCCAAGTCCGATTAGGGGATCGATCAAATGCCGGCAGACGAGCTGTACCGACTACTGCGTTCCTACGATCCGAGCGACGTGTCCATGCAGTGGTTCTATGCGGCGTGGGTGGAGAACCTTTCGGTCGAGGACGCGGTCGCCGTGCTCAACGGTGATCCGGCCACCGGCGCGCCGGACAGTTTCGCCGGGTGGGGTTCGGGCTCTGACGGAAGCGACGACGAGGCAGGTGGAATGCTGGCCGGTCCGATCGGGGGCTGGACACTGGTCATCGGCGACTACCGTGTCACCGAGGACGAGGCGGTGCTCGCGCTGTCACGGCGAGGTGGACGCGCGCTGGCCGTCTGCTGGGACACCGGCAGCCAGACTCAAGTCAAGTATGCGAAAAGCGGTGAGTTGCTCACCGTCCTCGACATTCTCTTCACCGATGACCGGTCCGGCAGCGAGCCTGATGCTCTGGTCCCCTACATGGACGGTCTTCGTTTCGACATTGACGGTGAACCCCCTGTCGAGCCGGCCGAGAGCTTCACCTCTGCGCTGACTCTGATCGGGCGGATGACCGGCCGCCCGATCGACAGGGAATGGCTTGAGGCCACGCACGTGGCCTATGCCGTACCTGCCGAGGTCTGACACCGCGGTTCATCGAAGGAAGGCGGCCGCCACTCCGGCGTCCACGGGCACGTGCAATCCCGTGGTGTGCGACAGGTCGCCGCCGGTCAGGGCGAACACCGCGTTGGCGACGTGCTCGGGGAGCACCTCCCGCTTCAGCAGGGTGCGCTGGGCGTAGAACTCGCCGAGTTTCTCCTCCTCCACCCCGTACACCGCCGCGCGGTTGGCTCCCCATCCCGACGCGAAGATGCCCGAGCCGCGCACGACGCCGTCGGGGTTGACGCCGTTGACCCGGATGCCGTGGCCGCCGAGTTCGGCCGCGAGCAGACGCACCTGGTGGGCCTGGTCGGCCTTGGCCGCGCTGTAGGCGACGTTGTTCGGCCCTGCGAAGATCGAGTTCTTGGACGAGATGTAGACGACGTCGCCGCCCATGTTCTGGCCGATCATGATGCGGGCCGCCTCGCGGGAGACCAGGAACGAGCCGCGGGCCATGACGTCGTGTTGCAGGTCCCAGTCGGCGACGGTCGTCTCCAGCAGCGGCTTGGACAACGACAGGCCGGCGTTGTTGACGATCAGATCCACGCCGCCGAAGGCCAGCACGGCCGCCGCCAGCCCGGCGCGGACGGCGTCTTCGCTGGTCACGTCGGCCTCGACGGCGACGGCGACGTCCGCCGAGCCGAGTTCGGCGGCGACCCGGCGGGCCGCGGCCAGGTTGCGGTCGGCGATGACGACGCAGGCGCCCTCGGCGGCCAGGCGGCGGGCGGTGGCCGCGCCGATGCCCGAGCCGCCGCCGGTCACGAAGGCGATGCGGGTCGCCAGCGGTCTGGGTTTGGGGCGGCGCTGGAGTTTGGCCTCCTCCAGTGACCAGTACTCGATGCGGAACTTCTCGGCCTCGCTGATCGGGGCGTAGGCCGACACCGATTCGGCGCCGCGCATGACGTTGATGGCGTTGACGTAGAACTCGCCGGCGACCCGGGCGGTCTGCTTGTCGCCGCCGAAGGAGAACATGCCGACCCCCGGGACCAGCACGATCGCCGGGTCGGCGCCGCGCATCGCGGGGGAGCCCTCGACCGCGTTGCGGTCGTAGTAGGCGGCGTAGTCGGCCCGGTACCGCGCGTGGAGTTCCCGAAGGCGGTCGGCCACGACGTCCAGGGGAGCGTCGGCCGGCAGGTCCAGGACCAGCGGCGCGACCTTGGTCCGCAGGAAGTGGTCGGGGCACGAGGTGCCCAGCGCGGCCAGGCGGGGGTGTTCGGCGCGCGAGACGAAGTCGAGCACGACGTCGCTGTCGGTGTAGTGGCCGACCTGCGGCCGGTCGGTCGAGGCCAGGCCGCGGATCAGCGGGAACAACTCGGCGGCGCGCGCGTGCCGCCGCTCCGGGGGTAGCGGTTCGTAGCCGCCGAGGACCGGGCCGAAGGGCTCGGGCCTGCCATGAAGACTCAGATGGGTTTCCGCCAGCCGGATGATCTCCAGGGAGTTCGATCGGCACTCTTCGGAGGTCTCGCCCCAGGCCGTGATGCCGTGGCCGCCCAGGATGACGCCGATCGCCTGCGGGTTCGCCGCCTTGATCGCCGCGATGTCCAGGCCGAGCTGGAAGCCGGGGCGCCGCCACGGCACCCACGCGACCCGGTCTCCGAAGATCGCCCGGGTCAGTTCCGCGCCGTCGGCGGCGGTCGCGATGGCGATGCCGCTGTCGGGGTGGAGGTGGTCGACGTGGGCGGCGTCGACCAGCCCGTGCATCGCGGTGTCGATGGACGGCGCCGCACCGCCACCGCCGTGGGCGCAGAAGCCGAACAACGCGACCATCTCGTCTTCCCGGTCGGCCCCCGGGTAGACGCCGGTCAGGGCGCGCAGCCGGTCGAGCCGGAGCACGGCCAGGCCGGCCGTCGTGAGGGTGCCCAGGTCGCCGCCGGAGCCCTTGACCCACATCAGGTCGACGGGTTCGCCGGTGACCGGGTCGGTCTGGCTGCCCTTCGCGGAGGCGTTGCCGCCGGCGTAGTTGGTGTTGCGCGGGTCCGCGCCGAGTTCGTGGCAGCGGTTCAGGAGGTCGTCGACGACGCTCATGGTGATCAGGCTCCCCATCCGGCCTGGGCGCCGCCGACACGCTCGGCGGCGATCTTGTCGAAGTATCCCGACCCCTTGTACGCGGCGATCGGGTCGGGTTCCAGGCCGCGCTGCTCTCGCCAGGCGGCCAGCCGCGGGCGGACGTCCGTGTCGTACGCGTCCATCAGTACCGCGTTCGCCGCCAGCACGTCGCCCTCGTCCTGCGCGGCCCGCAGCGCCTCGGCGTCGACCAGCAGGGCCTTGGCCGTGGCCTCCTGCACGTTCATGACCGAGCGGATCTGGCCCTGGATCTTCGGCTCGATGTTGTGGCACTGGTCGAGCATGAAGGCGACGCCCGCGGCGGGGTCGAGACCGCCGCCCCGCACGACCTCGTACATGATCCGGAAGAGCTGGAACGGGTCGGCGGCGCCGACCATGAGGTCGTCGTCGGCGTAGAAGCGGGAGTTGAAGTCGAAGGCGCCCAGGCGGCCCGCGCGCAGCAGCATCGCCACGATGAACTCGATGTTGGTGCCCGGCGCGTGGTGGCCGGTGTCGACGCAGACCATGGCCTTGGGGCCGAGCGCGACGCAGTGGAGGAACGAGGTGCCCCAATCGGGCACGTCGGTGGTGTAGAAGGCCGGCTCGAACAGTTTGTACTCCAGCAGGACGCGCTGGTCGTCGCCCAATCGGGCGTACACCTCGGTCATGGCTTCGGAGAGGCGGTCCTGGCGGGCGCGGAGGTCGTCCTGGCCGGGGTAGTTGGTGCCGTCGGAGAACCACAACTTCAGGTCGCGGGAACCGGTGACGTCCATGATGTCGACGCACTCGAGCAGGTGGTCGGTGGCCTTGCGGCGGACGCGCGGGTCGGGGTTGGTGACCGAGCCGAGCAGGTAGTCGTCGTCCTGGAACACGTTGGCGTTGATCGCGCCCAGCCGCACGCCGTGCTCGGCGGCGTACGCCGCCAGCACGGAGTAGTCGGAGACCCGGTCCCACGGGATGTGCAGCGCCACGGTCGGGGCCGCGCCGGTGAAGGCGTGCACCTGGGCGGCGTCGGCGACCTTCTCGAAGGGGTCGCGTGGCACGCCTCGCTGGGTGAACACCTTGAACCGGGTCCCGGAGTTGGCGTACGCCCAGGAGGGCGTCTCGATCGCCAGATCGGTCAGCCCGGTGGTGAAGTCGGTCATGCTCTCAAATCCCCGCATTTCAGAAGCTTGGTGGTTCGTCAGCCGATGGAGGCCACGTTGGTCTTGTCGACGAGGGTGACGGGGTTGAACACCTCGCGCTCGGCGGCGTTGGAGAACTGGATCGGCTGCTTGTTCAGGGCCTGCTCCCCGAGGGTGACGGTCAGCCCGCCCATGGCCGCCGGGTCCTGCGCGACGGTCGCCGCCAGCAGGTCTCCCTTGATCGCGGTCAGGGCCTCGGGGTCGGCGTTGAAGCCCACACTGACGACGTCGGTGACCGGGCTCTTGCCGGCGTCCTTGATGGCGTTGGCGGCGGCCACGCCCATGGGGTCGTTGCACGAGAAGACGCCCGCGACGTCGGGGTTCTTGGCCAGGATGTCCTTCATGACCTTGTAGCCCTCTTCGGCCTTGGAGTTGCCCGAGAGCTCGGCCACGACCGTGTAGCCGCGGGCCTCGATCTCCTCCTTGAAGCCGGCGTTGCGGCGGGCGGCGTAGGTCGCCGACGGCTCGCAGGTGATGGAGGCCACGTTCTTGCTCGCGGAGCCGTTGGCCTGGATCTGCTTGTCCATGAACTCGGCGGCCAGCTTGCCGCCGCCGGCGTTGTCGGAGATGACGATCGCGTCGTAGGGGGTGCCGCCGCCGCCGATGTCGTTCACGATGACGGGCACGTTCTCGGCCTTGGCCTTGGCGATGATCGGGCCGAGCGCGGTCGGCTTGAACGGGCTGATGATCAGCAGGTCGACGCCCTGGTCGATGAGCGCCGAGGCGCCGGTGACCATCTCGTTCTCGTCGCTCTTCTCGTCGTGGAGCTTGACCTCCCAGCCCTTGGCCGCGGCGGCGTCCTGGGTGCCCTTGGCCATCTTCTGGAAGAACTCGTACTGCATGTCGTAGACCGAGAAGCCCACGGTGATCTTCTGGTCGGCGGCGGGCTCACCGGAGTCGGAGCAAGCCGAGAGGGCGAGTATGCCGAGGAGGGCGACGGAGGCGATCTTCTTGGTGCGCATGTGAGGTGTCTTTCTTGGTGGGGGGTCGGTCAGGACGTCGGACGCGACGCCCTGCGGAAGGAGCCGGGGGCGGCGAAGCGGGTGCGCAGACCGTCGACGGTCAGCGCGACGATGAGCACGCATCCGAGGACGATGCGCTGGTAGGCCGACTCGACGCCGCGGCTGACCAGCACCTCGTTCAGGACGCTGACGAGGAAGACGGCGGAGAAGGTGCCGATGAGCGTGCCCTTCCCGCCCTTGAGCGCGGTGCCGCCGAGCACGACCGCGGCGATCACCTTGAGTTCGAACCCGTCCTGGGCCGATCCGTCGGCGGTCCAGACGCGGGTGATGTACGTCAGGGCGGCGATGCCCACCGTGAGGCCGACGAGGCCGAAGACGAACACCCTGATGGTCGTGTCGGAGATGCCGCAGAACCGCGCTGCCGACGGGGAGGACCCGTAGGCGAGGGTGCGCCGGCCGATGGCGGTGCGGCGCAGCAGCACCCAGCCCGCCCCGAAGACGGCGACCATGATGAGGAAGGGCACCGGCAGCCCGGCGACGTCGAGGCTGCCGATCTTGGCGAACGGCGCCTCGATCTGCTCGTACGGCAGCGTCTTGGGGCCGTCCTGGGTGAGCAGGTAGGCGATGCCCCGGAACACGAACAACGAGCCGAGCGTCGCGACGAACGGCGGGACCCGCAGCTGGGTGATCAGACCGGCGTTGACCAGGCCGCAGAGCAGCCCGGTGGTGATCGCCGCCGCGACGGCCGCCGCCGTGCCGCCGCCGTTGAACGCCATGAGGGTCACCACGCTGGTGAGCGCGAGCTGGCCGCCGACCGACAGGTCGAAGGCGCCGCTGGCGATGGCGAAGGTCATGCCCACCGCGACGATGCCGACATAGGCGCTCTCGCGCAGCACCGACTGGAGGTTCTCGATGTCCAGGAAGCCGGGCGCGATGACCGGCGTACACAGGAGAAGGAGGAGCAGGAGCGCGGTGACACCCCAGGTGTCCCAGATCCGGCCAGCGTTGATCATGCCGCACTCTCCAGAACGCGAGGGGCGCCGCGTCGCTCGCGGCGGCGGAGGGCCAGCAGCGCCAGGGCGGCGATCAGCAGGAGTCCGACACTGATGCGCTGGTAGGCGGGCGGCGTGTTCAGCAGGTTGAGCCCGTTGCGGATGGTCTCGATCATCACCGCGCCCAGCACCGTGCCGACGATCGAGGCCCGGCCGCCGAGGAGCGCCGTGCCGCCCAGCACCACCACCGTGATCGCGTCGAGTTCGAAGCCGAGCCCGAGCTGGCCGTTGCCCTTCTGGAGCTGACTGGAGATCAGCAGCCCCCACAACCCGCCCGACAGGCCGACCAGGACGTAGACGGCGATGCGGATGCGGTCGACCGGAAGCCCGGACATGCGGGCGGCGTCCCGGTTCGACCCGATGGCGCAGACCCATCGGCCGAACCGGGTGCGGTTGATGGTCCACCAGGCCAGCGCCGTCACCACGACCGCGAGCACGATCGGCATGGGGACGCCGAGCGGGCGTCCCGCGACCAGGTACTTCAGCCCGGGTGAGCTGACGATCTGGTCGTGCCCGTCGGTGTAGGCGAGGGAGGCGCCCCGGACGATCACCATCGTCGCCAGCGTCGCGATGAAGGGGGTGACGCCGAGTTTGGTGATCACGACCCCGTTGGCCAGGCCGATGAGCGCGCCGACGCCGAGCGCCAGGAGGAGGGAGAAGGCCGGCGGCTGACCGGCGATCAGCGCGCTGCAGCAGGCCACTCCGGCGAGGGAGACGGTGGAGCCGATCGACAGGTCGAACTCGCCCATCGCCAGGCAGAAGGTCATCGCGATCCCGGGAACGGCCAGGATCGCGGCGGCCACCAGGACGTTCTCGAGGTTTCCCCGGGTCAGGAAGGTGTCGGTGGAGACGGCGAGGACGACCATGACCAGGACGAGCGGCGCCAGCAGCGGCGCCTTCTTGATCGCGCCGATCATCGGGTGCTCAGCTCCTCGGAGAAGACGCGGCGGCCGGTCGTCGCGCACGCCACGACGTTCTCCTCGGTCCGGTCGTCACCGGTGAGGTGGGCGACGATCTCGCCGCCGGCCATGACGTAGACGCGGTCGCTGACGCCGAGGAGTTCGGGCAGGTCGCTGGAGACCATGAGCACCGCCGCGCCGTCGGCGGTGAGCTGGTTGATCAGCCGGTGGATCTCGGCCTTCGCGCCGATGTCGACGCCCCGGGTCGGCTCGTTGAGCAGCAGGAGCCGTCCGCCGGGGGCCAGCGCCCGGCCGAGCAGGACCTTCTGCTGGTTGCCGCCGGACAGCTGGCCGATGAGCTGGTCGGGGCCCGTCGCCTTGACGTCGAGCCGCCGGCGGTAGTCGTCGAAGACCTCGGTCTCCCTGGCCGGCGCCAGCAGCCGGGTGATCGCGCCGCGGACCCGATGCAGGACGGAGATCGTCAGGTTGTGGCGGATCGACAGGTCGGGAAGGTTCCCGGCCGCCTTGCGGTCCTCGTGCAGGAATCCGATGCCCCTGGCCATGGCGTCGCCGGGGTTACGAGGGCTGAAGGGCGCTCCGTTCAGCGTCATCGTGCCCGCGTCGGCGGCGAGCGCGCCGAAGATCAGCTGGGACAACTCGGGCTGACCCGCGCCGGCGATGCCGCCGACGCCGACGACCTCCCCGGCGCGCACCACGAGGGACAGGTCTCTCAGCCGGCGTCCCGCGCTGACGCCGGTCAGTTCGAGCACGACGTCTCCACCGCGCACCTCGTCCCGGTGGAAGACCGACTCGACGTCCCGGCCGACCATGTCCCGGACCAGCCGGTCGGGGTCGGTCTCGGCGATGTCGCAGGTCCGGACGTGCCGGCCGTCGCGGAGCACCGTCACCCGGTCGGCCAGGGCGAAGACCTCGTCGAGGCGGTGGCTGACGTAGACCACGCTGCGGCCCTCCTCGCGCAGCCGCCGGACGACGTCCAGGAGCTGCCCGACCTCGTCGGCCGACAACGCCGCGGTGGGTTCGTCCATCACGATGATCCGGCCGTCGACCGACAGCGCCTTGCAGATCTCGACGAGTTGCTGTTCGGAGACGGTCAGCTCGCCGACCGTGGCGGCCGGATCGATGCCGACCCCCAGTACGGCGAACAGTTCGCTCGTGCGGCGGTTGATCTCGGCGTACCGGATCCCCCGGGAGACGGGGGAGCAGGGTTCGCGGCCGGAGAAGACGTTCTCGGCGACCGTCAGGTCCGGATAGAGGTTGAACTCCTGGTAGATGACCGCGATCCCGGCGGCGAGCGCGTCTGCGGGCCGCCGGGGCCGGTAGGCGGCCCCGGCCAGTCGTACCTCACCTGAGCTGGGGCGATGCACCCCGCCCAGCACCTTCAGCAGGGTCGACTTGCCGGCGCCGTTCTCGCCCACGAGAGCGTGCACCTCTCCCGGCCTGATGTCGAAGCAGACCGCGTCCAGAGCCCGGATGCCCGGGAACTCGACAGTGAGGCCGTCGACCTCCAGCAGCGCCATGGCCTCTCACCTTCGCAAAAACGTTTTAACGAAATGTGTCTGAAGGAACGTAGATCCACCGGGCGGAACCCGTCAAGAGCGCGGTTCCGGGCCCCTCAGGGTCTTGACACGTTTTAACGAGCGGTCCACAGTGTGGCGTGCGTCACCGCCCAATCAGCCCTGTGAGGTCATCCATGCCACGATCGGAATCCGGCTCCGGCGACGGGGGCCGATGAGCGCCACCATCGCCGCGATCGACCTCGGCGCCTCCAGCGGCCGCGTCATCACCGCCCGGGTCGACGTGGACCGGTTGGAGATCACGGGGATCCACCGCTTCCCGAACAGATCGGTCCGGGTCGGCGGCACCCTCCACTGGGACGTCCTGGGTCTCTACGGCGACGTGCTCGACGGGCTCCGGCGCGTCGAGGCGCCCCGTCTCGACTCGGTGGGCATCGACTCGTGGGCCGTCGACTACGGCCTGCTCGACCACGCGGGCCGCCTGATCGGCAATCCCGTCCACTACCGCGACGACCGGACGGCCCGGGTCGTCGACGACGTCCACCGCAGGGTCCCGCCCGATCGCCTCTACCAGGTCAACGGCCTGCAGTTCCTGCCCTTCAACACCCTCTACCAGCTGGCCGCCGAGCCGTTCCTGGACCGGGCCGCCACGATGTTGCTCATCCCCGACCTGATCTCCTACTGGCTCACCGGAGAACGCGGCGCCGAGCGGACCAACGCCTCCACCACCGGCCTGTACGACGCCGCTCGGGGCGCCTGGTCGACGGAGCTCATCGAGGCGCTGTCGTTCCCGGCCCGGATCTTCCCCGGCCTCCGCGCGCCCGGCACGCCGGCGGGCCGGATCCACGCCGACGCGGGCGTGTTCACCGGCACGCCGGTCACCACGGTCGCCTCGCACGACACCGCCTCGGCCGTCGCCGCGATCCCGGCGACCGGCCCGGACGTCGCCTACATCTCCTGCGGCACCTGGTCGCTCGCGGGGGTCGAGATCGACGCGCCGATTCTGACCGAAGCCGGACGCGCGGCCAATTTCACCAACGAGACCGGCGTCGACGGCGCCATTCGCTATTTGCGCAATGTCATGGGCCTGTGGTTGTTGTCGGAGTCGCTGCGCTCCTGGGGAATGAATTCCGCCGATCTCGACGTGCTGATCGAGCGCGCGGCGGAGCTGCCGCCCCTGCGCAGCGTCATCGACCCCAACGACCCGGTCTTCCTGCCTCCCGGTGACATGCCGTCGCGCATCGCCCGGTTCTGCGAGCGGACCGGCCAGCCGGTTCCGGTGGGCCGGCCCGAGGTCGTGCGCTGTGTCCTGGACAGCCTCGCGCTCGGCCATCGCAACGCGATCGAGCAGGCGCTGGCCCTGTCGGGCCGGCGGGCGGACGTCATCCACATCGTGGGCGGCGGCGCCCAGAACCGGCTGTTGTGCCAGCTCACCGCCGACGCCACCGGACTTCCCGTCGTAGCCGGGCCCGTAGAGGCGACGGCTCTGGGGAGCGTCGGCGTCCAGGCCCGTGCTCTCGGCCTCATCCCCGACCTCGCCTCCCTGCGATCCCTCATCGGCACGACACAGACGCTGCACCACTACGAACCCACCGGATCCACCACTCCCTGGGCCGGCCGCATTTGATGAACAGCCATTCTTCAAATGACTAGTCAACGAGTAGCATTAAAACGATTTAAACCTGAAAGGAACACAGGTGAAAAGAAATTCACGGCGCGCCCTGGCGGTCAGCCTCGCGCTCGGCGTGGTCGTGCCGTTCATGGCCACCGACGTCTCCGCCGTCGCCCTGGCGGCGGCCGGGAACGTCGAGGTCACGCGTCTCGGCGTGGACGGACGGTACGACTCGCCCTTAGGGCTCGACGACGTTCAGCCGGTGCTGAGCTGGCAGTTCGCCGAGACCTCGCGGGCCCGTTCGCACGCCTGCCACCAGCCAGGCGCCATCGTGGCCTGCCCCGGTGACAAGCAGACCGCCTACGAGGTCCAGACCGCCGAGTCGGCCGGCAAGCTGGCCGCCGGTGACCTGATCTGGACGACGGGCCGGGTGCAGAGCGCGGACCAGCGGGTGATCTTCAAGGGAACGCTCCACTCCCGGCAGTCGGTCTTCTGGCGGGTCAAGGTCTGGGACGCCGACGAGCAGGAGTCGGCCTGGTCGGCGCCGGCCAAGTGGACCGTCGGTCTGCTGGAGCAGGGCGACTGGGGCACGGCCCGCTGGATCGACTTCCCCGACCGCACCGAGAACCAGCCGCTGCCGATCTTCGCGCGCCAGTTCCAGATCCCGGCGGGCAAGCAGGTCGCCGACGCGCGCCTCTACCTGTCGGGCGTCGGCCTGCACCACACCACGATCAACCGGCGGGAACTGACCGACGAGGTCCTCGCGCCGGGCAACTCCAACTACCAGCTGTCCAGCGAGTACCGCACCTACGACATCACCAAGGCGCTGCGGTCCGGCGACAACACCATCGGCGTCGAGCTCGGCAACGGTCCGGCCTACGTCCGCCGTAGCGTGACCAACCCGGCCGTGGGCCGGACGTCCCCCTACTCGTGGTGGCAGAGCCAGCCCAAGGGCAACGGCACGCTGGCCGGCGACGTCGCGGTCGGCGCGACGAACGTCAAGGTCGACAGCGTGGCCAACTACCACGTCGGCGGCACGATCAACGTCGACACGGGCCAGGGCGGCGACCGGCTGGAGTCCCGGACGATCACCGCGATCGGCACCGCCGGGGCCGGAGGGACCGGCATCACCTTCACCCCGGCGTTGTCGATCGCGCACGCGGCGGGCGCGAAGGTGACCGGCTCGGGCAACAACCTCGCGGCCAGCGACGCCTCGGCGGGCGCGGCCGTGACGCCGCGCCTCATCGGCCGCGTCGAGATCGACTACGCCGACGGCACCTCCGACACGATCGTCACCGACCGGTCGTGGCGCACCGCGCTGGGCCCGCTCGTCACCGACGCGTGGTACTCGGGTTCCGACTACGACGCCCGCAAGGAGCAGCCGGGCTGGGACAAGCCCGGGTCGAACCTGACCGCGACGGCCAAGCGCCGCGACGGCTCGCCCACCGGCTGGGTCAGCGCCGGGATCGCCCCGCCGCCGAACCTGGCCACCAAACTGGTCGCCCGGACCGCCGAACCCATCCGGGAGCAGGAGACCTTCAAGCCGGTCTCGGTGACGAACCCCGTACCGGGAACCTGGGTCTTCGACTTCGGCCAGAACATCGTCGGGTGGCCGAAGCTCAACCTGGAGCAGGTTCCCGCGGGCACGACGGTGAAGATGCAGCCAGCCGAGTCGCTGAACGCCAACGGCACCGTCAACTCCGCGTCCCTGATGGGCGGCGGGACCTCGCGCGGCACCAACCTGTTCAACACCTACACCGCCCACGGCGCCGCCGAGGGCGAGGTCTGGCACCCCGACTTCAACTACTTCGGCATGCAGTGGGTCCAGGTCACCGGCCTGCCCGAGGGCTACACCCCCACGGCCGACCTCATCACCGGCGTGCGCCTGCAGGCCGACACCGCCCAGGTCAGCGAGTTCACCAGCTCCAACGCGCGGGTCAACCGCATCCACAAGATGGCGCGGTACTCCTTCGCGTCCAACATCATGTCGGTGTTCACCGACTGCCCCGGCCGGGAGAAGCTCTCCTACCCCGCCGACTACACCATGCCGATGGGCTCCATCCACCGGAACTTCGAGCTCGACGCCTTCATGCGAACGACGATGCGCCACCTCGTCGAAGGGCAGTCGGTCGCCGACACCTCCATGGCCGGGAACGTCGCCCTGAAGACCCCGGTCTACGACTGGGGCTACACCGGCCAGTTCGGTGACGAGATCAACTGGGGCAACGCGATCATCCTGGTCCCGAGCATGTTGTACGAGTACTACGGCGACACCCGGACGATGGCGCAGTACTACCCGCAGATGGTGAAGTTCGTCGACTACATCCAGCGGCAGAAGGTCGGCACCGGCGCGAACGCCAACATCGTCAACGCCGCCCTGGCCGACTGGGTCTCGGCCGAGCAGACCTCGGGCCGGATCACCGGCACCTGGGGCTACTACATCATGATCACCAAGATGGCCGAGATGGCCCAGGTCCTCGGTGACGGCGCCGACGCGGCCAAGTGGACGCAGCTCGCCGCCGACATCAAGACCTCCTACAACCAGGCGTTCTTCAACGACTCGCTCGGCTACTACACCGCCAACGGCAACGCCGGCACCACCGGCGCCACCCAGGCGGCCCAGGCCCTCGCGCTCGACGCGGGCCTGGTGCCCGAGGGCAAGCGGGAGAGCGTCCTGAACGCCCTGGTCGCCAACATCTACGCCTTCCACCCCAACGGCGACGGCCCGCACTTCAGCGGCGGCACCATCGGCATGGCGCCGACGGTCCGCGCGCTGATGAACGGCGACCGCGACGACGTCCTGTGGGACCTCATCCAGGAGGACGAGCAGCCCAGCTACGGCTTCTTCATGGAGTCCACCACCGCCAACCCCGGCGGCATGACGACCATGGGCGAGCGCTGGAACCGCGGCGACTCCAAGAACCACATGATCCTCGCCCAGATCGAGGAGTGGTTCCACGCCGGACTGGCCGGCATCAAGGCGGCTCCCGGGTCGATCGCCTACGGCAAGCTGGTCATCCAGCCCAAGCCGGTGGGCGACCTGACGAGCGCCGAGTCGAGCTACGCCACGCCCCACGGCCTGACCAAGAGCTCGTGGACGAAGGAAGGCGACCGGTTCAAGCTGAAGGTCACCGTCCCGCCGAACACCACGGCGGAGATCCGGGTCCCGAAGACCGGCACGCAGACGATCGAAGCGCCGTCGCGGGCGACCTTCGTCGGGAACGCGGGCGGCTACGCCGTCTACACGGTCCCGTCGGGCGACGACTTCGTCTTCGTCGCCAGGTAGTGCCCCCTAGCTGGTAGCGGACGGCGGCGGCGCGGTCGAGCGGCGGGCGACGAGTTTGGGCCCCACCGAGAAACGCGCCGCCGCGGTCCGTCCTTCGATCCGCTCCAAGAGCAGGCGCCCGGCCATCCGGCCCATGGCGAAGCCGTCCTGGTCGACGCTGGTCAGGGCGATGTTGGGCAGGGCCGCCAGCAGGGTGTTGTCGTATCCCGCGATCGAGATGTCCTCGGGCACCCGCAGCCCGGCTTCGTGGACGGCGGCCAGTGCGCCGATCGCGGCCTGGTCGGCGCCGGCGAAGATCGCCGTCGGGCGGGGCGAGCGCGCCAGCAACTCCCGCGCTCCGTCGTAACCACCCTGTTCCGAATAGAACGTCGTCGCGACGGCGATCTCGTCGGCGAGGCCGTGCTCGCGCATGACTCGCTTATACGTCTCGGCTCTTATGATGTGCAGCAAATCGGCCGGTCGCGCGATGGCGTTGTCCTGGTGCGTTATGTGCGCGATCCGGCGGTGGCCCAGTTCCATGAGATGTTCGACCACCAATTCGGCTCCCGCCTGGTCGTCGTCGAACACCGAATCGTAGGCGGCCGACCTTTCGTGCCGGGCCAGCACCACGAAAGGCCGTTCTTTCGCCACTTCCTCCATACGGTTCTTCGACGCCAGTGGGGCGACGGTGATGATGCCGTCGACCTGGCGGTCGAGCAGCGCCTCGACGGCCTGCTTCTCCGCCTTACGCGTCGCGCCGCCCTGCACCATGATCGCCTGGTAGCCGGTGCCGTCGAGATGTTCGTGCAGGCCGTCGAGGATGTCGGCGAAGAAGGGGTTGCGGATGTGCGGGAGGACGACGCCGATGGTGAACGTGCGCCCGCGCATGCCCCGGGCGGCCGCCTGCGGGCGATAGCCGAGTTCGGCGATGGCGGCCTGTATCCGGCTTCTGGTCACCGGGCTGACGCCGTCGGCGTTTCTTATCACCTTCGAGACGGCCGTGGTGGACACCTGGGCGTGACTGGCCACGTCGGCGATCGTCACACGCCGCCGCGGATTCTGCGTGGCCATGTGGAAGTCCTCCTGAAAACGCTTATTCGATCACGAATGGAAGACGTGCCGCCCCGATCCGACCTCGATCGGCTCCGGTTCGTTGGGGAGATGGACGTCGGCGAGGGTGTTGGGCGGAACGGTGACCTCCAGGGTGAAGCCGTCGTCGCCGGATGACCAGCTCACCTCCGCCGGGCCGTAGGGGGTCTCGTGCCGGGCCCGGGCACTGGTGAGCCCGCCGCCCGGGATCGGCCGTACCGTGAGGCGGCGGTAGCCGGGTTCGGCCGGGGCCAGGCCGGCGATCGTGCGGTGCATCCAGTCGGCGATCGCGCCCAGGGCGTAGTGGTTGAAGGAGGTCATCTCACCGGGGTTGACGCGGCCGTCGGGCAGCAGGCTGTCCCAGCGTTCCCAGATCGTGGTCGCGCCCATGGTCACCGCGTACAACCACGACGGGCACTCGGTCTGCAGCAGCAGGCGGTAGGCGTCGTCGACGGCGCCCGCGTCGGTGAGGGCGTCGCAGATCAGCGGGGTGCCGACGAATCCGGTCCCGATGCGGTGACCGTTGGCCCGCACGAGTTCGGCGAGTCGCCGGCCCGCGTGTCCGCGCCGCTGCCCGCCGTCCACCAGGCCGAACCGCAGGGCCAGGGCGTAGGCCGTCTGCGAGTCGCCGGCGACCTTCCCCTCCGCCGTCGTGTACGCGGCCTCGAACGCGGCGGCGACCTGGTCGGCCAGCTCGCGGTAGCGGGCCGCGTCCTCCGCCAGGTCGAGCAGCGCCGCCGTCTCCGCGACCAGCCGCGCCGAGTACGCCAGATAGGCGGTGGCCACCAGGCCGGGGTCGGTCTGCGCCTCGAAGGGGCGCTCGGGGGGCGCCGTCGGGTCGAGCCAGTCACCCAGTTGCGGTCCGGTGTCCCACAGGCGGGTCTCCCCGGCCAGGCCGGCGATCTGGTCCACCCAGGCGGTCATGCTCGCGTACTGCGCGCGGAGCAGGCCGAGGTCTCCGCTGCGTTCATGGAGCACCCACGGCACGACCACCGCCGCGTCGCCCCACGCCGCCGTCGGCGGGATCTCCCGGAACGGGTCGAGCGAGATCCACGGGACGTACAGGGGAACGGTGCCGAGCTCTCGTTGTTCGGCGGCGAGGTCGGCCAGCCAGGAGGAGAGGGGCCCGGCGCAGTCGTAGAGGAAGGCCGCGGTGGGCGTGAACACCTGGATGTCGCCCGTCCAGCCGAGCCGCTCGTCGCGTTGCGGGCAGTCGGTCGGCAGGTCGACGAAGTTGCCCCGCATGCTCCACACGACGTTCTCGTGCAGGCGGTTCAGCAGCGGGTCGGACGACTCGAAGGACCCGGTCCGGCGCAGGTCCGTGTGGCACACGACCGCGACGACGTCGCCGGGGCCCAGGTCGCCGGGCCAGCCGTCGACCTGGGCGTAGCGGAACCCGTGCACGGTGAAGCGCGGCTCCCACTCCTCGACGCCGCCGCCTCCGAGGGTGTACGTGTCGTGCGCGGCCGCATGCCTGAGAGGGCGCAGGGCCAGGGCGCCGGTCTCGTCGAGGACCTCCGCGTGACGCAGCGAGACCGTGTGCCCGGCGGGACCCTGAACCCGGATGCGCAGGCGGCCGGCGATGTTCTGGCCGAAGTCGAGGATCGTCTCCCCGCCCGGCCCGGTGAGGACGGCGACGGCCGGGAGCGTCTCGATCCGGCGGACGGGCGGCCCCGTGGGGGCGACCAGCAGAGCCGGGTCGTGGGACAGGAGTTCGGCCGGACGCCACTCCGCGTCGTCGAAGCCGGGCGACGACCAGCCCGGAACCTGCCGGCGGGCGTCGTGGTGCTCGCCGTCGTAGAGACCGGCGGACGTCACGGGCCCCGGGGCGCTGCGCCATTTCTCATCGGCGCCGACGACGTCCCGGCTGCCGTCGGTGTAGGTGATCTCCAGCTGGGCGATCAGCGCGGTCCGGTCGCCGTAGATGGCCGAGACGCCGCCGTGGAAGCCGTACCGGCCGGTGTACCAGCCTTCGGCCAGCGTGGCGCCGATGGTGTTGCCGCCCTCGCGCAGCAACGGGGTGACGTCGTGGGTGCGGTAGCGGAGACGGTGGTGATAGCTGCTCCAGCCGGGGGCCAGGACGTCGTCGCCGACCGGGACCCCGTTGACCTCGACCTCGAAGACGCCGTGCGCGGTGACGTACAGGCGAGCCGAGACGACGTGAGCCCTCACGTGGAAGTCGCGGCGCAGCAGCGGGGCCCCGGCGAGCAGGTCCCGGGGAGGCGCGACGGCGCCCGCCTGCCAGTCGGACGGTTCCAGCAGCCCGGCCTCGACCTCCGACCACGGACTCCAGTCACTCGCGGAGCCGTCGTGGCCCGTCACGCGCACGCGTACACCCAGGCGTTCGCGCGAGCGCAACGGGCGGCGGGGCCAGGGCGTCAGCACGGAGTCGCCGGAGACCGCGTGGCTCGTCGTGCCGTCACTGAATTCGAGGTCGTACGCCTGCTGCAACCACCCCGGCAGTTCGGTGCGGACCACCCAGGACAGCCGGGGCTCGGCTTCGCCGATGCCGAGAGGATCACGATGGTGCTCGAAGGTGACCGGGCCGACGTGCGGAGAAGTCATGTCATCCCTTGATGGAGCCGGCGGTCATGCCGGCCACGATCTTGCGGTTGAAGAAGACGAAGGCCAGCAGCGGCGGGATCGTGATCAGCACGATGTCCATGAACAGCAGGTTCCACTGCGTGCTGTACTGGCTCTGGAAGTTGTAGAGGGTGACCTGCACGGTCGCGTTGTCGTCGCCGGGCAGGAAGTAGAGCGGGTTCACGAAGTCGTTGAAGACCTTCACCGAACTGGTGAGGATCACCGTGATCGTCACCGGCCGCAGCAGCGGGAAGATCACCCGGAAGAACAGCGACAACCCCCCGCAGCCGTCGATCATGGCCGCCTGGTCGAGCTCCCGGGGGATGGCCGCGATGAAGGCGCGGAACAGCAACATGGCGTAGGCCAGCCCGAAGGCGACCTCGACCAGCACCAGCCCGGGCAGGGTCTTGAACAGGCCGATGGCCTGCAACAACCAGATCGTCGGCACCACGGCCGGGGGGACGATCAGCCCGGTCAGGACGAGGAAGTTCGCGACCGCGCCGACCCGCCCGGGTCGGCGCTGCAGGACGAAGGCCGCCATCGCCCCCGCGATCACGATGAGGGTCACGGACGCCACGGTCAGGATGATGCTGTTCACGAAGGCGCGCAGGAGGATGTGGTCGCGAGCTTCGATGACCTCGATGAAGTTCGCCACGATCGGCCAGTTCGCCGGCCAGGCGAAGTCGAGGTCGGCCGACTGCACATCGTCCTTGACCGCCGTGAGGATCATGAACGAGAACGGCACCAGGAAGACCACGGTGGCCAAGATCAGCGCGATGCCCTCCGCCCCGGCGCGTTTCAACGACCTCATCACGTCACCTGCCGTTTGCCGAGGAAGTGGTTCAGCGGGAGCACCAGCGCCGTCACGATGAGGAACAGCAGCACGTTGCCCGCCGTGGACAGGCCGAAGAACCCGGCCTGGTACTGCTTGTAGATGATCGAGGCGATGACGTCGCTGCTGAAGCCGGGGCCGCCGCGGGTCATCGTCCAGACGAACTCGAACGAGCGCAGCCCGCCGATCAGTGACAGGATGATCACCGAGTAGGTCGCCGGCCAGCTCAGCGGCAGGGTGACGTGCCGGAAGCGGTGCCAGGCGGTGCCGCCGTCGACGGCGACCGCCTGGTAGTAGTCGGTGGGGATCGACAGGATTCCGGCGATGTAGATGACGGTGGCGAGCCCGACGCCCGCCCACACGTCCACCAGCCCGACCGACAACAACGCGGTCGTGGCGTCGCCCAGCCAGTCGGGCCCGGAGACGCCCACGACCGCCAGCGCCTTGTTCACCAGTCCGGTGTCCGGCCGCAGCAGCGCGCTGAAGGTGATGCCGACGGCGACGGTCGAGACCAGCACGGGGAAGAACACGACCGCGCGGAGGAAGCCGCGCAGCCGCATTCTGCCGGTGAGCAGCACCCCGAGGCCCAGGCCGAGCACGACCTTCAGCCCGCTGGTGACGACGGCGTAGAACAGGGTGTTCTGGAAGCCGACGCGCAGGTTCTGCTCGGCGAGGAAGTCGCGGAAGTTGTCGAGCCCGACGAAGGTGCTGTCGAACAGCGTCCACCGGGTGAGCGAGAAGTAGAAGGCCAGCCCCGTGGGCACCAGGAAGATCAGCAGGAACACCGCCCCGGCGGGGAGGTAGAGCCAGTAGGGGTAGGGGGACTTGTTCCTGGTCGGCGGTCTGGCGTGCTTGGTCACCACCCCGTGAGGCCCAGCTGCTTGGCCTGCTTCTCGACGTCCTGGTCGTACTGCGCGGCTCCTTCGGCGGGCGGCGTCAGCCCTGAGCCGACCGCGACGGTGATCTGCTCCAGCGACGGCCCCTTGATCGGCGACAGGAACTCCAGCGCCGGGGCGGTCGCGCCCTGGTCGATGTACACCTGGAGGTCCTTGGCGACCTGGAGCGCGTCCTCGGGCAGCTTCGACCCCTTGATCCGGTACGGCCCGGACGGGCGGACCGCAGCGGTGACCGCGTCGGTCCCGGCGGGGGAGGCGACGAAGGCCAGGAACTTCTTGGCCGCGTCGAGGTGCTCGGTGGTCTTGGCGATGTAGAGGGCGGCCGGCTCCCAGACGGTCGCCCCGTGCTTGGCCGCGTCGGCGCCCGGGAGGCCGAAGAAGCCGACGTCGGTGGCGGTCTGCGGGTAGTTCTCCAGCTGCGCCGGCAGCAGCGTCGTGAGCATCGGGTAGTGGGCGCCGGCGCCCTCGATGAGCATCTTGAGGCCCTGGTCGAGCACCGCGGAGCCGAAGCCCTTGTTCATGAAGTCCCTGGCGTGGACGTCGGCCAGGTGCTGGAACCCGCCGATCGCCGCCGGCGTGGTGGCGAACTTCGCCTTGCCCGCCGTGTAGTCGGCCGCGAAGTTCGGCGTCGCCGCCTGCACGTTGTAGAAGTCGGACAACACGAACAGCTGCGACGTCCAGGTGTCCTTGAACGTGGAGATGACCGGCGTGATGTCCGCGGCCTTGATCTTCTCGTTGTTGGCCATGAACTCGTCCCAGGTCCTGGGCACCCGCAGGCCGAGCCGCTCGTAGACCTTGCGGTTGTAGAGGATGCCGCCACCGGCCAGCGTGGTCGCGGGCACGCCGAACGCCCTGCCGCCCTGGCTGACGACGGGCAGGTAGTCGGGCTGGACGTCGGCCAGGACGGGGTCGCCGGTGAGGTCGACCATGGTCTGGGCGGGGTTGAGCGCCTGGAGCAGCGAACCGGAGTTGTACCAGAAGACGTCGCTCATCTCGCCGGTGGACAACCGGGTCTTGATGACGTTGTCGCCCTCGCTGCCGCCGGGCTGGTTCTCGATCTCGATCTTGATGTCTGGGTTGACCTTCATGAACGCGTCGGCCAGCGCCTTCGAGGTGTCGACCGTCGACTGGTCGCTGCCCGTCAGGAAGGAGAGGGTGACCGGACCGCCCGCGGCCGGTTCGTCGTCGCCGCTCGTGCCGCAGGAGGTCAGGGCCGCTATCGCCACGACGGCGACCGCCATCGTGAGCGTGGGGGGTGAGCTTTTCATGGGGGGACCCTCCCCGGGTTCATTGAATCGTTTTAATCGACTCCCCGAATGCCGTTAACTTAGGCGTTACGTGAGAGGGCGTCAAGATTCAATGGGTAACGTTACCCATCAAATAAGCAGGTCAAAGAGTCGGGAATCGTTGATTCCCGGTATCGATGCCGGTTCCTGGTAGTCGTTTGTCCTGACATGAGTGATTTGTGGCCGGATGAGGGCGGCGCCGCGAGCCGGTCGGCGGGCAGCATGGGACTCTGGGTTCCTTCCGAAAGGCAGCGGCACATGCCAGAGGCCATCGCGGGGCTGGAGATCCCTGAGACGCAGGCGGTCGCGGAGGCGACCAAGATCGCTCAGGACATGACCGGTCCCCTCATCTACCACCACTCCCGGCGGGTCTTCTTCTTCGCGCTGATCCACGCCAACCGGCTCGGCGTGAAACCCGACCCCGAACTGCTCTATCTGGCGGCCATGTTCCACGACACCGGCCTCCGCACCCCCTTCTCCGCCGTCGAACAGCGCTTCGAGGTCGACGGCGCCGACCACGCGCGGGCCTTCCTCACCGAACGGGGCTTCTCCACGGCCGCCGCCGACACGGTCTGGACGGCCATCGCCCTGCACACCACGCCGGGCATCCCCGGCCGGATGGCCCCGGAGATCGCGGCCGTCCACCTCGGCGTGCTGACCGACGTGGTCGGCTACGGGCTCGACGGGTTCGCCCACGGCCAGCTGAACGAGATCCTCGCCGCCCACCCCCGGGGGGACTTCAAGGACGAGTTCCTGCGCGAGTACGTCGCCGGGCAGCAGGACCGTCCGGACACCACGATCGGCACCGTCAACGCCGACGTGCTCGAACACTTCGTCCCCGGCTTCCGGCCGACGACGACGGTCGAGCGCATCCTGAACTCCCCCTGGCCGAGCTGATGCGCGCCGTCATCGCGCGGGAGCGCGACGCCGGAGCCGACGGCCTCACCCTGGCCGACCTGCCCTATCCCCACGCGGCCGAGAACGACGTCGTCGTGCGGGTGCACGCCGCCGGGTTCACGCCCGGCGAGCTCGACTGGCCGGCGACGTGGACCGACCGGGCCGGGCGCGAGCGGGCCCCGGCCGTCCCCGGCCACGAGTTGTCCGGAGTCGTCACCGACCTGGGCTACGGGACCACCGGCCTCACCGTCGGGCAGCGGGTGTTCGGGCTGACCGACTGGGCCCGCGACGGGTCGCTGGCCGAGTTCACCGCCGTCGAGGCGCGCAATCTCGCGCCCCTTCCGGCGGACATCGAGCACACCGTGGCCGCCGCGCTGCCCATCTCGGGGCTGACCGCCTATCAGGGGCTGTTCGACCACGCCCGGCTCACGACCGGCCAGACGGTCCTGATCACCGGCGCGGCCGGGGCGGTGGGCTCGATCGCGGTCCAGCTCGCCCGGGAGGCGGGCGCGGTCGTGATCGGCGCCGGGCGGGCCCGCGACCGCGAGCTCGTGCTCGGCCTCGGCGCGCGGGCCTTCGTCGGCCTCGACACCCAGGACGTGCGCGACGCGGGGGAGGTGGACGTGGTGTTCGACGTCGTCGGGGGCGACGTGCTGGGCGTGTCGGCCGAGCTGGTCCGGCCGGGCGGCACGCTCGTCAGCGTCGCCATGCCGCCCGATGCGCGGCCCAAGGACGGGCGGGCGCTGTTCTTCGTGGTCGAACCAGACCGCCTCCGGCTGGCCGACCTGGCCACGAGGGTGCGCGACGGACGGCTGAAGCCGCTGGTGGGGGCTGTGCGCCCGCTGTCGGAGGCGATCGACGCCTACCTCCACAAGTCCGCCGTGCCCGGGAAGACGATCATCCAGGTGGCGGCCTGACACACCCCGGCGGCGCTGTCAGCGGCGCGACGGCCCCGTGTCAGCACGGGCGGCGAAGGTGATCCTCACGAACCGAACCACCGGACGCGAGGAGAACATCATGAGCCGTTTCCCCGAATCAGGGTTGCGTCGGCTGCGCGGAGTGCTGGCCGGGCACGTCGAGTCGGGCCGGATCCCCGGGCTGGTCGCCCTGGTCGGCCGGGGCGAGGAGGTGCACGTCGAGACGCTCGGGACCATGCGCCACGACGGCGGGCCGCCGATGGCCCGGGACACGATCTTCCGGATGGCCTCGACGTCCAAGCCGGTGTCGATGGCGGCGGCGATGATCCTGCTCGACGAGTGCCGGCTGCGGCTCGACGACCCGGTCGACCCGTGGTTGCCCGAACTGGCCGACCGGCGGGTGCTCACCCGCGCCGACGGCCCGCTCGACGACACCGTGCCGGCCCGGCGGCCGATCACCGTGCGCGACGTGCTGACCTCCACGTTCGGGCTCGGCATGGACCTGACCGCGCTCGGCACGCCGATCATGAACGCGGTCTTCGAGCAGGGCCTCACGCCCAACCTGCCGGTCGAGATGCCCGAGCCCGACGAGTGGATGCGCCGCCTGGGCACCCTGCCGCTGATGTACCAGCCGGGGGAGCGCTGGCAGTACCACATCGGCAACGACCTGCTCGGGGTGCTCGTCGCGCGGGTGACCGGCCAGTCGTTCGAGGGCTTCCTGCGCGAGCGCCTCTTCGACCCGCTGGGCATGCGGGACACCGGCTTCGACGTGCCCGCCGGCAAGATCGACCGGCTGCCGCCCCTGTACGCCCCCGACCCCGCGAGCGGGGAGTTCCACGTGTGGGACCCGGCCGAGGGCGGCCGCCACAGCACTCCGCCGGCCTTCCAGGGCGGCGGCGGTGGCCTGGTCTCCACCGCCGACGACTACCACGCCTACTTCCGGATGTTGCTCAACGGCGGCGTCCACGAGGGCGAGCGCATCCTGTCGCGGCCCGCCGTGGAGCTGATGACCACCAACCGGCTCACGCCCGAGCAGAACGCCGCCCGCGACGCCCTGGCGAAGGACAACGTCCACGTGTCGTTCGGCCAGGGGCAGCACGGTGGCTGGGGCCTGGGGATGGCGGTGCGGACGTACCGGGGCGACTACGCGCCGGTCGGGCAGTTCGGCTGGGACGGCGGCAGCGGCACCTCGACCTACGCCGATCCGGCCAACGGGCTCGTCGGGATCCTGCTCTGCCAGGTCGGGATGTCGGTGCCCGATCCGGCCCGGCTCGTCCATGATTTTTGGACCACCGTCTACCAAACGATCGAGCGGTAAAAGCTTTGCCCAACGGAAACCCCGCCAGGCGTCGGCCTTGGCGGGGTTCACGGCGCTGACCGGCCAAAAGAGGTTTTGGCAAGGTGAACTGAGCGTCATAGACTCAAAACGAACAGGAGGTCGTCCGCCCTCCCAGAGAATCGCCGTCGAGGTCTTCGCGACTCCGGCCTCGGCCCGGACGCCTCTCGCACAAGCGGGAAGACCGCGCGATCACCTGACGGCACACCGGCCGACTTCGGACAGAAGCTCGACCGGCCTTTTCGCGTTCCCTTTCCGCGCAGCAGAAAGGCCCTTCGATGACGCGAGCTTTCCGAGTCCGGAGGACCGTGGCGACCGCCCTGGTGACGACCCTGGTGTGCGTCGGGGTCAGCGTGCTCTTCCTGCTCTTCGCAGGTTACAAGGAGATGGACAGTGTGCAGGCGCGAGCCACCATGACGTGGGGCCACGTGGTCCCGCTCATCAGGGAGGGCCCGCTGCCCAAGACGTTGAAGGACGAGTCCGTCAACGCCGTGCAGGTGGTGGACGCGCACGGGAAGGTCGTGGCGGCCACCCCGCAACTGGCGGGCAAGGGCCCGATGGCCGACTTCCACGCCGACCGGGCGAGCGTGCGCGCGGTCCGGACGTTGTGCCCGCCGGCCGGGCTGTCGGGCTGCGCGACCGTGTTGTCGTACAAGGTCTACCAGCCGGGCGGGTTCTGGCTCCTCTACATGGCGCTGCCCGTGGTGGCCTGGTACGGCAGCGTGACCTCGATCATCACCGCCGTCGGGGTGTCGCTGCTGGTCATCTCGGTGCTCACCGCCTGGACCTTCCGCGACCTCACCAAGGCGCTGGCCCCCGTGAACGCCATCAGGTCGCGGATGGCCGAGATCACCGCCACCGGCCTCGACCGCCGGGTCCCGGTGTCGAACAAGTACGAGGAGATCCAGCTCCTCGCCGAGACGGTGAACGCCACCCTCGACCGGCTGGAGGTCGCCTACAGCCAGCTCCGCCGCTTCACCCAGGACGCCTCCCACGACCTGCGCAGCCCCATCACGGCCATGCGGGCCCAGCTGGAGGAGGCGCTGATGCACCCCGAGAGCACCGACTGGCCCACGATGAGCACGGAGGTCCTCGCCGGCGTCGAACGGCTCCAGGCGATCGTGACCGACCTGCTCACCCTGGCCCGGCTCGACGCCCGCGCCCCGCTCGACCGCGTGCCGGTCGACCTGGGCGACCTGGTCGACGGGGAGCTGAAGCGGCGGGCGTACCGGAAGGAGGTGGTGGCCGACCTGGCCGGGAAGGTCCGGGTGCAGTGTGACCGGCTGCGCATCACCCGGGTCCTGGGCAACCTGCTCGACAACGCCGAACGCCACGCGACCTCGCGGATCACCGTGCGGGTGCGGGGCGACGGGACCTGCGCGACCCTGGAGGTGCTCGACGACGGGGCCGGGATCGCGCCCGAGCACCGGGAGATCGTCTTCGACCGCTTCACCCGGCTGGACGCCTCACGGGCCCGCGACGCGGGCGGAACGGGGCTGGGCCTGGCCATCGCGCGGGAGATCGCCGAGGCGCACGGCGGGAGCCTGACGATTCAGGACAGCGAGCGGGGGGCACGATTCGTGCTGCGGCTGCCCACGACGACGTCCTGAGAGCGGCCCCTCCATTTTCAACCTATAGCGCACCCCCGGGCTTGCCACAAGCCCCCGGTCATGGCGCAGAATCGTCCGGCCAAGCCTGCAATCTGCGAAATCCGGGGGACGCAGACGTGAATCCAGTGACCACCAGTGCGTTCGACCTGCCCGAACAGCTGGCGCCCAAGGCCGACCCGGCCCTGATCGCCCGGGACGAGAAACACTTCGCCGCCATCGCGGAGAGCCTCCACCGGTCGATCACCGACCTGTCCGCCCGTCTCGACGCCGAACGCCGGGCCCCGGGCGGGGCCGGGCGCGCGGCGTTCGACCGCGACCAGGAGGTGCACCGGCTGACCGCCCGCCTGCGGGCGCTGCGCCGGTTCGGCCTCGACCTGTGCCTCGGCCACATGGTCGGCGCCGACGACCAGGAACCCGTCTACATCGGCCGTCTCGGCCTGACCGACAGCTCGGGGCGGCGGCTGCTGCTCGACTGGCGCTCGCCCGCCGCCGAGCCCTTCTTCGGGGCCACCCACGCCAACCCCATGGGCCTGGCGAGCCGCCGCCGCTACCGGTGGGCGGCCGGGCGCGTCAACGACTACTGGGACGAGGTCTTCACCCAGGACGGCTTCGACGGCCACGCCGCCGCCCTCGACGACCAGTCGGCCTTCATCGCCAGCCTGGGCGGCAACCGCTCGGGCCGCATGCGCGACGTGCTGGGCACCATCCAGGCCGACCAGGACGCCATCATCCGCGCCTCCTCGCGGGGCGCGCTGGTCGTCGACGGCGGCCCCGGCACCGGCAAGACGGTCGTCGCCCTGCACCGGTCGGCCTACCTGCTCTACTCCGACCCGAGGCTCGGCCACCACCGGGGCGGGGTGCTCTTCGTGGGGCCCCACCAGCACTACCTGGCCTATGTGGCCGACGTGCTGCCGAGCCTGGGCGAGGAGGGGGTGCGGACCTGCACCCTGCGCGACCTCGTCAAGGAGGGCGCCGCCGCGGCGCCCGAGACCGATCCGGAGATCGCCCGGCTCAAGGCGTCGGCCGAGATGGTCACGGCCATCGAGCCCGCCGTGAAGTTCTACGAGAACCGGCCCGACAAGGGCATGGAAGTCACCGACGCGAAGATCTGGCTGAGCCCCGACGACTGGGCCGAGGCCTTCGACGCCCCCGACCCCGACACCCCCCACAACGAGGCGCGCGACGTCATCTGGCAGGAACTGCTCACGATCCTGACCGACAAGTACGAGGGCGACGCCTCCCGCGACATGGTGCGGCGCTCGCTGCTCCAGGACCGCGAGCTGGTCAAGACGTTCAACCGGGCCTGGCCGCTGATCGAGGCGGCCGACCTCGTGGGCGACCTGTGGACCGTCCCGGCCTACCTGCGCCTGTGCGCCCCCTGGTTGACGATCGAGCAGATCCGGCTCCTGCAGCGCCCCGAGGCCCAGGCGTGGACGGTCTCCGACCTGCCGCTCCTCGACGCCGCCCGCCAGCGGCTCGGCGACCCGGAGGCCGCCGCGACCAAGCGCCGCCAGCAGGCCGCCATCGCCCTCGAACGGGAGCGGACCGGCCACGTGATCGACCGGCTGCTCGACACCGACGACGACGGCGAGGGCCTGATCACCATGTTCCACAACCAGGACATGCGCGACGCCCTGGTCGACGAGACGGTCGCGCCCGGCGCCGAGCCCGACGTGCTGGCCGGTCCGTTCGCCCACGTCGTGGTCGACGAGGCCCAGGAGCTCACCGACGCCGAATGGCAGATGCTGCTGCTGCGCTGCCCGTCGCGCAGCTTCACGATCGTCGGCGACCGCGCCCAGGCCCGCCACGGCTTCACCGAGACCTGGGAGGAGCGGCTGCGCCGGATCGGCCTCGACCGGGTCACCCTGGCCCAGCTCACGGTCAACTACCGCACCCCGGAAGAGATCATGGCCGAGGCCGAGCCGGTCATCCGGGCCGCGCTGCCCGACGCCAACGTGCCGACCTCGATCCGGACCGGCGGCGTGCCCGTGCGCCACGGCTCGGTGGCGGAGCTCGACTCGATCCTCGACGCCTGGACCGGCGACGGCATCGCCTGCGTGATCGGCGACCCGTCCTTCCGGCCGACCGCCCGGGTCAGGTCGCTGACCCCCGAGTTGTCGAAGGGCCTGGAGTTCGACCTGGTCGTGCTGGTCGACCCCGACAGGTTCGGCGAGGGCGTCGAAGGGGCCGTCGACCGGTACGTCGCCATGACGCGCGCCACGCAGCAGCTGGTGATCCTCACGAGCTGACGGGGATCACGCGCCGTGTTGTGACGCCGCCGCCTCCGGCCGCAGGTCCCGCAGCGTCATCTGGTGACGTGGCGGGTCGGGCAGGACCACGTTTCTGTGGACGGCCGACCTCCGGTCGGCGTGGAGGAGCTCGCCCGGTTCCATGAGACGCCAGCCGGGGTCGTCGTCCATGCGCTCACTGGCCACCACGACGCACTGCCGGTCGGCCATGTCGGCGCTCTCGACCCTGATCCGGCCGGCGGTGCCCTCGTGGCAGAGCAGGCCGGGGCGGCGTTCCAGCACGTACAGCTCGTGGGTCTCCGGGTAACGCAGCGCCCACATCTGCGTGGCGGAGATGAGGACGAGGTTGAGCGCGTACAGCGGGAGTTCGTCGGCGATCCAGCGGGTCGCCGACACGATCGCGGCGCTCACGTCGCCGCCGTTGGCGCGGATCTCCCGGGTGATGAGCGCGAAGACCCGCTCGGAGTCGGTGTCGCCCTTGACGAGGTTGCGGTCGGGGCCCAGCTCCGCCTCCAGCCGGTCGAGGCCCTCGACGACGCCGTTGTGCGCGAACAGCCGGTTGTCCTGCTTGAACGGGTGGGTGTTCCTGCGCTCCAGCCCGCCGGTCGAGGCGAAGCGGACGTGCGCGATGAAGGTCGCCGAGCACTCCTCCTTCGCCTCGTGGGCGAAGCAGCGGTCCTCGTAGGCGGCGATCGGGGCCTTGTGGGTGTGCGCCTCGCCCCGGTCGTAGAAGCCCAGACCGGCGCCGTCGGGGTCGCGGTGGCTCTGGGCGGTCAGGGAGTCGGGGGCGTCCAGGAGCCAGAACGTGGCCTTGGTGCGGTGCGGGGCGGCGGACAACCCGAAGAGGCGGCACATGACGTGCTTATCCCCGGAGCCGCAAACCGGCACAGATCGGCACGGACAAGAGTTCGCCCAGCTGCGATCATGGTGCGGTCAAGCCGCCGCCGACCTTGCAATATACGTCGGCTATACATGCGCGCCCTACGTTGGCCGTATGTCACGGATGACCTTGGATGATCACCTGATGGCACGCATCGTGGACTACATCGACCACCGCCTCGGGGACCCTGATCTCTGCCCGCCCACCATCGCGGCGGCGCACTACCTGTCGATTCGCGGGCTGTATCGCATGTTCGAAGCACGGGGATTGTCGGCGGCGCGGTACATCAGGTCGCGGCGGCTGGAGAAGTGCCGCGACGAACTGACGGCGCCGGGGATGACGGGCGTGCCCGTGGGCACCATCGCGCAGCGGTGGGGCTTCCGGTCGTGCTCGCACTTCTCGCGGGTGTTCCTGGAGGAGTACGGGGTGTCCCCGGCGGCCTATCGGAAACAGGGAAACCGGAAACGGAGAACGGAGAGGACCGCCGCCTGACGGGAGCTCAGACGGAGAAGTCGGCCGCCATTCGCACCGCCTCGCCGAGTGGCGGCACACTCCATTCCGCCCGTTCCTCATCGGTCGTGCCGGGTTCCACGTCCCACAACCGGAACCCCTCGCCGTCCTCCACGTACTGCGTGCCGTAGTGCTGCGGCAGGCCCTGGTGCATCAGCCACCGGTCCATCGCCGCCGCGGCCAGCCACTTGGCCGGGCCGTAACCGGCCAGCGCGCTCAGCCTCGCCAGCACGTGGGCCAGGTGGAAGTGCTCCACCAGGTGGGAGTGCTGCAGGACCATCGCCGCGTTGTAGTAGTCGCGCGGCGACCGCACGTGCCCACTCCCCAGCAGCCGCATCACCTTGGCGCGGCGCGCCTGGTCGCGCTCGAACCGGCCCTCGGCCGGGGCGGCGCCGACCCGGTCGGCCTGGTCGTCGGCGAAGACGCTGATGAGCACCGGATTGTCCGGGGAATGGGCGTTCGGGGCGGGGAGCCGGTCAAGGACCAACGGCAGGTTGAACCGTTCTCCGATCAACCGTGGGCTCGGCATGTTCCCAGTGTGAACGGCGGCTCAGGTGGCGTCGAGGGTGTCAGTCGTCGTAGTCGCGGGTGAACTTGACGATGCGCCCGGTCGAGACGGCGACGTAGACGTCGTACTCCCAGTCGCCCTTCTCGAGCTCGATCTTCCAGGTGCGCACGCCGTGCTCGCGCTCGCGCTCGACGTCGCTCACGTACGCGCCGGGCACCTTCTTCTTCGCGATCTTCACCGCCTGCGCCTTGGTGACGGCGGCGGTCGTGGCGGCGACGGCGGGGGAGGCGGCGGCGGTCAGGCCCAGGACGGCGACCGCGGCGGTGACTGCGTATCGGATTCTCATGCCGTCAGCCTCGCCGGAGGGTGGATAGCGGCACGCTAAGACGTCACTAACGTCAGCACCACCCGCGCGCCGCCGCCCGGGGAGCTCTCCAGGCGCAGGCCCGGTACGGTCCGGCGCACGATGTCCAGGCCGAGCCCGGTCGACCCGGCTCCGCTGCGGCCGCGTTCCAGGGCGGCGGGGCCGAAGCCGGGGCCGTCGTCCTCCACGACCAGGTCGCGGGGCGTCAGGCGGACCGAGAAGGAGACCCCTTCGTCGGTGTGGGCGAACACGTTCTCGAAGAGGGCGTCGAGGGCGGCGGCCAGGTCGGGCGCGGAGACGGGCACCTCGACGGGGCCGGGCGGGACCGTCACGGAGAAGGCGCGTTCCTGCTCCTCGGCCAGCACCGACCAGAACCCGGCCCGGTCGCGCACCACCACGGCCGCGTCGCACGAGCCCTTCTCGCGGGTGCGGCGCCGGGCGTCGAGGATCACCGAGGTGACGGCCTTCTCCAGGGCGTCGACGCGGGCGGCGATGCGGTCGGCTTCCGCCGGGTCGCGCAGCGACTCGGCCTCCAGTCGCAGCCCGGTGAGCGGGGTCCTGAGCCGGTGGGAGAGGTCGGCGACCGTCTCGCGCTCCTCGGCCAGCAGTTCGCCGATGCGGCCGGCGAGGTGGTTGAGCGCCAGCCCGGCCGACCGCACCTCCGGCGGCCCGCCGGGCACCGCCCTGGCCGCCAGGTCGCCTCCGGCCAGGCGGTGGGAGACACGGGCCAGCGCGGCCGTCGGGCGGGTGATGGCGACCGCCAGCCGGTCGGCCAGAGCCACGCCGAGGCCGATCAGCACCACCCCGAGCAGCAGCAGCCCGAGCCAGGTCTCGCCGACGCCGCGGGTCAGGTCGCCGGGGGTCAGCACGACCTGGACCACGCTCGTGCCGCCGGGCCCCTGCACCGCGACCAGCACCTCACGGCCGCCCGAGGGGGAGACGGCGGTGAAACTGCGCCCGCGCCGGGCCAGCTCGACCGCCTCGGAGACCGGCCGCGTGCCGGGCGCGAAGACCGCGACGTCGTGCCCGCCCGCCGCCTCGGCGCGGCTGACGGCCAGGGCCAGCGTCGCGTCGTCGACGGTGCCGATCACCGCCCCGACCGACTGCGCCTCGGCCGTGGCCTGCGTGATCGCGTTGTTCTCGGCGGTCGCCCGCACCAGCAGGGCCAGCGGCACCAGCATGGCCACCAGCACCAGAGAGGTGGTCGCGGCCACCAGCAGCGCGAGCCGGCTCCTCACGGCGACACCAGTTTGACCCCGACGCCGCGCAGGGTGTGCAGGTAGCGCGGCTCCTGGGCGGTCTCGCCCAGCTTCCGCCGCAACCACGACAGGTGCACGTCGACCGTCTTGTCGGTGCCGCCGTAGGGGAGCTGCCACACCTCGAGGAGCAGCTCGCGTTTGCTCACCACCTGCCCGGCCCGCGAGGCCAGGTAGAGCAGCAGGTCGAACTCGCGCGGCGTCAGGTCGAGCCGCCGCCCGTCGAGCAGGGCCTCCCGGCCGCGCGGGTCGACCCGCAGGCCGCCGACCGTCACGGCCGGGTCGCCGGCCACCGATCCGGTCCGCCGCAGCACCGCCCGCACCCGGGCGTCGAGCTGGGCGGCCGTGAACGGCTTCACCAGGTAGTCGTCGGCGCCGGCGTCCAGCACCCGGACCGATTCGGCGTCGCCGTCGCGGGCGGTCGCCACGATCACCGGCACCGCCGACACCGCGCGCAGCATGCGCAGCAGCTCGGCGCCGTCGAGGTCGGGCAGGCCGAGATCCAGCACGACCAGGTCGGGGCGGTCGTCGAGGGCCATCCGTAGCCCGTCGAGCGCCGAGGCCGCCGACGCGACGGCGTGTCCTTTGTCGCGGAGGGCGCGGACCAGCGCGGTCCGGATCGTCACGTCGTCTTCGATGAGCAGCAGGCTGGCCATGATGCCCGACACGTTAGTCAATGTCCGGTTCATCGGCGAAGGGCCTTAGCGTCGTGTTAACCCGGCCTTAGCGCAGGGAGGGGAAGGGTGGGCGGCATGGATCGGCGTCTCGTCTTCGCGGTCGCGGGCTGGGTGGTCGCGGCGCTCGCGGCGACCGTCGCCGGGCTGGTCGTCATCGGCTCCTTCGGCGGCGCGTTCCGCGGGCCGGGCGACCAGGCCCTCTCGGCCGAGGCGGTGCGCCGCGAACTCGCCCTGCCCGCGCCCTCCGCCGACCCCCGGCCCTCCGGCCCCTCGGCCGCCGCGACGGCGAGCCGGGTGGTGTCCACCGAGGGGGGCACGGTCGTCGTGTCCTGTACGGCCGGCCGCGCGCACCTCACCTCCTGGACCCCCGCCCAGGGCTGGCAGACCGACGACGTCGAGCCGGGACCCGACGCCCGGGCCAAGGTCAAGTTCGAACGCGGCGAGGCCGAGGTCGAGGTGGAGACCCACTGCGCGGGCGACGTGCCGCGCACGGTCGTCGCGAACGACTAGAGCAGCCCTTCGACCAGCGCCTCGACCACCTCGTCGGTGGAGGTCTCGGGATCGATCGGCACGGTCAGCCGGTCGAGCAGCAGCCCGTCGACGGCGTAGTGGAACAGCGCGATCTCGGCCGGCCCGCCGGGCAGCCCGGCCGCCTGGTTGTACGCGACGTCGGCCCGGAAGCCCTCCAGCAGCACCCCCCGCATCAGGTCGGCGACCTCGGGCCGCCGGGCCGCCTCCAGCCGCAGCTCGAACCACGCGAGCGTGACCTCGGGATGGGCGCTCAACCGGCGCACGATGTCGCGCACGTGCCGGGCGAACGAGGCCCGGTCGGGCGGGTGGGAGGCGAGCTCGGCCACCACCTCGGGATCGGGCGCGAACCGTTCGCCGATGCGCGCGACCAGCCCTTCGAGCAGGTCGGCCCGGGAGCGGAAGTAGTTGGACGCCGTGCCGGTCGGCGCGCCGCACTCGGCGTCGACCGCCCGGTGGGTGAGCCCCCGCGAGCCCTCCCTGGCCAGCACCCTGATGCCGGCGTCGGCCAGCTCCGCCCGTCGTCCCGCGTTGCGCGCCATGGCGACGAGGGTAGCGCAACCACGACGGCTGTAGTACATTCTGGGCAATCACTACAACTGCTGTGGTTGGAGCACGGATGCGAGAACTCACCTATTACGTCGCCGTTTCACTCGACGGCCGGATCTCCGGCCCCGCCGACGACTTCTCGGCGTTCCCGGTCGAGGGCGACCACATCGAGATGATCAAGCGCGACTACCGCGACACCCTGGCCGACGTCGGCCTGCGCATGCTCGGCCTCACCGCCGACGGGTCGCGCTTCGACACGACCCTGATGGGCTGGAACACCTACGCCGCGGGCTTCGCCCACACCCGCGACCCCTATCCGCACACCCGCCAGTACGTCTTCTCCCGCACCCGCGGCCCCGGAGACGTCGCCGACGGCATCACCCTCACCGGTGACGACCCGGTGGAGGTGGTGCGGCGGCTCAAGAAGGAGGAGGGCACCGGCATCTGGCTCTGCGGCGGCGGCCTGCTCGCCAGCGCCCTCGTCGACGAGATCGACCGGCTGGTGCTGAAGGTCAACCCGGTCGTGCTCCAGGACGGCCCGCCGCTGTTCGCCGCCCCCTACGCCCCGCACACCTTCCGGCTGGAGCGCAGCACGCCCTACGCCTCAGGCGTGGTGGTCAACGAGTATGTTCACGGCTGAGGCTTGCAGATGTTCTGCGTGGCCGTGCGGGCCGCCGGGGTCGGCGCCTTCGACGGGGTCGGCGCGGCCGTCGGCACGGTCACCTTCTCGACCTCGTGGTTCTCGGTCCCGATGATGACCTCGATGCCCTCGACGTCGACCTGGCGCATCTCCGACCCGGGCAGCGCGGCGGCGACCGTGCGGGCCGAGTCTTCGCGCCCGGCGGCGTAGCGGACCACCGTGTTCTTGTAGTCGCGGCGGCCGGTGTCGCCCGCCTGTTCGGGCACCAGGAAGCCCGCGCCCAGCAGGGCGTCGCGGGTGCGGCCGCCCAGGCCCGTGACGAGGGTGCCGTTGAGGACCGTCAGCCGGATGCGGTTCGGCGGCACCGACAGCGGGGCCGACCGGCTCAGCTCCGGGGTCGTGGACGCCGTGGCCGACGGGGTCGCCGACGGCGACGGCTTGACCGGCTTGGCGAGGTCTTCGTCGTTGTCGATGCGGCGGAACATCTCGGCGGCGGCCGTCTTGTCCCACAACACCGCCGACTCGCCGGTCGGGGTCGTGTAGTTCACGTCGGCGATCGGCACGGTCGCGAACGACACGTCGTCGGTCGACACGTCTTTCAGCTGGGTGGCCAGGTCGAGCATGTTGCCCGACAACTCGTCGTCGACGGTGAGGGTGCGCAGCGTCGAGTTGACCAGGGCGCCCAGCTTGGCCGGGTTGGTGAGCGTGCCGCCGCTCAGCGCCTGCTGCAACATGGCCGAGATGACCTGCTGCTGGCGGTCGATGCGGTCGAGGTCGGAACGCGCGGTGGCCCGGGTGCGGGCGTAGGCGAGGGCGTTGACGCCGTCGAGGTTGTGGGTGCCGGCCGTCAGGACGAGCTTGGTCTTGTCGTCGTTGATCGGGACCGGCGTGCAGACCGTGATGCCGCCGAGCGAGTCGACCACGTCGATGAAGCCCAGCACGTTGACCTCGACGTAGTGGTTGATGCGCATGCCGGTGGCCTGCTGCACCGCTCGCACGGCGAGCTTCGCGCCGCCGAACTGGTAGGCGCTGTTGATCTTGTGGCTGCCCTGGCCGGGGATCTCGGTCCACGTGTCACGCGGGAGCGAGACCACCGTCACCTTCTTGTGGTCCTCCGACACGTGCACGACCATCATCGTGTCGGTGCGCTGGCCGACCTCGCGGCCCAGGTGGAGCTGGTTCTGCTGGCGGCGCGACAGGTCGTCGCGCTTGTCGACGCCCACCAGGAGGATGTTCATCGCGCCCCGGGTGGCCGAACCGGCGGTGCCCGCGTCGACCGAGGTGATGCGGCCCGAGACGTAGTTGGGCAGCGCCCACGCGAAGCCCGAGCCGACCAGCACCAGGCTCGACAGCGTGCCGGTCACGACGATGGAGCGCATGCTCGCCCGGCGGTGCCGGCGGCCCTTGCGGGGAGCTGCTACCCGGACCCCTCCGTAGGCGTCGCCGCCCACGTGAACACCCGAGTCCTCCACGCGCTCCCCCTTCGAGGTTGCCGTCCACGCCCCCTCGTACAGTAGCGTGAGCGCAGCCATGAACCCCTTCCTCGACGCGCCCCCCGCGGTCTCCGTCATCATGCCGGTGCTCAACGAAGAGCGGCATCTACGCGAAGCGGTCCAGCAGGTCCTCGACCAGGACTATGCGGGCCCGATCGACGTCGTCCTGGCGGTCGGCCCCTCCCGCGACCGCACGCAGGAGGTCGCCGACTCGATCGCCGCGGCCGACTCCCGGGTGAGCCTGGTGCCCAACCCCTCGGGCCGCACCCCCCACGCGCTCAACGCCGCGATCAACGCCTCCAAGGGCGAGGTGGTGGCCCGGGTCGACGGCCACGCCATGTTGCCGCGCGACTACGTGCGCACCGCCGTGGAGACCCTCCAGGAGACCGGCGCCGACAACGTCGGCGGCATCATGGCCGCCGAGGGGGTCAGCCCGTTCGAGAAGGCGGTCGCGCGGGCGATGACGTCCAAGATCGGGGTCGGCAACGCCGCGTTCCACGTCGGCGGCGAGGGCGGCCCGGCCGACACCGTCTATCTGGGCGTGTTCCGGCGCACCGCGCTGGAGCGGGTCGGCGGCTACGACGAACACTTCCAGCGCGCGCAGGACTGGGAGATGAACCACCGCATCCGGGAGACCGGCGGCCTGGTGTGGTTCCAGCCCAGGATGCGGGTCTCCTACCGGCCGCGCGCCACCGTCGGAGCCCTGGCCAGCCAGTACTTCCACTACGGCCGCTGGCGGCGGGTGGTGGCCCGCACCCACCAGGGCACCATCAACCTCCGCTACCTGGCCCCGCCGATCGCGGTCTCGCTGATCGTGCTGGGCCTGGTCGCCGGGTTCTTCTGGCCGCCCGCGTTCGTCATCCCGGCCGGCTACCTGCTGGCCATCGTCGCCGGGTCGGTGCTGACCGGCCGCGACCTCGAACCGGCCGCCCTGCTCCGCCTCCCGGTCGTCTACGCCGCCATGCACCTGTCGTGGGGCGCCGGCTTCATCACCAGCCCGAAGCGGCTGCGCAAGAAGCAGGAGACGGTCGGGTTACAGGACCTGTTTCAGTAGCCCCTGCTGATACGCCTCCTCGACGGCCGCGGCGAACCGGGCCATCGGATCGCCGTCGCCGAGCAGGTATCCGCGCAGGGCGCGGCGGGCGTCGGCGAGTTCGTCCTCGCCCGGGTCCTTCGACACCTGGGCCAGGATCTCGGGCAGCTCCCGCAGGTCCTCCGACAGCAGGTAGGCCGCCTGCGCCGACGGATAGCGGGTGACGAACTCGGCCCGCTCTTTGTCGGCCACGTTGGTGACGACATAGGGCTTGCCCGAGGCCATGAAGTCGGCGACCACACTCGAGATGTCGCTGATCAGCAGGTCGGCGTCGTTGAAGCAGTCGTACAGCGTCGGCTTGGGGCCCAGCACCACCGTGCCCGAGTCGGGGTGTTCGCGGCGCAGCCGGGCCATGATCGCGCCGTGGGCGCGGCGGACCGTCATCGACCGGTGGCCGGTCAGCGGGTGGGGCTTGTAGACCACCCTGACCCCTTCGGCCAGCAGCGCGTCGACCAGATGCGGCCCCATCGCCGCCACCGAACTGTGGAACAGGTCGTCGGTCCAGCCCTCCCAGGTGGGCGCGTAGAGCACCGACCGCGCCCGCGGCCCCTTCTCGTTGATTCCAGGCAGATTCCCGGCGCGAGCCACGGCCGGTCTTCGACCGTCCGCGACTCGCTTGATACCCGCCAGCTGCGGTCTGCCCACCTCGACGATCGCCTCGTCGCGCACTCCGACGCCGGCCCGCCGGTAGCGGTCGCGGCCGGCCGGTCCGGCCACCCACACCTGGTCGTAGACCTTCGTGTACGGGTTGAACGACGCCTCCTTGTCGCTGTCGCCGTGGCCGACGAACACGCTCACCATGCCCGGCGCCCGCAGCATGTGGATGTTGTTGCCGACGTTGGCGGCGAACAGCGCCACCCGGGCGCTGTCGAGCCCGCGGAAGTTCATCAGGTCGACCGCCGACGGGATGCACAACACCGGCAGCGTCGTGGGGGCCAGCGCGGTGAACAGGGGCCGTTCGCGCAGCACCACGATGGCCCGCCGGGGCAGCGCCTCCAGCACGGGCAACCACATCGACGCCTGGTAGACGGCGTTGGCCGCGCCGGAGAAGTAGAGGACGACCTCCGGCTCGTAGGCCCTGACCCGGTCGTCGACGAGCTGGACGACCCGCCGCCGGTCGGCCACCGGCGCGGCCCGGCGCAGCTCCAGCCCGAGCACGGCCGTCACCACCGCCATGGCGGCCAGCGTCACGGCCATCCCGGCCCCGGCGAGCCAGGTGTCACCCGTGAGCCCGGCCACCGCTGCGAGCACGACGGGCGGCACGTCGAAGTAGAGCAGCCGGGTGCCGCGCTGGCCGAGCAGCCTGCCGGACGGCGCCCGCGGCAGGGTGACCTGCAGGTTGCGCGTCTCGACCGGCCGCAGGTGGTGCCACCGGTGCAGGAACAGCGCCAGCCCGGTCTGGGTCGCCCGCATCGCGTGGAAGATGAACAGCCCGCCCGCCAGCGGCACGAACGGCAGGCCCAGCCGGGCCAGCAGCAGCACCGCCGCCATCTCCCGGGCCAGGAACCGGACCGTCACCCCGAGGTGGACCCGGCTCAGCTGGTCGGCCGCCGCCTTCGGCAACACGAGCTCGGCGGCGTAGGACACGAGCACGGCGGCGGCGAACAACCACGGCGACGGCGTCAGCGCGGCCGCCACCAGCGCCGGGCACGAACCCAGCACTACGCCCGTGACCAGGACTTTCTTCCCCATAGAGGGGGGTTACCCAGTCAGCCGCACATCGATCACCTGTCCGGTCAAAGGGGACACCAGCACATCGATGCTGGTCTCGGCCACGGCGTAGGGGGACAGCAGGGACGTCGGCGGCTCGTCGCCGAACGCGCGCTGCCGCATCGGCGTGGCGGTGCGTTCGGGGTTGACGCAGTTGACCCGGATGCCCTGCGGCGCCCATTCGTCGGCGAGCGCCTGGGTGAGGTTGACGACGGCGGCCTTGGCCGAGGAGTAGAGGCTGTAGTCGGCCCGGCCGCGCGTGTAGGAGGAGGAGGTGTAGAGCAGCAGGTGGCCGCGCGTCTCGGCGAGATAGCGGAACGCCGCCCTGGCCACGTTGACGGGGCCCAGGTAGTTGACGCCGACCGTCTCCTCGACGGTCGCGGGGTCGGTGTCGGCCAGCTTGCCCATGTGGAGCACGGCGGCGGTGTTGACCACGAAGTCGATGCGGCCGGTGGCGGCGTACACGCCCCGGAGGGCCTCGGCCACCGCGGCCGGATCCTGCACCGCGACCCCGCCGGCGGTGCGGGAGAAGACGTGGGTGTCGGCGCCGTGCTTGCGGGCCAGGTCGACGACGTCGGCGCCGATGCCGTAGGAGCCGCCGAAGACGACCAGCACCTTGCCGGTGAGGTCGAGGCCGGGCTGCGGTTCGGGCGGGGTGGCGGCGGCGAGCTGGAAGAGCTTGTCGGCGATGTAGACGTCGACCGGGTGGGTCACCTTCATGTTGTGCTCGCTGCCGGGCACGATCGCGATCGGCACGTCGGGGCGGTAGCGCAGCATGACGCCGCAGTCGTCGGTGGCGGGCCGCTTGTCGAAGTCGGGGTCGGCCAGGGCGCGCCGGTAGGCGTCGCGGACCACCGACAACCGGAAACACTGCGGGGTCTGCCCCCGCCGCAGCCCCGACCGGTCGGGGATGTCGCGGATGATCTCGCCCGACGGCCCCGGGACCGCCACGACCACGGTGTCGCTCGACGGGATCGCGACGTCGACCGCCTGGAACTCCTGCAGCTTCTCGACGCACTCGGCGATGATGCGGGGCTCGATCAGGGGCCGCACGGCGTCGTGCAGCAGGACGTCACATTCCTCGTCTCCCAGGGCGGAAAGGGCCAGCCAGGTCGACTCGGTCCGGCTCGTTCCGCCGTCGATCACCTTGCTGACCTTCGTGAAACCGTTACGCTCCACGAGCGCCCGAACCTCGTCGCCGAACCCCGGGGTCATCAGCACGACGACCTCGTCGACGTCGGGGTGGCCGTCGAAGACGGCCAGGGTGTGCTCCAGGATGGTCCGGCCCGCGATCTTGAGGAGCTGCTTCGGCGTGTTGAGCCCGACCCGCTGCCCGACGCCTCCGGCCAGGACGACGCCGACCGTGCGCAACCGTGATTCGATCATCTTGATCCTCCCCGCCCGCACCATACCCGTGACGGTGATTGCCCATTAGTGATCACTCGGTTACTTTTCGGGTTAGCGCGGGCGTCGACGGAAGTGGGGTCTGACATGCAGGTTCAGTCCGTCACGCAGACCGTGGCGGTCGTGCTCGCCAACACCCCTGCGGCCCGGCTGGCCTGCGACGGGGGCACCGTGCTCGGACGGCTCACCGAACAGCTCACCTCAATCCCGGTCGCGGTCAGGGTGGTCGGCCGCGCGGGCGGCGACCTCGCCGACGACCTCAGGGAGATCGCCGTCGTGGCCCGGTCCGGCTCCGCGCCGCTGGCCATCATCTCAGGTGACGTGGTCGCCCACACCGAGGCCATCGCCAACCTGCTGGAGCACCCGGCCAGGACCACCGGCGCGCTCGTCGCCGAGGGCGAGCCCGGCCCCGGCGCGAGCCCGGTCAGGGTCGAGCACGACCGCGTCGCGGCGGCCGGGAACTCCTTCCACCAGCTGGTCGGCCCCAACGCCACCTTCCGCGGCGTGCTCCAGGTGGGCGCGGCCGACCTGCCGCGCCTGGCCGCCGTCGCCGCCGAGCTGAGCGACCTGGCCAAGGAGGACCTGCTCGGCGAGGCCCGCGACGACGAGGCCGCCGACCTGCTGCTGGCCGGGATGGTGCGCTCCGGGGTGCCGGTCGCGGCGGTGCCGCTCGGCGTCCTGCACGCCGAACGGGTGACCGGGCAGGAGGCCGCCGACGCGGCGTTCGGCCGTCTCGGCGCGGTCGACGAGGAACGCGCCCGGCTCGACGCCGCGGTCAAGCAGGACGACGGCTTCTTCGCCACCTACGCCGTCAGCACCTGGTCGCGCCACCTGGTGAAGGCGGCGGCCTGGTTGCGGCTGACGCCCAACGGGGTGACCGGCATCTCCGTCGGCCTGGCGGCGATGGCCGCGATCTGGTTCTCCACCGGCACCCGCGCCGCCCAGCTCGCCGGGGCGGTCGCGCTCTACCTGTCGTTCGTGCTCGACTGCGTCGACGGGCAGCTGGCCCGCTACACCCGCCGGTTCAGCCCGATCGGCGCCTGGCTCGACGCGACGTTCGACCGGGTCAAGGAGTACGTCGTCTACGTCGGCCTGGCCCTCGGCTACACCGGCGGGATGGTCGGCGGCGCCACCGGGCCGGGCGACATCTGGGCCCTGGCGGTCGGCGCGATGTTGCTCCAGGCGGTCCGGCACATGATCGACTTCTCGTACGCCGGCGCCGTCGCCGACGCCGCGAAGGTGGGCTCGGCGTGGGGGAACTCGCGCCGGTCGCTGGCCGTGGCGGCCGACGGGGCCCGGCTGGTGCAGCTGGCCGGGCGGTTGGAGAAGGGCACTGCCACCCGCTGGGCCAAGAAGATCATCGTGCTGCCGATCGGCGAGCGCATGGCGCTCATCGCCGTCACGGCGGCGTTCTTCAACGCCTACGTCACCTTCGTCGCCCTGCTGGTCTGGGGCGGGATCGCCGCCCTCTACACGCTCACCGGACGGATCGCGAGGTCGCTCTGATGACGACGACTCACCTGTCTCCGGTGCCCGCCGGCCACGTGGTCGCCTACCGCGACGACGGCCCGCTGTCGGCCGCGATGGGCACCATGGTCTCGGGCCAGATCCCGCCGCTGCCGCCGGCCCTGGCGGGCCTGTTCGTGACCGGGGTGCTGCTCACCCTGGGCGTGGCGGGCGCCGACGGCCTGGCCGTGTTCGCCCCGGCGGTCGCGCTGCTGCTGGCCGGGCCGGGTTCCTCCCACCGCCACGACGGGCGGCTCGACTGGCTGGTGCCGCCGATCCTGCGCATCACCGAATACGGCTTCGTGGCCTCGGTCGGGTTCGCCCACGGGGTGCCCCCGGTGATCGTCTTCCTGCTCCTCGGCGCTATCCTCTTCCACCATTACGACCTTGTTTACCGGGTCCGCCAGCACGTCTACCCGCCCGCCTGGCTCGCGGCGGCGGGGTTCGGCTGGGAGGGCCGGATGCTCGTGGTCGCCGCGGGCGCCTGGTTCGACGGGGTGACGGCGGTGTTCGTGCTGCTGGCGCTCTACCTGTGGGGCATGTTCGGCTGGGAGAGCGTGACGTGCTGGCTCGCGGCCCCGCGTTCCGGTACGGAGGCCGCCAATCTCGGCATCAATGATTAATCTGAACAACAGCCCTCATTCGGATTACACGATCAGGTCTGGTTGGCAACTAACCTGTGGGGTTACACGCAGTTCGACCCCAAGGAGCGCACGTTGCTGGGAATGGTGCTGGCCGCCGGAGCCGGCCGCCGTCTAAGGCCCTACACCGACACACTGCCCAAGGCGCTGGTGCCGGTCGACGGTGAGACGACGATCCTGGACATCGCCCTGGGCAACCTCGCCGCGGTGGACCTCCGCGAGGTCGTGGTGATCGTGGGATATCAGGCGCAGGCCGTCGTCGACCGCAAGGCGGCGCTCGAAGACCGCCACGGCGTCAACCTCACGCTGGTCTTCAACGACAAGGCCGAGGAGTGGAACAACGCCTACTCCCTCTGGTGCGCCCGCGACTACTTCTCCCACGGCGTGCTGCTGGTCAACGGCGACACCGTCCACCCCGTCTCGGTCGAGCACACCCTGCTGAACGCTCCCGAGACCAGCGACGTGCTGCTCGCGGTCGACGACGTGAAGACGCTCGGCGACGAGGAGATGAAGGTCACCCTCGGCGGCGAGCAGCTCAAGCGCATCACCAAGCTGATGGAGCCCTCCGAGGCCTACGGCGAGTACATCGGCGCCACCCTCATCCGGCCGGGCGCCGCCGAGCGGCTGGCCGACGCGCTGCGCACCACCTTCGAGCGCGACCCCCAGCTCTACTACGAAGACGGCTACCAGGAGATGGTCGAGCGCGGCGAGACCATCCACGTCGCGCCCATCGGCGACGTGCGGTGGGTCGAGGTCGACAACCACGACGACCTCGCCAAGGCCCGCGTCATCGCCGCGACCTACTGAGAGGGGGGCACATGCCGATTCTGGCGAGGATGCTCCCCGCCCCCATCACCATGGAGGTGCGCCGGGGCGCGATCGCGCAGCTCGGAACGCTGCTGGCCGACAGCCGGGTGGCGACCTCCGGGCGGGTGGCGGTGGCCGTGGGCGCGGGCCTGGGCGACCGCATCACCGAGGTCATCGCGCCCTCGCTGGGCGACGCCGAGGTCTTCCGGGTGCCCGACGGCTCGGTCGACGCCGCCATCACGCTCGGCGCCGACCTGCGCAAGGGCGCCTACGAGGCGCTGGTGGGCATCGGCGGCGGCAAGACCATCGACGCCACCAAGTACGCCGCCTCGCTCGCCGGCATCCCCATGGTCGCCGTGGCGACCAACCTGGCCCACGACGGCATCTGCTCGCCGACCGCCTCGCTCACCCACGAGAGCGGCAAGGGCTCGTTCGGCGTGCCGATGCCGGTGGCGATCATGGTCGACCTCGACTTCGTCCACGACGCCCCCCAGGCGCTGGTGCGCTCGGGCGTCGGCGACGTGATCAGCAACCTGTCGGCGATCGAAGACTGGCAACTCGGCAACGCCGAGCGCGGCGAGCCGATCGACGGGCTGGCCTGTTCCATGGCCCGTACGGCCGCCGAGGCCGTCATGGGGCGCGGCGACTCCGTGGAGTCCGACGCGTTCCTGACCGTCTTGGCGGAGGCTTTGATTCTTTCCGGCATGTCGATGGTCATCGCCGGGTCAAGCCGTCCGGCGAGCGGCGGAGATCATGAGATCCTGCATGCCGTGGATCAGCTCTTCCCCGGCACCTCCAACCACGGCGAGCTGGCCGGCATCGGCGCCGCGTTCTGTTTCCACCTGCGCGACGACGAGGCCCGGCTGGGCCAGATCGTCGACTGCCTGCGCCGCCACGAACTCCCGGTGACCCACCTCGACGTGGGCCTGACCACCGAGCAGTTCGCCCAGGCGATCGCGCTCGCGCCGTCGACCCGTCCGGGTCGATACACCATCCTTGAGCATCTCCGCCTGACCGAGGGCGAGATCCGTGATCGAGTTGAGGGTTATGTCCACGCCGTCGGTCGCTGAGGTCCGCGCCAAGGCGCAGCCCGAGATGACCCTGGAGCGCCGCAACGGGGAACACTGGGCGGGCCTGCTCTACATGCGCAAGTTGTCGATCTACGTCACCTGGGCGCTGGCCCGCACCCCCATCACGCCCAACCAGGTCACCGGCCTGATGATCGTGACCGGGGTGGCGGCGGGCGCGGTGCTGGTGCTGCCGGGGCTGGCCGCGGCCGTGCTGGCGGCCCTGCTGGTGCAGGTCTACCTGCTGCTCGACTGCTCCGACGGCGAGCTGGCCCGGTGGACCGGGCGCACCTCGCTGACCGGCGTCTACCTCGACCGGGTGGGCCACTACTTCGCCGAGGCGGCGATCCTCATCGGGCTCGGCTTCCGGGCCTCCGAGACCTGGCCCGACTGGTACACCGTGCTCGGCTTCGCCGCCGCGCTCGGCGCCATCCTCATCAAGTCGGAGACCGACCTGGTCGACGTCGCGCGGGCCCGCTCGGGGCTGGTCGCGGCGACCGAGTCGTCGGCGACCCAGTTCCAGTCACGCAAGCTGGCGATGGCCCGCCGGGCGGCGGCCGCGCTGCGGTTCCACCGGGTGATCCAGGCGGTCGAGTTGTCACTTATCGTGGTGATCGCCGCGGTGCTCGACTTCTGGTTCCCGGCGACGAGGATCCTCGTCGTGGCGTGCGCGATCATCGCCGGGGTGCAACTTATTCTGCACCTGGTGAGCATTCTCGCCTCACGGCGGCTCGCTTGAGTTTTGCGGCGATCTCTCTTGCCCGGACACTTCGTGTTTGGTGGGTGTTCGCCGCTGGTTCCGATACGCTTAGTCCGGATTTGCCCGCCCAAATAGACTCGGTGATCATGAAATCGTGTGTCTCCCACCTCGTGCCGGGGCGATGACGCATGAAGATTTCCTGTGTCATCCTCACGATGGGTAACCGCATCCCGGAGCTCGACCGCGCGGTCGAATCGGCGTTGACGCAGGTCGACGGTGATATCGAAGTGGTGGTCGTGGGCAACGGGGTGGAAGTTCCGCCGCTCTCGGTGGAGCCGCAGCCCGGGTCCTCGGCCACCGTCAAGACCGTCCGGCTCGCCCACAACGTCGGCATCCCCGAAGGGCGCAACCGGGGCGTGCAGGAGTGCTCGGGCGACGTCGTGCTCTTCCTCGACGACGACGGCTGGTACGCCAACGACAAGGTCGCCGCGCACGTCCGCGAACGCTTCGCCGCCGAGCCCGACCTGGCCGTCATCTCCTTCCGGGTGATGGACCCCGACGCCGGGGTCGTGCAGCGCCGCCACGTGCCCCGCCTGCGGGCCGGCGACCCCGAGCGCAGCTCGCCCGTCACCACGTTCCTGGGCGGCGCCTGCGCCATCAGGCGGTCGGCGTTCCTGCAGGTCGGCGGCCTGCCGGAGAAGTTCTTCTACGCCCACGAAGAGACCGACCTGGCCTGGCGGCTCCTCGGCGAGGGCTACCGGATCGAGTACGACGCCGAGACGGTCATGTTCCACCCGCTCGTGCTGCCCACCCGCCACGCCGACTTCTACCGGCTCAACGCGCGCAACCGCGTGTGGCTGGCCCGGCGCAACCTGCCGTGGCCGCTGGTGCTGCTCTACCTGGGCAACTGGATGTTGCTGACGCTCCTCCGCGACCGCTCGCCGTTCGCGCTGCGCGCCTGGTTCCGCGGCTTCGCCGAAGGCTGGCGCGAGCCGGCGGGCGAACGCCGCCCGATGGCCTGGCGGACGGCCTGGCGCATGCTCATGCTGGGCCGTCCGCCCATCGTCTAAAAGGCTTCACCGAAGCTCATCGACACGTGCGTGGCCGTCATCGTGGCCAGCGCCCGCTTCGGCAGCCCCAACTCGCTGAGCTCCTTGGCGACCGGATGGTTGCCCAGCCGGATCAGCGCGCCGCCCGGCCGGGCCCGGACCCCCGACGCCCGCACGCTCCAGCCGGTCCGCCGGGTCGCGCCGTCGCGGTGCGCGAACGCCTCCAGCGCCGGCAGCCCCGCGCCCGGCAGCGGCACGCCGGGCCGGATCAGCAGGTCGAGCACCAGCCGCCCGTCCTTGCGCAGCACACAGCGTTTGTAGGGGGTCTTCTGGCGGACGTCGATGTCGGCCAGTTCCTTCGGGAAACCCCAGATCTCCCGGCCGGCCTCCATCGTGAACGTCTGGTCGACCGGCAGCCAGTGCACGAACGCCGCCGACCCGCTCGCCCGGACGTCCAGCACCCCCGCCCGCGCCGACCGGCGTGGCGGCGGCCCGGCCTCGGGTGGACGCACCCAGAAGACCACCCCGAACTCGTGGTAGGCCCCCAGGTCGGAGTCCTTGTACTCGGCGAAGACGAGCGTGCACAGCGCCTTCCCCGGGAGGATCTCGGTCACGTCGAGCCCCGAGTAGGCGATCACCGCACGGGCCGCGTCGGCCCGCACGAAATAGGTCGCCGCGCCCGCCGTCGCGTCCCTGACCTCCACCGGAAGGTCCACCCGGCGGCCCTGGATGAGATGGCTAGCCATGACTCCAGTACATCAACGCAGGGGGTGCACCGTACAGTCTCAGACCGCCACGGCGCGGTGCCCGCCGCGGACGGTCACCCGGCCGCGGGCGGCGGCCCAGTTCTCCAGCAGGGACACGAACTCCGGGGCGCGGTCGGGCCAGTGGTAGGCGGCGCGCGCCTCGGCGTGGCCTTCGGCGGCGGCCTTGGCGCGGCGGGCGGGGTCGTCGCGCAGCTCCAGCACGGCCCGGTAGGCGGCGTCCACGTCGCCGAACGGCACGACCGTGCCGCAGCCCTTCATCGCCTCGACGGCCCTGGGCAGCGGCGTCGTGATGACGGGCACGCCCTGGGCCATGTACTCGATCACCTTGGTCGGCGTCGACTCGCGGTAGTTCGGCACGTCGTGCAGCAGCGACAGGCCCGCCAGCGCCCCCTGAGTCATACGCAGGGCGTGCCGGTTCGGGACGTAGCCGAACCAGTCGAGCAGGCCGGTGCGCTGGGCGTCGCGGAGCATCGGCCGCACGTCGGCGTCGGCCGGGCCGATCAGGTCGAGCCGGATGCCGTGGGGCCGCAGCAGCTTGGCCAGCTCGACCATCTCGGTCGCGCCGCGCGCCTCGGAGATGTGGCCGACGTACACCACCCGCGACTCGCCCGGCGGGGGCGGCACGGTCTCGGACACGTAGGTGTGGTTGGGCACCACCGGGTGGTCGCCGGCGAACCGGGCCCGGTAGGACTCCTCGGCCAGGATCAGGTGCAGGCGGCGCTCGGCGCGCGCCTCCAGGTTGCGCAGCAGCGGCGGCAGCGTGCTGCGCGCGAAGTCGGGCAGGTACGGCTTCGCGTCGAGCGCGGCCACCGTGTCCTCGTGCACGTCCCACACCGTCGCCGGACGCCGCCTCGGCAGCGCCAGCAGCAGTTCGATGTCGTGCACCAGCAGAAGGTCGGCGTCGGCGCAGCCCCGCTTCAGCGCGCTCCGCGCGGCGCGCAGCGCCTTGGCCCGGTGCAGCCCGACGGCCCGGGGCACGTCGATGGCCCGGATCTCCGGCTGCGGCGTCACGTTGCAGTGCGTGAACGGCGCCACGTAGGTGACCTCATGACCCGCGTCCAGCAGCGCCCGGATCTGCCGGTGCATGATCCGGGCGTCCTCCGGATGGTGGACGACCGTGCCGACACATACCTTCATGCAGCGAGGCTGACCGGCAGGTCCGACATGCCCGGATGCGGAGCGTTAACCGCAGCCGAACTACGGTTGAACTTCCGCCTGCGGTTTCCGGTAGAGCCAGGTCAGGCGCGGTTCGAGCAGCCACTTGAAGATGGAGCGGGTGATCGGCAGGCAGAGGATTATCGCCAGCACGAAGGAGCTCGCGATGATCGCCAGGGTGCCCAGCGGGCCCTGCAGCCACTCCAGCTTGAGTAACCCGAAGTCCTTCAGGATCAGGATCGGGATGCCGTGGAGGAGGTAGGCGTACAGGGTGCGGACGCCGAGGTCGCTGAACCAGGTCTCCCGCTTGGGGATGATCGCCAGCACCGAGAAGCACAACGCCAGCACGCCGATCAGGAACGCCACGCGGAAGCCGATGGCGTACCACCAGTCGTCCATGTTGAGGTCGGCGTAGCTGTACCGGTTGTAGAAGATCTTCAGGCCGAGCTGGGGCGCGAGCACGATCGCGGCGGCGGTCCAGGCCGCCAGGACGAACGCGCCGATCATGCGCACCCACGACTTGTGCAGCCACTCGAAGTGCTCCGGCTTGAGGACCATGCCGAGCACGAAGAACGGCAGCAGGCCGAAGAACCGGTCCATGCTGAAGTCCTGCTCCAGCTGCGAGAAGCCCGAGAGCAGGTAGACCAGAACGGCGACGGTGAACGGCCAGCGCACCCGCTTCCACACCGGGACCGTCACCCGCCAGAGCAGCAGCGCGACCAGATACCAGTTGAGCCAGGCGGGGTCGGTGATGGTCAGCGTCCACTTGCCGCCCAGGCCCCAGCGCAGCAGCGCGTAGCCGACCTCCACGATCACATAGGGGATCAGGATCGTGTCGACGAGCTTGTTGACCTTGCCCCGGGAGTCCCAGAAGTTCCGCGACAGATAGCCGCTGATCATGACGAACAGCGGCATGTGGAACGCGAACGCCCAGATGTACCCGGCCTTGTTCGCCGGGTCGGCGCCGACCGTGTCGCGCAGCGCGTGGCTGGAGATGACCAGCGCGATCAGCACGAACTTGACGTTGTCGAGGTGGTGCGAGCGCGGCTTCTTCGCCGGGCTCGGCTCCTCTTCCTCCCGGTACGCCGGCGGCGCCGCCGACGGCGGGGTCGCGGCCCAGGCGGGCAGCGGCATGGACGGCGACTCGGGGAAGCCGCCCGTCGTGTGGCCGGCGTGGCCGCCCGTCTGGGAGCCGACGGCGGCGAAGGTGTCGGTCTGGAAGTTCTCGAAGCCGGGCGGCTGGGTGGGCAGCGGCGCCGACGGCGGGTCGTAGGGGGAGCGGCGGCGCTGCCACGGGCTCCAGTCGGCGGGCGGGTCGGGGTAGTCGACCGGCCCGAGGCCCGGGGGCGCCTGCTGCGCGGGGGTGTGCGGGATGCGCTGCGCCTGCTGCGGGTCGGGCGTGTGGGGGATGCGGTTGGCCGTCTGCGGGTGCTGCGGGGCCTTGGGCGCGCCGCCGCCGAAGTAGTCGAACCCCTCGCCGGGGCCGTCGTCGGCCTTGGCCCGCCGGTCGCGCGGCTTGCGCTGCGGCAGCGGGTCGGCGGAGGTCTGCGTGGGCGCGGAGAGCGGCGCGCCGGGCAGGCCGTACGCGCCCGTGCCCGAGGGGGTTCCGGACGCGCCGGGGCTGTCAAAAGGGCCCGGGAAGGGGGAGCGGCCGGTGTCCGGGCCGGGCTTCTGGGGGGCCTGCGGCGCGAAGGAGTCGGCCAGGCGGCCGCCCGAGGCGTAGGGGTTCTGGGGCACCTGCTGCGGGCCCGTCGAATGTGTGCCGTGGGCCTGGGGGCCGGTGCCGAACTCGACCGGTCGCTGGGGGCCCGTCACGGACGGGTCGTGGTGGTCGACCGGCTGACCGGGGGCCAGCGGGTCGGCGCCCTGGACGGCGGGGAGGTCAAGGTGGGTGTCGTCGGTGATCCGGCCCATCACCCCCGTTGGTGCGTCTTCAGCATCCGGATTCGGAACCGGGGGGCGGTTTCGGATGTCGCTCACGTGTCACTCACGGAAGAACGCTCAGCTATCTGTCAGAGGGCGGAACCAGACGAGGCCTGACAAACGCCCCCAGGGTGGCAGAAGGAAGACCGGGGCGCCCAGGCCGGACACCCCACCTTAACGGTCTTGTCGCCAGGATGTCGCAGGAGGGCGGAATCTCCGGGAAATCCGAAAATCCGCCCTCCAGTGACCGAAAAGCCGGTCGAAAACCGGGGATCAGGTCGCGCAGATGTCGGTGTTCGAGTCGACCGTCGACTCGTCCTCGGCCGCCGACAGCGGGACCTTGACGCCCTCGAAGTCCTTGCCGACGACGAGCTGGATGATCGGGCCGACGGCCTTCTTCGGCTTGCCCGGCGGCGGGGTGGTCGGGGTGAACGGCTTGACGTTGGCCACCGGCAGCAGCGTCGTCGACGGGTCGACCGCCTTCAGCAGGGAGGCGATGAGCATCTTGGAGCCCTCCCAGCCCTCGCCCTTGTAGGCGACCGAGGTGGTCTCCTGGTCGGAGCCGTCGGCCTTGCGGCCGTCGCCGATCTGGGTGACCCTGAAGCCCTGCGCGGTCAGCGCCTCGGCGACCTCGCTGGCCTTGCCGGTCGTGTTGGTGCCGTTCACGACCTGGACCCGCACCTGCGCGGCCTCGGTCGGCTTGGGCGCCGGCGGCGCCGACGGCTTGGCCTCGCCGCCGCCCTCGCTGGAGCCGCCCTCGGTCGAGCCGCCCTCGGCGGGCGGGGCCGCCGACGGGGGCGGGGTCGGCGCGGCCGTGGAGACCTCGCTGTCGGTGCGGATCGCCGCGAACAGGTTGTCGGCCTGCGGCTGCTTCCACTGGACGCGGTTGGAGTCGCCCGCGTACGCCTCCCACGGGACCGTGATGGCCTTGAAGCCCCGGGCGGTCAGCTTCTGGGCGCTCTTGGCGATGTCGACCAGCGTCTCGGTGTTGAGCTGGTCGTCCATCTCGACCGAGCCGGTCGCGGCGCTGACGAAGTCGAACAGCTTCGTCGGGTCGGTGACCAGGTCGCCGCTGGTGGCCTTCTTGACGACCTGCGACAGGAAGACCTGCTGGCGTTTGATGCGCTCGATGTCGCTGCCGTTGCCGATCTTGCGGATGCGGACGTAGCCGAGCGCGGCCTCGCCCTTCACGATCTGGCGGCCGGCCGGCAGCACGAGCTTGGAGGCCCGGTCGTTCACGGCCTGGGGCAGGCAGATCTCGATGCCGCCGAGCGCGTTCACGATGTTCTTGAAGCCGGTGAAGTCGACCTTGATGAAGTGGTCGATGCGGATGTTGGTCAGCGACTCGATCGTGCGGATCGTGCAGACGATTCCGCCGAGGTTGAACGCCGAGTTGATCATCCCGAGCTGGGCCGGCATCGGCTGCTTGGTCTGCACGTTGTCGCACGACGGGATCTGCACCATCGAGTCGCGCGGGAAGCTGATCAGACGCGCCTGGTCGCGCTGCGGCGACACGTGCAGCAGCATGATCGTGTCGGTGCGCTCGCTGTGGTCTTCGCGGGCCGCCTTCTGGCCGTACCGGGCGTTGTCGCCCTGCCGGGTGTCGGAGCCGACCAGCAGCACGTTGAGCGCGCCGGTCTGGTTCTCGGGACGGTTCTCGCCCAGGGCGTCGGTGACGTTGGTGGTCTGGATGTTGCCCAGCGTGCGGCGGTAGACCGTGTAGGCGGTCAGGCTGCCGGCCACCAGCAGGGTGGTGAGCACGATGCTCACCCAGCCGAGCGCGCCCAGGCCGGCCTTCGACCGGCCGCCGCCGCCCGCGCCGCCCTTCTTCGGGGCCTTCGGCGGGGGACCGGGCGGTCCGCCCACACCCGCGCCCGCGCCCATGGGCGAGACCGGCACGGTGTAGGCCGTCTGGTACGGGGAGGGGCCCGTCGGGCCGCCGACCGAGACGGGGGCGTCGTCGAAGTCGTCCTCGTCGTCGTTCTTGCGGCGCTTCAGCCAGCGGAACCGGCGCGGCTCGTCGTCGTCATCGTCCCAGCGGTCGCCGACGCCCCAGCGGTGCTCGTCGAAGTCGGGGTCGCCCTCGGTCTCGCGGCGGCGGGAGGACTGCTCGCCGTACATGGGCGGCGGCTCGAACGCCGGCTGCTGCGGGGAGCCGGGGTTGCCGGCCCCATAGGAGTAAGCACCGGTGCCCCAACCGGGTTGGTCGGAGGAGGGGACGTGCCGGTGGTCGCTCATACCGTCTCCTCGACTGAACACGTGTCGAAGGCAGAGGCGTCGTGGATGATTCGCTCGCTCATTGCGCCTTCGAGATTAGGTCACGATGCGGTCGCCCGGCCCAGCGATCTCCGATTTGGGCTGGCGGACAGCATACTCATTTGCGGACATTTCACGGTATGCGGTTGTGCTGAGGTTTACTTGCATTTCACTGACGTCGCAGGTGAGAGGGCCAGCGCGGCGGCCAGGAACGCCAGGGGGGCGGCGGGCAGGACGTACCGGTAGTCGAAGACCGCTGTGGCGGCCGGGACCACCAGGAGCGCCCATGCCACCGCCCACGGAATGAGGACGTCCGAACGCCGCATCGCGATGACGGGAACGAGCAGGACGAGCAGGAGCAGCGGCCCCGGTAGTGCCAGCACACTCTGATAGGTACGGAGCCAGCCCGCCACAGGTTCGATCACTTGCGTGGATATCGGCCCGTTTTCATATTGGCGGGCGAGTTCGACCCCAAGTGTGTCCCGCGTCTGCGGTTCGCCCGGAACCGTGACGGGGAACTCGTAGGCGGCGTACACCTCAGGATTCGGATAGACCGGACGGCCCGGCTCGAACGCCCTGACCAGGTCGCGGGCGACCACTTCGAGGTAGTCGCCGGGCTGCCGGGCGATGGCGAGCAGCGCGAACCGCTGCGCGAGCGCGTCGTTCCCGGCCGTGAAGGTCTCGCCGGGCAGCCGCACCAGCGGAGAGGCGTCGTCCCAGACGTAGTCCTGCGCGGGCGGCCTCGGGTCGCGGTCGTCGCAGAGCACGGCGAGGTCGGCGGGCGGCTTCATGACCTGACATTCGGCGAAGGGCATGACGCGGACGTAAAGGAAGGCCCCGTTCGCGCCCACGAGTCCCCAGCGGTCGTGGGCCGCGTGGAACCACACCCCGTAGGCCACCACGGGCACCAGGGCCCCGGCCGCGAAGACGACCGTCAGCCTGCGGGCGCGCCATCCGTACAGGACCAGGAACACGACGATCAACGGCAACCCGGCGGTGCGCGTGATCGTCGCCGCCGCCAGCAGCACCCCGACGGCCAGCGCCGCCCGCCACGTGACCGGCCGCAGCGCCAGCACGGTCGCGGCGACCACGAGGAACAGGAAGAGCGTGTCGGAGACGAGCAGGTGTTCGAGCTGGATCTGGTACGCGTCCAGCAGCACCACCGCCGCCGCGACCACCCCCAGCGCCTTGCGCCGGATCGCGGCGTAGATCAGCACCGCGGTGGCCAGCCCGAGCAGGTGCTGGACGACCACCACCAGCCCGAAACTGTGGAACGGCTCGAACAGCCGCAGGAAGAAGGAGTACCCGGCGGGCCGGACGAGATCGGGCCGGGGCCTGATCGCCGTCACGACATAGGTGTAGGTGTCGGGAAACCAGAGCGCCGGCTGGTAGCCGACCACGGCCAGCACCCGCAGCAGCACCCCGACCCCGAACACCCCGGAGAACCACGGGTTCTCCCGCACCCAGCCGACAGCCCTGCCCGCCCGCGACGGCGCGGCGGGCACGTCCTGGCGCTCCGCGCTCAGTGACGTGCCAGGTAGGTGGTGGTCGTTCATCTGGCTCCAGGTCAGGGCCGGTCGGAGGGGCGCGTCGCCCGGCCACGGTACACCGCTAGGCTCTGGCCCATTCGCGCGCTGAGGATCGACCTGTCACCAGGACGGCTGCTGGCCGTCGGGTCGGTGCTGCCCGCGCTGGCCCTGTCGGGGTGGTCGCTGGCGGGGCTGCTGCTGGTGTTCCTCGGCTGGTTCGGGATCTGGCAGCTGGTCGTGCTCGGGATTCCGGCGGCGGCGTTGTTCGTCTGGGCGGGGTGGCCGAAGGACACGGTCGAGTCGACGTGGTGGCAGGCCGGGTCGGTGTTCCTGGTCGCCGCCGCGTCGGGGGTGTTCAACACCGTCTACGCCTCGCAGCAGTACATCGTCCGCCGCGACCCGGCCACCTATCAGCAGTACGCCATCTGGCTCCGGGACCACGGCGGGCTGCCCATCCCGACCGACCTCGCCGCGTTCGGCGGCCCCGACGAGGCGCTGCGGTTCGCGAGCATGGGGTTCTACGCCCACGACGGCGCGGTCGTGCCGCAGTTCATGCCGGGCGCGCCCATCCTCTACGCCTCCGGGTTCACCCCGGCGCTGCTCGGCGCGCTGGCCGTGCTGACCGTCGGGGGCGTGACCGCCCGGCTCGTGCACGCGCGGTTCGCCTGGATCGGCGCGCTGGCGTTCGCCGTCGCGATGCCGATCCTCTACACCTCGCGGACCACCTTCAGCGAGATCCCCTCGCTGGTCCTGCTGTTCGGCGGGATCGCCCTGGTGCTGGCCGGGCGGCGCATGTTCACCGCCGGGCTGGTGTTCGGGCTGGCGCTGCTGATCCGGATCGACGGGCTGCGGGACATCCTGCCCGTGCTGGTCTTCGGGATCGTCGCGCAGCGGAGGCTGCTCGCGGGCGTGGTCGCCGGGGGCGCGATCGGGTTCGGCGCGGGGTTCGTGTTGTCGCGGCCCTACTTCGACTACCTGAGCGGGTCGCTGCTGCCGCTGCTGGCGATCTGCGCGGTCGTGCTGGTCGTCGCGCCGTTCGTCAGGAGGGTCCCCCGGTGGTTGCCGAACGTGGCGGCGGCCGGGGTGGTGCTCGCCGTGCTGGCCTTCGCCGTGCGGCCGCTGGTCGAAACGGTCACAAGGCCGGTGACCAACCCCGAAGACGAGCTCACCGCCCAGATGATCGAGGCGGTGCAGAGGGCCAACGGGCTGCCACTCGACCGCACACGTCTGTATTACGAGGATTCGCTCTACTGGGTCATCTGGTACGTCGGCCTCCCGGCCCTCCTGCTCGCCGTCTTCGGCGCGTTCACGCTGATGCGGAAGATGGAGAAGCCGTGGCTGCTGCCGACGGCGATCGTCCTGTGGACGACGGCCACCACGCTCTACCGCCCGGCCATCACCGCCGACCACCCGTTCGCCGCCCGCCGGCTGGTGCCGGTGATCATCCCGGGGCTGATCCTGCTGGCGGTCTGGGGCGCCCGGAAGCTGCCCGTCTGGGCGACCGCCGCGCTGCTGGTCGTGCCGCCGGTCATCACCTCGATCGGCACCGCGTTCACCCCGATCGAACGGGGCGAGCGGGCCGCCGTGCAGAAGATGTGCGACGCGATCCCGAAGGGGTCGACGGTGCTGATCGTCGAGCGGGTCACCGGCGACCGGCTCACCCAGGTGGTGAGGGGCCAGTGCGGCTTCCCGACGGCCCGGGTCGCCTATCCCGATGGCGCCGACGTGCCGAGGGAGGCCGACGTGCGCCGGATCATCGCGAAAACGCATGACCCCGTGCTGCTCGCGGCCGAGCCCGGCCAGCTCACCGCCTACGGCACGCCCCGGCAGGTCATGAGCCTGCGAACCCGCCAGGACGAGCGTTCTCTGGTCAAGGCGCCCGACGGAACGTGGTCGCTCAGCGTCGACGTCTGGCTCGCCGTGCCGTGATGTGCGGTCGGCGTGCGACTGGGCAGAGTACCCTCTTCCGACGTGGACATGCCCCCGGAGAGTGGACCAGTGGTGAGCGACAACCCCTACGTCACGATCGTGCTGCCCTGCTACAACGAGCAGGACCATGTGATCGACGAGGTCGAGCGCATCTGCGCGGCCATGGACTCCTCGGGCTACACCTACGAGCTCCTCGCCGTCGACGACTGCTCGACCGACGCCACGCTGGAGAAGCTCCACGAGGCGGCGCCGCGCTACCCGAGCATGCGCATCCGCGCCTTCCACCGCAACGGCGGCGCGGGCACGGTCCGGCGCATCGGCTCGCAGGAGGCCCGGGGCGAGATCGTCGTGTGGACCGACGCCGACATGACGTACCCGAACGAGCGCATCCCCGAGCTGGTCCAGATCCTTGAAAAGGACGCCACGATCGACCAGGTCGTCGGCGCGCGCACCTCCGAGGAGGGCTCGCACAAGCTGCTGCGGGTGCCGGCCAAGTTCGTGATCAGGAAGGTCGCCGAGCGGCTGGCGGGGCAGAAGATCCCCGACCTGAACTCGGGCCTGCGGGCGTTCCGCAAGTCGGTCGCCAGGCCCTATCTGCGGCTGCTGCCGCCCGGGTTCTCGTGCGTCACCACGATCACGCTGGCGTTCCTGTCGAACCAGCACGACGTCTACTACCTGCCGATCGACTACGCCAAGCGGGCCGGCAAGTCGAAGTTCAGCTTCTTCGGCGACGCCTACCGCTACATCCTGCAGGTGCTGCGGATGATCATGTACTTCAACCCGCTCAAGGTCCTGATGCCGCCGGCCCTGTGGCTGGTCGGCATCGGCCTGGTCAAGGGCGCCTACGACGTCGTCAACTACGGCTTCTACCTGACCAGCAACGCCATCGTGATCTTCCTGTCGGGCATGCTCATCGGCTCGGTCGCGCTGCTGGCCGACCTGATCGTGCGATCCCGCGGCAACGAGTGATGCGCGTCGCGATCGTCGGGCCGACCTTCCCCTACAAGGGCGGCGGCGCCCAGCACACGACCGAGCTCGCCCACCGCCTCGCGCGGGCCGGGCACGACGTCGTGATCGAGTCGTGGAAGGCGCAGTATCCGTCGTTCCTCTATCCGGGCGTGCAGACCATCGACACCCCCGAGGGCGAGCCCTACCCGGACACCCGGCGGCTGCTCGACTGGCGCCGCCCCGACGGCTGGGTGGCCTGCGGCCGCCGCCTGCGCGACGCCGACCTGGTGATCCTCACCGTGCTCAGCCCGGTCCAGGTGCCGCCCTACCTCGGCGTCCTGTACGGACTGCGCCGTCGGGCCCGGGTGATCGCGCTCTGCCACAACGTGCTGCCGCACGAGACCAAGCCCTACGACCGGCCGCTGATGAAGGCGCTGCTCGCCCGGGTCGACGGCGTGCTGGCCCACTCGGAGCCGCAGGCGGCGCTGGCGCGCGAGCTGGGGCAGCCGTTCGTGAAGGTGGCGCCCCTGCCGCCGCACCTGCCCTCGGCCGGGGCGACCGGGGCGGGCGGGCTGAACCGGCGTTTGTTGTTCTTCGGCATCGTCCGGCCGTACAAGGGCCTCGACCTGCTGCTCCGCGCGCTGGCCCAGGTGCCCGACGTGGCCCTGACCGTGGCCGGGGAGTTCTGGGGCGGTACGGAGGCCACCACGGCGCTGATCGGGGAGCTCGGCCTGGCCGACCGGGTCGAGCTGCGTCCCGGCTACGTGCCCGCCGACGACGTGCCGAAGTTGTTCGCCGGGGCCGACGCGCTCGTGTTGCCCTACCGGTCGGCGACCGCCTCCCAGAACGTGTGGCTCGGGCACGAACACGGTGTCCCGGTCATCGCCACCCGGGTCGGCGCGCTGGCCGACAATGTGACCGACGACGTCGACGGCCTGCTGGTCGAACCCGGCTCCGCCGACGCCCTCGCCGACACCCTGCGCCGGTTCTACGAACCGGGCACCCCCGAGCGTCTCCGGGCGGGCGTCAAGGCGGTCGACCCCGAGCCGTACTGGTCCGCCTATCTGGCCGCGCTCTGAGCGGCCGGCAGGTTCAGCAAGAGGAAGGACGCCCGTGGGCACCGAACGCGCCGCGCAACTGGAGTACTCCGAGTTCCAGTCGGCGATGCTCGACGAGGCCAAGCGCCGCCGCAAGGCCGCCAAGATCATCGCGGTGCTGGCCCACTTCCTGGGCCGCGGCGACCGCCCCCTGGAGGGCCTGACCGTCGCCGACATCGGCTGCTCGGCCGGGTTCATCGCCGACGAACTCGCCCTGGCCGGGGCCCGGCACACCTTCGGCATCGACATTGACGTCCCGGGCCTGCGCAAGGCCTCCGGACGCTTCGGCGAGCGGGTGGCGTTCGTCTGCGGCGACGGGACCCGGCTCCCGTTCCCCGACGGCTCGGTCGACGTCCTGGTCTTCAACCACATCTACGAGCACGTCGTCGACCCCGACGCGGTGATCGCCGACATGCACCGGGTGCTGGCCGACGACGGCGTGCTCTACCTGGGTCTCGGCAACCGCCTCGGGATCATGGAACCCCACTACAAGCTGCCGTTCCTGTCCTACCTGCCGCCCCGCGCCGCCGACCGGTACGTCCGGGCGTTCGGCCGGGCCGACAACTACTACGAGCGTTTCCGCACGCGGGCCGGCCTGCGCCGCATGCTGGCCGACTTCCACGTGTGGGACTACACGTTCCCAGTCCTGGCGACACCCGAGGCGTTCGCCGGGGGAGAGCTGTTCGCGGGCGCGGCCGGGAAGGCTGCCAAGGCGACCCTGGAGAAGGCGCCCCGGACGGCGCTGCGGGCGCTGCTGCCGATCGTGCCCACCTACATCTGGGTGGCGACCAAGAGCGCGCGCCGCCCGGCGGGCATGACGTTGCCCCAGCCGCCGGAGTCGGTGCAGACCCGAGCTTCGGCGTCGTGAAAAAGGCGGATAAATCCGGCGTGACAGAGAACGGCCCCACCGCTCACGAGCCTGGCCGACACGCAGAGCTCGGCCAGACCTCCGAAGTGGCGCCGCCGCGTAAGCGGGTGCTCAGAAGGGTCGTCCGGTTCGGGTTTCTCGCCGTGGCCCTCGGGTTCGGGGTGTGGGCGGTCGTCTCGCAGTGGGAGGCGATCAGCGCCGGGCTGGCGCGGTTGTCGTGGCCGCTCCTCGGGGTGTCGCTGGTCGCGGTCGTCGGGGCGTTGCTGGCCGGGATGCTCATGTGGCGGGCGCTGCTGGCCGATCTCGGGTCGCCGCTGCGGCTGACCGACGCGGCGAAGATCTTCTTCATCGGGCAGCTCGGCAAGTACATCCCCGGCTCGGTCTGGCCGGTGCTGGCCCAGATGGAGATGGGCAAGGACCACGGCATCCCGCGGGCGCGGAGCGCGGCGGCCTTCTTCCTGACGTACCCGATCTATCTCGCGACCGGGCTGCTGGTCGCCGTGGCCACGTTGCCCGCCTTCGCGGGGGACTCGGTCTCCGGGTACGCCTGGTTGCTGCTCCTGCTGCCGGTTCTCGCCGTGGGGTTGCATCCGAAGGTCGTCAACGGGCTGCTGAACCTGGGGTTCCGGCTGCTCCGGCGGCCGCCGATGGAGCGGCCGCTGACCGCCAGAGGGGTGCTGACCTCCACCGGGTGGGCCTTCGCCGGGTGGGCCGCCTACGGGGCGCAGCTCGCGGTGATCGTCCACGGGCTGGGGGCGACCGGGCCGAGGGCCGTGGTGCTCAGCTTCGGGGCGTTCGCGCTCGCCTGGTGTCTCGGGTTCGTGTTCGTGCTGGCCCCGGCCGGGGCGGGGGTGCGGGAGGTCGCCATGGTGGCGGCGCTGGCCCCGGTGCTCGACCAGGGGTCGGCCATCGCGGCGGCGCTGGTGTCGCGGGTGGTGGTCTCGGTGGGTGATCTGGTCTGTGCGGCCGTCGCGGGTTGGCGGGCCGGCAAAACGGAAAAAACCGTGGAATAGCTACGGAATGCGGTCCTGGAACGCGCGAATCGTGTGATTTCGCCCAGGATTGGCGTTCCAGGCGGCCTACAGTGAGGGACGAGGGCGAATTCTTCGCCGCGCGTTGAGGGGAGCGATCTCGTTGAAACCCCGAGTGCTCGTTGACGCCGCGGCCGTTCCGGCCGACCGAGGCGCCCTGATCCGCTACGTCGACGGGTTGCTCGCCGCGCTCGACCGGCAGGGCGCCGACCTCGTCATCGTCTGCCAGCGGGCCGACGCCGAACGGTACGCCCGGCTCGCCCCCGGCGCGGAGATCATGCCCGGCCCCCACGCCATCGCCAACCGGGGCGCCCGCCTCGTCTGGGAGCAGACCGGGGTGCCGCTGCTGGCCCAGAAGGTCGGCGCAGACGTGATCCACGCGCCCTTCTACTCGGTGCCGCTGCGCTCCGAGGTGCCGAGCGTGGTGACCGTCCACGACGTCGCCTGCTTCACCGAGGCCGACCAGTACGAGTCCGACCGCGCCGCCTTCTTCCGCTCGGCCACCAAGACCGCCGTCCGGGCCGCCCGCCGGGTGATCACCCCGTCGAAGGCCACCCGCGACGAGCTCATCCGGGTCGTCGGCGCCGACCCCACCCGCATCGACGTCGCCTACCACGGCGTCGACCCCGACCTGTTCCACCCGCCGGCCGAGGCCGAGATCCGCCGGGTGACCAGCCGCCTGGGCGTGCACGGCCGTCCCTACATCGCGTTCGTCGGCCCGGCCGAACCGCGCAAGAACGCGCCCAACCTGATCAGGGGCTTCGCCAAGGCCGTCGAGGGCCGGGAGAACCCGCCCGCGCTGGTCATCGCCGGGCCCGCCGAGAGCGGCCGGGAGGTCGAGGCGGCCATGCGGTCGCTGCCCGAGGGCGTCACCGTCGTCCGGACCGGCTACCTGCCGTTCGGCGACCTGGCCGGGTTCTACGGCGGCGCGCTGGTCGCCGCCTTCCCGTCGCGGTGCGAGGGGTTCGGCATGCCCGTGCTGGAGGCGATGGCGTGCGGCGCGCCGGTCCTGACGACGCGGCGCACGTCTCTCCCGGAGGTCGGCGGGGACGCGGTGGCGTACACCGAACCCGACTCGGAGAGCATCGGGGCGGCGCTGCGGAGCCTGCTCGATTCACCCGCCAGACGCGTCGAATTGGGCGCCGCGGGGCTCGCGAGAAGCCGCGAATTCACGTGGCAGATGTCCGCGCACGCACATCTGGTTTCCTATCGGCGTGCGACGGAACATTGAGTTAGCCTCGCCCATGTGACGGAGCCTTCTTTGCCCCAGCCCGGTCAGCTTGAGGCGATTCTCCTGGTCGGCGGGCAGGGGACGCGGCTACGCCCGCTGACCCTCTTCACCCCCAAACCCCTGCTGCCCACGGCCGGAGTGCCGTTCCTCGCCCACCAGCTCGCCAAGGCGCGGGCCTGCGGAGTGACCCGGATCGTCTTCGCGACGTCCTACAAGGCCGAGATGTTCGCCGAGGCGTTCGGCGACGGGTCGGCGTTCGGTCTCGAGATCGTCTACATGACCGAGGAGACCCCGCTCGGCACCGGCGGCGCGATCCGCAACGCGGCCGAGGCGCTGACCGTCCCCGGCGACGCGCCGGTGCTGGTGCTCAACGGCGACATCCTGTCGGGCCACGACATCTCCGCCCAGGTCGCCCGGCACGTCGAGGCCGGCGCCGCCGTCACGCTCCACCTCACCGAGGTCGACGACCCGTCGCGGTTCGGCTGCGTGCCGACCGACGAACAGGGCCGCGTGACGGCGTTCCTGGAGAAGACCCCCAATCCCGTGACGAACCGGATCAACGCCGGCTGCTACGTCTTCACACGGTCGGTCATCGACACGATCCCGTTCGGCGAGGTCGTCTCGGTCGAGCGGCAGACCTTCCCCGGCCTCATCGAGTCGGGCCACACCGTCCTGGGCTTCGCCGACTCCTCCTACTGGCTCGACGTGGGCACGCCGGCGGCGTTCGTGCAGGGCTCCGCCGATCTGGTCCGCGGCCTGCTCGCCTCCCCCGCCCTCCCGGGCGCACCGGGTGAGGCGCTGCTGCTCGACGGCGCGACCGTGTCGCCCGAGGCCAAGGTCACCGGCGGTTCGGTGATCGGGGCCAGGGCCGCCGTGGGGGCCGGGGCGACCGTGCGCGGTAGCGTGGTGGCCGACGGCGCGGCCATCGCGCCCGGCGCGACGGTGATCGACTCGGTGATCGGGGCCGGTGCCACCATCTGCGCGGGGGTCGTGGTGCGCGAGGCGGTCGTCGGCGACAGGGCGTCCATCGGGGCGCGCAACGAACTGACGGCGGGAGCCCGGGTCTGGCCCGGCGTCGACCTGCCGGAATGCGCGGTGAGATTCTCCAGCGATGCCTGAACGAAGCTGGCGCCCCGACGGCCCCCTGAACCTGGGGCTGACGGTGGCGCCGCACCGGCACGGCTCGGGCGACCCCGTCTGGCAGACCACGCCCGACGGGGCGCTCTGGCGCGCCTGCCTGACCCCCGAAGGCCCCGGAACACTCCGGATCTCCGTCGTCGCGGGCCAGGTCCACGGCCTGGCGTGGGGGCTGGGGGCCGAATGGCTCCTGGAGACGATGCCCGACCTGCTCGGCGCGGGCGACGACCCGGCCGGGTTCGGCGTGCTGCTCGACGCCATGGGCGACGACCCGGTCGCCGCGTTCCTGAAGAGGCTGCACCTGCGGGCCTCCGGCCTGCGGATCGGCCGGGCCGGACGCGTATTCGAGGCGCTGGTGCCGGCCGTGCTGGAGCAGAAGGTGGTGGGCCGGGAGGCGTTCCGGGCCTGGCGCTGGCTGGTCCGCAAGTACGGCGACCCCGCCCCCGGGCCGGGCCCCGAAGGGCTGCGGGTGCCGCCGTCGGCCGACACCTGGCGGCTCGTGCCGTCGTGGGACTGGCACCGGGCGGGGGCGGAGGCCGTACGGGCCCGCACGATCGTCAACGCGGCCCGCCACGAGGGGAAGCTGGAGACGGCGAGCACCACGTGGGAGGCCGACCGCCTGCTCCGGGCCCTGCCCGGCATCGGCGTCTGGACCTCCGCCGAGATCCGCCAGCGGGCCTGGGGCGACGCCGACGCCCCCAGCGTGGGCGACTTCCACATCCCCGGCCTGGTCGGCTTCGCCTTCACCGGCGAGAAGACCGACGACGAGGGCATGCTGCGGCTGCTCGAACCCTTCGCCGGGCACCGCCACCGGGTGGTCCGGCTGATCGAACTCAGCGGGCGCCGCCCGCCGGGCCGGGGCCCGCGCATGGCTCCCCGCGACTACCGCGAATTCTGATCACCGTAGTGTGCAGGTATGACGGCAGCAATGCGGCGGGCGCTGGCACGCGCGCGCGACGGCAAGACGATCGACGTGGCCGAGGCGGCCATCCTCCTGGAAGCCCGCGGCGCCGACCTCGACGCCCTGCTCGACCACGCCTCCCGGGTCCGCGACGCGGGCCTGGAGGCGGCGGGCCGCCCCGGAGTGATCACCTACAGCCGCAAAGTGTTCATCCCGCTGACGCGGCTCTGCCGCGACCGTTGCGGCTACTGCACCTTCGCGACCGCCCCCGCCAAGCTGCCGAGCGCGTTCCTGTCTCCCGACGAGGTGCTGGCCATCGCCCGTGAGGGCGCCGCGATGGGCTGCAAGGAGGCCCTGTTCACGCTGGGCGACCGCCCGGAGGACCGCTGGCCGGCCGCCCGCGAGTGGCTCGACGCCCACGGCTACGACGACACCCTCTCCTATGTGCGCGCCATGGCGATCCGGGTGCTGGAGGAGACCGGCCTGCTGCCCCACCTCAACCCGGGGGTGCTGACCTGGCGCGACTTCCAGCGCCTCAAGCCGGTCGCGCCGTCGATGGGCATGATGCTGGAGACGACCTCGACGGCCCTGTTCACCGAGAAGGGCGGCGCCCACTACGGCTCGCCCGACAAGGATCCGGCCGTCCGCCTGCGCGTGCTCGAAGACGCCGGTCGCTCGAACGTGCCGTTCACCACGGGCATCCTGATCGGCATCGGCGAGACGATCCTCGACCGGGCCGAGTCGATCTTCGCGATCCGCCGGGTGGCGCGCGAGTACGGCGGCGTCCAGGAGGTGATCGTGCAGAACTTCCGCGCCAAGCCCGACACCGCGATGCGCGGCCTGCCCGACGCCGACCTGCAGGAACTGGCCGCGACGATCGCGGTGACCCGCATGGTGCTGGGCCCCCGCATGCGCGTGCAGGCCCCGCCGAACCTCATCGGCGACGAGTACGCCCTGATGATCCGCGCCGGCATCGACGACTGGGGCGGCGTCTCCCCGCTGACCCCCGACCACGTGAACCCCGAACGCCCCTGGCCGATGATCGACGCGCTCGCCGAACGCACCGCCGAGGTGGGCTTCGACCTGCGGGAACGCCTGACGATCTACCCCGAGTACGTCCGCGCCGGCGAACCCTGGCTCGACCCCCGCCTGAGCGCTCACGTGGCCGCGCTGGCCGGCCCCGACGGCATGGCGCTCGACGTGAATCCGGTGGGCCGCCCCTGGCAGGAGCCCGACGGCGGGTTCGTCGCGTCGGGCCGGGTCGACCTGCACACCGAGGTCGACACCACCGGCCGCACGGGCGACCGCCGCGACGACTTCGACCACGTCTACGGCGACTGGGACGCGCTGCGAGACCGCCTCCCCACGGCCGTGCCGATGACCGGCGACGGCGCCGAGGCGCTGCGCCAGGCCGCCCGCGACCCCCTGGCGCTGACCGACGCGCAGGCCGAGGCGCTGCTGGGCCTGACCGGCGAGGCGCTCGACGAACTGTGCGCCCTGGCCGACGGCCTGCGCCGCGAGGTCAACGGCGACGACGTCACCTACGTCGTCAACCGGAACATCAACTTCACCAACGTCTGCTACACCGGCTGCCGTTTCTGCGCCTTCGCCCAGCGCCGCACCGACGCCGACGCGTACACCCTGAGCCTCGACCAGGTCGCCGACCGCGCCGAGGAGGCGTGGGCGGCCGGCGCGACCGAGGTGTGCATGCAGGGCGGCATCCACCCCGACCTGCCCGGCAGCGCCTACTTCGACATCGCGCGGGCGGTCAAGGCCCGGGTGCCGGGCATCCACGTGCACGCCTTCTCCCCGATGGAGGTCATCAACGGCGCCAGTCGGACTAACCTGTCGATCGAAGACTGGCTGACCGCCGCCCGCGAGGCCGGCGTCGACTCCCTGCCCGGCACGGCGGCCGAGATCCTCGACGACGAGGTGCGCTGGGTGCTGACCAAGGGCAAACTGCCCGCCCGCGAGTGGATCGACGTCATCACCACGGCCCACAAGGTCGGCATCCCGACGACCTCGACGATGATGTACGGCCACGTCGACACGCACGCCCACTGGGTCAAGCACATCCGGCTGATCCGCCGGCTCCAGGAGGAGACGGGCGGCTTCAGCGAGTTCGTGCTGCTCCCGTTCGTGCACCACAGCGCCCCCATCTACCTGGCCGGCATCGCCCGCCCGGGGCCGACGGCCGCCGAGAACCGCGCGGTCCACGCGGTGTCGCGGCTGCTGCTGCACGGCGCGATCGACAACATCCAGTGCTCGTGGGTGAAGCTCCAGGACGACCTGTGCCGCCAGGTGCTGGCCGGGGGAGTGAACGACATCGGCGGCACGCTGATGGAGGAGACGATCAGCCGCATGGCGGGGTCGGAGAACGGGTCGTACAAGACCATCTCCGAGCTGCGCGCGATGGTCGAGGTCAGCGGCCGTCCGCTGCGCCAGCGCACCACCGAGTACGGCGTCCCGTCACCCGAGCGCCGCGCGGCGGCGGAGGCGAGTGACGGGGTGTGCGCGAGCGTGCGGCGGGTGCTGCCCGTGGTGTGACCGGTGCTCTAGCGGATGACGTAGAAGTCCTCGGCCGACCTCGGCGGGCGCTCCCTCGGCGGTTCGGCCGCGTGGCCGATGGCCACCGCGCCCATCGGGTCCCAGGTGTCAGGGAGGCCGAGGACCTCGCGCACCACCGGGCGGCAGAACATCGTCGACGACACCCATGCCGAGCCCAGCCCCTCGACCGCGAGCTGGACCAGGAAGTTCTGCACCCCGGCCCCGGTCGCGACCACGAACATCTCCCGTTCGGAGGCGTTGCGGCGGTCGTCGCGGTAGGTGTGGGAGCCGTCCATGACCAGGCACGGCACCGCCAGGTAGGGCGCGTCGCGGAGTACGTCGCCGCGCCTGATCCGCTTGGCGATCGACTCCTCGGTGAAGCCGTCGCCGCGCAGGTCGGCGATCCACGCCTCGCGCATCGCGTCGACCAGCGCGAGCCGGGCCCCGGCGGTCTCCAGCAGCACGAACCGCCACGGCGTCGTGTGGTGGGGAGCGGGGGCCGAGATGGCGGCGGCGACCGCGCGGCGCACCGCGGCTCCGTCGACCGCCTCATCGGAGAACTTCCTGATGGTGCGCCGGGCGAACACGACGTCGGCCGAGCCGTAGCGGAACAGGTCCTGGTCGGCGGGGCGGATCAACGACGCCCCGCCGGGGCCGTCGGCGTCGCCCACCAGGTGGCCCAGGCCCGAGACCACGGCCACGGGGACCCCGCTGAGCTTGCCCTTCACCAGTTCGGCGGCCGCTGCGATCTCGTCGATCAGCGCGGTCACGGTGGCGTTCAGCGGGTTGCCGTAGGTGTCGGTGGTGCCGCGCAGGTCGTCGAGCGGCCGTACGCCCGAGGCGCCCAGCGCGACGTCGGTCAGGCCGTGCCGCCACGGGCGGCCGAAGGTGTCGGAGACGATCACGCCGACCCGGACCCCGGCGAGCTCGGCCAGCCGCCGCCGGATCGCCGACGCCGACGCGTCGGGGTCCTCGGGCAGCAGCAGCACGGTCCCGGGCGGGGTGTTGGACGCGTCGACCCCGGCCGCCGCCATCACGTAGCCGTGCCGGGTCTGGGAGATGACGGTGTCGCCCCGCCGCGCCACCACCCGGGCCGTCTCGGCCTCGATGGCCCCGGCGCGGTCGTCGGCCCGGACCACCCGGCCTTCGGCCTTGCTCACGATCTTCGAGGTGACCACGACCACGTCGCCGTCGGCCAGGCCGGGCACGGCCTTGACGATCAGGGCGGCGATGTCGTCGCCGTAGCCGACCTCGGGCAGCCCCTGGACCCCGCTGACGGTGATCACGCCGCCACCTTCGCGGCCAGTTCGAGCGCCGCGGCGGCCAGGTCGCGCGTCGCCTCGGGCGAGGACATCAGCAGCGGCCGCGCCTCCACGGCCACGCCGTCGAGCGAGGCCGCCGCGTCCTCCTCGGCCACCAGCCACCCGTCGAGCAGGTCGGCGCCGTAGAGCTCCAGCACGCCCTGGGCCGAGGTCTGCACGCCGATCGCCGTCAGGCACGCGTCGGCCATGCCGCGTACGGGCGCGCCGCCGATGATGGGGGAGACGCCGACCACGGTCTTGGCGGCCACCGCGTCGCGGACGCCGGGGATCTGCAGGATCGTCCCGATGCTCACCACCGGGTTCGACGGCGGCAGGATCACCACGTCGGCCTGCTCCAGCGCCTCCAGCACCCCGGGCGCGGGCGTCGCCGACGCGGCGCCGACCAGGGCGATCTCCAGAGCCGGCGTGGACGCCCGCAGGCGCACCCACCACTCCTGGAAGTGCACCGCGCGGCGGCCCCGCCCGTCGTCGATCACCACGTGGGTCTCGGTCTGGTCGTCGGTCATCGGCAGCAGGCGCACCCCCGGCCGCCACCGGTCGCACAGCGCCTCGGTCACCGCCGACAGGCCGTAGCCGGCCGCCAGCATCTGGGTGCGCACGATGTGGGTGGCGAAGTCGCGGTCGCCCAGGCCGAACCACTGCGGCTGCATGCCGTAGGCGGCCAGCTCGTCTTTCACGGTGAACGTTTCATCCGCGCGGCCCCAGCCCTGCTCCTCGTCGATGCCGCCGCCCAGGGTGTACATCACTGTGTCGAGGTCGGGGCATACCCGCAGGCCGAACAGGGTGATGTCGTCTCCGGTGTTGCCGATGACGGTGATGTCGGATTCCGGGGCCGCCGCCTTGAGGCCGCGGAGGAACCGGGCCCCGCCGATTCCGCCCGCGAGGGACACGATGCGCATGCCTGACAGTCTGGCATTCCATGCGAAACGCGAGATTGATGGGTCGCCCGGCATCCATGTCAGGCATATGCAAAACTCAGTTCCCATAAGCCGCATGAATTCCTGGGGGTAACTGTGGTGAAGGTTGACCCGGTGAGGCTCAGAGAGCCCGCCGCGTGGCTCCTTGTGGCAGCCGCGGGCACGACCGTTCTGGTCGGCGTCATCAGACTCGTCTTCGGCGACTCCTCACCGCTCGGGGGAGCGGCCGAGTTCGGCATCCGGTCGGTCGTCGCCCTGTCGGAACTGACCTCCCCGGTCACCGCCGCGCTGGTCATCGGCGCGGTCTTCCTCTCCACCCGGTTCGGCGGCGCCCCCACTCCCAAGAGCGGCCTCATCACCATGGGCGGCGCGGGCACCCTCGCCGTGGCCACGCTCTTCGGCGCGATCAGCCTGCTCGGCACGCTGTTCAGCGGGCTCGGGTTCGGCGGCAAGCTCGAGATCCTGCTGCTCGGCGTGCCGACCTTCGCCCTCACCGGCCTGGCGCTGGTCTATGTGCTGACCATGGTGTCGCCGCTGCCCGCGGGCGCGGCGAAGCCGAAGAAGGCGCGGCGTCTCTCGGTGGTCCCGCCGGCCATCCCGTTCCCGCAGACGGGCGACGCCCACCCGGTGCAGAGCGCGCCGGTGGAGCCCGACTACTCCTCCTATCCGCAGGGCCCGGTCTTCGACCAGAACGGCTACGCGGGCCAGCAGGTCGTCGAGGAGGCCCCGCTGCCGCCGGTGACCCCGGCCGCCCAGCAGCCCGAGCGCTACTCCTACCCGGAGCCGGTCTACGACGACACCCCGTCGCAGTGGGACTCCTCGCCGTTCTCCGGCTTCTCCGGCCCGCAGTACGCCCGCCAGGCCTACGAGCCCCCCGCCGCCGAGGCGGCGGCCCCCGCCCCGCGTCTGCCCGCCATCGAGACGCCGTTCGACAGCTCGGTCCGCGAGGTCTCGGGCCGTGAGCAGGTCGCGTACGAGACGCCGTTCGACAGTTCGGTCCGTGAGGTCTCGGGCCGTGAGCAGGTCGCGTACGAGACGCCGTTCGACAGTTCCGTCCGTGCGGTGCCGGGCCGTGAGGCGGCCGCCTACGAGCCGCCCGTCCAGAGTTACGACCTGGCGGCGAACGAGACCGTCTACGGCGCGCCGGTGCTCGACCCCGGCTACCCGGCGCAGCCCCCGGTCTACGGCGCGCCCTACGAGCCCGGCTACGAGGGCGACATAAGGGAGCAGCAGCTCGCCCAGGCCTACCAGCAGGCGCAGAGCTACCAGCAGCAGCCCGAGGGCTACCGCCAGAGCAACCCCTTCGGCCACCCCCAGGCCGCCTCGCAGGTCGCGCCGCAGCGTTACCACGGCGACCCGCTGAGCGACCCGCTCCGGGCCGAAGACCTGCTCGACCCGATCGACCCGATCGCCATCTACCGCCCGGCAAAGACCGGGGAAGGTCTTCCTGCCGATCCGGCATCCCTCGATTCGGACGCCACCGCGCATTGGTACAGTCCCGACCGCCGGGATCGCTGACCCGAAGTGGGGGGAGAAGGCCAGCCCTTTCCCCCGGTATCCCCATGGCGCTTGACGGGGCACGACTTACACGCGTGTAATTACAGCCATGTTGTTACGCCTTCTCCGAGGTGGGTAAGGGGAGGGCGTCCATAGGGGGGCACCAACTTTCGGGGTTGGTGACGGGCGGGCGACAGGGAGGTGTGCCGTGACCGAGCTGGTCATCGCACAGGCGCTCGACGGTGAAGATCTGGGCTGGCAGGAGCGCGCATTGTGCGCTCAGACCGACCCGGAGGCGTTCTTTCCAGAAAAGGGCGGCTCCACCCGAGAGGCGAAGAAGGTGTGCCGTGCGTGTGAAGTGCGCGCGGAGTGCCTTGAGTACGCGTTGGAACACGACGAACGATTCGGAATCTGGGGCGGACTGTCGGAGCGCGAGCGCCGACGCATGAAGCGCCAGGCCGTTTGACGCATAACTGAGCGGGACGCGACCGGCCGAAGGCCGGCCGCGTCCCGCGCTCGCTCGGCGACACGCGGGGGTCACATTTGTGGCCTCCGCTTGTCATTTGGGTCGGGGGCCGGTGCGACGTGCCGTAGTGTTGGCGCGCAAAAGCCGCACATACCCCCAAGGATCCCGCCGTGCACTCGGTCACCGCGATCGTGGTCGCTCATGATGGCTCCCGTTGGCTCCGGGACACCCTGCGGGCGGTGCTGGCGCAGACCCGGCCGGTCGACCGGGGGGTCGGGGTCGACAACGGCAGCCGCGACGGCAGCCGTGACCTGCTCGGCGAGGCGTTCGGCAAACACAGCGTCGTGCAGATGCCGCGCAGCAGCGGGTTCGCCGAAGCCGTGCACGAGGTCGTCCGGCGGCTACCGAAGGCGCCCGGCGACACCGAGTGGATCTGGCTGATCCACGACGACTGCGCGCCCGACGTCCGCGCCCTGGAGTTCCTGCTCCACGCCGCCGACGAGTATCCCGAGACCGCCGTCCTGGGTCCGAAACTGCGCGACTGGCTCGACCGGAAGCTGCTGCTGGAGGTCGGCGTCACGGTCGCCCGCTCGGGCCGCCGCGAGACCGGGCTGGAGGCGCGCGAATACGACCAGGGCCAGCACGACGCCGAGCCCCGGGGCGTGCGCGACGTGCTGGCGGTGTCGTCGGCCGGCATGCTGATCCGCCGCGACGTGTGGGACGAGCTCGACGGCCTCGACGCCCGGCTCCCGCTGTTCCGCGACGACCTCGACTTCTGCTGGCGGGCCCGCGCCGCCGGGCACCGGGTGCTCGCGGTGACCGCCGCGGTGGCCTGGCACGCCGAGGCGTCGGCCAAGCGCCGCCGCCGCATCGCCGCCAGCGACGACCACCCCCGGCGGCTGGCCCGGCGCTATTCGCTGTTCGTGCTGATGGCGAACCTGCCGTTCTGGACGATGCTCTGGTCGCTGCTCCGCAACACGGTCGGGTCGCTCATCCGTACCGTGTTGTTCCTGGTCGCCAAGCAGCCCGCGCACGCCGTCGACGAACTCGCCGCGATCGGCTCGGTGTTGTTCCATCCGCTGCGGCTGCGCCGGGCCAGGAAGGCGCGCAAGGCCAGCCGGCGTGGATATCAGCTGGTCAAACCCATGTTCAGCCCGCCGAGCCTGGCGTTCCGGCGGGCCTGGGAGATGGTGCAGAACCAGCTGTCGGGCGGCGGCCCGATGGACTCGGCCGGGCGGCACCACGCCGTCCAGCAGCCCGGCGCCGAAGAGGGCGACGAGCTGCTCAACGACGACGACGGGTTCCTGCGGCGCACCTTCGCCAGCCCCGGGGTGCGGCTGTTCGTGCTGCTCACGGCGGTCGCCGTCGCGGCCGAGAGAGACCTGCTGACCGGGGGCCTGCTCGGCGGCGGCGCGCTGGTGCCGGTGGCCGGAGGTGCCTCCGACCTGTGGGCGTTCTACACCGGCGAGCAGGCGCCGCCCTACGTCGCGGTGCTGGCCGTGTTGTCGACCATCACCTTCGGCAAGACCTGGCTGGCGGTGTCGATCCTGCTGCTGGGCTGCGTGCCGCTGTCGGGGCTGAGCGCCTACCTGGCCACCAGGAGCTTCGTCACCTACCGGCCCGCCCGGGTGTGGATGGCCGCCACCTACGCCCTCCTGCCGGTCGCGACCGGCGTGGTGGCGTCGGGGCGGATCGGGTCGGCGGTGGTGTTCATCCTGCTGCCCGTCTACGCCTCGCTCGCCACGAAGGTACTGGCCGACACCCGTAAGCCGGCCCGCCGCGCGGCCTGGGGCCTGGGCCTGCTGCTGGCCGTCGGCACCGCGTTCGCCCCGATCCTGTACGTCTTCGTCGCCGTCCTCGGCCTGCTCGCCGCCGTGTCGTTCGGGGGAGTGCGGCGCGGGGTCGGCGGGAACCTGCTCATCGCGCTGGGCGCCCCGCTGCTCCTGCTCGGCCCTTGGCTGGCCACGATCGTCCATGACCCGGTCCGCATCCTGCGGGAGGCCGGGCTTCCCATGACCTCCTCGCCCCGGCTGGCCCCCGAGTCGCTGCTCACCCTCAACCCGGGCGGGCCGGGCACGCCGCCGATCTGGGCCACCGCCGGGCTGCTCGCCGTCGCCCTGGGCGCGCTGCTGCTGCGCCGCCACCAGTTCATCGTGGCCGTCGGGTGGGGCGTGGCGATCGTCGGCGTGCTGGCGGCGACCGTGGTCAGCCGCATGTCGACCTGGCCGGGGGTGCCGCTGGCGTTCGCCGCGACCGGGCTGCTGGTGTCGACCGCGCTGGCCGCCCACCGGGTGGCCGAGTTCCGCAGGGCCGGCGGGTTCCGGCGGGCCGGCGCGTTCCTGATCGTGCTGGTCGCGTTCGCGACCCCGGTCGCCGCCGCGACCCTGTGGATCATGGATGAGGCCGGCGGGCCGGTGCGGCGCGACCTGCGCTCGCCGCTCCCGGCCATCGCCGAGGCGCAGTCGAAGCCCGGCCAGGGCACGCTGCTGATCCGCGCCGCGGACGCGGGGCTCACCTACACGGTTCTGCGCGGCCGCATCCCGGTGATCGGGGAGTCCGAACGGGCCGCGTACGGCTCCGACTTCACCGACGCGGTGGCGGGGCTGGCCTCCGGCCGGGGCGGTTCCGACGCGGCCGAACTCGCGGGCCGGGGCATCGCGTTCGTGAGCGTCCCGGCGCCGATAGACCCCGCCCTGCGGCGGGCCCTGGACTCCGAGCCGACCATGGCCCGGGTCACCCTCACGGATCGGGCCGGACTCTGGCGGATGACCGGCACGGTCACCCCCGAACGGCCGCCCGCCGACGTGGCGTGGCACCGGTGGTGGCTCTACGGCCAGGGGGCGCTCGTGGTGGTCGTGCTGATCCTGGCGGCGCCGGGGGCGCGGACCGCCGAGCCGGAGGCCGCCGAGGAGATCCCGGCCGACCGAGAGCGGGTGGCGGTGTGAGGCGGCTCATCGAGAACCGGTTCGGCATGCTGGCGCTGGTGCTGATCGCGCTCGGCGCGGTCTACGGCGTCGCGTTCGCCAGCCGCCCGGCCCCCGCCGCGCCGGTGCGGGCCGAACCGGTGCGGGCGCCCATCGCGGCCGTCTCCACGGTCTGCCCCGACCCGGGCGGCGCCATGGTCACCGCCGTCACCCCGCCCAACTCCGGGGGCACGGGCCAGACCCTCATCGAGGACGGCGACGAGCCGGTCACCGTCGACGAGCCCGGCAAGCTCTGGCAGAAGACCATGGCCGCCGGCACCGACCCGATGCGGGTGCACGCCACCGGCGCGATGGCCTCCGGCCTGGAGGCCGCCCAGACGCGGCGCGCGCTGACCGGCGCGGCCCGGGGCCTGGCCGGGGTGCGCTGCGTCGACCCCGGCGCCGACGCCTGGTTCGTCGGGCCCGGCCCGGCCGCCGGAGACCTCAAGCTCCACCTGGCCAACGTCGAGTCGGCCCCCGCCGACGTGGCGCTGGTCGTCTACTCGGGCGAGGGCCAGGTCATCGCCGACCGGGCCAGCGGAATGTTGCTGAAGCCGGGCGAGCACCGCGTCGTCGACCTCAAGAAGGTCGCGCCGTCGCCGCTGGTCATGGCGCTGAACGTGTCGACCGGCCGGGGCCGGGTCGCGGCCGCCGTCGAGGCGGCCACCCCCGAGGGCGTCGACTGGCTCCCGCAGACCACCCGGCCGGCCGAGCGGGTCGTGGTGCCGGGGGTGCCCGGCAGCGCCGGCCGCCGCGAGCTCTACGTCGCCGCCCCCGGCGAGTCGGACGCCGTCGTCCACGTCAAGGCCGTGCTGAAGGACGGCTCCTACGCCCTGGAGAACCGCGAGACCGTCGAGGTGCCCGCCGGCTCGGTCGCCACCCTCGACCTGTCGACCGGGGTGACCGGCCAGCCCGCCGCGATCGTGCTCACCTCGGAGACCCCCGTGGTCGCCGGGCTGAAGATCGTCGGCACCGGCGGCCGGACCGACGTCGCGTTCACCGCCGGGGCGCCCTCGATCGACCTCGGCAGCGTCGTCGCCGACGCCCGCTCGACCAAGGAGGTCACCTCGCGGCTGATCCTGAGCGCGCCCGACAAGGCCGCCGAGGTCACCGTGACGCTGCTGCCGCGCGAGGGGAAGGCGCCCGACCCGATCGAGGTGGCGATCCCCGCCGCCCGTACCAAGGAGCTCATCCTGAAGGGCCCGGCCAAGGGCTTCAGCGTGGTCGTCACGCCGAAGACCGGCTCGGGGCCCGTCTACGGCGGGCGGGTGATGGAGGAGCGCGCCGCCGGCGGTCAGCTCGTCACCGCGCAGCCGCTGGCCGTGGCGCGCACCTGGACGCTGGTGCCCCCGGTCGCCGAGGAGCCCTCGGCGGTGTTGTCTCAGCCGTTGTCTCAGCCGTCGTAGCCGGGGTCGACCTGTTCGGGGGTCAGCCCCAGGAGCGTGGAGACCTGCTCGACCACGACGGTGTGCACCAGCGCGGCGAGGCTCTCGCGGTCACGCGCGCGGGCCTCCAGCGGGCGCCGGTAGACCACGACCATCGCCGGGTCGCCGCGCAGCGCCGGTTCGGCCCGGCCGAAGGGGATCGGGTCGGAGGCCAGCCGCGCCGGGCCGTCGAGGAGCTCGGCGACCGGGGGCACCTCCTCGACGCCGAAGTCGACCGCCGCGAGCTCCTTGGCCCACCGGACGCGCAGCCGGTCGACGGCGTCGAGCACGAGGTCGTCGAAGCGCTCGCCACGGGACTTGGCGATCGGCACGTGGGCGGGCGCGAGAGGGCCCCGCATGCCGCGCCCGTGGCGGTCCCGTCGTCGAGGAGTCATCAGGTCAGCTTAGGGCTCCGGCCGTGTTCGGGGGGTGTCCGGATTGTGGCGACACGCTCGTTAAGAGGGGCGGGGTGGTGGCAATGTGCGGGCGGACCGGATACGGTCCCTCCGTGAGCCCCGTCCGCAGCTGTTCCCGTACCGCCTGCAGGCAGCCTGCCGTCTTCACACTCACGTACGTTTACGCCGACTCGACCGCTGTTCTTGGCCCCCTGGCGACGTACGTCGAGCCGCACTGCTATGACCTGTGCGCCGAACACGCCGAGCGGCTCACCGCGCCCCGCGGCTGGGAGGTCGTGCGGCTGCCCTACGAGCCGGGCGCGCCCTCCGGAGACGACCTCGAAGCGCTGGCCAACGCCGTCCGCGAGGCCGCCCGTCCGGCCCCCGCGCCGGGCGAGCCGACCGGCCAGGCCGTCGAGGTGGGCCGCCGTGGTCACCTCCGGGTCCTGAAGTCCAATCGCGACCGCTGAAGGCGTGCGGCCACTAGGCTTCCAACCCTAGGGATCTGCGACATATAGGGGCGGAATTGGGCGACCTCGCCAAGATCTTCAAGGCGTATGACGTACGCGGTGTCGTACCGGACGAGTTCGACGAGGAGATCGCCGAGGCCGTGGGGGCGGCCTTCGCGGAGGTGGTGGGGGGCGACCGGATCGTGATCGCCCATGACATGCGGGAGTCCTCCGGCCCGCTCGCGGCGGCCTTCGCCCGCGGCGCGACCTCCCGGGGCGCCGATGTGATCCACGCCGGGCTGGGCTCCACCGACCTGCTCTACTACGCCAGCGGCACCCTGAACCTGCCGGGTGTCATGTTCACCGCCAGCCACAACCCCGCGCAGTACAACGGCATGAAGATGTGCCGCGCCGGGGCCGTGCCGATCGGCTCCGAGACGGGCCTGACCGAGATCCGCGACCGGGCGCTCGGGCTGCTGGGCGCCTCGGCCCCCGACCCGACCGGCGACGTCACCCACCGCGACCTGCTGACGGGCTACGCCGACCACCTGAAGTCGCTCGTCGACCTGTCGGCGATCAGGCCGCTGAAGGTCGTCGTCGACGCCGGCAACGGCATGGGCGGCCACACCGTGCCCGAGGTGTTCGCCGGGCTGCCGATCGAGCTCGTGCCGCTCTACTTCGAGCTCGACGGCTCCTTCCCCAACCACGAGGCCAACCCGATCGAACCGGCCAACCTGGTCGACCTGCAGCAGGCCGTCGTCGAGCACCGGGCCGACCTGGGCATCGCCTTCGACGGCGACGCCGACCGCTGCTGGGTGATCGACGAGAAGGGCGCCTCGGTCTCCCCGTCGACGATCACCGCCCTGGTCGCCGCGCGCGAGCTGGCCAAGCACCCCGGGGCCACGATCATCCACAACCTGATCACCTCGCGCGGCGTGCCCGAGATCGTCAAGGAGCACGGCGGGCTGCCGGTCCGCACCCGCGTCGGCCACTCCTTCATCAAGGCCGAGATGGCCCGCACGGGCGCCGTCTTCGGCGGCGAACACTCGGCCCACTACTACTTCCGCGACTTCTGGTACGCCGACTCGGGCATGCTGGCCGCCCTCCACGTGCTGGCCGCCCTCGGCGAGCAGGACCGCCCCCTGTCGGAGGTGCTGGCCGCCTACGCGCGCTACACCGCCTCCGGCGAGATCAACAGCACCGTCGCCGACCAGGCCGCCGCCACCGCCAAGGTGCGCGAGGTGTTCGGGTCCCGCGAGGGTGTTACCTTCGATGAGCTGGACGGCCTGACCGTCACCGGTCCGACCTGGTGGTTCAACCTGCGCCCGTCCAACACCGAACCGCTGCTCCGGCTCAACGCCGAGGGCGACGACGAGGTGACCATGGCCGGCGTGCGCGACGACGTTCTGAAAGAGGTTCGAGGGATTTGAAGATCGACGACTGGCTGCTGGAGATCCTGGCCTGCCCGGCGTGCAAGTCCCCGCTCCGGGCCGAGGCCGACGAACTGGCCTGCACCTCCGAGAGCTGCGGCCTGGTCTACCCGGTCCGCGACGACATTCCCGTGCTGCTGGTCGACGAGGCACGGAAGGCATGATCTGGGAGCCTGAGCTGCTCGACGACCAGAACCATCTGGTCGCGGCCGATCCCTCGGGCATGCTTCCGGCGGTCGCCTCGGCGGCCGCCCAGATCCGCACCGGCCGCCGGCTGGCCGCCGAAGCGGGCGTGGGGGTGGTCGCCGCCGAGGGGCGCCCGAGGGCGATCGTGACGCTCGGCATGGGCGTCAGCGGCGTGTCGGGCGAGATCCTCCGGGCGATCTGCGGCAACGGCGCGCCGATCCCGATCACGACCGCGAGCGGCCACCGGCTGCCCGGCTGGATCGGCGCCAACGACCTGGTGTTCGCCGTGTCGGCCTCCGGGGCCACCGAGGAGACCCTCGGCCTGGCCTGGGAGGCCGCCCGGCGCGGTTGCCGTCTGGTCGGGGTCGGCCGCCCCGGCTCGCCGCTCCAGTCGCTCTGCACCCAGCGCGGGGCCCCGTTCGTCCCGGTCGAGGCCGCGCTGGGCCACGCCCGCGCGGCGTTGTGGGCGCTGACGGTCCCGCTCGTCGTGGCGGCGTCGTCGCTGGGCCTGGCCGACGTGCCCGAGCCGGTGTACGAATCCACCGCCACCCTGCTCGAAGACCTGGCCCACCGGTGCCGCCCGTCGAGCGACACGTTCATCAACCCCGGCAAGACGCTGGCCATGGAGCTGGCCGAGTCGGTGCCGATGGTCTGGGGCTCCTCGGCGCTGCCGATCGTGGCCGCCCACCGGCTGGTCCACCAGCTCTACGAGAACGCCAAGTACCCGGCGATCTTCGGCGAGCTGCCCGAGGCGGCCCACAACCAGGTGGCCGCCTTCGACGGCCCGCTCGCCGAGCGCGACATCTTCGCCGACACGCAGGGCCGGCAGCTGCGGCTGTTCGTGCTCCGCGACACCGACGAAGACGAACGCGAGACCCGCACCCGGGGCACCACCGTCCGGCTGGCCGAAAACCGCGACGTGCGGGTGTCCGAGTTGATGGCCGAGGGGCGTCATCCGCTTGAACGGCTGGCGACGCTGATCGGGCTGGCCGATTTCGCCAGCGTCTATCTGGCACTTGGTTATGGAATCGATCCCACTCCGGTGAGCGCGGTCCGGGAGCTTAAGGCCAGAATTGCCCGTTAGGATCTTCTGGCCGAAAACCTGAGGGAGTGTCATCGTGAGCGCCAGTGGCGGAACGAAGGCGATCGTCGCGGCGCTGGTCGCCAACCTGTCGATCGCCGTGGCGAAGTTCGTCGCCTTCCTGTTCACCGGATCGTCGTCCATGATCGCCGAGTCGGTCCACTCCGTGGCCGACTCGGGGAACCAGGCGCTGCTGCTGCTGGGCGGCAAGCGGGCGGCCCGTGAACGCACCGAGCAGCACCCGTTCGGCTACGGCCGCGAGCGCTACTTCTACTCGTTCGTGGTGGCGGTCGTGTTGTTCACGATCGGCGCGCTGTTCTCGCTCTACGAGGGCGTACACAAGATCCAGCACCCCGAAGACCTGAGCTCCCCGCAGTGGGCGTTCGGCGTGCTGATCTTCGCGATCATCGCCGAGGCGTTCTCGTTCCGGACCGCGATCAAGGAGTCGCTGCCGCACAAGGGCAACCTGACCTGGTGGCAGTTCATCCGCCGGTCGAAGTCGCCCGAGCTGCCCGTCATCGTGCTCGAAGACCTGGGCGCGCTGCTCGGTCTGATCTTCGCGCTGTTCGGCGTCACGATGGCCGTCGTCACCGGCAACGGCATCTGGGACGGCGTCGGCACCCTGATGATCGGCGTCCTGCTCGGCGCCATCGCGATCGTGCTGGCGATCGAGACCAAGTCGCTGCTCATCGGCGAGAGCGCCGGTCCCGAGGTCGACGCGCAGATCCGCGCGGCCCTGGAGAGCGCGCCCGAGGTGAGCCGGGTCATCCACATGCGCACCCTCCACGTCGGCCCCGAGGAGCTGCTGGTGGCCGCCAAGATCGCCGTCGAGCACGACGACACCGCCGCCGAGGTGGCCCGGGGCATCGACGAGGCCGAGCAGCGCATCCGCGCGGCCGTGCCGATCGCCCGGATCATCTACCTCGAACCGGCCATCGAGGCGTCCTCGTCGTCAGCGCCCGCGCAGCAGGCGTAGCGCCTTCTCCTTCTCGAAGTCCAGCGCCCTGCGGGGCGCCTGGATGCGTCCGATCCGCACGCCCAGGTCTCTCACGGCCTGGGCGACGGCCGGTTCCGACAGGGCCCGCAGTGCGAAGGCGAGCTCGCTCGGCGAGACGTCGAACCGCTTCTCCAGTTCCATCGCCTGGGTGACGGCGGCGAGCTCCTCGTCGCCGAATCGGCGGTGAGAGCCGAGGTCGCGGACGGGTGGGAGTAGTCCGAGCGCCTCCCGATATCGCAGCATTCTGGGCGACATGCCCAATTTGGCGGCGGCCTCCGTGATGCGCATGAGCCCATTCTTACATTCTTGTGTCAGGTTCGGCGCTCGGTGGTGGTGTTCGGCCCTACAGTGGCAGGGACGCTACGAGAGGGGACACCCCAAGATGGACTTCAAGGTCGCCGACCTGTCGCTCGCGGACTTCGGCCGCAAGGAGATCCGCCTCGCCGAGCACGAGATGCCGGGCCTGATGGCGACGCGCAAGGAGTTCGCCGCCTCCCAGCCGCTCCGGGGCGCGAAGATCATGGGCTCGCTGCACATGACCATCCAGACCGCCGTCCTGATCGAGACGCTGGTCGCCCTCGGCGCCGACGTGCGCTGGGTCTCGTGCAACATCTTCTCCACGCAGGACCACGCCGCCGCCGCGGTCGTCGTCGGCCCCGAGGGGACCGTCGAGGAGCCCAAGGGCGTGCCGGTCTTCGCCTGGAAGGGCGAGACGCTGGAGGAGTACTGGTGGTGCACCGACCAGGCGCTGCAGTGGCCTGACGGCACCGGCCCCAACATGATCCTCGACGACGGCGGCGACGCCACCCTGCTCGTCCACAAGGGCGCCGAGTTCGAGAAGGCCGGCGGCGTCGTGCCGACCGCCTCCGAGGACGACCCCGAGGAGTGGGGCATCATCCTCGACCTGCTCCGCCGCACGGTCGGCGCCGACCAGCGCTGGACCAAGACCGCCGAGGCGATCAAGGGCGTCACCGAGGAGACCACCACCGGCGTCCACCGCCTCTACGAGATGTTCAACAACGGCCAGCTGCTCTTCCCGGCCATCAACGTGAACGACTCGGTCACCAAGTCGAAGTTCGACAACAAGTACGGCTGCCGCCACTCGGTGATCGACGGCCTCAACCGCGCCACCGACGTGCTGATCGGCGGCAAGGTGGCCGTGGTCGCCGGCTACGGCGACGTCGGCAAGGGCTGCGCCGACGCGCTGCGCGGCCAGGGCGCCCGCGTCATCGTGACCGAGATCGACCCCATCTGCGCCCTCCAGGCCGCGATGGACGGCTTCCAGGTCACCACCCTGGAGGAGGTCGTCGGCATCGCCGACATCTTCGTCACCACCACGGGCAACTTCAGCATCATCACCGCCGACCACATGGCGCAGATGAAGCACAACGCGATCGTGTCCAACATCGGCCACTTCGACAACGAGATCGACATGGCCGGCCTGGCCCGCATCCCGGGCATCGAGAAGGAAGAGGTCAAGCCCCAGGTCCACACCTGGCGCTTCCCTGACGGCAAGCAGATCATCGTGCTGGCCGAGGGCCGTCTGATGAACCTGGGCTGCGCCACCGGCCACCCCTCGTTCGTCATGTCGAACTCCTTCACCAACCAGGTGATCGCGCAGATCGAGCTGTTCACCAAGACCGACGCCTACCCGATCGGCGTGTACGTGCTGCCCAAGCACCTCGACGAGAAGGTCGCCCGCCTCCACCTCGACGCGCTCGGCGTGAAGCTGACCACGCTGTCGAAGAAGCAGGCCGAGTACATCGGCGTCGACGTCGAGGGCCCCTACAAGCCCGACCACTACCGCTACTGATCATGGATGCCGTTCTCGCCGAGGCCGGCGAGCGCCGGATCGGGTGGGCGTCGCGCGCCATGCCGGTGCTCACCGCGATCGGCGCGGGGTTCGGCGTCGACCGCCCGCTCGACGGGCTGAAGGTCGCCGCCTGCCTCCACGTCACGGCCGAGACGGCGGTGCTCATGGGCGCGCTGAAGGCGGGCGGCGCGGAGATCGCGCTGGCCGCCTCCAACCCGCTCTCGACACAGGACGACGTCGCCGCCGCCCTGGCCGACTACGGCATCGCCGTGCACGCCAGGGCGGGGGTCGACCGCGACACCTACTACCGGCACATCCACCGGGCCCTGGACATCGGGCCCGACATCGTCCTCGACGACGGGTGCGACCTGGTCAACATCCTGCACACCGAACGCTCCGACCTGACGGTCAAGGGCGGCTGCGAGGAGACCACGACCGGGATCATCCGGCTGCGCCAGATGGCCGCCGAGGGCGCGCTGAAGTTCCCGATGGTCGCGGTGAACGACACCCGCACCAAGCGGATGTTCGACAACCGCTACGGCACGGGCCAGTCGACGCTCGACGGCATCATGCGGGCCACCAACACCCTGCTGGCGGGCCGGACGGTCGTGGTGGCCGGGTTCGGCTACTGCGGCCGGGGCGTGGCCGAGCGGGCCAAGGGGCTGGGCGCGCGGGTCGTGGTGACCGAGATCGACCCGGTGAAGGCGCTCGACGCCGCGCTGCACGGCTACGGCGTGGCCACCATGGCCGAGGCGGCCGCGGTCGGCGACGTGTTCGTGACGGTCACCGGCAACCGCGACGTGATCAGGGCCGAGCACCTGGCGGTCATGAAGGACGGCGCGATCCTGGCCAACGCGGGCCACTTCGACGTCGAGATCGACGTGCGCGCCCTGGAGTCGATGGCCGAGGAGGTCCACTACCAGGTGCGGCCCAACACCGACGAGTTCGTGGTGAACGGCCGGCGGCTGCTGCTGCTGGCCGAGGGCCGGCTGGTGAACCTGGCGGCGGCCGAGGGCCATCCGGCGGCGGTGATGGACATGTCGTTCTCGGCCCAGGCGCTCGCGGTGGCGTGGCTGGCGGCCGAGCACGCGTCGCTGAAGCCGGGGGTCTACGACGTGCCCGACGGGATCGACGCGCGGGTGGCGGGGCTGAAGCTGGCGGCGGCGGGGATCACGATCGACGGCCTCACCTCTGACCAGGAGGCCTACCTGCACAGCTGGCGTTCAGGTTCGTAGAAACAGTTGTGTTACCCCATGGATACCGGCAATCTGCCGTACTACGGTCATATCACTCGGCTCGCTCCAGGCCAGTCACCTGAGCCGAGATGACGGGCGGGTACGACCGGTTCGCCTCTCCCTCTGCGCTCCGGACGTACCCGCCCAACCCCACTGCAGGCGTGCCCCATGCCTGCGTTCGTCACAACTGCCCCTGGCGTCTTTGGCTAAACCTCGCCATCTCACGGCGGCGGCGTTCGGCGAGCACGGCGGCCAGGTAGGCGTAGGGCGGAACCCCAGGTGGCGGCGGGGGTTGCACCCGGGCCGAGACCTGAGAAGCGATCCGCAAACCCATGTCGTGGGCGGCGTGCGGCGACAGCTGCGGCAGCCGGGTCAGGTACTGCCGTGACACGGCGGCCAGGTCGTCGGTGAGGCCGGTCAGCTCCAGCGTGGCCGCCCACGCGGCCAGCTGCGGCGGCATCTCGGGCGGGGCGCCCGTCTCCTTCGGCGCCCGCTCCGAGATGACGACGGTGCCGCCGAACAGGTCGCCCAGCCGCTTGCCCTTCTGGTTGACCAGCGCGCAGATCACCGCCGGGGCGCCGGTCAGCATGTAGATCTCGACGACGGCCGTCAGGCCGCGGAAGAACGCCTGCCGGAACCGCTCGGGCCCGCCGTCGTCGGCCACCACCCGCAGGCCGAGGGCCATCTTGCCGAGGCTGCGGCCGCGCGACAGGGTCTCGAACGTCACCGGGTAGCCGACCAGGACCGCCACGAACGAGGCGATGATCAGGGCGGTGGCCAGCGACTCGTCGATGTCGCCGAGGGCGAACGCGATCAGCAGCATCGCCCCGACGAGCAGCAGGATCTGCACGATCAGGTCGAGCAGGAAGGCGACCACCCGGATCGGCAACTGCGCCAGCGGCACGTCGAGCGCCACGGCGTCGCCGGTCACGACGTCAGGGCGCGGCACATCGGACATGTCCCGACCCTACTAGGCTCGCGATCGTGGACATCGACGCCTTCCGAGCCGCCCACCAGCCGACCTGGGACCGGCTCGACGACCTGGTGAAGCGGCGCCGCAGGCTGACCGGGCCGGAGGTCGACGAACTCGTCGAGCTCTACCAGCGGGTGTCCACCCATCTGTCGATCGTCCGCTCCGCGTCCCGAGACGGCGTGCTGGCCGGCCGGTTGTCGGCGCTGGTCGCGCGGTCGCGGTCGGCCGTCACCGGCGCCCACGCGCCCGCCTGGCGGGAGTTCCTCCGGTTCTGGACGGTCTCGTTCCCGGTGGTCTGCTACCGGTCGTGGCGGTGGTGGCTGGGCGCGGCCGTGGCGTCGTCGATCGTCGCGGTGGCCGTGGGCGTGTGGGTGGCCGCCAACCCCGACGTGCGGGCCGCGATGGGCACCCCCGAGGAGATCAGGCAGCTGGTCGAGCACGACTTCGCCGACTACTACAGCGAGAACCCCGCCGGGTCGTTCGCCACCCACGTGTGGGTGAACAACGCGTGGGTGGCCGCCCAGTGCATCGCCTCGTCGGTCATCGGGGGCGTGCTCATCCCGTACATCCTCGTCCAGAACGCCGCCAACGTCGGGCTGCTCGGCGGCATCATGATCGACTCGGGCCGGGGCGAGGTGTTCTTCGGGCTGATCACGCCCCACGGCCTGCTGGAGCTCACGGCGGTGTTCCTGGCCGCCGGTGCGGGCATGCGGGTCGGCTGGGCGCTGATCGCGCCCGGCCCGCGCCCCCGCGCGCAGGTGCTCGCCGAACAGGGCCGCGCGGTGGTCGCGGTGGTGCTCGGGCTCGCGGTGGTGCTGCTGGTCTCGGGCCTCATCGAGGCCCTCGTCACCCCCTCGCCGCTGCCGACCTGGGCCCGCATCTCAATCGGCGCCGCCGCCGAACTGCTCTTCCTCCTGTACGTCGTCCGCTACGGCCGCCGCGCCGCCAGGGCCGGCGAGACGGGCGACATCGCCGACGCGCCCGACCACGTGCCGACGGCCTAGAGGCGGCCCGCGGCCTTCAGGTTCAGGTAGGCGTCGGCCAGCGCCGATGCCAGGTCCCCGGGCAGGGCGTCGACGACCTCGACCCCGTGGCGGCGCAACCGGGCGGTCACCTGGCGGCGTTCGACCCGCTGGCGTTCGGCCGCCGCCGCCTCGAACACCTCGGCCGCGCCGTCGCGCCCGGCCGCCAGCGCGGCCACCCGGGGGTCGGCCACGGCGGCCAGCAGCACCAGGTGCCGCGCGGAGAGCTGGGGGAGGACCGGCAGCAGGCCCTCGTCGAGCGCGGTCGCGTTCAGGTCGGTCAGCACGACCACCAGGCAGCGCCGCCTGGCGCGGGCCAGCACGGCGGCCACCATGCCGTGGGCGTCGGCCTCCACGAGCTCCGGCTCCAGCGGCGCCATCGCGGTCACCAGGCCGGGCAGCAGGTCGCCCCGGCCGCCGCCGCTCACCTGGGCCCTGACGGCCCGGTCGTAGGCCAGGAAGTCGACCCGGTCGCCCGCCCGCGCGCACAGGGCGGCCAGCAGCAGGGCGGCGTCCATGCCCCAGTCGAGCCGGGGCCAGCCGCTCGGGTCGCCCGACGCCGGGTCGACCCCCACCCGCCCGGCCGAGGTGCGGCCGGTGTCGAGCACGATCAGCACCCGCCGGTCGCGTTCGGGCCGCCAGGTGCGCACCACGACGTCGGCCCGCCGGGCGGTGGCCCGCCAGTCGATCGACCGGACGTCGTCGCCGACGACGTACTCGCGCAGCGAGTCGAACTCGGTGCCCTGGCCGCGGATCTGGACCGGGTTCAGCCCCTCGATCGCGCGCAGCCGGGCCAGCTTGCCCGGCAGGTGGCGGCGCGACAGGAACGGCGGCAGCACCCTGACCCGCCCGCCGACCTGATGGGACCCTTGCCGGGCCGCCACGCCGAGCGGGCCCAGCGCCCGCACGGTCACCGCCGCGGCGGTGAAGTCGCCCCTGCGGAGCGGGCGCAGCGTGGTGGTGACCCGGCGGCGTTCCCCGGCCGGGACGTCGAGAGCGTGCTCCCTGGGGGCCGGGCGGGTGCTCGGCGGCCACGCGTCGCGCAGCAGGCCGCGCACCCGGCGGCGGCCCGGATTGGCCACCAGCAGGGTGATCTCGGCGGTCTCCCCGAGACGTACCCGCTGATCGTCGGACCGCTCGAACCGCAACGCCCGCACACTGCCCGCCAGCGCCAGGTCGACCCCGACGGCCAGCACGATCACTCCGAGGACCAGCCAGAACGCGACGGCGGGCGCGGGCGCGGCGAGCACGACGAGCGCCCCCGCGACCGCCAGCAGCGCGGCCCGCCCGGTCAGCGCCATCAGCGCGGCACGGGGACGGACGCCAGGATGCCGTCGAGCACCCCGTCGGCGGTCGCGCCCTCCAGCTCGGCCTCCGGACGCAGCTGCACCCGGTGCCGCAACGCGGGCCGGGCCAGCGCCTTCACGTCGTCGGGCGTCACGTAGTCGCGCCCCGAGAGCCAGCCCCAGGCGCGGGCCGCCGCCAGCAGGGCCGTCGCGCCTCGCGGCGAGACGCCCAGCCCCAGCGAGGGCGACTGCCGGGTCGCCCTGGCCAGGTCGACGATGTAGGCGAGCACTTCGGGCGACACGTGGGTCTCGGCCACCGCCGCCCGGCCCGCGGCCAGGTCGGCCGCGCTCGCGACCGCCTTCACGTGGGACAGGTCGCGCGGGTCGAAGCCGTCGGCGTGCCGCCGCAGCACCGCGATCTCGTCGTCGCGGCCCGGCAGCGGCACGGTCAGCTTCAGCATGAACCGGTCGAGCTGCGCCTCGGGGAGCTGGTAGGTGCCCTCGTACTCCACCGGGTTCTGGGTCGCCGCCACGATGAACGGGTCGGGCAGCGGCCGCGGCGTGCCGTCGACGCTGACCTGCCGCTCCTCCATGGCCTCCAGCAGGGAGGCCTGGGTCTTCGGCGGGGTGCGGTTGATCTCGTCGGCCAGCAGCAGGTTGGTGAACACCGGCCCCGACCGGAACTCGAACTCGGCGGTGCGCGCGTCGTAGACCAGCGACCCGGTCACGTCGCCCGGCATCAGGTCGGGGGTGAACTGCACCCGCTTGAAGTCGACCGACAGCGCCGTCGCGAGCGTGCGCACCAGCAGCGTCTTGGCCACACCCGGCACGCCTTCGAGCAGCACGTGGCCCCGGCACAACAACGCGATCACCAGCCCGGAGACCACGGCGTCCTGCCCCACCACGGCCTTCGCGACCTCGGCGCGGAGGGCCGCCAGCGCCTCCCGGGAGGCGTCAGGTGTCGTCACGAGTCCCGTACCTGCCTTTCGATGGTGTCGAGGTCGCGCGCCAGGGCGACCAGTGCGGCGTCTCCGGCGGGCACGCCGCCGTAGAGGATCTCGCGGACCCGTCCGCCATCCTGCCCGGTCCGGGCGGCCACCGCCGTAACGATCTCGTTCTCGCCGGCCGTCGCGGTCAGCCCCAGCCGGGGCGTCGTGCGCGCCAGCGCGGCCTCGCGCAGGGCCAGCGCCGCCCGGTCGCGGGCCGCGCGGGCCCGGTAGAGGCGGCCCCGCCCTTCGACGGTCTCGGCGGCCCGGACGACCACCGGCAGCCGTTCTTCGACCACCGGCCCCAGGCGGCGGCCCCGCCACAACGCGGTGAGGAGCACCGCCACGACCAGCGCCCAGACGAACCAGCCGACGTTCGCCGGGATCAGCTCCGCGATGGACTTCTGGCCGCCCTCGGGCGTGCCGAGCGGGGCCCGGGGCGCGAACCAGGTGACCCGCTGGTGGGCGCCGGCCAGGTTCATCGCCAGCGCCGCGTTGCCGTTCTCGGGCAGCCGTCCGTTGGTCAGGAACGAGCCCGACCCGACCAGGGTGGCGTCGCCGACGACGCCGACGGTGCCGCCGTAGCAGGTCGCGTCGGTGAAGGAGGAGCCGCCGACGAGGGCGTTCCCGGCCAGCACCGCCGCCTTGAGCCCGCAGCCCGGCTCCCGGACCGTCTCGGTGGAGCCGGGACGGGCGGTCACCCCCGGGGCCAGCGCCCGCAGCACCGGTTCGGTGGGCGCGATCAGCAGCCGGGGCCCGGGCCGTCCGGCGAGCTCGGCCAGCCGGGCGGCGTCGACCAGGAACTCGGGCCGGGCCACCACCAGCAGCGAGCCCTCGGCCTGCTCGATCGCGTCGTCGAAGGTCGTCACCTGGTTCACCTCGACGCCCTGCGCGCGCAGCAGCTCGGCCAGCGCGCGGGCGCCCTGGGGGGTGGTCGCCTCGACGTCGAGGCGCCCCCCGTTACGGGTGCCGCTGAACAACACGATCGCCGTGGCCGCGAGCACGATCGCGGCCAGCGCGCCCAGCACGCCGCGCCACGAGCGCCACCGCTCGGTGATCGTCGGGGTGACGGAGGTCATCGCAGGGTCGCCTTCTCCCGGCGGACCGCCGTGTCGAGCTCGGTGAGCGCGGCGTAGCCCTCGGGGCTGCCCGGACGCTCGCCGTAGGTGACGTCGGCGAACGTCCGGACGCCCTGATCGAGGCCGGCGGCCAGCGCGGGCAGCGCCCGGCCCGCCTCGGCGGCCAGCTCGGTCGCCGTACGCCCCGGCATGGGTTCCACGATCGTGCGTTCCTCCAGCTCGCGGGCGATGGCGCGCAGGCGTTCCCGGATCGCCTGGGCCCACTCCCCGGCGGCGGCGTGCCGTTCGGCCAGGGCCCGGTGTTCGGCGGCCCCCAGGCGGGTCTCCCCGAACAGGCCCCCGTCACCGGGCTGCCGGCTGCGGGGGGCCTTGCGGGCCGCCCTGACCAGCGCGACCACGACGACCGCCAGGATCAGCACGAGCACCGTCAGCGTCAACCACCCGCCGGGGACGCCCGAGGCCCGCGCGATCAGGTCGTTGACGAACGCCCAGATCCGTTCGAGCACCAGGTCGACCCACGACGGCTTCGGGTAGGCGGGATCGGAGAGCTCGCGGACGGCGGCCTCTCTGGCGGCCTCCCGGCCGATCTCGACGGGGATGTCTAGGACCATGGGTCGCGCGGGCGCCACAGGTTCTCGGGGGCGGTGCCGGGCGCGCCCTGCTGACGCTCGACGGCCTCGGTCTGGAGAACCAGGTCGAACGCCTCGGCGCGCATGCGGCGGTCGGCGTACAGGAGGGTGGTGACCCCGGCGGAGAACGGGTTGGTGATGGTGCCGGCGATGATCGCGCCGACGCCGGCGATGATCGAGCTGACGTAGAACTGCCCGTCGCTGACCAGCGTCTCGGGGTTGCCGAGCGAGCTGAACACCGAGAACGGCGCGGCCACCGCCGTGGCGACCAGGCCGACCACGATCGTGGTCAGCAGCAGGATGCCGAACACCCGCCAGAAGTCGCCCTTGACCAGCCGGAACGACCGGCTCATGGCGGTGCCGACGCCGACGCCCTCGAGCACGATCGCCGAGCTCGCCAGGCTGAGCTTGGTGTAGAGGAACACCGCGAAGCAGACGCCGCCGGTGAGCAGGACCAGCCCGAGCAGCACCAGCGCGCCCTCCGGCGCCCCGGCCGCCCCCAGCATGAACAGCAGGAGGGCCGGCCCCAGGAAGACGCCGAACACGATCAGCGACTGCAGCAGCGCCAGCCCGATCAGCGCGGGCACCCGGCCCCTGACGATGGCCCACGCCTGGCCGATCGAGATCTGCTCGCCGAACACGGCCCGGCCGATGATCCCGGTGAGCATGCCGGTCAGCACGACCATGGCCACCGCCGTCACGATGCTGCCCAGCAGCGTGCTGCCGAGGAAGGCGGCCATGGGCCCGAGCATGGCCTCGACGTCGTTCCCGGTCCGCGCGGGGTCGAGCGCCGCGCTGGCGAGGGGGCCGAAGGTGGGCAGCTGGATCGCCAGCGTGATGATCTCGGCGACCGTCACCACCAGCGCCGACAACCCCAGCGTCGCCTTCGGGTTGGCCCGGATGAACGACACCGCGCCGTTGTAGAGGTCGCCCAGCTGCAGCGGCCGCAGCGGGATGATGCCGGGCTTGAGCACCGGCGCGCCGTAATAACCGCCGCCGCCGTAGTAGCCGCCGGGAGGGGGAGGCGGCGGGGGCGGGTAGCCGCCGGGGGGCGGCGGATAGGAGCCGGGGGCGTTGGGGTCGGCCCAGGGGCCGGGCGCACCGTAGGCGGGAGGTTGCTGGGGCGACCAGCCGGGAGGTGGCTGCTCACGATCGCCGGGGCCGTCTGTCATGCCCCAATCCTGGCATGATGAGTGCCCTGACGGTCATGTGCGACTCCTCCCGCGTCGAGGCCGGCCTCACGACGAACGCCCGCCGCAGGTCGGCGTGGCGCACACTTGGAACGTGACCTGTTCTTGGGATTCTCGTTGCGGTACCGGCACGCTCGGCTATTTGGGCCTAAACTTCGTCCTTTGTCACGGTCGTGTTTCATCCACCGCAGGGTCACGGGTAACCTTCCGATAAATCGCCCAAATACCTCCTTAGCTGCGCCGAAGTAACGAATGAGGGGCCATGAAAGGACGCGTGCTGGTCGTCGACGACGACGCCGCTCTCGCCGAGATGCTCGGCATCGTCTTGCGCGGGGAGGGTTTCGAACCGTCCTTCGTCTCAGACGGCGACAAGGCGCTCGACGCGTTCCGCGACACCCGCCCTGATCTCGTGCTGCTCGACCTGATGCTGCCCGGGGCCGACGGCATCGACGTCTGCCGGCGCATCCGCGCCGAGTCGGGCGTGCCGATCGTGATGCTCACCGCCAAGAGCGACACCATCGACGTCGTGCTGGGCCTCGAGTCGGGCGCCGACGACTACATCGTCAAGCCCTTCAAGCCCAAGGAACTGGTGGCCCGGGTCCGGGCGCGGCTGCGCCGCACCGACGAGCCGACCCCCGAGATCCTGCAGATAGGCGACATCACGATCGACGTCGCCGGTCACTCGGTCAAGCGGTTCGACGAGACGATCAACCTCACGCCGCTGGAGTTCGACCTCCTCGTCGCGCTGGCCCGCAAGCCGCGCCAGGTGTTCACCCGCGAGGTGCTGCTGGAGCAGGTCTGGGGCTACCGCCACGCCGCCGACACGCGACTGGTCAACGTGCACGTGCAGCGGCTCCGCGCGAAGATCGAGAAGGACCCCGAGCACCCCGAGATCGTCGTGACGGTCCGCGGCGTCGGGTACAAAGCCGGGCCGGCCTGATCCCCGTCTGAATGCCTAAGAAGCGGCCCCGACGGACTCCCCGGCAGATCGCCCGGGGGGTCCGTCGCCGTGCTCGGCGGATCGCGGGCCGGGCCCGCTCCGCCTGGCGGCGCTCCCTCCAGATGCGGGTGGTCACCTCCACCCTGCTGATCTCGATGGTCGTCGTGGCCGTTCTGGGCGTCTTCCTGTTCCAGTCGATCAACAAGACCATGCTGGCCGGCCGGACCGACGCCGCCACCGCCGAGGCCCGCGCCAACGTGCTGACGGTCTCCGACTACCTGTCGAGCGTCGCCGAGCCCGACCCGGGCGAGCAGTCCGACCCCGCCACGCAGACCATGCTCGACCCCGCCGACCAGGCCATCAACGTGCTGGCCCAGCGCGCCGGGGCACGCTACGCGGTGGTCATCTTCAACGACAGCATCGTCGGGCAGGACCGCGCCACCCTCAACATCGACGCCTACAAGAGCGTGCCGCGGGGCTTCCGCGAGCAGGTGCGCACCGGCACCGCCGACCAGACCGACTCCCGCTACAGCCCGCTGCGCTACCTGAGCGGCGAGACCGTGTCGGGGCTGGTCATCGGGTCGCGGGTCTTCGCCGGCGTCAACGGCACCTACGAGGTCTACCACCTGTTCCCGCTCAACGAGGAGGAGGAGACCCTCAGCTCGGTGCTCCAGCTCCTCGTGCTGGTCGGCGCCGGCCTGGTGCTGCTGCTGGCCGCGATCGCCTCGCTGGTCACCCGTCAGGTCGTCACGCCCGTCCGGCTGGCCCGCCAGGCCGCCGAGCGGCTGGCCTCCGGCCGTCTCGAAGAGCGCCTGAAGGTCCGCGGCGAAGACGACCTGGCCCGTCTCGCCACCTCGTTCAACGAGATGGCCTCCAACCTCGCGCTCAAGATCCACCAGCTCGAGGAGCTCTCCCAGGTGCAGCGCCAGTTCGTCTCCGACGTCTCCCACGAGCTGCGCACCCCGCTGACCACCGTCCGCATGGCCGCCGACCTCCTGTACGACGCCCGCGAGGACTTCGACCCCATGGCCGCCCGCTCGGCCGAGCTCATGCAGGCCCAGCTCGAACGGTTCGAGTCGATGCTGGCCGACCTGCTGGAGATCAGCCGCTACGACGCCGGCGCCGCCACCCTCGACCTCGAGTCGGTCGACATGCGCGACGTCGTGCTGCGCGCGGTCGGTGACTCCGAGGCCCTGGCCGAACGCCACGCCACCCGGTTCGAGCTGCGGCTGCCCACCGAGCCGTGCATGGCCGAGTGCGACACCCGGCGGATCGAGCGCATCCTGCGCAACCTGCTGTTCAACGCGATCGAGCACGGCGAGGGCAAGGACATCGTGGTCACCCTCGGGGCCGACCGCGACGCGGTCGCCGTGGCCGTGCGCGACCACGGCGTGGGCCTGCGCGCGGGCGAGGAGAACATGGTCTTCGACCGCTTCTGGCGGGCCGACCCGTCCCGCGCCCGCACCATCGGCGGCACCGGCCTGGGCCTGGCCATCTCCCGCGAGGACGCGATCCTGCACGGCGGCTGGCTGCAGGCGTGGGGCTCGCCGGGCGAGGGCACCCAGTTCCGGCTCTCGCTGCCGCGTACGGCCGGGAGCGTGCTGAAGGGCTCGCCGCTGCCCCTGGTGCCGCCGGAGGTCGAGATGCGCCGGACCTGGCGCGGGCACGCCACGCCCGTGTTGTCGGCCGCCGCGGGGGAGTCGGGGGTGTTCGATGTCGACTAGGCGACGTGTTCTCACGCTGGTGGCCACGCTCGCCACCCTCACGGGCTGCACGATCGTGCCGGCCAGCGGCAACCCGCCGACGGCCAGCGAGGAGGAGCGCGGGGGCGACATCCTCAGCCAGACCTACGTCCGGATCCTGGCCTCGCCGCCCCGGCCCGACGCGACGGCCGTGGAGATCGTGCGCGGCTTCCAGACCGCGATGGCCAGCTTCGACGACCCCCAGCGCAAGATCGCCCGGCAGTACCTGACCGGCGCGGCCGCGGCCGAATGGCAACCCTGGGCCGCCGCGACGCGGGTCTGCGACTGCCGCTTCGCCGACGACCTGCCCGAAGAGGACGCCGAGAAGTTCATCGTGTCGTTCAAGGGCCGCCAGGTCGGCACCCTGGAGGCGGGCGGCCGCTACCGCGCGGCCTCCGAGGGCACCCTCGACGAGGCGTTCACGCTGGTCCGGGTCAACGGCGAGTGGCGCATCTCCGAGGCCCCCCAGGGCCTCATCCTGCTCCGCACCGACCTCACGAGGGCGTACGCCCCCGTGGAGATCTACTTCCCCAACCCGTCGTTCAACGGCCTGGTGGCCGACCGGGTGCGGGTGCCGATCGACCCCAGCCGGGGCCTGCCCGAGTCGCTGATCCGGACCCTGCTGAGGGGCCCGACGGGTCCGCTCGCGGGCGCGGTCGAGAACGTCTTCCCCAAGGGCACCGAGCTCAACGGCATCGAGATCGAGGGCGACACGCTCTACGTCGACTTCTCCTCCCCGATCGCCCAGCTGCGCGACAGCCCCGACCGCATCAAGGCGATGAAGGCGCAACTGGCCTGGTCGCTCGGCGCCGACCGGGTCGGCGGGCGCTACATCGAGATCCTGGTGAACGGCGAGGCGTTCCCGGGCGGCGGCATGCGCTTCAAGCCGACCGAGTACCCGACCTACAACCCGTCGGTGATCACCGGCGACGCCGCCGGCTACTTCGTCCGCGAGGGCCGGATGTTCCGGGCCGCGGGCAAGGACGAGGAGCAGCCCGCAGCGGTGCTCGGCGCGGCCGGGCAGCCGACCCGGCCGTTCAACCACATCGCCGTCTCCGCCGAGGGGCGTGACCAGGTGGCCGCCCTGATGAGCGACGAGACGGGGGTCTGGGTCACCCAGATGGTGGCCGGCAGCCCGTGGCAGCGCTGGATCAACGCCCAGGGCAGCCTCACCTCGCCGTCGTGGGACCGCGAGGGCGAGGTCTGGGCGGTCGAGTCGGCGGGCGGCAAGTCGCAGGTCTGGCACGCCGCCAACGCCAACCACCAGTCGCCGGTGCCGGCTCCCGAGCTGGCCGACTCCACCGTGAGCGCGTTCAGGGTGGCCCGTGACGGGGTGAGGGTCGCGGTCGTCGCCGACCACGGGGCGGGGCCGACCGTGCAGATAGGGTCGATCGTGCGCGGCCAGACCTATCGGGTCGGGGCGCTGGAGACCCTGGTGCCCGCGGAAGAGGGCCAGCGGGTCGTCGACGTCGCCTGGAAAGACGCCACCACCCTGCTGGTGCTGACCGAGAAGAACGGCTCCCAGCAGACTCTGGCAGCCTACCCGATCATGGACGGCGACGAGAAGACCGCCATCGAGGTGCCCAAGCGCCTCAGTTACATCACGAGCACCGATTCGCGCATCCTGGCCAGCGACGACAACGGCGCCATCACGGTGTGGGACGGCAAGAAGTGGACCACCCTCGTGGACGGTGGCTCCAACTTCCCCGCCTACCCTCTGGGGTGAACTTTCGTCAGTGTCGGCAGGGAGTGTCATGGTGGTCCGCGTGCTCGACGCGGTGCTCGATCTGCTCGTTCCCCCTCGGTGCGCCGGTTGCGGCGGCCGGGGGGCCCTGGTCTGCTCCGGGTGCGCCGCCGAACTGACCGCCCCGCCCCGCCTCCACCAGCCCGAGGCGCCCCCCGAGGGCCTGCCCGAGTGCTGGGCCGCCGCCGGCTACGACGGGGTGGCGCGGCGGGTGCTGATCGCGTACAAGGAACGCGGCCGCACCGCCCTCGGCGCCGCGCTGGGCGTCTGCCTGGCCCGCGTGGTCGCGGGCCTGCCGCCTGAGCCGGGCCCGCTGGTGCTGGTCCCGGTGCCCAGCACCCGCCGGTCGAGAAGAGCCAAAGGCCATGATCCGGTACGCCGGATCGCCGAGGTCGCGGCCCGGCGGCTGCGGGCCGGAGGCGTCCAGGTGACCGTCGCGCCGGTGTTGCGGCCCGCCCGGAAGGTCGCCGACCAGTCGGGCCTGACCTCCGCCCAGCGGGCCGCGAACCTGGCCGGGGCGTTCACCTCCGGAGCGGTGCCGAAGGGCCGGGTCGTGCTGGTCGACGACGTGGTCACCACCGGCGCGACGCTCGCCGAGGCGGCCCGCGCGCTGCGGGCGGCGGGCGCCGAGACCGCCGTCGCGGTCACCGTTGCGGCCACCCGAAAACGAGTGCCGGTCATGCGACACGCCCGGCGGTCACAAATTCGCCGACATCACTCTGGGTAAAGAAACGGTCAAATAACGACCTGGCCTCGGAGTGACAACCTCGTGTCAAATACCTGGTGAACCCGCATGTCAGAAGAGGCTTGACCAGGTGGTCCCGGCCATGGTCCAAGCCACCCCAAGGCCCCCTCCGCGCTCGCACGCCCCGGGAAAAATCACCGAAAGTGATCCTTTGGCGTGGCTCACGGCTGACATACGGCCGGGCAGCGACTAGCGTTCAGGACATGGCACCCGTTCGGGTCCGTGGTTGCGCCGGACCGAGTCCCCTCGGGGGTTCGGCCTGGCTAGCCGATGCCAGCCGCAGGCGAAACGGTCCACGTAAGGCGACTCTTGGTCGACCGATCACGGTGCGGCTTAGAGGTAAGACCTGCCTTCCCAAGAATCCAGATGATTCTTGCCAGAAGAGAAGGGCAGTAGTGGCGTGGAGCTGCGAACCCCTCAGCAGGCGGATGTGGGGACGAAGACCAGGTCGGCCGAACGGGTGCTCCTTCATGTCAGTCGATAGGCGAAGGGGGCTTTTGCGTGGACATCATCGTCAAGGGACGGCACACCGGAGTGAGCGACCGTTTCCGTGATCACGTGACTTCCAAGCTGGCCAAGATCGAGCGACTGGACAACCGACTCATCCGGGTTGACGTAGAGGTCTCGCGAGAGAAGAACCCCAGGATGAGCGACCAGAGGGAGAGGGTGGAACTCACCATCCACTCCAAGGGCCCGGCCGTACGGGCCGAGGCGGCGGCGGACGACCGCTTCGCCGCGCTCGAGATCGCTCTGGGCAAGCTGGAATCACGGCTGCGGCGGCTGAGTGACCGCCGCAAGATCCATCACGGGAAGAACTGCCCTCCGTCGGTGGCCGAGTTCACCGCGACCCTGGCCGGGAACGGCGGCCTGGGAGAGCCGGTGGCGAGGCTGCCCGAGCCGGAACTGCTCCACGACGAGTACATCCCGCCGCAGAAGCCAGACAACGGCTACACCGAACCGATCATCCCGATAGAGCAGGACGGCGACGGCCCTCTCGTCGTCCGCGAGAAGTTCCACCAGTCCGACGCCATCACCATCGACCAGGCCCTCCTCGAAATGGAACTGGTCGGCCACGACTTCTTCCTGTTCCGTGACAAAGAAAGCGGCCACCCGAGCGTCGTATATCGGCGCCGCGGATACGACTACGGCGTGTTGCGTCTCGTCGAAGGCTGAACCGGCGCCACCCCTTCCCACGTTTTCAAAGCGAGACGACCATGCGCCCCGCCTGGTGCGGGGCGCATGGCGTACGAGATCCTCGCCAGCACTGGAAGCCATGTCATGATGGCGATCCAGCTACCTGGCCCCCCGACGAGGAGGAGCTGTGAGTGACCGCAGCGTACGAGACGACGCAAGCCGCCCCAGCGGGCGCGGTGAGCCGATCCGTGTGCTGATCGTCGATGATCACTCGCTGATCCGCCGCAGCCTGGTGCTGGCCCTCCAGGCCGAAGCGGACATCGAGGTCGCCGGTGAGGCGAGCGACGGTCAGGAGGCCGTGGCGCTCGCCGAGAAGCTGCTGCCCGACGTCGTGCTGATGGACGTGCGGATGCCCAGGCGCGACGGCATCGAGGCGACCAGGGCGATCAAGGAGAGCATGCCGACGACCCGGATCATCATGCTCACCGCCTCCGACGAGGAGGAGGACCTGTTCGAGGCCTTCAAGGCCGGCGCGACGGGTTACCTGCTGAAAGACGTCCAGATCGACGAGGTCCCCGACGCCGTCCGCGGCGTGCACAGCGGGCAGTCGTTCATCAACCCCGCCATGGCGACCAAGCTGATCACCGAGTTCGCCAGCATCAGCCGCAAAGAGGCCGAGCGGCCGCCCCAGCTTCCGGTGCCCCGGCTGACCGACCGGGAGATGGAAGTGCTCCGGCTGGTGGCGAAGGGGATGAACAACCGCGAAATCGCGAAGGAACTCTTCATCTCGGAGAACACGGTGAAGAACCACGTCCGCAACATCCTGGAGAAGCTGCAACTGCACAGCCGGATGGAAGCGGTCGTCTACGCGGTCAGGGAACGTCTCCTCGAGATCACCTGACGTCTTCGACGCGCAGACCCGTGCAGCCCACCCACGTCGCGGCTTCTCTCAGGGCCTCCTCGACGGCGTCGAGCTTCGTGACGCCCGGCTCCAGGGTCACCCGCCTGGCCACCAGGGTGGTTCCCTCGCGGGCCGGGTCGACGCGGGCGATCAGCTTGCCGCCGTGGAGGACCGGCATCGCGAAGTAGCCGTGGACCCGCTTCTCCTTCGGGACGTAGGCCTCCAGGCGGTGGGCCATGCCGAAGACACGCTCGGCGCGGGCGCGTTCCCAGATCAGGGAGTCGAAGGGGCTGAGCAGGGTGGTGCGGTGGCGACCCCGCGCCTCGCCCAGGGCCAGCGCCTCGGGGTCGGCCCAGGCGTTGGGGCCGCCCTTTCTGGCCGCCGGCCAGCCCGCCACCGTCACGGGCACCAGGCCGCTCGCGCCGCCGAGCAGGGCGTCGTCGAGCATCGCGGCGTGTTTGTCCTTGACCCTCGTGTAGTCGACCAGGTCGGCCCTGGTCGCCACGGCCAGGGAGCGGCCCGCGATCGAGGTCAGCCGGGTCACGCACTCTTCGTCGGTGAGGTCGATCTCCCGGTGTTCGGCGGGGATCGCGCGTTCGGCCAGGTCGTAGACGCGCCGCCAGCCCACCCGCCGCACGCAGACGACGTCGCCCACGTCGAGCAGGAACTCGACGGAGATCTTGGCGTCGGACCAGTCCCACCAGGGGCCGCCCTTCTTGGCGCCGCCGATGTCTCCGGTGGTCAGGGGGCCGTCTTGGCGTACCCGATCGAGGATCTCGCCCACCGTCGCGGGCACCTCGTGCCAGCGGAACCGCCGTTCGCGGTAGGCGCGGCGGCGGAAGGCGTAGACCGGCCAGTGCTCGACGGGCAGAATGCAGGCCGCGTGGCACCAGTATTCGAAGGCCGACCCGCTCCAGTAGGCCTGCTCGACCGCCGGGCGGCCGATCGCGCCGAGGCGGGCGTAGGCCACCAGCTCATGGGAGCGGGCCAGCACCGAGATCGTGTCGAGCTGCACGGCGCCCAGGCGGCGCAGCATGCCCGCCGGGCCGCCCCTGCGGCCGCCGGCGCCCAGGAAACCCTGGGCGCGCAGGATGAGCCGTCGTGCTTCGTCGGCCGTGAGGTCCATCCGGCCGACTGTAGCCGGGGGCGCCGACAGTTCTAACGGGTCAGTGCTCGAAGGGGCTGTGGTGGTCGCGGGCGTCCATGACGCGCGGGGCGTCGATCACGACGTCGGAGAAGACGTCGAAGACCAGGGCGAGGATCGCGCCCACGGCCGACACGCCGACGCCGACCCAGACCATGGTCCAGTTGGCCGTGTCGGCGCCCAGGCCGGTGAGGCCCGCGCCGCTGATGATCGTGCCGATCAGGATCGTCGTCACCGCCACCCACGACTTCGCGCTGCCCGCGTGGCTTCCCTGGTGTGAGGTCTCTGCCATTCCGCCCTACCCGACTCGCGCCTTCCGCGTCCCTGACTGGAACACCAGGCGGTCTCCTTACGTTTGACAGGGTTGAGCCTATCGACCCCGTCCCCCGGTCCGCCGCGCCGCTCCCGCTGAAACTCGTGGTGGCTGTGTCTGGTGGTCGAACGGCCTACCATGGCACAGGGGAAGTGTGTCTCGTCCTCAGACCTGCGAGGAGCTTTACAAAAGTGGCAGCCATTCTCGACCGAATTCTCCGCGCCGGCGAAGGTAAGACGCTGCGCAAGCTGAAGCGCATCGCCGAGCAGGTCAACTCCATTGAAGAGGACTTCAAGAGCCTTTCCGACGAGGAGTTGCGGGCGCAGACCCAGGAGTTCCGCGACCGTCACGCCCAGGGCGAGTCCCTCGACGACCTGCTCCCCGAGGCCTTCGCGGTGGTCCGCGAGGCCGCGCGCCGGGTGCTGGGCCAGCGTCACTTCGACGTGCAGATCATGGGCGGCGCCAACCTCCACATGGGGAACATCTCCGAGATGCGCACCGGTGAGGGCAAGACCCTCACCTGTACTCTCCCGGCCTACCTCAACGCGATCTCCGGCAAGGGCGTCCACGTCGTCACGGTCAACGACTACCTGGCCAAGCGCGACTCCGAGACCATGGGCCGCGTCCACCGCTTCCTGGGCCTCGAGGTCGGCTGCATCCTCGCCAACATGCCGTCCGACGAGCGCCGCCGGCAGTACGCCGCCGACATCACCTACGGCACCAACAACGAGTTCGGCTTCGACTACCTGCGCGACAACATGGCGTGGTCGATCGAGGAGCTCGTCCAGCGCGGCCACAACTTCGCCGTCGTCGACGAGGTCGACTCGATCCTGATCGACGAGGCCCGCACCCCGCTGATCATCTCCGGTCCCGGCGAGCAGTCCGGCAAGTGGTACTCCGAGTTCGCCAAGATCGTCCCCCGCCTCCGCAAGGGCGTCGAGGGCAAGGACGGCACCGAGAGCACCGGCGACTACGTCGTCGACGAGAAGAAGCGCACGGTCGGCATCCTCGAGGCCGGCGTCGAGAAGGTCGAAGACCTGCTCGGCATCGACAACCTCTACAAGCCGGAGCACACCCACCTCGTCCAATACCTGAACAACGCCCTCAAGGCGAAGGAACTGTTCAAGAAGGACAAGGACTACATCGTCGTCGACGGCGAGGTCCTGATCGTCGACGAGTTCACCGGCCGCGTGCTCCACGGCCGCCGCTACAACGAGGGCATGCACCAGGCCATCGAGGCCAAGGAGAGCGTGAAGATCAAGGACGAGAACCAGACTCTCGCCACGATCACCCTCCAGAACTACTTCCGCCTCTACACCACGCTGTCCGGCATGACCGGCACCGCGGCCACCGAGGCCAACGAGTTCCACCAGACCTACAAGCTGGGCGTCGTGCCGATCCCGACGAACCGGCCAATGGTCCGTAAAGACCAGTCCGACATGGTCTACAAGTCCGAAGACGCGAAGTTCGTGGCGTGCGTCAACGACATCAAGGAGCGCTACGAGGCCGGTCAGCCGGTCCTCGTCGGCACCACCTCCGTCGAGAAGTCCGAGCGCCTGTCGCGCATGCTCAAGCACAAGGGCGTCCGCCACGAGGTGCTGAACGCGAAGAACCACGCGCGTGAGGCCGCGATCATCGCCGAGGCGGGCCGCAAGGGCGCCGTCACCGTCGCCACCAACATGGCCGGTCGAGGCACCGACATCATGCTCGGCGGCAACCCCGAGTTCCGCGCCGACCTCGAACTCCGCAGCCGCGGCCTCGACCCGGTCGAGACCGCCGAGGAATACGAGAAGGCCTGGGCCGAGGCGCTGGAGAAGGCGAAGGACGCCGTCAAGACCGAGCACGAAGAGGTGACCGCCCTCGGCGGCCTCTACGTCCTGGGCACCGAGCGCCACGAGTCCCGCCGCATCGACAACCAGCTGCGTGGTCGTTCCGGCCGTCAGGGCGACCCCGGCGAGTCGCGCTTCTACCTGTCGCTCGAAGACGACCTGATGCGCTTGTTCAACTCGGCCCGGGTCGAGATGATCATGACGCGGCTGAACATCCCCGAAGACCAGCCGATCGAGTCGGGCATCGTCTCCAAGGCCATCGCCTCGGCCCAGCACCAGGTCGAGCAGCAGAACTTCGAGATCCGCAAGAACGTCCTCAAGTACGACGAGGTCATGAACCGCCAGCGCAAGGTGATCTACGCCGAGCGCCAGAAGGTCCTCGAGGGCGCCGACCTCCACGACCAGGTCAACACCTTCATCGAAGACGTCGTCAGCGGCTACGTGAAGGGCGCCACCTCCGAGGGCTTCGCCGAAGAGTGGGACCTCGACAAGCTCTGGAACGCCTTCCGCCAGCTCTACCCGATCTCCCTGAAGATCGACGACCTGGCCGAGGAGGCCGGCGGCCGCGAAGGCATCGACGCCGCCCTCCTCGAGGAGCGGGTCAAGGCCGACATCCTGGCCGCCTACCGCAAGCGCGAGGAGGAGTTCGGCGCCGAGGTCCTGCGCGACGCCGAGCGCCGCGTCATCCTCGACGTGCTCGACCGCAAGTGGCGCGAGCACCTCTACGAGATGGACTACCTCCAGGAGGGCATCGCCCTCCGCGCCTACGCCCAGCGCGACCCGCTGATCGAATACCAGCGCGAGGGCTACGACATGTTCGCCGCGATGCTCGAGGGCATCAAGGAGAACTCGGTCAACTTCCTGTTCCGCTACCAGCCGCCGCAGCCGGTCGCCGAGAGCCCGATCTCCTACGAGGCCGGTGCGGGCCCCAACGCGGCCGTCGCCGAGGCGGGCTCGATCATCGCCAACGCCCTGCGCCGCCCGCAGCCGCAGATGAGCTACTCGGGTCCGGGCGAAGACGGTGAGGTCGAGGTCCGCCGCTCGACGCCGGAGCAGCGCGCCAACTACGGCAACGTCGAGCGCAACGCGCCCTGCCCCTGTGGCTCGGGCAAGAAGTTCAAGCGCTGCCACGGCGACCCGAAGAACGCGACCGCCTAGCCGGTAGACGACGCCGAAGCCCTCTCCTTCGAGGTGAAGGAGAGGGCTTTCGCATGTACGACCCCAGCGGTGGGAGAGGTTCCCGGCTCTGGGCGCGGGGTCGTCCGCCGGTGGCTCTGACGGCGAGCGGGATGACGCCGAGCGTCATTCAGCAGCTCGCCGAACCCATCCGCGATCGCGTCCGTGCGGCGGTGGGGGTTACCCGCTCGGCTGGGGCCTCGGTGTGGCTTTGGCTTCATGGTGATGGAGAGGCCGCCGGATTCCGGGGTGTGGGAACCCGAGCTCAACGCGCTGCGTGCTGGTCAGAGCTCCGGCGTGCGCTGAAAGGGTCGCCGAACAGTGCCCAGCGCCGAGTCATCAGGCCGGAGCGTGCGGTACCGGCTGAGCCGGATGCTCAGGCGGTGCAGAAGGCGGTTCGAGGCTGGAGCAGGGTCGGTCATACGTCTTCAGGTTGCTGGGGTCCTAGCAATGGCTCCTGGTCGGGGGTGCGCCGTTCGAGTCGAGTCGGACACTTAGTGACGGTGCTCAAGCATGCGGGAAGCCGGGCTCGGGCATGCGGGAAGTAGTGACAGCGCTCGGGCATGCGGGAAGTAGTGACAGCGCTCGGGCATGCGGGAAGTAGTGACAGCGCTCGGGCATGCGGGAAGTAGTGACAGTGCTCGGTTATGCGGGAAGCCGGGCTCGGACCAGGCTTCACACAGCTCCGCTCAGACCCGGCTTCAGAGAGACGCTGCTGTGCGCCGCAGAGATTGTCAGACGGCGCACAGCAGGCCCCTGATCGGGTCAGGCGGTTTCGAACTCCGTCAGGACCCACTGGACGCCGCGGCGTTCCAGGCGGGCCGCCAGGACGCGGCTGCGAGGGGTGCAGCGGACAAGGGCGCACATCTCCACCGTGTCCTCGTTCGGCTGCTGGACATGGGGCACCCCCACCCACGGTGGGCGAGTGCTGTCGATCATCTTTCCGGCGCGCAGGAGACTCGCGTAGGCCGGGGCGCTGAGCCGGTTCTGAACTGTCTGCGGGGGCCGGCGGCCGGCCAGGATCTCGGCCAGGGCTTGGGCCAGGCTGCGCAGCCGCCGCTCGTCGGGCATCGGAACCGGGGTGGGCTCCGGCTCGTGCGCCAGGGCCAGGGAGCCGTGGGTGCGGGGGGCCGGCGGGCCCAGGCGGTGGATCTCGGCGGGCAGGGGGCGCGCGGCGTCGGAGGGGGAGACGCGGTCGATTTCCGCCAGGTCGGCGTAGACGGGGTCGGGGGTTGGGGT
>NZ_BBXC01000009.1:116362-660167 GCF_001570525.1 Herbidospora sakaeratensis
GCGTCGGAGGGGGAGACGCGGTCGATTTCCGCCAGGTCGGCGTAGACGGGGTCGGGGGTTGGGGTCGGGGCGAGCCGGGGGAGAGGCATCGTGGCTCCGGGAAGTCGGGGATAGGGACACCTGATAGAGGTTTCGGGCCGAGCTCTCGGATACGCGGCCGTAGGTTTCTCTCCGCATTGGGATGGTCGGATCGGCATACATGCCGATAGAAGTGACCAGGTTGGTATGGACCGCCGGGTGGCCAAGCCCGGGACCCTTCAGCTGACGGTGCGAGCCCGGAAGCTGTAGTTGGCAGAGCGGAGCCGCGCTAAGCGCGGGTGTCGGCCCACGGAAGCCTCCGCACCGCTGCGCTGCTTCTGCGTTGAGCTTCTGCGTTGAGCTTCCGCGTTGAGCTTCTGCGTTGAGCTTCCGCGTTGAGCTTCCGCGTTGAGCTTCCATGCTGGGCTTTCGCGCTGGGCTTTCCCATCGGGCGTCTGGGATGCGCCGAGTACTCGGCCACGGTGACGTCAGCACGCTGGGTTTCTACGGCAATGGGCTGCCGTGCGTGGGCTACCGCGATCAGCCATCGGGCACTGCGCCGAGTGCCGGGCCACGGCGATGCCAGCACGCTGGCTCCTACTGCGACGGCTTACCGCGATCGGGCGGCCGCGTGGTGCGCCGAGTGCCGGGCCACGACGATGCCAGCACGCTGGCTCCTACTGCGACGGCTTACCGCGATCGGGCGGCCGCGTGGTGTGCTGGGTGCTGGGCCATGGCGATGCCAGCACGCTGGCTCCTACTGCGACGGCTTACCGCGATCGGTGACCGTGCGCCGTGCCGGGTGCTCGGCCGCGGCGATCTCAGCACGCGGAGCCCCTACCGCTATGGGCTATCGCGACCGGCTATGGCGATAAACCACCCCGATGAGCTCCAGGTGGGGGAGAGGTCAGGTCGTGGCGTCTACGTCGGAGTCGGGGTCTCGGCCTGGGGTCATGATGTTCAGGCGTTTGATCAAGAACGTGAAGACCGTGTAGTACACCACGAAATAGACCACCCCGATCGCCATGATCAGGGCGAAGTTGTGGGTGTTGTCCTTGGTCGCGTTCAGGGTCGCGTCGATCGCGCCGCCCGAGAAGCCGAAGCCCAGTCGCCCGCCCAGCCCCGCCACCAGTGCCATCGACAACCCCGTCAGCAGGGCGTGCACCACGAACAGGACGGGCGCCACGAAGATGAAGGCGAACTCGATCGGTTCGGTGATGCCCGTCACGAACGACACCAGGGCGGCGGAGATCATGATGGAGCCGACCGCGTTGCGGCGGTGCGGGGGAGCGGCGCGCCAGATGGCGATGGCCGCCGCCGGGAGGCCGAACATCATCACCGGGAAGAAGCCCGCCATGAACGCCCCGGCTCCGTCCTGGCCGGCGAAGTAGCAGTTCAGGTCACCCGCCGTGTGCAGGCCGTTGACCGTGCACTCGGGCACGGTGAACCACACGATCGAGTTCACGAAGTGGTGCATGCCCAGCGGGATCAGGGCCCGGTTCACCACGCCGTAGATCCCCGCGCCCAGGGTCGAGTGGGTCGCCAGCCAGTCGCCGAACGACGACAACGCCTGGCCGATCGGGGGCCAGATCAGGCCGAAGACCACTCCCAGCAGCAGGCCGGCCAGGGCGGTCAGGATGGGGACGAAGCGGCGGCCGCCGAAGAAGGCCAGCCAGGGCGGCAGTTTGATCCGGTGGTAGCGCTGCCACAGCAGGCCCGCGACCAGGCCCATCAGGATGCCGCCCAGCACGCCGGTCGGGTTGGCGGCGGCCAGGTTCAGGGCCTCTGCGGGGGTTCCGTTGGTCACCACCGTCTGGGCGACGCGGGGGCGCAGGGAGGAGTCGAAGAACATCAGGTGGGTGACCCGGTCCCAGACCAGGTAGCCCACCACGGCGGCCAGCGCGGTCGAGCCGTCGGACTTGCGGGCGAAGCCGACGGCGACGCCGATCGCGAACAGCAGGGGGAGGGCGTCGAACAGGGCGCCGCCGGCGCCGCCGACGATCCGGGCGACCTTGTCGAGGGTCTCGTTCGTGGTGCGGCCGAGCAGGTCGTCCTGGCCGACCCGGAGCAGGATCGCCGCGGCGGGCAGGGCCGCGATCGGGAGCATGAGGGAGCGTCCGATCCGCGACAACACGGTCATCGTGGCGGCCATCGTTCCTCCCGGGTCTCTAGGCCCGCCGTGGCTCCAGGAGTGTACGGAGCTGGTAGCGGTCGGCCCGGTAGGTCGACACGCCCAGCTCGGCGCAGACACCGCCGGCGTAGGACCGGCGGGACAGCAGCAGCACGGCACCGCCGCGGGGGAGTTTCAGCAGGTCTGCGTCGCTCGGGTCGGCGATTCCGCCGTCGATCGTGAGTTCCCCGGCGTCGAGGATCAGACCGTATCGGGACTCCAGGAGCGCGTACAGGGATCGGCCGGAAAGGTCGTAGCTCTCCAGGTCGGGGGCGAGGGCGAGGGGGATGTGGGCGCGCTCGATCGCGAGGGGCTCGCCGTCGGCGGTGCGCAGGCGTTCGATGAAGTGAACTTCGTCACCCGGGGCGATGCCGAGTTCGCGGGCGAGGTGGGCGCTGGCCCGGACCACCCGGCGGTCGAGGTCGCGGCTGCCGGGCTCCAGGCCGCGGGCGCGCATGTCGTCGCTGAACGACGTGAGCTGGAGGGCCAGCTCGATCTTCGGGCGGGCGACGAAGGTGCCCTTGCCCGGTACGCGGTGCAGCCGCCCCTCGCTGACCAGGTGATCGACCGCTTGGCGTACCGTCATGCGGGAGAGACCGAAGCGCTGGCAGAGCTCGCGTTCCGACGGGATCGCCGCGCCGATGGGCAACTCGTTGCTCTCGATGAGGTCGAGGATGATCTCGCGGAGCTGGAAGTACTTCGGGACTGGGCTGTCAGGGTCGATCGTGGCGCCGGTCCCCCGGGCGTCGATGCCGGCCACTGTCGCCTCCCCTCTCCGCTTTGTTATGGTTCGTACTGGTCTAGTCCGGACTAGACCACACCGCCGAAATGTCTGTCAACGTACGGACCGATTACAGGATGGGCACGTGACGACGACGAAGATGCGCAGTGAGATCGCCGAACAGCCGGCCGCCCTGCGCGCCACGCTGGACGCCCTGCTCCCCCGAATCCCCGATGTCACCTCTCTCGCCGGACAGACCCGCCACCTGCTGTTCATCGCCCGGGGCACCTCGGACAACGCCGCGGTCTACGGGCGCTACCTGATCGAGTCGCACGCCGGACGCCTCGCGGCGCTGGCCGCGCCGTCGATCGCCACAACCTACCGCCGGAAGCTCGACCTCGACGGCGTGCTCGCCGTGGCCGTCTCGCAGTCGGGGCGTACCGAGGAGATCGTCGAGACCCTCGACTGGGCCCGCGACTGCGGCGCGAAGACCGTGGCCATCACCAACGGCGGCGAGCAGAGCCCGCTGGCGCGGGCCGCCGACCTCGCCCTGTGCACGGTCGCCGGCGAGGAGAAGGCGGTGCCGGCGACCAAGACGTACACGACCCAGCTGGCGGCCATGGCGGTGCTGGCGCTGGGCCTCGGCGCCGACGTCCACCAGGACGATCTGCAACGAGTCCCGGACGCCATCCAGAAGCTCATCGAGGACCCGGGCGACATCGACGCCCTGGTCGAGGGGCTGGCCGACAAGCCGGGCGTGGTCGTGTCGGGGCGCGGGCTGGCCTTCTCGACCGCGCTCGAACTGGCGCTGAAGCTCAAGGAGGCGTGTTACCTGCACGCCATGGGCCTGTCCTACGCCGACCTGCTGCACGGGCCGATCGCGGTCGTCGACGCCGACACCCCGGCGATCCTGGTCGCCGCCGGCGAGGGGCCGACCCTGCCGGGCACGATCGCGCTGGCCGAGCGGGTGACCGGCGCGGGCGCGGCGTCCTACGGCGTCGGCGGCGGCCACGCCCTGGCGAACGTGTCGACGGCCTCGCTCAACGGTCCCGACCTGCCCGAATGGGTGGCGCCGCTGGGGCTGATCGTCCCCGGTCAGCTGCTCACCGAGGCGCTGGCGCGCCGGCTCGGGTACGACCCCGACGCGCCCCGCGGCCTCAACAAGGTCACCCAGACCGACGAGTAGGGTTCGCCTGAAGATCCAGAGGGAGGCGTCATGGCGGATGCGGCAAAGATCGTCGCGGCACTGGGCGGGCCGGCCAACATCATCGAGGTGGAGCCGTGCATCACGCGGCTCCGGACCGAGGTGCGGGACGCCTCCAAGGTCGACCGTGACGTCCTGAAGAAGGCGGGCGCCCACGGCGTCATGGTCACCGGGAACGTCGTGCAGGTCGTCGTCGGGCCGGAGGCCGACACGATCGCGAGCGACATCGACGACCTGCTGGACTCCGCTTGACGACCGTCCACTCTCCGGTGAACGGCCGCGCGGTCGGGCTGCCGGCCGTGCCCGACCCCGTGTTCTCGCAGGCCATGGTCGGACCGGGCGCGGCCGTCGACCCGGCGCGGGGGCCGCAGGTCGCGGTCGCGCCGATCACCGGGCGGCTGGTCAAGCTGCACCCGCACGCCTACATCGTCGTCGGCGACGACGGCCGGGGCGTGCTGACCCACCTCGGGGTCGACACCGTGAAACTGCGCGGCGCCGGCTTCGAACTGCTGGCAGTCGAAGGCGACCTCGTCACGGCCGGGCAACCGGTCGTCGCCTGGCATCCGCATGCCGTCGACGAGGAGGGGTATTCGCCGGTCTGCCCGGTGATCGCCCTGGACGCCGGGCCGGAGAGCGTCTCCGGCGTGGTGAGCGGACCGGTCGAAGCGGGCGATCCCCTCTTCGACTGGCATTGACCCCGAACCGGGTGTTGGATGAGTGGTCCGGACCGCCGGACCCAGAGGAGGCAGCGTGCCGCAACGAAGGCTCATCGTCGAGGCGGAGGTGGGCCTGCACGCCCGTCCGGCCGCCACGTTCGTGCAGACCGCGACCAGGTCGCCGGCCGAGGTGACCCTCGCCAAGGGCGACGGCGCACCGGTCAACGCCAAGAGCATCCTGTCGGTGCTCGCCCTCGACGTGAAGAAGGGCGACGCCATCACCATCAGCACCGACGGCGACGGCGCCGAGGAACTGCTCGACGAACTCGCCTCGATCGCCGGAGCGCCCTGATGGCCACCACGCTCACCGGCTCCGGCGTCAGCCCCGGCACCGGCTACGCCCCCGCCCACCTGCTGACCGGCTCGATCCCCGAGCCCCCGAAGGGCGCCGTCCACGACGGCGACGCCGCGGCCGAGAAGGCCCGCGTGCAGGCCGCGCTCGAAGAGGTGGCCGCCGACCTGGAGGCCCGCGGCGAACGCGCCGGGGGAGAGGCCGCCGAGGTGCTCTCGGCCCAGGCGATGATGGCCCGCGACCCGGGCCTGGCCGACGGCGTCGGCGAACTCGTCGACGCGGGGGTCTCCGGTGACAGGGCCGTGTACGAGGCCTTCGGCGCCTACCGCGACCTGCTCGCGGCGGCCGGGGGATACCTCGGGGAGCGCGTGGCCGACCTCGACGACATCCGCGACCGGGCCGTCGCCCGGCTGACCGGGGCGCCGATGCCCGGCGTGCCGGTCGACGCGGCGGAGCCGTACGTCCTGGTGGCCCGCGACCTGGCCCCCGCCGACACCGCGCTGCTCGACCGGAACCTGGTCGCCGCGTTCGTCACCGAAGACGGCGGGCCGACCAGTCACACCGCGATCCTGGCCCGCGCGATGGGCGTGCCGGCCGTCGTCGGGTGCGCGGGCGCGACCGCGCTCGTGCAGGGCACCCTGCTGCTGGTCGACGGCGCGACGGGCGAGGTCGTCATCGAGCCGGAGCCCGCCGCCGCGCAGGCCGCCGTCGCGGCCGCGCGGGCCCGCGCCGAGGCGTTGTCGGGCACGACCGGGCCCGGCGCCACCGCCGACGGGCACCCCGTCCCGCTGCTCGCCAACGTCGGCGGACCCAAAGACCTCGAAGCGGCGCTGGCCAACGGCGCCGAGGGCGTCGGGCTCTACCGCACCGAGTTCCTCTTCCTCGACCGCGCCGACGCGCCCACCGAGGAGGAGCAGCAGGCCGCGTACCGGGCCGTGTTCGACGCCTTCCCCGGCGGCCGGGTGGTGGTGCGCACCCTCGACGCGGGCGCCGACAAGCCGCTCGCCTTCCTGCCGCCGCCCGGCGAGGAGCCCAACCCGGCCCTCGGCGAACGCGGCCTGCGCATGTTCCGCCGCTACCCCGACATGATGGCCGCCCAGCTCGGCGCGCTGGCCCGCGCCGCCGAGGGCACCGAGGCGATCCCCTACGTCATGGCCCCGATGGTGGCGACCGTCGCCGAGGCGGCCTGGTTCGCCGACGCCTGCCACGCGGCCGGGCTGGAGACCGCCGGCATCATGATCGAGGTGCCGTCGGCCGCGCTGCGCGCCCACGACCTGGCGAAGGTGGTCGACTTCTTCTCGGTCGGCACCAACGACCTCACCCAGTACGCCATGGCCGCCGACCGCCAGGTCGCCGGCGTCTCCGACCTGCAGGATCCCTGGCACCCGGCGGTGCTCGACCTGATCGCGCTGGCCGCCGGGGCGGCGGGCGCGGCCGGGAAGGGCTGCGGCGTCTGCGGCGAGGCCGGGGCCGATCCGGTGCTGGCCTGCGTGCTGGTCGGCCTGGGGGTGACGTCGTTGTCGATGGGCTCCCCGGCGCTGCCGTGGGTGCGCGCGTCGCTGGCCCGGCACACCCTCGACCAGTGCCGCGCGGCGGCCGACGCCGCCCGGTCGGCACCGGGCGCGTCCGAGGCGAAGGAGGCGGCCCGGGCCTGCCTGACCGGCCTGGGTGATCTGGGGCTCTAACCACTACGGTGTCTGAGGTGTCCCTCCACAGGGCGCTGCTCGGCGCCGGTCTGCTCGTCGTGGTGGCGGGGTGCTCGAGCACCCCGCCACGCACCGCTCTGCCCAGTTCCCCGACGGCCTCGGTCGTCGCCCCGCCTCCTCCGCCCAGCCCGTCGCCGTCTGAGGACCCGATGGAGAAGATGACGGTCGAGGAGAAGGTCGGCCAGCTCTTCATGCCGGTGCTCTACGGCTCGTCGGCCCGCGCGGCCCACCAGGAGAACCTGGCCCGCTACGGCGTCGGCAGCCCGGCCGAGGTGATCCGGAGATACCACCTGGGCGGCGTCATCCTGTTCCCCGGCACCGGCAACATCGAGAGCGCCCGCCAGGTCGCCACGTTCACCGCCGGGTTGCGCGCGGCGGCCGGGAAGGCGCCGCTGCTGATCGGCGTCGACCAGGAGAACGGCATCGTCTCCCGGCTCAAGGGCATCGTCACCGAGGTCCCGGGCGCCTCGGTGATCGGCCAGACCGGCGACCTGCGCAACGCCCGCGACGCGGCCCGCGTCACCGCCGAGGAGCTCAACGCGCTCGGCATCTCGCTCGACTTCGCCCCGGTCGCCGACGTGAACGTCAACCCGAACAACCCGGTCATCGGGCCGCGCGCCTACGGGAACGATCCCGAGAAGGTCGCCGACATGGTCGGCGCGGCCGTGCAGGGCTTCCACGACGGCGGGGTCGCCGCTACGGTGAAGCACTTCCCGGGCCACGGCGACACCAACGTCGACAGCCACACCTCGCTGCCGGTCATCGACCACACCCGCGCGGAGTGGGAGAAGCTCGACGCGCCGCCGTTCAAGGAGGCCATCGCCAACGACGTCGACGCCGTCATGAGCGCCCACATCGTGATGCCCGCGCTCGACCCGTCCGGCGACCCGGCCACGTTGTCGAAGAAGATCCTCACCGGGGTGCTGCGCGGCGAACTCGGCTTCGAGGGCGTCGTCTTCACCGACGCGCTCAACATGGACGGCGTGCGCAAGAAGTACGGCGACGGCGAGGTGGCCGTGCGCGCGATCCTGGCCGGGGCCGACATCCTGCTCATGCCGCCCGACTTCGGCGTGGCGCGCGACGCGGTCCTCGCGGCGGTGGCGTCGGGCCGCATCACCGCGACCCGGCTCAACCAGTCGGTCGAGCGCATCCTGCACCTGAAGCGCGAGTTCCGCCTCGACGACCCGCGCACCTTCCCGACCCCGGCCGAGGCCGTGAAGCTCATGAAGACCAGCGAGCACCGCGCGGTGGCCCGGCGGATCAACGGCGCCGCGAAATGACTACCCTTTGACCACATGACGGTCAAAGGGGTGCTAATCGACTGGGCCGGAGTGCTCACCACGAGCATGGCCGAGTCCATCAACACGTGGCTGGTCGGCGACAACATCGACGCCGACCACTACCGCGACGTCATGCGCCGCCTCATCACGGCGGCGTACGGCGGCGGCGCCGAGAACCCGATCCACACGCTGGAGCGCGGCGAGATCACCGCGCTCGCGTTCGAGACGGGCCTGGCCGCCGAGCTGCGCACGCTCGACGGGGACTCGCCGATCGCCGAAGGGCTGCTGACCCGCATGTTCGCCGGGTTCCTGCCGGTCGAGGCGATGTTCGAGATGCTCCGCCGGGCGCGCAAGGCCGGCTACAAGACCTGCCTGGTGTCGAACTCGTGGGGCAACGAGTACGACCGCACCGGCTGGGACGAGGCGTTCGACGCCGTCGTCATCTCGGGCGAGGTCGGCATGCGCAAGCCCGAGCCGCGCATCTTCGCGCACGCCGTCGGCCTGGTCGGGCTCGAACCGGCGGAGTGCGTCTTCATCGACGACATCGAGGGCAACATCGTCGCCGCGCGGGAGCTCGGCTTCACCGGCATCCTGCACACCCACGCCGACTCGACCATCGCCGAACTGGAGACGCTGCTGAAGGTGCCGTTGCGCGCCCTTCCGTGACTTGCTGGCACACTCGTCGCATGCGTGTCTACCTTCCGTGCACGCTCTCCGCGCTGGCCCGCACGGCCGCCGCGGGTGAGCTGGGCCCCGCTCCGCTGACCGGGTTCGCCGTGACGCCCGCCCTCGTGGAGTGGTACGTCTCCGGCGACACCGAGGAGCTCGAATACGTGGCCCTCACGGAGGCGGCCCGCGCGTCGCTCCGGATGATCGCGGCCGACCTGGCCGACGGCGTGACCGCCCCGGCCCGCCGGGTGGTGATCGCGGCCGACGTGCCCGACGCCGACGTCCAGGTCAGTCCCGACGTGTCGGAGCGCGGCCGGGTCAGGCTCGGCGCGCCGGTCGCGATGCGGCTGATCCAGGCCGCCCACGTCGACGAGGAGTCGGCTGCGCCCGACGTCGAGGCCGCCGCGCTGGCGCTCAAGGCCGCCGACGCCGGCGACGACGACGCGCAGTTCACCGTCGACGGGGCCGAGGCCCACGAGCTGCTCTGGTACGCCACCCAGGAGATCCCCGACGTGCTTGGATAATCTGGAGTCCTTATGACACACATCGTCTGGGACTGGAACGGCACCCTCTTTCACGACTCCGACGCCGTCGTGAGCGCCACCAACGAGATCTTCCGCCCCTACGGGCTGGCCCCCATCGACCTCGACGGGTTCCGCAGCGTCTACTGCCGCCCGATCTGGGTCGCGTACGAACGCATGATCGGCCGCGCCCTCGAAGAGGGCGAGTGGGAGCTGCTCGACCGGGGCTTCCACGACCACTACCACCGGCTCATGGAGGCGTGCCTCCTGGCCGAGGGGGCGCTGGCGAGCCTGGCCGCCTGGAGCGACTCCGGCCGCAGCCAGTCGTTGTTGTCGATGTGGCAGCACGAACGGCTGGTCCCCAAGATCACCGAGTTCGGCATCGACCACCACTTCACCCGGGTCGACGGCCTGCGCCCGTCCGGCCGCGCCGACCACAAGGCCGACCACATGGAGGCCCACGTGAGGGCCCTCGACGTCGACCCCGCCAAGGTCGTGGTGATCGGCGACAGCGTCGACGACGGCGTCGCGGCCCAGCACGTCGGCGCCCGCGCGATCCTCTACACCGGCGGCATGACCAGCCGCGCCGAACTGGCCGCGCTGGGCTTCCCGGTGGTCGACTCGCTCTCAGACGCAATGGATCTGATCTGACCCGAAGCGGGACAGAGGGGCTTACCCTGGCCCAAGTCACCCTTCTTGCGCGCCCGGAGGCAGCCATCGACCGCCGACTCGTCCTCTGGAACGTCGACCTGACCCTGGTCGACGTCACGATCGTCACCCGGGACGCCTACGCCGAGGCGTTCCGCGCGGTCACCGGGCGTCCGCTCGTGAAACTGGCGCCCGCGATGGGGCGGCCCGACTCCGAGATCATCTTCGAGACGCTGGCCATCAACGGCATCGTGGTCGACGACGACCACCTGCCGAGGTTCATCGAGGAGCTGGCCCGGTCGTTCGGCGACCGGCGCAAGCGGCTCGCCACGGAGGGCCGGGCGATGCCCGGGGCCAAGGAGGCCCTGCACGCCGTCTCCCGGCTCGACGGCACCGTCCAGTCGGTGCTGACCGGGACCATCAAGTCGAACGCCGTCCACAAGCTGATGGCCTTCGGCCTGAACAAGTACGTCGACTTCGAGGTCGGCGGCTACGGCGAGGAGGTCTACCCCAAGGCCAGCCTCCTCCAGGTCGCCCAGGGCCGGGCCAAGGAGAAGTACCGCGCCCCCTTCGAGGCCGTGCTGATCGGCGACTCGACCCGTGACGTGCAGGCCGCCCGGATCGCCGGGGCGGCGATGATCGCGGTCGCGTCGGGCCGGTCGACCGCCGCGGAGCTGACCGAGGCGGGGGCCGACATCGTGCTGCCCGACCTGTCGAACGCCTCCGAGGTGGTCGCCGCGGTGGCCCGGCTGACCGACCGTTATGTGGGGGGCCGACAGTGACATCCCCCTGACCTCGCAGCAGGATGGGGGCCATGGTGAGTGAAGGCGACGTGCTCTGGGTCCCATCGGCCGAGGTCATCCGGGATGCCCGGATCACCCGTTTCCAGGAGGCGGTCGGCCGGCCCGGCTCCTATGACGGGTTGTGGTCGTGGTCGGTGGAGGAGCCCGCCGCTTTCTGGACCGCCGTGTGGGATTACTTCGGCGTCGTCGGCGACCGTTCCGACGGTCCGGTCATAACCGGAGAAATGCCGCACGCATCGTGGTTTTCCGGCAGTCGTCTTAATTATGCGGAAAACGCGCTAAAAGGCCCTGGCGACCGTATTGCAGTGATATTTCGGGATGAATCGGGCGGGCGGCGGACGTACACGCTCGGAGAGTTGCGCGACGAAGTCGCGAAAGCGCGGGCCGGGCTGGTGGCACTGGGCGTCGGAACGGGCGACCGGGTGGCCGGATATCTGCCGAACATCCCCGAGGCGCTGATCGCCTTCCTGGCCACCGCCTCGCTGGGGGCGATCTGGTCGTCGTGCTCGCCCGACTTCGGGGCTCCGGCGATCATCGACCGGTTCACCCAGATCGAGCCGAAGGTCCTGATCGCGGTCGACGGCTACACCTACAACGGCAAGTACTTCGACCGGACCGGTGTGGTCGCCGACATCGCGGCGCGGCTGCCCTCGCTCAACGCGACAGTCAGGGTCTCCGAGTGGGACTCCTTCACCCGGCCCGGCGACCTCGCCTTCGACCGGGTGCCCTTCGACCACCCGCTCTGGGTGCTCTACTCCTCCGGCACGACCGGCCTGCCCAAGCCCATCGTGCACGGGCACGGCGGCATCGTCGTCGAGCACCTGAAGTCGCTCACCTTCCACCAGGACCTCGGCGAGGGCGACCGGTTCTTCTGGTACACCACCACCGGCTGGATGATGTGGAACTACCTCGTCGGCGGCCTGCTGGTCGGCGCGACGGTCGTCCTGTACGACGGCTCGGCCGCCCACCCCTCGACCGCCGCCCTGTGGGACCTCGTCGCCGACGAGGGCGTGACCTACTTCGGCACCGGCGCCCCCTACATCGTCGCCTCGATGAAGGCCGGCCTGAAGCCGGCGGGACTCTCGGCGCTCAAGGGCGTCGGCTCGACCGGCTCGCCCCTGCCGCCCGAGGGCTTCGCCTGGGTCTACTCCGACGTCTCGGGCGACGTCCAGCTCGGCTCGTTCTCCGGCGGCACCGACGTCTGCACCGGGTTCGTGGGCGCGGTGCGCACCCTGCCGGTGCGCGCGGGCGTCATCCCGTGCCGCTCGCTCGGGGCGCGCGTCGAGGCGTTCGACCCGGCGGGCGAGCCGGTGACCGGCGAGGTCGGCGAGCTCGTCATCACCGCGCCGATGCCCTCGATGCCGGTCATGTTCTGGAACGACCCCGACGGCCGCCGCTACCGCGAGTCGTACTTCGAGGAGTACCCCGGCGTCTGGCGGCACGGCGACTGGATCAAGATCCGGCCCGACGGCGGCAGCGTCATCTACGGCCGCTCCGACTCGACCCTCAACCGGGGCGGGGTGCGGATGGGCACCAGCGAGTTCTACCGGGTGGTCGAGCGGTTCGAGGCCGTCGCCGACAGCCTCGTCATCGACACCGGCCGTCTCGGCCAGGAGGGCCGGCTGCTGCTGTACGTCGCCCTCGCCGACGGCCACGACCTCGGCGAGACCCTCGTCAAGGAGCTGAAGACGGCCCTGCGCACCGAGTTGTCGCCGCGCCACGTGCCCGACGAGATCACGGCCGTGCCGGGGATCCCGCGCACGTTGTCGGGCAAGAAGCTCGAAGTGCCGGTGCGCAAGATCCTCCAGGGGGTGCCGGTCGAGCGGGCCGCCAACCCCGACGCGATGGCCAACCCCGAGGTGCTGGCGTTCTTCACACCCCTTGCGGATGCCTGAAGAACCCGGTCGGGTCGTAGACCTTCTTCACGGCCGCCAGCCGGGCGGCGTTCGGGCCGTAGTACTGGTCCTTATAGTCCTTTAGGGCCATATCGGGATAGTTAACGTAGGCATGCCGTCCGAGCCGCGGCGTCATCGCATCGCGAGCCGAGCGGACCCAGGCACTTGCGCCGTCGAAGTGGCCGTAGTACTGGAGGCTGAACAGCGCCTTCCGGTGCGGGAACGCCGTCGCGCCGGGGGCCACCCGGCCGACCGCCCCGCCCAGCGCGTCGATCAGGACGGTGTGCCGTCCGGGCCGGCCCACCTGGGCGATGAGCGCCTTGACGGTCGCGTCGCTCATCTCGGCGTACGCGAAGTGGCTGCTGGCGCTGAACCGGTCGCGCGGCCCGGTGTGGCACGCCTCCAGGGTCGAGCAGCCGGCCATGAAGTACATCGCCTGGAGGTAACCCATCGACTTGACCGTCCGTGTCGACGGCGGGAAACCCGCCAGGAGGGCCTCACAACGCGATCTGGAGCCCAAATAGAGCCCGGTGACGGAGACGGACCGCCCCGGGTCCTGTGAGAGGTGCAGATTCGACCACAGCGCGTCGGGCGCCCCGGGGGCCCACCGTTGCCACTTCTTCACCACGGCGAACGCCTGCGACCACGGCCAGCGCATCGTGAACACGGTGACGTCCCTGACGGGGTGGGTCTGGTAGGTGAAGGAGGTGGCGATGCCGAAGTTCCCGCCGCCGCCTCCCCGCAGCGCCCAGAACAGGTCGGGGTGGCTGTCGGCGGTGGCCGTGATCAGCTTTCCCGCGGCCGTCACGAGGGAGACGGCCTTCAGCACGTCGATCGTCAGTCCGTAGCGGCGCGCGACGACCCCGATCCCGCCGCCCAGCGTCAGGCCGGCCACGCCGACCGTCGGGCACGAGCCCGCGGGGATGCTGACGCCGCTCTTGCCGAGGGTGGCGTAGACGTCGATCAGCTTGGCCCCCGACCCGACCGTCGCCAGGCCGCCGGCCAGCTTCACGGCTTTGAGCTGGGAGACGTCCACGACCAGGCCCGATCCGGTCGACCAGCCGGCGTACGAGTGGCCGCCCGACCGGGGGTGCACGACCAGGCCGTTGCGGCGGGCGAACCCCACGCAGGTCGCCACGTCGGCGGCGGAGGCGCAGTAGGCGACGGCCCGGGGGGTCGCGGTGTCGAAGGCGACGTTGAAAACGCGTTTGGCGGTGGCGTAGGAGGCGTCGCCGGGCCGTACGAGACGGCCCTTCAACGTCCGGTCCAGTGCGGCCCAGTCAGGCGCCGCGCCCGCGAACGGCGCGAGCGCCGCCGCGGACAGAAATTCACGACGATCCACTGCAAATCACTCCCCGAGGGTTGGTACTACCTCGTGAGACGACCGCTGGGATAACGAACCGATTACTTCCGGGAGTCGACTCGGAGCGCCAGCGCCGGGCACATCTCGACCGCCCGCTGCGCCTCGCTCTTGGCCCACGCCGGAACCGGCGAGTCCATGAACACCGGGAAGCCGTGGTGGTCGAGTTTCACCAGGTCGGGCATGAGGTGGGCGCAGAGGCCGTGGCCCTGGCAGCGGGTCCAGTCGACCACCAGCCGCACGTCGCTGGCCTCGGTGATCGGCATCGGCAGGGTGTTCTGCACGCCCCGGCCGCACGAGCCGTTGATGATGTGCTCGTCGACGTCCTCGGCGAACGCCTCCAGGGCCGACAACACGAAGCGGGTCGTGCCGTCGGGGTGGAAGCACGCGCCCCGGCCCTTGACCGCCGTGGCGGCCGATTTCACCAGGTCGTGGGCCTGCGGGTCGCCCATGGTGAGCTCCGACAGGGCCCGCGCGAGCGCCGGCAGGCCGATGCGGCACGGGCCGCACTGCCCCGACGACTGCTGGGCGAGGTAGGCGGCGACCCGGACCGTCTCCCCGAGGGGACACGTGTCCGGGCCCAGCGGCACGATGATGCCCGCGCCGAGCTCACCGCCCGCCTGCTGCATGCCCCGGCGCGACACGATCGCGCCGTAGGCGTCGGCCGCGCTCAGCCACTTGCCGTGGTAGCCGCCGATCAGCACGCCGTCCCCGACGTCCGCCTCGCACATGTCCAGCACCTGCGCCAGCGGCACCCCCGGCGTGACCTCCACGACCGAGGGCGACTTCACCGACCCGCTCACGCTGAGCAGGGTCGTGCCGGGCTCCTGCACGGTGCCGACGGAGCCGTACTCCTCCGGGCCCAGCTCGGCGAGCAGCGCGAGCTGGGCGAACGTCTCGGTGTTGGACAGCAGGGTGGGCAGTCCGCGCACCCCGGCGTCGCTGGTCCGGACCTTCCGCCCGGACGGCTGGCCCAGCTCGCCGTTCACCGCCCGGACGAGGGACCCGCCCTCGCCCGAGATGAACCGCTCCTGGATGCCGGCCACCCGGACGTATCCGATGAGCCCGCGCTCGGCCACGGCCGCGCGCATCGAGCCCTCCGCCAGCTCACCCGCGGGGGTGGCGATGACCACCTCTTTGGCGTCCAGCGCACTGGCCGCCAGCAGCGCGCCCTCGAGCACGAGGTGCGGCTTGCGGGTGAGCAGCATCTTGTCCTTCATGCTGGCCGGCTCGCCTTCGGCGGCGTTGACCAGCACGACGGTGTCGGAGTTGCGCGCGTTGGCCTGGACGGCCCTGAGCTTGCGCGCGAACGGGAAGGCCGCCCCACCGCGTCCCCGCAGGTCGACCTCTTCAGCCAGTGAGATCAGTGAGTCGACGGACTGGCCGTCGAGTTTGCCGTGGATCTCGTAGTGAGTGTCGAGGTCCATCCGGCGGTGCTCGTCGAGGCCGGCGGTGAGCCGGGCCGGACCGAGCCTGCGGATCTTGGAGACGCGGTAGGGAATCATGTCTTAGACAACCCTCCTTAGCTTCTGGGGCTGGGCGGCCTGCTCGCGCTCGGCCAGCCTGTTCGTCTTGCGCTTGGCGTCCTCCTGCGGCATCGGCAGCTCCTCCATCTCGTCCTGCATGGTCGTCTTCGGCCTGAGCGAGACGATCGCGCGGATCATGAGGGCGGTGCCGACGGCGACGATGCAGAGGATGTAGCTCCACGCCACCCAGGGCGCGGGCGTCCGACCGGCCGCCAGGCCGTGCAGGATCGAGACGGGCCAGGCCAGATAGGCCAGGTCGTGCAGGCCACGCCAGATCCAGGGGTGGACGGCCATGGCGAACCGGCCGCGCATCACCCCGGTGGCGACGATCACGATGAACAGGTCGGACGCGACGGCGCCGGCCCCCACCGCCAGGTTGGTGGTGGGGATGACCGACCCGTACGACGGGACCAGCCCGGCCGCGATCTTCATGCCGATGTGGACGACCAGGAAGCCGACCCCGATCAGGGCGGCGCCCCGGTGCACGAGTTGTGCCCGGACGCGCCACCTGATCGGCAGGATCATGCGCTCGGACGTGAGAAGTCCCAGTCCGACGGTCGCCGTGAGCGCCACGAGCGAGAAGACGCCCGCGTACAACGTGAGGAACTCCTGCGCCATCAGCAGGACCTGGGTGCTCAGGCCCAGACGGGCGCCGAGCAGTGATCCGGCCATGATGGTGAACGCGAGAGAGCCCAGGACGATCCGAACGCCTCGTTTCTGGAGGTCGAAGCGTTCGGACCGCCGATGAGCCCGCCTTTTTGACACTGATTCCTCCGGTTAGGGGGGATCTGCCGAGGGCTCTGAGACCGCCGATCAGCAGCGGCGATTACGGTTGATGCACTGCACCATGAAGTTCATGAGGTTGTTGGGCATGACGTTGTGGAAGTCGGCGTGGTCGGTGATCGGGCTGTGCTTCTGCTCGGGGAACGCGTCCACGGCGAAGCTGGCGCCCTGCGGCACCGCGTAGGCCAGGGTCATGCGCAGCTGGGGAACGGCCTGGGTGCCCTGGGGGCAGCGGCCGCTCTGGTCGGGGAACACGATGTGCGTCCGGTGGTTGGCGCTGTCGGTGTTCTGACCGTCCCAGCAGCTCGGGAAGTCCAGGATGCGCATCACGAGGCTGCCTCTCGGACAGACCGGATACTTGTCGGAAGCCCGGTTCTGGAAACCGGAGCAGGTCCACTGCGCCCGCGCGTTGGCCGGACCGTTGGTGGCCGCCTTGGCGTCACCGGTGATCACACGCAGGAAGCGGGGCATCGCGACGACCCGGCTGAACCGGTTGCCGCGGAACTGGAGCTGGACCGCACGCGGGGTCAGGATCTGGCCGACGTTGCCGTCGGCGAAGCCGCCGATCTCCGAACCGTCCTGGCCGGGCCGCGGGGGCTGGCCGGTCTGGGCCGGCTGGGGCTGCTGGCCGCCGTTGTTGCCGCCGTTGTTGTTCCCGCCGTTGTTGTTGTTGCCCCGGCCGCCGTTGTTGCCGCGGTTGCCGAAGCGGCTCTGGTTCTCGGGCTGGGGCTGCTGCCTGCTGAAGCTCTGCGCCTGCGCCGCGCCGTTGCCGGCGTTCGCATCGGGCTGCTGCTGGCTCTGGTCGGCCTGGCCGGTGTTCCCCGCCTGGTCATTGACGGGCTGGTCGCCTTGCTGCGCAGCCTGGTCATTGACGGCTTGATCGTTGGGAGCGGCCTGGTCGCCCTGCTGCTGCTGCTGTTGCTGTTGCTGCTGAGGCTGGGCGGAGGGGTCCTGCTGCTGCTGGTTCGGGTCCTGCTGCTGGTTCGGGTCCTGCTGTTGCTGGTTGGGGTCCTGCTGCTGTTGCTGCTGGCGGTTGTTCTGGTTGTTGTTCTGGCCCTGCAGCCTCAGGTCCGGCCGGAGGCGGAGGATCGGCCAGAAGTACGCCGACCTGTCGCCGTTCCGGCAGGTCGTGCCGCCGGCGGCGAGTGACTGGTCGGTGGAGAACCCGCTGGTGGTGACGTTGCCCACGTAGTCGTGGACGTGGTGCGCGCCGTTCGTCACACCCGGCGCGACGATGTGGTTGTCGGAGTTGCGGTGCCCTCTTTCGTTACGGCCACACTGCGAGGTGAACGATCCGCCACCTGCGACGACACCGTTCGCACGGCCGACGCGGCGGATGTCGACGAAGTCGCTCAGGGCCGGGCCGAGTGCGTCGCACTCGGCGCCGCCGATGCGTGGGTCGCAGGCCGCGAAGGCCGGCGTCGGGAAGCTCGGCAGGATCAGGGACCCGGCCAGCAGAGCTCCCGCCATGGCGAGGGCGCGTTTACGCATGTTCTTCTTTTCCTCCTGGTTAGACCGGCGGGACCGGGAGCGCGGAGTAGTCCACCAGGCCGGTCTCCTCGAGCACACGCATGTGCTTCATGACGACCACGTTGGCCTCCGCGGCGAAGGCGCGGATCCTCTCGTTCCGCGTCCCTGCGCGGATCGCGGCGACCGTGGCGAAGACCTTGCCGTGGGCGGCTCGCAGCCGGTCGGCGAAGATCTGGTCGAACTGGGCGCCGGTCGCGTTCGACATCTCACCCAGCCAGCGCTGCTGGTCGGGGTTGGGCTCGTTGGGGAGCAGCACGCCGAGTGCGGCGGCCTCCGCGCGGACCGCCTCGTCGAGCTTCGCGTGGTCGACCATGAGGTGGTTGCCCGCGATCTTGACCTTCTCGTTGGTCGAGCGCTCCTGAGCCCAGCGGCCGGCGGGGATCTCCCAGAGCCCCGCCCACCGCACCTTCACGAGGAAGTCCCTGTCGGCGGGACTCAACGGGCCCCACCGGGTGGAAGTGAAACCCTGCTGCGCCGTCGCCTGTTCTTGGGGCACGACGACGATGACGGCGACGGCCGCCGCGAACAGGAAAACCGCGAAGACCACGAGTTCCCCGAACCGGAACCGCATGGCGCCTCCTCTCTTTCGGGGGGAGGTACGCGGGCTTGTGACGGATGGTTCAGGAATAGTTAGAAATGACGAGAGTTGTCAGAGTTGTGTACAGGCCACAAACCCTGATGCAAATATGTGGCCTGTGCGCCGACAACTCGACAGCCGGTTCGAGCGTCTGGACCCCGACGTTGACCCTGATTGGGATGATCGCCTCATCAGGGAGCTCTATAACGAGTTCGGTGGTCCGTTGCTCCGTCAGGTCAGGCAGACGACCGGCAACGACCTTCAGTGGGCGGAGGACGTCGTTCAGGAGACGTTGCTTCGTGCCTGGCGTAACGCGGCGAAACTGACGTGGGAGAGGGGACTGCTCTGGGCATGGCTCCTCACCGTCTCTCGCCGCATCGTGATCGACGGCCGCCGCCGCCGCGGTGTCCGTCCTCGGGAGGTGGAACCTCCCGAAGCGGACAGCATCGCGGTGCCCGACGGTGCCGACAAGACCCTGGCGGCGATCGTCGTCGCCGACGCCTTGCGCGGCCTAAGCGCCGATCACCGAGAAGTTATCGAACAGACATACTTACGGGACCGTACGGTTAACGAGGCAGCAGTGATACTGGGGATACCTCCGGGTACTGTGAAATCGAGGCTGTACTACGCTCTGCGTTCCCTCCGCGGGGTCCTGAAGGAGAGGGGAGTGGCCAGCTGATGTCCGAGTCGTCACACCACGAAGTGGCGGCCTACGCCCTCGGGGTGCTTGACGACGCCGACGTCGAGGCCTTCGAACGCCACCTCGACGCGTGCGAGCGGTGCCGGCAGGAACTCAAGGTGATGGCCGAACTGCCCGGCCTGCTCGATGACGTGAAGTCCTCATCGGAGCGAACCAACTAATCCGCGTGACGTGACACCGCAGCCGTCAGACCATGAGTTTGACGGCTGCGGTGTTTTCGGCTGTTATCGGGAGCGGTGGTCCGTGCCGCCGGTCAACGGAGACCGGCAGGCGTCCGCCCCAGAGGTCGCGTCCCCGTGTCGTGGATCTATCACCGCTTCACGGGAAGCGCTGTGCGATGCTGACACGACCGCCCTCCTCTTCGCGGCTGACGTGAGGGCCCCTCACACAACTCGCACCAGCTCACAAAGGAGTGAGGACCGCGATGCCGCTCGATCCGGCCGGGGAACTCGACGACCTGCTCCGCGCGGCCGCCGCCGCGTGCGGCGACGCCGATGCCGACACCCTCGACTATCTGCGGGAGTTCTACCGCAACGTCCCGCCCGACGACCTCGCCAACCGCGACCCGGCGAACGTCTACGGCCCGGCGCTGGCCCACCGCAGGCTCGCCGCGGTCCGGCCGCAGGGCCGGGCGCTGGTGCGGGTGCTCGCGCAGGCCCCCGACGACCACGGCTGCGACCTCGGCGACTCGGTGGTGCAGATCGTCACCGACGACATGCCCTACCTGGTCGACTCGGTCACCAACGAGATCGAACGGCACGACCTCGGCACCCACCTGATCGTCCACCCCCAGATGCGGGTGCGCCGCGACATGACCGGCCGCCTCCTCGGGCCCGACGAGATGGACGTCACCGGCCTCACCCTGGCCGAGTCGTGGATGTACATCGAGATCGACCGCCAGACCGACCCGGTCGCGCGCGGCCTGCTCGAATCCGACCTGCTGCGTGTCCTCGACGACGTGCGCGGCGCGGTCGAGGACCAGGCGAAGATGCGCGCCCTGGCCGTCTCGACCGCCGACGACCTCGCGGTCAACCCGCCGCCGCTCGACCCCGGCGAGGTCGAGGACAGCCTGGAGCTGCTCCACTGGCTGGCCGACGGCCACTTCACCTTCCTCGGCTACCGCGAATACCGCCTCGAAGAGGACGACACGCTGACCTCGCAGCCGGGCACCGGCCTGGGCGTGCTGCGTCCCGACCGGGCGGGCTCGGGCAGCTTCGCCGCGATGCCGCCGGAGCTGCGCGCCAAGGCCCGCGAGAAGCAGGTGCTGATCGTCACCAAGGCCAACAGCCGGGCCACCGTCTCGCGCCCCGCCTACCTCGACTACGTCGGCGTGAAGCTGTTCTCGCCCGACGGCGAGGTGGTCGGCGAGCGCCGCTTCCTGGGCCTGTTCACCCACGTCGCCTACAACGAGTCGATCTCCCGGGTGCCGCTGCTGCGCCGCAAGCTGGCCGCCGTGCTGGAGAAGGCCGGGTTGTCGCCCGACAGCCACGACGGCAAGGACCTCATCGAGATCCTGGAGACCTACCCGCGCGCCGAGCTCTTCCAGATCTCCGCCGACGAACTGCTGCCGATCGCCCTGGGCGTGCTGCGGCTGCGCGAGCGCAAGCAGGTCAAGCTGTTCCTGCGCCGCGACGACTACGGCCGCTACATCTCCTGCCTGATCTACCTGCCGCGTGACCGCTACACCACCAAGGTCCGCCTGCTGATCCAGGACCTGCTGATGAGGGCGCTGGGCGGGCACACCCTCGACTACAGCGCGATGATCGGCGAGTCGGCGCTGGCCCGGCTCCACGTCGTCGTCCGGGGCGAGCGCGGCGTGCCGCTGTCCACGCAGGGCGTCGACGTCGACGCGCTGGAGGCCAAGGTCACCGCCGCCACCCGCACCTGGGAGGACGACCTCGCCGCCGCCATCGCCGACCTGTGCGACGAGGCCGACGTGCCGGGGCTGACCCGCCGCTACAGCATCGCCTTCCCCGAGGGATACAAGGCCGACTTCCCGGCCCGCGCCGCCGTCGCCGACCTCAAGCGCCTCGAACAGCTCAGCGACGACGACGCCGACGACATCGCGATGAACCTCTACGAGCCGCTCGACGCGGCCGAGGGGGAGTGGCGGTTCAAGCTCTACCGGCTCGGCGCGGCGATCTCCCTGTCCCACGTGCTGCCGCTGCTGGCGCGCATGGGCGTCGAGGTCGTCGACGAGCGGCCCTACCAGGTCGACCGCGACAACGACCCGCGCACCAAGGACGCCTGGATCTACGACTTCGGGCTGCGCTACACCCGATCGGCGGAGTTGCCCGCCGACGACTTCAAGCGCCTGTTCCAGGACGCCTTCGCCGCCCTGTGGAAGGGCCAGGTCGAGAACGACGGCTTCAACGCGCTCGTGCTCGCCGCCGGCATGACCTGGGAGCAGGCCGAGGTGCTGCGCGCCTACGCCAAGTACCTGCGCCAGGCCGGGGCCACCTTCTCGCAGGACTACATCGAGAAGACGCTGCTCGGGAACCTGCGGCTGGCCCGCCTGCTGGTGCGCCTGTTCGAGGCCCGGCTCGACCCGCGGCTGCCCGAGACCTCCCGCGAGGACATGTCGGCCGCGCTGCGCGAGGAGGTGCTGGCCTCCCTCGACGAGGTCGCCTCGCTCGACGAGGACCGCATCCTGCGGGCCTACCTCGAATGCGTCGGCGCGACGCTGCGCACCAACTTCTTCCAGCACGACGCCGAGGGTCGGCGCAAGCCGTACACCTCACTGAAGTTCGACCCCCAGGCGATCAGCGTGCTGCCCCTCCCGAGGCCCAAGTTCGAGATCTTCGTGTACGGACGGCGCGTCGAGGGCGTGCACCTGCGCTTCGGCAAGGTGGCCCGAGGGGGGCTGCGCTGGTCCGACCGCATGGAGGACTTCCGGACCGAGATCCTCGGCCTGGTCAAGGCGCAGATGGTGAAGAACACCGTGATCGTGCCGACCGGGTCGAAGGGCGGCTTCGTCGTCAAGCACCCGCCGCAGGGCGGCCGCGAGGAATTCCTCGCCGAGGGCATCGCGTGCTACCGGCAGTTCATCTCCGGCCTGCTCGACGTCACCGACAACCTGGTGCACGGCGAGGTCGTGCCGCCCGCCGACGTGGTGCGCCACGACGGCGACGACACCTACCTCGTGGTCGCCGCCGACAAGGGCACCGCGACCTTCTCCGACATCGCCAACGGCGTGGCCAAGGACTACGGCTTCTGGCTGGGCGACGCGTTCGCCTCCGGCGGCTCGGTCGGCTACGACCACAAGGCCATGGGCATCACCGCCCGGGGGGCCTGGGAGTCGGTGAAGTACCACTTCCGCACCCTCGGGCTCGACACCCAGACCACCGACTTCACCGTCGCCGGCATCGGCGACATGTCGGGCGACGTGTTCGGCAACGGCATGCTGCTCTCGCGGCACATCCGCCTGGTGGCCGCCTTCGACCACCGCCACGTGTTCGTCGACCCCGACCCCGACGCCGCCCGCGGCTTCGCCGAACGCGAGCGCCTGTTCGCCCTGCCGCGCAGCTCGTGGGACGACTACGACCGTGAGCTGATCTCCGCCGGGGGCGGGGTGTGGCCGCGTACCGCCAAGTCGATCCCGGTCTCCCCGCAGATGCGGATCGCGCTCGGCGTCGACGCCGCCGTCACCTCGCTGGCCCCGAACGACCTGATCAGCGCCATCCTCCGGGCCCCGGTCGACCTGCTGTGGAACGGCGGCATCGGCACCTACGCCAAGGCCGCCGCCGAGTCGAACGCCGACGTCGGCGACAAGGCCAACGACGGGCTGCGGGTCAACGCCGCCGACCTGCGCTGCAGGGTCATCGGCGAGGGCGGCAACCTCGGCTTCACCCAGCTCGCCCGCATCGAGTTCGCGCTGCGCGGCGGCCTGGTCAACACCGACTTCATCGACAACTCGGCCGGGGTCGACACCTCCGACCACGAGGTCAACATCAAGATCCTGCTCGACGAGGCGGTCCGCGAGGGCGACCTGACCGAGAAACAGCGCAACGGGCTGCTGGCCGAGATGACCGGCGAGGTCGGCGAGCTGGTGCTGCGCGACAACCACGCCCAGAACGTGGTGCTCGCCGCGGCCCGCAAGCAGGCCGCCGAGATGCTGCACATCCACACCCGCTACCTGCGCCGGCTGGAGCGGCAGGGGCAGCTCAACCGGGCGCTGGAGTTCCTGCCCTCCGACAAGGCGCTGGCCGAACGCCGCCAGGCCGGGCTCGGGCTGACCGCGCCGGAGTTCTCGGTGCTGCTGGCCTACACCAAGCTGGTGGTCGACCGCGAGGTGCTCGCCAGCGACCTGCCCGACGACCCGGCGCTGCGCGAGTGGCTGGTCTCCTACTTCCCGTCGGCCTTGCGGGAGACGTACCAGACCTTCATGGACAACCACCCGCTGCGGCGGGAGATCATCACCACCGGCGTCACCAACGACCTGGTCAACAACGGCGGCACCAGCTTCGTCTTCCGGTTCCACGAGGAGCTCGGCGTCTCCACGCCCGACATCGCGCGGGCCTACCTGGTGACCCGGGAGGTCTTCGACCTGCCCGCGTTCCGCCGCCAGGTCGAGGGGCTGGAGAACCGGGTCGACGTCGACACCCAGCTGGCCATGCTGCTCGAAGGGCGCAAGTTGTCCGAGCGCGGCACCCGCTGGCTGCTCAACAACCGCCGCCCGCCGCTCGACCTGGCCGCCTCGGCCCGGTTCTTCGCCGACGGCGCGGCCCTGCTGCCCAACCTGCCCAAGCTGCTGACCGGCCCCGACCTGACCGCCTTCGAGGAGCGCCGCGACCACTTCGTCGGCCGCGGCGTGCCCGACGAGCTGGCCGAGCGGGTGGCCGCGATGGTGCCCGCCTACTCGACCTTCGACCTGGTCGAGATCGCGGTCGCCACCGACCGGCCGGTGAGCGAGGTGGCCGAGGTCTACTTCGACCTGGCCGACCGCGTCCAGCTGGCCCGGCTGCGCGAACGCGTGATAGCGCTGCCGCGCGACAGCCGGTGGAACACGATGGCCCGCTCGGCGCTCCGCGACGACCTCTACGCCGCCCACGCCAGCCTCACCCACGACGTGCTGGTGCACAGCAAGCCGGGCGAGGCGCCCGAGGAGCGGCTGGCCCGCTGGTCGGAGGCGAACGAGGCGGCGGTGACCCGGTCGCGGCAGACCCTGTCGGAGATCTGGGAGAGCGACGTGTTCGACCTGGCGACGTTGTCGGTGGCCCTGCGGGCGATCAGGACCCTGGTCGCCACCAGCGGCCTGCCGCGCGCTACTCCGTAGCGCTGGCCTGGGTGATCCGGCCGTCGTAGGCGATGATCTCGGCCCGCGCCTTGGAGGTGCGGGGCGGGACCAGCGCCAGGAACTGCTGGGTCTCCTGGATGCGCCGGTCCTTGAGGATCTCGGTCGTCGTCAGGTCCCACTTGGCGTCGGCCGGGATCGGCAGGTGGCCGCCCACGGCGTTGGGCAGCGCCGGGATCCACTGGCTGGTGCGGGTGAGCGTGTAGAAGAGCAGGCCGCCGCCGTCGGCGGTGCGGACCGCCAGCACCGGGTAGGAGGCCGCCGCCGCGAAGATCGAGATGTACTCGTACCCCTCGGTCTTGTAGATCTCCTTCTGCGTGGCGATGTCGTCGAAGAAGCCCTTGGTCAGCGGGCCCTCCTCGATCAGGTCGGAGGTGAACCCGTCGGGGCCCTCCTCGGCGACCGTCGCGTGCAGGGGACCGAGCAGGTTGGGGCTGATCGCGATCGACTGGTCGCGGGCGTCGAGGGAGACGGCGTAGCCCTCGGCGTCCTCGGCGATCTGGGGGAGCACCGCGCCGCTGTTCAGCAGGGTGGTGAGCCCGCGCTGCCACGACTCGCCCTCTTTCATGAACGTCATGACGGCGGTCTGCTTCACCTTGCCGTGGCGCCGCTCGGCCACCGCCGCGAACCACGGCGTGACCCCCTTCTGCAGGCGCGGCACGATCAGCGTGCGGGGCCCCCAGGAGTATCGGATGGGCCTGTTTTCGGATGACCGATATTCGGCCAGCACGAGCGGGTCCTGACCGTCTCTGGCGCGGTCGAGGGCCATCCGGCCGTCGCCCATGCTCCGGATCACGTCGTCGGCGCCGAGGAAGACGTCGGCCGCCTTGGCCGCCTCGTCGATGGTGAGGGCCGGCGGGGCCGGAGTGGGGGAGGGCTTGGTGGTGGCGGCGACCGGACTCGGCTTGGGCGCCGGGGCCTGGGTCGTGCACGCCGCCAGCAGCGTCATCACGAGGGGAAAGGCCAGCGCGCGGCGCATGTGAATCCCCCTCCCTTGTGCAAAAGGGACCGTACCTGAGTCGGTCCGGTGTTCGCGTACCCTTTAGAAACGTGGCAGCCATCGATCCAGCAGAAGAGATCAACGAGCTTACCGGCACCCTGAACAGCATTCAGGACGTGCTCGACCTCGACAGCCTGCGCAAGCAGATCGCCGAGCTGGGCGAACAGGCCGCGGCACCCGACCTGTGGAACGACCCCGAGGCCGCCCAGAAGGTCACGAGCAAGCTCTCCCACCTCCAGGGCGAGGTCAACAGGGTCGAGGGCCTGACCAGCCGGCTCGACGACCTCAAGGTCCTCTACGAACTGGCCGCGGAAGAGGGCGACGACGACACCCTCGCCGAGGCCGACAAGGAACTGGCCTCCCTGCGCGCCGACATCGGCGCGATGGAGGTCCGCACCCTCCTGGCCGGCGAGTACGACGCCCGAGAGGCCCTGGTGACGATCAACTCCCAGGCCGGCGGCGTCGACGCGGCCGACTGGGCCGAGATGCTGCTGCGCATGTACCTGCGCTGGGCCGAGCGCAAGGGCTACGGCACCGAGGTCTACGACACCTCCTACGCCGAGGAGGCCGGCATCAAGAGCGCCACCTTCACGGTCAAGGCGCCCTACGCCTACGGCACTCTGCGCGGCGAGCACGGCACCCACCGGCTGGTCCGCATCAGCCCCTTCGACAACCAGGGCCGCCGCCAGACCTCCTTCGCCGGGGTCGACATCGTGCCCGTGGTCGAGCAGACCGACCACATCGACATCAACGAAGACGACCTCCGGGTCGACGTCTACCGGTCGTCGGGCCCCGGCGGCCAGGGCGTCAACACCACCGACTCGGCGGTGCGCATCACCCACCTGCCGACCGGCATCGTGGTGTCGTGCCAGAACGAGCGGTCGCAGCTGCAGAACCGCGCCTCGGCGATGGCCGTCCTCCAGGCCAAGCTGCTGGAGCGCAAGCGGCAGGAGGAGGCCGCCGCGATGAGCGAGCTGCGCGGCGAGACCACCAGCTCGTGGGGCACCCAGATCCGCAACTACGTGCTGCACCCCTACCAGATCGTCAAAGACCTGCGCACGGGGGTCGAGGCCGGCAACCCGACGGCGGTGCTCGACGGCGACCTCGACGAGTTCATCGAGGGCGAGATCCGCTGGATGCGCCGCCAGGAGTCGGGCCAGGAATAGGTCAGCTGTAGGCGACCTTCAACGCCGTCAGGGCGAGGGCGAGCACTATCACAAGAGCCACCAGCAGGGGCGGCAGTCCCAGGAATCCGTGCTGGTGAATTCTCTCCCTGGCGGCACGGCAGGAGGGGCAGCGACCCTCCACCACAGGTGCGGCGCACGCGGCGCATACCAAGTGTTCGCAGCTCATCGGCCCTTTACCTATGCCCTAATCGTTTTGTTTCCGTTATGGACGTTCCATGCCAGTGTTACCCCTAGACTGAGCTCTGGCCAACCGGAACGTCGATCTGGAGCAAAGAGACCGGCGCCCCCCGGTATGGATGTCCCCCGCCCCCTAGACTGGCATGCCGTGATGCGCCCGTGATCCATTTCGATAATGTCACCAAGGTCTATGTGAACCAGAACCGCCCTGCGCTCGACCACATCTCGGTCGATGTCGACAAGGGCGAGTTCGTGTTCCTCGTGGGGCCGTCGGGTTCGGGAAAGTCGACGTTCCTCCGCCTGGTCCTCAAAGAGGAGCGGCCCAACTCCGGCGCCATCCACGTCGCCGGCAAGGACCTCTCCAAGCTGTCCAACTTCAAGGTGCCCCACCTCCGGCGCCGCATCGGATGCGTCTTCCAGGACTTCCGGCTGCTGCCCAACAAGAACGTCTACGAGAACGTGGCGTTCGCCCTTGAGGTCATCGGCAAGCCGCGCCGTTTCATCCGCAAGGTCGTCCCCGAGGTCATCGAGTTGGTCGGCCTCGAAGGAAAGGCCCACCGCATGCCCGACGAGCTGTCGGGTGGCGAGCAGCAGCGGGTGGCCATGGCGCGCGCCTTCGTCAACCGTCCGATGATCCTGCTGGCCGACGAGCCGACGGGAAACATCGACCCCGCGACGAGCATCGGCATCATGAAGGTGCTCGACCGCATCAACAGGACCGGCACCACCGTCCTCATGGCGACGCACGACGCCGCCATCGTGGACTCCATGCGCAAGCGTGTGGTGGAGCTGGAGGATGGCAAGATCGTCCGCGACCAGTCGCGGGGTGTCTACGGCCAGGCTTACTAAGAAGGAAGCATGCGGGCGAATTTCATCTTCTCCGAGGTCTGGATCGGCCTCCGTCGCAACCTCACGATGACCATCGCGGTCGTCGTGACCGTTGCCGTCGGCATGGCGCTGCTCGGCATCGGGCTGATGATCAACTCACAGGTCTCGAGCATGACCAGCTACTGGTCCGACAAGGTCGAGCTCTCGGTCTACCTGTGCAAGGAGAACTCCCCCTTCGAGCCGTGCACCGACAAGAAGGGCATCTCCGAGGAGCAGAAGACGGCGCTCGAGGCCGTCATCAAGGGCATGCCGCAGGTCGAGGAAGTCATCTTCGAAGACTCCGCCACGGCCTACAAGAACTTCCTCGACAACCAGTCGAACAACGTCTTCGCCTCCTTCCTCAAGGTCGAGGACATGCCGGAGTCCTTCCGGGTCAAGCTGGGCGACCCCGACCAGTCGCAGGCGGTGACCGAGGAGCTGACCGGCCAGGCCGGCGTCTCCAACATCGTCAACCAGCGCCAGCTGCTCGACAGCTACTTCGGCTTCATGGACAAGCTGCAGTGGATGGCCCTGTCGGTCGCCTTCGCGATGGTCTTCGCCGCCACCCTGCTGATCGGCAACACGGTGCGGCTGTCGGCCTTCAACCGCCGTCGTGAGACCGGCATCATGCGGCTGGTGGGCGCCTCCAACGTCTACATCCAGCTGCCGTTCGTGCTCGAAGGCGTCATCGCGGGCCTGATCGGTGGTGTGCTGGCCGCGGTCATGCTCATCACCAGCAAGGTCCTGATCTTCGACAGCATCCAGAACTTCGTCCCCGAAGCCCTGGGCTGGAACACCGTCGCCGGGATCATCTCCGGCACGATGGCCATCGGTGTGATCATCTGTATCCTCGCCTCGTTCATCACGCTCCGCCGTTATCTGCGGGTGTGACGAGCCGCCGGTAGGCTCTTGCCATGCCTCGTGAGACCGGGCGCAAGGTCATCGCCCAGAACAAACGTGCCCGTCACGAATACTTCATCGAAGACACCTACGAGGCCGGTCTGGTCCTGACCGGCACCGAGGTGAAGTCGCTGCGGGAGGGCCGCGCCAACCTGACCGACGGGTTCGCCGCCGTCGAGAACGACGAGGCGTGGCTCTACAACGTCCACATCCCCGAATACACCCAGGGGACCTGGACCAACCACTCCGCCAAGCGGAAGCGCAAGATGCTCCTGCACCGCAAGGAGATCGGCAAGATCTACGCCACGCTGCGGGAGAAGGGCCTCACCCTGGTCCCCCTGGCCCTCTACTTCAAAGACGGCCGGGCCAAGATCGAGATCGGCATCGGGCGCGGCAAGAAAGACTACGACAAGCGTCAGACCCTCCGTGAGAAGCAGGACAACCGGGATATGTCACGCGCCATGTCGAACGCCGTCCGGCGCAAGGGGGGCCGCTAGGCCGTGACCGCCCGTCGACCCCTTCGGTTGGCGCTCGCGCTGGCGCTTCTCGCGCCCGGCCTGACCGCCTGCTTCGAGGAGCCGTCCCCCCACGAGGCGGTCCGCGACTTCCTCGTCGGCTGGCAGAGCGGCGACTACGAGATGGCCGCCCGCCGGGCCGACGCCGACGAGGCCACCGTGGTGAAGGCGCTCGGCGACGCCAGCCTCCACCTCGACGCCGCCTCCATCCGCTTCGCGCTCGGCACCATCAGCCGCGAGGGCGACACCGCGTCGGCCAACTTCTCCGCCGAGGTCAACCTCGGCGAGAACAACCCGCTGTGGGAGTACGACAGCGTGCTCCCGCTGCGCCTGGTCGACGGCCGGTGGAAGGTGCACTGGTCGCCCGAGGTCGTCCACCCCGACCTCCACGAGGGCCAGCGGCTCGCCGTGAAGATCGACCCCGAGCCCCGCCAGCCGATCATCGACCGCAACGGCGACACCCTCCAGGAAGACGACACCCAGTACGTCGCCCAGGTGGTGCCCGCCGAGCTCACCGATCCGGCCAAGGTCTGCGAGGAGCTCTCGAAGATCACCGGGTTCGCGCAAGACCGGCTGCTCAGCCGCATCCTGTCGGCCCCGCCGACCGACGAGGTGCCGCTCGCCACCTTCGGCCCCAACAAGTACCGCGAGTTGTCGGCCAAGCTCCAGGCGATCCAGGGCCTCACCATCGAGCAGGTCCACCCGCCGGTCGCCCCCAAGTCGCCCGCCCAGATCGTCGGCCGCGTCAACGCCGTCACCCCCGAGAGCGAACAGCAACTCGGCGGCCCCCAGCGGGCCGGTGACACCGTCGGCCGCGACGGTCTCCAGAAGGCCTACCAAGACCAGCTCACCGGCTCGACCGAGACCCGCGTCGTCGTGCTCGACAGCAAGTCGTCGCAGCAGGTGAAGGAGCTCAAGTCGTGGCCCGGCCGCAAGAACGCGCCGGTCCGCACCACCCTCGACACCGCCATGCAGCATGCCGCCGACCTGGCCGTCGCCGGTTCCCAGCCGGCCGTGCTGGTCGCCGTCCAGGCCTCCACCGGTGAGATCCGGGCCATCGCGACCAAGGGCCTCCACCAGCAGAAAGACGCCCTCGCCGGCAAGTTCCCGCCCGGCACCGCCTTCTCCGTCGTGACCACCGACGCCCTGCTCAAGGCCGACCTCGACACGCAGGAGAAGATCCCCTGCACCGCCGACCGGACCGTCGGCGGCGCCCGCTTCCAGCAGGTCGGCGTCACCGCCGCCGCCCCCACGTTCGAGGCCGACTTCGCCCACGGCTGCGTCACCGCGCTGGCCTCCCTGGCCCGCATGGTCAAGAGCGACGACCTGCTCCTCAGCGCCCAGCAGTTCGGCATCGGCGCCCAGTGGACCCTCCCGCTGGCCGGCCACAGCGGCCACGTGCCCGCCCCCGAGACCGACGCCACCCGCGCCAAGGTCATCGCCGGCACCAGCGTCCGGGTCAGCCCCCTCGCGATGGCCCTGGTCGCCGCGGCCGTCCAGTCGGGCACCTGGCGCCCGCCCGTGCTCGTCAGCAGCCCCGCCCTGCCCGACGTCAGCTCCGAGGTCGTCGCCCCCGCCACCCCGCCCAAGCCGATCAACCTCGACCCCGGCCGCGTCTCCACGCTCCGCACCCTCATGCGGGCCGGCGTGACCAGCGGCTCCGCCAAGGCCGCCTCGGTCGCCGGGGCGGAGGTCTACGGCGTCGCCTCCCACGTCGGCTACACCGAGAAGAAGCAGCGCCGCGAACTGTCGTGGTTCGTCGGCTGGCAGGGAGACATCGCCCTCGCCGCCATGGTCGAGACCGGCGTCCCCGGCGCCGCCCCCGCCGTGGCCGGGTCGTTCTTCGGCGCGCTGGCGCCCTGAGGGAATACGTGTTCGCGAGCGGGTGGTTGTACCGGTAAAGTTGCGGTGTCCGGACGCTTGCGCGGACGGGTTTGACAACTGCACAGGGGGTGACCGGTTTCGACTTTGGCATTACAAGCCAGGGGAAGCGGGCCGAGGACGGCGGACATAACCTCGTTAACACTGTGACCGCAAACAAATAAGTGCCAATACCAAGGCCACTTCGGTTAGCCAGGGTTCCCTGGCTCTCGCTGCCTAAGCAGACGAGTTAAACCGTGTCAGCCCGGGACTGCCTCCGGCCCGGGATCTGGCATCGCTAGGAGGCTCCACCATCTTCGCCGGCCGCGGGGGGAGATGGGAAAACAAACAGCGGATGAGCCCGTCGGCGACTCGCCTGTGAGAGCGCCGGGGCTGAGAAAACGCTAAACAGGCTGCGCCCGGAGAAGCCCTGACTCGGTGCTGAAGGACGCGGGTTCGATTCCCGCCACCTCCACTCTCGGAATGGCCCGTGGTTGACGCCCCTTCGGGGCGGCTGCCACGGGCCATTCCTCGTTTACCCCGGGGGGCGACCCCCAGACCCCCGATACGAGAGGGCTTCGCCCCCTCGCGCTCCCCCTGGTCCGCGTTCGCGGCCCTCTCGTCGCTTTGCTCCGGGGTCGCTTCGCTCCCTGGCGAAGGGCTCCGCCCCTCGCGCTCCCTGGCAGGGCCTCGCTTCGCTCGGAGGGTGCTCGCTTCGCTCGGGTTTGGATTCCTGACGGCTTTGAGAAGGGCGGCGGAAGACGTTGTGGTGAGAGCCGGAACACTACGCATAGATGGGTGATGACGTTCATCTATGCGTAGTAAGAGCACTCCGCTGCTACCGATCTTCCGGTCGCGGCATCAGGCGGACCTGCTTGCCCTGCTCTACCTTCAGCCTGACCGCGAGTTCACGATCACTGAGTTTGCCGGGCGGATAGGGGTTCCGCTGACGACGATGCAGCGGGAAGTGGGCCGCCTGCTGCAGGCCGGCCTGCGGCAGAGCTCAGGTGATCCGGGCCAGGGTGCCAGGGCGCTACGCGCGACCGCTCACGGAACTGCTGACCCTGGCCTTCGGGCCGCACCTTCTTGTCGAGCGGGAGTTTTCGGGGCTTTCCGACGTGGACGCGACAGCGATCTTCGGGTCCTGGGCGAGTAGGTATCTCGGTGAGGCTGGGCCGCCGCCCAACGATGTCGACGTCATGGTCGTGGGCCGGGTGTCGCGAGCGGATGTGCACGAAGCCGCCGAGCGGGTGGAGCGGAGACTGGATCGAGCGCGCCGATCGCACAGTGTGCACGGCGCAGAGGATGGCCGACGACCCTGCCAGCGTCTTCATCCTTTCCTATGACGCTGCCCGGCACGCTTGTACTGCGGTGCTAGCACATCAGGGCCGATGCACAGCACCTGGAGCACCAGCCCCGTCAGCATGCCCGCCGTGGCGGCGATCACCTCGGCCCACCAGGAGGCGTTCGTGACGTTGATGCCCGTGGTCGTCATGCCGAGCAGACCGGGACTTGTCGCGGGGAGCTCCCACGCGCGAACGGCGTACCTCCGAGGAGGCACGCCGTTCCGAATAATCGAGCCGCGGTTTCGGTCAGGGCTTGTGCTGGTCGATTCCGTAGCCGTTGCACTGGCGTCCGCCGTTGATGCAGTGTTTCACCAGTTCGGCCTGCCGGTTGCCCGACCACGCCTCCATGAAGTCGTAGTGGAAGGAGTAGCTCGCGCCGGAGGAGTAGGCGAGGCCGTCGGTCTTTCCGCCCGGGAGCTTGTAGGGGACCTTGATCTCCAGCATCGGCAGCGGGACCGGGAACGCCGCCGGGCAGACGCTCTTCACCGGGTAGGCCATGTGGCTCTTGTGGTCGGGCGAGTCGAGGTCGCGGCCGTTCCAGCAGCTCGGGGCCTTCAGGCGGACGATCAGCGAGCTGCCTGACGGGCAGGACTTCGGGAAGGTGGTGAAGGTGCCGCCGCCGCAGGTCCAGGTGCCCTGGAAGTCGGCGGCGGAAGCGGTGCGCATGTCGCCCACGATCAGCCGGAAGCCGGCCGGGAAGGGCTGGACCGTGCGGTAGTCCTTGACGCCTGACTTGTAGTACGTCGTCACGATCGTCGGGTCCACCACCTTGCCGTTCTGGTACAGCGTGGGGATCCAGTAGGCGGACTTGTCCATGGTGTCCTGGCAGCTCGACCCGCCTGCCAGGAGGGAGGTCCTGGTCGACTTGGCGTTCGTGGTCGGGTTCCCGGCGAAGGTGTGGTTGTGGGCCGCGCCCGGCAGGCCCGGATAGACGATCGGGTCGTCCGACAGGTGGTGGGTGACCTTGCAGTTCGCGTGGATCTCGCGGTACTGGGCGAACGGCGGCGGGCCGGAGAACGTCGGGACCGGGAGCGGCTTCGCCGTGGGGTACGGCGTGGCCACCGCCGCCGGGCCCGCAGTGGTGGCCGAGGCCGGGATCAGGAACGGGCGCGCGGCGAGCAGCAGGCCCGCGGCGAGCAGAGTCGTCCCCGCCGCCCGGCTCCATTGGCGCCGCCGGGTGTGGTCTGACATCGATTTCCCTTCACAGTGGGAGCGTGGGGGCTGCCGGCAGAAGCGAATCGCGCGGCGGCGCGTCGAACGATAGCCATGCGGCGGCCTGCGGATTTAGGCAGAAAGTCCCGTACGGCCCGAGCGCCATGGCCCAATTCCCGGGTCAGGCGCTCCCGGTCCAGAGCAGCACGGCCTCGGTCCTGCTGCTCACGTTGAGCTTGCCGAAGACGCTGTTGAGGTGGTTCTTCACGGTCTTCTCCGTCAGGCCCAGCCGGATGGCGATGGACGCGTTGCTCAGCCCTTGGGCCAGGAGGTTCAGCACCTCGCGCTCGCGCCTGGTGATGCCGAACCTCGTCTGCACGGTGTGCCGTCGCTCGGCCCGTTCGCGTTGCTCCTGGTCACGCTCGGCCTGCCCGCGTACGAGTGAGGTCGCGACCGACGCGGCCACCGGGGAGAGCCAGCCCCGGCCCTCGGCGACGGCCAGCACGGCACGCAGCAGTTCCGGCGGGTCGAACTGGCCGTGGACGAGGTATCCGCGCACGCCGCCGCGCAGCATCGAGGCGATCACGTCTTCGGTGTAGTCGCTGGTCAGCGCCAGCACCTTCGTGTACAGGCCCATCTCGCCCACGACCGAGAGCCCGTCGGCGATGGGCATGCGATGGTCGAGCAAGGTCACCGTGGGACGCAGACGGCGGGCGGCCGCGAGCCCCTCGTGCCCGTTGCTCGCCTCGCCGACCATCCGGATCCGGTCGTCGGCGTCCAGGAACGCGGACATGGCGGCGCGCACGATCGGGTTGTCGTCGACGATCAGTACGTCGATCACGTCCATCACTCCAGTGGATCGAGCGGCACGCAGACCGTGACCACGGTGCCCGCCCCGGGGTAGGACCTCACCCGCAGGTGGCCGCCGACGGCCCGGGCCCGTTCAGCCATGCCGACAAGGCCGAAATGTCCCTGCGACTGTAACCGTCCGAGCTCCTCCGGAACGACGAAGCCGATGCCGTCGTCGCCGACGATCAGCTCCAGGAGACCACCCGACTGGATCAGGCGGATGGTGACGTGGGAGGCGGAGGCGTGCCGCTGCACGTTGGTCAGCGCTTCTTGGAGAACGCGGACGATCTCGTACCGGACGGCCACTCCGGGTTCGGCGCACGCCACTGTCACCCGCGTGGCGACGCCGGCGTCGTGCTGCCAGGATCGCGACACCTCGTGGACGACGTCCTCGAAAGATCGGTCCGGTACGTCCCCGCGCAACCCCTCCAGCAGTTGCCTGGCCTCCTTCGCGGCCACCTCGGCGCCCCGGGAGACGGTCTCGGCGAGCTGCTCGGCCAGCGCGGGGTGCCGGCGCAGGGACGACGGGAGCGCCAGGGCGGCGAACGACACCCCGCGCAGGGTCTTGCTGACGGAGTCGTGCAGCTCGCGGGCGAGACGGGCCCGTTCGTCGGCCGCGGCGGACCGCTGCGCGGAGGCCGTCACCTCCACCGTCAGATCGACGTAGCGCACCAGCGCGGAGGTGGCCACCGCCCCGCCCATGCCCGCGAGCACGCTGAGCATGGGAAACGCCATCACGAACGCGGCGACGTCCGGCGAGTACGGCGCGGCCCGCAGCGCCCAGGCCGCGGCGGCGAACCCGAAGGCGGCCTGAACGGCCCAGATTCCCAGGGCGCGCATGCCGAGCAGCGCCCCGGCCAGCGCCGCCGACCCGGCCGCGAAGCAGAAGTACGCCATGCCGCCCTTGCTCAGCAGCAGGATGCCCGTGGCCGCCAGCCAGTCGACTCCGACGACGGGCAGCGCGCGGCGGACCACGGCCGGGTGCCGGGTGAGCACCGTCACCTCGGCGACCGTGACGAGCACGGTCACGGCGATCACCGACACCACCCGCCAGAGGTCGGCCACCAGCAGCAACCCTGCCCCGGCGGAGGTGAGCACGACCGCGGCCCTTCCCAGCAACACCGCACGGCAGACGGCGGCCGGCGCGACCAGCGGATCCACGCCGTAGACCCGCAGATGCCCCGCGGCCATCTCACTTCCCCAGTGCGATGTCGTCGAGGTAGAACTCGTACGCCTGCGGGAGTTGCTCGCTGGCGATGGCGAGGTCGATCCGGCGCAGGCGGCCGGGCGACAGGGTGCCCACGTGCACCACGAACGACGTCCAGCGCTCCGGGGGCGCCTGGAGCGTCACCGTCGTGGCGCCCGCCCGTCCCGCCGAGGGCGAGGCGGACAACCGGAGGATGGTGCCGTACTGCCGGCCGCCGTAGATGCGCAGGCGCAGCCGGGTGTTCGTGCCGATCAGCACGGGTGAGCCCGCCAGCAGCGTCACGGTCGCGGGCTGATCGCGGGTCTTCACCCGTCGCTGGATCCTGACGGCCGCCTCTTCACCGTCGGGCACCGGGCGGCCCGGGTCGACGTTCGTCCCGCTTCCGGACGCCTGCCAGCCCGTCCCGAGCGCCGACGCGTAGATCGAGCAGGCCGGCACGGCCGTGACTTCCACGGTCCCCGAGCCGCGCGGGGCCGTGCACGAGGGCACGCGCGGGCGTGCGGGTGTGGCGGTCGCCCGCGTCGGGGTCGGACGCGGGGCGCCCGCGCTCCTGCGGACCTCGGGTGTCGTCTCGGGTGTCGGTGGAGGGGGCGCGGTGGTCGGGGCCTGGCTGGACGCCGGGCTTTCCCGCGCGCCCGACGCCTCCGCGCGGTCGTCCTGCCGGGGAATCAGCAGGGGCGGGACGGCGACGGCGACACCGATCACCACGGTGACGAGCAGGGCGTACCGTGTCCGCTGGCCGAGACGGCGCTGAGGGCCGCTGATCGGCCGCCGACCGGCGCTCATCGCCGACCTCCTGCCCCGACTTCACCAGGAGTCACATCCACGTCCTTGCTGCACAAATGAGAGTAGACACATTTTCCGCCACAATCTGCTCATCGTGTGCCGACATCCCCACTGAATCGGCAGGTGAGCATGCCCGTCCCGGAAACTGGGCCCACCCGCCCCCGACTTCTGGGACTTTCGACCCACGTGTTGGCCCTATGGCGCTGAGTTCGGGAGGGTGCCCCATCTGAAGGTGAGGCCGCGCAGGAGTTCCTCGGTCGGTCTGATCCCCGGGCCTCGGTAGAGGCGGGGAATCGACGGGTAGAGCTGGTCGATCTCGTCCATGACGCCGGCGAGTTCGGCTGGGGGGTCCATGATGAAGGCGTCGTCGCCTCCGTAGAGGTATTTGATCTCGCCGTTCTCACACCAGTAGAAGTCGTCGGTGTCGTCGACGCCGAGGGCGAAATGGGAGACGAGGCGGGTGCCTTGGGAGAGGCGGGTGATCAGTTCTTCGTCGGTGCCGAGCCAGTCGGAGTCGCAGATGATCGTCCAGTCGCCCATGGAGGCGACGCCGAGGGGGTCGCCCCGATGCGGCCAGCGTCGGGTTCGTGGGGCAGGGGGGCGGGGTCGGTGAAGTTCGCATAGCGGCCGCCGAGGCGGGCGACCGCCTCTTCCGGCGTGGTGCGGAGGTAGATGAAGGCGTAGTGCTCCTCGCCGTACTCGCCGCAGAGCCAGGAGACGTCGATGGGCTGCATGATCATGTTTTGATCGTGGCAGGCGCCACCGACAGGAAACGTGCTACGAGCGGCTGATCAGGACGCCCTCGAAGAGTTCCTCCCGTACGACCGTCAGGCCCAGCTCCAACGCTCCCGCCAGCACCGGGTTGCCCTCCAGCGCCGACAGCCGCACCTGCGGCCGCGAGTGCGTCAGCGCGTGCAACTCCCGTTCGACGAGGTCGCGCAGCAGTTCGCCGCCTGCTGCGGGCAGGCCGCCCGTCAGGACGACCAATCCCGGGTCCACCACGGAGGCGATGGCCGCCAGGCCCACCGCCAGGCGGGAGGCCACCAGGCGCAGGCCCGCGCGGGCCTCCTCCGCCGCGCGGTCGGTGCCCTGCGCCATCTCGATGGCGGCCGTCATGGCTCGGTGGAAGTCGGGGGCCTCCACGCCGTAGGTGCGGAGCAGGGCGTGGACGGCGGGGCCGCCGACCAGGGCCTGGTAGCCGTGGTGGCCGAAGCGGCCGCCGTCGCGGGCGGTGGCCACGCCGGGGGTCGGCATGTAGCCGACCTCGCCCGCGCCGCCGAAGAAGCCCCGGTGCAGGCGGCCCCCTATGACCAGGGCCGATCCGAGGCCCTCGTCGGCCCACAGGAGGACGAAGTCGGAGTGGTCCGTCGCCGCGCCGTGGGCCTGTTCGGCCAGGGCCACCAGGTTGACGTCGTTCTCCACGTCGACCTCCGTCCCGAGCCCCGCGCGCAGGGTGGGGAGGAGGTCGGGGATGCGCCAGCCGGGCAGGTCCTCGTCGGTGGCGTAGGACAGCAGGCCCGTCGTCGGGTCGACCGCGCCCTGCACGCCGATGACGATCCGGCGCAGCGGGCCGGGAGGGGTGGCCGCCGCGAGGGCGGCGGCCAGGCGGTCCACCAGGGGATCTTGGGTGGTCTGGGGGAGGGTGTGCTCGCCGCGGATCGTGCCGGTGAGGTCGGCGATCTGGACGCTGATGCGGTCGTGCGTCACGTCCAGGGCCGCCACGTAGGCCGCGTCGGGGTTGATGCGGTAGATCTCCGCCGTGGGGCCGGGCTGACCGGCCCGGATGCCGTCGGCCACCACCAGGCCCGCCTCTTGGAGGCGGGCCAGGAGCTGGAAGGCCGTCGGTTTGGAGAGGCCGGTGAGCTCGCCGATCTCGGGACGGGTCAGCGGGCCGCGTTCGAGCAGGACCCGGAGGGCCCGGCCTTCGTTGATCGCGCGCATCAGGCTGGGGGTCCCGTGAAGGGGAGGCTTCACTGCATCTCCGCGGCGATGATCATGACGAGGTGAGGGTCAAAGCGTACAGCGCGATGGCGGCGAAATCGTCGGCCGGTTCGGACGCCTGCCAGGAGCGGACGTCGTCGACGAAGCGGCTGCCGTGGCCGGTGAACTCGTTGTAGACGTCGACGCCGTTGGGCGGGCAGGGGGGCATCTCGTCGAAGTGGCCACCGAGGCCGTCGTCGAACAGGCTGGCGCTGTTGGGGCCGTTCACGACCGCTCCGGTCGCGGGCTTGCCGGTGATGTTGGCGATCTGGTGGTGCGGGCAGGAGATCGAGTTGGCGCCCGCGCCGGCCACGAAGGAGACGCCCCACGGGTTGGCGCCGAGGGTCCAGTTGCGCTGCTGGGTGCCGAAGGCGTCGTAGGAACGGTCGCCGGTCACCTTGCGGTAGAGGTGGGTGGTGGCGGCCAGGCCGAAGGCGTGCGGGACCGAGTCGAACTCGTCGTGCTGGGCGCCGGCCCGGAACGGGTCCTTGGCCGCTCTGTCCGTGCCGATGTCGAGCTGGGCCTTCAGGCCGGCGACCAGGTCGGCCTCCGAGACGGCCAGGTTCCTCGCGCGGGCGGCCCTGATGGCGGTGATGAGGTCGGCGTGGGCCAGGGCGCTGACGTCGTACAGGTTGAGGGTGTCGCCTTGGTCGTCGTCGAGGTAACCGCGGGCCCAGCGGGCGGCGTCGGCCAGCCACGCGGTCGCTCTCGGGTCGCGGAGGCGCTGGGCGGCGAGGGTCATCTGGGTGGCGCCGAGTTCCATGTCGTCGCGCCAGACGCTCTCGGGGTAGAAGGCGTGCGGCAACGACGTCACCAGCTGGCCGACGTCGGTGGTCTTGGCCATCGCGTACACGGAGGCGGCCTGTTCCAGCAGGTGGGCGGCCTTCTTGCGGTCGGGCTCCAGCTGGGCGGCCAGGGCGAAGGCGGCGGCGGTGCGGCCCGCGAGGTTGGGGCTGATCGGCTGGCCGGGGGCGGCCGCGCGGAAGACCGGGCGGTTGCGGATGAACTGGTGGCCCTCGGCGGTGTCGCCGTCGTCGTCCTGGGGGAGGCGCCAGATGTCGTGGTCGCCGATGAAGGTGCCCTCCTCGTTGCCGGCGCCGACGCCGACCTGGATGTAGAGGGTCTTCGACTTCTCGTCCCACATCTTGTCGAGGTACTTCAGGCCGTGGGTCGCCTCGTCGCGCAGGGCCGCGGTGTGGATCTTCCCGTCGCGCTGGGCCGCGAAGAGCAGGGTGTCGACGTACGACAGGATGTGGGTGAACTTCAGGTAGTCGCCCGCGTCGAACCAGCCGCCCTCGACGTCGACCGGGCCGCCGACCTTGGTGAGCTCGCCCTTGATCTGGTCGGTGTCGGGGCCGGTGAACGTCGGGATCTCGTAGACCGACGCGGCGCGGTCGTTGTGGTGGGTGGTGTCCCGCTGGAGGCCGAAGAAGCCCAGGATGTCGGTGGCCGGGTTGTGCTTGGGCGCGATCTGGAACTCGGCCGAGGTGGTGCCGCCGGCCTTGATCCGGTAGCGGCCGGGGGTGCGCAGCTTCGAGACGTCGAGGTCGTAGACGTGCGGGTAGCCGCTGTTCCAGGCGCCCCGGTCGCGGCCGGCGTGGCCCTTGAGCACGGTCCGGCCGCGGTGGTCGACCACGGTGAAGCGGCCGCCGGCGCCGCTCGTCATCAGATAGGCGTGCTTGCTCTCGCCCGGCAGGAAGCCCACTTGGTCGACCCGCACGTGGGCGGGGGTGGTGTCGGCCCATGCCGGGGCGGCGCCGATCGACGTCACCAGCGCCAGCGCGAGGGCGGCGGGGAACAGCCTGGTCATTCGCTCCTCCTGAAACGTTCACGAACTCGGGTGTACGCGGACTCGTCCGCGTGGAGCAGGTCCAGTCCGGCCAGGGCGGCGCCCGCGACCGGGGGGAGGGTGCCGACCACGACCTGCGCGCGCGGTGCGCTCGCGCCGATCGCGGCCTCGATCAGTCCGTGCGTGTACGGGTCCTTCGCGGTCAGCACGCTGCCGCCGAGCACCACCTCGGCCGCGACGTCGAGCAGGTTCAGCCGTTCGAGGCAGACGCGCGCCAGCACCGCGACCTCCTCGGCCTGGCGGGTGACCACCTCCCTGGCCACCGGGTCGCCGTCGGCCGCGACGGTGAACAGGCCCGGTACGAGCTCATGCAGCCTAGCTGGGGACAAATCGCCGAAATGCAGTGATAGCACCACCTCTTCCACCGTGGCCGTGCCGAAGTGATCGACGACCAGCTCGGCCAGCGCGGTCGACGGCCCCCGGCCGTCCTCCATGCGGGCGGCGTGCCACAGGACCCAGTCGGCCAGTTCCTCGCCGCCGCCCCAGTCGCCGCTGCGCCGGCCGAGCGCCGGGAATCGCGCCACCTCGCCCGAGGGGGCGACGCCGACGGCGTTGATCCCGGCCCCGCACACCACCGCGACGCCCCACGATCGCGACGCCCCGGCGCGCAGCACGGCGAAGACGTCGTTGGCGACGTCCACCTCCTTGGCGCAGCCGCGCAGCCGGAACTCCGCGGCCAGCGCCTCCTCCTCGGCGGGGAAGTCGGCCCCGGCCAGGTAGGCGGCCAGCACGTCGGCGTAGGGCGGCCCGCCGCCCAGCAGGTCGCGGGCGGCCCGGTCGACCACGTCGACGGCCGCCTCGACGCCCGCGCTCTGCGGCAGGAAGGGGCCGGTGCGCGTGGTGGCGAGCACCGTGCCGTCCTCGGCGACCAGGGCGAGGTCGGTCTTGCTGTTGCCCCCGTCGACCGCGAGGAGCGTTCTCACCCTTTGACCCCCGTCAGCGTGACGCCCTCGATGAAGACCTTCTGGGCGAAGAGGAAGACGACGATCACCGGCGCGGTCACCAGCAGGGTCGCCGCCATGGTCAGGTTCCACTGCACGCTGTGGAACGCCTTGAAGGTGGCCAGTCCCAGTGACAGGGTCCAGCCCTCCTGGTCGACGCCGGCGTACAACAAGGGCCCGTAGTAGTCGTTCCAGCAGTAGAAGAACGAGAACAGCGCCACCGCCGCGATGGCCGGGCGGGCCATCGGCAGGATGATCGTCAACAGGATGCGCAGGTCGGAGCAGCCGTCGACACGGGCCGCGTCGGTGTAGTCGCGGGGGATCGTGATGAGGAACTGGCGCAGCAGGAAGATCGAGAAGGCGTCGCCGAACAACATCGGCAGGATCAGCGGCCAGAGCGAGTCGGTCAGGCCGAGCCGCGCCCACACCAGGTAGATCGGCACCGCGACGACCTGCGGCGGCAGCATCATCGCGCTGATCACCACGAGGAACGCCACCTTGCTTCCCCGGAACCGGAACCGCGACAGCGCGTAGGCCGCCGGGATCGACGACATCAGCATGAAGATCGTCGCGAGGGAGGCGTACAGGAAGGTGTTGGCGGTCCAGGTGAGCAGTTCGGAGCGGGCGAACACCTCGGCGAAGTTGCCCCAGTTCCACTGGTCGGGCCACAGGCGGCTGGTGAGGGCCTGCTCGTCGGTCATCAGCGCGGTCAATACGATGAAGACGACCGGGCCGAGGAACATCAGGGACAGGGCGATGGCGATGGCGTGCCGGGCGATCCAGACCAGGCCGCGGCGGCGTCTCACGAGGCGGCCTCCGCCCGGCTGAACTGGCGCAGCAGCACCAGGGTGAACACCATCGACACCGCGAAGAGCAGCAGCGCGTGGACGCAGGCCAGGCCCATCGACCAGTCGCGGAACCCGGTCTGGAACAGGTGCTGGGGAAGGGTGAGCAGCGCGCCGTCGGGATAGCCGGGGGTGAAGCTGGTGCCGGCCGAGTCGGTCGCGCCCGAGGCCACCCGGGAGGCGATCATCGCCTGGGTGAAGTACTGCACCGCGTAGATCACGCCGGTCACGGCCGAGAACATCAGCACCGGGGAGATGACCGGCAGGGTGATGTCGCGGAACTGCCGCCAGGCCCCCGCGCCGTCGATGGCGGCGGCCTCGTACAGGTGCTTCGGCACGTCGAGCAGCGCGGCCAGGAAGATCATCACGGTGTTGCCCGCGCCCCACAGGGCCAGCAGGGTGAGGCTGGGCTTGGCCCACGCCGCGCTGCCGAACCAGTCGGGGCCGGTGATCCCGATCCACGAGAGCACCTGGTTGACCGGGCCGGTGGCCGGGTTCAGCAGGTAGACGAAGGCGACCGTGCCGGCCACCGTCGGCACCAGCGACGGCAGGTAGAACAGCGTGCGCAGGAGGCTCGATCCGCTCTTGACCTTGGTCAGCAGCTGCGCCACGCCCAGCGCGAAGAGCACCTGCGCCGGGACCATGAACACCACGAGCCACAGGGTGTTGAGCCCCGACTGGAGCAGGCGCGGGTCGGAGAAGGCGTACCGCCAGTTGTCCAGGCCGATGAACTCCAGCGTGAACAGGTCGTAGCGGTGGAAGGAGAAGTAGACCGTGGAGGCCAGCGGGTAGACGAAGAAGATCGCGATGCCGACGAGCCAGGGGGAGAGCCACAGGAGGGCGCGCACGCCCTCCCGGCGGGTGAAGGCCATCGATCAGCCTCCGGACAACTTCATCTTGTCATCGATCCGCTTGTCGACCCCGGCGAGGCCGGCGTCCAGATCCTTGACCGCGCCCTTCTCCCATTCGATCAGGAAGGTGGAGAAGGCGTCCTGGTTGAAGACGCTGTTGACGTTCGCGGGCAGGGTCGAGGTCTTCGGGTGGGCGAAGATGTCGAGGAAGGTGGCGAAGCGCTCGTTCTTGGCCAGGCCGGGGTGGTCCATGGCGGCCTTCGTGGTGGGCACGTTGCGCAGCGCGTTCGACAGGGTGACCAGCGACTCGGTGTCGGTGGTCAGGTATTTGACCAGCTCCCACGCCTGCTGCGGGTGCTTGGCGCCCTTCGGCACGCCGATGACGGTGCCGGCGGTGAAGCCGCTGCCGTAGAGGTCGGGCTTGTCGTCGGCGACCGGCATCGGCGCGGTGCCGTAGTCGAGGTCTTCGGCCTCGCTGGCGATCATGGCGTTGCGCCACTCGCCGTCGAGGACCATCGCGACCTTGCCCTCGAAGAAGGGGTGCTCGGCGCCCCACTCGTCGCCCAGGCCCTTGCGGAACTTCTCCAGCTTGTCGTAGCCGTACCAGTCGACGAGCTCCTTCTGCCACTGGAGCAGCTGCTTCCAGGCCGGGTCGGAGCCGATGGCCGAGGTGCCGTCGTCGTTGTACCACTTCGCGCCGACCATCGGCCCGAGGTGGCTGGGGGAGTTCTCGTAGTACTGGAAGCTCGGGATGAACCCGGCGACCTCGATGTTGCCCTCGGCGTCGCGGACGGTGAGCTTCTTGGTCAGCTCGGTCAGCTCCGACAACGTCTTCGGCGGCTGCTCGCCCTTCATCAGGGCCTTGTTGTAGTAGAGGCCGTAGGCGTCGGCGAGCAGCGGCATCGTGCACCGCTTCCCGTCGAACTCCGTGTACGACCGCGCCGCCGCCGGCAGCACGTTCAGGTCGATGCCGTCCTGCGCGATGACGGGCGTGAGGTCCTGGAACGCCCCGCTCTTGCACCACTGGGCGACGTTGTCGGTGGTGAACGACGCCGCCACGTCGGGCGCCTGGCCGCCGCGGATCGCCTGGGTGATCTGGGCATCCTGGATGCCCTTCTGCGCGACCACCTTGATCTGCGGGAACTTCGTGGTGAAGCCCGCGATGGCGTCCTCGAACGCCTTGGTCTCGACGTCGGTCGAGAAGCCGTGCCACAACTCCAGCGTGGCGGCGGGCAGGGCGGCGGGGTCGGTCGAGGTGGTGGTGGGTTTCGCGCCGAGGGCGGGCGGCGCGGTGTTTCCCGCGGTGCACGCGGTCAGCGTGAGGGCCAGCAGGCCGGCTGCCGCGAGGGGGAGAGAGCGCACGTGGTGCCTCCTATGACCAGGGATGCACGGCAAGTTAGTAAGGGTTCCTAACTTTGAATGGACCCTAGGACGGCCATATGCACGGGTCAAGGGGCGACATCAACTCGTAACAGGGCCTGCCGGGCAGCAGTCCTTACGATCAGCGCAGGCGGCCGGTCTCGTGCAGATGGTCGAACACGGCCTGGTTCGCGGGGGAGACGCGGGGGCGGTCGGCGTAGCTGAGCCAGGCCAGTTCGGCGATCTCGCCAGCGGGGGCCGGTTCGCCCTCATGGCCGGCGGTGTAGCAGGTGAGCCGCACGGTGACACCGGCGGCTTTGCCGTGGGCCTGCGCCTCGAAGACGCCGACCAGGGCCTCCGTGCCCGGGACGATGGTCACGTTCAGTTCCTCGCGCACCTCCCGGGCCAGCGTGTCGAGGTCGGTCTCGCCGGGTTCGCGCTTGCCGCCGGGGACGTAGTAGGCGTCCTTGCCGTGGGACCGGGCGGCGAGGACGCGCTGGTCGCGGAGGCAGATCCAGGCGATCTTGTCGATGGTGCCCGTCACGGGTTCCTCGGCCGGGTCATTTGCCGGTGGCGGGGCCGTACCACTGGAGCGGCTGTCCGGTGACGGCGGCGATGCATTCGAAGTCGCGGTCGCGGTGGAGGAGGGTCAGCCCCTGGATCTCGGCCGTCGCCGCGACGACCAGATCGACGGGGCCGGCACTGCGGTGCCGACCCCGTCTGGTCAGTTCGTCCTGGAGCTTCCAGGCTCGGTCATAAGCGCGGTCGTCGACCGGGGTCCACCCGAAGATCTGCCGAAGGTCGTCGATTCCGCGGCGGCGATCGGCGACGGACCGGGCGCTGTAGAAGAACTCGAGCTCCGTGATGGGGCACATCGCGATCAGGCCGGCGGCGGCGGCCTGATCCCATCCGTGGCGTTCGGCGTCGCCGGCCATGAACCGGGCCAGCGCGCTGGTGTCGATGAGGAACTGCGCCGGATTCACCTGCGGTAGTTCCGCTTGTCCTCGAAGAGTTCCAGGTCGAAGGCGCCTTCCCCCGCCGACTCGCGGAGCCGGGCCAGCGCCAGGGCCCGGCGACGGGTCTCCAGGACTTCACGCAGCGCGCTGTTGACGGTGTCTTTCTTGGTCTGCGTTCCCAGCGCCTTGGCCACAGCCGCGATCAGGTCGTCGTCGATGTCGATCACCGTACGTGCCATCGCGTCCTCCTGATATCCGGCCGTGCATCAAGTATATCTCGCTATGTGCCCGGTCAGCCGTAGGTCGGGTACTGGGGCCAGCCCACCGGAGAGTCCTCCCAGTCTTCCTGGCGGCCCCACGGCGTCAGGTCGAGGAAGCTGTGGGTGAAGACCAGCCGGTCGACCCCGCGCGCCGTCGTGTTGTAGGTGCGGTAGACCCGGTCGCCGTCGCGCAGGAAGACGCTCAGCATGAAGCCGCGCCCCGCGCCGCAGTCGTCGGAGAACGTCGTGCCGTGGGACGACAGGAACGGGACGGTCCAGCCGCGTTCGGCCTTGTAGGCCTCGATCTGCGCCAGCGGCATGTTGGAGATCGTCGCCCAGCTCACGCCCTTCTCGGCCAGGGCAGGGAGGGCGCCCACCGGGATGTTGTCGGTGAACTTGGTGCAGCCGGGACAGAAGTGGCGCGGGCCGTTGTCCATGAACTGGTAGACGATCAGCTGGTCGCGGCCCTCGAAGAGATCGAGGAGCGTGCGGGGCCCGTCGGGACCCTCGAAGGCGTAGTCGCTCCGGAACTCCGTCATCGGGAGGCGGCGGCGCTGGGCGGCGAGGGCGTCTTCGGCCCTCGTGGCCTCCTTTTCCGCTTTCAGGAGGTTATCGCGGGCAAGTTGCCACTCTTCAGGTGATACGACTGGTGGTTTGCTCATAGGCGGATTCTGCCCAATGGGTATGACAGAAACCGAGGGTGCCCAGGTCAAGGGGGATGCAGATGGAACTGGACGGGCAGCGGGTCGTTCTCCTCGGGGGCACCTCCGGCATCGGACTCGGGGCGGCCAGGATCGCCGCCGCCCACGGGGCCGAGGTCGTCGTGGTCTCCTCCCGCGAGGAGAACGTGCGCCACACCCTCGACGAGTTGCCCGATTCCGCGTGGGGAGAGGTCGCCGACTTCAGCGACCCGGACGCCATCGAGAACGTCATCGGCCGGATCGGGCGGCTCGACCATCTGGTCTACACGGCCGGGGAACCCCTGTACATCTCCCCGGTCGAGCACCTCGACATCGCGGTGGCCCGGGAGTACTTCCAGATCCGTTTCTTCGGCGCGCTGGCCGCCGCGAAGGCCGCCCGCGGCCGGATGCCCGACACGGGCAGCATCATCGTCACGGCGGGGGTGGCCAAGGACCGGCCGGGGTTCGGGTGGGCGGGGCCGGCGTCCATCTCGGGGGCGCTGGAGGCGCTGACCAAAGCGCTGGCCGTGGAGTTCGCGCCCGTACGGGTGAACTGCGTCGCCCCCGGCGTGATCAGGTCTCCCCTCTGGCAGGGCACGCTGCACGTCGAGGAGATGTACCAGGAGGTCGCCGACACGAGCCTGGCCGGGCGGGTGGGCGAGATCGAGGACGTGGCGAAGGCCTACCTCTACCTGATGACGCAGGACTACTCGACCGGGATCGTGCTGACCGTCGACGGGGGCATCACCCTCGTCTGACAGACTGTCCGGCATGTCGGTGCGGGAGATCTGGCGGGGGCTGGGGCTGCCGGGCATCGTCGACGTGCACACCCACTTCATGCCCCAGCGGGTGCTCGACAAGGTGCAGGCCTATTTCGCCGGCGCCGAGGCCCACCTCGGGTTCCCCTGGCCGATCGCCCACGGCAACGACCCGGCCGAACACGTACGGAGACTGCGCGAGTTCGGGGTGGTCGCGTTCACCTCGATGATCTACCCCCACAAACCCGGCATGGCGGCCTGGCTCAACACGTGGGCACGCGAGTTCGCCGCCGCCACCCCCGGCTGCGCCCGCACGGCGACGTTCTTCCCCGAGGAGTCCGCGGGAGCCTACGTACGGGAGGCGCTGGAAAGCGGCGCCCGGGTGTTCAAGGCCCACCTGCAGGTGGGCGGGTACGACCCCCGCGACCCCCTGCTCGACGACGTCTGGGGCCTGCTCGCCGACGCCGGCACGCCGGTGGTCACCCACTGCGGGTCGGGGCCGGTGCCGGGGCGGTTCACCGGGCCGGGGCCGATCACCGGGGTGCTCGAACGGCATCCCCGGCTCAAGGTCGTCGTGGCCCACATGGGGCTGCCCGAATACGGCGCGTTCCTCGACCTCGCCGGGCGGTTCCCGGGGGTCGGCCTCGACACCACCATGGCGTTCACCGGCTTCACCGAGCAGGCGTGGCCGTTCCCGCCGGCCGAGAGGTCACGGCTGCTCGACTACCAAGACCGCGTCTACTTCGGCAGCGACTTCCCCAACATCCCCTACGACTACGCCGAGGCCGTCGGCGCGCTGGTCAGGCTCGACCTCGGCGACGACTGGCTGCGGGCGGTGCTCTACGGCAACGGGATTCAGATCTTGCGGCCGATGGCGCCGTAGGCGCCGTGCTCCCGGTCGGGGTACAGGGCGGGGTCCTCGTCGGGGCGCCACAACGAGACCGCCACCATGCCGGGGTCGACCAGTTCGAAGCCCTCGAAGTACTCGCTGATCTGCTCCTTGGAGCGCGGGGTGAAGCCGAGGTTGGGCGTGCGGTAGGCGTCGGCGGCGTTGCCGACCGCCTTGGGGAAGAAGTCGGCCGTCACGTGGCTGACCGCGAAGTAGCTGCCGGGGGCGAGCGCCGCGGTGTACTGGCGGACCAGCCCGGGCGGGTCCTCCTCGTCGGTGATGAACATCAGGGTGCCGACGATGACCAGAGCGACCGGCTGGTCGAAGTCGATGACGTCGTTGATCTCGGGGTGTTCGATGATCGACTTCGGGTCGCGCAGGTCGGCCTCGACGTAGCAGGTGCGGCCCTCGCGGGAGCTGCGCAGCAGGGCGCGGGCGTGCGTCATGACGATGGGGTCGTTGTCGACGTACGCGATCCGCGCCGCCGGGTTGACCTGCTGGGCGACCTCGTGGGTGTTGCCCTGGGTCGGGATGCCGGTGCCGATGTCGAGGAACTGCGTGATGCCCTGCTCGGCCAGGAACCGCACGGCCCGGCCGAGGAAGGCGCGGTTGTCCCTGGCCCCCTGGACGATGCCCGGCGCGGCGGCGGCGGTGCCCTCGGCGACCTTGCGGTCGGCCTCGAAGTTGTCCTTGCCGCCCAGCCAGTAGTCGTACACGCGGGCCGAATGGGGGACCGACGTGTCGATCCTCGGGGCGTTCTCGTCACGCGGGGACGCCCAGGGCAATAAGTTCTTCGGCTCCGACATCAGGTCTCCAAGGGAGGTCGCGGCTCCGGTCAGCATAGACCCCTTGATCGCCAATGGCGTTTCAGAGCCGTTGTTTACCGGCGTATTCCGCTATTTCGGACAGCAGGGCGCGTTTTCCCGCCTCGTCCAGGAACGACGCGCGGACCGCGTTGCCGGCCAGTTCGGCGACGCCCGTGTGGTCGAGGCCCAGCAGGCGGGCGGCGACGGCGTACTCCTGGTTGAGGGAGGTGCCGAACATGGGCGGGTCGTCGGAGTTGATCGTGACGAGCACCCCGGCCTTCACCAGTTCGGGCAGCGGGTGCTCCTCCAGCGACGCGACGGCGCGGGTGCAGACGTTGGACGTCGGGCAGACCTCCAGCGCGATCTGGTGCTCGGCCAGGTGCGCCAGCAGCGCGGGGTCGCCGGCGCTGCCGATGCCGTGGCCGATGCGCTCGGCCTTCAGCTCGCGCAGCGCCTCCCACACGGTCTCGGCGCCGGTGGTCTCCCCGGCGTGCGGGAGCGAGTGGAGGCCCTCGGCGCGGGCGGCGTCGAAGTAGGGGGCGAACTGCTTCCTCGGCACGCCGACCTCCGGTCCGCCGAGGCCGAAGCCGATCAGGCCGTCGGGGCGCTGGTCGAGGGCGATCCGCAGGGTGCTCTCGGCCGCCGGGAGGCCCAGCTCGCCGGGGATGTCGAAGATCCACTTGAGGGTCAGGCCGTGGTCGCGCAGGACCCGGGCGCGGGCGTCCTCGATGATCTCGCAGAACTGCTCCGGGGCGAACCCGTTGATCAGGTGGGTGTACGGCGTCACCGTCAGCTCGACGTACCGGGCCTGCTGCGCCGCCAGGTCACGGCCGACCCCGTAGAAGAGCTGCCACAGGTCCTCGGGGTCGCGGATCAGGTTGAGGACCGAGACGTACACCTCGATGAAGTGGGCGAAGTCGCGGAAGGTGAAGAACTCGGCCAGCCGGTCGGGGTCGGCCGGCACGGGGGTGCTGCCCTCGTGGCGGGCGGCGAGCTCGGCCACCACCCGGGGGGAGGCGGAGCCGACGTGGTGGACGTGCAGCTCCGCTTTGGGCAGACCGGCGATGAAGGAGTCGAGATCTGGTGTCACGTGCCCGACCGTAACAACCGGCCCGATCGAACACCCAACTTCTTACATGGAAATGTCAGCTTCCGCCGGGAAGTTCGCCCAGCGTCACCTGGACGGTCGTCTGGGAGCCGTCCGAGCGCCGCACCACGACGGGCACCTTCTGGCCCGGCTTCAGCGTCGCGAGCACCTCGCTCAGGGTCGCGGTGTCCTCGGTGGCCTTGCCGTTCACGCTGGTGATGACGTCGCCGGTCCGGATCCCGGCCCGCTCGCTCGGGCCGTTCCTGGTGACCGCGCCGACCTGGACGCCCATCGGCTCTCCGTCCCGGCCGATGGCCGTTCCCACCTGGACGCCCAGAGCGGCGCGCCGGGTGTTGACCACCCGGCCGTTCTGGACGATCTGCCGCGTGATGTCGGTGGCCGTGGCGCTCGGGATGGCGAACCCGATGCCGTCGGCGGGGCCCTCCTGCGGGTTGTTGGCCCCCAGGGTCGGGATGCCGATCACCTGCCCGTGCAGGTCGACCAGCGCGCCGCCGCTGTTGCCGGGGTTGATCGGGGCCGAGGTCTGCACGGCGTTGGTGATGGTGGCGCCCGGCACGCCGCCCTCGCGGGGGCCGGAGACCGTCCGGCCCAGCGCCGACACGATGCCCGAGGTGACCGTGCCGGAGAAGCCGAGCGGGTTGCCCATGGCCAGCACGATCTGGCCGACCCGGAGCTTGGTCGAGTCGCCGAAGACCGCCGGGGTCAGGCCGCGCGGGTCGGTGACCCTGATGACGGCCAGGTCGCCGGCCGGGAACGAGCTGACGAGGGTGGCCTTGCGCGCCGCGCCGCCCGTCGGGACGGTCACCTCGAAGTCGCGGGCGTCGCCCACCACGTGGGCGTTGGTCACGACGTGGCCCTGGTTGTCGAACACGATGCCGGAGCCCAGGGCGTTCCCGGTGGTGATCTGCACGATCGACGGGAGCACCTTGTGGATGACGTCCTCGTAGAGCGACTCCAGGCCCAGGGCCTGGGCGGCGGGCGTCACCGGCGCGCCCGGAGCGGTCGGCGAGGGACTCGCTGACGGGGTCGCCGTCGCCGTACCTGGCGACGAGTTGGCACAGCCTGCCGCCGCCGCGAGACAGGCGAGGACGGCGATCCGGGTGATGACCGGCGAGAATTCCATGCGCACCTGTCTACCCAGGTGGATCACCGGATTCCAGCACCGTTGGAGCGTGCCATCGTCCGGCTTCGATCATGAATTCTGACGTAATCTGCCGTCATGGCGGACGAACTCGGCACCCCTGCCCGGCCGTCGGCACGCTCCTACGACGCGCCAACCACCCCGATCCCGGTCTATCGCCCTCCCGCCGAGGCCGAGCAGGCCCCCGCTCCCGCGCCCGCTCCGCCGCCCCCCGGCGGCAACCGGGCGCGGGTCCTGTGGACGGTCTTCGCCGCGCTGGTCACGGTCGCCGCCGTGGTCTTCGCCTTCTCCGCGTTCTCGGCCGACGAGCCGGTCCGCGAGGTGACGGTGCTGCCCGCCGCCGACTCGGCGACCGCCCCTGCGGCCCCCGCGCCCACCCGCACCCCGCTCTCGCTGCCCGCGCCCCCGGCGGGCAAGGTGCTCGCCGCCTACGCGGGCGCGGGCACGCCCACCGCGGGCCTCGTCGACGACCGGCGTTCGGGCATCGTGTACGCCGCCTTCGCCGCCCCCTGGGAGCAGGTCGAGCCCGACCCCTTCCAGTTCCGCCAGCGGGCCGGCCAGGCCATCATCGCCTCGGCGCCGATCCCGGGCGCCAACCCCGGCACCCCGAAGACGGCCGCCCAGTGGCGCGCCCTGGCCGCCAAGGCGGTCCGCTGGACGGTCACCCGCTACCAGCCCGACGAGGCGACGTTCCAGTGGACCGCCTCGCAGCGCACCCGCCAGGGCGTCGGCTGGGTGCTCGGCTACCGGGTGGCCTGGGAGACCGGCGGCAAACGCCGTACCGCCGAGGCGGTCGTGGCGCTCGTGAAGACCAGGGGCAAGCCCGCGATGCTCTTCGCCTCGGTGCCCGATTCGCGGAAAGAGCTGCGCAAAGACCTGAACGTGCTGCTTGAGACGCTTCGCCCCCGGTAGCCTCGAAGCTTCTTCTAGAATATGATTCTGTCCACATTGCCGAGTGTGGAGGGGTCAGATGGCGATCGGGCTGAGCGAAGAGCACGAAGCGCTGCGCGAATCGGTGGCGGGCTGGGCGCGGCGTCACGTCACGCCGCAGGTCGTCCGGGCCGAGTCGGCCGGCCGGCCCCCGTTCTGGTCCGGCCTGGCTGAGCAAGGGCTGCTCGGCCTGCACCTGCCCGAAGAAGCCGGGGGTTCCGGCTACGGCCTGCTGGAGGCCGCCGTGGCGGTGGAGGCCCTGGCCGAGAGGCTCGCGCCCGGCCCCTACGTGCCGACCGTGCTGGCCGGTGCCGCGATCCACGCCTCCGACGACAAGGCGTTCGGCGATCTGCTGGCGGGCCTGGCCGACGGCTCGCTGACCGGCGCGCTCGCCCTCGACGCGAACCTGACCGGCGAGGGGCGGATCTCCGGGGTGGCCGAACAGGTGCTCGGCGCGGCCGAGGCCGACGTCCTGGTGCTCCCCGTCGGCGACAGGTGGGTGGTCGTCGAGGCGTCGGCCGCCACGGTGACCCCGATCCCGGCGCTCGACCTCACCCGGGGCGTGGCGCGGGTCGAACTGTCCGACGCCGAGGCGCGGGTGCTCGACGGCCTGACCGCCGAGACCGTGCGCCACCTGGCCGCCGTGCTGCTGGGCGCCGACGCCATCGGGGTGGCCGCCTGGTGTGTGGCCGCCGCCGCCGACTACGCGAAGGTCCGGGTGCAGTTCGGCCGTCCGATCGGCCAGTTCCAGGGCATCAAGCACAAGCTCTCGCGCATGCTGGTCGTGCTGGAGCAGGCCCGCGCGACCGTCTGGGACGCCACCCGCGCCACCGGCGACGAGCGCGACTACGCGGCGGCCATCGCCGGGGTGGTCGCGCCCGACGCGGCCGTGCAGTGCGCCAAGGACGCCATCCAGACCTTCGGTGGCATCGGCTACACCTTCGAGCACGACGCCCACCTCTACTTCCGCCGCGCCCTCACGATCCGGGCCCTGACGGGCTCGTCGGCCGACTGGAAGGAGCGGGTCGCCGCGCTGAGCCTGGCCGGGGTGAGCCGGGAGATGCGGCTCGACCTGCCCGAAGACGCCGAGCCGCTGCGTGAGCGCATCCGCGGCGAACTCGCGGAGATCGCCCCGCTGGAGGGGGCCGAGCAGAAGCGGGCGCTGGCCTCGGCCGGGTTCGTGATGCCCCACATGCCGGCGCCGTGGGGGCGCGACGCGCCGCCGCTGGAGCAGGTGCTGATCCAGCAGGAGATCAAGGCGGCCGGGCTGAAGCTGCCGCAGATGATCATCGGCGCGTGGGTGGTGCCCTCGATCGCCGTGTACGGCACCGAGGAGCAGCAGCAGCGCTTCCTCCCGCGCACCCTCAGCGGGGAGCTCGTCTGGTGCCAGTTGTTCTCCGAGCCCGGGGCGGGCTCCGACCTGGCCAACGTCCAGATGAAGGCCGAGCGGGTCGAGGGCGGCTGGCGGCTCAACGGGCAGAAGATCTGGACCAGCGTGGCGCACGTCGCCGAGTGGGGCATCTGCATCGCCCGCACGTCCAGCGAGGGCTCCAAGCACGACGGGATCACCTACTTCATCGTCGACATGAAGGCCGAGGGGGTCACGGTCCGGCCGCTGACCGAGATGACCGGCGAGAACCTGTTCAACGAGGTCTTCTTCGACGACGTGTTCGTGCCCGACGAGCTGGTGGTCGGCGCGGTCGACCAGGGCTGGAAGGTGGCCCGCAACACGTTGTCGAACGAGCGGGTGTCGTTGTCGTCGGGTTCGGGCGGGACCGGCTCGTCGGTGCCCGACCTGCTCGGGCTGGCCGGGCGGCTCGGCCGGGAGCTGACGCCGGTCGAGCGGCAGGAGCTCGCCGGGGTCGTCTGCGAGGGCCACTCGATCAACGCGTTGTCGTTGCGGGTCACCCTGAAGCAGCTCGCCGGGACCGAGCCGGGCGCCGACGCGTCGGTGCGCAAGCTGCTGTCGACCTCGCACGCGCAGCACGTCTCCGAATGCGCGGTGAATCTGATCGGCCCTGCCGCCGTGACGGCGGCAGACTGGAAGCTCGGCGACGCCGGCTACTGGAACCGGGCGATCCTGGCCACCCGGGCCATGACGATCTACGGCGGCACCACCGAGGTGCAGCTCAACATCATCGCCGAGCGCATGCTGGGGCTGCCCCGCGACCCGGAGCCGGGTAAGTAAGAACCTGTTACCTAAACCTGTTCCGGGCCTGATTCAAGACCTGGAACAGGTTGCAGTTCAGTTGTAGCGTCGGGACATGCGGACCCGCGCGGCCGACATGTTCGGCCTTGAGTTCCCGATCTTCGCGTTCAGTCACTGCCGCGACGTGGTCGCCGCGGTCAGCCGGGCCGGGGGCATGGGCGTCCTCGGCGCCCTCTACTTCACCCCCGACGAGCTGGAGACCGAGCTCGCCTGGATCGACGAGCACGTCGACGGCAAGCCCTACGGCGTCGACGTCGTCATGCCCGCCTCCTACGAGGGCGCGGAGTTCGCGCCCGAGGAGCTCGTCGGGCGGCTCCAGGGCATGATCCCGGACGGTCACCGGAAGTTCGTCGACGACCTGCTGACCCGCCACGGCGTGGCCGAGTCGGACGGCGCGGCCGGGCGGGTGCTGCTCGGCTGGACCGACGCCACCGCCCGCCCCCAGGTCGAGGTCGCCCTGCGGCACCCGATAGCGCTGCTCGCCAACGCCCTCGGGCCGCCCCCCGCCGACGTGGTCGAGATGGCCCACGCCAAGGGCGTGAAGGTCGCCGCGCTGGCGTCCACCCCACGGCACGCGATCAAACAGGTCGAGGTCGGCGTCGACGTCGTCGTCGCCCAGGGCACCGAGGCCGGCGGGCACACCGGCGAGATCTCCACGATGGTGCTGATCCCGCAGGTCGTCGACGCGGTCGACGTGCCGGTGCTGGCCGCCGGGGGCATCGGCGACGGGCGGCAGGTCGCCGCCGGGCTCGCTCTCGGGGCCGAGGGGGTCTGGACGGGCTCGATCTGGCTGACCGTCGAGGAGGCCGACACCCCGGTGGCGGCCCGCGACAAGATCCTCGCGGCCACCTCGCGCGACACGGTCAGGTCGCGGTCGTGGACGGGCAAGCCCGCCCGGCTGCTCAAGAACGAGTGGACCGACGCCTGGGAGGCCGCCGACTCGCCCGGCACGCTGCCGATGCCGCTCCAGTTCATGCTGGTCAGCGACGCGCTGCGGCGCATCGGCCGGTCGGACGCCAAGGAGCTGGCCACCTTCCCGGCCGGTCAGATCATCGGCACGATGAACGACGTCAAACCGGCCAGGCAGGTGGTCTTCGACCTCGTCGAGGGCTACATCGAGGCCATGGACCGGCTGCGGGCCATCAGTGACCGGTGAACCGGGCGGGCCGCTTGTCCCGGAACGCACGGGCCCCCTCCTTGGCGTCCTCGCTGCCGATGACGGGCCAGCCGAGGGCGTCGGAGATCTTCAGCGCCTCCTCCTCCGGCACGCCGATCGTGTCGCGGTAGGCGCGCAGGATCGCCCGCACCGCGAGGGGCCCGCTGGCGGCCACGTCGTCGGCCAGCTCGCGGGCCTTCTCGAGCGCCTGGCCGTCGGGCACGACCTGGTTGACCAGGCCCATGCGCTGCGCCTCGTGCGCGCCGACCGGACGGCCGGTGAGCAGCAGGTCCATCGCGAAGGCGTAGGGGATCTGGCGGGCCAGCCTGATCGCGCTGCCACCCATCGGGAACAGCGCCCGCTTGGCCTCGAACAGGCCCAGCGTCGCGCTCTCGGCGACCACCCGCAGGTCGGTGCCGACCAGCAGTTCGGTGCCGCCCGCGACGGCGTAGCCCTCGACGGCGCAGATGATCGGCTTGGTCGGCATGGCCTCGCGGAGCAGGCCGCGCCAGTGGTAGTTGGGGATCTCGGCGGCCCTGGCGCGCACGCGTTCGTCGTCGCTCGGGCTGGCCATGGCCTTCAGGTCGGCGCCGGCGCAGAACGTGCCGCCCGCGCCGGTCAGGATGCCGACCCTGACGTCTTCTTGTTCGGATATGTACGTCCAGGCCTCCGCCAGCCCGACGAGCATGTCGGTGGAGAGGGCGTTGCGCGCCTCCTGGCGGTCCATGGTCACGATCACGACGTGGCCGTCGCGGTCGACGCGGCAGTGCGGGGTGCTGATCGGCAGGCGTTCCACGTACGTACTGTCCGACGCCGACTTCCAGAGATCAAGCGCTTGGTTGGAAGGAGCGCTCATGGGTTCACTCGGATTCTGGCGGCTCGCGCAGGCCGACCCCACCTGGATCGCCGCCGTCGATCCCGACGGCACCGAGCACACGGCCGGTGACCTGCTGGCCCGCTCGAACCGGCTGGTGCACGGACTGCGCGACCTCGGCCTGCGGCCCGGCGACGGGATCTGCGGGCTGGTGCCCAACGGGGCCGACGGGCTGGTGCTCTACCTGGCGGCGCTGCAGGCCGGGTGGTACTACACGCCGGTCAACTGGCACCTGACGGGGCCGGAGATCGCGTACATCGTCGAGGACAGCGAGGCCAGGGCCTACTTCGTGGACGAGCGGTTCGCCGCCGAAGGGGTTCGCGGCCGGGCCGGGCTCGGCCCGGAGCGGTGCTTCGCGTTCGGGGAGATCGAGGGTTTCTCGCCGATCCCGTCGGGCTCCGCCGAGACGCCGGCCGACCGGACCGCCGGGGCGACGATGCACTACACGTCCGGCACGACCGGCCGCCCGAAGGGGGTCAGGCGCGGGCTGAGCGGCCTGGACCCCGACGACATGGCCGAGCTGATGACCTCGTTGTTGCGGCTGTTCGGCATCACCCCCGGGCAGCCCAACGCCCACCTGGTCACCGCGCCCGCCTACCACACCGCCGTCACCCAGTTCGGCGGCAGCGCGCTGCACATGGGCCACACGCTCGTGCTGATGGACAAATGGGAGGCCGAGGAGACGCTGCGGCTGTGTGAGCGCTATCGGATCACCAACTCCCACCTGGTCCCGACGCACTTCAAACGGTTGTTGTCGCTACCGGAGGAGGTCCGGGGCCGCTACGACCTGTCGTCGCTGCGCTGGATGATCCACGCCGCCGCGCCCTGCCCGGTGCCGGTCAAGTCGGCGATGCTCGACTGGTGGGGCGACGTCGTCTACGAGTACTACGCCGCCACCGAGGGCGGCGGCACCCTCGCGACCCCGGAGGACTGGAAGAAGCACCCCGGCACGGTCGGCAAGGCGTGGCCGATCAGCGAACTGCTCATCGTCGATGACGAGATGAACCCCGTCGGGCAGGGCACCCCCGGGACGATCTACATGAAGATGGGCGCCGCCGCGTTCGAGTACAAGGGCGACCCCGAGAAGACGCGGGCCAACCGGCTGCGCGACTTCTTCACCGTCGGCGACATCGGCTACCTCGACGGCGACGGCTTCCTGTTCCTGTGCGACCGCAAGGCCGACCTGATCATCTCGGGCGGGGCGAACATCTACCCGGCCGAGATCGAGAACGAGCTGCTCGTCCATCCGAAGGTCGCCGACGTCGCGGTGTTCGGCATCCCCGACGACGACTGGGGCGAGCAGATCAAGGCCGTCGTGGAACCGGCGGAAGGGGTGATCCCCGGCCCCGAGCTGGCCGCCGAGCTGCTCGACTCGCTGCGGGGGCGGTTGTCGACGATGAAGTGGCCCAAGACCATCGACTTCATCGCCGAGATGCCCCGCGAACCCAACGGCAAGCTGCTGAAACGCAAACTCCGCGCGCCTTACTGGGAGGGCCGGGACAGTGCCATCTGAACCCAACCACGTATTGGAGTTCCCGGGCGGCTACACCCGGTCGACCGGGCCGGTCATCGGCCGGTTCCTCACCGAACTGCGCGCCGGCCGGATCGTCGGGGTGCGCACGGCGGCCCGCACGGTGCTGGTGCCGCCCCTGGAGTACGACCCGGCGACCGGCGAGCCGACCCTTCCGGACTTCGTCGAGGTCGGGCCCGCCGGGACCGTGCACGAGTGGACCTGGGTCGAGGAACCGCGCAAGAACCACCCGCTCGACCGGCCGTTCGCCTGGGCGCTCATCCGGCTCGACGGCGCGGACACCTCGCTGGTCCACGCGGTCGACGCCCCGGTGAAGGCGATGCGGACCGGGTTGCGGGTCTGGCCGCGCTGGCGGCCCGACCGCGTCGGCTCGATCACCGACCTCGAGTGCTTCGTGCCCGAGGTGACCACCATCGTGGCGAACGTGCGCACCGAGTACACGGTGACCCCGGGCGCGGCCCTGGCCCGCTACCTCGACGCGCTGCGCCGGGACGTCTTCCTCGCGGGCCGCTGCCCGGCGTGCGAGAGCGTCTACGTGCCCTACCGGCTCTCCTGCCCCCAGTGCGGGTCGGTCATCGAGGAGGAGCTGGAGGTCGGGCCGTCGGGCACGGTCACCACGTTCGCGATCAACAACCTGCCCGACCCGCGCGCGCCGCAGGTGCCGTTCGTGTCGGCGTACATCCTGCTCGACGGGGCCGACACCCCGATCATCGCGCTGCTGTCGGAAATCCCGGCCGCCCAGGTCGCCGAGGGGATGCGGGTGCGGGCCGTGTTCGAGGGCGGGACCGTGAAGTGGTTCGCGCCGGAACGGGAGGCGTGATGAGACCGGTCGCCGTCGCGGCGTTCGCGCAGACCACGCACACCGGCCACGACTCCGGGCTGTCGGAGCCAGAGCTGATCCTCCCGGTCATCCGGGCGGTACGCGAACAGTCGGGCCTCACCGAGTTCGGCTTCACCTGCTCGGGCAGCTGCGACTACCTGGCCGGTGCGCCGTTCTCGTTCGTGTCGGCCCTCGACGCTCTCGGCGCGTGGCCGCCCATCCAGGAGAGCCACGTCGAGATGGACGCCGCCTTCGCCCTCTACGAGGCGTGGGTGCGATTACAACACGGCGACGTCGACTCGGCCCTGGTCTACGGCTTCGGCAAGTCGTCGATGGGCGACCTGCGCGAGATCATGACCCTCCAGCTCGACCCCTACTACCTGGCCCCGCTGGGCCTCGACCAGCTCTCCTACGCGGGCCTGCAGCGGAGCGCGGTGCGCGGAGACTTCCCGGCCATCGCGCGGCGCAGCTGGGAGTCCGCTCAGACCAACCCCTACGCGCTCAAGCTTCCCGAACCCGTGGAAACGGCCCCGATCACGGACGGAGCGGCGGCGATCGTGCTGGTCGCGGGTGATCTCCTCCAGGAACGCACGAACCTCGCGCACATCACGGGCATCGCGCATCGCATAGATCCCCACTATCCGGGCATGAGGGACCTCACCCGGTCGGCCTCCGCCGCCGCTGCCGCAACGGCGGCGGGGGTCGGCAAGGGCCCTGTCGACGTCGCCGAACTGCACGTCCAGTTCGCCCACGAGGAGATCGTGCTCGCCGAGGCGCTCGGCCTCCCGGCCGGGACCCTGATCAACCCCTCCGGCGGGCCGCTGGCCGCCAACCCCGTGATGGCGACCGGCCTGATCCGGATCGGCGAGGCCGCGAGCCGGGTCATGGACGGCACCGCCGCCCGCGCCGTCGCCCACGCCACCAGCGGGCCCTGCCTCCAGCACAACCTCGTCGCCGTCCTGTCCCGGGAGTCGTGATGGGCAATCGTTGCGCGGTCATCGGGGTCGGCCAGACCCACTACACGACCCGGCGCCGGGACGTCTCCATGGCGGGCCTGGTCAGGGAGGCGGCGCTGCGCGCCCTGGAGGACGCCGGGCTCACCTTCGCCGACATCGACGCGGTGGTCGTCGGCAAGGCCCCCGACCTCTTCGAGGGGGTCATGATGCCGGAGGCGTATCTCGCCGACGCGCTCGGCGCGGCCGGGAAGCCCATGATGCGGGTGCACACCGCCGGGAGCGTCGGCGGCTCCACGGCGCTCGTCGGGGCCTCGCTCGTGCAGGGCGGCGTGCACGACCGGGTGCTGGTGGTGGCGTACGAGAAACAGAGCGAGTCGAACGCCACGTGGGCGCTGACCACCCATCTGCCGTTCACGTCGTCGCTGGTCGTGGGGGCGGGCGGCTACTTCGCCCCGCACATCCGCGAGTACATGCGGCGGTCGGGCGCGCCCGACCACATCGGCACGCTGGTCGCGGTCAAGGACCGGCTGAACGCGCTGAAGAACCCCTACGCGCACCTGAGGATCCCCGGCATCGACCGGGCCATGGTCGAGTCGACGCCCATGTTGTGGGAGCCGATCCGCTACCTGGAGACCTGCCCGTCGTCCGACGGCGCGTGCGCGGTCGTGTTGTCGTCGGAGCGGGCGGTGACCGGGACCCCGGCGTGGGTGCACGGCGGCGCGATGCGCTCCGAGCCGATCTTCCGCGCCGGGCGCGACACCGTCAGCCCGCAGGCCGGCATCGACTGCGCCGCCGACGTGTACCGCCAGGCCGGCGTGACCGACCCCCGCCGCGACCTCGACGTGGCCGAGGTCTACGTGCCGTTCAGCTGGTACGAGCCCATGTGGCTGGAGAACCTCGGCTTCTGCGGCGTGAACGAGGGCTGGAAGCTCACCGAGGCGGGGGCCACCGCCCTCGACGGCGACATCCCGTGGAACGCCTCCGGCGGGGTGTTGTCGAGCAACCCGATCGGCGCCTCGGGGCTCATCCGGTTCGCCGAGGCCGCGCTCCAGGTCCGGGGCATGGCGGGCGACCACCAGGTCGAGGGGGCCAGGAAGGCCCTCGGGCACGCGTACGGCGGAGGCGCGCAGTTCTTCGCCATGTGGATCGTCGGAGCGGAGAAGCCATGAGCCCGATGCACTTCCACCACGCCGACCTCTTCGAGGGCCTGGCCGACGCCATCGGCGACCGCACGGCCGTGGTCTGCGGCGACGACCGCGCCACCTACGCCGAACTCGACGCCGCCGCCAACCGGCTGGCCCACCACCTCGCCGGGCCCGTCGCCCCCGGTCAGCACGTCGGCGTCCACCTCTACAACGGGCTCGAATACGTGATCGCGCTGCTGGCGATCCTGAAGATCCGCGCGGTGCCGGTGAACGTCAACTACCGCTACGTGGCGGCCGAACTGCGCTACCTGTACGACGACTCCGACATCGTCGCCCTGGTCTATTCGGCCGAGTTCGACGACCGGGTCGCCGCCGCGCGCACCGACCGGATGCGGCACCTGGTCGCGGTCGGCGACTCGGCCATCGCCGACGCGGTGCCGTGGAGCCGGGCGGTCGAGGGCTCCGCCGACCGCGACTTCGGCCCCCGCGACGGGCAGGACGTCTACATCATCTACACCGGCGGGACGACGGGCCTGCCCAAGGGCGTGTTGTGGACGCACGAGGACCTGTTCATGGCCTTCGGCGGCGGCAACCCCTACGGCCCGCCGCACACCACGCCCGAAGGGGTGGTCGAGCAGGCCCGCGCCGCCGGGCCGCTCACCATGATGGCGGCGGCCCCGCTGATGCACGGCGCGGCCCAGATGGGCACCTTCATCGCGTTCTGGATGGGCGCGACGATGGTCTACGTGCCGCGCTTCGAGGCCGACGCGGTGCTGCGCGCCATCGGGCGCGAGAAGGTGGTGTCGATCACCATCACCGGCGACGCCATGGCGGTCCCGCTGGCCGACGCGCTGGAGACCGGCGACTACGACCTGTCGTCGTTGTTCGTGCTCAGCTCGACCGGCGCGATCCTGACCGGGGCCGTCCGCGACCGCCTGCAGGCGCTGCTCCCGAACGTCATGATCATGGACAGTTTCGGCTCGACCGAGTCGGGCTACACCGCCTCGGCGGTCGCCGGGTCGTCGCCGGAGTCGGGCCTGAAATACCAGCCCAACCCGAACGCGACGATGGCCGTGCTCGACGGCGCGCTGCGCCCCGTCGCCCCCGGCGAGATGGGCGTGGTGGCCAAGACCGGGCGCATCGCGCACGGCTACTACAAGGACCCGGCGAAGACCGCCGAGACCTTCGTGACCGACGCCGACGGCGTGAAGTGGCTGCTCACCGGCGACCTCGCCCGCGTGGAGGAGGACGGCACGATCCGCGTATACGGCCGCGGCTCGCAGTGCATCAACACCGGCGGCGAGAAGGTCTTCCCCGAAGAGGTCGAGGCCGTGCTGAAGGGCCACCCCGGCGTCTTCGACGCGGTGGTGACCGGCCTGCCCGACGACCGCTGGGGCCACCGCGTCGCCGCCGTCGTCGAACCCCGCACCAAGGACCTCACGGAGGCCGACCTCGACGCCCACTGCCGCGAACGCCTGTCGGGCTACAAGGTGCCCCGTCAGTACGCGTTCGTCGGCGAACTGGTGCGCTCGCCGTCGGGCAAGGCCGACTACCGCTGGGCCCGCGAACAGTTCGGCTGAGCGGCCGGCCGATGGTTCATCTGGCGGCCGCCGAGTCTGAGGTCAGCGTTTGATGTCGTAGGTCAGGTGGGTCGCCAGCGGTGAGTGCCGACAGTCGACCAGGGTGAGGTCGGCCTGGATGGTGCCGTCGAACAGGGCGGTGCCGCCGCCGAGGACGACGGGGGCGATGGTGATCGCGAGCCGGTCGACCACGCCCATGCGGAGATACTGCCGGATGACGTCGGGACCGCCGCCGATCGCGATCGGGCGCTCGCCCGCCGTCTCCCGGGCCCGCTTCAGCGCCTCTTCCGCGCCGGTGACGTAGGTGAAGCCGCTCGGCAGGTCGTCGGTGATCCGGTTGGTGAGCACGAAGAGCGGGCTGCCGAACGGGTTCTCGCCGCCCCACTGACCGCCCGCGTCGAACATGCCCCGGCCGACGATGGTCGCGCCCGCCTCGCTCATCTCGGCGATGACCTGGGCGTCGACCGGATGCAGGTCGCTGCCGGACGACGGGTTCTCGTAGGTCCACGGCCCGCCGAACACCCAGTAGTGGAGGCGTTCGCCGCCGTCGCCGAGACCGCGCCCGGGGGCCCAGTTCGGGCCGGCCACGAAACCGTCGAGGGAGGTGGTGATGCCCGCGTGAATCATGCCGTCATCGTGCCCGAGGGCACCGACAGAAACGGCTACTTCGACGGCTCCCCGGCGAACGCGGCCACCCCGCCGAGCGCGATGTAGACGACGCCGCTGCCGACGTCGAGCCGCCGCCGGGCGGCCGCCGACCGCTTCAGGCGTCCGGACAACGCGGAGGCGGCCAGGGCGTAGGCGCCGTCGCTGGCCAGGCCGAGGATCACCCAGATCAGGCCGAGCAGCACGATCTGCGGGGCCAGCGGGCCCGCGTGCGGGTCGGCGAACTGCGGCAGGAAGGCCAGGAAGAAGATGGCGGTCTTCGGGTTGAGCACGTTCACCACGAAGCCCTCGCCGAACAGGCGGGTCTTCGGGGTCGCCTCGACCACGGCCTCCTCGGCCGAACTCCGGTCCATGAGCTTGCGCACGCCCAGGTAGACGAGGTAGGCGGCGCCGGCGCACTTCACGATGGTGAACGCCGTCGCCGAGGCGGCCAGGATCGCGCTGATGCCCAGCGCGGCGGCGGCGATGTGGACGAGCGACCCGGCGTGCACGCCGAGCACCGAGACCATCCCGGCGGCGCGGCCCTGGGCGACGCTGCGGGTGACGATGTAGACCACGGCGGGGCCGGGCACGAGCAGCAGCGCCAGGGTGGCGACGGAGAAGACGGCGAGCGTCGGCAGGTCGGGCATGCCGCGAGGATAGGGACGAACCCGCTGATCACGCCAAGGGTTTTGCCAGCGCCTCCAGCAGCGCCTGGGTGGCCGGGGGGTCGGGCGGGGCTCCGTAGGTGGCGGCGTACACGTGCCTGACCGAGCCGGGCAGTTCGACGGTCCGGACCTTCGGGTTCCGGTGGGCGCGCAGGGCCAGCGACGGCAGCAGCGCCGCGCCGAGCCCGGCCGCGACCATCGCCTGCACGGCGACGTAGTCGTCGGTGGTGAACGTGATGTTCGGGGTGAAGCCCTCTTTCGCGCACACGTCGAGCAGGTGGCGGCGGCAGCGTTCGCAGCCGGCGATCCACTGGCCGTCGCGGTGGTCCCTGAGCGCGGGGCCGTCGAGGTAGACCAGGTGGCCGGGGTCGTCGAACAGGTGGCGGGTGCGGACGTCGGGGTCCTCGCCCAATCCGTACCCGAAGACCACCGCGACGTCGGCCTCGCCGGCCCTGATCATGGCCAGCGCCTCGGGCGGCTCGGCCTCGGCGATGTGCAACTCCACGCCCGGGTACGACTCCGCGAGCCGGACCCCGGCCTCGGGCACGAAGGTGCCGAGCGCGGAGGGGAAGGCGGCCAGCCTGACCCGGCCGGCCCTGAGCTGGATGAGCGCCTCGAGTTCGGCGGCGGCCGAGTCGAGCCGCCCGAGGATCTCGGCGGCGCGTTCGGCGAGCAGCTGCCCGGCGTCGGTCAGCCGGACCCCTCGGCCGACGCGTTGCAGCAGCTTCGCGCCGGTCTCGGCTTCGAGCCGGGCCAGGTGGTGGCTGACGGAGGGCTGGGCGTAGTGCAGCTCCTTGGCGGCCGCGGTCAGCGAGCCGGTGCGGGCGACGGCGACGAGTACCCTCAGGCGGACGGGGTCCAGCATCTCAACGATGCTACCCATACCGGATTAATCAACGGTGTCTATGGATTTCACCGGATATCCCTATTGGACCTATCGATCCAGGTGGGTTCACGCTGGGCGGCATGACCGACATGCGTGACATCCTCCAGGCCGCCTCGTTGCTCGCCCGGCACATCCCGCCGACGCCGATGTGGAGCTACCCCGTCCTGAACGCGGCCGCCGGGGCGGAGCTCTGGGTGAAACACGAGAACACCCAGCCGATCGGCGCCTTCAAGGTGCGCGGCGGGCTCACCCTGCTCGCCACCATGACCGACCGCGACCGCGGGGTGGTGGCCTACTCGACGGGCAACCACGCGCAGTCGGTCGCCTATGCCGCGCGCATGTTCGGCACGCCGTGCGCGATCGTGATGCCGGAGAACCCCAACCCGGCCAAGGTCGCCGCCGTCGAGGCGCTCGGCGCGACGGTCGTCGTCGGCGGGGCGACGATGGTCGAGGCCGCCGACGTGGCCCGCGCGGAGGCCGACCGGCTCGGCCGCCGCCTGATCAGCCCCGCCGACGAGCCCGAGATCATCGCCGGGGTGGGCACCCTCTACCTGGAGATCCTGCTCCAGCGGCCCGACCTCGACGCGATCGTGGTCCCGGTCGGCAGCGGGACCGGCGCGGCGGCGGCCTGCCTGGTGGCCCGGGCGCTGGCCCCGGGGTGCCGGGTGATCGGGGTCCAGTCGGCCGCCGCTCCGGCGGCGCACGACTCGTGGCGGCTCGGCGAGATGGTGCTGCGGCCGATGAAGACGCGGGTGGACGGCCTGGCCACCGGCTCGGCCTACGCGCTCCCGCAGCGGGTGATGCGCGACCTGCTCACCGACTTCCTGCTGGTCACCGACGAGGAGATCCGCGCCGCCCAGCGCCTCATGCTCACCCACGCCCACACCCTGGCCGAGGGCGCGGGCGCGGCGGCGCTCGCCGGGGTGCTCAACCGGCGCGCGGAGTTCGCGGGCACGAAGGTCGCGATCGTGGTGTCGGGCGGCAACGCGGGCCCGGCGGAACTGGCGGCTCTCCTGCAGCCGCAGCACGCCTGACGGCGGGGTCAGGTCAGGTCGTCGCGGGTCTCGTCGTCAAGCTCGTGGAGGCCCTGGCGGGTGAGCTCCAGGTCGGCCGTCAGCTGGTCGAGGGCCAGGGGAGTGACGGCGCCGCTGGTCGCGTCCAGAGCCGACAGTTCGACCACCTGGGCCACCAGGCCCTCCAGGACGATCACCGTCGACTCCAGCCGGACCAGCAGGCGTTCCCGGGTCTGCGACAACCGCGTGTGCACCTCCTCCTGCGCCGTCAGGGCCGAGATCGCGCGGTCGAGTTCGGCGGCGATCTCCGGGCGGGCCGACTCGCGGGCGTGGGTCAGCCGCAGCCGTTCCTGACGCAGGAAGTCGGGGTCGAGACGGCCGAGGGCCGCCGTGGTGACCGACGTGTGGGCGGCCAGCCGCCGCAGGATCGCGACCGTGTCGTCGACCTGGGGGCGCATCGAGGCCACCGGACCGACCAGCAACCGGCCGCGCATCGACTCGCTCAGCTCGCCGAAGGCTTCGGCGGCGCGTTCGGCGCGGGCCAGGGCGCGCTCTTCGGCGCTGGCCGGGGTCACCGGGGCGGGCGCGGCGGGCTCTTCGGGTTCGGGGGAGGCCAGGAAGGCGGCGATCAGCCAGCCCGCCAGGGCGACGGCGACGGCCGCCGCGACCGGCAGGCGCAGGGCCAGGGTGGCGAGGCCCGCGACGGCGCCCGGCAGCAGCGCCCACGGGTTGGCGAACCTAGAAATTGGCGATCACCTCCGTGAAGATCCGGTCGATCACGCCGGGGTCGCGGGAGTCGTAGGAGGCCGCCCGCGTCGTGGCGGAGATGGCCTGCAACGTCTCCAGGTCGGCGTCCGCCCCGTAGGCGATGGTGAAGACCCGCACCGGGTGCCGCCCGCGCAGGCCGTCGAGGAGGCGGTCGAGGGTGATCGTCTGCTGGACCTCGTTGCGTCCGTCGGTGAGGAGCACCACGGCGTCGATGGTGTCACTTCCGGCCTGCTCCTGTACGTGCCGGTACGCCGCCAGCGCCGTGTCGTGCAGGCTCGTGGCCCCCTGGGGGCGCAGCCGGTCGATCGCCGTCCGCAGGTCGTCGCGGGCGCCGGCGGCGATCGGGACCAGCTCCTTCCGGCCGGTCGAGAACGACCACAACCCGACCCGGTCGCGGGGGCCGAAGTCGCCGACGGCCCGTTTGGCCGCCGCCTGCGCCAGGGCGAGCTTCGATTTCCCCGTACCGGAAGCGGACGCCTCCATCGACCCCGACACGTCCATGACCATCAGCACGTTGGCCGGCTTGCGCAGCTCGGCCCAGCTCGCCAGCACCGCGTCGAGCACCTTCGGGGCCGGGACCTGGAGGATCTTCACCGGCAGGGTCTCGTCGAGGGCCCGGAAGCCGTGCTCGGCGAAGCGCCGCTGCTGCGCGGGGGCCCGCAGATAGGCCAGGAAGTCGGCGGCGACCTTGCGCTTGGCGGGGGAGGCCCATTTCAGCACGGCGTAGGGGTTGTCGGACAACAACGTGCCCTCTTTGGGATGGACGGCGACGAGCGGCACCTCGGGCCGGTCGTGCCGCCCGAGCGTCGCCGGGTCGCCCGTCGGGTTGCCCTCGTTGTAGTCCCAGACCGACTTCTCCTCGACGGTGACCGCGGAGACGTAGGACATCGCCGCCCCCGCGTCGTCGGCCCGCTGGAGGTTGGACAGGAACGTGAGCGTGGTGTCGCCGTAGTGGACGATCGACCGCTCCACCCCCTGGACGAACTTCCGCACCTTCGGCGAGGCGACGTCGCGGGTGGTCAGGTCTCCCGACACCCCGGTCGCCGCGACGTAGGCCCCGATCGTCGCGTTCAGCCCCGAGGTGGAGAAGCCCGGGTGCGTCTTGCCGAGCCGGAAGGGCCCCCACTCGGGGTGCCCGTGCCGCGCCCACCCCTCTTCCGAGGAGGCCAGCTCCAGCACGTCGCTCCAGCCCAGGGCCTTCTCAGGCCACCCGAGGGCCGCGGCCATCGGCTCGGGCATCGCGATGACCAGCGGCGTCTTCGTGATCGAGGGGGCGTCGGCCGGGATCGGCGCCGAGCGGGACCGCTGCCGCAGCAGGGTCAGCCACCCGGACGCCGCCGGGCTCCACACGTCGGGCCGCGCCCCGTCGTCGCGGCTCCAGCCGTCGGCCAGCGCGTCGAGGGCCGCGCCGGAGGCCATCGTCGTCACGGTGACCTTCCCGCAGCCCTTGCGCGCGTAGTCGGCCGCCATCTGGCGTAACAACTCGGCCTTCTCGCTGGATGCCGCGATCCGCAACCCGGCCGTCGACGGGGCGCACTCGGGATCGGCATGGACCGTCCGGACCACCACGACGACCGCACCCGCCACGATGGCGGCCACCACCGCGGCTGAGTAGCGGGATCGACGGCGCACACGGGCCTCCCACGGATGTGTCGGTATATATGCCGACGAACGGGGGCCCGCCAAAGTTCTTTAGGACGCGCCGTACTCCTGGAGGAACAGCGCCTCGGCGGTGGCGACGCGGCGGAGCTCGTCGATCACGACCCGCTCGTTGGGGGCGTGGATGCGGGCGCCCTCGTCCTCCGCGCCGAAGAGCAGAAGCTCCGCCTCGGGGAACTGCCGCTGGAGCGTGGCCACCAGCGGGATGCCGCCGCCCTGGCCGACGTCGCGCGGCTCCCGGCCGAACGCCCTGGTCATCGCACGGTCGAGGGCCGCGCGGGCCGGGCCGCCCGCCGGGGCCTGGAAGCCCGAGCCGACCGACACGTCGGAGAACGTGACGTGCGCGCCCCACGGCGCCTGCGCCTCCAGGAACGCAGTCACGTCGGACAGGGCCGTCTTCGGGTCGTGCTGGGCTGGGATGCGAATGGTCACCCGGGCCCGTGCGACCGCCTGGATGGCGTTGACCGCACCCGAGACCGTCGGCACGTCGAGGCCGGTCACCGTGATCGCGTAGGAGCCCCAGATGCGGTCGGCGATCGAGCCGGTGCCGACCAGGGAGACCCCGTCGAGCACCCCGGCGCCCGCGCGGAACTCCTCGTCGGTGCCCGCGTCGCCGTCGAAGACGCCCTGAGTCAGGCCCGGCACGCGCACGTCGCCGTCGTCGTCGTGGAGGGCGACCAGCATGCGCATCAGCGCCGACAACGCGTCGGGGGCCGGGCCGCCGAACGAGCCGCTGTGCAGGGCGTCCCTGAGCGTGCGCACCTCGACCGTGACGGCGGCCATGCCGCGCAGCGAGGTGGTCACGGCGGGGTCGCCGACGGCGGGGTTGCCGCAGTCGGCCACGATGATCGCGTCGGCGCGGACCAGCTCGGGGTTCTCCTCGACGAACCGCTCCAGGCGCTCGCCGGCGTACTCCTCCTGGCCCTCGATGATTACCCGCACGCCCACGGGGAAGCGGCCGTCGAAGGCACGCAGCGCGGCGAGGTGGGTGATGATGCCGGACTTGTCGTCGGCGGCGCCCCGGCCGTACACGGCGCCGTCGATCTCGGTGGGCTCGAAGGCCGGGGTGTCCCACAGGGCGGGGTCACCGGGGGGCTGGACGTCGTAATGGGCGTACAGGAGCACGGTGGGGGCGCCGGGAGGCGCCGGGGCCTCGGCGTAGACGGCGGGGAAGCTGCCCGCGACCGGGATCTGCCGCACGGTCGGCAGACCGGCGTCGCGCAGCAGCGACTCCACGGCCGCGGCGGCGCGGTGCACCTCCTCCTCCGGATGCCCGGGGAAGGCGACCGACGGGATAGAGACCAGCGCCTTGAGGTCCTCCACCGCGCGGGGCATGGCGGCGGCGACGGCGTCTTCGATGTCACCAGGAGTCATGCGCCCCATCGAACCACAAACCGGGCACGGTCTAGACGACCGACGAATTTCGTCGCCGTTACACGTGGATATCGAGGAATCCGAAGCTCTTTCAATTTGCAACCACGTTTTCCCTTGGCAGATGTCTGGCAGGCAATGCACACTGACAGCGGAGCTCAGACACCAAGGGAAGTATTGATGACGCACCCCGAAGACCTGCAGAGAGCGGCTCACGACAACCTCTGGATGCACTTCACCCGCCACGGCGCCTACGAACACGCCGAGGTCCCCATGATCGTGCGGGGTGAGGGCGCCTACATCTACGACGTCAACGGAAAGCGCTACCTCGACGGCCTCGCGGGCCTCTTCGTGGTGCAGGCCGGTCACGGCCGCAGCGAACTCGCCGAGGCGGCCGCAAAGCAGGCCCAGGAACTGGCCTTCTTCCCGCTGTGGTCCTACGCCCACCCCAAGGCGGTGGAACTGGCCGCCCGGCTGGTCGAGCACACGCCCGGCGACCTCAACCGGGTGTTCTTCACCACAGGCGGCGGCGAGGCGGTCGAGACCGCCTGGAAGCTGGCCAAGCAGTACTTCAAGCTGACCGGCAAGCCGCTCAAGCACAAGGTCATCAGCCGCCAGATCGCCTACCACGGCACCCCGCAGGGCGCCCTGTCGATCACCGGCATCCCCCTGTTCAAGCAGATGTTCGAGCCGCTGGTGCCGGGTTCGGTCCGGGTGCCGAACACCAACCACTACCGCGCCGACGAGATCACCGGCGTGCCCGGCATGACCCCCGAGCAGTACGGCATCTGGGCCGCCGAGCGGGTCGCCCGCGCGATCGAGATGGAGGGCCCCGACACGGTGGCCGCCGTCTTCGTCGAGCCGGTCCAGAACGCCGGCGGTTGTTTCCCGCCCCCGCCCGGCTACTTCAAGCGACTGCGCGAGATCTGCGACGAGTACGACGTTCTGCTCGTCTCCGACGAGGTCATCTGCGCCTACGGCCGCCTCGGCACCATGTTCGCCGGGGAAAAATTTGACTACGTACCGGACATCATCACGTCCGCGAAGGGTCTGACCAGCGGGTATTCTCCACTTGGAGCGATGATCTGCTCCGACCGGCTCTTCGAGCCGTTCAAGTCGGGGACTGAGATGTTCGCCCACGGCTACACGTTCGGCGGACACCCCGTGTCGGCGGCCGTGGCCCTGGCGAACCTCGATTTGTTCGAGCGCGAAGACCTGCTGGGTCACGTGACCCGCAACGAGGGCGCGTTCCGCGCCACCCTGGAGAGGCTCTACGACCTGCCCATCGTCGGCGATGTGCGGGGCAGCGGGTTCTTCTGGGGCGTCGAGCTCGTGAAAGACAAGAACACCAAGGAGACCTTCACCGCCGACGAGTCGGAGCGCCTGATCCGGGGCTTCCTCTCCAAGGCGCTGTTCGAGGCAGGCCTGTACTGCCGGGCGGACGACCGCGGCGATCCCGTGGTCCAGCTCGCCCCGCCGCTCATCTGCGGCCAGAAGGAGTTCGACGAAATCGAATCCATCCTTCGCGGAGTCCTCACCGAAGCCTGGGCTCTGCTCTGAGAAAGGAACCCCGAAGATGAAGATCGGCGTGCCCGCCGAGGTCAAGAACCACGAATATCGTGTCGCCGCGACCCCCGCGGGCGTCCACGAGCTGGTCGTCCACGGCCACGACGTCCATGTCCAGCGCGGCGCGGGCCTCGGTTCGCACATCCCCGACGAGGAGTACCTGGCGGCCGGCGCGAAGATCGTCGACTCCGCCGACGAGGTATGGGCCGAGTCGGAGATGATCCTGAAGGTCAAGGAGCCGATCGCCGAGGAGTACCACCGGCTCCGCGAGAGCCAGGTGCTCTTCACCTACCTCCACCTGGCCGCCTCCCGGCCGTGCACCGACGCCCTGCTCGAGAGCCGCACCACGGCCATCGCCTACGAGACGGTCCAGGTCGGCGGCGCGCTGCCGCTGCTGGCCCCGATGTCGGAGGTGGCCGGGCGGCTGGCGCCGCAGGTGGGGGCGTACAACCTGATGCGCTTCAACGGCGGCCGGGGCGTGCTCCCGGGCGGCGTGCCCGGCGTGGCCCCGGCGAAGGTCGTCGTCATCGGCGGCGGCGTCTCGGGCCTGCACGCCGCGCAGATCGCGGTCGGCATGGGCGCCGAGGTGACCATCCTCGACGTCAACATCGACCGGCTGCGCTTCATCGACGCGATCTACCAGGGCCGCCTCAAGACCCTGGTGTCCACGTCGTACGCCATCGAGACGGCGTGCCTGGAGGCCGACCTGGTGATCGGCGCCGTGCTGATCCCGGGCGCCAAGGCCCCCCAGCTGGTGTCGAACGCGCTGGTGGCCCGCATGAAGCCGGGTTCGGTGCTGGTCGACATCGCCATCGATCAGGGCGGCTGCTTCGAGGACTCCCGCCCGACCACGCACGCCGAGCCGACCTTCACGGTCCACAACTCGATCTTCTACTGCGTGGCCAACATGCCGGGCTCGGTGGCCAACACCTCCACCTATGCCCTCACCAACGCCACCCTGCCCTACGCGGTCAAGCTGGCCGACCAGGGCTGGAAGAAGGCGCTGGCGGGCGACGCCGGGCTCGCGCTCGGGCTCAACACCCACCAGGGTCTCGTCACCAACGAGCCGGTGGCGGTGGCGCACCAGCTGCCGTACACCCCGGTCGGCGCGGTCATCGCGGCCTAACTCAGGCCCAAACGTTTTCGCAGGTCACGGGCCGTCTCCAGGACCCGCTCCACTTCGGTGGGGGTGGGCCAGGGGGCGGTCCCCGGCCGTAGCAGGGTGGCCCGCACCGCCGCGAGGTGCTCGATCGCGCCGACGTGCAGGCCGCTCTTCTCCGACAACCACGTGATCGGGTCGATCGGGTCGCGCAGCCGCCGGGTGACCATGTCCCAGGTGCCCAGGATCTCGCTCAGCTCGGCGACGTCGAGGCTGGTCTCGCCGCGCCGTCCGGCCGCCGCGACGGCCAGTTCGGCCCGCGCGGCCAGTTCGGGCTCCGCGGGCCGGTCCCAGCCCGGGGTCTTCGGCAGGTTGCTCCACCGCTCGGCCTCCATGGCCCGGTCGGTGGCCATCAGCAGCGTGGCGAGTTCGAGCGCCGCCCGGTAGTGGCCCTGCGCCGCCGCCTGCCGCAACCAGTGTTCGCCGCCGCTCATGTCGGCGTGCTCGGCGATCAGCAGCAACCCGAAGTTGTACGCCGCCTCGGCGTCGCCGCTCGCCGCCGCGCGCCCGAACCAGTGGGAGGCGGCCCGCGCGTCGTCGAGTTCGACGCAGACGAACCCGGCCATGCGCTGGTCGTCGACCCGCCCCGTGCCGGCGGCCCGCTCGAACCAGGCCCGCGCGGTGCGCAGGTCGCGCCGGGCCAGCGCGAGGTTGCCCAGCTGGGAGGCCGCGCCCGGGTGGTCGTGCTGGGAGGCCAGCCGGTAGAGCACCTCGGCGCCCTCGGGGTCGCGCAGGGCGTGCAGCAGCAGCCCCAGATGGTAGGCGGCCTCGGCGTGCCCGCCCCGGGCCGCGAACTCCCACCAGTGCCGCGCGTCGCCCTCCTCGCCGCCCGAGTAGCCGAGGAATCCCAGGTCGTGGGCGCTGGTCACATCGCCGTCGAGGGCGGCCCTGCGGTGCCAGTCGCGGGCGCGCGTCAGTTCTCCCGCGTCCTCGCAGAGCAGCGCCAGTCTTCTGGACGCCCGCCGCGACCCGGCGGAGGCGGCGGTCTCGTACCAGTGGAAGGCGGCGGGGGCGTCGCCCTTCTGCTCCAGCAGCAACGTGGCCAGGTTGGCGGCGGCCTCGGCGTCGCCGGTGCCGGCGGCCAGTTCGTACCAGCGCAGCGCCTCGTCGAGCGAGCCGTGCTTCTCGTGCCACTTGCCGAGGTTGAAGGCGCTGTCGACGTTGCCGGCCCCGGCCGCCCGCTCCCACCAGTGGCGGGCCGCCGAGCGGTCGCCGCGCTGGGCGTAGAGCCGCCCCAGCAGGTGGGCCGCGCGGGCGTCCCCCGCCTGAGCGGCGGCGTGCAGATCGTCGCCCTCGCCGTCGGCGGCGGGGCGGGGCGGCGGGACCTGCGCGGTCCGGGCCGACACCTCAGGCCACATTGTCATGCCGGACAGAGTTGCATGTAACAGTCTGGTCACGGAGGGTGATTGCCAGTTTCTTACCTCAGCGGATGCTGACGAATCCCGAGAACATGCCCATGCCGCACGAGTATCGGATCGTCCCCGGCCCCCGCGCCGGGAGCCGTATCGTCACCTGCCCGGTCTCCGGCAGGGCGACGTCGCGGCCGTCGATCGCGACCGTGGTGGTGCAACTGCGGTTCTTGTCGGTACGGAAGACCACGACGATCTCCCGATGGGCCGCGACGGAGATCGCCGCCGGCCGGAACCCGTCGGGGGTCGCCCAGACCACGTTCCCGGCCGAGGCGGCCACGGCGGGGCTGTCGGGCAACCAGCCGCCGAGGCGCACGCCCGAGAAGACGGTGAAGAGACCGGCCGCGATCACCACTACCCCGGCCCACCGGGCCAGCCGCTTGAGGACGATCCCGACCAGGGCGAACGCGGGAGAGCTCCCCAGCACGAACCCGCCCATCAGCACCGCCCCCGCGAGCGCCGACCCGCTGGAGACCGCTCCGAGCTCGGTACTCAGCGTCACCCCGCACGGGACCAGGACCGTCGCGGCCCCCCGCGCGAACGGGCTCCCGGTGAGCGGCCGGCACGCCATCGGCCGGCGCAGCAGCACGATGCCCGCGACCACCACCCCGGCCCCCGCGACGACCAGCACCAGGGCTCTGACCTGCGGTGCGAGGACCAGCACCCCGCCCACGAGGCCCAGCAGCGAGCCCAGGAGGAGGTGGGTGACGGCCCGGCCGAGGAGAAAGGCCCAGATGCGGTCGACCCCCGCGATCAGCCCACCCTGGACGGCCGTGCACGACACGGAGCCCGCGAGCAGCCCGGCGCCCACCCCGCCGGCGAACAAGGCCATCACCAGCGCAACCTAACGTGACCGGCCGGACGCGAGAAGTAGCCCGGAGGTCACTCCCTCCGCACCTGGCCGCAGCACGGAAAGCGCTTACCGGGCTATTTCATCACGTCCATCCCGGCCTGACCAGGCCCGATTCGTAGGCGATCACCACGAGCTGGGCGCGGTCGCGCGCCCCGAGCTTCATCATCGCCCGGCTGACGTGGGTCTTCGCCGTCGCGGGCGACATGAACAACTTCCCGGCGATCTCGTCGTTGGTCAGCCCGTTGCCCACCAGGGCGAGCACCTCGCGCTCGCGCTCGGTGAGCGAGCCCAGCTCCTTCGGCACGACCGGCGCCTTCGCCCGCGACGCGTACTCGGCGATCAGCCGCCGGGTCACGCCGGGCGACAACAACGCCGCGCCGCCCGCGACCACCCGGACGGCCTGGATGAGCTCGGCCGGTTCGGTGTCCTTGACCAGGAAGCCGCTCGCGCCGCCACGCAGCGCCTCGAAGACGTACTCGTCGAGCTCGAACGTGGTCAGCATGACCACCTTCGGCCCCGGCGGCATCAGCCGGACCGCCGTCAGGCCGTCGGTGCCGGGCATGCGGATGTCCATCAGCACCACGTCGGGGGAGTGCTCGGCGGCCAGCCGCACCGCCTCGGCGCCGTCGCCGGCCTCGGCGACCACCTCCATGCCGTCCTGCGCGTCGAGCAGCGCCCGGAACCCGGCCCGGACGAGGGCCTGGTCGTCGGCCAGCAGGATCCTGATCACGGGCTCTCCTTCGCGGGGATCGGGGCGGGGATCGGGAGGGTCGCGGCCACCCGGAAACCGGTGTCGTGGGGGCCCGCCGTCAGCGAGCCGCCCAGGGCCGAGGCCCGTTCGCGCATGCCGGGGATGCCGTTGCCGCCCCCCAGGTCGGTGACCGCGTCGCGTTTCCCGGCGCCGTCGTCGGTGACCGTGACGGCCAGCACGTCGTCGCCGTAGTCGAGCGTGACGACCACCGACGAGCCGGGGGCGTGCCGCGTCACGTTGGTGAGGCTCTCCTGGACGATCCGGTAGGCCGCCCGGTCGGGGCCGTGGGGGATCGGCCGGACCTCGCCGGTGCGCAGCAGCTTCACGTCGAGGCAGCTGCGGTCGGCCAGGTCGTCGAGGCGGTCGAGCCCGGCGGTCGGGTTGCGGGGCGCGCCCTCGCGCAACACGTCGAGCACGCCGCGCATCTCGCTCAGCACGTCCTTGGACGCCGTCTTGATCGTCGACAGGGCGCTGCGGGCCTGCTCGGGATGGGTCTCGATCAAATGGAGCGCGGTCGAGGCCTGCACGTGGATGAGCGAGATGTTGTGCGCCAGCACGTCGTGGAGCTCCTGGGCCATGCTCAGCCGCTCCTCGCTGGCCTGCCGCCGCTCCTCCTCGGCCGCCTTCTGGGCCTTCTCGGCCCGGCGTTCGCGGAAGGCCCGGATCCACTCGGCGAAGACCAGCACCAGCAGCAGGCACGCCGCCACGGTGAGGTTGTGGAACCAGCCGGCGGTTCCGTCGGCGAACCAGGTGGTGTAGACGACGACGAAGACCAGCGACGCCAGGCCCCCCGCCCAGGCGGGGCGCCGGTGACCGGAGACCAGGGTGTGGACGATCATGATGATCGGCGTCAGGAACACCGGCCCGTAGGCGAAGCCGCACGCCAGGTAGACCGCGGTCGCCGCGAGGGTGACGGCCATCGCCTCGACGGGCCGCCGCCGCATCCACAGGATCATCGCGGGGCCGACGAGCAGGAGCAGGTAGCCCCGCCAGTCGAGGGGGGCGCGGGTGGGCTGGCCCATCTGGGCGCCCAGAGACGCGACGGTCTGCACCACCGCCGCGGCGATGGTGTGCACCACGTCCCTGCGCTCGACCACGGTGTCACGTTAGGCGACGCCAGTGGGCATGACATCCATCAGCGGGGGAAGCCCGCACTACACCTCGGGGCGTACCGGGTCTTGACATGTCCGGTCATCCTTGGATGATCGCAAAGTGGAGGTGACCATGAGACGCGTCACAGGCGCCGCGCTCGGGATCGTCGTGCTGGGGGCGCTCGTCGCCCCGCCCGCCCAGGCCCGGCCCCAGAACCGGCCGCAGGTGGAGAAGAAACCCGTCGCCGAGGGCTACGGCGGGGCCGTGGCCACCGTCGACCTGGAGGCCAGCAAGATCGCGCTCGGCGTGCTGAAGGACGGCGGGAACGCCATGGACGCCGTCGTCGCCGGAGCCGCCGCGCTCGGGGTCACCGAGCCCTACTCGGCCGGGCTGGCCGGCGGCGGCTTCATCGTCTACTACGACTCCCGCTCCCGCCGCGTGGTCAACATCGACGGCCGCGAGACCGCCCCGGCGAAGATGACCTCCACGACCTTCGAGGGCATCCCCTTCGACCAGGCCGTCACCAGCGGCCTGTCGGTCGGCGTGCCCGGCTCGGCGGCCCAGTGGGACCTGGCGCTGCGCCGCTTCGGCACGATCTCGCTGAAGAAGGCCCTCAAGCCCTCCGTCGAGCTGGCCCGCAGGGGCTTCCCCGTCGACCAGACCTTCTACGACCAGACCGCCGCCAACGCGGCCCGCTTCGCCGACTTCACCTCCACGGCGGCCCTCTACCTGCCGGGCGGCGCGCCACCGCCGGTCGGCTCGACGTTCCGCAACCCCGACCTGGCCCGCACCTACCAGGAGCTCGCCGACAAGGGCCCCTCCTGGCTCTACGGCGGGAAGCTCGGCCAGGAGATCGTCGCCACCGTCAAGAACCCGCCCGTCACCCCCGGCTCGGCTCGGAACGTGCGGCCGGGCCTGATGGAGGTCGCCGACCTGCGGGCCTACCGGGCGCTCACCCCCGAGCCGACCAAGGTGCGCTGGAACGGCCTCGACGTCTACGGCATGGCCCCGCCGTCCTCCGGCGGCTCCACGGTCGGCGAGGCGCTCAACATCCTGGAGAACGTCGGCCCGGTCGGCCTGGGCGACTACCTCAACGCGAGCCGGCTGGCCTTCGCCGACCGCAACGCCTACGTCGGCGACCCGGCGTTCGTGGACGTCCCGCTGAAACAGCTCCTGTCGGAGGGCTTCGGCAAGGAGCGGGCCTGCCTGATCGGCGACACCGCGCTGGCCCACCCGGCCGCCCCCGGTCAGCCCGACGGCGTCTACGGCCCCTGCGCCGGCCCCGCTCCCGCGCCCGAGTCCAAGGAGCAGCAGCCCGAAGGGCCCGAGACCACCCATCTGGTGGCCTCCGACCGGTGGGGGAACGTGGCGGCGTACAACATCACCATCGAGCAGACCGGCGGCGCCGGGATCGTGGTGCCCGGCCGGGGTCTCCTGCTCAACAACGAGCTGACCGACTTCACCTTCGGCCCCGCGCCGGGCGACCCCAACCTGCCCGCCCCGGGCAAGCGCCCGCGTTCCTCGATGGCGCCGACGATCGTGCTCGAGAACGGCCGGCCGCTGCTGGCGGTCGGCTCGCCCGGCGGCGCGACGATCATCACGACCGTGCTGCAGATCCTGCTCAACCGCTTCACGTTCGGCATGTCGCTGCCCGACGCGGTGGCCGCCCCGCGCGCCTCGCAGCGCAACATCGCGGCGACCCAGGCCGAGCAGGGCTTCATCGACGCCCACGGCGCCGAGCTGACCGCCCAGGGTCACACGTTCGCGCTCACTCCGGAGATCGGCGCCGCGACCGCGCTGGAGTTCCTGAAGCACGGCAAGGTCCAGGCCGTCGCCGAACCGACCCGAAGGGGCGGGGGCAGCGCGCTGGTTGTTTGGTAAACACGTCAAAACCGCCGGCGGGCGCGGTCGCCGGCGGTTCTGCTCGTGGAGGTCTTCCTAGGCCAGGAAGGCGAAGTAGCCGACGACCGCCACCACGATCACCAGGGCGACGCCCAGGGCGATGTACAGGGGCAGGCGCGACGACTCCTGCTGCTGGGCCTGCTGCGCGGCCTCTTCCTGGTTACGGGCGAAGGCGCGGAAGGCCTGCGTGTTCCCGGCCGGGTCAACCTGTGGGTCAGACATGGCACGAACTCTAGCGACACACCATGCCCACGAGACACCAATATGTCGTTATTGCTAGTTTTGGGGAATCCGGCCCCATGGCCGGGACCGGTGTGCAAGGCGGATACCTTGTGAGTCATGCTGCGCACCCTGTTCGCTCCCCGGCTGGTGGGCCTCCACCTGCTGGTGATCGGGGTCCTGGTGGCCTTCGCCCTGCTCGGCCGCTGGCAACTCGGCGTCTTCACCGACTCCGGGCAACCCCGGGCCGCCGCCGACCCGGCCCCCGTCGCGCTGACTGACCTCAGCGTCCCCGGTGAACGCGTCACCGCCGACGAGGTCGGCCGCCAGGTCACCGCGACCGGCACCTACGACGCCGCCGCGCAGCTGTTGGTCGCCGACCGCGAACCCGACGTCGCCGCCCCCGGCGGCCGGGCCTCGGCCGGCCAGGGGTTCTGGCTGCTCACCCCGCTGACCCTCACCGACGGCTCGACCATGCCGGTGGTGCGCGGCTGGGTGGCCTCCCCCGACGACCCCGCCGCGGCCGTGCCGCCGGGCGAGGTGAGCGTGACCGGCCGCCTGCGGGCGCCCGACCAGTCGGACGCGGTCCAGCGCGGGGGAACCCTGCCCGCCGGGCAGGTCGCGACCGTCTCGACGGCCGAGCTGATCAACCTGTGGACGGGCGACCTGCGCGACGGCTTCGTCGTGGCCACCCAGCAGACGCCCGCCCTGTCGGCCACCCCGGTGGCCGTGCCCGCCCCCACCCAGGGGGCCGCGCTGACCTGGCGCAACCTGGCCTACGCGGCCCAGTGGTGGATCTTCGCGGCGTTCGCCGTCTACATGTGGTTCCACTTCGTCCGCGACGCCGTCCGAAGCACCGTACGATCTGTTGACCCCGAACCCGAGCCGGAGACGTGACCGTGGAATCCGCCCTCAAGCCGTTTCGAGTGATGGCCTACATCGTGGGCTGCATGCTGCTCGTGCTCGTGACCGGAATGGTCCTGCGCTACGGGTTCGACATCCCCGGGCCGTCGCAGATCATCTCGCCGATCCACGGCTTCCTCTACATGGTCTATCTGGTCGCCACCATCAACCTGGGCCTGAAGGCCCGCTGGTCGTGGGGCTACATCCTGGGCGTGATGCTGGCCGGCACGGTGCCGTTCCTGTCGTTCTACTTCGAACGGCGGGTGACCGACCGGGTTCACGCCCAGGTCGCGGCGGCCTAGCTAGCGGCCGATGCCCCGGCGGCGCAGGCGGAGGATGCGCCGCCGCTGCGATTCGTCGAGCATGAACCAGGCGACGACGGGCGCCCCGAGGAGCCCGACCACCACCAGGAACGAGATGAGTCCGGGCAGCAGCCAGATGGCGAGCAGCGAACCGATGCCCGCACCGACGTAGTACTTGGCGAGTGGCGACATTGGGGCCCCTTCGGATCATTCGCGATGCATCTCAATACTGGACGATGGATCCTCAACGCGCGTCAAGAGCCCGCAGTTCCCTGAGGGTCGCGACGCCGCCCGGGTCGCCGTCGGTGCTCACGGGTATCACGGCCACCTCGTCGACTCCGGCGTCGCGATATTCGGCCAGCCGCTTCTCGGCCGACCGGCCGAGCAGCCCGACCGATTCGAGCAGCTCGTCGGGGATCTCGGCGAGCAGTTCGCGGGGGTGCGGGCGGGTGCGGGCGAACCGCACCACGTCGCCGAACCCGGCCTCGGCGAACATCTCCCCGTAGCCGGGGGCGGCCAGGTAACCGAGCACGCCCCGGCGCAGCTGCTCCATCGCGGCGGCGTCCGCGCTCGCCGAGGCGGTGACCCAGGCGGCCACCCGCGTGCCGCCCGCCGCCCGGAAGTCGTCGACCAGCCGGGCGGCCGAGGCCGGGGTGATCAGGTTGAGCACCATCCGGTCGGCCGTGGCGGCGATCCGCACCGCCTGCGGTCCGAAGGCGGCGACCGTGACCGTGGAACGCGGCGGGTCGAGCCGGAGCCGGTAGCCCGACGACCGGGCGTGCGCCGACTTCTCGCCGTCGAGCAGGCCGCGCAGCACCTCGGCGTGCTCGGCCAGCGCCCGCGCCGAACCCGCGTGGGGGCGGCCGTGCCACTGCTCGACCACGAGCGGGCTGGAGGTGCCGATGGCGACGTCGACCCGTCGGCGCACGAGGTCGGCGACCGAGGCCACGCCCATGGCGATCATCATCGGGTCGCGGACCGCGACGGCGAAGGGGCCGAGGGTCAGGCCGATGTGTTCGGTGGCCAGGCCGACGGCGGTGGCGAGGGCGAAGGCGTCGTAGGTGGCCATCTCGCCGATCCACAGTTCGGGATAGCCGAGGTCGTCGGCCGCCTTGGCGGTGAGCAGGGCGTCGGAGGCCGGTCGGTCCTGCCACAGGCCGAGGGAAACGCTGAGCATCTGGTGCCGTTCTTCGTTCGTGGACGATCAGGGGAGCTGGTCGGACCGTACCCAGGTGGCGTGGAAGCCGAGCGGCACGCGCTGCGGCAGCAGCACCCGGGCCACCGGGCCCTTGGTGATGTCGGCGGCGTCGAGGATCTGCACCTCGGAGCGCTGGTCGCGTTCGTCGGTGACGAAGGTGACCAGGTAGCCGTCGTCCTCGCCCGTGGAGTTGTCGCGAGGGGCGAAGGGGGCCTCGCTGCCGTAGCGGTGCTCGCCGTAGTGGTAGGTCTGCTTCGCGCCGGTCAGGTTGTCGTACTTGACCAGGCCGTCGAAGAGGTTCGTGGGGGCCTGCTTGACCGAGACGTTGTAGGCGTACCGGGACTTGCGGCCGGTCCGGCGCAGGTCGATCGAGGGGAACTCGGTGTTGTGGTCGCCGTCGACGTACTCCTCGGAGGTCGTGCCGGTGGTCAGGTCGAAGCGGTAGCGGTACATGCGGGCGTCGAGCTTGAGGTAGCTGATCATGCGGGCCAGCACGCTGCCGCCGCCGCTGGGGGCCGGGCGGCCGACGCGGCAGACGTCCATGACGATCTCGCGGCCCTCCTCCCACGCGTTGACCACGTGGTAGATGTAGCAGGGCTTGGCCTCGAACCACCTGATCTGGTCGGCCCGGCCGCGCTTGGGGATCACCCCGAACCGCGACGGCAGCGAGCGGTCGAAGGTCAGCTTGTAGCGTCCCTGGCGGGCGGCGTCGAGGTCCTGGTACAGCGGCAGGTCCATCAGGACCGCGTGGTTCTCGGTGATCGCCATGTCGTGGGGGAGCCGGGCGCCCGGCAGGTCGAGGTCGACCAGGTGCTCGACCGTGCCCTGGGGGCCGACCACCCCGTACCGGAGGAACGGCGGTTTGGGCCCGTAGTCGAACCAGAACAGCTCCCCGGTCCGTTCGTCGACTTTCGGATGGGCCATCACGTCGCCGGTCAGCGTGTCCAGGAAGGTCTGCGCGCCCAGCGTCTCCAGCGACAGGGGGTCCATCGTGTACGGGGACCCGCACAGATACCAGGTCGTGAGCAGTCGCCCCTGGTGGAACACGATGTCGGTGTTGGCGGAGTCCTTCAGGTTGAGGCCCCGCACGTTGCCGAACGGGTTGGCCTTCGGGTTCTCCATCACCCCCGTCCACAATGAACGCCCGGCCGCGCTCTCGGCCTCGAACGCGCGGGTGCGCACCCACCGGTTGCGGTAGCGGGCGGCGCCGTTCTCGAAGTGCACGGCGTGCACCATGCCGTCGCCGTCGAACCAGTGGTAGCGGCCCCGCATGGGGAACCGCGCGTTGGGGCCGTTGCGCAGGTAGACGCCGTTGAGGTCCTTCGGGATCTCGCCGACGACTTTCAGCTGGTCACTGGTCAGCTCCTCTTGGACGGGCGCGTACACCCCGAGGAGGTATGGGTTGTCTTCGCCTGATTCGTCCAGAACTTTCATACAGTGACGCTACGGATAAAGAAGTCAGCTCGTCAATGTGCCCTTAGAGTGGGTTATTCGGGTTCATCCAGTAAGCGCGGGGAAACATGCACAGCACCACCTGTCAGGAATCTCATGCCTGAGGCCACCCTGACGGTCGCACCACCTTCGGCCCCGGCCGAAGAGCGGCTCACCCCGATCGGGCAGGCACTCACGATCCTCGGTGACCGATGGGTCCTGATGATCCTCCAGCGGGCCTTCCTCCTCCACGTCCGCACCTTCGCCGGCTGGCGCGACGAACTGGGCATCAGCGAGTCGGTGCTGGCCTCCCGCCTCAAGGAACTGGTCGCCTGCGGCATCTTCGAGATGGCCGCCTACCGCAACGGCCGGATGCGCTACGAATACCGCCTCACCCAGCGCGGCCTCGACCTGTGGTCGCTGCTGGTCGCGATCTACTCGTGGGAACGCGACTGGACCGACCGCGAGCTGCCGCCGCTCATCCACGACGTCTGCGGCCACGAATCGCGCCCGGTGCTGGGCTGCGGCCACTGCCTCAACGTGATGACCGCGCGCGGCACCCACACGGTCCGCGGCCCGAACGCCACCTTCGCCAGCGCGCACGCCCCCCGCCAGCACCGCCGCACCGCGGGCCCCCGCCCCGACTACCTCGGCTACTGCCCCGACGCCATGGAGATCCTGGGCGACCGCTGGTCGACCCACGTGCTGGCCGCCGCCTTCCTGGGCGTGAAGCGGTTCGGCGACTTCCAGGCCGAGATGGGCATCGCGCCCTCGGTGCTCACCGACCGGCTGCGCCGGTTCGTCGACCTCGGCGTCTTCCGCGCCTGCGAGTCGGGCTACCGCCTCACCGAGAAGGGCGTGGCCTTCTTCGAGGTCTTCGCCTTCCTCGTCGCCTGGGCCCAGCGAGAGCTCCCGACGCCACCGGGCTCCACCCTCGACATCACTCACAAGTCCTGCGGCGCCGGGCTCGCTCCCGTGTTGTTGTGCACCGCCTGCGGCGGCGTGCTCGCCCGCCGCGAGGTGCACTTCGACATCAGTGCCTGAAGGTCTCCCTGACCCCTTCGGCCATGACGTGCCGTTCGGCCGCGCTGGTCACCGAGTCCAGTGCGGCGTACTCGTACCTCTCCTCCGCGGTGACGTGGGCGAACACCGTCGCCCTGAGGACTTCCAGATCGCGCGTGAAATCGGGTGAGTCGGGATCGAGGGTTCGGATGAGCTCTCTGACGTGCCCTGCCTCCTTCTTCCGGCTCGCCACGATCTCCGCCCCGCCGTTCAGGCGGGCCAGCGCGACCGGGTGCACGACGACCTCCTCGGCCTCCTCGTGTACGGCCAGCAGCCGCACCAGCCTCCCGAAGGTCTCCCTGCGGTCGGCGGGCTGGCTGCGCTCCACTGCATCGAACAGATCCCTGATCAGGGCGTGCTGACGGGTCAGCACGGTGATCACGTCCAGGTCCTGATCCGGCTCGACGGTGGTGCGGCGGTCCATCCGTGGCCTCCTTTCTGATCTCCTCCGCCTAACCCACACGAATCAGCCGAAACTCGTTGACCCTGGAGACGGGGTTGCCTAATGTTCCGGGCACAATCAAAGAGTCCGGGAGTCCGGTATGAGGCTGCACGCGAAAGATGTCGTCGAGCGTTACACCTCCGCCGGGTGGTGGACTGACGACACCATTGACGAGATGTTGCGGGCTCGCGTTGCCGAACGGCCTGACTTCCTGGCCGTGGCCGACCCCCCGAACAAGCCCGCCCTCATGGCCGGATCCGAGGTCAAGTGGCTGACCTGGGCCGAACTCGACGCCGAGGTCGACCGGGTGGCGGCCGTTCTCCTTGACCACGGGGTGTCCGCCTCCGATGTCGTGGCGGTCCAGTTGCCGAACTCGGTCGAGCTGGCCGTGACCGTGCTGGCCGTGGTGCGCGTCGGCGCCATCGTGACGCCGTTCCCGGTGCAGTTCCGGCGCTACGAGCTGGCCCAGCTGACCCCTCTCGCGTCCGCCTCGGTGTTCGTGACGTCGGCCGACCGGGCGGAGGTCGTCCACGAGATCGGGGTCGAGACCGTCCTCGAATGGGGCGGCGACCTGGAGACCGCGACCGGCGACGCCGGCAAGCTCGCCGCGCACCTCGCGGCGCTGACCGTCGACCCCAACGACTGCGTGACCATCTGCTGGACGTCCGGCACCGAGGCCACGCCCAAGGGGGTGCCGCGGTGCCACTACGACTGGGGCGCGGTCGGCTGGACCTGCGCCGACGCGGTCGGGCTCGGCCCCTCCGACGTGGTTCTGAATCCCTTCCCCATGGTCAACATGGCGGGCATCGGCGGCGTGTTCATGCCGTGGCTCCGGACGGGCTTCGCGCTCATCCAGCACCACCCCTTCGACCTGCCCGTCTATCTGACGCAGGTCGCCTCCGAGCGGGTGACCTACACGCTCGCGCCGCCCGCCCTGCTGACGATGTTGCTGCACAAGCCCGAGGTGCTCGGGCAGTTCGACATCTCGTCCCTGACGCGGATCGGGTCGGGCTCGGCGCCGCTGCCGCCGCCGATGGTGCGGGGGTGGCAGGAGAAGCACGGGATCGCGATCATCAACTTCTTCGGGTCGAACGAGGGCATCGCTCTCCTCTCCGACCCCGAGACGATGCCCGACCCTGACGACCGGGCTCGCTATTTCCCCCGGCCCGACGCTCCGGGGACCTCGTGGCCGGGGACGCTCGGCGGGACCTCGGTGAAGCTGTTCTCGCACGACGGGACCGAGGTGACCACCGAGGGGGTGCCCGGGGAGCTGCGGCTGTCCGGGCCCACCGTGTTCGCCGGGTATCTCGCCGGGACCGCCGAGGCCGACCCCTTCGACGACGACGGTTACCTCGTCACCGGGGACGTGTTCGAGCTGGCCCAGGGGCGGTATCTGCGGTACGTCGACCGGGCCAAGGATCTGATCATCCGGGGCGGGATGAACATCGCGCCGGCCGAGGTCGAGGCGCTGCTCGCCGGGCATCCGGCCGTGGCCGAGGTGGCGGTGGTGGGGTATCCGGACGCGGTGCTGGGCGAGAAGGCGTGCGCGATGGTCGTGGTCAAGCCCGACATGTCGGTGACGCTGGAGTCGCTGGTGGAGTTCCTGCGGGACACGGGGGTGGCGTCGTACAAGCTGCCGGAGCGGCTGGAAGTGGTCGAGGCACTGCCGCGCAACTCTCTCGGCAAGATCCTCAAGCGGGAACTGCGCGAGACCCTTTAGGGGTAGCGGATCAGCAGACTCGCCTGCACGTCTTCCGGGCCCCTCGCCGCATAGAGGTGAGGGGTGTCCGACGTCCACACCAGATGGTCGCCCGGCCCGCCCCTCAGCGGTGACGCCTCTGGCCCCACCTCGGCCGCGCCGGTGAAGATCGTCAGGTGTTCGGTCACGCCCGGGCCGTGGGCCGGGGAGATCTGCGACGTGCCCGCCTTGATGACCAGCCGATAGAGCTCATAGGTCACCGTCGCGTCGGTGAACGATTCGAGCAGCTGTCCTTCGACCGCCACGTCGGGCAGCACCGCAGGTGACGACAGCAATGCCGTCAGCGGCACCTCCAGGGCCGCCGTCACCTTCCACAACGTCTCCATGGTCGGGTTCCGCGTCCCGGTCTCCAGGCCCGACATCGTCGCCTTGCCCACTCCGGCCAGTCGCGACAGGGCCGACAACGACATGCCCTTCGTCTCGCGTAGTTCGCGGAGGCGGCGGCCTATCTCTTGGGCGTCCACGTCGGTTATCCTCCCTCACGCCACAAGCGTTCCGTTTATGGAACGATAGGAGGAGCACCCATGGTCCAGCCCATCGTCGCGGGCGTCGTCACCGCCGTCGTCGGGTTCGCGAGTTCGTTCGCGATCCTGCTCGGCGGCTTCCAGGCCGTGGGGGCGAGCCCGGCCCAGGCCGCCTCCGGGCTGCTCGCGGCCTGCCTCGCCGTGGGGGTCGGCTCGATGTGGCTCTCGTTGCGGTATCGCATGCCCATCGTGATCGCCTGGTCGACGCCCGGCGCGGCGCTGCTCGCGTCCACCGGGGCGGTCGAGGGCGGGTTCGCCACCGCCGTGGGGGCGTTCCTCGTCTCGGCGGCGCTGATCGTGATCGCCGGGTTGTTCACGCCGCTGGGGCGGTGGATCGCCGCCATCCCGCAGCCCATCGCCGCCGCCATGCTCGCGGGGGTGCTGCTCCAGCTGTGTCTCGCGCCGGTGCAGGCCGTCGTGCAGGTGCCGCAACTGGCCGTGCCGGTCGTGCTCGTGTGGCTGGTGCTGATGCGGTTCGCCCGGACGTGGGCGGTGCCCGCGGCGCTGGTGGTGGCCGTCGTGCTCATCGCGGCGCCCGTCGACGCCGGGTGGCCGCGGCTCGCCCTCACCGCGCCGCAGTTCACCGTGCAGGGGGTGGTGTCGATCGCCGTTCCGCTGTTCCTGGTGACCATGGCGTCCCAGAACGTGCCGGGGATGGCGGTCATGGCGGGGTTCGGTTATCGGGTTCCGCTGGCGAGCGCCCTGCGGGTCACCGGGGTCGCCTCGGCCGCCGCCGCGCCGTTCGGGGGGCACGCGGTCAACCTCGCCGCCATCTCGGCGGCGTTGTCGGCCGGGCCCGACGCCGAGCCCGATCCGGCGCGCAGGTGGATCGCGTCCACGACCTCGGGGGTGGCGATGATCTGCCTCGGGTTGTCGGCGGCGGTCGCGACCTCGTTCGTGGTGCAGTCGCCGCCGATCCTCATCCAGGGCGTCGCGGGGCTGGCCCTTCTCGGGGCGCTGACCTCGGCCATCAGGAACATCGAGGGGGAGGCGGCCATCATCACCTTTCTGGTGACCGCCTCAGGGGTGAGTTTCCTCGGCGTCGGGGCCGCGTTCTGGGGGCTGGTCGCGGGCGGGGTCGTTCACGTCTTCTTCAGCGCCTCCAGGACGAAGGAGAAGATCTCCGCCTCGTAGTGCAGGCGGGCGTAGCGGCCGGTCGGGCCCGAGTGGCCGCCGTCCTCCACCTCGACCCGGAACAGCGGGTCGGCGCCCTTGGCGCGGAGGGCGGCGACCCATTTGGCCGGCTCGTGCACCAGCACCCGGGGGTCGTTGACCGCGCCCGTCACCAGCAGGGGCGGCAGGTCGCCGCTCGGGATGTTGTCGTAGGGGGAGTAGGCGAGCATCCAGGTGAAGTCGTCGAGGCGGCGGGGGTCGCCCCATTCGTCCCACTCGTTCACCGTCAGGGGGATGGTGTCGTCGAGCATCGTCGTGACGACGTCCACGAACGGCACTTCGGCCACCACGGCCGCCCACAGGTCGGGGCGCATGCCGTAGACGGCGGCCTGGAGCAGGCCGCCGGCCGACAGGCCGCGGGTGGCGATGCCCGACACCAGGGGGCGGAGATGCTCGGCGGCGGCGATGTGGTCGGTGAAGGTCGTCGGCTTGCGGGACAGGCGGCCGGCCTGCCACCAGGCGCGGCCCATCTCGCCGCCGCCCCTGACGTGGGCGTGCGCGAAGACCGCGCCCTGGTCGAGGAAGGCCGACAGGGCGGCGTCCCAGGTCGGGTCGAAGACGGCCTCGTAGGCGCCGTAGCCGTAGAGCAGGCAGGGCGCGCTTCCGTCGAGGGGCACGTCGGCGCGGCGGACGACCGTGATCGGGATCTCCACGCCGTCGGGGGCCGGGGCCCAGAGGCGTTCGCTCACGTAGCCGTCGTGGCGGGGGTTCTCCTTCAGCAGCTTCCGTACGCCGGACGCCAGCGTCAGCCGCCACCACTGCGTCGGTTCGCTGTACGACCCCGTCTCGAAGATCACCGAATCGGTCAGGTACTCCTCGTTGTGCACCAGGGCGATCCGGCCGCAGGCCACCGGGGGATGCACCTCGTACGACGTCCCGTCGTCGCCCAGCACCCGCAGCAGCGGGTCGCCGCCCCGGCGCAGCGTCAGCACCTTGTGGCCGTCGAAGCAGTCGACCGAGTGGATGCGCTCCCCGGGCAGCGGCGGCACGCCGACCACCCGGAACTCCGAGTGCCCCTCGTCGGTCCAGGTCACCAGGCCGTCGAGGGTGGCGTCGCAGTGGTATTCGACGCCCGGACGCCGTCCGCCGACCGACTCGGGCACCCCGTCGTTCACCGACCACACCTCGGTCGTGTCGCGGCTGGCGGCGGTGATCAGCAGGTGGGTGCCCGAGCGCGTCGCCCGCACGGTCAGCTCGAACCGGCGGTCGCCCTCGCGCAGCACCACCTCGTCGGCGCCCGTAGAGATGTCGTATCGGCGCACCTCGCACGGGCGGTACACCTCGTCCACCACCGTGTAGTAGAACCACCCGTCGGCCCAGCCGCCCGTGTAATAGGTGCCGCCGATGCTGACCGGCAGGTCCTCCAGCGTCTCCAAGCAGCGGAAGCGCAGGTCGTAGACCTCGTCGCCGGTCACGTCGATCGAATAGGCCAGCCAGCGCCCGTCGGGCGACACCTCGCGCACGCCCAGTTCGACGTAGTCGCCGAACGCGTCGAGGTCAAGGAGGACCTGGTCGGAAGCATCACGCTTTCGTCTGAATTCGCCGAACTCTCTTCCGGCGTCAATCCGCGTGTAGTAGACAAAGGCCCCATGACGCCAACTGACTGAAGACTCAGTCTCAGGCGTCCGTCCAGCCATTATGGCTGCGAGATGCTGCCGAAAGGGGGCGGTGTGGGCGATCCGGGACTCGTAGCGCCGCCGCTCGGAACTGAGCACGTCTCGTACCGCCACGGGGTCTCTCATCCAGGCGTGGTCGTCGATCCGCTCGATGCCGTGCAGTTTGTGCACTACCGGGTGTGTCATGGCAGGACAGTACCGATTTGGAGCGACTCCCGCCCCCGGAGGACGATATGCACCATTTCGTCATCAGAGCACTGACCTTCGCACTCGCCGGAGGGCTCCTGTCCACCCCCCTCAGTCCGACGCCCGCCGCCCCGAAGGTCACCTTCACGATCGGGATCCAGTCGGACGTCGACTCCACGAACCCGTTCACGGGCATCGTCGTGGAGGCGTATGAGACCTACGCGCTCATGTACGACTACCTCACCACCTCCAGCGCCAAGGACGTCTCCCCGCAGCCGTCCCTCGCCGAGTCCTACAGCGAGGCGCCGGACAAGAAGTCGTGGACGTACAAGATCAGAGCCGGGGTCAAATGGTCGGACGGGCAGCCGCTGACGGCACGCGACGCCGCGTACACCTTCAACCGGATCATCGACGGCGACTTCGAGCAGACCAACTACGGCAACTACGTCGCCAACATCGACAAGGCCGAGGCGACCGACGACACCACGCTGGTCCTGCACGTCAAGCAGCCGACGCCGATCATGGAACGGCTGGCCGTGCCGATCCTGCCCGAGCACGTCTGGAAGGACGTCGACGGGAAGGCGGTCAAGTCGTACGCCAACGAACCCGAGAACGGTCAGCCGGTCGTCGGCTCCGGCCCCTTCCAGCTGGTCGAGCGGCGGAAGGGGCAGTACCTCCGGTTCGCCGCGAACAAGAACTACTGGCAGGGCGCGCCCAAGTTCGACGAACTGGTCTTCCGGGTCTTCACCAACGCCGACGCCGAGGCGCAGGCGCTGGTGAGAGGTGAGATCGACTTCGCCTACGACCTGCAGAGCAACGTCTTCAACTCGCTCAAGGACAAGCCGGGCGTCACGACCCGCAGCTCGGAGTACTCCGGCTTCAACGAGATCGCCTTCAACACCGGCGCGGCCCTGGCCGACGGCACCCCGATCGGCGACGGGCACGAGGCGCTGAAGAACAAGCAGGTCCGGCTGGCCATCTCGCACGCCATCGACCGGCAGACCCTCGTCGACCGGGTGCTCAACGGGCACGGCTCGCCGGGTGACACCTTCATCCCGCCGGTCTATCCGCTGCTGCACCACACGCCGGCCGCGCCGCAGAACTTCGACCTGGCCAAGGCCAACCAGCTGCTCGATGCGGCCGGATACGCGAAGAAGGCCGACGGCACCCGGTTCGCGCTGCGGCTGTTCGCGCGGCAGGAGTCGCAGGACTCGCAGAGCACCGCGGAGTTCGTGAAGAGCTGGCTGAAGGAGATCGGCATCGACGTCACCGTCAAGGTGATGTCGGAGGACACCCTCACCGAGGTCATCGGCCAGGGCGACTACGACATGTTCGAGTGGGGCTGGGTGGTCGAACCCGACCCCGACTACCAGATGTCTGTCTTCACCTGCGGCAAGCGCAGCTACAAGGACGGCGACGCGATCTACGCCGACCTGTCGGACTCCTTCTACTGCAACCCCGCCTACGACGAGCTCTACGAGCAGCAGGCCGGGGAGACCGACCAGGCGAAGCGCGCCGAACTGGCCAAGCGCATGCAGCAGATGGTCCACGACGACGCGGCGTACGCCATCACCTACTACTACAACGACCTGGTCGCCTACCGGAGCGACCGCTGGACCGGCTTCACCCCGCAGCCCGACCCCGACGGCTCGTTGCTGTTCCAGTACGGCGTGCACTCCTATCTGACGATGGCGCCCGTCACGGCCACCGAGAAGCCGCAGGCCGCTTCGTCGAGCGGTGTCAACGGCGCGCTGATCGGCGGGATCGTGGCCGGGGTGGTCGTGCTGGCCGGCGCGGCGTTCCTGGTCACGCGGCGGCGCTCGTCGGCCTCCGCCGACGACCGGGAGTGAGCCGGTGCGCGGCTACGTCCTGAAGAAGGTCGGCTGGTCGATCGGCACCCTGCTGTTCGTCGTGGTCTTCAACTTCTTCCTGTTCCGGTTGCTGCCGGGCGACCCGATCGGCCTCTACACGCGGGGCCGGAACATGTCGCCCGAGCAGCTGATCCGGCTGCGGCAGCAGCTCAACCGGCCCGTCGGCGAGCAGTTCGTCGAGTACCTGGCCAACCCGTTCGCCTCGGCGATCAACTCGACCCGGTTCAACCGGCCGGTCTGGGAGATCATCGGCGAGCGGGTCTGGCCGACCGTGCTGCTCGTCGGCACCGCGGTGCTCGTGGCGGCGCTGGCGGGGGTCTGGCTGGGCATCCGCAGCGGGTGGCGGCGCGGGTCGCGGTTCGACCGGATCACGACCGGGACGACCAACACGCTCTACGCGATGCCGGAGTTCTGGGTCGGCATGATGCTGATCATGTGGCTGCCGTTCTTCCCGAGCGGCGGCATCAACTCGGTCGGGGTGTCGGGCTTCTTCGCCACGGCGGCCGACACGCTCTGGCACATGGTGCTGCCGGTGACCGCGCTCGCCATCGTCTACCTGGCCGAGTACACCTCGATCATGCGGGCCTCGCTGGTCGACGAACTGCGGCAGGACTACCTGACGCTGGCCCGCGCCAAGGGCCTGCGCGAAGACCTGGTCAGGCGGCGGCACGCGGTGCCGAACGCGCTGCTGCCGACCATGACGCTCATCTTCCTCAACCTCGGCTTCGTGATCGGCGGGGCCATCACCGTCGAGTACGTCTTCTCCTGGCCCGGTCTGGGGCTGCTCACCGCCGAGGCGCTGCGCGGGCCCGACATCCCCCTGCTGCAGGCGGTGTTCCTGCTCTTCTCCCTCGGGGTGATCGTGTTCACACTGCTGGCGGACCTGCTGTACGCCGTACTGGACCCACGGGTGAGCACCCAGTGACGGCGATCGCGTGGCAGCGGCGGCGCGCCACCGCCTCCCGGTTCTGGGCCGACTTCCGGTCGCACCGGTCGGCGCTCGTGGGGCTGGGCATCCTGCTGTTCTTCGGGCTGGTCGCCGTGTTCGCCCCGGTGCTGGCCGACCCCGCCGGGCTCGACGTCACCAAGGCGACCGCCCCGGCGCACGCCGCGCCGTCGGCCGACTACTGGCTCGGCACCGACCAGAACGGCCGGTCGGTGCTCACGCTGCTCGTCCACGGCACCCGGGTGTCCCTGATCGTCGGGCTGGCGGCCACCGCCATCGCCATCGTCATCGGCACGATCGTCGGCGTCATGGCCGGGTTCTACGGCGGCTGGGCGCGCTCGACGCTGATGGGGTTCACCGACTGGTTCCTCGTCATCCCGTTCCTGCCGCTGGCCATCGTGATGGCCACCGTGCTGGGGGCCTCGCTGCTGAACATCGTCATCGTCATCGGGGTGACGTCGTGGCCCGGCACCGCCCGGCTGGTCTGCGCGCAGACGCTGAGCGTGCGGGAGCGGCCGTACATGGAACGGGCGCGGGCGCTCGGCGGCGGCGACTGGCACCAGATGACCCGGCACATCCTGCCCAACGTGATGCCGCTGGTGCTCGCCCATGTGGTTCTGACCGTGTCGGTGGCGATCCTGTCGGAGACGACGCTGTCGTTCCTCGGGCTGGGCGACCCGACCCGGCCGTCGTGGGGCTACATCCTCGACAACGCCTACGGGACCGGGGCGATGTCGAACGGCGAATGGTGGTTCGTGCTGCCGCCGGGCCTGTGCGTGGTGCTGGTCGTGCTGGCGTTCACGCTGGTCGGGCGGGCGCTGGAGGTCGTGCTGAACCCACGTCTGCGGGAGGGGTCATGAGCCTGCTGGAGTTGCGGGACCTGTCGGTCACCTACGCCGGGGACGTGCCCGCCGTGCGCGGGGTGTCGCTGGGCGTCGCGCCGGGCGAGGTGCTCGGCGTCGCGGGCGAGTCGGGCTGCGGCAAGTCGACCATCACCAACGCGGTGCTGCGGCTGCTGCCGAAGTCGGCGCGGATCGGCGGATCGGTGCTGCTCGACGGCGAGGACGTCTACGGCATGTCGTTCGGCCGCCTGCGGGCCGTCAGGTGGGCCACGGCGTCGATCGTGTTCCAGGGGGCGCTGCACTCGCTCAACGCGGTGCAGAGCATCGGCCGCCAGATCGCCGAGCCCATCCTCCTGCACGAGCCGAAGACCTCGCGCAAGGCCGCCGACCTGCGGGTCGGCGAGCTGCTGGAGCAGGTCGGGCTGCCGGCCCGGCGCGCCCGCGACTACCCCCACCAGCTGTCGGGCGGCCAGCGGCAGCGGGTGATGATCGCGCTCGCGCTGGCCTGCCGGCCCCGGCTCGTCATCGCCGACGAGCCGACCACCGCGCTCGACGTGATGGTCCAGGCCCAGGTGCTGCAACTGCTGTCGGGGCTGGTCAAGGACCTGGGGCTGGCGCTGGTGCTGATCTCCCACGACCTGTCGGTGCTCGGCACGACCTGCGACCGCGTCGCCGTCATGTACGCCGGGAAGGTCGTCGAGGAGGGCCCGGCCTCGGTCGTCTTCGACGACTCGCGGCACCCCTACAGCGGCGCGCTCGCCGGAGCCTTCCCCCGCGTCGGCGACCCCCGGTTCCGGTACGCCCCCGCCGGGCTGGCCGGCGATCCCCCCTATCCGGGCGACCTCCCGCCGGGCTGCCCGTTCCATCCGCGCTGCCCGGTCGCGGTCGACCGGTGCTCGTCGGCCGACGTCGAGCTGGTCGAGGTGGCGGCCGGGCGGCGGGCCGCCTGCCTGCTCGCCGGGGAGGCGTCATGAGCGCACTGGCCGCACGCAACCTCTCGGTCCGCTTCGGGACGGCCCGCGCGGTCGACGGGGTCGACCTGGAGATCGGTTCCGGCGAGATCGTCGCGCTGGTCGGGGAATCGGGCTGCGGCAAGTCGTCGCTGGCCCGCGCCCTGCTCGGGCTGGTACGCCCCTCCGAAGGCACGGTCGAACACGCCGGCCGCCCCCTCGATTACCGCCGGCTGAAGGCGTTCCGGCGGCACGTCCAGCTCGTCCTCCAGGACCCGAGCGGGTCGCTGAACCCCCGCCACACCGTCTACGAGGCCGTGGCCGAAGGGCTCAGGATCCACCAGGTGCCCGGCGACGAACGTGAACTCGTCGCCGCCGCGCTGGCCAAGGCCGGGCTGCGCCCGCCGGAACGGTTCTACCTCCGCTACCCGCACGAGTTGTCCGGCGGGCAGCGGCAGCGGGTGGTGATCGCCGGGGCGCTCGTGCTGGAACCCGACGTGCTGGTCGCCGACGAGCCCGTGTCGTCGCTCGACGCCTCGGTGCGCGGCGAGATCCTGGCGCTGCTGCTCCGGCTGCGCACCGAACTCGGGTTGTCGTTGCTGGTGGTGACGCACGACCTCGGGCTGGCCTGGAACATCGCCGACCGGGTGGCGGTCATGTACCTGGGCCGCATCGTCGAGACCGGCGACACGGCCGAGGTGCTGACGGCGCCGCGGCATCCGTACACCAAGGCGTTGTTGTCGGTGGTGCCGGAGATCGCCCGGCAGGAGCCGATCGTGCTCAAGGGCGAGGCCCCCGACCCGTCGCGGATCCCGGCCGGCTGCCGCTTCCGCCCCCGCTGCCCCGCCTACGCCGCCGGGCTGCCCGCCGACCTGGCCGACCGTTGCGAGAAGGAGAACCTGCCCGTGCTGCCCGCCGACCTCGGCCACCATGCCGCCTGCGTCCTGCCATGAGCGACGTCGGGACGATCTGCTCCGATCTGATCAGGATCGACACCACCAACGAGGGCGACAACCGGGGCCGGGGCGAACGCGGCGCGGCCGAGTACGTCGCCACGCTGCTCTCCGACGCCGGGGTCGACGCGACGATCCTGGAGTCGTCGCGCGGCCGGTCGAACGTGGTCGCGCGGGTGCGCGGCACCTCCGACGCCGACCCCTTCCTCATCCACGGTCACCTCGACGTGGTGCCCGCCGTGGCGGGCGACTGGGCGGTCCACCCGTTCTCCGGCGAGATCGTCGACGGGGTCGTGTGGGGACGCGGCGCGGTCGACATGAAGGGCACCTGCGCGATGACCCTCGCCCTCGTGCGCGACTGGGCCGCGCGCGGGCTGCGGCCGGCGCGCGACGTCGTGCTCGCCTTCACGGCCGACGAGGAGGCGACCGGGGAGTACGGGTCGTACTACCTGGCCCGGGAGCACGCCGGCTGGTTCGAGGGGGTGCGCGAGGCGATCAGCGAGGACGGCGGCTACTGCGTCGTCCACGAGGGGAAACGCGTCTACCCCGTGGCGGTCGGCGAGCAGGGCATGGCGTGGATGCGGCTGACCGCCGACGGCGTCGCCCAGCACGGCTCGCTGCGCGCGGTCGACAACGCGGTGGCCGAGATGTGCCACGCGATGTCGCGGCTGGCGGCGTACGAGTGGCCGATCCAGCTCACCCCCGGGGTCGTGAGCATGCTCGACGGGATCTCCCGGGCACTCGGCGTCGAGCTGGACATGTGCGATCTGGACGGGGAGGCCCGGCGGCTCGGCCAGGTGGGGGAGCTGTTCGCCCACGTGCTGCGCAACTCGGCGAACGTGACGATGCTGGCCGCCGGATACAAGGTCAACGTGATCCCCGGCTCGGCGTCGGCGCAGGTCGACGGCCGCTTCCTGCCCGGTTCGCGGGACGAGTTCCTGGCCACCGTCGACTCCCTGCTGGGGCCGAAGGTGCGCCGCGAGTTCGTCTGCTTCGAGGACGCGCCGGAGGCCGACCCCGGCGGCCCCACCTTCGACGCCCTCTGCGCCTCGCTGGTCGCCGAGGACCCGGAGGCGCTGCCCGTCCCGTACGTGATGAGCGGCGGCACCGACGCCAAGGCCTTTCACGAGCTGGGCATCGTGACCTACGGCTTCGCGCCGCTGGCGCTGCCGGAGGGGTTCGACTACAACGCGATGTTCCACGGCGTGGACGAACGGGTGCCCGTCAGCGCCCTGGAGTTCGGCGTGCGGGTGCTCGACCGGTTCTTCCGCCCGTGATCGGCGTCTGGTCGCCCTCGACCCTGCTGCACGACCCGTCGGCGGAGATCTGGATCGGGCTGCGCACCCCCGGCACCGAGGTGGCCGAACGGGTGCGGCGCATCCGCTCGGCCGTGCCCGCGACCTGGGTCGAGGCGTCGGCGGTGCCATGGTCCGTGCTGACCTCGGTGCACGCCGAGGGGCTGCTGCTTCATCTGCGCGACGTCTACGCGGAGTGGGTCGCGGGCGGTTACCCGCAGGACCGGGTGGTGCCCTACGTGTTCCCCACGGCGGCCATGCTCGGCGGCCTGCCCGGACGGTCGCCGGCGGCGGTGCACGGGCGGGCGGGGCGGTACGCGTACGACACGATGACCCTGGTCGGACCCGGGACGTGGGAGGCGGCGCTGATGGCGGCGAGCGCGGCGTGGACGGCCGCCCGCCGGGTGTCCCAGGGCCCGGCCTACGCGTTGTGCCGCCCGCCCGGGCACCACGCGACGCGGGACGGTTACGGCGGCTCGTGCTACCTGAACAACGCGGCCGTGGCCGCGGAGACGCTGCGTGCGGAGGGATACGCGAAGGTCGCCGTCATCGACGTGGACGCCCACCACGGCAACGGGACCCAGGCGATCTTCTGGGAGCGGGACGACGTCTTCTACGGCAGCGTGCACGTCGATCCGGGGGCGGGCTGGTTCCCCCACTACGTCGGCTTCGCCGACGAGACCGGCGGCGGGACGACCCTGAACGTCCCCGTCGCGCCCGAGTCGGGAGACGCGGTGTGGCTGGCCGGAGTGGCCCGGTTGTGCGAGGCCGCGGCCCGGTTCGGAGCCGAGGCTTTGGTCGTCTCCCTCGGCGTGGACGCCGCCGCCGACGACCCGGAGAGCCCGCTGCGCGTCACCCGGGACGGGTATCTCGCGACCGGGCGGCTGCTCGGCGGGCTGGGGTTGCCGACGGTGGCGGTGCAGGAGGGCGGCTACCACCTGGAGACGCTGGGGCCGCTGGTGGCGGCGACGTTGCGGGGAATTCAGTCGCCTTCGTAGAGGCGGTCGAGACCGATCAGCTGGACACGGCCGTTGCTCTCGCGGGCTGCCTCTTCGAGCTGCGGCATGAACCCCGCGCCGCTGAACAGCAGCAGCCGCCGGGCCGGACGGAGGGCGGCGATCTTCTCCAGGCGGGCCAGCTGACCCAGGCCGATCACGTCTCCCCACTTCACCTCGCCCAGCGCGAGGAGTTCGCCGTCGGAACTGAAGGCCGCCAGGTCGACCTCGTGGCTCTGGCGGGTCGAGGAGTCGTACACGACGCCGGAAAGGACCTTGGACGGCATGCCGCCGAGGGTCTCGTCGGAGGCCATGTCGGCCGTCCACACCCGGCACATACGCTCGAAGACCGGGCCGGCGACCTGGCTGGGGAAGATGTTCTTCCGCGCGGCTCCCCAGATCGCCTCGGTGCGGCCCAGACGCACGGTCTCGAGCGAGGCCCAGTTGGGCCGCATGATCGCGTAGTAGAACCGGACCAGCGGTTCGGTGATCCGGTAGTAGGAGCGGCCGGGCCGGAACGCGTCTTTGTCGGTGACCAGCAGACCCGCGTCTTCCAGGACCGTCAGCTGGTGGGAGATGTCGGTGGCCTTGCGTTCAAGTCGGCTCGCGATCCCGCCCCTCGTGTTGTTGCCTTCGGCGACGGCGGTCAGAACCGCGCTGTAGAGGCCGCTCTCATAGATCGTCGGATCTTCGGCGAGCAGCATGCGGACTTCACGGAAGAGCGGGTTCGCCGGATTGAGAACGTATCTCATCACCCAGTTGTCGAACTCGTCGGCTCTCTGCGGAGTGTCGTCATAGAGGTGTTCGGCCCGGTAGGCGGGGGTGCCGCCCAGGACGAAGTAGACGATTGCCGCCAGCCGGTAATCCCGGAATCCCCAGTAGTCGGCGGCCACCCGGAAGTTGAAAGTCGGGACGATGAGCTCGAGGCCGGCCCGACCGCGCAAGGGCGCCTGGCCCGCCAGCAAGCCGCCCATGAACGAGATCGACGACCCGCACAACAACAGCCTCGCCCGTGAGGAGAGTCGTTGTGCCCGGCGAGGCGCCAAGGCGTGCTGGATGACCGAAGGTAGTTCCTTTGACTGGCGCACGAGATAGGGGAATTCGTCGAGCACGACGGGGATCGGCCGCTCGGTGGCGAGTGCGAGCAGGCTGTCGATGGCCTCCCCCCAGCTTTGGAAGTTGTAAGAGGCAGGGGCGCCGGTGAAGCGTCTGAGCGCTTGCCCGAGTTCGTGCAGTGCTTCATGTTTGGGCATCGCTTCCAGGGCTCCGTAATAGAACCCGCCGGTCGCCTCGCACATGGCCTGCAGGAGGAACGTCTTTCCCTGGCGTCGTCTGCCGGACACCACACCCAGAGTCGCTCTTTCGACCGTGCTGGTCACGAACTGTGAGAGCTGAGCCCACTCCCACTCGCGGTCGAACATGTCGGAAGGTTTGTCGATCATCGGCCACCCCTATAGGACTGCAATTATTATAACTGCACTCCTAACTATTGTTGCTGGGTGGTGAGCCACTTCCCGTGGCTTTCCTGCAGTTGGGGCCACAAGATTGTGCGTTCCTCACTCGTCAGGTGGAGGCCGAAGACGTCGCCCAACGCCGCGAAGTAGTCGCCCTCCCGGTCGAGCGTCGTCGACGTCGAGTCGTCGCCCACCCGGGTCAGCACCAGCCCCCGCAACGAGTCCACCCCCGTCGCGTCCCGCCGCTGGATCGCCAGCACCCGCACGAACCCCGACTCCGGCGACGTCGACAACCGGACGTGCTCCGACTCGAACGCCGTCATCTCCGTCGGGACCTTCCGGAAGTCCATCCCGACGAAGCTGCCGCGCGGGTCGTGGTCGAGCCGCCACCCGCCCGGCTCCGCCTCCGACGGCCGGAGCCGGTAGGTGAACGGGCCCTGCTCGTAGACGCCCTCGATCAGGGGAAGGGGGGAGTGGATCGCGTCGCCGAGGCCGGCGTCGACCAGCCACTCACCTGACGGGTTCTCCTCGGTCGGCAGGCCGCCGACGGTCAGCACGAGGTGGTTTCCCCGCGCTCCGGCGGGGTCGGTGGCCGAGCCCTGCACGCCGCCGAAATGCCGGGTCACCGCGTAGCCCAGCGCCGACAGCAGTTCGGAGAGCGCCCCGTTCAGGTGGAAGCAGTAGCCGCCCCGCCCGGAGACGATCCGTTCGGCGGATTCGGCCGGGTTCACGCTCGTGGACCGGCCCAGCCAGATGGGCAACGTCTCATAGGGGACGCGCTCCACATGCGCCCGCTGGAGCGCGAAGAGGCCGTCTGCACTCGGCTTCGCCGAGGGCAGCCGGAGCCGTCGAAGATACCCGTCAACGTCGATCACGAGCCCACGCTAGACCCCGCCACCGACAGAACCGCCTGCACGAAAGCTCCACAAAAAGCCATGAAAGCTCTGCACGTCCGGCCTCTACGCTGCCTGCATGGCATATCCCCAGCAGCGCCGGGTGCTGGTCGTCGAGGACGACGACACCATCGCGAAAGCGGTCGCGACCCGGCTGACGGCAGAAGGGTTCGACGTCCGGGTCGCGAGCGACGGCGAAGGGGCGTTGGTCGCGTACGCGCGCTTCGAACCCGACCTGGTGGTGCTCGACCGGCTTCTTCCCGGTCTGGACGGACTGGAGGTGTGCCGTCGCATCCAGGCCGCCCGGCCGGTGCCCGTGCTCATGCTGACCGCGCTCGGCGAGGAGACCGACGTGCTGGTCGGGCTGGGCGTGGGGGCCGACGACTACATCACCAAGCCGTTCAGCATGCGGGAACTCGTCGCGCGTATCCACGCCCTGCTGCGGCGGGTCGACCGGGCGGCGCAACTGGCGTCCGAGGAGACGGTGCTGCGGGTCGGGGAGATCGAGATCAACCTGGCCGAGCGGCGGGTGTTCGTGCGCGGGGCCGAGGCCCAGCTGACCCGGACCGAGTTCGACCTGCTCAGGCGGCTCGCCGAACGTCCCGGACAGGTCTACGAGCGGGAACGGCTGCTCGCCGACATCTGGGGGTTCTCCGAGGCGGCGGCGACCCGCACCGTGGACAGTCACGTGCGGGCGCTGCGTCGCAAGCTCGGGTCCGAAGTGGTGCGGACCGTCCATGGGGTCGGGTACGCCCTGGTGCGCCCATGAGGCCGCTCGACTTCCTCGGCCGCATCAAGGTCAAACTCGGGATCGTCATGGTCGGGGCCGTGGTGACCGCGTTCGTGGTGAACGAGGTGGGGATCAACGGGGGCGTGCCCCGCGACCTCCGGATCGCCTTCGCGGTGTTCCTGGCGCTGCTCATGATGCAGGTGCTGGCCCGGGGCATGACCAAGCCCCTGCGGGAGATGGCCGCCGCCGCGCAGACCATCGCCAAGGGTTCGTACGGCCTCCGCGTCACCGCCACCAGCCGCGACGAGGTCGGCGAGCTGGCCAGGGCCTTCAACGCGATGGCCGCCGACCTGGCCGAGGTCGACCGGCAGCGCCGGGAACTGGTCGCCAACGTCAGCCACGAGCTGCGCACCCCGATCACCGGCGTGCAGGCGGTGCTGGAGAACGTGGTGGACGGCGTCTCCCCGCCGGAACCCGAGATCCTCGGCACCGCCCTCGCCCAGACCCAGCGCCTCGGCCGTCTCGTGGCGCAACTCCTCGACCTGTCGCGGCTCGACTCGGGGGCCCGGCCGATCGAGGCCGAGGAGTTCGACCTGGCCGACCTCGGCGGACAGGCCGTCCGCGAGGCGTCACTAGGCCGCGACGACGTGACGGTCGTCGCCGAGATCGCCCCCGGCCGCCACCTGACGACGGCCGACCCCTCGCTGCTGGCCCAGGTGCTGGCCAACCTGCTGGACAACGCCGTCCGGCACAGCCCGCCCGGCGGGACGGTCACCCTGACCTCCCGCGCCTCGTCCGACGCAACCCTCGAAATAGAGGTCGCCGACGAGGGCCCCGGCATCCCGCCCGCCGACCGCCAGCGTGTCTTCGAACGTTTCTCCCGCCTGGACGCCGCCCGCGCCGCCGACGCGGGCGGAGCCGGCCTCGGCCTGGCCATCGCCAAGGAGATCGCCGAACTCCACGGGGGAACCATCGCGGTCGCCGACGGGCCCGGCTGCCGAATGGTCGTCACCCTGCCCAAGGCGGTCAGGGAAGCGACCCCCGCCCTGGCCGGACGAACCCTCGCCGCGGGCCGGACCCCCACGGGGGCGGTCCACGCCCGGCTTCCGGCGACCCGCCGCTCACGAACCGATACGGAGGCCGGTCTCGTGAAAAATCCCGATTCGCCCCAGACCAACCCGCCGCCCGCCGCCCAGGTGGCCCGGACGGCCCCGAACCCGCGGACCGCGGAGGCGCAGGTCTCACCGGCGGCCGAGGTGGTGCCCGATTCGTCGGCGGCATCGGCCGACGGGCAGCCGTCGCCGGAGACCGGAGTCGCGCCTGGGCCGGATACACCCCCGGCTCCGGCGTCCCCCGGGGGACTGTTGTGGAGGGCAGCGCCGACCTCGGGGGAACCACCGCTGGTGGAGACGCACACCGGGGCCGTGCCGACGCCGTTGTCGGCCAACGGTTCCGAGAGGCCGGCAGAGTCAGCCGACCCCAAGCTCACCCCCGAAGCAGCCACGCCCCAGTCGGTGACGACCGCGACCGAAGGGGAGCCGGGCGACCTCACCACCCCGGCCGTCGCGGCTGCTGCCACCCATTCGTCAGCAGTCCCGGCCGACACCACGCCGCTGGTCTCACCGGCTGCCCCCGCGCATGCGCCAGCGGCTGCGGTTGACTCCGGTTCGCTCGCCAACCATGCGGCACCGACGTCGGCCGATTCAGGGTCGCTCGTCTCACCGGCCGCGCCTGCGCATGTGGCACCGACCTCGGCTGATTCCGGTTCGCTCGCCACCTCGGCCGTCACTGCGCATGCGGCACCGACCTCGGCCGATACTGGAGCGCTCGGCTCGCCGGCTGCCCCCGCGCGGGCCGCGTCGGCCTCGGCCGATTCGGGGTCGCCTGACACCCCGGCCGTTCCGGCGCATGCGGCGGCTTCGGCCGACTTCGGGTCGCCCGTCACCCCGGCTGTCCAAGCGCATGCGGCGACAGCTTCGGCCGACTCCGGGGCGCTCGTCTCGTCGGCCGTCCCCGCACATGCGGCAAGCGCCTCGGCCGGCTCCGGGGCGCTCGTCGGCGAGGCCGGTTCCGGTCAACCCCCGGCCGTCGGTTCCGTCCGTACCGCCGTCACCGCGCCGCACCCCGTCGTGGTCTCCACCGACCCCCGTCAGCCCGTGCCACGTGGACAGACCACCCCCGGCGGGCCCCCTCCCACGGCCCCCCGTCAGCGCATGCTCGACGAACCGTCCCCCGCCCGGTCCCTCGGCGGGGCCATCGTCGGGGGGATCCTCGGGGCGCTCGCCGGGTTGCTCGGGGGCACGGTCGCGGCCGTGTTCTTCGGGACCGGGCCGAACACCGAGATCCAGGCCGCCGGTGCGTTCCTGGTGTTCGTCTGCGTCGGCATCGCCGTCGGCGCGTCGCTGGGCGGCCGGGTTGGGTCGTCCGAGCAGCAGGGCGGGCAGTTCGACGCGTACACGCCGCCTCCGCTGTTTCCCCGGCCCGCCCTGCCCGACACGCCCACCTGGGTGCTCCCGGCGGCCATGGGGGTGGGGCTCGTCGCGGCCGTCTGTTTCCCCTACGCGCCGACCGGCATCGGGGTGGTGCTGACCGCCGTCGCGCTCACGCTGGCGGTGGCGCCCGCCCTCCGGCATCGCGTCAACGCCTGGAGTGTCGCCTACTCCGTCGCCGCCTACGGGCTGGTGTCGGTGGCGCTGTTCCGGGACGCCGACTGGCTGGTCGGGCTCTCGCTGCTGGCCGCGTTCGCGGTCGCCTCGCTGGCGGTGTCGGGCGGGCGGGGCTGGGCCGGAGTGGTCAGGGGGTTGTTGTCGGTCGGGCTGGCGGTGTTCCCGGTGCCGTGGTTCCTCGGCGGGCCGGTGCGCAAGGTCCTCAAGCGGCGCAGTCTGCTGCCCGTCCTGGTGTCGCTGGGCATCACCGCGATCCTGCTGGCGGTCTTCGGGGTGCTGTTCGTTTCGGCCGACGCGGTCTTCTCCTCGTTCGCCCGCGAGTTGTTGTCGGCGCCCGCCTGGGCCGGGTCGTTGCCGGTGCGGATCTTCCTGTTCCTCGTCTTCGGGGTGCTGGCCGCCGCCGCGATCCTGGTCGCGCTGCGGCCGGTGGCCGAACCCCGCGTCGACTACGCGCCGCTCAATCTGGCCCGGACCCTCTGGATCATCCCGCTGGTCGGCGTGAACCTGCTGTTCGCGGCCTTCGTCGGGGTGCAGATCTCGGTGTTGTTCGGCGGCAGCCGCCGGGTGCTGGAGACGGCCGGGCTGACCTTCGCCGAGTACGCCCGGTCGGGCTTCTTCGAGCTGATCACCGTCAGCGTGTTCGTGCTGTTCATCGTGGCCTTCTGCGGCCTGATGATCAAGGGGGACCGGTGGGTCATGGCGACCCTGCTGGGGCTGCTCTGCGCGCTGACCCTGGTCATCCTGGCCTCGGCGCTGCACCGGCTCGGCCTCTACACCGCCGCCTACGGCTTCACCCGGCTGCGCGCCTCGGTGGGCGCGACGATCTGGTGGGTCGCCGCGGTGTTCGTGCTGGTGCTGGTCGGCGGGCTGGTCAAGCGGCGGGCGTGGTTGCCGAAGGCGCTGGTCCTGCTCACGGCGGTGTCGCTGACGGTCTTCGCCGTCTGGAACCCCGACGCCCAGGTGGCCGAGACCCAGGTGTCGATACGCGGCGTCGACCGCCTCGACGCCCACTACCTGGGCCGGCTGAGCGCGGACGCCATCCCCGGCCTCGACCGGCTGCCCGAGCCGATCAGGAGCTGCGTGTTGCGGGACGTGATCGCGGTCCAGGACCTGCGCTTCCCCGACCCGTGGAACGGCTGGAACCTGTCCCGCAGGAAGGCGGCCGAGATCCTCGCGGCGCACCCGGTCGACCCGTCGGTGACGTGCGAGGAGAAGTACCGGTCCGCATACTGATCAGGTGACCTTCGACGTGGTGATCGCGAACGGCCGGGTCGTCGACGGGACCGGCGCCCCGCCGTTCCGCGCCGACGTCGGGATCTCGGACGGGAAGATCGCAGCGGTCGGGCGGCTGCCGCACCACGACGCCGTCGACGCCACCGGCCGGCTCGTCCTGCCGGGGATGGTCGACTGTCACTCCCACGGTGACGCGCTGGTCCACGACGCGGGCTTCCAGCTCGCCAACCTGCGCCAGGGCGTCACCACGGTCGTGCTGGGACAGGACGGGCTCTCGTTCGCCCCGACCACCACCAGGGCCGCGTTCGACTACGCCACCCGCTACTTCGCCGCCATCAACGGCGGCTTCCCGGGCGACGGACCGCTGTCGGTGGCCGAGATCAGGGCGAGCCACGACAGGGCCGCCCTGAACAGCGTGTTCCTGCTGCCACACGGAACGATCCGCTACGACGTGCTCGGTCCCGCTCAGACCACCGCTTCCGCGGACGAACTCCACACGATGCGCTCGATCGTGGAGAAAGGGCTCGAAGAGGGCGCGGCGGGCCTGTCGACCGGCCTCGAATACGTGCCCGGCCGCTACGCCGACGTCACCGAACTCGCCGCCCTGTGCGCGCCTCTCCAGGGTCTTCCGTACGTCACCCACATGCGCGGCTACGGCCAGTCGGCGCCCGTGGGGATGAAGGAGGCGCTGGCCGTCACCCGGAGGGCCGGCGTCCCGCTGCACGTCTCCCACTTCCACGGCCCGGCCGACGTGCTGCTGCCGCTGCTGGACGGCGACACCACCTTCGACACCTACCCCTACCTGCGCGGCAGCACGATCCTGGCGATGATCGTGTTGCCGCGGCACGTGCCGGCGGCCGACCCGGCCGCGGCCCTGCCGATGATCGAGCACCTCGACCTCGACTACGCCTGGGAGCGCCTCACCATCGCCCACGCCCCCGGCCTCGAATGGTCCGAAGGCCTCACCATCCCCGAAGCCGCCGCCAGGAACGACGAGTCGCCGGCCGGGTTCGCCCGCCGCCTCCTCATCGAGACCGACCTCGAAGCCGGCTGCGTCAGCGCCCGCCCCGACGAGGGTCCCGAAGGCGAGGAGTCGGTCCGCCGCGTCCTGCGCCACCCCGCCCACACCGGCGGGTCCGACGGCCTGCACGTCGGCGGCCATCCCCACCCGCGCGCCTACGGCGCGTTCGCCCGCTTCCTCGGCCACCACGTGCGGGAGAAGGCGGATCTGAGCTGGGCGGAGGCCGCCTCGCATCTGGCCGCGCATCCCGCCCGCCGGTTCCGGCTGTTCGACCGGGGGCTGGTCCGCCCCGGCCAGGCCGCCGACCTCATCCTCGTCGACCCGGCGAAGGTCGCCGACAGGGCCACCTACGCCCGCCCCCGCGAACTCGCCCAAGGGGTCGACGACGTGTGGATCAACGGGGAGCGGGTTCTGAAAGACGGACGAATGACCACAGCCCGACCCGGCCGGGCCCTGCGACCGGCGTAGTCTCCTATACGATCCACGAGTGCTCATTTCCGGCATGACCATCGACTGGCGCACACGGGGATTCGTCCAGCCGGAGCCGGTCACGGCGGAGGAGTTCCTGGCCGCGCGGCACAGCCTGTTCGACGGCCCGTTCACGTGGCCGCTGATGGTCGCCCGCGAGAGCGCCCTCGACCACAACGTGCGGGTGCTCGCGGAATACGTACAGGAGAACGGTCTTCTCCATGCCCCGCACGGCAAGACGACCATGTCGCCGCAGCTGTTCGCCAAGCAGCTCGACGCGGGCGCCTGGGGCCTGACGGCCGCGACCGCGAGCCAGGTCATGGTCTACCGGAACCTCGGGGTCGAACGGGTCCTGCTGGCCAACGAGATCTACGACACCCGCGCGATCGAGTGGATGGCGCGACAGGACTTCGACGAGCTGCTCGTCTACGTCGACTCTCCGCGCGGGGTGTATCTCCTCGCCGGGAAGGGCTTCCGCCTCCTGGTCGAACTGGGGCATCCCGGCGGCCGGACCGGCTGCCGGACCATCGAAGAGGCGAAAGCGCTCAAAGCGCTCATCGACGCCACCAACGGGGTCGAGTTCGCGGGCGTCTCCGGCTACGAGGGCACCCAGCCCGATCGTGACGGTGTGCAGGCCTATCTGAAGGACCTGCGGAGGCTCGCGGAGGAGCTCGGCGCCCCGATCGTCTCGGCCGGCGGCAGTTCCCACTTCGACCTGGTCACCGACGAGCTGGCGGGCATGGACGCCCAGGTCATCATCCGCCCCGGCGCCTACATCGCCCACGACGACGGCTTCTACGCCCGCATGAGCCCCTTCGCCCACCGGCTGAAGCCCGCTCTCATGGTGTACGGCCAGGTGATCTCCACCCCCGAACCCGGCCTGGCCATCGTGGGTCTCGGAAAGCGCGACATCTCCCACGATCTCGACCTGCCGATCGCCCCGGCAGGGCTGGAGACCAGGTCGATCCAAGACCAGCACACCTACGTCAGCGATCCCGGGAACACGGTCGGGCCGGGAGACGTGCTCGGGTTCAGCGTCTCCCACCCCTGCACCGCCTTCGACAAGTGGCGGGTCATCCCCGTCGTCGACGACCAACACATCGTGGTCGACCTGCTCACCACGTACTTCTAGGAGTGACTTTGAAGGAAGAGATCCGCACCACCGACGGCGCCGCCCCCGTCGGCGCCTACTCGCAGGGGCTCGTGGTCGGCGACTTCGTCTACACCTCGGGCATGGGGCCGCTCGACCCGGAGACCGGCGAGATCGTCGGCGCCGACGTGGCGGAGCAGACCCACCGGACCATGAAGAATTTGGGCGCGGTGCTCGCCGTCCACGGCCTGACCTTCGACGACGTGATCAAGTCGACGGTGCACCTGCAGAACCTGAAGGAGGACTTCGCCGCCTACAACGAGGTGTACAAGTCCTACTTCACCCCGCCCTATCCGGTCAGGACCACCGTAGGATCGCAGCTCATGAACATCCTGGTGGAAATCGACTTCGTGGCCTACAAGGGGCGTTAGTGGATTCTTCGGTGTACGTCTTCGTCGAGGACCTGCGCGACGAGGGCGTCGACGTGGTGCTCGACCGGATCACGGACCTCGGCGTGGCCGGGGTGACCGTGGCCGCCGCCGTCCACCAGATCGCCGACGTCACCCCCCACGGCTCCAGCCGGATCACCCTCCGGCACGACGGCGTGCACTTCCCGCCGCCGCCCGACCTGTTCGCACGCCTCTCGCCGCCGCTCCAGCCCGGCGCCGACGACAAGATCCTCGACGACCTGCGGGCCGCCTGCCGGGTGCGCGGCCTGGCGTTCCACGGCTGGGCGGTCTTCCTGCGCAACCCCACCCTCGGGGCGGCCCACCCCGAGGTGACGGTCCGCAACTGCTTCGGCGACCGCGGCGCCCCCGCCGACCTGTGCCCGGCCAACCCCGACGTCCGCGCCTACGCGGTGGGCCTGGCCAGGGCGGTGGCCCGCCAGGGCGTCGACCGCGTCGTGGCCGACTCGCTGCACTTCGCCGCGTTCGAGGCCGACCGCTCCTACATCCCCCTTGGCCCCATGGACGCCTTCCTGCTGGGCCTGTGCTTCTGCCACCACTGCCTGTTGCGGGCGACCCAGCTCGGGGTGAACGCCGAGGTGGCCCGCGAGGAGTGCGCCCGGATCGTCGGCGGCGTGCTCGACGGCGACCCGCCCGCCCAGGGCCAGGTCACCCGGGCGGCGCTGACCGCCTACGCCGGCCCCGAAGTGGTCGCCTACGCGCGGGCCCGCTCCGAGACGGTGACCTCGCTGGTCGCCGAGGTCTCGGCGGCGGTCACCGAGGAGGGCTCCCAGCTCACCTTCACCGACGCGACCGGCGCGCTGAAGGGGGCCGCCGACGGCCTGCCCACGGCCGGCCTGGCCGCCCACGACGCCTGGCAGATCGGCGTCGACCTGGTGGCGCTCGGCGACCTGGTCCCGTCGTTCGCGGTGCTCGCCTTCGCCCGCGACGCGACCCGGATCGCCGACGACCTGGCGGCCTACTCGCGCTCGGTCGGCAAGGACCGCGAACTGCGCGCGGTGTTGCGGCCGGGCATGCCCGACATCGAGGGCTGGGGCGAACGCCGCCGGGACGTCGACTCGACCGAGCGCCTGGCCGCCAAGATCAGGGCCGCCAAGGCGGCCGGGGCGGCCGGGGTCGACTTCTTCGCCTACGGCCTGGTCAGCCGGAAGGTCCTCAGCCGGATCGACGGAGCCCTCTCAGGCTGACTCGCGGACCACCAGTTCCGTTTCGAGGATCACCGGGTCGGCCGCCGTCTCGCCCCGCTCCAGCAGGCTGAGCAGCAGCTTCACCATCGCCGCGGCCTGTTCGATGATCGGGTGGCGGACCGTCGTGAGCGGCGGGTCGGTGTAGCGGGCCGCCTCGATGTCGTCGAAGCCGACGATCGCGACGTCGCCGGGCACGCTGCGGCCCGCCTGGCGCAGGGCCTGCATCGCGCCGATCGCCATCAGGTCGTTGGCGATGAAGACCGCGTCGAGCTGCGGGTCGTCTTCGAGGAGCTGGCGCATCGCGATCGCGCCCGACTCCCGGGTGAAGTCGCCGACCGCGACGATCGAGCGGCGGTCGCTGTCGCGCAGCGCGTTGCGGTAGCCGGTCAGCCGGTCCTGCCCGCCGATCATGTCCTGCGGGCCGGCGATCGTGGCGATGCGGCGGCGGCCGCGTTCGAGCAGGTGCTTGACGGCCTTCTCGGCCCCGCCGACGTTGTCGTTGTCGACGTAGGGCAGGGCCACCGGCACGGCCGGACGGCCGTAGGAGACCGCCGGCACGCCCATGCGGGTGATCGCGGCGGGCAGCGGGTCGGCGCCGTGCATCGAGATCAGCATGACGCCGTCGACGTGGCCGCTGGCGATGTAGCGCTCCACACGGGCGTGGGACTGGGCCGAGCCGCTCAGCATCAGCACGACCTGCTTGTCGGCCGCCTCCAGCTCGACGCTGGCCGAGCGGATGACGGTGGAGAACATGGGGTCGTCGGAGAACACCCGCGTCGTCGGCTCCGACACCACCAGGGCGATCGAGTCGGTGCGCTGGGTGACGAGGCTGCGCGCCGCCGAGTTGGGCACGTAGCCCAGCTCACGGACGGCGCGCAGCACCACGTCGCGGATCTCGGGACCGACGGTGGACTGGCCGTTGACGACCCTGGAGACGGTCGCCCGGGAAACCCCGGCACGAGCGGCGACGGCCTCCAAGGTGGGGCGCTTCATCGACGGGTCCCTCCCACGGGGCTCGGGTTGCGGACGATAACGATATCGGCCCCTAGCCCTTCACACTTCCGGCCAGCAGGCCGCGAACGAAGTAACGCTGCATCGACAGGAACACGATCAACGGGATGATCATGGAGACGAACGCGCCCGAGGTCAGGCGTTGCCACTCGTTTCCTCTGGTCCCGGCCATCTGCGCCAGCCGTACCGTCATCGGGGCGGTTTCGGCGGTGCCGCCCGAGAAGATCAGCGCGACCAGCAGGTCGTTCCACACCCACAGGAACTGGAAGATGCCGAACGCCGCCAGCGCGGGGGCCACCAGCGGCAGCACGACCTTGCGCAGGATCGTGCCGTGGGTGGCGCCGTCGACGCGGGCCGCCTCCATGAGTTCGCCGGGCAGTTCCGACATGAAGTTGTGGATCAGGAAGACGCCCAGCGGCAGCGCGAAACAGGTGTGGGCGAACCAGACCTGGACGAACTGCGCCGAGCCTTCGAGGTTCCAGGCCGGCATCAGGGTGATGCCGAACACCTCCACGCCCTGCGAGAAGAACGACAGCAGCGGCACCAGGGCCATCTGCAGCGGCACGACCTGGAGGGCGAAGATGCCGATGTAGACCCAGTCGCGGCCGCGGAACCGCGTCCACGACAGCGCGTAGGCCGCGAAGGTGGCCAGCGCCAGCGGGAACAGCACCGACGGGATCGTGATCACGATCGAGTTGATCAGGAACGACGCCAGGCGGCCCGACGACGACGAGCTGCCGAACAGCACCTCCCGGTAGTTCTCCAGGGTGAGCTGCGGGTTGCTGAAGAACGTCCACCAGCCGGTCTGCTTGATGTCGTCCTCCGGCCGGAACGACGACAGGAACAGGCCGAACGTCGGCGTGGTCCACAGCAGCGCGATGACGACCGCGACCAGGCTCGCGACGCGGCCGGAGAGCCGCTTGCGGACCCGTCCGGCCGCCGTCCTGGGCTGGGCCGTCTTGGCGACGCCGGGGGCGATGGTGGTCATGCTCATGCCTCCCGGCGCTGCCGCAGCGAGCGGATCTGGTAGATGACGATGGGCGTGACGAGCACGAAGAGGAACACGGCCAGCGCCGCGCCCTTGCCCGCCTCGCCGTAGCGGAACGCCTGGTTGTACATCTCGTTGGCGATGACGCTGGTGTCGAACTGGCCGCCGGTCATCGTGCGGACGATGTCGAACAGCTTCAGCGTGCCGATCGACTGGGTCACCAGCACCACCACGAGCGCCGGGCGGATCGAGGGGAGGGTGACCCGGAAGAACATCTGGAGCGGGGTCGCGCCGTCGAGGCGGGCGGCCTCGACGATCTCGGCCGGGATGCCCTTGATCGCGGCCGACAGGACCACGGTGGCGAAGCCGGCCTGGATCCACACCATGACGATGATCAGGAACAGGGTGTTCGTCGGGGCGCTCTGCAGCCACTGCTGCGGTTCGCCGCCGAGCCACACCACGAACTGGTTGAGCAGGCCGATCTGGTCGGCCTCCTCGGGACGGTAGGCGTAGACGAACCGCCAGATGATGCCCGCGCCGACGAAGGAGATCGCCATCGGCAGGAACACCAGCGACTTGGCGATCGACTCGAAGCGGGACTTGTCCACCACGACGGCGTACACGAGGCCGATGGCCGTCACCAGAAGCGGCACCAGCAGCACCCAGATCAGGGTGTTGCGCAGGACCGTGAGCGCTTCGGGCTGGGTGAACATCCAGGCGTAGTTGTCCAGGCCGACGAACTGACTGCTGTCACCGCTCATGAACGACAACAGGGTGGTCCGGATGCCGGGCACCACCAGGCCGATCGCGAGCAGCACCAGCGCGGGACCGAGCAGCAGGAGCGAGTGCCCCCACGACCGTTCCTTCATCGGGGCGCGGTCGAGCAGCAGGAGCATCAGGCCGACGAAGGCCAGGAACGCGACGACGCCGATCAGAAGCTGGATGAGTTTGGGCGCCTCTGCGGCGAAATCGAAGAAGAAGTCCATGGGGGAGGTCTCCCGGGTGCGGATGTGCCCGGCCCCGGAGCTCGTGGCTCCGGGACCGGGCAGCGGTCCCTAGATCAGTTCTTCGGCCAGGAGGCCTCGATGAAGTCGAGGGTCGACTTCGTGTCCTTGCCGTTGATCCAGTCGGTCATGCCCTTCCAGAAGGTGCCCGCGCCCACGGCGGCCGGCATCAGGTCGGAGCCGTCGAAGCGGAAGACCGTGCTCGGGTCCTGCAGCATCTCCATCGACAACTTGTCGATCGGGTTCGCGGCCTTGCTGACGTCGACCTTCTTGTTGGCCGAGACGTAGGTGCCGAGCGCCATGCGGCGGTTCGGGAAGTCGCCGCCGGCGAGGTAGGCCTGCACGGCCTGGACCTCGGGACGGTCGGCGAACGCGGCCACGAACTCGCCGGCGCCGAGCACCGGCTTGCTGCTGGCGTCGTTGCCGGGCAGGTAGAAGGCGAAGACGTCGCCGTCCTCGGCCACCTTGGTGCCCTCGGGCCAGAAGTTGGCGTAGAAGGACGCCTGGCGGTGCAGGGCGCACTGGCCCTCGGTGATCGGCACGCCGCCCTCCTGGAAGGCGGTGGCGGCGATCGACTTCACGGGGCCGTAGCCGCCGTTGACGTACTTCTCGTTCTTCAGGATCGCGCCGACCTTGTCGACGGCGGAGACCATCTTGGGGTCGTTGAAGGGCAGGTCGTGGGAGACCCACTGGTCGTAGCCCTCGGGGCCGAGGTCACGGAGGACGACGTCCTCGATCCAGTCGGTGGCGGGCCAGCCGGTGGCGTCGCCCGACTCGATGCCGGCGCACCACGGCTTGATGCCGGAGGCGGCGATGGTCTCGGTCAGGGTCATCAGGTCGGCCCACGTGGTGGGGACGGTCCAGCCCTTCTCGGCGAACATCGACGGGGAGTACCAGACGAACGACTTCACGCTGGCGCCCAGCGGGGCGCCGTAGAAGACGTCGTCGACGGTGCCGTACTTGACCCAGTCGGGCGACCAGTTCTCGTTGGCCAGGCCCTTGACCTTCTCGGAGGCGGGCTTCAGCTTGCCGGCCTTGGCGAAGCGCTCAAGGAGACCGGGCTGCGGGAAGAACGCGATGTCCGGCGGGTTGCCGGCGTCGGCGCGCACCTGGATCTGGGCCTCGAACTCGCCGGTGCCCTCATAGGTGATCTTGATGCCGGTGCAGTCGGCGAAGGGCTTCCAGGCCTGCTCGAACAGGTCGGCCTCCGCGTCGCGGATCGGGGAGTAGATGCTCACCGTCGTGCCGTCGAACTTGCCGTATTCCGTGAACGGGGCGCATTCGGCGGACGCCGCTTCGCCGCCGCCGGCGCTGGCCGCCGGTGCCGCGGAGTCGCCGCCGGAGTTGCCGCAGCCGGTGGCCACGAGTGCCAAGCCCAAACTTGCCGCGATGGCGGACAAACGGGCGGGTCGTGAGAGGAGCGACATGGACCCTTCCTCCAAAGTTCTTCCATGAACTCTCATCAGAGAGCGGTTCCGGAAGCTTCACCCCGGTTACGACGGCGTGTCAATCCATGTGAGATTACGGTTACCGCATTGTGAATTGGACGGTTCCGTTATCGTGGAGAGCGCTCTCTGGTGACGTCGCAGCCGGTGGCGGGCGGGGGGCCGACCGTCACATTCCCGGCATTGAGCGCTCTAAGCACCAACGCAGGACACGTTATGGGGACGGTGGTGGGAGCGCGACCACGGTTGTGTTCCGATTCGGTCACCACACCCCTGTAAGGGTTTTTCCGCATGTATCAACAAATAGGCCGCATTAGTCCACGGCGGTCGGCCGTGGAGCGCGGGTGTGCGCGCCGGCGCGGGCCGGCGGGCCCGGTCGCGGCCGGTGTCCGGCCCGCCTGCCGGAGCCATGATAGAGAGCGCTCTCAGGTGTGGAACACTGACGGAGGGTGAAGCTTGTGTCAACAGGGCCTCACCCGTCACCGGAAGAGCGTGTGACCACGGTCCCGCGTTGACATGGAGACCGCCTTGCCGGGATGCTGGCTGAGAGCGCTCTCACAAGGAGAGCCGGTTGGGTGGGGGCGGAGCATGACCGTGTCGGCGGATCTGGCCAGGGGGGCAGAGGTCCTGGAATTCCCGCAAGGGTTCGTGTGGGGCACGGCGACCGCCGCCTACCAGATCGAAGGGGCCACCCGCGAGGGGGGACGCGGCCCGAGCATCTGGGACACCTTCAGCGCCATCCCGGGCAAGGTCTTCCAGGGTCACACCGGCGAGGTCGCGTGCGACCACTACCACCGCCACCGCGACGACGTCGCGCTGATGGCCTCGCTCGGCATGTCGGCCTACCGCTTCTCGGTCGCCTGGCCGCGCATCCAGCCCAGCGGCAGCGGCCCGGCCAACCCGCACGGCCTCGACTTCTACGACCGCCTCGTCGACGACCTCCACGAGGCCGGCATCACCCCGTTCGTCACCCTCTACCACTGGGACCTGCCGCAGGCCCTCGAAGACCGGGGCGGCTGGACCAGCCGCGACACCGCCGAGCGGTTCGCCGAGTACTCGGCCGCCGTCTTCCGCCGCCTCGGCGACCGCGTCGAGCACTGGACGACCCTGAACGAGCCGTGGTGCTCGGCCTTCCTCGGCTACGCCGCCGGCATCCACGCCCCCGGCCGCACCGACGTCGGCGCCTCCTTCGCGGCGGCCCACCACCTGCTCCTGGGCCACGGGCTCGCCACCCGGGAACTGCGCGCCCTCGGCGCCAAGCAGATCAGCATCACCCACGCGCTCTCGCCGATGAGGGGCGCCGACCCCGACGCCGTGGCGGTGCCCGACGGCATCATGAACCGGATCTTCCTCGACCCGGTCCTGCGCGGCGTCTACCCGGCCGACGTGGTGGCCCGCGCCGCCCGCTTCACCGACTGGTCGTTCGTGCGCGACGGCGACCTCGAAGTGATCAGCCAGCCGATCGACCTGCTCGGCGTCAACTACTACAACCCGACCTTCACCGAGCCCCGCCCCGGCGAGCCCGCCAACCCGGTCTTCCCGGGCAGCGAGGGCATCGGGTTCCCCGTGCCCGACGGTCCGAAGACCGCCATGGGCTGGCCCATCGAGGCCGCGGGCCTCACCGAACTGCTGGTGAGCCTGTCCCGCGACTACCCCGACGTGCCGCTCATGATCACCGAGAACGGCGCCGCCTTCGACGACACGCTCATCGGGGGCCGAGTCGACGACAGGCGGCGCGTCGAATTCCTCGACGCCCACTTCCGCGCCGCCCACGCCGCCATCGAGGCCGGGGTGGACCTGCGCGGATACCTGGTCTGGAGCTTCCTCGACAACTACGAGTGGGCCTTCGGCTACGACAAGCGCTTCGGCCTGGTCTACATCGACTACGCCACCCAGGAGCGGGTGCCGAAGGACAGCGCCAAGTGGTACTCCGAGGTGATCCGCCGGAACGGCCTGGCGTGAGCCGGCCCACTCTGGAGAAGGTGGCCGCCCGCGCGGGCGTGTCCCGCGCGACGGTCTCCCGCGTCGTCAACGGCTCGACGACGGTGGCCGAGCACATCCGCGTGGCGGTCCAGCGGGCCGTCGAGGAGCTCGGCTACGTGCCCAACCAGGCCGCCCGGTCGCTGGTGACGCAGCGGGCCGACTCGATCGCGCTGGTCTTCTCCGAGCCGCCGGTCCGGGTCTTCTCCGACGACCCGACCTTCGCCGGCATCATCCGCGGCGTCTCGGCGGAGGCCGACGCCGCCGACAAGCAGGTCGTGCTGATGCTGGCCGGGTCGACGCGCGGCCACGAGCGGGTCGAGCGCTACACGACCTCGGGCCACGTCGACGGGGTGATCGTCGCCTCGATGCACGGCGCCGACCCGCTGCCCGCCGCGCTGGCCCGCCGGGGCATCCCGGTGGTGTGCAGCGGGCGGCCCCTGACGGGGTCCTCTCTCCCGTACGTCGACATCGACAACGTCGGGGGCGCGGAGTCGGCGGTCCGGCGCCTGCTGGAGGCGGGCCGCCGCCGGATCGCCACCGTCGCCGGGCCGCCCGACATGGTCGCCGGCATCGACCGGCTGACCGGCTACCGGAACGCGCTGCGCGACTCGGGCCGGCGCTCGATCATCGCGATCGGCGACTTCACCCGCGACAGCGGCTACGAGGGCATGACCCAGCTGCTCGACGACGACCCGGGCCTCGACGCGGTGTTCGCGGCCTCCGACATGATGGCGCTCGGCGCGCTCCGGGCGTTGCGGAAGGCGGGCCGCCGGGTGCCCGACGACGTGGCCGTGATCGGCTACGACGACGTCCCGGCCGCGCCCTACGCCGACCCGCCGCTGACGACGATCCGGCAGCCCACCATGCGCATGGGCCGGGAGCTGGTGCGGCTGCTGCTGAACCCGGGGGAGTCGTCGGTGATCCTGCCGACCGAACTCGTGGTCAGGGAGTCGGCTTAGAGCTCTCGATGGCGGCCTTCTCGATGGCGGCCGCCATCTCGGCCAGGCCGCGTTCCATCCGGATGCGGACCTCGCCGGCGGCGGTGTCGGGCAGGAAGTCGGCCGTCCAGACGAGGGTGCCGTCCGGCGTCACCTCGAACGACGCGTGGTGGTGCTCCAGGGGCGGGCGGGCACCGGCGACGACCGCGTAGGCGAAGCGGCGGGTTTGGTCGTCGAGGGCGACGATCAGCTCCTCGACCACGTTGCCGTCGGGGAAGGTCAGGAAACGGCGGCCGTTCTCGATACTCGTGCCGGCGACCCGGCCGGGCAGCAGGCGTTCGTGGACGGCGCCGACGTCCCGGATGACATTCCAGGTGTGATCGGGCGAAGCGGAGATCGGAAGCTCGACTCGGACAGAGGCCACGGCCGGACCATATCGCGGCGAACGCGGAGGACGTCAGACGATCTTGCCGTCGATGCCCCAGAGCGCGGCCACGTGGTCGAGGTTCTCCTGGAACACGCCGTCGACGCCGGTCGCGACCCACCCGTCGGGGGGCTCGCGATCGGCGGGACAGAGGGAGTAGTTCCCCTCTCCATCCATGATGACCTTGAACGTACGGGGGGCCATATCTGCCCCTTTCCACCGACTGAGAGCGCTCTCTGTTCAGAAAACACCCGTTCCACTGGAACGTCAAGAGGTGTACGTTCAATCCCTGAACAAGGGAGATCGTTCGATGGCCAACTCCTTGACGGCCCTGCGGGAGACCAACCGCCGCCTGATCACGGAAACGGTGCGTAAGTCCGGCGCCCTCACCCAGGCTCAGCTGGCCCGTCAGACGGGCCTGTCCCCGGCCACCGTCTCGACCATCGTCAGGGAGCTGCGCGACGCGGGGCTGGTGGAGATCTCCCAGGCCGGCGGGCGTCGCCACCTCATCTCCCCGGCCCGCGAGACCGGGCTCGTGGTCGGCGTCGACTTCGGGCACTCGCACCTGCGGGTGGCGCTGGCCGAGCGGTCCCACCGCGTGCTGGCCGAGGAGGCGATGCCGTTCGACGTCGGGGCTCGCGCCCCCGAGGGCCTGGCGGCGGCCGAACGCCTGATCATCGGGCTGCTGGGACGGGCGGGCGTGAGCCGTGCCGAGATCAAGGCCGTGGGGCTCGGTTTACCCGGCCCGATCGACCCGGAGACGGGGATCATGGGGTCGAGCACCATACTGCCGGGCTGGGCCGGCGTCGATCCCGCCGCTGAGCTGGGACGACGTCTCGGCGTGCCGGTCGTGGTCGACAACGACGCCAACCTCGGGGCGCTCGCCGAGGCCACGTGGGGGGCGGCCAAGGGGCGGCGCGAGGTGGCGTACATGAAGATCGGCACGGGGGTCGGGGCGAGCATCCTGATCAACGGGCTGCTCTACCGGGGCGCCACCGGGACGGCCGGGGAGCTCGGCCACATCACCATCGACGAGAACGGCCGGTTGTGCCGGTGCGGCAACCGCGGCTGCCTGGAGACGCTGGCCGGCGGCCAGCAGCTGATCGACCTGGTCCGGCCCACCCACGGGCCGGTCACGGTGTCGCGGCTGGTCGAGCTGGCGCACGGCGGCGACATCGGCTGCCGCCGCGTGATCGCCGACGCGGGCCGGCACCTCGGGGTCGCGGTGGCGAGCCTGTGCAACATCCTCAACCCGGGCCTGGTGGTGATCGGCGGGGCGCTGGCCGAGGCCGGTCCGCTGCTGATCGAGCCGATCATGACCGTGGTCGGCCGGCTGGCCATCCCGAGCGCGGCCCGCGCGGTCAATGTGGTGAAGGGTGAACTGGGAGAGCGCGCCGGAGTACTCGGAGCCCTCGCGCGTGTTCAGACCCCGAACGTGGAGAGCGCTCTCTAAAACCTTCACCTTGGGCCTTGACGACGTGTGAAGCCGGGCGCACAGTAACGGCATTCTGCGACTTCCCACGTCCCGAAAGGTTCCGATGGCAACCTTACGAGTCGGCAAACGCTCTCTGATCGGGTGGATCGCCGCGTTGCTGGTCCCGGTCGTGTGCATCGGCGTCGCCCATGCCGCCGTCCCGGCGACCCCCTCCGGCTGGACCCTCGTCTGGTCCGACGACTTCAACGGCTCGGCTGGCACGCTGCCCTCGTCCACCAACTGGATCATCGACACCGGCCACGGCTACCCCGGCGGTCCCGCCAACTGGGGCACCGGAGAGATCCAGAACTACACGTCCAGCACGAGCAACCTCAGCCTCGACGGCAGCGGAAACCTGCGCATCACCCCGATCGGCAGCGGCCAGAACTGGACCTCCGCCCGCATCGAGAGCCGCCGCGCCGACTTCAAGCCCGCCTCCGGCCGCATCCTGCGCATCGAGGGCCGGATCCAGATGCCCAACGTGACCGGCAACGCGGCGCTCGGCTACTGGCCCGCCTTCTGGGCCCTCGGCGCGCCCTACCGGGGCAACTACTGGAACTGGCCCGGCATCGGCGAGTTCGACATCATGGAGAACGTCAACGGGATCAACCAGGTCTGGGCCGTGCTCCACTGCGGCGTCTCCCCGGGCGGCCCCTGCAACGAGACCAACGGGCTCGGCGCCGCCCGCGCCTGCCCCGGATCGTCGTGCCAGTCGGCCTTCCACACCTACCGCTTCGAGTGGGACCGCTCGATCACCCCGAACCAGTTCCGCTGGTACGTCGACGGCGTCAACTACCACACCCTCAGCCAGAACCAGTTCGACGCCACGACCTGGAACAACATGACCAGCCACGCGGGCTACTTCCTGCTGCTCAACGTGGCGATGGGCGGCGGCTTCCCGAACGGCGTCGCCGGGTTCGGCACCCCCACCTCCGCCACCGTCAGCGGCCGGCCCATGGTCGTCGACTACGTCGCCGTCTGGCAGAGCGGCGCCGGCACGACCCCGCCCCCGTCATCGCCGCCCCCGACCGGCGGCGTGATCCAGGCCGAGTCGTACAACGCCCAGCAGGGCACCCAGCTGGAGACCACGACCGACTCCGGCGGCGGCCAGAACGTCGCCTACATCTCCAACGGCGACTGGCTGCGCTACTCGGTCAACTTCACCGGTGAGACCCAGTTCAACGCCCGCGTCGCCTCCGGCGCGGCCGGCGGGGTCAGCGGGCTCGTGCAGGTCAGACTGGGCAGCCCCACGGGCACGGTGATCGGGCAGATGTCGGTCGGCAACACCGGCGGCTGGCAGTCGTGGCGGACCGTGCCCGCCAACATCTCGCCGGTCAGCGGCACGCAGACCGTCTACCTCACCTTCAGCAGCGGCCAGCCGGCCGACTTCGTCAACCTCAACTACTTCAGCTTCTCCCGGTAGAGGTCGCGCAGCAGCGCGATCTCCGCCGTGTGGTGGACGAACTCCCGGTTCAGCCACCAGACGATCGAGATGAACGGCACCGTGGGGTCGAGCCCGGCAGGGAACTGGCTGAACCCCACGGTGTCGAGCTGCCCCTCCGTCAGCCCGTCGACGTCCTCCTTCCACCGCTCGACGCTCTCGAAGAGCCGCTTCTGGGCGTCGTCGGCCGTGTGGGGGATCTCCAGGTCGTCGAAGAGCATGCGCCGGTTGCCGAACGTCCAGTCCCAGCGCATCTCGAAGCAGGCGAGCAGGTGCGCCATCCGCCAGCCGATGCTGGTGACGGGCGGCGGGATGGGCTCGTGGGGGCTGAAGTCGGCGATCCAGTCGCCCTTGCCGTAGACGTCCACGTCGCCGTCGAGCCTTCGCCGGACCGTCCAGGAGTTGCCCGGGGAGGGCTCCCAGAAGTACTCGTCGTCGGTCAGGCCCTGGAGGCGGTCGCGGGTGAAGGTGAGAGAGGTCTCCAGCTGGTCGAGCAGCAGGCCGACCCGGTCGGTGCGCAGTTCCATGCCCGGGGCACTACCCCCGGACCGTCCACTCATGAGCGTCGAGGAACGACCGGTCGCCGACGAGATAGAGCAGGACCATCCGCCGGACCTGCTCCTTGTCGGTCGTGGACGTCGTCCTGATCACGCCGTCCTCCTTGAAGTCGACCTCGTAGCCGGGGGCGACCTGGATGAAGTGCTGGCCGTAGACGACCAGCGCCAGGAAGGGGTTCTGGGCCGACAGGGTCTCGAGCACGTCGTTGACCAGGTTGAGATCGGGGTCGTGGGCGACCACGCCGTCGCCGGTGTGCAGCTGCACGTCCCGGTACGCGCCCAGCGGCTCCCGGTTGTGGATCAGGTGGCGGCGGACGTCGTAGCAGACGAGCCCGTGCTCGCGGGCGAACGTGAAGGCGGCGTTCCCGACCTCGTCGCCGGCCTCGTCGGGCGCCGACACGAGCGCGCCGTCGACGACGGCCCCCGGCAGGGCGGCGGCCAGCGCCCGGCTGACCTCCTCGGGAAGCTGGGCCTTCCGGTACCGGTCCCTGGCCTCCTCCTTGGAGATCGGTTCGGGTTCGTACCAGAGGGCCAGCTCGAAGGTCATGCCTAGACGATAGGGCTAGATCTCCTGCGACCGGCTCCGGGCCGCCAGCGCCAGGTCTCTGACGACCTGGATCAGCTCGGCCGGGTCGAACGGCTTGGTCAGGTAGGAGTCGACGCCGATGCCGAGCCCCCGGCGCTTGTCGTCCTCCTGCGCCCGCGCCGTGATCAGCACGACCTTGACGTGGGTGGTGCGCGGGTCGGTGCGCAGCTTGGTGGCCGTCTCCCAGCCGTCGAGCCGCGGCATCATGACGTCGAGGGTGATCACATCGGGATCGACCTCTCTGACCCGGTCGAGGCAGTCCTGCCCGTCGAAGGCTGTATAGACATCGAAGCCCTCCAAGGTCAGATTGACCGCGATGAGCTGCCGGATGACCTCGTCGTCGTCGACGACCAGTACGCGCCCCAAAACCTCACCCACGGCCGCGAGGCTACCCGGGAGGGGCGGCGGGCGCGGGGTTTTCGGGGGATGTGTGCCCGGGCGCGTCGCATAACGGTGTGCGAAGAGGGTGTGGAGTGCTGGTAACCTAGGCTTGTTCCTGAGCCCCCTTAGCTCAGGGGATAGAGCACCGGCCTCCGGAGCCGGGAGCGCAAGTTCGAATCTTGCAGGGGGCACCGAAAACCCGAACCCTCACGACCCCGGTCGTGGGGGTTTCCTCGTTCTCAGGCCACGTCCCGGCACAACTCCTCCAGCGCCTCCGCCGAGTGCCCGTCGTGCCCCGCCTGGAAGGTGATCAGGTACTGCCCCGGCGAGCCCGCCAGTGAGAACACCTCGCAGTTGACCTCCAGTTCCCCGACGAGTTCGTGCCGGAAGCGCCGGGTCCTGCTGGGTTCGATCTGGACGTCGTACCGCGCCCACGCGTCCCGGAACTCCGGGCTCTGGTCGGTCAGTTCCTCGATGAGGCCGGCCACGCGGGCGTCGTGCAGGTTCCGGCCGGCGGTGGCGCGGAAGTGGGCCACCTTGGAGCGCGCGGTCGACTCCCAGTCGCCGTAGAACTCGCGCGCGATGGGGTCGAGGAACGTCGCCCGCAGCGTGTTGTTGCCGATCTTGGGCCGGCGGCGGAGGCCGCGCTCGTAGAAGGCCGTGGCCGACGGGTTCAGGGCCAGCGTCTCCATGTACTGGTTGACCACGAAGGCGGGGGTGCGGGGCCAGCTGTCCATCAGGCGGATCAGGTGCGGGCTGACCTCGTCCGACGCGCCGTCGGGCGGGGAGGCGCCCCGGGCCAGGGCGTACAGGTGGGCGACGGCGTCGGCGCCGAGGGTGAAGACCTCCGTCAGGGCGGCGATGACCTGGTCGGAGGGGTTGCGTTCACGTCCTTGTTCGAGGCGGACGTAGTAGTCGGTGCTGACGCCGATCAGCATCGCGACCTCCTCCCGCCGCAGGCCGGGGGTGCGGCGGGCGCCGGCGTCCGGCAGGTCGACTCGGGCGGGAGGGGTGATCTCGCGCCGGGCCCGGAGGAACTCGCCGAGCTTTCTGTCGGTTTCCATATAGGCACCTTATGCGCCTTATGTCTGGTTTGCCTGGGTGTACCACGGCCACCCTGGTTCTCCGGTTCCGGCTTACGTTCGGTGGCATGAACAGCAGTTTCCCGTCCGATCCGGGCCTGCGGGGGCTCATGGACGACTGGCAGGACCTGGCCGTCCTGCTCTGCGACCCGTTGATGAACGTACGCGCGGCCAACGATCTGGGCGCCGCGCTGCTGGGCGGGCTGAGTCATGCCGACAACCTGTTCAGGCTGGTCTTCCTCGACCCGGCGGCGACCGAGTTCTTCACCGAGTGGACGCACATCGCCGCCGCCGCGACCGACGTCCTGCACACCATCGTCGCCGAAGGCGAACACCCCGGCCTCGACGACCTGCTCGGCGAGCTCACCGAGGGCAGCGGGGACTTCCGGCGGATCTACGCCGGGCACGACCTGTCGTCGGACGCCCGCCGGGTCAAGCGCCTGCGCCACCCCGTGGTCGGCGAACTCACGCTCTTCTGCGACGTCCTCGACGTCGTCCGGCTGCCGGGTTATCGCGTGCTCGCGCTCCAGGCCGAACCCGGCAGCCCGTCGGAACACACGCTCAGTCTCCTGGGCAGCCTGGCCGCGACGGCCAGTTGAACGAACGACCGGAGGTCAACGTGACCATCGTCCATCCGTCCCGATCCATCCGCACGCGGTGCACCACGGCCACCCTGCTGCTGGTCCTGACCGTCCTTGCCGTCCTGATCACGCTGGACGCGATCGTCATGCCCCTCCACCCCTCCCTGTCCGTCCGGGGGCACGACCTGGAACTGCTCCTGATCGGCTCGGGCCTGGTGCTGACCGCCGGCGCGGGGGTCGGGACCTGGTGGGCCGTCGGCCGGGCGTTGCGGCCCATCAGGGCCATCCGGGGCGACATCGACAAGATCACCGAGAGCGACCTGGGCCGGCGGTTGCCCGTTCCGCCGGGGGCCGACGAGTTCGCCGAGCTGGTCCGGGCCGCCAACCTCACCTTCGCCCGCCTGGAGGAGGCGGTCGCCCGGCAGCGCGGGTTCGCCGCCCTGGCCTCCCACGAGCTGCGCAACCCGCTGGCGGGCCTGCGCGCCGAACTCGAGGACGCCATCGACCATCCGGAGGACACCGATCCGCGGCGCAGCCTGCGCGCGGCACTGGCCTCCGTCGACCGGTTGGAGACCATCGTCACCGACCTGCTCGCCCAGTCGAGCGTGGACGCCGCCGACACCGCCGTCCCGAACGAGCTCGTCGACCTCACCGAACTCCTCGTCCAGGAGACCGCGCGAGTGAACCGGAGCGGCCACGGCGTCCCGGTCCGGCTCTACGTCGAGGGCCACATGTGGATCTGCGGGTCGCGCGTCCAGCTCATCCGCGGCCTGACCAACCTGCTCGGCAACGCCCGGCGGCACGCCGCCACCTCGGTCCGGCTCAGCCTCACCACGGTCGGCGACCAGGCGGCCGTCGCCGTCACCGACGACGGGCCGGGCATCCCGCCCGCCGACCGCCAGCGGGTCTTCGAGCGGTTCGTCCGGCTGGACGACGCCCGCCGCCTCGACGCCGGCGGCAGCGGCCTCGGCCTGACGATCACCCGCGACATCGCCCACCGCCACGGCGGCAAGCTGACCTTGGAGGACTCCGTGGCGGGCGCCCGGTTCGTCCTGTGGCTGCCGCTGTTCGGCGCCGTCGCCGACACGTGCAAGGACCCTTCTGCGGTAGCCGGCTGATTCGTACATATGGTGATGAAATGGACAACGGTAGCAACAATCTCCTCGGCGACTTCCTGCGCGCCCGGCGTGAGTCCACCAGTCCAGCCCAGGCGGGCTTCCTGCACGCCCCCTCGCGCCGCACACCGGGGCTGCGGCGCGAGGAGGTGGCGATGCTCGCCGGAGTGAGCAACTCCTACTACATCCGGCTGGAACAGGGCCGCGAGCGCAATCCCTCCGCCCAGGTGCTCAGCGCCCTGGCCCGGGTGCTGCGGCTGGATCCCGACGCCACCGAATACCTCTACTCGCTGGCCCACCCGTGGGCCCGGCCCCAGCTGGAGACCGGGGTGATGGACCAGGTCAGCCCGAGTCTGCTGCGCCTGGTCGACCTGTCCCGGCACGCGCCCGCGCTGGTGCTGGGCCGCCGCTTCGAGGTGCTGGCCCACAATCCTCTCCTCGAGGCCCTGTACGAGGGCATGACGCACATCGACCACTGCGTGCGCATGATCTACCTCAGCCCGGTCGCGGTCGACTTCTATCCCGACTGGGAGAAGGCCGCCCGCGCCAAGACGGCCCAGCTGCGCACCGCCGTGGCGGCCGACCCCGACGACCCCTACCTCCGTGCCCTGGTGGCGGAACTGACCGTCCAGAGCGCGGAGTTCCGCCGCATCTGGGCCCTGCACGAGGTCCAGGCGCGCGGCAACGAGATCAAGGAACTGCGCCATCCCCGGCTGGGCGACCTCAGCCTCTCGTGGGAGGTGCTGTCGGTCAGCGGCACCGGGCAGAAATTCGTCACGCTGGCCGCCGAGCCCGGCAGCCACTCCGAATGGGCGCTGCGGGAACTCGCCCGCGAGGCCGCTCCGGCATCGGCCGCGTAAACCGCGAGCTGTATAGAGAAGTCGTGCCGGAATTGGCCGGCCGGACTCCGCATGACGCCTCTGAGCAGGGGTTCCGTCACGCGATCCGGCCGGCTTCGGCTTGTCACGGAACGGTAACGACGATGCTTTGTCGAAATATCAACTAACCGTGTCAAGGTACTTGACTACTCTCGGGCCTGCCTGAATTGGTAGTAGTTCGGAATCGGAGAAAGTCCCGATGGAACCCCTGCACCCGTACCTCCGCCCAGAGTCAGTCCAATGAGCGCGTCACCCCAGCCGGAGCCGGCCATTCTCCGCGCACGCGCGTACGCCAGAACCCATCACCTGCCCAGTCCTTCTCTGCTCGTCGACCTGCCAACGGTCTCCGCGGCCTACCGCGCGTTATCCGGCGCGTTCCCCGGCGCCGGCATCCTCTACGCGGTCAAGGCCAACGCCGCCCCCGAAGTGATCTCCACGCTGTTCGACCTCGGCTCGGGGTTCGACGTCGCCAGCATCGGCGAGGTCGAGCGCTGCCTCTCCCGGGGCGTCCCCGGACGGTTCCTCAGCTACAGCAACCCGGTCAAGAAGGCCGCCGACATCGCCGCCGCCTACCGGCTCGGCGTCCGCACCTTCGCCTTCGACAACCCCCGCGACCTGGCCCACATCGCGCGGTGGGCGCCCCGGTCGAACGTCTTCTGCCGGATCGCGGTCGAGCCGCCCGACGCGGTGATGCCCTTCGGCGGCAAGTTCGGCTGCGACCCCGACGCCGCCGCCCAACTGCTCGCCGACGCCGCGGCGAACGGGCTCCGGCCGCTCGGCCTGACCTGGCACGTCGGCTCCCAGCAGTGCAACCCCGACGCCTGGGACGTCGGCATCGCGGCGGCGGCGAAGATCGCGCTCCAGCTGGAGCCGGCCGGCGTCAGGCTGCCGATGATCAACCTCGGCGGCGGCCTGCCGATCTCGTACAACCCCACCCCCGCTTTTGGGAACCGGCCGCTCATCGAGGTGTTCGGCGAGGCGGTCAACTCCTCGGTCAACCGTCACTTCGGCAGCCGCAACCGCCCGCGCCTGCTGCTGGAGCCGGGCCGCGCGATGGTCGGGGCGGCCGGTGTCATCCGCTCGGAGGTGGTGACCGTCAGGGAAGGGCGGGCCGCCGACCACCGTCGCTGGGTGTTCCTGGACGTCGGCCGCTACAACGGCCTCGTCGAGACCGAACGCGAGGCCATCGCCTACCGGCTGCGCACCCCCGGCGTGACCGGTCCCACCGGCCCCGTCGTGCTGGCCGGGCCGACCAGCGACGGCGACGACGTCATCTACCAGCGTGTCCAGTACGAACTCCCCCTGGCGCTGGCGCCCGGCGACGTGGTGGAGATCCTGGACGCCGGCGCGTACACCTCCAGCTACTCGTGCGCCGCCGTGAACGGGCTGCCCGCGCTCCCCACGTTCTGCGTGGAGGAGCGATGACCGTCGCGATCGGCGAGTTCGCCGGATGTCACGTGCTCGCCGAGCTCCGGGGGGTCGACGCCGGCCTCCTCGACGACCTCGCCCACCTGGAGGTCGCGCTCAAGCGGGCGCTGGCCGCGGCGGGGGCGACCATCCTGGAGATGAGCTCGCACCGGTTCATCCCCCAGGGGGTCACCATCCTGGCGCTGCTGGCCGAGTCCCACGCGTCGCTGCACACCTACCCGGAGCACGCCGCCGTGTTCGTCGACGTGTTCACCTGCGGCACGGCCGACCCGCGCACCGCGGTCGACCTGCTCACCCACGAGCTCCAGCCCGGCCAGGTCACCGTCCAGGTGATCCGCCGGGGCGACCCGCCTTCGTCGGAGGTATCCGCATGATCACCATCAACGGCACCACCTGGGTCGCCGAGCCCATCGCCGACGGCATGGAACGGCTCTGGCGCGTCGACGAGGTCATCCACAGCGAGATCACGCCCTTCCAGACGCTCGACTTCGCCCGCACCGCCCACGGCATCACCCTGTTCGCCAACGGCGAGCGGCAGAGCAGCGAACAGACCCAGGAGGTCTACCACGAGGCGCTGACCGTCCCGCCGGTGCTTCTGGCCGACCGGGTCGAGCGCTGCCTCGTCATCGGATCGAGCGAGGGCGTCGCCTGCCAGATGCTGGTGGCCTGCGGCGCGACCCGGGTCGACCACGTCGACATCGACGAACAGGCGGTCAAGCTCTGCGCGAGCCGCCTGCCCTACGGCTACACGGAGAAGGAACTGGCCGCCGCCGAGGGCGACGAGGGCCCGATCCACGTCCACTACGAGGACGGCTACGCCTTCGTCGAGGCCGCCGTCGCGGCCGGCCGGACGTGGGACGTCGTCATCGTCGACCTCCCCGACGAGACCGACGACGGCCAGGCCCAGCACGACCGCCTCTACAGCCCCACGTTCCTGAACCTGTGCGCCCAGGCGCTGGCCCCCGGCGGCGTCATCGCCACCCAGGCCGGCTGCCCGACCATGTGGCGCCAGACCACGTTGCGCCGCTCGTGGCACAACTTCATCGCGGCGTTCCCGACGGTCGTCTACTTCGGCTCGGCGGCCCACGAGTGGGCCTTCATCAGCGGCCGCCGCGACGTCGTCGACCGCCCCCACGCCGTGATGACCACCCGTCTCCGCACGTTGCCGTACCGCCCGGCCAGCATCGACGTGCGAACCCTGGACGCCGCCCTCGTCCCCCCGCTGGAGATCCGGGGAAAATACCCGAAGCCCTGGCGGCGCCGTCCTTTCGGGGGCCCGTCACCCCGATCGTGACGCTCACGGTCGGCGGGGTCAGCGCGGTTCTCTGGCTCCCCGAAGGCTGACCGCCGAAGGGCCCCGGACCACGTCCGGGGCCCTTCTTCCGCCGGTCGCCCCCAACCGGAAGAATCCCCAGCTGATCACCAGGGCCGGGACCACGCCCACGACGGCGAGGACGACGCCGCCCAGGCGCTCGCCCCCGCTCCACCCGGTGGCGCCGACGCTGACGACCGTGAACCACAACGCCAGCCAGGAGATCCACCGGTTCGTGTCGGCCCGCAGCCACACGAGCGACGCGAGAAGCGCGATGGCCCCGCCGATGGCCACCGGGGCCGCGTACACGGTCCAGTTGCCGGAGTACACGATCCCGGCGTAGGCGAACGGGAGCCAGGCCAGCCAGCCGGCCCCGATGGCCACGACGACGGCGGCACGCGAGGCCGCGAAAGTTCTCACCCCTTCACCGTCGGAGGTGGCGGGCCGGGGGGTCAAGGCGTCCGGAGGTCTCACCTTCGTCCCCTATATCCTGCGGACTCAGGTCGGCGTCGTGATGGGGGTTCGCTTTGTCTGATCACCTGCTTTTCTCCTACGGCACGCTGCGGCTCCCGCAGGTCCAGCGGGCCCGGTTCGGCCGTGAGCTCGACGGCCGTCCCGACGCCCTGGCCGGGTTCCGCCTGGAGACGGTGAAGATCACCGACGCGTCCGTGGTCGCCGACAGCGGCAGTGACGAGCACCCCGTCGCCGTCCCCTCGCCGGACCCCGGAGACTCCGTCGAGGGCATGGTCTTCACCCTCACCCCCGACGACCTCAAGGCCGCCGACGCCTACGAGGTCGACGACTACCTGCGGGTCAAGGCCGACCTGCGGTCGGGGGAGAAGGCGTGGGTGTACGTCGACGCCGCGAGCGCCGAGCGGTTCCGCGCCACCCGGCTGCTGACCGCGCAGGCCAACGCGGTCACGCTGTTCGACGAGATCGTCCGGCGGGAGCTCATCGCGCCGGGGCGGACCGAGAAGGACCTCAGCGACGCCGTCCGCGACCTGGCCAACGAGATGTTCGGCACCACCCGCCACTGGCACAAGCGGATCGTCCGGTCGGGGCCGAACACCCTGCTGCCCTACCGGGAGAACCCGCCGAACCGCGTCGTCGAGGCCGACGACATCCTCTTCTGCGACTTCGGGCCGATCTTCGAGGAGTTCGAGGCCGACCTCGGGCGCACCTACGTCCTGGGCGACGACCCCGTGAAGCACCGGCTGGCGGCCGATCTGCCGGTCGTCTTCGAGGCCGGGCGGCGGTTCTTCGCCGCCGACCCCGGGATGACGGGCGCGCGGCTGTTCGCCGAGGTCGACCGGCTGGCCCGGGAGCGCGGCTGGGTGCTCGGGCACGTGCACGCCGGGCATCTCGTCGGTGAGTTCCCGCACGAGAAGATCGACGCCGACGACATCGAGTCGTACATCGCCGAGGGCAACACGACGCCGATGCGGCGCACCGACAAGGCCGGCCGGGTCGCCCACTGGATCCTGGAGATCCACCTGGTCGACGCCGGGCGCGGCTTCGGCGGGTTCTACGAGCAGCTGCTCGACCTCTAGCGGCCGGCCGTGAGCGGCACCAGCTGGACCTATGCACTCGTGACGCCGGACGCGCTGGTCACCCAGGCGCTGTCCCGGCTGTTGCACGCCTTCCGCCCGGCCGGACTCGATCCGGTCGCCGCCGAGCTGATCCGCCTGGACGCGGAGACCATGGTGCGTCTCTACGACGAATCGGCGCGCGGTCGCCCCATCACGCTGCCGCCGCACCGCGCCTTCCAGTTGTGGTACGCCCTCGGCCCGGCCTGTCTCACGATCCTGCGACACGACGGAGCCGACGCGTGTGCGGCGATGGGCCTGCTCAAAGGGGCCACCGATCCGGCCTCGGCCCGGCCCGGTTCCATCCGGCACACCGGCGAGAACATCCTGATGAACCTGGTGCACTGCCCGGACGACGAACCTTCCGCACTCGCCGAGCTGCACCAGCTGGTCGGTCCCCGGCACGCCGAGGCGCTCCGGCGCCAGGCCGCCAGGCCCGACGACCGGGTCCGTCTGCTCACCGCCGGCACCGTCGAGGCGTCGGCGCCCCTGTTCGGCGGCCCGCTCGCCCTGTCACTGCCGTCGGCGGTGAACCGCCTCCGCCTGCGGGTCGTGCAGCGCCTGGCGATCACCGGGATCGCCGTGCCCGGCCTGCTGCCCCTGCTGGAGAAGGCGCGCCTCGCCCTGCTGGAGGAGCGCGACGAGCTCACCGGCATCGAAACGAGCCCTGCCCGGACGGCCGCCGCCCGGGCGCGCGACGGCCGGACACGGGCGCTGTTGCGGGAGGCCACCCGCGTTGCGCGGAGCCCGGCCATGGAGGACGCCGTGACCAGGCTCTCCGACGTGCTCATGGGGTCGTCCGAGCGCTGGGCGACTCTCCTGGAGGCCATCCGCGCCGCGGAGGTCTACCTGTCGGACATGGAGAGTGCCGTGCTGGAACAGAGCCACTACGTCTGAGAGCGGCCGGCCGCGATCGTGTCGTAGTCGGGGATGCGCGCGGCGATCGGGTCGCCGGTGAAGTCGCCGACCCAGCCGTCGTCGTCGTGGAAGAAGCGGATGGCGGTGAAGTGCGGCCGGGTGCCCATGTCGAACCAGTGGGTGGTCTGCTTCGGCACGCTCAGCAGGTCGCCGGGCTCGCAGAAGACGGCGTGCACCCTGCCGTCGACGTGCAGGTAGAAGATGCCCGACCCCGCCACGAAGAAGCGGACCTCGTCGTCGTCGTGGGTGTGCTCGTTGAGGAACTTGGCGCGGGCCGAGGCGGCGACGTCGGCGGGGGCGTCGGGGCCGAGCTGGGCGACGTCGACGAAGGTGTAGTTCTCTTCGGCGACGACGGCGGCGACCTGGTCGCGGTAGGCGGCGAGCACCTCGTCCTGGGTCGCGCCGTCGAGGCCGTCGACGATCTCCCAGTGGCGCAGGCGGACGCCGATCTCCTTCAGGCTGGTCGCGATCTCGGCCTGGTCTTCGGTCCGCAGGAGGGTCTCGGGGACCGGGCCGTCGGTGTACACGGTGAGGTAGGTCATGGGCTTCGTCCCTAATCAGCGGCTATCTGCGTAAATCCTACTTGAAAAGTGGACAATACTCCCAGGGGCTGCCTAGCATCCGAGTGTGATTCACGCACGACTTCTCGGCGCATCCCTTCTCCTCGGCGTCCTGGCGCTCGCGGGCTGCTCCCAGGGAACCTCCACCACGACCACCTCCGCGCCCTCGTCCGCCGCCCCGGCGGCCCCGGTCGCGTCGCCCACCGTTTCCGTTCCGGCGAAGTTCGCCGCCGGGGGAGTTCGGGTCGCTCTCGTACGTCAGCTCTCGTCCGGCGACTACTTCGAGCAGTGGCTCGCGGGGGCGCAGGCCGAGGCGCAGGCCCTCAAGATCACGCTGGAGGTCTCCAGCGGCGACGGCAACAACGACAAGCAGGCGCTCAACCTGGAGCAGGCCGTCCAGCAGAAGGCCGACGCGATCATCGTCGACCACGGGTTCGCCGACACCGTCCAGCCCGCCATCAAGAAGGCCGCCGACGCCGGCGTCCCGCTGGTCGCCTTCGACGTCGACCCCGGCACGCCCAAGGCCGTCGCGCTGACCCAGGACGACCACCAGATCGCCGAACTGGCCCTCGGCGCGCTGAAGGCCGACACCGGGGGGACCGGCGACGTCCTCTACGTGTACGTCTCGGGCTTCGCCCCCCTCGACCGCCGCAACGAGGTCTGGACCCAGTTCAAGAAGGACAACCCGGGCATCAAGGAGGTCGCCCAGATCGGCGTGGTCAACAACTCCACCGCCTCGGCCGTGGCCGACCAGGCCAAGGCCGCCCTCCAGGCCAACCCGGGCGTGAAGGCGATCTTCGCGCCGTACGACGAGTTCGCCAAGGGCGCCGCCATCGCGGTCAAGGAGCTCGGCCTCCAGGACCAGATCAAGATCTACGGCGCGGACATCTCCACCGCCGACATCGGCGTCATCACCGAGCCGAACAGCCCGTGGGTGGCGACCGCCACGACCGACCCGTCGAACGTCGGCCGGATCGCGGTCCGGGCCGCCGCGCTGCTGGTCGCCGGGGAGCAGGTCGGCGCCGAGATCAAGATCCCGCCCGCCCTGGTCACCCAGAAGCAGCTGCGCGACGGCGGCATCGCCAACATCGAGCAGCTCACCGGCGCCGTGCCCGAACTGACCACGCCCGACGTCGCCCGGGTGCCCTGGGCCGCTCCGTGACCCGTCTGCTCTACCGGTACGGCCTGCTCGTGATCCTGGCCGCCCTGCTGGTCGTCTTCGCGGTGCTCCGGCCCGCCTTCGCCTCGTACGCCAACGCGCTGATCATCCTTCAGTCGGTGGCGATCGTCGGGGTGGTGGCGCTCGGGGTGACCGTGTCGATGACCACGGGCGGCTTCGACCTGTCGGCGGGCGCGGCGGTCGGCGCGGTCGTCATGACGACCGCGCTGACGATGGTCCGGTTCAACCTCACCGGCGGCACCGCCATCGTCGTCGGCCTGCTCACCGGGCTGCTGGTCGCGGGGGTGAACGCGCTGCTCACCGTGGTCGCGAAGATCCCCGACCTGGTGGCCACGCTGGGCACGATGTTCCTGTTCCAGGGCCTGGCCCTGATCATCACCTCCGGCACGTCGGTCGCGCCGGGCATGACCGTCGACGGCGCCCCCGCGCCCGGCCGCTACACCGAGGGCTTCGCCTGGATCGGATCCGGCAAGATCGGCTCGGTGCCGGTCCCGGTCGTCGTGTTCACGCTGGTCGCGGTGGTCGTCTACCTGTTCCTCGAACGCACCCGCTGGGGCGTCGCCCTCTACGCCATCGGCGGCAACGCCGAGGCCGCGCGCCTGGCCGGCATCCGGGTGGCCCGCTACCGGGCGCTGGCCTACGCCGTGTCGGGGATCTGCGCGGCCATCGCCGGGATCATGTTGTCGGCCCGGCTCGGCCGGGGCGACGTGGGCGCGGGCGACCCCTACCTGCTCCAGTCGGTGGCGGCGGCGCTGATCGGCTACGCCGTGCTCGGCGCCAACCGCCCCAACACCGTCGGCACGGTCGTCGGCGCCGTCTTCATCGGCGTGGTGATCAACGGCATGACCATGCTGAACGCCCCCTACTACACCCAGACCTTCGTCCAGGGCGCCCTGCTGGCGGGCGCCCTCGTCGTGAGCTACACCCTCAGGAGTTCCGTTGAGCGCCTATGAGCTGCTGACCGTCGACAACGTGCCCGGCTACCTGGCGAGCCGCCCCGCGCTGGCGGCGTTCGCGAACCCGGTCTCGGTCCGGGAGATCGGCGACGGCAACATGAACACCGTGTTCGCCGTGGAGGTCGAGGGCGGCCCCGGCGTGGTGCTCAAGCAGTCGATGCCCTACGTCCGGGTCGACCCGGCCTGGCCGATCACCCCCGACCGCAACCGCATCGAGGCGGCCGTGCTGGCCGAGCACGGCCGGGTGGCCCCCGGGCTCGTGCCCGCCCTGCTCGACGCCGACCACGACCGGCACGTCGTCGCCCTGGAGGACCTCTCGGACCACCGGGTCTGGCGCGGGCTGCTCAACGAGGGCGTGCGCACCGACGGGGTCGCCGCCGATCTCGGCCGGTACGTCGCCAGGGTCGCCTTCGGCACCTCGGTGTTCGGCCTGGGCAACCACCGGCACAAGGCCGCCCTGGCCGCCGCCGTCAACCCCGAGTTGTGCGAGATCACCGAGGACCTGGTCTTCACCGAGCCGTACATCGAGCACGAGCACAACAAGATCCTGCCCGCCACCAAGGCCGACGTGGCCGCCTACGTGGGCGACCCCGACGTGCGGACCGCGATCGGGCTGGCCAAGCTGGCGTTCATGACGCGCGCCGAGGCGTTGATCCACGGCGACCTGCACACCGGCTCGGTGCTGGTGAAGCCGGGCTCGACCCGGGCGTTCGACGTCGAGTTCGCCTTCTACGGGCCGGTCGGCTTCGACCTGGGCGCCCTGTGGGGCAACTACGTGCTCGCGGCGGCGCGCGGCTTCGTCCAGGGAGACGACGACCATGCCCGATGGGTGCTGGGGCTGGCCGAGGAGACGTGGGCGGCCTTCGAGACCGAGTTCCGGGCCCTGTGGCCGGAGCGGGTGGACCCCCGGATCTACGGCGACGGGGTGCTGGAGGGGTACCTCGGGCAGGTCAGAGCCGATGCCGCCGTGTTCGGCGCGGCCAAGGCGGCCCGGCGGATCATCGGGTTCGCCCGGGTCAGCGACATCGAGACGCTGCCCGAGGCCGAGCGGGCCGTGGCGATCAGGCGGTCGCTGCGGGCGGCGCGGCACCTGCTGACCGCCGAACCCGGCCGGGACCTGTTCGACCGGGTCGGCGCGTATCTTGAGGCAGATTCCTGACGCGAGCCACAGCCGGCCTTCGGCCGTCCGCGGCTCGCTCTGTCTAGCGAATCGCGATCCGGTAGGCCAGCAGCCACTCGACGCACTCGGTGACGTGCCGGGCCCGGTGCAGGGTGGGCGCCCACGTGTAGAGGCCGTGGTTGGCGACGATCACGGCGGGCGTCGCCGGGTCGTACACGGCCTCGAAGCGGTCGCCGAGTTCGGCCATGTCCTGGCTGTTCTCGATGACGGGGATGACCACCTCGTCGTCGTGGGCCAGGCGGCCGATGCCCTTGAGGGTCTCGACGTCCTTCAGGAGCACCCCCTTCGGCCAGTGGTGGGCGGCCACCACGGCGTTCAGGGCGTGGACGTGCACGATCGCGTCGGCGCCGGTCACCGCCGCGACCCGCGCGTGCAGCCCGGCCTCGGCCGAGGGGGTCAGCGGCTCGACGCCCGCCACCTCGACCGGTTCGCCCCGCTCGCCGACGACCGCGACGTCGGAGGCGGTGAGCTCGCCCTTGTCGAGGCCGCTCGCGGTGACCGCGAGCCGCAGCGGGTCGCGCGTGAGCACCTCCGAGAGGTTGCCGGAGGTGCCGCGCATCCAGCCGATGCCGGTGTACCTCGCGGACTCCACCGCCAGCCGCCCCCCGGCGGCCAGCACGTTCTCCCTGTTCATACGATCTCCTCGAAGCTCGTGACCACCCGGTGGCCGCCGAAGTCGGCCCGCTCGCTGGGCTCGCCGGGCCGCCGCAGCCCGATCGCCTGCCATCCGGCCGCCGCCGCGGCGTCGAGTTCCGCCGGTACGTCCGACAGGAACAGCAGGTCGTCGCTGCCCAGCGTGGCGGCGATGCGCTCGTAGGAGGCGCTGTCGCGTTTGGGGCCCGCGTTGACGGTGTCGAAGTGGTGCTCGATCAGCACCGACAGGTCGCCGTCGGCGCTGTGCCGGAACCACGGCCGCTGGCTGGAGACCGACCCCGACGAGAAGACGGCCAGGCGGGTCCCCCGGGCGTGCCACCGGTGCAGCGCGGGCGCGACGTCGGGGAAGAAGTGGGAGGTCAGGTCGCCGCTCGCGAACCCGGCGGCCCAGATCTGCCCCTGGAGGGTCTTCAGCGGGGTCGCCTTGACGTCGCCGTCCATCCAGCCGTGCAGGATGGCGACGGTCTCCTCGGTCGTCGCGCCGCCGGTCTCCCGCACCGCCTGGGCGACCTCGGGGTCGTCGCGGTGGGCGTCGATCCACGGGCCGAGGCGCGAGCGGGCGTAGGAGTAGAGGCCCACGTGCACCGACTCGGTCGAGCTCGTGGTGCCTTCGATGTCCAGCACGATCCAGCTCATCGGGTCAGAACCTCCACGAAGTCGGCGACGAAGCGGGCCGCGTCCACCTCGGTGATCACCTTGGTGGGCGGGGCGGGCTGGTAGGGGAAGGCTGGCGGCAGGCCGTCGTGGGTCCGCATCAGCCTGGCCCTGGCCAGGAAACCGTCGGTCCGTACGTTAACCGGCCCGTCGACCGACGCGGTCGCGAACGTGGGGTCGAGCAGGATGCCGGCCGCCAGGGGGTCGTGCAGCGGGATGATCCGCCGGCCCCACTCGTTCTGGTAGAAGTCCAGGTAGGCGTCGAGGATCTCGGTCGCGAACCGGGCGACCGGGGTGCCGGCGGCCCGCAGGGCGTTGATGGCCACCTCGTCGAGGATCGTGGTGGCGGTGACGTTCACGCCGACCATGACCAGCTCGTTGCGCGGGGCCGAGAAGACCGCGCTCGCCGCCTCCGGGTCGTTGTTGATGTTGGCGTCCACCATCAGCAGCTCGCCGGGCGGGGCGTACGGGCCCGAGCCGCCCATCAGCACGACCGAGCGGTAGCGGGTGAACAGATCGGGGTCGAGGCGCAGCGCCTGGCCCAGGTTGGTCAGCGGGCCGAGGGCCAGCAGGTCGAGTTCGCCCGGCTGCTCCCGGCCCAGCCGCACCAGTAGTTCGGCGGCGCTCTCGCCGGTGGTCTCCGGCAGGGGGCGGTCGTAGCCGACGTCGCCGAGGCCGTCCTTGCCGTGGACGTACCCGGCGATGTGCGCCGTGCCGGTCAGCGGTTCGGCCGCGCCCCGGGCGATCGGCACGTCGAGGCCGAGCAGGCCGTTGACGTAGGCGATGTTGCGGGCGGCGTCGGGCTCGACGCAGTTGCCGAACACCGAGGTGACCGCCACGATCTCGGCGTCGGGGCGGCCGGCCAGGTAGAGCAGGGTGTGGGCGTCGTCGATGCCCGTGTCGGTGTCGACGACGATGCGCCTGGTCATAGTGCTTGTCTCACATTCTCCGGGCGGAAGGCGCCCTTTTCGGTGACGATCCGGGTGACCAGGTCAGGTGGTGTCGTGTCGAAGGCCGGGTAGTGGCCGGTGACGCCGTGGGCGGCGGTCCTGACCCCGAGGACGTGCAGCACCTCGTCGGGGTCGCGGTGCTCGATCACCACGTCGGCGGGGGTGGGGGCCTGCGGGTCGGGGCGCTGGACGAGCGCGTGGAAGGGCACGCCGAACCGGTGCGCGGCCAGGGCGACGCCGAGCGTGCCGACCTTGTTGATCACGTGGCCGTCGAGGGTGACGCGGTCGGCCGCGACCAGGGCGACATCGGCGACGCCGTTGGCCAGGGCCGCGGCGGCCATGCCGTCGGTGATCACCGTGGGTTCGTAGCCCATCTCGACCAGGGTCGCCGCGGTCAGCCGCGCGCCCTGCAGGTAGGGGCGCGTCTCGGTGCAGACGAACTCCAGGTACTTGCCCTGCTCCTGGGCGGCCTGGACGGTCGCGATCAGGTAGTAGTCGGCCCAGCAGTGGGTCAGCACGGTCGAGCCGTCGGGCAGCAGGCCGGCGGCGTGCCGGCCCAGGGCGGCCGACCGGTCGCGGTAGGCCCGGTCGTGCGCGGTGGCGGCCGCTTCGACCTGCTCGGCCAGGTCTCCCTCTCGCAGCTCCGCGAGGATCGCGGCGACGGCGTCGCGGATGTGGTTGTTGGTGGGACGGGTGGCGACGAGCCGGTCACCGGCGGCCTGGAGCTCCTTGACGGCCACGTCGTAGGGCTGGTGCCGGACCGAACGGGCGGCCAGCACCATCGCGGCCGTGGTCGCGAACAGGGGGCCCGAGCTCTGCGTGACCATGGCCCTGATCGCCTGGGCGACCTCGTCGCTGGTCGTGCAGCGCACCCATCTCCGCTCGAACGGGTAGACGCGCCGGTCGAGGATCTCCACCGCGTCACCGGTCAGCCGCACCGAATTGGCCAGTTCAGGCGTGTTCATAGGACCTCCTCCGCCGCCGCGTCACGGCGGCCAGCACCAGCGCGGCCAGGGTGATCACATAGGGGGCGGCGTCGGCCGCCTGCTGCGGCAGGCCCGCGCCCTGGAGCCGGAACCCGAACGCCTCGGCGACGCCGAACAGCAGGCAGGCCAGCAGCAGCCGCCCGGGGTAGACGCCGCTGAGCATGACCGCCACCACGGCGATCCAGCCGCGACCGGCGCTCATGCCCTCGCTGAAAAGCGTCACGTTGCCGAGCGAGAGCTGCGCCCCGGCCAGCCCGCACAGCGCGCCCGCGACCAGCGTCACGCCGTGCTGGTAGCCGGAGACGCGCAGGCCGACGGCCTGGGCGGCGTCGAGGTGCTGGCCCACGGCGCGCAGCCGCAGGCCCGACCGGGTACGGGTCAGCCACGTGGCCATCACGACCACCAGCAGCAGCGCGACCGGCACGAGCGGCGACTGCTCTCTCAGTACGGGGACGTCGACGCCGAGCTCGCCCAGGTCGGGCAGGCCGGCCAGGTCGGGGGAGCTGTAGGTGCCGCCGCTGCCGAAGATCTGCCGCATCAGGAACGCGGTCAGCCCGAGCGCGAGCAGGTTGAGCCCGACGGCGACCACGATCGGGTCGGCCCGCAGCGCCACCGCCGGCCCCGACAACAACGCCGAGAAGAGCACGGTCGCCGCGACCGCGCCCGCGACGCCGGTCCACGCGCTGCCGGTCAGGTCGCTGACCACGACGGCGACGAACGCGCCCCACAACAACTGGCCTTCGAGGGCGATGTTGAACACGCCCGCGACCTGGCAGAGCAGCCCGCCGAGCGCGGCCAGCAGCACCGGCGTGGTGGCGGTCAGCACCCCGGCCAGGAACGACCACTCGAAGACGTTCACCGCGCCCTCCTCGCCCGCAGGGTCGCCAGCACCGCCACGATCACGATGATCAGCCCCTGCACGATCTGGGTGAGCTGGCTCGGCACCCCGGCCTCCCGTTCCATCCCCTGGCCGCCGACCTGCAGGAACGTCAGCAGCGCCACGGTGAGCGGCACCACGACCGGGCGGGCGCCGGCCAGCAGCACCGCCGCGACGGCGGTGAAGGTGTAACCGGGCGCGGTCAGCGCGCCGTCGACGAACCGGTGCGGCGGCCCCAGCACGATCAGCGCCCCCGCGAGCCCGGCGAACGCGCCGCCGCCCGCCAGCGCGAGCGCGGCCACCCGGCCGACCCGGACGCCGCCGTAGCGGGCGAACTCCCGGTTCTGCCCGGTGGCCCGGATCTCGTAGCCGAGGACGGTCCGGCCGTCGGCGTAGAGCCACAGGGCGGTGAGCACGGCGACCAGCGGCAGGCCGATGGTGAGGTAGCCGCTGCCACCGAGGGCGGGCAGGTGGGCCGCCTCGGGCAGCGGCGGGGTCTGCGCGATGCCGGTGTTCGGTTCGGCCAGCGGGAACCGTACCAGGTAGGAGGCCAGCGAGACGGCCGGGGCGCTGATCAGCAGCGTGCTGACGATGGCCGGGATGCCGAGCCGGGTGCTGAGCGGCGCGGCGACCACGGCCACGACCCCGCCCGCGACCGCCCCCAGGACCAGCGGCAGCACCACGGCCACCCCCGGCGGCAACGGCGCCAGCAGCGCGACGGCCGCGGCGGTCACCCCGCCCAGCGCGAGCTGCCCGTCGCCGCCGAGGTTGAACTCACCCGCGCGCAGCGGCAGGGCGAACGCGAGCGCCATGCCGAGCGTGGGCACGAACGCGGCGATCGTGTATTCGAGGTTCCCGTCGAAGAGCGCGCCTCTGACCAGCGCGGGGTAGGCCAGCGTCGGATCGACGCCGACCACCACCATGACGAGGGTGGTGAGGAGGAGCGCCCCGGCCAGGGCCACGACGGGCGCGGAGGCCACCACGCGGCGGGCGACGGCGGGCGCGCTCATGCGAACCCCCCGATCGGGCGCGCGGACCTCGGGTGGCCAAGCATCATCCGGTCGCTCCCACCATGGCGCGGCCGAGTTCGGTCTCGGTGGCGTCGCCGGGGAACTCGGCGACCACGCGGCCCTCGTACAGGACCAGGATGCGGTCGGCGAGGTCGCGGAGCTCCGAGAGTTCGCTCGACTGGAGGAGGATGGCGGCGCCCTCGTCGCGGGCCGTGCGCAGCAGGTCGTGGACACGTTCGCGCACGCCCACGTCGACGCCCTGGGTCGGCTCCTCGGCGACCACCACCTGAGATGAGCGGGTGAGCTCGCGGGCCAGCACCGCCTTCTGGGCGTTGCCGCCCGACAGGGCGCCGATCGGGACGTCGACCGAGGCGGCGCTGATGGAGAAGCGGTCGACCAGGTCGCGGGCGCGGGCCCGGACCTTCGCGCGGGGGAGGCCCCCGCGGGAGGCCAGGTCGCGCTGGGCGCCCATCAAAACGTTCTCAGCGACCGACATCCCGGGCGCGGTGGCGCGGCCGTGGCGGTCCTCCGGCACGTAGGCGACGCGCGGGTCGCGGCCCGCCAGGACGGGGGTGCCGGCCAGGAACACGCCCGGGACGGCGCCGCGCAGGCCCGTCACCGAGTCGACGAGCTCGCGCTGGCCGCTGCCCGCGACCCCGGCGAGGCCGACGATCTCGCCGGGACGCACCGCGAAGGAGATCCCCGACAGGCGGGCCACGCCGTCGGCGTCGCGGACGGTCAGGTCGCGCACCTCCAGCAGCGGCTCGCCCTCCGGCACGCGGGCGCGGCGGGGCGCGGGCGGGGTCAGCGAGCGGCCGATCATGGCGTTGACCAGTTCGTCCGCGTCGGTCTCCGAGGCGGTGAACCGGCCGGTCACCCGGCCCTGGCGGAGCACGGTCACCCGGTCGCCGACGGCCAGCACCTCCGAGAGCTTGTGGGTGACCAGCAGGATCGAGACCCCGGTCGCGGCGACCGTGCGGAGCACCTCGAAGAGGCGGTCGGTCTCGCCCGGCGTCAGCACGGCCGTCGGCTCGTCGAGGATGAGCACTTCGGCGTGGCGGTAGAGGGCGCGCAGGATCTCCACCCGCTGGCGCACCCCCACCGGCAGGCCGCCGACCAGGGCCGACGGGTCGGCGCGCAGGCCGTAGCGCTCGGAGAGGGCGGCCACCGCCTCGTTCGCGGCGGCGCGGTCGAGACGGCCGCGCCGGACCGGCTCCGCCCCGATCACGATGTTCTCGGCCACGGTCAGGCCGGGGAACAGCCGGAACCGCTGGTGGACCATGCCGAGGCCGTGGCGGATGGCGTCGGTGGGGGAGCGCAGCACGATCCGGTTCCCGTCGCGGCGGACCTCTCCGGCGTCGGGGCGGTGCAGGCCGTACAGGATCGACATCAGAGTGGACTTGCCGGCCCCGTTCTCCCCGACCACGGCGTGCACCTCGCCCCTGGCGACCGCCAGGTCGATGCCGTCGTTGGCGAGGACGGGGCCGAACCGCTTCGTCACTCCGACGAGTTCGGCGGCGTACATCAGCTCTGGAGCGGGTCCGCGACGGTGATCTTCCCGGCGACGATGTCGTCGCGGGTCTGCTTGACCTTCGCCACCACGTCGGGGCTGGCCGCGACCGTGCAGCCGGAGGAGGCCAGGTCGTCGCCCAGGGCGGTCACGCCCACGCCGCCCTCGGCCAGGCCGTAGACCTTCACGCCGCCGGTCTTGCCGCCGAAGATCTCCTTGATGGCGGCGTGCTCGGCGACGTCCACGTTCTTGAGGACGTTGTCGACGACGTTGCCGGGGCTCAGCGCGCACTGGTTGACGTCGACGCCGAACGCCTTGCCGCCGGACGCGGCGACCGCCTCGAACACGCCCGGGTTGCCGCCGGAGGCCGCCGCCGCGATGAGGTCGACGCCGCGTCCGGTGAGGGTCTGGGCCTGCGACTTGGCCCTGGCCGGGTCGCTGAACGGGTTGCTGCCGCCGACGTAGAGCGGGGTGCCCTGGACGCCGGGCTTGACCGAGGCCGCCCCGGCGAAGAACGGCTCGATCCACCGGTGCACGAACGGGGTGTCGAGCGCGGCGACCACGCCGATCTGGCCGCTCTTGGACAGCAGGCCCGCCTCGACGCCGGCCAGGTAGGCGGCCTCGTGCTCCTTGAACGACACGCAGGCCAGGTTGGGCGCCTGGTCCTTGGCGCACGAGTCGACCTGGAGGAACTGCTGGTCCGGGTTGGCCTTCGGGACGGTGTTGAACACGTCGTCGAAGGAGAAGCTGATGCCCACGATCACGGTCGGCTTGGCCCGGACGGCCGCGTCGACGTTCTGCGCGATGGAGGTGGGGTCCTTGCTCTCGTACAGCTTGAAGGAGGCGCCGAGCTCCTCGGCGGCGGCCTCGGCGCCCTTGACGCCGAGCTGGAGGAAGCTGTTGGTGCCGACCGGGTTGGGGGTGATCAGGATGATCGACTTGGCCGGAACGGCCTCTGCTTCGGGGGTGTTCTCGCCGCCGCCACAGGCGGCGAGGCCGAAGAGGAGGAGGGCTGCGGCGGCGATCGTGGAGGTGCGTCTCATGGGTTCCCGGTTCCGAGCTGCGGAGATGGTGCATCGAGAGCATATCTACACAATTCCTACCGGAACAAGCGGGTATCTCCCCTCGTTGACGTGCCGAGATATTGCATGGTTTCTTAGTAGGAAATGTAGGTAGTTTCGGGAGCCTTCATGACCATCACCCCCGAACGTGTCGACCATCGTTCTCCCCTCGTCCGGCTGGACGCCCTCTTCGACGAGGGAAGCGCGGTCCGCGACGGCGACCCCGGCCGCAGCGGGGTCACCGTCGCGCACGGCCGCGTCGGCGGCTCGCCCGTGATCGCCTACTGCACCGACGCCACCGTCATGGGCGGCGCGCTCGGCATGGCGGGCGCGGTCAAGATCGCGGCGGCCATCGACGAGGCCGTGGTGCGCCGCCGGCCCGTCATCGGCCTGTGGCACTCGGGCGGCGCGCGGCTGGCCGACGGCGTCGAGTCGATGGACGGCGTCGGCCGCATGTTCCAGGCCATGATCCGGGCCTCCGGCCGGGTGCCGCAGATCTCCGTCGTGCTCGGCCCGGCGGCGGGCGCGGCGGCCTACGGGCCCGCCCTCACCGACGTCGTCATCATGTCGGCGGACGCCCGCGTGTTCGTCACCGGCCCCGACGTCGTGCACACCGTCACCGGCGAGCGCATCGACATGGCCGGGCTGGGCGGGCCCGACGTCCACGCCAGGAAGTCGGGCGTCGTGCACGTCGTCACCGAGTCGGAACCGGCCGCCTACCTGCGGGCCCGCCGCATCACCGGGCTGCTGGCCCGGCCGGGCGCCTTCGACGTCGGCGAGGCGGGCGACGACGACCCGGACCTGGCCGCGCTGCTCCCCGTCCAGGTGCGCCGCGCCTACGACGTGCGCCCGCTGCTGCGCCGCCTGCTCGACGGCGGCGGCGACGCGCTGGAGGAGCTCCAGCCCAAATGGGCGGCCAACATGGTGGTCGGCTTCGGCCGCCTCGGCGGCCGGACGGTCGGCGTGGTCGCCAACAACCCCATCCGCAAGGGCGGCTGCCTCGACTCCCTCAGCGCCGAGAAGGCCGCCCGGTTCGTCCGCACCTGCGATGCCTTCGGGGTGCCGCTGCTGGTCGTCGTCGACGTGCCCGGCTACTTACCGGGCGTCGGCCAGGAGTGGGACGGGGTGGTCCGCCGGGGCGCCAAGCTGCTGCACGCCTTCGGCGAGTCGGTCGTCCCACGCATCACCCTGGTCACCCGCAAGTCCTACGGCGGCGCCTACATCGCGATGAACTCCCGCTCCCTCGGCGCCGACGCGGTGTTCGCCTGGCCCGGCGCCGAGGTGGCGGTGATGGCGGCCGAGCCCGCCGTCAACGTGCTGCACCGCAAGGCCCTCGCGGCCGCCTCCGACGAGGAGCGTGAACCGTTGCGCGCGGCCCTGATCGAGGAGCACACGCGCATCGCGGGCGGCGTCGACCGGGCGCTCGGCCTGGGCGTCATCGACGAGGTCGTCGATCCGGCCCGCACCCGCCGCCGCCTCATCGAGGCGTTCGCCGGCCTTCCGGAGACCCGGGGGCGGCACGGCAACATCCCCCTCTAACCCGCCTTGTGCAGCGACGCCATGATCAACTTCGCGAACGCGTCGATGGTCGTGTATCCGGTCTTCGGGCCCGAGTAGTAGAGCCACATCTGCACGTTGGCCGTGCGGACCACCAGCCTGGTCTGGTTGTACGCCCCCGCGTCGCGCGTCCACCCGATGGTCGCGTCGCCGATGCGCGCGCCGAGCCGCAGCTTGGTCGTCGGGTCGCGTTTGGGCTCGTCCTCCTCGGTGGCGCGGCTGGTGTCGAAGGTGAGCCGCGCGGTGGTCTCGGAGTCGAGCTGGACCTTCTGGATCTGGAGGTACTCCCCGCCCGCGGCCATCCACTGGCAGGCGTCGTTCGTCATGAACTCCTGCTTGGCCGCCGTGCCGAGCAGCTTGCGGATCTGCGCCTGGCTGACCAGGGAACACGCCTCGGGGTTGCTGGTCAGCACCGCCTTGCTCGGCGGCGCCGCGGTGACCTTGGTCGCGGTGGTCGTCGTCGGTCCGGAGGGCGTGCCCACGGGGGTCTCGCCGGGCGAGTTCAGGTAGAGCACGCCCCCGCCGACGCCCACCACGAGCACCGCCAGCCCGGCGGCCGCGAACGCGGGCGTGCGGCTCTTCTTCGGCTTGCGCGCCGACACCACGGTCGGGCCGGTGCCGCCGGCCACGGCCCGCAACTGGGCGGCGGCGTGCGCGGCCGGGATGCGGCGGGCGGGATCCTTGTCGAGCATCGCCGCGAGCACCGGGCCGAGCGGCCCGGCCCGCCGCATCGGCGCCGGTTCGTGCATCAGCACGGCCGCCATCACCGCGGCCGGGTTGTCGCGATGGAACGGCGCGTTCCCCTCGACCGCCGTGTAGAGCGTCGCCGCGAGCGACCACAGGTCGGACGGCGGCCCGTCGGGCTCGCCGCGCAGCCGTTCGGGCGCGATGTAACCCGGCGAACCCGACACCAGGCCGGTCTGGGTCAGGTTGACGTCGCCCGCGACGCTGGCGATGCCGAAGTCGGTCAGCAGCACCTGCCCCTGGTCGGTGACCATGACGTTCCCGGGCTTCACGTCACGGTGCAGGATGCCCATCGTGTGGGCGGCGGAGAGGGCGTCGAGCACGGTCGCGCCGATGGCGGCGGCCCGCTGCGGCGGCAGCGGCCCCTCGTGCCGGACGAGCGCCTGCAGCGTGCGCCCCCGGACCAGTTCCATGATGATCCACGGCCGCCCGTCTTCGAGCACCACGTCGTGGACGGTCACGATCGATGGGTGGGAGCGCAGCCGCGCCGCGGCCCGTGCCTCGCGGAGGGTGCGCTCGCGCATCTCGGCGAGCTGGGGTTCGGCGAGTTCGCGGGGGAGCAGCACCTCTTTGACCGCGACCTCCTGGCGCAGGAGTTCGTCGACGGCGTGCCAGACGGCGCCCATGCCGCCCTGGCCGATGCGGGAGAGCAGCCGGTAACGGCCGGCCAGCAACGTCACGGCACAAACCGTACTTCATCCGGCCTGGCGGAGGCGTTCGAACCCGTCGAGGAGGAGGTCGAGGGCGTACTCGAACTCGAACTGGTCGTCGCAGCCCGACCCGACGACGGTCTTCTCGTCGTGAGCCACCCGCAGCGCCATCTCGGCCAGCCACGGGAACGTGGCCGCCATGGCGTGCGCCGCCTTCTCCTGGGCGTCGGGGTCGGCAGGGGTGTCGTCGAACAACTCCTGGCTGAAGCCGAGGATCCGGCTGCCCAGGGCGTGGATCGCGTGGTGGACCTCGTCGACGCCGAACCCGCCCGCCCGGAACAGGCCGATGATCGAGTCCATGTACGCCAGCACCGCCGGCGTCGGGTTGCGCCGCCCCTCGATGGCCCCCGACGCCCACGGGTGCCGCAGCAGCGCCTGACGGGCGGCCAGGATGCGGCTCCTGATCGCCGGTTTCCAGTCGCCCTCGGCCGGGCCGAGTTCGATCTCCGAGACGACCGCGTCGATGATGCCGTCGAGCAGCTCGTCCTTGTTGGCGACGTGCTTGTAGAGGGCCATCGGCACCACGCCGAGTTCGGTCGCGAGCCGGCGCATGCTCAGCCCGTCGAGCCCGGCCTCGTCGGCCAGGGCCACGGCGGCCTCCAGAACCCGTTCGCGGCTGAGTCGAGCCAATGTTTCGTCGCCTCCTTGACGGGTGTACAGCGTACACCTATGGTCTAGGTGTACGCCGTACACCCACAGAGAGGGGAACCCCCGTGAAGGCGATTGTGCAGGACCGTTACGGCCCGCCCGACATCCTGGAGTGCAGAGACGTCCCGGCGCCCACCCCCGGGCCGGGAGAGGTGCTGGTCAAGGTGATGGCCGCGTCCCTTAACGCCCGCGACTGGCACGTGCTGCGCGGCGACCCCTACCTGGCGCGGCTGAGCTTCGGGTTACGCAGGCCCAAGGCGCCGATCCTGGGCACCGACTTCGCGGGGGTCGTCGTGTCGGGGGAGGGCTTCGAGCCGGGCGAGGAGGTCTACGGCGAGTTCGGCGGCGCGTTCGCCGAGTACGTCGCCGTCCCGGCGGACCGCGTCGACCGCAAGCCCTCGAGCCTCACCTTCGCGCAGGCCGCCGCGATGCCGCTGGCCGCCAACACCGCGTTCCAGGGGCTGCGCACCCTGGAGAAGGGGCAGACGGTGCTGATCAACGGCGCGTCGGGCGGGGTCGGCACGTTCGCCGTCCAGATCGCCAAGGCGCGGGGCGCGCGGGTGACCGCGGTGTGCAGCGCCAGGAACACCGACCTGGTCGCCGGCCTGGGCGCCGACCGCGTCGTCGACTACCGCAAGGAGGACTTCGCCCTGACCGGCGACCGCCACGACCTGGTCTTCGACCTGGTCGGCAACCGGTCGCTGCGCGACCTGCGCAAGGCCCTCGTGCCGGGCGGCACGCTGGTCATCTCGGGCGGCGGGGTGTTCACCGGCGGCAGCCTCTTCGGGCCGATGGGGCTCATGATCCGGGCCCGGCTGGCCGCCCGGTTCGTCAAGGACAAGATCCTGATCCTGGACGCCGTGCAGAGCCGCGCCGCCCTGACCGCCCTGCGCGAACTGGCCGACGGCGGTTCCCTGGTCCCGGCCGTCGACCGCACCTACGCCCTCGCCGACGCCGCCGAGGCCATCCGCTACATGGAGGTCGAGCACGCGAGGGCCAACGTCGTCCTCACCGTTCATGCGGCACCTTGACCAATTCCGGCACGAAACGACGACCTCGCCTCCCCGTCCGGGCGGACCCGGCCTGAAGATCATGAGGGCATGTCCTCGATGCGTCTCCTGATCGCCGCCGGAGCACTCGCCGCCGCCGCCGTCACTCCGGTCCCCGCGTCGGCCGCCGCCGCGCCGGGCGCCGTCACCTGTACGGGCGGGGAGATCGCCGTCACCATCAGCCCCGGCCTCACCCTCACGCCCCGGGCCCAGTGGCTGAGCCTGGCCGGCCCCCTCGGCCACTGCGTCGCCCCCGGCCATCCGGCGATCAGCTCCGGCGTGCTGCGCGCCCACGGCGCGTTCGACGGCGCCTGCCCCGGCCCGTTCGCCCCGGCCGACCTGGAACTGAGCATCACCTGGAACGACGGCTCGGTCAGCACGGTCACCGGGGCCAGGCTCCACGGCGACGTCAAGCAGTGGGCGCTGCTGCCCGGCACGGTCACCTCCGGCCCGTTCACCGGCGACCGCCTCGCCGCCCTCGGCCGGAGCCGGGGGCTGCCTGACCCGTGGGTCATCCCCTGCGTCGCCGGCGGCCTCAACCACCTGGGGACGGCCGTCACGGCCTTCGCCATCGGCTGACCGGTCCGCGTGGCCTACGCTCGGCTGAGCCCGGCCAGGAAGCATCCCCCCATGGTGACCGCACCCGACGGAGTCGAGATCTCCGTCACCCGCACCGGCACGGGTCCCGCCCTCGTCGTCATCGACGCGGCGGGCAACTACAGCGGCTTCCGCCCGCTCGCGGCCCCCGTCGACCTCCTGGCGGAGCACTTCTCCGTCTACGTGTACGACCGGCGCGGGCGCGGCGCGAGCGGCGACGCCGCGACGTACACGGTCGAGAAGGAGGTCGGCGACCTGGCCGCGCTGATCGACGCGGTCGGCGGCTCGGCCTGCCTCTACGGCATGTCGTCGGGCTGCCTGCTGGCCGTGCACGCCGCCGCCGCGGGCCTTCCGGTCAGGAAGATGGCCCTGTTCGAGCCGCCGCTGTCGTTCGACCCCGACCCGGCCTTCACGGCGGCGGTCCGCGACGTGCTGACCACGCGGGGCCGCCGGGCGGCGGTCGAGTTCTTCAACCGGGCCATCGGCGTGCCCGACGACCTCATCGCCGGGTTGCCCGCGGAGGCGTGGTCGGTGGGCCACACGCTGGTCTACGAGTGCCTGCTCCTGGAGACGGCCTCACCCGAACTGCTCGGCGCGGCCGACGTGCCGGCGCTGGTGATCGACAGCACCGGCAGCGCGGGCCCGCTGGCCGACATGGCCCGGCTGGCGGCCGGCCACCTGCCGAAGGCGACCCGGCGCACGCTGCCAGGAGAGTGGCACGGGGTGGCCGGAGAGGTGCTCGCGCCGGTGCTGCGGGAGTACCTTCTGCACGACTGACGACTGATGGAGAGCACATGAAGCCCGAACGCGTCCGGGGTTGTCTCATCGGCGGCGCCATCGGCGACGCGCTCGGCGCCCCCGTCGAGTTCGACTCGCTGGCCCGGATCCGCGCCACCTACGGCCCCGGCGGCATCGCCGACCTGACCGACGGACTGGTCACCGACGACACCCAGATGACCCTGTTCACCGTCGAGGGCCTCATCCGAGGTTCGGTCCGCACCAGGGAACGCGGCCACGGCGACGTCCCCTCGACGGTCCGCCACGCCTACCTGCGCTGGCTCGACACCCAGGACCATCCGGGACCCCCTTCGGGCGACGCCCTGCACCGCACCGGCTGGTTACGCGAGCAGACCTGGCTCTACGCCCGCCGCGCCCCCGGCAACGCCTGCCTGTCGGGCCTGCGCGGCCACGTCGCCGCCGACTCCAAGGGCTGCGGGACGGTCATGCGCTCGGCCCCCTTCGGACTCGGCCCCTGGCCGGCCGGCCAGGCGTACGAGTGGGCGGCCGAATGTTCGCAGTTCACCCACGGCCACCCCACGGCCACCGCCTCGGCGGGCGCGCTGGCGGCGATCGTCTGCCACCTGGTCGACGACACCACGCTGGAGAACGCCGTCGCGGCCACGCTCCCGCTCGTCGACGACCCCGCCACGGCCGACGCGCTGCGGGCCGCCGTCGACCTCGCCCACGCCGGGCCGCCGTCGGCCGACAAGGTCGAGTCGCTCGGCGAGGCGTGGGTGGCCGAGGAGGCGCTGGCCATCGGCGTCTACTGCGCCATCGCCGGCCGGTCGTTCACCGAGGCGCTCGTCCTGGCCGCCAACCATTCGGGCGACAGCGACTCGACCGCCGCGATCTGCGGCAACCTGCTCGGTGCGGAGGGCGTGCGCATCCCGCCCGCGTGGATCGACCGGGTCGAGGGCCGCGACACGATCGAGCGGCTCGCCGACGACTTCGTGAACGAGATGACCCGGGGCGGCGCCCCGCGCGACCGCTACCCCGGCCACTGACCTAGTACGAGTACTGCTGCGGCACGGGCCGGGGAAGGGTCTGCAGCGAGGTGATCCGGTTGAGCACCACGATGGCGAGGATGCCCGACAGCAGCGTCAGCGGGAAGAACAGCATCTCGACGAGCGCCGCGTTCCGCAGGTCGGGCAGCTCGGCGGCCCCGATCAGGAACCGGGCGACCAGGTTGGAGCCGAACACCGCGAGCACCCAGGTGACCCACCAGGTCATCGCCAGCCCGCCGGGCTTGCGGTGCTGCGGGTCGGAGGCGGTCCAGACGTCGTCCACGATCTGCTTGGGGAACCAGAACGACACGATCGGGACGATCCACGCAAAAATCAGCCAGGGCTTCCCGAGCCGCTGCCTGACGTGCGGCGCCAGGATCTCGGCGTTGGCCCTGACCCGGAACAGCCAGATCCAGTAGAAGAGGCCGGCCAGCAGCAACGTGCCGGCCTGGAGGAGCCCGGTGAAGTCGTAAAGGCTCGCGCTGTCCATGACCTCGGCGACGTCGACGCCGAGCGGACTCGCGACGAACTCCCCGATCTTCTGGTAGAGGTCGAGGCTGACGAAGACGGCGGCGGCCTCGACGAGCAGGTTGAAGGCGATCGCGATCGTCGCGACGACGGCGAGCCCACGGGCGGGACGGACGGGTTGGGGATACATGCGCAATCCTTGGATCGGGGAGAGAAAGAGCGCATAACGCTAACTTTCCGGGGCCCGAATCCAGGATTGCGGACGCGGTAATCGCGGCTTAGTGGTTCATTCGCCAGCGCGGGCGGCAGCCGTAATGGGCCACTTCATCCGGCGGCAGCGGATGCCGCAATTCCCATCGGACCTGACCGGACGTTCGCCCTCGTCGGACGGGTAGGTCATCGGCCCGGCGTAGAGATGGGCGGCGCGCCCTGTTTCGTCTCCCGGATGAACAAATGCACGGTCGTCTCACCGGAACGATAACGGTCGGCCGCCGGAGTCCCGACTGCGATTCCCACTGGAACAGCGGGTCCGTGATGGCGCGGTCGGCGAATAATGCACGACGGATTTGTCGATGGTCACGAAGAACACGTCGGCCCGCGCGTCCCGCACGAAGGCCTCCCGCATGTGCTCCGGATCGGCCGGATCGAGATGGCGGGATTGTGCCAAATCGCCGTGGGCGGCCAGGTGCCGCTGCCATCCTTCCGTGACGAGTTTCTCGTAGACGCCGGGCGCGAGTTCCGTCATGGCCGGCACCGTACCCAACCGGGCCGGTCTGTTCGGTAGCTTTCCGGGCAGAGGAGGGATCATGGGTGTACGCGAGGCCGACGACCTCTGCCGGGTGGCCGAGGGCCTGGTGCGCAATGCCCGCACCCTCCTCGCCGACCACGCCGCCGTCCAGAAGCAGGCCCTGGCCGCCCTCGACACGCTGCGCAGGCACACCGTCCGCGACGACCTCGCGCGCATGCCCGTCGCCCGGCTCAAGGACGTCACCGGCGGGCGGTTGCGCACCGGCATGCTCGAACGGTCCGGCATCACCACCGTCCTCCAAGTCCACGACCTGTCGGCCTACCGTCTCCAGGAGCTCCCGGGCGTGGGGCCGCAGACGGCGCGGCAGATCAGGGCGGCCGCCGACCAGATCGAGGAGGCCGCCCGTCAGCTGGCGAGCGTGCGGATCGAGCGGGGCGACTGGATGTCCGAGGCGCTCGTCGTCGCGGTGAAGCGGCTGCTCGACGCCGGGACCGAGGTGCCGTTCCACGTCAGGGCCGCCCGTGACATCGACGCCACATTCCGGCCGCTGCTGAAGGCCGCGCATCCCGCCCGGTCCCGCTGGCGGCTGGTCACCTCCGGCAGGCGGCGGCGGGCCGAGGCCCGCGAGGCGGTCGGGACCATCGACGCGCTGCTCGACGGCGCGACCCAGGCGGGCCGAGAGTTTCCGCAGGTCATCACCGATCTGTTGCGGCCGCCGTCGACGGGTCCCGAGGCGTGGGCCGACTTCGAGTACCGGTCGGCCGACTACTACTCCCTGCTCGCCGACCTCGCGGGGGAACGGGTCACCGAGGGCGTGCTGCCCGACGACGTCCTGGCCCGGGTGAACGCGCAGCCGCTCGACGACGCCTTCCGGCGGGTCTCGCTGCGCGGCTACCAGTCGTTCGGGGCGCGGTTCGCGCTCGCGCAGAAGCGGGTGATCATCGGCGACGAGATGGGGCTCGGCAAGTCGATCGAGGCCATCGCGGCGCTGGCCCATCTCGCCGCCGAGGGGGCGACCCACTTCCTGGTCGTCTGCCCGGCCAGCGTCGTCGTCAACTGGGTGCGCGAGATCGAGGCGCGCAGCACGCTGAAGGCGCAGAAGGTGCACGGGCCGCGCCGTGAGGCCGCGCTCGACGAGTGGCGGCAGGAGGGCGGGGTCGCCGTCGTCACGCTCGACGGGCTCCACCGGCTGACGCCGACGCCGGAGGTCGCGATGCTGGTCGTCGACGAGGCCCACTACGTCAAGAACCCGGCCACCAAGCGGGCCAAGGCGGTCGGGGCGTGGTGCCGTACCGTCGAGCGGGTGCTGTTCCTGACCGGCACGCCGATGGAGAACCGGGTCGAGGAGTTCCGCGCGCTGGTCGCGCACGTCGATCCGGGGCTGGAGATCAGCCAGGGCGGGCCGCAGGCGTTCCGCAGGTCGGTCGCCGCGACCTACCTGCGCCGCAACCAGGAGGACGTGCTGCACGAGCTGCCCGACCGGGTCGAGGCCGACGAGTGGGTCGAGTTCTCCGGCGACGACCTCGACGCCTACCGGCAGGCGGTCGCCGACCGGCACTTCCCGCGGATGCGCCGGGCCGCGTTCGCCCATCCGGCGACCTCGGCCAAGCTGAAGCGGCTGACCGAGCTCGTCGAGGACGCCGAGGCCAACGGGCTGAAGGTGATCGTGTTCTCCTTCTTCCGCGACGTCCTGACCGCCGTCGGGGAGGCCCTGGGCACGCCGCACAAGCTGACCGGCGACCTCGATCCCGATCAGCGTCAGGAGCTCGTCGACGCCTTCTCGGCCACCCGGGGGCACGCCGTGCTGCTCAGCCAGATCGTGGCCGGCGGGGTCGGGCTGAACCTCCAGGCCGCCTCCGTGGTGATCATCTGTGAGCCGCAGCTAAAGCCGTCGACCGAGACCCAGGCCATCGCGCGCGCCCACCGCATGGGGCAGACCCGGAAGGTCCAGGTGCACCGGCTGCTGGCCGTCGACTCGGTCGACCAGCGGCTGCTGGAGATCCTCGCGGCCAAGACCCAGCGGTTCGACGAGTACGCCCGCCGCAGCGATCTGGCCGAGTCGAGCCCGGCCGCCGTCGACGTCTCGGAGCAGGCGCTCGCGCATCAGATCATCGAAGAGGAACAACGCCGCCTTTTGGGTTAATGTTCATGAGCGCTCCCAACGCCACTCCTCTCAGATGGGGTTCCTGGGATGCGTTCCTCGATCTATCTCTCCTACGCGGCGTTCGTGCTCGTCGGGATCGGCGCCGCGGTCGGCGGGGTGTTGTTACCCGCCCAGATCGCCGACTACGAGGTCGACAAAGCCCTGATCGGGCTCGGCTTCTTCACCAACTCGGCCGGCTTCCTGCTGGCCGGGCTCACCAACGGCGCGCTCATCGAGCGGCTCGGGCTACGGCTGGCCCTCGTCGCGGGCAGCGCCGTGTTCGTGCTCGCCGCCGTCGTCACGGCGGCGCGGCCCTCGTTCTGGGTGCTGATCGCCGCCCAGTTGTTCTGCGGGTACGGCGTCGGAGTGCTCGAATCGGTGCTGAACGTGCACCTGGCGGCGCTCCCGAACGCGGCCACCCTGCTCAACCGGCTGCACGCCTTCTTCGGCGTCGGCGCGCTGGCCGGCCCGGCCATCGCGGCCGTGACCCTCACCCACGCCCCTTGGACCGCGATCTGGTGGGGCCTGGCGGTCGCGACCGCCCTCATGGGCGTCGCCTTCTACGCGACGTTCCCGGCGAGGGTCGTCCAGGAGAAGGAGGAGAAGACGGCCGGCCTGCTGCCGACGGCCCTGCGCAACCGGACCGTGCTCCTCGCGTCGGTCTTCCTCACCGTCTACCTCGGGGTGGAGATCGGGGTGGGCAACTGGGCCTACTCCTACCTGCGCGAGGTCAACCTGGAGAGCCACCTGATCGCCGGGTACGCGGTCAGCGGCTACTGGGCGGGGCTCACCGCGGGCCGCTTCGTGATCAGCCCGATCGCCGGCCGGCTCCGGCTGACCCCGGCGCAGACGTCGCTCTGGTGCTGCGTCGGCGTCGCCGCCTGCACGGTCCTGATCTGGCTCGGCGTGGTGCCGGTCGCCGGGTTCGTGCTGCTCGGGTTCTTCCTCGGCCCGCTGTTCCCGACCACGATGGCGATCCTGCCCGAACTGCTCCCGGCCCGCCTGGTGCCGACCGCCATCGGGGTGCTCAACGGCGGCTCGGTCATCGGCGGCTCGCTGCTGCCGTGGACGGCCGGGGCGCTGGGCCAGGGCGTGGGCATGCAGGCGCTGATGCCCTTCGCCCTCGTGCTGGCCCTGGTCCAGCTCGGCGTCTGGTACTACTTGTCGGCCCCCTCGTTGGCGCCGCGCACGAAGTAACGCTGGAACACCACGAAGATGATCGCGACCGGGATCGTCGCCAGCACCGCCGCGCCCAGCTTGAGCGGATACTGGTTGCCCGACCCGAGCGATCCGCTCACCAGCACCGCCAGGCCTCGCGGCAGCGTGTAGAGATCGGGGCTCTGCACCGCCACGAGGCTGTGGGGGAGCTCGTTCCACGAGCTCTGGAACGAGATGATCGTCAACGTGATCAGGGCCGGGCGGCCCATCGGCAGCACGACCGACCAGAAGGTCCGCCACGTGCCCGCGCCGTCGATCCGGGCCGCCTCCTCCACGCTGCGGGGGATCGACTCGAAGAACTGCTTCATGATGAACACGCCGCCCGCGTCGGCGATGATCGGCAGGATCAGGGCCGTGTACGTGTCGTACATGCCGAACTGCTTCAGCACCAGGAACTTCGGGATGAACAACACGACGCCCGGCACCGCCAGGATGGCGATCACGGCCGAGAACAGCGCCTTGCGGCCCCGGAAGCGCAACCGCGCCAGGGCGTAGCCGGCCATCGAGTCGAGCAGCACCCGGCCGAGCGTGATCGCGACCGTCACGACCAGCGAGTTGCCCAGCCACAGCGGCATGTCGGTGCTGAGGAACACCTTGTGGTAGGCGTCGGTGACGAACGGGTCGGGCACCGGGTTCAGCGGGTTGAGCGCCGCGTTCGGCTCGGTCTTGAACGACGCCGACAGCTGGATGACGAACGGGTAGATGAAGACCAGCGCGAAGAAGATCAGGATGAAGTAGCCGACGAACGTCGACGCCACGGTCCGCGCGCCGTGGTTGCCCCTGACGGTGGCCATCAGGCGTTCCTTTCCCTCAGCAACCACCGCTGCACGATCGTGAACAGCACGATGATCGCGAACAGCACGAACGAGATGGCCGTCCCGGTGCCGTACTCGAAGTTGTCGAACGCCTGCGTGTACGACAGGTACGCCGGCGTCAGCGTCGTCTTGCCGGGGGCGCCCTGGCTCATCACGTAGACCTGGTCGAAGACCTGCCAGGTCGAGATGATGCCCATGGTCAGCACGAGGAACAGGGTCGGTTTCAGCATCGGCAGCGTGACGTACCGCAACCGCTTCCACCGGCCCGCGCCGTCGAGCATCGACGCCTCTTCGAGGGTGACCGGGATGTCCTGGAGGGCGGCCAGGAACATCAGCATGAACGTGCCGGAGGTCGTCCAGATGACCAGGAGCATGATCGTCGACATCGCCACCGACGGACCGGCCAGCCAGTCCCACCAGCTCAGCCCGAACGGGCCGCCGTCGAGCAGCCAGGCCGGCGGGTTGTCCACGTCGACCAGGCCGAGGCCGCCGAGGGCCAGGTGCAGCAGGCCGCGCGCGTCGGCGAACCACTGCGGGCCCTGGATCCCGAAGAACGCCAGCAGGTTGTTCACCGCGCCGGAGCTGGCGAAGATGAACAGGAAGACCACGCTGATCGCGACCGAGCTGGTCACCGACGGGAAGAAGAACGCGGCCCGGAAGAAGCCCTTGCCCTTCAGCATCCGCGCGTTGACCACCAGCGCCAGCCCCAGCGCGAGCACCGTCTGCACGGGCACGACGATGCCGACGTAGTAGATGTTGTTGCGCACGCTGGTCATGAAGTCCTGCCGCGTCAGCCCCTCGTCGGTGAACAACTTCGCGTAGTTGTCGACGCCGACGAACGGCACGCCCGCCTTGAACGGGCTGCCCTGGCCGTTCCAGTCGGTCAGGCTGACCCACATCGCCATCAGGATCGGCAGCAGCATGAACAGGCCCAGGATCACGATCACCGGGGCGACGAACAACCAGCCCGCGATGTTCTCCCTGGCCTTGGCCGAGAGCCGCATGGGCGGTACCTCCTCTTACGCGGGATGACCGCGCCCGGCGCCCTCCCCGATGAGTGCCGGACGCGGAGTCGTGCCTACTCGCCGAGCGCGGCCTGGGTGTTCTTCTGCACCCGCGCGAGCAGCGTCTTGGGCGCGAGGGAGGTGAGCTGCTGGATGCCGGTGTCGAAGTCGGCCAGCACGCTGTCCATCTTCGGCGCGTTCACCGGGCCCTGGGCGTACTCGGCGCCGTTCACGAACGGGGCGTCGTTGGGGAACTCGGCGGTGTAGGCGTCCTTGGCCGACTGGCGCGAGGGCATGACGCCGAACGCCTTGGCGTAGGTCATCTGCTGCTCGGCCGTGGTCATCGCCTCGACGAAGCTGATCGCCGCCTCCTTGTTCTTGGACTTGGCGGCGACGCCCCAGCAGGTGGTGAACGACAACGTGCCCTTGCCGGCCGGCCCGGCCGGGAGCTCGTGGACGCTGTACTTCACGTCGGGGAAGTCGTTGGTCAGCGCGCCCTTGATCCAGTTGCCCTCGATCGTCATGGCCGCGGCGCCCTTGCCGAACGCCTCGCCGCCCCAGCCCGCGCTCAGCTGCTTGGGGTACTGGGCGGTCTTGTCCTTGACCAGCTTCTGCACGTACGTCAGGGCTTCGAGGTTCTCGGGGGAGTCGGCCGTGGCGGTCTTCCCGTCGGCGCTGGTGATCCAGCCGCCCGCCTGCACCATGAACGCGCCCACCCGGTCGCGCGTGTCGCCCAGCGCCAGCGGCGTGATGTCCTTGGCCTTCAGCTTCTCGCCGACGGCGGTGAGCTGGTCCCACGTGGTGGGGATGTCGGCGTCGGTCAGCCCGGCCTTGCTCCACAGGTCGGTGTTGACGATGAGCGCCAGGGTCGAGAAGTCCTTGGGCGCGCAGTAGAACTTGCCGTCGAAGGTGAAGGTGGTGCGCAGGCTCTCGTAGAAGTCGGTCGGGTTGGTGATCTTGTCGCCGTACGGCTCCAGCGCGCCGACGCTGGCGTAGTCGGCGAAGCGGCCGGCGTCCACGTAGAACACGTCGGGCGGGGTGTCGCCCGCGAAGGCCTGGCCGAGCTGCTGGCCGAGGTCCTGGGCGGGGGTGACGGTCGCGGTGTTGCCGGTGGCCGCGCCCCACGCGGCGGCGGCGTCGGTCACCGCCTTGGTCTCGGCGTCGCCGGAGGAGCCGATGAGCACCTGCAGCTGGGCGGGGCCCGCCGAGACCTGGCTGGGCTGCGCGGCCGGGTCGTCGGTCTCCTCGAAACCACTGCCGCCGCAGGCTGCGGAGGACAACAGGACGGCGCCGACGGCCGTTGACAGGGCCGCCTTCCGGACGTTGCTGCGCTTCATCGCGATTTCCTTTGTTTCTGTTCTCAGGTGGAGGGGGTCAGCCCGACGCGCGGACGACCAGGGAGGGCGGAAGCAGGAGGTACTCCGGAGACGCCCCCGCGCCTCCGTCGAGCCGGTGGGTGAGCAGCCGCAGGCAGCTCGACGCCACCTCCGCCAGCGGCTGCCGGACGCTCGTGAGGCCGATCGCCTTGGCGACCGGGGTGTCGTCGAACCCGACGACGGCGACCGGGCGGTGCGGATGGCCGCCCGCGAGCCAGGCGGGGCCGGGGGCACGCGCCACGTGCAGGGCGCCGAGCGCGAGCGAGTCGCTCGCGCAGACCAGGGCGGTGATCTCGGGGTCGCGTTCGAGCAGGTCGCGGGCCGCGTGTTCGCCGGGGGCGACGTCGTCCTCGGTCTCGCGGTGCAGCCCGGAGACGCCGAGGCCGACCTCGGCCAGCGCCCGCCGCCAGCCCTCGCGCCGGTCGTCGCCGACGCCGGAGCCCGTGGGCCAGCCGAGGAAGCCGATCCGGCGGTGGCCCTGGGAGAGCAGGTGGCGGGTGGCCGCCTCGGTGCCGGCGGCGCCGTCGACGTCGACCCAGCAGTGGGGGGCGGCGGGCTCGCTCCACGCCCGGCCGAAGGTGACGAACGGCACGCCGCGCTCGGCCAGCCAGCTCGTGCGCTTGTCGTCGTGGTGGGTGGCCATCAGCACGAACGCGTCGGGTTCGTACGCGCCGAGCAGGTCGTCGAAGGCGGCGGTCTCGGCGTCGTCGCCGTCGGCGGTGTAGAGCAGCACCCGGTAGCCCTCACGGGCGGCCGTCTCGGTGAGGCCGTGCAGGAACCGGTCGCCGACCGAGCCGTTGATGCCGTCCTGCTCGGGGTCGATGCGGGCGGCGATCAGCCGCGACCGGCCGGTCCGCATCTGCCGGGCCGCCTGGTTGACCCGGTAGCCGAGCTCCTCGACGACGTCGAGGACCCGGCGGCGGGTCTCCGCGCGGACCACCTCGGGGGTGTTCAGAGCGTTGGAGACCGTCTGGCGAGATACGCCCGCAGCACGCGCCACGTCGGCGATCGTCACCTTGTCGGCCATCTGTGCACCTTTCGGGGGGTTGAACGATCAAACGGAAGTAATGCATGATTTGATCGTTCAAGTTAAGGAATTGTTTCGCAATCTGCACCCCTGCTCTTGATCTGTCAAGACACAACTTCGTGAAGGACCACCGCGTGCCTGCCGACTCCCCTTCTGCCGCCGACGTCCGGCTGCAGCCGCTCCTGCACGACCTGGTCAGCACCGTCATGGCGCCCACGAGCGCGCTGAGCGGGGCCGACGGCCAGATACGGGCGGCCGGGGTGCAGGGGACCTTCCACGCCGACCGGCGGGTGGTCTCGGAGGCGGTCCTGCTGATCGACGGCCGGGAGGCCGAGCCCATCGCGCACGCCGCCGCCGGCCCCGGCCGCAGCCGGTTCACCTCGCTGGCGCGCTGGCTCGGCGACGTGCAGCCCGACCCGGTGGTCCGCGTCGACCGGCTGCGCGAGATCCGCGCCTACGGCATGACCGAGGAGATCACCATCGCCTCCACGGCCACCATGCCGGTGACGATGACCGTGGCGATGCGGGTCGACTGCGACCTGGCGGCCATCGAGACCGTCAAGTCGGGCCACGACGCCGAACCGGTGACCCCGGTCGCCGGCGAGCTGACCTGGGCGTCCGGCGGCACGACCGTCGCGATGACGGGTGAGGGCGCGCAGGTGCACGGCCGCGAACTGCGCTGGCGGGTGACGCTCCAACCCGGCCAGACCACGACGTTGTGCTGGCGGGTGATGGTGACCGACCCGGCCGCCGTCGTGGCGGCGCCCTCGGGCCCGGTCGAGTGGTCTGCGCTCAGGGTCGTGGCGGCCGACCGCCGGATTCCGGCACTGCTCGCGCAGAGCCTCGACGACCTCGCCGGCCTGCGCCTCACCGAGACCGGCCACCCCGCCGACACCTTCCTGGGCGCGGGCGTGCCGTGGTTCCTGACCGTGTTCGGCCGCGACAGCCTGTGGGCCGCGCGCATGCTGCTGCCGCTCGGCACCGACCTGGCCCGGGGCACCCTTCGGGTGCTGGCCCGCCGCCAGGGCGTCAAGCACGACCCGCTGACCGGCGAGGCCCCCGGCAAGATCATGCACGAGCTCCGCAGGGGCGAGTTCGTGGTGCCGGTGAACGGCCTGCGGCTCCCGGCCGCCTACTACGGCACGATCGACGCCACCCCGCTGTGGATCAGCCTGCTGCACGACGCCTGGCGCTGGGGCCTGCCCGACGGCGAGGTCGAGGCGCTGCTCCCGGCCATGGAGGCGGCCCTGGGCTGGCTCGCCGGCGACGCCGACCCCGACGGCGACGGCTTCCTGGAGTACATCGACGTCAGCGGGCGCGGCCTGGCCAACCAGGGCTGGAAGGACTCCGGCGACTCGGTCAGGTTCCACGACGGACGCCTGGCCGACCCGCCCATCGCCCTGGCCGAGGTCCAGGGCTACGCCTACGAGGCCGCCGTCAAGGGCGCCGCGATCCTGGACGCCTTCGGCCGCCCCGGCGCCGACGTCTGGCGCGCCTACGCCGCCTCGATGGCCCGCCGATTCCGCGAGCGGTTCTGGGTCGAGGGCGGTTACCCCGCTCTCGCGCTCGACCGCGACAAGCGGCCGGTCGATGCGCTGACCAGCAACATCGGCCACCTGCTCGGGACCGGCCTCCTCAACCACGAGGAGTCGGCCCGGGTAGCCTCCCTGCTCGCCTCACCCGAGATGTCGGCCGGGTTCGGCCTGCGCACGATGTCGTCGGCCGACAAGGGCTTCAGCCCGCTGTCGTACCACTGCGGCTCGGTCTGGCCCCACGACACCGCCATCGTGATCGCCGGCCTGGCCCGCGACGGCTTCGGCGCCGAGGCCGCCGTCCTCGCCGAGGGGCTGCTGGCGGCGGCCGAGCCGTTCGAGAACCGGCTGCCCGAACTGCTCTCGGGCGACGCCCGCGACGCGGTCGGCCGCCCGGTGCCCTACCCCGCCTCCTGCCGTCCGCAGGCGTGGTCGGCGGCGGCCGCCGTGGTGATCACCCACGCGGCGCTCGGCCTCCACCCCGACGTGCCGGGCGGGACGGTCGAGCTGCGCCCGATGACCGGCGCGCCCCTCGGCGCGGTCGCCGCTGACGGGTTCGTGGTCGCCGGTATGCCGGTGTCCGTATCGGTCGACGCCGCCGGGACCGCCGAGATCGATCGGTTGCCCGACCGATTCAAGGTGGTAACCACGGGTTAACCGGCTGACCGCACACTGGGCTCTCCCGATCTTCGACGCGCCCAGGAGCGTTCCATATGGCCGAGCCGGTGCAGCCGCCGCGCCCCGCGATGTTCTCCCTGACCGACACGCGGGACGCGGAGGAGGTCTCGGTACGCGGCCTGGTGTTCACCGGCCTCCTGCTGGCGGCGCTGGTCGCCACGTCGTGGATCCTGCTCACCGTGCCGACCGTGCTCACCGAGCAGTGGATCGTCGGCGCGACCGTCACGCTGACCGGCATCGTCGCCTTCTTCGGCCTCTACGCGTCGGTCAGGAAGATGCGGGTCGCCCTGGCGGGCGCGCTGTTCGTGGCCTGGCTGCTGCTGAACACCTACGCGTTCGTCATCGGCCCGCTCGACGACCGCAAGGAGTTCTGGGACACGCTGCGCCAGTTCATGACGGTCGCCGTCGCGTTCTACTTCGGCTCGGAGACGATCGTGCAGGCCACGAAGGTCTTCCAGGCCGGGAAGATCACCTCGGAGACCATCCGCCGGACCGGCATGGCGCCCGATCCGGCGGGGGTGCGGGCCGCCCTCAACGTGGACGCCGAACGCGCCCGCCGCAAGGGTTAACGCAGCCCGCGGAACAGGTCGTCCTCGACTCCGTCGGCGGCCGGGACCGTCGACCTGACCAGCGTGTAGGCCTCGCCCGAGAACATCGCGCGCTGCGTCTCGGACGGCAGGCCCAGGAAGAACGCGCTATCACCCTGGCTGCCGTGGGCGGTGATCGCCTTGATCTTGTGCTCGACGTAGCCGGACGTGTCGAGGATCGCGCTGATCTCCTCGTCGGGGGTGGTCCAGCTCTCGTACTCGTCCCAGCCCTCGGTGTCCATGCCGGCGGCGACCATGCCGTCGTACATGGACTTCATCCAGCTGCGCGGGGTCGCGGTGTAGTAGAACTTCGCCGGCACGCCGCTCAGCTCGACCGCCCGCGCCGCCACCCGGTGGGCCTGGATGTGGTCGGGGTGGCCGTAGCCGCCGTTCTCGTCGTAGGTGAGCACCACCTGCGGCCGGTACTTGCGCATCAGCTCGGCCAGCCGTTCGGCCGCCTCGTCGACCGGCACGTTGGCGAACGCGCGCTCGTCGTTGTTGCCGTCCCAGCCGTCCATGCCCGAGTCGCGGTAACCCAGCAGCTCCACGTCGGAGATGCCGAGGTGGGCCGCCGACTCCTGCAGCTCGGCCAGCCGGACCTTCGCCACCGCCGCGTCGTCGTGGCCCGGCTCGCCCGGTTTCACCCCGTCGGGCCCGTCTCCCTGCTCCCCGTTGGTGCACGTCACCAGCACCGTCCGCACGCCCTGGGCGGCGTAATGGGCGAACGTGCCGCCCGTTCCCATCACCTCGTCATCGGGATGGGCGTGCACGGCCATCAGTGTGAACATCTCATTACCTCCACGAATTGCTAGAACATCCCGCCCCCATGGGCGATTCCAGTTGCGTCACGAGCATCGAGGGCCATGAACTTTGACCGTCATCGGCGAGTCTCACTCCCCGAGAGACGTTTTCAGGACGAACCGACCACCCCCGGGGGAAACCGAATGACCCGCCCGCTGATCGCCGCCGCCGTGACCGCCCTGGCCGCGACCACACTCGCGTCGACACTCATGGCCGCACCGGCCGCCGCCACCGCGAAGACCCAGACCATTTACGGCTACGCCTGGGCGGACGGTTCCAACCATCTGCGCATCACTCCGGCCAAGGCCAAGCTGGTGACCCAGCACGGGGTGCGCCGCTACAAGCTGACCACCGTGCCGGGCGCGAAGGAGCGCCGCGTCTTCACCGACGGGGTGCGCTTCCGGCGCATCACCACCGCCTGCGACCTGAAGGAGACCGAGGGCCGGATCAGGCAGGACAAGAAGGGCCTGGGCACCACCGACTGCGACGCCCTCGACCTGAAGTTCGTGCTCAGCCTCGGCCCCACCCCGGTGAAGATCACCATCACGCCGTCGCTGACCACGGTCGCCGAGTTCCTCGCCGTCCCGACCAACCCGGTCACCGCCTACGGTCAGCTCACCCGCGTCGACGACCGCACGGTGCTGTTCAAGCGCTCCGGCAGGGCCGCCGTCAAGCTCCGCTACACCCATCTCGGTTTCAACCGCGTGACGAAGAGCTGCTCCGACGGCTGGACCGCGAACGTGCCGAACGAGGAGGCCGGCATCGGCACCAAGCCGTGCAGCGCGACGGCCTTCCGCAAGGCCATCAGGCACGCGGGCCCGGTGACGGTGAAGGTCTACTACCAGCCGGTCAGCGGTCATCTGTGGGAGGTCTGGGAGGCCCTGGGCGACTGACCCGCCACCGCGAACACCTTCGGCCCGAGCACGCGCACCTCGGGCCGGAGGCCGTGGCGGGCGAACACCGCCGACAACCGGTCGCCCAGCTCGGCCGGCCGCTCGCCGGGGGTCTCGTAGAAGAGGGCGAGTGAGCCGCCCGGAGCCAGCAGCGCCAGCAGCCGCTCCATCTCGGCGGCCGGATCGTGTACCCAGAAGTGGTTGACGTTGACCGCGAAGACGACGTCGAACTCGCCCTCGACCGACAGCCGCTCCAGCGCCTCACACCGGAAGTCGGCCTCCGGCACCCTCTCGCGCGCCGTTCGGATCGCGGTCTCCGACCGGTCGACGCCCAGATAACGGCCGGTCGTCAGCTTCTCCGTCACCAGCCGCGCGGCGGCCCCGCGGCCGCACCCGATCTCCAGCACCCAGGCGTCGGGCCGCAGATCGAGCGCGTCGACCGCGAGGGTCAGTCGTCCGGGAACCGCCATGCGGCCACGCTAACGAGCGCCACCGACATTCTTCGCCTGCTGCCCGTGGGCGCCCGCGCCGGTGAGCGCCCGCACTGACAACTCCGAATAGCGACCCGGGTCGGCCTTCTCCCTGCTCAGCAGCGTGCCGGCGACCGCGCACAGGAACGCGAACGGGATCGACACCAGCCCGGGGTTCTCCAGCGGGAACACCTGGAAGTCGACCGGCGGCGGCAGCAGCGAACGCGGCCCGCCCGACACCACCGGCGACAGCGCCACGAGCACGATCGAGCCCAGCAGGCCGCCGTAGATGCCGCAGACCACGCCGGTCGAGTTGAAGCGCCGCCAGAACAACGACAACACGATCGCCGGCAGGTTGGCCGAGGCGGCCATCGCGAAGGCCAGCGCCACCAGGAACGCCACGTTCATGTCGCGCACCAGCACGGCCAGGAACACCGCGAACACCCCGATGACGAACGCCGAGAAGCGCGCCACCGCGACCTCTTGCGACTCCTTCGGCTTGCCGAACATCAGCACGTGCCCGAAGAAGTCGTGCGCCAGCGACGTCGAGGACGCCAGCACCAGGCCCGACACCACGGCCAGGATCGTCGCGAACGCCACCGCGCCGATGAAGGCGAGCAGGATCTCCCCGCCGACCGGCCCGGCCACCGACTCGCCGACCGCCCGCGCGAGTTGCAGCGCGGCGGTGTTGCCCGACGGGTCCTGCGCGGTGATGGCCTCCTGCCCGACCAGCGCGGTCGCCCCGAACCCGAGCGCGAGGGTCATCAGGTAGAACGCGCCGACCAGGCCGATCGCCCAGTTCACCGACGTGCGGGCGGCGCGCGCGTCGGGCACGGTGAAGAACCGGCCGACGATGTGCGGGAGCCCCGCCGTGCCCAGCACCAGCGCGACCGCCAGACTGACGAAGTCGAGCTTGCCGACGATGCCGTCGGCGTCCTTCGCGTAGCGCTGGCCGGGGTTGAGGAACTGGCCGGGACGGCCGCTGCGGGCGTCGGCCGCGCCCAGCATCTCGCTCAGGTTGAAGCCGAACCGGCTCAGCACCAGGACGGTCAGCGCGGTGGTCCCGGCCATCAGCAGCACGGCCTTGATGATCTGCACCCAGGTGGTGCCCTTCATGCCGCCGTAGCTGACGTAGAAGATCATCATCATGCCGACGACCAGGATCGTGATGACCTTCGCGGCCTCCGGCGAGATGCCCATGAACGTCTCGCCCGGGTGGATGCCGAGCAGCAGCGACACCAGCGCGCCCGCGCCGACCATCTGGGCGACCAGGTAGAACACCGACACGGTCACCGTCGAGACGGCGGCGGCGGTGCGCACCATCGGCCGCCTGCCGCCCCGGTAGGACAACACGTCGGCCATGGTGAACCGGCCCGCGTTGCGCATCAGCTCGACCAGCAGCAGCGTCAGCAACCACGCCACCAGGAAGCCGATCGAGTAGAGGAACCCGTCGTAGCCCGACAACGCGATGATCCCGGCGATGCCGAGGAACGACGCCGCCGACATGTAGTCGCCCGCCAGGGCCAGGCCGTTCTGCGCGCCGGAGAAGGTCCGGCCGCCGGCGTAGAAGTCGTCGGTGCCCTTGGTGTTGACGCGGGCCCAGATCGTCACCCCGAGGGTGATCACGATGAAGACGGCGAACAGCCCGATGGTCATCGGCGCGTCCAGTTCTCGATGCGGTGGCGCTCGGCCAGGATGCGGCGTTCGCGCTCGCGTTCGGCCTGGCGCTGGCCGGCCTCGTCGCGCAGCTCGGCCGACAGCGGGTCGAGCATGCGGCGGGCGTAGCGGGTGTAGCGCCAGGCCAGCGCGAACGTCGAGACGAACTGCAGCACGCCGAGCAGCAGCGCGACGTTGACGTTGCCGATCGCGGGCAGGGCCATGAAGTCGCGGGCGAAGGCCGACAGAGCGATGTACAGGAAGTACCAGCCCAGGAACGCTCCAACGATCGTCAGCGCCAGTCGCCGGAACCGTGCTTTGAGCAGGCGGAACCGCTCGTCGGTCGCCAGCCCGGCCAGGTCGTCCGCCTGCACGGGGCCTCCATCAGGGGAAAGATCTCTTGCGGTGACCGTCCGTACACGAGTCACTCCGCACCGAGACCTCACCATAAAGGGGGTTACGCCGATTTTCCGGGGAACGCGGGAAAGTGGGTCAGGGAGTTGGTCGAGGCGATCACCCGGCCGCCCACGACGACGTGCCGGGGCGGGTTGTGGCGGGTCAGCGCCTCCCTGATCGTGGTCCCGTCGAGGACGACGAAGTCGGCCGGGGCGCCCTCGGTGAGGCCGTCGGTCTCCCGGCCGATCACGCGGGCGGCGGTGGTGGTGACCATGTCGTACAGGTCGTCGAGGCGGTTCGGGCCGAGGACGTGCGCGGCCAGGAAGGCGACCTCCAGCAGGTTGTGGCGGCCGAAGGGGTAGTAGGCGTCCTCGATGTCGTCCTGGCCGAGCGCGACCGGCACCCCGGCGTCGGTCAGCGGGAAGACCGGCAGGTGCAGCGGGCCGGTGTGCGGGTCGCTGACCAGGCCGAGGCCGGCCCTCGTGATCAGCCCGGTCAGCCGGCGCAGGTAGGGCTCGGGGTAGAGGGCCATCGCGCGGGCGTGCTGGGCGCTGGCCCGGCCCGCCATGTCGTGGGCGAGCAGTTCGGCGGCCAGCGTCTCGGTGGTGCGCAGGCCGGGGTCGCCCGCGTCGTCCACGAGCATCGCGACCCGCCTGCCGGTGCGCCTGGCCAGCGCCACCATGCGCCGCACGTGCTCGGCGGCGGCGGCGTCGGTGAACTCGATCCACGGGATGCCGCCGACCACGTCGGCGCCCAGGGCGACGGCCTCCTCGACGAGTTCCTCGGTGCCGGGGGCCTTCAGCAGGCCGTCCTGCGGGAAGGCGACGACCCTGACGTCGACGAACTCCCGGAACTCCTCCTTCAGCGCCAGCAGCGCCCGCACCCCGGTGAGCCCGGCGGCCGGGTCGACGTCGGCGAACGCCTGCACCGCCCGCACCCCGTGCCGGACCGACTCGACCAGCGCCGCGCGGGCCCGGACGGTGACGGCCTCCTCGGTCTGGCCGGCCTTCACGGCCGCGGCGCCGTCGATGGCGTCCATGGCCGCGCCCATGGTCCCGTTCGTGTACGCCGCCAGCGGCCCCCCGCCCGCCAGGTCGAGCGTGTGGACCTTGCAGAGGTGGAGGTGGGCGTCGACGAAGGGCTCGGTGACCAGGTTGCCCTCGGCGTCGAGGCCGGAGGCGGCGCCGGAGTCGGGGGTGATCGAGGTGAGGCGGCCCCGCTCGGCGGTGAGCGTCCATCGTCCGGGGCGGCCGCGCAGGGCGGCGTTGTGCACGGTCAACATGAGGGGACGCTAGGCGGTTGTAGCGTCGGAGAAAAGTTCTTCCGCGCCGGTGTCCATCCGGCGCCGGCCCGTTCGTCGTCATCCCGTCAGACCACGGAACAGAGGAGCACAGGCTCGTGAAATACATGCTCTTGATCTACAGCGGCGGCGCGGCGGGCGACTTCGAGGCCTGGATGGACTACGACAAGTCGGTCAAGGAGGCCGGCGTCTACGTCTCCGGGGAGTCCCTCACCGACGTCGCCCAGGCCACCACCGTCCGCGTCGACGGCACTGAGCGCGTCGTGACCGACGGGCCGTTCGCGGAGGCGCGGGAGGTCCTCGGCGGCTACTACGTCCTCGACGTGCCCGACAGGGAGACCGCCCTCGACTGGGCGGCCCGCTGTCCCGGCTCCTGGGAGGGCGGCGCGGTCGTGCTGCGGGAATGCGAGGTCTTCTGATGAAGTACATGCTGCTGATCCACGGCGCCAGCGAGAAGTGCACAACCGACGACTGGGTGGCCTACGGCAGGGCCCTCCAGGACGCCGGCGTCTACGTCGGCAGCGCGCCGCTGGCCGACGACAGCCTCACCACGACGGTCCGGGTCTCCGACGGCGGCGAGACCGTCGTCACCGACGGCCCCTTCGCCGAGGCCCACGAGGTGCTCGGCGGCTACTACATCATCGACGTGCCCGATCTCGACGCGGCGAGCGACTGGGCCGCCCGCTGCCCGGGGGCGCGCTTCGGCGGCCGGATGGTGGTCCGCCCGATCGTCGAGTTCCCCTGACGCCCGTGACCGGCGACGTCAACGCGTCGGTCGAGGCGATCTTCCGTGAGGAGCGCGGCCGGTTGCTGGCCGCGCTCGTCCGGCGGTTCGGTGACCTCGACCTGGCCGAGGAGGTCACCTCGGAGGCGATCGAGGCCGCCCTGATCCGGTGGCCGGTCGACGGGGTGCCGGCCAGCCCGGGGGCCTGGCTGATGACCACCGCCCGCCGCCGCGCCGTCGACCGGTTGCGCCGCGACCAGACGTACGCCGCCCGGCTGGCCCTGCTGCAGGTCGAGGCCGACCGGGCGGGGCCGCCGGTGGTCGACGGCGTGCTGCCCGACGAGCGGCTGCGGCTGTTCTTCACCTGCTCCCACCCGGCGCTGCCCGAGGCCGACCGGGGCGCGCTCACCCTGCGCTACCTGGCCGGCCTGACGACCGCCGAGGTGGCGCGGGCCTACTTGGTCCCGGTGGAGACCATGGCGAAACGCCTGGTCAGGGCCAAGAAGAAGATCAGCGGGGCGCGCATCCCGTTCCGGGTGCCGGACGTGCGTGAACTCCCGGCCCGGCTGCCCGGCGTGCTGCGCGCGATCTACTCGATCTTCACCGAGGGCTACGCCGCCAGCGCCGGGCCCGATCTCGTCCGCCACGACCTGGCCGAGGAGGCGCTGCGCCTGGCCCGCATCCTGCACCGCCTGCTGCCCGGCGAACGCGAGGTCACCGGCCTGCTGGCGCTGATGCTGCTCACCCACGCCCGCCGCGCCGCCCGGACCGGCCCCGACGGCGGCCTGGTCCTGCTGGAAGACCAGGACCGCTCCCTCTGGGACCGCGCCATGATCGACGAAGGCGAGCCCCTGGTCGTCGCCGCCCTGACCGGCGGCCCTCCGGGCCCCTACGGCGTGCAGGCCGCCATCGCCGCCCTGCACGACGAGGAGCCGACCGACTGGCCCCAGATCGTCAGCCTGTACGACGTCCTCCGGTCGCTCACCCCCTCGCCGGTGGTCGACCTCAACCGCGCGGTCGCCGTCGCCATGCGCGACGGCCCGGAGGCGGGCCTGGCCCTGCTCGACGACCTGGCGGGGGAGCCCCGGCTGCGCGGCCTGCACGTCTTCCCGGCCGCCCGGGGCGAACTGCTGCGCCGGCTGGGCCGCCCGGCCGAGGCGGCGCACGCCTTCCGCGAGGCCCTGGAGCTGGTCGGCAGCGAACCCGAACGCCGCCACCTGCGAGCGCGGCTCGACGAGGTCGGCGGCTAGTCGACCTCGGCGCTCCCGTTGACCCGCAGTTTGCGCCGGGCCCGCTCGTAGAACGACGTCGTGCCCAGCCGCACCACCCGGGCCGCCGCCCGGACCGCCGTGACGGTGATCCGGTGGCCGGGAGACAGGTGCCCGGCGATCGTCCCGTCGACCTCGACCGCGATGTGCCCGCTGGTCGGCAGCACCTCCAGCGTCACCTCCTCGTCGGCCGAGAGCACCAGCGCCCGGTTGAACGTCGAGTGGGCCGCCGCCGGCACCACGAGGAAGCCCTCGACGTTGGGGGAGACGATCGGCCCGCCGGCCGAGAAGCTGTAGGCCGTCGACCCGGTCGAGGTCGCCACGATCACCGCGTCGGCCGCCAGCCGGACGAACGGGTGCCCCGCCACCGACACCGCCACGGCCGCCATCCCGTCGCCGGGGTGCCGGACCAGCGCGATGTCGTTGAACGCCAGCACCTCGCCGTCGCCGGGGAGCTGGGTCCGCACGGCCATCCGCGCCTCGACGAAGTGCTCGTGGCCGTCGATCGCGGTCAGCGCCGGGGGCAGTTCCTCGACGTCGATCTCGGCCAGGAACCCGAGCTTGCCCAGGTTGACCCCGAGCACCGGGGTCGGCAGCCCGGCGATCAGCCGCATCGCCCGCAACATGGTTCCGTCGCCGCCGAGGCTGACCATCAGGTCAGACCGCGCGGCCAGTTCGGCGGGCCCGACGGGCAGGGCGCTGCAGTCGATCCGCCCGACCTCCTCGGGCAGCCCGACCACCGTCACGCCGCGCCCGCGAGCCCACTCGATGATCGTGTCGATGGCCTCTTTGGAGTCGCGGCGCGGATGCAGGACCAGCCCGACCGTGTTCACCATGCCCATCCGCCCACTTTAGGGCGGCATGATGGCCTGATGGGTGTGCGGCCGGTCTCCGTCGAAAGGCTCGTCGCCGAGCTGGCCGGGCAGATCGCCGACCGGCCCGGCCGGCTGCGGGTGGCCGTCGACGGCGCCGACGCGGCAAGGCCGTGGGAACTGGCCGACCTGATCGCCGAGAAGCTGAAGGTGCATCGGCACGTGCTGCGGGTGTCGGCCCGGGACTTCCTCCGGGCCGCCTCGCTCCGCTACGAGTTCGGCAGGCAGGACCCCGACTCCTACTACGACGGCTGGCTCGACGTGAAGGGCCTGACCCGGGAGGTCCTCCAGCCGCTCGAACCCGGCGGCACCGGCCGGGTCGTGCCCTCGTTGTGGGACCCGGTCAGAGACCGCGCCACCCGCGCGCCCTACCAGGTGCTGCCCGAGAACGCGGTCGTCGTCCTCGACGGTCCGCTGCTCCTCGGGCAGGGTCTGCCCCTCGATTTCTCCGTTCACCTGAGCCTCTCGAAGAAGGCGCTGGAACGGCGTACCGGCGAACAGTGGACGCTGCCCGCCTTCGAACGCTACGCCGATGAGGTGAGGCCGCAGGATTGGGCGGATGTGGTGGTTCGGGTGGATGATTCCCGACACCCCGCACTGGTAGAAATTGATCCATGAAAATCGGTGAGCTCGTCGCGGACTTCGCGCTTCCGGACGAGAACGGGGAGACCCGTCGCCTTAGCGAGTTCCTCGAAGAAGGGCCCGTGGTGCTCTTCTTCTACCCGGCGGCGATGACCTCCGGATGCACCGCCGAGACCTGCTACTTCCGTGACCTCGCCGCCGAATTCAAGGCGGTTGGAGCGGTCCGGGTCGGGATCAGCAAAGACAAGGTGAAACGGCAGAAGTTGTTCGCCGAGACCAACTCGCTCGGCTACCCGCTGCTGTCCGACGAAGACGGCGTGGTGGCCAAGCAGATGGGGGTGCGCCGGTCGGTCGCCGTGGGGCCGTTCGTCACCCGCCGTGTCACCTTCGTCATCGACACCGACTTCACGGTGCTCGACGTCATCCACAACGAGGTGATGATGACCGACCACGCCGACCGCGCGCTGAAGACCCTCAGGGATAGAGGCTGACGCGGTCGTCGACCTCGTGGTCGAACCCGCCCTCCAGGCCGACGCCGTGGGCGAGCGTGACGGTCCACTGCTCGTAGTACCACTCCAGGCTGTGCCCGCTGAACCGGAAGTTGGCCCGGTAGCGGGCCCGCTGGCCGGGGGCCAGGGTGAACAGCTCGACCGGCCGCCGGTCGCGCGGGTGGGAGGCGAACACGGCGGCGCGCGACACCCGGCCGCCCGGCTCGACGCGCAGACCGGCCATGGTCGCGGGCAGGGTCAGTTCGCGGAGCGTCTCGGTGCGCGGTGAGAGCAGCACGTCGTGGAAGACGACCTCTCCCGTGCAGGCCGGCAGCGGCACCCGATCCGGCAGCGACCCCCGCAGCGTGGCCGCGGCCGCACCGCGGCCGGCCTTGGACCAGCGAGTCAGCACCCGCTGCACCACGAGCATGGTGGCATTTTAGAGAGCATGCGCGTTCCCGCCCAGGCCGGTCTCGGCGCCATCGCCGTGGCCGCCGCCGCCATCCTCACCCTCGAGTTCTCCTCGGGCCTCGACCTGACCCGCCGGACGATCAGCGAACACCAGCTGGGGGAGCACGCCTGGTTGTTCGGGATCTCGGTGGCCCTGATCGCGCTGGGTTCGCTCGGCATCGGGGCGACCCTCGTCGCGCAGCGCCGCGCCCGCCCACCGGGCCTCGTCGCACTGGCCGGGTGGAGCCTCGGGCTGCTGGTCGTGGCCGCCTTCCCCAAGCACGACTGGTCGGTCGGGCCGTCGTTCTCCGGGTCGGTCCACCGGGTCGGCAGCGTGGTGGCCTTCGTCTGCCTGCCGGTCGCCGTGTTGCTGCTGGCCCGGCCGTGGCGCGACACGATGGCGCGGGTGGCGGCGGCGCTCGGGCTCGGGGCCGTGGTGTGGATCGCCGGGATCGTGCTGGTCGGCTACACCGCCGCCCGTGACGGGATCCCGTGGTGGCGGGCGATGCCGGTCGGGCTCGGCGCGGTGGAACGCGGGCTGGTGTTCACCGAGATCGCGGCGCTGGCGGCGTTGGGGATTTGGGCCATTGCCCGACAGGGGCGTAGGGCATAAATGGACCTATTCCATGCGGAACCGCGCTGATAGATTCCTCGTTTGCAAGATGGGGGATAAACGTTGCGCGATTTCCTGGACGCCGCATTCGGCTTTCCGGCTGTCCTGTTCAGCTTCGCGCTGATTGTGGTGATCGGATACTGGCTGCTGGTGGGCTTCGGCGTGGTCGACCTCGACGGTCTTCCGGCGGCCGAGGTCTCCGGGTTCGTGACCGCCGGGTGGTTCGCCGCGCTGGCCGGATCCGTCCTGTCACCCGGGCTCGGCTGGGCCGTCCTGGCCGCCGCGCTCGTCGTGGGCCTCGGCGCCGCGTTGCTGGTCCGCCGCCTCACGCCCGCGCCCGAGAAGGTGCCCTCACGGCACGACTTCGTCGGGCAGATCTGCGTCATCAGAACCCAGTCGGTCTCCACCGACTTCGGTCAGGCCGAGATCCGCGCCGCCGACGGCTCGGCCTCGGTCATCCAGGTGCGCCAGACCGGCGCCGACGTCTTCCGCGCGGGCGGGGCCGCGCTGATCTTCCAATATGACGCGGAAGGCGAGTTCTTCTGGGTCATGCCTTACGAAGGGGGCCTGTAGTTCATGGACGTCATCTCGGCGGGAGCCGGCATATTCATCGCGGTCGTGCTGATCGTCGTCATCGCGCTGGTGATCGTGGTCAGCCGGCTGTTCCGCAAGGTCGAGCAGGGCAAGGCCCTGATCGTGTCGAAGGTGCGCCGGGTCGACGTCACCTTCACCGGCGCCGTGGTCTTACCGGTGCTGCACAAGGCCGAGTTCATGGACATCTCGGTGAAGACGATCGAGATCGAGCGCTCGGGCCACGAGGGCCTGATCTGCCGTGACAACATCCGCGCCGACATCAAGATCACCTTCTTCGTGCGGGTCAACAAGACCGCCGAGGACGTCGTGAAGGTCGCCCAGGCGATCGGCACCGCCCGCGCCAGCGACGAGTCGACCCTCCAGGCCCTGTTCAACGCCAAGTTCTCCGAGGCGCTCAAGACCGTCGGCAAGCAGCTCGACTTCGTCGACCTCTACACCCAGCGCGACGAGTTCCGCGACCAGATCATCCGCGTCATCGGCACCGACCTCAACGGCTACTCGCTGGAGGACGCGGCCATCGACTACCTGGAGCAGACCCCGCTGTCCAAGCTCGACCCGGCCAACATCCTCGACGCCCAGGGCATCCGCAAGATCACCGAGCTGACGGCGATCGAGCACGTGCGGACCAACGAGTTCCAGCGCAACGAGGAGAAGGAGATCACCCGGCAGAACGTCGACGCCCGGGAGGCCATCCTCGAACTGGAGCGCCGCCAGGCCGACGCCGAGATCAAGCAGAAGCGCGAGGTCGAGACCATGCGGGCCCGCGAGGAGGCCGAGATCTCCCGGGTCCGCGCCGAGGAGCGCCTCAAGGCCGAGGCCGCGTCCATCAGGACCGACGAGCAGATCGGCGTCCAGAGCGAGAACAAGGCCCGCGAGGTGGCCGTCGCCGAGAAGAACCGCGAGCGCGTGATCGCCATCGAGAGCGAGCGCATCGAGAAGGACCGGCTGCTGGAGGTCATCGCCCGCGAGCGGGAGACCGAGTTGTCGCGCATCGCCAAGGAGAAGGAGCTCGAGGTCGAGAAGCGCTCGATCGCCGAGGTCATGCGCGAGCGCATCGCGGTCGAGAAGACGGTGGCCGAGCAGGAGGAGCAGATCAAGCGCCTGCGGGTCATCGAGGAGGCCGAGCGCACCCGCCAGTCGGTCATCATCGCCGCCGAGGCCGAGGCGCAGGAGAACCTGGTCAAGGACATCAAGGCCGCCGAGGCCGCCGAGGCCGCGTCCAAGTTCAAGGCGCGCGAGGCGCTGGTGCTGGCCGAGTCGCGCCAGCAGGCCGCCGAGCTCGACGCCCGCGCCAAGATCCGGCTCGCCGAGGGCGTGCAGGCCGAGGCCGCCGCGACCGGGCTGGCCGAGGTGCAGGTCAAGGAGCGCGCCGCCGCCGCGATCGAGAAGGTCGGCAAGGCCGAGGCGATCGTCGAGCGCGAGAAGGCCCTGGCGTCCGCCGAGGGCACCCGCGAGCGGCTGAAGGCCGAGGCCGACGGCGAGCAGGCCAAGGCCGTGGCCGCCGCGATGATGGTCGGGGAGAAGCTGAAGGCCGAGGCCGAGGGTCTCACCGAGAAGGCCGCCGCGCTGGCCGCGATGTCCGACGCGAGCCGCGTCCACGAGGAGTACCGCCTGCGGCTGGAGGCCGAGAAGGAGATCCGCCTGGCCGGGGTCGAGGTGCACCGCAGGGTCGCCGAGGCGCAGGCCGAGGTGCTGTCGGCCGGCCTGTCGAAGGCCAACATCGACATCGTCGGCGGCGACAGCGTCTTCTTCGACAAGCTCGTCGGCGCGGTGACCATGGGCAAGAGCATCGACGGCTTCGTCGACAACTCCGAGGTGGCCCGCACCCTCGCCGAGCCCTACCTGAACGGCGACGCCAGCCTCAGCGCCGACGTCGCCAAGATCGTGTCCGGGGTCGACTCGGGCGCCGTGCGCGACATGACCGTGTCGGCGTTCCTCGCCACCCTGATGAAGAACGGGGCCGCCCCGGCGATCACCCCGGTCGAGAAGTGACGGCACTCGACGCCGGCACCTACGAGATCCTCCGCGCCCGGCTGGCCGAACAGGCCAAGGAGCTGGCCGGCCGGGCCGAGGAGCTCAACACCCGGCGCCTCGCGGTGTTCGGCGGCTCGGAGATGCGGCTGGTGGGGACCGAGCGCATCCGTACCGAGAACAACTGCGTGCCCCGGGACGTGGTCTCCGCCGGCGACACCATGATCTTCGGCTACAACGTGTTCATCGGCCTGCGGCCGCAGACCAGCGTCTCCGACGTCTTCTCCTTCCACCACTTCTCGCGCGACGGCGACGCGTTCACCTTCTCGGGCTCCGGGAGCGTGTTCGGCGACCCGGCCTTCGAGAAGGACTTCGGCGAGCTCTACCGCTACTACAAGGACACCCGGCTGCTGCAGCTGCGGAAGATCGAGGGCAAGCTCCTGGCGATCTTCCAGACCGGGCCGCAGGACGTCCGGGTGCTGCGGTGGACGATGACCGCCGACGGCGCGCTGACCTACCTCGACTCGCGGGGCGAGCGCGACCACGTGCTGCCGCCCTCCCACGACTTCGAGTGGATCGAGACGACCCGCGACGACCACGTGCTCGGACGGCACCCGCACATCTCCATCGGCGGCGAGCTGTTCGTCGAGACCGTCGGCGGCGACCTCACCATCAAGGTCGAGAACAACACCGAGTCGGGCGAGGGCGTCTACTCCGAGCCGGTCACCGAGCGGCTGCAGAGCCTCGCCGACGCCGACGTGTTCCACGCGCGGGTCGGGCCGCTGATCCTGCTGAAGATCCGGCCCTACAAGGAGACCGACTGGCGTCACCTGGTCTTCAACACCCGGACCAAGAGCGTGACCAGGCTCGACGGGATCGGCCAGGCCTGCCAGCGGCTCCCGGAAGACCAGGGCGTCATCTTCCCCGGCGGCTACTACCTGACGACCGGCGTGGCCAAGACGTTCGAGACCGACGTGGCCGCGCTGGAGTTCGAGCGGGTGATCCGGAGCGAGGAGGACGTGCTCTACGTCTTCCACGCGCGGGAGGAGGGGCGTTACCTCCTGCTTCCGTACAACGTGATCCGCAAGGAGGTCGCCAACCCGCTGCCCTGCCACGGCTACTCGTTGTTCGACGACGGCACGCTGGTGGTGTTCCGGGCGACCTCCGACGAGCCGTCGCGCGTCCACCCCATGCAGGTGTGGGACACCCCGTTCGCGGTCGAGCCGGCCGCCCCGGCCGGCACCGGCCCGCTGGAGCGCATCGGCAACGGCGAGCTGGTCAGAGGTGTCTCCGACTGCCTGTCGGTGGCCCGCATGGTCGACGAGATGGCCCCCGCGCAGGCCGTCTTCGAGGCGCTGATCGCCGCCTGCGACCGCATCTCCGACGCCTACCACTGGCTCGGCGAACACGCCCTCGCCGAGCCGCTGGCGGCCCTGCGGGGCACCGCCGAGCAGGTGCTCGACGAGTTCGAGAACGTCCAGCGTCTCACCGAGGACGCCGCCAAGGCGGTGGCCGAGGCGCGCGAGCGCCTCGCCGCGATCCGCTCGACCGGCGTGACCCGCCTGGCCGAACTGCGCCGCGCCCAGGGCCACCTGGTGACCCTGCGCGAACGCCGGTACGCCGACCTCCCGGCCCTCGACGCCCTCGCCTCGGCCGTCGAGCAGCAGGTGACCGAGACCGCCGCCCAGGTGGTCGCCGACCTGCAACGCGACGACGCGTTCGCCGACTTCCACGTCACGGTCGCCGCCCTCGCGGAGGAGGCCGAGGCGATCACGACCGTGGCCCACGCGGCCCCGGTGGCGGAGCGGCTGGCCGCCCAGTCGGACGGCCTGGAGGCGCTGATCGAGGTGGTCGGCACGCTGGAGGTCGAGGCGACCGCCCGCACCGTCATCCTGGAGAAGGTCGGCGCGGTCCTCGCCGAGATCAACCGCGTGCGCGCCACCCTCGACGCACGACGGCGCGAACTGCTCGCCGCCGAGGGCCGGGCCGAGTTCGCCGCCGAGTTCGGCCTCCTCGGCCAGGCCGTGACGGCCGGGCTGACCGGCGCCGACTCGCCCGAGAAGTGCGACGAGCGCCTCGGCCGGCTGCTGCTCCAGATCGAGGGCCTGGAGTCCCGCTTCGGCGAGTTCGACGACTTCCTCGGCCAGCTCGAACGCAAACGCGAGGAGGTCTACGAGGCGTTCTCGGCCCGCAAGCAGACCCTCCTCGACGACCGGGCCCGGCGCGCCGACCGGCTCGCCGACTCGGCCGACCGCATCCTCGGCACGGTCCGCCGCCGCTCCTCCACCCTGGCGACCCTCGACGAGGTGAACGCCTACTTCGCCGCCGACCCCATGGTCGCCAAGCTGCGCGCGGTCTCGGCCGACCTGCGGGACCTCGGCGACCCGGTCCGCGCCGACGAACTCGACGGCCGGGTGCGCGCCGCCCGCCAGGAGGCCGGCCGCGCCCTGAAGGACCGCACCGACCTGTTCGACGGCGACACCGTGAAGCTCGGCCGCCACCGCTTCGCCGTCAACACCCAGCCCCTCGACCTGACCCTGGTGCCCCACGACGGCGCGTTGTCGTACGCCGTCACCGGCACCGACTACCGCGCCCCCGTGACGGGCTTCACCGACACCCGGCACTTCTGGGACCAGCTGCTCGTCTCGGAGACGACGGAGGTCTACCGGGCCGAATACCTGGCGGCGTCGTTGTTCCCGGTCGAAGGCGACGTGGCCGAGGCGGTCCGCCGGGCCGCCGAGTCGCGCTACGACGAGGGCTACGAGCGGGGTGTGCACGACCACGACACCGTGCGCATCCTCGACGTCGTCACCCGCCTGCACGCCTCGGCCGGCCTGCTGCGTCACCTGCCCTCGGCCCGCGCGACCGCGCAGTTCTTCTGGGCGCACGGAAACCCGTCGCCGGCCTGGGAGGTCAGGGCCCAGTCCCTCACCCGGGCCCGGGAGTTGTTCGGCGGCGGTCCGGAGGCCCTCGACGCACTGGCGGCCGAACTGGCGTCGGCGATCGAGGCCCATGGCTGCCTCGAAGGCCCCGCCTCCCTGGCCGCCGACTACCTGGTCGAGGAGCTGGCCTCCGCACCCGCGGGCTTCGTCACCTCGACGGCGGCCCGCTCGTTCCTGGACGCCTTCACCACGGCCCTCGGCCCCGAACGTTTCACCGCCTTCACCGCCGAACTGGCGACCCTCGACCTGCCCGCCCGCATCCAGCTCGCCCGGGCCTGGCTGGCCGCCTTCGGCAAGGGCGACGTCTCACCCGAGGTCGTGGCGTTGTTGTTGTGCGACCTGCCCCGCTACGACTCCGCCGCGACGCTCGACGGGGTCGTCGAGGGTCTCCTGGGCGCCCACCCGCGCATCCAGGGCCGCTCCCTGCCGCTGCGCCTCGACGAGTTCCTCGCCAGGACGCGGATCTTCCGGTCGGAGCGGGTGCCGGCGTACCGGGACTACCAGCGCAGACGCGCCGAACTGGTGGCCGGCGAGAAGAAGCGCCTGCGCCTGGACGAATACCGGCCCAAGGTCATGGACTCCTTCGTCCGCAACGGGTTGATCGACCAGGTCTACCTGCCGCTGATCGGCGACAACCTGGCCAAGCAGCTCGACCACGGGATGGGATTGCTGCTGCTCATCTCCCCGCCCGGCTATGGGAAGACGACCCTGATGGAGTACGTCGCCAGCCGCCTCGGCCTGGTGTTCGTCAAGGTCAACGGCCCCGCCCTCGGACACGAGGTGACCTCGGTCGACCCCGCCGACGCGCCCGACGCGACCTCCCGGTCGGAGGTCGAGAAGATCTCGTTCGCGCTGGAGATGGGCAGCAACGTGCTGCTCTACCTGGACGACATCCAGCACACCTCGCCCGAACTGCTGCAGAAGTTCATCTCCCTGTGCGACGCGCAGCGGCGGATGGAAGGCGTGTGGAACGGGACGGCGCGCACCTACGACCTGCGCGGGAAACGCTTCGCGGTCTGCATGGCCGGCAACCCCTACACCGAGTCGGGCCAGGTGTTCCGGGTGCCCGACATGCTGGCCAACCGGGCCGACGTGTGGAACCTCGGTGAGGTGCTGAGCGGGAAGGACGACCTGTTCGCGCTGAGCTACATCGAGAACGCGCTCACCGCCAACTCCGTGCTGGCTCCCGTCTCCGACCACGGAGAGGTCGAGAAGCTGGTGCGGCTGGCCCGCGGGGAGGGCAGCGCCGACCAGCTCGCGCACCCCTACAGCACGGTCGAGCTCGACCAGATCCTCAGCGTGTTGCGGAAGATGCTGCGGCTGCAGGAGGTGGTGCTGGCCAACAACCGGGCCTACATCGCGTCCGCCGCCCAATCCGACGCCAGCCGGACCGAACCTCCGTTCCTGCTGCAGGGGTCGTACCGGAACATGAACAAGCTCGCGCAGCGGGTGGTGCCGGTGCTGACCGACGCCGAACTGGAAGCCATCATCGACGACCACTACCTGGGCGAGGCGCAGACCCTCACCTCCGGCGCGGAGGCGAACCTGCTGAAGCTGGCGGAGTTGCGCGGGATGCTGACCGACCCGCAGAAGGTGCGGTGGGAAGAGGTCAAGGCGGCCTACCGGCGAGCCCGGGCGATGGGCGGCGAAGACGACGACCCGACCACCCGAACGGTCTCCGCCATCACCCACCTGGCCGACCGCCTCGGCGGCGCGATCACCTCCCTGAAGGACCGATGACCCCGCGCTCGGCCGAAGAGATCCGCGGCTACCTCGTCGCCCAGCTCAACGACGCGCTGCGCCGACCCGGCCTGTACGGCAACGAGATCGCCCTCCACGTCTTGTTCGACCACTACGCCTACGTGGAAGGCCGGGAGGACGTGTGGAAAGCGGAGATCGAAGCGATGCGCGAGCGGGGGGCCTTCGCGCCGACCGGCGTGCAGGGAGCGATCAGGTACGTCTTCGGCATCCCTGACGGAGAGCCCGCGGATGAGCACGCGGTGGCCTCGGTCTACGCGGAGTTCGCGAGATCCCAGGGGTGGTTGCGGACGGATCGGTCGCTGACCGCCGACGAGTACGCGTCGATGCGCGACGACCTGGCGGTCGTGTGCGACGGCGACCGGACGTTCACCGAGGTGCGGGACAGGTTCGGCGTGCCTTCGGTGTTCATCGGCGGAAGCAATTCCCGTTTCGGGAAGACCCTCGGCTATTGCTCCGAAGACGTTGCCGACCCCATGGTCTTCTTCCACTTCTGGAACGGACGCGGCCCCGCAGGCGAATGGGCCATGTATGAGGAACCGGCCCTGTTGGCGGCCCGCTGCGGCACCGGCAGGTTCGGCGACACCTTCACCTTCACCCCGATCGGCGCAAGCCGGACGAACCTGAAACTCTCCTGACGGCACCCCCGAACGCGCCCTACTTCTTTCCTTTCGGCGGACGACGCTTGCCCGCCTTTCCTCCGCCGAACAGGAAAGCTTTGATGCGCTCCTTGATGCCCTTCTGTTCTCCGCTCAGATTGCTCGGCGGTTCTTTGGACAACCAGGACAAGTACTGAAGGATGATCGCCTTCTGCGCGTTCGCTTCATGAGGTGAGGAGAAGACGGAGGCCAACTCCATCGCCATCTTCGACGTCAGCGGGTTCTTCTTGCCGTGGGCGCGCAGGCTGATCTCCAGGGCCTCTCGAAGCAGCAAGCGGGCATCAGCCGTCTCTTCCAGAGCATTGAGGGTGGAGGCGAGGTTGACAATCGCGTTGAGGGTGTCGGGGTGTTCGTCGCCGAGGATGCGTTTGCGGGCGGTGAGGACGTGTTCTTGGATGGTGCGGGCTTCGCCGAATTCGCCCAATGCGCGGAGGGTGGCGGCGAGTTGGCTGTTTGCGCTGATGGTGTGGGGGTGTTCGTCGCCGAGGATGCGTTTGCGGGCGGTGAGGACCTGTTCTTCGATGGTGCGGGCTTCGCGGAATTCGCCCAATGCGCGGAGGGTGGCGGCGAGGTGGGCGTTCGCGTTGAGGGTGTCGGGGTGTTCGTCGCCGAGGATGCGCTTGCAGGCGGTGAGGACCTGTTCTTCGATGGTGCGGGCTTCGCGGAATTCGCCCAATGCGCGGAGGGTGGCGGCGAGGTGGCCGTTTGCGTTGATAGTTAAGGGGTGTTGGTCGCCGAGGATGCGCTGACTTGCGGCGAGGACGTGTTCTTGCATGGTGCGGGCTTCGCGGAACTCGCCCAATGCGCGGAGGGCGGAGGCGAGGTTGGCGTTCGCGTTGAGGGTGTCGGGGTGTTCGTCGCCGAGGATGCGTTTGCGGGTGGTGAGGACGTCTTCTTCCATGGTGCGGGCTTCGTGCAACTCGCCCAATGCGCGGAGGGTGATGGCGAGATCGGCCTTGGCGATGAGGGTGTGGTGGTGTTCCTCGCCGAGGATGCGTTTGCGGGCGGTGAGGACGTGTTCTTGGATGGTGCGGGCTTCGCCGAATTCGCCCAATGCGAGGAGCGTGGCGGCAAGGTTGGCGTTCGCGTTGAGGGTGTCGGGGTGTTCGTCGCCGAGGAGTCGGCAGCGTGTCTCCACAACACGTTCTTCCAGAGCGCGGGTCTTTCGGTATAGCCCGGCCGCACGTATTAGCGTCCCCTGATAGGCCACGGCAGTGACGGTTTCCAGGTCCTCTTCTCCGAGTATCGCAGTGAAGGCGTCGACAAGTTCGTTCTGCACTTCGGTGGCCTGTGCCCAGTGGCCTTGCAGATAGAGCGCCTCGACGAAATCGCGGCCGGCTCGCAGGGTGTCCACATCATGCGCCCCGAGCTGCTCAATCCTGGCTCGATAGACTTCTTCTTGCGCTTGCCGCGCCCCGTGAACGTCGCCTCGGGCCAGCAGGATCAGACCTTGCGTGTTACGGCAGCGAAGATAGTCGGGAAGCCGCCTGGCCGAGGTCAGAGCATCCTCGACGACCGATGCCGCACGCTCCAGTCGCCCGCGAGCGAGGAGATAGCGGGCGATCCGATCCAGCAGGTCACTTGTTTTAGTGATATCGGCTTCGAACCGCTGAGCGTGCCCGGCACTGGCGAGCGCGTGGGCGAGCATCGTCTCGCAGGCAGGCCAGGAAGCAGGGATGCCGACCTCGCTGGGGAACATGGTGTTCATCGCGTCGAGGGCGATTTCCGCCCAGCGTGGTTGGTCGGCACCGAGTTCGGTTCGGGTGACGGCTTGCACCATCCGATGTATAGACATCAGGCCGTCGCCGGTCTTGGCCAGGGAGTATTCGCCGAGAGCCTTCGTCGCCGCGAGTCGCTTGAACGGATCCTCCAGTACCTCCGTCAACTCGGCAGGCATGCCCCCTACTGGGACGAGTTGGTCGAGCGGGATCGCTTCTGCCCCGAGGAAGGCGGCAAGGCGGAAGAGAGCTACGGCGGCCGGTGAGCGATCTGCCAGGCGGTCGAAGGACACCCGCCACGTCGAAGCGATCGTCTCTTGGTGATTGCCCGCCGCGAAGAGGGCCGGTGACTCCTTGCGGAGGTGGTCGAGGTATTCGGCAGCCGACATCCCGTCGGCGATGACACTCGCCGCCTGAGCCAAGGCCAGCGGAAGACACCCCAGAGCCTCCGCCAGCTCCGCCGCGGTGTCCGGGTCGGACACCCGGCCCCACTGCCTCAGATACTCCACCGCTGCGGGAACGGTCACCACGTCGAGGTGTCGCGCCTGCGCATGAGGCCACTCCGGCCTTCGGGAAGTTATGAGCACATGGCCGGTCAACTTGTCCGGAAGGAGTGGAAGCAGTTCCTTCGGGTCCTCGGCGTTGTCGAAGATCAATAACCAGTTCTTCCGCCCCCGCAGCGATTGGCGCAGGGCCGCGATGGCCTGGTCGTCGGTGTCGAACGGCAGGCCCAGTTCCTTCGCCAGCTCGACGTAGTCGCCCCGCAGCGTGGCCGGGTCTTCGGCGCGGATCCACCAGACCAGGTCATAAGACCCGCCATGCCGGAACGCGTATTCGATGGCCACCTGGGTCTTCCCCAGCCCGCCCAACCCGGTGATCGCCTGGATGGCCGACGCCCTCAGGTCCCGATGCAGATCCGCGAGGAGTTCGTCGCGCCCGGTGAAACGCGGGTCGGAGCGATGCCCCCGGAGTTCCCACACCTCCTGCTCCGCACCGGGAAAACGCACCGGCTTCGCCGACTTGTTGGGAAAGCCGGCCCGTGCGACCCGTTCCACCTGACTTTCCACGCCGCCGAGCAGCCGTCGCCGGGCCTCGTTCTCGTCGACGTCGCAGAGGTCGATCGGCTGCAGCGCGGCGACGGACCCCGCCACATCACCGTCGCGCAGCCGGATGGGTATCAGGGCCCGTTCCTTGCCCGCCAGTCCCTGGTGCTGAGCCGCCGTGCGCACGAGCGCTTCCGCGTCCTGCTCGGAGGACAGGAGGTGGAGGGTGTGGCGGCTGGTGGCCAGCGCCTTGTCGATCTCTTCTAGGCGGTTGTGGCCCGGCCGGATGTCCCACGCGGTCAGGATCACCCCGTATCCCGCCTTCTCCAGTTCGCACGCGATCCATTCCGCCCAGGCCACGTCGTCGTCGGCGTGGTGGATGAAGAAGTCTCGGGTGTACTCCGGGTCAGGCAAGGGGGCTCCCGGGGAATCTCGGATCACGTCGTTCTCGGGGCACGGAATCGGCCACGCCCGCGAGCAGCCGGCGGCGGGCCTCGTCTTCGTCCACGCCCGCCACGTCGATGTAGACCACCGGACCGAGCAGCGGCCCCGGGTCGCATTCGGCCACCCTGACCGGGATGAACGAGCGCGGCCGGCCGAGCAGCGTCTGGCGGTAGGCCGCCGTCCATTCGGCGCGGGTGAAGAGGGAGGCCAGGTAGTGGGGGGACAACACGCCCAGGGTCCGGCGACAGGTCGACAGGGCGTCGTCCATGGCCGCCATGAAGTTGTCTCCGGGCAGGAAGTTCCACGCCTGGATGACGGTCGTGTGGCCGGCCTTCTCCAGGGTTTCGGCGACCCAGGTCGCCCAAGCCTCGTCCTTGTGGTTGTACGTGATGAAGAAATCCCGCTGCTCCACCATCGGACCGATCCTCCACTGACGATGAGATGATCCCTGGGCAACATACCGTGACGTACCACGCGGTTCAGGCACGTTGACGGGGGCAGCCGACGTCCATGCGCTTTCACGCACTGGCATGTGACTACGACGGCACCCTCGCCGCCGACGGCCGCGTCGACGACGGCGTCGTCGAGGCGCTCGACCGGCTGGCCCGCTCGGGCCGGCGGCTGATCCTGGCGACCGGACGTCACCTCGACGACCTGCTCGACGTCTTCCCCCGCCTCGACCTGTTCGACCGCGTCGTCGCCGAGAACGGCGCGCTGCTCTACCGGCCGGAGGAGCGGGAACGGGTGCTGCTCGCCGAGCCGCCGCCGACCGCGTTCGTCGAGCGGCTGCGTGCGGCCGGGGTCGAGCCGCTGCACGTCGGCGAGGGTGTCGTCGCCACGTGGCAGCCGCACGAGGGCACCGTGCTCGACGTCATCCGGGACCTCGGGCTGGAGTTGCAGATCGTCTTCAACAAGGGCGCCGTCATGGTGCTGCCGCCCGGCGTCAACAAGGCGACCGGGCTCGCCGTCGCGCTCGCGGAGCTCGGGCTGTCGGCGCACAGCGTCGCCGGGGTGGGGGACGCCGAGAACGACCACGCCTTCCTCGCCGTCTGCGAGTGCGCGGTCGCCGTCGACGGCGCGCTCCCCGCGCTGAAGGAGAGGTGCGATCTGGTCGTCGGCGACGTGCCCGAACTCGTCCGGCTGATGGTGGACGAGGACCTCGCGCACGTCCCGCTCGACCGGCACGACATCCTGCTCGGCGACGACGTCACGGTCAGGGCCCACGGCGAGCGCATCCTGATCGCCGGGCCCTCGCACAGCGGGAAGTCGACCGTCGCGGCGGCGCTGGTCGAGCGCATCCATGAGGCGGGCTACCAGATCTGCCTCGTCGACCCCGAGGGCGACTACGCCGAAGGGCTCGGCGACGCCGTCGTCCTCGGCGACCCGCGGCGTGCCCCTACGCACGACGAGGTGCTGCAGATCGTCGGTGACGCCTCCAGGAGCGTCGTGGTCAACCTGCTCGGCGTGCCCATCGACGACCGGCCCGGTTACTTCGAGGAGCTGGTCATGCGGGTCGGGGCCGTGTGGGGGCGGGCCGGGCGGCCGCACTGGCTGGTGATCGACGAGGCGCACCACCTGCTGCCCGACGGCTTCGACCCGCAGTCGACGGCCGCGCTGGGGGCTCTGCTGGCCATCACCGTGCATCCCGATTCGCTCAGCGCGCCGGTGCTGGGGGAGTTCACCGCCGTCATCGCCGTGGGGGCCGAGCCCGGGGGCGTCCTGGACGCCTTCAGCCGGGCCGAGCGTCCCGGCGTCCCGGACGAACTGGAGACCGGTGAACTGCTGCTCTGGCGGCCGGGCGAGGATCCCGTCCAGGTGCGGCTGACCCCGTCGCGGAACGAACGCCGCCGCCACATCCGGAAGTACGCCGCCGGCACACTGGGCGATGACTCCAGCTTCTACTTCCGCGGGCCCGGCGACCGGCTCGATCTCAAGGCCGACAACCTCGACCTGTTCCTCCGGCTGGGCGAGGGCGTCGACGAGGACACCTGGCAGTTCCACCGCCGGCAGGGCGACTACTCGCGCTGGATGGCCGAGTGCGTCAAGGACGAGGAACTCGCCGCCGCCGTCGCCGAGGTCGAGCGGTCGGACGACGGCGTGGACGCCGGCCGGACGCGCATCAGAGAACTGGTCGAGGAGCGCTACACGGCCCCCGAATGACCCCGGGTCATGATGATCACATGGCATTGACGACGAGTTTCACGCAGTTGGTCGGGGTGCGGCAGCCGATCGTGTCCGCGCCGATGGCCTTCTCGGCCGGTGGCGAGCTGGCGGCGGCCGTCTCACGCGGGGGCGGGTTCGGGTTGGTGGGCGGCGGGTTCGGCGCGCGCGACTGGCTGGAGCGGGAGCTGCCGATCGTCGCCCACAGCACCCGCGAGCCGTGGGGCGTCGGCTTCGTCTGCTGGGCCGCCGAGGTCGCCGGGGTCGAGTACGCCCTGGAGTACAACCCTGCCGCGGTCCTGCTGTCGTTCGGCGACCCCACCCCGTTCCTGCAGCCGATCAGGCGGGCCGGGGCGCTGCTGATGATCCAGGTCACCGACCTGGCCGAGGCCCGCCAGGCCCTCGACGCCGGGGCCGACGTCATCGTCGTCCAGGGCACCGAGAGCGGCGGTCACGGCGCGCGGCGGGGCCGGTCGACGTTCCCCTTCGTGCCGGCGGTGGCCGACCTGGCGGGCGACACGCCGGTGCTGGCCGCCGGGGGCATCGCCGACGGGCGCGGGGTGGCCGCCGCGCTGGTGCTCGGCGCGTCCGGGGCGCTGCTGGGCACCCGCTTCCAGGCCACCGCCGAGGCGATCGTCGACCCGGCGATCACCCGGGCGATCGTGGAGAGCCACGGCGGCCAGACGGCGCGCAGCAGCGTGCTCGACATCGTCAAGGGCATCGACTGGCCCGAGAAGTACGACGGCCGGAGCCTCGCGCACCCGTACATCGACCGATGGCACGGCCGAGAGGACGAGCTCACCGGAGAGACGAGGCAGACGGCCCGGGACGAGATGGCCCGGGGCGCCGCGCCTCCGGCGGTCTGGGCGGGCGAGGCGGTCGACCTGATCGGCGACCTGCCCTCGGCCGAGGACCTCGTCGCCGCCCTGGCCGCGCAGGCCGAACAGGCGCTGGACCGGGTCGGGCGCTAAACCGGCGCGGCCCGCCACGACTCCAGGACCGCGTCGATGCGGTCGCGGATCTGGGCGCGGGCCGTCATCCGGGGCACGCCCTTCATCAGCAGTTCGTCGTAGGCCGTGTCCCTGTGCCGGACCGACGCCACCACCGCCAGCGTGATCACCGACTCGTCGAGGACCTTGGCCGCCGACGTGCGGCCCACGCGGCCGCTGCCGCGCACCGCCGCGTGGGCGGCGATCTCGTCGGCGCGGGGGCAGCCGGGGAACAGCCGCCGGATCTCGGCCGCCATCCGGCCCTGGAACTCGACGTCCTGGTGGGCGCGGCGGTCGGCGTCGCGGTCGCGGCGGCGGGCGCGCAGTTCCTCGTCCTCCAGGCAGAGGTCTTCGGCGCGGGCGAGCGCGGCCTCCTCGATGAGGACGCCGCGGCGTTCGAAGCGCTTGCGCCGGGAGTTGTACTCGACGACCACGGCCGACAGGCCGCTCTCCTTCTTGGCCCGGCGGCTGAGGGCCGCATTGCCGGCCGGGAGCATCACCAGATGGTCCATGTCGGCGCAGGTCAGGCAGTAGGGGGAGGCGTCTTCCATGATCAGGTAGGGGCCGGTGTCGCGGCAGCCGGCGCAGCGCCACGGCTCCTGGGGGACCAGCACCCGCAGGTCGGGCGGGCGGTTCTGGGTCTCGGTCAGGCGGCGGCGGCGCGCGTCGGACATCGCCGGGCTGATCCACTGCCGGTGGAAGCTGCGCTCCTGCTCCTCCGAGCCGTCGCGGGTGAAGCGCAGCGCCGAGCGGTCGCGGCTGCCCGAGACGTACGCGGTCTCCCCGGCGATCAGGCCCTTGTCGCCCGCCCACTCGGCCAGCAGCGCCGCCGCGTCGGTCATGCGGGCGGCGTCGACGGCGGCGAGTTCCTCCAGGGAGCCGGCCCGCCCCTGCCGCCAGCTCTCGACGTGGCGGTGGTGCACCCACCGCAGGCCCGTCAGCACGTCGACGACCGTCACGTATTTGCGGGTCGCCAGTGCGATCTCGGCCGCTTCCGCGACCCGTCGTCCGAGTCTCATCTAGCGAGGGCCGCCCGGTGGACGTCCCGGGCCAGCCGGGTGATCTTCGTGACGGAGTCGGACCAGCGGGAGGTCTGGGTGGTCAGGATGACCTCGATGTAGCGGTCGCCCGCGCCGACGACGCCGGTGGTGTGCAACACGGCGTTGGCGAAGTCGACGGGAGCCGGGGCCCGGTAGGAGGCCGCCGCGCCGTTGCCCTTGCAGCGGACCGGCGGGACCGAGCCGTAGCCCGACCAGCCCTGCTTGACCGCCCACGGCTTGGCGACGCCGCGCGGGATGCCGAAGTACTGGTCGAAGCCGTCGCTGCCGCACGGCCCGGCCTGACGGAGCTGGCCCATGATCGTGTTCCGGACGGCGGGGGAGGCCTGTTCGAGGATGTACTTGTAGACCTTGGCGATGTCGAGCGCGCTGATCGCGGTGTAGCCCCAGAAGCCGGGCTTGCCGGCCGGGGGCGGGCCCGAGTCGGTGAGCTTCAGCTTCTTCGCCACCCGCTGGATGATCTTCCCCTGGCCGCCGAGCGACCACAACTTCGTCGCGGCGTCGTCGTCGCTGACCCGCAACATCGGCTTGAGCAGGGCCAGGTTCGGCTTCTTCACCCGCTCCAGGTGGTCGATGGCGATCATCAGCTTCACGACCGACGCCGAGCGGAACCGCTTGTGGACGTTGCGGCTGACCGTCACCTTCTTCTGCAGCCGGTCGTACACGACATAGCCGGTCGTGACGCCGGAGGGCACGCTGACCGGCTTCGGCGCGAGCTCCGCGGTTTTCGCGGGGGCCGCCTTTTCGACGGCCGTCTTCACGACGGTCGTCCTCCCGACGGCCGCGTCGCCGCCGGGGGCGGCGGAACAGGCGGTCAGTAAGAGCAGGGATACGAGTAGCAGGCGCGGCACCCGGCCTACGCTAGCCGACCCCGGCCACGGCGATCGTCGCTTTCCCGCCAGGCGGCCACCCGGGGCGGCAGCGTCGGCACCACCCTGCGGGGGCGGTCGGCCGGGTTGGCGGTGTGGGCGGGGTCGCGGCCGAGGGAGTCGAGGGCGATCTCGACGGCCCGCTCCAGCTGGGCGTCGACGCCCATCGCGTACTCCTGCGGGGTGATGTCGACCTCCACGTCGGGGTCGGCGCCGTAGTTCTCCACCCGCCAGCCGACGTCGTCGAACGCGAAGGAGAACTCCGGTTGGGTGGTCAGCGTGCCGTCGGCCAGGCGGTGCCGGGGCCAGACGCCGACCACGCCTCCCCAGGTGCGTCTGCCGACCAGCGTGCCGAGGCCGAGCAGCTTGAAGGTGTGGCAGAAGATGTCGCCGTCCGATCCGGCCCACTCGTTCGTCAGGCCCACGATCGGGCCGCGCGGCGACTCGTCGGGGTAGGGGGCCGGGACGCCCCAGCGCGGGAAGTCGTAGCCGAGCCGCCGCCGCGACAACTTCTCCAGCAGCAGCGCCGACACGTTCCCGCCGCCGTTGAAGCGCACGTCGACGATGAGGGCCTCGCGGTCGTACTCGGTCAGGAAGCCCCGGTGGAACTCGGCGAAGCCCTCGGGGCCCATGTCGGGGACGTGGACGTAGCCGACCCGGCCCCCGGTGTGCTCGTGGACGAGCAGGCGGTTGGCGTTCACCCAGTCGCGGTAGCGGGCCGGCTGCTCGTCGCACAGGGCCCGCACGACCACCAGGTGGTATTCGTCGTCGCGTTCGATGGTCAGCTCGACCTCCTCGTCGGCGAGGTTGACCAGCAGCCGGCCGGGTGAGGCGTCGGGGCCGACGGGCATGCCGTTGATGGCGGTCACGACGTCGCCGGGGGCGACGTCCACCCCCAGGCGGTTCAGCGGCGAGGTGGCGAGCGGGTCCCACGGGTCGCCGGTGACGATGCGGCCGACGATGTAGCGGCCGTCCTCGTAGAGCCAGTCGACGCCGAGTTTGCCCTGCCAGTAGTGGGGGCGGTCGCGGTACTCGCCGCCCGACTCGAAGGCGTGGGAGGTGCCGAGCTCGCCCAGCAGCTCCCACAGCAGGTCGGAGAACTCGCCCCGGGTGCCGACCCGGTCGACCAGCGGCAGGTAGCGGGCGTAGACGCCGTCCCAGTCGATGCCGGCCATGTCCTCGTCCCAGAAGTTCTCGCGCTGGAGCCGCCACGCCTCGCGGAACATCTGCCGCCACTCCGCCTCGGGCGCGACCGACACCTTCACCCGGTCGAGGTCGATCCAGCCGTCGTTGCGGTCGGTCTCGTCGTCCTCCGACGGGCTCTCCCCGGCCTTGACGACGCGCAGCCGGTCGCCCGACCGGTAGAGCAGGGTCGAGTGGTCGCGGCCGAGGCTGAAGTCGGCGACGTCGGAGACGAGCTCCTCGGCCTTCTGCTTGGCGAACTCGTAGCAGTGCAGGGTCGAGCCGTGGTCGCCGACCACCGGGGTCGTGGTGTAGATGACCTTGCCCTTGAGCCCGGCGACCCGCTGGTAGCGGTTCTCGTCGACGGGGAAGGCGACGATCCGGTGGGTGAGGCCCTCGGTGTGGATCTCGAAGTCGGGTTCCTCGGTGTCCTCGTGGTCGAGCGGCCGGGGTTCCGGTACGAACGGCGACCCGATCCCCTCGCGCAGCGCCACGGCGTAGGGGCGGGTGCCCATCGGGAAACCCAGGTCGAACTGGAGCTCGTCGTAGACGGGGTTGAACACCCGCTGCCCGATGAAGTAGAGGTAGCGGCCCTCGGGGTCGAAGGCGGGCCGCCGGTCGACCAGCACCGGGTCGGTCGCCGGGGCGATCTCGCCGGTCTCGGCGTTGAACAGCTTGATGACGGTCGTCTGCCGGGCGACCGGGCACGCGTAGGCGAGCCAGGTTCCGTCGGGCGACCACGCCGGGTCCTCGATGGCGCCGAACGGGCTGGCCTCCACCTCGGTCACCGTCGCCCCGTCGTCGTGCAGTTCGACGACCAGCAGCTCGTTGCGGTGGTTGGTGACGGCGAACCGGTCGCCCCTGGGAGAGACCTCCAGCTCGGTGATGCGGCCGGTGTCGGCGTCGTCGAGCCGAATCGGGTCCTCGTGCGACAACACGACCAGCACCTCGCGGTCGGCGTCGTCGCTGGCCGCCGCGACCAGCCGGTCGCCGTCGTCGTCGAGCCAGGTCAGGAACCGGTAACGGACGCCGTCGGGCTCGCCGTGCTGGAGCACCGGGCCCTCCCAGCAGGCGAACGAGAACGCCTTCCCCCGGGTGGTGACGGCCAGCCGCGAGCCGTCGGGGCTGAGGGTCGCGCTGTCGAGGTAGCCCGCCGCCGGCACGAACCGGCGGTTGCGCTGGGTCAGCGAACTGCCGAGCCGCACGTCGACGCGGCGCGGCTCGTCGGCGTCCGGGTCGAGCAGGAACAACTCGGCGCCGCAGTGGTAGACCAGCCGCCGCCCGTCGGACGACAGGTTGCGGGCGTAGTAGTCGCCGTGGTCGGTGTGCCGGCGCAGGTCGCCGCCGTCGGGGGAGCACGAGTAGACGTTGCCGACGCCCTCGTGGTCGGACAGGAAGAAGACGCGGTCGTCCACCCAGCACGGCGAGGCGAGGTTGCCGGGCAGGGCGATCAGGCGGCGGAAGCGGCGCGTGCCGATCCACAGGTCGCCGACCGTGCCGCCCCGGTAGCGCTTCCAGCGGGCCGGGTCGGAGGTGTTGCGGCCGAGCACGATCCCGCCGGGCCCGTAGGTGATGGCGGAGGCGGGGCCGTAGGGCAGCGGCTCCGGCACTTCGCCCGGCACGACCCGGTGCAGCCAGCGGTAGCCGTGGAAGGGCTGGCCCTCGTCGCTGGTGTAGACGATCGCGCCGTGCGGGTCCCAGCCGGTGACCTGGCAGTCGGCGCCGTGGAAGGTGAGGCGTTCGGCGGCGCCGCCGTCCGCCGGCATGACGTACACCTCCTCTGGGCCTTCTTCGCGGCCGACGAAGGCGATCTGGGTGCCGTCGGGGGACAGGCGGGGGTAGGCGGCCTCGGCGACCCCGGCGGTCAGCCGGAAGGCGCGGCCGCCGTCGGCGTGCACCATCCAGAGGTCGTCTTCGGCGGCGAACACCACGACGTCGCGGAAGATCGTGGGAAAGCGCAGATAGCCGGCCATCCGTCCCTTCCTCGCACACGGGAACGGGCTCGGGGAACGGGTCGCCCCCTTCCCCGAGCCCTCACCTCAGACCCCCACTAGGCAGGTCAGTGGTGCTGACCACCCTGGCGCTGCTGATGCTGCTGCTGCGAGGAGTGCCCCGGCTGCCGGCTCTCCCCGCCGCCCATGCGGTTGCCCATCGAACCGCCGCCCATGCCCTCACGCTCGGGACGGTTCTCGCCGCCCTCGCGCTTGTCCTGCTTGGCCGCACGCTGATCCTTGATCGTGGCGCGCTTGGCCTTGCCCGAGACCTTGGGCTGGCGCTTCTGAGGCATTTCAGCCATTTTTTCCCCCGAAAGTGGCTTTGATGACGCTCTGTGTGCCATCGGTGACATTCATACCCATATGGGCGAAAGTAATCACACATGCGGTTTGTGTGAGAATGGTCGCCGACGATTGTTCTGGACTATTGTTCTGGAGGACGTGCGGTGACCCAGTTCGACCTGGCCACGCTGCATGAGGCGATCGCGGCGGCCGTTCCCGACCGGGAGTGCCTGGTGTGGCGCGACCGGCGCCACTCGTGGCGGGAGGTGACCGACCGCACCCGGCGGCTGGGTGGCCTGCTGCACTCCCGGGGGCTCGGGCCCGGCGCGCGGATGGCCGTCTACCTGCACAACGGCCCCGAATACCTGGAGGCCCTGCTCGGCGCCCACAAGGCCCGGGTGACCCCGTTCAACATCAACTACCGCTACACCGCCGACGAACTCGCCTACTTGTTCGCCGACGCCGGGCCGTCGGTCGTCGTCTTCCACGCCGCCTTCGCGCCGCTCGTCGCGAAGGTGGCGCCGCCGTCGGCTCTCCTGCTCCAGGTCATGGACGACACGGGCCTCCCCCTGGTGCCCGGAGCCCTCCCCTACGAGGAGGCGCTGGCCGCCGCGTCGCCCGATCCGGCGCCGGTCACCCCCTCACCCGACGACCACCACATCATCTACACGGGCGGCACGACCGGCATGCCCAAGGGCGTCGTCTGGCGCATCGGCGACCTGCTCGACGGCCCGGTCGGCGTGCGCCGCCGGGACGGCTCCGCGTTCCCGACCCTGTCCGCCCTGGTCGAGCACGCCGCCGCCAGCCGCCGCCGCATCCTCCCCGCCGCCCCGCTCATGCACGGCACCGGCGTCTGGTTCACCCTCAACGGTTGGTGCCTGGGCTCGACCGTCGTCATCGCCGACCGCGTCGACCGCTTCGACGCCCCGAGCCTGCTCGCCACCCTCGACCGCGAACGTGTCACCGGCACCGTCATCGTCGGCGACGCCTTCGCCCGCCCCCTGGTGGAAGAGCTCCAGAAGGGGGTGTACGACCTGCGCCTCGGCATGATCGGCACCAGCGGCGCCTTCCTGGGAGAGGCCCTGCGCGCCCGCCTGGCCGAACTGATCCCGGGGGTCCGGACCGTCGACACCCTCGGCTCCTCCGAGACCGGCAACTCGGCCGTGCGCATGGACGGCGGCCGGTTCGAGGCCGGCCCGTGGACGGTCGTGCTGAGCGCCGACCAGACCCGCGTCCTGTCCCCCGGCGACCCGGAGGAGGGCTGGCTGGCCCGCTCGGGCCCGATCCCGCTGGGCTACCTGGGCGACCCGGAGAAGACCGCCCGCACCTTCCGCACGATCGGCGGCGTGCGCTACGCCATCCCGGGCGACCGCGCGCGCTGGCGCGCCGACGGCACCGTCGACCTGCACGGCCGCGAGGCCACCGTGATCAACACGGCCGGGGAGAAGGTCTTCGCCGAGGAGGTGGAGGGCGTGCTGCGCGAGGTCGAGGGCGTGGTCGACGCCCTGGTGGTGGGCCGCCCCAGCGAGCGGTGGGGGCAGGAGGTCGTGGCGGTCGTCCAGACCGAGAAACCCGGCGAACCGGACGACGCGACGCTCAAGAGCGCGTGCGCCGCCCGGCTGGCGGGTTTCAAGGTGCCGAAGGAGTTCGTCAGGGCCGACGAGGTCCGCCGCCACGCCAACGGCAAGGCCGACTACGCCTGGGCGAGAGCACGGGTGTCGCCGTGACGTCGGCCGGATGGCGGTGTGCGCCGCCATCCGGCCTCGTTCACGCCTGGGCCCGGTCGGCGGGCTGCATGCTGAGCGGTTCGGCGATGTCCTCCAGGGACCGCCGGGCCGCCTCGACGCCGAGGAACCACTGCACCAGGCCGGCCGCGACCATCAGGCCCGCCCCGATCAGGTAGCCCACCGTCACCTGGCCGACCTGTTCGCTCTCCACGAGCCGGCCGAACAGCACCGGCCCGATGATGCCGCCGAGGCCCGTGCCGACCGCGTAGAACAGCGCGATCGCCAGCGCCCTCGTCTCCATCGGGAAGATCTCCGACACCGTCAGGTAGGCCGAGGAGGCCCCCGCCGAGGCGAAGAAGAAGACCACCATCCAGCAGACGGTCAGCGTCGTCGCGTTCAGGGCCCCGGCGTCGAACAGCAGGGCCGTGCCGACGAGCAACAGGCCCGACAGCACGTAGGTGCCCGCGATCAACGGCCGGCGGCCGATGGAGTCGAAGAAGTGGCCCAGCAGCAGCGGCCCCAGGAAGTTCCCGATCGCGATGGGGATCAGGTACCAGGGGGTCGAGCCGTCGGGAACGCCGAAGAAGGTGGCCAGCACCAGGGCGTAGGTGAAGAAGATGGAGTTGTACAGGAACGCCTGGCCGACGAACAGCGACAACCCGACGACGGTACGCCGCGGATAGCGCCGCACCAGCGTCATCGCGACCTCCGACAGCGGGGTGTGGTCGCGCTGGTTGACCGTGATCTGCCGGTCGGCCTTCGGGAGCTCCTGGTGCACCGACCGCTCGATGTCGGTGACGATCCTCTCGGCCTCCTCGTCCTTGCCGTGGATGAACAACCAGCGCGGGCTCTCGGGCACCAGCCTGCGGATCAGCAGGATGCCGATGCCCAGGATCGCGCCCAGCCCGAACAGCACACGCCACCCGATGTCCTCGGGCAGCACCTCCGGGTTGAGCAGCGGGATGGCCACCAGCGCCCCGAAGACGGTGCCCAGCCAGTAGGAGCCGTTGATGATCAGGTCGATCCGGCCCCGCAGCCGGGCCGGGATCAGCTCGTCGATGGCCGAGTTGATGGCGGCGTACTCACCCCCGATTCCGGCGCCGGTGAAGAACCGGCACAGGAAGAAGTACCAGGGCTCGAACGAGAACGCCGTCGCCACCGTGGCGGCCAGGTAGAGGGCCAGCGTCGCCAGGAACAGTTTCTTCCGCCCGAACCGGTCGGTCAGGTGGCCGAAGAACAGTGCGCCGACGCACGCGCCGAGCACGTAGACGCCCGCCGCGAGGCCCACTTCGGAATCGGTCAGGTTCAGCCCGCCGGCGTCGCTCGTCAGCCGGGGCCCGATCACTCCGACGATGGTGACCTCGAGACCGTCGAGCACCCACACGGTGCCCAGCCCGAGCAGCACGAGCCAGTGGAAACGCGACCATGGCAGTCGGTCTAACCGCGCGGGAATGTCAGTCGTGATCTGCTTCATGCAAGGCCAGCTACCCCAAGAAGGACTTGGGATTCTCCAGCGGTGCAGAAATGTCCACCGTCACTAATCGGCATTACCTGGAGTCCCTAACGCGGCGTGGCAGACTCCGTGGCACCGGCATTACCGGGAAATCGGCTGGGGGGTAATTAGCACAATGGGAACTGGGCGACTGCCGACGATCCGGTTACGCCGCCTCGCCGGAGAGCTGACCCGCCTGCGCACCGAATCCGGCTACAGCCGCGAGGAGGTCGCGAGCCACCTCGGTGTCGCGTTCTCGACCATCTACCGCATCGAGACCGGGCTCACCCGCCCCCGCGCCAAGACCCTTCGTGACCTGCTCGAACTCTACGACGTCGACCCCGCCCACCGGGCCGCCCTGGCCGACCTCGCCCGTGACGCGGGGGATCGTGGCTGGTGGCACGCCTACGGTGACGTCCTCCCCGGGCCCTACGTGGGGCTCGAATGGGAGGCCGTGTCGGTGCGCAACTACGAATCGGTGGTCATCCCCGGACTCCTCCAGACCGCCGACTACGCGCGGGCCGTCATCAGCGCCGCTCTCGAGGAGACCCCGAAGGCCACCGGCCGACGGGTCGCCCTGCGGCTCCAGCGGCAGCGCAAGCTCGACCAGCCGGACTTCGCGATGTGGGTGGTGCTCGACGAGGGCGTCGTCTGGCGCCGCGTCGGCGGTCCGCGGGTGATGGCCCACCAGCTCCGCCACCTGCACGAACTGGCCAACCGCCCCAACATCACGATTCAGGTGCTCTCTCTGCGCGGTGGCGCCTACCTCGGAATGGGCAGTCCGTTCAGCATCCTCAGCTTCGCCGGACCCGCCGACGGGGAGGTCGTGCTGCTCGAGAACCCGGGCGGCGAACTCTACCTGGAGGCGCCCGACCAGCTCAGGCGCTGCGCCCACATCTTCGACCACTTAAGGGCGGCGGCACTCAGCCCGGAACGGTCGTTGGAAGTACTCGAATCCGCAGAGAAGGAGATGACCTCGTGAAGTTCACCGACCTCGACGTTTCCGCCGCCACGTGGCGCAAGGCCGAGAAGTCCAACAGCCAGGGAGACCAGTGCGTGGAGGTGGCCCTGATGGGCCACGCCATCGCGCTGCGCGACTCCAAGAACCCGACCGGGCCCATCCTCGCGTTCACGCCGGGTGAATGGGACGCGTTCGTCCACGGGGTGAAGGGCGGCGAATTCGACCTTTAGTCGTCGACGAAGGCGGCGGAAAGGCATTTCTCGCCTTTCCGCCGCTTTCCGTCCGCCGGAATGGAAAAAGGTGGGGGGCCACGGGGGCCTCCCCACCTTCTTCGTCAGTTACGGACTAGATCTCGGAGAGAAGCCGGTTGGCGTCCCTTTCGAGGGCCGCGCGGAGCTCCGCGTCCTTGACATAGTCGCGCTGCGACAGCGTGCGGATGAAGCCGTTCAGCTCCGACCTGGCCGCCGACGGCTTGTTCAGGCTGAGGCTGTGCTGCGCGTCGCGCAGGTGGTTCAGCAGCGCGGTGGCGCCGTTGGCGGTGATCTTGCCCGCGTCGCGGAGCCTGGGGATCAGCGTCTCCAGGTCCTCGTACGACGTGGTCACCGTGAACTTGACCTGGGCGGTCGCGGTGCGGCCGGCCTTGTCCTTCACCGTGCCGACGAGCGTGTGCTCGCCCAGCGACAACTTCCACAACTCGACCGGCTGGCCGGGGGTGACCGGTTCGCCGTCGATGGTGGCGGTCATGGTGTCGATGCCCGAGCCCGCGTCGGCGCCGGTCACCACGGGGGTGACGACGTCGGCGGTGCCGTACTCGGTGGCGGTGACGCCGGTGATGCCGGCGGTCGGGTTGGTCTTGTCGATGCGCACCGTGAGCGTGCCGACCGGGGAGACGTTGCCGCCCGAGTCGGTGGCCCGGTAGAGGAACGTGGTCACGCCCTCGGTGGTGATGCTGACCGGGTTGTTGGCGTTCTGCCAGGTCTGGCCGCCGTTGATGGAGTACTGGCGGCTGGAGACGGTGCCGTTGTCGGTCGCCCCGACGGTGACGGTGACGTTGCCGTCGTTCCACCCGTTGGCGTTCGGCGCCGGGTTCGGCGTCGCGGTCACGGTCGGGGCGGTGGTGTCGGCCACGCCGCCGCCGACGTAGGTGAACGAGTCCACCTCGACGCCGCCGGTGGAGGTGACGTACAGCTGGCCGGTGCCGGTCGGGGCGTTGGCGAGGGAGGTGGTGACCTCCTGCCAGCCCGCGCCGGCCGGGATGGTGGCGGTGGCGAACGGCGCGGCCGTCGCCGAGTTCCAGCGCAGCGACAGGGTGCCGGCGCCGGAGGCGCGGACCTTCACGCTGTTGATGCCGGCGAAGTTCACCGGGTCGTAGGCGATCGAGTCACCCGGGTCGAGCGAGGTGATCTTGCCGAGGCCCGAGGCGTTCGGGTCGTCGGTGTCGACCGCGCCGGTGATGATGTCGGCGTGCTCGGCCTGCTGGAGCTTGGGGTTGAGGATGATGCTGGCCTCGCCCAGCGCCGGCGGGAGGCCGTTGGCCCCGTTGTCCCGGTAGGAGATCACGATGACGCCGAAGATGTTCTCGGTCTCACCGTGCTCGGGGGCGTTGGCCGGGGTCGGCCAGGCGCCGGTGCAGCCCGTGCCCAGGGTCTCCGGGTGGGCGTGGTTGTCGTGGCCGAGGCCGAAGTTCCACTGCATCCGGGAGCAGACCGCGTTCGGGCCGTCCTCGGCGTCGGTGGCCGACAGGTTGAACGGGATGGCCTGGCCCCAGTCGAAGAAGCCGCCGTTGCCGGGGGTGTTGACGCTGACCACGGGAGCGGTGTTGCCGACGGAGATCTCGACCGAGGCCAGCGCCGACTTGCCACCGGCGTCGGTGACCTTGAGGCGGGCGTAGTAGAGGCCGTTGGTCGCGTAGGTGTGGCTGACCTGGACGCCGGTCTTGTCGAAGGTGCCGTCGCCGTCCACGTCCCACTCGTAGGTGAGGGCGCCCGGCTCGGTGTCCGTCGAGCCCGAGGCGTCGAAGTTCACGGTCAGCGGCGGCGCGCTGGCCGAGGCCTTGTCGACCTTGATCTTGGGCTGCGGGGTCTTGTTGTCGGCCGCGTAGTCGATCCGGTAGAGACCGGAGTCGGGGTTGGCGCGGAAGAAGCCGTCGCCGTAGTCGAGGACGTAGAGCGCGCCGTCGGGGCCGAACTCGATGTCGATCGGGCTGTCGGTGATCGGCATGGCGGCCTGGGTCAGCGCCCTGTTCGGGAAGAACTGCTCGATCTTGGTGACGGGACCGTCGGGGCCGCTCAGGGTGAAGGCCGCGAGGTAGTCCTGCGAGAACTCGGCGAAGAACGCCTTGCCGTCCCAGTACTGCGGGAACTTGTAAGGCGAGGGGTTCGCGGCGTCGTAGTGGTAGATCGGGCCGCCCATCGGGCCCTGGCCACCCTGCGGGTCGAAGTCCGTCAGACCCGCCCACTCGGCCGGCTGGTGGGTGTTGTTGTCGCCGTAGTACAGGTCGGCCGGGACGGCCGGGGGCAGCTGCGCGATGCCGGTGTTGTGGCGCGAGCCGCTGATCGGGCCGGCGGCGCAGTCGAAGAACTCACGCGGCGTGTTGGTCGCGAAGTTCCAGTTGTTGTAGTTGAAGTTGTTGCCCGTGCAGTACGGCCAGCCCGCGTTGATCGGCTTGTTCGTCGGGGTGGTGTTCCACTCGACGTAGCCCATCGGGCCGCGGTCGGCGTTCGGCGCGCCGGCGTCGGGACCGTAGTCGGCCCACGACAGGGTGCCGGTCGACGGGTCGACGTCCAGGCGGAACGGGTTGCGCACGCCGGTCACGAAGACTTCCGGACGGGTCTTCTCCGTGCCGACCGGCCACAGGTTCCCGGCCGGGATCGTGTACGAGCCGTCGGCCTGGACCTTGATGCGCAGGATCTTGCCCCGCAGGTCGTTGCTGTTGCCGGCGCCGCGACGGGTGTCGTTGCCCGGGTTGACGCCGGGGGCGTCGTTGTTCGGGGCGTAGCCGTTGGCGCCCGGCGCGGAGGCCGGGGTGTTGTCGCCGGTGCCCAGGTAGAGGTTGCCGTCGGCGTCCCAGTCGATGTCACCGGCGACGTGGCAGCACTGGCCGCGCTGGGTCTCGACCTTGATGATGACCTGCTCGGTCGACAGGTCGAGCTTCTCGCCGTCCCACTTGAACCGGGAGAGCTGGTTGTAGCCCTTCCACTGGTCCCAGTAGGCGTCGGTCTGACCCGCCGGCAGCGTGTTCGGCGCCGAACCCGTCGGGGTGGTCGCGACGTAGGGCGGGGTCATCGTGCGCGGGGCGTAGTAGAGGTACACCCACTTGTTGGTCGCGAAGTCGGGGTCGAGCTCGACCGTCTGGAGGCCGTCCTCGGAGTTGTTGTACACCGGGATCGTGTTGATGATCTTGGTGATGCCGGTGCCCGGGTCGGTCAGGCGCAGGTCGCCGTTCCGGGCCGTGTGCAGGACGCGCAGGTCCGGGAGCACGGCCATGTCGACGGGCTCGCCGACGTTCTTGGTGAGGGTGATCTTCTCGTAGTTCGACCAGGTCACGGCCGGGTCGTCGGCGGCCTGCGCCGGGGCGCCGAGCATGCCTAACGGAAGCGCCAGGGCGGTCACGAGGACCCCCAGCGCCCTTCGGGTACGCTGCATGGAAGGTACTTCTCCTTGGACGAGGAGTATCGGTGACCGGACCGCCGTGCCCGCCGGGGCAACGGCGGATCCGCGCGGCGGTCCGGTAGAGAACAGGGCTGCGAAAACGGCGAACGGTTACTCGTAGTACCGGTCTTCGCGCATGTCGGCCCAGTTGTTCCAGCTCAGCTGGGCGAGCCCGAGAGACTGCGCCGGGTCGGCGCCGTTGGGGGCGTTGTCCTGCTCGTACATCGGGTGGTGCTTGTCGCGGATCTTGACCCGCTCGAAGAACTCCCGGTAGTTGATGTTGCCGGTGCCCAGCGGGACCATGTCGTAGCCGTTGGCGATCGCCGGGTTGACCTTGCCGTCCTTGATGTGGAAGAGCGGGTAGCGCTTCTGGTTGTCGCGGATCAGCGTGAACGGGTCGAAGATGTCCTGCACCACGGTGCCGTCGGCGGCGGTGTAGTTGCTGAACTTGTACTGGGCGACGTGGGCCCAGAACAGGTCCATCTCCAGGAAGACCAGGTGCTTGTCGGTCTGGCTGAGGAAGTACTCGAGCTTGCGGATGCCCGACGAACGGGTCGGCCGGCCGAGGGCGTCGAGCGGCCCGCTGTCGAGCAGGAAGTTGTAGGCGGCGTCGTGGTTGTGGGTGTAGAGCTTCAGGCCCGCCGCGGTCGCCAGCTCGCCCAGGGCGTGCCACTTGGCGATGGCGACGTCCCAGTCGGCCTTGTAGTTGCTGCCGGTCGGGTCGCTGCCCGTGCCGACGTGCTGCATGCCGAGGATGTTGGCGATCTCCAGCGTGCGCTTCCACCGGTCGAGGTCGGCGGTGCTGAGCGGCCACGAGCCGGGGATGAAGCCGTGGTTGCCCTGCGCCTTCAGCCCGTTGGCGTCGAGCCACGACCGCAGTAACGTCGCGCCGGCGACCGACTCGAGGTTGTTGCCGCCCTCGGAGTTGGCGTGCTGGGTGTAGCCGGCGAACTCGATCTGCTTGTAGCCGATCGCGGCGAGGGCCGCGAAGACCTCCTTGAAGCCCGAGGGGTGCGGGCTCGCGTTCGGGTCACGGCTGATGGCGTCGCGAACCGTGTAGAGGATGATGCCCCGCTGCGAGGCGGGAACCAGGGCGCTCCGGTCGTCGGGCAGCGCCGCGGCGGCGTCGGCCACGGGCACCTCCTCGGCCTGGGCGGTCGCGGGCAGGGCGAGCGGCAGCGCCGTGGCCGCGGCCACGCCGGTGGTCGCCGCCATGAACTGGCGCCGGTTCAGCCCCAGGTTGCGGCGCAGGGAGTCTTGTTGGGCATGCGTGTCGCTCACGCTTACTCCTCTTCGGTGAGGGACGCGTGCGCCGATCACGTCTCTGTGACTCTGTGTCGACCCGCAGGCTGCCACCGCCCTTGAGCTGATCGATGACATTGTTACTACGGGATATGAGGGGGGTCAACGGGCCCCGACCCCGGTTGTGATCCCCGCTCGGACCGTTCCCGATGTGTGTGGGAGCGTGTTCTTGCTGGCAGTCGCCGACAGTGCAACGTCACATGGGGCCCGGCGAGGCCAATTAATCTCGTCGATCGGCAGACTTCTGTTGACAAAAATCATAAGTCCCATCTATCGTCCCGAAACATGTAGGACATCTGTGGTTTCTCCTACAAAACGTCCGATGTATACCGGGTGACGGCTCCTCCAGAGCCGGGCTCCCTCCCCACCCCCCGCTATTCCGTGTCCTGGTGGATTCGGTTCGGTCCCTCCCGTCGTCGCGCCGAGTCGACGGGGTCGCCAGGGAATGCCACCCCGGCCTGGATCCCTCAGCCTGATTGTTCGGAAAACGCCGAGATCGCCGTACCTCTTCGTGAGGTACGGCGATCTCGGGTTGACCTGTGTGCTTACGTGCCCGACGACCCGCCGGTTGTTTCGCCGGCCGGTCGTCCGGCCGGATGTGTTCCCGCCGTGTTCTGGCCGGTGGGGCTCCGGGTGTGCCTGACCGTGTCTATTACCGGCCGGGGCGCCCGTCGATTTCGCCGCCCGGCCCGCGTTGCCTTTCCGCCTGTCCGTGCTGCCCGCGTCGCGGCGTGGAGCCGCGCGGCCGGTTGGCGCCGGGGGCGGTGCTCAGCCGTGGGCGGCGGGCGGCGCCGTGGTGGGCGGAGCCGTAACGGAGAGCGGTTGTCAGCCGCCGCAGGCGACGGCGAGTTCCTGGGTCGCCTCAGAGGTCTTGGTGGCGAACTCCGTGATCGCCGACGGGTTCGCCGGGTCGATCTTGAGGGTGGCCCACGTGTCGGCCATCTTGGTGAGCGACGACTTGAGGTCCCCGTCGGCCTTGCCGGCCAGGCCCTTCAGCTGGGTGGCGAGGGCCTGGGTCTCGGTGTTGATCCCGTCGAGGTTCCCGGCGGCCTGGCCGACCTTGGTGCTGTAGTCGGTGAACGCCTTCATGGCCTCGTTGCAGACCTCGGTCGTGTTGCCGCCGCTGCACGCGGTGACGCCCAGGAGAAGGGAGGTCGCACCGGCGACGAGGATGAGGCGAGCGGTCTTCATTGGGAGAGTGCCTTCCTAGTTGTCTTTGACGAGACGGGACACTAGGGAAGCCCGCTTGCGGCGGCCTTTCACGCCGCTTACAACTTTTACGCCCGCCTTATGCCCGAACTCTTACGCGGGCGGCCGCTCCGCCGCCGCCGGGGTCAGGTCGCTTGTGCAGAACGCACACCTGCGCGCCTCGATCGGTACGTCGCTCAGACACTCCGGGCACTTCTTCTCCGTGGCGACCTTGTCCTTCTCGAACATGGCGACCAGCCGGGTCATGGGGGTGACCACCAGCCAGTAGACGACCGCCGCGATGATCAGGAAGCTCAGCAGGGTGTTGAGGAAGTGGCCGTAGGCGAACTCGCTGCCGTTGACCGTGAACTTCAGCGCGCCGAAGCTCTCGCCGGCGCCGCCGGTGATCGCCTTGACCAGGGGAGTGATGAAGTCGGCGACCACGGCCTGGACGAGACCGCCGAAGGCGGCGCCGATGACCACGGCGACCGCCAGCTCCACGATGTTGCCGCGGAGGAGGAACTTTTTGAATCCGCTCATGGGCCCGCAGAGTACCCAATGAAAGGGCGCAGAATCCGTACGAAAGATTCGGCAGGCTTGCGGGAAGGTGAAGGGCGGGCCCGGCAACCGAGGCGATACGGGCATGAAACACATGCTTATTCTGGGAGCGCTCCCATTGACGGGAGCGCTCCCACGGGATATCGCGGGTTTTGCGCGGGGAGAAACGCGGATCGTGCGGACACGTGCGGGGGCCCGCACGATCGGTCTTTACCGTGCCGGGTCAGAACCGGAATTCGCCAGCCCGCGTTCCACGGAGTGGACCGCGGGGGGCTTTTCGCCGCTTTCCGCAAAGGTCGGATGGAATGGCCTCCCGCGCGGCCCTCAGGAGCCCGCTCAGGTCCCCTTGGCCGCGAAGGCGGCCGACAGCCGGTCGAGGGCCCTCTCCAGGCGGGTCTTGAAGGCGGGCGTGAGGACCTGCTCCCGCAGCCGGTCGTCGAGCTTCCTGCGGAGGTTGGCGACCGCGTTCGCGTCGTCGTTGGCGATCATGTTGCGCAGTTCCAGCCGCAGGTCGTCGGCCGCGTAGCCGGCGATGTGGCCGGTCTCGTCGCCTTCGGCCACCAGGCGGTCGAACTCCGCCGCCGCCGACGGCACGGTCGGGGCTCCGGGCGCGGGGCTGGCCAGCGGGATGGGGCCCAGCGTCGACCCGGGGCGCGGGGTGGGCCGCGGCGGCCGGGTCTTCGGCGGGGGTTTCGGCTCGTCCTCCGGGCCCGGCGGCGCGCCCGCGTCGGTCGCCTCGGGCTCGGCCGTCTCGGGGGCCGGGTCGAAAACGGGCACGCTGTGGTCGGCCGGAGCTCTGGCGGTGGCCTGGCTCGTGGGGGTGACGCTCAGGGTGATGTCGGCCGCCAGGCCCGCCGGGGTGCCCGGTTGCTGGACGAGCAGGACGCCCAGCGCCAGCACCCCCGCCACCGCCGCGCCCCATTTCACCCAGCCGGGCTCGCGTTCGGCCTCGCCGGGCATCAGGGCGGCGGCGACCTCGCGGGCACTGGGCCGTTCCGTCGGGTCAGGCGACAGACAGCGGCGGCAGAGGGCGGAGATCTCGTAGGGGAGGCCGGGCACGCCGTCGGGCCCCGGTGGGGGGCCGTCGCGGCGGGCCTGTTCGATGCCCTCCCAGGTCGTCTCGGGATAGGGCGGGCGGCCCTTGAGCATCTCGTACAGCAGAACGCCCAAGGAGTAGACGTCGACCGCGGGCGCGGCCGGTAACTCCTTGAGGCGTTCAGGGGCCACGTAGGGCGGGGTGCCGAAGTCCTTGACCAGCTCGTCGTCGGCCTCGCCGGCGAACGCGGCGATGCCGAAGTCGAGCAGCTTGGCGCCCTCGGGCGTGAGCAGGACGTTCTCCGGCGTCACGTCACGGTGCACGATGCCGCGTTCGTGGGCGGCGGCGAGCACCAGGGCCAGGCGGGCCGCGGTGGCGGCGGCCTCCTCCCAGGGGAGCGGGCCCTCGGCCAGGCGATCGGCCAGGGACCGGCCCTCCAGGAGGCGCATGACGACGTAGGCGGCCAGGCGTCCCCGGGGGGTGACCGTCTCGCCGTAGTCGTAGACCTCGATGGCGTCGGGGTGGATCAGCCGGGCGGTGGCCCTGGCCTCCCGGCGGATGAGTTCCCGGCCGGGGTTGTCGCCGTCGAGGGACGAGTCGAGCAGCTTGATGGCGACGGTCCGCTGGAGAGACTGGTCGAACGCCTTCCAGATGACCGACATGCCGCCCGTCGCTATCCGCTCCTGGAGCAGATAGCGACGGGTCAGGACATCGCCTTCGGCCAGCTCAGGTCGATTCACGGACGATCAGTTCCGTGGGCAGGACGGGGTTCCCCTTCGGCGACTCGCCTTCGGCGAGGGCCATGAGGAGCATCCGGGCGGCCAGGGCCGCCTGTTCCTCTACGGGCTGGCGGACCGTGGTGAGCGTCGGCGAGGTGTGCCGCGCGATGGGGGCGTCGTCGAACCCGACCACCGCGACGTCGTCGGGCACCTTGCGCCCGGCCCGCCGCAGCGCCTGGATCGCGCCGGCCGCCATCACGTCGGACGCGGCGAACACCGCGTCCAGCCGGGGCGCGCGTTGCAGCAGCCATTGCATGGCGTGCGCGCCCGAGGCGTGGGTGAAGTCGCCGTACGCGACGGGCATGTCGGTGACCCCCGCGTCGCGGAGGGTCTCCCGGAACCCGTCGAGCCGGTCTCTGGCCGCCGGGAGAGTCGGCGGCCCCGCGATCGTGGCGATCACCCGCCGGTTGCCCAGCAGCAGGTGCTCGGCGGCCTGGCGGCCTCCGTCGCGATTGTCCATGTCGACGTACGGGAGGTCCACGCCGTCCGGCGGACGCCCGGCACTGCGGACCGGGATCCCCGAGGCGGCGAGTGTCACGGCGAGCGGGTGGCGGGCCCGCGCCCCGATCAGGAGCACCCCGTCGACGGCCCCCGCCACGAGCGGCGGGGCGGCGATCGCGGCGGTCGCCGGAGTGGCCGTCATGACCACGAGGGGGACCCCGTGGCCGGCGAAGACCTCTTCGGCGGCCGACAGCAGCCGTGCGTAGTACGGCTCGGTGAACAACCGAGGCGTCTGCTCACAGACCACTGCGGCGACGATCTGGTCCGTACGGCGCGCGGTGGAACCCCGAGGGGCTCTCCGGCGGACGTACCCCAGGCGCGACATGGCGTCGTGGACCTGTCGCCTGGTGCTTGTTGTCACTCTGACCGAGCCCGTCAGGACTCGGGAAGCGGTTGCCGGGGAGACGCCAGCAGCGGCGGCTACCTCTGCGAGGGTGGGAAGATCGGCCATCCGGTCTCCTCAGGCCCGAAGTGTGTTACGCGGCGGCTTGGGAGCGCTCCCAAGAACGTATCACTGTTTCGTGCGTGTCAACAGAGGTTTCAAGTGGATGAAACCTTTCATCGATTTTCCGCCCACTTGCGCATGATCGCAGGCTAGAACACGTGCTCCGGAAGCGCATCATGGTTTGACCGAAAGAGTTAGGAGAGTTCGGTGAGTGGCAAGATACGGGCGTTCCGTAACCGTTCGCCCTTTAGCTGAACACTCCCTTATGCGGGTTTCGGTAGGGTCTCGCCCCATGACGACCTTCCGCCGGATCGCCGTGCCCGCCGTCGCGGCCATGGCGCTGATCTCCGGGTGTTCCTCCGAGAGCGGCACCGACGCCACGCCGCCCCCGGCCGCCACTTCCTCCGCCGCCGCCATCCCCACCGTGACGGCGTCGCAGGAGCCCCAGGCGAGTGAGCCGGTCGAGGAGCCGACGGCCACCGAGGAGCCCGAAGCCGTCGCCGAGACCGGTCCCAACGAGACCGACAAGACCTTCGCCGCCACCTTGATCACCCACAACCTGCAGGCTTACGACCTGACCGGCCTGGCCGGGACCGCCGCCGGCGACCAGTGGATCCGCGACTTCGCCGCCGAGATCCGGGCGGCGCGCGAGCCCGAGGTGGAGACCCTGAAGGGGTGGCTGGCCGACTGGAAGGTGGAGCCCCTTGAGCGCGGGAAGCCGATGCCGGGCCTGATCTCGGACAAGGACATGGCCGACCTGGCCGCGTCGGCGGGGGCGGTCTTCGACGAGCGTTTCGTGGCGTTGATGATCCAGCACCAGAAGGGGGCGCTGGCCCTGGCCGAGGAGGAGGCGACCGGCGGGGCCTACGGGCCGGGGGTGCAGATGGCCAACGCGATCATCGAGGCGGGGCAGAAGCACCTGAAGGAACTGCAGAAGTATCAGAAGTCGCTGAAGTAGCTTCTCGAATGGTGGAATGGGGCGGCTTTGGCCGCCCCTTTTTTTATGCTTTGTTGTTGTACGAGTAAGGAGGTCAGGTCTCGTAGGTGTCGAGCCTCGGGGGCAGGGCGTTCCAGGTGCAGAAGGCCGAGGACTCCTTGCCGTCCTTCAGGAACGTGATCCGCAACCAGTGGGGCTCCGTCCACGTCTGGAGTTCCCAGCCCTCCGCCGGGGTGGCCGACACGATCCGGCAGTCGGTCTCGCCCACGGCCACGGTCGCCCGGCCGCCTCTGAGGGTGAAGGTGTGCATCTTCTCCTCCGGTGCCCGATCCGCGGCCGGATTCGCGGCCGGGGTCTGCTGGGCGGGCCGCTCCGGGGCGCTCGGCGTCCGCGTCGCCGTCGGGCGGCTGCTCGTGGCCGGCTTCTTCCTCGGCCTGGGCGTTGGTTCGGATGTTGGGCCGGGCGTCGCGGTCGTGGAAGGGCGAGGTGAAGAGGGAGTCGGGGAGTCCTCCGGTGCGGGGGGACGGTCGCGCTGGACGCCCGACGCCAGGTCCGGGGCCGCGACCACCAGAGGGGTCAGCGGTTCTCCCTCTCCGAGGGCCGTGCGCAGGACGCCGCTCACGCCGAACCAGGCCACTCCCACGGCGAGGGCGGTGGCTCCGCACCAGGCCACGATGTACCCGATCGCACGCATATGGCGGCATTATCCCCGAAAGACCATTGATCCGTGTCGTAACGTGTGGGGCCATGGCGACGGTTCTGGTGGTGGAGGACGACGAGTTCGTCCGGTCGGCGATCATCCGCGATCTGGGAGGCCGCAGCCACGCCGTGCGCAGCGCCGGCGGCGCCCTCGACGCGCTGCGCGACATCGCGCACTTCCCGCCCGACGTGGTCGTGCTCGACCTGGGCTTACCCGACCTCGACGGGGCCGAGGCGCTGAAGATGTTGCGGGCCATCTCCGACGTGCCGGTCATCATCGCCACGGCGCGCGACGACGAGGCCGAGATCGTCCGGCTGCTGCAGGACGGCGCCGACGACTATCTCGTCAAGCCGTTCTCCGGCGACCACCTCAACGCCCGCATCGAGGCCGTGCTGCGGCGGGCGCGGACCGCCCCGGCGACGGCGGCGATCCGCGTCGGCGGGCTGACCGTCGACACGGCCCGGCGCGAGGCGGCGCTCGACGGGCGGCCGCTGGAGCTGACCCGCCGGGAGTTCGACCTGCTGGCCTACCTCGGGGCGCGGCCCGACCGGGTCGTCTCCCGCAAGGAACTGCTGACCGAGGTCTGGCGGCAGTCGTACGGCGACGACCAGACGATCGACGTCCACCTGTCGTGGTTGCGGCGCAAACTCGGGGAGAGCGCGTCGAGCCCCCGTTACCTGCACACGGTGCGGGGCGTCGGCGTCCGGCTGAGCGCGCCTCAGGATCGATGACCTTCAGGGTCGGAGCAGCGCCTCCACCAGGTCGGCGGCCTTCGCCGTGCCGCCACCGGCGTGCAGGTCCTCCTTGATGGCGGCCAGGCGCGCCGCGACCCCGGGATCGGAGGTCAGGTCGAGCAGAGCCTGGCGCAGCCGTTCCGGGGTGGCCTCGTCCGCCGGGACGTGCAGCCCGACGCCGAGCTCCTGGAGGCGGTCGGCGTTCTGGAACTGGTCGGCCGCCTGCGGCACCGCGATCATCGGCACGCCGTGGTAGAGCCCCTCCCTCGTGCCGCCCATGCCGGCGTGGGTGACGAACGCCGAGGCTCGGGCCAGGATCGCCAGTTGCGGCACCCACGGGTGCACCTCGACGTCGCCGGGCACCTCGCCGAGCACCGCGGGGTCGGTGCGGGCGCCGATCTGCAGCACGACGTGCCACCCGATCCCCGAGAACGCCTCGACGCAGTTCCGGTAGAACTCCGGCCGGTCGGTGAAGGCCGAACCGAGGGACACCAGCAGCACGGGCCTGTCGTCCGGCGGTGTCCAGTCGCCCTGGTGGGCGCGGTCGGCGAGGGTCGGCATGACGAAGGAGACCCGGTCGGAGACCCGGTCGGCGTTGGGCTGGAGCACCTTCGGGATCAGCGCGACGCAGCGTTCGGGACGGCCGGTGAACTGGTCGCAGGGGATCTCGACGCCGTTCGCGGCCAGCCACGACGTGAAGTCGGCGTAGTAGTCGTCGCCCCCGGGCACCGCGCGGACCATCGCCTCGACGCCGGCGGCGACCTCCTCCTCGTAGCCCTCCCAGGCGACGTAGGTGGGCGAGAGCTGGATGGCCGGGATGCCGTGCTTACGGGCCAGCACGTGCCCGGCGTAGCCGCCGATGTCGTACATGACGACGTCGGGCCGGTCGTCCTCGTAGAGCTTCTCCACCTGCGGGAGCACGTGGACGGCCTCGTCGAGGAAGCACCGGAAGGCCATCAGGAGGTCGTCGTCGGCGTAGGGCCACGGCCGGCCCGGCGGCGGGAAGACGGAGTCGTGCGGCAGCGGCTCCGCGCCGGAGGCCGCGACCGCCTCGGTGAAGTCGGCGGTGGTCGGGAAGGTCACCCGGTGACCGCGCCGGACCAGCTCGGCGATGACGGCCAGCGACGGGTTGACGTGGCCGTGCGCGGGCACGGCGAACATGGCGATGTGAGCCACGGTGAGGGCCTCCAGATGGGAATCGACGAGTTTACGGCACCACGCCGTATATTCCTGTCCCATGCGCAGGAGCCTGGCGCTCGTCGCCGTCGCCGTGACGGCCATGGTCGCGCTCGCGTTCCTGGTCCCGCTGGCCGCCGCCGTCCGGCAGGCCGCCGAGAGCCGGGCGCTGAACGACGCCGAACGCCAGGCCAGCATGATCGTCCCGGCGCTCGTCGTCACCACCGACCCCGAGCGCCTCGAACCGGCGCTGGCCAGCACCGCCGCCGGGGGCGCGAGCCGGCTGGCCGTGCATCTCGACGGCGGCTCGGTCGGCGTCAGCCGGGTCAGCGGGCTCGACCCCGCCACCGCCCGCGCCCAGACGATCCGGGTCGCGGGCGGGTTCGCGCTGCTCCGCCCGGTCGCGCTCGACCGGGGAGGCAGGGCGGTCATCGAGGTGTACGTCCCCGACGCCGCCCTCAGCAGGGGAGTGGCCGCCTCGTGGGCGGTGCTCACGGGGGTGGCCGTCGCGCTGGTCGCGGGCTCGGTGGTGGTGGCCGACCGGCTCGGGTCGCGGATGGTGCGGGCGACCCGGTCGCTGGGCGAGGCCGCGAGCGCCCTGGGCGCGGGCGACCTGTCGGTGCGCATCACCCCGGCGGGGCCGCCGGAGCTGGTCGCCGCCGGGCAGGCGTTCAACACCATGGCCGACCAGGTCGCCGGGCTGCTCGCGGCCGAGCGGGAACTCGCCGCCGACCTGTCCCACCGGCTGCGCACCCCGCTCACCGCCCTGCGCCTGCACGTCGGCAACCACGGCCCGGCCGCCGAGCAGGTCGACCGGCTCGAACGTGAGGTCGACGCCATCATCGAGACCGCACGCCGGCCCTCCCGCCCGGTGCAGGGCTGCGACGCCGCCGCGGTGCTGACGGAGCGGCTCGCCTTCTGGTCGGCGCTGGCCGAGGACCAGGGCCGGCCGTGGGATCTGCACGGCGCCGAGGAGCCCGCCAAGGTGCCCGTCGCGGCGGCCGACCTGAGCGCGGTCATCGACGCCACCCTCGGCAACGTGTTCCGGCACACCCCCGAACGCACCGCCTTCACCGTCACCCTCCACCAGGGCTCGGGCATGGTCGGCATCCTGGTCGCCGACGCCGGGCCGGGCATCGACGACCCGGCGGGCGCGCTGGAGCGCGGCCGCAGCGGCGCGGGGTCGACCGGTCTCGGGCTCGACATCGCCCGCCGGCTGGCCGAGTCGACGGGCGGCCACCTCAAGGTCGACCGGTCGCCGCTGGGCGGCGCGGCCATCCAGATCTGGCTCCGTACGACCGGCCCGCGACCGGCGCGCCGGTTGTTGCGCAGAGCCGGACATTAGCCCTTTTTCGGTAGCATCCCCCAATGGAATTCCGGGTGCTCGGGCCCATTTCGGTGATCGGCGCCGACGGCGTCGCCCTTGACATCGGACCGCTCCAACAGCGGTCGGTGCTGGCGCTCTGTCTGCTGGCCTCACCCCGGCCGGTGACGGTGACGCGCATCATCGACGCCCTGTGGGAGGAGGAGCCCCCGGTCAGCGCGGTCAACACCGTGCAGGCGTACATCTCGAAGTTGCGGCGGGTGCTCGAACCGGGCCGGTCGCGCCGGGGCGCCGCGGCCGTGCTGGTCGGGCGGGCCGGCGGCTACGCCCTCGACATCCCCGACGGCGACGTCGACCTGCGCCGGGTGAGCGCGCGGGTCGACGAGGGGCGGCGGCTGCTCGGGGCGGGCGACGCCGGGAAGGCGGCCCGGGAGTTCCGGCTGGCACTCAGTGAGTGGCGCGGCGACGCGCTGACCGGGTTCGAGAACCTCCCCTGGGCGCGCGAGGAGCGGGTGGCCCTCGACGAGCTGCGGCTGACCGTCGTCGAGGAGGCCAACGAGGCCGACCTCGCGCTCGGCCGGGGGTCCGAGCTGGTGCCGGAGCTGGTGCGGCTGGTGGCGGCGTACCCGACGAGAGAACGGGTCAGGAGACACGCCGCGCACGCCCTCTACCAGGCGGGCCGCCAGGCCGACGCGCTCGCCCTGCTGGCCGAGGGGCGGCGGCTGCTCGTCGACGAACTCGGCCTCGACCCCGACCCGCGCACCCGCGAGCTGGAGGCGCGCATCCTCGCCCAGGACGCCGCGCTCTCGCCGACGGTCGCGGTCAGGGTGGCCGCCCAGCCCCCGGCGGCGGAGATCCTGGGCCGCTCGGCCGAGCTGGCCCGGCTGGCCGCCGCCGTCGAGGCGCCGGGACACCGGATCGTGCTGGTCGCGGGGGAGCCCGGCATCGGCAAGACGAGCCTGGTGGAGGCCGCCGCCCATCGCGCGCCCGGCGCGCGGGCCGTCGTCGGGCGCTGCTGGGACGGCGGCGGCGCGCCGCCGTTCTGGCCGTGGGTGACGGCGCTGCGCGAACTGACCGGCCGCGACGGCGAGCTGGCCGAGATCACCGCCGCCACCGGCGAGTTCCCCCTGTACGAAGCCGTCGCCCGCCTGGTCAACGCGGCCGGCCCGGCGGTGGTCGTGCTCGACGACCTCCAGTGGGCCGACGCCGCCTCGTTGCGCCTGCTCGACTTCCTGGCCACCACCCGCTCGTGCCCGGGGCTGACCGTGCTGGCGACCTACCGCGACACCGAGGTCGGTGAGTCGCTGGCCCGCACGCTGGCGGCGCTGCGCCGCCTGCCCCACGTCGAGGGCGTGACCCTGGGCGGGCTGCCCGAGGACGCCGTGGCCGAGTACCTGGCCCGCTCGGGCGGCGACCCGCTGAAGGCCGGGGTGGAGTTGCGGCGGACCGGCGGCAACCCGTTCTTCCTCGGCCTGGGCGACACCCCGGGCGCGATGGCCGAGGTGCTGCGCGGACGGCTGGCCGCGCTGCCGCCGGGCGCCCACGACGTGCTGAGCGCCGCCGCGCTGATCGGCCGGGAGACCGAGCTGGGCGTGCTGCTCGACGTGCTCGACTTGCCGCAGGACCAGGTGCTCGACGTGCTCGACGCGGCGGTGCAGGCCCGGCTGCTGACCGAGCGGCAGCTGACCTATTCGTTCGGCCACGACATCGTGCGCGAGGTGCTGCGCGACGGGCTCGCCCCGCTGCGCCGCCGCCGCATGCACGCCCGGGTCGCGGCCGTGCTCGAAGGCCGCGGCACCCAGCCCGGGGAGCTGGCCTACCACTACCGCGAGGGCCTGGTCATCTCGGGCATGGCCGCCAAGGCCATCACCTACGCCCGCGCCGCCGCCCGGCACGCCGCCGGCCAGTTCGCCCACGAGGACGCCGCCGTCCACCTGGAGCACGCCGTGGCCCTCACGGGCCAGCTGCCCGTCACCGACCTGGCGCTCCGCTGCGACCTGCTCATCGAGCTAGCCGAGGCGCTGACCGTGGCGGGGCTCAACTCCCGCGTCCACCCGGTGCTGGACGAGGCCGTCGCCGTCGCCGACGACCTGGGCGACGGCGAACGCCTCGCCCGCGCGGCCCTGGGCTTCTCCGACCCGCTGGTCTGGGCCATGTACGAGGAGCTGAACGCCACCGCCGTCCTGGTCGAGCGCATCGACCGGGCGCTGAGCGGGGCGGGCGCCCGCTGGCGCTCCATGCTGCTGTCGGCCTCGGCGATCATCGGCGCCTTCACCCGCCCGATGGACGACAGCCGCGCCCTGGCCGCCCGGGCCATCGAGGAGGCCCCCGACGACCGCTCGCTGCTGCGGGCGCTGAGCGCGGCCGAACTCCTCTCGCGCGGCGTCGCCCCGGTCGAGGAGCGCGCGGCCCTGCTCGACCGGATGCGCGGCGTCGGCGTCGACCTGGTCGACGAGTGGCTGGTCCGGGAGGCCTGGTACGTCGAGCTGTTCACCCAGGGCCGCTTCGACGAGGGCCGGCCGATCCTCGACTGGCTGCGCCGGACCGCCGCCGAACTGCGCCGCCCCGCTCTGGTGGGCCTGGCGGCCTGGCAGGCGGCGATCAGGGCGTACATGCTCGGAGACCTGGCCCTGGCCGAGGCCGAGGCGGCGGAGGCCGCCCGCGCCCACCCGGAGGGCGGCCGGGGCCCGAAGTCGCGCGCCGACCTGATGCGCGCCCTGCGGCTGCGCGCCGAGGGCGACTCGGCGGCGGCCCTGGAGATCGTCCACCAGGAGCAGATGTGGACGGTCCTGCGCTGCGCCCTGCTGCTCGACGTCGGCCGGGAGGAGGAGTCGAGGGAGATCTTCGCCGCCCTGTCGCGCGACGGCTTCGCCGTGATGGTCGGCGACCTCGCCTACCGGATCGTCCCCGACCTGCTCACCGAGCTCATCGTGGCCTTCGGCGATCAGGAGGCGGCCCGGGCCCTCTACCCCCACCTGGAGGTCTGCGCCGGGCGCGTGCTCGGCTGGGCGGTGGCCGACCGCTGCCTGGCCCGCCTGGCCGACGTGCTGGGCCGCGACTCCGCCGCGCTGCGGAAGTCGGCCGACGAGTTCGCCCGGCGGGCCGGCCTGCCGCACTGACCGGCCCGGCGGCCAAGTGCCCGGCAAGAAACGGCCAAGCCGGAGCCGCGACGCTGGACCGCATGCTCGAACCGCATCGCATCGCCCCCGACACCGTGCTGGTCCCACGCCTCGTCCCGGCCGCCGACGGGTTCGGCTTCGTCAACACCATGGTGATCACGGGCCGGGAGCCGGTGCTGGTGGACACCGGCTCGGACGTGCACCGCGACCAGTGGCTGGAGGACGTCTTCTCCGTGGTCGAACCGGCGGACGTCCGCTGGATCTTCATCAGCCACGACGACCCCGACCACGTCGGCAACCTGACGACGACCCTGGACCTGTGCCCCCGCGCGACCCTGGTCACCGGCCGCCTGCGCCACCCTCCGCTCGATCCCCGGCGGCGCGTGCGCCACATCCGCGCCGACGAGTCGTTCCCGGCCGGCGACCGCACCCTCACCGCGATCCGCCCGCCGTTCTACGACGCCCCCGCCACCCTGGGCCTCTACGACACCCGGACGGGCGTCTACTGGGCGGCCGACTGCTTCGGCGCCGTGGTCCCCCACCCCACGGCCGACGCCGCCGACCTGCCCGCCGAGGAGCACCTGGAGTCGGTCGACCGCTTCGCCACGGCCCTCAGCCCATGGCGGGCCTGGCTGGACCCCGTGGTCTTCGGCGGGTACGTCGACCGGCTCGCCGCCATGGAACTCACCGCCCTCGCGACGGCCCACGGCCCGACGATCACCGACCGGCGGATCGGCCCCGCCTTCGACGTGCTGCGCTAGGTCGCCTGGCCAGTTGCGGACGCCTCCGTCCGCCACCTCGCCCTGGGTGATCCGCGCGTCGGCCTGTTCGTCCCGCACTTCCTGCCGCAGCCTCTCCCATCGCGGTACCGTCACCGCCCATGTAGTAGAGGTCTCTGGTGCTCTTCGGAGCGGTCTCGGGAATCCACGAGAAGAAACAGGTGAAAGTAAGACGGCCTAACTGCCACTCGAGGTCTCCGGGGGAAAGGTGTGGCCGGTGCGGAGGAACTCGCGCCACTTCTCCTGGTCGTACCGCTGGGGGTGGGTGCTCTTGACGAAGTCGACGACCGTCTCGACGAAGCGCTCGGGCTGGTCGTGGTGGGGGAAGTGGCCGGTCTGGGGGAAGACGGCCAGCCGGCTGCCGGGCATGGCCTGGTGGGCGACGGCCGCGTGGGCCGCGGGGATGACCGAGTCGTTGGCGCCCCAGATGATCAGGGTGGGCATGCCGGCCGTCAGGTAGCAGCGGTCGAGCATGGTGATCACCTGGCCGCTGAGGTCGACCCCGGCGCGCAGCGTCCGCATGAACGCCTGCCGGGCCGTCATGCTGGTCAGCCCCTGGTAGCGGGCCAGCACGTGGTCGAAGTCGGGGCCCATGCGCAGGCCTCGCTTCAGCAGCGGGGCGGCCAGGCGTACCAGGTGCTGGACGGGGGCCGAGGTGGCGACGGCGAGGCCGGTCTCGGCGGCGAGCGGGCCGGCGGCCAGCCGGAGCAGGGGGTGGACCTCGCGGCCGACGCCGCCGCTGCTCACCAGCACCATGCGCTCGCAGCGTTCGGGGAACTGGTAGGCGAACTGCATCGCGATGCCGCCGCCGAGGGAGTGGCCGACCACGGTCACCTCGTCGACGCCCAGAACGCCCAGCAGGTCGCGCATGCCGCAGGCGTAGGCGGCCACCGAGTAGTCGGCGCGGGGACGGTCGGAGTCGCCGTGGCCGAGGAGGTCGGGGGCGATCACGGTGTGGTGCTCGGCCAGCATGTCGATGACGGGCTTCCACGTCTCGGAGCTGTCGGCGATGCCGTGGATCAGCAGCAGAGGCGGCCCCGCCCCGGCTATCCGGTAGGCCCGCCTGTACCCGTGAACTTCGAGGAAGCGCACCTCGCTACTGTCCATACAAGATTGTTCTGCCAGGTTGTTGCTGGTTTGTAACGCGTCCGTTTCCCCACGAAACCGAGGTTTTCCCGGCCCGTGGGAGTAACTCGCGATATGCGGGCAAAGAGAGTCCCCGCGATGGAGCATATGAAGATGCGAGAGATCTGGCCGGGGGATCCTTATCCGCTCGGCGCGACATATGACGGCGCGGGCACCAACTTCGCGCTCTTCTCCGAGGTCGCCGACCGGGTGGACCTCTGCCTGTTCGACGACGAGGGCAATGAGGAGTGCGTGACCCTCTCCGAGGTGGAGGGCCACGTCTGGCACTGCTACCTGCCGGGCATCCAGCCGGGGCAGCGCTACGGCTACCGCGTGCACGGCCCCTACGACCCCAAGCAGGGGCAACGCTGCAACCCGCGCAAACTCCTGATCGACCCCTACGCCAAGGCCATCGAAGGCGCCGTGACCTGGGACCAGGCGGTCTACGGCTACACCTTCGGCGACCCGGCCAGCCGCGACGACAGCGACTCGGCCCCCTACGTGCCGCGCAGCATCGTCATCAACCCGTTCTTCGGCTGGGGCCACGACCGGCCGCCGCAGACGCCCTACCACGACACGGTGATCTACGAGGCCCACGTCAAGGGCCTGACGATCCGGCACCCCGGGGTGCCCGACCGGATCAAGGGCAGCTACGCCGCCATCGGCCACCCGGCGATCATCGACCACCTGACCTCGCTCGGGGTCACCGCGATCGAGCTGATGCCGATCCACCAGTTCGTCACCGACCACATCCTCGAGAAGCGCGGCCTGTCGAACTACTGGGGATACAACACCATCGGGTTCTTCGCCCCCCACAACGCCTACTCCTCCTCGGGGGAGCGCGGCGGGCAGGTCCTCGAGTTCAAGGCCATGGTCAAGGCGCTGCACGAGGCCGGCATCGAGGTCATCCTCGACGTCGTCTACAACCACACGGCCGAGGGCAACCACCTCGGGCCGACGCTCAGCATGCGGGGCATCGACAACGCCAACTACTACCGGCTGGTCGAGAGCGATAACCGCTACTACATGGACACCACGGGCACCGGCAACAGCCTGCTCATGCGCTCGCCCCACGCGCTCCAGCTGATCATGGACTCGCTGCGCTACTGGGTCACCGAGATGCACGTCGACGGGTTCCGGTTCGACCTGGCGTCCTCGCTCGCCCGTGAGCTGCACGACGTCGACCGCCTGTCGGCCTTCTTCGACCTCGTCCAGCAGGACCCGGTGCTCTCGCAGGTCAAGCTGATCGCCGAGCCCTGGGACGTCGGTCCCGGCGGCTACCAGGTCGGCAACTTCCCGGCCCGCTGGACCGAGTGGAACGGGCAGTACCGCGACACCATCCGCGACGTCTGGCGCGGCGAGCCCGCCCGGTTGCCCGAGTTCGCCTCCCGGCTCACCGGGTCGAGCGACCTCTACCAGCTCGACTCCCGCCGCCCGGCGGCCTCCATCAACTTCGTCACGTGCCACGACGGGTTCACGCTGGAGGACCTGGTCTCGTACAACGACAAGCACAACGAGGCCAACGGCGAGGAGAACCGCGACGGCGCGAACGACAACCGGTCGTGGAACTGCGGGGTCGAGGGCCCCGCCACCGGGCCGGTCGCGCAGCTGCGCGAGCAGCAGAAGCGCAACTTCCTGGCCACGCTGTTCCTGTCGCAGGGCGTGCCGATGCTCTCCCACGGCGACGAACTGGGCCGCACGCAGGGCGGCAACAACAACGCCTACTGCCAGGACAACGAGATCGCCTGGGTCGACTGGACCGAGAACTGGCTCTTCCTCGACTTCACCCGGCGCATCTCCAAGCTGCGCCGCGAGCACCCGGTGTTCCGGCGGCGGCGGTTCTTCTACGGGCGTCCGGTACGCGGCTCCGGCGACTCCCTGTCCGACATCGCCTGGCTGACCCCCTCGGGCACCGAGATGGAGGACCAGGACTGGAACAACGGCTACGCCAAGGCGCTGGCGGTGTTCCTGAACGGCGAGGCGATCACCGAGCCCGACAGCCGGGGCCGGCGGATCGTCGACGACTCGTTCCTGCTGCTCTTCAACGCCCACTACGAGGCGATCGAGTTCACCATCCCCAGCGACTACGGCGAGATGTGGGAGACCGAACTCGACACCGCGATGCCGATCGCGACCGGCACCCGGATGTGCCGGGCCGGCGAGGCGGTGCCGGTCGCCGGACGATCCGTGCGGGTTCTGCGCCGCTTGTGACGTTTCTGCCCGCTGAGGAGCGGGGTAAGGGGCCCATCGTGACGTCGACCTACCGTGTCCAGCTCACGCCTGAATTCGGCTTCGGCGAGCTGTCCGAGCTGACCGGTTACCTGCGCCGTCTCGGCGTCGGCGGTCTCTACCTGTCGCCGACGCTCCAGGCGGTCGCCGGGTCGCAGCACGGCTACGACGTCACCGACCACTCGCGCGTGCGCGCCGAGTTCGGCGGCGTCGACGGGCTGCGCAAGCTGGCCGGGCAGGGCTTCCGGATCATCGCCGACATCGTGCCCAACCACATGACGGTGCCGGTGCCCGAGTCGGGCAACGCCCAGCTCTGGTCGGTGCTGCGGCTGGGCCCCGAGTCGCCCTACGCCGCCTGGTTCGACCTGACCTTCCCGGTCGCGCTGCCGGTGCTGGGGGAGCACCCCGAGTTCACCGTCGACGGCGAGGTGCTGCGCTACTGGGACCACGAGTTCCCGCTGCGGCCGGGCACCGAGGGGCTGCCGCTCGGCGAGCTGCTGGCGGCCCAGCACTACCGCCTCGTCCCCTGGACCGAGCCGCCGGGCTACCGGCGGTTCTTCGACGTCTCGTCGCTCATCGGCCTCAGAGTCGAGGACAACGAGGTGTTCGAGGCCACCCACCGGGTCACCCTCGACCTGATCGACGAAGGGGTGATCGACGGGCTGCGGGTCGACCACCCCGACGGCCTGGCCGACCCCCGCGGCTACCTGCGACGGCTCCGACAGTTCACGTCGGTGCCGGTATGGGTGGAGAAGATCGTCATCGGCCGCGAGCGGCTGCCCGCCGACTGGCCCTGCGAGGGCACCACCGGCTACGAGGCCCTCAACGCGATCACCCGGCTGTTCGTCGACCCGGCCGGGGCCGAGAAACTGATCAAGACCTTCACGCTGCGCACCGGCGTCTCCGCCGACTACGACGCGGTCCGCTACGAGGCCAAGAAGCACGTGTTGTCGTTGTTCTTCACCGGCGAGGTCGACCGCCTCGAAAGCGCCCTGGGCGAGCCGGGCCTGCACGACGCGGTCGTCGAGATGCTGGCCGCGATGCCCGTCTACCGCGCCTACGTCAACCCCGGCGAACCCCCGTCGGCCGAGGCGGTCCGGCTCGTCGAGACGGCCGCCGCCGAGGCGGGCCGCCGCACCGACCCCGGCGCCGTCGCCCGGGTCGCCCACCAGGTCCTGTACGGCCCCGCCGAGGCCGTGACCCGCTTCCAGCAGACCTGCGGCCCCGTCATGGCCAAGGGCGTCGAAGACACCGCCCTCTACCGCTGGTTCCCGCTGGCCTGCCTCAACGAGGTCGGCGGCGAGCCCGACCACTTCTCGGTCACCCCCGAGGAGTTCCACGCCTTCTGCGCCGTGATGACCCCGACCACCATGACGACCCTGTCGACCCACGACACCAAACGCTCCGAAGACGTGCGGGCCCGGCTGGCCGTGTTGTCGGAGCTGCCCGACGTGTGGGCCGACGCGGTCGAGTCGTGGAGCGGCCAGGTCAGGTTCGACCCGGCCCTCGACTACCTGGCCTGGCAGTCGCTCATGGCGGCCTGGCCCATCGACGTCGACCGGTTCACGAACTACCTGCTCAAGGCGGCCCGCGAGGCGAAGACCGCGATCTCGTGGGTCGAGCCCGACCCGGTCTACGAGGCCGGGCTGCGCGACTTCTGCCGCAAGGCCGTCGAGGTCTGCGGCTTCTCGGTGGCCTCCTTCACCGCCGTGGTCGACCGCTACGCCCGCGCCAACTCGCTGGGCCAGAAGGTCGTCCAGCTGCTGATGCCGGGCGTGCCCGACCTCTACCAGGGCAACGAGACCACCGACTTCTCCCTCGTCGACCCCGACAACCGCCGGCCGGTCGACTACGCGTTCCGGCGCGCCCTGCTGGAGAACCCCGACGACAGCTGGGACGGGCAGAAACTCCAGACGGTGACCGCCTGCCTACGCGTGCGAAGTCGGTTTACGGCGAACGAGTCCTATACGCCGATCGAGGCCGGCGGTAACGCCATCGCCTTCGCGCGCGGTGACAAGGCGGTGGCCGTGGCGACGCGGCTGCCCGCCGCACTGGAGCGGCGTGGCGGGTTCGGCGGCGACACGATCATGTTGCCGCCCGGCCGATGGAGGTGCCTGCTGACCGGGGCCGAACACACCGGCCGGGTGCCCCTGGCCCACCTGCTCTCCCGATTCCCCGTCGCCGTCCTGGAAGGCAGCTGAAACATGTTCGAGGTGTGGGCCCCCACGGCGGAACGGGTCGAGATCGAGAGCGGCGGCAGCCGCCGCGACCTGACGGCCGACGGCGAGTGGTGGCGCGGCCCCGACCTGCCCCACGGCACCGACTACACCCTGTACGTCGACGGCGACGGCCCCTTCCCCGACCCGCGCACCCTCCGCCAGCCCTACGGCGTCGAAGGGGCGAGCCGGGCGTACGACCACGACCACTTCCTCTGGGGCGACCAGAACTGGCGCGGCCGCGACCTGCGCGGCGCGGTCGTCTACGAGCTGCACATCGGCACGTTCACCCCCGGCGGCACCTTCGAGGCCGCCGTCGCCAAGCTCGACCACCTGATCGACCTGGGCGTCGACTTCATCGAGATCATGCCGGTGGCGCCCGTACCGGGAAAGCGGAACTGGGGCTACGACGGCGTCGACCTGTGGGCGGTGCGGGAGGACTACGGCGGCCCCGACGGCCTGAAGACCCTCGTCGACGCCTGCCACCGCAACGGCATCGGCGTCATCCTCGACGTCGTCTACAACCACCTCGGCCCCTCGGGCAACTACCTGAGCAGGTTCGGGCCCTATTTACACGACTACAAGGGCTCCTACTGGGGCGACGCGGTCAACCTCGACGGGCCCCGCTCCGACGAGGTGCGCCGCTACTTCATCGGCAACGCCCTCCAGTGGCTGCGCGACTACCACATCGACGGCCTGCGGCTCGACGCCGTGCACGCCCTGCACGACAAGCGGGCCGTGCACTTCCTGGAGGAACTGGCCGCCGAGGTCGAAGTGCTGTCGGCCATCCAGGGCCGCCCGCTGACGCTGATCGCCGAGTCCGACCTCAACGACCCCGGCCTGGTCACCCGCTTCGGCCTGCACGCGACCTGGAACGACGACGTCCACCATGCCGTCCACGCCAACGTGACCGGCGAGACCCACGCCTACTACAGCGACTTCGGCGGGCCCGCCTCGCTGGCCAAGGTGCTGACCTCGGCCTACTTCCACGACGGCTCGTTCTCGTCGTTCCGCGGCCGCTCCCATGGCCGCCCGGCGACCGGGCTGCCCGGATGGCGGTTCGTGGTGTGCGCGCAGAACCACGACCAGATCGGCAACCGCCCGGCCGGCGACCGGATGACCGTCGACCAGCTGTGGGTCGCCTCGGGCCTGGTGCTGACCTCGCCCTTCACCCCGATGCTCTTCATGGGCGAGGAGTGGGGCGCCTCGACGCCGTTCTACTTCTTCACCGACCATTTCGACCCGGCCCTCTCCTCGACCGAGGGAGAACGCCGGGAGAAGGAGTTCGTCGATTTCGGCTACGACTGGAAGGCCCCCGATCCCCAGGACGAACAGACCTTCCTGCGCTCGAAACTCGACTGGTCGGAGAACACCGAGGAGGAACACGCCGCCCTGCTGGGCTGGTACCGCGACCTGATCGCCCTGCGCAAGTCCCACCCCGACCTGGCCGACCCGCGCTTCGAGCTGGTCAAAGTCGACTACGACGCCGACCGCCACTGGGTGGTGATCGAACGCGGCTCGATCCGCGTCGCGGCCAACCTGGGCGAGACCTCGGTCCCGGTCCGGGTCCCGCCGGGCCGCATCCTGCTGGCCTCGGACGAGGCGATCATCCTGACCGGCCGGGACCTCTATCTACCGCCGCTGTCCCTGGCCGTCATTCAGGTGTGACGATCGCGAACCCCGGGTCGGGGTCGTCGAGCAGGCTCAGCAGCCGGGTGAGCACGCCCAGGTCGCCCTCGTGGTCGCCCGGTTCCCGGCCGTTCAGGACCGCCAGGAACTCGGGCTTGGTCAGGCGGAGGCTGAGGTCGGCCGGGCCGCCGGGGCCGATGATCAGGGCGCCGTTCGACAACGTGGTGCGGCGCAGTTCGCCGGTGTCGGTGAGGTTCCAGTCGATCGACAGGGTCTCGTTCCACGCCTTCGGGCCGTTGACCCTGATCGCGACCGCTTCCAGGAGCTGGTCGAGGGAGAGCGCGGTCAGGACGTCGGCCGAGGCGGTCTCGGGGCCCGATCCGAGGGCCCGTTTGGCGGTCAGTTCCAGGGCGCCGGTCAGGTAGAAGTTGCGCCAGGTGCCGTTCTCGGCGCCCTGGCCCAGGCGGGTGTAGACCTCGGTCAGCCGGCGGCGGGCCTCGTGGTGGCCGGGCGCGGCGAAGACGGCGTGGTTGAGCAGGGTGGCGGCGAAGCGGAGGTCGCCGTCCTGGATGTAGCGGGTGGCCCTGGCGACCGTGGCGTCGGGGCCGCCGAGGCATTCGACGTAGCGTCTGGCCTGTTCGACGGGCGGGTGTTCCCACAGGTGGGCGGGGTTGCCGTCGAACCAGCCCAGGTAGCGCTGGTAGACGGCCTTCACGTTGTGGCTGACCGAGCCGTAGTAGCCGCGGGCGCTCCAGGTGGTCTCCAGGGCGGGCGGCAGTTCGATGCGTTCGGCGATCTCGGGGCCGGTGAGACCCTGGTTGATCATCCGCAGGGTCTGGTCGTGCAGGTACGCGTACAGGTCGCGCTGGGCGGTGAGGAAGGCGGCGATCTCGGCGCGGCCCCAGGTGGGCCAGTGGTGGGAGGCGAAGGCGACGTCGGCGTGGTCGCCGAACAGGTCGAGGGTCTGGGCGAGGTAGCGCGACCAGGCGCGGGCGTCGCGGACGGCCGCGCCGCGCAGGGTCAGGACGTTGTGCAGGTTGTGGGTGGCGTTCTCGGCCAGGCAGAGCGCCCGCTTCTCGGGGAACAGGAAGTTCATCTCGGCCGGGGCCTCGGTGCCGGGGGTGAGCTGGAAGACGATCCGGACGCCGTCGACCGTTTCGAGCTGGCCCGTCGCCGTGACGTCGATCGTCGGCGGGAGCAGGCTGACCGTGCCCTGCGAGGTGGTCAGGCCGAGGCCGCAGCCGATCTGGCCTTCGGGGGAGACGGGCAGCGGGGTGCCGTACATGTAGACGCTGCGCCGGGCCATGGCCGGGCCGGCGTACACGTTCTCGGCGACGGCGTGTTCCATGAACCCGGCCGGGGCGATGATCGGGAGGTCCCGGCCGTCGGTGACGCCGCGCACGCCGCCGTAGTGGTCGGCGTGGGAGTGGGTGTAGATCACGCCGGTGACCGGGCGGTCGCCCCGGTGGTCGCGGTAGAGGCCGAGGGCCGCCGCGGCGCATTCGGTGGAGATCAGCGGGTCGACGACGATCACGCCGCGTTCGCCCTCGACGAGGGTCATGTTCGACAGGTCGAGGCCGCGTACCTGGTAGACGCCGTCGGTGACCTCGTAGAGGCCCTGCTTGGCGCACAACCGGGCCTGCCGCCACAGGCTCGGGTTCGCGGAGTCGGGGGGTTCTCCGTCGAGGAAGCGGTAGGCGTCGGAGTTCCAGACGATCCGGCCGTCGGCGGACCTGATCACCCCGGGTTCGAGCCGGGCCACGAAGCCCCGGTCGGCGTTGTCGAAGTCGGTCTGGTCGTGGAAGGGAAGGTCGGCCATGAAACCGGCCATTCCCCGACAAAAGTAACGCTAGAGGCTCAATTCGGTACGTGGTTGCGGAGCCGCAGATCCGCCGGGAACGGTGCGAAGAAGGTCTGGTCGCGGACGTAGTCGGCGGCCTCGCCCTTGGCGTGGTGCAGCAGCAGCGTCATCGGCACGGTGATCGCCACCTGGTGCTCCTGGTAGGCCGCGATGACCTCCCGCAGGTCGGCCCGCCGGGCGTCGTCGAGCGCGTGGCCGACCATGCCCAGGCAGTGGTGCAGGGCGTTGACGTTGCGGCCGATCGACGACTTGCGGGCCAGGGTGCTCTGGAAGGCGATCGTGTAGTCGCGCTCCAGGTCCTCGCGCGGGGCGCTGCCCGCCTGCGAGACCACCCGCCCGGCCGCCCGGTAGCCCTCGGGGTCGTGGGCGAGCAGCTGCATCTTGTGGCACGAGTGGAAGGCGACCAGGTCGCGCGGTTTCCAGTCGGACTCGAACAGGGCGCGCAACCGGGCGTGGGCGAAGATCCGCTCGACGAACTGCTCGCGCAGCACGGCGTCGTTGAGGCGGCCCTCGTCCTCGATGGGCAGCAGGGGGTAGGCGTCGACGACCCGCTGCGCGAAGACGCCCTTGGTGCGGCGGACGGGGTGGTCGTTCTCGTACACGGGGATGCCGTGGATGCCGCAGGAGGGGCTCTTCGACTTGAAGACGTACCCGTCGACCTCAAGGGTGGCGATGCGCCGGTCGGCGACCTCGCGCATGGTGGCGGTCAGGTCGACGCGGCTCTTGCGGAGCATCAGCCGCTCGCTCTCCTCCGGGCGCTGCTCCAGGCGGAGCGTCTCGCGCGGGGTGCCCAGGCCCGCCTGGACCTCGGGGCAGAACGGCACCCAGTCGACGTGCTCGGTCAGCTCGCCGGCCAGGAAACGGTCGCGGCTGTGCCCGCCGTTGAACCGGACCGGCTCCCCGAGGAGACAACTCGACACGCCGACCCGGGGTCTCATGCGGCCTCGGTCAGCACGGACGAGAGCTTGTGCAGCGCCCGTGCGGTGCGGGCCTTGACGGTGCCCAGCGGCACGTCGAGGCGTTCGGCGATCTCGCGCTGCGTCAGGTCGCCGTAGTAGGCCAGCGTGATCGCCTCGCGCTGCACCTCGGGCAGGTGCCGCAGGGCGCGGCGCACCTGGTCGAGGTCGTCGAGCCGGCGGGCCGCGTCGACGTGGTCGCTCGGCTCGGGCACCCCGTCGAGCGGCACCGTCGCCGGGTGGCGGGCCCGCAGGTAGTCGATGGCCCGGTTGCGGGCGATGCCCAGCACCCAGCCTTCGAGGCTGCGGCTCGGGTCATAGCGCCGGCGCGACCGCCAGACCTCGCCGAACACCACCTGGAGCACGTCTTCGACGTCCTGCTGCGGGACGAAGTGCCGGAGATATCCGCGGACCAGCGGCGCGTGGCTTCGATAGCACTCCGTCACCGCCATCTCCTCGCCGTCCATGAGACCTCCCCGATCTGAGAACTTACTCAAAACCTATTCACACTCGGGCGTAGGTGCAAGTGGTTCGACGGGAATATGCCCTGCTCAGCGCAGGACAGCGCAGATCGACGCGATGGCGTCGTCAAGAGATCGCAGGTGGACGACACCTGCGGGGAGATCACGCCACCCCGGCCCGCCCGCGAAGAGGCTGCACGCGGGGCGTAGCCGGGGCAGGTCGGCCAGCGGCGCGGCGTCGCCGGTGTCGGCCTGCTGCGACCACAGGAACACCGCGACCGGGGCGAGCCGCCGGATGGCGTCGGCGAGGGCGTCGTAGGGCATCCGGGCCCCCATGACGCGGCACTCCACCTGGTGTTCGACCGTCAGCGCGGCGGCCAGCGCGAACAGCGGGAGGCTGTGCTGCTCCTCCTCGGCGCAGGCCAGCAGGACCGGGCGCGGGCAGACGGGCGCGGCGGGCCGCTCGACCAGCGGGGCCAGGGCGGCCAGCACCCGTTCGGAGAACAGGTGCTCCAGATCGATGCCGGCGCCGGTGTCGTCCTGGCGGCGGGAGATCGCGGCGAAGACCGGGATGACCAGGTGGTCCCAGGTGTCGGCGACGCCGCGTTCGCGCAGCCAGTTCTCCAGGGCGGCGGTGACGAACCAGGAGTCGAGGGTGAGCGCGGCCCGCGCGACTTGGGCGGCGGAGTAGAGGGGCTCGTCCCACCCGGCGGCCGATCGCCGGGTCTCCCGGCTCCTGGTCGTCGAGCCGGGCCGCAGGATCTTGAGCGCCACCTCGGCCGCCTCGGCCGCCGGCGCGCCCGACCGCACCAGGCGGTGCATCTCCTCGATCCGGCGCACGTCGAGCTCGGTGTAGCGCCGGTGGCCGCCCGCGGTGCGCAGGCTCGGCCCCAGGCCGTAGCGCTGGTCCCAGGTGCGCAGGGTGGGGGCGGGCAGGCCGAAGCGCCGGGCTACCGCGCCGATGCCGTAGCTCGGGGCTGTCGGTTCCCGTTCCGGCACAGTCCCGTACCTCCTCACCCGTGCTTTCGGGCGCGGTCGTCGATCGGATGCAACCGGTCACGCGGAGTTCACGAAGGTACGGTCGTGCCGGATGTCATCATTCTCCTCTTCAACCGGGATCTCCGGGTCACCGATCACCCCGCGCTGCAGCAGGCGTGCCAGGACGCGCGCCAGGTGGTGCCCCTGTTCGTGATCGACCCGGCCATCCCGCCGCGCGGACGGGCCGGCTTCCTCATCGAGTGCCTGGACGACCTGCGCGCGTCGCTGCGGGAGAGGGGTGCCGACCTGGTGGTCCGGCGCGGCAACGTGGTCGCCGAGACGATGCGGATCGCGGCCGAGACCGGCGCCACCGCGATCTACACCAGCGGCGACGTCAGCGCGCTGGCCCGCAAGAGGGAGGGCCGCTTCCGGCGCGAGAACATCGAGTTCCGCACCTTCCCCGGCATCACGATCGTCCCGCCCGCCCAGCTCAAGCCCGTCACGGGCGACCACTACAAGGTCTTCACCCCCTACTTCCGCGCCTGGTCGGAGATCCGCTGGCGGTCGATCGCGGAGACCCCCGACACGATCGCGATGCCCGAGGTGCGGCCCGGCGACATCCCCCGCCCGCGCCGCAGGCCCCATCTGCCCGGCGGCGAACGCGAGGTGCGCCGCCGCCTCGACCTGTGGCTGCGCCACTGCCTGCGCGACTACGCCGCCGGCCACGACGACCTGGCCGGCGACCACACCTCCCGGCTCAGCCCCTACCTGCGGTTCGGCTGCGTCTCGCCGCTGGAGCTGGCCACCCGGTCGGGCGCGTCGGAGGAGTTCGTCCGGCAGCTCTGCTGGCGCGACTTCTACGCCCAGGTCGCGCTCGCCTTCCCGGGCCTGCCGCGGGAGGACTACCGGCCCGGCCGGCGCGAGTGGCGGCACGACAAGGAGGCCGAGGACGCCTGGCGCGAGGGCATGACCGGCGTGCCCATCGTCGACGCCGGGATGCGCCAGCTCGCCGCCGAGGGCTGGATGCACAACCGGGCCCGCATGATCGTCGCCTCGTTCCTGACCAAGACGCTCGGCATCGACTGGCGCGTCGGGGCCGACCACTTCGAGGAACTGCTGCTGGACGCCGACGTCCCGAACAACTACGGGAACTGGCAGTGGGTGGCCGGCACCGGCAACGACACCCGGCCCAACCGGGTGCTCAACCCCGTCCGCCAGGCCAAGAGGTTCGACAAGGACGGCGAGTACATCCGCCGCTACGTGCCCGAGCTGGCGAACATCCCGACGACGATGCTGCACGAGCCCTGGCGGGCGCCGTCGCCGATCCTGGGGTACACCGCTCCGATCTGGCGCGGTTAACACCCGATGAATAATCGGTCATTGACTGTCTTTGACGCATAAACGGGTCGGCCCGACATATATGTCGGGTTATGACTGGTGACCTGATTCTCCTGATCGTGGTCGTGATCACCGCGTTGTCGTTCGACTTCACCAACGGCTTCCACGACACCGCGAACGCCATGGCCACTTCGATCGCCACCGGAGCGCTGAAACCCAAGATCGCGGTCGGGTTGTCGGCGGTGCTGAACTTCGTCGGCGCGTTCCTGTCGCTGAAGGTGGCGGCCACGATCGCCACCGGGATCGTCGAGAGCGGGGCGATCACCCTCACCGTCGTGTTCGCCGGGCTGGTCGGCGGCCTCGCGTGGAATCTGGTGACCTGGTACTACGGCATCCCGTCGAGCTCCTCGCACGCCCTGATCGGCGGCGTCGTCGGCGCCACCCTGCTCGCGTCGGGCGTGAACGCCGTCAAAGGGGAGGGGCTGGTCTCCCACGTCATCGTCCCGGCCGTGCTCGCCCCGATCGCCGCCATCCTCGTGGCCACCATCGGCACCTACCTCGTGTACGTCCTGACCAGGAAGGTCGACGAGAGGACCCGCACCAAGGGCTTCAAGATCGGGCAGATCGGCTCGGCGTCGCTGGTGTCGCTCGCCCACGGCACCAACGACGCCCAGAAGACCATGGGCATCATCACCCTGGCCCTGATCGCCAACGGCACCATCACCCAGGACGCCGGCACCCCCTTCTGGGTGATCGTGTGCAGCGCCACCGCCATCGCCGCCGGCACCTACATCGGCGGCTGGCGGGTCATCCGCACCCTCGGCAAGGGCCTGACCGAGATCGAGACCCCGCAGGGCTTCGCGGCCGAGGCGTCGTCGGCGACGGTCATCCTGACCTCGACCCACTTCGGCTTCCCGCTCTCCACCACCCAGGTCTGCACCGGCTCGGTGATCGGCGCCGGCCTCGGCAAACGCCTCGCCCAGGTGCGCTGGAGCGTCGCGGCCCGCATGGGGGTGGCCTGGCTGATCACCCTCCCGGCCGCCGCCCTCGTCGGCGCCATCGCCTTCGGCGCGGCCCAGCTCATCGGCGGCGCCCTCGGCGTGATCGTCGTCTTCACGGCGGCCGTCGTCTTCGCCGCCCTGCTCTACGTGGCGTCCAGGAAGACGGCCGTGCACGCCGGGAACGTCAACGACGAGTGGGTCGGGCGCGGCACGCCCACCCAGGTGGGGACCCCGGTATGAGCTACATCGACGTCGACGCCCTCTGGCGGGTGCTGGTGGCCTCGCTCATCGGCGGCGTGGGCATCGCCGCGCTGTTCTCGGTCGGGCTGATCGGCGTATCGTCCGGCAGGGTGGCGGGCCGCGTCGCGGGCGGCGTCTGCTTCCTGCTCGTGGTCGCCGGCGTCCTGCTCGGCGTGTACGTCATGCTCGACAAGTAACGGACATCAAGGGAAGGACGCCGGGTGGGTTCCATCGAAGCGGTCAGCAGATCGGCGCAGTACACCTTCAGCAAGCCCAGCGAGGGCGTCATCAGGCTGATCGCCGGGCTCGGCGTCGAAGGCGACGCCCACTACGGCGAGAAGGTGCGCCACCGCAGCCGGATGGCCCGCACCCCCGACGCGCCCAACCTGCGCCAGGTCCACCTCGTGCACGCCGAACTCTTCGAGGAGCTCGCGGGCCGCGGCTTCGCCGTGGCGCCCGGCCAGATCGGCGAGAACGTGACCACCCGCGGCGTCGACCTGCTCGGCCTGCCCACGGGCACGCTGCTGCAGCTCGGCCCGGAGGCGGTGGTGGAGGTGACGGGGCTGCGCAACCCGTGCGTCCAGCTCGACGGGTTCCAGCCGGGCCTCATGAAGGCGGTGCTCGACCGCGACGACGACGGCGGGCTGGTGCGCAAGGCGGGGATCATGGGCGTCGTCGTGACGGGCGGCGAGATCCGCCCGGGAGACGAGATCAGGGTGACCCTGCCCGACGGGCCCCACCGGAAGCTGGAGCCCGTCTGACAGGTCGTGGCTCACACGTGGTCGTGGTCGTGCTCGTCCTCTTCGTCTTCAAGGGCGCCGTCCGACGGCTCGACACCCAGCATCGCCTCACGCGGCTCGACCTCGTCGATGTGCTCGACGAGGCTGAGCACGTGGTCGGGCTCGATCAGCCACTGCAGGGCGGCGGCGCCGGTCTCGTCCGCGTTCACCAGGTCGATCTGCTCCTGGCGCTCGGACTCCTCGAGGTCGGACTCCGGGCTGCGGATCTCCTTCAGCGCGGCGGCCTGGAGGGCGCCGACATCGGTGACTTCAACCACGAGATCCACCGTGAGACGGAGATAGCGTGCGGTATCCGTAACATCGCTCATGGTCGCAGATCCTAGGGGAGTTTCCAGTCGACAGGGGTCGCGCCCTGCCGCTCCAGCATCTCGTTGGCCTTGCTGAACGGCTTGGAGCCGAAGAAGCCGCTCCGGGCCGACAGCGGGCTCGGGTGGGCCGACTCGATGCACGGGACCTGGCCCAGCATCGGGCGCAGGTTCCGGGCGTCGCGGCCCCACAGGATGGCCACCAGCGGGCCGCCGCGCTCGACGAGCGCCTTGATGGCCTGTTCGGTGACCTCCTCCCAGCCCTTGCCCCGGTGGGAGGCCGGCTTGCCCGGCATCACCGTCAGGACGCGGTTGAGGAGCAGGACCCCGTTCTCGGTCCACGGGGTCAGGTCGCCGTTGGAGGGCTTGGGCAGGCCCAGGTCCTCCATCAGCTCGGTGTAGATGTTGCGGAGGCTTCCCGGGATCGGCCGGACGTCTTCGGCCACCGAGAAGCTGAGCCCGATCGGGTGCCCGGGGGTCGGGTAGGGGTCCTGACCCATGATGAGCACCCGCACGTCGGCGAAGGGCTGTTTGAAGGCCCGCAGCACGTTCTCGCCCGCGGGCAGGTACTGCCTGCCTTCCGCGATCTCATTCCGGAGGAAGTCGCCCATCTCGGCGATCTTGTCCGCGACCGGTTCGAGGGCCTTCGCCCAACCGGGTTCCACCAACTCGTTTAAGGGACGGCCTGCCATGCCGCGAAAGCCTAGTCCTCCCGCTCGGTGAGCGAGAACCAGAAGAAGCCGTGGGAGGGCAGCGTCAGCAGGTAGGGCAGGTCGCCGATCACCGGGAACGGCACGCCGCCGCGGCACTCGACGGGGGTCAGGCCGGTGAACCGGCGCAGGTCGAGTTCGACCGGCTGCGGGTGGCGGGACATGTTGTTGACGCACAACACCCGGTCGTCGCCGTCTTCGCGCAGGAAGGCCAGGATGGCGGGGTTGTGCGACCAGAGCTCGATGTACTCGCCGGTGCCGAAGACGGGATGCTCGCGGCGGATCTGGAGCATGCGGCGGGTGAAGTGGAGCAGCGAACTGGGGTTCTTCAGCTGGGCCTCGACGTTGACGGCCTGGAAGCCGTAGATCGGGTCCATGACCGTCGGCAGGTAGAGGCGGCCCGGGTCGGCCTTGGAGAAGCCGGCGTTGCGGTCGGGGCTCCACTGCATGGGGGTGCGGACGGCGTCGCGGTCCTCCAGCCAGATGTTGTCGCCCATGCCGATCTCGTCGCCGTAGTACATGACCGGGCTGCCCGGCATCGACAACAGCAGGGCGGTGAACAGCTCGATCTGGTCGCGGTCGTTCTCCAGCAGCGGGGCGAGGCGGCGCCGGATGCCGAGGTAGGCCCGCATGCGCGGGTCCTTGGCGTATTCGGCGTGCATGTAGTCGCGCTCTTCCTCGGTGACCGTCTCGAGGGTGAGCTCGTCGTGGTTGCGGAGGAAGATGCCCCACTGGGCGGTCTCGGGCAGCTTGGGGGTGCGCGACATGATCTCGGAGATCGGCTCGCGCGACTCGCGCCGCACGGCCATGAAGATGCGCGGCATGAGCGGGAAGTGGAAGGCCATGTGGCACTCGTCGCCGCCGACCGACGGGTCGCCGAAGTACTCGACGACGTCTTCGGGCCAGCCGTTGGCCTCGGCCAGCAGCACCCGGTCGGGGTAGAGGCGGTCGACCTCGGCGCGCACCCGCTTGAGGTAGGCGTGGGTCTCGGGCAGGCCGGAGCACTGGGTGCCCTCGCGCTCGAACAGGTAGGGGACCGCGTCGAGCCGGAAGCCGTCGACGCCGAGGTCGAGCCAGAAGCGCAGGACCTCCAGCATGGCCTCCTGGACGGCCGGGTTGTCGTAGTTGAGGTCGGGCTGGTGGTGGAAGAAGCGGTGCCAGTAGTACTGGCCGCGGACCGGGTCGTAGGTCCAGTTCGACTCTTCCGCGCCGACGAAGATGATCGGCACGCCCTCGTACGTCGTCGGGTCGTCGGTCCAGACGTAGAAGTCGCCGTAGGGGCCCGCAGGGTCGTGGCGGGAGGCCTGGAACCAGGGGTGGCGGTCGCTGGTGTGGTTCATCACCAGGTCGGTGATGACGCGCAGGCCGCGCTCGTGGGCCGCCTCGATCATGGCCACGAAGTCGGACAGGTCGCCGAACTCCGGGAGGATCTTGAGGTAGTCGCTGATGTCGTAGCCGCCGTCGCGGAGCGGGGACTCGTACAGGGGAAGGAGCCACAGGCAGTCGACGCCGAGCCACTGGAGGTAGTCGAGCTTGCCGACCAGGCCGCGCAGATCGCCGGTCCCGTCGCCGTTGGAATCGTGGAAGCCGCGGACGAGGATCTCGTAGAAGACGGCCTTCTTGTACCAGGCGGGGTCCTGTACTTCGAATTCCTCGATGGGCTCTGACACGGGTTCAGGGCAGGGCGCAGCCGCAGTCATCAGACCTCGCTCCACGGAAAATGAAAATAGGGAATGTCCGCAGCTCAGCGCGGCCTTCCGGAGAAGGTACCACCCGGTAGCCCCTGACAAAGAACGGTTACGTAGCCCTTACTTCGGGCTTTCCGTCGGTTGTCGATCGACTACGCCCCGTGGTCTAACGGGCGCTCCACGGAGGCGTGAGGTCGCCCAGCACCTCGTCGTAGTCGGTGAGCCAGGCGCCGAAGAGGGCCAGCCCGCGCAGCCAGAAGCGCGAGTTCCACGACCCGAACGCGGCCAGCGCGTCGGGGCCGTCCTCGACCACCTCGGCCATCTGGGGCGACAGCAGCCCGGGCACCCGGGCCACCCGGCGGAGCATGGCGTGGTTCCACTCGCGGGCCCAGACCGAGGCCGAGCGCAGCGGCACGCGGCGGTGCGGCAGGCCGCCGTTGGTCGACGGCAACGAGGCGACGCGGGGGTTGGCGGCCCAGAGGATCTCGCGGTAGAACCTGCCGCCCTCCTTGCGGCCGACCGGCACCGACAGGGCGGCGTCGAAGAAGCCGGGGTGCAGGAACGGGAAGACCGGCGTGGCCTCGGGGCCGACGAGGTTGACGGGGGAGCGGGCGATGCCCCGGGCGGTGCGGGTGTGCAGCACGCTCAGGGCCAGTTCGCTGCGGTGGCCGTTCAGCATCGAGGTGGCCTGCGCGAACGTGGTCTCGACGACGTCGTCCATCCAGGCGAGCGCGCCCTCGCCGAGCACCGGGATGTGCGCGTCGCCGGTGGTCATCGACTTCAGCAGCGCCTGGCGGCGTTCCAGCGGGGTCGTGGCGGCCGCGGCGGCCGACATCAGGAAGTTCTTCATCAGCGGGCCGCCGGCCAGGCCGTCGACCACGGGACGGCCGCCCTCGTGGACCTCGCGGGCGAACGGCGAGTACCAGGCGTGGTGGCTGGTCAGGAACTCCAGCCTGCGGGCGGCCCACAGGGCCTCGGCCGGGAAGTCGGCCGCGTTCTGGTCGACGACCCGGTGGGGGATGCCGAGCTCGCGGGTGACCGCGACGGCGAAGTCGATGTCGTTGTCGAGGCCGTCGTCGGGGCTGGTCGTCCACGAGACGACGTCCTTGCCCTGCGCCACGGCCACGCTCGCCAGCAGCCGCGAGTCGTAGCCGCCGCTGACGGGCACCAGCACCTTCTCGTACGGCTTCAGCGACTCGTGCAGCAGGCTGACGATGTCGTGGGCGGTCACCCCGTGGTCGAAGGGCTCCTCGCGCACCCAGCGGGGGGCCCGCTTGTCGACCGACAACCGCCGCCGGTCGCGCGACCACGACAGGGCGGTCGCCCCCGGCAGGCGCCTGACCTCGGCGTAGGGGGTGTCTTCGAGCAGCGGGTACGTCAGCTTGAGGATCGCCGCCCAGGCGTTCCAGTTCACCACGTAGGGCTTGCGCGCCAGCGCCAGCAGCGGCTCGATCAGGCCGGAGAAGTAGACCGCGTCGCCGTCGGTCAGGTAGTAGACGTCGATCAGGCCGAACGCGCCGGTGTGCAGGGTGACCGACGCGGGTTCGTCGATGAAGCCGGGGGCCTCGTAGTGCTCGGCCACGTGGAGCCAGTCGCCGCCGGCGATCGGGGTGCGGTCGCCCCACGAGAAGGCGGCCATGGTGGGCGAGGAGTCGTACATGGTGAGCGGGCCCGACGACAACACGGCGGCGTCACGGGTGACGTAGGCGGTCTCCACGTGGGGGCCCGACCGGGCCAGCAGGTCGAGCCGCTCCTGGGAGAAGGGCCCGAAGGCGCCACACACGTACGGCCTGGCCCGGAACGACGGCCACTCTCCCTTGCGCACCTCAGGTCCCTCCCCGATCGGTGGTTTCCGACGAGTTTACGGACGTCAGATGGACTCTTGGTGCCTTAATGACGGTTTCGATGCAGGTAGACCATGATCTGAGATTATGGTGACTGTCGCCGTTACCTGGAGGAGTGGGCGTTTATGAGTGAGCTGGAGAGCCTGCGGCGGGCGCTGGCACAGGCGGTCGAGAAGGCCGAGGGCGCCGCCGAACTGGCCCGTCTGCTCGCCGACTACCAGGCCCGGCTGGACGAGGCCGCCCGCACCGAGGCCGAGGCCCTCACCCGGGCCCGCGACGCCGAGACGGCCCGCAAGGCGGCCGAGAAGCAGGCCGACCGCCAGATCACCCAGCTCGCCAAGCAACTGGCCGAGCAGAAGTACCAGACCGCGGTGGCCGAGTGGAAGCTGGCCAAGCTCCAGGGCAACCGCTGGATCAAGATAGGGGAGGCCGTCCAGGCCAAGAAGCCCGGTTCGGTGGCCCGCGCGGTGCGGGCCTCCTCCCCGAACGCGGGCAAGGCCCCCAAGCGCACCGACTTCCCGGTCGAGAAGCCCGCCGTCCCGGAGAAGCCGGCCGCCGAGAAGGCGCCGCCGGTCGAGCCCGACCCCCGCGCCCCCCTGTTCTCCACGCCCCTCACGGAGTACTTCGCCGTGCCGAAGGGGCCGCTGACCCGGCCGTACATGACGGTCGCGGCGATCGTCGACCGGCGCACCGAGGCCCTGCTCCGCTACGAATGGCGGCAGGTCACCAACTTCGGCCCCGACGACTGGCCGAAGATGCTCGACGCCTACCGGCCCTCGATGTTGTTCGTCGAGTCGGTGCACGCCGGGCCGCGCCAGGGCAACGGCGGGCGCTGGCTCGACTCGATGGCGGGCAGGGACCGGGCGCTGCGCGACCTGGTGGAGGCGTGCAAGAAACGCGGGATCAAGACCGTCTTCTGGCACTCCGGCGGCTCGGTCGGCAAGGCGGTCCCGGTCGCCGAGCTGTTCGACCTGGTGCTGGCCACCACCGAGCAGCGGGCCCGCGAGTGGCGGGCGGCGCTGCGGCACGACCGCGTCCTGGTGCTGCCGCACAGCGTGCAGCCCCGGGTGCACAACACCTTCCGCGCCGAGGGCGGCCGGACCGGGGGCGTGGCCACGCTCGGCACGGCCGAGGGCGGCGGCCCGCTGCCCGCCCAGGGCGACGACAAGACCAGCTACGACGACTTCCTGACCGCCGTGCGCAGGGTCGAGGTGGTCGTCGCCGGGCCCGACGCGAGCGACCGCGAGATCGCCGAGATCGAGGCGTGCGGCACCCCGGTCGTCGCCACCGGCGCGGCCGAGCTCGCCGCCGACCCGCAGGAGCGCGACCGCCGGGCCCACCTGGCCTGGCGGGCGACCGTCCCGGTCACCGCCCGGCTGGAGCCGGTGTTCTCCGCCGCCGGCCTGCCCGACGTGCGCAACACCCAGGTGGTGACGGCGCTGGTGGCCGTACGCGACCAGATGGAGCTCGACCAGGCGATCACCCAGGTCGTCGGCCAGCGCCGGCGGCCCGACCAGCTGGTCGTGGTGGCCGAGGGCGTCGACGCGGGGGTGGTCGAGAAGACGGCCCGGCAGGCCATCGGGGCCCGCGAGGAGGGCTACAACAAGGGCGTGCTGCCCGAGCTGGTGGTCCGGACCACGCGGATGTCGACCCGGGGGGCCGCGCTGGCCCGCGCGCTGCTGCTGGCCGACGGCGACTACGTGGCCGTGATCGACCCGCGCGACCTCTACGGCGAGCACTACCTGGCCGACTCGCTGCGCCGGTTCGCCGAGGTCGAGACCGAGATCGTCGGCAAGGCCGCGTTCTACGCCCACGCGGCCGGGGCGACCCTGCTGCGCCAGCCCGACGCCGAGTTCCGCTTCCTGCCCGAGCTCGGCGGCGGCACCATCGTGTCCCGCCGGTCGGTGCTGGTCGACCTCGGCATCGCCGACCTCAGCGAGGAGTGGGACGAGACGCTGATGCGGCAGTGCCGCTCCGGCGGGATCCGGGTCTACTCGGGCGACCGCTTCTCCTACGTGTGCGTGCGCGCCCGCGCGGAGGGCCGCCTGTTCGGCTCAGCTCGTCTGGAGGGGTACGTCCCCGCCGGTCCCCTCGCCCTGATCTAGCCCTTGATCGGCCGACGCCGACCCGACCATGATGGGATGTCCGTCGCCGTGCCCGCCCGCCACGACGTCGGCCACGACACAGGTGATGTTGTCGGGGCCGCCGCCCCGGTTGGCCAGGTCGACGAGGGTCGTGACCAGCTGGTCGAGGTCGGCGACGGAGGTGAGCAACTCGTGCAGCGTCTCGGGCGACACCACGCCCGCCAGGCCGTCGGAGCACAGCAGGTAGCGGTCGCCCGCGAAGGCGGCCCGGTGCGACACGTCGGGGCTCACGTTGCCGGTGCTCTCCAGGGCCCGCATCAGCATCGACCGGCGCGGGTGCTCGGCCGCCTGCTCGGGGGTCATCCGGCCGTCGTCGACGAGCGACTGCACCAGCGTGTGGTCGTGGGTGATCTGGTAGAGCACGCCGTCGCGCAGCATGTAGCCGCGCGAGTCGCCCACGTGGGCCAGGGCGAAGCCGCTGCCGTCCCACAACATCGCGGTCAGGGTGGTGCCCATGCCGTTGAGCGCCGGGTTGGCGTCGGCCATGCCCTTCAGGGTCTGCGCCGCCTGCTGGATGGCGCCTTCGAGCGCGACCACGGGGTCGCCGTCGAGGTGGGCGCCGGACAGCACGCGGATCGCGGTGGCGCTGGCCACCTGGCCGTAGTTGTGGCCGCCCATGCCGTCGGCGACGACCAGCAGGCGGGAGGAGGCGTAGGCGGCGTCCTCGTTCTCCGGGCGGCGCTGGCCGACGTCGGAACGGGCGGCGTACCGGAGGCTCAGCGTGCTGTGGTTCATGTCCACAGTAAAACATTGGTTGAAGCACTTCACAAGTGGACGCTTCGTGTAGAGTAACCACGTGACTTACGTGAACGCCGGTGACATCGCCCGCCTCGCCGACGTCGGCCGGGCCGCGGTGTCCAACTGGCGTCGCCGTCACGACGACTTCCCCCAGCCGGTCGGCGGAACCGCCGCCAGCCCGCTGTTCTCGCTGACCGAGGTCGAGGAATGGCTGCGCCGCAACGGCAAGCCGTTCTCGTTGTCGGCCGCCGACCTGGCCTGGCAGCGTCTCCGGGCCAGCGGCGATGACCTGAGGCTAGGGGAGCTGGTGGCGGCCGCGGGCGATTTCCTCGAAGGGCGTCCGTCGGCGTTGCCCCGCGAGGTCACCCAGCTGGTCGCCGGGCTGGCCGAGGAGCGCGGGCGGCTGGAGGCCTTCGAGTTCCTCTGCGAGCGCTACGTCGAGGCCCACTCGCGCCAGCTCGCGATCACCCCGCCCGACCTGGCCGACCTGATGGTGCGCCTGTCGGGCGGCGGGGTGCTGCTCGACCCCGCCTGCGGCCTGGGCACCCTGCTGCTGACGGCGAAGGCCGCGCGGGCCCAGGACGTCTCCGGTTCCGCGGCCCGGATCGCGGCCACGCGGCTGCGGATGCGGGGGGTGGCGGCGACCGTGCGGACCGGCGACTCGCTGCGGGCCAACGGGCTGCCCGGCGGCGCCGACGCGGTCGTCTGCGACCCGCCCTTCAACGAGCGGACCTGGGGCTACGAGGAGCTCACCGCCGACCCGCGCTGGGAGTTCGGCCTGCCGCCGCGCGGCGAGCCCGAGCTCGCCTGGGTGCAACACTGCCTCAGCCGGGTCCGGGCCGGGGGCACGGTGACCGTCCTGATGCCGCCCGCCGCCGCCGCCCGCCGCCCCGGCCGCCGGATCCGGTCGAACCTGCTGCGCGCCGGGGTGCTCCGGGCCGTGATCGCGGCCGGTTCCAGCGACATCTGGTTGCTGCGCCGCCCCGAGCCGGGGGAGCGCACCCCGTCGCGCGTGCTGCTCTACGACGCCGCCGGAGACCTCGCCACGGTCGAACCGGCCTGGCGCGACTTCCAGGAGTCCGGCCGGGGCGGCACCGAGGTCATCGACCTGCTCGACGACGAGGTCGACGTCAGCCCGCTGCGGTTCGGCGGCGCGGCCGGGCCGCCCGACTACTCCGGCGCCCGCGACCGCTTCACCGCCGCCGTCGACGGCCTGGCCGGCGCCCTGCCCGACCTCGCGCCCGCCGACCCGCCGCGCGACCCGCCGATGACGACCATCGCCGAACTGGCCCGGGGCGGCTCGGTGGCCATCCACCACTCCTCGGCCCGCCTCGGCTCGGGCGACCAGCCGGTCCTGACGGCCGACGACCTGGCCGGGGGCGGCCCGCCCACCGGCTGGGCCGAGCCCGGCCCCGCGCTGGTCATGATCGAGCCGGGTGACGTGGTCGCCACCCCGACCGGCCTGGTCCGCGTCGTGACCGAGATCGGCTGGGCCCTCGGCCCCCAGCTCACCCTCTACCGGGTCGACCCGGCCCGCCTGGACGCCGACTTCCTGGCCGGCTTCCTGCGCGCCGGTTCGAGCCTGTCGCGCGGCGCCAGCCGCCTCGACGCCCGCCGCACCAAGGTCCCCCGGCTGCCGCTGGCCGAACAGCGCGAATACGGCCGCTCCTTCCGCCGCCTCGCCGACCTCGACACCGCCCTCCACGAGGCCGGGAGAAGAGGCCAGGAACTCATCCGCCTGGCTCTGGACGGTTTGGCGGCCGGACATCTGCGATGAAAGCGGGAGCCGGGGTGGAGACGGGTCGACCGGCCGTACATCTGCAATAAAGTTGCGGCATGGTCATCGGTGACCGCTATGAACTGGACGACCTCCCGCTCGGCCAGGGCGGGATGGGCGCCGTCTACGGCGGCCACGACAGACATCTCGACCGCAAGGTGGCGGTCAAGTTCCTCCGTCCCCCCGGCGGGCCCGACCGGGAGCTGGAGCGCCGGTTCATCCGCGAGGCCCGCATCCTGGCCCGGCTCGACCATCCCGGCGCGCCGGTGCTCTACGACTTCGGCACCCACGAGCAGCGGCTCTTCCAGGTGATGCAGTTCATCGAGGGCGTCACCGTGGCCGACGTGGTCAGCGAGCACGGGCCGCTGCCGGTCCCGTGGGCCGCCGCCATCGCCGCCCAGGCGTGCGCCGTGTTGTCGGCCGCCCACACGTTGTCGATCTGCCACCGCGACCTCAAGCCGACCAACCTGATGCTCTGCCCCGACGGCACGGTCAAGGTGCTCGACTTCGGCCTGGCCATCCTGCGCGAGGCCGACGCCGGGCAGTTCACCCGGACCGGCCAGATCCTCGGCACCCCCGCCTACATGGCCCCCGAGCAGATCAAACGCGGCGTGGCCGACCCCCGCAGCGACCTCTACGCCCTCGGCTGCGTGCTGCACGAGATGCTCACCGGCCGCCAGCTCTTCACCGGCCCGACCGACTACGCCGTCTACGAACGCCAGGTCAAGGAGCGCCCGCCGAGGGTGCGCGACATCCCGGCCGGGCTGGCGGACCTGGTCGGGTCGCTGCTGGAGAAGTCGCCCGACCAGCGCCCGCAGACCGCCGACGCGCTCTACACCGACCTCCAGCGCTACGCCGTCGACCTCCCGGCCCTGCCGGGCTTCCTGACGGCCGCGGTCGCGCCGACCCGGATGTACGCTCGCGTGGTCGGCCGGGTGCCCGGATGATCCCGGTCGGCGACTGGGCGAACGAGGCGACCTACCTCGTCCGGGGCGAGCTGGTCATCGGGGAGTATCCCTGGGACCAAATCGCCAAGGTTCCGGAAAACCTGGCCGCCGAGACCTGGCCCGACTTCCCCCGCACCTGGGCCAACCCCGGTTTCGTGGTCCGCTACGCGTACGCCCGCGCCCGCTGGGCGCATCGGTGGGCGGAGGGCGCCGACCCCGAGTGGGAGTCGCTGCCCGCCGAGTGGAGGGCCGTGGTGCGGCTGCTCGCGGAACTGCCCAGTCGTTCGCGGAGCCGTAAAGGAAAGTGGAGGACCTTCGCCGAGCACCTCGCCGCGGGTTATCACGACGCGTTCGAGGCCGCGAACCCCCTGCCAAGGGGGGACGCGGCCTTCACGGGAACGTCGGCGGCGCGGGTCGCGACGGGCGACGCGGTCGCGGCGGTGCTCGCGGCGATCAGCGCGGAGCGGTTGCCCGAGAGGATCTAGGAGATCTTCCGGACATGATGGGACTGGACGACCGTATTTCCACTTTTCGTCACGTCTCGCTACGTGAGCACCTGTCTCGGGAGACACCCCGAGTCGGATAGCCTGCTTCGGGTGAGTCGATTCGCCCATCCCGCCGGTGACCGGCATGCCGAGGTGCTCCCGGAGGACCGTCCTCCCCATGCGCCCGCCGACCTGAACTCCATCGACCCGGTCATCTGGCCGCGAACGTCCGAGCGGATTGCGGGATCGCTCACGATCGGCGGGCTCGACGTCCGTGACCTGGCGAAAGAGTTCGGAACGCCGCTCTACGTCCTCGACGAGCACGACTTCCGGGCCCATGCCGTCGACTTCCGGCAGGCCTTCCACGACGGCGAGGTCCACTACGCCGGCAAGGCGTTCCTGTGCCGCGAGGTCGCCCGGTGGATCATGCAGGAGGGCCTCGGCCTCGACGTGTGCAGCGCCGGTGAGCTCGCCGTCGCGCTGAGCGTCGGCTTCCCGCCCGACCGCATCACCATGCACGGCAACAACAAGTCGATCGCCGAGCTCGAGAAGGCCGTCACCGTCGGGGTCGGCCACGTCGTCGTCGACTCCTTCGAGGAGATCGCCCGCCTCGGCTACCTGGCCGAGAAGCACGGCGCCCGGCCCAAGGTGCTGATCCGCGTCACGGTCGGCGTCGAGGCCCACACCCACGAGTTCATCGCCACCGCCCACGACGACCAGAAGTTCGGCCTGTCGCTGAGCAGCGGCGCCGCCGCCGAGGCCGCCCGCCGCATCCTCGCCATGCCGTCGCTGGAGCTCGTCGGCCTCCACAGCCACATCGGCTCCCAGATCACCGACACCGCCGGGTTCGAGGTCGCCGCCCGGCGGCTGGCCACCCTGCTGGTGCAGATCCGCGACGAACACGGCGTCGTGCTGCCCGAGCTCGACCTCGGCGGCGGCTACGGCATCCCCTACGTCGACGGCGACGAGTCGCCCGACATGAAGGTCATCGCCGACGCGCTGCGCGAGATCGTCACGACCGTCTGCCAGGGCAAGGGCCTGCCGGTCCCGCGCCTCACCGTCGAGCCCGGCCGCTCGATCGTCGGCACCGCCGGGGTGACGCTCTACGAGGTCGGCACGGTCAAGGACGTCGAAGGCCTGCGCACCTACGTCTCGGTCGACGGCGGCATGAGCGACAACGTCCGCACCGCCCTCTACGGCGCCGACTACACCGCCCGTCTGGCCTCCCGCGAGAGCACCGCCGGGCCGATGTTGTCGCGCCTGGTCGGCAAGCACTGCGAGAGCGGCGACATCGTGGTCCGCGATCTCTACCTGCCCGCCGACCTGGTGCCCGGCGACCTGATCGCGGTGGCCGGCACCGGCGCCTACTGCCGCTCGCTGGCCAGCAACTACAACTACCTGCCCAAGCCCGCGGTCGTCGCGGTCGCCGGCGGCAAGGCACGAGTCATCGTGGCGCGCGAGACCGAAGAAGATTTGCTCAGGGGGCAGTTGTGAGTAAACCCGTCAAAGTGGCGCTCCTGGGCTGCGGCGTCGTCGGCTCCCAGGTCGCCCGCCTGCTCCACGAGCAGGCCGACGACCTGGCCGCCCGGGTGGGCGCGCCGCTGGAGCTCGCCGGGGTGGCCGTCCGCAAGATGAGCCGCAAACGCGACGTCGACCTCGACCCCGCGCTGCTCACCACCGACGCCCACGCCCTGGTCACCCGCCCCGACGTCGACGTCGTCGTCGAGGTGATCGGCGGCATCGAGCCCGCCCGCAGCCTGATCCTGGCCGCCATGGCCGAGGGCAAGTCGATCGTCTCGGCCAACAAGGCCCTGCTCGCCGAAGACGGCGCGACCCTCCACGCCGCCAACCAGGCCGACCTCTACTTCGAGGCCGCCGTCGCCGGGGCGATCCCGCTGATCCGCCCGCTGCGCGAGTCGCTGGCCGGCGACCGGGTCCACCGGGTGCTCGGCATCGTCAACGGCACGACCAACTACATCCTCGACAAAATGGACTCCACCGGCGCCTCGTTCACCGACGCGCTGGAGGAGGCCCAGTCGCTCGGCTACGCCGAGGCCGACCCGACCGCCGACATCGAGGGCTTCGACGCCGCCGCCAAGGCCGCCATCCTGGCCGGGATCGCCTTCCACAGCCGGGTCACCGCGGCCGACGTCCACCGCGAGGGCATCACCGAGGTGTCCGCCTCCGACGTCGCCTCGGCCAAGGCCATGGGCTACGTGATCAAGCTGCTGGCGATCTGCGCCCGCTCCGACGACGGCCGGACCATCGGCGTGCGGGTGCATCCCGCGATGATCCCGCGCACCCACCCGCTGGCCGGGGTCCGCGAGGCGTACAACGCCGTGTTCGTCGAGGCCGAGTCGGCGGGCCGCCTCATGTTCTACGGCGCCGGCGCCGGTGGCGCGCCGACCGCCTCCGCGGTCCTGGGCGACATCGTCGCGGTCGCGCGCAACCGCATCGCCGGCACCCGGGGTCCGTCCGAGTCCGTGTACGCCGACCTGGCCGTCCACCCCATGGGCGAGACGGTGACCCGCTACCACGTGTCGCTCGACGTCGCCGACAAGCCGGGCGTGCTCGCGACCGTGGCCGAGATGTTCTCCCGCCACGACGTGTCGATCCAGACCGTCCGCCAGGAGGGCCGGGGCGACGACGCCCAGCTCGTGCTGGTCACCCACCGGGCCTCCGACGCGGCGTTGTCGTCGACGGTCGAGGGCCTGCGCGAGCTCGACATCGTGCGCGCGGTGGCCAGCGTCATGCGGGTCGAAGGCGACGAAGCGCCTTAACCGCTTCGACCAGCGCTTCTTCGGGGTCGCCGGCGTGATAGCGGCGTTCGGAGGGCTCGATGCCGTCCAGGAACTCCTGGTACCGCACGGCCTGCCCGAGCGCCGCCAGCGGCGCGGCGACCTCCAGCGCCCGTCGCGGGTCTGCCCCCGGCAGCGACCAGGCGTCGACCCATGCCTCGGCGTCGCCGGTCCACTCCTTCAGCCGCAACCCGTCGGCGGCCGGATGCCCGACATGCGCGTCGGCGAAGTCCAGCACCACGGCCGGGCCGCCGGGCACCGCTCGCCAGTTGCCCGGGTGGAAATCTCCATGAACCAGCGTGTACGGAATCCCGCAGGCCGCCAGCTCCTCCTCCAGGGCGGGAACCCGCTCCAGCAGTTCGTCTGACCCGGGGACGTGGGGGAGCCGCCCGGTGGCGGCGAGCATGCTCCGCCGATCGGTCAGCCCCGGCGGGGCCTGCCGTGAGCCGATCGCCTCGGGCCTGGACGCCTGCATTCCGGTGCTGATCTCCTGCTGGGCCCGCGCGAACCGGCGGACCGTCTCCCGCACCAGGCCGGGGGCCGCCTTCCAGCAGTCCTGGCCCGGGATGTGCTCCAGCAACATCCAGCCACGGGCGGGATCAGCGCCCAGCACCGTGGGGACCAGCGTGGGATCCACCTCGGCCAGGGCGGCGATGATCGACGCCTCGGGGGCGGCGAACGGGGGAGTGGTCTTCAGCCAGGCGTTGACGTTCGGCAGGTGGAAGAGCCCGGCCAGGTTCCAGGTCTTGACCTGCCGGATCTCGCTCGGCCCCGTGATGGCCAGCGCCCAGTCGAGGGCCGCGCGCAGCCCTTCACGGGTGGCCCACGATGCCCGGAGCGGTTCCTGGTTCCAAAGGCGACTCCGCACCTCGGCCGGAACGCCGGACATCGCGCCGCCGACGGAGTGTTCCCTCGACTCAGCGGCGGCCTTGAAGCGGTTCGGCGGGTTCGGGGGCTGGTGGGCCGGGGGCTCCTCCAGGAGTTCCGCATGATAGGTCGCGTGGCCGTCGCGCATCATGGCGCCGCCCTGCACGTCGAGCAGTCGCAGGACCACGACCGGCGCGCCCGCTTCGCCGGAGAGCCAGGCCGTCACGGGCGCGACGTCGTTCCACCACGGGGAGGGCATGTCGGCCGGGCCGAACCGGCCGTGCACCCTGTCGCCGCTGGTCACCACGGCGCTCGCCTGACGCATCCGGACAGTCTGCCATTTGCGCGGCTTGCGGGGCTTACGACAAGGTAAGACGGTGCTTGCCCGACCTGTCCCCCTGCTCGGCCTGGTCGCGCTGGGATATCTCGTGCTGCAGGCCCTGCTGGTCCCGGCGGACATGACGCTCGAATGGGACGAGGCCGTCTACACGAGCCAGGTCGCCCCGGGAGTGCCCGACGCCGTCTTCTCCGCCCCCCGCGCCAGGGGCGTGACCTGGCTGGTCGCGCCGATCGTCCAGGTCACCACCGATCCGGCGGCGATCCGCTGGTGGATGATGGTCCTCGCCGCGGCGGGGTTGTTCCTGGCCTTCCTGCCGTGGACGAAACTGCTCAGGCCGCCCGTGCTCGTCCTGGCCGCCGGGTTGTTCGCCACCCTGTGGGTGACGGTCTGGTACGGGCCCCAGGTCATGCCCAACCTCTACGTCGCCTACGGCGCGGTGCTGGCGATCGGGTCGCTGCTAGTCGTCCGGGAGTCGCCGTCGGCGTGGGCGTATGCCGGGCTCGCGGCCGGGTTCGCCGGGGTGGCGCTGCTGCGGCCGAGCGACGTGTTGTGGCTGGGGGTGGTCGGCGGGCCGGCCGCGCTGCTGTGGCGGAGGTGGGCCGCCGCCGCGACCATCCTCGTCGCGGCGGCGCTGGGGTCGGCGCCGTGGGTGGTGGAGGCGTACACGGGATTCGGGTCGCTGCTCCAGCGGTGGGCGGCGGCGGGTGAGGTGCAGGGCGGGATCGCGCCCGCGCCCGGGTTCTGGTACGAGTTCAAGGCCGCCAACGGGCCCGCCTTCTGCCGCCCGTGCGACATCCCGCTGGACCGGCCCTACCTGCTGATCTGGTGGCTGGCCCTCCCGGCGCTGGCGCTGGTGTCGGCCAGGCGGCATCCGGTCCCGCTGCTGGCGGGGCTGGCGATGGCCGCGCCCTATTTGTTCCTGGTCGACTACGCCGCCCCGCGTTTCCTGCTGCCGGCCTACGCCCTGCTGATGATCCCGGCCGCCGCGACGGCGGCGCGGTTCCGGCCGCCGTTCGCGGTGCTGCTGGCCGCCTACCTGGTCGTGCAGTTCGTGGCGTTCGACGGGGTGAAGGGGCAGGACTACCCGCTGCGCCAGTTCCAGGCCGCGTTCGTGCACAAGATGATCGACGCCGGGGTCACCCGGCCGTGCACCCTCGTGGGCGTCTCGGTCAACCCCGCCCACCAGTTCCTGACCGGCTGCGACGTCCTGATCGTGAAACGCGGGGAGTCGGTCGCCGAGGCGGCCGAGGGTGTCCCGGGCGTCGTCGCCACCCTCAGCCAGAAGACGCCGCCCACGGGCGCGGAGGGCTGGGACCGGCACGTCCTGGCCAGTAGTAAGGGAGAACCGACCTGGATCACCATGATCCGGCCGAGTCGATGAGCCGGACCGACGTCGCGATCCCCCTCGCGGCGGGCGCGATCGGCACGGCGGCGATGGTCGCGGGCATCTCGACGCCCTCGCTCTGGAACGACGAGCTGGCCACCTACAGCGCGATCACCCGGTCGCTCGGCGGGTTGTGGCAGCTGGCCCAGAACGTCGACGCCCACTTCCTGCCCTTCTACACGGTCATGCACTTCTGGGCGGAGCTCGGCGACGCCCTGTGGTGGTTGCGGCTGCCCGCCGCCCTCGCGATCGGGGCCACCGCCGGGCTGCTGGCCGATCTCGGCCGCCGCCTGGCCTCCCGGACGGCCGGGGTCTGGGCGGCGGCCGCCTTCCTGCTGCTGCCGTTCACCTCCTACCACGGGCAGAACGCCCGCCCCTACGCCTTCGCCGCCCTCGCGGCCGTGCTCTCCTGCTGGGCCCTCCACCGGGCGGTCGAGGGGAGGGGGCGGCGGCCGTGGTCGACGTACACGCTGACCGTGCTCTTTCTCGGCTGCACCCACCTGATGGCGGTGCTCGTGCTGCCGGCGCAGCTGCTGGTGGCCTGGCGCAGCGGGCTGCTCCGGCGGTTCCTGCCGCCCGTCGCGATCGGGCTTCTGCCGTGGGCGGGGCTGGCCGTGCTGGGCGTGCTGCAGAGCGAGGCGGTGAGCTGGATCGAACGCCCCGCCTGGACCGCGCTCACCGGCCTGCCGAGCGCGCTGACCGGGTCGGCCACGCTGTCGCTGCTGCTGATCGGCGCGGCCGTGGCCGGGGCGGGCGCGGTGCCCAGACCGTGGCTCGGCGGGCTCTGGACGTGGCTGCTGCTGCCCCCGCTGCTGCTGTTCGCGGTCTCCCTGGTGGCCATGCCCCTGTACGTCGACCGCTACTTCTTCGCCGCCGCGCCCGCCCTCGCCCTGCTGGCCGGGCTAGCCCTGGCCCGGGTCAGACCACCCGCCGCGCTGGCGTTGCTGCTCTTCGGCGGGGTGCTCGCGCTGCCGGAGCTCGCCCTCAACCGGTCGCAGGACGGCCGCCGGGAGAACTACCCGCTCGTCGTCGAGACCATCGCCCGCGAGTACCGGCCGGGCGACGTGCTCGTCTACGGCGCGGCCCCGCAGCGCGAGGGCGTGCTCTACTACCGGCGGACGCCCGACGGCTTCCCGCCCGACGTGCTGCGGCGCGGCGCCAGCCGGTTCCCCGGCACCTTCGGCTTCGTCGAACGCGGCGACCTCAACCACGTGCTGAGCCAGGCCACGCGGGTGTGGGCGGTCTGGCGCGGCAACCCCGCCCTGGGCGTCGACGACCTCGGCCGGGTCGCCCCGGCCAAGCTGAAGTCGCTGAGAGTGCTCGGCTTCGAACCGGTCCGGACGTGGGAGCCGGACCGGTCCCCGGGCCTGGTTCTGGTGCTGTTCGGCCGAAAGTGAGGCGTGTGTACCGATTGGGTCTAGCAGCCGGTTCCGTGGGCAATAGCCGCTAGCCTGGTCACCTTCCCCTCCACATGTGAAGACAGGAGTCGGTCATGCGGTCTTCGCTCCGGTTAGGAGCAGTGGGCGTCCTGTTGGGAACGCTCCTTCCGATGCTGCTGGTCACCGCGCCCGCGCAGGCCGCCCGCCCGAAAGCCAAGGTCAAGACGGTGGTCGCGCTCGGTTTCGACGACGGCGACGCCACCCACTTCACCGCCGCGAAGATCCTGAATTCACACGGCGTACGCGGAACGTTCTACATCAACAGCGGCGACCTGAACACCAGGGGAAAACTCAGCGTCGGCCAGGTCCGCACGCTCGCCCGGCAGGGTCACAAGATCGGCGGCCACACCCTTCACCACGTGCGGCTGACCGACCTGACCGCCATCGACCAGCGGGTCGACATCTGCGGCGACCGGGCCGCCCTGCTCAAGCTGAAGATCCCGGTCACCACGTTCGCCTACCCCTTCGGCGCGAACAACGGCGACTCCCAGAACGCCGCCCGCTTCTGCGGCTACAACGCCGCCCGCACCGTCGGCGGCCTGGCCCTCGGCAGCGCCCCCGTCGAGTCGATGCGGCCGGCCCTGCTCTACTCGGTCCGCACCTACGGCTCGGTCAACCACGACACCACCCTGAACGACCTCAAGAAGCAGGTCACCGCGGCCGAACGGGCCGGCGGGGGGCTGCTCCCGGTGGTGGTCCACAAGGTCTGCGTCCGCGTCTGCGGCGACTACTCGACCACAGAGAAGCTGCTCGACGAGTTCCTGACCTGGCTCGACTCCCGCAAGAAGCACGGCACGGCCGTCCGCCCGCTCGAAGACGTGATCGGCGGCCGGACGCGTCCGGTGCCCGACGAGTCGGCCTGGCAGGAGTTCTAGGCGATCCCCCCGGTCAGTTCGCCGGGCAGGTCGCCTGAGTCGGCCGCGCCTTCGAGTCCGGCCGCCGTCTCCTGAGCGGCCTCCGCGATGCGCCGCTCCCACCAATCCGGAGCGTGGCCGTTGGCCTGGGCGGCCTCGGCCACGGCCGTCCGTTCCGCTTCGGCCAGCGCCATGAGGTCGATCTGGCGCGGAGTGGGTTTGTGGCCGTTCGACTCGGCCGGAACGGTGGCGGGTTCGGGCAGCACCGGCGTGTCGGTCCGGGGCTTGGTCCGGGTCAGCACCGGCCAGACCGTCGGCGCCCGCCTGATGCGTTCGTTCGGGCCCAGCATGTCCGACCGTGCGCCGACCCAGTCGCGGATCGACGCGAGGATCGACGTGTGGTCGAACTCGGCGCCGGTGGTCAACGCCTCGGGCGCCAGGTGGTTGGCGCCCTTGCGCCGGAGTGCCACGCCGCGCATCGCTCCGGGAGGCCAGGTCAGCGGGTTGGTGTCCACGTCGAAGGTGGCCAGGCCGCCGCTCGCGGGCACGTGGTTGCCGTTCCAGTCGGTGTTCTCCAGCCATCGCGGATCGGAGCCGTCGGGGTTGGCGTGCTGGAGGGCCAGCGCGATGCGGTTCCCGGTCGACGGGTCGTGGCCAGGAGGCGCCTTCTGGCGGAAGGCCAGGCCGGTGACGACGCGGCCGGGCGGGCAGATCAGCGGGTTGGTGTCGGCGAGGAAGCCGCCCAGCCCGCCGTTCCCCGGCACGTATTGGCCGTTCCAGTCGGTGTTCTCCAGCCACTGGGGATCGGAGCCGTCGGGCCGGGAGTGCTGGAGCGACAGCGCGACCCGGTTGCCCTCGGAGCCGGGGGGCGCCTTCCGGCGCAGGGCCATGCCGGTGACGACGCGGCCGGGCGGGCACACCAGTTCGTTGGTGTCGGCGTAGAAGTCGGTGAGGCCGCCGCTCGCCGGGAAACGTTTGCCGTTGTCGTCGTCGTTGCGGAGCCAGGCTTCGGCCGGCGCCCGGAACACGGTGCCCGCCTCGATGTAGGGCGACACGAGGATGGCCGGCACCCTCGGTCCGTAGACCCGGAAGGGGTTGATCTCCCCGACGCAGAACTGGGGCACGTAGCCGTCCGGTGGCATGGCCGCGGGCGGGGGAACGTGGTCGTAGCAGCCGCCGTGCTCGTCGTGGGTGATGACGAACAGGATCCTGTTCCATCGGGGGCTGGTCGACAGCGCCCGGTAGATCGTGCCCACCAGCGCGTCGCCGCTGGACACCTTGTGCGGCGGATGCTGGTCGTTGTTCTCCAGCCAGTACGACGGCTCGACGAAGATGTATTCCGGCGGAAACTGGATCCGGAATCCCGGCTTGAGGTCGGGCGCGATGTACATCGCGTGGTGGGCCTGCCGTTTCAGCTTCTGCGGCACCGTCCAGAACTGGGCGCTGAGCAGCGTGCCGAGCACGGCGGCGTCCTGGTAGAGGCGCCAGCGGATGCCCAGTTCGTCGAGGGTGTCGAAGATGGTGCGCTTCCCGGCGTACGGGAAGAAGTTCGGGACGCAGTCCTCCTGGTCGGGGGCGTCGCAGTTGTTGAGCCGGCCGAACGAGGTGCCCGCGTGCAGGAAGGAACGGTTCGGCCAGGTCTCGCAGGGCGCCGAGCCGAACCAGCGGTCGCAGACGGCGAACTGTTTGGCCAGGGTGCTCATGTTCGGCACCTGGTCGGGAGTGAAGCAGTCCATGATGACCGACGGGTCGGGCGGCCGGGTGTGCGCATGGTAGTTGGCCAGGAACCCCCACATGTTGGGCTGCTGCCGTGCCCCGGGCATCGTGGTGCCGTACATCTGCTCCACGAACGACCAGCAGATCTCGCTGGGGTTCGGATCGGGGGTGGTGTCGGTCCGCGCCCCCTTCCGCGCGTAGACGCGGCCCTCCTCCGGGGCGGTGTCGTGCGCGGCGGCGGGGGAGGTGTTCCAGTACGCCTTCTCCTTGAGCCCCAGGAAGTAGGGCTTTCCGTCCGGCGGCGCCGGTACGTTCCGCGGCGGCACGTTGTCCGTGTCGGCGTAGAGCCAGCCGAGCAGGTTGTCGAACGACCGGTTCTCCAGCATCAGCACGACGAAGTGCTCGATCCGGTCCATCGGGGCGGGGTCGCCGAGATGGTTGTAGACGAAGCAGCCGTCGGAGTCCTGGTCGATCGAGATCTCGCTCGTCCGCAGCGAGCGCGGGACGTGCAGCATGTCGCCGAGGGCGCCGGTGTTCCAGAAGACCACCTGCTGCCGGTCGGCGGCCGGTGAGAACTCCTTCCGCTGGTGGGGCCCGAGTTTCTGGCGGGCGCCCCACGGAAACGTGGTGGCGAGGTAGGCCCTGTCCTGCAGGGTGTACAGCCCCAGCCAGACCGTACGGTCCGTCCTGTTCTCGACCAGCATGATGCGACCCCCCGAATCAATGCAGAACCCGACAAATGGCGTTTTCCCATGTCAGATAGCCACAAAACGGGCGCGGGTGATCTCAGGGCTTGCGCAGGACGACGAAGCCGCCCTCGTCGAAGACCGTCACGTAGCCGGTGGCGCGCAACCGCGCCACCTCGGCCACCTGGTCGTCGACGCCGTCGAACGGCGTGGTCTTCCAGCGGGTGAAGGCCACGATCCACGGCGGGTTCTCGTAGGCGGGCTCCGGCTGCCACAGGATCACCGGGTTGCGCGCCGTCAGGCTCGCCCCCACCGGCAGGGCCGCCGCGACCATCGGCCCCGGCGGCACCGCCGCGACCGCCCGGCGGGCGACCGCGACATAGGCCGGCTCGGGCCCGAGCTCGGTCTTCACGATCGTCCCGTACGCGAACACCGGCGCCGTGACCAGCCCGGTCGCCAGCACCCCGGCTGCCCAGGTGACCCGCGTGCGGGGCCCGAAGCGGGCGATCCCGTCGACGGCCGCCAGGAACAGCGGGATCGCCAGGAACGCGTTGTAGTGGAACGGCACCCCCCACCAGTGGGGATACGACGACAACATGCGCTCGGCCAGCAGCGGCAGCGACAGCAAGGCCAGCGGCGACAGCAGGCAGGCCCCCAGCACCATCAGCAGCAGCCAGCCCATCGTGACCAGCTTGTCCGGCGGGCTGCCGAACAGGGCCAGCGTCTGCACCGGATGGGTCAGCACGTGGACGAGCGCGGAGAACGGGCCGTCGCCGAGGTCCTCGTAGCGCCAGTAGAAGCCGTCGCGCCCGCCGAAGAACGGGATCAGCACCTTGGTCGCCACCAGCACGGCCGCCACCCCGCCGCCGGCCAGCAGCGCCCCGGCCCGGAACCGCCCCCTGGCCGCCAGGTAGAGGCCGAACCCCGCGACGACCAGGCCCATGTCCTCCTTGGTCAGCAGCAGCAGCCCGCCCATGACCAGCGCGGTGCGGACCCGGCCGGCGTCGTGCCGCTCGACCATCCACGCGATCAGCGGCGGCGCGAACGCCACCTCGTGGAAGTCGAACTCGACGGCCTGCGCGACCGGCCAGCAGACGACGTACGCCCCCGAGACCAGATACGCGGCGGCGGGCCCGAGGCGGCGGCGGGTGAACAACCACAGCGGCGGCACCGCCAGCGCGAACAGCACCCCCTGCGCGAACAGCAGCGACAACGGGCCGTCGTTGATCCAGTAGAGCGGCGCGAGCAGCGCCAGGATCGGCGACCAGTGGTCGCCCAGCAGCGAGAACCCCTCGTCGTGGAAGCCGTCGAGGTACTCCTTGGTCACCGACTCGGGCAGCCGGAACTCCGAGTAGCTCCGCACCCCCTGGTCGAAGATGGCCAGGTCGAGCACCCCGGCCCGCATGCCGCGCAGCTCCAGGTAGCCGACGAGGGTGTAACCGGCGGCCGCGACCGCGACTATCAGGCCGACCCAGAGGCCGTGAGAACGAGCGGCCTCCCTGACCGGGAGGCCGCGACGTGCGGTGAGGGTCATCAGCCCAGCAGCCGCCGGGCCTTGCGCAACGCCCGCTTGAACACCGTGCGCTCACCGCGTCGTTGCAACCGCACCGTCTGCACCCGCCAGTTCTCCGCCTTCGCCTGCCAGCGCGCCGTGTCGGCGGTGCCCTTGGCGGCCTTCTTCTCCAGGGCGCCGACCTGCCGTTCGAGCGCGTGGACCTGCTTCTCCAGCCGTCCGGCGGCGATCTTACGGTCGATGGCCAGCGCCCGCCAGTGGGCGGCCTCGGTGTTCCGGCTCACGATGGGCGGCTTGACGCCGGTGTCGACCCGGGCGAACCCGAGTTCCTCGCCGTCGAGCCATTCGGAGCCGTAGAGCTCGTGGACGACGTCGTCGAACTCCTCGCCGTCCTTGATCACGTGGTGGGCGCGGGCGATGGCGGCGGTGCGTTCGAGCCGGGCCGTGACGATGCCCTCGTGGGTCTCGGTCAGCGCGATGTGCAGCAGCCCGAGGTCGGCCTTGTCGGCCTTCTCGATGAGGGAGACCAGGGTCTCGGCGGCGATCGTCCAGCCGGGCGGGCAGACCAGCCGGAACGGGACCGGCGCCGAGGTCGGCCCGGCGTCCTCGACGAGGCGGACGCGGCCGTCGTGCTCGTAGCCGCCCTTGATCAGCCGGGCGTCGAGCCGGGGGTCGTCGAAGGCGGAGCGGCGGCCGTCGTGCAGCTGCGACCAGTCGCCCACCAGGGTCACCCGTACGTCGGGCAGCGTGCTGACCAGCGCCGCGTCGGCGCCGCCGCGCACGTTCTCATAGCTCGCGCCCCGGGTGTCGATCACCACGTCGACGTAGGGCACCAGCCACTGGCGGCCGCCCTCGGTGCGCAGGAATCGCCGGTAGGGGATGCGGTCGGCGACGAACGGCGCGTTGTAGCGCTTCACCTCGGTCTGCCGCCGCATTAAAGTCGACCGGCCCAGATGCCAGGCCGGCGCCTCCAGTTCGGGCACGAACACCGCGCCCGCCTGGGTGAGCCGGTAGCCGAGGTCGGTGTCCTCGGCCAGCACGAGCGAGGTGTCGATGCCGCCGGCCTGCGTCCACAGGTCGTGGTGCTGGGAGACGCTCGCCCCGACGTGGAGGCGGTGCAGCATCGGGCTGGGGGCCCGCCGGAGGCCGTCGTACTCGTCGACGAGCTTGTGCCACCAGGTGTGGCCCTCGCACTCCTCGAACAGCTCGGCCTCCCGCCCCTCGCGGACGGCCGCGCCGAGCGCCCGCACCGGCGGCAGGTCGGTCTCGGACGCGGTGAACCGCAAATCGCCCAGCACCACCAGGTAGTCGGCCGCGTGGTGCCAGCGCATGTGGGCGCTGACGTGGCCGCGCGAGGGCACCACGTCGGCGTCGAGCCGCAGCACGACCTCGCCGGTGGCGTGGCCGAACCCGGTGCGGACCGCCCACGCGATGCCCCAGCCCTCGTTGGGCACCAGGCGGACGCCCGGCGGCACCGTGAGCGGCCCGCCGTCGTCGACGACGATGATCTCCATGAGGTGGGCGGGGTAGTCCTGCTCGGCCAGCGCGGCCAGCGTCAGGTCGAGTTTGCGCTGGCAGTCGCGGGCCGGGATGACGACCGACACGGTCTTGCCGGGCCGCCAGGAGTCGGGACAGGGCGGCACCAGCACGCCGTAGTCGTTGCGGGGTACGCGAGCCGTCATGACCTGCCTCCCGGGAGCTCCATCAGCGCGTTGGGCCGGAACCCGCGCCACTGACGCTTGTTGCGTTTGAGGAAGGTGCCGATCGGCTCCCGCCAGGTGTGCTCGGTGGCCTTGCCCCGCCGCAGGATGTAGCCGAGGCCGTGACCCCGGTAGATGGTGCCCCCGGCGACCTGGACGGCGTGCTGGAACTGGGTGTCGACCGATCGGGGCAGCGGGCGGAAGCCGCCCACCGCGTCGAAGGCCGAGCGGGTGGCCAGGATCGTCCCGCCGGCGATGAAGTTGGTGACCTGCTCGGTGATCTGCTGGTGGTGGACGGTCACGTCGATGGCCGCGAGGTAGACGAACTCGGGCGAGGTGCCCATCACGTCGGCGCCGCTGTAGGAGTGGGCGAGCAGCAGGTCGGCCAGGAAGTCGGGGCCGTACCAGTCGTCGTCGTCCATCTTCAGCAACATCGACCCGGACGCCCGTTCGGCGGCGGCGTTCAGCACCGACCCGAACGCCTGGGCGTGCGGGGCCTGGTAGACGGTCAGCGGCCGGTCGAACTTCTCGATCGCCGCGGCGACCCCGGGATGCTCGCGGGGCACGCCGTGCAGCGCCAGCACCACTTCGAGGTCGGCCTCGCGCTGCCGGCCGGCCTGTTCGAGCGCGAACGCGACCTGGTCGGGCCGCCGCGTGGCCAGCAGGATCGAGGTCGTCGGCAGGTAGGAGCCGACCGCGCCGAGCCGCGCCCAGCGCTCCTTGACCCCGTGGTCGCGCAGGGCGCGCCGCCGCAGGCGGATGCTGTGCTCCTCGCGGGTGAGGTCGTCGTCGAGCACGCCTTCGGGGGCCTGGTCGAGCAGGGCGACCAGGCCGGGGCCGAGCGCCCCCGCCCACGCCGGGACGTGGTCGCACACCAGCGGCACCCCGGCCGCGGCCAGCCCGGCCACCACCCTGACGGCGGTCAGGGGGCCGGTGTGGCCGCGCCGCCAGTCGATCGTGACGCCGCGCAGCTTGCGGACCCGGGTGACGTCCATGACGGTCACCGCGCCCGACGCCGCGATCCGGGTGAGCACCGCGCCGTCGTACCGGATCACCCAGGCGTCGTCGACGACGGTGAGCTCGCCGACCCCCTGGGTCGGCACGCTGACGAACCCCATCGGGTTGACCGACCGGTCGTCGACCGGCGGCACCAGCGCGGGGTCGGTCAGCCCGGCCGCCAGCAGCTTCTCGCCGCCGGGACGCCCGATCTCCTCCCAACTCGGCGAGCCCGACCGGTCGACGGTCACGGCGTCGCCCGCCCAGGGGGCCGACGCGTCGGTGCGGACCACCAGGTCGCCCGCAGGCGCCCCGATGCGGATCGGCATCGGGCCCTTCGGGTCGGCGACGGCCGCGTTGGGGTCGCCCGGCCGCCAGTGGGCCGCGCCCGGACCGGCCACCACCGGCACCGGCGAGGCGATGGCCTCCAGCCGGTTCCCGGAGAACGCGCGGGCCACCGCCGTGACCACCCGGCCCGAGGGCGTGGGGGCGTTGAAGGTGACGTCGACCTGCCAGCCGGCGCCCTTCTTGAACGTGCGGACCTCGGTCAGCGCCCGCCACCGGTGGGCCGGGGTGAGCGACGGGTTCGGCGCGGTGAACCAGTAGGGGGCCTCGGCGACCACCACCGACACCTTCGACGCCTTGGGCAGCGTCGACTGCAAAGTCATCGCCCGGCGCAGGTCGGTGGGGGTCTTGGCGACCACCGTCACCTCGGCGACCTCGGCCTCGGGATCGAGGTGGAGCCCGCTGTCGAGGTCGTCCTCGCCGTCGTCGAAACCGATCCTGTACGTCGTCATCGGCCCCTCCACCGGCGCTTGGCCGGCGGCTGGGCGGCGAGCTTCTCGGCCTCCGCCTTCCACCGTTCGGCCTCCGCCTTGTGCTTGCGCGCCTCGGCCTTGTGCTTCTCGGCCAGCGCCCGCCAGGTCTGGGCGTCGCCCTTGAGGGGTTCGGCCTCCGCCAGGGGGACGATGCCGAACTCGGCCCCGTCGACCCAGTGGGCGCCGAAGAGCTCGTCGACCACGTCGTCGGGGTCTTCGCCGGGGAACAGCCGGGCCCGGTTGTAGGCGGCGGTCTTCTCCAGCCGGGCCGTCGCGACGCCGTCGTGGGTCTCGGCGAGGGCGGCGCACAGCAGGCCGTAGCCCTCGGTCTCGGCCAGCTTGACCAGCCGGGCGACGCTGTCGGCGCCGAGCGCCCAGCCGGCCGGGAGGGTCAGCCGGTAGGGGGCCTTCACCACCCGGTTGACGCGGGGTTCGCCGGCGTAGAGGTTGCCGAGCAGCCGCAGGTCGAGCAGCGGCTCGTCGAGCGAGGCCCGGCGGCCGGCCGGCAGGTCGCGCCAGGGGCCCTCGATGGTGACCGCGAGGTCGTGGATGGTCCCGGCCAGGGCGTTGTCGACGGTTCCCCGGGTCTCCTCGTAGGTGGTGGCGGCGACGACCACCTCGACGTACGGGACCGTGTAGACGCGCCGCGGATGGGTGCGCAACCAGCGCAGATCGGGGATGCGGTCGGCGAACAGGGTCCAGTTGTGCCGGTGCACCTCCTTCTCGCGCAGCATCACGGTCGACTTGCCGACGTGCCAGCTCAGCGCTTCGGCGTCGGGGATGAACACGGCCCCGGCCTGGGTCAGCCGATAGCCGAGCTCGGTGTCCTCGCCCATGTTCATCGTCACGTCGACGCCGCCCGCCCGCGCCAGCATGGTGGCCCGCACCGAGGTGGTCGCGCCGGAGTGCAGCCGCGACGGGTTCGACCGCGCGTCGCGCAGGCGCCGCGTCTCGGCGAGCGTCTTCTCCAGCCACACATGAGGATGGACGTCCGCCCCCGGGAACAGGTTGGCCGACCGGCCGGCGGCGACCTCGGCGTAGACGTGGCCGGGGGAGGGCTGCTCGGCCGAGACGAACCTGATCGTGCCGTGCACGACCACGTATCCGGCCAGGTGGTGCCAGCGCATGTGGGCCTCGACGTGCTCGCGGTCGAGCAGCATGTCGGCGTCGAGCCAGTGGATCACGTCGCCGGAGGCGGCCGAGGCCCCGGCCTGCCGGGCGGCGCCGCGCCCCCACGAACCGGCGGGCACCCGGACGATCCTGGTGTTGTGGGGGGCCAGCGGCGGCAGCCGCAGCGCGGGCGTGCTGCCGTCGTCGGCGACGACGACCTCGGTCAGGTCGGCCGGGTAGCTCTGCGCCGCGAGCGCGGCGAGGGTGCGGTCGAGCGCGTCCTGACACTGGTAGGCCGGGATGACCACGCTGACCGACAGGCGCGGGGTCCAGGCGCCCAGCGGGGCCGGGCGCAGGGAGCTCCAGTCGTTGTGCCTGATCCGCGCCGTCAACGCTCGCCCACATCGGTCCGCACCCGGGGCGGCGCCCCGGTGATGCGGCGGATCTCCTTGATCTCGGCCTCGACCTCGTTGCGCAGGAACATCGCGTTGACGCGGTCTTCGCCGAGGGCGGCCAGCACGGCGCGCAGGTCGTCGTCGCGGCGGGCCGCGCCCTCGGCCAGCAGCCGGGAGGCGCCCGCCAGCTCAGTGGAGACGGCGCCCAGCGTCTCGGTGACCCGGGCGAGGTTGGTCTCGAGCTTCTTCACCCGCGTGTCGATGCGCTGGGTCTTGCCGTCGAGCCGCCGCACGCTGAACAGCAGCAGCGCGAGCGCGGCCAGGCAGCCGCCCAGCAGCACCAGCACCAGGGCGTCGACCACGGGAAGCGCGCCCATTAGGACCAGGGCGGCGAGGGCGGCCAGCACGACCGTTCCGGCTGCTGCGCCGAGCATCGCCAGACGGCGGAGCGTGGGCATCTTTTGTCAGCCTCCGTGTCAACAAGGAATGGATCGGGATTCTATTGGAAGATCTCTCACGATTCGTTGGCCGGAATACTGAAATTTTGCCGTCGAATCGACATGTCATGACGTCAAACGGCGAAACAACCCTAGCCCTCGACGCTTCTCCTCAGGCACGTCGGAGCCGGGATCCGGGCCCGGCCAGAACAGCCCGGGGGAGGCCCGCCTGACCCCGTGTGTCTGGCGGATGACGTCGTGTGGACTTTCGCCCCGGCCGGCCAGCAACAGGGCGCGGGAAACCGCCTCGGTGCGTTCCATGACGGCCTCGGTCCCGGCCGGCGATTCGGTCACCAGCACGCCCAGCCGACCGTCAGTCATCGTCCGTGTCATGCGTTCGAGGGTCTCGGCGGCCAGCGGCGCGTGCACCGATCCCCGGTAGCGGAACGGGACGGGGAAGGCCGTCGCCGGGGCCTGGTCGGCCAGCTGGACCCGGGGGTCGCCGCGCATGCTCTCGCTGATCAGGCGCAGCTCGAACTCCTGGCCCGCCATGGCCTCGCCGCGCCCCCTTTTGACCGACGACCACGGGGCGGTGAGCAGCACCCGCACGTCGGTGATCGACCCGGTCAGCGCCGACTCGACGGCGTCGCGCACCTCCCGCTCGCTCGCCTTCGCCACGTCGAACACCACCTCTATGTACGGCGTGTGCCACGTACGCCCCCGCTGTTTGCGCAGGTCCCGGCGGAGCGGGATGCGCTGGGCGTGGTAGGGCTCCACGGCCTTCACGGTGGCCGCCCGGTTGCGCTTCTGGGCCGGCACCCCCATGTGGATCGCCCGCGCCGACAGGTCGGGCACGAACACCGCGCCGCCCTGGGCCAGCCGGTAGGCGAACTCGGTGTCCTCGCCCCGGTGCACCTCGGCGTCGAGGCCCCCGACCGCCTTCAGCAGGGAACGGTGCAACGACAGGGTCGGGCCGGTCACCACGTGGTAGGGGTTGCGGCTCTTCTTCATGCCGTCGAGCCGCAGGATGGTGCGCTCGGTGCTGCTCGGCGTCGCCGCCGACAGGTCGATCAGCTCGCCGAGCCGGTCGTTCGCCACGGCGTCGACGATCTGCTCGGGGGTGAGCGCGGGCGGCTCGACGAAGACCTTGGCGCCGATCGTGACCAGATAGTCGGTGAGGTGGTGCCAGCGCAGCAGCCGTTCGAGGTGGTCGCGGTAGACGACCATGTCGGCGTCGAGCCGCTGGACGACCGTGCCCTCGGTCGCGGCGACGCCGGCGTTCAGCGCGAAGGCGGGCCCCCAGCCGCCGGGCCCCGAGCGGATCACCCGCGTGTTCTCCGGCCTGATCCTCGGCAGCCGCAGCGGCGGCAGGCTGCCGTCGTCGACCACGACGACCTCGGTCAGATGGGCGGGATAGGTCTGCGCCGACAGGGCGGCCAGGGTGAGGTCGACGAGCGACTGGTTGCCGTGGGCGGGGATGACCACGCTGACCGGCAGGCGCGGCGTCCAGTGACCGGGCTCCGGCGGCGACAGCGGCGAGTAGTCGTTGTGGCGGATCCGGGGCCGGGCGGCGGTGCCCGTCACGATGCCTTCTCCTTCACACGATCGCCGGTCTTCTGCGGAACGGTGATCGACAATAGTCAACCTCCCTGGCAGATTCCTGAGAGCGTAATAGGCGGACAAAAAGGGCGTGCTACCCCGCATTCGGCGGTTCGTCCCATCTGGCGGACGCCGAATCCCGGATCTCGAACGTTTGCCCGTAGACTCGGTGCCCGATAACGCAGGTGACATGGAGGATCCGCATGTCCAGGGTTTGGCGTGGACTCATCGAGGAATACCGCGACCGGCTTCCCGTGAGCGCGACGACGCCCGTGGTCACCCTTCTCGAAGGTGGCACCCCGCTTGTTCCGGCGCCGAAGGTCTCCGCGCTGGTCGGCTGCGACGTGTTCCTCAAGGTCGAGGGCCTCAATCCGACGGGCAGCTTCAAAGACCGCGGCATGACCGTGGCCATCAGCAAGGCCGTCGAAGAGGGCGCCCAGGCCGTCATCTGCGCCTCGACCGGCAACACCTCGGCCTCGGCGGCGGCCTACGCCGTGCGCGCCGGGCTGACCTGCGCCGTGCTCGTGCCGCGCGGCAAGATCGCGATGGGCAAGCTGGCCCAGGCGCTCGTCCACGGCGCGAAGCTGCTCCAGGTCGAGGGGTCCTTCGACGACTGCCTCGAGATGACCAAGAAGCTCGCCGAGAACTACCCGATCGCGCTGGTCAACTCGGTCAACCCGCACCGCCTCCAGGGCCAGAAGACCGCCGCCTTCGAGATCGTCGACGCCCTGGGCTCCGCGCCCGACGTCCACTGCATCCCGGTCGGCAACGCGGGCAACATCTCCGCCTACTGGATGGGCTACCAGGAATACGCCGCCAAGCCGCCGAAGATGTTCGGCTTCCAGGCCAGCGGCTCCGCGCCGATCGTCAACGGCGCCCCGGTCACCCACCCCCACACCATCGCCACCGCGATCCGCATCGGCAACCCCGCGTCGTGGAAGCTCGCCGAGGCGGCCCGCGACGAGTCGGGCGGCGTCATCCAGGCGGTCACCGACCGCCAGATCGCCGCCGCCTACAAGCTGCTGGCCCAGGGCGAGGGCGTGTTCGTCGAGCTCGCCTCGGCCGCCAGCGTCGCCGGCCTGCTCCAGGCCCACGAGCAGGGCCTGCTCCAGCCGGGCCAGCGGGTGGTCTGCACGGTCACCGGCAACGGCCTCAAAGACCCTGACTGGGCGATCTCGGGCGCCCCGGCCCCCGTGACCATCCCGATCGACGCTTATGCGGCGGCGGCCGCACTCGAACTCGCCTGACCTGCGGGAGCACCCTTTGACCGTTCTGGTGCGCACACCGGCGACCAGCGCCAACCTCGGCCCCGGATTCGACACCCTGGGCCTGGCCCTCGACCTCCACGACGAGGTGACGGCCTCGATCGGCGGTCACCAGACGGTCGTCGAGGTCGACGGGGCGGGCGCCGGCGAGGTCGACACCGGCGAGGGGCATCTGATCGTGCGGACCATGCGCCGCACCTTCGACGAGATGGGCGTCGCGCAGCCCGAGGGCATCCGGCTGACCTGCGTCAACCGGATCCCCCACGCGCGCGGCCTGGGCTCGTCGTCGGCCGCGATCGTGGCCGGCATCCTGGCCGCGCGGGCCCTGTCGGGGGCCGCCTTCGACGACGACAAGGCGCTGGCCCTGGCGACGGCCATCGAGGGCCACCCCGACAACGTCGCGCCCTGCCTGCGCGGCGGGCTCACCATCTCGTGGGACTCCGGCGTGTGCCGGCTGCTGCCCCACGCCGACATCCGGCCGGTGGTCCTGATACCCCCGTTCCGGTTGTCCACAGAAGAGGCGCGGGGGTTGCTCCCCGGGTCGGTGCCCCATTCCGACGCCGCCGCGAACGCGGGCCGGGCCGCGCTGCTGGTCGCCGCGCTGACCGGAAGGCCGGAGACCTCGGTGCTGCTGGCCGCGACGGAAGATCGTCTCCACCAGCGGTACCGCGCGCCCGCCATGCCGCAGACCGCCGATCTGGTAGAACGTCTGCGGTCCAAGGGGGTGCCCGCGGTCGTTTCGGGAGCGGGCCCCACGGTTCTTGCGTTTTCCACGCCGGATACGCAGGATTTGATCGAGCCCGAAGTGGGTATCGACTGGCAAATCCAGCCACTGAACGTCGACCCTTCCGGTGCGACCGTTCAGTTTCCCGAGACACGCTGATGCCTCTTCGACCTTCAGGGAATAGCTGTGTGCGCCGGTGATGTTAGGCTGATAGCCGCACCAGGTGCCCCCGTGTTGGGTGCGTGCTTGTCATTCGTACATCGCGGTTCCTCGCACAGCCGAAGCCGCCGTGGCGATTTCCCTGAACCCACCTCCTCCATCCGCCGACGCGGCAGGGGGCGGCGTGTTCGGAGACATGCGCGTTCGAGCCACCTCGACATCTGGTCGGTCGTGGCATCCCAGGGGGTCTCCCCTGGAAGCCTGCCGCTCGTGATTCTCGGCACCCGGCTCGACCGCACGAGATCCACGAAGCCCGACCCGGTCTGTCCCGCCGGGTCGCATAACCGGGACGGCGGAATCAGACAGTCCGGCGCCCGACCCCTGGGAAGGACCCTTAGTTGAGCGACACCACCGAACTCCTCGCCGACGCACCCGTCGGCGACGCCCCCACGACCGCGCGCCGTCGCCGCTCCGGCACCGGCCTGTCGGCCATGGTGCTCCCCGAACTGCAGGCGATGGCCTCCGGTCTCGGCATCAGCGGCACCGGCCGGATGCGGAAGAGCCAGCTCATCGCGGCCATCCAGGAGAAGCAGGGGGCGGCGGCGCAGCCCGCCGCGGAGAGCAAGCCCGAGCCCAAGAGCGAGCCCAAGGCGGAAGCCGCCCCGGCTGAGCGGCCCACCAGAGCCCGCCGGGAACGTTCCTCCGCCCGCGCCGCCGCCGCGGCGCCCGCCGAGGCCCCGGCCGAGGCTCCCGCAGAGCGTGTCGAGTCCGCCCCGCCGGCAACCCTCGAGCCTACGGTGCAGACGACCCCGACCGTCGTGGAGCAGTCCGAGGCCCCGGCCGAAGGCCGTGAGCAGCGCGGCGACCGCCGCGAGCGCCGCGGCCGCGGTGAGCGTGGCGAGCGCGGCGAGCGCCGTGAGCGCGGCGACCGTCAAGACCGCGGCGACCGTCCCGACAACCGCCAGGACCGTCAGGACCGCGGCGACCGCAACGAGCGTGGCGACCGTGGGGGCCGCAACGACCGCCAGGACAACCGCCAGGACCGTCAGGACCGCCAGCAGGACAGCCGTCCCGACAACCAGGGCCAGAACCAGGGCGGTCCCGGCCAGGGCGGCCCGCAGGACGACGACCCGCGCGGCCGTCGTGGCCGCTTCCGCGAGCGCAACCGCCGCGGCCGCGACCGTTTCGGCGACGCCAACGAGCCCGTGGTCAGCGACGACGACGTCCTGATCCCGATCGCCGGCATCCTCGACATCCTCGACAACTACGCGTTCGTCCGCACCAGCGGCTACCTGCCCGGCGCCAACGACGTCTACGTCTCGCTGGCCCAGATCCGCCGCAACGGCCTGCGCAAGGGCGACGTCATCACCGGCGCCGTCCGCCAGCCGCGCGACGGCGAGCGCCGCGAGAAGTTCAACGCGCTGGTCCGCCTCGACACCGTCAACGGCATGGAGCCCGACCAGGCCCGCCAGCGCCCCGACTTCAACAAGCTCACCCCCCTCTACCCGCAGGAGCGCCTGCGGCTGGAGACCGAGCCCAACATCATGACCACGCGGATCATCGACCTGGTCAGCCCGATCGGCAAGGGCCAGCGCGGCCTCATCGTGTCGCCGCCCAAGGCCGGCAAGACGATGGTCCTCCAGGCCATCGCCAACGCGATCACCCGCAACAACCCCGAGTGCCACCTGATGGTCGTCCTGGTCGACGAGCGTCCGGAAGAGGTCACCGACATGCAGCGGTCGGTCAAGGGCGAGGTCATCCACTCGACCTTCGACCGTCCGGCCGAAGACCACACCACCGTCGCCGAGCTGGCCATCGAGCGCGCCAAGCGCCTCGTGGAGCTGGGCCACGACGTGGTCGTCCTGCTCGACTCGATCACCCGCCTGGGCCGCGCCTACAACCTGGCCGCCCCCGCGTCGGGCCGCATCCTGTCGGGTGGTGTCGACTCCACGGCCCTCTACCCGCCCAAGCGCTTCTTCGGCGCCGCCCGCAACATCGAGAACGGCGGCTCGCTGACGATCCTGGCGACGGCCCTGGTCGAGACCGGCTCGAAGATGGACGAGGTCATCTTCGAGGAGTTCAAGGGCACCGGCAACATGGAGCTCAAGCTCAACCGCTCCCTGGCCGACAAGCGCATCTTCCCCGCGGTCGACGTCGACGCGTCCGGCACCCGCAAGGAAGAGATCCTCATGGGCAAGGACGAACTCCAGGTCATCTGGAAGCTGCGCCGCGTGCTCCACGCACTCGACATGCAGCAGGCCCTGGAGCTCCTCCTGGAGAAGATGAAGGAGACCAAGAGCAACGTCGAGTTCCTGATGCAGGTCCAGAAGACCACCGTCAGCAACGACCGCGACTAGCACGTGATCTGAGCGGCGATCCTCGCGATCGCCGGGCGAAAGACCCCGGACGCCGTCCGGGGTCTTTTTCCGTTACGGCTCCCGCCTACATCGGCCCCGACCCCTGCTTCCGCCCCCCGCCGTATCCGGCGCCAACCGGCCGCGCCCGGCCCACGCCGCAACGGATCAGCAATTTCTGTCGGCCACCTGCTCCCGGAAGTCCTGCTCGGTTACGGTGTTCCGGCCGGTGTCCATGAAGACAGCGCTGTGCGCCCCCGCCCGGCGGACAAACGATCGCCGGCCACCCCGAGCCGACAGGCCGGGGAGACGACATCTACGGGCAAACCGGGGGGTTACCCCCACCCCGTCCGCTCCATACCCCCGCCACCCTGCCCTTTGGCATCCTCGAACCCATGGAGCGAAGGTTGCGGGACAGGGTCCCCTTCGGCCCGTGGGGCCCGCTGGGCATCGCGGTCGACCCGGTCACGTGGAAGGCGGCGCCCTACTTCATCGTCGCCCCCGCCCTCGGCACCGCCTGTTTCGTCGGCCTGGGCCTGGCGCTGCCGCTCTCGCTGGTCCTGGTCCTGATCTGGGTCGGTTTGCCCATGCTGGCGGTGCTGATCCTGCTCTGGCGGGCCGTCGCGTTCGCGGAGCGCCGGCTGGTGCGCTGGACGCTCGGCGTCGATGTCCCCGACCCCTACCGTCCCCGCCCCGACGGCGGCCTCTACGCCCACCTGAGGTGGCTGTTCGTCGACCCGGCCACCTGGAAGGACCTCGGCTACGTCCTGCTGCTCTGTCCCCTGGGCCTGCTGGAGTTCTTCGTCGTGTTCGGCCTGTGGTCGCTGGGCCTGGAACTCCTGGCCCTCCCGCTCCCGCTGGTGCTGACCGACCGCACGATGACGGCCTGGTTCGTCGAGGTCTCCACAGTCCCGGAGGCCGTGCTGGTCATGCTGGTCGGCGTGGTCTCCCTGGTCGCGTCCCTCTACGCCCTCAGGGCCGCCGCACTGGCCCACGGCTGGGTGGCGAGGGCGCTCCTGGGCACCGACGACCGCACGTGGCTGCTGGCCCGCAACGAGGACCTGAGGGCCAGCCGGGCCAGGGGCGTCAACGCCGCCGAGGCCGAACGCCGCCGCATCGAACGCGACCTCCACGACGGCGCCCAGCAGCGCCTCCTGGCGGTCGCCCTCGACCTGGGACGCGCCCAGGCCAAATTCGACGACGACCCCCAGCAGGCCAGGATCCTGGTCGAAAGCGCCGCAGCAGGGGCCAAGGCCGCGATAGCCGAGCTCAGAGACCTGGCCCGGGGCATCTACCCGGCGATCCTCACCGACCGGGGCCTCGACGCCGCCCTCTCGTCCCTGGCCGCCCGCGCCCCCGTGCGGGTCGAGGTGACCGTCGAGATCGCCGACCGCCCCCCGGCGGCCGTCGAGAGCATCGCCTACTTCGTCGTGGCCGAGGCCCTCACCAACATGGCCAAGTACTCCGAAGCCACCGAAGCCGGCGTGAGGGTGAGCAGAGCCGCCGACAGGGTCGTCGTCGAGATCGCCGACAACGGCGTCGGGGGAGCCGTCGTCCGACCGGGCGGGGGCCTCCACGGCCTGGCCGACCGGGCGGCCACCATCGACGGCGTCCTGACCGTCGACAGCCCGCCCGGCGGTCCCACGCTCATCAGGGCCGAGCTGCCCTGCGTATGGTGACGGCATGCGTGTCGTGATCGCCGAAGACTCGGTGCTGCTGCGCGAGGGCCTGTCCCGGCTGCTGGCCGACGGCGGAATCGAGACCGTCGCCGCGGTGGGCGACGGCCCCTCGCTGGTCGAAGCGGTCGACGTACACAACCCAGATTTGGCCGTCGTCGACGTGCGCATGCCCCCATCGCACACCGACGAGGGCCTGCGTGCCGCCCTGGAGATCAGGTCCCGCCGCCCGGGCTTCCCGATCCTGGTCCTGTCGCAGTACGTGGAGGAGCGCTACGCCACCGACCTGCTGGGCGCCGGCGCCCAGGCGGTCGGCTACCTGCTGAAGGAGCGCGTGGCCGAAGTGACCGAGTTCCTCGACGCGGTCCGCCGCGTCGCCTCCGGAGGCGCGGTGATCGACCCCGACGTGGTCGTGCAACTCCTGGGCCGCCGCCGGCTCCCGCACGAACGCCTGACCGCCCGCGAGACCGACGTCCTGGCCCTGATGGCCGAAGGCCGCTCCAACAGCGCCATCGCGGCGCGGCTGGTCGTCTCGGAGGGCGCCGTCGAGAAGCACATTTCGAGCATTTTCCTGAAGCTGGCCCTCGACCCGGCGCCCGACGACCACCGGCGCGTTCTCGCGGTTCTGGCCTATCTCGGGCATCGGCCCTGAAAATTCTTTCTTTCCGTTACGGCTCCGCCCACCCAGGCGCCGCCCGCCGTCCATGGCGCGGCCCGCACCCGGCGCCACCCGGCCGCGCGGAGTCCGCCCCGAAACGACGGGGAAGTTTGGCGCGAAACGGCAATACGGTCGGGCGTGGCTGAAGAAGCCCGGAACTGAGCCTCGACACAGGCGTATTCCAGTGCGGCGACCGAGATGGTTCACCGCGAACAAGTGTGGCGGACACGCACCGAGAAGCCCGGAGCTCCTGTGGCAGATGCGATCATGTGCGGCGACCGAGACGGTTCACCGCGAATAACTGTGGCGGGCACGGGTCGTGAGGCGAGTTGCCCGGAGTTCCTGTGGCAGAAGCGATCATGTGCGGCGACCCATCCGGAGCAGCTGTGGCGGGCACGGGCCATGCGCGCGACCCGCTGGGAATCTCTGCGATGGACCGGATCATGCGCGGCGACCCACCCGGTGCAGCTGTGGCGGGCACGGGCCGTGCGCGCGGCTCGCTGGGAATCTCTGCGGTGGACCGGATGATCTGCGGCGACTTGGGTGACCCGCTTGGAGTCTCCGCAGCGGACATGGTCATGCCCCGCCGCTGAGGCAGCCATCCCGTAGTTTCTGCGACACGGCCGTGTGCGACCGCTGAGGCGGCTCGCCCGAGCCCGCCCACCCGGGAGCCCGGCCAGCGTCGCACGCAGGACCGACGTTTCCAGCGCCGCACAACCAGCTCTGTGGAAACCGTTCGGCGCCGCCTCAGGCGCCACGCCACCCCACCGCACGGTCGCAGCCCCCCGCTGCTCCAGCACACCTCGCGTCTCGCCTGCCGGCGTGACCCGTCGAACCTCGGACACGGCGAAGGGGCGCCCCTTCCGGGACGCCCCTCCGTGTGCAGTCTCAGGTGCGGCTAGGACGACGTCAGCGGACGTCGACCAGCTTGTACGGCGACAGCGACGAGTTGGTCGCGCTGGTGCTGGTCGCCTGGAGACGCCAGTAGCCGTCGTACTTGGGCTTGACGGTCTTGCTGTACTTGCCCGTCGAGTTGGCGCCCACGTAGCCGACGAACTTCCAGGTCTTGGTGCCCTTCTTCTTGAAGTAGAGCTTGAGGATCTTCTTGGACCACGCGCCCCACTTGCTGGTGCCGCGGTAGACCTTGCCGTAGATCTTGACCGACTTGCCCTTCTTCACCTTCGAGGGCGAGACGGCGATCGTGATCTTCGACTTGGCCTTGGCGGCCTTGGTGAAGCCGTCGACCGAGAAGCCCTTGACGAAGCTGTAGCTCTTCGAGCCACGGGTCACGTTGACCTTGAGCTGCCAGCTGCCGGTCGGCGCCTGGTCGTCGAACGAGGCCGAGCCGTGGTAGCTGTCGTCGGCCTCGAGGCCGCTGTTCAGCGAGTAGTAGTCGCCCGAGGAGGCGTGCTCGAAGCGGACGCCGGTGACCTTCTCGTCGCCGTACTTCTCAAGCTTGAAGTTGGCGAAGACGTCGACCTCGTCGCCCTTCTTCAGCTTGACCGGGTCGGGGTCGACGTTCGCGGAGGTCACCCGGGTCGCCGTGGCGATGGTGATCTCGTTCCAGCCCAGGTAGGTGGGAGCGGTGGTGACGCCGTTCTCGGTGTAGCCGAGGCGGTACTTCCACTTGCCCGGCTTGTCGGACGACGAGACCGGGATGGAGGCGGCGACCTCAAGGGTGGTGGCCGGAGCGGGCGTGGCGTTGACGACCGGGATGTCGGCGGCGGTGCCCGCGTGGGCGTTGGCGTCGGTCTCGTCCGTCTTGAGGAACTGGACGTGCACCTTGCCCGGCTTGTCAGCGCCCTTCGCGTAGGGGTTGCTCACCTTCACCTTGAAGGGAATCTTGTCGCTGCCCGACGGGGGGATGAACAAGTCGGTGAGACCGATGCCGGCCGGGTCGACCGATCCGTCGGCCGCGAAAGCGGGCGTCGCGACGATCCCGCCGGTGGCGAAGAGCACCGCCCCCGTGGCGGCCGCAACCATGAGCCGCAGGCTCTTGCGCATGTAAGGCCCCTTACATGAGTGATTATTGGGAGAAATGTAGCTTGTGAGAATAACGTGACATGGGCCCACGTGTGCACACGTGGGCCCATTCGTCACCTATACGGCTTGCGTCAGGGGTTGGTGGCGCGAGCCGTACAGATCAGCGAACGTCGACGAGCTTGTACGGCGAGTACGAGGACTTCGTCGCGGACGTGGCGGTCGCCGCCATCCGGAAGTAGCCGTCGTACTTGGGCTTGATCGTCTTGCTGTACTTCCCGGAGTTGTTGGCACCGACGTAGCCGACGAACTTCCAGCTCTTGGTGCCCTTCTTCTTGAAGTAGAGCTTGAGGACCTTCTTCTTCCAGACGCCCCACGACTTAACGCCGCGGTAGACCTTGCCGTAGATCTTGATCGACTTGCCCTTCTTCACCTTGGTGGGTGCGATGGACATGGTGATCTTCGACTTGGCCTTCGCCGCCGGAGCGGAGGTCTTGCTGACGGTGAAGCCCTTGGTGAAGGCGTAGGTCTTCGTGCCGCGCGTGATCGTGAACTTGATCTGCCAGGCGCCGGCCGGAGCGTCGGTGCCCATGGTCACGAAGTTGTAGTAGCTCTTGTCGTCACCCTCGAGCGAGGTGCCGAGCGTGTAGTACTCGCCGCTCGACGGGTGCAGCGCGCGGACCTGCTTGAGCGTCTCGCCGCCGAACTTCTCGATCGTCGCGCTGAAGCCGACGTCGGTCGCGCCCTTGAGCACGACGGGGTTCGGGTCGATCCGCACGTTCGACACCCGGGTGGCCGGGGTGACCGTGAAGGTCTTCACGTCCTGCCAGGTGTCCGGCGCGGCCGTCGCGGTGGGAGAAGGCGACGGAGACGCCGTCGTCGGGGCTGCGATCGGCTCCGCCGAGATCTGCAGCCTCCAGCGGTCACCGGGCTTGTCGTTGTTCTGCACGGTGAAGTTGCCGGAGATCTTCGAGGTGGCGCCCGGCTGGGCGGTGACCTTGGCGAGCTGGGTGACCGTGGCGGTCCGCCAGTTCACCGTGACGCCCGCGCCGGGGTTGTAATCGGGAGTGACTCGCGCCCAGATCTTGTACTTGGGAGACCAGGAGTCGCCGAACTTCCCGTGATAGGCGTCTGCCACATCGAACGAGAACGACATGATGTCCTGGGAGACCGGCGGGATGAACGTGTCGTTGACGACGGCGTTCGACACCGTGACGGTCGCAGCTGAAGCGGGGGAAGCGGTGATGGCCACACCGCTGGCGAAGATTGCCACCCCGCTGGCGCCTGCAATGAGCAGTCGCAGGCCTTTCCTCATCGAATCCCCTAACTAAGGTAATTTTGAGGGAAAAGCTCGGGTTTGAGCAGGGCGAGCCTAGTGGGGCCCCTGTGACCAGTCCACATGCGCGGTGACCTTCTCACGGACTTCCCAGGCATCGTTCAGCGACGGCCCCGGGAATGCGCGATGGCCTGGGAGGGTTCTCCGATCTGGCACACTGGTAGCCGAACCGTTGCGGTTCCGGTTCCCGCCCCCCTGGTCTCCAGGCTGACTGAGGCGATCCGGCGACCGCGCCCCGGAGAGGAAAAAGGTATGAAGGCCGACATCCACCCCACGTACGTCGTCACCAATGTGACGTGTTCGTGCGGTAACACGTTCACCACGCGCAGCACCGCCAAGAACGGCACGATCCACGCCGACGTCTGCTCCGCGTGCCACCCGTTCTACACGGGCAAGCAGAAGATCCTCGACACGGGCGGCCGCGTGGCGCGCTTCGAGGCCCGGTTCGGCAAGAAGGCCGCGGGCAAGTAGCTCCTTCCCAGACGCCGGCTCGGAACCGTCCTCCTCACGCAGGGGGCGCGCCCGGGTCGGCGTTCGTGGTGAAAGGGCCTACTCGATTCGACCAGCAGGAGGGGACGCGCGGTGAACCTCGACGAGCTCATCAGCGAATACGCCGATCTCGAGCTGAAGCTCGCTGACCCGGCCGTGCACGCCGACCAGGCGAAGGCCAGGCAGTTCGGGAAGCGTTACGCCCAGCTCACGCCGATCATCGGCACCTACCGCGAGCTCGGCCAGGTGCGCGACGACATCAAGGCGGCCCGCGAACTCGCCGGCGAAGACCCCTCGTTCGCCGAGGAGGCGGCCGAGCTGGAGGCCCGCGTCCCCGCGCTGGAGGAGCGGCTGCGCCACCTGCTGGTGCCCCGCGACCCCAACGACGACAAAGACATCATCATGGAGATCAAGGCCGGCGAAGGCGGCCAGGAGTCCATGTTGTTCGCCGGCGACCTGCTGCGCATGTATCTCCGGTACGCCGAGCGCATCGGCTACAAGACCGAGATCATCGACGCCCAGCACTCTGATCTCGGCGGCTACAAAGACGTCACCGTCGCCATCAAGGGGCGCGAAGGCGCCTGGGGGCGGCTCAAGTTCGAGGGCGGCGTCCACCGCGTGCAGCGGGTGCCCGCGACCGAGTCGCAGGGACGCATCCACACCTCCGCCGCCGGGGTGCTCGTCTACCCCGAGGCCGAGGAGGTCGACGTCCAGATCGACCCCAACGACCTGCGGATCGACGTCTACCGCTCCAGCGGTCCCGGCGGCCAGAGCGTCAACACCACCGACTCCGCGGTGCGCATCACCCACCTCCCGACCGGCGTCGTGGTGTCGTGCCAGAACGAGAAGAGCCAGCTCCAGAACAAGGAGTCGGCGATGCGCATCCTCCGGGCCCGGCTGCAGGCCATCGCCGAGGAGGAGGCCAACGCAGCCGCGATGGCCGAGCGCAAGTCGCAGGTCCGCACCGTGGACCGGTCCGAACGGGTGCGCACCTACAACTACCCGGAGAACCGCATCTCCGACCACCGGGTCGGGTTCAAGGCCTACAACCTCGACCAGGTGCTCGACGGCGACCTCGACGCGGTGATCCAGGCCCTGCTCGACGCCGAGCTCGCGGAGAAGCTCGCCGCCGCCGCCACCTGAGCCCATGACCTTCCTCCTGGACGAGATAGCGCTGGCCACCGCCCGGCTCGCCGAGGCAGGTGTGCCGTCGCCGCGCGCCGACGCCGAGGAGATCGCGGCGTTCGTCCACGGCGTGACCCGCGGCACCCTCCACACGGTGAAGGACTCGGAGTTCGACGCCCTCTTCTGGGAGGGCGTCTCCCGGCGCGAGTCGCGCGAGCCGCTGCAGCACATCACCGGCCGCGCCTACTTCCGCTACCTGTCGCTCGAGGTCGGCCCCGGGGTGTTCATCCCCCGGCCCGAGACCGAGGTCGTCGTCCAGTGGGCGATCGACCGCCTCAACGAGATGGACGTCGCCTCGCCGATCGTCGTCGACCTCGGCACCGGCTCGGGCGCGATCGCGTTGTCGATCGCCCAGGAGGTCGCGCTCGCGCAGGTCCACGCCGTGGAGATCGACCCGGCCGCCTACCGCTGGGCCAAGCGCAACATCCTCGAACACGGCCAGGGCCGGACGTCGCTCCACCCGGAGGACCTCACCGACTGCCTGCCCGAGCTCGAAGGCCAGGTCGACCTGGTCATCAGCAACCCGCCCTACATCCCGCCGGGGGCGGTGCCCCGCGACCCCGAGGTGCGCGACTACGATCCTGGCCGTGCCCTCTACGGTTCGGGCGACGACGGCCTGGGCGAGGTCCGGGCGGTCGAGGCCACGGCCCGCCGGCTCCTGCGGCCGGGCGGCCTGGTCGCGGTGGAACACGCCGACGAGCAGGGCAACGCGGTCTACTGGCTGTTCCCCGAGGGCAACGGCTGGCGCGACGCCCGCCTGCGGCAGGATCTGACCGGCCGCGACCGCTTCGTGACGGCCAAGTTCGGCCTGGAGTGACAAGGGAGATCACATGACCCGCCGATACCTCTGTTCCAACCCCGGCGAGCGCGAGTCGGGCCTCATCGACGCCGCGTCGGTCATCAGAGCCGGCGACCTGATCGTCCTCCCGACCGACACCGTCTACGGCATCGGCGCCGACGCGTTCACGCCCTCGGCCGTCCGGGCCCTGCTGACCGCGAAGGGCCGCGGCCCCGACATGCCGGTGCCCGTTCTGGTCGGCACGGTCAGGGCCGCCGGCGCGCTGGTGGAGTCGCTCGGCACCCACGGGCAGGACCTGATCGACGCCTTCTGGCCGGGCCCGCTGACCCTCGTCTTCAAGGCCAACCGCTCGCTCAAGTGGGACCTCGGCGAGACCAAGGGCACCGTGGCCATCCGCATGCCGCTCCACCAGGTGGCCCTCGACCTGCTCAAGGAGACCGGCCCGATGGCCGTCTCCAGCGCCAACCGCTCGGGCAACCCGCCCGCCACCACGGCGGCCGACGCCGAGGAGCAGCTCGGCCAGTCGGTGGCGGTCTACCTCGACGCCGGACCGTGCACCGACAACACCCCGTCGACCATCCTCGACCTGACCACCTCGGTGCCCCGGGTGCTGCGCAAGGGCGGCGTCCCGGTCGACAAGATCCGGGGCGTCGTGGGGTACCTCGCGACCGAGGAGTAGATCCATACCGTCTGGCTATCGCACCGGGTCACCGGGGGCGTGGCGGCCTAGCGTGAGTCGAGGTTTTCGACCCCGGGAGGCTGGCGCATGCCCAAGATCGATGGGATGGACCCCAAACTGGTCCGCGATCTCCTGGCCGAGCTGCGAAGCGCGGCCAAGGAGATGGAGACCATCGAGGCCAAGGCGACCACCACGGTCCGCAACGCGGGCGTGCCCGCCGCGGTGACCTACCGGCCGTCGGCGGTCGCCGACGCCATCGCCGAGATGGACAAGGACGTCACCGCCCGTCTGGCCCTCCTGGAGAAGCGCGAACGCGAACCCGGCACCCGGCCGAACCCGACGACCTCCGGTGACGCCAACCCGGCCCCCAAACCGACCGCGGGCGACTCGGAACCACCACCGAAGAAACCGGCCGGCGAAACGGAACCCCCCAAGAAGGGCGACACCGAGTCGACCGCTCCGAACCGGAACGACGACTCGAACCCGCCGCCGAAGAAGAGCGACGGGGAGACCGAGCCTCCGAAGAAGGGCGACACCGAGTCGACCGCCCCCAACAGGAGCGACGATTCGAACCCGCCGCCGAAGAAGAGCGACGGGGAGACCGAGCCTCCGAAGAAGGGCGACACCGAGTCGACCGCCCCCGGCAGGAGCGACGATTCGAACCCGCCGCCCAAGAAGAGCGACGGCGAGACCCACCCCCCGATCGACACCCCGAAGAAAGACCATCCCGACGACATCGACCAGACCAAGGGCCGGGTCGAGCTCGACGTCGACGGGACGAAGGTGGTGTCCTACCCGCTCAACCAGGACCTCGACGTGGTCCGCCCGATCGACGACTCCGCCCAGCCCCCCAAGGGCCCCCAGCCCGACGGCAAACCGGGCTACGTCGAACCGCTGGAGCCGACGGTCAAACACCCGGCCCCCCAGCCCGGCCTCGACCCGGGCGACCCCATGGGCCCCTACGTGGGCACGGCGGCCGACAACGTCACCGAGGACCCCTTCCTCAAGAACAACCCCGCCGCCGCCCCGCCCGCCCCCGAGAAGGGCCTCGCTCCCGGCGACCCGATGGGCGCGTACGTGGGCACGGCGGCCGACAACGTGACCGAAGACCCTTATCTGAAGAACAACCCGGTCACCCAGCCGGCGCCGCAACCGGGTCTCGCCCCTGGCGACCCGATGGGCGCCTACGTCGGCACGGCCGCCGACAACGTGACCGAAGACCCCTATCTAAAGAACAACCCGGTCACCCAGCCTCCGCCGCAGCCGGGCCTGGCTCCGGGCGATCCCAACGGCGCGTATGTGGGCACCGCCGCCGACAACGTGACGGAGGACCCGTTCCTGGCCTCCGCGCCGCAGTTGCCCGCGGACACGACGCTGCTGGTGAACGGCGACCCCGTCGACCCGAAGGCCCTGGCCGCCGCCCAGCCCGGCGACGTGTTGTCCGCCCCGGCGAACCCGATCTCCGACCAGGCCCTCGGGTCGCTCCTCCAGAACGACTCGCAGATCGGCCCGCAGGGCATGCCCACGGTCACCGACGGAAGCGGTTCGCCAGGGGGCGCGGACGGCGGCGGCTCCCAGCAGCCGTCCGCCGGAGGAAACTCGGGCAACTCCCACAGCAGCGCGTTCACCGGCGCCGGGAGCGCAGCCGACGCCGCCCCCCAGCAGACCGGCGGCACGAACACACCCGCCGGAGGGAACGACGGCCAGTGCGGCCCGAAGGGCGACGGTTCGCCCTCCGGCCAGCAGGGCTCCACCGCCGGTCAGGCAGGGCTGACGACCGGCCCGACCATGGCCCACTACGGCCCGGCGGGCCTCACCGCCGACGGCCAGTACGGTGCCGGAACCCAGCCGGGGCTCGCCGATCAGGCCGGCTCCACAGGTCACGCCGGGCCCTCAGGTCATGCCGGGCCTTCAGGTCAGTCCGGATACGCGGGCCAGTTCTGGCCCGCCGACCAGGCTGGTTCGACGGGACAGGCCGGGCCCTCGGACCAATCCGGATACGCAAGCCAGTCCGGCCCCGCCGATCAGGCCGGGTCCGCAGGCCAGGCCGAATCCTCGGGCCAGGCCGGTGCGGAGATCGATCCCAAGAAGCTCGCCGCCGAGCAGCCCGGCGACGTCCTCTCCGCCCCCGCCAACCCGATCTCCGATCAAGCCCTCGGCGCGCTGCTGAACATCGACTCGCAGATCGGTCCGCAGGAGATGCCGTCCATGACCGACGGCGGCTCGGGTGCGGAGGGCGGGCCCGCTCAGGGCCCCTCGGGAAATGGTTCAGACCATTCCGCGTCAGGCCCCGCCTCGCAGGCACAGACGTCGAGCGGCGACCTCGATCCCAGGAGGTTGGCCGCCGAACAGCCCGGCGACGTCCTGTCCGCACCGGCCAACCCCCTGTCTGACCAGGCACTGGGCGCCCTGCTCGGGTTCGACGACCAGATCGGCCCGCAGGAGAACCCGTCCATGGCCGCCGCGGGGTCCGGCTCGGAGGGCGGTCCCGCCCAGGGCCCGGCGCAGAACGGTGGTCCAGACCAATCCGACCCCCGGAAGCTGGCCGCCGAGCAGGCCGGCGACGTCCTGTCCGCCCCGGCGAAACCGGTCTCAGATGAGGCGATTCTCGCTCTCATGGACGTCCACGCACAGATCGAGCCGGTCGACATGCCGAGTGTCTCCGTGCCGGCAGGGGAGTGGGGCACGGGCGCGTGGGTGCCCGAGGACATCGAGCCCGACGGCCCCGCCGGTTCCGTCGCTCCCGGTCAGCACGCGTAAGGAGATCCGATGAGTTATCTCGACCCGCCCGCGCCCCGGCCGTTGCAGCCGGGGGAGACCCCGCCCGCCGCGAACGGGAACGACCTGCTGATCCCGGGCGGCCAGGCGACGACCTGGGTGTTCAACCCCGAATACCAGCGTCTGGTCGACCTGTGGTTCCAGGTCATGCCGCTGATGGAGAAGATCTCGACGCTGCTCGACCGGCCGTACACGCTGGCACGCAGCACCGACACGTGGAACGCCGACGTCGCGAAACGGTACGTCCAGCAGATCTCCGAGTGGCGCACCCGCCTGGGGCTCTACCGCCAGGCCGTGCTCACGTCGATCAGCGACGAGGCCGCCGACACCCCCCGATGGGTGCCGAGCAAGGCCGGCGCGCCGCACGCCTACTCGTAAAGCTGCGCTAGCGTCGTCGTAAAGAGATGGTGTGTGTACTTCGCCCGTCTCAACTGGTCCGTTGATCCGGGAAACTGGTGCCGTGCGCGAATACTTCTTCGTGGGCCTTGTCACTGCCGTTGTCACCTACCTGCTGGTGCCTCCGGTCCGGGCCTTCGCGCTGCGCATCGGCGCCGCTCCCGAGGTCAGGGAGCGCGATGTGCACAAGGTGCCGACGCCCCGGCTGGGCGGCCTGGCCATGTTCGGCGGCATGGCCGCCGGGCTGCTGGCCGCCTCCCACCTGCCGTGGGTGGGCAGCGCCCTCAATCTCGAACAATCGGGTCAGACCACGCCCGCGCTGCTCGCCGCCGGCGGGCTGATCGTGGTGACCGGCTTCCTCGACGACTGGCTGGGCATGGACGCCCTGGTCAAGCTGGGCGGCCAGGTCGCGGCGGGTGGTCTGCTGGTCTACTACGGCGTGTCGCTGCGGTCGCTGCCGCTGCCCGAGAGCATGGGCGGCAACGTCTTCCTCGACACGAACCTCCAGGCCGTGATGACGATCCTGGTCGTGGTGGTGGCCATCAACGCGGTCAACTTCGTCGACGGGCTCGACGGCCTGGCGGCCGGCATCGTCGGCATCGCGGCCATGGCCACTCTGGTCTACTCCATGGTGTTGTCGCAGGACCAGCAGCAGACCCGCATCAACCTGACCGCCGTGGTCGCGGCCCTGCTGGTCGGCATGTGCCTGGGGTTCCTGCCCCACAACTTCAACCCGGCGAAGATCTTCATGGGCGACACCGGCTCGATGCTGATCGGGCTGGTCCTGGCCACCTCGCTGGTGACCATCACGTCGTCGGTGCCGACGACCGCGCTCGACGTCAACCGGTTCGCGCTGGTGTTGCCGCTGCTGCCGCTGGCGGTGGTCGTGTTGCCGCTGACCGACCTGATCATGGCCGTCATCCGGCGGACGAGTGAAGGTCTGTCGCCGTTCGCGCCCGACCGGGGGCACCTGCACCACCGGCTGCTCGACATCGGCCACTCCCACCGGCGGAGCGTCCTGATCATGTACGCGTGGACGTTCATCTTCGCGTTCACGATCGTGGGCCTGTCGCTCGAAGGGGTGCCGCTGATCCTGTTCCCGCTGATCAGCGTGGTGGCGGTGGCGGTGCTGGTGGTGTTGTCGAGGCCGAAGGGGCGCAAGGGCGCCCACGCCGCCGACCGGGCGGAGAACCCGCCGGCGAGTCATCACCGAGCGACAACCGGGTGAATTCGCCGCGAAAAGCCAGGTAAAGCCCGTGACGCGGAGCTTGTGATAGCTTTCACTAACAGCAACCCATAGCCTGGGCGAAGCAAACGCTCGGTTGACAACATGTTCTGGAGTCGTCCATGCAGGCCAACGACGTGCGCGTTCTCAAGGGCGCCGCCGTGCCAACGGTGGCGGTCGGGGTCATAGCGGTCATCGTGTCGGCGATCTTCGCCGGTTTCACGGGCGCGCTCGGCGCCGTCATCGCGCTGGGCCTGGTGGCCGCCTTCTTCACGATCGGGCTCATCGTGGTCACCTGGGCGGGCCGGATCTCGCCGATGGCCATGTTCGCCTCGGCGGTTTTGAGCTATCTCGTCAAGGTGATCGCTATCATGATCACCCTTAGGGCATTCGAGACGACCACCGTCTTCAACCCCAAAGCGTTCGCTTGGAGTGTGATCGTCCTCACCGTCGTGTGGACCTTCGGCGAGATGCGCGGCTTCATGAAGCTGAAGCTCCTGTACGTCGAACCAGACTCCAAAGTTCCCGGTCAGGGGAACTGATGGGGTCCGATATGACTAGTCCTTGCGGTGCCTGCTATCGTCGTGCCCGCGATGAGCGAGAAGCAGCGCAGGCCCGAGGACGACGGCCGCGACTTCGCCGACGCCGCCTGGTCAGTACCCAGCTATCTGCTGTCGGGAATGCTGCTTTGGGGTGGCCTCGGCTGGTTGCTGAGCCATTGGACGGGCGTGCACGCGTTCATCCCCATAGGTGTGGTTATCGGGGTCGGGCTGGCGTGCTGGCTGGTCTACCTCAAGCACGGCCGCTGAACGCGCCCGCACAAGCTCTGATTCTTCCAATGATGGTCCACGACGTTGAAGGGAACGCCGCGTGACTACGCTGACGCTCCTCGCCGCTGACGGAGAATTCCAGGCTCCCGGGCCGGAGATCTTCGATTTCCCTCCGCTTTACTCCGGGGCGCCCGTCTGGCTCAACAAGCCGGTCCTCCTCGCGGTAATCGGTGCCCTGATCATCTGCGTGCTCGCCTGGACCGCTTTCGCCAAGCCGAAGCTGGTGCCGCGCGGCATCCAGAACATCGGTGAATACGGCTACACGTTCGTGCGCGACCAGTGCGCCCGCCCGTTCCTGGGCAAGGACGCCGAGCGCTGGATGCCGCTGCTCCTCTCGCTGTTCCTGCTGATCCTGCTGTGGAACTTCTTCGGTGTGATCCCGGTGCTGCAGATTCCGGTGAACTCACACATCGCCTATCCGATCATCTTCGCGGTGACGATCTACGTCATCAAGATCTACCTGGGCATCAAGCACCAGGGCGGTCTCGGATACTTCAAGAACATGATGTTCCCGCCCGGCCTGCCGAAGGGCGTCTACGTCCTGATGGCGCCGCTGGAGCTGATCTCGAACCTGGTTCTCGCGCCGTTCACCCACGCGGTCCGACTGTTCGCGAACATGTTCGCCGGCCACCTCATCCTGGCCTTCTTCGCCAGTGTCGGCTTCCACTTCCTCTTCGAGCAGCTCACCCCGCTTGGTGCGCCGCTCGGTTTGGTCGGCTTCCTCATGACGACGCTGATGACCGGCTTCGAGATCTTCATCCAGTTCCTGCAGGCGTTCCTCTTCACCATGCTGGCCGCGATGTACATCGGCGGCTCGCTGCACGCGGACCACTGAACCACCCACTGACGTGACCAGACCGGTGAGCAGGAAAGCTCACCGGCCGACCAGTAAAGGAAACCGCAATGAGCGTTCTCGCTGAAGTCACCGGCAACATCGGCGCGATCGGTTACGGCCTCGCGGCGATCGGCCCCGGTGTCGGCGTGGGCATCATCTTCGGCCAGGGTGTGCAGGCCATCGCCCGCCAGCCCGAGGCCTACGGCCTCATCCGTCAGAACATGCTGCTCGGCTTCGTTCTGACCGAGGCTCTCGCCCTGATCGGTCTCGTCGCGCCGTTCATCTACCCGACCTCCTGACGCGTTATCCCATCTGACGGAAGGCTGCGCCCATGACTCTGGCAGCTACAGTTCTGGCGGCGGAGGAGAACAACCCGCTTCTCCCGCACACCTACGAGCTGGTCGTCGGCGGTCTCGCGTTCCTGCTCGTCTTCCTCGTCGTCGGTAAGATCCTCACCCCGCGCATCCAGAAGACTCTGGCCGAGCGCACCGAGGCGATCGAAGGCGGGATCCAGAAGGCGGAGAACGCCCAGGCCGAGGCCCAGGCCGTGCTCCAGCAGTACCGCGACCAGCTCAACGAGGCCCGCCAGGAGGCCGCCCGCCTCCGGGAAGAGGCTCGTGAGCAGGGCGCGCAGATCAAGGCCGAACTCCGCGAGGAGGCCCAGGCCGAGGCCCGGCGCATCGTCGAGGCCGCCCACGCCCAGATCGAGGCCGACAAGGCGCAGGCGCTCGCGCAGCTGCGTTCCGAGATCGGCCGCCTGTCGACCGACCTCGCCGGCCGCATCGTCGGCGAGTCGCTGGAGGACGAGGCCCGCCAGCGTCGCGTCGTCGACCGGTTCCTCGAGGAGCTCGAGGGCTCCGGGACGACGGCGGTCCGCTGATGCAGGGCCTGAGCAGGACCTCTCTGGTCGACGTCGAGGAGCGTTTCAACAGCGTGGCCGGGTCGGCCGACCTGGGCACGCTGGCCGATGAGCTCTTCGCGGTCGCCTCGCTCTTCGACCGGGAGCCCGGTCTGCGCCGTTCGCTCTCCGACCCGTCGCGTCCGGCCGAGCAGAAGGCGCAGACCATCCGCGCCCTTCTCGAGGGCAAGGTCTCGACGGCGGCGCTGGAGACGACGGTGGCCGCGGTCGAGGCCAAGTGGTCGCGCTCCGGTGACCTCGCCGACGCCGTGGAGCGGCTCGGCGTGATCGCCGCCGCGAGCGAGGCCGAAGCGGCCGGCCGTCTCGACGACGTCGAAGACGAGCTGTTCCGGTTCGGCCGCATCCTCGCCGCCAACCCGAACCTGCGCCGCGCGCTGGCCGACCCGGCCGCCATCGGCAAGGAGTCGCTCCTGGCCGACCTGCTCGGGGCCAAGGTCGCGCCGACCACCCTGCGCCTCGTCTCCCAGGTCGCCGCACACCCGCGCGGACGTAGCCTGGAACGAGGCCTGGAGGAGTTCGGCCGCCTCGTCGCCCTGCAGCGGCAGCGTCTGGTGGCGGTCGTCACCAGCGCGGTGCTGCTGTCCGACGCGCAGAAGCAGCGGCTGGCGAACTGGCTGCGGGCCACCTACGGCCGTGACGTCCACCTGAATGTCGAGGTGGACCCGAAGGTGCTCGGTGGGTTCTCGATCAAGATCGGGGACGAGATCATCGACACCACCATCGCCGCACGTATTGAAGAAGTCCGCCGCCGGTTGGCCGGCTAGGCGAATAGGGAGACAGGAAGAGATGGCGGAGCTGACGATCCGGCCGGACGAGATCCGGGACGCGCTTGAGCGCTTCGTCCAGGCGTACGAGCCGGAAGGCGCGGCACGTGAGGAGATCGGGACCGTCGTCGACTGTGGCGACGGTATCGCCCATGTCTCCGGCCTTCCCTCGACGATGGCGAACGAGCTGCTCGAGTTCGAGGACGGCACGCGTGGCCTGGCACTGAACCTGGACGTCCGGGAGATCGGTGTCGTTATTCTGGGCGACTTCAGCAAGATCGAAGAGGGCCAGTCGGTGCGCCGCACCGGCCAGGTCCTCTCGGTCCCGGTGGGCGACGGCTTCATGGGCCGCGTTGTCGACCCGCTGGGCAACCCCCTCGACGGCAAGGGCGCGATCGAGGCCGAGGGCCGTCGTGCCCTCGAGACCCAGGCGCCGTCCGTCGTTCAGCGGCAGCCGGTGAAGCAGCCGCTGCAGACCGGCCTCAAGGCGATCGACGCCATGACGCCGATCGGCCGCGGCCAGCGCCAGCTGATCATCGGCGACCGTGGCACGGGCAAGACGGCCATCGCGGTCGACACGATCCTGAACCAGAAGGAGAACTGGCTCTCCGGCGACCCCGAGAAGCAGGTCCGCTGCGTCTACGTCGCCGTCGGCCAGAAGGGTTCGACGATCGCCCAGGTGAAGGGCCGCCTCGAAGAGGCCGGCGCGATGGAGTACACCACCATCGTGGCCGCTCCGGCGTCCGACGCCGCGGGCTTCAAGTACCTCGCCCCCTACACCGGTTCGGCCATCGGCCAGCACTGGATGTACCAGGGCAAGCACGTCCTGATCATCTTCGACGACCTCACCAAGCAGGCCGACGCCTACCGCGCCGTGTCGCTGCTGCTGCGTCGTCCGCCGGGCCGTGAGGCGTTCCCCGGCGACGTCTTCTACTTGCACTCGCGTCTGCTCGAGCGCTGCGCCAAGCTCTCGGCCGACATGGGCGGCGGCTCGATGACCGGTCTGCCGATCATCGAGACCAAGGGCAACGACGTCTCGGCGTTCATCCCGACCAACGTCATCTCCATCACCGACGGCCAGTGCTTCCTGGAGACCGACCTGTTCAACGCCGGCGTCCGCCCGGCGATCAACGTCGGTGTCTCGGTCTCCCGAGTCGGCGGCTCGGCGCAGATCAAGGCGATGCGCAAGGTCGCCGGCACGCTCCGTCTGTCCCTGTCGCAGTACCGCGACCTGGAGGCGTTCGCCGCCTTCGCGTCCGACCTCGACGCGGCCTCCCGCGCGCAGCTGGAGCGCGGCGCCCGCCTCGTCGAGCTGCTCAAGCAGCCGCAGTTCTCGCCGTTCCCGGCCGAGAAGCAGGTCGTCTCGGTGTGGGCCGGCACCTCCGGTGAGCTCGACGAGGTCCCGCTGGAAGACATCCGCCGCTTCGAGTCGGAGTTCCTCGACTACGTCGGCAGCACCCAGAAGGGCGTCTTCGACGGCATCCGCGAGAGCGGCGAGCTGTCCGACGACACCGTCACCGTGCTGAAGGACTCGATCACCGAGTTCAAGAAGGGCTTCACCACCTCGTCCGGCGACCTGCTGGTCAAGGACGAGCCGGTGGCCCCGCTCGGCGCCGACGAGGTCGGCCAGGAGAAGATCGTCAAGCACGTGCGGAAGCCGGAGGCGAAGTAGCCGATGGGCGCCCAGCTTCGACTGCTGCGGCGGCGGATCAAGTCGGTCAAGTCCACGGCGAAGATCACCCGCGCGCAGGAGCTCATCGCCTCGTCGCGCATCGTCAAGGCTCAGCAGCGCATGCAGGCCGCGGTGCCCTACGAGCGGGAGATCACCCGCGCCGTCACCGGTGTCGTCAGCAACACCTCCTCCGTCGACCACCCGCTCACGGTGGCCAAGGAGAACCCGGCCCGCGCCGGCGTGCTGATCATCACCAGTGACAGCGGCTTCTGCGGCGGCTTCAACGCCAACCTGCTGCGCGAGGCCGAGGCCCTGCGCGGCCTGCTGGAGTCGCGCGGCATCCAGGTCACGCCCTTCGTCTCCGGACGCAAGGGCGTGGGCTGGCACGCGTTCCGCCAGCGCGAGATGGGCGGCCAGTGGGTGGGCTTCTCCCGTAAGCCGTCGTACAACGACGCCAAGGAGATCGCCGACACGCTGATCGGGTCGTTCAAGGCCGAAGACGGGATCGACGAGATCCACATCGTCTCGACCGAGTTCGTCTCGATGCTGACGCAGAACGTGGTGGTGAACCGCATCCTGCCGCTGGAGGTCGTCGAGACGACCGAGGCGCCGAAGGACGGCCCGCTGCCCTACTTCGAGTTCGAGCCCTCGGCCGGTGCCGTGCTCGACTCGCTGCTGCCGCGCTACGTGGAATCGCGCATCTTCTCCGCGCTGCTGCAGTCGGCCGCCTCCGAAGAGGCCGCCCGGCGCCGCGCGATGAAGTCCGCGACCGACAACGCCAACGAGCTCATCCGGGTTTTCACCCAGAAGATGAACCAGGTTCGTCAGGCGGAGATCACCCAGGAAATCAGCGAGATCGTCGGCGGCGCGAACGCGCTCGCCGACTCCGCCGCGGGGAAAGAGTGAAATGACCGCACAGACTGTTGAGACCGGCGTGGGCCGCGTCGCCCGTGTCACCGGTCCCGTCGTCGACGTGGAGTTCCCCGTCGAGGCGATGCCGGACATCTACAACGCGTTGAACGTCGACGTCACCCTCGAAGTCGACGGTGAGTCGCAGACCAAGACCCTGACGATGGAGGTCGCCCAGCACCTGGGTGACAACCTGGTCCGGGCCATCTCCATGCAGCCCACCGACGGCCTGGTCCGCGGTGCGGCGGTGTCCGACTCGGGCGCGCCGATCTCGGTGCCGGTCGGCGACGTCGTCAAGGGCCACGTGTGGAACGCCCTCGGCGAGTCGCTCGACGTGCCGACGTCGTCCATCAAGGTCACCGAGAAGTGGGGCATCCACCGCCCCTCTCCCGCCTTCGACCAGCTCGAGTCGCGCACCGAGATGCTGCCCACCGGCATCAAGGTCATCGACCTCCTCACCCCCTACGTGAAGGGTGGGAAGATCGGCCTGTTCGGCGGCGCGGGCGTCGGCAAGACGGTTCTGATCCAGGAGATGATCCGTCGAGTCGCGCTGAAGTTCTCGGGCACCTCGTGCTTCGCGGGCGTCGGCGAGCGCACCCGTGAGGGCAACGACCTCTGGCTCGAAATGGAGGAGGCCGGCGTCCTCAAGGACACCGCCCTCGTCTTCGGCCAGATGGACGAGCCCCCGGGCACCCGTCTGCGCGTGGCGCTGTCGGCGCTGACGATGGCGGAGTACTTCCGCGACGTGCAGAAGCAGGACGTGCTGCTCTTCATCGACAACATCTTCCGCTTCACCCAGGCCGGTTCCGAGGTCTCCACGCTGCTCGGCCGCATGCCCTCCGCCGTGGGTTACCAGCCGACGCTGGCCGACGAGATGGGAGTGCTCCAGGAGCGCATCACCTCGACGCGCGGTCACTCGATCACCTCGATGCAGGCGATCTACGTGCCCGCCGACGACATCACCGACCCGGCCCCGCACAACGCGTTCGCCCACCTCGACGCTCAGACGGTGCTGTCCCGTCCGATCTCCGAGAAGGGCATCTACCCGGCGGTCGACCCGCTCGACTCCACCTCCCGCATCCTCGACCCGACCGTGGTCGGCGAGGAGCACTACGCGGTGGCCCAGGAGACCAAGCGGATCCTGCAGAAGTACAAGGAACTGCAGGACATCATCGCCATCCTCGGCATCGACGAGCTCTCCGAAGAGGACAAGGTCACCGTTCAGCGGGCCCGCCGCATCGAGCGTTTCCTGTCCCACCCGATGTACGCCGCCGAGGCGTTCACCGGTCAGCCGGGCGAGTTCGTCCCGCTGGACGAGACCATCGCCTCCTTCAAGGGCCTGTGCGCCGGTGAGTACGACCACCTGCCCGAGCAGGCGTTCTTCATGGTCGGCGGCATCGAGCAGGCCATCGCCAAGGCGAAGGAACTGACCCGCTAATCATGCGGCGCCGGCGCGGCCTCCTGGCCGCGCCGGTGTTCTTGGAGGGAAGAGATGGCAAAGCTGCAGGTGGGCGTGGTCTCACCGGAGCGTGAGATCTGGTCTGGCGAAGCCGACATGGTGATTGCCAAGACCGTCGAGGGCGAGATCGGTATTATGCCGAATCACGCGCCCGTTATCGGCGTTCTCGTCGAGGGCGGCGTGCTTCGCGTCAAGCGTGACGGCAACGCCGACCTGGTCGCCGCCGTACACGGGGGCTTCATCTCGGTCGCCGCCAACGAAGTGTCGGTCCTGGCCGAAGCGGCCGAGCTCGGTTCCGAGGTCGACGTGGCCGCGGCCAAGGACGCTCTCCAGCGGGCCCAGGCCGCGATCGAGTCCAGCCAGGACGACGCGGACGCCCAGCTGGAGGCCAAGCGCAACGCGGCCCGCCTCCGGGCGGCCGGCGAAGAGGTCTGAGTTTCAGAAGGAGGGGCAGCGGTGGAGCTACTCATAGGGTTGGCTCTGCTCGCTGCCCTGTTCTGTATTCGTGTCATCGCCCTGGCCTCCCGCCGGGGAACGGTGGTCTGTTGTGTACGAACCGGCACCCGGAAATGGCAGAGCGGAGTAGCCCGCTACGCCGGAGGAGAGCTCCACTGGGTGCCTTTCGCCGGAATCCGTCTGAGGCCGCGCCACGCGATTGCGAGGCGCGGCCTCGTCGTTTCCCGCCGCCGCCCCCTCGAAGCGGGCGAGGGCCCCGAGGGCTACTGGACGGTCGAGGCCGGCGCGGTCAGCCTGGCGATGAGCGAAGACGCGCTCACGGGCTTCCTGGCCTGGCTGGAGTCAGCCCCCCCAAGCGCCCACCTCGACGCGGTCTAGCGGGTGCCGCCGGGTTTCCAGAGGATCTCGTTGCCGTCCGACGACACCCGGCACAGGATGAACAGCAGGTCGCTCAGTCGGTTCAGGTAGGTCGCCGTCAGCGGGTTCATGTCGTCGTGGACTTCCAAGGCCGCCCACGTCGAGCGTTCGGCGCGTCTCACGGCCGTGCGGGCCACGTGCAGCAGCGCGGTTCCGGGTGAGCCCCCCGGCAGGATGAACGACCGCAGCGGTTTCAGGCGGGCGTTGAACTCGTCGCACTGCGACTCCAGCCACTCCACGTAGGAGGCCTCGACCCGCAGCGGCGGGAACTCGGGGTCGGGCACGACCGGCGTGCACAGGTCGGCCCCCACGTCGAACATCTCGTTCTGGACGCGCAGTAGCACCGCCCCGATCTCCTCCGGCGGGTTGCCCATGGCGAGGGCGACGCCGATGGCCGCGTTGGCCTCCTCGACGTCGGCGTAGGCCGCCAGGCGGGGGTCGGTCTTCGCGGTGCGGGACATGTCGCCGAGGGCGGTCGTGCCGTCGTCGCCGGTCTTCGTGTAGATCTTCGACAGCACCACCGGCTGGTCGTTTCTGTCAGGCGTCATGCGGCCAAGCGTAGTCATGTGGCAAATGTCATCCCGATCGGCTGCGGAATCCCCGGCCGACCGTTGATTTCCACGTCTACAGGTCATGCGCGGACAAAGCCAGGATGGTGCCATGTTGGAGATCAGGGGATTGCGCAAGATATTCGGGGCGGGCAAGGTCGCCCTCGACGGGGTGAGCTTCGAGGTCCCGGCCGGGCAGATGTTCGGCTTCGTGGGCGCCAACGGAGCCGGCAAGACGACGACGATGCGCATCGTCATGGGGGTGCTGCAGGCCGACGAGGGCGAGGTGCTCTGGAACGGGCGTCCGCTGACGTTCGCCGAGCGGCGCACCTTCGGATACATGCCGGAGGAGCGCGGGCTCTACCAGAAGATGCGGGTCGGGGAGCAGATCGACTACTTCGGTCGGCTCCACGGGATCGACGCCGGGGCGGTCGGCAAGGCGCGTGACGCGCTCATCGGGCGGCTCGGGCTGACCGAGCGGGTCAACGACACCGTCGAGTCGCTCTCGCTGGGCAACCAGCAGCGAGTCCAGCTGGCCGTGGCCCTCATCCACGACCCGGAGCTGCTCATCCTCGACGAGCCGTTCTCGGGGCTCGACCCGATCGCGGTCGACGTGCTGGCCGAGGTGCTGCACGAGCGGGCGCGCGGGGGCGTTCCGGTCATCTTCTCCAGCCACCAGCTCGAACTGGTCGAGCGGTTGTGCGACTCGGTCGGGATCGTCGCGGGCGGGCGCATGATGGCGAGCGGGTCGGTCGAGGAGCTGCGCGACGCCGAGGGGCGGCGGCTCCGGGTGGTCGTCCGCGACCCCAAGCCGGGCTGGGCCGACGGCCTGCCGGGCGAGTTGAGCAAGGACGGCGACCGCGACGTGCTGACGGTCGTCGGCGGCGACGACCAGAGCGTGCTGCGGCGGGCCGTCGAAGCCGGGCACGTCGAGTCGTACGGCGTCGAGCGGCCCACGCTGGTCGAGATCTTCAGGGAGGCAGTGGCATGAACGGCCTTTTGATGGTGGCCGGGCGGGAGATCCGCACCCAGGTCAGGACGCGGGCGTTCGTGATCAGCCTGCTCGTGTCGGCGCTGCTCACCGGCGGCATCGCGTTCGCGCCCAAGCTCTTCGGCGGGCCCGACGAGTACAACCTCGGCCGGGTGGGGGGCCAGGAGCTGGCCGTCCAGGCGCTCGCCCCCGAGGCGAAGATCACCTGGAAGACCTATCCCGATGAGCCGGCCGCCACGACGGCGGTCCTCGACGGCGACGTCGACGTCGCGCTCGTCGACGGCACGCGGGTGTTGTCCAACGGCGAGATCGACGACGAGCTCGGGCTGCTGCTGCAGAGCGCGAACCGCGAGGCGCAGATCGGCGCGGCCGGGGTGACCGTGACGCCGCTGCAGGTCCAGTCGGTCGGGGCCGACACCCGCTACGAGTCGGCGCGGCAGGGCATCGCGACCGTGGTGGTGCTGCTCCTGTTCTTCATGATCATGAGCTCGGTCATGGTGGTCGCCATGGGCGTCGTCGAGGAGAAGGGCAGCCGAATCGTCGAGATCCTGCTCATCTCGATCCGGCCCTGGCAGTTGCTCGGCGGCAAGATCTTCGGGCTCGGGGTCGTCGGCTTCATCAACCTCACGGCGGTGGTGGCCGCCGGGCTCGTCGGGGCGTTCCTGTCCGGGTTCGCCACCGACTTCCCGCCCGGCATGGCCGGGATCGTGGTGAGCGCGGTGGCCTGGTGGATCCTCGGTTACGCCTTCTTCGCCGCCCTCGCCGGGTCGCTCGCCTCGCTGGTGTCGCGCCAGGAGGAGGTCGGCAACGTGCTGCAGCCGATGATGATGTTGTTCCTGATCTCGTACGGGGTGTCGTTCTTCGCCTCCGCCAGCCCCGACCACCCGGTGGCCGAGATCCTCTCGTTCGTGCCGCCGTTCTCCTCGATGATCATGCCGGTGCGGGTGGCCGCCTCGGAGGTGGCCCTCTGGGAGGTGCTGCTGTCGGGCGGCTTGATGGTCGTCGCGGTGGCGGCCACGCTGATGGTGGGCGGGCGCATCTACGAGCGCGCGGTGCTGCGTACCGGCAGGCGGCTGAAGGTCTCCGAGGTTCTTCGCACGAAGTGACCCACCTAAGATGGGCAGGCGATGATGGACAAAGCGATCAAAAGAGTCCGACGGGTCGTCCGGTGGACGCTCAACACGACTCTTGGGCTGGTCTGGTTCGTCGTCGCGCTCGGCCTGGTCAGCGGGCAGGAGAACGGGCCGTTCGACTGGTGGCGGCTCGGCCCCTCGCTCGCCCTCGTGGTCGTGTTCAGCGTGTTGTTCCTCCGCGTCACCAAGGCCATCCTCGACCGGCGCTACGCCCAGCGTGAGCTGATCGCCGGGGCCGTCATCGCGCTGGCGGTGGCGGTGATCGGCACCGGCGCCCCGACCTCGTGGTCGTTCGTGGCCTTCGCCTGGTTGTCGGTCGCCGCGATCGGGGTGCGGGTGCGCACCGCCTGGATCCTGTCGGTCGCCACCCTGGTGGTGATGGCGCCGCTCAACGGCTACCAGATGCTCCAGTTCACGGCCGAGGCCGACCCGGCCACCCAGGCCGGGATCCTCGTGGGCTCCTTCGCTTACACCGCGCTGATGTGCGCGACGCTGCCCTGGGCCAACCGCCTGTGGGTGTGGATCTGGCGCATCGCCGAGGAGGCCCACGAGGGCCGGGAGGCGCAGGCCCGCCTGGCGGTCGCCGAGGAGCGCCTGCGGTTCGCCCGCGACCTCCACGACCTGGTCGGCCACCAGCTCTCGGCCATCGCGGTCAAGAGCGAACTGGCCGTCCGGCTCGGCGGCGACACCCCGGCGAGCGCCGAGATGGCCGAGGTGCGCGGCCTGGCCCGCACCGCCCTGCGCGAGCTGCGCGAGGCCGTCAAGGGCTACCGCCAGCTCGACCTGACGGCCGAGCTGGCCAGCGTGCGGGGGGTGCTGGAGGCGGCCGGCATCGCCTGCGACCTCAAGCTGCCCTACCGCGAGGCCCCCGGCGACACCGCCCCGGTGTTCGCCTGGGTGGTCCGCGAGGCCGTCACCAACGTGTTGCGCCACAGCACCGCCACCACCTGCGAGATCACCCTGCGGCTCACGCCGGAGGAGACGATCCTCGAGGTGCGCAACAACGGCGTCCAGAAGGACGCCGTCAAGAACGGCGAGGGCAGTGGCCTGGCGGGGCTGGCCGAGCGGCTCGGCGCGGTCGGCGGGAAGCTGACGGCCGAGCCCGACCGGAAGGGCGGCTTCGTGTTGCGGGCGGCCGCCCCGGCGGCGCGCGAACCGGTGCTGGCGGGCCGGTCGTGATCAGGGTCCTGCTGGCCGACGATCAGCACCTCATCAGGCAGGCCATCGCCACCCTGCTCGACCTGGAGCCTGACATCACCGTCGTGGTGCAGGTCGGCAGGGGCGACCTGGTGGGGCCCGCCGTGGCCGAGCACGCGCCCGACGTGCTGGTGCTCGACGTCGAGATGCCCGGCCTCGACGGTCTGAGCGTCGCCGAGTCGATGCCCGGTCAGGCGATGCTGATCCTCACCAGCTTCGGCCGTCCCGGCTACCTGCGCCGCGCGCTGGCGGCGGGGGTGCGCGGCTTCGTCCCGAAGGACGCCTCCGCCGACGAACTGGCCGCCGCCATCCGCAAGGTGCACGCCGGCGGCCGTTACCTCGACCCCGAGATGGCCGCCTCGGCGATGATGGCCGGGGAGTCGCCGCTGACCGACCGCGAACGCGACGCCCTCGCGCTGGCCGCCTCGGGGGCCTCGGTCGGCGAGATCGCCGCGTCCCTGCACCTCAGCGAGGGCACGGTGCGCAACTACCTGTCCAACGCGATCGCCAAGCTGGGCGCGGTCAACCGCATCGGGGCGATCCGGACGGCTCAGGACATGGGCTGGATCTGACGGGTCGTTCCGGGCTCGTGACGGCTTTCTGTGTCATGGTGTGACTACGGAACGCGATCTCGTTTCGCCCGCTCCGGGGCGCCGGTCCCGGTGTTCACATATTTGCGGCCCCTGGCCTGTCGGGGCCAGGGGCCGCGGATGTGCGATCAGCTCTGGAACGACCGCCGGAACACGTGCACGGCGGTGGCGACCAGCAGATCCTTCTCCGGCCGGTCGTCCGACAGCACCCACTCGATGAGCAACTCGGTGAGCGCCCCTATCAAGGCCAGCGCGAGCAGGTGGAGCTCGGCGGGCAGCTCTTCCTGCAGCCCCTTCAGCGAGCTCTCGATCATGTGGGTGAACCCGGCGACCGCCTTCTGCCGCGACCCCGACAGGACGTCGCCGGCGCGGCGCACCTCTAAGTGCATGATGCGGGCGCGGCGGACGTCGAGCGTCACGAAGCGCACGTACTCCGTTATCCCGGCGACGATGCGCCCTTCGAGGGTGGGCGGGGCGTCCTCTATGGCGGCGCCCACCGCGTTGAGGGTGTCGTCGACGCAGCGTTCGTAGACGGCGCGCATCAGCTCCTCGCGGCCCGCGAAGCACTCGTAGAACGCGCGGTTGGAGATGTGCGCGGTCGAGCAGAGCCGTTCGATGGTCGTCGCGTGGAAGCCGGGATTGGCGAACAGGCCGTAAGCGGCGCTGATGAGCCGCTCCCGGCGGTCGGCGACCCGTTCGGCCGCCGACATCCCCCGATATTCTCGTCCCGTCACCGTTTCACCTCGCCGTCCTGGCCCCCCAGAAGGCACCATTATGGACGCAAGATCTTTTTAACGGAAGTATCGGGAAATTAGCTTCTTTTATGCAAGTTGGTTATCGGATGTCACTAAAGCAGACCGCGGTTGAGCGCGGTGGTGACGGCGGCGGTGCGATCGGAGACGCCCAGCTTCCCGAACACCCGCAGCAGGTGGGTCTTCACGGTCGTCTCGCTGATGAACAACTCCCGCCCGATTTCCGCGTTGGTCAGCCCGCGCGCCACCAAAGACAGTACCTCGGTCTCCCGGGGTGACAGCGACTCGATTACGGGCGCCCTCATTCGGGTGACCAGCCGGGTCGCCACACTGGGGGAGAGCACCGTCTCGCCGCGCGCCGCCGCCTTGATCGCGCCCAGCAGGTCGGCCCGCGAGGTGTCCTTCAGCAGATAGCCGGCCGCGCCCGCCTCGACCGCCCGCACGATGTCCTGGTCGGTCTCGTACGTGGTCAGCACGATGACCCGGGCGCCCGGTTGCCCCGCGAGGATCCGGCTGGTCGCGCCCACGCCGTCGCCGCCGGGCATGCGCAGGTCCATCAGCACCACGTCGGGCGTGAGTTCGCGGGCCCGGACGACCGCCTCGTCGCCCGAGCCGGCCTCGCCGACCACGGTGATGCCCTCGTTGCCGTCGATCATCCCGCGCAGGCCCTCGCGGACCACCGGGTGATCGTCCACGATCATGAGCCGGATCATCTCTCTCCCATCGGCAGGGTCACGTGGACCGTGGCCCCTTCGCCGGGCGCGCTCACGAGGTCGAGGCGGCCGCCCTGCTGTTCGATTCTGGCGCGCATCCCGCGCAGCCCGAACCCGGTTCCGGCGGCGGGGTCGAAGCCGACGCCGTCGTCCGCGACGGTCAAAGTGACGTCATTACGGCCATAGCCGAGCGTCACCCGGACCGAGGAGGCCCCGGCGTGCTTGCGGACGTTGGCCAGCGCCTCCTGGGTGGTCCGGATCAGCACCACCTCGCTGCTCGGCGGCAGCTTGCGCGACTCGCCCTCGACCGAGTGCGCCACCGCGACGCCGAGCTCCTCGGCCAGCCGCAGCGAGAGCCGCCGCAGCGCGTCGTCGAGGGTCGAGCCGTCGAGCGGCGCCGGGCTGAGCGCCGCGACCAGCGCGCGGGCCTCGGCCAGGTTCTCCCGGGCCGTCTGTACGGCCAGATGGAGGTGCCGCGCCGGATCGCGCCCGGACTGGGCGGCCTGGATCAGCATGATGATGCTGGTGAACCCCTGGGCGATCGTGTCGTGGATCTCCCCGGCGAGCCGCTCGCGCTCGGCCAGCGCGCCCTTCTCGACGGAGAGCCGCGTCACCTCGGCCTCGCTCGCCTCCAGCTGCCTGATCAGGTCGGCCCGCTCGGCGCTCTGGCGGATGATGCGGGTTATCCACGGCCCGAACACCAGCGAGAAGGTCAGCGCGATCAGGGTGGTGCCGGTGAACCGGACCAGGTCGGGGAACTCCAGATCGGTCTGCCCGATGAACCACGCCACGGGCGACACGTTGAGCAGCACCACCGTCGCGGCCGCCAGCCGGCCGCTGAGCAGCATGAACACCTGCGGGCACAGGGTGAACAACCCGAACGACGCGTTCGGCACGATCAGCGTCGCCGGGATGAACGCCAGGCAGAGCAGGGCGACGTAGAGGATCGCCCGGGGGCTGTCCTCCTGGTCGCCGATGATCAGGCTCCGGCCCATGAGGAGGTAGGCCGCCGCGCACAGGAGCATCAGCCCGATGGTGACGGCCCGCTTCACGGGGGTGGCCTCCTCGTCGTACACGACGAAGAGCACGGCCGTCGTCCAGGCCAGGCCGAAGAGGATCTCCCAGCCCCGGAACGACTCCCACGCGTTGGTCTCCTCGGGGAAGGCGGCCCGCACCTCGGGCCGCCTGCCCATGAAGGCCCTCAGCTTTCGCCGCGGTTGGTCCACCGGAACGTCGCCAGGCAGAGCACCAGCCCGCCGACCAGCCACAGCCCCAGCACCAGCGCCACCTTCGGCAGCTCGTACGACCCCGTCAGCTCCAGGGCCGCCCCCGCGTCGCCCAGGAACACCGACCGCAGGCCCTGGCACATCCACTTCAGCGGGAAGAGCGCCGCGACGTCGTTCAGCCATGAGGGAAGCTCCGTGAAGGGGATGTAGACACCGGAGATGAACTGGAGCAGCACGTAGGGCATGGAGACCACGGCGGCGGCGCTCTTGGCGTTGCGGGGCAGGCTGCTGACCGCGATGCCCAGGAGAGCCGCGCCCGCCAGGCCGAGCGTGAGCACCCAGACCAGTGTCGCCCATCGGGTGACATCGGTGGGAAGTTCGAGGTCGAACAGCAGCACCGCGACCGCCAGCAGCAGCGCCACCTCGATCGCCGAGAGCACCAGCGAGCTGACCAGCTTGCCCACGAAGTAGGCCGCGCGCGGCATCGGGGTGCCGGCCAGGCGCTTCAGCGTGCCGTCGTCGCGGTCGATGGCGATGCCGATCGCGAGGTTCTGGAACGCCACGCCCATCACGCCGGCGCCGATCAGGCCGGCCGAGTAGAGCTGGGCGACCGTGATGCCGGTGCCCTCCAGGTCGCCTTCGAAGATCGAGCCGAACAGGACCAGCAGGATGATCGGGAAGGAGAAGGTGAAGATGACGGCGTCGCGCTGGCGGAAGAAGAGCTTGGTCTCCAGCGACGCGCGGGCGAGGCCGATGGTCAGGGTGGCGGTCACTGGGCGTCCCCGATCAGGTCCAGGTAGATGTCTTCGAGTGAGGGCCGCACGACCTGCAGGCCCGGGATCTCGCCGTCGTACTTGTCGGCGAGGGTGCGCACCAGCGCGGTGGGGGTGTCGGTCTCGGCGTGCCCGTCCGCCCAGGTGACCCGGGCGCTCGCGGTGGCGCGCCCGCCCAGCGTGCCGGGGGTGCCCTCGGCCACGATGCGCCCCTTCGCGATGACCGCCACGCGGTCGGCGAGCGCCTCGGCCTCGTCGAGGTAGTGGGTGGTCAGCACGATCGTGGTGCCCTCGGCGGACAACGACCTGATGAGGTCCCAGAACTGCCGGCGGGCCTCCGGGTCGAAGCCGGTCGTGGGCTCGTCGAGGAAGAGCAGCTCGGGGCGGCCGACGATGCCGAGGGCGACGTCCACCCTCCGGCGCTGGCCGCCGGAGAGCTGGCGGATCCGGGCGCCGGCCTTCTCGCTCAGCCCGACCTTGTCGATGACCTCGTCGGGGTCCTTGCTGTCGGGGTAGTAGCGGGCGAAGTGGCGGACCGTCTCGCGGACGGTGAGCTCGGCGGCGTCGTTGGCGGTCTGCAGCACGATGCCGACCCGGGCCCGCCACGCCGTCGTCGCCTGCCCCGGGTCGACGCCGAGGACGGAGACCTCGCCGGCGTCGCGCTTGCGGTAACCCTCGAGGATCTCGACCGTGGTGGACTTCCCGGCGCCGTTGGGGCCGAGGATGGCGAACACCTCGCCGGTGTGTATGTCGAGGTCCAGGCCCCCGACGGCCTGGACCTCACCGTAACGCTTGGTCAGGCCGCGAACGTGGATCGTTGTCGTCATGGGTAAAGCGTCGGCGAATCGCCGCGTCCCGGGGACCTCCTCCCGGTCGACCGGGATGTCCTCCGAACGATGGACATCTAGGGTGGCGGGGTGACGAAGTCGGAGATCTGGCCACTGGTGCACGCGGAGCGGGCCGCCCTCGCCGGCGATCTCGCCGGCCTCGACGACGCCCGCTGGGCGACCCCGTCGTTGTGCGCCGGCCTGACCGTACGCGAGGTGCTCGCCCACCTCACCGCCGGGGCGAGCCTCGGCCCGGTCCGGTGGATGGCCGGGGTGCTCCGCAAGCGGTTCGACTTCGACGCGATGGTCGCCTACCGGCTGGCCCAGCAGCTCGGCGCCTCACCGCAGGAGACGCTCGACCGGTTCCGCCGGGTGGTGACCAGCACCGTCAAGGCGCCGATCCCGGTCGAGGCGGTGCTGGGGGAGGCGATCGTGCACGGCGCCGACATCCGCCGCCCCCTCGGCCTCGGCCATGAGAGCCCGATCGCGACCCTGACGCTGGTGGCCGACTACTACGCGGGCAGCGACATGGTCGTCGAGGCCAAGGGACGCATCGGCGGCCTGCGGTTGCAGGCGGACGACGGCGGCTTCGCCACCGGCTCGGGCGCGCTCGTCACCGGGCCGACCCTGGCGCTCATCATGGCCATGACCGGCCGCGCGGCCTTCCTCGACGACCTCGACGGCCCCGGCGTCGCCACCCTGCGCGACCGCTCGGGCTGAGGCGTCAGAAGAGCGTGGGGTTCTCGGGCTCGATGCCGCGCAGGCCGTCGTAGTCGAGGGTCACGCAGTCGATGCCCCGGTCCATGGCCAGCACCTTGGCCTGGGGCTTGATCTCCTGGGCGGCGAAGACGCCGCGTACCGGCGCGAGCAGGGGATCGCGGTTGAGCAGTTCGAGGTAGCGGGTGAGCTGCTCGACGCCGTCGATCTCGCCCCGGCGCTTGATCTCGACGGCGACCGTCGCGCCGCTCTGGTCGCGGCAGAGGATGTCGACCGGGCCGATCGCGGTCATGTATTCACGCCGGACCAGCGTGTAGCCCGCGCCCAGGGTGGTGATGTGCTCGGCGAGGAGCTCCTGCAGGTGGGCCTCCACGCCGTCTTTCTGCAGGCCGGGGTCGACGCCGAGCTCGTGCTTGGAGTCGTGCATGATCTCGTCCATCGTGAGGATCAGCTTCTCGCCGGTCTTGCTGTGGGTGACCGTCCAGAGGCCCTCGTCCTCGCGGATCTTGCAAGGCGGGTTCATCCAGTTCAGGGGCTTGAAGGCGCGGTCGTCGCAGTGGATCGACACGCTGCCGTCGGCCTTGATGAGGATGAGCCTGGGCGCCATCGGCAGGTGTGCCGTCAACCGTCCCACGTAATCCACGCTGCATCGCGCGATGACCAGCCGCATGCCCGAACCTTACCGGCGAACGCGGCTCTGGGAGACTCGGAGCCGGAGGTGGTCTCGTGGAGACGGTTGGCGTGGCCGGGCTCGGCACGATGGGGGCGGGCATCGCCGAGGTGTTCGCCCGCGCGGGGCTCGCGGTCGTCGGCGTGGAGGCCGACGAGGCGGCGCTGGCGCGGGGGCGCGGGCACCTGGAGAGCTCGACCGGGAAGGCCGTCGCCAAGGGCCGGCTCACCGCCGAGGAGCGGGAGGCGATCCTCGGGCGCGTCACCCTGTCGACCGACCGGGCCGCCTTCGCCGGGGCCGACCTGGTCGTCGAGGCGATCCCCGAGCTCATCGAGCTCAAGCTGCCGCTGTTCGCCGACCTCGACCGGATCTGCGAGCCGTCGGCGATCCTGGCCACCAACACCTCCTCGTTGCCGGTCACCGAGCTCGCGGCCGCGACCGGCCGGCCGTCGCGGGTGGTGGGCCTGCACTTCTTCAACCCCGCGCCGGTCATGCGGCTGGTCGAGGTCGTAGGCACGCCCCACAGCACCGTCACCGGCGAGGTCGCCGACCTCGCCCGCCGGATCGGCAAACGCCCGGTGGTCGTCGGCGACCAGCCCGGTTTCGTGGTCAACCGGCTGCTGCTCGGCTACCTCAACCACGCCTGTCAGCTGCTCGACCAGGGGGTGGCCTCCAAGGAGGCGATCGACACCGCGATGGTCGTCCAGGCCGGGCTGCCGATGGGGCCCTTCGCCCTGCTCGACCTGATCGGGCTCGACACGGCGTACGAGATCTGCGGCGTGCTGTACCGCGACGGCGGCGACCCTCGTCACGAGCCCGCGCGGTCGCTCAGGAAGCTCGTCGAGCAGGGCCGCCTGGGCCGCAAGACGGGCGGCGGCTTCTACGACGGGAAACCGGGCACCGAGGAGGGCTTCGACGCCATGGTGCTACTGCGGCCCTATCTGGTCGACGCCATCGAGATGGCGAACAGCGGCTACGCCTCCCACGACGACATCGACGAGGCCATGAAGCTCGGCTGCGGCTATCGGTCGGGGCCGTTCGAGACCATCGCGGCCCTGCGGATGCGCTCGCTCGACAGTTTTCCCGAGCTGGAAGAATAGGACGTATGAGCCCCCGCCGCGCCCGCCGCGCCGACGAGTCCCCCAAAGGGCCGATCCGCCCTGCCGGGATCGACCGCGTCGAAGAGGCGGCCGATGGCGACTGGGTGGTGCGCACGGTCACCGGCGGTTCCGCCGACCGGCCCTACCGCTGCCCGGGCTGCGACCAGTCGATCCGCCCGGGCATGCCCCACATCGTGAGCTGGCCCCATTGGGCCGGCGGCGAGGAGGAGCGCCGTCACTGGCACACCGCCTGCTGGCGCAACCGCCTCAACCGCGGCCCCGGCCGCACCCGCTACTGAGAAGGAGACGACCACAGTGGAGATCCGGGCGTCGACGGTGCTGCCGGCCCGCCGCACCGACATCGAGCTGCAGACCGCCGACGAGCTGACCCTGGTCGGTGAGCTGGCGCTGCCCGAGAGCGCGCCGCCGGTCGCCACGCTGATCTGCCTCCACCCGCTGCCGACCCACGGCGGCATGATGGACAGCCACGTGCTGCGCAAGGCGTCGTTCCGGCTGCCTGCCCTCGCCGACATCGCGGTGTTGCGGTTCAACACCCGCGGCACCTCTTCGGAGCGCGGCGCCTCCCAGGGCGAGTTCGAAGACGGCGTGGGGGAGCGGCTCGACGTCGCCGCCGCGCTGGAGTACGCCGAGTTCAACGACCTGCCCCGGCCGTGGTTGCTCGGCTGGTCGTTCGGCACCGAACTGGCGCTGCGCTGGGGCCGCGACCCGCTGGTCGAGGGCGCGATCCTGCTGTCGCCGCCGCTCAAGCGGGCCGGCGACGCCGACCTCGACGCCTGGGCCGAGTTCGGCCGGCCGCTGGTCGCCCTGGTGCCCGAGTTCGACGACTACCTGCGCCCCGCCGAGGCGGCCGACCGCTTCAAGCGGGTGCCGCAGGCCGAGGTCGTCGGCGTCGACGGCGCCAAACACCTGTGGGTGGGCGAGCCGTACGTCCGGATCGTGCTGAACCACATCGTCGAGAGGCTCAACCCGGCGGCGGCGCCCCTCGCCACCGAAGTACCGTGACGACGTGAAGTTGTACACCCGGACGGCCGGAACGGGCCTCCCCCTCGTGCTGCTGCACGCCTTCCCGCTGTCGTCGGCCATGTGGCTGGCCCAGCGCGGCGGCCTGGCCGCCGGCTGCCAGGTCGTCACGCCCGACCTGCGCGGCTTCGGCGGCTCCCGGCTCGGCGACGACGAACCGTCGCTCGACGCCATGGCCGACGACGTGGCCGAACTCCTCGACACCTTTGGCTTGGAGAAGGCCGTCGTCGGCGGCCTGTCGATGGGCGGCTACGTGACGATGGCCCTGGCCCGCCGCCACCCGTCGCGCCTCGCCGGGGTGATCCTGGCCAACACCAAGGCCGCTCCCGACACCCCGGAGGCCGCCGCCAACCGCGAGACGGTCGCCCGCCGCCTCCTCGACGGCGGCGACCTCCTCGACACGGTGCCCAACCTGCTGGGCGCGACGTCGCTGGAGCGCCGCGCCATGGTCGTCGGCCGGGTCCGCGGCCTCGTCGGCGCCGCCCCGGCACAGGCGGCGGCCTGGGCCCAGCGCGCGATGGCCGCCCGCCCCGACTCCTTCGACACTCTGCGCGGCCTGACGGTCCCGGCCCTGGTCATCGCGGGCGACGAAGACCAGATCATCCCCACCGCCGAGGTCGAGGCCATGACCAAGGCGATCCCCGACGCCCGTCTGGTGGTGATCGGCAACGCGGGCCACCTGTCGGCGATCGAAACTCCGGAGACCTTCAACCGCGCCGTGACGTCCTTCCTCACCGACCTGTCGTGAGGTTCGGCTCCTTCGCCGCCGGAGTGGTCGTCGGGGGCCTGTGCGTGGGCGCGGTGGCGGTGCTGCGTCCGTTCCACGTCCAGGAGATCCAGCCGAGGTACGTCGTCGACGGCCGCGACCAGCGGCGGCTCGCCGGAATCGCCGACCACGTCTTCCGCGGCCGGGTGGTGGCCAGAGAGGGGCAGATCATTGCCGACATGCCAGTGACGCTGTGGACGGTCGAAGTGCTCGCCGACTACAAGGGCGACCTTCCGGCCATGGTCACCGTCGGCCAGCGAGGCGGTTACGAACCCTTCTCCAACACCCTGAAACTGGTCGAGGACGACGCCCTCCTCACTGTCGGGCACGAATACGTGCTCGCCGTGATGCGGGCCGACGGCCACCACCTGATCGCCACCCCCTACGGCGACATCGCGGTCGAGCCCGGCGCCATCGTCGACGCCCACTGGCGGAAAGTGGTCGCCGAGCAGATCCCGTTCAGCGTCTCAGGACCATGACGTCGGCCAGCATCGTGTCGGGGGCCGGGCGGCAGGTGCCCGCCACCTTCCAGCCCCAGTGCTCGTAGATGTCGTGGGCGGCCGCCTCGGGCAGCGACAACAACGTCGCGTAAGGCTCCGTGCGCCCGTCGAGCAGTTCGGCGAGGAGGCGTCGGCCGATTCCCCGGCCGCGATATTCCACCCGCAGGTTCAGTTCGATGACCGCGAACTTGTCGGCCGCGACGACCTCCGGCGGGCCCGGTGTCGTGTCGCCGCCCCACCAGCGCCCCGCGGGCATGGTGAAACCGAACGCGAATCCGGCGAGTGTCTGTCCGTCTTCGACCGCGACGAGCGTGAATCCGGGCCGGTCGAGCTGGTTGCCGGTGCGGTCGCGATAGCGGTCGGGGTGGTAGAGGGGGCCCGAGTTGTACGGGGGTTCGGCCCTGATGAGGGTGTAGACGGCGGTGTAGTCGTCGTCGACGACGACGGCCGCGTCGGGGCCGGTCAGGTGGGTGAAGATGACGTTCACGAGATGCCTCCGCGTAAGCCGGCGACCCGGTCGCGGAAGGAGTGCAGTGCCTCGTGTCCGGCGGGGGCCTGATCCGCGACCATAGTCGCCAGTTGCCCCACATAGTGGGAATATCCGGCAGATTGCGCGACGGCCAGTGCCCGCTCCGCGTGGGCGAGGCCGGCCTCGACCTCGCCGCCGCGTACCGCCGACATCGCCTCGTGCAGCCTGATCTGGGCGACCGGCCTGATCACGCCCGAAGGGTAGGCCGCGACGGCCTCGGCCTGGGCGTCGGCGGCGCCGGGGTGGCCGGCCAGGGTGTAGACGAGGGAGCGGCTGTGCAGCAGGCGGGTGACCGGCCAGCCCTCGGCCGAGGCGGCGTCGCCGGTCACGTCGGCGGGCAAGCGGTCGAAGACCCGGGCCTGCTCGTCGAGGTCGGCGTAGGCCGCCGCGAGGTCGCCCAGCAGCACGTTCGCGTGCGCCCGCGCGCCCAGGGCGCGGGCTCTCGCCACCGACGGCCGGTCGTCGGCGAGAGCCTCTCCGGCCCGCGAGAGCACCAGGGTGAGGGGCCGCTTCTCGTACAGGGCCTGGATGGCCTCCTGCGCGGCGACGAACCTGCGCATGTCGTCGCCGGCGTCGACGGCGGCGCGGCGGGCGGCGGCCCACCAGTGCCGCGACTCGTGCTCCCGCCCGGCCGAGCCGAGCGCGTAGGCCAGCAGGTAGAGCAGCCGGGTGCGCACCCGGGCCCAGGCGGGCGGGGTGCCCTTGACGTGGGTCAGCGCCGTCTCCAGCGCCAGGACGTCGGCCGACAGACGCCCTATTCCGTCGGTGGCCGGGTGGGCGCCGACGCCGTGGGCGTGTTCCCACGCGACCTCTTCCCAGAACCCCAGGTCGGGGCCGCCCAGACGGCGTTCGACCAGCATCCGGATCCGTTCCAGCCCGTCGGTCGCCGGAAGGGCCCCGGACGCGCCCCCCAGCACGATTCCGATCAGGCCGAGCGCCTCTCGTCGTTCCGTCGGACCCACCTCCATGTCGTGCAGCCTGATCAGTTCACCGCCGGCTCCCAGTGCGGCGTCCAATGCCGACACCACAGATGAACTCGGGATGTTCTTCCCGAATTCGAGCGCGGAAATGTAACTGGGAGAACAGTTGGCCCGGCGGGCGAGGCCACGAATGGAGAGGTCGCCTCTCAGGCGGCGAAGCGCCTCCCCGAATGACTCCATAGTGCGCACGGCTCCCTGCCCTCAGGGGGGAACGCTGTCCTGTCCTTGACCGGACACGACTGGACAGCCGGTGAATGGACGCTGACCCCGAGTGTAGGGATGCTTACGCTCAGGCATATGGCAAGCGGCGGAATGTAATTCTCGAGGCAAATGTCGTAGAACGAGGCTTACGACGGGCGGGCGGTATGCGCACATGGCACTCGAAGTCGCGACGCGATACGAACTGTTCCCCGCGCAACCGAGATCGGCCGCCCTGGCCCGCGACCGGGTCCGCGCCCTGCTCGCCGACTGGGGCCTCGACGACCTGGCCGAGACGACCGAGCTGGTCACGGCCGAACTGATCTCCAACGCGGTGAAGGTGAGCGAGCCCGGCGGCCAGGTCGGCTTGGGCGTCTACCGGGCCGGCGACGCGGTCGTCGTGGAGGTCTGGGACGGCGAGCGCCTGCCGCCGCGCCTGCTCGAACCGGGCCCCGACGACATCGGCGGCCGGGGGCTCATGCTCGTCGGGGTGCTGACCCGGCGCTGGGGCTACCGCTGGCCCGTGACCGGCGGCAAGGTCGTCTACGCGGTGGTCGACGCGCCCATGTGAGGCCCGGCGCCCGCCGATAAAAAGAACGGCCGGCGCCTCCCTCAACGCCGGCCGAACCTGTCTTCCTCCCTCTAGGACCGGCGCCACCGGTCTGAAGACGCTTCAACGATGACGCGAAATCCGCGCGGAATGCGCGAAATGCGGTGGCCGGTACCGGTCAGTGACCGGAATCTGCCAAGGTTGTCCCATGTGGGAAGCCATCGGCCTGAGCTCCCTCGAAGAGCGCCTCTACCGGCTCCTCCTGCGTGATCCGAAGATCACGCCGGACGAGGCGGCGCGCCGCCTGGAGTCCTCCCCCGAGACCGTCGGGGCCGCGCTGGCGCGTCTGCAGGAGACCGGCCTCATGGAGTCCGACCCCCTCTCGGGGTTCCGCCCCGCCGATCCCCGCATGGCCATCGGGTCGGCGATCAGGCGCCGCCGGGCCGAACTCGACCGGCTCGCCGTCGAGGCCGACGAACTGGCCACCGACTTCCAGGAGGGCCTGCTGCGGGCCGATCCCGGGCGGGTCATCGAGGTCGTCGAAGGGGCCGCGGCCGCCGGGCGCAAGGTCGCCGAACTGCTCGCGCAGGCGCAGGAGGAGATCCTCGCCATCGACACCCCGCCCTACGCCACCAGCGGCACGTCGATCGCCGCCGAGTCGGCCGCGCTCGCCCGCGGCGTGCGGGTGCGGGCGCTCTACTCCTCGCTGGTGCTCGACATTCCCAAGAAGCTCGACGAGATCCGCCAGGTGACGGCGGTGGGGGAGCAGGCCCGGATCCTGGCCGAGGTGCCCATCAAGCTCATCCTGGTCGACCGCTCCACCGCCCTGCTGCCGCTCACCGACCGGGAGGAAGGGGTCCGGTTCACCTCGGTCGTGGTCGGACGCAGCGCCCTGACCAACGCCCTGGTCGCCCTCTTCGAGACCCTGTGGCGCGAGGCGTCCCCGGTGTGGGGCAACGGCACGGGCGCGATCGACGGCGTCGACCAGCAGATCCTCGAACTGCTCGCGGTCGGCATGAAGGACGAGGCGATCCTCCGCCAGCTCGGCATGTCCGAGCGCACCCTGCGCCGCCGCATCGCCACCCTCCTGAGCAGGCTGGGCGCGACGGGCCGCTTCCAGGCGGGGGTGCAGGCCGCGCGCAAGGGCTGGATCTAGGTCTTCCGTTACGGCTCCGCCCGGCCGGCGCCGACCGCCGTTGACGGTGCCCGCCGCAGCCGGCGCCAAGCGGCCGCGCCGCCCGGTCGTACCGACGAGAAAAGGCCCGGCGGAAATCCGCCGGGCCCTTCTCATGTCCTGCAGCCGTTCGCCCCGAGTCGATGCCGAGTGGTTACTCCTGCCACCACTCCGCGTCGTCGTCGGCCTTGGCGGCCGCAACGGGCTCGGCCGGCTTCGGCACGGGCTTGTGCTCGACCGGCGGGGCCGCCGACAGGGCGGGCTTGACCGGGGCGGCCACGACGGGCGCGGGCTCCGGCTCCATGCCCGGGAGGGCGGCGCCGCCGAGCAGCTGACGCAGCTGGGCGAGGTGGCTGGTGATGCTGTCGCGCTGACGGGTCAGCTCGTCGACCTGGCGCTGCATCGCGGTGCGGGTGCGCTCGGCCTCGTTCTTGGCGTCGGTCGTTATCGACTCGGCGCTCGTCTTGGCCTCGGCGACCAGCTGGTCGGCGTTCTTGCGGGCGTTGGCGAGCAGCTGCTTGGCGTGGGTGTCGGCCTCGCGCCGGGTCTGCTCGGCCTGCTGGGTGGCCTTGGTGGCGCGCTGCTCGGCGGTGGCGGCGCGCTGCTCGGCCTCGGCGACCAGCTTCTGGGTGTTGGCCTGCGCGGTGGCGTGGCGCTCGGCCTCCTGGCGCTCGGCCTCCTCGCGGCGGCTGGCGAGCTGGATCTCGAACTCGGCCTCGTCCTGGGCGCGCTTGGCCTCGGACTCCTCGAGCACCCGCTGGGCCTGGGCGCGCATCTCGTCGGCCTGGCGCTTGGCGGTGGTGAGGATCTCGTCGCGCTCGCGCTTGGTGCTGGCGCGCAGCTGGGCGACCTCACGCTCGGTGGTGGTGCGCAGCTTGGCGATCTCACGCTCGGCGTCGGCGCGCTTCTCGGCGACCTCGTGGTCGGCCGTGGCGCGCTGCTTGGCGACCTCGCGCTCGGTGGTGTTGGTCAGCTCGTCGGCCTCACGCTTGGCCGTGCCCCGGATCTCCTCGGCGTCGCGCTCGGCGGCCGTGCGCATCTCGTCGGCCTCACGCGTCGCGAGCGCCCGCTTCTCGGCGGCCTCGTTCTCGGCGGCGGCCCGGGTGTCGGCGGCGTCGACCTTGGCGGCGGCCTTGATCTCGTTGGCCTCCGACCGCGCCGCCTGCACCAGTTCGGTGGCCTGCTCTTCCGCGAGACGAAGGAGCTGCTCGATCCGGGCGCCGAGGCCCGAGTAGGTCGGACGCTCCTGCTCCTGCAGCTGACGCTGCGAGTCGGACAACTCGCGCTGAAGCGAGCCGACCTGCTCGCGTGCCTGCCGCAAATCGGTGTCGAGCTGCTTCAAGTGGTCGTGGACCTGGTGCCGGTCATAGCCGCGAAGCACCACGTCGAATTCCCGGGAGGGGGCGTCTTCGAAGAAATTGTTGAGCTGGGCATCGATGTCGGACTGCATGAGGCTCGATCCTGGGTTGTCGAGACGGCTACACGGGCCGGACGGGGGGTTTGGGACATCCGAGGCGAGGAGCCCAATAGGGTGGGATCCACGTCCGGTGGAAGGCCAGCGTACTCCGAGCGTGCGCCGTTGGAGGCCTCCACGGACTTTCTGCGCGACTTGTTACGTATGAACCTTTCTTACGTTCCATTACTGCCTCGGAGCCTCGACCAGCTCTGTCAGCACTCCTCCCACATCCTTGGGGTGGAGAAACGCGATTGCGGCACCCATAGAGCCATGACGTGGGCGTTCGTCAATCAACCTGACACCATTTGCGGCGATTTCCGCCATTGCCTTGCTGACGTCCTCCACTCCGTAACCGATGTGGTGTACGCCCTCGCCGCGCTTGGCCAGGAACTTGCCGACGGCCGTCTCGGGGCTCAGCGGTTCGAGCAGCTGCACGTAGCTCGTGCCGCCCTCGCCGTCGGCCACGTGGAGCATGGCCTCGCGGACCCCCTGCGCCTCGTTGACCTCGCGGCTCACCACGACGAGGCCGAACGTCGACTCGTAGAAGGCGATCTTCTCCTCGAGGTTGTGACACGCGATGCCCACGTGGTCGATCCGCAGAAACATTGCCCGGCCCTCCTTGACTATCCGCTGAAGCCTGCTGGGTATGGTGACACCGTCGCCCCCATATCGCGTAGGAGGCCCTCCAATGTCCGGTTCCGTCATCGTCGCCGGAGCTCGCACGCCGATCGGCCGCTTGCTCGGCGCCCTCTCCGGTCTGTCCGCCGTCGAGCTGGGCGGCGTAGCGATCAAGGCCGCACTTCAGCGGGCCGGTGTCGCCCCCTCAGACGTACAGTACGTGATCATGGGGCAGGTCCTCCAGGCAGGCGCGGGGCAGCTTCCGTCCCGTCAGGCCGCCGTGAAGGCGGGCGTCCCGATGAGCGTGCCGTCCCTCACGATCAACAAGGTCTGCCTGTCGGGCCTCGACGCGATCGCGCTGGCCGACCAGCTCATCCGCGCCGGCGAGTTTGACATCGTCGTCGCCGGCGGCATGGAATCGATGTCCAACGCGCCGCACCTCCTGCCGGGTCTGCGCAAGGGCGTCAAGTACGGCTCCGCCGAGATCCTCGACTCGATGGCCTTCGACGGCCTCACCGACGCCTACGACCAGATCGCGATGGGCGAGTCGACCGAGCGCCACAACGCCCGCCTCCAGATCTCCCGCGAGGACCAGGACGCCTACGCCGCCCGGTCCCACCAGCTGGCCGCCGCCGCCATCAAGAACGGCGTCTTCGACGACGAGATCGTCGCGGTCTCCCTCAAGAACGACGAGTTCACCACCGACGAGGGCGTGCGCCCCGACACCACGGCCGAGAAACTGGCCCGGCTGCGTCCCGCGTTCACCGCGGACGGCACCATCACCGCCGGTTCGGCGTCGCAGATCTCCGACGGCGCGTGCGCGGTCGTCGTCATGTCGAAGGCCAAGGCCGAGGAGCTGGGCCTGACCTGGCTGGCCGAGATCGGCGCCCACGGCAACGTCGCGGGCCCCGACAACTCGCTGCAGTCGCAGCCCGCCAACGCCATCGCGCAGGCGCTGGCCAAGCAGGGGCGCACCGCCGCCGAGCTCGACCTCGTCGAGATCAACGAGGCGTTCGCCCAGGTCGTGCTCCAGTCGGCCAAGGAACTCGGCCTCTCCCTCGACAAGGTGAACGTCAACGGCGGCGGCATCGCGCTCGGCCACCCGATCGGCGCGTCGGGCGCCCGGATCGTGCTGGCCCTCGCCCACGAGCTGCGCCGCCGGGGCGGCGGCCTCGGCGCGGCGGGCCTGTGCGGCGGCGGCGGGCAGGGCGACGCCCTGATCATCAACGTCCCCGCGTGAACGACCTCGTCGACAAGGCGCGCGCCGGCAACGTCCGTGCGGTCGCGCGCCTCATCTCGCTGGTCGAGAGCGGCTCCGACGCCGAGTTGCGCGAGGCGGCGAAGCTGCTGAGGGCGCCGGGCCGGGCCCGGGTCGTCGGGCTGACCGGCTCGCCGGGCGTCGGCAAGTCGACCTCGACGGCCACGCTGGTCAAGGCGCTGCGCGCACGGGGCGACCGGGTGGGCGTGCTGGCCGTCGACCCGTCGTCGCCCTTCACCGGCGGCGCGCTGCTCGGCGACCGGGTGCGCATGCAGGACCACGCGCTCGACGACGGCGTCTTCATCCGGTCGATGGCGACGCGCGGTCACCTGGGCGGCCTGTCGTGGGCGGTGCCGCAGGCGCTGCGGGTGCTCGACGCGGCCGGGTTCGACGTCGTCCTCGTCGAGACCGTGGGGGTCGGGCAGGCCGAGGTCGACGTCCGGGCCCTGGCCGACACCACGATCGTGCTGCTGGCCCCCGGCATGGGCGACGGCGTGCAGGCCGCCAAGGCGGGCATCCTGGAGATCGCCGACGTGTTCGTGGTCAACAAGGCCGACCGCGACGGCGCCCAGTCGACGGTGCGCGACCTGCGCAACATGATCGCGCTCGGCGGCGGCGCGTGGCGGCCTCCGGTGGTGCCGACGGTGGCCGTGCGCGAGGAGGGAATCGGCGACCTTCTGAAAGCGCTCGACGACCACGCGCGTCATCTGCGCGAAACCGGAGAGGGAAGGGCCAGACGCCTTGTGCGGGCCCGTGACGAAATCACCGCGATCGCCTTGCGCGCATTGCGGGACAGATTCGGCGATCCGGCCCGTGACCTGCGGCTATATCGCCTCGCCCAAGACGTGTTGGACGGCCTTGCCGACCCTTATACTGCGGCTGACGATTTGATTGCGGAGCTTTGACGTCTTCGAGGTTTCCCAGTCGAAGTTAACCCTCGATTAACTTGGTGTCCCTACGTTGCCAGCCATGAAGTGGAAGCAAGTGGTCAATACGACCCTTGAGGGCGTGACCGGTTATACGATCCAGCGCCAGAAGTTGCCCGTGCGGCCGACTCCGCCGCCGAAGCCGATGGCGCCCCCGATGCCGGCCCGACTCGAGGGCGACGTCGCGCGTCCCCCCGCCGACCTGGAATCAGACCGGTTGTTGCGCGCGCCGGTGTTCATCCTGTCGCCGCCCCGCTCGGGGTCGACCCTGCTGCGGTCGATGATGAACAGCCACTCCCAATTGCACTCGCCCATCGAGACCCACTTCCGGCGCATCTCGACCAACCTGAACACCGACCCGGTCCGCCAGGCCGTCGTGGCGCTCGGCCACAACCAGAGTGACGTCGAGCATCTGCTGTGGGACCGGCTGCTGCACCGGGAGCTGATCCGCTCGGGCAAGCCGACCCTGGTGGAGAAGACCCCCAGCAACGTGTTCGCGTGGAAGCGCCTGTCGATCTGCTGGCCCGACGCGCGGTTCGTCTTCCTGTTGCGCCACCCGCTCTCGATCGCCCGGTCGTGGCACGAGGCCGACCCGGTCAAGCGGCCGATGCACGAGGCGGTGCGGCACACCTTCCAGTACATGAAGTATCTGGAGGAGGCCCGTCACCGCCTGCCCGGCCATGAGATCACCTACGAGAAGCTGACCACCGACCCCGAGAACGAGCTGCGGGCGCTCTGCGCGAGCCTGCGCATCCCGTTCGAGGACGGCATGCTCGACTACGGCCGCCACAACAAGCCGACCGACTTCACCAAGGGCATCGGCGACTGGCGCGACAAGATCCAGAGCGGCCGGGTGCAGCCGGGCCGCGAGCTGCCGGCTCCGGAGGAGATCCCCGAGATGCTCCGCGACGTCGCCGAGAAGTGGGGCTACGTCTAGCACTCGTGGAAAAGGCCCCCGATCGATCGGGGGCCTTTTCGTGTCTCTACGGCTGCGGGCCGTACTTCACCGTGACGTTGGTGAAGCCGAGGGCCTTGAGCATGCCCTCGATGGCCGCCTTGGTGTTCTGGTCGGCGCGGTTGCGCAGGTCGCTGGCCGTGGCCGCCTCGGTGATCTTCTTCTCGGCCAGCAGGTAGAGCTCCTTCTGGTCGGGCGGGTTCGACGACAGGAAGTCCTGGGCGCGGTCGATGAGGCCGCGCTCCTGCGCGTAGACGTAGGAGCGGCTGTTGTCGAGGCTGGGCTTCTCCAGCGCCGCGTGCGGCAGGGTCACGGTGACCGACTTGCGGTCTTCCGAGACCGACACGGCCTCGCCGGTGAGGCCGCCGAACTCGACGTAGGCGTCGACCGTGCCGGCGCCGACGAACAGGGTGCGGGTGCCCTTGACGGCGTCGGGCAGGAAGGCGGCGTCCTTCTCCAGGTCGACGATGACCTGGAAGTTGCCGGTGGCCGCCTGGTAGCGGCTCATGTTCTGGATCGACTGCAGCAGCGCGGGCTGGCTGCGGTCGATGGTCTGCTCCCCGAACGGGTCGAGCCACGTCCAGGCCAGCCGGCCGCCCACCACGAGGAGCAGCGCGACGAACAACAACCCGGCGAGCCAGCGCCAGGCGCGGCGGGGGCCGCGCCTCACGGGGGCCGGGTGAGCGAGCGGTGCGCGAGTCTGTCCGGTCACGGTGGGACATCTTCCCGCAAAGCCCGCCGTTTCACCTCGCCTGTGGGCCAGACATCACCGTGGGGCTCGGCACGGGATGGGTGTACGCCGCCGCGCCGAAGTGGGCGGCCTGCAGGCGGCAGTTGGCGAAGTCGGCGTAGTACATGCGCAACCACTCGCGGCGCTGCTGCTCGGTGAGCACCGCGAACCAGGCCGAGGCGGTCTGGTGTTCGGGGTAGTCGCCCGGCGGGAGCGGCTCGCCGCGCAACCAGGCCAGCACGATCTCGCGGTAGCCGGCCGAGCGTTGCGCCGGGCACGGCCGCGACAGGCGTTCGACGAACTCGCGGGCCGCGCGGTCGGCGTAGCCGGTGTCGAGGTCGTCGACGTGGATCGGCACCACCCCGCCCTGGAGGGTCTCGCCGGTCTTGCGGGAGTGCTGCTCGACCCGGTTGAACGCCGCCGGGGTGCCGCTCAGCCGGGCCGCGATGCCGGTGAAGGTGGTGCCCAGCTCGGGCAGGCCCTCTTTCATGCCGGGGTGGACGCACACCGTGATCGGCCAGTCCTGGCACGAGTAGGCCACCTGGCCGGGGTGGGGACGGTGGTCGGACACCAGCCGGGCCACCCCGATCCCGGCCGTCAGCACCGCCGCCATCGCCGCCGCCAGCGCCACCGAGTGGCGGGTGACGGCGGCCGTCCAGCCCAGGAGCAGGGCCACGCTGAGGCCCAGCAGCCAGAGGGTCTGGTCGACGAAGGCGGTGGTGCTCAGGCCCTCGAACAGGTCGTAGGGCTCGCGGGTGCCCGGCGCGAGCCGGTCGGCCCAGGTGGTGCGGCCGGAGATCCACGTGAAGACGGCGTAGACGGTGAACCCGGCGAGCATCGGCGTGATCGAGTAGGGGATCAGCCAGCCGATGACCCAGCCGAGCACGACGTACAGCACCAGACCGGCCGCGCCCATGGTCAGGCCGCTGGGCAGCAGCTTGCCGGCCTGCTCGTCGGCGACGGCCCGCAACGACAACACCAGCACGGTCGCCCCGAACGAGCCGGTCACGACCGCGAGGATCGCCAGCGGGGCCTTCAGCACCCGCCACGACTCGGGGCGGTTCTTCGACCGGCGTTTGCGCACCGCCACCCAGGCCGCGAACGCGCACGCCACCGGGCCGGTCAGCCGGACCGAGCCGATCACCGCGATCACGATGTTGTCCCAGGCCATCACCCCGGGGATGAGCACCGTCCAGGCCGTCACCAGACCGAGGGCGAGCAGCACGGTGACCGTCACGACCGCGCTCTGCTTCAGCTCCTCGCGTGACACGCCCCTGTGCTCACGCCCCATGTAGGACCCCCCGTCGAACCCCGATAACCATAACGGAGCGTAATGTTTGGGGGGTGCTTCTTCTGGTCAAGGACTGAGTTTGGTCACGGTGCGTGAAGTCCCAAAGCGGACTATCGCCGCGCTACGGTAGGCGCGTGCCCCTCAACCTGCCGTTCGACCCCATCGAGCGGGCCGCCGAGACCTGGCGAGAGCGGTTCGGTCCGTCGTCCGCCATGGCCGCGGTCACCTCGATCATGAGAGCCCACCAGATCCTGATCGCGCAACTTGACGCGCTGCTCAAGCCCTATGACTTGACCTTCGCCCGCTACGAGGCGCTGGTGCTGCTCACCTTCAGCCGGACCGGCGCGCTGCCGCTGTCGAAGATCGGCGAGCGCCTCATGGTCCACCCGACGAGCGTGACCAACACCGTCGACCGGCTGGAGAAGGCGGGCCTGGTCCGGCGCATGCGCAACCCCCACGACGGGCGCGGCGTGCTGGCCGAGATCACCGACGCCGGGCGCGCGGCCGTGCGCGGGGCCACGGCCGACCTGATGGGGGCCGAGTTCGGTCTCGGCATGTACGACGAGACGGCCCTCAAGGAGATGTTCGCCAACCTGCGCACCCTGCGCGTGGCGGCCGGCGACTTCCACGAGTGAGAAAGGCCCGCCCCGCGGTGGCGGGACGGGCCTTTCAGGCAGGGCTGACGGGCTTAGTGGCCCACGGCCCTCAGCGCGTTCACGATGCCCGAACCGTAGAAGCCGTTCCGGAGGGTGTTGCCCTCACAGGTGTGCGTCGCGGTCACGGTGTTGCCCGCCGGCAGGTGGCGGGTGTAGGTGTAGCTGCCGCCGGGCGGGCACGGCGTCTTGACCGCGGTCGCCTTCAGGCGGGCCTCCACCACGTCGGGGTCGAGGCCGAAGCCGCCGCCCCACGTCGGGCGGCCGTACTTGCTGACGATCAGGGCGGCGACGCCGGCGGCGCGCGGCGAGGCCATCGAGGTGCCCTGGAGGTACTGGTAGTAGGCGCAGGTCGAGCCCTTGCAGTCGCGCACCACGTAGTCGACCGTCGGCACGCCGTTCGCGTCGATCTCCTCGTTGGCGCGGGCCAGCGACTCGGGGTAGGCCGACAGGGTCGCCTTCGTCACGTCACGGGTGTTGCCCGGCGTGTCGTAGGTGTCGCCGCCGGGGGCCGCGACGTCGATGTACCCGTTGCCGTAGCTGGAGTAGTACGACTTGCGCTTGCTGATGCCCGTCGAGGCGACGGAGATCACGTGCTCGCCCTCACCCGGCATCGAGATGCAGCTCGGCGGGATGGTGCGGTCGTAGGCGACCTCTCCCGGCTCGCTGGCGAAGTCGGGGCTGCCCGAGTCGACGTTGGTCTTGGTGTAGTCGATCGCCTCGTTGCCGGCCGCGCCCACCAGGGTGACGCCCTTGCGGTGCGCGTAGTTCAGCGCCCGCTGGGTGGCCTTGATGATGGTCGCCTGCTCCGCCTGCGCGGCGGGGGAGTCGGCCGGGTTGTCGACGCAGTTGAACAGCCACGGGTCGATGTAGTAGCTCATGTTGACGACGTCGACGCCGATGTCGCCGGCGTAGGTGAGGGCGTCGACCGAGGGCTGCAGGAAGAAGTAGCCCGAGTCCTGGCCGGCCCGGATGTTGACGATCGTCACGTTCGGCGCGACGCCCGCGATGCCCAGCTTGTTCAGCGGCGAGGCGATCGACGAGGCGACGTGGGTGCCGTGGCCGTCTTCGTCGACGTTCGCGGGGTCGTTGCACGACTGGTCGGGCTCGTCCTCACACGGACCGTCGATCGGGTCGCCGTTGGCGTCGACCGGGACGTCGGTGGTGAAGTTGCGGCTCAGCCGGTTGCTGAAGTTCGGGGCGATGTCGGGGTGGGTGCCGTCGACGCCGGTGTCGAGGATGCCGACGAGGACCCGCTTGTCGCCGGTCTCGTACTTGTGCGCCTCGTTGGCCTTCATCTGGTCGAGGTCCCACTGGGCCTCGTCGAGCGGCTCGGCGGAGGGCTTCTTGCCCCACTTCTTGTTGATCTGGCCGCCGTGGTTGCGGCCTTCCTTCTCAAGGGCGCGCGACTCGACGACCTTCTTGAGCGCGGCCTTGGCGCGCGCGTTGACCTCGGGGGCATGGCCGATCACCCGGTTGTGGGCGACCCCCTCGATCAGCGGGCTGGCCGAGACGGCGGCCGCGAAGCCGGCGTTCGTGGTGCTCACCGTGGCGACGCCGACGGCGGTGTTGACCTTCACGACGGAGCCGCCGGCCGCCTGGACGGCCTTCTGGGCCTCGGCGGTGTTGGCGCCCTCCTTGTAAAGGACGACGTACTCGCTAGCGGTGTCGGCCGCGACGGTCGGCACCTGGGCCTGCGCCGTCGTGGCGGGCGCCGTCAGCGCCGCCGCGGTTAACACCACAGCGGACGCGATGACGATGCTGCGCTTCACTGCCACCTCCCTGTAGGCAGATCTGGGACGCAGCTCATATTTCGGGATGCGGGCTCCCCGTCAAAGCTCTGAGGAATTTCGCTACCAATGTGTGACATTGGGGTGTTGATCTACCTAACTCTGGCCATAACTAGTAGGACGTCCTAGTATCTGGGCGGGAGGTCACATGGACGAGATCAACTCCGGCCGGGCGCGGTGGCAGGCGAGATTCGACGCGGCGCCCAAACGCGACCGCGAATTCCGCACCCTGTCGGGGCTGCCGGTCGACCCGGTCTACGGGCCGACCGCCCCCGATCCGAGGTTCGAGCGCATCGGCTGGCCGGGGGAGTTCCCCTTCACCCGCGGCCTCCACCCCACCGGCTACCGGGGCCGCCCCTGGACCATCCGCCAGTTCGCCGGCTTCGGCAACGCCCAGCAGACCAACGAGCGCTACAAGATGATCCTCGGCGCGGGCGGCGGCGGCCTGTCGGTCGCCTTCGACATGCCGACCCTGATGGGCCGCGACTCCGACGACGCCCGCTCGCTCGGCGAGGTCGGCCACTGCGGCGTCGCGATCGACAGCGCCCTCGACATGGACCTGCTGTTCGACGGCATCCCGCTCGGCGACGTCACCACCTCGATGACCATCAGCGGCCCGGCGGTGCCCATCTTCTGCATGTACGTCGTCGCCGCCGAACGCCAGGGAGTGCCCGCCCGCGCCCTCAACGGCACCCTGCAGACCGACATCTTCAAGGAGTACATCGCGCAGAAGGAGTGGCTGTTCGCCCCCGAACCCCACCTGCGCCTCATCGGCGACCTGATGGAGTACTGCGCCGCCGAGATCCCCGCCTACAAGCCGCTGTCGGTCTCCGGCTACCACATCCGCGAGGCCGGCTCCACGGCCGCCCAGGAGCTGGCGTTCACCCTCGCCGACGGGTTCGGCTACGTCGAGCTGGGCCTGTCGCGCGGGCTCGACGTCGACGTGTTCGCCCCCGGCCTGTCGTTCTTCTTCGACGCCCACATCGACTTCTTCGAGGAGATCGCCAAATTCCGGGCCGCCCGCCGCATCTGGGCCCGCTGGATGCGCGACGTCTACGGCGCGACGACCGAGAAGGCGCAGTGGCTGCGCTTCCACACCCAGACGGCCGGGGTGTCGCTGACCGCCCAGCAGCCCGACAACAACATCGTCCGGACCGCCATCGAGGCGCTGTCGGCCGTGCTCGGCGGCACCCAGTCGCTGCACACCAACGCCCTCGACGAGGTGCTCGCCCTGCCGTCGGCCAAGGCCGCCGAGATCGCGCTGCGCACCCAGCAGGTGATCATGGAGGAGACCGAGGTCGTCAACGTGGCCGACCCGCTCGGCGGCTCCTGGTACGTCGAGGCGCTCACCGACCGCCTGGAGGAGGAGGCCGAGGCGATCTTCGCCAAGATCCGCGAGATGGGGCCCGACGGCACCATGACCGGCGGCATCCTGCGGGGCATCGAAGACGGCTGGTTCATGTCGGAGATCGCCGAGGCGGCCTTCGACTACCAGCGGAAGCTGGAGAAGGGCGAGAAGAAGATCGTGGGGGTCAACTGCCACACCGCCACGACCGAGGAGCCGCTGGAGATCCTGCGGATCAGCCACGAGGTGGAGAAGGAGCAGAACCGGGTGCTGGCCGCCCGGCGCGCCTCACGTGACCAGGCCGCCGTCGACGCCTCCCTCCGCGAGCTCGTCGAGGTCGCGCGGGGGACCGGGAACATGGTTCCGGCCATGCTCGAATGCGCCCGCCGCGAGGCCACCCTCGGGGAGATCTGCGACGTGCTCCGTGACGAGTGGGGCACCTACACCGAACCGCCGCGGTTCTAGTCGTCACGGCGGGAGATCCAGCGGCGCTGAGCGCCATGGACGGCGGGCGCCCGGGGCGGCGGGAGGAGGCCGGAGTAGGCGGAGCCGTAACGGAGCGAAGGTTTTCCGGGGTGCGGAGTGGGAGCCCTCGCCGATGCGGCAGGATTGGGCTTATGGCAGCGGACTTCTCTCGACCCGGATCGCTCTACGGCGCCATCGACCTCGGCGCCCGTAAGCAGGCCCTCGACGCGCAGGCCCGGCGGGAGGCCGCCGCGCAGAACCCGGCCGCCCCCGGCGCGGCGCCCGAGATCATCGACGCTACGGCCGCGACCTTCACGACCGAGGTCGTGGAACGGTCGATGGGGGTGCCGATCGTCGTCGAGGCGACGGTGCCGCGGGCCGCCCAGGTGCAGGAGTTCAGCCGCGCGCTCGAACAGCTCGCCGGCGAGGCCAAGGGCGCCTGGCTGCTGGCCAGGGTCGACGTCGAGGCCAACCCCGAGCTCGCCCAGGCGCTGCGCATGCGCGCCATCCCCACCGTCTACCTGGCCTTCCAGGGGCAGCTCATGCCCCTGTTCGAGGGCCCGCTGTCCGAACCGCAGCTGCGCCAGGCCATCGCGCAGGTCTTCGAGCAGCTCGGCGTGGCGCTGCCGCCGCCCGGCGAGGGCGACGACGAGGCGACCCCGCAGGAACCGGCCGTCGACCCCGACCTGCTCGCCGCCGACATGGCCATCGAAGACGGCGACCTCGACGCCGCCGCCCAGGCGTTCCAGCGGCTGCTCGCCCGCCAGCCCGGCAACGAGGAGGCCAAGATCGGCCTCGCCGGGGTGGGCCTGCTCAGCCGCACCCTCGACCTCGACCCCGCCGACGTGCTGAAGCGGGCTGCCGCCGCGCCCGCCGACGTGGCCCTCCAGCTCCAGGCCGCCGACGTCGAACTGCTCGGCGGTCAGGTCGACGCCGCCTTCGACCGGCTCATCGCCGCGGTCCGCCGGAGCGCCGGAGACGACCGCGACAAGGCCCGCGTCCACCTGTTGAGCCTGTTCGAGACCCTGCCCGCCGACGACCCCTCGGTGGCCAAGGCACGCCGGGGTCTCGCCTCCGCGCTCTTCTGAACCGGGCATATCACCTGCTGGATGGTGGCACGATTGGACGCACACCCAATGCGCAAAGGAGCGGATTGACGTGGCTACCGTGCCCAGCGTGTCCTATTCGATCACCGTCCGTCTGGAAGTGCCCGCAGGGGGCAAGGCGGTGAGCCAGCTCACCCATGCGGTCGAGAACGCCGGCGGCGTCGTCACCGCCCTCGACGTGACCAACGCCGGACATGAGAAGCTGCGCATCGACGTGACCTGCGCCGCCCGTGACACCGACCACGCCCAGGCGATCGTCGACCGCCTGGGCGAGGTCGAGGACGTGGCGATCCACAAGGTCTCCGACCGGACCTTCCTGATGCACCTCGGCGGCAAGATCGAGATGAAGTCGAAGGTGCCGCTGCGCAACCGCGACGAACTCTCGATGGCCTACACGCCGGGTGTCGCGCGGGTCTCCATGGCGATCGCCCGCAACCCCGAAGACGCCCGCCGCCTGACGATCAAACGGAACTCGGTCGCCGTCGTGACCGACGGGTCCGCCGTCCTCGGCCTCGGCAACATCGGCCCCGCCGCCGCCCTCCCCGTGATGGAGGGCAAGGCGGCCCTGTTCAAGCGGTTCGCCGGCATCGACGCGTGGCCCATCTGCCTCGACACCCAGGACGCCGACCAGATCGTCGAGATCGTCCGGGCCATCTCGCCCGGCTTCGGCGGCATCAACCTCGAAGACATCTCGGCGCCCCGCTGCTTCGAGATCGAGCGCCGCCTGCGCGAACTCGTCGACATCCCCGTTTTCCACGACGACCAGCACGGCACCGCGATCGTCGTGCTCGCCGCGCTCACCAACGCGCTGCGGGTCGTGAAGAAGGAACTGCCCGACGTCCGCATCACCCTGGCCGGCGCCGGCGCGGCCGGCACCGCCGTGTTGCGGCTGCTGCTCGCGGCCGGGGCGAAGAACGTCATCGTGTGCGACTACCTCGGCGCCGTCCACCGCGGCCGCGACGACCTCGACGAGTCGCTGCGCTGGATCGCCGAGCACACCAACGCCGAGGGCTACAGCGAAGACCTGCGCGGCGCGGTCAAGGGCGCCGACGTGTTCATCGGCGTGTCCGCGCCCGGCATCCTGACCGGCGACGACATCGCGACGATGAACTCCGACGCGGTCGTCTTCGCCCTGGCGAACCCCGAGCCCGAGGTCTCCCCCGACGACGCCCGCGAACACGCGGCCGTGGTGGCGACCGGCCGGTCCGACTACCCCAACCAGATCAACAACGTGCTGGCCTTCCCCGGCGTCTTCCGCGGCCTCCTCGACGCCCAGGCCGACGGGGTCACCCAGGAGATGCTCCTGGCGGCGGCCCGCGCCCTGGCGGCGGTGGTGTCACCGGAGGAACTCGGCCCCAACTACATCGTGCCCAGCGTCTTCCACCCTGACGTGGCGGGCGCGGTCGCGGCGGCGGTCCGCGAATCGGCGGGCGGCAAGGCCCGCGGCTTCACCGAGGCGTAGGTTCCGGCACGACCCGGGCTTCGCGCAGGCGGCTCGCAGCCTGATTTTGGGCGGTGAGGCTTGGGCGTGACCGCCTCGGGGCGGCTGGGTGTAACGAGACGTTCGGCCCGGTCTGGAATCCAGTCCGGGCCGTCTTCGTTCAGGGCGGGCCGTCTCCGTATAGTCCGGTCGTTTCGTCTAGCGCGGGGTCACCGGGAAGGTGCGGCGGGGCCAGATTCGGGCCAGCCACCAGAAGACGCCGCCCATGATGACCAGGCCGCCCGCTGTGGCGACCTTGCCCCACAGGTCGGCGGGTGGGCCCGTGTAGGGGAGCACGTCCTCGTCGTGGACGCGGTCGCGGTTCCACCAGCCGATGCTCTCGGCCTCGCGCTCCGGGCGGTGGTCGTCTTCCCGGTCCCACCAGTTGTCGTGGCCGCCGTCCCACCAGCCGCCGTGGTGGTCGCCGTGGCGGTGGTGGTCGTCGCGGCCCCACCAGTCGTTGTCGTGGTGATGGTGGTGGTCGCGGTTCCACCAGTTGTGCTCCTCGCGGTTCCACCAGCCGCCGCCGTGGTGGTCGCCGTGGTGATCGCCCCGGTCCCACCAGCCGCCGCCGTGGTGGGCTCCCTGGCCCCATTTGCCGAAGTCGAACAGCCCGTGGTGGCGCTCGCCGCCTTCGCCGCGGTCCTGACCCCATTTGCCGAAGTCGAACAGGCCGTGCTGGCGCTCGCCGCCCTCCTCGCGGTCCTGACCCCACTTGCCGAAGTCGAACAGGCCGCCGCCCTCGCCTCGGTCGTTCTGGTTCTCCTCCCGGTTCTGGCCCCATTTGCCGGGGTCGAACAGGCCGCCGCCTTCGCTGCGGTCGTTCTGGTTCTCCTCGCGGTCCTGGCCCCACTTGCCGAAGTCGAACAGGCCGTGGTGGACGTCGTCGGCGCCCTGGTCGTTTCTGTTCTGGAGGCCGGCCGTGCGGGTGGTGGTGACGGGGCGGCAGGCGTCGATCCAGCGTTCGGAGACCTGTTCGCCGTCGCCGTGGACCTTCAGGCGGGCGCTCCGGGTGATCCGGACCGACTCCTCGACGGTCTCGTTGGCGGCCGACCGGCCGCGGGCGATGACGTCGTTGTCGCGGTAGAGGGTGAACTCGTGGGCGTCGGGGCCCGGGTTGGTGATGCTGACCAGGACGTCACCGGAGGCGCAGTCGATCTTCTCGTACTTCACCTGGAGCGGAGGCGGGGCCGCGGCGGCCTGGGCGGGCAGCAGCAGCGCCGCCATCGGTGTGGCGAGCAGCGCGAACGCCCTGCGTGCCGGTCTCGTCTGTCCCACGGGTCCCCCTCGCCCAAGATCCTTCTGGTACGGAGAGTTCCCATGTCATCCAATTTCGTAACTCAGAGTAACGGGGTGGGGTGACGTGCGCGAATCGGCCTTCCTGCCGCATCATGGAGGGTATGGCGGAGTCGATCTACGTCGGTGGGCTGTTGGTGGCGACGCCACTGCTCGACGACCCGAACTTCCGGCGTAGTGTCGTCCTCATCCTGGAGCACGACGAAGACGGCGGCACGCTCGGTGTGGTGATCAACAGGCCCAGCGACATCAGCGTCACGTCGGTACTCCCCACCTGGGATCCTCTGGTGACCGGCCCCTCGGTCCTCTTCGAGGGAGGGCCCGTCCAGACCGACAGCGCCCTGGCCCTCGCCGTCGTCATGAGCGGCGCCGAACCCCTCGGCTGGCGCCGCCTCCACACCGGCCGCCGGGGCGTCTCCCGCCTCGGCACCGTCGACCTCGACGCGCCCCCCGAGATCCTGGCCGGCGAGATCTCCCAGATGCGGATCTTCGCCGGCTACGCCGGCTGGACTCAGGGACAACTGGCGGGCGAGGTCGCCCAGGGCGCCTGGTACATCATCGACTCTGAACCGGGCGACACCTTCCACCCGGACCCGTCGTCGTTGTGGCGCACCGTCCTCAGAAGACAACCGGGCGAACTGGCCTTCGTCGCCAGCTACCCCGACGACCCGTCACAGAACTGACCACCGAAGCGATCCGTCGCGGAGCTGGCCACCGAAGCGACCCGTCGCGGAACTGGACGAAGCGTGGTGCCCGAACCGACGGCCCGCCCGCCCTGGGTGCACGCATCATCGTTCACCTGACCGACGTTTTCCGGGGCCCGCGCCGCGACGTGTGAAAAGCGTCAGCGGTCCCGGCCCGCCATCATGAGTTCGTTGACCAGTGCGAAAGGTGTCTTCCGGGCGTCTGGTCATGCCGTCGATGTCGTTCAGCTCTTCGAGCGTGCAGTTCTCCAGGCCGACTCGATCGTGCTGGTGAACGTCGCGGTGACGGGTGAAGGCGTCAGTGGTCCCAGCCGGCCACCATGAGTTCGTTGACCAGTGCGAAAGGTGTCTTCCGGGCGTCTGGTCATGCCGTCGATGTCGTTCAGCTCTTCGAGCGTGCAGTTCTCCTGGCCGACTCGATCGTGCTGGTGGACGTCGCGGTGGCGGGTGGAAGGCGTCAGCGGTCCCAGCCGGCCACCATCAGTTCGTCGACCAGTGCGAAGGTGTCCTCCAGGCGTCTGGTCAAGCCGTCGATGTCGCTCAGTTCCTCCAGCGTGCAGTTCTCCAGGCCGACCCTGATCGTGCTGGTGAACGTCGCCGTCACGAACTGGCTGCGCAGGTCGTCGGCGCCGCGGCGGCGGGCGACCTCTTCTAAGATGCGCTGCTCGTTGGCGAGCATCAGCCGCATCTGGCCCGCGAAGATGGTCGGGGTCGCCTCGACGACCTGCCGGGCCTTGAGGAAACGTCGCTTGTCCTCCGGCTCGCCGTCGCGCAGCACCGCCACCGCCCCCCGCATGGCCTGGGCGAGCGCGGTAAAGGGGGACTCGGTTCCGGGACGGTCGTGGAGCTCCGATAGAAATACGTCCTGCGCGTCGGTGGCGGGGGCCAGCGCCACCTCTTCCTTCGAGCCGAAGTAGCGGAAGAACGTGCGGGGCGACACGTCGACCGCCGCGGCGATCTGGTCGATCGTCGTCGATTCGTAGCCCTGCTCCAGGAACAGGTCGAGGGCCGCGTCGATGAGCGCGACGCGTGTCTTGAGCTTCTTGCGCTCACGCAGACCCATCCCTGTCACCTCCTCGAAACATTCAGTTCACCAGCTGCCAGTTGTCAGGATATGTCGGATAAAACACTTTGTCATCTGTCATGGACTGACATAATCTACGTCGCGTTGACTTTCTATCCGGGGGAGAACCCGTTATGTCACAGACCACCGCCCTGCCGAAGGAGGCGCAAGGCGAAGCCGGTCCAACTCGGCCGTGGCTGACCCTGCTGGCCGTCTCGCTCGGCGTGATCATGGTGATGCTCGACGGCACCGTCGTCGCCATCGCCAACCCGGTCATCGGGGCTGAGCTCCAGGCCTCGCTCGCCGACCTCCAGTGGGTCACCAGCGGATATCTGCTGGCCCTGGCGGTCTTCCTCATCACCGCCGGCAAGCTCGGTGACATCTTCGGGCACAAGCGGGTGTTCCTGATCGGCGTCGTCGGCTTCGCGCTGACCTCGCTGGCGATCGGCCTCACCTCCTCGATCGGCCCCCTGATCGCCTTCCGCGTGCTCCAGGGCCTCTTCGGCGCGCTGCTCCAGCCCGCCGCGCTGGCGCTGCTGCGCATGGCCTTCCCCGGTGACCGGCTGAACATGGCGATGGGCGCGTGGGGCGGCATCATCGGCCTGTCGTCGGCGGCCGGCCCGATCGTGGGCGGTCTGCTGGTCGAGCACGTCAGCTGGCAGTCGGTGTTCTTCATCAACGTGCCCGTCGGCGTCATCGCCCTCGCGGTCGGCTGGTGGGCGCTGAGCGAGAGCAAGGCCAAGTTCCTCTCGAAGGTCGACTGGCTGGGCGTCGTACTGCTGTCGATCATGATGTTCTCGCTGGTCTGGGCGATCATCAAGGCCCCCGAGTGGGGTTGGGGCGACACCGGTACGCTGATCTCCCTCGCCGTCGCCGTCGTGTTCCTCGCCGGGTTCCTCTGGTGGCAGACCCGGGTCTCCCAGCCGCTGCTGCCGCTGGGCCTGTTCCGCAACGCGTCGTTCTCCGTCGGTACGACGCTGATGATCCTCACCGCGTTCTCGATGTTCGGCGCGATGTTCTTCCTGACCTTCTTCTTCCAGGGCGTGCACGGCCTGTCGCCGCTGGAGTCGGGGCTGCGCATGTTGCCGATGAGCGCCGGCATGATCGTCGCCTCGCCGCTGGCCGGGTTCCTGATCGGCAAGCTCGGGCCGCGCGTCATGATCTCGGGCGGCATGCTCATCACCGCCGTCGCGATGTTCCTGATGTCGCGCCTGTCGATCGACGCGACGTTCGTCGACAGCGCCATCCCGTTCGTGCTGCTGGCCTTCGGCCTGTCGCCCGTCTTCGTCGGCGCGACCGAGATCATCGTCGGCAACGCCCCCGAGGAGCTGTCGGGTGTCGCGGGCGGCCTCCAGCAGTCGGCCATGCAGGTCGGCGGCGCGCTGGGCACCGCGATCCTCGGCGCCATCGTCGCGGCGAAGGTCTCGTCCGTGTACGAGGGCTACCTCGGCCCCGCCGCCCAGGCGTTCCCCCCGGAGCAGCTCGCGGGCCTCAAGGACGCCGCCTCCTATGGCGCCGCCCCCCAGGGCCTGCCCGAGCAGATCGCCGGCGCGGTCACCAACGCCTCCCACCTGTCGTTCATGGACGGCCTCCACCTCGGCTTCGAGGTCAGCGCCGGCGTGGCGGTCTTCGCGGCGATCATCGCCCTGCTCGTGAGGGCCGGCCGCAAGACCGAGGGCGCCGCGGTGCACATCGGCTGAGAAACTCCCAAACGGTGGCTCCCATCCCTTTTTGGGGCGGGAGCCATCTGAGTTTGTAGACTCGGTTCCCGTGAGCAGTACGAAGATTCTTCCCGACCAGAAGACCGAGGTCGTCCCGCGCACGTCCCACGGCGGCGACGGCGACCACGAGCGGTTCAGCCACTACGCCGACCGGAACAAGGTCACCGAGAGCTACATCACGGGTGCGCCGGTTCGGGCGATCTGCGGCAAGGTGTGGGTGCCCAGCCGCGATCCGAAGAAGTATCCCGTCTGCCCCGAATGCAAGGAGATCTACGAGGGTCTCCCCAAGGGCGAGTCGGGCGACGACAAGTGACGGGTGTCACTACAGCTTGATCGACTCCGATGCGGCTAGCGTTCGAACCCTGGTCCGGACCGGTCGCATCGGGGGAATCGAATGGCCCGGCGTCTTCTCGCCGTCTCTTTGGCATGCCTTTTTTCACTGACGGCCCCGCCCGCCGAAGGCGCCGATCACTCGCACTCACCCGGTCATGACCACGACTGCCCGGCGCCCGGCCGCGCGTCCGGCCGCGCCGAGCCCCGGCCGCTGACGGCGACCGAGTTCGCCCAGATGAACGCGGCCCTGCGCAACCACCCCGGGCCGATCCCGGCGACGGTGACCGTGCCGCTGTGGATCCACGTGCTCACCGACGGCCAGACCGGCGCGCCCGACGCGGCGGTCCGCGAGCAGGTCAACGTGCTCAACCGGGCCTACTCGGGCGGCTACGGCGGCGCCGACACCGGCGTGCGGTTCGCGCTGCGCGGCATCACCCGCACCGACAACCGCGACTGGTTCCGCAACCCGCTCGGCCTGGAAGACCCCATGAAGGCGACCCTGCGCCGGGGCGGCTCGGAGACCCTCAACCTGTACGTCTCCCAGCTCAGCGAACTGGTGCTCGGCTACGCGACCTATCCCAACTGGTACGTCGGCAGCCCCAGCCAGGACGGCGTGGTGATCGACTGGCGCACCCTGCCCGGTGGGGCGCTGCGCAACTTCAACTTCGGCTTCACCGGCGTGCACGAGATCGGCCACTGGCTCGGCCTCGTGCACACCTTCGAGAACGGCTGCACCGAACCGGGCGACTCCGTCGACGACACCCCGTTCCAGGCGACGCCCACCGAGGGTTGCCCCGACCGGCGCGACTCGTGCACGGCGGCCGGGGAGGACCCGATCCACAACTTCATGGACTACGCCCACGACCGCTGCATGAACCAGTTCACCGCCGGACAGGGGCTGCGCATGCGGCAGGCGTGGGTGACCTACCGCGGCGGCCTCGCGGGGCTCCAGTCGCGGTCGAGCATGGTGTCCGGGCTGCTCGGCACCCAGGCGGGCCAGGTGCCGATCGCGCCCCCTCGGCCCTACACGTCCTCGGTGTTCCTGCCTCGTGGGTGGGGCTGAGCCGTCGCGACCGGGTGGCGCCGGATGCGGCGCCCGCCGGGGGCGGCGGGCGGTGCCGGGGTGGGCGGAGCCGTAACGGAAGGAAGGCTCCTCCCTCATAGCGAATGCGTGATCTTTGTTGACGGCTGGGGCTCCGGCGTGACTGACTTGGCGGCATGGACGAGCGGAGGGTCTGGCCGCCCACCGACCACGCCGACGATCTGCCTCCTTCGGCCCGCTGGTACGGCACGCCCGCCCCGCCGCCGCGCCGCGTGCCGCGCTGGTTGCGCCGTCTCCTGCTGATCGCGCTGGTGTCGCTCGGCGCGGGGGCGCTCATCGGGGGCGTGGTGTTCTTCGTGCTGAGCCGCCCCGAGGCGCCGGTCGAGACGGTGCTGGTCACCGACGAACTGGCCGGGCTCACCTACCCGATCCCGCCGGGGTGGCACGAGGGCGCGCTCGCGCCGGTCACCGGGTTCACCTCCGTCGCCGTCAACGACGACCGCGCCACCGTGATGGCCCGGCCGGGGGAGAAGCTCGACGCGGCCGATCCCCGGCCCGCGCTGCTGAAACTGGCCGAGACCTACTCGCGGCTGCTGCTCCAGGGCGACACCGTCGACGTCATCGAGGACGAGAAGGTCGAGATCGGCGGACGCACCGGACACACCCGGGCGATGCGGGCCGAATACCGCGACGTGGTGAACCAGCCGGCCTTCCTGCGGGTCACCGTGCTCACCGCCGAAGAGGGGCGCAGCGTGGTCCTGCTGGGTCTCGCGCACCCCGACGACCCGGTCTCGCGGCGCGAGATAGACACGATCATGGCGGGCGCGCGATAGCACTTACCAGGCACGATGGCGAGGATCTCGCGGCCTCGGCACGTCTTGTCGGTGGGTCCGGCTAGTCTGTGGCCACGTGAGGGGAACCGATAGATACGGCAATGTCCGAGTGACCGGCGGGAGGCGCGCGTGAGCACGTCGGCCGCGTCCCACCTGTCGCCGTCATATCCCGACCGCGCCGCATGGGGCACCGCCCCGAAGCTGCGCGCGTGGCAGCAGGAGGCGTTCGACCTCTACTTCACCCGCGAACCGCGCGACTTCCTGACGGTCGCGACGCCGGGCGCCGGTAAGACCACCTACGCGCTGCGCATCGCGAGCGAACTGCTGAGCCGGGGCGTCATCAAGGCCGTGACGATCGTCACGCCGACCGAACACCTCAAGCGCCAGTGGGCCGACGCCGCGGGCCGGGTCGGCATCGGCATCGACCCCGAGTTCAAGAACAGCCAGGGCGCCACCTCGCGCGACTACACGGGCGTCGCGGTCACCTACGCCCAGGTCGCGATGCACCCCGCGCTCCACCGTGCCCGCACCGAGGGCCGCAAGACGCTCGTCATCTTCGACGAGATCCACCACGCGGGCGACGCGAAGTCGTGGGGCGACGGCGTCCGCGAGGCGTTCGAACCGGCCACCCGCCGCCTCCAGCTGACCGGCACCCCGTTCCGCTCCGACGACAACCCGATCCCGTTCGTCGGCTACACCGAAGACGCCGAGGGCGCGCTGCGCAGCGTCTCCGACTACAGCTACGGCTACGGTCCGGCGCTGGCCGACGGCGTCGTGCGGCCGGTCATCTTCCTCGCCTACAGCGGCGAGATGAAGTGGCGCACCCGCGCCGGCGACGAGATCACCGCCACGCTCGGCACCCCGCTGACCAAAGACCAGCTCGGCCAGGCCTGGCGGGCCGCCCTCGACCCGAAGGGCGACTGGATCCGCCAGGTCATCCAGGCCGCCGACCGCCGCCTCACCGAGGTCCGGCGGGGCATGCCCGACGCGGGCGGCCTCATCATCGCCACCGACCACGAGGCGGCCCGCGCCTACGCCAAGCACCTGCGCGCGGTGACGGGCGAGGGCGCGACGGTCGTGTTGTCCGACGACCCCGGCGCGTCCTCGAAGATCAAGGAGTTCGGCGCGTCGCAGCAGCGCTGGCTCGTCGCGGTCCGCATGGTGTCCGAAGGCGTCGACATCCCGCGCCTGGCCGTCGGCATCTACGCCACCAGCATCTCCACGCCGCTGTTCTTCGCCCAGGCCATCGGCCGTTTCGTGCGTATGCGCAAACGCGGCGAGACGGCGTCGGTGTTCGTCCCGTCGGTGCCGTTGCTGCTCAGCTTCGCGGCCGAGATGGAGGCCGAGCGCGACCACGTCCTCAACCGCAAACGCGACGAAGACGGCCTCGACGACCTGCTCCTGGAACAGGCCCAGCGCGAGCAGAAGCAGCCCGACGTGCTCGGCGACGAACTGCCCTTCCAGACGCTGGAGGCGTCGGCGACCTTCGACCGCGTCCTCTACGACGGCGGCGAGTTCGGCACGGCCGCCGCCGCGGGTTCGCCAGAAGAAGAAGACTTCCTCGGCCTTCCCGGTCTCCTGGAGCCCGAACAGGTGGCGTCGCTGCTGCGCAAACGCCAGGCCGACCAGCAGGCGGCGGCGAGGAAGAAGCCGAAGGCCGCGCCGCCCGAGCTGGCCCCCCACGAGCAGATCGCCGAACTGCGCAAGGAGCTCAACGGGCTGGTCGGGGCGTGGAACCACCGCACCGGGCAGCCCCACGGGGTCATCCATGCGGAACTGCGACGGTCGTGCGGCGGGCCGGCCATCGCGCAGGCCACCGCCGACCAGATCCGCGAGCGCATCGCGACGATCCGCAAGTGGGCGGCCGCGCGTAAATGACGATCGAGATCGGAGTGGCGCGGCCCTCCGACGGTGACGCGCTGGGGGAGATCCATGCTGCGGCGTGGATTGCCTACGAGCCGTTCTTCGAGCCGGCCTTCTACGAGAAGGCGGTGGCGCACCGGCGGGAGAAGTGGCACGCGGTGCTGGCCGAAGGGGCCGAGACGGTTCTCCTCGCACGTCTTGACGAGCGGCCCCTGGCTTTCGCCTGCTACGGGGCTTCCGCCGATCGGGCTTCGGCGGCCGAGGTCTACGACTTCTTCGGGCATCCTGACGGGTGGGGGTCGGGGATCGCGGCGGCGTTGATGGCGGCGACGTCGTCACGGATGGAGCGGGACGGGTTCGGGTCGGTTCATCTGTGGACGTTCCGGGATACGGCGCGGTCGCGGCGGTTCTATACGAAGACCGGGTTTGTCGAGTCGGGGGAGACGCGGCGCTACGACTTCGCCGAGGGCGGGCTCATCGACCAGGTCGAGTATGTGCGGAAGGTGCCCTAGCGGGTCGGCATCGGCAGGCGGATGTCTTTGCAGTAGGCGATGGTGGCGTCGTCTGGTTTCACCGCGTGACGTTGCTCCGCCTGCCGGACCTGGTGGATGACGGCGTCGGGGCCGCTCGTGGCCAGGATGGCGAGTGTCTCTGGCCAGTCGGTGAGAGCGAAGTGGTCCACGATTCGGCTGGCTCCGTTGCTGAGCAGGGCGGCGGCGCACAGGTCCGAGATCGGGTGGCGGCCGGTGACCGCCTCGTCGGCCGCTCGCGGGTCGTCTTTGGCCACCCAGAAGCCGCCGGGTTGATTTCGGTGGGCGCGCAGGTCACCGAGGAGGCGGCGGTATTCGTCGCTTTCCGGTGTGGTGGCTGCCAGCCTGGGTTCGTAGGTGCGGCTGATGGCCACTTCGCGGGGGTCGGTGGCGACGATCGGCGGGCCGCCGCGTTTGTCGAGGGCGATGATCGCGTCACCCAGGACCAAGTGGTCGAGGTCGCCGCCTGACACGCGCAGGATGGCCACCGCCGCTGACGGGCTGATGGGGTTGGCCACGTCGCAGGTGTGCCGGTGGAGGTCCGTCACCCGGGTGATCGCCTCGGCCAGGAGTGCGGGAAGGGTCGGTGTCGCGGCACCCAGCTCGAGTAGGGCGAGAAGGGTGCCGCCCAGTGTGTGGGCATACCAGGCCACGCCGTGGTGGCAGGTCGGTTCGGCGCCGGGGATGCCGGCGCCGTCGACCAGGACCGCTGCCGTTGCGGTGGCTCCGGTGAAGTCCTCGTTCGTCCGGCCGGGGTGCGCTGCGGCGCTCGCCATCGTCACCTGCACGCTCCGGCCGCCTGCTGCTACCCGTGGGTGATCGTCGGGATGCGTTTGCCGCTGCGGCCGTCGACCGCGACCCAGTGGTGGCGGGCCAGTTTGCGGGCGACGTCGACGAAGGCCGTCGAGCCGTCGATGTTGACCGGGACGACCGATGCGCGGTGGTTGCCGACCAGGGCGCCCTCGTGGACCCACACCCGCAGCCGGTTGCCCTTCTCGCCGAGGACGACCGCCGCCGTGTCGCACTCGCCGATGACGGCGGGCCAGAGGATGGTGACGTGGGTGCGGGAGAGGCGTACCTCGTCGGGGTGCGGAAGCCGGACCGGGCAGGGCGTGTTCGTCGGCGACGGGACCGGGCGGGGAGGCATGACCGCCGCCACGGGCGGGGGCGCGGGATGGTGGCCGGTGGTGGCCAGGAAGATCGTCGCGCCTTCGAGGGCGAAGATCGTCGCGACGGCGCCCAGGCGGTTGCGAAGCGGCTGGCCGATTCCGAAGAGCAGCCAGACGCAGACGGGCGCCAGCAACAACCACGACACACCAAGAGCAAGAGCAAACATGATCAGCCGCCGACCTAGAGGATATGACGCTAGGTAAGCGTATCCCTACGTTGGGCAATGGCAACTCGAAGCGCGGAACAGCGCGTGTGGCTCGTTTGAAGGGGTGGATCGGAGTGCTGATATGCCGAAATTTCGGGCGGCCCGGCCGCCCGGCCCGGAGTTGGCCACAGTGGCCGTTCGCTAGGCGGGTAACTGGTGCCGGGTAGTGAGCCGGGCCGGTCGCGAGTGGCTGAGGTCTCCGCCACATCGGCGTCAGTCTGAGGCCGGGCCGGTCGTCGACGTCCGAAGGTGTCAGGCAAAGGGCGGTTGTGAGCCGCCGGGGCGGTGTCAGTCTTCCGCGTCGTCCGCCACGATCGGGCGGCCCGCGAGTTCCACTCCCGCCGCCGCCATCTCCGTCATCGCGACTTCCGTCGTGATCGGCATCACGCCCGCCGTCAGGTCGAGCAGCACCCGTACGTCGAACCCCTGCGCCCGGGCGTCGATCGCCGTCGCCCGCACGCAGTGGTCGGTCGCGATCCCCACCACGTCCACCTTGGAGACCCCTCGCGAGCGCAGCCAGGAAGCAAGACCGACCCCGTCGGAGGAGTGCCCCTCGAACCCGCTGTAGGCCCCCGCGTGGGCGCCCTTGCTGAAGATCTCCTCGATCGGCTCGGTGTCGAGGTTCTCGTGGAACTCCGCCCCCGACGTCCCCACCACGCAGTGGGCCGGCCAGGTCGTCATGAAGTCGGGGTCGAGGGCGAAGTGGGTTCCGGGGTCGACGTGGTAGTCGCGGGTGGCCACCACGTGGTCGTAGTCGCCCCGTGCCACGTGGACGCTGATGGCCGCGGCCACGCCCGCGCCGCCGGTCACGGGCAGGCTGCCGCCCTCGCAGAAGTCGTTCTGCACGTCGACGATCACAAGCGCGGTGGTCATGCGTCCCAATCTAGAAGATCGCGGGAGACCGGCGTCGTCCTCATGCGCCGCTCTCCCGCGATCAGGAGAAAATAGTAGGCACAGCCGGGTCGCCGGGCGAGAGGCTATGAGCGATTTGCGGCAATTCGCGCATCGACTGCTGATGGCGGGAGCGGGCGTCGTCCAGGGGCTCCCGGCCGACGATCTCGCCGTCGCGCACCAACTGCGCGAGCAAAGGGCGGCCCAGGGAGTCGTCGGGGCGGTTGGTGACGATCTCCTCGACCGCGATCCCGTCGGACAGGGAACGGTAGGCCCACTTGCGGCCGCCCCGGCTCGGCTTGCCGACCGAGGTCTTGGCGACCGGCTTCATGGTGCCGGTCGAGTCCTCCCTGTCGACGAGTTTGTAGACCAGGTTGGCCGTCGGGGCGCCCGAGCCCGTCACCAGTTTCGTGCCGACGCCGTAGCCGTCGACGGGGGCCGCGGCCAGGGCCGCGATGGCGTGTTCGTCGAGGTCGCCGGTCACCACGATCCGGGTGCGGTCGGCGCCGAGGGAGTCGAGCTGGCGCCTGACCTCGATGGCGACCACGCCCAGGTCGCCCGAGTCGATGCGGACCGCGCCCAGGTCGCCGCCGGCCAGCTTCACGGCGGTGCGCACGGCCTCCTCGACGGAGTAGGTGTCGACCAGCAGCGTCGTCGAGAGGCCGAGGGCGTCGATCTGGGCGCGGAAGGCCGCCTCCTCCGAGTCGTGGAGCAGGGTGAAGGCGTGCGCGCTGGTGCCGGCCGTGGGGAGGCCGTACTCCCGGCCGGCCTGGAGGTTCGAGGTGGTCGCGAAGCCGCACAGGTAGGCGGCGCGGGCGGCGGCGACGGCCGCCCTCTCGTGGGTGCGGCGGGAGCCCATCTCGATCAGCGGGCGGCCCTTGGCCGCGTACGTCATGCGGGAGGCGGCCGAGGCGATCGCGCAGTCGTGGTTCAGGATCGACAGGACGATCGTCTCCAGGACCACCGCCTCGGCGAAGGCGCCCTCGACGACCATGATCGGAGAGCCCGGGTAGTACGTCTCACCTTCGCGGTAGCCGTACACATCCCCCGAGAAACGGAAGTCGGCGAGGAAGGACAGGGTCGGCGGGTCGACGACCTGCTCCAGGAACTCCAGCTCCGGCTCACCGAAGCGGAATGTCTCTATTGCGGAGAGCACCCGGTCTGTACCTGCGACGACGCCGTAGCGGCGGCCTGCGGGGAGGCGGCGGGCGAAGACCTCGAACACCGCCCGGCGATGGGCGGTGCCGCCGGCCAGCGCCGCCCGCAACATGGTCAACTCATACATGTCTGTTAGCAAGGCCGAGCTCATGGACGTTTGCACGAGTCGAGAGTACGACCGCGGTGAGGCAGGATTGGGGATGTGGGTAGCACCGCTCCGATCGAGGTTGAGCGTCCGATAGCTGACGTTCGCCCAGATTTGCCGTGGGTGACCATCGTCTGGAATGACCCGGTCAACCTCATGTCCTATGTGACCTATGTCTTCCAGAGCGTCTTCGGCTACGCCCGGGAGAAGGCCGAGAAGCTCATGCTCGACGTCCACCACAAGGGCCGGGCCGTCGTGTCGAGCGGCACGCGGGAGGAGATGGAGCGCGACGTCCAGACCCTCCACTCCTACGGCCTCTGGGCCACCCTGCAGAAGGACGGCTGATGGGCCACGGCTTCAAGGCGACGCGCGAGGGCGTGTCCGTCCACCTCGACACGGCCGAGGCCAGTGTGCTCCGGTCGCTGGTCGCCTCGATGGTGCTCGACGTGGTCGAGCCGGGGGAGACCGGCGACGACCCGCTGGAGCGGGCGCTGCGCATCGGGCCGGCCACCGAGCCGACCGATCCGGTGCTGGCCCGCCTGTTCCCGTCGGCCTACGCCGACGACGACGCCGCCTCCGCCGAGTTCCGCCGCTACACCGAGGGCGACCTGCGCGACGCCAAGCGGGCCGACGCGCTCACGCTGATCGAGACCGCCGCCGGCGGCAAGGTGACCCTGACCCCCGAGCAGGCCCAGGCCTGGTTGCGCGCCCTCAACGACCTGCGGCTGGTGCTGGGTGTACGTCTGGAGGTCACCGAGGAGATCCACGAGGAGATCGCCGAGATGGGCGACGACGACCCGCGTTACCCGGCCTTCGTCACCTACGACTGGCTGACCTACCTGCAGGACACCCTCGTTCAGGCCCTTTGGTAGGTTCGCGGGCATGCTGACGATCTCGCGCGAACTGGTCGACCAGATCATCGCCCACGCGACGGCCGACCACCCCGACGAGGCCTGCGGCGTCATCGCCGGGCGGGCCGGGGTGCCCGAGCGGTTCGTCCCGATGGAGAACGCCGAGCGCTCGCCCACGTTCTACCGGTTCGACTCGATGGAGCAGTTCCGCGTCTGGCGTGACATGGACGACAACGACGAAGAGCCCGTCGTGATCTACCACTCCCACACGGCCACCGAGGCCTACCCCTCGCGCACCGACGTCTCCTACGCCTCCGAGCCCCACGCCCACTACGTCCTCTACTCCACCGCGCTCGAACAGTTCCGGTCGTTCCGGATCGTCGACGGCGTGATCGAGGAGGAGGACGTAAAGATCCTGGAACCGGGCGTTTAAAATGGATGACATGTCCCTGGGCGTGCAACCGTACCTCTTCGCGCACTCTCCTTCCGTCGTGGTCTACGACTGTCATTGACGTTCACATTTCCCCGTACACCACAGACCTGAAGACAAGAAGAGAGAACGAGACATGGCCATCGAGGTCCGCATCCCGACCATCCTGCGCACCTACACCGACGGCGCCAAGGCCGTCGACGCCTCCGGCGCCACGATCGAAGAGCTGATCGGCGATCTTGAGGCCCGGCACCCGGGGATCAAGGCCCGGCTGGTCGAGAACGACAAGCTCCGCCGGTTCGTGAACGTCTACCTCAACGACGAGGACGTCCGGTTCCTCGGCGGGCTCGGCACCCCCGTCTCCGACGGCGACACGGTCACCGTGCTGCCCGCCGTCGCCGGTGGCTGATCACCGATGCGTTTCGACTCGCTGATCGAGTCGGTCGGCCGCACCCCGCTCGTCGGGCTGCCCCGCCTCTCGCCGTCGGCCGACGTGCGGATCTGGGCCAAGCTCGAAGACCGCAACCCGACCGGCTCGATCAAAGACCGGCCCGCCCTGTGGATGATCGAACAGGCCGAGAAGGACGGGGTGCTCAGCCCCGGCTGCACGATCCTCGAACCGACGTCCGGCAACACCGGCATCTCGCTGGCGATGTCGGCCCGGCTCAAGGGTTACAAGCTGATCTGCGTCATGCCCGAGAACACCTCCGAGGAGCGCCGCCAGCTGCTCCGCATGTACGGCGCCGAGATCATCTCGTCGCCCGCGGCGGGTGGCTCCAACGAGGCGGTCCGGGTGGCCAAGGGCCTGGCGGCCGAACACCCCGACTGGATCATGCTCTACCAGTACGGCAACCCGGCCAACTGGCGCTCCCACTACGAGTCGACCGGTCCCGAGATCCTCGACGACCTGCCGACCGTCACCCACTTCGTCGCGGGCCTGGGCACGACCGGCACCCTCATGGGCGTCGGGCGTTACCTGCGGGAGCACAAGCCCGACGTGAGGATCGTGGCCGCCGAGCCCCGCTACGGCGAGCTCGTCTACGGCCTGCGCAACGTCGACGAGGGCTTCATCCCGGAGATCTACGACGAGTCGGTGCTGACCACCCGCTACTCGGTGACCTCGGCCGACGCGCTGAAGCGCACCCGTGAGCTGCTGGCCACCGAGGGCATCTTCGCCGGCATCTCCACCGGCTGCGCCCTCCACGCGGCCGTCGGCATGGCCCGCAAGACCGTGCAGGAGGGTGAGCGGGCCGACATCGTGTTCGTGGTCGCCGACGGCGGCTGGAAGTACCTGTCGACCGGCGCCTACGAGGGCACCCTCGACGAGGCGGAAGACCGCCTCGAAGGGCAACTCTGGGCGTAAGGCCGGAAAACGGAGAAGGACCCCGCCTCCCTGAGAGTTGAGGCGGGGTCCTTCCCGTATGTCAATTGAACAGCACGCGCAGAGAGAAGTTCGCGTCGCTCCCCGAAGTTCCGCCGCTCATGCCCACCGCGCGGAGCACCTGGAGGTTGGCCTTGTCCTCGTCCGACATGCCCTGCAGGTAGAGGTTCTCGATCTTGTCGAGGTCGACGAACAGTCCGAACCCGGCCGAGTCGGCGTTCGGGACCGCCGTCTGGAAGGTCTCGCTGTCGGCCAGCGTGCCGCCCGCGGCGAGCTTGTTCGCGTAGTCCTGGTTGGTCGCCACGACCAGCTTGCCGTCACCGGGGGCCTTGGCCAGCTGGAGCGGCGTGCCGGCCACGGCGAGCGCCTGCTCGACCTTGGTCAGCACCTCGCCGGCCTTGGCCGGGTCGGTGGCCAGCACCGCGCCGGCGTTCGGCATGTTGCCGTCGAGGCCCTGCGAGTCGATCGCGACGGTGATGCTGTCGCCGAGCAGGGTGGCCAGGTCGTCGGGCAGGTTCAGGCCGAACTGCTGCTGGGCCTGGGTGACGAACTGGCTGAACTGGGCGCCGCCGCCGGTGCTCTCGACCGACTTGAGGATCTGGTCCCAGCCGCCCTTGACGCCCGCGCCGAGGCCCGAGATGGCCAGCGCCCCGGCGGTGGTGTCGGGCAGCTCGCCCAGCTTCACCGGGCTGGTCTGCACGGTGACCGGGCTCTGCACGCCGCGGGTGATGGCGGCGAGTTCCGCGTACGAGCCGTCGAACCGCAGCGCCCCCGCGAAGCGGCCGTTCTTCAGCTGGTCGGTCAGGGCCGGGTCGGCGACCGCGGCGCCGCCCATCGCGGCGAGCTGGCCCAGGTCGCCCCAGAAGGAGAGCACGCCGGGCTCGCCGAGGGCCTCCATGTCGGCGGAGAAGCTGGCCGACTCGGCCAGGGTGGGGCCGGTGGCGTACTTGTCGGCCTCCTCCTGGGTGGGGGAGACGATGGCGTAGTCGCCCCGGATGGCCACGCCGGTCTTGGTGTCGGAGCCGGCGTCGAGCTTGGCGATGCCGGCGCGGGCGGCGTCGGCGTCCTTCACCTGGATCGCGACGGCGAAGCCGGGCTGGTCGGCGTCCTTGCCGGGCATGACCGCGAAGCCGATGCGGTCGCCGAGCCAGGGCTCGATGTCGGTCGCGTAGTTGATGTCCTTGAAGTTCTCGTTGTCCGACGAGATCGCCTTGAAGAAGGCCTCACGCGGGTCGTCGCCCGAGAAGGCGTCCTGGGTGACGGTGAACTTGCGGGCGATGTTGAACAGGGCCAGCTTCTGGTTGGCGGCCGGGTCGAGGTCGATCCGGGCGTAGGCGAGGGCGCCGGCCGGGAGCGCCTCGGCGGGCTGCGCGCCGCCGCCGCTCAGGGCGGAGAAGGCCCAGACGCCGCCGCCTCCGACGAGGCCGACGACCACGGCGACGATCACCGCGATGATGGCGCCCTTGGGGCCGCGCTTCTGGACCGGCGCGTGCACCACGGGGGGCAGGTCGTAACCCAGTTCCTCGGGCTGGCGCCACTGGCCGGGCTGCGGGGGCTGCTGGGGGGCGTACATCTGCTGGGTGCCGCCGAAGTCGATCCGGGTCGGCTCTACGTGCGGCTGCGGCTGCTGCTGCGGCGTGCGGTAGTTGATGGTCCGGTCCGGGTCTCCGCCGCTGATGTCGTAGGGGAAACCGGGGGGGTTCTCGGCAGGCATGGGGTCAACTCGCAAAGTGGGGTGATCTCCGACGAGTCTGAAAGTATGCCGTGCCGGTAGCGAATCGCTTGCAGCCTTCTTGACTATTGGCGCTTAAGGACATCTTTCGGCTCTTTGAGGTGCACTTCCCCGGTATCGCTGGTTTCGACCAGATCCCACGGGACGACCAGACTGCGGGCGTACAGGAGCCGGGTGAGTTGCTGCAGCGTGCCGTTGACGTGGCCGTTGGCGTCGCGGTGCACGCCGAGCAGGAACTGGGCCCGGGTGGCCGAAACGACCAGCCCGGCGGTCTCGGGTTCGGCGCCCTTCTTGAACGGGTTGCGGCTGCCGGTGACCATGCGCACGTCGACCACGTGGCCGACCCACACCCCGCGCACGTCCCAAACGCACTGACCGATCAGTTCCCGTCCCGTCATGGCCGGTGAATGCCCGGATCTCCCTGTACGGACGGCTATGGACCAGTCAAGATACAGTGTTCCAGAACAACATTCGGGAGGGTGCGTTGAGCGGTTTCGGGGAGGCGACCCGGGCGGTCCGGGTCGGCGAGGGTGTCTACGACGTGCGCCTCGACGACGGCTACTCGATCGGGGGCCCGCTGAACGGCGGATACCTGATGGCCGTGCTGCTGCGGGCGGCGGTCGACGACTCGCCGCACGAGCACCCGGTCTCGACCAGCGCCCAGTTCCTGCGGGCCGGCCGGGCCGGGCCGGCGCGGGTCACGGTCGAGCAGGTGAAGACCGGCAAGACGACCACGATCAGCCGGGCCTCGCTGGTGGGCGCCGACGGCCCGGTCCTGGAGACGTTGGTCACCACCGCGACCCTCGACCCGCTGGCCGAGCCCGTCTACACGGGCGAGCCGGCCCACACGATGCCGCCGCCCGAGGCGTGCCTGCCGCTGCCCGAGCCGAAGCCCGAGTCGAACATGAACCTGAACGGGCGGATGGAGCTGCTGTTCGACCCGCCCACGGTGGGCTGGTTCACCGGTGAGCCGACCGGCCGCCCCGAGTCGCGCGCCTACTTCCGGCTGCGGCACGGCCAGGAGCCCGACCCGTTCGTGCTGGCCCTGGCGGTCGACGCGCTGCCCCCGGTGGTGTTCAGCGCGGGCCTGCGCGGCTGGGCCCCGACCGTCGAGCTCACCTGGCACCTGCGCGCCCTGCCGGCCCCGGGCTGGCTGACCGTGGTCGCCGCCGGGCGGCTGGTCGCCGACGGCTGGTTCGACGAGGACGTCGAGGTGTGGGACTCCGCCGGCCGCCTCGTCGCGCAGTCGCGGCAGCTCGCGAGGGTCGGACGCGGCTGAAGAGTGTGCTCGGTGTCACGGGGACGGGCGGCATGATCGGCCATAAGCTGACTCCGTGGTGGAGAGTTATGGTCAGGGGTCCATCGGGATCTTCGACAGTGGATTCGGGGGGCTGACCGTAGCCCGCGCGATCATCGACCAGTTGCCCAACGAACCGGTCTTCTACGTCGCCGACACGGCCCGCCAGCCCTACGGCCCCAAGCGCATCGCCGAGGTCCGGTCCTACGCCCTCGAACTGCTCGACCATCTGGTGTCCCACGACGTCAAGATGCTCGTGATCGCGTGCAACACGGCCAGCGCGGCGGTGCTGCGCGACGCCCGCGAGCGCTACCGGGTGCCGGTCGTCGAGGTCATCCAGCCGGCCACCCGGCGGGCGGCGTCGGCGACCCGCAACGGGAAGGTCGGGGTCATCGGCACCCAGGCCACCATCGCGTCGATGGCCTACCAGGACGCCTTCGCCGCCGCGCCGCACGTCGAACTCGTCGGGGTCGCCGCACCGCGGCTGGTCGAGTTCGTCGAACGCGGCGAGACCGAGAGCGAGGCCGTCATCGAGGCGGTGCGCGAATACCTGACGCCCATCCTCGACGCCGGCTGCGACACCCTGATCCTCGGCTGCACCCACTATCCCCTGCTGCTCGGCGCGATCTCCTACGTCGCCGGCGACGGCGTCACGCTCGTCTCGAGCGCCGAGGAGACCGCCAAGGACGTCTTCCGGGTGCTGCGCGACCGGGGCCTGGTGCGGGCCTCGGGCGTGCCCGCCCACCGGTTCGGCACGACCGGCGACACGCTGCTGTTCGAGACCCTCGGGCGGCGGTTCCTCGGGCCGGAGATCCAAGCGGTCGAACTGGCCGCGCCCGTGTTCGGAGGCACAGCGTGAAACTGACCGTCGTCGGCTGCTCCGGCAGCTTCCCCGGCCCCGACAGCCCGTCGTCCTGCTATCTGTACGAGGCCGAGGGCTTCCGGATGCTCGTCGACTTCGGCAACGGGTCGCTGGGGGCCCTGCAGCGGCACGTCAGCCCGTTCGAGATCGACGCGATCTGCCTGTCCCACCTGCACGCCGACCACTGCCTCGACATGTGCAGCTACCACGTCGTCCGCAGCTACGGCCCCGGCGCCCCCCACCCCAAGATCCCCGTGTACGCCCCCTCGACGGCCCCCGCCCGGCTGAACGCCGCCTACGGGATGCCGCAGGAGCCCACGATGGAGACCGCCTTCGACTTCACGGCCCTGTCGCCGGGCGCCTTCGAGATCGGCCCCTTCCAGATCACCGCCGCCCGGGTCAACCACCCCGTCGAGACCTACGGCTTCCGCGTCGCCCACGGCGGCCGCTCGGTCACCTACTCGGCCGACACCGGCGAGTGCGACGCCCTGGTCGGCCTGGCCGGCGACACCGACCTGCTGCTCTGCGAGGCCTCGTTCCTCGACGAGCCCGGCAACCCGCCCGACCTCCACCTGACCGGCCGCCAGGCGGCCGAGCACGCCGCCAAGGCCGGGGCCGGGAAGCTGGTCCTCACCCACCTGGTGCCCTGGCACGACGCCGCCCGCGTCCGCGCCGACGCCGACCGGGGCGGCTATTCGGGCGAGATCGAGTTGGCCCGATCAGGTGCGGTCTATGACCTAGGGTGAGGCCCATGGCTCGCACTGATGGACGTTCGCCCGACCAGCTCCGGCCGGTGACGATCACGCGGAACTGGCTGGCCCACGCCGAGGGGTCGGTCCTGGTCGAATTCGGCGGCACGAAGGTGCTGTGCGCCGCCTCCGTCGAGAGCGGGGTGCCGCGCTGGCGCAAGGGCAGCGGCCTCGGCTGGGTCACCGCCGAGTACGCCATGCTCCCGCGCGCCACCAACACCCGGGGCGACCGCGAGTCGGTGCGCGGCAAGATCGGCGGCCGGACCCACGAGATCTCCCGGCTCATCGGCCGGTCCCTGCGGGCCTGCGTCGACTACAAGGCGCTCGGCGAGAACTCGATCGTGCTCGACTGCGACGTGCTCCAGGCCGACGGCGGCACCCGCACCGCCGCGATCACCGGCGCCTACGTGGCGCTGGCCGACGCGATCGCCTGGATGCGCAAGAAGCGCATGTGCCCCGGCGACCCGCTGGTCGACTCGGTGGCCGCCGTCTCGGTCGGCATCGTCGGCACCACCCCGCTGCTCGACCTCTGCTACGTCGAGGACGTCAAGGCCGAGACCGACATGAATGTCGTGATGACCGGCAAGGGCGCGTTCGTCGAGGTGCAGGGCACCGCCGAAGGGGCGCCGTTCGACCGGGGCACCCTCAACGACCTGCTCGACCTGGCCGCGCTCGGCTGCGCCGAGCTGACCGAACTCCAGAAGGCCGCGCTCGCATGACCAAGCTGCTGCTCGCCACCCGCAACCAGGGCAAGATCGTCGAGCTGCGGCGCATCCTCGAAGAGGCCGCGCTGCCGATCGAGCTGGTCGGCCTCGAGACCTTCCCCGAGATCGGCGACGTCGCCGAGACCGGCCTCACCTTCGCCGAGAACGCCCTGCTCAAGGCTCACACCGTGGCCCGGCAGAGCGGCCTGCCCTGCGTCGCCGACGACTCGGGCCTCTGCGTCGACGCCCTCAACGGCATGCCCGGCATCTTCTCTGCCCGCTGGTCGGGCGGCCACGGCGACGACCGGGCCAACCTCGACCTGCTGCTGGCCCAGATCAACGACGTGCCCGACGACCGCCGCCAGGCCCACTTCGCCTGCGTGGCCGCCCTCGCCCTGCCCTCGGGCGAGGAGCGTGTGGTCGAGGGGGTCATGCACGGCCACGTGATCCGGGCGCCCCGGGGCACGATGGGGTTCGGCTACGACCCGATCTTCGTCCCCGACGGCGAGACCCGCACGACCGCCGAGATGCCCCCCGCCGAGAAGGACGCGATCTCCCATCGCGGCATCTCGATGCGGGCGATGGTGCCGGTCCTGGCCGAGGTGTTCTCGGTTTCGTAAGAACTTGGGGCTCCCTTACGAGCAGGGCGTTCGTAGGATCCTTGTGTGACCTCTCGCTCGACCGCGCCCGCCTGGGCAGCGGCTCTCGCCGGGCTGACCGCCGCGGCCGTGGCCGTCGGCGTCGGCCAGCTCGCGGCCGGCGTCATCGGCGGCGACTCCTCGCCCGTCGTGGCGGTCGGCAACGCGGCCGTCGACCTCTCGCCCGCCTGGCTCAAGAACTGGGCCATCGCGACGTTCGGCGAGAACGACAAGACGGTCCTCATCGGCGGCATCTTCGTGGTGATCGCCCTGCTGGCGGCCGGTTTCGGGGTGCTGGCCCGGATCCGGCTCGGCTACGGCCGGCTGGCCCTGCTGGCGTTCGGCGTCCTCGGCGCGTGGGCGGCGGCGACCCGGCCCGACGCGGGCATGATCGACGTGCTGCCCTCCCTGCTCGCCGCCTGGGCCGGAGCGGCCACGCTGTCCCGGATCTTCCGTCGGCTCGAACCGGTGGAGATCGCGGCACCGGCCGTCGGCGCGCGGGACGCCGCCGGAGAAGGGGCAGCCTCGGACCCGCCGTCCGCCCCGCTTGAGCAGCCGCCCGTCATGCTGGCCGGTGATCGGCTTCGGACCATCGACCGGCGAAAGCTCTTCACCGGGATCGCCACCGGCGCGGGGGTCGCCGCCGTCACCGGGGCGGCCGGGGTGTGGATCGGCGACCGCAACAACGTCTCCGCCGAGCGGGCGCAGGTCGCGGCCGAGTTGCCGAAACCGGCCAAGCCGCTGCCGCCGCTGCCCGCCGGGGTCGACTTCAAGGTGCCGAACCTGTCGCCGTTCGTCACCCCCAACCACGACTTCTACCGGGTCGACACCGCGCTCGCGCTGCCCAACGTCGACCCGAACACGTGGACGCTGAAGATCCACGGCATGGTCGACCGGCCCATCGAGCTCACCTTCGCCGAGCTGCTGAAACGCCCCATCGTCGAGGCCGACGTCACGCTCGCGTGCGTCTCCAACCCGGTCGGCGGCCCCTACGTCGGCAACGCCCGCTGGCTCGGCGTGGCCATGGCCGGGATCCTGCGCGAGGCCGGGATCAAGGCCGGCGCCGACATGCTGCTGTCGACCAGCGCCGACGGCTGGACCGCAGGCACCCCGGTCGAGGTCGTCATGGACGGCCGCGACGCCCTGTTCGCGTTCGCCATGAACGGCGAGCCGCTCCCGGTCTCCCACGGCTTCCCGGTCAGGCAGGTCGTGCCGGGCCTCTACGGCTACGTCTCGGCCACCAAGTGGGTCGTCGACGTCAAGCTCACCCGGTTCGACGAGGAGACGGCGTACTGGACCGACCGGGGCTGGGACGCCAAGGGGCCCATCAAGACGCAGTCGCGCATCGACACCCCGCGCAACAAGACCAAGCCGGGCCGCAACGTGATCGCCGGGGTCGCCTGGGCGCAGACCAAGGGCATCGCGAAGGTCGAGGTCAAGGTCGACGACGGGCCGTGGCAGGTGGCGAAGCTGGCCGAGGTGCCGGGCCTGGACACCTGGCGGCAGTGGTCGATCGAGGTCGACCTCGCGAGTGGCCTGCACAACCTGTCGTGCCGGGCCACCGACGAGACCGGCGAGACGCAGACCGATCGCGGCGCGCCGCCCGAGCCGAACGGCGCCACCGGTTACCACCAGGTTCTCATCGAGACCACCTAGACGGCAGGATTCGGGAAAGCCGGTCGCTCATCGGAGTCACCCCCTTACCATCGGTAACATCGAAGGGAAGGGGTCGATGGCCGAGCGTCAGTCCCGGTGGCGGTTGCCGACCGGCGTCTACAATCCCGTCGTCACCGGTGACGGGCGCAGGTGGCGTGACTACGAGAAGGCCGCCGAGACCCCCGCGCCGTCCCTCGATCCGTGGCCGTCCCAGCTGCCGGGCCGGTTGCCGCCGACGGGCGACGACTGGTTCGACCGGGCGACCCGGCCGCGCCCGCTGGAGGAGTCGCGGCCCTACGGGGTGCCGGGCGGGCTGGCGAGACCCGACCCGGAGGCGCAACGAGATCTCGCCGAGGCGTTGAGCAGCAGGTTCCCCGATCCGCGCGGCACCTGGATCCGGTTGATCAACGCCGAAGGGCCGACCGACGATCCGTTCCGGTCGACCAACGCCATCGACTGCGCCCTGTCGGTCATGTCGTCGTGGCACGGCGAACCCGTCGTGGCGGCGGCCCGGCAGCCCGAATACGACCGGGTCGGCAAACCCGTGCTCTCGGGGGAGGCGGGCGGGGTGGCCAGGGCCGAGCAGTGGCTCGGCCATCGTTTCGAGTACGTCGGGCAGGGCCGCCGCGCCTACGGGGTGGTGGCCGGGCGGTTGCGGTCGGCCGGGCACGGCGCCGCGACCGTGCTCATCACGCGCTGGCCCCAGGGGGGCAGCCACGCGTGGAACGCGGTGAACTCACTGGGGGAGGTGCTGTGGATCGACGCACAGCGGGGACACATGGCCATCGAGCCGCCGTACGAGAACGTGACGGGGGTCTTCTGCGTGGTCCTCGACCGCGCGGGGCAGCGGGTGTGAGCCCGGACACCGCCCGCGCGCTGGCCGAGGAGTGGTTCAACGGGGGGCGGGCCCGCTCGGCCGAGGTCGTCGTCTACGCCTTCGACGACGGGTTCGTGGCCTGGGTGCGCGACGACGAGCCCGACGACCCGAGCGTCCTGCCGTCGACCGTGGGGGGCGGCTGCATCGTCATCGACCGGCGTACCGGCGAGCTGGCCGTCCGCCCCCTGCTGGGGCCGGAGTTCGTGGCCGAGCAGTGGCCCGACCACGTGCCCCGTTAACTGGCCGCGAGCGATCCGACGATCGAGGCGTTGGCCGCGCGGCGGGCGGGCAGCACCGCCGCGAGCACCCCGGCCAGCGCCGACAGGACCAGGTAGAGCAATACCTGCCCGACCGGCACGACGAACACGGTGTCGTTCGGGATCGTCTGCAGCGCCGCCCATCCGAAGGCGACGCCGATGACGACGCCGACCAGCGCCCCGACCAGGCCCAGCACCAGCGCCTCGATCGAGAGCATGCCGCGCAGTTGCGGCCGGGTCAGGCCGAGGGCGCGCAGCAGCGCCGACTCGCGGGTGCGTTCGTGCACCGACAACGACAGGGTGTTGGCGATGCCGAGCAGCGAGATCAGGATCGCCAGCCCGAGCAGCGCGGCGAAGATCGTGAACATCATGTCGAAGGCGTCGTCGAACTCGCCGCGCACGTCGGCCGCGCTGACCAGCTGCGCGGTCGGGTAAGCGGTCAGCGCCGCCTCGACGGCCCGCCGGGAGACGTCGGCGGCGGTGCCGTCCTTGACCTTGACGTAGACGCGGACCGGGCCGATGGCGCCGAAGTACTTGTCGAAGTCGGCCGCCGGGACCGTGTAGGGCATGGTCCCGTTCAGGCTGTCCTGCCCGAGGAGGGCGGCCACCTTCACCTCGACCTTCCCGGCCTTGGTGGTGGTGAGGGGAACGTCGTCGCCCACCTTCGCGCCCAGATTCTTGGCCTGGGTCTCCGACAACGCCACGGTGCCGGTGGTCAGCGCGGCCAGGGAGCCCGAGACGACCTCCGGCCGGAACACGGCGCGGTCGGGCAGGCTGGCGATCTCGCCGGTGTCGTCCTGCCGCATCTCGGCGACCAGCCCGACCTCGGGCAGCGCGCGCAGCGTGGCGGGCACCTCGGCGGGCACCAAGGGCATGCCGTCCTCGCGGCCGTACTGGGCGGTGATCATGAAGTCGACGGGGAACTGCTCGTCGAGGCTGCTGACGACCGTCTCCCGGGTGCTGGCGGTGATCACCGAGATGAGGGTCATCAGGGTGACGCCGATGGTCAGCGCGACGGTCGTGGTGGCGGCCCGCTTCGGGTTGCGGCGGGAGTTGTCGACGGCCAGCCGTCCCGGCACGCCGAAGACCTTGCGCGGCACCCACCCGGCGAACGCGCCCAGCGGGCTCATCAGCACCGGCCCGATCACGATCACACCGAGGAAGAACACCGCGCCGCCGCCCATCGCGACCAGCAGCCCGGTGTTGCCGTCGAGCACCCAGATCGCCACGGCGGTGAGCGCGAGCCCGCCCGCCAGCAGCAGCCCGGCGCCGATCGAGCGGGCCAGCCCGGCGCGGAACGTCTGCTCCTCGACCTGGCTGCGCAGCGCCGCGATCGGCGCCACCCGGGTCGCCCCGCGGGCCGGCAGCACCGCCGCGACCACGGTCACCAGCAGCCCGACGACCAGCCCGAGCACGATCGTGCGCGGCGTCAGCGCGACGCTCGCCCCGGTCGGGACGGGCGCGTCGAAGCGGCCCAGCGCGGCGAGGCCCAGCGCCCCCAGCCCGAGCCCGACCAGCAGCCCCAGCACCGACGACACCAGCCCGACGACCGCCGACTCCAGCAGGATCGACCGGAACACCTGCCCTCGCGTCGCCCCGATGCAGCGCAGCAGCGCCATCTCCCGGGTCCGCTGCGCGACCAGGATGTTGAACGTGTTGTAGATGACCAGCGCCGCCACGAACATGGCCACACACCCGAACAGCAGCAGCACGAGCACCAGGTAGTCGAGCTCCACGTTGCTGTCGAGGGCCAGCTTCCTGGCCAGCTCCTCCCCGGTCTTGATCGTGTACGTCTGCCCGAGCGCCTCCGAGACGGTCTTCTTGAGCGTCTCGGGGGAGACCCCGGCCGAGGCGGCCAGGTCGATCTCGCGGTAGCCCTTCGCGCCGGTCATCTCCAGCGCGGTGGCGGTGTCGAACCCGACCGCGCCGGTGTAGGCGAGGTTCTGGTCGACGCCCACGTCGATGAGGCCGACCAGGGTGAACTGGCGGCGCTTCTCGGCCAGGTCGAGCACGGTGATGGTGTCGCCGACCGCGAACTGCCGCGTGCGCGCGGTGTTCTCGTCGAGCACCGCCTCGCCGGGGCCGCCCGGGGCCGTGCCGGCGACGTAGCTGGTCCGGTCGAGCGGCCCGGCGGCGACGGAGATCCCGCTGGTCGCGGTGCTGCCGGCGGCCCGGCCCGACTTGTCGAGCAGCGGCGCGGTGCCGCGTACGAGCCCCTGCGCGCCGGACACCCCGGGCAGGGCGGTGAGCTCGTCCAGCACCTTCGCCGGGATGAGCTCGTCCTTCGGGGTGACGGCGACCGCGACCTTGGCGGCGTCGGCCGTGAAGAGCTGGCGGAAACCCTGCTCGATGGTGTCGGTCAGCACGAACGTGCCCGCGATGAAGCCGACGCCGAGGGTGATGGCCAGCGAGGTGAGCAGCAGCCGGAGCCGGTGTGCCACCAGCCCGGCCAGCGTGGTGCGCAGCACGGCTCAGGCCTCCAGCTTCAGCAGCATGTCGTGCACGCTCTGCGGGGTCGGCTGGGTCACTTCGCTGACCAGCAGCCCGTCGCGGAGGAACACCACGCGGTCGGCGTAGGAGGCGGCGACCGGGTCGTGGGTGACCATCACGATGGTCTGGCCGAGTTCGCGTACCGACCGCCGCAGGAACGCCAGGACCTCGGCCCCGCTGCGGGAGTCGAGGTTGCCGGTGGGTTCGTCGGCGAAGATCACCTGGGGCTTGCTGATGAGGGCGCGGGCCACCGCCACCCGCTGCTGCTGGCCGCCCGAGAGCTGGCTCGGCTTGTGGGACAGGCGGTCGCGCAGCCCCACGGTCTCGACCACGCGGTCCATCAGGACCTGGTCGGCCTGCCGTCCGGCGATCTCCAGCGGCAGGCGGATGTTCTGCTCCGCGGTCAGGGTGGGCAGCAGGTTGAACGCCTGGAACACGAACCCGATGCGCTCGCGGCGCAGCAGCGTGAGCTGCTTGTCGGACAGGGTCGTGATGTCGGCGTCGCCGATGTGCACGTGCCCCGAGCTGACCGTGTCGAGCCCGGCCAGGCAGTGCATCAGGGTGGACTTGCCCGACCCCGACGGCCCCATGATCGCCGTGAACGCCCCGGTGGCGAAGCTCACGTCGATGCCGCGCAACGCGTGGACGGCGGCGTCGCCCTGGCCGTATGTCTTGCTGAGCCCCCGTGCCACGACGGCGGCGCGGACGTCGGTAGTCATCGTCATGGTCAGCAACGCTATTGACGCGCGCGTGACCTTTCTTCGGTCGCCCGGAGGGCTTTCGGCTGGTTCTCCGGTCGCCCCGGGGACCGGTGTCGCTACCGGGGAGGTAGCCGGGGGTCAGACTTTCGGCCGACCATGCCGGTCTCGTACGCGTAGACCACCACCTGCGCCCGGTCGCGCAGCTCCAGCTTGGCCAGGATCCGGCCCAGGTGGGTCTTCACGGTGGCCTCGGCGAGGGTGAGCCGGGTCGCGATCTCGGCGTTGGACAGCCCCCGCGCCACGTGGACGAGCACCTCGCGCTCGCGCGCGGTCAGGCTGTCGGGTTCGGGGGCGGTGGGCGCCTCGGGCAGGTAGGCGGAGACGAGGTCGAGCAGCCGCCGCGTGGTCGAGGGGGCCACCACGGCGTCGCCGTCGTGCACCGACCTGATGGCGCTCAGCAGGTCGGCCGGGGGCACGTCTTTCAGCAGGAAGCCCGACGCGCCGGACCTGATCGCCGCGAAGGCGTACTCGTCGAGGTCGAACGTGGTGAGGATGAGCACCTTGGGCGGGCTGGGCAGCGAGGTGATCAGCCGGGTGGCCTCGACCCCGTCCATGCGCGGCATCCGGACGTCCATCAGCACGACGTCGGCGGTCAGGCCGCCCTTGACCAGCTCGACGGCGGCGGCCCCGTCGGCGGCCTCGCCGGCCACCTCGATGTCGGGCTGCGCGCCCAGGACCATGCGGAAACCGGCCCTGACCAGTTCCTGGTCGTCGACCAGGATGACCCGGATCATCGCGGGCCCCCGGCCGGGATGCGCGCGACCACGAGGAAGCCGCCGCCGGGCTTGGGGGCGGCGTGCACGTCTCCGGCGTACATGGAGACCCGTTCGCGCATGCCGATGAGGCCGTGGCCGCCCTCGCCCGTGGCCGAGGCGGCGCCCCGGCCGTCGTCGGCGATGCGCAGCAGCACGTCGCGGGGGCCGTAGACGACCTGGACCGTGGCGCTCACCCCGGGCCCGCCGTGTTTGAGGGTGTTGGTCAGCGCCTCCTGGACGATCCGGTAGATCACCAGCTGTAGTCCTTCCGCGAGATGGTCGGGTGTGCCGTCCACCCGGATGTCCACCGGCAGCCCGGACGCGCGCACCTGGCGTACGAGGTCGTCGAGCTGGCCGAGCCCCGGCTGGGGCGCGTACTCCTCCGACTGCGCCTCGTCGTCGCGCAGCACCCCGACCAGCCGCCGCATCTCGGCCAGCGCCTGCCGCCCGGTCGCCGAGATCGCCTCGACCGCCCGTTTGGCCTGGTCGGGGTCGCTGTCGATGGCGAACCCGGCCCCGTCGGCCTGGACGACGATGACGCTGACGTTGTGGGCGACGACGTCGTGCAGCTCCCGCGCGATCCGGGCGCGCTCGGCGGCCGTGGCGATGAGCGCCTGCTGGTCGCGTTCCTTCTCGGCCCGTTCGGCGCGGTCGACCAGGTTGGCCACGAAGCGCCGGCGCATGTTGACGTAGATGCCGCCGATCCAGATGGCGATGACGAACACGGACGCGCTGACGAAGAGCTCAAGGTCGAGCTCGCCCCACGACTGCAGCACCATCGCGGTCCCGACCTCGGCGATGAGGCCGGCGCAGATCGCCCACGGCAGCGCACACGACGCGGCGACCGTGAACATGGCGATCAGCACGGCCTGGTTGGCCGGCAGGGCGCCGAGCCCGGTCACCCACTGCAGGAGGCTGACCGCCGAGATGAACGCCATGACGTGCAGCGGGAAGCGCCGCCGCCAGAACAGCGGCCCGACGAGCACCACCGAGAGCCCGAGCACCCCCCAGAGCCCGATGGCCCTGCCGCCGCCCATGTAGGAGCCGTTCGCGAACTCCGGGGCGCTCAGCAGGCAGTAGAACACCAGCGGCGACACCAGCAGCGCGTCTATCCACGCGGGGTGTCGCCGCCGAAGGGCGCGTAGCTTGCCGAGCACGCCTCAAGAGTACGTATGCGCAGTTCCCGGCACGGTCCGCCTAGCGGCGGATTCGGCCCTACGACCCAGGTCGCAGACCGGACGGTGCTTACGCGCCTCTTACGGCCGATAAGGCAGTATCAATCCCGGGAGCTGCATCCTTGGGGTGTTAAAGGGAGAAAAGATTCGCGATGACGGATCACGACGCCGGGTTGCGCGGCACTGAGGACACGAACACCGCGCCGCGCGACCCGGCCGACTCTCCGACCAGGGAGATCCCGGCCGTGACGCCTCCGGCCACCGGCGCCTTCGCCTCTCATGGCACCGACTCCGTCGTCCCCGACCCGGCCCGCGCGGGCGCTTTCGGCGCGCCCCCGCACGTCGCCGAACCTGCCGGCCCGGATCCGGTCCCGGCCGCCGCCGCTTCACCCGGCACGGGCGCCTTCGCCTCGCCCCCGCCGCCCCGTTATCGCTTCGGCGGCTCCGCCGCCGCGAAGAAGGCGCCCGCCGGATACGCCTTCGGACCCGGCGGGGCCGGCTGGGACGCCCCCGGGTGGCGTACCGTCTCCGCTTCCGAACCGGCCCCCCGCCGCCGGTTCGGCGTGTTCGCCCTGCTGGCCGCGGGCCTGGTGGGCGTCGTCATCGGCGCCCTCCTGGTGGTCGCGGTCGATCCGCCGTGGCGCGACGAGCGGCCCAGGTTCGGGGTGGTCGTCGACCAGCCCGGCCCGCGGCAGAACGTCCCCCGGTTCTGCGAGCGGACCGACACCGGTTTCCGCTGCGAGTTCCCCCGCTCGTAAGGCGCTCAGGCGGCCACGCCCGCGCGCACCTGACGCAGCGCGCCCGCCCACGACTCGAGCTGGTCGAACAGGGTGTCGGCCGAGGCGTCGTGGATCTGCGACGGCTGGAAGCGGGTGAAGTTCTCGAAGTCGTGGAACAGCGAGAACGACACCTGCTGCCGCACGTGGGCGACCTGGAGCTCGCTGAGCATCGCGCGCAGGTGCTCGATGGCGCGGGCGCCGCCGAGGGAGCCGTAGGAGACGAAGCCGGCGGCCTTGTTGTTCCACTCCTTGTAGAGGTAGTCGATGGCGTTCTTGAGCACGCCCGAGGTCGAGTGGTTGTACTCGGGGGTGACGAAGACGAAGCCGTCGTAGGCGTCGATGGTGGCCGCCCACGCCTTGGTGTGGTCGCCGCCGTAGTTGCCGAAGCTGGGCGGGTAGGCCTCGTCGAGGTGGGGGAGCGGGTGGTCGGCCAGGTCGACGAGCTCGTAGTCGGCGCCGGTGCGCTCCTTGGCGCGCGTCATGACCCAGTCGGCCACGGCCTTGCCGTTGCGGCCGGGGCGGGTGCTGCCGAGGATCACGGCGATCTTCAGCTTGCTCATCTCGTACTCCTCATAAGTTGAAGATTCAACGAGTGGAGACTAGACCCGAATGACATGAACGTTCAAGTCATAGCCTAGACTGTGAGTATGACCACATCAGACGAGGTGCGCTGGCTGAGCAGCGGCCAGCTGGCGGCCTGGCGGTCGTTCAGTCTCATGCTGGCCCGGTTGCCCGCCGCCCTGGAGCAGCAGCTCCAGCGAGACGGCGGGCTCAACTTCGTCGAATACCACGTGCTGGCCGGGCTCTCCGACGCCCCCGACCGGACCATGCGCATGAGCGGCCTGGCCGTGCTGGTCAACTCGGAGCTGTCGCGGCTGTCCCACCTGATGCGGCGGCTGGAGAAGCGCGGCCTCGTCAGGCGCGAGCCCGACCCGTGCGACGGGCGGTTCACCAACGCGATCCTGACCGACGAGGGCCACGCCCACCTCGTGAGGCTGGCTCCCGACCACGTCGCCACGGTGCGGAAGCTGGTGATCGACGCCCTCGACGAGAGCCGGCTGGCCTCCCTGCGCGGGTGTTCCGAAGACATCCTCCGGGCCATCGACGTCTGCGACGCCGAGTAAACCCATCTGTTTCCCGCGCAGTAGACTGGTGGCCATGGCAGAGACGATCCCCTCCGACGACGTACGCGACCGCGTCCTGACCAGCGCCCGGCGGCTGTTCAACGGCCGGGGCATCAACGTGACCGGGGTCGACCTGCTGTCGGAGACGGCCGGGGTCTCCAAGCGCAGCCTCTACCAGCGCTTCCGCACCAAGGACGACCTGATCGAGGCCTATCTGGCCGAGGAGATGGGCTGCGTCCTGGCCGACCTGCTGCCTCCGGCCGACGCCGGGTTGTCTCCGGCCGGGCGCATCATGGCGGTGTTCGAGACGGCCCGCCGGTTGTCGGAGGTCGACGACTATCCGGGGTGCCCGGTCCTCAACGCGGCGGCCGAGATCCGCGACCCGGCGCATCCGGTGCGGGTGGCCGCGGTGACGTACAAGAAGCGCATGCAGGCCCACTTCGAGGCGGAGGCCGCGCTGGCCGGGGCCGCCGACCCCGGCCAGTTGGGCGAGCAGCTGATGATGTTGTTCGACGGCGCGATGACCTACGCGTCGGTCCGCAAGGTGCCCATGCCCGCGAGCCTGCTGACCGCCGTGCGGACCCTGCTCGACGCTCAGCTCCCGTAGAGCGCGCTGGGGTCGAGCGACAGCGCCGACTTGACCTGCCGGGCCGTCCCGTCGACGAGCACCTCCATGGCGCCGCTCTCGATGCCGTCGAACGCCTCGCGGGCGACCTCGGCCGGCGGCACCTTCCCGTCGGCGATGTGCGCGGCCATGTCGGTGTCGACGTAGCCGACGTGGAGGCTGGTCACGCCGACCTTGGGCGACAACTCCAGGCGCAGCCCGTTGGCCAGCATCCATGAGGCGGCCTTCGTGGCGGCGTAGGAGGAGGTGCCCGGGACGACGGCCCACGACAGCGCGGAGTTGACGATCAGCAGGTGACCCTCCCGGGCGGTCAGGGTGGGCGCGAAGGCGCGGCTGACCTGCAACGGCCCGAAGTAGTTGACCTCCATCTCCCGGCGGATCGTCTCAAGGTCGTCGGTCACGATCGAGGTGCCGAGCGTGACGCCGGCGTTGTTGACGACGACGTCGACGTCGGTGAGCCGCTCCGCGAGCTCGGCGATCGCGGCGGCGTCGGTGATGTCGAGTTTGACGGGCACGGCGCCGGGCGTGGTGACGGTCTGCGGGTCGCGCGCGGCGGCGTAGACCTTGGCCGCCCCGCGCGCGAGCGCCTCTTCGACGAGGGACTTCCCGATGCCCCGGTTGGCACCGGTGACCAGCACGGTCGCGTCTTGGATCTTCATGGGGAACCTCCGGTAAACAGACCTGTTTCCAGCAGCGTAAACCGATCTGTTTACCGGGGGCAAATCGTGGCCGGTCAGCTCGTGGTGAGCACCGGCCCGCCGGGCCGGGTGTCGGCCAGCACCCACAGGCGGGAGGTGCCGGCCTCCACGGCGAGGGTGTCCCACCCTTCGTGGTGGACGCCGCCCTCACCGGCGCCCGGGACCTCCAGGACCGTCCACGCGATGGAGTCGGGCGAGGTGCCGATGACCACGGGCCGGGGCTGGGCTTCCCAGTCCGGGGCCAGGGCGAGGCCGGAGATCCAGACCGTGCCGGCGTCGTCGCGCACGATGGAGCTCAGCCCGACGACCTCGGGCGGCAGCGGGACCGGGGTCCACGTCGCGCCGTCGTAGCGGTGCAGCAGCGGCTCGGTCGGGCGGGGCTCGCCGCGGGTGTAGTTCGTCCCCACGACCCAGACGTCGTCGGCGGTACGCGGCAGCACGTCCTCCAGGATCGCGCCCTCGCTGAACGGAGTCGGGTAGGGGACGTTCTCCCAGGTCGTGCCGGTGAAACGGGCGACGGCCGGGGCGGAGTCGTCGTCGCCGACCGCCCAGGCCTCGCCGCCCCGGGCCCGGACCGCCAGCACCTTCTGCATCGGCATGGCGTAGGGGGCCCAGGCCGTGCCTTCGCGCCGCCAGATGACGCCCGTGCGGGGGTCGCCCGGCAACCACACCCCCGCCGAGGTCTGCTCCGGGGCCGCCGACCGCAGCCCGGCCGGGGCGGCGACCTGGGTGAACGCGCCGTTGACGTACTGCGCGACGTAGGCGGCGCCGTCCTTGGCGCCGCCGATCCAGACGCCGTCGGCGGTGGCGCTCACGCTGCGCAGCACGCCCCGGCTGGAGAAGTTCGGGATGGTGAACCCGGCCCACCGGTGGCCGTTCCATCGATGGACGACCGGGTTGCCCGGATATCCCGGCTTGAGCGCCTGGTAGCCGACGATCCAGGTCTGGTTCGGGGCGGGCGCGGCGACGTCCATCAGCTCGGCCTCGGCGCGGAGGGCGGGGAGGGCATGGGCGTGCAGGACCGGGTCGGCGGCGAGCGCGGGCGAGGGGGTCATGGCGGCGGCGGCGAGCCCGAGGGCCGCCGCGATCCGGGCTGAGGGTTTCATGGGGCCAGCTTCTCCGCTTTTCTGTTGATATTTGCAGGAATGACTTATGTCGGATATTGACGGTCAATAGGTAAAGTGCAGTTCGCTGTCCCGCTAAGATCGCTTCCTGTGCTTTTATGGCGGATTTTCAGAATTTGCATAGTCGGTTTGGTTCTGGTGCTGGCGGCCGTGGGTCTGGCGTCCAGTGACGCCCTGCTCTGGACGGCCGCCGAATGGACGACGGCGCCCGATCTGGAACTGGATTTCATCGCCCCGGACAGGTTCGACGTACTGACCAAAGCCGTGTTGATCGTGGCCGCCGTGGTGAAGGCCGCGCTTCTGTGGCTGATCCTGCGACCACTCATGCCGGGCCTGTTGAACGACAGGGAGAGGGCGCTGCGGTGGCTGCTGTACGCGGCGGTGGCCTACAGCCTCGTGTTGTGGTTCCCGCTAATGTGGCTGCCCGACGAGGTCGACCTGACGCTCAGCCTCGTGTTGTGGGGCACGATCGACGTGCTCTACCTGCTCGTCATCCGCTGGCGGGCGCGCCCGCTCCGCGCGGCGGCCGGGGTGATGTTCGCGGTCACGCTGGCCGCGAGCGCCAACGACCTGCTCGACGAACTCGACCTGCTCGACGTCGAACCGGGCGCCGTCGGCGCGCTGGTCGTGATGGTGTGCGGAGTGGCCGCGACCGTTCTGACGATCATCGGGCAACACCGCGACGGCCGGTGGAGCCGCGGCACGCTGATCCTCGGCTGGTCGTCGCTGAGCGTCTACGTGCTGGTCTATCCGCTGGCCTTCGTCTCCGAGTCGGACGTCTTCTCCGGCCCGTCCTTCGTCCCGCAGATCGTCATGGACGCGGCGGCGCTCGTCCACACCGTGTGGCTGGCCGCGACCGCCCGCGAGATGCCCTCCAGCGGCCTCCCCGCCGAGCCGCTCTCGCCCGGCCGGCGGCGGGCGGCCCGCCTCGCGGTGGCGGCCGTCACCGTGTTGCCCCTCGTCGTGCTGATCCGGCCGGAGTCGGACCCGCGCACCACCTTCAGCGGCTGGTCGATCGGCTGCGACGAGTGGGACGGCAACTTCGGCGACCTGAAACCCGAGGAACGCGACGACGTGTTCGTGTGCCGGGCCCGCAGCGAGATGGGCGGCGTCCCGCCCATGTTCCCCCACACCACCTCCGACCAGCAGATCCTCGGCTACGGGCGGGCGTTGTGCCACGCGAAGGACCGCGAGGAGCAGGAGGCGCTGCTGAGGGAGGCCGGGAGCGAACGCGCCTCGTGGGGAGTGGACTCGAGAGACCTCGTCTACGTCTGCCCCGAGATCGTCGGCGCGACCCAGCCCGAACTGCTGCGCACGTCCGAAGAGGCGGAGGCGGCGAGCAGGGCCTACATCGCCGAGCTGAACGCCAGGTGCCGCGACCCCTGGCCCCGGACGAAGGGCGTCGTCCAGGCCACGGCCAACTACTCCCTGTTCGCCGACGGCGACTACGGCTACTTCGTCCACGACCCGGAGGACGAGGCCGGCGACACCCGGGCCGACCAGGCGGTCGAGCGGCTCTACGACGACAACACGCAGGTCGGCGTGGCCGGCAGCGCCGTGCTCGTCGGACACCTGGAGGACGTCATCGACCTCTGCCTGACCGTGAAGGCGTTCCGCACCGCGCCCCCACTGCGGCTGGCCGGCTGGGACCAGGTCACCGAGGTGCCGATCACCACCCCGACCGGCAACCTCACCGTGCCGGAGGCGGACGGGGGCGACGTGGGCGCGAACGCCCCGATGCCGAACCTGGCGATCGAGGGCAAGGGGCGCTACCGGCTGCGCGTGTACGTGCGGCTCGCCGAAGAGGAGGAACACCTCGTCGTGGTCTTCCCGGGCACCTCGAAGAAGCGGCTGAAGCTGAAGACGTGGGAGTACGCCAGTGAGTGAACCGGTTCTGCTCCGGCGCGTGGAGGACGACGTCCCCGTCTCCTACGGCCGCTTCCAGCTCCTGGACGGGACGGGCCTCTGGGACGAGCCCGAACCCGCCCTGCTCACGACCGGCACCGAGGGGACGGCCCTCGGCCAGCTGGACGTCGCCAGTCCGGCACATGCCTACCGGGCGACCGTGCGCATGGAAGCCTGGGACGGCCAGCCTCCCCCGCCGGAGGGGCCGTGGACGGCGGCCGGTCAGCTCGTCTACCTCAGCCCCAGCGGGACCGTCTCCGCCTACGGCCCGAGCCACGACCGGTCGCCGCAGATGCTGCTCCTCGGCCCGCCCCTGTTCGCCTACGGTCTGCGCGCCTACGTGGGACCGGTCAGAACCGAGCCCGCCGCGTGGGACGCGGACGTCCTGGAACCGGTCGAGGAACCCTGGCTGCTGCGCTTCTGGCCCCTGGCCGACACCGCCTCCGCCGCAATTCACGACGACGTCCTGGGCAGGATGCGCGAGCGCCGCCCGGACCTCACCTCGGTCGTGGACGGACGGGAGGAGTGGCCCGCCTTCCACCCGCCCGCCACTCTCGAACCGCCCAAGCTGATCAGATCCGTCGCTCCACCACGCGAGCTGCGACGTATCCCCACCGCCGAGTTCAGCGGCCGCATCGGACACCACCTGGAGGGTGTCGCCTCCGGCCGGAGAGTCGACGACGTCCTGGGCGACCTCGCCTACACGATGCTGGGGAACCTGCCCCACAACGTTCGCGACTGGTCGGAGCAGAGGCTCGCCGACTACGCCGCCGTGCTCCACGTCAGCCGCCGTATCGGCAGGGAACTCAACCCCCATGGCGCTCCGACGCTGCGGTTACCGGCGTCCGACGTCAGCACCGCCCTGCTCGGCCCCCACCCCGGCGTCAGTGGCCGGGCCTGGACGTGGGCCCGCGACGAGCACGCCCATCCGGAGGTCCTGTCGGTCGACCGCCAGGTGATCGCCCGCAACCGGATCCGCCGGAACACGCTCCTGACGGGCATCGTCACCATCCTCAGAAACGAGAACGACTTCGTCGAGGTGCGCGCCGCCACCGGCCCGGAAGCCGCCCGGGTAACAGAGGTGGAAACCACCCAATCCTGATTGGCGCACAGATTCTTATGCGGGGGACGTCGGGCCAGTCGCATTCCCGTCTTTTTCCGCCTACACCCATGTTCGGAGTCGAGGGTTCCCAGAAGCGCGGGGGTCAGGAGCCGCGGCGACGCCAGGGTGCGTGAGCCTTTCGTAGGGAAGGTCGGGGAAGTCGTCCTCGGTAAACGACGAAGAACGTGACAGCTGCCCTGCACCAGAAGGTCGCGTACGTCCCCAGCAGGGGCAGTGATCCCAGTCTTTGGTACCGCGTGGGGGTACCATCATGGAATGGAGCTTCGACTGCGACTTCCTGATGGGGTTCACGGCCGGCTGCGGGCCGCGGCCGAGGAGGACGGCAACAGCCTGAACACCGAGATCGTGATCGCGATCGAAGAGCACCTGGCGCGCCGTCAGACGAGTGCGGTGCGGGCCATCGCCCGTAAGGTCGCCGAGCGAGACGCGGAACTGCTGCACCGCCTGTCCCAATGACGGTCTATCTGACCACGACCGATGTCCTGGCCGCCGCCGAGGAGATCCTGCCCTCGGCCGATCTGCGTGACGGCGGACTCCTGCATGTGGCCGTTCTGCGCCCGCAGACCAGCGTCTTCGGCAAGAACGCCTACGCCGATCTGTGGACCAAGGCCGCGGCCCTGATGCAGAGCCTGATCATCGGCCATCCATTGGTCGACGGCAACAAACGGCTGGGCTGGACCTGCGCGGTCGTCTTCCTGGAATTGAACGGCGAGACGCTCGTCGGCACCGATGCCGACGCCGCTGAGCAATTGGTCATCGCGGTCACCAACGGCGAACTCGACGACGTGACCGAGATCGCGAAGACCCTTAGAGCGCTGAATCCGGGAAGCGCTGAAGAGCAAGCGGGCTCCTGAGAAACCGACACGCTCTCACCTTCCAGGTCAGGGCACGGTCACCCGGAATGCGGTCGACCAGCAATTCCTCCTCGACCCAGCCCTCCCTGAGGCCGACGTCCTCACAAGGACAGCGAGCGAAGCGAGGCCGTTCCAGGAAGCGCGAGGGGCGGAACCCTTCGCCAGGAGCACAGCGACCCGGAGCGACAGCGGCGCCACGGGCGCGCAGGGGGGCGACAGCCCTCTCATGTCAGGGGGTTCGGGGGGTCGTCCCCCCGGGTGAATGAGGAGCGCCTCGCGAAAGGCGCCAAAGGCGCCGCCCACGAGCCGTTCCGAAAGTGGTCGCGAGAACAGCGACGGACCCGTAACGGGTAGCGGCTGCTCTACCGAGGGCCTCGTAATCGAGGTTCGGCGGGGGCAATACCATCTTGCAATGGCGAATGAACGTGTTTACGGCGGAGAGAGCTCCGCATTTATCACGGCGCTGGTGGCTCTGCAACGTGCCCAGGGCGTGCCGCTCGACCAGGCATACCAGTTCGCCGAAGCCACCTATAGGGAGACGACGTCCAGGAAAGGCAGGAACTCCTTCGGCAACGACGAGCTACTGGAATTCTTGAGGTTGTTCGAACAGCGCTGAGCCCCGCGAAGTCAACGGCCGGACCGCCGTAGGGTGTGCAGGTCGCACGGGGAGATGTCACAGGTCAAAGCAACCTGCGCGGAGAGGCGCGGCCTCCCCACGTGGGGGTGCCGCACTTCTCCTGCGGCCTGGGCGATCTACCTCAGATGGGAGAATGTCGCGCGGCCGGGCGCCGCATCGACCTGCTCACGAAGGGCGGTTGGACCTGCGCCGTCGTCTTCCTGGAATTGAACGGCAAGATCCTCATCGGTACCGATGCCGCCGAGGAATTGGTCCTCGCCGTCACCGCCGGCAGACTTGGCGATGTGACCGTGATCGCCAAGAACCTTCGGGAACTGAGAGCGGAAGAGGCCGGGGACCAAGCGGACTCCTGAGAAGCTGTGCATGATCACCCCGGGCTCGCGACGCAAGGGGTGCTTGATCAACCGGGGATCACCTCGCGCAGCGGAGAGGCATGGACCCCAAGGCCGTACTGGTAATGCAAACCGGCGTCTGCGATGAGCCGTGCAGCATGGGGCAGAACCGGCCTGGAGCCGATCTTGCTCACCGCCATCCGCCGAATGATCCGGTTGAGGCGGCCGGAAGCACGTGTCACCGCCGCCCAGTCCCATTCGGCCGGATCACCGAGCGACGGCGAAGCAGCGGCCCAGGCGAAGGCCCGCTTCTCCGTATTGTGATTGGTATGGGTCGATCGCAACTCGTGCGGTCCGTACAGCCCGCCGTAGTCGAGTTGCACAATGCCCCAGCCTTCGTACACGTAGTGGAAGGTCGTATCACCAGGATGCCGGTCGACCCACCTGGCCACGGGATCCGGCCCTGATCCCACGACGAACAGAGCCAGGTGCCGCGCTGGTCGACTGTCAGGAACGTCCAGAGGGTCGTGAAACTCCCGCAACTCCCGGCCAGGCTCCGAGGCTCTTTCGAAAACGCGAAACAAGCCAATGTCGAAAACGACCTCGATGACCGCGGCCCAATCGTCTTCAGCAGCGTAAAAGTCGAGGTTCGGCACGGTCTCATCATCTCGGCGGGTACGTCATCTCCGCCAGTCACCGCCCCTGCTGACCGGCATCGGCCGGCAGCATCGCGTCATGCGACGAGGCGCTTTGAGCGACGACCGCGCACGTCAGCCCAAATAGCCGCCGGAAAGATCACCGCGATTGCCGATCCGCCGGGCAACAACCCCGAGCCTCGCAACGTTTGCGGCGCCCTCGACCAGCTCAGCCCCCTTCCCCTGACCGCGTCCCGAGTCATCGCGAAGCCCAAACGACCCCGAGCGAAGCGAGCTCGACCCGAGCGAAGCGAGGCCCGTCCAGAGAGCGCGAGGGGCGGAGCCCTTCGCCCGGAGCGCAGCGACCCGGAGCGACAGCGACGCCAGGGGCGCGCAAGCGCACCAGGGGGAGCGCGAGGGGGCGAAGCCCTCTCGTATCGGGGGGTTCGGGGGGTCGTCCCCCCGGGTGAATGAGGAACGGCTCGCGAAAGGCGCCGAAGGCGCCGCCCACGAGCCGTTCCGAAAATGGGGTTGGCGGGACTCGAACCCGCGCTGGCATGATCCTAAGTCATGTGCCTCTGCCAATTGGGCTACAACCCCGCTGGGCGGAAGTGATCCTACCTCCCGCCGTTGGGCATCAGGAAACCCCGAGTTCCTTGAGTAGTCGCGCGACGTGCCCGGTCGCGCGGACGTTGTAGAACGCCTTCTCGATCTTCCCGTCGGGGTCGATGACGAAGGTCGACCTGATCACGCCCATGATGGTCTTGCCGTAGTTCTGCTTCTCGCCGTAGACGCCGTAGGCCTTGTGGACTTCGAGGTCTGCGTCGGACAGCAGCGGGAAGGTCAGCGCGTCGCGTTCGGCGAACTGGCGGAGCTTGGCCGGTTTGTCCTTCGAGACGCCGAGGACGGTGATGCCCTTGCCGGTGAGCGCGCTCAGGTTGTCGCGGAAGTCGCACGCCTGCTTGGTGCAGCCTGGAGTCATCGCCGCTGGGTAGAAGTAGAGGACGACTCGCTTGCCGTGGAGCGAGTCGAGCGACACTTCGTCGCCGTCGGCGCTGGTCAGGGTGAAGCCGGGGGCGGCGTCGCCGGGTTCGAGTCGCTGGGTCATGTCGCCTCCGTTGCGGTGTGTCTCGACCCGAACAAACTACCGGTTCGGCCGCTGCGGGATGCGCGGCCCGCACCTGGCAGACTTGATCGAACACACCCTGTGACAGGAGGCGACCCCATGGCCGAGCCCGATCCGGACACGCTTGAGCGGCGTATAGAGCGCACTCGCGCCGAACTGGCCAAGACGGTCGACGCGATCGCCGACCGGGTCAGCCCGAAGAAGGTCGCCGGTCGCAGTGTCGCCAAGGTGAAGTCGCAGGTCAGGGCGCAGACCGAGCAGGTCGTGTCGACCATAGGAGACATGGTGGGGCAGGCGCACAGCCCCAACGGCCACCGTCCGGCGGCCGACGAGCCGTGGGACGACGACTATCCGGCCTCGCCCATCGCGCCGGTGCTGATCGGGCTGGGCGTGGTGGTCGTGGTCGGGGCGGCCATCGTGATCATGCGTCGCCGCCGGAGGCGGTAGCCGGTTCGCCCGTGCTCCGCGTCGCCGGGCGAACCGGGCGCGGCCGGTCGGCGCCGTTCACGGAGAGGTCCGGAGACGGCGGGCGGGGCCGGGCAGGCGGAGCCGTAACGGAAGAAAGACCCTTTACAGGAAGGTTCGGCCTTCGCCCCGGTAGGTGGGGACCGTGGCGGTCACCTGGTCTCCTTCGATCAGGTGCAGGGTGTCGAAGCGTTCGCAGAGTTCGCCCGCCTTCGCGTGCCGGAACCACACCCGGTCGCCGATCTTGAGGTCGTCGGCGGCGCGGCCGTGGAGTGGGGTCTGCACCTCGCCGCCGCCCTCGTCGCCGTTGTGCCGCAGGCCCTCCGGGAGGTGGGGGAGGGCGGCCCTGCCGGGGCCCGCGCCCGAGGCGGGGTAGCCGCCGCCGAGGACGGTGACGACGCCCGGACCCGGGCGGCGGACGACCGGGAGGGCGAAGAGGGCCGCCGGGCGGCCGGTGAAGTTGCGGTACCTGTCGAAGAGGGTCGGGTGGTAGAAGCCCGAGCCCGCCGCGACCTCGGTGATCGCGGGTTCCCGGGTGGTCGTCTCCAGGCTGCCGGTGCCGCCGCCGTTGACGAATTCCAGGTCGGTCACCTCGCGCACCGCCTCCACGATCTTCGCCCGGCGCACCGCCAGTTCGCGGCGGGAGCGGCGCTGGACGAAGCGGACCGCCATCCCGTAGGGGCCGGGGATGCGGTCACCCAGACCGGCGATCTGCGCCTCGTAGGCCATCAGGCCGACCAGCCGCAGCGAGGGGGTCCTGCCGATCAGGCGGGCCAGGTCGGCGGCCTGTTCGGGGGTGCGGACCGGTGAGCGCAGGGCGCCGGCGCGGAACGGGCCGAGGACGTAGGCCGCGTCCAGGTCGAGGCAGACCCTGATCGGGTGGCGGCCGGTCAGCAGGGGGAACTGCTCGGGGGAGTCGACCATCACGGTGATCTCGCGGCTCAGGTGCTCGTCGGCGGCCAGGGCGGCGACGGCGGCGCGGTCGGTGGTCGGGTAGGCGACCAGGATGTCGCGGAAGCCGCAGGAGGCCAGCCACAGGGCTTCGGGCAGGGTGAACGCCATCACTCCCTGGTAGCCGGGCAGGTCCAGGACGCGGTGGAGCACCTCTCGGCAGCGGATCGACTTCGACGCGACCCTGATCGGGGTGCCGGCGGCGCGGTCGGTCATCGACCGGGCGTTGGCGGCCAGCGCGTCGAGGTCGACGACGGCGAGCGGGGGGTCGAGATGGGCGGTGGCCTGGTCGTATCGCTGCCGGTCGCTCATGGGGAGCACTCTAGTCCCGGCAAAACCTGGCACAAGATCGAGTCATCCGGGCCCTGCGGGCTGATCGCGGCCGTCCGGGCGTGTATCCCTGGGTGACCATGAGCGCGGTAGACGAGATCCGGACGACCAAGGACCGCCGCCGGGACCGCCGCCGCACGGCCATGCGCGCCCTGCGGCCGGGGCGGACCCCGGCGGGCGCGGGCGTGGCGGGGGCCCTGGTGGTGCTGGGCACGGCGCTGGTGGGCGAGATGGTGTGCGCGTTCGCGGGGTGGCCGACGGGCTGGTCGGGCTTGCCCGGCGTGCTCGGGCTGGCCTGGGGCGAGCCGCTGGTCGCGCTGACGGGGTCGCTGATGGTGGTGACCGGGACCGTGCTGGTGCTGCTGGCGATGATCCCGGGGCGGCCGCGGCTGGTGCCGCTGGAGGTGTCCGACGACGGGCTCGTCATGGGGCTGACCCGGGCGGGGCTGAAGCGCACGCTGGTCGCCGTGGCGATGACCGTCTCCGGGGTCGACCTGGCCTTCGTGCGGGTGCGCCGGGGGCAGATCGAGGTGACCGTGCTGACCAGGGGGAACCGGACCGGCGGGCTGCTCAAGGAGGTCGGCGCCGCCGTCGGCGACCGGCTGGAGGGCCTGGGCGTGCACGGCCGCCACGAGGTGGTCGTCCGGCTGCGCCGGAAGAGCTCATGAGGAGTGGCGACATGCAGGTGGCGGAGAAGATGCGCACCCCCTACGGCGACCGTCTCGGGCTGGCGGTCGTGGGCGTCGTGCTGGTGACCGGCGGGAACTACGTGCTGTTCGCCTCCGACGCGCGGGCCGAGTACAAGATCGGGGAGCTGGCCGCGTTCACCGCGCACCCGTGGGCCCGGTCGATCGCCGCCGCGCTGGTCGTGCTGCTGGTGTCCGTCGCCGCCCGCTGGCTGGTGTGCTCGCTCGGGCTGGGCAAGGACGGCGTGCGGCACGGCTACGGCACCGCCACGCTGGCCATCGCGCTCAAGGACCTGCCGGGGGTCGACAAGATCAGTGTCCGGGCCGTGGGCGAGGAGCAGCTCCGGGTCTCGGTACGCTGCCTCCCCGGCGCCCCCCTCGACGAGGTCGTCTCCCGGGTCGATACCGAGGCGGTGTCACGCGTGCGCGGCGCGGCCGGCCGGGACCCGCTCTTTCCTGTCCTGGTCACGCTGCACGTTCGCCGAGGGTGACCGCCACCCCACCGCGCAGGCCGCCGCGAGGCACGCCAGGGGCACGACCGGGACGACGTACCGATGGTCGAACGCGGCGACCAGCGGGGGCAGCAGCAGGAGGGTGAGCGCGAACCCGAGCGGGAGCAGGGTCGCCGCCCGGAACCTGATGATCATCACCAGGAAGGTGAACACGAAGACCGCCCCGAGCAGGGGGCCGCGCAGGTAGACGTGCCGCTGGTAGGCGCGCGTCCACGACGCGAACGGCTCGACGACCTGGGTGTCGGCGCGGCTGCCCTGGTACTGCTGCATCAGCTCGGGGGCCGACCGCCCGGCCGAGGCGAGCTTGTCGGTGAGCGGCTTGACGTACTCGGGGAACTGGTAGGCGCTCTGGGTGCCCGGCGACGGGTAGACCACCCGCTCCCAGCGGAACGCCCACATCGCGTCGCCGAGGCCCGTCATCAGGAAGTCGAGCGGCTGGCTGCGCAGCGCCAGCATGGAGAACTCCGAGGCCATCTCGTCGCGCTGCTTGCCGGTCTTCATGATCGGCGAATGCGGGTCCCAGATGTACGCCGGGGCGGCCAGCCGGGGCCCGATGTCGGGGCACAGCACCTTCAGGTCCTCCGGCGGGTTCATCCGGCCGCAGTCGGCGAAGGTCATCGTGCGCGACCAGAGCCACACGCTGCTGCTGCCCAGGCCGTAGCTGCCGTAGGCGGCGTTGTACCAGAACGCGTATCCGGCCACGGCCACCCCGGCCGCGCCGGCCCCGGCCAGCACCCGCCGCCAGCCCGCCCGCGCGATCAGCAGCCACACCGCCGCCACCCCGATCAGCGGCAGGCCGAGCGTGCGGGTCATCGCCGAGAACGCCAGCAGCAGGAAGGCGGTGATCACCATGGTCCAGCTGCGCGGGTTCAGCAGCAGCAGCGTCACGCCCGCCACCACGAGGAACGTGAACAGCAGGTCGGCCATCACGAGGTGTTCGAGCTGGATTTGGTACGCGTCCAGCAGCACCGGCGCCGTCGCCAGGGCGGCGGCCCAGGCCGGCAGGAAGGTGCGTTTGCGCAGGACGGCGTACAGGCAGACGGCGATGCCCAGCCCGAGCAGGTGCTGCACGGTGACGAGGGCGACGACCGAGTGGAACGGCGCGAGGAAGAGCGAGTAGCCCGAGGGCCGCGACTCCAGCGGGCGCAGGTCCAGGGCCGAGCTCAGATAGGAGAACGAGTCGGCCCAGAACCAGAGCGCGGGACGGTAACCGAGGCTCGCGATGACCCGGATCACAATCCCCGACACCAGGAGGGCGACGAAGAGCCAGTGGGTCCGGATGAACTTGCCTGCGGAAATGATGTCCACCGCCTTTCCGGTGGACATTTCAGCACTGTCGGGGTTTCACCGCCAGTCCCAATGGGAACACCCAGAACTTTCTCAGCACTCGATGACGTTCACCGCGAGCCCGCCGCGGCTGGTCTCCTTGTACTTCGCGTGCATGTCCCGGCCGGTGTCGCGCATCGTCTTGATCGCCTTGTCGAGCGAGACGAAGTGTTTCCCGTCGCCGCGCAGCGCGATCCGGGCCGCCGCGATGGCCTTCACCGACGCGACCGCGTTCCGCTCGATGCACGGGATCTGCACCAGCCCGCCGATCGGGTCGCAGGTCAGCCCCAGGTTGTGCTCGATGCCGATCTCGGCCGCGTTCTCCACCTGCTCGGGCGTGCCGCCCAGCACCTCGGTCAGCCCGGCCGCCGCCATCGAGCAGGCCGAACCGACCTCGCCCTGGCAGCCGACCTCCGCGCCCGAGATGGAGGCGTTCTCCTTGAACAACACGCCGACCGCGCCCGCCGTGAGCAGGAACCGCACCACCGCGTCGTCGTCGGCGCCCGGGATGAACCGGGTGTAGTAGGACAACACCGCCGGGACGATGCCCGCCGCGCCGTTGGTCGGCGCGGTCACGATGCGCCCGCCGGCCGCGTTCTCCTCGTTGACGGCCAGCGCGAACAGCGTCACCCAGTCCATCGCCTGGAGCGGGTCGCCGTCGGCCGGTTCGCTCTGGAGGCGGCGCTGCAGCTGGTGGGCCCGGCGCTTCACCTTCAGGCCGCCCGGCAGCACGCCCTCGCGGGACGACCCGCGCCGCACGCACTCGTCCATGACCCGCCACAGGTGCAGCAGCTGCGCCTTGATCTGCTCGTCGGTACGGCCGAAGGCCCGCTCGTTGGCCATCATCAGCCCCGAGATCGACAACCCCGTCTCGGCGCACTGCGCCAGCAGCTCCCCGGCCGTCGTGAACGGATGGGGGAGCGGGGTGTCGTCGGGTTTGATGCGGTCGGCCCCGGTGGCGTTCTCGTCGACGACGAACCCGCCGCCGACCGAGTAGTAGACCTTCTCCCGCAACACGTCGCCGCTGTCGCCCCAGGCGGTGAACCGCATGCCGTTGGGGTGGTGCGGCAACGAGATCTTGCGCTCGAACACCAGGTCGTCGCCGACCACGAACGGCACCGAACGCTGCCCCATCAGCGACACCGTGCCCGCCGCCCGCATCGCGGCCAGCTTGCCGTCGACCGCGTCGACGTCCACGAGCTCGGGTTTCTCCCCCGACAGGCCCAGCAGCACGGCCTTGTCGCTGCCGTGGCCCTTGCCGGTCAGGCCGAGGGAGCCGTAGAGGATGACCTGGACCCTGACGGTCTTCTCCAGCAGACCGTCGTGGAGCAGGCCGCGCGCGAACTTGTGCGCGGCCGCCATCGGGCCGCCCGTGTGGGAACTGGACGGCCCGATGCCCACCTTGAACAGGTCGAAGACGCTGATCGCCATGGGCGGACGATCAGCTGTCGCCGGAGATCAGCGCGGCGTACTCCTCGGCGGTGATCAGGTCTTCGGTCGCGCCGTTGGAGCGCATCTCGAACAGCCAGCCGTCCGCGTAGGGATTGCTGTTCACCAGGGAGGGGTCCTCGTCGAGCGCCGTGTTGACGGCCACGATCTCGCCGCCGACGGGGGCGTAGATGTCGCTGACCGACTTGGTCGACTCGACCTCGGCGATCGCCTCGCCCGCCTCGACCTGCCGGCCGACCTCGGGCAGCTGCACGAACACGACGTCACCGAGCTGCTCGGCCGCGTAGGCGGTGATTCCCACGGTGACGGTCAGCCCGTCGTCGAGCCCGGCCACCCACTCGTGCTCCTTGGTGTAGCTGAGCTCGTCGGGAATGCTGCTCACTTCTTCCTCCTGTAGAAAGGCAGGTCAACGACGTCGACCGGTTCGTGGGAGCCGCGGATGTCCACGGCGGCGGGGGTTGTTGTCACATAGGCCATGGCGATCGGCCGGCCGATCGACGGCGACGGGGCGCCGCTGGTGACCTCGCCGACCACGGCGCCGTCGGCGTCGACGACGGCGAAGCCGTGGCGGGGCACCCGGCGGCCCTTCATCACCAGGCCGACCAGGCGCTTCGTCGGCTCCGAGCCGTCGAGCGCGGCGCGGCCGACGAAGTCGCCCGGCTTGTCGAAGCGCACGACCCTGCCGAGACCGGCGTCCATGGGGGTGGTGGCGGCGGTGAGCTCGTTGCCGTACAGCGGCATGCCCGCCTCCAGCCGCAGGGTGTCGCGGGCGCTCAGCCCGGCGGGCACCAGGCCCTCGGCGGCGCCGGCCTCCATGAGCGCGCCCCACAACTTCACCGCGTCGCCCGCGCCGACGAACAGCTCGAAGCCGTCTTCGCCGGTGTAGCCGGTGCGGGCGATCAGCGCCTCGACGCCCGCGACCGTGCCCGGCAGGCCGGTGTAGTACTTGAGGTTCGCCAGGTCGGCGTCGGTGAGCCCGGCCACGATCTCCTGGGAGTGCGGGCCCTGGACGGCCAGCAGCGCGTAGGAGTCGGAGCGGTCGTCGACCACGGCGTCGAAGCCGGTCGCGCGGCCGGTCAGCTCGCGGGCCACCCGGAGGTAGTTGGAGGCGTTGGCGCAGACCATGAACTCGTCGGCGGCCAGCCGGTAGACGATCAGGTCGTCGACGATGCCGCCGCCGGCGTCGCACATCATCGTGTAGCGGGCCCGGCCCGGCTCCAGCGCGCCCACGTTGCCGACCAGCGCGTAGTCGAGCGCGCTCGCGGCGCCCGGGCCGGTCACGTGGATCTCGCCCATGTGGGACAGGTCGAACAGCCCCGCGGCGGTGCGGACGGCGGTGTGCTCGGCCGACTCACTGCCGTAGCGCAGCGGCATCAGCCAGCCGGCGAAGTCGGTCAGGGTCGCGCCGAGGCTCTTGTGCACCTCGTGCAGCGGGGTCGGTCGGGACATGAAGCGCACCTCGAATAAGGTCGGATGTCAGCATCCTCCCCCTCTGTCATGGGTGCCTGAGAGCTTCGCCCGAGTTTTGCCGGACTTTCACCTTCGGCGAGGCCACCGGCCTGCTTTCCAGAGGACACCTCGCCCGCACGGTCCTTTGCCTTGAGAGGTTCGCGGGGAGGGCTTGCTCCTTCAGGGGCCCTGGCCGGCTGCCAGGGCGCTCTCCCGCGCGGGATCAATGGTGTGCGGTCAGCCTATCTGCCCCGTATGGCCGGGCGAAACCCGGCGCGGGTGACGAACGACCCGAACACCGGAGCCTCCTCGTCGGCCTCCGGATGCCACTGGACCGCCCAGACCGTCTCGTCGAGCATGACGGCCTCGATCGTGCCGTCGTCGGCGCGCGCGATCGTCGTGAGTCCGGGCGCCAGGCGTTCGACGGCCTGGTGGTGGTAGTGGGCGGGGGTGATCAGGTCGGTGCCGTAAAGCCGTCGCAGCGGATCTTCGAGGCGGACCGGGACCCGGCCGTAGACCCCCGGTGCGGGGGAGTGGCGGTCGGTGCCGCACACGTCGGGCAGGTGCTGGACCAGCGTGCCGCCGAGCGCGACGTTGAGCACCTGGAGGCCCCGGCAGATCCCGAGGATCGGGAGCCGTTCCGCCAGCGCCGCTTTGACCAGAGAGAACTCCGCGTCGTCGCGAAATTCTCGGACATATCCGGTTTTGGCGTGCTGGGGAGCCCCGTACCGGCCGGGGTCGACGTCGCCGCCCCCGGCCACGATCAGGCCGTCGAGACGGCCGGCGAGTTCGCCCGGGTCACCGGCGGGCGGCAGGATCACCGGCTGCCCCCCGGCTCGTTCGACGTGCCTCACGTAGTCCCACGGCAGCAGGGCCGCGGGGGTGTGCCAGACCGTGAAACGCGCGGGTTCGGCGTAACACGTGATGCCGATGACGGGCCTCACAGGGGCGTCACGTACGCCCCGGAGATGCCGCCGTCGACGAGGAACTCGGCGGCGGTGACGAACGACGCGTCGTCGGAGGCCAGGAACGCCACGGCGGCGGCGATCTCCTCGGCCCGCGCGAACCGGCCGAGCGGCACGTGCACCAGACGGCGCTGGGCCCGCTCGGGGTCCTTGGCGAACAGCTCCCGCAGCAGCGGGGTGTCGACCGGGCCGGGGCACAGGGCGTTGACCCGGATGCCCTCGCGGGCGAACTGCACGCCCAGCTCGCGCGTCATCGCCAGCACCCCGCCCTTGGACGCGGTGTAGGAGATCTGCGAGGTCGCCGACCCCATGACCGCCACGAACGAGGCGGTGTTGATGATCGACCCCTTGCCCTGCCGTTGCATGTACGGGATCACGTGTTTGCAGCACAGGTAGACGCTGGTCAGGTTGACCTCCTGCACACGCCGCCAGGCGTCCATGCCGGTGGTCAGGATCGAGTCGTCGTCGGCGGGGGAGATGCCGGCGTTGTTGAACGCGATGTCGACGCTGCCGAACTCGTCGAAGGCCGTGGCGAACATCCGGACCACGTCGTCTTCCTGAGACACGTCGGCCCTGACGAACAGGCCGCCGACCTCCTCGGCCGCGCGCCGCCCGGCCTCCTCGTCGAGGTCGGCGAGCACGAGTCGCGCGCCCTCCTCGGCGAACCTGCGCGCGGTCGCCAGCCCGATTCCCCCGGCGGCGCCGGTGATGACGGCGACCCGGTCCTGCAAGCGTTGCATGTGCTTCCTACTCCGTTGCGATGAAGACGTTCTTGGTCTCGGTGAAGGCGGCCAGCGCGTCGGGGCCCAGCTCACGGCCCAGGCCCGACTGCTTGAAGCCGCCGAAGGGCGTCCAGTAGCGGACCGACGAGTGGGAGTTGACGCTGAGGTTCCCGGCCTCGACCCCGCGCGCCACCCGGAACGCCCGGCCGACGTCGCGGGTCCAGATGGAGCCCGACAGGCCGTAGGGGGTGTCGTTGGCCATCCGGACCGCGTCGGCCTCGTCGTCGAACGGGACCACCGACACCACCGGGCCGAAGACCTCTTCGCGGTACGCCGGGTCGTCGTCGCCCGTGAGGACCGTCGGCGGGAACCAGTAGCCGGGGCCCTCCGGGCAACTGCCCTGGAAGTAGGGGTCCGACACGTAGGAGCGCACGCGGGCGAGGTGTTCGGCGCTGACCAGCGGGCCCATCTGGGTGTCCTCGGCCGTGGGGTCGCCCGTTCTGATCGCCTTCACGGCCTCGGTGAGCCGGGCGAGGAACTCGTCGTGGACGGCACGCTCCACCAGGATGCGCGATCGGGCGCAGCAGTCCTGGCCGCTGTTGTCGAAGACGGCCATCGGGGCCGACGCGGCGGCTTTCTCCAGGTCGGAGTCGGCGAACACGATGTTGGCGGACTTGCCGCCCAGCTCCAGCGTCAGCCGTTTGACCTGGGATCCGGCCTGCGCGGCGATCAGCCGGCCGACCTCGGTCGAGCCGGTGAAGACGATCTTGGCGACGTCAGGGTGCTCGACCAGGCGGGCGCCCGCGACCTCGCCCGCGCCGGGCACGACCTGGAGCACCCCCTCGGGCAGCCCGGCCGCGAGGGCCAGCTCGGCCAGCCGCAGCGCCGACAGCGGGGTCCATTCGGCGGGCTTCACGATGACGGTGTTGCCCGCCGCCAGCGCCGGGGCGGCCCCCCACATCATGATCACCATGGGGAAGTTCCACGGCACGATGACGCCGACCACGCCCAGCGGCTCCTGGAAGGTGACGTCGACGCCGCCGGGCACCGGGATCTGCTTGCCGTGGTTGCGCTCGGGCGCGCCCGCGTAGAAGTTCAGCACGTCGCGGACGTTGCCGGCCTCCCAGCGGGCGTTGCCCACGGTGTGCCCGGCGTTCGCGATCTCCAGCTGGGCGAGCTCCTCGGCGTGCTCCTCGACCAGCGCGGCGAAGCGCCGCAGCAACCGCGCGCGTTCGCCGGGGGCGACGTCCTTCCAGCTCCGGTACGCCGTGCGCGCCGTCGCGACCGCCCGGTCGACCTCGGCGGGGTCGGCCAGCTCGACGTCGGCCAGGACCTGCTCCGTCGCCGGGTTGATGATCTTCACAGCCGTTCGAACCCCCGATAGAGCTCCCAGTCGGTGACCGCCGCGTCGAAGGCGGCCAGCTCGACCCGGGCGTTGTTCGCGTAGTGGTCGACGACCTCGTCGCCGAAGGCGTCCCTGGCGAGCGTAGAGCCCTCGAAGACCGCCAGCGCGTCACGCAGCGTCGAGGGCACCGTGTCGGCGCCCGAGGCGTACGCGTTGCCGGTGAAGGCGTCCTCCAGCGGGAGTTCGTCGTCGATGCCCGAAAGGCCTGCGGCGATGAGGGCCGAGACGGCCAGGTAGGGGTTGACGTCGCCGCCGGGCACCCGGTTCTCGATGCGGAGCGAGCCGCCGTGGCCGACCAGGCGGAGCGAGCAGGTGCGGTTGTCGACGCCCCACTTGACGGCCGTGGGGGCGAAGGACCCCTCGACGAACCGCTTGTAGGAGTTGATGTTGGGGGCGTACAGGAGGGTGAGCTCGCGCATCGCGCGCAGCTGGCCGGCGATGAAGTGCTCGCCGAGCCTGGAGAGGCCGTGGGGGCCGTCGCCGGCCATCACCGGCGTGCCGTCGGCGTCGCGCAGCGAGATGTGGACGTGGCAGGAGTTGCCCTCGCGCTGGTTCGGCTTGGCCATGAACGTGAGGGACATGCCCTCCTCGGCCGCGATCTCCTTGGCCCCGTTCTTGTAGACGGAGTGGTTGTCGCAGGTGGTGAGGGCGTCGGCGTACTTGAAAGCGATCTCGTGTTGACCAAGATTGCATTCGCCCTTGGCCGACTCCACGTACAGGCCGGCGCCCTCCATGCTGAGACGGATGCGGCGCAGCAGCGGTTCCACCCGGGCCGTGCCGAGCAGGGAGTAGTCGACGTTGTAGAGGTTCCCGGGGACCAGATCGCGGTAGCCGGACCGCCAGGCGTCCTCGTAGCTGGTGCGGTAGACGCAGAACTCCAGTTCGGTGCCGACGAGGGCGGTCCAGCCGCGCTCGGCCAGCTTCGCGGTCTGCCGCTTGAGGATCTGGCGCGGCGACGGGACGACGTCGGAGCCGTCCTCCCAGACCAGGTCGGCCAGCAGCAGGGCGGTGCCCTCCTGCCACGGGACCCGTCTCAGCGTGGCCAGGTCGGGCTTCATGACGAAGTCGCCGTAGCCGTGCTCCCACGACGACATCGCGTATCCGCCGACCGTGTTCATCTCGACGTCGACGGCCAGCAGGTAGTTGCAGCCCTCGGCGGCGTGGTCGAGCACCTCGTCGAGGAAGTGCCGCGCCGACAGGCGTTTGCCCTGCAGGCGGCCTTGCATGTCCGTCACGGCGAGCAGGACGGTGTCGATCCGGCCCGCCTGCGCCTCTGCCCGTAGTTCGTCGACCGTCAGCACCCGCGCCTCACCTTCTACGGTATGAAAAAATACCAATGAAGGAGTGCAAATGGGGAGGGTGGGGTGAAGGAAACACAACTCGGATCGTTGTTGCGTCCGGTCCGGGCCGGGAACGCGTTCGAGGAGACCGTCGAACGCCTGCTCCAGGCCATCAAGCTCGGGGTCGTCCCGCACGGCGAGCGGCTGCCGTCGGAGCGGGATCTGGCCGTCCACCTCGGCATCAGCCGGGTCACCCTGCGCGAGGCCATCCGCTCCCTGCAGGAGGCCGGCTACCTCGACGTGCGGCGCGGCCGCTACGGCGGCGCGTTCGTCGTCTACTCGCCGCCCGAGCCGGGGCACGGCGACCTCGCCGAGGCGGTCAACCAGATGGGCGCGGGCGACCTGGCCGACGCGCTGACCTTCCGGATGGCCGTCGAGTGCGGCGCCGCGCAGATCCTGGCCACCCTGACCCTCGACTCGGCGCAGCGGGCGGTGCTGCTGCGGCGGCTGGCCGACGTGAACGGGGCCGCGCCCGCCGACTACCGCCGGCTCGACACGGCCTTCCACCTGGCGATCGCCGAGCTCACCGGCTCGCCGCTGCTCGCCGCGGCCTGCGCCGACGCGCGGCTGCGGGTCACCGACCTGCTCAACGCCATCCCGGTGCTCGGCCCGAACATCGCCCACGCGGCCGCGCAGCACCAGGCGATCGTGTCGGCGATCCTGGCTGGCGACCCCGATGGCGCGTCGCGGGCGGTGGCCGAGCACCTCGAAGGCACCGCCGCGCTGCTGCGCGGGTTCCTGGCCTGAAGAGATCACCTGGGTAGAGTCGGCCCGGGGGGCGTGCCGATGGGTGAGGTTTTCCAGCGGGCCGTGGTCGACACCCACCGGCTGCCGCTGTTCTGCTTCTTCGTGGCGTTGATCGTGACGTTCGTGTTCACGCGCATCAACGTGCGGTTGATCCGGGCCGAGGTCCGGTGGTGGTTCAAGAACGTCAGCGTGGGCGAGACCCACGTCCACCATGTCGTGTTCGGCGTGATCCTGATGATGGCCAGCGGCGTGACCGCGCTGCTCATCTGGCCCGCCTCCGAGGGCTGGCTCGCCGTCACGGCGGCGGTGTTCGGGATGGGCTCGGGTCTCGTCCTCGACGAGTTCGCGCTGCTGCTGCACCTGCGCGACGTCTACTGGGCCGAAGAGGGCCGCACCTCGGTCGACGCCGTCTTCGTCGCCGTCGCCGTCACCGGCCTGCTGCTCCTGGGGGCCCGGCCGCTGGGGTGGGACGACGTCACCGGCGACTTCTGGCTCGCCGTCCTGCTGCTGGCCGTCAACCTCGTCTTCGCCGTCGTCACCCTGCTCAAGGGGAAGATCTGGTCGGGCCTGCTCGGGGTCTTCGTGCCGGTCTTCGGGTACGTCGGCGCGGTGCGCCTCGCCCGCCCGGGGTCGCCGTGGGCCCGCTGGTTCTACGAGACCCGGCCGGTCAAGCTGGCCAAGGCGCTGCACCGGGAGGAACGCTGGCGGCGGCCGGTCATCAAGGCGAAGATCGCCGTCCAGGAGTTCGTGTCGGGGCGGCACATGGGTTAGCCGGACGCCGTATCGGGCAGTCCGCAACGCCATGGGACTCTACGCGAAACTCCGTGAGATGAAGGCCAGGGCCAAGCAGGAGATCGGGCGGCGCACGGGCGACCGCCGGATGGTGGCCGCGGGCCGCACCGAACAGGCGGAGGCGAAACTGCTCCGCACCCAGGACCGCATCCGGACCGTCGCCAACGAGATCCGCCGCAGGTACCGGTGATACTTGGGCGGGTGACCTTCCTGGGCGTCTTTCCCGACCGCATCCTGGCCGCCATCCGCCCCGCGCGCCTCGACCTGGCCCTCATCGGAGGGCCGGCGCTCCGCCTGCACGGCATGCGCGCGTCGCACACGGCCGAATTGCGGCTGGCCACCACCGTCAAGCTCGTCGAACCGGCCTGGCACGCGACCGAGTCGCTGCACCGGGCCGGTTTCGACGTCGCCGTCGAGGAGACCTCGGCGCGGGCGACCCGGCTGACGGTGCACGACCCCGTCACCGAGCAGACTTTCGCCGTCGACCTGCTGCGCGAAGACCTGGCCGACCCCGCCGAGGAGATCGACGGCACTCCGGTGGTCGCGCTGCTCGACGCCGCCGGGCTGGCCATGCGCGACCTGCACGAACGCGGCACGGCCGACGACGTGCTGAACGTGGCGTCGGTGCGGGCGCTCTACTCGTACCGGGAACTCGAGACCCTGGGCCGCGCCCACCTCGACGACTTCGCGGCCGAGGAGCTCGCCGACCGCCTCGACGCGGCCGAGATGATGCCGCTGCCCCGCGAGATCCGCGCCTGGGCGCTGGCCTGGGCCGAGGACATCCGCCTGCGGCGCCCCGAGGAGGGCGACACCGACTGGTGAGTGGCAAGGTGCACTGTCCGTAATTCGCCGCAGATGGAGACATAGCCGGATTTCTATGGTCTGAGCCGATCACCTTCCCTAAGGAGTTGGCTCTTCATGGACTTCACCGGCGAACTGCACGGACGCCTGGTGCTCCCGCACGACCCCGACTGGCACACCGCCCGCATGGCCTGGCAACTCGCCGTCGACCAGCAGCCCGCGGCCGTCGTCTTCGCCGCCTCGGCCCAGGACGTCTCCGCGACGGTCCTGGCCGCCGTCCAGATGGGGCTGCGCGTGGCCCCCCAGGGCACCGGCCACAACGCGGCCCCGCTCGGCCCGCTCGACCGGACCGTCCTGCTGCGCACCGACCGCCTCGATGAGATCTCCGTCAACCCGCTGACCAGGATCGCCCGCGTCGGCGCCGGCGTGCGCTGGCTGGAGCTCACCGACGCCGCCTCGAAGTACGGCCTGATGGCCCTGGCCGGCAGCGCCGCCGACGTCGGCGTGGTCGGCTACACGCTCGGCGGCGGCGTGTCGTGGTTCGCCCGCTCCCACGGACTGGCCGCCAACCAGGTGGTCGCCGCCGACGTGGTGCTGGCCGACGGGACCCTGGTCAGGGCCGACGCGCACCACCACCCCGACCTGTTCTGGGCGCTGCGCGGCGGCGGCGGGATCGCCGGCATCGTCACGGCGCTGGAGTTCCGCCTCTTCCCGATGACCGAGGTCCAGGCCGGCCTGCTCGCCTGGCCCATCGAACAGGCCCCCACGGTGCTCTCGGCCTGGCGGCGCTGGGTCGACGACGTGCCCGACCAGGTCACCTCGGTGGGCCGCATGCTGCGCCTGCCGCCCCTGCCCGACCTGCCCGAACCTCTGCGGGGCCGCTCGCTGGTGGCGATCGAGGCGGTCTGCGACCTGCCCGCCCCCCAGACCGACACCCTGCTCTCCCCGCTGCGGGCGCTCGCCCCCGAACTCGACACCTTCGGCCCGACCGCCGTCGGCGACCTGCACCTCCTGCACATGGACCCGCCCTACCCGGTGCCCGCCGCCGGCGACGGGATGCTCCTGTCGGGCCTGCCCTCGGGGGCGCTGGCCGCCTTCCTCGGCATGACCGGCGCCGGGCGCGACCTGCCCCTGCTGTCGGTCGAACTGCGCCACCTGGGCGGCGCGTTGCGACCGGGCGTGGTCGGCGGCGGCGCCGTCGACGGCCTCGACGCCGAGTTCGCGCTGTTCGCCGCAGGGATCACACCCGACGCGGCGAGCGTGGTGGCCGTGCACGCGGTTCTGGACGAACTCCGCATGGCGCTGTCACCGTGGGAGGCGGCGACGGGATACCGCAACTTCGTGGAGCGGTCACGGGAGGACTTCGACCCGCCGCAGGTGGCGGCGCGGCTGCGGGCGGTCAAGGCCGCGTACGACCCCGGCGACCTGATCCACGCCAACCATCCCGTGCGGGTCAGCCGAGGGAACGAAGGGCCAGTCCGAGGCCCAGCACGATGACGATGACGGCGGTGCCGACCGGGGCCAGCCGGGTCGCCGTGGTGGTGAGGCGGCCCAGCTTGAGGAGCGACTCGGCGCGGCCGGCGAGCCTGACGAGGAGGAGGCCGGTGGCCGTGAGCGTGGCGGCCATGCCGACGCCGTAGGCGAGCACCAGCGCGACCCCGAACCAGGTCCGGCCGAGGGCCACCGCGCCCAACAGCACGACCAGCGCAGACGGGCTCGGGACCAGGCCGCCCGCGACGCCCATGCCGATCAGGCCGGCGCGCGAGGGCTTGGGTGCGGGGGCGGGGGTGGATTCGACGCGGTCGAGAACCGCAACGGCATGTCCCGAAATTTCGGCATTCGTGTGGTGGGGATCGGGGTGGCCGTGGCTGTGCGTGTGGCCTTCACCGGCCTCCTGGTCGTGGTCGTGGTGCAGGTCGTGTCCATGCCCGTGCCCATGCCCGTGCCCATGCCCGTGCCCATGCCCATGCCCATGCCCGTGTCCGTGTCCGTGTCCGTGGCTGGGGGAGTCGCCTCTGATGGCGGTTTGCAGGAGGCGGAGGCCGATCGCGGTGACCAGAAGCCCGCTGGCCACGCCCAGCCACGTCAGCACCCGGTCGCCCGACAACGACGACACCGCCGTCAGTGTCAGCCCGACGACCAGCACTCCCGCCGTGTGGGTGGCCGTCACCGTGAAGCCGACGACCAGCGCGTCGCGGGGGCGGCCGCGGCGGCCTGCCAGGTAGGCGGCCATGATGGTCTTCCCGTGGCCCGGGATCAGGGCGTGTCCCGCTCCCAGGATCAGCGCGAGGGCCACGCCCAGCACCCCGACGCCCAGGGTCAGGTCCCGGGCGCCGACCAGGTCGGTGAAGGTCCGGTCCAGGCCGTCGAGCCAGTTTCCGAGAGGGCCCGGAACCGCGGGGTTCGACGGGAGGGGGAGCACGCCCGACGGGTTCACCGTCAGCGTCACCGTGCGCCGGTCGAGCGGGGAGGCGAGCAGGTCGTCGGGGTAGGCGCGGAGTTCGTCGCTGACGCTCGCAGCGGGCACGTCGGGGGGTGTGAGCCGGACTTCCCGGGAGGTCACGGTGATCTCGCGCCAGCCGATGCGGTCGGCCGCGTGGTCGTCGGTGAAGACGATGGTGCCGGCCGGGGGCGTGTCGGCGCGCAGTTCGCACACCAGGCGGGTGGTCTTCAGGCCGCCCTGGCCCTCGGGGTGGGTCAGGTCGCCGCCGGTCACCCGCCACGTCGTGCGGCGGGCGTCGATCTCCAGGGTCTGGGCGGCGGCGACCGTCTCGCAGGTCGGGCGGTCGCCCTGGAGGGTGGGGAGTTCGGCCACGTCGACGACGGCCGTGTTCTCGACGTGGTCGGCGTACAGGCGCAGGCCGTTGTAGTGGTTCACGGTGAAGTTGCCCAGCGGGTGGGCCAGGGCCGCCGGGCCGAGGGCCACGAAGGCCGCCAGGCCGGCGAGGACGGCGGGCACGATCTTCATGATGACCTCTGGAGGGCGGGGAGGGCGGGGGTGAACCGGGGGTTGTAGTCGCGGACCAGCGACGCCGATCGGGTCGTGCGGCCCAGCGCCTTCTCGATCTCGGCGCGGTGGTGCATGACCAGGGCGTTGCGCCAGCCGGTCGCGGTGGCCTCCTGCGCGTACCGCAGCGCCTCGGCGGAGCGGCCCGCGCGGTGCAGGGCCCAGGCGAGGGCGTCGGCGGCGACCACGTTGGGGTTGCGCCCGTATTCGGCCTGGGCGTGGGCCACGGCTTCGGCGGGGTCGCCGTGGTCGGCTTCGAACTCGGCCCAGGTGAGGTCGTCGCGCACGCCGTTGAGGCGCATCAGGTCGCGTTGCGCCGTCAGGGTGGCCCAGCCGGGGTCGCGGCCCAGCGCTTTCAGCACCTCGCCCTGCTCGACCAGGGTCTGGGTGAGCGGGAGGCGGGCGGTGACGGCGGCGTACAGGGAAGCGGCCTTCTCCAGGTCGCCCGACAGGGCGGTGACCCGGGCCAGGCCCGCGTGGGCGGGGTCGAAGGTCGGATCGGCGGTCAGCGCCTTCGCGTAGTGGGCGCTGGCCTCGTCGTAGCGGCCCCGGCGGAGGGCGAGCTCGCCGAGGTAGTGCTCGCAGAAGGCGACGTCGGCGGGCTGGTAGGCGTCGCGGCGGGCGTGTTCGAGCATCTCCTGGGCCGTCTTCAGGTCGCCGCGCAGTTCGGCGTCGTAGGAGGCGCGGGTGAAGGACGACACCCCGGGCGCCAGGGCGATCATGTCGTCGATCGCCTCGGTGGCCTCGGGGTAGCGGCCCAGCTGGTGGTAGGAGTCGGCGAGCACCCCGTAGGCCGGCGCGCCGTAGGGGTTGACCGCGATGGCCTGCTTGGCGGTGGCGGCGGCCCGGGTGAACTCGTGGCGGCCGGCCTCCAGGGCGGCCCGGCCGGTCAGGCCCGCCGGGTTGCCGGGACGGACCTCCAGCGACCTGGCCACGGCCTGTTCGGCCTTGCCGTACCAGCTCGGGTCGCCGGTCAGCCGGGCCCTGTCGACGTAGACCGAGCCCAGCGCGGCCCAGCCGACGTAGTCGCCGGGGAGCCGGCGCAGCCGTTCCTGCAACGGGTCCGACGAGACCGCGATCACGTCGGCGGAGGGACGCGGGGAGAGCATGGCGGCGGCCGTGATGGCGATGGTCCCGGCGAGGATCCCGGCCAGCGCCACGCCGCCGCGCTTGAGGAAGCGCATGGCAGGGCTCCAGAGAGAGAAGGAGAGGGCGCCGCCGCGGAGAGGGGCGCGGCGGCGGTGGGACACGTGGATCAGGATCCGGAGAAGGTCCGGTTCACGGCCACGTTGCTCGGGCCGGGGATGTACGGGAACGTCGACAACGCGGGCTGGTCGTTGGCGTCGACCTTGTCACCGGCCGCCAGCGCCGGCACCAGCTGACCGGTCTGCGCCGCGCCGGCCATGGCCTGGATCGCGATGTCGACCACGTCGTCGCCCAGCCGCCGCCCGTTCGGGAAGCCCTGCAGGTCGCCGCCGAGCACGCCGAGACGGTTCGGGTTGGCCGTCACCGGCACGGCCATGTTCAGCCGCAACATCTCGGCCGGGCGCAACTTTCCGGCGTCCTTGTTGAGCGTCTGGGAGTTGAGGTCGGCGTTGATGGGGCCGTTGCCCTTCGCGATGCCGGTCAGGAAGATCTCGACCAGGTCGTTGCGCGGGGTCTTGGGCGCCTTCAGGCCGTAGATGCCCTCCAGCAGCTTCGGCAGCTCGGGGTCGGTGACCCGCTTGACCACCTCGGGGATCGAGGCGTCCTTGTCGGGGCTGATCGAGTTGAAGGCGTCCTTCAGGCCCGCCGGCACCACGACCTCGTTGACCAGCGGCTGGCCGAGGCGCGACACCTGCACGTAGCCCTTCGGCGACCACTTGTCGGTGGTGGCCCAGACGCCCACGACCGGGTTGCGCGACACGTTGCCGCGCAGGGCGATCTCCTTCTTCGGCACCTGCAGCGCCAGCGTGTGCACGTTGTAGCCGCGGGTGGTGTCCTGGCCGACCTCCGACAGGTCGCCGCCGTAGAGCAGGTCGAAGACGCGCAGGTCGAGGAAGAACGCCTCGTCCGACTGGCCGGCGAACTGCTTTCCGCCGCCCTTGATCGAGTCGACGGCCTGGTTGCGGAGCACGGAGTAGTCGGGCATCGAGGCCCGGCCGACGTTGCTGGGCGCGACCGTCCCGGTGCCGATGACCGTCGCGCCGCGGTGGGTGATCTTCCTGAGTGTGTACGACTGCCTGAACAGCAGGTTGGGGTCGTTCAGCGACGTGACGGGCCCGTTGTTGAACAGGAACGTGGAGTTCCCGCGCTTGTCGACGTTCTTGAACGTCCACTGGTAGACGACGTCGGGCTTGGCGTCGCCGTCGTTGTCGATCTTGATGTTGTAGCGGGAGTTGACGTCGAAGAAGTAGAAGTTCGGCCCGCCGTTGGGCTCCTCGAACGGGATCCAGTTGGCCAGCAGCGTGACCGTGTCCTGCTTGTCGGGGCTGGTGAAGGCGTAGACGTCGGTGTTGTCGTTGCGCGGGTCGCCCGCGATCAGCGGGGCCTCACGGTGGGAGGAGGCGCTCGGGGCCTCCGGCCGGAGGATGACGAAGGACGCGGCGGCGAGGGCGCCCGCCACACCCACGGCGACCATCGATCGCGGGGTGATCCGGAGCTCCATGACGATGAAGTCCTCTCGGGACGTCGGGACTGGTTTGGGGAGGGTCCGGCCGGAGTCCTCGCCCGCCTATTCGCCCCGTCGCCGCGATCGGATTGGTGCCGATTCCAAAAAAGACGGCCCCCTCCGCCGGAGGGGGCCGTCGAAGGCACTACGCGCAGGTGTACGACGAGACCGTCGCGGTGTTCCCGTTGGGCCGCGACACCTGGAACCCGAACGACGTGCTCGCGCCGGAGCCGAGCGTGCCGTTGTAGCCCATGTTCGTCGCGGTCACCGTCTGCCCGGAGACGGTGACGTTGGCGTTCCACGAGCCCGACAGGGTGTGCCCGGAGGGCAGCGTGAACGTGACCGTCCACGACGTGCGCGCCGTGGTCCCGTTGGTCACGGTCACCGGCTGGACGACGTAGCCGTTGCCCCACTGGCTCTGCACGGTCCCGGTCGCGGTGCAGCCGCCCGACGTGCCGCCGGTGGTGGTGAACGTGACCGACGACGAGTTGGCCGACAGGTTCCCGGCCCCGTCGCGGGCCCGGACGTAAACCGTGTAAGCGGTGTTGGCCGAGAGCCCGGTCAGCGTCGCCGAGTTGGTCGTCGTGGTGGCCAGCTGGGTGCCGTTGGAGCGGTAGACGTTGTACCCGGCCAGGCCCGACCCGCCGGAGTCGGTCGAGGCCGTCCAGCTGAGCGACGCGCCCGAGGAGGTGACTCCGGACACGGTCGGGGTGCCCGGGGTGGTCGGCGCGGTCGTGTCGGACGGCGCGGCGCTGGTCGTGAACGTGACCGACGACGAGTTGCCCGACAGGTTCCCGGCCCCGTCACGGGCCCGGACATAAACCGTGTAAGCGGTCGACGGCGTCAGCCCGGTGAGCGCCAGCGAGTTCGTGGTGGAGGTGCCGAGCTGGGTGCCGTTGGAGCGGTAGACGTTGTACCCGGCCAGGCCCGATCCGCCGGAGTCGGTCGAGGCCGTCCACGACAACGACGCGCCGGTCGAGGTGACCGACGAGGCGGTGGGGGCGCCCGGCGTGGTCGGCGGGGTGGTGTCGGTCGGCTGGCCGCCGCCGCACATGGTGCACTCCACGGCCGTGGACGCGATGCCGTTGGCCCCGTTGAACAGGCGCGTTCCCCAGGAGGTCAGCTGGTTGGGGTTGAAGTTGGTGACCTGGTCGAGGTACTCGACGCCGCCGCCGTTGCCCGACCACGACCAGCCCAGGTAGCCGATGCCGCGCGCCTGCGCCTCGGACATGATCGTGTCCTCGTCGGGGTTGCCGTCGGAGTGGTTGAACCCGAACTCGCCGATGACCAGGGGCAACCCGGCGGTCTGGAAGGCGTTCAGGTAGGAGGTGATCTCGGCGGCGGTGTCGAAGACGCCGTACATGTGCACCGAGAAGACCGTGTTGCGCTGCGGGTCGGCGGCGGCGACGGTCGTGGCGTTGTCGCGCATGGTGAACGACCAGTCCTGGCCCCAGTTGGGGGCGTCCACCATGAGCAGGTGCTGGAAGCCGGCCGTGCGCATGCGCTGGATGGCGGCCGAGGTGGCCTGGGTCCAGCCCGGGGTCACCGCGTTGTTGCCGATCGGCTCGTTGCCGATGTTGATGATGACGTTGTTCTCCTCGCCGGTCAGCACGCTCTGGAGGGAGATCCAGTAGTCGACCGCCGCGTCGAGGCTGACCGAGCCGCTCTGCTCGCCGAAGCCGGTGGTGTCGTGGTTCTCCAGGATGCAGATCAGCTTGCTGGCCTTGCACAGGGAGATCACGTTGGCGACGTCGGAGGGGCCGTTGGCGGGCCAGCGCCCGCCGCTGAGCACGACGCGGACCGCGTTGGCGCCCTTGGCCTTGATGTTCGCGATCGAGCTCGTCTGGGAGGTGTACCAGGTGTGCGCGTGGCTGGTGCCGCGGATGACGAAGACGCTGCCGTTGGCCTCCACGATGTTGCGGCCGCTGACCCGCAGGCCCACGGCGGCCTGGGCGGGAGAGGCGGCGACCAGAAGTGACGCGATCAGGGTGAGGACGGCCGCGCATGCCAGCGCGCATTGTCGTCTCATTTCGTGGACCTTTCCATGAACCGGTTAAGGAGCGTGCACCCCAGAGTCGGGGGAGGCGCGCGAGGTGTACAGGAATCCGCCTCCGGGAGGAGCCGAACCCCGAGGTGACCGGCCAGGATGGATGAAAGATTCAAAAGCGAGACGCGGACGGCCGAAGGCCGGCCGTGGCTCGCGCCATGGATCTGTCTCAAACAGGCGTCAAATCAGGTTGACACGCTTTGGGTGTCAACCTAGATTGACGTCAACCTTCATTGACGTCCACAAGGGGGCAAACCGTGACGTCGTCCTGGCAGATGCTCGGAGATCTCGTCAAACCCCACCGGCGCACGCTCGTGTTAGCCGGTGTCCTCACGCTCGCCGGTTCGGCCGGCGGGCTCGCGATGCCGCTGTTCGTCCGGTCGGTGATCGACCGGTTCGGGGCCGGGGAGAGCGTCCTCGGGCCCGTGCTGCTGCTGTCGGTCGTGGTGCTCCTCGGCGCGTCGATCTCGGCGCTCGGCCAGTTCGTGCTGGAGCGCATGGGTGAGGGCATCGTGTTGTCGGCGCGGGTGCGGCTCGTCGACCGGGTGCTGCGGCTGCGGGTGCCCGAGGTCGACCGGCTCAAGCCCGGCGACCTGCTGTCGCGCGTCACCTCCGACACGACGCTGCTGCGTACCGTCACGACCGAGGGCATGGTCGGGGCGGTCGGCTCGGCGGTGCTGTTCGTCGGGGCGGCGGTGCTCATGGGGATCATGGACTGGGTGCTGCTGCTGGTCACGCTCGGGGTGGTCGCCTTCGTCGCCGGGCTCGGGTCGCTGTTGTTCCCGCGCATCCGCGCGGCCTCCTTGCGCGCCCAGGAGGCGCTGGGCGACATGGGCTCGGCGCTCGACCGGGCTCTCCAGGCGTTCCGTACGGTCAAGGCCTCCGGCGCCGAGGCCCGCGAGATCGCCGTGATCGAGGCCGCCGCCAAGAAGGCGCGCGACCGGGGCGTGCTCTCCTCGGCCTACCAGTCGGTGGCCGGCACCACCGCGTGGTTGTCGGTCCAGCTCGCGTTCCTGATCGTGCTGGCGGTCGGCGGCGCCCGGGTGGCCGACGGGTCGATGGACATCGCCACCCTGATCGCGTTCCTGCTCTACCTGTTCTGGCTGGTGGCCCCGATCGGCCAGCTCGTCCAGGCGGCCACCCAGCTGCAGAACGGCCTGGCCGCGCTCATCCGCATCAAGGAGATCGACGCGCTGCCGGTCGAACCGGCCGCGACCCAGGGCCAGACCACCGGCGTCCCGGTCGGGGTGGTCTTCGACGACGTCGTCTTCCGCTACGGCGACGACCGTCCGGTCGTCCACCACGGAGTGAGCTTCGAGGCGCCCGCCGGCCGCCTGTCGGCGCTGGTCGGGCCGTCGGGCGCGGGCAAGTCGACCGTGTTCGGCCTGGTGGAGCGGTTCTACGAGCCCGATTCGGGCCGCATCTCCATCGGCGGCACCGACATCGCCGACTGGCACCTGCCCGACCTGCGGGCCGCCGTCGGCTACGTCGAACAGGACGCCCCGGTGCTCGACGGCACCCTCCGCGAGAACCTCACCTTCGCCGCCCCCGACGTGACCGAGGAGGAGATCCAGCGCGCGCTGGCCCGCACCCGGCTCGACGACCTGGTCGACCGGCTGCCCGAGGGGCTGGAGACCGAGGTCGGCCACCGCGGCATCCTGCTGTCGGGCGGCGAACGCCAGCGCGTCGCCATCGCCCGCGCCCTGCTGCGCCGCCCCCGCCTGCTGCTCCTCGACGAGGCCACCTCGCAGCTCGACGCCGTCAACGAGCTGCGGCTGCGCGAGGTCATCGCCGAGGTGGCCCGCGAGACGACCGTGCTGGTCATCGCCCACCGCCTGTCGACGGTCACCGGCGCCGACCGGATCATCGTCATGGAGGCCGGTCGCGTCAGGGCCAGCGGCACCCACGACGAGCTGATCGCCGAAGACGACCTCTACCGGGAACTGGCGGCAACCCAGTTCCTGGTCAACTCCTAGCCGGAGCTTTCCCCCGCGGGGGAGGTGGCCCGAGGGGATCGGGGGCACCCCGCAATGAGCGGAGCCTCTCCTTCGCCACAGAGCCGGTCCGGGTCAAACGCGTACGTGCGGTCGCGTCCGGGATGGGGTGCCCCGGGACGCCGGGGTGCCCCTCCGACTCTCGCCGCCGTATCCTGCGGGAGACGACGTGAATACTTTCATTCAGCGAGACGCGGACGGCCGGAGGCCGGCTGCGGCTCGCGCGGTGAATCTGCCCCAATGGAGAGGTGCGCCATGCCGACCGTGCGGAGCCCCCGCGGCACGACCTTGACCGCCAAGGGCTGGCCCCAGGAGGCCGCGCTCCGGATGATCCAGAACAACCTCGACCCCGAGGTGGCCGAACACCCCGAACAGCTCGTCGTCTACGGCGGCTCGGGCAAGGCGGCCCGCGACTGGCCCTCGTTCCAGGCGATCACCCGGACCCTCACCACCCTCGACGCCGACGAGACCCTGCTCGTGCAGTCGGGCCGCCCGGTCGGCGTCATGCGCACCCACGAATGGGCGCCGCGTGTGCTCATCGCCAACTCCAACCTGGTGCCCGACTGGGCCAACTGGGAGGAGTTCCGCCGCCTGGAGGCCGCCGGGCTCACCATGTACGGCCAGATGACCGCCGGTTCCTGGATCTACATCGGCACCCAGGGCATCCTCCAGGGCACCTACGAGACCTTCGCCGCCGTCGCCGCCAAACGTTTCGGCGGCACGCTCGCCGGGACCGTCACGCTGACCGCCGGGCTCGGCGGCATGGGCGGCGCCCAGCCGCTGGCCGTCACGATGAACGGCGGCGTGGCCATCTGCGTCGACTGCGACCCCCGGTCGATCGAGCGCCGCATCGAGCACCGCTACCTCGACGTCCGCGCCGACTCGCTGGCCGACGCGCTGCGACTGGCGTACGAGGCCCGCGACCAGCGCCGGCCGCTGAGCATCGGGGTCGAGGCCAACGCCGCCGACGCCCTGCCCGAACTGCTGGCCATGGGCGCCGAGATCGACGTCGTCACCGACCAGACCTCCGCCCACGACCCGCTCATGTACCTGCCGCGCGGCGTCGCCTTCGCCGACATGGCCGCCGAACGCGAGAAGGACCCGGCGGGCTTCACCGTCAGGGCCCGCGAGTCGATGGCCCGCCACGTCGAGGCGATGGTCGGCTTCCTCGACGGCGGCGCGGAGGTCTTCGACTACGGCAACTCGATTCGCGGCGAGGCCCAGCTGGCCGGCTACGACCGCGCGTTCGCCTTTCCCGGCTTCGTGCCGGCGTACATCCGCCCGCTGTTCTGCGAGGGCAGGGGCCCGTTCCGGTGGGCCGCCCTCAGCGGCGACCCCCGCGACATCGCCGCCACCGACCGGGCGATCCTCGACCTGTTCCCCGACAACGAGCCGCTCGCCCGGTGGATCCGGCTGGCCGGGGAGAAGGTGCACTTCCAGGGCCTCCCGGCGCGCATCTGCTGGCTCGGCTACGGCGAGCGCGACAAGGCCGGCGAGCGGTTCAACCAGATGGTCGCCGACGGCGTGCTCCAGGCCCCGGTCGTCATCGGCCGCGACCACCTCGACTGCGGCAGCGTCGCCTCCCCGTACCGTGAGACCGAGGGCATGCTCGACGGCTCCGACGCCATCGCCGACTGGCCGCTGCTGAACGCCATGGTCAACGTCGCCTCGGGCGCGTCGTGGGTGTCGATCCACCACGGCGGCGGCGTCGGCATCGGCCGCTCCATCCACGCCGGGCAGGTCACCGTCGCCGATGGCACCCCGCTCGCGGCCGAGAAGCTGAACCGGGTGCTCACCAACGACCCCGGCATGGGCGTCATCCGCCACGTCGACGCCGGCTACGCCGAGGCGGCCGAGGTGGCGGCCGATACGGGGGTCCGGGTGCCGATGCGGGAGAATTGACCCGTGGTCGACGGTCTCGAACGCCTCCTCGACGGTCGCCGTCTCTCCCCGGCGCAGCGCCGCATCGCCCATTACCTGGGCGAACACCTCCACGAAGCGATCTTCCTGTCGAGTGTGGAGCTGGCCGACCGGGCCGGGGTGAGCCAGCCGTCGGTGACCCGCTTCGCCGCGGCGCTCGGCTTCGCCGGATATCCGGAGCTGCGCCACGCGCTGCGCCCGCTGGTCCTGGGCGGCCCGCCGCCCCGGGTGGAGGCGGGCCCCGACGCGCTCGACGCCGAGATCGGCAACCTGCGCTCCCTGCGCGACCGCATCGGCCCGGTGACCGAGACCGTCGGCGAGGTCGGGGCCGCGCTGGCCGCCAGCGAACCGCTGCCAATCCTGGGCCTGCGCGTCTCCAGCGGCCTGGCCACGACCTTCGCCTACTTCGCCCGGCGTATCCACCCCGACGTGCGCCTGTTCACGCACGGCGGCTCGGAGCTGGCCGACGGCCTCCACGCCGCCCGCCGGGCCGGGGCGGGCTGGCTGCTGGCGGTGGTGCTGCCGCGCTACCCGGCCGAGGCGGCGGCGGCCCTGACCGAGGCGCGAGAGCTGGGCCTGTCGATCGCCGTGCTCACCGACCGCCCCGACGTGCCCTTCCCCGCCGACGTGGTCCTGGACGCGCCGGTCGGGGAACGGCTGGTGTTCGACTCCCACGTGGCGCCGCTCGCCCTGGCCATGCTCCTGGTGGAGGCTATGGCCGACGCGGCGCCCCTGCGAACCAGAGCCCGCCTCGACGACCACGAACGCATGACCGAACGCGGCGGGATCTTCCTCTAGGCCGCCAGGCGGCGCAGTGACCGCATCGACCAGACCAGGGTGATCAGTGCCAGGCCGATGAGCAGCGCGAACGCGATCGGGATGGTCGAGTCGCCCAGATCGCCGCGGAACAGCGACCGGCCGGCCTCGACGCCGTAGTAGAGCGGGTTGAAGCGGGCGAGGGTCTGCAGCCAGTCGGGGCCGAGCGAGACGGGCAGGAACAGGCCCGCGATCAGGGTCAGCGGCATCGCGAAGAACTGCACCAGCTGCGAGACGCCGTTCTCGTCCTTGATGGCCAGCGCGAGGCCGTAGGAGAGGCTGGCCGCGAACAGGCCGGTCACCGCCATCAGCAGTAGCATGATCAGGAACTCGGGCAGGCCGATGCGCAGCCCCATCAGGATGGCCACGCCCATGACCAGGATCGCCTGGATGACCAAGACCAGCATGTCCTTGGCGACCCGGCCCAGGATGATCGCGGGCGGCCAGGCGGGGGAGACGGCCAGGCGTTCGAGCACCCCGTTCCGGGTTTCGTTGATCATGCCGAACCCGGCGAACAACGAGCCGAACAGCGCGATCATCATCATCGAACCGGGCGTGAACATGGCCAGCACCTCGGGCATCGACCCGCTCGCGGTGGTCTTGCCGAGCAGCGGCGCGAAGAACAGCAGGTAGAGCACCGGCTGCATGATGCCGAACAGCGGCCACACCGGGTTGCGCAGCAGGAAGCGGAGCTCGTAGCCGAGGAAGAGGGAGGTCTGGCGGATCATGCGGCATCTCTCAGGGATCGGCCCGTGTGGCGGAGGAAGACGTCGTCGAGGGTCGCCCGGTCGAGCGAGATCGACTCGAGGGTGAGGTCGCGCTCTTCGAGCACACGCAGCAGGTGGGGCAGCCCGTGCTCACCGTCGTCGAGGTAGGCCCGCAGCAGGCCCTCCTCGGTCCGCACCTCCTTGACGTAGGACTGGGCGCGCAGCACCTCGGCCGCGTCGTCGACGCCCTTGAGCCGCAGCGTGACGACGTCGCCGGCGACCTCCTTCTTCAACGAGGAGGGGGTGCCCTCGGCGACGACGGTCCCGTGGTCGATGATGACGAGCCGGTCGCAGAGCGCGTCGGCCTCGTCGAGGTAGTGGGTGGTCAGCAGGACGCTGGTGCCCCGGTCGCGCAGGGCCCGCACCTCGTCCCACAGGTTGGCGCGGTTCTGCGGGTCGAGCCCGGTCGTCGGCTCGTCGAGGAACACCAGCGGGGGCGCGGTGACCAGGCCGAGCGCGATGGAGAACCGGCGCTTCTGCCCGCCCGACAGGGTGCGGGCCGGCCGCCGGGCGATCTCGGTCAGGCTGAACGCGGCCAGCAGCTCGTCGGCGCGGGCCTGGGCCTGCTTCTTCGACAACCCGGCGATCCGCCCGGCCAGCAGGAGCTGCTCGATGCCGGGGTTGTTCTCGTCGACGCCGCCGGCCTGGCTGACGTAGCCGATGTTCTCGCGGACCTTGGCGGCCTCCTTCACCACGTCGAACCCGGCCACCCGGGCGGTGCCGGCGGTGGGGGCGATGAAGGTGGCGAGCATGCGGACGGTGGTGGTCTTGCCGGCGCCGTTGGGGCCGAGCGCCGCGAAGATCTCGCCCTTCTGCACTTCCAGGTCGATGCCCCGGACGGCCTCGACCTCCTCGGTCTTCCCTCGGCCGCGTTTGGCGTGGAAGGTCTTGCGCAACCCGTGCGCTTCAATGATCATTCGCAAACCTGTTCTCGTCAGGGGGAGAACCAGCGTCGGGGATGACGCCGGGTCAAGGTCAACCGATTTACGGCAACTCGCCGTTCTCGACCCGCTCGATCGCGGTCTCGATCCAGTCGAGCTGCGACCGGAGCTGGGCGTTGGCCAGCCGGATGCACTCGTCGACGTGGCGGGGGGCGTCGAACGCCAACTTGGCCTCCAGCGCCCGCTCGGTCGACGAGATCGCCGCCCGCAGTTGCTCCAGCCGGGCGTTCATGGCGTTGACCAGGTCGGGCTTGGCCAGCCGGTCCATGAAGGTGAGCGCGACCTGGAACGGGTCGACGATCGGCTTGATCTCCCACCAGTAGGTGAGCAGTTGCCGCCGGAACTCCTCCCGCCCGTCGTCGGTGACCTCGTAGACGGTCTTGCCGCCCGGCCCGTGCTCGACGACGGCGAGCAGCCCCTCGCCGGCCATCTTGGCCAGCCCGTGATAGATCGACCCGTAGGCCACGTTGGCCCAGTAACCGGCCCCCCACAGTTCCAGCCGCCGCCGCACCTCGTAACCGTGCAGCGGGCCGTCGAGCAGCGTGCCCAGGATGAGAACCCGTGTGGAGGACATGCTCAAACTTATATACAAGTTTGAATAGTGGTCGCAACCTAGAGCCAGAACTGGACGCGGTAGAGCTCGGCCAGCCCGATGCGGGCGTCGAAGTCGGGCTCCCGGTCGTTGAGCAGGACCCTGGTGGTCAGCCGGGCCGACCACGTCGCGCCGGCGCGCCCCAGATCGAACTCCGGTCCGTCGGGGGCCTCGGCCCAGTCGGCCGCCGCGACGACGCCCGACTTCACGGTCAGGCGCCCGCTCCACAACTCCTCCCACCCGGCGGGCGACGGCGGCGGCCCGTCCCAGGACTCGAATCTGATGTGGGCCGTCTGGCTCGTGTGTCTCATGCGGACGAGGAGCGCGTCGTCGGCGGCGGTCACCCGGCCATCGGGGTGGTCGATCGACGCGGAATCGACGTCGGGCATCGCGGCGACCGTGAAGAGAGAGAACTCCGGCTCCACCTCGACGTTGGCGGCCTTCTGCAGGATGGACATCGACCCTCCCGATCGAACAGGTTGTCGAAAAGACCGTACACCTGCGGGACGACAGACGTGGTCGAATGGCCGGCCCGGCGGAGCCGTAACGAAAAAGGACGCGACGACGGCGGCGAGGGATGCGCGGTGATCAACCAGGGTCGGCGGGCTCCCTTAACTAAGGTGAGCGGCATGAGTGATCGACCTGTCGCCCTGATCACGGGCGGTTCTCGCGGCCTCGGGGCCGCCGTCGCGCGGGCGCTGTCGCCCGCCTATGACCTGATCCTCGGCGGACGGGGTGGCGGGAAGCTCGACGAGATCTGCAAGGAGCTCGACGCGCGGCCCTTCCCGGTCGAGCTGACCGAGATCAACCAGCGCGACGTCGAGGGGCTCGGGCGCATCGACCTGCTCGTGCACAGCGCGGGGGTCGTCACGCTCGGGCCGGTGGGGGAGACGCCGATCCGCGTCTGGCGGGAGACCTTCGAGGTCAACGTCTTCGCCGTCGCCGAGCTGACCCGGCTGCTGCTGCCCTCGCTCCGGGCGGCCAAGGGGCAGGTCGTGCTGGTCAACTCCGGGGCCGGGCGCAACGCCCACCCCGACTGGGGGTCCTACGCCGCCAGCAAGTGGGCGCTGCGCGCCTACGCCGACGTGCTGCGCCAGGAGGAGCCGGAGTTGCGGGTCACCACCGTCTACCCGGGGCGCATCGACACCGACATGCAGCGCGACGTGCGCAACCAGGAGGGCGGCGAGTACGAGCCGCACCGCTATTTGCGGGCCGAGTCGGTGGCCAAGGCGGTGGTCGCGGCGGTGACCGCGCCGGCCGACGCCCATCTGACCGAGGTCGTCGTCAGGCCGCGCTAGACCCAGCGTCAGACACGGCGGCGGGGCGTGCGGCGCGGATACTGCTTGGCCGTCTCGGCCAGGACCTGGGCGTGTTCGGCCTGCTTGCGCCAGTGGCCGTAGGCGTCGCCGCGCTGGGCCAGGCGGTCGAGCTCGGTCGAGGTGGTCAGCGGGATCAGCGCCGGTTCGGCGTCGCGCCACGGGGTGCCGGGCAGCGGCATGAACGTGTGGGTGTGGATGCGGGCGCCCAGGTCGGCCAGGTCGGAGGCGAGTTTCAGAGACGCCTTCTGGTCGTCTTCGGTCTCGCCCGGCATGCCGAAGATGAAGTCGACGTTGGGGCGGAACCCGAAGTCGATCGCGATCCTGGCCGCGTCGAGGACCGGCGCGGCGCCGTGGCCACGGCCCGAGGCGGTCAGGATGCGGTCGGAGCCCGACTGGGCGCCGATGATGATGTTGTCGTTGGCGACGTAGCCGCGCAGCATGCGCATCGCCTCGGGCGTCACGTGCTCGGGGCGGATCTCCGAGGGGAAGCTGCCGAAGAACACCCGGCCGTTCGCGGGCGCCTCCTCCTTGCAGGCCACCAGCAGCTCCTCGACCTTGTCGAGGTCGGGATCGGCGGTCTGGCTGCCGTAACTCAGCGAGGTCGGCGTGATGAACCGGACGTCGCGCAGGCCCCGGGCGGCCATCCGCCGCACGTGGTCGCGCACGCTCTCGACCGAGCGGTGCCGGAACTGGGCCCCGAACATGAACGGGGTCTGGCAGAACTTGCAGGTGTAGCGGCAGCCGCGGGTGATCTCGATGGGCCCGGCCCGGCCGGCCGGGAACGAGGGGAAGGCGTCGAGCGGCAGCTGCGGCGCGCCCGGGGTGCGCAGCGCGATCCCGTCGTGGTCGCGGATCGCCAGGCCCGGCACCCTGCGCAGATCGGGTTCGGCGACCAGGGAGATGATCGTGGTCTCGCCCTCGCCGATCGCGGCGACGTCCCAGCCCGCGTCGATCACCTGCTGGGGTTCGGCGGTCGCGTGGACACCGCCGGCCACGTGGACGACATCGTTTCTAGTGGAAAGCGCCCTGACTTCGGCCAGTTCGGCCGTCATTAACGGGAAATCGGGCGAATAGAAGGACCAGAGCACCAGAATCCGGTCGGCGTCGGCCTGGCCGATCTGGATCGCCGTCTCTTCGGCGCTGGTGGCGTACCGGATCTCGAAGTTCACCGCCGGGGGCGCAGCTTCGAGGGCCGCCAGCAGGGCGTGCATGCCGTAGGTGACCGCCTTGCGGTATCGAACGACCACGCTGACATCGAAACTCACCGGGTCAGGGTAGCCCTCCCTGGACTGAATGAAGCCATTCAGTAGGGTGGAGGAATGCTGGCGGACATCGAGCAGATCGGCAGAAACCCGCGCACCGGGGGCTATCGGCGTGACGCCTGGTCGTCCGCCGACATGGAGTTGCGCGAATGGTTCACCCACCAGGCCGCGAAACGCGGTCTGACCAGCCACGAAGACCGCAACGGCAACCTGTGGGCGTGGTGGGGCGACCCGTCGAGGCAGGGGCCGGGGCTGGTCACGGGGAGTCACCTCGACTCGGTCCGCGAAGGCGGCGCGTTCGACGGGCCGCTCGGCGTGGCGTCCGCCTTCGAGGCGATCGACCTGCTCCGGGGCGACGGGTTCGAGCCCGACCGGCCGATCGCCGTGGCCTGCTTCACCGACGAGGAGGGGGCCCGGTTCGGGGTGCCCTGCATCGGGTCGCGGCTGCTGACCGGCGTGCTCGACCCCGACCGCGCCCGGGGCCTGCGCGACGACCAGGGCCACAGCCTCGGCGAGGTGCTCACCGCCCGGGGCCGCGAGCCCGGCCGCCTCGGCCGCGACGACGAGACCCTCTCCCACGTCGGCGTCTTCGTGGAACTGCACGTCGAGCAGGGCCGCGCCCTGGAGGCCCCGGTCGGGGTGGCCAGCGCCATCTGGCCCCACGGGCGCTGGCGCTTCGATTTCCGCGGTACGGCCGATCACGCCGGCACCACCGCTTTCGAGAACCGCGACGACCCCATGCTCGCCTACGCCCACGCGGTCCTGGCCGCCCGCACCCAGGCCGAGGCCCACGGCGTGCGCGCCACCTTCGGCAAGGTCCGGGTCGAGCCCAACAACGCCAACGCGATCCCGTCGCTGGTCACCGCCTGGCTCGACGCCCGGGGCCCCGAGACGGAGGCGGTCCGGAGCCTGGTCGCCGAACTCGCCGCCGGCGCCGAGGTCACCGAGGAGTCGTGGACGCCCGAGGTCACCTTCGACGAGGTGCTGCGTCTGCGCGTCGCCTGCGTGGCCGGGCTCGACGGCCATCCCGCGCCGATCCTGCCGACCGCCGCCGGGCACGACGCCGGGATCCTGGCCTCCGCCGGGGTGCCGACGGCGATGTTGTTCGTCCGCAACCCCACCGGGGTCTCCCACGCGCCCGGCGAGTTCGCCGAGCCGCGCGACTGCGTCTCCGGGGTCATCGCGCTGGCCGCCGTGCTGGCCGACCTGACCGGCGGCGGGGCGTGATGGAGACGTACTGGTGCGAGATGGCCCTGGTCGGCGGCGCGGTCGCCGAAGGGGTGCGGATCGACGTCGAGGGCCGCCGGATCTCCGAAGTGAAGCAGGGCGTGCCGCCGACCGGCGAGATCCTCGCCGGCCTGACCATCCCCGGGCTGGCCAACGCCCACTCCCACGCCTTCCACCGCGCCCTGCGCGGCCACACCCAGGTCGGCCGGGGCAGCTTCTGGACCTGGCGCGAGCAGATGTACGCCGTCGCCGGCCGCCTCGACCCCGACACCTATCACCGGCTGGCCCGCGCCGCCTACGCCGAGATGGCCCTGGCCGGGATCACCGCGGTGGGCGAGTTCCACTACCTCCACCACGGCCCCGGCGGCGTCCCCTACGCCGACCCCAACGAGATGGGCCACGCCCTCGTCAGAGCCGCCCGCGACGCCGGGGTCCGGATCTCGTTGCTCGACACGTGTTATCTCAGCGGCGGTTTCGGCGCCCCGCTCGAAGGCGTGCAGACCCGGTTCGGCGACGGCACCGCCCACGACTGGGCCGAACGCGCCGACCGGCTCGCCGGGGCGTACGCCGGGGCCGACGACGTGGAGATCGGCGCGGCCATCCACTCCGTACGGGCCATGCGCCCCGAGCAGATGCCCACCGTGGTCGAGTTCACCCACCACCACGCCGGGCCGCTGCACACCCACGTCTCGGAGCAGCCCGCCGAGAACGACCAGTGCGTGGCCGCCTACGCCGCCTCCCCGGTCCGCGTCCTGCACGAGGCCGGCGCGCTCGGCCCGAGGTCGACGGCCGTGCACGCCACCCACGTCTCCGACGAGGACGTCGCCCTCCTCGGCGGCTCCGGCACCCACGTCTGCGTCTGCCCGACCACCGAACGCGACCTGGCCGACGGCGTCTGCGCCACCCGCCGCCTCCACCTGGCGGGCAGCCCCATCACGCTCGGCTCCGACAGCCACGCCGTGGTCGACCTCTTCGAGGAGGCCCGCGCCGTCGAACTCGGCGAGCGCATCGTCAGCGGCGAACGCGGCCACTGGCGGGCCGACGAACTGCTCACCGCCGCCACCCTGGCCGGCCACACCTCGCTCGGCTTCCCCGACGGCGGCCAGCTCTGCCCGGGAGCCTGGGCCGATCTGGTCACAGTAAGGCTCGACTCCGTGCGTACGGCTGGCGCGACGGCCCGTTCGGCAGTGGAATCGGTGGTGTTCGCGGCGACGGGTGCCGACGTCGTGTCCGTCGTGTCGGGTGGACGGCGGATCGTCGGCTCCGGCCGCCACGTGATCGGTGAGGTGGGCCACCTGCTGCGCGACGCCATCGGCGCGGTCCGCGGCTGACGTGATTGCGAGTGCTGAATGAGCGCGACGCTCTTCTATGACATCGGGCTGCTCTTCACGGCCGACCCCGGCCGCGAGGAGATCGCCAAGGCGGCGGTGGTGGTCGACGGCGCGGAGATCGCCTGGGTGGGCGAGGCCGCCCGCGCCCCGGCCGCCGACCACCGCGTCGACGCCCGCGGCCGGGCCGTGATCCCCGGATTCGTCGACAGCCACGCCCACCTGGTGTTCGCGGGCGACCGGACCGCCGAGTTCGCGGCCCGGATGGCCGGGGAGCGCTACACCGCCGGGGGCATCCGGACCACGGTCGCCGCGACGAGGGCGGCGACCACCCCGGAGCTGGCGAACCGGACCGCCGGGCTGGTGCACGAGATGACCGGCCAGGGCACCACCACCGTCGAGATCAAGAGCGGCTACGGCCTGACCACCGGCGACGAGAAGCGCTCCCTCGAGGTGGCGCGGGCGTTCACCGAGGAGTCGACGTTCCTGGGCGCCCACGTCGTGCCGCCCGGGACCGACGCCGACGAGTACACCCGCCTGGTCGCCGGGCCGATGCTGGCCGCCTGCGCCCCCCACGCCAAGTGGATCGACGTCTTCTGCGAGCGCGGCGCCTTCGACGAGGCGCAGAGCCGCGAGATCCTCACCGCCGGGAAGGCGGCCGGGCTGGGCCTGCGGGTGCACGCCAACCAGCTGGGGGAGGGGCCGGGCGTCCGGCTGGCCTGTGAGCTCGGCGCGGCCTCGGCCGACCACTGCACCCACCTCACCCCCGAGGACGTCGGCATGCTCGCCGACGCCGGGGTGGTGGCCACCCTGCTCCCGGGGGCGGAGTTCTCCACCCGCTCGCCCTATCCCGAGGCCCGCCGGCTGCTCGACGCCGGGGTCACGGTGGCGCTGGCGACCGACTGCAACCCGGGTTCCTCGTTCACCTCGTCGATGCCGTTCTGCGTGGCGCTGGCCGTACGGGAGATGGGCATGACCCCGGCCGAGGCGGTCAGGGCCGCGACGGCGGGCGGGGCGGCGGCGCTGCGCCGCGCCGACGTCGGGGTGATCCGGCCGGGCGCGCGGGCCGATCTGGTCATCCTCGAAGCGGCCTCGTATGTGCACCTGGCCTACCGCCCCGGCGTCCCGTTGGTCACACAGGTGTGGCAGGCCGGACGGCGGGTAGTGTGAGATTTCGCGATAAAGAGATGCGCATCCTCCTATAGGAGGAATCGAAAACCATTCTGGCGGCGTATCTCTTGAGGGAATCTTTGCCCTGATCCAGCCGTTGGCACGTTCAGGACGAGGGTGTTCGCGCTGCGGAACGAGGTGCCTTGAATGGCGACGGGGAACAGGACGCAGGAAGTCGCGGATCGTGATCTGCTGGGAACCTACCTGGCGGAGATCGGGCGCGTTCCGCTCCTGAGCGCAGAGCAGGAGGTCGAGCTCGCCAAGCGGATCGAGGCGGGGCTGTTCGCCGAGCAGCTGCTCGACACGGGCGACCCGGAGCCGAAGGTCTCCGACGCGCTCGACGAGGAACTCGAACGGCTCGCGGTCTCGGGGCGCCGCGCCAAAGACGAGTTCATCCAGGCGAACCTGCGCCTGGTGGTGGCGGTGGCCCGGAAATACTCGGGGCGCGGAATGCCGCTCATCGATTTGGTGCAAGAGGGGAACCTGGGCCTGGTGCGGGCGGTCGAGAAATTCGATTACCGCCGGGGTTACAAGTTTTCGACGTATGCGACGTGGTGGATCCGCCAGTCGGTGGGCCGGGCCATCCACGAGCAGGCCCGCCCGGTGCGCCTGCCCACCCACGCCGGCGAGCAGATGACCCGCCTGATGCGGGTGCGCCGCGACATGCTGGCCGAATTCGACGCCGAGCCGACCGACGACGATCTCGCGAACGTGCTCGACCTGCCGATCGAGCGGGTGCGCGAGCTGCGCCGCTGGGCCTCCGACCCGGTGTCGCTGCAACTGGGCGTGGGCGACGAGGACGAGACCGAACTGGGCGACATGATCGCCGACGAGTCGTGGGCCGACCCCGAGGAGCAGGCCCTGGCCACCCTCGACCGCGAGCGCCTGGAGCACTGGCTGACCGGCCTGGAGGGTCAGGCCAGCGAGATGCTGCGCTGGCGTTACGGCCTGGTCGACGGCCGGGAGCACACCCTGACCGAAGTGGGCGAGCGCTACGGCATCGGCCGTGACCGGGCCCGCCGCCTCGAACGCGACGCGCTGGCCCGCCTGCGCAAGATGGCCCACGCCGCCGCGTAGTTTTACCAGCTCAAGAGACGCCTGCCGGTTAACCGGCAGGCGTTTTTTGCATGTACGTAGCGTCCGAAACACGCCCGAAACACCCCTGTGGCGAGTTTCACAGATGTGAAACATGCAGGGTCCCGACCTGAAACGGCAGAAGAACACCCTGGCGTGCACGGGATAGCTAGCTAACCCCGACTACGTCAGTGCGCGAGCCGGTCGAAGACGCCCTAGGTGAAGCCCACTGCGCAAGTGATAACCGGCCACACGCCAATTGGAAGGAGGGTCGCATCGAATGAAGATCGATAGCGGCTCCACAGCCTGGATGCTCGTGAGCACGGCGCTCGTGCTGCTCATGACGCCGGGACTCGCATTCTTCTATGGGGGCATGACCAGGGCGAAGAGCGTCCTGAACATGATGATGATGTCGTTCGTGGCCATCATCACGGTGACGATCGCGTGGGTGGCCTACGGCTACTCCCTCGCGTTCGACGCCTCTGATGGCTTCCTGAACAAATTCGTCGGCGGGCTCGACAACATCGGGCTGATGGGCGTCAACGAGGCTGCCTACAACGACACCTTCCCCATGATGGTGTTCTCCGCCTTCCAGCTGACCTTCGCGATCATCACGGTCGCCCTGATCAGCGGTGCGATCGCCGACCGTGCCAAGTTCGGCGCGTGGGTGGTCTTCACCGTCGTCTGGGCCACCCTTGTCTACTTCCCCGTCGCGCACTGGGTGTGGGGCGGCGGCTGGCTCACCGAGCTGGGCATCGAGGACTTCGCGGGCGGCACCGTCGTCCACATCAACGCCGGCGCCGCCGCTCTGGCCCTGGCGCTGGTCCTCGGCAAGCGCTCCGGCTGGCGCAAGGAGCCGATGCGTCCGCACAACCTGACGCTGGTCCTCCTCGGCACCGGTCTGCTGTGGTTCGGCTGGTTCGGCTTCAACGCGGGCTCCGAGCTCGCCGCCGACGCCACCGCCGGTCTCGCCTTCATGAACACCCAGGTCGCCACGGCCATCGCGGCCGGCGCCTGGCTCGTGGTGGAGAAGTTCCGCGACGGGCACGCCACCACCCTCGGCGCCGCCTCCGGCGCGGTGGCCGGTCTGGTCGCGATCACCCCCGCGTGCGGCTTCGTCGACGTGTGGGCCGCCGCCCTCATCGGTCTGCTCGCCGGTGCGATCTGCGCCTACGCCGTCGGCCTCAAGTACAAGTTCGGCTTCGACGACTCGCTCGACGTGGTCGGCGTGCACCTGGTCGGCGGTGTCATCGGCGCCGTGGCGCTGGGCTTCGTCGCCAAGTACCCCTTCCTCGACGGCCAGGAGGAGGGCCTCATCTACACCGGGTCCTTCCGGCAGCTGGGCCTCCAGGTGCTCGGCCCGGTCGTGGTCGGCCTCTACTCCTTCATCCTCACCTACGTGATCGGTAAGGTCATCGACAAGACCATGGGCTTCCGGATCACGCAGGAGGACGAGGTCACCGGCATCGACATCACCACCCACGCCGAGACCGGTTACGACCTCGGCACCATTCACTCCTCGGGCGTGTCCTCGCTCAACGGGCCGGCCGTTCCGGCCGAGGCGAAGAAGGTGGACGCATGAAGCTGATCACGGCCATCATCAAGCCGTTCAAGCTCGACGACGTCAAGGCGGCGCTGGAGCAGTTCGGCGTGAAGGGCATCACCATCAGTGAGGCCAGCGGCTACGGCCGCCAGAAGGGCCACACCGAGGTCTACCGCGGCGCCGAGTACCAGGTCGACCTGGTGCCCAAGGTGCGCGTCGAGGTGCTGACCGAGGAGGACGACGCCGAGGACGTCATCGACGTCATCGTCAAGGCCGCCCAGACCGGCAAGATCGGCGACGGCAAGGTCTGGTCGGTCCCCGTGGACACGGTCGTCAGAGTCCGTACCGGGGAACGCGGCCCGGAGGCGCTGTAACCGGATGATGAGAGGGGAAGCTCGCTCGTTCGCCGCCGCCCGTAAGGAACGGGCGGCGGACATCGACCGGTGGCTCACGGACCTGCTCCGGACCGCCGTCAGTCAGCGGAACGGAAAGGGCGGGCTCCTCGACCCCGAGACACGTGGCCCCGATGCGCGGGGTGCAGAGCGCGGCCCCCTCACCGGGGTCGCGCTCGTCGCGGTCGGGAGCCTGGGGCGCGGGGAGCTGGCGCCCGGCAGCGACCTCGACCTCGTCCTGCTGCACAACGGGCGCGACGACGTCGCCCAGATCGCCGACCGGATCTGGTATCCCATCTGGGACTCCGGGGTCGGCCTCGACCACTCGGTCCGGACCGTCGACGAGGCCGTGAAGGTCTCGCGCGAGGACCTCAAGGCCGTGCTCGGCCTGATCCAGGCCCGCCACGTCGCGGGCGATCCCGAGCTGACCCGCGCCGCGCGCGAGGCGGTGCTGGCCGAATGGCGGTCCGACTCCCGGCGCCGGCTGGCCGAGCTGCGCGAATCGGCCGACAAACGCGCCGACTCCTCCGGCGAGCTGGCCTTCCTGCTCGAACCCGACCTCAAGGACGCCCGCGGCGGGATCCGCGACGTCCAGGCGATGCAGGCCGTGGCCGCCGCCTGGGTCGCCTCCGCGCCCGGGCCGCGGGTCCGGGAGGCCCACGAACTGCTGCTCGACATCCGCCACGGGCTCCACCTGGTGACCGCGCGCGGCACCGACCGCCTGGTGCTCCAGGAACAGGACGCCGTGGCGGGCACCCTCGGGCTGCTCGACGCCGAGGCGCTGATGCGCCGCCTGGCCGAGGCCGGGCGCACGATCGCCCACTCCTTCGACGCGACGTGGCGTACCGTCGACCGGCTCCTGTCCGGGCCGGCGCCGCGCGGACGGCGGCCGCTGGCCGACGGCGTGGTGGAGCACGGGGGAGAGGTCGTGCTGGCGCGCGGGGTGAACCCGCGCAACGACCCCGTCCTGGTGCTGCGGGCCGCCGCCGCGGCGGCCGAGGCCGGGTTGCCGCTCGCGCCCGCGACGGTGTCGACGCTGGCCGCCCAGTCGCCGGCGCTGCCGGTGCCCTGGCCCGACGAGGCGCGCGACGCGCTGGTGGGGCTGCTGGGGGCCGGGCGCGCGGCTGTGCCCGTCTGGGAGGAGCTCGACCAGGCGGGGGTCCTCGTCCGCCTGATCCCCGACTGGGAACGCGTGCGCCATCGGCCGCAGCGCAACCCGATCCACACCTACACGGTCGACCGGCACCTGATCGAGACCGTCGCCGGGGCCGCCGCGTTCACCCGCGAGGTGTCACGGCCCGACCTGCTGCTCATCGGCGCGCTGCTGCACGACATCGGCAAGGGCTGGCCCGGCGACCACTCGACCACCGGCGAGGTGGTCGTCCGCGACATCGCGGCCCGCATGGGCCTGCCGCCGGCCGACGTCGAGGTGCTGGCCACGATGGTGCGCCACCACCTGCTGCTGCCCGAGACCGCCACCCGGCGCGACCTCGACGACCCGGTGACGATCTCACGGGTGGCCGAGGCGGTCGGCTCCCACGAGGTGCTCGAACTGCTCGCCGCCCTGGCCGTGGCCGACGGCCTGGCCACCGGCCCGGCCGCCTGGAACTCCTGGAAGGCCAACCTGGTCTCCGACCTGGTCAGACGGGTCAGGTCGGCGCTCGCGGGCACCCCGCCCGCGCCCGCGCCCGCGTTGTCGGCCGAGCAGGCGTCGCTGGCCCGGCACGGCGGCGGCGCGATCCGCGTCAACGGGGGAGCGGTCACCGTCGTCGCCCCCGACCGGCCGGGCCTGCTCTGGCGGGCCGCCGGGGTGCTGGCCGCCCACCGCATGGTGGTGCGGTCGGCGTCGGCGGCCTCGGCCGGGTCGACGGCCGTCATCGAGTTCGCGGTGGTGCCCGAATACGGCTCCCCGCCCGACCCCGCCACGCTGGAGGCCGACCTGCGCCTGGTGCTCGCCGGGCGCCTCGACATCGAACAGCGGCTGGCCCGCCGCACCCGCTCGCTGCGCCCGCCCCGCGTGCCGGTCGCGCCGCCCCGGGTGACCCTGGTCGACGACGCCTCGAACACCGCGACCGTCGTCGAGGTCCGCGCCCACGACCGGCCCGGCCTGCTGTGGAAGATCGGCCGTGCCTTCGGCGACTGTGGCCTGGACGTGAAGGCGGCCAGAGTGGAGACTCTGGGAGCCGAGGCGGTCGACGTGTTCTACGTCGTCGACCGTGCCGGTCGCCCCATCACCGATGAGGCACAACGTGGTCAAGTCAGAGAGCATGTCCTTTCTGCACTGCGTTGATCATGTTTGTGTGCTTCAGTCCACTTACCACTTGGTAACGATTGTGTCCTGTGGGATGGGTAACCCCGTGACTGATCATGACCTTGTGGTCGAATTGTGCCCGCTTGTATGGCTATGTCACTTCACGCTGTCAGGAGTGTGAAGGGCTTTTTGTCAAGTACGAATGGCGGGGGCCGGTGTCCACTCACAAGCGGGCAAGCCGTTTCGCGCTGCGCAACTGGCGTGTGCCCACAAGGCTCACTGCGCTGATCCTCGCGCCGACGCTCATCGCGGTCATCCTGGCCAGCATGCGGGTCGTCGGCTCAGTAGACAGCCTGTCCGCCTACGAGCGGACCGCGACGGCGGCCGAGTACGCCGGTCGCCTGCGGGAACTCGCGCAGCAGCTGGCGGCCGAACGCGACCACAAGGCCTGGCTCGACGGCCTGGTCGGCGTGCAGAGCGCGCTGCGCAACGCCGACGAGACCATCCGCCAGCATCGGGACACGCTCGCGGAACAGAAGCTGGTCGTCGACGGCATGATCAAGAAGTCGATCGCCGATCTGGAGGCCGTCGACGCGTCGTTCGGGCCGCGCGTCGCCGAGGACGCCCGCCAGGTGCTCAACCGCCTGGAGACGGTGACCGACAGCCACGCCGCCGAACGCGACGACGACCCGGCGACCTCGGTCTTCTTCGAGTACGGCGCCACCATCGCCACCGTCCTGCGCCTGCACGACGACCTCGGCGAACTCAGCGACGACCCGGGCGTGGTGACCGCGTCCAACGCGCTGAGCGCGCTGGCCCACGTCAAGGACGAGGCCTCGCAACAACGGGCCATCATGGTCGGCGAGCTCCTGGAGCCCCGTCAGTCGTTCACCCCCGACGACCTCCAGCGCTTCCTGGGCTCGTGGTCGCGGCAGGAGACGTACGAGAGCGCTTTCAACGCCGAGGCGACCACGGCCCAGTTCCAAGCCTTCCACGCCGCCCGGATCAGCAAGGCGAGCACCGACGTCGAGATGGCCAAGGCGTGGGCGGTCGCGCTCGGCTCGCGCAACCAGCCGCTCAAGCCGATCCCCGGGCGGGTGCTGACCGCGCAGGACTGGTTCCGTGACAACGGCACGGTGCTGGACGCCATCTCCGAGGTCGAGGCCCAGGTCGCGACCTCGTTGCGGACCCGCGCCGACAACCTGCGCTCGACCGAGCGCCGCAGCGCCCTCGTGGCCGGCGGGCTCATCCTCGCGCTGATCCTGCTGGTCCTGGTGACGACCGTGCTGATCGCCCGCTCGATGGTGCGCCCGCTGCGGCGGCTGCGCGCCGAGGCGCTGGACATCGCGGGCACCCGGCTGCCGGAGATCGTGCGCCGCATGCGCGAGTCGGAGACGGGCGACACCTCACCGGCGGTGCAGCCCATCGCGGGCGACAACCACGACGAGATCGGCGAGGTCGCGCAGGCGTTCGACGAGGTCCACCTCCAGGCGGTCAAACTGGCCGGCGAGGAGTCGCGGCTGCGCAACAACGTCAACGCGATGTTCGTCAACCTGTCGCGGCGCACCCAGACCCTCGTCGAACGCCAGATCTCGCTCATCGACGGCCTGGAGCGCGGCGAACAGGACGGCGCCCGCCTGGCCGACCTGTTCAAGCTCGACCACCTGGCCACCCGCATGCGCCGCAACTCCGAGAACCTGCTGGTCCTCGCCGGGCACGAGACCGCGCGCAAGCGCAGCTCCCCGGCCCGGCTGGTGGACGTCGTGCGCGCCTCCCTGTCGGAGGTCGAGGACTACGAGCGGGTGACCGTGCGGGTGCACCGCTCGCCGGCCGTCGCCGGGCACGCCGCCAACGACGTCGTGCACCTGGTGGCCGAGCTGGTCGAGAACGCCATCTCGTTCTCGCCGCCCAGCACGAAGGTCATCGTGTCGAGCAGCCCGATCGAGGGCGGCGCGGTCCTGCTGGCCATCACCGACAACGGCATGGGGCTGAACCCCGACGAACTGCTGGAGGTCAACACCCGGCTGGCCGAGCCGCCGGTCGTGGACGTCTCGGTCTCCCGCCGCATGGGCCTGTTCGTGGTCGGCCGCCTGGCCGGCCGCCACGGCATCCGCGTCCAGCTCCGCCGCGGCGACAGCACCGGCATCATCGCGATGGTGCTGTTCCCGGCCGAGCTCATCAGCAACGCCGACGCCCCCGCCCAGCCCCCGCAGCAGCCCCAGGTCACCCGGCCCCGCCCGGAACTCCCCACGGGCCCGCTGCCCGCCCTCCCGACCGGCCCGTTCACCCAGCACACGGGCCCCATCGCCACGGGTCCGGCGACCACCGGCCCGATCACCACGGGCCCGATCACCACGGGCCCGATCACCACGGGCCCGGTCTCCTTCGGCACGGGCCCCCACGCGACCGGTCCCGTGACGGCCGGCGCGGGCGGCCTGCCCCAGCGCAAACCGCCGTCGCCCCGCTCTCCGGCGGACGACTCCTTCGCGCCTCCGGGCGGCCGGGTGCCCAGGCAGAGCCAGCCCCCGGGCGGCACGTTCCCAGGCTTCGAACGCCGCCACCCGAACAACCCGACGAACCCGACGGGACCGACCAATCCGGCCAACTCGACCGGCCCGATCAACCCTGCCGGTTCGACCGGCCCGATCAGCCGGATAGGCCAGGCGGGTGCCGCAGGTCCCGGCAGCTTCGCGGGCTCCGGCGATGCCGCGATGCCCGCAGGTCCCGGTGGCTCCGCGGGCCCCGGCAACCCTGCGAATTCCACGGGTCCCGGCGGGTCCTCGGGCTTGGCCGGTGCCGGGGGGCCGGGTGGTCTCAGCGGCTCCGCAGGTTCGGGGGGCTTTGGCGGCTCTGCGGGTTCGGGCGGTCCCAGCGGCTCTGCGGGTTTGGGCGGTCCCGGCGGTCCTACCGGTCCTGCCGGTACCGCCGGGCAGGGCGGGCAGCCTGGGCAGGGCGGGCAGCCTGGGCAGGGCGGGCGCGGCGGGCAGAGCGGGCAGACCGGGCGGTTGCGGCCCTCGACCGGGGACACGCAGCCGACGCCGCTCGCGCCGCCCTTCACCGAGCACTCCGGCGCGTTCCCCGTTCTCGGGGCGCCCGCCGGGTCGGCGGCTCCGCCCGCCGGGCGGCCGGTGGCGGACACGCCGCTGGAGCGGGGGGACGAGTTCCTGCCGATCTTCGCGTCGGTCGAGTCGTCGGCCTGGTTCACGCGGCCCGAGCCGACCCCCGCGCCCGCTGCTCCTGGGGCTCCAGATGCCCCTGTGACGCCTGGGGCGACTCCGTGGGGCCGGCATGCCGATCAAGGCTTCCAGGCGGCTCGTGCGGCCAACGAACCGGCCTCGGGGGGCGTCACACAGTCGGGGCTCCCGAAGCGGACGCCCCGTGCCAACCTGGTGCCGGGTTCCGTCGGGACGCAGCCCCAGGGAGGGACGGGCGCGGCGCCGCCGGAGTCACCCCGGCCCCAGGTCTCGCCGGAGGCCGTACGCGACCGGCTGTCCAGCTTCCAGCAGGGCGTACGACGAGGGCGGGCCGAAAGGACGCAGGAAGGCACGGGTAATGAGGAGGAGGGCTCGTGACTGAGCTCAGTGTCGACGTCAGCAGGTTCGACTGGCTGATCACCGACTTCGTGGGCGGCACCCCGGGGGTGGCCCACGCGGTGGTGGTATCGGCCGACGGCCTGCGCCTGGCCCACTCCAACGGGTTCCCGCCCGACCGGGCCGACCAGCTGGCCGCCGTGGCGGCCGGACTGGCCTCGCTGACCACCGGCGCCTCCCGGGTGTTCGAGGGCGGGCCGGTCCGGCAGACCGTCGTGGAGATGCAGCGCGGACTGCTCATGGTGATGTCGATCAGTGACGGTTCGGCCCTCGCGGTGCTGGCGTCACACGATTGTGATCTGGGCCTTGTCGCGTACCAGATGACCCTCCTGGTGGAGCGCGCCGGACAGGCGCTGACCCCGGCTCTGCGTGCCGAGCTGCACTCGGCGCGGCGGTGATGCCCGATGCGCGCGGGTGAGGGGACCGAGGACGAACCCCTTTTCCGTCCCTATGCCGTCACCGGAGGACGCGCCGAGCCGCGTTACCATCTGGCGATGGAGACGCTGGTCTCCACGGCGACCATGATGGGCGATGACTACTCCCTGCTCGGCCCCGAGCAGGAGGCGATCATGACGCTCTGCCGATCCGTGCGATCGGTCGCGGAGATCTCCGCGCTGCTCCGGGTCCCCCTCGGGGTGGCACGGGTGCTGATCGCCGACATGGCCGACGAAGGGCTGGTGCGACTGCACATGCCACAGCTCATCAGCTCGGGCCAGCCCGACCTTAACTTGCTCGAAAGGGTGCTCAGTGGACTTCGCAGGCTCTAGTCGCGGCCTGACCTCGACGAAGATCGTCGTGGCGGGTGGTTTCGGCGTGGGCAAGACGACGTTCGTCGGCGCCGTCTCGGAGATCCTTCCGCTGACGACCGAGGCCGTCATGACCGACGCCAGCGCGGGGATCGACGACCTCGGGCTCACGCCGGAGAAGACGACGACCACCGTCGCCATGGACTTCGGTCGTCTCTCGCTCGATCAGGACCTGATCCTTTACCTGTTCGGAACCCCCGGGCAGCACAGGTTCTGGTTCATGTGGGACGATCTGGTCCGCGGCGCGATCGGTGCCGTCGTACTGGTCGACAGCCGCAGGCTTGCCGACAGCTTCCCGGCGATCGACTACTTCGAGGAGGCGCAGCTTCCGTTCGTCGTGGCGCTGAACGGGTGGGACGGCGTGTTCATGCACGCCGAGGAGCAGATTCGCGAGGCTCTGTCGCTGCAGCCGCACGTGCCCATCGTGCGGACCGACGCGCGGTCCCGTGAAGCGGTCAAGTCCACCCTGATCACCCTTGTTGAGTACGTACTGACCGTACGTTCCGCATACGGTCGGCAATACTGATCGGGAACAATCCGCACCTCACGGGCATTGAGGGCCATCTGTCCCCGGCAGGTGGCCCATGTTTTTGTCCGGATTGTGGTAGTTCGTGGATGTGTGAGAGTTGGAGTCCCATTTCACTGGTTGACAGGATGCTGAAGCATCCTTCAAATCGAAGTGTGAACGTCCAGCTAACAATGTCCTGAAAAGTCTTGATCTGTGTTGATACGTGCTGCAACACTCCCCCTTTGGTCTGCCCCCCTGCAGGCCATCAGGCAAATTTCAGAAGGAGTAGCGGTCGTGTCCCGAATCCGGCACACCCGTCATCTGCCGGCTGTTGTCACCGCCGCCGGCCTTGTCCTCGCCCTGGCCGCGTGTGGCGGCTCGAACCCCGCCACCACGGCGGACGGCGCCGCCGCGCCGAGCGCCACCGCCGCGCAGCTCGACCCGAACGCCGACCTCACCAAGCAGAGCCTGACCTTCACCATCTGGGACGGCTACAGCCCCGAGGACCTGAAGGACCGCGTCAAGGAGAAGCTCGGCTTCACCATCGAGAAGGCGATCCACGACACCAACGAGACGGCCATGGCCAAGATCACGGCCTCCAAGGGTGTCGGTTTCGACGTGGCGTTCGTGTCGGGCCAGTACGCCCAGGCCCTCAACGAGGCAGGCCTGCTGGAGCCCCTGCACAAGGAGCTCATCCCGAACCTCGCGAACCTCTACCCCGAGGCGTCGAACCTGTCCTACGACAAGGGCAACAACTTCTCGGTTCCCTACACCTGGGGCACGACCGGCATCTGCTACCGGACCGACCTGGTGAAGCCCGCTCCCACGAGCTGGAACGATCTTCTCCAGCCGAAGCCGGAGTACGAGAAGAAGATCACCCTCATGACCACCGAGCGCTGGCTCGCGCTGCCCGCCCTCAAGGCCATGAACGCGTCGATCAACACCACCGACGACGCGGTGATCGCCAAGGCCAAGGAGATGCTGGAGGCCGCCAAGCCCAAGCTGCTGGCCTTCGACGACACCGAGTTCGGCGCCAAGGTCGCCAAGGGCGAGGCCGTCATGGCCGAGGCCTGGGACGGCTGGTGCCCCACGGGTGAGCCCAACGTCGGCTTCGTCGTCCCCAAGGAGGGCAGCGACCTCTGGGTGGACACGATGGTGATCCTGAAGGCGTCCAAGAACAAGGAAGCCGCGCACGCCTTCATCAACTTCATCCTCGACCCGGAGCAGCACGGCTGGGCGGCCCAGAACATCCTCTACAAGGTGCCGAACAAGGCCGCCATGGAGAAGGTCCCGGCCGACGTCCTCGCCTCGAACGAGCCGCTGAAGTACACGCCGGCCGACCTGCTGCAGGGCGAGTCGATCATCGACCTGGGCGAAGACTCGGTGAAGTACACGACCCTGTCGACCGAGGTCACCGCCGCGCAGTGACGCTGTGAGGGGCACCGCGGCGGAGTCCCCGGGGGCTTCGCCGCTTTTCGCCGCCCGCGTTGGAACGATCGTTTACCGCGAGAAGAGAACCCCAATGTCTGCTGAGAAGCCGCTCACCGTCCTGTTCATGCCGGAGAGCGCGTACGGGCCCACCAACAACTGCATCGGCATCGGAGACGTCCTGCTCAAGCGCGGCCACCGCGTGGTGTTCGCGGCCGAGGCGTCGTGGAAGGGCAAGCTGACCGCCCTCGGGTTCGAGGAGGACCTGGTCGACCTCGCCCCGCCGGCCGAGGACGCCGAGGAGCAGGACGCGGGCCAGTTCTGGAAGGACTTCATCCGCGACACCGCGCCCGAGTACCGCAAGTCGACGCAGGAGCAGCTCGAGACGGTCACCAAGCCGATCTGGGACGCCCTCATCGACGGCGCGAAGTACTGCGAGCCCCAGCTCAAGGCCATCATCGAGCGGGTGAAGCCCGACGTCATCGTCGAGGACAACGTCATCACCTTCCCCGCGCTGCTCACCGCGGGCGTGCCGTTCGTGCGCATCATGTCGTGCAACCCGCTGGAGATGCGCGGCGAGGGCGTCGCCCCGGTCTTCTCCGGTCTCCCGGCCACCGGTGAGGGGTGGAAGGAGTTCAACGAGGAGTACGACCGCACCCACCGCGAGATCTGGACGGCGTACAACGAATGGGTCGTGGAGCAGGGCGCGCCGCCGCTCCCGGACCTTGACTTCATCCACGAGGGTGACGCGAATCTCTACGTTTACCCCGAATTCCTCGACTACACTGTCGAGCGCCCGCTCGGGCCTTCGTGGACCCGGTTGGATTCGTCGGTACGAGAGACGGACGAGGACTTCACGTTGCCGTTCGAGCGCGGTGACAACGCGCTGGTCTACTTCTCGCTCGGTTCGCTCGGCTCGGCCGACGTCGAGCTGATGCGCCGGGTGATCGACGTGCTGTCGCGTACGCCGCACCAGTACATCGTCTCCAAGGGCCCCCTCCACGAGGAGATCGAGTTGGCCTCCAACATGTGGGGCGCCGAGTTCGTTCCGCAAACGAAGATCATCCCGCTGGTGGACCTCGTCATCACCCATGGCGGCAACAACACCACCACCGAGGCGCTGCACTTCGGCAAGCCGATGATCGTGCTGCCCCTGTTCTGGGACCAGTACGACAACGCCCAGCGCGTCGACGAGAAGGGTTACGGCGTCCGCCTGGACACCTACAAGTTCTCCGGCGAGGAGCTCATCAGCGCCGTCGACCGCCTGCTCGGCGACTCCGCTCTGCGCGCCGACCTGGCCGCGAAGGGCGAGGAGCTCCGCCGTCGAGACGGCCTCCGCGTGGCCGCGGACGTCATTGAGAAGGTCGCGGCCAAGTAAGAAGCACCAATCGCACTTGATGTCCGATTCGGCGATCCGGGTGTAATTCGCTGATCTGGTAACAGTGTGTTCCAATTTCTGGTGCCATAGAGGGCAACAGGAGTGACAGGCGAGAGGTTGTAAAAGCCAGTGACAACGCACGACCCGAGAGGTGGCCTCGGAATCGAGGCAGGCGTGCAGGAGAAGGCGGCGCCCGCCCCCGCCGCCAAAGCTCCAGGGGCCGCGTTCATGCGGCTGGGAAACTGGCGGGTGCGCTCCCGTCTCGTCGCCCTGATCCTGCTTCCGACGGTGGTCGGTGTCATCTTCGCGGCGGTGCAGCTCACCTCGGCGATCAACACCTCCGCCGAATACCGGAGACTGACCGAGGTCGCGCGGCTCGTGGTCCAGCTCGACGGGCTGAACCACGAGCTCGCCAAGGAACGCGACTACACGGCGCTGTTCATCCAGGACGGCCGCAAGAACAGCCGGTTCGACGAGGTCCAGAAGGTCTCGGGCAACGTCGACGTGCTTTCCGGCAAGGCGGTTGCCACGCTCCAGTCGCTCGACTCCAGCCACTCCACCCGTGTGCTCAGCCGGGCCGCGAAGATCGCCGGATGGCTCCGCGGTCTGCCCGGTCTGCGCGAGGGCGTCCTCGAGAACGAGAGCGTGCCCGCCCGAGCGGCCATCGTCATGTACACGACGATGATCTCGGAGCTCACCTCGCTCCACGAAGACCTGATCCGCTCCGCCGGCGCCGACGAACGCCTGTTCGCCGACACCACCGCCCTGGCCGCCTTCACCCGGGCCAAGGAGGACATCTCCAAGAGCCGCGGCCTGCTGGCCATCACGCTCGCGAGCCGGCCGCTGCAGCGCAACGTCAGGTTCGACTACGACGACCTGTCCGACTTCCTGAGCGCCGGCCGCTCCCAGGACACCCAGCTCGCCATCTTCCAGAGCGAGGCGTCCCCGGCCGACAGCTCGTTCTACCGCCAGACGGTCAAGGGCGAGATGACCGAACGCGCCCACTCGATGCGCGCCGCCGCCCTCGCCCAGCTCCGCCAGTTCAACGGAGCGATCCAGGACCTCGACCGCACCCGCACCGACGACCTCCAGCGCTGGTTCGACTCGACCACCGCGACGGTCGACCTGATGCGCGAGGTGGAGAAGCGGGTCGGCGACTCGGTCGTCACCCAGTCGGTCGCCCTGCAGGACGCCGAGCAGCGCAGCGCCGTCGTCTCCGGTGTGCTGATCGTGGTCCTGCTGCTGGTGGTCCTCGTCATCACCACCCTGGTCGCCGGTTCGCTCACCCGGCCGCTGCGCCGCCTGCGCCGCGAGGCGCTCGAGATCGCCGGTTCGCGGCTGCCCGACACGGTCCAGAAGCTGCGCGAGTCCGGTGAGGCCGCCGACCTGCCCGAGGTCGCCCCGATCGGCGTCACCACCTCCGACGAGATCGGTGAAGTGGCGCGCGCCTTCGACGAGGTCCACCGCGAGGCGATCCGGCTGGCCGGTGACGAGGCCCGCCTGCGGAGCAACGTCAACTCGATGTTCGTCAACCTCTCCCGCCGCACCCAGACGCTGGTGGAACGCCAGCTGTCCCTCATCGACGGCCTGGAGCAGGGCGAGCAGGACGAGACCCGGCTGGGCAACCTGTTCAAGCTCGACCACCTGGCGACGCGCATGCGCCGCAACTCCGAGAACCTCCTGGTCCTCGCCGGCCAGGAACCCGCCCGCCGCTGGGGCCAGCCGGTCCCGATCGTCGACGTCGTCCGCGCCTCCCTCTCCGAGGTCGAGAACTACGAACGCGTCGCCATCCAGGTGCAGTCGGGCGCGGCGGTCGTCGGCCAGTCGGTCAACGACGTCGTCCACCTCATCGCCGAGCTGGTCGAGAACGCCATCTCCTTCTCCCCGCGCGAGACCCGCGTCACCGTGTCGAGCAACCGCATCGACGGCGGCGGTCTGATGATCTCCGTAAGTGACGTCGGCATCGGCATGACCGGCGACGAGCTCGCGGCCGCCAACTGGCGCCTGGCCAACCCGCCGGTCGTCGACGTGTCGGTGTCGCGCCGAATGGGCCTGTTCGTGGTCGGCCGGCTGGCCCTGCGCCACGGCATCCGCGTCCAGCTCCGCCAGCAGGACGTCGGCGGCCTCACCGCGATGGTGCTGCTGCCCGAGAGCCTGCTCTCCCAGCCCGCCGGCGCCTTCCCCGGCGCCCCGCAGCAGGGCCTGCCCGCCAACGCCCAGCAGGCGCTGCCCGGGTCGGGCACCGGTTCGTTCGGCACGCCGGCTCCCGCCGCGTTCGGGCAGCAGCCGGCCCTGGCCAGCCCGACCCCGTTCGAGACGGTGCCGCGGCCCTTCGGCAGCGACGGGCCGCCCGACCCCTGGGCGAGCACCACCGGCGGCACGCCGTTCGACTCCTCGTTCGGCCAGCTCCCGCAGCGCAACCCCTTCGACAACCCGCCGGCCAACACCCTGCCCCCCGCGGGTATGCCCCCCGCGGGCCCGCCCGGACTGCCCGCCGCGCCGCGCAACCCCTTCGACCAGCCGGAGCGCGACCCCTTCGCGCCCATGCCGGATCGGGGCTCCTTCGACACCGGCCCGCGCATGTTCGGCGGCGGGCCGAGCCCGACCGACACCGGTCCGTTCGACCGCACCGCGTTCGCGCGCGGCCCGCTCGACAGCGGCGCCTTCGAGCCCCCCTACGACCAGCGGGGCGGCTTCGACACCGGCGGTCACCCCCTCGGTGGTCACAACACCGGTGGTCACACCACCGGTGGCCACAACACCGGCGGTTTCCCCTCGGGCGGCTACCCGCATCCCGGCGCGCACGACACGCCGTGGCCGGGGCAGACGCCCGCAGCCGGCACCTCTGGATGGCCCGGCGGACCGGCCGAGAACGGTTCCTGGCCGGGCACGCCCGCTCAGCGCGGGCCCTTCGAACCTGATGTCGACAACACCGGACCGCTTCCCGCGGTCCGCAACTCGCCCCTCGACGAGATCGACGAGTTCCTGCCGATCTTCGCCGCCGTGGAGTCCGACTGGTTCCGGCGTGCGCCGGACCAGCCCGAGGTTTCCGGCGACGACGAGAGCCCCGGTGAGCGCACCGCGTGGTCGTCCCCCGCGGTGGACGCCGGTTGGCAGGCCGCCCAGGCGGCCGCCGAGCCCTCACTCGGCGGAATCACCTCGTCCGGCCTGCCGAAGCGGGTGCCCAAGGCCAACCTGGTGCCGGGCTCGGCCGAACTGGCCGCGCCCTCGGCTCCCGTGCCGGTGGCTCCCGCGCCGTCGCTCTCGCCCGATCGTGTGCGCAACCGCCTGGCCAGCTTCCAGGCCGGCGTACGCCAGGGCCGCGCGGTGGCGAGGGGAGACATCAGCGAGGAGCAGGGTTGGCCCGGGGCAAACCCCGCCCAGGGTCAGGGTCAAGAGACCGATAAGGATGAGGCATGAGGGAAATGAGCCAGGCCGCTCGCGGCGTCAATTGGCTGATCACAGACTTCGTGAACAACGTGCCCGGTGTGGCGCACACGGTTGTGGTCTCCGCTGACGGGTTGCCCCTGGCGTACTCGGAGGGATTCCCGAAGGACCGCGCCGACCAGCTGGCGGCCGTGGCCGCGGGTCTGATCTCGTTGACGCAGGGCGCCTCGCGGGTCTTCGAGGGTGGAGCCGTGACGCAGACCGTGGTCGAGATGCAGCGCGGGCTGCTGTTGATCATGTCGATCAGCGATGGTTCCTGTCTGGCCGTGCTGGCCGCGGCCGACTGTGACATGGGTCTGGTGGCGTACCAGATGACGCTGCTGGTCGAGCGGGCGGGTCAGGTCCTGACCCCGGCCGTCCGCGCCGAGCTCCAGGCTTCCCACCCCCGTTGATCGAGATTAGGAGGTCGCCGTGGCAGGCGGCTGGACAGGCGAGCCCCCGGCGGAGCAAAGTTCGCTGGTGCGACCCTATGCGGTGACCGGTGGGCGCACGGCCCCGCGAGTTCAGCTCGCCATGGAGGCACTCGTCTCCTCTGTCATTGCGGCGCACGTGGACCTCTCGACCATGCCCCCGGAACGGCAGGCGATCACCTCGCTCTGCCGTCAGGTCAGGTCGGTCGCGGAGATCTCGGCCATGCTGCGCATGCCGCTGGGCGTGACGCGGGTGGTCATCGCCGACATGGCGGCGGAGGGCCTGGTGCAGGTGCACCAGCCGCAGCTCGACGCGGGTAAGCCGGATCTGGGTTTGTTGGAAAGGGTGCTCAGTGGACTTCGCAGGCTCTAGCCGGGGCCTGACCTCGACGAAGATCGTCGTGGCGGGTGGCTTCGGCGTCGGCAAGACGACATTCGTCGGTGCGGTGTCGGAGATCGTGCCGCTCACGACCGAGGCGGTGATGACCGACGCGTCCGAAGGCATCGACGACGTCGGCCTGACCCCCCACAAGACCACCACGACCGTGGCGATGGACTTCGGCCGGGTGTCGCTCGACCAGGATCTGATCCTCTACCTGTTCGGCACGCCCGGTCAGCACCGCTTCTGGTTCATGTGGGACGACCTGGTGCGGGGCGCCATCGGCGCCGTCGTGCTGGTCGACACGCGCCGCCTGGCCGACAGCTTCCCGGCCGTCGACTACTTCGAGGAGGCGCAGCTCCCGTTCGTGATCGGCATCAACGGGTTCGACGGCAGCTTCCCCCACGGGGAGAACGAGGTGCGCGAGGCGCTGTCGTTGTCGCCGCACACCCCGATCGTGCGCACCGACGCGCGGTCACGTGACTCGGTGAAGAACACGCTGATCACCCTGGTGGAACACGCTTTGACGATGCGGGTCGCGGTCCCCGGCTGGCAGCGCTAGCCGGGGACCCCGGTCCCCTTAGTTGGGTACGGCCTCGATGACGCTGGCCCACCCCGTGAGCGGCAGGATCCGCGCCGTGGTGAGGCCGCTCTTCTCCAGCAGCGTCTGATACTCGGCGGGCGTGCGCTCCATGCCGCCGCCCGAGAGCGACAACATCCGGATGTCGCCGTCCTTGCCCACGTGGGGCGAGTCGTCGTCGCTCAGCACGATCTCCAGGATCAGCACCCGTCCGTCGTCGGGCATGGCCGCCCGGACGTTGCGCAGGATCCGCACGCTGTCCTCGTCGCTCCAGTTGTGGATGACGTTGGCCAGCAGGAACACGTCGGGGCCGCTGGGGATGCCGGCGAAGAAGTCGCCGACGACGAACTCGCAGCGGTCGGCGAGGCCCGCCTCGGTCAGCGCCTCGCGGCCGCTGCCGAGCACCCGCTCCAGGTCGAACAGCACGCCTTCGAGGTGCGGGTTGGCCGCCAGCAGCGCGCCCAGGATGTGCCCGCGCCCGCCGCCCAGGTCGATGACCTTTCGGGCGTCGCTCAGGTCGTAGTTGTCGGCCAGGCCGGCCGCGAACGGCTCGGCGCGGATCGTCATGTAGTGGTCGAACAACACGGCGACCTCGGGGTTGCGGCCGACGTACTCGTAGACGTGGCCGTACTTCTCCTTGAAGACGCTCCGGCCGGTCCTGACCGTCTCGGGAAGCTGGCCCATGGCGTACCAGAAGGCCTCCTGGCCGACCATGCGCACGGCCGAGCGCACCGATCCCGGCGCGTCCTCGCACAGGAGCCGGCCCGACTCGGTGAGTTCGTAGCCTTCGGGGACGGTGCGCAGGAAGCCCATGGACGCCACCTCACGCAGCGTCCGGTGCAGCGACAGCGGGTCGGCGCCGCAGCGTTCGGCCAGTACGTCGGCCGTCAGCGGGCCGGCCGCGAGATGGTCGGCGCAGCCCAGCTCCGCCATCGTGGCGAGGGCGGCGAAGCGGGAGATCCCGTAGATCGCATCCCATACCGGGGCGGCCGGGTCGTTCTGGGTCACCTGGTCTCCAGTCCATATCCGTGCGGGTTTCGTTGCGGGGTCATGCCGCGGACGAGACGGCCGACTTCGGCGCGGAGCCGGACGAAGGCGTCGAGTTCGCGGGTGTGGATCTGGTCGCGCGGCCCGGGGAGCTGGACGGGCAGGTCGCCCACCACCGTCCCGGGGGCCTTGCTGAGCACCACGACGCGGTCGCCGACGTAGACGCTCTCGTCGACGTCGTGGGTGATCAGCAGGATGGTCATGCCGTGGTGGGCGCAGACGCGGAGGGTCAGGTCCTCCAGCTCCTCGCGGGTCTGCGCGTCGACGGAGCCGAAGGGCTCGTCCATGAGCAGCAGTTTCGGCTGGTAGGCGAGCGCGCGGGCGATGGACACCCGCTGCTGCATGCCGCCGGACATCTCCCACGGGAACTTCGCCGCGGCCCCGGCCAGGCCGACCTGTTCGAGGGCGGCCAGCGCGGCGGCGTCGCGGCGCTTCTTGTCCAGGCCGCGGCGGCGCAGCGGCAGGCCGACGTTGGCCAGCGCCGACATCCACGGGTAGAGCGAGCGGCTGTAGTCCTGGAACACCACAGCCAGGTTCTCGGGGCTGCCGTCGACGGGTTTGCCGTCGAGCAGGACGGTTCCGCCGGTGGGTTTGATCAGCCCCGCGATCGACCGCAGCAGGGTCGACTTCCCGCAGCCCGACGGCCCGACGATGCAGACCACCTCGCCCTGGGCGACCTTGAGGTTGACGCGGTCGATGGCGCGGTAGGAGCCGTAGGTGTGGCTCAGGTCGACTAACTCAAGCACCGGATCTTCCTAAACGTTGCGCCTGGCGTTGGCGTGCCAGGACAGGACGCGGCCCTCGGCGACGAGGAACAGGGCGTTGAACAGCAGGCCGAGCACGCCGAGCAGGACGATGTGCGCCCAGACCCCGGCGTAGTCGTAGGACTGCTGCGCGTAGAGCAGGCTGTAGCCGATGCCGCTGTTGCTGCCGACGAGTTCCGACACCACCATCAGGATCAGCGCCAGCGACAGGCTCAGCCGGAGGCCCGCGAAGATCTTCGGCATGGCCGAGGGCAGGATGACGCGGCGGAGGATGTCGTACCGGCTGAACTGGAAGACCCGTGCGGTCTCCAGGAAGCCCTTGTCGACCGACCGCACGCCGTCGGTCGTGTTGACCAGCACCGGCCAGATGACGCCGAAGACGATGACGGCCAGCTGCGTGGGGGTGCCGATCTTGAACAGGACGAAGAAGATGGGCACCAGCAGCGGCGGCGGCAGGGCACGCAGGAACTGCAGCACCGGGTCGGCGTACTCGGCCAGGCCGCGGATCCGGCCGAGGGCCACTCCGAGGGCGACGCCGAGCACGCCGGCGATGACCCATCCCGCGAGGAGCCGGCCGAGGCTGGGCCCGAAGGTGTCGAGCGCGCCGTCGGTCAGCAGCAGCTGGGAGGCCGGGCCGCTCAGCCACATGTCGTAGAACTGGGTGGCGATCCGGCTGGGCGGCGGGAAGTACGGCGACTCGGTCGCCCGCGTGAGCAGTTCCCACACCACCAGCGTCACGGGCACGATCCAGAAGCGGAGCACGCCGGAGGTCGCTCGTCTCACGTGGCGGCCCCCGCTCTGGCGCGGTGCCACCGGAACAGCCGGTTCTCCCCGGCCACCAGCAGCGCGTTGACCAGGATGCCGAACAGCCCGACCAGGATGGTCGCGCCGATCATCAGGTCGAGCCGGTTGCCGCTCGCCGCGATGGTGATGTAGACGCCGATGCCCTCGATGCCGCCGGCGATCAGCTCCGACGTCACGACCAGCACGATCGCGACCGAGGCGGCCAGCCGGATGCCGGTGGCGATGAACGGCGCGGCGCCCGGCAGCACCACCCGGTAGGCCACCGAGCCGGGACCGAAGCCGAAGCTGCGCAGGGTCTCCTTGGCCAGCGGGTCGACGTCGCGCACGCCGTAGATGGTGTTGATGAGCACGGGCCACAGGGCGGCGTACACCGCGACCGTGATCCGCATGTGGGTGGTCTCCGAGTAGAGCAGGATGACCAGGGGGATCAGCGCGACCGACGGGATCGGCCGCAGGAACTCGATCAGCGGCCGCACCGCCAGTTCGGCGGGTTTGACCATGCCGAGCAGCAGCCCGGCCGGCACGGCGATCGCGATCGTCACCAGCAGCGCCAGCGCCCACGTGGTCAGGCTCGACCGGGCGCTGACGAGGAACTCGGGGTCGGTGAGCAGTTCACCGGCCCGCAGCAGGACCGTGGAGACGAGGGGCAGCCTTTCGGTGTCCCACGCGCCCAGCCGGCCGGCCGCCTCCAGAACGACGAGCAGCCCCGCGGTCCCGATGAGACCGCGGAGCAGGCTCGCCCCGTTTACCTTCGGCACGTCGTCACTGCGCGGGGGCAGCCGGCGCCATCAGGGCCTTCACGTCGAAGCCGGCCGGGATCATGCCGTACTCCGTCAGCGTGTCGGCGACCCGCTGCAGACGGGCCTCGCTCAGCGAGGTGGAGTAGGTGCCCAGCGCGATGACGGCCGCGGTGGCGGCGTCGATCTTCGTGTACTTCGGCAGCGCCTCCTCCACGACCTTGCGGTCGGTGGCGGCCAGGGTCTGCGCCTTGGCGAGGGCGCGCTGGAAGGCGGCCACCGTCTTGGGGTTCTCGCTGGTGAACTTGTCGGTCATCACCCAGCCGGCGATCGGGAAGTTCTCCAGCGGGCCCGCCATGCTGTCGGCGACCTTCTTGGCGCCGGCCTTGGCGTTGGCCGAGATGAACGGCTCGGCGACCCAGATCGCGTCGACGGTGCCGGTCTCCAGCGCCGCGCCCATCTCGGGCAGCGGCATGGCGACGTACTGCTCCTTCTCGTTGATGGTGACGCCGGCGACCTTGGCGGTCGCGGTCACCGCGAGGGTGCCGATCGCGTTGAGGGTGTTCACGGCGATCTTCTTGCCCGCGAGGTCGGCCGCGGTGTTGATGGCGGCGTTGTCACCCTTGGTCATGATGACGAAGTTGTCGGGGGCGGCCTGGTAGCTGTCGGCCACCACCTTGAACTTGCCGGCGCCGGCCTGCTGCGCGAGGAACAGCGCGACGTAGTTGCCGAGCATGGCGTCGAGCTGGCCCGCGACGAGCTTGGGCGTGGCGGCGGCGCCGCCGACCTCGACGGAGATCTTGACGTCGAGGCCCTCTTCCTTGAAGAAGCCCCGGTCCAGAGCGATCTGGATGGGGGCGGCGTCGGGCACGGCCACGACGCCGATGGTCAGCGCGGTCTTCTCGAGCCCGCCGGAGCCGCCGGCGGCCGCGCCGGTCTCGGGCTCGCCGCTGCCACAGGCCGAAAGGGTCAACGCAGCCAGAACGCCCACGATGAGCGTCCGGCCCGCAAATAGGCGCCTCATAGGTTGAGTCTCCTTAGATGGGGGGAAGCACACCCGCCCATGGCCAAGATCGCGGGGCCCGGCGGGCGACGGCGAAGACTGTATCGGTTCGAAATCACCATCAACAGGAATAAGAGCACTATGTCACCAAACTTGTAAACAAATTAGCCCCTGTGACTTTTGGGGGGTTAAGGGAAGTAGTGGGCGTTTGGACCGGTCCTTGGAACAGCGGGGTCCGATCGGCGGATCGGGTCCATCGCTGACCTGGCCTGGGATAACTATGTGATGAATCGTCATCTCTGGACCGGTCCAAAACCAATGTGACTATTGGTGGAGCTCCTAGTCATATGCTCCAATTGCCCCTGGCTTATGGGAGGTATCCCGAAGAAAATTGAAATTTCTTTTATCGGAAGGGTGCGGCCTGTGAGGACGGCAACGATCGAACGTGATCACCGCACCGCGCCCGAGGCGCCGCCGGAACCCCCGAGGGAGCCGGCCGGTCATCGGGACACGACATCCAAGCGGATGGCGTTGCACAACTGGCGGGTCCGTAACCGCCTTATCGCACTGATCATGATTCCGACCGTCGCGGCGGTCGTTCTCGGCGCCATGCGCGTCATCAGCGCGGTTACCAGTGCCGCGGAATATCAGCGGGTGAGTGATATCGCCGCGTTCACCGGAACGCTGGGCGAGCTCATCCAGGAGATCGAACTCGAACGAGATTTGACAATTCCCTACATCGCTGACAGGCGAAGTCAAGAGTCTGATCTCAACCTAATCGACGCACAGAAGAGCAAAGTGGACGTTCTCGCCGAAAAGGTGCGAGAGCGTGTTCCAGAGATCGAAGGTTCTCTCGGTGACCTCGGTAAAGAGAAGCTGACGCGAGTCGACGGCCGCCTCTCCGAGCTCAAGAACCTGCGCGAGATCACTCTCAAGACCCAGCTCCCCGCGCTCCCCGCGGTGGACAAGTACTCCCTCGTCATCGGCGACCTGCTGCGCTTCTACGAAGAGGTCGGCCAGGCCGGCACCGACGAGTCCATCGACGGCACCGCCGCCGCGCTGACCGCGCTGGCCCGTGCCAAGAACGAGCAGTCGATCATGCGTGGCCTGCTCTCCCTCGGCATCAAGATGCGCAACTTCACGCCCATCGAGCTCGACGCCGTGACCGCCGCCCGCAAGCGGTTCGAGAGCGAGATCGCCGCGTTCCGCGTCGCGGCCACCCCGGCCGAACGGCAGCTGTACGCCGACACCGTGACCGGCGCCCGCGTCGACCAGGCCGAGTTCCTGCGCGGCTCGGCGATGGAGCGCATCCGCCTCGACCGCCAGCTCGTCAACCTCGACGGCACCCCCGGCGAGGACTCGGAGATCTGGTTCGAGTCCAGCAGCTTCGGCATCGAGCGCATGTACGAGGTCGAGAAGCAGCTCGTCGGCTCGGTCGTGAAGCAGGCCGACACGCTGGCCGCCGCCGACCAGCGCGGCGCCCTGGTCAACATCCTGATCGTCGTGGTCATCCTGGCGCTGGTGCTGCTCATCACCACCGGAATGGCGCGCTCGCTGACCACACCGCTGCGGCGGCTGCGGTCGGAGGCCCTGGAGATCGCCGGGCACCGGCTGCCCGACCTGGTCCAGCGGCTGCGCGAGTCCGACTCCGCGCACGACTCGGTCCCGCACGTCGCCCCCATCGGCGTCAGCGGCTCCGACGAGATCGGTGAAGTGGCGCGGGCCTTCGACGAGGTCCACCGCGAGGCGGTCCGGCTGGCGGGTGACGAGTCGCGCCTGCGCAGCAACATCAGCGCGATGTTCGTCAACCTCTCCCGCCGCACCCAGACGCTGGTGGAGCGGCAGATCGCCCTGATCGACGGCCTGGAGCAGGGCGAGCAGGACGAGGCCCGGCTGGCCAACCTGTTCAAGCTCGACCACCTGGCGACGCGCATGCGCCGCAACTCGGAGAACCTCCTGGTCCTCGCCGGCCAGGAGCCCGCCCGCCGGTGGAGCCAGCCGGTGGAGGTCACCGACGTCGTGCGCGCCTCGCTCTCCGAGGTCGAGGGCTACGAGCGCGTCGTCATCAACGTGCCGGGTGAGGTCGCGCTGGCCGGTCAGGCCGTCAACGACGTCATCCACCTGCTCGCCGAGCTGGTCGAGAACGCCCTGTCGTTCTCCGCCCGCGACACCCGCGTCATCGTGTCGGGCAACCGCATAGACGGCGGGGGAGTGATGGTGTCGGTGACCGACTCCGGCATCGGCATGAGCCCCGACGAGATCGGCGCCACGAACTGGCGGCTGGCCAACCCGCCGGTCGTGGACGTGTCGGTGTCCCGTCGAATGGGCCTGTTCGTGGTCGGCCGGCTCGCGCTGCGCAACGGCATCCGCGTGCAGATCCGCAACCACGACGGCGGCGGTCTCACCGCGATGGTGCTGCTGCCCGAGTCGCTGATCGCCGTGCCGCCCAGCGCGGTCCAGCAGAGCCAGCACTTCGGCACCGGCGGGTACGCCCCCGCCTGGACCCCCAAGGGCCAGCTGCCCCAGATGCCCCCGCAGCAGGACACCACCGGCGGCTGGGGCCCGCCGCAGCTCGGCTCGACCGGTGGACGGCCCGCGTTGCCGTCGCCCGGTCCGCTGGGACCGTCGACGGGCCCGTACAACACCCAGCCCGCGCCGCCCTCCCACCACACGGGCCCGCAGCACACGGGTCCCCAGCACCACCACACGGGTCCCCAGCACACGGGTCCCCAGCACACGGGCCCGCAGCCGTCGATGTTCGGCCCGCCGCCCCGGCAGCAGGGACCGGCGTCGACCGGACCGAACGGCGCTCCGGGAGGTCAGCCCACGATGTTCGGACCGCCGCCCCCGTTGCCGCAGCAGCCCGGAAACCCGCTGCCCCGGCGCAAGTTCGACTCGGCCCTGGGCGGTCTGTCCGGCCTGAGCGAACGGGACGCCGACGTCACCGGCCCGCTGCCCGCGGTCCGGGAACCCGCCGGACAGGACCGGCCCGAGGAGTTCCTGCCGATCTTCGCGTCGGTCGAGTCGGCGTGGTTCAAGAAGCCCGCCGAGGAGACCAAGCCCGAGGAGGTCTGGAAGGACACCAAGGCCGACTCCGCGTGGGGGGTCGCCGCCGCGGCCCAGCAGCCCCAGTTCGAGGCCAGCACCTCCGCCGGCCTGCCCAAGCGTGTACCCAAGGCCAACCTCGTCCCGGGCTCCGCCGAGCCGGGCCGGCAGGCGGCCGCGTCACCACCGCCGTCGCTCTCCCCCGACCGCGCCAGAAGCCGGCTCTCCAGCCTCCAGTACGGCGTACGCCAGGGCCGCGCCGTGGCCCGGGGCGAGATCAGCGAGGACGAGGGTTACCCAGGAAGAGGGGAATGACCAGCGTGAGAGAGATGAGCCAGGCCGCCCGCGGCATCAACTGGCTGATCAACGACTTCGTGATGTCGGTGCCGGGCGTCGCCCACACCGTCGTCGTCTCGTCCGACGGCCTTCCGCTGGCCTACTCGGACGGATTCCCGAAGGACCGCGCCGACCAGCTCGCGGCGGTCGCGGCCGGGTTGATCTCGCTGACCCAGGGCGCCTCCCGCGTGTTCGAGGGAGGCCCGGTCACGCAGACCGTCGTGGAGATGCAGCGCGGGCTGTTGCTGATCATGTCGATCAGCGACGGCTCCTGCCTGTCGGTGCTCGCGGCGGCCGACGCGGACATGGGCCTGGTCGCCTACCAGATGACGCTGTTCGTCGAGCGTGCCGGTCAGGTACTCACGCCCGCGGTCAGGGCGGAACTCCAGGCCTCCAACCCGAGGAGATGACCATGGACTCGTGGGGGTCGCCGCCCTATGGGGGCGGCCAGCCGCCTCCGCGCCCGGAGCCGGCCTCGCCGGTCCGCCCCTTCACCGTCACCGGCGGCCGCACGACACCGCGCATGCAGCTCGCGCTGGAGGCGCTGGTGTCGTCGGCCACGTCGCTGCAGCACGACCTGTCCCAGCGGCCGCCGGAGTACCGGGCGATCAGCTCCCTGTGCCGTCAGGTGCGGTCGGTGGCCGAGGTGTCGGCCCTGCTGCACATCCCGCTCGGGGTGATCCGCGTGGTGATCGCGGACATGGTCGCCGAGGGCCTGGTGCACGTGCACCAGCCGCAGTTGGATGCCGGGATGCCGGACTTGGGCTTGTTGGAAAGGGTGCTCAGTGGACTTCGACGTCTATAGTCACGGCGGCGGCGCGAGCCGCGGCCTGACCTCGACGAAGATTGTTGTGGCGGGTGGCTTCGGGGTGGGCAAGACCACCTTCGTCGGAGCGGTCTCCGAGATCGTCCCGCTGACGACCGAGGCGGTGATGACCGACGCCTCGAAGGACATCGACGACGTCGGGCTGACCCCCCACAAGACCACCACGACGGTGGCCATGGACTTCGGCCGGGTGTCGTTGGAGGAGGATCTGATCCTCTACCTGTTCGGCACCCCCGGGCAGCACCGTTTCTGGTTCATGTGGGACGACTTGGTCAGAGGCGCCATCGGCGCCATCGTCTTGGTGGACACGCGGCGGCTGGCCGACAGCTTCCCCGCGGTCGACTACTTCGAGGAGGCCCAGCTTCCGTTCATCGTGGGCATCAACGGCTTCAACGGCCTCTACCCCCATGCCGAGGACGAGATCCGGGAGGCCCTCACCCTCTCGGCCCACGTCCCGATCGTCCGTACGGACGCCCGGTCCCGCGATTCGGTGAAGAACGCCCTCATCACGCTGGTGGAGCACGCGCTCACCTCGCGTGTGGGCGGTCCTCGCTGGTGAGCGGATAGGCTTGGGGGGCCGGGGGTAGTCCCCTGATCCACGACGATTCCCTTCGAGGCTGGCCAATCACGTGTTCGAGACGCTTTCCGACCGGCTGACTTCGGTCTTCTCCTCGCTCCGGTCCAAGGGCAGGCTTTCCGACGCCGACATCGACGCGACCTGCCGTGAAATCCGCATCGCCCTGCTCGAGGCAGACGTCGCGCTGCCGGTGGTCAAGGACTTCGTGGCCCACGTCAAGGAGCGGGCCCGGGGATCCGAGGTCTCACAGGCGCTGAACCCGGCGCAGCAGGTCGTGAAGATCGTCAACGACGAGCTGATCGACATCCTCGGCGGCGAGACCCGCCGCCTGCGCCTGGCCAAGACCCCGCCGACGGTCATCATGCTCGCCGGTCTCCAGGGCGCCGGTAAGACCACCCTGGCCGGCAAGCTGGCCCGCTGGCTGCGCGACCAGAACCACGCGCCGCTCCTGGTGGCCTGCGACCTCCAGCGGCCCAACGCGGTGCAGCAGCTCTCGGTGATGGCCGAGCGAGCCGGGGTCGCCGTCTACGCGCCCGAACCGGGCAACGGCGTCGGCGACCCGGTCGAGGTGGCCCGCCAGTCGATCGACCACGCCCGCCGTCAGCAGCACGACGTCGTCATCATCGACACCGCCGGCCGCCTGGGCATCGACCAGGAGCTGATGGCCCAGGCCGCCGACATCCGCGACGCCGTCAGCCCCGACGAGGTGCTGTTCGTGGTCGACGCCATGATCGGCCAGGACGCCGTCACCACGGCGCAGGCGTTCATGGACGGGGTCGGCTTCGACGGGGTCGTCCTCACCAAGCTCGACGGCGACGCCCGCGGCGGCGCGGCCCTGTCGGTGCGCCACATCACCGGCCGCCCGATCATGTTCGCGTCCACCGGTGAGAAGCTCGAGGACTTCGACGCCTTCCACCCCGACCGCATGGCGGGCCGGATCCTCGACATGGGTGACATCCTCACCCTGATCGAGCAGGCGCAGCGCACGTTCGACGAGGCCGAGGCCGCCAAGATGGCCGGCAAGCTGGCCTCGGGCGACGACTTCACGCTCGACGACTTCCTCGAGCAGATGATGATGGTCCGCCGGATGGGCCCCATCAAGAACCTGCTCGGCATGATGCCCGGTATGGGGCAGATGCGCGACCAGCTCAACCAGGTCGACGACAAGGACCTCGACCGGGTCGCCGCCATCATCCGGTCGATGACCCCGGGCGAACGGTCCGAGCCGAAGATCATCAACGGCTCCCGCCGGGCCCGCATCGCGCGCGGCTCGGGCGTGAGCGTCACCGAGGTCAACAACCTGGTGACGCGCTTCTTCGAGGCGCAGAAGATGATGAAGCGCATGTCGCAGGGCATCGGCATCCCCGGCATGCCGGGGGGCAAGCGCAACCAGAAGCAGGCCAAGCCGAAGAAGGGCCGGCGCGTGAGCGGCGACCCGCGCAAGGCCGGTCTGCCGAAGGAGCCCGCCGCCGACGCGCCGGCCAAGCAGCCGGGCGGCGTGCTGGGCAACCTCGCCCCCGGCAAACTGCCCAAGGGCCTGGAGCTGCCGCCGGGGTTCGACCCGTCGAAGTTCAAGCTGCCCGGGCAGAAGTAGCCGCTCGGATCTGGCAGAATGTCATGTTGGAACATCGTGGTCCGGCGGGCGCCCTCTAATCCCCGCCTCCGCGCCTGTCCCTGGAGTGGCCGCCACCTCGTGCCCCACTCGATGTGACGCCGCTCATCCATTTTTGAAGCAGGAGAGACCACACCCGTGGCAGTCAAGATCAAGCTCAAGCGGCTCGGCATGATCCGCAACCCGCAGTACCGCATCGTCGTCGCCGACAGCCGCACCAAGCGTGACGGCCGTGCGATCGAGGAGATCGGGCTGTACCACCCGAAGGAGCACCCCTCGCGCATCGAGGTCAACTCCGAGCGGGCGCAGTACTGGCTGGGCGTCGGCGCGCAGCCGACCGACCCGGTCCTGAAGCTCTTCAAGCTGACCGGTGACTGGCAGAAGTTCAAGGGCGAGGCCGCTCCGGCTCCGCTGCTCGTCGCCGAGGCCGCCGCCGACCGCCACGCCGCCTACGAGGCCGCCGCCAAGGAGGCCCTGTCGGCCGACACCGGCGCCGCCACCACGCCGCGGAAGTCGAAGAAGGCCGAGCCCAAGGCCGAGACCGCCGCCGAGGCGCCCGCCGAGCCCACCTCGGAAACCGAGGCCTGAAATGCTCGAGGAGGCCCTCGAGCACCTCGTCAAGGGCATCGTCGAACATCCCGACGAGGTCCGCGTCCGCGCACGGAAGATCCGCACCGGGCGTGTCCTGGAGGTGCGGGTCCACCCCGAAGACCTGGGCAAGGTCATCGGGCGCGGGGGCCGCACGGCCAAGGCGTTGCGCACCGTCGTCAACGCCCTGTCCGACGGCAAATACGTCCGGGTCGACCTGGTTGATCTGAACGAAGCCCGCTGAGCGAGACGCGGACGGCCGGAGGCCGGCCGTGGCTCGCGCTGTGAATCTGCCTAATGAACAGGTAGTCCGTCATCCCGGGAGCACCGTCATCGGTCTCCCGGGATCGTCGTTTCTGGAGAACTCCTGATGCAGCTCGTCGTCGGCCGGATCGGCCGCCCCCACGGCGTCCGCGGTGAGGTGACCGTCGAGGTCCGCACCGACGAGCCGGGGGAGCGGTTCGCGCCCGGAGCGCTGCTGGCCACCGACCCGGCCTCCCGGGGGCCGCTCACGGTCCGCCACGCCCGCTGGCACAAGGGCATCCTGCTGCTGTCGCTCCACGGGGTCGACGGGCGGGAGGCCGCCGAGGCGCTGCGCGACACGATGCTCGTCATCGACTCGGCCGACATCGTGCCCTCCGACGACCCCGACGAGTTCCACGACCACCAGCTGATCGGGCTGGCCGTGGTGAACGCCGAGGGCGAGCGCCTCGGCGAGGTGACCGACGTGCTGCACCACGGGCAGGACCTGCTGGTCGTCAAGCGGCCCGGCCGCGACGACGCCTACGTGCCGTTCGTGAAGGCGCTGGTGCCCGACGTCGACCTGGCGGCCGGCCGCCTGGTCGTCTCGGCGCCTCCCGGCCTGTTCGACCTCGACGCCTGACATGCGCATCGACGTCATCTCGATCTTCCCCGAGTACTTCGCCCCCCTCGACGTCTCGCTGATGGGCAAGGCGCGGGCCAAGGGCATCCTCGACGTGCGCCTCCACCAGTTGCGGGAGTGGGCGCACGACGTACACAAGACCGTCGACGACACCCCCTACGGGGGCGGGCCGGGCATGGTCATGAAGCCCGAGATCTGGGGCGCGGCCATCGACGACGTGATCGGCGAGGGCTCCCCGAGGCTGGTCGTGCCCACCCCGAGCGGCCGCCCGTTCACCCAGGCCGTCGCCCTGGAGTACGCCGCCGAACCGTGGTTGTTGTTCGCGCCGGCCCGCTACGAGGGCATCGACAGCCGGGTCATGATCGAGTACGGCTCCCGCCTGCGGCTCGACGAGGTCTCGATCGGCGACTACGTGCTGGCAGGGGGCGAGGCGGCCGTGCTGGTCATGATCGAGGCCGTCGCCCGGCTGCTGCCCGGGGTGCTCGGGAACGCGGTCTCGGCGGTCGACGACTCGTTCGCGCCGGGGGCCATGGAGAACCTGCTCGAAGGGCCGGTCTTCACCAAACCGCCGGTCTGGCGCGGCCACGAGGTGCCGGAAGTGTTGCTCTCGGGCCACCACGGCAAGATCGCCCGCTGGCGGCGCGACGAGGCGCTGCGCCGCACCCTGCTGAAACGCCCCGAACTGATCGAACGCGGGGAGTTGTCGGCCGCCGATCTCAAGGCGATCGCGTCGTTTCGCGCCGATGGCGATCCTGTGGCAGACTGAAGCGCTGAATGCCTGCCGTTCGCAGGTTAGTCGTGCCCGCGTCCTTCTCGACGCCCCGCCTCGCAGGGGACGGACGGACCTCCGGGCGCTCTCTCAACTGATGAGGAACCTCAGTCATGCACACGCAGATCCAGGAGATCGAGAAGGCTGCCCTCCGCAGCGACATCCCCGCGTTCCGCCCGGGTGACACGCTCGAAGTGCACGTCCGCGTCGTCGAAGGCAACCGCTCCCGAATCCAGGTCTTCAAGGGCTTCGTGCTGCGCCGCCAGAACGGCGGTCTCCGTGAGACGTTCACCGTTCGCAAGATCAGCTACGGCGTCGGCGTCGAGCGCACCTTCCCGGTGCACAGCCCGGTCATCGAGAAGATCACGCTGGTGACCCGTGGCGACGTCCGCCGCGCCAAGCTCTACTACATGCGTGACCTGCGCGGCAAGGCCGCCCGCATCCGCGAGCGCCGCGACGCCCTGCCCGCGAAGTAAAGCGGCATATCCCTGCGAGCCCGTGCCTGACCGGCGCGGGCTTTCGCAGTTTTGGCGCTCGGAAGACGAGTCGGCGACGTCGCGTACTGTGACCATGATTTAGGCTCGTCTAGGCACGCGCGGGCGCGCCGCATCACTTGACTTCCCAGACCAGGACGGGGTGGACGTGGTCGCCGAAGACACCCATCAGAACGCCAAGCCCGGCAAAGACAAAAAGAGCGGCTCGTTCTGGCGTGAACTGCCCGTGCTGATCGTGGTCGCGCTGGTGCTCGCCCTGCTCATCAAGTCGTTCGTGGTCCAGGCGTTCTACATCCCGTCGGAGTCGATGGAGAACACGCTCCTGAAGAACGACCGGGTCCTGGTCAACAAGCTCGTCTACCGGGTGCGCGACATCGAGCGCGGTGACATCGTCGTCTTCTCCGGCGTCGACTCCTGGGCCGGCGAGGTCCAGTTCGACCCGCCCGCCAACCCGGTCGCCGGGTTCTTCCGCTGGGTCGGCACCGCGTTCGGCGTGGTCCCCGGCGAGAAGGACTACATCAAGCGGGTCATCGGCGTCCCCGGCGACAAGGTCAAGTGCTGCGACGAGGGCCGCATCACCGTCAACGGGGTGCCTCTCGACGAGGAGAGTTATCTCTACCCCGGTGACGTTCCGTCACTGGGCAACTTCGAGATCGACGTCCCGCCCGGCCGTCTGTGGGTCATGGGCGACCACCGCTCCGTCTCGCTCGACTCGCGCGCCCACGGCGGCGACCCGGGCGGCGGCGCCATCCCGATCGACCAGGTCATCGGCCGCGCGTTCGTGAAGGTCTGGCCGTTCGACCGGGCCGGGATCCTGCCGATCCCCGAGACGTTCGGCCAGAAGGGCCTGGCCGCCGCGGCGGGCGCGGCCCCGCTCCTGCTGGGCTTCGCGGGGGCCTTCCCGCTCCTGGCCCTTAGGCGCCGCATACGGGTCAAGCGGTAGTCTTTCCGCCCGTGGCCGTCGCAGAAGAAGAGACCAACGCCTCCGGCAAGCCCGAGGAATCCGGCAAGCCGGAGAAAAAGAAGAAGTCCGCCCTCCGGGAGACGATCACCTTCACGATCGGCGGCATCGTCGTCGCCCTCCTGGTCCACTTCTTCGTCATGCGGTCGTTCTGGATCCCCTCGGAGTCGATGGAGAACACCCTGCTGGTCAACGACAGGGTGGTGGTGCTCCAGTTCGGCTCCATCGACCGCGGCGACATCGTGGTCTTCAAGGGCTGGGACGGCGAAGACACGATCAAGCGGGTCATCGGCAAGGGCGGCGACACCGTGAAGTGCTGCGACGCCCAGCGCCGCATCACGGTCAACGGCACCCCCATCGAGGAAGAGGGCAAGTACCTCTACCCCGGCGACTACGCGGGCCGCACCTTCGAGGTGAAGGTGCCGGCGGGACGCCTGTGGCTGATGGGAGACCACCGGACCAACTCGATGGACTCGCGGTCGTACATCGACGACGAGTTCAAGGGGACGATCTCCGAAGACGACGTCATCGGCTTCGCCTTCGCCCGTTATTGGCCGCTTGACCGGCTCACATTCATATCGCGGCCGGACACCTTCTCCAACGTCCGGTGATGGGGCGTACGCTGCTTCTGTCATGACAGTCGCTTACCGTCCGCGCCCGAGCGTGGTCCGCCGTGACTCTGGCCTCTACGGCTACGAGCGCGCCCTGGCCCGCCGGGGCCTCAAGCCCGTCGCCGGCGTCGACGAGGCGGGCCGCGGGGCCTGCGCGGGCCCGCTGGTGGTGTCCGCCGTGGTCCTCGGACGTGAGATCGACGGCCTCAACGACTCCAAACTGCTGACCGAGGCCCGCCGCGAGGAGTACTACGCCAAGATCATGGCGACCGCGAAGGCCGTCAGCGTCGTGGTCATCCCGCCCGCCGAGATCGACCAGCGCGGCCTCCACAAGTGCAACGTGGCGGGAATGCGGCGCGCGGTCGCCGGGTTGGGTCTCACACCCGGATACGTCCTGACCGACGGATTCCCGGTCCCCGGCCTGCCGGCGCCCTCACTCGCCGTCTGGAAGGGCGACCAGGTGGCCGCGTGCATAGCGGCCGCGTCCATCATCGCGAAGGTGACCCGGGACCGCATGATGACAACCCTGCACGAATCATTCCCCCAATACGGTTTCGCCGGGCATAAGGGCTATGTGACCAGAGACCACAGAGCCGCCCTCGCGCACCACGGACCAAGCCAGCACCATCGGTTCTCGTTCGTGACAGTGGCTCGGACGATGCCGGGTATGAGGATGCGGGAGAATGAACCAGGGGCCGAAACGGGGTTGGGAACAGGAGGGCCGGAATGAGCGCGGAGGATCTCGAGAAGTACGAGACCGAGATGGAGCTGCAGCTCTACCGCGAGTACCGCGATGTGGTCGGTCTGTTCACGTACGTCGTCGAAACCGAACGTCGGTTCTACCTGACGAATTCGGTCGACATGGAGGTGCGCACCGCCGAGAACGGCGAAGTCTTCTTCGACGTGAAGATGCAGGACGCATGGGTGTGGGACATGTATCGACCGGCGCGGTTCGTGAAGAACGTACGAGTGGTGACGTTCAAGGACGTGAACGTCGAGGAGCTCGCCAAGCCTGACCTGGAGATGCCGAAGGAGGGCTTCTCCAGCTGAGGCCACGCGTCTTGGGGCCGGGTCCGCATGGGCCCGGCCCTTTCGCGTTTTCCACAGGTTCCTCGTTGTCCACAGGCGGTGGCGTGGGGGGTCGGCGGGCTGGCGTGGTCTGCGAGCGTTTGGCGCATGGGAGCGGCGAAGGACGAACTGGGGCGGGCGGGCGAGGAACTGGCGGCGCGGTATCTGGTGCGCCAGGGGATGGAGATCCTCGCCCGGAACTGGCGCTGCCGTGAGGGAGAGATCGACATCGTCGCCCGGGACGGGGCGGTGCTGGTGGTCGTGGAGGTGCGGACGCGGTCGTCGGGGGCTTACGGGTCGGCGTTCGCTTCGGTGACGGAGGCGAAGCTTTCGCGATTGCGGCGGCTGGGGGCTCGGTGGCTGGCGGGGCAGGGGGAGCGGTTCGTGTCGGTGCGGATTGACGTGGTGGCGCTTGACGGGTTCGCGGGGACCTTTTCGATCCGGCATGAGAAGGGGGTGTTCTGAGATGCCTTGTGTCGGGATCGGACCAGGTGGGGGTGGTTTGGGGCTCGAGCGGTTAGAGGCCAGGGCGGTTCGGGGCGGGTTCTTCGGAGTCTTGGCCGTTCGAAGCTGGAGTCGTGCGGGGCTGGGGTCGTTGAGTCGAAGGCTCCTGCGAGGCGGAGCGGTTCGAGGCCAGGGCGGTTCGGGTCGGGGTTCTTTGGAACCGGGGCCGTTGAGAGCTGGTTCTGTTTGTGGCCGGAGTCGTCAAGCCGAGGGCTCCTGTGAGGCGGAGCTGTTCGAGGCCAGCGCCGTTCGGGACGGGATTCTTTGGAGCCGGGGCCGTTTAGAGCTGGCTGGTGGGGGCCGGGGTCGTCAAGTCGAGGACCGCTCGCTGTGAGGCGGAGCTGATCGAGGCTGGAGCCGTTTGATACGGGGCGTTCGGAGCCAGGGCCGTTGAGGGCGGCAGCGTTTACGCCGAAGGCCGCATTGAGGCGGAGCCGTTCGAGGCCGGGGCCGTTTGGTGTGGGGTCGTTTGGGCGCCAGGGCGTTCCGGGCGGGGGCGTTCAAGGCGAGGGCCGTCTGGAGGCCTGGGCCGTTCAGGGCGAGGGCGCAATGCCCCAGGCGTGGGTCTTTTAGACCTGGAACCAGCCGTGGTGTTCGGCCGCGCCGGTCGGACAGTCACTCTGTCGGCGGCCGGCTTTGAGGCCGGAGCCGTTCGTGGGCGGGGTCGCTTGGGGCGGCGTTTGGGGTGGGGGCGTCCAAGGCCCGGACCTTCCGAGCCGGGGCCGTTTAAGGCGAGGGGTGTCTCGGTGCCGGGGCTGTTTGGAACTGAGGCCGTTGTGGGTCGGGATCGTTTGAGGCCGGGAGATCGCAGGGCCATCCGAGTTCAAGATCACTTTAGCAATCGGGGCAGGTCGTCGGTCGGCGCGAGTTCCTTGGGTGTTCATGTTGCTGCCTTCGGTGGAAGGCGTGAGGGGTTGTTCGATGCCTGTTGCACGTACGCGGTCCGCCGCGCTGGTCGGGGTGGCCGGGCACACCGTCGAGGTCGAGGCCGATGTGGGACGGGGGCTGGTGGGCACCCACTTCATCGGCCTCCTCGACACGGCGATCAGCGAGGCCCGGGACAGGGTGAGGTCGGCGCTGCTGAACAGCAGGTTCGACTGGCCCGATGCCCGGGTGACCGTCTCGCTCTTCCCCGCCTCGCTGCCCAAGAAGGGCTCCTCCTTCGACCTGGCCATCGCCATGGCCGTGCTGGGCGCGGCGGGGCTGGTCCCGCCCGAACGCATCGCCGAGCCGTTCTTCCTGGGAGAACTGGGGCTCGACGGGCGGGTGCGGCCCGTCCGGGGCGCACTGCCGGCGGCGCTCGCGGCGGTCGCCGCCGGGGCGCGCACGATGGTGGTGCCCGCGGCCAACGCCGCCGAGGCGGCCCTCGTGCCGGAGCTGGCGGTGTTGCCGGTGGCGTCGCTGGGGGAGCTCGTGGAGATCCTGCGTGAGGGCGAGGCGCGGGCCAGGGCGCCCTACTTCGACCCGATGGAGCTCGCCGTACCCGCCGAGGAGAAGACCCTCGACCTCGCCGACGTCGCGGGTCAGGCCCTGGGCCGGTGCGCCCTGGAGATCTGCGCGGCCGGGGGTCACAACCTGTGGTTCCTCGGCCCGCCCGGAACCGGCAAGACCATGCTGGCCGAGCGGCTGACCACGATCATCCCGCCGCTCGACCGGGAACAGGCCCTCGAGGTCACCGCGATCCACTCCATCGCCGGCACCCTCCCCGCCGACCGTCCACTGCTGGCCCGGCCGCCGTTCGTCGCGCCCCACCACACCGCATCGGCCGCGGCGGTCATCGGCGGCGGCACCGGCCAGATCCGTCCCGGCGCCGTGTCACTGGCCCATGCCAGTACGAGCTTATGTATCTTGACTTCATGAGCACACCGTTACGGGTCGCGATCTATGTGCGCATCTCCAACGACCGGACCGGAGCAGGGCTCGGCGTCGCCCGCCAGGAAGAGGAATGCCGGACGCTGGCCGCCCGGATCGGCTGGGAAATCTACGACGTCTACTCCGACAACGACGTCTCTGCATACTCCGGGAAGACCCGCCCCAACTACGCCCGCCTTCTGGCGGACGTAGCCGCCGGCCGCGTCCAAGCCATCATCGCCTGGCACGCCGATCGCCTCCACCGCTCTCCACGCGAACTGGAGGACTTCATCGAGCTCGTCGACAAGCACCACGTCCGCATCTCCACCGTTAAGGCCGGCCAGCTCGACCTCGACACCAGCAGCGGCAAAATGGTCGCCCGCATCCTGGGCAGTGTCGCCCGTGCGGAGTCCGAGCAGAAGTCTGAGCGGCTCAAGAGCAAGCTCCTCCAGCTCGCCAAGTCCGGGAAGTACGGCGGCGGCGGATCGCGCCCCTACGGCTACGAGAAGGACGGGATCACAGTCCGTCCCGCAGAGGCCCAGACCATCCAGGAGTGCGCCCGCCGAGTCCTCGCGGGCGAGGCCATCGCGAGCGTGGCCAAGGACCTCAACGTGCGTGGCGTCCCCACCGCCACGAACCGGCCCAACGGCTGGAGCGTCCCCATCCTGAAACGGATGCTGATCTCCCCGCGGATCGCCGGGCTGCGAGAGCACCGGCCACGCAACCCGGACGGGACGCGGCCGAACGTCGGCGAGATCATGGCCGTCGCCGAATGGCCCGCGATCATCAAGCGAGAAGAGATGACCCGACTGCACGGCATCCTGCTCGACCCAGCACGCCGTGTGAGCCCCGGGCGGAACGGACGCTACCCATTGAGCGGAGTCCTCTACTGCGGCCGCGAGGGATGCGCCAGGCGGCTTGTGGGCAGACCTGACGGGCTGGGCCGGCGCAGGTATGTGTGCAACGCGGTGCCGGGCGCCGGAGGCTGCGGCAAGATCATGGCCTTGTCCGAGCCCATTGAGGAGCATCTGTTCACCTTGGTCGCCGGAGCGCTGGACGACCAGCCCTTCATGACCCGGCTCATGTCGGCCGGGAGTGACGTCACCGCCGACAAGGTCCTGGCGGAGATCGCCGATGACGAAGCGGAGCTCGAAGCGCTGGCGGGCGACCTGGGAGAGCGGCGGATCACGCGGAAGGAGTGGCTGGCGGCTCGAGTCCCCATCGAGGCGCGGCTGCGTCAGAACCGGGCCCGCCTGGAGAAGTCCGACCACCGGGCTCCGCTGACGTTCGCGGACGCACCGAAGTCGGGGGAGCAGGCGCTGGCCTGGTTGACGAACCCGGAGATTCCGGCCAGTCGAAAGTCGGCGTATATCCGTGCCGTGATGGAGAAGGTGTGGGTTCTGCCGGGTGTACGTGGCCGCAATAAATTCGACGCGGCACGCTTCAAAATTGACTGGGTTGCGTAAACGCTGCCTATGGCGACAGATCCTCCTTACCGAGACCAGATCAAATCTGGACATCCGCGTCTATCGCGGCACGTGGGGGCCGTATGGCGTGAGAGGGCAATAACGTCCCGCCGAATCCGGTATGGACCGGTCCTAAGGACCTATTCCCACGCCTCCCTTACGCATCTACAGTGGTCGGCACTGCGTCTCGCCCCGGGAATGTCGAACGCACGATCGGATACCGCCCGTAGGGGGACAGGGAGGTCCGATGGGAGGGAACTACCAGCATGGGGTTGTACTCGCGCATCGTCCTGTACGTCGCCACCGGCCTGCTCTGGCTGGTCACGGGGGGCTGCGCAATCCTCACCGACCTCGACTACGAGATCTACTCGCTCATGCGGCTCGCCACAGGGCTCGCAAGCCTGTGGACGCTCGCGACCATCCTCACCCGACCTGACAACGGCGCCCTCGCCCACGCCCGCCTCGCCATCCACGCCCTGCGCGTCGAGGGCGCGGCGAAACGGCAACACGCCCCTGACGACTCGCCGACCGGGCCGTTCCGGTCGCTCGATCGAGTGAAGTAGCTATTCCTGGTCTTCCGGCGCGGCCTGTTTGAGGCGACGGAGCTGTTTCTCCAGATCCTTGATCTGGCCGCGCGAAAGACCGGGGCTCGTCGCGACAACCCATGCGAGCGCATCGTCCAGCGTGACGATCTCTTCAGGCCGCGACACAGTCGCGGGCGGACGACTCAGCCTCCCGATCCTGGCCGGCGAAGTGCGGAGATCATCGGCTGAGACTAGACCTGTCGCCACGAGAACATCCCCAACGGAAACGTCGAACTGGCCGGCCAACCTCTCGAGCTCGCCGAAGACTTCCTCCACGGACTCCCACCGGACACGGCTGCCTGACAGCGCGAAGAGCAAACCGGGGGACGGCGCCACCTTCTGAGGCGCGGGTGCCGGCACATCGCCGCCTTCTCGAATCTCGTGGAGAGTGCCGGGAGAGAGGCCGAGCGCTCGTTCGACACGGGCGCGCGTGGCGGCCTGGGGCCACTTCTCGCCCGACTCCAAGTTGTAGATCGTCTTCACGTCGACCGAGCTCGCGGCTGCGAGTTCGGTCTGAGTCATGCCCAGCTCTCCCCGCCGCTGAGTCACAAAGGCGGCGACGTCGCCGAGCGGGGCCCGTCGTCGGCTCATGCAGCACATCATGAGGGAACATCCGGGAACAGTCGAGCTGACTACTCGGTGACGAAACCGAAACAACCGGCAAGTCAAGGGCGTAATCGGGAACTCTTTCGGAGGTCGTGCGACTGTAGTTGCTGTTTCTTGCCGGTTCTTCCTTGAAAAGTTCCCGATTGTTCCCTAGGGTTGCGGCATGACCCACCCCCTGGAACCCGAGAACGTTCGGCGAGGCGCCACCATCCGCGCCCTCACCGAAGCACACGGCTGGCGCGTGGGGGAGCTGGCCGCCGCTCTCGACAAGAGCCACTCGTTCATCAGCAACGTCATGGCCGGCCGCAAGGCCGCGCCCGTCCCGCTGTGCCGCCAGATCGCCGACCTGCTCAAGGTCCCGCTGGCCGCCATCGTCAGCCCCGAGCACTACGCCGACGCCGCCGAGCCCGCGCTCACGGGGGGCGAGTCCTGATGGGGGAGCGGCAGCCCGCGCACACCGCGCCATGGCTCGACCTGCCCCCGGCCGAACGGCTGAAGGACCCCGCCTTCCTGGCGTTCCTCCGCGACTCCCGCGCCTCTTCCGGGCTCCCGCCGACCATCAGCGACCCGGTGACCATCTCCCGCCTCGTGGACCTCATGCAGGTCCCGCAGGCCGCCGCGGCTTAGCCGCGAACTCAGGCGGGCCCCGGAGGCACCCGGAGCCCGCGAGCCCCGCTCCATCCCCCTCTTCGCAGAAGGAGAGCAGGACCGATGACCATCATCTACGACGCGGCGGTGCGCCGATGACGCAGCCGACGACGCCGCTGTCGATCCAGGTGTTCAACGCGCTCACCCACATGGACTGCCACCCCGGCGGCAACCTGGCCAACGCCGTCAACGCCACCAGCCCCGGCACCGGCCGCGACGTCTACAAGGCGCTCGCCACCCACCTGGGACTGAACACCGGCGGGTCCGCGACGGACGCGGCCGACGCCGTGTACGCGTGGGAGGACTTGTCCACCAGCTACGAGATCCGCGCCACGCTGCTCGCCTGCGGGTGGGCGGAGCGGCGCCGGGAGCGCGACGCCGAGGAGGAGGCCGACCTCGCCCGGCACATCGCCGAGGCCGACGCCGCCCCCGCTGAGCAGATCGCCGCTGAGCTGCACGAGTTGAACGTGCGGCCGATCTACCGGCCGACCCGCTGGGACGTGCAGTACCGGGAGCACCTGGAGCAGCTGCACCGCAAGCACGGGAGCCGCCCGGCCGTCCCGCCACTGCGAGAGTGCTGCGCGGAGGCTACCGACCGCACGTCCCACTGGCACTGCCCACGATGCGACGCGGTGGTCGGGATGTACGGCCACGAGGAGTGCGACCGGCCGGTGCCGGTGGACCTGGCCGACGCGCTGCCGCAGGACGACTACATCTCCGCCGTAGTCGCCGCGCTGAACGCCTCCGGCATCGAGGTCTCCGATTTCTGGACCGAGGACAGCGAGACCGAGGGCACCCACTGCTACCTCGACGCCGTGATCACCCTGGCTCCGATCGCCGGAGAGGGCGACGACGACGGGTGGCCCGACGGACTGCTCCTCCTCTGGGAGTGGCACACCGGGCGCGAGGAGGGCGGCCCCGAGCGCGGCCCGTCCTGGCGCTACGCCGAGCTCCACGACGACGGCAGCAACGAGACCCCCGACGACCTGATGGTGGCCGGCTACGCGTCCCCCGAAGCGGTCGTCGAGGCGACCCGCAAAGCCATCAACCACGAGCTCGGCGACGAGCTCATCGGCGGCTCGTGGGAGCACGCCGGCGAGCTGGCCGCCGCGTGCGAGGCGTGGGGCGCGGACGAGGCGGCCGAGCCGCCGGCCCGGGTCGCGACCATCAGGTGGATCCCGGGCCACGACCTCGGCGAGGTCCTGTACGTCGTCGCCACCACGGTGGACGGCAAGTCGACGGGCTCGACCACCGTTTCGGCCTCGAAGATCGACGCGCACAAGGCGTCGCTGGTCGAGGACGGGTGGGCGGTCCGTTGGGAGATGCCGGCGGATGTGGCCGCTGACCTCAAGGCCGCGAACGAGCACCTGGGCGGCGGTGCGCGATGAACTTCGAGGACCGTCTCAACTTCCAGCGGGGCATGGCGCCGTACCAGCGCCGCGTCGCCACCCTCGCCGGGATGCAGGACCTGATCGACTTCCTCGGCGACCACCGCGACTTTCCGCTGCCGTCCAATTACGTCGAGATCGAGCTGTGGAAGCCGGAGCACTCCCGCCGGGCGACCGCCACTGCCGAGCAGGCCATGGCGCAGGCGCTGACCCTCATCGGCGAGATGGAGGACGTCACCGTCGAGCTGGCGATCGTCAACGGCACGCCCCACGCCCGAGTCGTGATCAACGGCCGGATGGAGGGCGTGTTCGTCACGGCGACGCTCTGGGCCGAGGGCATCTGCGAACACCGGCCGGACGAGAAGCGGAAGCGCGACCGCTGGGTCGTCCCGACTCAGCTGATCGAGGCGGCCAACAAGCAGCCGAGCGGTGGTGACGACCGTGGCTGAGCGCATCCCGGTCGAGGACGTTCGAGAGCTGATCCGCGAGATCACGACCATCCTCGACGTGCCCTTCTATGCCGACTACGACGACCGGGAGAAGCGGGCCGACGTGTTGGCCCATCGATCGGCCCAGCTGCGGGGTGTGCTGAAGTTCTTCGCCGAGGGGGACCTCGACTCCATCGAGTCGACCATCTCGGCCGCGCGTTCGATCGTCAGGGACCACCCCGTCACCTACCGAACCGCCGAGCAGCAGGCCGGTGATGCCCGATGACCGGTCTCGATCACTACCAGGAAGCCGAGGCGCTTCTTCGCCGTGCTGACGGCGCGGACCTCGACGGGCACGCCCAGTACCTCGTCGCCCGCGCCCAGGTGCACGCCACGCTCGCCCTGGCCGCCGCGACCGCCCTCCGCCCCGCGAGCGTGCCGGACGTCCACACGGCCGCCGACCTCGTCCACCGCGACGACTTCCCCCTCACCGTCATCGCCGCGTGGTGGAAGAAGGCCGGCCCCGTCGTGATCCTCTCCGCCCGCGAGGCCGGCGAGCACTTCGACGAGATCCGCCTCCACTACTACGACACCGGCATCCGCCAGTTCGGCGACGTGATGGTGCCCCGCGACTTCCCCCTGCGCTTCGCGCCCTCCACCCCCTGACATGCGACGGCCCCCGCCAACCACCGGCGGGGGCCCTCCAGAAACGAGAACCACATGAACGACACCATCTCCCAGGCCGACCCGCTGGTCCTGTCGCGGGACACCATCAAGCGGCTGGCCTGCAACGTCGACGACGACATCAAGGCGATCGACGCCCAGGCCGACGCCGAGGCGGCGGACCTGCAGCGGCAGATCGACGCCGTGAGGGCCAAGCAGGCGAAGACCGTCTCCGAGCTGCGGGCGGCCGTCACCAAGATGTGGACGTTCGCGGAGCCGGAGCCGACGCTGTCGGCCCTCCTGCCGCCCGACCGCCGCAACTACCCCCCGGACCTGGACCCGTCGCAGGAAGCGGCGCTGCAGCGGTTGAACGCGGCGCACGACCTCCAGGACGCCGAGGAGGGCCTCGCCCCGCCCGCCTACCAGCGGCCGTACGTCCAGCAGGGCCAGGTGCAGTCGTGACCGTCGAGACGACCGCCGTCGAGCAGGAGTTCGTGATCCGGGCGCTGCTCGAATACGAGTACAAGGTCAAGGCCGCCGACGCCGACGAGGCCGCCAACCTCATGCAGGACGGCGAGCGCAACCTCGGCTCCGGTCAGTGCGTCGGTTACTCGATCCACTCCGTGGTGTCCGCCGAGGCGGCAAAGAAGACGCAGACCTGGTCGGAGGACCAGGACGAGCGGACCCGCTGCAAGTGCGGCCACCTCGTCGACGAATCGCACATCGGCCGCCACAAGCGAGACGACCAGGGCCGCGCGTTGCTGGTCAAGGGCCGCCTGGTCAAGGACACGGACCACCCCGAGGCGTGCTGCGAATACCGGTGCGACTGCGTCCGGCCCCGTCCCCTGACCACGCTCCTGGCCGACCACATCGCCGCCTCCGGGCTGCCCGGCACCACCCTGATCTCCGACCTGCCCGGCGTGACCTGGCACCAGTCGAAGCCGCTCGCCGACCACGGCATCACGACCATGAGCGACCTGGCGGCCCGATCGAAGGCCGACCTCCTCGAGGTGCCGGGATTCGGTGACGGCCGACTGGCCAAGCTGACCGCCGCCTTGGACGGCGCGGCGTGAGCCGGGGCCGCCACGCGGGCCGCCGCCCCGTCCCCGCCCGGCACCAGCGCACGGGCCGCGGGTCGTCGCTGACCGGCTGGTCCGCCCACGCCGCGATCGTCGCCATGACGCCCGTCACCACCCCGCACACGCCCTGCAAGTGCCACCACGCCCCCACCTCTGACCTGCGGAGCGCCTGATGAGCCGCTACGAGATCACCGTCAACCAGGGCATGCCCCAACTCTGGGAAGCCCAGCACCCCTTCGCCGCGCCGTACGGCAACCGCTACCGGCCGACCGACCCGTGGAACGAGGTCGACTACACGTTCGCCTCCTGGGACGAGTTCGTCGACGAGCTCCCCGACTCCGGCAGCGCCTTCGAGCAGGTCTACAGGTGGGACTGGACCCGCGACGCCCCCGACGCCGAAGTCCAGACGGCCGACATCCTGACGATCTACTTCGTGCTCCCGCGCGAAGCCCGGCTCTCCCGCGCCGACATCACCGTCACCACCGACGACGAGCCGGCCGTCCGCGAATGGCTCACCCGCCGCGCCCAGACGATCGCCGACCTGTGGGCGCCGCTCGCGGTGTCGCCCAGGTCGTCGATCAACGACGTCACCCCGGAGATCGCCGCTCACGTGCTCTTCCAATTCGGGCACGTCGGCCTCCCCGCGAGCGGCTGGCGGGCCACCCTCCTGCTGGCCATCGCCAAGGCCGACGTGCACAACCGGGAGCTGCTCGCCCGCGGCTACCCGGGCTACGTGTTCGCCTTCGAGCTCGCTCAGGGGCGGCCCGACGGCATCGTCCTCCTGCGCGAGATCGCGAGGCCCATCCATGGCTGAGCGCACCCCCGCAGAGACGCTCGTGGCCGCTGTCGCCAAGCTGCGCGAGACCGCCGCAGGGGCAACACGCGGTCCGTGGGTCTCCTACGGCACGCCGGGCCGGAGCGAGGACGGCCACGCCCACACCATCACCCGGCCCTACTGCAACAAGGGCATGTACGACCCCGACGCCGAGTGCGAGCCCGATTGCGGCACGACCGTGCTGACAACCGGCGCCGAAGGCTGCGAGGACGACAACCTCGCGACGGGCGACGCCCTGTGGATCTGTCTCGTTCACCCCGGGCTGGCCGACCCGCTCGCCGCCTGGCTGGAGCCCTGGACCGGCATCGCCTTCGACGAGGACGCCGCGCTTCCCGTCGACCTCCAGCACGCCCTGGCCGTCGCCCGCGCGATCGTCGGGCCCGACGACGTCGCCACCGCGATCCGCGCCGCAGTCGACGGCCTGGACAACCAGCAGCTCGCCGACCTCATGGAGGGCCGCTGATGTTCGTCTTCCACGCCAGCGTCGCTCTCGTCACCGTCCTCGTCGGCGTGGTCGTCGCCGACCGGCGCGGCTACCCGGAGGCCGCCGCCAACCTCCTCAAGATCCTCCTGGTCGTCGGCGTCATCTGGATGATCGCCGTGGCGGGTGAGAGGCCGTGATCACCTGGGTCATCGTCTCCGTGTCGGCGCTCGCCGTGCTCGCCCTCACCACCCGGGCGGCCTGGGCCCGAGCCGCGGTCGTCGCCGGGCTGCTCTCCCTGGCCGGCGCGCTGGTGTTCGCCGACCGGATCGGCGGCGGCCGATGAAGCTGATCACGATCACCGCCTACGGCTCACCCGAGGGGCAGGCGGCCATCTCCTGCGGGAAGAACGGGCGCGGCTACTACAGCAACGCCGCCGCCCTCGAGCCGTGGCGGGCAGCCGTCCGCAACGCGGCCATGGACCTGCTCGGCACCCACCAGCACGTCCCCCCGTTGTCGGACAAGCTCGACGACAAGGGCAAGCCGAAGAAGAACCACGCCGGCCCGTGCCAGCGGTGCGGCACCCGGAAGAAGGACCACGGCCTTCTCCGGGGTGCCCTGCGCGCCGAGTTCATCGTCGCCCTCGAGCGCCCCAAGTCGGTGCCGCTCGACCGTGACCCGATCACCCGCTCAGCGGGGGATTGGGACCACCACGGCCGCGCCATCGGCGACGCCCTCAACCAGGCGTCGGTGATGTGCGACGACGCGCAGATCGTCGACGGCCGCGTCGCCAAGTACTACGCCGGCCACCCCAACGCCCTGGCCATGCCGGGCGCGATCATCCGCATCTGGCCCATCGGCGGAACCTCATGACCACCAGCCAGCTCGACCCCATGTACCAGCTCCAGCGCGAGCTCCGCCTCAACGACGCCCTCGAGAAGAAGGCGCGAGGCAAATCGCGCGGCCCGAACGCCAAGACGTTCGTCGCCTCCGTCGACGACCCCACACCCGACCCCGAAGCGCAGGCCGCCGCCCGGCGGCTCATCGCCCGCCTCGCCCCCGACGACCAGGACGTGATCCTCACCGCCCTCGGCCTGGCCGACGACCCCGACAGGAAGCTCAACCGGCGGCCCGCCACCAAGGACGCCTGCCCGGTCTGCGGCCGCACCGGCCTGCGGATGCGACTCGAGGGCGTCCTCGTCTCGCACTCCCCGAGCGCCACCAAGTCCGTCGTCACGGCTGGCCAGTGCAAGGGGAGCGGCAAGGAGCCCGTCATCCCCGCCGCCTGAACCACCACCCCAACGAGAACCCGGCTCCTCGAGGGGCCCCAAGGAAGGAAAACCGTGACCGACACCAAGGGCGAGGAGCAGATCCGGCCGTTCGCCGCGATCCTCCAAGAGCTCGACGCAGGCCGCGTCCACGACGCCCTCTCCCGCGAGATGCACACCCTCGTCAAGGCCATCCAGGACACCGGCAAGAAGGGCACCCTCACCCTCAAGGTCGAGGTGGCCCCCATCGCGCCCGGCGACACCCACGTCCTGACCATCAAGGCCGGCGTCTCCAGCGCGCCGCCCGCCACCAGCCAGCCCGTCTCGGCGTTCTTCGTTGACGGCAGCGGCAACCTCTCCCGCAACGACCCCCGCCAGCTCACCCTGCCCGGCGTCGTCCAGGAAGTCCCCTCCCTCACCCAGGCCCGGAGCGCCCAGTGACCATCCCCACCCCTCAGCGGACCGAGAACGACGCCATCATCGACGCCCTGGAAAACCTCCAGGAGCCCGACCAGCTCGCGCCCGGCTACATCTACGCCTTCAAGCTCCGCGACCGCGTCGAGATCGTCGACCTGGCCGACAACCAGCTGGCCCAGCCCCGCCGGAAGACCGGCACCATCAACGTCGCCGAGGCCGCCAGCTTCGCCGTCTACTACCGCAAGCACGCCGACGACGGCACCGAGACGTACGCCAACATCGACGCCGACACCATCACCGCGGTCCTCAACGCCCACCAGGCCACCGACGGCGCCCTGTTCCGGGACGACACCGCCCGGTGGGGCGACCACCGCCTCATCCTCACCCTCAAGCGCACCCCCGCCTGGACACAGTGGCTCGCCCTCAACGGCAAGGACCTCGACCAGGTCGGCTTCGCCGAGTTCCTCGAGGACCACCTCCCCGACGTCGTCCTGCCGTCCGGCGCCGACATGCTCGAGATGGCCCTCAAGTTCCAGGCCACCTCGGAGGCGTCGTTCTCCAGCGCGGTGGTCCTGCAGAACGGCGACCGCCAGCTGGTCTACACCGACACCACGAACGCCCGCGCCGGCGGCGGCAGCGTCGACATCCCCAAGACGTTCACCATCCGCCTGAAGCCGTACGAGGACGCCCTCCCGATCGACATCACTGCCCGGTTCCGCTACCGGGTCCGCGGCGGCCGCCTCACCCTCGGCTACCTCCTCGACAACCCCGAGGAGCGGCTCCGCGACGCGTTCCGCCAGGTCGTCGCCTCGATCGAGGGCGACCTGGAGATCCCCATCCTGCACGGCGTCCCGGCCGCCGCCACCGCGCCGCCCAGCCGCATCGCCACCACCCGCTGACCCGCACCGCCCCATAGCGCCGGTGGCTACAGCGACCCGCCGTAGCCACCGGCGCCCACCCTCAACCAGAAGGCCCGCCTCATGATCTGGCCCTTCCGCCGCCGCGACCGCGAACCCATCGGCGACCCCTTCGCCGTCGACCTCGAGGCGGCATACCTGACCAGCAACGCCCGCGACATCATCACGAACACGATCTTCGTCAGCGACACCCGCGACGCCCACAAGCTCGCCACCGCCGTCATCGACGACCTCCTCGCCGCCGGATACGGGCTCACCGACGGCTCCGGGGCCGGGAACGAGCTCGCGCGGGAGATGCTGGCGGAGAACCTGGAACTCAACCGCGATCTCGTCGCCGCCCGCGGCCAGAACACCGCGCTGGCCGACCAGCTCAGCGACGCGCGGAAATTGCAGGGCGACCTCGCCAACGCCAACGCCCGCGTCACCGAACTCGAGGCCGCCGTCGCCGCTCTCGCCGCGGCCGACCAGCCGACCGAACCGGCCCAGCACCGCCTCGGCTACCGGCCCGCGCACCAGCTCAGCGAGATGAGGCAGGTCCAGACGCTCATCTGCGGCCAGCCCCGCTCGGTCTGCCTGCGTGAGACCGCCCGAGCCAACCAGCTCGCCGCCCGCCTCCAGGGCCTGACGGAGAGGCAGCTGGCGCGATGACGTTCACCTTCTCCCAGCCCGGCGGCGCCCCCGCCGCCCCGGCCGCGCCCGTCTACGAGGTGCCGCCCACGCCGGAGCAGCAGGCCATCATCGACGCCGCCGCCACCGGAGCCGACCTCACCATCACCGCCGGCGCGGGCACCGGCAAGACGACCACGCTCAAGATGCTCGGGCAGCACACGCGCGGCCGCGGCCTCTACGTGGCCTACAACAGGGCCATCGCGGACGAGGCCCGCGCCAGCTTCCCGCCCAACGTGCACTGCTCGACCGCGCACGGCCTCGCCTTCGCCGCCGTCGGCAAGAAGTTCCAGCACCGGCTCAACGGTGCCCGCCAGCCCGCCCGTGTCGTCGCGCAGCTGCTCGCCATCCCCGCCGTCCTCCACATCGGCGACACCGGCCTCACCGCCGCCAAGGTCGCCCGGCTCGTCTCCGACACCATCGCCCGCTTCTGCTGGTCCGCCGCCGACCAGATCGGCTGGGACCACGTCCCCGACGTCCCCGGCCTCGACACCCCGGCCCTTCGCACCGAGCTGCGGACCGCCATCGTTCCCATCGCGGTGCGCGCCTGGGCCGACATCCGCGACGAGAAGGGTGGCGTGCTCCGCTTCACCCACGACCACTACCTGAAGCTGTGGGCCCTCACCAACCCCGCCCTGCCCTACAACCTCGTCATGCTGGACGAGGCCCAGGACGCCAACCCCGTCATCGCCTCTGTCATCAACGGCCAGTCCGCCCAGCGGATCCTCGTCGGCGACTCTTCGCAGGCCATCTACGGCTGGCGGGGCGCGGTCGACGCCATGAGCGGCTTCAACGGGCAGCGCCTGGCCCTCACCCAGTCCTGGCGGTTCGGGCAGCGCATCGCTGAGGAAGCCAACCACTGGCTCGGCCTCCTCGACGCACCCCTGCGCCTGACCGGCAACCCGGGCCGCGACTCCCGGCTCGCCCCGCTCGCCCAGGCCGACGCGATCCTCTGCCGCTCCAACGCGGGCGCGGTCTCCCACGCCATGGCCGCCCAGGCCGCCGGCCACCCTACCGCCCTCGTCGGCGGCGGCACCGACATCCGGATGCTCGCCGAGGCCGCCCGTGACCTCCAGGCCGGACGCTCCGTCCACCACCCCGAACTCATGGCCTTCTCCTCGTGGAGCGAAGTTCAGGAGTACGCCGAACACGACGCCGGCGGCGCCGACCTCAAGACGTTCGTCAAGCTCATCGACTCCCTGGGCGTCAACCGCGTGCTCGGCGTGCTGTCCTCGCTCGTCGACGAGTACAACGCCCGCGTCATCGTCTCCACGGCCCACAAGGCCAAGGGCCGCGAGTGGGGCACCGTCCAGCTCGCCAGCGACTTCGGCGACATCTACGACCCCCAGACCGGCGAGCTGCGCACCACCGAGGTGATGCTCACCTACGTCGCCGTCACCCGCGGCAAGGACGTCCTGGACCGGACGATGCTCGGCACCGGCGGCGGCCAGCCCGCCATCCCCGGCCTCGGCCAGGCCGCCGCGCCGACGAGCATCTCCACGCTTCCGCAACCCGCAGCCCTCGCCGCGCCGACGGCGCCCGAAGACGACGACGCGATCGAGCTGCCGGCCGAGGCGCGGAACTGGCTCACGGAGATCAAGGAAGCCGCCGCCGAAGAGGCAGCCGCCAAGGCCAGGAAGGAACGCGCCGAAGAGCAGCTGCAGGCGATGGTCGGCGACCACCACGCCGCCACCCTCGACGGCCGCCCCGCCATCACATGGAAGCCCTCCGCCGTCAGCTACTCCGTCGACAGCAAGGGCCTCCGCGAGGAGCACCCCGAGATCTGGGCCAAGTTCGCCAAGCCGAAGAAGCAGGCCCGCCCCTTCAAGCTCGCCGGAGAGTGGAAGTGACCCAGTACACGTTCACCGACGAGAGTGGCGACCAGCTCCACGTGTGGGTGGAAGGCGATGGTGCCTGCAAGTTCGCCTCCGCCCGTGACGTGGTGGTGCCCGCCAAAGAGCTCCGCAACGTCCTCGCCGGGATCGCCAAGGGCATGGGCCTGTCGGTCCTCATCCTCGACCGGCCCGACTGGCCGGATCCCGAGAAGCGCGAATACACCACCCACGGCTTCGCGTTCATCCGCGAGGGCAAGCAGATCCGATTCGCCGGTGGTCGCGTCCACGCGGCCACGGCGCGGGCCATGGCCGCTGTCCTCGCCGAGATGGCCGACGCCGCCGACGCCGAACCTGACCCCGAGCAGCTCGCCGCACTCACCAGTGCGGTGCGCGAAAGCCTCTGGGAGGGCGGTGAGGTGGCCCCCGCGACCGCCGACAGGATCGCACGCCACCTGCTGCGCAAGGGCTGGAAATCCGCCTGATGTTCACCCAGCCCGCCGTCGCCCCGGTCAACCCTCCTCTGCTTGACGGGCTGGCCGCCCAGATCGCCGCCAACGTCGTCGGCACCATCCGGCACGCCTCCGCCAACGCCCCGCGCTCCCGCCAGGTCGCGATCGGCCCCTCCGAGATCGGCACCCCCTGCGTCAGGAAGCTCGCCTACAAGCTCCTCGACTGGGACCCCAAGCCGAACAAGGACACCGACCCGCTCGCCTCCGTCATAGGCACGGCCGCGCACGGCTGGATGGAAGAGACGTTCAACAAGTTCAACCCCACCCTCCCGGACGGCCGGCCCCGCTACATCACCGAGCAGCGCGTCGCCGCCGACGCCACCCTCAAGGGGTCCTGCGACCTGTTCGACCGGCAGGCCAAGACCGTCATCGACTGGAAGTTCCCCGGCACCACCTCCATGGAGAAGGTCCGGAAGAACCGCGACCCCGGCGTCACCTACCGCGTCCAGGCCCACGTCTACGGGCTCGGCTACCGCAACGCCGGCGAGGACGTCGAACACGTCGCCGTCGTCTTCCTGCCCCGCGCCGGACGCCTCGACGGCGTCTACGTGTGGACCGAACCCTTCCAGCCCCAGATCGCCCTCGACGCCCTGACGCGCCGCGACAACGTCATGAAGGTCCTGGCCGACCTCGACCCCGAGAACAACCCGGCCATCTGGGGCGCGTTCCCCGTCGGCGACGCCTACTGCACCTACTGCCCCTGGCACCTCCCCAAGTCCACCAACCTCGCCCGGGGCTGCCCCGGGATCACCAACTGAAAGGAACCACCCGCATGTCGTTCAACTTCAGCCAGCCCGCCGCCGGTTCGGACTGGAAGGCCAAGGACTTCGTCGGCCACCTCATCGTTTTCTTCCCGCGCCGCCTGGAGGAGAACATCGCCACCCAGTTCGGCACCAGCGACGCCCTCCGCGTCGACCTCGTCGTCCTCACCGCCCAGGGCGGCCCCCAGGTCGAGGAGAACGTGCTGCTGTTCCAGAAGCCCCTGATCGGCTCCCTGTCCGGCAACATCGGCAAGGACCCCGTCCTCGCCCGCCTCGCCCAGGGCACCGCGAAGGCCAACCAGTCCGCGCCCTACATCCTCCAGCCCTTCAGCCAGGAGGACGCCGCCTACGCGGGCCAGTACATGCAGTCCGTCGGCGGCAACCCTTTCCAGTCCGCTCCGCAGTTCGGATCTGCCGCCGGTAACCCCGCCCCCCAGGTCCCGCACGTCCCGCTCCCGACCGCCGCCCCGGCGCCCGCGCCCGCCTACGCGCCGCCCGCCCAGCAGCAGCCCGCCCCCGCCTACCAGGCGGCCCAGCCCAACCCCGGCTACCAGGCCGCCCCGCCGGCCCAGCCGCAGCCGCCCGCCGGCGGGATGGTCACCATGCCCAACGGCCAGGTCGTCTCCGCCGAAACCGCCGCCGCGGCCGCCAACCTCGGCATGACCTTCGGCACGCCCCCGCCCCAGGCCTAACCCGCACCCGAACCACCACGCGGGGCAGCGACCGAAACGCGGGCCCGGTCACTGCCCCGCCCCATCACGGCTGGCACCGAGGGGACGTAGTACGTGAACCACAGCACCATCCACAGCACCGCCCAGGCCCTGCACAACGCAGGGCTCTGCGTCCTACCAGCCGCCACCGATGGCACCAAACGCCCGAGCGTGTCCAGCTGGCGGCAGTACACCCAGAAGGGCGGCAGCCACCCCCGGCCCGACACCGACCGGATCACCCGCTGGTTCATCGACGGCCCCTTCGACGGCCTCGGCATCGTCACCGGCGCCGCATCCGGCAACATCGAAATGCTCGAACTCGAAGGCCGCGCCGTCGCCGAAGGCATCCTGGCCGAACTCACCGAGCTCGCCACCAACAGCAGCCTCGGAGACCTGTGGACGCGCGTCGTCCAGGGCTACAGCGAGTGGACCCCCAGCGGCGGCCTCCACATCCTCTACCGCGTCGACGCCGACCCCGTCGCCGGCAACACCCACCTCGCCCGACGGCCGTCCACCCCCGAGGAGTTCGCCGCGTGGAAGGCCGAGCGCCAGGCCGAGCTCGACGGCGAGGACCTCGCCGCCGACGAGCGCGCCCGCCGCCAGGCCAAGCTCGACAACATCACCCGCCCCGAGCAGGTCCCCCAGGTCCTCATCGAAACCCGAGGCGAAGGCGGCTGGGTCGTCCTCGCGCCCTCCGGCGGGCGCACCCACCCGACCGGCCGCCCCTGGACCATGGCCGCTGGCGGGCCCGCCACCATCGCCACCGTCACCGCCGACGAACGCGACGCGCTCCACCACCTCGCCGGGGCGTTCGACCGGATGCCCATCACCGCGCCGCCCGTCGCCGCGCCCCGGCCCGCCCTCAGGGCGCTCCCCACCTCGCCGTGGTTCTCCCAGCCCGCCACCCCGTACGGCGTCGACGGCGGGATCAGCCCCGGCGACGACTACAACGAGAAGGCCGACTGGCAGCGCGACATCCTCGGCCCCCTCGGCTGGACCATCGTCTGGGTCCGCTCCGACGGAGAAGTCCACTGGCGGCGCCCCGGCAAAACCCACGGCATCTCCGCCACCACCGGCCGCGGTGGCGCCGACAACCTCTACGTCTTCACCACCAGCACGGTGTTCGACACCGAACGCCCCTACGACAAGTTCGGCGCCTACACCCTCCTCAACCACGGCTCCACCAGCCAGACCGCGTTTGAAGCCGCCGCCAAGGACCTCGCCGCCCAGGGCTACGGCCACCGCACCGAACCCACCCGCCCCGCGCCCGGCCCCACCCCGCCACCCACCCACACCGTCCAGGCCGGGCCCGTCATCGGCAACCTCGCCACCGTCCACCAGCTCGACCCGCCGCCCCCGCCTGCCCTCGCCTTAGTCGAGGAGCGCACCTACGAGCACAGCGACGACGGCAACGCCCTGGCCCTCATCGACCGGTTCGGCGACGTCATCCGCTACTGCGCCGACCGAGGCCGCTGGCTCTCCTGGGACGGGCAGCGCTGGGAGTGGCAGCCCGCCGGTGGCGGGATCGTCCGGGAATACGCCAAGCGCGTCTGCCGCAGCTTCCCCGACGACGGCAAGACCGCCGTCGAACACAAGAAGAAGGCCCTGTCCGCCGGCGGCATCACCAGCATGCTCGCCCAGGCCCAGACCGACGTCCGCGCCGTCGTCGCCTACGCCGACCTCGACGCCCGCCCCATGGAACTCAACACCCCCGCCGGGATCGTCGACCTGGCCACCGGCGAGCTCCTGGCCGCCGACGCCGCCCACCTCCACACCCGCATCACCCGGGTCGCCCCCGACCCCGGCGCCGACCCCAGCCGCTGGCACGAGTTCCTCGACGACACCTTCGGCGCCGACCCCGACCTCATCGCCTACCTGCGCCGCCTCGTCGGCTACAGCGCCACCGGATCGGTCAAACACCACCGGCTGCCCTTCTGCGTCGGCTCCGGAGGAAACGGCAAAGGCGTATTCCTGGAAGCCATTATCGCCGTTCTTGGAGATTACGCTACCACCGCCCCGAGCGGTTTCTTGATGGCTAAAGCACATTCACAGCACGAAACCGAGATTGCCCGACTTGCCGGAATGAGAATGGTCGTCTGCTCCGAAGTCGGAGACGACGACCGATTCGACGAAGTGAAAGTCAAGCTGCTCACGGGCGGCGATTCTCTGACCGCCCGGTTCATGCGCGCGGACCATTTTACTTTTGAACCGACTCACAAATTGTGGCTCATGGGCAACCATCAGCCGAAGGTCCGCGCCGGCGGCCGGAGCTTCTGGCGGCGCCTGCGGCTCATCCCGTTTGACCACGAGGTGCCCGAGGAGAAGGTCGTCGAGGACCTGCAGGGAATCCTCGCCCGCGACCACGGGCCCGCCCTGCTCGCCTGGATTATCGCCGGAGCCGTCGAAGCCACCGCCCAGGGCCTCGCCGACCCTGAGCGCGTCAAGGCCGCCACGCTCGCCTACGAGGCCGACCAGGACACCGTCAGCAGGTTCGTCGAGGACTGCTGCCGCATCGGCGGCGGAGAGCACGTCCAGATCAAAATCAGCAAGCTCCGCGAAGCCTACGAACGCTGGTGCTTCACCGAGGGGGAGACCCCCGTCACCCCGAAGACTCTCAGCACCGAGCTCGCCCGCCGCCACAACGTCGGATCCACCCGCACCAAGGCCGCCCGCCTCTACACCGGCATCAGCCTCTACACCGAGGACACCGACGACTCCGCGGACGCCTCCTGGCCCACCGCCCCCGCCGGAGTCGACGAGCCGGGATCTGTCACCCAGACCAACCAACCTGTCACCCCGGCCGCCACCGACCCAGGCGACCCGTGGGCATCGCAGGGATCGGCATGGTGACGGGTCCGATGACGGGTGACAGATGTGTCATCGCCCCGTCACCCGCACTGAGCTGCAGAAAGGGGGCTTTCAACCCCCCTCGGGTGACAGGTGACAGGTTGTCTCACATTAAGCCCCTCACATGCGCGTGTATGTGCGCGCATACGTACGCGCGCATAACGCGCGCGCATGTGGGCCGTCAATACGGAGCGAACCTGTCACCTGTCACCCGGGGTCTGGGAAGGCCCTCCGGATGAGCGGCCACCTGATCTCCACAGCCGCCGCCCTCGTCGGCTGCCGGCGATGCGCCCGAACCGTCCTGGAGGGCTACGACGGCGGCCAACTGATCCGAGCCGACCCCGCCCCCCTCGCCCCCGAAGACGAACTCCTCGCCCTCCTCGGCGGCCGCCACACCTACGACCTCCACCTCATGGGACTCCCACGCCGGCCCTACCTCATCTGGCGCTGCACCTTCCGGCTCCGAGCCCCCCGACGCCACCAAGTCGTCGCTACCCACGAATGCACCCCCACCCAGCACCTCAACGCTGGCGGACCACCCATCAACCTCATCGCCTCATACCGAAAACAGCCACTCCCCGAAAAACCCCCATTCTGAAAAGGAACGCCATGGACAACCGCGACATCACACCGAACGACACCGAACTCCGGGAATGCCCAATCGATGAATGCCGGGAGACTTTCACCGCGCAGCCGTTGAAAACGTATGAGACGGCCGCAGACATCTATTCACACCTCACGACGACCCACGGCCTTAACCGGATGCAGGCAGAATCGCTGACCTTCGGCTGGCCCATGCCGGAACTCAAGCAGCGCCCCGAAGATCAACCGCTGCCGGTCCCGAACGACCACACTGACATCCAGTCGCTCGTCATCTCCGACATCGAGGCTCGACGCCGGCTCGGCATCCAGCGATACGGCACCGCGCTCCAGCCCCACAACGGACGCAACGGTCTCCGCGATCTGTACGAGGAGCTCCTCGACGGCGCCATGTACGCCAAGCAGGTCCTGATCGAGACCGCCGGCCTCAGCCGCGTCGAGCAGGAGATCCGCGACGAACGCCGCCGCCAAGACGAGCGCTGGGGCGAGCAGAACCACCCCGACCTCGACCCGCGAGACATCGACGTCGCCACCCGCCACCACTACGCCTTCCGCGCCGAGTGCTGGAAGAACGTCAACGCTGAACGCGCGACGCCTTCCCGCAGTCCTGGCCGATGCTTCGGCCACCCCGACGAGCCCCACACCCATGTCGCGTGGGACGGCGTGCTCCTCGAGGAGGTCTACGAAGCGCTCGTCGAGTCAGACCCGGCCCAGCTACGCGCCGAGCTGCTCCAGGTGGCCGCCGTCTCCGTGGCGTGGATCGAAGCGCTCGACCGTCGGCTGGCCGCGACCCCGGAAGGACCCCAGACGTGAAAGAGACCATCGAGGTCGAGGACGACGAGATTGCCATCACCTACGAAGCCGAGACCCCTGAGGACGAAGCCGAGCTGAAGGAACTCGCCCTCGACATCCTCTACGGCCGTGTCCGCGACGGCATCACGCTCGACGAATGGCGGGCTGGCCGTGCGTGATCCACGAGCTGCCGTCAAGAAAGTGCGCGCCGCCGCCGAGGTCGCAGGGCTCAAGGTGGACGGCCGCGAAAACTACGACCGTGCCTCACTGAACATCCAGGCCCCCCACGCTGCCATCGACGTCCAGTTCGTCGTCCGCAACCCCAACAGCGGCTACGCCTCGTTCTGCAACGCGACCATCACCCGGGCCGGAGCCGACAAGGAGATCGTCTGGGCGATGCGCGACCTCATCCCGCGCCTGGCCCAACTCGGAGCCGAAGAGCAGCCTGCTGCACGGCCCTCAGATCACACCTGAGACCTCGTCCTCAAGATCCCCTGCACCACCACCGCACATTGCCCCACCGAAGATCACAGCCCTCCGGAGCGCCCCTTGATCGCCCGCCTCACTCCACTCGGTCCCACCGCTCGAGCCGTAGCCGCCAACATCCGCGCACGACGAGCGACCCTCGGGCTCTCCTACGAAGGCGTCGTCGCCCGCCTCCAACTGCAGGGCCACTACGCCACTCAGCAGCTCCTCAGCCGCATCGAACTCGGGCAGCGACGGGTCGACGTCGACGACCTCGTCGCGCTCGCCGCAGCGCTCGACACCACCCCCGCAGAACTGCTCACACCAGCCTCCACAAGGAAGTCCTCGTGAAGATCCTCCGCCGCATCCCGGCTGGCGAGCTCAGCCTCGGCGCCCTCTGGACCCTCGCCAGCGTCTGGAACTTCGCCTCCGGACAGGCATACATCGCGACCCTCATGCTCATCGCCGCTGCCCTCAACCTCCACTCCGGTGACCGCAAAGGCCGCCTCATCGCCGTCACCGCCGAACGCGACCGACTCCGCGAGCAGGCCACCGCGCCCCGCTGTGACTCCACCACCCGAGGCATCCTCAAGGGCGACAACCGGTTCTGGTTCTGCCGCCACCCCGTCCGGCACGAAGGCCTCCACGAAGCCGACGACGGCATGAAGTGGCTCAACCGCCAAGGAGACCCTGAGCAGCGCATCACCAACGCCATCCGCGCCGCCGAAACCTGGGAGCGGCACGTAAAGGCCGTGCTCGGCTCCGACGAGGCCGCCAACTGGACCACTATCAGCGGCGAGGTCGTCGACGTCCTCAACGGCCTGGAAACCCGGCTCCCCGACGGCACCACCATCCCCGCCGCGCAGGCACAGCCGTGATCGCCCGCACCTGGACCCTCGAAGAAGCCGCCATCGCGCGAGCCAACTGGGCCGCCGGCGGATGCCCGTGCTGCCCCGCCCCAGAGCTCGACAACTACGAAGGCATCGAACCCGCCGTCATCGGGGAGGGCGTCCAGATCTGCGCGCTATGTACCCGAGGACGCCACGACGACCCCGCCATCGCCGCAGTCCTGCTCGCCATGCTCGTCGACCCCCGCGTCCCGAAAGGCCCGCCCCGATGAACCTCTTCCGCCGCCGTCCCAAGTTGCCCGTCTTCGAGTTCAGCCACACCGTGCCGAACGGCTACGGGCAGGTCGTCATCCTCAACGACGCCCCCGACACCCTCGCCCGCTACAACGCTGAACGCGGCCGCGGCATCGTCCACACCCCCGAGTGGGACGCCGCCATGGCCGACCTCCAGCGCGAGCACGACCACGCCACCTACTGCGCCGACCGGTGGATGCACACCGCGGACGAAGCCACCGACTACGCGATCCAGGCCGCCGACGCCGAACAGCGCATCACCAACGCGCTCCGCGTGGCCGAAAGCTGGCGCGACGCCAGCAGAGCAGCCACCGATGCCACGCCGGAGGAGCAGCTCTCCAGCGCGCTCATCGCCATGGTCTGCAACGAGGTCACCGCCGCGCTCAACGGCCAGAAGGCCACCCTCGCCGACGCCACCACCATCCCCGCCACCCGGGAGCCGCAGCGATGACGACCCGCCGATGGATCACGGACCGCACGGTCTACACCCCGCCCAAGCCAGCCCCTGAAGTCCTCAGCGAGCTCGACATCGCCCTGGCGGCGATCCAGCGCGTCCGCGACCTCCACACGCCGGAGCAGCCCCCAGAAGGGCACGCCTGGATCGACACCGGCGACGCCCGCCCGAAGTGCGAAGGCTGCGACCAGGGCGACCCCTACCTCACCCCCGACTGGCCCTGCGCCACCATCCGCGCCCTCGACGACACCACCCCGACCGAACATGCTCCGCAGACGGTCGGCGGCCTCGATATCGCCCAGGCCGCCGTCGCCCGGGTCACCAAGCTCGCCCTCGACATGCGCACCTGGTGTAGCCCCCACGGCGTCGCCGTGCAGTACGCCGACGACATCGCGAAGGCGATCCTCGGCGAGGCCGGCCTGCTGCCGTTCGGTGAAGCCCTCAAGCGCCTCGAAGCCGAACACCGCCAGCGAAAGCACACCCCAGCGCCACTTGTGCCCCCGCTTTCCAACGGAGCGCCCGGCGACTACGACGGCTGACCGCGCCTCACCACAGCAGCGAGAGATCAACCCCACACCATCAGGAAGGCCACGTTGACGCACGCCGAACACCTCGCCGACTACGTCCGCCAGCTGCTGGACGAGGTCACCGTCCGCGTGGAATGGACCGAATACCGGAAGGGCGCCCACGGCCGCCGACCCGAGCAGCGCATCGTCACCCGCCGCGACCCCGGCCTGCTCCCGCAACTCGGCGCAACCACCGGCCGCAGCCGCCACGCCTGGCTCGTCGAGGACCTCCTGACGACCGTGCCCACCACCATCCCGGGCAAGCCGGCCCGCGTGATCCGCACGGGCCACAAGAGCACGACAACCACCCACCAGGCCGCCAGCTTCGCCGAAGTTGGGGCCGCCACCCCGTCCGGTAGCCCCGGCTGGGACGCCGACGGCGCGCTCTCCGCCACCCGAGGCGGCGGCTACGGATCCCGCGAACCCGTCACCCCCGCGCTCCTCCTGGCCGACCAGATCGCCTCCGAAGTCGCCCAGGTCTACACCCACCTCTACAGCCGGGTTTTCCAGCTCACCGTCGGCTCCGGCCGCGTCAGCGTCGGCGGCCGACTCCACCACATGGTCGCCCTCGTCGCCCAAACCGAAGACGACGACCTCGCCCGCTGGGCACTCGGCCGCGTCCGCACCTGGGTCGTCGCCGCGCGCACCCTGCTGGGCTACGACGCCCGCGTGATCGAGCTCGTCTCATGGTCGTGCCCGGAGTGCGGCGGCCGGCTGCGCACCCGCGCCGACGACGAGAGCCTCGTTTGGTGCGCCGGCCTCGGCTCCGTCATCGGCCCGCGCGAGCACATGGAAGACCCGATGCCCGTCAGCTACCCCGGGTGCGGGGCCACCTGGAGCAAACTCGGGTGGGTGGACCTCATGACCCGAGCAGGACGGAAGGCGGCCCAGTGAGCATCTGGAACACCTTCAAGACGTTCAGAGAACACGGCGTAGACAACCACCTCACCCTGTCCCACGGCTATGAGGGCAATCCGCTCCGCATCGGCGTCGACGAAGGGCCAGCCGAGGCGTACATCGAACTCACCCGCGAACAGGTGCGCGAACTCGCCGCAGACCTGAACGCATGGGCTGACGATGACGAGCAGCGCGTTGACGCACGATCCATGAGGAAGTCCGACGGGCTAATCGCCGGGGGCCGTGAGGGGTGGCGGCTATGAGCATCTGGGGAAACGTCGGCATCGGCGGCCCGGACATCCTGGCAGCGCACGACGGGCTGGAAGATGACCTGCCGACCGTCCGGCTCGGCATCGCCACCAGCGGAATGGATGAACACATCCGGCTGGCCGTGGACGACGACAGCATCGTGAACGTGCGCCTGCTGCTGTCCCACGAAGCCGCCGCGCTCCTGCGCGACCGGCTCACCGAGGCGCTCGCGGGCGAGCTCAAGCGCGAAAGGACCACGCCATGACGGACCGTCAGCCCGACTTCTACGGTGACCTCAACAGGGCCTTTGCGGAGATCGGCAAGGCCTTCCAGCCCGTCGTCGAGTCCTTAGGTCGGGCCTTCCACCAGATCGTCAACGCCCCCGGCATGCCCGAACTCCTCGAATGGGCCAACTCGCCCGAGGGGAAGGCGTGGATCGCGGCGATGGAGCGCGGCGAGATCGAGCGCTCCAAGCCGTGCCACTGCCTCTGCGGGTTTTACGACCATCTCGGGATCTGCGAAGGCGACGCCGTCGGAACCCTGCCGTTCGATTCGCCGCCCGGCGTCCGGGTCGACGTCGCGATGTGCCGCCCGTGCATGGAGTCGGCGATCGCTCACTTCGCCGGAGGACGTCGTGGCTGAAGAGCCAGAACCGCTGAAAGGCATCTCCGAGAGCCTCGCCCGACTGAGTCATGTCCTCGAAGCTCAAGCCGCCATGAACTGGGCCTACCGAGGCAACCTGGAACGGCTACAGATCACGCTTGCGCGGATGACCCCCGAGCAGCTGCGCGAGCTGTCGACCGCCGCCGCGATGCTCAGCTCCGCCGCAGACGACGTCCTCGCCGAGAAAGGCAGAATGACCCCATGAGCCAGCTCCGCCGCACCGCCGACCCCATCCCGCCCGGTCAGGCCCGGGTGCTGCTCAACGTCGGCGACGACTCCGAACTCGTCACCTCGCGCCACCCCGCCACCGCGCCCCTACGCGTTCCCTCGGCTCGTATCGCCCAGCAGGCCGGGCTGCCGACAGGGGAACTGCCCGGCCGGACCTTCGCCGTCCACATGATCGGCGAGAACGACGCCGACGGCTTCACTCTCCTGAACGATCCTCGTCAGTAGCCTTCCGGGGCCGGCCGCCCTTCGTGTTCCGCGTCGGCGCGTAGGCCACTATGGCGGCCCGCGCCCAGAGCTTCCCGGCCGCCAGGTCGTATACCGGCGCGGGGAACGCCCCGTCCGTCTCAGCGATTTTCGCCGCGCGGGCCCGGGAGACTCCGAGGATCTCGCCGACCTCGGCCATGCCCACCACGTCGGGAGCTGGCGGGCTGGCCGGGGCGAGCTCGTACAGGGCCATGAGCAATGCGTCGCTGTAGGGCCGGTCGGGCTGCTCGGCGGTCGCGGTGAGCGTGGTGTCGTGCAGTTTCCCGAGGTCGATCCCCAGGAGTCGGCCGATGGTGGTCGCGGCGGTGATCAGCTGCTCATCTCGGTTCGCTTCCATGGATTGAGCATGTCAGAACTATTGCGAAGCTGCAATAGATAGTGCCATAATAGAGAAGTCGGCAGGGAGGTCAGAGCCCCGGACGACAAGCAGATTCACAACTCAACAGAGGAGAGACATGAGCGACCCGCTCGACCACTTCGGGGAACTCCTGCTGGGGGCCTACGTGCTCATCAGCAAGACCCTCGGGTGGCTGCCCCTGGCAATCGAGCTCCCCCCGGTCGGCAACGACTGGACCGGAGAACAGGGCGCACAGGCCATCGACAGGGCCCGGATCGCAGTCCGAGACCTTCCCCTCGACGAGACCACCAGCAGCCTGCTGGTGAGGCTCCTCCTGGAATGGCTCGACGGCTACACCATCTGGGAACACGCGATGGACCGCCGCGAAACGCTCACCGCGAGCGCCTGGCAGTACGAATCGATCGCCTACACGCTGGTGCGAATCGAATCCCTCCACCAGGTCCTCGCCCCTCGGCTCCGCCCCGAAACGGACTGAGCCACCCCGCCCCCGCCAGCCAGGCGGGGGCGACCCCTCTCTCCTCACGAGCTGCTGAAGACGCAAAACGGGACCGGCGAGTGGCGCTATGCGCCAAGGTCAGAGCCTCGCCGGTCCCACAGATTCACACCCCAACAGGTGCCATCCCAGTCTAGGCGGCCCCCGTCCCAGGGCGGGTACGGACGCATACTGAACCCATGGCCTACGACCCCCACACACCCCATCTGATCGGCCTCGTAGAGGCCATGGCCTGGACCGGCCGTCCGGCCGGAACCCTGCACCGATGGGCCTCCGAGGGACGCATCACCCGGCATGGCTCCGGGCGCACCAGCCAGTGGGATTGGCATGAGCTCCCGTGCGCAGGCTCCGGCATCGTCCCGCCACGCCGGGCCGGCCAGGCGGCTTGACGCTCTGACCAGCGGCGAAGCATAATCTGCAGCAAGTCCCCGTGTGTCCATTCCACGGGGTTGCTCTGTTTCTGGGGTACCCCCGCCCCCCACCCACGGTTACATTCCGCTAGATCTCACGCTGTGTGATTGATCGTGGATTGCAGCGATCTCACGGGGTGTGATCGGCTCAAGATCGCCAACGCTTCCGGAGCGACGGACGCGAGCCGCCTGTACGCCGCCCCGGAGAGTAATCAAGGCTCTGACCTGCACAAATACATCTGCGCAGGTCGGGGGCGGGTCAAAAGTTCGGGACCTGGCCTACGGGGACCCCGCGAGCAGCTCGCTTTTTTTCTGTACGGGTCTGGAGTGACGGAGCGTAGTCAGTCACAGATTGTGACCAGTTACGCTATGTGATGGGCGGGCGGCCGTGGTCCAGATGCCGAAGATCTGCCCAGGGTGCCGCCAACGGGTGACGGGCACCTGCCCGAGGTGCTCTCCGGCGACTTCGCGGGGCCCGCGTCCATCGCGTCGCCCAGGATACGGCAGGCAGGAACGGAACCGCAGGGCCGACACGGTACGGGTGCACGTCGAGCAGTTCGGGGCGGTGTGTCCGGGCTGGGAGCGGCCGTCGCATCCTGCCGACGACCTGACTGCCGACCACATCCTGCCGCCGGGGCGCGGGGGAGCGGAGAACGGCCCGCTGCGGGTGCTGTGCAGGACCTGCAATTCGGCCCGGCGAGCCGAGCTCGACGCGCCGAACGTGCCCGGCCTGGTGGTGACGCTGGTGGCCGGCCCGCCGTGCGCCGGGAAGTCGGCGTACGTCCGGGCGAATGCGCTGCCGTCCGACCTGGTCGTCGACTATGACGCGCTTGCCCAGGCGCTGCAGGTGCCCGGCCGGGAGCTCTATCAGCACCTCGCCTCGCACCGGCCGATCGTGACCGAGGCCCGGGACGCGGTGCTCGACCGGCTTGTGCTCGGCAACCACGACGTGAAGCGGGTGTGGGTGCTCGCGACGGCCGCCACGAAGGCCGACCGGGACCGCTATCGGCGTCGGTACGCGGCCCGGGTGGTCATGGTCCTGGCCCCTGAGGAGGTGTGTCTGCGGCGGGCGATGGGGGAGCGGCCGGAGGCGTGGTGGGGATATGTGCGGTCCTGGTTCGCGGCCTACGAGCCGGATGAGCGTGACGAGGTCGTGAAGAGCGGGGGGTGAGGCCGGTGGCCGGTCGTGGCCCGGCGCCGAAGGACCCGTCGAAGCGCCAGAGGCGCAACGCGCCGGCACCGCTCGAGGTCGTGCAAGAGGTCCAGGTCGAGGTGAACGTTCAGCCACCTCATCCTCCGGCACCCAGCTACCTGCTCAAGGTCACCAAGGACCGGTGGGTGGCGTACTGGGCGACGCCCGTGGCCAGGCTCGTCGACGCCGTCTCCGACCTGCCCGCCCTGGAGCGCCTGTTCTGGCTTTACGACGACCTGGAGCGGTCGCGGCGATCGGTCGCCTCCACGGGCCACATGGTCGAGGGCAGCCAGGGCCAGAAGGTCATGAACCCGCTCCTGCGGCACATGCAGACGCAGAGCGCCGAGATCCGCCAGCTTGAGGATCGGTTCGGGCTGTCCCCGCGGGCCCGGCTGTCGCTCAACGTGACCCTCGGTGAGGCCGCCAAGTCGCTCGCCGATCTCAACGCGCCGTTTCTGAACTCCGGGGGTGACGACGATGACCCGAGAGGCGATCTCGACGTCGTCGAGGGGTACGTCGTCGACGACGTGGGCTGACCGGTGAGCCTGGCCGTCGCCTGCCGTCCGCTGTCGGCGCCGAAGTCTCTCGGGTGGCCATCGCACGGCCGGATCGTGTGCGCGTGGATCGAGCGCCACTGCGTGTACGGCGAGGGTGACTACTTCGGCCAGCCGGTGAAGCTCCAGCGGTGGCAGAAGCAGATCCTTTACTGGCTGTACGAGTACAACCCGATCACCGGGGAGCGGCGGTTCCGCGAGGCCCTGATCGAGGTGCCCAAGGGGCAGGGGAAGACGCCCCTGAACGGCTGGATTCAGCTGTTCGAGCTCCTTGGCCCGCCGCTGTTCGGGCCGAAGGGGTCGCCGCTGATCCCGGTGGCGGCCGCCAGCTTCGAACAGGCTGACCTGCTGTTCGGCGACATGAAGCACGCGTGCCGGGAGTCGCCGACGTTGCGGCATCACGTCGACGCTTACGACACCGAGATCGTGGTGCGTAACGGTCCGGGCCGGTCGTACCGGGTCGCTGCGGTGGCCGGCACCAACGACGGTCAGCGGCCTTCGTCGCTGGGCGCCGACGAGCTGCACGAGTGGCTGGGCCCGAAGGAGCGCGTCCACCTGGTGCTCGTGAACGGCATGTCCAAGCGGGCCAACAGCATCGCGGTGAACACGACGACGCCCGGGTCGAACTTGGACACGATGGCCGGCCGGAAGCATCTGTACGGCTACCGCGTGAACGCCGGCGAGGTGGACGACCCCCGGTTCATGTTTGTCCACTACGGCGCGGCCGACGTGTACGACCTGACGGACCCCGAGCAGTTGCTCCAGGCGGTGCTCGCCGCGAACCCGGCGGCCGGGACGTTCCTGCGGACAGACGATGTGGTCGCGCGGTTCTACCAGATCCCGGAGTTCGAGTTCCGCCGCTACCACCTGGGCCAGTGGACGCGCGCCGACGAATCGTGGCTCCCGCCGGGAGCTTGGGAGGCGTGCCAGGGCGACGGGCCGGTGGCGCTGCGGCCGGACCTCCCGGCGCATGCCGCGGTGGATATGGCGCTCAAGCACGACAGCGTGGCGGTCGTGGTGTCGCAGGTCCAGCCTGACGGCCGCGTGGCCGTCGTCTCGAAGGTCTGGGAGCCCTCCGGGGACACCATCGACACTCACGCGGTCGAGAACCATCTCCGCCAGCTGCACCGCGAGCTGAACCTGCTGACCGTCGCCTACGACCCGGCCTACTTTCAGAGGTCGGCGGAGGTGCTGCTCGACGAAGGCCTTCCGATGGCGGAGTTCTCGCAGGGCGCCGCGTCGATGGTGCCGGCCTGCCAGGACGCCTACCGGCTCATCTGCGAGGGCCTGGTCCTGCACGGCGGCGACCCCACGCTCACCGACCACGTGCTCAGCGCGGCGGTGCGAGAGACCGACTCGGGCTGGCGGCTGAGCAAGGGCCGTAGCAAGCGGAAGATCGACGCCTGCATCGCGATGGTCATGGCCCTGTTCCTGTCCCAAGTGCCCGTCCTGGTCGAAGAGGGCCCGAATCTGTGGTGAGGAGGCCCGGGTGCTGATCCTTGCGGAGATCGGGTTCGTGCTGATGGCACTGGTCGGCGTGGCGCTGTGGAGTGTCCCGGCAGCGCTGATCATCGGTGGCGTGCTGGGCGTGGTCGCCATGGAGCGGGCGTCGGCAGCCCGGCCGCGCGCGGTCGCCACGGTGACCGATCTGGACAGCCGGAGGGCCGCGTGAGCCTGTTCGGCCTGTTCGAGCGCCGCAGCAACCCGGAGAACCCGTCGGTTCCGCTGACCTCCTCCAGCCTGTTGGAGTGGCTCGGAGGGATGACGACGAGCTCGGGCAAGCAGGTGTCGGAGAAGGGCGCGCTCGCCATGAGCGCGGTCTACCGGTGCGTAGGCCTGGTGGCCGGCGTCAGCAGCAGCGTGCCCCTGCACACCTACCAGTACGGCACCCACGACCGGGTCACGTCGCGCCTGCTGAACGATCCCCACCCGGAGCTCACCGCGCTGGAAGTCTGGCGGCTCGCCTACACTCACCGCGCGATGTGGGGCAACGCCTACCTGCAGAAGGTGCGCAACGGGGCCGGCCAGGTCCGTGAGCTCTGGCCCGTCACGCCCGATCGGGCGATCGTCGACCGGGAGAAGCCCTCCGACGCCAACCCATCGGGGAAGTACTTCTACGTCACCGACGACTGGGGCGTGACCCACCGGCTGACGCCCTACGAGATCCTTCACCTGCCCAGCTGGGGATACGACGGCCTGATGGGGCTGAGCCCGATCGCCGCGGCGCGGAACGCGATCGGCCTGGGCCTGTCCGCTGAGGAGTACGGCGCCAAACTGTTCGCCTCGGGCAACATGATGGGCGGCATCCTGTCCACCGAGCAGCGGCTCAACAAGGAGCAGGCAGACACGCTGAAGGCCCGGTGGAAGGCCCGCGTCGGCAGCGGTCTGGACAACGCGCACGACGTGGCCGTGCTCGACTCCGGCGCGTCCTTCACCCCGGTCACGATGCCCGCGCGGGACTCCCAGTTCCTGGAGTCGAGGACGTTCTCGGTCGAGGAGATCGGCCGCTGGTTCGGCGTCCCGCACTTCCTGCTCGGTCTGACGGCGAAGAGCACGAGCTGGGGCACCGGCCTGGAGCAGCAGGCCATCGGATGGGTGAAGTTCGATCTCCACCCGACGTGGCTGGCGCTCACCGAGGCCCGGGTCACCAAGGAACTCACCGGCGCCACGGTCCAGGCCCGCTACAAGCTCGAGGGCCTGCTCCGGGGCGACTCCCAGGCTCGCGCCGACTTCTACCGGGTCATGCGCGACGTCGGTGCCTTCTCGGCGAACGACATCCGCGAGCTCGAGGACCTGGGGCCGGTCGAGGGTGGCGACATGCGGCTGCAGCCGCTCAACTACACCCCCCTTGGGTCGGACCCATACGACGACAAGCCCGCCCCGTCTGGCCAGGGCGGCCAGGACAACGACGAAGACGAGGACTGAGATGCCCACCGTGACGCTTGAGGAGCGGCGCAGCCTCGCGCTGGCCGCGACCGGTGCCGAGATCCGGGCCGACGGCGAGGGCGTTGAGCGCTTCCGAGGCCTGGCTTCGCCGTTCAACGTGCGTGCGCCGATCGGGAACCCGAAGACGTGGGGGTTCTACGAGGAGTTCTCCTTCGGGGCCTACACGAAGACCCTTGCTGAGGGCGATCAGCGCATGCTGATCGACCACGCCTCCTACTACGTGGTGTCGCGGGTCTCGGCCGGGAGCCTCAACCTGGCGCAGGCGGCCCGAGGCTTGGACGTCGACTCCGCGATGGACAACGAGCTCTCCTACGTGCGTGACCTGAAGGCGAACCTCAGGAACGGCAACATCACCGGGATGAGCATCGGCTTCTACGTGGTCAAGGACCAGTGGTCGCTGATCGAGGTAGAAGAGCTCGGAGATGACGGCAAGATTCGCGTCTTCGAGGCGGAGCTCAGGACCGTGCTGGAGGCCCGCCTCCTGGAGGTCTCCGCTGTCACCTTCCCGGCCTTCGTCGACACGGAGGCCGAACTCAAGAGCGTGTCGCACGCGCTGGTCATGCGCGGCGACGTCGGCGCGGTCGAACGCCGCGCTGTCCACCGTCCCGAACTTCGGGACCTGCTGCAGGTCATCGGTCGCGAGCCGGGTGAGACCACTCGCGATGCCGTGCCCTCCGAGCCGGGAGAGACCACTCGGAAGGGCGTCGACGAGATCGACCTGGCCATGCGGGGGCTGTCCGCCCGCTACGGGCTGAAGCTGCCCGCCTGACCCACCGATCCACGCACCCGCCGGCCAGCTGCCGCGCGGGTCGTCGTCATGCCCAAGGAGGCACACGTGAGCACGGTCGCTCTACAGCGGCTCATCGACGAGCAGAACACCATCTGGAACCGGATGCAGGAGCTGCGCCGGGGCATGGATGACCGCGACCTGACCGCCGAGGAGCGGCAGAACTGGGACGAGGCCGAGGCCCGTCTCACCGTGGTCTCCAGCGACATCGAGCGGCTCCAGCGCGCCGCCCAGCTCGACACCGTCGACCGGTCACAGGTCATCGTCGCCGGCGGCGGCCAGGACGGCGACCAGCGCGGCAACGACGCTGACCGGCAGGAGCGCTACTCCGAGGCGTTCTACGGCTTCATCCGGCGCGGCCTGGACCGCCTCACCCCCGAGCAGCGGGAGCTCCTCGCCGCGAACTTCGGTGAGGTCCGCGCTCAGGGCGTCGGCGTCGACTCCGCGGGCGGCTACCTGGTCCCCGAGGGCTTCCGGAACAAGATGACGGAGACCCTCGTCGCGTTCGGCGGCCTGATGGGCCAGGTCTCCGAGATCGTGACCGGCACCGGCAACGACCTGCCGTGGCCGACCAACGACGACACCGCCAACATCGGCGCCATCCTGGGCGAGAACACCCAGATCAGCGAGCAGGACCTGACGATCGGCCAGCGCAAGCTGGGCGCGCACATTTACACCAGCAAGCTGGTGCGGGTGAGCCTGGCCCTGCTCCAGGACAACCAGTTCAACCTGGAAGCCTGGCTCCCGACGAAGCTGGGCACCCGCATCGGCCGCGCGGTCGCCGCGCACCTGTGCACCGGCACCGGCGTCGGCCAGCCGGAGGGCATCACGGTCGGCGGCACGGTCGGCAAGACCGGCGCCGTGTCGGCGACGGCGGTCATCACCTACGACGACACGATCGACCTGGAGCACTCGGTCAACTCGGCCTACCGCGAGGGCGGCAACGCCAAGTACGTGTTCGCCGACTCCATGCTGAAGCTGCTGCGGAAGCTGAAGGACGGGGAGGGGCGCCCGATCTGGGTCCCGGTGCCGACCGCTGGGTTCCCGGCGACGATCAACGGCTGGTCCTACACCGTCGACGACGGCATGCCCGCGCCGGCCCCGGGCGCGAAGTCGATCGCGTTCGGTGACTTCCGGCAGGGCTACGTGGCCCGCCGCGTGCTGGACGTCCAGCTGCAGATTCTGCGAGAGCGCTACGCCGACTACCTGCAGGTCGGCTTCCACGGTTTCGCCCGCCTCGACGGCCGCGTCGACGACGCCGCCGCGTTCCGCCTGTTCCAGCACGGCGCCGCGTCGTAACCCCTCTGATCGTCTCGCCCGGCGGCTGGTGGGCCGCCGGGCTTCTGGAAGGACTGAAGCGTGTCTCGAGACGCGTACAACAACCTGCTGGTCAAGCAGACCCTCATCCCCGCCGTGCGCAACGCCAGCGCCAACGGCACCGCGGTGGACCGCAACGAGGACGGCTGTGGCTTCCAGTCCGCCCTCGTGGTCGTCAACGCGGGCACCGTCACCGACGGCACCCACACCATCGAGGTCCAGGACTCCGACGACGGCACCAACTTCACCGCCGTCGCCGACGCCTACCTCCAGGGCGCAGAGCCGGCCATCGTCGCGGCCGACGACAACAAGGTTTTCGAGATCGGCTACCTCGGCCTCAGGCGCTACCTGCGGGTCGTGCTCACCGTCTCCGGTTCCCCGGCGACCGGCGCCGCCCTGGGCGCGTTCGTCGTCCTGGCCGAACCCAGCGTCGCGCCCGTGGTGAGGAACTGACGTGGCGACGCTTAAGGTCAAGATCCGCACGCCCGTCTCGGGGGACGGCGTCAACTACGGCGGCGGCGAGGTCGTCGACATGCCCGAAGGCCAGGCGCGGTCGTGGGTCGAGCACGGGATGGCGGAGCTCGTGGAGGACTCCGCCCCGCCCGCCGGTGCCGAGACGCCGGAAGACCAGCCGAAGCCGGAGACTCCGGAGGGCTCGGGCCCCGAGGTCCCCGAGGCGGATGAGCCCGAGACGCCGGAGCAGCCCAAGCGGCGCACCCGCGCGGCGGCGAAGAAGGAGGGCTGAGATGCCGACTCGTATCAACACGGCCGCCCGGAACGCGGCGGCGGACGCCATCGCCGACCTGCTGAACGGCGGCGTGATCCGTATCTACTCCGGCGGCCAGCCCGCGACACCGGCGACGTCCGCCAGCGGCACGCTGCTGGCGGAGTTCACGCTGTCCAACCCCGCGTTCGCCGATGCGGTCAACGGCGTCGCGGCGCTGGACGTGACTCCTGCGCTGACCGACACGGGCATCGCTGACGGTACGGCGGGCTGGGTTCGCATGCTGACCTCGGCGGAGGCCGGCAGCACGGGACTGGGCGTGATCGACGGCGCGGTCACGGCGACCGGCGGCGGGGGGACGCTCACGCTCAACACCACGACCATCAGTACCGGGGTGAACGTTGAGGTGACCTCCGGCAACATCACCGTGCCCGCGTCCTAAGCCGGGGGTGACCGATGTCCGCTCTGTCGAACAACTTCGAGGGCGGGCCCAGCAGCGGCACCACGGTCAGCACGGGCAACTCCGGCGGTGCCAGCGGAAACGCCTGGAACACGCTCGTCATCGACAGCGGAGCCTCGTTCGCCTACAGCAACGCCCAGGCGGCACACGGCACTCTGTCCGCCCTGGTGTCGACGGTCGCCTCAGGCAGCTCCTACGCGGCGTGGACGTCCGGCATTCCGGGCACGTCGGCGACGCTGTGGGGCCGCGGGTACTTCCGTTTCTCAGCGAATCCGTCGTCGGCGATCATCCTGCTGCGCATCCTGACCGGCGCGAATGGCGTTGTCGGCAGCATCCGCCTCAACACAGCCGGAACGGTGTCGATCCTGAACTCGATCGGCAACGCCGTCGCGACGTCCACGAACACGATTCCGACGGGCGCCTGGTGGCGGGCCGAGCTCATGGTCACCTCCAGCACGACAACCGGCGTGATCACGGCCCGGCTCTACCTGTCGTCACCGGACGGGACGACGGCGACCGAGACGCTCTCGGTGTCCAACACCAACATGGGCAGCGCCAACCCGGCTCGTTTGCGGGTTGGGGTCGTGACGAACACGGCCAGCATCAGTGGGTTCCACATCGACGAGGTAGCGCTCAGCGATGTCGACTGGATAGGCCCTGCCGGTGGCGGCGGGAGCGTCGCTGGCGTGCTCGACGTCGCTCTGCCCGCAGTCACCATGGAAGCGGCAGGGACGGTCACGGTCGCGGGCGTCGCCGACGTCGCGCTTCCGGCAGTTCAGGTCGCGGCCGCTGGCGACGTCGAGGAGACAGAGCCCGACGTCGTCGAGGCGGTCCTCGACGCGGTTCTTCCAGCAGTGGTCGTGGACGCTGCTGGAGAGGTCTCCGTCGATGGGGAGCTGGCGGCTACGCTCCCGGCGGTCACGGTTGAGGCGGCCGGTGCGGTCGCGGTTGAGGCCGTCGTGGACGCGCTGTTGCCCGCCGTGCAGGTCGAGGCCGTCGGCACCGTTGCCGTCGGCGGTGAACTCGGCGTGGCTCTTCCTGCCGTGCAGGTCGACGTTGTGGCCGCGGTTGAGGTCGACGGTGTTGTCTCGGCCGAGCTGCCGGCGGTCGTGGTCGAGGTCGTCGGTGAAGTCGAGATTGAAGGCGTCGCGGGCGTTCTGGCCGTAGCCCTGCCGGCCGTGGTCGTTGAGGCGGCCGGGGCCTTGGGCGTTGCCGGTGACCTCGACGGGGTCCTCCCGGCGGTCGTTGTCGACGCGGCCGGCGCGGTCACTGCGCTGGCCGTGGTTGATGCGGCTCTTCCCGCAGTGGTGGTCGAGGTCTCTGGGGCTGTTTCGGCCGTCGGGACGATCGACGCCAGCCTGCCTGCGGTGGTGGTGGACGCCGCCAGCAAGGTGGCGGTCGCAGGTGAGCTGTCCGCCGTTCTTCCTGCTGTTTCGGTCGGGGTGGCTGGCGAGGTCTCCGTCGATGCGGTCGTCGATGCGGCGCTTCCGGTTGTCGTCGTCGCCGCGGCGGGAGTGGTTGGCGGGGGCGTCGTGGGGGCGCTCGACGTCCAGCTGCCCGCCGTTCAGGTGGTCGCTGCGGGCCAGGTCGTCGTGTCGGGCGCGGCCGACGTCCTGCTCCCGGCCGTTCAGGTCGGGGTGGCGGGCAGTGTCCAGGGCGAGCCTGTTGAGGGTGCTCTCGACCTGGTGCTGCCCGCCGTGCAGGTCGCCGCTGCCGGTTCGGTCACGGTGGCCGGTTCGGTGGATGCGCTGCTGCCGGCTGTGCAGGTCGCTGCGGAGGCTGAGGCGATCGTGGCGGGCGCGCTGGGGGCGTTGCTTCCGGCGGTGGTGGTCGAGGCATCGGGCGGGGTCGCCGTCCGGGGCGAGCTCGACGCCGCCCTCCCTGCGGTCGTGGTGTCCGTGACCGCGCTGCATGACGTCACCGGTGTGTTGGCCGCCTCGCTCCCGGCTGTGCAGGTGTCGGTGGCCGGGGTGATCGCGGCGTCGGGGATCGGTCAGGTGGGCCGTCTGCGGTCGGCCGCTGCGGCTGCTGCTGGTCTGGCGTCGGCTGCCGAGCCGCTGGCGAAACTTCGTGGGGGTGTCGAGTGAGCACGACGGGCTACACGTCGGGAGACCCGACGAAGGTGTCGGCCGACGCTGTCGGCCAGCCGGGCGGCCCGGCCGGCCCGCTCGACGAGGACGGGCTGATCCCGGCCGAGCAGATCCCCGGCGGCGGTGGCGGGCCGGGCGGCGCGGTGGCCAGCGTCAACGGGCAGTCCGGCGTCGTCGTCCTGGACGCCGGAGACGTCGGGGCCGATGCGGTCGGTACGGCCGCCAACGAGATCACCGACCACGAGGGCGACGACGACCCACACGAGGATCGCGCCCACGCCAGCGGGCTCGTCAGCGCGCTCGAGGTTGCCCTGCGGGCCGACCTGCTGGCCAAGACCGGCGGCACGGTGACCGGCCCCATCACCCTGCAGGCGCTGCTCACTCTGGCCCGGCTGACGATGACCAGCCCGAATGACCTGACCACGCTGATCACCTTGGTCGCCCCGTCCGCTGCGTCGACGGACCCGGACGACTCTGCGAACCTCCTGGAGGTCCTCCAGGATTCACAGCCGACATGGTGGCTCAACGAGAACGGCAACCCCAGGGCCAGAGCCGCGAAGACGACGGAGGCCGCCGAGAGGCTGTACGGGCTGAGCGGCCAGGCCGCTGACATCTTCCAGGTCCTGCGGACTCGCGCCGATCCGACGGTGCTCGTTGCTGCGAAGCCGAACGGCAACTTGGAGATCCTCGGGAACCTCGTGGCGGCGAACCACGCCAACTCGGCATGGACCCTGCTGACGTCGAACGACCCGGACTACACGGCCGTCGACGGCGACCACGCGGAATGGCAGCCCGCTGTGCGCCTGGTCGGCGCGGCCGGGGAGACGGTCGAAATGCGCGGCCGATTCACTGTCGCGACCACCGTCCTCAACGACGTCATGACCATCCTGCCCAGCCAGTTCCGGCCATCGAAGACGGTCAGGGTGTCATTCGCGAACGGTCAGAGCACCGCTATCCACGGCCTCATCAATCCGTCCGGACAGGTCACGATCGGCCGCGCGACGGCGGCCACGTTCCTCTCCTTGGACGGGATCAACTTCTCGCGGATCTAGGAGCCCGGATGATCGTCGCCCAGGGCCAGACCGGCACGCTGCTCGCCTCGTGGCTGGAGTACCCCGGCGGGCCCGCCGTCGACGTCACCGGCATCACCATCACGATCACCCCACTGCCGAGCGGGAGCCCCGTCGTGGGGCCGACGTCGGCCGGGGTCAGCCACCCGGCGACCGGCATCTACACCTACTCCTGGGCAGTCCCGGCCGACCTCGAGGTGGGCACCTACCTCGCGGTGTGGAACGCCGTCGACGTCGGCGGCGGCGCCGTACAGGCCAGCGAGATCGTCACAGTCACCGGCGCGGGCGGCCCTGGCGGGTTCCCGCCCAAGCGGCTGACGACGAAGGTGACGACCGCCTCCGGGTTGGTGGACCCGATCACGATCCAGGTCACCGTCTACCAGCCGGACGGCACCAGCGCGGGCCCGTTCACTGGGGTGCGCGACGCGCAGGGCCTCTACTACTACGACTTCGTGCCGAGCATGGCCGGTCGGCACATCGCCCGCTGGGTCACCACCGCGCCGGACGCCGCCGACGAGGAACCCTTCGACGTCCCGCCCCCGTGGGGCGAGGCCGGGATCATCAGCCTCACCCAGGCCAAGAGCACCCTCAACATCGACCTCGACGACCACCAGGACGATGACGAGATCACGGGCTTCATCCAGGCGATGACGGGCCCGATCGAGCGCATCGTCGGCGCCACCGTCCGCCATACCCATCGGGAGAAAGTCGACGGCGGCCACGCCATCGCGCTCAACCACACCCCGGTCATGTCCATCGTCTCGATCACCGCGATCCGGACGGGCGTCACCGCGCCGGCCCTCGACGCCCTCGACGTCGACGGGCCGACCGGCATCATCGAACGCCTCGACGGCGGCCGCATCTACGGCCCGCTGCGGATCGAGTATGTCGCCGGCCGATCCGTGATCGAGGCCTACATCACCCTGGCCGCGAACCTGATCCTGCAGCACATGTGGGAGACCCAGCGCGGGTCCCAGGGCGTGGTGCGTCGCGGCGGTCAGGACGAGATCTGGGACCCGCGGTTCGGGTTCAGCATCCCTCGCCGGGCCCACGAGCTGCTCGGCGACCAACCTCCTGGAGTGGCCTGATGGCCGAGGTTTCCCGCGCGCCGGCCATTGTCGACGCGCTCGTCGCGCTCGCCGAGGGCCTGGCCCTGGACGACTGCGTCGTCTACGACGGCCCGAGCCTGGACAGCGCCACTCGTCAGCGGGTGATCTGCGTCGGCTGGGACGGCGGCGACAGCGACAGCGAGTCGCAGGCGATCGAGTCCACGTCGGATTGGGCGGGGATCGGCATCCGGGCCCGGGACGAGCAGCTCGTCATCACCGGCGCGGTCATCGCCTGGGAGGGCGCCGGGACGGTCAAGACGGTCCGGGACGAGGCATACGCGATGGCCGGCGCGCTGGAGCTCGCCCTGCGAGCCGATCCGTCGCTGGGCTTCCCGTCGCCGACGGTGGCGGCGTTTCGCACCGTCGGCCTGTTCCAGGCGCAGGACAAGCAGGGTCCGCTGGCGCGGCTGGTGTGGCAGATCGCCGTGAGTACTCGCATCTGAGAAGGGGGCCCGCGTGGCCAAGTTCAAGAACGTCTCCGGCGTCGACGTCCACGTGGGGCGTGCCGACGGCCGGATCGTGAAGTCCGGAGAGTTTTTCGAGGTCGCGGGCGAGCGGGTCGAGGTCGAGGGCGTCGACGACGCCGTCGTGATCAAGACTCCAGACGGCGATCTGCGGTCGTGGCCGACGGCCACGTGGGAGTACGTGCCCGACGTGGTGCCGACGCCTTCGCGGGCGGCGCGTAACAGCGAGGAGAGCTAACGATGGCGACCGGATCGGGCCTTGACGCCCAGCTGGGGTTCGCGCAGGAGTCGGTGGTCGGCACCGGCGTCACTGTGACCAAGTTCGCGGAGTTCAACTCGGAATCCCTGTCTCTCGACGTCGGCTACCTGGAGCCCGCCGGACTGCGGGTCGGCCGGTACCACAAGCGCGCCTCGCGGGTGAAGCAGTCGCGGCGGAGCGTGTCGGGCGACATCGAGTTCGAGGTCGCGACGCGCGGCCTCGGCATGCTCTTCAAGCACATGCTCGGGTCGAACGCGACGGCCACGCAGATCGGTTCGACGACGGCGTACCGGCAGATCCACACCCCGCAGGGCAAGGTAGGCAAGAGCCTGACCATCCAGGTCGGCCGCCCGGAGCCCGGCTCGGGCCTGGTCAAGCCCTTCACGTACCGGGGCTGCAAGATCACGTCGTGGGAGCTCAAGCTCACCGACAACGGCATCATGACCCTCAACGTGTCGGTGAACGGCTGGGACGAGACGACGGCCACGGCGCTCGCGGCGGCCAGCTACACGGCCAACGCCGGGGTCTGGTCGTTCCCGCAGGCGACCTTCAAGATCGGCGGCACCCCGTCAACGTCGAGCGGTCTGCTCAGCGTCGCCGGCGGCACGGCCGTGGCGACGGTCGTCAAGGAGATCTCGATCAAGTGCGAGTACCCGATGGCGACGGAGCGATACGGGATCGGCAACGCGGGGATCAAGCGGGAGCCGCTGGAGAACTCGTGGCCGACGATCACCGGTTCACTGTCGGCCGAGTTCAGCCAGGCAGAGCTGTACGACGTCTACACCGCTGGCGACTACACACCGATCGAGTTGTCGCTGGTGGGTGACGAGATCGGCGAGTCGGGCGAGAACGACACGTTCTCCGTGATCATGCCCGCCGTGATTCTCAAGAGCGCCGCGCCGACGGTCTCCGGTCCGGACATCGTCCAGATGACCACCGGCTACGAGGCGTACGACAACGAGGTGGACGCGCCGATCCAGCTGATGACGATCAGCGCCGACACCGCGCTGTAGCCATGCCCGAGGTGCGCGTGGTCGGCGCCGAGAAGCTCGGCGAACTGGCCAAACGCCTCAAGGACGTGGAGCGGGAGCGCAAGCTTCCGCGCAAGTTGAGCACGGGCATTCGGAACGCGGCCAAGCCGGTCGTCGCCCACGTTCAGCAGGAGATCCGGACCCTGCCCGTGAAGGGCACTCGAGGAGGCGGCGCACGGCGGCGGGAGACCTACGCCTACCGCCGGTCGTCCGCCCGGGCGCTCGACCGCGCCGAAGACAAGGACCTCGGTTCGGATGAGCTGAACCAGGTGCTCGATCGGCATCGCCGCCGTGCCCGGCAACGGTCGGGGCTGCGGGACACGATCGCCCGCAGCATCAAGACCGAGATCAAGACCGGCCCCAAGTCGGCCGCCGTGCGCATCGTCGTCGACGAGAAGCAGCTCCCGCCCGACCAGCGGAAATTGCCGCGCTACCTGGACAGCACAAAGGGCTGGCGGAAGCCCACCTTCGGACGTGACCCGTGGACTGTCCAGAAGGGCCGGCCATGGTTCGCCTCCACCATCCGCAAGCACGCCGCCGAGCTGCGGACACAAATCCTGAAGGTGATGGACGACATCGCCGACGAAATCGAGAGAGGACTCTGAATGGCGCGCATCACCATCGGCGACCAAGTCGCCGAGGTCAACCTCGGACGCCTGCCGCTCCACCAGGGCATCGCCCTGCAGAAGGCGACCAAGATGCGGTCCAACGAGTTGGGCACCGCGATGCAGCAGGGTGACCTGGAAGCCGTCGCCGCGCTCGCCTGGCTGGTCCTCAAGTTCTACATGGGCCATGACGACCTCACGTTCGACGACGTGGTCGAGGGCCGGTTCGTCATCAACATGGACGCCATCAAGGTCGAGGACGCGGAGGCGGCCGAGGAGGACAAGGTGGAGTCGTCCCCTACGCCCGCCGCCGTCGAGGCGGCCCCGATTTAGAACGGCGCGTACTCGAATACCTCGCGCTGCTGGCGCACTACTGCCATCTCAGGCCGCGTGATGTGTACGAGCTCGATGAGCTCGAATTCGAGTTGATGGTCGCCTTCGTCGACGCCCAGCTCGAAGCCGCGAAGAAGCAGTCCTGAACACCTGACCGCGCGCACCGCGCAGACCAACACCACACCCGGGGGAGGTCTGCGTGGCGTCGCTGTCGTTCGACCTGTTCGCAAGGGACCACGCCAGCAAGGCTTTCCGCGATCTCGGCGACACCGCCGACCGCACCGAGGCGCGCCTCAAGCGGTTCGGCGCGTCGGCCGCGCAGGTCGGCGGGCAGACGGCTCAGCTCGGCGGCCAGGTCAAGCAGCTCGGCGGCCACTTCCAGGAGATGGGCGGCCGCGTCTCAGCCGCCGGTGGCCGCGTACGGGAGTTCGGCGGCCGCCTGGGCAGCGTTGGCGGGCAGATCGGCTCGTTCGGCGGCCAGCTGGGCTCGCTGACCGGCCGTCTTCGTGGCCTGTCCGCCGGCCTCGGCGACCTCAACGGGCGTATGCAGCTGCTGGGCGGGGTGATGGCCCGGCTCGGCAGCCAGTCGGCCGACCTGGGCCGCGACATGACCCGGCTCGGGTCGCAGGTGTCGCTCGCCGCTGTTTCGTTCTCCCTGCTGGCGGTGGGCGCTGCCGGGTCCGCGCTCGCCCTCGGCCAGCTGGTCGCGGCGGTCGCCCCGGCCGTCGGCATCCTGTCGGCCCTGCCCGGCGCCCTGGCCCTGGGCGCCGCCGCCTCCGCCACGCTCCGGGTCGGTCTGCTCGGCATCCAGGAGGGCTTCGCCGCAGCCATCAGCGGCGACTACGAGACCTTCATCGCAGGCACGAAGAACCTCGCCGCCTCCGCTCAGAACGTCTCCTACGAGCTGTTCCAGATGGCCGGCGCCTTCCAGGGGATCAAGTTCCGCACGCAGGAGGCTCTCTTCGCGCCGCTGGTCGGCACGATGTCGGAACTCCTGCCCGTGATCAAGGCCGTCGCCGACGGGATGGAGCTCGCCGCCGCCGCGTTCGGCCGGGCCGCCGTGCGGGTCAAGGAGTTCCTCCAGGAGGCAGAGAGCGTCTCGGCAGTCGAGGCCGTTTTCCGGGACCTCGCGACCATCGTTGACACGCTCGCCCCAGCCCTGGCCCCGTTCCTCGGCGGTCTGCGGGACCTGGCCGTCGTCGGCAGCGCGTTCACGACGTCCCTGGCTCCGGGCATCGCCGCCCTGCTGACCCGGTTCGGGGAGTTCCTCAGCGCGGCCTCGGCCAGCGGTGAGGCTCTGGCCTGGATGGAGGACGCGCTCGCCGTCCTCCGCCAGCTCGGGCGACTCCTCGCAGACGTGTGGGGTGTCCTGGCCGGCCTCAACACCGCCCTGCAGGCAACCGGCGAAGGCGCGCTCGGCGTCCTGGGCCAGCTCGCCGCGGCCGCGCACGCCTGGGTCGATTCGGCCGAGGGCCAGCAGGTCCTCATCTCCATCTTCGGCGCGGTGCAGCAGGCCGCTGCCGCGCTGTGGCCGGTCGTGACCGCGCTCGGCGTTGCCCTGGCCGACCTGGCCCCGAGCGTTGTCGTGCTCGCCCAGGCGATCGGCCCGGTCCTGGTCGCGGCGATCGAGGCGGTGACGCCCGCGCTGGCGGCGCTGGTGCCCGGCATGGTTGCCGTGATCTCCGGTGTCGGCGCGGCCATCGGCGCGCTCGCCCCCGCGCTGGTCCCGATCGCCCAGGTCGCCGCTCAGGTCCTCGCCGGTGTCGGCGGCCTGGTGGCCGCTCTGGGCGGCGCGATCGCCGCCCTCCTGCCCGGCCTACAGGCGCTCGGCGGAGCGATCGCCGAGGCCTTCGGCATCATCGCGCCGGTACTCGCGCCGATCGCCGCGCTGCTCGCCCAGGTCGTCGTCGAGCTTGCGCCGCTCATCCCGGCCCTGGCCCGGCTGGCCGTGACCGTCGTCAACGCGGTCCTGCCCGCCCTGTCCGCCGTGCTGCCGGTCGTCGAGGACATGATCAGCGGGATCGCCGGCCTGGTCCGCAGCCTGGTCCCGCTGCTGACACCGATCGGCGGCATCCTCGAGCAGAGCCTCGGGCTGCTCCCGCCGCTGCTCGCCGCGCTGACCCCGGTGCTGCAGGCGCTCATCCCTGCTGCCCGCGCGGTCGGCGCCGCGCTAACCGACGCGTTCCGGCTGGTGATCCCCGAGCTCGCGCCGATCGCGGCCATGCTCGCCCAGCTCGTCGGCGCGCTGGCTCCGCTGATCCCGATCATCACGCAGATCGCCTTGCTCGTCGTCGACATGCTGCTCCCGGCGCTGATCACGATCGCGCCGTCGCTGCAGGTAGTCGCGGCCAGCTTGCGGGGCGCGTTCGCCGACCCTCGGGTTCAGGGCGGCATCGCCGGGCTCGCCCAGGCCGTCGCCGACCTGATCCGGCTGGTGGGCCCGCTGCTGGGCGAGGCCGTGAGGGCGATCGTGCCCGCCCTCACCGCGGTGCTACCCGGTGTCCGGTCGTTCTTCGACACCGTGGTGGCCGGGGCCCGTGCGCTGGCGCCGTCGCTGGTCCCGATCGGTTCGGCCATCGGCACCGTGTTCCGAGCGCTGGGCCCGGTACTGGTCGAGGTCGCCAGGGCGTTCGCTCTGCTGATCCCCGCAGGTGCCCAGGTTGTTGCCGCCCTCGCGCCGATCGTGACGGCGATCGTCAGCGCCCTCGCCCCGGCCCTGGCCGCACTCCAGCCGGCGCTGGTCGTCGTCGGTCAGGCGCTGGCGGCGGCGTTCGCGGACCCGATGGTCGCACCGGCGCTGATGGAGCTCGCGCGCGGCCTGGCGGCGGTGTTCGCCGGACTGGCCCCGTTGGCGGTGCCGCTGGTCGAGATTGCGGCGATCATCGTGGGCCGCCTCGGCACTGGGTTGCAGCTGCTGGCGGCGCTGCTGGCGCCGGTGATCGCGCAGCTGGCCGACATGCTGCTGCCGCTCCTGCCGCAGATCGGCGCGCTGCTGTCGGAGCTGCAGAAGGCTGTCCTCCCGGTCGCCGCCGCGTTCGGTGACCAGCTGGCGACGGCCCTCGAGGCCGTCATGCCGTACCTGGAGCCGATCATGCTCGCCCTCCGCGAAGTCGGCGAGAAGATCATGGCCACGCTGGCGGAAGTGATTCCGCAGGTCACACCCTATCTAGGTGCCATGGCCCAAGCCTTCGGGTTGATCTTCGTCGAGGTCGCCAAGATGATGCCGGATCTGATCCGGCTGGCCGGCGACATCCTCGTCCTGTTCCTGCAGCAGCTCCCGGTGATCGCGCCCATGCTGCTGGACCTGGCGATCGCGTTCCTGGCGATCACGCGAGAGATCACGCCGCTGGTGCCCGACCTCGTCCGGCTGTTCCTGGAGTTCGTGACGCCGATCATCCCCAAGCTCCCCGGGCTGATCGGGATGGTGCTGGAGCTGGCGTGGGCGTTCCAGGACCTGGTGAGCCAGGTCGCGCCCTGGCTGGACAAGTTCCTCGCCAGCCCGGAGGCGATGGCCGGCGTCCAGCTAGCCGCCGCCGGGGTCGTGCTGGCGATCGACACGCTGGGGCGCGCCTTCAGCATCGCGCTCGGCGCCGTCGAGCTCTTCTTCGGCTGGTTCATCGGCAGCCCCGAAGCGATGGAGCGCGGCCTCGGCCGCATGGCCGGCGCGATCAAGGGCTGGATCAACGACCTGATCGGCTGGCTGGAGTCCGCCTACAACGCGCTGGCGCGGATGGTCCCCACCATGCCGCAGATGACCTTCCCTCGCCTGCTCGCCGACGGCGCGATCATCCGCCGGGAAACCCTGGCCGTCGTCGGTGAAGCCGGCCCCGAGGTCGTCATCCCGCTGACCCGGCCGAAGCGCGCTGTTCAGCTCGCCCAGGAGTCGGGGCTCCTCGATCTCCTCACCCGGACGGCGTCACTCGGGGGCGCCCTGCAACGCGGCCCGCAGCTGACGGCCGCGGCGGTGATGGCGGACAGCAGGCGGGCCGCGCCGGTGGTGGTCCGTGGGGCGACGTTCGTCCTGAACTTCCCGGGCCAGCCGCTGGTCAGCCAGGACGAGATCTTCCGGATGATCCAGTCGGCGGTTTCTGAAGCTGAGTCGCGTGGGTTCCCTTTGACGAGGATCGGGGTCGCGCCGTGACGATGCCGGATGTACGGGTGGAGATCGCATGGACGACGGACACCTCGAATTCGGACATGTGGTTGTTCACCGATGTGACGCCGTGGGTGGAGTGGCAGGACAGCGTCAAGATCAGTCGGCGTCGTCAGCACGAACTTGACCAGGTCACGCCCGGGACGCTCACTCTGACGTTGGACAACTCAGATGGCCGGTTCACCGCGGCTCGGGCGGCGTCACCGTACTACCCGCACGTGAAGATCAACCGCCCGATCCGTGTCCGCGCCTACTGGCCACCGTCGCGGAACCTGCTTGCGCGCAACGCGTCGTTTTCGGTCAGCGTCGGGAGCCGGACCACTACATTCGTGTCTCCGCCGCCTGGCGCAGATCGCAGTGAACAGTGGTCAGCGGGGGTGCTCGCAGGGGCTGCGTCCATCTGGCTCGGGACCAGCGCACTGACCACCGCCACCAACCAGGCGAACCCCGTAACCCCCGGGCAGACGTACACGTTTAGCGTCCAGGTGAAGTCCACAGTCGCGGTCAGCATCCGGCCGATCATCCGCTGGTACGGCCTGGACGGCGCGTTCATCATCCAGTCGGGCAGCCCTTCGTTCACCCCGTTGACGTCGTCCTATCAGGGGCTATCCGTCACCGCGACCGCTCCCACTGGCGCCTTCTTCGCCCGGGTCGTCCTGACCACCACCGGGACCACGGGGAGCGCGACGACGATCAACGCCGGCGCATGGCAGCTGGAGGCGGCGGCGGCGCCATCCGCGTACGAGCTGGCCGAACTCGACAGGACGCGCTACCAGGGCTTCGTCGACAAATGGCCTGCCGCGTGGTGGAACGGCTGGCTTTCCCGCGTCGCCCTGACGGCAACCGACCTGCAAAAGCTCCTCTCTCGTCAGCGGCTTACGAACGTCGGCTGGATCACCGATAACCAACTCTCCGGCGCCCGGATCGAAGGGCTGCTCGCGGCGGCGCAGGCGTTCTTCTCCTTCAACACGCTGGTTGATACGGGGGCCAGCGTCCTGGGGCTCTCGGGCCAGGAGTTCGAGCAGTCGATCATGGCGTCGATCCGGGCGGCGGCGGTTTCCGAGGGTGGCGTCTTCTTCATCGCAGGCGGCGGCTACCCCCGCTTCTACGATCGGGAACACAGGCAGCGGCCAGTCGAAAGCCAGTCCCCGGCGATTGAGCTCTCCGCTGACCAACTCGGCACCGACCTGACCTTCGTGCTCGACGATGTGCTGCTGATGAACGAGGTCATAGTCACGGGGGCCGGCGGGATCGAGGCCGACCCGTATGTGGACCTGACGAGCATGTCCAGCTACGGCACCTACTCCGGCCGTTTCGAGACGCTCCTGAAATCGCTGAGCGAGTGCGAAGCGCGGGCCGCGTTCATGGCCTTGCAATATGCGGACCCGCAGCCCCGTGTGGGCCGCGTGAGCCTGGAGGCACGCACCCAGCCGAGCCTATGGTCCGTGCTGCTGGGCTCCGACATCGGCCGGCGCCTGCAGATCACGGACCTGCCGCCGGAGGCCCCGGACGGCGTCCTCAACCTTTGGATCGAGGGCCTGCAAGAGACGATCACGGATGAGTCGTGGACGTTCGCGTTCGATACGTCGCCGGCGTCGTTGACTGCCGGATTCATTCTCAACGACGCCAATTACGGTTTCTTGGATGAGAATCGATTGGGCTGGTAATGGTATTTCGTGCTTTCGACTTTCAGCCGGGCGACCTTCTGACGGCAGCGGATATGAACGATGTGCCGCAGTTCGCGACGGTGGTGAAACCCTCAGACGAGTCGGTGTCGTCCAGCACAACCCTGCAAAATGATGATCATCTGATTCTGTCACTGCCGACGAACAGCACGTTCATCATGGACGCGATGATCATCTACCTGTCGCCGGGTAACGCCGACTTCAAGGGCGCATGGTCCGGCCCATCCGGAGCGACGCTGCAATGGTTCACCGATGCCGGAAGCAGCGCGGAAACCGTCGGTGTCCATGCGGTCAACCGGATCGTCTACCAAATCTCGGAGACCACGTCCATTCTCGCTCCCGGGCTCGATCCGTTCCTTATGTGCTACAAGCCGAAAGGGATTCTCACCACCGGCGGAAGCAACGGAAATCTCACGTTCCGATGGGCTCAGGCGACCAGCCAGGCTTCGGCCGCCGTGGCGAAAGCCGGGTCGTGGATTCGTCTCCACAAGATCGCGTAGAAGGGCATCGCCATGCACACCCATAAGCAAGGGTTCCCGTCAGGTACGCCCCACGGGCTGGCCATCGCCGCGGCGACCGAGGCCGCGCAGCGGTTCGTCGGCGACGGCGAGCAGGTCCTGGCCGCCGAGGTGATGGAGCAGAGCCCGGAGCACGAGGAGGCTGGCGAGTTCCTCGTCCGCGTCGAGATCGGGCCGTTGACCAGTCCTTCGTCGTAGTCGTCATGCAGGCCTTGCCCCCGCCTGTCGTTTATCTACTCACTTCAAAGGGGGGCCTCACGGGTGGTGGACTGGCTCCAAACGCCAGTAGGTCAGCTCGGAGTCATCGGGGCCGTCTTCAGCGCGATGCTCGCTCTTTTCGGGCTGGTCCTGCGGCTCATCTTCACTGGCAAGTTGGTTCCGTCGAACCTCGTCCCTCGTTCGACCCTGGAGGACGTTAGGGCCGACCGCGACGCCCGTATTGCCGAGGCCGTCGAGGACGCCGAAGCGTGGCAAAAGCTCTTCCAGCAGGAATGCGCCGCACACAACACCACGCGCGAAGCCCGCATCGAGGACCTGGTCGGTCGTCTGGCGGTCAACACCGAAGCGGCCAACCTGGCCGCGACGCTTCTCACGGAAATCCGTCGCAGCCAGATCGAGGCCCGGGATGACCACTGACGACGACCGCCCCGACCTCCACCAAGCCGCCCGCCATGTGCAGGAGTCCGCCGAACGGGCCCAGCGCGACCTCGACGAGGCCCGGAAGCGGTCACGTCAGGCGCGTTCTCTGGCCGACAAGCTGCGGGGCCTACGCGAAGAGAACGGATTCAGGGACATGTTCATCCAGGCCATGAGGGGTTCCGGTGGTTGAGCTCGTCCAGTCGATCGGCAGCGTCGAAGTGGTCATCTCCGCGCTGCTCGCCACGGCCGTCGTCATCGTCCACCACGTGCTGGCCCGGTGGTGGGAGACCGCCGCAGGCCGCCACGTATTCACCTTCGAGGCCGTCCTGGCCGCGTGCCTGGACCTGTGGGCCATCCGGCTTCTCTTCCCCGATGGCGACTGGTTCCTGATCCCCCGGCTGGTCGCGTTCACGGGAGTGCCCATCGTCCTGGCCTGGCGGATCCAGGTCCTCCTCTCGCACCGGAACGCCGGCCGCCGGAAGCGGACCCAGTCGAACGAACCGACCCCAGAGGAGTCGTGATGGTCCAAGTCCAGCTGATCACTCGCGCCGGTTGGGGTGCCCGAGCCCCCAAGCAGGATGTTCCCGCGCTGTACTCCACGAAGGGCGTCAAGGTCCACTACACCGGCGGCCGCGTCGACCCCGCCATCGTCAGCAACCACAACATCTGCGTCGGCCTGGTCCGCGGCTACCAGCGCATGCACATGGACGACAACGGCTGGTCGGATCTGGGCTACACAGCCGCGGCCTGCCCTCATCGGAAGGTGTTCGTCGGCCGCGGCCCGAACCGGCTGCCCGCCGCGAACGGGGCCGGCCGGAACTCGGGCCACTACGCCGTGCTCGGCCTGGTCGGCAACGCGGGCTTCGTCCGGCCTAACGACGGCCTGCTGCACGGGATCGTCGACGCGATCGAATACCTGCGTGCCGAGGGCCGCGCGGGTCGGGAGGTCAAGGGCCACCGCGACGGCTACTCCACCAGCTGCCCCGGCGACGCGCTCTACGCGTGGGTCCAGCGGGGCGCGCCCCGGCCTGGTGGCGCTCCGCCGAAGGCGCCCGTCGAGGAGCTGCCCGTCGTCAACGGCATCCCGACGTGGCTGCGGCCGATCCGGCTACAGACGCCGATGCTCGCCGGCCTCGACGTCCGCGAATGGCAGGAGAAGGCCCGCCAGTGGGTGGCGTCGCTGGTCGCCGATGGCATCTACGGCAAGCAGTCCCAGACCGCGTGCCGCGCCCTGCAGAAGTTGTTCGGCCTGCCCGTCACGGGCGTGGTCGACGAGGAGACCTGGACGGTCACCTTCGCCCTCGAGTCCTGAGAGGACCCTCATGAGGAAGCTCATCGCCGGCATCGGCGTCGCGCTGCTCGCCCTCGTCAGCATCGGCCCCGCCGCCGCGAACGTCTCGACGACCACGGCCCTGGCCGCCGTTGAGCCCGCCCCGGCCTACGGGGCGTGTGGCAACAAGAGCACCGGCCTGCTCCGGATCCTGGAGCGGAACAACCTGGCCAGCAGCAAGGACGGGAAGTGCCGCGACACCGAGCGGAAGATCACCCTGCCGTCGATCGCAGGGGGCCCGAACAAGCTCGTCTTCAAGCGCGGCCTCGCCACGGAGACGTGCACCCGGGCGACCCGAACCTTCAGCGCCACGTGGACGTTCACGTGCACCACGGTGACGGTCCCCGCTCCGTCTCCGAGCCCCACCCCCACGCCGTCCCCGACGGCCACCCCGTAAGGAGTCCTCATGCCCGATTCGGAGCTGACCGGCGAACCGGCACTGTGGGCCGGCCTCGTCAGCGGCATCATCGGCATCATCGCCGCGTTCCTGCTGCCCCTGACCGACGAGCACGTCGCCGCGTTGAACGCCGTCGTGGTCGCCGTCGCCGGCGTCTACGTCGCATTCGTGACCAGGTCGCCGGACAACGGCGGCAGCATCAAAGCCGCGATCCTCGGTCTCGGCCAGGCCGTGCTCACGCTGGCGCTGACGTTCGGCTGGAAGGTCGAGCCGGAGCAGACCGCGCCGATCATGCTGGTGCTCGGTCTCGCGGTGTCGCTGTGGCTTCGACAGACCTCGGTGCCGAAGGCAGCGGTGACCCGCGCCTGACCCCGGGACTACGAACGCCCCGCTCTCTTCGGAGGGCGGGGCGCCTTCGTCATGTCTGAGGCTCAGCGGCGTTCGTGCTCGGCTTGCAGGCGACGGCCTTCCTCGGTGTCGGCGTACTTCAGGACGGCCTGTACCGGCGTGCTCGAATACCAGGCGGTGAGGTTGTCGGCGGCAGCCTGGAGGTTATCGAGTTGGGCCGGGTAGACCACGGCGGCGCTATTGAGCACGTGGGCCAGGCCCTGAAGGTGATGCTCAATCTGGGCGGCCACGGTGTCGGCGAGTTCCTCGGTCATGCCGTCCATCTTCTACCGGTCGGCCTGAAGGTCGCAGCGGTCCAGCATCGTTCGCGCGGTCTGCTCGCGCACGACCTGGCCGTCGATGATGATCCGGCACGTGATGCCGGAGGCGATCCCGGCCGCCGTGGCGGTCATGGACACGCGGGGCGCGACGCCCAGGGCGGGCACGGTCTTCCGCCAGGGGAGCGTCACGCCCCTTTCCTGGCCGCGCTCGGTGGCGACGGCGTGGGTGACGTTCGCGGTGGTGGCCGTCGAGTCGGCCGACTGGACGATCTCGAAGACCACGGTGTGCGCGCCGACCTGGTCGGGTGAGGTGGCGGGCCGGCTGAGAACCGATGCGAGGGCGACGGCGCCGAGGACGAGCGCGCCGATGACGACGGCGATGATGAGCACGATCCTGAGGCCGCTGCTGCGCGGTGGCGGCTGAGGGGCGGGGGGCGGGGGTAAGTATTGCGGCCGGGGTGGCGGGCCGGGCTGGTAGGTCATCGGGGCTCCTGAGGTCGTGGCGTCTTGTGGGACGCGGCGCCCTTGGAGGTGGTTGCCCGGGGTGGCCGGATCGTTGCTAGCGGCCCTTAACGCAAGCTGATCAAGGGGTCGTGATCATCCAACATAATCGGTGTTATGTGGGGCGATTTGGCGATCTTGCTCGACGGGCCCGACCCGATGTGGGAGCTGGAAGCCCCGGTCGACGAAGACGAGGAACCCTCATGACGCCGGACATCAGCCTGCCCGTCCACTACGCCGTGCACCGCTACGGCGTCCTGTCGTGCCAGGCCGCGATCATCACCGATCTGCACTGGAGCGACACGGCCGGAGGCGAAGACTGGCAGGGCATCGAACAGGATGCGCGGCTCGGAGACGAACAGGCGCGCCCGTACATCGACGGGGTCGCCCTCTGCGTCCTGTCCACCGAGGGCATGCGGTTCATCGAGTGCAGCGACTACGACCCCGGCGCCTCCCGGGGCAAGGCCGGGCGTCGAGTCGGGGGGTGGCACTTCCGCGAGAGCTGCCCCGTCATGGTGCCGCCCGCGCCCGCCAACCCCACACCGGTACGGCCGAAGCTTCTCGCCGGGCTGGTCCCGGGCGCGATCATCGTGATCGGCGACAAGCGGTACGAGGTGAAGGAAGTCGACGACATCTCGGGCATGGAGAGAGGCGAGGTGCTCCTCAGCCTCACCGAGGCATCTGCCAGTAGCTGCTAGTTTCGCCAGATTTAGCAGCTCACGGAAACCACTGGAGCCCGCCCCGCCTCTCGGGAGATAGTCGGATCACACGCAGGGGCTGAGCACGTGGTGGGCTCACCTGGCTGTAACCCAGGCGCTTCGGCCGTGGCGGTTCGACTCCGTCCTCCTGCACCCACGCACGGCAACGCCCCCACCATCACGGCGGGGGCGTTCGTCATTCCAGGGAGCGCTCAGCGATGTGTGATCATGGCTTATAAAATTAGCCATGATCACACACGGGTGATCTGAGCTGCGGAATCACCGCGATTCCTGGCGTCACAGCCTCGCCCCGATGTACGGATCCGCCGCCGGGCCGCCTCTTGCAGGTATGGACATCAACCCGCTCGCGCTCCTGCCCACCGACCTGACCGCCGCGATGCACCCCGGCGAGCGCCTCGCCTACCTCGCGGCCCTCGACGAGGACCCGCCGCCCGCGCCTTCTTGGGCCGCCGGGCTCCTGGCCCTCCGGTTCAGCTGACCCAGACACGACGAAGCCCCCGACGCCATCAGGCACCGGGGGCTCCTCCAGCGGGGGCTCAGCCCACGCGCAACAGGACCACCGTCGCGTCGTCCCGGTAGCCGTCCGCCTCCTGCTCGGCAGCCGCGACGATCAGGTCAGCGAGCGCCTGGAGGTCACCGTCGGCGTGCTTGCGCACGAGGGCCTCGAGCGTCTCGCGCGGCATCTGGTCGTGTACGCCGTCGCTCGTGAGCACGAGCAGCTGCTCCGCCGGGATGTCCACCTCGCAGACGGTTCCCGGGGTGGCCTGGGCGAGCGAGAGCGTCAGGATGTTGTCGCTCGCCTTGGCGACCTCCTCGGGGATATCGCCGCGCTCGCGTAACCGCTGCCCGGCGGTGTGGTCGACGGTGTACTGGTGCAACGCCACGCCGTCCCAGCCGTAGGCCCGGCAGTCGCCGATCCACGCGACCGCGACGTGCGGGGATCCGGGCGCGGCCACGGCGACCACCCCGACGGCGGTGGGGGTGGCGTCGTCGGCGCCTGGGTCGGCGACCATGCCGCCGGCGGTGAGGATGCCGGCCAGGGCGCCGCGCTGGGCTCCGTAGTGGGCGGCCACCTTGGCGAGCGTGGGCGCGAGGTCGTGGATCTGGTCGGCGTGTCCGACGCCGTCGATGACGGCTGCGGCGAGGGTCCAGTCTCCGGCGGTGTAGGTGGCGGTGGCGTCGGCCAGGCCGTTGTCGGTGCCCTGTCGCTGGGCTACGGCGGTGATCATGTGTCCTCCTTCACGGCTGCGCGTGGGATGCGCGAGCCATAGTTTTTGATCTTGAATGGGGGTGCAACAGATGGTGCAACACCCCCTGCAACGCAGGGCTGTTGCAGGGGTGCAACGGGGGTGCCACGGCGCTCTGACCTGTAACACCCTCGCCCGTTGCACCCCCAGCCCCTCGCGAGGCGCAACACCTACTCCGGCCGGGCCAGCATGAGGTGGCGCTGGGCCTCCTCGTCGTAGCCGAGCACGCCCTCGTCGCGGAGTTTCCGCAGGCGCTTCTGCGCCCAGGACCGCGTCGCGTCCGTCGTCGTCCACAACGCGGCCAGATCACCGGTCTGGAACTCACGTCGGTCGGCGTCCCACCAGTCCCGCAGCAGGGTGAGCAGCGCCGCCCGCTTCTCGGCGTCGGTCATCTTCGGCCCCGACTCGAACCGCCACGGCGGGTCGCCCTCGGGGATGTCCGGGATCTCACCGTCGGCGTCGGCCACCAGCTCCGGGTCTGGGTCGTCGGTCTCCACGTACTCCCCGGCGACGTCGCCCAGGTCCTCCTCATCCTCGTCCACGACCTCCTCCTCAGGGTCGTCGCCCTTCAGCCGGGCCAGCAGCTCCGGCAGCTCATCAGGACCCACCAGCACCTGGCGGGCGGCACCCTCACGGGGCGGGCCGAGAACCCCGATGTCGGCCAGCGCCGACTCCAGCGCCTTCGCCTGCTCGAACGGCACCCGCGCCTTACGGTGGATCATCTGCGGCGACCCGAACTGGCTCTCCACCACCATGGCGGCCGCGAGCGCCAGCAGCTCGGGGTCGACGGCGGACGCCGCCGGTGCCACTGCCGATGCCGGCGCCTCCGGCTGGACGAGCCGCGACAGCCGGGCCGTCGTCTCGTCCACGTCCCTCGCCGCCGCCGGCCACTGCGCGGCGTACTCCCGCATCGACGCGTTCGCCAGCTCGTCGTCGAACACGCCATGCTCGTCGATGCCCCACGCGAACGTGCGCATCGGCATCGCAATCCGGCCGTCATCGATCCCCGGCGCGTCGAGGTAGGCCATCCCAGGCTTGGCGTTCGTCCACAGCTCCGGCCGCGCCCCCGCGTCCTCCTGCCGCTCGCTCAACCCGAAACTGGCGTCGCCGCTGTTCTCGACGCCGAAGCACATCTTCGCCAGCTGGCCCCTGGCCAGGGTCGGCATCTGCGTGTAGTCCGATCGCTGCAGCGACATGACGATCGTGCCGCCGGCCGACCGGATCGCCTTGAGCATCGACAGGAACTTCTCCTGCTCATCGGAGGTCATGCAGTCGAAGATGTCGGGGAACTCCTCCAGCCAGATCAGCCAGTAGGTGAGCCCGCACCCGGGCTTCCACTTGGCCAGCCCCTTGCTGGCGAGGTAGTCGGTGCGCGGCTTCACCTCCTTCTGCAGCTCCGACAACATGGCTCTGACCCCGGCCTTGGTCGTCTCGAACCGGTGCAGCGCCGGGCGGAGCGGGCCGAGCGTCTGCTCGCCCTTGGTGATGTCCCCGGCGAACACCGCACCGTCCTTGCGGGACATGAACTCGGCCAGGTAGTTCCAGGCGCCGCCGAATCCCTTCCCGGCACCGGTCATGCCCATCATCTGGAGGTGATGGCCGGGGATGACGTAGGCAAGTTCGTCGAGGTCCTGCCACAGCGCCAGCCGGAACGGCTCGGCCACGCTCGCTCCAGGGCGGGATGGGCCCGGCCACGGGATGGCGGCGTTCATTACGCGCGGATCCGAGATGACGACCTTTGCCTTGCTGGAGTTGTCGGGGTCGATGCTCGTGGTGACCGACCCGGGCGGCAGCTCCATCCCCGACTCGATGTAGGCGATCTTCCGCTGCAGGTCCTCAGCCGTCATCTGGCCGGGCGGCAGCTGCACGTCGGCCTCGACCTTGTGGTCGCCGCGGGCCGTCGTGGTCGCCTCCAGTTCGGGCATCCCGGCTCGCTTCGCCCCGTCGCCGAACAGCGCCTTGAGCGGGTCGCTGGCGACGGCCTGGACGTCGACGCCCTTCACGCGGATGACCGACCGGATGTTGAACGAGATGGCGAGGGCGACCCCGCCGATGATGATGGCCCGCCCGGTGAAGGGGGAGACCGGGCTGTTGATCGTGGCGGCGCACACCCACATCCCGGCCGCGAATGTCGTCAGCGTGGTGTGGAGCCGCCCCTGCAGGCTCCGGGCGTGGGACTGCGTCCACGTGTAGACGGTCAGGCCGAGCACGCACGCGGTGATCCCCGCCGTCGTCCACGCGACCACCTGGGGGTCGTCGCTGGACAGCGTCGCGAAGAAGAACCAGCCGAGGCCGTACAGCAGAACCCCGGCGATCCACGGCGGCGTGTAGAGCAGCACCTTGTTGAGCTCGCGCTCGCCGGGCTTGCTGCCGGTCTGCTCCTCGACCGGGGCGGGGCGCGTAGTGGTGCGGGCCATCAGTCGTCATCCCAGTTGAACGAGCTCTTCTGCTGCTTCTCCGGCTTCGCCTGCGGCAGCACGTCGACGAACTCCTTACGGAACTGCGCGTGGAACTTCACCAGCTCCACCGACGCACCCCGCTCCAGCTCGGCCGCGCGCTTCAGCCGGCGCACGACGCGGCGGGCGCGCAGCCGGACGTCGGGGGCGCCGAACAGGGCGAGCACCGGGTGGCCCTTGAAGGAGCGGATGAGGACGGCGTACAGCTCGGTCGAGGCGAGGTTGAACTCCTCGCCGAGGTCGCGGACGAGGGCGCGGCCGACGCGGGCGTAGTCGGTGATCGCGCGCGGCCCCTCCCAGGGGATCTGCTCCAGCTCGGGGATCCGGGCGCGGCCGGGCTTATCGGGTGTGGCGGCCATGGTGCGCCTCCAGGTCGTTCTTGATCAGCGTGCGGATCTGGCGGATGAGGGTGGCGGCGCGGCGCGTTCCGAGCCGGGCAGTGACCCACGCGTCGACCGCGCCGGCGACCAGGACGGCGAGGGCGCCGACCCAGACCACGGCGTAGAGGAACGCGGCGAACAGCTCCCGGGCGAGCGCTCGAAGGTCGTCCATCACGAGTCCCGACCGGTCGTGGCGGCGACCAGTTCGGCGACCGGCGGGATGGGGGTCCCGTCCTCAGCGAACGTCCACCTTTCGTCGGCGAGAAGCTCGCGGCCTTCCCTGATGCGGTCGAGGCACCAGGTCTTCTTGAAGCCCGACCGGTCGGCGAGGGCTCGGTTCGAGAGGACCTCACCAGCCTTCACGCGCTTGGCCCAGTACCGTGCGACACGGCGTCTGTCCTGCTCGGTGGGCTGTTTCTGGTCGCGCGACCGGTCGTCATCTGGTCGCGACCGCTCCTCATCGGCGACCACTTCCGCGACCGCCACGGACCCGTTGACCGCGACCGACCCGCGACCGGCGATCAGCTCTCGCACCGGTCGCGCGACCGGTCGCCCGTCGAGGGTGACGAACCGGCTCCCGGAGACCGGCCAGACGGCCCGAGCGAGCCTCGACCCGAACGCGTCCACCGGGGCCTCGGCTCCGTCCCGACCGGTCGCGTGAATGGTCGCGACCGGCAGGGTGGTCGCGACCAGTCCGCGGCCAGTCCGCGTCCGCCACGCCTCGAAGTCGGCGACCGCTTCGGCGCCGCGGGCGTCCGCTGCCGCGACCACCTCGTGGTCGACCGGGCCGCGCAGCGCCGGGTGGTTGAGTCGCTTCCACGGGCCGACCGGGGTCAGTTCCACGAACGTCTGCGCGTCCATCGCCGCGGCGTAGTCGACCAGCCGACGCTGGATGGTCTCGTCGGAGGCCAGGCCGGTGTGCTCGACCGCCTTGTCCATCGCGCGGTCGACGCGGTCGAGGGCGGCGCGCTGGCGGCGCTGCGAGGCGCCGGTCTCGCGTAGGTGGCGGGCGCGCTTGGCGGCCAGGGCGACGCGGGTGAGGCGGCGGTGGGCGTCGACGTCGCTGGCGGTGCGGTCGCTCGACTCGGCCAGGCCGAGGCGGACCATCGCGCGCTCGGGGGTGAGCCGCCAGTGGATGCGGTGCCGGCCGGTCAGCTTGACCCGCTCGATGGCCATGCCGCGCTCCCACAACCACGCGGCGACCAGCGGCGCGGCGAGGCGGAAGATCGCCTCGGCGACGCTGGCGGCGTCCATGGCCGACAGGACGGCCGACAGGCCGGTGAGCACCCACACCGCGAGGCCGTCGATGCCGGCCGCGTAGTTCTCGCGCATGTTCCGGCGGGCGCGCACCGCCGAGGTGATGACGGCGACCTCGATGAAGGCGAACAGCAGCAGCCGCAGCGGGCCGTCGAACCCCAGCACGTCGCCGGCGAACTGCCACATGCCCTGCGCGGACACACCGGTCGCGACACCGGCCGCGACGATGGTCAGAACGTCCTCGAGGGTGCGGGGCCTGACGAAGAGCACCAGGCGCCGGAGGACGTAGGCTGCGGCCGCGCCGATGGCTACCCATTTGAGTGCCCAGAGGCCGAACTCGATCCAGGCGACGAGCTGGGCGTCGAGCGGCACGGGGAGTTCCACGCCGAGCAGGTGCCCGGTTTGTGGGGGTGGACCAGCGGCGATGCCGTGGTCAGGATATGTGGTCATCGGGTCATCCCTGGGTTGCAAGGGGTGATGGTCTTCGGGCCCGGCCCCGTCTGGCGCTTCGATCGCTCAGACGGGGCCGTCGTACTTGGTGGGGTCCGGCCTCCGCTCTCCCAAGTCAGAGACCGGACCCGGGCCTGCCCCCCGCTCGGGGGCCCACGGGCGGGCAGGCGGTCTAAGGGGCCAGTCGGAGCCCGGCGGCCACCACGCGCTGCTCCGGGTCCGCCCCCGCCGGAGCCTCGTCCACGACGACCATCACCGCGCGCCCGTTACCGGCGACGCGCGTGACCGTGGCCGTGCAGCCCATCAGCCACTTGGGCGGTTTGAACGGGGCCACCGCCCACTCGTCGGTGAGGAGCTTGTCGACGACCACCCGGTCGCCGACCTTGAAGCCCGCCAACTCGGCGGCCCCCACGGGCTCCGAGATGCGGCGGAACAACTCTCTGTCCGTCGTCACCGCGCCCTCCCTGCCAGCAGGTCAGCCCAAAGACGGGCAACCTCGGGTTCGGCCGCGGGCGCCGTCTCCTTCAGGCTGTCGGTCCGGGTGCCGGTGCTCGTGCGCCACCGGATCCGCAGCAGCGGCACGCCGGTGTCGTGCGAGACACACAGCTCGTAATCGTGTCCGTCCTCGGGGGAGGCGGTGTCGACGACGCGCACCTCGGCGGACAGGTCGGCCTTGCGCCAAACGAGCTTGGTGGCATCGGGCTGGGGCGGCTGGATCGGGGGGCGACTGCTGGTGAGAGGCCCCCGCCCGAACGGGCGGCGAGTGGTCATCGCGATCTCCCCGCGAGCATCTCGGGGCCGAACTCCACCCAGGCCAGATACTCACCACCTGCGGTACACCCTCCGAAGTCCCGCACCTTCCGTGACACGTCGTCCCACACCGCAGGGCCGGGCCGGGTCGGCTGGCCGGCCGGGTCGCGGACTTCGACACGCAGCCTGCCGCCGTCGAGCATCTGAGCCCGGACCGAGATCTGGTCGCGCTCGCGCGTGTGACGGACAGCCGACGCGACGAGGGCGTAGACGACTTCGGCGGCCCGGTCGGCGAGGTCGGGCTGCTCGTGCTCAGCGATCGTCCGGATCCATTGCGCGGCCTGGAGAGGGGCGGCGTCGGTCCCGGGGAGTGTCTGGTTGTAGGGGGCCAGTGCGGCGGGTGGTTCACTCACAGGGGATCCCAACCTTAGGCGTAAGGCTCTGTATCATCGGCCTTAGCTTGCAACCTTACGGGTAAGCACGTCAAGCTATGGCGTGTGGATCACACCTACCAGCGCATCGCCGACGACCTGCGGCGCAAGATCACCTCAGGAGAGCTCGCCGTCGGCGACCAGCTGCCGTCGATCCCGACGATCAAGCGCGACTACGGGGTAACCAGCGGCACAGCCCAAGCCGCCATCCGCCTCCTCGTCGCCGAAGGCCACGTCCTCACAAGGAGCGGGTCGGGCTCCTACGTTCGCGACCGGCCACAACTCCGCGCCCTCACCCGCTGCTGGGACCGCGCCCGCCGATCCGGGAGCCCCTTCGCCGCCGAGATGGAAGCCCAAGGCCGCGTCGGGTCCTGGGAGTACGACTCCCGCACCGCACAGGCCCCCGACCACGTCCGCGAACGCCTCGACCTCGCTGCCCCCGACGGCGACAACCCCGACGTCCTCCACACCCGCTACCGCTTCAAAGCCGACGGCCGCACCGTGATGCTGAGCGACAGCTGGGAGCGGCTCGACGACACCCGCGGCACCGCGATCGTCCTGCCCGAGGAGGGCCCGCACGCCGGCCGCGGCGTGGTCGAGCGCATGCTGGCGATCGGCATCCGAATCGATGGGACCGACGAGGTCGTGGGGGCCCGGCTCGGGTCGGCGGATGAGTGCAGGCTGCTGGAGAGACCGCCGGGCTCTGTCGTGTTGACGATCAAGCGGTCGTACGTGGCGAGCGGACGGGCCGTCGAGACCGCCGACCTGGTGCTGCCCGCGGACTTGTTCGAGCTCGTGTACGGGTGGCGGATCGATCCGCCGGACGAGCAGGACTGAGTTGACCGTCGAACGGCCGTCTTCCCTGCGAGGGAGGGCGGCCCTTCGTGTTTTCGCAGCTAGTGATCCTCATGGCCATGATGGCTATATGGCCATATGGGGATGTGGCCATCATGGCCAGTACGGTCGCGATCATGGTCAGGGGGTCAGGCGCCGGGCAGATCAAGCCCCACACGGGTGTGGCGGTCTACCGCCAGCTGGCCAGCATCATCCGCGACCAGATCGCCACCGGCCGGCTCCGGCCCGGGGACAAACTGCTGACCCAGGACACCTACGTCTACGAGTACGGAATCGGCGTTGACGCCGTCCGCGACGCTCTCGCCATCCTCCGCTCGGAAGGGCTGATCGACACCACCCGGCAGGGTTCGGTGGTGCGCCGGCCTCCGCAGCGCGCCGACGTGACGCTGGGGCCCGGGATGCGGGCCATTGTTCGCATGCCTACGGAGCGGGAGCGTCATGACATTGGGCTGCCGGAGGGGGTGCCGGTAGTCGTGTTCGAGAAGCCCGGGGGAGAGATGGAAGTTCTAGCGGGTGATCGAATCGCGCTCGTCGGCAATCATGAGCAGGACGCGGCGGGGGGGCGGTCCGGTTGACGGGTCACCCCGGCACTATCCATGCCGGGGTGACCCCCATGTAGACCGCACCGACAGCCTCTCGCCCCGGGAAGGACAAGGCCGGCGGTGCGGCGCCCAACCCTCGCCTAAGGCGGCGGTGCAGACACACATGGAATGTCGGATCGTAGCTGACGTATTACGTCATGTCACGTAATACGTCGTCTGACTGATCAATACTCTCTTGACCAGCGACAATGCTCAAGAGACATTGGCGTATGGTGGCGCATCGCGGCATCCTGTTCCTCGACGAGGCGCCGGAGTTCCCGCCCCGGGTGCTCGACTCGCTCCGCCAGCCGGTCGAGTCGGGCCAGGTCACGGTCTCGCGGGCGAACGGCTCGGTGACGTTCCCGGCCAGGTTCACCCTGGTGCTGGCCGCCAACCCGTGCCCGTGCGGGCTCAGCGGCGAAGCGGGGCGGTTCTGCACCTGCACTCCGTCCGTCCGGCGGCGCTATCTGTCCCGCCTGTCCGGCCCGCTGCTCGACCGGGTCGACGTGAAGGTACGGCTCTCGCCCCCCACCCGGGCCGAACTCCTCGCCGACCGCGCGCTCACCGAATCCAGCGCCACCGTCGCCGAACGGGTCGTCGAAGCCCGCGAACGCGCCGCCGCCCGCCTGACCGGCACCCCCTGGCGCCTCAACGCCGAGGTCCCCTCGTCGCTCCTGCACGGCGGCTGGCGCCTCGATCATCGCGTACTGGCCCCCCTGCACCGCGCCGTCGACGTGGGCACCCTCAGCGCCCGGGGGGTCGACCGCGTGCTCCGGGTGGCCTGGACGATCGCCGACATCAGCCGGCGTCCCCGGCCGTCGGCCGACGAGATCTCACTGGCACTCACGATGTGGATGGGAGAGGAACTGTGACCGGTGACCGGACCGCACGCGCGGCCCTGACCCGGATCGCCGAGACCGGCGACGAGACCATGGGCCGCCAGATCGCGGCCCACGGAGCGGAGGCCGTCCTGGCCGCAATCCGGAAGGGCACCCTGGAAGGCGTGGACGACCGCCGGGCGGCGGCCTGGCGGACGCGGGCCCTGGCGGCCGGCGACCCCGACGACGACCTGGCGCGCCACCGCTTCGTCATTCCCGGCGACCCCGACTGGCCGAGTCAACTTGACGACCTGGGCGACGCCCGCCCCATCGGCCTGTGGGCAGACGGCCGGGGAGACCTCCGCCGTGCCTGCGCCCGCTCGATCGCGCTGGTCGGAGCCCGGGCGGCCAGCGCCTACGGGGTGAACGTGGCCTCCGAACTGGCCTGCCGCCTGTCCGACCGGGGTTACTCGGTGATCTCCGGGGGCGCGTACGGCATCGACGCCGCCGCCCATCGAGGCTGCCTGGCCGGCCCGTCTCCGACGATCGCGATCCTGGCCTGCGGCGTGGACGTCCCCTACCCGGCGGCCCACCAGGACCTGTTCGCCGCCATCCGCGAGGAGGGCTTGGTGATCAGCGAATCGCCGCCCGGAGTGAACCCGACGCGGTTACGCTTCCTCGTCCGCAACCGGGTCATCGCGGCCCTGTCGCGGGGAACGGTGGTCGTCCAGGCGGCCCCTCGCTCGGGCGCGCTGAACACCGCCCACCACGCCTTCCAGCTGAACCGCCACCTGATGGCCATCCCGGGCCCGGTGACCAGCGACGTCTCGGTCGGCTGCAACAACCTGATCCGTCTCGGAAAAGCCATGTGCGTGACGTCGGCCGACGAGATCCTGGAACAGGTCGGCCAGGCCGGAGACGACATCGCCCCCATCCCGCGCGGCCCCGTCACCCGTCGAGACCTGCTCAGCCTGGAGTCCAAGCGCATCCTCGACGCGATGCCGGGCGGACTCGGGGTGATCGGACCGGCCGAGGTCGCGCTGAAGGCCGGTCTGCCCCTGCCGGTGGCCCTGGCCTGCCTGGGCAACCTGGAAGCCGGCGGCTACCTGAAGCGGGAGGAATCCGGCTGGCGGCTGACCGCCCGAGGAAGGGGAAGATAGACGGATATGTCGGGAGATCTTGAGGACGCGATACGAGCCTTCGAACGCCACCTCCGGGTCGAACGCGGCCTGGCGGCCAACACGGTACGGGCTTACACGGGCGACATGGCGTCCCTGGCCGAACACCTCATCGACGCGGGCGTCGACCGAGTGGAACTGATCGACGTGGGCGTGCTTCGGGACTGGCTGGGGGAGCAACACGAAACCGGCAAGTCCCGGGCGACCCTGGCCCGGCGCACGGCCTGTGTCCGTTCTTTCACGGCGTTCTGCCACAGGGCGGGGTGGCTCTCTTCCGATCCGGGCCTCCTGCTCGGCACGGCCCGGGCCAAGCGGACTCTGCCGAAGGTGCTCGACCAGGCTGAGGCGATCCGGATGCTGGACCTCAGGAGACCTGGTGCAGCTCTGTCTGGCGGAGATTCGGCCGGCAGGGGTCTTCCAGGCCCAGGTCTGTCCGGCAGAGATCTCTCCGACGAAGGTCTCTCTGGTAGAGGAAAGGCGTCAGGTAGTGGCGTGCCTCTAGGTGGCGGCCGTTGGGGTGACACCGGCGATCGTCATGGGCGGGTCTTCTATGGGCCGGACCTGAGCAGTTCTGCTGAGGAGGTCGGCAAACCGTCAGTTGACGAGTCGCGCCTCAACGATCCGGCACAGGCGTCTGGTGATGGCGTGCCTCTAGGCGGCGGCCGTTGGGGAGACACCGGCGATCGTCATGGGCGGGTCTTCTATAGGCCGGACCTGAGCAGTTCTGCTGAGGAGGTCGGCAAACCATCAGTTGACGAGTCGCGCCTCAGCGATCCAGCTCAGGCGTCTGGTGATGGCGTGCCTTCAGGCCGGGGCCAATGGAGGGCGACCGGTGATCGTTACGGTCAGGTCTTCCATGGGCCAGATCCGAGCGGCTTGGTTACTGCGGCCGAGCATCAAAGGGTCGGCCAGCCCTGCCTCAGCAATCCGGCAGAGGCGTCTGTTGATGGCTTGCCTTCGGTCGGAGGCCCGGGGGAGGAGACCGATGATCGTTACGGTCAGGTCTTGTACGGGCTGGAACCAAGTGGCTCGGTTTCTACGGCTGGGTATCCAGGGGTCGCCCACCCCCGCATCAGCGATTCAGAGAAGGCGTTTGGCGGTGCCGCGCCTCTAGATGGCGGCCGTCGAGGGGAGACCGACGATGGTTACGGCCAGGTCTTCGATAGGCCGGATCCGAACTGCTCGGCTGCTGAGGCCGGGGAACCACTGGGCGACGGTCCCCACGATTCTCGTCGTGGCCACTCCGGATACCGAGATGTCCCGCTTGACTCCGCTGAAGTTCCGCTTGATCCGGATCGTGAAAGCCTGAGCTCGGGTTGGAAGGCTCTTCGCGATCGAGCACCCGTCGCGGATACCGAGAGGGCGCGGGATCCCGCACACGGGCGAGTGACGGGGCCGGAACCGGCCGAAGACGATCCGCTCACTTTGGCGAAGGAACTGCGTGACCAGGCTCTGCTTGAGGTGCTCTACGCCACCGGCATCCGGGTCAGTGAACTCTGCGGACTCGACGTGGACGACGTCGATCGGGAGCGGCGGACCATCCGGGTACTCGGCAAAGGCGGCAGGGAGCGGGTCGTGCCGCTGGGCCTGCCGGCGCTCGATGCGGTGGACGCCTGGCGTGTCCGAGGACGGCCCATCCTCGTCTGCGGGCGCTCTGGCCCGGCGCTCTTCCTCGGGGTCAAGGGCGGGCGGATCGATCAGAGCGCGGTCCGGCGGGTCGTGCACGCCCGCTTGGGCGAAGCGGGCGTGACGGACATGGGTCCGCACGGTCTCCGCCACACGGCGGCCACCCATCTTCTGGAGGGCGGTGCCGATCTCCGCAGCGTGCAGGAACTACTCGGCCACGCGTCGCTGGGAACCACCCAGATCTACACCCACGTCTCGATCGAGCGCCTGAGGGCCGCCTACCAGCAGGCCCACCCCCGAGCTTGATCGGGAGATGCTGCCGAAGCATTGATCGTGCAGGTGGACGCAGGCCCAGGGGAAGTCGCGCAGGCCGCACTGGAGGTCGGCCAGACAGTCAGCGCGGGATGGACCAGGGGGCGGTGCAAACCGGGCAGAGCGCCGAAGGACGAGGTGATCTGGCTGCGCCACCTCGATACCGTCGCGAGACACCTTTGCCCAGTCCGTCAGATCGGAGGACCGTGTCCGCGAGGGGGAGACTCGCGGGCAAGTGCCTTCGCGCGACTCCAGCGGTGCACTGCGGTTAGACGGCATGCAGCGGTTTGGCGTAGGTGCCGGTGCAACAGACGCGAAACTGCGGCTGGTTTCGGCCTGTATGGCCTGGGTCGGCGGGTCTTGCCTCGAGTGTCTCCGCTCGCGTTCTGCCTCGAGTGTTTCTGCTCGAGTGTTTCGCCCGGATTCTCCGCTCTGCTGGTCCCCGAATCGGTCCACGGTTCGGTCGGTCTTGGTTCGGTCGGTCTTGTTGGATGTCTCCAGCCGAATTGTCCTCGTCGGGTGCTGCATTCAGGTCCCCAGCCGACTGGTCCCCGATCGGTCGGGTCTCCGCCGGCTGAGCTGCAGTTGGCTAGCTCCATCCGGCCGATTCGAAACCCTCCTTGCCCTCAAGCGTCGCTATCGCCCGGGCGGCTCTTTGGCGGGCTCGCAAGCAACCCGGCTGGGCTGTGTCGCCTGGCTCGTCGCCGCCTCGCAGTCACCAAGACCTTGTGGACACGGGCCCGCCCACGCCCTGCGGGCTCAGGGCGATCGCCGTGTGCAAGTGAGCGCAGCCCATCAGTCCTCTGGCAGGGGCAGCAGTCTGACCTGGCCCAAGCCCAGCAAGAGCAGCGGATCCAAATACAGCTCCCCGCTCACCAACCCCCAATGCAGGCACGTAGCCGGACAGTGCCCCTCAGCCCCGCCCACCGTCCCCAGCACCTCCCCCGCCCGCACCCGCCGCCCCTCCGTAACCAACGCGTCCACCGGCAGATACGTAGTCCGCAGCCCGTTGGCGTGTGTCACCGTCACCACCCCCCGCCCCGCCACCCGCCGCGCCACCGTCACGACTCCCTCCCCGGCCGCCAGCACCTCCTGCCCCGTCACGGCAGGCAGGTCGACCCCGCGATGCCCGGAAAGCCACCGCTCCGCCGGAGGAGCGAACACCCGCACCGGCCGGGACGCCCCGGCCAACGGCCACCCCCATTGGGCAGCGATCACGAGTGCCATCGAAGCTGGGAACAACATGGGCCACAGCCTGGCGAAATCGATACGCACCGCGATCCGTCGGCGACCGCTTGTGGAAAACCGTTCGAGGTATGTCCGGATCTGAGGGATCAGCCTGTGGAAGAGCTTGTGGATAACTTGGGGATGCGGTGAACGTCATCCATGACCTGGGGCGGCTCGTCGGCGTCGACCTCGGCCACGTCACTGTCACCGGCCGTGAGCCGGTCATGCCCTCGCCCTTTCGCATCGGGACCGCCGCAGCGGCCAGTGTCGGGGCGGCGACGGCCGCCCTCGCCGTCCTGACCGGGCAGCGCGGGCGGGCGGAGGTCGACATGAGGCACGCCGCCGTCGCCTTCCGCAGTGAGCGGCACTTCCGCATCGACGGGGAGCCGATCCCTTTGTGGGCTCCGCTCAGTGGCGACTACGCCTGCGCCGACGGGCGCGTCAGGATCCACGCCAACTTCGACCACCACAGAGACGCGGCGCTGGAAGCTCTCGGGCTGCCTCCGGACGCCACCCGGGAGGAGGTGGGGGAGGCGTGCGGACGACGTACCGGCGAAGAGATCGAGGACCGGGTCACCCGGGCGGGCGGATGCGCGGCCGCGATGCGTGGCAGGAGCGAATGGGCCGGCCACCCCCAGGGCCGGGCGGTGGCGGCGCGGCCGCTGATCACGCTCGACAGGCTTCCCGGGCCGCCGCCCCGTCAGCCGGGGATGCGGGTGGTCGATCTGACCAGGGTGATCGCCGGGCCTGTCGCCGGCCGGTTTCTCGCCTCGCGCGGGGCCGACGTCATGCACGTCTGCGGGCCGGGAATCCCCGAGGTCCCGGGGCTGGTGCTGGAGACGGCGGCGGGCAAACGGTCGTGCCTCGTCGATCTGCCCGCCGAGGGCGACCGGCTCAGGGAGCTCGTCAGGGGGGCCGACGTCGTCATCCGCGGCTATCGCCCGGGGGCGCTCGACCGGCTCGGGTTCGGCGTCACCGATCTCGTGGCGCTGCGGCCGGGGCTCGTCGTGGTCGACCTCTCCGCCTATGGTCCGGGGCCGTGGCACGGGAGGCGCGGGTTCGACAGTCTCGTGCAGATGTCCACGGGGATCGTGGCCGAATCGGGGGCGCTGCCCTGTCAGGCCCTCGATCACGCCACCGGTTATCTGGCCGCCTTCGCGGCGGCCGCGGCGCTCGTCCGCCGGGGGCGGGAGGGCGGATCCTGGCACGCCACGCTCTCGCTCGCGGCGACCGCCCACTGGCTCGACTCGCTCGGTCGCGTCCCTCCCGGCGGGGAGCCCGAGGTGGACGACCTCCTGGAGACCCGCGACGGGTACACCTTCGTCCGGCCGCCCGGTCTCATCGGCGGGCGTCCTCCCACATGGGCGCCGCCGCCGCTTCCCGGGGAGCACGAGCCCGCCTGGTGAAGCCCGCCAGCGGCGACAACCACAGGCACGGGATGGTCAGCAGCGCGCCGGCGAAGCACACCCACATCGCCGGGCGCAGGCCCAGGAGCTCTCCCGCCACGCCGCCGAGCAGGCCGCCGACACCCAGCGCGCCCTGCGTCAGGAAGTTGATCGACGCGTTCACCCGGCCGATGAGCTCGGGGGGCGTCTCGCGCAGCGACAACGCGCCCGAGCAGACGCTGAAGCAGACCACGGCCACGCCCACCACGGCCTCGGCCGTGCCGATCAGCAGCACGCACCACCACACGGGCCCGCTCACGGCCGCCATGACCAGAAAGCCGAGCGGGAAGAACAGCACCGCCCCCAGCAGCACCGGGCCGCCGCCGAAGCGCCGCGAGAGCTTCGGGGCGGCGAACGCGCCGACGAGCCCTCCCGCGCCGAAGCCGATCATCATGATGCCGACCAGGCCGCCGGGCAGGCCCAGCACGTGGACGGCGTACAGCACGTAGACCGCCAGCTGGGCCGCCGCGAACAGGTTGACCGTCATCCCGCACAGCGCCAGCGCCCGCAGGACCGGGTGGCGGACCAGCGCCGACATGCCCTCGGCGATCTCCCGCCGCAGCGACCGCCTCGGGGAGGCCGGGCGGGCCGGCTCCTCGGCGCGGATCGAGCGCAGCAGCAGGGCCGAGGTCACGAACGTCACGGCGTTCACCAGCAGGGCCAGGGGCGCCGACAACACGCTCACCAGGACGCCCGCCAGGCCGGGGCCGCCGAGCTGGGCGATGGCGAAGACCGACTGCATGCCGGCGATGGCCTCGGTCCGCTGGGGTTCGGCGACCACGCTGGTCAGGTGGGGCATCGTGAAGTTCCGGAAGGTCACGGTGCAGGCGCCGACCACCAGGGCCACGCCGATCAGCCAGGTGACCGTCAGCAGGCCGAGCAGCCAGGCGACGGGGACGGTCGCGACGGCCGTACCGGAGATCAGTTCGCAGAGCACCAGCACGGGGCGGCGGCGACGGACGCGGTCGGCCCAGACCCCGACGGGGAGGCCCACGAACAGGAACGGGAGCGAGGCGGCGGCGGTGAGCACGCCCATCTCCAGCGGCGAGGCGGCGAGCAGGGTGACGGCGGTGAGCGGGACGGCCAGCCGGGACACCTCGCTGCCCGTCTCGGTGACGGCGCGGGCGGACCAGAGGAGGCGGTAGTCGCGCTGACGGCGAAGGGGGATCATATTTATGAAAGTACTCTTTCAGAGTTATGAAGGCAATGCTTCATATCTCCCGACGCCCTACCGTGGAGCCCCATGACGAGCCATCGGATGGTCACCGACGACGTCGGGCTGCTGCGCGCGATGGCCCACCCGGCGAGGCTGGCGATCCTGGGCCGCCTGCAGGAGGAGGGCCCGGCGACGGCCACCGAGTGCGCCGAGATCGCCGGGTTGTCGCCGAGCGCGTGCAGCTACCACCTGCGCACCCTCGCCAAGCACGGCCTCATCGAGGCGGCCCCCGCGCGCGGCGACGGGCGCGAACGCGTGTGGCGGGCGCTCCAGAAGGGCTGGGGTATGAAAGACCCCGAAAGCGGCGAACTCACCCCCGAGTTGCTCGCCGCCCAGGGCGCGGTCATCCAGACGGTGCTCGACGAGGCGTCGCGGCGGCTGTCGGAGTATCTGGCCCAGTCGTCGCGGGAGTCCGCCGACTGGCGGCACGCGACCCGCCTCGCCCACGTGGTGCTCCTGATGGATCCCGACGAGATCCGCGACCTGGCCGGGCGGATCGACGAGCTCATCGCCCCCTACCGGATCACCGACCGCGACCCCGAGACCACCCCCAACGGCGCCCGCGTGACCGAGTTCCAGCTCCGGCTCTTCCCGCGCGCCCCCAAGAGGCCGTCACAGGGCTGATCGAGGCGCCATCCCGCCGCGCCGTCTCGGCTCAAGAGCTCTTTCCGTTACGGCTCCGCCCGGCCGGCCACCCGACCGGCTCCGGCCACCCGGGGTGCGCGGGCAGGTCAAGTCGTCCACCGGTTCCGGGTAGACTGTCCGGTGGTCTCCATAGCTGAGGCCGAATTCGCACGCCCATTCACGAAACGTCCTCTCGGTCCGCCGGTAAGGCGGCTGGAACGGTTCGGGGCGTCAGGGCGCGGGCCGCCGGCCCGTGCGTATAACCGAGATCGTGGAGGACCATTTCATGGCCACCCCCGTCGTCACCATGCGACAGCTCCTGGAGAGCGGCGTTCACTTCGGCCACCAGACCCGCCGGTGGAACCCGAAGATGAAGCGCTTCATCTTCACCGAGCGCAACGGCATCTACATCATCGACCTCCAGAAGTCGCTGTCCTACATCGACAGGGCCTACGACTTCGTCAAGGAGACGGTCGCCCACGGCGGCACGATCATGTTCATCGGCACCAAGAAGCAGGCGCAGGAGTCGATCGCCGAGCAGGCGGCGCGCGTGGGCATGCCCTACGTGAACCAGCGCTGGCTGGGCGGCATGCTGACCAACTTCTCGACCGTCCACAAGAGGCTCCAGCGCCTGAAGGAGCTCGAGGAGCTCGACTTCGAGAACGTCGCCGCCTCCGGCCTCACGAAGAAGGAGCTGCTGCTCCGCCGTCGTGAGAAGGAGAAGCTCGAGCGCACCCTCGGCGGCATCCGGGACATGTCCCGCGTCCCGAGCGCGGTCTGGGTCGTGGACACCAAGAAGGAGCACATCGGGATCTCCGAGGCCAAGAAGCTCGGCATCCCGGTCGTCGCGATCCTCGACACCAACTGCGACCCCGACGAGGTCGACTACCCGATCCCGGGCAACGACGACGCCATCCGCGCCGTCAGCCTGCTGACCCGGGTGATCGCCGACGCGGTCGCCGACGGTCTCATGACCCGCGCCGGCGCCTCGCGCGGCGGCGACGACAAGCCGGCCGGTGTGGCCGCGGCCGAGCCGCTGGCCGAGTGGGAGCGCGAGCTGCTCGAGGGCACGCCCGCCGCCGAGGCCCCGGCCGAGGCCGCCGCCGAGGAGGCCCCCGCCGCCGAGGCTGCTGCCGAGGCTCCGGCTGAGGCTCCGGCCGAGGGCGACGAGAAGCAGGCGTAGTTCCTTCCCCAAAGCTCTCCCGGGTGGGCGTGTCGACCGTGACGCGCCCACCCGCTCCACGACGAAACCCATGAGGAAATGACAATGGCTTCCGTGAACATGGCCGATGTCAAGCGGCTTCGCGAGCTGACGGCCGCCGGCATGATGGACTGCAAGAAGGCGCTGGAGGAGTCCGAGGGCGACTTCGACCGCGCGGTCGAGCTCCTGCGTCTCAAGGGCGCCAAGGACGTCGGCAAGCGCGAGGCCCGCACCGCCTCCAACGGCCTGGTCGCCCTCAAGCAGAACGGCGACTCCGCCGCGGCCCTGCTCGAGCTCAACTGCGAGACCGACTTCGTCGCCAAGGGCGAGCGCTTCCAGGAGCTGGCCGCCCAGATCGTCGAGTTCGTGCTCGAGACCAAGCCGGCCGACGTGGCCGAGCTGCTCGACTCCAAGCTCGACGGCAAGACCGTCAAGGAGCACCTCGACGAGGCCAACGCGGCCCTCGGCGAGAAGATCGAGATCCGTCGTTTCTCCGTGCTCGAAGGCGGCTACATCGGCGCCTACATGCACAAGACCGACCCGCAGCTGCCCCCGGCCGTGGGCGTGCTGGTCCAGCTCGACTCGGCCAACGCCGAGGTCGCCAAGGACATCGCGCAGCACGCCGCCGCGATGGCGCCGAAGTACCTCGACGCCGACGCCGTGCCCGCCGAGGTCATCGAGAAGGAGCGCGCGCTCTTCGAGGAGATGACCCGCGAGGAGGGCAAGCCCGAGCCCGCGATCGCCAAGATCGTCGAGGGTCGCGTCAACGGCTGGTACAAGGACTTCACGCTGCTCCAGCAGGCGTTCGTGAAGGACAACAAGAAGTCGATCAAGAAGTACGCGGACGAGGCCGGCGTCAAGGTCCTGGCCTTCACCCGCTTCAAGGTCGGCCAGGCATAGTCTGGGGCTGTCACCCGAGGTCGTCCCGTAATCATGCGGGACGACCTGTTCAGCCCGAAATCCACTGAGGAGGCCGCCGCCGTGCAGGAGAACACCGAACCCGCCCCGGCGGCTTCGTCGTATGACGGGCCGCTGCGCTGGAAGCGGGTCATGCTGAAGCTTTCCGGCGAGGCGTTCGCCGGTGGAGATTCCCTGGGCATCGACCCGGTCGTCGTGGCCAAGATCGCCGACTCGATCGCGGAGGCGGTGCGCGACGGCGTCCAGGTCTCGGTGGTCGTCGGCGGCGGCAACATGTTCCGGGGCGCCGCGCTGTCCGAGCGCGGCATGGACCGGGCCCGCGCCGACTACATGGGCATGCTGGGCACCGTCATCAACTGTCTCGCGCTGCAGGACTTCCTGGAGAAGCGCGGCGTGGAAACGCGCGTGCAGACCGCCATCACGATGCAGCAGGTCGCCGAGCCGTTCCTGCCCCGCCGGGCGATCCGCCACCTGGAGAAGGGCCGTGTGGTCATCTTCGGGGCCGGGCTGGGCTCGCCCTTCTTCTCCACCGACACCTGCGCCGCCCAGCGCGCGCTGGAGATCGGCGCGGAGGCCCTGCTCAAGGGCACCCAGGTCGACGGCGTCTACGACGCCGACCCCCGGAAGAACCCCGACGCGGTCCGGTTCGACCGGCTCGAATACGGCGAGGTCCTCACGCGCGACCTCGCGGTGATGGACGCCACGGCCATCAGCCTGTGCAAGGACAACGGCCTGCCCATCGTGGTGTTCGAGCTGATGGGCGAAGGCAACATCCTGCGGGCGGTCCGCGGAGAGAAGATCGGCACGCTGGTGAGTCCGGCAGGGAAATAGGGAGCCAACAGTGATCGAGGAAACCCTCTTCGAGGCCGAAGAGAAGATGGACAAGGCGGTGACCGTCGCGAAGGAGGACTTCGCGGCCATCCGCACCGGCCGGGTCACCCCCGCGATGTTCAACAAGATCAATGTTGACTACTACGGGTCGCTGACCCCGGTCCAGCAGCTCGCCTCCTTCCACGTGCCCGAGGCGCGCATGGTGCTGGTCACCCCCTACGACAAGGGCTCGATGAGCGCCATCGAGAAGGCGATCCGCGACAGCGACCTGGGGGTCAACCCCGGCAACGACGGCTCGGTGATCCGCGTGGTGTTCCCCGAGCTCTCGGGTGAGCGCCGCAAGGAGTACATCAAGATCGCCCGGACCAAGGCCGAGAACAGCCGGGTGTCCATCCGGAACATCCGGCGGCACGCCAAGGAAGTCCTCGACAAGCTGGTCAAGGACGGCGAGTCGGGCGAAGACGAGGTCCACCGCGCGGTGAAGGAGCTCGACGACCTGACGCAGAAGCACGTCGCCAAGATCGACGAACTGCTCAAGCACAAGGAAGCCGAGCTGCTCGAAGTCTGACGGCACCATCGCGATCCTTGCCCCGGCGACGCAAGGGGCAGGGATCGCGCGCATGTAGGGAGTAGGACATCTTGGACGGAACGGTGTCACCCCCGGCGGGCGGGAGCCGTACCGGCCGGAACCTGCCGGCGGCGATCGTCTCCGCGGTCGGGCTGGCAGTAGTGATCATCGGGTCGCTCTACCTGTACAAGCCCGCGTTCCTCGTGGTCGTCATCGCCGCTGTGGGCGTGGGCATGCACGAGCTGGTGAAGGGGCTGGCCACCCGCGACATCCACGTGCCGCTGATCCCCGTTCTGGCGGGCATGGCGGCGATGGTCTCGGGGGCCTACTACTTCGGGCCGGGGGTGTTCCTCGGCATCTTCGCGATCACCGTCATGGGCGTGCTGGGCTGGCGGCTCTTCCAGGGGTCCGACGGCTTCGTCCGCGACGCGACGGCGACGGTCTTCATGGCGGTCTACCCGGCGCTGTTCGCCGGGTTCGTCGGCCTGCTGCTGGCGCCGCCCGACGGCGCGAACCGGGCGCTGATCTTCGTGGCCGTGACGGCCTCCTCCGACATCGGCGGTTACGCCGCCGGGGTCCTGTTCGGCAGGCACAAGATGTCGATCATCAGCCCGAAGAAGACCTGGGAGGGTTTCGCCGGTTCGGCGATCGCCTGCATCGCGGTCGGCGGCTGGCTGGTCGCCTGGTTGCTGAAGGGTCAGATCTGGCAGGGCGCGCTGCTCGGGGCCGTGGTGGTGATCTGCGCGACGGTGGGCGACCTGATCGAGTCGGTCATCAAGCGCGACCTCGGGATCAAGGACATGGGCTCGGTGCTGCCGGGCCACGGCGGCATGATGGACCGCATCGACTCCCTGCTCTTCACCCTGGTGCCCTGCTGGTTGCTGCTGGCGGCCTTCATCCGCTAGACGCGCCGTCAGATGCGGTGGTAGGCGCTCAGCCGCGAGGCGATGACGTCGTGGCCGCGTTCGGCGGCGACCTTGAGCTCGGCGTCGGTCACCGGCACCAGCCAGAGCCACCGCACCACGTCTCCGGCGACCTGGAACCCCGACAGGTCGGGCAGGCCGCGCGGGGCGGCCAGCATCATCACCCCTTCGTAGCCGCCGGGGACCGGGAACGTGCCGGGCTGGTGATACCAGCGGGCCGTGTGGCCGTCGCCGAGCCAGGTCACCGAGCGCCACGGATACTGGCCCAGCCACAGGAACAGCCGGGCCGCCGACCGGGGGTCGCCCCTGGTGGCGACGGCCAGTTCGACGCGGGTCGGGGTGTCGTAGAGCTCGGCCGAGGGCATGCGCTGGCAGCTCATGCCCACCGTCGACAGGACCGTGTAGTCGCGGCCGTAGGCGGGCGGGCGTTCGGTGACCCCGAGGGCGGGCATCAGGCCGCCGCCGGCGTCCCAGAACCGGCCCGGAGGGCCCAGCCGTCCGTCGAGGTGGCCCATCACGAACTGCTGGAACGACGTCCACGACGACTCGCCGGCCCGCCACTGCCAGTAGGCCTCGGCCTTGGCGACCCGGGGGCTCAGCCCTTCGAGCGCCTCCGACAACGCCCAGGCGAACGGCCATTCGCCGACGGCCTCGCGGGCGTAGCCGGGCATGCCACGTTCCAGATCGGCCCAGCCGGGGATCACGGCCAGCAGGCCCTCGTCGTCGTAGAGGGCGACGCCGTCACCCTCCTCGAACCACAACACGCGCAGCCGGGAGGCGTCGAGATGGGCGGTGCCGAAAGGGCGGCGGGTGCCCGCCCGGGGCATGACCGGGGGCCGTCCGGTGTTGAGACGGGCGAGGTCGAGTGACATGGGGGCCGTCACGTGGTTGCCCAGCCAGACGGCTCCACGGACGGATCCGGCCGGGTCGCGCAGGTAAGCTACCGAGGACACCTGATCGCGCTCGACGGTAAGGGTGCGGCTCCCGTAGGGATTGGTGCTGGTGAGCACGATGGTGCTGTCCACGCCTGACCTCCCAGATCAGGACTCTAAGCCCGGTGCCGCCCGGCCGTAAGAGCAGTCGTCGTTTTGAGATCGTGAGGGTTCGTTATGTCCGAGGCCGCCCCCAAGGCCGGTCAGCTCACGTTCGTCGCGCCGCGACGGGCGAAGCCCCAGCGCCACCTGGCCGACCTGACCATGGCCGAGCGCCGTGCCGCCGTCGCGGAGCTCGGCGAGAAGCCGTTCCGGGCCGACCAGCTCTCGCGCCACTACTTCGCCAAGCTGACCGAGTCGCCGGAGGACATGACCGACCTCCCGGCCGCCTCCCGCGAGACGCTCGGGCAGCTGCTGCCGTCGCTGCTGACCACGGTCCGTGAGATCACCTGCGACGACGGCATGACCCGCAAGACCCTCTGGAAGCTGTTCGACGGCTCCCTGGTCGAGTCGGTCATGATGCGCTACCCCGACCGGGTCACGATGTGCGTGTCCTCGCAGGCCGGGTGCGGCATGAACTGCCCGTTCTGCGCGACCGGCCAGGCCGGGCTGACCCGCAACATGTCGACCGCCGAGATCGTCGAGCAGGTCGTCGCCGGGCAGCGGGCGCTGGCCAGGGGCGAGGTGCCGGGTGGTCCCGGGCGGGTCAGCAACATCGTCTTCATGGGCATGGGCGAGCCGATGGCCAACTACAAGGCCGTGATCGGCGCGGTCCACCGCATGGTCGACCCGTCGCCCGAGGGCCTGGGCATCTCGGCGCGCGGCGTCACCGTCTCCACGGTCGGCCTCGTCCCGGCGATCGAAAAGTTGTCGAACGAGGGCCTGCCGGTGACGCTGGCCGTCTCGCTGCACGCCCCCGACGACGAGCTGCGCGACACGCTGGTCCCGATCAACACCCGCTGGAAGGTGGCCGAGGTCCTCGGCGCGGCCTGGGACTACGCCGCCAAGACCAAGCGCCGGGTCTCGATCGAGTACGCCCTCATCAAGGACGTCAACGACCAGGAGTGGCGGGCCGACCTGCTCGGCAAGCTGCTCAAGGGCAAGCTGGTGCACGTCAACCTGATCCCGCTGAACCCGACCCCGGGTTCGAAGTGGACGGCCTCCCGGCCGGAGGACGAACGGGCCTTCGTCCGCCGGCTGGAGTCCCACGGGGTCGCGGTGACGGTTCGCGACACCCGGGGGCGCGAGATCGACGGCGCCTGCGGCCAGCTCGCCGCGGCTAACCCCTGACCCGGCGCACCGCCGCGTAACCGGCGAGCCCGGCGACGCTCCACGCCACGGCCGAGGCGGCGATCACCGCCGCCCGTTCGGGCAGTTCGTGGTGGTGGGCGGCGTTCATCCAGTCCAAGACCGGCACCGACGCCCACGGGCCGGCCGAGCTGAGCAGCAGGATCGCCATGTATCCGCCGACCAGCACGGCCGCCGAGGCGGCGGGGGAGGCCAGCACCGGGCGGCTCGTCAGCGCGCCCAGGGTGGTGCCGGCGAGCACGGCCAGCAGGTGCAGCCCGGCGCCGTAGCCGACGTCGGCCGCGCCGGGGGTCTCGGCGAAGCCGACGACCAGCGGGAAGACCAGGGCGACCAGGGCCAGCGCCCCGGTGAACGCCAGCGCGGCGAGCAGCCCGGCCACGAGCTCGCGACGGCGGCCCACGGCGGTGATCGCGATGAGGCGCTGCTCGTCGGGCTCGTTGTCGAGCAGGCCCCGGGCCCCCCAGGCGAAGACCAGCATCAGGATGCCGGCCGAGTCGGAGTAGCTGGGCAGTTCCCCGCCCGCGGGCACCCCGGTGGCGTAGATGACCGACAACACGGCGAGCAGCCCGAGCAGGGGCTGGAAGATCCGGTGCGAGCGCACGTAGCCCGAGAGCCGGAACGTGACCAGGGGGATCATGACACCTCGTGGCCTTCCGCCCGCAGCCGGGCCGCCAGCGCGTCCGCCTTCGACTGCGGCAGTTTGATCGTCAGGGTGGTCAGGGGATCGTCCTCGACGACCCGGGCGACCTGGGTGATCTTTCCGTCGCGGACCTCGTGGCGGGTCACGCCCGGCACCGTCCGCAGGTCGCCCTGGTGGTCGCTGGCGACCACGATGCCGCCCCGCGCGGCGACCTCGGCGACGATCAGCGCCAGTTCGGCGCGGGCCGTCACGTCGAGCCCGGCGAACGGCTCGTCGAGGATCAGCAGCCCCGGTTCCCCGGCGAGGGCCTGGGCGAGGCCGACCTTGTGGGCGCTGCCCTTCGACAGGTCGGGCAGCCGCTGGCCCAGCAGGTGGTCCATGCCGAGCCGCGCGGTCAGCTCCTCGGGCACGTCCACCCGGCGGACCGCCGCCATGTGCCGCAGGTAACCCGCCACGGTGAACGGCTGGGCCGAGGGGAACCGTTCGGGGGCGTAGCCGATGACCGCCGGACGTTCGTCGATCCGCCCTTTGACCGGCCGCAACAGGCCGGCGAGCAGCCGCAGCAGCGTCGACTTTCCGGTGCCGTTGGGCCCGGTGATCTCGGCCACCGCGCCGGGGGCGAGGTCGAGGGAGGCGTCGGAGAGCACCCAGGGATCGCCCCGCCGGTAACGGAAGGAGACGTTGGTCGCACGCACTTCACCGATATTAGGTTGATTGTGTCCCTTGCCGGATTCATCTCGATAATGTGCGGCATGCTTCGCACACGAATCTCCGGCGCGGCGCTGCTCGCGGTCGCCGCGTTAGTCGCCCCCTCAGCCCCGGCATGGGCCGACGCTCATTCCCCGGGCTCCTCCGGTGTGGGCGACCCCTACTTTCCGCACGCCGGCAACGGCGGCTACGACGTCCAGCACTACGACCTGAAGCTGCGCTACACCCCCAGGTCCGGGAAACTCGACTCCACCGCCACCATCACCGCCAAGGCCACCAAGGGCCTGTCGCGCTTCAACCTCGACCTGTCGGGGCTCACCGTCCGGTCGGTCACGGTCGACGGCAAGAAGGCCAAATGGTCCCGCAAGGGCCAGGAGCTCACCGTCACGCCGAAGAAGGGCATCGACGACGAGGCCGCGTTCACGGTCGTCGTCGAGTACGACGGCGTGCCCAAGCCCGTCGACGACGACGAACTCGGCGTCACCGGCTTCATCCGCACCAAGGACGGCGCCGTCGTCGTCTCCCAGCCCGACGGCGCCCGCACCTGGTTCCCCGCCAACGACACCCCCCGCGACAAGGCGACGTTCTCGTACGAGATCAGCGCCCCCGTCGGCGTGACCGTGCTGGCCAACGGCGAGCCGCAGAACTCCGGCATCGTCCGGGTCAAGAAGGGCTACGTCGTCTCCCGCTGGCGGATGAAGCAGCCCATGGCCCCCTACCTCGCCATGATCGCCATCGGCAAGTACAAGGTCAGCGAGGGCACCGCGGCCGGCGTGCCGAACATCACCGCCTACGACCCGGCGCTGGCCAAGACCTCCAAGCACCTCCACAAGGAGACCGCCGAGGCGACCAAGTGGGGCGTCGAGCACTTCGGCCCCTACCCGTTCGGCTCGACCGGCGGCATCGCCGACAAGCTCGACGTCCACTACGCCCTGGAGACGCAGGGCCGCCCGGTCTACGACGGCGACGCGAGCGACGACCTGCTGATCGTCCACGAGATCGCGCACCAGTGGTTCGGCAACAGCGTCGGCCTGGAGTCGTGGAACGACATCTGGCTGAACGAGGGCCTGGCCAGCTACGCCGAGTGGCTCTACGAGGAGACCCACAACGGCCCGAAGGCGCAGACGACCTTCGACAAGTACTACAAGAGCACCGGCGCGTTCTGGGACGTCAAGACCGGCAGCCCCGGCAAGAACAACATGTTCGACTTCGAGGCGATCTACCTGCGCGGCGCGATGACCGTGCACGCCCTGCGCACCGAGATCGGCGATGAGACCTTCTTCGACCTGCTGAAGGAGTGGGCGGCCCGCAACCGGCACGAGACCGCGATCACGAAGGACTTCGTCGCGCTCGCCGAGGAGCTCAGCGGCAAGGACCTCGGCCCGCTCTTCAAGAAGTGGCTCTACGAGGCGAAGAAGCCGTCCCTGTGACCTGCGGGCGGGCCGTGACGCGGCCCGCCCTTCACACGAGTTTGCCGACCTGCTCGATCAGCGTCAGCACGGAGAAGAACCCGAAGAAGGCGAAGGTCAGCAGCACCGCGACCATCCGGTAGCCGCGGATCTTGATCGCCTGCGGCAACATCTTCCTGTTCAGGACCGCCAGCAGCGCCGAGTAGACGAACATCATGATCCCGCCCACGCTGGAGGAGATCACCAGCAGCGTGATCGGCTGGTCGAACCCGATCGTCAGCATCAGGATCCCGAAGACCACGATGAACCAGACGACGATCGAGTAGATCCGGCTCTCCGTCCACCGCGCCGAGGCCGGCAGGTAGACGGTCTTCACCACGTCGGCGACCATGCGCCCGACGTAGTCGCAGATGCCCATCGCGGCGGCGAACAACGACAACGCGCCGATGGCCCAGAAGAACGTGCCGAACCAGCTGAGCCGCTGGTTGAGCACCTCGCCCTCGGCCTGGAGGAAGGTGATGTCGTTGGTGGCGCCCGAGCCGAACACGGTCGAGTAGGCCAGCATCGACATCAGGAAGATCGTGAAGATGGTGATCGCCACGAACGAGATGAGCTGCTCGATGTTGGCGACCCGCCACCACCCCCGCCACCGCGAGAGGTTCTCCTCGGTCGGCTCGAAGGTGTAGCCGGTCGCGGGCGCGGCCTGGTCCTCACCGGTGACCGGCGAGACCAGCCGGGGGATCCGGGCGCCCATGCCCATGTTCTTGTCCCTGATCCAGTTGCTCTGGACGAGGTTCTGCCCGCCGCCCGCCCCCGCGAAGGCCAGCGCGCCGAGCACCAGCGCCGTGCCCAGCTGGCTGGGCACCGTGCCGATGTTCGTGACCGCCTCGCCCAGTCCCCGGTACGCCTCTCCCGAGATCGCCACGAACAGCGCGACGACCAGGAAGACCAGCACCGCCGCGACCTTGACGAACTGGGTCGCCTCGACGGTCCGGTAGACCACGGGGGAGAGGGTCAGCGCGATCCCGATGATGACGAGCTCGATGACCGCGATGACGGTGACGTTCCCCTGCCCGACCGCGTAGGTGAACACGGTGGCCGACGAGGTCGCCCAGCCCGGCCAGATGTTGGCCAGCAGCGCCATCAGGGCGAACACGACGCCCCAGTGCCGCCCCAGCCGCGAGAACCCGGTGAGCGCGGTCTCCCCGGTGGCCAGGGTGTAGCGCTCGATCTCCATGTTCAGGAAGAACTGCGCCACCACCCCGACGACGGCCGCCCACAGGAAGACCAGGCCGACGTTGGCGGAGATGTAGGGCCAGATGACGAACTCGCCGGAGGCGAGCCCGACCCCGGCCGCGATGACCCCGGGACCGAGAACGCGGCGGAGCGGCTGGGGCTCGGGTAACTGGGCGACCTTGAACGCGGGCATGCTGCTCATGGCCGCCGTCGCTACCCGCACAGACGCCTTTCAGGCGTCGTCAGCACCACCAGGGGGTGAGGTAGGTGGTGCCGCCGTAGCGGTAGCCGGCGCGGAAGCAGACCTCGTTGCTGGCGTAGGTCTTCTTGGCCTGGCCGTAGTTGCGGCCCGTCGACGAGAGGGTGCGCAGGTCGCACTGCTTCCAGTTGGCCATGCTGTCGCCGGAGACGTCGAGCCAGATGTTCTCGCCGCTGTAGGACCTGCTGACCCAGGCGTATCCGTACTGCACGCCGTTGATCCGGGCCGACTTCACCGCGATGTACCGGCGGTCGGGCAGGGTCCGGGTCTCCTCCTCGTAGCCGGTGGCGCCGGCCGGGTTGATCATCCCGCTGCAGTCGACCGCGACGGCGGCCTGCGCGGGGGTCGCGAGGCCCATCGTGGCCAGGAGGGAGGCGGCGGCGAGCGCGGTCGTCGTTCTGGGCTTCATGATCCCGTCTCCTCTGTTCGCGGGGCGTTTCTCGCCCCACAGGAAGACTCGGACAGCGCCGCCGTGACGGGAACCTCGAAGCTTAGAGGTTGCTGTGGACGGTCAGTGTGTGCCCCAGCTGTACGTTTGTTTGTGCAGCTTCAGGTAGACAAAGGTCTCGGTGGCCCTGACCGCGGGGATCGCCCGGATTTTGCCGAGAATTTCCAGGAGGTGTTGATCTCCCTCACACACGACCTCGACCATGATGTCGAGCGAGCCGGCCGTCAGGACGACGTAGTCGACCTCCTCGATCGAGCCGAGCTCGTCGGCGACGGCCTCCAGGTCGCCTTCGCACTTGATGCCGATCATGGCCTGCCGGGGGAACCCGAGAGTGAGAGGGTCGGTGACCGCCACGATCTGCATGACCCCGGCGTCGAGCAGGCGCTGGACGCGCTGGCGGACGGCGGCCTCGGAGAGCCCGACGGCCTTCCCGATGGCGGCGTACGGCTTGCGGCCGTCGGCCTGCAGTTGCTCGACGATCTGCTTGGAGATCTCGTCGAGCACCACGGGGCCGTTCCTGGTGGTCCGAACTCTCGGCGTGGTCATCCCCGCATAAGCCCTTCATGTTTCCGACAGGTTGCCGCCTAGGTGCGACATGTTGTCAGTTCAGCGTCCCTTGTCAAGCGATTCCGTAGCAATTTGATATCTTTCGCTACGAAATCCCTTGTCGTTGTCTGATATGTCTGTCAGAGTCGCGACAACTTTGAACACCTTCACAGGAGGTCGAAGTGACCACCCGCCTGCAGAACTACATCAACGGGAAGTTCGTCGACGCCAGGAGCGGACGCTTCTCCGACGTGGTCGATCCGAGCACCGGCGAGGTCTACGCGCAGGCCCCCCTGTCGGGACAGGAGGACGTCGACGCGGCCTACGAGGCCGCCGCGGCGGCTTTCGAGACCTGGGGACAGACGACTCCGGGTGAGCGCGCGAACCTGCTGTTGAAGATAGCCGACGCCATCGAGGCGCGCGCGGACGAGATCAACCAGGCCGAGTGCCGCAACACCGGCAAGCCCTACGCCCGCATGAGCGAGGACGAGACCCCGGTCGCCGCCGACCACTTCCGCTTCTTCGCGGGAGCGGCGCGCACCCTGGAGGGCCCGACGGCGGGCGAGTTCCTCGCCGACCACACCTCGGTCATCCGGCACGAGCCGGTCGGGGTCATCGGCCAGGTCACGCCGTGGAACTACCCGATGATGATGGCCGTGTGGAAGATCGCCCCGGCGCTGGCCGCGGGCAACACGATCGTGCTCAAGCCGTCGGACACCACCCCGGTCTCCACCGTCAAGCTGGCCGAGATCATCGGCGACGTCCTGCCGGCCGGCGTGTTCAACGTCGTCACCGGCGACCGCGAGACCGGTTCGCTGGTCATCGCCCACCCGACCGCCTCGATGGTCGCCATCACCGGCTCGGTCGGCGCGGGCATGGCCGTCGCCAAGAGCGCGGCCGACGACCTCAAGCGCGTCCACCTGGAGCTGGGCGGCAAGGCCCCGGTCGTGGTCTTCGACGACATCAAGGACGTCAAGGCCGCCGCCGAGGCCATCGCCGGCGCGGGCCTCTACAACGCCGGGCAGGACTGCACCGCGGCCTGCCGCGTGCTCGTCCAGGAGTCGATCCACGCCGAGTTCGCGCAGGCCCTCAAGGAGGCCGCCGCCGCGACCGTCACCGGCACCGGCGACGACGCCTTCTACGGCCCGCTCAACAACCCGAACCAGCTGGCCCGGGTGCGGGGCTTCTTCGAGCGCCTCCCCGAGCACGCCACCGTGCTCACCGGCGGCGAGCAGGTCGGCGAGGCGGGCTACTTCTTCGCCCCGACCGTGGTCGACGGCCTGAAGCAGGACGACGAGATGATCCAGACCGAGGTCTTCGGCCCGGTCATCACCGTGCAGACCTTCACCGACGAGGCCGACGCCCTGGCCAAGGCCAACGGCGTGCAGTACGGCCTGTCGAGCTCCGTCTGGACGTCCGACCACGGCCGCGCGATGCGCATGTCGAAGCGGCTCGACTTCGGGGTCGTGTGGGTCAACACGCACATCCCGTTCGTGTCGGAGATGCCCCACGGCGGCTTCAAGCACTCCGGGTACGGCAAGGACCTGTCGGTCTTCGGCCTGCACGACTACACCCGCGTGAAGCACGTCATGCACTACATCGGCGACTAGGTAAGCGAGAGGTGATATGCCCGAGGATGTCCCCGCCATCGAGCTTGACGGCGTCGTCAAGGAATACCTCGCGCACGGCGAGACGGTTCAGGCGGTAAAGGGTGTCAGCCTGACGATCGGGGAGGGCGAGTTCTTCTCCCTCCTCGGCCCGTCCGGCTGCGGCAAGACGACGACGATGCGCATGATCGCGGGGTTCGAGGAGCCCACCAAGGGCCTCGTCAAACTCCTCGGGCAGGACGTCACCAACGTCCCGCCCAACAAGCGCGACATCAACATGGTCTTCCAGTCGTACGCGCTGTTCCCGCACATGAACGTGTGGGAGAACGTCGCGTTCGGGCTGCGCCGCAAGAAGGTGGCCGAGGCCGAGATCAAGCAGCGGGTGGGCGACATCCTGGAGATCGTCGACCTCACGGGCCGCGAGAAGCGGCGTCCGCGCGAGATGTCCGGCGGCCAGCAGCAGCGGGTGGCGCTGGCCCGCGCGCTGGTCAACCGGCCCCGGGCGCTGCTGCTCGACGAGCCGCTTGGCGCGCTCGACCTGAAGCTGCGCCAGCAGATGCAGACCGAGCTCAAGCGCATCCAGCGCGAGGTCGGCATCACCTTCGTGTACGTCACCCACGACCAGTCCGAGGCGCTCACCATGAGCGACCGGATCGCCGTCATGAACGACGGCCTGGTGGAGCAGCTGGCCGACCCCAGGGAGATCTACGAGCGGCCGGCCTCGAAGTTCGTGGCCGGCTTCATCGGGACCTCGAACCTGCTCTCGGGCACCGTGGACGCCGTCGACGGCGACCTGCTGGTGGTCCGGCTGGGCGAGCACGACCGCATCCTGGTACCCGGGCAGGCGGCGGCGGGGGACACCGTCGACCTGACCGTGCGGCCGGAGAAGATCACCATCTCGACCGAGCGGCCGGAGGCGGGGCTGAGCATGGTGCAGGGCACCGTGGGCGAGCTCACCTATCTCGGCACCTACAACAGCTACGCGGTGGCGCTGGCCGACGGCACGGAGATCACCGTCTTCCAGCAGAACGCCATCGACAGCTCGACGACGGCCGAACGCGGGGACACGGTGTGGTTGTCGTGGCGCCCGCAGCACTCGTACACGCTGTCGTGACCGGGGGAATTTTGCGGATAACTTCAGGAACGTCCAGATAGAAACCCCCTCGGAGCTTTGATGAACAATCCCCTCCTGCGCGGTCTGACGCAGTCCCGATACTCCCGCCGTGACGCCCTCCGCTTCGCCGGATACTCGGCCGCCGGGCTCGCCCTGGCCGCCTGCGGCGTGCAGGGCCAGAAGGCGGCGGCGCCCTCTCCCAGCGCCGTCGCCGACTTCTGGTCGACGCAGAAGAAGAACGGCCGGGTCGTCTTCGCCAACTGGCCCGAGTACATGCCCGAGGACCAGGCCCCGCTGAAGCAGTTCCAGCAGGCGACCGGCATCTCGTACGAGTACAAGGAAGTCATCCAGGAGAACGCCGAGTTCTTCGGCAAGTCGGAGCCGCAGCTGCGGGCCGGGCAGCCGCTCGGCTACGACATCATCGTGATGACCAACGGTCTCCAGCTCGGCAAGATGATCCAGCTCGGCTACCTGACCGCGCTCGACCACAAGCAGCTGCCCAACTTCGCGGCCAATGCCGGGGCGTCGTACAAGAACCCGGCCTACGACGCGAACAACACCTACACGATCCCCTACCAGGCGGGCGTGACGGGCATCGCGTACAACACCAAGTACGTCGACGAGGACATCACCAGCATCCAGTCGCTGTTCGACAAGAAGTACGAGGGCAAGGTCGGCATGATGGCCGACGCCCAGGAGGTTGGCAACTTCGGCATGTTCGCCGTCGGCGTCGACCCCGACAAGTCGACCCAGGCCGACTGGGAGAAGGCCGCCGCCAAGCTCAAGGAGCAGCGCGACCAGGGCATCGTGCGCAAGTACTACGCCCAGGACTACATCGACGCCGTCGCCAAGGGCGACGTGTGGCTGAGCCAGGCGTGGTCGGGCGACGTGTTCCAGCGGCAGCTGGCCGGGGAGCCGGTCAAGTTCGTGGTGCCCCAGGAGGGCGGCACGATCTGGATCGACAACATGGCCATCCCGAAGGGCGCCGCCAACCCGGTCGACGCGCTGATGCTGATGGACTTCCTGTACAAGCCGGAGATCGCCGCCGAGCTCACCGCCTACATCCAGTACGTCACCCCGGTGAACGGCGTGCAGCAGATCCTGGCCGGCAAGAGCGACGAGGACTCCAAGGCCCTGGCCGAGAGCTCGCTGATCTTCCCGACCGAGGCCGACTACGCCAAGCTGCGGCCCTACCGCACCCTCACCAACGCCGAGGAGCCGGTCTACAACGGCCTCTTCCAGACCATCACCCAGGGCTGATCGAATGAGACGCTGGACGCCTTACTGGCTGGCCCTGCCCGCGTGGCTGTGGCTCGCCATCTTCCTGGTGGTGCCCATCGCCGCCATGGCCTCGGTGTCGCTGACCACGGGCAACCTCATCGACGGGTTCACCCAGACGTTCAGCGTCTCCAACTACTCGGACGCGATCGCCAAGTACAGCACGCAGCTCGTGCGCTCGCTGGTGTACGGCGGCGTCGCGACCGTGATCATGCTGGTGCTCGGCTATCCGGTGGCGTACTGGATCGCCTTCAAGGCCGGGCACCGCAAGTCCATGTTCCTGTTCCTCCTGCTGCTGCCCTTCTTCGTGTCGTTCGTGCTGCGGACGATCTCGTGGGGCTTCCTGCTGGCCGACGACGGCATCCTGCTCGGCACGCTGAAGGGCTGGGGGGTGCTGCCGCAGGACTTCCACGTGCTGGCCACGACGGTGGCGGTCATCGGCGGCCTGGTCTACAACTTCCTGCCGTTCATGATCCTGCCGATCTACGTGGCGCTGGAGCGCGTCGACCCCCGGGTCATCGAGGCGTCCTACGACCTGTACGCCTCGCGCCTGTCGACCTTCCGCCGGGTCGTGCTGCCGCTGTCGCTGCCGGGCGTGTTCGCCGGCGTGCTGATGACGTTCGTGCCGGCCACGGCCGACCCGATCAACGCCCAGGTGCTGGGCGGCACCAGCAACACGATGATCGGCAACATCGTGCAGACCGAATACCTGGTCAACAACGACTACCCGACCGCGTCGGCGATCTCGTTCACCCTGATGGCCGTGCTGCTGATCGGCATCTTCATCTACGCGCGTGCCCTCGGCACCGAGAACGTCCTGGAGGCGGCGGCCAGATGAGGGGCAAACTCGGAGACCGCGCTCTCTACCTCTACACGTGGCTGATCATCCTGTGGCTGGCCTCGCCCATCGCCGTGATGGTCCTGTTCGGCTTCAACGACAAGCAGTCGAAGTCGAACACCTCGTGGCAGGGTTTCACGTTCAAGTGGTACCAGCAGCTGTTCGCCATCGACGGGCTCACCGAGGCGCTGGTCAACTCCCTGATCATCGCGGTGGTCAGCACCGTTTTCGCGACCGTGCTCGGCACCCTGCTCGGCCTGGCCGTCGGCCGCTACCGCTTCCGCGGCAAGGGCGTCACCAACTTCCTCATCTTCGCCGCGATCTCGACGCCCGAGCTCGTCATGGGCGCCTCGTTGTTGTCGCTGTTCGTGTCGGGCAACGCCCCGCGCGGCCACATCACGATCATCATCGCGCACACCCTCTTCTCGCTCGCGTTCGTCGTCGTGACGGTCCGGGCGAGGGTGGTCGGCCTCGACCCCTCGCTGGAGGAGGCCGCCCGCGACCTGGGCGCCGGGACGTGGACCACGTTCCGCCTGGTCACCCTTCCGTCGATCATGCCGGGCGTGGCGGCGGGCGCGATGCTCGCCTTCGCCCTGTCGATCGACGACTACGTCGTGACGAGCTTCGTCAACGGCTCGACCCAGACGTTCCCCCTGTGGATCGTGGGCGCCGTGAAAGTCGGCATCCCGCCGCAGGTGAACGTCATGGGAACCCTTATCTTTGGTATCGGCGTCCTGCTCGCCGTCGCCAATGCCATATCCGCCCGCAGGAAGACGACCCACTAAGGGACGTGAAATGTGTGAGCCTCTCGCACAGCCGCACTCCTAGCACCGCGAAGGGCAAGTGCCCGCTCCACTCCGCTCGCGCCGCGTCGCCCCTCGACCGGCGCAAGCCCGGCGTGTCCGCCGCCCCCACCTGATCTGATCTCTTGAGCCCCGTCGAGCCGTGCTCCGGGGCCATCAGGCGTTTCCTCCTTACCGGCTTGCCGTTCCGGCATGCCGGGATTTCCTGTACCTCCGAAAAAGAGACCTTGGATGATGAGGCGTACCAGAAAAATCGTCGGAATCCCCGCCGGTGACGAACCCGTGCTGAGGCGATGGTGACTCCTCCGACGCCCGAAGACGACGGCTTCTCGCTAAGCCGCGACAGCTCCGCGAAGGGCAAGCCCTGCCCGCAAGATGTTCTGGGCCGCGTTCACGTCCGCGTGCGCCACATGGCCGCACGCTCCGCATCGGAACTCGGCTTGGGAGACACGGTTGCCCGCCGCGCAATGCCCGCATCGGGCACAGGTGCGGGAGGTGTTGGCGGGATTCACCGCGATCAGCTCTCGACCGGCGCTTTCAGCCTTGTGCGACAGGATCGTCAGGAACACCCCCCAACCCGCGTCGAGAATGCTCTTGTTGAGCCCGGAATTCGCAGCCGCTCCATTGGGCGAGAATCCGCCCCCGCCGTCCGGTATGGGGCTGGCGCGTCTGGTCATCTTCGTGACCTGAAGCGCCTCATGGACGATGACGTCGAAGCCGCGGACCAGCCCGCACGCCGTCTTGTGGGCGCCGTCCAAGCGTTGGCGGCGGATCTTCCCGTGTATGGCCGCGACCCGCGCCACGGCCTTGCGCCTGCGGTTCGATCCGCGCTTCTTGCGGGCCAGACTCCGTTGAGCGCAGGCAAGGCGGCCCGCACCGGCGAGAAGGTGACGGGGATTCGCGACGTGCGTCCCCTCGCTGGTGGTGACGAACGAGGCGACACCCATGTCGATGCCGATCATGGCGTCGGTCCGGGGCAGCGGCCTGGCGGGGACGTCGTCGCAGGAGAGCACGACGAACCAGCGGGAGCCCGCCCGCTTGACGCTGATCGTCTTCACGGTGCCGGACACGCGCCGGTGCTGATGGACGCGGATGTGCCCGACGCCCTGGAACCGTACATAGGTGGCGGTCGGATGGTCGGGCTGCGAATTCCATCGGCAACCGTCACCGTCCTTGGGCCACTCCACCGTGTCGAACCGGCCCGGTCCCTTGAAGCGCGGGAATCCAGGCGTACGGCCTGTGCGAATCCGGGTGAAGAACGCGGCGAACGCCCTGTCCAGCCGACGCAGCGTGGCTTGCTGCGAAGAGAACGACCAACGTGCCTGACCATCAGGGTCATCGGCTCGGATGCTCTTCAACTCCGCCGACTGATCGCCGTACCGGACGATCACTCCCGCCGTGCGGTAGGTGGTGCGCCGGTGCTCCAAGGCCCCGTTGTACAGCTCGCGGTGGTCGGCGAGACAAGCGGCGAGAGCGATCTCCTGGCGACGGGTGGGTCGCAGCCGGAACACGTAGGACCTACGCAACGGCCCCGCCTTCGGCGCTCGGACGACTTCGCACCTGACAAGTCACAGGATCATTGAACGCCGCCGCACATCATATGCGCCGATGAATGGAGAATTTCGATGTGCAGATCGGGCAACCTTCTGCATTCCGCGGCCTTGACGGCCCTTATCTACTCAATTCCCCTCTCAAATAATAATGCCGGTCAAATCGGAGATTTCTGATGGATCCCCGACGCGCGCTCGCCGACGCCGAGCGCAAGCCCTACTGGCTGCACGAAGACCCCCTGGAGCCCGAGACGCTGCCGCGTCTGTTCGGCCACACCACCGCCGACCTGGCCATCGTCGGAGGCGGCTTCTCCGGGTTGTGGACGGCCCTGCTGGCCAAGGAGCGCGACCCCCGGCGCGATGTGGTCCTGCTGGAGGGCCAGACGGTCGGATGGGCCGCCACCGGCCGCAACGGCGGCTTCTGCCACGCGAGCCTGACCCACGGGCTGGGCAACGGGCTGGAACGGTGGCCCTACGAGATCGCCGACCTGCACCGCATGGGCATCGAGAACTTCAACGAGATCGAAGAGACGATCAAGCGCTACGGCATCGACTGCTCCTTCGAGCGCACCGGCGAGATGAACGTCGCCACCGAGCAGTGGCAGATCGACGAGATGCGCGAGATGCACACGATCGGCCGCGAGCTCGGCATGGACATCCAGTACCTCGACCAGGACGAGGTGCGCGCCGAGGTCAACTCCCCGACCTACATCGCCGGCGTCTGGGAACGTGGCGAGTGCGCCATGATCGACCCGGCCCGGCTCGCCTGGGGCCTGCGCCAGGCGTGCCTCAAGCTCGGGGTGCGCATGTACGAGCACTCGCCGGTCCGCGAGATCTCCTCGCTCGGCCCCTCGCTCCAGCTCAAGTCGATGTACGGCACCGTCCGCGCCCGCCGGGTCGCCCTGGGCACCGGCGTCTTCTCGCCCCTGCTGCGGCGGCTCAAGTACTACGTCGTCCCCGTCTACGACTACGCCCTGATGACCGAGCCCCTCACCGAGGCGCAGCTCGACTCGATCGGCTGGCGCAACCGGCAGGGCATGGGCGACTCGGCCAACCAGTTCCACTACTACCGGCTGACCGACGACAACAGCATCCTGTGGGGCGGCTACGACGCGGTCTACTACAACGGCGGCCGGGTCAGGCCGACCTACGACCAGCGCGACACCACCTTCCACACCCTGGCCGAGCACTTCTACGAGACCTTCCCCCAGCTGGAGGACGTGCGGTTCTCCCACAAGTGGGGCGGCGTGATCGACACGTGCAGCCGCTTCTCGGCGTTCTTCGGCACCGGCTACGGCACCCGTCTCGCCTACGCGGTCGGCTACACCGGCCTCGGGGTGGCGGCCACCCGCTTCGGCGCCAACGTCATGCTCGACCTGCTCGACGGACGCGACACCGAGCGCACCCGGCTCCACATGGTGCGCCAGAAGCCGGTGCCGTTCCCGCCCGAGCCCGTCAGGTCGGGGGTGATCCAGCTGACCCGGTGGTCGCTGGCCCAGGCCGACGCGAACGGCGGCCGCCGCAACATGTGGTTGCGCACCCTCGACCGGCTCGGGCTGGGATTCGACTCATGAGATCTTTACGTCAACACTGAGGGAATGAGAGTCGAGTTCACCGCAGGCACCCTCCGGCTCGCCGGCGAGCTGAGGGTGCCGACGGGCCCGGGGCCCCACCCGGCGCTCGTCTTCACCGGCCCCTTCACGGGCGTGAAAGAACAGGTCACCGGCCTGTACGCCGCCCGCCTCACCGAGCTCGGCTACGTCACGCTGGCCTTCGACCACCGCAACTGGGGTGAGTCCGACGGCCAGCCCCGGCGCCACGAAGACCCGCAGGGCAAGCTCGAAGACCTGCGCGCCGCCGTGAGCTACGTGCGGTCGCGCCCCGAGGTGCGGACGGACGCGGTCGGGGCGGTCGGCATCTGCCTCGGCGGCGGCTACGCGCTGAAGTTCGCCGCCTTCGACCCCCGGGTGAGGGTCTTCGTCGGCATCGCGGGCGGCTACAACAGCCCCTACACGATGCGGACCGGCGACTGGTGGCCGGGCGCGCTGAAGTCGTTCACCGAGGCGCTGGAGCGGCAGGACCTCGGGGCGCGGCCCGAATACGTGCCGGCGGTCGGCGGCCCCGACGCCGCGATGGCCGGCGACGAGCCGTTCGAGTACTACGGCACCGCCCGAGGCGAGACCCCCGGCTGGGTCAACGAGGTGACGAGGGCCTCGTTGCGCGAGCTGATCACGATGGACAACATGATGGGCGCCGACTTCCTGTCGCCGAAGCCGGCGCTCCTGGTGCACGGCGTGGTCGACGCCTACTGCGCGCCCGAGGGCGCGCACGAGGTGCACGCCCGGCTGTCAGAACCGCGCAAGCTGGTCTGGCTCGACGCGAAACAGCACGTCGACCTCTACGACGCGGAGCCCTACGTCACCCAGGCCGTGGCGGCCGTGGGCGAGTTCCTCAGCGTCCACCTGCCAGCCACCGCACGGGGTTCACACGGGTGACCAGGTCGGGCACGCCCTCGACGTCGAAGAGCCTCGCGTAGCCCTCGCCGCCGTAGGGGCAGAGTTCGTCGCGGCGGGAGACCCCCGAGGTGAACAGCACCCGCTCGCCGTGCCCGGCGTCGAGCAGCGTGAACACGTCGTCGGGGCAGGTGACGGTGACGTACGCGCCGGTCTCGCAGATCTTGCGCTGGGCCAGCGGGTCGGCGGTCATGACGTTGACCCGCTGGGGCGGCACCCGGTGGTGCAGCAGCGTCTCCAGCAGCGCCAGCCCCGACGCCGCGACCGGCAGGTCGGTGCGCAGCGACGCGCGGGCGGCGGCCACGGTCGCCCGCTCCTCGGCCGGGGTGGGCGTCTCGTCGTGGGCCGTGGCGACGATGAGGCCGGGGCGCGCGGAGGTGCCGTCGAGCCCGACGCCGATCTCCCGCAGCAGGTCGCCGGTGAGGTCGTCGACGCCCGACTTGGTGATGAGGTCGCCGGCGAACGGCTCGGGCCCGAAGCCGGTGGCGGCGACGATCCCGACCCGGCTGCCCGCGGCCATCCGGGTCAGCGCGGTCGTGTCGCGCCCCATGCCGAGGCCGGTGTGGTCGACGATCAGCGACAGGCCGAACTCGCGGTTGAGGCGGGTCAGCTCGGCGGTGACGTGACCCTCTTCGTCCAGCCACCGCTCGGGATCGGATTCGACCCCGACACCCCAGCGGGTGTCGGCCCGCAGCGTCTCCCAGGGGAGCACCGGGCCTTCGACGGAACTGACCGGGACGGTCCCGGCGACGGTCTGGATACGAGCCTCGAACATGACCGGACATTAGCCGATTTTGAGGCGTGATCAGGCCATTCTTGGGATTCCTTTACCCCGGAGTGTCAGCGTTTGTCGGCTCTGGGGAGGCGCAGGCCAGTTTGGCCGGGTCCTTCACGACGGTGATCTCGGCGAGGATCCGCCCCTGCGCGGGGATCGCGGGCGGCCTGCTGCCGCCGGGCACCCAGTAGACCCGGATGTCGTACTCGCGGTCGGCGTCGCGGGGATCGTCGACGCCGACGCGGACCGGCGCCCGCCAGCCGCCGTCGTCTCCGGTGGTCAGTTCGTGCACGACGCCGCCGACGACCAGCCACAACGTCCCGGTGCCGGGCGGGATGGCGGTGCCGGTGACGGTCACGCAGGTCGGGCTGAAGCCGCCGTCGAGGGGCCGGGTGATGTGCACCATCCCGTAGTTGACCGCGAGCGGCGCCCGGGTCACGGCGGCGACCGGGGGAGCGAACCCGGTCTGCCGCACGACGGAGATGACGAGGCCCGTGACGGTCAGCGCCAATCCGGCGACGGCGAAGGGCAGGAGTTCGGATTTGCCGCGAAGGCCGAGAATCAAAAGGGCCAATGCGACGAATCCGGCGAAAATGCTGACCGGCCCCAGGTATTTTCCGGATAAGTCCGGATCTATGAACGCCCAGGTCGCGGCGGCCGCGATCCCGCAGGCCGCGGCCGCGATCCGGCCGGTGATCGGCGCGTTTCCCATGAACGGGAGTATCCATCGGCGCGGTGCCGGATTTGTGATTTCGACCTAGTTCGCTGGACGTGCCTGATGAAATGCCGGAATTATTGGTTTTTATGACCTCAATAAATCACCGCCCCTTCGCTGGAAAGGGGCGGTGAAAGGAGGGTCAGCCGTTGAGCGCGTGTTCCGGCCGGGCCGCCGGGGCGGCCGCCCGCTGCCCGGCCTTGCCCACGTTCGCCAGGGCGATCACGAGCAGGATCTCCAGGACGACCACGATCCGCTCCAGCAGGCCGAAGTACGCCTCCCCGCCGATCAGCGCCGACACCGGCGACGTCGGGTGGCTCAGCAGGTAGCAGACCAGGACGGCCCCGCTCACCCGGGCCAGCAGGCCGACCGCCCCGAGCGGCCCCCGCCGCGTCAGGATCCAGCCGGCCACCGGCAGCGCGGTGAAGACCACGGCCGTCGACCAGCGGTGGATCTCGCCGCCCAGGGTGGTCACGTCGGCCGACAGGTCGGTCGGGAAGATGGTGCCCAGGACCAGCCCGGCAGCCGCCACGATCAGCAGCACCCGGGTCGCGGCCGTCCGCGACGGGTTCGGCTCGGTCAGGCTCCAGGCGGTGGCCACGCAGCCGGCCGCCAGCGCCATCATGCCGAGGGCGAAGATCGTCTCGGTCATGGTGTCGGTCACGGCGTAGTCGCTCAGCAGGCCGGTCATCGGGTCGATCAGGTCGGCGAAGAAGAGGTGCAGGCCCAGCATCAGGAGCAGGGCCGTCGCCGGGCCCGCCGTGGCCATCAGGATCATTGGTCCCCCGGTTCAGTGAACAGCGGATATGGGTGCGCGGTGCACGAGTTCCCCGTAGATCGACTCGAAACGGGCCAGCGACTGCTCGTGCGTGTGGGTCGCGGCCAGGGTGAGGCTCGCCTTCGACATCGCGGCGCGTTCCTCGGGCCGGGTGAGGATCGACTTCAGGTGGCGGGCCAGCTCGGAGACGTCGCCGGGCGTGTAGAGGTGGCCGTTGCCCTCGACCAGGTGCGGCAGCGCCATCGCGTCGGCGGCGACGACCGGCAGGCCGCTCGCCATCGCCTCCAGGGTGGCGATGCTCTGGAGTTCGGCCGTGCCGGGCATGCAGAACACGTCGGCGACGGCGTACGCCTGGGGCAGGTCGGCGTCCTCGACGAAACCGAGGAACCGCACGTTGTCGCCGGCGCCGACCCGGTGGGCCAGCTTCTCCAGCGCCTCGCGGCGGTTGCCCTGGCCGACGAAGACCGCCTGGCAGTCGAGGTCGTTGAGCAGCTTCGGCAGCGCCAGCACGATCTCTTCGAGGTGCTTCTCCTCGTCGAGGCGGCCGACGAACAGGATCGTCGGACGCTCCGGCACGCCGAACCGGCGGCGCGCCCAGGCCTGCGGCTGCGGGTGGAACCGGGACAGGTCGATGCCGCACGACACCGGCTCGACCTTCGCGCGCAGGCCCTTGGCCGACAGCAGGTCGGCGGCCAGCGGGGTCGGGGTGGTGACGTGGTCGGCCCGCTCGAAGATCCGGTTCAGGTCCTTCCAGGCCAGCTCGCCGACGCGGCGGCGCAGCCGGGTGGGCACCCCGGTGAACTGGAAGAGGTTGTCCGGCATGAAGTGGTTGGTGGCCACCACCGGCAGCCCGGCCCGCTTGGCGGCGGCCACGGCCGACCGGCCGACCACGAAGTGGCCCTGGGTGTGCACGACGTCGGGCGCGATCCGCCGGACCAGCCGGTCCATCGTGCGGCCGAGCCCGGCCGGGACGGTGAACCGCATCGTCGGGTGGACCAGCAGGCGGGCCGACCGGAGCCGGTGCACGAGCACGCCCTCGATCACGTCGGTGACCGGGGGGCCGTCGTCGGAGCTGCACACGACGTGGACCTCCGTGCCCCGGGCCGCCAGGCCGGAGGCCAGGCGGTGGGTGAAGTAGGCGGCGCCGTTGACGTCCGGCGGGTAGGTGTCGGTCGCGATCAGCACCCGGCGGGGGCGCGAGTGCGCGACGGACGCCTCGGCGAGGGTGAGGCTCATGGGGGCTCCGTTCACCTTTTCGACAGGGGGGTGGTTCTGGCGAGCGCGACCGTGCCGGCCGCCGCGAGGGCCGCGGCCGCCGTCGCCGCGAGGCCGTTGGCGGGCAGGGGTTCACCGAGCAGCAGCGCGCCGAAGGACACCGCGGTGACCGGGTCGGCGACCTGCAACGCCGCGAAGGCCACTCCGAAGTGCCCGATCGCGTACGCTTTCTGGAGCAGCATCAGCGCCACGACCAGGGGGACGGGGAGGGCCAGGAGGAACCACAGCTGGCCGGGCCAGCCGTCGGCGATGACCCGCATCAGGGTGGACGCGGCGCCGTACATGATCCCGGCCGAGACGGCCAGCAGGGCGGTGCGCCCCGGCGGGCCGATGCGGGTGGCGGCGGCCAGGCAGATCAGGGCGGCGCCGCCCGCCAGGCCCAGCATCAGGGTGACCTCGGCGGCGGTCATGCTCGGCGGCCGGGTCGGCACCGGCACCATCAGGACCAGCGCGATCAGGCCGATCGCGACCATCGCCCCCGCCGCCAGCTCGCTCTTGGACGTGGGGCGTCCGTGCAGGGCGGCGGCGATGGGGAGCGCGAACAGCAGGCTGGCGACGCCCATGGGCTGCACGATCGTCAGCGGGCCGATGCTCAGGGCGTAGACGTGCAGGAGACCGCCCGCGGCGATCACCGCGCCGCCGAGCAGCCAGCGCGGCCGGCGCAGCAGCACCCGCAGGCGGGGCTCGTTGCCGGTGGCCGCGACGTGCTGCTGGAGGGCGGCGCCGAGGGCGAAGAAGAGCGAACCGACTAGGGCTACGGCCGCCGACGGCGCTGCCGCGAGCATGGTCATGGTGCGGTCTCCTTTCCCCTGGATGAACCCATGGCACGGTGGCCGGAACGCCGCGAATTGGCGTCCGGTTCGGGAACTCGTGGGAGATTTCCGCTGTCGTGCCTGACTGCTAACCGCAGCCTGGTTCAAACGGGTGGGAGATCCATCCGGGATCGCCCCTGAGATGCCGACCGGTCATCCCTGGGGCGACCCCGGGCGAAAGCCGCGTTCAGCTCATGGTCTTGCCGCCGTTGACGGCGATGCGCTGCCCGGTGACGAACCGGGAGGCGTCGGAGGCGAAGAAGGCCACCACGTCGGCGACGTCGGCGGGGGCGCCCATGTGGGGGAGCGCGAGGCTGTTCCGGTACGTCTCGTAGTTCTCGGCCGCCACGGAGGCGTGGCGTTCGACCGGGATCCAGCCGGGTTCGACGGTGTTGACGGTGATGCCGTGGGGCCCGAGGGCGCGGGCCCACGACCGGGTCAGGCCGTGCATGGCCATCTTGGCGGCGACGTACTGGCTGAACTCGGGGTTGCCGAGGTCGGCGACCTCGCTGCCGATGTTGACGATCCGGCCGGTCCCGGCGGCCTTCATGGCGGGCAGCACCGCCTGCAGGATCAGCAGCGGCGCCTTGACGAAGAACGTGAGCTGGTCGAGGTGGTCGTCCCAGGTCAGGTCCTCGACGGGGATCTCCGGCTGCGGGCCGGTGGCGTTGTTGACCACGACCGCGATCGGGCCGGCGGCGGCCAGCGCCGCGGCGACCTGCTCCTCCGAGGTCACGTCGAAGCGGGAGATCTCGATCGAGTGGCCCCGGGCGCGCACCCGGTCGGCGACGGCGGTGGCCCCGGCCGTGTCGTGGGCGTAGTTGAGCACGACGTGCCACCCGTCGGCGGCGAGCCGTTCGGCGATGACGGCGCCGAGCCCGCGGCTGGCGCCGGTGACGAGAGCGGTTCCGAGAGACAAGTGAGTTCCTTCTTTCACGCCGGGACGGGGACAGGTGCCGATACTCGTGGACGCAGCACCGGCGCCGCCAGGGCGATGGCCGCGACGGCCGCGGTGACCAGCAGGAACGAGGCACGGGGGGAGAACGCGTCGGCGACCACGCCGAAGAGGGTGGGCCCGCCGAGCCCGGCGAACAGGGTCATCATGGCGATGCCCGAGACGCCCTCCCCGGGGGTGGGCGCGGCGTCGGCGGCGGCGCTGAACGACTGCGGCACGACGGTGGCCAGCCCGAGCCCGATCAGCGCGAACCCGAGGGCGGCCACCCAGGTCGCCGGCGCGAACACGGCCAGCAGGCCGCCGGCCAGCCCGGTCAGCGCCCCGGCCCGGACCGTCTTCACGATGCCGAGCCGGACGATCACCGCCACCGAGCCCAGCCGCGAGAACGCCGAGGTGCACGCGAAGGCGACGTAGGCCAGCGCCGCCGCCACGGCGTCGGCCCCGGTCACGTCGCGGACGTAGACGCCCGACCAGTTCACCACGGAGCTCTCGGCGAAGGAGGAGCAGAAGGCCACCAGCCCGATCACGACCACCGACCGGGACGGCAGGGCGAGCCGCCGTTCGGGGGCGGGGGCGCCGGGGCGTACCGGAAGGGATCGGGCGGCCCACCAGGCGCCGCCCGCCGCCAGCACCGCGACGGCGCCCAGGTGCGGCGGCGCGGCGACGGAGAAGGAGGCGGCGAGCGCGCCGAGACCGGCGCCGAGCAGCATGCCGACCGACCACATGCCGTGCAGGCGGGTCATGATCGGCTGCCCGGCGGCCTTCTCGACGCCGGACGCCTCGGCGTTGACGGCGACGTTGGAGGTCCCGGCGGCGGCGCCGTAGAGGACCAGGGCCAGGCAGAGAACGGGGACACTGGGGGACAGCGCGGGCAGCCCGAGGGTCAGGCAGTAGATCGGGACGAGGATCGCGGTGGCGTCCCGCGCCCCGAATCGGGCTAACAGCGGCCCGGCGGCGAGCAGGCCGGCGACCGAGCCGCCCGCCGTGGCCAGCAGGACGAGACCGAGGGTGGTGGCCGACAGACCCAGGTGCTCCTGGATCCAGGGGATGCGCGTGGACCAGCTTCCCGCCACCAGTCCGTGGCACAGGAAGACCAGTGAGATCGCGCGACGCATTTCGTACTCCATGGTTCGAGGGGTACGCTCAAATTAACAGTTAGGCTTCCTGATGATTAAGGCGACCCCCCGCACGGCACGGGCGATCAACGACCGGATGGCGCTCGACCTGCTGGTCGAGATGGGCCCGCTGACCGCCCCGCAGCTGCGCGAACTGACCGGCCTGTCCCGCCCGTCGGTCTCCGACCTGGTCGAACGGCTCCACGACGCCCGGTTGATCGAGCCGGCCGGCGAGACCGGCGCCGACCGGCGCGGCCCCAACGCCCGCCTCTGGCGGGTCGCGGCCGCGCGCGCCCACGTGGTGGGGGTCGACGTGCGGCCCGGCCACGTGAGCGCGGTGTGCGCCGACCTGGCGGGCGAGACGGTCGGCGAGGCGCGGTTGCCGGGCCGTCCCGGCATCGTGGCGGCCGTACGGGCGGTGGCGCGCGGCCCGCTGCACACCGTCGTCGTCGGGGCCCCCGGCCACGGCTCCCGCGACGGCCACGCGGAGGAGCGTGAACTGGGCGCCCGCGTGGTGATCGAGAACGAGGTCAACCTGGCGGCCATCGCCGAACACCGCGCCGGGGCGGCGGTGGGCCGCGCCGACTTCGCCCTCTTGTGGCTCGACTCGGGCACGGGCGGCGCGCTGGTCCTCGACCACAAGCTGCGCCGGGGCGTGTCAGGGGCGGCGGGCGAGGTCGGCTTCCTGCCGCTGCGCGGCGGCGACCTGCACGACCTCGTCTCCGAGGCCCCTCTCGACGTGCTGGCCGACCGGGTCGCGCTGGGCGTGGCGGCGATCGTCGAGGTCGTCGACCCGGGCCTGGTCGTCCTGGGCGGCGACGCGGGTCACCGGGGCGGCGCGGAGCTCGCGGCCCGGGTCCAGCGCGCCGTCGAGGCCATCTGCCCGGTGCCCGTGCAGGTCACGGCGAGCACGGTGGCCGACAACCCGGTGCTGCTCGGGGCCGCCCTGCTGGCCCTCGACGCCGCCAGGGACGAGACGTTCGGCTAGTTCGCCAGCCAGATCGACAGGTTGAGCGCGGCGGCGAAGGTCACCCAGAGCAGATAGGGCGCCAGCAGCCACCCGGCGGCACGGCTGCGGCGCAGGAACATCACGATGTTCACCACGATCGCCGCCCACAGCAGCGTGATGTCGACGAACGCGGTCCCGTAGAGCCCGGCGCCGAAGAACAGCGGCGTCCAGAGGGCGTTGAGGACGAGCTGGACGACGTAGGGGACGAAGGAGCGGTCGAGCCCGTGCGACTTCCAGACCAGCCAGCCGGAGATGGCGATCAGGGCGTAGAGCACGGTCCAGACCGGGCCGAACAACCACTGCGGAGGCGCCCACGAGGGCAGGTCGAGCCGGACGTAGACGGCGCCGGCGTTCGAGGCGGCGAGCCCGCCGGTCACCGCGACCAGCGCCACGACCAGCGCGAACACGAGGAGGCCGGGCCAGCGATACCGGGTCAGAGTGCTCATGACCCCACCCCTGCCCGCAGGGGCTCAGGTCAAGCGGCGGGCTCGGCGTGCAGCCGGTTCAGCACCCGCTTGAACGCCCACACCGACCCCGCGAACGCCACCCCGGTGATCACAGCCACCGCCGACGTGCGGACCAGCAGGTAGGTAGACACGTTGTTGTGCAGCAGCAGCCAGATGCTCACCGCCGAGTTGCACATCAGCACGAACGCCCACAGCAGGGTGATCCGCGCGAAGAACTGCCGCATCCGCTCGTGCTTGAGCACGAACTGCGGCAGGTGGATGTAGTCGAGCGTGAGCCGCTGGACCAGCGGCTTGTTCAGCCGCACGGAGGCCAGGAAGGCCAGCGCGATGCAGATCGTGCCGAGCTCGGGCTGGATGAAGTAGACCACCGCGTCGCCCGACCACCACCCCAGCAGCGCCCGCACCGTGATCGCGATGGCCGCCAGGACCATCGTCCCTGGCACCGGCCGCCGCCGGACGAGCCGGTAGACCACCCCGAGGTAGACCCAGGAGACGGCGGCGATCAGCCCGCCGTCAAGCCCGAGCAGCGCGAAGGCCGTGTAGAACACGGCGAGAGGCGCGACCACCCCTTCGAGCAGCCGGGGGATCGCCGTCTTGATCAGGGCGGTCAGCCTCGGCAGGGTGAATTGAGGGTGGTTCATACTGCTCCTTCAGGCGTCGGAGCACCGACGCTAGAGCTTCCGCGCCTACCCGTGGGGCGGTGTGTGAAAACCCATTGGGGAGGCCGTGGCCGATTCGTTACAGTACCCGACCCCTAGGGGTGGTCGGGCTTACCCCCTAAGGGACATCTGCGGAGTTAGAGGGATCTAACCCTCAGGACAACAGGGCGTTCTCGGCCCTTTCTCCGGGCTCGTCCCTGATGCCAGGAGGAGTTTGCTCCGCTGAGGTTGACGTAGCCACCCCAGGAGGGACTACGTGACGGTCGAGCACATGAGACAGGACATCCGCACGGCGGAGGAGTACGCCGCCGGGATCCGGCGCCTGCTGGAACATCCCGATCTGCCCGACGAGCTGGGCCCGGCCGTCGCCCGCACGCGCGACCAGGCGGGCCGGCTCCTCGACGCCACCCGGCGGCCCTACCAGCTCGGCGTGCTCGGCGAGTTCAGCGCCGGCAAGACGATGTTCATCGCCTCCCTGCTCGGGCTGGAGGGCCTGCTCATCGGCGACCAGCCCACGACGGGCAACGTCACCGCCTACTGGGTGCGCCAGGGGCGCTCCGGGGCCCCCACGGTCATCACCGGCAGGCGGGCCGCCTATCTCACCGAGACCGCCGTGGCCCAGCGCCGGGAGTCGATCGGCCAGGAGCTGCACGCCGCCGGCCGCGCCGTGTCGGGTCCGGCCGCCGCCGGGTTCGAGCAGGCCGTCTGGGAGGCCGCCGCCAGGAACGGCGACGGCCGCCCGCTGCTGCGCTGGCACCAGGCCCACGCGGCCCAGGCCCCCAACCAGGTCCGCCGCCTGTCGGCCCAGCTCGTGGCCATCGCGCTGGCCGTCAGGGAGTACGGCGGCCGGCTCGGCGCGCGGCCGGAGATCTCCGAGGCCGAGGCGAACGACCTGCTGCTGATCTCCGAGCGGCGGCCGGTCTCCGAGCCCGACCCCTTCTGGATCGTCGACCACATCGCGGTCACCGTCGAGGTCGCCCCCGAGGTGCTCGACCTCGACCGGCTGCTCGGCGACGCCTCCTGGAACCACGAGGTATCCAAGGACCGCATGGTCGTCTACGACTTCCCCGGCTTCCTCAACGACATCTCCGGCGAGCGCGACCTGACGCTGACCAAGACGCTGCTGCCCGACATGGACACCGTGATCGCCCTGCTCAAGGGCGGCAACCCCGACGGCATGGCCTCCGACGAGCTCACCTCGCTGCTGCGCGAGGTCTATCCCGCCGACCGGCGCGGGCGGGTGCTGGTGGGGGTGGGCAACCTCAGCGACGTCCAGGACATCAGGCGGTTCGAGACCCCGGCGCTGCGCCAGGCGCAGTCGGACGACGAGGTGCTCGCCCAGGTGCCGACCCTGCGCAAGCTGCTCGACACCGCCGGGAGGCTCAACCCCGACGACGACCCCTTCTTCTACTCGGGGCTGACGGCCCTCGACCACATGGGGCTCTCGGGGTCGCTGGACAACCGGGTCGGGGAGGCCGTCAGGGTCGTCGAGGCCGCCGGGGCGGTCGCGGCGGGGCTGCCGCAGTCGAGCCGGCTCCGCACCATGCTGACCGAGACCGCCCGCGACGGCGGCAAGGAGCTGGTGCTCGACCGGCTGGCCGACCGGCTGGCCGGCTACGGCCTGACCGCCCGCCACAGCCGGGTCGTGAAGGAGCGCGCCGCCCTCGACCTGGCCGAAGGCGACCTGGAGGCGGCGCTCGACCAGGCGTCCCGGATGGTCTTCGCCTCGGCCGGAGCCGAGACGGAGAACCTGGTCAACCAGGTCAAGACCGTGCTGAGCAGCCTCAAGGCCGACCTGCCGCCGCTGCTGGCCGAGACCCTCGGCGGCGGCAACCCCTCGCTCATGGACGAGATCCGCGCCGACCTCATCGCCCGCGTCTTCGCCTGGCCCCAGTGGTGGGCGATCATGTCCACGGCGACCGGCACCGAGCTGCGGGCCGGTCCCGAGTCGACCGAGGAGTTCGTCGGCCCCTTCACCGCCGTCTGCCACGAGGTGTACGCGACCTCCCGCAACCTGGCGCTGGTGCGCTGGGAGCAGGCGGTGCTGGCCAAGGCCCAGACCCTCGTCACCGACGACCTGCGCCGCCGCCTCGCCGCCGTCGACCTGCCCGAGCAGGAGCGCGAGACGCTGGCCGCGCTCATCAGGCCCGCCGAGTGGCGCGGGATCCTCACCAACGCCGCCGCCGACCTTCCCCGGCCGGACACGCGCGGGGTCGAGCACGCCTTCCCGATGCGCCGCCCCCACCGGTTCGCCTGGTCGATCCCCCACGACGACCGCCCGGCCGAGGACGCCTGGTTCGTGCACCAGCTGCACCCCGTCCACGTGATCCGGCTGCGGCAGCAGGTGGTCGACGCCGCCGACATGGTGGTCCGCGGCTGGCTCGACGCGCTGCGCCCGCTGGCCGACGCGCAGATCAGATCGGGTCTGGAGACCCTGGAGGACATCCTGGAGCAGATCCGCGCCGACGTCGTCCGCCGCCCGGCGCAGGCCAAGGGCACCCCGCTGCTGGAGGAGCTGCGCAAGCTGCGCGCCGCCTACCCCAGCGGCGGCGCCAACCTCGGCTTCTCCCGGTTCGCCGACTGGAAGAAGGGCGCGTAGGTGGAGATCTACCTCACCGGTCCCGACGGCGGCCGGGTGACCGACGTCCGGGTGCCCGGGCCGCTGCCCCTGCCGATCGTCGTCCCCGAGCGCGACGCCGTCATCCGGGCGATCACCGTCGAACCCGCCGGGGCGCTCGCCACCCGCTGGACGCCGCAGGTCCCGCCGGGCGGCATGAGCCTGCGGGGCGGCAGCGCGTGGCGGCTGCTCGGGCCGGTGTCGGCCGAACCGACCGACGCGCCGGCCGAACCGGTCGTCTTCACCTGGACCATCACCTACGAGTACGAGGGCGGGAACCGCCGCATGGCAGAGAGCCGCGTCACCGTCAGTCCCGAGCCCGGCCCCGACCTCGACGTCAACAGCGGCTGGATCGCCCTGGACTACGGCACCAGCACCACCTCGATCACCCTGTTCGACCAGCGCCGCCAGCACGCCCTGATCGGCTTCCCGCCCTCCCAGCGGGAGGTGCTGCGCCGGGAGCTGACCCTGCGCTTCGACGGGCATCCCGGCTTCGGGCTCGACGGCCAGAGCTGGCAGCGGTTCCTGGCCGCCACCGGGAGCACCCTGGCGACGGCCGGGGGGAGCGCCGACCCGCTCCAGGCGGCTCGGGCCGTCCTCGACAACGACACCTCCACCAGCGGCGCGGGGCTCTACCGGCTGCTGCTGACGATGGAGCGCCAGGCCGCCCAGGTGCGGCAGCCGATCGTGTCGCAGGCGCTCCAGGGGCTCTACCGGGCGGCCTTCGACGTGCCGCCGATCCGGGAGCAGCGGATGATCAGGATCCCGCTGCACGCGGGGGAGGAGACGATCGACAGCGAGATCGCCGTGCACGCGCTCGACCCGCTGACCGTCAGCATGGCGGCCGACGGCCACCGGCCGGGCGGGTCGGCCGAGCCGCTGGCGCCGGAGGTGCGGTCGCAGCGCAGCCTCAAGCAGTTCCTCGGCTCCGCCCGGTCGCTGCCGGGCCTGCCGGCGGGCCACCCGGTGACCCCCGACGACGTGATCGCCGCGGCCTGGGCCGGCCTGATGACCGAGAAGGTCGCCAAGTACTGCCACGACCACCCCGACGAGGTGTCGACCAAGCCGATCACCCACGCGGTGGTGACCTATCCGACGGTGTCGCCGCCCCGCATCCGCCAGGACGTCGAACGGCTGGCCCGCCGGATCGGCATGCGCCAGGTCGTGACCGCCTACGACGAGGCGACCGCCGCCGCGATGTTCTACCTGATGCGCGACTTCGCCGGCGACCAGGCGGTCGGCATCGAGGCGTTCCGGGCGCACACCCGCCAGGTCGGCGACAAGCAGTGGCACCGCAACATCCTGGTCGTCGACATCGGCGGCGGCACGACCGACATCGCGCTGCTCGGCATCACCCTGCTCGACCAGACCGTCTACGGGACCGGCCGCGACGAGCGGGTCCAGGGCCGCTACTACGCGCTGCGTCCCGCCGTGCTGGCGAAGGCGGGCCGGGCCCAGCTCGGCGGCGACCGCATCACGCTGGGCGTCTTCAAGCACCTGAAGGCGCTGCTGGCCGACGCGGTGCTGACCCGCTCGCCCCGGCTGGTGCGCGAGGAGTATCCGGGCTACCTGACCGGCGGCGTCTACGTGCCCGGCTCGCTGCTGGCGCCCGCCGCCGGCCCCGACGCCGAGCAGCGCCGGGCCGACCTGATCGAGAAGGTGGTGCCGACCCGCTGGGCGAGCGCGGCGGGTGACCGGCACGCCGCCGAGGAGCGGTTCCGGCGCCTGTGGAGCCAGGCCGACCTGGCCAAACGCCAGCAGTCGACGCACGAGGGCGACTACGTGGTGCGCCGGGTGCCCGAGCTGCTCCAGCTGGAGGGCCGGGCCCGCGACCTCACCGAGCCCGCCGAGGTGGTCATCAAGCAGGAGGAGATCAACCGGATCGTCGAAGAGGTGGTCAGGGACGCCTTCGCCATCGCCCTCAGCGTGGTCAAACGCAGGCTGGGCCGCGACGAGAAGGGCGTGCCCGACGTCCTCGACAAGGTCGTCATCTCCGGCGGCACGTCGGCGCTGCCGCAGGTGCGCCGGGTCCTCTTGGAGACCTTCGCGCAGGCCGGCGACCACGTGAACTGGAACCCCCTCGACGTCGTGTACGACCCCGTCTTCGCCAAGACCGGCACCTCGATCGGCGCCTGCTGGGCCGAGCACGTCCGGCAGAAGGGCTACGCCAGCGCCTCCCAGGCCACCCAGCGGGTGCGGCGCGGCCTGACCGAGCTCTACATCGACGTGGACAACCTGTTCCACGCGCTGCCCAACTCCCTGGTCTTCGACGCCACCGGCGGGCAGCTGTTCCCGATCTTCCAGGTCGGCGAGCGGTTCGACCGCATCGAGGTCGACGGCGAGATCGAGGGCCGCCGCCGCTACGGCGACTGGATCCCCGTGCCGCAGAACATGGCGATCTACCGCCAGCCGTTCGCGGTCGAGGAGGAGCGCAGCCTGTGGAGCCACCTGAACACGCACGACCTGCTGACGGGCCGGGTGCCGGCCGAGCAGCAGGCCGCCTGGCACCGGCAGGTCCAGGTGACGTTCGAGGTGAACGAGCGGGAGCTGGTCACCGCCCACTTCTGCCACCAGTCGGGCCCCGTCTACGCCCCCCGCTTCGGCTCCGCCAAGGCGACCCGCGGCCTGGTGGCCAAGGACGAGGCGGGCCGCTTCGTGCTCCAGCGCGACATCGTGGTCAACCCCTACACGGCGGGCGGCCTGGCCTCGGCCCCGCAGCCGATCTTCGCGGCCGGGACCGTGCTGACCGAGCGCCTGCTCACCGACGACGGCCGCCACGCCGCCGGTCTGATCGGCCGGCCGCTGCCCAAGGACGTGCCCGGCGACGGGCTCTGGACCTTCTACACCCCTGAGCCCGGCCGGCCCGACGCGCTGACCCAGATCGGCGAGTCGGTGCGGGCCCCCAAGGCGGGGCTGCTCGGGGCCGACATGGTGCCCGTGCTCGACTCCGAAGGGCGGCTGACCGTGGAGCCCGGCTACGTGCGCTTCCGGGAGGCGCGGTCTCCCGCCGAGGTGGTCGCCGACCCGGGGTCGGTGTTCAGCGTCGCGATGACCCCGGGCGACCCCGACGTCGACGAGAAGCTCAATCCGTTCACCGGCAGCCACTGATGGCCCTGGAGGAGACGCTGCGCGTGGTCCTGGCCCAGACCGGGACCGCGCCCGCCGCGCTGACGAAGGGCTTCCTGGCCGGGCTGCGCACGGCGCTGGCCGACCTGCCGGCCGGGCCGGGCACGGCCGACCTGGCCGCCGACCTCGACGCCGTGCTGGCCGAGCCCACGCCGGAGCAGCCGGTCGCGGCCGTGACCGTCGCGAGCCCGCTGCGGGAGGCCCTGCTCGGCCTGGCCGAACGGCTCGCGCCCGGGTCGACCACGCCCGCCCACGACGAGGGCCGCCTGTGGACCGCCGTCCACCTCAACGCGCTGCGCCTGTCGCGGCGGGAGGCCGACCTGGTGCGCCGGGCCGCCGAGGAGATCGCCGTGCGATCGGGGGCCAGGCTCGGGAAACCGGGCGCGGCGGTCACCCTGTCCGGTCCCAAGGACGAGCGGCTGATCCCGGCGCTGAAGGTCGACGGCCGCGCGGTCGCGCCGGGGCTGGCGGTGTCCGGCGGCGCGCCGAGGGGCGACGGCGTGGTCCCGGCCGAGCTGGCGGCCTTCGCGGCGATGGTGCCGGTCCTGGCCGGGCTCGACCCGGGGCTGCACCACTGCCTCCAGGCGCTGGAGTTCTCCGGCCTGCGCCCGCTGGCCGACCCGGCCGCCCGGACCGGTTACGTCGGCCATCTGCACGGCCGCCTGGAGGAGGTCGCCGGACGGCAGAAGCACTCGGGGCCCTGGCTGGAGTCGGTGGTCCGCCTGCACGAGGCGCTCTGCTCGGTGGTGCACCTGCCGCCCGCGCCGGAGGACTCCTGGTGGGGGGAGTGGCGCATCGCCTGCAACGACGCCCTGTCGGACGCCGCGCTCGACTCCGGCGCCGGGACGGTCAAGTTCCCGCCGGGCCGCTACCGCTCGGTCGACGACCTGACCCGCCACGACATCGCCATCCACTACCCCGAACGGCCCGGCCAGGTGCTCGCGTGCGTGCGGGCGTGGTCGAGCGTGCACGGGATCGAGACGCCGGGACGGGTCATCTATGCCAGCTGAACTGGTCGTCTGGCCGTCCGACGACGACTACGTGCGGGCCCTGAGCCGATCGGCGGAGTTCGGCGCGGGGGAGCTGCGCGGCGCCTGGGTCGCCATGGACGGCCCCGACCGGCCGCGCAGCTTCCCCTGGCCGGGCGGGATCGGGTTCGACGTGACGGCCGAGAGCGAACTCGTGCTGCTCTGCTTCACCTCGGCGGCGGCCTCCGACCGCTGCCACCGCCTGGCGGCCGAGGGCGGCGGGGACCTGCACTGGCACCACCGGGGCATCTCGATGGACGGGCGGTGGATCCCGGTCGCCACCCATGAGCGGGACACCTTCGACCCCCGGACCGCCTTCTGGGCCGAGCCCGCCGAGGCCACCCGGGAGCTGCGCGTGCCGAGGATCCCGACGGCGACGATCGAGCCGGTCGAGCCGCCCCCGCCGCCCGTCGTGCCCCGGCCGGCGCTGCCGGTGTGGCTGGTGCCGGTCGTGGCCCTGATCACCACCCTGGCGCTGGCCGGGCTCGTGCTGGTGTCGCTGGCATGACGCGGGCCCGCGCGCTCGTCGCGCTCGTGTGCGTGCTGGCCGCCCTCGTCGTCGCCCAGGCGCTGGTCGCCCGCGCCAAGGTCGCGGGCCTGCGCGACACCATCGAGGTGTACGAGACCAAGGGCGACGTCTCCGCCGCGACCCTGGCCGGGGCGCGGGTGCGCGGGAAGGTCGTGGCCGCGCTGGCGAATACCCGGTGCGAGGGCCCGGCCGAGTGCCGGCCGGCGAAGGCGGTCACCGTCGAGCCGTGCGACGGCGGCCTCTGCGTCTCGCACGAGTGGTCGGGCCGCGAGAAGGTCGCCGTCGTCGACGGAGAGGCCACGGGCCGCTGCGACGGCCGCGACCGTCGCTGGCGGTTCGTGTTCACCCCGACCCGGGCCACCTTCGACCCGGCCGCCGGGGCGTGGTTCGTCACCGCGTTCGACGCCCGGCTGGAGGCGGCCTGCGACAAGCTCACGACGGTGTGGGAGGCGACCGGCGCGCGGGTCTAGAGGCTGGTGGTCGCCAGCTTCGCCCCGAACCCCAGGAACACCGCGCCCACACCCGTGGTCAGCCCCGCCGAGAGCACCTTCCGCTGCCGGAACTGCCCGGCCAGGAAGGTCCCGCCGAAGATCAGCGCCGACAGGTAGAGCACCGAGAACACCTGCAGGATCGCGCCCAGGATCAGGAACGACAACGCCGGCGCCGCGTAGGTGTGGTCGACGAACTGGATGAAGAACGACACGAAGAACAGGATCGCCTTCGGGTTCAGCAGGCTGATGACCAGCGCCTTGCGGAAGGGGTCGGGCGAGATCGCCGGGGTCTCGACGTCACCCGTCACGGCGCGGGCCCGCCACGCCCCCCAGATCATCGAGAGCCCGATGTACGCCAGATAGCCCGCGCCCGCGTACTTCACGATCGTGAAGACCAGTTCGTTGGACATGAGCAGCGAGGCCGCGCCCGCCGCCGAGGCGATCATGAGCACCGAGTCGCCGATGAAGACGCCGGCCGCCGCGCGGTAGGCGTCGCGGACGCCGCGCTGGGCGGCGGTGGAGAGCACGAACAGGGAGTTCGGGCCGGGGAGGAGGACGATCAGGAACGCGCCGATGACATAGGTCCATATGTCGGTGATGCCGAAGAACACGTGGTCACGATACTCCTGAAGGCTTTACCGCTAATTCCTATATGTTTAGTATGAAATCCATGACCGAACCCCCCACTCGGCAGGAGAGCCGGACCCAGTTCAACGAGGACTGGGCGGCCACCGTCATCGGACTCGTCCTGCTCGTGCTCGTCATCGTCGGCGTGATCCCGCCGGGGCTGATCCCATGACCGAGACCCAGTCCCCGGCCCCGGCCCGGAGCGCCGGGCTCCACATCGTCCTCGGCGTCGTCGTCGTGCTGGCGCTCGGCGCGGCCACCCGGTTCCTGGAGAAGAACGTCCCCGTCTGGTTCGAGGGCGACGTCGCCAAGGCCATCGAATACCCCGTCTACGCCATCGTCCTCGGGCTCATCGGCAACGCGATCCTCACCGCCACCGGGTGGCGGGAGCGGCTCGAAGGCGGCTTCCGGACCGAGTTCTTCATCAAGACCGGGCTCGTGCTGCTCGGGGCGTCCATCAACCTCAAGGTGATCGTCACCGCCGCCGGGCCGGCCATCATCCAGGGCATCCTGCTCATCACCAGCGTGTTCCTCTTCACCTGGTGGCTCGCGGGGCGGCTCGGGCTCGACGACAAGCTGCGCGCGCTGTTGTCGGCCGCCGTGTCGATCTGCGGGGTGAGCGCGGCCATCGCGGCGGCGGGGGCCGTACAGGCCCGGAAGGAGCAGCTCGCCTACACGGCCAGCCTGGTGATCGCGTTCGCGCTGCCGTCGATCTTCCTGGTGCCGTGGCTGGCCTCGGTGTTCGGGCTGACCGACGAGGTCGCCGGGGCCTGGATCGGCGGCAACATCGACACCACCGCCGCCGTGACCGCGGCCGGGGCGCTCGTCGGCGAGGACGCCCTCGCCGTCGCGTCGATCGTGAAGGTCACCCAGAATGCGCTGATCGGGATCGTGGTGATCGCGCTGACCGCCTGGTTCGCCTTCCGGGTCGAGCGCACGCCCGGCGCCAAGGCGCCCGGGATCGGGGAGTTCTGGACGCGGTTCCCGAAGTTCGTGCTCGGGTTCGTGGCCGCCTCGGTGATCGCCACCTGGTACCTCGGCACGGTGCCCGCCGCCGAGGGCAAGGAGGTCATCGCGGTCGCCAACGACCTGCGGGTGTGGTTCCTGATCCTGGCCTTCGTGAGCATCGGCCTGGAGTTCAAGGTCAGCTCGCTGCGCGAGGCCGGCTGGCGGCCCGTCGTGGTCTTCGGCAGCGCGGCGGTGCTCAACCTGGTGCTGGCGCTCGGGCTCGCGTTGTTGCTGTTCAGCGGCTTCACGGTGTGACCTGAGCCGACTTGCGGGTGACGCCCCTTGCCGGGGCGTCACCCGTGGCTTCACACCCCGACGTCGCGGCGGCGGAAGCCCCACAGGCCCGCCGCCGTCAGGGCCCCGGCCACCAGGGCGAGCACGGCCAGCGGAAGCGCGCTCACCTCGCCGCCGGGGACGCGGGGCGTGTGGGTGAACGGCGACAGGTCGAGCACGACCTGGCTGAGCTGGAGCAGCGCGCCGACCTGTCCCAGCAGCAGGCAGATCGCCAGGATCCCCCACGCCACCCCCGACAACCGGGGCAGCAGGCCGAACAGGGCGACCGTCAGGCCCGTCAGGGTGGCCGCCGCCGGAGCCTGCGCCAGCGCCGCGCCGATCAGGCGGGGGACCTGGCCCAGGTCGCCGACGTCCGCGCCGTAGGTGAGGCCGAGACCGGCGCCGATCATGAACAGCGCCACGATCGGGCCGACGACCGCGAAGACCACGTGGCCGAGCGCCCACGGCGCCCGGGCGGTCCCCGTGGCCAGCACCGGTTCGGCGCGCATCGCGGCCTCCTCCGCGCGCATCCGCGACGCCGCCTGGATCCCGTAGGCCGCGGCGGCGATGGCCGCGATGCCCAGCAGGGTGGCGATGAAGGTGTCGGTGAGCGACACCCCGCCGCCCAGGCGGGCGAACAACTCGGCCAGCTCCGGGTTGCCGGTGAACGCCTCGGTCGCGCCGGACACCGCGCCGCCGAAGGCCAGCCCGAAGACCAGGAAACCGACGCTCCAGCCGATCAGCAGGCCCCGCTGCAACCGCCAGGCCAGCGCGAACGGTCCGGTCAGCGAGGTCGAACCGGCCGGGCCGAGACGCGTCGGCAGCAGGCCGCCGCCCACGTCGCGGCGGACCGAGAGCCATCCGGCCAGCCCGGCCAGCACGGCCGTCAGGCCGAACGAGGCCAGCAGCGGCCGCCAGTCGTCGCCCGCGAACGGCTTGGTGTACTGGCTCCACGCCAGCGGCGAGGCCCACGACAGGTTCGAGCCCGTCGCGTCGCCGGCCGCCCTGACCAGGTAGGCGACGCCGAGCACGGCCAGCGCCAGCCCGCGCGCCGGTCCGGCGTTCTCGGTGAGCTGCGCGGCCACCGCGCCGACGGCGGCGAACACGATCCCGGCGAACGCCAGCGACAGGCCGAGCAGCAGCGAACCGCCGGAGAAGCCCATGAAGGCCGCGGTCAGCAGGCCCATCACCAGGTCGGCGCCGACCGCCACGACCAGCGCGGCGGCGAGCGGGGCGTGTCGTCCGACGACGGTGGCGGCGACCAGTTCCCGCCGCCCGGCGTCCTCCTCGGTCCGGGTGTGCCGGATCACCACCAGCACGTTGATGAGCGCGACGATCAGCAGGGTCAGCCCGGCCCGCTGGGTGGCCAGGGCCTCGACGCTGTGGCCGTAGACCGGGCCCAGCATCGCCTCGATCGAGGGGATGCCCGCCGTGGTCCGGGCGTAGAGCTCCCGGGCCTCCTCGGTGGGGGTGAGTTCGGCGAAGCTGGCCGCATAGACGGCCGGGAGGGCGGCCAGGATCAGCACCCACAGGGGGAGCAGCACCCGGTCGCGCCGCAGGATGAGGCGGATCAGGTGCCGGAGGCCGGTCATCTCGCCGCCCCCTGGTAGTGGCGCATGAAGAGCTCTTCGAGGGTGGGCGGCTGCGAGGTGAGGCTGCGCACGCCGGCGGCCGTCAGGTGCTTGAGCGTGTCGTCGAGCCGGTCGGTGTCGACCTCGAAGCGCACCCGGGTGCCGTCGACGACCAGGTCGTGCACCCCCGGGATCGTGGTGAGCGGGGTGGCCAGGTCGGCGCTGATCGACGTGCGGGTCAGGTGGCGCAGGTCGGTCAGGGTGCCGCTCTCGACGGTCTGGCCGTTCCTGATGATGCTCACCCGGTCGCACAACTGCTCGACCTCGGCCAGGATGTGGCTCGACAGCAGGACCGTGCGGCCCGACGTCTTCTCCTCGGCGACGCACTCCCGGAAGACCTCCTCCATGAGGGGGTCCAGGCCGGAGGTGGGCTCGTCGAGGATGAGCAGCTCCACGTCCGAGGCGAGCGCCGCGACCAGGGCGACCTTCTGCCGGTTGCCCTTGGAGTAGGCGCGGCCCTTCTTGCGCGGGTCGAGGTCGAAGCGCTCCAGCAGTTCGGCGCGGCGTTTGGGGTTCAGCCCGCCGCGCAGCCGGCCGAGCAGGTCGATGACCTCCCCGCCCGACAGGTTCGGCCACAGGGTGACGTCCCCGGGCACGTAGGCGAGGCGGCGGTGGAGCGCGGTGGCGTCCTTCCACGGGTCGCCGCCCAGCAGGCGGGCCGACCCGGAGTCGGCGCGCAGCAGCCCGAGGAGGACACGGATCGTGGTCGACTTCCCCGATCCGTTCGGGCCCAGAAAACCGTGCACCTCCCCGGTCCTGACCGTGAGGTCGAGTCCGTTCAGCGCGTGCGTCCGGCCGAAGGTTTTGTGGAGGCCGGACACCAGGATGGCGTTTTCCATGGTTCGGACCGTACGCTCGTTTCACAAATTTGTGAAATCTATGACGCGTATGAATCGCGTATATATTTCGGTGGGGAGGTTGGATGCGAGACGAGGAACAGGTACGGATGGCCACCGAGCGGATGGCCATGGTGTTCACGAGCTGGGGTTTCCCCCGCATGGCGGCGCGGGTGCTGATGACGGTGATGACCGCCGACGAAGACGCGCTCACGGCCGGCCAGATCGGTGAGCGCCTGGCGGTGAGCCCGGCGGCGGTGTCGGGCGCGGTGCGTTATCTGCTCCAGGTGGGCATGCTGGCCAAGGAGCCGCAGATCGGCTCGCGCAGCGACGTCTACCGGTTGCCCGACAATCCCTGGTACGAGGCCACGGTCCTGAAGAACGACCTGTTCGTCACGATGGCCACCATGGCCGAGGAGATCGGCGCCGCCCTTGGAGAGGGCACCCCGGCCGCCCGGCGGGTCCAGACGATGAACGAATACTTCAAGTTCGTGCACGAGTCGCTGCCGATGCTCATGGACCTGTGGCGCAAGTACAAGGTGGAACACGGCCTTGACTGACAGAGTGGTCTGACACTTGTTGACATAGACCGCCTCGGAGTTCCGGGGCGGTTTCGTCATGTTTCACCGGATAACGGGATGGGCCTTGTGACGCGGGGATCGGCGGGCTACGATCCCCACAACTCTTAGGAAACTTTACTAAAAGAAGCTCCCACACACAGCGTCAAGTCACCGGACGCATCCACAGCCTGTCCTCCCACCCCCCTCACCCGAGGTTGTGACATGCAACGTAGGTATGTCTGGCGAACGCTGACGGCGGTCTTCTCGCTCGCGCTCGCCTTCGTCGTGATCCCCTTCGCCGCGAGCCCGGCCAGCGCCGCCGCGACGGCGACCTTCACCAAGACCTCCTCGTGGGGGTCGGCGTTCGAGGGCAAGTACGTCATCACCAACAGCGGCCCCAACGTGGTCAACGGCTGGTCGCTCGCCTTCGACCTGCCCTCCGGCGGCGCCGTCAGCTCCCAGTGGGACGCCACCCTGACCCGCAGCGGCCAGCGCTTCACCTTCTCCAACGTCGGCTGGAACGGCACCATCCCGGTCGGCGGCTCGGTGAGCTTCGGCTTCATCGCCAGCCCCGGCGGCGCGACCCCGGCCAACTGCACCGTCAACGGCGTCTCCTGCGGCGGCGGCACCAACCCGTCCCCGTCGCCCTCGCCGTCACCGCAGCCGGGCGTCCCGGGCAAGCCGGGCACCCCGTCGGTCACCGGCACGACCGGCTCCGCCATCTCGCTGAGCTGGGGCGCGTCCTCGGGCACCGTCACCGGCTACCGCGTGTACGAGGGCACGACCCAGCGCGCCCAGGTCACCGGCACCAGCGCCACGATCTCCGGGCTGGCGGCGTGCACCGCCAAGACGTACACGGTCAGGGCCTACAACGCGCAGGGTGAGTCGGTCGCCAGCGACGCCGTGAGCGGCTCGACCACCGGCTGCCCGATCGGGCCGCTGCCCAAGCACTTCCTCACCGGCTACTGGCACAACTTCGTCAACCCGGCCACCGAGCTGAAGTTGTCGGCGGTGCCGAACGAGTACGACCTGATCGCCGTCGCCTTCGCCGAGGCCACCAGCACCCCCGGCCAGGTCACCTTCGCCCTCGACCCGGGCCTGGCCTCGGCCGTCGGCGGGTACACCGAGGCCCAGTTCAAGGCCGACGTCCAGGCCAAGAAGGCGGCGGGCAAGAAGGTCATCATCTCGGTCGGTGGTGAGACCGGCCGCGTGCAGGTCGCCAGCTCCGCCGCCGCGACCCAGTTCGCCAACTCCGTCTACTCGATCATGCAGAACTACGGCTTCGACGGCGTCGACATCGACCTGGAGAACGGCCTGAACGCCCAGTGGATGGGCGACGCGCTGCGCCAGCTGCGCAGCCGCGTCGGCGCGTCGCTGATCATCACGATGGCCCCGCAGACGATCGACATGCAGTCGACCGGCATGGAGTACTTCAAGCTGGCCCTGGGCATCAAGGACATCCTCACGGTCGTCCACATGCAGTACTACAACTCCGGCTCGATGCTCGGCTGCGACCAGGCGTTCGCCTACGGCCAGGGCTCGATCAACTTCCTCACCGCCCTCGCCTGCATTCAGCTGGAGAACGGCCTGCGCGACGACCAGGTCGCCCTCGGCCTCCCGGCCGGGCCCGGCGCGGCCGGCGGCGGCGTGGTCGCCCCGTCGATGGTCAACCAGGCCCTCACCTGCCTGGCGACCCGCACCAACTGCGGCAGCTTCGTGCCGCCGCGCGCCTACCCGGGCATCCGGGGCGCGATGACCTGGTCGATCAACTGGGACGCCAGCAACAACTGGAACTTCTCCCGGACCGTCCGCCCCCACCTGAACACCCTGCCGTAGATGAAGATCCGCAGCCTGATAGCAGCTGCGGCCCTCGTGCTGGGCGGCGCCTTCGTGGCGTCGCCCGCCCAGGCCGCCAACATCGCCACCAACCCCGGCTTCGAGTCGGGCCTGACCGGCTGGACGTGCTCCTCGGGCGCCCAGGCCGTCACCACCCCCGTCCGTTCGGGCTCCGGAGCCCTGGCCGCCACCCCGGCGGGCAGCGACTTCGCCCGGTGCTCCCAGACCGTGACCGTCCAGCCGAACACCGCCTACACGCTCTCGGCGTGGGTGCGCGGCCCCTACGTCTTCCTCGGCGCGATCGGGTTCTCCGAGACCTGGGCCGCGCCCGGGGCGAGCTGGGCCCAGCTGACCCGCTCGTTCACCACCGGCGCCGCCCAGACCTCCGTGACCGTCTATCTGAACGGCTGGTACGGCCAGGGCACCTACTACGCCGACGACGTCGTCCTCGACGGCCCCGGCGGCAACCCGCCCGGCCCGCAGCCGCCGGCCGCGCCGGTCCTCTCGTTCAGCCAGACGACCACCGACGTGAACCTGTCGTGGCCCGCCGTCTCGGGCGCCACGGGATATCGCGTCTACCGCAACGGGACCCTCGTCTCGTCGCCGACCGCGACGACCTACACCGACCGGCCCGCCGCCGGAACCCACGGCTACCAGGTCAGCGCGGTGAACGCGGCCGGAGAATCGGCCAAGTCGAACACCGTCACCGCCACCGTCGGCAGCGTGCCGCCGCCGCCCACCGGCCTGCCCAAGCGGGTCATGGTCGGCTACCTGCACGCCTCGTTCGCCAACGGCTCCGGCTACACGCGGATGGCCGACGTGCCGAACGAGTGGGACGTCGTCAACCTGTCGTTCGGCGAGCCGACCTCGGTCACCTCGGGCGACATCCGCTTCACCCAGTGCCCGGTCGCCGAGTGCCCCAACGTGGAGACCGAGGCGCAGTTCATCGCGGCCATCCGGGCCAAGCAGCAGGCCGGCAAGAAGGTGCTGATCTCGATCGGCGGCCAGAACGGCCAGGTCCAGCTCACGACCACGGCCGCGCGCGACAAGTTCGTCCAGTCGGTCGGCGCCATCATCGACAAGTACGGCCTCGACGGTCTCGACATCGACTTCGAGGGCCACAGCCTGTCGCTGAACGCCGGTGACACCGACTTCCGCAACCCGACCACCCCCGTGATCGTCAACCTGATCGCGGCGCTGCGCTCGCTGAAGGCGCGCTACGGGAGCCGTTTCATCCTGACCATGGCTCCAGAGACGTTCTTCGTGCAGCTCGGCTACCAGTTCTACGGTTCGGGCCAGTGGGGCGGCGCCGACCCGCGCGCGGCCGCGTACCTCCCGGTCATCCACGCGATGCGGAACGACCTGACCCTGCTCCACGTGCAGGACTACAACTCCGGGCCGATCATGGGCCTGGACAACCAGTACCACACGATGGGCGGCCACGACTTCCACGTCGCGATGACCGACATGCTGCTCGCCGGCTTCCCGATCCAGGGGAACGCGAACAACGTCTTCCCGGCGCTGCGGCAGGACCAGGTCGCCATCGGCCTGCCGTCCTCCCCGCAGGCGGGCAACGGCTTCACCACCGTCGCCGAGGTCCAGAAGGCGTTCGACTGCCTGGCCAAGGGCGTCAACTGCGGCCCCTACCGGCCGCGCGGCGTCTACCCGAACCTCCGGGGTCTGATGACCTGGTCGATCAACTGGGACCGGTTCAACAACTTCGAGTTCTCCCGCAGCCACCGCTCCTACCTCAACGCGCTCGGATAGGACGTGTACCGATGAAACGCTTACGCGTGCTCCTCGCGGCCTCCATCGCCTTCGCGGGTGTCCTCGTCGCCACCCCCGCGCACGCCGCGCCCGCCACCGCCGTCTTCACCAAGACCTCCGAATGGGGGTCCGCCTTCGAGGGCAAGTACGTCATCACCAACGGCACCACCTCGACCATCAACGGCTGGTCGGTCGCCATCGACCTGCCCTCGGGCGGCAACGTCAGCTCCCAGTGGGACGCCGTGCTCTCCCGCAGCGGCCAGCGCTTCACCTTCTCCAACGTGGGCTGGAACGGCTCGATCCCGCCCGGCGGCACCGCCAGCTTCGGCTTCATCGCCTCGCCCGGCTCGGCCGTGCCCGCCAACTGCACCCTGAACGGCCAGCCCTGCGGCGGCGGCACCACCAACCCCGGCGCCCCCGGCACCCCGGGGAACCCGTCGGTCACCGGGTCGACCGGCTCGTCGATCTCCCTGTCGTGGGGCGCGTCCTCGGGCACGGTCACGGGCTATCGCGTGTACGAGGGCTCGACCCAGCGCGCGCAGGTCACCGGCACCTCGGCGACCATCTCGGGGATCGCGGCCTGCACCTCCAAGACCTACGTGGTGAGGGCGTACAACAGCGTGGGTGAGTCGTCCTCGTCGGCCTCCGTCACCGGCTCCACCACGGGCTGCCCGACCGGCGGCCCCCGGATGCCCGGCGCGCCCTACCTCTACATGGGCTGGGGCGACCCGCCCAACCCCGCGACCGTGATGGCCGCGAGCGGCGTCAAGTCGTTCACGATGGCGTTCATCCTGTCGTCCGGCGGCTGCAACCCGGCCTGGGACGGCAACCGCCCGCTGAACAACGCGGCCGACATGAACGCCATCAACGCGATCAAGGCGGCCGGCGGGTCGATCCAGGTCTCGTTCGGCGGCTGGCAGGGCAACAAGCTCGGCCCGAACTGCTCGACGCCGCAGGCGTACGCGCAGGCCGTCCAGACGGTGATCAACGCCACCGGGCCGGCCGTGGTCGACTTCGACATCGAGAACACCGACGAGTTCGAGAACTACACCGTCCAGGACCGCATCCTGAACGGCCTCAAGATCGTCAAGCAGAACAACCCGAACATCAAGATCGCGGTCACCTTCGGGACGTCGACGACCGGCCCCACCTCCCACGGCGTGCGCCTGATCAACCAGGCCCGCGCCCTGGCGGTGCCGATCGACAACTTCACGATCATGACCTTCGACTTCGGCAGCTCCAACATCCAGCAGGACACGATCAACGCCTCGGAGGGCCTGAAGAACGTCCTGAAGTCGGCCTACGGCTACACCGACGCCCAGGCCTACGCGAAGATGGGCATCTCCGGCATGGTCGGCCTCTCCGACCAGCTCGAGACCACCACCCCCGCGGCCTGGACGGCGATCCGCGACTACGCCCTCCAGCGTGGTCTGACCCGCTTCGCGACGTGGTCGGTCAACCGTGACCGCCCGTGTCCCGGCGGCGGCGTGGTCGCCAACTGCTCCGGCATCAGCCAGTCGAACTGGGACTTCACCAGGATCACCGCCGGCTTCTGAGCCGCAGGGCCGCAGGGGAGCCGCCGACCCGGCTCCCCCGCGGCCCCGGAGGACGAAGGCGGCGCCGCACCCATGCCGGGACGCCGGGGTGCGGCGCCGCCTTCTTCGTGTCTTCCTTCGTGTCTTCTTCGCGCCGTCGCGGGGCGAGGCGGGAGCGGGGCGGCGGCGCCGGACACGGCGCGGGCCGGGAGCGGCGGGCGGCGCCGGGGTGGGCGGAGCCGTAACGGAAGCCGGTTCCGCCCCCGGAGTACGGCGCGAGAGCGACCTCCTGAGGCACCGGGAATGGCTAAGGTTGGCGCGTCATGGACTACGCAATCCCCACGGGAATCCTTCTCGTCACCGGTGTCGTGCTCGCCGTCCTCGCCCAGCGGAGGGGGTGGCAACCCTCGCTCCTGGCGATCCTCGGCGTCGGCGTCGTGGTGCGGGTCCTGATCATGGCGTTCTCGGCCGCCGACTCGTGGCAGCCGATCGACTTCGTCAACAGCTTCCGCCCGGCCGGCGAGGCGATCCTCGAAGGACGCAACCCGGTCAACAGCGGATGGCACTTCCTGCCCGCGATCCCCTATGTCTACGGGGCGCTGATGTGGCTGGGCATCCCGTGGGAGATCGCCGGACGGCTGGTCACCGTCGTCGCCGACCTGGCGCTGATCCCCCTCGTCGGCAAGCTGGCGGGCCGGGGGCAGCAGCGGCTCCGGGCCTTCCAGTACGCCTGCAACCCCCTCGCGGTCCTGGTCGCCTCGGTGCACGGCCAGGTCGAGCCCGTCTCGCTGGTCTTCGCCGTGGCCGCCTACGTGGTGGCGCGGGGGCCGGGCGAGTTCCGGGGGAGCGAGCCGCTGCTCGCCCGGCCCGACCGGATGGTGCGCAGCCTCCTCACCCGCGACGCCGCCGGGGTGACCCGCCGGGCCGTCTACGCCGGTCTGCTCATGGGGCTGGCGCTGTGCGCGAAGAGCTGGCCGGTGATCCTGGTGCCGGGCATGCTGATGTTCCTGCCGGGGGTGCGGGCGCGGATCGTGTCGGGGCTGGCGGTGGCCGTGCCGCCGATCCTGGTGCTGCTGACCATGCCGCTCGGCGGCTGGGTGCGCTGGGACCAGCTCGTCGACGTGCTGAAGGAGATCAGCCTGCGGCCGAGCGACGTGCGGCCGATCACCGGCGACTGGGGCTGGACCGCCGTGATCAACGGCGGCAACTGGGACCTCACGCCGTGGAAGCTCGTCGTCGGCCAGTACATGATCTACGCGGTGGCCGCCTTCTGCCTGTGGTGGTGGCGCAAGGCCGACCCGATCGACGTGTCGATCGCGATCCTGCTGGGCTTCATGGTCGTCACGCCGCGCCTGGGCGCGCAGTATCTGCTCTGGTTCATGCCGTTCCTGGTCGCCCGCCCGACGAAGTGGGCCTGGCCGGCGATCATCGGCAGCTCCCTGTGGGCCGCGACCGGCTATCTGGTGCTGACGCAGTTCCGCGGCCAGGACTGGGGCGCCCTGCACGCGCCGTGGGCGATCAGCTCGATCGTCCTGTTCCCGCTGCTCATCGCGGCGATGCCGTGGGCCCGCCGGTCATTCGACGATCAGGCGGACCAGGTGCCCGTGACTCTTGAACCCGGGCGGGTCGGCGTCGAGCATCCCGGTGACGCAGTCGAAGACCCGGGGCTCGCTCTGCGTGACGAAGAAGACCGGCTCGGCGACGGCCGCGAGAAGACCGACAGCGGCACGGTGCAGCGCGACACCTGACAGGTCCTCGCCGATCGTCAGCCGCACCTCGTAGACCCCGTCGTCGAGGAGCCGTTCACCGGTGATCCGCCACCGGTCGCCGCACGCCTTCTTCAGGTGCGGCAGCAGGTGCACCTCCGGCTCCTCGGTCACCCAGCCGTCGCGGCGCATCGCCGCCACCAGAGTCTGGACCTGCGGATCCATCGCCGAGCCGTCGGCGATCCCGGTCTGCCGCTCATCGATGTCCCATCTGCGCACGCGGCGACCCTACGCCGGGGTACGCCCCTGCGGAGGCGCTTCCCCCGAAACGAGCGCCCGCGCGAACCGGGCGGAAGGGTCGCTGTCGATGAGCAGCGCCCGCACCAGCAGCGAGAGCGGGATGGCCAGCAGCGCGCCCAGCGGCCCGATCACATAGGCCCACACGATCAGCGAGACCAACGTCATCGTGGTCGACAACCCGACGGCGTCGCCGAGGAACTTCGGCTGCACGAACGACTGCACCACCACGTTGATCACGATGTAGGCGAGGATCACCAGCAACATCGTCGAGAAGCCCCCGTCAAGCAGCGCGAGCAGCGCCGGCGGCACCAGCCCGATGATGAAGCCGATGTTCGGCACGTAGTTCGTGATCAGCGCGAGGATGCCCCAGAGCAGCGGCAGCGGCACGCTGAGGACGACCAGCGCGATCACGTCGAGCACCGCGCAGATGATCCCGAACACGGTGGAGACCAGCAGATAACGCCGCGTCCGCGCCGCGAACGTGGTCAGCGCCGCGTGCAGTTCGGGCCGCTCCTTCTTGGCGACCCTGATGATCCGGGTGAACGCCGGCGCGTCGAGGCTCATCGACAACGACAACACCACGATCAGGAACAGCGCCGACCCCGCCCCCAGCGCCCCCGCGAGCAGCCCCTGCGCAACCGGCAGCAACCGGCTGGGATCGAAGGAGGCGATGGCCTTGTCGATCTGGTCGGCCCCGAACCCGATCTCGGCCACGAAGGCCCGCGCCTGCGCCGCCAGCGCGGCGAACTTGTCCGTGTACGTCGGCGCGATCGTCGCCAGCTGCGTCGCCGCCACCGCGATGATCGCCACCATCCCGGCGAGCACCAGCAGGACGACGAGAAAGGGAACCACCACCTGCGACCAGGTCGGCGCGCCCCTCCGCTCGAGCACACCCCTAATAGGCGACACCGCCACGACGAGCACCAGGGCCAGCATCACCGGGCCGACGATCGACCCCACGGCCTGGATTCCGGCCAGCGTCACGACCGCCGCCGCCGCGGTCAGCAGGACGACCAGTGCGCGCGGCAGCTCGATCATGAGGCGTTCCTACCCGTCTGACCGGCGGAGATCCAGTGTTGGCGGTTAACTGACCGAGCCGTGACCACGAGGCCGTGCGGAAGCACTCCGGCGAGCTGTTAATCTTTAACACGTCGACCTGGTTCGGCAAACCCCACTCAACGAGATCCGGAAATCCGGTCGATTTGACATCGTACGGGATCTGGCTAAGTTAGAGGGGTTGCTTTTCGGCAGGAACCGCAAAAAGTGCCAGTTTGACACTAGCGGGAAACGCTGAAAAGATAAAGGCACAACAGCAAGAA
>NZ_BBXC01000010.1 GCF_001570525.1 Herbidospora sakaeratensis
CTAGACCTCCGCCGTCAGCCCCTCGCCCATGGGGAACCAGGTCAGGGGCAGATGAGCCTGGACGATGCCCTCCCGGCCGTCCCGGAAGTGCGACCAGCCCTCCCAGTGGACGGCGAAGACGTTGGCCGGCGCCATGTCGCCGAGCAGGGTCACCGCGTCACGGCCGGTCATGGTGTAGCGCAGCGGGCCGGTGATCGGGAACCGCACCCCGCCCAGGTGGAAGACGACCGTGCCCGGCTTCAGCGCGCGGGCGGTCTGCCGGAGGGGGGCGTACAGGACGGTGTCTCCCGTGATCCACAACGGGCCGTGGGTCTGGCCGGGCCATTCGAGGGCGAACCCGATGACGTCGCCGACGATGGGGTGGCTCAGCGGCGGACCGTGGCGGCAGGGGGTGGCGGTGACCTTGACGTCGTTCAGGTGGGTGCTCTCGCCGGGGCGCAGGCCGGTGCCGCCGATCCGGGTCGCGCCCGAATGGGTGGTGATCACCAGCGGGACGTCCTTTAAGAAGGCCCGCCCGGCGGCGTCGAGGTTGTCGTCGTGGTGGTCGTGGGTGAGCAGCACCGCGTCGACCGGCCCGATCTCGTCGGGCGTGAGCGCCGGTCCGGCGACCTTGGTCGACGAGGTGCCGAAGCCGAAGTCGTACCTGCGGCCGGGCGCGTCGAAGGTCGGATCGGTCAGCAACCGGAGACCCTCGAACTCGATGAGCAACGTCGGGCCGCCGACATGGGTGAATGTGACCTCCGTCATGCCCCGTATTTTGTCGTTCGGGACATGTCCGGCGGGAGTCCCCGGCTCCGACGTATCGGGTGAGCGAAGGGAGAACAGATCATGAAATACATGATCATGCTGTACGGCTCACAGCGTGACTTCGACGCCATGGCGACCGGCGGCCCCGAGGTGGCCGAGATGCACGCGTTCATGGAGAAGTGGAACAACGACCTGGTGGAGTCGGGCGAGTTCGTCGACGCCAAGGGCCTGTCGGCGCCCGTCCACACACGCCGGATCTCGATGCGGGGCGGGGTGCCGGTCGTCACCGATGGTCCCTACCCCGAGACCCAGGAGGTCCTGGTCGGCTACACGATCGTCGAGTGCGCCGGCTTCGACCGGGCCACCGAGATCGCCGCCCAGCTGGCCCACACGCCCGGCCAGGAGGCCGAGGGGCAGTACGTCGACGTGCGGCCCATCATGGAACACTTCGACGACATGTTCGAATGAGTCGTGACGTGGAGGACCTGCTGCGCGAGCACGCGCCGCGGGTCCTCGCCGCGCTGGTGCGCCGCTACGGCCACTTCGACACGGCTGAGGACGCCGTCCAGGAGGCCCTGCTGGCCGCCGCGACCCAGTGGCCGGCCGACGGGGTCCCCGGGAACCCGAAGGCGTGGCTGATCACGGTCGCCGCCCGCCGCCTGACCGACCTGCTGCGCAGCCAGCGGGCCCGCCGCGAGCGCGAGGAGGCGGTGGCCCGGTGGACCCCGGTCCCGGCCGACCCGCCCGCCGCCGGAGACGACACCCTGGTGCTGCTGTTCATGTGCTGCCACCCGTCGTTGTCGCCGGCGTCGCAGATCGCGCTGACCCTGCGCGCCGTCGGCGGCCTGACCACGGCCGAGATCGCCCGCGCCTTCCTGGTCCCCGAGGCGACCATGACCCGGCGCATCACCCGGGCGAAGCAGACCGTCAAGGAGAGCGGCCAGCCCTTCGGCCTGCCCCGCGACCGCGCCGACCGCCTGGGCGTGGTCCTGCACGTGCTCTACCTGATCTTCAACGAGGGCTACGCGACCACCTCGGGCCCCGACCTGCAGCGGGTCGAACTGGCCCGCGAGGCGATCAGGCTGACCCGCATGCTGCGCCGCACCCTGCCGCACGACGGCGAGGTGGCCGGCCTGCTGGCCCTGATGCTGCTGACCGACGCCCGCCGCGCCGCCCGCACCGGCCAAGGCGGCGCGCTCATCCCCATGGACGAGCAGGACCGCTCCCGGTGGGATCCGGCCCAGATCGCCGAAGGCGTCGCCCTGCTCGAAGAGGCCCTCCCGCGCGGCGAACCCGGCCCCTACCAGCTCCAGGCGGCCATCGCGGCCCTCCACGACGAGGCCCCGACCCCTGCCCGAACCGACTGGCCCCAGATCAGGGCCCTGTACGACGCCCTCTACGAGATGACCCCCACCCCGGTGGTGGCCCTCAACCGGGTGGTCGCCCTGGCCATGAGCGAGGGGCCGGGCGCGGGCCTGGCGGCGCTGGCGGAGATCCACCCCGTCGACCACCGGGTGCTGGGCGTGCGGGCCCACCTGCTGGAGATGACGGGCGACCTTCCAGCGGCGCGGACGGCCTACCTCGAAGCCGCGGAGGCGTCGACGAGCCTGCCGCGACAGCGCTACCTCCACAGCAGGGCCGCCCGGCTGTCCGATTGAGGGCGGCCGCTCCGACGTCCCTTGCCGGCCTGCGGGATCGTCGCCGGGCTGATCGTCGGCGGGGTCTTCCCGACCGACGCGGGCGCCGGAGATGTCGTGGCACGGGCTGATCCACACGCTCGGCCCGGTCGTCGCGTTCGGTTCGCTGACCGTGGGCTGCCTGGTCTACCTGCGGCGGTTCGCCCGGGAGCGCAACCGGCTCGCGGTCGCCGGGTGCGCGGTGGCGGCGGCCATCGTGGTGCTGAACGCGTGGCCCTTCGAAGGTGGCGTTCGCCTTCGTCGCGGCGGTGTCGGCCCATGCCTTGACAGCGAAGGCTAAAGCTATTAGCTTTTAAGCTATGAGCATTAGCTATTTGGAGCGCGAGGGCGGCCGGATCGCCTACGAGATCGACGGAGACGGCCCCCTGGTCGTCCTGGTCCCCGGGATGGGCAACAACCGCAACGCCTTCCGGTTCCTCGCGCCGAAGCTGGTCGCGGCCGGTTACCGGGTCGCTTCGGTCGACCTGCGCGGCCACGGCGACTCGTCCACGGGGTGGGCCTCCTACACGCGTACCGACACCGCGAACGACGTCATCGCGCTGATCAGGGAACTCGGCGGCCCGGCCGTCGTCGTGGGCCACTCCTTCGCCGGCGGGTCGGCGACGATCGCCGCCGTCGACGCGCCCGACCTGGTCAGCGCCGTCGTGCTGATCGGGCCGTTCACGCGGGAGCAGAAGACGGACTTCGGCGCCCTGCTGCGCGACGGCCACCACCGGCGCGGGATCATGCTGCTGATGGCGACCGCCGCCCTGCGCAGCCTGAAGTTGTGGAAGAAGTACCTCGACCACGCCTACCCGGGCACCAAGCCGGCCGACTGGCAGGCCTACCTCAGCGAGCTGGAGACCACGTTGCACATGGACGTCGTGGCGAAGATGGGCATGAGCTCGCTGGCCGAGTCGAGCGAGCGGCTCGCCCGGCTCAAGGCCCCCGCGCTGGTCGTGATGGGCGACCGCGACCCCGACTGGGGCGACCCCCGCGCCGAGGCCGAGGGCATCGTCGCGACCGCGCAGTCGGGGACCGTCGCGATGATCCCGGGCGCCGGCCACTACCCCCACGCGCAGTTCCCCGACCAGGTCGCCGACGCCATGTTGCCGTTCCTCGCGGAGCACACACGTGGCTAGGGCGGGCCTGACGCCCGAGATCGTCGTCGACCTCGCCGTGGCGATCGTCGACGAGCACGGCCCGGCCGCCGTCACCCTGTCGGCGGTCGCGGCCCGTGCCGGGGTCGCCACGCCCTCGCTCTACAAGCACGTGCGCAACCTGGCCGAACTGACCGAACTCGTGTCGATCAGGGTGATGGACGAACTGGCCGAGAGGGGCTTCGCCGCCGTCGCCGGCCGGTCGGGCGAAGACGCCCTGCGCGCCTACGCCGACGCCTGGCGCGGCTACGTGAAGGACCACCCGGGCCGCTACGCCGCCATGATCCAGACCGCGTCGCCGGAGTTGTCGAAGGCCGGCCAGAAGATCATCGACATCATCCTGGCCGCGCTGCGGTCGTACGGCCTCGAAGGCGAGCGGGCGATCCACGCCACGCGGGCGCTGCGGGCCGCCATCCACGGGTTCGTCACCATCGAGGCGGTCGGCGGTTTCGGTCTGCCGTACGCCATCGACGAGAGCTACCACCAGCTGGTCGGGATGGTCATCTCCGGCCTGCCGAAACCCGTGTGACAAGATCACCCCATGTGTCACAACACCGACAGCAGGCCGCCCGCGCCGCCGGTGGCGGGGGCGGTCGCCTCTCATGAGCAGACCACGCTGACCAGCGAAGACGGCACCCGCTTCCTGGCCTACCGGGCCGAACCCGCTGAGCCCAACGGCCGTTCGGTCGTCATCCTGCCGGACATCCGCGGCCTCCACCCCTACTACCGGGACCTGGCCGTCCGGTTCGCCGAAGCGGGTTTCCACACCATCGCCATCGACTATTTCGGCCGCACCGCCGAAACCGACGATCGGGGCGAAGACTTCGACTGGCAGCCCCACATCGCCCAGGTCACCCAGGAGCAGGTCGGCATGGACGTCGCCGCCGCCCGCGCCGAGCTGCCCGCGCCGGTCTTCACCGTGGGCTTCTGCTTCGGCGGCTCCCACTCGTGGCGGCTGGGCGCCCACGGCAGCGGCCTGGCGGGCGCGATCGGCTTCTACGGGGCCATCCGCCGCATCGGCGAGGTGCCGGCCACGCCCGGCGCCCCGATCCTGCTGCTGCGCGGCGGCGCCGACACGGCGTCGACCCCGGAGGAGTTCGACGGCTTCACCGCCGCCCTCGACGCCGCCGGCACACCCAACACGTCTGTAATTTATGACGGCGCCCCCCACTCGTTCTTCGACCGTTCGTTCGCCGAATGGGCCGAGGCCTGCGACGACGCGTGGCGGCAGATCATGGAGTTCACGGCGAATCACTCCCAGTAAGAGAATTGTCACTGAGGGTGTCATCGTGGCCGCTCGCCCGGGTTGGTGACCATCAAGGTCCCCCACCCGTGAAGGGAGTGGCCCGATGGCTACCAAGTTTCAGTACCGCAAGATCACCGGTGTCTTCCGCGCGATGGACGTCGACGGCGACGGCTACCTGACCGAGTCCGACTTCGAAGCGCTGGCGAGCCGGTGGGCGGCGATCCAGGGGCAGCCCAAGGGCCGCATCTACGCGATCATGATGAACTGGTGGGCCACCCTCCTCACGGCCGACCGCGACGGCGACGAACGGGTCACCCTCGACGACGTGATGGTGATCGTCGACCGCCTCAACGAGATGCCCCACGCCATGGCCACCACGGCGCTGTCGATGTTCGACGCGGTCGACGCCAACGGCGACGGGCTGATCTCGGCCCGGGAGTACAACCAGCTGATCGTGGGGTGGACCGGCGTGCCGACCGACACCGACGACGTCTTCGACGAACTCGACGGCGACGGCGACGGCTACCTGTCGCGCTCGGAGTTCGGGGAACTGTGGGCGGAGTTCTGGTCGGGCGACGACCAGCGGGCGTCGGGGTCGCTGGTGTTCGGGCGGATCGACGTACCGGCCCGCTGAAACTGACACACCCGGTTGCGAGAATGGCGCGATGCCGCGCGAACTCGAAGACCTCCCCTACGCCCCCTACCTCGAACTGCTCAAAGGCGATCTCGAGCGGGAGGGCGACTACGACGGCGTCCATCTGCGTGACGCCACGTACGACGACGTCAACACGGTCGGCGCCCGGTTCATGGAGTCGGCGGTCCAGCAGGTCACGATCAACGACAGCCGCATGGACCGGAGCCGCTACAACGACGTCTGGTTCCACACCGTCCGGTGGATCGGGGTGAACCTCGCCGAGAGCGACTGGTTCGACGTCGAGGTGATCTCCAGCGCGATGTCGGGAGTGCCGATGTTCGGCTCGAAGGTCCACCAGGTGACCTTCCACAACTGCAAGCTCGACTCGGTCAACCTGCGGACCGCCGCGTTGCGGAACGTCACCTTCGTAGACTGCCTGCTGCGCGAGGTCGACTTCGCCGGGGCGACCCTCAAGGAGGTGTCGTTCCCGGGGTCGGAGCTGGAGGACGTGCGGTTCGACAAGGCGCAGCTCACCAAGGTCGACTTCCGGCAGGCCCGCAGTCTCGGCGTCGACGGCGGCCTGGAGTCGTTGCGCGGCGCGACGATCTCGACGAGCCAGCTACTCGACCTGGCCCCACGAATGGCTCACTCGCTGGGCATCTCCGTACGCGATTGACCGCCGGTCCAGGTGCCGGGCCGCGATGAACACCACGATCGCGATGACCAGCAGCGGGATGCCCTTGGCGAAGGTCGAGTCGGGGAGCAGGGGCGAGTCCCACCAGGCGTGCATCAGCATGGCCAGGATCCAGGCCGCGACGGCCACGGTCACCCGGGTGGCGGGGGTGCGGTCGGTGCGCGCGATGGCGTAGCCGAGGCCCGCTCCGGCGACCGCGGTCATGGCCCAGTGGCTCCACCAGGCTGAATACACCAGCCGGGCGAACAGGGAGCCGAGGGTGTCGCCGCTCTGCATGATGCCGCCGGTCGCGATGATCGTGTTGAAGACGTACAGGAGGTCTTCGACGATCTGGAAGGCCAGGCCGATGATCGCGCCGTAGCCGAATCCCGCCAGGGCGCCCGACATGACCCAGGGGGCGATCAGCGCGATCAGGGCCACTCCGGCCAGTTTCGCGGTCTCCTCGTCGAGCGGGGCGACGATGGCGTCGGCCCAGCGGTCGGCGAAGAGCGGGCTGGTGGTCTTGGTGAGGATGGCGTTGAAGGCCGAGTTGGCCAGGAACGCCACACCGAACGCGGCCAGGCCGCCCCAGGCCAGGGCCATCCACGAATAGCCGATCGGCGCGGCCCGCAGCGGGCGGATGCGGGTGAACAACCAGAACGCGACCAGCAGGACCGGCACCAGCACGCACAGGGCGATCAGGGCGCCGACCGTGAAGACCCGGGCCTGCGGGACGAGCGTCGTGTAGACCAGCAGGACGCCCATGACGACGCCGAGGAGCCAGACCCAGAAGGCAGGGCGGGCGGTCACTGCTCGACTCCGGCGAACTGGATGGAGGCGATCATCTGGGTGATGTCGTCGCTGCGGGAGGCGATGGCGGCCGGGTCGCCGGCCACCAGGACGCTCGCGCCCTGCTGGGGCGCCGCGAAGACGGCCTGGGTGCCGATGCGGTCGTCCACGCTGATCATGCCGGCCAGGCCGGGCACCCCCTGCGTGGTCGTGACCGGGGTGGGGCTCTCGGCGCTGATGGGCACGCCCTGCGCCTTGAAGATCAGGCGCTGGCCGGTCCAGAGCTCCTGCGGGGTGGCCGACTGCACGTCGATCACGCCGAGCTGCACCGTCGCCCCGCCGCTGACCAGCGACACCGACTCCGACAACGACGACGCGCCCTCGTCGAGCGCCCACCCGGCGGGCACCAGCATGGAGACGGGGCGTGATCCGCCGTCGAACTCCTGGCCGACCTCGATGACGGTGCCCGCCCTGATCGGCACGGTGGCGTCGGCGACGACGGAGTTCGCCAGCGGCAGGCCGACGGCCAGGATTCCGAGTATCACCAGGACCACGATCGATCCGGGCCATCCGGTGCGCGACATGAGACCCCTAAAGACCAGGGGGGATGCCCCGACTCATAACCGGCTACGTCAGAACAAAACCTGCTTCCCGGGCGAGCTGGAGCTCTTCCCGCGTCTCGACGACCAGGACCGGCACCCCGTCGGTGCTGATCAGGCCGTCGTCGGTACGGTTGCCACCCACCGGCTCCCGCACCCCCAGCAGGCCCAGGCGGCGGCAGACGCCCGCCCGGACCTCCGGCTGGTCCCAGCCGATCTCGCCGGTGAAGACCAGGGCGTCGAGGCGGTCGAGCGAGGTCGCGGCGGCGGCGATCTCGCGGGCGACACGGTGGCAGTAGACGTCGAGGGTGAACGTGTCGCCCGCCTTGACCAGGTCGCGGGTGTCGCCGGAGAACCCGTCCGAGAGGCCCAGCAGGCCGGAGTGCCGTTCCAGCCCGTCGCGCAGCTCGGCCAGGGTGAGCCGTCCGTCGAGCAGCCAGAGCAGCATGCCGGGGTCGACGCTGCCCGACCGTTTGCTCATCGGCACGCCCTCCAGGGGCGTGAAGCCCATCGAGGTGTCCATCGACCGCCCGTCGCGCACGGCGCAGACCGACGCGCCGCCGCCCAGGTGGCACATGACCAGCTGGGACGCCTCGACCAGCTGGTCGGCCCGGCGGAGCGCGTGGGCGTAGGACAGGCCGTGGAAGCCGTAGCGGCGCAGACCGTAGCGGGTCCGCCAGTCGGCGGGGATCGGGTAGGTCGCGGCGACGGCGGGCATCCCGGCGTGGAAGGCGGTGTCGGGGCAGAGCACCTGCGGCACGTCGGGCAGCGCGTCCAGCGACGCCTTGATCAGCTTCAGCGCGGGCGGCAGGTGCAGCGGGGCCAGATCCGCCATCTCCGACAACCGGTCGACCAGTTCGGCCGTGGCCCGAACCGGTTCCCGGACGATCGGCCCGCCGTGCACCAGGCGGTGGGCGATCGCGTCGGGCTTGTCGTCGAGGAACTCCAGCAGGGCGTCGGCCGAGGTGGGGGCCTGTTCCACATGGTGCGTGGCGAGCACCTCGCCGTCGGAGGTGACGAGGTGGAGCTGCAGACTCGACGAACCGGCGTTGACCGTCAGAACTCTCACAACAGGGACACTTCCCAGCGAAGCCGGGTAGAGACCCCGAATGGATGCACTCCAGCAGGTCTCCGCGTACTGGCGCGCCGCCAACTACCTCTCGGCCGGGCAGATCTACCTGCTCGACAACCCGCTGCTGACCGAGCCGCTGCGACCGGAGCACATCAAGCCGCGCCTGCTGGGCCACTGGGGCACCACCCCCGGCCTCAACTTCGTCTTCGCCCACCTGAACCGGATCATCACCGAGCGCGGCCAGGACATGATCTACATCGCGGGTCCGGGGCACGGCGGCCCGGCGACGGTGGCGCACGCGTGGCTGGAGGGCACGTACAGCGAGCTCTATCCCGACGTCTCCCAGGACGCCGCCGGGATGCGCCGCCTGTTCCGCCAGTTCTCCTTCCCCGGCGGGATCCCGAGCCACGCCGCCCCCGAGACGCCCGGGTCGATCCACGAGGGCGGTGAGCTGGGCTATTCGCTGGCGCACGCCTACGGCGCCGCGTTCGACAACCCCGGCCTGGTGGTGGCCTGCGTGATCGGCGACGGCGAGGCCGAGACCGGGCCGCTGGCCGGGAGCTGGCACTCGAACAAGTTCCGGCACCCCCGCGACGACGGGGTCGTGCTGCCGATCCTGCACCTCAACGGCTATAAGATCGCCAACCCGTCGTTCCTGGCCCGCATCCCCCCGGCCGAGCTCGCCAAGCTCATGGAGGGCTACGGCTACCGGCCCTACGTCGTCGAGGGCGACGACCCCGACGTCGTCCACCCCCTGATGGCGAGCACCCTCGACGCGGTCTTCAACGAGATCGCGACCCGGCCGGAACACCTTCCGATGATCATCCTCCGGACGCCGAAGGGCTGGACCGGCCCCAAGGAGGTCGACGGCAAGCCGGTCGAGGGCACCTGGCGGGCCCACCAGGTGCCGCTCTCCGAGGTGCGCACCAACGACGAGCACCGGGAGCAGCTGGCGGCCTGGATGCGGTCGTACCGGCCCGAGGAACTGTTCGACGAGAGCGGCCGGCCCCATCCCGAGGTGGTCGGGCTGGTGCCGAGGGGCACGAAGCGCATGAGCGCGAACCCGCACGCCAACGGGGGAGAGCTGCTCCGGCCGCTCAGACTGCCCGACTTCCGCGACTACGCTGTGGCGATCGAGCGGCCCGGCGCCGCGTCGACCTCGCCGACGCAGGTGCTCGGCACCTTCCTGCGCGACGTCATCGCCGCCAACCCGCACACGTTCCGGCTGATGGGCCCCGACGAGACCGCCTCCAACCGGCTCCAGGCGGTCTACGAGGCGACCGGCAAGGAGTGGCAGGCGGCCATGTTGCCGACCGACGAGAACCTCCAGCCGGGCGGGCGCGTCATGGAGGTGCTGTCGGAGCACCTGTGCCAGGGCTGGCTGGAGGGCTACCTGCTGACCGGCCGGCACGGGTTGTTCAACTGCTACGAGGCGTTCATCCACATCGTCGACGCCATGTTCAACCAGCACGCCAAGTGGCTCGACACCGCCCGCGAGATCCCGTGGCGGCGGCCGGTGGCCTCGCTCAACTACCTGCTGTCGTCGCACGTCTGGCGGCAGGACCACAACGGGTTCACCCACCAGGACCCGGGCTTCCTCGACGTCGTGCTGAACAAGAAGGCGAGCGTCGTGCGGGTCTACCTGCCGCCGGACGCCAACACGCTGCTGTCGGTCGCCGACCACTGCCTCCGCTCGCGCGACTACGTCAACGTGATCGTCGCCGGGAAGCAGCCGGTCCTCGACCTGTTCGGCCGGGAGGAGGCCGTCACCCACTGCACCCGCGGCCTCGGCATCATCGACTGGGCCTCCAACGACGCGGGTCAGGAGCCCGACGTGGTCATGGCCTGCGCGGGCGACGTCCCGACGCTGGAGACGCTCGCCGCCGTCTCGCTGCTCCGGGAGAAACTGCCCGACCTGCGGGTACGCGTCATCAACGTCGTCGACCTGATGCGCCTGCAACCGCCCGGGGAACACCCCCACGGCCTGCCCGACGCCGAGTTCGACGCCCTGTTCACCACCGACAAGCCGGTGATCTTCAACTTCCACGGCTACCCGTGGCTGATCCACCGGCTGACCTACAAACGGCACGGCCACGACAACTTCCACGTGCGCGGCTACCGAGAGGAGGGCACCACCACGACCCCGTTCGACATGGCCATGCTCAACGGCATCGACCGGTTCCACCTGGTCAGAGACGTGATCGACCGGGTGGAAGGGCTCGGGGTCCGGTACGCCGCCCTCCGCCAGGAGATGACCGACGCGCGCCTGCGGGCGCGTGCACACACCCGTGAACACGGGGAGGACGCGCCCGAGATCCGCGACTGGACGTTCTAGGCCGGTTCGAGCACCGGGGCCGGCCGCCGGGAGAGCACCAGCACGCCGGCCAGGGCCGCCCCCACGACCGGGATGACCAGGGCGGCGTGCAGCGACCCGGTCGCGTAGACGGCGGTGGCGGCCGAGATCCCGAGGGCCATGCCGAACTGGGCGCACGTGTAGAACAGCCCGCCGGCCACCCCGTGCTCCCGTTCGGCCACCCCGTCGGTCGCGGCGATCGTGTAGGGCCCGTAGGCCAGCGCGAACGCCACCCCGATGAGCAGCAGCGCGGGCAGCATGACCAGCGCCGCCTGGTCGATGCCGGTGGGCAGGAACAGCAGGTAGGCGGCCGCGCCGACGACCGCGCCCGCGAAGATCACCCGGACCGTGCCGTACTTCCTGATCAGCCACGGGGTGACCGTCGGCCCGAGGATGGCGTCGACGCCCATCGTCGCCATGATCAGCCCGGTCTCCAGGGTCGTCCAGCCGCGCTCCTCCTGCAGGTGCAGGGTGACCAGGAACTGGAACGCCGAGAAGGCCGCCATGAAGAGGATCGTGCTGACGTTTGTACGGGCGATCGTGCCGGTCTTCAGCAGCCCGAGGCGGAGCAGCGGATGGGCGGTCCGGCGCTCGATGGCGACGAACGCCGCGACCAGCCCGAGCCCGGCGGCGAAGATCGGCACGACCCAGAGGTCGGGCCGCTCCAGCCGGACCACCCCGTAGATGAGCAGCAACATCGCGCCGGTCACGGTGAACGCCCCGGCGAGGTCGAAGCGGCCCTCGGCGCGCCGGCCGTCGTCGCGGATCAGCGGGATGGCCGCCGCGAGCAGCAACGAGGCGAAGATGACCGGTGCGAAGAACACCCACCGCCAGCCGAACGTGGTCAGCACGCCCCCGGTGACCATGCCGAGCGAGTATCCGGCCCCGCCGACCGCGCCGTAGATGATCAGGGCCCGGTTGCGTAACGTGCCCTCGGCGAAGTTGGTCGTGATCAGCGACAACCCGGCCGGGGCGATGAACGCCGCCGCCACCCCCGTGACGAACCGCGCCAGCAGCAGCATCCACCCCTCGGTGGCCAGCCCGCCCAGCCCGCTGAAGACCACGAAGACGCCCAGCCAGAGCAGGAACATCCGGCGGCGGCCCAGCATGTCGGCGGCCCGCCCGCCCAGCAGGATGAACCCGCCGAACCCGAGCACGTAGGCCGACACCACCCCGCTCAGCACCCCTGTCGACAGGCCGAGATCGGCCCTGATGGCCGGCAGGGCGACGTTCAGCAGAGCGACGTCGACGCCCTCCATGAAGATCGTCCCGCACAGCACGAAAAGCACACCCCACGTGCGCATGTGTCCCCCTGAGTCGGTTACCTCTTGTAAGCGACTCCATCCTGGGTAACCATTGCGAGCTATGGAAGACGGGACTTTTTTGACACCCGGTCACTGTGGAGATACCGGCCCCGACTACGACGCTTTCCAATGGGACAGCCGCGAAGACTGCGAAGTGCGGCAGATCCTCGACCGCATCGCCGACAAATGGTCGCTGCTGGTGATCGCGCTGCTCGACAACAAGACGATGCGGTTCACCGAGCTGAAGCGGGAGATCGACGGCATCAGCCAGCGCATGCTGGCCCGCACCCTGCGCCACCTCGAACGCGACGGCCTGGTCAAGCGCACCGTCTTCCCCGTCGTGCCGCCCCGGGTCGACTACGAGCTGACCCCGCTCGGCGAGAGCCTGCACGAGACGATCCAGGCCCTGGTGACCTGGACCGAGGCCCACCAGACCCAGATCGCCGCCGCCCGCGAGAACTACGACCGCGTGGTCAGTGGATCTTCTCCGGGATGATCTGGGTCAGCCGGGCGCGCGGCGTCAGGCGTTCCCGCAGCAGGACGACCTGCCGCTGCACGTCGAGTTCCTGCAGGCAGGTGAGGGGTCCGGCGCCCAGTTCCCGTACGGACACCCGGGCCCCGTAGTCATAGGCGACATCGGGCCTGCGGGCCCGGGGCGCGAGGAGGCGGCACAGGCGCAGCGGCGCGAGGAGCACGTCCACGGTCAGCTCCTCGCGGCGGATCGCCAACGAGCTGCGCGCGATCTTCAGCAGGCCGCGCGGCAGCAGGTCGGCCAGCCGGTAGTCGTCGGCCACCGGGGGCAGCACGGTCACCACGACCTCGCCGTAACGGCCGTCGGCGCGCAGGAACGCGGTGACGATGATCTCGTCGTCCTGGAGCACCACCCGCCGGTAGCAGCGGGCGCCCTCGGTCACGCTGATCACCGGGCGGGCGTGGCCGAGCAGCGGTGAATCGGGTTCCAGCACCCCCGGCGCGACGAAGACGTCGGTCCCCTCGGGTGGTTCGAGGCCGGGCGAGGGCCAGGTCTCCCTGACCGTTCCCCACCCGATGAACGCCCGCTTCGACAACGTGAGGTTGCCGTACTGGGCGCGGCCGAGGTAGTCGAGCCTGGGGTCGTCGACCGGCGGCGGCGCGGCTCCGGCCCGCAGCCGTTTCGCCAGGATCACCCCCGAGCGCACCCGGAACCCGGCCACGACGACCAGCGTGAGCGTGATCGCCGACATGCCGACCGGCATGGTGCCCAGGTCGACCGGCTGGCCGCTGACCAGCGCCTCCAGCCACGGCACCTTGATCATCAGCAGCACCCCGAGGCACATGACGACGACCGGGCCGCCCCTGCGGGAGTGCCGGAACCAGACGAACCCGCCCAGCACGACAAGCCAGCTCACCATCCGCCAGAAGTCGAGCACCAGCCCGGCCGCGATCACGAGAGAGACGAGCAGATCCCGGTACGCCATCAACCGCCGCGCCCGCAGGCAGTGCCGCACCACCGGGACCACGTCGAAGTCGCCGGCCGAGGGGGCCACACCCCGGTAGGGGTCGCGGGTCAGTTCCCGGAGGACCGCCTCGCGGAACCGGGTGTCGAGATATCCGGCCGCGCAGAGATAACGCGTCGTGTTCGACATGATTGTGGCCACGACACCAGTAAGGAGGGCGGTATTCATTTTGTCTGCCATCAAATGCGGCTATTGGCTACCTTTTGTCAATTCCTTGCGGGCTGCCGCCTATCGTCGGACAGATGGAGATGAACGCCTGGGTGGTGGCCCGGCCGGGCACGCTGGAGGCCACCCGGTTGCCGGTTCCCGTGCCGGGGCCGGGCGAGGTGCTCGTCCAGGTCGAGGTCTGCGGCGTGTGCCGTACCGACCTGCATCTTCTCGAAGGGGACCTCGACGTCCACCGGCCGCGTACGGTGCCCGGTCATCAGGTGGTCGGGCGGGTCGTCGGCACGGGTGAACGCGTCGGGGTGGCGTGGTTGCGGTCGACCGACGGGACCTGCCGTCACTGCCGGCGCGGCGACGAGAATCTGTGCCCGAATTCGACGTACACGGGATGGGACGCCGACGGCGGTTACGCCGAATATCTCGTCGCGCCGCGCGACTACGTCTATCCACTGCCCGACGACTATCCGGCCGGGAAACTCGCGCCGTTGTTGTGCGCCGGGATCATCGGCTACCGCTCGCTGCTCCGGGCCGAACTGCCTCCCGGCGGGCGGCTCGGGGTCTACGGGTTCGGCGCGTCCGCCCACCTGACCGCCCAGGTCGCCATCGCGCAGGGGGCGACGGTGCACGTGCTGACCCGCTCGGAGGACGCGCGGCGGCTCGCCCTCGAACTCGGCGCGGCCTCCGCCCGCGGCGCCTACGACCAGCCGCCCGAGAAGCTCGACGCCGCGATCCTGTTCGCGCCGGTCGGCGACCTGGTGCCGGTCGCGCTCGAAGCCCTCGACCGGGGCGGCACCCTAGCCGTCGCGGGCATCCACCTGACCGACATCCCGTCGTTGAACTACGACCGGCACCTGTTCCAGGAGCGCGACCTGCGCTCGGTGACCGCCAACACCCGCGCCGACGGCCGAGCCTTCCTGGAGTTCGTCGCCGGCCACCCGCTCACCGTCGAGACCACGCCCTACCCGCTCGGCGAGGCCGACCGGGCGCTCAGAGACCTGGCAGGCGACCGAATACATGGGGCCGCGGTGTTGAATACCACCGCGTGACCCAGACCGCCGACGCCCCGACCACCGTGCCGAGCACCACGGCCACCACCTCGGCCTGGGCGTAGGTCGGGATCCACCCGACGCTCCACGCCTCGAACGGGGCCATGATCGCGAGCCAGGTCAGCCCGCCCGCCGCCAGGCTGACCGGCAGGATCCACAAGGGCGGCCGGGCCAGGATGGCGAAGAACAACATCAGGGCGAAGGCGGTCGGCGGCAGCAACAGCGCGACGAGCAGGATTCTGACATCGGGATAGAGCGGCTCGTATCCCGATGATGTGATGTCGTAGAACTCCTGCCGGGGAGCCAGCCAGACCCACGCGGCCACGCACCCGACGGCCATGCCGACGGTGAACCCGATCGTGCGCACGCCCGTGGCGAGCGCGTAGAGCCCCACGATGACCGCGATCAACGCCGCGTTCCTCGGGAGGAAATCGTCGTAGCGGCCGAGGGCCTCCGTGGACACCGTCGCGGCCGGATCGAGCTCGTAATCGTCGATGCCGATCCTGCTCCAGGTCCCCGAGGAGTCGCGGACCGCGACCCCGTCGGCTCCGTTGGCGACGACGACCACACCCGGGATCGCCGAGACGCTGAGCGACTCGACCGGCTGCCGGTCTTCGGGCCGGTCGGGCGGGTAGGCCCGGAAGAGCCGGTCCTGCACCTCGGGGGAGAGCTGCCACGCGGTCGTCCAGGCCCCGCCGTCCGTCGACTCCATGACCTGCAGACGTCCGGGGACCACGCGGAAACAGTGGTCGCCCGCACAGGAGGAAGCGGCGGGGATGGGCCGGACGGCGAACTTCCACTCCTCCCAGGTGTGCCCGTCGCGGGTCAGGTAAGCGAAGGGCGACATGGGTTCATCGCTTCTGAGGTGGACGATGATCGCCCCGTCGCGCACCTCGGTGGCGTACGCCGAGTACGGCACATAGGGCTGCTCGGGACTCGTCGCGGTGATGGCGAGCACGGCGGCGGGGGTCAGCAGCATGACGACGGTCCGGCCCACGGGCACGGGGTGCCGGGAGGCGTGCCAGGCGACGTACAGGGCGGGCAGGGTGAGCAGGTCGGTCGGGTCGGCGAGGATCACCGACGGCCCCCACGCCAGCGACCACGCCTCGGAGGCCAGCCAGGCCCCGGTCGCGGTGGCCTTGACGAGGGTGAACCCGACGCCGGTGACGGCGATGGAGAGCGCGGGCCGGCGGAGGACCAGGTCGAGCACGGCCGGCAGCAGGATCAGCCCGGCGACGTCGCTGAGCTTCCCGGTGACCACTCCGGGCCAGGTGTGTTTCAGCAGGTGGTCGTTGACGACCAGGACCACCAGGGCCAGCACGGTCAGGGGGTGGCCGATCCACGTGATCCGTCTCATCTGCGCCTGCCCGTCAGGTATCCGGCGACCATGCCCGCCGTGGTCGCCAGCGCGAACGCGACGACCGCGGCCCGCTCGGCGCCGGTGTAGAAGTCGAGGCCGCCCGCGCTCCAGGCGGCATAGGGGGCCAGCACCGCCAGCCCCGTCAGCAGACCCGCGACCAGGCTCACCGTGACCAGCCGCCACGACGGCCCGGCCCGGCTGACACCCCAGGCCAGCAGCCCCGCCCCCAGCACCATGAACACGACGCCGGGAGGCGCGGCGAGGAAACCCAGGTCCGTCACCATGGCCAGGGATATCCGCAGGCTGACGAGCAGCACGATGCCGCCGCCGATCATCAACGCCGGGTTGCGCACGCCCGCCGACAACGTCAGCACCGCGGCGACCAGCGCCGCCTGGGCCACGAGGTCGTACACCTCGTAACGGCCCGGCGTGGGCAACGGCGTCGCGGTGGCCGCGGCCAGGCCGCCGGGTCCGACGCCGAGCCGGCGCCAGTCGCCCGTGGTGTCCCGGACGGCGATCCCGTCGGTGCCGTTGGCGACTGCCACCAGCCGTCCGGTCACCGCCACCGCCAGCGACTCCGTCGGTTCGGGGTGGCCGAACGGGGGGTCCGGATGGAGCCGGACCAGCCGGTCGCGCTCCTCGTCGGGGATCTCCCACGCGGTCGTCCACCGCCCGTTCCGGATCTCCTGGACGCGCAGGTGGCCGGGCACGACCCGGTAGCAGGCCGTGCCGTGGCAGTCGCGGACCACCGGCTCGACCCGTTCGTGCTGGATCCACTTGCTCCAGGTGATCCCGTCGCGGGTCCGATAGGAGACCAGGTCGTCGCCCATGCCGAAGCCGCCCCGGGTGTGCACGACGATCTCGTCCCCGACCTTCTCGGCGGCGTAGGCGGTGTAGGGCCAGTCGAACGGCGCGGCGCTCGTCGCGGCCACCGCCAGCACGGCGGGCGGCACGACGAGGAACACCACCGCCTTGTGCACGGAGACCGGATGCGTGTACGCCCACCAGGCCAACCCGAGCGCGGGCAGCGCCAGCAGGTCGGTCGGATCGGCCAGCACCCGCGACGGCCCCCAGAGGGCCGTCCACGCTTCTGAGGCCAGCCAGGCGCCCGTCGCGGTCGTCTTGACCAGTGTGAACGCGACGCCGGTGACGGCGATGGAGAACTTCGCGCGCCCGACCACGAGGTCGAGCAGCGCGGGGAAGAGGATCAGCCCGGCGACGTCGCTCAGCTTGCCGGTGACGAAGCCGGGCCAGGCGTGTTTCAGCACGTGGTCGTTGACGACGAGAACGACCAGGGCCAGCACGGTCAGGGGCTGGCCGATCCACGTATGCCGCACCACTTAAGGGAACGCGCCAAACCGGTTGAAACCGATACCCGTGATCATTTTGGGACCGGATCGTACGTACGCCGATGCGCCACGACCGCCCCGACGACGAGGATCACCACGAACAACACGGTCGCCAGCCGGACGGCGTCGGCGTAGTAGGTCAGCAGACCGGCGTTCCAGGCGGCGAACACCGTCGTGGTCGAGGAGTAGGCCAGGACCCCGAAGGCCAGCCCCCTGAGGGGGACCTTCCACAGGATCCTTCGCGGGTCGTAGGCCAGGCACAGGATCAGGGCCCCGGGGACGGCGAACAGGCCGCCCAGGGAGAGGGCGACCAGGAGGGCGTCCCGCGCCCAGGCCGCCAGCACCCAGCCGACGGCCACCAGGACCGCGCCGACGCCGACCCAGGCTCTCCGGGAACCGGCGACCACGACCAGCAGGGCGGCGAGCACCCCGGCGGTCAGCGCGTAGTCGAAGGTGTCGTGCCGGCCTGAGGTGGTCAGGGAGACCGCGGGGTGCCAGCCGCCCAGGGCCTCCATCGGGACCCGCCGCCACGTGCCCGTCTCGTCGCGGACGACGACCCCGTCGGCGCCGTTCGCGACGACCACCAGCGTGTCGGTCGCGGCCACCGACACCGACTCGACCGTCGCGCGGCCCGAGGGGTCGTGGGCCCGGGACACCCGGTCGCGGGTCTCCTCCGGCACCTCCCACGCGGTGGTCCAGCCGCCGCCGGTCGACTGCTCGACCTTCAGCCGGCCCGGCACGATCCGGTGGCAGCGCTCCCGCACGCATGCGCTCGCCGCCGCCGTCCCCAGCCCCGCCTCGGGGTCGTAGATCCAGCGCCGGCCGTCGGTGGTGTGCCGGGCGGCCAGGTAGGGCGCGGCGCCGGGCACCTCGGTGAAGACGGTGACGCGGTCGCCGTCCGACTCGGTGGCGTAGGCGACGCCGAGCCGTTCCGGCAGCGTCGACGACGCGGCGAGCCCGAGCATCGCCAGCGGGACGATCGTCAGGACCACCGCCTCGCGCACGGGCGCCCGCCGCCGGGAGGCCCACCAGGCCGCCCCGAGCGCGGGCAGCGCCAGCAGGTCGGTCGGGTCGGCGAGCACTCGCGACGGCCCCCAGACGATCGTCCACGCCTCGGAGGCCAGCCACGCGCCGGTCGCGGTCGTCTTGACCAGCGTGAACCCGAGGCCGGTGACCGCGATCGAGGCCATCGGGCGGCGCAGCGCCAGGTCGAGCAGGGGAGGCAGGACCAGCAGCCCCGCGACGTCGCTCAGCTTCCCGGTCACCAGGCCCGGCCACGCGGCCTTCAGCACGTGGTCGTTCACCACGAGCACCACGAGGGCCAGCAGGGTCAGGGGGTGGCCGATCCAGGTACGCCGCACGCCCCACAGCTTGGTGATCGAAGATCGCGAAAGGATTTCGCAGACACTCTGTGACCACATCGGAACGGTTCCGGGTATTTGCCGAGGTCGGACATTTCCGACATCATCTGGGGGTTAGTCACGTTCGACCCCGGAGGCTCCCTCATGCACCGTTCCTCGCTAGTCCTGGCGGCCGGTGTGCTCATCCTCGCGACCGCCTGCGCTCCCGAAGAGACGCCGGCGGCGGCCCCCAACACGGCGGCTCCGGCCGCCGACGCGTGCGCCAAGGAGAGCCTCACGCTCATCACGCCCGGCAAGCTGACCATCGGGACCGACAAGCCGGCCTACGAGCCCTGGTTCAAGGACGACGACCCCGCCAACGGGCAGGGCTTCGAGGGCGCGGTCGCCGCGGCCGTCGCCAAGGGGCTCGGGTTCACGCCGCAGGAGGTCGCCTGGGAGACGGTGCCGTTCGACTCCTCGTTCGCGCCCGGCCCGAAGAAGTTCGACTTCGACATCAACCAGATCTCCATCACGCCCGAGCGGGCCATGGCGGTCGACTTCTCCGACGGCTACTACACGGTCAAGCAGGCCGTCGTGACGCTCGGCGACTCGAAGTTCGCCGCCTCGGCGAACCTGGCGGCGCTCAAGGACGCGAAGATCGGCGTCCAGGTCGGGACGACCGCGCTGAGCGCGGTGCGCGAGGTCATCCAGCCCGGTCAGGACCCGAGCGTCTTCAACCAGCAGATCGACGCCGTCAACGCGCTGAAGAACGAGCAGATCGACGCCATCGTGGTCGACCTGCCGACCGCGTTCTACGTCACCGCCGCCCAGGTCGAAGGGTCGAAGATCGTCGGGCAGTTCGCCGCCTCCGGCGGTACGCCCGAGCAGTTCGGGTTGCTCTTCGAGAAGGGCAACACCCTCGTGAGCTGCGTCAACAAGGCGCTGGCCGGGATGAAGTCCTCCGGTGAGCTGGCCGCGATCGAACAGCAGTGGCTGACCTCGGCCGCGGGCGCGCCCGAACTGTCGTGACGACCACCTGGGTCAAGAGCGACCGCCAGAAGGAGCGCGAGAAACTCCTCAGGGCCCAGGGACGGCGGTCGGTGTCGGCGGCGACGATCTCGACGGTCGTCGTGGCCACCCTGGTCGTCGCCGGGCTGCTCGCCTCGCCGGGCTGGCCCGTGGTTCAGAAGACGTTCTTCAGCTGGGACGCCCTGGTCGCCTCGCTACCGGACGTCCTGCGCGGGTTCCTGCTCAACGTGACGATCTTCCTGATCGCCGAGCCGGTCATCCTGCTGCTCGGGCTCGGGGTGGCGCTGCTGCGCGGGCTGCGGTCGCCGGTGTTCTTCCCGCTCCGGATGCTGGCCGCGCTCTACACCGACATCTTCCGCGGCATCCCGGTCCTGCTGCTGATCTTCCTGGTCGGGTTCGGCGTCCCGGCGCTCCGGCTCCAGGGGGCGCCGAACGATCCGGTGGTGCTCGGGACGATCGCGCTGATCCTGTCGTACACCTCCTTCGTCGCCGAGGTGTTCCGATCGGGCATCGACTCCATCCACCCGAGTCAGCGGTCCGCCGCGCGGTCGCTCGGGCTGTCGCACGGGCAGACGATGCGGTACGTCGTCGTCCCGCAGGCCGTCCGCCGGGTGATTCCACCGCTGCTGAACGACTTCGCGTCGCTCCAGAAGGACACCGCGCTCGTCGCGACGCTCGGCCCGCTGGAGGCGCTGCGGCAGGCGCAGATTTACGCGAGCGACAAGTTCAACTACACGTCCTACGTCGCGGCCGCGCTGCTGTTCGTGGCGCTGACGGTGCCGATGGCCCGCTTCACCGACCACCTGGCCGCCCGCGCGGCACGTCAGCGCGGAGGCGCGACATGACCCTCCTCACGATCGACGGGGTCTGGAAGCGGTACGGCGACCACGACGTCCTCAAGGGCGTCGACCTGACCGTCGACTCCCACGAGGTCGTCTGCCTCATCGGCGCCTCCGGCTCCGGGAAGTCGACCCTGCTGCGCTGCGTGAACCTGCTGGAGACCGTCGACGACGGCGCGATCCTGCTCGACGACGTGGAGATCACCGACGTCCGGGCCGACCCCGACGACGTGCGGAAGCGGATCGGCATCGTCTTCCAGGCGTACAACCTGTTCCCGCACATGAACGTGCTCGACAACATCACCCTCGCGCCCCGGAAGGTGCACGGCGTCGGCCGGGCCCAGGCCGAGGAGCAGGCGCGCGAGCTGCTGACCCGGTTCGGGCTGGAGTCGAAGGCGCGCGACTACCCCGACCGGCTGTCGGGCGGCCAGCAGCAGCGGGTGGCCATCATCCGGGCCATCGCGACGCAGCCCCGGTTGCTGCTGCTCGACGAGGTGACCTCGGCGCTCGACCCGACGCTGGTCAACGAGGTGCTCGGGGTGATCCGCGAGCTCAAGGAGTCGGGCATGACGATGATCCTGGCCACCCACGAGATGGGCTTCGCCCGCGACATCGCCGACACGGTCTGCTTCCTGGCCGACGGGGTGCTGCTGGAGCGCGGGCACCCCGACCAGATCTTCGGCGCGCCGAAGCATCCGCGCACCCGGGAGTTCCTGTCGCGCACGTGACCGGATCGGTCCGGCCCGGGACCCGATCCGGCCTGGTCTCCCGGTGTTCGGCGAGGTCAGACTGGTGGACATGAGTCGAGCCCTCGTCGTCATCGATGTCCAGGAATCCTTCCGCGCCCGGCCCGAGTGGGATCAGATCGGCAACACGAAGATCTTCGAGCCGGTGAACCGGCTGGTCCGCGCCGCGCGGTCGAACGGCGACCTCGTCGTGTGGGTGCTGCACGCCGAGCGCGGCAGCGGCGGGGTCTTCGACCCGGAGAACGGGTTCGTCCGGCTCATGCCGGAGCTCGACCACCCGGAACCCGGCGACCTGCGGATCGAGAAGTCCTCCCACAACGCGTTCACCACGACCAACCTCCAGCAGAAGCTCACCGAGGCCGGAGTGGGCGAGCTGGTGGTGTGCGGGATCCGTACCGAACAGTGTGTGGAGACCACCGCGCGGCTGGCCAGTGACCTGGGCTATCAGGTCGTCTTCGTGACCGACGCGACCACCACCGAGGGGGTCGGCGGCTTCTCCCCCGAAGAGATCGTCGCTCGCACCGAGGCCGTGCTCCGCGACCGCTTCGCCCGCATCGCGACGGTGTCCGAGCTGGTATGACACTGGTCGTCTTCGCCCTGGTCGACGGCGTGCACCTGCTCGACCTGGCCGGCCCGGCCCAGGTCTTCGACACGGCCGGCTACCGCCTGGCCTACGTCGCCGACCGCCCGCAGGTGGTCAGCGCCCAGGGCCTGCCCGTCGTGGCCGGGCGGGCGTGGCCCTCTCTGGGCGTGGACGACCTGGTCGTGGTGCCCGGCTGGCGCGGCGAGACCGAGCTCTCCGACCGCCTGCTCGCGGGGCTGCGGCGTCACCACGAGGCGGGCGGCGTGGTCGCGAGCGTCTGCGCCGGCGCCCGCGCGCTCGGCGCGGCCGGCCTGCTCGACGGCCGCCGCTGCACCACCCACCACGACCTCCAGGACGACCTGGCCCGCCGCCACCCGGAGGCCACCGTGGTCCGCGACGTGCTGTTCACCGTGGACGACCGCGTCATCACCTCGGCCGGCATCGCCAGCGGCGTCGACCTGGCCCTCCACGTGATCGCCACCCGCCACGGTCCGGCCAGGGCCGCCCGGGTGGCCCGCGAGATGGTCGTCTACACCCGCCGCAACGGCGCCGAACCCCAGGCCAGCACGATGCTCCGGCACCGCGACCACCTCGACGACACCGTCCACCAGGTCCAGGACCTGATCGACACCCGCTTCACCGAACCCCTCCCGCTGGCGCGCCTGGCCGCCCACGCGGGCGTCAGCGCCCGCACCCTGACCCGCCTGTTCACCCGCGCCACCGGCCTCACCCCGCTGCGCTACCAGCAGGCGCTCCGCATGGAACACGCCGAACACCTGATCGGCCACGGGACGACGGTGGAGGCGGCGGCGAGAGAGGCCGGCTTCGACGACGCCCGCATGCTGCGCCGCCTGCGCTCCCGTTTCCGCCCGGTGCAAGCCGGGTAAAACTAAACGAATGGGGTGATCTTAAATAGGGGCGAGGTGCCATGGCGACGTTCGACAGAGACGCCGGTTTAGCCGAATACCACGAGGCCCTCGCCAAGGTGAACGCCGGGGCCCGCGCCGTCCGTTCTCCGACGCACCACCGTCCCAAGGGCATCGCGATCGGGCTCCTCGGCCTGTTCGTCCTGGGGATGGCCGCAGCCTTCTTCTACGCCAACTGGTACGGGCCCACCTATGGCAGGCCGGCGACCGGGACGATCACCGCGGTCGAAGGACGGACGATGTACGTCGCGTTCACGACCTCCGACGGCGTGCTCAAAGTGGGGAGCACCAAGAAGCTCCCGCACGCGCGGGTGGGCGAGCAGCGGGAGATCCTCTACGTGGTGACCGGGTCGTCGCCGGGGGAGGTCGGCATCTGGAACCCTGACGTCCCGCCGACCATGACCTTCCCGGTGATCATCGCCCTCGTGGGTCTCGGTGTGGTGGCGGCCGGTCTCCTGGAGTTCTCCGGCCGTGCCCCCTGGCGCGGCGCCGTCGTGCTCGACGAGACGTCGATCGTCACGGCTCGATCAACCCGGCCCTGATCGCGTAGCGGGTCAGGTCGAGCCGGTCGCTCATGCCCAGCTTGGCCAGGATGTTGGCCCGATGGCGGTCGACCGTCTTCGGGCTGATGACCAGCGTCTCGGCGATGGCCTTGGCCGTGTTGCCCTCGGCGATCAGCTTGACGATCTCCTCCTCGCGCGGCGTGAGGATCTGGTCGGGCAGCGCCTCGCCGCGCCGGTGCCGGTGGAGGTAGTCGCGGATCAGTGCGGTGACCGCGCCCGGGTAGAGGAACGGCTCGCCGCGTACGGCGGCCCGGCAGGCTTCGATGAGGTCGCGGTCGGCGACCGACTTGAGCACGTAGCCCGAGGCGCCGGCCTTGAGCGACTCGAAGAAGTACTGCTCGTTGTCGTACATCGACAGGATCAGGATGCGGATCCCGGGCCAGCGCTTGGAGATCTCCCTGGCGGCCTGCAGGCCGGTCATCCGGGGCATCGCGATGTCGAGGACGGCCAGGTCGACGTCCTCGTCGCGGCAGGCGTCGACGGCCTCCGCGCCGTCGGCGGCCTCCGCGACGACCTCCAGGTCGGGTTCGGCGTCGAGGATCAGGCGCACCCCCCGGCGCACCAGCGCATGGTCGTCGGCCAGCAGGATCCGCGTCATCCGATCACCCCGGGTATGGTCAGCGTGACCTCGGTGCCCTGCTCCGACGTCACGGTCAGGCGGGCGCCGATCAGCAGCGCCCGTTCCTGCATACCCCGCATTCCGGCCCCTTCGGCACGTACGCCGCCGATTCCGTCGTCGGCGATCCGCAGGACCAGGTCGCGGCCGTCGGGGCGGAGCGACAGGCGTACCGAAGAGGCTTTGGAGTGGCGCACCACGTTGGTGAGGCTCTCCTGGGCGATGCGGTAGATGACCAGTTCGACCTCGGGGGCGAGCGGCGGCAGCGCCTCGATCCGGCGGATCACGTCGACGGCGGGGGCCACGTCGGTGGTCAGCGCGGTCAGCGCGCTGTGCAGGCCGAGGTCTTCGAGCACGCCCGGGCGCAGCCGCCGGGCGACCTGCCGGACCTCGTCGAGGCTGCCCCTGACGGTGTCTCTGACCAGTTGCAGTTCCTCGGACAGTTCGGCGGGGGCGCGGTCGGCGACCCGTTTCAGGCCGAGCAGCGCCACGGTCAGGCTCTGGCCGATCTCGTCGTGCAGCTCGCGGGCGATGCGCTGGCGTTCGTTCTCCTGGGCGGCCAGGGCGTGCGCGCTGGCCGACGACCGTTCGGTCTCCAGCCGTTCGAGCATGGTGTTGAACGAGTCGATCAGGTAGGTCAGGTCGCCGTTGCCGCGGTCGACCGCCCGGTCGTGGGTGTGCAGGTCGACGCGGTGCATCAGGGCCGTCAGCGTCGTGAGCGGGGCGAGGCTGCGGCGCAGCAGCAGCGCGTTGGTGATCAGGATGATGGCCAGCCCGGCCCCCAGCACCAGGATCTCCCGGAGCAGGATCGGGGAGGACACCGTGGCCGGCGAGAACGCCAGCGCGAGCGTGCCGATCGTGAACACCGCGCCGTTGATCACGCACAGTCGCCAGAACAAGGGCCCCATGGTTCCAGGTTGGCAAGGCTTGTCCGTTCTGTCTATGCAGGCTGTGTGGCCCCGAAGATGGGTGTCAGACCCCATAGCCGGACAAAGGGGTGCAAGGAAGACTGAAGGAGTTCCTAACTCCGGAGGTGACAGGCCGTGACCGAAACCTACGCGACCTACCGTCCGGCGCGAGTGGATGGTGACATGCAAGCGCGCGACATCGCCGCGACCCTGCCGACCGTGACGTCGACCGACTCGGTCGTCCGCGCGGTTCGGATCATGGTCCTGAACCGGCTCCCCGGCCTCATCGTGGTCGACGGGCAATCCCGGCCCTGGACGGTGCTGCCGGGCACCCAGGTGCTCCGGCTCGCGATCCCGCTGAGCATCCACGAGGACCCCGCCCTGGCGCGGACGCTGGATGAGACCCACGCCGATGTGTTCTGGCAGGAGATCGGCAACCTGACCGTGGGCGACTGCCTGCCCAAACCCGTGGCCCGACCCGTGACCGTCCCGATGGGGGCGACGCTGCTGGAGATCGCCGCGCTGATGGCGCGGGCCCGCAGCCCGCTGGTGGCGGTGGTCCGCGACGACGGCACACTCCATGGCGCGATCACGCTCGAACGTCTGCTGATCAGCCTGTCCATCTGAGGCCTGACCTTTTCTGAACTTGGGCGCCGGCGGCCGCGACTGTGCGGGCGGTCCCCGCCGGCGCCCAACCCCTCACCTGCTCGGAGGTCGTTTTCGCATGCCCACTGTTCCGCTGGTCAGGCCGGGATGAGCGCAATCCTCGCCGTGATCGTCTTCGTGATCGCGTTCTACTTCATCGCGACGGAGAAGGCGAACAAGGTCAAAGTCGTTCTCATCGCCGCCGGGGTCATGACCGTCCTCGGATTCGCGCCCGGAGCGGAAGTGTTCTTCTCCGAGCATTCCGGCGTCGACTGGAACGTCATCTTCCTGCTGCTCGGCATGATGGTCATCGTCGGCGTGGTCAAGCAGACCGGGCTGTTCGACTACCTGGCCATCTGGGCGGCGAAACGCTCACTCGGGCGGCCCTACCGGCTGATGGTGATGCTGATGGCCATCACGGCCGTCGCCTCGCCGTTCCTCGACAACGTCACCACGATCATGCTGGTCGCGCCGGTGACGGTGATGGTCTGCAACCGGCTGCGCATCCCCGCGCAGCCCTATCTGATCGCCGAGATCATGGCCTCGAACATCGGCGGCGCGGCCACCCTGATCGGCGACCCGCCCAACATCATCATCGGCAGCCGCGCGGGCCTGACCTTCAACGACTTCCTGATCCACATGGCCCCGGCCGTCGTCGTGATCTTCGCGGCGTTCGTGCTGCTCACCTATCCGCTGTTCCGCAAGTCCTTCGAGTACCACCCCGAGCACGTCGCGGCCGTCATGGCCCTGCAGGAGAAGCGCGCGATCACCGACGGGCGGCTGCTGGTCAAGTCGCTGATCGTGATGGGCGGCGTGGTCGTCGCCTTCGGCCTGCACGCGGTGGTGCACGTCCAGCCGTCGATCATCGCGCTCGTGGGCGCCGGGGTGATGCTCCTGGTCACCAAGGTCGACCTGTCCGACGTGCTCAAAGAGGTCGAATGGCCCACGCTGGTCTTCTTCATGGGCCTGTTCGTGATGGTCGCCGGCCTCACCCACACCGGGGCGATCCGGGCGATCGGCGAGTGGACCGTCGACCTGTTCGGCCAGAACCACTTCGCCGCCGCCACGTCACTGCTCTTCGGCTCGGCCGTGCTGGGAGCGTTCTTCGACAACATCCCGTACGTCGCCACGATGGCCCCCGTCGTCGAGGGCATGGCCGCCGCCGCCCCCGACCCGCAGACCTCGCAGGCCCTCTGGTGGTCGTTCGCCTTCGGCGCCGACTTCGGGGGCAACGGCACGGCCGTCGCGGCCAGCGCCAACGTGGTCGCGATCGGCATCGCCGCCCGGACGGGCAACGCGATCTCGTTCTGGCAGTTCACCCGCTACGGAATCGTGGTGACCCTGCTGAGCACGACCATGGCGTGGGCGTACATCTGGCTGCGTTACTTCTGACGGTCCCTGCCGTGCGCCACGGGGCAGCCCTTGGCGGCGTACAGGAGGAACTGGGTCGACTCCTCGGCCGAGAAGTTGTCGTCCGATCCGATCACCAGGGTGCACTCGCCGGTCTTCAGGCGCGGCCCCCACGCCAGGCTCTCGAGGTTCTGGGTGGGCTCGGGCCGGTTGATGTCGAGGACCAGCGTCTTGCTGACCGGCCGGTAGAACATGCGGGTCATCAGGCTGTCGCGGTTGAGGATGTTGGTCGCGCCGCGCAGGTCGATCTCGTAGAGCCGCACCCGGTAGTTGACGCCCTCGATCCACGACCGCTCCAGCGCCAGGTAGCGGTGGTCGTCGATGGCCAGCAGCTCCGAGACCCCGCTGTCGGTGGCCCCGGTCGGCGGGATCGGGGCGGCGGGCAGCTTCTCGATCGGGTAGGCGTACTGGCCCCGGACCCGGCCGTTGCGGTTCCACACCGTGATCCGGGCCGGGGCGCCGCCGTCGACGGCCGGCGGGGTGCCGTCCTCGAAACGGGGTCCCTCGACGATCGCGGTGATCCGGTGCTTGGTCAGCGTCAGGCCCTCGATGCCGAAGTTGCGGCGCGGCCCCCGGTTCTCGTCCGTCAGCAGCAGGTTGTCGGGCAGCTGGAGGCCCCGGACGTGCTCGCCCTGCCGGTTGACCCAGCGGATGAACTGCTGCGACAGCGGAATGGCGGTGTTCTGCGGGTCGGGCCGGTCACCCTCGCTCGACCAGACGAGCTTGCGGGTCAGCGGGTCCCACCGGATGCTCTCGGGGTCGGCCGACTCGGGCTGCGCGTAGGCGGGGTAGGGCGACCCGTCGGGGCGCTTGAGGGTGTGGACGCTGTCGAGCGACACCCCGCGGAACTCGCCGGTCCGCTTGTTGATGTCGAGCTTGCCGGTGTAGAACCGGGCCGGCTGGTAGCGCCAGCGGTCGTCGGAGATGAAATACCAGGTCCCGGTCGCCGGGTCGCGGTCGATCCCGGAGATCCCGCCGAACGTGGTGCCCTCGACCTGCGTCAGGTGCGGCAACCGCTGCTCACCGAGGAACCGGGTGATCCGGAAGTCCGGCCGGTCGGCCGCCGAAGCGGGCTGGGCCAGGCCGACCACGGCCATGGCCACCAGGGCGATCCGGGCAATATGGTGTCGCACGATTCTCCTCGTCCCCCGAACAATTCGATCGGGGTCATGAGATCGCGGACGACCGCGCAAGTCACGGCAATTCACGCCTAGCGGGATGGTTCCTTGACCTATCGCTGATGACTCACGGAAGTTCGGCGAAGCGCTCCACGTCGTCGGTGCGGCCGGAGATCAGGATCACGTCGCCGTAGGTGAGCTCGGTCTCGGCGGTGGCGTACGTGAAATCCTCGTTCGGGCTCTTCACCGCCACCACCGTGACGCCGTACTTGCGCCGCAGGTTCGACTCGCCGAGGGGACGCCCGACGTACTCGCGCGGCGGGCGGGTCTTGCACAGCGCGAAGTCGTCGTCGACCTGCATGTAGTCGAGCATGCGGCCGCTCACCAGCCGGGCCACCCGCTCGCCCATGTCGTTGTCGGGGAAGACCACGTGGTGGACGCCGATGCGGCGCAGGATCTGCCCGTGCTGCTTGGTGATCGCCTTGGCCCAGATGTCCTCGATCTCCATCTCGACCAGCAGGGCGGCGGTCAGGATGCTCGCCTCCAGGCCGGTGCCGATCGCGACCACGGCCCGGTAGAAGTCGGGCACGCCCAGCTGGCGCAGCGCCTCCAGGTCGGTCGCGTCGGCGGTCGCCACGTGGGTGATGTGGCCGGCCAGGTGCTGCACGGTCTTGGCGTTGTTGTCGATGGCCAGCACCTCGGTGCCGCGGCGGGTGAGTTCGAGAGCCAGCGAGCTCCCGAACCGGCCCAGGCCGATCACCACGACGGCGTCGCTCTTGTCAGCCAACGATCACACGCTCCTCGGGAAGTTCGTAGCGGCGCGTGCGTTCGTTCAGCGCGAGCGCCGATCCAAGAGTGAGGGGCCCGATACGCCCGATGAACATCAGGATCAACAGCAGCACCTGCCCCGCCTGCGGAAGTTCAGCCGTGATGCCGGTCGACAGGCCCACCACGCCGGTGGCCGACACGACCTCGAATAGCACCTCGCCCAGCGGATGGGGGCTGATCACCAGCAGGATGTACGTCGACACCACCACCAGCGCCGCGCTCATCGCCGTGATGACGACCGCCTGCCGCTGCACCGACGACGACAACCGCCGGTGACCGACGTTGACGTGGGTCTCGCCGCGCATCTCGGCCCACACGATCAGGATGATCAACCCGATGGTGGTCACCTTGATCCCGCCGGCCGTGCCCGCGCTGCCGCCGCCGATGAACATCAGCAGCTCGGTGGCCAGCAGGCTCGACGGCTCCATCGAGCCGATGTCGATGCTGTTGAACCCGCCCGACCGGGGCATCACGGCCGTGAAGAACGCCGCCAGCAGCTTCCCGGGGTCGTCGAGCGCGCCCAGCGTCTTCGGGTTGTGCCACTCGGCCGACAGGAAGACCAGCGTGCCCCCGGCCAGCAGGATGGTCGTCATGAACATGGTCACCCGGGTCAGCACCGACCAGCGGCGGGGGTGCCGCCAGATCCGTACCAGCTCGAAGATGACCGGGAACCCCAGGCCGCCGACGATGACCGCGACGGCGATGGTCAGGCAGATCCACGGATCGGTGGCGAACCTGATCAGCCCGTCGGGCCACAGGGCGAATCCGGCGTTGTTGAACGCCGAGATCGCGTGGAAGAAGCCCAGATAGACGCCCCGCAGGACCGGCTCGTCGTAGGCGACGATGAACCGGACGGTGAGGATCGTGCCCGCCACGGTCTCGCAGAAGAGGCTGAACAGCACCACGTTGCGGACCACCCGCCGCACGTCGCTCATGTTCATCGCCCGGGTCTCGACCTGCGCGATCATCTGGGTGCGCAGCTTCAGCTTCCGGGCGATCAGGACCGTGAACAGCGTGGCCAGCGTCATGATCCCCAGGCCGCCCATCTTGATGAGCGCGGCGATCACGATCTCGCCGAACACCGACCAGTGGGCGGCGGTGTCGACCATGACCAGGCCGGTCACGCAGGCCGCCGAGGTGGCGGTGAACAGGGCCGGCATCAGCCCGGGGGAGGTGCCGGCGGTGGTGGCGATCGGCAGCGACAGCAGCAGGGTGCCGACCAGGATGGCGAACCCGAACCCGCCGACGACGACACGAGCGGGATGGTGAAAGATCGACGGTCGGCGTACGCGTCGCGCCGTTAACAACCCAGCCATTGGAGAAACGCCTTCGGGAGCACGGCGTGATCGGCCCCCACGCTAACAGCAACCGCCGGGTTAGGGTGGATCGCATGGCTCCCCGGCATGCATCCACCTTCGGCTGGTCCATGAGCGTGGTCCTGCGACGCTGGCAGCAGTTCGCCGACGAGACGTTCAAAGACCTCCCCCACGGGGCCCGCGGGTTCCACCTGCTGTCGGTGGTGGTGCACGAAGAGGTCCGCACCCAGGGCGCGCTCGCGATCAGGCTGGCCGTCGACCGGACCGTCCTGACCTATGTGATCGACGACCTGGAGAAGGCCGGGCTGATCGAGCGTCAGCCCGACCCCCGCGACCGGCGGGCCCGCCGGATCGTCGCGACCGAGCAGGGGCGCAAGGTCCAGGCCGAGGGCGAGGAGCGCATGGCCGACGTCGAGGAGCACGTGCTCGGCGGCCTCACGGAAGACCAGCGGGAGGTCTTCCGCGAGTGCGCCGGCCGCGCCGCCGAGGCGATCTACAACGCCTCTCCCGGCGCCGATCTGTGCGGGCCGTAGGTCAGGCGTACAGGAACCAGAACCACTGGTTGCCGCCCATGGTCTGGTAGGAGCACCGGTAGGTGGTCCACCAGCCCCACTGGATGCCCAGGTTGCCGCCGTTGTAGCAGTCGGCCTGCATGTAGTAGGCGTAGCGGATGCTCTCGGCCTGCGCGGGCGCGGCGGTGACCGAGACGGTGAGGAACACGCCGCTCACGAGGGCGGCCGAGGCGAGCAGTCTGCGCATGTCGATCCTCCGGGGGTGGGGGTGCCGGCACCCGGAATATCGCACCGGCCCGCGCCGCCGCCCAGGCGTGTGCGCAAGGGCCGAGGGGCGACCTCGGAAGATTTCGACCGCGGGGTGAAACCTTCAACGGATCTTGAGGGTCTGACATATCGTCCAAAACGGAGGAATGATGCAGACCACCCTCATTCGGCTCGACCACTTACCGGCGTGCGAGCGGTTCGACTTCTGGTGGGAGGCCGTCGGCCAGTCCGTGGTGTCGGTGGACGCCGCCAGCGCCCACGCGGCCGACTTCTGGGCCGAGATGACCGCCGTCGACCTCGGGCTGGTCCAGATCTCCCGGGTCCGTTCGGCGTCGTTCGAGGCCCGCCGGACCACCCGGCGCATCCGCCTGTCGGATCCCGAGTTCTACCAGCTCAACTACACCGTGACCGGCAGGTCGGGGCTGGAGCAGCAGGGCCGCCAGTGCTCCCTCAGCGCCGGAGACTTCGTTCTGTACGACACCTCGCGGCCCTTCCACGCCTGGTCGGCGGCCACCCCGAGCCAGCCGCCCCACGGCATCGTGGTCCAGTTCCCGCACCGGGCGATCCCGCTTCCGCCGGGCACGGTCGAACGCCTGCTGGCGCAGCCGATCCCCGGCCGCACCGGCGTCAACGGCCTGCTGGCCGGCCTGCTCATGCGGCTCGCCGGCCCCCGGCCCGCGCCGGCCCCGCTGACCACGACCATCCTGGAGATGATCACCAGCCTGCTGGCCGACCACGCCGGCGTCGCCGAGCCCGGAGACCTCCCGCTGATCAGGGTCCAGGCCTTCGTCGAAGACCGCCTCGCCGACTCCGCCCTGTCCCCCGCGTCCATCGCCCAGGCCCACCACATGTCGTTGCGCAATCTCCAGCGCCTGTTCGAGCGCCACGGCCTGACCGCCGCGACGTGGATCCGCGACCGCCGCCTGGCCCGGGCCCGCCGCGACCTGACCGACCCGCGCTGCGACTCTCTGGCGGTCAGGTCGATCGGGGCCCGGTGGGGGTTCCAGAACGACGCCCACTTCAACCGCACGTTCCGGGCGGCCTTCGGGATCTCGCCGGGGGCCTACCGGATGGGGATCCGCTCGACTCTCACACCGTGAGAGGGTCCAGGCTGGACGCATGCTCCACTGCGAGACCACGGCCCTCGGGGTGCTGCTCCGCCGCGAAGGGCTCGACCTGTCAGAACCGATGACGTTCGGGCTCGGCGCCGGGTTGTCGTTCGTCTACTGGGACGCCAGGGCGATGCCGTTCCCCTTCCTGGGCGGCCGGGTCAAGCCCTTCGAGCTCACCAGGAACCTGGCCGCCCGGCTGGGCCTCACCCTGCGGGTCGAGGAGACCGCCTCGCCGCGTAGGGCGTGGCAGAACCTCGCGGCCGTCGTGGACGCCGGGCGTCCGGTCGGCCTGCAGCTCGACTGCTTCCACCTCGACTACTTCAAGACCAAGGTGCACTTCGGCGGGCACGTGGTCGCCGCCGTCGGCTACGGCGAGCACGACGTCCACCTGGTCGACACCGCGCAGCAGGGCGGGCAGGTCCGGACCAGCCGCGCGAGTCTGGCCCTGGCCAGGGCCGAACGCGGCCCGATGACCGCGCGGAACCGGTCGTTCACCGTGACCGGGGCCTCTCCGCGGTGGCGGGACCAGATCGTGCCGGCCCTGAGAGACTGCGCCGACGCCTTTCTCGCCGCGCCCATCGCCAATCTCGGCCATCGCGGCATCGGGAAAGCCGCGAAACGGGTGCCCGAATGGCGGATCTCCCCGGAGAATCGACGCCAGGCCGCCCTTCTCATGGAGAAAGGCGGCACCGGCGGCGCGCTGTTCCGGAATCTTTATCGCGATTTTCTGCGCGAATGCCTGGAGACGGTCGACCGCCCCGAGATCCGCGCCGCCCACGGCCTCTACACCGAGGCCGCGGCCCTGTGGACCGAGGTGGCCGCGCTCATCGAGAACGGGCGTCTCGACGACGCGGGCGCCATTCTGGGCGACCTTTCCCGCATCGAGGAAAACGCCATGCGGGAGCTGCGGCGGATGTAGCGCGGGGGTCATGGGCTCCTCAAGCTTGCCCCTGGTGGGGTGATATGTGGTTGTTTGTCTGATTTGTGGGGATGGGGGGCCTGTTCGGGAGGGATCAGCCAACGACCACCAGGGAGAGGTAACTCATGACGGTGCAGCCTGTGGGCAGCCGGCCGGGAGGCGGCGTACAGAAGGGCTCCTCCGGCAACGGCCTGGCCGACGTCATCGACACGATCCTCGACAAGGGACTCGTCATCGACGCCTACGTCAGCGTCTCGCTGATCGGCATCGAGATCCTGAGCATCGACGCCCGGATCGTCGTGGCGAGCGTGGACACCTACCTGCGGTTCGCCGAGGCGACGAACCGGCTCGACCTCACGAAGTCCAGGAAGCCCGGGCTTCCCGAGGTCGTCCAGACCGCCATGAGCGGCGGAGGCGGCCAGCAGGCCCCCCAGCCAGAGCAGCTCGAACAGCTCGAACAGCTCGAACAGACCAAGGAACGCAGCTCGCTGGAGGCCGCGGGTGACAAGCTGAGCGACTTCTCCCAGGCGATTCCCCGTCAGAGCAGGCAGGAGGGCTGACATGGCCGAGTCCGCGACCTACATCTACGGCGTCGTCCCGCAGGACATCGAGGTCGACGCGGAGGCCACCGGAGTCGGCGACCCGCCCGCGCCCATCACCTCGATCCGCCACGGCAAGATCGCCGCGCTGGTGAGCGACGTCAGCTCGGGCCGTCCGCTCGGCACACCCAAGGATTTGTACGCCCACGAGCAGCTCCTCAACGCCACCGCGGCGGAGGTGCCCGTGTTGCCCATCCGCTTCGGCGCGGTGGTGGCCAGCCGCGACGCCGTCGTCGAGGAGTTCCTGGCCCCGTACCACGACGAGTTCGCCGCCGCCCTGGACGAGCTGGAGGGCCGCTGCCAGTACGTCATCAAGGGCCGCTTCGTCGAGGAGACCGTGCTCGGCGAGATCCTCACCGAGAACCCCGAGGCGGCGCAGCTCCGCGAACAGATCAGCGAACTGCCCGAGGACGCCGCCCGCGACCACCGCATCCGCCTCGGCGAGATCATCAACCAGTCGATCGAGGCCAAACGCGACGCCGACACGGCCGCCATGTGGGACCAGGTCGAACCCGTGACCGTCATGCAGACCGTACGCCCGCCGTCGCACGAACTCGACGCCGTCCACATGGCCGTGCTCGTCGACAACAGCCGGCGGGACGACCTCGACCGCGCCGTCGAGGACCTCGGCCGCAAGTGGGCCGACCAGGTCACGCTGAGCCTGTTCGGCCCGATGGCGCCGTACGACTTCATCGTCTCGCAGGACCAGGACGGCGAGTGATGGGCCTGTTCACCTCGATCCTGGAACTGCCGCTGGCCCCCGTCAAAGGGGTGATCCGGCTGGGCGAACTGCTGCGCGACGAGGCCGAACGCAAGCTGCGCGACCCGACGGTGGCCAGGCGGGAACTGGAAGAGATCGAGGCCGCCCAGGCCGCGGGCGAGCTCACCGAAGAGGAGGCGTCCGAGGCCATGAACGCCGTCCTGCAGCGGATGATGCCGCCGGAGGGAGAGTGACCGATGGCCACCCTGACGGCCGTGACGGCAGGCGAGGCCGGAGTGAAGCTCATCTCCGGCCTCACCTCGAAGGAGGCGGAGGGCGTCACCCTCGTCGAACCGGCGGAGTCCGGCTGGCTGGTGGTCGTCGAGGTCGTCGAAGACCGCCGCATCCCCTCCTCGGGCGACATCCTCGCGCTGTACGAGGCCGACCTCGACAAGGAGGGCAACCTGCTGTCGTACCGGAGAAAGGCCAGGTACCGCCGAGGCACGGGAGGTTGATGAGATGACCGACGGGTCACGATACGCGCCGGCCGTGCGTCCCGGCTCCCAGCCCGCCGCGCGCAGAGAACCCGCCAACCTCGGCGACATCCTCGAACGGGTCCTCGACCGGGGCGTGGTCATCGCGGGCGACATCCGCGTGAACCTGCTCGACATCGAACTGCTGACGATCAAACTCCGCCTGGTCATCGCCTCGGTCGACACGGCCAAGGAGATGGGCATCGACTGGTGGGAACACGACCCGTGGCTGACGGGCGACAGCAAGGCCCTCCAAGACGAGAACCGCCGGCTCCGCGCCCGGCTGGACGCCCTGGAATCGGGAGACCGCCATGACTGACACCGGCACCTACCTGTACGCGGTCACCTCGGCCCCGTCGCCCGGTATCGAGGACCTGCGCGGCGTCGCCGGCACCCCGGTGCGCACCATCCCGTGCGAGGGCCTCGTGGCCTACGTGAGCACCGTCTCCCTGGACGACTTCGGCGCCGAGCCGCTGCGCCGGTCGATGGAGGACCTCGACTGGCTGGGCGAGACGGCCGGAGCCCACCACCACGTGGTGGAAGAGGTGGCCGACCGAACCCCGGTCGCCCCCGTGCGCCTGGTCACCGTCTACCGCGGCGACGAACAGGTGAAGGACCTGCTCCGAAACCGCCATGACGATTTCGTGGACGTCCTCTCGACCGTCACCGGGCGACGGGAGTGGGGCGTGAAGGCGTACGTCGACCTGAGCGCGCCCGGCCCTGCCCAGACGGCGCCGTCGCTCGGCGGTCCCGGGACGGCCTACCTGAAGAGACGCCAGGCGGGCCTGCGCAGCCGGGAAGAGGCGTGGAGGCAGGCCGCCATGCAGGCAGAACGGCTGCACGAGACGTTGTCGTCGGTCGCGGTCGCCTCTCACCGGCACCGGGCTCAGGACCCCGAGCTGTCCGGGCGCACGGAGGCGATGCTGCTCAACGGCGCCTACCTCGTCGAGAGCACACGCGACGACGAGTTCCTCAAGACGGTGGACGACCTGCGCGACCGCGGTGTGGAGATCGAGCTGACCGGCCCTTGGGCGCCCTACTCCTTCACCGACCTGGAGGTGCGCGGTGACGGTTGAGGCTCCTCGCGGGGCGGCGCTGGCCGAGCAGGGACGGCTGCCGGCTGAGCGGGTCGCCCTGGTCGACCTGCTCGATCGGCTGCTGGCCGGTGGGGTGGTGGTCAGCGGAGACCTGGTGCTGTCCATCGCCGACATCGACCTGGTGCGGATCTCGCTGCGCGTCCTGATCATGTCGGTGCGGGAGAACCTGGGGGAGGCATGAACGAACCTGTGCGGACTCCACGGATGCGGATCCAGGCAGATTCCGAGGCCATGGAGCGGGATCTGTCTCGGCTGGTGTTGACATTGGTGGAGCTGGTGAGGCAGCTGGTGGAGCGTCAGGCGATTCGGCGGATGGAGCAGACGGATCTGACTGACGAGCAGATCGAGGTGCTGGGGTTGACGTTGATGCGGCTGGAGGAGGCGATGACGGAGGTGTGCGAGCGGTTCGGGTTGTCGCCTTCTGAACTCAACCTGGATCTGGGGCCGCTGGGGACGTTGCTGCCGGAGAACTGAGCCGGCGCAGTTGGTCGCTGCGGAATTCTTGAGGCAAATCGCAGGTCCCATTCTGGTCCATCAATATTGAAAGCTTCAGAGTTCCAGAATCCGGAATGCACGCCGGTCTTTCCCCCGCCGCGGACGCTGAGCTGGGCGGATATTTCACTCCGGCCGGAGGCGCCGCCATGGCGAGACCAACACAAGTGCCTGCAAAAGTCAACATTGTGATTCAATTTGTCTCAAACAGGCTAGTGGTGCTCGTCTCAGAAAGCACTTTCTTCCTTTCTCCGCTGCCGTGCGCTTGCAATACTGGCCACTACCGTCCAGAGAGGTGGCATCCGGTGTTGAGCGAAGCTCTTGCAGCGTTGGCCGCGACTGCGGGGGCCGGCATAGTCACCGCCATGGCCACAGACGGTTGGCAGGCGGTGCGAGCACGAACCGCCACGCTTCTCGGCCGGGGAAACAAGGAAAGCGAAGACGAGATCCACGCGCTCTTGGAGCAACACCGGGAAGAGACCGCGGAAGCGCCACCTGAGAAAACCCTCGAGATTCGGGCCCGGCAGGCCATGGTGTGGGAGGGCCACGTAGGGGACCTCCTCGCGGAGGTTCCCGACAGCGAAGCAGAAGTCCGCCGGTTCGTCGGCTTCGTGGGCCAGAGAGGCGTCGCCACTCAGTCCGCCGACCTGACCCTGAACGTGTCAGCGTCCGGACGGGCTCAGCAGGCGGTGCAGGGCCACGGATTCCAGACGAACACCTTCACCCAGTCAGACTGACGGCTGAGCGGTCCGGGGCGGTCTCGCCAGTGCAGGTCCAGCTGAGCGCACCCGGACGCTCCGTATCTCGAGCAAGCGCACGAAATCCTGATTACCCTCGGCCTCGATCGTTCGGCTGTCGACGTGTCTCGATAACGGAGGCGAAATGTTCAAACGCCGCATAGGGCCCCACCCTCACGAGGGTGGGGGCAACGCCAGCGCAGGAGCGAACAACTGCCCGGACATCTGGGAGCTCGAGTCGGGTGATTTCGCGATCATCGGATTCGAGCGTACTGCGGAGCTCGCTCCGCTCCTGCCCAAAGACGCTTTTCTGGACCCCGGCGAAGGAATCGTGGTGCTCCCTCGCCACGTGCTCGTCAAGGCTCGGGAGAGCATTCCAACGGAGTAGCTCGACGCGCGATTCCCGTGCCGGTGCCGCGGCGAAAACGGCGCTGGCACGGGAATGATCCCGCTGCGATGTCATGCCGTTAACAACACCGAGGAGAAGTCGGCAGTGCTGATATATCCGCCCACTGAATACCGGCGGCTGAGTATCGAATCCGGCGGAGTGGACGAGTTCTCCAGCCTGTTCAATCAGTTGCGCTCCAGATGGGTGAAGGTGGAGCGGCTGCAAGAATATGACGAGTCCGGCTTCGCCGGATACGAAGCATACAGGGCCGGCAGGTTCGACGACGCCGCAAGGCTCGTGCAGGAGATGGTCAAGGCTCAGGTCGACGTCTACTCGCATGCCCGGAAGTTCGGCGTCTCGATGATCCGCATTCGCATCTGCGAGCTTCCGCTGAGCTCATACCTGATCAATTATGAGATTCCAGCATATCTGGCCGACATCGAGTGTGGAGAACAGGTGCGCTTCGTGACCGTCGACGACATCGAAGATCTCTTGGATGAAACGGGAATCTCTGACTATGTGCTCTTCGACGATGTGAGAGTCACCGCGCTCATCTATGACCACGGGTCGTCTCGCCTGCGCGAAGCGCGCCTGGTCGAGTCTCCCGAGTTGCTGCACCGCTATATCGAGGTCACCGGAGAACTCATTCGCCGTTCGGTCCCCATGTTGGAGAGTCCCGTTTTCAGGGCGCTGGAGAATAGTTCCCGAAAGTAGCCTGCAGTGGTATCAGGGAATCATGATCACACCAGTGCGGATGAGGCGAACTCTACGAACATCCGGGCCTCCGACAGAGCCCAACAGGCGGCTCAGTTATCCGGAACGCAATACAATTTCTTCGTAGGGCCGGCAGAAGCACGATCCATGGCGGCCTCGGCGCCATCCATAGCCACACCCCAGCCCAAGGTTCTGTCTGCGGCGCTTCGAGGTCGCGATTCATTCTCTTATCCGGAGCCCTTCGCAACCGATGAGGATGCGAGAGACGGTCGTGTGTGCGTCTTCTACGGGCTGGGGGGTGTGGGTAAGTCGACGGTCGCCCTCGACATAGCCCATCGCGCCATTCGGCGTGGAGTGAAAGTCTTCTGGATACCGGCTGAAGAGCCGGAGGGGATGCGAGCCGCCCTGTATGCGCTGGCATTCCTGGCGGGAGCCGGGGAAAGCGAATTCAGCCACGCCCACCCGGCAGACATCCTGTGGCGCCGCCTGAACGCGCTGGACTTCTTCTGGCTGTTGATCATCGACAACGTCGACGATCCGGCGGTTCTGGGCGGGTCGCGGCGAAGGATCACCGAGGGAACGGAATGGATTCGCCCGCCAGAAACAAGTAACGGAGCCATCATCATATCGAGCCGCAATGGGAGACCTGAACGATGGGCTCCGTGGATAAAAATGCGGCATATAGCGCCTTTGGATCCCGAAGCGGGTGCGCTGATCCTGCTGGATCTCGCTCCGTCCGCTGGTAGCCATACGCATGCCAGAGATCTCGCCCGGCTACTCGACGGACTTCCTCTGGCCCTGGAACTCGCAGGTCGATATCTTGCCGCGGTTTCCAGCTCACCTTTTCCGATCCGTGGGTCGGCCACGACCTTCGCTGAATATATGGAGACGTACAGCGAGAGAATCGAGCGCCTCGGCATGGATGAGTCACGGTCGCACGAACCCGAAGAGGACCGGCGTGTTCTCTCACTCACATGGGAGATCTCCCTAGATCTGCTGAATGAGCAGGGGCATGACCTGGCGCGCCCGCTGCTGCGCCTTTTCTCGTGTTGTGCCCCCTCGCCGTTCCCCTATCAGGCGATATTACGTCCGGAAGTCCTGTCAGCCAGTCCCCTTTTCCCCGATCCGACGCCGGAGCGCCTGGCTGGAGCGCTTCGGGCGCTCGCCGGATTGAGTCTGATCACTTTGGACTTCGTGCCACGGGCCGATGACCTATGGGCCGCCAAGATAAACATGCACCAGCTGGTGCGCACGATGACCCGGATCAACGCGAAGAGATCCGGCTCGTTGGCGAACTACCTGACCGTCCTGATCCAGCTGCTGGAGACCGCGTCTCAGGACCTTGAGGCCGACAACGCGGGCGATTGGCCCAAGTGGGCGGCCATCGCACCGCACTGCACTGCCGTCCTCGAACTGGTCGTGGCTGATGGCATCGACCCCGCTTCGGACGATCTGCGCCTGGCGATGCAAACGGCCCAGCGTGTGGCCTGGTACCGGTACATGTCCGGTCAGTACAACCAATCGGTCATCGACCACGAACAGGCGTGGAATCTTGCGGTTCGATCGTGGGGAAGAGGCAGCATCGAGGCACTCGAAACAGCCGGCAATCTCGGTCGCGCCATGCGGGAGAACGGCGACGCATCCGGTGCGGAGGAGTTCTTCAGATCGACACTCGCCATCGCCCACGAATCCGTGGGCGACGAGCACCCGGTCTCCTTGACCATCCGGCTCAGCCTCGCCCGGACGGTCCGTGAAACCGGGCGCTTCTCCGAGGCCGAGGCCGAATTACGAGCCTTGCTGTCCATAGCCCGGAGGGTTCTCGGAGGGCGCCACGCCGACACACTCATGATCGTTCTGAATCTGGCCGTATGCCTTCGAGCTCAAGGGCGCTTCGAGGAAGGCATCAGGTACTACGAAGAAGCGCTCGCGGGGTGGCGCGAGGACCACTCCGAAGACGATTTGAATACTCTCGACATCCGATTCGAAATCGCCCAGAGCAAGCACAGCATCGGTTTGGTCGATGAGGCCGTCGGCGAGCTACGGGGCATCGTGGAGATCGCGGCCCGCGTCTATGGTGACGAACATCCGAACACGCTGACCATCCGACACGGGCTGGCGATGTCCCTCAAGACTCTGGGAGAAACGCAGGCGGCCATCGAGGAGTTGCGGCAGGTCCTCGAGGGGCAGCGGGCCCAACTCGGGGCCGACCATCCGCTCTACCTGTCCACCCGGAGGGCTCTGGAAGAGCTGACCCAGTAGAAGCCGAAAAGAGAAAAGTCCTGGCGGGCTTCTTCAGCCGACCAGGACTTGTTTGTGTCCGAGGGGGGACTTGAACCCCCATGCCCATCACTGGGCACTAGCACCTCAAGCTAGCGCGTCTGCCTATTCCGCCACCCGGACCGGTGACCCACACACGGAACGTCTTCCCCGCGTCGGCTGTTAAAGGTTAGCACTCCCGGCCGCGTGGTTCATCCCGAGATCCAACCGGCAGGATGGGAGGGGCAAGCCGAACCACGCTCTGGAGGAACGCCATGACCGCCGTCACCGGCGAGGACGACGTCGTCACCCTGTGCCAGGAACTCATCCGCATCGACACGACCAACGCCGGCGACAACCGCGGGCCCGGCGAACGTGAGGCGGCCGAGTACGTCGCGGCGAAGCTGGACGAGGTCGGGGTCGCGGCCACGATCCTCGAAAGCGATGACAGGCGGGCCAACGTCATCGCCAGGATCGAGGGCACGAATCCCGGCCGTGAAGGGCTGATCCTCCACGGTCACCTCGACGTCGTCCCCTTCCGTGCCGAGGACTGGCGGCATCATCCCCTGTCGGGCGAGATCGCCGACGGGTGCGTCTGGGGGCGCGGGGCGGTGGACATGAAGGACATGGACGCCATGATCCTCGCCACCGTCCGCAAGCGGCTGCGGGAGGGGCGGCGGCCCGAGCGGGACGTGCTGCTCATCTTCACCGCCGACGAGGAGGCCGGCGGGAACTACGGCGCGCAGTGGCTCGTCGACAAGCATCCCCATCTGTTCGAGGGGGCCACCGAGGCCATCGGCGAGGTGGGCGGGTTCAGCGTCACGGTGGCCGACGACAAGCGGCTCTATCTCATCGAGGCGGCCGAGAAGGGCATCGCCTGGATGAAGCTGACCGCCACGGGGCGGGCGGGGCACGGGTCGATGCTCAACCACGAGAACGCCATCACCGAGTTGTCCGAGGCGCTGGCCCGGCTGGGGCGGTACGAGTGGCCGATCCGGATCACCCCGACGGTCCGGTCGTTCTTCAAGGAGGCCTTCGACATCGAGATCGAGGCCGAGAGCGCCGAGGCGGCCGTGGCCAAGCTCGGGCCGCTGGCCCGGATGATCGGGGCGACGCTCCGCAACACGACCAACCCGACGATGCTGGAGTCGGGGTACAAGGCCAACGTCATTCCGCAGACGGCCACCGCGCGGGTCGACGGGCGGTTCCTGCCCGGTACGGAGGAGGAGTTCTTCGAGAAGGTCGACGAGCTGCTCGGGCCCAACGTCACGCGGGAGTTCGACTACCACGACATCGCCGTCGAGACCGCGTTCGACGGGCGGCTGGTCAAGGCGATGGCCGACGCGCTCGAGCAGGAGGACCCGGGGTCCCGGGCCGTCCCCTACATGCTCTCCGGCGGCACCGACCTCAAGGCGTTCACCCGGCTGGGAATTCGCGGGTTCGGGTTCGCGCCGCTCAAGCTGCCCGCTGACCTGGACTTCTCTGGGATGTTCCATGGCGTGGACGAGAGGGTGCCGGTCGATTCGCTCCAGTTTGGCGTGCGGGTGCTTGATCGATTCCTGGACTACTGCTGAGTTTCCGGTTGCGATCACTTGGCGTGGCTGTAAAGTTACTCCGCGTTGAGGGGTTGATCCGCACTGGGCGGCTCGACGGCACCTGGGAGGTCGCGTGTTCCGCATGCCGAGTGTTCAGCGAGGGGCGTTCGCGCCCGTCGTTGACCGGCGTGCAGACGCGACCGTCCCGGCCGCGGGCCGGGAAGCTCGGATGGCGCGGTTCGCGGCCGGTTCCCGGCTGAGTCGCCTTTTGGTCGTCGGTGGTCTGATCGCCGTCGGCTGGGTGCTCGGAGTGGTCTTCGGGTTCGCCGGTGAGGCACACGCCTCCACCGGCCCCCTCCCCTCACCTGTCGTCGCCGGGTCGGTGCAGGTCGCCGACGGATTCCCCACGGCGGGCGACGCGCAGGCCATGGCCGGGCGCAACGTCGACGGGCTCACCAGTTCGTCCACGCCGGTCGCGCCTCCACCCGCCTCCGCCGAACACTCTCAGGGCAACGGGCTCGTTCCCCAGAACGGCGGCGGTTCCATGCTTTTCGGGGATGTCGCTCGGTCCTTCTCCGGCCCGCGGCCCGCGGCCCTGCCTGTTCCCATGGCGGCCGTGCTTCCCCCGGTCGTCCGCACAGCGGCGGACGACCCTTCTTTCTCTCCTGACTGATCCCGCGATCCGGTGGTCGGTCTCGCCTGAGTCCTGGCTCTTCCCCGTCAGGCAGGCATCTCCTTCTCCGCGCTGATGTCGCGGAATTCCCCAATCCTCGTGACGCTCCATGGCACCGCTGTGCCTTCGGCCTGGAGTTCTTCTGTCGCGAGTTGTCAGGTACCCCCAGAACAAATGGAGTTTCATCATGCGAACGTGGGCGAAGGGCTCTGCCCCCGCGGCTCTCCTCGCGGCCGGCGTCATGGCCCTCGGCACGGGGACCGCTGTCGCCGACACCGACGGTCAGAGCTCGATCGGTGGCGGCAACCAGGTCAACCTGCCGGTGTCCCTCCCGATCGACCTGAGCGGCAACGCCGTCGGGGTCGCGGGCGGCTCGACCGCCACGTCGAAGGGCGGCGCGTCCGTCGACAACAGCAACACCTCCGGCAAGGGCATCCAGGGCAGCACCTCCGGCAAGAGCAGCGTCCTGGGCGGAAACCAGGTGAACGCGCCGGTCAGCGCGCCGATCAACGCCTGTGGCAACGCGATCGCGCTGTTCGGCAACTCCGACGCCGGGTGCAAGGGCGGCTCGGAGGTCAAGACCTCGGGTCAGGGCGGCGCGGGCAAGAACACCACCAGCGGCGCCAACAGCCTGCTCGGCGGCAACCAGGTCACGGCGCCGATCACCGCGCCGATCAACGCCTGCGGCAACTCGGTGGCGATCTTCGGTGACGCCGTCGCGGGCTGCAAGGGCGGCTCGACCGTCAAGAACACCGGGACCGGCCCCGGCGGCAACTCCACGTCCGGACGCTCGGCCGCCCTCGGCGGCAACCAGGTCATCGCGCCGGTCAGCGCGCCGATCAACGTCTGCGGCGTCACCGTCGCGGTGTTCGGCGACGCGTTCTCGGGCTGCAAGGGCGGCTCGACCTCGACCAACGGCGACCCCGGTCCGAAATACCAGCACGGTCCCGGCAGGCCCGGCTCGACCGGCAACGACACCGACGGCCGCTTCGGCGCCGGCAGCGGCAACCAGGTGATCGCTCCGGTCAACCTGCCCGTCAACGTCTGCGGCAACGCCATCGGGGGCGCGCTGGCCGGATGCAAGGGCGGTTCCGAAGCGGTCAACACCACGCCGGGCACCGGTGCGGGCGGCAACACCACCGACGGCCGTTCGGGGGTCGTCGCGGGCAACCAGGTCATCGCCCCGATCACCGCCCCGATCAACATCTGCGGCAACGCGGTCGCCCTGTTCGGCGAGGCCTTCGCCGGGTGCAAGGGCGGCGCCACGGCCAAGAACGGCGGCAAGGGCGCCGGTGGCAACACCACCTCCGGCCGGTCCGGGGTCGTCGCGGGCAACCAGGTCATCGCGCCGATCACGGCGCCGATCAACGCGTGCGGCAACGCCGTCGCGGCGGCGGGCGGGGCCGAGGCCCACTGCACCGGTGAGGTCTCCGCCGAGGGCGGGCCCGGCGGCGGGGGCAACAAGACCGACGGCAAGTCCGGCGTGCTCGCCGGGAACCAGGTCATCGCGCCGATCACGGCGCCCATCAACGCCTGCGGCAACGCGGTCGCCGGGCTGGGCGACGCCGCCGCCGGGTGCCTCGGGGGCAGCCGCGTCGGCCGTTCGGTCCACCACACCACCGGTGACGGTTACGACAACCTGACCCAGAGCTGGGGCAAGGTCGACGCGGCCGAGACCTCCGGCCCGCTGCCCGCCCTGCCGGCGATGAGCTCGGCCCGTCAGCTCACCAAGATGAGCGCCGCCGGTCTGCCGCTGGTCGGCGACCTGCCCGGCATGCTCGGCCTCCCGGCGCTGCCCGGCCTGCCCGGCGCTCCGGCCGTCCCGGCCGCCGCCGCGGGCAAGAAGGCTCCCGGCAAGAACGCCCAGGCCAGCCCGCTCGCTCCGGTCACCGGTGCGGCCCAGGGCCTGCCGGTCGCGGGTTCGCTCGGTTCGGCCGCCTCGGCTCTGCCCGTCGGCGGGCTCGGCCTGATGAGCGCCGCCCAGCCCGACTCGATCACCGGCATGAACTCGGGTTCGCTGGCCGCTCTGCTGCTGGGCGCGATGTTCGCAGCTTCGGCCACGTTCTTCGCCGGCGCCCGTCGCCTGCGGTTCGGCCGTCGTAAGTAAGACGTGCCGCCGCCGTTAGGGCGGCGAGCCCACAAGATGTCTCCCCCGGCCGGGCGGTTCCCGCTGGGGGAGGCGGGAAAGCTTTGCCCGTCTCGGGGGCGCGGCCCGGGGCGGGCAAAGCCATGTTTAAAGAGTGCTGACCGCGCGTATGATCTTCCGTCGCAGCCAGACCCTGCGGCTGCCGTCGGAATAGAGGCGCAGACGGTGGAGTTCCCAATGGCCGTATTCGGCATGTTCCGTCAGGAGTTGACGAGCCGCTTCACGCGAGGTTCCGCGTGGAAGGAAGAGCTCCATGTAGGAGTAGTCGAGCACAGCGATTAGTCTCCCGTTGGGGACGGTGGAGTCCGATGGGCTCTATTCTGCGTCCTCGTGGGATAACGGGTCCAGGTGGTTACAGACCGGGGCCCACCCGGGTAGCCCGAGGGGGAGGGCCGCTCGTGACGGGTTACCGTGAAAGGCCCACACCGACGGGGATAAGCAGCGAACAGCGAGGTAGGTAGCAGCGTGCCAGCGAACAACGGCAACGCCGGCGGAACCCGCCTGGTCATCGTCGAGTCGCCTGCCAAGGCGAAGACGATCGCCGGGTACCTCGGGCGCGGTTACGTCGTCGAGTCCAGCATCGGCCACATCCGCGATCTTCCGGGGAAGGGCGACACGATCCCCGAGGAGTACGCGAGCCAGGCCTGGGCCAAGCTCGGCGTGAACGTCGACGACGACTTCGAGCCGCTCTACATCGTGAACAGCGACAAGAAGTCGCAGGTCTCGAAGCTGAAGCAGCTTCTGAAAGAGGCCGACGAGCTCTATCTCGCCACTGACGAAGACCGCGAGGGCGAGGCCATCGCGTGGCACCTGCGCGAGGTGCTCAAGCCGAAGGTGCCCGTCCACCGGATGGTCTTCCACGAGATCACCCCGCAGGCGATCCGCGACGCCGTGGCCAACCCGCGCGACCTCAACCTGCGTCTCGTCGACGCGCAGGAGACCCGGCGCATCCTCGACCGTCTCTACGGCTTCGAGGTCAGCCCGGTCCTGTGGAAGAAGGTCAAGCAGGGGCTGTCCGCGGGCCGTGTGCAGTCGGTCGCGACGCGTCTGGTGGTCGAGCGGGAGCGCGACCGCATCGCGTTCACCAGCGCCGCCTACTGGGACCTTTCCGCCGCTTTCGACACCGGGCTCGACAGTGACGATCCCAGCCGGTTCGGTGCGACTTTGCTGTCGGTCGCGGGCAAGCGGGTCGCCCAGGGCCGAGACTTCGGCTCCGACGGCCGCCTGACCAGGCAAGACGTGCTCCACCTCGACCAGGCCGCCGCCACCGCGCTGGCCGGTCGGCTGAACGGGGCTTCTTATTCGGTACGTTCGGTCGAGCGCAAGCCGTACACGAGAAAGCCCTATGCGCCCTTCCGGACGACCACCCTCCAGCAGGAGGCCAGCCGGAAGCTGGGGTTCTCGGCGAAGTTCACCATGCAGGTGGCCCAGAAGCTCTACGAGAACGGGTTCATCACCTACATGCGTACCGACAGCATCACGCTGTCGGAGACCGCCGTCGCGGCCGCCAGAGCGCAGGCGATCAAGCTCTACGGCTCGGCCTACGTGCCCGACAAGCCGAGGGTGTACGCCAGCAAGGTCAAGAACGCGCAGGAGGCCCACGAGGCGATCCGCCCGTCGGGTGAGGAGTTCCGCACCCCCGGCGAGACCGGGCTGTCGGGCGACATGTTCCGCCTCTACGAGCTGATCTGGCAGCGCACCGTCGCCTCCCAGATGAAAGACGCCGAGGGCGAGTCGGTCTCGGTTCGGGTTCTGGCCGACCGCGAGCAGGCCGAGTTCAACGCGACCGGCCGCACCATCACCTTCTACGGCTTCCTGAAGGCCTACGTCGAAGGGGCCGACGACCCGTCGACCGACCGCGACGACTCCGAGAAGCGGCTGCCGAACCTCGCCGAGGGGCAGGCGGTCAACATCCTGGAGCTCGCCCCGGTCGGCCACGCGACCAAGCCGCCCGCCCGCTACACTGAGGCGTCGCTGGTCAAGGAACTGGAAGACCGCGAGATCGGGCGACCGTCGACCTACGCGTCGATCATCGGCACGATTTTGGACCGCGCCTACGTGTTCAAGAAGGGCACCGCCCTGGTGCCCTCGTTCCTGGCGTTCGCCGTGAACAACCTGCTGGAGCAGCACTTCGGCAATCTGGTCGACTACGACTTCACCGCCGAGATGGAGAAGATCCTCGACGACATCGCCAACGATCGCGCCGAGCGGGTGCCGGAACTGCGGCGCTTCTATTTCGGCGACGGCGGCGACGGCGACGAGGGTCTGAAAGACCTGGTCAGCGACCTGGGCAACATCGACGCCAAGGAGATCAGCTCGTTCCCGATCAAGGGGACCGACATCGTGATCCGGGTGGGCCGCTATGGCACCTACCTCGACCGCGAGGGCTCCAAGGTCAACGTGCCCGACGACGTCACGCCCGACGAGCTGACCGCCGAGAAGGCCGAGGAGCTGTTCGCGCAGCCCTCCAGCGCCCGTGAGCTGGGCCCCGACCCGGTCACCGGCAACGCGATCTGGGTGCGCAACGGACCCTACGGCCACTACGTGACCGAGGTGCTGCCCGAGGAGCCGCCGGCCGCCGACGCCCCGAAGAAGCGGGTGAAGAAGGCCGACCAGCCCAAGCCGCGCATCAGTTCGTTGTTCAAGACGATGGACCCCGAGACGATCACCCTCGACGTGGCGCTGAAGCTGCTGACGATCCCCCGCGTGGTCGGGGTGATCGACGGCGAGGAGGTCGTCGCCTACAACGGCAAGTACGGTCCCTACATCAAGAAGGGCACCGACTCCCGGTCGCTGACGACCGAGGACGAACTGCTCACGGTCACGATCGAGCAGGCCGGGGCGATGTTCGCGCAGCCGAAGGTACGCGCCCGCAGGGCCGCTGCCGCGCCGCTGCGTGAGCTGGGCGAAGACCCCGTGTCGAAGAAGCCCGTCGTGGTGAAGGAGGGCCGGTTCGGGCCCTACGTGACCGATGGCGAGTCGAACGCGTCGCTGCGCAAGGGCGACACGGTCGAGGAGATCACCATCGAGCGCGCGGCCGAGCTGCTCGCCGAACGGCGTGAGAAGGCTCCGGTCAAGAAGGCGCCCGCGAAGAAGGCCCCGGCGAAGAAGACCGCCACGGCCACGAAGGCCAAGACGGCGGCGGCCAAGTCGACGACCGCCAAGCCGACGGCCCGGGCCAACACCAAGGCCAAGTAGCCGTTTTACAGCTTGTCAGCCTGCGCGGTCCGCCGCGCAGGCCGCGGTTGTCCACAAGCGACAGGTTGTCCACAGGCGGCTCTCCCGGCTGCGCCGCGCGGGTTCTTTACTCGTAGCATGAGCGCGGTCCGAAGGGGGTCACCGTGGGTTTTCTCGTCGTCGTGTTCGGCGTGGTCTTCGCCGTCCACTACTACCTCTACCGGCGGTTGATCCGGTCGACGACCCTGCCGGGCCGGGCCCGCAGGGTCCTGACCGGCGTCCTGGTCCTCCTGCTCGTGCTGCTGCTCGTGGCGCTGGTCGGCACCCGCGTGGCGTCGTCGTGGATCGTCCACCTGCTGGCCTGGCCGGGGTTCATCTGGGTCGCGGTCATGTTCTACGTGACGCTGATCTGTCTCGCGCTGGAGATCCCCCGGCTGATCCTCAACCGCTTCTTCAGGGGCGATCCGGTCAAGGCCGCGCCGCCGCCCAAGGTCGTGCCGGCCACGATCGGGTCGCCGTTCGGGCCCAGGAAGATCGAGATCGAGGTCGAAGACGTCGTCGAGCCGCCCGAACGGCCCGACCGGCGGTTGTTCATCAACCGCGCGGCGGCCGTGGTGGCCGGGGTCGGCGCGGGCACGATCGTCGGGTTCGGCCTCAAGTCGGGGCTGGGCGATCCCGTGCTGGAGCGGGTGCCGATCAAGCTGGTCAACCTCGACCCCCGGGTCAGCGGCCTGCGGATCGCCCTGGTCAGCGACATCCACCTCGGGCCGCTGACGGGCCTCGCCCACACCGAGCGCATCGTGGAGCAGATCAACCGGTGCGACGCCGACATCGTGGCCATCGTGGGCGACCTCGTCGACGGGACCGTCCGCGACCTCGGGCATCTGGCCGCCCCGCTCGGCGACATCCAGGCCCGCCAGGGCACCTACTTCGTCACCGGCAACCACGAGTACTACATCGAGGGCGGCCCCGGCGAGTGGATCGACACCCTGCAGTCGTACGGCATCCGCACGCTGGCGAACGAGCGCGTGTCGATCTACCACGACGACGTCCCGGCGATCACGCTGGCCGGGGTCAACGACGTCAACGGCGCCACCATGCAGGCCGGCGCCGACCTCCACCCCGCCCTCTACGACCGGCCCAAGGGGGTGCCGACGGTCCTGCTGGCCCACCAGCCGGTCATCGGCGCCCAGGCGGCCGAGTGGGGGGTCGACCTCCAGCTCTCCGGCCACACCCACGGCGGCCAGATGGTGCCGTTCGACCGGATCGTGCCGCTCCAGCAGCCCGTGGTCCGGGGGCTCGACACGATCGGCGAGATGCAGATCTACGTCACCAGGGGCGCCGGGTTCTGGGGGCCGCCGGTCCGGGTCGGGGCGCCGCCCGAGGTCACCCTGATCCGGCTGGAGCGCGGCTGACGTGGCGACCCGGCGATGGGTTGGCGCTCCCGCCGAAGTCGTCGCTAACGCGCATGACTACTGCGGCACCTCGCGGTTCGTAATACCCTCAGGCGATGAGCAGGCGGGACAAACCGGCCTGCTCCAGCCCCCCACCCGCAGCGAGCACCTGGATACGCTGACACCATGAGCACCCCTGGCCGGGCCCGCAAGCCGTCTCACGTGCTGGCCATCGCTCCGTTCCGCCGCCTGTGGACCGCGATGTCCGTCGGCGGCCTGGGCGACTGGCTGGCCCTGATCGCGTTGACCGCCCTGGCCGGGACGCTCACCCAAGGAGACGGCTACCCGACGCAGAGCCTGGTGATCGGCGGGGTCTTCCTCGCCAAGCTGCTCCCGGCCGTCCTGCTCGGGCCGCTCGCCGGGCTGCTGGTCTCCAAGGTCGACTGGCGGCTGGCCATGGCCGCGGCCGACGCGGTGCGGTTCGTGGTGGTCCTGCTGGCGTTGATCGTCGGCGGCCACCAGTGGCTCATCCTGGCGATGTTCCTGATCGAGTGCGCGTCCCTGGTGTGGGGCGCGGGCCGCGACGCCGCCGTCTCCGGGCTGGTGCCCGCCTCCCGGCGGGCCGACGCCGACCGGGTCGGCCTGCTCGCCTGGTACGCCATGGCGCCCCTCGCCGCCTTCCTGTTCGCCCTGATGGCGGGCCTGGTCAACGTGCTCACGGCGATCATCCCCGGGTTCGGGCTCGGGGCCGGCAAGATCATGATCGTGGTGGCCGGGATCTGCTACCTCGCCACCGCCGCCCTGGTGTTCACCCTCGACCTGCGCAACGCGGGCGGGGCGCCCCGGCCGTCGGTGCTGACCCAGCTCGCCGACGGATGGCGGCTCGCGACCGCGAACAAGGCGGTCAAGCGCCTCTACGTCGGCATGATCGGCGTGTTCGGCGCGGTCTCCATCGTGGTGGCCGTCGGGCGGGCCTACGTAGGGGTGCTCGGCGGCGGCGACGCCGGATACGCCACGGTGTTCTGCGCCGTGTTCGCGGGGGCGGCCGTGGGGTCGTTCTTCGGCCTGCGGTGGCTCACCGAGTTGTCGCGCCGGCGGTTCTTCGGGCTGTCGATCATCATGGCCGGGCTGACGGTCGCGGCCATGGCGTTGATCCACAACCTGGTGCTCGTGGCCGTGCTGACCTTCGTCTCCGGGGTGTTCGCCGGCATCGCCTGGATCATCGGCTTCACCACGATCGAGGCCGAGTCAGAAGGCCGGCGGCCGGTCGACTTCCTCCACGCCGCCACCCGGGTCGTGTTCCTGGGCGTGGTCGCCGTGGCGGCGCTGGTGGGCGGCTTCTTCGGCGAACACGAGCTGGTGGTCAACGGGCTGGCCTACGCGTTCGACGGCGCCAACCTGGTGCTGCTCGTCGGGGCCGTGACGGCCGTGGTGATCGGCGTCCTGTCGCTGCGGCGGCTCGACGACCGGCCGGAGGTGCCGCTGCGGGTCGACCTGGTGGCCGCGCTGCGCGGCGAGCGGTTCGCGCCCGAGCCCCAGGAAGAGGCGCCGGGCATGTTCATCGCCTTCGAGGGCGGCGAGGGCTCCGGCAAGACCACCCAGTCGCGGCTGCTCGCGATCTGGCTGCGCGACCAGGGGTTCGACGTCGTCCAGACCCGGGAGCCGGGGTCGACCAAGGTCGGCATGCGGCTGCGCGCCATCCTGCTCGACTCCACCCACCAGGGCCTGTCGGCCCACGCCGAGACGCTGCTGTACGCCGCCGACCGGGCCGAACACGTCGAGAAGGTCATCCGGCCGGCGCTGGAGCGCGGGTCGATGGTCGTCTGCGACCGCTACGTCGACTCGTCGCTGGCCTACCAGGGCGCCGGCCGTGTCCTCGGGACCGACGAGGTTGCCCAGGTCAACCAGTGGGCCACCGGCGGGCTGGTGCCCCATCTGACCGTGCTGGTCGACGTGCCGCCGTCGGTCGGCCTGCGGCGGCACGCCCACCCGGCCGACCGGATCGAGTCGGAGCCGCTCGACTTCCACGAGCGGGTGCGCTCGGAGTTCCGCGCGCTGGCCGCCCGCGACCCCGAGCGTTACTTCGTCGTCGACGGCACGCTCACCCAGCCTGAGGTGTCCCGGTTGATCCAGGATCGGGTGCGTGAGGTGCTGCCCGACCCGGTGCCCCGGGAGACCGAGGCCAACACCGGAACGATGCCCGCCATCACGGACTAGCCTTTCCGCGTGGACGTGTTCGATGACCTCGTCGGCCAGGAACAGGCCGCGACGGTCCTGCGCCGGGCCGCCGCCGCTGCCGCCGAGGTGCTCGCCGGGGGCCGCGGCGCGGGCATGACCCACGCGTGGTTGTTCACCGGCCCGCCCGGTTCGGGGCGTTTCGACGCTGCCAAGGCCTTCGCGGCCGCGCTGCTCTGCCCCGACCGGGGGTGCGGCCACTGCGACGCCTGTCACCAGGTGATGATCGGCTCCCATCCCGACCTCGAGTCGGTCCGGCCGCAGGGGCTCTCGTACGGCGTCAAGCAGACCCGCGAGCTCATCCTCCGGGCCGCCGGGCGGTCGACGATGGGCCGCTGGCGGGTGGTGCTGTTCGACGACGCCGACCGGGCGACCGAGCAGGCGGCCAACGCCCTCCTGAAGGCCATCGAGGAACCGCCGCCCCGCACGGTGTGGCTGCTCTGCGCGCCGGCCCCCGACGACATGATCATCACCATCCGGTCGCGCTGCCGGGTGGTGACCCTGGTGACGCCGTCGAGTCAGGCGGTGGCCCACGCCCTCGTGACCCGCGACAACGTGGCTCCCGGGGTGGCCGAGTCGGTGGCCAGAGCGGCCCAGGGCGACCTGGCCAGGGCCCGGCGGCTGGCGCTCGACGAGTCGGCCAGGGGGCGGCGCGAGGCCGTACTGTCGATCCCCAAGAGCCTGACCAACGTCGGCGAGTGCATCTCCGCGGCCGAGAAGCTCGTGAAGACCGCCGACGAGGACGCCGCGGCGGCCACCGCCGAGCTCAACGAGAGCGAGATCGCCGAGCTGCGGGCCATCTACGGCGAGGGATCGACCGGGAAGGGCCTGAACAAGGGCCTGGTCAGGGGCGGCGCGGGCGCGCTGAAGGAACTGGAGACGGCGCAGAAGTCGCGGGCGACCCGGATCAAGCGCGAGTCGCTCGACACGGCGCTGCTCGACCTGATGGCCTTCTACCGCGACGTGCTGGCGGTGCAGTTCGGGGCCCCGGTCGAACTGGCCAACGGCGACCGGCGGGCCGAGCTGGAGGCGGCCGCGCGGGCGTCCAGACCGGAGGACACGCTGAAGCGCACGGCGGCGATCCTGCGCTGCCGCGAACGGCTGGCGGCCAACGTGAACCCGCAGATCGCCGTCGAGGCCCTGACCCTGGCCCTGTGGAAGCCGACCGGCTGAGTCTGGACATTCGGCCGGGCGGGCGAGCAACCTCGGAGGGTTCTGTACGTCTCTGAAGCATGCAGGCCGAAACGGTGGACATCGCCCTCTCCTCCGGTGATCGCGACGAGGCGATCAGCCGCCTCTACGAGGAGCATGCGCTCGGGCTGACCAAGCTGGCCCTGATCATGCTCGGCGATCGGGAGAGCGCGGAGGACGCCGTCCAGGACGCGTTCCTTGGGCTGCACCGGCGGTGGCGGCTGCTGCGTGATCCGGCCGCGGCGCTGCCCTATCTGCGCAGTTCGGTGCTGAACAACGCGCGCAGCGTGCTGCGCCGAAGACGGTTGCCGTCGTGGTTCGCGGGGGCCTACGACCCACCCGTCTGGTCGGCGGAGTCGGCCGCGTTACTCGGGGCGGAGCGCCGGGAGGTGCTGGAGGCCCTGCACCGGCTGCCGCAGCGGCAACGGGAGGCGCTGGTGCTGCGGTACTACGCCGAACTGTCGGAGGAGGAGACCGCCCAGGCGATGGGGGTCAGCAGGGGGACCGTCAAATCCACGACCTCCCGGGCACTCGACGCGCTGGGTCGCATTCTTGGAGAGAACGCATGAACGACGTCATTTCCCGCCTGAAGGACGCGACGACGGCCGTCGGCGACACGATCTCCGAGGTCCCTCCGCTCCGGCTGGAGCGGGTCAGGAAGGGCTTCGTGGCGCCCCTGGCGGCGGCGCTGGCGGTCGGGCTGGCGATCGTGGGGAGCGTGGTGATGACACGGGGCGGGCTGAGCCAGATCGCGGTGAGCACGGCGGCCCCTCGGTTCATCGTGGAGGCCGCCGATCCGTCGGCGTTGATCGTCCGGTCGGCGGGCGACGGAGCCGAGCTCGACCGGGTCGAGGGGGCGACGGGGTGGTTCTACCACCAGGTCCAGGCCGCGCCGGACAACCGCACCTTCTACGCCTCCCAGGGTGGGCCCGTGCTCTGCTCCAGCAGGATCGTGCGATTCACCGTGGACGAGGAAGGGCGGGCCGGGACGCTCGCCGAGGTGCCGGTCGACCTGCCGGACCGCACCAGGATCAGCGCTTTCGCGGTGAGCGGGGACGGGACGAAGGTGATTCTCGGGGCGGCTCCCTGCGTGGCCGACGGGTCCGGGTCCGGCTTCCTCGTGGTCGCCGACCCCGAGACGGGGGAGGGGCGGCGGCTCCAGGTGGGGGCGAGGTCCTGGTTCGGGTCGATCTCGACGAGTGAGGACGGGTCCAAGATCGCGTACACGACGATGGCGGCGGGCCACCAGGTGACCGTCTCGGAACCGGCGGTGATCGTGGCCCCGCCTTCGGGCGTGCCGACTCCGCTTCCGGGTGGCGGGCCCCCGGACGTCGTGCTTTCTGACGCGCCGACACCGTTTCCGAGCGCCACACCCTCGGAGGTCGTGCCGCCAGACGCGCCGACGCCGCTCCCGAGTTCTGGGCCCACGACGGACATTTCCGCTGCCACCGGTATGCCGATACGCGAGCCTGCGGCGGTCGTGTCCGTGCCTCCGGGTGTGCCGACGCCGCTTCCGGGTCCCGGGCCTGCGGTGGTCACGGCCACGCCTTCGGCCGTGCTGACGCCGGTTCCTTCCGTCGGGGCGCCGGAGAAGCCGGTGGCCGTTCCGGTGCCCACGTACGTGATCTCCGACCCCGGCCCCTCCGGGAACGTGGTGGTCGTCGTTCCGTCTGCCGGTCCTTCGCCGAGCGGGAACATCGTCGTGTACCCCGCTCCCACGGACGTGTCGCCCACCCTGGGCACGCTGGAGGGGGTCAGTTCGTGCCGGTTCTTCGCGCTTCGGGAGAACCTGCAGATCCCGGCCGACCAACTGCGCATGGTCGACTGCGCCGACTCGCCCGAGGTCTACGTGGTCGACGCCGACCGGCCCGGGGAGCCGCCGCGCCGCACGGTGTTGTCGGGCGAGCTCGACGGGGCGAAGGTGCAGTTCTACGGGGTGCGGATGTCGCCCGACGGCACGCGGCTGATCGCCGGGGTGAGCACCGGGCTGACCCGGCTGGACGACCCGCAGGCCGCGATCATGGCGTTCGACCCGGCCGGCCGGGAACCGGTCGAGGTGCTCTACCGGGGGCGTGCCTGGTTGCGGGTGCTCGATCTGGCCGCCGGGGGGAGTCGCATCCTCGTCCAGAGCGAGATGGAGATCGGGGAGGTCTCGGAGAACGCGTACCGGAAGGTGATGGACATTCCCGGCCGTGTCATGAACGGAGTGGTTGCCTGGTAAAGCGGGCGCGTAGGGTGGCGGGAAGGCGCAACCACACGAGGAGGCCGGGCTCCCTTGGGCATGATGATGGCCGTGAGCTTCACCCGATACGGGCGGTTGTACTACCTCGACCCGGGTGGCCACTCCCCGAAGGTGGGTGATCGGGTCCTCGTGCCGACCGACGCCGGTTTCGAGGTCGCCGAGACGATCTGGGCCCCTCAATGGGTCTCGGAAGACGTCGACGGCCTGCCCGTCTGCGGCGGTCTCGCCGGTGACGAGCACCTGACCCGCGACGAGGCCAACAAGCGCCGCCGCGCCGAGGCCCGCAGCGTGTCCAAGCGCCTGATCAAGCGCCACGACCTGCCGATGAAGGTGGTCGGCGTCGACTACATCGACGCCGACAACGTCTACACGGTCTACTTCTCGGCCCCCCACCGGGTCGACTTCCGCGCGCTCGTCCGCGACCTGGCCCGCAACCTGCGCGCCCGCGTCGAGTTGCGCCAGATCGGCCCCCGCGACGAGGCCCGGCTGCAGGGCGGGATCGGCCCCTGCGGGCGCGACCTGTGCTGCGCGACCTTCTTGAAAGACTTCGAACCCGTTTCGGTACGCATGGCGAAAGACCAGGACCTCCCGGTCAACCCGCTGCGGATCGCGGGCGCGTGCGGCCGGCTGATGTGCTGCCTGAAGTTCGAGCACCCGCTTTACCAGGAGTTCCGCGCCGGAGCGCCCCGGGTGGGCCTGACCGTCGACACCCCGGAGGGCGCGGGCGTCGTCGTCGGCCACAACGTGCCGTCCGACTCGGTGATCGTGCGGCTCAACGACGGCGGCCGGCGGTGCGCGTGCTCGAAGGCGAGTGTGTGCGGCCCGCGGAAGGCGTACGAAGAAACCCACGAATCGTCGTGAGGCGGCTGCTGCTGGCCCTGGCGCTGCTGGCGGCCGGGTGCTCGGCGCCGGAGGCGTCGTCGTCGCCCCCCGACCAGGCGTTGTCGTGGACGCCCTGCCATGAGGGCCTGCAGTGCGCGACTCTGGCCGTACCGCTCGATTACGACCAGCCCGACGGCGAGAAGATCGAGATCGCCGTCGCGAAACTCCCCGCCACCGGCGACCCGATCGGGTCGCTGCTGATCAACCCGGGCGGCCCGGGAGGTTCGGGCATCGATTACGTACGCGATTCTCCCGTCTCCGCCACGCTCCGCCAGCGCTTCGACCTGGTCGGCTTCGACCCCCGCGGCGTGGGCGAGTCGACGCCGCTGCGGTGCCTGTCGGAAGCCGACGTCGAGTCCTACCTGTCGCTCGACATGACTCCAGACACGCCCGAGGAGAAGGCGGCGATGGTCGCCGGGGCGAAGAAGTTCGCCGAGGGGTGTCAGAAGAACAGCGGCTCCCTCCTGGCCCACGTGGGCACCGCCGACGCCGCCCGTGACATGGACGCGCTGCGCGAGGCCCTGGGCGACGAGAAGCTGACCTACCTCGGCAAGTCCTACGGAACCTACCTGGGCGCGGTCTACGCGCAGCTGTTCCCCGACCGGGTGCGGGCCCTGGTCCTCGACGGGGCGATCGACCCCCGGATCTCGGCGCTCGAACAGAACGAGACGCAGGCCAAGGGCTTCGAAGTGGCGATGCGGGCCTTCGTCGAAGACTGCTTCACCACCGCCGACTGCCCGTTCTCCTCCCGCACGGTCGACGGCGCCCTCGACGAGATCTCCCGGCTGCTCCAGCGCGCCGACCTGCTGCCGCTGCGCAACCAGACCGACTCCCGGGTGATCAACGACACCTGGGCGGCCTTCGGCGTGATCACCCCGCTTTACGATCGCGGGTCGTGGGAGATCCTGCGGGGGGCGCTCAAGGAGGCCTTCGCCGGGGACGGAACCCAGCTGCTGCGCATGGCCGACGTGCTGCTGGGGCGGCGTATCGACGGATCGTGGACGAACCAGACGGAGTCCAACAAAGCGGTCAACTGCGTTGATCACGCTTACCCGGGGGAGGTGGCCGACTACGAGGCCGCCGCCACGGAGGCGGCCGAGGTGGCGCCGCGGTTCGGGAAGTTCGTGATGTGGGACAGCCTGGCCTGCGCCTACTGGCCGGCCCGGTCGGGTGACGCCGACCTGAAGATCACCGGGGCCGGGGCGGCGCCTATTTTGGTCGTGGGAACCACGCGGGATCCTGCGACGCCTTATGAGTGGTCCGAGGCGCTGGCTTCCGAGCTGGAGTCGGGGGTTCTGTTGTCGTATGACGGGGATGGGCACACGGCCTATCTGACGGGGTCGTCGTGCGTCGATCGGGTTGTGGACGGGTACCTGGTGGATCTTGCGGTGCCCGAGGAGGGCACTCGGTGTTGATCGTGGGCGCGGAGTGGGGGGCGGAGGCTGTACAGTAGGACTGCTGCTTGCCAGCATGCCGCCTTAGCTCAGTCGGCCAGAGCGACGCACTCGTAATGCGTAGGTCTGGGGTTCGATTCCCCAAGGCGGCTCTCTCGGAACGGCCCGTGGTTGACGCCCCTTCGGGGCGGCTTTCACGGGCCGTTCCTCGTTTCTACCGGGGGGCGACCCCCGGAACCCCCGCTGTCAGGGGGCTGCGCCCCCTCACGCTCCCCCTGGTCCGCTGTCGCGGCCCCGGCGTCGCTTCGCTCCGGGTCGCTGCGCTCCTGGCGAAGGGCTCCGCCCCTCGCGCTCCCTGGGCAGGCCTCGCTTCGATCGGGTTGTGCTCGCTTCGCTCGGGCGTTGCTGGACGCCTTGATCGGTTCGGGCATCGGCGCAGTGATGGTGTCGGGGTAGATCGGTTCGCCCTATCCGGCGGTGCAGATGCAGACGAAGCGACCTCTACCTCATGGGAATGTAGTGAGGAGCCGGGCCCGCACACTCCCGCTGGAGTGAACTGACCTTGCTACGTTTCCCACATGCAGCCGAGGCGCCTGGACATCGTTGACGCCGTTGAGGCGGTTGGTCTTGCGGGTGCGGGGGCCGAGGTATTCAATGCCGGCGGTGCCGAGTTGGCTGTCGGACCAGGCGGCGCAGTGATCATCGCGGAGGCTGTGGACGATCTGGCCGCCAGCGGGGTGTGGAGCAGCGAGACGTTCAGGCTGCTGGGCCTACCCGGGGCCATCGCTGAACGGTGGTTGGGCCCGGAGGCCCAGCTGATTCATCTGTTCGTCCGGGTGGAGCAGGGCGTGCTCTACCTCGGCGAGGGACACCACGCGGTCAGCAACTGGACCGACGATGTGCTCAAGGACTATGAACTGCGGATCGATCATCCGCTGAGCGTCGAGGTGCTCGACCGGGTGCGTCCGCCGAGCACGCCCAGCGCCCTGCCCGGGTTGAAGTGGCTTGAGCACGTCAACGGTGACCGCGCTACGGCGTTGCGGCTGTTCGTTGAGGGCTGGCACCCCGCACCCGCCCCGTCTGCGGAACCGGTCGCGCCATCGGGCCCGGTCCCTGCGGCGCTGACCGAGTTTTACCGGCTTGCCGAAGGCCGGCCGCAGGTCCTCGGTGTTCAGAATTTCATCTGCTCCGCGGCTGAGCTGCGTACCGATGGTGAGGGCCTGCTGCTGTTCGGCCATGAGAATCAAGGTGGTTTTGAATGGTTCCTCGACCCGTCTGAGGACGACCCGATCGTGTGGACGGCTGAAGATCCCAGCGAGCGGCATGCTGAGCGTGAACGTTTGAGCGGCTTCCTGATTCAGTTCTCGTTGTTCGAAGCCGTGATGAGCGCGCCCTACAAGGCTTGGAGTCGCCGCGTACCGGAGCCGATCGCCGACGAACTGACCCGGGGGCTGCGCCGGGTGCCGCTCAAGACCTGGATGTGGCCTCTCTGGCAAACGTCTTTCTACGTCGCGCCGGGTCTGGTCGTCGCCGAGGACAGGAACGAGGACGAGGAGTGCTACGTCTGGGTCGGCGCTGTACACCGCAGCCTGCTGCGTCCACTGACCGACTTTGGCATCCAGTGGCAATACTTCGAAGGCTGATGAACTGCCCGGGCCGGAGCCAGCAGGCGTCTGTGCCGTTGCCGCTTTCGTTCCCGACTTCGGAGGGGACGGACATCGTCCCCTCCGGAGGTCCGGGCGACTTTACGAGGCGTAGACCTCGAATTCCGAGACCTGGCCTGCGGGCCAGCCGGTGTTGGCGGTGATGGTCAGGCGCAGGTAGCGCCTGCTGGTGGCCGGGAACGTGATGGTGGCCGTGTTCCCGGTGGCCGGGTTGAAGGTGTACGCCGCCGAACCGACGACATTGGTGAAGGTGGTTCCGTCAGTGCTGCCGAGGACGGTGAGCGTCTGGGTGCGGGTGGCCCAGGCGGTGGCCGGGGGCAGCTTGAGGACGACCCGGCCGACGCTGACCGAGGAGCCGAGGTCGACGGTGATCGACTGCGGGAAGGCGTTGTTGGCCGACTCCCAGTAGGTGCCGGAGTTGCCGTCCACGGTGTTGCCGGACGCGTAGGTCTGCACGTGGCTGGTTTCGGTGGTCGGCCGGCCCTGCGCCAGGTTGCTGACCGGGACGGCGGTGCCGGTGCCGCTGAGAGCGACGGTCAGCGGGCCGTTCGGGTCGTTGCTCGCCACGCTCAGGGTGCCCGTGCGGGTGCCCGTCGCGGTCGGGGTGAAGGTGACGTTGACCGTGCAGGACGCGCCGGCGGCCAGGGTGGTGCCGCAGGTCTTGGTCTGCGCGAAGTCGCCGGTGGTGGCGACCGTGCCGAGTGTCGCCGATCCCGTGCCGGTGTTGGTGATCGTGACGGTCTGCGCGGGGCTGGTGCTGCCGACGGTCCTCGCGGCGAACGACAGGCTTGTCGGGGAGGCCGTCAGGTTCACGGTCGGCGGCTGGTCACCACCGCCCGGGAAGATCTGGAACTCCGCGATCTGCGCCGCGGGCCAGCCGGTGTTGGCGGTGAGGTTCAGCCGGACGTACCGGGTGCTGGTGGTGGTCAGCGGGATCGTGACGGTGTTGCCCGTCGCGGGGTTGAAGGTGTACGGGGCGGACGGTTTGAGCGTGGTCCACGTCGTGCCGTCGGTGCTGCCCTCGACCGACAGGGTCTGGGTCCGGGTCGCCCAGGCCGCGGGCGGCGGCAGCTTCAGCGTGATCGAGCCGATGTTCTGGGTGGAGCGCAGGTCGGCCTGCAGCCACTGCGGGAAGGCGTTGTTCGCCGACTCCCAGTAGGTGGCGGTGTTGTCGTCGTTGGCGTTGCTCGGCGGGTAGCCGCCGTTGGAGCTGCCGGCGGTCATCGCCGCGCCGAGGGCGAGGTTGGTGGTCGAGGTGACGCCGCTGCCGGACAGTGCCACCGACAGCGGGCCGTTCTCGTCGTTGCTCGCCACGGTGAGCGTGCCCGTGCGGGTGCCCGTCGCGGTCGGGGTGAAGGTGACGGTGACCGTGCACGACGCGCCGGCGGCCAGGGTGGCGCCGCAGGTGGTGGTCCGCGCGTAGTCGCCGGTGACGGTGACGCCGCTCAGGGTCGCGGCGGCGGTGCCGGTGTTGGTGACGGTGACCGCCTGGGGCGGGCTGGTCGTGCCGGTGTTGCGCGACCCGAAGGACAGGCTCGTGGGATTGGCGCTCAGGGTGACGCCGTTGACGCTCCTGCTGACGAAGTCGGTCCAGTTGACGTTGATCAGCGCGCCGTTGCCGGTGCTGCCCGTCGGCTTGCGGACGACGAAGTACAGCGGCCCGCTGGTCGTGGGCGGGTTGGTCAGCGTGACCGAGAAGTTCTGGTACGTCTGCCAGCCGCCGGTGCCGGTCACCGTGGCCCTGCCGACCAGCGGACCACCCACGGATCCCGTCCGGATCTCGATCGTGCCGCCGGTCGAGCCCGAGGCGGCGCGGAAGGTCAGGCGCTCGATCGCCGACAGGTTGGCCGGGTCGTGGCTCCAGTAGTCGCCGTCCTCGATGGCGGTGATGTTGTGGAAGCCGCCCTGGGGGTCGGAGGTCGTCTCCACCCGCACGCCGGGGTCGCCGGTGCCGGTGCCGTCGGGGGCGCGCCCGGTCGCCGTGAAGAACTCGGCCTGCTTGTGCTTGGGCTGCAGCAGCGCCTGGGTTCTGGTGGTCAGCGGACCGGAGGACCCGGCGCCGCCTCGGTCGGTGTAGCTGGCCTCCAGCACGTAGAAGACGTTGTCGCCGTCGCTGTGCCCGGAGGACAGGGTGGTCTGGACGGTGCCCGAGCAGCCGGTGTACTGGTCGAGCGGGTGGCCGTGCGTGTCGTGCCCCAGGAAGGCCTGGAGTTTGACGTTCGCGCAGTTGATCGTGCCGTCTTCGGGGTCGGTGACCGTGACGGTGAAGCCGACCCGGTCGCCGAAGTTGAAGAAGCCGCCGTTGGACGGCACGTTGATCGTCACTGTGGGCGCGTTGTTGCCGGCCACGATCGGCACGTTGGCGGTGGCGGTCGCGCCGCTCTGGTCCCGCACGGTCAGCACGGCGGTGAAGTTCCCCGCCGTGGTGTAGGTGCGAGCAGGGTTCGCCTCGGTGGAGTCGACGCTGCCGTTGCCGTCGAAGTCCCAGGCGTAGGTGAGCGGCGTCCCGTCGGGGTCGGCGGATCCGGCGCTGGAGAACTGCACGGTCAGCGGCACGGGGCCGTTGGTCCTGTCGGCCTTGGCCTGGGCGACCGGCGCCCGGTCGCCCTTCGTGTAGTCGATCCGGTAGATGCCGGAGTCGGCGTTGTTGCCGCCGAAGCCCGAGCCCCACTCGATGACGTACAGCGCCCCGTCAGGGCCGAACTTCATGTCCATCGGCTTCTTGAAGCTCATCGCGCCCAGCAGGGGGTTGATGTCGACCAGTTGCGAGCCGTCGGCGCTGAGCTGGAAGGAGTACAGGCGGTTCTGGTTCCACTCGCCGAAGACGGCCTTGCCGTCCCAGTAGGCGGGCCACTTGCGGGCCGACACCAGCGCCGGGTCGTAGCGGTAGGCGGGCCCGGCATGGGGTGCGCCGCCGCCGCCGAGTTCGGGGAACGCGGGGTCGGCGGAGTAGTGGTAGTAGACCGTGGCGGCCTTGGCCGCGGGCAGGTCGGTGAGGCCGGTGTTGTTGGGCGAGTCGTTCTTCGGCGCCGCGCAGTTGAACGCGCCCTTGGACGTGTTCGTCGCGAAGTCGAAGTCGACGTAGGCCTTGTTGTTGCCGACGCAGTAGGGCCAGCCGTAGAACCCCGGGCCGTTGAGGATGTCCCACTCGACGGTGTTCTCCGGGCCGCGGGTGGCGCTGGCCTGGCCGGCGTCCGGGCCGTAGTTGCCGACCAGCAGCTTGTGCGTCTTGGGGTCGATGCCGATCCGGAAGGGGTTGCGCAGACCCATCGCGTAGATCTCCGGGCGGGTCTTCGGCGTGCCCGGCGGGAACAGGTTGCCCGTGGGGATGGTGTACGTGCCGTCCGGCTCGGGGTGGATGCGCAGCACCTTGCCGCGCAGGTCGTTGGAGTTGGCCGAGGTGCCCTGGGCGTCCCAGCTCGACCGTCCGGCGCGCTCGTCGATGGGGGTGTACCCATCGGAGGCGAACGGGTTGGTGTTGTCGCCGTTGGCGAGCCACAAGTCGCCGGTGGCCTTGTCGAACACCATGCCACCGCCGTGGTGGCAACACTCCGCCCGCTGGACCGGCACCTCCAGCACGACCTTCTCGGTGGCCATGTCGAGCGTCAGGTCCGGCCTGACGGTGAAGCGCGACAGCCGGTCCACGGCAGGGGACTGGGGCGAGTAGTACAGGTACATCCAGCGGTTGGTGGCGAACGCCGGGTCGAGGGCCAGACCCAGCAGGCCGCTCTCGTTGGCGTTGAAGACGTTCAGGTGACCGGAGGTCACCACGCCGCCGGCCGGCCTGACCGCTTTCACGTCACCGCTCAGGTCGATGTAGAAGACGGTGCCGTCCGCGGCGACGTCCAACATCATCGGGTTGGACGTGTTGTCGTCGACGGTGACCTTGGCGAACGACGAGCCCAGGCTCGCCGAGCAGTCGGCCGGCACCACACCCGCGGCGGTCTGCAGGCCGCCGAGCAGCATCTTCAGGAAGTTGGGCTCGGCGAAGGACTCGTCGGTGTGGCCGAACGCGGTGTACCACGAGCGGCCGCCGTCGTAGTTCTGGCACCAGCTGCTGGGGTGGTCGGCGCCCATCGTGCCGCCGCTGTAGCTGGTCTCGTCCATGGAGGTCAGGACGTGGACCGCGGCACGCGGGTTGGTGCGGAAGTCGTACCACTCGTCGGTGCGCGTCCAGCGGGCGGGCAGCCCGGCGGTCGAGGGGTGCGCAGGGTCCTCGACCTTGACTGCGGCCTGCTGGGGCGCGGGGTGCTGCTTGAAGTACGCGCCGACCAGATTGCCGTACCAGGGCCAGTCGTACTCGGTGTCGGAGGCCGCGTGTACGCCGGCGTACCCGCCGCCGCCCTTGATGTACTGCTCGAAGGCGGTCTGCTGGGTGGCGTTCAGTACGTCACCCGTGGTGGAGAGGAAGACCACGACCTGGTATCTGGCCAGGTTGGCGGAGGTGAAGGCGGCCGAGTCCTCGGTGACGTCGACCGTGAAACCCTGTTCCTGGCCGAGCTGCCTGATGGCGGCGACGCCCGCCGGGATGGAGGTGTGCCGGAAGCCGGCGGTCTTGGAGAAGACCAGCGCGGCGAACGGCGGTCCGGCGGCGGCCTGCGCCGGACTCATCTGCAGGGGGATGACGAGGGTGGAGACGAGCAGCAACAGGGCGGTGAGAATTCTTCTCATGCCGCACCTCGCGCGCTGCGCAGGTGAACGTCCATGTGCATGTGCATGTCGACCTGACCTCACGACTCAGTCAGGCAAGGCGCGCGCCGCCACGCTGATTGCCCGGGGGGGATACGAGGGTCGGAGTGTGCCGACTCCGTCGTGCTGTCGAACGGTTGTAGGGCGTGCCAGTAACAGCACATTTACGCGGCGGACGCTAGCCAATGCGGTTTTAACACGTTCGTGCCGGGCGTGTATAGATGCGAGGCGCGCGTGCGCGTTTCTCGAAAAGACCCGAGGCCGTCGGTCGTGCCATTCGCGACAGCGGCCGCAGAATGAGGCCGGCGGCTCATCCATTCTCGGCCCCGACGAACGCGCCGACCACGACGCGCCCGAAGCCGGGCGGTATGCGGAGCAGATCGGCCGTGCGGCCCGGGGCCCTGGCGGCGACCAGTTGGACGGGCCCGTCGAGCTGCACTTTTCCGGCCGGGCCGCCGCGCATCCACCAGGTGGTCAGGGCGTCCCGCTCGTAGAGTTCGATGCAGCGCCGACTCCTTGGCCGCCGGGATGCCTTCTGCTGCGTTCGACCGTCGGCTTCAGCTTTCCGGTGGACGACGGCCTCGCCTTCGGGATCGATCTACCGCTCCTGCCTCCATCGCAATCTGGAGTTTCCGTGCGGCACTCCAACACCGATCGAGCGCATCGCCGTAGACGACCTGGACGGGATCTTGCAGAGACTCTCGGCACGACCCCCGCGCCGTCCACGCTGTGTGTTGCCTCGTGAGTGGCGTGGTGAGCCTGTCGTCCAAGAACCAACTATTAGAGGCGCGTCCGCGCTGAGCGCGACCGAGGACTACACCCGCAGCGGCTCGGGAAGCTCGGTGTTCAACCTGAACAACCCCAACCGGGGGACCTCAGTCCAAAGCGGCACGGGAACCACGGTGACCAGTCTGCGCGCGTGTGTCAGCATTCCGGTGCTCCCGGATGACTGCAGCGCCTGGGACGAATAGCAATACTTGATGCCGGGCGGAGCCGCTGCTCCGCCCGGCGTTTTTCGACAAACCAGAAGCGGAGTTTCATGGTCAGCCGTGCCCACGGGCGTCCGGTGCTGAGAATCGAAGAACTGCGATTGGCGGTCTCCGGTCGCCACTTGTTCGGAACGCTTTCATTTGAGCTCCGATCGGGAGAGTCGGCGGTTCTCTGTGGGCCCAGCGGGACTGGTAAAACCACCCTGCTGAACTGCATCATGGGGCTCACCGCACCTGACGATGGAGCGATCTACGTCGCTGGTGAAAACGTTCTCGAGATGCCCAATCGGCGGTTGGCCGCACACCGGCGGGCGTGTATCGGCATGGTGTTCCAATTCGGGGAACTGCTGCCTGAATTGTCGCCGGTCGAGAACGTGGCCATCGCGGCGCTGCTGGCCGGGCAACCACGCAGGACCGCTTACGAGAACGCCAAGACGCTGCTCTACGACCTGGGCGTGCCCGTCACCGGAACGCCGACAGGGCTGCTGTCCGGCGGGGAACGGCAACGCACGGCCGTTGCGCGGGCGTTGATCACTGAGCCTGTGCTGCTGCTGGCCGACGAACCGACCGGCGCGCTCGACCGGCAGGCCCGCGAGTCGGTGGCCGAGTTGTTGTTCACCCTGCCACGCGTGCGTGACTGCGCGCTGCTGGTGGTGACCCACGACGAGGAGGTGGCCCGCCGGGCCGACCGCAGATTCGACCTGCGTGGCGGCGATCTTGCGGAGACCAGGGCATGAGCCCTCTGTGGCGGCAATTGCTGCGCGTCGGGTTCGCGGCTGGAAGGGGCGCGCCGGGAAGCCGGATCAGGTTCGCCGGGCTGCTGCTGGCCTCGGCGGTGTTGACGACGACGATGTTGGCCGGCCTCGTCGTCGTGGCGACTTATGACGGTCGTGAGCAACGGGACGCGGCGCGTGGACCGGTGCCCGCGGGCGAGGACGTGCGCAGGCCGGCCGTGTGGCTGAACATCAACAGGGACGCCATCGGAACCGTGCCCCATTCGGTGATTCATGTGGAGCCGCTCGCCGAGTCCGTCAGTCCGCCGCCGGGATTACCGCGCTGGCCTGAACGGGGTGAGGTGTTCCTGTCACCGGCGCTCCTGGAAGCCGGTTCCAAGGAGCGCATTCTCCACAGGTACGGGACGTTCGCAGGACTCATCGGAGCTGCGGGCCTGGCTTCTCCGGGCGAGCGGTTGGCGTATGTACGGCCCGACGTAAACGGCGGCTATGAGGGCTGGCGCGGGATCAAACGGTTCGGGGGGATGAACACCATGCTGATCGGCGACTCACGAGACGTCGCGCCGATCGGGCAGTTCCTCACCATGTTGGCGGCCACGCTGGGCGTCGCAGCGGCTGTGCTGCTGGTCATCGCCGTTCGGTGCGGCTCCGCGGCCAGAGATCGGCGAACGGAGCTGTTGGCGGCCCTGGGCGCGTCGTGGCGACACCGGGCTCTGTTGAACCTGGGCGAGGGCGTCGTCCCGGCGCTGGCCGGTGCGGTGATCGGTTCGACGCCTTACCTGATTACGTTGATCACCTATGTCCGCCTGCCGGGGCCGGGGTATGTGATCAACTCCGATGACACTCGCGCGTGGTCGTGGGCCGTTCCGCCGACTGTGGCCGGCGCTGTCATCGTCGTGCTGCTGGCTGTAGTGATGCTGCACCGCGTGGACGCGACCGGCCGTTCGGGACGTCCCCGGACGTTCGCGCGGCGGGTGCCCCGGTGGAGGCTCGTCGCCGGTGTGGCCGGGCTGGTGGCAGTCGTACTGACGCCCTACTTGCCGCGCATGTTCGGGTTTCTGGCCTATCTCGGCGGCACAGCGGTGTTGTGGGCCGCGCTTCCTTCGGCGTCGGCGATCGTGATCCAGCGGTTCGGCGGCGCGATGGCTGCGCGTGCGGCGAAAGCAGGGTACGTGGCGATGCTGATCGCGGGGCGGTGGACGGCCGCGCGCCCCGGCATCGTCGTCCGCCTGACTGCGGTGATCGTCATCGGGATCGGAATCGTCGTACAAGCACAGGTGTGGACCAGCAGACTCGGCGAGCCATCGGAGAGAGCCCTCGAATTTCAGAAGAGTCTCCAGGACAGCGTTCTCGTCGTCAGTTCTCCTTACCTGGACGGTGAGTCGATCGAGTCTTTCGCCGGGAAGCTTCCGGCGGGTTCGGCGATGCTGGGTGTGGTGGTCCCGGAGGACGAGACACAGCCGAGACGGCTCTGGGGGTCCTGCGCTGCTTTGCGCGGGTTGGTGTCAGGCTGCGCCGGGAATCGGGTGTCGTTGTGGGACGGCGATATCCGGGCGCAGACGCTGGTCGGTCATTTCCGGCGGAGCGGAGACGACGTCCACGTGCGCCTGACGAATGAGCGAAGCGCTTGGCCGCGTGTTCAGGAACTCGTCGTCGTCTCGGCGGTCGGGACGGGTGGGCTGGCCGCGCACGTGAACGAAGAGGCGCATCGGGCGTTCGCCATGGCGGAAACGAACCGCCCCGGCGACTCCTGGGCGCAGGGGTCGAATCGGTTGACGACGATTTCCGCTTGGGTGGTCTTCCTGGTCACGATCGTGCTGACTGTGCTCTTGATGGCGATGGGACTCAGTTCGGCGGCCGAGTTTCTGACGTTCACCGCCGCGCTGGCACCGTTGACCGTGCTCACCGAGCGGCGCCGGTTCGTGTTCGGCGTGGCCGCCTGGAACCTCGTGGCACCCTGCCTGATCGCGGTCGCGGCCGGGGTGACCATAGCCGCTTGGCAAGGCAACTTCTTCGTGGCGATGTCGAGATCTGGAGACATGTCATGGAGCCTGCTGGTGAACGTGGCCGTGGCGGCTGCGGGGTTGTCGGTTGCCATTGGAGCCGCCGGCGGGGTGAACGCCGTCCGCGTCGCCGCCCGCTGGCGCCCCGTGGCCGACTGATTCGCAAAGAGAGATCAGCGGCCGAATTGAGTGGCGAGCATGTTCGGAATTCGAATAGGCGATTATCGAAAAGCTGAAAGTTTCACGATAATTGACCGAATTCGACGCCGACCGTACCGTTCGGGCATCGCCTGTGCGTGTGTTCAATGCGCGCACTCCCTGACAGGAGAGGCCCATGACAGAACGACGTGTACGTCGGCGACCGACCACCTGGCTGGTGGTCGCCCTGCTCGGCGCGGCGACCGCGCTCACCGCCCCGGCTCCCGCCGGCGCCGCCACCACCTGCACGTTGACGTTCAAAGCCAACTGGATCGCGAGCACCGCCGACCGGCACAAATGGATAGTGGAGGCGAAAATCGCCAACACCGGTACGGCGTCGTCGACCACGTGGGAGACGATCATCAATTTCCCCGCCAACGCGGTCATCGCGTCATTCTGGAGTGCGACGAGGCCGGCGCCGAACGTGTGGCAGCCGGTGGAATGGAACAACGTCATCCCGCGGAACGGGGCCGTCTACTTCGGGTTCGACATCCGCATGCCCCTGACCGACACCACGCCGCCTGTTCCCCCGTCGAGCTCGTGCAGCATCACCTATTAGCGTCACGATAACGGGCGGGTCTCCGGTGGGGGCCCGCCCGTTTTCGCGGGGTCAGGAGATCAGGAACTTCTCGTATGATCCGACGGTGTCGGCCCGGGCGCGGAGCATGGGGTAGCAGTCGTTCGCGTATTTGCCGTTGGCGGGCGACCTGATCGTGCAGTAGTTGCCGGTATTGCAGTCGACCGTGAACTGCTCGAACGGCTTGACGCTGTCGGAACGCGCCCGCAGCATGCCCTTGTCGGCGCCCGCGTAGCGCTTGGCGCCGCAGGAGTAGAGCGTTTTATAACCGGGGCCGGGGCACAGGGAGAATTTCTCCCATTCGCCGGGCGATTTCATCCGCGCAGCCTGCCGGAATAGTATCCGCCGTATTCGACCTCGGCGGCGACGAACCGGTCGCTGGCCGCGGACCGCGACGGCCCCCGACCGCGCGGGCGGCCGGGGCGGGGGCTACCAGCGCAGCGTCCCCGACTCGTCCTGAAGGGTGCCCGTCGGGCCGTCGGGGCCGAGTGTGGCCAGCCGCACGACGACCTCGGCGCTCTCCTCGGGTGACCTGCCGATTCCGAAGGCGGCCGTCATGTCGGTGGCGGTGGTGCCGGGCTCGATCGCGTTGAACTTGATGCCGGGCTGGGATTTGGCGTACTGGAGGGTGAGCATGGTGGCCGCCGCCTTGGACGCCGAGTAGAGCGCGAGCGGCAGGCCGAACTCCGGCCGGTCAGGGTTGGTCACGGCCCAGAATGACCCGGCGCTGCTCGACACGGTGACCACCGTGGGGTTCGCGGATCTGCGCAGCAGGGGCAGGGCGGCCTCGGTGACCCGCACGATGCTCACCGCGTTGGTGTCGAACACGTGGAGGGCCGTGGGGCCGTCGAGCGGCCCGTCTCCGAGGATGCCCGCGTTGTGCACCAGGACGTCGAGCCGCCCCTCGGCCGCGTCGACGACCGCCAGCGCTTCGGCCACCGACGCGTCGTCGGTCACGTCGAGCCGGACGAACCGGGCGCCCAGCGTCGCGGCGGCCTTCTCGCCCCGTTCGGGGTCGCGGGCGCCGAGGTAGACGGTGTGGCCCAGGTCGAGCAGTCGTCTGGCCGTCGCGAAGCCGATGCCCTTGTTCGCGCCGGTGATCAGTGTGACGGACATGCGTCCACCTTCCCCAATTTTTGTACCGATCGGTTGCATCCGCCACCGTACCAGGTTTTGTACCGAGCGGTAGGATGAGCGCATGAGCATCGGGCGGCCACGGGCCTTCGACGAGGAGGCGGTTCTCGACCGGGCCGCCGAGGTCTTCTGGCGGCACGGCTACGACGGCGCGTCACTCAGCGAGCTGACCAGGGCGATGGGCATCAACCGGCCGAGCCTCTACGCCACCTTCGGCAGCAAGGAGGAGCTGTTCCGGCGCGCCTTCGCCCGCTATCACGAGACCAAGGTGGCCAACGCCCGCGCCGCGCTCGACCAGCCGACCGCCTACGCCGCCATCGAGGTCTTCCTGCGCTCCAGCGCCGACGCGCTCACCACCGGCGACCATCCGCCGGGCTGCCTGTCCATCCAGGGAGGGCTGGCCTGCTCGCCCGAGAACGCCCACGTCGCCGAGGTCCTGGCCACCGGGCGGGCCGACACCGAGGCGGCCCTCGAAGAGCGGTTGTCCCGCGCGGACGACCTTCCCGACGGCATGGACGTCCGGGCGCTGGCCCGGTTCGTCATGACGCTCAGCGAGGGCCACGCCGTCCACGCCGCCGCCGGGGCGAGCAGGGATGACCTTCAGGCCTCCGTCGACATCGCCATGCGGGCGCTCGCCCATTCGGCGAGCCGGCGCAGCTTCTCCTCCGACGGGGAGCCGGTGGCCGCCGAGTAGATGATCAGCGACAGGTGGGGGTCGGCGGGCGGGATCAGCGACTCGTAGTTGATGGTCATCGTGCCGACCGCGTCGTGGTGGAAACGTTTCGTGCCGTGGCTGTGCTGGAAGACCTCGTAGTCGGCCCAGAAGCGGGCGAACTCCGGTGAGCGGGCGGTGAGCTCCTCGACGAGGCGGGTCAGCCGCGGGTCGCGGGGGTCCTGGGCGGCGGCGGCCCGCAGGATCGCGGTCATCTGGTCGGCCACCTCGTCCCAGTCGGGGTAGACCGACCTCGCCTTCGGGTTCAGGAACATCCAGCGGACCATGTTGCGCTCGGCCGCCGGCATCGCCGCGAAGTCGTCGAGCAGCACCGCGCCCATCCGGTTGATCGCGACGACCTCCAGATAGGGGCCGTGCAGGACGGCGGGCACCGGGTCGAGGGCGGCCAGCATCATCCGGACGGCCGCACGGGCCCGGGGCGGCCGGTCGGGCGACGGGTCGGCGGCCGGTCTGACCAGGTCGAAGAGGTGGCGTCGCTCCAGCGGGCCCAGGCGCAGGGCGTCGGCGACCGCTCCCAGCACCTGCTCGGAGGCGTGCGGCGCGCGGCCCTGCTCCAGCCGCGTGTAGTAGTCGACGCTGACGCCGGCCAGCATCGCCAGCTCCTCGCGGCGCAGCCCGGCCACCCGCCGGGAGCCGCCCTTGACCGGGAGGCCGACGTCGGCCGGAGCCAGCCGGGCCCGGCGGGAACGGAGAAACTCGCGGATCTCTTCGGGCCGTGCCATCTGCCCAGTATCACCGACCGCATCCGGGTGGTTCCGCCGGAACCAGGTTGAGCGGGACCAGCCTGGCCGTTCAGCCGGAGGCTTCCGGCTTGTTGACTGCTTCGTGCCGCCCGATCGGGCGGCGACCCCGTTTCCCGTTTGGAGTGCGCCATGCCGATGCCCGCCCATCCGCCCAGGAACCCCGCCAGCCCGTTCGCGTCGTTCACCGGCCACCACGTCGGCATCCGGGTGCCGGACTACGAGGCCGCCAAGACCTGGTACGTCGAGAAGCTCGACTTCCGGGTGCTGCAGGAGTGGCCGTACGGGGACCTGAAACTGGCCTACCTCAGCCCCGCCGACGACGACGGCTTCCACGTCGAGATCCTCGCGGGGCCCGTGCCGTTCCCGAAGGAGGTCGTGGACGACCTGGAGGTGAGCCTGCGCCACGGCGGCTACCAGCACATCTGCGTGCACGTCGACGACGTCGACGAGGCCCGCGCCGAGCTGCTGCGCCGGGGGGTCGACGTGATCGGCGAGCCGTTCGAGATCGAGGACATCAGCCGCCGCCTGGCCTTCTTCCGCGACCCGTGGGGGAACATGATCGAGCTGTCGGAGACGCTGCCCGGCGCGGCCGCCTGAACACCGGGTGTTTGCCCGAACATGACGGTTCCTTCGCAGGTCAGGCCCTAACATCGGGGCTTCTATGTTGCGGGCGTTCTTCAGGACCGAGGCGGGCAGCACGAGCGTGCTGCTCGGGGCCACCCTTGTGGCGCTGCTGTGGGCCAACTCCCCGTGGGGCCACACCTACGAGGCGTTCTGGCACATGGAAGCCGGGTTGTCGTTCGGCGACGCCGTCTTCTCGCTCGACCTGCGCCACTGGGTCAACGACGGCTTCATGACCCTGTTCTTCTTCCTGATCGGCCTGGAGATCTCCTACGAGGTGCGCCTCGGCCAGCTCACCGACCGGCGGCTGCTGGCGGTGCCCGCCGTCGCCGCGTTCGGGGGGCTGCTCGTCCCGGCGCTCGTCTACCTGGCCCTGAACGCGGGCGGGCCAGGGGCGGGCGGCTGGGGCGTGCCGATCGCCACCGACACGGCGTTCGTGCTGGGGGTGCTGGCCGTCGTGGGGGCGCGCTGTCCCGAGCCGTTGCGGGCGTTCCTGCTGACGCTCGCGATCGTCGACGACGTGCTGGCGATCATCGTGATCGCGGTGTTCTACACCGCCGACCTGTCGGTGCCGTCGTTGTTCGTGGCGGCGGCGCTGCTGGCCGCGATCGTGATGCTGCGCTGGCTCAAGATCTGGCGGGCGCCGGCGTACATCGTGCTGGGGTTCGCGTTGTGGGTGGCGACGCTGGAGAGCGGGGTGCACCCCACGTTGATCGGCATCGCGCTCGGGGTGCTGGTCTTCGTGTACGCGCCGAGCGAGTACAAGCTGCTGACGGCGGGAGAGGCCGTCCACGAGTTCACCGCCGACCCCACCGCGCGCGGGGCCCGCAGGGCGGCGCGGCAGGTGCAGTCGGCGGTCTCGGTGAACGAGCGGCTCCAGCTCAGGATCAGCCCGTGGAGCAGCTACCTGATCGTGCCGGTGTTCGCGCTGGCCAACGCGGGGGTGGTGCTCGACGCCGAGTCGCTGCGGCGGGCGGTCACCTCGCCGATCACCATCGGGATCGTGCTCGGGCTGCTGCTGGGCAAGTTCGTCGGCATCGCCCTCGGCACGTGGTTGCCGCTGCGGCTGAAATGGGGGGTGCTGCCGGGCAACCTGGTGTGGGGGCAGCTGCTGGGCGGCGCGGCCGTCTCGGGCATCGGGTTCACGGTGTCGTTGTTCATCGTCGGGCTGGCCTTCGACGATCCGGCCGTGCAGAGCCAGGCCAAGATCGGCATCCTGGCCGGGTCGTTGTTGTCGGCGCTCACCGGCTGGCTGATCTTCCGGATGGCCTGGGACCGGGGCGGCGTCTGCGCGCCGCCGGAGGCGGCCCTCGAACCGGTCGAGGAGCTGCCCGTACTGCTCTCGGAGCCGGTGGGGCCCGACGACCATGTGCGCGGACCGGCCGTCCACAAGGTCACGGTCGTCGAGTACGGCGACTTCGAGTGCCCCTACTGCGGCCGCCTGCACCCGATCATGCAGGAACTGCTCGCCCGGCACCCGACGACCCGGCTGGTGTTCCGCCACTTCCCGCTGCGGACCATCCATCCCAGGGCGGTGCCGGCCGCGCTGGCCGCCGAGGGCGCGGCGGCCGAGGGGAAGTTCTGGGAGATGCACGACACGCTGTTCGCCAACCAGCGTTTCCTCACCGTGAACGACCTGACCCGCTACGCCGCCGACATCGGCGTCGACCCGTGGCCCGACGTGCCGGGCATGCTCGCCAAGATCGGGCACGACGAGGCGACGGGCCGGGCCAGCGGGGTGCGCGGCACCCCGACGTTGTTCATCAACGGCCTGCGCTACCAGGGCGGCATGGACCTGGAGTCGATCAGCCGGGCGATCGCCGAGGCCGAGCGGCGGCCCTAGCCGTCGGCTCTCCGCCCGCTCACCACGTGGGCGTCGGGTCCCGGGAACACCAGGGACTCGTGGTCGTCGCCCGACCAGCGCACCAGGTAGGGAGGGGAGCCGTCCGGGTGGCGCACTTCGGTGATCACGCCGACCCTCCGTGACTCGTGGTCGCTGCTGCCCTCGACGATCAGCCGGTCTCCCATAGCGGCCTTCATCGTGTTCTCCCTCCTCGTCTTTCGTCCATCGTCCGTCAGGGCTCAGGGGGTGGACGCCCAAGAGAGGTGAAAAAGCTCTCCTCGTGGACCAAGGCCCCTATGGCTTCCGCGACCGGTGGACGAAAGTGGAATCAGAGGGAGGACCCACCATGATTCCCATCATCGTCGTGGGGGTCGACGGATCGGCTCCCGCGCTCGCGGCCGTGGAGTACGCGGCCCTGGACGCGGCCCGCAGACGCGCCGCCCTGCGGATCGTGCACGTGCGTCCGGCGGCCGTCCTGCAGGGCGAGCTGAACACGATGCAGGAGAGGTACCACCAGGAGATCCTCGCCGCGGCGCAGCAGCGGGCCTGGGAGTGCGTCCCGGACCTCCAGATCAGCGCGAAGCTCGTCGTCGGGCCGCCCGCCGAACGGCTGCGGGAGGCGGCCCGCGACGCCGACGAGATCGTGATCGGCAGCCGGGGCAAGGGCGGTTTCGCCGGGCTGATCCTCGGTTCGGTCGGCCTGTCGATGGTGGGCCACACCCCCGGCCCGGTCGTCGTCGTCCGGAAGCCCGCCCATCGCACCTACGGGAAGCTGGTCGCCGGTTACGACGGCGGCGAGGAGTCGGAGACGGCGCTCGACTTCGCCTTCGCCGAGGCCGACCGGCGCGGCGCCCGCCTCGAACTCGTGTACGCGTGGGAGCCGCCGTCGTTCGCGGCCTCCGCCGTGGTCTACGGCGCGCTGATCCAGGAGTTGTACGACGAGCACGTCGCCCGCGTCTGGGAGCGGCTGGCCCCGTGGACGGACAAGTACCCCCACATCCCGGTGGAGCGCCTGGCCCACTGCGGCCACCCCGTCTTCCTGCTCTCGGAGGAGTCGCGGTCGGCCGACCTGGTGATCGTCGGCTCCCGCGGACGGGGCGCCTTCGCGTCGCTCGCGCTCGGCTCGGTCGGCCACGGCCTGCTGCACCGGGCGCACAGCCCGGTCGCCGTCGTCGCCGAACGGGCTCAGGACTCGTAGAGGTCCGTCTCGCTCAGCACCGCCTCGCCGTGGTCGGAGCGGCCCAGGCGGGACGCGGAGCCGAACATCGGGCCACGGGCCCGCTGCACGCCCGCGAACCGCCCGAACCCGATGGGCTTGGGCACGTCGTCGTAGACGGCCTCCATGCCGCCCCGCACCGAGTAGGTCTCGTGCCAGAACCCGGTGCCGCCCGAGTCGCGCAGGAAATCGAGCCACCACTGCCGATGCGGCTCGGACCGGGCGAAGGCGAGCAGCGACGGCAGATCGCGCCAGTACTGGCGCATGCCCATGTTCATCGGGAAGAACGAGTAGTAGACCGGTTCGTGAAGCAGCAGACCGTCGGGTTTCCCCGCGACCGACTCCTGGATCTTGCGGCCGAAGCCGAAGAAGGTCCTGATTCCGTACAGGTGGTTCACCCGCATGCCCAGGTAGAGGACCATGAGGTCGGGGTAGGCGGACAGGTCGACGGTCTGCCGGTTCACTCGGGTAGCCATGCCACGCTCCTTGGGGCTCGGTGTCCTCAAGGTACGAACGCGGACTGGACGACTACTGAACGGGCGGCTCAGTTCAGCCGGAAGACGGTCAGGACCGCGGCGTGGTCGGAGGTCCAGGCGTTGGCCGACGGGTTGTGCTGCGAGGGCGTGCCCTCCCACACCGCCTCCGACGACAGGACGGTCAGCGGCCCCCGGTAGTGGACGAAGTCGATGCGGTCCTGGGGTTCCGGCTCGCCGGTGCGGGAGTCGTAGCCGTAGCCGCCGGTGAAGGTCGTGAAGACCGGCGACCACGTGGTGCCCGGGTGGGTCGACGGGTTGGGGTTGGCCTGGCGGTAGGAGTCGACGAGGCCCGCGTTCGCCGGTGCCGTGGAGGTCGGCCACGCGACCGCGCCGTAGCCGCAGCGGGAGTTGCCGGACGTCCAGTCGAGGTGGGAGGGGGCGTTGAAGTCGCCGGTCAGCAGGACCGGGGTGGTCGCCGAGGCGGCGAGGTCGGCCGACATGGCGCTGATGATCGTGGTGATCTGGCCGGTGCGACCCGAACTCGCCTCGCGGTTCATGAGCTGCTGGACGCTCATCCGGCCGAAGCAGGCGTCGTACGGGCCGTAGGGCGTGTAGCCCAGGTGGGCGCTCCAGAGGCGCAGGGAGCGCGAGCCCAGGTCGATCCTGGCGGCGACGGCGCTGCCCGCGACGGTCGGCGTGGTGCCGGTGATCGGGTAGCGGCTGAGGACCGCGGTGTCGGAGTTCTGGAAGTACGACCACCCGAGCGCGGCCGCGAGGGTCTGCGCGGCGGAGCCCTGGTTCTCCTGGATGCCGACGACGTCGACGTCCCGTTCGAGCAGGAACTTCAGCTGCTTCTCCAGGCCGTTGGCCACCTGGGTGCCGCCGTGCCACAGGTTCCAGCTGAGCGCCCTGAACTGCGGCACCAGCACGCCCGACTGGACGCGGATCGTCACGGTCGCGTCGGCCGTGCCGGCGGCGGTGGTGGCCCTGATGCCCACGACGGCGTCGCCGGCCGAGGTCGGCGTGCCGGTCACGGCGCCCGAGGAGGACACCGACGCCCATGCGGGACCGGAGGTCTTGGTGAAGGCGGCGCCCGGGACGAGCCCGCCGACCGTCGCCGAGTAGGCGGCGCCGACCTTGGCGTTGCGCAGCGTGAACGCCGAGGCCGGGAAACGCGGCGCGGCGTTGCTGGTGATCCGCAGCGTGACGGGCGGGGCGAGCCAGGTGTACCCGTCGTTGAACAGGTAGTAGACGACGTAGTCGCCCGCACTGAGGCCCGAGGTCGGCAGGGTGGCCGAGCCGCTGGAACCGGGGGTGTACGCCCAGGTCAGCGACGGCCCCACCTGGGTCTGGCCGACCGGGCCGTTGCCCGGGTTGCGGTAGAGCCCGACCCAGTTCTTGTTGTTCGGCTTCGACGTGGTGTAGCCGAGCCGGATCGGGTCGCCCGAGTTCACCGTGGCCGAGGCGAGTGTCAGGGTGCCCGACCCGGGGGCGGTCAGCCGCACGGAGACGGGCTCGGCGAGCCAGGTGTAGCCGTCGTCGTACAGGAAGAAGAGCTTGTAGTTCCCGGCGGCCAGCCCCGAGGTCGGCAGGGTGCCGGTGCCGTTGGCCGAGGGGGCGTACACCCATTTGAGCGACGGTCCGACGTAGGTCTCGTCGACGGGCCCGTTGCCGGGGTCGGCGTACAGGCCGACCCAGTTGGCGGCGTCCGGCCGGGGGGTGGTGTAACTGAACCGGAGGTCCGAGCCGACCGCGACGGACGCCGACGTGACGCTCAGCGTTCCGTCGGCGGCGGCCTCGGCGGGCTGGACGGTCAGGGTGACGGCCGCGACGGCCAGGACCAGGGCGAGAAGCCTGCGCATGTCGGTGATCGTCCGTTTTCGGCGTGCCCACCGGGTGACATCGCGGTCGCCTCGAACCGAACCACGGCCCAACACTGGGCGGCTCCCACTACTGCGTGGTACTTTGTAGTGGTACTCGGTGGCACCGAGTACCGAGGAGGCGCGATGGATGATCTGACGGAGATGCTCAAGGGCACGCTCGAAGGCTGCGTGCTGGAGATCATCGGCAGCGAGGAGACCTACGGCTACGCCATCACACGCCGGCTGAACGACCTCGGCTTCGCCGACGTCGTCGAGGGCACGGTCTACACCATCCTGCTGCGGCTGGAGAAGAACGGGCTGGTCCAGGTGGCGAAACGACCGTCGGGCCTGGGGCCGCCCCGCAAGTTCTACGCCCTCAACGAGGCCGGACGCCGCGAGCTGGCGACCTTCTGGGCGAAATGGGAGTACGTCACCGCGCGCATCGAGAAGCTCAGGGAAGGCGGGAGATGAAGGTCTGGGACACCATGACGGGCAACGACCTCACCCGGGACTGGCTGGCGTTCGAGGCCCGCGCCGAGAAGCTGCCGGCCGACTACCGGGAGGCGTGGGAGCAGATCAAGGGCCATCTCTTCCCTTATGGAGACTTCAGCGGCCGGAACCTGATGCCGATCCTCGACGGCGCGCTGGGGCTGCTCGAGGAGACGGCGGCCGACGGGCGGAGCATCCACGAAGTGCTGGGCGACGACGTCCCCGGTTTCTGCGCGGCGCTGGCCGGCGGCGAGGGGGCCCGCAGCCATCGCGACCGGTGGCGGGCGCGGTTGAACAGAAAAGTGGCCCGCAAACTGGGCATCCGGAACATCGTCGAAGGCAAGCGGCAGTGGCGGGCGTACGTCGCCCGGATCAAGGCGCTGCCGCCCGACTACCAGATCGTCTACAAGGAGATGCAGCGCTACTTCTTCAGGGTCGGGGCGGCCGACCTGCTCGCCGGCGTCCTCGACTTCTTCGAGGAGGGCGCGGCCGAGGGCAAGGGGGTGCTGGAGCTGACCGGAACCGACGTCGCGGCCTTCTGCGACGACCTGATCGACGGATCGCGCCTCCGCATGACCGGGCATCCCGACCTGCGGACCGCCGCGGGCGTCGTGCTCGCGGGCGGCCGGTCCACCCGGATGGGACCGGCCCAAGGCGTGGCTGGAGTGGCCGGCTCGACCCGGCGCTGGAGTCGGTGGTGAACGTCACCTCGCCCGACGAGTACGCGGCGGCCCGCGACGGGCGGCTGCCTCTGGTGGCGGGCGATGCCGTCGCCTTCTGGTCATCTGCTGTACTTGCGAATAACTTGCAATAACCAGATGATCGCTTTACCTTCGCTCCCATGACGCCCTTTCGCGCCAGATTCGCCCCTCTCGTCCTGATTTTTGCGCTCACCGCCTGTGCCGCGCCCGCCCCGAGCTCACCCGACGACACGTTCGTGCTCGGGATGAGCTCGGAGCCGGACACCCTCAACCCGGTCCTCGGCTACGGCGCCGACGGCGGTTCCTTGTTGTACGACGGGCTGGTCCGCCGCGACGCCGACCTTTCGCTTCAGCCCGCCCTGGCGGACACGCTGCCCGAGATCGACGGCACGACGGTCACCTTCGCTCTGCGCAAGGACGTCAAGTTCCACGACGGGACCCCGCTGACCAGCGAGGACGTCGTCTACACCTACGAGTCGGTGCTCGACGAGAAGAACAACTCCGGCATCCGCGGCGACTTCGCGGCCATCGCGTCGGTGGAGGCGCCCGACCCCGCGACGGTGGTGTTCCGCCTCAAGTACCCGTACGCGCCGATCCTGCAGCGCGCCACGCTGGGCATCGTGCCGGCCGGTCGCGCGTCCGGCACGCGGCCGATCGGCACCGGGCCGTTCAGCTTCGTGTCGTGGACGCCCGGCGACAAGATCGTTTTGAAGGCCAATCCGGCCTACTGGGGCGGCGCGCCGGCGATCAAGCAGCTGGTGCTGGCCTACGCCGCCGACGACAACGTGCGCGCCACCCGGATGGCGGCCGGGGAGTTCGACGCGACCGTGTTGCCGCCGAAGGCCGCCGCGCGGTTCGACGGCCAGGCCGGGCTGACCGTGCACCGGGTGCCGAGCGCCGACTACCGGGGCGTCATGTTCCCGTTCGGCGTCCCCGTCACCGGCGACCCGGCGATCCGCAGGGCGGTGAATCTGGCGCTCGACCGGTCGGCGATGGTCGACATGATCCTGGCCGGAGCCGGCGAACCGGCGTTCGGGCCCGTCGCGCCCGGCACCACCTGGCACAACCCCGCGATCACCGGGTCGGCCACCGCCGACCAGACGGGGGCCGCCGAGGTTCTGGACGAGGCCGGCTGGCGCGCCGGCGACGACGGCGTGCGCGTGAAGGACGGCGCCCGCGCGAGCTTCACGCTGATGTACCCGGCGGGCGACTCGCTGCGCAAGGACCTGGCCCTGGCCGTCGCCTCCGACGTCAAGAAGGTCGGCGTCGACGTGCGGCTGGCCGGCCTCGACTGGGACGCGATCGAGCCACGGATGGCGAAGGACGCCCTGGTCATGGGCTACGGCACGCCGTTCGACCCCGACTACACCAATTACGAGCTGTTCCACTCGGCCTTCGCCGGCCAGGGCTTCTTCAACCCGGGCGGCTACCAGGTCCCCGAGGTGGACGCACTGCTGGAGAAGGGCCGCGAGGAGCCCGACCCGGCCGTGCGCAAGCAGACCTACGACGCCTTCCAGCAGCGCATCAGCGACGACGCCGCCTGGGCCTACCTGGTCTACCTCAAGCACGTCTACGTGGTGCGCGGCAAATGGGCAGGCATCACGCCGTCGGTGGAGGCGCACGAACACGAGACCGGCGGCCTGTTCCGGAACATCGCCGAGTGGAAGCCGGCGGCATGACCCGTGCGCTCGCCCGCATGGCGCTCTGGCGGCTGGTGTTCGCCGTGCCGCTGGTGTTCGCCGTCACCCTGGGCATGTTCGCGCTGGCCAAGGCGTCGCCGTTCGACCCGGTCAGGCAGTATCTCGGCGACCGCGCGGTCGTCACAAGTCCCGAGGTCGTGGCGCGGATCAGGGAGAACTGGGGGCTCGACCGGCCGGTCGCCGAGCAGTATCTGACGTGGCTGGGCAACCTGCTGCGGGGCGACCTCGGCGACTCGCGCAGCATGCACCGGCCGGTCGCCGAGGTGATCGGCGAGCGGATCGGCTGGACCCTGCTCGCGGTGGGCTGCGCGCTGGTGCTGATGCTGGTGGTCAGCCTCGCGGTCGGCGCGCTGGCCGCCTGGCGGCGCGACTCGTGGCTCGACCGGCTGATCTCCGGCACCGCGTACGCCAACGAGGCGGCCCCGGTGTTCTGGGTCGCGCTGATCGTGATCTGGGTGTTCGCCGTGCAGTTGCGGTGGTTGCCGCCGGGCGGGCTGACCGACCCGGCCGCCACCACGCTGGAGGCCGGAGACGTGCTGCGGCACCTGATCCTGCCGGTGACGGTGCTGGCGTTCTCGCAGTCGTCGTGGTTGTTGCTGTTCGTGCGCGAGTCGCTGATCGCCACCCTGCGGGAGGACTTCGTGCTCGGCGCGCGGGCCCGGGGCCTGCGGGAGCGCACGGTGATCGGGCGGCACGCGCTGCGCTCGGCGTTGTTGCCGTTCATCACGCTGCTCGGGGCGCGTATCCCCGAACTGGTCACCGGCGCGATCCTGGTGGAGAGCGTCTTCTCGTGGCCGGGGGTGGCGTCGGCGTCGGTGCAGGCGGCGCTGGCCGCCGACTTCCCGCTGCTCGCCGCGCTCACCCTGCTGGCCACGCTCGCTGTGGTGGTCGGCAACCTGCTCGCCGACGGCGCCTACGTGATCGCCGATCCGCGGGTGCGGGTCCTGGGGGTGAGCTGATGAGGACGTCGGTGCGGATCGCCGCCGGAGTGCTCGTCGCGCTCGCGCTGGCCGTGCTGCTGGTGCCCGCGATCGTGCAGCTCGACCAGCAACTCGTCGACCTGCGGTCGGCCAACCAGGCGCCCTCCTTCGCGCACCCCTTCGGCACCGACGAAGTGGGGCGCGACGTGCTGCTCCGGGTCGTCTACGGACTGCGCGTCTCGTTGCTCATCGGCCTGGTGGCGGCTCTGGTGTCGGTCACGGTCGGGACCGTGGCCGGGCTGACCGCCGGCGCGCTCGGCGGGGCCGCCGACCGGGTCATCATGCGGGTGGTGGACGGCTTCAACTCCGTGCCGCACCTGCTGTTCGGCATCTTCATCGTGGCGCTGTTCTCGCCCAGCGCGACCGCCGTCGTGGCCTCGGTCGGGCTCACCCACTGGACGACCGCGGCCCGGATCGTGCGCTCGGAGGTGCTCACGCTGCGCGCCCGGCCGTTCGTGGACGCGGCGATCTCCGGCGGGTCGGGCCGGTTGCGCGTCGTCAGGCGGCACCTCCTGCCGCACCTGCTGCCGCACATCGCGCTGGCGTCGGTGCTGATGGTCCCGCACGCCATCTGGCACGAGACCGCGCTCAGCTTCCTCGGCCTGGGCCTGCCCCCGCACCTCGCCTCACTGGGCAACATGATCAACGACGGGGCGCGGTCGCTGCTGGCCGGCAACTGGTGGGCCTCGCTGTTCCCCGGCCTGTTCATCCTGCTGCCGACCCTGGCCGTCTCGGTGCTCGTCCAACACTGGCGCGACCGCGCCAACCCGCGCCGGCGATCGGAGCTGCAGCTGTGACCTCCTCCCTGACCGTCGAGAACCTGTCGGTGCGGTTCCGGCTGCCCGGCGCGACCGTGCACGCGGTGAGCGACGCCTCCTTCGCGGTGCGCCAGGGCGAGTGCCTGGCGCTGGTCGGCGAGTCGGGCTGCGGCAAGTCGGTGATGGCGCACGCCCTGATGGGGCTGCTGCCCGGCAACGCGACCGTTTCCGGGTCGGCCTGGTTGCGGACCGGCGACGCGCCGCCGCTCGACCTGATCGCCGCGCCGGAACGGGTGCTCGCCCGCACCGTGCGCGGCCGCCGGATCGGACTCGTCCCACAGAGCCCGGCCGCGCACCTGACCCCGGTGCGCACCGCCCGCGCCCAGCTCGCCGAGGCCCTGCGCGAGCTGGGCAACCCGGCCGCCGCCGACGAGCTGGCCGCGCGGGCCGGGCTCGACCCGGCGCAGCTCGACCGCTATCCGCACCAGTTGTCGGGCGGCATGGCCCAGCGGGTCGTCAACGCCATCGCGCTGGCCGGCGACCCGTGGCTGATCGTCGCCGACGAGCCGACCAGCGGCCTCGACCGCCCGCTCGTCGACGCCACCATGGCCGAGCTGCGGCGGCTCGCCGACGACGGCCGCGCCGTGTTGCTCATCACCCACGACCTGCGCGCCGCCGAGCGGGTCGCCGACCAGATCGTGGTCATGTACGCCAGCCGCGTGGTCTCGCAGGCCCCGGCGGCGGAGTTCTTCGCCGGCCCGCAGCACCCCTACGCGGCCGGGCTGCTGGAGGCGCTGCCGTCGCGGAGTTTCACCGCGATCCCCGGGCGGCCCCCGGAGCTCACCGACCTGCCCCCGGGTTGCGCGTTCCGGCCGCGCTGCGGGCGATCCACCGCCGCCTGCGCGGTCGTGCCCGAGGCCGGGCCGGTGGCCTGTCACCACCCTTTGGAGCACCATGTTGCGCGCTGACGGCATCACCGTCTCCTACGGCCGTCAGCGCGTGTTGCGCGGCGCCGACCTGACCGTGGCCCCCGGCGTCGTCACCGGGCTGGCCGGGCCGAGCGGCTGCGGCAAGTCGACGCTGGCCCGGGTGCTCGCCCTGATGTTGCGGCCCGACGCCGGGCGGCTCACCGTCGACGGGACCGAGGTCCGCCGCTGGCGGCAGCGGGCCGCCCGCGACCTGCGCACCCGGGTCGCGCTGATCTTCCAGCAGCCCCGGCTCGCCGTCGACCCCCGGCTCACCCTGCGGGAGATCGCCGAGGAGCCCTTCCACGCCACCGGCCGCCCGGTCGAGGACCTGACCGACGACGTGGGCCTCACCCCCGAACTGCTGGTCCGCCGCCCGCACGAAGTGTCCGACGGGCAGCTCCAGCGCGCCTGCGTCGCCCGCGCGCTCGCGCTGCGCCCCCGCTACGTGATCTGCGACGAGATGACCACCATGCTCGACGCCTCCACCCAGGCCCATCTCGTCGCCCGGCTGGAGGCGTACCGGACCGAGACCGGCGCCGGGATCCTCGCCATCACCCACGACGACGAGCTGCTCACCCGCTGGACCGGCCCGTCGGGCGGCCCTACCGTGCGTATGGGGTAAATCTTCGCGAATCGGACGTTCATTCACTGGTTGCCCTCCCGTCGCACGCCCGCTGATCGCACCTGGCTGAATGTGAACGCTCGACCCATTCGTGCAGGAGATCGTGTGACCATCCCCAGCCGCGCGCCGGTGGCCGTGCTGCTCGTGGCAGCCGTGCTGACGGTGTGGGCGGGCCTCGCCGGGCCCGCCTCCGCGCACCCCTTCGGCGCGCCGCCGACCGCGCGGATCAGCGCCAGCGGGTCGCAGGTGGCGATCCACTACACCGCGAGCGCCGACGACTGGTTCGCCCTCGGCACGGCCAAGGGCGCGTTCGACGACGCGGCCCCCCAGCTCACCGGCGAGGAGAAGCTGGAACGCTCCTCGGTGGTCCGCGACTACCTGCTGCGCACCATCGCCGTCGCGCAGGACGGCAAGCCGTGCCCCGGCCGCCTGGCGTCGCTGGTGGGCGTGACCGACAACGGCGCGCAGTTCGACTACGACTGCGGCCGCCCGGTCGACGGCCTCGACGTCACCCTGAGCGCCCTGACCGACCTCGACGGCAACTACCGCACGGTGCTCGTCTTCGCCCCGCCGGTCGAGCGGGAGCAGATGCTCTTCACCTCGACGACGACCACCCAGCACCTGGACTTCTCCGCCTCCGGCGTCTCGACCGCCGTGGTCGGCGTCGCCTTGTGGCTGGCGTTCGTCGTGGTCGCCGGGGTCGGCGGCCTGGTCGTGCTGCGCACGCGGCGCCGGAGGGTGGCGGCGTGAACGGCCTGAACGGCATCGACAGCCGGTTCGTCGCGTTCTTCGACGGCGGCGGGGCCTTCTGGATCGCCCTGGCCATCGCCCTGGGCGTCGGCGCGATGCACGCCGTCGCGCCCGGCCACGGCAAGAGCGTCACCGCCGCCTACCTGGTCGGCACGCACGGCCGTTACCGCGACGCCGTCCGGCTCGGCGTCATCGTCGCGATCATGCACACGTTCTCGGTGCTGGTGCTGGCCCTGTTGTGGGTGGGCGTCTCCGACCTCGCCGGGGTGGGCACGGAGTCCGTCACCGCGTGGATGCAGGTGGTGGCGGCCGTCGTCGTCATCGGCGTCGGCGTGCACCTGGCCGTCCGGCACCTGCGGCAGAGGGCGCACGTCCATAGCGGACACGGACACGGTCATGGGCACGGCCATGGTCATGGGCACGGCCATGGGCATGGGCATGGGCACGGGCATGGTGAGGAGGCCACCGACCCGTGGTCGCGGAAGGGATTGATCGCGCTAGCCTTGTCCGGCGGTCTGCTGCCGTCGCCGTCGGCCTTCATCGTGCTGGTCAGCGGCCTGCTGACCGGGCGGGCGCTCGACGCGGTCGTGCTGGTGCTCGCGTTCGGGTTCGGCATGGCGTGCACGCTGACGGCGGTGGGGGTCGTCACGATCAAGGGCCACGGCCTGCTCACGCGGGGTCTGCGCGGCAGCTCGGCGGCCGCCGCCGTGTCGGCGTGGACGCCGGTCGCGGCGGGCGTCGCCGTCGCCGTCGCAGGGTGTTTCTACCTGGCGAGTGCGGTCTTCGTCCTCACTGGTTAGAGACGGTTTCTTTCCGATCGCCACCCCCTATCTCGACTTCCGCAATCACCGCATTCCGGAAGTCCTGGGATATGGTGAAAGTCACCGAGGACTTTTCGAGCGTTGGCACTCAGGTCGGCGTCGCCCCCGGCGAACCATGACTGTGTCAGCCAGTGCGGCCTTGACGTTTTCCCCTGCGAGCGGGGCAATTCGGCCGCCCATGACTCACGAGGAAGTTTCGTAATGACCGTGCTCGGAACCACGGCGCCCACGATTCTGTACCTGACCGGAGACATCGACGTCTGCACCACCGCCGAACTGCGCCGCCGCATTCTCGTCGCCGTCGACCAGAGCGTCGAGGTGCTCCTCCTCGACCTGTCGGGGGTGACCTTCTGCGGCGCCGGCGGGCTCGGCATGCTGCTCCACGTGCAGGGCAGGGCCCGATCGCGGGGCGTGACCCTGGCGTTGACCGGCCTCACCCCGCAGCTGACCCGGCTGCTGGAGATCACTGAGCTGAGTGACCGCTTCCCGATCATCGAGGCGATGTAGCCCCTCCGGAGACGAACTCCAGGATGTCGGCGTGCAGGCGGTCGCGGTCGGTGTCGGGCAGGGCGTGGCCGCCGCCCTCGTACACCTTCAAGATCGCGCCGTCGATCAGCGCGGCTGACCGCTCGCCGCTCACCTCGATCGGCACGATCTGGTCGTCGTCGCCGTGGATGACCAGCGTCGGGACGTCGATCTTGGCCAGGTCGGGGCGGAAGTCGGCAGCCGTGAAGGCGGCGGCGCACTCGTACGCCGCCCGGTGGCCGCAGGCCATGCTCCGCGACCAGAAGGCGTCCCGGAGGCCCTGCGTGACGTCGCCCTTGCGGTTGTGGCCGAAGAAGGGGCCGTCGGCCAGGTCGCGGTAGAGCTGCGCCCGGTCGGCCAGCTCGGCTGCCCTGATCTCGTCGAACGGCTCGGCCGGCAGGCCCCCGGGCGTGACCGCGCCGACCAGGACGACTCTCGCGATGCGACCGGTGCCGTACCGGCCGATGTAGCGGACGATCTCGCCGCCGCCGGTCGAGTGGCCGACCAGCGTGAGGTCGCGCAGGTCGAGGTGCTCGATCAGGCAGTCGAGGTCGTCGGCGTAGGTGTCCATGTCGTTGCCGAACCACGTCCGCGACGACCGGCCGTGGCCGCGCCGGTCGTGCGCGACGGCGCGGTGGCCGTGCCGCGCCAGGAACAGGGCGGCGGCCTCCCAGGCGTCGGAGTTCAGCGGCCACCCGTGGCTGAACAACACCGGCGGGCCGTCGAGCTCCCAGTCCTGGTAGAAGATCCGCGCACCGTCGTCGGCGATGACAAAGGACACCGTGGCCTCCTGCTCACATGGGTCGGAAGTCGAGCATGGCCGCCGGTGGCGGGTAAGGCACCACGCACCCTGCGTAGTCCGTCAGGTCACCGCGATCGTGATCTTGTCGACCAGCTGGCGGCGGGAGGAGACGCCGAGTCTCTTGTAGATCTTGCGCAGGTGGTAGTCGACCGTGTTGACGCTGATGAACAGGGCCGTGGCGATCTCCGGATTGGTGTGGCCGAGGGCGGCCAGCCGGGCGATCGTGAACTCCTGCGGGGTCAGGTCGGCGGTGCCGGGATCGGCCGCGGCGGCGGGTTTCAGGCCGACCGCCTCCAGACCGGTCATGGCCCGGGGCACGAACATCTGCGCGCCGCTCTGCTCGAAGAGGGCGATCGCCTGCTGGAGTTGTTCCCCCGCCTCCCTGCGGCGGCGCATGCGGCGCAACCATTCCCCGTACAGGAGACGGGTTCTGGCGAGGTCGATCTGGGCGCACGTGGGGGCGAGGGCCCGCAGGGAGGCCGTGAAGCCGGCCTCGGCGGTGTCGTCGTTGCTGATCAGGGCGTCGGCGCGGGCGGCCACGCCCCGGCACCACGAAGAGCCGGTGGCCTCGGCCGACTCCGTCAGCAGGCCGACCAGGGGGCGCGCCTCGCCGGGGTGGCCGCTGCGCACGGCCGCCTCCACGAAGTCGGCGTACTGGGTGGGGGTGACCTGGAGGAACGGGTCGGCGATCAGGGGCCTGAGCCGGGCGTGGGCGTCGCGGTAGTTGCCCTCGGACAGGTCCCGCAGGGCCAGGGCGTGGACGGCCGACGCGCCGACCCCGCCGAAGCCGACGGCGTTCGCCCCGTCGGCGATCTGCTGCACGACCTCGCGGGGCGAGCCGGTCCAGGCCATCAGGGCGGCGTTCTGGACGTGCTCGGCGTCGTAGCCCATGGCCAGCCGGCCCTCGCGGACGTGCTCCATGGCCTCCTGGGCGTGCCGGACGGTGCCGCCGGTGAGCTCGGCCAGCGAGGTGACCCACAGCAGCGTGTCGAGGGCCTGGAGCGCGCCCGCCTCCCGGGCCGCCGCGACGGCCCTGCTCAGCCCGGCGCGACGACCCGCGTCGTCCCAGAGGTAGGTGCCGAGCGCGGCGATGGCCGACCCCATGTGCATCATCTCGTTGCCGGGCAGCGCCAGGATCACGTCGAACGCGGCTCTGACCAGCGGCACCGCCTCGGAGTGGGGACGGGACATGAGCGCGCCGAGACCGGCCAGGATCGTCGCGGCCGGGCCGCCGCCGCAGGCCGCGCCGATCTCGATGCGCCCGGCCAGCTCCCGGCGGGTGGCGTCGGGGGTCAGCCGGTCGGTGGTGGCGCAGAACTCGAACGCCTTCAGCAGGGTGCGCTGCTCGCGTTCGAGGTCGTGGCCGTGGAACGCCTCGGCCGCCTCGACCAGCCCCGCCGTGGCCGACCGCAACACGGCGGGGTCGGCGGCGAACATGCCGAGCGCGTGGCGCACGACGAGCACCCGGCCCCGGGAGACCGGGTCGGCCGCCGCGACGTCGATCCGGGCGAGCAGCTCGCCCGCCGTCTGCGCGGCCCCCACCGCCAGCGCCGCCTCGGCGGCGCCCGCGAGGCGGGAGTCCCTGACCGGGCCGGGCGGGGTCAGGTCGGCGGCCATGGTGAGGATGCTCGCCCGGGAGGCCAGCCCGCCCCGGCGGGCGGCCAGGTCGGCGCTGTGCTCCAGCCGGTCGGCGACCGTCGCGTCGATGCCGAGGGTGGCCTTGGCCGAGTGCCAGGCCTCCTGCTCCACCATGCCGAGGTTGTCGGCCGCCCTGGCCAGGGCCCGGTGCGCGCGGCGGCGGCCGGCGCTGGGCGCGGCGTTGTAGACGGCGCTGCGGACCAGCGGGTGGCGGAAGCGGACCGTGTCGCGGAGCTCGCGGAGCTCGATCAGCCCGGCGGCGTCGGCCCGGTCGGCGACGTCCTCGCCCAGGCCGAGTGTGCGGGCGGCGGAGTCGATCAGGCCCAGGTTGCTCGTGGTGTCGGCGGCGGCCAGCAGCGCCCACTGGCGTACCTCCGGGTCGGTCTTGGCGACCTGGTCGGCGTAGTAGGCCTCCAGCCGCCGGCCCACCGGCATCGGGGTGGTGGCGGAGAGGCCGAGGCCGGTCAGGTCGCGGGCCTGTTCGGCCAGGTCGATCAGGGCGAGCGGGTTGCCACCGGTGGCCTGGGCGATGGCCGCCGCAGACGCGGGGTCGATCGGGGCCGACAACGACCGCAGCAGCAGCGCGGTCGCGGGCTCCTGGGTGAGCCCCCTGAGGGGGAGCTCGGGCATTCCGGCGAGCCGGGCGGTGACGCCCTGCTCGTCGCGGGCGGCGAAGAGCAGCGCGACCGGCTCGACCGCGATGCGCCGGGCCACGAACGCCATGACGTCGAGGCTCTCCTGGTCGAGCAGGTGGGCGTCGTCCACGGCGCAGATCACGGGGTTCGTGGCGGCGGCCGCCGCGAACAGGCCGAGCACCCCGAGGCCGACCAGGAACCGGTCGGGCGGCGGGCCCTCCGCGAGGCCCGAGGCGACCCGGATCGCCTCGCGGTGGCGTTCGGACAACGAGGGGAAGTGCTCGCTCAGCGGGATCGTCAGCCGGTGGACGGCCGCGAACGGCAGCGCCATCTCCGACTCGAAGCCGTCGAGGCGGAACAGCGTCATCCCCGTCGGGCCGGCCGCGGCCGATTCGAGCAGCGCCGTCTTGCCGATGCCCGGCTCACCCGTGACCAGCAACGACCCGCCGCGGCCGTTGCGGGCGGAGGTGAGCAGCTGGTGCAGCCGCCGCTGCTCGTCGTCCCGGCCCAACAGCTCGAACACGGGAACGTACGTTAGTGGAGAAGGCCCGCATTCCGGGCGGGCCTCTCCCGTCGGGTCACTTCGCGTGGTCGAGGGCCCACTCGAGGACCTCGTCCGCGATGGCCTCCCAGCCGGGGGCGGCGGGCAGCAGGTGCGGGTAACCCTCGTAGTGCTTGAGCTCGGTGATCGTCTTCGACTTGTAGTGCTTGGCGTTGGAGCTCTGGATGGCCGGCGGCATGATGTGGTCTTCACTCGCCGAGACGAACAGCAGGGGCGCCCGGTCGTCGTTGTGGTAGTCGACGGCGACGGCCTGCTTGCCGGGCTGGAAGTTGGCCAGCACGCTGTCCCACAGGATGCGGCCGGAGACGGGGATGGAGTAGCGCTCGTAGAGGGCGCGCGACTCGTCTTCGGGGAAGGTGTTGGTGAAGGCGTACTTCCACTGGTCATACTCGATCGGCACGGCCTTGTGGTGGTTGGCCGGGTTCTTCAGCACCGGGAAGGTCGACTTCACCTGGCTCAGCGGGACCACCCGCACGCCCTCGGTGGGGGCGGAGTTCAGCGCGACGCCGGCCGCGCCGTAGCCGTGGTCGAGCAGGATCTGGGTGAACGCGCCCCCCGCCGAGTGGCCGATGATGATCGGCTTGCTGTCGAGGCCGTCGAGCACGCCTTCGAGCTTCTCGATGATCTGCGGCACCCGCAGGTCGACGATCGGGGTGGGGTCGGCGCGCAGGGCCTCGACCTCGACCTCGAAGCCCGGGTAGCCGGGGGCCAGGACGCGGAAGCCCTTGGCCTCGTAGTGCGAGATCCAATGTTCCCAGCTGCGAGGTGTCACCCAGAAGCCGTGGACGAGGACGATCGTGTCGGGTCTCATGTAAGCCGCTCTCTGTGGGGGTCGGGGTGGGTGTCGGGTGATGCCATGCTGCGGGAGGCCGCGCCCGTTGCAATCCCGTGGAACACGTAGTCACGACCTCTCTCCGAGGACCTCCTTCAGCTGGCGGCGTGAGCTCACGCCGAGCTTCCGGAAGATCTTGCGGAGGTGGTAGTCGACCGTGTTGGCCGACAGGAACAGCTGCCCGGCGATCTCGGGGTTGGTGGCGCCGCCCCGGGCGAGGGTGGCGATCGTCAGCTCCTGCGGGGTGAGGTCGGAGCCCGTCCCGGTGGACCGGGCGCGGGCGTGCTCGCCGGTGGCCGCGAGCTCGGTCCGGGCGCGGGCGGCGAAGCCCACCAGGCCGTTCTCCTCGAAGAGGGTGAGCGCGGCGCGGAGGTGGTGGCGGGCGTCGCGGCGGCGTTTGCGGCGGCGCAGCCACTCGCCGTACAGCAGGTGGGCGCGGCCCAGGTCGCTCGGGGCGGGCAGGTCGCCGAGGTGGTCCAGCGCCTGCTGGTAGAGCGGTTCGGCGTGGTCGTCGTCGGCCGACAGCGCCGCCGAGAAGGCCAGCACGCCCAGCGCGCGGGGCGCGCCGCTGGCGGTGGCGCGGCGGGTGAGGGTGTCCAGCGTGCGCTCGGCCAGCTCCCGGTCGCCCGAACGCAGCGCCGCCTCGACGAGGTCGGGCAGCACGCGGGTGTGCGCGCCCAGGCCGTCGGCGTCGACGAGCCGCCGCAGCGCGCCGCTCGCCTGGGCGTAGTCGCCCCGGCCCAGCGCGGAGAGGGCGCCCGCGATCCGGCCCTGCGCCTCGATCGCGCCCAGGCCCAGCGCGGCCGCGGCCTCCATCGTGCGGGCCAGGCGCACCTCCAGGTGCTCGACCTGCCGCCGGGCCAGCAGCTCGGGGTGGCGGTAGACCTCCCACAGGTCCTCGCTCGCGCCCATCGCCGACCTGATCTGGTGGCACTGGACGATCAGCGCGTCGGCCCGGTCGAGGTTGCCCAGGATGGTCTCCTGCATCGACCAGGCGTACAGGGACGTGTCGAGGCTGAACAGGGAGCCGGTCCGGCGGGCCACGTCGCCGATGCGCCGGAACAGGGCCTCTTCGACGTCGTCGTCCCAGAGGATCATCGCCATGGTGACGGTGAGCATGGCCTTGAGCAGCACCTCGTCGTCGGAGGTGGCCGGGTCGAGCATCCGGCCGGTCGCGCGGCGCAGATGGGGGACGGCCGGCTCGTAGCCGTCGAGGACCAGGACGGTGAAGGCCGACAGGACGGGGTCGGCGGGGCTGAGCGTGCGCGCGGCCTTGGCGATCTCGGTGAGGGTGGTGCCGGTCATCAGGTGCTCGGAGGTCACCGCGCGTTCGGCGGCCCGCAACACCGCGCCGCCCGCCAGCTCCGGGGCGACCCCGGTGAACGCGCGGGCGGCCTCCATGAACGTCGCGGACGCGGTCGCGAACGAGCCCGGCAGGCCCAGCGCGAAGGACGCGCCGCCCCGGACGACCAGCGCACGGCCCCGGATGACGGCGTCGACGGCGTCCCGGTCGAGGGTGTCGAGCAGGGTCTGGGCCTGCATGGGCGCGCCCCCGCTGAAGGCGGCCTCGGCGGCGGCGACCCTGCGCCGGTCGCGGAGGGGGCCCTGCGGGGTGAGCTCGGCGGCCCTGGCCAGATAGGTGGCCCGCGCGGCGTGGCCGCCGCGTGCCCCGGCCCGGTCGGCGGAGCGTTCGAGCTCGGCCGCGACCTGCTCGTCGGGCAGCAGGCACGCCGCCGCCAGGTGCCAGGCCCGCCGGTCGACGTCGGCCGGACGTGTCGTCGCCTCGGCCAGCGCGCGGTGGGCGTGCCGGCGGGCCACGCTGGTCGCGCCGCCGTAGACGGCCGAGCGGATCAGCGGATGGCGGAACGCGGCGGTCGTCCCCACGGAGAGCAGCCGGGCCGACTCGGCCGGCCCGGTCGCCGCCGGCCCGAGCCCCAGCGCCTCGGCGGCGGCGGTGATGTAGGCGAGGTCGCCGCCCGGTTCGGCGGCGGCCAGCAGCAGCCAGGTCTGGGTGTCGGGCGGCAGGTCGCGCGTCTGCCGGAGGTAGAGCTCCTCCAGGCGGCTGCCGATCGGCAGCGGGTCGGGCAGCGAACGACCACCTCTGAGCTGCTCCGAGGTCAACTCCCGGCCCAGGTCGGTGAGGGCGAGCGGGTTGCCGGAGGTGGCGGCGACGATGCGGGCGGCGACCCGTTCGTCGAGGGTGCCGCCGACGGTGGCGCGCAGCAGTTCGAGCGCCTCCGGCTCGGGCAGCCCGGTCACCTCGGTCACCGGCAGCCCGTCGAGGCCCGGCAGCTCGGTGCGCATCGCGAAGGCCAGCCCGATGCCCTCGGCGTGCGCCCGGCGCGCCACGAAGGCGAGCACCGCCAGCGATTCGCCGTCGAGCCACTGCGCGTCGTCGACGCACAGCAGGATCGGCTGCTCGGCGGTCACGTCGGCCAGCAGGCTCAGCGTGGCCAGGCCGACCAGGAACCGGTCCGGCGGCGGCCCCTCGGCCAGCCCGAACGCCACCCGCAGGGCCCGCGCCTGGGTGGGCATCAGCCGGTCGTGCCGGTGCAGGAAGGGGATCAGCAGGCGGTGCAGCGCGGCGTACGCGAACGCCGCCTCCTCCCGCACCCCCGCCACGCGGGCGACCTCGGCGGAGGGCCGCGCCTTCGCCGAGGCGTAGTCGAGCAGCGCGGTCTTGCCGATGCCGGCGTCGCCGCGCAGCAGGACGACGGCGCTGAAGCCGTTGCGGACGGTGGCCACGAAACGGTCGAGCGCCGCACGCTCGCCGGCCCGTCCGATGATCACACTGGGCGTGCCGCCCGGCACCATGCTCAGCACCCTTCCCGAAGCGCCGACTCCCGGCGGAAGCGACGCTATGCGCCGTCGCCTCCGGGCGGCATCCGTCAGCCGACGTACGCTGACGGGCCCAGCGCGTCGCGCAGCTGCCCGCGCGCGGTGATGCCGAGCTTGCGGAACAGCCGGTAGAGGTGGGTGCTGACGGTGCGGTGCGACAGGTAGAGCTGCTGGCCGATCTCCCGGTTCGACAGGCCGCCCGCCGCCAGCCGGGCGATGTGCAGCTCCTGCGGCGTCAGCCGGTCGACCCCGCTCGACACGCGCAGTTCGCTGGCCTCGCCCGCCGCCCGCAACTCCTGCCGCGCCTTCTCGCCCCACGCCAGCAGGCCGAGCGCGTCGAAGGAGTCCCGCGCGGTGCGCAGCGGCACCCGCGCCTCCTGGATCCGGCGGCGGCGCCGCAACCAGACCCCGTAGGAGAGGGTCAGCCGGGCCCGGCCGATGGGCAAGGACGACTGGTCGGCGTTGAGAGCGTCCCGGTAGAGGCCCTCGGCGTCGGCGTCGTCGGCCATGAGCGCCCGCGCGTGCCGCAGGCCCTGGTGCAGGAGGGGGACCGGGGTGCGCTCGCCGAGTTCCTCCGCTTCGGCGATCAGCGATGCGACGTCGTCCCGGTGCGCTGGCAGCGCCGCCTCGACCAGGTCGGTGAGGGCCCACAACCGGGTCACCGGGTGGAAGGCCACGTCCGTGGGGTCGAACAGGCGCCGCAGGTGGGCGTAGGCGTCCTCGTGCCGTCCCGCGCACAACGCGAGCACGCCCCGCGCGTGCTCGATGAGCGCGAGGTTGGAGCTGTTGGCGCGGGCGCCGAGCGCACGCTCGCCCTCGGCCGCCAGGGCGAGGCCGTGCGTCTCCTCGCCCCGGAACGCCGCGATCATCGCCTGCCCGACGTATGCGGACGTCTGCCAGCGGGCCTGGCCGGTCTCCCGGGCCAGCCGCTCGGCCTCCTCGGCGGCCAGCAGGGCGCCGGGCAGGTCGCCGCCGTAGATCAGGCTCCACATGAGGGAGACCAGGGCCTGGGCCAGCAGCCCCAGCCGGCCCTGCGCCCGCAGATCGGCGACGGCCGCGGCCAGGAACGGCATCGCCAGGTCGTACGCGCCGACGGCGCCACCCGCCACTCCGAGGATGCGGGCGACGGGCGCCTCGAAGCGCGTGTCACGCAGGGCTTCCAGGCGTTCCATCACGAGGCCGCCGCTCTCGATGGGGCTGACGGTGCCGAGGATCTGCAGCAGGTCGGGGTCGTGGGGGCCGGTGGCCAGGCGTTCGGCCAGGGCGACGACCCGCTGCCGCAGGTCCCGGCCTGAGCCGGTCCACCAGCAGCGCAGCGCGGCGGCGCGCAGGAAGTTGAGCGCCATCGTCCGGTCGGCGACGCTCTCGGCGGCTTCGACGAGCCGCAGGATGCGGGGCGGTCCCTCGTTGCGGTTCTCCTCCAGCACCTCCTTCAGCCACGCCAGCCGCGCCTGCTGGCGTTCGCCCTTCAGCTCCGGTTCGGCCAGCGCGATCAGCTCGGCGATCTGGCCGGTCTGGCCCAGCTCGAAGGAGAGTTCTGCGGCGCGCAGCAGCCGTTCGACCCGGCCGCCCTGGTCTTCGCTCACCTCGGCGGCGCGGCGCAGCGCCGAGACCGCCACGGTGATCGCGCCGCGCCGCCGGGCCCGGTCGGCGACCTGGTCCAGCTCGGCGGCGACCGAGTCGTCCCGGTGGGCGATGGCGGCGGCCCGGTGCCAGGTCCTGCGGTCGGGGCTGGCCTCGTGCACCTCGGCCAGCGCGGCGTGCACGGCCAGGCGGTCGGCGGTTCCGGCCTTCTGGTAGACGGCCGAGCGCACCAGCGGGTGGTGGAAGTGGATGCCGTCGGCGTCCGCCCTGACCAGCCCGGCCTCCACGGCGGGGAGCAGCGCGTGTGCGGTCGTCCCGGCGCCCGCGACGATGGCGGCGGCCTTCAGGGCGGCGGTCAGGTCGGGCCCGTCGTTGGCGGCGGCCGCCAGCAGCAGCAGCCGGGTGCCGGGCGGCAGCAGCGCCAGGCGGGCGGCGAAGGCGCGCTCCAGACGGGCGGTCAGCGGCAGGAACTCCAGGTTGCCCGTGGACGCCGCCGCCAGCGCCCGGGGCAGCTCCACCAGGGCCAGCGGGTTGCCCGCCGCCTCGGCCAGCACCCGCCAGCGCATGCCCACCGGCAACGCGGGGGCCCGGGAGTCGAGCAGTTCCTCGGCGTCGTGCGGGCCCAGCCCGGTCAGCCGCAGCTCGGCGACGTCGCCGTCGTCGAGGCTGGTGGGGTGGCCGTCGCGGACGGCCAGCAGCAGCACGATCGGCTCCGACCGCACCCGTCTGGCCACGAAGCCGAGCACTTCGGTGGTGGGCCGGTCGAGCCACTGCACGTCGTCCACGATCATGAGCAGCGGACGGTGCGCCGCCGCCTCGCCGAGCAGGTTGAGCACGGCGAGCGCGATGAGAAAGGGCTCGGGAGAGCTCACGTCCACCATGCCGAAGGCGCCCAGCAGGGCGTCGCGCTGCCGGACGGGCAGGTCCTCGGCCGATTTGAGCAGCGGATGCACGAGCTGGTAGAGCCCCGCGAACGGCAGGTGCGTCTCGCTCTGGACGCCGGAGGTGCTCGACACGGCCACCTCGCCCGCCCGCGCTCGGGCCGCCGCGACCGCCAGCAGCGCCGACTTGCCGATCCCGGGCGCGCCGCGCACCACGAGCGCGTCTCCCCGCTCGCGGATGCCGTCGACGAGGGCTTCGAGACGCGCGGTCTCGGCGCCGCGCCCGATCAAGGAGTTCACGGTCCGGCTCCTCCCGTGATCGTCATGGGAATTGTCTCAGACTTACGTCATGTGACGAATGTCCGAGATGCTGACTCCTCTTAAGGTCAACCGTCATGCGCAGACCCGTGCTGGAGCCCGCCGCCCGGGCGCTGGCCGACGCCACCGCCCAGCCGCCCTTCCTGTACGGCATGCCGCCCCACGAGGCCCGCACCGCCATCCGCGACCTCCAGAACCCCGAGATGCTGGTGCCGGGCGTCACCCGCGACCACCTCGACGACGCCAACCTGACGATCTTCCGCCCCGAGCGCGTCCCCGGCCCGCTGGCCGTCGTTGTCTACCTGCACGGCGGCTGGGTCTTCGGCGGCGAGCACAGTCACGGCCGGCTGGCCCGGGAACTGGCCCTGGGTTCCGGGGCCGCCGTGGCGTTCGTCCACTACGGCCGCTCGCCCGAGGACCGCCACCCCATGGCCCTCCACGAGACGCGGGCCGCGCTCGACTGGCTGCGCGTGCACGGGCGCGCCCACGACCTCGACCCCACCCGGATCGCGGTCGCCGGAGACGCCGAAGGCGGCACGCTGGCCGCCGCGCTGGCCCTGCTCGACCGGCGTGGCCTGGCCGGGCAGCTGCTGCTCTGCCCGGTCACCGACGCCTCGTTCGACACCGGCTCCTACCGGGAGTTCGCCGAGGGCTACTTCCTGCGCGCCGCCGACATGCGCCGGGTCTGGGGCCGGCACCTCGCCCAGATGACCGTCGGCCCGCTGCGCGCCCCGGCGGAGGACCTGGCCAGGCTCCCGGCGGCCCTGATCATCACCGCCGAGGCCGACGTCCTGCGCGACGAGGGCGAGGCGTACGCGGCCCGGATGCGCTCGGCCGGCGCCACGGCCACCTCCGTACGCTACGACGGGGTGATCCACGGGTTCGTCGTGCTCGACGCGCTGCGCGGCACGCACGCCGCAGCGCTCGCCATCGATCAGGCCGGGCGCTTCCTGGCCCACATCCTGCAGAGGAAGTGATCATGACCGCGAAACGCGTCGTGAGCGCCGCGGTGGTCGGCAGCGTCGTGGAGTTCTACGACTTCGCCCTCTTCGGGCTGGCCGCCGCGCTCGTCTTCAACGACCAGTTCTTCCCCTCCAGCAGCCCCGTCGCGGGCACGCTCGGTTCCATGGCCGCCTTCGCCGTGGGCTTCCTCGCCCGGCCGATCGGCGGCGCGGTGTTCAGCCACTTCGGCGACCGGGTGGGCCGCCGGCCGATGCTGGCCGCCACGTTGCTGCTGATGGGCGTGTCCACGGCGGGCATCGGGCTGCTGCCCACCTACGAGACGGCCGGCGTGCTCGCGCCGGTCCTGCTCGTGGTGCTCCGGGTGGCACAGGGATTCGGCGCGGGCGCGGAGTACGCCGGGGCGCTGGTCGTCGCGGCCGAGGCCAGCGAACCCCGGCGGCGCGGCTTGTGGGCCTCGTTGCCCGGGATGGGGGTGGCCATCGGCATGCTGCTGGCCACGCTCGTCTTCACGGCGGTGTCGGCGCTGCCCGAGTTCCACGCGTGGGCCTGGCGCATCCCGTTCCTGTTCAGCCTCGTGGGGGTCGGCATCGGCCTGTACGTCAGGTCGCGGCTGCCGGAGTCGGAGGTGTTCGAGCGCGAGCGGCAGCGGGGGCGCAGCCGTTTCCCCATGCTGGAGGTGTTGCGGCGGCAACCGCGCAGCGTGCTCATCGCCTTCTTCGCCAACGCGCCGTTCAGTGCGATGGGCTACCTCATCCAGGTGTTCGTGTTGTCGTACGTCAGCCGGACGCTCGGCGTCTCCGCGACGGTGGCCCTGATCGCCAACCTGGTCTCGTCGGGCCTGTCGATCGTGACCGGCCCGCTGTTCGGCCTGCTCAGCGACCGGATCGGGCGGCGGCCCGTGTATCTCGGCGGGGCGGTCTTCCTGCTGCTGTTCTCGTTCCCGATGTTCTGGCTGGTCGACACCGGCCACCCGGTGCTGATCGTGTCGTCGGTGGCGCTGGCGTACGGGGTCGGCGTCTCGGCCCTGTTCGCCGCGCAGGCCGCGCTGCTCGCCGAGTTGTTCGACACCCGTTACCGCTACAGCGGGGTCGCCGTCGTGCGCGAATGGGCGGCGGCGCTGGTCAGCGGCCCGGCTCCGCTGGTGGCCACGGCCCTGGTCGCGGCGGCGGGCGGGGCGTCCTGGCCGATCGCGCTGCTGATGGCGGGCTGCGCGCTGGTCTGTCTCGTCGCCGTGGCCCTGGCTCCGGAGACCCGCGACCGCGATTTGAACGAGCCCGTGGGCCGGATGGAACGGACGCCGTCCCACCCGGCCCCGGCGGGTCACAGGTAGACGTACCAGGCGCGCGAGGGGTGGCTGTCGCAGGTGAACTGAACGAGGGACAGGTTCGGGGCGGTGGAGACGCCGCCCGCGACGGTCAGGCACTTGCCCGTCTGCACGTTCTGCAGCTTGTAGAGGCCCGGCGTCCCGGTGTAGTTCAGCGACCAGGAGCGCGAGTTGTGGTTGTCGCAGTCGAACTGGACGATCGGCAGGTTGTTGTCGGTGGAGACGCCGCCGGCGGGGCTGAGGCACTTGCCGGTGTAGACGTTCTGGAGCTTGACGCCGCCGCCGACGCCGGGGGCGAGGTTCCAGCGGCGGGAGCCGTGGGAGTCGCAGTAGTACTGGACCGCCGCCACGTTGTTGGCGGTCGACACGCCGCCCGCGATGGTGGCGCACATCGACGTCTGCTGGTTCTGGACGTAGTAGCCGACCGACGCCTGCGCGGCGGGCACGGTCGCCAGGGCGACGGCGGCCACGGCCGCGAACGCCACACCGGCACGAGCGAGGTTGCGGAGCATGGGTCTCTCCCTTTCTCGATGGGACTGGGTGAGACCAGGCTCCGGACTTTTGGCACGGTCCACCTGAGTAGCCCGGTACTCATCTGGGGGAGAGGCCGGCCCGGATCACCGGGTAGAGGCGGTCGGCCCGCTCGCCGCGGAACCGCCGCATCGCCTGGAGGCCCACGATCAGGGTGCGGACGTCGTCGACGTCGACGTCGCGGCGTACGGTGCCCGCGCGCTGCGCCTGGGCGAGCAGGCCGGCCATCAGGCCGGTGAACTCCCGTTCGGCCTCGGGGAGCGAGGTGGCCAGGTCGACGCCGACGCCGGCGAAGGCCTCGGTCAGCCCCAGGTCGGTCGCGCCCTGTTCGGCCAGGTGGAAGAGGAAGGCGAACAGGCCCTCGCCGGGGTCGGCTGCCGCCTGCTCGCGGGTGTGTTCGACGACCTGCCGCAACCGGTCGGCCACGATCGCCTGGAACAGCGACTCCTTGGTGGGGAAGTGCCGGTAGATCGTGCCCGCGCCGACTCCGGCCCGGCGGGCGATCTCGTCGATCGGCACGTTCGCGCCCTCTTCGGCGAACGTCTCGTAGGCGACCCGCAACACGCGGGCGCGGTTGCGGGCGGCGTCGGCGCGCAGCGGCTTCTCGGTCACTCGGGTCCTCCTCGACAAACGGGGCGAGCGTTCCGGTATGGTGCTAAACGGAACGACCGCCCCGATTCTATCTGGAGGACCCATGCCCCCACGGCACTGGACCGCCGCCGACGTGCCCGACCAGCGGGGGCGCGTCGCCGTGGTCACCGGAGGCAACACCGGCATCGGCTTCGAGACCGCCAAGGTGCTCGCCGCGCGGGGGGCGTCCGTCGTGCTGGCCGTCCGCGACGCGGACAAGGGCAAGCAGGCGGCGGCCGAGATCACCGCGGCGAGCCCGGAGGCGGACGTCACCGTGCAGCGCCTCGACCTGGCGTCGCTGGCGTCGGTCCGCGCCGCCGCCGACGAGCTGCGGGCCGCCCACGACCGCCTCGACCTGCTGATCAACAACGCGGGCATCATGTACACCCCCCGCACGACCACGGCCGACGGCTTCGAGTCGCAGTTCGGCACCAACCACCTGGGCCACTTCGCCCTCACCGGGCTGCTGCTCGACCTCATGCTGCCGGTCGCCGGCTCGCGGGTGGTCACCGTCAGCAGCGCGGGGCACCGGCAGGGCCCGCCGATCGACTTCGGCGACGTCGGCTGGACCACCCGCGACTACAACCGGGTGGCCGCGTACGGGAACTCCAAGCTGGCCAACCTGATGTTCACCTACGAACTCCAGCGGCGGCTCGCCGGCACGGACACCCTCGCCGTCGCCGCCCATCCCGGCGGCTCCGACACCGGAGGGTCCCGGACGTCGGTGTCGCTCCAGCCTTTCTACTTCCGGGCCTTCTTCGCGCTGGTCCGGCCGTTCCTGATCCAGCCGGCCGCGATGGGGGCGCTGCCCTCGCTGCGCGCCGCGACCGACCCGGGCGTCGAGGGTGGTCAGTACTTCGGCCCGGACGGCTTCCAGGAGAGCCGGGGCCACCCGAAGGTGGTGCGGTCGAGCCCCCGGTCGTACGACGTGGCGGCCCAGCGCCGCCTGTGGACCCTGTCAGAGGAGCTGACCGGGGTGCGGTTCCCCGTCTGATCCTGCGAGCGCCTCGGTGTAGCGGCGGGCGATGGTCCGGACGTGGGCGACCAGCTCGGGCGGGCCGTCGACGCGGAAGTCCATCATCAGCATGCTCAGGTAGATGGCGATGGTCTCCAGCGCGTCCGCGCCGGTGACCAGCACGCTGGTGCGGGAGTCGACCGGCTCGACGAATCCGACGGCCGGGTTGATGCGGGCGATCACGGTCTCGGCCGGGGCGAGCACGGTGACCCGGGCCTGGACCTTCCAGCCGGTCTGCGCCACCTCGCGCAGGACGAAGGCGACGAGGTCGTCGTCGGGCAACGAGCGGGCGGCGAACCGGCGCGACGTCGACCTGACCGATGAGAGACCGGCCACGGGCAGCGCCCGCCAGGTGTGCGTGCCCAGGTCGTAGGCGACCAGAAACCAGCGCCGCCGCCAGCTGATCAGCCGGTAGGGCTCGACCTCGATCTCGGCGTCGTCGTGCTCCGTCAGCAGGGTCGCGCCGTCGCGGATCGCGCCCGCGACGACCGTGAGGGTGGCGGCGGGCACGGGGGCGTCGGGCTCGCGGGAGCCGACCGTGGCGGGCCCGACCGCGGTGGCCGACCGCAACGCCGACACCTTGCGCTGCAGGTGCCTGGGCAGGATGCGCTGGAGCTTGGCCAGCGCCCGGGTGAGGCTGGCGTCGATGTCGGCGATCCCGCTGGAACCGTCTTCGGCCAGGCCGACCGCGACCGCGACGGCCACCGCCTCGTCGTCGTCGAGCAGCAGCGGGGGCATCGTCGCGCCCTGGCCGAGCCGGTAACCGCCCACCGCGCCGCGCGCGGCGTGGACCGGATAACCGAGTTCGCGCAGCCGCTGGATGTCCTGGCGCAGGGTGCGTTCGGTGACGCCGAGGCGTTCGGCCAGTTCACGGCCGGTCTGCGAGCGGTCTTGCAGCAGCGACAGCAGGCGGAGCACACGGGTCGTCGTCTGGGCCATCTCAACCTCTGCACTATTAGGAAGGAATCTAGCCTAATGGGCCCATAGCCTTGTCTCATCAGCACGAACGAGAACGAAAGGCGTAACCATGAACGCTCGTGAGGTTCTGGCCATCTCGTACCAGGCTCTGGAGAACGCCGTCGCCGGTGTGCGCGACGACCAGTGGAACGCCGCCACCCCGTGCTCCGAGTGGACGGTCGCGCAGGTCGTCCAGCACGCCGCCGCCGACCAGCTGGTGTGGGCCGGCGCGCTCGGCGTCGGCCCCGGCCCGGCCTACGACCCCTTCTCGCCCTCCGGCTTGATCGAGGGCGGCGCGGCCGAGCTGGTGAAGAACGCCGTCGAGGTGGGCACGGCGGCGTGGGCCACGGTGTCCGACGACACCGCGGCGGTGCCGACGCCGCTGCCGCACGGCGAACTGCCCACGCCGGTCGCGATGGTGATGTGCGCCCTCGACGCCCTCGTGCACGCCTGGGACGTCGCGATCGCCACCGGCCAGCCGTCGCCGATCGACGACGAGCTCGGCGGCCACCTGCTCGACGCCGCGCGGCAGGTCGTCGAACCGCTGCGCCAGTGGGGCGCCTACGCCCCCGTCGTCGAGGCCGCCGGCGACCCGTCGGCCACCCCCGTCGCCGACGAGCTGCTCCGCTACCTGGGCCGCACCCCCGCGTAGGCGGTCACTCCGGCGGAGCGCCGATCGGCTCGGCGGCCAGGGCCGCCGCGACGGAGACGAGGTTGGCCGCCATGGCGCGGCCGGTCTTGTCCGACCAGTCGTGGCCGCGCTGGTCGTCGAGGTAGTCGGGCCCCGCGCCGGGGCCCAGGTGCCAGTACGTCCACGCCTGGCCGGGGATGGTGAAGCCGATGTCGATCAGGGCCCCGCAGATCTCGCTGATGACGTGGTGGGCGCCGTCCTCGTTGCCGGTGTTGACCACGCCGGCCACCCGGTTGTACGCCACCGGCCGCCCCTCGTCGTCGGTCTCGGAGATCATGGCGTCCATCCGCTCGATCACCCGCTGGGCGACCGACGACGGATGCCCGACCCAGGTCGGGGTGGCGATGACGACGATCTCCGATTCCAGCACCTTGGCGTGGACGGCGGGCCAGTCGTCGCCCGGCCCCATGTCGGTCTCGACGCCGGGCAGCAGGTTCAGGTCGACCGCGCGTACCGTCTCGACCTCCACACCCCTCCGGCCGAGTTCGGCGATGACGACGTCGGCGAGCGCCTGGGTGTTGGACGGCGCGGGCGACGGCTTGAGCGTGCAGTTGATGACCAGTGCCTTCATGAGCTTCCCCTGCCCCGGGACGTCTCCCTGATCCCGGGTAGGGCTGATTCATGACCAATGACGTGTTCTCCTTCGAATTCGACGACCGCTACCGCCGGTTCCTGGGGTTCATCGGGATCCGCCCCGAAACGTGCCGGGTGGAGGTGACCGACGACGGAATCCGGGTGGCGTTCGGGCCCTGGAAGGCGGCCACCGACCTCGCCAACCTGGCCGGGGTGGAGCTGAGCGGGCCCTACTCGGCGATCAAGGCCATCGGGCCCCGGGTCTCGCTCGCCGACCGGGGGCTGACCTTCGGCACGAGCACCCGGCAGGGCCTCTGCCTCCGGTTCCGCCGCCCGATCGGGCCGCTGCGCCATCCCGGCCTCACGGTGACGGTCGCCGAGCCCAAGGCGCTGATGGAACGACTGCTCGCGAAGGCTCCGGGTAGCGGAGGTCCATGACCGAGCCCCAGGTGCCCGACCGCCCCACGCAAGTGCTCAGACGCTCCTGGTGGCAGGTGCTCCGGCGCACGGTGGCGGAGTTCCAGGAAGACAAGATCGCCGACTGGGCCGCGGCGCTGACTTATTACGCGATCCTGTCGATCTTCCCGGCCCTGCTGGCCGTGGTCTCGCTGCTGGGCCTGTTCGGCCAGTCGGCCACGCAGCCGATCTCCGACAACCTCGCCGCCATCGCGCCCGGCCCGGCCCGGCAGATCATCGACACGGTGCTCCAGTCGCTGCAGGACAGCCGGGGCGCGGCCGGGATCGCCACCGTCATCGGGCTCGCCGTGGCGCTCTGGTCGGCGTCGGGCTACGTCGGGGCGTTCATGCGGGCCGCCAACATCATGTACGAGATGCCCGAGGGCCGCCCCATCTGGAAGACCCTGCCGCTCCGCCTGGGCATCACCGCGGTGCTGGTCGTGATGATGGCCGCCGGCGCCGTCGCCGTGGTGTTCACCGGCGGCCTGGCCGAGCAGGCCGGACGGGTGCTGGGCATCGGCGACACCGGGCTGACCGTCTGGAACATCGCCAAGTGGCCGGTGCTGGTGGTCGTCTTCATCTTCGTGCTGGCGCTGCTCTACTGGTTCGCGCCCAACGTCGAGCACCCGGGCTTCCGGTGGATCACGCCCGGCAGCACCGTGGCGGTCATCGGCTGGATCGCAGCCTCCGGCCTGTTCGGCTTCTACGTCGCCAACTTCGGGTCGTACAGCAAGACGTACGCGACGCTGGCCGGGGTCGTGGTGTTCCTCATCTGGTTGTGGATCACCAACATCGCCATTCTGCTCGGGGTCGAGTTCGACGCGGAGATCGCCCGGGGCCGCGCGATCGCCGCCGGGCAGCCCGCCGACCAGGAGCCCTACGTCGAGCCCCGCGACACCCGCAAGCTCTAGATCTCCCGGGCGATGAGGCGTTCGGCCACGTCTCTGAGCTTCAGGTGGGCGTTCTGGGAGGTGCGGCGCAACTCGGCGAAGGCCTGTTCGGCGTCGACCCCGAGCGCCTGCATGATCATGCCCTTGGCCTGCTCGATCGTCTCCCTGCCCTCCATGGTCTCGCGGAGCTGGCGGACCTCCCGCGACTGCCGCTCCTGGGCGTCGGCGAAGGTCGACAACCGGGCCGCCTGCCGGGCCAGGGTCTCGGCGAACGGGGCCGCCGACTCGTCGGGCTCCCCCGGGCGCAGGCCGTAGACGGTGACCACCGCGGTCACCCCGGGGCCGTGGCCCGAGGCCGCCACACAGCCGCGCAGGCCGCGCGCGAGGGCCTCCCGCCCGAACCTGACCCAGCGGGGGTCGCGGCCGAGGTCGGGCACGGCCACCGGCCGCTCCGAGCGCAGGGCGGCGAGGCCGGGGCCGTCGCCGAGGAAGTGTTCCAGCTCGACGAGTTCCCCGAGTTCGGGGTGGGAGGCGACCAGCACGGTCTCGGCGCCGGGGCGCGGCCAGACCGCCATCGTCGCCCCGCACCCGCCCGGCATCGCCGCCGCTTCGTCGGCCAGGGCGTGCAGCACGTCGTCTCGCATGAGGATCTCCGTCACAGGCAGTCGGTGGCCGGGAGCAGGTCGGCCCGCATGTTCCGCTCCATCATGCGCAGGGCCGCGGCGCCGAGGTCGTCGTGGATGGCCGCCACTCCGTCGACGGCGACCCTGACCGAGAACTCGCGCACGTAGGCGTCGAGCGCGCTGTAGAGCACGCACTGCTCGGTCACCTGGCCGGCCAGGACGACCGTCTCGACGTGTTCGCGGTTGAGCGCGTACTCCAGCGGGGTGCCGTAGAAGACGCTGTGGCGCACCTTCGGCAGGAACGCGAAGTTCCCCGGCGGCACCAGCGGTTCGACCAGGTCGGGACGCCGGCCGGCCAGCGCGCGCCGGATCAGGTCGTCGCGGGTCGCGCTGAAGTCGCCGTGGTTGTCGTTGACGAAGATCAGCTCCACGTCGGCCCGCCGGGCCTTGTCGATCAGCCGGACGATCGGCCCGATCGTCTTCTCCACGTTGGCGGCCAGCGTCTCGGCGTCCTCGTGGTCGTAGGCGTTGAGCACGTCCATCACCACGACCGCGGTCGAGGCGCCGCTCATGAGGCCGTGCGTTCCACGCGGCGCATCGCCTGGGCGTAGGCGGCGACGGTGTCGCGCGCCACCCGGTCCCAGCCGTAGCGGGTGGCGGCCCGGTCGGCTCCGGCGATCCCGAAGGAGTCGCTCTGCAGGGGGTCGTCCAGCAGCCGCCGGACCGCCGCGGCGACGGCCGTCGGCCGGCGGGGCGGCACCAGCAGGCCCGTCACCTCGTTGACGACGGTGTCCTTCTGGCCGCCGACCGCCGAGGCGATCACCGGCACCCCGCAGGCCATCGCCTCCAGCACGACCATGCCGAAGGGCTCGTACCAGGGCACGCAGACCACGGCGGCGGCCGAGCGCATCAGGCCCGGCACGTCGTCGCGCGCCACCTGGCCGGTGAAGGTCACCCGGTCGGCCACGCCGACGCGGTCGGCCTCGGCCCGCAGCCGGATCGCCTCCTCGTCGTGGTCGAGCTCGCCGGCGGGCCGGCCGCCGCCGACGACCAGATCGGCCTCCGGCACGTACGGCAGCGCCTGGACCACCGTGTCGACGCCCTTGCGCGGCACGAGCCGCCCGATCGACAACAACCTCGGCCGCACCGGGCGCGTACCGGGCACGCCGGGACGGAACAGGCCGAGGTCGACCCCGCACGGCACCACGCGGGCACGGTGGCGGGGCACCCCCATCCGGGCCAGTTCGTCGACCTCGTCGGGGCAGGTCGAGACGATCACGTCGGCGGCGCGCCCGATGGCCGTCTCGGCGGCGATGCGCTCGGCCGGGCTGGTGTCGGCCGGGCCCTGGTGGCGGCGCTTGACCGTGCCCAGCGCGTGGAAGGTGTGCGCGACCGGCACGCCCAGCCGCCCGGCCGCGCCGAGGGTGGCCAGGCCGCTCATCCAGAAGTGGCTGTGCGCCACGTCCGGGCGCTCGAAGGCCCACTGCTCCCGCAACCAGGAGGCGAAGTCGGGCACCCACGGCAGGATGTCGTCCTTCGGGATCGGCGCCGGCGGCCCGGCGGGCACGTGGGCGACCGTGACGCCGGGCCCGAGCGGCACCCGTTCGGGCAGGCCGGGATCGTCTCTGCGGGTGTAGACGGTGACCTCGTGGCCGAGCGCCGCGAGCGCGGTGGCCAAGGCCGCCACGTGCACGTTCTGGCCGCCCGCGTCCGGGGTGCCCAGCCCGGCCAGCGGGCTGGCGTGCTCCGAAACCATCGCGATCCTCATCGCACCACCTCCTTGAGCAGCCGGTCCCAGTCGGCGAGGAACCGGTCGAGTCCGTAGCGGCCGAGGGCCGCCGCACGGGCCGCCTCACCCGTGTGGCGGGCGAGATCGGGGTCGGCGGCGAACTGCCGCGCCGCCTCGGCGAGCCGGCCGGGGTCGGTGGACAACACGCCCGCCCCGGGCGGCACCGCCTCCCCGGCCTCGGTCGAGGCGACCGCGACGACGGGCATGCCGAGGGCCATGGCCTCCAGCAGCGACAGGCCGAGCGAGGTCCATCGGTACGGGTGGACGTAGACCCGCCGCCGCGCCAGCTCGGTCAGCATGCGGTCGTGGGGGAGGTCGCCCTGGCCGTTCTCCAGCGCCTCGGTGCCGATGCCGAAGACGTCCACGGGCGAGAAGAGGTGCAGCAGGTCGGTGCCGGCCACGCGGGTCCGGCGGACCGGCTCGTTGATCACGGCGGCGGCTCTGGGGAGCTCGCCGGTGTACCGCCTCCCGGGGTCCGGGACGCCGTGCTCGATCACCCTGGCGGCGGCCCGGCCGTTGTCCCAGAAGAGACGGTTGAAGTGGGTGACGTGCACGAGCGGCCCGCCCCGGTCGGCCATGGGGTGGCGGGTCTGCACATCGGGCGGGGTGTTGTGCTCGACGTACACCCACGGCACGTCGCGGCCCAGCCAGCGGCGGGCCAGCTCCAGCTCGTCGGGGCGCTGCAGGACGACGACGTCCACGGGTTCGTCGCGCAGCCGCTCGGGGGCGACCTCGCGGGCGTTGGCGGGCCAGTCGTAGGTGCGGGCGCGGCCCCGGCCGTAGGGGCCTCGGTCGGGGGTGACCGGGACCAGGTAGTCGTGCGGGCCGTGCACGAACGCCGTCATCCAGGAGCCGTGCACGTGCCAGGCCAGGATCCTCATCGCCGGACCTCCTCGATCGCCGCGTACACCTCGGCCGGGACCACCGAGCTCAGGCACGGGTGCCCGGCGACCGGGCAGACCGTGGCCCGGGTCCCGGCGCAGGCGGCGTGCTGGTCGCCGAGCAGCCGGTACGGCACGCCGTAGGGCGCCCACCGGACGGCGGGCACCGTCGGCGCGAACAACGACACCACGGGCGTGCCGACGGCGGCGGCCAGGTGGGCGGGTCCGGTGTTCCCGGCCACCACGACCCGGGCCCCGGCCAGCACCCCGGCCAGCTCCTCCAGGGTGGTTCGCCCGCCGAGGTCGACGCCGTGCCGCCCGGCGACGCGGGCGGTGAGCCCGCGTTCGCCCGGCGAGCCGGTCACCACCACCGGATGGCCGTGCCGGGCGAGCAGGTCGACCAGCCCGGCGCAGTGCCCCGGCGGCCACGCCCGCGCGGGCACCGAGGCGCCCGGGTGGACGACGAGGTACCCCGGCGGCAGGTCCGGCTCGGGCAGCGGCCGCCGCACCGCCAGGTGGAAGCCGCGCGGCGGATATCCGGCCGCCGTCGTCAGGCTGAGGGCGCGTTCGGCCTCGGGGAGGTCGTCGGGCACCCGGTGCCGCAGGTCGAGCAGCGAGCCCGGGTAGTCGTCGCTGATCGCGCCGATCCACGGCACCCCGGCCATCCGCAGCAGCAGCGCCAGCGGCAGCGGCGACTGGTGGAACGAGGTGAAGATCAGCGCCCGGTCGACGTCGTCGGCCATCTTGACCAGCAGCCGCAGGTGCTCGGGGTCGACCGGGTCGGGTTCGGGCTCGATCCAGGGCGCCGGCCACTCCAGCACCCGGTCGACGCCCGGCAGCAGGTCGGCGGCCGACCGGCCGCGCGGGCCCGCCAGCAGGGTCACCCGGCCGGCCCCCGCCGCCACGGCGCGGACCGCCGGGCCGGTCAGCAGCACGTCCCCGACGCTGTCGAGGCGCGCCAGCAGCACGTGTGCGCTCATCCCCTCGTCGATCCCCTCGTCGATCCCTTCGTCGGCTCCCGTTCCTCCGCGAACCAGCGGATCGTGCGGCGCAGCCCGGCCGTGGCCGGCACCGCCGGCCGCCAGCCGAGCCGGGCGGCGGCCAGCGAGGTGTCCGGGCAGCGCCGGTGCGGGTCGTCGACCGGACGGTCGACGTGGACGATCGGGGACGACGACCCGGCCAGGTCGCGGATCTCCCTGGCCAGCTCGGTCATGGTCGTCTCGGCCGGGTTGCCGATGTTCACCGGCCCGGCGAAGTCGCTGTCGGCCAGGGCGAGCACGCCGTCGACCGTGTCGTCGACGTAGCAGATCGAGCGGGTCTGCTCGCCGCTGCCGGTGACCGTGATCGGCTCCCCGGCCAGGGCCTGGCGGATGAACGTCGGGATGGCGCGGCCGTCGTGGGGGCGCATGCGCGGCCCGTAGGTGTTGAAGATGCGGACGATCGCGGTGTCCATGTCGTGGGCGTGGCCGTAGGCGGTGGTCAGCGACTCGCCGAACCGCTTGGCCTCGTCGTACACGCTGCGGGGGCCGACCGGGTTGACGTTGCCCCAGTAGTCCTCCCGCTGCGGGTGCTCCAGCGGGTCGCCGTAGACCTCGCTGGTGGAGGCCAGCACGAACCGGGCGCCCTTCTCCCTGGCCAGGCCCAGCGTGTGGAGGGTGCCGGTGCTGCCGACCTTGAGGGTCTCGACGGGATAGGCCAGGTAGTCGGCCGGGGAGGCGGCCGAGGCGAAGTGGAGCACCAGGTCGACCGGTCCCGACACGTGCAGGAACTCGGTCACGTCGCAGTCGACCATCCGGAAACCCGGCCGCTCCATCAGGTGGGCGACGTTCTCGGGGTCGCCGGTGAGCAGGTTGTCGAGGCAGACCACCTCGTCGCCCCGGTCGAGCAGCCGTTCGCACAGGTAGGAGCCGAGGAACCCGGCCCCGCCGGTCACGACGGTCCTCATGCGACGCTCACCTCCAGCCGGTCCCGGGCCGCGCCCAGCACCTCGGTCACCGTGATCTCCAGCAGCCCGGGGTCGGGCACGCGGCCGTGCGGGTCGCCGGTGCGGCCGTGCCAGATGACCCGGTGCGGCCCCGGCGGCGGCCCCCACGACGACGGGGACGTGGGGCCGAACAGCACCACCGACGGGGTGCCGTAGGCGGCGGCGAGGTGGGCCACGCCGGTGTCGCCGCAGATCACCAGCTGAGCCCGGCGCACCGACTCGGCCAATTCCGGCAGGGTGGGCGTCAGAACCGGCAGGTCTCCCGCGACCCGCGCGGCCAGGTCGGTCTCGCCCGGCCCGGCCGTGACCACCACGGGCCGTCCTTCCGCGGTCAGCGCGGCGGCCACCTCGGCGAACCGCTCCGCCGGCCAGCGACGGGCCGCGAAGGCCGCGCCGGGGTGGACGACGATCGGCCCGCCGCCCTCGTGCGGGCCGAGCCGGAGGTCGGCCGGGTCGGCGGGCACGCCGTACCAGCCGAGCAGGTCGCACCACCGGGCCACCTCGTGCGCGGCCGGGTTCCAGGGCGGCCCGGCCGTGTGGCTCATCAGCAGGCGGGGCCCGGCCGCGCGCAGCGCCGCGACGCTCTCGGGCCCCCGGCCGTGCAGGTTGACCGCGACGTCGCAGCCGGTCACCGGAACCGGACCGGGCCCGCGCACGTCGAGCCACGCGTCCGCCTCCCCGCCCAGCAGTTCCCGGTACGTCTCGGGCGCCGCCAGCACCAGCCGGTGGCGGGGGAAGGCCCGCCGCAGGGCGCGCAGCGCGGGCAGCCCGGTGAGCAGGTCGCCGAGCCCCAGGCCGCGCAGCACCAGCAGGTCTAGGGCCACGACGTCTCCATCGAGTGGCAGACGACCAGTTCGCGCACCTCGCACCCGGACGGCTGGGACAACACGAACACGACCGTCTCGGCGACGTCCTCGGGGCGGTTGAGCTGGGCGTCCGGGCCGGGTTTGTACTGTTCGGGGCGGCCGTCGAAGAAAGCGGTGCTCATGCCGCCGGGGATCAGCAGCGTCACGCCCACCGTCCCGGCCAGCTCGGCCGCCAGCGCCCGGGTGAACCCGACGACGCCGAACTTGCTCGCGCAGTAGGCCGTGGCGTCGCCGACGGCCTTGATCCCGAGCGTGGACGCGCAGGTCACCACCCGTCCCCGGCTCTCGATCAGAAACGGCAGCGCGGCCCGCACCACGGCGGCCGTGCCCAGCAGGTTCACCCGCACGACCCGTTCCCACGTGCCGGCCGGCACGTCGGCGAGCGCGCCGCAGGCGTCGGTCCCGGCGGCGGTGAAGACGCCGTCGAGCCCGCCCGCCTGCTGGGCCAGCGACCGGACGGCCGCCTCGGTCGCCTGGCCGTCGGCCAGGTCGGCGCGGACGTGCTCGAAGTCCTCCGGCACGGCGCGGTCGATGATCAGCGGCCGTCCGCCCGCCTTGGCGACGGCCCGCGCGGTGGCCAGCCCGAGGCCGGACGCGCCTCCGGTGATCAGGATGTTTCCCAGCATCGACGTTCCTTCCAGAGATCGGGCCGTCGGGCGGCGGCCGTGATGAGCCGGGTGGTGGAGCGTTCGGGCACCGTGTCGAGCAGCACCAGTTCGGCGCCGACGTCGGCCAGCACCGCCGACTCGGGCAGCACCCGGCCGCCGTAGTCGGAGCCCTTGACCCACACGTGGGGCCGCAGGGCACGGATGACCTCGGCCGGGGTGTCCTCGTCGAACACGACGACGCCGTCGACGTCCTCCAGCGCGGTCAGCACGGCCATCCGGTCGTCCTGCCGGGAGACCGGGCGGCCCTTGCCCTTGAGGCGGCGGACCGACAGGTCGGAGTTGAGGCAGACGACCAGCAGGTCGCCGAGCTCGCGGGCGCGGCGCAGCAGGCTGACGTGCCCGGCGTGCAGCAGGTCGAAGCAGCCGCCGGTGGCGACCACCCGGCCGCCCGCGCGGCGCACCCTGTCGGCCCGGCGCAGCACGTCGGCGTCGCCCTCCGGCGGCGCGGCGGGCACGCTCGCGACGCCGCCGGCCGACACGAACGCGGTGGCCGCCGTGGTCGCCGCCACGGCCGCCTCTGCGCAGGTCGCCCCGCCGAGCAGCGCGGCGGCCGCCGCCGTGGCGAACCGGTCGCCCGCGCCGCAGGTGTCGCCGCTGGTGACCGGCTCGGGCACGGGCACGTGGAAACCCCGGTCGCCGGAGTGGAACCGGGCGCCCTCGGCCCCGAGGGTGACCGCCACCGCCTCTCCGCCGAGCATGGCCAGCAGGCGGCGGGCCGCCTCGGCGGGCTCGCCGGAACCGGTCAGCGCGGTCGTCTCGGCCAGGTTCGGGGTCACCATCGTGCACTCGGGCGGCAGCGGGCCGCGCGGGTGCGGGTCCCACACCACGGGCCCGGCGGCCAGGCCGGGCAGCAGCTTCGCGACCAGGTCGGCGGCGCCGCGCCCGTAGTCGGAGACGAGGATCGCCCCCGCGCGGCGCAACACCGGCAGCGCCCGGCCGGTCAGGTCGCCGGCCACGCCGTCGCCGGAGTCGAGCCGGGCCAGCGTCGCGCCGCCCACCCTGATCCGGGTCTTGCGCACGGTCGTGCCGCGCATGGGCAGCGGGACGACCATCACGTGCCGGGCCAGCAGGCGGTGCAGCAGGCGGCCGTCCGGGTCGTCGCCGAGCGGCGTGACCAGCACGACCTGCATGCCGTCGGCCGCCGCCAGCAGCGCGGCCAGCCCGGCCCCGCCCGGCCGCACGCGCTCCGAGGCGTCCTCGACGACGGGCGCGCCGGAGTCGGGCGCGACCCGGTCGCTGCGCCCGTCGAGATCGCAGTCCAGCAGGGTGTCGCCGATGACGACCAGAGGTCCGGTCACGGCAGGGCCTCCTCGATCGCCTCGCAGAGCAGGTGCACCAGCACCAGATGGACCTCCTGGACGACGCACGGGCTGCCCGACGGGACCGGGATCGCGTCGTCGCAGAGGGTCGCCAGGTCGTTGGGCGGCGGGCCGGTCAGCGCCCAGGTCATCAGGCCGGCGTCGCGGGCGGCGTGGGTGGCGGCCAGCACGTTGGGGCTGGTCCCGCTGGTCGACAACGAGAGCAGCACGTCGCCGGGGCGTCCGTGCGCCCGCACCTGGCGGGCGAAGACCTCCTCCGGGCCGTAGTCGTTGACGATCGCCGTGGTCGACGAGGTGTCGGCGTGCAGGGCGATGGCCGCGTACGGCCGGCGGTCGGCCCGGAAGCGGCCGACGAGTTCGGCGGTCAGATGTTGCGCCTCGGCCGCCGAGCCGCCGTTTCCGCAGGCCAGCAGGCGTCCCCCGTCGTTCAGGACACCGGCCAGCTTGCGGCCCCACACACGGACCCGGGCCGTCTCGTGCTCCAGCCGGTTCAGCGTGGCGGTCAGATCGTTCAGGTGCGGATGCACGCGCCTCCCCCTCTCACTCGGACCCGCAGTTCGCCGCCCAGCCGGTGCAGGCAGGCGGCGGGCGGTATCAGCACGCTGGTCGCGGCCATGCGCAGCACCTCCGAGGGTGTTCTCGGCCCCGGCGCGATCCGGCTCCAGGCGAACCGGGCGGTCAGCGCCGCCCAGCCCGCGAACGCCGTCAGGGAGGCGGCCCGGTGGCCGCGACAGGCCAGCGCGGCGGCGGCCAGGCCGAGCGCCGTCGTCAGCGCGTGGTCGCCCAACCGGCCGGGCCCGCCGACGCGGGCCCGCCAGCCGGGGCCGTGGATCCGGCGCATCAGCGCGTCGTCGGCGTTGCCGCGCTGCCGTCGCAGGCTCGCCCAGAACCCCTCGTCCCTGACGGGGTGGACGGTGGTCCGCCGGCCGGTCACCAGCCGGTGGCCGGCCGAGGTCAGCCGCAGGGCCAGGTCGGCGTCCTCGCGGTAGGCGCGGGGGAAACGTTCGTCGAAGCCGCCCACGGCGGCCAGCGCGCTGCGCCGGAACGCCATGTCGGCGGTGATCCACCGGGCCGTGGTCAGGCCCAGGGTGTTACGTTCGGCGTCGGTCGGCGGCCGGCCCTTGTCGAGCGGCACCACGATCCGGGCCTGCGAGCCCGCCACCTCCGGCGGCAGGCCGCGCAGGTCGTCGCCGATCTTGTCGGCCCAGCCGGGCCCCGGCAGCACGTCGTCGTCGAGGAAGACGACCCATTCCGTCGAGGCCGCACGCCACCCCTGGTTCCGGGCCGCCGCCGGGCCGCGTCCGCCCGAGGGCAGGATGACCAGCGTCGCCGACGGCTCCCCGACGGGCAGCCGGTCGGTGCGCCGCCACGGCCGGTCGTCGACCACGACGAGCGGGAACCCCTCCGGCACCGCCTCGGCGACCGCGCGCAGCGTGTCGCGGCCGACGGTCGGGATCACCACGGTGATCTCCGGGTCGCTCATACCGACCTCCGCACCAGGAACGGCCCGATGGCCAGCACGTCGACCGGCGCCGACCCGAAACACTCCAGGGCGTCGCGCGGATCGTCGACCATGGGCCGCCCGGCCGTGTTCAGCGAGGTGTTGACCACCACGGGCAGCCCGGTCAGCGACTCGAAGGCGTTCAGCACGGCCGCCATGAGCGGGTCGCGCCCCGCCGACACCGTCTGGATGCGGGCCGTCCCGTCGACGTGCACCACGGCCGGGATCCGGTCGCGCCACACGGGGGCGACGTCGTGCACGAACAGCATGTACGGGCTGGGCACCGGCCCCCGCGAGAAGATCTCGGCGGCCCGGCCCTCCAGCACCATGGGCGCGACCGGCCGGAACTGCTCCCGGCCCTTCACGTCGTTGAGCCGTTCGGTGTTGCGCGGATTGCCGGGGTGGGCCAGCAGCGAACGGCGGCCCAGCGCGCGGGGGCCGTATTCGCTGCGGCCCTGGAACCAGGCCACGATCCGGTCCTGGGCGAGGGCGTCGGCCACCGCCACCGCGATGTCGGGCGGGCGGGAATAGGGGATCTGGGCGACGTCGAGCCAGGCCGCCAGCTCGGCGTCGGTGAAGCCGCGGCCCAGGTCGGCCCCCGGCATCGGGGCGACCGGGTCGCCGTAGGTCTTGGCCAGGTGGAGGGCGCCGCCCAGGGCGGTGCCCGAGTCGCCGGCCGCCGGCTGGGCCCACACCTCGCGGAACGGGCTCCGCTCGAACAGGCGGGTGTTGGCCACGCAGTTCAGCGCCACCCCGCCGGCCAGGGCGAGCCGGTCGAGGCCGGTGCGGTCGTGCAACCACGCGGCCAGGTCGAGCAGCACCTCCTCCAGCCGGGCCTGGACGCTGGCCGCCAGGTCGGCGTGCTCGCCGTTCCAGGCGCCGCCGCGCGGCACCTGCTTGGCGAAGACGTTCCAGTCGATCGGGCCGACGTGGAAGCCGCCGTCGCCGGTCGCGCCGATCAGGTCGCGGAGCGCGGGCAGGTGCTTCGGCGTGCCGTAGGAGGCCATCGCCATGACCTTGTACTCGTCGCTGGAGCGCAGGAAGCCGAGGTGGTCGGTGACGTCCTCGTACATGAGCCCGAGGGAATGGGGCAACGCCTGGCTCGCCAGCACGGTCAGCTCGCCGTCGCGGTAGGCGCCCGCCAGGTGGGAGACCGCCTCGCCGCGGCCGTCGCAGACCAGCACGGCGCAGTCGCCGAACGGCGCGGCCAGCCCGGCCGAGGCGGCATGGGCGATGTGGTGGGGGACGAACTTCACCTGCGCGGGGTCGAGCCCCGGCAACGCGGTCGCCAAGAAGGCGGGGGCCCGCACGGCGTAGGCGGTGCGCAGCATCTCCCAGGCCCCGTCCTGGCCGGGCCCGCCGTCCACCACCAGGGCCGGATCGTAGGAATAGGCCACCCCGTCGAGGTCCTCCGGCCGCAGCCCGGCCTTCTCCAGGCACCAGGCGGCCGCCGTCTCCGGCAACTCCCAGGCCGAGAACGCCAGTGGACGTTTGCCGTGTTTCCTCCTGCTGAATCGCTCCTCTTCCGCGGCGGCGACGGTACGCCCGTCCACCACCAGCGCGGCCGAAGGGTCATGGAAGATCGCGTTGATTCCCAGAAATCTCATGGGACCCGCTTTCGCGTGGAGAACACCACTCGAGAAGCGCTCCTCCGAGTAGCGCTTCACCGGCGTCGGAAACGACCGCACCTGGTTTGGCGGCGTTGACATCCCCGGCCGGCGTCATGGGTAGCGCGAGATCATGCGCGCGATTCTGTTCGACCGGGATGGGACCCTGATTGTCGACCTCCCCTACAACAACGACGCCAAACGTGTGCTCCCGATGCCCGGCGCGCGGGCCGCCCTCGATCGCCTGCGGGCGGCGGGCGTGCCGATCGGAGTGATCACCAACCAGTCGGGGGTGGCCCGGGGCCTCATCACTCTCCGTGAACTCCGGGAAGTCAACGATCGGGTGGAGGAACTCCTCGGCCCGTTCGACGTGTGGGAGGTCTGCGTCCACGGCGAGGGCGACGGTTGCCCCTGCCGGAAACCGGCGCCGGGCATGGTCCTGTCGGCCGCGCGGCGGCTGGGGGTGCCGCCCGCCGAGTGCGTGGTGATCGGCGACATCGGCCGTGACATGGAGGCGGCGCGGGCCGCCGGGGCGCGGGGCATCCTGGTGCCCACGGCCGTCACGAAGATCGGCGAGATCCGGGCGGCCGAGCGGGTCGCCGCCGATCTCCCGGCGGCGGTCGAGGCGGCGCTCGCTTTTCAACCGCCGTCAGAGGGGCAGCGGGGCCCTGACGGAAGGAGAGGCCATGACCACCGCACGTGAGATCATGACCCCGAACGCGGAGTGTGTGAACTCCGACCAGACCATCGCCGAGGCGGCCGAGAAGATGCTCAGCCTCGACGTGGGCTCGCTGCCGATCTGCGGCGAGGACAACCGGCTCCAGGGCATGCTGACCGACCGCGACATCGTGGTGAAGGTCATCGCCCAGGGCCGCGACCCGAAGTCGTGCCTGGCCGGTGAGCTGGGCGGCGCCGAGGTCGTCACCATCGGCGCCGACGACGACGCCCGCGAGGTCCTGCGGACGATGGGCTCCCACAAGGTCCGCCGGCTGCCCGTGATCGACGGGCACACCCTGGTGGGCATGGTCGCCCTGGCCGACGTCGCCCGGGCCGTGCCCGACGCCACGGTCGGCGACCTGATGGACGCCCTCACCACCGACTGACCCTCTTCGCACTCTGGAGACGAGATGAGCCAGACCGTCATCGACCTGATCTTGGCCGACCACCGCGACGTCGAGCAGCTCTTCGCGAAGCTCAAGGCCGAGCGGGAGAACCGCCCCGCGCTGGTGGCCGAACTGGCCGCCAAGTTCGTCGCGCACGCCCGCGCCGAGGAGGCCCACGTCTACGCCGCGCTGGCCCAGGCCGCGCCGAGCGAACGGGGCGAGGTGCACCACGGCACCGAGGAGCATCACGAGGCCGAGGAACTGCTGGCCGCGCTGATGGCGGCCGATCCCGACAAGGCGGAGTTCGCCTCGGTTCTGGAGCAGATGGAGAAGGCCGTCAAGCACCACGTCGAGGAGGAGGAGAGCGACATCCTCCCCGTCCTCGCCAAGGCCGTGCCGGGCGACAAGCTGGTCCGGCTGGGCCGCGTGTTCAGCGAGGCCAAGGCGGCGGACCTGGCCAGGCCGCCGAAGCCGCGCGGCCGCACCAAGGAGGAACTGCTCGAACAGGCCAAGGAGAAGAACATCGAGGGCTACAGCTCGATGACCAAAGACCAGCTCCTGGCCGCGCTGGGCGAGTGACTCAGCCGGCCGGCTTCTCCCAGGTCAGGAGATAACGCCAGAAGACGAGCCGCCGCACCCGCACACCGGGCAGCACAACGGCGGCTTCGCGGGCGACCTCGCGGGTGGTCAGCGGCGGGTTCAGCACCATGGGCATGGCGTCGTGCGCCGGCTCCTTGGCGAAGAACCCGCCGCCGCCGTTCAACCGCCGTCTCGTCAGGTACGCCGCCCCGAGGGCCCGGTGCCCGGCCGCCGCCGCGAGTTCGACGTGCGACTCCCTGAACAGGTCGAGCCGGGGCAGCGCGATGGCCGCGAGCACCCCGCCGGGCCGCAGGGCCGCCGACAGGATCGGCAGCACCTCGCGCAGCGGCATGTGGTGCAGGGCGCAGATCGAGAAGATCCCGTCGTAGTCGCGGCCCGGCAGCGGGTCGGTCAGCACGTCGCCGAGAACCCAGGAGACGTTGCCGAGGTCGCGTTTGGCGGCCTGCTCGATCATCTCGGGGGAGCGGTCGAGGGCGTCCACGTGGGCGGCGCGGGCGGCCAGTTCGGCGGCGAAGCCCCCGGTGCCGCAGCCGACGTCCAGCACCCTTGAGGGGTCCGGCGGCAGGTGGCCGAGCAGCAGCCGGTGGTAGTAGGCGTTGTGATCCCAGTCGAGCACAACGAGAGGCTAGTTGAGTAAAGGCGTACTCAAGCGGCCGGCAAGGACACCGGCGCACGCTCGGCCCATGAGAAGTCTCGTCCTCCTCGGTGTGCTGGCCGCGCTGGCCGTCCCCGCCTCGCCCGCGCTGGCGAACACCGCCGCCCCCTGCGCCGACGCCGACCTCGTCTACCGCGAGAAGTCCGCCTTCCCCGACACCGCCCGGGGCCGCTACGACCACCTGATGCAGACCAGCAAGATCGAGAAGTCGGTGCTCTGCCTGGTCAACGCCGAGCGCACCGCCCGGGGCCTCCAGCCGGTGAAGCGGTACATCGGCCTGGGCGGCAGGCAGGTGCCGCTGCGCGCCGCCGCCTCCAAGGAGGCCGCCGCCGCCGTGCGCATCCGCTGGTGGGGCACGGTCGCCCAGGTCGGCGACTGCACGCCGCTCAAGTCGGACCCGTCGCGCTGCGACGTCCACATCAACCCGGAGACCGGCACCGACCCGGCGGCCCGCGCGAAGGCGGCCGGCTACTGCCGGAACGGCACCTCGTGGGCGGTGGCCGAGAACGCCTACCTGGGCTGGGGCCGCGCCTCCGTCACCCCCCGCGCCGCCGTGACCTGGTGGATGGGCAGCCCCCCGCACCGCGCGACCATCCTCACACCGGGCTACACCGAGATGTACACCCGGGCCGCCTACGGCAGCGCCGACCCGTCGGTGTCGGCGACCCCGGCGATGACCTACGTGCAGATGTTCGGCCGCTGCTCCTAAGGACGCAGCACGCAGAACTCGTGCCCCTCGGGATCGACCAGGCACGACCACGCGACCTCGCCCTGACCGAGGTCGAGGTCGCCGGCCCCCAGCTCACGCAGTCGCGCCGCCTCCCCGTCGTGATCGGGCAGCAGATCGAGGTGGACCCGGTCGGGCCCGGTCTTCGGCTCGGACGTCCGGGAGAAGTCGAGGAACGGACCCGTGCCCGCGGCCGAGCGGAACACGGCGTGGTCGTCGCTCACCCGGAGGAGGGTCCAGTCGATCGCCTCGCCCCAGAACCGGGCCATGGCCCGCGGATCGGCGCAGTCGACGACGATCGCCGCGATGGGCCCGGTGTCCCGGTAGATTTCCCTCGGCTCCAAGACGCAGAACTCGTTGCCTTCGGGGTCGGCGAGCACCGTCCACGGCACCTCGCCCTGCCCGACGTCCACGGGCGTCGCGCCGAGATCCAGCAGCCGCGCGACGGAGGTGGGGTTGAGATCGAGATGCATCCGGTTCTTCGCCGCCGACTTGCCCTCGGGCACCGGCACGACGTCGACCCCGACGAACACGGGGTCGGGCCAGACCAGGCCACCCGGCGGCCCGGCGTAGGTGGTCACGCCGGGACTGTAGGCACTCCAGCCCAGGGCCTCGGCCCAGAACCGGCCGACCGCCGAGGCGTCGAGCGCCTTGATGTTCACCTGCACGGGTCGCAACGCCATGCCGAAATCATAGGCGCGTCCGTTGATTTATAACTAATGTCGGTTAAATCATATTTTGCGGTCGTATCAAGAAGTCGATTCGGTATCGATTGCAAATCGCGCCACGCTGTCGCGCTATTTCTGCCTAACGTGCCTTGTCCTACTACGAAGGGTGGAAACCGTGAGCGAGCAGGTGGCGTCCATCGATCTCCCGGCGGCGTCGGCGAAAAAGGCTCCGGCGGTGCGGGCGACCCCGAAATGGGAGACGGAAGCACGCGATCGTGTCCGTACGGCCATACGGCGCTTCTCCAAGACACCCGTCTCCTGATCACGGATTTCCTGTGTGAGGGGCTCGGTTACGACAAGTACGAAGACCTGACCACGGAATATCAGGTCAAGGGCGAGTTCGCCGACTACGGCATCCGCATCGACAAGCAGCTCATCGCCTTCATCGAGGTGAAACGCTGCAGCCAGAAGCTCAACATCAAGCACCTGCGCCAAGTGCAGATGTACGCCGTCAACGAAGGCGTCGAATGGATGATCCTGTCGAACGGGCAGGTCTGGCAGGTCTATCACATGACCGCCGGCCTGCCGGTGATCATCGATCTGGCCCTGGAGGTGGATCTCCTGGGAGACGCCGGTCTGGCGGCCAAGACCGATTCGCTTTTCTACCTCACGAAGGAAGCCTTCAAGCGCCGGCTCATCGACGACCTCTGGAAGGCGCGGGCGGCGACTTCTCCACGGGTGCTGGCCCAGGTCATTTCCTCCGACGTGGTCGTCGACGCCGTGCGAAAGGAACTCCGCCGTCAGACGGGCTACAACGCCGATTCATCGGAAATCCAGCGGGTGTTGCGCGAGGAAGTGCTCCGGCCGGAAACCGTGTCCTGATCTGAACGGCGATCAGCCGTTCGCCGGTCCCGCTCCGGTGAACAGGTCGCGGTTGGTCCTTACGTACTGTTCGACCGTTTGGGGTTTCCGGCCGGTGATCTGTTCGATGAGGTCGTCGGTGCCGGCGAAGACGCCGTTCCGGTAGTCGAGGGCCACCTCTGACAGGTGCTGGATCAGGTGTTCCGGGCTGCCGGCCTTGCGCAGCGTCTCGGCGAAGGCGTCGATCTCGATCGGGTCGTAGCGGACCGGGACGCCCAGTTCCTTCGACATCGCCGCGGCGATCTCGTGGTGGTTGAGCTCCACCGGGCCGTAGAGCGGATAGGTGTGGCCGACGTGGTCGTCGGGGGACACGAGGATGGCGGCGATCACGCGGGCCTGGTCGGCGGCGGCGATCGGGGCGTGCCGGCCTTCGCCGAAGGGCAGGGGGAGCACGCCGGAGCCGTCGATGAAGCGCCAGTTCACCGGCAGCCACTCGGCGAAGAACGTCGGGCGCAGGTGGACGGCGCCCGCCGGCGCCCAGTCGAAGACGCGCTCGGAGAGCCAGTGCTGGCGGGCGGCGTCGCTCTTCGCGGTGCGGCGGGCCGAGATCTGGGACATGTTGACGACCAGTTCCAGGCCCGACTCGGCGCCGGCCTGGGCGAAGGTCGTGGTGGCCTCGACGAGGCCGGGGCGGATCGGGTAGACGAAATAGGCCCGGCGGACGTCGGCCAGGGCGTGGGCGACGGCGTCGATGTCGAGCAGGTCGCCGGTGACGATCTCGGCGCCCTGTTTCGCCAGCCAGGCCGAGCGGTCGTCGTCGCGGTGGACCAGGGCGCGGACGCGCCGGCCCCTGTCGAGCAGGTCTCCGACCACCTGGGCGCCCGTCTTTCCGGTCGCGCCGGTGACCAGGATCGGGTTGTCGTTCATCACCGCCTCCAGTTCTCACCCTAAGCGCTATGCGGGACGACCCATGGTCGCCGTTTGGTCACTCAGGGTCGAGACTGGACGGCGTGACCGATGAACAGCGGATGGCCGACCACTGGTGGTGGCGGCCCGGCTGGCGGGTGGGGCGGCGGGGGTACGCCTGGCATCTCACCTTCCGCGACGCCGCCGACGTACATCGCCTCGCCGCCGTCTACCGGCAGGGGCTCGCGGGGCTGACGGAGCTCGACCCGGTGCCCGACGCGTCGCTGCACCTGACCATGCAGCAGGTCGGGTTCGTCGACGAGGTCACCGACGAGCAGGTGAAGCTGATGGTCGAGGCGGCCACCCGGCGGCTGGCGGCGCTGCCCGCCTTCGACCTCGAACTGGACCGGCCGGTGATCACCCGGGAGGCGGTGCGGTGGGACCCGGTCCCGGCCGCGCCGGTCGTCGCGGTGCGGCTGGCGATCCGGCAGGCGATGGCCGAGGTGTGGCCGGAGGCGCCGGGGCGCGAGGGAGGGTTCGTCCCGCACGTCTCGATCGCCTACAGCAACGCGGCCGTGCCCTACTCCGCCGTCGCCACCGCGCTCGCGCTGATCGACGCGCCCCCGGCGCGGGTCCGCGTCGAGAAGGCCGACCTGATCGTCATCCACCGCGACCGGCGCATGTACGAATGGACCGATCACACCGCGGTGTGAGAAGACCTTCTTCCGGGGTAGCGGGCATCCGGTTGCCCCACGAGAAGGATCACGCCCATGGGAATGTCGGCGGCTGAACAGCGCATCCTGACGGAGATCGAACACTCGTTGCGCACGAACGACCGCGCCTTCGCGACGCGGATCGACCGCATGAACGCCGCCTGCGCCCACCGCGCCGAGAGCCGGCCCGGCTGGCCGGGCACGGCGAAGAAGGCGACGCTGCTGGTACTGGCGGGGGTCATGACGGGGATCATCGTGGCGGTGCTCGTGTTGGCCGTGCTGAACACCTAGTCGAGGCCGGTACGGCCCTCGGCCCAGTACGCCTTGCCGAACACCTTGCCCGGGGCGGGCGTCCAGTCGCGGGCGTCGCGCCTGACCGGGCCGACGGTCGCGGCGTCGCCGGTGACGACCAGGTCGTAGGCGTCGGGCCGGGCGGCGGCGAGCAGGTCGCGCCGGTCGGCGGTCTTCGGCACGACCGTCGCGGTCACCCCGAGCGCGGCCAGCACCTCGGTGTACTCGGCCGGGTCGGCGGCCTCCAGCACGAAGGTGACGCCCGGGGTCTGCCCGAGCACGGCGGCCAGACCGACGCTGGTCTCGTCGCCCAGGAAGAGCACCCGTGACCCGACGCCGGTCAGGTCGATGGAGCGGCGTGGGCCGAGCAGTTCGCACGGGTCGCCGGGCTTCACCCGGTCGAACCAGCGGGCGGCCGGGCCGGTGCCGTGCAGGTAGGCGACCAGTGAGACGGCGCCCTCGGCGGGGTCCCACGCGAACGGGGTGTAGGTGCGCATCGTCATCTGGCCGCGGTCGGTGCGCAGCTGGACCTTGCAGCCGGGCGTCCACGACGCCGACCGGAACCGGTCGGACCGGAGGTCGACCCGCACGAAGTGCGCCGACAGCGCCGTCTTCGCGGTGACGACCGCCTGCGTGAGGAAGGCGCCGCTGGCGAGGTCGGCGAGCCGTTCGGTGATCCGTGCCATGGCGCCCGACTCTAGCGTCACCGCGCCACGGGTTGGCGCCCCCGGTTCCACCACATCGACAGGCCCACTCCGGCGAACGTCAGCAGGGTGCCGGCCAGGACGAACCAGACCGTCGTCTCGCGCTCGGCCTCGTGCAGGCCGATCTCGCTGGGCAGGTCGGTCAGGACGTCGGTGAGCTGGCCGGCGTCCTCGGCGCGGAAGTACTTGCCGCCGGTGGTGTCGGCGACCTGGGTGAGGGTCGCCTCGTCGATCTGCATGACGCGGCGGCGCAGGCCGCTGTCGTCGCCCCAGCGGCCGAAGCCCCCGCCGCCGCCCCGCCAGTTGTCGCCGCTCACCTGGTCGGCGGTGCACACCATCGCGGCCGGTTCGGTCGTGCCGAAGCCGATCGTGAAGACCCGCAGGCGGCGGGCGGCGGCCTGTTCGGCGGCGGTGACCGGGTCGACGCCGGTGGTGTTGGAGCCGTCGGTGAGCACCACGATCGTGTCGGGCTCGAAGCCGTTCTGACCGGCCGCCGGGGCGCTCAGGTCGACGCCGGTCTCGGCGACGTCGGCGTTGTACTCGGCGATCGTGTCGATCGAGGTGAGGATCGCCTGGCCGATCGCGGTGCCCCGGGAGGTGCGCAGGCCGTCGATGGCGTCGAGCAGCTGGTCTTTGTCGGTGGTCGGCGGGACGAGCAGGCCGGCGATGCCGGCGAAGGCGACCAGGCCGATCCGGGTGCCGTCGTCGCTCTGCTCGACGAACGCGCGGGCGGCCTCGATGGCCGCCGTCAGGCGGTTGGGCTCGACGTCGGTCGAGCACATCGAGCCCGAGGCGTCCATGGCCAGGATGATCGAGGTGTTGTCGGCCGGCACCGACACCGTGGCCTGCGGCCGGGTGAGGCTGAAGCCGATCAGCAGCAGGCCGACGAGGAACAGCGCGACCGGCGCCCGCCGCCGCCACGCGCTGCGGCCGGGGATCGCCGCGCGGATCAGCCCGACGCTGGAGACGACGATCGCGGAGCGCTTGCGGCGGCGGTTGAAGAACCAGCGCGCCAGCAGCAGTAACGGCACGACCAGCAGCGCGAGCAGGGCCAGCGGCCAGCTGAGCGACATCAGACGATCCTCCCGTGCCAGCGGGTGCCGAGCAGGCCGCCCAGGGTGAGCAGCAGCAGCCCGGCCCCGGCGAACGGTGCGGTCAGCTCCAGGGGCTCTTTCTTCATGGTGAGCCGCAGGTCGATCGCGTTGGTCGAGGCGGCCAGCGCCTGCGCGTCGGCGGCCTCGTGGTACTTCCCGCCGGTGAGCTGCGCGACGGACGACAGCAGCTCCGCGTCGAGGGCGGTGGCCAGCCGGAAGCCGTCGACCTCGACGGTCGAGCCCCGGGCCGTGCCCACGCCGACGGTCTGGACGCGCACTCCCGAGGCCGCCGCGAGTTCGGCCGCCGCCGCGACGTCGGGACCGCCCGTCTCCTGGCCGTCGGAGAAGACGACGATCGTCGCCTCGGGGAAGTAGCCGAGGCTCGGCGGCTGCTGCCCCTCTTCCGGCAGGGCGACCGGCGTGCCGGTGATGGCGCCGAGGCCGACGAGGATGGCCCGGCCGAGCGAGGTGCCGCCGCTCGCGCCCGCCCGGCCGATCGCGGCCAGCACCGCGCCGCGGTCGTCGGTCGGGGGCTGGGTGAGCAGCGCCTGGTCGCCGAAGAGGATGACGCCGACGTCCACCGAGGAGGGCTGCTTGTCCACGAAGCCCTTGGCGGCGGCCTGCGCGGCGGCCAGCCGGGAGGGCCGCACGTCGTCGGCCTTCATGCTGTTGGAGACGTCGAAGGCCAGCAGCACGGTGCCGGAGATGCGCGGCACGCTCACCTCGGCCTGCGGGCGGGCCAGCCCGGTCAGCAATATCGGCAGGGCGGCGAGGAGGAGGGCGGAGGGGAGGTGCCGGCGCAGGCCGCCGCCGGCCAGACCGGCGAAACCGGCCGCCGCGAGGGCGGCGGTGCGCCGTTTCTGGATCGCGACGTACGCCGCCACCGCGCCGATCGTGAGCAGCACGGCGAGCGCCAGCACGAGGGGTTGGTCGAAGGTCACCGGGCCCTCCGTCCGTTGACGAGGCCGAGGAGGGTGGCCACCAGGTCATGGTCCGTCGTGACGCGGTGGGCGTCGACCCCCGCCCTGCGCATGGCGGCGGCCAGCTCGGCCTCCCGGGTCGCGACCTGCTCGGCCAGCCGCCCGCGCAGCAGCGGATCGCTGGAGTCGACGAGCAGTTGCTCGCCGGTCTCGGCGTCCTCGACCACGATGAGGCCGAGGTCGGGCAGTTCGAGCTCCGACGGGTCGACGATGCGGACCACCACGACCTCGTGCCGGTGGGTCAGCATGCCCAGCGGCTTCTCCCAGCCGGGGTCGCCGATGAAGTCGGACATGACGACGACCAGGCTGCGCTGCCGGATCGTCGCGGCGGCCAGCCGCAACATGCCGGCCAGGTCGGTGGACGCCTTCGCGAACGCGGTCTCCCGCATCAGGTCCTTGGCCAGGCGCAACACCTGGTCCCGGCCGCCGCGCGGGGGGATCAGGCGGTGCTCGGTGTTGTCGTACAGGATGGCCCCGACCTTGTTGCCGCCACGGGAGACGACGCGGGCGATGCTGACCGCCAGGTCGGTGGCGGCCTCGGTCTTCCCGGCCCGCATCGAGGCCGACCGGTCGACGACCAGCCAGGCGGTCATCTCGCGGTCTTCGGTGTAGAGGCGCACGAAGGGCTCGTCGAGCCGCGCGGTGACGTTCCAGTCGATGTGCCGCACGTCGTCTTCGGGCAGGTAGCCGCGCAGGTCGGTGAAGTCGATGCCGGCTCCGCGCCACACCGTGCGGTAGGCGCCCTGCAACCGGCCGTCGAGCCGTCTGTTCAGCCGCCACTCCAGGCGGCGCAGCAGCCGGTCGGGCGGGGTGGCCATCGGTCAGCGTCCCCGGCCGGCGGGCCTGGGCACCGGCAGGTTGGCCAGGATCTTCGACAGGACCAGGTCGGCCGTCACGTCGTCGGAGAGGGCCTCGTACGACAACACCAGCCGGTGCCGGAAGACGTCGAGGGCCAGGTCGAGGAGGTCCTCCGGTACGACGTACTCCCGTCCCCGGATGTAGGCCAGCGCGCGGCCCGCGAGCACCAGGTTGATCGACGCGCGGGGGCTCGCGCCGTAGGTGACGTACCGGGCCAGGTCGCCCTGGCCGACGCGGGCGGGGTCGCGGCTGGCGTGGGCGAGCTGGACGGAGTACTCGATCAGCGACGGGTCGACGTAGACCTGGTCGGCTTCTTCCTGGAGGTCCTTCAGGTGCTCGGGCTCGATGATCTTCTGGATGGCGGCCGTGCGGGTGAGGGCCCGCTCGACGACCACGAACTCCTCGGTCGCGCTCGGGTAGCCGACCACGACCTTCATCATGAACCGGTCGACCTGCGCCTCCGGCAGCGGATAGACGCCCTCGTTCTCGATCGGGTTCTGGGTCGCCATGACCAGGAACGGGTTCGGCACCCGGTGGGTCTCGCGGCCGATGGTGACCTGGCGTTCCTGCATGACCTCCAGCAGGGCGCTCTGCACCTTCGCGGGGGCCCGGTTGATCTCGTCGGCGAGCAGCAGGTTGGTGAACACCGGCCCGAGCTGCACCTGGAACTCGCCGCTGGGCTGGTGGTAGACGCGGGTGCCGACGATGTCGGCGGGCACCAGGTCGGGGGTGAACTGCACCCGCCGGAAGTCGCCGCCCATCGCCTCGGCCAGCGACTTCACGGCCAGCGTCTTGGCCAGGCCCGGCACGCCCTCGACGAGGACGTGCCCGCGCGCCAGCAGCGCCACCAGCAAACGCTCCAGGAGGGCGTCCTGGCCGACGATGGTCTTCTTGACCTCGTACAGGAGCTTCTCGATCGGGCCCGACGGGACGGTCTCGGGGTCGTTCCAACTCACGGGGGAGGGTCCTTCCTCACAGGGGCGGGGCCGGGCCGTCGCCGATCGCGGAGCCGATGGGCATGGCGAAGCCGATCCCGATGAACGTGCCGGCGTCGGTGGGGTTCGCGAGGGAGACGACGATGCCGATCACCTGGCCTCGGTCGTTGACGAGCGGGCCGCCGGAGCTGCCCGGGTTGACCGTCGCGTCGAACTGGATGTGGCCTTCGGTGCCCGCGACCTCGCGGTCCAGGCCGGAGACCACGCCGGCGCTGGTGCTGAAGGTGAGCCCGAGCGGGTTGCCGATCGCGACGACGCCGTCGCCGACCTGGGCGCCGCCGCCGAGCGTGGCGGGCACGAGCGTGCCGGGGAGTTTCTCCGGTTGGAGGGTCGCGATGTCCTTCTCCGCATCGCTGGCCGCGACCTTGGCGGCGGTCCGGCTGCCGTCGGTGTAGGCGACCTCGATGGACGAGGCCCCGGCCACCACGTGGGCGGCGGTGAGGATGGTGCCGTCGGCGTTGGCGATGACGCCGGTGCCGATGGCCGAGGTGGTCATGCTGGCGTGGTCGGAGCCGTCACGCTTGGTCTCGATGCGGACGACCGACGGGAGGAGCGTCTGGTAGACCTCGGCGGCGGACAACGGGGTGTCGGAGGGGGACGGCGACGGGCTGGGAGCGGCGGCCTCGGGCACGTCGCCGCCGCGGAGGAGGACCATCGCGGTGATCGCCACGGCCCAGACCACGGCGGCCGCGACGAGCAACCATGACTTCGGCCCTTTGGTCATGGAAACGACGGTACGTCCGAGTCCTGAAAACTTCCTTAACGTGTTTTCACGGCATTCCGGCGCCGTCGGCGATGGCCTTCAGCGCGGCCAGGTGGCGGGTGAACGCGGCGCGGCCCTCGGGGGTCAGCTTGAGCCAGGTGCGCGGACGTTTGCCCAGGTAGCCCTTGACGACCTCGACGTAGCCGGCCTTCTCGAGCGTGGTGACCTGCTTCGACAGGGTGGGGTCGGTGACCTCGACGGCGTCGCGCACGAACGCGAACTCGACCTCGTCGGCCGCCGCCAGCACGGCGACGATGGACATCCGCACCGGCGAGTGGATGACGTCGTCGAGATCGTGGCGGGGATGGTTCACGCGGCTCGGCTCTCCACATACGCACCGATGAGGAACGGGGTCGCCACCGCCGCCGCACCGACGAGCGCGGCCACCGGGTCGCCGCGCCAGCCGGCCTGCGTGAGGACGATCACGAAGACGACGTGCAGCATCATCCCAGCTCCCAGCGAGACGGAGTAGCGGCGGACGTAGCCGCGCGGCTTGACGCTCTGCCGGTGGGCGTACCAGGCCACCCACAACGAGCTTGTCAGCAGGTATGCAGCATGACGCGCAGGGCCGCCTTCTCCCTCGGGGTGACCGACAGGTCGTAGTGGCGCTTCACGGTGATCCAGTCGCGGGCGTACGCGCACCAGTACCCGCGCACCGGCGGACGCCAGTTGGCCGGGCTGCGGCCGCCCTTGTCGAGGTTGACCTCCTCGCTCACCACGACCAGCTCGGGCCGGGTGAGGTCGTGGGCGAAGGCGTGGCGGCGGGCCGGGCTCCACCGCCAGGCCCCGGAGATCCAGGCGTTGGCGAGCGGCACGACGTGGTCGACGTCGATCTCGGCGGAGTTCGTCAGGGTGCGGCCGTCGTAGGGGCTGTGCCACAGGCCAGTCGGGCCGCCGCAGCCGCCCGAGCCGGGCGACCGGTCGTCGCGCATCAAGACGGTCTGGCGGGTGTCGCAACCGCCGGTCCCCGCCCGCCGCCAGCCGGTCATGAACTTCGCACGGTCGTAGCGGGCCAGGATCCGGGCGCTGGCGGGGTGGACGGTGAGCTGTTCCAGCGCCGAGCGGGCGGAGGCTCCGGCGGCCGGGGCGGGCCAGGTCGTCAGCAGGGCCGTCACCAGGGCCGCGCGCGGCCAGAGGGCAGTCATGACCGGAGCGATACCCGGCGACTACTCAGGGTAGTCGGCCTGCCTTTTATGGTGCCCTCACAAGCTATCTTCTACATTGGGTAAAAGTTCAGTGAAGGGAGCGGGCCATGGGGAGTGTCCGTACCAAAGTCGCGGCGATGCGGGAGAAGGACCGGCAGGCCGCGGCCCGGCGCAGGGCGCGGCTGGTCTCCGTGGGAGTCGTGGGTCTGTTCGCCGTGGTCATCGCCGCGTTCCTGGTGTTCGACCGGACCCAGACCGCCTCCGCCGACGGCAGCTACGTCCGGGAGGACAGCCACGTGTTGTCGAAGGCGGCCGACGGGAAGGTCACGCTGGTCGAGTTCCTCGACTTCGAGTGCGAGGCGTGCCGCGCCTACTTCCCGGTGGTGGAGGAGCTGCGGAAGAAGTTCGAGGGCCGGGTGACCTTCGTGGCGCGCTACTTCCCGATCCCCAGCCACTTCAACGCCGAGCGCGCCGCCCGCGCGGTCGAGGCCGCAGCCCAGCAGGGGCGGTTCGAGGACATGTACAAGCGCATGTTCGAGACCCAGCAGCAGTGGGGCGAGCAGCGGGTGCCCGCCGACCCGCTGTTCCGGACCTTCGCCGAGGAGCTCAAGCTCGACCTGGCCGCCTGGGACAAGGCCTACGCCGACCCGGCCACGCTGGAGCGCATCCGCAAGGACCAGGCCGACGGCGAGGCCCTGGGCGTGAGCGGCACGCCGACCTTCTTCCTCAACGAGAAGAAGATCCAGCCGGAGTCGGCCGAGGCGTTCGAGGCGGCGCTCGATGCGGCCCTGGCCGGCTGACCGGGCCACCGCGAGGTGGCTGCTGGGCGGCGGCCTGATCGGGTTGATCGCCGCGTTCGTCCTGACGGTCGAGAAGATCGCGCTGCTCAAGGACCCGTCCTACGTGCCGACGTGCAGCATCAACCCGCTGTTGTCGTGCGGGTCGATCATGAAGACGGCCCAGGCCGAGGTGTTCGGCTTCCCGAACCCGCTGCTCGGCATCGCCGGGTTCGCCGTCGTGGCCTGCGTCGGCATGGTGCTGCTGACCGGCGCGGAGCTGCCGCCGTGGTTCGGCTGGGCGGTGCGCGGCGGCCTGCTGCTCGGGGTGCTGTTCGTGCACTGGCTCATCTACCAGAGCCTGTACGTCATCGGCGCGCTCTGCCCCTACTGCATGGTGGTCTGGGCGGTCATGATCCCGATGTTCGTGTACGGCTGGTCGCGCAGCCCCTACCGGATCCTGATGGTGACCGGGTGGTACCTGCTGATCGTCGCCCTGATCCTGATCAGGTTCTGGAGTCTGGTACGCATGTGAGCAGGTCGGCCGACGGATGGCAGTCCCACACCAGCCACGGCGCGACCAGCACGGCCACCGGCCCGCTCAGCACCAGCACCGCCGACGAGTAGGCCAGCACCGACACCCACCACACCGCCTGCCGGCCCCGGGCCAGCAGGCGGCGGACCCGCTCGACCACCCCGGCGTCGGCGAGGCCCAGCCCCCCGGCGGGGGCCGGGGCCGTCATCGCGACCAGAGCGTGGGCCAGCGGGATCGGGTCGCGGGCGTGGTCGTCGGCGATCATCTCCAGGAGCACCGCCACGGCCTGCCGGGCCGTGCGCGCGAACGGCAACCAGGCGAACGCCTTCGCCAGCGCCACGAACGGCAGCAGCACCAGGTCGTGGCGGCCGTTCGCGTGGGCGCGTTCGTGCTTCAGCACGGCCTGGAGCTCGGCCGCCGACAACACGTCGAGGGCCCCCTGGCTGAGCACCACCCGGCCGCCCGCCCCCGGCACGCAGTAGGCGAGGCGGCGGGCGCTCGGGAGGACGTACACGTCGACGTCGGGCAGGTGCTCGGCCGCCACGTCGACCAGCAGCCGCTGGCGGCGACGTTCGGCCAGCGCGACCACGGCCGCCCTGACCGTGTGGGCCGCCAGCCACAGCAGCACCCCGGCCGACCAGGCCAGCGCGGCGAACTCGGGCCAGCCCAGGCCGTGGAGGCCGTGCCCCCACGCCAGCTGGCGGACGAAGGTGTGCATGCCGTGGGGGAAGACGGCGTCGAGCGGGGCGACCGCCGCGACCAGCCCGGCGGTGATCGCCCCCAACCCGGCCGACAGGGCGACCGCCTGCCAGAGCGCGAGCGCCGCCCGGGGGTGCCGCCAGGTCCAGGCGGCGGTCGCGAGCCGGGAGGCGAAGCTCATCGGCAGCAGGGCGACCAGGGCCGACAGTAACCAGGGCGTCATCGGGAGTCTCTCGCGTCGAGGGCTTCGCGGAGGGCGGCGGCGACCTCGGGGGAGACCGTGCCGACGAACCGCTGCACGGCCCCTTCGAGGTCGCCCGCCTCGTCGAGAGCGGCCCGCATCGCCTCGGCGACGACGGCGTCCTTCTCGACGGCGGCCCGGTAGAGGTGGGCCCGGCCGACCCGCTCGCGGGAGACCAGGCCCTTGTGGGTCAGCCGCACCAGCACGGTCAGGACCGTGGTGGTGGCCGGTCGCGACGGCAACTTCGCCGCCAGGTCGTGGGCGAACACCCCGTCGGGGTGGTCCCACAGGGCGTCCATGATCGAGCGCTCGAGAGTGCCCAGCCGTGCCATGCCCTCCAGGCTAACGCCGGACGCGGTAACGCAGGTGGGTGACGCCGACGCCCTGGACCACTTTGACCGGTCCGTCGAACTGGACCGGCGCGACGCCGAGGTCGGCGAACAGCGGGGTGCCACCGCCGAGCAGCACCGGGACCAGTTCCACGCCGACCTCGTCGATCAGGCCGGCCTCCAGCGCCTGGCGGGCCATCTGGCCGCCGTTGACCACGACGTCCTTGTCGCCCGCGATCTCCCTGGCCTTCGCCACGGCCGCCTCGATGCCCTCGCTGACGAACACGAAGTTCGGCCGCTCCTCGGGCACGCGGTGCGTCAGCACGACCACCGGGACGCCCATCGGGTGGACGCCGCCCCACGCGTTTGTCATGTCGTAGAGGTGGCGGCCGACGACCAGCGCGCCGGCGTTGCCCCAGTCGTCCTTCAGCAGGTCGGCGCTGACCTGCGACAGCCGCAGCGGCGGCACGTCGGGGCTGGCGCCGGGGATCTCGACGTCGCCGTTGCCGTACCACTGGAACAGCAGGTCGAAGCCGCTCTCGCCGGGGCCGGCGATGAAGCCGTCGAGGGACATCGTGCCGCCGGTGATGACCTTGCCCATCTTTGGTGTCTCCTTCGGATTCTTGGTCTTCCGTCAACGCGTCGTCCGGGTTGCCGTGGTTTCGACATCGGGTCGCCAAAAAACTTTTATCCGGGCATATCGAGCCCCCGGCTGTGGGTTGCCACAGAGTGCGAGCGATTGGGGGATCGGGAGCATGTGTGGAATCACCGGCTGGGTGGACTACGAGCGCGACCTGACGGGAGCCAGGGAGGTCGCGCAGGCCATGACCGACACGATGAGCTGCCGGGGGCCCGACGACGAAGGACTCTGGCTCTCTCCGCACGCGGCGATCGGGCATCGCCGCCTCGCCATCATCGACCTCGCCGGAGGACGGCAGCCGATGATCGCCGAGGCCGACGGGCGGGAGCTGGCGGTGCTCACCTACAGCGGTGAGGTCTACAACTTCCAGGAGCTCCGCGACGAACTGGTCTCCCGGGGGCACGCCTTCCGGACGTACAGCGACACCGAAGTCCTGCTGCACGCCTACCTGGAGTGGGGCGAGGACCTCGCCGACCACCTGAACGGCATGTTCGCCTTCGCCGTCTGGGACACCCGCGACGAGCAGCTGATCCTGGTCCGCGACCGGATGGGCATCAAGCCGCTCTACTACTACCCGACCCACGACGGGGTGCTGTTCGGCTCGGAGCCGAAGGCGATCCTGGCCAACCCGATGGCCGAGCGGGTCGTGGACGCCGACGGGCTGCGCGAGATGCTCGCGTTCGTGAAGACGCCCGAGGTGGCGATCTTCAAGGGCATGTACGAGGTCCGCCCCGGCCAGATCGTCAAGATCCGGCGCGAGGGCATCACGAAGCGGCGCTACTGGCAGCTGACCGCCTACGAGCACCCCGACGACGTCGCGGCCACGGTCCTGAACGTGCGGGGGCTGCTCGACGACATCATCGCCCGCCAGCTGATCAGCGACGTGCCGCTGTGCACGCTGCTGTCGGGCGGGCTCGACTCCAGCGCCGTGACCGCGCTGGCCGCGCACGACCTGAAGGCGCAGGGCCTGGGCAAGGTGCGGTCGTTCTCGGTCGACTTCCTCGGCTACACCGAGAACTTCAAGCCCGACGCCGCCCGGGCGACGCCCGACGGCCCCTACGCGCACGACCTGGTCAGGCACGTCGGCTCCGACCACACCGACATCGTGCTCGACTCGGCCGACCTGATCGACCCGGCCGTCAGGGCGGCGGTGCTGCGCGCCCGCGACCTGCCGGTCGGCATGGGCGACATGGACACCTCGCTCTACCTGCTGTTCCGTGCGATCCGCAGCCACTCGACGGTGGCCCTGTCGGGCGAGTCGGCCGACGAGGTGTTCGGCGGCTACCAGTGGTTCCACGACCCGGTGGCCGTGCACGCCGACACCTTCCCGTGGCTGGCCGTCGGCGACATCGTGGGCCACATGAACCTGGACCTGCTCGACCAGGACCTGCTGCGGCTGCTCGACATCCCCGGCTACCAGGCCGACAGCTACCACGACTCGATGGCCGAGGTGCCGCGCCTCCCCGGCGAGAACGGGCTGCAGGCGCGCATGCGCGAGATCAGCTACTTCAACCTGACCCGGTTCGTGCAGATGCTGCTCGACCGCAAGGACCGCATGAGCATGGCCGTCGGGCTGGAGGTCCGCGTGCCCTTCTGCGACCACCGTCTCGTCAACTACGTGTTCAACGCGCCGTGGGCGATGAAGACGTTCGACGGCCGGGAGAAGAGCCTGCTCCGCGCGGCCTGCGCGGACATCCTGCCCGACTCGATCCTGCGCCGGGTCAAGTCGCCCTACCCGTCGACCCAGGACCCGTCGTACGGCGTCGCGCTCCGCGACGCCGCGCGCGAGCTCCTGTCCGGCGACTACCTGCCGAGCCAGGAGGTCATGGACCTCGTCGACGCCCGCAAGATGGTCAGCCGGGCCGACGGCGAGCCGCTGCCGAGGCCGCCGCTGGAGCGGCTGCTCCAGCTCGACGCCTGGCTGAAGGACTACGAGGTCAAGGTGAGCGTCTGAACCGGCGACGGGTCAGCACGATCAGCGCGACGCCCTCCAGCGACGCGACCGCGCCCGCGAGCGCGAGCACGAGGAGGGCGTCGCCGTTCATTCCGGTGAAGGGCAACTCCTCGGGTTTCGCATGAGTGACACCGGAATCGTGCTGGACGCCGGAATCGCGGTCCGCCGCCGAATCTCCGTGAACGCCGGAATCGCGGTTAACTGCTGAATCGCGATTAATGCCCGAGTTGTCTGAGTCGCCCTCGAAGTTCAGTCCGTCGACATTGCCGTGAATGCCGTCGATGCCGCCCTTATGGCCGTCGTCGACGTGATGGGTCACCGGTTTTCCATGGTGGCGGTCCGGCTCCTCGGCTGACGGGTCGACGGGGTCCACGGGGTCGGGGTCGACCGGGTCGACCGGGTCCACCGGGTCGACCGTTCCCTCCGGGGGAAGCACCCGGATCGAGACCCCCATGCCGCCCGGATCCTCCGCCGCCAGCGCGGCTGCCGGTGTCATGGCGGCGAACATCAGTCCCGCCAGCGCGGCGATGCTTTTTCTCATTTCTCCCCCGTATATCCCTGCCCTCCGGCCCATATACCCAATTGGCGGAAGTAAGGCGCATCGGGGGAAGCTTTACGGAATATGACCCGCTGAAAACCATGGGTGGAGACTAGGAATCCACGGACGATCTTGAGCAGTCCTCTTGGCGGTCGATTGACTACCTTCTCGAATTGATCGCTATGGGGGGCATTGCGGATGGTCAATTCGGTTCGGGGTGGCACGGCGGGATTCCTCGTCGTGTTGTGTCTTTTCTTGACCCAAGGCACACCGGTTCGGGCGGCCGAACCGGAGCCCGCCTTCTCGATGCAGGTCACGCCGACCCGGTTGGTCGTGCCGGCCGGGACGTCCGAGCACCGGTTCGAGGTGAGCAACAAGGGCCGGGAGGCGTTCCAGGTCACCGTCGAGAGGTCCGACTTCGTCGCCGGTGAGTCGGGGGCGATGCGCTTCCAGCCCGGCGCGCCCTACGCGGCGGCGGCCTGGGCCTCGGTCGATCCGATCCAGCTGACGGTGCCGCCGGGGGAGACCCGTCCGGTGACGCTGCGCGTGGTCGTGCCGCAGACCCCCGAACCCGGCGACCACCAGTTCGCGGTCATCTTCAAGGTCCCGGCGGCCAAGACCAGCGCGAACATCCGGATCAACCGGGGGATCGCCGCGCCGGTGTTCGTCACCGTGCCCGGCGCGATCGACCGGTCGGCGGAGATCGCCGACCTGCGGGCGCCCGGGTTCGTGCTCGGCGGGCCGGTGCCGATCACCGCGAAGGTCCGCAGCACCGGCACGGTGCACCGGGACTTCCGGGGGCCCGAGCGCCTCAAGGCGCGGGCCGGCGGGTCGGAGCTGCTGTTCCCCGACTTCACCGTCGTGCGCGGGGCCACCCGCGAGGTCGCGGCCACCTGGGACGCCCCGCTCGTCTGCTTCTGCGACGTGACCGTGGCGGTGCCCGGCGGCAACACCCGGACGGTGCAGGTGGTCGTCTTCCCGCTGCACCTGCTCGTCGTCCTGGTCGCCGTCGTGATGGGCGGCGCGCTGGTCTGGGTGCTCGTCCGGCACCGGTACCGGCGCCGGGTCGAGTCGGCCGCGCGTGAGCTGGCGGGGAGTGGCAGCCGTGTTTAAGCGGGTTCTCGCCGTCGTCCTCGCCGCCTCGGCCGTGCACGTGCCCGCGTCGGTCTCGCACGCCGCCGGGTCGACGCTCTTCGTGCAGACGTTCAAGAACAACACCATCGACCCCGCCTATCCGGTGACGATCCCGGCGCTGCCGGTCGGCTCGACCGGCGCCAACGCCGCCTGCCTGTCGGCCGCCGGGAACCTGACCGGGACCGGCCTGAAGAGCTGCCTCACCTCGACCGACGCCAACGGCTCGGGCGTGCTGCGGCTGACCAGCGCGGTCACCAGCCAGCAGGGCGGCATCTTCGGCGCGACGGCGGTGCCGACCTCGCAGGGCCTCGACGTGACGTTCAACATGTACCAGTACGGCGGCGGCGGGGCCGACGGCGTGGCGTTCGTCGCCGCGGCCGTCGATCCGGCCAACCCGGTGCCGCCCGCCAACATCGGGCGGCCCGGCGGTTCGCTGGGCTATTCGCCGTTCTCGTCCGGGGTCGGGCTGGCCAACGCCTACCTGGGGTTCGGCTTCGACGCGTACGGCAACTTCAGCAACTCCTCCTACCAGGGCAGCGGGTGCACGAACCCGGCCTACATCTCCACCAGCGGGATCGTCCCGGGCCAGGTCGTGGTGCGCGGGCCCGGCGCCGGCACCGTCGGCTACTGCGCGATCAACAGCACGGCCACCTCGACGAGCTCGGCGGCGCTGCGGCTGCGCGGCACCACGCGGGCGGCCTCGGTGGTCCCGGTCGCCATCGCGATCAACCCGACGTCGAGCGCGCTGACCACCGCCGCCGGCTTGTCGGTCGCGGCGGGCAGCTACACGGTCCAGTTCACCCCGGTCGGCGGTTCGCCCCGCACGCTGTCGGGCCCGCTGCCGACCGTGTCGTCGAGCCTCTACCCGTCGTCGACGTGGACGACGGCCACCGGCATCCCCCGGCAGCTCGCGTTCGGCTGGGTCGCCTCGACGGGCGGCGTCACCGACTTCCACGAGATCGACAACGTCGTGGTCAACAGCCTCAACCCGGTGCCCGACCTGACCGTGACGCAGACGAGCTACAACGGGACCGCGCCGAAGCCGGGCGACCCGGTGACCTACACGGTCCGGCCGGTGGTGTCGGCCACGGGCGCCAACGAGACGCTGCCGATCTCGGTGACCGAGACGCTGCCGGCCGGCGTGGTGCCCGTGGGCGCGTTCGGCGCCGGCTGGGTCTGCGGCGCGCCGTCCGGGCAGAAGATCACCTGTACGAACTCCAACACCCCCTTCGCCAGCGGCACCACCCTGCCGACGATCACCGTCGTCGGCATCGTCACCGGGAGTTCGGTGACGCCGTCGACCGTGCAGACCGGTTCGACCGTGACGGTCTCCTCCAACGACGGCAACCCGGGCATCGCGACGACCACCACGGCGGGCACCATCCCGGCGGCCCCGTCGGGGATCACGTTGTCGACCACCAGCGGCACCATCGCGGGCGGCGGGAGCGTGACCGTCAGCGGCTCGAACCTGACCGGCGCGACCGCCATCGAGATCGGCACCACGGCCGAACAACAAGCGGGCACGCCGGTCGTGCTGCTGCCGTGCTCCAGCGTGATCACCACGAACTGCTTCGTCGCCAACGCCAACGGCACGCTGACGATCCCGTCGATGCCGTCGCGTTCGACGGCCGCCGCCGTGACCGTGACGGTGGTGACCCAGGGCGTGGCGGGATCGGCCGCCTACACCTACACCTCGGCCCCGGCCACGCCCGCCGCGCCCACCGCGACGGCAGGCGCGACCAGCGCGACCGTGACCTGGACGGCACCGGCCGCGAACGGCAGCCCGATCACGGGCTACGTCGTCACGCCCTACCTGAACGGCGTCGCGCAGACGCCGGTCTCCTACCCCTCGACGGCGACGACCCAGACGCTCACCGGGCTGACTGCCGGGGCCTCCTACACCTTCACCGTCGCGGCGGTGAACGCCATCGGGACCGGCACGGCCGGTCCGCAGTCGAACACGGTGGTGCCCTACACCGTGCCGGGGCGGCCGACGATCACCTCGGCGACCGCCGGAGACCTGTCGGCCACGCTGACCTGGTCGCCACCGGCCTCGAACGGCGGCAGCGCGATCACCGGCTACGTCGTGACGCCCTATCTCAACGGGGTGGCGCAGACGCCGGTCTCCTACTCGTCCACGGCGACGACGCAGACGGTCACCGGGCTGACGGCGGGGGCGGCGTACACCTTCACGGTGACGGCCGTGAACGCGGCCGGTCCCGGCCTGCCCTCGACGCCGTCGGCGACCGTGACGCCGAACGCCAACCCGCAGCTCACCTTCGGGCCGCCGCCGGGCGGGCAGGTGAACGTGGCCTACAACGTGCCGCTGACGATGACGGGCGGCACCGCGCCGATCACCTGGTCGATCAGCGCCGGGTCGTTGCCGCCGGGGGTGACGCTCAACCCGTCGACCGGCCTGCTGTCGGGCACCCCGACGACGGCCGGCACCTACAACTTCACGGTCAGGATCCTCGACGCGAGCGGGCAGAGCGACACCCGCGCGGCGACGGTGACGATCGCGGCGGCCCCCGTGCTGACCGTTCCGCCGCCCCCGGCCGCGCAGGTCGCCGTGGCCTACAACCTGCCGCTGTCGGTCTCGGGCGGCACCGCGCCCTACACCTATTCGCTCGCCTCGGGGGCACTGCCGCCGGGGCTGACGCTGAACAGCACGACCGGCCTCATCTCGGGCACCCCGACCACACAGGGTGCCTACGCCTTCGCGGTCAAGGTCACCGACACGAACGGGCAGAGCGACACCAAGTCGGCGACGATCAACGTCGGGGCGGGGCCGCTCGTCATCACCAAGACGGCCAACCAGTCGGCGGCGACGCCGGGGTCGACGCTCTCGTACACGATCACGGTGGCGAACACCGGCCCGTCGGCCTTCAGCGGGGTCACCCTGAGCGACCCGCTGGCCGACGTGCTCGACGACGCCACCTACAACGGCGACCTGGCCGCCTCGCTGGGCAGCGCCTCGCTGAGCGGGCAGAACGTGACCTGGACCGGCAACCTGGCCGCCGGGGCGACCGCGACGATCACCTATTCGGTGACCGTGCGGACCGGCGGGAACGGCATCCTGACCGACACGGTCGTCTCGCCGACCTCGGGCACCAACTGCCCGGCGTCGAGCGCCGACAGCCGGTGCCGGTCGACGGTCACGCTGCAGGCGCTCTCCATCGGCAAGACCGCCGACACGGCCAACCCCACGCCGGGGGCGACCGTGACCTACACGGTCACGGTCACCAACACCGGGAAGACGGCGTACTCCCCGGCCACGTTCTCCGACGCGCTCGCCGGAGTGCTCGACGACGCGACGTACAACAACGACGCGACGGCGACCTCGGGCACCGTGACCTACGGTGCTCCGACGTTGTCGTGGTCGGGCAACCTGTCCGCGGGCGCGTCGGCCACCATCACCTACTCGGTGACGGTCCGCGACCCCGACCCCGGCGACCGCGCGCTGACCAACACGGTGACCTCGGCCAGCCCCGGGAACAACTGCCCGTGCACGGTCACCGTCACGACGCTGGTGCCGAGGCTGACCGTCACCACCGCCACCGACGTGTCGAGCACGACGCCCACCGGGGTGGTGCGCTACACGGTGACCGCCACCAACACCGGGCAGACGACCTACCCGGCGGCCGACTTCACGCTGGCGCTGGCGGGCGACGCGACCTACGACAACGACGCCACCGCCACCTCCGGCAACCTGACGCTGAACCCGAACGGGACGATCACCTGGACCGGCCCGCTCGCGCCCGGCCAGTCGGTGACCGCGACCGCGTCGGTCACCGTCAACAACCCCGCCTCGGGCACCCTGACCAGCAACGTCACCTCGACGACGGCCGGCCTGAACTGCGTGTCGTGTACGACCTCCGTGCCGATCCGGCAACCCAGGCTCACCCTGACGAAGACGGCCGGTTCGCCGACCACCACGCCCGGCGGCACGGTCACCTACACGATCACCGCCGCCAACACCGGCCAGACCGCCTACCAGGGGGCCACCTTCACCGACTCGCTGGCGGGCGTGCTCCCCGACGCCGTCTACAACGGCGACGCCTCGGCCACCTCCGGCGCGGTCGCCTACAACACGCCGGTGTTGTCGTGGACGGGCGACCTCGCGGTGGGGGCCTCGGTGACGGTGACGTACACGGTGACCGTGAAGAACCCCGACCCGGGCGACCGGCTCATGTACAACACGGTCGTGTCGCCGGCCTTGGGCAGCACCTGCCCGCAGGGGTCGTCGAACCCGAGCTGCACCGCCGTGGTGAACGTGCTGCTCCCGGGCCTGACGATCACCCGGCAGGCCGACCGGGCCAGCGCCGCCCAGGGCGAGGTGATCAACTACACGATCACCGCCCAGAACACCGGCCAGACGCCCTACACCGGCGCGAGCCTGACCGACCAGCTGGCCCAGCTGCTCGACGACGCCGTCTACAACGGCGACGCCGCCGCGAGCTCCGGCACGGTGACCTACACCGCGCCGAACCTGACCTGGACGGGCGACCTCGCCGTCGGCGCGACCGCGACGATCACCTATTCGGCGACCGTCCGCAACCCCGACCCCGGCGACGGGCTGATCACCGGCACGGTCGTGTCGACGGTCCCCGGATCGACCTGCGCGAGCGGGTGCTCGTCGACGGTCCGGTTGTCACGGCTCGCCCTGAGCCAGGCGTTCACCGAGACGAGCACCACCCCGGGTTCGGTCATCCACCTCAGCGCGACGTTCGCCAACACCGGCCAGACGCCCTACACGGGCCTCACCGTGTCGGCGTCCAGCGCCGACGTGATCGACGACGCCACCCCGAACGGCGACCAGGTCGCCACCTCGGGCAACCTGGTCCTGGGCCCGACCGGCATCAACTGGACGGGCGACATCCCCGTCGGCGGCACGGTGACCGTCACCGGCACGCTGACCGTGAAGAACCCCGACACCGGCAACAAGATCATCCGCGGCACGCTCGTCGCCGACGCGCCGGGCAGCTCCTGCCCGACCGGCGGGAGCGACCCGGCCTGCACCGCGCGGATCGACGTGCTGATCCCGGCCCTGACGATCACCACCGTGCCCGACACCACCACGCAGGAGCCGGGAGGCGTCGTCCACTACACGACGACGATCACCAACAGCGGCCAGACGCCCTACACGGGGATCAGCGTGACCGACGACCTGAGCGGTCTGCTCGACGACGCCGTCTACAACGCCGACGCGTCGGCCACCGCGGGCACGGCCGTCTTCGCCACGCCGCAGCTGACCTGGACGGGCGACCTGGCCGTGGGCGCGTCGGCGGTCGTCACCTACAGCGTGACCGTGCGCGACCCCGACCCGGGCGACAAGCAGCTCATCAACGCGGTCACCTCGGCCGCGCCGGGCAGCACGTGCGTCTCGGCCTGCGTGTCGCGGGTGGTCGTGCTGACTCCGGCGCTGACCATGGCGACCTCGGCCGACCGGCAGACCGCTATCCCGGGCGACACCGTCACCTTCACCACGACGATCACCAACACCGGCCAGACGCCCTACACGGGCGCCACGGCGCTCACCAGCCTGTCGGCCCTGCTCGACGACGCCGTGTACGGCGCCGACGCCGTCGCCACGTCGGGGTCGGTGGCCTACACCGCGCCGAACCTGACCTGGACGGGCGACCTCGCCGTCGGCGCCAGTACGACGATCACCTTCACGGCCGTGGTGAACAACCCCGACCTGGGCGACAAACGGCTGACCGCGGTGACCACCTCGGCCGCCAGGGGCGCCAACTGCCCGGCCGGATCGGCCGACACGCCGTGCGCGGTCACGGTGGTGGTCACCGACGTGACCGACCTGACCTTCACCAAGACGGCCGACCCGTCGTCGGTGGTCCGGGGCGGGGTCGTGACGTACACGGTCACCGTGGCCAACTCCGCCGCCACGACCTACGTGGGCGCGGCCTTCACCGATCCGCTGGCGGGGGTGCTGGACGACGCCTCGTACAACGGCGACCTGGCCGCGACGTCGGGCACGGCCGCCTTCACCTCGCCGAACGTGACCTGGTCGGGCAACGTGCCCGCCGGGGGCATGGTGACCGTCACCTACTCGGTGACGGTGAACCCGGCGCGCGGCTCCGGCGACGACCTGCTCACCGGCACGCTCGTCTCGCCCTCGCCCGGCGGCAACTGCCCGGCGGGCGGGACCGACCCACGCTGCTCGGCCACGGTCACCGTGTCGGAGCTGGAGATCGCCGTGTCGTCCAGCGCCACCAGCGTCAAGCCGGGGCAGACGGTCCAGCTGACCGCCGTGTTCACGAACACCGGGCAGACGCCCTACCACGGGATCCGCGTCGCGATCCCGGCCGGCGACCTCGTCGACGACGCCACGCCGACCGGCGACACGACGCTCACCTCGGGCACGTTGTCGGTCGAGGGGCTCGACCTCATCTGGACGGGCGACCTCCCCGTCGGCGGCAGCGTCACGGTGGCGTCGCCGTTCACGGCCAACGCGCCGCCGACCGGCAACCGGCGGATCGCGACCCGGCTGACGTCGGCCGCGCCCGGCTCGAACTGCCCGGCGGGCGGGACCGATCCGGCCTGCGCGCTCGACGTGCCCGTGCTGGTGCCGCAGCTGACCATCGCCAAGACCGCCGACCGCGCGACGGCCGAGCCGGGCGACACGGTGGCGTACACGATCACGATCGCGAACACCGGCGAGACGCCCTACACGGGGATCGGCGTCACCGACCCGCTGGCGGGCGCGCTCGACGACGCCGTCTACAACGCGGACGCCGCCGCCACGACCGGCTCGGTGGTCTTCGCCGACCCGGCGCTGACCTGGACCGGCGACCTGGCGGTCGGGGCCACGGCGACGGTGACCTACACGATGACCGTGCGGTCGCCCGACCCGGGCGACAAGATCATGGCCAACGCGGTGACGTCGGACGCCGAAGGGTTGTCGTGCGGGGCGTGCACCAGCAACGTCCAGGTGCTCACCCCGGCGCTGACCATCGTGAAGTCGGCGAGCCCGGCCTCGACGGTCCCGGGCGGGACGGTGACCTACACGGTCACGGTCACCAACTCCGGCCAGACGAACCACCCGGCGGCCACCTTCACCGACGCGCTGGCCGGCGTGCTCGACGACGCCGTCTACAACGGCGACGGCAGCGCCACCAGGGGGAGCGTCGGCTTCGCGGCCGGCGCGCTCACCTGGACGGGCGCGCTGACCCCCGGCCAGTCGGCGACGGTCACCTACTCGGTCACCGTGCGGAACCCCGACCCGGGCGACCGCATGTTGTCGAGCCGGATCACCTCCCCGACGACCGGCGGCAACTGCGGGACCGACCCGCGGTGCGAGACCGACGTGCCGGTGGCGGTGTTCACCGTCGTCACCGCCACCGACCGCACGGTCGCGATGCCGGGAGACGTCGTGCGCTACACGCTGACGGCGACCAACAACGGGCAGACCACCTTCTCGCCGGCCGACTTCACCCTGTCGCTGGCCGGCGCGCTGGCGAACGCCGAGTACAACAACGACGCCATGGTCAGCAGCGGCACCCTGACCTTCAACCTCGACGGCTCGGTCACCTGGAACGGCCGCCTGGCCCCCGGTGAGTCGGTCACCGCGACCGCCTCGATCACGGTGATCGACCCCGGCGGCGACGGGGGCACGCTGACCAGCGACGTCACTTCCACGACCCCGGGCCTCGACTGCCAGGCGTGCACGACCACAGTCACCGTGCTCATCCCCGAGCTGACCCTGACCACGGTCGCCGACCGGCAGACCGCGACCCCGGGCGACGTCGTGACCTACACGATCACCGCCGCGAACACCGGCGAGGCGCCCTACCAGGGCGCGACCTGGAGCACGTCGCTGGTCGGCCTGCTCGGCGACGCGGTCTACGACGGCGACGCCACGGCGACCTCGGGCACGGTGACCTACACCGAGCCGCAGTTGTCGTGGACGGGCGACCTGGCCGTCGGCGCGGTCGCCGTGGTCACCTTCTCGGTGCGGATCAAGGACCCCGATCCGGGCGACGGCCACCTGGTCCAGCAGGTGGTGTCGCCGACGCGCGGCGCGACCTGCCCGGGCGGCCCGGCGTGCTCGACGACCGTGTGGGTGCTGACGCCCCGGCTCACGATCACCAAGCAGGCCGACGTGGCGAGCATCGTGGCCGGCGGCATCGTGAACTACACGGTGACGGTGGCCAACACGGGCCAGACGCCGTACACGGGCGCGACCTACACCGACCCCGTCGGCACGGCGATCTACGGCGGCGACGCCTGGGCCTCCGCGGGCTTCGTGGCTCCCATCAACAACGAGCTGATCTGGACGGGCGACCTGGCGGAGGGCGCCAGCGCGACCGTGACCTACTCGGTGCGCGTCGACCCGGCCGCCGGGCACGGCACCCTGGCCACCACGATCACCTCACCCACCCGAGGTTCCAACTGCGCCGTGGGATCGGCCGACCAGCGCTGCTCGACGAGCATCGCCGTGATCGCCCAGAGCATCGCCGTGGCCGACCTGACCAGGAGCTTCACCCTGACAGGCCCGCCTGACACCACCCAGCGCGGCGACGGCGTCGTGACGCTGAACGTCATCACCAACAGCCCGACCGGCTACACGGTGACCGTACGCTCGTCGGCGCCCGCGCTGACCTCGCCGGTGACCGGCGCCTCGATCCCGATCTCCGCGCTGAGGGTGCGGTCGCCGGAGACCGCCGGCTTCCAGCCGCTGTCGACGACGACGCCGATCGTGGTGCACCGGCAGCCGGGGCCGTCGGCGCAAATCGGGGATTCGCTCGCGAATGATTATGAGGTCGATATTCCTTTTGTCCCGACCGGCAACTATTCAGTGACCCTCGACTACATTGCCAGCACATCGTGAGTTTAACTACGGGAAATCGCGGTGATCATGGCGTCGAGGTTAATTGAAAGGGATGGCACAAATGCCTGACATCAGAATCGCGTGCGCGGCTCTCGCCTGCCTGGCGGGCGTGCTGCACGCCGCGCCCGCGGCCGCCGACAGCGCCACCGGCAACACCGAGGCGATCGTCGTGGTCACCGACCAGATCACGCTCACCGAGCTGACCCCGTCGTTCACGCTGACCGGCGCGCCGGGCGCGGTCGTGACCACCGCTTCGCCGGTGACCATGCGCGTGACCACGAACAACTTCGCCGGTTACACCGTCACGGTGCAGCCGACGACGCCCAACCTGCTGCCCTCGATCGCCGGCAGCACCGACGTCATCCCGGCGTCGCTGCTCCAGGTCAGCGGCCCGGCCCAGGCGGGCACCTTCACCTCGCTGAGTGCCGGGACGCCGGTCGTGGTCGACACCAAGGCGTCGGCCTCGGCGCCCACGGGAGACATCATCGCGAACAACTACCGCATCACCATTCCGTTCGTCCGCCCCGACACCTACCGGGGCACGCTGAATTACATCGCCACCACGCTGTAAATGCCGGAGAATGGCCGGCGGAATATTCGTCCGCCGGCCTCTGGGGGGACCATGGCGTTTTGGAGAAAAGTCGCGGCGATAATCGCCGTGTCGTTGGCGGTGGCGCCGGCCGCGCACGCGAAACCGAAGACCCAGCTGACCATCGCGGTCGAGGGGGGCGGCGACGCGGTCAGGCAGGGACAGCGGCTGACGTACACGACGACGGTGACCAACACCGGCGCCGCCGACGCCAGGTCCCTCGACATCAGCCAGACCGTCGACCCCGGCCTGACGCTGGTCTCGTCGTCGCCGCCGGGGAAGGCGGCCGACGGCCGGGTGCGCTGGACGCACCCGCTGCGGGCCGGCGAGACCGTGACGTTCAGCGTGACCATGGACGTGAAGCGGCTGGCCCCCGGGCTGAAGCGCCTCGCGGTGGTGTCGTGCGCGGCCCGCGCGGACGAGGCGCGGCCGCTGGTGTGCGCGACCGACTCGGCCCCCGTGACCGCCCCGGCTCCGGTGGCGATGAAGACCCAGGGGTCGTCGGTGCCGGTGGCGTGGGGGGCGGGCGCGGCCCTGCTGCTCGTGCTGCTCGGGCTCGTGTGGCGGCGCCGGACGGACGCGACTAGCCGCTGAGCGAGGTCAGATATCCCCCCAGCACTCTCTTGAGCTCGGCGATCTCGGCCGGGCGCTCCTCTTCGGCCGCCGCCGTCACCAGCGGCGTCATGGCCTGGAAGATCCGCACCAGCACCCGCGCGCTGCGCGCCCGGTCGGCCGGGGCCAGCCCCGGCGTCCGGGCACCGAGGATCGCCTCGACCTGCCCGAGCATCGCCGCCTGGATCGGCTGCGACGACTCGGCCAGCGCCGAGGGCATGTCGGGCCGGGCGAACAGCGCCTTGAACCCCGGGTTGGCGAGGTTGAACGCCACCAGCGGGTCGACCACCCGGTCGAGCAGCTCGCCGAGGTCCATCTCCGCGACGTCGGCCCCGCCGAACGCCGACGCGTGGGCGGTCGTCATGTCGGCCACGAACCGGTCGGCCAGCGCGCGGGCCACCGCCTCCTTGCTCGGGAAGAACTGGTAGAGCGAGCCGGGCGAGATCCCGGCCCGCGCGGCGATGGCGTTCGTCGACGCCTTCTCGTAGCCGAGCTCGGCGAAGGCGTCGGCCGCCGCGTCGAGGATCTCGGCCATCCGCCGCTCACCGCGCGCCTGCCGGCGTCGCTCCATCACGATCTCCCTTGAAAATGCGAGCGACCGCTCGTATTGTTCAAACGCGAGCGATTGCTCGCAAAAATCCTACCAAGGGGATCGATTCGTCGTGCGCGGAGCCAGCTGGGTGCTCGTCGTGGGCCTCCTGATCACGCTCGCCGCCGGGGCCGTGGCCGCCGGAACGCTCAACGCCCTGTCCCTCAACCGCTTCGAGGCCCCCGGTTCGCAGTCGATGCTGGCCAAGGAGGTGCTCGCCGACCGGTTCGGCACCGGCAGCCCCAACCTCGCCCTCCTCGTCACCGCCAAGCAGGGCACCGTCGACGATCCCGCCGTCGCCTCGGCCGGCCGGGAGCTCACCCGGGAACTCGCCGCGCGGACCGGCGACGCCTGGTCGTACTGGACCCGCGGTTCGGCGACCCTGCGCAGCCAGGACGCCCGGCAGGCGCTCGTGCTGGCCTGGATCCCCGGCGACGCCGACGCGGTCAGGCGGACCGTGCTGCCGGCGCTCACGCCCGAGTTCACCCGCGACGGCCCGCTGGTCAGGGTCGAGGTCGGCGGCGGCGACGAGGTGTTCCGGCAGGTCATGGAGCAGGCCAGGGCCGACTTCCTGCGCGCCGAACTGGTCGTGCTGCCGATGGTCCTGCTGCTGCTCTGGCTGGTCTACCGCCGGTTCGCCGCCGCCCTGGTCACCCTCGCCGTCGGCGTCGCCGCCGTGGTGGGCTCGCTGGCGCTGATCCGCGGGGTGACCCTGTTCACCGACGTCTCCACGTTCGCGGCCAACCTCGCGCTCGTCATGGGGGTCGGGCTCGGCGTCGACTACGGCCTGTTCGTCGTCTTCCGGTTCCGCGAGGAGCTCGGCCGGGGCGCGGAGGTCGCCGAGGCGGTCGCCCGGACCGTCCGGACCGCCGGGCGGACCGTCGTGTTCAGCGGCGTCACCGTCGCCGCCGCGCTCGCGGTGCTGCTCGCCTTCCCGTTCCCGTTCCTGCGTTCGTTCGGGTACGCCGGCCTCGCGGTCGTCGCCGCCGCCGTGCCCAGCGCGACGGTGCTGCTGCCCTCGGCCCTGCGGCTGCTGGGCCACCGGGTCGCCCGGCGGCGGCCGGCCCCGGCCCCGGTCTTCTGGGGAGAGGTGGCCACCCGGGTCATGCGCCGCCCGCTGCTGCTGGGCGGGGCCGCGCTGGCGCTCGTGCTGCTGCTCGGCTCGCCGTTCCTCGGCATCAGGTTCGGCCTCCCCGACGACCGCGTGCTGCCCGACTCGGCCCCCGCCCGCGTTCTGTACGACCAGGTGCGGGCCGGTTTCCCGGTCGAGGAGGCGGACGCCGTCCAGGTCGTGGCCCCGGCCGGGAGCCTGCCGGCCGCCTACGCGGCGGAGCTCTCCCGGATCGCGGGCGTCGCGCGGGTCGACTCGGCCGCCGGGTCGTTCACCGGCGGCCGGCCGGTCGAGGCACCGGCGGACATCCGCTTCACCGCCGGAGGCGCGAGCCGGCTCGTGGTCCTGGCCGCCGACGCCCGGCTCGACCTGGTCGCCGACGTCCGGGCGCATCCCGCGCCGGTCGCGGTCGTCGTCGGCGGCTACCCGGCCGAGCTGGCCGACTACCGCGACGGCGTCGTCGGCCGCCTGCCGCTGGTCGCCGGGCTGATCGTGCTGGTCACGTGCGTTGTGTTGTTCGTGATGAGCGGCAGCGTGGTCGCCCCGCTGAAGGCGGCGGTGCTCAACCTGCTCAGCCTGTCGGTCATGTTCGGCGCGCTGGTCTTCCTCTTCCAGGACAGAACGGGCAGCATCGAGCCCAGCATCCCGATCCTGATGTTCTGCGTCGCCTACGCCCTGTCCATGGACTACGAGGTCTTCCTGCTCTCCCGCATCAAGGAGGAGTACGACCGCACCGGTGACGTCGTGAGCTCCGTACCGAACGGAATCGCGCGGAGCGCGCCGCTCGTCACCGCGGCGGCCGCGATCCTGGCGGCCTCCTTCGCCGTGTACGCCACCTCCGGCGTCGTCTTCCTCCAGATGCTCGGCGTGGGCATGGCCCTCGCGGTGGTGGTCGACGCGACGATCATCAGAGGGGTGCTGCTGCCCGCCGCGATGGCGCTGGCCGGGCAGGCGAACTGGTGGGCCCCGCGACCACTGACAAGGAGGCGTCACTGATCCGCATCGGGATCTTCCTGGTCGGCGCGTTGTTCCCCGGCCAGACCTCCGGCGAGGTGCTGCGGAACACCGTCGAGACCGTCGTCGCCGCCGAGCGGGCCGGCTTCGACGACGCCTGGCTGGCCGAACACCACTTCATGTCCTACGGCGTGATCCCCTCGCCCGTCACGCTGGCCGGGGTCGCCCTGGGCCGCACCTCGCGCATCCACGTCGGCACCGCCGTCAGCGTGTTGTCGGCCCGCCACCCGGTCGCCCTCGCCGAGGAGGCCGCGATCCTGCACCACACGTCGGGCGGCCGCTTCGAACTCGGCGTGGGACGCGGCGGACCGTGGGTCGACCTGGAGGTCTTCGGCACCGGCCTGCCCCGGTACGAACGCGGCTTCGCAGAGTCACTAGACCTGCTCTGCTCGGCCCTGACCAGCGAGAACGTCTCGGCCGACGGGGAGTTCTTCCGGTTCCGCGAGGTGCCCATGACGCCCGAGCCGCCGGGCCTGCGCCCGGTCGTCGCCTGCACCTCGGCCGAGACCGCCGACCTGGCCGCCGCGCGCGGGCTGCCGATGTTGCTGGGCCTGCACGTCGGCGACGCGGAGAAGGCCGCGATGCTGGCCCGGTATCAGGACCGGGCGGCGCCCGGGTGTTCGTCGCCGCGCGCGGAGACGGTCCCGGCCGACCACGTCGGGGCCGCCGTCGGTTTTGTCGCTGACACCACCGAGGATGCGGTCGCCGAGCTCAAGAGGGCCATGCCCCGATGGTTGCGCCCCGGCCTGGCCGGATACGTCCCGGTCGACGGCCGCCCGCGCCCCGCCCGCGACGTCGACGCCTACGTCGACCTGCTCTGCCGCATCCACCCGGTCGGCTCGCCGGAGCACTGCGTGCGGGTCCTGCGCGAGACGATCCGGACGACCGGCCTCGACCGCGTGATCCTCCTGGTGGAGGGCGCCGGCGACCACCGGAGGACGCTGGAGAACGTGGCCCGGCTGGGACGTGACGTGCTGCCGCCGCTACGTGAACACGAGATTGCCTATAAAAGAGGTAGGTAAAGTTGCCTATCCTGAGGGCATGACTCCCGTCATCGTGGTCGTGGGCGGTGGGGCCAGTGGCACCCTGGCCGCCGTTCACCTGCTGCACAACGCACGCGCCCGCCGGCTCCCGCTGCACGTCGTGCTGATCGACCGGTACGCCCGCCACGGCCTCGGTCAGGCCTACTCCACCACCGATCCCGCCCATCTCCTCAACGCCGCCGCCGTGAAGATGAGCGCGCTCCAGCACGACCCCCACGACTTCGTCCGCTGGGCCAAGGCCCCCGACTGCGCCTTCCTGCCCCGGCAGACCTACGGCCACTACCTGCGGGACGTCCTGGAGCGTGCCCAGGACGGGCCCGAGCGCACCGTCCAGCGGGTCACCGGCGAGGTGGCGGCGGTCTCGCGGCGGCCCTACCGGGTGGCGCTCGCCGACGGGAGGCGCTACGACGCCGACGCGATCGTGCTGGCCACCGGCAACGCCGCGCCCGGGCTGCGGCTGCCCGGCGAACGATGTACCAACGACCCGTGGGCGGTGGGCGCGCTCGGCGAGGTCGCCGACGGCGACGTCCTCGTCGTCGGGACCGGGCTGACCATGGTCGACATGGCCGTCACGCTCAGCCGTACGCCCGGCCGGACCGTCTACGCGGTGTCGCGGCACGGGCTGCTGCCCCGCGTGCACAAGGAGGGGCCGGTGGTGCCCCGGCCGGTCGTGCTGCCCGACGGGTCGCTGACCCTGCGGGTGCTGTTCCGCGCGGTGCGCGAGGCGGCGTCCCACGGCGACTGGCGAGAGGTGGTCGACGGGCTGCGGCCCCGGGTGCCGGAGTTGTGGTCGCGGCTCCCGCTGCGGGAGCAGCGCCGTTTCCTGGCGCTGGCGGCGCGCCACTGGGAGATCCACCGGCACCGGATCCCGCCCGTCACCGCCGCGAAGATCGAGAGCCTGCGGGCCGTCGGCCGGTTGAGGCTGCTGAGCGGCTGCGTCGACGGGGTCACGGCCCGCGCCGACGGGGTGACGGTGCACCTGAAGGACCGCGACCTGCCCGTCTCCTGGGTGGTCAACGCGACCGGGCCCGGCTCGGTCTGCGCCCGCGACCCGCTGCTGACCCGGCTCATGGGCGAGGGCCTGGTGCGGGCCGACCGGCTCGGGCTGGGCGTCGACGCCGACGCGCGCGGCCGCCTCGTCGACGCCACCGGCCGCCCCGACGACCGGCTGGTCACCCTCGGGCCGGTGCTGCGGGGCAGCCGCTACGAGACCACGGCCGTGCCGGAGATCCGGGAGCAGGCCGCGACGCTCGCCCCCCACGTCATCGACGAGATAGCGCGGTGGCCAAGTGTGATCTAGATCACATAAGCGAATTGTGTGTTCACCGCGTCTTAATAACGGGGAAATCACACATTTCAAAGGGGAAAATGTTGCCCATTTCGGGAGCTTCACGACGGGCGGTCATCCGATTCCTGGAGAAACGCGATCAGCGACGGGCCAGAAAAGCTCCACCACCCGACACGCGCGAGATCCGTATTCTCCTGCTCCACGCCTATGGTTTGGGCGGCACCATCAGAACGGTCTTCAACCTGGCCGCCCACCTGGCCGAACGGCATGACGTCGAGATCGTCAGCGTCGTCCGCGAGCTCCCCGATTTCTTCTTCGAACCGCCGCCCGGAGTGCGGATCACGTATCTCGACGATCGGGTGAACGGCAGAAAAGGACTGCTCAACCGTTTCCGCAGCCGCCTGACCCCGCCCGACGAGGCCGCCGCCCACTGGTACACCCTGAAGACCGACCTCGCCCTGGCCCGCTACATCCGCAGCCGGCGCGGCGGCGTCCTGATCGGCACCCGCCCGGCCCTCAACCTGCTGATCGCCCGGTTCGCCGGACCCGAGGTGATCACGATCGGCCAGGAGCACGCGAACCTCCCGTCGCACGGCGAGGAGACCCGGAAGCAGATCGCCCGCCGCTACGGCCGCCTGACCGCCGTGGCGACGCTCACCGAGACCGACCTGCGGTCGTACCGGAAGGCCCTGAAGAAGCGCCCGGCCCATCTGGTGCGGATCCCGAACGCGGTGCCGAAGCTGACCGGCGCGTCGGCGCACCGCACCGCGCCGGTCGCGGTGGCCATCGGGCGGCTCGCCCACGTCAAGGGCTACGACCTGCTGATCCGCGCCTGGGCCCACGTCCACCGCGCCCACCCCGACTGGGAACTGCGCATCTACGGCTCGGGGGCCCGCCACGACAAGCTCCAGGAGTCGATCGAGAAGAAGGAGCTGACCGGCTGCGTGCGCCTCATGGGCCCGGCCACCGACGTGGGCGCGGTGCTGGCCGAGGCGTCGATCAACGTGCTCAGCAGCCGCCGCGAGGGCATGCCGATGACCATCCTGGAGGCCATGAGCGTCGGCGTCCCGGTCGTCGCCTACGACTGCCCGACGGGCCCGGCCGAGATCATCACCGACGGCCACAACGGCCTGCTCGTGCCGGCCGGCAAGATCCACGCCCTGGCCGACGCCATCGGCCGCCTCATCGTCGACCCGGGCCTGCGCACCCACCTGGCCGAGAACGGCCTGGCCACCGCCAAGGAGTACGACATGACGACGATCGGGCCGCAGTGGGAGGACCTGCTCAGCGTGTGCTCAGCGGCGTCTCCTCGGTCAGGCGGGACAACTTCTCCGGGTTCCTGACGTAGTAGACCTCGGTGATCAGGCCGTCCTCGACGCGCATGGACATCAGGCCGTCGAGGACGCCGTCGAGGTAGGCGAGGAAGGCCGGGCAGCCGTTGGCCTCGGTCGGCTCCAGGGTCATGACCGTGCCGAACGAGCGGAGGATGCCCGCGTAGAAGCGGATCATCTTCTCCGCGCCCACCAGCGGCCGGTGCATGGCCTGGATCTTGCCGCCGCCGTCGGCCAGCAGCACCACGTCGGGGGCCAGCAGGTCGAGCAGCCCCTGCGGGTTCCCGGTCTCGATCGCCTGCCGGAAGGCGGCCATCGCGTCTCTGGTCTCCTGCTGGGAGGGGGCGCCCCGGGGGCGGCGGGCGGCGACGTGCTCCCGGGCGCGGTGGGCGATCTGCCGGACCGCCGCCTGGGACTTGCCGACGGCTTCGGCGACCTCGGCGTACTCGAAGGCGAAGACCTCGCGCAGCACGAAGACGGCCCGCTCGGTCGGGGTCAGCGTCTCCAGGACCAGCAACATCGCCGTCGACAGGCTGTCGGCCAGCTCGACGTCGTCGGCGACGTCAGGGGCGGTCAGCAGGGGCTCGGGCAACCACGGGCCGAAGTAGGTCTCCTTGCGCCGGCCCAGCACCCGCAGCCGCCCGAGCGCCTGCCGGGTGGCGATGGTGACCAGGTAGGCGCGCTGGTCGCGGACCGCCGAGAGGTCCACGCCGGTCCACTTCAGCCACGTCTCCTGGACGACGTCCTCGGCGTCGGCGGCCGAGCCGAGCAGCTCGTAGGCGACGGTGAAGAGCAGGGTGCGGTGGGCGACGAAGGTCTCCGTCGCGGGATCGGTCATGTCCATCAGATGCCGGAACTCGTCTTTTCGTGACATGTCACAGGGAGGTCGTCAGAAGCATCTCCATGTCCGAGGCGACCAGACAAGGAGACGGCGATGCACATCGTGGTGATCGGAGCCGGATACGCGGGCACCTACGCGGCCAACCGGCTCGCCAGGAAGACCGAAGCACAGATCACGGTGGTCAACCCGCGCGGCCACTTCGTGGAGCGGCCCCGGCTGCACCAGACGTTGTCGGGCACCGGCCGCGACGTCACCCCGCTCACGTCGATGATGCGGGCGGGCGTCACGGTCCGGGTCGCGGCCGTCGACAAGATCGGCGACGGGGTGGTCAGGCTCGACGACGGCGACTCGCTCGGCTTCGACCACGCCGTGCTGGCCGTCGGCAGCACGGTCCGGCCGATGCCGGGCACCGTCGCGGTGGGCACCTGGGAGGGGGCCCAGGAGGGCCGGGCCCGCCTCGCCGCGCTCGGCCCGGGGGCCTGGGTCACCGTCGTCGGCGGCGGCCCGACCGGGCTGGAGACGGCCTCGGAGGTCGCGGCGGCCCGGCCCGACCTGCGGGTCAGGCTGGTCGGCGCGCGGATCGGGGAGGCGTTCAACCCCAAGGCGCGGCGGCGGCTGTTCGCCGCGCTGGCCGGGCTGAAGGTGGAGGTCGTCGAGGACACCCTCACGGAGGCGGGCGAGGGCTTCGTCCGGGTCGGCTCGGGCCGGGAACTGGAGTCGGGCCTGACCCTCTGGGCGATCGTGTCGGGCGTCGGCGACCTCGCGGCACGCAGCGGCTTCACCGTGAACGAGGAGGGCCGGATCGCCGTCGACGACTATCTGCGCAGCGTCGACGACCCCCGCGTCTTCGCCGCCGGCGACTGCGCGGCCGTGCCGGGGGCGCGGTTCGCCTGCCAGACCGCCATCCCGCAGGGCGCCCGCGCGGCCGACAACCTCATCCGCCTGATCGAGGGCCGCCCGCTCCGGCCGCACGAGTTCCGCTACCAGGGCATCTGCATCAGCCTCGGCCGCAAGGACGCGCTGCTCCAGGTGTCGCACGCCGACGACAGCCCGGCCCGGGCGTTCTTCGGCAGTGGCCCGGCCGTGCTGGCCAAGGAGACGGTGCTGCGGGGCATCAAGGTCGGCGTACGGATGGGCGTGGGGATGTGAGGCCATCCCAACTACTCGAAATACATCCGACCTGTTGATCGTATTGTTGCGGGGATGAAGGGTTTTGGGGGGTTGTCGGCACGGAAACATCGGATGCCAGCCCTTGTTTCACGGTTATTTCGGTGCTATTTCCTTGACTACCCCCCTCACCCTGACCGGAGGACCCCCCGTGCGCCGAAGATTGTGCATCGCCGGATTGGCGGTGTTCGCCATGGTGGCCGGTATGACCGCGATCACCCAGACGCAGGCGTCCGCGCTGGCCCTGCCGCCCACCGACGACCTGACCCTCTGGTACAACTCCCCGGCCACCAACTGGGAGACCCAGGCCCTCCCGATCGGCAACGGCCCCCTGGGCGCCAAGTTGTTCGGCGGCGTCGCCTCCGAGCAGATCCAGTTCAACGAGAAGACCCTGTGGACCGGCGGGCCCGGCGCGCAGGGCGGCTACAACCACGGCAACTGGACGTCCCCGCGTCCGGGGGCCATCGACAACATCCAGGCGCAGATCGACCAGCAGGGCCGGATCACTCCGCAGACCGTGGCCAACGCTCTCGGCCAGGGCAAGACGAACTTCGGCTCCTACCAGACCTTCGGCGACCTGTTCCTCGACTTCGCCAACCCGCCCACCAGCACCAGCGAATACCGCCGCGAGCTGAGCCTGCGCGAGGCCATCGCCCGGGTGGGCTACACGGCCGGCGGCGTCGAGTACACCCGCGAGTACTTCGCCAGCAACCCGGGCAACGTCATCGTGGCCCGCATCTCGGCCAACCAGACCGGCCGGGTGTCGTTCACGCTGCGGCACACCTCGCCGCGCACCGACAAGACGGTCACCGCTTCGAACGGGCGGCTCACCATCAAGGGCGCGCTGGCCAACAACGGGCTGAAGTTCGAGGCCCAGGTCCAGGTCGTCAACCAGGGCGGCACCCGCACCGACGCCGGCGACCGGGTCACCGTCACCGGCGCGAACAGCGTGCTGCTGGTGCTCTCGGCCGGCACCAGCTACTCCGACGTCTACCCGACCTACCGGGGGACCGACCCGGCCGCCGGGGTCACCTCGCGGGTGACCACCGCCGCCGCCAAGAGCTGGGACGACCTGAAGGCCGCCCACCTGGCCGACTACAAGAACCTGTTCGACCGGGTGAAACTGAACATCGGCCAGAGCAACCCGACCGTGCCGACCAACACGCTGCGCGCCAACTACACCGGCGGCTCCTCGACACAGGACCGGGCGCTGGAGGCGATGTTCTTCGCGTACGGCCGCTACCTGCTCATCTCCTCGTCGAGAGAGAACGACATCCTCCCGGCCAACCTGCAGGGCGTGTGGAACAACGTGGTGAACCCGCCATGGGACGCCGACTACCACGTCAACATCAACCTGCAGATGAACTACTGGCCGGCCGAGCAGACCAACCTCCGCGAGACCACCCGGCCCTACGACCGCTACGTCAACTCGATGGTCGCCCCCGGCCGGGTCACCGCCCAGAACATGTACGGCGCCCGGGGCTGGGTCGTCAACAACGAGACCAACCCCTACGGCTTCACCGGCGTGCACAACTACCCGCAGTCGTTCTGGTTCCCCGAGGCCGCCGCCTGGACGACCCAGCACCTCTACGACAGCTACCGCTTCAACGGCGACGTCAACTACCTCCGGAACACCGCCTACCCGGCGATCAAGGGCGCGGCCGAGTTCTGGCTCGACTTCCTGCACGTCGACCCGCGTGACAACCGTCTGGTGGTCTCGCCGTCGTACTCCCCGGAGAACGGCGACTTCTCGGCGGGCGCGTCGATGTCGCAGCAGATCGTGCGCGAGGTCTTCACCAACGCCCTGGCCGCCGCCCGCACCCTGGGCGTCGACACCTCACTGCAGAACGAGCTGACCACCGCGTTGTCGCGGCTCGACCCGGGCCTGCGCATCGGCCGCTGGGGCCAGCTCCAGGAGTGGAAGACCGACTGGGACTCCCAGACCGACACCCACCGCCACGTGTCCCACCTGTTCGCCCTCCACCCGGGCAACCAGATCCTGCCGGGCACGGCCGAGGCCACCGCCGCCCGTGTCTCGCTGAACGCGCGCGGCGACGGCGGCACCGGCTGGTCGAAGGCGTGGAAGATCAACTTCTGGGCCCGCCTGCTCGACGGCAACCGCGCCCACAAGCTGCTGTCGGAGCAGCTGAAGTCGTCCACCCTCGACAACCTGTGGGACACCCACCCGCCGTTCCAGATCGACGGCAACTTCGGCGCGACCTCCGGCGTCGCCGAGATGCTCGTGCAGAGCCAGCACGACACCGTGCACGTGCTGCCCGCCCTGCCCTCGACCTGGGCCAACGGCTCGGTGACCGGCCTCAAGGCACGCGGCGACGTCACCGTCGACACGACCTGGAAGTCGGGCGCGGCCGAGACGATCACGCTGAAGACCACCCGCACCGCCCCGATCAAGGTCCGCACCGCGGCCGCCACGGGCACCTACTCGGTCAAGGACGAAACCGGCGCGACCGTCGCCGCCACCCGGACCGGCGACACGCTGAGCTGGAACACGACCGCCGGGAAGACGTACACGATCAGCTTCACCACCACCGGCGGCGGCACCAGCCAGACCGTCGAGGGCGAGGCGTTCACGTCGCAGTCGGGCGTGCAGCCCGCCGGGCACGCCACCGCCAGCGGCGGCCAGACCGTCGGCTACATCGACAACGGCGACTGGGCGGCCTACTCCCAGGTCAGCACCGCGGGGCTGCGCACCTTCAGCGCCCGGGTCTCCTCGGGCGGCCCCGGCGGCACGATCACGATCAGGGCCGGGTCGCAGACCGGGACCGTGCTCGGGACGGTGGCGGTCGCCCCGACCGGCAGCTGGGACACCTTCACCACGGTGACCACCACGCTGACCGGCTCGGGCTCCGGCCCGCTCTACCTGACCTTCTCCGGCGGGTCGGGCAGCCTGCTCGACGTCGACACCATCACCGTGTCGACCCAGGGCGGCACCGGGCCGCAGCCGCAGACCGTGCAGGGTGAGGCCTGGACGTCGATGAGCGGCGTGCAGCAGGCCGACCACCCGAGCGCCCAGGGCGGCTACTCGGTCGGTTACATCGACAACGGCGACTGGGCGGCCTACTCGGGGGTCAACACCTCGGGCCTGCGCAACTTCAGCGCCCGGGTCTCGTCGGCCGGCGCGGGCGGCACCATCCAGGTCAGGTCGGGATCGCAGACCGGGACGCTGCTCGGCTCGGTCGCCGTCGCGCCGACCGGGGGCTGGGACACTCACGTGACCGTTTCCACGACGCTGACCGGATCGGCTTCCGGGCCGCTCTACCTGGTCTTCACGGGAGGCGCGGGCTCCCTGTTCGACGTGGACTCGTTCACCGTGTCCGGCTAGGAATCGGCGAGCGAGCGATCCTCACCTGATCGACGCCGAAACGCGAAAGGGCGTCCTTCCTCGCACGGGAAGGACGCCCTCTTCTGTTACTTCCTTCTGTTACTTCCCGGGGCGGACCAGCTCCGGCCGGAAGGCGATGATCAGGCCGAGCGTCGCGTAGCCGACGAGCAGGTGGGTCGCGCCGACGACGTTTCCGACCTCCGGGCCGAGGATGCCCATGGCCGGGATCGTCACCACGGCCCAGCTTTCGGCGACCACTGGCCAGACGCGGGCCAGGCCGCGCCACCGCCCGGCGAAGGTGACCTTGATCCCGATCACGAACATGCCGAGCATCGACAACGGCCAGAAGAGGTCGAGGACCGCCAGCCAATCGGCGTCGCGCTGGGCGGGCAGCAGGGCGTGCAGCAGGCTCCAGACCATGGCCGGCACGAGCAGCACCCGCTCGACCTGGAGCATGGCGCGGGCGACCTTGGAGGTGCCGGTCGCCTGGGTGCGGATCATGAGGGCCAGCAGGCACATCAGGCCGAACTGGAAGACCAGGCCGCCCAGGTCGGTGAGCATCCAGCCCAGGTCGGTAGTCGGTTGGAAGCCGTAGAAGAAGCTGGAGGCGGCCCAGACCAGGGCGCCGGTCGACAGGCCGAGCGCCAGGTTGCGGGTGGTCGTGTCGGTCGCGGTGGGCGTGGCGGTGAGGGTCATCGTCGGGTCCTTCTGTGAAGCGGATCGTGGCGCGAGCCACGGCCTTCCGCGTCTCGCTTTCGGGAACGACGACGATCCTCCGGAGTGGGCGGCCCGGGCCGTCAGGGCGCGGCGTCCCGTCTTGGTGCTCGGAACAATTGGGACACGAGTCCTAGGGACTTCGCTGACCTGCTGAGGCATGCTTCTCGGGTGCGGAAGGTGCTCTTCGCGGTCGCGGTGGCCGCCCTGCCCGCCGCGGCCCTCATCGACGTACGGGTCCCGGCGGCCCATCGGGCCGGGCTGGTCCTCCAGCCGGGCGCGTTCGACGCGCTGGCCGGGATCGCGCTGGCGGCGGCCGGGATGGTCGTGCTGGGCCGGTTCCCGCGGCACGCGCTCGGCCGGCTGATGTCGGTGTTCGGCGCCTGGTGGGCGCTCGACGGGCTGGCGTCGTCGTGGCTGGCCTATTCGACGTTCGAACGACTGCCGGGCGACTCGGCGGCCTTCCTGGTCTACCAGCGCCTCGGCGCGGGCCTCCTGCTGCTGTTGCCGCTGCTCCTGCTGCTGTTCCCCGACGGGAGGCTGCCGACGGGCCGGTGGCGGGTGGTCTCGCTCGTCAGCCTGGGCCTGACGAGCCTGCTGCCGCTGGCGCTGATCGCGGCGCCGTCGGGGATCGCCCAGGCCACCTCCGAACCGGGTCCCCTCCCGGCGGCCCTGCAGAGCGTCAACCTCGACCTGCTCTACCTGCCGCTGCCCGACGAGGTCTGGACCGTCGTGCTGCGGGTGGCCCAGTTGTGCGTGCCGCTGAGCCTGGTCGCGCCGTTCGCCGTGGTCGTCCGGCGTTATCGCGGCTCGGCGGGGCTCGACCGGACGCGGCTGCGCTGGCTGGTCTGGGCGGGCGTCGTCGACCTCATGGTCATGCTGACGTTCCGGCTGCTGCCCGGCTCGTGGACGGCGATCGGCCTCCTGATCGGCGTCGTCCTCACCGCCGCGGCGGTCGCGGTCGGCGTCGTCCGGCCCGAACTGGTCGACGTCGACCGTCTGCTCGGCGGCACCGTCGTGTACGCCCTGCTGCTCGCCCTGACCTTCGTGCTCGACCTGGTCGTGCTGGGCAGCGTCGGGCAGTTCCTCGGCTCCCGCCTGAACGACGGCGAACGCCTGGTCATCGCGGTGTTCGCGGTCGCCATCGCGTACGCGCAACTGCGCCACCGGCTCTGGCGGCTGGTCCGCCGCTGGGTCGTGGGCGACCGCGACGACCCCTACCACGTGGTCTCGGGCCTGGCCGAGCGGCTGGAGGCGACCGACGACACGGAGGCGCAGCTCCTCACGCTGGCCCGCACGGTCAGGCGGGCGTTCCGGTCGTCGTACGTCGGCGTCGAGATCACCGACGCGCTCCTGGTCGAAGACGGCGAACGCCCGGCCGAGACCCGGGCGCTGCCCATCGCCTACCGGGGAGAACGCATCGGCCGGCTGGTGTTGCCCGCCCGGGTCACCCGCCCGTCGTCGGCCGACGAGCGCCTGCTCGCCGACGTGATCAGGCAGGCCGCGGCGGCGGCGAGAGCCGTCCACCTGGCGGAAGAGCTGCAACGCGGCCGCGAGAGGATCGTGTCGGCCGTCGAGGACGAACGCCGCCGTCTGCGCCGCGAACTGCACGACGGCCTCGGCCCCACCCTGGCGGCCGTGGCCGCCCGCATCGACATGGCCAGGATCACCGCCCGCCGCTCGGGCGACGACGCCGACCAGATCCTCGGCCAGGCCCGCCAGGAGCTCACCGGCCTGCTCGCCGAGGTCAGACGCCTGGTCCACGGCCTGCGCCCCCCGGCGCTCGACGACGTCGGCCTGGTCGGCGCCATCCGCCAGCTCGCCCCCGACCTGACCATGACCGTCGAGGAGCACGGCGACCTGACCGGCCTGCCCGCCGCTGTGGAGGTGGCCGCCTACCGCATCGCCGCCGAGGCGATCACGAACGTCCGCCGCCACGCCCACGCGACCACCTGCACCGTGACCCTGACCCGCGCCGACGGCGCGCTGTCCGTCGAGATCACCGACGACGGCGTCGGCCTGCCCCCCGCCGCGGCCACGGGGGTCGGCCTGCTGTCGATGCGCGAACGCGCCGCCGAACTGGGCGGCACCTGCCAGGTCGGCCCACACGAACCCAGGGGAACCCGGGTGTGGACGACCCTCCCCGCCCGCGACGAGGTGACGGTATGACGATCAGCGTCCTGGTCGTGGACGACCACCCGGTCTTCCGCGAGGGCTTCGCCGCCCTGCTCGGCAGCATCGACGAGATCGACGTGCTCGGCACCGCCGCGAACGGCGCCGAAGCGGTGGCTCAGGCCCGCCGGGAGACCCCCGACGTGATCGTCATGGACGTCTCCATGCCGGAGATGGACGGCATCGAGGCCACCCGCCGAATCTTGGCCGACCGCCCGGAGACCGGCGTGGTGGTCCTGACCATGTCGGAGGAGGACGGCACCATCTTCGACGCCCTGCGCGCCGGCGCCCGCGGCTACCTGCTGAAGGGCGCCGAACCCGACGAGGTCGTGCGCGCCATCACGACGGTGGCCGGAGGAGGCGTGGTCTTCGGCGCCGTCCTCGCCGCCCGCATCGCCGACTTCCTCGCCCCGCGCGGCCCTGCGACCTCGGGCGAGACCTTCCCGACCCTGACGGCCCGGGAACGGGAGGTGCTCGACCTGGTCGCGGCGGGCCTGTCGAACGCCCAGATCGCCGCCCGCCTGTTCCTCTCGCAGAAGACCGTCCGCAACCACGTGTACGCGGTCATGGGCAAACTCCAGGCGGCCGACCGGGCCGAGGCCATCATCCGCGCAAGGGACGCCGGCCTCGGCCGCTAGCCGACGGCCAAGGCCCTCCGCCATTCGGCGAACTGCTCCCTGATCCGCCGGATGTCGGTCTCGGGGAGGCCGTAAGCCAGGAACTCGCTGTCAGGGTAGAGATCCAGCGCGGACAACATCTGTCCGAAGACGGCTCGGTCGAAGCCGAGATCACGGGACGCGGCGAGCTCCAGCAGTCGTTCCCTGGTGAATCTGCCGGTTGACAGAAACGCGTCGACGTCGATGAAGTCACGGACCTCGGCCCGGCTGAACAGTGCCTCGACCTTGCCGCCCGCGACGTCGTCGAGGTGGACGACCGGGCCGATTTCCATGGTCACCGGCGGGTGCGCACGCAGGTCGGAGGCCAGTTCGACCTTGCTGGTCTGATCGGTGGCGGGGTCGGCGACCGTGAGCCGGACGAACTGAGGGCTGTCGATCTCGACTGTTACGGCCAGACGGTGATTCGTGTACGCGTCGCGGATCTTGCCGACGCCTTCGGCGAAGTCCCTGCGGGCACTTGACGTGAAGAGGTCGAGATCCTCACTCGGACGCTGGAGTAAACCGTGAGCCTGCACGGCGTAGCCGCCGGCCAGGGCGAACCCGTGGTCGGCGGCCGCCTGCAGCGCCACGCGCGCCAGCCGCTCATGGAAGTCGTCCATCAAGCCGCTCGGCGTTGAAGCTCAGGGAACCGTTCGTGCCACAGCGACCGGACCCGGGGCGGCAGCACCAGTTCGTGCCACACCTTGCGCAGGATCGTGGCGTTCAGGAACTGCCTCAGATCATCGGGCGTGGCGCTCTCTCGGATCACCCGCATGTAGAGCAGTCGTATGTCGGTGATCTGATCGAGCAGGTAGGCCCGCTCCGGCCCCCAGTCGATATGCCTGGGGAGCTTGACGGCGCCGGTCACCGGACCGCTGAGCTCTTCCAACGTCGCGGGAACGACGTATGGCCGGAGTGCTCCGTACCCCTTCGGATCCATGTCTCTCAGTGTGACCGAGTCACCAGCGATCGGCGACCTGGGGGGCGATCAGGTCGTCGTAGATCTCGTTGACCGCGGCCAGCGTCTCGCCGGTCAGCGGCGCGAGGTCGGCGGCGGCGCTGTTCGAGCGGGCCTGGCCCGGGTTGCTGGCGCCCGGGATGATAGCGCTCACACCCGGCTGGTCGATGATCCAGCGCAGCGCGAACTGGGCCATCGTCGCGCCCTCGGGCACGAGCGGCGCGAGGCGGCGGACCGCTTCGAGGCCCGTCTCGAAGTCGACGCCCGAGAAGGTCTCGCCGACGTCGAAGGCCGCGCCGTGGCGGTTGTAGTTGCGGTGGTCGTTCTCCGGGAAGGTCGTGCGGGTGTCGTATCGGCCGGAGAGCAGGCCGCTGGCCAGCGGGACCCGGGCGATGATGCCGACCCCCGCCTTCTGCGCGGCGGGGAGGACCTCCGCGAGCGGGCCGAGGCGGAGCATGTTCAGGATGATCTGCACGCTGGCCACGCCCGGGCGGGCGATCGCCTTGAGCGCCTCCTCGCGGGTCTCCACGCTGACCGCGTAGTTCTTCATGCGGCCCTCGGCGACCATGGTGTCGAGGGCGTCGAAGACCTCGTCGCTCGAGTAGACCGGGGTGGGCGGGCAGTGGAGCTGGACCAGGTCGAGGGTGTCGACGCCCAGGTTCTGCCGCGACCGGTCGTTCCAGGCGCGGAAATTGTCGAGGTTGTAGTTCTCGGGGGTCTGCTCGACCCGGCGGCCCATCTTGGTCGCCACCAGGATGTCGGGGTGGTCCTTGACGAAGCGGCCGATGAACTGCTCGCTGCGGCCGTCGCCGTAGACGTCGGCGGTGTCGAAGAAGTCGACGCCCGTCTCGACGGCGGTCTCCAGGACGGCGAAGGCGGTCTCCTCGCTGACGTCGCCCCAGTCGGCGCCGAGCTGCCAGGTGCCGAGGCCGACCACGGACACGTCGCGGCCGGTCCGGCCAAGTCTGCGGTGTTCCACGTCTTTCCTTCCATAGTGGAATCTGCAGGTCCGAGACTAGTCACCCGAGATCAGGGCTTCTGACTCCAGGACGTCGGCGACGACGTGGTCGGCCCGGGAACCGTGCGGTTCGCGGGTGATCCAGATCGTGCGCAGCCCGGCCGCCCGGCCGCCCTCGATGTCGGCGGCGTGGTTGTCGCCCACCATCCAGCCGCCGCCCGCCAGCGGCAGGCCGCACCGCTTGGCGGCGATCTCGAAGAGGGCCACGTCGGGTTTCCTGATCCCCTCGACCCCGGCCACGGCGAACCCGTCGACCGCGTCGGCCAGCCCGGTGGCGCGGAGCTTGCCGAGCTGGTTGTCGGCCATGCCGTTGGCCACGATCCCGACCTTCCACCCGGCGGCCCGCAGCCGGGCCAGCATGGCCAGCACCTCAGGCCGGCACTCGACCAACTCCGGCATCCGGGCCCGGTAGGCGGCCCACAGTTCGTCTGCGGACGGGGCGAGGTCGAAGTGATACTTGATCCACCGGAACATCAGGTCTCGGTGGGGGATGTCCAGATCGAGGAGCCACCGCACCCCGTCGTCGCCCAGGCCGTGGGCGCCGGCGAACTCGGCGGCCCAGGCGTCGAACGCCCCGTCGAGATCGATGAGCGTGTTGTCCATGTCGAACAGGACCAGCCGTTGCACGCGGCCGACTCTATAGAGGTGACGTGAATGAAGCGGGTGCTGGCGGCCCTGACCCTGCTGGCGACCTCCCAGTGCGCGGCCGATCCTGAGGCGGTCTACCTGGTCGAGAACCACGACCAGTCGGTGACCGTCCACAACATGATCGGGCTCGCGGTCGGCGACGACCTGAGACTGCCCGAGGTCGAGCACGTCCAGCGCATCACCGCCGCCGACGACGGTTTCCACGTGCTCGGCATGACCGGCGACTTCGAGCCGCGCTACTTCCGGCTGCGTGCGCCCTCCTACACGCCCGAGCCCGTCGAGGCCATGAAGGGCGTCGGCACCGCCAAGCTGGCCTGGGCGATGACCCGCGACGGGTCCAAGGTCGCCTTCGAGACGGTCGGCGGGCCGTCTGTCGTGGTCCGGGATGTCGCCACGGGCCGCCAGACGGCCACGAAGGTGACCGGCCTGAGCCGGCTGGCCTGGTCGCCCGACGGGGAACGGCTGCTTCTCACGGTCTCGCTGCCCTGCACGCCGCCGCCCCCGTCGGAGTCGAGCACCGCCATGTGCCTTCCCGAGCAGCAACTCCGGTTCCTGGACGCCGACCGCCCCCTGCGGACGTTCAAGGAGATCACCGCAGATCCGGTGGTCACCGGCGACGGCATCCTCGTCGGCGTGCCCGGCGAGATCCTCCGCCTCGCCCACGACGGCACGATCCTCGACCGGTTCAAGGGCGCCGGCCGGCTCTCCCCGCGGGGCGACCAGCTCATGATCCAGGGTGCTGGACGACTCTCCGTCGGCCCGCTGAGCGGCGGAAACCGGCGCGACTTGCCGTGGGACGACAAGATCATGGAAACCGCGACCTGGTGACGTCATGATCACGTTCGCCGGACCACGGGGGCCCGGCGGAAACGTGAGGAATGACCGATGAGTTGGGTTCTGGCCGCCTTTCTGCTGGCCGAGGTGCCGGGGGTGCCGACCGTCGCCGAGGCGCTCAACCAAGTGGAGACGCTGGAGGTCGCCGAGGAGCGGAACGCGTCCACCTACGACCGGGTGCTGTTCCCGCACTGGTCGACCGTGTCCGGCACCTGCAACACCCGCGAGACCGTGCTCCGGCGCGACGGCTTCGACGTCGTCACCGACGCCGCCTGCCGGCCGGTCTCCGGCACCTGGCACAGCCCTTACGACGGCGGGATCTGGACCAGCCACTCCGACGTGGACATCGACCACATGGTCCCGCTCAAGGAGGCGTGGCGGTCGGGGGCCTGGGCGTGGACGACCGAGAAGCGCCGCCGGTTCGCCAACGACCTCGACGGGCCGCAGTTGTGGGCGGTGACCGACAACGTGAACCAGGCCAAGGGCGACAAGGACCCGGCCGCCTGGAAGCCGCCGCTGCGGGACTTCCAGTGCGTCTACGCGAAGTCGTGGATCGCCGTGAAGCACGCGTACACGCTGACTCTGCAGGCCGCGGAGAAGGAGGCGCTCCTGGACATGCTGCTCACCTGCTGAGGCAAGGTCTCGGGAAAATGCCTTCAAACCGCCACGAATCGGTTGTTAGCTTCGGCGGTAGGGGGTGGTTGCATTGGCCAGCGCGAGGGAGATCAAAACGGTCTGCGTCGAGGCCTACAACCGGCACGACGTCAAGGCGATGGTGTGCCTGTTCGCACCCGCCGGCGTCCTGGTCACACCGGCGGGCATCCAGGAGGGCCGGGAGGAGGTCGCCTGGTACTACACCCACTGGTTCGACGCGTTCTCGGACCTGAAGGTCACCGCGTGGACGATGCCGACGACCGACGACCCCGCCGTCACCGAGTTCACGATCACCGGCACCCAGGACGGGCCGTTCCTGCTCTCCGAGGGAGTGGAACTGCCCGCCACGGGGCGGCGGATCGCGCTGCGCGGGGTGTCGGTCTGCACGATCGAGGACGACCTGGTCGTCACCGACCGCGACTACTACGACCAGCTGGAGCTCTACAGCCAGCTCGGCCTGCCGGTGGGGGTGGGGGTCTAGATCGCGGGGGCGGGTTTGCGCGCCTCGACGACCAGCGGGAACGGCCGGGGATAGGGGGCGCCCACGCCGAACTGGCCCGACAGCGTGTCGGCGAACGCCGCCGCGATGCGGAGTTCGCCCTGGCCGTTGGGGTGGGTGCCGTCCCAGGTGTGGGCCGAGGCGACGAACTCGGCGTGGGTCGCGGCGATGACGATCGGGGAGCGCGCGGTCGTCATGTCGCCCGCCGTGAGGATCAGCCGGCGGTTGAACTCCGACACGCGGGCGTTGAAATCGGGATCGACCGAGGCCCGGTGGGTGTCGAGCACGGTGCCCAGGATGATCTTCACGTCGTGGTTGCCGGTTCTGGCGTTGGAGATGAAGGCCCGCAGATTGGCCTCGTTCTGGTCGGCGGAGTGGCCGTACCAGAAGAGGTCGTTGATCCCGAGCAGGACCAGCAGGTACTGCGGCCGGTGGGCGGCCACCTTCCGGGCGATCTCGGCCATCTCGACGCAGTAGGGGCGGCCCCACTGGGCGTTGTGGTCGGGGTCGAAGTCGGGGTCGGCGTAGCTGTCGTCGCCGTCGCCCTGCTCGGGGGTGGCGATGGCGTCGAGGTCGTTGCGGGGGCCGACGAAGTCGGGGGTGACGTCGTGCTGCCTGAGGTGCTTGAACAGCCGGTAGCGCCAGGTCCAGTCGCCGCTGCTGCCGTGGCTGATGGAGTCGCCGACGATCATCAAGGTGACAACGCTCATAATCACTGAATGTAGCTGTATGAACACGGTTCGTCATTCAGGAGTTGTCATGCTGCCGTTGCACATGCGCCGCCAGGAGTTCGACCCGCACCCCGACCTCGCCGGGCTGCTCGACCAGGAAGGGCTCGTCCGGGTCCCGACCCTCTACGGCGGGCCGGAGGCGTGGCTGGTCACCCGCTACGACGAGGTCCGCGACGTGCTGCGCGACCCGGAGACGTTCAGCAACGCGCTGAGCCTGAACCTGCGCTTCCCCGATCTGCCGCAGCCCACCCCGGAGGAGGAGGTCCAGATGCGCGCGGGCGCGATGCTGATGATGGACCCGCCCGAGCACACCCGGCTGCGGCGCATGCTGACGCCCGAGTTCACCATGCGGCGCATCCGCCGCCTGGAGCCGAGGGTCACCGAGATCGTGCACGACCACCTCGACACCATGGAGGCCAAGGGCTCGCCCGCCGACCTGGTGACCGACTTCGCCATGCCGGTCCCGTCGCTGGTCATCTGCGAGCTGCTGGGCGTGCCCTACCAGGACCGGGCGGCGTTCCAGGAGCGTACCGCCACGATGATGGACCTCGCCTGCCCGCCGGAGAAGCGGCTGAGCGCGCAGCGGGAGGCCCGCGACTACATGGCCGACCTGGTCGCCCGGCACACCGCGACCCCCGGCGACGACCTGCTCGGCATGCTCATCAGGGAGCACGACCTGGAGATCGACGAGCTGATCGGCATCGGCGGGCTGCTGCTGATCGCGGGGCACGAGACGACCGCGAACATGCTCGGCCTGGGCACTCTCGCCCTGCTGCGCAACCCCGCCCAGCTGGCCGGGCTGACCGACGACGTCGACGGCGTGGTCGAGGAGCTGCTGCGCTACCTCACCATCCTGCACGCCGGGGTCTCCAAGGTCGCCACCCGCGATGTCGAGCTCTCGGGCACGAAGATCCGCGAGGGCGACGTCGTGATCGTCTCCCTCCCGGCCGCCAACCGCGACCCGGCGTTCGCCGCCGACCCCGACCGGCTCGACGTCGGCCGGGAGAACCGGGCGCACGTCGCCTTCGGCTACGGCGCGCACCACTGCCTCGGCGCGCCGCTCGCGCGCATGGAGCTGCGCATCGCCTTCCCCGCGCTGTTCGCCCGGTTCCCGGGCCTGCGCGAGACCGAACCGGCCGCGGAGTTCCGGGCCCATCACTTCGTGTACGGGCTCTCGACGCTTCCCGTCGCCTGGTAGGCGGCGCCGAGAGCCCGAAACTTTCAGCCCACCCGGCAGGAGACCGTGGGCCAGGTGCTGTTGCCGTTGCGCATGATCGTCACGCCCCAGTTGTTGCCGCTGCCGTTCGGGCGCGCGGTCAGGGTCTGGGCGTTGGGGTAGCTCGCGCTGATGTTCCACGTCGAGCTGATCTTGGCGGGTGACGGCACGTTCATCGTCACCGTCCAGTTGTTCGAGCCGGTGACCGAGACGTTCAGGTTGTAGCGGTCACTCCACGACTGGCCCGCCGAGAGGCTGGCCGTGCACGAGCCCCCGCCGCCGGTGGGCGTGGGCGTCGGCGTGGGGTTCGGGCTGGGGTTTCCGCCGGTCGGGGCCACCGCGCGGCCCGTGGAGGTGGAGATCATGCCGGCGCAGAGGTTGCGGCTCGCCAGGTTCTGGGCGATCTGCGGGATGGCGTTCACGGTGGTGGCGTAGCCGTCGTGCATGAGGATGACCTGGCCGTTCTGCAGGCGGCCGGCCGCCTGGACGATGGCCGAGGTGCTGGCGCCGTTCCAGTCCTGGGAGTCGACGTCCCACAACACCTCGGTCAGGCCGAGGCCCTGCGCGATCGAGCGCACGGTCCCGTTGGTCTCGCCGTAGGGCGGGCGGAACAGGCGCGGGGCGGTGCCGGTGGCCGACTGGATGGCGGTCTGGGTGCGCGACAGTTCCGACTGGATCGCCGAGCTGCTCATCTGGGTCAGGTGCGGATGAGTGTAGCTGTGGTTGGCGACCCACATCCCGGCGCTGGCCTGGGCGCGGACCAGCGAGGGGTTGGCGGCGGCGTTCTGCCCGGTGTTGAACATGGTGGCCCTCAGGCCGGCGTTGCGCAGGGCGTTCAGGAGGGTGTTGGTGTTCCCTCCCGGGCCGTCGTCGTACGTCAGGCCGACGTAGCCGGCGCTGCAGTCGGCGGCCTGCGCCGGGACGGAGACGAGGGCTCCGGCCAGGGCGACTGCCGCGGTGAGCACGATGGTTCTCAGACGCATCGGGAAACCTCCGGGTGGCGAGCGGTTACCGACGCATTCTGGGAACGTGTTCCGAAAATTGTCAATAAGTAACAGAAAGTTTCGGGGGTTGACGGGAGAGGGCCGTCCGGCGCACGATCATCGTGCCTTCTGGTCAGGAGGAGGCTTCCCGTTCACCGCTCCCGAGCCAGGTGTTTGCGATGCCGAAAATCCTCCTGCGGGCCGCGTCAGTGCTGTTGCTGGCCCCGCTCCTCACTCCGACCGCCGCCCATGCCGACCCGCCCGCCCCCGTTCCGGTGACCGTCAACGCCCGGGCCGGGCTCGCCGTCGTGCCCGACACCGGAATCGGCGCCAACCACGCCATCTGGGACACCACGTTGGGCGCCAACGAGACCGCCGACCTGCTGAAGGACGCCGGAGTGCAGCTCGTGCGCTACCCCGGCGGGTCCTACTCGGACATCTACCACTGGGAGACCCACACCGCCCCCGGCGGCTACGTCGCCCCCAACACCGACTTCGACACGTTCATGGCGGGAGCACGGCGTACCGGCGCGGTGCCGATGATCACCGCCAACTACGGCACCGGCACGGCCGAGGAGGCCGCCGGCTGGGTCGAGTACGCCAACGTCACCAAGGGCTACGGCGTCAAGTACTGGGAGATCGGCAACGAGAACTACGGCAACGGCCGCTACGGCACGCCGTGGGAGGCCGACAACCGCGAGGACAAGAGCCCGGCCGAGTACGCCCGCCAGGTGGTCGCCTACGCCGACGCGATGAAGGCCGTCGACCCGACCATCAAGATCGGCGCCGTGCTGACCACGCCGGGCGAGTGGCCCGACGCCATCACGGCCTCCGGCGACGCCGGGCCGTGGAACCAGGTCGTTCTCACCAACGCCGCCACGAAGATCGACTTCGTCATCCTGCACTGGTACCCGGGCGCGACCAACCGGACCGACCGCATCGCCGACATGGTCCAGCTCGCCAAGGAGCAGGTCGCCAAATACACCGGCCGCTCCGACATCGGCATCGCGATGACCGAGTTCAACACCGGCAGCAGCGCCAACGGCGCGACCACCCAGCCGGGCGCGGTCGCCGCCGCCGACTCCTACGCCCAGCTGCTCGCGGGCGGGGTGTTCTCGGTCGACTGGTGGAACGTCCACAACGGCATCGGCGCGATCAGCCAGGTCGCCGGCCACACCGACTACGGCGACTTCGGCCTGCTGTCGAGCGCCGGCTGCACCAGCGACGGCACGGTCTGCGAACCGGCGTTCAACACCCCCTTCGCGCCCTACTTCGCGCTGCAGATGATGAGCAGGTTCGTGCGCCCCGGCGACCAGTTCGTGAAGGCCACGACCGGCAACCCGTCGGTGGTCGCGCACGCCGCCCGCCGCCCCAACGGCGACCTGGCGGTGCTGCTGCTGAACACCTCGCACGACACCACCCACACGGTCAGCCTCGGCTACCAGGGCTTCACCCCGTCGGCCGCCGCCCCCACCGGCTGGTCGCACACCAACGGCGCGACCGCGTTGTCCACCACGCCCTCGACCACCCTCGCGCCGCTGTCGATGACGACGTTCGTGGTCAAGACCGCGTCGAACCCGGCGGGCCTCCCCGGCCGCCCCGGCCAGCCCGTCGTCTCCGCCGTCACGGGCACCACCGCCACGGTGACGTGGCCCGCCGCCACCGCAGGCGCACGCCCGATCAGCAAGTACGAACTCCACAACCAGGCCGGCGGCCAGCTCGGCGAGACCCCCGGCACCACCCTGACCCTCAACAACCTGATCCCGAACACCCGCTACGTCGTCAACGTGATCACCCGTGACGCCGGCGGCGGCACCTCCCGCCCGTCGGTCCCGCTGGTCTTCACCACGGGGAACCCGGCACCGGGCGGCTGCAAGGTGACCGTCACCGACGCCTCGAACTGGGGCAACGGCTACGTCGGCTCCCTCGACGTCACCAACCTCGGCGACCCGATCGACGGCTGGACCTTGACGTTCACCTGGCCCCGCGCCTGGCAGAGCCTCGGCAGCGGCTGGAACGGGACCTGGACCCAGACGGGCCAGACGGTGACGGTGACCAACGCCGACTTCAACAAGACCGTGGCGACCGACGCGACGTTCAACATCGGGTACGTCGGCAACTACTCCGGCCCCAACGTCTACCCGACCGGCTTCAAGCTGAACGGCCGCGTCTGCGGCTAACCGCTGATGTGCCGGGCCGCCCGGTATCCGAAGACCACGGCCGGGCCGATGGTCGAACCGGGTCCCGGGTAGGTCCGGCCCATCACCGACGCGGTGGTGTTGCCGGCCGCGTACAGGCCCTCGATGACCGACCCGTCGTCGCGCAGCACCCGGGCGTCGGCGTCGGTCAGCAGGCCGCCCTTGGTGCCGAGGTCCCCCGGGACCAGCCGCAACGCCCGGAACGGGCCCTTCTCGACCGGGCCCAGGTTGGGGTTGGGCTTGACCCGGGGGTCGCCGTAGTAGTTGTCGTAGACCGTGCGGCCCCGGCCGAAGTCCTTGTCGACGCCGTCGCGGGCGAAGCCGTTGAAGCGCTCGACGGTCGCGGCCAGCCTCTCCGGCGGTACGCCGATCTTCCAGGCCAGGGCGTCGAGGGTGTCGGCCTCGACGAGTTCGCCGTTCCGCAGGAAGGCCTTCTTGCGGCCCAGGATGGCGGTCGACAGGTAGCGCCGCGCCTGACGGACGTCGGAGACCAGCCAGCAGGGCCCGGGGTTGGCCAGCATGGCGTGCCCGAAGTCGATGTACGACACCGACTCGTTCACGAACCGCTCCCCGTCGCCGTTGACGACCAGCGAGAACGGGAACGACCGCTCCGACAACACGAACCCGTTCCCGCCGCCGGGGTTGACTGTTCCGGCGCCCCACCAGGCGTCGTCCATCAGCTCCAGCCGGGCGCCGAGCCGCGCGCCGAGGTCGATCGCCTGGCCGAGGTCGCCCTCCGGGGCGGCGGAGTAGCCCGGTATGCCGTGGTGCCGCTGCCGCCACTCGGTGTGGTGGGCGAAGCCGCCGGCGGCCAGGACCACCCCTCGGGAGGCTCTGATCTCCTTCTCGCCCACCCGGGCGCCCACGACTCTGCCGTTCTCGACCAGGAGGTCGTCGACCGGGGACGACAACCACACCGGCGTGCCCTGCCTCAGCACGATGTGCATCAGCGAGCAGGCCAGCGCGCCGCCCATGCCGACGAGCCGCTTCCCGGTCGCGATGCCGCCGAGGGTGCGGAACACGAACCGGGCTCCCCGCACGAACCCGCGCGGCGTCGACCAGGCCCGGGTCAGCAACCAGACGTCGTTCGTCATCACGGGGGCGGGCAGGCCGTCGCGGGCGCGGGAGGTGGCGTACCAGGGACCGAGCTTCCTGCTGTCGAACGGCGCGACCTCGATGGCGCGGCCGGTCTTCCCGCCGGGCCGGTCGGGATAGTAGTCGGGGTAGTCGGGCGAGCGCCGCCACCGCACGCCGAGCCGGCCCAGCAGGCGCACCGCGTCGGGCCCGCTGTCGAGGAAGGCGGCCCGCCGCTCGGGCGAGGAGGCGGGCCCGGCGTCGCCGATGGCCTCCTGCAGGTATTCGAGGGCCTCCGCGCGGGAGTCCCGCACGCCGTCGCGCACCATCAGCGGGTTCACCGGCATCCACAGGCCGCCGCCGGAGATGGACGTGGTCCCGCCCCACTTGCCGGTGCTCTCCACGACCAGCACCTTGAGCCCGGCCTCGGCGGCGGTGATCGCGGCGGTCAGCCCCGCCGCGCCCGACCCCGCGACCAGGACGTCCACCTGGATGTCGCCCCTGGTCATGCCGCCGCCCACCCTCCGTCGACCGGCACCAGCGCGCCGTTGACGAACGCGGCCTCGTCGGAGGCCAGGAACACCGCCACGTCGGCCATGTTCTCCGGCTGCGCCATCAGCTCCCCGAGCGCGATGACCGGCCCCAGGCGACCGGCCCCCGTGGCGTCGAAGGCCCCGGCCGACCCGGCGATCCCGGTCATGGTCGGCCCCGGCAGGATCGCGTTGCAGCGGATGCCCTGCTTGGCGTAGGCCCAGGCGACGTTCCTGGTGAGCCCGATGACCCCGTGCTTCGAGGCCGTGTACGCCACTCCCGCCGCCCCACCCCTGATCCCCGCCTCCGAGGCGGTGTTGACGATCGCGCCCTTGCCCTGGCGCAGCATGTGGGGGAGCACGGCGTGGGTGACCAGGAAGGTGCCGGTCAGGTTGACGCCGAGCACCCGGTGCCACATCTCGACCGACATGTCGGCCGGAAGGGCCATGTTGTCCATGATCCCGGCGTTGTTGCAGAGCACGTCGATCCGCTGGTGCGCGCCGACGACGGTCTCGACCAGCGCCGCGACCGAACTCTCGTCGGAGATGTCGGCGGCGACCGCGAGCCCGTCCACGGCCTGCGCGGTCTCCTCGGCGGCGTCCTTGTTGACGTCGCAGGCGACCACGGAGGCCCCGGCCGCCGCGAACCTGTGGGCCATGGCGCGGCCGATGCCTGACCCGGCGCCGGTGATGAGAGCAACCCTGGACATGACGTGCCTTTCGGAGGGGGAACCGGACAACCTTGTCCGGTTGTTAACGTACTCCCATGGCTCACGCGCGTCGAGGGGAGAACCGCGGCCCCGGAGCGGCGGCCGAGAACCGGGCGGCGCTGATCGCGGCGGCCCGCGAGGTGTTCGCCGCCGACGGCTACCGCGCCCCGCTGGCCTCCATCACCAAGGCGGCCCGCGTCGGCCAGGGCAGCCTCTACCGGCACTTCCCCGACCGGGTGTCCCTGGCCCTGGCGGTCTTCGCCGACAACATGACCGAACTGGAGGCCCTCGCCGCCCGTCCGGGGGTGACCCTCGACGAGGTCCTCGCCCTGATCACCCGGCACACCATCGCCTCGACGGCCTTCGTCGACATGGTCGCCGACGCGGACGTCGACGAACGGGCGGTGGCCATCCGCGACCGCGTGACGGAGCTGCTCGAAGCGCCGCTGGCCCGCGCGCAGGCCGACGGCCTGGTCCGGGCCGAGGTCGGGGCGGGCGACCTGATGCTCGCGATCGAGATGCTGGCCGGCGCGTTGCGGCACACCCCCGCGGACGACCGGGTGCGGGCGGCCGACCGGGCCTGGCGGCTGATGCGCGACGGGTTCGCCACCACCTGACGCCGGCCGTATCCGTCATCCGATGGAATGTCCGCCGATGATCCACGACTCGATGAGACGTCTGCTGGTAGTGCTGGCCCTGATGGCGACCGCGGGGAGCTCGGTCGAATGGAGGGCCGTCTTCCTGGTGCAGAACCGGGACCACACGGTCCGGGTCTACGACACCGGCGGCGACGCCGTCACCGGTGTCATCAGGTTGCCGGGGGTCAGCAGGGTGCTGCGCGTCGCCGCCGCCGACGACGGCTTCCACGTGGTGGCCGAGGCGGTGGAGTGGGGGCCGGACACCTACTTCCGATTACGGCCACCCGGGTACGAACCCGAACCGACCGGCATTCTGGCCGCACACGGTCTGGCGATCACCCGTGACGGGACCAGGGCCGCCTACGTGACCGGCACCCCCGAAGACGCGACCCTCGTCGTCCGCGATCTGCGAACGGGGCGCGAGACGACCGCGAAGTCCGAACCCGTCTACCGGATGACCTGGACCCCCGACGGGGCACGGCTGCTCCTGTCGACCCATCCGATCTGCGACGACACGAGCGACTGCCTGTCGCCGGAGACGCTCCGCTTCCACGGCGCCGACCGGCCCGTGAAGACGTTCAGGACCGTCACCGCCGCGCCCGTGGTCGCCGGCGACCGGATCCTCGTGCCCAAGCGGGGCGGCATCATCGAGCACTACTCACCCGGCGGCAGGCTCCTGCGCCGCGTGCGCACACCGGGCGAGATCGTTCAGATCTCCGTCAGGGGCGACCGGCTGCTGGTCGTCGTGAACGACGGCGAGACCCGCCTGGTCACCGGCCCGCTGACCGGTGGCGAGTGGCATGACCTGCCGTGGGACGCCGCGACCATGGAGACCGCCGCCTGGTGATCAGAGCTCCCTCGCCGGGGTCGAGCCGCGGAGGATGATCTCCGTCGACAGGATGACCTTGCGGGGGGCCGGGCCGCCGCTGATCATGGCGAACAACATCTGGGCCGCCGTCCGGCCGATCTCGTCGAGGGGCATGCGGACCGTGGTCAGCGTCGGCGTGGTGCGGGCGGCGAAGGAGCGGTCGTCGAAGCCCGTCACCGCCACGTCGTCGGGAACGCGCAGGCCCAGGCTGTGGGCGGCGTCCATGACCCCGGCGGCGATCGTGTCGGAGCCGCAGACCACACCCGTCGGTCTCGACGGGCCGCTCAGGATCTTGAGCGCTTCCGCGGTGGCGGCGTCGGTGTCGAACGGCACGCGGACCTCCCGCGCCGAGGTCACGGCGTCGCCCGCCGCCTTGACGCACTTCCAGAAGCCCGCCGAACGGAGCTTGCACGCCGACACGTGGGCCGGGCCGTTGAGCAGCACGAGTTCACGGCGGCCCGTGTCGAGCATCAGCCGGGTCAGGTCGTGGGCGGCCGAATCGTGGTCGGAGTCGACCCAGCCGACGCCCTCGCGGTTGGTGCGGTGGCCGATCAGCACGGTCGGGGCGCCGATGCCGGTGAGCTCCTTGATCAGGGGGTCTCTCGGGCCGGCGGCCGGGAGGACCACTCCGTCGACCCGCCGCCGGACGACCGTGTCGACCACGTGGGCGGCCTTCTCGGCCGACTGGGTGAGCAGCAGGATGTCGTAGCCGGCCCGTTCGGCGGCGTCGCCCAGGGCGCCGAGCAACGCCGGATAGATCGGGTGCATGACGACCTCGGAGGCGTGCAGCGGGAAGACCACGGCGAGGGTCTGGCTGCGGCCGGTCGAGAGCATGCGGGCGGTCGGGTCGACCTGGAACCGGTGCTCTTCGATGATCTGCTGGATGCGCAGCCGGGTCTCCTGGCCGACCCCGGCCTGACCGTTCATCGTGCGGGAGACGGTTCCGGCGGAGACGCCCGCCAGAGCCGCTATGTCCCTGATTGTCAGCTTTCCTTCCTTTTTGACGTTGATCATCCCCTTGTCAGAAACGTGGACGTAACCTCTTGTGCTCCCCCTCGGCAAGGTTCACTATACAACGCAACCGGTTGCGTAAACCGGTTGCGTAACCCGAGGAAGGATCCTGCCTTGACTGATCTGGGGATCGGCATCGTCGGACTGCACAACCACTACCACGCGTATCCGTTCGCGGACTATCTGAAGCGAGGCGTCGACGGGCTCCGTCTGGTCGGGGTGGCCGACGAGCGCGCCGACCTGGCGAAGGAGTTCGCCGCCCAGTACTGCGACGGCGACTGGACGACCGACTACGAGCAGCTCATCCGCCGTGACGACGTCGACGCCGTGATCGTCACGTCGTACACGTCGGCGCACGCCGACCACGTGGAACTCGCGGCCGCGGCGGGCAAGCACGTGCTGCTCGACAAGCCCATCGCCACCACCATGGCCGACGCCCGGCGGATCGTCGCCGCGAGCGGACAGGTCAAGGTGATGATGGCCTACCTGCTGCGGTATCTGCCGGCCTACCGGAAGGTGCTCGACCAGGTCCGGCAGGGGGCGGTCGGCGACCTGGTGTCGGGCTTCTACTCGATCCGGTTCCCGGTCGGCGCGATCACCGACAGCCCGAACACCGACACCCAGGGCTGGTACGCCGACCCGGTGCGCGGCGGTGGCGGCGGCTTCCTCGACCACGGCGTGCACTTCACCGACTTCTTCCGCTGGTTCTTCGGCCAGGACGCCGTCTCGGTCACCGCGCACATCGGCTCGCTCACCTACCAGGACCTGGGCGTCGAGGACTACGGCATCGCGACGTACACGATGGACGGCGGCGCGATCGTGACGGTGGAGAGCACCTGGCACGCGCCCGACTACTTCGGCCCCCTGTCGAGCCCCGACCACGCCTCGCTGAGCGGCACCCGGGGCGAGATCGAACTCCACTACCAGAAGAGCCCGCAGGTCGAGGTGCAGGGCGTCGACGACCCGTGGAAGGGCCGGCACTACTTCGACCTGGTCGGCGAGGAACGCTACGAGGCCTGCTACCGCGACCTGCTGATCGCCTTCCGCGACTGGGTGAACGGCGCAGACCTCGACGGCGTGCCCACGGCCGAGGACGGGCTGAAGGCCCTGGAAATGATCATCGGCGCCTACGAGTCCCACGAGACCGGACGCCGCGTCTCCCTGCCGCTCGGAGAGGACGCCAAGTGATGATCACCACGCCCGCGACCACCGCCGGAGGTGCTCGATGACCGTCAACGTCGCCCTCGTCGGTGCGGGGCGGATCGCCCGGGTCCACGCCAACGCCTACCAGGGCGTTTCGGGCGGCCGGCTGGTCGCCTGCACCGATCCCGTCGAGGCCGCCGCGCAGAGCCTCGCGAAGGACTTCGACCTCGACGTCGCCCCGAGCATGGAGGCGATCCTCGGAAACCCCGACATCGACGCCGTGCTGATCGCCTCGCCGAACGCGCTGCACCCCGACCAGACCCTCGCCGCCCTCAGGGCGGGCAAGCACGTCTTCTGCCAGAAGCCCATCGCCCTCACCCTGGAAGAGGCCGATCGGGTGGTCGCCGAGGCCGCCACGATCGACCGGATCCTCCAGTACGGCTTCATGCTGCGCTTCACGCCGCCGATGCCGCAGCTCAGGCAGCGCGTCACCGGCGGCGAGCTGGGCACCGTGATCGCCTCGCGGGCGGCAGTGTTCGGCTGGGAGCCCACCGGCGACTGGTTCTACGACCCGGCCCAGGGCGGCGGGGTCATCCTCGACACCCTCGTCCACTTCGCCGACCTGGTGCTCTGGTTGTTCGGCCCGGCCGAGAAGGTCTACACCGACGGCGGCGCCTACGTGCTCGACGGCGCGAAGCGGTTCGGCAGCCCCGACAACGCCACCGTCCAGGTGCGCCACTCGACCGGCGTGGTCACCTCCATGTACGTCACCTGGACCGCCGGCCACGGCAACTTCACCATCGAGACCTACGGCTCCACGGGCAGCGCCGCGGTCGACCTGGTCAGTTCGCAGATCACCCGCACCTTCGACCGGGACAACGGCTTCGGCTTCCCCGACCTGGTGTGGGACTACGGCTACCGGGGCGAGCAGCAGCACTTCGTCGACCGGATCGCCGGGACGTCGACCGAGGTGATCGGCGGCGGCGTCGTCGAGGCCCGCGACGCGCTGGCCCTCTGCCTGGCCGCCCAGCGTTCCCTCGACGAGGCGAGGGTGGTGACCTTCTGATGACCATTGGAGTCGTGGTGGTCGGCGCGGGGTTCTGGGCCACCCAGATGCACCTGCCGGCCCTGGCCCGGATCCCGGGCGTGCGGATCACCGGCGTGGTGGCGACCAGCCTGGCGTCGGCCGAGAAGGCCGCCGCCCCCTACGGCGCCCGCGCCTACACCGACCTCGACGAGGCGGTCCGGGACGCCGACGTCGTCGACGTCGTGGCCCCGCCGGACGTCCACCTGCCCGCGGTGAAGACCGCCGCCCGCCACGGCAGGCACGCGATCTGCATCAAGCCGCTGGCCCGCTCGCTGGCCGAGGCCGACGAGATGCTCGCGGCGGTCGAAGCGGCCGGGACCCGGCTCTTCTACGCCGAGAACGTGCCCTTCATCCCGGCCGTGCGGGAGGCGAAGAAGGCCGTCGACGCCGGGCGGATCGGCGAGGTCTTCCGGGTGAAGGCGTGCGAGGGCATCGGGAGGCCCCACTCCGACTGGTTCTTCGACCCGGTGCGCAGCGGCGGCGGGGCGATGCTCGACATGGCCGTACACAGCCTGGAATTTTGCCGATTCTTCGCGGACGCCCCGATCGCCAGTGTCTACGCGGACGCGGACACCTATGTATGGGGCGACCGGACCTCCGCAGAGGACACCGCCATCCTCACCGTTCGCTTCGGCAACGGGGTTCTCGGCCAGTGCGAGGACAGCTGGAGCCTGGCGGGCGCGATGGATTCCCGCTTTGAGGTTTTCGGCACCGAGGGTCGTATCCTCATCGACAACCTGCACAGACAGCCGTTGCAGGTCGTCGGCGCGACGGGGTGGTCGTTCCCCCTGCCGATTCCGGGGCTGCTCGCCGACGGGCACCTCGACATGCTGACCCATTTCACCGACTGCATCCGGACCGGCGAACGCTCGGTCTCCGAGGGCCTGGTCGGCCGGGACGTCCTGGCGGTCGTCGACGCGGCGACCCGCTCCCTGGCCAATGGGCGCCGGGAGAACGTACACCACCAATCTGAAGGGCAGTCGTCATGATCCGGGTCGGGATGATCAGTTGGGCCCACGTCCACGCCGAGTTCCGGGCCAAGGCGCTGAGCGAGATCCCCGGCGTCGAGGTGGTCGCGATCTCCGACGACGACCCCGCACGGGGCAGGGCGGCGGCCGAGCGGTGGAACGCCGAGTTCGTCGACGACTGGCGGGAGCTCGTCAGGAGAGACCTCGACATCGTCATGGTCCACTCGGAGAACTCCCGGCACCGCGACCAGGTGATCGCGGCGGCCGAGGCCGGCAAGCACGTCTTCTGCGAGAAGCCGGTCGCCACCAGCGTCGAGGACGCCAGAGCCATGGCCGAGGCCGTGCGGAGAGCGGGAGTGGACGGCACCGCCGCCTTCGTCAGCCGCTTCAGCAAGGAGGCCGACCGGGCCAAGAAGATCGTCGAGTCGGGTGTGCTCGGGAAGGTCCTGCTGACCCGCAGCTTCATCGGCCTGGCCGGGATCGCCGAGATCGGCTGCCCGCCCGACATGGTCGAGTGGATGAACGACCCCGCGCTCGGCGGCGGCGGCGCCTGGATCGACGAGGGATCGCACGGCGTCGACCTGCTGCGCTGGCTCGTCGGCGACCTCACCGAGGTCACCGCGATGACCGCCAACCGGAACAAGCCCGGCCTCGACGGCGAGGACATCGCGGTCGCGCTGGCCCGCTACGCCGACGGCGGCCTCGCCGAGATCGGCACGGTCTGGAGCCTGTCGGCCGACATCGGCATGCGGAACTCCCTGGAGATCTACGGGACCGAGGGCACGCTCGTCATGCGCGCCACCGACCCGTTCCCCCGGGTGGAGGTCTACCGGTCGGGCGACGACCCCCTCTACCGGGGCTGGACCACACCCCACATCGAACCCGACGTCAGCGAGCCGCACGACTACGGCTCGTGGCCGCCGCACGTGCACCACTACAAGCGGGAGGTCGCCTCCTACGTCAACCGCGTCCAGCAGGGCCTGCGGCCCTTCGGTCCCACGCTCGACGACGGCCTGGCGTGCCTGGCCGTCATCGAGGCGGGCTACGCCTCCGCCGCCTCGGGGGGCACGGCGGTGCCAGTGAAACCCCTCTAAGTAAGGAGATGCCCCGATGTCTCGACGATCCCCCCGGTGGCCGATAGCCCTCTTCACCGCACTGACCCTGACCGCCTGTGGTTCCACCGGCGGCTCGTCCGCCACCGGCGACCCGAACGCCGCGCCCGCCCAGCCCGGCGGCCCCATGGGGAAGTTCGCCGGTGCCAAGCTCGTGCTCTCGCGATGGGCGGGCGACCCCTGGACCAGCGGCCAGAAGGAGGCCGCGGCCGAATGGTCGGCCGCCACCGGCGGCACCCTCGACCTCGACGCGGTCCCCTATGAGAACCTGCACGACAAGCAGGCCCTGACCCTGTCGGGCGCCGGCGGCTACGACATCCTCTACGTCCACCCGAGCTGGTTCGGCGAGTTCGCCAAGGCGGGACACCTGGCCCCGATCGACGGCTACCTCTCCGACGCCAAACGCAACCCGAGCGGCTTCTCCGCCGACTCCTACCTGCCCAACGTCCTGGCGCAGGGGAAGTACGACGGCAAGCAGTACTGCGTGCCCGACTTCGTGTCGACGACGCTGCTGGCCTACCGGAAGGACGTCTTCGAGGCGGCCGGCATCCCCGCGCCGAAGACCCTCGACGACGTCGCCGCCGCGGCGGCCCAGCTGAACGGCAAGGACGGCATGGCCGGCATCGCCATCCCCGGCAAACGCGCCGGGGCGGTCGCCGACATCATGGGTTCCCTCCTCACGGCGCAGGACAACTGGTGGTACGGCGCCGACCAGAAGACCACCCTCGACCGCGCGAAGGCGGCCAAGGCGGTCGACTTCTACGTCAAGGCCGCCAAGGCGGCCCCCAGCGGCGTGCTCAACTTCCACGTGGACGAGGCCGCGACGGCCGCCGCCCAGGGCAAGGCCGCGATGATCATCTCGACCACCCCCTCGCTCCAGGCCCTGGAGGACCCGGCGAAGTCGGCCACCTCCGGCAAGTGGGGCTACGCGCCGATGCAGTTCACCGACGGCCACCCCGCCGGCGAGCTCATCTACTGGAACTGGTGCGTCGCGGCGAACTCGCCGCACAAGGACGCGGCCTACTCGTTCCTCCAGTGGTACACCAGTGGCGCGCAGCAGGCGAAGGTGGCGCTGGCCGCCGCCACCGCCGGCGCGACCAAGGACTTCTACACCAACGCCGACGTGCAGGCGAAGCTGCCGTTCCTGACCGCCATGAACGACGCGCTGACCACGTCGAACCCGCAGCCCAGCCTGCCCTCGTGGCCGAAGGCGCAGGACAGGATCGAGCTCGCCGTCCAGGACGCCATCCAGGGCAAACTCACGCCCGACCAGGCGGCCGACGCGATGGTCCAGGCCGTCCAGACGACGCTGGGCGGTTGACCGAGCAGCGGGCCCGGAGGTCGGCCGGGCCCGCTCACCACGGGAGAAGGCATGCGAAACAAGGGACTGGGGCACTGGATGCTGGCCCCGGCGCTGCTCCTGCTGCTCGCGCTGATAATCGGGCCGCTGTTCTATTCGGCCGGGTTGTCGGCGTACAGCTGGAATCTGACCGACATCGACCTGCCCAAGCAGTTCACCGGGCTGGCCAACTACACGAAGCTGTTCGGCGATCCGACCGTGGGGACGGCGGTCCTCAACACGGTGATCTATGTGGTGTTCGCGGTGGGGATCGAGCTCGTGCTCGGCTTCCTCGTCGCGGCGGCGCTGTTCGAGATGACCAAGGGGCGCAGGCTCGCCAACGCGTTCATCCTGCTGCCCATGATCATCGCGCCGGTGATCACGGCGCTGCTCTGGCGGTATCTGCTCGACCCGCAGTTCGGGCTGGTCGCGCAGCTCACCGGCACGTCGATCGGCTGGTTCGGGGACGCGCAGCTCGCGCTGCCCGCACTGATCGCGGTCGACGTCTGGCAGTGGACGCCGTTCGTCATCCTGATCCTGCACGCCGGGATGTTGTCGATCGGGACCGAGCAGTTCGAGGCCGCCTCCATCGACGGCGCGGGGCGGCCGACGATCTACCGGCGGATCGTGATCCCGGCGATCGTGCCGCAGGTCATGATCGTGCTGCTGTTCCGCACGATGGACACCTACCGGATCTTCGACACGGTGTTCGTGCTGACCAAAGGTGGTCCGGGTCTCTCGACCGAGACGATCGGGCTCTACACGTACCGGACCGGCTTCTCTTATTTCGACATGGGCTACGCCATGGCGCTGAGCATCTTCATCCTCGTCACAGTCGTGATCATTTCGAGCGTCTACATCAGGTTGTTGCGCCGCCGGGAGGTGCTCACGTGAAACGACGGGACTGGTGGGTGATCGGGAGCTACGTCGTCGTCGGCGTGTTCCTGCTGTGGGTGCTGGTGCCGATCGTCACGGTGGCGCTCAACTCGCTCAAGTCGCCGCAGGACATCTTCTCCTCGACGCCCCAGCTGGTGTTCACCCCGACCGGCGACAACTACGGGAAGGTGCTCGGGGAGCTCAGCTTCCAGACCTTCCTGGTCAACAGCACGATCGTGGCCCTCGGAAGCACGTTGTTGTCGATCGTCGTCGGGGTGCCGGCCGCCTACGCGCTGGCCCGGCTGCCGGTGCGCGGGCGGGAGTGGTGGGCCTGGCTGATCCTGTTCACCCGCATGGTGCCCGCCGTCGCGCTCGTGGTGCCGATGTTCGTGATCTTCCAGCGGCTCCAGCTGCTCGGCACGTATACGGCGCTCGTCGCCGCGCACACCACGTTCAACCTGCCGATCGTCATCTGGATGATGCGGTCGTTCTTCGAGGAGCTGCCGCGCGACCTCGAGGAGGCGGCGCAGGTCGACGGGACCGGGCGGTTCGGCGCGTTCCTTCGGGTCGCGCTGCCGCTGACCTCTCCCGGGCTGGCCGCAACCGGGGTGCTCTGCCTGCTGTTCTCGTGGAACGAGTTCCTGTTCGCGCTGGTGTTGTCGGGCCGGGAGACGCAGACGGTGCCCATCGGCGTGGCCTCGTTCATCGGGACCGTGTCGGTCGACTGGGGCGGCAGTTCGGCCGCCGCGGTGCTCGCCATGATCCCCGTCTTCGTGCTGGGGCTGGCGGCCCAGCGGTTCCTCGTACGCGGCCTGACCTTCGGAGCAGTGAAAGGGTGACCATGATCATCGGCGCGCAGTACTACCGGCCGCCCAACCCGCCGCGCGCAGACTGGGACCGCGACCTCGGCCGGATGCGCGCGGCCGGGCTCGACACGGTGAAGTTCTGGGCCTGCTGGAGCTGGCTGAACCCCGCGCCGGGGGAGTTCGACTTCGCCGACCTCGACGAGTTGATGGACCTGGCGGCCGGGCACCGGCTGGGCGTGGTGATCAACACGATCCTGGAGAACGCGCCCTACTGGCTGGAGGAACGGTTCCCGCACGCCCGCTACGTCGACCACGAGGGCCGCGCGATCCAGCTCACCGCCGCGATGAACACCCCCGGCGGCGGCTGGCCGGGCCTGTGCTTCGACAACGAGGAGGTGTGGACGGCGGCGTCGGCCTTCCTGGAGGCGCTGGTGAGCCGTTACCGGAACCACCCGGCCCTGCGGTTCTGGGACGTCTGGAACGAGCCCCACCTGGAGCCGGCCTCCTACTTTCCCGACCGGATCTACTGCTACTGCCCGGCCTCCCTCGACCGGTTCGCGGCCCGGCTGCGCGACCGCCACTCGCTGGCGGAGCTGAACACGGCCTGGTCGCGGCGGTATTCGTCGTGGGCGCAAGTGGCCCCGCCCCGGGTGTTCGAGGCGGTGCCCGACATGATCGACTGGCGGGAGCACTGGTTCGCCAACCTGGCGGGCTGGCTCGACCGGCGTTGCGAGATCGTACGCGGGGCCGATCCCGGGACGCCGGTCATGACCCACGTGGCGCTCAGCGGCTTCACCGGCCAGCTCGCCACCCACACGCTCGACGAGTTCGACCTGACGGGTCCGGTCGATCTCTTCGGCACGTCGAGCTTCCCCACCTGGCTGATGGGCGACGACCCGGTCGAGCACCTGTTCAACCTCGACGCGGCCCGGGGCGCCGCCGCCGGGAAGCCCTTCTGGCAGGCCGAACTCCAGGGCGGCCGGGGACGGCGCGACGGCTACCGGAGCACCGGCCACCCGAGCGCCGACACGGTCGGGTTGTGGATGTGGAACTCGATCGCCTCCGGGGCCACGGGCGTCGTCTTCTGGCAGTGGCGGCCCGAACTGCTCGGCCCGGAGAGCCCCGGGTACGGTCTCTGCGCCCCCGACGGGTCGCCGACCGACCGGGTGAGGGCGGTCACCGACTTCGCCTCGGCGGTGCGGGACCTCGGCGAGGTCGTGCCGGAACCCGGCCGGACCGGGCTGCTGGTCTCCCGGCGGTCGGCGCTGCACGCCTTCGCCACCGACCGGGGCATGGACCTCTACCGGGACGCGGTCATGGGGGCCTACCGGCTGCTCTGCGACGCCGACGTGCCGGTCGAGATCCTGCACGACACCCGGGAGATCCCCGGTCACATCGAGGCGATCTACTGGCCGATGCCGTCGGTCGCCTCGCCCGGCCTGGTGCGGGCCCTCGAGGCGTTCGTCGCCCGGGGCGGGGTGCTCGTGGCCGAGGCCGCGCCCGGCGAATACGCCCCGAACGGCGCGCGGTCGCCGCGCATCCCGCTGGAGGGCCTGTTCGGCGTCCGTCATCTGGACGCCGACCTGGCGCAGGGAGAGATCGACTTCGCCGGTGTCGCGCTGCCCACGTGCTGGCAGCGCGACCACCTGGAACCGGCCGGCGCGCAGGTGCTGGCGTCGTTCGCCGACGGCTCCCCGGCGATCACCCGCCACGGGACGGCCGTGCTGGCCGGGACCTACTTCTCACTCGCCTACGGACGCGAGCCCGACCCGGCGCTGCGGTCGGCGGTCACCGGCCTGCTCGGCGCGACCGAGGGCACGCCCGGCCTCTACACCCGTCCGGTGACGATCAAGGGCCGGCCGGCCGTCATCGTGGTCAACTGGACCCACGAGGAGCAGACGACACGTGTGGGGGAGGTGACGGTCGCCGTCCCGCCCCGGCGTGGTCAGATCAGTTTCGTCAGGTGAGCGAGCATGCGCCCCACATCCGGTTCCACCCCCGTGAACAGCCGGAACGACCCGGCCGCCTGGAAGACGACCATCCCGCTCCCGTCGAGGGTGCGGCAGCCGAGCCGCCGCGCGTGCCGCAGCAACTCGGTCTCCAGCGGCCGGTAGACCACGTCGGCCACCCACAGGTCTCGGCGCAGCAGCCCGGGATCGAGGGGGAGGCCGGGGTGGGCGGCCATGCCGACCGGGGTGACGTTGACCAGGCCGTCGGCGTCGGCGAGGAGCGCGGGCAACTCCGCGGGAGGCGCCGCGCGCAGCCGGCCGGGTGTGTTCAGCCGGGTGGTCAGTTCCGTCGCCCGGGTCGAGTCGACGTCCACCACCGTCACGCGCTCGGCCCCGAGCGTCAGCAGGGCGTGGGCGACGGCCGCGCCGGCGCCGCCCGCGCCGAGTTGCACCACGTGCCGGGTGGCCGCCCCCGGGAGGCCGCGCCGGAACGACTCGGCGAAGCCGGTCCAGTCGGTGTTGTGGCCGATCGCGCGGCCGTCGCGGAAGAGCACGGTGTTCACCGCGCCGAGCTTCGCGGCGTCGGGTGACAGGTCGTCGAGGTGGTCGATCACGGTCTGCTTGACCGGGTGGGTGACGTTGAGGCCGTCGTACCGGGCGAGGCGGGTGGCCCGGATCAGGTCGCCGATGGGGTCGGTGAACTCGATGCGGCGGTAGAGGTAGCGGAGGGCGTGGTGGTCGGCTTCGTGCTCGTGGAGGGCGGGGCTGAGGGAGGGGCCGATGCCTGCGCCGATCAGCCCGATCAGGTAGGACGTCATCACGGTCCTCCTATGTACGAACTAGTGAGTTAACTTATACCCCAGCACCCTTCAGGTAGGCCACGACCATCTCGCCGACCATGGTGCGCAGGCGTTCGCGGTGTTCGGGCGCGGTCATGTCGCGTCCGAAGAGGGCGCCGAAGGTGTGCTGGTTGGCGACCCGGAAGAAGCAGAACGAACTGATCATCATGTGGACGTCGATCGCGTCGGCCCCGGTCGTGAAGTCGCCGGTGGCGTGGCCCGCGTCGAGGATGCGCGAGATCAGGTCGAGCACCGGCGCGCCCAGGTTGGCCAGCACCTCGGACTTGCGGATGTGCTCGGCCCGGTGGACGTTCTCGATCGCCACCAGCGCGATGAAGTCGCGGTGGGCGTCGTGGTGGTCGAAGGTGAGCTGGGCGAGGGTGCGGATCGCCTCGACCGGGTCGAGGTGGTCGACGTCGACCGTCTTCTCGACCGCCCTGACCTCGGCGTAGGCCTTCTCCAGCGCGGCGATGTAGAGCTGTTCCTTGCCGCCGAAGTAGTAGTAGATCATGCGCTTGGTGGTGCTGGTCAGGTCGGCGATCTCGTCGACCCGGGCGCCGGCGTAGCCGCTGCGGGCGAACTCGGCCATCGCCACGTCGAGGATCTCGGCGCGGGTGCGGTCGGCGTCGCGCTGGCGGTCCCCGGGGGTGGACATTCGGCTCCATGAGGTGGACGGGATCTACTCGCGCCTCATTTTATGGCCGTGCTGCGCCGCCAGCCTGACGGGCGTATTGGCCGCGCCGTAACCGGAATATCCGCCGATGCGCTGCACCACCTCGAAGAAGACCCGCCCGATCGTGGCCGTGTAGAGGTGCAGGAACTCGCCGTCGCCCGCGCGGTCGTACAGGACGTCGGTGCCGCGCAGGTCGGGGGCGCCGGGGAAGCGGGCGTCGAGGTCGTCGTAGTAGTTGGCGGGGATGCGCAGCGGCGGCTCCCCGGCCGCCGTGAGCCGCCGCGCCATGCCGACGACGTCGTCACAGACGACCGCGACGTGCTGCCACGGGACGTTCGACGCGGTGTCGGCCATGTTGAGCGCCAGCATCACCTTGCCGTTCACGCTGGTCATGGCCCGGCTGCGGACCAGCCCGTAGGGATCGGGCAACTCCAGGCTCTCGTGGGGACGCAACCCCAGCACACACCGGCACCAGAGCGACGCCTCGGCGAAGGGAGCGGTCAGCGCCACGTGGTCGATGGCCGACTCGCCCGGTCGGGGCGCGCAGAAGACGACGCGGGTGCCGTCGGGGGCGTGGTCGGGGGCCGACAGGGCCGCCACGTGGGCGTCGGCCGCCGCCGGATCGGGGGTGCCGATGCCGACCGCGCGCAACTCCGCCGCGTCGCCGCCGTCGACGAGCCGGACCCGGTCGACGCCGAGCACCTCGACCAGCCGGCGCAGCCGCTCGCCGTCGGGCCCGGTGGCGAGCTCGACGTAGCCGAAGTCCGTGAGGTCGGGCGGCGCGCCGCCCCCCGGATCGCGCTCCAGGAAACGCAGGGACAACATCGCGTCGGCGGCCGTCCGCACCGGGTCGGCACGCCGGAAGACGTCGTTGAACACCTCCAGCGACAGTGGCCCCCGGTATCCGGCCGCCAGGACGTGGCGGGTGAAGCCCGCCAGGTCGAAGTCGCCCTGGCCGGGGAAGCAGCGGTAGTGCCGTGACCACTGGAGGGTGTCCATGGTCAGCCGGGGCGCGTCCGCGAGCTGGAGGAAGAAGATCTTCTCGCCGGGGATGGCCTCGATGCCGACCGGGTCGGTGCCCTTCGACAGGATGTGGAAGCTGTCGAGGCACACCCCGAGCGCCGGATGGCCGGCCATCCGGACGATGCGCCACGACCGCAGGTAGTCGTCGACGTGCCGGCCCCAGGCCAGCGCCTCGTAGGCGATCCGCACCCCGTGCGCGGCGGCCCGTTCGGCCAGCGTGTGCAGCTGCTCGGCCGCCAGGGCGTCGTCGTCGATCGCCTGGGGTGACACGTTCGAGCAGACCAGCAGCAGGTCGGCCCCCAGCCGGGTCATCAGCCGGAACTTGTGCTCGGCCCGCCGCAGGGCGTCGGCGAAGCGCTCGGGCGGCAGCGCCTCGGCGTCGCGGAACGGCTGGTAGAGCTCGACGCGTAAGCCCAGGTCGGCGGCCATGAGGCGGACGTCCTCGGGGGAGAGCGGGCAGGCCACCAGGTCGTTCTCGAACAGCTCGAAGCCGTCGAACCCGGCCGCCGCGACGGCGTGCAGTTTCTCCGGCAGCGTCCCGCTCAGGGAGACGGTCGCGATCGACTTCCGCACAGGGCCTCACCACTAATGTACGAACTAGTGAGTTATTTGACTCCATCATCTTGACACGCTGAGGGCGTGAACGCAGCATTGCGGCCACACGTTATGAACTATCCAGTTAGGACAAGCTTCATGACCCAGGCCACCCCCCGCCGCGCCGCCCTCGCCGCCTGGATCGGCAGCGCCCTGGAGTACTACGACTTCTTCATCTACGGCAGCGCCGCCGCGCTGATCTTCTCCAAGGTCTTCTTCGACGACTCCGACCCCGCGACCGCGACCCTCCAGTCGCTCGCGTCCTTCGGCGTCGCCTACGCCGCCCGCCCCGTCGGCGCCCTCATCCTCGGCCACATCGGCGACCGGTTCGGCCGCCGCCGCATCATGGTCTTCACGCTGGTGCTGATGGGGGTGGCGACGTTCCTGATCGGCTGTCTGCCGACCCGGGAGCAGATCGGCGGCCTCGCGCCCGTGCTGCTGGTCCTGCTGCGCGTCCTGCAGGGGCTCTCGGCGGCGGGCGAGCAGGCCAGCGCCAACTCCATGACGCTGGAACACGCCCCCGAGAACCGGCGCGGCTACTTCACCAGCTTCACCCTGAACGGCACCCAGTTCGGCCAGATCCTCGCCACGCTCGTCTTCATCCCGGTCGCGGCGTTGCCCGAGGAGCAGCTGCTGTCGTGGGGCTGGCGGGTGCCGTTCTGGTGCAGCGTCGTCGTGGCGGTCGTCGGCTACCTCATCCGCCGTCACCTCGACGAGACCCCGGCCTTCCAGGCGCAGGTCGACGACGGCTCGGTGCCGCGCATGCCGCTGGCCGAACTGTTCCGCACCCACTGGATCGACGTGCTGCGCGTCGTCGGCGCCGCCCTGATCGCGACGGTCAGCACCATCTTCACCGTGTGGGCGCTCAACTACGCGACGAGCGACGCCGTCGGCCTCGACCGCGCGGTCATGTTGTGGGTGGGGGTGCTCGCCAACGTGGTCGCGCTCGGCGCGATCCCGCTGTGGGCCCGGTTGTCCGACCGCATCGGCCGCCGGCCCGTCTTCCTGGTCGGCGCGATCGGCAGCCCGATCATGATCTTCGCCTACCTGGCCGCGATCAACTCGGGCAATTACGTCCTCATCTTCCTGGCCGGCTGCGTCTGCTTCGGCGTCGTCTACTCGGCGTCCAACGGCATCTGGCCCGCCCTCTACGGCGAGATGTTCACCACCCGCGTCCGCCTGTCGGGCATGGCGATCGGCACCCAGATCGGGTTCGCGGTGGCCGGCTTCGCGGTCGCGTCGGCGGCCGGCATCATGACCGACGACGGCTGGCTCGGCCTGCAGGGATGGGTCGGCGTGGGCATCTTCACCGCAGTCCTCTGCGCGGTCAGCGCGATCTCCGTGCTGACCGCGAGGGAGACGTACCGGGTGCCGACGGCCGAGCTCGGCCGCCGCGAGACCGCCGGCGTCTGAGGGGTCACCCCTGGGGCAACCACACCCGCATCGTCGCGGGGCCGTGGTTGCCCCACTGGTAGTAGGGGCGCAGCCGCAGCCTGACCGCCTCGGTCTCGGTGCGGGCACGCGGGCCGTACGGCCACGGCCGGTCGTCGGCCGAGGTCAGGTGGGCGTCCACCTCGATCTCCTCGTCGACGACCTCGGGGGCGCGCGAGGTGTCGACCGTGATCCGGGTCAGCGGCGGCTGGTCGCCGGGAGACTCGGCGCAGTAGACGAGCGGGCCGCGTTCGACCGCGACGCAGCCGCGCAGCGCGTCGATCCGGGGGTCGGGTTCGACCCAGCGCGGGGTCATCCGCAGGTCGACCGACACCTCCTCGCCCGCCGCCCAGACGCGCGACCACTCGGCCGTGCCGCCGCCCGCCCACATCGGCAGCCGCAGCGACAACACCCGCAGCCGGTCGGGGGCCCGCAGCACGCGCAACGTCGCGGCGCCCTGCCACGGCATCTCGGTGTCCACCTCCACCACGAAACCGTCGTGCTCGATGCGGGCCGGGGTCAGGTGGTGGATCTGCAGGCCGGCGTCGGTGCCGGTCGCGACGTACGCGGGCAGGGCGGCGAAGGTGCGCGCCAGGTTGGTGGGGCAGCAGGACACCGCTCGCCAGGAGGCACGCAGTCCGCCGTCGGCGCGCGGGCTGACTCCCGATGTGACCTCTCCGGCGACTCTGACCTGCAGCGGGTTGGTGTAGAAGAACGACCGGCCGTCGAGCGCGGGCCCGGCGGCGATGACGTTGTAGAAGGTGCGCTCGGCCTGGTCGGCGTAGCGGCGGTTGCCGGTGGCCAGCAGCAGGCGGTGCGACAACATGAACGACGCCACCCCGGCGCACGTCTCGTTGTAGGCGCGGTCGGGCGGCAGCTCCCAGTCCTCGCCGAACGACTCGCCGTTGTGCCGCGAGCCCATGCCGCCGGTGAGGTGGGTGCGGCGGGCGACGGTCCGCTCCCACTGGCGTTCGACCAGGTCGAGCAGGTCGCGGTCGCCGGTCTCGACGGCCAGGTCGACCACCGCGCCGGCCAGATAGAGGGCCCTGACCGCGTGGCCGCGGAAGACCTCGGCCTTCCTGACCGGTACGTCGTCCTGGAAGTAGGCCCGGCCCAGCTCGATGTCGGCCAGCGCCGGAGTGCCCCGGCGGTCGATGAACCGGCGGGCCATCTCGAGATAGCGTTCGGCCCGGGTGACCCGGTAGAGCTCGATCAGGGCCATCTCGATCTCGGGGTGCCCGCAGACGCCCCGGTTGTTCATGAACACGTCGCAGACGTGGTCGGCGGCCCGTTTCACCAGCTCAAAGAGCTCCCCGCCGCCGGACGCCCGCGCCTGCGCCACCCCCGCCTGGATCAGGTGGCCGTAGCAGTAGAGCTCGTGGCCCCACTCCAGGTCGCTGTAGCGGGCGTGGCCCCACTTCGTGTTCAGGTAGCCGTCTGACTGCTGGGCGGCGGCGATCACCGAGGTCAGTTCGTCGAGGCGGGGGTCGTGGACCCAGGCCATGCCCTCCATCAGCTTGTAGACCTCGGAGTCGCTGAACTCCCGGCCCCGGCGCGCGGCGCCGGTGAAGTTGGCCGCCCAGCCGACCCGGCCGATCCATTCGTAACAGTGGTCGATGATCGTCTCGGTGGGCAGCGAACCCCAGAAGCCGGGGTTCAGACGTACCGAAGAGACCCCCAGAGGCGTCAGCACGCCGCCCGACGGAACGACAGGACTATCCACGCAGAGCTCCAGACATGAATCCGCGCACGTAGTGGCGCTGGAGAACGAGGAACAGGACCAGGCACGGAATCGCCATGACCATGACGCCCGCCTGGAGCACGCCGTAGTCGATCGCGCCGAACGTGCGCTGCGTCATGCTCACCACGGCCACCGGCAGCGGGAAGCTGGCCCCGTCGCTGAGCAGGATCAACGGCGCGAAGAAGTCGTTCCACGACGCCAGGAACGCGAACAGCCCGACCGTCACCAGCCCCGGCCGGACGGCGGGCAGCAGCACCGACAGCAGCACCTTCAGCGAGCCCGCGCCGTCGACCAGCGCCGACTCCTCGATCTCGCGCGGGATCGCCTCGAACGAGTTGCGCATCATGTACAGCGCGAACGGCAGCTGGAACATGACGAACACCAGGCTCAGCCCGAGCAGCGAGTTCTGCAGGCCGACGTAGTCGAGCAGCACGTACAGAGGGATGAGGATGGTGGCGTAAGGCACCATGAGGATCGCCAGCGCGGCCAGGAACAGCAGGTTCTTGCCGGGGAACTGGAACCGCGCGAACGCGTAGCCGCCCAGCGTGGCGACGATGAGGGTGCCGGCGACCGTCATGGCCGAGAGCGCGAGGCTGTTGCCGACGTAGGTCGCCAGCCCCTCGCCGAAGCCGATGATGCTCCGGTAGTGGGTGAGGGTGAACCCCTCGGGCCCCTGCACCGACGCCCAGCCGCTCCAGATCAGCGGGAACAGGAAGATGACCGCCAGCGCGAGCCTCGGCGAGTAGTACTTCATCGGGTCGTCGCCCCCCTGAGGATGCGCATCTGGACGGCGTTCAGCGCGACCAGCACGACCAGCAGCACCACCGACAACGCCGCCGCGCCGCCCAGGTCGAAGCGGAAGAACGCGTTGCGGTAGACGACCATCACCATCGACACCGTGCTGTTGTCGGGCCCGCCGTTGGTGAAGATGAAGAACTGGTCGAACGCCAGCAGCGACCCGGTGATCGACAGGATCAGCATCAGCGCCAGCGTCGGCCGCAGCAGCGGCAGGGTGATCCGGGTGAAGATCTGCCAGCGGTTGGCGCCGTCGGCGCGGGCCGCCTCGTACACCTCGACCGGGATCGCCTGCAGGCCGGTCAGCAGGATCAGCATGTTGAACCCGGCGAACCGCCACAACACCAGCAGGATCGTCGAGGTCAGCGCCATGTTCGGGGAGCCGATCCAGTTCACGCCGAGGAAGCCGAAGGGGCCGAAGTCGTTGTTCAGCAGGCCGTAGAACAGCAGCGCCGCCGCGGCGAACCCGACCGCTCCGGGCAGGAAGAACGCGGTACGGAAGAAGCCGACCCCCGGCCGGCGGTCCTGCACCAGCAGCGCCAGGCCCAGCGCCACCGCCGAGAGCAGCACGGTGATGATCACCGTGTACTTCAGCGTGAACAACACCGAGTCGAGGAACAGCGGGTCGTCCGGGATCTTCGTGTAGTTGGCCGGGAAGTTGGGCCTGGCCGGGCCCAGCAGCGGCCACTTGTGCAACGACATGACCACGACGAGCACCAGCGGCGCGATGAACAACACCGCCACGATGACCGCCGTGGGAGCGGCGTACGCCCACCCGGCCAGCGCGCGTGCGCGCCGGAGCCGGGGGGCGGTCGAAAGCGGACTGCTCACTGCGTGAGCGACTGGTTGAGGGTCTCGTTGAGTTCGGGCAACTTGGCGGCGTCCCCGAACAGCGCCTCACGGGCGAACCGGAGCCACGGCCCCTGCGGGTCGTTGTACGTCTCCCCGAACTTCAGCGCGTAGGGCGTCTGGCCCTTGCCGACGAGCGAGTTGATGAGCACGACGCGCGGGTCCTCGGCCGAGTACTTGTTGTCGGCCAGGTCGGTGCGCGCGACCACGTCCTTGTTCTTGGCCATGATCTCGACCTGGGCCTCGTCGGAGACCGTCCACGACAGGAACTCCCAGGCCGCGTCGACGTTCTGCGAGGTCGAGGAGATGCCGACGGAGTCGCCGCCGACGAACGTCGACTCGCCGCCGTCGGGACCGGCGATGGGCGCGACGCCGATCTTCATGTCGGCCGGCATCGAGCCGAGCGTGGTGGACGGCATCGGCATGACGCCGATCTCGCCCTTCGGGAAGAAGCCGGTCCAGGTCGGGCCCTGCTCCTCCTTCGTGGTCGGGCCGGTGACGCCGTTGTCGTACAGGCCCCGGTAGATGGAGAACACGTCGGTCATGGGGGAGGAGGCCACGGTCGACTCGGTGCCCTCGGCGTTCATGACGGTGCCGCCGGCCGCCCAGACCGAGGGCCAGAAGGTGAAGACGTAGCAGCCGCCGCAGTTGCCGCCGAAGAACGTGCCGTGCACCTTGCCGTCGGCGCCGAGCTTCTCCTGGACGGTGGTGGCCTGCTCGGCGAACTCCTTCAGGGTGGTCGGGCCCTTCTCGGGGTCGAGCCCGGCCTTCTCGTACAGGTCCTTGTTCCAGAACCAGACCGACAGGTCGAGGGTGTGCGGAAGGGTGTACTGGCGGCCCTCGTAGGTGCCGAGCTTCATGTGCGAGGGGGCCAGCGCGTCCTTGAACGGCAGCGCCGCGATGCGGTCGGAGATGTCGGCGAACAGGCCCTGCGAGGTGTAGTTCGGCACGAAGATGACGTCGGCCGCGAACACGTCGGGCAGCTGCTTGGCCCCGGCCGCCGCGGCGATGCGCGGCTGATAGTTGTCCGTCGGAATGACGGTCAGTTTGACCTGGTTCGTGTGAGACTTGTTGTACGCCTCCACCAGGCGCTCACTCTGCGCCTGGGTGGCCGCCCGGGTCCACATCGTGATGGTGGTCGGACCCGAAGCAGCCGTGCCACCAGCGGGGGCGTTCTCCTCCGGGGCGGCAGAACCACATGCGGCCATGGATGTCGCGAGGAGCGCCGCCGCGGCGAGCGCGGGGAGTCTTCTGAGCATGGGGGGTTCCTCTCGACCGAAAAACTGAAAAGGTTTTCGGAAATGTAGCCGCAACATACGCCCCGATCGGGGACGTGTGAAGCCCTTGCTCTGTCACAAATGCGCAGCTACCTTCTGCGGGTATACCACCACTACGGAAAAGGCTTTCGATGCAACGTATCGCCACGATCAGCGATGTGGCCCACCTGGCCGGGGTGTCGGTCGCCACTGCGTCGAAGGCGCTCAACGGCAAAGACCAGGTCCGTGCCGAGACGCGGCAGCGGGTCCTGGAGGCGGCGGAGCAACTGTCGTTCAAGCCCAATCCGGCCGCCCGCAGCCTGCTGGGCGGTCCCACCAAGACCGTCGGACTGCTGACCAGCGACAGCGTCGGCCGTTTCGGCATCCCGGTGCTGCTCGGCGCGGAGGACGCCTTCGGCGCAGGCGAGATGGCCGTGCTGCTCTGCGACGCGCGCGGCGACTCGATCCGGGAGCAGCACTACATCCGCACCCTGCTGGCCCGCCGGGTCGACGGCATCATCGTGGTGGGCGAGAGCACCGACGCGCGCCCGTCGATCAGCCGCGAGCTGGGCGTCCCGGTCGTCTACGCCTACGGTCCGTCCGACGATCCCGACGACGTGTCCTTCGTACCGGACGACCTCGAAGGATCCCGCACGGCCATCAAGCACCTGGTCACCCTCGGCCGCCGCCGGATCGCGCACGTCACCGGCCTGGCCACCTACCAGGCGGCGCGGGAACGCGCCGAAGGCGCCGCCGCCGCGCTCGACGACGCCGGCTTGGAACCGGGGCCGGTGTTCTGGGGCCAGTGGTCGCAGCGCTGGGGCCGCCAGGCCGCCGCGATGGTGCTGCACGCCGACCCCGACGTCGACGCGGTGTTCTGCGGCAGCGACCAGATCGCGGCCGGGTTCGTCGAGGCCGCCAGGGAACGCGGGCGGCGCATCCCCGAGGACATCGCCGTCGTCGGCTACGACAACTGGGAGGTGCTGGCCGCCGAGAGCCGGCCCCCGCTGACCACCATCGACCCCAACCTGGAGGTGCTCGGCCGCACGGCGGCGCAGCATCTGTTCGCGGCCATCGACGGCCGTGCCACCCCGGGCGTGCACCGCATGCCGGTACAGCTCGTCATCCGCGACTCCACCTGATCCTCGCACCGCCATCCGGGTGGTGCCCTGGAGATGTTAACGCTAACATCAAGGAAAGGAACCGCTCCCCGTGAAACGCCGATTAGCCGTCCTGACGCCTCTCCTGCTGTTACTCGGCCTCACCCTCCCCGTCCAGGCAGCCGCTCCCATCACCACCCAGATCTACACCGCCGACCCCGCGGCGCTCGTCGTCGGCGACACGCTCTACCTCTACACCGGCCACGACGAGGCCTCCTCCACCGGCCAGAACTTCGTGATGCGCGACTGGCACGTCTACTCCTCCACCGACGCCGCCACCTTCACCGACCAGGGCGCCCGCCTGGCGATCTCCAACTTCTCCTGGGCCGGTCTGGACGCCTGGGCCAGCGAGGTCGAACGCGGCGCCGACGGGCGCTACTACTGGTACGTCTCCATCAACGGCAACGGCCCCGGCTGGATGAACATCGGCGTGGCCGTCGGCAACAGCCCCACCGGCCCGTTCACCGACGCGATCGGCGGCCCGCTGATCAGCGACTCCACCCCGAACTCCTCGCCGCTGAACATCGACCCGACCGTCTTCACCGACGACGACGGCCAGGTCTACATGTACTGGGGTTCCTACTACGGCCTGCGGGCGGCCCGCCTGAACAGCAACATGACCTCTCTTCAGGGCTCGGTCGTCACCCCGTCCGGAGTGTCGAACTTCTGGGAGGCGCCGTGGATGTTCAAGCGCAACGGCGTCTACTACCTGGCCTACGCGGCCAACGACTCCGGTTGTGCCACCCCGGGATACGCGTGCATCAGGTATGCGACGGCCTCGAACCCGCTCGGCCCGTGGACACACCGCGGCGTGGTGCTCGACATGGTCAGCTCGACGACCAACCACCCGGCGATCATCGAGTACAAGGGCCAGTGGTACATGGTCTACCACAACGCCGCCGCGCCGGGCGGAGGTAACTTCCGCAGGTCGGTGACGCTCGACAAGCTCTACTTCAACGCCGACGGGACGATGCAGAAGGTCGTCCAGACCTCCGGCGGCACCTCGTCGAACCTGGCCGCCTCGGCGACGGCCTCCACCTCCTACGTCTCCTCGTGGGAGACGCTGAACGCGATCAAGGACGGGTTCACGCCGACGAGCTCGGCCGACCGGTCCCACGGCGTCTACGGCAACTGGAACCAGCAGGGCACGCAGTGGGTCGAGTACCGCTGGCCCACCGCGCAGAACATCTCGAAGAGCGCCGCCTACTGGTTCGACGACAACCAGGGCATCGACCTGCCGGCGTCGTGCCAGCTCCAGTACTGGAACGGCACGTCCTACGTGAACATCGGCTCGTGCGGCGTCGCCGCCAACCAGTTCAACACGATGACCTTCCCGCAGATCTCGACCACCCGGCTCCGGCTCAACATGACCTCTCGTACCGGTTTCTCGACCGGCATGATCGAATGGACGGTGGGCGTGTGAGACTCCTCCGCGTTTCCGCAGCTCTGGCACTGTTAGCCGGGCTGATCGTCGCAGGACCGGCCGCCTCGGCGGCGCAGACGATCGGCTTCCCCACGTTCGGCGGCGGGACCATCCCGGCCGCACCGGTGGCCTACACGACCGGCAACATGATGCAGGCCATGTACGACGCCGAATCCTCCGGCACCGACTTCTGGATGGACCGCCTCCTCGGCAGAACAGGCAGCGACCCGGCCGGGAACTGGCTGATGACGCGGGGCCGGGCGCTCTACATGAAGACGCACAACCCCGGCACGCTCGGCTTCTCCGGCCAGGTGGCGTACTGGGAGGCGATCGGCGGATCGTCCGCCTTCACGGTCGCGATCACCCCGGGGACCTTCTCCGAGCAGGTCTCCCAGCGGTTCCAGGCGCCGTCGTACTGGCGCAGCGTGCACACGAGCGGGTCACTCGTGGTGACGCAGCAGAAGTTCATCACCAACAACAACGTCGCCGTGGCGAACCTCTCGATCGTCAACAACGGCACGTCGTCGTCGACGCTGCAGCTCAGGGCCACCTCGCCCTATGCCACCAGCGGCTCGGGCAGTGAGCTGACGGGGCAGGTGAACGCGTACAACAACCTGACCACGCTGTTCCCCCGGCTCGGCGGAGACGGCTTCACCGTCAGCAGCGGCGGCCTGAACAGGTCGGTCACCGTGGCCCCGGGCGCGACCGTGACCGCGAAGGTCGTGATGGGCTTCGTCGCGAACGAGATCCCCGACTCGCTGACCGAGTACAACGCCTACCGGGGCTACACCAACGCCACGGCGTTCGCGACGCACGTGCGGGCCTACAACCTGTGGTGGGCGCAGAACCTGCCGTACATCGACCTGGCCGAACCCGCGATCAAGAAGAACGTCTACTACCGCTGGTGGTTGATGCGCTACAACAACCTCGACGCGGACATCCCCGGCCAGACGTTCCAGTTCCCGGTGTCGATGGAGGGCGTGCTCGGCTACAACAACGCCATCGCGCTCACCCAGCCGATGCACATCGACGACCTGAAATACCTGCGCACCCCGCTGTACGCCTACGGCAACTGGTTGTCGACCGGGCAGACGTCCAGGAACGGCCGGTTCATGGACAACCCCGGCGACCCGGAGAACTGGTCGAACAGCTACACCCAGTACATCTCCGAAGCGGCCTGGCGGGCCTACCAGATCCACGGCGGCCAGCCCGCCATCGCGGGCGCGCTGGCCCGCTACGCCGAACGCGACGTGAAGGGCCAGCTCAGCTACTACGACACCGACAACAACAAGCTCATCGAGTACGACTGGGGCGCCCTCACCGGCAACGACGCCGACGCGGTGTCGTTCCACTGGAAGCCGGGCCGGATGGACCGCGCCGAATCGGCCTACCAGTACAGCGGCGCACTGGCCTCGGCCCAGGCGTACGAGGCCGTCGGCAACACCGCCAAGGCCACCGAGATGCGCACGCTGGCGACCGACATCCAGAACGCCATCGTGAACGTCCTGTGGAACCCGTCGCGCCAGCTGTTCGAGCACCGGCTGAAGTCGACGAACGAGTACGTGCCGTGGAAGGAGATCAACAACTACTACCCGTTCTCCGTCGGCGCGATCCCCAACACCGCGACCTACCGCCAGGCGCTGCGCCTCTACGACGACCCCGCGCAGTACCCGATCTTCCCCTTCTACACCGCCAACCAGGTCGACAAGGCCGCCGCGGCCGCCCAGGGCGAACCCGGGTCGAACAACTTCTCCACGATCAACTCGACCGTGCAGTTCCGCCTCTACTCCTCGGTTCTGCGCAACTACCCGAACTCGTGGATGACGGCCAACGACTACAAGAAGCTCCTGTACTGGAACACCTGGGCCCAGTACGTCGGCGGCAACACCGCCTGGCCCGACGCCAACGAGTTCTGGGCCGACTGGAACGGCTCCACGGTCCAGTACCGCTCGTGGATCCACCACAACATCCTCGGCAGCAGCAACTGGACGGTGATCGAGGACGTCGCCGGCCTGCGCCCCCGCAACGACGCGAAGGTGGAACTCTCGCCGATCAACATCGGCTGGACCCACTTCACCGTCAACAACCTGCGCTACCGCAACGCCGACCTGACCATCACCTGGGACGACCCGGCCGACGGGGTGACCCGCTACCCGGGCGTGCCCCAGGGCTACTCGATCTTCATCAACGGCACCCGCGTAGCCACCGTGAACTCGCTGGTGCCCTTCACCTGGGACCCGGCGACGGGAGCCGTGACGACGTCGGGAACCGTCGCCTACAACCAGTCCTACTCGGGCCTGCAGACGCCGTCGCAGGTGTCGTTCACGAGCGGACGCATGACCGACGTGCTGGCCAAGGCCGGCATCAACGTGGCGTCGGGGCTCATCCCCGCCTCCGGTAGCGCCTCGACGACGGCGTCGGGCGCCGGCACGGCCGGCGCGGTCGACGGCCTGCCGGTCAACGAGCCGTTCTGGGGCGGAACCGGGGCGACGAGCGACTGGTACGAACTGAACCTGGGGTCGTCGCAGCCGGTCAACGAGGTGCGGTTGTGGTTCAAGGACTCCCGGCCCGCCTCGGCGACCTATCGGGCGCCTTCCGCCTACACGATCCAGTACCTGAACGGATCGACGTGGACGGCGGTGCCGTCGCAGACGAAGACGCCCGCGACGCCCCGGGCCAACTACAACGTGGTCACCTTCCCGTCGGTGACGGCGGCCCGGATCCGCGTGCAGGTCACCAACGCGGGCAGCGCCAAGACCGGGCTGACGGAGATCGCGGCCTACAACCGCGGCGGCACCCCGCCGCCCGTCACGAACCTGGCGTTGTCGGCGACACCGTCGGCTTCCTACACCTCGTCGTGGGAGTCGGTGGCGGCGCTGAACGACGGCATCCAGCCGCCATCGTCGAACGACACGGTGAACCCACGGTGGGGCACGTGGCCGGAGACCGGGCAGCAGTGGGCGGAGCTGACGTGGCCGTCGGCGCAGACGCTCGGCCGCGCGGAGGTGTACTTCTTCGACGACGAGCAGGGCATCGACATGCCGTCGGCGTGGAAGCTCCAGTACTGGAACGGGTCGTCCTACGTTGACCTGCCGGGCTCCTACGGCCTGGCGAAGAACCAGTTCAACTCCGTCTCCTTCACGCCCGTGAGCAGCACCCGCCTGAGAGTGGTGCTGACCAGCACGGGCACGGCGTCGCTCGGGCTTCTTGAAGTGCGGGCGTTCGCGAGCTAGGTCCATCGGCGGGTGCCGTCACTCTCCTGGACGGCACCCGCTCTCACCTATCCCTCAAGATGGGAGCGCTCCCACAATGCGAACATCAATCTTGGCCGTGGCCTTCTCGGTCATGGCCGCCCTGGGCGTGATCGTCGCCCAGCCCGCGCAGGCGGCCGTCGCCTGCTCCGTGACCTACACGAAGACGTGGGACAACGGCGGCGCCTTCGGGGCCAACGTGACGATCAACAACCTCGGCGACCCGCTCAACCCGTGGACCCTGCGGTTCACGTGGCCGGGCAACCAGCAGGTCGGTCAGGGCTGGAACGGGACGTGGACCCAGTCGGGCCAGAACGTGACCGTGACCGCACCGGCATACGCGCCCGTCCTGTCCACGGGCGCGAGTGTCACGGTGGGGTTCAACGGGACGTACAGCGGGGCCAACAACGCGCCGACGTCGTATTCCATCAACGGCGTGACCTGCGGCGGCCCAGGCACCCCGTCGCCGACCCCCACTCCGACCTCTTCTACGGGGTGGAACCCGCCGGCGAACCTGGTCAATCCGCTCAACCAGGTCTGGTCGCACGTCGAGAGCACCTACGGGAACCTCTACGGGTTCCGCAACTACGGCTGGGACCAGGTCATGGCCAACCGGGGCTACGTGAACTACTGCGTGCGCTGGGACTCCCCGGCCTCGGTCACCGCCGCCCAGCGCGACGCCATCCACGCCGCGTTGCAGCGGCAGTTCAAGAAGTGGATGGACGTCATGGCCGGGCACAACGCCTGGCCCTACACCGACGTGCCGGTGCGGGTCGTCGGCTGGGCCGTCCGGGACCGGGCGCAACTCCAGTGGACCGACAACTCCGTCGACGTCTACGTGGGCGACATCCGCGAGAACGCGCCGCAGTGCGCCCCGCCGTGCGGCCGGTTCTTCAACCAGGGCGGGACCTACCCGAACTGCCCGGGCGGCGTGGCGCGGCACTACGACATGTCACTGTGGCTGACGGCCGGCATGGGCGGCGGCGCGGGCGGAGACTGGGGCCAGCGCATGGGGTCCGAGTACTTCATGAACAACATCAACGCCTCGAACATGCACATCCTGCTGCACGAGATAGGGCACACGTTCGGCCTGGACGACTTCTACGACTGGACTCCGACGGGGGTGGGCGGCTTCCTGATGAAGGCCGGCAGCGCATCACAGATCACGGAGTTCGACGCGTGGATGCTGCGTGACTTCTGGCGCCACGTGAAGAATAGGTACGGGCTCTGATCAGCGGGAGGTGCGTCCTTCGGCAGGGCGCACCTCCACCCGCCGCCTCGGCGGATCCTGCGCCTTCATGGTGTCCTGGCTTACGCCAATGCGGCGGATCTGCGGGGCCGTCCGAGTTTCGATCGGAGGACTCCGAAGGGCTTTCTCCACCCAATCGTTGGTGCGGGTTTTCTCTCGGAACGGCCCTTTCGCGGACTTCGATTCCGTCGATCGTGGCCTAGCGGAAGATGTCCTCCAGCCGCTCTGCCGAAATCGCCCGTTGGGCCCACACCTCGAGTTTTTCGGGGTCGGCGCATTCGGCGATCTGCGCGCGCATCTCGGCGGTGAGAGCGAAACCACGGTGCTCGACGGTGAACAGGAGCATCTTGCGGAAGGTTTCGGCCTGGCCGGCGGCGTAGTTCGTCACCGCGACGATGCTGTGGCGTTCGGGCTCGATCATCGTCATGAGAGTCTCCAGCTCCCTCTTCGCGGCCTCAGACAGACGCTTGGCCACTACTCAACGTACACGACGGTCTTGGACGGCTCGATGGCGTTCAGCGCGTGGACGACGGCTTCGAGCACGTCACGGTTGTGATCTCCGTGAACCGCCCCCGACAGGACCGCCAGTTCGGGCGACTCGCGGGCGACCTGGGGATCGGTGATGACGGGTACGGCGTCGGGGCCGATCACCAGCGGGGTCAGGGCAAGACCGGGGTGGCCGATCTGGATGGGCGCGGTGTAGCGGCGGGCGGTCTTGCGGTCGGGGGCGTAGACCACGAGTGTGGTCGGGCAGCGGCGGCGGGCCCAGAGATTGGCGACGTAGGGGAACCAGTCGTAGATCTTGTCTTTCTCGAAGCGAAGCTGGACTTCGGCGTAAACGATCCAATACCTGAACGGGTCGACGTGGACGGCGGTGAACCCACGGTGGAGAACGTGGCCGTCCGCGCGGACGCTCGGCCGGGCGGACATGCCGTCGGCATGGAAGCTCCATTACTGGAACGGGTCGTCCAACGTCGACCTGCCGGGCGCCTACGGGCTGGCGAAGAACGAGTTCAACTCGGTTTCGTTCACGACTGTGAGTGGCGCTGACCAGCACGGGAACGGCGTCGATGGGGCTGCTTGAGGTCAGGGCGTTCGCGAGTTGGTCAATCGGCGGGTGTGGCCGCACGATCGGGTGGCACCCACGCCGGTTCACAGATCGATGCGCTGAGCCTCCAAGAGGACGACGCCGGTCGACCCGGTCTGTGCGATGGCGTCTTTCAGCAACTTCTCCGCGTCTGGATTCAGGCCGGGATGCGAGGCGTGATACTCGATGCCTTCGATGGAGAGTCCGATGTCCGGCCACCTCGTAGATGTCATCGACTCGATGGTGGGGTGGCGGTCGATGACGTGAGTCCAACCGCGTTCCTGAAGCAGTCTTCTCGCCGTGCCCACCGCTCCCTTGGGGCCGGGTCGTCCGACGTCGATGACCAGGACGTTCGAGATCTCGGTGGTGCTGTCCCACAGGGCCCAATCGGTGGTTTCCCCTACCACCTTCCCGATTTCACGGATGTCCTCGACGGCGTAAGGATCGACCCGGCGTACGACGGGAGCGACCGCTTCGAAGCAGGCCGCCAGAAGGAAAGACGTGCAGAGGAGGACGGCGAACTTCCGGCCGTGCCGGATATTCGGCACCCTCATCGACGACCTCCGAGGGTTTCCATTTGGGAAACGACCCGGTTCTTCTCCGGGCGAGGTCTCGCATAGTAGCGTCGGAGCGCTATTCGCCCATGGCGGAGTTTCATATGGGAGGGGACCGCGGTGGCCGCTGATGAGAGAACGCCCGTGCCCGTATGGACACTCGCGACCGAAACCGTGAGCGTTCTGAACGTGCCCGGCGAGCAGGGCATGACGCCGGCCCGGCTGGCAGAACTGAGAACGGTTCTGGCGACACTCGCCGATTCCCCCATCGCCACTCTGGAAGCGCATCCGATGCCGGCCCAGCGTGACCGCAGCGGCGGAATCGTATTGCACGCGGCCAGCCCGCTCGCCCAGCAGTTGTCGCACCTCGTGGCTCAGACGGCGAAATCGGCGCCATCGACGCCGGGCCTCGTGGGCTCCGGTGACGTGCTCTACCGGATGGTCGTGCCGGCCAGGGTCGCCGCGCAACTCGGGAAAGGACTCATCCGGCCCATGGCCGCGAAGGCGGGAGGCATCCGCGGTCCGCTGGTCGACTCCACGGGCACGATAGCAGCCAACGCCAGGTTCGTGCCCGTCACCGGCAAGACCACGGCCGGTGTGGCCGGTGTGGCCGGTGTGGCCGGCGTGGGGGCGTTCACGGTGGCCGCGCCCCTTGTGCTGATGGCCGTCGCGGTCGGCATCAGCGCCCACGCCGACCGCCAACGCCAGAAGGCGATCGAGCGGATCACCGATCTGCTGGAGCAGTTGGGCGAGGACAACGTCGAGACCGAGCGCAGTGAGCTCGACGGTTGCCGCGACGCGATCGACAAGGCGACCTCGATCCTTCTCGACCAGGGCAGAATCGGCCTGTCATTGGGGCTCGACTCCTCGTCGTACGCGATCAGCACGGCGATCGAACGAGCCAAGCGCCGCCTCACGAAATGGCAGGACGCGCTGGCCGATTTGCCCGAGGGCCCGGTCGAAATCAGCGTGTTGACGAAATCGTTCCCCGGCGTCAACGAGGAAGGCGGCGCATTCCGCGCCCACTTGGAGCTCGCACGACTCGCCATTGCCCTCAAACGCCGGGTGCTCGTGCTCCAGGCCGTCGAACACGCTCAACTGATGGCGGCCGACAATCCGTTCAAGAGATTCATCGCGACCCTGCACGACGACGAACGTCGCGTCGGAGAACTGGAATCCGGCCTCGACGACGTCTTACTCCGGCTGTCGACTCTCGAACTCAAACGCTCCAGCGGTTTCCTGGGCGTCATGTTCACGCCGGGCGACGTCGACGACCTGCTCAAGGCCGTATATCGCCTGCGCGCCCTGGGCGACGGCCTCAACAGGAGAGACGCCCAAGCCGACGTCGCGATCGATATCGAACGAAGCGGCGACGGATCGCTGGTGGTGTTCCCCGCGACCGCCGCGTGACAGGAGCCGTGGCCCGCGCTATGCGGTCTGCCCGCCGTCCAGCGGAATGCGAGCCCCGTTGAGATAACCCGATTCATCGCCCGCGAGAAAGACGGCCATGTCGGCGACATCGGTGACGGTCCCGATCCGCCTCGACGGGATGGCCTCCAGGTCGACGTAAGGCCGCGCGGGGCAGCGACATCGGCGCGTCGACGACCGGCAGCGTCACCGCGTTCGCGGTGAGCCCGAAAGGCCCGTATTCGTGCGCCCACGTCTGCGTCAGGTTCTCCAGCGCCGCCTTGCTGGCGTTGTAGACCGAGGCCCCCGGCCAGGCCCTGCGCACACCCGAGCTGGAGATGTTCACGATCCGCCCGCCGGGCTTCCTGATCAGGTACGGCAGCACGTCCCGCGTCACCAGGAACGCCGCCCGGAAGTTGAGCCCCACGATCCGGTCGAAGTCGTCGTCGGTCACCTGGTCGGTCACCGCGTCCCCGAACGCGGCGGCGTTGTTGACCAGCACGTCCAGCCCGCCCTGTGCCTCGACGGCGGCGACGAGGGCGGCGCGGGTCTCGGCCGAGGTCAGGTCACCCGGCACGAACGTCGCGGCCCCGATCTCGTCGGCGATTCGCTGCCCGAGGTCGGCCCGGCGGCCGGTGAGCACCACGGTCGCCCCTTCGGCGCCGAAACGCCGTGCGATGCCCTCGCCGATCCCCGAGGTGCCGCCGGTGACGAGCGTGATCTTCCCTGAAAGTCTCATGGCTCCGACGCTAGGAGCCCGGCGTACATAAGATCAAAGACCGATTCTCAATGCGTGGATAAGCTGAATGCATGAACTTCGAGCTGCGCCACCTGGAGGGCTTCGTCGTTCTGGCCGAGGAGTTGCACTTCGCCCGCGCCGCCGAACGTCTCCACATCGCCCAGCCGGCCCTGTCGCAGCAGATCCAGAAGCTGGAGTCGGTGCTGGGCGTCGAACTCCTCATCAGGGAGAAACGCCGCACCCGCCTGACCCACGTCGGTGAGCTCTTCCTGGTCGAAGCCCGCCGCACCCTCGATCAGGCCAAGGTCGCCCAGTCGGTGGCAGACCGGGCCAAACGCGGGGAACTGGGGCGGTTGAGGGTGGCGTACATGCCGACGACCTCGTCGGGCCCCTTCCTCGCCATGCTCGCCCACTTCCGCGACCGCCACCCCGGTGTGGAGATCGACCTGCTCGAACTCCCGCTGGGCACCACCGGCCGCCCGCCCGACGTGGACGTCGCCTTCATCTCCCGCATCGGCGACATCGTCTGCCCGGAGGGCGTGATCCTCTCGGTCGAACCGTTCATCGCCGCCCTACCGGTAAAGCACCGCCTGGCGTCGAGTCCGGTCATCGAGATCGCCGACCTGGCCGGCGACCCGTTCGTCTTCCTCGACCTCGCCGACTGCGCCGAGTGGGCCGAGACGGTGCACGACATGTGCACGACCGCCGGCTTCCGTCCCCAGGTCACCCATCGCGTCTGCCAGGTCTCCACCCAGCTCATGAGCGTCGCGGCCGGGCTGGGCGTCGCCCTGGTCCCCGCCTCCACGGAGGGGCTGCGGCGGGAGGGCGTCGCCTTCGTCCCGCTGAAGGGCCCGACGGCCACGATCACCGCCGCGGCCCTGTGGCACGCCTCCGATCCGTCACCGGTCCTGGCGAGGTTCGTCGCGAGCCTGCGTACGGAAGACGTTCGTGGCATGCCAGGCGAAGTAGTGCCTGCTTGAGTCACTCCACGCCGCCACGGCGCGTCCGGCCAGGCGGCTCGCGTGCTCGTGCAGGCGGGGGTGGCCGACGAGCTCCGGACTGAGCTCGACCAGGCCGCCGTCCGAGACCTTGATGTAGCCGTGCTCGTAGAGGCTGTCGCAGCCAAGTGTGCAGGCCAGCATGGCGACGTTGTCGAGATCGCGCCGTTCCCGCTCCTCACAGTCGGTGCGCCTCTTGATGTGTGCGGCCACGAGGAACGTCTCCGGCAGTTCCGCGCCGCACAGGGCGCACCGGGCTCCACCGTTGATCAGCAGCCGCCGGAGCATCGCCTGCTCGCCGCGCCTGGCGACCATGGCGTTGTAGGTCAGCGAGCCGGTGAAGTCGCGCCGGGCCGCCGCCACGTCGGCCAGACCGACCGCTCCAAGCAGCGCGGCTTCGTCGGCGTCGTCGAAGTAGTCGTGCAGCAACTGGTCGACGACGAGGTCGGCGGCGGCTCGCGACCGGGTGAAAAGATCATGGAGGGGGCGGGTGAACCCACCCCTGATGGGCGGGTCCGCGGAGTTCAACCACGTCAAGTGGTGGTCGCGGGGCGGCGGTTCGGACAGCTCCCAGAGCCGGGTGTTGTGCAAGGCGACAAAGGGATACTGCGGGGTCGCGGCGTCGCCCGCCTTGCCGAACTTCCTGATCAGGCCGGCGACCGCTTTCTTGAGCTCAGGCCATTCCGCCATTCGCTCTTCGCCCCGCACGGCTCTGCCGATGGCCCACAGCAGGGTCAGCGGTTGGTGGCGTTTACGGGAGCCGTCCCGCGAAGGCTGGACGTTCAGCTTGATCACCGACGCCAGGACCGCCTCGATGGGGCTGACCGGATCTTCCTCAAGTTCCACTTCTGGTGATCGTTCACGACCGGGGCCGTGTCACACCTCTTGTGCGACACGGCCCCTTCGCGGACTAACGACGAGGTCTGGGCTGGACGTGCGGCGGCCCCGCGAACACCAGATCAGCCTTGATCGAGTTGTAAGCCCGCTTCGGCTGGTAGTTCTCGTCGTACAGCGTCGCCAGTCCCTCCGGCGGGTTGGTGAACCACGTCGGCACCCACGAGTGCTTGTCCGTGAAGCCCCACACCGTGTACGACAGACAGTTCCGGTTCAGCAGACACGCCTGCATCAGCACGCTGAAGTTCGACGCCGACGCCTGCAGACGCGGGTTGATCTCGTTCGAATCCCCGGCCTGCACCCCGGCCGTCATCTGGCTCCGCACGTCGACCTCGGTCAGCGCCGAGACCATGCCCAGGTCGGAGAACGCGTCCAGGACCTCCTTCACCTGGAAGGTGTCGAAGTTCCCGTACTGGGTGCCCAGGTGCCCCTGTGATCCGAAGCCGTCGATCGGCACGCCCTGGGCGCGCAGGTTCTTGATCAGGTTGTAGATGAACCAGACCTTGTCGGAGGGGCCGCGGTCGCCGAAGGCCTCCATGTTGTAGTCGTTGTAGAACAGCAACGCGTGGGGGTCGGCGGCGCGGGCCCAGCGGAAGGCGTCGGCGATGTAGGTCGGGCCGAGGTTCTGGGCCCAGAAGCCCTTCAGGTGGATCTCCGAGGGGGTGTCCCACGGGTCGCTGGCGGCCTCGTTGACGACGTCCCACTGCCAGATCTTGCCCTTGTAGCGCTTCACCACGGTCGTGATGTGCTTCTTCAGCAGGTCGCGCAGTTCGGTCTTGGAGATCGTGCCGTTGGCCACGCCTTCGGTCAGCCACGCCGGCAGCTGGTTGTGCCACACGAGCACGTGCCCGCGGACCTTCTGGTTGTTCTTCTTCGCGAAGTCCATCAACGCGTCGGCGGGGCCCCAGTTGTAGGTGCCGCGCGTGGGTTCGAGGCTCTCCCACTTCATGGCGTTCTCGTGGGTGACGCTGTTGAACTCCCGGGTGGCGATGGCCTTGTACTGCGGCTCCGCGAGGGCGTCGTTGCTGATCGCCGTGCCGATCGCGAGGTTGTGCCGGGCGGCCAGGGCTTTCAGGCTCTGGTCCTGTACGGCCGGGGGCCGCCCGTTAGCCGACACGGGTCCCTGGCTGAGGACAGCCACGAGTCCGAGCGCCGTGGCCGCGATGACCACCAGTCGTCTCATCGAACTCTCTCCTTTGGGGGTCAGGCTCCAAAATGTTTCGGAGATGTTCCGAAATCGGATGCTAACCGTCTCGGGCAAAGTGAGAAAGACCCAGTTTGGGAAGCCGAAAAGTTTCGATTGTCTTGACACGCGAGGCGTTTGTTAAACTAGTCGGCAGGTCGAGAGGCGCTGCAACGGGCTGGTCAACGCCCGCCACGCTCGGCTGGAACCACCCCGACAAGGTCGCCTCTTCCATCGTTCGGAGGAGGCTCAGTGGATCTTCGTCAGCTGCTCGCCGACCGGGTCGCGGTGCTCGACGGCGCCTGGGGAACCATGCTCCAGGGTGCCGGGCTCACCCCTGCCGACTACGGCGACGAGCGCTACGCGGGTGACCCCGACATGCTCAACATCACCCGGCCCGACGTGATCCTCGACGTCCACCGGCAGTATCTCGCCGCCGGTGCCGACATCACCACGACCAACACCTTCACCGCCACGAGCTTCGGGCAGGCCGACTACGGCGCCGAACAGTTCGTGTGGGAGCAGAACCTCCAGGGCGCGCGGCTGGCGCGGCAGGCGGCCGACGAGTTCGGCGGGCGGTTCGTCGCGGGCTCGGTGGGCCCGCTCAACGTCACGCTCTCGCTCTCGCCGAAGGTCGAAGACCCGGCCTACCGGGCGGTCACGTTCGACCAGGTCAAGGCCGCCTACGTTGAGCAGATCGCGGCGCTCGCCGAGGGCGGGGTCGACCTGCTGCTGATCGAGACGATCTTCGACACCCTCAACTGCAAGGCGGCCATCGCCGCGGCCCGCGAGGTCGCGCCCCAGCTGCCGCTGTGGATCTCGGTCACCATCGTCGACCTGAGCGGGCGCACCCTGTCGGGGCAGACCGTCGAGGCGTTCTGGCGGTCGATCGAGGTCGCCGAGCCGCTGGTCGTCGGGGTCAACTGCTCTCTGGGGGCGACCGAGATGCGGCCCCACGTGGCCGAGCTCTCGAAGATCGCGGGCGTGTACGTCGCCAGCCACCCCAACGCCGGCCTGCCCAACGCGTTCGGCGGCTACGACCAGACGCCTGAAGAGACCGGCGCGCTGCTCGGCGACTTCGCCCGGCAGGGCATGGTCAACATCGCCGGCGGGTGCTGCGGCACCACCCCGGCCCACATCGCCAAGATCGCCGAGGCCGTGAAGGGCCTCGCGCCGCGTGAGGTGCCCGCGCCCGCCAAGGCCACCCGGTTCTCCGGCCTCGAACCGTTCGCGATCGGGCCCGACACCGGCTTCGTCATGATCGGCGAGCGCACCAACGTGACCGGCTCGGCCAAGTTCCGGCGGCTCATCGAGGGCAACGACCACCAGGCGGCCGTCGACGTCGCGCTGGAGCAGGTGCGCGGCGGCGCCAACCTGCTCGACGTCAACATGGACGCCGACCTGCTCGACAGCGAGCAGGCCATGACCACCTTCCTCAACCTGATCGCGACCGAGCCCGAGGTGGCCCGGGTCCCGATCATGGTCGACAGCTCGAAGTGGACGGTCCTCGAAGCCGGCCTCAAGTGCGTCCAGGGCAAGGGCGTGGTCAACTCGATCAGCCTCAAGGAGGGCGAGGAGGTCTTCCTCGACCACGCCCGGCAGATCAAGAACTACGGCGCCGGCGTCGTCGTGATGGCCTTCGACGAGCAGGGCCAGGCCGACACGACCGAGCGCAAGGTCGAGATCTGCGCCCGCGCCTACGACCTGCTCACCCAGCGGGCCGGGTTCGCGGCCGAGGACATCATCTTCGACCCCAACGTGCTGGCCGTGGCGACCGGCATCAGCGAGCACAACGCGTACGCGAAGAACTTCATCGACGCCCTCCCGCTGATCAAGGACCGCTGTCCCGGGGTCCGGATCAGCGGCGGTATCTCCAACCTGTCGTTCTCGTTCCGGGGCAACGACGTGGTCCGCGAGGCGATGCACTCGGCGTTCCTGTTCCACGCCGTCAAGGCGGGGCTCGACATGGGCATCGTGAACGCCGGGCAGCTCGCCGTCTACCAGGACATCCCCGCCGAGCTGCTGGAACTCGTCGAAGACGTGATCTTCGACCGACGTGAGGACGCCACCGACCGGCTCGTCTCCTACGCCGAGACGGTCAAGGGCGCCGGCACCGCCCGGGTCGTCGACCTGTCGTGGCGCGAGGCGCCCGTCAAGGACCGGCTGGCGCACGCGCTCGTCCACGGGATCGTCGACTTCATCATCGAGGACACCGAGGAGGCGCGGCAGCAGTCGGCCCGGCCGCTCGACGTCATCGAGGGCCCGCTGATGGACGGCATGAAGATCGTCGGCGACCTGTTCGGCAGCGGCAAGATGTTTCTGCCGCAGGTCGTGAAGAGCGCCCGGGTGATGAAGCGCTCGGTCGCCTACCTCGAACCGTTCATGGAGGACGAGAAGTCCGACTCCGGCCAGGGCACGGTGGTGCTGGCGACGGTGAAGGGCGACGTCCACGACATCGGCAAGAACATCGTCGGGGTCGTGCTGGGCTGCAACAACTACAAGGTCATCGACCTGGGTGTGATGGTCCCGGCGGCCAAGATCCTCCAAGTCGCCGAGTCCGAGGGCGCCGACGTGATCGGCCTGTCCGGCCTGATCACGCCGTCGCTCGACGAGATGGTGTCGGTGGCCGGCGAGATGACCCAGCGCGGCATGTCGACCCCGCTGCTGATCGGCGGCGCGACGACGTCCAAGCAGCACACCGCGGTGCGCATCGCGCCCGCCTACAACCACCTCACCCTCCACGTGCTCGACGCCTCGCGCGTGGTCGGCGTGGTCTCCGACCTGCTCGACCCGGCGCGGGCCAAGGAGCTGGCGATCAGGTCGAAGGCCGACCAGGAGCGGCTGCGTGAGCAGCACGAGACCCGCATCCGGCAGCCGCTGCTCTCGCTGAGCAAGATCCGGGCCAACCGCACCGCCGTCTCCTACGACGACCTGCCGACCCCCGAGTTCACCGGGGTGCGCAAGGTGAGCCCCTCGATCGCCGAGTTGCGCGAGTTCGTCGACTGGCAGTTCCTCGGGCTGGCCTGGGGCCTCAAGGGCAAGTACCCCGCGATCCTGGAGCGGCCCGAGGCGCGCGAGCTCTACGACGACGCGTTCGCGATGCTCGACCAGATCATCGCCGACGGCTCGTTCCGGGCCGAAGGGGTCTACGGCTTCTGGCCGGCCCACTCCGAGGGCGACGACATCGTCGTCGGCGACCGCCGGTTCCCGATGTTGCGGCAGCAGACGCAGAAGCCCGAAGGCCGTCCCAACCGCTGCCTGGCCGACTGGGTGGCGCCCGAGGGCGACCACATGGGCGGTTTCGCCGTGGCCATCCAGGGCGCCGAGGTGCTCTCGGCCCGCTACGAGGCCGACAACGACGACTACAAGTCGATCATGGTGAAGGCGCTGGCCGACCGCCTGGCCGAGGCGTTCGCCGAGTGGATCCACCTGAAGGCCCGCCGCGAGTGGTTCGAGCCCGGCGCCGAGCCCGTGCTCGAAGACCTGCACGCCGAGAAGTTCCGCGGCATCCGCCCGGCGCTCGGCTACCCGGCCACGCCCGACCACAGCGAGAAGCGCGACCTGTTCGAGCTGCTCGGCGCCGAAGAGGTCGGCATCGGCCTGACGGAGTCGTACGCGATGACCCCGGCGGCGGCGGTCAGCGGCCTGATCCTGCAGCACCCCGACTCGCGCTACTTCACGGTCGGCCGCCTCGACAAGGACCAGATCCACGACTACGCGGCCCGGCGGGGCATGCCGGTCGACGAGGTGGAGCGCTGGCTGCGCCCCAACCTCGCCTACGAGCCGTAAAGAGCCCCGAACGCCAGCGCCCGCGGGGCCGGTCCCCGCGGGCGCCGATCACGACGCGTCGGTGTGCTCCATGGGGAACGAGTGGTGCTCGTGGGCGATCTGCCACGCCCCGTCGATCTTCTTGAGGCCGAAGGTGAGGCGCAGCCGGGCCGGGCCGTCGTCGTCGGCGTCGGCGCAGCGGGCCAGGGCGTGGGCGAACGCGACGTCGGCCCCTTCGACGACGTCGAGCGACTCGAGCTCGAAGACCGCCCCCGAGCGCTGCCACTCGAAGAAGCCGGGCCAGGTGGCCCGGTAGGCGTCGAGGCCGCGCACCCCCTCGTAAGGGGGCGGCACGTCGAACATCGTCACGTCGTCGGTGTGGTGGGCGGTGACCTGCTCCAGGTCGCCGTCGTGGACCGCGCGGGCCCAGGTCTCGATCAGCTTGCGGATGTCTTCCATACCCTTACAACCCGAGGAACTTCACGAATTCGTCGCCGATGAACGAGATGACCGCGGAGATCTTCGGCCCGCGGAAGACGAGGACGTCGAGGCTGACGGGCACCTCGACGCCGTCGTCGATCAGGTAGGTGACCCAGACCTTCGGCGAGGCGGTCGGCGCGAAGCGCCAGCCGTACTGGAGCGGGCCCTCCACCAGGAAGCGCCTGATCTCCGCGTGACCGTGGTAACGCTCGTCGAGCGGCGGCATGGTGTACCTGGCGTCGTCGGTCAGCATGCCGACGATCGCGTCGAGGTCGCCTGCGGTCCAGGCGGCGGCGTATCGGGCGGCGGTCTCGCGCTGGCCCTCCTCGCCGAGCGCGTCCTGCTCGGCCAGCGCCGCCCGCGCCCGCCTGACCGCGCTGTGCACCGCGGCGGCCGAGGTGCCGAGCATGTCGGCGGCCTCCCGGGCCGAGTAGCCGAGCACGTCGCGCAGCAGCAGCGCGGCGCGCTGCGGCGGGGTCAGGTGGTGGATGGCGGCCACGAAGGCCAGTTCGACGCTCTCCCGGATGAGCACCTGGCTCTCGGCGCTCGCCACGAAGATCGGCGGCCCGAGCTCGATCGGCTGCCTGCGCTGCCCGATGATGGTCAGCGCCCGGTTGGTGGCGATCTTGTAGAGCCAGGGCCGCAGCGAGCCCTCGAACCCGTCGAGGTTGCGCCAGGCGCGCTGGAGGGTCTCCTGTACGGCGTCCTCGGCGTCGTCCATGGAGCCGAGCAGGCGGTAGCAGTGGGCTCGCAGCTCGTCGCGGTAGCCGGCGACTTCCTCGAAAGACGTCACCCCGCCGATTCTGCCGAACCGGCGGGGCGGGAGTCGGGCGTCAGTCGCCCAGGTTGATCGCGCCGACGATGCTCGGCTGGAAGCTGATGCCGGGGTCATCGAAGTCGGCCACGAACTTCTCGGCCGGAGCGTCGATCCAGACCTTCTTGCCCCAGTTGGTCAGGTAGGTGTCGCTCCCCAGGACGACCTTCGAGGACTTGCCCTTGTTGTCAGTCGACTCGAGCACGTCATGGGTGGCGATGCGGCGGATCAGGCCGTCTTCGGTGCCGATCCACAACTTCCAGTTGAGCGTCCAGAGGAGCGGGAAGCCGGGCACGCTCAGGTCGAGGCGCTGCTTGCCCGTGTAGAGCGTGGTCGCCACCCCGTTGACGACGCCGCCCGCCTTCTTCGACGTGGTCGACTTGAGCAGGGTGCGCAGTTCCTTGGGCGACAACACGTTGATGGCCGATCCGCCCAGCCCCGACGCGTTGCCCTTGCCCTTGAACCTGATCCAGCTCTTGCCCGCGGGCAGTTGGAGGAAGTCGACCAGGCCGCCGGTCATGTAGGTGGCGCCCTTGAGATTGATCGTCTGGGACGCGGTGCCGCTGAACTCGCCGAAGAGTTCGGTGAGCTCCTTGGGGACCGTTCCGTCCGTGGCGCTGCTGGTGACGATGTCGCTCGCCGTCACCCGTGAGCGGCCGAACTGCAGGTTGCCGTACGACCTGCTCTTGAACCCGAGAGTGGGTCGGATCTGGCTGACCGAGTTGAAGTGCACGCCGTGGGCGCTCTTGAGCTGCGCCGCCAGCGCCGCCACCGGATCCGCCGCCTTGGCCTGCGCCGCCCCCGTGGTCAGCGCGGTCACCATGACGAACGCCGCAGCGGTCGCGATTAATCGCCTCATTGTTGTACCGTCACCCCGTTTGTTTGTGATTGCCGATAACCCTGTCCTATCCGGACAGGGTTATCAACGGACGTTACAGAACTGGTTCTATCAAGAAGTGGACGTGACAAAGCGCTGGTCAGGGGCGTAGATCCAGACCGGCTTGCCCCATTCCGTCAGATAGGTGTCACGGACCGTCCGGTCTTTTCCATTCTTTTTCGCCGTGTCACTCGTGACCCGCCGAATCAGACCGTCACTGCCGATCCAGACCTTCCAGTCCGTCACACGGGTCTGCCCGCGTCTCCGGCCTTCGTAGACCGTCGTCGACACTCCGTCGAGGACGCCCCCGGGGGACTTCTTCTTCGCCGATTTCAACAGTGCGCCGATTTCCGCCACCGACAACGCGTGCACGGCGGGGTCGTCGAGCCCCGCGGCCGTCACGTCGTTCTTCAGCTTCCATCCGCCGTTGTCGTCGTCGTGGTAGACGGCGTCGCCGACCCAGATGGTCTCGCTGATGTTCTCGTGCCGCTCTTCCTGCGTGGCGGTGGGCCCGAGGGCCCGCTCCACGATGGCGCGGTTGGCCTTCACCCGGGACCACCCGAACTGCAGGTCGCCGTAGATCTTGAAGGTGGCGTCGTCGGTTCTCTGCACCGTCTCGTAATGCACCCCGTGGGCGCTTTCGAGTTTGGCCGCGAGTGCCTGGAGGGGGTCGGCGGGCGCGGCGGCGGCCGGGGTGGCGAGAACCGTGCCCACCATGGCCGCACTCCCGGCGAATGCGATTAATCGCCTCATGGCGGACAGCGTATTGGTGGGAAGTCTTCAGGTGTTGAACTTTGTGCCCGCAATCACGAAACCTTCACATCAGACGCCGTCGCCGAGGTCGGTGAGGGTGTCGCGCAGCAGGTCGGCCAGGGCGCGCAGGCGTTCGGGCGGGACGGGCGACAACAACTCCCGATGGGCCTTCGTGGTCTCCAGGGAGAGCTGCTCCGACGTGGCCACGCCCTCGGGGGTGAGCCGGACCCAGGAGGACCGGCCGTCGGCCGGGTCGGGCTCGCGGACGACCAGCCCGGCCGCCTGGAGTCGCTGGAGGATGTTGCTGGTGCCGCCCGTGGTGAGCATCAGATGGCTCGACAACCCGCTCGGCTTGAGGCGGTAGGGCGCGCCCTCGCGGCGCAGGGTGGCGAGCACGTCGAAGTCGGCGTAGGTCAGGCCGTGGGCGCCGAGGACGCGGGCGGTGACCTCCTCGATCATCCCCTTGAGTCGACCCGATCGTTTGACGATCTCCAGTTCGGTCGTGGCGGCCTCGGGGAGCTCGGCGCGCCACCTGGTGATCATCTCGTCCACACGATCCATGGCTTGAGTCTAGATGCCTTGCCTGATAGCTTTCCGAAAAGCTTTCGTGAAAGGAATCTGGTCATGTGCACCCTCATCACCAACGCGACCCTGCTCGACACCGACCCGGAGCCCCGCGCCGTCGAGGGCGACCTGCTCATCGAAGACGGCCGCATCGCCGCCGTCGGCCACGGACTGGCCGCCGACCACGTCGTCGACGCCGGGAAGGCGATCGTCATGCCCGGCCTGGTCGACGCCCATCGCCACGTCTGGCAGAGCGTGCTGAGATCGCTCGACCCCGACTCGACCCTCGGCGACTACCTCGACCTCGTGCTGGGCCGGCTCGCGCCGTCGTTCACCGAAGACGACGTGCACGCCGCCAACCACTGGGGCGCGCTCGACGCCCTGAACTCCGGCGTCACCACGCTGTACGACTGGTCGCACGTCCCCCACCCGGAGGCGGCGCTCGACGGGCTGGTGCAGGCGGGCGTGCGGGCCGTGTTCGCCCATCCCGACCGGGAGGCGCTGGCCCGGCTCCGCCCGCCGGCGCACATCGCACTAGCTCTGGCCGCCACGGGTCCCGTCTACGGGCCGGTCGAGGAGGCCGTACGGGACTGGAAGGCGGCGCGGGAGCGGAGGTGGCACCTCAGCCTGCACGCCACCGGGACGGGCGCGGTCGAGAGCCTGCACCGGCACGGGCTGCTCGGGCCCGACGTGATGGTCGTGCACGGCAACGGCTTCACCGACGACGCGATGAAGACGATGGCCGACGCCGGCGCGACCGCCACGGTCACCCCCGCCGTGGAGGCGCAGATGGGCCACGGCGCTCACGAGACCGTGCGGTTCCGCGCCCACGGCATCGCGACCGGGCTCGGGGTCGACACCGTCGTCACCGTGCCCGGCGACCTGTTCTCGGTCATGCGGGCCGCGCTGCCGGGCACCCCGGCGGCCGAGGTGCTGAGGATGGCCACCATCGAAGGCGCCCGCGCGATCGGGCTCGACCGGGAGATCGGCTCCCTCACGCCCGGCAAGCACGCCGACCTCGTCATGATCGCCACCGACGGTCCCGGGATGGCCCCGGTGACCGACCCGGTGAGAGCGGTCGTGGGGTCGGCGGGCCGGGGCGACGTGCGGGCCGTCTTCGTCGCGGGCCGCCGCGTCGAGACGACCTCGGCGCGGGCCCGGGAGCGGGCCGAGCAGGTCAGGGCACGCTTGACGGCTTAGGAGTGGCCGCCGTGCTCGGCCACCTCGACGTGCCCGCCGAGACGGGGGACCAGCCCGTTGAGCTCCTTCTCCGGGCCGACCACGACCCAGCGGGTGCCGACCAGGTAGGTGCCGCCGTAGGCCTGGGCGCCCTTCAGCCAGTCGGTCTGGTTCTTGTCGGCCTGGAAGGTGAGCACCACCGACTGGTAGGTCGGGGCGGTGCACATCGCCTGGCGCATGTCGGGCTGCTGGCCCTGGATCTCCGGCGTGCAGCCGATGACGCCGGTGATCTCCTCCAGGGTGTGCGTCGGCGCGACCGCGTGGTGGCCGGTGGCCTGGGACTCCTCACCCCCGATGGCCCACCAGATCACGGGGATCGCCGCCAGCGCGAGGATCGGAAGCGTCCAGCGTCTGGTCACGACGAGAGGCATGACCGTCCTCCTTCTTCGGTGTGAGCCGCGCCGTCGCGACGGCGACGGCCGCGATCGCGGCGTAGACCAGGGCGCCGAGCCACTGGTCGCCGACGGGCAGCCAGGCGATGTCGTCGAGCTGCGAATACCAGCCCCGGCCCTGGGCCGGGCCGAGCAGCAGATAGAGGGCGACCACCGCCTGGGTCCCGGCCATGACCGGCCAGATCCCACTGCAGATGGTCGTGTACGCCGCCACGGCCAGCCCCAGCAGCACGAGCAGCCGGACCGCCAGCACCGACTGCGACAGCTCGAACAGCGGCGTGGTGAACAGGGCGAGCGAGGGCACCGTGGCGGTCACCAGGCCCAGCCAGGCCGGGGGCCGCCACGGCCGCCAGGCCATCGCCAGCAGCGCCGGGACCAGCGCGCCCACGATCGCCCACTGGACCAGCTGCACCGACACGATCGCGCGGGCGTAGGTGCCCAGGCCGCCCACGGTCGCGTAGGCGAACAGCGCCAGACCGCCCGCCCACATCACCGGCCGCTGCCGGTCGGACCAGCGGAAGTAGGCCGCGCAGGCCAGGGCGACGGCCAGCAGCAGGATCGGGTCGGGCCGCCACTCGGTGACGAGCCGCCCGGGGGCCAGGATCGGCAGGTAGAAGCCGAGCACGCCGTGGGCCGGCGACTCGCCGGGCGGCGGCGGGGTGCGCGAGAGCGCCACGGCCAGGCCCATCGTGGCGGCCATCAGCACGACCTCCCCGGCGGCCAGCCGCAGGAAGGGGACCTTGGTGGAGGTGAGGGCCGCGATGGTGCGGGTCCGGTGGCGCATTCCGAACCACCCCAGCGCGACCATCGCGGCCAGCTTGAGGAGCACGAGGACGCCGTACTCCGACGACCAGAGGAGCTCCAGCCGGCCCAGCCGGACCCAGGCGTTCAGCAGGCCCGACAGGGCGACCGTGACGTAGCACCACAGGGCCAGCGTGCTGAAGCGTTCGACCGCCCTGACCGGCGCCTCGCGCATGAACACGATCAGGCCGAACAGCCCGCCGACCCACAGGACGACCCCGCCGAGGTGGACGAGCAGGCTCGACACCGCGAAGTCGTGGTCGACGGCCGAGGCCGAGTGTCCCGCGTAGGCCGGCGGCAGCACCGCGAGCACGGCCACGGCGAGCAGCAGCCACGGTTTCCCCCGGGCCACGAAGCTCAGCAGGGTGATCGCGAGGGCCAGGACGTACACGATCAGGAAGGAGAGCCCCTGCGGGACGTACAGGATGAAGGTCGAGAGCATGCCCGACCGCAGGGCTTCGAGCACCGGCGCGCCGACGAAGTCCGACAGCGTGAGCAGCACGGTCGCCGCCGCGCTGCCCGCCCAGGCCAGCGCCCACCGGGGGACCGCCCGCGCCAGGATCTCCTTCTCGCCCAGCAGCACCGCCGCGAGCAGCGAGCCGACCGTGCCGACCGCGCACAGATCGTGCACCAGCCGCATGATCGGCAGGCCCCAGGTGGTCAGGGCCCCCGGTGACGGGAGCCCCCGGATGGCGGGCAGGTCACGCGGCCCGCCGAACAGCTGGACGAGCACGAGAGCAGCCAGCCCCGCGGCCAGGGCCAGCGCGCACACGAGCACGGGTCGCCTCACGACCGGAGATACGCCGTCCGGCGCGATCGGGTTCGGTCAACGAAAAGGTAACGATGTGCGCCTCATTGAGCTGCGCATTTCCGCCCCGCACAGTGGAGGCATGGTGACCTCCTATCGCGAAGTCGTCGACCGCATCTACACCCTGGCCCGGTTACATGCGCTGTCGGTCAGATGGCGCGAAACGACGACGGCCAGTCGCCTACTCTTGCTCTACGACGGAACCGAGGTGGTCGTGGGACGGTCGATGGTGCCGATACGGAACATCACCAGAGCGGCCCTTGACGACGTCGAGCACGACCTTGAACACGTCTTCGGAAGGGGCTGGTTGCGGTGACGACCGCCGTCCACCGGCTGACCGTCAGGGTCAGCAGGGAACGCGCACTCGACCGGGACATCGAGGTCTGGTACGCCCGCCCGGTGGACGCCCCGATCCGTTCGGGGGTGTCGGCCGAGACCCTGACCGAGCTCCGCGACGCCGTCGACGGCGTGAAGCACTTCATCCTCGACGTCTCCTCCGACGCCGCGGTCGAGGTCGACTACCAGTACGACCTCCCGGGCGTCTCGCCCGAGGTGTGGCAGGCCCACCGCGAACTGCTCGCCCACCTTGACAAGGCCGGCCTGTCGGCGGCCGACCGGGCGGCCCTGCTCGCGGGCTGAGCAACGTCAAGAATGTTTCACGTGAAGCCGAGTTCTGATCTTCGTGATCTGGGCCGGCGTCGTACGGCAGCAGCCGCCGATGTGGGTCGCGCCCGCCCAGTCGGCCACCGGGAAGTCGTTCCCGACCCCCTCCCACGTCTTCTCCTGGGCGTTCCAGGTCTCGCCCGAGTTGGGGTAGACGACCCTCGCCCCCAGCGTGATCAGGTTGGCGATGTAGGCCGGGTTGGTGCAGTTGGCCCCGACCGGGACGTCGAGGGCGGCGGCCGCCTCGGCGAACGGGGTGCCGTCGCTGATGGTGTGGTCGTCGCGGCACGAGAAGCTGATCCAGCCGTCGGCCCCGGTCTCGTGGAACAGGCGCAGCAGCGCCTTGGCCTCGGGCAGCGAGGGCACGGTCTCGGCCGCCACCAGGTCGGCGCCCGCGCCGGCCAGCAGGTGGAAGCGGTCGCGGTGCCACGCGTAGAGGTCGTCTTCGGTCAGGTCGCCGTAGTCGCCGGTGTACTCCTGCCCGTCGGCCAGGTAGGCGCCGTAGGGCCCGACACTGGCCGCGACCTGGCCCGCGCCGTGCTGGTCGCGGGCCTGCCGGGCCAGCTCGACCGACGACACGATCAGCGCGGCGGCCTCCGAGGGAGACGCGCCGTGGCGGGTGAAGCCCTCGATGGTCGCCTGGTAGCTGGCCGTCGTCGCGACGTCGGCTCCGGCGGCGAAGAAGTCGAGGTGGGCGCGGCGGATCACGCCGGGGTCGTCGGACAACAACCGGGCCGACCAGAGGTCGTCGCCCAGATCGCAACCGAGGGTCTCCAGGTGGGTCGCGAGCCCGCCGTCGAGGATCACGCGATCGCCTGCATGACCGGGGTGTAGACACGCGAGATGTCGGTGGTCATCGGCTTGCCGTACTCCATGAGGGTGGTGCTGAACGCGGGTTTGAGCCCCTGGTCGCGGGCCCACCGCGCGGCGGCGGGCAGCAGCGACTCGACCCGGATCGGGCCGGTCACGTCGGCCGCCAGATCGGCGAGCAGGTCTTCGGCGTCGGCGGCCGACTTCGCCACGACGGGACCGATCACGTTGATGTGGCCGTTGTGCCACACCCCGCCGAACCCGCCGTCGGTCACCCGGAAGCTCTCGCAGAAGCCCGGCAGCCGGGCGAACAACTCGGTTCGGGGAGCGCCGTAGACCTCCTCGTCGAGCGCGGTGACCGCCGCGAGGTCGGTCAGTTCGCCGGTACGTCCCGACGCCGACCCCGAGAAGGTCCCGGTGTAGACGTCGCAGACGCCGGTCGAGCGGAAGCCGAGGCGTTCGTAGAGCGGGCGGCCGTAGGCGGTGGCGGTGAGGGTCGCGGTGTCGGTGCCGGCCACGTCGAGGGCGTGGCGCATCAGCCGGCCGCCGAGGCCCTGCCGTTCGTAGCGGCGGGCCACCAGCATCATGCTGATCGCGGTCACCTGAGTGCCGAAGCGCACCAGCGCCACCGTGGCCGCCAGGCCGTCGCCGTCGGGGGCCTCGATGCCGTGGACCTCGCCGACCTCGTAGAGCAGGCGGCACTTCTCCCGTTCGGGCGACCACTCGCGGTCGACCGCGAGGGCGAGGAAGTCGTCGAGCCGGTCGACGCCGAGCCGGTGGATCGAAAAAGTCATTCGTCAATCAATCGGTCGAAATAGACACGGTCCGCACCCGGGCCATCGTAGTCGGCGATCGGTTCGCTCACGCGGAAGCCCATCGCGGTGTGGAAGGCGATCGACCGCGTGTTGCGCGGCGAGGTGACGGCGGCGACCCGGGTCCGGCCGACCGAGTGGACCAGCGAGAAGAACCGCCGGTAGAGCTCGCGTCCCACGCCGCTGCGCCGGAACGTCGGGGCGACCCCGACGAAGTGGATGTACGCCAGGTCGCGCTGCCCCTGGGAGAGGAAGCCGACGAGGAAGGCCACGAGGTGGCCGTGGGCGTACACGACGAAGCTGGTGTTGTGGAAGTGGTCGAGGAACAGGCGCGTCAGCCCACCCTGGACCGGCACGCCCCACCAGTCGTCGACGACCGCCTTGATGGCGTCGTAGTCGGAGGGCTTCGCCGGGCGAACCTCTATCTCGGACACGAGCCTATTGTGGGCCGCATGCGACAGATCAGGGCCAACGACCACGGGGTCGCGGCGATCAGCTTCGTCGAAGGGGTCCGCGACGGCCGTCCGTGGGCCGACTACCTCGAAGTGATCGGCCCCGGCGCGATCGAGGTGATCATGGCGCAGCTGAAGGGCTGGGCCGTCTCCGCCGACGTCGACCTCGGCCGCGAACTGGTCGCGCGCGGCGCCCGCAGGCTCCGCCACGCCCACTCCATGTACGCCGACCTCACGGCCCTCCCCTCCGCCCCCGGCGCCCCGCCCGAAGGGGTGCGCTTCACCCCGGTCGACCGCTCGCCCGAGGACATCTATCCGGCCATGAGCGCGGCCTACCCGCCCGGCCACGTCGACCACCACGCGCGCGACCGCGACGAGGCCATCGCGACCGAGTTGGTCCCGCTCCTCGACGGCAGCATGGTCGGCCCGCTGCTGCCGTGCAGCTCGCTGGCCGTGAACGACGCGGGCGCGGTCGTCGCGGGGGTGTTCGTGAACGACTTCAAGACCGTCCCGTGGGTGACCGAGGTGTTCCGCCACCCGGCGCTGTCGGTCCCGGGCACCGGCGGGCGGCTGCTGCGCCACGTGCAGCTCAGGGCCGCCGCCGACGGGCTCGACCGGCTGGGGCTGGCCGTCAGCGACGGCAACCCGGCGCAGCGGGTCTACAGCCGGCTCGGGTTCGCCGTCACCCACACCGCGTTCACCGTGGCGATCGAAGAAAGTCCCTGACCGCCCGCTCGTAGGCGTCTGGGTCGACGTTCCACGACCCGGTGTGGCCGCCGCCCTTGGTCTCCACCAGCGTGGTGAGGTCGGGCCGGGCCCGGGCGAACGCCTGCGCCCGGTCGACCGGCACGGTCGCGTCGTCGTGGTCGACGAAGATCAGGATCGGCAGGTCGAACTCGGCGGCGTGCTCGACGTGGTCGAGGTCGCCGAAGCTCAGCCCGGTCCGCGCTGTGATCACCCACTGGCCGACCGTGGTGAGGAAGCCGGGCACACCCATCTGCCGCGCCCCCAGCGCGATCGGCGAGCGCCAGTCGAGCACCGGGCTGTCGAGGATCAGCGCGGTGATCCCCGCGCCGGGCAGCCGCCTGGCCGTCACGGCGGAGATGCCGCCGCCCATCGACCAGCCGTAGAGGACGAACTTCCTGGCGCCCCGGGTGCGGGCGTAGTCCATCGCGGCCTGGACGTCCTCCCACTCGGTGTCGCCCAGGTGGAACCGGCCGTCGGGGCTCGCGGGGGCGCCCTCGTCGTTGCGGTAGGAGATCGCGAGCACCGGATGGCCCAGCTCGTGGAGCGTGGGGATGATGCGCAGCGCCTCGCCGCGACCGCCGTTGCGGCCGTGGACGGCGATCACCCACGTGTCGGAGGCGCCCTCGGTCAGCCACGCGGGGAACACGCCCAGCGGTGACTTCACGCCGACCTCCTCGAAGGGCACCCCGACCGACTCGGGGGTGCCCGCGCCCCACATCCAGCGGTCGAGGTAGGCGAACACGCCCGGCCGCAGGTCGCCGCTGCTGACCTTCTCGAGCCTGCGGGTGACCGTGCCGGCTCCCACCGAGATCGTCTCGCCGAGCAGGGCGTTGCCGCCGGCCCAGGTCAGGCCGTAGGAACCCGGCGCGCCGGTGTCGCCGCCGCCCTTCAGCGTGACCCGGCCGTCGCCGACGGCGGTGACCTCGATCGGGTAGTTGGAGGTGTGGACGGGGTCGATGACGAGACCGGAGTAGTAGTAGCCGGCCGCGCCCAGGGCCAGCGCCACGACGACGACCGTGCCGGTCGCGCCCAGCAGCACGCGGCGCCGCCACTTTGTCCGCATGGGAGCCACCATCTCGCGGCCGGCGACCCCGTGGCGACGGTTCCTGCGGGATTTGGCAGATATGCACGCCTAGAGTCGCGGTCATGGACAAGCACGAGACCAGAGCCTTCTTCGCCGCCCGCGCCGCGACCTGGGACGACACGTTCCCCGACGACGGCCCGGCGTTCGCGGCGGCCATCGCCCGCCTGGAGCTGCGGCCCGGTCTGGTCGCCCTTGACGCCGGGTGCGGCACCGGCCGGGCGATGCCGCTGCTGCGCGAGCACACCGACCGGGTGGTCGGCGTCGACCTGACCCCGGAGATGGCCGCCGTGGCGAGCGAACGCGGCCCGGCCCTGATCGGCGACGCCTTTCGGTTGCCCTTCGCCGACGCGACCATCGGGGGCATCCTGGCCGCCGGGCTCATCGGCCACCTCGGCGACGCCGAGGGCACCCTGCTGGAGTTCGCGCGGGTGGCCCGGCCGGGTGCCCGGCTGGCCCTCTTCCACCCGGTGGGCCGGGCCGTGCTGGCCGCCCGCCGGGGCCGTGAGCTCTCTCCGGACGACATCCGGTCCGAACACCGCATCACGCCGCTGCTCCGGGCCACCGGCTGGGAGCCCGTGCACTTCCACGACGACGACGATCACTATCTGGCCCTCGCCCGTAGAGACGGGCAGCGGGCGGCGGTGCCGGGGTGGGCGGAGCCGTAACGGAAGGAAAGGAAGTTACCTCGCAGAAGCGAGGGTATTGCTCGATTAGTGCGGCGATTGCGATGCAGTCGCTATCGGATGGTTAGCGGGTGCCACGTAATCTTGGGAGCATTCCTACGGTAAGGAGTGCTCGGTGTTGAAGCGCCTGTCCCTCGTCGCGGCCATCGCGTCCGTGTTCGCGCTGGCGGCCTGCGGGTCGTCGTCGACCGACGGTGCGGCCCCGTCGTCGGCCGCCCCCGCCACGTCCGCCGCCGCCCCGGCCGAGCTGACGGTCTTCGCCGCGGCGTCGCTCACCGGGACCTTCACCGAACTCGGCGAGCAGTTCGAGGCCGCCAACCCCGGCACCAAGGTGACCTTCAACTTCGGCTCCAGCGCCACGTTGGCCCAGCAGATCACCCAGGGTGCGCCCGCCGCCGTGTTCGCCGCCGCTTCTCCTGCGACGATGAAGACCGTGGCCGACGCCGGCCTCGCGGGCACGCAGACCGTGTTCGTGAAGAACAAGCTGGAGATCGCGGTGCCGCCGGACAACCCCGCCAAGGTCGAGAACCTCAAGGACCTGACCGATCCGAAGGTCAAGGTCGCGTTGTGCGCCGAGCAGGTGCCGTGCGGGGCCGCCGCCGTCAAGGCGCTCGACGCCGCCGGGCTGAAGGTCACCCCGGTCACGCTGGAGCAGGACGTCAAGGCCACCCTCACCAAGGTCGAGCTCGGCGAGGTCGACGCGGCGCTGGTCTACAAGACCGACGTCATCGCCTCGGCCGGGAAGGTCACCGGCATCCCGTTCCCCGAGGCCGACCAGGCGATCAACGACTACCCGATCGCCACCCTGAAGGACGCGCCGGCCCTGGCACAGAAGTTCGTCGACCTGGTGCTGTCGCAGCAGGGCAAGGACGTGCTGACGAAGGCCGGTTTCGAAGCCCCGTGAGAAGCCGCGTCCCCTGGCTCCTGGTCGTCCCGGCCGTGCTGGGGATGGCGTTCCTCGTCCTGCCGCTGGCGGGGCTGCTCGTCCGGGCGCCGTGGTCGACGTTGCCGCGGCGGCTCTCCGAACCCCAGGTTCTGGAGGCGCTGCGGTTGTCGCTGGTCACGGCGTCCCTGGCGACGGTGATCTGCCTGGTGCTCGGGGTGCCGCTGGCGTGGCTGCTGGCCCGCACCGACTTCCCCGGCCGCCGCCTGCTGCGCGCCCTGGTGACCGTGCCGCTGGTGCTGCCGCCGGTGGTCGGCGGCGTGGCGCTGCTGCTGGTGCTCGGCCGGCGCGGGCTGGTCGGGCAGTGGCTGGAGTCGGCGTTCGGGTTCTCGTTGCCGTTCACGACGGCCGGGGTGGTCGTCGCGGAGGCGTTCGTGGCGATGCCGTTCCTGGTCATCGCCGTCGAGGGCGCGCTGCGGGCCGCCGACGTGCGGTACGAGGAGGCCGCCGCGACCCTGGGGGCCTCGCGCTTCACCGTGTTCCGCCGGGTGACGCTGCCGCTGGTCGCGCCGGGCGTGCTGGCCGGAGGGGTGCTGTGCTGGGCGCGGGCCCTGGGGGAGTTCGGCGCGACGATCACCTTCGCGGGCAACTTCCCCGGCCGCACCCAGACGATGCCGCTGGCCGTCTACCTGGCCCTGGAGACCGAACCCGAGGCGGCGATCGTGCTCAGCCTGGTGCTGCTGGCGGTGTCGGTGCTCATCCTGGTCGCGCTGCGCGACCGCTGGGTGGGGGCGGCGGCATGACGTTGCGCGCCCGCATCGTGGTCGAGCGGCCGGCCTTCCGGCTCGACCTCGACCTCACGGTCGGCCGGGGCGAGGTGGTCACGCTGCTCGGCCCCAACGGCGCGGGCAAGACGACCGCCCTGCGCGCCCTCGCCGGGCTGACCCCGCTGACCGAGGGCTCGATCGAGCTCGACGGCGTCCGCATCGAGCACGAACCGGCCGAGCGACGCCCCGTCGGCGTCGTCTTCCAGGACTACCTGCTCTTCCCGCACCTGTCGGCGCTCGACAACGTCGCCTTCGGCCCCCGCTGCCAGGGAAGGTCGAAGGCCGAGGCCCGGCGGCGGGCCGAGGAACTGCTCGACCGCATGGGCCTCGCGGAGTTCTCCTCGGTACGCCCCCGCCGCCTCTCCGGCGGACAGGCCCAGCGGGTGGCGCTGGCCCGGGCCCTGGCGGTCGAACCGCGCCTGCTGCTCCTCGACGAGCCGCTGGCCGCCCTCGACGCCCACACCCGCCTGGAGATCCGCTCCGAGCTGCGCCGCCGGCTGACCGGCTTCGACGGCGCGACCGTCCTGGTCACCCACGATCCGCTCGACGCCATGGTGCTGGCCGACCGGCTCGTGGTCGTCGAGAACGGCGCGGTCGTGCAGGAGGGCGCCCCGACGGAGATCGCCCGCCGCCCCCGGACCGACTACGTGGCCCGGCTCGTCGGCCTCAACCTCTATCGCGGCGAGGGCGACGGCGACCGGGTGACGGTCGGCGGCCTGTCCTTCGCCGCCGAGGAGCACGTGACCGGCCCGGCGTTCGTGGCGTTCGCGCCGCGTGCGGTGGCCCTCTACCGGGCCCGTCCCGACGGCAGCCCCCGCAACCTGTGGGAGGGCCGGATCGACGGCATCGAACGGCACGGCGACAACGTGCGCGTCCACGTCGACGGCCCGGTGGCGGTCGCCGCCGACGTCACCCCGGCGGCCGTGGCCGAACTCGACCTCACGCCCGGCCGCCCGATCTGGGTCTCGGTGAAGGCCACCGAGACGCACGCCTACCCCGCCTGAAGGACCTCGTCGGCGAGCCGTTCGGCCGCGTCGGGGCGGCCGTGGCGGCGCGCCTCGGCCGCGAGCGCCGCCCGCCGCGCCGGGTCGGCCAGCAGCGGCCCGACCGCGGCCTGCAGCCTCTCGGGCGTCACCTCGCCGAGCAGTGCGACCGCGGCCCCGGCCTTCTCCAGATAGGAGGCGTTGTGGGCCTGCTCGTTCCCGGCCGAGGTGGCCAGCGGGATCAGCACGGCCGCCTTGCCGAGCGCCGTGACCTCGGCGACGGTGCCCGCGCCGCTGCGCGAGACCACCACGTCGGCGAGCGCGAGCACGTCGGGCAGTTCGGCCCCCACGAACCCCTTGACCTGGTAGCGGGCCGCCAGCGCCGGCGGCAGGGCCCGCGCGGCGGCGACGACCTGCTCCTCCTCGGCCGGGCCGCACTGGTGCACGACGTTCGCCCGCTCCAGCAACCACGGCAGGATGGCCGTGACGAGCCCGTTGATCTGCCGGGCGCCCTGGGCGCCGCCGGTGACGTACACGGTCGGCAGGGCGCGGTCGAAGCCGTCGACCGGCGCGCGGTCGGCCCGCCCGGTGAGCACCTCGGCCCTGACGGGGTTGCCGGTCACCACGGCCCGCTCGCGCGCCGCGCCCGACAGCAGTTCCAGCGACGCCTCGGCCGTCAGCGCGACGCGGGCCGCGCCCCGGGCGAGCACCCGGTTGGCCAGCCCGAGCCGGACCGTCTGCTCGTGGACGACCAGCGGCACCCGGCACACCCGCGCCGCGATGCCGACCGGCACCGCGACGTAGCCGCCGGTGCCCAGCACGACGTCGGGACGGAACCGGCGCACGATCGAGACGGCCTGGAACACCCCCAGCGGCACCCGGAACATGTCGCGCACGTTCTCGGCCGACACCATCCCCAGCAGGCTCCGCGCCCGGCGCACCTTGCCGGTCGCCACCGAGGCGAACGGGATGCCCTCGGCGGTGGCCACCCGCTCCTCCAGGCTCCCGGCCGCGCCGACCCAGAGCACCTCCAGCCGCCCGCCGGTCCGGGCCCGCAGCGCGCGGACCGTGGTCAGCGCCGGGAAGGTGTGCCCGCCGGTGCCGCCCCCGGAGACGATCAGGCGGAACGGTTCTGCCTCGAAGATCACGGTCCGGGACGATAGCAGTCAGGTCCGCCACAGTTGGTCGTCGGACCAGATCCCGATCTGCGTGATGCCGCTGATCTGGCGTCCACCGCAGAGGTCTCCCGGCACGACCAGATGGGGGTCGGCCAGCGGGTTCCCGTCCATCGTGGTGCCGAGCACGGCCGCGACCCCGGCGAACTCGGGATCGATCTCGCCCCACGACAACACGGCGTGGTGCCCGTCGCCGCCCAGGATCGAGATCAGGAAGCGGAGCCGGTCCTTGCGCTCGGCCGGGTCGAAGGCCGGCTGCGCGGCCCGGACGACGTCGAGGAGCAGCGGCCCGGAGAAACGATGCCGGCGCAGCCCGGACGTGCGGCAGCTGAAGGAGATCTCGACATCGTGCTGGGGGAGCGTCCGGAGGTCGTGGACGCTGAGCGACGCCTTGTTGCGGATGTCGCCATCGAGTCGCACCATGTCCAGGTTTTACCCCGCATCTGCGAGGGCAATGACGTTCTTTGGCTCGCAGATAGGAAGAACAGCGGCCCGCCTGGCAGGCGGGCCGCTGTTGCTCACTCCTCTTCGAAGACGTCCTCGAAGACCTCTTCCACGACCTCGCCGAGGATCATGCCGCCGACGACGCCGGCCGCGGCTCCGGCGACCACGCCGCCCATGCCGATGCCGCCGCCGTGGTGGTGATCGTCGTCGTGGTGGCCGTAGTGGCCGCCGTGGTGGCCACTGTGGTGGCCCCCGTGGTGGCCGTAGGAGCGCTGGGCCAGCCAGTTGCCGAAGACCGACGTCCAGTCGGTGCTCAGCGCCTCCTGGTGGGTGGTCGGGAAACGGCCGATCGCGTCGTGGCCGCCCTCGATGACGATCTCCAGGTGGTGGGGGTCGGAGATGAAGGTCACCTCGATCTCGCCGTACTGGTGAGAGGTGAACTCGATCTCCTGGTAGAACGGCAGCGTCTGGCGGGAGCCGCCGATGTGCCCGGCCTCCAGGTCGGCCGACCGGAAGTGGAAGCCCAGCCGCGACAGCGACTCGAGCACGTGGACCTGCGAGGGGAGCGGCGCGACCTCGATCATGTCGAGGTCGCCCTTGTCGACCGCCTTGGCGATGGCCAGCTCGGTGCGCACGCCGATCGCCATGCCGCGCAGGCCCTCGCTGATGGGGGTCTCCCAGGGGACCGGGAGCTGGAACGGGATCGTCCGCTCCTCGCCGGTCCGGAGGGTGAAGGGCCCGGAGACCGGGAAGCCGAAGAACTCGCGCAGCCCGCTGCTCTCGCCTTCGCTGTGCTCGATCTCGACCCGGGCGACGAGGCTGAGGGTGATGTGCTCGATCTCCGCGTCGACCTCGCCGCCCTTGATCCGCACCTCACCGGAAAGGGCGCCGCCGGGCTGGGTGCGCGGGTTGTGCAGAACGGTGTCCACCGAGGGGGCGCCGACGCCGAATGCGCTCAGCATCCGTTTGAAGACCACGTTTTCTCCTGTCGAGTTGGACGTCTCGGCCGCACGCCAGAACGTTCAGCGCCGGCGTACGGTTCCGCGTTCGAGAAGAAGATCGATTTTGGCGTGGAGCGCGGCGACCTCCTCGCGGAGTTCGACCAGCTCGGCCTGGGCCAGCTCCTCCGACGGCGAGGGTTCGGCGTCGTTCATGGCGTTGACCACAACCGCAATGAACAGGTTCAAGGCGACGAACGTCGAAATGAGGATGTAAGAGATGAAGAACAACCACGCCCAGGGCTTGTGCGCCATGACCTCCTTGGCCACCGTGCCCCAGTCGTCGCCGGTCATGATCTGGAACAGGGTGAAGAGGGAGTCGGGCAGCTCGTCGAACCGCTCGGGCGCGACCTCGCCGAACAACTTGGTCGATATCACCGCCGCGACGTAGATCATCAGCAGCAGCAGTCCGATGATCGACGCCATCCCGGGCACGGCCGTGAGCAGCGCGCTCACCACCCGCCGCATGCTCGGCACGGCCGACACCAGACGGAGCGCGCGCAGGATGCGCAGCGCCCGGAGCACCGATGTCGGCCCCGACGCCGGGACGAGCGCGACCACCACGATGATCAGGTCGAACCAGTTCCACGCGTCGGTGAAGAAGTCGCGGCGGTAGGCGTAGAGGCGGGCCAGGATCTCGACGGCGAAGATCGTCAGCGCGATGTGGTCGATGGCGACGAGCAGTCCGCCGACCTGGGCCATGAGGGTGGCGCTGGTCTCGCAGCCGATGGTGATCGCGTTGACGACGATGAGGATGACGACGGCGCGCTGAACGGCGGGACGTTCCAGAAACCGGCGAACACGTTCATGTCGGGCTAATTCCACGCGGAAGATCATCCCACTGGGCAGTCGATTGCCCGTCAGCGCCACATGTCAACGGAATCAGGGGGATTCACGTCATCATGGGCCCCATGGACGTCCACCTGCTCGCGGCCTTCGCGGTCGCGACCTTCCTCCTGAACATCGCCCCCGGGCCCGATCTGCTCTTCGTCATCACCAACGGCGTGGCGGGCGGGCGGCGGGCCGGCGTCCTGGCCGCGCTCGGGGTCTCCACGGGGCTCGTGGTGCACTCGGTCGCGGCCGCGTTCGGCCTGGGCTTCCTGATCGCCAGGGCTCCCGAGGCGCTGACGGCAGTCCGGATCGCGGGGGCGGTCGTGCTGCTCTGGTTGGCGTACACGACCTGGAAGGGCAGCCGAGAGGCCCTGCACGTGACCGAGGCGCCGCAGCGGTCGCTGCGGCGCACCTATGTCATGGCCGCGCTCACCAACCTGGCCAACCCGAAGGTCATCCTGTTCTACCTGGCGTTCGTGCCGCAGTTCGTCACCAAGGGCGACCAGGCGTGGCCGGTCACCGTGCAGATGCTGGTGCTCGGGCTGATGTTCATCGTCTCCGGCCTCATGGTCGACGGCTCGGCCGGCCTGCTGTCGGGCCACCTGTCGGAGCGCATCGCCCGCCGCCCCGGCTTCCGCACGTGGATGGAGCGCATCTCGGCCGGCGTCTTCGCCGCCCTGGCCGCGCGGCTGGTCCAGGAGTCGACCACGGCGCGGTAGCCGCCGCCTAGAGCGCCGAGCCGCCGCCGTCGACGGGGATGACCGCCCCGGTCATGTACGACGCCTTGTCGGAGGCCAGGAACGCCACGACGTCGGCGATCTCCTTGGGATCGGCGGCCCGGTGCAGCATGGTGCCCTCGTCGAACTCCTTGGCCCGTTCGCCCATGCTGTGGTACATCCCGGTCACCACCGGGCCGGGCGCCACCGCGTTGACCCGGATGCCCCGATCGGCGAACTCGGCCGCCCACGTGCGGGTGAGTTCGTTGATGGCGGCCTTGGTGGCGCCGTAGACCGACAGGAACGGCACGGCCACCACGGCGGCGATGGTCGAGATGTTGACGATCGCGCCGCGCCCGCGCTCCATCATCCCCGGCACCAGCGCCTGGGTGAGGAAGTAGGGCGCCCTGAGGTTGAGCGCGAGGGTCTTCTCGAAGACCTCGGGGTCCTGGCCGACGGTCGCGGAGACCGGGGCCATGCCGGCGTTGTTGACGAGCACGTCGACGTCGCCGGCCTCGCCGGCCAGGTCGTGGAGCGCGTCGAAGTCGGTCAGGTCGGCGGGCACGAACCGGGCGGAGCCGCCGTTCTGCACGATGTCGTCGACGACCATCGCGCCCTTGGCGGCGTCGCGGCCCGAGACGATGACGTCGTCGCCCTGGGCGCCGAACACGCGGGCGCTCTCGGCGCCGATCCCCTCGGTGGACCCGGTGATGAGCACAGATCTCATAACAGACATAACCGGCAAATCGGTCAGCTCAGTTCCGTCCCGATAACTGTTGGCACCCGATCTCCCGTCTCAATACCCTCGACCCCATGGCCCACGTCGAGATCGCCCATATCACCCATGTGCTCCCAGACGGGCGGCCACTGCTCAACGACGTCTCCTTCCGCATCGGCGAGGGCGTCAAGGCCGCCCTCGTGGGCCCCAACGGCGCGGGCAAGACGACGCTCATGCGGCTGATCGCGGGCGATCTCCAGGCGGTCGAGGGCACGGTGGCCAGCTCCGGCGGCCTCGGCGTGATGCGCCAGTTCATCGGCAGCATCCGCGACGGCCGGACCGTCCACGACCTGCTCCTGTCGGTGGCCCCGACCCGGGTCAGAGCGGCCGCCGAACACCTCGCCAAGATCGAGCTCCTGATGATGGAGCGCGACGACGAGAAGACCCAGATGCGCTACGCCCAGGCGATCACCGACTACACCGACGCCGGCGGCTACGACATCGAGGTCCTGTGGGACACCTGCACGATGGCGGCCTTGGGCATCCCGTACGACGCCTGCAAGTACCGCGAGGTCAACACCCTCAGCGGTGGAGAGCAGAAGCGGCTGGTCCTGGAGGCCCTGCTGCGGGGCCCCGACCAGGTCCTCCTCCTCGACGAGCCCGACAACTACCTCGACGTGCCGGGCAAGCAGTGGCTGGAGCAGGTCCTGCGCGAGACCCAGAAGACCGTCCTGCTGGTCTCGCACGACCGCCAGCTGCTCGCCAACGCCGCCGACCGCATCGTGACCGTCGAGTCGGGCAACATCTGGGTGCACGGCGGCGGCTTCACCACCTACGCGCAGGCCCGCAGAGAGCGCAACGAACGCCTCGACGAGCTCCGCAGGCGCTGGGACGAGGAGCACGCCAAGCTCAAGCGCCTGGTCAACATGCTGAAGCAGAAGGCCACCTACAACGACGGCATGTCGGCCGCCTACCACGCGGCCCAGACCCGGCTCCGCAAGTTCGAGGAGGCGGGCCCGCCCGAGATGGCGGCCAAAGACCAGAACATCAACATGCGCCTGCGCGGCGGCCGCACCGGCAAACGGGCGGTCATCTGCGAAGGCCTGGAGCTCACCGGCCTGATGAAGCCGTTCGACCTGGAGATCTGGTACGGCGAACGGGTCGCCGTGCTCGGCTCCAACGGCTCCGGGAAGTCCCACTTCCTGCGGCTCCTCAGCGGCGACGACGTGAATCACACCGGCGTCGCCCGGCTCGGCGCACGGGTCATCCCCGGGCACTTCGCCCAGACCCACTCCCACCCCGAGCTGATGAAGCGCACCCCGTGCGAGATCGTGATGACCGAGCACGCCCGGCTCAAGAACGAGGCCATGAAGATCCTGGCCCGCTACGAGCTGGCCGGCACCATCGCCGAGCAGCGATTCGAGACCCTGTCGGGCGGCCAGCAGGCCCGTTTGCAGATCCTCCTGCTGGAGTTGTCGGGCGCGACGCTGCTGCTGCTCGACGAGCCGACCGACAACCTCGACCTCGCCAGCGCCGAGGCGCTCCAGGAGGGCCTCGACGCCTTCGAGGGCACCGTCATGGCGGTCACCCACGACCGCTGGTTCGCCGCCGACTTCGACCGCTACCTGGTCTTCGGCGCCGATGGGAAGGTCTACGAATCGTCAGAGCCCGTCTGGGACGAGGGGCGGGTCGTCCGCGCGCGTTAAAGATTGGGTCCGCTGTTGGCGGGTCGAGGTGAACGGGGCCGCGCGCACGCGTTATCACGGCCTGGTGACGCACCGTATGACAGCCCTGGCCCTGTCGTTCCTCTCCGTGACGCTCCTGGTTTCCGGGTGCTCGGGTGACGAGGAGACCAAGAAGACCGAACTCGCGCCGCTCGCGTTGAAGGAGCAGACCTCCTCGGTCGTGCAGGCCAGCGGCGGTTACCTGGTCAACTGGGCCGCCGTGCTCAACAACGGCAACAAGTGGCACTTCGGCGAGAACGCGGTCGCCACCATCACCGGCAAGGACGCCGCCGGCAAGGAGGTCGTCCGCATGGAGCAGCCGCTCGACGCGGTCGCCCCGGGCGGGTCGATGGCGTTCACGGGGGAGGCGCTGGCGGTCGAGAAGCCGGTCAGCGTCAAGATCGACTACAAGCCGGCCTCGTGGCACCAGGCGGCCCGGGTGCCGTCGGCGTACAAGTCGTTCCCGGTGACCCGGGTGTCGACCGAGAAGCTGGGCGCCTCGTCCTACCTGATCACCGGCTACGTCGAGTCGCCCTACACGCGTCCGGCCGGGAGCCTGGTGGTGACCGGGCTGCTGCGCGACGCCGCGGGCAAGCTGATCGGCGGGGGCACCGCCTTCGTCGACGACGTCCGGCCGGGCGCGAGCCGCCGCTTCATCATCACGGTCGAGAGCGTCAGCGCCGGGGTCGCCGCCGCCACCGCCGTGACCGCCCGCACCTGGGGCGCCACCGCCAAGCCCTACGAGGACCTGGCCGCCGGCGGGGCCGCGCCGATCTTCACCCAGGCCCCGAAGACCGCGCCGTTCGCCAAGGACCGGGGCTACACCGTCATCACCGAACAGAAGCCGTGAACCCGTGAGGTTACGGTAATGGCATGACCACCCCCCGTATCGTCCTGTTCGGCGCCACCGGCTACACCGGGCGGCTCACGGCCAAGGCGCTGGTCGCGCTGGGCGCCGAGCCGCTTCTGGCCGGGCGGGACCCCGCCCGGCTGGCCGACCTGGCGGCCACGTTGCCGGGCGCGCTGCCCACGGCGGTGGCCGACGCGACCCGGCCGCGCTCGGTGGCCCACCTGCTCGAACCCGGCGACGTCCTGGTCTCCACGGTGGGACCGTTCCTGCGGTGGGGCGACGCGGCGGTCACGGCGGCGATCGAGGCGGGCGCGGTCTATCTCGACTCGACCGGCGAGCCGCCCTTCGTCAAGCGCGTCTTCCAGCGCCACGGCCCCGAGGCGGCCGCGGCGGGCGCGACCCTGATCCCCGCCTTCGGGTACGACTACGTCCCCGGCAACCTGGCCGCCGCCCTGGCCCTGCGCAAGGCCGGCAACGACGCGATCAGGGTCGACGTGGGCTACTTCCTGCGCGGCAACATGGCCAAGAGGGCCAGCGCCGGCACCCGCGCCTCCGCGCTGAGCATGATCCTCGAACCCATGTACGGCTTCCGCGACGGCCGCATCGTCCGGGAGACGGGCCGCACCCGGGCCTTCGCCTTCGGCGCTCGACGGCGCCACGGCATCGCCATGGGGGCCAGCGAGCACTTCGCCCTGCCGCGCACCCACCCCCGGCTGCGCGAGGTCAACGTCTACCTCGGCTGGCTCGGCGGCCTGACCCGCGCGGCGGGCGTCTTCGCCAGGGCCACCCCGCTGCTGCGGGCGCTGCCCGGCTCCAAGCGCCTCATGGCGGCCATGGCCGAGCGGGCGGCCCGGTCGACGAACCAGGAGACCCACCCGATCGCCTCCCAGACCATCGCCGAGGCGTACGCCGACGACGGCACCCTGCTCGCCACCGTCCGCCTGAACGGCGGCGATCCCTACGACCTGACCGCCAGAATGCTCGCCTGGGGCGCGACCAGCGCCCTGGTCGGCGGGGTGGGCGGGATCGGGGCGCTCGGCCCGGCCGAGGCGTTCGGGCTCGACGCCCTGGCCGAGGGATGCGCGTCGGCCGGGCTGGCCCCGTGAATCACCAAGAAACAGCGCGTCGCGGTGGGATCACTCCGCGTTCGTGATATTCCCCCGAATAAGGCTCGATCTTTCTTCCGGGGGGCGATTTCCATGAAGAACCTCAAAGTACGGCCTACACCACGATTCGGGCGTGGCACCGCCTCCACGAAAGACCTCATGACCTCCTGGGCCCTCGTCGAGGCGGCGGTGGCGCGGCGCGACGCCCCGTACACCTCGGTCGTCTGGACCGCCCGGCTCGGCTACCTCTCGCTCCCGCTGCTCTTCCTGGGCGGCGTGGGCGTCTTCCTCGCACTGGCCGCGCTGGTCATGGGCGTGCGGGCGCTGCGGGAGATCGCCGACGACCATCCCCGGTCGATCAACCGGGGCGTTGTCGAGACCGCCATGGTCTGCTCCGGGGTGACGCTGGCGCTGGGCGCCTCGGCCGCCGCCGCGGCGGGCCTCGCGATCGTGGCCGGCGGCCTGGCGTGAGACCTCACCCATGGGCGGGGGCGGTGTCTTCGAAGCGGATTCGCGTCTCGCTGGCCCTCGCCATCGTGGTGGCGCTCGGTTGCGGGCCGGTCAGCCACGTCGAACCGCCCCCACCGAAGCCGGTGCCGAAGGTGCTGGTGATCGGGGTCGACGGGGTGCGCACCGACCGGGTGCTCACCACCAAGGCGACCTATCTGCGCGCGCTGATGAGCGAGGGCCTCTACGCCACCGGCCACCTCGATCTGGCCCCGGGCGTGAAATCGCTGAGCGGTCCGGCGTGGTCGACCATTCTCACCGGCGTCAATCCGGAAAAGCATGGCGTACACGACAACACCTTTGATGGACGCCAATACACGAGATATCCCGATTTCCTGACCCGGCTGGAAAGGCTGCGCCCCGACCTCGACACGCTGGCCGTCACCCTGTGGCGCACCTTCTTCGAGACCGGCCTGCTCCACCAGGTCGACTGGCACGCCACCCTGCGCCCCGGCGTCGACTACGCCGAGCACCTCAAGGACGAGATGATCATCCGCCGGATGACCGACCTGATCTCCCGTCACCAGGTCGACGTCGTCTTCCTGCACCTGGTCAACCCCGACAAGGTGGCCCACAAACACGGGCCGCTGGGCCCCGAGTACACCACCGCGCTCGACACCATGGACCTCGGCGTCGGCCGCCTCGTCGACGCCGTCAGGCGGCGGCCGACGTTCCCGAACGAGAAGTGGTCGGTCATCGTGGTGACCGACCACGGGCACCGCGACGAGGGCGGCCACGGCGGCCTGTCGCCGGAGGAGCTGCAGATCTTCCTGCTCGCCGCCGGCCCCGGAATCCGGCACGAACGCCGCCACGAGGCGAAACTCGTCGACGTCGCGCCGACCGTTTTCGCCCAGTTGGGGATACGAATTCCGGCCGACTTCGAAGGCGTTCCACTCGGGGGAGAAAAGTGAGCCGCGGGCGGCCGAAGGCCGACCGTGGCTCGCGCTCGTGAATCCGCCCCAATAACCGGGAAAATAGCGGCGGAGAATGCGGCAGAAATCCTGAACTCCAAGTTACGGATCCATTACCTTCTGTGACATGACCGATCGCGATCTGGTTCAGGCCCTGCGCGCCCGCGATCCGGGTGCTCTCGCAGCCCTCTACGACGCCCACGCCGAAGGCGTCTACCGCTTCTGCTGGTTCCTGCTCGGCGCCGAGGGCGCCCAGGTGGCGTTACGCGACACCATGATCGCCGCCGAGGCCCACGTCGACGCCCTGCGCGACCCCGACCGCCTCTACGTCTGGCTGCTCGCGCTGGCCCGCGCCGAGTGCCGCCGCCGGTGGCAGGCCGGCCAGCCGGCCGAACCCGAGGAGGCCCCCGACGCCGCCGCCTGGCATGCCGTCCACGGCCTGCCGCCCGAAGACCGCGAGATCCTCGAACTGTCGCTGCGCCACGGCCTGGCCGCCGCCGACCTGGGCGTGGTGCTCGGCCTGAGCGCCCGCCACGCCGAGGCCCTGCGCGAGTCGGCCTCGCTCCGGCTGCAAGACGCGATCACCGCCGAGGTGCTGGCCCGCCGCGACCCCGGCGACTGCCCGGCCCGGTCGGTCCTGGTCGCCGACGCCGAGGGCGGCGACCCCGACGAACGGCGCGCCCGCGTGGTGAACCACATCTTCACCTGCGAGACCTGCCGCCCCCACCGGGCCCGCCAGGTCTCGGCCGGCAAGGTCTTCGCCCTGCTGCCGCTCCCGGTCATGCCCGACACGGTCCGCGTACGGGTGATGAGCTGCTTCATCGACCCCGAACTGCTGGCCTACCGCCGCTACGTCGCCCGCCGGGCCGGGCCGCTCGACCCCGACGGTTTCCCCGGCACCCCGAACCGGCGCGGCCGCCACGTGGCCGTGGGCGCGGTGGCGGCCGTGGTCGCGGCGGCCGTGGTGGTCGTGCTGGTCATGCAGGTCACCGGCGACCCGATGGAGAACAGAAGCGGCGTGGCCGCGCCGACCGCCCGGCTCTACACCCCCGCCGCGACCGTCAGCGACTACCCGCCGAAGGTGCCGCCCAAGGTGCCGCCGCCCATCCGCACGCTCGACCCGGTCAAGGAGTCGTCGGAGAGCGCGGTGGCGCGGCCCCGTCCGACCGTGCTCGGCGTGCACTACCCGCCGCCCCCGCGTGTCGTCCCCCCGCGTCCCCGTCCCACCAAGACCGCCCAGGGCGAGCCTCCCCACAGCCGCCCGCCGGGCCCCCGCCCGTCGCCGACCCCGGTCGCCACGGTCACCCCGGCGGCCGAGCCGGTCGAGGTCGACCTGGCGTCCACCCCCGCGGAAACGCACGAGCACGAGCACGTGAAGGGCGAACACCATGGCCGCCGACGGCTTTGCCGTTCGTGATCGCCGGGTCTACCCCGACCTGCCGCCCGCCCCGCTGGCCGACCTCGTCACCAAGGCCCACGAGGCGGCCTGGCCGGTCTGGCTCGACCCGGGGCCCCGCATGCTCCGCGACGTCCTCGACCTCAGCCGCCTCCAGGCCGCCCGGGCCCTGGCCGTCCTGACCTGGCTGGCCGAGGCCCACACCCCCGACGACGTCACGTGGTTGTTGTCCCCCCGCCGCCTGACCGGCCCCCGGCAAGACCGCATGTACGGCGAGGCCGCCCGCCTCCCCGCCCCCGTCCTCAACCTGGTCGTCGCCAACTGGACGTGGGTGCAGAGCACCCCCCACGGGGGCCGGGTCACCGCCCCCTACCTGGCCGGCACCGCCTACCCCGACGACGGCTACGCCGCCGCCCACGCCGCGATCACCCTGGCGCAGATCCACGAACGCCACCCCGAGGCGCGACCGGCCCTGTCGGTCGCGTGGGCGGCCTGCCGGACCGCCGCCGACTGGTGCAAGGCGGCCGAACTGAGGGCCACCCACGGCGGCGACGCCCCGGTGTTCGCCTACCCGCGCGGCCCCGACCCGGTCACCACGGGCATGCGCCCCTGGATCGCCCGGCTGTTGAAACTTGTGTGAACACCTTTGCCATTGGGGCCGGTGTTCCTTGAGTGACCTGCGGGAATGGGCCTGCGCATGTGCAATCGCAGGTCGAGGGCGCTGCCCGCGACGCTCATCGTCGCCGGGCTGCTGGCCGGGGCGCCGGGTGAGGCCGCCGCGACCCCGGGCCCCCGCGACACGATCTCCGCGCAGGTCCGGGAGCTCGCCCGCAACCAGGTGAAGCTGGCGCGGGCCAAGGAGCGCCGCCGCGAGCTCGTCAGAGACGCCGAGCGCCTCGTCGAGGCGTACAACGGCGAGCTGGTCAGGGTGCGGCGGGCGCGGGCCGAGCACGCCGAGGTCACCGCCGACCTGCTGGCGGCGGAGAAGACCGTCGAGGAGGCCAGGAGCCGGGCCGCCGCCCTGGCCGCCGACGCCTACGGGGTCGACCTGGCCAACCCGATGATGGCCCTGCCGGGCGCCCCCGACGCGCTGATGCGCCGGGCCAGCCTGGTCACCCAGATCGGCGACGAGCGCGCGGCCGTCATCGACCGCCTCGACGACAGCCGCGAGGTGCTCCGGATCCTGCAGAACCAGGCCGCCGACATGCTCGACGAGGCCCACCGGGCCGCGGCCGAAGCGGGGCGTCTCAAGACGGCCGCGGAGGAGGCCGTGAAGACGCAGCTGGCCGAGACCAGGGACCTGCGCAGGGAGCAGCGGGAGATCGAGGAGCGCCTCGACCTGGCCAGGTTCCGGATGGGGGCCGGTCCGGCGGCGCCCGGCTGGGCGCTCACCGCCGGGGGCGCGGGGGGCGAGGCGGCCCGCTGGGCGCTGGCCCAGCTCGGCAAACCCTACGTGTGGGCGGCCGACGGCCCCGAGAGCTTCGACTGCTCGGGGCTGACCATGCGGGCCTGGGAACGGGCCGGCGTGCCGCTCGACCACTGGACCGGCACGCAGTGGACCGCCGGGCCGCACGTCGAATCAGCCGACCTGCGCCCCGGCGACCTCGTCTTCTTCGGCGACCCGATTCACCACGTGGGCATGTTCATCGGACGCGGCCTGATGGTCCACGCCCCCCAGACGGGAGACGTGGTCCGCATCGCGTCGATGTGGCGGCCCGACTACGTCGGCGCCACGAGACCGGGCTGAGTCAGTGCTTGGCGCGCTTGTAGGAGCGCTCGATCTCGGCCTCGGCCTCGGTCCGGCCGACCCAGTTGGCGCCCTCGACCGACTTGCCGGGCTCGAGGTCCTTGTAGACCTCGAAGAAGTGCTGGATCTCCAGCCGGTCGAACTCCGGGACGTGGTGGATGTCGCGGATGTGCTCCTGGCGGGGGTCGCGTGAGGGCACGCAGAGGACCTTGTCGTCGCCGCCCTTCTCGTCGGTCATGCGGAACATCCCGACGGCGCGGCAGCGGATGAGACACCCGGGGAAGGTCGGTTCCTGGAGGAGGACGAGGGCGTCGAGGGGGTCGCCGTCCTCGCCGAGGGTGTTCTCGATGAAGCCGTAGTCGGCAGGGTACTGAGTGGACGTGAACAGCATCCGGTCGAGCCGGATCCGGCCGGTCTCATGATCCACTTCATATTTGTTGCGTTGCCCTTTGGGTATCTCAACGACAACGTCGAACTCCACTGCCATTTCCTCCGCTCAAGCCATCCGAGTGGTCCCGGAGTGGCGTTAGTGTCTCGTAGGCGTTACTTAGGGGAGAGGTCACGTGGTGCGACGCGAACGTTGGATGGTGATCGCCACCCTCGCGCTGCTACAGGTCTTCGTCATCGCCGCGGGCGTCTACCTCGTGGTCAACGGCACCGAGCGAGTTCCGATACAGGCCGCGGCCCCCAAACCGGCCCCCACACCGATCGTCACGGCACCGCCTGTTCTGGTCGCCGCGCTCGACGGCCCTCTCCCGGCTAAGAGTACTTTGACCACCCTGCTTCGTGACGCCATGGGTGACCCGGGAATCGGTGGCAAGGTCGCAGGTACCGTCATCGACGCAGAAACCGGGCAAACGCTGTTCGATGAGGGCTCGACCACCGCGCTGACCCCGGCGTCCACCACCAAAGTGGTCACCGGCGCCGCGGCGCTGGCGTCGATCGGCGCCGATGTGACGTTCGCCACGACGGTCGTCCAGACCGCCCCCGGCAAGATCGTTCTGGTCGGCGGCGGCGATCCGACCCTGGCCGGGCCCAAGGCCGACCCCCGCGACCACTATCCGCGCGCGGCCAGCCTCCAGACGCTCGCCTCCCGCACCGCCAAGGCGCTGAAGGCGGCCGGAATGAAGTCGGTCACGCTCTCGTACGACGCCTCGCTCTTCCAGGGCCCGGTGACCGCCCCCGGCTGGAAGCCGACGTACGTGCCCGAGGGCAGCGCCTCCCCGGTGACCGCGCTGGCCATCGACGAGGGCCGCGTCGTGCCCCGCCAGGACGCCCCCCGTTCGGCCAACCCGCCGGCCGACGCCGCCAAGGCGTTCGGCGACCTGCTGGCCAAGTACGGCGTCAAGGTCGGCAAGACGATCAAGTCGGTCAAGGCCGCGCAGCCCGGCCAGGAACTGGCCCGGGTCGAGTCGGCCCCGGTCTACGCCCTGGTCGAGCGCATGCTCACCGAGAGCGACAACGACCTGGCCGAGGCGCTGGGCCGCCACGTGGCCATCGCCGAGAAGCAGCCCCACACCTACGCCGGCCAGGCCAAGGCCTACCAGGCCGTGCTGACCCGCCTCGGCGTCACCCAGGGCGTCGAGGTCCACGACGGCAGCGGCCTGTCGACCGCCAACAAGATCACCCCGGCGGCGCTGGCCAGACTCGTCGCGCTGGGCGCCTCCCCGCAATACCCGAACCTCCACTCGCTGATCAGCGGAATGCCGGTCGCGGGCTTCACCGGCACCCTCCACGGGCGCTACGGCGAGGCCGACTCGAAGGCCGGCGCCGGATTGGTCCGGGCCAAGACGGGCACGCTCGACGGAGTGAACACACTGACGGGCCTCGTCCACACCGCCGACGGACGGCTGCTGAGCTTCGCGTTCATGGCCAACGGCGTCACCGACCCCGGCAAGACCGTCAAGGCGCTCGACCGGCTCGCGACCCTGGTCTCGCGCGCAGCCTGAACCGACGACATACGGTGGTGAACATGCAGGTGATCGACTGGGATCTCGCCGTCGCTACCGGAGTCCGGCTCGTCCGCCCGGGGCCACAGGTGAGCCGTGAAGAGGCCAGGCAGGCCGTCAGCGAGCTTCGGCGCCTGTCGCGCGAGGCCGAGGTCCACGTCAAGGAGTTCACCGGGATCGACTCGGCGCCTCCCGAAGAGGCCACCGTCGTCGACCGTCCCGGCTGGATCCGGGCCAACGTCGAAGGGTTCAAGGTCGTCCTCGAACCGCTGTCGGAGAAGGTCGGCAACGTGCCGGCCATCGTCAGCGCCGTGGGCTCGCGCATCACCGGCGTCGAGGTGGGCGCGGTCCTGGCCTTCCTGGCCAGCCGGGTCCTCGGGCAGTACGAACTGTTCCTGCCGCCCGACCCCGACGGCAACGCCCCGACCGGCCGCCTCACCCTGGTGGCCCCCAACATCGTCAACACCGAGCGCGAGCTGCGCGTCGACCCGCGCGACTTCCGCCTCTGGGTCTGCCTCCACGAGGAGACCCACCGGGTGCAGTTCACCGGCGTCCCGTGGTTGCGCGAATACCTCCAGGCCCAGATGAAGGAGTTCCTCACGATCTCCGACATGGACCTGTCGACCCTCCTCGACCGCATGCGCGACGTCACCGACGCGGTCGCCGACGCCTTCCGCGGCGGCGAGGGCAACCTGATCGAGGCCATCCAGACCCCCGAGCAGAAGGCCGTGCTCGACCGGGTGACCGCCGTGATGACCCTGGTCGAGGGCCACGGCGACTACGTGATGGACGCCGTGGGCCCCAGCGTGGTGCCCTCGGTGGCCGAGATCCGGGCCAAGTTCCAGCAGCGCCGCGCCGGCGGCTCCCGCGTCGACCAGGTGATCCGCCGCCTGCTCGGCGTCGACCTCAAGATGAAGCAGTACGCCGAGGGCTCCTCCTTCGTGACCACCGTGGTCGAGGAGGCCGGGATGGACGGCTTCAACCGGGTCTGGACCTCCCCGGAGACCCTGCCCACCCGCCAGGAGATCTCCGATCCCCACGCGTGGATGCGCCGGGTCCTCGTCACCAACGCGCTGGAGCCCGATCACAAGTCCGCCTGATGGGCCCGCATCCGGCGGTCGCCGACGTCCGCCGCGCGATCCGCGAATCGCTCTCCGACCTCGACAAGGGAAGCCTGGCGCTCGCCGCCTGCAGCGGCGGCGCCGACTCCCTGGCGCTGGCCGCCTGCCTCGGCTTCGTCGCGCCGCGCCTGGGCCTGCGCGCCGGGCTGGTCACTGTCGACCACGGCCTGCAGCCCGGTTCCCGCTCAAGAGCCGATGATCTTGTACGTCTCGCGCCCGACCTCGGGCTTTCCTTCGGTGAGGCCGTCACGGTGGAGGTCGGAACCGTGGGCGGGCCGGAGGCGGCGGCGCGGATCGCCCGGTACGCGGCTCTCGACGACCTCGCCTCGCGGCACCAAGCCGTGATCCTGCTCGGCCACACCCGCGACGACCAGGCCGAGACCGTGCTGCTGCGGCTGGCCCGGGGCAGCGGCTCGCGCACCCTGTCGGGCATGGCCGAGGTCGCGGGCGTCTACCGGCGGCCGCTGCTGGGCGTGAGCCGTACCCGGACGGAAGAGGTCTGCGCGGCACTCGGCCTGAGCCCCTGGCACGACCCCCACAATGACGACCCGCGTTTCACCCGGGTCAAGGTACGGCAAACCTTGTTGCCCCTCCTGGAGTCGGAACTCGGCCCCGGCATCGCCGACGCGCTCGCCCGCACCGCCCGGCTCTGCCGCGACGACGCCGACGCCCTCGACGACTGGGCCGACCGCGTCTACGCCGAGGCCAGAGACCTCGGCACCGGGCTGTCGACCGCCCTGCTGGCCGAACTGCCCGCGGCGGTGCGCCGCCGGGTGATCCACCGGGCCGCCGTCGCCGCCGGGTCGCCGCCCTCGGCCCTCGCGGCCGTGCACATCGAGGAGGCCGAGCGGCTGATCACCCGCTGGACGGGGCAGAAGGGGGTGGACCTACCCGGAGGGGTGGGTGTGGTGCGGCGATATGGCAGGCTGATGTTCACCAGCTCCCTCTCGTAAGGAATTCGCAGGTGGACGCAGCCGACATGGGCAGAGACCTGTCCAGGGTCCTCATCTCCGAGGAAGAGCTCCAGACCAAGATCAGGGAACTCGCCGGGAAGATCGACGCCGACTACGCGGGCCACGAACTGCTCATCGTCGGAGTGCTGAAGGGCGCCGTCATGGTGATGGCCGACCTCGCCCGCGCGCTCCACGTGCCCGTCCAGATGGACTGGATGGCGGTGTCGTCCTACGGCGCCGGCACCAAGTCGTCGGGCGTGGTGCGGGTGCTGAAAGACCTCGACACCGACATCGCCGGCCGTCACGTGCTGGTCGTCGAGGACATCATCGACTCGGGCCTGACCCTGTCGTGGCTGCTCAACAACCTCCAGTCGCGCAACCCGGCCTCCGTCGAGATCTGCACGCTGCTCCGCAAGCCCGACGCGGTGAAGGTGCCCCTCGACGTCAAATACGTGGGTTTCGACATCCCCAACGAGTTCGTCATCGGCTACGGGCTCGACTACGCCGAGCGCTATCGAAACCTCCCATTCATCGGCACTCTCGCGCCACATGTCTATGGCGGCGAATAAGCCCTGAGCGAAGTGGCCCCTCCGGAGGCTTGATATTTGCTCTCCGCGAAGGGAACACGCCTGTCCCTGACGTACGTTGGAGGAGCAATGCCCGAGCCTGCCGGGCGGTGACCCTCACCGGCGGCTCGGTGTACCTTCTGATAACCCGGGGGCGGCCCCGGGGTAGTCAGAAGGAGCGGCAAAGGGTGCCGCGACCCCCTTTACCCAAAGGGGGCCAGGCCTTGGTCAGGAAGGGACGGGCCCGCCGGGGTTCCGCATCGGATGGATCTCAAGCGATTTACACGTGGGCCACTGCTGTGGATCCTGGGCATCGTCGTGCTTCTGCTGCTCGTCACGACGTTGATGAACACCGGCGGCAATTACACCACCGCCGACACCTCCACTGTTCTCCAGCAGATCAACAGCGGCAATGTGGTCAGCGCCAAGGTGACCGACAGAGACCAGGTCGCCGCGGTGACCCTGGCCAAGCCCATTCAGGTCGGCGGCAAGTCGACCGACCGCATCCAGGCTTCCTGGGTGACCGGTCAGGGCGTCCAGATCACCGAGGCGCTCGCGAAGGCGAACCCGAAGAACGGGTGGACGGTCGAGGTTCCCAAGGAGAACTTCTTCGTCACCCTGCTGTTGAGTTTCCTGCCGATCATCCTGATCGTGCTCTTCTTCTTGTTCTTCCTGAACCAGATGCAGGGCGGCGGCTCCCGGGTGATGAACTTCGGCAAGTCGAAGGCCAAGCTCATCACCAAGGACACGCCGAAGACCACGTTCGCCGACGTGGCCGGGGCCGACGAGGCCATCGAGGAACTCCACGAGATCAAGGAGTTCCTGCAGGCGCCCGCCAAGTTCCAGGCCATCGGCGCCAAGATCCCCAAGGGCGTCCTCCTCTACGGCCCGCCCGGAACCGGTAAGACCCTGCTCGCCAGGGCAGTCGCCGGCGAGGCCGGGGTGCCGTTCTACTCGATCTCCGGCTCCGACTTCGTCGAGATGTTCGTGGGTGTCGGCGCGAGCCGCGTCCGCGACCTGTTCGAGCAGGCCAAGGCCAACGCCCCCGCCATCATCTTCATCGACGAGATCGACGCCGTCGGCCGGCACCGGGGCGCGGGCCTCGGCGGTGGTCACGACGAGCGCGAGCAGACCCTGAACCAGCTGCTCGTCGAGATGGACGGCTTCGACGTCAAGGGCGGCGTGATCCTCATCGCCGCGACCAACCGGCCCGACATCCTCGACCCCGCGCTGCTGCGTCCCGGCCGGTTCGACCGGCAGGTCACCGTCGACCGTCCCGACCTCGAGGGCCGCAAGGGCATCCTCAAGGTCCACGGCCGCGGCAAGCCCTTCGACGACAGCGTCGACCTCGACGTCATCGCCCGCCGGACGCCGGGCTTCACCGGCGCCGACCTGGCCAACGTGATCAACGAGGCGGCGCTGCTGACCGCCCGCCAGGACAAGAAGCTCATCACGATGGAGATCCTCGAAGAGTCGATCGACCGCGTGATGGCCGGCCCCGAGCGCAAGTCGCGGGTCATGTCCGACCAGGAGAAGAAGATCATCGCGTACCACGAGGGCGGCCACGCCCTGGTGGCCCACGCGCTGCCCAACTCCGACCCGGTTCACAAGATCACGATCCTGTCGCGCGGCCGCGCCCTCGGTTACACGATGACGCTGCCGATGGAAGACAAGTTCCTGGCCACCCGCTCCGAGATGAACGACCAGCTCGCGATGCTGCTGGGCGGCCGCACGGCCGAGGAGCTCGTCTTCCACGAGCCCACGACCGGCGCCTCCAACGACATCGAGAAGGCGACCTCCATCGCCCGCCGCATGGTCACCGAATACGGCATGAGCGAGAAGCTCGGCGCCCGCAAGTTCGGTTCCGGCAACGGCGAGGTCTTCCTCGGCCGCGAGATGGGCCACGAGCGCGACTACTCCGAGCAGATCGCGTCGTCGATCGACGACGAGGTCCGCCGTCTGATCGAGTCGGCACACGACGCGGCCTGGGAGATCCTGGTCGAATACCGTGACGTGCTCGACAACCTGGTGCTGGAGCTGATGGAGAAGGAGACCCTGTCCCGCGAGCAGGTGCTGGAGATCTTCAGCCCGATCGTGGTCAGGGAGAAGCGGCCGTCCTACGCCGGTTACGGCAAGCGGCTGCCCTCCGACCGTCCTCCGGTCATCACGCCCAAGGAGGTCGCCGCGGCCAACGGTCACGGCGCCCCCGCCATCGCCTCCGGCAACGGCTCGCCCGTCGCGCAGCCCGCACCCCAAAAGGACGAGGCGTAAGAACAGTGGTTGGCAAGCCTCTCCAGGTCGACAACGCCCGGATCGAAGCGGCCGTACGCGAGATTCTGATCGCGATCGGCGAAGATCCGGGCCGTGAGGGCCTGGTCGAGACTCCGGCGCGCGTCGCCCGAGCCTACGCGGAGCAGTTCGCGGGGCTCGGGCAGAAGCCGGAAGACGTGCTCACGACGGTGTTCGACGCCGACCACGACGAGATGGTCCTGGTGCGCGACATCGAGATCTACTCCACGTGCGAACACCACCTGGTGCCCTTCCACGGGGTGGCCCACATCGGCTACATCCCCAACGACAAGGGCCAGGTGACGGGCCTGTCGAAGCTGGCCCGGCTGGCCGACCTCTACGCCCGCAGGCCCCAGGTCCAGGAGCGGCTGACCTCCCAGGTCGCCGACGCCCTCATGGAGGTCCTGAAGCCCCGCGGCGCGATCGTGGTCATCGAGGCCGAGCACATGTGCATGACCATGCGGGGCGTCCGCAAACCGGGCGCCAAGACGATCACTTCGGCGGTCCGCGGCATCTTCCGCGAAGACGACAAGACCCGCGCCGAGGCGATGTCCCTGATCATCGGCCGCTAGTTTTCGATCGTTATCCACAGGTGCCCCCCGGGCGGCGGATCGTGCTGCCGGAACGCCTAGGCTTGATCCCGATCGACCACATGAGGAGCCGTTGATGAGCGCGTTCACCGTGCCGGGGCTGCCCGACGCCGGGCGCTGCCTCGTCATGGGCGTGGTCAACGTCACCCCCGACTCCTTCTCCGACGGGGGCCGCTGGTTCGACCCCGAGATCGCCATCGCCCACGGCCTCGCCCTGGTCGAGCAGGGCGCCGACATCGTCGACGTGGGCGGCGAGTCGACCCGCCCCGGGGCCGCCCGGGTGTCCCTCGACGAGGAGCTGCGCCGGGTCGAGCCGGTGATCCGCGCCCTGTCCGCCGAGGGCGTCGCCGTCAGCGTCGACACCATGCGCGCCGAGGTCGCCGAGGTGGCCGTGGCCGCCGGGGCCCGGCTGGTCAACGACGTGAGCGGCGGCCTGGCCGACCCCGTGATGCCCCGGGTGGTGGCCGCCTCCGGGGTCGCCTACGTGGTCATGCACTGGCGCGGCCACAGCAGAGACATGGAGAGCCGGGCGATCTACAGCGATGTGGTCACCGAGGTGAGTGAGGAACTGCGCAAGCGCGTCGACTCGGTGCTCGCCGAGGGCGTGCGTGAGGAGCAGCTGATCCTCGACCCCGGCCTGGGGTTCTCCAAGCAGGCCGACCACAACTGGACGCTCCTGGCCGGCCTCGACCGGCTCCGGGAGCTGGGCCGTCCCCTGATCATCGGGGCGTCCCGCAAGCGCTTCCTGGGCCGGCTGCTCGCCGGTCCCGACGGCGAGCCTCGCCCGTTCGCCGAGAACGACGACGCGACCCTGGCGGTCACCGCGCTCGCCGCCCGAGACGGCGCCTGGTGCGTACGCGTCCACGACGTCCGACCCAACGCCGACGCCGTACGGGTTGCCGCGGCGTGGAGGGCAGCCGATGAAAGAGGTTGAAGACCTCAACCAGGCCTTTTACGCCGCGATCGAAAGCGCCGACCTGGATCGCATGTCGGAGATCTGGGTGGAGGACGTGCCTGACCACCTGGTGGCGATGTGCGTGCATCCCGGGTGGCCGATGTTGTCGGGCCGTGGCGAGGTGTTGCGGTCGTGGGCGCTGATCATGGCCAATACGCCGTATATCCAGTTTGTGCTTACTGACGTACAGACGACGGTTTTAGGGAATGTCGCGGTGCTGACCTGCGCCGAGAACATCCTCACGGCGGCCGACGCCGAAGACGTGGGAGACACGGGGTTCGCCGCCGGGCGAGTGGTGGCGACCAACACGTTCGTGAAGACGGCCGGCGGCTGGCGCCTGTGGCACCACCACGGGTCACCGGTTCTGCAGACGGGCGACGACGAGGAAGAGGAAGAAACCTCCTGATTTGCGCGCTCGCCGACGTGGTTGGCGAGTCGCTCCTTTCGCCGAGTTCGCCGAGTTCGCCGAGTTCGCCGAGTTCGCCGCACGCCGCCCCATGGACATCGGTTCGATGTGGTGGTCGAGGGCGGCTCGGCGTGGCACTCAAGCAAACGATGCCCTATGTCCCGGTCGACCCAGGGGTTCAATGCAGGGCTGCATGCAAGGGTGCGTTGCAGGCCCTCCGCTACCAGCCGCGCATCGCTGAACCGCCAGGCATGGGTCCCGCATCGCTTCGATCACCCGCCAAGCTCGGCGGTCGCGCACCATGCGGGACTCGAGGACGCGGTGTCTCAACGAAAGGGGCCATAGTTCGGCGGGGCACAAGCCGAAGCGTCCTACAAAGGCGGCGGCGTCAAAGGCGGGCCCGACGTCTCACGGAGGTTGCCAACTCCTACAGAAGCTTCATGTTCCGCCGAGGTTGCATGTCCCACGGAGTTTGCAGACCTCCCACGGGGCTTTCATATTCCACCGAGGCTGCCTGTACCGCGGAGGCCGCGTGTACCGCGGAGGCCGCGTGTACCACGGAGGCCGCGTGTACCACGGAGGCCGCGTGTACCACGGAGGCCGCGTGTACCACGGAGGCCGCGTGTACCACGGAGGCCGCGTGTACCACGGAGGCTGCATGTGCCGCGGAGGCTGCTGTACCACGGAGGGCGCGCGTCCCGGAGAGGCCGGTGACCACAGCGGCGAAGGCGGCCGATCTGCTGTCCGACGGCAGCATCGCGCTCCACGGCCCGCTGACCTATCCCGGTGAGGATGGGGGTACCTGGCCAGGTGAGGGGAAGCAGAGTTTCACAGGGGTGCGACTCCCATGGAGGCTCTGGGGCGCCACATGGGCGGCGGCTTTAGTCGATGTTGGGCTTTGGGGCGTTTCGTGGAATTTGCGTTCGGGCGGGGGGCGTTGTCGTCGTCGGAATGGGTGGGCGGTAGAAAGTGATCTCGGGCAGGTCGCCCGGGTGAGATCGGTGCGGAGGTGTCGTGGGCCTCGATACGGTGAGCCTGAAAGGGCTTCGGGCGAGGGGGCGGCATGGATGCCTGCCCGCTGAGCGTGAGCTGGGGCAGGAGTTCGTCGTCGACGCGACGTTGTTCCTCGACGTGCGGCCGGCGGCCGCGGGTGACGATCTGACCAAGACCGTCGACTACGGGGCGCTGGCGGTCGAGCTGGTCGCCGTGGTCGAGGGGGAGCCGGTCGATCTCATCGAGACGCTGGCCGAGCGGCTGGCGGCGGTCTGTCTGCGGTATGAGCTGGTGGAGAACGTCGAGCTCAGCGTGCACAAGCCGGCGGCGCCGATTCCGTTGCCGTTCGACGACGTGGTGGTGACGGTCAGGAGGTCGCGGTGAGGGTCGTCTTCTCGCTCGGCTCCAACCTCGGGCAGCGCATGGACTATCTGCAGAGTGGGCTCGACGCGCTGTTCGACGCGCCCGGCATGGCGTTCGTGGCGCTGTCGCCGGTCTACGAGACCGATCCCGTCGGCGGGCCCTCGCAGGGGGCCTATCTGAACGCCGTGGTGATCGCGGAGAGCTCGCTCGACCCCCGTACCCTGCTCGACCGGGCCCTCGGGGTGGAGGACGCGTTCGGGCGGGTTCGGAAGGAGCGCTGGGGGCCGCGTACCCTCGACGTCGACATCGTCATGATCGGTAGCCTGATGTCCGACGAGGCCGAGCTGACGCTGCCCCATCCGCGGGCCCACGAGAGGGCGTTCGTGCTGGTGCCGTGGGCGCAGGCCGACGCTTCGGCGGTGCTGCCGGGGCGGGGGTCGGTGGCGGCGCTGCTGGCCGGTGTCGACCAGAGCGGCGTGCGCCTCCGGGCTGACCTGTCGCTGGAACCGCCGCTTTAGGAGTCGTGTCGTGAAGCCCAGCAATCCCGGTGTGCTCGTCGGCGTCGTGGTCGTGTTCGCCGTCGTGACCTGGGCGTTCCTGCAGGGGGCCTATGCGAGTCTGCCGCAGGTGCCGTGGACGGCCATCCCGACGTTCCTGCTGCTGGCGATCGGCGAGGCGTACACGGGGTGGCTGACGCGGGGGCGGATCATGCGGAAAGAGGACACCACGCCGCCCGAGCCCCTGGTGGTGGCACGGCTCGCGGCGCTGGCCAAGGCGACGGCTCTCGCCGGGGCCGCGTTCGCGGGGGTGTTCGCCGGGTTCTTCATCCACACCCTGCAGATGTTCGACATCCCCGGCCCGCGGCAGGACGCGCTCGTGTCGGCGGGGTCGCTGATCTCGGCGGTGCTGCTGGTCTGCGCGGCGCTGTTCCTGGAGTTCTGCTGCCGCATTCCGGACGACAAGAACAACCAGAACCAGCGGCCCGCCTGATCATTTGTCGATGTCGCCCACGACGAAGAACATCGACCCCAGGATCGCGACCATGTCGGCCACCAGGTGGCCGGGCAACATCTCACGCAGCACCTGGATGTTGTTGAAGCTGGCGCTGCGCAGCTTCAGCCGCCACGGCGTCTTCTCGCCCCGGCTGACCAGGTAGTAGCCGTTGACGCCGAGCGGGCTCTCCGTCCAGGCGTAGGTGTGGCCTTCGGGCACCTTCAGGATCTTGGGAAGTCGCTGGTTGATCGGGCCCGGCGGGAGGTCGGCGAGCCGGTCGAGGCAGGCGTCGGCGAGGTCGAGCGAGACCTTGACCTGGTCGAGCAGCACTTCGAAGCGGGCGTGGCAGTCGCCCGCCTCGCGGGTCACCACCTTGACGGGGAGCTCGCGGTAGGCCAGGTAGGGGTCGTCGCGCCGCAGGTCCCAGTCGACGCCGGAGGCGCGGGCGATGGGGCCGCTGACGCCGTACTGGCGGATCGTCTCGGGGGTCAGCACGCCGACGCCCCGGGTGCGGGCCAGGAAGATCTCGTTGCCGGAGATCAGGTTCTCGATGTCGGGGAGGCGGCGACGCACGTCGGCGACGGCCTGGCGGGTGCGGGACATCCAGCCTTCGGGGAGTTCCTCCTTCAGGCCCCCGACGCGGTTGAACATGTAGTGCATGCGGCCGCCGGAGATCTCCTCCATGACCGCCTGGAGGGTCTCGCGCTCGCGGAAGGCGTAGAAGAGCGGGGTGATGGCGCCCAGTTCGAGGGGGTAGCTGCCGAGGAACATCAGGTGGTTCAGCACGCGGTTGAGCTCGGCCAGCAGGGTGCGGGCCCAGACGGCGCGGACCGGGACCTCCATGCCGAGCATGCGCTCCACGGCGATGACCACGCCGAGTTCGTTGCCGAAGGCCGAGAGCCAGTCGTGGCGGTTGGCCAGCACGATGATCTGGCGGTAGTCGCGGACCTCGAAGAGTTTCTCGGCGCCGCGGTGCATGTAGCCGATGATCGGTTCGGCGGTGCCGATGCGTTCGCCGTCGAGGGTGAGGCGGAGCCGCAGCACCCCGTGGGTCGACGGGTGCTGGGGGCCGATGTTGAGGATCATGTCCTCGGTCGCGAGTTCTTTGGCGCCCGCGCCCATGCCGACCACGATCTCGCTCATGGTGTCATCGTGTCACGACCCGTCTAGCATGTGAAATGTGCGGTTTGACCCTTGGAACCCGGATTTCGTGGCCCATCCTTACGACGTCTACGCCGATCTTCGCGCCGACGGGCCGGTTCACTATTTCGACAAGACCGACCAATATCTGATCCCGCGCTACGAGGACGTCAACGCCCTGCTGCGCGATCGGCGGCTCGGGCGGTCCTACCTCCACCTCGACGACCACGCGGTCTTCGGGCACGAGCCGGAGCCGGAGTTCCAGGAGCCGTTCTGGCGGGTGGTCCGGGCGGGCATGCTCGACGTGGAGCCGCCCATCCACACGCGGCTGCGGCGGCTGGTGTCCAAGGCGTTCACGCCGCGTATGGTCGAGGCGCTGCGGCCCCGGATCAAGGTGATGGCCGCCGAGCTGGCCGACGCGCTGGCCGCCAAGGGCGGCGGCGACCTGATCGCCGAGGTCGCCGAGCCGCTGCCGGTGACGGTGATCGCCGAGATGCTGGGCGTGCCCGAGCAGGACCGTCCCCACCTGCGGCCGTGGTCGGCCGACATCTGCGGCATGTACGAGCTCAACCCCTCCCTTGAGGCCCAGCACACCGCCGCGCGGGCGGCCCAGGAGTTCGCCGACTACCTGCGCGACCTCTCCCGCGTCCGGGCCGAGAACCCGGGCGACGACCTGATCAGCGCGCTGACCCAGGTCGGGCTCACCGAGGACGAGCTGATCGGCACCTGCGTGCTGCTGCTCAACGCCGGCCACGAGGCGACGGTCAACGTGACCGGCAACGGCTGGTGGTCGTTGTTCCGCAACCCCGGCGAGCTGGCGCGGCTGCGCGAGGACCGGTCGCTGCTGCCCACGGCGGTCGAGGAGATGATGCGCTGGGACACGCCGCTGCAGATGTTCGAGCGGTGGGTGCTGGAGGACATCGAGGTCGGCGGCACCGCGATCCCGCGCGGCAGCGAGGTGGCCCTGCTGTTCGGCTCGGCCAACCGCGACCCGTCGGTGTTCGCCGAACCCGACCGCTTCGACGCCGGGCGTACCGACAATCCACACATCTCGTTCGGGGCGGGCATCCACTTCTGCCTGGGCGCGCCGCTGGCCCGCATCGAGCTGATCGAGTCGTTCGGCGCGTTGCTCGACCGGGGCGTCGACCTGGTCGAGGAGCCGACCTGGAAGCCCGGCTACGTGATCCGCGGCCTCACCGAACTGCGGGTCTCCACCAGCTGATTCGCCGCATGCGGCGCTCCGCCCCGTTGTCCACAGCCTGTGGACAACGGGGAGCGGATGATCAGTGCGCGGCGGGGGTGGACTTGGTGAGGGCCGCCACCAGCGGGGCCGTCAACCGCGCCGCCAGCGGGCCGAAGGCCGCCAGGATCAGCACATAAGCCGCGGCCAGCGGCCCGAGGTCCGGATGGGCGCCGGCCGCCACGGCCAGCCCGGCGATGACGATGTTGAACTCGCCCCGGGGGATGAGCGCGATGCCGGCCCGGACCCGTCCGGCCTTGCCGATGCCGGCGCGGCGAGCCGCGAAGGCGCCCGTGGCCAGCTTGGTGACCATGCTGACGAACGCCAGGATCGCGGCCAGCCACAACACCGGCACGATCTTCGCCGGGTCGGTCTGCAACCCGAAGAACACGAAGAACACGGCCGCGAACAGGTCTCTGATGGGCATCAGCAGCGCCCGCGCGTCATGGGCCAGCTCGCCCGACAGGGCGATGCCGACCAGGAACGCGCCGACCGCCGCCGAGACCTGGAGCTGCTGGGCGAGGCCGGCGACCAGCATGGCCAGGCCGATGACCTTCAGCAGCAGCACCTCGGAGTTGGGGCTGGCGACGAACTTCTCGATCCAGTCGCCGAACTTCAGCGCCACGACCAGAACCACCGTCACGGTCGCCAGGGCGATCGCGACCGTGATCGCGCCGCTCAGCAGCGACACCCCGGCGAGCAGGGCGGTCAGGATCGGCAGGTAGAGCGCCATCGTCAGGTCTTCGAACACCAGCAGCGAGAGCACGACCGGCGTCTCGCGGTTGCCGATCCAGCCCAGGTCGGAGAGCACCTTCGCGGTGATGCCCGACGACGTGGCGTAGGTGACGCCGCCCATCGCGACCGCCGCGACCGGGCCCCAGCCGAGCAGCAGCGCGGCGATCACGCCGGGGGCCGCGTTGAGGACCAGATCGACCAGGCCGCTGGGCGCGTTGCTCTTGAGGCTGGTCATGAGCTCGTCGGCGTTGTACTCCAGGCCCAGGGTGAGCAGCAGGAGGATCACGCCGAGTTCTGCGCCGGTGGCGATGAACTCCTCGCTGGTCGCGAGGGGCAGGATGCCGCCCGTGCCGAAGGCGAGGCCCGCGACGAGGTAGAGGGGGATCGGCGAGATGCCGACGCGGAGGGCCAGGGCCCCGAGGATGCCGAGCGCGAGAATGACCCCGCCGAGCTCGAGGAAAAGTATCGCGGTGTGGTGCACGCGTTCCTACCCGTCGGCCAGGATGTCGGCGACCGCCCCGGTGTTCTCGGCGTCGCCGACCACCACGACCACGTCTCCGGCCCGGAACCCGAAGTCGGGCGTCGGGCTGGCGTGCACCTGGTCACCGCGCACCACGGCCACCACCGAGGCGCCGGTGCGGGTGCGGATGCGGGCGTCGCCGAGCGTGCGGCCGTCGTAGGGCGAGCTCGGGGTCACCGGGATCTGCACGCTGACCAGACCTTCGACCTCACGGTGGAGGGCGTTGAGGCGCTGGACGATGCGGGGGGCGCCGAGGAGCTCGACGAGGGCGTCGGCCTCCTCGTCGGTGAGTTGCACGCTCTCACAGGCCCGATCAGGATCGTCGCGGTCGTAGATGATCAGATCGCGTCTGCCGGACCGGTGGGACACGATGCCGATGCGACGGCCCGTGTGGGTCGTGAACTCGTGTTTGAGGCCGATTCCTGGCAAGGCGGTCTGCTCGATCTCCACACCCTTTACCGTACCTGTTCTAACCAGCCGAAACCTCCCAGCCCTCGGGGGTCGAGAAGTTCGGCTTCGGCCGAGGCGCGGGCCAGCGCCCGCAGGTAGCCGCGCGGATCCTCCGAGGCCAGCTCCAGGGGCGGACGGGCGCCCGTCAGGCCCAGGTCGCGCAGGGCCTCGCGCTGGGTGGTGAGCCGGCCCTCCCCTCGCGCGCAGGCGTCGAGGGCGACGTGGGCGGTGATGTCGCAGGTCCCGTCAGGTACGGGCGGCACCGCGTGGCCGTCTCGGTAGCCCGTCAGGGTGCCCAGGTCGGGGCGGTCGGCCAGGCTGTGGGCGTAGTCGACGGCGACGCACGCGCCGTGCGAAAGCCGTCCAAGAAGGGACTGCCACGCCTCGTCGCGCGGGCGGCCGATCTCGGCGCGCGACCCGACGCGGGGGAGCGGCCACCAGGCGGCGAGCCAGTCGAGGTCGGCGGGATCGCTGAGCGGCGGCCCCAGGCGCTCGGCGCCGGTCTCGGGGTCGACCAGGACGACCCGGGGGCCGTCGCCGGTCTGCTCGACCACGTCGAGCGGCACGTTGTCGAGCCACTCGTTGGCCACCACCAGACCGGTGATCTCCCCGGGCGCCTCCCCGGCCCACTCGATCGCCTCGGGCAGGCCGGCCGGCCGCGACGCCACCTCGACCGCCGTCACCCGGAGCCGGTCGTCGCCGAACGCCGCCAGCACCCCCGCCGCCAGCCGCCCGTCACCGGCCCCCATGTCCACGAAGTCGAGCCGCGCCGGCCGCCCGAGCCGCGCGTCGACCCGGTCGAGCAGCCGCGCCACGGCCTCGGCAAAGATCGGTGAGGCGTGCACGGACGTGCGGAAATGCGCCGAAGGGCGCTCCTTCAGGTAGAACCCGCCGTCTCCGTAGAGCGCCCGATGGGTCGCCTCCCGCCACGAAACCCACATCCGCACGACCCTACCCAGGAAGCGGTGTCCGAATGTGGACAGTCGTGATCGCCGCGACCCCCCGGACCCTTACGGCTTCCAGTGACGCGCCGCCGTTACTCTGGCGGTCGGGAGGACGGCATGGACACAAGCGATCGCCCCGCGCGGCTCAGCGTGGGGGTGCTCGGAGCCGGACGGGTGGGTTCCGTTCTCGGTGCCGCTTTGGCCCAGGCGGGACACCGGGTGGTGGCCGCCAGCGGGGTCTCCGACGCGTCGCAGCGACGGGCGAACGACCTGCTGGGCGTCGACCTGAGCAGGCCCGACGAGGTCATGCGCAGAGCCGAACTGATCCTGCTGACGGTGCCCGACGACGTGCTGCCCGGCCTGGTCTCCGGGCTCGCGGCCACCGGCGCCGACCTGCGGGGCAAGCTGCTGATGCACGCCAGCGGGGCCTACGGCCTGGGCGTCCTGCAGCCCGCGACCGACGTGGGGGCGCTGCCGCTGGCGCTCCACCCCGTGATGACCTTCACCGGGCGCGGCGACGACTTCGGCCGGCTCAACGGCTGCACCTTCGGGGTGACCGCGCCCGAGCAGCTGCGGCCGGTGGCCGAGGCGCTGGTGATCGAGATGGGCGGCGAGCCGGTCTGGATCAACGACCGCGACCGCCCGCTCTACCACGCGGCCGTCGCGGGGGCGGCCAACCACATGGTCACCCTGATCGCCGAGTCGCAGGACCTGCTGTCGCACATCGGGGTGGAGCACCCCGGCCGGATGCTGGGGCCGCTGCTCGGGGCCGCGCTCGACAACGTGCTGCGGCTGGGGATCAACGGGCTGACCGGGCCGGTCGTCCGGGGCGACGCAGAGACCGTGCGCAAACACGTCGACGCCCTGATCCTGGCGGCGCCCGAGGCGGCCGACGCGTACATCGCGCTGGCCCGGCTGACGGCCGACCGCGCCCTGGCCGCGGGCCTGTTGAAGCCCGAGGCGGCCGAACGGCTCCTCGACGCGCTGGGAGGCAACATATGGACCTGACGGTCGCCGGGAACCGCGCGGAGCTCGCCGACGCGCGCCGGCCCGGCTCCTACGCGCTGGTGCCCACGATGGGCGCGCTGCACGAGGGCCACCGGTCACTGATCCGGCTGGCCCACGAGCAGGCCGACCACGTGATCGTCAGCGTCTTCGTCAACCCGCTCCAGTTCGGGCCGGGCGAGGACTTCGGGCGTTATCCGCGTACCTTCGAGCACGATCTCGAAGTGTGCGGCGAAGAGGGCGTGAGCGTGGTGTTCGCGCCCGCCGTCGACGACATGTACCTGCCCGACCGGCAGGTCTCGGTGTCGGCCGGGGCGATGGGCACGGTCGCCGAGGGCGCGTTCCGGCCGGGGCACTTCGACGGCGTGCTTACGGTGGTGCTGAAGCTGTTCAACCTGACCCGGCCCGACGTGGCCGTCTTCGGCCAGAAGGACGCCCAGCAGCTCGCCCTGATCCGCCGGATGGTCGCCGACCTCGACGTGCCCGTGACGATCGTGGCCGGTCAGACCGTACGAGAACCCGACGGCCTGGCCCTGTCGAGCCGCAACCGCTACCTGTCGGCCGACGACCGGGCCACCGCGCTCTACCTGTCCAAGGCCCTGCGGGCCGGGGCGGCCAGTCCCCACCGGGCCAAGGAGGCCGCCAAGGCGGTGCTCGAAGAGGCCGCCCGGCTCAAGCCCCCGCTGCTGCTCGACTACCTGACGCTGGCCGACCCCGCCACGTTCGACGAGGTCCCCGCGGGCCACCGGGGGGAGGCGATCCTCGCGGTGGCGGCCAAGGTCGGGACGACCCGCCTGATCGACAACGTCGTAGTGAATCTGTGAAGGGATTCCGATGCTCAGGACCATGCTCACGGCCAAGATCCACCGGGCCACGGTGACCCAGGCCGACCTCCACTACGTGGGGTCGCTGACGGTCGACGAAGACCTGCTGGACGCGGCCGGCCTGCTGGCCGGTGAGCAGGTCCACGTGGTCGACATCGACAACGGGGCGCGGCTTGTGACGTACACCATCCCGGGCCCCCGGGGCTCGGGGATCATCGGCATCAACGGGGCCGCCGCCCGCCTGGTCGCGCCGGGCGATCTGGTGATCGTCATCGCGTACGGGCAGCTCACCGACGCCGAGGCGCGGGTGTTCCGGCCGAAGGTCGTGCATGTCGACCGCGACAACCGCATCGTCGAGCTGGGCACTGATTTGGCCGATTCTTCGCTTCCCGGCCTTGAAAGGGGCGACCAAGTGGCCACCCGGGGATGAGCCCCTCCGTCGCGGGCGTTATCGTCATATTGACGAAAGGGGCTCGCGATGACCGACACCTCCCTCCCCCGCAGACTGACCGCGCCGCCGCCCGGCTGGACGACGTCCGCCGACGTGGTCGTGGTCGGCTCCGGGATCGCGGGCCTGACCGTGGCGCTGCGCTACACCGAGCTCACCCCGGCCGGTCGCGTGCTCGTCGTCACCAAAGACGTCCTGTCGGCCGGATCGACCCAGTGGGCCCAGGGCGGCATCGCCGCCGTGCTGGCCCCCGGCGACACCCCTGACGAGCACCTGAGCGACACCCTGCTGGCCGGGGCCGGGCTCTGCGACGAGGAGGCGGTCCGGGTCCTGGTCACCGAGGGCCCCGACGCGCTCAAGCGCCTGATGGAGCACGGCGCCCGCTTCGACCGCGACGACCGCGGCGAGCTCCAGCTGACCCGCGAGGGCGGCCACCGGCGCAACCGCATCGTGCACGCGGGCGGCGACGCCACCGGCGCGGAGGTCCAGCGGGCCCTCATCGAGGCGGCCACCCACGAGCCGCGCATCGAGATCATCGAACACGCGCTGGTGCTCGACCTGCTCACCGACGCGCAGGGCCGGGCCTGCGGCATCACCCTCCACGTGATGGGCGAGGGCGCCCGCGACGGCGTGGGCGCGGTCAGGGCGGGCGCGGTGGTCCTGGCGAGCGGCGGCATGGGCCAGGTGTACGCCTCCACGACCAACCCCCTGGTCTCCACCGGCGACGGGGTGGCGCTGGCGCTGCGCGCGGGGGCGGTGGTGCGCGACCTGGAGTTCGTCCAGTTCCACCCGACGGTCCTGTGGCTCGGCCACGAGTCGACCGGGCAGCAGCCGCTGGTCAGCGAGGCGGTCAGGGGCGAGGGCGCGGTGCTGATCGACTCCACCGGCGAGCGCTTCATGGCCGGCGTCCACGAGCTCAAGGACCTGGCCCCCCGCGACGTCGTGGCCAAGGCGATCATGCGGCGGATGGCCGAGACCGGCGACGACCACGTCTACCTCGACGCGCGGAGCTTCGGCGAGGAGAAGTGGCGGGCCCGGTTCCCGACGATCCTCGCGGTCTGCCGCGAGCACGGCATCGACCCGGTCACCGAGCCGATCCCGGTCGCCCCGGCGGCCCACTACGCCAGCGGCGGCGTGCGCACCGACCTGTTCGGGCGCACCAGCGTCCCGGGCCTCTACGCCTGCGGCGAGACCGCGTGCACCGGCGTGCACGGCGCGAACCGGCTGGCGTCGAACTCCCTGCTCGAAGGGCTCGTGTACGCCGAACGCATCGCCTCCGACCTGATCACCCCCCGCGCGGTGCCGGGACCCGACGTCGCCGAAGGAGACAGTGGTCTCGTCGACCCGCGCACACGCGGCCGGGTCCAGGCGTTCATGAGCCGCGGCGCCGGGGTACTGCGCAGCGTGGAGAGCCTCTCGGGGGTCGCCAGAGCCCTGCGCGACGCGCAGTGGACCCCGATCGCCGTCGAGCCCTGTCTGGAGGCGTGGGAGGCGACCAACCTGCACACCGTGGCCACCGCCCTGACATGGGCCGCCGCGGCCCGGCAGGAGACGCGGGGCTCCCACTGGCGGGAGGACTTCCCCGACCGCCGTGACGACGCGTGGCTCGGCCACCTCGACATCACGCTCACCGAGAAGGGCGAACTGGTCATGGAGCACGTTCCGCACGTCAGCGCCGACGCCGACCTGCTGGCCGCCGGGCTCGACCCGGCCGAGATCCACACCCTCATCGAGACGGCCTTCCGCGAAGACCTGTCGACCGGCGAGGACGTCACCTCGGCGGCCACCATCCCGGCCGGTCAGAAGGCCGTCGGCGACATCGTGGCCCGCCGCTCCGGCGTGGTCGCGGGCCTGCCGGTCGCCGCCGCCGCGTTCCGCCACGCCGGCCTGGAGGTCGAACTCCGCGTCAAGGACGGCGACCAGGTGTCGTACGGCGACGTGCTGATGACCGTCAAGGGCGAGACCCGGGAGCTGCTCACGGTCGAGCGCACCGCGCTGAACCTGCTCACCCACCTGTCGGGCGTCGCCACGGCGACCGCCCAGTGGGTCAGGGCGATCGACGGCACCGGCGCCCGGGTGCGAGACACCCGCAAGACCCACCCGGGCCTGCGCTCCCTGGAGAAGTACGCCGTCCGCTGCGGCGGCGGCGTCAACCACCGCATCGGCCTCTACGACGCCGCCCTGATCAAGGACAACCACGTGGTGGCCGCCGGCGGGGTCGCCGAGGCCTTCCGCGCGGTGCGCAAGGCCTACCCCGACATCCTGATCGAGGTCGAGGTCGACCGCATCGACCAGATCGAGCCGGTGCTGGCCGAGGGCGCCGAGGAGATCCTGCTCGACAACTTCACCGTGCCGCAGCTCAAGGAGGCCGTGGAGCTGGTCGCGGGCCGTGCCCGGCTGGAGTCGAGCGGCGGTCTCACCCTCGACACCGCGCGGGCGGTGGCCGAGACCGGGGTCGACTTCCTGGCCGTCGGAGCGCTGACCCATTCGTCCCCCGCGCTCGATATTGCACTAGATCTTCGTGGTGCATAATCGGGGCATGCTCCTCACCATCGACGTCAGCAACACCCACACGGTGCTTGGCCTGTTCGAGGGTGAAGAGGTCATCGAGCACTGGCGCATCGCCACCGACGCCCGGCGGACCGCCGACGAGCTCGCGGTGATCCTCCAGGGGTTGCTGGCCCAGTCGGCCATCCTTAAGAACACCGACATCTCGGGCATCTCGATCTGCTCGACCGTGCCCTCGGTCCTCAACGAGATGCGCGAGATGTCCCGCCGCTACTACGGCGACGTGACCTCGGTGGTCGTGGAGCCCGGCGTCCGCACGGGGGTGCCCGTGCGGATGGACAACCCGAAAGAGGTCGGCAGCGACCGCATCGTCAACGCGCTGGCCGCCATCAGCCTGTTCGGCGGCCCCTGCGTGGTCGTCGACTTCGGCACCGCGACCTCGTTCGACGCCGTCTCCGCCCGGGGCGAGTACGTCGGCGCGGTGACCGCCCCCGGCCTGGAGATCAGCGTCGACGCGCTGGCCGAGGCGGGCGCCCAGCTCCACAAGGTCGAGCTCATCCGGCCCCGCTCGGTGATCGCCAAGAACACCGTCGAGGCCCTCCAGTCGGGCATCATCTACGGCTTCGCCGGCCTGGTCGACGGCATCGTCGACCGCATGACCGCCGAGCTCGCCGCCGACCCCGACGAGGTGACCGTGGTCGCGACCGGCCCCGGCGCGCCGCTGGTCGTCAGCGAGGCGCGGACGATCGACGTACACGAACCCTGGCTCACCCTCATCGGCCTGCGGCTGGTCTACGCCCGAAACACCGCCTAAACGCCGCTAATCTGTAGTGCCGTGAGCGAAGAGCTGAACGAGCTTCCGGAGCAGATGCGCGTCCGCCGCGAAAAGCTGGACCGCCTGGTCTCCGAAGGCGTCGATCCCTATCCGGTGAACTACCCGCGGACCGCGACCAACGCGGAGGTCCGCGAGAAATACACCGACCTCGAGCCGGGTGCCGCGACGGGCGACACCGTCGGCGTGGCCGGCCGCGTGATGCTCTCCCGGATCGGCGGCAAACTCTGCTTCGCGACCATCCGCGACGGCTCCGGCGACCTCCAGATCATGTTGTCGCTCGACAAGCTCGGCGAAGACGCGCTGGCGGCCTGGAAGCGCGACGTCGACCTGGGCGACCACGTCGGCATCACCGGCGAGGTCATCACCTCCAAGCGCGGCGAGTTGTCGATCATGGCCGACTCGTGGGCCATCACCGCCAAGTGCCTGCGCCCGCTGCCCGAGAAGCACGCCGGGCTCAGCGACCCCGAGGCCCGCGTCCGGCTGCGCTACGTCGACCTCATCGTCAACGACGAGGCCCGCAAGATGGCCCACATCCGCAGCGCCACCGTGCGCGCGGTGCGCGACTTCTGGCACGAAGAGGGCTACCTCGAGGTCGAGACGCCGATGCTCCAGCCGATCCACGGCGGCGCGGCGGCCCGGCCGTTCAAGACCCACATCAACGCCTACGACATGGAGCTCTACCTTCGCATCGCGATCGAGCTCTACCTCAAGCGGCTGGTCGTCGGCGGCATCGAGAAGGTCTTCGAGATCAACCGCAACTTCCGCAACGAGGGCGCCGACTCGACCCACAACCCCGAGTTCACCATGCTCGAGGCCTACGGCACCTACCTCGACTACAACGACATGGCCGACCTGACCCAGCGCATGTACCAGAAGGCCGTCGTGGCCGCGCTCGGCACCAGCGTCGTCCGCCACGGCGACCACGAGGTCGACCTCGGCCTGGCCGAGTGGCCGCGCATCACCCTCTACGGCTCGGTCTCCGAGGCCCTCGGTGAGGAGATCACCACCGCGACGCCGCTGGAGACCCTGCGGAAGCTGGCCGACGGCCGCGAGATCCACTGGGACCCGAAATGGGGCCAGGGCAAGCTCGTGCAGGAGGTCTTCGAGGCGCTCGTCGAGCACACCCTCGTCCAGCCCACGTTCGTGATGGACTATCCGCTGGAGACCTCGCCGCTGACCCGTCAGCACCGGGAGAATCCGCTGCTGACCGAGAAGTGGGATCTGATCGGCTTCGGCACCGAACTCGGCACCGCCTACTCGGAGCTGGTCGACCCGATCGAGCAGCGCCGCCGCCTCACCGAGCAGTCGATCCTGGCGGCCGGCGGCGACGCCGAGGCGATGCAGCTCGACGAGGACTTCCTGCAGGCCCTGGAGTACGCGATGCCCCCCACAGGCGGTATGGGAGCGGGCATCGACCGCATGATCATGGCGTTCACCGGAAAAAACATTCGCGAAACAATTCTGTTCCCGCTGGTGCGCCCCAGCCATTGAGTTCCCGTTTAGCAGCAGGTGAGGCCCCCACAGAACGTGGGGGCCTTGTGTTACTAGGCGTTCACATACGGCTGAGCGTGTCAATACCGCTGCTTGACGTCCTTTCTCCCCGACGTTTACCTTCCCTGAGGGGTGGCGAGAATCATCCGTCGTGGGAGAGGGGCTCACGATGTCAGTTTCCGAGACCGAGCGCGTCGGCCTGACCGACGACGAGTTGCTGCTGCTGGCCGAACTGGCCAAGGGCGTGACCGTCGACCGTGTCGGGCGGAGCCTTGATGTCAGCGGCCGGACGGTGCGTCGTCGGCTGCGCGGCATCTGCGACCGCATCGGCGTCGCCACCGCCATCGAGGCCGTCGCATGGGCGGCCCGACGGCGTTTGATTTAGTCGGCGATCCGAACGGCTCCCGCGAACGGCCTGTTGCCGATCGCCGCGACCCGCACGACGTCACCCGTGCGGGGAGCGTGGATCATGTAGCCCCCGCCGATGTAGAGGCCCACATGGTGCAGGTCGTTGTAGAAGAACACCAGGTCGCCCGGGCGCATGTCCTCGCGTGAGACGTGCGTGCCCGACGTCCACTGGCTGCCGGTGTAGTGGGGGATGCTGATGCCGACCGTGGCGTAGGCCGCCATGATCAGGCCCGAGCAGTCGTAGGAGTTGGGTCCTTCGGCGCCCCACACGTACGGCTTGAGCTGCTGGGTGAGCGCCCACCTGACCGCCTGGGCGGCCTTGCCGTCGCCGACGACCGGCAGGCTGAGCCGCTTCGCCACCGACACCTGGCCGGCGACCTGGGAGTAGAGTTCGCTCTCGGTCTTCTTGATCAGGCCGCGGATCGAGGTCTCGCGCTTGTCGAGGCTCTTGATGAGCTTGCTCACCTCGTCCTGCCGGGCCTTGGCGCTGACGCGGGCCCGCTGCGCGGCCTGGCGCGCCTTGGTGAGCTGGACGACCTCCTCGCCGCTCTGCAACTGCAGCGCGTAGGTGGTCGAGGCGACGTCCATGTAGGCGTCGGGGTTGGGGGCGTTCATCAACGCGATCCCGCTGGCGCCGCCCGTCATGTAGGCGTTGGTGGCGAACACCATCGCGCGCTTGCGACGGGCCTCCAGATCGGTCTCGCTCGTGTCGAGCGTCTTCTTGGCCGTCGCGGCCGAGCGCTTGGCCTCGTCGAGCCTGATGCGCTCACCGTTGTACTGCTCGGTGAGCGACTCGATCTCCTCGTGCAGCTTCTCGACCTCGGCGGTGAGCTCTTTCAGCGTGGGCTCGGGGTCGGCGGTGGCGGAGACCACCGGGGCGCAGATGGTGATGAGGGCCAGCGCCGAGCCCACGAACACGACCCTGCGGACGGTTCGACGAAACAACCATGCTCCTTCCAGAGGGCCTGCCGGGTTAGCTGACGGGTTCGGACGGAAGCAGCCCTACCTTGCGGATTCACCCCATCGGGCCGCGCGGAGGCGGCCCGGGTGGGTCCCCGGCTCCCCGCCTCAGGCGGAGGACTCGGCCGCCTGGACATTAGTGCACGTCATGTTCGTGCTCAACCGGAACTGCGATTTCTGTCTAGGTTCGACAACCGAACAATCACGGACAGATCACGCAAGAGACCACTGTAACGCAGGTGACCACGGGGGTTTCGGTCGCCACGTGGGACCGGAGGCTTCGTCGTTTTGTGCTGGGCCGTTAAGGTCCTTGCATGGTCAAGGTCCGCCGTGCGCGTACCCCCGACGTCCGGGCGATCCGCCGGTTCGTCGACTCCTACTCCGGGTCGGGTCCCCGCCTGCTCATGAAGAGCACCGTCACGCTCTATGAGGACGTCCAGGAATTCTGGGTGGCCGAGCTCGACGGCGCGGTCGTGGGCTGCGGCGCGCTGCACGTGTTGTGGGAGGACCTGGCCGAGATCCGCACCGTCGCGGTCGACCCCGCCTGCCGCGGCATGGGCATCGGCCACGAGATCGTCGGGGCCCTCATCGCGACCGCCCGCGAACTCGGCGTGCGCCGCGTCTTCTGCCTCACCTTCGAGGTCCCGTTCTTCGAACGCCACGGCTTCCGCGAGATCAACGGCACCCCCGTCTCTCCCGAGGTGTACGCCGAACTGCTCGCCTCCTACGACGAAGGTGTGGCGGAATTCCTCGATCTTGAACATGTGAAACCCAACACTTTGGGCAATACACGCATGATCCTGCACTTGGAACCGCGTGCTTGACGGTGGTCATAACGGGCCGGGAAGGTGACTGTAGATCCGGCTATCGATACTTTTGGCTATGTCAAGCGTGCGTGTCTCACGTGTACCGCATGCGTACTCGAAGTGAGGTGACACGGTGAGCGCTCAGCCGCCATACCGCCCGGACGACCGTGACGGGCAGCAAGGCCAGGACAAGCCCGCGCAGGACTATGACCCGGACATGACGATCGTGAGCCGTAACCCCACCGGGGGGACCGGCCAGCAGCCCGTCTACGGCCAGCAGCAGCAGGGCTACGACCCCTACGCCCAGCAGGGGCAGCAGCAGGGCCAGCAGGGCTACGGACAGCAGCCCGGTTACGGGCAGCAGCAGGGCTACGGCCAGCCGCAGCAGGGATATGGGCAGGAAGCCGGTTACGGGCAGCAGGCCGGTTACGGGCAGGAGCCCGGCTACGGGCAGCAGCAGCCGCAGCAGGGATATGGCCAGCAGCCTGGCTACGGCCAGCAGCCCGGTTATGGGCAGCAGCCTGGCTACGGCCAGCAGCCTCAGCAGGGCGGCTACGGACAGCAGCCCGGCTACGGCCAGCAGCCCGGCTACGGACAGCAGCCCGCTTATGGGCAGCAGCCGGGTTACGGGCAGCAGCAGTCCCAGCAGCCCGGCTACGGACAGCAGCCTCAGCAGGGATACGGCCAGCAGCCCGGTTACGGCCAGCAGCCCCAGCAGGGCGGCTACGGCCAGCAGCAGTCGCAGCAGGGATACGGCCAGCAGCAGGCCCCGTCCTACCAGCAGCAGCCCGGCTACCCTGGCCAGCCCCAGGGCAGCTACGGCCAGCAGCAGTACGCCGCCCCCGCCTACAACCCCGGCTACCCGGCCCAGGCCCTTCCCCCGGGCGTGCCGGCTCCGCTGGCCGACTGGTGGCAGCGGCTCGTGGCCCGCATCGTCGACGGCCTCATCATCGGCGTGGTCTTCTTCGTTCTCTCATTCGCGATCACCGCTCTGGTGGTCACGCAGGGGTCGATCAACCCCGACGACCTGACGTCGATCGAACCCAGCGGCTTCACTCTCGCGACGATCCTCATCACGCTCGTGAGCGCCACGGCCTGGTTCGCGTACGAGTTCTTCATGCTGAAGTCGCGCGGCCAGACCCTCGGAAAGATCGTGATGGGAATCCGCGTCATTCCGGTGGGCGGCGACCTCTCGGCTCCCGGACTTTCCGTCGAGACCGCCGGCAAGCGCGCCGCCGTCATGTACGGCCCGCAGTTCATCCGCGCGTTGGCGATTGTTCCGGTGGTGGGCCCCATCATCAACCTTGTGGCGGGCCTGTTCTCGCTCCTGAACGTTCTGTGGCTGCTCTGGGACAAGCCCTTGCAGCAGGCGCTTCACGACAAGGTGGCGAATACGATCGTCGTCAAGGTCAAGTAGTGACATAGCGCACCGGACAAACGGTGCCCGGGGTCGATGGATCGCGCCATCGGCCCCGTTTCATGTACACAGCGTGTTCGGTCCGTTCTATCCGAAATAAGTTCCTAAAGCGGTATGCGGTTGGTGCTAGCGTGCCTTGGGACCATGAACACTCATGTCCCCACTTAGAAGTGACGAGAGGTAACCAATGCACCCGGAACCGCCCCCCGGTCAGAACCCATATGGTTCCGTCCCGCCGCCCCAGCAAGGCGGTTACCCCCCGCCCCAGGGTTACCCGCCGCAGGGCGGTTACCCGCCGCCGCAGCAGGGTGGCGGATACCCCCCTCAGGGCGGTTACCCGCCCCAGGGTGGATATGGTGCGCCCCAGGGTTATGGCGCCGCCCCCGCTTATGGCACGCCGCAGGGCGCGCCTCTTCCTCCGGGAGTTCCGGCGCCTCTCGCCGAGTGGTGGCAGCGTTTGGTCGCCCGTCTCATCGACGGGGTAATCCTGGGCGTCGTCGTCTACCTCCTTATCGGCAACCTGATCTCCGGCGCGTTCACCACGACGACGACCTCGGACATCGGCGGCATTGCCTTCGAGATCCCCACGGTTTCGTTCGTCGGGCTTCTGATCCAGGCGGTCGTCTCCTTCCTGCTGTACGGCGCGTACGAGTTCTTCCAGATCTCGCGCGACGGTCAGACAATCGGCAAGAAGGTTATGAAGATCCGGATCGTTAAGCTCGGCCACCCCGCTCAGGGCGGCGTCGACACCGAAAGCGCCATCAAGCGCATCGGCGTCCTGTGGGGCCCGCAGCTGCTGTCGTTCAACCTGGTCCTCAACTTCATCGCCGGGCTCTTCAGCCTGGTCAACGTGCTGTTCCCGCTGTGGGACAAGCCCCTGCAGCAGGCGATTCACGACAAGGTCGCCGGCACCGTGGTGGTCAAGCTCTGAGGCCTCCGGAAGCGTTCCAAACAGAGGGGCGGTCGCCTGGCGACCGCCCCTCTCGCTTTTCATCGGTACGATTCATAAGCATCGGGTAAGCGGCCTGACCACCCCGCGCGACCCACCGGTCACGGACTCCGCTATCGTCGGGGACGTCTCCGTGCACCATCTGACACGAAAGCCCCGATTTCATAGGGGTTCCCGGCGTTTTCCCAGGGAAGGAGTGAGGTCGAATGTCAGAGGTATTGTCCGCCCTCATACCGCCTCTCGTAGTCGGCGCCGCGGTCGTCTACGGCGTCGTAAAGTTGCTGCGTTCTGATGCGGCGGGGCTCCGTGGAAGGCGCGAACCGGACGAGAAGACTTCCGACAACGCCTGAACCTGAACGCCTCCTGGGAATCCTGAATTGTCAGCGGCGGAAACCGGGTATATGTTTGGCTGACGAATCAAACTTTGCTCTGCGAAAGGATTGCCGGATGGCCAAGCACACGCAGGTGATTCTCATCGACGATCTCGATGGCGGCGAGGCCAATGAGACTGTCACCTTCGCGCTTGACGGCACGTCATATGAGATTGACCTCAGCGACTCGAACGCCAAGAAGCTCCGCGAAGCGGTCCTGCCTTTCGTCAACGGTGCCCGCCGTGCGGAATCGGCTCCTTCACGTGGACGTCGTCGTGGCGGCGGTAGCTCGCAGCGCGCGATGACTCGCGAGAAGAGCGCCGAGATCCGCGCGTGGGCGAAGGCGAACAACCACCCCGTGAGCGAGCGCGGACGCATTGCCGCCTCGATCGTGGAGGCCTACGAAGCGGCTCACTAAGTGGGGCCAAGCGAGACGCGGACGGCCGAAGGCCGACCGTGGCTCGCGCGAGGGAATCTGCCCAATAGACAGGAGACGCGGACGGCCGTCGGCCTGCCGTGGCTCGCGCCAGGGAATCTGTCGAAAAGACACGAGACGCGGACGGCCGTCGGCCTGCCGGGTCTGCCCAATACACACGGGACGCGGACGGGCTCAGGCCGGCCGGGGCTCGTGCTGGGAATCTGCCTCAAAGAAGCGATCGTGCGGTTATACCGGTCGCCGGGTGTCCTGAAGTCGAGGGGATGTCGCGGCCATCGGGATGATCGCACGATCGTTTTGTGTGTCCACATAAACGTCGTTCGCTTGCGGCGTATCGGGAACACCGCACCCTCCGGCAGTAGTTGGATGGAGGGTGAACGCCCTGCGCCCGGGGAACGCCTACTCCAATAGACTTGACTGTTCTCCGTGCCGGGGCTGGCATGCGGAACGACGGAGCCGGAACTCCCGGTCCGCCCGACCGCTCGTGAGGAGCGACGAATGTTCGAGAGGTTCACCGACCGTGCGCGGCGGGTGGTCGTCCTGGCCCAAGAAGAGGCCCGGATGCTCAACCACAACTACATCGGTACGGAGCACATTCTTCTTGGTCTGATCCATGAGGGTGAAGGTGTGGCGGCCAAGGCTCTCGAGAGCCTGGGGATCAGCCTTGAGGGGGTGCGCCAGCAGGTCGAGGAGATCATCGGCCAGGGCCAGTCTGCCCCGTCCGGGCACATTCCCTTCACGCCGCGTGCCAAGAAGGTCCTTGAGCTGTCGTTGCGTGAGGCGTTGCAGCTCGGTCACAACTACATCGGGACCGAGCACATCCTGCTGGGCCTGATCCGTGAGGGCGAGGGTGTCGCCGCTCAGGTTCTGGTGAAGCTGGGCGCCGACCTCAACCGGGTCCGCCAGCAGGTGATCCAGTTGCTGCACGGCTATCAGGGCAAGGAGCCGGCGGCCGCGGGCGGCCCCCAGGAAGCCGCGCCGTCCACCTCCCTTGTGCTCGACCAGTTCGGCCGCAACCTCACGCAGGCCGCTCGCGAGGGCAAGCTCGACCCGGTGATCGGGCGCGAGAAGGAGATCGAGCGGGTCATGCAGGTGCTGTCCCGCCGCACCAAGAACAACCCCGTCCTGGTGGGTGAGCCCGGCGTCGGCAAGACCGCCGTCGTCGAGGGCCTGTCCCAGAAGATCGTCAAGGGCGAGGTGCCCGAGACGCTGAAGGACAAGCAGCTCTACACCCTCGACCTGGGCGCCCTGGTGGCGGGTTCGCGTTACCGCGGTGACTTCGAGGAGCGCCTGAAGAAGGTGCTCAAGGAGATCCGCACCCGCGGCGACATCATCCTGTTCATCGACGAGCTGCACACCCTGGTGGGTGCGGGCGCGGCCGAGGGCGCGATCGACGCCGCCAGCATCCTCAAGCCCATGCTGGCCCGTGGCGAGCTGCAGACCATCGGTGCGACCACGCTCGACGAGTACCGCAAGCACCTGGAGAAGGACGCCGCTCTGGAGCGTCGTTTCCAGCCGATCCAGGTCGCCGAGCCCAGCCTCAGCCACACGATCGAGATCCTCAAGGGTCTGCGCGACCGCTACGAGGCCCACCACCGCGTGTCGATCACCGACGGCGCTCTCGTCGCGGCGGCCACGCTGGCCGACCGGTACATCTCCGACCGGTTCCTGCCCGACAAGGCGATCGACCTGATCGACGAGGCCGGCTCACGCATGCGCATCCGCCGCATGACCGCGCCCCCGGACCTCCGTGAGTACGACGAGAAGATCGCCGTCGTGCGCCGTGACAAGGAATCGGCGATCGACGCGCAGGACTTCGAGAAGGCCGCCGCCCTCCGCGACTCCGAGAAGCAGCTCATGCTCAAGCGCGAGCGCCGCGAGAAGGAGTGGAAGGCCGGCGACATGGACGTCGTGGCCGAGGTCACCGAGGAGCTCATCGCCGAGGTGCTCGCGACCGCCACCGGCATCCCGGTCTTCAAGCTGACCGAGGAGGAGTCCCAGCGCCTGCTGCGCATGGAGGACGAGCTCCACAAGCGCATCATCGGCCAGGACGACGCCATCAAGGGTCTGTCGCGGGCGATCCGGCGTACCCGCGCCGGCCTGAAGGACCCGCGCCGTCCTGGCGGCTCGTTCATCTTCGCCGGCCCTTCGGGTGTCGGTAAGACCGAGCTTTCGAAGGCGCTCGCCGAGTTCCTGTTCGGGGACGAGGACGCGCTGATCATGCTGGACATGTCGGAGTTCATGGAGAAGCACACCGTCTCCCGGCTGTTCGGCTCGCCTCCCGGTTACGTCGGTTACGAAGAGGGCGGTCAGCTGACCGAGAAGGTGCGGCGCAAGCCGTTCTCGGTGGTGCTGTTCGACGAGATCGAGAAGGCCCACCCCGACATCTTCAACAGCCTGCTGCAGATCCTGGAGGACGGTCGCCTGACCGACGCCCAGGGCCGGGTGGTCGACTTCAAGAACACGGTCATCATCATGACCACCAACCTGGGCACCCGTGACATCAGCAAGGGCATCGGGGTCGGGTTCGCCAAGAACAACGACGTCGAGGGCAACTACGACCGGATGAAGGCGAAGGTCCAGGAGGAGCTCAAGCAGCACTTCCGGCCCGAGTTCCTCAACCGTGTCGACGACACCGTCGTCTTCCACCAGCTCACGATGACGGAGATCATCCGCATCGTCGACCTGATGCTGGCGCAGGTCGACGCCCGCCTGAAGGACCGGGACATGGGCCTCGAGCTCACCCCGGCCGCCAAGCAGGTGCTGGCCGACCGAGGCTACGACCCGGTGCTCGGCGCCCGTCCGCTCCGTCGCACGATCCAGCGTGAGCTGGAGGACTCGTTGTCGGAGAAGATCCTCTACGGGGAGCTGCGTCCCGGCCAGGTCGTCAAGGTCGACGTCGAGGGTGAGGGCGAGGCCGCCAAGTTCACCTTCGTCGGCGAGGCGAAGGCCGAAGGTGTTCCCGACAGCGCCGCCGCGATCGTCGACGCGATCACCAAGGGCGCGTAGGGCCTGACGTTTCAAGCAGCGGGTCGTCCCTCCGGGGGCGGCCCGCTGTTTTACGTTCACGTCACAACTGGGTGAAGGGACGTGGCCGCACCACCAAAGGTAGTACTACACTGCGTAGAGCGAAGGGACGTCCTCCTGCAGGCGTACCTCCGAATCAACTGCGGGGTGGACGCACCGGAGTGCCGTACGACGGCATGCTCGGGAATCCCGGCGTCCCGGGACTCAAAGCCCATGCGATCAGGACAACTGACATGGGTGGATTTGGGTCGGACCTTTGGAGGCATCGATGCGGCTGCGCCATGACGACGGAACCGTCGTCCACCTGGCCTACAACGCGGGCGTTCACCCGGCGGAAGATCTGGAGAACCTGATCGCCCACCTGACCCGCTACGCCGTGCCGGTCCGGAAGAAGCTCGGCGTCGACCGCCTGGGCATCGGCCTCTGGCTGGCTCCCACGGTCGCCGACCACCTCGTCTCCGACCGCATCGAACTGGTCCGCCTCCGGCGGTCGCTGGAGGAGCGCGGTCTCGAGGTGGTGAGCCTCAACGGCACCGGCGGCCGTCACCAGGAGGTGCCCGGCCCCGACTGGGCCAAGCCGGAGCGCTACCGCTACACGATGTCGCTGGCCAAGATCCTCGCCTTCCTGCTGCCGGAAGACGTCCGGTTCGGCTCGATCTCCACGATCCCGATCGGCTGGCGCCGCGACTGGCCCGCCGACCTGCACGCCATCGCCTCCCGCCGCCTGGAGCGCCTGTCACGCGAGCTGCGCGGCATCTACAGCGTGACCGGCAAGCACATCAGGGTCGGCTTCGAGCCGTGGCCCGGCTGCGTCCTGGAGACGACCGAGCAGGCGCTGGAGCGGGTGTGCGGCATCGACTCCGAACACCTTGGGGTGTGCCTGGACGCCTGCCATTTGACCTGTGGCGGCGCGGAGGAACCCGGGAAGGCCCTGAGGGGCCTGGCGCAGGCGGGAGCGCCTGTGGTCAAACTGGGGCACGTCCACAACAACATGGACGAAATCCCCAACACGCTCAACGCGCTCCTGTCGGGCGCGGTCCACGGCAGCGCCCACATCGAGGTCGAGGCCCACGAGTGGGTCGCCCCGAAGACCAAGGGCCCGGCGGCCCTGGTGGCCCGCTTGGCCGACGACCTCGACTGGACCCGCAGCAACCTGACGGCCCTGGGCCTCAAACTCGCGGCCTGATCCGGGGGCGGCAGGTAGCCTGAACGCATGTCCGCCGAGCCTCTGCATCACCACGATGACGACCCGGCCGAGATCATGCGGATGCTGCCGGAACGCTGGCGTGAGCAGTTCATGACCGAATATCACGCGGCCTTGGACGCGGCCCACGAGGTGTGGCGCTACCAGCAGCTCCGGGAACTGCTGCGGGTGTGGCGGCTCCACGCCATCGCGGTCTCCGACCCCATGTTCGACCAGGCCGAACAGGCCGTGCGCGAAGGCCGCGACGAAGAGTTCGTCTCCATGGACGAGGTCTTCCCCGGGTGGGCCGACCGCCGATGACCTATCGCGTGACCCTTCACGTGTCGGCCTTATCCCAGATGCAGGGCCTACCAGAGGTGGCACTCGACGCCCTGATCTCGCGCACGGCGGATCTGCTGAAGGAACCCTGGGATGCCCGGGCCCTCTATCCAGACGATTCCGATTACCGGATGACGACCTTCGGCGATTTCGGCGTCATGTACTTCAAGGTCGACGAGGGCCGTGCGCTGATCACCGTCTTCAACGTCACCTGGGCCGGATAGGTCAGCCGGGCAGGGCGTAGAGGTCGTCGTCGACCAGTTCGGCCAGGCCGTCGGCCAGCAGGCCGTCGAGGGCGCGCTCTCGCTGGACCGCATCCGCCCACACCGCGTCCAACAGCGCCTTCTCCACCGGGCCCGGTGCGTCGCGGAGGACGGCCAGCAACCGGCCGCGGCACTGGCGGTCGGTGCCGGCGTAGGTCTGGCCCTTGCGCTCCGGGCCGTCGTGGGCCGGTTTTCCGGCCAGCAGCCAGGCGCAGCGCGAGGCGACCGGGCAGTCGGCGCAGCGGGGGGAGCGCGCCGTGCAGACCAGGGCGCCCAGTTCCATGACCGCCACGGCCCAGCGGGGGGCGCCGACGGGCGGGATCAGCGTCTCGGCCAGGCGCTTCTCCGCGGTGGTCGTGGCCTTGGGGGGATACTCCTCGCCGCGGATCGTGCGGGCCAGGACGCGGCGGACGTTCGTGTCGAGGACCGCGTGGCTCTTCCCGTAGGCGAAGCTGGCGACGGCGGCCGCTGTGTAGTCGCCGATGCCGGGGAGGGTGCGGAGTTCGTCGTAGGTGGCGGGGACCGTACCGTCGAAGTCCGCGGTGATCGCCTTGGCGCAGGCGTGCAGGTTCAGCGCCCGCCGGGGGTAGCCGAGGCGGCCCCAGTGCCGCACCGCCTCGCCCGGCACCTCTTTGGCCAGGGCCTCGGGGGTGGGCCAGCGGGCCATCCACTCCTCCCAGATCGGCAGGACGCGCACCACGGGCGTCTGCTGGAGCATGATCTCGCTGACCAGGATGCCCCACGGGGTCGCCTCGGGGCGGCGCCAGGGGAGGTCGCGGTTGTGCTCGGCATACCAGTCGAGGATCGGGGAGTGAAGCGGATGAGCCACGTTTCGGCACTGTAGTTGACCTCGCTCCCCGGCGAGGCGCGTCCGCCGAGACCACTGGGTCTATTAATACTGTGAGTATGGATCCGGACACCTTCCGTGGTGAGGTAGTCGAGGGCCCGGACGTCTACTGGCGGCGCCGAGTGCTGGTGCTGACCGGCGTGCTCGTCGTGGGGGCCGTCATCGCCTGGGCCTTCACGAGCGGCCCCGACACTCCGCTGGCCGGCGCCGCCCCCGCCAAGGGCGCGTCCGACGCGTTGATCGTCTCGCTGCCCTCACCACCCGCCCCGAGCACTGCTCCTTCCGGTACGCCCTCGCCTTCGGCCTCCCCGTCGCCATCGGGCGCGCCGGAGAAACGCGAGAGCGGCACCTGCCGCCCGAAGGACCTGGTCGTCAACCTGACCGCCGGTCGCGAGGTCTACACGGGCGCCGACCGCCCCGGCTTCATGCTGACGGTGGTCAACACGGCCAAGAACCCGTGCAAGGTGGACGTCGGCCCCCGGGCCCTGGAGATGCGCATCACCTCGGGCCCGGCCCGCATCTGGTCGACCGCCGACTGCGTCAGCGGCTCGGGCGTCGACCGCCAGGTGCTCAAGCGCGGCATCCCGTACGTCCGCTCGATCGAGTGGGACCGCAACCGCTCGGGCGACTCCTGCACCGCCAAGTCAGGCGTGGCGGGCAAGGGCACCTACATCGCGACAGCCAGGGCAGGCACCCTGCGCAGCAAGAAGAACATCTTCCACCTTAGATAATCGCCCCGCCTCCGGCAGGGCGGCTCGGGTGCCTTCAGCCCGGGCCTTCCCTCGTCGCTCCGGTTCGCTTCGCTCTCCTGCGCTCCTCAGTCCAGGCCCGGGCGCACCCTCGCGATCTCCGGTGGCGGTCACACATAACGTTCCAGGATCGACGACTCGGCCAGGCGGGACAGGCCCTCGCGGACGCTGCGGGCTCTCGTCTCGCCTACCCCGCCGACCATCTGCAGGTCGACGATGCTGGCGGCCAGGAGTTTCTGCAGGCCGCCGAAGTGGCCGACCAGGCGGTCGACGATCGAGGCCGGGAGGCGGGGCACCCGGGCCAGCAGGCGGAAGCCCCGGGGGCTCACCGGTGAGTCGAGGGCCTCGGGGCCGGTGGCGCCGAGGATGCCGGCGACCTTCGACAGGTCGAGCAGGTCGGTCGAGCTCAGGTCGTCGAGCTCTCGAAGCGCTTCGCTGAAGCCGCGCTGCTTGGGGCCGAGGGCGTCGGGCAGGTAGTCGCGGACGATGAAGGCGCGGTCGTCTTCGACCCCGGCCACCAGTTCGTCGAGCTGCAGGGAGATCAGCCGGCCGTCGGTGCCGAGTTCGACCACGTAGCCCTCGATCTCGCGGGCGATGCGGCGGACCATCTCCATCCGCTGCACGGCCGCGACCATGTCACGCACGGTCACGAGATCTTCGATCTCCAGGGCCGACAGGGTGCCGGAGACCTCGTCGAGGCGCAGCTTGTAACGCTCGAGGGTGGCCAGCGCCTGGTTGGCCTTCGACAGGATCGCGGCCGACTCTTCGAGCACGTGTCTGACACCGTCGAGGTAGACGGCGATGATGCGCATGGATTTGCTGATCGCGACGACCGGGTAGCCGGTCTGGCGGGCGACCCGCTGGGCGGTGCGGTGGCGGGTGCCCGACTCGTCGGTCGGCACCCCGGGGTCGGGGACCAGGTGGACGGCCGCCCGGACGATACGGTGATCACCTTCGCCGAGCACGATCGCGCCGTCCATCTTGGCGAGTTCGCGCAGGCCGGTGGCGGTGAACTCGACGTTGAGCTGGAACCCGCCGGTGCACAGCTCTTCGACGGTCGGGTCGTAGCCCAGCACGATCAGACCGCCGGTGTGGCCCCGGAGGATACGTTCGAGCCCGTCGCGCAACATGGTTCCCGGGGCGAGCGTCGCCAGGACGGCGCGCCTGCGCTCGTCGGCTTGTTTGTCGTTTTGCACGTAAGTGACCCCCGCTGGTTCACACGGCTACTACGCAGTTTACCGACGTAACGGGCTCCTCACCGGATGTGTGTCAGAGCGTCCCAGACGTTCTCGGCCTCGGTGACGGTGAAGCCGGGGGCGAATGTGGAGGTTCGCAGCGGTTCGCGGACGGCGACGACCTCGCCGCGCCGGCTTCTCTGCGGCGGATCGAGACGGGGCGGGGTGACGGCCTCCATCGAGCCGGCCGGGACCAAGGCGCGGGTGAAGCCCAGGCGGGCGGCCTCGGCCAGGCGGCGGCGGACGTCGCGGACCGGGCGCAACTCGCCGGCCAGGCCGACCTCGCCCATCGCGATGAGCCCCTGCGGGAGCGGGTTGTCTCCGGCGGCGCTGACGACCGAGAGCATCAGGGCCAGGTCGACGGCCGGGTCGGTGAGGCGGATGCCGCCGACGGTGGCTGTGAAGACGTCGCAGCGGCCGATCTTGGCGTTGAGGCGGCGTTCCATGACGGCCAGCACCATGGCGACGCGGTAGGAGTCGAGGCCGGAGGAGGTGCGCCGGGGCTGGGGGGCCTCGGTGGGGCCGACGAGCGCCTGGAGTTCGGCGGGGATGGGGCGGGTGCCCTCGATCGTCACGGTCACGCAGGTGCCCGGGACCGGCTCGGGGTGGCGGGAGACGAACAGGCCGCTCGGGTCGGTGATGCCGGTGATGCCCTTTTCGTGGAGGTCGAAGCAGCCGACCTCCTCGATCGGGCCGAACCTGTTCTTGATCGCCCGGACCATGCGCAGCCGCGAGTTGCGGTCGCCCTCGAAGTGGAGCACGACGTCGACGAGGTGTTCGAGCACGCGCGGCCCGGCGATCGAGCCGTCTTTGGTGACGTGGCCGACCAGGACGGTCGCCATGCCGCGCTCCTTGGCCAGCCGGACCAGGTTCCCGGCCACCTCGCGGACCTGGGTGACCCCGCCCGGCACCCCGGTCGCCTCGGCCGACCCGATGGTCTGGACCGAGTCGACGATCAGCAACCGTGGGTTGACCCGTTCGACGTGGGTGACCAGGGCGCCCAGGTCGGTCTCGGCGGCCAGGTAGAGGTTGTCGACGACGGCGCCGATGCGGTCGGCCCGCATACGGACCTGGGAAGCGGACTCCTCACCGGTCACGTAGAGCACGGTCTCGCGCCGCCCCGCGTGGGCGGCGGCCTCCAGCAGCAGGGTCGACTTCCCGATGCCCGGCTCTCCGGCCAGCAGCACCACCGCGCCCGGCACCAGCCCGCCCCCGAGCACCCGGTCGAGCTCGCCCACCCCGGTCGGCCTGGCATGGGCGACCTCGGCCTTGACCTGCCCGATCGGAATGGCCGGAGAGGTGATCGCCCCGGCCTTGACCTCGGTCACCCCGGCCCGGACCCCGGCCTCCTCGACCGTGCCCCACGCCTGGCACTCCCCGCACCGGCCGACCCACTTGACGGTCACCCAGCCGCACTCGCCGCACCGATAGGACACCTTGGTCGCTTTAGCCACGAGCCGCAGGCTACCGGCGGCCCCCGACAGATTCAGAAAAGACGCCACCGCAGGACGTTCGGGTAGGGGATCTCCAACCCCTCCGTCTCGCGGATGGCCGCCTTCGCGACCGTGTGGGCGAACTCGATCTTCAGGACGGCTTCCAGGTCGGCCCGGCGTTCGAAGACCATGCGCAGGTCGAGCTCCTGCCGAGACCACCCCTGCCGGGCCCAGAACGCCTCCACGGCCTCCGGGGAGTAGGTCGGGACCGTCGCCTGGAACCAGCGTCCGAAAGAGCCTCGGGTCGCGTCGAGGTCCACGACGAAGGCCGCGCCGCCCTTGCGCAGCACCCTCGACAGCTCCGCCAGGCCCGGTTCGCAGCCGGGGCCGAAGAAGTAGGCCCAGCGGGCCATCGCCACGTCGACCGAGTGGTCGGGCAGGGGGATCTCCTGGGCGGTCGCCGTGTGGACGGTCACGTTGGGCACCCGGGCGCAGCGGCGGCGGGCCAGGGCGGCCAGGTCGCCGTGGGGTTCGACGCCGATCACCGACGACGCCTCCGAAGCCAGGGCGGGCAGGTGGTAGCCGGTGCCGCAGCCGATGTCGAGGACCGTCGCGCCGGTCCACGGGCGGAGCGCGCGCATCGCCGACTCGACCCGCCGGTCGGGGTCGACCGCGTGGTTCTCCAGCTCGTAGACCTGCGGGGTGTTCCAGATGTTGGGGCTGGGCACGGCGCCCTTGACGATGCTGGCCATGACGCAACCCTAGGTTCGCCTCGACCGGACACACGCCCGCTTAGGCTGGCATGGTGAGCAAGAGCCGTGGCGAGCGTACATATATCGGAAGGAGCGAGGTCGTCCGGGTGCCGAATGCGAAGATCGCGTTGTCGACCGCATCGGTCTATCCCGAGCGAACCCCCGACGCCTTCGAGCTCGCGGCACGTCTGGGTTACGACGGCGTCGAGATCATGGTCGGGCAGGATCCGGTCAGTCAGGACGTCGACGTGCTCCAGCGTCTCCGCGACCACTACGAGCTGCCCATCCTCGCGATCCACGCGCCCTGTCTGCTGGTCACCCAGCGCGTGTGGGGCAAGGACCCGTGGCTCAAGCTGCGCAAGGCGCAGGCCGCGGCCGAGCGGCTGGGCGCCGGCACCGTCGTGGTGCATCCCCCTTTCCGCTGGCAGCGTGACTACGCCCGAGACTTCGAGATCGGGCTGGCCCGCATGCGCGACGAGACCGACGTGGTCTTCGCGGTCGAGAACATGTTCCCCCTCCGGGCCCGGGGCAACGAGGTCGTGCCCTATTCGCCCGACTGGAACCCCCTCGACTACGACTTCCCCCATGTCACCCTCGACCTGTCCCACACGGCGGTGTCCGGATCCGACGCCATGGAGATGGCCACCAAGCTGGGCGACCGGCTGGCCCACCTCCACCTGGCCGACGGCGTCGGCACCACGAACAAGGACGAACACCTCGTTCCGGGACGGGGCAACCAGCCCTGCGCTCCGATGCTGGAGCGCCTCGCCAACGCGGGCTATGGTGGGCTGATCGTGCTGGAGATCAACACGCGGAGAGCGGCGACCCGCACCGAGCGGATCGACGACCTGGCCGAGGCGCTGGCCTTCGCCCGGCTCAACTTCGCCGCCTCGTCCGCGAGGAAATGAGCGCTACAACCCCATGAGTCACCTGGTCTTCGACGCGCCCAGGGTGGCCGAGGCGTACGACGCGGCCCGACCGGAATACCCCGCCGCGCTCTACGACGCCCTGTCCGAACTGTCCGAGACGACGCTCGACGGCGCCACCGTGGTCGACGTCGGCGCCGGGACCGGCATCTCCTCCCGGGGCATGCAGCGGCGGGGCGCCCGGGTGGTCGCCGCCGATCTGGCCGGGCACATGCTGGCCTACCACGACGGCGCGTCCGTCCTGGCCGACGGCAACGTGCTGCCCTTCCGCGACGGCTCGGCCGATCTGGTGACCTACGCCCAGGCGTGGCACTGGCTCGACCCGGCGCGGTCGATCGAGGAGGCCAAGCGGGTCAGCCGCAGGGCCGTCGCCGGATGGTGGAACTCCGTCGACACCGGCAAGGCCGGCTGGCTGGCCGAGTGTCAGATCAGGTTGTCCGACGTGCCGGGCTACACCGGCCCCGAGGGCCGGGACCTGCCGGCCATCGCGCGGGCGATGACCGACGGCGGGCTCGACGTCCGCGACCGGTGGATCCACTGGACGCGGCACGTGCGGCTCGACCTGTTCCTGACCAACCTGCGCTCCCACTCCTACATGGCCCGGCTCGACCCGGCCCGGGCCGACGAGCTGATCGAGCGCGAGCGGGCGGAACTCCTGCGTGTCTGCCCTGGTGGTGATCTTGTCGTGCCGATGCGCGTTTACCTCGCGGTCGGCCGGAAAGAGCCCGCCGGATGACGGAACAGCGGCGGCGCAGGCCCGGCAGACGGCCCGGATCCCTCGACACCCGCGGTGAGATCATCACCGCGGCCCGGGGGGTCTTCGCGGAGAAGGGGTTCGACAAGGCGACGGTCCGGGGCATCGCCCGGGAGGCGAACGTCGACCCGGCCCTGGTCCACCACTACTTCGACACGAAGGAGGGCCTGTTCGTCGCGGCGATGCAGTTCCCGGTGGAGCCGAGCGTGGCGGTGCCGATGATCCTGGCCGGGCCCCGCGAGGAGATGGGGGAGCGGCTGATCAGGTTCATCCTGACGGTGGCCTCCGACGAAGACCGGCGGGCGCCGATCATCGCGATGATCAGGTCGGCGATGTCGAACGAGCAGGCGGCCACGATGGTGCGCGAGTTCCTCGGCGAGGCGGTGCTCCAGCGGCTCGCCCAGGGGCTGGGCGTCGATCCGATCAGGATCGAGGCGGCCTTCGGGCAGATGATCGGCGTGGTGATGCTGCGGTATATCGTCAAGATCGAGCCGATCGCGTCGGCGACGCCCGATGAGCTGGTCGCCCTGCTCGCGCCCACGTTGCAGCGGTATGTCGACCCCTGACGGAGCGCCTTCTAGAGGTTTGTTCTAGGGTCTGATTATGGTGACCACGATGGCGATGAGGAGGCCCCAATGTTGCTGGTCTGCATAATCGGGCTGCTGATGACGGCGCTGACGATCGCGGTGGTGGCCAGGCGGGTGGGCTTCCTCTACCGGCTCGCCACGGTGGGCCAGCCGGCGCCCGAACGTATTGAATACGCCCGCGCGAACATCGGGGCCGAGATAAAGGCCCAGCTGGTCGAGGTGTTCGGGCAGAAGAAGCTGCTCAAGTGGACGCCCTCGGGCATCGCCCACTTCTTCGTCATGTGGGCGTTCTTCATTCTGCTGACCGTTTATGTCGAGGCGTACGGCGCGATGATCCAGGGCGCCGTCACCGGGCGGCCCGACTTCCACATCCCGCTGATCGGCCGGTGGCCGGCCCTGGGCTTCCTGCAGGACTTCATCGCCCTGGCGGCTTTGCTCGGCCTGGTCGCCTTCGCCGTGATCCGGATCAGGAACGCGCCCTCGAAGCTCGGCCGCGACTCCCGGTTCTCCGGGTCTCACCTGGGCGGCGCGTGGCTGATCCTGTTCATGATCTTCAACATCATCTGGTCGTTGTTCCTGTTCCGGGCCGCCGCGATCAACACCGGCAACTTCCCCTACGAGTCGGGGGCGTTCGTCTCCGAGCTCCTGGCGCGGATCCTGCCGACCTCGTCACTGCTCGAAGAGATCGCGCTGCTGCTGCACATCGGCCTGATGCTGGTCTTCGCGGTGATCGTGGTCAACTCCAAGCACCTGCACATCTTCACGGCCCCGCTGAACGTGTTGTTCTCCCGCCGTCCCGACGGCATGGGCGCGGCCCAGGAGATGCGCAGCGGCGGCAAGGTGCTCGACTTCGAGGAGGCCGACCCGGAGACCGACGTCTTCGGCCGAGGCAAGATCGAGGAGACCACCTGGAAGGGCTTCCTCGACTTCTACACGTGCACGGAATGCGGCCGCTGCCAGTCGCAGTGCCCGGCGTGGAACACCGACAAGCCGCTGTCGCCCAAGATGCTCATCCTCGACCAGCGCGACCACGCCTTCGCGGTCGCGCCCTACCTGCTGATGAGCGAGGAGCAGCGCGCCCACGCCGGTCAGGACGTGCTGGCCCTGCTGGAGAAGCCCCTCGTCGGCGAGCAGGGCGTCATCCACCCCGACGTGCTCTGGTCGTGCACCAACTGCGGCGCGTGCGTCGAGCAGTGCCCGGTCGACATCGAGCACATCGACCACATCCTCGACATGCGGCGTTACCAGGTCATGATCGAGTCGGCCTTCCCGTCCGAGGCCGGCGTGATGCTGAAGAACCTCGAGAACAAGGGCAACCCGTGGGGCATGCCCGAGATGAAGCGGGCCGAGTGGATCGAGGAGCTCGACTTCGAGGTCGAGATCGTCGACGAGAAGATGCCCGAAGACACCGAGTACCTGTTCTGGGTCGGCTGCGCGGGCGCGCTCGAAGACCGGGCGAAGAAGACCACCAAGGCGGTCGCCGAACTGCTGCACATCGCGGGCGTCAAGTTCGCGGTGCTCGGGCCGATGGAGGCGTGCACGGGCGACCCGGCCCGCCGTCTGGGCATGGAGTTCCTGTTCAACATGCTGGCCCAGCAGAACATCGAGACGCTCAACGAGGCCGGGGTCAAGAAGATCGTGGCCACCTGTCCTCACTGCTTCAACACCCTGGCCAACGAGTATCCGCAGCTGGGCGGGCACTTCGAGGTCGTACACCACACGCAGTTGTTGTCTCATCTGGTCGACACCGGGAAGCTGACCCCGATCACGCCGATCGAGGAGAAGATCACCTACCACGACCCGTGTTTCCTGGGGCGGCACAACAAGGTCTACTCCCAGCCGCGCGACATCATGGCCAAGGTGCCCGGCGTCACGACTCAGGAGATGCACCGCCACAAGGACCGAGGGTTCTGCTGCGGCGCCGGCGGCGCGCGGATGTGGATGGAGGAGCGGATCGGCAAGCGCATCAACACCGAGCGGGTCGACGAGGCGCTCACCACCGATCCCGACACGGTGTCGACCGCCTGCCCGTTCTGCCTCGTGATGCTCGGCGACGCCATCAACGAGAAGAAGAACACCGGCAAGGCGAAGGAGACGCTGGAGGTCGTCGACGTGGCCCAGCTCCTGATCAAATCCATCAAGGGCTGACTGGTTCGTTGATCGGTTGTTGAATCCGCTGGTCAGGGCCACATGCGCGCCACCCTGTTCTCCACATAACGGGAGAATCACGGTAACCTCAACGTTGGCTCAATCAACGGGGAGGGGGCTGAACGGTGGGTGTGGTCGTAACAGACGCCGAAGTAACTCTTGCCGACGTGCTCTCCCTGCGGATGGCGATCGACCATCCGCTGGAGGCGGGCACGCATCTGGTGCTCCGGCACCGCGGCACCGGCTCGGAACGGAAGGTGCGGCTCGGGACCCCGGGCCGCCCCGCCAAGGACGCCACCGTCGCCGTCTCGCTGGCCGGGCTGAAGCTGACGCCCGGCCGCTGGGACGCCTACCTCCAGCAGAGCGGCCCGCGCACCCGCATGCAGAGCGTCGACCCGGGCTTCTCGCTCCACCGCCTCGACGCCTACGCGCTCGGCCGCCGGACCATGTCCTACCGCGCCTACCGCACCCGCAACGGCTTCCTGGCCATCAAGATCGCCGACGCCGAGCCGGTGGCCGACGTGCGGGCGGTCTGGTTCCGCGAGGGCCGGTTCGAGGTGACGGGGCTGCTGGCGTACACGGGGCTGGGAGACGACGACCAGCACCACCGCGCCCGGCTCTCCTTGAAGCACAGTGACGCCACCGTGACCGCGATTGCCACGGTCCAAGGTGTACGGTTTCACGCCGCCCTCTCCCTGTGCGACGTCCTTGCCGCCACCCCCGACTCCGAAGGGGTGTGGGAGCCCTCCCTCGAAGTCGACGGGGTCGACGGCCCCATGGCCTTGGGAGCGCTCCTCGACGACGTGGAGGGCAAGCGCCGCCGCGTCCACTATCCGGCGACGAAGATCGACGGAGTGCCGATCAAGCCGAGCTTCTCGCCCGCCGACCATCTCCGGCTCGAGGTGGGCGCGGCGTGAAGATCACGTTCCTGGTGCCGTCCGCGTACGGGATGCGCGGTGACATACGGGCGATGCTGAACCTCGCGGCCGCCCTCACCAGTGGGCACCAGGTCGAGGTGGTCAGCGTCAAGCGCACCAGGGACGCCCCGTTCTTCCCCGTCGACCCCGCGATCAGGCTGCGCTGGCTGGTCGACGCCCGGCCCGGCCGTCATCTGCTGCCGCGCGGCCAGGTGCGCACCGAGGTCGCCCTGTGGCGGGCGCTGCGCGCCATCCGGTCTGACGTGCTGGTCACCGCCCGGCCCAGCCTGAGCGTGCAGTCGGCCCGCTACGCGCCCCGCGAGGTGGTCAGGATCGCCCGCGAATGGACGCGGCCGGCCGTGCCGACCCCCGTCCAGCGCTACTACCCCCGCCTCGACGCCGTGGTGACCAGCACCGACGCCGGGCGCGGCGAGTGGACCCGGCTGCTCGACGACGAGCTCAGCGTGCACACCATCCCCGACCCGCTGCCCGCGGCGCCGTGGCCGAGGTCGCGCATGGACAACCGGATCATCAGCGCCGGCGGCCGGTGGGTGGCCGACAAGGCGTTCGACCGGCTGATCAGGGCCTTCGCGATGGTCGCCGACAAACGGCCCGACTGGCGGTTGCGCCTCTACGGCGCCGGCTCGGAGGAGAAGCGGCTGCGCGCCCTGGTCGCCGAGCTCAGCCTGCACAACCACGTCTACTTCATGGGCACCACCCCCGACCTGCCCGGCGAGTTCGCCAAGGCGTCGATCGTGGCGGTCCCGTCGCGCCACGAGGTGCTCGGCATGACCGTGAACGAGGCGCTCAGCACGGGGGTGCCCATCGTGGGCTTCGACGGCCCGAAGGGGCTGGCCCAGTTCGTGCGGCCCGGGATCGACAGCGTGCTGGTCAGCGAGGGGGCCGGGGAGATCGAGGCGTACGCGGGGGCGCTGCTGTCGCTGGTCGACGACGAGCGCAAACGTATGACGCTGGCCGCCGGGGCGCTCGAATCGGCCTCGCTGCGCGCCGCCACCGCCATCGCCGCCCGCTGGCAGGATCTGATGTATGGTTTGCGCTCCCGGGCCTGATCCTCGTGGAATAACAGATCCCGAGCCCCCGAATTCGGAAGCCCGGGACCGTGATCTTCAGCTTCAGCGACTCGCCGAAGTCCGCAACCCGAGCGCGTTGTCGAGCTCCTCCAAGGTCAGTCGGTCATCCGTGAAGTTGACGGCCTCCAGAACCTCGGCGTAGAGCGCGATTTCGTCCAACGCGACACGGTCATGGACCCGGGAGTCCAAGTCGTCGTGCCCCACCGCGTCGTCCTTCCTTCCGCAGCCCACACCCTCTTCGAGGTTACGTCCGCGTCGGTTTCGGCGACATGGCCCATCGGGACCATTCCCGCCGCCGGACCCCCCTCGACTAACCATTTCCCGCTAAGCGCGATCACAATTCGGTCAATTTCCCAAGGTGGGTGAGACCTGATTGCTAAAGGATGATTTATCGGTCTTTGCGGGGTAAGGGGGATCTGGCGGTCAGGAGTGGTACAACCACTCCGAGGTGATCTCCGAGACGGGCCTTCCGGGCATCCGCAACGGCGAAGGAACCGTGTCGTCCCGCTCGTGAATCAACTTCCCAGAGACGGCCGAAGCCGACGGGAATCCTCTTTCCGGCACCGCCCTGCCGATCATGGCAGACCATGCCAGACCTGTGGCGTAGGCCGCGCCGAGCAGTGTCGAGGCGGCTTCGCGGCCCGGCGGCGACAGGACGTCGGGAAGCGCGCCGTCGACGGGCCACAGGGCCCTCAGCGGGTGGGCCGAATCGTCAAGGGCCTGCCGGACGGCCCGGCGCACCTCGTCGTCGAGCAGGGGGAAGACATCTGTCACCTCGGCGTCAGCCACCGTTGACAGGTCACAGGCGAGGAGGCCGGCGGCCGCCATGCGGGGGTCGACGCCCCGGCCGGCCAGGTAGCCCAGCGCCTCGGTCAGGTCGTAGAAGGTGTGCTGGAAGTGGTCCTTCGGGGCGGTCTCGTGGATGGTCGTACTGGTCAGATGGGGTGGCAACCGGTGCAGCCAGTGTCTGGCCAGATCTGACCCCCGATCGACGTGGCCGTGGTCGAGCCAGGGTTGCCGCAGCAGGGGCTCGATCATCACCGTGAGGGCCTGGGCGCGCGGCCGGAAACGCGGGTCGTCGCTCAGCACGGTCGCGACCTCCGCCGCCAGCCCGGCCAGGCGCAGCGCCGTCTCGGGCGCTCCGGCGGCCAGCCTCTCCCGGTACGGCTCCAGCCACGACTCCAGCCGCACCCCCGGCAACCACCTGACCCAGTCGTCGCCCGGCAGCGGCCTGCCCAGGAACTCGCCGAACATGGTCAGCAGCTGCTCGTTGCCGTCGAAGGCCGGCGCGTAGGCGCACCACATGATCACGCCCCACACCGTCGCGACGGGCGAGGTCACCTCGGGGGCGAACAGCTCCTTCAGCGGGCCCGGGACGAGCGGGAAGTCGTCCTGGCTCAGCCCCCGGTGGGCGGCCAGGATCGCCCGGATCCGCTCGGCGACCTCGGGCAGCACGTCGGGCCCGACGAATCCCTGTGTCGACCCCCGGTCGGCCGCGAAGTCGGGGCCCTGCGGCACCAGCCACCACGGGATGGCGGGATTGACGCGTACACACGTGTTGCGCACCCCGGGTTCGGCGGGGGGCGGAGCCAGCATCCACTGGCCGTCGGCGTCGCGCCGGTACCAGCGCGCGCCCAGCCCGAAGATCCAGCACGAGCCGTCGCGGGCCGACAGGCCCCGGCGGGCGAGCGCCTCGGCGCGTGACTCCATCCGGCGGAGCGACCACTGGGGGTCGGCCACCATCGCCCGGACGTCCTGCTCCACGGCCGCGAAACCGTCAAACTGCACGAGCCACATGCTAGAACATGTGAAACTTTCACCCACCTGAGCTGGATAAACGGCTATAAGCCGGGGGACTCGCGGCGTGACCTCTTGGCATGTCCGCTGTTGTTCCACTTCGATGGTCTTCGTGACGGAGACCCAGCAGGCCAAGACCGACGCGGACCAGCCGGAAAACGCTCCCACCGCGAGGCGGAGATGGCTCGGCCAGCCCGGCGACCTGACGGCGCTGGGCATCTGGTTCTTCTGGCACGTCGCGACGTACGTCTACATGGTCCTGGCCGCCCCCGGCCGGACCGAGGCGCCGCTCCTGGACCGGCTGACGCCGTGGGACGCCGAGAACTTCATCACGATCGCCCAGTACGGGTACGACGGCTCTCCCGGCATGACCGACGCGCCCAAGCTGGTGGCGTTCTTCCCCGGGCTGCCGCTGCTGCTGCGCGACCTCAACTGGCTGGTGCCCAACTACGACCTGCTGATCGTGCTGGTGTCGGTCGTGGGCAGCGCGGTGGTCGCCGTGTTCCTGTCGCGGCTGAGCGAGTCGTACAAGGAGGGGACCGGCACCTGGACGGTGCTGGCGTTCTTCCTGTCGCCGTGGGCGGTGTTCATGTGGGCGGGCTACTCCGAGGCCCCGTTCCTGGCGCTGGCGATCCCGGCCTGGTTGTTCGCCCGTCAGGGCCGCTGGGAGTGGGCGGCCGTCTGCGCGGCGTTCGCGTCGTCGATCAGGATCACCGGGTTGTTCCTCGCGCTGGGCCTGGCGGTGATGTTCCTGGTCTCTGAGAAGGGGCTGCGCGCCGACTGGCGGAAGATCTTCTGGCTCGTGGTGCCGGGGTTGCCGGTGCTGGCGTACATGATCTTCCTGAAGGTCAGGGTCGGCGACTGGATGGCCTGGAACGCGGCCCAGGCGCAGTACTGGGGGCGCTATCCCGTCGAACCGATCGAGGTGCTGACGAACACCTGGAATCGGTCGCTGGAGGAGCCGGTGCTCGCCACGTCGTATCGTGAGGAGATCCTCGCTGCGCTGGTGCTGGTCGTCCTGATCGTCTGGCAGCTGGTGCGGCGCAGATGGGCCGAGTTCGCCTACCTGGCGCCCCAGGCGGTCGCGTTGCTGGCGATGTCCTCGTTCTACATGTCGGTCGGGCGGGCATCGTTGTTGTGGTGGCCGCTCTACATCGGGATCGGCATCGCCGCGGCGCGCAACAAATGGGCGTTCATGGCGTATGTCGCGGTGGCGGCGCCGGTCATGGCGATCAACGTAGGAAACTTCACCACGGGGGCCTGGGTTGGCTGAGGTGTTCGCTCTGGACGACGACCTGCCGTCGATCGACCCGACGGCGTGGATCGCGCCGGGCGCGGTCGTGGCCGGCCGCGTCCGCGTCGGCACGCACGCGAACGTCTGGTACGGCAGCGTGCTCCGGGGAGACGACGAGTCGATCGAGGTCGGCGCGCAGTGCAACGTCCAGGATCTGTGCTGCCTGCACGCCGACCCGGGCTTCCCGGCGGTCCTCGAACCGAGGGTCAGCGTCGGCCACAAGGCGGTCGTCCACGGCGCTTACGTGGAGACGGGCGCCCTGATCGGCATCGGCGCGATCCTGCTGAACGGCGCCTACATCGGCGCGGGCACGCTGGTGGCGGCGGGCGCGCTGGTCACGCCGGGCAAGAAGTTCCCCGGCGGGGTGCTGCTGGCGGGCAGCCCGGCGAAGATCATCAGAGATCTCGACGAAGACGACGTCGCGACCTTCGCCGAGACCCCCGATCGCTACATGGACAAGGCCCGCCGGCACGCCCGGGCCCGCCGCTGGTGAGCTGACTACCGGGTGGCGCGGTCGGCCGCGGTGACCAGGTCGGCGGTGGCCTCCGCGTGGGAGACCAGGATCAGGTGCGAGGCGCTCTTGACCTCGACGGTGTGCGACCCGGCGCGCTTGGCCATGAACTTCTGGGCCGCGGTCGGGATCGCCTGGTCGGCGCCCGAGACGAGGTACCACGACGGGATCTTCTTCCACGCCGCCGTCGTGGCCTTGGCGTCGAGCGCCGCGTAGGAGACCGGACGCTGGGTCGCGGCGATCAGGGCAACGTCGCGGGCGGGCAGGTCGGCGGCCACGGCGGCGCGGAACTTGGCCGGGTCGACGTAGACGTCGGTGCCGCCCGGGTAGTCGCGGGTGAGCAGGCTGGTGGGCAGCTGGCTGCCGGGGAACTTGCCGGTGAGGTCGAGGGCCGACTCGCCGACCTCGGGGGCGTAGCCGGCGACGTACACCAGCGCCTTGACGTTGGTGTGGCCGCTCGCGGCCTGGCTGATGACCGAGCCGCCGTAGGAGTGGCCGACCAGGATCACCGGCCCCGGCACGGTGGAGATCACGCTCGACACGTAGTCGGAGTCGTCCTTGAGGCTCCGCAGGGGGTTGGCGGGCGCGATCACCGGGTAGCCGGCCGTCTGGAGCTTGGCGACGACCTTGGTCCAGCTCGACGCGTCGGCGAACGCGCCGTGGACCAGGATGACGGTGGGCTTGGCCTGGTGCTCGTGGTGGCCGGTCGAGGCGAACGCGGGCGTGGTCATGGCGGGGACCAGCGCGGCGAGCGCGACGGCCAGCAGAAGCTTTTTGGGCATGGCGTTCTCCAAGAAATGGACGGGTTTCTGCGGCCCTAAGCTAGAAACGGCCGGATCTGCGGCGCATGCGTCACGTGACTGCGTCACCGACTGAGGCCGGTTGGACAGGACTCCGATCCGAGGCGAAACTAGTCACATATGCCACCAAAACTGCCTAACGAGGCACTTTTCGGGCGTGAGCTTGAGCGGGGACGTCTCACTGATCTCGTGGACGGGGTCCGCGACGGCGGTGCGGCGATCCTGATCCGGGGCGACGCCGGGATCGGGAAGTCGGCCCTGCTGCTCGACGCGGCCGCGACCGCCGCCGCGCGGGGCATGCGGATCCTGCGGACGGCCGGGGCGCAGGCGGAGACCCGGATGCCGTTCGCCGGTCTGCACCGGCTGCTGCTGCCGTTCCAGGCCGAGATCGCGGAGTTGCCCGCGCCGCAGCGCGACGCCCTGGGGGCCGCGTTCGGCTTGATCGAGGCCGGGACACCGGAGCTCTTCCTCGTGGCCCTCGGCACGCTGAACCTGCTGAGCGAGGCGGCCAATCGCACGCCCGTGCTCCTGCTGGCCGACGACGTGCACTGGCTCGACCGGCCGACCGCCGAGGTGCTCGCCTTCGTCGCGCGGCGGCTGGAAGCCGCGCCGATCCTGCTGGCGGCCGCGCTCCGCGACGGGTCGCAGAGCCCACTGGAGGTCGCGGGGCTCCCCGAGCTGGTCCTCGACCGGCTCGACGACGACGCCGCCACCGCCCTGCTGGAGGCCCGCAGCCCCGCCCTGACGCCGGAGGCGCGTGCCCGGGTGCTCCGGGAGGCGGCGGGCCACCCGCTGGCCCTGGTCGAACTGCCGATCGCCGTGGAGACGCTGCGGCCGGAGCCCGGACGGCTCCCGCTGACCTCCCGGCTGGAGCAGACCTTCACCGCCCGCCTGTCGGGCCTGCCGTCGGTCACCCGCACCCTGCTGCTGGTGGTCGCGGTCAACGACTCGACCGCGTTGTGCGAGGCGATGGACGCCGCCACGCTGATCCTCGGCACGGAGGTGACCGCCGACGACCTCGCGCCCGCGGTGGCCGTCCGGCTGGTCGACCTCCACGAGACCGTGGTCTGGTTCCGCCACCCGCTCATGCGCTCGGCCATCCAGCAGGAGGCGAGCCGGTCCCGGCGGCACGCCGCGCACGCCGCCCTGGCCGAGGTCCTGGCCGGCCACCCCGACCGCAGCCGCTGGCACCGGGCGGCCTCGACCAACCGTCCCGACGAGGAGATGGCGGCCGAGCTGGAGACGGCGGCCCGGCGGGCCCGGCGGCGGGGAGATCTGCTGTCGGCGGTCGAGGGCCTCGAACGGGCCGCCCGGCTCAGCGTCGACCCCGGCCACCGGCGCGAACGGCTGGTCCACGCGGCCGAATGGGGGGCCGAGGCCGGCCGCCGCGACCTCGCCACCCGGCTGGTGACCGAGGCCGAGCCCTGGACGTTGTCGCTCCGCCAGCGCGCCCGCGTCGTGTGGATCCGCGAAAGCTTCGAAGAGGACGTCCGCGACGACGCCGCCGCAGTTCGCTCCCTGGTCGACCTCGCCGGGACCGTGGCGAAGGAGGGCGAGCTCGAACTGGCGATGAAGCTGCTGTCGAGCGCGTCCCTGCGGTGCTTCTGGGCCCACACCGACGCAGAATCGCGGGAACTCGTCGTGACCGCCGCCGAGAGCCTGCCCGTCGACGAGCACGACGGCTGGTTGCTCTCGATCCTGGCGTACGCGGCCCCGATCGAGCGCGGCCGGGTGGTGATCGAGCGGCTCCGCCGGCTGGCCGCCGACCGGCCCGACGGCTGGCGGGCGGCCCGGCTGCTCGGCAGCTCGGCGCTGACGGTGGGGGCCTTCGACCTGTCGGAGGAGTTCTGCGCCCTGTCCCTGCCGCGCCTGCGCGTGCAGGGCCGGCTCAGCCACATGTGCCGTGATCTGGGGGCCCAGGCGTTCAGCGCGGCCCGGCTGGCCGATCTCGGCGTGGCGATGTCGGCCGCCGAGGAGGCCGCCCGGCTGGCCCAGGAGACGTCCCTGCCGCTGATGCACGCCATGGCCCACGCCTCGGGCGCCGTGGTCGCCGCGTTGCGCGGCAACCCCGACCGGATGGAGAACCTCGCGGCGGTGGCCGAGCAGGCGGCCCTGCCGATGGGGGCGCGTCCGGTGCTGGCGACCGTGCAGCACGCGCGCGGCCTCGCCGCCCTCGGCGAGAGGCGCTACGGCGACGCGTACGACCACCTGCGCCGGATCTACGACCCCGCCGACCCCGTCTACCACGAGGCCCTGCGCTGCTACAGCGTGGCCGAACTCGCCGACGCCGCGTCGCACTGCGGCCAGGGCGAGGCGATCACCGGGATCATGGCTGAGCTGGAGGAGGTGGCGCTGCTCACCCCGTCACCCGCCCTGCACGCCGACCTGCGCTACGCCAGGGCCGTGCTGGCCGACGACGACGCCGCCGAGGCCCTCTACACCGCCGCCCTCGACGCCGACCTGCGCCGCCTGCCCTTCGCCCGGGCGCGGGTGCAGCTGGCCTACGGCGAATGGCTGCGCCGCCGGCGGCGCACGGCCGAGTCGCGGACGCCGCTGCGCACGGCCAGGGAGACGTTCGACGCGCTCGGCGTCATCCCGTGGAGCGAGCGGGCCTGGCAGGAGCTGCGCGCCTCAGGCGAGGGCGGCCGCCGCCGCACCGGTGACGCCCGCGACGTCCTCACCGCCCAGGAGCTCCAGATCGCCCAGATGGCGGCCGACGGCCTGACCAACCGGGAGATCGGCGAGAAGCTCTACATGTCCCACCGGACCGTCGGCTCCCACCTCTACCGGATCTTCCCCAAGCTGGAGATCACCTCGCGGTCGGCGCTGGCGGCGGCCCTGCGCGGGTCAGACTGAGGCGCGGGCAATAACCAGGTTCGGGTTGCAGGTTGACGCTGATAGCAGGAAAGTCGTGTCTTGATACGTCTTCCCGCCATCTCCCCCAAGGCTCTTCATGACGAACCAGACTGACAGTTTCCCCGACCTCATGAGCGACGACTCGTTCGAAGTCGTCATGCGTGGATACAGCCGCCGTCAGGTGCACGACTACATGATCCGCACCCGGAACCAGATCCGTGATCTCGAGGAGCGTCTGGCACGTACCATCGACCAGGCCGAGCAGAGCCGGCTGGAGCTCGCCGAGGCCCGCCGGAAGCTGACCGAGGCTCCGCAGAGCCCCGATGAGCTGGGCGAGCGGCTGAGCCAGATTCTCAAGCTGGCCCACGAAGAGGCGCGTGCCAACAAGGAGGCGTCGGAGAGCGCGGCGTCGCAGATGCGCGACCAGGCGGCGACCGAGGCCGACCGCGTGGTGTCGACGGCGCGGGAGCAGGCCGACTCCATCCGGGCGGCGGCGCAGGACGAGGCCGAGCGGCGCATCCACGACGCGACCGCGTCGGCCGAGCGGCTGCTGGCGCAGGCCGGCGCCGAGGCGGAGGAGAAGGTGGCGACGGCCAACGCCGAGGCCGAGGAGACGTTGCGGGACGCGCGGGCCGAGGCCGACCGGCGGGTGACCGCCGCGACGCTGGAGTCCGAGAAGCTGGTCGCCGACGCCAACGCGGTGTCGGAGCAGACCTTGACTTCGGCCAAGCAGCGTGCGGGATACCTTGACGAGCACACCGGGCGGCGTGTGGTCTATCTGACCGACACCCACACCGAGGTGATGCGCCGCCTGAACGAGATCGGCGCCGTGCTGGGTGACCTGCTGCACCGCGAGCAGGCCGCCGGTGCGCTGATCGACGAGGCGTCGGTGCTGCCGCCGGCTCCGTCGATCGACGAGGAGCTCCCCGTCGAGCGGGCCGAGCAGGTCGACGAGGACGAGGTTCCGGCGCCGGCCGCGCAGCCGGCAGCCGCGCCTTCCCCGGCCGCCGCCGGTCCCGCTGTGCTGGCCGATCAGGCCGCCGAGGAGGATGACTCCGATGACGAGCACGTGATCGTCGATCACGACCCGGCCGTCGTGGCCGCGCCGGTGGACCTGCGACGCGGGCTGCCTCCGATGGATGCCCGCGGCGCGTGATGCAGTGGAGATGGGCCCGCCAATGGGGTGGCGGCGGGCCCATCGCCGTTCATGAGCGGGGGCGGCTGCCGGTCGTACCCGCTGATCGACTCCGGCCGGCTTCGTCGGCGGCCGGTGTGGTGCCCCGTGAGAGCGCCTCGTCGTTGGCTGGCACCAGTGGAAAGCGCCCCCACGGGGGTCTGTGGTTATTCATGGAAAGCGGAAGCCTCCGCCCCCGATAGGGTCGGAGGCTTCCGCGCTTCTGGTGGGGACATGTCATGGATCCGCCGTGTTGGCACGTTCCTCCTGGTCGCGTAACAACTGGCGTAATCCCTCCGGCTCGTCCGCGTCGATGGTCATCGCGCAGCCGGCCTCCCGCTGTGCGGAACTCAGGGGATGGTGGCGGGTTGCCCACCACCGTCCCGCATCGCTCCGCCAGATAGTCCATTCCGGATACTCGCGGGCAATTTCGGCAAGATGCCGGTCAAAGGACATCTGCCCACCTTTCCCTCGCCGAGCCGCCCCGGGTGTACCCCGATCTCCTTGACGTCTCTCTATCAAGGTGCGGGACATCTCTAGAGAAGACAAGATCCTGGGAGGACAGGTCCACCTATCGTCCGATTTTTCAAGTTGAACTACGCATCGAAGTCGTACTGGAGTACATACGACGCGGCGTCGAGTGTCATCTCGTTCAGCTCAACTGGTATGCCTCCCGAGGTGTACGCCGTGCGCACGACGACGATGATCGGGTTGCCCGGCGGCAGATGGAGGAGCTCGGCCTCCTGGGGCTGGGGCATGCGGGCGCGTAACTCCTCGGTGAAGTGGGCCGGGAGGTAGCCGAGGTCGCCCAGGCGGGCGTACACGCCGCCGGGGCCGGTGTCGGGCAGGGTGATGGCGGTTCCCTCCACCAGGTCGGCGGGGAAGTGGGAGACGGCCAGCTGGACGGGCCTGCCGTCGACGTTGTAGCGCCTTCGGCGGATCCACACCTCGTCGACGTCGAGGACGCGCCCGATGTCCTCGCTCGCCGGCAACCGTTCGATGTGGACCTCGTCCACGGTGTAGGCACGCCCCCGGGTGTCGGAATCCCAGATCGCCCGCCCCTGCCCCCACTGTTCACGGGACAGACGTCGTGACCCATGCCGTCTGATGGGTCGAAAGAGTCTCACGTATACCCCCGAACCTCGCCGCGGAACAGCCAGGCCCTCATTGATGAGTACGGCCAGCGCCTGCCGTGCGGTGGCGCGGGCGATGCCGTACTCGGTCATGAGGGCGTTTTCGCCCGGTAGCCGCTCCCCATCACGGAGTTCGCCGGACAGGATCTGCGTGCGCAGCCGGTCGGCGATACGCCGGTAAATGGGGGGCTCGTGATGCACCGGGGACTCGGTCACGTTTGATCACCCTCTGTCACCAACGGGGGGTTAGCGTCTCCAGAGAACTTGCCCCGTCTTGTCCACGATCGCACAGAGAGAATGGTTGGTCCCGAGCCTAATTTGAGCGGATCGTGCCCCTGTGGCGATCTTCAGCGGTTAGTGCAGCCCGTTACCCTGGAACGGTCCTAGCCGCTATTCACCGTGCCCACCAACGCTGAGTCATGACCGCAGCCAGGACCGCCCCTATTGTGTTCAGCAGAATGTCATCGACCGACGACACACGGTGGAGCTCCAGGCCGTATTGAAGTAACTCGACGGTAAGAGATCCGGCCGCCGCGACGGCCGCGACGATCTTCAAACGAGCCAACTTTTGAGACCTGAGGGGCAAAAGCGCGCCCAGTGCGGCGAACACCAGAAGATTGCCTCCGACCTGCACGAACGCCGTCGCGGCCGGCCCGGTCACTACCTGTGCAAGATCGTGAAACGGGACCAGACCGACCGCCCGGTCAGGAGCCGAGGGGTCACCGGGAGTGAGGATCATCCAGAGCCAGGGCGCCGTGCCGATCACGATGAAGACGTCCGCGTACGCCGTCCGCGCAGGTTCCGGGTGGTTGGAACGCTCCCGGAACCGAGTGAGCAGGTGGGCGACACCCCATCCGGCCGGAATGGTCAAGAGGGTGGCGATGACGACATGTCCCCATAGAGCCCACGCCAGCAACATGACTGTGTCCTTTTTGGCATCCATCAGGCCCGTCGTTCCGGACGCCCCATGGCACTTTCGGTCAGGGAGAAAAACAACAAAGAACTTAGCCGGAAACGGTCACCAGAAGGTGGCCCCTTGGGAAGCCGACCCTTGGTGACGCATTGGGCTGCCGAGTCAGGATATTTCTGGAGATGATGTCTGGCATGAGCATCACCCGCGCCGGCTGTGCCGCGCTCGACTCCGCCGACCCCCTTCGCGGTTTCCGTGCGGAGTTCGTCCTGCCGGACGACGTGGTCTACATGCTCGGCAACTCGCTCGGCGCGCTGCCGCGGCGCACGATCGAGGCCGTCTCCCACACCGTCACCGCCGAATGGGGGCGTGACCTGGGGCAGAGCTGGAACACCGCCGGATGGTGGGACCTGCCCGAGGTGATCGGCGACCGGATCGCCAATCTGATCGGCGCCGGGCCCGGCACGGTGCTCACCGGGGAGTCGACCTCGGTCTCGATCTTCAAATTGATGTCGGCCGCCGTCCGGCTGCGTCCGGGCCGCCGGACCGTTGTGGTGGAGTCGGAGGGCTTTCCGACCGATCGGTACGCCGTCCAGGGTCTCGCGGCGGGCTTCGACCTGAACGTGCGAGATTTCGGTCCGGAAGGTTCCCTGGCCGACTGCCTCGACGACGACGTCGCCGTGGTGCTGCTGTCGCACGTCGACTACCGGACCGGCGCGCTGCGCGACATGGCGGCCGACACCGCGACGGCGCAGGCCGCCGGGGCGCTGGTCATCTGGGATCTCTGCCACAGCACCGGGGCGCTGCCCGTCGAGGTGGGCGCGGCCGATTTCGCGGTCGGGTGCACGTACAAATATCTGAACGGCGGGCCCGGAGCGCCGGCCTACCTCTACTGCGCGCCCGCGCACCTGGCGGAGGCCGAGTCGGTGTTGCGCGGCTGGCACGGGCACGCCGCGCCGTTCGCCTTCGAGGCCGACTACCGGCCCGCCGACGGCGTGCGCCGCTTCGGCGCCGGCACCCCGCCGATCCTGTCGATGAGCGCGCTCGCCGCGTCGCTGGACCTGTGGAGCAAGGTCGACATCAGGTCGGTGCGGGCCAAGAGCGTGGCGCTGACCGAGCTCTTCATCGCGCTGACCGAGCCCCTCGGGCTCGACCTGGCCACCCCGCGCGACCCTGCGGGGCGCGGCAGCCAGATCAGTTTCCGGCACGACCACGGCTACCCGATCATGCGGGCGCTGCTCGACCACGGGGTGCACGGCGACTTCCGGGCCCCCGACATCATGCGGTTCGGGTTCACCCCGCTCTATCTGCGCTACGTCGACGTGTACGACGCCGCCGACACCCTCGCCGAGATCATCGGCAAGGGCATCTGGCGGGACGAGCGCTACCAGCGCCGGGTGACGGTCACCTAACGCGTCTTCGCTTTGTCGGCGACGATCTCGGCGGCCAGGGCGACGCACTCGGCGCAGATCCGGCCGCCCTCGCCGTAGACCATGTGCAAATGCGGGTTCGGCGGCTTGCGGCAGAACGAGCAGGCCGCCGCGCGCCGCGTCTTGCGGGCCGAGAACGGGTGGGTGAAGTTGCGGGTGAAGCGCTTACGGGCGGCCTGCTTCGACACGCCGAGGCGGTCGCCGATGGCCGTCCAGGAGGTGCCCGCGGCGCGGGCGTCGCGGACCGCCAGATCGATCAGGGCGTCGGCGTCGCGGGTCATCTCCTGGCTCAGCTCGTTGGCTGCGGCCAGGGTGTCCAGCGGGTCAGAGGGGTTGGCCGCGCGTTTGCGTGCGCGGGCGAGTAACTCTGATGGCTCCATATCGACAACATTAGGTTGTCATCTGGGTCAGAGCAACTTGCCGAGACGTTTCGGCGCGACGAGCCGGTAGCTCTCCTCGACCCAGTCCCGCAGCACGTCGAACTCGGGCAGATCGGCGTCGTAGGGGACGGTCACCCAGCCCGACCGGCCCAGGCCGTAGCGGCTCGGGATGGCGCCCGGCACGCTGAGCGCGTGTCCGTGGGCGACGACGAGCTTCACGCCGAAGCCCGTGGCCCGCTCTTCGGAACCGAGGAACAGGAAGATCTTCTTGTTCACCTTGACGACGGCGTCGTCCTCCCAGGGGAAGTCCTCGAACGCCTCGGGGAGGGTGAGGGCGTAGGCGCGGAGATCGGTGCGGATACTCATGTGCTACTCACCGGTAACTTGGGATGGGGGGCTCAGGCCCGGCCCCGGGCTGGGCCTCCAGCATTGCCCCATGAACAAGCCCGTGCCAAACAAGACCACATCCGCCTATTTCGCGCAGTCCGTCATCTCGTTCGGGCTGGCGCTCGGCGCCCTCACGCTGGGGGTCGCCTACCTGCCCGTCGACGCCTGGATCAGGTCGTTCTTCGCCGTCGGGGTCTTCTACCTGGTGACCGCGTCGTTCACGCTGGCCAAGGTGGTGCGCGACCGGCAGGAGGAGTCGGCCGTGGTGGCCCGGGTCGACCAGGCGAGACTCGACCGGCTCCTCGCCGAGCACGATCCCTATCAGAACTGACCGCCTTAGGTGTACTTGCTCTGCGCGCCACGGACGTAGACCGGTTCGCCCGACGTGACCATGGCGTAGACGATTTTCGAGGTGTGGATCGGAATCCGGATGCATCCGTGTGAGGCCGGATATTTCGGTACCTCCGAGGATCCGTGCATGGCGATGCCGCCGTTGAAGTAGATCGAGTTGAACATCGTGCCCAGCGGACTCGTCGTCCATCCCGGCGCCCGCGTCCCCGCCCGGAAGTCGCCGACGGGGGTGCGGGCGAAGCCGCAGTGACCGTTGTCGCAGTACGACCGGTTCGCGCCCGTGGAGATGTGCGTGGTGAGGTCGGGCTTGCCGTCGCGCCAGATGGTCATCAACTGCCGCCGGACGTCGATCTCGACCCGGTTCGTGGCCTTGGGGCGGACCAGCGGCTTGACACGACGCGGGTGGCGCAGCGCCCACATGGTGTTCCGGTCGATGCGGTTGGTCATGGGCAGGCCGTTGACCTTCTGGAAGGCCCAGACGGCGTAGCGGGTCGTCTCGCCGTAGCGGCCGTCGTCGACGCCGGAGTCGAAGCCGAGCTCCCGCAGGCGCTGTTTCATGGCGCGGATCTGGTGACTCTTGTCGCCGAACTTCATGACCTCGGGGCGACGGGGGGCCTGGCGGTGGTGGCGGTGGTGGGCGGCCGGGTGGGCGTGGTTGCCTCCGTGGTGGACGGCGTGATGGGCCTGGTGACCCGGGTGCCCGTGGACGTGGTCGTGATGAGCGACCGGATGCTCGTGGTGGCGGCCGTGGGCGTCGTGGCGGCCTCCGTGCATGTCGCGGTGCCTGCCGTGTGTGTCGCGGTGACGGCCGTGCATGTCGCGTTGTCTGTCGTGCGGTTCGTGGTGATGGTTGCGCAGGTCGTGATGCCTGTCCTGCATGTCGCGGTGGCGGCCGTGCGCGTCGTGGTGGCGGTTGCGCGAGTCGCGGTGGCGGTCGTGCAGGTCGCGGTGCTCGCCGAGCGCGTGGTGGTGCCTGTCCTGTACGTCGTGGTGGCGGTTGCGCGAGTCGCGGTGGCGGTCGTGCATGTCGCGGTGCTCGCCGAGCGCGTGGTGGTGCCTGCCCTGCGCGTCGTGGTGTCTGCCGTGCATGTCGTGGTGGCGGGTGCGGTCGCCGTGGCCGTCGTGATGTCGCGCGTGGGCGTCCTGCCGGTCGCCGGGCGCCTCGAAGTGGCGGGCGTGCGCCTCCGGGCGGTCGGTGTAGCGGAAGCGCATCTGCCGGCGGCCGTCTCGGCCGTCGGGGTACCTGCGGGCCGCCGTCGAGCGCCGGTGGTTCGCCTCGGCGTGGCGGTGGCCGAGGGCCGCGCGCCCGTTCACGGTGGCGTGGGTCGCGCGCTGAATGGCCGCGCCGGTGACGGCTCGCCCGGTCGTCGCACCGGGGGCCGCGCGCCGCTGCGTCGTGGCGTTCGTCGCGCGCTGGTTCGCCGTGCGGGTGAAGGCACGCCCGTGCGCCGCATTCAGGGCGGCGCGCTGCTGCATGGCGGCGTAGGCCGCCTGCTGGTTCGCGGTGACCGAGGCCGCGCGGCCGGTCGTCGTGCCGTACTGCGCGCGGTGCTGGGCGGCGGCGAGGGCCGCTTGCCAGTTCGCGGCGGCGGCGGTCGTGCGGCGGGCGGCGGTGCCGAGGGCCGCTTGCCGGTTGGCGGCGCCGGAGGTCGCGCGGCGTTCGGCGATGCCGTGGGCGCGGGCGGCAGCCGGGCGCCGGTCCCGTGTGTGGTCACGGTGCACGGTCGGGCGCCCGTGCTGCTTGTTCTCCTGTACGTGCTTGTGGTGCCTGTCCTTCACGGCTTGGTGGCCGTGCTTTCTATCCGCCGAGTCGGCGAAGGCCGCCGACCCGGTGATCAGCGCCAGCCCGAATCCGAGGCCGACGACCATATATGTCCGCATGGGGGCGAAATTCCCACTACGATCCCCGGACAGACCGGACTTAGGCGATCTTGATGGAAAGATGATCTTTTAATAGGCGAGTGCCTTTGTCTTGGCGCTCGGCGCGAGCATCGTCTCCTGGAACTTCGGGAACGCGACCGTGCGCGCGTCGCCGTCACTGGTGTAGCGCTCGCCCGGGTTCGACTGCAGCCAGTCGAGCCACCCCGTGGAGCAGAACTTCGCGCAGTCGCCCTTCTTGTCCATCGACCGGATGCGCGGGATGCCCAGCGGGTCGAACGCCCCGCTGAACGGCGACTGGGCCGGCATGTAGCCCGCCAGGAACACGCCGGAGTAGTTGTACTTCACCCCCTTGTCGGAGCCCTTGAGCGCCCACTCCTTGGTCTTCGGCTGGTTGCCGTAGGGAAGGGCGAAGGTGACGACCTCGCCGCCGTTGAGGTCGGTGATCAGCTTGTGCCCGGCGGTGACCTCGTCGAGCACGACCTGCTTGGGCTTGCCCATCAGGTTGGTGTGGTCTTTCGTGTGGTTGCCCAGCTCCATGCCGTGCTGCTTCAGCCAGGCGACGATCTGCGCCTGCTCGGCGGGGCTGCTCTTGCCGAACATGTCGCGCGTCACGTAGAAGGTGGCCACCGGGCGGAAGCCCGGGTGCTTCGCGCCGGCTTCGAGCAGGATCGCCACCGCCGTGTCCTTGGCCGGGGTGCCGGTCCCGTCGAGGGTGACCTGCGACGGCGACGAGTCGTCGAAGGTCAGCACGACCGGGTGTTTCCCGGCCGGAATGTCGATCTTCCCGGTCACGTACTCGGCGGCGGTGATCGGCACGTAGCCTTCCTTGGCCAGCCGGTCGAGTTCGGTGCGGAACTGCTTGGGCGTGCGGTCGTCCTGGGTGGTCGGGTTCTCGATGATGCGGTGGTACATCAGGACCGGGATCTGACCCAGTTCGTTGGCCTTGACCGCCTTCGCGTTGGCCGCGCTCACCGGCTTGATGGCCGCCGGTTTGACCTCGACCGCCGAAGCGGGCTTCTGACCTTGGTCGGCGCCACATGCCACACACCCGGCCAGCACGATCAATCCGACAGTCGCCGCGGCTCTCATCTCTGGTGCCCCTCCGATAAGTCATGTCATTGACACGGAGAGTGATCCCCTTAGGTGAGGACGAAGACGGCTAAGAGATTTTAAAGTTCACGTACAGGGCGAAATGTGGCATTCGGGATGCCGGTGGTGAGGGGGGCGAAGCGTCACCGACCGGCATCCCGTCCGCCATCGTGAAGACGCCACCGGCCATGCCCCTGACCTCGGGCGGCGATCTCACGATGACGCGCTGATCCGCTCCTCTCCGGAGTAGACGTTCATGGACCGGCCACGCACGAACCCGAGCAGGGTCAACCCGGACTCGGCGGCCAGTTCCACCGCCAAGCTTGACGGCGCCGACACCGCGGCCAGCACCGGAACGCCCGCCATGACGGCCTTCTGGACGAGTTCGAACGAGGCCCTGCCCGACACCATGAGCGCCGTTTGCCGAAGCGGCAGCCGGCCGTCGCGCAGTGCCCATCCGACGAGCTTGTCGACCGCGTTGTGCCGCCCGACGTCCTCTCTGACGGCCAGCGCCCGGCCGGCCGGCGTGAACAGCCCGGCGGCGTGCAGGCCGCCGGTCCGGTCGAACACCTTCTGGGCGGTACGCAGCCTCTCGGGCAACTCGGCGATGACCTCTTCGGAGAAGGTGACGTCATCGGGGGCGACGTCCCAGCGGGCGACGGTCCGGACCGCGTCGAGCGACGCCTTCCCGCAGACCCCGCACGACGAGGTCGTGTAGAAGTTGCGCTCCAGCGAGGTGGCCGGCGGCGTCACGCCCGTCGTGAGCCGCACGTCGAGCACGTTGTAGGTGTTCTGGCCGTTCTCCAGGGCCCCCGCGCAGTAGCGGATGGCCTCGATGTCGCCCGCTTTCCCGATGACGCCCTCGCTGACGAGGAACCCGGCGGCCAGGTCGAAGTCGTCGCCGGGGGTGCGCATCGTGATGGTGAGCGGCTTGCCGTTAAGCCGGATCTCCAGCGGCTCCTCGGCGGCCAGCACGTCGACCCGGTGACTCTGCCCGGTCTCCCGGACCCGCAGGATGCGCCGCTGGACGGTGACCCTACCCATCGGAGGCCACGTTCTGGACGTGCTGGAAGCCGAACCGCCCCTTGATGCACAGATTGCCGTGGGTGACCGGGTTGTCGTGGGGCGAGGTGACCTTCACGATCGTGTTGTCCTGCACGTGGAGGGTCAGGTTGCAGCCCACGCCGCAGTAGCTGCAGATGGTGGTGGTCTGGGTCTGGCGTTCTTCGTCCCAGGTGCCGGCCTCGCGCATGTCGAACTCGTTCTTGAACGACAGGGCCCCCGTCGGGCAGACCTCGACGCAGTTGCCGCAGAACACGCAGGCCGAGTCGGTCAGCGGGGCGTCGAACTCGGTGGAGATGGTGGCGTCGAAGCCGCGCCCGGCGACCGAGATGGCGAAGGAGTTCTGCCACTGCTCGCCGCACGCGTCGACGCACTTGTAGCACAGGATGCACTTGGCGTAGTCGCGCACGTAGAGGTCGTTGTCGACCTTCGGGGGCTCGGCGACGGTGGCGGCGTCCTCCCCGAAACGGGCCGGGTCGGCGCCGTATTCGGCCATCCACTCCTTGGCGTTCGGCGTGGTCGACAGGTCGACCGAGGAGCCGAGCAGCTCCAGCACCACCTTGCGGCTGTGGCGGGCACGCTCGGAGTCGGTCTTCACCACCATGCCGGGCTCGGCCTTGCGGGAGCACGCCGGGGCGAGGGTGCGGGCGCCCTCGACCTCGACGACACAGACCCGGCAGGCGTTCTTCGGGTTGAGGGTGTCGCCGTAGCAGAGGGTCGGGATGTCCTTCCCGGCCGTCTGGCAGGCGTCGAGCAGGGTGTCGCCTTCGGGGACGCGCATCGCCTCGCCGTCGACGGTGATCTCGATGAGCCGCCGTGGCGGACGCAGGGGGACGCTCATGAGCTCTCCTTTGCCGTGAACACACCAAGCCGGTCGATGGCCGATTCGACGGCGTTCCAGGCGGTCTGGCCTAGGCCGCAGATCGAGGCGTCGCGCATGGCCTGGCCCACCTCCCGCAGCAGCACCAGGTCGCCCTCGCTGCGCCGTTTGGAGAGCCGGTGGAGGGCCTCCTCCTGGCGGACCGTGCCGACCCGGCAGGGCACGCACTGGCCGCACGACTCGTCGCGGAAGAACTCGGCGATGCGCAGCAGCACGCCGGGCAGCTCGACCGTGTCGTTGAGCACCAGCACCACCCCGGAGCCCAGCGTGGCCCCGGCGGCGCGGGTGCCCTCGAACGTCAGCGGGATGTCGAGCTCGTCGGCCCGTACGAACGCCCCGGCCGCGCCGCCGAGCAGCACCGCCCGCAGCTCGCCGGTCGCGCCTCCGGCCAGGTCGAGCAGGTCGCGCAGGGTGGCGCCGAACGGGACTTCGTAGATGCCCGGCCGCTCGACCGTGCCCGAGACGCAGAACAACTTGGTGCCGGTGGACGACGACGTGCCGACGGCCGCGTAGGCGGCGGCCCCCATCTCGAGGATGTGGGGCACGTTGACCAGGGTCTCGACGTTGTTGACGACCGTGGGCTTGCCGAACAGGCCCTTCTCCACCGGGAACGGTGGCTTGGTGCGCGGCTCGCCCCGGAACCCCTCGATCGAGTTGAAGATCGCGGTCTCCTCGCCGCAGATGTAGGCCCCGGCGCCGCGCCGGATCTCGATGTCGAACGAGAACCCCTGGCCGAGGATGTCGTCGCCGAGCAGCCCCCGCGACTTCGCGACGACGATCGCGTTCTCCAACCGCTGGAGCGCACGCGGGTATTCGCCCCGGATGTAGAGGTAGCCGAGAGCGCAGCCGTTGGCGTAGCCCGCGATGGTCATGGCCTCGATCAGGGCGAACGGGTCGCCCTCCATCAGGACCCGGTCCTTGAAGGTGCCCGGCTCGCTCTCGTCGGCGTTGCAGACGAGGTAGTGGGGCCGGTCGAGCTGGCGTGCGGTCGCCTCCCACTTGCGGCCGGTGGGGAAGGCCGCGCCGCCCCGCCCGACCAGCCCCGACTCCAGGACCTCGCGGATGACCCCGGTGGGCCCGAGCTCGAAGGCGCGGCGCAATCCGGTGTAGCCGCCGGTCGCCCGGTAGTCGTCGAGACTCAGGGGGTCGACGACGCCGATGCGCCGGAGCAGGACCAGCTCGGATGGACCGGCCGACCGGCCGTCGTCACTCGACACTTCTTGGGCCGCTTCGCCAGGGGGAGCCTGGCCCTCGTGCGCGAGCCGCTCCGCGGTCGGTGCCGGCCGCGCGGGTGCCTGCCGGCACGCCCGGGTCTGCGGCACCGCGGCCTCGACGGGAGGTTCTTCTGTCGTGGCCGACCACTCCTGGCCGACCGAGCACGGCCCGTAGACCGCGTTCACCGGGGGATCGCCCGCTTCGATCGCCAGGGCGGCGGGGGCGCGTTCGCACAGGCCCAGGCACGGGCTCGGCTGCCACGACACCCCGGGAGGGCCGAAGCGCTCCTCGACGTCGCGGCGGACCGCCTCGGCGCCCTTGGCGGCGCACGCGAGGTCGGTGCAGACGTGGAGCATCCGGGCCTGGCGGGGCTTGACGGAGAACAACGAGTAGAAGGTCGCCACCGAATAGGCCTCGGCGGGTGGGATCGTCAGGCGGCGGCAGATGTAGTCGAGCGCGCCCTCGCTGATCCAGCCCACCCGGTCGTTGACCGCGTGGAGGGCGGGCAGCAGCAGGTCGCGGCGGTCGCGTGCCACCCGGGGGGCCTGCGTGGCGAAGCGCAGGTCGAACTCGGTGCGCTCGCCGCCGTCCCAGGCGGAAGACGGCGCTCCGAGGAGCGCGTCGACGACGGCGCGCTCCTCGGCGGTCGGTTCGGCGTCGCGGAACCGAAGATCCATGCGTCGGTCACCCGACCTTCGCGGGAACGAGACGGTCGATGCGCACCGCCGCGGCCTTGAACTCCGCGGTCCCGGCGATCGGGCAGGTCGCCTCGATCGTCAGGGCGTTGGTGTCGACCTCGTCGGGGAAGTGCATCGTCATGAAGACCAGGCCCGGACGCAGGGCCGGGTCGATGTAGACGGGAGCCACGACGGTGCCCCGCCGTGAGGAGACGCGGACCTCCTCGCCCGCGGTGACGCCCAGGCTCGCGGCGTCTTCGGGGGACAACTCGATGTTCTCGCCGCGCCGCAGCGGGGAGGCGAAGCCGGAGCTCTGCACCCCCGTGTTGTAGGAGTCGAGGCGGCGGCCGGTGGTGAGCCGGAACGGGTATTCGTCGTCGAGCAGGTCGACCGGTGGCGAGTGGCGCAGGATCGCGAACGGCGCGAGGCGGCCCCGTTTCTCCGGGTCGGTCTCCCACAACCGGCCGTGGAGGAACGGCGGTTCGAGCTCCTCGGTCGAGGGGCACGGCCACTGGATGCCCTGGTGTTCGGCCAGCCGCTCGTAGGTCATGCCGTAGTGGGCCGGCGAGACCGAACGCAGTTCGTCCCAGACCTCTTCGGCGCCGGAGTAGGCCCACTCGTGGCCGAGCCGGCGGGCCAGCTCGCACAGGATCCAGATGTCGTCGCGGGCCTCGCCCGGCGGCACCAGCGCGGCGCGCACCCGCTGGACGCGGCGCTCGCTGTTGGTGAAGGTGCCGTCGGACTCGCACCAGGCCGCCCCGGCGGGCAGCACCACGTCGGCCATCTGGGCCGTCTTGGTCAGGAAGATGTCCTGGACGACGAGGTGGTCGAGCATGCTGAGCCGCTTGATGCAGCTCAGCGAGTCGGCCTCGGACTGAACGGGGTTCTCGCCGATCAGGTAGCAGGTGGTGACCTCGCCCTCGGCCATGGCCTCGAGCATCTCGGTCAGGTTGAGGCCGTAACGCGGTTGGATCGGCGCCTGCCACGCCGCCTCGAAGCGGGCCCGGATCGCCGGGTCGAGGATGTCCTGGAAACCGGGGAGCCGGTTGGGGATGGCGCCCATGTCGCCGCCGCCCTGCACGTTGTTCTGGCCGCGCAGCGGCGACAGGCCCGAGCCGTAGCGGCCGACGTGGCCGGTCAGCAGGGACAGGTTGATGAGGGCGCGCACGTTGTCGGTGGCGTTGTGGTGTTCGGTGATGCCGAGGGTCCAGACCAGCTGCGCGCGGTCGGCGCGGGCGTAGGCGTGGGCCATCTCGCGGATCGCGTCGGCGGGCACGCCGGTGACCTGCTCGGCGGCCGACAACGTCCATGGTTCGACGCTGGCGGCGTATTCGGCGAAGCCCTCGGTGGCGCGCTCGATGAAGGTCGTGTTGTGGAGGCCCGCGTGGATGATCTCGCGCGCCACGGCGTGGGCGAGCGGGATGTCGGTGCCGACGTTGAGGCCCAGCCAGCGGTCGGCCCACTGGGCGGTGCCGGTCCGGCGGGGGTCGACGGCGAACATCCTGGCGCCCTTGCGGATGCCCTTGAGGACGTGCTGGAAGAAGATGGGGTGGGCGTTGCGGGCCGCCGAGCCCCACATAAGGATCACGTCGGCCTCTTCGACCTCCTGGTAGGAGGAGGTGCCGCCGCCGCTGCCGAAGACCGCCGACAGGCCCGCCACGCTCGGGGCGTGGCAGGTGCGGTTGCACGAGTCGACGTTGTTGGTGCCGATGACCACGCGGGTGAACTTCTGCCCGATGTAGTTCATCTCGTTGGTCGACCGGGCGCACGACAACATGGCGAAGGCGTTGGGCCCGTGGGCCGCCACGTTGCGCCGGAACCCCTCGGCCGCGCGGTCGAGCGCCTCATCCCATGTGGCCCGCCGCAGCACACCGTCTTCACGTACCAGGGGATGGGTCAGCCGGTCGTAGTGCTCGGCCTTCTTCCTCTTCATCGACCTCATCCTTTCGTATTCTGTATACAGACTACGGTATGTGCGGTCATGCTGCGCCGACAAGCCGGGTCTGGGTGTCGAGCAGGTCGGTGACGGCGTGGATGGCACGCAGCGTGGGCACCGGGGTGGTGGTCAGGTCGGCCAGTTCGACCACCGCCGAGAGCAGCACGTCGAGTTCGAGCGGCTTGCCCTTCTCCAGGTCCTGGAGCGTGGAGGTCTTGTGCTCGCCGGCCTTCTCGGCCCCGGCGAGCCGCCGCTCGATCGAGATGTGGGGGTTGCAGCCGACCGCCTGGGCGACCGCGACCGTCTCTTCCATCATGGTTCTGACCAGCTCGCGGGCGCCGGTGTGGCGGCAGATGCCGGCCATCGTCGCGCGGGCGAGCGCGCTGATCGGGTTGAACGCGACGTTGCCCATCAGCTTGACCCAGATGTCCTGGCGCAGATCGGCCTCGACCGGGCATTTGAGGTCGCCGGCGACCATGGCGTCGCTGAACTCGGCGCACCTGGGCGACAACTCGCCGCTGGGCTCGCCGATGGAGAAGCGGGTTCCTTCGAGGTGGCGGATCACGCCGGGGGCCTCGATCTCGGTGGCGGCGTAGACGACGCAGCCGATGGCGCGCTCCAGCGGGAGCGCTTCGGTCACCGAGCCGCCGGGGTCGACGCTCTCGATGCGGTAGCCGTCATAAGGGCCGCCGAGGCGGTGGAAATACCACCACGGGATGCCGTTCTGGGCGGCGATGAGGGTCGTGGACCCGTGGAGCATCGGCGCGATCATCCGACCGGCCGCCGCGTAGGAGTTGGCCTTCAGGCCGAGGAAGACGTGGTCGACCGGGCCGACCTCGCCGGGATCGTCGGTGGTGTGCGGGTGGGCGGTGAAGTCGCCGCGCGGGCTGAGCACGCGCACGCCTGACTTCCGCATGGCCGCGAGATGCTCCCCGCGGGCTATCAGATGCACCTCGACGCCGGCGCGATGCAGGGCGGCCCCCACATACGCGCCGATGGCGCCGGCGCCAAGAACAGCGACCTTCACACTAGCTCCGTTCTCGCGTCGACAGTGCATTCGGTATACGGTATGGCAACGGTGTCGTCAAGGAGGTCGCCCGATGACCGTGCTGTCGCATACCCGGCCCGAACACGCCGCCGGGGCCGCCGACCTGCCCTGGGATCGAGCCCGCCGGCTGGCCGCCGCGGCGACGTTGCCGCTGGTCGCGGCCGAGGTCCCGCTTCGGGCCGCCCACGGCTGCCGGCTCGCTGACGCGCTGCGTGCGCTCGTCGCCCTGCCGGGCGCCGACGTCTCGGCGATGGACGGCTACGCGGTCGGCGGCCCCGGCCCGTGGCACGTGGTCGGCGAGGTGCTGGCCGGGGGCGTCCCGTTCCCCCGGGAACTCGGGCCGGGCGAGGCCGTGGAGATCGCCACGGGGGCGCCCGTGCCCGGGGGGACCGTGTGCGTGGTGCCGTACGAGCAGACGGAGCAGGCCGGGCTGTCGATCAGCGGTCACTGTGAGCCGGGCCGCCACATCAGGCGGCGGGGGGAGAACGTCTCCGAGGGCGCGGTCGTGCTGACCTCGGGGGCGCTGGTGACGCCGGCCGTGCTCGGGCTGGCCGCCGGGCTCGGCCACGACACCCTGTGGGTGCGGCCGAGGCCGGTCGTGTCGGTGCTGGTCACCGGTGACGAGGTGGTGGGTTCGGGCATTCCGGCGGCCGGGCTGGTGCGCGACGCGGTGGGGCCGATGTTGCCGCCGCTGATCGCCTGGGCCGACGGCGAGGCGCTGCCGCCGCGTCACCTGCCCGACGGCGCCGAGGTGCTGGAGGCCGCGCTGAGGGAACCGGGGGCCGACGTCGTCGTGGTCTGCGGCGCGTCGTCGAAGGGGCCGGCCGATCACCTGCGCGGGGTGCTCGGCCGGCTCGGCGCGGCGGTCCTGGTCGACGGCGTCGCGGTGCGGCCCGGCCATCCGCAGGCCCTCGCCCGGCTGCCGGGCGGGCGGCTGGTGGTCGGGCTGCCCGGCAATCCGTTCGCCGCCCTGGCGGCGGCGCTGACGCTGCTGGCGCCGGTGCTGCGCGCGCTCAACGGGCGGCCCGAGCCGGAAGGCGAGCTCAGTGCCGTCAGCGGGCCGGTGCGCGCCCATCCGCGCGACACCCGCCTGGTGCCCGTCTGGAGATCGGCGCGGGGCGCGATCGCGGTCGGCCATGACCAGCCCGGGTCGCTGCGCGGGGCGGCGATGGCCGACGCCCTCGCCGTGATACCGCCCGGCTACGACAGCGGCCCGGTGGAGCTCCTCGCCCTGCCCGCGCGGTAACCGGTTCGAAATCTTGTAACCCGCCGGAAAGGTATGGACATCCTCGGAAGCCGGGGGTAACCATGTTCCTCATACGGTATGCAGTATGGCGTAGACGCAAAGCAGAAACGTCTTTGAGAGGACGGCCCTGATGACGGAAGAAGCCCCGGAACAGATCTCCGGTGGTCACCTGGTCGCTAAGGCGCTCAAGGCGGAGGGGATCGACGTGATCTTCACCCTCTGCGGCGGCCACATCATCGACATCTACGACGGCTGTGTCGACGAGGGCATCGACGTGATCGACGTGCGCCACGAGCAGGTCGCCGCCCACGCGGCCGACGGCTACGCGCGCATCACCGGCAAGCCCGGTTGCGCCGTGGTCACCGCGGGTCCCGGCACCACCGACGCCGTGACCGGAGTGGCCAACGCCTTCCGCGCCGAGAGCCCGATGTTGCTCATCGGCGGCCAGGGCGCCCTGAGCCAGCACAAGATGGGCTCACTGCAAGACCTGCCCCACGTCGACATGATGACCCCGATCACCAAGTTCGCCGCGACGGTGCCCTCCACCGAGCGGGTGGCCGACATCGTGTCGATGGCGTTCCGCGAGTGCTACAACGGCGCGCCCGGCCCGTCGTTTCTCGAGATCCCGCGCGACGTGCTCGACGCCAGCGTGCCGGTGGCCAAGGCCCGCATCCCCCAGGCCGGCCGCTACCGCGCCTCCACCCGCCAGGTGGGCGACCCCGAGGCGATCGAGCGCCTGGCCGACCTGCTCGTCCACTCCGAGAAGCCCTGCGTGCTCCTCGGCAGCCAGGTCTGGACGACCCGCGGCACCGACGCCGCGATCGACTTCGTCCGCGCCCTCAACGTGCCCGCCTACATGAACGGCAGCGGCCGGGGCACCCTCCCGCCCGGCGACCCCCACCACTTCCAGCTGTCGCGGCGCTACGCCTTCAACGAGGCCGACCTCATCATCATCGTCGGCACCCCGTTCGACTTCCGCATGGGCTACGGCAAGCGGCTGTCCAGCACCGCCAACGTCGTGCAGATCGACCTCGACTACCGCACCGTCGGCAAGAACCGCGACATCGACCTCGGCATCGTGGGCGACGCGGGGCTCATCCTGGCCGCCGCCGCGCAGGCCGCGTCGGGCCGGGTCGACAACGGCGCCGCCAAGCGCAAGGAGTGGATCGAGGAGCTGCGTGCGGTCGAGACGCAGGCGTTCGAGAAGCGGCTTCCGCGCCAGCTCTCGGCGGCCGCGCCGATCGACCCCTACCGGCTGGTCCACGAGATCAACGAGTTCATCACCGAAGACACCATCTACATCGGCGACGGCGGCGACATCGTCACCTTCTCCGGCCAGGTCGTGCAGCCCAAGTCGCCCGGCCACTGGATGGACCCGGGCCCCCTCGGCACCCTCGGCGTCGGCGTCGCCTTCGCGATGGCCGCCAAGTACGCCGAGCCCGACAAGGAGGTGCTGTGCCTGTTCGGCGACGGCGCCTTCTCCCTCACCGGGTGGGACTTCGAGACGATGGTCCGCTTCGACCTGCCGTTCATCGGCGTCATCGGCAACAACTCGTCGATGAACCAGATCCGCTACGGCCAGGCCGCCAAGTACGGCAACGACCGCGGCCGCGTCGGCAACACCCTCGGCGACGTCCGCTACGACGAGTTCGCCCGCATGCTCGGCGGCTACGGCGAAGAGGTCCGCGACCCCGCCGACATCCGGCCGGCGCTCGAGCGCGCCCGTGAGTCGGGCAAGCCCGCGCTGATCAACGTGTGGGTCGATCCCGACGTCTACGCCCCCGGGACCATGAACCAGACGATGTACAAGTAGGGAGCGGCATGCCCAAGGCCTTGGAGGGCGTCCGCGTCCTCGACATGACCCATGTGCAGTCGGGCCCGTCCGCGACGCAGCTGCTCGCGTGGCTCGGCGCCGACGTCGTCAAGCTGGAGGCCCCGACCGGCGACATCACCCGGAGCCAGCTGCGTGACCTGCCCGGCGTCGACAGCCTCTACTTCACGATGCTCAACTGCAACAAGCGCTCCATCACGCTGAACATGAAGAGCGAGCGCGGCAAGGAGCTGTTCGTCAAGCTCGTTCAGGAGTCCGACGTCCTGGTCGAGAACTTCGGCCCCGGCGCGGTCGACCGCATGGGCTTCTCCTGGGAGCGGCTCCAGGAGCTCAACCCCCGCCTCATCTACGCGTCCATCAAGGGCTTCGGCGGCGGGAAGTACGCCAAGTTCAAGGCCTACGAGGTGATCGCCCAGGCGATGGGCGGCTCGATGGCCACCACCGGGTTCGAAGACGGCCCGCCGCTGGCCACCGGCGCGCAGATCGGCGACTCCGGCACCGGCGTCCACGCCGTCGCCGGCATCCTGGCCGCGCTCTACCAGCGCGAGTCCACCGGCCAGGGGCAGCGGGTGCAGGTCGCCATGCAGCACGCCGTGCTGAACCTGTGCCGGGTCAAGCTGCGCGACCAGCAGCGGCTGGCCCACGGCGCCCTGAAGGAATACCCGAACCGCACCTTCGGCACCGAGGTGCCCCGGTCGGGCAACGCCTCCGGAGGCGGCCAGCCCGGCTGGGCGGTGAGGTGTGCGCCCGGCGGGCCCAACGACTACATCTACGTCATCGTCCAGCCGGTCGGCTGGAAACCCGTCTCCGAGATCATCGGCCGCCCCGAGCTGGCCGACGACCCCGAGTGGGCCACCCCCGAGGCGCGGCTCAACAAGCTCGACAAGATGTTCCAGCTGATCGAAGAGTGGTCGAGCCAGCACGACAAATGGACCGTCCTCGACCGGCTCAACGCGGCCAACGTGCCCTGCGGGCCCATCCTGTCCACCGCCGAGCTCATCGACGACGAGTCGCTGCGCGCCGAGGGCGCGGTCGTCACCGTCCCCCACCCGGAGCGCGGGGAGTTCACGACGGTCGGCAGCCCCCTCCAGCTCTCCGGCTCCCCGGTCGACATCACGACGCCGCCGCTGCTCGGAGAGCACAACGACGAGATCTACACGCGGCTCGGGGTCACGGCCGAGGAGCTGGCCGAGCTGAAGACGAACGGAGTGATCTGAGATGTCGGCAGAAGTCCGGGAGATCCTGGACAAGGCACGGGCCGAGGGGCGCACCGCGCTCACCGCTCCCGAGGGCAAGCTCGTCTGCGACGCCTACGGCATCGCCACCCCCGGTGAGGGCCTGGCCACGTCGGCCGACCACGCCGTCGAGCTGGCCACCTCAATCGGGTTCCCGGTCGTGCTGAAGATCGTCTCCCCGGACATCCTGCACAAGACCGAGGCCGGCGGCGTCCTGGTGGGCGTGGCCTCGGCCGAGGCCGTCCGCGCCGGCTACGCCCAGATCATCGCCAACGCCGAGGCCTACGACGCCGGTGCCGTCATCGACGGCGTCCAGGTGCAGCAGATGGTCGGCGGCGGCCACGAGGTGATCATCGGTGCGGTGACCGACCAGACGTTCGGCAAGGTGGTCGCATTCGGCCTCGGCGGAACGTTGGTCGAAGTGTTAAAGGATGTGACCTTCCGGCTCGCCCCCCTAACAGTGCATGATTCCCTGGCGATGCTGGACGACATCAAGGCGGCCGAAGTGCTGCGTGGGGCCCGCGGAGCCGCACCGGCCGACCGGGCGGCTCTGTCGACCATGATCGAGCGCGTCGGCGCGCTGGTCGCCGACTTCCCCGAGATCGCCGAGGTCGACCTCAACCCCGTCTTCGCGTCCGCGAACGGCGCCGTGGCCGCCGACGTGCGCATCATCCTGTCGGCCGAACCGCCGGTGGAGACCCCGCGCATCCCGCGCGAGGAGATCCTCGCCAAGATGAACCGCATCTTCCGCCCGCGCGCCGTCGCCGTCATCGGCGCCTCCGGCGAGACCGGGAAGATCGGCAACTCGGTCATGCGCAACCTGATCAACGGCGGCTTCCGGGGCAACATCTACCCGATCAACCCGAAGTCCTCCGAGATCCTCGGGTTACCCGCCTATCCGAGCATCGCCGACGTGCCCGGCGAGATCGACGTCGCGGTCTTCGCCATCCCGGCCGCGTTCGTGCCGGCCGCCCTGGAGGCCGCGGGGGAGAAGGGCGTCGCCGGCGCCATCATGATCCCCTCGGGCTTCGCCGAGACCGGCAACGTCGAGGGCCAGCGGGAGGTCGTCGAGATCGCCCGCAAGCACGGCGTACGCATGCTGGGCCCGAACATCTACGGCTATTACTACACCCCCGAGAATCTCTGCGCGACCTTCTGCACCCCCTACGACGTGCAAGGACACGTTGCGCTGACCTCCCAGAGCGGCGGCATCGGGATGGCGATCCTGGGCTTCAGCCGCACCACCCGGATGGGCGTCTCCGCGATCGTCGGAGTCGGCAACAAGGCCGACGTCGACGAAGACGACCTCCTCACCTTCTTCGAGCAGGACGACAACACCAAGTGCGTCGCCATGCACCTCGAAGACCTCAAAGACGGCCGCGGCTTCGTCGAGGCCGTGCAGCGGGTCGTCAAGGAGAAGCCGGTCATCGTGCTCAAGGCGGGCCGGACCGCCATGGGCGCGAAGGCCGCCGGCTCCCACACCGGCGCACTGGCCGGTGACGACAAGGTCTACGACGACATCCTCCGGCACGCCGGTGTGGTCCGTGCCCCCGGGCTCAACGACATGCTGGAATACGCCCGATCCCTGCCGATCATGCCCACTCCGCAGGGGGAGAACGTCGTGATCATCACCGGAGCGGGCGGCTCCGGTGTCCTCCTCTCCGACGCCTGCGTCGACAACGGGCTGACTCTCATGGAGATCCCGCCCGACCTCGACGAGGCGTTCCGCGCCTACATCCCGCCGTTCGGAGCGGCGGGCAACCCGATCGACATCACGGGCGGCGAGCCGCCGTCCACCTACGAGAACACCCTCAGGCTCGGCCTCACCGACCCCCGGATCCACGCGCTCGTGCTCGGTTACTGGCACACCATCGTCACCCCCCCGATGGTCTTCGCCGAACTGGTCGCGCGCGTCGTGGCCGAGGAAAGGGCCAAGGGCAACCACAAGCCGGTCGTCGCGTCACTGGCCGGTGACACCGAGGTCGAAGAGGCCTGCGAATACCTCTTCGACCACGGCGTGGTCGCCTACCCCTACACCACGGAGAAGCCCGTGGCCGTGCTCGGCGCGAAATACCGCTGGGCCAGGGCGGCAGGGCTCATGCCCGGCTGACGCACCACCCGCACACACACACCGCGGCGGCCCGCCGCACCTGAGCACGGCGGGCCGGCGCACGACGCTCCGGTGACCACGACCGGAGACCCAAGAGGGGGGCGAATCGGGGACAGGCGGGACCAATCAACTCCCGAGGAGGTCCATACGTGGACACGTCAAGTACACCGGCGACCGAACCCACGGCTGCCACCGCAGGACAAGAAGAGAAAGTGTGGCGGGCGGGCAAGCTGGAGCCGATGCCCATCCGCACCCTGCCCGACGCGCCCCCGTCGGTGCACATCCTCGGGCCCACCGTGTTCCTCGTCGCGCTCGGCGTGGGCATGGGCGAGTCGTACATGTGGCCCCGGTTGGTGCTGCTGTTCGGGCCGGAGATCCGCTGGTTGTTCCTCGTCGGCGTGACCCTGCAGGCCGTCGTCATGCTGGAGATGGCCCGCTACGCCATGGCGACCGGCGAGAGCATCTTCTTCGGCGCAGCGCGCGTCTTCAAGCCGCTGATGTGGTTCTTCTTCGTCGTCGCGATAGCGGTCTACATCTGGCCGGGCCACCTGTCGGCGGGCGCGGCGGCGTTCGAGGAGATAACCGGCATCCCATGGACAGTGACCGCGGTATGCGGCCTGCTCCTGGTCGGGGTGGTGTTCAGCCTCGCCAAGGTCATCTACAGCCTGCTCGAGAGCCTGCTGTCGATCCTGATCGGGGCGCTGGTGATCGGCACCGCGATCGTCGCCGCCATGGTCGGCACCTGGGGCGACGTCGTCAGCACCGTCACGGGCATGTTCGCCATCGGCTACATCCCCGACGGGGCGCTGACGGCCACGTGGTTCCCGGTGATCGTGGGATCGATCGCCTTCGCCGGTCCGTCCGGAATGCAGCAGATGTGGTACACCCTGCACCTGCGTGACTCCGGCGCCGGCATGGGCGCGCACATCCCGCAGATCCGCGGCCTGCGGCACGCGGGCGAGGAAGAGCAGATGCCCGCGCGGGGCTTCATGTTCGACACGAACAACCCCGAGGAGATGAAGAAGTGGCGCGGCTGGCGCCGCTGGGTCACCTTCGACGCGTTATTGCTCTTCTGGGGCGTCACCATGCTGGTCACCATCTCCTTCACGGTGATCGCGCAGGCGGCGACGCGGCAGACGCCGGGCGTCAAGGAGATCATCGCCAACGGCGAGCGCGAGGCCGCCCTGTCGGCCATGGCCGACTCGTTCGCCTCGGCGGGCAGCTCGGTCCTCGGCGTCATCTTCCTCGGCTTCATCTCGCTCATCGGTCTCAACGCGACCCTCGGCCTGTTCGACTCGTTCTCGCGCGGCCAGGCCGACATGACCTACCACTTCGTCAAGGGCGCCAAGAAGATGCGCATGTCGCACCTCTACGCGGCCTTCCTGTGGGGCGTCATCGCCTTCGGCATCCTGATCCTGCTGTTCGGCCCGGCCGACGGACCGAGCGGCATCCTCGACACGCTGGCGTTCCTGTCGACGTTCGCCATGGGCGCCTACTGCGTGACACTGCTCCTGGTCAACAACCGCATGTTGCCGAAACCGATCCGCCCCAAGTGGTGGTCGAACCTGATCATCGGCTTCGGCGCCGTGTTCTACCTCGGCATGCTCCTCTACAGCCTCTTCGCCTACGGCGTCGTGGTCGGCTGACATGGCGCCCGACCGACCCTCCATCCGGCAGGCCGCGGAGCTCGCCCTCCCCGGCCTCGCGATCGGAGCCGTCGGCGGCGCCATGGCCGGCGGGCTGACCCTCATCGCAGGGCAGCCCGCCGGTTGGGCCGCCGTCTCGGCGCTCACGCTCGCCCTCCCGCTGGGCCTGTTCGGCGGCCTCTTCAGCACGCTGTGCGGGCTCGGCGGCCCGTTCCGCCCGGGGCTGTTCGCCCCGGCCGGGCTGTTCTGGCTGCTGGCCTTCCCGCTCTCCCGGCTGACCCAGGAGGTCAGCACCGGACTCATCCTCGACGGCCAGGTCGTCCTCGCGGGCGGCGTGGCGGGCTTCCTCGCCTATCAGGCGCTGGTCAGCCTGGGTTTCGCGATCGGTTTCGTCTGGCTCCACGAACGGCTCATGCCCCATTGGCTGATCCGGTTGGCAGGACGCAACCCTGTGGCGCGTACCCTGCTTCAGCGCTATATCGAGCACGCCGAGGCCCTCGACCACCAACGCCGTAACCGGAAGGCACGTGGAAAGGGCCAGACGAAAGGAGTCCGATGAACCTTCCCGCCTGGGTCTGGGTGGCCACGGTCGCGGGATTCGCCCTCGTGCTCGCGTTCGACTTCTGGCTGGTCGCACGCAACCCGCATGAGCCGTCGTTCCGCGAGTGCGTCAGCTGGGTCCTGTTCTACGTGGGCCTGGCCGTCGTGTTCGGCATCGGCCTCTGGGTCCTGTGGGGCAGCGACCACGGCGGAGAGTTCTTCGCCGGATGGATCACCGAATACTCGCTGAGCGTCGACAACCTGTTCGTCTTCCTCATAATCATGAGCCGGTTCCAGGTGCCGAGGCAGTATCGCCAGAAGGTCCTGCTGATCGGCATCATCATCGCCCTGGTCATGCGGGGAGGCTTCATCGCCGCCGGCGCCGGGGCGATCTCGCGGTTCGACTGGCTGTTCTACATCTTCGGCGCCTTCCTGATCTACACGGCGTGGAAGCTGATCGGCCACGAGGAGGAAGAGGCGGAGTTCTCCGAGAACATCGCCCTGCGCACCGTCCGCAGGGTGCTGCCCTCGACCGACAAGTACCAGGGCGCCGCGATGACGGCCCGCATCAACGGGCGCCGCGTGGTGACCCCGATGCTGATCGTCATGGTGGCCATCGGCACCACCGACCTGCTGTTCGCCCTCGACTCGATCCCGGCCATCTTCGGGCTCACCCGAGAGCCCTACATCGTGTTCACCGCCAACGCGTTCGCGCTGATGGGCCTGCGCCAGCTGTTCTTCCTGATCGGCGGCCTGCTCGACCGGCTCGTCTATCTGAGCAAGGGTCTGTCGGTCGTGCTCGCCTTCATCGGCGTGAAGCTCATCATGGAAGCCCTGCACCACGACGGCGTCTCGTGGGCGCCCGAGGTGCCGATCGCGGTCAGCCTCGGCGTGATCATCGGAACACTGATCGTGACGACCATCGCCAGCCTGATCAAGACCCGCATGGACGACCGCCGCGCCGCGGCCGAGCCCCCGGCTCCCAAAGACGACGCGGGCGAGGAGGACCGCCAGAAGGCCGACATCGACAGCTGACCCTGCTTCACCCGGCCTCCGTGGGTTCCGCTCCCACGGGGGCCGTTCGGGCCATCGGTGTTGGGTTAGCCGGCCCCCGGATGACGTCGGACCTCGGCGTGGATCACACGCGTCAGTCCGACGCCGGAGGCAGGGGGCGGGTCAGCGCTGTTCGGCCTTGACGGGCTCGGTGGCCCACTGGCGGACGTGGCTCTCGACGCCATCGGCGGAACGCGCCTTCCGCAGCGCGGTGGCGAGGCCCAGCCCGATCGGGCGGCCGTCGGCCGAGGCGCCCAGCGGGCCCTCGAAGGCGCGCAGCTTCTCGAAGAACGACTTCATGCGAATACACCTCCTTCGGGACTGTTCTCCACTACCCGGGAAAGCCCCGGGTATCGGGTGCGCCGGCTGCCCGGTGCGGGCGGGCCGGCGGGTCTTTGGGTGTGTTGCCCGTTCGCTCTCCCGGATCGATCGTCGGGGATGTCGTGGGCGGTGACACCGTGCGGTGGTGCGGAACAGCTGGGCGGGTTTCCGTATCCGGAAGCCCTTACGAGTTTCCCAGCGGGGCATTAGGGCCGGGTTTCACGCGTGGAAACACGGGTGTTTTCCGTTGTGGGATGGGGGTGACCAAAGAGATCAGCCGACTCCGTGTGCGATGAATTCACTTCGCCTGAAATTCACGCGACGATTCTCCGCGTCACCTTCATCTGGAAAGCCGGCAGACGCTTCGGCTGCTGAGCGGTAGGGCGTGGGTGGATCGTGAGCGAGTCAGGGCACGGGCAGCCAGCCTCGGATTTGTCGGTGGTCACTCTTCGAATCAGGTGCTCGGACCCTTGCCCGTTGGCCGAGGGATCCGCTTGCGTGGCCGCCCCTGTTTTCGGCTTCCTTCGGCAGGGTCCTTCAGTCCGGGTCCGCTCGGCAGGTCCGCTCGGCAGTTCCTTAGCCGGGATTCACCCGGCAGGTCCGCTCGGTAGGGTCCTTCAGCCGAGGTTCACCCGGCAGGTCCGCTCGGCAGGTTCCTTAGCCGAGGTTCACACCCGGCAGGTTCCTTAGCCGAGGTTCACTTGGCAAGGTCCGCTCCGGAGGTTTCTTGAGCCGAGGTTCACTCGGCAGGTTCCTACAGCCGACTGCCTTCGCGGGTTCCTGCGGCACGCGGGAACCAGACGTGACCTGCCGCTTTACGGGCCGGTCGTTCGTTTCTCCCCTGAGCCGGTTCGCGCCTCCCCCTGAGCCGGTTCGCGCCTCCCCCTGAGCCGGTTCGCGCCTCCCCCTGAGCCGGTTCGCGCTGGGCCGGTTCAGCCGGATACCGCGCGCGGCCGGCGGCGGCGGATGGGAGCCGGGGGCTCCTCCACCGGGTGGGCGGCGCGGGACTCCAGGTAGGACTGGCGCGTGTGCTCGGTGTGGCGGCGCATGATGTCGGCGGCGACGTCCTCGTCGCCCGCCTCGATCGCGTCGATCAGGGCGGCGTGCTCCTCCCACGAGGCCCGGCCACGGTGGCGGGCCACGGGGGTGTGATACCAGCGCACCCGGCGGGCCACCTGGGAGGTCAGGTCGGCCAGGACGCGGTTGCCCGACATGTTCACCACGGCGGTGTGGAGCTCGCTGTTGGCGGCGACCGCGGCGTCGACGTCGTCGGCCACACAGGCGGCCAGACCTCGGTTGCAGATGTCGCGCAGGTCGGAGATGTCGGTCTTGTCGGGGTTACGGGCGGCCAAGCGGGCCGACTCCGCCTCCAGCAGCGTGCGGACGGCGAGGAGCTGGTCGGCTTCCTCGACCGTGGGGGAGTGGACATAGGCGCCGTGGCCGGGCCGCAGATCGACCCAGCCCTCGCCGCTCAGCAACTGAAGGGCCTCTCTGACCGGCTGGCGGGAGACGCCGAGGTTGTCGGCAAGTTCGTTTTCGACCAGGTGCTGACCCGGCTTCAAGCTGCCGATGATGATGAGCTCGAGGATCCTCTCCAAAACGCTCTCCCGCAGGGTTGTGGGACGAACGATCTTCGCGGTGGAGCCCTGGTTGGCGAGCATCGGGTTTCTCAACTCCTGGAAACGACCACTCAAAATGTTTGTCGTCGACTGCCTACAGCATACATTCCTGACATTATCGCTGGCCGTGACATCGCTCACATCGGCCGGCCGGAATTCGTAATCCTCTTTACAGAGACGGCGCGGGAAGAGTGGCCGGCACTCCCGGCCGTCGCAGGGTGGCGCAGAGCAGGGCCGTCGCAGTGGCGACGAGGGTGGCCGCCACGAAGACGGGCGCCCCCGCGCCGGTCCCGAGGCCGGGCAGGGCGACGATCGCGAGCCCCACCCCGGCCGGACCCGCGACGGCCTTGGCCGTGTAGACCAGACCGTGGATGCCGTGGACGCGGTCTTCGCCGAAGTACTCCCGTACGAGCGCCGCGATGAGCGGGTAGATCGCGCCGCCACCCAGACCCGCCGGGATCGCAGCCGCCACCGCGATCATGGGCGCGGCGGACGCCGAAGCGGCGATGGCCAGCATCCCCTGCGCCAGCGCCAGCAGCGCCAGCGCCGACGCCAGCACCCGCACGCGGCCGAAACGCTCGGCCAGGGGGACCGCCGCCGCCCGGCCCGCGCCGGTGAGGGCCAGCAGGACGGCCAGGGCGAGCCAGGGCGGCGTGGGGCCGAGGAACGCGAGGGCGATCACATCGAAGATCGCGACCGCGCCGGCCCCGACGAGGATCGCGGTCAGCACGACCAGCGTGGGGGTGCGAACCGCCTCGCCCAGCGAGAACTGCCGGGCGGCGCGCGGCTGGCGGTGGAGGACCCGCCGGTCGAGGGCCCACGCGCGCGGGTCGATCTCCGGAGGCCACCAGTTGGCGGGCGGAGTGCGCAGGACGGCCGCCGCCCAGGCGATCGCGGCCAGGCCGAAGCCCGCCACGACGGGCCATAAGCGCAGGTCGAGCGCGAGCGGAAGCGCGCTGCACGAGTAGGCGCCGGTCACGAAGGCGACGCGCACGCCCGGGCGTTCGGGATACCAGCGGGCGATGGTCTCGGTGCAGGCGGCGTACACGAGCCCTGCCCCGGTGCCGCCGAGCAGGCCGTAACCCACCAGCAGCGGGACGCCCGGAGCGGTCAGCGACGGGATCGCGAGGGCGCACAGGAGCGCGCCGAGCCAGAGGGCGACGCGGACGCCGACGACCCCGCGCGAGAGCAGGCGGGTCGCGGGCAGCGCGACGGCGGCCTGGCAGGTGAGCCAGACCGCCAGTGGAAGCAGGACCTCGGCGGGGGTGACGCCGTGGGCGCGGGCGACCGAGGGGGCGAGGGCGGCGTAGCCGTATTGCATCGGGCCGACCGCCGCCATGGCCGCCATGGCGGGCCACACCATCGCTGATCTGGGACGGCCGGTGATCTCTGGGGCTGTTGGGCCCACCTGGTAGAGCCGTCCGCGCCAGTCTCTGACTTCCAATGTATCCTGCATACCGTATGGAATATCCCAAGCAACGCCTCTTGTCGAGAGGGGTTTACGACCTCACTTCCATACGGTATACCGTCTACAAGATGCGTTGAGGGAGGCCCCATGGACCTGTTCGAGCACCAGGCGAAGGAGCTGTTCGCGCGCTACGGCGTTCCCGTCCCCGAGGGGGCGGTGGCGGCGACGCCTGAGGAGGCGCGCGCCATAGCCGCCGAGCTGGCCGGGCCGGTCGTGGTCAAGGCCCAGGTGAAGACGGGCGGTCGCGGCAAGGCCGGCGGCATCAAGCCCGCTCCCGGCCCGGCCGCGGCGGAAGACGCCGCGCGAACGATCCTCGGAATGGACATCAAGGGTCATCTGACCCGGCGGGTCCTGGTCGAGGTGGCGAACGTGCCGGCAGAGGAGTACTACGCGGCCTTCCTGGTCGATCGCGCGGCCGGGTCGTTCCTGGCGATGTGCTCGGCCTCGGGCGGCATGGAGATCGAAGAACTGGCGGCCACCGATCCGGGCGCGCTGGTCAAGGTGCCGATCGATCCGCTGCGCGGGGTCGACCACGAGACGGCGGCCTTCATCGTCACCGAGGCGGGGTTGCCCGCCGACGTCGCCGGCGAGGCGGCCGACATCCTCGTCGGGTTATGGAAGGTCATGGCGGGCGAGGACGCCGTGCTCGTCGAGGTCAACCCGCTGGCCCGCACCGCCGACGGCCGCGTGCTCGCCCTCGACGGCAAGGTCACGCTCGACGAGAACGCCGACTACCGCCACGAGCGTCCCGCCGACGACACCGTGGGCGGCGACGACCTCGAGAGCCGGGCCAAGGCCAAGGGGCTCAACTACGTCAAGCTCGACGGTTCCGTCGGCGTGATCGGCAACGGCGCGGGGCTCGTCATGAGCACCCTCGACGTCGTCGCCCAGGCCGGGGCCAAGCCGGCCAACTTCCTCGACATCGGCGGCGGCGCCTCCGCCCAGGTCATGGCCGACGGCCTCGGCGTCATCCTGTCCGACCCCGACGTGAAATCGGTGCTGGTCAACGTGTTCGGCGGCATCACCGCCTGCGACGCGGTGGCCGACGGCATCGTGGCCGCCCTCGCCACGCTCGGCGAGCAGGGTGCGACCCACCCGATCGTGGTGCGGCTCGACGGCAACAACGCCGAGGCGGGCCGCCGGATCCTCGATCAGGCCGCACACCCCGCCGTCCGGCAGGTCCCGACCATGGACGGCGCCGCCGAAGAGGCGGCCAGGCTGGCCAACGCGGCCGCGTGAGGAGACCCCCAGAATGTCGATCTTCCTGAGCAAGGACAGCCGCGTCGTCGTGCAGGGCATGACCGGCGCCGAAGGCGGCAGGCACACCGCCCGCATGGTCACGGCGGGCACCAACGTCGTGGCCGGGGTGACGCCGGGCAAGGGCGGGCAGGTCCACCAGGGCATCCCGGTGTTCTCGTCGGTCGCCGAGGCGATGGATTCGACCGGTGCCGACGTGTCGGTGGTGTTCGTGCCGCCGCGGTTCACCAAGGGCGCGGTCCTGGAGGCGGTCGACGCCGGGATCGGGTTGTGCGTGGTGATCACCGAAGGGGTGCCCGTCCACGACAGTCTCGAGTTCCTGACCCTGGCGAAGCAGAGCACGACCCGGATCATCGGGCCCAACTGCCCCGGCCTGATCTCGCCCGGCGCCTCCAACGCCGGCATCATCCCCGCCGACATCACCGCGCCCGGGCGCATCGGCCTGGTGTCCAAGTCGGGCACCCTCACCTACCAGCTGATGTACGAGCTGCGCGACATCGGGTTTTCCACAGCTGTGGGAATCGGCGGCGACCCGGTCATCGGCACCACCCACATCGACTGCTTGAAGGCGTTCCAGGACGATCCCGACACCGACGCCATCGTCATGATCGGCGAGATCGGCGGCGACGCCGAAGAACGGGCCGCCGCCTACATCGAGCAACACGTCACCAAGCCGGTCGTCGCCTACGTCGCCGGGTTCACCGCGCCCGAGGGCAAGACGATGGGCCACGCGGGCGCGATCATCTCCGGCTCGGCCGGCACCGCCCAGGCCAAGAAAGAGGCCCTGGAGAAGGTCGGCGTCAGCGTCGGCCGCACCCCCAGCGAGACCGCCCGGCTCATGCGCACGCTGTTGGAGGCCGCATGAGCGCGCTCCGCTACAGCGTCAACCTGTCGATCCTGTTCACCGAGCTGCCGCTGCTCGAACGCTTTGAGGCCGCGGCCAAGGCCGGGTTCGACGCCGTCGAGTTGTGGTGGCCGTTCGACGGTCCGCAGCCGTCCGAGCTCGAACTCGACCGGTTGCGGACTGCCGTCCACGACGCGGGGGTGCGGCTCGTCGGGCTCAACTTCGACGCAGGCGACATGGCCGGGGGCGACCGCGGGCTGGTGTCCTCCCCGGGCGCGTCGGCCCGGTTCCGGGCCAACGTCGAGGTCGCCGTCGGGCTGGCCGAGTCGCTCGGCTGCCGGCGGCTCAACGCGCTATACGGCAACGCCGAACCAGAGGTGTCCGTCGAGGTCCACCGGGCGATCGCGGTCGAGAACCTGCTCTACGCCGCCGAGGTGGCCGACCAGGCGGGCGCGATGGTGCTGGTCGAGGCGCTCAACTCCTACGAGAGCCCCCACTACCCGATCGTCTCCTCCGAAGAGGCGTTCCGGCTGCTCGACCAGGTCGGCGTGGCCAACGTCGGGTTCCTGGCCGACCTCTACCACCTCCACCGCATGGGCGAAGACGTGCTCGACCTGATCGGCCGCCAGTGGGAGCGGTTCGGGCACGTGCAGATCGCCGACGACCCGGGGCGCGGGCAGCCCGGCACCGGCGCCATGCCCTACGACCGCATCTTCGCGCGGCTCGCCGCCACCGACTACGACGGCCACGTGGGCCTCGAATACCGTCCGGTCGGCCCGAGCGCCGACAGCTTCGCCTGGAGGAACGGATGAACGTCGGCTTCATCGGCCTCGGCATCATGGGCACGCCCATGGCCGCCAACCTCGTCCGGGCCGGGCACACCGTGATCGGCTACGACGTCAGCACCACCCGGCTCGACGAACTGGCCGAGCTCGGCGGCAAGGCCGCGGCGAGCATCGGCGAGGCGGTCGCGCAGGCCCATGTGGTGATCACGATGCTGCCCGACTCCCCGCAGGTCGAGGAGGTCGTCTTCGGTGAGGGCGGCGTGCTCGACCACGCCCCCGCCGGGCTGCTCCTGATCGACATGAGCACCATCCGGCCCGAGACCTCGCGCCGGGTCGCGCAGGCGGCGGCGGTGAAGGGCGTGCACGCGATCGACGCGCCCGTCAGCGGCGGCGAGAAGGGCGCGGTCGACGGCACCCTGTCGATCATGATCGGGGGCCGGGCCGAAGACGTCGAGTCGGCCCGGGAGATCCTGCGGGTGCTCGGCACCACGATCGTCCACGTCGGGCCCGCCGGGGCCGGGCAGACCGTCAAGGCCGCCAACCAGCTCGTCGTCGGCGGCACCTACGCCCTGGTCGCCGAGGCGATCGTGCTGCTGGAGGCCTCGGGGGTCGACCCGAAGGCGGGCATGGACGTGCTCGCGGGCGGCCTGGCGGGCTCGCGCATCCTGGAGCTCAAGCGCCACTCCATGATCGAGCGCAGCTTCCATCCGGGTTTCCGCATCGACCTCCACCACAAAGACATGGGCATCGCCACCGCCGCCGCCCGCGAGGCCGGGATCGCGCTGCCGATGACCGCGCTGGTCGCCCAGCTCATCGCGGCGGCCAGGGCCCAGGGCCACGGCGCGCTCGACCACTCCGCCCTGCTGAAAGTGATCGAAAGGATCAACTCGTGAAGCGGATCCCCTGCATGGAGGCGGCCGTCGCGGTGATGGAGAGCGAAGGCGTCGACACCGTCTTCGGCATCCCGGGCGCGGCCATCCTGCCGCTCTACGCGGCCCTGCAGCACAGCTCGATCAAGCACATCACGGTCCGCCACGAAGAGGGCGGCACCCACGCCGCCGACGGCTGGGCGCGGGTCACCGGCAACGTCGGCGTCTGTATCGGCACCTCCGGCCCGGCCGGCACCAACATGATCACCGGGCTCTACACGGCGATGGCCGACTCGATCCCGATGATCTGCATCACCGGTCAGGCGCAGAAGGCCAAGCTCCACCAGGAGTCGTTCCAGGCCGTCGACATCGTCGAGATCGCCAAGCCGGTGACCAAGTGGGCGGTGCAGCTCAAGGAGCCGGCGCAAGCGGCGTGGGTGTTCCGCGAGGCGTTCCGCATCGCCCGGTCGGGGCGGCCGGGGCCGGTCCTGATCGACCTGCCGATCGACGTCCAGCGCGGCACCTGCCTCTACGACCCCGAGCTCGACGCGCCGCTGCCGGTCGACGTGCCGCAGCCGTTACCCAAGGCCGTCGGGGCGGCGGTCGACCTGCTGTCGGCCGCCGAGCGCCCGCTGATCCTCGCGGGCGGCGGCGTCGTCATCGCCGACGCCTCCACCGAGTTGCGCGAGCTGGCCGAGCACCTCCAGATCCCGGTGCAGGTCACCCTGATGGGCAAGGGCGCCTTCCCCGAAGACCACCCGCTGTTCGCCGGCATGGCCGGCATCCAGACCCAGACCCGGTGGGGCAACGCGGCGTTCCTCGAGAGCGACCTGGTGCTGGCGGTCGGCGCCCGCTTCGGCGACCGGCACACCGGCGACCTCGACGTCTACCGCAAGGGCCGCCAGTTCATCCACGTCGACATCGAGCCGACCCAGATCGGCCGGGTCTTCGAGCCCGACCTCGGGGTCGTCGGGCACGCCCGGCCGACGCTGGCGGCGATGGCCACCGTGGCGCGCGCCCGCGGCAAGGCCCGGCGCCCGTCGGCGTGGGCCAACCGGGTCGGCGAACTGCGCCGCACCCTCCCGCGCCGCGACGACTTCGACGAGACCCCGATCAAGCCGCCGCGGGTGTTCCGCGAGCTCAACGAGTTCTACGGCCCCGACACCACCTTCGTGACCGCGATCGGGCTCTACCAGATCTGGTCGGGCCAGTTCCAGAAGACCTACCTGCCACGCCGCTACCTCGTCTGCGGCCAGGCCGGGCCGCTGGGCTGGGAGGTGCCGGCGGCGATGGGTGTGAAGTGCGCCCATCCCGACCGCGAGGTCGTCGTGGTCGTCGGCGACTACTCCTTCCAGTTCCTGATGGAGGAGGTCGCGGTCGCCGCGCAGTACCAGATCCCGTTCGTCATCGTCATGATCAACAACGAGTATCTGGGGCTGATCCGGCAGGCCGAGATCCCCTACGACATGAACTTCGCCGTCGACCTCCACTACGGCGAGGGCGGCATCGACCACGTGAAGGCGATGGAGGCGTTCGGCTGCCCGGCCCGCCGGGTCGAGGAGCCCGGCGACATCCGGCCCGCCCTCGAATGGGCCACCGCCGAAGCCCACCGGTCACGGCTCCCGGTGCTGGTCGAGGTCATGGTCGAACGTGAGGCCAACGCCGCGATGGGCCCGTCGCTCGACGCCATCAAGGAGTTCGAGCCGCTGCCCGTGCTGGCCGAAGACATCGACTGGTCCGACTGAGAGGGACGACAGCCATGCCGCCCACGCCCAAGCCCGGCACCTGCCGGTCCGACTGAGAGGACGACAGCCATGCCGCTCATGCTCAAGCCGGGCACGGCCTGGACCGACGCCTACGGCCGCTGCGTCGACCTGGCCCCCGAGGCGTTCAACGACGACCGGGTGCTCAACCACTGGGGAGGCATCTGGCACCGCGACGGCCGCACCACCCCCGCCGTCACCCCCGTCGACGGCACCTCCATCGCCGGCCCGCCCCGCCTCGACCGGTCGGCGGCGGCGCGGGCCGTGCACGCGGCCGTCGACGAACACCGCCGCTGGCGGCACACCCCCGTCGCCGAACGCGCCGCCCGGGTGTCGGCCGCGCTCGACGCGATGGAGGCCCACCGCGACCTGCTGTCGTTGCTGCTGGTCTGGGAGATCGGCAAACCCTGGAAGCTCGCGACCGCAGACGTCGACCGGTGCATCGAGGGCGTCCGCTGGTATGTCGGCGAGATCGCCCGCATGACCGACGGCCGCGTCCCCCTGGCCGGTCCGGTCTCCAACATCGCCAGCTGGAACTATCCGATGAGCGTGCTGATGCACGCCATGCTGGTGCAGGTCCTGGCCGGCAACGCCGCCATCGCCAAGACCCCCACCGACGGCGGCCTGTCGTGCCTGACCCTGGCGACCGCGCTCGCGGTCCGCGAGGGCCTGCCGCTGACCCTCGTGTCGGGCAGCGGCTCGGAGTTGTCGCGGGTGCTGGTGCGCGGTCAGGAGATCGGCTGCGTGTCGTTCGTCGGCGGCCGCGACACCGGCGGCCAAGTCGCCACGTCGCTGGCTGACCTCGGGCGGCGGCACATCCTCGAACAGGAGGGCCTCAACTGCTGGGGGGTCTGGGAATACAGCGACTGGGCCACCCTGACGGGCCAGATCCGCAAGACCTACGACTACGCCAAGCAGCGCTGCACCGCCTACCCGCGGTTCATCGTGCAGCGGTCGGCGTTCGACCACTTCCTGGCCGCCTACCTGCCGGCCGTGCAGGGAGTGCGCTTCGGCCACCCCCTCGCCGTCGAGTCGGCCGACGACCCGCTGCCCGAACTCGACTTCGGCCCGCTGATCAACAACGCCAAGGTGAAAGACCTGGCCGACCAGGTCGACGAGGCGATATCCAAGGGCGGCGTGCCACTGTTCCGGGGAGCGCTGGATGACGGGCGGTTCCTGCCCGGGCAGGACATCTCGGCCTACATGGCCCCGGTGGCGATCCTCACGCCGCCCCGCTCGTCCCCGCTGTTCCACGCCGAACCGTTCGGCCCGGTCGACACGGTGGTGCTCGTCGACACCGAAGCCGAACTGCTCGCCGCGATGAACGCCAGCAACGGCGCCCTGGTGGCGACCATCTCCTGCGACGACACCCGCACCGCCGCGCGCCTCGCCTCCGAGGTGCGGGCCTTCAAGGTCGGCCACAACACGCCCCGGTCGCGTGGAGACCGGGAGGAACTGTTCGGCGGGTTCGGCGGGTCGTGGCGGGGGGCGTTCGTGGGGGGCGAACTGCTGGTCCGCGCGGTGACCCAGGGGCCCGCCGACGAACGGCTGCCAGGCAACTTCGGCAACCAGACGCTGTTACCGGCGTAGCAGACGTGACCTGGCGGCGGCGTTCAGCTCGGGGCCGACCCGCCGCCAGGCCACTCGCTGAAGGTCCCGCGACATCGATGCCGAGCCACGTCGAATCCCCACAACCCTCGACGAGACGCACTCCCTGGCGGGTATCGCCGGCGAATGGATTCCACTGGGCGTTCGCCGGTTTGGATCACCATCAGGTCCGCCTTCGCAGCTCGCCGACCGGTGCGCAGTCATCGCGGATCTGGCAGCACTCAATGCTTTTCCGTTACGGCTCCGCCTGGTCGGCACCGCCCGCCGCTCGGGGTGCCGGCCGGTGGGCGGCGGCAACCGGCCGTTGCGGGTCGCGCCGTTTCGGGCAAGGAACGTGCGTCTTGCGTTTGTGCGGTCTCAGGTGTGTCGTGTCGGGGTGTGCTATTTGAGTCGCGACCTTTGGGTCGCCTTCAGGTACGCAGCTACGGGGTGGTGCGCACATGCCTCTCCCTTGTTTCGCTAACGGGTACAACTTTCCGCAAGACGGACACGTTTCCGCGAGACGGGCACAGCTTCCACGGCACGGGCACAGCTTCCACAGGGCTGCCCGAGCTTCCACGGGACGGGCACAGCTTCCACAGGGCTGCCCGAGCTTCCATGAGACGGGCACAGCTTCCACGGGACGGGCACAGCTTCCACAGGACGGGCACAGCCTCCATAGGGCTACCCGAGCTTCCACAGGACGGGGACGGCTGTGCTCACGAGACGAGGGCGGCTGGGCCCACGAGTCGGGCACAGCGCCGCGGGGGTGGGCGCTGGTCGTTCTGCCGGAGCAGCCGCATTTACCCCTGATCAATAGGCCAGATCGGCCGGATGCCCTCGGCACCTTCCAGGCAACGTGTTGCGGGAGGTTGAGGTCGCCTGTTCCCCTCGGGTTCTCGTAAACGGCCGTAGGTCCACTCGCGCTACTCGGTACTGGGACCGTGGGAAGAGCTGAGCGGGGCTGCCTGTAGGTTTTCCGTGCGGGCCAGGCAAGCCATATTGGTTGTGTTCAAGGCCCCGACCTAATTGGTTCTGCGGCGTGAATTCGTGGCGGAATGTCTCGCCGACCTGATTGTCGATGTCGTATCCGATGTCGACCGGGCCGACGAGGCGGCAGTCGGTGAACCGCGCGGGGATGCGGCGGTTCTGGGCGGCGTGCACCAGGCCACAGCGCACGTCCGACCGCCCAACTGGGCCCGGGACAGGCAGGATCGGGCTCGTCACGCGGGCGAGGAGGGCTTCCAAGCTCATCCCCTAGACCGGGGCTGTCACGGCCGCTTTCGTCGCGGCGCCGTCAACGTCGAGGAGACAAACGAGGGCGTGATGCCGAATCGGTGCATGAGGCATTCGTCCAGTGGGGCAGGGACCGAGGTCCACTGACGCGAGGGCGACGGCCGCGAGCGCCGGGAGGCCCGCACGTGGGCATCGTCGGCGCGAATCTTCCGCAGACCCAGGATCGCGACCGGGAACAGTGATGGCAGCGCGCGTGTGAGGTAGTCGCCGATTCTCGGGCGAACCACGCAATGTGGTCGGTCAACGTCGAGTCTCTGGACTCGTCCGAGGGCTGACACTGCCGGCAATGCGCTCGCCCACATCGTCCAGTCATGAGCCGACTCGGGGTCCGGGCGTTCCCCCAAAGGAGGTGTGCGGCCTTGCCGTTCAGGCGTCCACTGCAGGAGCTTGGACATCAGGGCGTGGAGGGCGGCTGGATCGCGGTGACGACGGCGATCCACCGCCAGGCCCTCAATGAACCACTTCCGTGAGCCGATCGACGTTTTCTTGGGTCAGCCGAACATCGGGTTCTCCGGGATGTCGGCCTTGGCGTAGATCTGGTGGGTCACGCCGTTCTTGAAGACCGTCAGGTCGACCAGTTCCAGCCCGAGCCGCTCGCCGTCGTCGAAGAGCCGCTTCTTGCCCTCGCCCACGATGATCGGGTGGACCAGCAGCCGCAGCTCGTCGAGCAGCCCCTGCCGCAGCAGCCACATCACCAGCGTCCCGCTGCCGGTGATCGAGATGTCCTTGCCCTCGGCGGCCTTGAGCTCGCGGATCTGCGTGGCCACGTCGCCGGAGATGATCGAGGAGTCGGCCCAGGTCGTCTCGGTGAGGGTGTCGGACACGACGTACTTGCGGACGTTGTTGATGAAGCTGGAGAACGGCACCTCGGGGCCCTGGGCGGGCCAGTAGCTCTGGAACTCGGTGAAGGTGCGGCGGCCGAACAGGACCGTGTCGGCGTTGGCGATGGTGCCGCTGACCGCTTCGCCCATCTCGTCGTTGAAGTAGGGGAAGTGCCACTGGTCGGGGGCCTCGACGACGCCGTCGAGGGAGACGAAGAGGCCCGAGATGATCTTCCGCATGTCTGCTCCTTGGGTTTGTCGCCCCCCTTCGGGGCGGTATCCGTAGCCTCTCACCGACAACTTTTCTTGTCAAGAAAAACTGAGTGTTCGGCTTGGGCTCCGTGTTACGTTCCGGCGCGGACCACCCCCACGACAGGTCACCCCATGCGCCTCTACCTGTTCATCCGCGCGGTCGCCGGGTTCGCCATGGCCTGCGCGTTCACCCTCCAGCTCGTCTACCAGGCCCAGGTCGCGGGGCTGGGGCCGCTCGAGCTCGTGCTCGCGGGCACGGTGCTCGAGGTCGTGATCTTCACTGCCCAGGTGCCGACCGGGGTGCTGGCCGACCTGCACAGCCGCAAGTGGTCGGTGGTCGTCGGGTACGCCCTCATCGGGTCGGGCACCCTGCTCGAAGGGGTCGTGCCGGCGTTTGCGGTGATCCTGGCCGCGTCCGCCCTGATGGGGGTCGGCTACACGTGCGTCGAAGGGGCCGAGGAGGCGTGGGTGGCGGGCGAGCTGGGCGACGGCGCCGCGCGGGCGTTCACCCGGGGAGCACAGGTGAGTCAGGCGGCCACGATCGCCGGGATCGTCGCGTCGGTCGGGTTGGCGTCGCTGGAGTTGCCGATCCCGCTGCTCGTCGGGGGAGGGCTGCTTCTCCTGCTGGCGGCGGTGCTGGCGGTCGTCATGCGGGAGTCGCCGTTCGAGAAGGTCGGCGCGCCACGGGAGCACCTCTCGGAGTCGATCAGGGAGGTGCGGCGGCGACCCGCCCTCTGGTTCCTCATGGTGGCCGTGGCGTGCACCGCCTTCGCCGCCGAGGGCGTCGACCGGCTGACCCAGCTGCACTTCACCCAGGCGTTCGGTACGCCCCTGCTCTGGTTCGGCGTCATCTCCATCGGCGCGATGGCCGCGGCCATCGTCCTCACGCAGCTGGCCGACGGCAGCGGGATGCGGGGGCTGATCATCCTGCAGACGGGCGCGGCCGCCTCGGCGCTCGTGCTGGCCACCTCGGGGTGGTTCTGGCTCGCGGCGGCGGCGTCCGTGCTGCTGAGCGCGACCCGCGACGCCGCCCGGCCCACGATGATCACCTGGGTGACCGATCAGACCGAGCCGGGCAGCCGGGCGACCGTGCTCTCGTTCCTCGGGCAGACCGACGCCGCCGGCGAACTCGCGGGCGGCCCGCCGCTCGGGCTGACGGCCGAACGGTTCGGCATCCGGGTGGCCCTCGTCGGCGCGGCCGGGGCGCTGGCGGTCGCGGTGCCGTTCCTGCGGCTGGCCCTGGGGCGGCGTCGCGCGACCAGGTAAGGACATCAAGTAAGGACATGACGCCGTCGTCTCCCCGTGTTCACCCGTGCGTCCGCCGGGCAGGAATCGGATCATGGCCATGGTTGAGCCCCACGACATCCGGTCCCTGCTCGCCTCCGAGATCCCCGACGCCGCGCTCGTCGTCGACGACGGGAGGGTGCGCGTCGTCAGTGAGGAGCACGCTCACCACGCCGCCGTCGTGGTCACCAAGCAGACTCTCGTCGACAAGCTCGACGCCGGGGGCATGTCCCCTGACGAGCTCACCGACGACCACGTCAAGCACATGGCGAAGGCGCTCGATCAGATCGCCCAGAAACCCGGCGTTTAGCCTCGCTGCGGTCATTCGCCCTTTTCGGGTGATTTACTCGCGGTTGCCAGACTCCAGCCGTGAAGATCGTGCGGCTCGCCAACTTCGTCACCGCGACCTCTGGTGGGCTGCGCACCGCACTGGCCGAGCTCGGGGCGGGGTATGCCGCCGCGGGGCATGAGCCGTTCCTCATCGTTCCGGGATCGATCGCGTCGGTCCGGGAGTCGGAGTCGGGGCTGGTCATCACGCTTCCCGGTCGGATCGTGCCGGGGACCGGCGGTTATCAGGTCATCACCGCGCGCGGGGCGGTCCGGCGCGTGCTCGAACAGATCAAGCCCGACCGGATCGAGGTCTCCGACCGGGCGACGTTGCGGTGGACCGGGCGCTGGGCGCGGGAGCGCGGTGTCGGGTCGGTCATGGTCTCGCACGAGAGCCTGGCCGCGCTGCTGCCGCCGCTCGCCGATCCGCTGAACCGGGCCACCGCGCGGTCGTACGACACCGTCGTCTGCACGACCACCTGGGCGGCGGCCGAGTTCCGCAGGATCGGCGCGCCGAACGTCACCCATGTCCCCCTTGGCGTGGACCTCGACCGGTTCACCCCCGACAACTTCGATCAGGCCACCCGCGACCGGCTGGCCCGCCCCGACGAGGTGCTGCTGGTCGTCTGCTCCCGGTTGTCGATCGAGAAGAAACCCCACCGGGCCGTCGACGCCCTCGCGGAGCTGCGGCGCCGCGGGGTGAACGCGGTGCTCGCGGTGGCGGGCGAGGGACCGCTGCGGGCCCGGCTGGAACGCCGGGCCGAAGGGCTGCCGGTCAGGTTCCTCGGACATCTCACCGACCGGGCCGGTCTTGCCGCTCTGCTGGCGACCGCCGACGTCGCCCTCGCCCCGGGCCCCGCCGAGACGTTCGGCCTGGCCGCACTGGAGGCGCTGGCCTCCGGGACCCCGGTGGTGGCCGATCGGCGCAGCGCCCTCGGGGAGGTCATCGGCCTTGCGGGGAGATGCGTCTTCGGTCATCCCGGAGCCTACGCCGACGCGGTGGAAGACCTGCTGAAGCAACGGGACCGCCGGGATCTGGCGCGGCGACGCGCCGAACGCTTCAGCTGGGCCGCTTCGGTGGCCGGATTCCTGAAGGTGCACTCGACATGAGGGTCGCCGTCATCTCCGAATCGTTCCTGCCCCAGGTCAACGGGGTAACGAACTCCGTCTGCCGCCTGCTCGACCACCTCGCCGCCAACGGCCACGAGGCGCTCGTCATGGCTCCCGACCCTGGACCGGCCAGCTACGCGGGCTTCCCCGTCGTGGCCACGCCGGCCCTCGCCCTGCCCTTCTACCGTGACTTCCGCGCCGGGCTGCCGAGCCGCCTGGTGCTGCGCACGTTGCAGCGGTTCCGGCCGGACATCATCCATCTCGCCTCACCGGCGGTGCTCGGCGCGTCCGGGATCCGGGCCGCGAGCCGCCTCGGCATCCCCGTCGTCGCGGTGTTCCAGACCGACCTGGTGGGCTTCGCCCGCCAGTACGGCCTGCGCGTCGCCGGTCCGTTCATCTGGCGCCGCCTGCGCGCCATCCACGGCGCGGCCGCCCGCACGCTGGCGCCGTCGAGCGCGACGCTGAACGAGTTGCGCGCCAACGGCATCCCGCGGCTGGCCCGCTGGGGCCGCGGCGTCGACCTGACCGGGTTCCATCCCGATCGCCGCTCCGAGGCCCTGCGCACGGAACTGGCGGCCGGCGGCGAGGTCGTCGTCGGGTACGTCGGCCGGGTCGCCGCCGACAAGCGGGTGCACCTGCTGGCCGGGGTCGCCGACATCCCGGGCGTGCAGCTCGTGGTCGTCGGCGACGGGCCGGCCAAGGAGGCGCTCGGGAAGCTCATCCCGCGTGCCGTCTTCACCGGGCTCAAGACCGGCCCGGCGCTGCACGAACTGGTCGCCTCGTTCGACGTGTTCGTGCACCCGGGCGGCAACGAGACCTTCTCGCAGGCGGTCCAGGAAGCCCTCGCCTCCGGGGTTCCGGTGGTGGCGGCGGCCGCGGGCGGACCGCTCGACCTGGTGCGCGACGGCCGTACCGGACTGCTCTACAAGGCCGACGAGCCCGCCGCGATGCGCGGCGCGGTCGATCGGCTGGTCGCCGACGCCGCGCTGCGGCGGCGGATGGGCGAGGCGGCGCGGGCGTCGGTCGAGGACCGGACCTGGAACGCCGTCTGCGCGGAACTTCTCACCCACTACCGGGAGGTGCTGCTCGAAACGGGCGTCCGCAAAGACCTAGTGTTGACGGATGGCCAAGGGTGAAGCCAAGGGTGAAGAACGTGACGGCGTCGAGCTGACCAACCTCGACGTCCAGCTCTTCGACGGCGCGAACGCGACGAAGCGCGACCTGATCGACTACCTCGACGCCGTCTCGGCGCGGATGTTGCCGGGCCTGCGTGACCGGCCGTTGTCGGTCATGCGGGTCAGGCCCGGCCAGCCGCCCTTCATGCAGAAGAACCTGCCCAAGTACGCCCCCGGCTGGATCCGCACCGAGGAGATCTGGGCCGAGGCGTCCAAGCGGGAGGTGCACTATCCGGTCTGCGACGACCGGCGCACCCTGTTCTGGTTCGGCAACCAGCGCGCGGTCGAGTACCACGCGCAGCTCTACCGGTCGTCGGGCGAGCCGCACCAGACCCACCTGGTGCTCGACCTCGACCCGCCCGAGGGCGCCGGCTTCGACGTGGTGGTGAAGGCCGCCGCGCTGGTGCGCCGGGCGCTCGCCGACACCGGCCTTGAGGCGGCCGTGAAGACGAGCGGCTCGAAGGGCGTGCACATCCTGGTGCCGCTGGCCGGCGCGCCCTCGTTCGAGGACGTCGCCGCCGCCACCCGCGCCCTGGCGGTCCGGGCGGAGAAGCTGGGGCCCGAGATCGCGACGACCGCGTTCATCCGCGAAGACCGCGAGGGCAAGGTCTTCCTCGACTCGACCCGCGCCGGGGGCGCGACGATCGTCGCGGCCTACTCACCCCGCATCAGACCGGAGGTGCCGGTCTCCCACCCCGTGGCCTGGGACGATCTGGGGTCGGTCACCCCGCAGGACTTCACCATCAAGACCCCGCTCCCCCGCGAGGACCTGTGGGCGGCCCTGATGCCCGAGCCGCAGACCCTGCCCGCCGACCTGATCGAACACGGGCACACCATTCCGGTCGCCCGGGTGCAGGCCATGCACGAGGGCAAACGCCGCGCCAAGGCCCGCCGGGAGGGATAGCCGCCCGCGCCCGCTTCCCGCCCAAGCCCTCGGCCGTCCACGGAGCCCTAGTCGGCCAGCCAGTGGCCGTGGAAGCCGCGCGGCACCCGCCGGGGCAGGTGCACCGAGGCGACGTGGGAGAGGTCCTGCGCGTCGAGGACGAGCAGGTCGGAGCCCTGGTCGGTGAAGACGAGGGAGACCAGCCAGCCGTCGTCCTCGGCGTCGCCCCGGGGCACGAAGACGGCCTCTCCCGGTCCGTCGGCCTCGTGGCTCTGAACGGCGCCGGAGGCCAGGTCGTACTTGACGATCTCGGCGCCGCCCGCCGCGTAGACGTAGCGGCCGGGGAGCCCGGTGCGGGCGTCGTTGATGGTCGGGAACTCGACGGTGCGGTCGTCGAGCTGCTCCTCCCTGGCGGTGGCGCCGGAGATGGTCCAGCGGTGGAGGCGTGAGCCGATCACCTCATGGGCCGGGTTGGGGCTGCCGCTGATGTGGCCCCACATGCCGGTGAAGGTGCCGGGGGAGTAGCGGACCGCGTCGAGGACGATGTTCCCGGCGGCGTCCTCGCGGGCGTTGCCGACGTGGAAGACGTAGCAGGGGTCGACGTCGACCCAGGTCACCGGGCCGCCCGTCTTGCGCATGTAGCCGATGCGGGCGCCGTAGTGGTCGTCCCAGCGGTAGGGCATGCCCTCGCCCTTGAACGCCAGGTCGAGGTCGAACACGACCGGCAGGTCGAGCCAGACGACGTGGTTCTCGGTGATCGCGAAGTCGTGCATCATGGTCGGCCCGGGGACCGGGATCTCGCGGCTCTCGACCAGGACGCCGTCCTTCGACAACCGGTGGTAGGTCAGGTAGGGCGCGAAGAAGCCGTAGCCGAAGAAGTGGAGCTCGCCGGTGACCGGGTCTTCCTTCGGGTGGGCGGTCATGGCCGTGGTCAGCCGGCCGCCGAAGTCGACCGGGCCGATGGTGTCGAGCTCGGGGCTCATCTCGTAGGGCAGCCCGGCCTCGACCAGGGCGTAGATGCGGTCGTCGTGCCGGATGACATTGGTGTTGGCCGGGACGACCGCCAGGTCGAAGTTGCCCTGGTCGTCGACGTAGACGCCCTTTTTGGTCGTGACCCACCGGTTGCGGTACCACTCCGCCCGGCCGTCGCGGAGGCGGACGCCGTGGATCATGCCGGGCCCGGTGAACCAGTGGCCCGGGTCCTGGCCCGGCAGCGGGTTGGGGCCGTTGCGGAAGTAGCGGCCGGTCAGCTCGGGCGGCAGGGCGCCGGTGATCGGCAGGTCGAACGCCTCGATCTCGTCGGGGACCGGGGCGAGTTGCCCTTCCAGGTAGGTCTTCGCCATGGCGCACTCCTCTGACATTCCTATAGTGACATGTCGAAGGTAGACGTTCCATTAGAGACATGTCAACGAGGGAAGGTAAGGTTCGGGGCATGAGCCTGCGCCACGCCCTGCTCGGGCTCCTGTCAGAGGGCCCGGCGAGCGGCTACGACCTGCTGAAGCTCTTCGACAACTCGCTCGCCAACGTGTGGCCGGCGACGCAGAGCCAGCTCTACGGGGAGCTCGGCCGCCTCGCCGACGCCGGGCTGATCACGGTGCGGTCAGAAGGGGCCCGAGGGCGCAAGGAGTACGCCGTCACCGACGACGGGCGCGCCGAACTGCGCCACTGGCTGCTCAACGTGCCGCCGACGCCGATCCGGCGCTACGACATGCTGCTGCGGGTCTTCTTCTTCGGCCAGATCTCCCCCGACGACGCCATCGCCTACCTGCGCGAACAGCAGCAGGCGGCGGCGGCCGAGGGCGAGCGCCTGGCCGAGGTGGGCAAGATGATCGAGCCCCACCAGGACAACTTCACGGTCTACGGACGGCTGGCCCTGGAATGGGGGCTGCGCTCCAACCGCCTGCACCAGGAATGGGCCGAGTGGGCCATCGGCGAGGTCAAGGCCCACGACCCGGCGGCCGACCCCGGCCCCTGCTGATCAGCCGAGGATTCTCCGCAGGCGTTCCCTGGCCGGGCCGTGCAGCCGCGACAACCAGCGGGTCAGCACCTTCTCGCCGAACCCCTCGATCAGCACCTTCTCCTCGTGGGGGGCGAGGTCGCCCTCCAGGCGCTCCTCCACGGCCGGGAGCAGGTCGTCGGCGAACGGGGCCGCCGTGCGGAGCACCAGGTCGCGGCTGACGTTCTGCTCGACCCAGTCGGGGGGCGCGTTCACGAAGCCGCCGAGCGGCCCGGCGATCATCCGCTGGAGCGCGGGCACGCAGCGCGGGTCGCCCTGCTTCACCAGCACGCACATCGCGATCTCGCCCAGGTCGGGGTCGTCGGCGAGCTCGGCCACCCGGTCGAGGTAACCCGGTTCGTCGATCCAGGCCACGATGTTGCGCAGCGCCGCCTGCCGCACGCTGAAGTCGGGGTGGTCGGTCAGCGCCAGCACCAGCGGGCCCAGGGGGCGGCCGTGGTCGCTCTGCGCGGCCAGCCCGGCCGCCTCCCAGCAGCAGGCCGCGGGCGGGCGCTTGCGGCTGAGCAGGATGGTCAGCAGGCGGCCCAGCGCCTCGGGGCGGCAGCGCAGCCGTTCGCACACCACGCCGGTCACCGTGTCCCATTCGGGGTCCATCCACGGCAGCCGCTCGGCGCAGTTGGCCACGCCGTTCTCGGCGCACAGGGCGAGCGCGGCGACCGACGCGTCGTCGGTCTCGCCGGCCCGGACCAGCAGGCCGAACGCCGCGCCGAAGCGCAACTCCGGATGGCCGGAGCGCAGGTGGCCCCGGACGAACGGGACCTGGGCGGGGTGCCGCGCCAGCGCGACCAGCGTCGCCATCCCGGCGGCGATGTCGGGCTCGACCTCCATGTGGCCGCGCAGCACCGGGCCGAGGGCGGGGTCGGGGACGTACGAGAGCACGAAGGCCACCACCCGGCGCAGCCCGGGTGACGGGTGGTCGAGCAGGTCGAGCAGCCGGGGCACGTCGTACGTCACCGCGGCCAGCCGCTCCGGCCACGGCCCGGAGGGGGACGCGCCGACCTCGTCGGCGAGCCAGCGCAGACCGGCGGCGCTCGCGGTGCCCGGTTCGTCGCCCGAGGTGCCGAAGTCCCGGACGGCGTCGTCGGCGGCGAACACGCTACGTCGCGGCGAAGTAGGCGGCCATGACCTGCGAGTGCAGGGGGAACGCCAGCTCTTGTGGCTCCTTCACGACCAGCCACTCGGAGGTCTCCGGAGTGGGGGCGAACACGGGGAGGTCGGGGCTCGACAGGGCGGGCCCCCGGCCGAAGACGAGGACGGTGCCGTCGGGGGCGCTGAGCACGTCGAACAGCGTCACGTCGGCGGCGGAGACGGTGATGCCGGTCTCCTCGAACAGTTCGCGGGCCGCGGCCTGCTGCCACGACTCGCCGAGGTCGATGAATCCGCCGGGGAGGGCGAGCTGCCCGAGCCGGGGCTCGATCGCCCGCCGGATGACGAGCAGGCCCTCGTCGACCGGGAGGACCATGACGGCCACCGGCAGCGGGTTCTGGTAGGCGGTGTTGCCGCAGCCGGCGCAGAGGCGGGGCCAGGGCTGGTCGAGCGCGTAGGAGGCGCCGCAGAAGGAGCAGTGTGAATTCCGGATCGCCACGTGCTGAGCGTATCCGGAAAAGGTGCAGGATAGCCGGGTGAACGCGGGCACCGTCGGCCAGGCCATCGGCCTGTTCGTCATTACGAATGTGGACGATCTCGTCCTGATCGCTCTCTTCTTTACCCAGACCACCGCTTTACGTATTTTCCTGGGCCAATACCTCGGATTCGCGGCAATCCTCGCCGTCTCGGTGGTGGTCTCGATCGGTGCGGCGCAGCTGCCGGGCGACCTCGTCAGGTGGCTCGGGCTGATCCCGCTCGCGCTGGGTCTCAAGGCCCTGTGGGAGCTCAGGAACAACGACGAATCCCCTGAGAAGGCGCCTACGGGCATCCTCGCCATCGCCGGCATCACCCTCGCCAACGGCGGCGACAACATCGGCGTGTACGTCCCGGTCTTCGCCACCCAGGGCGCCCTCGTCTACGTGGTCGTCTTCCTGGTTCTGGTCGGCGTGTTGTGCGTGATCGGCCGGTTCCTGGCCACCCGGCCCGTCGTCGCCAGGGCCCTGGCCCGGTGGGGGCACCTCGCCTTCCCGGTCGTGCTGATCGGGATCGGCGTCCTCATCCTCGTGGCGCATACATGATGACGAGCACCCCGAGCAGGCAGATCGCGGCGCCGATCAGGTCCCACCGGTCGGGGCGGAAACCGTCGAAGACGATGCCCCAGACCAGCGACCCGGCCACGAACACCCCGCCGTAGGCGGCCAGGATCCGGCCGAACTCGGCCGAGGGCTGGAGTGTCGCGACGAACCCGTAGACGCCCAGCGCGATCACTCCGGCCCCGGCCCAGACGAGCCCGCGGTCTTCGCGGACCCCCTGCCAGACCAGCCACGCCCCGCCGATCTCGGCCACGGCGGCGACGGCGAACAACACCAGGGAACGAACGATCGTCACCCCGGTGACTGTAGTTACCTCTTGGTCGAGTAGGAGTGGGCCCCCGCCCCCGCCAGGTGGCCGCCTTCGACGATCAGGTACTCCTCGCGGATCGGCCGGCCCTCGAAGAAGCACTCCAGGATCTCGCGGGTGCCCGCGGAGTAGCGGGCCTGGGCCGACAGGGAGGAGCCCGACATGTGCGGCGTCATGCCGTGGTGGGGCATGGTGCGCCACGGGTGGTCGGGCGGGGCCGGCTGCGGGAACCACACGTCGCCCGCGTAGCCGGCCAGCTGCCCGCTCTGGAGGGCGCGCACGATCGCGTCGCGGTCGGTGATGCGGGCGCGGGCGGTGTCGATGAGGTAGGCGCCGCGCTTCATGGTCGACAGCAGCTCGTCGCCGAACAGGCCCTCCGTCTCGGGGTGGAGCGGGGCGTTGATCGTGACGACGTCGCACACCGGCACCATGTCGGCGGTGCTCTCGTGCCACGTCAGGTTCAGGCTCTCCTCGACCTCGCGGGGCAGCCGGTGGCGGTCGGTGTAGTGGAGGTGGACGTCGAACGGCGCCAGCCGCTTCAGCACGGCCAGCCCGATGCGGCCCGCCGCGACCGTGCCGACGTGCATGCCCTCGAGGTCGTACGACCGCTTGACGACGTCGGCGATGTTCCAGCCGCCCTCCTTGACGACCTCCCAGGCGGGCAGGTAGTCGCGGACCAGCGACAGGATCATCATCACGACGTGCTCGGCGACGCTGATGCTGTTGGAGTAGGTGACCTCGGCGACCGTGACGCCCTTCTCCACGGCGGCGTCGAGGTCGGTGTGGTCGGAGCCGATGCCGGCCGTGACGACCAGCTTCAGGTTGCGGGCCTTCTCGAACCGCTCCGGGGTCATGTACGCCGGCCAGAACGGCTGCGAGATCACCACGTCGGCGTCGGGCAGCTCGCGGTCGAACGTCGAGTCGGCGCCGTCCTTGTCGGAGGTGACGACCAGCGTGTGGCCGTTGTCCTCCAGGTATTTGCGCAGGCCGAGCTCGCCCGAGACGCTGCCGAGCAGCACGCCGGGGGCGAAGTCGACCGCCGAGGGGGTGGGCAGGGTCTGCCCGCCGGGATATCCGCTCAGTTCCGGCAGCCCGTCGCGGGCGTATTCCTTCGGGTAGCCGTCGACCGGGTCGTCGTAGAGCACACACAGGACCTTGGCCATGGGTATCGCCTCTCGTCCGTCAGGGGGGTGTCTAAGAACAGCTTTGAGGCGGCTCAATACCAGGTCAAAGCGTATGTCCCTATCGTTGATAGGCCCTGCCTATCGACTGAGGTGACCGCGCAGCGTGGCGTCGAGGGTGGCGCGGAGGTCGAGGCCGCGGGCGACGTCGAGCAGCGCCCGCACCACGACCGGCTCGGGTGACCGCTCGGCGGTGACGAGCCCGATCTGGGGTGAGCGCGGCGGGGTCTCCATCGGGATGATGCGCATGCCGTCGGGCACGCCGATCATGTGCAGCCAGGCGTGCGCGATCACGCTCGACCAGCGGTGGGTGGCGACGTGCGCGAACAGGGCCGACACGCTGTCGGTCTCGATCGCCGGGACGACCGCCGCCCCGGCGTCGTGGAACAGGTCGTCGAGGATGCGGCGGTTGCGCATCTCCTGGCCGAGCAGGCAGAGCGGCAGCGCCGCGACCTCGGTCCAGCGGGCCCTCGGGCGGTCGGCCAGTTCGCCGTCGTCGGGGGTGAGCAGCAGGTAGCGCTCCTCGTAGAGCGGGACGGCCCGCCGGCCGTCCTCGCCGTCGAGGTAGGTGAGCGCGGCGTCGATCTCGAAGTCGGTCAGCCGCCGGTGGATCTCCCGGGACGACAGGCTGCTCAGGGAGATGCGGGCGTGCGGGTGGCGTACGCAGAAGGGGGTCGTCAGCAGCGACGTGGCCGCCATGGCGGTGGGGATGGCGCCGAGGCGGAGCGTGCCGGAGACGCCGGCCCGCATCTGGCCGAGGTCGTCGCGCAGGCCGTCGAGGTCGGCCAGGATGCGGTGGGCCCACAGGAGCACCCGCTCGCCCTCCTCGGTCAGGCCGGTGAACCGGCGGCCCCTCCTGACCAGGGTGACGTCGAGGTCGGTCTCCAGACGGCGGATGCCCGCCGACAACGACGGCTGGGAGACGTGGCACGCCTCGGCGGCGCGGGCGAAGTGGCGCTCGCGGGCCAGCGCGACGAGGTATTCCAGCTCGCGGAGCAGCATGCCCCCAACCTAGGCCGCCAGGCCGGCGATCACTCGACGGCCTGGCGGCGGCGGGCTCAGAATCCCTGCGACAGGCGGTAGTACGCCTGGTTCCAGCGCAGTTCCTTGGTGAACCGGCGGGTGGTGGTGTCCGCGTCGATCAGGAGGAGCTCGACGCCGAGCATGTCGGCGAAGTCGTGCAGTTCCTCCGCGCCGACCGCCGCCGACAGCACCGTGTGGTGCGGGGCGCCGGCGGTCAGCCACGACTCCGAGGAGGTGCGCAGGTCGGGGCGGGGCTTCCAGACGGCGCGGGCGACCGGGAGGTTGGGGAGGGCCTCCAGCGGCTCGACCACGTCGATCTCGTTGGCGATCAGGCGGAAACGCTCGCCCATGTCGGCCAGGCCGATGACGACCGCCGGGCCGGGGGCCGCGTCGAAGACCAGGCGGACCGGGTCCTCGCGGCCGCCGATGCCGAGCGGGTGGATCTCGCACGACGGCTTCCCGGCGGCGATGCTCGGGCAGACCTCCAGCATGTGGGCGCCGAGGATGAGCTCCTCGTTCGGCGTCAGGTGGTAGGTGTAGTCCTCCATGAACGAGGTGGCGCCCCCGGGCACCATCGCCTTCAGCGTGCGGAGCAGCACCGAGGTCTTCCAGTCGCCCTCGCCGCCGAAGCCGTAGCCGTCGGCCATGAGGCGCTGCACCGCCAGGCCGGGGAGCTGGCGCAGCCCGCCGAGGTCCTCGAAGTTGGTGGTGAACGCCTTGAAGCCGCCCTCGGTCAGGAAGGTGCGCAGGCCGAGCTCGATGCGGGCGGCGTAGCGCAGCGACTCGTGCCGGGCGCCCTCGCTGCGCAGCTCGGCGGCGACGTCGTAGAGCTCCTCGTACTCCTTCACCAGGGCCGTCACGTCTGCGTCGGCCTGGGCGTCGACCACCGCGACCAGGTCGTTGACGCCGTAGGTGTTGACCGAGACGCCGAAGCGCAGCTGCGCCTCGACCTTGTCGCCCTCGGTCACCGCCACGTCGCGCATGTTGTCGCCGAAGCGGGCCAGCTTGAGGGAGCCGACCTCGGCCCGGCCGGCCGCCGCGCGCGCCCACGCGGAGATCCGCTCGGCCACCGCCGGGTCGGAGACGTGACCGGTGACGGTCTTGCGGGCCACCCCCAGGCGCGACTGCACGTAGCCGAACTCGCGGTCGCCGTGGGCGGCCTGGTTCAGGTTCATGAAGTCCATGTCGATGGTGGCCCACGGCAGCTCGCGGTTGGCCTGCGTGTGCAGGTGCAGCAGCGGCTTGCGCAGGGCGTCCAGACCGGCGATCCACATCTTCGCGGGGGAGAAGGTGTGCATCCAGGCGATGACGCCGCCGCACTCGTCGTCGGCGTTCGCGGCGAGCATCACGTTGCGGATGGACGTGGCGTCGAGGAGGACCGGCTTCCACTCCAGTTCGAACGGCAGGGCGTGGCCCAACTCGGCCGCGATCGCCCGCGACTGGTCGGCGACCTGGGCGAGCGTCTCGTCTCCGTAGAGGGACTGGCTGCCGGTCAGGAACCACAGTTTCACTTGGAACTCCTCTGTCCGTAGACGTTCTGGTAGCGGTCGTACAGAGCGTCGATGTGTTTCGGCTCGATGGGGATGACGGAGCCGAGCTGGCGCGCGACGTGCACGGTACGGGCGACGTCCTCGCACATCACGGCCGCCTTGACGGCGGCTTTGGGGGTGGCGCCGATGGTGAAGACGCCGTGGTTCTGCATCAGGACCGCGGGGGAGCGATGACCTTTCAGGGTGTCGACCAGGCCGCGGCCGATGTCGTCACCGCCGATCAGGGCGAACGGGCCGATGGGGATCTCGCCGCCGAACTCGTCGGCCATCGCCGTCAGCACGCACGGGATGGCCTCGCCGCGGGCGGCCCAGGCGGAGGCGTAGGTCGAGTGCGTGTGGACCACGCCGCCGACCTCGGGCATGTGCCGGTAGATGTAGGCGTGCGCGGCGGTGTCGCTGGAGGGCGCGTAGTCGCCCTCGACCAGGTTGCCGTCGAGGTCGCAGACGACCATCGTGTCGGGGGTCAGGTCGTCGTAGGAGAGGCCGCTGGGCTTGATGACGAACAGGTCCTCGCCCGGGATCCGGCCCGAGACGTTGCCCGCCGTCCAGGCGACCAGGCCGTAACGGACCAGCTCCGCGTGCAGGGCGCAGACGGTCTTCTTCACTTGGACGCCTCGTTCCGGATCGCGCGCAGCCGGTGGAGCACGGCCCCGTCGGCGAAGTGGTCGTGCAGCGTGCGGTATTCGGCGTAGAGCCGGTCGTAGGCCGCGGCGCGCTCGGGATCGGGCGTGTACGCCCCCGAGATCCGCTTGCCCATCGCCGCCGCCGCCGCGGGGATGTCGGGGTAGGCCCCGGCCGCCACCGCGGCGTGGATGGCCGAGCCCAGCGCCGGTCCCTGGTCGGAGTCGATCACCGACAGGGGCTTGCGCAGCACGTCGGCGTAGGTCTGCATGAGGAACGCGTTCTTCAGCAGGCCGCCGGCGACCACGAGTTCGTCGACCGGCACGCCGGACGCCTCGAAGGTCTCCACGATGACCCGGCAGCCGAACGCGGTCGACTCCAGCAGCGCCCGGTAGACGTCCTCCGGCTTGGTTGACAACGTCTGACCCACGACCACTCCCGAAAGATCGTGGTCGACGAGAACCGACCGGTTGCCGCCGAACCAGTCGAGCGCGACCAGTCCGTGCGCGCCGACGGCCTGCCCGGCCGCCAGAGACGTCAGGTGTTCGTGGACGGACACGCCCGCCGCGGCCGCGTCGGCCACGTAGGAGGCGGGCACGTTGTTGTCGACGAACCAGGCGAAGATGTCGCCGACGGCCGACTGCCCGGCCTCGTAGCCCCACAACCCTGGAACGATCCCGTCCCGTACGACGCCGCACATGCCCGGCACCTCGGCGAGGGTCTCGCCGTTCATGACCAGGCACGTCGAGGTGCCCATGATCGCGACCATCTGGCCGGGCCGCACGGCGTCGGCCGCGGCGGCCGTCACGTGGGCGTCGACGTTGCCGACCGCGACCGCGATGCCCTCGGGCAGCCCGGTCCACTCGGCGCCCTTGGCCGACAACGACCCGGCCCGGCCGCCGAGCGGCGCGAGTTCGGCGCCGAGCTTGGCGGTGAACCCGGCGAAATCGGGGTTGAGCGCGGTGAGGAACTCCTCGGAGGGGTAGGCGCCGTCCTGGTGGATGGCCTTGTACCCGGCGGTGCAGACGTTGCGGGTCTCGACGCCGCTGAGCTCCCAGATGATCCAGTCGGCCGCCTCGATCCAGCGGTCGGCCAGCGCGTAGAGCTCCGGGTCCTCTTCGAGGAGCTGGAGGCCCTTGGCGAAGGCCCACTCCGAGGAGATCTTGCCGCCGTAGCGGGGCAACCACGGCTCGCCGCGTTCGGCGGCCAGCTCGTTGATCCGGTCGGCGTGCGACTGGGCCGCGTGGTGCTTCCACAACTTGGGCCAGGCGTGCGGGCGGTCGGGGAAGCGGTCGCTGAGCGGGGTGCCGTCGGCCAGGGCGGGCAGGATGGTGCAGGCGGTGAAGTCGGTGGCGATGCCGATCACCTCCGACGGCGCCACCCCGGCCGACTCGACCGCCTTGGGCACGGCGATGCGCAGCACGTCGCGCCAGTCGTCGGGCGACTGGAGCGCCCAGTCGGGGGTCGGTCCGGAGATCACCCCCTGGGCGTATTCATGGACGGCGGAGCCGAGTTCGGCCCCGTCCCGGACCCGGACCACCACGGCCCGGCCGGAAAGGGTGCCGTAGTCGACTCCCACCACATAACGGTCATCGTTCACGCGAGACTCCTGTCGTCACAATGAGGCGCTGGAGAAGGATGAAGACCAGGAGCAGGAGACCGATGACGATCTTGGTCCACCACGAGCTGAGGGTGCCCTCGAAGCTGATCACCGTCTGGATCAGGCCCAGCACGAGCACACCGAGAACCGTCCCGAGCAGGTAGCCCGAGCCGCCGGTCAGCAGGGTGCCGCCGATGACGACCGCCGCGATGGCGTCGAGCTCCATGCCGACGGCGTGCAGGCCGTAGCCCGAGAGCATGTAGAACGACAGCAGCAGGCCGCCGAGGGCCGAGCACAGGCCGCTGACGGTGTAGACGGCGATCTTGGTCCGGGCCACCGGAAGGCCCATCAGCAGCGCCGACTGCTCGTTGCCGCCGACCGCGTAGACGTTCCTCCCCAGCCGCGTGTAGTGCAGCGTGTACGTCGCCACCAGCACCACCGCCAGCGCGATGAGCACCGTGGGGGAGATCCAGAGTTCGGGGGCGAGGTCGATGCGCGTCTGCGCGATGGCCGTGAAGGTGGGGTCGGTGATCGGGATCGAGTCGGTGCCGATCGTGTAGCACAGGCCCCGGGCCAGGAACATGCCGGCCAGGGTCACGATGAACGGCTGGATCTCGAAGTAGTGGATGATCGCGCCCATCGCCGCGCCGAGCACCCCGCCGATCGCCAGGACCAGCAGGATCACCAGGAAGGACGGTGTCGACGGCAGCAGGGAGGCGGCGATCATCGTGGTCAGCGCCACCACCGAGCCGACCGACAGGTCGATGCCCCCGGTGAGGATGACGAAGGTCATGCCGACGGCCACGACCAGCAGGAACGCGTTGTCGATGAAGACGTTCAGGATGATCTGACCGGTCGCGAAGCCCTCGTAGCGGATGCCGCCGGCGGTGAACATCGCGATGAACAGCGCCCCGGTGACCAGGACGGGCAGGTAGTTGCGCGGCAGCCGGCCGGGCAACTGGCGCGGGAGTGCCAGGGTTTTCACGTGCGGACCGTCACTTTCTCCCCGGCGGGCACCGTCGGCGGGGCCGGTTTTCTACGGGATCGGAAGACCTTGGCCCGGAACGCCGGCGACTGGAGCAGGCAGACGATCGTCACGACGAGCGCCTTGAACAGCAGCGTCGTCTCCGGCGGAACGCCGATGGAGTAGATCGTCGTGGTCAGGGTCTGGATGATGAGGGCGCCCAGGACCGTGCCGCCGAGGGAGAACCGGCCGCCGGCCAGCGAGGTGCCGCCGATGACGACGGCGAGGATGGCGTCGAGTTCGATCCACAGTCCGGCGTTGTTGCCGTCGGCGCTGGACACGTTGGAGCTGATCATCAGGCCGGCGATGCCGGCGCAGAGGGCGCAGAAGGCGTACACGACGATCAGCAGGCCGTGGGACCGGATGCCCGACAGGCGGCTCGCCTCGGCGTTGCCGCCGACCGACTCGATCAGCAGGCCCAGGGCCAGCCGACGGGTGACGAACGCGATCAGCGCGAGCACGACGGCCACGATGATGATGCCGAACGGCAGCGTCAGCCAGTAGCCGCCGCCGATGAGCTTGTAGGGGTCGCTGTTGATCGTGATGATCTGGCCGTCGGTGATGAGCTGGGCCAGGCCGCGCCCGGCGACCATCAGGATCAGCGTCGCGATGATCGGCTGAATGCCGACGATCGCGACGAGGAAGCCGTTGCCCACACCAAGCGCGACGGCCAGCGCGAGGGCGACGCCGATCGCGCCCAGGACGCCGCCGATCGAGTCCTGCGACGGGAGGGTGCTGATCTGCAGGCACGCCATCGCGCCCGAGATGGCCACCACCGAGCCGACCGACAGGTCGATGCCCTTGGTCGCGATGACCAGCGTCATGCCCAGCGCCACCAGGATGAGCGGGGCGCCGAACCGGAAGATGTCGATCAGGGAGCCGTAGAGGTGGCCCTCCTTGATCTCGATCTGGAAGAAGTGGTCGGTGAAGATCAGGTTGACCAGGAGGAGGGCGGCCAGGATGCCCGCCGGCCAGGCGAGGCGCTTCATTTCGCTCCCCCGCTCGCGATCGTCTCCATGAGCACGTCCGTCGTCAGGGTGTCGTCGTTGGGCAACTCGGCGACCAGCCGCCGGTCGCGGAGCACGGCGACCTTGTGGCTGAGCCGCAGCACCTCGTCGAGCTCGGCGGAGATGAACAACACCGCCATGCCGCCGTCGGAGAGCTCGACGACCAGCTTCTGGATCTCGGCCTTGGCGCCGACGTCGATGCCGCGGGTGGGTTCGTCGAGGATGAGCAGGCGCGGTTCGAGGATCAGCCAGCGGGCCAGCAGCACCTTCTGCTGGTTGCCGCCCGACAGGTTCCTGATGAGCATCTCCGGGTTGTCCGGGCGGATGTTCAGCGCCTTGATGTACTTGGCGACCAGCTCGTCCTGCTTCTTGCGGGGCACCGGGCGGCTCCAGCCGCGGCGGGCCTGCAGGGCCAAAATAAGGTTCTCTCGCACGGTCAGCTCAGGGACCAGGCCCTCTTCGCGCCGGTTCTCCGAGCAGAACGCCACCCCCCGGGCCATCGCGGCGCGCGGGGTGCGCAGGGTGACCTGGTCGCCGCCGATGCGCAGGGTGCCGGTCGCGGCGTGGTCGGCGCCGAACAGCAGCCGGGCGATCTCGGTGCGGCCCGAGCCGAGCAGCCCGGCCAGGCCCACCACCTCGCCCTCGCGGATGGTCAGCGAGAAGGGGGCGACCCGGCCGCCGAGCTCGGACGCCTCCACGAGCGTGTCGGAGGTGCGGGCGGGCGGGCGTTCGTCGAGGCGCTCCAGCTCGGCCAGCTCGCGGCCGATCATCTTGCCCACGAGCTCGACCTGGGGGAGTTCGGCGGTGACGTACTCGCCGACGAGACGGCCGTTGCGCAGGATCGTCATGCGGTCGGCGATCTCGTAGATCTGGTCGAGGAAGTGCGACACGAACAGGATCGCGATGCCCTGCTCCTTCAGGCGGCGCATGACCCGGAAGAGCTGCGCGACCTCGCCGGCGTCGAGGGAGGACGTCGGCTCGTCGAGGATCAGCACGCGCGCGTCGATGTCGATGGCCCGGGCGATGGCCACCATCTGCTGGATCGCCAGCGAGTAGTGGCTCAGCGGCTTGGCGACGTCGATCGGCAGGTCGAGCTGCCTGAGCAGGTCGCTCGTCCGGCGGCGCATCTCGCGCCAGTCGATGCGGCCGAACTTCCGCGGTTCGCGTCCGATGAAGACGTTCTCGGCGACCGACAGGTTCCGGCAGAGGTTGACCTCCTGGTAGACCGTGCTGATGCCGGCCTTCTGGGCCTCCAGCGGGCCGGCGAAGGCCACCCGGTTGCCGGCCAGCTCGATCTCGCCGCTGTCGATCGAGTAGACCCCGGTCAGCACCTTGATCAGGGTCGACTTGCCGGCGCCGTTCTCACCCATGAGGGCGTGCACCTCTCCGGGCAGCAGCCGGAAGTCCACGCCGTCGAGGGCCCGGACGCCCGGGAACTCCTTGCCGATCCCGGTCATCCGCAGGATCGCTTCAGCCATGCGCGTTCCTCAATTTCTGGCCTTCGATTGGAAAAGGGGCCGCCCCGATCTCAGGGCGGGACGGCCCCCGGCTCCTAGTACTGACGGGACGGCAGGGCCTGCTTGGCCTGCTCCTGGGTGAAGGTGGTCTCTTCGGTGACGACGCGGGTCGGGACCGTCTCACCCGCGAGAACCTTCTTGGCCAGGTCCATCAGCTGCGGGCCGAGCAGCGGGGAACACTCGACGATGTAGTTGATCTTTCCGTCGGCGAGCGCCTGCATGCCGTCCTTGACGGCGTCGACCGTGATGATCTTGATGTCCTTGCCGGGCACCTTGCCCGCGCCCTCGATCGCCTCGATGGCGCCCAGGCCCATGTCGTCGTTGTGCGCGTAGAGCACGTCGATGTCCGGGTTGGCCTTCAGGAAGGCGTCCATGACCTCCTTGCCCTTGGCGCGGGTGAAGTCGCCGCTCTGGGAGGCGATCACCTTGAACTTGGGGTCGGCGCCGATGACCTCGCCGAAGCCCGCCTTGCGGTCGTTGGCGGGGGCCGAGCCGGTGGTGCCCTGGAGCTCGACGATGTTCACGTCGCCGGTCTCGGAGGCGTACTGCTCGACCAGCCACTGGCCGGCCTTCTTGCCCTCTTCGACGAAGTCGGACCCGAGGAAGGTCTTGTACAGCGTCGTGTCGGCCGAGTCGACCGCGCGGTCGGTCAGGATGACCGGGATGTTCGCGGCCTTGGCCTCCTGGAGGACCGTGTCCCAACCCGACTCGACCACCGGCGAGAAGGCGATGACGTCGACCTTCTGCTGGATGTACGAGCGGATCGCCTTGATCTGGTTCTCCTGCTTCTGCTGCGCGTCGGAGAACTTGAGGTCGATCCCGGCCGCCTTGGCCGACTCCTGCACCGACTTGGTGTTGGCGGTACGCCAGCCACTCTCGGCGCCCACCTGGGCGAAGCCCATGGTGATCGTCGAGTCGCCGCCACCGCTGGCAGCGGGGGCGCCGCCTTCGGCCGTCGTGTCGCCGCCACTGCCGCACGCGGTCGCGAGCACGCCGACCGCCACCAGAGCCATGATCTTCTTGAACAAGGCCAAGTCCCTTCCGTATTTGTTAGCGCTCACACAATTTGCCCGGCCGGGAATCAGAGTGAAGCTTGGTCTGCCGTGTCGACTGTGAGCGTTAACATAGACGAGCGTCAAGAGTCCGCCTCGTCACGGTACGGTCACATGCGCTCAACCGGCTTGTGAGCCATGGCGCCATAGGCGAGAGACACCACGACGACCAGCACGGGAAAGGCGATTCCGGCCAGCAGCCCGGTGCTCAGCCCCCCGCCGGTCGCGTCGGCCACGGCCCCCGTCGTCCACGGTCCGACCGCCGCGCCGAGGTCCCCGAAGACGGCCAGCACGCCGAACATCGCCGCCCCGCCGAGCGGGAAACGCGCCGACGCGAGGCTGAAGGTGCCCGGCCAGAGCAGGCTCACCGCGAAGCCGCACAACGCGCAGCCCGCGAACGCCAGCACGGCGTTGTCCGACAGGCTGGCGAACAGGTAGCAGAGCGTCGCGAGCGCGCCCGAGAACACCATCGCGGGCACCAGGGGGATCTTCTCCCCGAACAACCCGTAGACGATGCGCCCGATGCCCATCAGCACCGCGAACAGGCACGGCCCGGCCAGGTCGCCCCAGACCTTCGACGCCCCGAGCCCCTCTTCGGCGAACAACGACGACCACTGCGACATGGTCAGCTCCGACGCGCCCGCCGCCAGCATCAGCACCATCGCGAGGATGAACGCGGGGGTCCGGAACAACGACGTCAGCGAGGTGCGGTGGGCGTCGGGAACGGTCTCGGGCATCGGCACCCGCAGGAACGCCACCAGGTTCGCCAGCGGCACCAGCGCCCAGATCAGCGGCAGCACGTACCAGGCGTCGCGGCCGATCCCGGCCAGCAGCAGGGTCGACCCGGCGACCACCGCGACCTGCCCCCAGCAGTAGAACGAGTGCAGCAGGCTCATCGCCGCCGCCTTGCCCTCCTGCGGCGCGGGCAGCGCGTCGACGACCGGGCTGACCAGCACCTCCAGCAGCCCGCCGCCGATGGCGTAGACCACCACCGCGACGCACAACCCGATGTACGGCGTCGGCGCGACGAACGGCGCCACCGCCAGCAGCACCAGCCCGGTCGCCGACATCACGTGGGCGAGCACGAGCGGCCCCCGGTAGCCGAGCCGGTCGACGTAGCGCACGGCGATGATGTCGGTCAGCAGCTGGGCGCCGAAGTTGAGCAGCACCAGACGTCCGAGCATTTCCAGCGGCAGCCCGTAGGCGGTCTGGAAGACGATGAACAGCAGGGGGGCCAGGTTGTTCACGATGGCCTGGGTGACGTAGCCGGTGTAGCAGGCCCAGCGCGTAGCCGTGTAAGACACCCAAAACCCCCCAAGGGCGACAGAAATCACCCGATGTTAGTGGAAGGTTCCGGGTACGCAGAAGGGCCGCGCACCCCCGAAGGGGTACGCGGCCCTCTGACTGCCAAGTGAGGCAGATTCCCAGCGCGAGCCGCGGTCGGCTTTGGGCCGCCCGCGGCTCGCTCAGCCGTCAGCTCTCATGGAACCCGAGTCGGAGACTCAGGTGGCCATGCGAAGCGGAGGCGTCTGGTCGGTCCACGCGGTGCAGTTCGCCGGGTAGGCCGGCGGGCCCAGCGGAGCACCGGGAGCGAAGAAGCCCCCGACGACCGGGACGGGCAGACCGACGGTGCAGATCGTCCGGTGGATGCCACCGGTGGTGGTCTGAACCGAGATGTGCAGGAGCGGGATCAGAGCGTCAATGATGACCTCTGTCGACACCGACTGCACGTTGGCCGGGTAGCCAGGCAGCCCGGACAGGTTGTGCCACATCGGCGTCGTCCGCGGGTCGCGGATCCACGTCTGGCCGTTCGGCCGGACCGACACCTGGAGGGTGTCGAGGAGCAGCGGCGACAGCGAAACCGACGTCCCTGCCCCCGGTCCCGCCGGGCCCTGCGGACCGGCCGGTCCGGACGGACCCTGCGGACCGGCGGGGCCGGTCGCACCGGTCGCGCCGGTCAGACCGGGCGCACCGGCCGGACCAACCGCGCCGGCCGGGCCCACGGGCCCTGCCGGGCCCTGAGCACCCGCCGGGCCGGCCGGGCCGACACCGCCGGTCGGGCCGACCGCGCCGGCCGGGCCCACGGGCCCTGCCGGGCCCTGAGCACCCGCCGGACCGGTCGGGCCGGTCTCACCGGGCGTGCCGGGCGTACCCGCCGGACCACCCGGGCCCGCGGGTCCAACCGGACCCTGGGGGCCCGCCGGGCCGACCGGGCCGGTCGTACCAGGCGTGCCGGGCAGACCCTGCGGTCCAGCCGGGCCCACCGGGCCGAGGCCACCCACGGGACCCGCCGGACCGACAGGTCCAACGGGGCCCACCGGGCCGAGACCACCCACGGGGCCCGCCGGGCCCACCGGACCAGCCGGGCCCTGGGCGCCGGGCGTGCCGGGCGTGCCGGGCGCACCCACCGGGCCGGTCGGGCCGACCGGGCCGATCAGACCGGTCTCACCGATGGGACCCTGCGGACCGACCGAACCCTGCGGTCCAACCGGACCAGCCGGGCCGATCAGACCGGTCTCACCGATCGGACCCTGGGGACCGACCGAACCCTGCGGTCCAGCCGGGCCCACGGGGCCCGCCGGACCCTGGGCACCGTTCGTCCCCGCAAGACCCTGCGGTCCAGCCGGGCCCGCGGGGCCCTGAGGACCCTGAGGTCCAACCGGGCCGGCGGGGCCACCCGCCGGTCCCGACGGACCCTGCGAACCGACCGGACCCTGAGGTCCGAACGGGCCGCGGGGTCCCATCGGGCCACGCGGACCCATCGGGCCACGCGGACCGCGGATGACGACGGGCTTCTTCCAACGCGGGTCGTCGTGCCACCCCGCCACACTCTGTGCCCGCATAGGGGCCGTGGAGTTGGCGGGCACGTTAGGGTTTTGGGCCGCCTGCTGAGTGCCGGGGACCTGAACGCCCTGCTGAGCCTGCGGCGCGGCCTGCGGCTGCGGCTGCTGCTGCTGGTCCCAACCGCCCTGCTGCTGGTTGTTGTCCCAGCCGCCCTGCTGGTTGTCGTCCCAGCCGCCCTGGTCGTTGTTGTCGTCCCAGCCGCGGTCGTTGTTGTCGTCCCAGCCACGGTCGTGGTGGCCGTGGTGGCCGCGGTCGTGGTGCCCGTGGTCGTGGTGGCCGTGGTGCCCGTGGTCGTGGTGGCCGTGGTGGCCGTGGTGCTCTTCCTCTTCGTGGTGGTGGCGGTGCTTCTTCTTGTGGTGCTTGTGGTGCTCCTCGAAGCGGTGGTGGTCGCGGCGGTGGTGGTGCCGCTCGTGCACGTGGTGGTGGAAGTTGCAGCGGTCGCCGAAGTGGTGGCCGTGGTGACCGTGGCCCCAGTCGCCGTCGCCGCCCCAGCCGCCGGTCGCGCCCCAGCCGCCCTCGTCGTCGCTCCAGCCGCCCTCGTGGTCGCCGTCCCAGCCGTGGTGGCCGCCGTGGTGGTGGCCGTGGTCACAGTGGTGGTGGCTGCGGTGGACGAAGTGCTGGCGGTGGTGACGGTGGAAGAAGCGGTGGTGCCTGTGGTGGTGGTGGCGGAAGCGCTTGATCACCTTGATCTTGACGCGCTTCAGCGGCCGCTTCTCGTGGAACTTCCAGCCGATGGCGCCGATGTTGTCGCTCAGCACACTCGCGTCGGCGACGGCCGAACTGCTGGCGCTGACGCCGGTGGCCCCGGTGAGAACCAGGCCGCTCGCCGCCACAGCGACGGCGAGCGCCTTGGCGCCGCGGACGGCGCGACGACCGAGCTCGCGCCCTTTATCCTGAAAAGTCATGTCAGTCCATGCTCTTTGGTACGTGCATCCGAATTACGGCATCTGAATTGATTCCGTAATGCTGAGTAGGGTGCCCGGCGTACCAAAAAGCGAAAAGCTGGACATAGCTAACTAACGTAAACGAGTTTCTATTGCGCAGGAAAAGCGCCGACGTTCTGACATGAGAGGACGTTCGTCATCGTCTCGCGGACTTCGCTGGTCGGATCGTTCAGATCCTCGGCCGTGACCCCCCGCAGCGCGGAGCGCAGACGCGTCAGATCAGCGGTGAGCACGGGGTTCGCGCGATCCGAGACGTCGTCGAGGCGGCCTCCCACCAGGCCGTCGATGACGGTGAGCGTGTTCGCGAGATTCGGACTTTTAGGATCAATCTGCTGAACTTGGGCGACGATTTCGACGGCGGCTTCGCATGGTGTCCGGTTATCTGCCCAAAATAGGACGTATAACCCCAGGCCCGACATGACTAATATGACGGAAACTGCGACGGCGACGCGGGACATTGACACTCCGAATGGCGAGGGAACACGCCACAGGATGCCGTGAATAGGGGAAAGGTTGTCTTCCCATGACGAATACGTTGGAGTACCGGGAAATGCCCGTCCGGACATTTCTGGATTTGTCGTGACGTAACGGCTTGACCTGGAGCGCGGTCCAGCACGCAGACTCGGTCGCGACGACGGGAGGAACACATGAGATACCGCACGATCGGCGCCACGCCCGCGACCCGGCGCGAGGTGAGCGTGCTGTCGCTGGGGGCGATGTTGTTCGGTTCGGTGACCGACGAGGCGACCAGCTTCGCGATCCTCGACCGCTTCGTGGAGGCCGGGGGGACCTTCATCGACACCTCGGGCAACTACGCCTTCTGGACCGACGGCGGCCAGGGCGGGCACAGCGAGGAACTGCTCGGCCGCTGGCGGCGCTCGCGCGGGGTCGGCGGCGAGATCGTGATCGCCACCAAGGTCGGCGGCCGGCCGCTGGCCCCCGGCACGAGCTACACCGACAACCCCGAGGGCCTGTCGGCGAAGATCATCCGTGAGTCGGCCGAGCGCAGCATGGAGCGCATGGGCCTCGACCGGATCGACGTCCTCTACGCGCACATCGAAGACCCCCGCACCCCGGTCGAGGAGACCGTCGAGGGCTTCGCCGCGCTGGTCGCCGAGGGCCTGGTCGGCATGCTCGGGGTCAGCAACCACGCCGCCTGGCGGGTGGAGCGGGCCCGCGCCCTGGCGGCGCGGCGGGGCCTGCCCGGCTACGAGATCCTCCAGTACTCCCACAGCTACCTGCGCCCCCGGGTGGACATCCCGGACGCCCTGTTCCGCGACGGCAACCTCGGGTCGGCGGGGCCCGACCTGATGACGTACCTGAGGGAGGAACCGGAGCTCGTGCTGGTGGCCTACTCGCCGTTGTTGTCGGGCCGCTACACGCGGGCCGACAAGGAGTTCCCGCCCGACTACCGGCACCCCGGCGTGGACGCCCGGCTCGCCAAGGTCCGTGAGATCGCCGCCGAGACGGGGGCCTCCGCCAACCAGGTCGTGCTGGCCTGGCAGATGGGGCACGAGGTGCCGATCATCCCGCTGGCGGGCGCCTCGTCAGTCGCTCAGCTGGAGGAGAACCTGGCGGCCGTCGACCTGGAGCTGACGGCCGAGCAGCGGGCGGCGCTCGACGCCACCCACTAGCCGGCCCGCTACCGGCCGGGCCCGAACAGGTCGTAGAGGGCGACCAGCAGCGCGGCCACCACGAACGCGGCCGAGGTGAGCATGGCGACCTGGAAGCTCTCGGCCCAGTTACCGCGCGAGGTCGCCAGGTGGGCGAAGTAGACCGCGCCGACGGCCGCGATCCCGGCCGCCGAGCCGATCCGCTGCCAGGTCTGCAGCACGCCGCCCGCGCTGCCCGCCCGCCCGACCGGCACCTGGCTGAGCGTGAGGGTCTGGTTGGGCGAGATGACGAGGCCGCTGCCGAGGCCCGACAGCAGCAGCGGCCCGGCCGCCGCCCATCCGGCGTGGCGGCCGGGCACCGCGTGCACGGCCAGCATCGTGGCCACGAACCCCACGGCCACGATGAACAACCCCCACGCGACCATCGCCCGGCCGTAGCGGTGCACCAGCCGTCCGCTGATCCCGGCGGACAGGCCCGAGCCGACCGCGAACGGCACCGAGGCGAGCCCGGCCATCAGCGCCGAGTACTGCAGGCCGTTCTGCAGGAAGAGGGTGAACACGAAGAAGATCGCGGTGAACCCGGCGAAGTAGAGCACGCCGATCAGCCCGCCGAGGGTGAACGCCCGCGACCGGAACAGGTCCATGTGCACCAGCGGCTCGATGCGCCGGGCCGCCCGCAGCTCCCAGCGCGCGAACCCGGCGAGCACGGCCGCCCCGGCCGGGACGAGCAGCCACTTCGCCCCGCCGGGCCACTGCTGGTTCTGCAGGAACGGCAGCAGGAGCAGCAGCAGCCCGGCCGCCAGCAGCAGCACGCCGACGGGGTCGAACCCGGCTTTCAGCGTGCGGCGCACGTTCTCGGCGGGCAGCACCCGCAGCGCGAACGGCAACGACAACAGGCCGATCGGCAGGTTGACGTAGAAGACCCAGCGCCAGCCGTTCTCCTCGCCGAAGACCTGGATCAGCACGCCGCCCAGCAGCGGTCCAACGGCGGTCGACAGGCCGATCACCGCGCCCAGGTAGCCGAAGGCCCGGCCGCGCTCCGCGCCCTGGAACATCTCCTGGATGTAGCCGCTGACCTGCGGCATCATCAGGGCGCCCGCCGCCCCCTGGACCAGCCGGGCGACGATCAGCCACCACTCGTTCTGGGCCGCGCCGCACGCCGCGCTCGCGGCGGTGAACAACACGATGCCCCACATGAACACCGCCCGGCGGCTGCGCGCGTCGCCCAGCCGCCCGCCGGGGATGAGGGCGAGGCCGAAGGTCAGGGCGTAACCGGACACCACCCACTGGAGGCCGCTGTCGCTGGCGCCGATCCCCGCCTGGATGTCGGGCAGCGCGACGTTGACGATCGAGACGTCCAGCAGCGTCATGAACGCCGGGACCAGGCAGACGGCCAGGGCACGCCAGCGACGGGGATTCATACCCCGTCCACTGCCCCCGCCTGGGGATTCACCAACCCTCCGACAGGGTGCGGGCCAGCGCGGCGGCGAAGAAGGCGGCGCTGTCCTCCGTCAGCACCATCGGCGGCTTGATCTTCAGGATGTTCAGGTGGTCGCCGGTCGGCTGCACGACCACGCCGAGCTCCAGCATCCGGTCGCAGATCGCCGCGGTCTCCTCGGTGGCCGGGGAGCCGTCGGGCCGGTTCAGCTCGACGCCCATGTAGAGGCCGAGGCCGTGCACCGCGCCGATGATCGGGTGCTCGGCGGCCAGCGTCTCCATGAGGTCGCGCAGGTGGTCGCCGACCCGGGCCGCGTTGGCCTGGAGACCCTCCTGCTCGATGACGTCGAGCACGGTCAGGCCGGTGACGCAGCTGACCGGGCTGCCGCCCGCGCTGGAGAAGAAGTAGCCGACCCGGCGGTAGGTCTCGGCGATCTCCCGGGTGGTGATGACCGCGCCCAGCGGATGGCCGTTGCCCATGGCCTTGGCGATTGTGATCACGTCGGGGACGACGCCCTGCTGCTCGAAGCCCCAGAAGTGGCGGCCGAGGCGGCCGTAGCCGACCTGGACCTCGTCGGCGACGCACAGACCTCCGTGGGCGCGGACCTTCTCGTAGACGGCCGCCAGGTAGCCGTCGGGGAGCGGGATCCCGCCCGCGTTGCCGTAGAACGCCTCGGCGATGAAGCCCGCCGGTTCGCCGACCATGGCGAGGGCCTTGGCGAGCGCGTCGGGGTCGCGGTGCGGGGCCGGGACCGGGCGCACCCAGGCCGGGCGGGTGGCCATCGCGTCCGGGTTGTCGGCCGTGGACGTGCTGACGGCGTCGGAGGCCGTCGTCCAGCCGTGGTAGGCCTCGGCGACGCAGAGCATCTCCTCGCGGCCGGTGGCGACTTGGACCAGCCGCAGCGCCAGGTCCACCGCCTCCGAGCCGCTGTTGACCAGGAACACCGTGTCGAGCGGGTCGGGGGCCAGGTCGGCCAGCCGCCGGGAGAAGTCGGCGATGGCGCGGTAGTTGAACCGCGAGTTGGTGTTCAGCAGGGCGAGCTGCCGCGCCACCGCCTCGGTGAGGCGCGGGTGGGCGTGCCCGATCGCCGCGACGTTGTTCACCATGTCGAGGTAGGTGCGGCCGTGCACGTCGGTGAGGTGCTGCCGCCAGCCGCGCTCGATCCGGGGCGGGTCGGCGTAGTAGTGCTCCTGGACGTCGGCGAGGGCGTCGCGGGAGAAGGGCGCCTCCTCGGGGGCCGGGCGGATGCCGAACAGGGGGCCGGGGTTGGGGCAGACGGCCTGCCAGGCGGCCGCCTCCTCGGGGGTGACGAAGGCCGGGGGTTCGAGGTCCCGTACCGAGCAGAGGGTGGCGTAGACGGGGCCGGAGACGGCGCCGATCTGGTCGCCGGCGCGGACCGGGCCCTCCCAGAGCTCGACCCCGCCCAGCCGCAGGTCGAGGGTGGCGCCCCGCAGCACCCCCAGGTGCACCTCGCCGTCGAAGGGCGCGTGCACCGGGGTGCCCGCCGGGAGACGCGACTCGACGCCGAGCGGGACCGTCGCGGGCGCGTCGAAGGAGTGGATTCGGGTCTCGGTCAGCCGGGGCTCGCCGGCCCGGTGGGCGACGCCCTCTTCCGGCGTGTACGTCTCCAGCACGGATCCCGGCAGATCGCTCGTCACCGACAGGTCCCGCACCGGCAGCACCGGCACGATCGGCGGGCCGGTGAACCGGGCCGGGGGAGTCTCCAGGAACGCCGCCTCGGCCACCTCGAACGGCAGGCTCAGCGCGGTCTCGAAGGCGCGGAACTCGGCGTCCTGGCGCTCGGTCGCGTAGTCGTTGTCGGGCTCCAGCAGCGCCTGGTGCACCCCGCTGACCACCAGCACCGCCGTGCGCGCCACGATCGCCGGCCAGAGCGCGGCCAGCTCGTCGCCGGTCAGCGGCACCACCCGCTGGAAGGCGCGCACCGCCGGGAGGATCGCCAGCGGCCGGTCGGGCGCGTGGTGCAGCAGCGACGCGCAGGTCACCGCGAGCTCGCCGACGATCCAGCCGTGCCCGAGGTCGCCGAAGTCGATCACGCCGTCGGGCACCGGCCGCCCGTCGCGGCCGATCGAGCAGACCACGTTGTCGTCGGTGAGGTCGCCGTGGACGGCCTGGGTCCGCAGGTCGCCCGCGAGGGAGTCGAGCCGGTCGCAGGCCAGGTCGGCGGCCCGGCGCACGAGGTCGCGGCCGGTCGACAACGAGCCGATCATCTGGTCGATCTCGGTCCGGGCCCGGCGCAGGTCCCACTGGGAGACGCGGTCGAGGCCGGGGTGGTCGAGGTCGGCGAGGTGGGAGACGAGCCGCCCGGCCAGGTCGCCGAGCCGTGCGACGACCACGGGCGCGAGGTGGGCGTGCTCGATCAGGGGCGTGCCGGGCACGAACGTCAGCAGCCGGGCCCGCAGCCCGTCGCCGAACCGGGCGACGTGCCCGCCGTCGACCGAGGGTTGCGGTTCGGGCACCCGCATCCGGTCGCGGAGGTGCAGCAGCGCGGCGTCCTGGGCGTCGAGTTCGGCGTCGGTGTAGCCCGTGTTGGCGACCTTGAGCAGGTACCGGCCGTCGACGACGAAGTTGCGGTCCTGGTTGCTGCCGACCTCCCTGACCTCGCCGTGCACGCCGAAACAGCGGTCCGCGATCTCTCGGGCCTGGTCGAGGGTGACATCAGGACGGACGACGTTCATGGGCCGACATTTCCGGTCATGTCGCCCAGTCTCGCATCGCCCGACAAACCGAAGTGATCGGAGTTGTCACCGTTTCGGTAGATAGCTCTTCTATGCCGGATCGGCGAGCATGAGGCGGCTGATTTCGGGGGCCGTCGATGGAGGGGACTTCCGCGTGCGTAGCGATGCTTCGATCCCGAGCTATGAACGACTCTTCGGAGAACTCGATCTGCGGACGGGAGATGAGGCGCGCTCGGTCTACTCGCCCGCGGCCTATCTGACCGACCTGCTCACCTTCCTGCAGGAGACCTTCCAGGACGTCTCGCTGCTGCGCCGCCGTCCCGGCATCGGGGCCATCCCGCTCGACGAGGAGAACACCTCGACGACGGTGCCCTACCTCGACATCGTCAACGAGGTGCTGGAGGCGCTGGTCGGCGACGACCCCTACGGTCAGCTGACCGGTCTGGAGCACCCGCTCGCGCTGCCGTTCTCGCTCGACGCCGCCAGGTTCGCCACCTACCTGCGCCACCTGGGCGTCGACGCCGTCGAGTTCTACCGGCTGTTCGCCGCCGAGGTCGACCGCGACCGGGTCGCCCGCCTCTACCTGGGCCTGACCGACGACGACGTCAGGGTCATCACCACCCCGCGCGCCGACGCGGCCGGGCTGGCGGTGGCCTACGGGCTCGACGGCGAGCCGACCTCGGTCCTCTACGACGTCGAGCGGTTCCTGGAGGCCGCCTCGCTCACCGGCGTGGAGCTGACCGAACTCCTCTACGGCGACCCGGAGCTGGAACGTTCCCTCTCGGGCACCTTCGTCCACCAGGGCGCCGTGGTCGAGGTCGCCGACGACGGCCGGACGCTGGAGCTCCGCGGCGGCGGCGACCCGCCCGACGCCTGGCTCGACCGGGCCCACCGGTTCATCCGGCTGGCGAAGAAGACCGGCCTGTCGTTCACCGACCTCGACCGGGTCGTCGGCGCCTTCACCTCGGTGCTCGAACCCGAGACGTTACGCGCGGTGGCCGCCGCCGCCCACCTCCACCGCACCCGCGACGTCCCGTTCGACCTGGTCGAGACGCTGACCACACGCACCCTCCCGGCCGAGGTCGGCGACCTGCCCCGCCCCGCCGGCGACATCCTCGCCCCGCAGAACCGGACGTTCCGCCGCGAATTGGCACGTTCCAACGATATGGCCGAGTCGGAGCTGGTCGAGACCGTGCGCCGGTTCCGCGACCGCTACGCCGGGCCGCTGGAGGAGAGCCCGTTCGACCGGGAGATCAGCCGCGCCTCGATCGTGGTCCTCCACCGGGTCGCCCGGCTGACCGGCCACCTCGGGTTGTCGGTCGCCGAACTGTTCGCGGTGCTGACCGCGCTGGAGAACGACCCCGCCATCGAGCGCCACTCGACCTTCCCGGTGCTGCCGGTGCTCGCGCCCACGTCGGCCGACGTCCACCGCATGCTCGAACGCGACGACGACCCGGTCTCCTCGCTCTGGCTGGCCCAGACCCTCGTCGAGGTGGTCACCTGGATGCGGTCGTGGGGGTTCGCCGGTGAGGACCTGACGGGCATCCTGGGCGAACCGGCCACGCCCGAGTCGGCGGCCGAGCAGGCCGAGGTCATCGCCTCGATCGCCGACCAGTTCGCCGCCGTCGCGCTGACCCCGGAGGTGTTCGTCTCCGACCGGTTCGACGACCGGGCCGCCCGGGTGGTCCACGAGGCGCTGGCGGCCCGCCGCGACGGCGTGGTCTCGCCGCACGACCCGCGGCTGCTGCGGCTCGACCCGGCGACGGTCGCCACCGCCGCCTACCAGGCGGTCGACGCCCTCGGCGTGCTGGCCGAGGGCGACTTCGAGGGGCTCGGGCTGGCCGACCGGCTGACGTCCAAGATCTTCGCCAATCTGGTGATCCGGGGCGTGTTGCGGCCCGACGGGCTGCCGGCCACCGAGGACCTGCCCGACCGGCTCACGCTCGCCGGCGACTTCGCCGCCCACCGCGACGAGCTGTTCGGCGTGATCGCCGGGCTCCAGGGGGCCTTCTACCCCTCCGACCTGGCGAGCGCGCTGCCGCAGCTGACCGAGGCCGAGCAGGCCGAGCTCTACGACAACCTGGTCCACAACGGCCACCTCTCCGACGAGGGCGACCTCACCGACCCCGACTTCTTCGCCGAGCCGGTCAACGTGACCGAGTTCCGGGTGAACGCACCGCTCGACGACGTGGCCCCGGCTGTGCTCGCGCTGCTGCGCGACCGGGCGGCGGCCTTCCGCGCGGCCCGGATCGAGCTCGACCGCGCCACGTTCGCCGAGCTCCGGCTGACCGCCGAGCAGCTCGACTCGCTCACCCAGAGCCTGCGGTTCAACGGCTTCCTCGACGCCGACCTGTGCTACGCCGACAAGGCGGCGCTCGCCGTGCTCGACGTCGCCGACTTCGGCATCGCGCTGGAGTTCTATCCGGTCCGCCGGGTCGTGCTCGACGCGATCAAGGCGCAGCTGGCCGCCGTCAAGGCCGAGATGCACCTGGTCACCCCCGACGACTTCGCCGCGCTCGCCGACACGGCCATGGCGGCCCGCGTGGTGCGGCGCCTGGAGGGGCCGATCACCCGAGGCGGGCGGATCCACGAGGAGCTGCGCGCCGAGCTCGACGACGCCGACGGCACCGTCGACCTGGGCGAGGGCTTCACCGACGGAGACGGGGAGCTCGTCTTCGAACGCGTCGTGGCGCTGACCCGCGCCCAGGCGCCCTACCGGATCGACCTCGCCGCCCTGGGCGAACTCGGCTTCGACGACGACGAGCGGCCGCGGCTGGTCGAGATGCTGGTCGAGGCCGGGCACCTGACGCCGTCGCTGGCGATCCCCGAGGCGCGGCTCGGCTACTTCCGGCAGGTCACCAGCGCGCTCGACTTCACCCTGCCGGGCGTCGACGACTACGCCAAAGACGTCTTCTTCGTGCTGCACGCCACCGCCAAGGAACAGCTGACCGCCATCGCCGAGATCGCCGCCGGCCTCGGCGACCTCGCCGACCGCCAGCACCGCACGCTGCTCAACGTGCTCCAGGACGTCTTCGGGGTGTCGTCGCAGGTCGTCGAGGCCATCGGCGCGGCGGTCGCGCCCGGCGCCCTCGACGTGCTGGTCGCCCCGGCGGTGCAAGGGGCCGCCGGGCCCGACTTCCGCCGGGTCTACCGGCGGTTGCGCCGCTTCGCCCGGCTGGCGGCCAAGCTCGCCCTCGACGTCGACGAGGTCGCCGTCGCCTTCCGCGACCAGGACCTGGCCGGGAAGTTCCCCGAGCCGCTGGCGCTGCCGCGCGGCGTCGACCGCTTCGACGCCCTGCTGAGCGGCCACGACGGCCTGATCCACCTGTTCCGGGGCGCGTCCTACTGGACCTACTCCGCCGCCTCCCACGAGCTGGCCGACCAGCGGCCGAAGGCGCTCACCGAGTTGTCGCCCCGGTTCTCCGGGCTGACCGCGATCGACGCCGCGTTCACCCGCGACGGCGTCGACTGGCTGATCGGCCGGGGCGACGACGGGAGGTCGCACGCCTTCACCCGCGCGAAGGGCGAGCAGCGCTGGGCCCCGAAGGCGCAGACCTGGGGCTCGGTGCGCAACGGCTTCACCGCCCCCAAGAAGATCGACGGCGCCTACGTCGACGCCGAGGGCCGCACCCACCTGTTCACCGGCGACCAGTACCTGCGCTACTCGGCCGACGGCCCGTTCACCGTGGCCGACGAGGGTTTCCCCAGGTCGATCGCCGAGTGGTGGCAGGGCGAGACCCCGCTGCCCGAACGCTTCCGCGACGCCGTCGACGCCGTCTTCCACGGACACGACGGCCGCACCCACGTGTTCTCCGGCGACCGCTCCTTCGACGGCCGGCAGGAGCAGCCGATCACCGAGCGCTGGGGCCGGATCCGCAACACCTTCGACGGCGCGACCAGCGTCGACGCCGCGTACGCCGACGCCCAGGGCTACCTGCTGTTCGCCGGGAACCAGGTGATCCGCTACACCGACAACCCGGAGAACGACGGGGTCCGGGTCGCCGACGGCTACCCGCAGCGGATCGAGAACTGGTGGCCGGGCCTGCCGGTCAAGTTCGAGAGCGCCGTCGAGGCGGCGTTCGCGGCCGGCGACACCGTCCACCTGTTCAAGGACGGCCGGACCGTCGCGCTGCCCGGCGGCCAGATCCGGCCGACCGCCGAGGTCTGGGGCGTGCCGAACGAGGCGCTGCCCGGCGGCCGGGTCGACGCCGCGTTCGTCGGCCTCGACGGGAAGACCTACCTGTTCAGCGGCGACCGGTACATCCGCTACTCCTCGGCCGACTACTCGGTCGTCGACCCCGGCTACCCCAGGGCGATCGAGGGCGACTGGGGCGGTCTCGACCGGGTCGACGCCGCGTTCGTCATGGACGGCTCCGCCCACCTGTTCGGCCCGGTCGGCCTGATCCTCGACCTGCCGGCCGACTACGAGGCCGAACTCGCCGACGGCAACTGCTCACCCGCCCTGCGCCGCCGCCTCCAGGCCCACGGCGTCACCGTGGGGGCCACCACCCCGGTGACCGGGGGCTCGCCGCAGTGGCAGGTGACCGCCGAGGGCGGGATCGTGCTGACCATCCGCCGCGTCGGCGACCGCGTCAAGGTGTACGGCGACGACACCCCCTTCTACGTCCGCTACTCCACCCGCGACTACACCCGGCCCGACGAGGGCTACCCGAAGCCGCTGGCCGAGAACTGGCTCAACCTGCCCGACTCGTTCGGCTCGATCGACGCCGTCTTCACCGGCCGCGACAACGAGACCTGCCTGTTCAGCGGCGGCCGGTTCGCCGTCTTCGACAACCGCCACCGCTGGTGGTCGGAGCCGATGCCGATCCTCTCCCGGTGGGACAGCATCCCGTTCCAGACGGTCGACGCCGCCTTCGTCGGCAAGGACGGCAAGACCTACGTCTTCTCCGGCCATGAGTACGTGCGCTACTCCACCGCCGACTACACCGAGATCGACGACCGCTACCCGGCCACGACGGCCAACTTCTGGGGCAACGTCGTCAACACGATCCAGCGCACCGGCCGGGTCGACGCGACGCTGGTCGTCGACGTCACCGAGAAGGCCGACGGGATCGAGTCGACGCACACCTACACCTATCTCTTCTCCGGCGCGCAGTACGTGCGCTACCGCGACCACGACTACGACCACGTCGAGTTCGGCTACCCGAAGGCCCTGTCGTCGCTGAAGTCGGAGCCCCGGCTCAAGGCGCTGACGGTCGAGCTCGACGGGGTCGACGCGGCGTTCGCCGACGGCCGGACCGTCTACCTGTTCCGCGGCGACCGCTGGCACGCGGTGTCCGACTCCCTCACCCGGTCCTACGAGCTCCCCGGCGTCACCGCCGCCTACGTCGACCACGGCTCGGTGATGGTGCAGACCTCGGCCGGGTGGCGGCGGCAGCACGCCCTCGAAGGGCCCGCCTTCGGCGCGGAGACCCGGCCGCTCGCGCTGCGGACCGTGCCGGCCGACTACCGGAGCGGCCTCGACGCCGTGCTGACCGGGGCCGACGGCAACGTCTACCTGTTCAAGGGCACGATGTGCCTCAACACGGCCATCGGCAAGGACTATCCGCTCGACGAGGAGTGGGGCCGCCCGCGCAACACGATCTACCAGGACAACGCCGTCGACGCCGCGTTCGTCGGCCGCGACGGGCGCACCTATCTCTTCTCGGGCGACCAGTTCGTCGTCTACGGCGACTCGCCCGACGTGATCGACGGCGAGCCGAAGCCGATCGCCGACCACTGGGGCGGGCTGACCGGGGTGCGGCTGGCCTACCACCGCGACGGCAAGACGTACGTGTTCGAGCACCCCGACGCGGCGGGCATGATGCGGCACCTGGTCTACTCCGGCGACGAGGGGGCGTACACGACCCCCGACCCGGGCTACCCGACGTTGACCGACGAGACGTTCTGGAAGGCGCCCGACGGGTTCCCGATGCCCGACGCGGTGATCTTCGAGGGCGACACGATGCTGCTGCTCGCGGGGGAGCGCTGCGTGCAGTTCAGCGAGGCGACCGGGTTGTGGTCCTACCCCCGGCCGATCGAGCGCGTCTGGCGCGGCTTCTCTGTCGCGACCGGCGACCGGTTGCGGTCGGCGTTCACGGGGGCCGACGGGGCGACGTACTTCTTCTTCACCGAGACCTACACCCGCTACGCCGACCGGGCCTTCTCCGCGCCGGAGGAGATCCGGTCGCGGTGGGGCCGGTCGGTCAACCCGTTCGGCTCCCAGGTCGACGCCGCCGTGGTCTTCGGCGGGCATACCTACCTGTTCGGCGGCTCCCAGTACGTCCGCTACACCGGCACGGAGTATCGCCACGTCGACCCCGGCTACCCGAAGCCGATCGCGGTCGAGCTGCGCCGGGAGGCGGCGTTCGCCGGGTTGCCGGAGGCGTTCGAGGACGCCGTGCTGAACACCCCCGTGGCGGCGGCGGTGGCCAACGACCGCACCGCCCACCTCGTCGTCGGGAGCACCGTGTTCGCGGTGTCGACGGCGCTGACCGCGAGCTACCCGCTCGGGCTGCTGGGCCGGGTCCGCAACGCCGTTGCCGACCGGCAGAGGGTCGACGCCGCGCTGGTGCGCGACCGGCACACCTATCTCTTCTCCGGCGACCAGTACGTGCGCTACACCGGCGGCGACTACCTCTACGTCGACGAGGGTTTCCCGCGCACGATCGAGAGCGACTGGACCGGCCTGCCGGCCGAGTTCGGCGACGGGGTCGACGCCGCGTTCCTGCGCGAGGGCGTCGTGCACTTCTTCAAGGGCACGAAGTTCACCGCCGGAGGCGTGCTGGGCGACGTCGCCACCACGTTCGGGAGGATCCGCAACGACTTCGCCGACGGTACGACCGTCGACGCGGCGTTCGTCACGGCGAAGGGCGAGCTCTACGTCTTCCGGGGCGGCCAGTACGTCCGCTACTCCTCGGCCGACCTGAAGCACGCCGACGAGGGCTTCCCGCGCACGATCCGCGACGACTTCGGCGACCTGCCGCGCACCTTCGAGGACGGCGTCACCGGCGCGTTCACCCTGGGCGAGGCCGCCTACCTCGTCCACGACCTCGAATACGTGCGCTACTCGGGCCGCCTCGACGTGGTCGACCGCACCTTCCCGCAGCTGTTCCGGCACCGCTGGTCGGACGCCGCCGACTACCGGCTGTCCGACGTCCACACGATCACCGAGTTCGCCGACCTGAGCCGCCGCCACAGCGGGCTGGCGGAACTGCTGGCCAAGGGCGCGGCGGAGCCGTACGAAAAACTGGCCGAGATCTTCCCCTGGGACGTCGAGGAACTGCGCTGGGCCAAGCGCAACGCGGGCCTCATCACCGAGTTCCCCGTCGAGGACGAGCGGTTCGAGATCGAGTTCCTGCTCAAGCTGGTGCGCCTGTTCGCGGTCGCCGCCAAGACCGGCGCGGGGCCGTCGAAACTTCATGGTGCCAGCGCCGACACCTTGGAGGCGCTGCTGCCCGAGGCACTCGCACCGCTGGCGCACGCCGACCTCAACGTGCTCAAGCGCGACGCGCTGGTCCCGGCGGTGCTGCACCTGCACCCCGACCTGGCCACCGCCGCGCAGATCTACGAGCACGCCCTCATCGACGTCGAGATGGGCAAGGAGGGCGTCACCTCGCGGGTGCGGGAGGCCATCGCGGCCACCCAGCTCTACCTGCACCGCTACCTGCTCGACCTCGAAGAGCTCACCTCGGAAGAAGACGTCAAGCCGAAGCTGCGCACCTGGTGGACGTGGCTGAAGAACTACCGGATCTGGGAGGCCAACCGGAAGGTCTTCCTCTACCCGGAGAACTACATCCGCCCCGAGCTGCGCGACACCAAGACCCCGGCGTTCAAGGAGCTGGAGGACGACCTCCTCCAGGGCGAGATCACCGCCGAGTCGGTGCAGCGCGCCTACAAGCGCTACCTCGACGAGTACACCGAGGTCAGCCGCCTGGCCATCGCCGGGGCCTACGTCTACAAGGCCGACGACGACGCCGAGGGCACCCGCCAGCTGGTGTTGTTCGGCCGCACCCGCACCGAACCGCGCCGGTGGTACTTCCGCGAGGCCGAGTTCCGCGACGGCGAGCGCCTGTCGGCCAGCTGGGAGCCGTGGTCGCGGGTCGACGTGGCGATCGACGCCGAGCTGGTGCACCCCGTGCACGCCTTCGGCCGGGTCTTCGTCTTCTGGACGGTCGTCGAGTCGGTCGCCCCGGAGGACACCGGCAAGACCGTCATCACCACCAAGACCAACGGCGACAAGCAGGACGTGTCGGCCCCGCCGCCCAAGAAGCGGGTCAGGGTCTGCTACTCCTTCCAGAACCTCAACCGCGAGTGGGTCGCCACCCAGACCCTCCCTGCCGGCGCGCTGCACGACGGCCTGGTCGTCGTCGACGATCTGACGGTGCGGGCGTCGTCGACCGTGCCCGGCAAGGGCGCCCACGACTCGATCGTCGTCTCCGCCGCCTACCAGGCCGGAGGCGTCGGTTTCGACACGTCACACGCGCTCACTCCCGAGCTGTACGCCCTCCCGATCGACGCCCCGGCCGCCCTGCCCCGCCCGATCGCACCCGGCAAGGTGTTCGCCGAGCCGGTCGGCGGTCTGATCCGGTTCAACATGCCGGCCGAGTCGACCGACGGGGCGTGGTTCAGCGTCGACCACAAGGGCGGCAGCTTCCTGGTCCGCCCGATCACCGCCGACCCCGGCGAGGACGCGCAGGTCCTGCCGCTGAAGGAGAACAACCACCGGCTGCCCGGCCAGGGCGGCGACCGGCCCGGCTCCGCCCAGTGGACCAAGATCGACGCCGGGTTCCAGCGCGGCGACTCCCGCTACTACTTCAACGGCCCCGACTTCGTCGTCATCAAGCCCACCGGCCCGGTCCGCACCACCACGGAGAAGATCGCCGACCGGTTCGGCGACGTCGGCGGCTCCGAACTGGCCCGGACCGGCCGGGTCGACGCGGTTCTGGTGCGCGACGGCCACTACTTCATCTTCACGGGCGCGGAGTACTACCGCTTCACCGGCCTGAACCGGATGGACCTCGGCTATCCGAAGCTCATCAGGGACAACCCCGACAACCTTCCCAAGTGGCACTCGATCAACGCCGCGTTCACGATGGGCCGGACCGAGTACTTCATCAACGGCTCCGACCTGGTCACCCGCGACGTCGACTCCGGCGTGTTCTCCGGGACCACCAAGGTGGCGAGCCGCTTCGGCAACAAGTCGCGGGTGCAGGCCACCCTCACGCGGGGCACGACCCTCTTCCTGATCTTCGACTCCACCTACTCGAAGTACTCCGACATCGCCCAGACCGCCCCCGACAAGGACTATCCGCGCGACCTCAAGGACAACCCCGACCAGCTGCCCGGCGACCGCAAGATCAGGTCGGCGATCGACATGCTCGGCACGCCCTACTACTTCGGCGACGACACCTACACCGCCGGCGCCGACGCCACCCCCCGGCCGACGCGCCCCCTCGGGCGCGTCTCGACCGGGCTCAACCTCGGCGGGTCGGTCGACGCCGCCTACGTCGACGGCGATCACCTCTATCTGGTCAGCGGCCTCGACCTGTTCCGCTACACGATGACCGGCAACGAGATCCCGGCCGTCGCCGACGCGGGCTACCCGAAGAAGCTGCCGCGGGAGATCGACGCCACGTTCAAACGCGGCGACCAGCGCTACGTCTTCGCCGAGGGTGACTACACGGCGATCCCGGCCGACCGGGAGCTCACCGCGATCAAGGACTTCGTCCCGATCGAGGGCAACTGGCGGTCGCTGCCGCCCGACTTCGTCGGCACCTACAACGGCGCCATGGACACCGACGCCGAGCTCATCCTGTTCCTCGACAGCAACTACGCGGTCAATCCGAAGGGCGGCGTGCTGGAACGGCCCTACGAATGGGCGTCGGTGCCGCACGAGATCGTCCGGCTCACCTCCAGCACCGCCTTCGAGCTGAACCGCCGCCTGCTGGTCGGCGGGGTGCCGGCGCTGCTCGCGCCGGAGACCCAGGAGATCGACGAACTGCCCGCCTTCAGTACGACGACCTCCGGCTCCACCACCATCCAGGTGCTCGACGACCTGGCGGGCGTGCCGGTGAGCAGCCACATCGACTTCCACAGCGCCAACGGCCGCTACTACTGGGAGATCTTCTTCCACGCGCCGACGCTCATCGCCCAGGCGCTCAACGCGGCCCAGCGCTTCGAGGACGCCAAACGCTGGTACGAGTACGTCTTCGACCCCACCGAGCCCGACCGCTACTGGCGGTTCGTGCCGTTCCTCGCGATCGACCTGCGGGCGCTCGTCGAGGGCTGCCGGATCGACCTGCGCAACCTGCCCGCCCAGGTCGGCGTCGACATGGCGCCGCTGCTGGCCGACCTGGAGACGCTGGCCCCGCTGTTCGACCACGCCCGCGCCTGCACCCCCGCCGACGAGGCGCTCCTCGACGGCCTGGCCGCCCGGGCGGAGCCGTTCGCGGGGTACGACCGGTTGCGCGAGAAGGCCGGCATGATCGCCCGCCTGCGCCGCCAGTACGACCTCATGGGCGACCGGGGCGCGCTGCTGAAGACCTACCTCGACGACCCGTTCGACCCGCACGCCATCGCCGCGCTGCGGCCCACCGCCTACCGGCGGGCGGTCGTGATGGCCTACGTCGACAACCTGCTCGACTGGGGCGACCTGCTGTTCCGGCAGTACACGATGGAGTCGGTCGACGAGGCGCGCATGCTCTACGTGCTCGCCTACGACCTGCTCGGCGACCGCCCGCAGGGCGTCGGGCGGCGGCACCTGCCCGACGTGCGCAGCTACCGGGAGCTCGACCCGGCGCAGGAGGGCGACCCCTACGCCGAGCGCGTCACCGCGGGCGGCAGTCTGCTCGACGGCATGGGGGCCATCCACCGGGGCGTGGCCGACGGCTACTTCTTCATCCCCGGCAACGCCGTGCTCGGCGAGTACTGGGACCGGGTCGAAGACCGGCTGCGCAAGATCAGGGCCTCGCTCGACATCCTCGGCGTCAGCCGTCCGCTGCCGCTGTTCGAGCCGCCCGCCGACGTGATGGCGCTGGTCAGAGGGGCCGCCGCCGGGCTCACCCCCGACCAGGTCGGCGCGGGCCTGGCGGGGCCGGTGCCGCACTACCGGTTCGGCTTCCTGCACCGCAAGGCGCAGGACCTCGTCGACCGGCTGCGCGCCTTCGGCGGCGAACTGCTCGGCGTGCTCGAACGCCGCGACGCCGAGGAGTTGTCGATCCTGCAGAACCGGCAGGAGGGCAACATCCGGCAGATGACCCGGGCGGTCCGCGAGGCGCAGGTCGAGATGGCCACCCAGTACCTGGGACAGATGGAGGCCGCCCGCGAGTCCGCCGAGGCGCGGCAGAAGTACTACGAGAAGCAGATCGCCGACGGGCTGACCTCGCTCCAGCGGTCGCAGCTCGACATCATGACGGCCGCCGCCGCGTCCCACCTGACGGGCGCGGGCCTGAAGGTCGGCGCGGTCATCGCGTACGCCGCCCCGCAGCTGCTGGCCGGTCCGTTCATCTTCGGCACGATGATCGGCGGCGAGCAGGTCGGCAAGGCCATGGAGACCGGCGCGGAGATCGCCGAGGCGCTCGGCGAGGGCCTCAGCGTCCTGGGCGAGCTCTACGGGGTGCGCGTCGAGCAGGAACGCCAGGAAGACGAGTGGGCCTACCAGGTCATGCTCGCCAAGGCCGACCACCGCGAACTGGGCCACCAGGTCGCCTCGGCGCGGGCCCAGCTCGCCCAGGCCCAGCGCGACCTGGAGATCATCGACCAGGAGATCGCCGACCTGGAGGCGGTCGCCACCTTCCTCACCGGCAAGTTCAGCAACGCCGAGCTCTACCAGTGGCAGGCCGGCCGGCTGGCCCAGATGTACTTCGCCAGCTACGGCCTCGCCCACGAGACCGCCAAGGCGGCCGAACGCGCCTACCAGTACGAACACGGCGTGAACGACTCCTACATCCAGCCCGTCTACTGGGAGAGCCGCCGCGCCGGCCTGCTCGCGGGCGAGGCCCTCGGCGTCGACCTCGAACGCCTCGGCAGCGCCTACGTCTCGGCCGACGGCCGGGGCTTCGAGATCACCAAGCGGATCTCGCTGCTCCAGCTCGACCCCCTGGCCGTGCTGAACCTGAAGAACGACGGCCGCTGCGAGTTCGCCCTCACCGAGGCGCTGTTCGACCGCGACTTCCCCGGCCACTACGCCCGCCGCATCAAGACGATCTCGGTGGTCTTCGACGGCCCCGAGGGCCCGCTGGAGGTGAACGCCGTGCTCACCCAGACCGGGCACAAGACGGTGCTCACCCCCGACCCGAAGGCGGTGCGCTACCTGCTCGACGCCAAGGGCGACCTGCCCGGGTCGATCAGGTCCGACTGGCGGCCGACCCAGCAGATCGCCCTGTCGGACACCGAGCAGCACCGCGACAACAACGGCCTGTTCGAGCTGCGCTTCGACGACGAGCGCTACCTCCCCTTCGAGGGCACCGGCGCGGTCTCGACGTGGAGGATGGAGGTCACCGGCCGCCGCCCGTGGGACCTCTACGACGTGACGCTGCTGGTCAAGTACACCGCCGAACAGGGCGGCGACGTCTTCGCCAACGCGGTCAGGGGCATGCGCAAGCCGTACGCCGCCGCCCGCTACATCGACGTCGCCGGGGAGTTCCCGACCGAGTGGGAGACCTTCACCGGCGGCGGCGACCTGGTGCTGCCGCTCACGCCCGACCTGTTCCCCGACATCGTCGGCGTCCAGCTCACCGGCCTGTACGCCCGCTACGACCTGGCCGACTGGGGATCGGCCCGGCTGCTGCTGAACGGCCAGGCCGTCAACGACGGCACCATGCTCCGGGTGCCGGGCCTGCGGGCCGAGACGCTGACGTTCACCGGCGACGGCGACCGCGAGGCGCTGGCCGACGTCGGGCTGATCCTGACCTACCGGGCGGCGTGATGCTGAAGAAGAAGAAAAAGAACAAGCAGCCCACCACCACGACGACGACACCCGCGTCCCAGACCGGGAACCGGGTGCCGTCGCCGGGCTTCAGCCTCGCGAGCGTCTTCGGCCTGGCCCGCCCCCAGCCCCGCCGGCAGCAGCCCCCTTCGAACAACACGACCCCGTCCAGCAACACGACCACGACCACGACGGTGACCTCGACCCGCACTCCGTGGACCCGCTCCGCCCCCACCCGGCGTACCGACCGGAGCGACATCACGATCCACATCCGGCGGCCCGGCGAAGGCAGTTCGTCGTCCACCGAGCAGGAGAAGGTGCTGGTCGTCCCCGACGAGCCGCAGGAGTCGGGGGAGTCGGACGCCGACCAGGGCATCTCGCCCGACGTGCTCCAGATGATCAGGGAGATGGAGGAGCTCCTCGAACTCCCCGGGTCCGACGACGCCGTCCACCTGCCGGTCACCGAGCTCGGCATCACCCTGAAGATCGACTACGGGCCGCTCCAGCGGATGAAGGACGGCGAGGAGGCCGCCTTCATCGACGCCCGGATGGCGCGGATCACGGGCGAGCCGGACCAGATCGGCGCCGCGTTCATCGCCAAGTACGGCGCCGCCGACCCGCGCATGACGGTCTGGGTGATGCGGGCCCTGTGCCTGCTGTCCGACAACGCCGAGGCGCTGGCGGCCATGGGGGTCGATCCGAAGAAGGCGGTCGACCGGCTCATGGCGATGGCCAGGAAACAGAGCCGGCTGTCGATCTCGGCCCCCTCCCACGGGTTCGAGATGCAGATCCTCCAGGTCGGCGGCTTCGTCGAGGGCAAGCTGCTGGCGGGCCTCGACCCGCCCGACCCGTCCAAGGTCCTCAAGCTGCTGGCGCTCTACCACCCGGCCCGGACCGAACGCGGCGAGATCCTCGTCCTCCCGCCGCTGGACGCCCGGCAACTCGATGCTCAGATGAAGAACCTGATGTACAAGGTCGTGATCAGCGAGTGGAAGGCCTGGCGGGAGACCGGCAAACCGATGGAGGTGCACGCCATCGGTGACATCGCCAAGGTGGCCGGCTTCCTGCAGGGCTGGCTGAAGGACCGCTTCGGCACCTTCCCGCTGGCCGCCGTCGACAGCCTCTACCACAACGGGTGGACGTACGAGAAACAGCTCGTCAGCACGCAGAGCAAACCCGGAGACGACAACGAGCTGCTCGGCTGGCTGATGAACCGGGGCCAGCTCATCGGGTGGGGCAAGAACTACGGCGCGCCCTTCGCGGCGGCGAGCTACGACCCGTCCCGCAAGCAGGACCGGGACGCGCTGCAGCGCATCTACGCCGACCTGCTGGGCAACCCGCAGTTCAAGCAGGCGCTGAAGGCCGTCAGCAGGCTCACCGCCTGCTGCTCCAAGGGGCAGGGCAAGATCATGGTCCAGCCCTTCTTCCCCAGCACGAAGGTGATGAGCCGGGTCCAGTTCCGCTGGCGGCAGGCCCGCACGCTGATCCACGAGTTCCTGCACGCCCTCACCCACCAGAACCTGACCGAGGCCAGCTGGAACATCGGCGAGGGCCAGGTGCTGACCGAGGGGCTGACCGACCTGCTCACCGCCCACTTCTTCGCCCAGCTCGTCGACGAGGTGCGGAGCAACGGCGAGATCCGGCAGCTGATCCTCGGCGACGAACCCTTCGAGGAACCCGCCGCCAAGCACCTGGAGGTCGGCTACGGCACCGCCGGTCAGAAAGCCAAGACCATCAAGGCCCTGGTGGGCCTCGACAACCTGATGGCCGCCTACTTCCTGGGCGCCGTCAAATTCATCGGCCTGTAGGTGACCTGATGCCCCTAGCCAAGACCAAACGTGACCTGCCCGCCGCCCCGCCCGACGTGGAGAACGACTTCCGCTCCTTCGAGTCCCGGCTGCGCGGCCCCCTGGCCGCCGACGAGTCCGCGTCCCGGTGGGTCGACGTGGCCGCGCACGACGCCGCCGCCCAGCGCTGGTTGCTGCACGGCCTCGACCTGCTGCTCCAGAACGGCGACGCGGCCGGTCCCGGCTTCGACGGCGGCCGGGCCTGCTCGCTCCTGGTCGACCAGGCCGTCAGACGCCGCCACGAGCCCGGCGACCCCGGGTTCGAGTTCGAGATCCTCACCGTCTCCGGGTGGCTGGAGACCACCCTCCCGGCGGCGCTGGCCCGGCCGCGACCGGCCGCCTTCTTCCCGGCCACCGGCCGGTTCGACCCCGACCGGCTCACCGCGGAGCTGCTTCCGCTGCTGGCCAGGCGGCTCGTCGAGGTCAGGGACGCCGGGGCGGACGAGCTCGACGAGCTCGTCGACCCCGGCCTGCTCGGCCGTGTCGCCGCGGAGATCGAGGCGCTGGTCCGGGCCGACCCGTCCATGTGGGCGATGGCGCGGGCCGACGGGCCGCTGCACGAGGGGTACGTGTTCGCCGACAACGTGCTCCCGTCGTCGGTCCGGTCGGCCGGCGACGCCGACCGGCTCGCCCACCTGCGGCAGCAGGTCCACCTGCTCGGCCGCGACCCGGCCGCCGGGGCGCTGCTCGACGGCTACGACCACGCCGTCCACCGCGAGCGGCTCGACACGCTGCTGACGGAGTGGCTGGCCGGTTCGCCCGAGCTCGACGCGCTGGTGGGCGAGGTGATCGAGGTCAGCCCCGCCCACCAGGGCGGCCTTCGCAGCCCGGTCTACGTGCCGACGGGCATTCCCGAGGGGCCGCAGCTGCGCCGCACGGTGGCGCACGAGTTCCTGCACCGGCTCGCGCACCCCCACTACCTGGCGCGGGCCGCCGAGACGGCCGACCCGCAGATCCTGGTCGAGGGCGTCGCTGACGTGCTCACCGCCGACCTGCTGCCCGAGGTCGGCGACGTCGGCTACGGCTCCTCCGGCGCCGCCGCCGTCGAGCTCTTCGAGTCGGCCGGGCCCGACCGGCTGAAGGCGGCCTACTTCCTGGGCCGCATCGAGTTCATCGGCCTGTCCTGAGGAGCCCCATGGCGTTCAAGAAGAGACGCAGCCTGTCCACCCCGGTCCGGCCCTCGGCCGGGCCGAGGGCCCGCTCCGCCAGCGCGCCCGAGGCGCGGGCCCCGGAGCCGGAGACCGACCCGGTCGACGCGCCGGAGCAGTTCGACGTGCCGGAGGAGTTCGACGTGCCGGAGGAGGTCGGCGACCTCCCGCCGATCCGCCTGTGGGATGTGCCGGAACCGGCCCCGCTGCCCGGCCCGGCCTCCCCCCGTCAGCACGGCGAGACCCTGACCGACGCCGACCGGCGGTCGGTGAACTACCAGCGCGACATGGAGTTCTTCCAATCCCTGTGGCAGACCTACTACCACGGGACGACCGGGGCCCGCGTCCACACCGTGGGCGAACGGGCGCTCTACGGCCTGATGAGCACCGACGATCCCTTCGAGAACGCCGACTACCTGCGCACCCCGCTCGAGCCGGGCTCGATCGTCACCCTCGCCGAGGTCGGAGTGCGGACCAGGAGTTTCGTCACCTTCCCGCAGGAGAACGAAGACCTGACGCAGGCCGCCGCGGAGGGCGACTACTTCCACCTCGCCAACTTCCGGCATCCCGCCGACCCCGGCAAGAACGCCTGGCGGGCCCGCCGCCTGGCGGTCAACGTGAAGACCCAGGAGACGGCGCTGTCGCTGGCCGCAGGGCTGACCACGCTGTTCGGCGACGAACAGGTGGGCCCCTACTTCGAGAAGGTCAAGGTCTTCCTGTCGGAGGTGCCGGCCGAGAGCCCGGTGAAGACCGACAAGCTGGTGCTCTACTACCAGACCGCCGACGACGCCGTCGACGGCGGCCCCGACGTGGTCGGCGACCGGCTGCTCGAAGCGGTCAACTCGTTGTTGCCGCCCGACCAGGCGGTCACGCTCACCAGCCCTTTCCTGTCCCGGGTCGCCACGGCGGTCACCTGGGGAGAGGACACCCAGCACTTCGCGCCGTGGGCCGAGGGGATGAGCTTCACCGACAGCCGCGCCTCCCTCATCAAGGTGGTCCTCGACACCAACACGCCGATGCTGAACCCCACCGCGCTGGCCGAGGCGGTGTTCGACGTCTTCGACGTCGCGGGCATCCCGTGGAACCAGCGCCACCGCCACACCCAGCCGAGCTGAGGACAACATGGCATTCAAGAAGAAGAAGGGCGCTCCCCGGCCGGGTTCGATCAAGATCCCCTACCGCCGCCCGGTCGTGTCGGACATGGTGTCGTCGCCGACGGGGGTCCGGGAGAGCCCCGCCGCACGGAGCGTCCGTTACCGGAAGGGCGCCGCCCGCGACGCCCGGTTCATCAGCGAGCTCTACAGCCGCTACTACGACTCCAGGAACGGCGGCGCCCGCATCGACCACGACGACGAGGACGTCATGTCGGACGTCTACCGCCTGATGGGGATGGGCGGTCCCGGATATCTCGCCCGGCCGGTCACCCGGCGTCAGGTCGAGGACTTCATGGTGGCGGGCGAAGGGCGGTGGGAGGTGGAGAACCAGTCGGGCGGGCCGTTCTCCGCCGCCCTGGCCGCCGGCGACTACTTCCGGGTGCTCAACCGCAGCCACGCCGAGCCGAAAGACCTGCGTTACCGTGCCCGGCGGCTGGTGGTGAACGTACCCGACCAGCAGACCGCGCTGGCCGTCGGCGAGGCGCTCGCCCCGCTGTTCGAGCACCCGGTGATCGGGCCGAGGTTCTACCAGTTCAAGATGTACCTCTCCAACTGGGCCGACCCCCAGCGGAACGTCAAGCACGACAAGATGGTCGTCTACTACGCCATCGACCCCACCGTTAAGGGCGACGCCGACGTCATCGGCGACGCGCTCGTGCAGACCATCTCCGCGGCGATCCCGCCCGGGCAGGCGCAGCAGAGCGTCAGCCCGTTCTACTCGATCGTCACCCCGACCGTCGCGTGGGCCGAGGAGGCCGAGGACTACCTGCCCGACTCCGGGGGCCAGAGCTTCACCGAGACCCGCGCCGCCACCATCGCGCGGGTGCTGGCCGACAACCCGGTGGTGAAGGGCCGGCAGGAGCTCGCCGACCTGATCACTACGGCGCTGACGAAGGAGGGCGCCATCGAGGGGGCCCGGCACCGCCACCAGATCCCCGACAAGATCTAGCCGCCGAGGCACTCGGTCCGGCCGAAGAAGAACGCCGCCTTCAGCCGGCCGGACCCGAGTTCCCGCGGCAGCCGCCGACCTCCTCGGAGCCCCAGTCGCGATCGGCCGGTTCGGGCAGGGTGAGCGTGCCGGGGAAGACCGCCTCGGTCCAGGCCGCCCACGGTCGGCCTGCGGGTCAGCCCTTATGGCTGCCCGCAGAGCGCCGTGACGGTGACGGTCACGGTGGAGTTGGTGTTGTTCACCGGGAACAAAACGCTCACGGCGTCGTCGAGCGGGCCGCCCGTCTGCGAGTAGAGCCGCGCCCAGGCGACCGAATGGGGGTTGAGCAGCGCGACGTACTGCGACGTGACCTGGTAGTCGGAGTCGAGCAGCACCTTGCCGGCCGGGCACTTGGCGTGGGTCGTGCCGGCGGTGTTGGCCGGGTACTTGTTCGTCGCGACGACCTTCTGCAACCCGGCGATCCCGTTGGCCCCCGCCGCTCCCCGCTCCCCCTGCGAGCCCTGCGGACCGGACGGTCCCTGGTCGCCCTTAACCCCCTGTGCGCCCTGCGGCCCGGTCAGCCCCTGCTCGCCCCGGGGGCCCGGCTCTCCTTGCGGCCCGGCGGGACCCTGCTGCCCGGCGGGACCTTCCGGGCCTGCGGCCCCCTGCGCGCCGGTCCGGCCCGTCGGGCCGGTGGGGCCCGTCTGGTTCCAGGTGATCTGCCGGTATCCGAGCGGGCACGTGTCGCCGGGAGGCTCCGTCGGCACGGGCCGCACCATCGTCTGCTCGATCGGCCCCGGCACGCGGAGCACCCCGTCGGCCCCGACGCAGGCCGTGATCCGCAGGTCGTCGGCCACCGCGACCGCGACTCCGGCCCCACCGGCGACCAGCCCGGCGGCGATCCCCACGGCCAGCCACATCGCCCGTTCCCTACCGCGACGCATGTCATCTCCCCACTGAAGGCGACGTCCCACGCTAGGGAGGGCGGGCCCGGGAATCGTCACCCGGCAGGCGGACCTTGGACGCCGACGTCCGCGGGTCGCCTAGTTCAGCTGGTCTCGTAGGCGGCGGCACTCTCTGGTGAAGCGGCTCCTGCCCTGATTGGCCGCGTGCACCGTGACCTCCGGGATCTCGCCGGTCGCGCCGATCCAGGACGCCACCTCGGTCGCGAAGGCGACCGCCTCCGACTGCGGGGTGGTGGGGCGAGCGCCCGCGCGGGGGAGCAGGTGCGGCAGGAGTCCGCGCAGGAGGGCCCACACCTGGCGGGGGGCGCCCTCTTGGGCCAGTTCGGTCAGGGCGGCGATCAGCGGGCGGATGGCCAGCCGTTCGCGGTCGACCAGTTCGGGGAGCTGGCGCGCCAGGGCCTCGGTGGGGAGGGCGTCGCGGGCGGCGAGGTCGAGCAGCAGGGCGATCAGGGGGTCGCCCGGCTCGCGGTCGGCCAGGAAGACGCCGAGGATGACGGCGGTCGCGTCGCCCAGGGGGCCGTTGGTGGTGGTGTGGTGGCCGAAGCCGGTCACGGTGAGGCTGTGGTGCGGCCAGGGGGCTCCGGTCTGCGCCAGGCAGCTGACCGACGCCACCTCGCGGTGCGACGGCACCATCGCGGCGTACCAGTCCATCTGCAGGGAGCAGGTGCCGAACGTGTAGCGCCGGGGCCTGACCAGCATGACCTCGTCGATCAAGGTGTTGCCCGTGGGGGTGGCGAGCCGCACGAACGGGGCCGGGCGGTCGACGGCTTCCCCGTTCTCGGTCCACTCGACCCCGGTCACCGGGTCGGGCAGGCCCTCGCCGGCCAGCCACTCGGCCGCCGTCTGCGCCGCCGCAGAGTCGACCTTCGCAGCTCGTTCGGCCGCCGCCGGGTGGGCGCCTCTCGGCAGGCGCATCAGCGCTTGGGCGAGGTCGGCCGGGAGCGGTTCCCGCCTGGCTTCGGCGCAGGTCTCCAGGCGGTCGACCAGGACCTCCGGGTCGAGATGGCCGGTGTCGAGCGTGGGGGTCGCCAGGAGGACGGGCGGGAGCGTGCCGGCGCGCAGGGCGTCGTACACCTCGCTGAACCGGTGCAAGAGGAACAGGTGCAGCGGTGTCGCGTGCCGCGGCAACCCATCGGGCGGCTCGTCCGGCGTCCAGCCGGGAGTGATCAACTCGGCCGACAGGGCCGCCATCCAGTCGCGGGGGTCGGCCCACACGGACGACCCGTGCCACCAGTCGTGGCGTCGCTTCAGCGACCGCCGAAGCGCCGTGCGGTCGCAGGCGGCCTCGCGGGTGAAGGCGGCGAGCCAGCCTTCCACGCCGGTCCACGTCGTGCCCGGGGCCGACAGTGCCGGTTCGGGGAACGGCTTGGGCTCGGAGGGCGCGGGCAGCGGCGGGAACGTCAGGGCGGGCGCGGGTTCCGTTCGCACGGGTGAGGAGGAGAGGCGGGCGGCCAGGTCGGCCGGGAGGGTCGCGATCCCGTCGGCGATCAGGGAGGCGTCGGTCACGTGTCTGAGGGTCAGGTCGACCGCCCGCGACTGCACGTCGAACGACGTGTGCCCATACGCCGTCACCAGCGCCGGCCCGAACTCCGCGACGGCCGAGGGGGTGCGCCTGACCTCGGCGTCGAGCCAGCGCAGGCCGATCGCAGCCAGTTTCGCCTCGGCGCGGAACGTCAGCGACTCGACCGCCTCGACGAGGTCGGCGCGGTCGATCGGGAACACGGTCTTCACCTGCTTCGCCGCGAGTTCGGCCACGGGGCCGGGGGCCGAGGGGAGCAGGCGCAGGTAGTCGCGCAGGCGGCCGGCGGTCTCCTCGGGAGTCGGGTCGAGCAGGTCGTGCAGGCGGACGAAGAAACGCAGGTCCTGCGGCTCGCCGCCGCGCAGGAAGCGGCTGACGCAACCGTCGAGGGCCTGCTCGCGCGGCACGCCTCTGCGGACCCGGGCCAGCCAGCGGGTGGGGGCGGGGGTGAGGCGTTCGTCGCGCAGTTCGCGGCCGGCGCCCTCGGCGTCGAAGACACGCAGGAGGAGGGCCGACGTCAGCGCGTCTTTGGGATGGGTCGTCATCCGCAACCACGCGGCCACCAGCGGGTCGTGGCCGGGGGGTTCGGCGCCGGAGGCACGCAGCAGGGCCACGGCCAGCGGCGCGAAACGGTCGTCCGGGCGGCGGATGCGGCGCGCGAGCCGCACCGCGACGTCGTGCTGCCACTCGATCGGCCGTGCCGCGGCGACCTTGACGGCGTCGGCGACGTTGAGCCCGGCGGCCCGCCGGCGGTTGACGTCGCGCCCGGCGATCCACGAGACGGCGGCGGCCGGGCCGGTGATGGCGCCGAGGCCGGCCAGCAGCAGGGCGGGGGCTCGTTCCTCGAGCATCTCGTCGACCTCGAAGCCCTCGTCCCAGGCGCGTTCCCACTCGGCGTTGTAGTCGCGCCGCGACAGTTCCGCCAGCTTCTCGGCGCGCAGCTCCTTCACCAGGCCGGGCAACGCACGGCCGATCTCGCCGCGTTCGGCCTCGGTCAGGTCGAGCAACCGCCTGCCGAGTTCGTGGACCTGGTTCCGCCGAATCAGGTCGAAGATCTGCCTCATGTCCCCGGACCTTAGGTGCACCGACCGACAAAGCGGTGAATGTCGAGAAATTGTGAATTCATGTAGCACGTGTCCCGTGAACCCCAAGGCCAATTCACCGGACCGGGTTCTCTCGGAAAATCCCCCGAATCACGCCTTGGCGGTTGGGCTAGTTTGGAAGGCACACAGGGGAGGTCGGAATTGCAGCACATGCGTGTATCCGACGCGGAGCGCGACCGCGCCTGCGCCGTTCTGCGTGAGCACTACGCCCTCGGGCGGCTCGACGACCAGGAGCTCTCAGTCCGGATCGCGGCCGCTCAGACCGCTGTGACCTGGCGAGATCTCCACGAACTGATGCACGACCTGCCGCCGATCCCGGGCATGCCGCTGATGCCGTCGGCCGCGCCGTTCGCACCGCCGCCGCCACCCCCGGTCATGTACGCGCCGCCGGTCGCCCATCTGGCGCCCAATCCCGCACTGGGCCGGAAGTACTCGACGGCCGCGTGGGTCTGTTTCGTGCTGGGGTTCGCGAGTTTCGGGCTCATGTGGATTCCCGCCCTGACCTTCGCCGTGCTCGCCCGGCGGGCCAGGGAACGCGGTCGCGACGACCGCAACCCGGGCACGGCCATCGCCCTCGTGACCGGCGCCACCCTGCTGCTGACGCTGGTGGCGCTGCCCGCCGCCTTCGACGACGGAGACGACGACGGGTCGTCGTGGGAACACGTGGACGCGCCCCCGCCAGTGGACTTCGACGACGACTCCGACATCCACGAGGTCGTGATGAGGGTGGTCGCCGACCGGCCCGACGCGACCGCGGGCGACTTACTGATGAACGCCGAAGGCAGCCAGGTCGCCTCCGGCAAGGGGCTGGTGCTGCCCTTCGAGAAGGAGCTCGACCTGGCCAGCCTCGACGACCTGGCCGTGGAGGCCGAGGCGGCCGGCGGGGCGAAGCTGACCTGCCAGATCGCCGTCGACGGCCAGGTCGTGGCCGAAGGGAAGCCCGAGTCGGGCGGCTGCTCGGCCGCCTACAGCGGCTGATCCTTCCGGTATCGGGTCAGCCAGCGGTCGATCTCGGCGAGCGGGGCGGGGTCGACCGCGTAGAGCCGCCGCGTCCCGTCGACCCGCACGGTCGCGAACCCGTTGTCGCGCAGCACCCGGAGGTGCTGCGACACGGCCGGCTGGGTGATGCCGAACTCCGCCTGGACGACCGCGCCCACCTCCCCGGCCGACTGTTCCCCGGCGGCGAGCAGTTCGAGGATCCGCCGCCTGACGGGATCTCCCAGGACGTCGAAGGCGCGCATCCGACTACCTTATATAAGTGACCACTGATAACGACCGCCTGCCCTTCCCCGCCGACCCGACCGAGGCCCAGCGGGCCGCGATCGAGCGCATCGCGGCGGGTCCGCGCGGCGGCGTCTCCGGCCCGTTCGTGCCGCTGCTGCGCAGCCCCGAGCTGATGACGCGGCTGCAGCTCGTCGGGGAGGCGATCAGGTTCGGCGGCGTGCTCGACGAGGACCTCGTCGAGCTGGTCGTGCTCACCGTGGCCCGGCACTGGGACCAGCCCTACGAGTGGGCCTTCCACCACCCGATCGCGCTGGCCAAGGGCGTGCCGCCGGCCGACGTCGAGGCCGTCGCCCGGGGCGAGCGCCCGCCGGACGGACGCCTGGCCGTGTTGTGGGACCTGGTCGACGAGCTCCAGCGCACGAAGCAGGTCGCCGACCCCACCTACGCCGAGGCGGTGGCGGTCTTCGGCGAGGAGCGGGTGGTCGCGGCGGTCGCCACGGCCGGCTACTACACCACGCTGGCGATGGTGATGAACACCGCCCGCACCCCGGTGCCCGACGGGCTCAGCGCCGCACTCCCGGAGGCCACACCCCGACGTTGAGGAACTGGTGGGCGTACGAGTAGGCGACGAGCTGACTTCGGTTGGAGCAGGCGAACTGGTCGAGGAGTTTGCTGATGCGTTCGGCCACGGTGTGCCGGCTGAGGTGCATCTCGCGGGCGATCCGGGTGGTCGTGTACCCCCGGGCCAGCATGACGATCAGCCATCGGTCGCGATCATTTATCAGGTCGTCGTACGCAAGATCCATGAATGAACTCCTCGCGTGATCGCTTGCGTTTCGAGCGTAGGTTCGGGCGCTTAACCGCTGGTATCGCCGGGCCTTGCGGCCGGTTTGCCGGTGAGGATCGACGTGTAGAGGCGCTTGAGCACGGGGCTGGGGTCGAGGCCCAGCTCCCCGGCCAGCCGGCGGCGGACCGCCTCGAACTGGGCGAGCGCCTCGGGGGCCCGGCCGCAGCCCGCCAGGGCGGTCATCCGGGCGGCGATCAGGCGTTCGCGGGCGGGGAAGAAGGCGGCCAGGTCGTCGAGCCGGGTCAGCACCTCGACGAACGCGCCGCGCTCGATCTGGAGCTCGGCCCAGTCCTCGTTCACGGCCAGGTGGAGGTCGGTGCAGCGGGCCACCGTCTCGTCGAGCAGCGGCACCCCGGCGAACTCGGCCAGCGGCCGTCCCCGCCACAGGTCGAGGGCCCGGTCGAGCAGGTGCAGGGCGGCCTCGCCCGCGCCCCGGCGGCGCATCTCGCGGCCGGCCGCCGCGAGGTCGCGGAAGCGGAGCAGGTCGAGTTCGTCGCGGCGGGCGTCCAGGCGGTAGCCCCAGCCTTCGAAGGCGATCCGGTCGCCGAGGCGTTTGCGCAGCTCGGACACGTACACCTGGAGGTTCTTGCGGGCCGTCGCCGGAGGGCGGCCCTCCCACAGGGAGTCGATGAGGTGGTCGGTCGGCACCACCTCGTTCGGGTTCGACAACAGGATCGCGGCCAGCAGGCGCGACTTCCGGGCGCTGATGGCGAGGGGCACGCCGCCGACGCGGACGTCGAGCGGCCCGAGCACCCGGACGTCGAGAGCCGTGGCGCGGCCGCCGAGCAGGAGGAAGCCCGACAGGTCGACGCGGGTGTTCTCGCGGTGCAGCCGGCGGACCATCGCGAGCGTGGCCATCGAGACGTCGTCGACGCCCGCCTTCGACTCGAACCAGCGCCAGTCGCCGTCGGGGTTGACCTCCAGGAACACCGGCCCGTCGGCGGTCAGCAGGAAGTCGAAGGCGCCGTAGCGCAGACTCCACAGATCGGCCAGGCGGTGCACGGCCTCGGCCACCTCCGGCGGCGCCGGGACGGGCTCGACGGTCACCGAGCCCTCGTCGCGCCAGATCGCGGCCGGTGAGGGCTTCTCCACCCGGAAGGCCCTGATCTCGCCGTCCACGTGGTAGACCCGCAACTCGGCGGTGTGCTCGACGTACTCCTGGACGATCATCGGCGCGTCCCGCGTGTGGAAGGCCGACCGGTCGCCGATCTCCGGGAAGACCCCTTCGAGCAGGTTCGGCTCGGCTTCAACGAAGTGCCTGCTCAGCGCCTTGACGACCACCTTCCGGCAGGGGAAGGCGGCGCCCGCCGGGTCGGTGGTGACGATCGTGCGCGGCACCCGGACGCCGGCCTTGGCCGCGCCGTCGAGCTGGGCCAGCCTGCCGGGGTCGAGGCCGTCGGGGATGCGTACCGAGGAAAGGGCCGTGACCTGGTCGACCAGGGCGACCCATGACTCGGCGCGGAACAGGGCGCGGGCGTCGCCGCCGGCGAACGCGCCGAAGTGCCGCACCCACGTGACCGTCGGCAGGATGCGGCGGCCGTCGATGGTGAGGGAGCCGTCTTCGTGGCGGGTCACCGCGGCGAGTGAACCGGCGTCGATGCGCACGCTCGGCACGCCGAGGGCGCGCAGACCGCGTTGCAGCCCGGCGAACTCGCCCATGCCGGCGCGGTCGGCCAGCACCACGCACGGCAGCACGGTCCGGGGATCGTCGTCGTCGGGCAGCCGCCAGCTCACGCCGCGCGCCGCCGCCGGCATCCGCAGGGTGTACGAGCCCGTGTCCATGGGCCGATCGTGTTCCGGCCCGGACGGGAGACACAATCAGCCCTCTGCCGTTCGGCATAAGCCCACTTTCGTGGGGTTGTCCGGCCCACTGATCACCAGCCCATACTCATGCCATGAGTGACGTGGTGACGGCCACGGGGCTTACCAAGCAGTACAAGGGAATGAGCCGGCCCGCGGTGGACGACGTGTCGTTCGACATCGCGCGTGGCGAGACCTGCGGACTGCTCGGCCCCAACGGCGCCGGTAAGACGAGTCTCATCAAACTGATCTGCGGGGTCACCGCCCCCACCTCCGGCGACATCCGCGTGTTCGGCGTCGACCCGGTCCGCCAGCCGGTCGAGGCCAAGAGCGGCATCGGCGCGATGCACCAGACCGCGCCGTTCGACATGATGCTGCCCGCGCTCGACAACCTGCACATCGCGGCCAGGTTCCGCGGCCTCAAGTGGCGCACGGTTGAACCGTGGGCGATGGAGGTGGCCGAGTTCCTGGGCCTGACCGAAGCCCTCGACCGCATGTGCTTCCAGCTCTCGGGCGGCCAGCGCCAGCGCCTCCAGCTGGTCAGGGCCCTGCTGAGCATCCCCCAGCTGCTGATCCTCGACGAGCCGTCGGCCGGTCTCGACGTCGCCGGCCGCCGCCAGGTCGAGAAGTTCGTCACCTGGTTGCGCGAGGAGCACGGCGTCACCATCCTGTGGACGACCCACCACATCGAGGAGCTGGAGCGCAACTGCCAGCGGGTCCTGGTCATCAACAAGGGCCAGGTCGTCAGGTTCGCCAAGCCCCGCGAGATCGTCGAGGAGTTCGGCAGCACCCACGTGCAGGTCAGCGTGGAGGACGCGCTGGCCCGGCAGCTCGTCGCCGACTGGGCGCGCGGGGCCGGCCACGAGATCACCGAGGGCGAGAACGAGGTGCGCATCCACGGGGCCAAGGCCCGGGACGTGCTGCCCGCGCTGGCCGGTCTGGCCGTCACGGGCGTCTCGACCGTCACCGACTCGCTGGAAGAGGCGTTCCTGCGGATGACCGAGAAGGTGACCGCGTGAGCCTGACCTTCGAGCACAAGCCCCCGGCCGCCGGCACCGCCCGCCAGGCCGACCTGGGCGCCGTGGTCTACCGCGAGTGGGCGCTGCTGGCCCGCAACCGGGTCTACCTGATCCTCGGCCTGGCCCCGATGCTCATCTACCTGCTGCTGGTCAACACCTCGCTGAGCAACCTGGTGCAGACCGTGGAGTACAAGGGGCTGGCCGTCGGGTTCGCGGTGTTCCTGCTGCCGATGACGCTGGGCATGTCGGTGGTCAGCGCGGCCGGCACCTCCGCCATGGCGATCTTCCAGGAGGAGATGAGCGGGGTGGCGACCCAGTTGTGGTCCTACCCGCTGCGCCGGTCGCGGTTCCTGATGGGCAAGATGATCGCCGGGGTGTCGCTGGTGCTCGGGCAGAGCCTGCTCGGCCTCGTCGCCGCCGTGCTGATCTTCGAGTTCCCGTTCGACCTGGAGGGCTGGCTGGCCCTGCTGGTGACGCTGGCGCTGGCGTCGCTGGCCATCAACGGGCTCTACCTGGCGGCGGCCATCACGGTCACCGACTACCAGGCGTTCATGGTCGGCTCGAACCTGTCGCTGCCGGTCCTCGTGTTCAGCGCGCCGTCGATGTACACCTACGACAGCATGCCGACGGTCCTGCAGTGGTTCTCCCACGTCAACCCGCTCACCTACGCCATCAACGGCATGCGCGACGCCAGCCTGTTCGGCTTCGCGGAGGCCGGGCGCGACATGGCGATCCTGGCCGTGATGGCGATCGTCGGCTACTCGATCGGCGGCCGGGCGCTGCTGAACCGGGCCCGCAACATCTGATCCGAGGGGGCGAGACGATGCACGACACCACCTGGCTGCGCTCCGCCGCCGACGCCTCGAAGGTGCTGTTACCCGGCACCGACCGGGCCGTCGGACCGGCCCGGACGCTGGAGATGGCCGGGCGGGCCGCCCCGCTGGTCGGGATCACCCGGGTGGCCGACATCACCCGGCTCGACCACATCGGCATCCCGACCTTCCAGGCGATCCGGCCGGCGTCCCGCACGCTGGCGGTCTCCCAGGGCAAGGGGGTCACCCCCGACCTGGCCCGACTGTCGGCGATGATGGAGTCGATCGAGTTGTGGCACGCCGAGCAGCCGATGGACGCGCGCACCGTCTCGCCGCCGAGAGAGCTCGACCTCGGCTACGACGTGGCGGCGCTGCCGCTGTCGTCCCCGACCGTCCTGCACGAGGGCCTGCCCGTCGCCTGGGTGCCCGGCCGGTCGCTCGTCGACGGGAGCGAGACCCTCGTGCCCCGTGACACGGTCGCCTTCCGGCTGACCCGCCGCACGGGCTGGAACCCGCCGGTGTTCTTCGAGTCGACCAACGGCCTGGCCAGCGGGAACACCCTCGTCGAAGCCACCCTGCACGCCCTCTACGAGGTGATCGAACGCGACGCCGTCACCGGGTGGCTGACCGGGAAGGACAAGGGCGAGACCGTCGACGCCGCGTCGATCGGGTCGCCGGTCATCGACGTGCTGTGCGAGCTGATGGCCCGCGCCCGCGTCACGATGGAGTGCCGGTCGGTGCCCTCGCCCACCGGGCTGCCGGTCTTCGTCGTCAGGATCACCTGCGACGACTACCCGCCGCCCTTCATGGGGTACGGCTGCCACCTCAGCGCCGAGATCGCCCTGTCGCGGGCCGTCACCGAGGCGGCGCAGTCGCGGCTGGCCTACATCTCAGGGGCCCGCGACGACCTCAAGGCGGGCGCGCAGAAACAGCTCGCCCGCGACTACCCGGCGCTCGTCGAGGGCGGGGCCGGCATCCAGGAGGTCCCGGCGCGCGGGAGCCTCGTCGACGACCTCGACGACGTGGTGAAACGCGCCGCCGTCGCCTTCGGGCACGCGCCCATGGTGGCCGACCTGACCCGCGCGGACATCGGCGTGCCGGTGGCCCGCGTGCTGGCCCCCGGCAGCCGCGTCATCCCGGAGGTGTTCTGATGAAGGTCGTCGTCTACACGGGCCCGACTCTGTCGGCCGACGAGGTGCGCGCCGTCCGGCCCGACGCCCGCGTCGCCGCGCCCGCCGCCCGGGGCGACCTGCTCAAGGACGACTGGAGCCCCGGCGACACCGCCGTCATCATCGACGGCTACTACCGCGAGCGGCTCTCCGTCGGGCACAAGGAGATCCTCTGGCTGCTCAACGAGGGGGTGCACGTCATCGGCGCGGCCTCGATGGGGGCGCTCCGGGCGGCCGAGCTCGCGCCGTTCGGGATGACCGGGGTGGGCGAGGTCTACGCGATGTTCTCCTCCGGGGAGGTCGACGGCGACGACGAGGTCGCCGTACTGCACGGCCCGGCCGAGCGCGGTTACCCGGTCGGCACGGTCGCCCTGGTCAACCTGCGCCACGGCGTGGCCCGGGGCACGATCGACCCCGCGGCGGGCGGGCGCATCGTCGCCGCCGCCAAGGCCCGGCCGTTCACCCACCGGTCGTGGGAGGAGCTCGAAGAGGCGGTCGATCCGGCCGACCGGGCGGCGGTGGCCGTACTGAGAGAAGAGCAGTGGGACGTCAAACGGCTCGACGCCCTCGCCGCGCTCGAAGCGGTCGGCGACGCGCGGCCGGGCGTCGCCGGGGCCTGGTCGGCCGACGTCGCGCTGACCGGCATCACCCACTATGAGGCGTTGAAGTGGCGGTCGGCCCGCGACCTCGACGTCATGAACGCGGCCCGGCTGTTCGCGCCGGAGTATCCGCAGGTGCACGCCTCGGTGCTGACCGAGTTGCTGGCCGGGTTCGGCGGCGAGGCCCACGCGCGGGAGAAGCTCGGCGTCTACGGCGACGAACTGCCCCCCGAGCTGGGCAGATGGCTGACGCCCGAGGAGAACGGGCTCGGCACGGCCGAGCGGCTGCGCCTGGTCATGTTGCGGGTCTGGCCGGTCTGGCAGTCGGAGGACTGGCGGCGGGCGGTGCTCGACCGGCTGCGCCGGCACCCGAAGTGGCCCGAGTGGAGCGACCTCGTCGACGCCGCCACGACGGCGCGGGAGACGGCCAGGGCGGCCACGCCGCCGCCGGAGTTCTGCGCGCGGTTGTTCCTGCGCCACTGGAAGACCGCGCCGCCGCAGGTCGAGATGGCCCGGCGCGGCTTCTACGGCATGGACGACCTCGGCCGCACCGTCACGCCGTTCTTCCCCTTGGACGCCCAGCGGAGACGCTGATGCGGATCCCGCGCGCGGACCCGCATCCGGTCCTCCGCCGGATGCGCGAGCAGACGCCGGTCGTGCAGATCGACGGCGCCTGGTATCTGACCCGGTACGCCGACGTGCAGCGGGCCCTGCTCGATCCGGCCGTCGGGCGGCGGGTCGTGGTGCACGAGGGCGTGGACGACCCGCTCGCCATGGTGCGCCGCACCATGTTCAACCTCGACCCGCCCGACCACACCCGGCTGCGGCGGCTGATGGCGCCCGCGTTCGGGCCGCGTACCGTCGCGCGGCTCGACCGGCGCATCGGCGAGATCACCGCCGAGCTGGTCGCGGGCCTCGACGGCGAGGCCGACGTGATCGAGCAGCTGGCGCTGCCGCTGCCGATCCTGGTGATGGCCGACCTGATCGGCTTCCCGGCGGCCGACGCGGCCCGGCTCCGCGTCTGGAGCGACGCGATGCTGCGCAGCCACCACGCTCCCCGGATCAGGGCGGCCGGGCTGGCCTTCGTCCGGTACATCGAGAAACGGGTCGCCGAACGGCGCGAACAGCCGCGCGACGACCTGCTCACCCGGCTCGCGTTCAGCGCCGAGCTCGACCAGGAGGAGCTGGTGGCGGGTGTGTTCCAGCTGGTCATGGCGGGCGACGAGACCACGGTCAACCTCATCGGCAACGGGGTGCTGGAACTGCTGCGGCACCCCGCCGAGCTCGCCCGGTTGCGCCGGGACCCCGGGCTGATCGACTCGGCCGTCGAGGAGGTCATGCGGTTCAACGGGCCGGTCGGCCACTCCCGGCCGCTCTACGCGCTCGCGGACGTGGCCTTCGGCGACGTGGTCATCCCGGAGGGCGACCGGATCGTGCCGGTGCTGCTGGCCGCCAACCGCGATCCGGAGGTCTTCCCCGACCCCGACGTGTTCGACGTCGGCCGCACCCCCAACCGGCATCTCGGCCTCGGCCACGGCATCCACTTCTGCCTGGGCGCGGCCCTGGGCCGGCTCCAGGCGCGGGCCGCCATCGGCGCGCTGATCCGGCGTCCGCTGGAGTTCGCCGCCGACCCCGCCGGCCTGGAGTGGACCCCCGACCTGTTCATCCACGGCGTGCGCCGCCTTCCCCTGCGAGTGGGCCCATGAAGAATCTCTCGGCCATGGCCTTCGGCTTCGCCGGTTCCCAGATCCTGTACGCCGCCACGAAGCTCGGCCTGCCCGACCTGCTGGCCCGGGGCCCCGCCGACGCGGAGACGCTGGCCGGGCAGGTCGGCGCCGCCCCCGACGCGCTGCGCCGTCTGCTGCGCGCGCTGGTCGTGCTCGACGTGGCGATCGAGATCCCGCCCGCACGCTACGCGTTGTCGGCCTTCGGCCAGCCGTTGCGCACCGGCCATCCGCGGTCGATCAGGTCGAGCGTGCTGCTCCTCGGCGACCCCGACACCTGGCGGGCGTGGGGCGCGCTGACCGAGTCGGTGCGCACCGGCGAGACGGCGTGGGACCACGTCCACGGGAAGCCGCTGTTCGAGCACCTCGCCGCCGCGCCCGGCCTGTCGGCGGTCTTCAACACCGCGATGCGCGAGGGCACCGGCCAGGTGGCCGACCTCGTCGACGTCGACGTCGCCGGCCGGACCGTCGTGGACGTCGGCGGCGGCAATGGCACCCTCCTGGCGTCGATCCTGACGCGCCACCCGGACGCCCACGGCGTGCTGTTCGACTCGGCCGAGGGCACGGCCGACGCCGCGCACGTGCTCGCGGGGGTCGCCGATCGGTGCCGGATCGAGAACGGCGACTTCTTCGACGCGGTGCCCGAGGGCGACGTCATCGTCCTCAAGGGCATCCTGCACGACTGGGACGACGGCACCTGCGTCCGGCTGCTGCGGGGGTGCCGCAAGGCGCTGCGGCCGGGCGGGCGGCTGCTGGTCGTCGAGCCGGTCATGCCCGAGAGCCTCGACGCGGCGGAGGCCGCGGGGGTGGTGATGAGCGACGTCGCCATGCTCGTCTACACCGGCGGCCGGGAACGCACCCGGCCGGAGTTCGAGGCGCTGCTGGCGGACGCCGGGTTCGTGGTGACGCGGGTCGGCGCGTGTCTCGGCGGCTCGCCGATCAGGGTCGTGGAGGCCGCGGGAGACTGAGCGGCATGAGTATGCCGCGCCCGGGAGCGGCTCTCATGAGTAAGTGCGCTGCTCTGGTGAGCATTTTCAGATGCGCGCATCCTGTGCCTGTGTGGCAGAAGCGGGCAATTCAGGTGTTCAGGTGACACATCAGGCCGAATTGGCCCTCTCGGTCGAGGCGATGCCCGTCAGGGTGGTCGTCGGCGATCCGGACCGGGGGGTTCGGGCCAGGCTCAGAGGATCGCTGCACATGGGCAACGGCGTCTACGTCGTCGGCGAGGCCGGCGCCGGGACCCGGCTGGGCGACCTGGTCGCGCGCCAGCGCCCCCGCGTGGTCGTGGTCAGCGCGGCGCTGCTCGACTCCGGGGTCGAGTTCGCCCTCGCGGTCGAGGCGCTGACGCGGTGCCGTACCCACGTCGTGCTGGTCGCCGACGAGCTCGACGAGGAACTGCTCGGACGGGCGCTGCGCGAGGGGGTCGGCGGGTTCGTGCACCGGCCGTCGCTCTTCGCCGAGATCGTGCCGGCGATCCGGCTGGTCGCGGCCGGGCACACGTTCATCTCCACCGCGATGATCACCCGGCTCAGGGACCGCATCGCGGGCGCGATGACCGGGGTCGACCACCACCTGGCCGCGCTCACCCGCCGGGAGGCCGAGGTGCTCGCCCTGGTGGCCACCGGCCTGTCGAACGCCCAGATCGCCGGCCGGCTCGGCATCGGCGCCGGGACCGTGCGGTCGCACCTGGCCAGGATCCTCGACAAGCTCCAGGCGGCCAACCGCGCGCACGCGGTCGGCATCGCCTACGAGCTCGGCTTCATCGCGCCCAGGCGAACTGGCTGATCGCCTGCTCGGCGGTCAGCGGCTCCACGAGGTCGTCGACCATGGCCCGGAAGACGGCCTGGTGGTCGCGCACGGCCGGGATGAGCGCCTGGCCGTGGAACACCTCGGCGGCCAGCCCCGCACTGCTCAGCACCGCCCGCCCCACCTTGGCGTCGCCGCCCTTGCGCGGCTCGGCCACCGCCATCCGCCACGACCGGTCGGCCACCTCGGCGACCGCCCGCTGACTGGGACCCTCCTCGGCGATCCGCAGCGCGGTCATGGCGGCCACCGACATGCCGTGCGAGTAGACCGGGTTGACCGTGACGACGCTGTCCCCGACGGCGAGGAAACCCTCCGGGAGCTCGGCGTCCTCGAAGTGACGCCGCCGGTTGGCGGTGTCGCGGCAGGGCCGGATCGGCCCGGCGGGTTTCGCCTTCTCGATCAGGTCGGCGATGACCGGGTCTCGTAGCGCTCGGGCGTATGCGAGGAAGCCCGCCTCGTCGAGAGGTGGATCGCCGGTCATCGTGACGATCCACCGGTTGCCCTCGATGGGGAACAACGTGCCGCCCCTGGCCGGGGTGTACTTGGGGTGGACCAGCACGGCGGGGATCTCGCCCGAACCCTCGTAGAGGCGGGTGGCGTAGGCGACCCCAGAGGGCACCGTGATTTCGCCTATCGCGGGAACGCCCAGGGCGGCCAGCCAGGTGGGGGCGGCGGAGCGGCGGCCGGTGGCGTCGACCACCAGATCGGCGCCGATCACCTCGGATCGGGCGATCTCCGGCAGGTCGCCGAGGGGCGCGCCGGTCGTGGTGCGGATCTCGGCGATTCCGCCCGCACGACCGGGTGCGGCGATGTGCTTCCACCCGTCGGTCACCGTGCCGAGACGGACCCCCGTCACCTTTCTCGTGTCGCCCGTCAGGCCGACCGCCGCCACTCCCTGGACGACCTCGATCGCGGCGTGCCTTCTGACCACCTCGTCCAGGAGGGGTCTGCCGCAGGCGATCAGGTCGGCCTCGGTGCGGACGCGGTGGAACCAGCCCTCGCCGGAGAAGATCAGGCAGTCGCCGGGGAGGTTGCGGCGGTGGGCGCCGGCGGCGAGCAGGTCGTCCACGACGCCCGGGAGGAGTGCGTCCAGGGCCCGGATGCCGCCCGTCATGAGCACGTGGTTGTGATGGGACTGCGGCAGCCCCCGCCTCGGGCGGGGGCCCGCCGGGTAGTGGTCGCTCTCGACGACCACGACCTCGTCGGCGTGCCGGGTCAGCGCGACGGCGGCCAGCACCCCGGCCAGCCCGCCGCCGAGGACCACAGCGCGGGTCATCACGCCTCTTCGAGGAGCATGCCGTTCTCGACCATGGCGCCGATGAACTGGTTGACCTCGGTCACGATGCGCCGGCTCACCGCCTCGTTGCCGCGCGCGTAGGCACGCGACATCGACAACGCGATCGGCTCGCGCTCGCCGGTCTGCTCGACCATCATCCAGATCTTGGAGCCGGTCTCGTTCAGGGTCGAGAACGCGCCGGTCTCGGTGTGGTAGAGCGACACGCCGTCGGCGGTCTCCTGCCAGATCACGTCGTCGCTGATCGTCAGTGCCATGGTCATACCTCGCTTAGACAGGCGTGATGGGGAGCAGCTTGCCGACCTTGATCGGCTCGCGCATCGGCGGGACGTAGCGCGTCCAGTCGTCGAAGACCGGGTGGATCGTGTCGTCGGCGACCAGGCGCGGGGTCGTCATGACGTCGTTGCCGGCGGCCAGTTCGGCGCCGGTCGCGCCCGACTCCAGCCAGAGCTGGGTGGCGATGCCGTGGCGCAGGATCCGGCACTGGTGGCGGCTGTTGCGCTTGATGTCGAGCGACTCTGCCATGTGGGAGGCCCGGCAGCCGCCGCCGCACGACGCCTTGATGTAGCAGCGGGCGCAGTCGGCGTGGTATTCGCCGCCGAGCACCGAGCTGGTGCGCATCTCCTTCAGCACCGGCGCGCCGAAGATCTCGGCCAGCGACTGCTCGCGCACGTTGCCCGCGTAGTGCTCGTGGCCGGTGACCAGCTTGCACGGGTAGACGTCGCCGAGCGAGTTGATGTAGATCTCGTTGCCGCCCATGCCGCAGTTGGCCTTCACGGCGCACGGGCCGAGCGGCTTGGGGCCGTCGGGGCTGAGCTTGCCGGCCGCCGGGGAGGTCCACGCGATCTCCTGGATCCGCATGTGGTCCTGCCACCCGAAGTCGGCCTTGTCGGTCACGCCCCGGCCGAGCTTGTTGTGGTACATCAGCCGGATGCTGTGGACCTCCAGCCCCTCCACGAACTGGGCGAAGTCCTCCAGCTCGGAGATGTTCTCCGACGTCACGATGTGGTTGATCTTCGGAACCACGCCCGCCTGGTTGAGCAGCTGGAGCGCCTTGTGGGTCTTGGCGAACGAGCCCGCGCCGCGGGTGCGGTCGTGGGTCTCGGCGGTGCCGCCGTCGACGCTCACGGTGACCGAGTTGAACAGCTCGGCGAACCGCCGCGCCGTCTCCGGCTTCCTGATCATCGTCGCGTTGGTGACGATGTTGCACTTCAGGCCCAGCGACCTGGCGTGCTCGACGATCTGGAACAGGTCCTTGCGGAGCATCGGCTCGCCGCCGGTGAAGATGACGTACTCGGCGCCGAACGCGGCGATCTCCTCGATCAGGCGCAGCGACTCGTCGGTCTTCAGCTCGTTCGGCAGGCACTTCTCCGACGAGGCGTAGCAGTAGGGGCAGCGCAGGTTGCAGCCGTCGGTGATCGCGTAGTACGCCTGCTTGAGCTTCGGCTCCTGGAAGGCCACGTTCGGGCGGTGGCCGTCGTAGTAGACGACGTAGTTCAGGATCAGCTTCGCCAGGGCCTTCTCGTTCTCCAGCGTCTCGTCGAGGGGAAGGGCACGGGCCAGCGCCGTCAGCACGCCGAACTCCCGTGACGTCAGCACCACCCGGCCGCCCGAGTGCGGATTGACCACGAGACGTCTGTCGTCGTGGACGAAATAGGTGAGGCCCTCGGGGACCTCGAACAGGGCGCGGTTCTTGACCAGCTTCCCCGGCATGTCGCTCTCCCTCCCTCGTCACCGCGTGGACGCGGCCCCGCCTTCGGCGTCCGGGGCCGCGTCCGCGAACTGTGGTGCCTAGTTGGCCGCGCCGGAGCCGGAGCCCGACCAGGCGCCGCAGAGGCAGTCGGCCGCGGCGGCCATGGTGTGGGCGACGACCTCGGGCTCGGACCACTCGCCGTCGGCGCCGGCGCCGGCGGAGACGCCGGCCAGCACGCCCGGGAGGGCGTTCGGCAGCTTGTCCTTGAGGGAGATGAGCAGGTCGACCTCTTCACGGGTCAGGGTGGCGAACGCCTCCTCGACCTCGGCGGCCAGCTGGGAGTTGAGAATGCCGGCCTGACGCAGTTCCTCAGTGGGATCGAAGGACATGCCTTCACCTCTCTAGCGATTCGGATGCGTTGCGAGTCGAGTATGTGCCGGTGACGCGCGGGCCGGACAACCCCACAAACGTGGGCTGACCTGCTGGAAAGACCCCACGAATGTGGGGTTGGCCGATCGCCTGGTGCGCTTCCACACTTACGCAAAAGCGGACTTTTCAGACGTGACGCGGTGAGGACGAGTGATGAACAGAACCGGTTCGGGGGCGTACGACGCACTGGCCGACCTACGTGCCGCAGGGCACCCCATCGACCTGCTCGACGAGCGGCAGCGCGACGTGTTCGCCTCGCTCAACCAGACCGAGGTCACCCTGCTCAACTCGATCAAGAGACGTCTCGACGACGTCGCGCCCGAAGTTGAGGGCCAGGAATTGAAGCTGGTCTGAGCATGCAGGGGTCGAGGCCGGCTCGTCGTCACATCGTGGTCCTGTTCATCGACCTCTCGGGGTCGACCGAACTCGCGGAGCGTCTCGACCCCGAGCTGCTCATGCAGATCCTGGAGCGCTACTACGCGGGGTGCAGGGAGGCGATCTTCGCCAACGGCGGCGTGATCGAGAAGTACATCGGCGACGCCATCATGGCCGTCTTCGGCATCCCGCTCAGCCGCGAGGACGACGCCCTGCGCGCGGTGCTCGCCGCCCACGGCGCGATGAGATCGGTGTACGAACTGGCCGACCAGCTCGAACGCACCGTCGGCGTCCGGATCGGGGCGCACGTCGGGGTGGCGTTCGGCGAGGTCATGGTGGTCGGCAACACCGGGACCGACGTCCGCGTCATCGGCGACACCGTCAACACGGCCGCCCGCATCCAGTCGGCCGCCAAGGAGGGCGAGATCCTCCTCGGCGACGACGTCGCCCGGCTGGTGCGCCAGCACGCGGTCATGGAGGAGGTCCCGCCGCTCACGCTGAAGGGCAAGAAGGACCCCGTCCGGGCCTGGCGGCTGGTCGACGTCGAACCCGACCGCGCCGGGGAGGCCGGCGCCGACACCGTCCCGCTGATCGGCCGCGACGAGGAGCTCGCCCAGCTCACCCGCCTGCACGAACGGGTGATCAGGGAACGGTTGTGCGGGATGGCGACCCTGCTGGGCGTGCCGGGCATCGGCAAGTCCCGGCTGGTGCGCGAGTTCCTGCACCGGCTCCCGCCGGGCGTACGGGTGCTGACCGGGCGCTGCCCGTCGTACGGCATCGGTGCCACCTACCGCCCGATCGCCGAGATGCTCGAAGACGTCAACGGCGACTGGCCCGCCGTCGCGGCGGCGGTCGGCCCCGACGGCGAACGCACCCTGCGCGCCCTCGCGGGCAACGGCCAGACCCCCGGCGTCGCCGAGATCGCCCGCGCGGTGCGCAGCTTCCTGGAGGTGATGGCCGACGACCGCCCCCTCGTGGTGGTGCTCGACAACCTCCAGTGGGCCGAGCCGACCCTGCTCGAACTCGTCGACGACTGCGTGTCGTGGCTGACCGACGTGCCGGTGCTGTTCGTCTGCGTGGCCCGGCCGGAGATCTACGAGCTGCGTCCCGGCTGGGGCGGCGGCGTGGCCTGCGGGATGTCGCTGGAGCTCGGGCCGCTGAGCGGCGCGGACGTCGCGCGGCTCGTCCAGGAGCTGTGCGCCGAACGCGTCGAGGTCATGGCGCACGCCGACGAGGCCCTGCACTGGCGGGTCGCCGCCAGCAGCGACGGCAACCCGCTGTTCGCCGAGCTGATGCTGGAGACCCTGACCGAGGGCGACGGCTCGTTGCCGCCCACCATCACCGCGCTGCTGGGCGCCCGGCTCGACCGGCTCGGCGGCGACGAACGCGAGGTGCTGGAGCGGGCCGCGACCATCGGCCAGATGTTCACCCTCGGCCAGGTCGAGATGCTCGGCGGCGAGACCCCGTCGGGACCGGTGCGCAGCCTCCAGCGCGACCGCCTGGTCAGACGCGGCTCCCAGCCGGGCGCCTTCGAGTTCACCCAGACCCTCACCCGCGAGACCGTCTACTCCCTGACCAGCAAGGAACAGCGCGCCGACTGGCACCGCCGCCTCGCCGACTGGCTGGGTGAGCAGGAGGCCGCCGACGACACCCCGTTCCGCAGCTGGACGTCCGGCGACATCAGCCGCCACCTGCTCGCCGCCTGCCGATTCACCCGCGAGGTCCGCCCGTTCGACCCCCTCCTCGACGAGCTCACCGACCGCGCCGCGACCGCGCTGATCCGCGACGGCGGCGAGGCCCTGCACCGCAAGGACCTCCCGGCCGCCATCGCGCTGCTCGAACGCGGCCGCGAGATCCTGCCCAAGGGCCGGCAGGAGCACCGCCGCCTGGCGATCCTGATCAGCGACGCCGAACTGGCGCGGGGGGAGGCGAGCAAGGCCGCCGCCGCCCTCGACGCCGCGGAGGAGATGCTCCCCGGCGACCCGCGCACCGCGCTGACCTGCACGATCCAGCGCGAGATGCTCGGCCTGCGCACCGGCCGGGGCACCGACCCCGAGGCGCTGCGCGACCGGCTCGAACAGGACGACGACCTCAGCTGGTGCCGCTTCCACCAGCTCGAAGCCTGGACGCACATCGACGCCGGCCGATTCGGCGCCGCCGACCAGGCGCTGCGCGACGGCGTGACCCGCGCCCGCGCGATGGGCGACCGCTACGAGGAGGACCGCCTGCTGGGCGGCCTGTGCGAGCTGGTCCAGTGGTCGCCGACCCCGGTCGGCGAGGGCCTGGCCCTCTGCGCCGACCTGCTGGAGCGGTTCGTCGGCGACCGCGCCCTGCTGGTGCCGGTGCTGCTCACCAGGGCCCGGCTGCTGGGCCTGTCGGGCAAGCTGGCCGAAGCCAGGGAGACCCTCGACACGGCCTCCCGCTACGTCGACGAACTCGACCTGGGCCTGCCCGCCATCGCGGTCGCCCAGGTGCGCGGCCTGGTCGAGTCGCTGGCCGGCGACCACGAGCGGGCCCGCGCCCTGTTCCGCGACGCCGCCGCCGCGCTGCACGCGTCCGGCCACGGCGGCGCCGCCGGCACCCTGGAGATCTACGCCGCCCGTGAGACCCTCCGCCTGGGCGACCCCCGCATGGCCGCACAGGAGCTCGGGAGACGCGAGGGGCCCCGCCAGCTCAGAGGCGAGGTCACCGCGATGGTGCTGAGGGCCGCCATCGCGGTTCGACTGACCGACCAGGCCGCCGATCAACCCGCGCACGCGGAGGCGCTGGAGATCGCCGGCCGGGCGGCCGAGCTCGTCGAGACCACCGACGATCCCTGTCTCCGTGGCGACGTCCTCGTCGAGGTCGCCCAGATCCGGCGGGCTGCCGGGCGGGATCCGTCCGGAGCCCTCCGCGAAGCGCTCGGCGCCTATGACGACAAAGGGGCGAGCCTGCTCGCCCGCCGGACCCGCGACCTGCTGGGGGACCTGTGACCCTGACGCCGACCAACCCGCCGCTGCCGCCGTGGCGGCGGGCCCAGCGTGACCACTTCCCGGGGGTGCCGGCCTGGGGGCTGGCCACCCGCCGGGCCGCGCCGGAGCCCTTCGAGATCAGCCGCCTGGAGTCGGTCGACAAGGAGTGGGCGTACGGCGGGGCCGACGGCACCGGCGTGCGGGTCTGCGTGCTGGACACCGGCGTCCAGGCCGACCATCCGCACGTCGGCGGGCTGGAGGCGTCGTACCAGGTGGTCGCCGACGACGCCGGGAGGTTGTCGGTCGCCGAGTGCGAACCGCACGACCCGGCCGGGCACGGCACCGCCTGCGCCTCGGTGATCCGCCAGGTCGCGCCGGGCACCTCGATCAGCTCGTTGCGGGTGCTCACCGACGGCAAGAACGGCAGCGGCGACGCGCTGCTGACGGGTCTGCGGTGGGCGATCGAGGCCGGCTTCGACGTGATCAACATGAGCCTGTCGACGACGAAGTCGGACTTCCGGCACACCCTCCAGGAGCTGGCCGACCGGGCCTACTTCCGGCGCTGCCTGCTGGTCGCCGCCGCGCACAACATGCCGGTGCTCAGCTTCCCGTGGACGTTCTCCTCGGTCGTCAGCGTGGCCAGCCACGACCAGGCCGACCCGATGACCTACTTCTACAACCCCTCGCCGCCCGCCGAGTTCCACGCCCGGGGCGTCAAGGTCCCGGTGGCCTGGACGGGCGGGAAGGTGGTGCGCAGCACCGGCAACAGCTTCGCCGCCCCGCACATCGCCGGGATCTGCGCGCTCATCCTGAGCAAACACCCCTGGCTGACGCCGTTCCAGCTCAAGACCGTGCTCTATCTCGCCGCGGACAACACTGCGGACACCATCGCGCAGAACGGAGAGCCTGATGTCCTCTGAGGACTTCGACAGCACCGAACGCAAGTTGCTGCAGTCGATCGTGGAGGTGGCCCGCCACATGTTCGGCGCGGCCGCCGCGTCGATCTTCCTGGTCGACCCCGAGACCGGCGAGCTGGTCTTCGAGGCCGTCTCGGGCGAGGGCGAGAAGGAACTGGTCGGCAGCCGGTTCCCGGCCGGGACCGGCATCGCCGGCTGGGTCGCCACCAGCGGCCAGCCGATGGTCGCCGACGACCTCGCCACGACCAGGTTCGACCAGGACGCCGCCGAGTCGACCGGCTACGTGCCCGCCACGATCATGGCGGCGCCGCTGATCCGGTTCGAGGAGTGCGTCGGCGTGCTGGAGGTGCTCGACCGGGCCGAGTCGCGCAGCGACCTCGACGACATCGAGCTCCTGGGCCTGTTCGCCACCCAGGCCGCCTGCGGCCTGGAGTTCCTGCTCCGCGTCAGGCACAGCGAGCCGCGCGCCCAGATCGACCCGCAGGTGGTGCTCCGGCGGCTGAGCGACCGCCCGCCGAGCGGCGACGGCCCCCGCGACGTCGCGGCCCTGAAACTGCTGGCACTCGCCGACGAACTCCTCGCGCTCTAAATACCTTTGCCGCCGGTTCCCGGCAATGACCGAATCGCGCCAGATTTCTGACATTTCTTGACATGGCGGCAGTCAGTCAAGCTCTCGTCTACTCGAATCGTCACCGCGGCATTCGAAGGGACGAAATGGGACCGGACGCGCGCCCCACACGTTCATGGCCGCTCGTCGGACGCGCCGCCGCCCTGGGTGTCATCACCGAATCGGCGGCGCAGCCGGACGTCGAAGGCGTCGTGGTCGTCGGCCCGCCGGGGGTGGGCCGCACCCGCCTGGTGAAGGAGGCGGCGACCCGGCTGACGGCCGAGGGCCACCCCGTCGCGTCGGCGACCGGCACCCGCGCGGCCGGCACGATCCCGCTCGGCGCCCTGCTGCACCTGGCCCCGCCGGGCGACGCGCTCGGCACCTTCGCCCGGATCGTGGCGCGGTTCGGCGCCCCGGGCGGGCGGCGGCCGGTGCTGGTGGTCGACGACGCCCACCTGCTCGACTCGGCCTCGGCCGCGCTGGTGTTCCAGCTCGCCGTGCACACCCGCACGTTCGTGGTGCTGACCGTCCGGCAGGGCCAGACCGCGCCCGACGTGGTCACCGCGCTCTGGAAGGAAGGGGCCGCCCGCCGGGTCGAACTCGGGCCGCTCGGCGACGACGAGGTCGACACCGTGCTCGAACGCGGCCTCGGCGGCCCCCTCGACGCGGTCACCCGGCGCAGCCTGCGCCGCCTGTCGGCGGGCAACCCCCTGGTGCTGTACGAACTGGTGCAGTCGGCCCTGGAGGGAGGCTCCCTGCGTACCGTCGACGGCCTGTGGCACCTGGAGGGGAACCTGCGGGTCACCGGCCGGTTGGGCGACCTGGTCGAGGCCCAGATGGACGTCGACGACGCCGCCGTGCTGAGCGTTCTGGAGGTGCTGGCCTGCAAGGAGCCGCTCAGCCAGCCCGTGGTCGAGTCGATCACCGGCCACGCGGCGGTCGTCGAGGCCGAACGCCGGGGGCTGGTCCTGCTCGAACGCTCCGGCCAGCGTATCCAGACCCGGCTCGCCATCCCGGCGTACGCGGGCGTGATCCGGGCGCGCATGCCGCGCGCCCGGCACCGGGCGATCTGGGAGAGCCTGGCCGAGTCGCTCGCCAAGACCCCGCGCCGCCGCGCCGACGACGCGCTCGAACTGGCCGTCTCCCGGCAGCGGGCCGGGCTCGGCTCCTCGGTCGGGGAACTGCTCGCGGGGGCCCGCCAGGCGGCCGAGCACCTGGAGTTCGACATGGCCGAACGGCTCGCCATGGCCACCCGGGAGGCCGGCGGCGGCGTCGACGCCGACCTGACGCTGGCCGAGGTGCTGGCCTGGCAGGGCCGCTACGAGGCGGCGGCCGGGATCCTGCCCGAGCCGGAGGACTGCGCCGACGAGGAGAGCTCCGACCGCCGCGCGATGTTGCAGGAGCGCATCGACTACTGGCACCGCGAGGCCGCTCCGGCCGGCGGCCACCCGCCCGGCGAGCGCGCCGCCGAGGCGGTGTCGACGTGGATCGTCCTGCTGGAGGGCGACGTCGCCCGCTCGATCGCGGTCGGCGGCGCGCTGCTGGCCCTGCCCGAGCCGGAGCTCCCGCCCCGCGCCGTGACCTGGGCCGCGACGGCGGTCATGGTGGCCGCGGGCCTCACCGGCGACCGGCGGCTCGTCGACCAGGCCGCCGCGACCGGCCTGCACGTCGCGGTCGAATACCGCAACACCCTGCCCCGGGCCCAGGCGCAGGTGCGCACCGTGCGGTGCGTGGCGCTGGTGCTGGCCGGGGCGCTCCTCGACGCGGCCGCCGCCGTCGAGGCGGGCTACCAGGAGGCGGTGCGCACCCAGCTCCCGCAGACGGTCGGCGTCTGGACGGGCCTGCGCGGCATCGTCGCCAAGGCCCAGGGCCGGGTGACCCTGGCGCAGCAGGCGCTGCGCGAGTCGATCGTGCTGCTCGAAGGCCACGACCCGCTCCGCCTCCAGCGCCTCTACCTGTCGGAGCTGGTCGGCGCGCACGCCATGGCGGGCGACACCGCCGGGGCCGACCACTGGCTGGCCCGGATGGAGGAGACCCCGGCCCCGCCGGGCGCCCTGGTCGACCCGTGGATCAACCGCAACCGCGCCTGGGCCGCCGTCGCCGCCTCCGACCTGCCGCTCGCCGCCGAACGCGCGCTCACCGCCGCCAAGGAGGCCCGCCGGGCCGGCGCGCCCCTGCTGGAGGCGCACGCCCTGGCCGACGCCTGCCGGATGGGCGCGGCCGGGGCGGCCCGCGACCGCCTGGCCGAGTTGTCCGTCTCCACCCCGACCCCGGTGACCAGGGCGTTCGCCGCCATGGCCGCCGCCCACACGGCCGAGGACCCCGACCTGCTGCTGGAGTCGGCCGGAACGCTGGCCCGCCTCGGCCACACGCTGGCCGGGGCCGAATGCGCCGCCACGTCGTATCGGTTACTCGTGGCGGCCGGACGACGGACGGCCGCCACCAGCGCGCAGACGCTGGCCAGAGAACTGCTGACCGACTGCGGCGGGGCGAGGACGCCGCAGTCGGACCTGTCGGGCGGCGACTCCACGCTGACCCCGCGGGAGCTCCAGATCGCCAAGCTGGTGGCGTCGGGCCTGTCGGGCCGCGCGGTCGCCGACCGGCTCGACCTGTCGCTGCGCACGGTCAACAACCACCTGGGCCGGGTCTACACGAAGCTCGGGGTGTCGGGACGCCAGGCGCTGGCGCAGGTGCTCGGCTCGGCCGACCCGTAAGAGGGCCGGTAGACGTCCACGATGGGGGACCTGCGAGCATGGCCCGGGTGAAAGCGCGACCGACGGTCATGACCCCCGGCCTGACGTTCCTCTTCGCCGTCGCCGGAGGCGCGGCGGTCGGCAACCTCTACTGGGCCCAGCCCCTGCTCGACTTCATCGCCGCCGATCTGGGCGCGTCCACGGCGAGCGCCGGGTTGCTGGTGACGGCCACCCAGGTCGGCTACGCCGTCGGCATCCTGCTGTTCGTGCCGCTGGGCGACGTGCTCGACCGGCGGAAGCTGATCCCGGTGATGCTGGTGGTGTCGGCGGTGATGCTGGTGCTGTGCGCGCTGGCGCCGACGTTCGGCCTGCTGCTGGGCGCGATCACGCTGGTGGGGATCACGACCGTGGCCGGGCAGCTGCTCACCCCGCTGGCCGGCGACCTGGCCGACCCCGCGCGGCGCGGCCACGTGGTCGGGGCGGTGACGTCGGGCATCCTGACCGGCATCCTGCTCAGCCGCACGATCAGCGGCCTGGTCGCCGAGTTCGCCGGGTGGCGCACCATCTTCCTGGCGGCGTCGGTGCTGGCCCTGGTGCTGGCGCTGCTGCTCTACCGGGCGCTCCCCGAGCTGGAGCCCAAGACCCGGCTGCCCTACCACCGGCTGATCGCGTCGGTGTTCTCGACGGTCCGCCGCGAGCGGGTGGTCCGGTGGACCCTCGCCCTCTCCTGCACCGGCTTCGCGATCTTCACCATGTTCTGGACGTCGCTGACCTTCCTGCTGAGCGCGCCGCCCTTCGACTACCCGGTCTCGGTGATCGGCCTGTTCGGCCTGGCGGGCCTGGCCGGCGCGGTGGCGGCCCAGCGGGCGGGGCGGCTGCACGACCGGGGCTGGTCGATGCCCGCGACCGGGCTCGGCTGGGTGGTGGTGCTGCTGTCGTTCGGCCTGGCCGGGTTCGCGGGCCGGTCGGCGGCGCTCATCGTGCTGGTCGTGGTGCTGGTGGACGCGGGCATGCAGGCGCTCAACATCCTGAACCAGACCCGGATCTTCGCGGTGTCCCACGAGGCCCGCAGCCGGTTGAACACGGCGTTCGTCACCGGCAACTTCGTCGGCGGCGCGATCGGATCGGCGGCGGCCTCGGTGCTCTGGTCGGTCGGGCAGTGGCGGGCGGTGTGCCTGGCGGGCATGGCCGCGTCGGTCTTCGCCCTGGCGATCTGGGCCGTCGGCCGGCGCGGCGCCCTCGTCGTTACCACGGCGTGAAAGCCGCATCTCCTACGCCGCACCGGAATTCAGTGTTTCGTCCGGCGTTTCTCTCGCGCGCCCTGCACGCGAGTCAGTGAACGGCAATCCGGCCCGCCCCCAGGCCAAGCAAACCCAACATTGCCCACAACCTCCGCAAACCACCGTCAAAACAGCCCATATCGCTCGCAATTCCGGCCGAACAAGAAAAAAGTAGAAGAGTAAACCAACGTCGGGACGATCCAGAGGAGAAGCCCATGTACGGAAAGCGGCGAGTCGCGATCACGGGGGCGGGGTTCCTCGGAGCGGCGGCCCTGATCCTGACCCCGGTGTCGGTGGCGTCGGCCGCCGAGGCCGCGACCCCGGCGACCACGACGGCGGTGAGCACATCGGCGAGCGTGGCCCCGGCCCACGACCACTGGGGCAACGGCCACCACCGCCATCACCACAACAACCACTACAAGCACCACAACCACAATTACAACCATCACAACCACCACCACCACAACTACGGCTGGCGGTGAGGGTCCCGTCCACCGCCCGGGTCGCCGCCCGGGCGGTGGATCATGTCGGGGGAGGCCCGGCGGCATAAGGGACGCGTAAGTCCTTTACCGACCCGTGATCGGCCGGACCGCCGTCGCCGGAAGGCTTCCCGAACATCATCCCCATTCGTCCCCAACCGACCCCCATAAGGGCCGCACTTGGACGTAGCCCAATAAGGCGTACATAAAAGCACCCCCTCAACCGGCCACCAGAACCTCGCCCGTGTCCCGTCAAATGAACACCACGCCCTCTCGCGCCGCTTGCCGGTCGTCGGAAAGCCTGGAGGGGCAAGCCAGGCGAATCCTAGGAGGAGAAGCCATGAACGGTAAGCGAGTCGCGACGGTGGGGGCGGGGGTCCTCGGTGCGGCGGCCCTGGTCCTGGGGCCCATCTCAGCGGCGGATGCCGAGACGGCCACCACCGCGACCACTACCGCGGTGAGCACGGTCGCCCAGCCCGCGTCCACGACCTACGACGACTGGGACTGGGACGACGACTACTACTACGACGATTACTACTACGACGACTACTACTACGACGACTGGGACGACTGGGATGACGGCTACGTCGTCGAGGAGTACTACTACTGGGACTAGCCCCTAGCGGCTCCCGCCTCCACCGCCCGGGTCATCGCCCGGGCGGTGCAGGTTTCTCCGGAGGTCCTACTGGAGCGGGCCGCCCATCCCGGCCAGCAACTGCTGCATCCGGTCGATCTCGATGCGCTGGTCGGAGTCGACGTGGGTGGCGAAGACGTAGGTCTCGGTCTCCTGGCCGCCGTCGGCGGCGAACAACGTGTCCACCATCTCCAGGGCGCCCATGTGGTGGCCGATCATGAACTGGGTGAAGAGGCGGTCGAACTCGCCGTCCTTCGCCTTCTCCAGCCGGTCGAACTGGTCCTCGGTGAGCATGCCGGGCATCAGCGCGCCGGCGCCGTGCCCGTGCTCGGCCGACGGGACCTCCTGCCCGCGCGACGTCAGCCACTTGCGCATCTGGGTCATCTCGTCCTCCTGCGTGGACGAGATGCGCTGCGCGATCAGGGTCACGTCCCGGTTCTTGGTCCGGGTGGGCACGAGCGAGGTCATCCGGAGCGCCTGACCGTGGTGCGGGATCATCCCCTGGAAGAACAGGACGTCGGCGGCGGTGAACGCGGCCGGGGTGGCCGAGGGCACCGCGGTGCCCGTGAGCGTCTTGGCGGCCTGCCCTGGCGCGCCGGGCTGGACGACCACCGGCGCGTTCGGGGCCGCGGGCGGGGCCTCCTCGCTGCACCCGGCGAGGACCAGGCCGGAGACCAGCAGTGACGCGCTCAGTCGGCGCAAGTTGCTCATGGTGTGGGGCTGCTTCCGCTGTACCGTCGGCATCTGTCCGGAGAAGTAGATATGTCTACGTATAGAACATCAAGACCCTTTCAGTTACGGTACGCGGTGAAATACCACATAGGACCCCTCTGAAGGGACGGCCCCTTGCGACTACGCACCCTCGGGGTCATCGCCGCTGCCGGAGCGTTAGTGGCGGGCTTCCTGCCCACCGCCGCGCAGGCCGCCGATGACCCGCGTGTCGGCCTCGGAGCCGGCTGGCTGGACGCACAGTCCGCCGCCAGCGGCCTCGAACTGACCAAGCACAACGACAAGCCCGCCGGGTTCGTCAACCCCGACAGCCCCGGCAGCTCCTCGTTCGCCAACTCCGACCTGGCGTTCAGCGGGAACTACGCCTTCGCCGGCAACTACAACGGGTTCAACATCTACGACCTCAGCACCGGCGCCGATCCGGTCCTGAAGACGTCGGTGGTGTGCCCGGGCGGCCAGGGCGACCTCTCCGTCTACGGCAACCTGCTGTTCATGTCGGTGGAGGAGACCCGCGGCCGGATCGACTGCGGCACGCAGGGCGCCCCCGGCACCGTGAACCCCGAGCGGTTCCGCGGTGTCCGCGTCTTCGACATCAGCGACATCAACGCCCCGACGCAGGTGGCGGCCGTGCAGACCTGCCGTGGTTCGCACACCCACACGGTCGTGACCAGCCCCAAGGACAAGAAGAACGTCTACGTCTACGTTCAGGGCACCTCCAGTGTCCGGTCCGGTGACGAGCTCGCGGGCTGCGCCAACACCGCCGCGACCGACCCCAACACGTCGCTCTGGCGCATCGAGGTCATCAAGGTCCCGCTGAAGAACCCGGAGACCGCGGCGGTCGTGGCCCAGCCGCGTCTGTTCGCCAACCCGGAGACCGGCGCGATCGACGGCCTGCAGAACACCCCGCCGACGGCGCAGCACCCGTCGGGCACCAACTGGTCGCCGCGCCCGGTGACCAACCAGTGCCACGACATCACCGCCTACCCGGAGATCGGGCTCGCCGCCGGCGCGTGCGCCGGCAACGGCATCCTGATCGACATCAAGGACCCCGAGAACCCCAAGCGTCTGGACGCGGTCTCCGACCCGAACTACGCCTACTGGCACTCGGCGACCTTCAACAACGACGGCACCAAGGTCGTCTTCACCGACGAGTGGGGCGGTGGCTCCGGCGCTCGCTGCCGTGACACCGACCAGCCGTCGTGGGGCGCCAACTCCATCTACAACATCGTGAACGGCAAGCTGGTGTTCCAGAGCTACTACAAGCTCCCGGCGCCCCAGACGACGGCCGAGAACTGCGTGGCCCACAACGGCTCGCTGGTCCCGATCCCCGGTCGCGACATCATGGTCCAGGCGTGGTACCAGGGCGGCATCTCGCTCTGGGACTTCACCGACTCGGCCAACCCGAAGGAGCTCGGCTACTTCGACCGCGGCCCGGTGAACGCCTCGGCGCTCGTCCTCGGCGGCTTCTGGTCGGCGTACTGGTACAACGGCCACATCTACGGCACCGAGATCGCGCGTGGTTTCGACGCCTTCAAGCTGGTCCCGACCAGCGCCGTGGCCAACGAGGAGATCGAGGCCGCGAAGACGGTCAAGCTGAACCTGTTCAACGCGCAGGGTCAGCCGCGTCTGTCGTGGGAGTCGAGCTTCGAGCTCGTCCGCGCCTACCAGGTGCAGGCCGAGCGCGCCGGTCTGGGCAAGGTCCAGGCCAAGGCCGTCGACGCCCTCATCGACGAGGCCCAGCGGCTGAAGGACCGCCACCAGAAGCTGCTGGCTTCGGTGGCCCTGAAGACCGCCGCCGCCCTGCTGAAGAAGTCCGACCCCGCCCAGGCCCGCCTCCAGTCGGCCCTGATCGACCTGTCGAAGACCGTCCTCAAGGGTGGCCGGTAGTTCCTGAGTGAGCGGGCGGGCCTCTCCAGGGCCCGCCCGTTCACATGAAGTTTTCTTGATCGGGCCCCATCGCGCGCATACGCTCCGGACGAGCGAAGGAAAGCGTGCGGCATGGCCAAGATGTTCGACACCTCGCTGCGGATCGACGCCGCCGGCCCAGGTGGGATCCCCGTCGTCAACAACATCCGATTCCTCCGGCACTCGGCCTGGTTCGCCATGGACCGGGTGGCTGACGGTTTCCCCGGCCCTGTCGTCCCGTTGACCAGGGGGAACGCCTCGATCGTGCTGCTGCGCGGCGAGGAGGGCGCGCGGAGCTACTTCACCGGCAACGACGTCTTCGAACGGCTGAGCGACGGAGTCTTCTCCCTCCCGCAGGGGCGTCCGTGGTCGAAGATGTTCGAGGCCGTCATCACCTTCAACGGCGACCGGCACCGCCGGGCCCGCAAGCTGCTGATGCCGATCGTGCACAAGAGCGCGATGGACCACTACGCGACGGTGTTCGCGCAGACGTTCAAGCGCTCGAAGTTCGCCGTGAGCGACGGTGAGCCGTTCGACATGGCGGCCGAGTTCCTCGATGTCACCCGCGCGAACCTGCTGATCTGCCTGCTCGGCCTCGACCCCGACGAGCGGAACACCGAGCTCGCCGAGGCCGTGGCGAACCTGCTCGGGCCGATCATCAATCCGCTGGTCTTCATGTTCCAGCACGAACGCAGTTGGACCCCCTACGGCCGCTGGACCCGTGACATCGCGGCCGTCTACGACCGGCTGGCGCTGCTCATCGAACGCAAACGGGCCGACGAACCGCGCCGCGACGCCCTGTCGATCCTCTGCCACACCACCGACGAGAACGGTGACGGGCTCAGCGTCCCCGAGATCGCGGGTGAACTGCACGCCCTGTTCTCCGCCGGGTTCGAGACCACCGCCATGTCGATGACCTGGGCGCTGCTGACCATCCTCGGCACCCCCGGGCTGACCCCCGGCAACGAGGAGGAGCTCGACGCGGTGGTCCGGGAGTCGCAGCGGCTGATCCCGACCGTGCCGTTCAGCCTGCCCCGCCGGGTCGCCCGGGACGTCGAGGTGGGCGGGACGTCGATCCCGAAGGGGGCGCTGGCCTTCGCCTCACCGCTGCTCGAACAGCGCGACCCGAACTCGTTCCCCGACCCGGGAACGTTCCGCCCCGAGCGCTGGACCGGCGCCCAGGTCTCGCCCTACGCGTTCCTGCCGTACGGCGTCGGCGCGCGGCGCTGCCTGGGCGCGTCGTTCGCGGACCTGCAGATCCGGACCACCCTCGGCTTGATGGAGTGGCCGTCGCTGCTCACCACCGAGGTCGACTACGTGATCAGGCACGGCGCCACCGCGTTCCCGAGAAAGCCGATCCTGGTACGCACCGGCAAGCGCACCCCCGCCGCTCCGGTGACCGGAACGGTCCGCCGTCTCTGGGCGGCCTAGACGAAGGCGCCCTCGCCGGTGATCGCCCGGCCGACGATGAGGGTGTTGATCTCCCGGGTGCCCTCGTAGCTGTAAATGGCCTCGGAGTCGGCGACGAACCGGCCCATGCCGTAGTCGAGCACGATCCCGTTCCCGGCCATGATCTCCCGCCCCCACCCGACCGCCTCGCGCATGCGGGCCGTGCAGAACGCCTTGGCCAGCGCCGAGTGCTCGTCGCGGTAGACGTCGTCGTCCTGGAGTTGCGCCAGGCGTACCACCATGCCGAGAGAGCTGGTCACGTTGCCGAGCATGCGCACCAGCAGATCCTGCACGAGCTGGAACGACGCGATGGGCCGCCCGAACTGCTCGCGCTCCTTCGAGTACGCCAGCGCCCGCTCATAGGCGCCGATCATGCAGCCGACGGCCTGCCAGGCGACGCCGCCCCGGGTCTGCCGCAGGATGGTCGCGGTGTCCTTGAACGAGGCGGCCCCGGCCAGCCGGTTCTCCTCCGGCACCAGCACGTTCTCGAACGTGAGGTCGGCGTTCTGGACGGTCCGCAGCGCGATCTTGTTCTCGATCTTCGTGGCGGTGAACCCGGGGGAGCCCCGGTCGACCACGAACCCCTTGACCTGGCCGTCGCCCTCGTCCTTGGCCCAGACGATCACGTAGTCGGCGAACGTCGCGTTGCCGATCCAGCGTTTGGCCCCGTTGAGCACCCACGTGTCGCCCTCACGACGGGCGGTGGTGCGGAGTCCGGCGGCGACGTCAGAGCCGCCGGTCGGTTCGGTGAGCGCGAATGCGCCGATCTTCTCCATCGCGGCCATCCGCGGCAACCAGCGCTCGCGCTGCTCCTCGGAGCCCAGCCGGGCGACGCTGCCCATGGCCAGGCCCGCGTGCACCCCGAAGAAGGTGCCCCACGAGGGTCGACCCGGTTCATCTCCAGAACCACGAAACCGGTCAGCAGACTGCGCGCGCCCCGGAAGGCGAGGCCCGCGACGTCGAGCTTGGCGAACTCGGGCACGAGCTGGTGTGGGAACTCGGCCCTGGTCCACTGGTCGTCGGCGATCGGCGCGACCCGATCGGCCATGAACTCGCGTACCCGCTCGATGACCTGCTTCTCATCCCCGTCGAGCAGGTCGGCGTACGCGTAGAGATCCCCGTTCGTCATGCCTCAACCCTGCCCGGGAGGCATGGAGCGTAACGAGGGTCAGCGCGCGGCGCTGCCGTCGGGGAGCAGCAGGCCGAGGTCCTCGAACAACACGACGCCGTTGCACAGCAGGCTCCAGCCCTGTTCCGGGTGGGCCGCCACGACGTGGGCGGAAACGCGGTCGGAGGCGTCGGGGGACGGACATTGGGGCTGATGCTGACACATCATCGCGACCTCTCAGGTGGGCTCCTGGATCATCAAACGAACGAATCCGCGGATTTGCGCCCGCTCTTCCTACTTTGGACACCTAAAGAGTGACCTAAGCCACTATCACTCTGCTTTCCGTCTGCTGTACGCGGATTGCAAGCCCCACACGGGGCAGTTGCGCGCATCATGACGCGCGTCGTGGTGTTCGTCATGGCCGTCGCCATGGGGGTGTGGGGCCTCGACCGGGGCTCGATGTGGCAGGACGAGGCGACCACGTTCGCCATCGCCGGCCGTTCGCTCGGCGACCTGTTCGCCACTCTGCGGAACGTGGACGCCGTCCACGGCCTCTACTACCTGATCGTGCACGTCGTGCTGCGACTTCCGGGCGACCCGGAGGTGCTGATCCGGCTGCCGTCGGTGCTCGCCACCGGCCTGGCCGCGCTCGCCGTCGCCGGGGCCGCCAGGCGGATGGGCGGCAGCGGTCTCGCGGCGGGGGCGGCGTACGCGCTGCTGCCCGTCGTGTCCCATTACGCCCAGGAGGGCCGCTCGCCCGCCCTGGTGTGCGCCGCGGTGGCGTGGGCGGTCTACGCGCTCGTGCGCCGGTCGTGGGTCTGGTACGCCGTCGCGGTGACCCTCGCGGCCTACCTGAACCTGACGGCGCTGCTCGTGCTGGCGGCGTTCGCGGTGCCGGGGCTGCTCATCGACTGGCGGCGGTGGCTGGCGGCCTCGGCCGCCGCCGTGGCCGCGTCGGTACCGCTGATCCTGGTCGCCTATCCGCAGAGCGGGCAGGTGGCCCGGCTGACCGAGCCGACCTGGGCCGACGCCGGTCAGCTGGTGACCGGGTTCGCCGGCTGGACCGTCGTCCTGGCCCTGCTCGCGTTGTTGCGCGGCGGGCCGCTGCGGGTCGTCGCGCTGCCGCTGGCGGTCGTGCCGCCCGCGTTGCTGCTGCTGTTGTCGCAGGTCAAGCCCTACTACGAAGAGCGCTATGTGCTGTACGCCGTCATCGGCCTCGCCCTGCTGATCGGGTCGGCCGTCGACGGGATCGCCCGGCTGGCCCGCCCGGCCATGGCCGTGCCGGCCGCCGCCGCGACGCTGGCCGTCGTGCTGCTCCCGGCGCTGCCCGCGCAGGCGGAGACCCGGCGGCTCGACTCCCGCAACGACGACCCGGCCGCCGTCGCCAAGCTCATGGGACAACTGGCGCTGCCGGGGGACACGGTCGTCTACCTGCCGTCGGTCCGGCGGCTGGTCGCCGAGGCCTATCCCGAGGGCTTCCGCGAGGTGCGCGACGTCGCGCTGAAGGAGAGCGGCGCCGACTCCGGCACCCTCGCCGGGCGCGAACTGCCCAGCCACGAGATCAGGCTCGGCGACCGCGTCTGGACGGTCAGCCGCAACTACCCCAAACCCGCCGACCTCGACTCGGAGCAGGACCAGGCCAAGCAGCTCATCCTGCGTTACCACTACAAGAAGGGCCCGGTCTACCGGGTGCTCGGCTACGCGATCCGGCTATACGTGCGGCGCGAACCCGCGCAACATCATGCCCTGACCCCGTGACCGGTGCACGTCGTCGGCCGGTTCGTCCTCCGGGTCGCGGAACTGCACCAGGAACGTGGTGCGGTCGTCGCCGGAAATGTTCACCCCCGACCCGTGCACCAGCAGGTAACTGAGGAACAACACGTCACCGGCCTCGGCCTCGACGGGCACCGCCGACGACAGCGGCCACTCGTCGAGCGGCAGGTGCCAGCCGCCCTCCTCGACGTGGGGGAGCGGGCCGCCGAGGTGGCTGCCGGGCACCACGCGTACACACCCCTTCTCCTCGGGGGCGTCGTCGAAGTGGAAGATGGCGGCGGCCATCGTGTGGCGGGTGTGCGGGAAGTGCGCGGCGTCCTGGTGCATCGGGAACGGCGAGCCGCGTCCGGCCGGCTTGACGAAGATCTTCGTATGGTGCAGCTGGACGTTGGGCGAGCCCACGACCCCGGCGGCGACGTCGGTGAAGCGGGGGTCGACGATGAGCCGCGAGAACGCGCCGGCGTGGAACTGCGCGTCGTGGCAGTGCCGCAACTCGGTGGGCCGCTCGGTCAGCTTGCGCGCCACCGCCCACGTCGGGTCGACCGCCCGCAGCCGGGAGATCAGCTCGTGCGTCTCCCGGCGGTAGGCCGCCGCCTCGTCGCGGGTCAGCAGCCCCTTGACCAGCGCGTATCCGTTCTCGCGATAGAAGTCGATCACGTGAGCGCCCGCGCGGTGCGCGGCAGCAGCACGAACGCGCCCAGGTAGAGCAGTCCCGCCACGATCAGCAGCGAGTTGTAGCCGAGCACCAGGGCGGCGTACTCCAGGCAGCCGCCGACCATCGCGCCGAGCAGGTTGGCGCCGAAGGCGGTCGTCGAGTCGTCGGTGTCGGTGAACCGCTTGGCGAACACCACGTTGGCCGCGAAGATCGGCAGGAACGCGATGGCCACCGCCACCGGGATGCGCAGCGCCAGCGGCAACGACAACAACCACGAGTTCGGCACGAGCCACCCGACGACCAGGCCGACGGCGATCACGCCGTACATGACCGGCAGTGACGGGGTGCGGAAACGGCGCGTCACCTCGACCGCGGCGAGCACCGCGACCAGGACGCCCGCGAAGACGATCGCGTTCACCACCCAGGTGGTGCCGAACAGCAGCGCGAAGCCGGTGATGCTCTTGGTCTCCAGCAGCATGAAGCCGACGCCGAGCAGGAACAGGTCGGCGTAGGGCCGCATCTGCCCGAACGGCCCCGCCACGATCCGCACCGCGAAGAGGCTGACCAGCAGGATCAGGCCCAGCGCGAAGATGTAGAGCGACGGGATCGAGCTGGTGCTCAGGTAGAGGAACGGCCGGTCGTCGCTGGTCGGCGCGGGGGTGCCCGCGGCGGCGCCGCCCCACTCCCCGGCGCACGCCTGGTCGGCGGGGGTGAGCCCGGCGGTGATGACGGCCTGGCCGCCCCAGCCGGTGAAGTCGACGCACGGCTTGTGCCCGAACGCCGCCTGCGCGGTCGACGCGAGCCGGTCGATCAGCCAGGTCTCGCGGTAGTAGTTGTACATGGAGAAGGCGCCGCCCGGCTTGAGGTGCTCCTTCGCCGCCTCCATGGCCTGCTCGGTGAACAGGTAGCTCTCCAGCCGCAGCGAGCTCGCGCCCGACACCAGGGTCAGCGAGTCGGGCAGCGCGAAGAGGATCAGGTCGTACTTCTTGTCGGTCCGCTCCAGGAACGCCCGGCCGTCGTTGATGTGCGTGGTCACCCGCGGGTCGCTGTAGGGCTTGTCGGGGTGGGACGCGCCGCCGATCTCCCGCAGCTTCGGGTCGATCTCGACCGCGTCGACGCTCTTGGCGCCCTTCAGCAACGAGATCGCGACGTCGGTGCCGCTGCCCGCGCCGACGATCAGCACGTCGTCGAGCCGCTGGCTCCCGGCGGCGACGGAGCGCTGGTAGGGCATGCCGTACTGCTGCTCCCACTCCAGCCGCTTGGCGGCCGGGATGGCCTGCTGGTGGGGGATGCCGTTGACCTGGATGTCCAGGACGGGCACACCCTGCTGCTGGAACTCCTTGGTGGTGACCTTGTAGTAGGGCGACCACAGGGCCCCGGCGGAGAACGTCTCGACCGCCAGCGCCCCGATGACCAGCAGCGACGGCACCGCCAGCAGGACCCCGGTGAGGATGCGCTGGGGCCGCATCACCACGAAGTAGCCGATCGCGACCACGAGCCCCCACGCCAGCGGCGGCGCGCTCAGGAACGACAGCAGCGTGAACAGTCCGATGCCGCAGAGCGACCCGACGAGGTCCCAGCGGTAGGCCTCAAGACGGTCGAGCTTCGGGAAACACTGGCCGACCAGCTCGGCCGGTCCCATCAGCACCAGCGCGACCACCACGAAGATGACCGGCAGGATCAGCCAGGCCGGCGGCCCGCTCGTCTCCAGGCTGGTGAAGTAGAGGATGCCGGACGCCTCCCGGTTGACGTGCACCGGGAAGAAGCTGATGACCAGCACCAGCACGGCCAGCAGGACCGGCGAGTAGTAGGGCTGCCGTTTCGTGCGCCCCACCCTCAGGAACCCGAGCCCGATGCCGAGGAACGACCCCAGCAGGACGAAGTTGGTGAAGTAACTCAGGTGGACGACGTTGGATCCGGTCCACCGGATGAGCGACAACTCCAGGAAGAGCATCAACCCGCTCGCCACGACGAGGCGTGGGCGCACCGAGAGCCAGTGGCGGGGTTCGTTGTCGTCCTGACGGGCGGGGGCTTCCTGCTGGACAGTCACTTGGGGCACGTTAGCGAACCGGTCAAAGTGTGACCAGTGTCTCTGAATCGTTCAGTTGCTCTCTGAAGATTTCCCAGTTCGCGTAGCCGCGCCGGAGCATCACCGTTGTCCCTGACAACGAGTTAGGAGACGTTGGGCCCTCCCCCACACCTCTCCTAGGAGGAGCACGTGCACACGCTCTCCCGGACCCTACTCGCGGCCCTGGGCGCCTTGGCTCTCCTCGCCAGCGCACTCGTCGCGACCGCGAACGCCCACGGCTCCGTCACCGACCCGCCGAGCCGCAACTACGGCTGCTGGCAGCGCTGGGGCGGCGACTTCCAGAACCCCGCGATGGCCCAGCAGGACCCGATGTGCTGGCAGGCCTGGCAGTACGACGTCCAGGCCATGTGGAACTGGAACGGCCTCTACCGCGAGCAGGTGGCCGGCAACCACCAGGCCGCCGTGCCCGACGGCCAGCTCTGCAGCGGCGGCCGGACCTTCAACGGCCGCTACAACGCGATGGACACCCTCGGCGCGTGGAAGACCGTCGACAAGCCCACACGCTTCACCCTGAACATGTACGACCAGGCCATCCACGGCGCCGACTACATCCGCGTGTACGCCACGAAACAGGGCTTCAACGCGCTGACGACGCCCCTGAAGTGGAGCGACCTGGAACTGGTCGGCCAGGTGGGCCGGGTGCCGACCGGCGCGACCACCCCGGTCGAGGTCAACGCGGCCGGCCGGTCGGGCCGCCACATCGTGTTCACGGTCTGGCAGGCCAGCCACATGGACCAGTCGTACTACTTCTGCAGCGACGTGAACTTCGTCGGCGGCAACTCCACCCCGAGCCCCACCCCCACGCCGACCCCGACGCCCACCCCCACTCCCACGCCGACCCCCACCCCGACCCCCACTCCCACGCCGAACCCGGGCCAGGGCTGCTCGGCGGCCTACAAGGTGGCCTCGACGTGGGGCGGCGGCTTCCAGGCCGACGTGACGATCACGGCCGGTTCCTCGCCCATCTCCGGCTGGCAGGCGACCTGGACGTGGCCGAGCGGCCAGTCGGTCACCCAGGCGTGGAGCGCCACGGTGACCACCAGTGGCTCCAGCGTCACGGCCCGGCCCATGTCCTACAACAGCTCGCTGGGCGCGGGCGCGTCGACCACGTTCGGCTTCCTCGCCTCGGGCAACGCGGGCACCGCGCCCACGGTGACCTGCCGAACCGTCTGACGATGATCTGGTGAGTTCCCGGTGTTCCCGTCCGCCGCGACGGACGGGAACACCCCCGGGGCCAGGTGCATGGAGTCGGCGTTGACCCTCGGCCGGTAGGAGAACAACGGGCGTCGGTCCCGGCCGTCGAGGTCGGTCGTGTAGAACTCGCTGGTCTCCGCCCCGGGGGCCTCGTGGTCGGCGAGCTCCTGCACGTGCCGCCCCCCGGCCACGCCCCACACCCGGCCGGTCAGCTCGGGGGTGGCCCGGACCGTGCCCGCCCGGGGGTCGGCGACGAAGCGGCGGTTCAGGTCGTCGTACTCCGCGCGGTAGACCAGGTCACGATCGTCGGCCCAGGTCGCGGAGGTGGCCGAGGCGATCGTGGCGATCGGGTAGGACGCCGGCGCCGTTCCGGTGGCCGGGTCGAGCACGACCGTCGAGAGCGCGTCGTCGCCGGTGTCCGCGTCCCAGACCAGGTAGGTCACCGCGAGCAGCGCGCCGTCGGGCGACCAGCACACGCCGCACTCGAAGCCGGCCGCGCCCACCGCCGACCACAACCGCCGCCGCTCGCCGGTGGCCGGATCGAGCAGGCTCACCACCGCCCGCGCGACCTCGTCGCCGTCGTCGTGGCCGAGCACCGCGATGACCGCGCCGTCGGGGGACGGCGCCGTGTGGCGGTCGTGCTCGAACTCCGGGTCGGGGTTGCCGAACCACCGCACCGTGCCCGTCGCGAGTTCCTGCACGCCGACGCCGTCGCCGGAGACGGTGACCAGCAGGAGGAGAGTGCCGTCAGCCGAGAGGGCCCTGATTCTGGCGCCGTCGGGCGGCTCCGGCACCTGGACGAGACCGGCGCCGTCGAAAGCGAGGAACTTGCCGTTCTGCGCCTCGATCACGAGCGCCGCGCGGGGAACGCGCCGGGTCGGCAGCGAATCCAAGAGGAATTCCGCAGGATAACCCGCCAAAATCACCCTCCGTCACGGTCGTGGGCCGTTTTCGTCAACGCTGGCCCGAATGCGGCCCGTGTGATAAATCACACCTGACAGTTGTTCTACGGGGCGAAGTTTACCTTGCGGCACTGCCGCCATCTTGGGCACTTACGGTTTGGGGAAACCATGCGGCTCAAAACGGTTCAGGTTATTGTCGTTGTCTTATCCCTGCTCACGACCATGATCGTGATTCCGGGGCCATTACCTCTGGCGCCTCCGGCCATGGCCGCAGTGCCCTGTGTGAACGACAACAATTGGAATGTCCCGGCCACCCAGGGGGACCGGCGATGCGTCAATGGCACCGTCGCGAACACCAGAGCGCGCATTGAAAAGGGCACCGGCTGCCTGCTCGGCAGGCTGAACGGCCCGGTGCAGCTCTACTCGAAGAACCAGTGCGGCCAGAACGGGCCGGAAACGAATTCCGGAATCGAGTACATCGGGCAGGCGCGGGCCATCTCCCATCTGCACGAGAAGATCACCGGAAGCGCGCCCACCGACGGAATCCATCCCGACATCCAGTGGGAGACGACCTTCGGCCAGTCGCGCCCGGACATCATCTATTACGACCACACGCTGACCTCGCCGTCGGCGCAGCCCTTCGTCCAGGTCATCGAGGCCAAGGTCGCCACGAACTACAACGCGGCCGACTGGAACAAGCAGGTCAAGAAGCAGATCACCGAGATGACGTCCCGGGGCATGAGCAACGTCGGCCTCGGCAACGTGCTGCGCGACTACGTCGACTACTTCTGGGTGAGCTTCGGCTGCGGCCGGGGCGAGGTGGGTTTCCGCACCCAGACGTACGTCGTGACCTCGCCGAGCGACGGGCTGCTGCTGATCACCCAGGCGGGGGAGATCAAGGCGTGCGTCAAGAAGCCGCCGCCCGGCGGGCCGACGCCTCCGCCGCTGCCCGACCCGCTGCCCGTGCCCACGCCGGTCCCGGTTCCCGTGCCGGCTCCGCAGCCGTGGCCGGTCCCGGTGCCGAATCCGATCCCGCAGCCGGTCGAAGAGCCCGGCGTCATCACGATCGTGACCGCGACCATCGTGGCCATGGCCTACATCCAGTGGACGATGTGGTGGGGCATGCTCACCGACTTCGGCGAGTGGCTGCGCGGCCTGCGGTTCTCGAAGGTCTACGGCGAACCGCACCTGATCACGCTCGACCGGATGGCCTACGACATGCAGTCGGTCGGTGAGTTCGTGCTGGCCGAGTCGGCCAGTCACGACCTGCGCGTCCACGCCCGGTTCGTCGAGCGCCGCGACAACGTGTCGATCATCGACCGGGTGGCCATGGCCGTCGACGGCCACGTCGTCGAGATCGGGAACAACCTCGTCGTCGACGGCGAGCCGGTGACGCTCGCCAGCGGCAAGGCGATCCGGTTCGGCGAGACCACGGGCGTGCTGCGCGAGGGCAACAGCTACTACGTGTTCTGGGCCGGCATGGACGGCGGCGTGTTCCGCTGGGACGGCGACTGCTGCCACGCCGGGCTGGCCTTCGGCGCGGAGCCGCCCGCCGACCTCGTCGGCCTGCTCGGAAACGCCGACGGCAACCCGGGCAACGACCTGCGGCTGCGCGACGGCACCCAGTTGCCCGCCACCACCTCCGCCACCGTCATCCACGGCCAGTACGCCGACTCCTGGCGCATCTCCAACGAGGAGTCGCTGTTCACGTACGGGCCGGGGCAGAGCACCGCGACCTTCACCGACCTGGCCTTCCCCTCCGAGATCGTCACCATCCACGACCTGACCCCGGAGCAGATCTCGGCGGCCGGCGCGTACTGCCAGGGGCAGGACGTGCCGCCGGGCCCGGTGTTCGACGGCTGCGTGCTGGACATCGCACTCACCGCGGACGCCAGCTTCGCCGCCATGGCGGCCGAGCAGGTGACCACCGTCGTGGACCCGCTCACCGCGACCCTCGACGCGCAGGGCGGCCTGGCGGTCGACTTCCAGTCGGCCACGATGCCCAAGAACCTGCGCCCGGCCCGGGTGTCGCAGGACCCGGCGACCACCACCTTCGCCGGGCCGTTCAGCGGCACCGACGCCTACCGCTTCTACGTGCAGCGACTGCCCTCCCACCTCGGCGGCACCCTGGCCTTCGACCTGCTCACGGTGGGCGACTGGGCCTCCGACGCCGACGTGGAGACGGTGACCGTACGGACCGACCGGAAGTCGCCGGTCACCTTCCGGCCGAGTGAGCTGACCCCGGTCGCCACCGGCACGCTCGCCAGCGGCCAGCCCTACGCCAGGTACCGGGTGAGCCTGCCCTTCGAGCACCAGGACGACCAGATCGAGTTCACCGCCGACGCCACCGGGGTCGCCGGCATCTCCAACCAGGCGTTCGGCGTGGACGACGTGCGGCTCACGGTGCCGATCGTGCCGCCGCAGACGTTCCCGGTCACGGTGCCCTTCGACGTCTCCGACGGGGAGCCGGCGGCGGGCGCGGGCAACCTGGAGACGGTCGTCTCGGTGGACCAGTACACCTTCACCCTGGCCCAGCCCGGTGCGCTCTACCTGGAGGTCACCGACTGCCCCGACCTGCGGTGGACGCTGCTCAACGCGGCCGGGACGAGCGTGTCCAGCGGCTACTGCACCGACAAGGAGATCAGGAACCTGCCCGCCGGGGCCTACCGGCTGAACGTGCAGTCCCGGGGCGACGACAGCGGCGCCTACGCGCTGGCCGTCACCGAGATCCCCGCCGACGTGTCCGCGCCCGTCACCGTGGACGGCCCGCCGGTCGAGCTGGCCCTGACCGGCGCCGGGCAGAACGGCTCCTGGACCTTCACCGGGGCCGCCGGCCAGCGGGTGTTCCTCTCCTTCACCGAGGGCACGTTCGGCGGCGGCACCAACGCCGACGTCGTGCTCAGGAAGCCCGACGGGACGAACCTGAAGGGCACGACGTACTGCGGCGGCGGCTGCTTCGCCGACACGATCACACTGCCGGTCGCCGGGACGTACACGATCGCCCTCAATTCGCGCGGCACCGCCGTCGGCGAGCTGACCGCGAGGATCACCACGGTCCCCGCCGACCTGACCCAGGCGGTGCCCACCGACGGCACCGCGACCCCGCTGGCCAACCTCGCCGCCGGGCAGAACGCCCTCTGGACCTTCACCGGCACGACCGGGCAGCGCATGTCCTTCCGGTTCACGGCGGGCACGTTCGACAGCGGGCTCGACGCCTTCGTGACGGTACGCAAACCCGACGGGAGCAACCTCGCGAGCCGCACCTACTGCGGCCACGACTGCTTCATCGACGTGACCCCGCTCCCGGCGAGCGGCACGTACACGATCCTGTTCGACCCCGCCGCCGACCTGACCGGCTCGTTGTCCGCGGGCGTACTGGAGATCCCCGCCGACGCCTCGGCCGCCGTGACGGTGGGCGGCCCCGCCGTGCCGCTGACCACGACGGTGCCCGGCCAGAACGGCGCGTGGACCTTCGCCGGCCTCGCCGGTCAGAACGTGTCGTTCGGCTTCACCGGCGGCACGTTCGGGAGCATCCTCAACGCCACGGTCTCGGTGCGGAAGCCGGACGGCACGACGCTCGTCAACTCCGAGTACTGCGGCACCTCGTGCTCGCTGACCCCGGCGATCCTCCCGGCGGACGGCGCCTACACGATCGTGCTGAACCCCTCGGGCAACCGCGTCGGCACCCTCACGGCCAAGCTCGACGTCGGCGACGTGACGAAGAACGTCGCCGTGGGCGGCCCGGCCACCCAGATCACCCTGTCGTCCCCCGGCCAGAACGGCCGCTGGCGCTTCGACGGCGCCGAGGGCCAGCAGGTGTCGTTCGGGTTCTCGGGCGGCACGTTCGGGAGCGTCCTGAACGCCCGGGTGTCGGTGAAGAAGCCTGACGGGACGACGCTGGTCAGCCAGGAGTACTGCGGCACCTCGTGTTCGCTCACCCCGGCGACCCTTCCGACGGACGGGGTCTACACCGTCCTGCTGGTTCCCCAAGGCGCGTCGACGGGCTCGCTGACCGGCACGTTCGACGTCGGTTACGTCGTCAGCGACGTGACGGTGGGCGGCCCGGCCGCCACGATCACGATCGCCTCACCCGGGCAGAACGGGGTGTGGCGGTTCACCGGGCAGGAGGGCCAGCAGGTGTCGTTCGGCTTCTCCGGCGGCACGTTCGGGAGCGTCCTGAACGCCCGGGTGTCGGTGAAGAAGCCTGACGGGACGACGCTGGTCAGCCAGGAGTACTGCGGCACCTCGTGTTCGCTCACCCCGGCGACCCTCCCGGCCGACGGGGTCTACACGGTGAACCTGGTTCCGCAGGCGGCGAGCACCGGTGTGCTGACCGGGAAGTTCGACGTCGGTTACGTCGTCAGCGACGTGACCGTGGGCGGCCCGGCCTCGACGATCACCATCGCCTCGCCGGGTCAGAACGGCGTGTGGCGGTTCACCGGGACGGAGGGCCAGAAGGTGTCCTTCGGGTTCACCGGCGGCACGTTCGGGAGCGTCCTGAACGCGAGGGTGTCGGTGAAGAAGCCTGACGGGACGACGCTGATCAGCCAGGAGTACTGCGGCACCTCGTGTTCGCTCACCCCGGCGACCCTCCCGGCGGACGGGGTCTACACGGTGAACCTGGTTCCCCAGAGCGCCGCGACGGGCTCGCTGACCGGGAAGTTCGACGTCGGTCACGTCACCGCGAACGTGACCGTGGGCGGCCCGGCCTCGACGATCAGCCTCGCCTCACCCGGCCAGGACGGCGTCTGGACCTTCACCGGCACGGCCGACCAGCGGGTCTTCTTCGCCTTCACCGGCGGCACCTTCGGCAGCACCGGCGCGAAGGTGCTGGTACGCAGGCCCGACGGCACGATCCTCAAGGACGACCAGTACTGCGGCACGTCCTGCCTGTGGGACACCACGGTGCTGCCGGCGACCGGCGCATACACGATCCTGCTCGACGGGCAGTCGGCCGCCACCGGGTCGATGACCGTGCGGGTCACCGAGGTCCCGGCCGACGCCACCGCCGCCCTCACCGTCAACGGCCCGGCGGCGTCGGTCACCACGACGGCCCCCGGCCAGAACGCCACCCTGACCTTCGCCGGAACCCAGGCGCAGGTCGTCACGATCAGGCTGACCGGGAACACCTTCGGCCAGACCGCCTTCACCGTGCGGAAACCCGACGGGACGACGCTGGCCAGTTCGACCACCTCCAGCGCCACCCCGACCTTCACCAACCTCACCCTGCCGGCGACCGGCACGTACGTCGTACACGCCGACCCCCGCAACGCGGCGATCGGCTCGGTCTCGGGCACCGTCACGGGGTGAGCCACCCGGCGCCGCCGGGTCAGGCGAAGCCGACGTCGTAGTCGCCCGCGGCGCCGGGCACGTCGAACTCGGTGGTGCGCTCGCCCAGACCGGCGGCCCTGACCCGGCAGCGGTGGCGGCCCGCCGCCAGGTGCGCGACGGTGTAGCGGCCCTCGGCCGAGGTCTTCGTGGTGTGCGCGGGCGAGCCGTCCACCGGCTCGATCCGGACCCAGGCGCCGGGGACCGGGTCGCCCGCCGCGTCCCTGACGGTGCCGCCGATGATGATCAGGCCGGGTGACTCCAGACGGGTCACCTGGGTGGTGACCATCGGGCCGATCTCCTCCGGATCGAAGGCGACCGGGATCGTGACCGTGAGGTGCACCACCGGCCGCCACGGCTGGCGGCCGGTCATGGTGCCCCAGAACTCGGCGTACTTGGCGAAACCGTCGCCGGGCAACACCGCGGTGGGCAGCTCGGCGGCGGCCAGCAGGGGCGGGAAGCCCGTGGGGAGCCGGCCGCGTCCGTAGACGTCGGCCGGCCGCAGCGGCACGGCGGCCAGCAGGACGGCGGCGGCCCGGTAGAGCAGCGCGTGCTCGTCGAGGGTCGGCTCGACCGCCTGGTTCTGCGCGGCCGGGCTCCACGCGGTGACCAGGTAGTGCAGGTCGAGGCGGCGCGGCGCGGGCTCCCCCAGCACCAGGCCCGCCGCGGCGGTGCGGGTGCGCTCGTTGCCGCGCAGGCCGCGGTTCTCGCGCAGTTCCACCAGATAGACGTTGAGGGCCATGCGGTCCAGGTTGGTGACGAAGGTGCGCCAGTCCTCGTCCGGCGGCTGGAAGCCCACCCGGTTGGCGTCGCCGAGGCCGATCCGGGAGATCAGCAGGTGCCGCACCATGCGGTCGACGTGCTCGATCATCTACTGCCAGACCTTTCCGGTCGTGTCGCGGATGACGACCCGGCTCGCGCGGGCCAGCTCGATGACGCGCGCCGGGATCGGCTCGACCTGCGGCGGCACCTCGAGGATGTAACGGCCGGTCATCACCCGGCCGGCCAGCGGGCCCTCCACGATGCGCGCCCCGTTCGGGTACTTGAGGGCGAACTCCTGGAAGTGCTTCAGCATGGTGAACTCGTCGACGTGGGCGATCTGGCCGTTCGAGCCGGCCAGGCTCTTCACGGAGATGATCTCTCCGGCCGCCTCGTCGTAGTAGTCGAGCCGGTTGCGGCGGCCCCGCCGGTCGTAGATGGGCACCTGCCCCTGGCGGCGCGGCGAGGCCAGGCTCTTCTCGAATCGCACCCCCTCGCCGGCCTCCTGCCGCAACTCCTGGACCGACTTCTTCGTGCTCATGCCCTGCTGGGCCAGCACGTCGGCGTCGTCGAGCAGCAGATCGCCGCCCGGCTTCTCCGGCACGGGCCGCCGGCGCGCGGCCTTCTTCTTCGGGGCGGCGGCCGGTTCGAGGGAGCCCACGACCTCGGGCTCGCCGGTGGGTTTCTCCGTGGCGACGCGGACTTTGGGCTTCTCGGTGGCGACGCGGACCTTGGGGGCCTTGGCGGGCTTGGCGGCCGGGGCGGGCTTGACGGCCGTGGCGGCCTTCTTGGTCACGGCGGCGGCCGCGCCGGCGGCGTTCTTCTCGGCGAAGCCGAGCAGTTTCTTGAGGAAGACCTTCAGCCGGTCGAGCAACTGGAAGAGCGGTTTCATGACCGGCTCCAGCCATTTCATGGGCTTGCTCACCAGGGCGCCGATCAGGGCTTCGACGGCCGCGATGCCCTCGCCGAGCTTGACGACGAGGTTCCCGGCGCGGGCCAGCACCCCGCCCAGCTTGCCGAGCTGGGCGCCGATCGCGGCCACCGCCTCTCCGGCGCCCAGGCTGAACACGGCCAGCAGCGTGTTGCTGACGATGGCCCCGGTGTCGTATCCGACGTTGTAGCCGAGCCGGGACCACTGCGTGGAGGTCAGCTTCTTGCGGGTGTCGGTGGCCCACTGTTCGAGCTGGGCGGCCGGTCCGGCCGGGGCGGCCGCGGGCCGCATGGCCTGCTCCTCCTCCTTGCCGGAGAGGTGCAGCACCAGGGCGTGGGCGGCCCGGCCGCCCGCCGCCCCGGCCGCCTTCTCCGCGGCGGCGCTCGCCTCGCCGAGGTGGGCCAGCAGGTCGGCGGCGGTGAGGTTGGCGCGGGCGCCGGTCAGGAAGGCGCGGAAGCCGGCGGCCAGGGCCTCCGCCTCGGCGATCAGCTCCTCCGGGTGGTCCCAGACGGCGCGGCCCAGGTCGGCCGCCATCTTCTGCATCTGCTCGGCCAGCACGACCACCCCGAACAGATCGGTGACCGGGCTGACCACGCCCAGGATCCAGCCCGCCTCGTAGGCCAGCGCGAATTCGGCCATGTTCCTCGGCGAGGCCAGTTCGGTGAGCCCGGCCTTGACTCCGTCGACCGTCACCTCCTTGGCCAGGGTGAAGACGAAGCCCCGGATCGCGGCGGCGGCGATGCGCTGCTGCGGGCCCTGCCCGGTGAGCTGGCGGGTGAACAGGTCGATCGCGACGTTCGCCAGGAAGCCGACGGTTCCCGATGGTTCCGGCGCCTGGGCGACGGCCTCACCGGTGGCCTGGTTCCCGGCGGCCCGCTGGAGGTCCCGCAGGTCGCCGCCGGGACCGGGCTGCCTGACCGGTTCGGCCACCGGGGCCGTGGTGTCCTTGACCGGTTCCGCGGTCTTCACCGGGTCAGCCATCGCCCACTCCCAGCAGGTCGTCGTCGGTGAGCGCTTTGCCCAGCTTCTGGAACTCCCGGCGCACCGCGTGCCGTACGTGGGCCGCCGTCACCGGCCCGGGGCCCGCCAGGAACGCCGAGGCCAGCGCGACGTTCTTGATGTGGCCGCCGCTGAGGGTGAACCGCGCGGCCAGCGCCTCAGGGTCGACGTCCGCGGCGAGCGGGGTGCCGGCCGGCCAGACGCTGCGCCAGATCCTGGCCCGGCTGTTCTGATCGGGGAAGGGGAATCGGACGGTGAAGGCGAGCCTGCGGGTGAACGCCTCGTCCAGGTTGTGGCGCATGTTCGTGGCCAGCAGGGTCACCCCCGGGTGGGCCTCCATACGCTGGAGCAGGTGGGCGACCTCCAGGTTGGCGTACCTGTCGTGGGCGTCCCTGACCTCGCCGCGTTTGCCGAGCATGGCGTCGGCCTCGTCGAACAGCAGGATCGCGGCGGTCCGCTCGGCGGCGGCGAAGACCCGGTCGAGGTTCTTCTCGGTCTCGCCGATGTACTTGCTGACGACCCCGGCCAGGCTGATCCGGTAGAGGTCCAGGTGCAACTCGGCCGCGAGCACCTCGGCGGCCATGGTCTTGCCGGTGCCCGGCGGCCCGGCCAGCAGCACCGCCACCCCGGTGCCCCTGGCGAGCTTGCCGCCGAAACCCCAGTCGCGCAGCACCCGGCCCTGCCCGGCCACCCGCGCGCAGATCTCGTGCAGCGCGGCGAGTTCGTCGTCGGGCAGCACCAGGTCGGCCCAGCCGGCGCGGGGCTCGATGCGGTCGGCCAGGCCGGCCAGTTCGTGCCCGGCGGCGCGGCGGGCCGCCGCCGAGAGTTCGGCCAGGGTGTGCCCGCCCGCCGTGCCGGCCGCCTCGTCGATCGCGCGGGGGGTGAGCGGGAAACGTTCGGCCAGCACGTCGAGGTCGCCGGGCGGCACCGGCCGTCCGGCGAGGGCCGAGACCCAGCGGACCCGCCGCTCGCCTGCCTCCGGCGTGGTGAACTCGACGGTGCGCAGGAAGAGCGGCAGGACGGTGGACGGCCACGGCGCGGTCCCGGCCAGCACGACCGGGCCAGGCGTGTGGGCCAGCGCCATGACCGCGAGGTCGCGCCGGTGGTCGTCGAGCGAGTCGGCCCGGTCGAGGTAGGGCAGTGCGCCGTGCAGTTCGGCCTCGCGCAGGGCGCAGCGCACGGCGTCCTCGAACGTGGCCGGGCCCGAGGGCGCCAGCGCCAGATCGACGTGCAGCACCGGCCGTCCCAGCCCGGCGGCGGCGGTCCTGGCGGCCTCGGCGCGCCCGGAGCCGGGCTGGCCACGCAGGTAGAGCCGCTGCCCGGCGTCGAGCAGATCGCGCAATTCGTGCGCCCGGCCGCTGCCGGGTCCGGGACCGGAGACCAGCCGGCACCAGGAGGCCAGCCGCCGGTCCAGGCCGCCGACGCCGAGCAGCACGTCGACGATCTGCTCGTCGGGCACGACGTACCTGGCCAGCAGCGGCGGCTCCACGTGGTGCGGGTCGGCGACCAGCCGCACCAGCCGGTGCCGCAGCAGCGGAGCGTCGGCGGCGAAGTCGCAGCGCCGCCGCAGCTTCTCGGCCACGCCGTCGCAGAGCAGGTTGAGGGTCAGTTCCACGGTGGGGCGGCGGCGGGTCACGTCGTCCTGGAGGTAGCCGTACAACCGTTCGTAGCGCAGGTCGACCTCCGGGGCGACCGCCACGAGCAGCACGTTCAGCTCGAACGCCGACAGGTCGTACCGCTCGGCCAGCCACGCGGGCCCGGCGGCGTCGGCGGCGCTGCCCGGCCCGATCGGGGAGACGGCCGGGGCGCGGCGCAGCACCCGTGTCACCTCGTCGGGGCCGATGTGCAGGCCGCGGAAGGAGTCCCGGCCGGCCTCGGGACCGTACGCCGCCCCCGCCGCCGCGACCGCCTCCGCCAGCCGGACGTCGAGCCGGGCCAGCCAGTCCAGGACGCCGTCGGCAACCTCGCTCATGGCCGTTTCGTCGCCTCCGTCCAGGCCACGGCCAGGTGGGGGGCCGCGCCGTGCGGCACCGGGTGCCGGTAGCGGCCGTGTTCCTCGCCTTCCTTGTCGGTCTCGACGACCAGCGGGTTGGCTCGCGCGTACGCGTCATGCCGCACGCCGGTGACCTGCCAGCAGACCTTGGTGCCGGGCTCGCCCCCGGCGACGGCGAAGCGGTTGCCGGACACCTCGCGGGCGATGTGCAGGCCGGGCGCGGGGCGGCCGACGGGGGTGAGCTGGTAGCGGAAGCGTTCGTTGAGGGCCTCGAACCAGGCGGGCAGGGTGATCTCGGCGCTGCCGTCGGCGTCCAGGACGACCTCGCCGTCGTAGACGTTCTTCATCTCGTCGCTCTCGATGGCGGCGTGGTTCAGGTAGCGGCCGGCCGGGTCGAGCGGGTGGTCGATCTTGAACTGGAGGTTCGTCTTGGTCAGCGTGCCCTTCACGTCGACGTTGCCGTTCAGCCAGGCCGCCCACTTCTGGCCGCCGATGATCAGCGGGATGCCGCCGTGCTCGCTGAACAGGTGCAGCCCGACGCCCCGGTCCGACGACACCCGCATCGCGATGTCGTTGATGGTGGGGCCGCCGAGCACGTCCAGCCGCGCCGACGGTGACTTGTGACCCACGGCGAGGTCGCCGTTCTTGATGCTGAACGCCATGTGCCAGGTGCCGTCGAACTTGTCCCAGAACGCCGGCACGCCGCGGGCCCCCGGGGTGCCCTCGTCGTGGTCGACGCTCAGCGCGAACGCGGGCCGGCCGCTGGAGTTGACCGCGCCGAACGACGTCTGGCCGTCGGTCTTGGCGTGGGCGAGGAACGGGATGTTGCTGGCGGTGAGCACGCCGTTGGCGTCCTCGGCCTCGAAGCCGCCCTGGTCGACGGCGTGCACCAGGGCCAGCGGCCCCGGCCGTCCGAAGGCCGCCGGCCCCCGGACGAAGGCCCCGCCGTTGACGTCGAGCGTCGTCTCCGGCGCGGTGGCCTTGCCGAGGCCGAGGAAGCCCCGGATCAGGGCCGGGCCCTTCGCGTCCAACACGGGCCGCCCCGCCGCCGGTTGCGCCGATTCCAGCACGGTCTCGCCGATCACGTGCAGCGTGCCCTCCGGCGCGCTCACGCCGCCCAGCGAGCTGGTCTCGCGCAACACGGTCGCGCCGTCCACGTGCAGGGCGCACTTCGGCACGGTGGTGTTCACGCCGATGCGGCCGGCGGCGGTGTTCACGGTCAGCAGCGGATGGGCGTTGTCCCGGGTGACGATCAGGCGGGGGGTGTCCACGATGACCTGTCCGTCGCCGCCGCGCACCTCGGCCGCGCGGACGTGGGACACGCTGGTCTCGCCCTCCCGCGCGCCCAGCAACTCGACCCGCTCGACCGCGACCCCGACGCCGCGCCGCCGGTCGCGGCCCAGGCCCGTGACCGTTCCGTTCTCCAGTTCGGCCAGGCCCAGTACGATCTCCTCCCCGTCGTCGAGCCCGGAGACCGGCCGCAGCCGCAGCACCGGCGTGGTCTCGGTGTTGAACACCCCCGAGGGGACGCCGGTGAAGTCGAAGGTCTCCGCCCAGGCGATCGTGACGGCGTGGTCGCCGGTGAGCCCGGCCGTGGAGAGCTCCACCCCGGCCTCGGTCACCGGGACGAGCGACGCGCCCACTTTCGCGTGACCGCCCGCGACCAGCGGGATCAGCCGCCCCTTGACGTCGAGCGCCGTGCCGGGGTCGACCCGCAGCCCGGCCTGCCCGATCGCGGCGCGCACCGCCAGGCCGTCGGCCACCCCCCAGCCGTGCAGGTCCGCGCCGTGCATGCGGTGCAGCGGCCCGCAGTGCTCCTCCTGGTCCTGGCGGCTCTCGTGCAGCCCGGTGTCACCCTGCCGCGGCTCGGGCGGGTTGACCGTCGGGTCGACGTAGCTGGTCCTGATCAGTTTCTCCGGCATGTGTCACTCCTGTGTGGTCCCGTAACCGGGGATGAGGTCGGCGGTCAGCGCGCCGAGGGCCCGGCTGGCCGGCTCGCCGTGCGGTTCGGGATGCAGGAAGCGGCCAGCCTCCTCTCCGTCCTTGTCGGTCTCGACGACCAAGGGGTTGGCCCGCGCGTACGCGTCGTGCCGCACGCCGGTGACCTGCCAGCAGACTTCGGTGCCCGGTTCGCCCCCGGCCACGGAGAAGCGGCCGTCCGCGAGCCGCCGCGACACGTGCAGGCCGGGCGCGGGACGGCCGACGGGGGTGAGCTGGTAGCGGAGCTTCTCGTTGAGCGCCTCGAACCAGGCGGGCAGGGTGATCTCCGCGCCGCCGTCCGCGTCCAGGACGACTTCGCCGTCGTAGACGTTCTTCATCTCGTCGCTCTCGACGGCGCTGTGGTTCAGATAGCGGCCGGCCGGGTCGAGCGGGTGGTCGATCATGAACTGGAGGTTGCTCTTGGTCAGCTTCCCGATGACGTTCACGTCGCCGTAGAACTCGGCGGCCTTCTGACCCATGGCGAACAGGCCGGTGCCGGTGCCGCTCATGGCGTACACCCCGAACCGGGACGCCGACGAGGCGAACACCGCCGAGATGTCCTGCTCGGTGGTGCGCACGTCCAGCTTCGAGGTTGGCGACTGCGTGCCGATGCCGACCCAGCCGTTGCGCAGCGCCAGGCCCGGCCGCCAGGTGCCGTCGTAGCGGTCGTAGAGCGTGGGGATGCCGCGGGCCCAGGTGACGCCCTCGTTGAAGTCGATGTTGATCGCGAACGCCGGGCGCCTGTCGGCGTTGAGGATGCCGAACGCGGTGGAGTCGGCCTGGGCCAGCAGCGGCACGTTGGTGTCCACGGACCGGCCGAAGTCGTCCTCGGTGCCGAAACCGCCGACGTCGACCGCGTGCACCCGGCCGAGCGCCGGGGTGCGCCCGACGCCGAGCCGGTCGCGCACCACGGCGTGCCCGGCCACGTCCAGCGCCGCGGCCGGGGCGGCGGTGCCGACGCCGACACGTTCGCGGAAGACCGCCGTGCCCGCCGTGTCGAGGGCGGCCTCCGGTTGCCCCGTGCCGATGCCGACGCGTTCGCGGAAGACGGCCGTGCCGGCGGTGTCGAGGGCGGCCTCCGGCTGGCCGGTGCCGATGCCGACGCGGCGGGCGACCGGGTCCACCGACAACGCGGGCTCGCCCCCGCCGGGCAGCCGTACCGTCAGCCGCCGTGCCTCCAGCGCCAGGCCGCCCTCGCGCAGCGCGCGCAACTCCCCGGCCTGGGCCTCGCCGACGACGGCCAGCGCGCCCGACCTGACCGCGCCCGGCAGCACCAGCTCGATCCGGTCCTTCGCGCCGCCGACGGCGCGGCGGGTGCCCGCCGTCAGGTCGGCGACCGTGCCGTCCGCGCCGAGCCGCACCTCGGCCAGCACGACCTCCTCGGCGGAGACCTGCCCGGGGCCGCGCAGCCGCAGCACCGGCGTCGTCTCGGTGGCGAAGACGCCGGCGCCGACGCCGGTGAAGTCGAACGTCTCCGCCCACGCGATCGTGACCGTGCGCTCGCCGGCCGGCCCCTGCGTGGGCAGCACCAGGCCCTGCTCGCCCATCTCGGTCATCGTGCCGTCGCCCAGCCGGGCGTGCCCGCCGGTGGCCAGCGGGATCAGCCGTCCGCGGACGTCGAGCGCCACGCCGGGCAGCACCCGCAGCCCGGCCTGCCCGACGGTCGCGCTCACGCCCAGCCCCTCGGCCACCCCCGGCCGGTGCAGGGCGGCGCCGGCCATGCGGTGCAGCGGCCCGGCGTACCCCTCCTGGTCCTGGCGGCTCTCGTGCAGGCCGGTGTCGCCCTGCCGGGGCTCGGGCGGGTTGACCGTGGGGTCCACGTAACTCGTGCGGATCAGCCGTTCGGACATGGGGGCGCTCCTAGTCGGTGCCGATGGCGGAGAGCAGGGTGGGCAGGACGGAGGCGGGCCGTTCGCGGTCGAGGGCGTCGCCGACGCTGCGCAGGGCGACCCGCTGGTCCGCCTCGGTCGCCCCCGCGCGGGCGAAGTGCACGATCACGGCGAGCTCGTTGGCGGAGGCGCGCAGGTTGCGGCGGGGGGTGCCGTTCGGGCCGGTCTCGTTACGGCTGAGCGGCTCCCCGCCGTCGCACAGGTAGAGGACGCCCTCGTGGCGCACCATGCCGCGGGGGAAGACCAGGCCGCCGGGCTCGCTCGCCGGGGTCACCCGGGGCGGGTCGGTCCTCAGGTCCACCCGGTACAGCAGGGCCGGGCGCAGGGTGCGGCGCAGATAGGGGCGGGCGGGGTCCTGGTCGGGCTGGAGCCCGACGTCGAGGACCAGCAGGACGTGGCTGTCCTCGTGGAGCACGGCGTACGGCGCGAGCAGCGGGTTGCCGGCCACGGCCGCCAGCAGCGGCATCGGGGCGGTCGCGCCCGCGGCGTCGACCAGGAACAACTCGGCGGGGGTGTCGGGGCGGGCGTCGCCGACGACCAGGCGGCCGTCCGGGGCGACGGTCATGGAGCGGGGCGAGGTCAGTCCCGGCAGGGCGATCGTGCGCGGCGGGGCCGAGGGGGCGGCCGGGTCGACCTCGACGACGCGCCGGTCCTTCCGGTTGAGGATCAGCAGCTTCCCCTGGTGCACGACGGCCGCCGGGATGTCCACGACCGTCTGGACGGAGGCGTGCAGCGCCAGCGTCTCCTCCTGGAACGGGGCGGCCGAGGTGAGCCTCGACAACCGCAACCCGGTCTGCTGCACGTCCAGCACGTACGCCGCCCAGCCCGCCGGGGTCGCCTCGACGGCGACGGCCACCGGTGTGGTCAGGTTCCAGGCGGCGGAGCCGAGCGGGCGGGGCGCCGGCGGCGCGCCGGTGTGGTCGGCGTAGGCGCCGGTCCTGGTGACGCGCCACAGGCCGGGCGCGGGGCTGCGGCCGATGCCGCCCGCGTCGCCCACGAGCAGGTCGCCGGCCGGGGTCGTCGCGAGGCACTGCGGGCTGACCAGGCCGGAGTGGGCGAGGGTACGGTCCGGGCGCAGGTAGGGCCCTTGGGAGAGCAGCGTGTGCACCCGGGCCGGCGCCCCGGGAGCCGGGCGGGCGAACAGCACCTTGGCGCCGGCGTCGACGGTGACCCGTTGCCGACCGGCCACCGGCACGGCCAGGTCGAGCAGCTCGGCCAGGCCCTGGTGGGTGCCGCGCCGCAGGTGCAGGCCCATGACCCCGGCGACCACCCGCCGCCGCTGGGCCACGGTCCAGCCGGGCGGCAGCTCGAACCCGAGCCATCCGGCCAGCCAGGGCAGGAACTCCGGCCGGGTGCGGGCGGGGTCGTACAGGTCGGGCAGGGCCTCGATGAGCGGGGCGAGCGGCGCGCCGGGCGTGGCCACGCCGTCGTCGATGCCCGAGAGCGTCTTCTCGAAGACGTCCAGCAGGTCGGCGAGGTCCTTCGACCGCAACACGGCGGGCAGGTGGTCGAGGTAGCCGCTCACTCCTCCGCTCCCGTCACGGTGCAGGTGCCGCTGAAGCAGATCAGCTCGTAGTCGGTCACCCGGACCTGGGGGCCGAAGCCGCCCGGCAGCTCGAAGGGCCGGTGCACGTTCTGGTCCCAGGCTTCGCCCGCCGGGTGGTAGGGCGGCCGCTGGACCGGCCGCATGCGCAGGTCGGCGAGGTAGCCGATCACGCTGTCCGGCTGCACCGCCTGGTACATGTCGGGCAGGTAGAGGCTCTGGCCGACCTGCCAGCCGCGCCCGTCGGGGCCGCCGTGCACCGGGTGCAGGAAACGGGCCACCCGCTCCCTGAGCCGCACCGTCTCGGCGGCGTGGCCGCCGGGGGCGAGCTGCATGTCCACGGCCCGTTTGAAGACGCGCAGGTCCGCGGTGACCTCCACCGGGAGGTAGCGGGGCAGGTGCACCTGGAGCAGCGCGGTCACCTCACGGCGCGGGTCCAGGGCGGCGATCACGTCCTGGACGAGCGCCACCGGCGGCTTCGGCTGGGGCTCGTCCAGCCCCAGATCCGGCGCCACGATGAGGTTCACGTGCCCGGGAGCGCGGGAGATCGCCGCGAACGTCCACGGATCGCCCTTCTGCCAGGCCCCGTTGGGGTGGCGCTGGTCCTGCACGCGGGGTGCCAGGCAGCGGGCGACGGCCACCCCGGGCACCTGCCGGGCCAGGAACTCGTAGTCCGCGACGGTGATGGCCCGGTCGCGGGTGCGCAGCAGTTGCGGGGCGCGGCTCTTGGTCTCCTCGATCGGCTCCTCGTCGACGCCGCCGGCGCCGCGTACCGGGTTGCCCACCGAGACGACGCCGGGCACCCCCTCGGCGAGCGTGGTGACCGTGCCCGGCAGCACGTTGCCCGCCGCGCCCGCGCCGACATGGCGGTAGACGGCGGTGATCGCGGCGCCCTGCGGCGGCGTGGCCCCCACCTCGCCGAAGATCACCTCCCCGGTCACCGGGTCGAGCCGGACGGCCCGGTCCCGCCCGGCCGCCCGCTCCTCGGCGAGCTCCCACGGCTCGCCGTCCACCATGATCTTGACGTGGTCGTACGGCGAGAGCCCCGGCCGCCGGTACACCGGCCGGTTGCGCAGCTCGAACACCTGGCGGGGAGCGCGCCCCGCCGTGCCGACGGCCTCGGCGACGTCCCGGCCCGCCGTCGGGGCGGTGGTGGCGGGGACCGTGCCGGGCAGCAGGTGCCGCACCTCGACCAGGGCGTCGCCGGAGGGCTGGCCCGCCTCCTTCTCGTTGTGCACCTTCAGCCCGATCCACCGGCGGGGCCGCCCCGCCTCCGGCCGGGGGCCCTCCGCCGGGAAGGGCCAGCCGGCGGGGTCCACGGCGGCCCACACGGGGGTGGCGGGCAACTTCAGCCGGACCTGCCCGCCCTGGGTGAGCCCGTGGCTGCCGTCCTGTTCGACGGCCAGCACGGGCCAGGCCGCGGGATCGGCGCCGCCGGCGGAGAAGACCCAGCTCACCGTGGCCGGTTCGCCCGACGGCGGCCGGCCGGGCTCGGCGTAGAGCTCCAGGCGCTCGACGGGCTGGGTGAAGGCGGGGTCGAAGCCGAGCAGCAGGTAGCCGGTGCCGCCGTCGGCGACCCGCACCTCGACATCGCCTGGCGCGCCGGTCGTGTCGACGGCGTGGGCGGCGGCGGGCGCGGGCGGTGCGTCGTAGCGCACGGCCATCGACAGGCCCGAGGCCGGGGCCAGCAGTTCGGCCTCGGTCTGGAAGACCACCGGCGCCTGGGACTCGCCGCCGCCGGTCTGCACCCACGTCCCCGCGGGCACCAGCGCGCTCTGCCCGGCCTGGGCGGTGAAGGTCAGCAGCGTGCGCGCGGGCGTGGCCGGCCGCCGGGTGACGCCGAGCAGGTTCAGGAAGGCGACGTAGTTCTTCTCCGGCACCTGGTTGAGCCGGTAGATGAGGCCCTCGACAAGCCAGGCGAACAGCTCGACCAGGGCGATGCCGGGATCGCCGGGTCCCCGGTCGGTCCACTGCGGCGCGTAGTGGCCGATCAGCTCCTTGGCCTCCTCGACCAGGTCCGCCCAGCGGCGGTCGTCCAGGTCGGGCGGTAGCGGGCGGCCGCGGTGCGCGCTCATGACGGCTGCTCCAGCGAGAACGGCAGGGTGAGGACGCGTTCGTCGCCGGCGCCCCGGATTCGGTAGCCGACCGTGATCACCAGCGATCCCGCCCGGAGGTCGTTGGCCACGTTCACCCCGGCGACCTCGATTCTCGGCTCCCACCGGGCCAGCGCCGACTCGACGTAGTGCCGGGCCAGGTTCGCGGTGGCGGGGGTGTTGGGCGCGAAGGCCAGGCTGTGCAGCTCGCAGCCGAAATCCGGGCGCATGACCCGCTCTCCCGGCCGGGTGCCCAGGATGACCTGGATCGACTGCCGGATGCGTTCCCCTCCTGCGGATTCGGCGATGCCGCCGGTGGCGTCCACGCGCACCGGGAACGCCACGCCTCTGCTCTCCACGTTCACTCTCCCCTCAGCCGGAGCTGACCGGCCGTCGCCGTCAGGCGCGGGGACAACGGCGTGCCCGGCGGGACGGGTGGCGGCACGTGCGGCGGCACGGCCGGCTGGGCGTTCTGGCCGTCGGTCAGCGCGGCGAAGCCGGTGGCGGTGAGCACGGGCACGCCGCCGACGGTCAGCCGGAGCGCGTGCCCGGCGTTCACCTGGAGCACGGCCCGGCACGTCCTGGTGAGGGGAGGCCCCGCCTGGTCCGGCTGGACGCACGCCGACACCGCGGCGCCCGTCAGGTCGGCCCCGGTCAGCACCGGTGCGCCGCCCACGGTCAGCCGGTGCGCGGACACGGGGGCCGCCGTGCCCTGGTGGTCGCAGGTGAAGACGCCCGCCGTGGTCAGCACCGCGCCGCTCATACCGGCCCGCCGACGTCCATCGTGCCCATCACCTTGACCTTGACGTTGTTGGCGACGATCTCGATGTCGCCCGTGGCGGTGAAGGTGAGCGAGCTGCCCGTCTTGTGCTCCAAAACGATCTTCTCCAGGCCCGGCGTGTCGTCGAACGTGATGTGGTGCCCGCCGGGCGTGGTGAGGGTGCGCACGGTGTTGACCCCCGGCGGGGCGATCACCGGCTTGGGGGTGGTGGTGCTCCACAACGAGCCGATCACGTACGGCCGGTTGAAGTCGCCGTGCTCGAAGGCCACCAGCACCTGGTCGCCGGCGTCGGGCAGGCAGAACAGGCCGGCGGCGACCCCGGCCATCGGCGTGGCCACCGGCGCGGTCACCACGTCGGGGATGTCGGAGAACCAGGGGAAACGCAGCGCCACCTCGTACCGGAGCGGGTCGGCGGCGACCACCTCGGCCACCACGACGCCCTGCGGGGACTCGCCGCGGTCGGGCGGCGGGTCCTCGGACAGCGCTTTGCGCAGCAGTTGCACGACGTGCGCCCCGGCCTTCTGGGTGACCTCGAACTCGGTGCGGTAACCGCGCCCGTCCAGCGTGTGCACGACCCGCTTGAGCCGGTAGACCCCGCTGAAGCGGCGGCCCACCCCGCGCACCGAGACGAACCGGCCGGCGCGCAGGTCCGGCAGGCCCATGCAGGCGCCGGTGGCCTCGTACATGCCCTCCAGGAGTTGCTGGAGGAGGGACTTGGCGAGCGCGACCGCGTCCAGCGGGGTGGAGACCGGGCGTCCGCGCACCACACGGCGGCCCAGCCCGGTGAGCGCGCCGAGCGCGGCGCTGCCCAGCCGCTCCAGGATCGAGTCGAGGTCGAGCGCGGTGGCGCTCATCACGCCGACGATGCTCTGCGCCAGCTCCTGGCTGTAGCCGCGCACCACCTGGAGGCCGGCCATGCCCGCGTTGCTGACCCGGGGGCTGAAGGACGACAGGTTCGTGCCCCACTCCAGGACCAGCGCCTCGGTCTGCGGGCGGGGGAACCGGAAGTAGAGCTTGTCCCACCAGACGTACACGTCGAAGAAGTTCACGGCGGCGCGCTCCTTGAGCAGCGCCATGTCGGTGGAGGCCCGGTGCAGCACCTTGTGCGGGAAGGGCGCCGGGTCCACCACCGGGATCAGCCCGGCCTCCAGGGCGATCTGCGCGGCGATCGCGCTGTCGTTGGTGAAGCGGAAGGCCGGCCGGTCGGGCATCTCGTGCCGCAGCCGGTGCGACTTGTCGTAGCCGCGGATGGTGAAGGTGGGCGCGCCCGACTCGGGGAAGTCGGGTTCGATCGAGGCGATCTCGCCGAGCATCATCGGGGTGAGCCGGTCGCCGTAGCCGATGTGGATCTCGACGTTCTTGCCGAGCTCGAACAGCGGGGAGTCGGTGAAGCGGTTGCCGCTGTTGTCCAGCACGACGGTGAACATGTCGGCCAGTTCCAGCGAGTTGTCGTAGCGCACGCTGAGCAGATGGCGGCTGACGTCGGCCGACAGCGTGACGCCACTGACGCGGACGTCCGCCCGGGGGGCCAGGGTGTCCACGGCTCACCGTTCCGGGATGACGAGGGGCCGGCCGGACGGCAGGCGCAGCGGGTCGAGCAGGTCGTTGGCGCCGGCGATCTCACGCCACCGGCCCGGGTCGCCGAGGTAGGCGGCGGCCAGGCCGGGCAGGGTGTCCCTGTCGGTGACCGTGTGCAGCGCCGGAGCCCCGGCGAACAGGCCGCGCCGCGTCTCGAACTCCACCTCGGTGTACTCGCGGAAGGTGACCGACACCCGGGCCCGGACCGGCGTGCCGTCCGGCAGGAACATGGTGAAGCGCTGGTCGGCCTGGGCCAGCACGCACCGGAAGGAGAAGCGGCCCATCACGAACAGCAACACCGGCGGGGCGAACGTGCGCGGCGCCGGGTGCAGCAGCCGCACCAGGCCGTTGGTGTGCGCCCTGACGTCGCTCTGCTGCTCGTAGGTGTCGAAGTACAGGTCCATGGTCAGGGTGCGGGTCCGGCCGCGCACGTACTGGACGGGCGAGGCGGCCAGGCCGGGCACGCCGATCTCGGCCAGCTCGTTGCCCTGCTCGATCCGGTACTCCTCCGGGTTGTACATGACCTGCAGCCGTTCGCCGCTCCCGGTGTCGACGACGAGCGCCTTGGCGAGTTGCGCGGCCATCCTCAGGCCCCCCGTTCCAGCTCGATCGCGAGGTCGGCGCGGAGCTGGCGGGAGCCCTGCTCGCGCAGTTCGCCGCGCAGCACCTCACGCACCATCGCGCGCAGCGTGCCCGGGTCGAGCGTGGCGGCGGCGGAGGAGGCGGGCACCACGCCGGGCCGGTCGGTGCGCGCCGTCATCGGCCGGGCGGCGGGGGAGGAGGCCGCCGGGGACGGCGTGGCCGCGGCCGTCCAGCCTGCCGTGCCGGCTCCGGACGCCGGGGCGGGCGGCGACCAGCCGGGGAGGGCCGGGGACCTCGGTGACGCCGGGGCGTGGTGGGCGTGCTCGACGGCGAGCGCGGCCCGCTCCTCCCCGGCCCTTCCCTCGGCGGTGGCCCGGTGCGGCGCGCCGCCGGTGCGGTCCGGCTCGGTGGCGTGCCAGACCTCGTGCGCGAGCAGCGCCAGGCTCTCGGGCCGGGCCGACTCGGGGCGGCCGAGGAAGATCTCCGTGCCGAGGGTGACCGCGTCCGCGGCGTGCGCCGCCGCGACCCGCGCCGCGTGCGCGTCGTCGTGCACGCGGACCCGATCGATCGCGGGCCCCACGACGGGGAGCAGCCGTTCGCGCACATCCCCCCGCAGCGGGCGGCCCGGCCGGCCGGGAGCCGGGTCCCGCACCGGCCACTCCGGCCACTCCGGCGTCGACGGCGCGGGGTCGTGGCCGAGCGGCGGCACCCGGACCTCGGTCCGGCGGCGCGGGCTGTCGCCGGGCACCGGAAACGCGCGCTCCCGGTCCAGCACCCGCGCGAGCGGGCCCAGCCAGCCCGGCGCGGCGGTCCGGCGGGCCCGCAGCGCGCCGGCCTGAACGGCCAGCCGCTGCCCGGCGGTCTTCTCGTGGTCCATGCGTCGCTCACCCCCTCTCGGCCTGGTCGAGCACCGTGCGCAACCAGCGGCGGCGCTCGGCGTGGTCGAGGTTCATCAGCTCGGTGTGGGTCCAGTGGACGTGACGTCCGAGTCGGGCGACCTCCTGGTAGACCCGGTCCAGGGGGTAGCCGCGGATTCCCCCGGCAGGGGAGCCTCCATCTCGAACCCCGCCTCGCAGTGCGGGCAGCTCACCGCCACCAGCGGCGACGTCAGCCCGTTGAGGCGGTTGTAGAGCTCCTGGAGATAGGTGAGGTCCTGCGAGAACAACCCTTCGACGACGGCGGGGTTGACCTCGGTCAGGCTGCCGAGCCGCACCACCACCCGGGCCAGCAGGATCACGATCAGGTACGTCGGCAGCGCCCGCACCCTCGGGTCCTTCATCGGCAGGATCTCGTCGGCGGCCGTGGCCAGCCGCATGACCCCGTCGCGGTGCAGGGTGCCCTCGGCGTCGAGGTAGCCCAGCGGCAGCGTGAACGCGTACTCCGTGCTGAAGGCCGACACGCTCACACCGCCCGCACGATGCCCTCGTGCACCAGGACCAGGGTCTCCACCGCGATCTCGTGGCCGGTGGCGTTGAAGGCCGGGCCCTCCCACTTGGTCGGCCAGGCGTTGACGAAGTTCCAGCGCACCACCTCGGTGCGGTTGGCCAGGTCGTACACGACGATCGAGCCGTTCTTGCGCCGCACCCGGCCCTCGATGATCGACTGCCGCCACTCCCACAACTCGGTGGAGTCGGTCAGCCCCCACTTGAGGGTGATGTCGGAGTAGGTGGTCTTGCCGGGGGCCTTGCGCACGGTCGTGTTGTGGCCGCCCTCCCGGTTCTCGACCACCTCGGTGACCGACTCGATGCCACTGCACTCGGTGAAGCTGGCCTGGGCGATGCCGTCCAGCTCGACGAGGAAGTTGAAGTTCACGTACGGGTCGACCCGTACCCCTGTCTGCGCCATCGCGGCCTAGCCCTCCTGCACCTGGGAACCGCCCTGCGACATGCCGATCCGCACCACCACGAACTCCGCGGGCCGGACCGGCGCGACCCCGATGTCCACCACGAGCCGCCCGAGGTCGCGTACGGCGGGTGGGTTGTTCTCGTCGTCGATCTTCACGTGGAAGGCCTCGGCCGCGGTGGCGCCGAACAGCGCGCCGTCCGTCCACACGCGGGTGAGGAACTCGCTGACCGTGCGCTCGACCCGTTTGCGGAGCGACAGGTCGTTGGGCTGGAAGACGGCCCAGCGCAGCCCCTCCTGGAGCGACTCCTCGATGAACAGGAACAACCGCCGCACGTTGACGTAGCGCCAGGCCGTCTCGTGCCGGGGCGCGGTGGTCCTGGCGCCCCACACCATTGGGCGGGCGTTGCCGGCGAAGGCCTGGATCACGTTGACCCCCGCGTCGTTCAGCTCGCCGAGCTCGGCCGCGTCCAGTGCGCGCGTCACGCCGAACGCCCCGGCGACCGGTTCGTTGGCCGGCGCCTTGTGCACTCCGTGCCGGGCGTCGCTGCGCGCGTAGACCCCGGCCAGGTGACCCGAGGGGGGCACCGCGAAGGTGCCGCGCCCCGCCGGGTCGGAGATCACCAGCCACGGGTAGTAGAGGGCGGCGTAGCCGCGTTCCGAGGTCAGCTGTTCCCTGACTCCCAGCACCCCGCCGTCGGCCAGCGGGGAGAGGGCGTCGGGGGCGTCCAGCACGGCGAAGCGGTCGCCCATCCTCTCGCAGTGCTCGACCACTTTCTGCTGCACGGTGACCAGGTTCACCGCGTCGGGCACGCAGACCACGGTGACGTCGTCGACCCGTTCCAGCGCGGTCAGCGCCGCCTCGTAGGAGGCGGCGTCGACCCCGTCGAGCCGGTCGGCGGTGCCGCCGGCCAGCGGGGTGGCCGTCAGGGCGGCGGGCAGGTTGGATGGCGCGGCGTGCGTGCCGGGTTCGTCCGGCAGCACCACCTCGACCAGAGGCGAGGACAGCACCCCGGCGAAGTGGCGGCTGTGGCGGGGGTCCATCGACAGGTTCTCGAACGTCTGCACCCCGCCGGGGCCCGTGACGTCCAGGGTGAACTCCGCCGAGGTCACCGAGGGTGTCCCGGGGTAGGAGTTGGCCAGCGCGGCGCCGATCTCGACGACGTCGCCGGCGGCCCGCTCGACCACCACCGACTCGGTCGTGGCGCCCTGCTGGAGGGTGAGCACGGTGCCCCGTTCGACGCCCTGCGGCTTGTCCACCCGGAACCGCCGCTGGCCCGCCGCGAGGTCGGCGGTGCGCACCGTCTTGTCCTGGACGGCGGTGGCCAGCGGCGCGGTCAGGACGAGCTGCTCGCCCCTGATCCGCTCGACCTCCGCGACCGTGCCGTCGATGTCCACCAGGTCGCCGGGCGTGAACCGCCGGGCCTCCTGCGCCGACGGCAGCGTCACGAGGTTCCCGGCGGCCGAGGCGTGCTCCACCCTGACCTGGAGCACCTTGGCGCCGGTCACGATCTGGGTGGCCCGGACGGCGACCCTGATCGTGTTGCCCGCGGGGCCGTCGTCCCGCGCCCGCACCACCAGGGTGACGGCCGAAGGGGTGCCCCGGTCCCGCAGTTCCAGGGCCGCCCGGGTGGCCGTGCCGACGCGCACCACGTAGGCGACCGAGCCGCCGTTGTCGAAGAAGCCGCGCACGGCGTGGGCCAGGTAGCGGCGCGGGGCGGTGACGTACTCGCCGAACTGGGCGGTGAACTGCGTCCAGTTGGTGATCTTCACGGCTCGTCCGGTGGGCCCGCGCAGGGCCGGGCCGATGAACGCCGCCGTGCTCGTGCCGACCCCGGAGACGGGGCCGGTGGCGGTCGTCTCCTCGACGTAAACGCCTGGTGCTCGATATTCCGGCATGCAAGTCCTCCCGGCGTGCCCTGAGCTTCGGCACATCTCACCATGGGGTGGCGGGAGGCGCTTGAGTACCCCCGTACTCATATCGTCGCTTTAACCAGATGAGAAATTCGCCGGGCCGATATCGCAGGTCAGGCCCTATTTGATGACCTGTGGAGAATGGCGGTTACGGCCCGGAACCTCGCTGCCGGTAGAGATATCCGATAAACACTCAGAGCTGGATCGACTTGACCTCCAGGAACTCCTCCAGCCCGAACCTGCCGAACTCGCGCCCGTTGCCCGACTGGCGGTAGCCGCCGAACGGGGCCAGGGCGTTCCAGTGGCCGCCGTTGACGTCGACCTGCCCGGCCCTGATCCGCCGGGCGACCGCGCGGGCCTCCTCGTCGGGGCCGAAGACGCCGCTGGTCAGGCCGTAGCTGGTGCCGTTGGCGATGGCGACGGCCTCCTCGGCGTCGTGGTAGGGGATGACCGTCATCACCGGCCCGAAGATCTCCTCCTGGGCGATCGCCGAGGCGGGGTCGACGTCGGCGAAGATCGTGGGGTGGACGTAGGCGCCCGTGTCGTAGGGGCGTCCGGGGCCGCCGAAGACCAGGCGGGCGCCGTCGGCGACGCCCCGCTCGATGTAGCCGTGGACCTTGTCGCGGTGCTGCTCCGACGCCATCGGGCCGATCATCGTGGTCTCCAGGAGAGGGTCGCCGACGGTGTACGTCTCGGCGATCGCCACCGCCCGCGCGACGACCTCCTCCTGGAGGTGGGCGGGCACCAGCAGCCGGGGCCACGAGCCGCAGACCTGGCCGCCGTTGGTGAAGGACATGGCCACGCCGTGGGCGACGGCCGTGTCGAGGTCGGCGCCGTCGAGGATCACGTTGGCGCCCTTGCCGCCCAGTTCCAGGGCGACCCGCTTGACCGTCTCGGCGGCCACCGCGCCGATCCGGCGGCCGGCCCGGGTCGAGCCGGTGAAGGAGATCATGTCGATGCCGGGGTGGGCCGAGATGGCTTCGCCGACGACGTCGCCGGTGCCGTACACGACCGTGAAGACGCCGGCCGGCAGGCCGGCCTCGGCGGTGATCTCGGCCAGCACCCGCGCCGTGAGCGGCGCGATCTCCGACGGCTTCCAGACCACCGTGTCGCCGGCGACCAGCGCGGGAGCGAGCTTGGAGACGATCTGCTGGAGCGGGAAGTTCCACGGGGTGATCGCGCCGACGACGCCGATCGGCTCCCGGACGACCAGCGAGGTGCCGATGGTCTCGGTCCAGGCGAAGGTCTCCGCGAGGGCGGCGAACGACTGGGCGACGGCCACCGGGAACTGGATCTGCGCCGTGCGCGCCAGGCTGATCGGCGCGCCCATCTCGGCGGTGATGAGGGCGGCCAGCTCGTCGGCACGGGCGGCGATGCCCGCCCCGACGCGGCCGACGATCGCCGCCCGGTCGAGGGGGTCGGTCGCGGCCCAGGCGGGGAGGGCGGCGCGGGCGGCGGCCACCGCCCGGTCGACGTCGGCGGCGGTGCCGGCGGGCACCTCGGCGACCACGTCGCCGGTGGCGGGGTTGAACACGGGGATGTTTGTCATGTCATCGAAGCTGCCGGGCGCGGCGATCCGCATCCAGGGACGAAGTGTCCGTGCCTGAGCGGAATCAGCCCAGGTCCGGAGCGTGTTGACCTGGACATGCAACGGGCCAGACTCGCCGACTTCCTGCGCACCCGGCGCGCGGCGCTCCAGCCCGAGGACGTGGGCCTGCCGAGAGGCTCCCGCCGCCGGACGGGCGGGCTGCGCCGTGAGGAGGTCGCGGCCCTGTCGGCCATGTCGACCGACTACTACAGCCGGATCGAGCAGCAGCGCGGCCCGCAGCCGTCGGAGCAGCTGCTCGCCGCCATCGCCCGCGCCCTGCGGCTCACCGACCAGGAGCGCGACCACCTGTTCCGCCTCGGCGGATACCCCGTCAAGCCGCGGGCGAAGCCCGCGCGCAGCGTCAATCCGGGCATGGCGCGGATCTTCGACAACCTCCCGCCCGACGCCGCCGCGCTCGTGGTCACCGACCTGGGCGAGACCCTCCGCCAGACCCCGCTGGCGCGCGAGCTCCTCGGCGACGGCCTCGCCTACGAGGGCCTCTCGGCCAGCCTCCACTACCGGTGGTTCGACGATCCGGCGGTACGAAAGATTCATCCGCCCGAAGACCACGCCACGGTGGGCCGGGAACTGGTCGCCGACCTTCTCCGCATCCACACGCGTGACGGCGAGAGCTCCCGCGCGGGGGAGATCGTCCGGGCGCTGCTGGCCCGCAGCCCCGAGTTCGCCGCGCTCTGGCGTGCGCACCCGGTGCCCGGCCCGGTGTGCGCCAGGAAGCGGTTCGTGCACGTCACGACGGGTGCGCTCGACCTCGACTGCCAGATTCTGGTCGATCCCGACCAGAGCCAGTCACTGCTGGTCTACACCGCCACAGCAGACTCACCGGCCGCCGCCAAGCTCAGGCGGATTGGTTTGAACGGGTAGCCAAACTAAAGGGTTGCGCGGCCACCGATGCTGAACGCCTCATTTTGTAACGGTCCAGTTACGCGGTGCACAACGCTGTGACCTGCGTCTTTTCGTCGATGTCAACTCGTTATCCGTTCACACGGTGCGCTCCAGACACGTGCGTGTTACAAACCTCATTAATTGATTGCCGAGACAAATGAAAGGCGGTGACCGCGTGACGCATCCACACCGCAGCGCCCGCGCGGCCGGCACCGCCCTGCCGAGCAGCGCACCGATGCTCCGGCAGACCAACCTTTCCCTCGTCTTACGCCACCTGCGCGATCACCCGGCGCAATCCCGGGCCGACATCGCGGAGGCCACCGGTTTGCACCGGGCCACGGTCTCCAACCTGGTGGCCGAACTCCTCGACCGGCGACTCGTCCGGGAGACCGGCACCGAGCACGCCGGCGCGATCGGCCGCCCCCGGCGGCCGGTGACACTGCACGGCGCCCACGTCGGCGCGCTGGGTTTGGAGATAAATGTCGACTACATCTCCGCGCACGGGTCCGACCTCAGCGGCCAGGTCCTCGTCGAACGGCGCATCGCCTTCGACGCCATGGCCGGCGGCCCCGATCTCTCCCTGCGCCAGCTCGGCCGCGTGGCTCTGGAGGCCGTCGAGGCGATGAAGACGGCGGGGGCCACCCCCGCCGGGCTGAGCGTGGCGGTCCCCGGTCTGGTCGACGTGGCGAATGGCGTCGTCACCCTCGCCCCGAACCTGGGCTGGCACGATCTCCCCCTGGCCGCACGGCTCTCGGCGGCCCTCGGACCGTGGCGCGTTCCCGTCACGGTCGACAACGACGCGAATCTCGCGGCACTGGCCGAACACACGTCCGGTGTCGCCGCGGGCACGTCCCACCTCGTCTACCTGACGGGCGAGGTCGGCGTGGGCGGCGGCATCGTCCTGGAAGGGAAGCTGCTCCGCGGCGCGGACGGCTTCTCCGGCGAGATCGGCCACCTGCCGGTCGACCCGGGCGGCTCCCGCTGTGGTTGCGGGAGGCACGGCTGCCTGGAGACCAAGGTGGGCCTCGCCGCCCTCATGAAAGCGGCACACCCGGAGACCTCGCTCCCGGCCTCCGACCCGGAGGAGCGGGCGATCGAGATCGCCAGAGGACTGACCGCGGGCGACAGCCGGATGGCTGCGGCGGTCGCACAGGTGGGCAAGTGGCTCGGGCTCGGCGGCTCGATCCTCGCCAACCTGTTCAACCCGCGTGTCATCGTCGTCGGCGGTTACTTCGCCACGCTCGCCGAATGGCTGCTGCCGCCCGCGCAGGCCGAACTGGAACGGCTGGTGGTGGCCCGATCAGCCAGCCAGTGCCGGTTCGTCGCCTCCGACCTCGGTTTCGGGGCCGCCGCGCGCGGCGCCGCGAGCGTGGTCGTCAATCGGCTCATCGACCATCCGACCATGATCCCTGATCCGATTCCCCGGCTGGCGCCTCACTGACGGCGCCGGCCCCACAAGCCTGGAGGTGGCACCCTCCAGCCCGTGCAGTACCGCAACACCCCCCATGTAACACAAGTGGCACCAGCGAGGCGGCGCTCGCTTGCCTGACATCCCCAGTCAGGAAAGGGATTCCCCATGTCACCACGTTCTCGAACGTGGGCCAGGCTCTCCGAGATCCTGCCTTTCAAGAGAAAAGTCTCTCTGCGCCGGACCGTGGCGGTCGCGTCGGCAGCCCTCATGCTGCCCATGCCCGTCCTGGCCTTCTCCGCTGCTCCGGCCAGCGCAGCCGCTGAACCCGAGTTCAAGGTCCTCGTCTTCTCGAAGACGACCGGCTTCCGGCACGACGCGATCCCCGACGGCATCGCGGCCATCCAGAAGCTCGGCACCGAGAACAACTTCGCGGTCGACGTGACCGAGGACAGCGCCCAGTTCACTGACGCCAACCTGGCGCAGTACAAGGCCGTCATCTTCAACTCGACCACCGGCGACCCGGTGAGCACGGCGGACCAGAAGGCCGCCTTCGAGCGTTACATCAAGGCCGGCGGCGGCTTCGTGGGCATCCACGCCGCCTCCGACGGCGGTTACAGCTGGGACTGGTACCGGCAGCTGGTCGGCGCGTACTTCAAGTCGCACCCCGCCATCCAGCAGGCCACGATCGTCAACGAGGACAAGGCGCACCCGTCGACCTCGCACCTGCCGACCTCGTGGACCCGGACCGACGAGTGGTATGACTTCCAGGCGAACCCGCGCAACGCGGTGCACGTCCTGCAGTCGCTGAACCAGAAGTCGTACACCGGCTCCACCCAGGGCATCGACCACCCGATCTCCTGGTGTCAGGACTTCGACGGCGGCCGTTCCTGGTACACCGGCCTTGGTCACACCAAGGAAAGCTACGTCGAGGCCAACTTCACCAAGATGCTGCTCGGTGGTATCCGTACCGCCGCCGGCGTCGAGAAGGCCGACTGCTCCGCCTCCCTGACCGGGAGCTACGAGAAGGTCGCCCTCGACACCAACACGTCGAACCCGATGATGACCGACATCGCCAAGGACGGGCGGGTCTTCTACATCGACCGTCTCGGTGACGTCAAGATCATCAAGCCCTCCGGTGGCACTGTCACCGCCGGCAAGATGAACGTCTTCACCGCGAACGAGTCGGGCCTCCTCGGTCTGGCGCTCGACCGGAACTTCGACACCACCAGCTGGCTGTACCTGTTCTACTCGCCGGCCAGCGGCGGCAACGTCGACCGGCTGAGCCGCTTCACCATCGTGGGCGACGCGATCGACTTCTCCTCCGAGAAGGTCATCCTCAACGTCCCGGTCCAGCGGGCCGAGTGCTGCCACCACGGCGGCGGCATGCTCATGGACCACAAGACGGGCGACCTGTGGCTGGGCACCGGTGACAACACCAACCCGTTCGCCTCGGACGGCTTCACGCCGATCGACGAGGGCAGCGGCCGTTCCTCCTGGGACGCCCAGCGTTCCTCGGGCAACACCAACGACCTGAGCGGCAAGGTGCTGCGCATCACCCCGCAGGCCGACGGCACCTACACCATCCCCGCGGGCAACCTGTTCCCGCCGGGCACCGAGAAGACCAAGCCCGAGATCTACGGCATGGGCTTCCGCAACCCGTTCCGCATCGGCATCGACCCGAAGACCGGCAACGTCATGGTCGCCGACTACGGACCCGACTCCGGTTCCGCCAGCGCCACCCGTGGCCCGCGCGGCACGGTCGAGTGGAACGCGCTCTCCGCGCCCGGCAACTACGGCTGGCCGTACTGCGTGGGCAACAACACGCCGTACATCGACTACAACTTCCAGACCCGGACCTCGGGCTCGGCGTTCAACTGCGCCGCGCCGGTCAACGAGTCGCCGAACAACACCGGTCTGACCAACCTCCCGGCCGCCAAGGCCGCGAGCATCTGGTACACCAGCGCGGTCGACCAGAACAACTTCCCCGAGCTCAACGGCGGCGCGCCGATGGCCGGTCCGGTCTACCGCTACGACGAGGCGCTCGCCTCGCCGGTGAAGTGGCCGGCTTACTGGGATGGCAAGGCCATCTTCGGTGAGTGGAACAACAACACGCTGTTCTCGTTCCAGATGAACGACGCCGGCACCCAGCAGATCAAGATCAACCGTATCCTGCGTGACATGGGCTTCATCCGGCCCATGGACATCAAGTTCGGTTACGACGGCGCGATGTACCTGGTCGAGTGGGGCTCGGGCTTCGGCGGCGACAACGCCGACTCCGGCATCTACCGCATCGAGTACGTCAAGGGCGCCCGCCCGCCGATCGCGAAGATCACCGCTGACAAGACCGACGGCCCGGCTCCGCTGACCGTCAACTTCTCCAGCGAGGGTTCGCGCGACCCCGACGGCAACCCCATCACCATCGAGTGGGACTTCAACGACGACGGCACGGTCGACTCGACCGCCGCCAACCCCTCGTACACCTACACCCAGGCCGGCAACTACAGCGCGGTCCTCACGGTGAAGAACGCCGAGGGCGTCGCCGCGCACGCCAACGTCCCGATCGTGGTCGGCAACACCCGCCCGGTCGTGAACATCACCCTGCCCCCGGCAGGTGGGTTCTTCGAGTTCGGCGACCAGGTGAAGTACACCATCACCGCCACCGACGCCGAAGACGGCACGATCGACTGCACCAAGGTGCAGCTGCAGGCCTACCTGGGCCACGACAGCCACGGCCACCCGCTCGACCAGAAGACCGGTTGCTCGGGCACCATCCAGACGCTGTCGGACAGCGGCCACGGCATCAACGACAACCTGTACTACATCCTTGAGGCGACCTACGCCGACCAGGGTGGCGCGGGTGGCGCCGGTTCGCTGACCGGCCGTTCGGAGGTCATCCTCCAGCCGAAGCGCAAGCAGGCCGAGCACTTCACCGAGACCGGCCGGGTTCAGGGCGGCACCGGCACGGACACCCCCGGTGTCCAGCTGGAGACCACCACCGACCCGCTGGGCGGAAACCAGAACATCGGTTTCACCAACGACGGTGACTTCTGGGCCTACAACCCGGTGAACCTGTCGGGCATCGACTCGGTGAGCCTCCGCGTCTCGTCCGCCGGCCCCGGCGGCACGGTGCAGATCAAGACCGGCAACCCCAACACGGGCACGCTGGTCGGCTCGGTCGACATCACCCCCACGGGTGGCTGGCAGACCTTCAAGGACGTCTCGGTCCCGCTGACGAACGTCCCGACGACCACCGCTCCGCTGTACTTCATCGTCCGCAAGCCGGCCTCCGCCGGTAACGGCGACTACCTGCTCAACTTCAACTGGGTCGACTTCGTCGGCAAGGGCGTCACCGACAACCAGCGCCCGACGATCACCGCGACCGGCACCCCGCTGACGGGCACCGCGCCGCTGAAGGTGGACTTCACCTCCACCGCGACCGACCCCGACGGCGACACCCCGCTCACGTACAAGTGGAACTTCGGCGTCACCGGCGCCGCTCAGCCCACCACGGCGAACGCGAGCTACACCTACAACGCGCCGGGCACCTACGTCGCCACCGTCACGGTGACCGACGCCAAGGGCTCGTCGAACTCCGCCTCGGTCAACGTCAAGGTCGAAGCTCCGAACGTCACCTGCTTCTCGGGCCGCTCGGACGACTTCCTCGGCAGCACCCTCGACCGCAACCGCTGGTCGGTTCTCCGTGAGAACCAGGACCTGCGCGTGGCCGACGGTTCGCTGGTCATCCCGACCTCCGCGACCGAGATCTACAACACCGGCAACACCCAGCCGGTGAGCAACATCGTGCTCCAGCCCCTCCCGCAGGGCGCCTGGACCGCGACCGCCAAGGTCACCATGCGCGCCGACCAGCAGTACCAGCAGGCCGGTCTGGTCGTGTACGGCGACGACGACAACTACGCCAAGATGGTCATCCAGGGCCGCGCCGCCACGGCGACGCCCGACCACGCGCAGCGCATCTTCCAGTTCATCCGCGAAGAGGCCGGCGCGCCCAACGAGGTCTCGGCGAGCAACACCTCCAACCTCGGAGACGCCTTCCCGGACACGTTCTACGTCCGGTTCTCCAGCAACGGCAGCAACCTGAACGCCTCCTACTCGGCCGACGGCACCACCTTCACGGCGATGTCCGAGACCAAGCAGCTGGCCGGGATCACGAACCCGCGCATCGGCCTCATCTCGTTCGCGAGCACCGGCCAGCGCACGGTCGTGGACGCCAAGTTTGACTGGTTCAGCATCACCCCGGACGACACCGCCACCGGTTCGACCGACCCGAACGACGACTTCAACGGCACCACGATCGACCCGTGCCGCTGGAACGCCATCGTCCGTCCGGACTCCACCACCGCCACGGTCACCGGCGGCAACCTGGAGCTCACCACCACCACCGGCGACATCTACGGCACCGGCAACTCCGGTCCGAAGAACTTCATCCTCCAGACCGCGCCCTCGGGCGACTGGACCCTGGAGACGAAGGTCGACGCCTCCACGCTGAGCGAGCAGTACCAGCAGGGCGGCCTGATGGTGTACACCGACGACGACAACTACGTGAAGTTCGACCTGCTCACCACCAACGCGCCCGGCGCGACCGTGGTGCGTGGCGTCGAGCTGCGTAGCGAGGTCGCCGGCACCGTCCAGAACCCGCAGCCCAACGCCAACCCGGGCACCGGTGTGGTGTGGCTGCGCCTGAAGAAGACCGGCACGGTCTTCCAGGGTTCGTACTCGACCAACGGCACCACCTGGACCGACATGTCGGCGACCGTCAGCAACACCGCGGTCGGCACTCCGAAGATCGGTGTCTACACCATCGGCACCAACCAGCAGGCCGCCAAGACGGTCAAGTTCGACTACTTCAAGCTGACCAAGGCCGGCGCGGTGGACACCACCGCTCCGACCACGACCGCCACGACCACCCCGACGGCTCCGGCCGCCAGCGGCTGGTTCACCTCGGCGGTTCTGGTCAACCTCGCCGCCACCGACAACTCGGGTGGCAGCGGCGTCGACAAGACCGAGTACCAGATCGACGGCGGCGCCTGGACCACGTACACCACCGCGTTCTCGGTCGCCGGCGACGGCAATCACACCGTGAACTACCGGTCGGTGGACAAGGCCGCCAACACCGAGGCGACCAAGTCGCTCGCGCTGAAGCTCGACGTGACCGCTCCCGTCACCACCGCGGACTTCCTCCCGGTGGGCCAGGGCACGGTTCCGGTGGCTCTCGCGGCGACCGACGCCACCTCGGGTGTCGAGAAGATCGAGTACGCCCTGGACGGCGGCGCCTGGACGACCTACACCGCGGCGGTCAACGTCACCGGTGTCGGCGACCACACCCTGCAGTACCGCGCCACCGACAAGGCGGGCAACGTCGAGACGGCCAAGGCCGCCACGATCAAGATCGAGGAGACTCCCACGGAGCCCACGATCCTGATCTCGGGCGTGTCCGAGGGCGCCTCGTACGGTGACAGCACCAACGTCACCCTCGCCTGGGAGGTCGCGGGCACCGGCATCAAGACCGTCGTGGGCACCCTCGACGGCCAGCCGGTCACGTCCGGTGCGGTCCAGGAGCTCTACCGTCTCGGCCTCGGCGAGCACACGCTCACCGTGACCGTCACCACCAACTCGGGTGGCACCTACTCGCAGTCCGTCACGTTCAAGACGACCACCTCGACCGATGACATCTCGGCCCTGATCTCGCGCTTCAAGGACGCCGGTCAGCTGACCGCGACCGCGGCCGCGAAGCTTCAGGACGACATCAACAAGGTCATGGTGTCGGAGAACAAGGAGCGCGAGCGGGACCAGAAGAAGATCGTCAAGAAGCTCACGCGCTTCATCGAGGCGGTCAACGACCCGAAGAACGTGACCAACGTCGTCGTGAAGGCCACGCTCATCCGTGACGCCAACGCGCTCATCGTTGAGAACGGCGGCAACCCGGTCTAACCGGTAGTCGCAGTACAACCTGGATAGAGGGTGCCCCGCGCGCCGTTGTGCGCGCGGGGCACCCGCCTGTTTTCAAGGCAGATTCACTAGCGCGAGCCACGGCCGGCCTCCGGCCGACCGCGACTCGCTTTGAAGGGACCCCCACGAATGAACAAGGCACTGAGGTACGCCCTGGCCGTCGTGCTGGCCGGTCTCGGCCTGCTGCTCGGCGCGCAGCAGGCCATGGCCGCGGCGGACGGCCCGATCAAGCTCGAGGTCGCCGGCGACGGCGGCCGTAACGTGAACGTCCTGGCGACCTGGAAGAAGGACGGCTCGCCCGTCACCGAGGTCCTGACCGCGACCCTGTTCGCGGAGAGCGCCGACGGGAGCCGCACGTTCGGCCCGGTGCCGCTGATGTCGGCCCCCGAGGGCCAGAACCTCTACAACCCGTCCGAGCTGCTGCCGGACGGCGAGTGGAAGGTCACCGTGAAGGCCACCAAGCCGAGCAAGGCGCAGGCCTCCGTCAAGGTGACCTCGGGCGAGGTCGCCAACGTGCCCACGACCCAACCGCTGACGACGGCCAAGATGGCCGAGCGCGCGGTGGCGGCCGAGGAGAGCTCCTCGGAACTGCCGCTGCTCCAGATCGGCATCATCGGCGGCGCGGTCGTCGCCGCGGTCGTGGTGTTCTTCGTGCTGGTCCGGAGCCGGCGCGCACCGGTGCGGTAGAACCGGGCGCAGATCGGCAAGTTCTCGGCGGAACCTCCGGAATGTGATGCTTCGTCTTCCAGGCATGGGGCGTTACTCCGGAGGTCACGTCGTCGCCGTCGGCGTGACCGTCATGACGCTGTGCCTCGGCGGCGCGATCCTCGCGCTCGACCACCTGATCGCCCGGGAACCCGCCTATTTCGGGATCTCCGGGACGGTCTCCCGCATCGACCAGGACACCGACCAGATCGACGTGGCCTACCGCGACGGACAGGGCGCGCAGCGGTCCGTCCGCTTCGCCGTCCGCGACCCGGCGCTGTTCAAGCCCGGCGACCGCTTCGGCCTGCTCCTCCTCACCCCGGCCGGCACGATCTATCCGGAAGAGGTGTACGGCCAGTATGTGAGCGGCCACCCCAGCCCTCCGGCACTCGAGATCGCCCCGCGAGAGGTCCGGAGCGTCCTGCTCCCCGTCGCGATCTTCCTGCTGGCCTGCTGGACGGTCCGCGCCTACTTCACCGCCTCGGCCACCGACGCGCCGGTGATCCGCGCCCGGGCCCGGAACCGGACCCCGATCGGCGACGTGGCCGCCGGGATGGAGAACCGGCTGCTCAGCCGGCACCTGGTGGAACTCAACACCTGGGACACCGGGCACCCCGAGACGCTGCTCCAGCCCGTCTTGTGGAGCCCTGACCTGGAACGGCTGGTCGACGGCACCATCGTGCGCATCCGTCTCGGCCGCGGTCCGCTGCGCCGGGCCGTCATCGACCTCCCCGACGGCGGCCGGTTGTGGCCGGCGGGCCGCGCCCGGCGCGTGCACGAGGGAGAACGGGTCTCGGCCGTGCCCCCGGAGTCCACGTGGCCGTCGTTGCTGCTCGCCGTGGTGAGCCTGGGCTCCGGCGCCGTGCTGGCCTTCGTCCTCAAGGGCGCCTTCGGCGCGATGGCGCTCCCGGTGGGGCTCGCCGTGGGCGTCGGCCTCGGCGCGCACCTGTGGGCCTGGTCGGGCGGTTTCGCCGGCCGCCCTCCCGATCACTAGCGCGTCACGGCAGGTGGTGGCCGACGCCCCGCCGGTAGGACTCCTGGTCGCCGAAGTCGCCGGCCGTCAGCCACTCGCCGCCCGACAGGTCGACGGGGCAACCCGCCAGCTTGAGCCGGTGCGCCAGCCGGGTCCGGAACAGCACGTCGTCGGCGACGGCCACCACGTCGCGGCCGTCGATGCCGCTGATCGGCCGCATCGCGCCGAACGTCAGCACGACCAGGTTCTTCGGCCGCAGCGCGAACGCCATGCCGAGCTCGACGAGCACGTTGGGCCGCGCCTGGGACACCTCGCGTTCGGGCCCGAAGTCGGGGTGCAGGCGGACCAGGTCGTCGGGCGTCATCAGCACCACGATCGCCTGGACGTACGGCAGCGCCTCCAGCAACACGGCGCCCGTCCGGGCGACCAGTGTCTCCCCCTCCAGCGGACGCAGGTCGAGCGCCCGCAGCAGCGTGAAGACGGCGTCGCGGGCCTGGAGGTCGCGGCCGTGCACGACGAACACGTCGCGGCCCCGCACCTCGGGCACGACGACGGCCGGGTCGATCGCGTCGTGCAGGTAACGCGCGTCGTCGTCGAGCCGTTCGGTCAGCGATCGGGCCAGGTCGGCGTCGTCGGCGAACGGGCCGCCCTGGAGCAGCAGCGGCGGCAGGTCGACCGACCGGAGCATGTTGCCGACGGCCGTCTCCACGGTGTGCCGCATCCGGCGGACGTCGGCGATGCGCCGCCCGGCGTCGAAGGTGCCGGGGATCGGCCGGCCGCCGCCCTCGCGGAGCCAGACGCCGAGCTCGTAGCGCATCTTGGCGGCGTGCAGGAGATAGCGGGCCAGCGGCGGGATCTCGTGCACGCCCCGGCCCCGGACGAAGGCGTCGGCGATCGGGGCGTCCTCGAAGGCGATGAGGAACCGGCGGGTCCGGCGGTAGTCGACATCTCCGCCGCGTTCCCAGACGGCCAGCCCGTCGGCGGTCGTCACCGGCCCGAGCCAGTGGGGCTCCGACTGGACGCCGCCGCCGTGGGCCAGGAAGAGCCGGGCCTCGCCGAGGAAGTCGCGGTGCGCGACCACCGCCGACCAGGTGGCGTCCCAGCTCTGCCAGTCGCCGCCGGTCAGCCCGAGCGACAACACCAGCACGTCGTGGTGGACCCGCACGATCGCCTGGCAGTCGCCGCGCCCCGCGCCGGCGAGCGCGGCCTCGGCCCCGGGCGGGTAGCCCCGCGACGCGGGCACCTCGACGGGCAGGTCGAGGATCTTCTCGGTGAGGCCGAACGCCTTGCGGCACTCGGCCCACAGTTGGCGGAAGGCGGGGGCGCCTTCGAGGGTGGCGTACAGATGGACCACGAACTGCTGTTCGAGGGGCACCCGCCGGCGGGCGAAGTCGGTCACAGTCTTTCGATCGGCGTGGGGCTACCCGGCGTTTCGCAGGGCCGCCTCGACCGCCTCCCGCACGCGGGCGTCCTCGCGCTCCCTGCGCCGCGTCTTCCGCCCGCGCATCAGCACGAACCAGCCGGCCACGATCGCGATCAGCGCGATCAGGAGGGCGAGCTGCGTCCACGGCAGCGCCCACGCGTCGGCGGTGGCCCGCACCGGGTCGAGCGAGGTGGTCGCGCCGGAGGCGTCGGTCAGCAGCGGCATCACGACCGTCGTCGCGGCCAGCCGGAACGCCGGCGCCACGCTCTTCACCGGGACCGACACCTGCCAGCTCTCGCCGGGCAGCAGTTCCGGCGAGCCCGCGATGTCGCCCGCGTCGGAGGACAACCAGCCGAACGGGCCGGCCACCGACATGGTCTGCTTGGCCGACAGGACCGCGTTGCCGGTGTTGTGGAGCGTGTAGCTGATGGTCGCGTCGCCCGCGCCGAACGGGTTGAAGGTGCCGGAGTAGCGCATCTTCACGTTCTCGACGGTCAGAGTGGGCTTGAGCGCGCCGCTGACGCGCAGCTTGACGCGGATGCCGAGCCGCCGGTCGACGTTGATGCCCTCGGCGGTGGACGCCTGGGTCAACGAGGTCAGGATGCCGCCCACGTAGTCGCCGGGCGGGGCGTTGCTGGGCACGTTCACCGAGAACGGCACCTTGGCCGACGCGCCGGGGGCGATCGTGACGGAGGCGCGGCCGGCGTGCACCCACGCGCCGACGCCGATCGACTTCTGGCCCTTGGCCAGCAGGTCGAGCCGGCCGGTGTCGGTGGTGTAGCCGTCGGCGGCGTACACGGTCAGGGTCAGCGGGGCCGTGCCGCGGTTGGCGACGAGCAGGCCGTCGTCCAGGCGGGCGCCGGGGTTGATCGAGTACGTGTAGCTGGAGCGGTCGGCGCCGAAGGCGTTGGCGTCGGTCCGGACCGTCCAGGCGACGTCGCCGTCGTCGGCGAGCGCGGGGGCGGCCGGCAGCACGATGATCGCGCAGGCGGAGAACAGGGCCAGGGCGGTACGGAACAGGCGCATCTCGAATCCTCGGACGAAAAGACGGGGTGAGCGCCCACCGGCGCCCACCCCGCGACTGCGACTAGCTGGACAACGCGGTGATGGTCAGGGTGGCGCGGTAGCCACCGTTCTCCACGTCGCCGGGGATCTTCAGGGTCAGGTCGGCGCCGAGCTTGGCGACGCCCTTCGGGTGACCCTGGTCGGCCGAGCCGAGGCCGCGCGACTTCGCGAGGCCCTGGCCGTTGTCGTCGAACCCGGAGACGACCGGGTTGCCGGCGCGGGCGCCGGCGCCCGCCTCGACGACCTTCGGAGCCCAGCCCAGGTAGGAGCCGGCGAAGGTCTTGGCGCCGTCGCTGAAGTCGCTGACGCTGGCCGAGATCGACCAGGGGGCCTGCGAGCGGCGGTTGTCGGAGACGACGATCGGGTTGATCGAACCGGCGGCCTCGAAGTGGTCGCCGTTCTTCTCCTCGGCGGTGCCGAGGTCGACCAGGCCGTTGTAGCCGTCGATGGTCCAGCCGAACTCACCCGGGGCGGCGTTCGGCACGTCGACCGAGAGGGCCTGGCCCTCGCCGTTGTAGGGGTGCACGGTGACCTTGTCGACGGTGGAGCCGACCGGCTTGGCGGCCGGGTCGTTGTCGCAGGACACGCCCTTCTCGACGGCCGCGTTCGGGGCCGCGCAGGTGCCGCTGCGGAGGTTCTCCACGACGAGCTTGTCCTTGCGGACGCCGACCTTGACGTAGGTCCGGACGTGCTCCTGGTTCTGCACGGAGTTGTACCAGTACGTCGAGGGGTTCAGCGGGTCGGGGCCGTTGCCGGCGCCCGAGCTGGGCTGGTCGGTCTTCGGCGCGGAGATGTCGTAGTACTTCGACCCGGAAGCGGAGTTCGAGGTGATGTACAGCACTCCGCCGGGGCCGGCCGTGACGTCGGCCGCGCCGGGCTGCTCGTCGGGGTTGGCCTTCTCGCTGTTCTTGATCAGGTACGACCGCGAGTAGCTGTGGTCGTGACCCTGCAGCACCAGGTCCACGCCGAGGCTGGAGAATGCGGTCGGGAAGTCGACCCGCCGCACCTTGGCGTCTCCGTCCTGGGCGTGCGCGGCCGGCGAGTAGATCGCGTGGTGGAAGACGAGCACCTTCCACTTCGCCTCGTTGCCGTGCTGGTTGATGACGTCGGTCACGTACTTCACGTGGGCCGCGTCACCGCCGCCGCCCTGGGAGGTGGCGTAGCTGTTGCTGTTGATGTCGATGAACAGGACGTCCTTGTAGACGAACCAGTAGTTCCCGCCGGACGTGTTCGACGCGGGGTTGCCGTTGCCGTAGAGCGGGCCCGAGCGGTCCGTGTTGGGCACGGTGAAGTGCTGCTCGTACGCCTTGCTGCCGACGTCGTGGTTGCCGATGGTGGCCACCCACGGGTACTGGCGCAGACCGTCGGGCGCGAGGAACGCGTCCCACTGGGTCTCGGTGCCGGCGGTCTCGACCTGGTCGCCGCCCGAGACGAGGAGCTCGGCGTCGGGGTTGGCGGCGGTCGCGACGTTCACGGTGTCGACCCAGCCGGCCTGGTCCTTGGCGACGTCGCCGGAGGAGCCGATCTGCGGGTCGCCGAAGAACAGGAAGTCGTAGTCGCCCTCGAAACTCTGCGTCTTGAACGCGTAGACGGGCGACCAGTTGTCGTCGGTGCCCACCCGGTACGAGTAGGCGGTCGACTCCCGCAGGTTGGTGATGGTGGCGTGCCGGTTGAACTTGCCACCCGAAATGTTCGCCCCGCCGACGGCGTCGAAGGTGGCGGGGTTGGCCGGGAACTCGCCGTTGACGACCTGCTCGGTCGGCACGACCTGCACCTTCTGCGCAGTGTCGGCCGAGGAGTACCAGGTCACGGTCCGCTGGGCCTGGTCGGCGCCGACGCCCAGCACGATGCCGGTGAGCGTGGCGGCGTCCGCGGCGGCCGCGGGCACCGTGGCGCTGCTCAGGGCCACAGCCAGGCCCAGGAGCGCCGCGGTGGCGCCAGTGGCCACTCGTGTCACTAATGTCATTGCTTGTTCCTTATGTCGCAAAATGTTGCACAAGCGGCAAGAATGGTGCCGCTGTCCGGTTAACCGATCATTACGGCTGACTTGCGGGGTTATGGACTGTTCCAGAAGGTCCGCTCGACGAACCAGATCAGGCCCATGACCGCCACGCCCGCCGCGACCAGCCCCGTCGTCCAGCGCTCGGCCACCGGCGACCGGCGGCGCAGCAGGGCGAGCGCGGGGAAGATCAGCACGATGAGGCCCAGCTGAACGGCCTCGATGCCGACGTTGAAGACCAGCAGCGACCAGAGCAGCGTCCACGACCACGCCTCCTGGATGCCGAGCGCGCCGGCGAACCCGAGCCCGTGCACCAGCCCGAACAGGAACACCACGGCGAGTCGGGTGGCCCCGGAACGATCCAGGCGGTCGCCGAGCACGGCCGGACGCCGGAGCTGCCACAGGTGCCAGGCCGCGACGACGGCGATCGACAGGGCGATGACCGGCTCGACCAGGCTCGCCGGAACCGACACGAGCCCGAGGGCGGCCAGCAGGAACGTCACCGAGTGGGCCAGCGTGAAGCTGGTCGCGACCAGCACGACCTCGCGCAGCCGCCGCGACCCGGCGATCAGGGCCAGCAGGAACAGCACGTGGTCGAGGCCGAACAGCAGATGCTCGGCGCCCAGCAGGAAGAACTCCGCGAACCGCGCGTACCAGGGCAGCGCCGTCGAGAACGACGGGTTGGCCGCGTCGAGGGCCGCGCTGCCGGAGATGCCGCCGAGCTCGTAGGTGACGATCGTCTTGGTGTCCTTGACGAAAGTCTCCGCGTCGGGGAACAGGGTGCTGCGCACCTCGTGCTCGCCCGCCTCGGGGCAGGCCCAGTCGAGCAGCAGGGCCGCGTACGGCACCCCCTCGCGCCCGCCGATCGAGAAGCCGCCCGACCTGGCCGGTGCGCAGGGCGCGCCCTCGGCGGTGACCGCGAAGCGTTTGGTCACGTAGGCGACGGCGGTGTCGGCGAACCGGTCGAGCGCCGCGGCCTGGGCCGCCCCGTCGTGCGATTCGAAGGCGGCGGTGCCGTCCTGGAACAGGGCGTCGTTCCGCTCCGCGTCGGCGGCGGAGACGACGAAGAGGTCGTACTCGAGCTCCAGCTTGGTGCGGATGTGGCCGGCCTCCCCGGCGGTGACGTCGACGTAGACGGTCGAGGTGAACCCGTGGGCGGCGGCCGGAGCGACGCAGCTCAGCAGGGTGAGGGCCGCCGCGACGAGCCCGAGGGCGATCCGGCGGACGGGATGGGACATGGGACTCCTAACGTGACGAGAGAGCACATTCCTCGCCATGTGTGAACAGGAGTCGAACGGATCGCTAAATAACCGCAGAACCACCCTGACAACTACAAAACGGAAAAACGGGATAGCAGGATGTACGCGCACCACCCGTACCACCCCGGAGGACGATCGTCTTGCTCCGCATCGCCGCCCTGGCGGCCGTACTGCTGCTGCTGACCGGATGCGGCGCAGACTGGTCCGAACCCCACCCCGCGCCCAGCGCGATCGGCGCGCTGGGCCCGGGGTTCTTCTCCGCGCACCCCCGCCCCGAGGCGACCATCACCCCGTCGCCCGGCTCGTGGGACGCCGTCCGCCCCTCCGACGGCTACCGCGTCGTCCTGGTCGCCTCCGGCTCCGACGCCCCCACGAAGAACCTGGTCGCGGCCGTCGAGGACTGGGCCGGCGAGGTGGACGCCGACCTGCGGACCGTCGAGATCACCCATCCGCACGACCTGGTCCCCGGCCTCACCCGGGCGCTCGACCTGAAGCCCGACCTCATCGTCAGCGCGGGCAACGACCTCATCGACCCGATGGCCCTGGTGACCGCGAGCCACCTGTCGCAGCAGTTCCTCGTCATCGGCGCCGAACTCGCCGAGCCCACCCACAACGTGACCTCGGTCGACTGGCCGGGGGCCTCGTTCCGCGGGGAGGGGCTGGGGGCGTCGTCGACGTACGACCCGGGGTCGTTCACCCCGGAGAGGTGCGCGTCGGCGATCAGGGCGGGCGTGGCGGCCGTGCTCAACGGGCTGACGGGAATCGTCGTCTGGCTCTGAATCACATGGGGGGTTAACTCCCTGTCGGCCGAATCGGCGCCGGAAATAATCTCTGGTTCTGTCAGCGATTCAGCCGATTAACGGGAGGAAGCATGGAGTTCGTCCTCGGCCTTCTCCAGGCGATGATCCTCATCGGCGTCGAAGAACTACGGAACCGCTATTTCGCGGACACCTCCGAGCCCATCGACCTTTCCACCGGCCCGGTGCACGGTGAGCTGCACGCCACATTCGTGGCGGCCAGGGAACAACGGCCGTTGATGGTGATGGTCGGCCTCGTCCGCGGGGACTCGTGGCGGTTCAGCGTGCCGATGAAATACGGCGACCGGCTGCGGCTGCGGCTGGAAAGAGGCGTTTACCAGGTCACCGCTCTGTTCTTCGCGGAGGCGCCCGAGAACAGGGCGCTCACGCTGGTGGCCATCGCCCGCCACGAGATCAGGATCCTCTCCGACGGGCCGGAGAAGTTCGTGGTCAGAGGGCAGGCGGTCGACGACGCGGAGCGGGCCGAGATCGAGAGCGCGGTGCGATCCCCGGCGGAACCCGCCCGCCTGCCCGTGGTGACGGCGCGCGCCTCGTTCGCGCCGTCGATCGAAATCCTGAGCGCGCCGATCTGCGATTTCCGAGCGGAATCCGGAGAACGTTGCGCCGTGCCCGTTCAGGAATCGCGAACCAATGGCCGGAGATGCCCCCGTCACGCCGACGGAGACGCCGAATTCGGCATCATCGCCTGGGCCGGACACCACCCGTCCGACAATCTCTCATTGGAAGAACGATGGACGACAAGATCCTGGTGAACCTCATCCACCCGACGGATGCGACGCAGATCCTCTCGGTGAAGGTGCCCCGCGGTTCCACGACCACGTGGCTCGTCGCCCAGATGATCGACGCGGGATTCATTCCGCCGCCCGGCCAGTCGGGTCAGTACAAACTCATGGACACCCGGTCGTCCCTCCAGATGAACGACGGCCAGACCCTCGGCGCCGCCGGCGTCGTCGACGGCGGGAACATCCGGGTGATGCACTCGACGAGCGGGGCGGCGTCATGAAGCCCGCCGAACTGGTCGAGCGCAGGCGCTTCGACCACCGGGTCGTCTCCGGCATGAGCGGCGACCTGTTCGACTTCGCGGCCTACCGCACCTCCGCCGACCTCCAGGCGTCCCGTGATCCGGTCGTCACGACCGAGGACGCCGGGGAGGCCAGCAAGTACCGCATGACCCTGCGGGTGCCCACCCTCATCGCCGCCGGGGAGTTCCGCGCCGAGACCGTCTTCGGGGTCGACCTCGACGTCCGCGACTACCCGCTCGCCGAGCCGCTCACCTGGGTCATCTCCGACCCCGTGCCGTGGTCGCCGCACTTCCAGAAGGGCAGCCCGATCTGCATCGGGGCGGAGTTCTGGACCGCGCGCAAAGGGCACGTGACCCTCGGCGACCTGGTCGTCCACGTCGCCCGGCTGCTCAACTGGGACGAGAAGGGCCGAGGCGGCGGCTACGTCGGCTGGAACGGCGAGGCGATCAAGTACCACGCCGCCCACTACCGGGGCCGGCCGCTGAACCCCGGCCTCCGCTACCCGGCGCTGCCCGCCTGGTTGCTGGGGGCCCCGGCCGAGCCGGCCCCGGCGTTCGAGATCGTCGAGCGCCGCCGGCTGGATCGGTAGGGCGCCATGGCCGGGAACGACTTCGAGATAGTGGCGCACCGCGTCGACGCGCCCTTCCGCCCCCGCACCGCCTACGCGGGCCACCTCCGCTTCACGGTCGACCGGCACTTCAGCGTGTACGTCGCCCCCGCGGTCGCCGCCCGCCTGCGCCGCCTCGCGCGGGAGGCCGCGCCCCTGGAGACCGGAGGGCTGCTCGCCGGCCGGGCCTTCCGGGACGACCACGGCTCCTACCTGCTCGTGACCGCGATGGCCGCGGCGCCGCCGGTCGCGGGTGGTCACAGCACCTTCCACCTCACCCCCGAGGGCACCGAGAACCTGCGGGCCGACCTCGCCGCCCACGACCCCAACGCCGACGTGACGGGCTGGTGGCACTCCCACCTGGCCCCGAGTTCGTACAGCTCCGTCGACCGCGCCAACCAGTCGATGTGGGCCAACCCCGCCCACGTCGGCCTGCTGGTCTTCGCCCAGGGTTCGCCCTGGGCCGCCCTGTACGTCGGCCCCGGCTCCCGGGGCGCCTTCCACTCCGAACCCTCCGACGTCGTGCACGACCCGGCCCCGCCGTCGCCCCCGCCCCCGCTCCCGCCTCCGCCTCCGCCGAAGCGGCGCCACCCCCTCCTCGTGGCCGCCTGCGCCGTCGGCGCGCTGGTGCTGATCGTGGAACTGCTGCACGTCCTGGCGGCCCTGCGCGGCGGCGATCCGCCCCCGCACGTGGCCTGGCGGTGCGTCGTCGACGGCGGCGGGACGTCCGCCACGTGCGCCGCCGACCTCGGGGCGCTGACCCGGCCCGAGTGGTTCGTGCGGGGCGGGAAGCCGGTCACGGCCCACGAGATCACGTTCCCGCTCCTCCCCGGCCCGAACGTGGTCCGGTTGCGGGTCGGCGGCGAGCGCGGCGACTACGACGTCGGCCAGACCGAACTGATCGGACGGTAGGCCGATGGAGCTCCTCATCATCGCCGTCGTCGTCGCGATCGTCGTCGGCCTCATGGCCGGCGGCGGCCGCCTCCGACGCAGACGAGACGCCGCGGACCCCGAGTTCGACATCGTCGCCTGGCACGGGCGGGGGCGGCCCTCGGGCGACGGCTTCGCCAACGCCACCACGTGGGTCAAACGCGACGCGATCTGCCACCTGACCGGCCGTACGGCCGCCGACTGCGCCTGCGACCGGCACCGGGCGATCACATGACCGCCGACGCGCTCCATTCGCGATCACGCCTGGCGGGCTACGACCCCGCCCGGCTCGCCCGGGCCCGGGTCCTGGTGGTCGGCCTGGGCGCGCTGGGCCAGAACATCGTCCAGACGCTCGCGCTGAGCGGCGTGGGCCGGTTCGTGCTCGTCGACTTCGACGAGTTCGAGGACCACAACGCCACCCGCTCGCCCTTCTTCCCCGACGCCGAAGAACGGGCGCGCCTCGGCGGGCGCAAGGCCGCCTGCGTCGCCCACCGGGTGGCCGCGATCAGCACCGCCGCCGCCCCGGAACCGCTCTACGGCGAGACCACGGTGCAGCTGGCCGGCGACGGCTGCGTGCGCTGGGCCGACGTCGTCGTCTCCGCCGTCGACGGCATCGGCGCGCGGGCGTGGCTGGCCGAACGGGCGCGGCTGCACGGCCGGCCGATGGTCGAAGGCGGGTTCTCCGGCCCGGAGTACAACTACTCCGTGTTCTCCGGCGCGGCCGGGGCCAACTGCTACCGCTGCTTCAACCCCGTCACGTTCTCGTCGATGTCGTGCCGCGAGTACGCCCGCGAGGCGGCCCGGCAGCAGATCGTGCCGGCGATCCAGGCCACCGCCGCCGTCCTGGCCGGGATGATGGCCGAGCAGGTGATGAACGTCCTGCACGGCGACCACGGCGCCGACGGCCTGCGCTTCTACGGCGACATCCGGCGCGCCACCTTCGACCGGGTCACCCTGGCGGTCAACCCCGACTGCCCGGGGGAGCACGACCCCCTGCCGGTCCGGCGGGCCCCGGCCGGGTCGGCGCGGCCGCGTACGGTGGCCGACCTGCTGGAGATCGTCCGGCGGGAGACCCCCGACGGCTGGATCACCCCGTCGGAGCCGCTCGTCCGGACCGCCTTCTGCACCCGGTGCGGTGTGGTCTGCCGGGTCAGGGCGGTGGAGTCGTCGTGGGCGCGGGTGCCGCGTTGTTCAGACTGCGGCGGTCCGTGGCCCCCGGCGCCGGCCCTTCATCCCGGGCTGACCCTGATGATCCCGATCGCCGGGGCGCCCGATCCCGACGTGGCGGCCACCGAACTGGCCGATCTCGGCATCCTCCCCGGCGGGCACGCCGTCGTGGTGCCGACCGAGGGTGAGCGCCACCTCCTGGAGTTGCCCGGCGACCCATTGAGCACGTTCTCGCGCGCTTAATGGTTTATATCGTGATATGGCGGGCGCATGGAATGACCATTGCGTGACCGTGGGGTGGCCTTTAGTATTGGCGGCGAGACGGGGGATCGCTTTTCTTTTCGGGGGCCTCATTGCGCATTCTCTTGCCTATGGAAGACGTGCCGAATAGTGAATTCGGCGAATTCCAGGAGGGGGCTTGATGCCTGAGACGGGCGAAACTCCATTGAGCCGGTTGCCGGGCCCCACCGGGCTCGGCACCTCCGCGCTCCGGGTCCCCGCCGCCGACCCGCCCGAGATCCCGGCGATCGTCGACGGCCACCAGCCGCCCACGCCCGTGCTCGATCCGACCCTCGTCGTCCGGCGCGGCGTGACCCCGCTGGCCTACGGGCCGCGCGACTGGGGCGACGGCAGCTATCCGCCGCTCTACGTCCCCGAGACGGTGCGGGTGAACGACGCCCTCGGCGACGAGGTCAACCGCCGCCTGGTCGCCTGGGCCGAGAGCGTCGGCCTCCACGAGGGACGCATCGACACCTTCCGCGACACCGGCTTCGGCCGCCTGGCCGCCCTGGCCCACGCCGACACCGACGAACCCGACCTGATCCTCATCGCCGCCCAGATGAACGCCGCCTGGTGGGCCGCCGACGACTACTACGCCGACGAGACCGACCTGGGGGCCACCCCGACCGAGCTGCCGCCCCGATTGGCCCTGGTCACCTCGGCGATGGACCCGCCGCCTCCGGCCGGCGCCTACACCGTCCAGCTCGAAGAGGCGATCGCCGCCGACCCGGTGCTGCGGGCGCTGCGGTCGGCCACGGCCCACCTGAACCGCCACGCCACCCCGTCGCAGGTGATGCGGGCGTGCAACATCACCTCGCAGATGTTCGTGAGCTGGACCGCCTACGCCGCCTGGCGCTACTTCGAGGCGCCACCCCCGGTGTGGCGCTACCTGGCCGCCCGCCAGCACGACAGCTTCTACACGTCGATGGTGCTCATCGACGTCGTGGGCGAATACCAGCTCCCCGCAGACCTCTTCGCCGACCGGCGGTTCCACACGGCGCTCATGCAGGCCGGCACCGCCAGCGTCCTCGTCAACGACCTCTACTCGGCGGAGAAGGAGGCCGCCGACGAACTGCCCGACTCCAACGTGGTGCTGCTCATCGCCGCCGAGGAGAAATGCTCCATCCGCGAGGCCACCGAACGGACCGTTGCCCTCCACAACGACTTCGTCCGGGGTTTCGAAGCCAGCCAGAAATCATTGGCCGCCGTTCCCTCCACGGAACTCCAGCGTTTCCTGCGCGGCGCCCAGGCATGGATGGCCGGCTGTCTCGAATGGCACGGATCCAGCGACAGGTACAGATAGCGAAAGGAAATTCGTTCGGTGACCATCACCCAAAGCGATTACCAGCGCTCCGTGGCTGATTATTGGAACACCGAGAAGAACCCAGTGAATCTCCGCCTGGGTGAGGTCGACGGCATCTACCACCACCACTACGGCATCGGCGACGTCGACTGGTCGGTCTTGGAGGGACCGAGGGAGACCCGCGACGAGCGCATGACGAGGGAGCTCCACCGCCTGGAGTCGGCCCAGTCCGACTTCCTGCTGAGCCACCTCGGCGACATCAAGCCCCACCACCGGCTGCTCGACGCGGGTTCGGGCCGCGGCGGCTCGTCGCTGGTCGCCAATCTCCGGTTCGGCTCCCACGTCGACGGCATCTCCATCTCCGAGTCGCAGGTCGACTTCGCCAACGAACAGGCGAAACTGCGCGGCGTCGACGACCGGGTGCGCTTCCACCTGCGCAACATGCTCGACACCGGCTTCGAGACGGGCGCCTACCAGGCGATCTGGAACAACGAGAGCACCATGTACGTCGAACTCGCCCTCCTGTTCAAGGAGCACTCGCGCCTGCTGGCGCGCGGCGGGCGCTACGTCACGATCACCGGCTGCTACAACGACGCCTACGGCCTGCCGTCGAAGGCGATCAGCCAGATCAACGCCCACTACATCTGCGACATCCATCCGCGCAGCCAGTACTTCCGGGAGATGGCCAACAACCGGCTGGTGCCGGTGAGCGTCGTCGACCTGACGGCGGCCACCATCCCCTACTGGGAGCTGCGGGCCAAGTCCCACCTGGTGACGGGGATCGAGGAGGCGTTCCTGAACGCGTACAAGAACGGCAGTTTCCAATACCTGCTGATCGCCGCCGACCGCGTCTGACCTGAGGCGCCGAGGGCTCCGGATCCCCCTGCCGGAGCCCTTAGTGTTGCCCGGATGAACTCCTGGCGCGAGGCCCGCCGTCACCTCAACGCGAACCGGCACGCCCTGGCCCGGCGGGCCGACCTGCTCTATCCCGATCTGCCCCGGGTGGGCTCCACCCACCTGCTGACCCGCCCCGCCTGGGCGCTGCCCGAGCCGCTCGACCTGCACGAGGTCGTGTTGCGCTGGACCGACGAGACGCCGCCGGTGCCGACACCGGACGGGATGACCTACGCCGAGGCGATGATCGCCCACGACCCGCCGAAGTTGTTCGAGAACCGCACCTGCTACCGCCTCCTCGACGTGACCTGGCCCGAGCTGACCTTCACGCGCGGCATGTACTTCGACGCCGTCAACGTGGGCGAGGCCGTCGGCCACGAGTTCGCCGCCGCCGACCTCGCCGCGGGCGACGACCTGCCCCTTCGTGGGCGGGTGCCCGATCCGACCGATCTGCGGGCCCGGCCGGCCCATCCGGCGATCTCGATGCTGACCCTGCGGCACGACCGCGAGAGCGGCGAGCTCACCTTCGTGCTCCACTGGCGCGACCCCGCGCTGGTCGCCCACGGAGGAGGGTTGTTCCAGGTCATGCCGGTCGGGGTGTTCCAGCCGTCGGAGGAGAGCCCGCAGGCGGAGCGGGCCGACTTCGACCTGTGGAAGTGTGTGGTCCGCGAGTACGCCGAGGAGTTCCTCGGGCGCTCCGAGCACTACGGCCCGGCGTTCGACTACGAGACCTGGCCGCTCTACCGGCGGCTGACCGACGCCCGCGAGAGCGGCGACCTGCGGTCGCTGGTGCTCGGCGTCGGCGTCGACCCGCTCACCTTCGCCACCGACCTGCTCGCCGTCACCGTCGTCGAGGCGCGCACCTTCGACGCCGTCTTCGGCGCGATGACCGGCGCGAACGACGAGGGCCACGCGACGGTGGGGGTCCCGTTCGACGCCGGGTCGGTCGATCGGCACGTCACCCGCGAGCCCATGCAGGCGGCTGGCGCGGCCGTGCTCCAACTCGCCTGGGAACAACTCTTGCGCGATCCCATCACAATGTTACGTTCATCGCGTCAGTAGTTTTCGGCAGCACGCCAAGAAGGGAACAACGTTGCTGCGTAAGCGCATCGCCGCCGTGACGGGAGCGGTCGCGGCCGCCGCCGCCGTCCCGCTCATCCTGTTCGCCGGGCCGGCCCAGGCGAACCCGACCACCCCCTACATGTGCCCGTGGTCGATCGTCGACGCCACCGGCACCGCCCGCTACATCCACTCCTGGGTGCAGGGCTACGGCCAGATCATCTGCCACTACAACGCCACCGCGACCATCAGCTGCCGCTGGAACGCCTACAACGGCGACCAGTGGTGGGGCTGGACCAACCCGTCGTTCTGCCCGCCCCGCGCCATCCCGACCACGCCCTGACATCCGCACCTGAGTGACGCTCCCGGACCGAGAGCGTCCCCGCCGGTTGGCCGGCGGCCGGTCCGGGCCTCCTGGACGTCACGGCACGACGGTGAAGGAGAGCAGCGAGAGCGCCTCCCGGGCGTTGCACGCCACGTGAGCGGCCAGCGCCGCGACGTCGGCCGGCAGCGGGTCGCCGTGGCGGGGGATCGCCAGCACCGTCAGCCCGGCGGCGTGCGCCGAACGGATGCCGTGGGGCGAGTCCTCGACCGCCAGGCAGTCGGCGGCGTCGAGGCCGAGTTCCTGCACCGCCAGCAGGTAGGGGTCGGGCGCGGGTTTGGGGCGGTCGACGTCCTCGCCGCACACGACCACCTGGAACCGGCAGGCCAGTCCGACGTGGACGAGCACCTTCTCGACGAACCGGCGCGGGCTGGCCGAGACGAGCGCCAGCGGGCCGAAGCGGGCCGCCTCCTCCGTCAGTTCGGCCGCTCCCGGCAGCAGGTCGATGGTCTCGATCGTGTCGAGCATGTTCGCGAGGCAGCCGTCGAGCACCCGCTGGACGGGCAGCCCGCCGCAGAGGCCGGAGACGTAGGCCGTCCAGCCGCCGTTGCCGTGCAGGGCCGCCGAGTCGGCCGCCGACCAGGCGTGACCGTGATCGGCGGTGAAGGCGGCGCAGGCCGCCGACCAGGCGCGGCCGCTGTCGATGAGGGTGTCGTCGAGGTCGAAGACGGTCGCGCCCATGTCAGATCGCGGCCAGCTGGGGGATGGACACGAGCGTCAGCCCGTGGATGTCGGCGAAGGCCCGCAACTGGGGCAGCCGGGCCACCGACCCGTCGTCGTTGCAGACCTCGCTGAGCACGCCCACCGGCGACAACCCGGCCAGGCGCAGTAGGTCGACCGCGGCCTCGGTGTGCCCGCGCTGTTCGGCGATGCCCCCGGGACGGGCCCGCAGCGGGAACACGTGCCCCGGACGCACGAGCTGGTCGGGCCGGGTGGCGGGGTCGGCCAGCAGCCGCAACGTGCGGGCGCGGTCGGCCGCGGAGATGCCCGACTCGATGCCCTCCCTGGCGTCGGCCGAGACCGTGTAGGCCGTCTGCTCCGGATCCTCGCCGGCCGCCACCATCGGGGGCAACTGGAGCCGCTCGGCCACCTCGGGCGCCATCGGCGCGCAGATCAGCCCGCTGGTCCAGCGGACGAAGAACGCGACGGCCTCGGCGGTCGCGAACTCGGCGGCCAGCACCAGGTCGCCCTCGTTCTCACGGGAGACGTCGTCGGCGACGACGACCGGACGCCCAGCACGGAGATCGGCCACGGCCGCGCCGACCTCGTCGAGCCGGACGCGCAGCGCAGGCGAATGATCACTCAGAGTCACGACACGGAAGCTAGCACGCCGTGAGTGTCATGGCTTGCACATGACGCTTGTCACGTATCGCTGGTGTTAATCAGTTCTGGTGACGACGGTCGAACATGGCGAATCTGGACACGTGACGAAATGGCAGCGAGTAGTCCAGATACCCGCTGCCGAACCCCGCCGGAAACCGGTTATGCGCCGAGGCAGAAGGAGTTCCCCCAATGGCCGAAAGCATTTACGTTCTTGGTGACGAAGACCGTCAGAAGTTCGCCCGCCTGATCGCCGCCGCATGGTCGGACGAAGACGTCAAGACCCGTTTCGAGGCCGAGCCCCGCACGGTGCTCGCCGAGTACGGCGTCGTGATTCCCGAGGGCATCCCGACCCCGCCGCTGCCCGCCCGCCCCGAGGGCGAGTTCAGCGTCGAGGAGCTGGAGATGGCGGCCGGCGCGCAGGCCGAGGGCACCGCCGGCACCGCGGGCACGCTGGGCACCATCGGCGGCTGCTTCGGCACCGCCGGGACCTACGGCTCGGCCGCCGCCGCCATGTAGTCACGCCTGCCTGATCTGCCCCGGGGGCGCGGTTTCCGCCGCGCCTCCGGGGCATTTCGCATTTCGTGTCATCGATTCCATATGACGGTCATCACATCGGTCCGGTGTTAATCGTTTCTGGCGGCGGTGGCGTTTCCTTGCGAATCTGAGAAAGACAGAAGCGCAGCGAGCAGTCCAGATGCCCGCTGCCACTCCCGTCGAATCTCGGCCGCGTGCCGAGGCGAATAAGGAGAGTGCCCCGATGGCCGAAAGCATCTACATTCTCGGTGACGAGGACCGCGCGAAGTTCGCCCGCCTGATCGCCGCCGCGTGGGCGGACGAGGACGTCAAGGCCCGCTTCGACCAGGAGCCCCGCGAACTGCTCGCCGAGTACGGCGTCGTGATCCCCGAGGGCGTGCCCACGCCGCTGCTGCCCGCGCGTCCCGAGGGCGAGTTCAGCGTCGAGGACCTGCAGGTGGCGGCCGGCGCCCAGGTCGAGGGCTGCGTCGGCACCGCCGGCACGCTCGGCACCATCGGCGGCTGCGCCGGCACCGCAGGCACCTACGGCTGCGCCTGACCCCGTCGAGGTGAACCGTCCCGGCGGCGTGGATCCCGCCTGCGCGCCCCGGGACGTTCACCGGCCGCCCCGTTGCCTAAGCGGCACCGGGGGGTCATGATCCGTTTGTGAGCAGACCGGGAGAGTCCGGGCAGCGGACGTCCGTTCGCGCACCCCTCGAGGTGCGGGTCGGGCGGGCCGCCATTGTCGCGTTCGCGCTGTTCCTCATCAGCCAGACCTTCGCCCACTACATCCAGAACGACCCCGGCAGGGCCGGGCCCGCCGTGATCCTGGGCGCCGCCGTGGTCGCCCTCTACGCCTGGGCCGCCATGGGCGCCCGGGGCCGGAGACGCTGGTGGATCGCCGGGGCGATGTCCGTGCTGGTCTACGCGCCGCTGCCGCTGCTGGGCGAGTGGTGGGCCATCTCGGGCGTCTTCCTCGCCGCGACGGCGCTGGGTTTCCTGTCGCGGAGGTGGGCGCTGCCCGCGTTCGTGCTGGTGCTCGTCGTGGAGCTGCTCAAGTCGCTGGCCCTCGGCGACACCATGGCGATGGCCATGTCGTGGATTCTGCTCGTCGCGGTGGCGTCGTTCCTGCTCGCGGCGCTCACCCGGTTCGCCGAGACGGCGCGGGTGCTCTACGAGACCCGGGCCGAACTCGCCGCCGCCGAGGTGGCCGCGCAGCGGGTGCGGGCCATGGGCGAGCTGGAGGGCATTCTCGGCAGCCGGCTCGACACCATCGCCCGGCAGGGCGTCGCGGTGCTCGGCAACGCCGACGGCGACGCCGAGACGGTCCGCGGGCAGTTGCGCGGCATGCTCGACGTGGCGCTGGAGGCCCAGCGCGAGATGCGCGAGTTCGCGCACCGGGGTCAGCACCTCACGTAACGCGCCCCATCCATGATGAATATCACTTGATGTCCGTGATGGTCGTTTCTGGTTCGTGCCCAGGCCGATGACAAAACTGATGGCACAGGCGGTCCCCTTCCCCACCTCCGGAGGACGTGCGAAACGCCCGACCCGGAGCCGCCGAATGAGGTGACTTCATGCCGGAAGACTCGACCCTGCCCCCCGAACTCCGCACCCGGTTCGCCCGGTTCTCCGCTCTCGCCTGGTCAGACGAGACGCTCAGGGAGGACTTCGAACAGGACCCCCGCGCCGCGCTCGCCGCGGCGGGCATCGACTGGCCGGGCGACCTGCCGGTGCCGCCGCTGCCCGCACGGCCCGAGAACGCCATCGACCTGGAGAGCCTGGAGGCGTCGGCCGGCGCCGCACTCAGCACGATCGGCACCGTGAGCTGCCCCACCGGGTGTTTCTCCCGTCAGAACAGCTGATCACGTCTGTCATCCGGCGCCGGGTGGTGGGCAGTCCAGATGCCCACCACCCCGCCGTCGAAGCATCTCATACCACGCTGCGGGGAGACCTGTGATGACCCTAGACACCAACGGCCTGGACACCGCCCAGCGCAGAGTGTTCGGCGAGCTGACCGCCCGCTCCTGGTCCGACGCCGGTCTCCGGCTCCGCTACGAACGCGAGCCCGTCGCCGTCCTGGCCGAATACGACATCCACCTGGCCGAGGGCATGCCCGCGCCGGCGCTGCCCCCGCGGCCCGCCGCCGAGGTCGTGGTCGAGACCCTCAGCGACCCGGTGGCCGTCACACCGCCGTGCCTCGACTTCTGCTTCTGCTGGATGCAGGTCTCCAAATGACGACGACCGCCGTCGAGACGTCCGGGGGCGAGCGCATCGAGCAGCTCGTCTCCACAGTGCGGACCAAGGCGTGGCTCGCCGCGGTCGCCCTCGTCGTGGTCGCGGGCAGCGGGGCCGGCTGGGCCTGGCTCGGGCAGGTCCGCGACGTCGTCCTCGCCTCCGGCGTGCTGGTGACGGGCGGCGGCCCCGCTCCCGTCGCCGCGCCGGTCGCGGGCAGCCTGGCCGAGGTGCTCGTCACGGCCGGGCAGGAGGTGGCCCCCGGCACGTCGCTGGCGGTGCTGGCCGGCGCCGACGGCACCCGGCGCGTCGTCGCCGCCGCGTCGGCGGGCCGGGTGATCCGCACCGCCGTGCCGGGCACGGCCCTGGCCGCGGGCGCCCCCGTCGCGGTCGTCGACCCGGCCGCCGGGCCGCTGAAGGCCGTGCTCCTGGTGGGCCCCGACCGGATCGGCGCGCTCACCGCGGGACAGCCGGTCACGGTCACCGGCGCGGGCCCCGGCAGGGTCAGCGCCGTCGACCCCTATCCCGCCTCGACCGACCAGCTGCGGCCCGTCTACGGCGACGCGCTCAAGGCCGACGGCCGTTATCTGGTGACCGTCGACCTCGACCGCCCGGCCTGGCCCGGCGCCACGCTGACCCCCGTCGCCGGGGAGATCACCGTCGCCACCGTCCGCCCGGTGGACGCGCTGTTCCACGGAGGCCCCCGTGGCTAGGACCGCGACCCGCCCGGTCCGCACCGAGCGCCGCCCGCAGATGGAGGACGCCGACTGCGGGCCCGCCTGCCTCAGCATGGTCTTCGCCTACCACGGCCTGCGGGTCCCCCTCCACGAGATCAGGGAGCGGTCGGGCGTCGGGCGCGACGGCCTGTCGGGGGCGGGGCTCAAGAAGGCGGCCGAGGAGTACGGCTTCGACATCACCGGCTTCCGCCTGGACGCCGACGAACTGGCCGACTACCCCGTCCCCTCGATGATCTTCGTCGACCAGCGCCACTTCGTGGTGCTGGAGGGCATGCGCAAGAAGTGGGCGTACGTCAACGACCCCGCGATCGGCCGGATCCGGCTCAGCCGGCCCGACTTCCGCAAGCGGTTCAGCGGGATCGTGCTGGTGCCGCGGCCCGGCGAGGGCTTCACGCCCGGCGGGAAACGGTTCCCGCTGGTGCGCTCCGCGCTCGGGAAGGTCCGGCCCTACCTCTCCACGCTGCTCGCCATCGCCGTGATGGCCTTCATGCTCGCGCTGCCCGCCGTGGCCACCGCGCTGCTCACCCGGCTGCTGCTGGGGGAGGTGCTGATCGCAGGGGAGGCCACCTGGTCGGCGCCCGTGCTGCTCGGCCTGCTGGCCTGCGCGGCGTTCACCCTGGTCGGGACCTGGTCGCAGCAGCGGCTGCTCGGCGCGGTGCAGACCGCGATGGCGGCCGACCTGTCGGGCCGGTACATGTGGCGGCTGCTCCGGCTGCCGGGCGACTTCTTCCACCGCCGGATGACCGGCGGCCTGGTGATGAAGACCTCGTTCGGCGCGGGCCTGGCCATCCTGCTGTCCGACCGGGCCGCCGCCGCGGTGGCGGCCGTCCTGACGATGGTGCTGCACTCGGCGATCCTGTACGCCTTCCACCCGGCCTTCGCCCTGGTCGCCGGGGCCCTGGCGGCGGTCAACCTGCTGGCGATGCGCGCGGTCAGCCGGGCCGCCGCCCCGCACCAGCAGAAGCTGCTCTTCGACGAGCACCGCCGCGACGGCATGGCCTTCAACGGCATCTCGATGGCCGAGTCGCTCAAGGCCGACGGCGCCGAGGGCTGGTTCTTCCAGAAGTGGGCGGGCCTGTCGGCCAAGGCGCTGGCGACCACCCAGGACCTCATGCGGACCACACAGGCGCTCCTGGCGGTGCCGGCCGCCCTCGGCTCGCTCGCCGGCGCGACCATGGTGATCACCGGCGCGGTCCTGATGGCCAACGGCGAGGTCACCCTGGCCACGGTCATCGCCGCCCAGTTGCTCGTCGGCGCGTTCCTGGTGCCGGTCACCGCGCTGGTCGGCATCGGCGCCGAGGCCCAGATCGCGGTCGCCCAGACCAGCATGTACGACGACGCGATCAGCGCCGAACCCGATCCCCAGTACGCCGCCCTCCCCGGCGCCCCCGAGACCGACGGCGGCCTGCGCGGCGCGGTCGAGTTCCACGACGTCAGCTTCGGCTACGACCGCCAGCGCGGCCCGGTCATCAGCGGCCTGTCGTTCCGGGTCGAACCCGGCCAGCGGGTCTCCGTCGTGGGGCGTACCGGCAGCGGGAAGTCGACCGTCGCCCGGTTGCTCACCGGCGCGGTCAAGCCGTGGTCGGGCCAGATCCTCCTCGACGGCATCCCCCGCGAGCACTGGCCCCGGGAGACGCTCACCACGTCGATCGGCTACGTCGAGCAGAACCTCCAGGTCTTCGAGGGCACCGTCGCCGACAACCTGACGCTCTGGGACCCGACCATCCCGCAGTACCGGCTGCACCGGGCGTTGTCGGACGCCGGCCTCGCCGACGTCGTCGCCCGCCGAGGCGGCCTGTCGGGCGGCTGGATCCAGGAGCGGGGCCGCAACCTGTCGGGCGGCGAGCGGCAGCGGCTGGAGATCGCCCGGGCGCTCGTGTTGTCGCCTTCGGTGCTGGTGCTCGACGAGGCGACCAGCGCCCTCGACGCCGAGACCGAGGCGTTCGTCGACGCCAACGTGAAGTCGCGCGGCTGCACCAGCGTGGTGATCGCGCACCGGCTCAGCACCGTGCGCGAGAGCGACCTCATCCTCGTGCTCGACCGGGGGAAGGTCGTCCAGCGCGGCACCCACGCCGAGCTCATCGCCGTCCCGGGCCACTACCGCACGCTGGTCGAGGAAGCCTCATGAGCGGATACCCCGTCAGCGAGATCGAGCTGATCGACCCCTACGCCTGCTGGACCGTCGTCAGCGGTTCGGTCGACGTGATGCTCTCGCCCGTCGACGGCGCCGGCCCCCGCCACCGCGTGGTCCGGGTGGAGAGCGGCGAGCTCATGCACGGGTTCGCCGCCACCGACCTGCCCGGCGGCTACACCGTCGTGGCCTCGCCCGCCGAGGGGACCGCCGTCCGCCGCGTCCGCCGCGACGCCGACGCCGTCTCCTCCTGGGTACGCCGCCTCAACGGCCCCACCGGCGCGGACGCCGCCCCCAGCCTCCGCGACCTGCACCGGGGCACCCTCACGCGGGTGCTCATGCTGGCCGAGGCGGAGGAGGCCGACCGCGACCACTGGCGGGCGGCCCGCGCCCAGGCCGCCGACGACATGCTGCGCCGGTCGTTCGCCGACATCGCGGCCGCCGCCGGGGTCGCGCCGGTGCCGGGCAGCCCGCGTACGGCCGCCGACCGGGCCGTGGAGGTCGTCAAGGCGCTCGGCGACCACTGCGGCTTCGCCGCGCACGCCATCGACCCGGCGTCCACCGATCCGCTCGGCGCGGCGCTCGACCTGGCCAGGGCCCGGCACCGGAAGGTGCTGCTCGACGACGGCTGGTGGCGCGAGGCGACCGTGCCGCTGGTCGGCTTCCTCAAGGCCGGCGGGCGGCCGGTGGCGCTGCTGCCGCACAAGGGCGGCTACCTGATCGCCGACCCGTCGGAGGAGCGGCGCCGCGTCACCGACGAGGTGGCCGCGGCCCTCGACGCGCACGCCTGGCAGATCTATCCGCCGCTCGACGAGGGCCTCACCTCGCCACTCGCGCTGCTCCGCTACGGCCTGCGCGGCGCGGGCCGCGAACTGGCCTGGTTGCTGGCGGCCGGCGGCGGGGCCGCTCTGCTCGCGCTCGGCGTGCCGATGCTCACCTTCGTGCTGCTGACCGCCGCGCAGCACCCGGCCGACCAGCCGGCCATGATCTGGATCGCGGTCGTCATCGCGGGCGCGGTCACCGCCAGCACCCTGCTCCTGGCCGTGCGGAACGCGGTGCTGGTGAGGGTGCAGGGGCGGTTGCAGGAACGCCTCGAACCGGCCATCTGGAGCCATCTCGTCTCGCTCGACCTGCCGTTCTACTCCCAATACAGCACCGGCAACCTGGTCCACCGGGCCAACGCCGTGGCCGACATGCGCAAGGCGCTCGGCGAGGCGGCGGTCAACTCGCTGCTCGGCGGCGTGTTCTCGCTGCTGGGCCTGCTGATCCTGGTCACTGTCGACTGGCGGCTCGCGCTGGTCGTGCTCGGCGGGGTGCTGGTGCTGCTGGCCGTGCTGGCCGCGCTCGCCGTGCGGCAGCAGAAGCACGAGCTGGTCATGCACGAGGAGTACGGCCGCATCTACTCCCTCCTGTACGCCTGCCTCAGCGCCATCGACAAGATCCACGTCGCCGGGCGGGAGGCGCAGGTCTTCGGCCTGTGGTCACGGGCGTTCTCCGCCCAGCAGGGCGCGGCCTCGGCGGCCCGGCGCGAACGGGCCGTGTCGGCGGCGATCGGCGCGGCGGCCCAGCCGCTGCTGCTGCTCCTGCTCGCCTTCACCGGGTTGTCGCTGGACGTGCCGGCGGCCTCGTTCGTGGTCGCGGCCGTGGCGCTGGGCCAGTTCGTCCTGGCGCTCGGCCAGGTCAGCCGGGCGGTGGAGGCGGCCTTCGCGCTGCTGCCCCGGTTCGAGCGGCTGAAGCCGCTGCTGGAACGCGCGCCCGAGACGCCTCCCGGGGCCAAGGACCCGGGCGAGCTGGCCGGGCTGGTCCGGCTGCACGACGTGTCGTTCGCCTACCCGGGCACCGCCAAGCAGATCCTCGAAGAGGTGTCGATGGTGTTCCGGCCCGGCGAGTTCGTCGCCGTCACCGGCCACTCGGGGGCGGGCAAGTCGACGCTCGTACGCCTGCTGCTCGGCTTCGAGCCGCCGCGTACCGGACAGGTCCTCTACGACGGCGGTGACCTGCGCGACCTCGACCTGCGGCGGGTCCGCACCCAGGTCGGCGTGGTGATGCAGCAGGCCAGAGTGCTACGCGGCTCGGTGCTGGAGAACATCATCGGCGACGTGCCCGGGGCCCGCGAGGAGGACGCCTGGCGGGCGGCCCGGCTGGCCGACCTCGACGGCGACATCGCCCGGTTGCCCATGGGCATGCACACCATCATCAGCGAGGACAACGCCTCCTTCTCCGGCGGCGAGCTGCAACGGCTGCTCATCGCCCGCGCGCTGGTGAAACGGCCCCGGGTGCTCATCCTCGACGAGGCCACCAGCGCCCTCGACAACGTCACCCAGGCGCTGGTCAGCCGCCGGATCGCCGAGCTCGACATCACCCGGATCGTGATCGCCCACCGGCTGAGCACCATCAGGTCGGCCGATCGGATCTACGTACTCGACCAGGGCAGGGTCGTCGCCAACGGCACCTTCGAGGAGCTGATGGAGGACAACGAGCTGTTCGCCCGGATGGTCCGCCGACAGGAGGTCTGAAATGCCGGTCACCATCCCCCAGCACGAGGGACTGCTGTCGGTACCCGGCGGGGACGCCCGGCTGATGGCGGTGATCGCCGCCGCCGCGCCGTTCCACGAGCGGGTGGCGGGCGACCACTTCGTGCCCGTCGCGGGGCGGTCGCGGCGGCAGGCGTCCGAGCGCACCCAGCGCTGGCTCCGAGCGGCGGTCGGCGACGACGAGGACGCCAAACGCGCCGTGCTGCACCACCGCAACCGGTCGGGCCGCGACCTCGGCGCCGGGCTCGTCGACGTCCAGCTCGCCGACCCGCGACGGCTGCCCGACTGGGGATACGCCCTGGTGGACTTCCTGCTCGCGCAGCCGCCCACGGCCGCGGCCGACCCGGCGACCGGACGTCCCGGAGCCCCTTTCGTGGCGTTTCGGCGCGCCATGAACCGGCTCGTGGACGTCAAGGACGGGTCGGTCCGCGGCGTGCCCGTGACGGCGGAGGCCCGGGAGGACATCGCGGGCCAGCTGATCGAGCGGCTGACCCAGGCGTGCTGGGCCGGGTTCGCGTTCGAGGCCCAGCTCGCCGGGACGTCCAACGACCTGTCGTCGTGGTTGCAGAGCCCCGGCCTGGACGTCAGCCAGTCGGGCTGGCTCGACCGGCTGGAGACGCTGCCCGGCCTCGCCTACGTCATGGGCACGACCTGCCTGCAGTGGCGGCGGGTCGTGCACGAGCTGTTCGACCGGCTCCGCGCCGACCTGCCGCGGCTGCGCCGCACGTTGTGGGGCTGGGCCGCGCCCGGCCCGGTCACCGGCTACTCGGGTGACTCGGGCGACCTGCACAATCACGGCCGGGTGGTCACCCTGCTCACCTTCGCCTCGGGCGAGCGGGTCGTCTACAAGCCGAAGGACCTGCGGTCGGTCGCCGGGCTGATGGACGTCTGCACCCTGCTCAACAACCACGGCCTGCCGCTGGCCCTGCACACCCGCGAGGTCGTGCTGCGCGACGGCTACGGCTGGGAGGAGTACGTCGTCGCCGAGCCCAGCACCGACGAGGAGAGCGTGCGGCGCTTCTACACCCGGCTCGGCATGTTCGCCCGGCTGGCCCAGTTCCTCGAATGCCGCGACCTGTGGGCCGACAACCTCGTCGCGATCGGCGAGACGCCGGCCTTCATCGACCTGGAGAACGTCCTGCAGGGGCGCATCAGCCAGCCGGCCGTCATCGGCGAGCGCATCGAGGCGTTGTGGGGCAAGGTCGAGGACACGGTGGTCAAGACGGCCGTGGTCTCCTTCCCCCGGCCGATCGCGGGCGGCGTCCAGGCGCAGGACGTCGGCTGCCTGGCCGCGCTGCGCGAGCAGATCGCGGAGAACTCCGCCGGGTTCCCGGCCGGGTGGGAGGAGCCGCCCTACCGGCCGACCTGGGGCGACGGCCGCCTGGCCGACCCGCGCCACTACGCCGACGAGGTGGCCGAGGGCTACCGGCAGATGCAGGCGTGCCTGGAGCGCAACCAGGAGCTGCTCGCCGACGACTACGGCCCGCTGGCCCTCCTCGAAGAGGCGCCGGTGCGCTACATCTGGCGCAGCACCTTCGACTGCGGCGACATGCTGCGCCTGAGCGTCAGCCCGGGGGCGCTGGTCGACGGCGTGGCCCGCGAGGTGTGCCTGGCCCACCTGTTCCGCAGCGCGATGGGCACGCTCCGGGTCGACCCGGGCCGCACCGACATCCTGGAGATCATCGAGCAGGAGATCGACGCGTTCCGCCGGATGGACATCCCGCTGTTCCTGTCGAAGCCCGCCTCCGACTCGGCGTTCACCCCCGACGGCGTCGAGATCCCCGGCCACTTCACCGGCACCGCCTGGCAGCGCCTCCAGGACCGGGTCGCCGACCTCGCCGGGTTCCCGCTGGAGGAGCACCTCGGCGTGCTGCAGACCTGCCTCGACATCACCGGCGCGGCCGAGGTGCCCGTGGAGTTCCCGGGCGCGGCCCCCCGGCCCAAGACGATCCGCGAGATCGGCCTGCACGCGTATGAGCAGGCGTCCCGGGGCGACGAGCCGCCGGTCGAGGAGCTGCTCGTCCGCGCGGGCGACCTGGCGAACGAGATCCTGGCGGCCGCCGTGCCGGTCGGGGGCGACCGGTCGGCCTGGCTCGGCGTGGTCACCTACCCCGCCCACGGCCTCGACCAGGTCGAACCTCTCCACGGCGACCTGCTGACCGGCACCGCGGGCCTGGCCGTCTTCCTCTCGGAGCTGTACGCCAACACCGGCGCCCCCGGCCACTGGACCGCCGCCCAGGAGGCCCTCGACGCCTCGGTCGAGTTCGCCACCCTGTCGGCGCAGTCGGCCGTCTACCGCCGGATGTGCGGCGGCCTGTCACCGGTCGGCGCGTTCGTCGGCGTCGGCTCGGCCGTCTACGCGCTGAGCCGCTGCGGCGAGGCGCTGGGCGACACCCGGCTCATCGAGCGGGCCGCCGAGCTGCTCCCGCTGGCCGAGGCGCAACTGGCCGGGACCACCTCGGCCGAGCCGGTGCTCGGGCGGGCCGGCCTGCTGCTGGCCGTCCACAAACTCAGAGAGGCGTCGGCCACGGCGGTGCCGGCGGCCGACGCGCTGGCCCGGCGGCTGCACGACGAACTGAACGAGGAGCTGCTCGCCGGGCCGCCCGCCCGGTTGCCCCACCCGCCCGGCGTGGCCGCCCTCGCCGGGGTGCCCACCGGCGCCGACGGGCTCACGTGGGCGCTCGCGAGCAGCACCGCCGCGTTCGGCGAGACCCCGGCCGAGTCGCTGACCGCGCACCGGTTCGCTCTCGACACCCCCGGCTCGCTGCTCGCCGCGGTCGCCACGGCCCACGCCCTCACCGGCGAGGTCCCGGCCGAGCTGCGCGACCGCGTCGCCCGGCAGTGCGCCCCCGCGCCCGCCCGCACCTGCGCCGGGCTCGTGGTCGACGCCGAGATCGCCCTGCACACCGCCCGCCTGACCGGCGACCAGGGGCTCGCGCGCACCGCCCGCGACCTGACCGCCGAACTGCTGCTCCGCCGTGACCACACCGGCCGCTGGTTCGCCGACCGGCGCCGGGCCGACCGGCTCTCCCTGTCCGCCGTCAACGGACTGGCCGCCGCCGGTCTCACCCTCCTGCGGCTGGCCGACGACGAGGTCGCCTCCATCCGGCTCGTGCACTGAAAGGAACACCATGGACGCCAGGCCAGGATTTCGCCGGCACTTCCGCGTGGAGGTCATCGAGGGCGAAGGGGTCTTCCTCGTCTCCGAGCGCGACCTGCACCTGCTCACCGGACGCTCCATCGAGGCGGTGGCCGGCCTGCTCGACGGCAAGCACACCGTCTCCGACATCCTGGGCGCCGTCGAGGCCGACATCCCGCCGGAGCACGTCTACTTCGCGCTCCACCAGCTGAAGGAGCGCCGCCTCCTGGTCGACGTCACCCAGGACCTCGACCGGGGTGCCGCCGCCTACTGGGAGATGGCCGGGCTCCAGGGTGAGGAGGCGGCCGAGGGCGTGCGGACCGGGCGGGCCGAGGTGGTCACCGTGGGCGACGTCCAGGGAGAGGACCTGCGGGCGCTGCTGGCCGCCGAGGGCGTCGAGCCCGGCGAGGGCGCGCTGACCGTCGTGCTGACCGACGACTACCTCCGCGAGGAGCTCGCCGAGATCAACCGGGCGCACCTGAAGGAGGGACGGCCCTGGTTGCTGGCCCGGCCGGTCGGCCCGGTGCTCTGGCTCGGGCCCGTCTTCCAGCCGGGCGAGGGCGGCTGCTGGCGCTGCCTGACGCAGCGGCTCGAAGGGCACCGGCAGTCGATCTCGTACCTGGAGAACCGGCTGCGCAGCAACCGGCCGCTGGCCCTGCCCACCGCCGACCTGGCGCTCACCCGCGACGCGGCGCTGCGCCTGGTCGCGGCCGAGGTGGTGAAGTGGCTGGCCGGGGCGCGCAGCCCGCAGCAGGGCGACGTGATCACCCTGGACACCCAGCGGCTCGGCACCGACCGCCACCGGCTCCGCGCCCGTCCGCAGTGCCCCGAGTGCGGCGACCCGGGCCTGATGGCCGCCCAGGCGGAACGGCCGCTCGCGCTGGAGCCGCGGCCCAAGTCGTTCACCGCCGACGGCGGCCACCGCTCCCGCCACCCCGAGGACACCTTCGAGCGGTACGGCCACCTGATCAGCCCCGTCACCGGCGTCGTCAAGGAGCTCATCAAGATTGAAACGGGCAACCCGTTCGTCAAGACCTACGCGGCCGGGCACAACTTCTCCCGGCAGATCCGCGACCTGAGCGGGTTGCGGGCCGGTCTGCGCAGCCAGAGCGCCGGGAAGGGCACCACCGATCTCCAGGCCAAGGTCAGCGCCATGTGCGAGGCGATGGAGCGCTACTCGGGCATGTTCCAGGGCGACGAGTCGCGCCGCACCGCCAGCCTGCGGGAGCTCGGCGCCGACGCGCTGCACCCCAACGCCTGCTCGCTCTACAGCGCCGAGCAGTACCGCACCCGCAAGGACCGCAAGGCCACCGCCAGCTACGACTTCGTCAACGACCCCCTCGACGAGGACGCCGCGATCGACTGGACCCCGGTCTGGTCGCTCACCGAGCAGCGGCACAAGTACCTGCCGACCGGCTACCTGTACTACTACCACCAGGAGAAGGACCCCTCCGGGCCCAACTACGCCTGGGCCGACTCCAACGGCAACGCCGCGGGCTCCTCGCTGGAGGACGCCGTCGTCCAGGGCTTCATGGAGCTCGTCGAACGCGACGCCGTGGCGGTGTGGTGGTACAACCGCCTCCGGCGGCCGGCCTTCGACCTCGCCAGCTTCGGCGACCCGTGGATGAGCGAGTTCCAGGAGGTGTACGCCGGCCTCGGCCGCGACATCCAGGTCCTCGACCTCACCAACGACCTGGGCGTCCCGGTGGCCGTCTCGGTCAGCCGCCGCCTCGACGGGCCGACGGAGGACATCGTGATGGCCTTCGGCGCCCACTTCGACGCGCGCATCGCCGTCCAGCGGGCCCTCACCGAGATGAACCAGTTCATCCCGGCCGTCATCGACGTGGGCCCGGACGGCCGCACCCGCTACCGGTTCCACGAGGGCGACCAGATCAACTGGTGGAAGAACGCGCGCGTCGACGACCACCCCTACCTGGCGCCGTCGGGTGCGGCCGTGCCGGCCTCGGCGTACGACCGGCCGGCCACCGGCGACCTGCTCGACGACGTCGCCGCGGCCCGCGCGCTGGTCGAGGAGCGCGGCATGGAGATGCTCGTGCTCGACCAGACCCGGCCCGACATCGGGCTGCCCGTGGTCAAGGTCGTCGTGCCGGGCATGCGCCACTTCTGGCGGCGGCTGGCGCCCGGCCGCCTCTACGACGTGCCCGTCCAGCTCGGCTGGTTGCCCGAACCGACCCCGGAGGACCAGATGAACCCCATCACGATGTTCCTGTGATCGGCCTGCGCGCGGACGCCGTCGTCGCCTGGCAGGACGGCGTCCTGACGATCGCCCACACCTTCGGCGTCCAGGCCGCGCGCGGCCTGACCCCCCGCATCGCGGCGCTGCTCGGCGAGCTCCCCGGCGCGCTCGTGCACGAGGACGACCTGGCCGAACGCCTGCTGGAGCAGGGCGGGTCGAGCGAGGAGGTGGCCCTGCTCTACCTGGTGCTCGACCGGCTGCACCAGGTGCTCGTGCACACCGTCGACCCGCTGCTCCGGGTCGTCCCGATCGCCCGCGACGCGACGTTCCGGCTGCCGAAGCTGGCGCCCGACGACACCGTGCGGTTGTCGCGGTTCGCGCTGGTCCGCCTCGCGGACGACGGCCTGATCCTGGAGTCGCCGTTGTCGCGGCACCGGGTCACCCTGACCGAGGAGGCCATGCCGCTGATCGCGGCGCTGGCCCGCGGGGTGCTGGTGAAGGAGGCGCCCGAGGCGCTGGCCCATCTCGTCGCGGCCGGCCTGGCGGGCGACGAGCTGATCGAGGACGACCACCCCGCGCTGCGCGCCTGGGAGTTCCACGACCTGCTCTTCCACAGCAGGTCCCGGGTCGGCCGGCACGACCAGCCCGTCGGCGCGACCTTCCGGTTCCGCGGCGAGACGCCGCCGGAACCGGCGCTCAAACCGCTGCCGGAGGGCCCGGTCACCGACTTGTTCCGGCCCTCGCTCGACGAGCCGAGCCCGGCCTTCACGACGGTGCTCGAAGGCCGCCGGTCGGTGCGCTCCTACGCGTCGGCCCTCACGGCCCGCCAGCTCGGCGAGCTGCTCTACCGGACCGCCCGGGTCAGGGCCGTCTTCAGCCCGACCGAAGGCGCGCCGTACGAGACCAGCAGCCGCCCCTACCCCGGCGGCGGGGCCTGCCACGAGCTGGAGCTCTACCTGACCGTGCGCGAGTGCGAGGGGCTGGAGAGCGGCGTCTACTACTACGACCCGCTCGGCCACCGCCTCGTCCGGTTGGCGGCCAGGGCCGAGGACCAGCGGGCGATGCTGGCCGTCGCGAGCATGTCGACCGGCTACACCGCGCAGCCCGACGTCCTGGTCACCATCACCTCGCGTTTCCAGCGCATGTCGTGGAAGTACGCCGGGCTGGCCTACGCCGCGTCGCTGAAGAACGTCGGCGTGCTCTACCAGACCTTCTATCTCGTGGCCACCGCGATGGGCCTGTCGCCGTGCGGCCTCGGCGCGGGCGACGCCGAACTGGCGGCCCGCACCTTCGGGCTCGACTGGGCCGCCGAGTCGTCGGTCGGCGAGTTCCTCATCGGCGGTACGCCCGGCTTGTGATGTCCGTCATGGGTGACAAATGTCGTCTGCATCTGCCGACCACCCGCCGAATTCCGGATCGTTGCAGGTGAGAGAGCTACGTACCGACACGATGAGGAGCGTCTGATGGCCGAGAGCATGTACGTGCTCGGAGAAGACGACCGCAAGAAGCTGGCCCGCCTGATCGCCGCGGCGTGGTCGGACGCCGAACTGCAGGCGCGCTACGCCACCGAGCCCCGGGTCGTGCTGCGTGAGTTCGGCATCGTCTATCCGGCCGGTGTGCCCACCCCGCCGCTGCCGGCCAAGCCCGAGGGCGAGTTCGAGATCGCCGACCTGGAGAGCGCGGCCGGGGCGGCCGGCCTCACGACCGGCAGCGTCGGGGAGCCGTGCGCGTCGTGCTACTCGCAGGGCGCGACGTGGATCACCGGCAACCACTGAGCGATGCCCGGTTTGTGATGTCCGTCATGGGCGGCCGGTGTCGTCTGCATCTGCCCCCCGTCGCCAAGATTCCGGATCGTTGCACGTATCGAAGGAATGAGAGTGCCCGATGGCCGAGTACCTGTACATCTTCGGAGATGAGGACCGCAAGAAGTTCGCCCGGTTGATCGCGGTCTCCTGGTCGGACGGCGAGCTGCTGGCCCGCTACGAGGCCGAACCCCGGGTCGTGCTCGGCGAGTACGGCATCGCCTACCCCGAGGGCCTGGCCACCCCGCCGCTGCCGGCCCGGCCGCGCGGCGAGTTCGACATCACCGAGATGGAGTTCGCGGCCGGCGCGGAGAACGGCGCGCTGGCCACGATCAGCACGGTCGGCTGCATCGCCCTGTGCCACTCGGACCCGCGATGAACGACCCGGTGATCGAGGTCGTCGACCTCAGGAAACGCTACGGGGACTTCACCGCGGTCGACGGGATCTCGTTCGACGTCCACGCGGGCGAGGTGTTCGCCCTGCTCGGCACCAACGGGGCCGGCAAGACCACCACGATCGAGATCCTGGAGGGCTACCTGCGGCCCACCGGCGGCACGGCGCGGGTCTTCGGCCACGCCCCCGCCGACCGCGGCCCGTTCCGGTCGCGGATCGGGGTGGTCCTCCAGGAGTCCGGCCTGTTCGGCGACCTGTCGGCGGCCGAGACCGTGACCGCCTGGCGCCGGTTCACCACCGGCGCCCGGACCGTCGCCGAGGCCCTCGACCTGGTGGGCCTGTCGGACCAGGCCGGCACCCGGGTCAAGCAGTTGTCCGGCGGCGAACGGCGCAAGCTCGACCTCGCCCTGGCCACGCTCGGCCGTCCGGACCTGCTGTTCCTCGACGAACCGACGACGGGCCTCGACCCCGAGGCGCGCCGCCGCATCCGCGACCTGGTCGGCGATCTGGCCGCCGGGGGCACGACGGTGCTGCTCACCACCCACTACCTGGAGGAGGCCCAGGAGCTCGCCTCCCGGGTGGCCATCATGGACAGAGGCCGCGTCGTGGTGCACGGCACGATGGCCGAGGTGCTCGGCCGGGGCACCGGCCGGGTCGCCTTCGACCTGCCCGAGGGCGCGACCACCGACGGGCTGGAGGTCGGCCCGTCGGATGTGGTCACGGTGTCCGGCCGCAGCTGCCTGATCGTCACGGCCGAGCCCGAGTCGGCCGCCCACACCGTGCTCGGCTGGTCGGTCCGGCGCGGGGTGCGCATCAGCGGCCTCGACGTCCGCCAGGCCACGCTCGAAGAGGTCTTCCTGGACGTCGCCAGGGAGGTCAGGGCGTGACCACGTACACGATCGCGCACTTCCGGCTGACCCAGCGGTTGTTCTGGCGCACCCCCGTGTCGATCTGGGTGGCCCTCGGCTTCCCCGTGCTGTTCGCCTGGTTGTTGCCGCTGGCGGTGCCGAATCCCGAGCGGCTGATCGTGGGCGTCATCGTGATGGGGGCCGGGCTGCTCGGGTTCGCGACGCTGCTGGAGTCGTTCGTCGTGAAACGCCAGCAGCTGATCCTCAAGCGGCTGCGCGGCACCGAACTGCCCGAGACGGCGATCTTCGGCGGCGAGATCCTGACCGTGGTGTCGATCGGGCTGGTCCAGCTCGTGGCGATCGTCGCCGTGGCGAACGGCGTGCACGGCCTGCCCCTGCCGGCCAATCCGGCGCTGCTGCTGGTGACCATGCTGCTCGGGCTGGCGGTGTTCGCCGCGATGGGCGTCGCGGTGAGCGGCCGCACCCCCTCGACGGGGGCCATCATCGCCGTCAGCCTGCCGTTCCACCTGCTCACCATGGGCCTGTCGGGGTTCGCGATCCCGTTCTCGGCCTTCCCCGACTGGGCCCTGACCGTCAACGGCTTCCTGCCGTTCGCGCGGGTGGCCGAAGGGGTGTCCCTGTCCTACTTCGACCCCGACGCCGGAATCCCGGAGCTGGGGGCGGGGTGGCTCGTCCTGATTGTCTGGTCGGTCCTGTCGCTGCTGGCGGCGAGGAGGTGGTTCAGGTGGGAACCGCGGAGAGGCTGACCGGCGTCGGCCCCGGCACGGTCCGGCTCGCGCGCATCGCGGCGGCGGTCTTCACCGTGGGCATGGCGATCTTCGCCGTGCTCCCGCTCGCGGAGGTCCTCGGGAGGTTCCCCGGCGTCCGGGGCGCCCTGGCGGTGCTGCTGCTGACCGGGCTGACCGGGGGTTACCTGTGGCTCGGCGTGCGGGCCGTGCTCGGCCGGGGCGGCCGGCCCGACCTGGTGGTGCTGGGCGCGATGACGGCGGTGGCCGTGGCGTTGCCGTTCGCCGCGGGGCCCTCCTGGCTGAGCCTCGGGTTCATGCTCCCGTACGCCTATGCGGTGACCCTGCGCGGCAGGGCGGCGTGGGCGGGCTTCTTCGCGGCGCTGATCCTGGAGGTCGGGCTGTCGGCCGGCCCGAACCCGAGCTGGGTGATGTTCAGCGGGCTGCAGAGCCTGCTCACGGCGGCCGCGCTGGCCGGCCTGACCATCTTCGCGACGCTGCTGAGCGAGCTGCAGCGCACCCGCGAGGAACTGGCCCGGCTCGCCATCACCGAGGAGCGGCTGCGGTTCGCCCGCGAGCTGCACGACGTGCTCGGGCACAACCTGTCGGTGATCGCGATGCGCACCGAACTGTCCATGCGCATCCCCGCCGACCAGCGGCCCAAGCTCAACCGGGAACTGACCGAGATCCACGACATCGCCCGGCGGTCCCTCCACGACGTGCGCGCCGTGGTCAAGGGCTACCGCGAGATGTCACTGGAGAAGGAGCTGAGCGGGGTCAGGAAGGTCCTGGAGAGCGCCGGCGTCAAATGCGACTTCGCCGCCCTGCCGGTCACGCTGTCGGCGGAGGTCCGGGTCGCGCTGGCCTGGGCGATCCGCGAGGCCGCCACCAACCTGCTGCGGCACAGCGACGCCACCGTCTGCCTGCTCGACGTCGAGGAGGACGGCGACCGGATCAGGGTCACCGTCTCCAACGACGGTGTACGCCCGTCGCCGCCCGCGAACGCCGCCGACGCCGCCGTGGGCGGGAGCGGCCTGGCCGGGCTCGACGAACGCCTCGCACAGGTCGGCGGGAACTGCGACCGGCACCTCGAAGACGGCTGGTTCACGCTGTCGCTGGACGTTCCCGGCCGCCCCACGGCGGCGGCCGCTCTCACCTCTGCCACAGGAGACCGGAAATGATCAAAGTTCTGATCGCCGAGGACCACGATCTCATCAGAGGAGCCCTGATCGCCCTGCTGTCGGAGGAGCGGGACATCCGGGTCATCGAGGAGGTCTCCCGGGGCGACGAGATCCTGCCCGCCGTCGTCGACAGCAAGCCCGACGTGGCCCTCCTCGACATCGGCCTGCCCGGCATCGACGGCCTGGAGGCGGCCGGCCTGATCAAGGAGCTGGAGCAGCCGCCGCCGGTGCTGATCCTCACCAGCGTCGGCTCGCCGGGCAACTTCGACCGGGCGATGGCCGCGGGCGTGCGCGGCTTCCTCGTCAAGGACGCGCCCGCCCACCGGCTCACCGACGCCATCCGCGCGGTGGCCAGGGGCGAGCGCTACATCGACCTCGACCTGGCCGACGACGACGGCGACGGCGGCCGGGAGCCGGAGATCACCACCAACCCGCTGACCGCGCGGGAGATCACCGTGTTGTCGGCGCTCGCGGCCGGCGGGCGCGGCAGCGATCTGCGCGGCAGCCTCGGCCTGTCGGCCCACACGATCCGCAACTACCTCGCCGCCGCCCGCCTGAAGACCGGCGCCCGCAGCGACGAGGAGGCCGTCCGCATCGCCCGTGCTAACGGGTGGTTAAACGACAATGCCGACTGTTGATCGCGAACCGCTTAAGCGTCACGATCAGTAGGAAACTTGACGCCTCGGACACGTAGCGGAGACCACTCGTGGCGCAGCAGAACGAAGCGCAGGTCAGGGGGCTGTCGATAGGTGTCGTCGTGCCGACGGGCGCGCTCTGGGGCCTCACCCCCATCGCGTTCCTGCTCAGCGGCGACCCGCTCCGGGCACTGCTGTCGGGCGTCCTGCTCGCCGGCCTCCTCGTCGTGTACTGGAAGGTCGTCGTCGGCCACATCGCCGGAACCGGCCCCGGGCCGCACGCCGGGCGGATCTTCGCCCTGTTCGCCGTCGTCGTCTACGGCTCGTTCCCGCTGCTCGGCCTGGCGTGGGCGTACATGCCCCTCATCGTCGGCACCGCGGCCCTGCTGCTGCTCCGCTTCCGCCTCGCCGCGCCCGTGCTGGCCGTGGTGGCCGCCGCCGAGATCCCGCTGACGGCGGCCATCGGCGAGGTCTCCCGCACCGCCGCCCTGCAGGCCGCCGCCGCGGTCTTCGTCGCCTCCGTGGTCGCCGCCGGGATGGTCCACTACGCCAGGTTCATCAGGGAGCTGCGCGAACTGCGGGCGGTCCTGGCCGAGATGGCCGTGGACGAGGACCGGGTCCGGCTGGCCGGGGAACTGCACGACCTGCTCGGCCAGACGCTGGCGTCCATCAGGCTCAAGACCGAGGTCGCCCTGGCCCTGTTCGACCGCGACCGCACCCGCGCCATGGACGAGATCGAGGCCACCATCGCCATCGCCAGCGAGGCCCGCGAGGAGATCGGCGACGTCGTCGCCGCCCGCCGCTCCCTCGACCTGGGCGCCGAACTCTCCGCCGCCGTCGCCCTGATCGAACTGACCGGCGCCCGCTGCGACCTGCGCCTCGGCATCACCGAGATCGACGAGGTCACCGGCGACGCCCTCGCCTGGATCGTCAGAGAGGCCGCCACGAACGTCGTCAGGCACAGCACCGCCCGCACCTGCGTCATCCAGCTCGACGACAAGGACGGCCGCATCCACCTGCTGATCGGCAACGACGGCGCCCGCCGCGCCACCAGGGGCGACGGCTCGGGCCTCATCGGCCTCCGGCAGCGCGTCGACCGGCTGCACGGCGAACTGCGGGCCGAAGAGACAGGCACGGACGGTTTCGAACTGCGGGTCTGGCTGCCCGCCGTCCCCGATCAGGAGAGAGTGATCACCGTTGATTCGCGTTCTGCTGGCTGAAGACCACGGTGTCGTACGCGGCGCCCTCGCCGTCCTGCTGAACCTGACCGGCGACATCGAGGTCGTGGCCGAGACCGACCGGGGCGACAAGGTCGTCGCCCAGGCCCTCGCCGCCCGCCCCGACGTGGCCGTGGTCGACATCGAGATGCCGGGAGCCGACGGGATCGAGGCGACCTGCCGCCTGCGAGCGGCCCTGCCGACCTGCCGGGTGCTCATCCTGACGGCCCTGGCCCAGACGACCCTGCTCAAACGCGCCATGGACGCCGGCGCCAGCGGCTTCCTGCTGAAGGACGCCCCGACCGAACGACTGGCCGAGAGCATCCGCCGCATCGCCGCCGGAGAACGGGTCATCGACGCCTCCCTGGCGGTGGCGGCGATGACCGCGACGGCCTCCCTGCTGACCGAACGCGAGGCCGACGTGCTGCGGCTGGTCGGCCTGGGCGCGACGACGGGGGAGATCGCGGCCGACCTCCACCTGTCGGCGGCGACGGTGCGGAACTACATCTCCAACATCATCACCAAGACGGGCGCCCGCAACCGGACCGACGCGGTGCGGATCGCGGTCGACTCGGGCTGGATCGAACGACCGAGACCTAACGCCGCGACACCGGCCCGTCGGTAGGCGCGTACGACGCCGACCGGAAGAGCACGACCATGCCCGCGATCATGAGGAGCAGCGCGCCCAGCAGCAGCCCGACACTGCCGAAGTCGACGGAGACGCCCGCTGCGGCGGCGGGAGGCGTCTCCACGGGCGCCTTCGTCGCGGCCGGCCTGACGACGGGCTTCACCAGGACGTTCGCCGACTCCCGCGCCGACTTCTCCGGATCGCCCTGGCCGGGCCCCGCCCGCCACGCCTCGATCAGCTGCGCCGAGACGCCGTCCAGGGTCGCCTCGACACCATTGGGCAGGCGCTGGCCCAGCACGTGGATCGTCCGGGTCGGCAGCACCTCGTCGAGCAGGCCGGACCGTTCGAAGGTGAGGGCCAGACCGTCCGGCAGGATCGCCATGGTGACGTCGCCCCGCTCGACCGCTTCGACGATGTCCCCGTCGGGCATGATCGACAGTTCGGGGTTGGGATGGCGCGCCTTCAGCGTCTCGGCGTCGAGGAAGTCGGCGCGGACCGCGATGACGGTCTCCTTCGAGGCGAGCGCCTCCGCGAGCTGATCCTCCTTGATCCTCTCCGGGTTGAAGATCAAGCCGTTCCGGATCGGCGGCGGGTTCAGCAGCGCGTGGTACCCGGGGTAGCTCGCGGCACTGCCGGTGATCACGATGTGCGGCCGGTCGGCGTTCAGGGTGGTGAACTCCCGCACCTCCGAGCTGTAACCCTGGTTGCGCAACATCTGGGCGTAGATGTCCGCCAGGAACCGGTCGCGCTGGTCGGCGTGAACGTTGATCGACTGCCGGACCTCCGGGACGACGGCGGTCGTGGTGTCGACGGGCGCGGCCGTCTTCTCGCCGGGGCCGGTGAAGATGCCGAGCGTCGCGAAGAAGAAGAGCACCAGGCCGATGACCAGCGCGGATCCGCTGAAGACGTACTTCGCCGCCCTGCCGGGCAGCACCCGCTGCAACCAGGGCCGGTGACCGCGCATCGCCTTGATGACGTTCGTGACCTGCTTCGGGGTGCTCGACCTGTCCAGCAACACGTCGGCGATCTCGGTCCGGCAGGTGTCGGCGGTGAAGGCGGCCCTGGCCACCCGCGCATAACGGACTTCCGGATTCTTGTACGCGCCGAACGGGGCCTCGAAGCAGTGGTGCTGGCGCATGGCCTTCTGCAGTTCCAGCCGGTCTTCATCGGTCTCGACCGCATCGAGCAGGTCCTGCAGCCGCGCGGACACCTCGGAATCCTGGCCCGCCATCTTGAGCAGCCCGACGAGTCTCACGATCGGCGGGCGGTCGTGCGGGACCGTGGGCCCGGACAGGTCGGGCAGGTCGGGCCGGCGTGGCGTCTCGGGGACCCGGGAGACCTGTTCGGCGGCCGGCAGGGCGCACTCCTCCAGGAGGATGCGCGCCTTGAGACAACCCGTCTCGTCGAACGAGATGGGCGAGGTCTTCTCCGCGAGCCGCTCCACCAGCTCCCGGGGCGGCACCCGGCGACCGCTGCTCAACAGGGCGGCGTACTCCCGGGCCAGCGGTTCGGCGACCGGCATGGGCGCACCCTGCCGCCACGTCACGACGTGGGTGCCCTCGGCGGCGTGTTTGGCGAACGACAACCTGATCTTGTGGCCGGCGGTCGCGCTGACCCAGGTGGCGGCGGTCATGCGGGTGCGCATCCCGTAGGGGAGCAGCGAGGCGACCTCGTCGACGAAGCGCAGGCGCTCGATCATCGAGACGCCGTCGGCGCCGAGCACGCACACGTGCTTGCCGGTCATCAGGAGCGCGGCGGCGCTGGCGGCGTCGCCGTAGAGTTCGTCGTCCTCGGGCAGGCGGGAGAGGGCCCTGACCGCGATCGTGGGCGGCCGTGTGTCGGCGAGGTCCTTGAAGGCGTCGTACAGAGCCTCGTAACTCACCCGCTGCCCGGCGAGCTGGTCGTAGGGGATGTAGTACCAGCGGGTGCGGTAGATCTTGCGGTTGGTGCCGTCGCGGTGGCCCGACCACTCGTTCTGCAGGGCCAGCACGACGTAGTAGGAGATGCCCTCGTCCTGCTGGCGGGTGCCCGCGAAGGCGATCGTCACCTGGGGCTGGTCGCCCGTGGCGCCCGTGGCGTAGCGGCTGCGGATCTCGTCGAAGATGCCGAGGCTGAGCCCGTCGCTGTGGCCCAGCACCTCGTAGTCGTTGTAGCTGCCCGGCGGCTTGCCCTCCAGCGCCCACTCGTAGTCGACGGTGACATGGCGGACGGTCACGGGGCTGTCGGTCATCGCGGACGCCCCGTCCGGGCCAGGCGCTCACCGAGCCACAACATCGGCTCGACCACGTTGATCGGGTAGACCGGCCCCCGGATGCGCAGCGCGGCGTGGTCGGACTCGTCGGGGATGAGGTTCAGGTAGTCGTGCCAGTCGAAGGTCTCGGTGTGCGGGTTGACGTAGAAGCCGATCGATGACGTGACGTAGAACTTGATGTGGCTCTTGTGGAAGAACTTGTCGAGCGAGTTGATCACCATGTCGGCGGTGCCGGTGGCCGAGACCCTCGACAACTGGCCGAACAGGTCGCGCGCCTCGTCGCTGCCGACGACGGGGAACCGGTGTTTGTCGTCGAGCTCGATCAGGCCCCGCTTCTCGGCCGTCTGCAGGACGCGGGGGTCGTCGAACTTGGTGATGCACACCGCGATGTGGTGGGGCAGCTTGCCGCCGTCGAACTCGTTGCTCTCCAGCATCTTCTCGGCCAGCCGGTTCAGCGGGCCGTGGAGATGGTCGTAGGCGTCGCCGACCTCGAACTCCCTGATCGGGTCGAACAGGAACACGATGCCGCGGCTCTGGGTGAGGTTGGCCATCAGCTCCTCCTGCCGCTCCTCGGCGCCCCCGGTCCGGCCGGTCCGTTTGCCGGGCGCGAAGTGGCCGCCCGGCGCGTCGACCATGGTCAGCCCGATCGTGGTGGACGCCCGCCTCGACGAGCGCCGGAACAGGCTCCGCTGCGCCGGGCCGATCAGCGCCCACTGGTAGGTCTCCAGGGCGGTGCTGGCCTCGGGGAACTCCTTGCCCGAGGTCAGCGCGCTGGTCATCTCGGTCAGGTAGGCGGTCGACTCAGGGTTCTGCCCGATGATCTTCCAGTCGTCGTCGCGGCGGTTCAGCGCGATGGACAACGCGGCCAGCAGCGTCGTCTTGCCACTACCGGGAGCCCCCCACATGGCGATGTGATGGCGGGGCGATTCGGGCTGCATGGTCAGTACTCCACGTCGATCAGGGGGAACGGGACGGGAACGGCATCGGGGACGAGCCCGAGACCGGAGACGAGCCCTCTCAGGTCGAGCGCGTCGAAGTTGGCCAGCGCCGCCGAGCCCAGCTGCCGCCACACCCGCGACAACCGGTCGCCCGACTGGTAGTCGACGATCGCGCCGAAGACGACGTGCCGCGACTGCTCCAGCCGGGTGGCGACGGCCCGCCAGTCGTGCCGGTGGGGGCAGGGCAGCACCCGCGAGGTGTCGAGCTTGGGCGGGTGCGGCGGCCGGTCGCCGATGGTCAGCAGCGCGACCGACGACGCGGGGTCGCGGGAGAGCCGCCGCTCGACGACGGCCAGCATGTCCTCCAGCTGGGCGGCGTGCGGATGGAACGGGTAGCCCTGCGTGATCGGGCCGCGTTCCTCCAGCTCGTCGAGGGTGTCCTGGGCGGCGGCGACGTCGACGCGCCAGGCGCGCACCTCGACCGGGACGTCTTTCACCGACCGGTCGAACGAGTGCGCCCCGTACGCCACCACCGAGACCGACAACCCCGGCCGGCCCGACAACGTCGAGACCACCTGACGGGCCCGGCCGACCCGCTCGGCCACCTTGAGGGCCGGCCCGCAGACCTCGATCGCGCAGATCAGGTGCCCGGCGTCGGAGGGCCGCACGGGCAGCCGGGCGGGGACGTCGGCGACCAGCTCGGCCCAGCCGCGAGGGTCGTCGGTCAGGTGGGGGAGGCCGAAGCTCACCCGGCCGGGCCGCCGGAGTTCGGCCGTGACCTCGTAGGAGCCCGGGTGCAGCGCCCCGGACACCACCGACAGCAGCTGGGGTTCCTGCCCCTGCCAGGTGACCACCGCGAAGGCGGTGCCGTTCGGGCCGCCCTGCTCGCAGTGGAGCGTCAGCGTCGTGATCGCGCCGGGCCGGGCCTGGACGGGGAACAGCGGCACCGTCGCGAGTTCGAGGGTCCCGTCGGGACGGGGGCGTAAGACCACCAGGTCGTAGGAACGGGTCAGCGGATCGTCGCGCAGCACCTCGGTGATCACGGCGGCGGCCGAGGCGTCGACCCGCAGCGTCGGCGCGTCGGGACGGGCCGCGCGCAGCCACTCGAACGCCTGGTCGGCCTGGGCGCTGCCGGGGGAGGAGCAGACGAGCAGCACGTCGTCGCCGGGGTCGAGGTCGGCCGCCCGGAGCAGGGCCGCGCGCTCCTGGCCCAGCTCGGTCCACGACGAGTGCCACCGGCGGCCGCGGGGCACCCCGTGGTCGTCGCGGACGACCTTGAACGAGGTGAGCCCGTCGGCGGCCGCCTCCACCACGCTCAGCCGGCCGATCGCGGGGAGACCCGCCACGGCCTTGGCGAGCGCCTTGCGAAGGAGATCGTTGTCGGGGTCGGGCACCGGGTGCGCCTCCGAGGGTGTCGTCAATTGCGGAGTGTCGTTAATAGGGGTGGGATGGCGCCGTAACGACTGTCAGTTCATTGGGTGAAGGTCCCGGTTTAAAGCAAAGTGCGATAATGCAGATAGGCTAGCGGGGGTTGGCCGTGACTGCGAGGATCTAGACCCAGCACAGAACGTGAAGCTTCACGGGTGGGGAAAACATGAGGCGCTTTCTGATCGCGTTATCCGGGGCGCGGCCTGATGTCCTGGCACGCTGTAAAGGCGAGACGGCGAAATTCGAAGGTGTCGGCGGAGCGGTGCTGACCACGGCGGTGATCGCCGTGATCTCGATGTGTTTCGCGCTGGTGAGCGCCCTCGACGTCAGCGTCTGGCTGGCGGTGCCGACCGCGCTGGTCTGGGGTCTGATGATCCTTAGCCTCGACCGCTGGCTGGTCACCACGATGCGGAGCGACAGCCCGCGCCGTTTCGCGCTCGCGGTGCCGCGCCTTCTCATGGCCGTCCTGCTCGGCGCGGTCATCTCCACGCCATTGGTGCTGCAAATCTTCAAATCGGAAATCGATGCACAAATCGTAGAAATCAAGCAGCAGCGTGCCGAAGCGTTCGAACGCGAGCAGTCCTCGGGCGCCGTGGGCAAGAGCGTCGACGAACTCCGTGCCGATGTGACCCGGCTTCAGCAGGTCATTTCGTCCGGTGGGGACGTTCCGGTCGACCTCTCGCAGGACGCCAAGATCAAATCACTTCAGGCCGACCGCGCGACCGCCGAGAAGCAGTCGGAAAAGCAGTACAAGGAATGGCAGTGCCAGCTCTACGGCGGCGACGGCTGCACGAAGAAGGGCGACGGCCCTCTCGCCCAGAGCAGCAAGAAGGCCTACGACCGGAGCCAGGCCCGCATCGCCGACCTGAACCGCCAGATCGAGACCCGCAAGGGCGAGCTCACCGCCGCCGGCGCCGATGCCAAGGAGAGCAGGCTCGCCAGCGCCCGCGAGGCGCTGCCCAAGGCGCAACGGCAACTCGACCTCGCGGTCGAGCGGCAGACCGACCTGCAGAACGTCTTCGACGAGGAGAACCTCGTCACCAACGGCCTGCTGATCCGGCTGCAGGCCCTCAACGAGGTCACCGGCAAGGACTCCACCCTCAGCACCGCCCGCATCGTGCTCTTCCTGCTGTTCCTGCTGATCGAGTGCCTGCCGGTGATGATCAAGCTGATGATGCGGCCCGGCAACTACGAGAAGGTGCTCGCCCTCGCCGAGAAGGACGAATACCGCAAGGCCCGCACCAGCTACAACGAGGGCGGCCCCCAGGGCGAGACCGGCGAACCCGACCCGGGCGGCTCGTGGAACGTGTGGGGTGTCTGGTCCCGCCCGTCCGACACGGGCGACGGCTGGAAGTCCCCGGGCCGGCGCGGCCCCACCGGCACCAGCGTCGAAGAACGTCCAGAACCGGTGGCCGGCCTGCGCGACGACGACGCCCTCCGCCGGATGAACGACACCCGCGCCGCGAAGCTGACGAGTATGGAACGCCCCGGCGGCGTGGAACTGCTGCCCGACGACGACCACTGACCCCAGCATGATCAACGAGAGATACGAGCTGATCCGTCAGCTCGGCGCCGGTGGCATGGGCACCGTATGGGTGGCCCGTGACACCCGGCTCGGCCGCAAGGTGGCGCTCAAGCGCATCACCCTGTCCGGCCACAAGGAGGCCGTCGAAACCCAACGCCAACGCGCCCTGCGCGAGGCCAGGGCCGCCGCGTCGGTCAACCACTCGGCGGTGGTGCCCGTCCACGACTGGTTCCTCGACGACGACGGCACCCCGTGGATCGTGATGGCCTACATCGAGGGCGCCACCCTCGAAGAGTGGATGGAACAGGGCCCCCGCACCGAACGCGAGGTCGCCACCCTGGCCCGCCAGGTGCTCGGCGGCCTGATGGCCGTCCACCGCGTGGGCGTGCTGCACCGCGACATCAAACCCGCCAACATCGTGGTCACCCGCGACGAACAGGTGTGCCTGGTCGACTTCGGCATCGCGCGCATCGCCGGCGAAACGGGCGTCACGGCCACCGGCCTGCTGCTCGGCACGGTCGAGTACATGGCCCCCGAACGCGTCAACGACCGCGCCCAGTCGCCGGCGGCCGACCTGTGGTCCTTCGGCGTGACCTTCGTCCACGCGCTGGAAGGCCAGTCCCCGTTCCGCCGCAGCAGCTTCCCGGCGACGTTCCTGGCCATCCTGAACGACCCCTTGCCCCCACCCCGCCGCCCAGGTCCTCTGTACGACGCCCTGACGGCCGTTCTGCCGAAGGATCCAGGCCGACGCCTCCCCGCCGAAGCCTTGGCCGCCCGCCTGGACAGAATCCTCGCCCCGCCCCCTCGGACCACGCCGCCCAGAGAACAGCCCCCACCCGCGAGGCGTGCTCCAACGGCACCCCGGCCGCGGGACCCGCGGGATCAGAGGCGCCCGGCTGATCCCGGGCGGGCGCAGGGCGGATCGGCTGCGCCTGCACAACCGACGCCTCGTGCACAGGGCGAGCCGCCCGCACCCAGACGACCAGACCCAAATGCCCAGCGTGGTGAGGCAGGGCCAAGACAGTCGAAGCCACAAGACCAGCGAGGCCCGGCCGCCCCCAGGCCGTCGGATCCTCGTGCCCACGGCGGGTCGGCCGCGCCGGGGGAACCGGACCATCGCGGGCAGGGCGAGTCGGCCGCATCCCGGCGGCCGGACCCGCACGCTCAGCGTGGTCAGGCGGAGCCCAGGCCGTCGGATCCTCGTGCCCACGGCGGGTCGGCCGTGCCCGGGGAGCCGGGCTTTCGCAGGCAGGGTGAGTCGGCCGCATCCCGGCGGCCGGACCCGCACGCTCAGCGTGGTCAGGCGGAGCCCAGGCCGTCGGATCCTCGTGCCCACGGCGGGTCGGCCGCGCCCGGGGAGCCAGACCATCGCGGGCAGGGCGAGTCGGCCGCATCCCGGCGGCCGGACCTCCACCCTCAGCGTGGTCAGGCCGAGCCCAGGCAGCCGGATCCTCGTGCACAGGTCTCGGGCCATCGTGGGCAGAGTGAGTCGGCCGCATCCGGACGGCCGGAGCCGCATGCCCAGCGGGGTGAGCCAGGGCGCAGGGAGTCGGATCCTCATGGGCAGGTCGAGTCGGCGGCATCCGGGCAGCCAGACCCGCACGCTCAGCGTGGTCAGGCGGATCCCCGGCGGCCAGACCCTCGTGGGCGGGGCGGCTCGGCCACGCCCATACAAGCAGGCCCCGGCCTGCAAGGTGGCTCTGCGCCCAGGCAGGGCGGTCCGGCCAGACCTGGGCAGCCGGATCCTCCCCCGCAGCGTGGGCGGGTTCCCGGGCGAGGCGACGTCGTCGACGAATCGGGTCGGCCCACCGTCTCCGTCGGGCGGATGGAGCCGCGTGGAGCGGCTCAGCGGCTCGACGACCTGGTGACGACCCGCCCCCAGGAGGTGGCCGCGACGTTGAGGGCCCTCCCGGTCGAACGGGCCGGGCGCATCCTCGGGTTGATGCGTCCCGAGGGGGCGGCGGCGGTGCTGGGCATCCTGCCCCCTGACCAGGGCGTGCGCCTTCTGCTGCACACCGGCGAGCGCATCGCCGGGACGTTGCTCGGCACCCTCGGCGTCACCTCGGCGGCGACGCGGCTCCTGGAGGCGATGACCCTGGCGCGGGCCGTCGGCGTGCTGGAGCACGTGCCGCCGGCCGTGACCGCCGGCCTGCTCAAGGCCTCCTCGGACGGCCGGTCGGGCCGCCTTCTCAAAGGTCTCAGCCCGGCCACCCGAGCACAGGTCACCGATACCTACTAATCGGCATTTTCCTGGCAAATAGGAAATGTTTTGGAACGGGCGAATTATGGCTCAGGCGTCCTATATTTTCGGGCCGTTAACAAATAGAACGTTGTAAGTGTTACCCATATGGCGCACGTGACCGGATAAGGTCACCGATGTCAGTTGCCGGCGGAGTCGGCGGGGGCCGTCATCTTTTGAGGCGGAGTCGAATGGTTCGTCGCAGGCGCAGGGTGTATGTGATCATGGCGCTCACACCCCTGTTGGCGGTGGCCGCCGGATTGTTGACGGAGGCCGCGGGCGGCGATCTGCCCGATTGGACGACGGGGTGGCGGGCCTGGCCGATGCTGGCCGTCGTGACCCTGGTCAGCAGCCTGTTCGCCCTGTACGCGTGGCGCCAGCAGGAAGCCCGTCCGCAGCCGAGAGTGTTCCCGAACGTGCGGTTGCCGGAAGAGTGGACGTGGCGCCCGGAAGCCGACATCGCGATCACGTCGCTTCTTTCCGGCATCTCTCCCGGCGTCGCCTTCCACGGGGCCGGCGGTTTCGGCAAGACGTCACTCGCCAAAGCCGTGAGCGAAGACGGCAGAATCCGCAGGCATTTCCAGGGCGGAGTCGTCTGGACGGAAGTCGGCCAGCCGCGCGGGCGAAGCGGCGCAGAAGTGCTCGCGAGCATTCACGCCGCCGAAGAGGAGCACCCGCCGAAATACGGCAACCAGCTCACCGACGTCGAGCGGCTGAGCGGCCATATCGGGGAATTGCTCGAGAAAAGCGGCCGGGTGCTGGTGGTGGTCGACGACGTCTGGAGCGAGGGCCAGCTCGAACCCTTCCTGTCTCTGGGAGACCGGGTCCGGCTCCTGGTCACCACGCAGAAACCCGGAGTGCTGCCGCGCCGGATGAAGCGGATTCCGGTCGGCGCGTTGTCCTCGGTGGTGGCCAGGAAGATGCTCACCGCGGAGTTGCCCAAACTGAGCCACGAGTTCCAGGACAAGCTGCTGCGCCTCACCCACAGGTGGCCCCAGCTGCTCAGCCTGATCATCCGCCGTCTGGTCACCGACGTCGAGCGGGGACTGAACGCGAACCGCGCCGCCCAGAAGGTGATCGACCAGTTCCGGGAGGCGGGGGTCACCGCCTGGGACATCAAGGACAGCGGCATGCGCACGACCGCCATCGGGGCGAGCGTCGAATACAGCCTGCGGGTGTTGTCCAAGGACGCCCGCGCCCGGTTCCTCGAACTGGGCATCTTCGCCCAGGACGTGGACGTCCCGCTCGACACCGTCGTCGACCTCTGGCACGTCACCGCCGGTCTCAACCAGGCCAGGTCGGAGCGCCTCTGCGACGACCTCGCGGGCCTGTCCCTGCTCACGCTGCGCTGGATCGAGGACCGGCCGGTGATCACCCTCAACAGGACGATCCGGCTGTTCTCCCTGTCGCCCACCGTGCTGAGCGCCGACAAGCGCGTCCAGCTGAACCGGTCGTTCATCGACGCGGCCCGCCGCGATCCGTGGTGGACGTTGCCCCCGGAGCACTTCCTCTGGGACCAGCTGGCCTATCACCTGGCCCAGGCCGACCGGCAGGAGGAGCTCACGGACCTGGTGACCGACCTCGACTGGGTGCTGGCCCGCCTCGAACGGTCGGGACGATGGGCGCTGGAGTCCGACCTGAGTTTCTCCACGGCCGAGGAGACGGCGGAGATCCGCCCGCTGATCGCCCGGGTCGGCCACCTCCTGGACGATCTGGGCAGCGGGGAACTGGCGCGGGCCAACCGCCGCACCCATCTCAGCGCGCTGCCCGTCTTCCGCGTCCAGGTGGAGCGCACGGCCACCGCCGACCGGCCCGACCTGCTCCCGTCGCTGCCCATCCCGGAGAGCCGCGACGCCGACTCCATCCGCACCCTGCACGCCCATCACGACGTGGTGACCGCCGTCGCGATCATGGACGGGGGCCGGCTCGTCACGGGCTACCGCGACGGCACCGTCTGCGTGTGGGACATCGACAAGGGCACCCCCATCAGGCGGTTGACCGGGCACACCGGGGCCGTCACCGCCATCGCGCCGGCCCATGAGGGGCCGTTGCTGGCGACCGCTTCGGCCGACCGGACCATCCGCCTGTGGGACTGGGAGGAAGGCAGGACACGCGCCGTCTGCGCCGGCCACGTCCGCGCGGTGACGGGGGTGGCGATCGCGGCCGACGGCACCTGGATCGCGAGTTCGTCGGACGACGGCACGGTCCGGCGCTGGGACATGAGGGGCGGCCAGCGAGCCGCCATCAAGGTCCAGGCGGCGGGCCCGGTCAACGCCGTGGCGATCTCTCCCGAGAGCTCCTGGTTCGCCACCGCGTCCATGGACAGGAAGGTGCGGTTGTGGCACTTCAACGGCACCCCGATGGTCGAACTCGCCGTGCACGAACAGGCGGCCACCGCGCTGGCCGTCAGCCCCGACGGGAAGCGGATCGTCAGCGGCTCGCGTGACGCCACCGTGCGGGTCAGCGACACGCAGGGCTCCGAGCGCAAGGTGCTCACCGGCCACACGGGCGTGGTCAACGCCGTGGCCGTCGCCCCCGACGGCACGTGGGCGGCCAGCGCCTCCGACGACGGCACGGTGCGCATGTGGTACCCCGCCGCCGGCACCCCCGGACGCATCTTCCGCGGCCACAACGGGCCCGTCACCGCGCTGGCGATCTCGCCCGACGGCGACCGGCTGGCCAGCGCATCAGGCGGGACCGTGTGCATCTGGGACACCACCGCGGCGGCGGGCATCACGGCCAGCGAGCACATCGGCACGGTCTTCGGCGTCAGCGCCGACCCGAAGGGAAGGTGGCTGGTCAGCGGCTCCGACGACGCGACGGTCCGCCTCTGGAACGTCAACGACGGCCGCCAGATAGCCGTGCTCGAAGGGCACAACGAGGCGGTCACCTCGGTGGCGGTCGCTCCCGACGGCACCTGGCTGGCCAGCGCCTCCGAAGACACGACCGTGCGGATCTGGCCGGTCGGCGACGACCGCGAGCCGCTCGTGCTCAGCGGGCACACCCGCTCGGTCAACGCGGTCGCGATCAGCCCTGACGGCACGTGGCTGGTCAGCGCCGCCGACGACGTGCACGTGCGGATGTGGAACGCCAGGCGCGGCACCGAGCGGCGGAGGATGACCGGCTACAACGGCTGGGTGCAGGCCATCGCCGTCGAACCCGACGGCAAGTGGCTGGCCAGCGCGTACATGCAGGGGCAGGGCGTGCGCCTGTGGCACACCGACGGAACCCTGAAGAGGAACGTGCTGACGCAGCACACGGGGGTGGTGACGGCGATCGCGATCGCCCCCGACGCGTCGTTCCTGGCCGCCGCCTTCCTCGACGACCACGCGGTCCGGTTCTGGAACGCCGACGGCGTCGGCAGGGGCGAGTTGCTCGGTCACGCCGACCGGATCAAGGCGGTGGCGGTCTCGCCCGACGGCTCCTGGCTGGCCACCGCCTCGCTGGACATGACCATCAGGCTGTGGACGACGGGCGAGCACGCCCGCTGCGTCGCCGTGGTGCGGTGCGGCGGCATGATGTTCGACGTCTGCTGGGGTTCGCCGCGCATGTTGATCGCCGGGGGTGCCCGTGGCCTCTACGTGTTCACGCTGTCGGGCACCCCGGAGTCCTGAGCGGTTCAGTTGCCGCGGACGACGATGTCGCCATAAGAGGTCGTGGCGCGGATGTCGACCGTGAGGTCGCCGTCGAACTTCTTGCGGAGGTCGCGCAGGGTCCCGTGACCGGTGGTCGCCTGCAGCCCGGCCGAGACCCCCGCCGCGACCCCGACCTCGATCGTGCCGTGGCTGGTCTTGAGGTCGAGCAGGCCGCTGACGGCCTCGTCGATGCGGATGTCGCCCTGCGCGGTGTCGGCGATGACGGGACCGTCGACGGTGCCGAGGGAGATGTCGCCCTTGGCGGTCTGGACCCGGCTGCCGCCGAAGCGGCCTTCGGTGCGGAAGCCGGTGGCCATGCCGCTGCCCTCGACCGCCGAGCCGGCGGGCACCTCGACGGTCACCTCGACCGAGCCGCTCTTGCCGAGGCGGGTGCCCTCGGGAGCCTTGACGTCCAGAACGCCGCCCGCGAACTCGACGGTGGTCTGCTCGGCGGCCTTGACGTCGACCGCGCCGCCGGGGTTGCTCGGCCGGACGGTCACGACGGTGTCGGCGCGGTCTCCGGCGACGACCCGGACGAGGCCCATCGGGACGGAGATCCTGGCGGTGATGGCCTGGGGGGTGTCGAACTTCTGCATGATGTGCTCCGTGGCGTTCGCTGTGTTTCTGACATTCGAAAGGCTATGTTGCGTTCGCGAATCCTTCAACTAGTTCGTTGCACATAAGTCGCATCGCAGCAGCTCATAATGATAAAATCGTTGCAATGACGACAGGTATGAATGCAATGCAACAACGATCCTTGTTGCAATGACATGAGGGTGAAGGCCATAATCGGCGACGTCGAGGCAGTCGAGGGGAAGGGGTGCGGCCCGATGCCGGGAGGAAGACTCAGCCAGCAGGAGCGGCAGCAGATCGCCGCGGGGCTCGCCGACGGGCTCGCCTACGCCGAGATCGCCCGCAACCTCGGCCGCCCCACGTCGACCGTCACCCGTGAGGTCATGCGCAACGGCGGCCCCGCCGCCTACCGCGCCGAGACCGCCCACCGGGCCACCGGACGACGGGCCCACCGGCGCAAGCGGCCACCCGCCGGGGTGCCGGCGGCCGCTCCCGACGCCTACGGCCGCGATCCCGAGGCGGTGCGCGGCTTCGAGGAGTCGTTCACGACCTCGTTCGTCGAGTCGGGGCTGCCGCACATGATGTCGCGCATCCTGGCCTGCCTCTACGTCAGCGACAGCGGCGGCATGACCGCCGCCGAGCTGGTGCAGCGGCTGCAGGTCAGCCCGGCGTCCATCTCCAAGAGCATCGCGTTCCTGGAGAGGCGGGCGCTCGTCCGGCGCGAGCGGCAGGACAACCGGCGGGAGCGCTACGTCGTCGACCTCGACCTCTGGTATCAGTCGATGCTGGCCAGCGCCCGCGCCAACGACCGTGTCGTGGCGGTCGCGCGGGAGGGGGCGCAGGTGATGGGGCCCGGCACCCCGGCGGGGCAGCGGCTCGAATCGGTGGCCCGGTTCATGGACCACGTCACCCACGACCTCATCCGGTCGACCATGCAGTGGCGGGCCGTGCTGTTTCCCGAAGACGCCTGACGCCCTGTCCGCGGAGCGCCAAGGTCAGCCCCCCGTCTGCCACCCCGTGGCATGGCGGAGGTTGCCTCGCAGGCGCTTTCGGAAGGAGTGCGACCCGTGACGACGCTAACGACCGATGAGGTTCTCGATGAAACGCCGCGATTGCGCGGCATCCAGAGCACGGGCTCTGACCTGCTCGAAGGCCGCCAGATATCGGCCGACGTCGCCGGCGCCCTCGATCACGTGGCCGCGTTCGAGCATCTCGACGTAGACCACCCGCGGATCGTCGCCGTCGAACTCGAAGATGCTGAAGGGGAAGCCCATCGCCTGATGCGGGCCGGCGCTGAAGGGCAGCACGAGCAGGGTGATGTTCTCCCGGTCGGAGTCGGACAGCAGCCGCCGGAACTGCGCGCTCATGACATCGGGACCCCCGACCGCCCGGCGCAGCGCAGCCTCGTCGAGGACGACGGTCAACGGCAGACCCGCCGGATCGTCGAGGATCCGCTGGCGCTCCATCCGCAGATCGACATGTCGTTGGACCGCCGCCAGCGTCGCATCGGTCCGGGCCAGCAGGCATTCGCGGGCGTAGTCGGGCGTCTGCAGCAGCGGGGTCACCAGGCTGTTCTCGTAAATGAGGACCCTGGCCGCCTCTTCTTCCAAGCTGAGCCTGGTCTCGGCGCCCTCCTCCAGGAGATCGGAGTAGCGGGACCACCAGCCTTTCTTCCGCGCCTCACGGACCACCTCAAGCAGTTCTTCGCGCCGTGAGCCCTGCACCCCGTAGAGGTCGAGCAGTTCCCTGGCGTCCTGGATCCGGACCGCGACCTGGTTGTTCTCGATCCGGCTGATCTTCGCCGACGAGCATTCGAGGTGCTCGGCGACCTCCTCGATGGTCCGGTGGGAGGCGGTGCGGAGCCGGTGCAGTTCCGCGGCGAGCCGACGGCGTTGCGTCACTGGACTCCTACCTCTGGCCATCGTTATCTCCCGCTTTCACGATCCTGTGCGCACATGTGCATCTCTACATAATGCAACTTGCATTCGGCAAGACCTGCATCACTTACAAGATCTACTCAGCGTAATGGAGAGTCATGCCCGCCCCGCAACGCCAGCCTTCCTGGGACCCCGACCAGATCGCCGAACGTTTGTTCACGTTAAGTGCCGCCCTCTGCCTAGCCCTGGGCTGGTCGGCGGGAGCGGTTTTCTGCTTGGCCGCCGCACTGACCAGTGTTCTTGTGACGGCGATCGGTCGATCGCGTCGACCCGACCCCACTCCGGGGCAGCTCCCCGGACAGGATGACGAAGGGGCTGGAGAGCAAGAAAACCCCTAAAGCGTTGCATGCCAGACATTCCCGAGTGGGTTGCAAGTTGCTGTTTGCAACCCACATACTGCAACTCTCCTACCGTAACGAAGGAGGGCGATGAGGCATACCCCGAACAGCCGGCATCACCAACGGGTGACGATCGGGGGGAACCTCCGAAGGCACCGCGCTGCGGCTGCCGTCCCGGTCGTGGAAGCGGCCGAGGCCCTGGGCCGCTCGCCGGAGTGGCTCGCCCAGATGGAAGACGGCCGGGCGCTCATCAGGACGCGGGAGGCGAAGGTCCTCCTCGACGTCTATGGCGTCAGCGACCCGCCCCTGCTGGAACTGACGGAACGAACCGGCTCCTGGTGGGGGGAGCACTCCGACCTCGTCGACGGGGAGATGGAGTCGCTGCTCCTGCTCGAAGACGGGGCGACGCTGGCACGCGGGTGCCAGTCCAGTCTCGTCCCCGGGCTGCTCCAGACCGCCTCGTATGCGCGGGAGCTCATGACCACCGTGACCGACCTGCCCTTGGAGGTGATCGAGCGCAAGGTGAGCCTGCGTACCGCCAGACGAACGGTGCTCGACCGCGAGCAGCCGCTCCACCTCGACGTGGTCGTCGACGAGGCCGCACTGCAGCTGCCGGTGGGCGGGCCGGCGGTCATGCGTGAGCAGTTCGAGCGGCTCGTCGAGGCCGCTGATCTGCCGAATGTGCGGCTACGGGTGCGGCTCTTCGATGCGGGGCCGCACCTCGCCGTTGCCTCCGCGTTCAACATCTTCAGCTTCGACAACGGAGATCCGCCGGTGGTGCAACTGGAACAGCTCGACCGGGAACTCCGCATCGAGCAGACCTTCGAGGTGGGCCGATACCTGCGCGCCTTCGATCACGCGGCGGAAGGCGCGCTCGACCCGGAGCGCTCGCGAGCCTTCCTCGCCGGGCTCGCGCGTGGCTGACGGCGCCGTGCCCGGGGCCACGGCGCCGTCTCCGCCTGCGTCAGCTCAGGTCGAACTCATCCGCCTTCACACCCGCCACGAACGCCGTCCACTCGTCGCGGGTGTACCGGAGAACGGCCCCCAGCCTGTCCTTGGAGTCCCTGACGAGGACTCCGTCACAGACGAAGGCCACCTCCACGCAGTTGGGGTTGGCCGCACCGGAGTACGTGCTCTTCCGGAAAACCGCACCGCTCATCTCGCTCATCTCCCTGAACTCGGGGCGTCACCGCCTGTCGCAAGCAGGCTGCGGGGAGCTGGTGGGGGGACTACTTGGGGCACAGCCGGGGTCTCAACGAACAAGGAGAAGAAGCCGATGAACGAGCAGAACCTCCCCGTGCTTTCGGCACGGGACGTGTCCTTCCGCCTGTGCGGCTCCATCGAGGTGATCGCCGACGGACGGCGGATCGACCTCGGTGAGCCCAAAGAGCGGGCGCTCCTGGGGGCCCTGCTGCTGGCGAAGTCGAAGAAGCAGCCGCAGGACGACCTCATGAAGTGGCTCTGGGACGAGCCGCTCCCAGATGGAGCGCAGGACGAGTTCTGGAGAACGGTCAGCAGGACCAGGAAACGGCTCGGAGGTCTCGGCTTCGTCCTCGACCGGGTCGGAAAGCTCTACAGCCTGGAGGTCTCCGAGGAACGTGTGGACGTGCACGTTTTCGCGGCGATGGTCCAGAAGGCGGACAGCCTTCTCCACACCGACGACAGGCAGGCCGTCGCCCTGTTCCGGCAGGCACTCGACCTGACGAGCGGGACGCTCCTGGCCGACGTCGAAGGGCGCCGGATCGACGGGCTGCGCCAGCAGTGGGCCGCGACCCGGCGGCAGGCCATGCTGAAGATGGCCAAGGCACGCCTCCGGCTGGGCGAGCACCACGAACTGATCAGCGAGTTGCTCGGTGAACACCACCGGAATCCCTACGACGAGGCGATCCTCGAACTGCTGATGATCGCGTATTACCGCGCGGGCGACGGGTTGAAGGCGCGGCAGCTCTACCGGGACCTGAAGAGACGACTGGCGAAAGTCCATTCGACCGACACCATGCGCCGCCTGGACGCTCTCTACGAGCGGATGATGAAGCGCGACCCCGACCTCGAACCTCCGGCAGAGGAGACGCCCACCACCGAGTCCGGCCCCGCCCCGGAGGAGCAGCCCAAGCAGGCGGCCTCCGCCGCCGCGGGCACGCACTACGAGTTCCACGAGAAGGTCGTGGCGCCCCACGCGGTCTTCGGTGTCTCGAACACCTACCGAAGTCGGTGAGCCCGTGACCGAGGACCAGGCAGACGCTCCCGTCCCCGACGATGACGTCGAAGACCCGGCGCCCGTTCAGCAGGTCACAACCATCGGTTCCGTGAACTACTCCTTCACGGATCTCGACGCTCGCGACGCGGTGTTCGGCGTGTCCAACAGCGTGCACGGTTCTCACCAGCCGCCCAAGGCCCACACCGGCGCCCTCTCCGCCACCGAGATCGCCGCCGCCGTCACCGACTTCGTGCAGCCGCCCCCCTACCGGACCGCCAAGTGGCGGATGAGGTCGGACCACATGGTCATCCTGGTCGGTCGTGCCGGTACCGGGAAGTACAGCGGGGGCGTCAACCTGCTCAGCGACGTCGTTGGCGGAAGAGGGCTGTACGTCCTCACTCCGTACAGCGGCCCTGACAAGCTGGCCAACCGGAAGTACAACGAGGGCTGCGGATACATCGTCGAGGGCGCGAAGGAGGATTTGGACAAGAAGCAGGCCGACTTCGAGTGGCGCCGGGTTCGGGCCAGAGTGGCGGACTGCAAGGCCTACCTGGTCGTGACGGTTGACGCCTCGATGGCTGAGGAGCATGGGCGGACCGACGCGGTGTCGCGGATCGCCTGGAGCCGCCCCGACCTGGTCGAGCTTGTCAGGGCGCGACTCACCGGCGATGCGGCGGACCCTCGTCTGGAGGGCGCCATGGCGGCCGTGCCACCAGAAGCGTCGCTCGACAGCGTCGTGAGGGTCGCCGATCTCATCAACGGCGGCATGGTGCCGGACGTCGCCGTGCAGACGGCCTTCGGCCTGGTCGCCAGGCAAGAGCTGTCGGAATGGTTCGCCCAGGATCATCCCTATGCGGATCAGGCCGAAGTGATGGTCCTCGCGCTGACCCCGGGTATCGGCGAGCCGGCGTACGAGAAGATCCTGGGCCCGTTCGAGGCGTTGCTGCAGGAACGTTTTCCGCGCGCCGGCACCATCACCGCCGAAGGAAACGACTCCCAGCCGCCGACGGACGGCCTCCGTCCCCGGCGGGCCGAACGCGGCCGTGGACTCATCACGGTCGAAGTGCAGACGGCCGACCTCGCGAGCCGCAGGTATCCCGTCTTCAGGAACGCCGCCTGTCAGGACAACGCGCTCAGCGTGATGTGGGACCGTTACGACGGGAATTTCTGGGCGATGGTCCGTTCCTGGGTCCACGAAGTGCTCGGCGATCCCGCCACCAGATTCGCGGTGTCCAAGGGTCTGGCCCGGCTCGCCTTCGACGCCTACGACCGGGAAGTGCTGCCGTCCTATTTGACCCCGTGGTCCCAGGGCGCCTTCGGACGAGACGGTCAAGAGGCCGCGATCTGGGTTCTGTCGCACATGTGCGAAGACCCGGTGCTGGCGCTCCGCGCCCTGGAGACCGCGACCCGCTGGGTCAGCTATGGCACGACCCGGCAGCGGTGGACCGGCGCGCTCGCGTTCACCGGCCAGTTGGGGATCCTCTTTCCCGAGGCCGCCGTCGAGCGCATGTGGCAACTCGTCCGGCAGGACAACGGGATCAGCGCGGAGGTCGCCGTCGGCATGGCGGACCTGTTCGCCACCCTCACCACACACGGGGAGGGGGCCGGCAAGATGCTGCGATACCTGAAGACACGGCTCGACGACTACCAGCGGGTGGGGCGCGATCGGCCCTTCTACGCGCTGACCATGAAGGCGCTGGTGTCGACGTTGTCGGTACGGGACGCGCGGTCCGGCGAGCCGGCCATCGCCCTCTACCTCATTGATCGGCCCGACCGCCGGAATCTGGTGGCGCAGATCTGGGCGGCCGTGATCGGCTACCGTCCCGTCCGCCCTGAGGCGCTCCAGTCGCTCATGATCGCGCTGAAGGCGCTGCGCCGCCTTAGCAGGAATGCCGAGGACGAGGCGATGGCCCTAGGTATGGCGTTCGCGAACGTGCTCGGCCCTGCCGCCTTCCACAGCCTGCGCGCCGGCTTGAACACGGAGATGCGGCGGCTCAACCGGTCGGACGAGGCCAACAAGAAACTCATCAGAATCCTGCTCAGCGCGATGGAACTCGCCTTTGCCATGAAAACTGGAGAAACGTCGTGACAGAGCCCACCTACCCAATCGTGGACGAGAAGGTTCTCGGTCCGGTCGCCACGCGCCGCTTCCGGACCCGGAGCCGACGGGCCGGCGAGGTTCCGGAGCGCCGCTCGTACGACGCGCTGGTCTGGCGTTCCCGCGGGCACTACCACGTCGACCTGGGCACTCTCGGCCTCGCCGACGCCACCGTGGTGAACGCCACCCATGTGAGCGTCGTCGACCTCAGTCGCAACCGGCTGGTCTCCGTCGAACTGGTGGTCCCGACGGGGGACTCGCGGGAGTTCCAGCTCGTGGTGACCTTCGCTTGTACGGTGATCGACCCGGTCGAAGTGGTCGAAGCCGGTCAGCGGGACGCCGCGGTGGCGCTCGCCGGATATCTGCGCGGCCACAGCCGGATCTTCGAGATCGGGCTGCGGCACCGGCTCGACGAAGTCAACGACTTCCGGCTCGCGGCCGTGGCGCAGATCCAGGCGTACGCCCACCATGTCTCGCCCAGGCTCCCTGGCCTGTCAGTCACGTTCATGAGCGTGGAGGTACGGACCCCCGCCGACCTCACCAAAGTGAGCGCCGCCCTGTTCGAAGGCCAGAAGAACCACGAGATCGCCACCGCCGCCCAGAAGCACGGCACCGAACTGGAGACCGACCGCGTCCGGGGACGGCAGGCCGTTGACAGCCTCCAAGCCGACTTCCAGCGGCAGTTGGCCAAGCAGCAGGAGGAGCTCCGTCAGGAACTCGCGGAGGCGAAGGCGCAGTTCGCCCGGAAGGAAGTCGAACTCGACCACGAGACGATCGACGGCGATCCGATCCGGGCGCTCGCCCTCGCCCTGCAGGCGGGCGAGATCACCGCCAAGGACTTCGCCCTCCGGCTCCAGACGGTACAGGACGAGGATCGGGCCCGCGTGGACGCCAGGGAGCAGCGCGAGCGCGAGGACCGGATCCGCCGGGAGGCCGATGAGCGGGACCGTGCGCTGCGGGAGTTCGAAGGCCGCAAGCAGCTCTACCGGGAGCTGATCGCGCAGGGCTACTTCGATGAGAACGACCCGGCTCTCCGGAAGATGGTCGACGGGCTGGTGCTCGGCGACCAGGGGCGTCCGTTGGGGAACGTGGTCGAGAACCCGGCGCTGGAGTCGTCCGCCGTCCCGGAGGACATGCGAGAAGAAGATGACGACTGACACCCGCGTGAGCGTCCAGCCGGACGCCCTGAACCTGCTCTCGGTGCCGATCCGCCCGGCCCCGCCCGTGACCGGGTGGTCGCGGACGGTCCGGCGGATCTCCGGCATCCGCGATGACGTGCTCGACTGGGTGCCGGAGGAGCGACCCCGTTACACCTGGCAGGCCATCGTCCTGTTGAACGCCGGGATGCTGGCGACCGTGTCCATGCTCATATTCCTGGGCCGGGCCTTCTCCGCTCCCTGGTGGCTCCTTCTTCCCGGCGCGGTCTTGTGGGGCTGGCTGGTGATCTCCTTCGACGCCTGGCTCATCTCCAGCACGCACGGGATGAAGCGAGGCCGTCACTTCGCTCTCCTGTCACGGCTGGTACTCGCCGGCCTGGTGGGTTTCGTGATCGCCGAACCCCTGGTGATCCGCCTTTTCGAGCCGACGATTCGCCAGCAGGTCGGAATCACGCGTCTCAGCGAAACCACCGCGTACGAAAGCCTCCTGAAGCGGTGTAACCCAGCGGATGGCGGCAGAGTGGCGGACGCGGACTGTGCCGGTCATCGGGTCGACGTCAAACGAACCGCCCCGGCCTTCGCCAAGGACCTCGAAGAGACGACCCGCGAGCGCGACAAGCTGGCCGCAAAGCTCAAAGGCCGTGAGGGCAGACTCGATCGTCTTGTCGACAGAAAGAGCGGTGAGTGTGACGGAACCAGCGGCAGCGGTCTTCCCGGCAACTTCGTGCAGTGCCAGCTGAAAACCCAGGACATAGTGGACTTCCGGACCTCGATTCAGGGCGATCGGGACCTGCTGAAGAAGCTCAATGACGACGTGACCGGGCTCATCGGCAAGCGGCGCGACGTGGAGAACGACGACCGGGCCCGGCTCAGCACCCGGCTGGACCAGATGGTCGAAGACCATAAGAACACGCAGGGTGACATCGGAATCCTGGAGGAGTTGCACGCCCTCCACGCGCTCGCGCAGCGCGACTCCGTCGTCAACGTGGCCCAATGGCTGATCCGCGCATTGCTGATCACTCTGGAGTGCTGGCCGGTGATGACCAAACTCCTGGGAGGGCGCAGCACCTACGACCGCCTGATCGCAGATCGGCTGACGCTGGCGTATTCGCTGCACGAGAGGGAGACCGAACTGCACACCCACATCAAGACGGGCCACCTGCGCGTCGTCGAGGCGACGGAGCAGGAGCAGATCGACTCCGTGCTGAAGGAGGTCGCCGAACGGAAGCGGGCTCGGCTTGAGGAGATGGACAACGCCCAGCGAGCCGTGGACGCCCAGCAGCAGGAGAACCTTCTCAGGAGCATCGACGAACTTGCCGCTCGCTACCGCGGTCAGTCGGTGTGATGCGGTTGGGTACGCCCCTCAGACGGCGTTCAGTGACAACCCGATGACGTCGAGCAGGTGGGCGACGCGTTCGCTGGGCTCCTCGAAGAGGAGGTCGTGGCCGCGGTCGCGGATGGTCGCGCGGGCGCGCATCAGGCCGAAGATCCCGGTCGAGTCCATGAACACGACCTCGGAGAGGTTCACGGTCAGCCTGCTGCGGCCCTCCGCCATGAGCAGGAGGAAGTCGTGGAGGTCGAAGATCGACGCGATGTCGATGTCGCCCCCCACGTGGACCACGATCGCGGCGCCGCGTTTGCGAACGCTGAGCCGGAGGTTCATCACTCGGTCCCGGGTCAGACGATCATCAGCGTATTGATGTGTTGGTAAAAGCCGCATACCCGCCTAAACCGCCACATAAACCCTGCGTTGATCACGGGGTGCTGGGTAAGGCGGCCACATGACGGACAAGAAGAAGGGCGACGAGGTCACCTGGAAGAGCCACGGTCAGACCGTCCACGGCAAGGTGGAGAAGAAGATCACCAAGCGGACCGAGGAGTCGGGCCGCACGGTCGACGCCTCGCCCGACGAGCCGCAGTACCGCGTGCGCAGCGACAAGAGCGGGCGGACCGCCGTACACAAGCCGGAGGCCCTCGATGACGACGGGTGACAAGGACTTCGACGAGGCGGTCAACATGACGGCCGCCGAACTGGAGAAGTGGCTGCGCACCGAGGAGTCCCAGCAGGTCGGGCAGAAGACCGCCGGCGGCGAGTCGACCGGCCACGAGTCGGGCCGCAAGATCGTCAAGATCCTGCGCAAACGCAAGGGACAGCTCACCGACGCCGACCGGGCGCACATGCGCAAGGTGACCGGCTACGTACGCCGGCACCTCGCGCAGCGCCCGAGCGGTGACGTCAGCGGCACGCCGTGGCGCTACTCGCTCATGAACTGGGGCCACGACCCGGGGAAAGAAGGATCTTGATCGCCCCGTCGCGCTTCTTCTGGAACATCTCGTAGGCCCTCGGGGCCTCCTCCAGCGGGAGCGTGTGGGTGGTCAGATCCATCACACCCAGCGGGTCGGCGTCGTCGGCGACCAGGGGCATCAGGTCGTCGATCCAGCGTTTGACGTGGGCCTGGCCCATGCGCAGGGTGACGCCCTTGTCGAACAGCTTGAGCATCGGCATCGGGTCGCTCATGCCGGCGTACACGCCGGAGATCGAGACGGTGCCGCCGCGCCGGACCGCGTCGAAGGCGGTGTAGAGGGCGCTCAGCCGGTCGACTCCGGCCGTCGACATGAGCGGGGCGGCCAGCTTGCCGGGCAGGAAGGTGGTCACGGTCTGGGCGGCCTTGGCCACGGGCGACCCGTGCGCCTCCATGCCGACCGCGTCGATCACCGAGTCGGCGCCGCGCCCGCCGGTCAGGTCGAGTATCTGCGCCTGGACGTTGTCGACCTCTGAGGCGTCGACGGTCTCGACGCCGTGGCGGCGGGCCATCTCCAGCCGGTCGCGCACCCCGTCGACGCCGATCACGCGGTGGCCGAGGTGGCGGGCGATGCGGGCGGACATCTGGCCGATCGGGCCGAGGCCGAGCACCGCCACCGAGCCGCCCTCGGGGACGTCGGCGAAGGCGACCGCCTGCCAGGCCGTGGGCAGCACGTCCGACAGGAACAGGAACCGCTCGTCGGGCGGCCCCTCGGGCACCTTGATCGGGCCGAACTGGGCCTGCGGCACGCGCAGGTACTCGGCCTGGCCGCCGGGGACCTGTCCGTAGAGCTTGGTGTAGCCGAACAGGGCGGCGCCCTTGCCCTGCTCGCGGACCTGGGTGGTCTCGCACTGGGCGTAGAGCCGCTGGTCGCAGGTGTGGCAGTGGCCGCAGGAGATGTTGAACGGGATCACCACCCGGTCGCCCGGCCTGATGTGGGTGACCTCCGGCCCGACCTCCTCGACGACGCCCATGGGCTCGTGGCCGAGGATGTCGCCCTCTTCGATGAACGGGCCGAACAGTTCGTACAGGTGCAGGTCGGAGCCGCAGATCGCGGTGCTGGTGACCCTGACGATCGCGTCGTTCGGCTCCTTGATCGCCGGGTCGGCGACCTCGTCGACGCGGACGTCGCGTTTGCCGTGCCAGGTGACTGCCTTCATGGTCTGCTCCCTCGAAATCGAAAGCCCCCCATGTTCGCCGTGCCCTCCTTCGAAAACCGCTAACGGCCTCAGCTCACCAGCGCCTGGGTCGCCGAGTCCTTGAGCCGGGCGTTGGCCCAGCGCAGCTGGCGCAAGGTCTGCGGGTGACAACGCTCGGCCAGCGACAGCAGGTCGGCCCGCCGCGCGCCCTGCGCCGCCTGGGCCAGCAGCTCCCAGTCGGCCGACACCCCGGCCGCCAGCCGGTAGAGGTAGCGGAAGTCGGCCAGCAGCAGCACCGAGGGCTCCCGGTGGCCGAGCCAGTCGCGCGTCAGGGGCGCCGGCCCGTCCGACGGCGTCAGGTCGAGGCCGAACTCCCTGCCCGCCAGGCCCAGCGCGCGCAGGTGGTCGAACGACCAGGCGGCCAGGTCGCGGGCCACGTGGAAGGTCTCGTGGTCGTTCCGGTGCCGGTCGGCCATGGTGAGCAGCGCCCGCCCGAGCTCGTCCTCCGACCGGTGCAGTTCGTCGATCAGCAGGTGGAACTTCACGGCCGGCCCTCCTTCTCCACCCGGGCGGCGGTCGTCTTGAAGATCGGCTGCTTGGACACCGGATCCCAGTCGGTGACGGTCAGCTCGTTGGCCGCCCGGTCGTGGCCGCCCCCGTCGCGGTCCCAGTAGCCGTAGTGGAAGGGCAGGAAGACCACGCCCGGCCGGATCCCGGTGACCCGCACCGGCGCGACGACCGCGCCGCGCGGCGTGGTGATCCGCGCGAGGTCGCCCTCGGCCAGGCCGAGCCGACGGGCGTCGGCGGCCGACACCTCCACCCAGACCTCCGGGTCGGCGGCCTGGAGTTCCGGGGTCCGGCCCGTCTTGGTGCGGGTGTGGAACTGGTAGAGCGAACGGCCGGTGGTCAGCCAGAACGGGAAGTCGCCGCCGGGTGACTCGTGCGGGGCGACGTACTCGGCCGTGCGCAGGATCGCCCGGCCGCCGGGGTTCATGGCGCGGTAGTCGTTCTCCTCGAACGGGGCGCCGGTGATCAGGTCGCGGCCGAAGCTCTCGCAGTAGCCGGGCGCGGCCAGGAACGCGCCGTCGGCGTAGAGGCGCTCGGTCCCGTCGGGCTTCTCCTCGGTGCAGGGCCACTGGACGCCGCCCTCGCGGAGTTTCCGGTACGTCAGCCCGCTGTAGTCGCACGGGCGGCCCCGGGAGCACTCCTTCCACGCCTCGAACGCGCCCTCGGGGTCGTGCCACGTGACCAGAGGCGCGCCGTCGCGGTCGGTGAGGCCGAGCCGGGCGGCGAAGTCGACCAGGATGTCGAGGTCCGACCGGGCCTCGCCGGGCGGGTCGACGGCCCGCTCCGACAGGTGGACGGTCCGGTCGGCGTTGGTGAACGCGCCGGTCTTCTCGCCCCAGGCGGCGGCCGGCAGCACGACGTCGGCCAGCTCGGTGGTCTCGGTCGGGAACAGGTCCTGGACGACCAGGAACAGGTCCTCCCGGGCCAGGATCTCCCTGATCCGGCGCAGGTCCGGCAGGGAGACGGCGGGGTTGGTGCCCATGACGTACAGGAACCTGATCGAGCCCTCTTCCGCGTAGCGGAAGATCTGCATGGCGTGGGTCGGCGGCGAGTAGCTCGGGATGTCGAGCGGGTCGATGTTCCAGATCCGGGCCAGGTCGGCGACGTGTTCGGGGTTCGACCAGTTGCGGAAGCCGGGCAGGTCGCCGTCGGCGCCGCACTCGCGGTTGTTCTGCGCGGTCGGCTGGCCGTTCATCTGCAACACGCCGCACCCGGGACGGCCGAGCATGCCCCGCACCAGATGGACGTTGTTGACCTGCACCGCCGCTGCGGTGGCTTGGTTGGCCTGGTAGAAGCCCTGCAGCACGGTCGACAACAACCGTTCGGCGGTGCCGATCAGGGCGGCGGCCCGGCGCAGGTCGTCCTCGGGCACCTCGCAGATCAGCGCGGCCTTCTCCAGCGGGTAGTCGGCGACCATGCGCCGCAGCTCGTCGAAGCCGACCGTGTGGGCCTCGATGTAGCCCCGGTCGATCCAGCCGTTCTCGATGATCTCGTGCAGCAGCCCGTTCATCAGCGCCACGTTGCTGCCCGGCCGGTTGGCCAGGTGCACGGTCGCGGCCTCGGCGATGGGCGTCGTGCGCGGATCGACGCAGATCAGGGCGGGTGGACGCGGCCCGGCCAGCCGGTCGAGGACGCGGCTCCAGGTGACCGTCTGGGTGGCGGCCATGTTGTGGCCGTAGAGGCAGATGACGTCGGCGTGGTCGATGTCGGCGTAGCTGCCGGGTTGCCCGTCGCAGCCGAACGACTCCTTCAGCGCCGCCGCCGCGGTCGCCGTGCACAGGCGGGTGTTGCCGTCGACGTGGTTGGTGCCCAGGCCGCCGTGGGCGATCAGGCCGAGGGTGTAGTACTCCTCCAGGAAGAGCTGGCCGCTCGAATAGAAGGCGACCGCACTCGGCCCCTGCTCGTCGAGCAGTTCCCTGACCCGGCCGGCCACCCGGCCCAGCGCGGTGTCCCAGCTCGTCTCGACCAGCCGGCCGTTCTCCCTGACCAGCGGCCGGGTGAGGCGGTCGGGGGAGTTGCCCGCCTGCCAGCCGAACAGGTCCTTCGGGTCTACTCGGCCGTGGTTGACCCGGTCGCCGGCCCGGCCGCGCACCCCGGCGATGCGGCCGTCCTTGACCGCGATCTCCAGGCCGTCGCCGTTGCTGTGCAGGATCGCCGCGCTCGGCACCCATCGATCGACGTCGTCGGGCGTCAGCCCATCGGCCAGGTGGCAGTCGACCCGCACCGGCCACGGTTCGCCCGGACCGTAGGGCGTGCGGGCGCCCCACGGGTCGGCGATCCGGCCGGTCACCACTTCCGCTGCCGGAGAGGGGCGATCTCGTCGCCGGCCTCGGCGGTCTCGGGGCTCAGCATCATCTGCCGCCGGCGGCTCAGGATGCCCTCGCGGATCGCCCACGGGCACATCTCCACCTCGTCGACGCCCAGATCGGTCATGACCGCCTCGGCCACGATCGCCCCGGCCAGCACCTCGTCGGCCCGGTCGGGCGCGACGCCCTTCAGCTTGGCCCGCTTGCGGTTGCTCATCGCGGCCAGCTTCGGCAGCCGCTTGCGCAGCCGCTTCAGCTTCAGCACCCCGTGCCCGCCGGTCAGCTTCGCCAGCTCGTGGAAGGTCTTGGACGTCGCCACCGCCCGCACCAGCTCCTTGACCGCAGCGGGCCCGATCACGCCGTCGTCGTCGGTGCCCTCGGCGAGCGGCGCGTCGTGCTTCTCGGACGCCACGGCGTGGAACGGCCCTTCACGGGTGACGTCGGAGACCGTGAGATGGGTGGTGTTCGACCCGATATCCATTACTCCGATGCGCATTCACCCGCTCTACCCGTTCTGCTCGGCTCGAAGGTCGAGAGAGCCCCTCGGCTTGGCCATGTTCGGGTGACCCCGGAATCGTTCCCGTCCGGACGGGTATGGCGGCTGGTCAGCACAACAGTCGCGCTGTCGAGCACGTCCTGTCTCTCAACAGGAGAGCTCATGAGAACTCACGCGCCATCCCGCACCACGTCACCGCTCCGGCAGGCCGCGCTGATTCTCGGCGTGGTGTTCCTGCTGGTGGGCGTGCTGGGATTCATCCCGGGCATCACCACGAACTACGGCACGATGCAGTTCGCCGGCCACCACTCCCAGGCGCTGCTCCTGGGCGTCTTCCAGGTGTCGGTGCTGCACAACATCGTCCACCTGCTCTTCGGCGTATGGGGCCTGGCGGCCTCCCGGACCTGGAACAACTCCCGCGCCTTCCTCGTCGGCGGCGGGGTGATCTACCTGATCCTGCTCGTGTACGGACTGCTCGTCGACCGTGAGAGCACTGCCAACTTTGTGCCCCTCAACACGGCCGACAACTGGCTCCACCTGGCGCTGGGGGTCGTCATGATCGCCCTCGGCCTGGGCCTGTCACGGTCGTCGCGGGCCACGACCTGAGGACGACGGACGCGTCTTCAGCTGCCGACTCGATCAGACCTCGGCGTTCCGGCGGACCTGCTCGATCTGCGCCTCGGTGACGTTGAGGGCGCCGAACTGCTTGACCGCCTGGTAGTAGGTCCAGGCCAGCCCGTTGCAGGTGTTGCGCGGCACGGTCGAGTAGCCCGCGCAGACCTGCTTCATGTCGAAGTAGAACGCGTCGTCGATCCGCGACTTGTTCGCCGGGAACTGGCCGACGGCCTTGTAGTTGCGGTAACCGAAGTCGTGCCGCCGGCACGGCATCCGGAAGTCGAAGCCGAGCGGCTGGTCGGGGCTGGTCGAGCAGAGGTCGGTCGACCAGTCGAACGCGTAGTCGGCCCAGGCGCCCTGGTTCTGCCACGCGGACCGCCAGCTGCCGGCGCTCGCGGCGGTGGGCTGGCTGAAGGTGGAAAGTGCGGAAAGCTTTTGCTGCAACGTCACCGCGTGGGCGGGAAGAGTTAATGCGATTAACGTGACGAGAGAAGGGGCGACGATCGCGACGGCTCGCTTGAGCATGAGGCCCTGCCTTTGCGCGTGAGGAGACCTGCCACTGCCCAACGATGCGGCGAAACCGCCGCCGACGCCGGAACAGATCTCCATCAAGAAGAGCCGTGACATTGACGAAACATCGCCATTTACAACCGGATGTTTCTCCTGTCACCACGCGTTGTCATAGCCAAGTCACGAAGCGGCCGCCGGGAAAATCGGCAGCACGTTGACCTGAAGGAGATTTCCCGGAATGGAGATGACGTCGTCGAAAAGCAGCCCCGGCCCGTCGGCGGCCCGGGCGGGGGCGGCGACGCCCACGGCGCCAAGTGCGAGCAGGGTCACGACGAGGGCCTTCTTCACTTCAGTCACTCTCCGCTAATCAATCGAAGCCGAATGGCTACGGAGAGTATCGGGTCCGCGGGAAGGCGGGTCAACTCGAAGCGGCCGGCCCCCACACGACCTGCTCCAGGCAGTCGCGGAACAGATCGTCGACGGTGCGGCCAGGCTCGAAGTACTCCCGCACGCCGGCCATCACGGTGGGATACGCCGCCGTGTACGCGGCCATGTCGAAGCCCTCAAGCGCCTCGGCGCTGGGCGGCCCGGTCTGCTCCTCCAACACGAAGCCGACGGTGAACCGCAACGCCGTCACCACGACCAGCCGGGCCCGTCTCAGTGGAACGCCCCGCGCGACGAGCGTGCTCATCGCCAGTTCGGAGACGCCCGCCATCGTGAGCGACAACTGGGCGGCCGAGATGACCCGCGCGCCGTCGGGATGGGCCAGCAGCGCCCGCCGCAGCCGCCCGGCCAGGCCGATCAGCCAGCCCTGCCAGCCCTCCTCCGGGCCGGGCGCCACGAACTCGGGGAACTCCTGCTCCAGAATCGCCTCGGCGATCGCGTTGACCAGCGCCGCCTTGTTCGGGATGTGCCAGTAGAGGGTCGGCGACCGCACGCCGAGCCGCGCGGCCAGCTTGCGCGTGGTCACCCCGTCGAGCCCTTCGGCGTCGAGCAGCGCGACGGCCTCGGTGACGATCCGCTGCCTGTCCAGAGCCAATTCCGGCACCTCCCTTGCGCACTCTATCGCCGATAGAGTTCTCTATCAGTGATAGAGAATCGCGTCAGAGGAGACACCGATGAGCCACCTGCTCCGCGACCTGCTGCACCGGGCGACCCACCGCATCCCGGGCGTCCCCGCACACGCCGACGGCCCCCCGCCCGGCCACCAGGGGCACCCGCGCCACGACCACACCCGCCCGCCACGCGTCCTGGTGGCCTGGCAGACCCGCATCGCCCGCCTGTTCGGCCAGGACCGGCCATGAAAGCCGCGGTCGTGTACGAGCCCGGCGGCGCCCCCCGCTACGACGACTTCCCAGACCCGGTGGCCGCCGACGGCGAGGTCGTCATCGACGTGAAGGCGGTCGCCGTCGAGAACGTCGACAAGGCGATCGCCGAGGGCACCCACTACGCCGCCGGGACGTACGCCGCCGAGTTCCCCCTGATCCCCGCCTTCGACGGCATCGGCGCCCTCCCCGACGGCACCCTCGTCGGCTTCGGCAACGTCCGCCCGCCCTACGGCGCACTGGCCGAGAAGTGCGTGGTCCCCCACGGCTCCTACGTGCCGATCCCCGATGGCGTCGACCCGTCCGTGGCGGCGGTGATGGCCTCGGCCATAACGGCGATGTCGATGAGGACGGCCGCCGGGTTCAGCCCGGGGGAGACGGTGCTGGTCCAGGGGGCCACCGGCGTCGCCGGACGGCTGGCGGTCAAGGTCGCCCGCCTGCTGGGCGCCGGCCGCATCGTCGCGACCGGCCGCGACGACGGCCAACTGCGTGAGATCCAGACGCTCGGAGCCGACGCGGTGATCAACACCGCGGTCCCCGACGAGGAACTGGCCCGCGCCTACCTTGACGCGAAGGGCGACGGCTACGACGTCGTCGTGGACTATCTGTGGGGGAGACCCACCGAGATCCTGCTGCGGGCCCTGGTGCCGACGTCCTTCGCGTTCGGCAAGCCGACCCGGGTGGTCCAGATCGGCGAGTCGGCCGGTGCGGAGCTCGCGCTGGCCGCGTCGAGCCTGCGCACCTCCGGGGTGGAGATCTACGGCGCGGCCAAGGGCCTCGACCCGCAGACGATGGAGGAGGCGTACCAGCAGATCGTGACGTGGACGCGGTCGGGCGAGCTGACCTTCGACGTGGAGAGGGTGCCGCTGAGCGACATCGAGAACGCGTGGCGGCGTACCGACCTCAAAGGCAGGCGACTCGTCGTCACGCCATGATCGGCGGCGTCCGCGAGGGCGGAACGCCGTGGAACAGGATGTCACGCCTGCTTAGAAAGAAGACTTTCCAAGTAGGTGGGCTGAATGACCAGAGCCGGAAAACTGATCGCGTCCGTCGGCGCGAGCGTCACGATGCTGGGGCTGCTGAGCGCGCCCGCGCACGCCGCCAGCCAGATGTACATCTCCCATTCGATCACGGTGACCGACGTCGTCACGCACCAGATCGACGTTCATCTCCCGATGAGCAGGCAGGACGCTGAGGGCTACATCTACTGGGGCGCCCAGATCAAGCTCCGATGTTTCGGCAGCGACGCCGTCTTCAACGAGCTGCTCGACAGAGTTCCGCAGATCGGCGACACGTTCTCGAAGGTCCCCAGAAAGGCCCCTTACCCGGCGGGATACGGCGTGCTCAGGGCCGAGGAAGACGGCCTGCATCTGACGACTTTGGACGTCTACCGCAAGCCGGGCCTGCTCAACGAGGACATCGGCGCCGAGGACGAGGTCTTCTGCGACGCCAAATGGATCGACGCCGATGGCTACATCCTCAGAGCCAAGAGCGAAGAAGTGCACGGCTACTTCTAAAGGAGAAGGCGATATGACCAGGGCCGGGAAGGCCATCGGGGCGAGCCTCGCGATGATCGTGTCGCTCGGGTTCGTCAGCACACCCGCACACGCCGCCAGCCAGATGACGATCACCCACTCGATCACGGTGACCGGCTATGTCAGGCATCAGATCGACGTCCATTTGCCCATGAACAAGGAAGACGCGGCGGGCTACATCTATTGGGGCGCGAAGATCGAGCTCGAATGCTGGGGCGAGGACGTGGGTCCTGACCAATATCTCTACGACGTTCCAGGAATCGGCCAGACATTCACCGGAACCCCCAAACGGGCTCCCTACCCGCCGGGACACGGAGTTCTCCAGGCCACCGAAGACGGCGTCCACCTGACGACTCTGGACCTGTATCCCAAAGGCGAGGACCTCAACGAGGACTACGGCCTCCAGGACGAGATCTACTGCAAGGCCAAATGGATCGACGCCGACGGCGGCACCCTCAACGCCAAGAGCAACGTCGCGAGTGGCTACTTCTGAGCCACCAGAGAAGGGAAACAGTCAATGACCATCGGCAGAAAGCCGGCCACCCGGGCGATCGTCGCCTTCGGTGCGGGCCTGGCTCTGATGCACGGCCCCGCGAGCACCCCGGCGAACGCGGCGAGTTCGATCGTCGCCACCCACACGATCACCGTGCCGGGCATGGTGAAACACATGATCACTGTCCGGCTCCCGATGAGCAGGCAGGACGCGGAAGGCTACATCTACTGGGGCGCGAAGATCAAGATCGACTGCTATGGAGAAGACGTCGTGAGCGACCCGAAGCTCACGAACGTCCCAGGGACGTTCAAGGGGGTGGCGGAGCGGAACCGGTATTTCAGCGGCGTCCCCAGACCCGATCCCTATCCGCCGGGATTCGGCGTGCTCACCGCCACCGACGAAGGTGTCGTCCTGAACACCCTGGACCTTTACGTGAAGGGCGGCGCCGGCGAACTGAACGAGGACACCGGCCTGGGCACCTTGCAGGACGAGATCTACTGCAAGGCGACCTGGATCGACGCTGACGGTTACACGCTCACCGACAAGACCAACCTGGTGACCGGATACTTCTAGGGACCGTTCCATCGCCTGGAACGGAATGTGTCACGCCTGAGTAGTGAGACCCGAGAAAACTCGAAGGAGTGACAGTAATGACCAGAATCGCGCGGATGATCGCGGTGGTCGGCGCAGGCATCACGATGTCGGCGGCGCTCGTGAGCGCCCCGGCACACGCCGCCAGCTCGATCACGATCACGCACCAGGTCACCAAACCAGGCCAATTACGGCACGAGGTCAACATCCATCTTCCGATGAACCAGGAGGACGCGGCCGGCTACATCTGGAACGGAGCGCAGATCCGAGTCACGTGCTTCGGAGACGACTGGGCCGACGACATGCTGCCCGACGTACCCGAGCCCGGGTTCAGCGGCTCTTACGTCGCGTACAAGGGAAGACCTGCGCCCGGCCAGCCGGGAGAGCTCAAAGTGCTGGTGGCCGCGGCGGACGGCGTCCGCCTGAAGATCGTGAACCTCTATGAGAGGGGCTACCGCAACCCTCTGAACGAGGACCTCCTGCCGAGCGACGACGACGAGATCTACTGCAAGGCCAAGTGGATCGACGCCGACGGGGCCACCCTGAGCGCCACCTCGAACACGGCGACCGGTGACTTCACGTAGGAAGTCGTCAGCACCCCTGGGCATGGCCGCCTCCCATGCCCCGGGTGCCTTCACCGGGGACGGCGTCGTGGCCGGCGTAGCTCGAGGCATCACTGTCGCCTGATGCCGCGGGGTTGCCCATGATGATGTCGGCCGCCGTCGGGAAGCAGCTCACGCACTGTTCGTCGATCCGGTAGAGGTTCGTCGTGCCCCGGCGTTCGACCAGGACGAAGCGCACGTCGGCGAGGATCTTCAGGTGGTGGGACACCGTCGACTGCCCCACCCCCGAAGCGGCGACGATCTCGCTCACGCTCATGGGCACACGGCGCCGGGCGATCAGCGAGATGATCTGCACGCGTGTGGCGTCGGCCAGCGCTTTGAACCAGCTCGCATACCCCTCGGCGTGAGCCCGGGAAATGGAGTTGGAGCTAGGCCACCAGCTCGGCGATGAGCTTCTCCACTCGGGTGCGGATCTCGTCGCGGATCGGGCGCACGGCCTCGATGCCCTGCCCGGCCGGGTCCTCAAGGGCCCAGTCCTCGTATCGCTTGCCGGGGAAGATCGGGCAGACGTCGCCGCAGCCCATCGTGATGACGACGTCGGAGGCCTCCACCGAGTCCACCGTGAGGATCTTGGGCTTCTGGTCGGAGATGTCGACGCCGACCTCGCGCATCGCCTCGACCGCGACCGGGTTGACGCCCTCGGCCGGCGCCGATCCGGCCGATCTGACCTCGATCCGGTCGCCCGCCAGGTGGGTCAGCCATCCGGCGGCCATCTGGGAGCGTCCGGCGTTGTGGACACAGACGAACAGGACACTGGGCTTGACGTTCATATGAGGGGTTTCCTTCTTGTGGATCCTCGATCAGCGGACGTTGCCGTCTGCCGATGCCTTTCTTTAGGCCGGCCCCGTCGGTCAGGTGACGGGCACCTGGAGCTCGGCCAGGAGGGCGCGGACGCGGCGTTCGATCTCGTCCCGGATCGGGCGTACTTCCTCGGCGCTCTTGCCGGCCGGGTCGTCCAGTTCCCAGTCCAGGTATCGCTTCCCCGGGAAGATGGGGCAGGCGTCGTCGCACCCCATGGTGACGACCACGTCGGCGGGGTTGACCTCGCTGGCGAACTCCGACCCGCCCGACCAGGCGACCGCGCGTTCTCCCGCGAGATGGGTGAAGAGGCCCATGGTCTGCGTGCTGAAGGTGCCGGTGAACTGCTCGGCGAGGTTACGGGCCGCGGTCAGCAGGGCGAGTTCGCTGGTCCACGCTCAGGTCGGTGCGTTGGTAGGTCTCGGGCATGACTCACTCCTGGGGGACAGACGGCGGGGGCCAGCCGGTCGACGCGGCTGGTGATGTCGGTGAAGGCACGCTCGAAGGCCGCGTCGGTGCCGGCTGAGACGGGGTCGGGGATCGACCAGTGCAGGCGTTCGCGATCGCCGAGTTGTTCGTGGGCGCTGTCGCAGACGGCCACGACCAGGTCGTCCGGTTGCAGTACGTCGCGCAGGTGGGTGGTGGTGGCCGTGTCCAGGTTCAGCCCGTGGCGGCGGGCGACCTCAGCCGCCCGCGGGTTGATTCGCTGGGCGGGGACCGTTCCGGCCGAGGTGACCGGCACGTGGCTGCGCTGCTGCCAGAGGGCTGCGGCGAGCTGGGACCGGGCGGAGTTGTGGGTGCACACGAACACCACGCGGGGGGCCTGCCGCAGTGGGGTGGGGAGCAGTCCGTCGAGGCTGCCGGGCAGCAGCCGCAGGTAGGTGCGGCGCCGGTCGCCTTCCGAGCGTCCCCGTTCCACCACGCCCGCCTCGTGCAGGATCTTCACGTGGTGGGCGAACAGGTTGGTGGGCAGCCCCAGTTCCTGGCCGAGCTCGCCGGGGGAGGCGTCGCTCAGTGCGAGCCGGTCGACGATCGACAACCGCGCGGGGTCGCCGAGCGCGGCGTGCACCCGGGCCCGTGCCGCCACCGTCTCACTCCAGTCAGCATTCATTGACTCAATAATTGCTGACTGGATTTACCGGCGTCAAACGACGACTGGGTGAACTGTTCAGCGACCGCCTGTCACCGGCTCGGGCACCTCACCACCCGGACGGCCGAACAATCCCTGGACCAGCAGGAAGCCGATGACCCCGCCCACCATCTGGGCGAGGACGAAGCCCGTGACCGAAGCGGGGGCGATCCCGGCGAAGGTGTCGGAGAAGGCTCGGCCGATGGTGACGGCCGGGTTGGCGAAGCTGGTGGAGGAGGTGAACCAGTAGGCGGCGCCGATGTAGGCGGCCACCGCCATAGGCGCGGCGGCGGTTCGGCCCGAACGGGTCAACGCGAAGATCACCAGGATGAGGCCCGCCGTCGCCACGACCTCACCCAGCCACAACGCCGTTCCGGACCGCACGGTCGCCGACCAGGCCAGCACCGGCTTGGCGAACATGGCGTTGGCCAGCAGCGAACCGCCGATCGCGCCCGGCACCTGGACCAGGACATAGCAGCCCAGCTCGCGCGCTGACAGCCCGTTCCCGCTCTGGCGCCCCTGCCACCAGTCGGCGGCCGAGACCACCGGGTTGAAGTGAGCCCCTGACACCGGTCCGAGCGTGAGGATCAGCACGGCCAGGCCGAACACGGTCGCCGTCGAGTTGGCCAGCAGCTGGAGGCCGACCTGGCCCGGGGCCAGGTCCTGGGCCATGATGCCCGACCCCACGACCACGGCCACCAGCAGCCCGGTGCCCAGGAACTCGGCCAGCAGCCGGCGCGGCAGCGGGCTCACCTGCCCGCCCGCCCGGATTCCGGCAGAACAGCCGGCAGCACGGCCGACAGTTCGGCGAGCGCATGGGGGACCAGGCGGTAGTACACCCAGGAGGCGCGGCGTTCGCTGGTGAGCAGGCCGACGTCCTTGAGCACTTTGAGATGGTGGCTGATGGTGGGCTGGGACAGGGTGAAGGCCGCCGTCAGGTCGCACACGCACGCCTCACCGTTCTCGTGCGCGGCCACGATCGACAGGATGCGCAGCCGGACCGGGTCGCCCAGCGCCTTGAACACCCGCGCGAGCTCGGCGGAACGCTGATCATCCAGGGGCTCGCCGGCCAGCGGAGAGCAGCACTCCAATAGGGGGAGATCCGGCACGACACGTCCTCATCGAGATCAATCGATATCAACGAGGATCTATATTGACATAGGTCGATCCTGGACGGCGGTGAGCACCCAGGACACCCTCGAAGTCGCCAGGTACAGCCGACTACAGAGACGATTACGCCAGCGGAGTGAAGATCGTTCCCAGCCGGGCGACGGTTTCGGGGATCACGCGGTAGTACACCCAGGTTCCGCGTCGTTCGCCGTCGATGAGGCCGGCGGTGCGCAGGACCTTCAGGTGGTGGGAGATCGTGGGTGCGGTGAGGTCGAAGGCGTCGGTCAGGTCGCACACGCAGGCCTCGCCGCCCTCGTGGGAGCCGATCATCGACAGCAGGCGCAGGCGGACCGGGTCGGCCACGGCCTTGAGTAGCGCCGCCAGGTCGACGGCGTCCTGCTCCGAGAGGGGTCCACGGGTGAGCGGCGGACAACACTCGATCGTCACGGCGGTCATGGCGGCTCCCTGCTTAGACGTCGTTCGAAATCATAGTCGCGCGTAGCCGAAGAGTGAGAATGCCGCGATTCCGCACAGAACCGACACCGTGACCATGATGTTCGTGTAGCCGACGGCCTGGGACAAGGAGACGGCGGCCAGGGGCGCGGTGGCTTTCGCGGTGATGGCGAAGAAGGCGATCCGGCCCGAGGTGGTGGCGTAGGCGGTGGTGCCGTACCTTTCGGCGAGCAGGTGGGGGAGGGTGATCGTGGCCACGCCGAAGCCGATGCCGAACAGCAGGACGCAGGCGATGGCCCCGGCTGGGGTGTCGCCGATCACGGGGAGCAGCAGGGCTCCGGCTGCTTGGACGGCGAACAGGGCTGCGGCGACGGGGGCCGCCGTCCATCGGCGTCGCAGGCCGGTGGTGACCAGGCGGCCGGTGACCGACAGGACGCCCAGGAGGCCGGCGACGGTGGCGGCGAAGAGTGGCTCGTGGCCGAGGCTGATCAGGTAGGTGATCAACAGGAGGCCGATCACGGCCATGGCGGCGCCGTGGGCGGTGAAGATGACGACCAGCAGCCAGAACGGGCGGCCGCGCACCGCCTCGCGCGCGATGGTGGCCCGCTCGTTTGACGGCTGTCTCCGGCTGGGGCCGTGCCGGATGACGAGGGCGTGCAAGGGGATCGCCGTCAGGCCGTACAGGACGGCGAGGATCACCAGCGCGGTGCGCCAGCCGAACTCGGACAGCAACCACGCGGTCAGCGGCATGAAGATGGACGACGCGAAACCGGCCACGATCGTCACCCCCAGCAGGGCGTTGGCGCGGGCGGAGGCCTCGAACCAGCTGACGATGACGGCGAAGGCCGGTTCGTACAGGACCATCGCCGAGGCGACGCCGACGGCCACGAAGACGGCGTAGAGCTGGGGCAGGTTCTCGACCCGCGACCAGCCGAACAGGGCCACCGCGCCGAGCACCGCGCCGCAGGTCATCAGCGCCCTACCGCCGCGCCGGTCGACGATCCGGCCGACCAGCGGGGCGCAGAGGGCGGCGACCAGGACGGAGACGGTGAGCGCCACCGTTACCTGCGGCGGGGTGACGCCCAGGTCGGTGGCCATCGGGACCAGCAGGACCGAGAAGGTGTAGTAGAGGGTGCCGAACCCGATGGTCTGGGTGACGGCGAAGGCCGCGACGATGCGCCAGCCGCGGCGGGGTGACGGGCCGCCGCCGGTCAGCGGGGCGGCGGCCAGGCGTTCTGGGCTCATGTACGGGTGCAGCCGATCAACTCGCGGCCCGCACGTGTGGTCGACCAAATTTCGGGTGAGGCCTCGCTCATGAGGTGCTGGGCGTGGAGACGCCACACGAGTGCTCCGGCCATGCGGGAGATCGCTCGCCGGTAGCCGGGGTTGGTGCTGTCGGGCCGGGCGTCGACGAGGTCGGCGGCCAGCTCCGTTGTGGACATCGGCTCGGCGGCGCAGATCAGGCGCAGCGCCTCTCGTTGCGGTTGGGTCGGGTGCCCGTCGGACATGGTCTGACTTTCTCAGCCGCAGCAGCCGCCGCCGTCGGCGGGGGTGGTGGCGAGCACGAGCGGCGTACCGAGAAGACCGCCGCTCACCCCGGTGGCCAGGCCGACGCGCTGCTCCTGGGCCTCGGCGAGGTTGGCGGAGCAGACGCCCGTCTCGGGCAGGTCGAGCTCCACCGAGCGCGCCGCGTCCCAGTCACCGGCGATGGCGGCCACCACCGAGCGCACCTGCTCGTAGCCGGTGGCCATCAGGAACGTCGGGGCGCGACCGTAGCTCTTCACACCGACCGCGTAGTAGCCCGGTTCGGGGTGGGTGAGTTCCTCGACGCCGTGACCTGGGACGGTGCCGCAGGAGTGGGCGTTGGGGTCGATCAGCGGCGCGAGGGCGCGGGTGCTGCCGAGGATGGGGTCCAGGTCCAGGCGCAGCTCTTCGGCGATCGAGTGGTCCGGGCGGTAGCCGGTGGCGCTGACGATGCGTTCGGCCACGATGGACTGCTCAACGCCGAGCGGGTCGCGGCTGACGACCTGCACGCCCTTGGTGTGGGCGGTGACGCGGTGGGTGAAGAAGCCGGTCACCAGCTGGACTCGGCCCGAGGTGACGAGGGCGTGGAGGCGGGTGCCGAGGGCGCCCCGGGCGGGCAGCGCGTCGGCTTCGCCGCCGCCGTAGGCGCGGGTGGCGTCGACGGCGCGGATCGCCCAGGTGACCGGGGTGTCGTCGAGCTGGGCCAGGGCCAGGAGGGTGGTCGCGGCCGAGTGGCCGGCGCCGACGACGAGGGTGTGCCGGCCCTCGTAGTGGTCGCGGTCGACGCCCAGGACGTCGGGGAGGGCGTGGTCGATCAGGTCGGTCACGGTCTCCTCGCCGAAGGCGCGCAGGCCGCTCGCGCCCAGGACGTTGGGGCTGGTGTACGTGCCGGAGGCGTCGATCACCGCGCGGGCCTGGAGCTCGCGGCCGTCCGACAGGCGCAGGACGAAGGGGGCCAGCTCCCTGCCGTTGGTGCGGACCTTGTCGAAGCCGAGCCTGCTGATCGCGGTGACCGTGGCGCCGACCTGGACGCGGTCGCCGAACAGCTTGCCGAGCGGGGCGAGGTAGCCGTCGACGATCTCCGCGCCGGTCGGGAGCCACTCGTTGTCGGGGGCCGTCCAGCCGTCGGCTTCCAGCAGGCGGCGGGCGGCGCCGTCGATGTTGAAGCGCCACGGGCTGAACACCCGGACGTGGCCCCACTTGGCCACCGAGGAACCGACTTTCGGGCCGCTCTCCAGGACGACGAAGTCCACCCCGCGTTCGGCGAGGTGGGCGGCGGCGGCCAGCCCGACGGGACCGGCGCCGATGACGGCCACGGGAAGGTTGCCCGAGTCGACGGACTGTTCGTCAAGCGAGGACGGGCCGCAACATGCGCTCATGATGCCCACCTTGTTTAGAGGCTTATCGAATCAGCCTCAGCTTCGCGCTTGATTAGAGGAATGTCAAATTAGACGTCCATCTACCCACCATGAGACGGGGGAGATCCAGAGGAGACCCTGGGGTTGGTCGAGCGCGGCGCAGTCCCGGCCGCGTCCCAGTGGAAGAGGCTACGAGCGGTACCTGCCTCTCGCTCGATCTCGGGGCGCCGTGCCCAATGAACCCAAACGCGTGAAGGTCGAGGACTCAGATCAGCGGATGCGGCGTCCGGTCTCGGCACAGGAGTAACCGCCCAGAGCCTCTACTTCGGCCCGGAAGCCGGGCCGGGCGAGAAGAGCCCACAACGGAGCCAGCAACTCGTCGGACAGTCCGCCCGTTCGTATCACCAGGTCATAGGGCTCTTGGGCCACCGGTACGAAGTCGAGCCCGAAGGCGCGGGCGGCGGCGAGGATCCCCATTCCGGCGTCTGCCCGTCCGGCGGCCACGGCGGCGGCCACCGCCAGGTGGGTGTGCTCCTCGCGGGAGTACCCCGGCACCTCGCCCGGGTCGATGCCGAGGCCGGCCAGCTCATGGTCGAGCAGCGCCCGCGTGCCGGCGCCGCGCTGCCGATTCACGTAGCGAAGGTCGGGCTTGGTCAGGTCTCTGATGCCGGTCAGGCCGAGCGGGTTGCCGGGAGCGACGATCAGCCCCTGGTCACGGTGGACCAGCCTGATCACGGCGATGTCGGGATCGGCGCCCATCAGCCTGTCGATGTAGGGCAGCGTGTACTTGCCGGTGGCCGGGTCGAGCAGATGCGACCCGGCGATGTGGCACAGGCCGTCGCGCAGGGCCACCAGGCCGCCCAGGGAACCAACGTTCGACGACGCCAGGGTGATCAGCGGGTCGGCCGCGCGCAGGGCCGAGGCGGCGAGGTCGAGCACCAGGTCGTGGGAGCCGATCGCGACGATGGTCCGGCCGATCTCGGACAAGCCGCGCAGCAGCTCGACGCGGACCTCCTCCCCGGCATGATGACCTTCGACGCCGGAGGGCACGACGAGCAGCCCGTCGGCGCGGACGAGCGAGGTCAGCACCCCGGCTCCCCGGGGCAGCGGGGTCGCCACAAGCCGATCCTGTACGCGGCCCAGACGCACCCGCACCCAGTCGTCCATGCCGATGGCCGAGGGCAGCTTCCTGGCCAGGTGGGCCGTGGCCGACGGGCGTTCACGCGATGCGGCGCCCTCCAGTTCGGCGAGCATCGGCGCCGCGAAGATGTCGAAGGTCAGCGCCGCTGACACGGGGTAGCCGGGGACGCCGATGACGGGTGTCGCCTCGACCGCGCCCAGGACGACGGGGTGACCGGGACGCACCGCGACCCCGTGGACGGCGACGACGCCCGCCCCGGCGACCACGCGGGCGGTGTAGTCGTCGCGTCCGGCGCTGGAGCCCGCGACGAGCAGGACCAGGTCGGCCGCGCCGGTCGCCTCGCGGAGGACGGCGGTGATGGTCTCCGGATCGTCCGGGACGATGTCGGTGACCCGGGCCTCGCAGCCCGCCTCCCTCGCCTGGGCGGCGAGCATCATCGAGTTGGTGTCGAGGATGTCGCCTGGGGCGAGCGCCGCACCGATCGGGCGGATCTCGTCACCGGTCGGCACGATCACCACGCGCGGCGCGCGGCGGACGCCGAGTTCGACGGCCCCGGCGGCGGCGCAGGCGGCGATGTCGACGGGCCGCAGCCGATGGCCCTCCGGAAGCAGGAGTTCGCCCGCGCTGATGTCCTCCCCGATGGAGCGGACGTGCTGGTAGGGCGGGACCGCCGCCCGAAGCTCCGCCTCGCCTGCGGGCGTGCGATGCACGTGCTCGCGCATGACCACGGCGTCGTATCCGTCAGGCAGCGGGTCACCGGTGTCGACGACCGCGAAGTTCTCAACGGCGAGGAACACCGGGCTGGTCTCAGACGCGCCGACGGTGTCGGCCGCGCGAACGGCGATGCCGTCCATGGCCGAGGAGTCGAAAGCAGGGGAGGAGCGCAGCGCCCACACCGGCTCGGCCGTCACCCGGCCCACGGCGGCCCCGACCGCGACCCGGACCTGGTCGACCCTCGCGGGACAGCCCGCGGCGGCGCGCGTCTCGCGCCAGACCGAGTGGGCCTGGGCCGCGGGGACGTCGGAGACGAAGGGGCTTTCGGCGCTCATCGGTACAGCACCACCTCTACCTCGGTGCCCGCGTCGAGGCCGGTGGCCGGTTCGGGCACGATCACGTATCCGTCGGCACGAGTCAACACCGACAGCAGCGCCGACGGGCCGAAGATCGGCTCTGCCACGCCCTCACGGACGACGACCTGGACCACGTCGAGCCGCCCGGCCGCCGACGCCAGGTCGCGCGACAGCCGGGCACGCGTGCCGGGCTGTGGCGGCGGCGACTCGCATCCGGAGATGCGCCACAGCAGCGGAATGCCGACCTGCCCGAACACGACCAGCGCCGAGAGCGGATTGCCGGGCAGCCCGATGACGGGGATCCCGGAGCACTCGGCCAGCAGCGTGGGCTTGCCCGGCTTGATGGCGATCCCGTGACACCAGACCTCGCCGAGAGCGGCCACCGCGCCCGCCGTCTCATCGCGCGCGCCGACCGACGACCCCGCCGACACGATCACCAGGTCGGACCCGGGCAGGATCTCGGACAGTCGCTCCTTGAGCGCGCCGGGCTCGTCGGGCACGATCCCGGCGATCACCGGCTCGCCGCCCGCGTCGGCGACCAGTCCGGCCAGGGCGGAGGCGGTGGCGTCGCGCACCTGCCCGGCGGAGAGCTCCGCGGTCTCGGGCGGCACCACCTCGTCGCCGGTGGAGACGATCGAAACTCTCGGACGCCGGTGCACAGCGACCGAGGTCACCCCCGCAGCGGCGAGGAAACCAAGGTCGGGAGCCCGCAACGGCCGGCCGGCCGGGGCCAGGACACCACCCGCCACGACGTCTTCGTCGGCACGCACGATGCCGCCGCCCGGGGCGACGGGCCGGGTGACCTCGATCGTGCCGGGCATGGTCTCGGCGGTGTACTCGACCATGACGACCGCGTCGGCGCCCTCGGGGATCACGCCCCCGGTCGGCATCGTGACACACCCGCCCGCCCGGACCGTCACGGTCGGCGCGGCGCCCATCGACACCGCGCCGAGCAGGTCGAGATAGGACGGCAGCCCGTCGGAGGCGCCGTAGGTGTCACTTGCCCGGACCGCGAAACCGTCGACGGTGGAGCGGGCGAAGCCGGGCAGGGCGGCCGGTGCGCCGATCTCCGCGGCGGGCACCCGGTGGAGCGCCTCGGACAGAGGCACCCGCTCCACCGGGGTGCGATGCGCCGGCCGGAAACCGGCCCGCACCTCGGCGAGGGTGCGGGCGGTGAAGAATTCCTTGCCGCTCAACGGTCCGGCTGCTCCTCAGTACCTTCGGGGCGGGGCTGCGGACGGGCCGCCGCGCCGCCCTTGTTCAATCCGAGCACCGACACGACCGGCCCGAGCGCCACCTGGCCGAGCCCGCAGATCGACGTCTTGCGCATCGTCTCCTCCAGTTGCAGGATCCGCCCCTTCTGCGCCTCGTCGAGGGTGGAGGAGCCCGCGTCGAGAGTCGTGCGCAGCAGGTCATGCGCCTTGGTGGAGCCGACCCGGCACGGCACGCACTTGCCGCACGACTCGTTGCGGAAGAACCGCAGCACGTTGGTCGAGGCGGCCAGCAGGTCGGTGCCCTCGGCGAGCACCACCACCGCACCGGAGCCGAGCATGGTCCCGGCCTCGGCGAGGGTGCCGAAGTCGAGCGCCAGGTCGAGCTTGTCGGGCCCGATGAAGTTGGACGACGCCCCACCCGGTTGCACCGCCCCGACCGCTGCCCCGCCGAGCACGCCCCCGGCGAGGTCGATCAGCGCGCGCACCGTCGTGCCCATCGGCACGCAGTACACCCCCGGATTCTCCACGTGCCCGGACACCGCGAAGAACTTCCAGCCGACCGACTCGCCCGCGCCCTGACCGGTCCACCAGTCGGCGCCGCGCTGGAGGATCACCGGTACGTCGGCGAAGGTCTCCACGGAGTTGATCAGTGTCGGGCGGCCGTGGAGACCGTGGTTGCCGGGGAAGGGCGGCTTGTTCCGCGGCTCGCCTCGGTGGCCCTCCATGCATTCGAGCAGCGCCGTCTCCTCGCCGAGGATGTAGCCGCCGGGCGAGACGAAGATGTCGAGGTCGAGACGCCGGCCGCTGCCGCAGGCGTCGTCGCCGATCACCCCCGCCGCACGGAGCGCCTCGATCTCGGCGTGGAGCACCCGCTCCTCGGGGCCGTATTCGTGCCGGATGAAGATCCAGCCCTGCTCGGCGCCGACCACGGCCATGCCGAGCAGGATGCCCTCGATCACCAGGTGAGGCTGGTCGGTCAGGATCTGGCGGTCCTTGAACGTGCCCGGCTCGGACTCGTCGGCGTTGCAGATGGCGTATTTGACCGTGCCCGGCTCGGCCGCGCGGACCAGACCCCACTTTCGGCCCGTCGGGAAACCGGCGCCGCCCATGCCCCGCAGCCCGGACGCCTCCAGCGTGGCCACCACGCTCTCGGCGCTCAGCTCACCCGCCAGCAGGGCCCGCAGGCTCGTGTATCGGGACGAGACGTCGGAACCGGCGGGGTAGGGGTCGTTCGGCCACGGCTCGGCGCGGCCCGTGACGGCGGCCTCGCCCAGCTCCGCGTCGCGTGCGGCGGACACGAGCACGTCGACGTCGGCGACCGGGGCCGGGAACTCGTTGACGGCCAGCGCCGGAGCGCTGTCGCAGCGGCCCAGGCAGGAGACCTCGTTGAGCTCGATCTCGGTGTCGTCGCCGTAGCGGGCGCGCACCTCGGCGATCCGGTCGTCGGCCGAGCGCAGCCAGCACGACAGGTCGTGGCAGACGTTGATCGCGACCTTGGCGGGCGGCGTCGTGCGGAAGTGGGGATAGAACGAGGTCAATCCCTCGATCTCGTAGAGCGGCCGCCGCATCGTACGGGCCAGTTCTTCGAGCTCTTCGCGCGGCAACCAGCCGAGCCGGGCCTGGATGGCGTTGAGCGCCGGGATCAGCGAGGGACCGGGGAACTTACCGGCTCGCGCTTCTACTCCGGGCACCCGGAAACCAAGGGTCATTTCGCCGCCTCGACCTGGATCGCGCAGAACTTGAACTCGGGGATCTTGCCGGTGGGGTCGATCTCGTCGATCGTCAGCAGGTTCGCCGCAGCCTCACGGAAGTGGAACGGGATGAAGCAGTTGCCCAGCTGCTCGCGGTGGGAGATGCGCACCTGCAACTCGATGGCGCCACGCCGGGACCACACCCGCGCCATCTGGCCGTGGGCCAGGCCCCGGTCGGCGGCATCCTTGGGGTTCATGTAGACCTCGGCGATCGGCGAGATCGTGTCGAGCGCGAACGACCGCCGCGTCATCGACCCGGTGTGCCAGTGTTCGAGCAGCCGCCCGGTGTTGAGCACCAGCGGATACTCCCCGTCGGGCAGCTCCTTCGCCGGAAGCCACTGCGCCGGGACGAGGTGGGCCAGGCCGTCGTCGGTGTTGAACCGCTCGTCGAACAGGACCACCGTCCCGTCGGAATGTTCGGGGTCGGCGTTGGGGTAGAGCTTCCCCGTCAGGCCGAGGTTGTCGTGGCGCAGGTTCGCGTACGACGGCATCAGCTCCACCATCTCGTCGAACACCTCACTGGGCGAGGTGTAGGACCAGTCGAGGCCGATCCGCTGCGCGATGTCCTGGACGATCTCCCAGTCGACCCGGGCCTGCCCCGGCGGGTCCATCACCTTGCGGCCGAGCTGGACCCGCCGGTCGGTGTTGGTGTAGCTGCCGTCCTTCTCCAGGTAGGACGAGGCGGGCAGGATGACGTCGGCGAACTCGGCGGTCTCGGTCATGAAGATGTCCTGGACCACCAGGAACTCCAGCTGAGACAGCGCCTTGCGCACCTTGTTGATGTTGGGGTCGGACAGGAACGGGTTCTCACCCAGCATGTACATGCCGCGCACGCCGCCCGGCTTCAGCACCGACCCGATGATCTCGGTGACGGTCAGACCCCGGTTGGGGTCGAGCGTGGTGCCCCACGCCTCCTCGAACCGCCGCCGCGCGGCGTCGAGATCGACGCCCTGGTAGTCGGGATAGAACATCGGGATCAGCCCCGCGTCGGAGGCGCCCTGCACGTTGTTCTGCCCGCGCAGCGGATGCAGGCCGGTGCCCGGCTTGCCGACGTTGCCGGTGATCGAGCACATCGCGATCAGGCAGCGGGCGTTGTCGGTGCCGGTGGTGTGCTGGGAGATGCCCATGCCCCAGTAGATGACCCCGGCCTTGGCCTCGCCCCAGACCCGCGCGACCTTCCGGATCAGCTCGGCGTCGACGCCGGTGATCTGCGCGCCGCGCTCCGGCGGGTAGTCGTTGACCGTGCGGACCAGCTCTTCGAAGTTGGAGACTCGGGCCTTGATGAATTCGAGGTCGATCAGGTTGAGCCGGATCACCTCGTGCATGACCGAGTTGTAGAACGCCACGTCGGTGCCGGGCTTCACCTGGCAGTGGAAGTCGGCGTGCTCGGAGACCGTGCTGGCGCGCGGGTCGACGTAGATGATCTTCGTGCCGCGACGGCGGGCCTGCTTGAAGAACGAGCTGGCCACGGGGTGGTTGGCCGTCGGGTTCGACCCCGTGATGATCACGACGTCGGCGTTGGCGACGTCGCCGTAGGTGGTCGAGACGGCGCCCGAGCCGACGCCCTCGAACAGCGCGGCCACCGACGAGGCGTGGCAGAGGCGGGTGCAGTGGTCGATGTTGTTGGTGCCGAACCCGGCCCGGATCAGCTTCTGGAAGAGGTAGGCCTCCTCGTTGGAGCACTTCGCCGAGCCGAACCCGGCGATGGCGCCGGCCCCCTGCCCGGTGTGGATCTCCTTCAGCCGCCGCGCGACGAGGTCGAGCGCCTCTTCCCAGGTGGCCTCGCGGAAGTGGGGCAGCACCTCGTCGTAGTCGACCAGGCCGCCGGGCTTGCGCCGCCCGTCCTTGCCGTTCTTGCTCAGCTTCCCGCCACGCCGCCCGCGCTCCCCGGCGCTGTCGCCGCGTACGTCGGCCGAGAGCGGGCCCTTGGGATAGGAGGAGTCGACGCGGATCAGGGGCACCGTCAGACGCTGGGGCGAGGCGGCGTAGTCCCAGCCGTAGCGGCCCTTGACGCACAGGCGGCCCTTGGAACCGGGCTGGTCGCGGCCCTCGGCGAAGGCGATGGCGCCGCGCGAGCGGTCGACGTAGTAGGTGAGCGCGCAGCCGACGCCGCAGTAGGGGCAGACGCTGTCGACCGCGTCGAGCTCCAGCCGGGGCCGGATCGGCACGTCGTTGATCGGCTTGTTGGTCAGCGCGCCCGTGGGACACGCCTGCACGCACTCGCCGCAGGTCACACACGAACTGGACCCCATCGGGTCGTTGAGGTCGAAGGCGATCTTCGTCGAGTAGCCCTTGCCCGACCGGCCGATGACGTCGTTGCCCTGGACGTCGTCGCACGCCCGGACACAGCGGTCACACAGGATGCACGCGTCGTGGTTGACGGCGATCACCGGGTTGGACATGTCGAGGCCACGCCCCGAGCCGCACGGCAGGTCGGTCGTCTCCTTGGCGACGTCGAACCGGTCGGCGAGGTCGAGGAGCATGTTGTCGGCAGTGGTGGTCTGCTTCGGGTCCTCCTCGCGGAGCGGCTGGTCGGAGATCAGCAGCTCGGTGAGGGTGGCCCGGCTGCGTTCCAGCTCGGGGGTGCTGGTCTTGACCTTCATGCCGTCATCGCAGGGACGCACGCACGCGGCGGCGAACGCCCGCCCGCCGGTGTCCACCACGCACATTCGGCAGACCCCTACAGGGTCATAACGCTCGTCATGACACAGCACCGGGATATCGACGCCTGCCTGCTTCGCGGCGTCATAGATGCTGGTGCCCTCCGGCACGGTCACGGCGCGGCCGTCGATCTCGACAGACACGGTCCGAATGGACGTCGCCGGCTCCTCGAGGATCGTCATCCCAACCTCATCAGTCGAGCAATATAGTGGCATACAGAATACGGCATACAATTATCGTGCGGCAATTGTCCTGCTATGGCTGCCCAGGTTACGCGTCGAGTAGCAGGTCAGGGAGGTCGGCCACGACACGACCTTCCTGATCCAAGCCGCGAGCCGCGTAATAGTCGGAGATCATCGCTCCCAGGCGGTCGGCGTCGAGCGCCGCATGACGGCCCGAACCGAGCTCCAACGGCGTCTCCAGCATCCGGGCCGGGAGCGTGTCGTCGGCGGCGGTGGCGCCCTCACGTGTGTTGAAGGCCCGCTTCGCCCGGACGATCCGCCGCGCGGTTGCGCGCAGCTCGGCCGCGTCGACCTGCCAGCCGGTGACCAGCGCGAGCAACTTGGCCCACTCGGTGAACGGGTCGTCGAAGACGCCGCGCAGGAACTTGCAGAGGATCATCGAGTCCATCACCGCGGCGCGGTCTTCGGTCTCGACGGCGGCGGCGACATGGGCGGACCCGCCGGCCAGCCGGTCGAGGTCGCCCGACAGGTCGGCCTCGTAGGCGCCCGACCGGTTGTGGTCGGCGCCTCGTGCGTTCACCGCGAGGCCGAGCGCCATCGTCTGCAGGCTCCGGGGCTCGTACCCAGGAAGTTCAAGGCCTTTGACCTGCGGCGCGAAGTCGATGGAATCCTGCCCGACCACGGCGGCGGCCCGGCGCGAGCCCTGCGCGAGCAGTTCCCCGAGGCCGGGGGACCTGGCCCCGATCAGGTCGAGCGCGCGCAGCAGCGCCGCGCCGTCGCCGAACCGCAGCCACGGCTCGTCGATCAGGCCGCGTTCGGCACACTCCATCGCCCAGGCGACCGTGCCGCCCGCCGAGATGGTGTCGATCCCCAGTTCGTCGCAGCGCGCGCTGGCGGCGAACACCTCGTCGGGGTCGGACACGCCACACAACGGGCCGAGAGCGAAGACGTTCTCGTACTCCATCCGCTGGGTGCCGCCGCCCTTGCGCGAGTAGATGTGCTCGCAGCCGATGGAGCACGACGCGCAGCTGTTGCGCGCCACCCCGCGCAGTTGGTGGAGCTCCTCGGCGGCCAGCCGGGGCGCCCCTTCGAAGGTGGCGGCGGTGAAGTTGCGGGTCGGCAGGGTGCTGACGGCGTTGAAGGCCAGCAGGTTGGCCAGCGTGCCCAGCTCCCGGTACTTCGCGGTGGCCGGGCCGAAACTGCGCCTGCGCAGGTCACGGGCGGCGGCCAGGACGCCGGGCTGGTCGGCGACCGACACCTTGGTCGCGGCTCTGACCAGGATGGCCTTGACGTTCTTGGCGCCCATCGTCGCGCCCAGACCGCCCCGGCCCGCGTGGCGGCCGTCGTGGCTGATGGTCGCGTAGCGGACCAGCCGCTCACCCGCCGGGCCGATGGCGGCGGTACGCCAGTTGCGGCCGAACCGCGCCCGAGCCGCCGACTCCGCTTCGGCCGCGGTTAGGCCGGCCAGCTCGGGGGCCGGTTCGAGGCGCACGCCGTCGCCGTCGATCAGCAGTACCGAGAGCTCGTCGGCGCGGCCCCGGATCACGAGCGCGTCGTGTCCGGTCAGCTTGCCCGCGATGGCGAACTGGCTGGAGGCGAGAGCGTCGGTCAGCAGCCCGGTCAGCGGCGACTTGGCCACGACGGCGAACTTCGCGCTAGTCGTCAGCGGGGTGCCGACCAGGGAGGAGAAGACGAAGGCCAGCGGCGCCTCGGGAGCGAGGGGGTCGACGCCGGCGGGGGCCAGACGGTGGAGCAGCCAGGTGCCGAGGCCGACGCCGCCCAGGTATGAGCGCAGCACCCGTTCGTCGAGCTCGTAGGGAGTGCTTGTCGCGCTGCTCCCGGCGACGTCGACGAGCAGGGCCCGTCCGAAGAATCCACCTGGTGCCATCTCAGCCTCCTGCGTCCGCGGAGAGGAAGGAGACCGTGTCACCCGCCACCAGGGGCAACTGTTCGTCGCGGGTGACCTGGTCACCGTTGAGCGCGGCCACCACGTGGCGGTTCAGGGTGAGCCCGGCCGCCGTGGCGGCGGCTCCGAGGATGGCGGCCCGGACCTCGCGCGGCCGGTGGCTGCCGTTCCGCGCGAGCGCGCCGAAGCACTCCACCACGATCTCCGGCGGCGTCTGGTCGCGGGCCGCCGCGTAGTCCTCGGGGGAGTTGATGTTCACGACGGATTCCAGCGTCGGGTCGCGTCGCGCGAGTTCGGCGTCGGCCAGCAGATCCTCGTCGCCGAGTTGGGCGACGTCGCAGTGCTTGAAGAGCATGCCCGGCCGGAGGTCGCCTTCGGCCAGGAGATCCTTGACCAGGCCGGCCAGTGAGGTCCGGTATCCGGCGGCCAGGGGCTGCCGGAAGCCTCGGGCCACCGGCAGCGCGACGTCGGTCCCCGCGGGCAGGGCGCGCATGACTCGGCGGACGTAGGCCGGGTGGAGGAACGGCATGTCGGTGGAGCACACGAAGGCGGTCTCGGCCCGGTCGGCCAGCGCCGCGAGCCCCACGGCCAGCCCCTGCATGGGGCCGAGACCTTCCACGGGGTCCTCGACCACCGAGACGCCCGGCGGGAGCGGAGGCAGTTCCTGATCGGGCGCGGCCACCACGATCACCGGCCCGTCGACCGTCCGGGCGAGGATCGCGGCGGCTCGGTAGAGCAGTGTCGAACCGTGCCACTCCAGCCAGGCTTTGGGCTGCCCCATACGCGTGGAACGCCCGCCCGCAAGAACAACGCCCGCAGTTGTCGGCATCTCCGCATGGTAGGTCACGCCGCCGGTTCCCTTGTGTCCGCTAGTCGTGCATGTTCCATACTGTATGCATAACCTACACCGCCGAACCCGCCGTGGAGCAGGCGGGGGGGTGCTCATGGTGCCAAGTGCGGCTGGGCCTCGCCCTCCGAGCAGTGAAGCCCACGACTTGCTGTTTGGTCGTTGAATAGAGATCTGGGGCCAGATATCGAGAGGCATCCGCTTCCTCCTGCGACGGCTGCGGCCCTCGCCATGGTACGGAGCCCGTACGCGCGCGAACGGTTGGCTGAGCTGGAGACGCGTTTCGCCGGGTTGCCGTGGACGCACCGCCTCGGTGTAGCCACAGTGCATACCGATCCGTACTTCGTGCCAGCGGTGATCCAATTCATCGACGAAGCCGGCAATTGGCGTTCAGGCGAGCAGGCTGGGCGAATCCTCGTACAGCACGCCTCATTCCTGACCATCGAGGCCTTGCGAGAGGCCTTGAACGGCTGGTGTAAGAACACGCAGTGCCGAACGGCGGCGGACGTGCCGAATCTCGCGGTGCTCCACTTCCACGGCACGTCGCACCTCGGTCCTCAGCGCGCCCCGGTGTTCAGGGAGTTTCTGGCCAACATCCGGGAGCTACAAGGCGAGGGCGACTACTACAGTTACCCGGCGCTGGAGGAGACTCTGGCTCGGTCGGGATACAATTTTTCAGTGGCTTCAGCACCCTGAGGTCCGCCTCCATCCGAGGCTGGGCCATGTTCTGGTGAGTTAGTTGATCCATACGCCTTCCGGCGAGACCCGGCGTGCGAGACGTCGGCCGGCGTCGCTGACTGGGGTCGACCAGGACGCATCGGCGACCTGGCACCCGAAGCGGTCGACGACGGCTTGTACGAGACTCGCGCCAACGCCCTTTCCGCGGTAGGAGTCCGCTACCCAGATCAGATCGATACTCGGACGTAGGGTGTCGTCTCGGTCACCGTAGTCCGACTCCTCGATCAGATCCCAACGTCGGTGGTTGCTGTCGTCGTGGGCTGCTAGGTAGCCGATGACGTATCCGTTGGCCTTGAGCAGGTATGCCCGTACGTTGTCTGAGGTCTGCTCAGGCTCGCCAAGGTAGGTCCACGAGTTGAAGTCGTAGCCGTTCTCCGTGCGGGGCATCCGTGCCACCTGATAGGTCAGCTTCCGCCAGGCGATCGGCGACTCGGTTGTTACAACGGCCAAATCGCCCGGCCACTCCAAATCTTTGGGGAGCGGGATGCCGATCGCCCACCTCGCGTGGTGGGCGGCGTGTCCTTTTCCATCGTCCCAAGAGGCTCGCCGGTCCATTCCGCATGGACATTTGCCGCCGCTGGGCGTTGGCACACGCTGGAATTGGACGGGTTGCGCGCCGTGACTGAGGTTCCGCTCTCTGCCGCCCACCCAGGGACGGAAAGGTGCGTCCTGCGGTTCGACGTATCCGGTCCATCTGTCCACCCAGCCGGGGTACTGCTCGGGAGACCGCTCCCGCTTTAGCTTTTCGGCGAGCGGCAGTGTCGGGTTAACCCACACGCTGCCCTGGGTCGCCCGGCCGTTGAGGCGCAGTCCCGACTTTTTTGCCTTGCCGCGCAGGAAGTTCAGAAACACGCCGGGGGGTACGGAGAAGTCATCACCGCGAATCAACTCCCTCTCGCCGGGAGCTAGCCAATCCTCGATGGGGAGAGCCAACTGGTCGGCGAGAGCATGAAGCCCGCTGTAGTCACGGTGGAGCTCCGCGCTGCTCAGCGCTTCGACTGCAGCTCCGACCTGGGCAAAAGGAACGGGCAGAGAGATCCAGCTTGGTCCGTCGCTCCATGTGAAGTCGCCCGGATATCCGTCGTACCAGATTCGATCCATAGATGTGCTCTGAACCCTGGCGACGGCCTCTGTGAAGGCGGTCGGTAGATCTGCGGAGTCCCCCCGCGAGGACAGATCATCAAAGTAGCCTTCGCGGTCGAGTTCGACCGCGGCGTACCACCGGTAGGCCCGGACGTGGATCTTTCGAGTACGCAGCTTGTGCCGATCGCGATCGAGATAGATCGTTCGCTCAGTCATGTGGTCTGCTCCTTGTCGGGCGCTTCTGCGCTGGAAGCGCTCTGTGCCCTTCGCGTGGGTGCGACTTAGCGGGGGCGTCGGTTTTCAAGGCTCGGAGCGGTCGTTGCCGGCGAGGGCGTCCAGCAAGGCGTTGGCGGCGTCTCGGATCGATCGATCTGGGGACTCGCTCAAGTCCATCAGAGACTCAACGAAGATCTGGCTTTGGATCTCGGCCGCTTCGGGTGAGGTTTCCATGATGGTGCGGAGCACTAGTTGAGCCGTGGTGGTGTGGTCTTGACCGGAGGTCTGGGTCAGCCCCGCGCGCAGCACCTTGTCGAAGATCAGTTCTTCCAGGATGCGGGTGCTTTCGAGTTGGGCGTCGAGATCAGACAGCGCCTTTTTTGCCAACTGTGATGGGCTGTCTGGGAGGTAACCGAGTTCGCGGGCCTTGGCCATCCACCGGCTGGCGGTGATCTTCTTAACTCCCCAGTTGTCCGCGATGGCTTGACGGGGACCGCCTGGGCGTTCGGAGAGCTCGGCGTTGATCGCGAACCAGGCGACCTGCAGGTAGTGCTCGGCAGTCCAAGACCTGCCCTGTTTGGTGGTGTGCGTGTTCATCTCCACGGCCAGCTTGGCGAACCGGTTTTCCCACTCGGTCCGCAGGGCGCCTTTGACCCAGGTCACGATCGTTCCGATCGGTATACGCCTAACGTCGTCTTTTTTGATGGGTGTGGGGCTCTCCGGGTCGCGGGGGACCATCGCGAGACGGGTTATCGAAGCTTGTCCGTTCAGCATGCGTCCCTCAACTTGATACACCCAGTACCCAGGAACGTTGGTGGCCGTGATATCGACGCCTTCTTTTCCGCTGGCGAACGCCGAAAGCCAGCTTGAGGCTCCCTGCGTGGACATGGAGATCAGCGTGTTGACTTCGTCGTCCATAGTGATAACCCCCCATCCGTAATGTCGGCCCGTATCTCTAGATCCTAGAGCCCTGAGCAGGAAAGCTGATGGAGGCAAAGCCCGCCCTTGAAGCGGTACCTGAGGGCGTTAATGAGCTGATCAGCAACACGAATGGGGAAGTGGCGCGATGAATGAGGGCAGTACAGAAACGACGGAGGCGGACGGTGCGGCCGGGTTGCCGTTGCGCTGGGTCGTCATCCTTGCGGTCGCCGCTGCGATCGGGATTGCCGTTGGGGCTGCGGCAGGAGTGAGCGCAGGGGTCATGACGGGATTCACCGTGGCGGGGTTCCTTCATCTGGCTGTCCCATAATGCGACCTTTCTGAGGCGCAATGGGAGATCCCGCCTTCGGCCTGGCCACTATGGCCAGGCCGCGGAAGAGCACGAGGTAGGCGTCGATGATGGAGAAGGAGCCGGACAGCGGGCCGCGGTTGTGCTGCCAGAACTCCAGGATGCGCCGGCGGGCACGAGCGGTCTGGCCGTCGCCGTCGCGGCTCATCGCTGGAGTTCCTCGATCAGCGAGTCGATGATCGACTCGACCGGCTGTGAGCCGTCCACCCGGATGCTCGCGTCGTCGGCGCCGGGAAGGACGGGGCGCAGGTACGCGGGACCCCTCCTTCAGCTTGCGCAGCAGTTTGCCAGGTCGCGGACCTTCGCGACGGTCAGGGCGAAGATCCCTTCCACGATGACCATGGGTGCGCCCGCGACTGCTGTTCGGCGATCGGCAGGTCGACATCGTTGATGACGGGGTGAGTGATCGCCAGGCCCAGGCGCTGGTAGGCGTCCAGGATCCGATCGCGGGTCGCCTCGTCGATCCATCCCAGCAGGGAGGCCATCGTAGAGCTGAAGGCCATCTCGATCGAGACCGCGTGTCCATGGCGCAGCCCGGCGGCCATCTCGAACGCCGGGCTCCAGGTGTGCCCGAACGCGTGGGGCCGGCCCTGGTAGATCTCGAACATGTTGGTGCCCTCGTGCCCCAGGTACGAGGGCGGCGTCCGGTAGACGATGTCGTGCACTTCGCCGAGGCTTTCGAGCGGGTGGCCGGGCCTATTTGGTATGTGCGTTCAGTCGGTGTCACGTCGCTAAGTGGCTGTGAGTTGTTGGCAGATCGGCAGGTACCTATGACCTTGTCGACTGGGGAAGCGGGACCATGAAGTCGATCGGGGCCAGGCTAGGCGAAGCCGTAAAAGAAATTGGATTGAACGAGCGAAGCGAGCAGCAGCCCGAGCGCAGCGAGGCCTGTCCAGGGTCGCGAGGGGCGGAGCCCTTCGCCGGTGAGCGCAGCGAACACCGGAGCGAAGCGACGTGAGGGCCGCGAAGCGGACCAGGGGGAGCGTGAGGGGGCGCAGCCCCCTGTCAGCGGGGGGTTCGGGGGGTCGTCCCCCCGTAGAAAGAAGGAACGGCTTGTGACAGCCGCCCCGGAGGGGCGTCAACCACAAGCCGTGACGGGGGTGGGGCGCCAGGGATTCGAACCCTGAACCTACGGATTAAAAGTTCGAGGTATTACTGTCGCCCAATGCCGCAGGATGTCAATTTCTATTGAACTGCCCGGATTTGCTGCTGTCAAAATACCCGCTGGTGGCGTGCGATGCCGCCCCGTATCGCGCACCAATGAGCAACCGCCGAGCAACCGTCAATCACCAGCCCTTGCTTTACCTGAGTGCGATTACACTCTAGATCTGCATCGAACTCGAAAATGTCGCGAGGTAGTCCATCACGGCGCCGCTGGTCAGTACTCGTCGAGTACCCGGCGCAGAGTTGGACTGACGTTGTGAAGTCTGCTGCTGTCACCCATCCCGCGGGAGACTGTCACGAGACCTCTGTCCTCCAGATCTTTGAGAAGTTGGTCGACGACGAGTCGCTCGGTGCTCGCTCGATCAGCCAGGTTGTGAATGATCTGGATACCTGTAGGCGGGTCGTTGACGAGAGCTGAGACCACGCGCTGGTGAACCTGGTCGACGTCAGGAAGGACGGCGGATATTCCGACGGAGTATCCGAACCGTGTGAGCTTCACATCATGGACGTGTTCGGCCCGGAAGGACACGTCGACATAGTCGCCCTCGCCCAGAGCGTGCATGGATTCCACGAGTGCTTCAGCGGTCACGCCGGCTGCTTGTGCGCGACTTTCGATGATGTTCCAGTCCAGGAGGAGTAAATGTCCGCTGGCGATGGCTTCCCGGATGATCTCGGTGAGTACGAAGGCGTCGGCAGGCGTCAAGCCCGGAATCCGCGGTGCGACCATTGTGTAGGTGGGCGGAGGGCCCACGCTCGGACGAGCGTCATGGCCGTGGAGGGTGTCTGCGATTTTTCGCGCCGTCGCCTGGACGCTGGCTGCTGATCGCTCTGCGTCGACCCACAGCAGGTGCTGGAGAGGGGCGGGCATGGGAACGTTGTCCAGCCTGACGGGGATGAGGCGGGTTCCTCTATTAACGCGCTGCACGGTGGCGTGGTCGAGCTCTTCACGAACCCATGGCTTGCTGACCGAATACTGGGATACGACGAGAATGACGGCATCGGCAGTGGCAAGGCCTTCGTCGAAGAGCATCTGCACGAGGCTGTCGCCCGGCCGGATTTCCCACTTGTCCAACCAGGGCTGAACGCCGAGGTTCGCGATCATGCGGGCGAGGGGTTCGGCAAAATCAGGCTTGTCCTCGCTGGCGTGCGAGACGAAAGCGACAGGGGGCCGGATCGGGTCGTCTGACTCTGGCATGGCAGCAGTATGAGCTTTCTACACGAAGGCATTGCCGGATTCGACAACCTTGCCTTGAAGGTTCAGGCACTACACTCGACGGAAAACCGGGTCGGGAACGTTAGCGGCGTTCCCGACCCGGTTAGGGCAGAACTGAACTGCTACTTCTCCCGGCGAACACCCTTGAACGGCTGGGCGTCAGCCTTGCGGTCGAGGAACTGCCCGGTCCCGCTGTCCCGCTTGACCCACCCGGTGGGGGTGAGCACCTGGGACCGGTTCTTGACCGCGCCGACGCGGTGGCCGTTGCCAGTGTTCTTGGCCATGGTCACTCCGATTCTTTCCTGCGGGCCTTTCCCGGTTGGATCGGCCTCGCACTAGAGGTGTATGTGTGGCTCGCGGGATTCCCCCCAAAAATCTTCGAGGAATTTTTGGCGGCGATCTCGGCGGCCCTCGACACGACTTTGGCCGCCGCGTCCTGAGAGACGGTCCGCCGCGCGGCCTGAGCGTTTCGGGTACCGAAAGACGACCGTTCGATCTTCCTCTCGATGTCGGTCATCTGATTCCCCTGTTCGTCATGCGGGTCCTTTCGTTGGCGATCATCCGTTCAACTGCTTTGTCTGAAATGCCTAGTTCCTCGCCGATCTCTCGATGGGGCATGCCCATGGCGTGGAGAAGGACGGCGTGACGTACCCGTGGATTGGAAATGGCCTTGATCGCCCGTTCGACCTCGGACTGCACGACCAGGCGCTGCTCCGGGCCGGTGATGAAACCGCGCTCTACGGCGTCGAGAGTGTCGTGATCGGCCAGGATGTGCTGGCGCTGTTCGGTTTTCAGCCACTGCCGGTAGACGTTGCTGAAGCGGATCAGGCACTGGCCGATGAAATAGGTGCGCAGGGAAGCCCTGCGCCGGGGGTCCCACTTGCCCTTGAGCAGGACGTCCTGCCGGAAGTGGTAGAGAGCCTTGCCGACGGTCTCGCCGGCGAGTTCTTCGACGACATCCGGGTCGTCGAAGGCGCCGAGGGGTGGTTCGGGAAGTCCTCCGAAGCCTCGCTCTCGGCAACGCGCCATGATCAGTCCGCGCCGAATCCAGCCGCTAATGACCGCCAAACCGTACTTCGCGAGTTCATGGGCGAAGAGGTCGTAGTCCGGTCCTTCGAATCTCCGCAGCGCCAGGCTGTTCACCAGGTCGAGGTCGGCAGCGAGGCGGTCGACCCGATCGGCCTCTGCCTGATTGGTGTTGTCGTGCAGCCAGATCTCGGGAACCTGGGCCTCTTCTGACTGTTGTACGGGCACGTCCGACAGCCCGGCGGGGGGCCGCTGCTCGTCGAGATCGTGCTCCATAAGGTCCTTCCTCACGGGTTGTCCGCAGAAGCGATCAGCGGGCAACCCTTCCTAAGTCTGGAAATCCGGCTTCCCCCCAACTTTTTTCAAGATCTTTTCGAGGGGGTGATCCTGAAGGTCTGTGTAAGGAAGGGAGCGGATGGAGGGGCGGTTCGTCGGCACCGTGGCCGTTCGAGCGCGGGTGGATGACTGGTGAGGCGATGACCATCAAAGTCATCGCCCGGGCTCGGACTTGGAGCCGAATCTCGCGTCGCCCAGTCGCTGTCCGGCGGCGAGCTGACTTCCGCTCGTCTCGAAGAAACTCGAGCTCAAGCCGCGAAGAGGGAACGCCCGCGACCCAGTCCTCCGCGCGGCCCGCAGAAGTCGCAGTCAGGCCGGGGCCGGTTCACAATCTGGTCGCGTTCGCCAGTACGCAGCCGGTGGATGGTCCAGGTGGGCGGGTCGCCGAGGCTTTCGTGAAGGCCGGTAGCGGAGAGCATGAAGTGGTTGACGGATTCGGCTGCGGTGAGGGCATTGAGGGCGATGACACTGGCTGCCGGGACCTCAGCGACATAGCGAGCTGCCTGCCTCTCCTGCTCGGGGAGCAGGTCGATGGCCAACTCGGTCGGGTCGATGAAACCCCTGCACCACAGGCAGCCCTCGCCGGGAAGGAGTGGTCTGCTGACCGCGTGGATCTGGCCGATGTCCCCTGTGTCCTGGCGGATTGGGATCTTCACGCCCATCTGGGTGATGGGAATCAGGTACTGGCTCCCGATCTCGGTGGAGACGTGGCGGGCTGCGGGGCTGTCGGCAGCGAGAAAGATCCAGTCGACGAACGACAGTTGCGTTTTCGCCTCGGGGTGCTCGACGCGCTGATTGACGATGGTGAGCTGGATTTCGGGATTGGCTCTGCGCGCGTTGCGGATCGCCAGTTCGGTTTTGGGCTTGCCGATGTCGGACTGTTCTGCGGCGACGAGTCGGGGGAGATTCGTCACGTCGACGATGTCGCCGTCGATGAGGACGAGGTGGCCGACACCGAGCCGAGCCAGCAGTTCGACCATGATGCTGCCGACACCGCCGAGACCCACCACGGCTACTCGGAGACGGCTCAGCGTCTCTTGTCCGGCGTCTCCGAAGAGACGGGCCGGCCGGTCAAAACGGCCGGCCTCGTGGCTGCCTGACTTCGCCGCGGGGAGAGGGCGCAAACGGAGGAGGTTGGAGGTCAGGACATTGACCTCCGCCAGATCGGCCCGGCTGCCGTCAGAGAGCCACAGGTCTCCGGCGGCAGCTTGCGGGGTGAAGACCAGGCCTCCCACGGTCTGGCCTGTGAGCTGGACCAGCGCCGGGTAACCGAGTTCATGCGAGGCCATGTCGACCTTGGAGAAGGCCACGCGATCACGGCCGTCATGGTTATGGACGGAGAGGTACACGAGTCCCTCTCGGTGGGCGCGCTCGGCCGCGTCCCGGACGAAGTCCGCGCTGAGCGCGTGGTGCCCGGAGGTGCCGGTCACGTAGTCTTCGCCGTCTTTGGCCAGGAGCAGTTCCCGCCCGAGAAGGCGGGGTCCGCGAGGGCCAGGGGCGGTCCCGGCGAGAATGACCGCGCCGTGCCCACGGTCGTCAGAGAAGAGGTGTTCGGACAGGGTGGTCCACTGGCGGTGGGTCAGCGTGAGACTCCACCCGCTGGCGGGCGGATTCATCGGTCGCGAAACCACTTGAGGACCCTCTCGGCCTTGTTGGCGGCGCTGTCGACCGTGGCGTCCCACTTGTTCGACTTGCGGGACAGCTGAAGCGCCGTACGCCGCTGATATTCACAATCGCTGATCGCCTCGCCATGAGGGGCTCCGTCCACACGGGCCACCTTTCCGACGTAGTGCGGGTAGACATCGCTGTGCGGGTAGGCGGAGTTGAGGTGGAAGCCCAGCCAGGTGACATTGGGCGTGTAGAGCGGGCCGACCTCGACCCCCTCGACGAGGACATGAGCGCCCCCGGCGCCGTCCGGGACGACCTCGACCGGCAGGCCGGCGAAGTGGGCACGAACGGCGTCGAGAGCTTCGATGACCTTGAGGTTCATCAAGATCAGGAGTTGTCGTCCGGGGCGACGGCGAGGAAGTCCTCGTTGCGGTGGACGTTGATCGCCTCGTCGTCGTCGACCGGGACGAAGTGGTTGCCCTGGCGGACCGACAGGACGAAGTTCTCCTGAATGAGAACACCCTGGCGGATCGCCTCGAGCTTGATGCCCCGGCCGGTCGTCGCGCGGTCGGGGAGAACCACCGGCTGGTGGTTCACCGTCACGTTGACCGGCTCGAGCCGCGAGCCCAGGACGGACACAGTCTGCTCAGACATCGCGCCCAGCCCCTTCCCGCTCCTCGGCGTGATCGCTGATGGTGGTGACTCTCACTGTGCTCTCCTCGTCTCCGAGGCGGGCACATCCGCTGTCGCTTGGAGGGATACTCCAGCGGCGGTAGGGTCCAAGAGCGTGGCCAAACGCGTAGGCCCCACGAACGTGCTCGACCTCAGGGTTGGGCCCGCGTGGGGCCTTCCTTTTGCCAGTAACGAGTAGAGCACGAGTCGTAGTTGGCGGCAACTCAAAACCCAACCTGTGGGTGTACGCCGCTGATTCGATCCCACATGTTGTGTCTCCCGGCGACAGTCGAGTGAACCTTCGAACCTAACACCCCGCTCCGACATTTCTTTTAGCCCGCCCATCGACCCCGCCTCCCAGCCGACCCGAAGGAGGCTGCGGTTGACTGAGTCGGTGTGGGGCGCATCTGGTTGCTTTCGGTGTCGGCGTGATGTCATCTAGTGATATGCGTCGGTGGGCAAAGCTGAACGAGCGCCAGATCGCGACCCTGCGCCGCATCGCGGACGGCGAGTCGGTCACCGCCAAGGACAGTGATCTGGCTCGTACGGTCTACGCACTCCGGGACAGGGGGTTGATTTCGATCCCCCGGACAAACGGCATATGGATCGCTGAGGTAACCGAGGCAGGCCGCTTCTATCTCGCGAATGGCTGCTACCAGGGCACTTCGGCTCTGACGTCTCCCACCGCGAGTTCCAAGAGCAAGAGCGGACGAGCTGCCGACCTCAAGCTGCAAACGCCTCATGCCCTAGCGGTTGAACTGATCAAGCGGTTGCAGAAGGGAGGGGGGACGCTGCATGTCCAAGACTTAGATGAGGCCACTAGGGCGCTTCATCGACGGGCACTGGACGCGGCCAAGCGTCATGGGCTGATCCCTGAAGGCTTCCGCCTCCTACATACCGGTCGCGACCGCGGAGATCTCATCCTCCGGCTGGAGGATGAGGCGCATCCCGACGGGACGGACTGGAACCGCGTCCGATTAAGCGCTCGTGATCTGATCACCGACCCTCAGGAGCTTGCGAACTGGCTTCGAGAAGATCGTCGCTCCATCGACGTCACCGACGCCATGATCGGCCGCGCTCTGGAAGTGGTAGGCGCCTTAGCGGAGGGGCTGCTGCCACGCGGCCACAGCGTGGGCGTATCTAGGCGGGGCAAACCACGTGGCCTCCACGCACACGCGCGTGGACACCAGTACGCGCTGAGCATCAAGGAGGAACTCGACCGTGTTCCTCGCGTCTATACCGAAGAGGACCTCCGGAGCCGAGGGCTCTACGCCTGGCAACGGGTCACGCCTGAGTACGACGAGGTCCCGTCAGGTCGGCTCAGGCTCGAACTGGGGGAAGGGAGTGGTCTGCAGTGTTGGGCGGACGACAAGCGTTCACGTCTGGAGGACAAGGTACGAACGGTCGTCAATGCGATCGAGCGCCTCTCGGAGGCTGATCAGCAGGCGCGTTTGGCGCGAGAGGAGGCACAGCGACAACGCGATGAGAAATGGCGACGCCAGGAGGAGGAACAGCGACGACAAGCGGCCGCGCGGCAAGAAGAGCGCGATAGGGAGCTTGCGCAAGCCGCCGACCAGGCGCAGGAGGAGCACAGGCGGCGAGCTTTCGGGCAAGCGCTAGAAGGATGGGCTAGCGCAGCGGCTATTCGCGAATTCTGTCTGGGACTGGAGGCACTTGCTGCGACTCTGCCCGAACAAGAGGCAACGATCGCCCAGTGGGTGACGTGGGCGCGAGAACAAGCTGATCACATGGATCCCCTGAACACGCCGAGCGTGCTGACCGAGGTGAGCTTTGACATCGAGCCGACGGCGGAAACCTTGCACCGCTACCTGCGAGAGGAGAAGCGAGGCGAACGAGATGCACGACCAGAAGAGCCCACTGAGGTCAGGTATGACGTTCTCTATCCATCAGCATGGCGATGGGGACGCCCAGGTCGTTCTCAATGGTGGCGGCGGTAGTCGTAGCCCCGCGCTTGCGTAGTGCCTCGATTGCCCGGTCGAGGAGATGGCCGAGCCGTAAAACTTCGGTGCGCAAGGCGATCAGCTCATCGAACCGCGCAACGGTCTCCTCTCCGCACCACTGCCGTACAAAGGCATGGACGGGTTCGCGTTCGTGCAGCCGGAACTGGGGTTTCTCGCGAGCATCCTGCCATGATCGCCGATAGGACATCCCATAGAGCGCCTCATCACGGAGGTCAGCCTCTCCGCTGTGAATCGCCTCCATTACCTCGTTGCAGAAGACGTTGGCGATGGTCGGCATCAGTCGTCGTGCCGCTTGCCAAGGACTGATCAGCGTCCCATGGCGATCACGAAAGGCCAGAGGGTCGTCTCCTATTTCTTCGGGGGTGAGTCCTAAGCGTTCCGCCATACGCATGGGGTTGTCGATCCGAAGGACTCCGGTCTCACTCCTACTTCGACCGAGGACCAGCTGCCGGCCAAGTCCGCAGTTCTTCACGACGAGCAACGCGGCTTCATACTCGACCGCGCCGTCAGCCATAGCGGATGCTTCTCTAACTGCCAGCAGTCGCTGTTCGTCGTTGAGCCGCGGTTTGATAGCGGCCCAGCGATCCAGTAGAGAGGTATGGGAGACCCATTCCTGTAGCCCGGAGTCGTCGCCGTCCAGACGGCGGATCCTGATCGAGCCGTCGCTGTCCCTTATTCTGATGATTGTTACGCGGTGAACCGGCTCGCCCAGCGACCTCGGCCGCTCGCGATAAGCCCACTCTTCTCCAATCTCCACGCCTGACAGTAACTCCGATTTTGTGACCATGGGGTCACTTTCGGCAACATCTGGCCAATCGCTCAGCTGGCAGCGAGTTCTCGCTGCAAGCCAGGGGATCGGTCTGGGCGTTTAAGGTCGTGCAGGACAAGGTTGACCATCCATCGGTGAAATCAGCTCGGTGGAGCCCTCCAGAAGTACTCGCATGCCGCTCGAACTGCATGGATGGGATTGTCGGCAGGTGCAAAGTGATCTGTGGCATTAGGCCGGGCGGCGTGATTCGGCGGCTACCGAATAGATGAAGTCACAGGTCGTATGGGTGGGGTGCCAGGGATTCCAGCCCGGAACCTACGATTCAAAACTATCTTTCGTCAGGGGCGGGTTCTGTGCCGAGCCCAGCCAAAACGGCCACATCGGGGTCGAGGTCGCTCACGGGAACGGAGTCCACGTCTTCGACTTCCTCCGTAAGAGTGGGCAGGACGTACTCCTGACCCAAGCCGGCCAGATGGAGGGGCAGCGGCAGGCTCAGGGCCTCCGGGTAGTCCGGCGGCTGCCGGAGTTGGTGCACGGCCAGGGCCAGTGACTCTGGGTCGTCTCCTTCTTCCGGGTGACACCCGAGAACGGCGATCTCGACGAGTCCAGGGCTCCAGCCCTGCTTGTCCGCGTCGATCGTCTGTTCTCCGGTGGCCCCCGGCCGGGGACCGAGTTTGTCCGCCGCCACTGCGGAACTCTTGAACTGCACCGGCTTCGGTGTGGTGCTGTAGAAGACCCGGCCTTCGCCGCTGTTCTCCGGCACCCACAGGTGGGTCGAAAGGCCGTTCGTCCCGCCCTTGGCGTTGACGCCCCACCACTGGGCCGTCTCTCTTCCTCGCGCCGTCCGGACCCGGATCAAGCGCAGGTCGGCGTCCAGGCGCCGGGCGGGCGCGTGCCCGTCGCGGACCTTGTCGGCCTGGACACGGCCGTCCTGCAGCCAGGTCCAGTGGGAGCGGGCGTTCTGGCCGTGGGCGAGCAGGAGCGTGGGCTTCCCACGCAGGGAACGCCGCATCTGCTGGAGCCACTCCTCCGTGTCGCGGCGCTGCTCCTCCATGTCCCGACGCCAGCTTCCTCGACGACCGGAATCGGGGTCATCTGGTGAAATCTCGGCGAGCCGCGTCAATTTCAGCAGCATCGCGGGGTACGGGATCCACGCGCCGGCCCCGTCGTCCGCGTCCGTATCCCATCCGTCGACAGAAGCGATCCCACTGCCGAAGCCCTGCGGGGTGACCAGCACGGCGACCGGGACGTGCGCGGCCCAGCGGTTGCGCGCTGTCCGGTTCTTCCGTACCAGCCAGACGGCCGCGTAGCGCAGGCCGTCGGGCAGGCGGTCACCGAGGCCGTGCTCCGGGTGCACCCGGGCACCGAGTTGACGCAGGCCGTCGTCCCACGCCATCGAGGCGCGGTAGACGACGTTCTTCAGTGTGTCGTAGCGTCCGGCCTTCTTGGGCACGGCCACGAACTGGGTTACCGCGTGGGCGTCCGCGAAGCCGAGCCGGAGCGCGAATTTGGGGTCGTGGTCGCCCGTCTCGAAGTCGTCCCGCCGGTCGATCTCCACCAGCGCCAGGGTGGGAGTCTCGTCCTCGGTGTCGCGGCCCAGCCAGGACCTCGCCGAAGCCCGGCGGCCGTGAACGGCGGCGCTGATCGTTGTTGAGCTGCGTCGCTCACCTTTCGAGGGGAGCGGCAGGCCCTCGGCCAGACCGTCGGTGAGTTTCAGGCAGCGCACCTTGACGGTGAGCTCGGGCGACTGCCATTCCAGCACTACCGGCGTCCCCGGCCGAGCGGCTTCGTACGACTCCTCCGCTACAGGTGCGCTCTCGTCCTTGAGCCCGAGAAGGCCGGTGAGTGCCGTGACGGCGGCCTCCCGCATCTCTCTGGTCTGCCACAGCAGCCGTACCTCCAGCAGCGGCAGTGCTCCCGGGCCTGCTGGTGGACGCAGCCGGGAGAGCGCGAAAGCCGCGGCGGTACGCCGTTCGGTGGCCTTACGGACGTCCTCCTGCGGCTGGTTCTCCTTCTTCACGGTAGGAGGGGCGTTGACGGGTTTCGGGCCCGCGCGCCGGGTTCGTACCAGCGGAGGGGTGGCCCGGAGTTCGGCGGGGAGGGCCTGCTCGGCCCATTCGGCCAGTTCGGAACGCTGGTGGGGCATGAGCCCCGGTTTCACGCCATGTGAACCCATGGCGGTGCTGTGGACGATCCCGGCCCGCAGGCCACCCTCCAGCCAGCCATCCGGCGCGGAAAGGATCTCATCCGGGCCGGGCAGAGAGGCCGCAAGGGAGATGCCCTGCAGGATCCGAGCGGGCCCGCCGTTCACCCAGTCGGTGACCCAGCCGCCCGTCTCCCTGTCCCAGCGGCGTTCCATCCGGGCCAGCGCGTAGCGTTCGCTGAAGGGTGCGCCGGGCAGATACGGCACCTGGGGGCGGAGGAGCACCGTCGACTTGCGCCGGAACGGGAGCCGGACCCGGCCGCTTGCGGTGCTGACCCGGGTCGCCCAGCGGCGCACGCCGGAGTGCAGGTGAAAACGGGGCAGCGGATCGAAGGGGACGGTGTGGAGCGTGATGTTGAGAACGATCGAGTACCACCACGTCCGCGTGCCCTGGGTGAAGGGCAGGGGCTGAGAGACGAGCTCGGCTCCCTGGTCCCGGGGACCACGCGGCACGGCCCGGAAGCCGAGCCTGCCCGCGGCGTGTTCGTAGGGGCCCAGGGCGAGCACACGCCTGGCCAGCCAGTCGGTGCTGAGGGTGAACTGATGTGGCAGTGGTGCGGCGCCACCACCGACGGCCGGCGGGCAGCAGATCAGCTCGGCATCAACCGGTTCCCAGGTGGGAGGGGTCGCCGCCAGCATCGCGCGGACGTCCGTCAGGACGGCCCGATGTTCCCGCTCCGGCCGAAGATCTGCCAGCCAGCGGTCGACCAGGGAACGGAGCACCGGCCCCGGCAGTGGATCTGGCACGTCATCGGGAACGTACAGCCAACCGGAGGGACTGTTCCCATCCGGTCCGGAAGGCCGGGGCATCACCAGGACGTCAGGTGCGAAAGCCTGGATCACCTGCTCAAACCGATGCGTGGGGACGGTACGGAAGGGCTCCGCACCCTCAGGTCGGGCCAGGTTGCAGAGCCCCAGGATGGACTCCCGCCAGTGTTCAGGGAAGGCGAGCGCGCGGAATCGCTGGACACGACCGGCATCGTTGGCGACGGGCTGCCAGGAGGCGGTCTGGATGGTGTCGTAATTGGCGGCCACGAGGGTCCTCAGCGGTGGTGTTCGAGAGTGGACAGAGCGTTGTGCAAGGGCGCGTACAGCAAGGTGGCCAGCGCCGGGTCCGCCGGATCGGGAAAGCCCGTGGGGTCCGCGCCGGCCTGGAAGTAGGGGTCGAGGATGAAACGGAGCGCGGCCAGCAGCCCGTCGTCCGGTGGAATCGGCTTGGTGGACGCGGGCGCGAGCGCGAGAGCCGTTCGCGGCGCGAAGCTGGCGTCGACGAACACGACCCGGGCGGGCACACCGCCACGGACGAGGCGGCCGATGACCTGCCACATGGTGACCAGCTGGTCCCAGGCGAAGGCGCGCTTCTCCCAGGGCGACAGCCGCGAGTACACATAGCGGCGGGACAGCAGCCGCCGCCACTCCTGCCTGGCCTCGTGGCGGAAGTCCAGACCCGCGCGGTCAAGCCCGGCGGCTTTGGCGACCAGTTCCGCGAACGTGGCCGGACCGTCGCGATCGTCCGCCCGTCGCTGGTTGCGTACGAACCGGCAGACCCAGTCGTTGACCGCGAAAATGGCCAGGGCCAGATCGTCGGGGCGTGGATGAGGACGGGACAGGAAGAAGGCAGTGCCGAACGCGGCGTTGCGTTCGGTGTTGAGGATGTTGTGCCCTCGCTCGACCGCCAGCAGCGGTGCGACCAGAAGTTCGGCCTCGTCATCGTCGGCGAACATGGCCAGGTCGCCTCGGCGCAGTGCGGCGGCGTGCTCCTCGTCCACCGGGCGAGAGCCACGGAGAGACTGATCGAGATCGGCGTCGTCGGACGCCAGGACGCGCACCCGGCCATGCCATCGCTCGATGCCGTGCAGTGTGTCGGCGACGATGTTCGCCTCTCTGTAACTGCCGACGAGCAAGATCGCTCGGCGCCGGCGGTCGTCCTCGATGAGGGCGAGCTCCTCCTCCAGGGGGCTGGCGTTCGCCCCACGTCCCGGGCTTCCCAGACGCATGGCGAGGGCTCTGGCCGCCGCGGGCCGGACCTTCGGGTCGGTCCCCGAGAGCTTCATCGGCTTGCCCTCGGCGTCGTACAGAAACCGGGTGGCGAAGACAGATCGCCCCACGGCCCGGAGGGAACGTTCCGACGGCATGAGCACCGCGGCGACCGGTTCGAGTACGTGCGCACGGGTCGACGTTCCGGCCCAGCTCGTGCCGGATATGAGGATCACGTGGGGGCCGGGCCGACCGGCTCCCGGATCGGCGCCGAGGTCGGCCAGGGAGAGGAGCAGCTCCCGGCCGACGCCCGCACACCGGAAGAAGCGCAGCGTGCCGCTGTTCCTGCCGTCCTCGTCTCGTTCGCGCTCGTCGGGCAGGTACTGGAACCCGAGCACGTTGCCCATCGGCGCTTCGGGGATGAGTGGCGCGTAGTCGAGTGGTGGCCGCCGGGCCAGCTCGTTTCCCGTCGCGTCCAGGCGCAGCGCCGCTTCGACCTGCGGCCAGAGGAAGGTCAGTCGCTCCAGCCGCTGGTGCAGTGCTGACAGGAGCAGCAGGAACTCCAGCCTGCGGCAGGTGATGTCGTGCCAGACGGGATCCGAAGCGGGGGCGGGGGTCCGTTCGATCAGCCGGTTCAGCAGTGCCCCGACCCGGGTGCGGGTCCGGGCGGTGGACAGGGTGTGCAGGAGGTCCCGGGTGGTGTCCACCAGATCGTCGGTGAGGGTGCCGTAAGGGCCGGCACCGCCCAGCGGATCGTCGCGGAAGGCATCCAGCAGCGCCGTCAGCTCCGCGCGCAGCGCGTCGAGCACGATGTTCGTCCTGTCGGGTTCGGCCGACTCGTCGTCGTAGGCTTCGAAGAGTTGCTCTTCGGCCGACACGCCGTCCGCCGACTGCTGTTCACCGAACCAGTCCGCGAGCAGTTTCTCCTGAAGGGTCCATGGGCTGAAGTACTCGATGTCGGCCCACTGGAGCAGTTCCCCGTCGGAGATGAGCAGCCGGTAGAGCCGGTCGGTTGCCGCAGACACGACCGTCAGCGCCGAGTTCCACCGCTCGATCTCCTGGTCGGTCAGTGGCAGGCGTCCCCGCCGCGACAGTTCTTCGATCTTGTGCGTGTGCAGCTGGTCGAGCCAGGAGTCCGGCCCCGGAGCGACGAGTGTCGCGGAGGGCGCGAAGATCTCATCGAGCTTCATCTGCACTGAATCGGCCTCGTCCACGATGACGATGTCACTGCGCAGGCAGGCCAGTTCGAGATGGCGGATCCGCTCCTCGTTCAGGTGCCGGGGGACAGCCGTCTGGACCAGGCTGGCCGGGTTGGCTACCCAGATCAGCCCCTCGACCAGATCGCGGGCCGCGCGGTGGCGGGGGCACCTGGCCCACAGCGGGCAGCCGTGTTGGCTGCCCTTGAGGTCGTCGTCGGTCGCCGGCCGCTCCAGTGACGTCTCGCCGGGCCGATAGGGCTCGGGAAGCACGATGCCGGAATGCGTGCTGCCGGGACTCGGCCGCCTTTCCGGGAAGAGGGCGGTGCAGGGTGCGTCGGCATAGCGGAGAGGCTGGATCGCCTCAGTGCTCCGTAGCGCGTCGACAGCGCAGGCCGTGCTCAGGTCGTCGAAGCCGCGCGCGTCATGGTCGAGCAGGTTGTCCAGGCCGCGGGAGGCGAGCCGGCGGTGCAGCCGTTGGACATGGGTCTCGCGTGTGGTGGGACCCAAGACCGGAACGGCCGGCAGGTCCAGATCGCGGAGGAGCTCGCACAGTCTCAACTGCTCCGCCACGTCGCCGACGACCAGGGTGATACGCAGATCGCGCCGGGCGGCCCAGACCGCCAGGAGCACCATGAGGGTGCTCTTTCCGGCGCCGACCATGCCCACCAGGTGCAGCAGCCCGTTCAGGCGGAGTTCGTCGCTTTCGCTGAAGCCGCGGCCGTCCGCGTCGCGCGGCGCGAATCTCAGCTCGTGCAGCCGAGCCTCCCAGTTGCCGGGGCGTTCCACCCCGATGGCCGATTCGTGCTCGTCCATCCATCGTGCGGTGTCGAGCAGCTCGGTCCGGGTGATCGTGCGTGGCTCACCGCCTCCCGGCCTTCCGGCGGACAGGTCATGCCCGGTGGCCGGGTCGAAGATCAGGGCTTCGGGAATGTTGACCGAGGTGGCACGGCGGCGGTCCGTGAAAGCGCTGCGTCCGGCGGGGGCGAGAGGCAGCGGCTTGCGGTCGTGCTGCGGAAGCCGGGTCAGCGCCTCGTCATAGGTCTCGACGCGGTCGACGGCATGGGTTGGGACCAGCGCAACGGCCGGGCCCCGGTCCGCCGGCACCTCGTAGGCACGCAGCCGGGAGGGCACCCGGCGGTACCAGTCCAGTGCCTGATGCCAGGACCTGCGCCGGCGCAGCGTCCACAGCAGGTGGCGTGCCGAGGCGAGCATTGTGTCGTGCTCGGCCGTGCGGGCCACTCCTGCGGCCCTGGCGAACGGGTAGCCGCCGAGAAGTGTGTACGCGCCGCCGGCCGGTTCGTGCGGTGCGAGCCGTTCCAGCAGGCGCAAAGCGAGTTCGACCTGGCAGAGATGGGATGGTCTGATCCCCTCCAGTTCCAGAGGCAGGCCGTTCCAGACCTGTTCGAGCTTCTGGCTGACTTGCCGATGCCAGCTCTCGCGGTCACGCACGTGTGGTCCCTTCACGAAGGCGGGCGGTGGCTCGGGCGACGAGTTCGCCGTCGGTGAGCAGCCGCAGGCCGCGGGCGTGCGCGGGGCGGCTTCGTTCGAAGACGGAGACGTAGCCGGGCCTGGCCGTGACCCGGTGGCGGGGGACGACCCAGAAGGCCTCGTCATAGGGCGGTTCCTGGGGGACAGGCCGGGCCGCTCTGCCGAGGAACACGGGATTGGCCCAATCCTTCACGTCGATCGCCCACCGGACCCCGTCGGGGAAGGTGACGAGAAGGTCGTATGCGTCATATCCCGGCCACATGCGCACGACCAGCCCGAGGGCGGTCAGCTTGTCCTGCAGGGCCGCTTCGGCCAGCCCCGGGCCGGTGACGAACTGCCGCAGCGGTCGCTCAAGGTGGAACACCTCGCCCACATCCTCCTGGTGGAGGCGCCGACCCAGTGGCGCGGGTCCCTGCCGGCGACAACGGTCGCGTTCGCACCACCAGTCGCCACCGCGGACCGGGGTGAGCAGAGTGCGGCAGCGTCCGCAGCAGACGTACTCGCCACGTCGGAGGTGGCTGGCGGGGGCCGTGAGGTAGATGCGCCGGATCAGCTCGTGTACCGGCTCAAGCACCAGGTCGCCGAAGACCTCGAAGCTCTCCGCCGTGGTCAGGACCGGCCGGTTGACCAGGAGCCCGCGAAAGGCGGTGTAAGCGTCCTCCTCGCCATAGTCCCGGCACAGGCGCAGGGCGGTGCTGATGATCTCCCGATCGCGTAGGGCCACTGCGGTGTCCCGGGTGCGTTCGGACCATTCGTGACACAGTTCGGTCGGTCGGCCGGAGTCCTCGTCGAGAAGCCTGTCGTCCGGACCGATCACATCGGGCGGCAGATCGAGCGGCCAGTCCACGAGAGGCGTGGACCGGCACCACGACACCAGCTCGATGAGGCTCGCCGGTGGCGTGGCTCCCTTCACCAGGCAGGCGAGCACTGTGCGATCCAACGCCCGCTGTGCCTCCTCCGGGTAGGGGAGCGTGAAGGCGGTCAGACCGGTCTTCTCGTTGAGCTGGAGCATCGCACTGGCCAGCGTGCGTACCAGAGGGACTCCCGCGTGCGTGGACCAGTCGGCGGAGTGGGCCGGCAGCCCGGTCTGCTCAGACGTCACGATGAGATCTCCAGGGCGGGATCGGTCCCGGCCGGGCACCATCGGCGAACCTCACACTTCGCGCAGTCCTTGCCGGGATCGGGTGTGTAGACCTCGTCGTCGGCCCATCCCGAAGCGAGGCCCGACACCACGTCGCGGGCCTGCTGGAGCGTGGCGGTGTCGAAGGGGTCGATCTCCTCGCACGCCGCACCGTTCTCTCTGAGGATTTCGAGTTCGATCCGGGAACGGCGCGGCTCACCACCCAGAACGCCGGCGTTCATCAGCAGGACGGCCAGGGCGAGCTGAGGGTGCCGCGACAGCAGGGGTTCACCCTCCCACGCTCGCTTCGAGGCGGTCTTGGTCTCCCGCCAGACCCAGCCACCGGCATCGGTGTAGAGGAGATCGGGATCCGCGATGACCACCACGTCGGCGACCGGGTCGTAGGCGGCCAGACGCCACTGGGGCCGGACGAGTTCCGTGGACGCAAGCCGGTCGAGTGGGCAGATGGCCCGGTGTGCCCGGATCATCTTCAGGGCCGGCTCCCACTCGACCTCTGTCAAACCGGGGAGGCCACCGGGTATGGGGCCGCTCCTGCAGGGGGTCCAGGGGTGCTGGCGGTGCCGTTCGGTCAGCCAGGCGTCGACCGCGCGACCCCGGCGGATCGCCTCGTTCTCGGTCTGCCCGTCTCGGATCATCAGCGTCCGAGTCAGATGGAAGCGCGCCGGGCATGAGTCGTAAATGCGCAGGTCGGAGGCCGAGAGGCTACGGCGCCGTCGGCCGCGGTGGGGAGCGGGGAGCCCAAGCAGGCCCGGGACCTCGGGCAAGGCGGTGCAGCCTGCGAGCCCGTCGCACCTGACACAGTCGCTTCCGGGCCGCAGATCCCGGCCGCCGAGTACGGCGGCGTAGCGATTCCTGGCGTGATCGGAGAACCGCTGTGCCGCCTCCTCTGCGGTCCAATCGGCGAGGGTCTCCGGCACGCCATCGCCGAGCCCTACGCCGATGACCCGCACTCGCTGGGGCGCGTCCGCCTCACCGCTGATCCGCTTGTATGGCTTTCCGAAGTCGGCGCGGGCCGGGACCCCGGTCGCCGCGATCGCGGCGACGGCCGCGATCTCCGCTTCGGGACGGTTCTTCTTGGCCGAGCGGATGGACGGAATCCAGATTTCCCGGATTGATCCGTCCTCAGTGGAATACCGTCTGCCCCATACGGTGCGTTCGTACTGCTTCACCCCTCGAACATCCGGCTCCCGCAACCGGTCGAGCCCCACCCATTCGGCGGCGACCGGGATGGTGGGCGGCTCTCCGGCGGCGGCGCGAGCGGCTTGGTGGTCCGCCCGCGCGGCGAGGTAGACCGGCACGACCTCAAGGGCCCAGATGCGATGCTGGGGGTGGCAGTTGCGGGTGTGCCGGAGATCGGCGAATGCGGCTTCCGGGCTGACGTTCCGGAACTCGATCGCGTCGAGCAGGTTCCCCACGGGCTGGAAGAAGAACTCCTGGAGCGGCCTTCTCCGGGAACGTTCCGGCTCCCGCTTCGTGAGCGGACGTGCCCGGAGCGCCCGACCGCCGGCGCAGGCGTCCGCTTCTTCGCGCAGCAGGGTGGTTCCGATCCTGACCACTTCTGATGGCAGTGGATGACTCATCACGGCTCGACCTCCATGGTCCAAGAGAAGCTCAATCTGTGAACTGAGTCAAGCGACTGCATTTATTATGTTGTGCACACGGTAAGGTGTGAATGCCATGGAGTGAGGCAGTGGGGGTTCGCGGTGCGGCTCGGCGAGGTGCTCGGCGGGAGATTCCGGATCACGGGTGGTCCGAAACGCGGTGGGATGGCGAGCGTGTGGCAGGCCGAGGACCTGCTCACAGGCGAAACCGTCGCGGTCAAGGTTCTCGGACGTGATCTGTGGGGCGACGATTCCGCCGCGCGCACCGGCCAGGTGGAGGCCTACGGCCGCTTCGAGCGGGAGCGTGACCTCATGGCGCGGTTATCCGGCCTTGGTGTGCCCCGCCTGATCTTCCACAACTTCCTCGGCGGCGACCCCTACCTGGTCATGGAGCACGTCTCGGGCAAGAACCTGCGTGAGTTCCTTTCCAAGAACCGCCCGCCTGTCGTCGCGTCCGCCGCGATCGGCGTGCAACTCCTGGAGACTCTCTCCCAAGTTCACCGACTGGGGATAGTCCATCGAGATCTGAAGCCGGCCAACGTGCTGCTCTCCGACGAGGGCCTCGTCTACCTCATCGATTTCGGGATCGCCCTGCCGACCGACCCCGACGCGACCCGGTACACCAAGCATGGGCCGACGCCTGGCAGCATCGGCTACAAGGCCCCCGAACTCATCCGGGGAGTCAAGCACCCGACGCCCGCAGCGGATCTGTACGGGTTCGCCTGCATGATGTTCGAGTTCGTCACCACCCGCCAAGTGTTCAGCGACCTTGCCGACCGGAGCATCGAGGATCAGCATCGCAACGATCCACCACCACGTCTCGACCCGGTCAGGCACTCCATTCCGGTCGAGCTGGCCGACCTCGTGAACGCCATGCTGGTGAAGGATCCAGCGGATCGCCCGGGCGTGGACGCTGGGCTGGAGGTTCTGCGGGGGCTGCTGCCGAAGCCGGGTGACGCGGAGCCCTCCCCACGCCTGCACCCCGATCCTACTGCGATCTTCAGACAGGGACGGCCGGAGCGTGCCCCGGCCGTCCCCGCCGCACCGGCGGACCGCCGCCGCCCTGTCGTAAGGCGTCCGCCGAGGCCGAGCCGCAGCGAGTTCGCCAGGTTGCTGTCCGCCGCCGAACGTGAGATGGCCGTGAGCGAGCCAAGCTCCGAGACCCGGCAGGTCGTGGCGGAGTTGAATACGGTGACACAGGCGTGGGGCCCGGGCGACAAGCTGGTCGTCCGAGCCCAGTTGTGCTGCGCGGACTATGCGCGGATCGAGGGCGACTGGCCTGGAGCGGGTTCGCTGTACCGCACCGTCGAACGCACGCTCCGGAACACCACGGAAGAGGAGGAGAAGGGGTTCCTCCTCGAAGCCCGGGTCGGCGTCGCCGAATGCACGCTGCCTGCGGACGACGACGTCACGGCTGCCTTCCGCACCTGGCAGGACGTCGTCACCGAGGTGTGGGCCATGCCGCGGCCGCCTGTCCGGGTGGTTCGCCGCTGCCGTGAGTTCGCGGTGGAGCTGAGTGAACGTGGGTGCGCCGCAGAGGCCGAGGCACTGCCGGCCGACGAGTGATCACGTCTGTTTCAGTCGCCCGGTGGCGAGCAGTTCGGTCAGCGTCAGGCTGAGCCCGGTGCTCGCCTCGCTCAGATCGGCGACCGTCTGTTCGAACGCCACCAGACGCCGGTGTACGTCTCCATAGCGGTGCTGTTCCTCGATGGGCAGGCGGGGAATCTGGAGACGCCGAGGGTCGACCCGCGAGGTCGTTGATGCGTGCGATGCGGCCTGCCGCGCGTTGGAGTGCGCCCGCAGACACCCCGCCAGGAACCAGGGATCGAGACGCCGGGTGTCGGGCCGCAGGCGGGTGAGATGCGAGGTCAACACGGTCGGCGCATCAACGTCGACCCATACCTTGAACTCGGCGGAGGGCGTGACCAGGACCACGTCGTGAGAGGACGTCACCGTGATGGTTCTGTCACGTTCGAGACGTTCGACATCGTCGGGGAGCATCCATAGCTGCGGGGCTTGGCCCTCACGTACATCGGCGAGAGTGAGGACCGGAACACCGCCGTCGGGTCGCTCTCCTCGTCGCATATAGTCGTCTGGAACTGGCTGCCCCGGGGTGAGCAGGAGGGCGCCGGCCCGCTCCAGTTCGGCGACCGCCACGGGGAGATCGTCCAAGGGTTCCCGATCTGCCTGGATATCGCGAAGGGTTGTGCTCAGATCGCGAGCGGCCTGAAGACCGGTATCAAAGCGAGTCCACTCCCGCCGCACCTGCATGGCCGACACGGCCAGGCTGGTCGGCACATGCCGCGCGGGTGTTAGGTCTGTCTCATCGTCCAGCAAGTCGAGTAGCGGAATCTCAACGCTCCCCGCTGTCGGCAGGCCGCTCATCGCGCCCAGCACCCGGTCGCGCACAGCGTCCCAATCGACCGGCTGGCCGCGGAGGCTGGACGTGGTCGCCCGACAATCGGTGGCGTCCACCAGGAGGACGGGCTCGCCGACCCTGTCGGGTGACGATCGCCGCAGAACCCACAACTGCATGCTGATCCCGAAGGGCGGTGCCGCACCGGGAGGAAGAGCGACCACTGCCCGCAGGCACCCGGCACGGAGCATCGCGGACCTGATCCGCCGCCCCGCCCGGCGTGATGCTACGGCGGGCGGCAGGAGAACGACGGCCACGCTGCCGTCGTCAAGCGCGGAGACGATGCGCTGGACCCACGCGAGTTCCGACTCCGTACGCGGCGGAAGGCCGAACGGCCACGGCTGATCCGTTGCCAGCTCCTCGTGGCCCCAGTCGCGTTCATTGGTTGGCGGGCTGCAGAGGATCACATCCGTCGTCGAAGGTGACTGGATGCCCTCGCGTAGCGCGTCGGCAGGCTTGATGTCGATCTCGGCTGAGGAGGTCTCAAGCGCGAGCCTGGTCGCCGCGAGCAGACTAAGGACGGGGTCTCGTTCCCGGCCGACCAGATATGGCGCTCCGCCCTGTGACCATCGTCGTGCGCCTGCCAGCAACAGGCCGCCGACCCCGCAGGCGGGATCGCACACTGTGGAGATCCGGCCGGGATGGGCTTGCGCCGCCATGTCGGCCATGAGCTCGGCGAGCGGAGCCGGTGTGGTGGTGACCTGCCGAATATGGGTGTTCAGCCAGCGGTCCAGCAGGAATTGGAAAGTCTCCCGGCCGCCTTCGCCGGCGGCGAGCGCGATTGACTCTTCCACGAGCGCCTGGTCGGCGTCGCCCACCGTCGTCAGCCACTGGGATGCGGAATCCGGCCGGACATGAGCTCCTACTGCGGCGATAATCCGCCCCATTCGCTCGCGGTCGCCGAGCGCTTCGTACTTCGGCCAGAGCCGCTCCAGCACACCCGATGACGACCTGAACTTGTCGTTCTCGCGGAGCCAGGCTTCGACCTGCGGCAATGAGAACTGAGGGCTGGTGTCTGACCCGCCCACGGGGGAGGGAAAGGTGCTGTGCCGTCTGCGCCAATTGCTGACGGCGGCCCGGCCTACACCTGCGATGCGGGCGATCTCGGCGAGGGTCACCAGCACGTTTTGATCGTCCACGAGACCCAGCCTTCCAGATAGGCCGCAGAAGGGCCAAGCAGCAGTGTTGTTGACGCAGTTTTCATCCTACCCATCGATGGCCGCTGTTAACACCTGCATTCGATATTTTGTTCGAAAAATTGAGCCCCGATGAACCCGGAAGTCGGTGGTGAGGGCCACCGTTCAGGCGGCAAGGTCCCGACGTAGATGATGTCGCTGGTTGCGACGTACAGGCGCCATCTAGCCAGTCACGGGTGGGTGAGCCAGAGGGCGAGGTCGGCGAAGTAGCCGTCTCCCGAGCCGATGGCGACCCGCTCGAAGCGGAGGTCAACGTGGTCGTCAACGGCTATCTGGACCAGTGCGCTGCGGATGAGGATCTGGGGCGCCGTGGATCACTTGGCCCACCTCCTGCGGTGAGCGGGGGTGGACGCCACGACGAAATGGTCGTGGGTCGACCAGCACCTGTCGCAGGTAGTCGGACATGGTATCCGCGATCTGCGCCGCCGTTGGTGACGGCGAGGCGGGTCAGATTCTCGATATCCGGTGAGCGGATTGCCTCCTTCTGCGGCGTCTCGCTGTTCCTGTGCCGTTTCGCCACTGCGGGCCTGTGAGGCTGTGAACCGTGTATGCAAGTACGTTGGCGACCGCGTATGCAGCGCTCCCTGCTGTGAGGACTCTTTCAGATTATCTTCATACGCAATCCGATGCTGTGCTTAGATTGCTGATGTTGCGCTGTGGTTCAGCCAGTTCGTCGGAGCCCGTGCAGTGCGAGGTTTGAGAACGCACCACGTATCCACTTGCTTGCGAGGGTGGTGCGACGGATCGAACATTCACGACAGAGAGGACATCCCGTTGCGGAGAAGTGTCCGCGTCCATCATGGCCGCCCGCGTCCGACGTGGGCCAGAAGGTTCGGCCGCGCGGTCGTTGTGATCGTTGGTCTGATCACGATCGGAGCTTCGGCCTGGTGCCGCACGTCTGAGTTTCTCTTCGCGTTGTGCACGGCCGTGGTCGGCGTGCTGCTCGAAGAGGCTGTGCGTGTGGCGCTTCGCGGTCAATCGCATCCCGCATAGCGAGAAGTAGCACGGCGGAGGAGGTGGGCCGGAGAGTTCCGTGCATCTCCTCCGCCTGGACCCTTGAGGCGATTAACGAGGTGAACGGTGAGCACTGATGTCAGCATCCCGTTGGGGGCTCTTTGCGATGTCGCCGCAGGGCCTTCGGGATCACTGCTGGAGCGTCTCAGTGTGCGCGTTGATGGGGTGCCCGTTCTCTCGCCGGCCAATGTTACGGACCGGCACGAGATCATGCTGGAAGGCCTGCGACGGTTGCCTCGGAAGGACGCGGCTCGGTTGACGCGGTTCTTGCTTCGCCCGCAAGACGTACTTTTCGTGAGGCAGGGAGCGCTAGGCAGAAGCGCCGTTGTAGGGCCAGAGCAGGATGGTTGGCTGTACGGTCCGGCTTGCCTGCGCTTGCGTCTGCGATCGAGTGAGGTCATGCCTGACTATCTGGCCCTCTATCTATCGCATCCGCCGATCGTGGCCAGGCTGATGGGGCAGGCGTCTCCTGGGACGGTTCTATGGGCCCATACTCACGAACTCCGGCAGTTGCTGGTCGCGGTGCCGTCGCTCCAGGAGCAGGCCAGGACGGTGAAGCTTGTACGCGCGATCGATGCCCGCATCACAATCGAGAGAGCGCTTGTGTCCAAGCTGGAGGAGTTCGCGGTCGGCATTATGGACGATCTTCTGTGAGTCGCGTACACAATATTATTCGCCGTTGCTGGTGACACGGCTCGACGGTAGCGTGTGGCCTGCTGCTAGGCGGAAGGGCTGCCCGTGCGCTTCCAAAGCGCTGTGTAAGTCGGTCGAAGGATGAAGAAAGAAGGAGTCGCCACGTGGCGAAGCTGACGTTGCCGCAGCTCGAACGGCATCTCTACGGGGCTGCCGACATTCTCCGCGGCAAGATGGACGCCTCGGAGTTCAAGGAGTACATCTTCGGGATGCTCTTCCTGAAGCGGGCGTCCGACCAGTTCGAGGTCATGCGCGCCGAGGTCATCGCCAAGCAGGTCGGCCTGGGCAAGACGGTCGAGGAGGCCGCACGGATCGCCGAGGCGCGCGGCTTCTATCGGGGCGACAAGTTCTACGTCCCGGCGATCGCCCGATGGGCTCACATCGAGGCCGAGTCACGCAAGAAGAACGTCGGCGACCTGCTCAACAAGGCGCTGGGTGCCCTCGAAGAGGAGAACATCGACGCACTCGAAGGGGTGCTCGAACACATCGACTTCACCCGCCGTGTCGGGGCGTCGGCCGTCCCCGACAAGCGGCTGCAGCAGCTCATCGACCACTTCTCCAGGGTGCGGCTGCAGAACGAGGACTTCGAGTTCCCCGATCTGCTGGGGGCCGCCTACGAATATCTGATCGCCCAGTTCGCCGACTCCGCCGGTAAGAAGGGTGGTGAGTTCTACACGCCGCGTGGTGTGGTCCGCATGCTGGTCCGCCTGGTCAAGCCGATGCCGGGCATGGCCGTCTACGACCCGTGTTCCGGTTCGGGCGGCATGCTCATCCACGCCAAGGAGTACATCGACGAGCACGGGTTCGACTCGCGCGACCTGACCCTGGCCGGCCAGGAGAACAACGGCAGCACCTGGGCCGTGTCGAAGATGAACATGATCCTCCACGGGGTGCTCAACGCCCTGCTGGTGCACGGCGACACGCTGACCGACCCCGGGCACTTCGACGGCGGCGAGCTCACCCGCTTCGACCGGGTGCTCACCAACCCGCCCTTCTCGCTCAACTACTCGTCAGACGAGATGAAGCACAAGGACCGGTTCGAGTTCGGCTACGCCCCGGAGACCGGGAAGAAGGCCGACCTCATGTTCGCCCAGCATGTGCTCGCCGTGCTCACCCCCGACGGGATCGGGGCGACGGTCATGCCCCACGGGGTGCTCTTCCGGGGTGGCAAGGAGCAGGAGATCCGCAAGGGGATCATCGAGGCAGACCGACTCGAAGCCGTCATCGGGCTGGCGCCGAACCTCTTCTACGGCACCGGCATCCCCGCCTGTGTGCTGATCCTGCGTGGCACCGACCCCCGGCCGGCCGACCGGCGGAAGAAGGTGCTGTTCATCAACGCCGATCGGGAGTTCACCGCCGGCCGGGCCCAGAACTTCCTCGATCCGCAGCACGCCGAGAAGATCGTCAGCGCCTTCGAAGCCTTTGAGGACATCCCCGGGTTCGCCCGTGTCGTCGACCTCGCGGAGCTGCGCGACAACGACTTCAACCTCAACATCCGGCGCTACGTCGACAACACCCCGCCACCCGAGCCGCAGGACGTGCGCGCCCACCTCCACGGCGGGGTGCCGAAGGCTGAGGTCGAAGCCAAGGCGCCGCTGTTCGACGCGTTCGCCGTCGACCCCGTGACGCTGTTCGCCGAGCGCGACGCCGACTACTTCGACTTCCTCCCCGAAGGCTGGCAGGCCACGGCCGCCCGTCTGCCGGGGCTGGCCGCGCCGGCCGAGGCGCGGCTCGGTGCCGCGTTTTCTGACTGGTGGGTACGCCACAGCAAACGCATGATCGAACTTCCCGACACCCGGAAGGTCATGGCGGTCCGCGCCGAGCTGCTCGACTCATTCGTGACCGAGCTGCTGCCGGTCGGCATGCTCGACCGGTTCGACCTGGCCGGCGTGGTAGCCGCCTGGTGGGGGGAGGCCCAATACGACATGAAGGCGCTCGGCCTCAACGGCTTCGAGGGCGTCGTCGAAGGCTGGCTCACCACCATCGAGTCGGCGTTCGCGCTCAACGAAGACGACGCCGAATACTGGGACAAACAGAAGATCGCCGCCGAGAAGCGCAAGGCACGCGACCACCGCCTCGTCCCCGCCGTTATCCCCGACTACCTGGCCGAACTCGACGAGGCCGAGGCCGCCTACGCCGAACTGAACGCCGAACTCAAAGCGGCCACCGCCAAGCCCGCCGACGACGACGAAGAGGCCGACGAGCTCGCCGAAGACCAGCTCTCCGAAGCCGACCTCAAGGCCCTGAAGTCCCGAACTGCCGCCGCCCGCAAGAAGGTCTCCGCCCTGGAAGGCCACTGCTTGCCGCGCCTGCGCATGGCTGTCGGTGCGCTCGACGAGACCGCTCGCCGCGACCTGGTGCTGGAGGTGCTCCGGCTACAGCTCTCCACCCGTTTGATCTCCCGTACGAATTCCGCTCGCCGCCTGCTGGAGGTCGCTTTCCGTGGCTGGGCTGACAAATACGCGGTGACCCTCCACGAGCTTGAAGCCCAGCGCGAAGCGGCCGCTGCCCGTCTCAACGGCTACCTGAAGGAGCTCGGTTATGCGTGACCTTCCACACGGCTGGCTGCGAGTCTTTTTGAAAGAAGTCACCGAGGAGCGGATGGAAAAAGTCGGCGCCCGTAAATCTATTACAGTTCTATCTTCGACCAAACATCACGGGCTCGTCCCGTCTGTCGAATATTTCAAGGGTCGCACCATTTATAGTGACGACCTTGCAAATTATAAGATCGTTAGACGTGGATGGTTTGCCTATGCAACCAATCATCTGGCCGAAGGATCTATTGGACTTCAGGAGAAACTTGAGGAGGCTTGCGTAAGCCCCATTTACACTGTGTTTTCGACCGGTGTGGGCGTAGATCCTTCATTTATGTTTCGAGCGCTTAAATCTCCGCGGCTCCTGGCCTCATATGCAGTGCATGAACAGGCTTCGGTTGATCGTCGAGGTGCGATCCGTTATAAAGACTTCGGGAAAATTGAGATCGATCTCCCGTCTGAATGTGAACAGCGGCGGATCGCGGATATTCTCAACACTCTTGACCGGCGCGTTACTTCTATCGACCTGTCATTGGATAAGTTCACACTCATTCATGTCGGGCTGATTGACTATCTATTGTCGTCTGTCGTTGCCGGGGAAACTCCGCTGAGGGTGCATCTGGCTCAGTCGCCCAAGAACGGGTATTCCCCTAAAGAGGTTGAGGGGTGGACCGGTCTCCTTGCGCTGGGTCTCGGATGCCTCACATCCGGTGGCTTCCAGGCCCGTCAACTAAAAAACGTTCCCATGCGCGATGGGCGCAACAGATCGGCGCTCCTGTCGGATGGCGATCTGCTGATGAGTCGTGCAAATACGAGAGACCTCGTCGGGCTTGCGGGTATTTACAGCGGTGTCGGGGTGCCGTGTATCTATCCAGATCTCATCATGAAACTCAGCCCGGGTGGGACGTGCAGGGCTGAATATTTGGAGCTTCAACTGAGGAGCCATGGCCTTCGGCGCCAGATACAGGCGATCGCACAGGGTACATCCGAAAGCATGGTAAAGATCAGCGGGTCATCGGTGCAAGATCTTATGGTCCGTATTCCATCGCTCGAAGAACAAGACCGCGTCCTGGGGGTCGCTCATGCGAGCAAGGCCGCTATCAGGCGCCTTGAAGAGGAGCGGAACCGCCTTCAGCTCCTCAAGCGAGGTCTCATGGAAGACCTGCTGACTGGCCGAGTTCGTGTAGCGCAGGCGGAAGCCATACTGGAAAGTCTTTGATTGTGCATTTAGCGAGGGGAGTCGGCCGGTGACCGACTACGAATACGCACTCGTCGAGAAGCCGTTCATCGATCAGCTCGTCTCCATGGGGTGGCACCACCTTCAGGGCGCCACCCCCGAAGCCGTCATCCCGCTCAACCCCCGCATGTCCGACCGCCGCACCTTCGACGAGACCATCCTCGAAGACCGGCTCCGTGACGCCATCGAGAAGATCAACGGCTCCTGGCTCGATGACCGCAAGCTCAGTCAGGCTGTCAACGCCCTCACGCGAATTCCCACGACCAATCTCCTCGAAGCCAACAAGAAGGTCACCGAGCTCCTCGTCAACGGCATCCCGGTCGACGACCCGGCGACGGGCAAGTCGAGGATCGTGCACTACGTCGACTGGAAGACTCCAGAGAACAACGACTTCCTGGTCGTCAACCAGTTCAGGGTCGACATTCCGGGCACGGGCGGCCACAAGCAGATCGTCCCGGACATCGTGCTGTTCGTGAACGGCATTCCGCTGGTCGTCGTGGAGTGTAAGAAGACCACGGAGAGTGGCCTCGGCAAGGCGGTCGGCCAGATCCGGAAATACCGCGACAGCCGCACCGGCCTGTTCCGCCCGGTCCAGATGACGATCGCGACCAGCGGTGAAGACGCCAGGCTCGGCACGTTCACCGCCAAGCTCGAACACTACGTGCCCTGGCGAGACCCGTACCCGCTGACGAAAGCGGCGTTAGCCGCGAAGCTCGACAAGGCCGAGGAGCAGCTCAGCAAACAGGAAGTCCTCGTCGCGGGTGTGCTGGAGCCGGTCAACCTGCTTAACATCGTCCACAACTTCGTCACGTTCATGACCACCGACGACGGCGTCAACATCAAGGCGGCGCCGCGCTACCAGCAGTTCCGCGCCGTCGAGCGGACCGTCGAACGGTTACGCACCGGCAAGCCGGGACAGCGGGGCGGCATCGTCTGGCACACCCAGGGCTCGGGCAAGAGCCTCACGATGACCTTCCTGGTCAGGCGGCTGCGCTCACTCAACGCGCTGTCGCATTACAAGGTCGTCGTGGTCACCGACCGCACCCAGCTCCAGACCCAGCTCAGCGAGACGATGGCGCTGAGCAACGAGAAGGTCGACGTCGCCAGAAACACCGCCCGCGCCCGGACGCTGCTCGGCAAGACGGGCCCCGGCCTGGTCTTCGTGATGATCCAGAAGAACCAGAGTGGCCAGCCGACAGACCGCATGGAACTGGGCGAGATCAACACCGACGACTCGATCGTGGTCCTGATCGACGAGGTGCACCGCTCCCACACCGCCGCGCTGGGCGCCAACCTGCGGCAGGCGATGCCGAACGCGGCCCGGATCGGCTTCACCGGCACCCCGATCATGACGAAGAAGGGCCGGCGCGACACCAGCGTCGAGCTGTTCGGCCCGTTCATCGACACCTACCGGCTCCGCGAGGCGGAGGAGGACCAGGTGATCGTGCCCATCCTCTACGAAGGCATCAAGGTCAAGGGCGCGCTCCAGGACGGCCAGGACATGGACGACCTCTTCGAAGAGGAGTTCGAGGAGCTGACCGACGAGGAACGCCGCACCCTCCAGACCCGCTGGGCGACCAAGGGCAACGTGTCGGCGGCCCGCAAACTGGTCGACGTCAAGGCCAAGCACATGCTGCGCCACTACGTCGACAAGGTGCTCCCCGAAGGCTTCAAGGCGCAGGTCGTGGCCCATGACCGGGAGACGACCGTGCGCTACCGGGAAGCTCTCATGGAGGCGCGCGACGAGCTCGTCCGAGACATCGAGAAGCTACCGGCCCACTTGCTCGACCGGGATCCGGCGGAGCTGCGGCCGCGCCAGGCCCAGTTGGTCAAGGCGGCCAGGCAGCTCGACCTGCTGAAGCGGATCGACTTCGTACCGGTGATCTCGAAGGGCGACACCGAGCACGAGAACCGCTACGAGGAGTGGACCGACGAGGCCAGGCAGAAGACCCGGATCGAGGGCTTCGTCAGGCCGTTCGGTGAGAACGACATCGCGTTCGTCATCGTGAAGTCGATGCTGCTCACCGGCTTCGACGCACCGATCGAGCAGGTGATGTACCTCGACCGGAAACTGGAGATGCACGACCTGCTCCAGGCCGTCGCCCGGGTCAACCGCACAGCCGACAACAAGCCGTTCGGCTACGTCGTCGACTATCGGGGCGTCGCGCAGAACCTCGTGGACGCGCTGAGGGTCTACGCCGACGAGGAGTTCGAGGCAGGCGAGGCCGCCGACGTCTCCGGCGCGCTGCGTGACCTGAAGACCGAGATCGCCAAGCTGGAGCCGCGCTGCCGTCGGCTCCGGACCATGTTCCGCGACTACACCGACATCGAGGGCTGCGTCCAGGAACTGGCCGACCCGGAGTTGCGTGACCGATTCGGTGTCGAGCTGGCCCGCTTCGTCCGGACGGTCAACACGGTGCTGCCCGAACCGGCGGCCTCGCCCTACCTGGCGGACGCCAAGCACTTCTCGGTCATCCGGCTCACCGCCGGTCGCCGCTACCGCGTTGACGGCGGCGAGTTCGATCCCGGTGCGTACGGGCAGAAGATCAAGTTATTGATCGACGAACACGTGACCTCACTCGGCGTCGAGCAGCAGTTGCCACCGATCGCACTGACGGCGGCCAACTTCGCCGCCAAGGTCGAGGCGATGACCGGCGGCTCCCGGGCGAAGGCGTCGGAGATGGAGAACGCCCTGCGCCACCACATCACCGTCAATGCTGGCCAGGACCCGGCCCGCTACCAACTGCTGAGCGAGCGGCTCGAACAGATCCTCGTCGAGCTGAAGGACGACTGGGACGCCCAGTTGCTCGCGTTCAAGGACCTGATCGCCGAGGTGGTCGACGACGGGCGCGACAACCCCCACGGGTTCAGCCCGGCCGAGTTCGCCCTCTACGGCCTGCTCCTGCAGGAGTTCGCGACCTCTGACGATGACGTACACGACCCGAAGTTCGTCGACACCGCCAGGGCGATCATCCGGCTCGCGAGCGGCACCATCCACCGGCACGGATTCTGGGACAAACGGCCCGACGTCGCCGACTTCCGCAACGAGATCTTCGAGGTCCTGGTGGCCGCCGACCTCGATGACATCGCCCGGCTGGAGACGGTGGCCGACAAAGCGCGCGATGCGGTCAGGGAGAACCGCGTGACCATTCCCAGGGCCTAACCCTGGCATGCTGATGACCGTGAGTGATATACCCGGCGTCCTGCGCGTCGGCGACCTTGAGGTCGCCGTCTCGGTGAGCGACCGGCGCAAGAGCGTCCGTCTGACCGTCGAGCGAGACTCCTCCATCACCGCGGTCGTGCCCTCACAGGTGTCGAAGGCCGAACTGGTCAAGATGGTGGAGGCCAAGCGGCCGTGGCTGTACGGAAAGCTGGCCGAGAAGCGTGACCTGGGCCGTGCGGCCCCGGCCAAGGAATATGTCACCGGCGAGGGCTTCCGTTACCTGGGGCGGTCCCATCGGCTTCGGGTGGTCGACGAGGGCGAGGTGCGGCTGATCCGGGGGAGGCTGGAGCTGCCCCGGGGCGGGGGCGCCAGGGAACTGGTCGGCTGGTATAGGCGGGTGGGGGAGCCCTGGCTGGCCAAGCGGGTGCGGCCATGGGCCGACCGCCTCGGAGTCGAGCCGAGTGGGCTGACGGTCCGGCCGCTCGGCTACCGGTGGGGGTCGTGTTCGCGCGGCGGCCGGGTGAACATCCACTGGGCGGCCATGCAGCTGCCGCCCAGTCTGATCGACTACGTGCTCGTCCATGAGCTCGCGCATCTGCGCCAGCCAGATCACAGCGCCGCGTTCTGGGAGATCGTCGAGCGGGCGATGCCGCTTCACGACGGCTACCGTGACCGGCTCCGCCGTACTGGAAATGATCTGTGGTTGCCGGAGGAGGGGCGCTAGACATGTCAGAGGACGTTCTGGTCAGCGCCGCCGACATCGCCCGGCTGGCAGACGTCGGCCGTGCTGCGGTGAGCAACTGGCGCAAGCGGTTCGACGACTTCCCGCAGCCTGCGGGTGGGACCGCCTCCAGCCCGGCCTTTCTGCTGGCCGATGTCGAATGCTGGTTGCGGGCCCATGACCGATATGTCGAGGTGTCGCCGCTGGAGCGGCTCTGGCAGCGGCTGCGCAGCAGCACCGACGATCTGCGGCTCGGCGAGGTGGTGGCCGACACCGGCGCCGTGCTCCTGGGTGAGAAGACCGAGCTCGACCTGGCCCTGGTGGCGGAGATAGAACGCGTCGGGCAGGCCGATGGGGTGCTCGCGGCCTTCGACGGGATCTGTGGACGCTACGCCGACCTGCATTCGCGCCGACTGCTCGCCACACCGTTGCCGGTGGCGCGACTGATGGCCGCGATCGGCTCTGTCGCCGGTGGCACCGTGCTGGATCCGGCGTGCGGGACTGGCACCCTCCTCCTGGCCTCACACGGTGGTGCGGTGTACGGCCAGGAGATGAACGATGGCTTTTCCCGGCTGACGGACATCCGACTCCGGCTTCACGGCTATCAGGCGCGTGTTGAGGTGGGTGACTCCCTCCGGTCCGACGCCTTCGGCGGGATACAGTTCGACGCTGTTGTCTGTAGCCCGCCGTTCAGCGAGCGGAACTGGGGATACGACGAACTGGCGAGTGATCCCCGCTGGGAGTTCGGGTTGCCGCCGAGGGGCGAGTCCGAGCTTGCCTGGGTGCAGCACTGCCTGGCCCACGTCCGGCCCGGTGGGCATGCTGTGGTCATGATGCCCGCCGCTGCCACCAGTCGGAGGCCGGGGCGGAGAGTGCGCGGAAACCTGCTCCGCGCGGGTGTGCTGCGCGCGATCATCAGCCTGTTCCCTGGCGCCGCCCCCGCCTCCAGTGCGGCGCCCGACCTGTGGGTCCTACGCCAGCCGGCCGACGCCGACGAACCCCCCTCCGATGTGCTGATGGTCGGCGCGGGCGAAGATCTGGGCCTGGCAGAGACGGCGTGGCGGGCCTACAACGCCAAGACGGAACTGCCGGAGAACAGCCGGGTCGTGCGGATCATCGATCTGCTCGACGAGGAGATCGACCTGACGACGAGCCACCGGACCGTCGTCCAGGAGCCGTCAGCGGGGTACTTCACGATGCGCGACCGGTTGGCCTCGGTCGTGGAGCGGCTGACGGTCCCGGGGGTCGTCGGAGGGCCGCGTCGGGAGCCCGTCATGACCACGCTCGGCGAGCTGACCCGGGCCGGTGTCGTCGCCGTTCTCCAGGGTCCGCTGAATCTGGCCGACGACGGTGAGCTGCCCGTGCTGACGGCCAAGGACTTCATGCACAACCGGGAGCCGACCGGCCGTACCGGAGAGTCCGCCGGGCTGGTGCGGGTGGTCGAGGGCGATGTCGTCGCCTCGCTGCTTGCGGCCAGTGGCCCGATGCCGACGGTGATGACGACCGCGGGTGCGGTGCTCGGGCCCCAACTGCTGCTTTTCCGCGCTGACCCCGACCGGCTCGACCCCCACTTCCTGGCCGGTTGCCTGCGGGCCGAATCCGGGCGTGCCGGTTCGGGCGTGCGGCTCGACCCGCGCCGGGCGTCACTGCCGAGACTGCCGATCGGAGAACAGCGCCGCTATGGCAGGGCCTTCGCCGATCTGCTCGCCCTTGAGGAAACGACAAGATCGCTGATCAAGATCAGCGATAGCCTGGTCGCCGCCGGTATCGGCGGGCTCCTCGACGGGAGCCTGATACCCGAATGACCCAGGAGGCTGTCGTGCCCGACTTCCTTGGCCGCTACCGCCTTGATCCGATCAGGCTCGGCCGGGGCGGCATGGGCGAGGTGTGGGGCGCGACGGACACTCGCCTTGATCGGCGCGTCGCCATCAAGTACGTGCTGCTCCCTGACACCGAACTCAACCAGCGTTTCATCCGGGAGGCCCGGGCGCTGTCGAAGCTGACCCATCCCGGCGTGCCGGCGCTGTATGACTTCGGTCGTGACGCCGATCGCCACTACATGATCATGCAATTCATCGACGGTAACACGCTGCGGGATGTCGTCGCCGAACACGCGCCGCTGCCGATCGGCTGGGTGGCATCCATCGGCGCCCAGATCGCGGCGGTCCTGCACGCCGCTCATTCCCACGGAATCCTGCATCGCGACCTGAAGCCGTCGAATCTCATACTCGGCCGAGACGGCTCGGTGAGCGTGTTGGACTTCGGGCTGGCGTTCCTGCACGACGCCGACACGGTCGAGCTCACCACGACGGGCCACCAACTCGGCACCGCCGCCTACATGTCTCCGGAGCAGGTCGAGGCCAAGCCCGCCTCTGAGAAGACCGACGTCTACGCCCTCGGCTGTGTTCTGTACGAAATCGCCACTGGTCTACCGCTTTTCACTGGCCCAGGCGACCACAGTGTCAAAACGCAGCACGTTACGACCCCGGCTACCCCGGCAGGTCGGTACCGCGCCGACATGCCGAGAGGACTCGACGAGCTTCTGCTGGCCATGGTGGAGAAAAACCCGGCCGACCGGCCCCGCGGCATGCGTGAGGTCCACGAAGGCTTGATGCCCTACCTGTCGGGAACCAGCCGACTCGGCGACATGACGGAGAACTCCCCGAGCCCGCTCACTCTCTATGCACAGGCTGTCAGCAGGACCGTCGCCGGGTCGGCCTCTGGAACGGCGCCGCCTGCCGAGGCGCGCCCTGCCGACTTCCACCGCACCAGACGCGACGCCCGATCCTTGATCCGGGACTCCCGATATGGTGAGGCTGTCGAACTCCTGAACGAGGCACTGGCTCGCACGCCTGACGCCCACGACCTGCGGGAACAGCTCGCCGAAGGCTACTTCTCCGCACACGACTATGAGCGGGCCGCCCGCGAATACCGGCGCCTCGCCGACGTCGGCGAGGCGGAGCAAGCCTTCCACCATCGGCTCCAGGAAGCGGTCTGCCACGTCCACCTCGGGCAACTCGACTCGGCGCTCGACCTGATGGTCGCTCTGCTGGCCGACACTCAGTCGGAAGACAACCCTCAGGCGCTTGAACTCCGGCGCCATATAGGCGAACTCGAGCGCGACGCCGGTCACCGGGATCGGGCTCGGCGCACGTTCACCGGCCTCCTCGCCGATCTACGCCGAATCTTCGGCGAGGAGCACCCCGCCACGGACCGAGTGCGGCAACTGCTTGGCGCAATTGCATAATGCGCCCAGTTGTTCCTGCCGGGATTTCTGCAGGACAGTATTGGGCCGATCACTCTGCGAGCACGTTCCGGTTATTGGCGAGCGCTATGAGTGATCGTGATCTGGCGGTACCTCGAATACCGTTCTGGCCGCCTCGATGACGGGCTGGACGGAATCGAGGATGAGCTTCCGCTGAGCGGGTGTCTGTGATCCGGCGTATCTGGCTGTCGTCTGGTAGGACTCGTGGCCGGCCACCAGTTGCATCACGCCGGGGGCGACGCCGCCGTCCCGGAGCATGGTGATCATCGTGTGCCGCAGAGTGTGCGGTGTGATGTGCTTGGACAGGCCGCGTTGGCGGGCAAGGGAACGAGCGGGCTGCAAGATGACGTTGCGCTGATTGCCGTAGTCGATGTAACTGCCTGTCGTCCCGCGGAAGATCGGCTCGTCGAGTTGCCTGCCGCGAGCGTGCTGGAGCAGCAGAGCGGCCAGCTGCGTGCCAATCGGGACCTGGCGCCGCCTCTTGCTCTTGGGGTACGGCTTGAGCTGCCATTCCTTGCGCCCAGTTCTCTCGTTCAGCAGCAGCGCCCACGTCTGGACAACATGAATGATCCCTCCGGCTGGATCGAAACCGGACACGTGAAGCCCGGCGAGTTCGCCCCAGCGAAGGCCGGTCGCCATCTGAGTCACGATGAACAGCGCGGTGGCCGGGTCGGTGTCGTAGACCGCCCGGAGGTAGATCTCAACCTCCGATCCGTACAGCACGGCCGGCGCCGTCACCGGCGCAGCAGGGAGATGGAAGCCGTCACACGGTGTGGAGAACAGCAAGGGCGGCTCGCCATCCTCGCCCTCGTGCATGGCGGCACGGAAGACGGGCTTGATGGAGCCACGGTAGATCTTGGCGACCGTGCCGGGAGAGAGCGTTCCGACCTCGCGCTCCCGTGGGAGCGGTGAACCTGCTGCCTGCCAGAGCCGCAGGATCTCGTCAGACACGCGGCCCGTCTTCTTGGCCGGGAGGCCGTTGGCATGAGCCCACAGGCGGGCGGCCTGCTCAGACGAGAGCTGCTTGTCCGGTTGATGTTCGTTGCGGGCGGAGGGTTTGGTGAGCATCCATTCGGCCCACTCGCGGAGTACACGCCGGGTCACCTTGTTGAGCGCGAGATGACCGAAGAACGGAAACACATGCCGCTCAGCCTCAACTAGATAGTCGTACCGCTGAGTTGGTGATGCGGCAGTTCGAATGGCGTAGTTTGTCCGCGCATACTTCTCGAACGTCGGCATCCCTGTCTCGACGGTGGTCTGCTCCACCCCGTGGCAGCCCTTGGGGTAGCCATCCGGCCGGTTCTCGCCACTGTGCTTAACCAGTGCCGCGAACGTCTGCGCGACCTCAGCGGTGTAGCAGGTCTCGAAATCCTCCCGGGCGTGTCGCCCACCACCGACCCTCCACTTGACCAGCCAGGACTCCGCTCCGTTCTTCGCGGTCCGCTCGACGATGCGTGCCATGCGAGCCCCCTCTTTGTGGTGCTCGCATGGTGACGGTACGACACACAGAGAAGGTAGACATGACTCGCCGACCTGGCCAAGAACGGACAGGTGCTTGGGTGCGGGAACACCGGGGGAACATGATCAAGGCGGCGCCATCGAAAATCCTGATCCATGGATCAGCTTTGAGGCTTCTACCTGCGGTTATCTGGTGGGGCGCCAGGGATTCGAACCCTGAACCTACGGATTAAAAGTCCGGAGCTCTGCCGTTGAGCTAGCACCCCTCGTCTGCAGGGTACAGCGATCGTCTCACCGGAGCGAAGCAGTTCCCTGTGATCAGCCTACCGGCCGCCTCACCGATATGCCGCCACCCCGGTCAGCGCCTCCCCGAGCACCAGCGTGTGAATTTCCTGGGTCCCCTCGTACGTCAACACCGACTCCAGGTTGTTCATGTGCCGGATGACCGGATACTCCAACGTCACCCCGTTGGCCCCGAGAACCGACCGGGCCTCCCGCGCCACGTCGAGCGCCGCCCGCACGTTGGCCAGTTTCCCGAAGGACACCTGCTGCGGCCGAAGCGCGCCGGCGTCCTTGAGGCTCCCGAGGTGCAGCGCGGTCAACCCCGCCTGCCCCAACGCCACCGCCATCCACGCCAGTTTCTCCTGCGTGAGCTGGAACCCCGCGATCGGCTTCCCGAACTGCACCCGCGTTTTGGCGTACTCGAGAGCGGCTTCGAAACAGGCCCGTCCTGCCCCGACGACCCCCCACAGGATCCCGAACCGAGCCTCCGACAGACACGAGAGTGGCCCCTTGAGCCCCACCACGTCGAGAACGGCAGAGCCAGGCAGACGGACGTCGTCGAAGTAGAGGGAGGACGTCACCGAAGCCCGGAGCGACAACTTCCGGTGGATGAGGGGAGCCGAGAACCCGGGAGAGGACGTCGGCACCACGAACCCGCGGACCCCGCCGTCGGTCTGGGCCCACACCACCGCGACGTCGGCCACCGATCCGTTGGTGATCCACATCTTCGAGCCGTTGAGGATCCAGTCGCCGGAGGGGTCCTGCTTGGCGTAGGTCTTCATGTTGCCCGGGTCGGAGCCGTGGTCGGGCTCGGTCAGCCCGAAGCACCCGATGGCCGTCCCGGCCGCCAGCGAAGGGAGCCACTCCTCTTTCAGCTCCTCGGAGCCGTACTTCCAGATCGGGAACATCGCCAGCGACCCCTGCACCGACACGAACGAGCGCAGGCCCGAGTCGCCGGCCTCCAGTTCGCGGCAGGCCACCCCGTAGGAGATCGCGTCGAGGCCGGCGCAGCCGTAGCCGGTCAGGTGCATGCCCAGCATGCCGAGTGAGCCCAGCTCAGGGCCCAGTTCGCGGGCCGGGAAGGTGCCTTCTTCGAACCAGGTCGCGACGTCGGGGAGGATGTGTTCCCTGACGAACCCCTGAGCCGTGTCCCTGACCAGTCGCTGGTCTGCGGTCAGGCGGTCGTCGAGGTTCAGAAGGTCCATGATTGCAGCGTATCCGGGCGGGGTCGGGGTAGGGCCAGGGGGAATCCCGATGTGCCATAGACGACAAAAGGGGCACGCTATGGACATGAACGAGATACAGCCCAGTGGCCACGTCAAGCAGCTTCGCCGGACTCGCAACGGCCGGATCGTCGCCGGGGTGTGCTCCGGTGTCGGCCAGTACATCGGCGTCGACCCGAACATCCTGCGGATCGTCCTCGCGGTGGCGTCGTTCTTCGGCGGCCTCGGCATCGGCGTCTACGCCGTCGCCTGGCTCCTGATCCCGAGCGAGGAGAAGAACGCCTCGATCGTGCAGGACCTGATCGAGAAGAACAAGGACAACCCGACCTGGCTCGACGTCAAGGCCAAGACGCAGGAAGGGTGGGCCAAGGCGACCAAGTCGCACAACGGTCACCAGTCGACCGCTCCGGTCGACCCGTACACCGTCCACCCCTACGCCCAGACGAAGCAGCCGAACGACTGATCACGAGGTGTGCACCTTGGCGATGATCTCCGTTCGGGATTCCGTCCACGCGATGGCCAGGATGGCCGCGGCGCTCAGCCCGGCCACCCCGGCCAGCGCCACGACCGGTTCCGGGCCGAGGATCTGCGCGAGCGCGCCGCCGATGAGGATGCCGACACCCTGTGAGGCCAGCAGGCCTGACTGCACCAGGCCGAACGCCTGACCCCGTCGTTCGGGGGGCACGCACTGGACGAAGGCGGCGTTGGCCGCCAGCTGGTATGCGCCTCCCACGCCGGACAGGATCCAGAGCACCAGCACGATCTCCAACGGCGGGCGCATGGCGCACACGACCAGCGGAGCGCAGGTCAGCATGGCCATCCAGCCCATCGTCTTGAGACGGGTGCTGGGGTTGACGAACCTGCTGAACAGGAACGCCCCAAGGACCGTGCCGGTCGGCATGGCGGCCATGAGCAGGCCCGTGATCACGGGCACCGGGAGCCCGCCGTCGTCGAGCTCGGCCGCGTAGGGGACCGCGATCCCCTCGGGCAGCACGTAGAAGCCGCACAACCAGGCGAACAGCACGAGCGTGCGCAGCCGCCGGTCGCCGAAGACCAGCCGGGCGCCCGCGGCGGTCATCGTCCACATCGAGGGTTTTCCGCCGTCGGCCGACACGGTGGCCGATCTGCGGCTCACCCCGGCGACGATGATGAGGGCCGAGGCCAGGAACGTGGCGCAGTCGAGCGCCAGCGCCCGATAGGGGCCCAGACCGGCGATGACGGCTCCGCCGGCCGCGAATCCGAGCATCTGGACGGCCTGGTTCGTCATGTTCTGCAGGGCGCTGCCGGCGACGTACCGGTCGCCTTCGAGGATCTCGGGCAGCAGCGCGGCGCGCGCGGCCGAGAACGGCGCGCTGAGCAGCACCACCAGGAAGACCAGCACGCACAACACCGGGAACGGCACGCCGGGGACCGCCATGATCGCGACCATCAGGGCCCGCAGGACGTCGCAGACGAGCATGACCTGGCGGCGCGGGTAGCGGTCGGCGAGACCGGCCAGCAGCGGGCCGCCCAGGATCGGCGGCAGATAGGTCAGCGCGTAGACGGCCGCCGTGGCGAGCGCCGACTGGGTGCGGTTGTATACGAGCACCGCGAGGGCGACCTGCGCGAGCTGGTCGCCGAGCAGGGACAACCCCTGGCCGAGCCACAGGGCCCGGAACTCCTTGATCGCGATGACTTCGCCGTATGTCGCTTGGCGCTCCGCTGGTCGGCGGTGTCTCCCCGGCAGTTTTCCGGGCTTCGTGGCCGCCATTTCTCTCCGCTGAGCTCAGGCCGTAGCTGACAGGCTGTGTTCAGTATGTCACCTACAGTGCCTATAGCGCTCGCGAATCGCAACCCTGCGATTACCGGGCGACTACCATCCGAGTTCGTGCAGGCGGTCGTCGTCGATGCCGAAGTGGTGGGCGATCTCGTGGACGACCGTGATCTGAACCTCTTCAACGACGTCAGCCTCGGTTTCACAGATTGCCAAGGTCGGATTTCGGTAGATCTCGATGCGGTCGGGAAGCACTCCTGAGTACCACTCGCCCCGCTCCGTGAGCGGAACGCCGGTGTAGAGACCGAGGAGGTCAGGTTCGGGCGGATCGTCCACGACCACGACGACGACGTTGTCCATGACTTTGGCCAGATCGGGCGGGATCAGGTCGAGGGCCTCGGCCACGAGCTCCTCGAACTTGCTCCTCGAGACGTCGATCACACGTCAAATCTACTTCCCCGTGGTTTTCGGGTAGACAGGAAGGAACGTGGATTTGCCGAAGTGGGGGGAATCCGTGATCCGGTTTCTTCGGGGCCGGTTCATGCGGTTTCTGACAGTCGTCGTGGTCGCCCTGGCCGGAGCCTGGCTGGGGCTTTTGTTCGGCGCGTCCGTGCAGACCCCGATCGGCCCCGCCGACATCAACATGGCGCTGCGGCCCTCCTTCGACGGGGGCACGGTCGTCGACGTGCGGCCCCTGGGAACGCTCCGGTTCGACACCCACTCGGGGCCGGTGCAGCTCAACCTGAGCATCGAGGCGGTCCACCCCGAGGCGGCCGAGGAGATCCTGCAGAACCCCCGATGGGCCGACCGGCTGCCCGAGACCATCGAGACCGACCTCATGGGCGGCGTCCAAGACCTGCTCGTCAGGGCCGCGGTCGGCGCGGTGCTGGCCGGCTTCCTCGGCGGGCTGATCGTCTTCCGCGACGTCTTCCGCGGCCTGTGGAGCGGCCTGGGCTCGATCCTGCTGGTCGGCGCGATGGCCGTCACGGCCGCGCTGAGCTTCAACCCCCAGGCGATCGCCGAACCCCGCTACACGGGCCTGCTGACAGGCGTGCCGTCACTGGTGGGCAACGCCCAGTCGATCGTCACCAAGTTCTCCGAATACCGGGGCCAGCTGGCCAAACTCGTCACGAACATCAGCCGTCTGTACGAAGCCGGCTCGACCCTCCCCATCTACGATCCCGACCCCGACACGATCAGGGTCCTGCACATCTCCGACCTGCACATCTACCCGCCGGGCTGGAACGTGGTGCGATCTCTGATCGACCAGTTCAAGATCAACCTGGTCATCGACACCGGCGACATCAGCGACCACGGCACCAAGATCGAGAACTCCTTCGTCGAGGAGATCGGCGACCTGGGCATCCCCTACGTGTTCGTCCGGGGCAACCACGACTCGATGGAGACCCAGAAGGCGGTGGCGAAGCAGAAGAACGCGATCGTCCTCGACGACCGGGTCGCCGAGGTCGAGGGTCTGCGCATCTACGGCATCGGCGACCCCCGCTTCACCCCCGACAAATCGGTCGAGGTCGACGAGAACCCCGAGTCGCTGGCCGCCCTGGGCCGTGAGAAGGCCGCCGGCGTCGCGCCGCCCGAATGGCCGCGTTCGTCGTCGACCACCGCGCCGCAGCGCTCTCCGGTCGATCTGGTGGCCGTCCACGACCCGACGATCGGGCGGGCCTTCTACGGGTCGGTGTCGCTGGTGCTGGCGGGGCACGTCCACGCCCGCTCGACCGAGTTGTCGCCCACCGGCACCCGGCTGATGGTCCAGGGATCGACCGGCGGAGCGGGGCTGCGGGGCCTCGAACACGACGAGCCCACCCCTCTCCAGGCGTCGGTTCTCTACTTCAGCAAGGACACTCACAGGCTCCAGGCCTGGGACGACATCACCGTCGGGGGGCTGGGAGAGCAACGTATCGCCGTGGAGCGTCAAATCGAGGCCGCGCCAGGTCGTACAATTTTCCCTGTGCCAGGGAACGCCCCGTCCCCGACGGGAACGATCTCTGACACACCGTCGCCGGTCGCTTTGGCACAGAGGGCAAACGTCCCCTATGCTTCAGAGGTCCCCGACGGAGCGCGGTAAGGACAGAGAGAAATCTCTGCGCCCCCATCGTCTAGCGGCCTAGGACACCGCCCTTTCAAGGCGGCGGCACGGGTTCGAATCCCGTTGGGGGCACGGAAGGGCCAGGAAAACGGCAGGTCGAAGACCTCCGAAGAACTGGTAAGCTACAAAAGCCGAAAGCGAAACGCCGGAAGCGAAAGTAGCGAAGCAAGGTCCTGTAGAGCAGTTTGGAGTGCTCGCCACCCTGTCAAGGTGGAGGTCGCGGGTTCAAGTCCCGTCAGGACCGCTTGGGTCAGGTAGCTCAGTTGGTACGAGCGACCGCCTGAAAAGCGGTAGGTCGGCGGTTCGACCCCGCCCCTGACCACATCTCTTAAGCAGCAGCAACGCCCAATCCAAGATCTTTGGATTGGGCGTTCGTCGTTTCTGCGTGACAAGGGGTCGTGCAGACGCTTGGGAAGGTGCGCGGGCCGGGTGTGGCCGTGGACGAGCCCGGCGATGTTCTCCAGAGGCATTCCGGAGCCGGAGGGCAGGGAGACGACGGTGCCGCGCGGCTCACGGGGGTCCACTTGCCTCCGCGGTGTCCCGCTCTGTTGAAGAAGATGCTCGACGTTGTTCGGGCACCCCGTCTTCTTCCTCGGTGTCCCGGCGCGCCAGAGGGGGCATGGCCGGCGTACACGAGGGAATGCCGCACATGAGCACGTCATGTGCGGCATTCTTCGCGGCTCTCGCTCACACGATGTTGATGTACGTGTCGGTCTTCTTATTCTTCTTATCGTACTTGTCCCACTTGCCGTGCTTCTTGTCCTTTTTCTTGTCGTACTTCTCCCACTTGCCCTTCTTGTTGTGCTTATTCCACTTACCCTTCTTCTTGTCCTTCTTTTTGTCTTTCTTCTTGTCGTGAGGGGGATCCTTCTTGGCGGGCGACGGGCTCGTCGGTGTCATCGTCGAGGCACTCGCCGCATACTGAGCGGTCGAGGCAGGAGACGACGAGACACCGGCCGTGTGCTGGGCGGCCGTGGCCGTCGATACGGGCGCGAGCAGTATGGCCGACCCCCCGAGGACTCCCGCGCTCCATCGCGCGATTCGTGCACCGTCCATAACCGTCTCCTCCTGTGTTCGCCTGACGCTCGTGATACACCTCCATCGTTTGCACCGCCGAAGAACAGCGTCCAGGCACTGCGAGGGAGATTTGCCCAAGCGCGGGCGCGCGCTAGGCGCGGGCGTTTGCGCGCGCATTCGAAGTGCCGATCAGGCATACCGGCGTTTGGAGCACCCAGTGCTCCGCCCTCAGGAAAACGGCCGGGAACTGCCGCACGTCGTACTTTTGCGGACATGCCGACGGTGACATAGGTAAAGGACGGCCGCTTTGGAAGAGACGTGAGCAGCGGCCCGGGCGGCGTAGATCAGCCGACTCTCGGCTCGTTCGCGCTGAAGGTGTTGCACGTCCTGGCGTCCCGCGACTCGAAACCACGCGTGAACCACGACTTCCGGTTGCGCGGGGAGCCGTGGCTGCCGTTGATGCCGCCCCCGTCGTCGTCGACGGTCATCATGCGCCGCAGCTCCCGCAGGTCGGCGGAGGGCCGGTTCAGCGATCTCCACGCGCTGCCCATGAACACCCCGGCCAGGCACTCGGCCTGCAGTTCGATGCGCCGGGAGCGCTCCAGTTCCTCGGCCTGGCCGAAGGTCGGGAGGTTGACCTCGGCCCACAGGATGCCCGTCATGTGCTGGACGTGGTGGCCGTACTCGTGGGCGGTCAGCAGGAAGGTGCTGAGGTCGCGGGGGGTGGCCAGCAGGCGCTGGTCGAGCAGGACGTCGAAGCGGCGGTCGGCGGGGCAGTACTGGCCCTGGATGCCCTGCCGCCACGTCACCCCGCACCGCACCTGGGGGCGGTTGACGAAACCCGCGGTCGCCGGGGGCATCGGCACCCCGACCCGGCCCATGAGGTCGGACCACGCGGTGTTCATGCAGTCGACGATCGACCGGACGTACTTCCTGGTCAGGTCGCGGTTGCCGACGGCGACGGGTTTCTCCGGGCAGTCGACGTCGGCCATCGGGCCGGCCCGGTAGAGCAGGTTGCCGGTCAGGACGGGGTCGTCGACGGGGTAGGCGGTGCCGCCGACCAGGAGCAGGGAGAGTAAGAGTGCGCGCATCTCATCCAGTTCGTCAGGCGACTTTGGCGGTTTTGGCGGTCCAGGTGTTGCAGGCCCCCGGCTTGCGGGTCGCGAAGCCCCGGTCGAGCCAGCCCAGCACGTTCTTGCCCCGGCCGTGGGTGCGGCTGTGGCCGGTGCCGTCGAGCTCGCGCAGGTACTGCCAGTCGGCGTCGCTGCGGCCGAGCGTCGGCCAGACCGCGCCGAAGAACACCCCTGCCAGGCATTCGGCCTGGAGTTCGTTGCGGCGGATCTGCTGGTAGAGCTCGGCTTTGGAGTGGTAGGGGTGGGTGCGGTAGGCGTCGGCCATGCCCGTGAGGTTCTGGATGTGGTGGCCGAACTCGTGGGCGATCACGAGGTAGAGGTAGAGGTTCGACGAGTCGACCAGGGCGTCGCGGTCGAGCAGCACCATGAAGCGCCGCTGCGAGTCGCAGTAGCGGCCGGCGGCGTCGCCCCACTTGCGTCCGCAGAACGCTTTCGGCCTCGTCTGGAAGCTGATCTTCACGGGGGTGAAGGGCAGGCCGTTCTTGCGGAAGTGCGCACCCCACGCTTCGTTGAGGCAGCTCGCCACCGTGATCGCGTAGGTGCGGGCCGAGGCCGCGTCGCCGTCGCGTAACGGGGGTTCGGGGCAGTCGACCGGTGCGAGCCGGCCCGTTCGATAGAGCGCGTTCTGGGTCAGGGCGCGGTCGTCGATCGGGTAGGCGTTCGCCGGGGCCGCTCCCACGACCAGCAGTGAGGCGAGGACGGTGACGAATGGGGTTAAACGCACAAAGGCGATCCTAGGTGGGCGACACATTCTGGTTGAGGTGGAATATGTTCTCGGGATCCCATTTGCGCTTCAGTTCGGTCAGCCACGGCAGGTTGTCGCCGTACGCCAGCCGCACGTCCTCCTCGGCCAGATGGTTGACCTCGGCCCCCACCGGCTGGCCGCGCGTCGCCTGCCAGAGGTCGTCTGCCCAGGTCACGGGGGCTGTGCCCGAAGCGCCGGCCGGCCAGGCTCGAGTTGCCGCCGCCCAGGGTCGGCCCGCCCACGCCGCCGCCTCTGACCGCGACCTCCAGGTCGTGTGACCGGGCGTGGGCGATCGCGGCCGGACGTCGGTCGACGCCCGGTTCCACACTCTTCTCGTTGCGTTGTAGTCGTCATGAGTGGGGGTGATGAGCTCGTACATCAACCGAGTTCGAACCCTCAGGAGCGGTTGATGAAGTCGGCCACCTCCTTCGGGTGGCTCAGCATCGGCATGTGGCCGGCCGGCACCTCTCCCGTGACCGCGTTCGGCAGCCGGTCGGCGACCATGCGGCGCATGAAGTCGATGGGGAAGAAGCGGTCCTCCGTACAGAACAGGAACCTGACCGGCACGTCGGGCCACGCCTGGCCGACGGCGTCGAACGGGGTGAACGACTGGTCGCGGACGGCGGCGTCGCCGATCGCGATGCCCTCGGGGTCGACGCCGTTGTAGAAGACGGCCTTCTCGTCGGAGGAGTCGATGCCGAGGGCGTTGTGGCCGGTGTTCTCCCACCATTCGCCGCCGGTCTCGCCGGGTCTGGTGACGATCGCGGTGAGCAGCACGATCGCGCGCGCCGGGACGCGGGCGGCGACCAGGGGGGCGGTCAGGCCGCCCAGCGAGTGGGCCACCACGACGACGTCGTCTCGGTCGCCGACGGCCTCGACGGCGAGGTCGGCGTATTCGGGCACGCCCGCCGCCGGGTCGGCGGTCGGCAGGTCGAGGGCGATCACCTCGCCGTCGAGCAGGGGCGCCAGCCGGCTCCAGTAGCCGGGCCCGGCGCCGCCGCCGGGTATTAGAACGTAAGTGCGCATGCTTCTACCCTAAGGTGGAGCGCATGCTCTCGCGGCGCGGCTTCCTGGCCGGGGTTCTGCTGCCGGCGACCGGGGGCCGCGAGGCCGCCTGGCCGACGCTGGAGCGCAACTGGCTGGCCGTCTCGTCGCGGGGCGAGCCGTCGTCGCCGGAGCACGCCATGGCCCGGGAGTTCCGCCTGACGGGCGATCCGGCGCTCAAGAGGAAGGTCGCCGATTCGATCGACCGGGCGGTCGGCGAGGTCTACCACGCCGGTGCGGTCAAGACCGGGAACTGGTGGAACTGGGAGATCGGGGCGCCCAAGCTGCTGCTCGACCTGGCGATCCTCGTCGGCCACCGCCACGACGACCTGATCGCGGCGGTCGACCACTTCGTGCGGCCGTGGCGGCTGCAGTTCTACCGGGGCACCAGCACCGCCGCCAACCGCACCGACCTGTGCCTGGTCACGCTGCTCAACGGCATCCTGGCGGGCGACCCGCGAAAGATCTCCCGCGCCGCCGGGGCGCTCTCTCCGGTCTTCCGGTACGTCACCGGCGGCGACGGCCTCTACCGCGACGGGTCGTTCATCCAGCACTCGACCGTCCCCTACCAGGGCACCTACGGGGCGTCGATGCTCCACGGGATCGGCGCGATCCTCAGAACGTTGCGCGGCACCCCGTGGGAGATCACCGACCCGGCCCTCCAGAACGTCTTCGAGAGCGTCGAACACTCCTTCCTGCCCTTCCTCCACGAGGGCCGGATGATGGACCTGGTCAGCGGGCGGGCGATCGCGCGCAGGCCGTACGGAGACCGGAGAAGGGCCCGCGCGTTCACCGACGCGCTCGACCTGCTCGGCGAGTCGGCGCCCGCGACCCGACGGGATCGCTGGCGGGAGCTGATCGCGAAACCGCCCGCCGGCCACCGGCTGATGCCGGCGAGCGCCCGCGCGGTGCACCGGCGCGAGGGCTGGGTGGCCGCGCTCAGCATGGCCTCCCACCGGGTCGCCCACTACGAGCACGGCAACGGCGAGAACCTGCGCGGCTGGCACACCGGGGCCGGAATGCTCTATTGGTGGGGCGAGGGCCACGGCGACCACTACTCGGGCGACTTCTGGCACACCGTCGACCCCTACCGCCTGCCCGGCACCACGGTCTCCACCAAACGGCTGCCCGACGGCGCGGGCGGCGCCTGGGGCGAGAACTGCCCGCCCGCGCGGTGGGTCGGCGGGGCGTCCGACGGTGTGCACGCCACCGTCGGACAGCACCTCTTCGGCCTGGAGAGCACCCTGGAGGCCCGCAAGTCGTGGATCTTCCTCGACGACATGGTGGTCTGCCTGGGCGCAGGAATCACCTGCCGTGACGGCGTGCCGGTCGAGACGATCGTCGACAACCGCCGCACCCGCGCCCGGCTGACCGTCGGCGACGGCTGGGCCCACCTGGAGGGGCACGGCGGCTACCTGTTCGACGGCTCACTCCGCGTCCACCAGGGCGAATACACCACGCTCTGGTTCGACCACGGCACCGACCCGACCGACGCCGCCTACTTCTACACACTGCTGCCCAACGCCGACCTGGCCGCCACGATGGCGGCCCGGGTCACCGTCGTGGCCAACACGCCGGCGTGGCAGGCCGTCACCGCCGGCGACCTGACCGCCGTGAACTTCTGGCGGCCCGGCACGGTCGCCGGCATCACGGTCACCGAGCCGTCGGCGATCCTCTACCGGCCGGGCCGCTCACTGGTCGCCGAGCCGCAGGGCTAACGCACCTTCTTGGGCTTGCCGAGCTGTTTGATCGTCTTCGGATCGGCCCCCTTGGGCAGGTCGGCCACCGTGATGGGCCCCTTGCCGTGGGCGACCTTCATGTTGGGGGAGCACAGGTTCGTGCTCAGCCGGCCCTCCCACTTGTAGGCGAACACCAGATACCGCGCGCCCCGCGAGAAGTGGGTGCCACAGGCGGCCGACTGCGTGTGCGTGCTGACCGTGACGACGGCCTTCGGCTTTCCCTTGTACGCATGGTCGACCCGGAAGGTGTACACGACCGGCTTCACCGGGTCCCACCGGTCCTTCGGCCGTTTCACCGCCTTGGCGGTGCCGGTGAACACCAGCGCCGAGTCCTTCAGGTGCCGGGGCACCTCGGGGGGCATGCAACTGCAGGCGTAGGACGGCGTCGCCCCGAAGACGAGGGCGCCCAGGACGAGGGTGAGAGAGATCACTATTCGACGCAACATGCCCCTGAAACGCACACCGATGCCGAACGGTTCGGGCGAAAAACCTGAGTTGGGCTAGTCGCGATCAAGAGAGGCCACTACGCTTGGCCAGCAGTGAATCCGCCGTGTGTCCGCGGGCCTTTTCTCATTTCATTGGGGTGGCTACGTGTCGGGGCCCGGCGTTGAGTTCCTGCTCGCCAATGTGCTGCAAGGTGTCGCCGACCTGTCCGGGGTCGACGGGGCCGCCCTTCGCCTGCTCGACGACTCCGATCGGCTCCGCATGATCGGAGCCACCGACGAAGACGGCTGGGTGCTTGAACGCGCGGGCTGCTCGGCCCTGTCCGTTCCCCTGGTCGAGGGCCGAGAAGTCATCGGGGAGCTCACTCTCTACACGCACGAGCGTCACGAGTGGAGCCGTTCCGAGGTGGAAAAAGGCGCGCGTCTGGGCGAGCTCGTCGTCGTCGCTCTGGAAGCCATGGCCGGGGGCAGGACTGAGTCCTCCGCCTCTGGGCAGGTGAGATGACCACGAAGCTACCTCTCCACGACCGCGCCGGCGCACAGGTGAGGTTCACGGGAGGATACGGAATGACCCATATCGATCCAGAAGCGCTCGTCGCGAGCCTGCGGCGAATGCAGAAGGCCGCTCCGGCGACCGGGATCGTGTACCACCTTGAGCGGATCGTCCAGGTCGTCGACCGGATCTTCGGATATTCCGGGGCCGGCCTGATGTTCGCCGACCCCGATCGCACCCTGCGATACCTGTTCGCCACCGACGAGGCGGGACGCAGCCTCGAACACGCCCAGGCGACCGTCCAGGCGGGGCCCTGTGTGGCCGCGTACACGACGGACGACGCCGTGACCACGTACGACGTCCGGAAGGACGACCGCTGGCCCGATCTCGCGGCGCTGCTGCACCCCGATGTGCGGGCCGTCGCGGGGGTGCCGGTGCGTCTCGGCGGAGAGCCCGTCGGAACGCTCAACGTCTACCAGGACACCACCCACGACTGGGAGGAGTCCGACACCGAGGCGTTGCACGCCTACGCCCATGTGATCGAGCAGGTCATCGCCGCCGCCGTCGAGGCGGAGGAGAAGTCCCAGCTCGCCGACCAGCTCCAATACGCGCTCGACTACCGAGTGGTCATCGAACGGGCCATCGGCTACCTGATGGGAAAGCATGACCTGACCGCCAGCCAGGCCTTCACGGGCCTGCGCAAACAGGCCAGGGACAGTCGCCGGAGGGTTGCCGATCTGGCCGCCGAACTGCTCGGGGAACAGGGTCGTGGAGATCCGGACCACGCGATCTGACCTGATGACCACGATCATCCTGCAAGGTGATCTCGACGTCTTCGGCGCCGTGGAACTCCGCCGCGCCGTCTGGAGGGCCGGGCGGGCCGCGCATCTGCGGCTCGACCTGGCCAAGGTGACGTTCATCGACGTCGCGGGCGCCCGGACCCTGCTCTGGGCGCACCGCAGGGCCCGCGGGCGGGTCTCCATCGCGAACCCGCCCGAGGGGGTGCTCCGGTTGTTGCGGCTGCTCGACTTCGACCGGTACGTCGAAGTGGATACGCTGGCCGGTGATGTCGTACCGAATGTTCTTCACGTGGGTCCTGCGCCGCACCGACGCGGAGAAGATCCACCATCTGACGATCCGACTGCTCGCGACCCTGTCGGTCCTGCCGGTCGTGAAGCGGATCCTCCACGCCGTTCTGGCCCCCCGTGACGAGTCCCTCCGGGTCCGGGCGTTCGGGGTGCACTTCCCGACGCCGTTCGGGCTCGCGGCCGGGTTCGACAAGAACGCCGAGTGTGTCCCGGCGCTGAGCGCGCTGGGCTTCGGCCACGTCGAGGTCGGCACGATCACGGCTCACGCCCAGCCCGGCAACGCCCGCCCGCGCCTGTTCCGGCTGGTCCCGGAGAAGGCGATCATCAACCGGATGGGCTTCAACAACGAGGGCGCCAAGATGGCCGCCCGGCGGTTGAAGCGGGTCCGCGGGGTGCCCGCGGTGGTCGGGGTGAACATCGGCAAGACCAAGGTCGTGCCCGAGGAGGAGGCGACCCGCGACTACGTCGCCAGCGCCCGGGTGCTCGCCGGGCTGGCCGACTACCTGGTCGTCAACGTCTCCTCGCCCAACACGCCGGGGCTGCGCAACCTGCAGGCGGTCGACCTGCTGCGCCCGCTGCTGACCGAGGTCAAGGCGGTCGCCGGCCGCACCCCGCTGCTGGTGAAGATCGCCCCCGACCTGGCCGACGAGGACATCGACGAGGTCGCCGAACTCGCCGCCGAGCTGGGCCTGGCCGGCATCATCGCGACCAACACCACGATCAGCCGCGCGGGCGTCTCCAGCACCGAGACCGGCGGCCTGTCCGGCCGTCCGCTGAAAGACCGGTCACTCGAGGTGCTGCGCCGCCTCCACGCCAAGGTCGGCGACCGCCTGGTGCTGGTCTCGGTGGGCGGCGTCGAGGACGTCGACGACGTCTGGGAGCGCCTGCTGGCCGGCGCCACGCTGGTCCAGGGCTACACCGGCCTGATCTACGGCGGCCCGCTGTGGGCCTGGGACATCAACCGGCAGTTGTCCCGCCGGCTGCGTCGCCACGGTCTCTCTTCGGTACGCGACCTACATGCTCGGGCGGGTCGAGTCGGCTGACAACGTCAGCCGGTCGAGATGGCGCATGACGGCGGCCACGTCGTTCCGGCCCGGGGTGTGGGGGCGTGAGCGCTGCCACGGCTTCGGGCCGTCGAGCGGGCGGTAGTTGACGCCCACGGCGTCGAGGCGGCCGAGATGGTGTTCCAGGCGGCCCGGGAAGTCAGGGGCGGCCGGGCGGCCCGTCCAGGCGATCTCGGCCATCGCGCAGCCCCGGGGCCACGCCTTGTAGTCGAGGGTGCGGCCGTCGGGGATGTGCTCCGACCACAACTGGAACTGCGCGCCCAGGTGGCCCGAGACGTCGAAGGCGGCGACGTCGGCCACGGTGATGGTCTCGCCCAGCGCGGCCGGTTCGTCGGCCGAGGCGGCCTCGGCGTAGTCGAAGTAGAGCGGGAACACCGGCGTGAGCACCACGTCATGGCCTGCGGCGGCGGCCCGCCGGGCGACGTTCATGCCCCGCCAGGGCATCACGATCGTGTCCTCGCGCAACCTGCCGCTGACGAACGCCTCGTCCCACACCACCGCCCGGCTGCCCCGCTCGGCCAGCAGGTCGGCCAGCCGCCGCAGGAACCAGGCGTGCAGGTCGGCGGGCGTGGCCAGGCCCTGCTCCCGCTGGAAGGCCGTGATCTCGGTGGACGCGGCCCAGGCGTCCAGCACGCACTCGTCGCCGCCGATGTGGAAGAACGGGGTGTCGCCGAGCGCGCCGAGGATCTCGTCGACGACCGTGGCCAGGAAGTCGATCGTCTTCGGCAGCGGGGCGAGGATCGCGGGGGAGATGCCCCACCGCTCCAGGACCCGGTGCCGCTGCGCCGGGTCGGCGCCGAACTCCGGGTAGGCGGCCAGGATCGCCGACGCGTGGCCCGGAACGTCGATCTCCGGCACGACCGTGACCGCCCGATCCCGGGCATAGGCCGCGATCTCCCGCAGATCGTCGAGCGTGTAGAAGCCGCCGTGGGGGGTCGCGTCGTAGGTCTCGGGCTCGCCCTTGCGCGAGGTGATCGTCTGGGCGCGGTGGGAGCCGATCTCGTGCAGGCGCGGATAGGCCCGCGACTCGACCCGCCAGCCCTGGTCGTCGGCCAGGTGCAGGTGCAGCCGGTTGAGCTTGTGCATCGCCAGCAGGTCGATCATCCGCAGCACGTCGTGCTTGGGCAGGAAGTGCCGGGAGACGTCCAGGTGCGCGCCGCGCCACGAGAGCGCCGGAGCGTCCTCGACCCGGACGCACGGCACGTCGTATGCGGAAAGCGGCGAAACGGCGCGGAAGGCGTCGTGGGGGAGCAGCTGGCGCAACGTCTGCGCGGCGTAGAAGGCGCCCGCGGCGTCGCCCGCGACGATCTCGACGCCGTCGGCCGTCACGGTCAGCGTGCACGACTCGGGGGCGCCGTGGCGGCGTACCGAGACCGGGTGGTCGCCGGCGACGGGGCCGAGGGTCGCGAGCGCCCGCCTGACCGGGTCGGCGAGGTCTCCGGCGACGCCGAAACCGGGCGCGAGCCGGAACGCGCCCGGGAGGAGATCGACGGACCGGGGGGCAGGCAGGAAGTGGCGCATGCCCTCGATCATGGGCTACTTCAGGTAGGTCTGGAAGCTGCCCGCCAGCGCCTCGGCGAGCTCCTGCCGCCACGAGGAGCTCTTCATCTTGGCGGCGTCGCCGGCGTTGCGCATGTTGCCCGACTCGATGAAGACCTTCGGCACCGTCGACAGGTTCAGCCCGCCCAGGTCGGAGCGGTAGTCGAGGGCGTTCTTGCCGATGTAGTTGGCGTAGGGCATGCCGGTCTGCTTCTTCACGGCGTTGCGCACGGCGAGGCCGAGCTTGGCCGACTTGGCGACCACCGGGTCGACCGGGCCGTTGATCTTCTTCGGCATGATGACGTGGAAGCCGTGGCTGGTCGAGCCCGCGCCGTCGGCGTGGATCGAGATCGCCAGGTCGGCCTTGGCCTTGTTGCCGATCGCGGCGCGCTGGGTGATGCACGGCCCGACGCCGGTGTTGTTCTCGCGGGTCATCTTGACCGTGGCGCCCTCGGCCCGCAGCAGCTTGGCGAGGCGGACCGAGACGTCCCAGGTGAACGCGGCCTCCGAGTAGCCGTCGTTGGTCGCGGTGCCGGTCGTGTCGCAGGCCTTCTTCTGCGTCAGCACGTCGACCTGCTTGTTGATGACGTCGGGGCGCTTGTAGTTGCCGCCGTTGTGGCCCGGGTCGATCACGATGACCTTGCCCTTGAGCGCCTTGGCCGGCGCCTGCGCCTGGGCGGGCGCGGCGACCGCCTCAGAGGCCGTGGTCTTGGCGACGGCGGCCGGGGCAGACTCGGCACCCGCGGCCACCCCGCCACCGCACGCGGCGGTCCCCAGACCGATCACGGCCAGAGCGGCGGCGGCGAGCGCCGGACGAGTCTTCATCACGGTGGGTCCTCTCGCAGGCGGGCACTACAAGCACCCAACCTACGCGTTCCCTGGCCGTGACCTGGCCGTTATGTGAGTAAAGGATGCAAATCACCCAGAGCTCAGGTCCTGGACCTGCAGCAGGGCCGCCAGTTCGCGGGCCTCCTCGGCGTCGAGACCGAGCACGACCCGGGGACGGCCCCACGGGTGGTCGATCGAATGCGCCACGTAGCTGGCCACGGATTCGTCGCCCGCCTCGGCGCGGCCCCGGGAGTGGCGCCAGTGGCCCCAGGCCCGTTCGAGTTCGGCCGCCGCGCGCTGGGCACAGGAGACCAACTCAGGATCACGCATTGAATTCCCCCAGATCTTCACCGTCCGGCGTCGTGGCCCGAGTCAACACGGACCGTGACCCGACGCCGGACCGGTTGACCTAGCTTTGGGAATCCTTTGGCGCGGGACCAGTGCTGCGGCGGGTGATCAGCTGCGGCGTCACCTGGCGCAGGCGGGAGTTCTTGCCGGGCTCGGAGATCCGGTCGCTGAGCAGCGCGGCGGCCGAGCGGCCCATCGCGCGGCGCGGCTGGTCGACCGAGGTCAGCGAGATGTGGTGGACGGCGGCCAGGTGGGTGTTGTCGTAGCCGACGACCGACAGGTCTTCGGGGACCCGCAGCCCGAGTTCGCTGGCGGCGGTGAGCACCCCGAGGGCGACGACGTCGTTGGCGGCGAAGATGGCGGTCGGCCGGGGGTCGCGCTCGAGCAGGGCCAGCGCCGCGCGGCGGCCGCCCTCTTCGGTGAAGTCGCCGTGCTCGACCATGATGTACGGCGCCAGCGCGTGACGGCGCATGGCCACCAGATAACCCTCGCAGCGGCAGCGGGCCGCGGAGGAGGGGGCGCCCTCGATGTGGGCGATCCGGCGGTGTCCGAGCTCGACCAGATGGTCGACCGCCAGACGCGCGCCGAGCTGGTCGTCGTCGACCACGATGTCGACGCTCTCGAGGTCGACGTCGCGTTCACCGACGACGACGGTGGGCGTGTAGGCGGCGGCCTCGGCCAGCGTGTCGCTGGACGGGGCGACACCCAGCAGCACCAGCCCGTCGACGCGCAGTTCGAGGAAGGCCTCGACGGCTTCGTCCTCGAACGCCGGGTCGAACCGGCCGGAGCCGATGAGCAACCGCAGGCCCTCACCGTGGAGGCTCTCCTGGAGGCCGTCGAGGAACTCGGCGTAGAACGGGTTGTGCAGGTCGGCGACGAGGGCCCCGACCAGATGTGTGCGGCCTTCGACGAGACTGCGGGCGACGGCGTTGGGCCGGTATCCCAGCTCCCTGGCCGCCTGCAGAACCGCCTCCCGGCGATGTTCGCTCACATGAGGTGAGCCGCGAAGGACCAGCGAGACCAGGGACTTAGAGACGCCCGCGCGCTCGGCTACGTTGCGAATCGTCGGCCGTGGCCGTGGACTGAATCCGTCGAGTCCGGTAGGTCCGGGTACCGCGATGTCGCGCCGGGCAGTGGTCTGCATGGACGGTCCTGACATGGTTCTCCCCACGATGCGCGGATGTGCACCTGCCAAGAAGAACGATCGAGAGCCGAATAAGGTACGGCCGACTTGTCTCGATCCTTGAGAAAGCTGTCAGGACGAAGCGGGAGGGGCCACGGAACCGTGAGGGTTGGCGCCGGGCGGGCGGCGCCTTTCCACACCCCTACTGCAGGTGTGCGGCTGTTGGACGCGCTCACTCACGCGAGCGCGCCATCCCCCTCGTGGTTGCGACCCCCCGCTGCGTTACTCCGAACGCTGCTGCGGAATCCCCGCCAGCAGCGCCCTCACCTCGGTCTCCCGGTAACGCCGGTGCCCACCGAGCGTGCGGATGGACGTCAACTTGCCGGCCTTCGCCCACCGCGTGACGGTCTTGGGGTCGACCCGGAACATCGTTGCGACCTCCGCCGGGGTGAGCAGTGGCTCTGCCTCGGGTGTACGAGCTGACATTTGTGCGGCCTCTCCTCCGTGTGGACCGGCGACAGCGATCCTGCGACTTATATCTGCGCTTGTCACGGGATGTCCCTCAATGATCCATAACGTGCGGTTTCACGGACCATTTGCGGCATCACCCGATGTGACCATACAGCCACGTAGCGCGATTGGCGAGCCCTCTGGGCACAACGTCTCGACCACGTGTTGATGTCACGCTCGGTGATTCTAGCGACACGTTTCGTGGTATCGCAGTGAAAACGGCAAACTACTCAGTTCGCAGTTGTGAGATCGTGCATCTCCTGACCCAATGTTGCAGGTCAGCGTCGGGTGATTACGGTCAGTTAGCCGATTCGAGGCTCTGCACCGACCGCCAGCGGAGGATCACCCGCTGGTACATGGCGAAGGCAAGTTCTTCCTGACCGTTGTCCAAACCCGTGAGAGCGGCGGCCAGCTCGGCGACCGACTGGTCGGCCTGCAGGGTCTCGTCGTCCATGAGGTGGACGATGCCGCCGTAATCGAGCTCCACCAGCGAGTGGGGGTGGAACTCCTCGAGCCAGCGGCCCACTTCCTCGACGTCGGTCAGCGTGTCGACGTCGCCCACGTGACGGCGGATGACCACCAGGGCGCGGGCCACCCGCTTCCTGGCCTGGGCCATCGAGGTGACGTAGAGCATGTTCCTGGCCGGGGCCATGGTCACGCCGGTGGACGACTCGGGCTCCTGCTCGCCGCGCAGCACCAGCCAGCGCTCGGCGGAGTCGAACGGCACGAACCAGGGGGTCGGCACGTGCCAGGTGCTGGTCATGATGTGGGTGCGCAGCGAGGGCTCGCCGCGCTTGAAGGCGTCGAACTCGTCGGCGGTGTGCTCCGCCACCGGCGGGGGCACGAACCGGTTGGCCAGCTTGGTCGGCAGGCTGCCCCGCCACGAGGCGAAGGCCAGCCACGACCGCAGCCGGGTCTGCCACGGGCAGACGTAGAGGACGCCGTCGACCCGGCGCAGATAGGCGTTGTGACTCTCCGCCGCCGGCGCCGGGGCGGGCGGGACCCGCAAGAGCCGGCGTAGTGACTCCTCGTGCTCCACCGCGAGGGCGCCCGCACGGCGGGGCCGCCGCGGATTCTGGGCATAGGCGTTCCACCGAAGGCGATCCTGCTCGGAGAAGGCGCTCAGCGGCTCATAGACGCGGAGATACGCGGCGTAGGGCAGCACAACGGCATCGTGCCATGCCACGCCGCGTCACGCATTGGGCGGCGTTCCGTAATCCATGATCGTCGCTACGCTGGAAGTGGAACCGCCGCAACGGGGCGGCGGACAGAGACGATCAGGAGTCACCAAAGTGACCGACGTCTTCGGGCTTTCCCACAAGGATCAGACCCGTCACGAACAGGTCGTGTTCTGCGCCGACGACAAGTCCGGCCTCTACGCGATCATCGCCATCCACAACACCGCCCTCGGCCCCGGCCTGGGTGGAACACGTTTCTATCCCTACCCGGACGAATCCGCCGCGCTGGCCGACGTGCTGAACCTGTCGCGGGCGATGGCGTACAAGAACGCGCTCGCCGGCCTCGACCACGGCGGCGGCAAAGCGGTGATCATCGGCGATCCCGCGACCGACAAGTCCGAGGCCCTGCTGCGCGCCTACGGCAAGTTCGTCCAGTCGCTCGGCGGGCGCTACTACACCGCCTGTGACGTGGGCACCTACAGCGAGGACATGGACGTCATCGCCCGCGAGTGCTCCTACGTCACCGGCCGCACCCCGGCCAACGGCGGCGCCGGCGACAGCTCGATCCTCACCGCCTACGGCGTCTACCAGGGCATGCGCGCCGCCGCCCGGCACGCCTTCGGCGAGACCTCCCTGCGCGGCCGCCGGGTGGGCGTCGAGGGGGTCGGCAAGGTGGGTCACCGGCTGGTGGAACACATTCTCGACGAGGGCGGCGAGGTCGTCGTCTGCGACGTCGACGAGCTCGCGGTCGGCCGCATCCGCCAGCGCCATCCCCAGGTCGAGGTCGTCGCCGACGCCGCGGCCCTGAAGCGGAGCGACCTCGACGTGTATGCCCCCTGCGCCCTCGGCGGCGCGCTCGACGACACGGCCGTGGCCGAACTCCGGGCCAAGATCGTCTGCGGCGGGGCCAACAACCAGCTCGCCCACCCCGGGGTCGAGAAGCAACTCGCCGACCGCGGCATCCTGTACGCCCCCGACTACTTGGTGAATTCGGGGGGAGTGATCCAGGTCGCTGATGAGATCGCCGGATTCGACATGGACAGGGCGAAGGCGCGGGCGGGTCAGATCTTCGACACGACCCTGAAAATCTTCGCCATCGCCGATGACGAAGGCGTTCCACCGGCCGTCGCAGCAGATAGGCTGGCGGAGCGCAGAATGTCGGAAGTCGGACGGCTTAGGGGTATTTGGCTGGGCCGGTGACCGCCGACGCGCATACGGCGTACCGAGCGGGGCGCAAAACAGGTACGGTTGTAGGCGAACGAATGGCTGACGTCCAAAGTCAGGTGGCGTCAGTGCGTGGTGCGTTAGCGACGAGGGGTCGGGCACGACCCCGCATGAGGGGGTCGAGCCAATGGGGCGCGGCCGAGCCAAGGCCAAGCAGGTCAAGGTTGCCCGCCAGCTGAAGTACAACAGCGGCGGCACCGATCTTGAGCGCCTGCGCGCGGAGCTCGGAGTCGAGGAGCATGTCGATTCCGACCGCACAGACGAACCCGACCCTTATGACGAGTTGGCCGAGCGGTACGCCGACTACGCCAACGTCGATGACGAGGATGATGAGGACGACTCCTCATCCGGGGGCCGTCGTTGAGCGGCACCTGACCCAGCGTTGATCACGCCCGGCGCGGTTCGCCACGCCGGGTGTTTTCCGCGCGACCTCGTGAGGGTCCCGCGCTCCGGGTGACCGGAGTGCATACAGCCATTTCCATACGAGACCGAAAGCGCCGCCCGGTGGCAACCAACCGCCAGGCGGCCTTTCGTGTTTCCCGAGCCCGGCGGCCGCCGCCGGGCTCTTCGCGCATGGTGATCAGCGGTATCGCGCTTCGCCCGTGCCCGGCACGATCTCGCCGAGCACCCAGGAGGGCACGCCGCGACCGGCGAGCAGTTCCAGCGCCTTGCCGGCGTCTTCCGCCGGGACGATCGCGGCCATGCCGACGCCCAGGTTGAAGGTCTTGTCGAGCTCGGCCCCCGGCACCTTCCCGGCCTCGCCGAGGACGGTGAAGACCGGCGGGACCGTCCACGACGAACGGTCGAGAACGGCGTCGACACTCCCGGGCAGCGAACGGGCCAGGTTGGCGGTCAGGCCGCCGCCGGTGATGTGGGCGTAGGCCCGCACCGGCACGTGGCGGGTCAGGGCCAGGCAGTCGAGCGAGTAGATCCGGGTGGGTTCGAGCAGTTCCTCGCCCAGGGTCCGGCCGAACTCGGCGACGTGCGACTCCAGATCGAGACCTGCCGTCTTGATGATGTGGCGGACCAGGGAGTAGCCGTTGGAGTGGACCCCGGATGACGCCATGGCCAGAACCACGTCACCCGCGCGCACCCGGTCGGGGCCGAGGAGCTCGTCGGCCTCGACCACGCCGGTGCCGGCGCCCGCGAGGTCGTATTCGTCGGCTCCCATCGCGCCCGGGTGTTCGGCGGTCTCGCCGCCGACCAGGGCGCAGCCGGCCTGGCGGCAGCCCTCGGCCACGCCGCCGACGATCTCGGCGATGCGCTCGGGCACCACCTTGCCGCAGGCGATGTAGTCGGTCATGAACAGCGGCTCGGCGCCGCAGACCACCAGGTCGTCGACGACCATGCCGACCAGGTCGATGCCGATCGTGTCGTGCTTGCCGAGCTTGGAGGCCAGCATGACCTTGGTGCCGACCCCGTCGGTCGAGGTCGCCAGCAGCGGCCGGCGGAACTTCAGCAGCGCCGACACGTCGAACAGGCCGGCGAACCCGCTGGCGTCGTCGACGACCTCGGGACGCCGGGACCGGGCCACCTTCGACTTCATCAGCTCGACGGCGCGGTCACCGGCCTCGATGTCGACACCGGCGGCGGCGTACGAGGTCATGCGCGGGCCTCCAGGACGTACTTGCCGACCTTGTCCTGGTCGATCGGGATGGGGTAGCTGCCGTCGAAGCAGGCCCGGCAGAGCTTCTGGGCCGGGATGGTGGTGGCCTCGGTGAGGCCCTCCATCGAGATGTAGCCGAGGGAGTCGGCGCCCAGGTGCTCGCGGATCTCCTCGACGTTCATCGAACCGGCCAGCAGCTCGGCGCGGGTGGCGAAGTCGATGCCGTAGAAGCAGGGCCAGGCCACCGGCGGGGCCGAGATGCGCACGTGGACCTCGGTCGCCCCGGCCTCGCGCAACATCTTCACGATCGCCCGCTGGGTGTTGCCGCGCACGATCGTGTCGTCGACCACGACCAGGCGCTTGCCCTGGACGATCTCCTTCAGCGGGTTCAGCTTCAGCCGGATGCCGAGCTGGCGGATCGTCTGGGACGGCTGGATGAAGGTCCGGCCGACGTAGGAGTTCTTCACCAGGCCCTGGCCGTAGGGGATGCCGCTCTGCTCGGCGTAGCCGATCGCGGCCGGGGTGCCCGACTCGGGGGTCGGGATCACCAGGTCGGCGTCGACCGGGTGTTCCCTGGCCAGCCGGCGGCCGACCTCGACCCGGGTCGCCTGGACGCCGCGCCCGGCGATCGTGGTGTCGGGGCGGGCCAGGTAGACGTACTCGAACAGGCAGCCCTTGGGGTCGGCCGGCGCGAACCGCTGCGACTTGACCCCGCGCTCGTCGATGGTGAGGAGCTCACCGGGCTCGACCTCGCGCAGGAACGTCGCGCCGACGATGTCGAGGGCCGCCGTCTCGGAGGCCACCACCCAGCCGCGCTCCAGACGGCCCAGGACGAGCGGACGGATGCCCTGGGGGTCGCGGGCCGCGTAGAGCGTCTTCTCGTCCATGAAGACGAGTGAGTAGGCGCCGCGCACCGCCGGGAGCAGGCGGGCCGCCGCGTCGTCGATCGGCTCGTCGCGGTCTTTGGCCAGGATGGCGGTGAGGATCTCGGTGTCGGTGGTGGCCCTGGTGGTGCCGGGGGCCACCCGCTCGGCGAGCTCGCCGGTGTTGATCAGGTTGCCGTTGTGGGCCAGCGCGAGGCCGCCCACGTCGGTCGAGCTCAGTGTGGGCTGCGCGTTCTCCCACACACTCGAACCGGTGGTGGAGTAGCGGCAGTGGCCGATGGCCAGGTGTCCCTTGAGGGTGCCGAGGATCGACTCGTCGAAGACCTGGGCCACCAGGCCCATGTCTTTGTAGACGAGGATGCGGCTGCCCTCGCTGACCGCGATGCCCGCGGACTCCTGCCCGCGGTGCTGCAACGCGTACAGCCCGTAGTAGGTGAGTTTGGAGACGTCCTCCCCCGGAGCCCAGACGCCGAAGACGCCACAGGCGTCTTTCGGGCCTTGGTCGAGGGGGTCAAGGTCATGGCTCAGATGGCCGTCGCCCTTCAGCACATGCTTGAGTCTATTTCGGCCTCTTGGCTGCTCGGACCCCCGGGTGGCCTGAACACGGCGAAACGATCACCAGCGCTTTGCCGTGTCGGCCGCCGTACCCCCGGCCCCGCAGGGGAAGTGACAGGAACATGACCACTCCTGACGAGCCGAGGGACGACCAGCCCAAGCGGCGCATGCCCTGGGACGTTCCGCCCGAACAGGCCCCGGGCAGGCCGTCGCCGGACGCCGAGGACACTGCCGTCTTCAGCGCCCAACAGCACCCGGGCGGCTCTCTCGGGCCCGACCCGGGCCGGCCGGAGAACAGGCCGGAGCACCAGCCGGAGAATCGGCCTGAACCGCCGCCCTATGGGGGACAGCCGCCTTCGCAGGCGCCTTATGGGACACCGCCGGCGGGCTCCCCCTACCAGCCGACCTCCTACCCGCAGGCGCCCTACCCGTCGGCGCCCTACGCCGACAAGCCCCCCGCCAAGGGCGGGCTGGGCACGGCCGCGCTGGTGCTGGGCATCCTGGCGATCGTGCTGCTGCTGGTCTGCGGCCTCGGGCTGCTGGCGGCGGTGGCCGGCGTGATCGTCGGCGTCATCGCGATAGCGAAGCGGTCGAACAAGGGACGCGCCGTCGTCGGCCTGATCCTGAGCATCCTGACGCTGGTGATCGGGGCGATCATCATCGGCGTGGTGGTCAACTGGGCCAACAAGAACAACCTCGCGGAGTGCTTCGACACCCGGCTGCACCCGACGCAGGAGTCGTCGCAGCAGTGCGTCCAGCGGAAGATCAACGCGCCGGTCTCGGAGGGCGGCTACTAGAAGATCGGAAGGTAGGGCGACAGGTCGGCCCGGCCGCCGCTCGCCCTGACCCGCCCGTCGGCCACCGCCGCCGGCCAGCCCTCCCGGCCGGTGGCGAGCGCGATCCAGGTGCGGGGGTCGGTCTCGACCACGTTGGGCGGGGTGCCCCGGGTGTGCCGGGGGCCCTCGACGCACTGCACGGCCGCGAACGGCGGCACCCGCACCTCGACGGTCCGGCCGGGCGCCCTGGCCACGAGCTCCTCCAGCAGGTACCGCACGGCCGCGCCCAGCGCCTCCCGCTGAGGGGCCGTCTCCCGGCCGTACGCCGCCAGCACCGCCGAGACCACGGCGGGACCCGCGGCATTGTCGGGGCCGTCGAACGGCGGCAGGCCCAGATCTGCCAACTGGGCATCGAGAGCTGCGCGAACGCGCGCGGGATCCTGGCGGCGGGGCGGCATGTGCCTATTGTGACCCCTGGGGATCGTTCACCGACCAGGCGAATGATGTTCACCGTCACTTCGGCCGCCAACAATACGGTCCGGGCGGGGACCTGCGCCGTCTGGGCCGTTCCCTCGATCCCGCGCGACCCTTTTTGGAGGAGCTGTGACGAACCCGTCACCGCGTCGATCCCTGCCGCTGCTGACCCCGGCCCACCCGGGCGGCCGCAGCGCCATGACGTGCAAATACCGCTGTGGCGACGCCTGTTTCCACGAGGTCCCCAACACGAGTGAGAACGCCTACTTCGGCGACATCGTCAGCGAGATGTCCCGCCGCGGCGCGCTGCGCGCCGGTGCGCTGGGCGCGCTGGTCCTGTCGGCCGGGGCCGTCGGCGCCGCCGCCGCGACGCCCGCCGCCGCCGACGACAAGTTCACCCTCGACTGGTGGAACAAGGGCGGCAACTGGAACAGCGGCGGCTCCCACCCCTACAAGGGCGGCCTGACCTTCACCCCGGTTGCTCCGAACACCAACGACCAGGTCACGGTGCCGAACGGCTACCAGGCCGCCGTCGTGGTCCGCTGGGGCGACCCGGTCGTCCCGGGCGCGCCGGCTTTCGACTTCGAGGCCCAGACGCCCGAGGCGCAGGCCAAGCAGTTCGGCTACAACTGCGACTTCGTGACGCTGTTCCAGCTGGGCCGCGACCGCGGCCTGCTGTGGGTGAACCACGAGTACACCAACGAAGAGCTGATGTTCCGGGGCTACACCAACGGCGACAACGCCACCGCCGAGCAGATCAACATCGCGATGAACGCCCACGGCGGCTCGGTCGTCGAGATCAAGCGGAGCGGCAACTCCGGGCGCTGGGAGCTCGTCACCTCCGGCTCGCGCCGTTACAACCGGCGCATCACCGCCCACACCCCGATGAAGTTCACCGGCCCGGCCGCCGGTTCCAGCTACCTGAAGACCGCCGCCGACCCGAGCGGCCGCGTCGTCAAGGGCATGCTGAACAACTGCGCCGGCGGCACCACCCCGTGGGGCACCGTGCTGACCGCCGAGGAGAACTTCAACCAGTACTTCGTGAACGCCGCCAAGGCGCCCGCGGAAGCGCAGGCCGGCCTGACCCGGTACGCCTTCCCCGCCGCCCTCGGCGGTCGTCGCTGGGACCGCGTCGACGAGCGTTTCGACCTGGGCAAGCACCCCAACGAGGCCAACCGCTTCGGCTGGATCGTCGAGATCGACCCGACCGACCCGACCGGCACCCCGATCAAGCGCACCGCCCTCGGCCGCATGGCCCACGAGGCGGCCACCACGACGATCAGCCGCGACGGCCGTCTGGTCGCGTACATGGGCGACGACTCGCGGTTCGAGTACATCTACAAGTTCGTCTCGCGTGACCGCTACATCCCGGGCAACGACCGGCACAACCGCACGCTGCTCGACAACGGCACCCTGTACGTCGCCAAGTTCACCGGCGACAGCCCGGCCGCCGAGATCGACGGCACCGGCAAGCTGCCCTCCGACAAGGCGTTCGACGGCGTCGGCAAGTGGATCCCGCTGGTCAGCGGCACCAAGTCCTACGTCGACGGCATGACCTACGAGCAGGTCCTGGTCTTCACCCGCCTGGCCGCCGACAAGGTCGGCGCGACCAAGATGGACCGTCCCGAGGACATGGAGCGCAACCCGGTCACCGGCACCGTGTTCGTCGCCCTGACCAACAACACCGCGCGCACCCTGCCCAGCCAGGTCGTCGACGAGGCCAACCCGCGCTTCAACAACCGGCACGGCCACATCCTCGAGATCGCCGAGAACCGCGACGACGCCGGCGCGACCACCTTCGCGTGGAACCTGCCGCTGGTCTGCGGCGACCCCACCGACCCGGGCACCTACTTCGGCGGCTTCGACAAGACCAAGGTCTCGCCGATCTCCTGCCCCGACAACGTGGCCTTCGACAACGACGGCAACCTGTGGATCTCCACCGACGGCAACGCCCTGGGGACCCACGACGGCCTGTTCGCCGTGCCGGTCCGCGGCAAGGACAAGGGCCACGTGCGTCAGTTCCTCACCATGCCCAAGGGCGCCGAGTGCTGCGGTCCGATGGTGTCGGAGGACCAGAAGTCGGTCTTCGTCGCCGTGCAGCACCCGGGTGAGGGCACCGGCGCCTCGCCGGCCGCCCCGATCTCCCACTTCCCCGACGGCGGGACCTCGCAGCCCCGTCCGTCGGTCGTGGTGGCCTGGCACAAGCAGGGCAGGAAGATCGGCAGCTAGACCAGCGCGGGGTCTCGTTCGTCCTCGGTGACCGTCGTCTCGGCGGTCCGGTCCTTGCGGAGGGCGTAGAGGGCGACCGGGACCCCGATCAGCACGATCGCCGCGGCGATGAGCAGCGTGAACTGGTAGGCGTCCAGGAACGCGGCCATCGTCGGGGCGGTCTGCCGGGCGTTCAGGATCGCGCCCAGGATGGTGATCCCGAGCAGCCCGAAGACCTCGCGGGAGACGTTGAGCGTCCCAGAGGCGATCCCGGCCCGGCCGGCGGGCACCGCGCCGATGATCACGTCGGTGAGCGGCACGAGCATGCCGCCGCCCGCGCCGAAGAGCAGGAACCAGGGCAGCAGGTCGAGGTAGCCCGAGCCGGCGCCGGTGCTCGACAGGCCCGCCATCGCGACGACCATCAGGGCCAGGCCGGCGGCGACCGAGGGGCCGGTGCCGATGCGCCGGGCCAGCTGCGGTGAGAAGACCGCGACGGCCGCCATGAGCAGCGCCATCGGCACGAAGCCGGCCCCGGCCTCGGTCGGGCTGAAGCCGAGCGCGCTCTGCAGGTAGATCGCGGTGAAGAAGTAGATCCCGAACACGCCGAACGCCCACAGGCCCATCGACAGCAGGCCGCCGCTGAACACGCGTGAGCGGAACAGGCGCAGGTCGATCATGGGCTGGCGGCTGCGCGACTCGATCACCAGGAACGCCGCGAACGCGACGGCGGCCAGCGCGAACGAGCCCAGGATCAGCCCGGAGGTCCAGCCCTCGCCCTCGCCCTCGATGAGCGCGAAGGTCAGCGCGAACAGCGCGAGCGAGGAGCTGAGCACGCCCGGCACGTCGATGCGGACCCCTCGGGCGCGCACGCTGGCGGGCAGCGCGACCGCGGCGATCACGGCCACGGCGACGCCGATGGGCAGGTTGATCAGGAAGATCCAGCCCCAGCTGATGTTCTCGCTGAGCACGCCGCCGGTCAGCGGCCCGACGGCCAGCGCCAGCGCGGAGACCGCGCCCCAGATGCCCACGGCCGTGGCGCGTTCGCGCGCGTCGACGAAGGTGGCCCTGATCAGCGCCAGCGACGTGGGCGTCACCAGGGCCGCGCCGATTCCCTGCACGACCCGCGCGGCGATCAGCGTCTCCTGCGACCCGGCCAGCCCGGCGGCGACCGAGGAGGCGGTGAACACGGCCAGCCCGATGAAGAACATGACCCGCAGGCCGAAGACGTCGGCCAGCCGTCCACCGGCGAGCAGGAGCCCGGCGAAGGCCAGGATGTAGCCGCTCACGATCCATTCGAGCCCGGCGAGCGTCAGCCCCAGGTCCTGCTCGATCGTCGGCAGGGCGACGTTGACCACGTTGTTGTCGAGGTAAGTCATGAAGGTCGCCAGCGACACGGCCGCGAGCACCCACCATCTTGATCGCATTTCCCAGGCCCCCTATACGGAGTACTTGTACGGCGTACATGTACAGTGCATAGCTCAGCTTGTACGTCGTATAGTTGTCAAGTGGCACCCGAGAAGCTGAGCCGTGAATCAGTCGTCGAACGGGCCATCGACCTGATCGACGCCGAGGGGCTCGAGACCGTCACCGTGCGGCGGCTCGCCCAGGAGCTCGGCGTCACGCCGATGGCCCTCTACTGGCATTTCAAGAACAAGGACGAACTGCTCGCGGGCGTGGCCGACCATCTGCTGGCGCAGATCCTCGCCGACGTCACCGACGAGCCCGAGTGGCACGTGCAGGTCAGGGGGGTGGTCGAGCGCCTGGTCGTGCTGCTCGACCGGCACCCGGCGCTGGCCACCCTGCTCCACACCGTCGACAAGCACCGCGTCGACAGCTTCAACGTCGCCACCAACATGGCCCTCGAACTGCTCCGGCGGGGCGGCTTCACCGTCCAGGAGGGCTTCCTGGTCTCGTCCTACCTGCTGGCGGGCGTGATCGGCCTGGTCGGCGGCGCGCCGGTGTGCCCGACGCCGCTCAGCCCCGCCGAGGCGCGCGAATGGCGGCGGCGCAAGCGCCTGGAACTGGAGAACCTGTCGGCCGAGCGGTTCCCGCTGCTGATGGAGTTCGCCAAGACCTGGGAAGACGAGACCGACGTGGCCGCCTACTACGCCTACGGCGTCGACCTGCTCATGGCCGGGGTCGAGACGATGGCCGCGCGAGCGCGGCGCACAACGCTCCGGCCAGACTGACGCAGAACAGCGCCGTGTACGTCAGCCGGAAGCCCCCCATCAGCTGCTCCACCGCCGAGGGCGACAACCGCGCCAGCGTCGCCTGGTAGACCTGCGCCCGGATCTCCGGCGTCACCGCCCCGGTCAGCAGGGTCAGCGTGGTCGCCACGCTGAGCGAGGTGCCGACGTTCTGGATCGTCAGCCGGAACCCGTTGACCACCCCGAGGCTGCCCGCCGGCAGCACGTTCATGATCTGCGTGGTGTTGCCCGTGAGGAAGGTCCCGTTCCCGCATCCGGCCAGGAACAGCCCGGCCGCGATCACCGGATAGGACGCCTCGGTCGACAGCGCCAGCACCGCCAGCCCGGCCGCCGCGAGCACCGCCCCGCCCACCGACACCGCGTAGGCCCCCAGCCGCCGCGCCAGCGCCCCGGCCAGGGGCGAGGCGAGCGCCATGCCGGCCGGCACCGGCAGGATCGCCAGCCCGGCCTGGAGCGCGTCGACCCCGCGCGCCGCCTGGAAGTAGAGCCCCGCCAGCAGGATCAGCGACGAGCGGGCCAGCGCGGCGCAGAACGCGGCCAGGTTGGAGAACACCAGCAACGGCGCCCCGAACAGGGCGCCGTTCAGGATCGGGTCGGGCGCCCGGCGTTCCACCACGAACAACACCGGCGCCAGCGCCGCCGCGACCGCGAGGCCGGCCAGCGAGCCCTCGGTCACCGCGTAGAGCGCGGCCGACAGCAGCGCGAAGATCACCAGGTTCCCGGCGGCGTCGATCGGCGCCCGCCGGCGCGGGGACCCCGGCCGCAGGATGAGCAGCCCGGCGACCAGCGCCAGCAGCCCGGCCGGCACGTTCACCCAGAAGATCCACCGCCAGCCCAGCGTGTCGGCGATCAGCCCGCCCACCGTCGGCCCGGCCAGCTGCGCGATCGAGAGCGTGCCGATGTAGACGCCCATGCCCTGGCCGAGCCGGTCGGGCGGGAAGGCGTCGGTGATGATGACCGTGCCGTTGGCCAGGATCATCGAGGCCCCGATCGCCTGCAGCGCCCGCATCGCGATCAGCACGCCCACGTCGGGGGCCAGCCCCGCCAGCGCCGAGGCGGCGGTGAAGATGGCGAACCCGGTCAGGTAGACCCCGCGCCGCCCCAGCAGGTCGGCCACCCGGCCGAAGAACACCAGCGTCGCGGTGTTTACCAGCATGAACGACAGCAGGATCCAGTTCGACGCGAACGGCGAGGCGTGGAAGTGCCGGACGACGACGGGTAACGCGACGTTCAGCGTGCTGCCCGACATGCCGATGAGGATCAGCCCGAGGCTGGTGACCAGGCAGACCCGCCAGGCGTATCTCACCGCGCTCTCTTGCGCAGCCCGTCCAGGTCGTAGATGATCACGCGGCGGCGGCCGGTCTCGATCAGGCCCCGGTCGCGCAGGCTCCTGAGAGCCTTGCTGACGGCCTCGCGCGACGCGCCGGTCCAGCCTGCCAGTTCGTCCTGGGAGAGCGGCAGCATGACTCTCACGCCCCCAGGGGTCTGCTCGCCGTAGCGTTCGGCCAGCTCGACCAGGCGGGTGGCGACCCGGCCGGTGGTGTCGAACGCGCCGTATTCGACCCGCTTGCGGTCGGCGTCGCGCAGCCGGCCGGTGATGAGCTGGAGCAGCAGGACGGCGATGCGGCCGTGCTCGCGCAGGAACGCCGCGAAGTCGCGGACCACGATGGCCTCGATGGGCTCCAGCGCGGTGACGGTGCCCGAGCGCGGGCCCCCGTCGACGGCCGACATGTCGCCCAGCAGGGCGCCGGGCCCGCGTACCGCGAGGACGACCTCGGTGCCGCCCGCCGTGTGGGACGACACCTTCACCCGCCCCGAGGTCAGCACGATCACCCAGTCGTTGGTGTCGCCCTCGGTCATGACGGTCTCGCCGCGCTCCCACTGCCGGGGCCGCCCGGCGGCCCGGAGGTCGGCGATCTCCTCGGCGGTGAGGAGGGCCAGGAACTCTCCTGGCTCCGGTGATTTCATGTCGTCCAGTTTTGGGTCAATCATGGTCGTTCGTAAAATCGATCTCCACGCCCCGCAGGACGTAGGCGTGCACGGTGTTGTCCTTGCCCTTGAGCGACAGGTCGCCCAGCGAGACGACGTCGGCCCGGCCGAGCAGGTCGTAGGTCGACTGGCCGATCACCACCGACCCGGGCTCGGCCAGCGCCTGGAGCCGGGCCGCGACGTTGACCGCGTCGCCCATCGCGTTGAAGCCGCGGAACTCGGGGCTGCCGATGTTGCCGACCAGCGCCTGCCCGGTGTTGACGCCGACCCGGAACTTGGGCCACTCGACCTCCGACAACAACCCGGCCTCCTGCTCGCGCAGCACCTCGGCCGACACCCGGGCCGCCGCCCGCTGCATCTCCAGGCCCGCCTGCGCGGCCCGCCGCGCGTGGTCGGCCTGCGGCGCGGGGGCGTTGAACAGGGCCAGCAGGGCGTCGCCGACGAACTGCACGATCGTGCCCCCGTTGCCGAGGATGCACGGCACCGCCGCGGTGTGGAAGCGGTTCAGCATGTCGACGATCTCGCCCGGCGCGACCTTCTCGGAGAACGTGGTGAATCCGCGCAGGTCGGCGAAGAGGGCGGTGACCTCGGTCAGCGAACCGCCGAGCGCGGCCTTGTTCGGGTCGGCCAGCAGGCTCTTGGCGACGTCGGGGGACATGTACGCGCGGAAGAGGGTCTCCAGCTCGGCGTACAGCCGGGCGTTCTCCAGGCTGATGGAGAGCTGGGTGGCCAGGGTGGCGGCCAGGGCGGCGTCCTGGGAGGTCTGGCCGACCGGGACGGCCAGCGCGCCCGCCAGGTGGCCCTTCACGGTCAGCGGGTGGACCACCGAACCGGACATCTCGATCGGCGACCCGCTCGTCAGCGTGGCCATCTCCCGGGTGGTCAGCGTGGGCGCGCCGCGCGGGCCGAGCGGGGTCAGCGCGCCGTCGTTCATGACGCTCACCCGCACGTCCCCGTACGCCTCCCGCACCCGCCGCAGCGACTCCGACAGCAGCTCCGACTCCGGCAGCCCGACCCGGGCCCGGCCGCCGACCTCGACGAGCGCGCCCAGCCGCTCGGACAACTCCCGCTCGTTCGCCAGCGCCGCGCCGGCCCGGTCGAGCACCGCCGCCTGGCCCTCGGTCAGCTTGAACCGCCCGGCCAGCCGCGTCGCGACCGGCACCCCCGACTCGGTCCGGCGGCGCAGGTGGGAGACGAGCTCCTCCAGGGCCTCTTCGTACTGGGCCTGGATGCGCCGGGCGGTCGCCGACAGGGTGACCGCGTCGAACAGGCCGCTGCTCGACCCCTCACGCCGGAACTGGATGTAGGCCGAGTAGGCCACGAAGAAGAACGCCAGCGTCAGCAGCACGTGCCAGAGCCACCACGACAGGGCCCAGTTCCGGTGCTCGATCCCGGCGATCATCACTTCAGCCAGCAGCGCGTAGGCGGTGATCAGGGAGATCAGCACGGCGGCCGGCCGCTTGCGGTGCAGGCGGAACATCATGACGGCGGCGGCGACGTACAGGAAGACCCCGATCAGCCCCCAGAAACCGAGGCCGATGCCGCCGGGCGGGAGCTTGTCGGTCAGCGGCGTCAGGCCCGGCACCAGCGACGCGACGCCCCAGGCGACCAGCAGCACGCCCACCGCGATGCGCAGCGGAAGCTGGAGCTTGAGCACCGTCTCGCCCTGCCGGTCGTTCAGCGGCAGGCCCGAGAGGAAGGCGAACACCGAGGCGATCATCAGGCCGACCGGGTGGGCCAGGTCGAATCCGACCGTCGCGCCCGGGAGGATGACGGCCGGGGTGCTCAGCGCGTGGAGGGTGAAGAACCCCGCGCTGCTCAGGAAGACCAGCGACACCAGGAGCAGCCGGGCGTCCCTGCGCCGCGCCGACGCCTGGCTGATCAGCACGCCGAGCACCAGGTTGATCCCGGCGACGACCAGGACCAGCCAGAAGTGGCTCGGGTTGTGCTGCCAGACGTGGTCGAGGTCGACCGTGTGCGGGTCCTCGTCCACCGGGTGGGCCAGCAGCAACCACAGGCCCAGCATCGGCACGATCATGTGAATGAACCAGACGACCCCTCGCACCGGCTGCGTCGCCGGCGGCAGGAAGGGGTCTTGGTCGTTCGAGGCCACGGAGATCCTCCGGAGGTCAGCCTTGGGCTTGAAGTGCGGGTTCCTCCCGAACGGTGCTGATTATTCCTGTGCCTGGGAGCGCGGCCAACGCGAAGAGGCCATACCAGGGATTAATACGCGTTCACCGATGCGAAGACGTGATGTTCCGCTGACATCCAACGGCACACCTGGCTCGTCTATCTCTCTGTCACCTGATGTAACAGGCGTTGGGGTCGTGGGGGCCTCGATGCTCGTACACATGACAGAGCCCCTCCGGATCGGCGCCGGAGGGGCTCTTTTTCAGTTGTACGACGTGCTCAAGACAGAGCCGCGCGCTGGATTCCGGCGCCGGAGGGGCTCTTTTTCAGTTGTACGACGTGCTCAAGACAGAGCCGCGCGCTGGATTCCGGCGCCGGAGGGGCTCTTTTTCCGGGTACGAAAAGGTCAGCCGAACACGCCCGGAAGCGTGGCCTCGTGGGACATGCGCAGTTCGGCGACCGTGGCCTCCAGCACGCCCTCGACGACCAGGCTGTCGCCGCCGGTCTCGCCCAGGCCGTAGCAGGGCACGTCGAGGCGGGCGCACAGGTCGGTCAGCGTCTCGAAGTTCTCCGGCTTGAGGCAGACCAGCGCCCGCGCCGCCGACTCGGAGAACAGGTCGACGAACGCGTCGCCGCCGGGCAGGGAGACGGTCGCGCCGACCCCCTGGGCCAGGCAGGCTTCGGCGAGCGCGATGCCCAGACCGCCGTCGGACAGGTCGTGGGACCCTTCGAGCAGGCCCTGCTTGGACGCCTCGGTGAGCACGGCCGCCAGGTCGCGCTCGGCCTCCAGGTTCACCCGGGGCGGCAGCCCGCCCAGGTGGTCGTGGGCGACGTGGGCCCACTCAGACCCGCCGAACTCGTCGTAGGTCGCGCCCAGCAGCACCACCCGCAGCCCGGCGGCGGGGAAGCCCGACCGCACGCGCTTGGCGACGTCGTCGATCACGCCCAGCACGCCCACCACGGGCGTCGGGTTGATCGCGGCCGAACCGGTCTGGTTGTAGAACGACACGTTGCCGCCGGTCACCGGCACGCCCAGGGTCTTGCACGCGTCGGCCAGGCCGCGCACGGCCTCGGCGAACTGCCACATGACCTCGGGGTCTTCGGGTGAGCCGAAGTTGAGGCAGTTGGTCACCGCGAGCGGGGTCGCCCCGGTCACGGCCACGTTCCGGTAGGCCTCCGACAGCGCCAGCTGCGCGCCCGCGTAGGGGTCGAGCTTGGCGTAACGCCCGTTGCCGTCGGTCGCCAGGGCGATGCCCCGGGTGGTCTCCTCGGCGCCCGGCATGACCTCGCTGACCCGCAGCAGGCCGGCGTCGGCCGGCTGGGCGAGCACGGTGTTGCCGCGCACGTAGCGGTCGTACTGCGAGGTCACCCACTCGCGCGACGAGAGGTTCGCCGACGCGATCAGCTGGAGCAGGGTGGTCCGCAGGTCGGACGGCCGTTCCAGCGAGTCGGGGGTGTCGAGGTTGAGGTCGTGCTGGCCCAGCGGCTCGTGGAAGGGCCGCTCGTAGACGGGGCCGTCGTCGGCGGCGGTGCCCGGCGGGATGTCGACGATCACTTCGCCGTCCCACGTCATGACCAGGCGGCCGGTGTCGGTCACCTCGCCGATGACGGTCGCCGGCACGTCCCACTTCTCGCAGATCGCCAGGAACGCGGCGATGTCGCCGGGCGTGACCACGGCCATCATGCGTTCCTGCGACTCGCTCATCAGGATCTCCTCGGGCCGCAGCGTGGGGTCGCGCAGCGGGACGAGGTTGAGGTCGACGTTCATGCCGCCGGTGCCCTTGGCCGCGAGCTCGGTGGTCGCGCAGGACACCCCGGCCGCGCCGAGGTCCTGGATGCCGACGACCACGTCGGCCTGGTAGAGCTCCAGGCAGCACTCGATCAGCAGCTTCTCCATGAACGGGTCGCCGACCTGGACGGCCGGCCGCTTGGCCTGCGACTCGTCCTCGAAGGTCGCCGAGGCGAGCACCGAGGCGCCGCCGATGCCGTCGGCGCCGGTCCGGGCGCCGAACAGGATGACCTTGTTGCCCGGCCCGGGGGCGGTGGCCAGCTTGATCTGGTCTTTCCGCAGCAGGCCCACGCACAGCGCGTTGACCAGCGGGTTGCCGATGTAGCAGGGGTCGAAGACGACCTCGCCGCCGATGTTGGGCAGGCCCAGGCAGTTGCCGTAGTGGGAGATGCCCTCGACCACGCCCGGCAGCACCCGGCGGGTGTCGCCCTGGTCGAGGCCGCCGAACCGCAGCGAGTCCATCACCGCGACCGGCCGGGCGCCCATCGACATGATGTCGCGGACGATGCCGCCGACCCCGGTGGCCGCGCCCTGGTGGGGCTCCACGTAGGAGGGGTGGTTGTGCGACTCGATCTTGAAGGTGGCCGCCCAGCCGTCGCCGATGTCGACGACGCCCGCGTTCTCACCCATGCCGACCAGCAGCGCCTCGGACTTGGGGGCCTTGGTGCCGAACTGGCGCAGGTGCACCTTGGACGACTTGTAGGAGCAGTGCTCGCTCCACATGACCGAGTAGATGGCCAGCTCAGAGCCGGTCGGGCGGCGGCCGAGGATGGTCACCACGCGGTCGTACTCGTCCTGCTTCATGCCGAGCTCGGCGAACGGCATGCGCTCGTCGGGGGTCTGCGCGGCCCGCTTGACGGTGTCGACCGACATCGCAGAAGTCGGCATGCGATGTTCCTGAGAAGCGCTCACGCGTTCACCAGCTTCCGGACGATCGAGGAGAAGAAGCCGCGCCCGTCGACGCCGGGGGCGCCGGTCAGCTCCTCGACGGCGTGCTCGGGGTGGGGCATCAGGCCCACGACGTTGCCGGCCTCGTTGGTGATGCCGGCGATGTCGTTGAGCGAGCCGTTGGGGTTGGAGCCGGCGTAGCGGAACACGACCCGGCCCGAGGCTTCGAGCTCGGCCAGCGTCTCGGCGTCGGCGACGTAGCGGCCCTCGCCGTGCTTGACCGGGAGGGTGATCTCCTGGCCTTCGGCGAAGTCGGTCGTCCAGGCGGTCGAGGCGTTGTCGACCCTGATTCGCTGGTCGCGGCAGACGTAGTGGAGGCCCGCGTTGCGGACCAGGGCGCCGGGCAGCAGGTGGGCCTCGCAGAGGATCTGGAAGCCGTTGCAGGTGCCCAGCACCGGCAGTCCCGCCTTCGCGGCGGGCACGAGTTCGGTCATCAGGGGCGCGAACCGGGAGATGGCCCCGCACCGGAGGTAGTCGCCGTAGGAGAACCCGCCGGGGAGGAAGACCGCGTCCACCCCCTTGAGGTCGTGGTCGGCGTGCCACAGGGGCACGGCCTCGGCACCGGCCAGCCGCAGCGCCCGCGCCGCGTCCTGGTCGTCGAGTGTTCCGGGAAAGGTGACGACGCCCACCCGCATGGTCCGAGATCCTCCAATGCGCACGCGAAGCCTCCGGCTCTTGTCCGGCGGTCTCTGGCGGTACGCCTCAGGTTATCGGACCACGTGGGATGGGTTAACGCGGGTCAGACAGCAGCCAGTTCGCGGTCTTTGGCCATGGATAGGGCGATGGCGTCGTGATCCCAGTCGAGTTCCTTGCAGAGGCGCACGGTGGTGCCGCTGCCAGGAGTGATGTCGAAGGAGATCTCATCGACGACGGCCTGCATGATGAGGATGCCGCGTCCGTTCTCGACCTCGCCTGAGGGGTAGCGCTGCGGGATCGCGGTGAGCCCGCGACCGCCGTCTACCACACGGAGCTCGCAGCGGCCGTCGTCTATAGCCGCTTCGACCTGGTAGCGGGCCGAAGGCCCGCCGTGCCGCACCGCGTTGGCGCACGCCTCGGAGGTGGCGAGGAGGATGTCGGACACACAGTCCTCCGTCACGCCGAGTGAACGAAGGGCGTCTCCGATCACGCGACGGACCATCGGGATGCCGACCGCATCCCTTGGCAAAGCGAGCGAGAACTCGATGTCCACGGGGTTCCCTCCCCGGTCGTCGTAGGTACCTAAGCAGAGCTTCCCTGTGTGATGAGGGCTAACCGCAAAATGACGCTCTTGTTATTTAGGTTGTCCAGGAGACCGGTTTACGGATGACAGATGAGGCCTTTATGGCGCTTTGCGTAGTTCGGGCCGACGGGAATGTGCTGTTTTACCCCTCGACGCGGACGACGAAGTCTTCGATCACCGTGTTGGCCAGCAGAGTTTCGGCCATCTTCCTGACCTCGGCGATCGCCGCGTCGTCGGCCGGGCCGTCGACTTCGACCTCGAAACGCTTGCCCTGACGGACGTCGGCGACGCCCGAGAACCCCAGCCGGGGGAGCGCGCGGGCGATGGCCTGACCCTGTGGGTCGAGGATCTCCGGCTTGAGCATGACATCGACGATCACGCGCGCCACTTGGGGTGCCTCCTGTTTGGGGACGGAGCTCGGGGATGGAGTGAGCGCGACAAGCTTATCCACAGGCTGTGGATGGTGTGGCGGCAGGTCGGAGGGGAACCGGAAAGGTGTGGAGCAGGGTGTGGAGGCCGACAGTGATGTCTGCCACTATGTCCGCATGCGCGGACGTTCCACCACCAATCGGGACGAAAGCGTCTAGACCTGGCCAAAGCGTGATGGAGACCCCATTCATGTACGGCCCCGAACGCAGGAGTGGCACATGACTGCCCCTACGGCACCCCCGGAACTCGTCCAGCTCCTCACACCCGAAGGTGAGCGGGTCGAGCATCCCGACTATGACATCGACCTGACGGCCGAGGAGATCCGGTCGCTCTACCGCGACCTCGTCCTCGTGCGCCGGGTCGACCTGGAAGCGGTCGCCCTCCAGCGGCAGGGCGAACTCGGGTTGTGGGCCTCGCTGCTCGGGCAGGAGGCGGCCCAGGTCGGATCGGGCCGCGCGCTCACCGACGCCGACATGGCCTTCCCCACCTACCGCGAACACGGCGTCGCCTGGTGCCGCGGGGTCGACCCGCTCCACCTGCTCGGCCTGTTCCGCGGCGTCAACCACGGCGGGTGGGACCCCTACGAGCACAACTTCCACCTCTACACGATCGTCATCGGCTCGCAGACCCTCCACTCGGTCGGCTACGCCATGGGCATCCAGCGCGACGGCGCCGAGGCCGCCACCATCGTCTACTTCGGCGACGGCGCCACCTCCCAGGGTGACGTGAACGAGGCGTTCATCTGGGCATCGGTCTTCAACGCGCCGGTCGTGTTCTTCTGCCAGAACAACCAGTGGGCCATCTCCGAGCCGCTGGAGAAGCAGTCGAAGATCCCCCTCTACAAGCGGGCCAGCGGTTTCGGCTTCCCCGGCATCCGGGTCGACGGCAACGACGTCTTCGCCTGCCTCGCGGTCACCCGGGCGGCGCTGCGCAACGCGCGCGAGGGCAACGGCCCGACCCTGGTTGAGGCGTTCACCTACCGCATGGGCGCCCACACCACCTCCGACGACCCCACGCGCTACCGGGTCGCCGACGAGCTGGAGGCGTGGAAGCTCAAAGACCCGATCGAGCGCGTGAAGGCCTACCTGTTCAAGAACCAGCTGGCCGACCAGGAGTTCTTCGACAAGATCGACGCCGAGGCCGACCAGCTCGGCAAGGACCTGCGGGCCCGCTGCCTCGCCCTCCCCGACCCCCAGCCCGGCGCGATGTTCGACCACGTCTACGCCGAGCCCCACGCCCTCCTCGCCGAGGAGCGCGAGCAGTTCACGACCTACCTGGCCGGCTTCGAGGGGGCCCAGTGACCACTCTGACCTTGGCGAAGGCCCTCAACGAGGGGCTTCGCGCGGCGATGGACGCCGACTCGAAGGTGCTCGTCATGGGCGAGGACGTCGGCAAGCTCGGCGGCGTGTTCCGGGTCACCGACGGCCTGCAGAAGGACTTCGGTGAAGACCGGGTCATCGACACCCCGCTCGCCGAGTCGGGCATCATCGGCACCGCGATCGGCCTGGCGCTGCGCGGCTACCGCCCGGTTTGCGAGATCCAGTTCGACGGCTTCGTCTTCCCGGCCGCCGACCAGATCATCACCCAGCTCGCCAAGATGCCGCTGCGCTCCCTGGGCAAGATCAAACTCCCCGTGGTCGTACGCATCCCCTTCGGCGGCGGCATCGGCGCGGTCGAGCACCACAGCGAGTCCCCCGAGGCCTACTTCACCCACACGGCCGGCCTGCGCGTGGTGGCCTGCTCCAACCCCGTCGACGCCTACACCATGATCCAAGACGCGGTGCGCTGCGACGACCCCGTGGTGTTCTTCGAGCCCAAGCGCCGCTACTGGGACAAGGCCGACGTCGAGTTCGGCGCCCCCGGCCTGCCGCTCGACCGGGCCCGCGTGGTCCGCGAGGGCGACGACGTCACCCTGGTCGCCTACGGCCCCATGGTGAAGACCTGCCTGGAGGCCGCCGCGGCGGCCGAAGAAGACGGGCGATCGATCGGCGTCGTCGACCTGCGCTCCCTCAACCCGCTCGACATGCCCGTCGTACGCGAGGCCGTCGAGCGCACCGGCCGGTGCGTGGTCGTCCACGAGGCGCCGATCTTCAGCGGCCTCGGCGGCGAGATCGCGGCGCGGGTGACCGAGCAGTGCTTCTACCGGCTCGAGGCGCCGGTCCTGCGGGTGGGCGGGTTCTCCACGCCCTATCCGCCGTCGCGGCTGGAAGACCACTACCTGCCCGACCTCGACCGCATCCTCGAAGCCGTCGACCGCGTCTTCGGCTACTAGGAGCGCACCAGATGAAACGTGATTTCAAGCTGCCCGACGTGGGCGAGGGCCTGGTCGAGGCCGAGATCGTCCGGTGGCACGTCGCCGTCGGCGACACCGTGAAGGTCCACCAGACCCTGGTCGAGATCGAGACCGCCAAGGCGGTCGTGGAACTCCCCTCCCCCTACGAGGGCGAGGTGGTCGCCCTCCTGGTCGCCGAGGGTGAGACGGTCGACGTCGGCCGGGTCATCATCACCGTCGACGACGCCACCGAGGAGGCGCTGACCGAGAGCCTGGTCCCCGAGGAACCCCAGAAGCGCGAACCGGTGCTGGTCGGCTACGGCGTCAAGCAGGGCCCCAGCAAGCGCCGGGCCCGCAAGGGACACACAGCCGGATCCGGGCACGTCTCCTCGGCGGCCCCGGCCGCGACCGCTCCGGCGCCGGTGAGCCCGCCGGTTCCGCCTCCCGTGAGCCCGTCCCCGGGCGGGTCCGCCCCCCGGGTGGCCGTGCTCGCCAAGCCGCCGGTCCGGAAGCTGGCCAAGGACCTGGGCGTCGACCTCACCGACGTCTCGCCCAGCGGGCCCAACGGGTCGATCACCCGTGACGACGTGCTGGCCGCGCAGGTCGCGCCCGTCGTCCCGCTGGTCGTGGAGGAGCAGGGGACCATCCCGGTGCGCGGGGTCCGCAAGGCCACCGCCGCCGCGATGGTGGCCAGCGCCTTCACCGCGCCCCACGTGACCGAGTTCCTCCAGATCGACGTCACCGAGACGATGAACGCCGTGCGCCGGCTGCGCGAGGAGCCCGACTTCGCCGGGGTCAAGGTCTCGCCGCTGCTCATGGTGGCCAAGGCGCTGGTGACCGCGATGAAGCGGCATCCGCAGGCCAACTCCACCTGGACCGACGAGGCGATCATCCTCAAGAAGTCGGTCAACCTGGGCATCGCGGCGGCCACCGAGCGCGGCCTGATCGTGCCGAACGTCAAGGACGCCCAGGCGCTCTCCCTCCCCGATCTCGCCAGGGCGCTGAGCGACCTGACCGAGCGGGCCAGGGCCGGCAAGTGCACCCCGGCCGAGATGTCCGGCGGCACCGTCACGATCACCAACATCGGCGTCTTCGGCATCGACGCGGGCACTCCGATCCTCAACCCGGGCGAGTCGGCGATCCTGGCGTTCGGCCGGATCAGAGACCTGCCGTGGGTGGTCGACGGACAGATCGCGGTCCGCAAGGTCACCACGCTCGCGTTGTCGTTCGACCACCGGGTGATCGACGGCGAACTGGGCTCCTACGTGCTCAGAGACGTCGGCGCCATGCTGGAGGACCCGCTGCGGATGCTGACCTGGGCGTAACCACAAGAGTCCTGCAAGTCGGCACCAGTGATCCTCAAGTGACGGCTTCTACCGTCGGAGGCGGGTTCCCGTCGGGGGTGTGGCCGCACATCCCCGGTGCCCCGGGAGCCCGCTGATCGTCGCGCGGCGAGGCGGCGCCGGGCCCCCTCGGAAAGGGCCTCGCCGCGCGGCACGGTTCGCCGAGAGGAGCAGAAGTCAGTGATCACGGGATCGGACGCCGACTGCCTCGTCCGGGTCGACGCGGTCCACCTGCCGATCGCCGAAGCCGTCACGATGGTCCGCCAGTTCTCCCATCGCGACCGCGCGGTGCACGACGAGATCGTCGACTACTGCCTGATCAGGGCCGAGATGCTCGCCGACGTCGAGCCGCTCACCGAAGACGACCTGCGGGCCGCCGCCGACGAGTTCCGCGACGGCGTGCCGCTGCGCGACCGGGCCGAGACCCTGGCGTGGGTGGCCGAGATGGGCATGTCGGGGGGCCAGTTCGAGGGCTTCATCACGCTGATCGCCCGTCGCCGCCGGTTCCGCCGCCGCAAGGAGGAGGAGCTGGCGCCCGCCTACCTGGCCCATCACCTCGACGATTTCGACCAGGTCAGGGCCATGTGGGTGACCAGCTCCCAGCCCGTCAACGGGGAGATCCTGCGCGGCCTGGGCGGGCTGCTCGGTTGCCCGGAGGCCGCCGTCGTGGTCGGCACCCGCCGGGCCCGCGCGCTGCCCGCCCCGCTGCGGCACGCCCCGCGCGACACCCTGATCGGACCGGTGCCCTTCGAGAACGGCTACCTGACCGGCCTGGTGCTGGAGCGCCGCCCGGCCGCCAACGACGCCGACACCCTGGCCCTGGCCGGGCGGCTGGCGTTCACCGAGTGGCTGGCGGCCCGCCGGGAGCAGGCCTCCGTCGAATGGCACTGGACGACGTCCTAGGCTGACGGCCATGTTCCGTCACATTGTGCTGCTGCGCTGGGTCGACGAGGCCACCGACGATCAGAAGGCCGCCGTCGTCGCCGGGCTGGAGACACTTCCGGCCAACATTCCAGAGATCAAGAACTACGTCATCGGCACCGATGCCAAGATCAACGAGGGCAACTCCGATCTTGGCATCGTCGCCGACTTCGACTCGCCCGACGACTACGTCGTCTACCGCGACCACCCGGTCCACCTGAAGGTGGTCGCCGACTTCATCAAGCCGATCCTGGCGGGCCGGGCGGCGGTGCAGTTCCCGCTGGGTTAAAAAGCGCTCTCCGGCAGGTCCATCAGCTCCTGCGTGGTCGCCGTGAGCATGCGCCGCTCCGACTCGATGCGGGGCAGCACGTTGGCGGCGAAGAAGGTCGCCGCGGCGACCTTGCCGGCGTAGAAGTCGTCGTCGGCGCCCTCCAGGGCCTTGAGGGCGATCTCGGCCTGCCGGAGCAGCAGCCACCCGATGAGCAGGTCGCCGAGGGCCATCAGGAACCGGGTGGTGTTGAGGCCGACCTTGTAGACCTCCTTCGGCGACTCCAGTGACGAGATCGCCCAGCCGGCCATGGTGTCGGCCATCGCCTTGACCTCGCCGGCGGCGTCGCCCAGCAGGCCGCGCTCGACCTTGAGGCGGCCGTTCCCGGCGCCGGAGTCGGCGAAGGCCGTGATCTGGCCGAGGATCTCGCCCAGCGCGGCGCCCTGGTTCCGCAGGATCTTGCGGAAGAACAGGTCCAGGCCCTGGATCGCCGTGGTGCCCTCGTAGAGGGAGTCGATCTTGGCGTCGCGGATGTACTGCTCGATCGGGTAGTCCTGCAGGAAGCCCGACCCGCCCAGGGTTTGCAGCGACCGGGCCAGCAGCTCGTAGGAGCGCTCGGACCCGACGCCCTTGACCACCGGGAGCAGCAGGTCGTTGACCGCCTCGGCCATCTCGTCGCGGCGGCCCTCGGACGTGGCGACCTGGATGGAGTCCTGGAAGGTGGCCGTGTAGAGCACCAGCGCCCGCATGCCCTCGGCGTACGCCTTCTGGAGCATCAGCTCGCGGCGGACGTCGGGGTGGGCGGTGATCGGGACGCGGGGGGCCGTCTTGTCGGCCATCTTGGTCAGGTCGGCGCCCTGGAGGCGGTTCTTGGCGTAGTCGAGGGCGTTGAGGTAGCCCGTCGAGAGCGTGGCGATGGCCTTGGTGCCGACCATCATGCGGGCGTTCTCGATCACCGTGAACATCTGCCGGATGCCCTCGTGGACCTCGCCGACCAGGTAGCCGATCGCCGGGTGCTTGTCGCCGAAGGTGAGCTCGCAGGTCGTGGAGACCTTCAGGCCCATCTTCTTCTCGACGTTGGTGACGTAGACGCCGTTGCGCTCCTTGAGCTCGCCGGTGTCGAGGTCGACCAGGAACTTGGGCACCAGGAACAGCGACAGGCCCTTGGTGCCGGGGCCGTGGCCCTCGGGGCGGGCCAGCACGAGGTGGAAGATGTTCTCCGCCATGTCGTGCTCGGCGCTGGTGATGAAACGCTTGACGCCCTCGATGTGCCAGGTGCCGTCGTCCTGCCGGGTCGCCTTGGTGCGGCCGGCGCCGACGTCGGAGCCCGCGTCGGGCTCGGTGAGCACCATGGTGGAGCCCCAGCGGCGCTCGACGGCCAGCTCGGCGAACCGCTTCTGCTCCTCGGTGCCCAGGTTGTGGAGCACGTGGGCGAACTGCGGCCCGCAGGCGAACATCCACACGGCCGGGTTGGCGCCCAGCACCAGCTCGGCGACGGCCCAGCTCAGCGAACGCGGGCCGGGGGTGCCGCCCAGCTCCGGCTGGAGCTCCAGCCGCCACCATTCGGCGTCGACCCAGGCGTTGTACGACTCCACGAAGCTCTTCGGCATCGTCACGTTCCCCGTGGCGGGGTCGAACACCGGCGGGTTGCGGTCGGCGTCGGTGAACGAGGCGGCGATCGGCCCCTCGGCCAGCCGGACTACCTCGTCGAGGATCGCGTGGGCGGTCTCCTCGTCGATCTCCGCGAACGGCCCGGTGCCGAAGAGTTCACCCCGGTTGAAGACCTCGAAGAGGTTGAACTCCAGATCGCGGATGTTGCTCTTGTAGTGGCCCATCACCGCTCCTCCGATACGAGTGCTACTGACGAGTAACTCTACCGGAATGCTACCCGTCAGTAACCCCCCAAAGCGGTTATTTCGTACTCTGAGACGGTCAGCCTCACCTGCTAGTTCTTCGCCGCCCGTCCCCGCATGGCGGTCGCGACGATGGCGGTCAGCAGGTAGATCCACGCGCCGCCCCAGACCGCGTCCCACGCCGCGCCGAAGACCCCGTCGCCGTCGAGCACCAGCTCGATCGGGTACATCAGGATCGCCGCGCCGGCCGCCGGGTAGAGCGCGAAGCGCCACGGGTGGCGCAGCGACCAGTTCCGGGCCTGCCGGGTGACCCGGTCGCCCGAGTCGGGCTTGGAGATCGCCCCGATGGCCGCGATCAGGGTGAAGAGGGTGACCCCCGCGCCCAGCGCCCAGGCCAGGTCGGCCGTTCCGGTGATGAGTCCGAGGAGGAGGCTGGCCGTCGCGACCGCTCCGCCGGTGACGGCCGCGGCCTTCCAGGGCGCGCCACGCAGGGCCGCGCCGGCGAGCGACATCTCGTCGCGTCGAGTCAGTTCGTTCATGTATTCAGAGTGCCGAATCGGGCGCTTTGCCCGCATCGGGGAAGCCCCTGACCGCCCCCTGAGGCATCCTGGAGCCCATGTCCGCCACCTTCCGCCCGGCCACCCGCGACGACGTGCCCCGCATCGTCGAGCTGCTGGCCGACGACGCGATCTCCCGGGCCCGGGGCCACGTCACCCCCGTCGGCCCCGGTCACTGGGCCGCCTACGACGCCATCGAGGCCGACCCGCGCAACGAGATCGTGGTCGCCGAGGTCGACGGCGAGGTGGTGGGGACGATGCAGCTCACGTACATCCCCGGGTTGTCGCGCGACGGGGCAGAGCGGGCCCAGGTCGAGGCGGTCCGGGTCGCCTCCGGTCACCGGGGGCGGGGGCTCGGGCGGGCCTTCATGACCTGGGCGGTGGCCAGGGCGCATGACCGGGGGTGCCGGATCGTGCAGCTGACCACCGACAAACGACGGCCCGACGCCCACCGGTTCTACGCCTCGCTCGGGTTCACCCCGAGCCACGAGGGGTTCAAGCTACTGGGCTGATCTCGACCAGGTTGTCGTGGTAGACGGGCCCCTCGCCCAGGTCGGCGTCGCGCTCCTCGACCACGGCGTTGGCGTTCGCGCCCCCGCTGAGCTTGGGCCAGTGGCCCTTCGGCGAGGCGGCCACCCCGGGGCGCACCTTGTCGGAGACCTCGACGTACGCCTCGAACGCGCCGAACCGGTTGGAGATCCGGGCCCGCGACCCCGAGACCAGGCCCCGGGGTTCGGCGTCCCGCGGGTTGACCACCACGGTCGGGCCCTTCGAGCGTCTGAGCAGCTCCGGGTTGTTGGCGAAGATCGTGTTCAGGAACGTGTGGGAGGCCGGGGTGATCAGGGTCAGCATCCCGTCCTTCTTCCGGGTGCGGGCGCTCAGGGACGGCACGTAGGTGGCGACCCTCGGCAGGCCCGCCTTCTCGGCCAGGTCGGAGACGAACTCCAGCCGGCCGCTCGGGGTGGGGAAGCCGCCGGTGAACGCGACGAAGGGCTCGGCCACGTCGAGCCGGGCCCAGCCGCGCTTGCGCAGCTCGTCGAGCTGGATCGTGGGGGTGCCCTCCAGGAGTTCGGCCGCGATCTCCAGGTCGGTGGCGTATAGGGCCGGTTCGGTCAGGCCCATGCGATGGGCCAGGCGGCGGAAGGTCTCGGTGGTCGACAGGGCCTCGCCCGCCGGCGGGACGGCAGGCTCGTTCCACATCAGGTACATGTGGCCGTAGCCCTCGTGCAGGTCGAGGTGCTCGATCTGCATCGTCGCCGGGAGCACGACGTCGGCGTAGTCGACGGTGTCGGTGGGGAACTGCTCCATGACCACGGTGAACAGGTCGTCGCGCAGGAGCTTCTCGCGGATCCGGTTCTGGTCGGAAGTGGAGCCCATCGGGTTGGCGCCGTACACCCACAGGCACTTGACCGACTCGTCGAGGCCGTCGGCGAGGCGGGTCATCGTGAGGCTGCGCACCGGGTGGGGGAGCAGCTCGGGGCGGTGGTCGACCTTCAGCGGGACGTGGGCCGAGGTCGAGAAGGCCAGCCCGCCGCCCGGGTGGCGCCAGTCGCCGGTCACACCGGGGATGCAGGCGATCAGCCGCATCGCCGAACCGCCGCCCTCGTGGCGCTGGAGGCCCATCGTGGCGCGGATGCCGGTCGGGCGGGTGTGCGCGAGGCGGCGGCCGAGGGCCCGGATGTCCTCTTCGGGCAGGCCGGTGATCTCGGCGACCCGCGACGGCGGGTACTGGAGGATCTCGGCCCGGAACTCGTCCCAGCCGAGCGTGTGGTTCTCCAGGTAGTCGGTGTCTTCCGCGCCTTCTTCGAGGACGACGTACAGGAGACCCAGCGCCAGCGCCCCGTCGGTGCCCGGCGCGATCGGGAGGTGCTCGTCGGCCTGCTCGGCGGTCCGGGTCCTGATCGGGTCGATCGCGACGACGTGCGCGCCGTTCGCGCGGGCGTCCTGGATGAACTTCCACAGGTGGTGGCCCGACGTCAGGGTGTTGGTGCCCCAGAGCAGGATCAGCTTGGAGAGCGCGAACGTCTCCGGGTCCATGCCCGCCGGGGTGCCCAGGGTCAGCCGCAGGCCCTCGTTCCCGGCCCGCGAGCAGATGTTCATGTTGTGGAAGGAGGCCCCGAGGGCGTTCCAGAACCGCCGCCCGGCCTGGCCCGACTCGCCCTGGACGAATCCGAGGGTGCCGGTGCCCTGGTAGGGCCAGATCGCCTCGCCGCCGTGGACGTCGACGATCTCCCGCAGCTTCGTGGCGAGGATGTCGAGCGCCTCGTCCCAGGTGATGCGCTCGAACTCCCCGGAGCCCTTCGGCCCCACCCGCTTCATCGGATGCAGGATCCGGTCGGGCGAGGCCGCGTGCTCCAGGTAGCGGTTCACCTTCACGCAGAGCGCGCCCCGCGTGTAGGGCTGCTCCTTGTTGCCCCGCAACGAGGTGGCTTTTCCGTCCTGTACGGTCACCACCCACGAACACGTATCCGGACAATCAAGGGGACATGCCCCCAGAACCCGCAATTCCATCCCGTCATCGTACGGGGCGGCCGGTGAAGGCGAGCTGCTCCACGATGTAGGCGACCGCGTCGGCGCTCACGTCCAGGACCTGCCGGTTCACGTTCTCGATCGTGTCGCACGCCTTGTGGTAGCACGGGTCGTACGAGCGGTCCGCCGTCCCGCCGTACATCGCCGCCTGGCCGGGGGTCTTGATGTCGTCGGCCCCGGAGAAGATGCCGCCCGCCGGGATGCCGGCCTTGACGAAGGGCCCGTAGTCCGACCGGCCGTCGAACGCGACCTCCTCCGAGGGCAGCCCGCGCAGCCGGTAGAACTCGTGGGCGGCCTCCTCGATCGCGTTGTCGCTGTCGTAGACGCCGTTGCCGTGGTTCGCGCTGGCGACCATGTCGAGGTTGACGTACCCGGCGATCTTGGCCTTCTCCTCCGCCGACAGGTTCTTCACGTAGTGCGAGGAACCGACCAGCCCGACCTCCTCGGCCCCCCAGAACGCGAACCTGACCGCCCGCTCGGGCCGCATCCGGGCCATCTGCTCGGCGATCTCCAGCACCACGCCGACACCCGAGCCGTTGTCGTTGATCCCGGGCCCGGCCTCGACCGAGTCGAGATGGGCCCCCAGGATCAGCACGTCGTCGGGGTCTCCCTGGACGGTCTGCGCGATCACGTTCCGGCTGACCTTCGTGGTGGACGTGGTGTTCGTCTCCACCGTCACCGGGCTCTCGATCTCCACGTCGGGCGCCACCCCCACGACCGGCAGCGGCAGACCCGGCTCGCCCAGCGATCCGCGCAGCTCACCGGGCTTGTCGTTGACCACGATGAGGGCGCCCGCCCCGGCCTTCACGGCCTGCTGCGCCTTCACCCGGAACGAACAACCACCACGGTCGGCCACCGCGATCGAACCCCGCCGGAACCCGGTCCAGTCGGTGGACGAGCAACCCAGGCCGATCTCCTCGGCCTCGCCCGAGGCCCGGCCCGAAGGGGAGAAGGCGAAGGTCGCCGCCTGGACGGGACCGGCGGCCGTGGCCAGCACCGCCGGGCTCACCTCGCGGTAGTGCGGCAGCGTGAACGTCTGGGAGGTCACCTGGTAGCCCGCGGCGGCCAGGGCGCGCTCGACGTACTGCGCCGAGGCCTCGTAACCGGCGGTGCCGACCGCCCGGTTGCCGTGCTGGTTGCCTATTTCGGCCAGGACCTGGACGTGGGCGAAGACGTTGGGCTCGGTGACCGCTTCGTCCAAGCCCGGATCGGCCGACATACCCGTCGTAGTCAGCACCAGAGCCGCAGATACCACAATGCGCACAGTTTCCCCCTTGATGAACGGGCCGGGGGAAGGCGGCACCAGACTGGCAGCCACACGAGGTTTCAGGCCAGGTTCGAGGGTTACGGCGCGTCGGCGCGAAACGGGCCGCGATCCATAGACTCGACCAGGAGGGGGATCGGGGGTCGGGTCGCTGTGCCGTGACTTTCGATTGTGGACACTGGCAACAAAGATCGCAGACAATCACGGTGGTGAGGGGCATCAAGGAAAAGGACGACTCGCTGACGTCCCCGGACTCCGGGGTCGTCCTCGTCGTGGAGCCCCTGCTGCCGCAGCGCATCCGGCGTCCGTCCGACCTGCTCCGGATGTTGATGACGCTGCTGGCGATCACCGCCGTGGTCCTGCTCGCCCTGGTGGCCCAGCGCACCCTCAACGGGCTGGAGACCGACGTCCAGGCCGGCACCGGCCGGGCGCCCGAATGGATCTCCTCGATCGCCGGGTTGCTGGGCGGGGTCGCGGTGCTGGCCGTGCCGGTCGCCTTCGCCGTCGAGCGGGTGTTCCACCGCGACGGCATGCGGGTCGCCCAGGGGCTGATCGCGGCGATCCTGGCGCTGCTGCTCTCGTACACCCTCGGCGAGTGGATGGTCACCTCGGGCCCCGCCGAACTGCGCACGCTCCTCACCGGCGACCGCGACGTCGAACCGCTCAACACCGTCCTCACCCCCGTGATCGCCTACGCGACGGCCGTGCGGATGTCGCGACGGCCACGCTGGCGGGCGCTGCTCTGGGTCGCGCTGATCCTCGACTTCTTCGCGCTGTTCACCTCGGCCAAGATCACCATGCTGGGCGCGATAGTGACCTACCTGGTCGGCCTCTTCGTCGGCTTCGTCACGCTCTACGGCGTCGGCAGCGCCAACACCCGCCCGCCCGGCAGCGCCGTGCTGGCCGCGCTCAAACGGCTCGGTTTCGCGATCGTCAGCGCCCGCCGCATCGAGGACGACAGCTCCGGCAGCCGCCGCTACATCGTCGGCCTGGCCGACGCCACCCGGTTGTCGGTGACCGTGCTCGACCGCGACCGCCAGGTCGCCGGGGTCGTCTACCGCCTGTGGCGGCGGTTGCGCCTCAACAGCGAGACCCGCAGAAGGGCGATCCGCTCCCTGCGCGCCGAGCTGGAGCGCGAGGCCCTCATGGCCTACGCCGCCCAGGCCGCCGGCGCCAGGACCCCCCGCCTGCTCGGCACCAGCGAGGTCGGCACCGAGGCGGCCCTCCTGGCCTACGAACACGTCGACAGCCGCCCCATCGAGGACCTCCCCGACGACGACCTCGACGACGGGCTCCTCGTCCAGATGTGGGAACAGGTCCGCCTGCTGCACGCCCGCCGCCTGGCCCACCGCCACCTGACCGGCGAGTCGATCCACCTCGCGGTCGACGGTCACATCCTCCTCGTCGACGCCCGCTCCGGCGAGATCGCCGCCGGAGACCTGCTCCTGCGGCTCGACGTCGCGCAGCTCCTGGCCTACCTCGGGCTGCGGGTCGGCGCGGAACGTGCCGTGAAGACCGGCGCGGCCGTCCTGGGCGATGACACCATCGCGGCGGCGATGCCGCTGCTCCAGCGCATCGCGCTGGCCCGCGACACCCGGGCCGCGGCCGGCAAGGACAAGAACCTGCTGCCCGCGCTGCGCGAGCAGATCGTCGCGCTCAAACCCCAGGCCACCGTCGAACCGGTGCGGCTCGAACGCTTCCGGCCGCGCACCCTCGTCACGATCATCGCCAGCACACTGGCCGCCTACATCCTGTTGTCCCAGCTCAGCCAGATCAACCTGGTGTCGATGCTGACCACGGCCGACTGGGCCTGGGGCGGGGTCGCCCTGGTGGCCGCCGCCCTCAGCTACGTCGCCGCCGCCTCGGTGGTGCGCGGGTTCGTGCCGGAACCCCTGCCCTTCGGGCGTACGGTGCTGGTCCAGCTCGCCTCGTCGTTCGTGAAGCTGGTCGCCCCGGCCGCCGTCGGCGGTGTCGCGATCAACACGCGCTACCTGCAGAAACGCGACATCCCGCCGGGCAAGGCGCTGGCCAGCGTGGGGGCCAGCCAGCTCATCGGCCTGGCCTCCCACATCACGCTGCTGCTGCTGGCCGGTTATCTCACCGGCACCCAGGCCGCGCCCTCGCTGACGCCCTCGCGGGGCATTCTGATCACGTTGCTGGCGTGTGCCACCGTCATGGTGGTCATCCTGGCCATCCCGCCGCTGCGCCGCATCGTGTCCAAACGGGTGCGGGCCCTGTTCAGCGGGGTGGTGCCGCGACTGCTCGACGTGCTCCAGTCACCCAGCAAGATCATCGAAGCGGTGACCGGCACGGTCATGGTGACCGTCTGCTTCGTGATCTGCCTGGCCGCCTGCGTGAAGGCGTTCGGCGGTGAGCTCAGCATCACCGCCGTCGCCGTCGTCTTCCTCGCCGGGAACGCCATCGGCTCGGCCGCCCCGACCCCGGGAGGCCTCGGCGCCGTCGAGGCCTCCCTCATCTTCGGTCTGACGGTGGCCGGCCTGCCCAAGGAGACCGCCACCTCCGCCGTCCTGCTGTTCCGCGTCCTCACGTTCTGGCTGCCGGTGCTGCCCGGATGGGCCGCCTTCACCTGGCTCCAGCGCAAGGACGCGCTCTGACCACGAACTGACTACGAGTCGCTGCTGCGCTTCCACAGGTTGATGCCGGCCTCGACCGCGTCCTTGTCGATCGCGTCGAGCTCCTCGTCCGAGAACTCCAGGTTCTTGACCGAGTCGAGGCTGTCGTCGAGCTGCTTGACGCTGCTCGCGCCGATCAGCACCGAGGTCACCCGCGCGTCGCGCTGCGCCCAGGCGAGGGCCAGCTGCGCCAGCGTCTGGCCCCGGCTCTGGGCCAGCTCGTTGAGGGTGCGGATGTGCCGCAGGGTCTCCTCGGTGAGCAGGTCGGGGCTGAGCGACTTGCCCTGCGAGGCCCGCGACCCCTCCGGCACCCCGTTGAGGTAACGGTCGGTCAGCATGCCCTGAGCCAGCGGGGAGAACGCGATGCACCCGACGCCCAGGTCACCCAGGGTGTCGAGCAGCCCGCCCTCGATCCACCGGTTCAGCATCGAGTAGGACGGCTGGTGGATCAGCAGCGGCGTGCCGAGACTCTTCAGGATCTCGTACGCCTCCACGGTCCGTTCCGGCGAGTACGACGAGATGCCCGCGTACAGCGCCCGGCCCGACCTGACCGCCGTGTCGAGCGCCCCCATCGTCTCCTCAAGAGGGGTCTCCGGGTCGAACCGGTGGCTGTAGAAGATGTCGACGTAGTCGACGCCCATCCGCTTCAGCGACTGGTCGAGGCTGGCCAGCACGTACTTGCGCGACCCCCACTCGCCATAGGGCCCCGGCCACATGTCGTAGCCGGCCTTGGTCGACAGGATCAGCTCGTCGCGGTACGGCCGGAAGTCCTGCGCGAAGATCGTCCCGAAGTTCTTCTCCGCCGAGCCGTAGGGCGGCCCGTAGTTGTTGGCCAGGTCGAAATGGGTCACCCCGCGATCGAACGCGCGGCGCAGGATCGCCCGCTGCGACTCGATCGGCTTGTCGTCGCCGAAGTTGTGCCACAGCCCCAGCGAGACCGCCGGCAACTTCAGCCCGCTCCGCCCGGTCCGGTTGTACGGCATCGGCCCATAACGGTCGGCGGCGGCGACGTACGTCATTCGGTCACTCCCAGTCGGTCGAGAATCCAGGAGAGCGTGAACGCCTCCTCGTGCCACGCGTCGTACCGCCCGCTGCGACCCCCGTGCCCGGCGCCCATCTCGGTCTTCAGCAGGAACGGCCCGCCCTTGGCGGTGGCGCGCAGCCGCGCGATCCACTTGGCCGGCTCGTGGTAGAAGACCCGGGTGTCGTTGAACGAGGTGATCGCGAGTATCGGCGGATACGTCACGTCACGCACATTCTCGTAGGGCGAGTACGACTTCATGTACTCGTACACCTCAGGGTTGTGCAACGGGTCGCCCCACTCGTCCCACTCGATCACCGTCAGCGGCAGCGACGGGTCGAGGATGGTGTTGAGCGCGTCGACGAACGGCACCTCGGCGACGACCCCGGCGAACTCGTCGGGCGCGAGGTTGGCCACCGCGCCCATCAGCAGGCCGCCGGCGCTGCCGCCCCGGGCCACCACGGCGCTCGACCAGGTGGCGCGCAGGTGCCGGGCCACGTCGACGAAGTCGGTGAAGGTGTTCTTCTTCTGGAAGAACTTGCCGTCCTCGTACCACCGGCGGCCCATCTCGCCGCCGCCCCTGACGTGGGCGACCGCGAAGACCAGGCCGCGGTCGAGCAGCGAGAGCCGGGCCACCGAGAAGTAGGGGTCGATGGATGTCTCGTAGCTGCCGTAGCCGTAGAGGAGCGTCGGGGCCTTCTTCTGAGTGCCCTTCCTGACCACGATCGAGATGGGGATCCTGGTGCCGTCCTCGGCGGTGGCCCACTCGCGGAACTGCTCGTAGTCGTCGGGGTCGTAGCCGCCGAGCACCGGCCGCCGCTTCAGGAGGATGAGGTCGCGGGACCGGAGGTCGTAGTCGTACACGGAAGGCGGCGTGACCATCGAGGTGTAGCCGAGCCTGAGCCGGTTGGTGACGTATTCGGCGTTCCCGCTGGGGGCCACGTCGTAGAGGGGCTCGGGCCACTCGATCTCGTAGGGGTCCTGGTCCTGCGGCAGGATCCGGATGCCGGTCAGGCCGTCGCGCCGGAAGTGCACGACCAGGTGCGACTCGAAGGCGTCGACGTCGAGCAGGCGCGTGGTGTCGAGGTGGGGGACCAGCGGGGTCCACGCCGCCGGGTCGGCGACCGGGGCGCTGGCGAGCTCGAAGTTCTCGGCGTTCTCGTTGTGCAGGATCAGGAACCGCTCGCCCTGGTGGTCGAGGTGGTATTCGAGCCCGGTCTCCCGCGCCCTGACCACCTGGAACTCGCCGGCCGGGTTGAGCGCGTCGAGGAACCAGACCTCACTGGTGATCTTGCTGTGCGCGTTGAGCAGCAGGTAGCGCTCGCTGCGCGAGAGCCCGATGCCGACCCAGAACCGCTCGTCGGGCTCGTGGTAGACCTCGACGTCGTCGGCCTGCCCGAGCGTGTGGCGGTGTACCTTGTCGGGCCGCCAGGCGTCGTCGACCGTGGTGTAGAAGAAGGTGCTGCCGTCCTTCGACCAGGCGCCGCCGTAGAAGATGCCGGTGATCTCGTCGGCCAGCAGCTCACCCGTGCCGAGGTCCTTGAAGCGCAGGGTGAACCGCTCGTCGCCCGCGAAGTCGGTCGAGTACGCCAGCATCGTGCCGTCGGGGCTGACCCTGCTCACCCCGAGGGCGAAGTGGGGACTGTCGCCGGCCAGCTCGTTCCCGTCGAGGATGACCTGCTCGTTCGCGAGCTTCTCGCCGGGCTCGACCGTCGGGGGGTCCTCTCCTTCCGCCGGTACGCGGCACTGGATGCCGTACTGCTTTCCTTCCTCGGTACGGGAGTAGTACCACCAGGCCCCGAGCCGGGCCGGGACCGAGAGGTCGGTCTCGAGCGTCCGGCCCTTGATCTCCTGGAAGATGTCGTCGGCCAGGGGCTTGAGGCGTCCGGTGACCTGCTGGGTGAAGACGTTCTCCGCCTCCAGGTAGGCGACGACGTCGGGGTCGTCCTTCTTCGCGAGCCAGGCGTACTCGTCGATCACGGTGTCGCCGTGATGCGTACGCTCAACAGGGTCCGTTTTCGCCGTCGGTGGCTGCTCACTACTCACCCGGTCGAGTCTAGGCACCCGGATCGGCGGATCTCCGTGGCTCTTTGATCTCTCCCCGGCTATTCGATCTTCGGGAATGAAGCAGGGGGTGTCGTCGTTGAAAACGGTTCGACGGCCCCTGAGGGGCTGCTAATCTTGAGGAGTCGGGGACGCCCCCGGCAGACCCCCTCCAACACCACCCGGGGAACCGGGCGATTTGACATCGCCGGGGATGCGGGTAAGTTAGAGGGGTTGCTCTTCGGCAGGAACCGGGAAAACGTCGAATTTGACACTAACCGGAACCGCTGAAAAGATAAAGGCACAACAGCAAGAAAAAAAAGAAAAATAAAGCAAGT
>NZ_BBXC01000011.1:0-351742 GCF_001570525.1 Herbidospora sakaeratensis
GCGCCGCTCAACTGGGCCCGCTCAGAGCTGCTGTCCCGCTGAGCTGGCGCTAAAAACCACCGATCCCACTACGACGCATATGCCGAAATATCGGGCGGCGAGAGCCGCCCGATTAGGAGCTAGACCTTCTGTACACCCCGCCCGGCGATGGCGTGGATATGCCGAAATTTCGGTCGGCCGCCCGACCCGGCGCGCTGAACCTTCGGATCACCTCGCACAAGAGTTGGCGTCGATATAACGAAATATCGGGCGGCTCTCGCGCACCCCAGCGCGCTGAACCCTTAGCTCATCCCGCACAGAAGATGGCGTCTAAACAGCACCGCGGGCATGCCAGCCGCTCAACTCACAACGCCGAACCTTCCACATCCCGCACAAGGGTGGCATGGATCTATCGAGACCTCGCGCGATGCCGGCCACCCGACTCAGCCCGCACATCCGGCCCAGGCGGTGGCGTAAATACAAGGAGTCTCAAGCGGCAAGCGCCGCCGGACCCCAGCCCTGGTCTCTCCGCTCCCCACAGAAGCGGTAACCCCGATGTGCCGAAATTTCGGGCGGCTCGCCACCCGAACACCCCTCCGCAGCTGCACACGAAGCCGCTTACGCAGATCAGGCTCGACCATCCGCTGAAGCCTGAACAGGCCACACGTAGATCTCGACGAAGCCCGATTAACCACTCGTGGCGAAACCGGCAGAAACTAGATCCCCGCCGTCAGCGGCGACATCAGCCGTCGGGCCGCCTCGGTGATCGAGCCCGACAGGGACGGATAGACCGCGAACGTGTGGGCCAGCTGGTCGACCGTCAGACGGTGCTGCACCGCCACCGACAGCGCCAGGATCAGTTCCGAAGCGCGCGGAGCGACGACCACCGCGCCGAGGATGATCCCCGTGTTGGGCCGGCAGAACATCTTGATGAAGCCGTCGTGGAAGCCCTGCATCTTCGCCCGCGCGTTGGTCGCCAGCGGCAGCTTCACGACCTTGGCGTCGACTTCCTTGTTCTCGACCTGCTTCTGGGTCACCCCCACCGCCGCGATCTCGGGGTCGGTGAAGATGTTGGAGGCCACCGTCGCGAGCCGGATCGGCTGGACGGCCTCACCCAGGGCGTGCCACACCGCGATGCGGCCCTGCATGGCGGCCACCGAGGCGAGCATCAGGACACCGGTGCAGTCGCCGGCGGCGTAGACGCCGGGAGCCGAGGTGCGGGAGACCTTGTCGACCTCGATGAAGCCGTTGCGGTCGAGGCGGACGCCGTTCTCCTCCAGGCCGATGCCCGACGTGTTGGGCACCATGCCGACCGTCATCAGGCAGTGGGTGCCCTCGGCGGTGCGGCCGTCTTCGAGGGTCACCACGACGCCGTCGGCGGTGCGCTTGACCGAGGAGGCGCGCGAGCGGCCCATCACGTTCATGCCGCGCCGCCGGTAGACCTCTTCGAGGACCTCGGCCGCGTCGGCGTCTTCGTTGGGCATCATGCGGTCGCGCGAGGAGACCAGGGTCACCTCGGAACCGAGCGACATGTAGGCGCCGGCGAACTCGGCGCCGGTCACGCCCGAGCCGACGACGATCAGCTTCTCGGGCAGCTCGTCGATGTCGTACATCTGCCGCCAGGTGAGGATGCGCTCCCCGTCGGGCTCGGCTCCCGGGAGGACCCGCGGGGTGGCGCCGGTGGCGACGATGACCACGTCGGCGCGGATGGTGCGGTCGCCGGCCCGGACGGTGCCGGGTTCAAGCAGGCGGCCCCGGCCCCGGACGACCTCGACGTTCTCGGCGGCCAGGCGGGCCGCGATGTCGGCCGACTGGGCGCGGGCCAGCTCCTTCACGCGGCGGTTCACGACGGCCATGTCGGCCACCGCGCCGCCGACGTCGCCGTCGGGGCCGCCGGTGAAGTGGACGCCGAGCGAGGTGCCGTCGACGAGGGCCTGCTTGCGGACCGAAGTCGCGATCATGGTCTTGGACGGGACGCAGTCGGTCAGCACGCACGCGCCGCCCGGCCCCTCGTCTTCGACCACGGTGACCCGGGCCCCGAGTTGGGCGGCGACCAGGGCCGCCTCGTATCCGCCGGGGCCGCCGCCGATGATCACGATCCTTGTCACATGTCCCATTCTCCCGCACCCGAAGAGGTGTAACGGCACGACTACGTGGAACCGCCACGGCCGGTCCCGCGGGCGATCTTGGTTTACTCTGATGCGGTGCCTGTATACGCCGCCTATGGCAGCAACATGGACCCGAAGCAGATGGCCGAGCGGGCGCCCCACTCGCCGATGAGGGGAACAGGCTGGCTGACCGGCTGGCGGCTGACCTTCGGCGGGGAGGACGTCGGCTGGGAGGGCCCGCTGGCCACCGTGGTCGAAGACGAGGGCTCGCAGGTCTTCGTCGTCCTCTACGACGTGCCCGAGTGGGACGAACCCTCGCTCGACCGCTGGACGGGCCTCGACCTCGGGCTCTACACCAAGATCCGGCTGCGGGTGGCCACGCTCGACGGCGACGTGCTGGCCTGGTTCTACGTGGTCGACTCCTACGAGGGCGGGCTTCCCGCGGCGCGTTATCTCGGCATCATCGCCGACGCCGCCGAGAAGGCGGGGGCACCTGATGACTACGTCCACGAACTGCGTGCCCGTCCCTGTAAGTCCCTCGGTGACTGACTTGTACGCTCAGGAGCGTGAGTAACGCATTTTCCCTGGCCGCCGACGCGGCGTCCGCGCTGCGCGCGAAAACGGGAGTCGACGCGTTCGACGTGGCTCTCGTCATGGGCTCCGGCTGGGTGCCGGCGGCCGACGCCATCGGTGCGCCCCTCGCCGAGTTCCCCTCGACCGACCTGCCCGGTTTCGCGCCCCCGGCCGTCGAGGGCCACGCGGGACGCATCCGGGCCGTCAAGGCGCCGAACGGGCAGCACGTCCTGATCTTCCTCGGCCGCACTCACCTCTACGAAGGGCTGGGCGTCGAGCCGGTCGTCCACGGGGTCCGGACCGCCTGCGCGGCCGGGGCCCGGGTGGTCGTGCTGACCAACGCCGCCGGCGGGTTGCGGCCGGAGACCCAGAACGTGGGCGACCCGGTCCTGATCAGCGACCACATCAACATGACCGGCGCGAACCCGCTGACCGGCGCGACCTTCCTCGACCTCACCGAGGTCTACTCCAAGCGGCTGCGCGCGCTCGCGCGGGAGGCCGACCCGTCGCTCGCCGAGGGGGTGTACGTCGCCTTCCGCGGTCCGACTTATGAGACTCCGGCCGAGATCCGCATGCTCCGCACCCTCGGTGGGGATCTGATCGGCATGTCGACTGTGCTGGAGGCCATCGCGGCCCGGCAGTGCGGCGCCGAGGTGCTGGCGCTGTCGCTGGTCACCAATCCGGGCGCCGGGCTCGTCGGGGAGCCGCTGAACCACGAGGAGGTCCTCGAGGTCGGCCGGGCCACCGCGCAGCGGATGGGCGGCCTGCTGAGCCAGGTCGTCGGCAAGCTCTGAGTTCGGGGACGGCGATGAACGATCTGACGACACGCGCGCGGGAGTGGCTCGGCCAGGACCCCGACCCGGCGACCCGGGCGGAACTGGAGTCGCTGCTCGATTCGGGCGACCACGACGGCCTGGCCGACCGGTTCGGCGCCAAGCTGGAGTTCGGCACGGCCGGCCTGCGCGGCGAACTGGGCGCGGGCCCCAACCGGATGAACCGGGTGACCGTGATGCGCGCGGCGGCCGGGCTGGCCGCCGTGCTGGGCCCGGGGCGTCACGTGGTCGTCGGGTACGACGCGCGGCACAACTCCGACGTGTTCGCGCGCGACACCGCCGCCGTCCTCACCGGCGCGGGCCTCACCGTGAGCCTGATGGGCGGCCTGTTCCCCACCCCGGTGCTGGCCTTCGCGGTCCGCCACCTGAAGGCCGACGCCGGGGTCATGGTGACGGCCTCGCACAACCCACCGCGCGACAACGGCTACAAGGTCTACTGGGGCGACGGCGCGCAGATCATCCCGCCGGTCGACTCGGAGATCTCCGCGGCGATCGACGCCGCCGGGCGGGTCGACGAGCTCCCGCTCGGCGAGGGGTGGGCGACCCTGTCGGCCCGCGACATCCTCACCCCCTATCTCGAGGCGGTGACCGCGCTGCCGCTGGGGGCGGCGCGCGACCTGCGGGTGGCGTACACGCCGCTGCACGGGGTCGGCGGGACCACGCTGGGGCAGGCGTTCATGCTGGCCGGGTTCACCTCGCCGATGAGCGTGGGGGCCCAGTCGAGGCCCGATCCCGACTTCCCGACGGTGGCGTTCCCGAACCCGGAGGAGCCGGGGGCCATGGACCTGGCCCTCGAACTGGCCTCGGCCTCGGCGGTCAGCGCCGATCTGGTGATCGCCAACGACCCCGACGCCGACCGCTGCGCCGTGGGCGCGCGCCAGGCCGACGGCGTGTTCCGGATGCTGACGGGCGACGAGGTCGGCGGGCTGCTGGCCGAGCACGTGCTGCGCTCGACGAGCGCTCCCGACCGGCTGGTGGCCACCACGATCGTCTCGTCGTCTCTCCTGGGGAGGATCGCCGAGGCCCATGGTGTACGGCACCGCGAGACCCTCACCGGCTTCAAGTGGATCATGAAGGCGGGCGGCGGGCTGGTCTTCGGCTACGAGGAGGCGCTGGGATACAGCGTCGGCTCCGACGAGGGCCTGCCCGTCCACGACAAAGACGGCATCGGGGCGGCGCTGACCGTCGCGGCCATCGCCGCCGAGGCCAAGCAGCGCGGCCTGAGCCTGATCGACCTGCTCGACGACCAGGCCGTCCGCTACGGCCTGCACGCCACCAGCCAGTTGTCCTTCCGCGTCGACGACCTGGCCCAGATCACCGACGCGATGGCGCGGCTGCGGGCCAAGCCGCCGGCGAGCCTGGGCGGCCGGACCGTCGAGTCGATCGACGACCTGGCGGAGGGCTCCCCCGACCTGCCCCCGACCGACGGCCTGCGCTACCGGCTGTCGGGCGGCGGCCGGGTGGTGGTCCGGCCGAGCGGCACCGAACCGAAGCTGAAGTGCTACCTCGAACTGGTGCTCCCGGTCACCGAGATCGCCGAGACCCGGTCGGCCGCCGCCGGCCAGATCGAGGCGCTCAAGGCCGACCTGCGCGCGGTCCTGGCCCTCTAGACCTCTAGACCACGACGAGCGTCACCACGACCAGCACGAGGAACGCCGCCGTCGCCGCCAGCGAGTCGACCGCCCATTTCACGGTCGGCTCGCCGGTCGACTCGCGTTTCCTGACGGTGGCGAGCTCCTTGATCTCGTCGGCCACCCAGTCGGCGTGGGTGCGGCCGGCCATGGCCTCGCGGGCGGCCCTCTCGCCCTTGGTCAGGGTCGGCTCGGACGTCGGGTAGCGCCCGCGCTTGACCTGCCGGTTCTGCTGCCGCAGGCTCTTGGCGCGCTCGCGCGCGGTCGGCATCGGCGTCCAGCAGCGCACGGTCAGCTCGCCGGCCGTGATGGTGATCGCGCCGGTCACGGTGACGTCGTCGATGGACGACCACGGCAGGTAGGCGGTGCGGAAGGGGTTGCGGATCCGCACGCCGCCCTGCTCGGTGATCGTCGCCGGCCGCAGCGCCAGGAAGTAGGTCATCCACGTGACGAAACCGAGGACGGCCCCCACCACCAGCGCCGACGGCAGCCTCCCCCGCACGATCAGGTCGACGGTGTTGGCGGCGACGAACACCAGCCAGGCCCAGCCGAAGAACCAGGCCGTCTTCGAACGGAAGGTCATGCGCGCCACTTCAACTGCGCGAACCCCGGCTTGATGACGCCGTTGATCAGCGCCAGCCGGTCGTCGAAGGGGATGAACGCCGACTTCATCGCGTTGACGGTGAACCACTGGAGGTCGTCCCAGCCGTAGCCGAAGGCCTCGACGAGCTGGGCGAACTCCTTGCTGACGGTGGTGCCGCTCATCAGCCGGTTGTCGGTGTTGACGGTGACCCGGAACTGGAGGCGGCGCAGCAGCCCGATCGGGTGGTCGGCGATCGACTCGGCCGCCCCGGTCTGGATGTTGGACGTCGGGCACATCTCCAGCGGGATCCGCTTGTCGCGGACGTAGGCGGCCAGCCTGCCCAGCTTGGCGTCCTCCCCCGAGACGGTGATGTCGTCGATGATCCGCACCCCGTGGCCGAGCCGGTCGGCCCCGCACCACTGGATGGCCTGCCAGATCGACGGCAGCCCGAAGCCCTCACCGGCGTGGATGGTGAAGTGGGCGTTCTCGCGCTGGAGGTACTCGAAGGCGTCGATGTGCCGCGTGGGCGGGTAGCCGGCCTCGGCCCCGGCGATGTCGAAGCCGACCACGCCGACGTCGCGGTAGCGCACCGCCAGCTCGGCGATCTCCATCGAGCGGGCCTGGTGGCGCATCGCCGTGAGCAGCGCGCCGACGCGGATGCCCCGTCCCCGCGACCCGATCCTGAACCCCTCGTTGACCGCCTGGACGATCTCGTCGAGGGACAACCCGCGCTCGGTGTGCTGCTCGGGGGCGTAGCGGACCTCGGCGTAGACCACTCCGTCGTTCGCGAGATCCTCCGCGCACTCCGCGGCCACCCTGACGAGCGCCTCACGGGTCTGCATGACGCCCACGGTGTGGGCGAAGGTCTCCAGATAGCGCTCCAGCGACCCGGAGTCGGCCGACGCGCGGAACCACGCGTCGAGCTCGGCCGGGTCGGTGGAGGGCAGTTTGTCGTAGCCGGTCTCGCGGGCCAGCTCGATGATCGTTTCCGTGCGCAGGCCCCCGTCGAGGTGATCGTGGAGGAGCACCTTGGGGGCCTGGCGGATCTGCTCAAAAGTGGGCAGGCTCATGGGGGCATAGTAGCGTCACCTGCGCAAATATGATCTGCTACACGGTCTCCAGAACCTGTTCCGCAGCGGGTGTACGCCGCCTCCTCCCGGCCACCACCCCGGTGATCGAGATCCCCAGCCCGATCAGCGCGAAGACGGCCGAGATGACGATCGCGGCGCGCGTCGACCCCAGCGGGTCGCCGCCCCCGGCGCCCGAGGTGAGGGTGGCCGTCACGATGGCCAGCACGACCGCCCCGCCGACCTGGCCCGAGGTGTTGATGAGCCCCGACGCGAGCCCCTGTTCCGCGTCGGCGACCCCGTTGGTGCCCTGGATGTTGAGTGAGGGGAAGGCCAGCGCGAACGCGCCGCCGAGCAGCAGCATCCCCGGGATGACCAGCCAGAGCGACGGGTTCAGGTCGATGTTGAGGAAGACCAGGTAGGCGAGCACCAGCGACACCGACCCGGCCAGCACGATCTTCTCGGTGCCGAACCGGTCGGCCAGCGACCCGACCCTGGTCGAGAACAGCGCGACGAGCAGCCCGGCGGGCAGGAAGGCGAGCGAGGTGGCCAGCGCCGACCAGCCGAGCATGTTCTGGAAGTACTGCATGGCGACGAACTGGAAGCCGACGTACGAGCCGAAGAGGATGACGAGCCCGAGGTTGGCCCGGCGCAGCGGCGCCGAGCGCAGGATGCCCAAGCGCACCAGCGGGTGCTTGGTGCGCAGCTCCCACCAGACGAACAGGGCCAGCAGCACCGCGGCGGCGAGCCCGGTGGCGACGGTGCGTCCGACGGCCACTTCGGGGGCCTCGACGACGGTGTAGACGAGCAGCAGCATGCCCGAGGTGATGGTGAGCGCGCCGAAGAGGTCGTAGCCGCCCTGGCCGCGCTCCTCCGAGCGGGGCAGCAGGCGGGCCCCGGCGATCAGGGCCGCGATGGCGACCGGCACGGGCATCAGGAAGGTCCACCGCCAGCCGAGTTCGGTCAGCAGGCCCGACAGGATCAGGCCGAGGGAGAAGCCGCTGGCCGCGCAGGCGGTGAAGATGCTCAGGGCCTTGTTGCGCGCGGGCCCTTCGGCGAAGGTCGTGGTGATGATCGACAGTGCGGCCGGCGCGGTGAAGGCGGCCGACATGCCCTTGACGAACCGGGCCGCGATCAGCAGGGCCCCGTTGTCGACGACGCCGCCGAGCAGTGAGGCGACGGCGAACACGGCCAGCGCGACAAGCAGGACCCGGCGTCGTCCCAGCAGATCGGCGGTCCGTCCGCCGAGGAGCAGCAGGCCGCCGTAACCGAGGACGTACCCGCTCACCACCCACTGGAGCGCCGAGGTCGACATGCCGAGTTCGGCCTGGATGGACGGCAGCGCGACGCCGACCATCGAAACGTCGAGACCGTCGAGGAAGACGACGGTGCAGAGCACGATGAGGACGCCCCAAAGGGAGGCCCCCCAGCGGCCCTCACGAGTAGACATCATGGATGGGGACGTTACATGCACATGCATTCAATGCACAAGCATTTAATGCGTTTGCATAAGCTTGTCCGGGCTGCTATGGTGCCGCGCAAGGAGATCAGGGGTGCACGATGACCGACAACGAGGTGCTGTCCACCTGGCGTGAGTTGTCCGCCAGGCACGCCGCGATCGTCTCCGACCTCGAGCGGGAGCTGCAGGACCGGCACGAGCTCGGCGTCAGCGAGTTCGAGGTGCTCGACCGTCTGGTCGAGGGCGTCTGCCTGAGCGCCGACGGGAAGTTCCGGGTGCAGGAGCTGGCGGCCGGGGTCCACCTGAGCCAGAGCGCGCTGTCCCGCCTGATCGCCCGCTTGGAGAAGGCCGGGTTCGTGCTCCGCTCGATGTGCGCCGACGACCGCCGGGGCGTCTTCGTGACGCTGACCGACGCCGGCCGCGTCCGCCACTCCGAGGCGCTGCCGACGCAGCGCCGGGTGCTGCGCGCCCACTTGGCCGCCACCCCCCACGGGTGAATTCGGCCCGCACATAAGGGAAAGTAACTTTCAAACGCACGCGAAGATGCACGTGCAGCGCAAAATGCCCACCTTGGGTAATTCGGTGCATTGCGCGACCGATCGTTGATCGGGCAAAATTCTTTTCGGTTTCGGCGCGCTTCTGAAGGTGCCGGTGGGGAGCCTGACAATCCCTATGGCGGAAAGGAGGCCCGGCCCCGTGCGCGGCTGGACGCCCCTAATTGATGATCGAACACCCGTGAGCCCCGCAGGACGGGTCCAACCCGGGCCCTTCCAGGACGACTTCGGCAACCCATTACACGGCCTTTACGCCGGACAACGGGCGGAAAGCGAGTTCGGCGCCTGGACCCGGTTACTGGCTGTCTGGCACGGATACCGGATCTGGGATTTCACCGGACCCGCCATGAATGGATTCAGAAGTTCTCTAGTGAGCCCGTGGAACGAGATCCTTTCACAGGGGTTACTAAGAGATCTCGCCGACCCGTCTCCTTACGACGGAGCCGCATGGAGTGAACGCTGGATCGCCGGCGCCCTGCTCTCCGGGCGCAAGCCGTTCGGCCGGTTCACGCTTCCCCTCGACGAGGCCCAGGCGTGGTGCATCCGGGCCCGGAGAGTGGGGCTGGAGTATCACCGCGAACGCGTCGACGGCAACGCCCTGCACATCACCGCGGGCCGCGAGGAGACGTACGGGGAACTGTTCGAACTCGACGCGCTCGTCGCCTACTACCGCGACGTGCTGCCCCCCGAAGCGGCCGAGACGGCCGCGTGGGGCCTGCTGTCGCACCGCAAGGAATCACCCGCCAACCACACCTTCGCCGGCATGGACGCCTTCACCGAGCTCCCCAGGGCCGTGCGCGGCCTGACCCTCGGCTACCCGCCGCTGGCCACCGCCCGCCGGATCCTCCTGGAGAGCGGCGGCGAGAACGAGATCGAGTTCCCCGACGTGCCGCTCGACGCCCCCCGACCCGAGACGGTCCCGCCCGACGACGTGCCCGGCTGCGACCACGACCACCCCGTGCCCCGCTTCGAGAACCACGACGACCTGGTCAAGGCGTGTGAGCCGCTCACCGACCTGGTGTCCTACTACTGGCAGCTCGACCGCGAGTTGTCGATGTTCGCGCCGCGCATCTCGGGCGTCTACCTGGCCGACTATCCCGAAGCCCTGATCGCCGCGTTCGAGGCGCACGCCCGTGCGGCCTCCACCGACCGCTATCCGCGCGCCGAGGCCGTCTTCGCGCACCTGTGCTGCGTGCTGCGGCATCTGGGGCGCGAGCCCGAGGACCTGCTGCGCGGGCTCAGACCGCCATCACTGCGAGCGCCCGGTCCAGGGCCGCTCGACCGCCTTCGGGGTCGTCGCACCGGATCCTGAGGTCGGCGACCCGCATCCACATCGCCGAGGCGCGCTCGCGGGAGGTCATCGTCTCCCAGCGCTCGGCGGCGGCCACGAGGGCCTGTTCGGCCTCCCAGGTCTCGCCGAGCCGCAGGTGCGCCTCGGCGATGACCTCGGAGGCGTGGACGTGCAGCAGCGCGGCGGTCTCCCCGACGGCCTTGACGACCTCGTTGGCGCGGTCGATCGCCTGGTGCGGATCGCCCCTGACGATGTCGGCGCGGGCCAGCGCGAGGGCGCAGAACCCCCGGTCGACGATCCCGGCCGCCGCGTCGGTCAGCTCGGCCTGGGCGCGGCTCAGGACCGGGAAGAGCTCCTCCACCGTCGCCGCGTCGGCCCTGATGAGTTCCCCGGCCATGGTCGCCCGCAGCCGGGCCAGGCCGAGCGGGTCGTGGTAGCCCGCGCCATACAGAGATAGGGCCTGCTCGAAAAGGCCCCGGGCGGTCGGCGCTAATCCCGACCTCGCCGCCGCGATTCCGTTCTGCCAAGCGACCGAAATACGCCCGCGGGGCTCGCCGAGCTCGATTGCGGCACTCGTCAGCTCGCTCAGCAGCAGATGCAATCGCAGATGCGAACCATGTCCGTGTTCTTCCGGATGAGCGTGCAGGTCGACCTGCTCTCCGTACGTGGCGACCAGGGCGCATCCGAGCTCGATCACGCTGGAGGTCCAGCCGGCCGCGCCGATCTCGCGGTCGAGCGCGCTCTCGCCGACGGCCACGCTGGCCGAAATGTCACCCGCTTCGAGGTGGCAGCGGCAGAGCACGGTCGCCAGCCGGACGCGGTAGTCGACGAACTGCGTCCAGTGCCCGCTCGACCGGGCCAGCGACTCGGAGGGCTCGTCGAGGTGGGAGTCGAGCAGCCGCGTCACGCGGGTGATCACCTGGGGCAGGTCGCCCTCGCGTTCGGCCGCCTGGGCCTGGCCGAGCTCGGCCTGCCGCCAGAGGTCGGGGACCATGCCCAGCGACGGCTGCCGGAGCAGCGCCGCGTAGCGGTCTCTCGCCTCGGGGAACCGGCCTTCGGCCAGTGCGCCGCCCGCCTTGGCCGCTTCGGCCCGCAGGCCCGCGATCGTGTGCGGGTCAAGTCCGTCGGTCAACCACAGGGGGGAGCATTGGAGCCCTCGCGCGATGATCCTGATCATGGCCGCGGTCGGTTCGAGGTCTCCGCTTTCAATCCGTTCGATCGAGTCGGCATCCAGTTCGGACGTCACTTGGAATGGCAACAACCCTCTCTGCAGGCGAGCGGCTCGAACGCGTTGAGCGATCTTCTCGGGCACTGTGCTCCTCGCCTAACACGGTGCGTAAATCGACGCCTCGATCAAGTGCGTCAAACGGAGCATAGACGTGACAGAGCAACTTGACCACCAGCAAACGTGTTCACGGGACTAATCAGTGCAGGTTTCTCAGGTCATGCCCATCTCGTCTGGGCCGAAAGCCTGGTTACGGACGGCGGATACCCGCCCACTGCGGCACTGATCTGGGCGCCTCCCCGGGACGGGCCCCATTTGTGTCAGGTTTCCTGACACGATTATCGAGACGAATGTTTGCATACTGGCCGAATTCGTGTTATTTGGTCGCACGTGGATCATTACACGGTCATTGACAAAGATTTGACAAGCCGTCCGCATCGAATGCGGGATGTGGACGGACGGGCGTTCCTCGCGTCCCTCCGGACGGCCGCCGTGACCCGCGTGGAGGCGGGCGAGCGGGTCGCCCAGGTGAGCCGGAACATGGGTGTGTCCCGATCCTCGGTCTACGAATGGCTGCGCCAGGCCCGCTCCGGGCCGGAGAAGCTGCAGGCCAGCCCTCTGCAGGGACGGCCGTCGGCGTTGTCGCCCGACGGGCTGCACGAACTGGCGGCCGCGCTGCTGGCCGGCCCGGAGTCAGCGGGCTTGACAGGACGGTTGTGGACGCGGGAACTCGTAAACGAGCTCGTCTCGCGTGACCACGGCGTCTCGCTGACGCTCACCAGCATCGGGCGTCTGCTGCGTTCACTCGGTTTATGGCCGCGGCACTCTCTCGTCACGTGGCCCGACGGTTCGGCCCGTTTGTGGAAACAGCGTTACGCGTACATAAAAGAGAAAGCACGGGAACAGGACGCGCTTCTGATGCGCGGGGGACTCGTCGACGTCGGCGCGCTCCTCCCCCGATCGTCGGCCCCGGCCGCGCCTTTCGGCTTCCACCTCGCCTACGCGCTGATCCCCGGCGGGCCGCTGATGTTCCGCGCCTATTCCGGGCCCGCGAGCGCGGCGACGTTCCTCGACTTCGCCGCCGGGCTGGTGGCCGAGACCGGCCGTCCCACCTGCCTCATCACGGCCGGCCATCCCGTCTTCGACCTCGAAGAGTGCGCGCGTGGCCTGGCCGGGCTGCCGCTGACCGTCTGGGTGCGCGGCGACGGCGACGCCCGCGAGATCCGGCCGGGGCCCGCGCCGGCCACCGCCTCGGCGCCCGACCTGCGGCCCGCCGTGCTCGGCGGGCCGTCCACCGGCCTGTGGACGATGGAGCGCCTGGCCGGCCGGCTGGGCGCGCTTTTCGGTCATCCGGTCAGTACCGGCGACGTCGAAGTCCTGTTGTCCGCGCAGAACCTGTGGCCCGAGGGGCCGCTGCCGCCCGCGCTGCCGCCGGGGTCGCCCGCCGTCGGCCGCTGGTGCCACGACGTGCTGCCGCTGTTCCAGGCCGACGCGGGGGCGGGCGCGGTCGTGCGCTTCGTCCAGGAGGTGCCGCTGCCCGGCGGCCGCACCCTCCTGCTCGCCGTCTCCCCCGGCCACGACCGCCGCTTCGCCTGGTACGAGGAGGCCCGCTACCAGGGCCGCATGCGCGCCTCGACGCTGGCCGACTTCACCCGGCGGCTCCGCGAGGACACCGAAGAGCCGTTGTGCCTGGTCGTCACCGACGACTCCGGCTGGCACTCCCGCGACCTCGACGCCACCGCCACGACGGTCGGCGACGCCTTCTACTGCACCTGGGCCGACGGGTGCGGCGAACGCGTCTGGCGGGTGCCCGAACGCGACCCCGTCCAGGCGCTCTGCCGCCGCCACTACCACCAGGGCCGAGGGCCCGCCCCCGACGGGACCGCCTCACTGGAGATGGAGCACCCCCCGCGCGGCCCGATCGGCACGGCCGACCGCCAGGTGCGGATCGCCGCCGCCCGGGAACGCGCCCGTGAGCGACCCCTGTCGGCGGGAGGCCGGTTGCGCGAGCTCGTCCTGGCGGGCCCGCCCGCCCTGCTGACCATGCGGACCCTCACCGCCCTGCTGGGCCGCGCCTACGGCCGCCCCGTGGACGCCGACCGGGCGCTCGCCGTGTTGCGCGACGAAGGGTTGTGGCCCGAGGACCTCCCCACGGTCGAGCCCGGCCGCTGGGAGCACGAGACGCTGCCCCTCCACCTCGCGCACGCGGGCGCCGGCGCGGCCGTCCGGTTCGTCGCCGAGGCGCGCCTCGGGGGCGACCTGAGCCTCCTGGTCGCGCTCGACCGCGCCGGGGAGACCCGGTTCGCCTGGTATCCGCAGGCGCGTTACCGGGGGCGGATGCGCGCGACCACGCTCGTCTCCTTCGCCGGACTGCTGCTCGACGACGCCAACGGGCCGCTCTGCCTGGTCGCCGCCGACGAGGGCGGGTGGAAGTCGAAGGAGCTGGCCGCCGCGCTGGCCCGGCGGCCCGTCCTGGTCGTCGCGGCCGGGGTGCCCTACCTGTGCGTCTGGCCGACCGGGTGCGGCAACCGCGCCGTCATGGGCGACCAGTGCCGCACCCACGCGCGCCGGTCGCGGCGGCTGGCCGTCCACGGGGCGCGCTCAGGGCCTCTCCTGGACGCCGTGCGCGCCGCGTCGGCCGACCTCGCCTCCGCCCGCGGGGCGGGCGAGACGGCCCGGGAGGGGTTGCGGGCGGCGCTGACCGCCCTGCACGCGGCCGGGGCCCGCGACGCCGCTCTGGTCGCCGCCTGGACGGGACTGCCGGAGCACGAGATCCCCTTCGTGTCGGAACCGCTCGACCGCGAGCACGTGGAGGCGCTGCGCGCGTGCGTGCGGACCGGGGTGACCAGCCTGGCCGTCCTCGTGCGGGTGAGCGGGCTGCCCGAAGGGCGGGTCAGGGCGCTCCGGCGGGAGGTGCGGCTGCGGGCGCGGGCCCAGGAGGCCGCGTCGCTGGCGCGGATCGCCGACTCCGCCGCCGCCCTCCGCGACCGGCGGGACGAGCACGGCGACGCCGTCCGCCGCGCCTGGCGCGAGGGGCACCGCACGGTGACGACGATGTGCGAGGTGGCGCGGATCAGCCCGTACACGCTGGCCCGGATCCTCGAAGGGCTCGGCGCCGACCTGCTGCTGCCGCCGCGCGGCCCCGGCAGGGGCGCGCTGGCCGAGGTGGCCCGCGCCGCGGTCCGGCTCGGCGAGGCGCGGGCGGCCCGCGACGACGAGGTCCGCGCGGCGCTCCGCGCCGGGGTCAACGTCGTCGGCCTGCTCGCGGAGGCCGGCGGGATGACCCAGGCCCGGGTGCGGCGGCTGCGGCCCGACCCCACCCGCGAGACGGCCCTGGCGGCCCTCGCGGCGAGCCGGGCCGAACTGGACCGGCGGACGGCGGGCCTGGCGCGGGCCTGCCGTCCGCTGCTGGACCGGGTGGCCGGGAGGCTGGCCGCCGTCGCCGAGGCCGCTCACGCCGAGGCGCTGGCCACCGTCGCCCGCGACGCGGCCGTGCGGGCGGCCTGGGCGGGCGGAGTCGGCGACCCGGCCGTGCTGGCCGTCTGCGCGGGCACCGACTCCCGCACGGTCACGGCGTTGGTCGGCGCGGCAGCGGCAGCGGACGTCCCGGGTGCTTCTTCGCATACCAGGACGTGAGCAGCTTCTCCACCGCGACCAGATGGAAGTTGAGCTGGTCGAACAGTTCCCGCACGTCGTCGTCGGAGGCCGTCAGCCGGAAGGAGTCGACCAGGGTGGTGATGGAGTCGGGGTCGGCGTAGGGACGACGGCCGGCGCGTTCGGCCCGTTCGTCCTCGAACGGGCTGAAGATCGAGTGCGTCATGGTTCCCCCTAGGCGGCGAACATGCCGGTCTGTGCGATGAGCCGGAGCAGGGCCAGGTCGTCGACGTCCATGTCCTGCGCGTACGCGTCGAACAACTCCCCGGCGCGCCTGCGGTTGACCTCGCGGGTGTGCCGGGCCGTCCAGCCGAGCGGCGGGCGCAGCAGCAGCGACCACAGCGGGAGCAGCCGCGCGCCGCGCCGCAGCTTGTCGGTGAACCCGCCGACGCCGAAGTCGATCTCCTGCAGGTGCCGGGCCAGGCCCATCCTGACCGGGGCGTGCGACTGCAGGACCGGCTGCTCGGCGAAGTGGCCGGTGCGCCGGGGGTCGAGCGTGATGCGGTGGGCGACCAGGCCGTCGCCGTGCTGGAAGACCAGCCGGTAGCCGATCGTGGCGCCGTTGTGCGTGCAGAGGATCACGTGGGCCGAGGAGGCCAGCGGCGAGGCGAGGTAGCGGCGCAGCTCGCGCTCGGCCGCCGTCGCCTCCTTGGGCGTGGGGTGCAGGCGGGCCAGGTCGGGCAGCAGGGCGGCCGTCAGCGGCAGCACCTTGATGGCCCGCGCGCCGTCGGCGAACACCCGTTCCTCGCGCCGGGCCAGCGTCCGGCTCGACCGCTGCAGCGCGCCCAGGTGCTCCTCGAAGGTGGCGCCCTGGATCCGCATGACCGTCCGCGCGTGGGTCAGGATGAGGGGCGCGCGCGGGAAGTAGCGGGTCAGCCGGCCGGCCGTGGGGCCGTCGAGGTAGAGCACGGCGGCGCTGCCGTCGTCGGGCATGGCGTACTGGACGGCCCGCGCCCACAGGTGCTCGTCGTCCGGGTGGCAGACCGGGACCGTGCGGTATCCGGCCGTCGCGCCGATGAGCGTCACCCGCCCCCACGCCTCGGGTGTGCGCAACCGCCCGCCCCGCAACATCGACCCGAACAGCCGGGCCGGGTCGAGCATCGGCCGGGCGGGCGCCCGGTCGTAGTGGCTGACCGGCACCACGGTCCGCAACGACGGCCGCCCCGCGCCGCCGACCCAGCCGAGGACCACCCCGTGCCAGGCCGCCGCGTCGGGGTCGGCGTGCGCCTGGTGCCAGGCGCGGCCGTTGAAGAACCCCGCCGCGGTACGGGGGGCGAGCTCGTCCCACCGGGCCGGAGCCGACCGGAGGGGCGCGGTGGTCAGCCGCACCTCCTCGACGCCCGTCCTCTTCGGCGCCTCCTCGTAGAAGGAGACGGCCGCCGTACCGGCCCTCACCGAACGGCCTTCGCCATGCTGGGCGGCATGACCGGCCGGTCGGCGGCCTTCTCGGGCGCGTCGTCGGGCTCGGCTTCGGGAGAGGGCTGCGGCGCGGGTTGCGGGGGCAGCGGCGTGGTGAACGGCGTCAGCGCGGGCAACGGCTCCGACCGGTCCTGCGGCGCGGCGTCCTCCACGGGCTCCTGCTTGTCCTTCGCCGCCTGGCGGAGCACCGCTTGACGCGCCGCGTTCTCCACGGGCAGCGAGGTCGGCTGCGACGTCTCGGGCGGCGCCGGCATCGGGTTCGGCGTCGGGTTCGGCATCGGGTTCGGCAGGGGCCCGGGCCGGGTGTGCGCGCCCGGGACCGAGGGCAGCGGGGGGACGTACTGCGGCGTGGCGGTCTGCACCGGCAGCGGGGTCGAATAGGGCCTCGACGCGGGCAGCGGCTCGGGCGTGGAGTGCGGCGCGGAGGCCGGCAACGGCTGCGGCGTCGTGTGCATCGGCGTGGCCGGCCGCGGCTGCGGAATCGCGGTCCGGGCGGGCTGCGCGGTCGGCTGCGGGGCCGCCGTCTGGGCGGGCTGGACCACCGGCTGAGGCGCCGGGGTCTGCGCCGCCTGGGCCACGGGCTGAGGCGCCGGCTGGGGTGCCGGGATCTGCGCCTGTTGCGGAACCGAGGTCTGCACCGGTGGGAGGGCCGAGAGCCGGGTCGGCTCCGGTTCCTGGGTCAGGGCCGGGGGGATGGTCGGCTGGAGGTCGTAGGCCGGTTCCGGTTCGCGGATTCGCTGGATCGACGGCGGCAGGAAGGGCCACTCGGCCGGGATGTACAGATGGGCGGCGCGCATGTGGGCGGCCCTCAGGTGGGCGGCGCGCAGGGCGCACTCGCGGGGGTTGCGGCCCGTGACCACGGCCCGGCCGCCGGGCTCGTAGCGTTCGAGCCAGCCCGCGTACGGCAGGTCGTCGTCGAGGTCGGCCAGGCGGGGGGCGCGGATGTCGACCGGGGTGACGATCGCGGCGCGGCGGTGGCGGTGCCGGGCGGCCTCCGGTTCGCGGCCGCAGCTGATGGCCGCGGCGGCGGCGGGCAGGTTGACCCCGGTGACCAGCTCGACGACGTGGCACAGCAGCGGGTCGGGCGGTCCCGGACGCAGGCCGGTCACGATGGCCGCGTCGTCGGACAGCAGCAGGCTGACGCCGCAGTGCCCGTCCTGGACGCCGACCGAGGACACCGCGGTCGCGACGACCGCCGCCATGTCGGCGTCGTCGAGCAGCGGGTCGGCGGCGTCGACGATGTCGTACTCGCCGAAGCGGCGGATCACCGCGACGGCGATCGGCGCGCCCGAACGGACCCAGCACTCCACTGTCACCGGTGCGCCCACCGGAACCTCCTCCACGAGAACGGCGCCGCTGTCGCCCGTGGCGGCCTGGGCGCCGGCGAATCCGGCGGGGATGCCGGCGAGATCGTCCACCCGCCGCCGGGACAGGTTCCCTCCGGGGGTCCGGGCGACGAACAGGACGGGGCAGCCGATGAGCTGGGCGGCCCGGTCGGCCTCTTCGGGTGAGACGGCGAGGATCGAGCGCGGGGTGCGCATGCCCCCGGCGGCGAGCAGGACCTGGGTGCTGACGGGGTCGGCGCTGCCGATGGCGGCGGTCTCCCCGAACGACGGCAGTCCGAGCCGCACGGCGGCCGCCGCGGCGACCTCCTGGTAGCGCGGCTCCCAGCAGATGACGCCGTCGACGCGGCGGGAGAAGCCCTCGACGGCGGCGGCGACCGCGGACGGGGTCATGGCCGGGACCCTGAGCCGGTCGGTGTGGCCGGAGCGGCCGGCGGAGACGTCGTCGGTGTCGACGAGCACGACGTCGAAGCCGCCCTGACGGACCTGGGCCAGCAGCGACGCGGCGTCCTCGGAGCCGCCGGAACCCACCAGGGCCACGGTGCCGCGGTGGGGGGTGGGGATGCGCGCGCCGCCGCGGTGCGGCCAGGGAACCCGGCGGGCGAGCGCCCGGCCGGTCACGACGCGACGCCTGGTCAGTCCGTCCCTTTCGCCGTTCATAACGAACAGGTATTGCACGTTCACTTGACTGCCGCCTTTACGAAGGAGGGTTCGCGCGGACTTGATGCAAATGATGTTGGAAGCATTGACAAGCGGATGTCAAGAAGAATTGTGACGGAGGGGGAAATGCATATCTGCCGTGATCCTTTTACGGGATGCCGCACCACATACCAGGACAAATCAGACTCAGGTAACACCGGTCACTCGCATTTCTGTAAAGGAATTTGACAAGAAGTCTTACAGCACGACCGATACCCCGACCTGCACTGACGACGTGCTGGAACGCAACAGCACAAGAGTGACCGAAATCCGACCCTATTGCGAAAGTGGAGAAAGTAATTAAGATCTCAACTTGTGTCAGATAGTTTGTCAGAACGCGAAAGGAGGGTCATATGAGCATCCCGGCCGACGCCGTGACCCGAATGGTCCTCACCAACGACGGATCGACGACGCAATTGCTTTCCGCGTTACTCGGCGTACCGCTGCGCGTCCGTGTGCTCGACCAGCGGGGGCTGCCGTCCTCGCAAGTGCGGCCCCGCGCGGCCGTCAAGGCACTCGTGGCCGGCGAGGGCGACGCACCGCTCGTCGTCCGTAGATCGCAACTCGTCCGCCCGGACGGCAGGGCCATCTCGGTCAACACGGTGATCATGACGTCGAGTCATCTGGTCGCCCGCAGCATCGTCGACGGCGGGGGCACCCCCCTCGGCCGGGTGCTGCAGGGGGCCGTCGAACAGCGACGGGTGATCACCGAGACCGGCTGCCGGATGAGCGAATGGGGCGGTGTCGGCCGGCCCAGCGTCTACCGCTCGTATCTCGTCTTCGCTGGAGGCAGGCCATTCCTCCACGTCGAAGAGCAGTTCCACCCCGCGATCGTGACGCCCATCAGGGACCTCCCCCTCCTGGAGGAGGACCCCCGCCCGTGGCCCACGAAGAAACGTCCAGCGCACCCCCGCCGAGGACCCGCGATGCAGACGTACATCAGCGACACCCTGGTCTCCCTCCCCCAACCCACACCCGCCCGCAAGCCGGCCGAATGAGCGTTCTCACCCAGCGGCGCGGTGACGACGGCCTTCCCCCGTTGCTCACCGACCCGCCCCGCCGCCTTCAGGGGCGCGGACGACCGGCGCCCACCTCGCACAAGCGCAAGACCACCTACCTGCCCGTCGTCGTGTGCGCCGGCATCATGGGCATCACCATGGCCGACACGCTCGCCGCCACCCTCGGCGTGCCGCAGCTCGCCGAGAGCGGCTTCGGGCCCAAGTCACCGATCGACACCCAGTGGCTGCTGACCGCCTTCGCCCTCCCGTACGCGGCGCTGCTGCCCGTCGGGGGGCGGCTCGCCGACGTGTTCGGCCCGCGGCGGCTGCTCACCATCGGACTGTCCCTGTTCTCCCTCGCGGCGTTCTGCACCGTCATCACGCCCCTGTGGAGCCTGCTGCTCGCCGCACGGGCCGCGCAGGGGCTCGGCGCGGCCCTGATGGTGCCCGCCTCGCTGGCGATGCTGCTGGCGACGGTGCCCACCACCCGCAGAGCCGCCGCCATCGGCGTCTGGAGCGCGTCGACCGGCGTCGCCGGCACGCTCATGTACGCCCTCGGCGGCTGGTTCAGCCAGAACATGGAGATCGGCTGGCGCGTGCTGTTCGTGCCCAGCGCGTTCCTCACCCTGCTCCTGCTGACGTTGTCGATGACGCTCCCCCGGCCGCCCCACACCCGTGGCGCGGTGCCCGACATCATCGGCTGCCTCCTGCTGGGCGCCGCCCTGGCGATGCTCACCTGGGCGATCGTCCAGTTCCCCCGCCGGGGCTGGGACCCGTACGTCATCGGCGCGGTGTCCGGGGGGACGCTGATGCTGCTGGCGACGATGGCCCGCTCGGCCCACCACAAGGCCCCCGCCATCGACCTCGGTCTGTGGCGCAAGGGCCGCTTCGCCCTCGCCGGAACCCTCTCGGCCCTGTACGGCCTGGTCTCCCTCCCGATCCTGGTGATCATGCCGCTGTTCCTGGGCCAGGCGATGTTCCGCTCGCCGGAGCTGATCGGCGCCGCCATCGCGCCCAACGCGGCCGGTGTCCTCGTCGGCAGCGTCATCGCCGGCGGGCTGATCAAGCGCCGGGGCCCGCGCGTGGTCATCTACCTGGGCGCGGTCATCATCGCCGGAAGCTGCATCGGCCTCCTGCAACTGGTCATCGGCACCGGCAGGCCGCTCGACGTCCTGCAGGTGTGGTTGCCGCTGAACGCCGCGCTGGGCCTGGGCTTCGGCCTGCTCAACGCGGGCTCGTCGGCCGCCGCCGCGCTGACCGCCGGCCCGGAGCGTTACGCCACCGCGGTCGGCGCGACCATGTCCGTCCGCCAGGTGGGCGGCACGATCGGCATCGCCGTCACGGTGGTCCTGCTCGAACGCCCCCTGGTGGAGGCGCCGATGCCGGGCTACACGAGCGTCATCCTCGGGTCACTGGCCCTCGCGGTCTTCGCGGGCTGCCTGGGCCTGTTCTTCGGCGCCGCCAAACCCCCGGCCCCGGCCCGCTCCGCCAAACGCGCCCCGGACCACCCGGAACCCCGCCCGACCCCACGCCCCACACCACGCCCCGCCCCCCGCCCCGACCGTCCGGTCGCCCGCACGCCCGTCCACCCGCCGATCCCCCTGCCGCGGCGGGCCGTCCCCATGTCGGCCCCCATGTCGACCCCCATGTCCGCGCCGGTGGGCGACGAGGTCGCCGCCGAGATGCTGCGCACCCTCAAGGAGACGACCAACCGCATCAACCTCATCGCCGACGTCCTGCTGGACCAGCAGCGACCGACGCGGTGAGCCGCGAAACCAGCCTGCCCGGTGACCCGCTGCTCGGGACACCGGGCAGGCTCTTTCACTGCCAAGATCAGGTCGTGGACGTCGACGCCTTCTGGACCCTGATCGAGACCTCGGCCCGCGAAACCACGGCCAAAGAGGAACGGGCGACGTGGCTGGAAGACCGGCTGGCCGCCCTCACCCCCGAAGAGATCGCCGACTTCGCCTCCTGGTGGACGCTCGCCGCGAACCGGGCCTGCTCATGGGACATGTGGGCGACGGCACGGAAGATCATGCACACCGGTTCGCCCGACGGGTTCGAATACTTCGTCAGCTGGCTGATCGGTCTGGGCCGCGACGCCTTCGAATCGGTGGCCGACCACCCCGACGCCGTCGTCGACCTGCCGGAGGTACGCCGCCTGCTGACGCTGACCCGCTCGTTCTTCCGCATCCGCCGACGCACGTCACGGTCGGGTGACGGCAGGTTCCGGCTGACCAGCGTCACGAAGACGGACGGCTTCCCCTGGACCGACGAAGACTGGCCCGTTTTCGAGGCCCTGCAGTACGCCCCCCACGCCGCCTACCAACGGGTGACCGGGCCGGATGCCGACGACCTTTTCGACGCCCTCGACCATCGGGGCGTGCGTAGCAGGTTCCCGCTGATGTGGACGACCGAGACGAGGCACCCTGGGCAGCCCCACGGCGACGACTGGGACTTCGACGACGAAGCGGAGTTCGCCCGCCGCCTCCCGCGAACGGCCCACTACTACGCAACCTCGTACTGACCGCGTCGCTGCGGCAGCCGACTGACTCAAGCTGTCGGGCGCGTCTCGTGCTCAGGTGGCGCACACACCCGGGCGGCTCTCGCCGCCCGAAATTTCGGCATATCGAGCCCCCACAAAAAGGGCGCCCCCGGCCATCGGCCGCAGGGCGCCCTGTTCCACGTGCTTCAGGCGGTGATGCGCTCCACGACCAGGGGCAGCAGACCCGGGTCGGTGTTCTCGGTCACCTCGTAAGCGCCGTCCAGCGACTCCAGCGCCCGCTCGAACCGGGACGTCTCGTCGGCGTGCAGGGTCATCAGCGGCTGGCCCTGCCGGACGATGTCGCCCGGCTTCGCGTGCAGGACGATCCCCGCGCCGAACGACACCGGGTCCTCCTTGCGGGCGCGGCCCGCGCCCAGACGCCACGCGGCCACGCCGACGCCCAGGGCGTCGAGGGTGGTCAGCACGCCCGAGGCCGGGGCGGTGATCTCCATCGTCTCGGCGGCGCGGGGCAGCAGGGCGTCGGGGTCGCCGCCCTGGGCGGTGATCATGCGCCGCCAGGCGTCCATGGCCGAGCCGTCCTTCAGCGCGTCGGCCGGGTCCTTGCCCGACACCCCGGCCGCCTCCAGCATCTCCCTGGCCAGCGTCAGCGTCAGGTCGACCACGTCGGACGGGCCGCCGCCGGACAGCACCTCGATCGACTCCTCGACCTCCAGGGCGTTGCCGATCTTCAGGCCCAGCGGGCGGTCCATGGCCGTCAGCAGGGCCACGGTGCGCACGCCGGCGTCGGTGCCCAGTTCGACCATCGTGCGGGCCAGTTCGCGGGCGTCGGCCACGTTCTTCATGAACGCGCCGGAGCCGACCTTGACGTCCAGGACCAGCGAGCCGGTGCCTTCGGCGATCTTCTTGGACATGATCGAGGAGGCGATCAGCGGGATCGACTCGACCGTGCCGGTCACGTCGCGCAGGGCGTACAACTTCTTGTCGGCGGGGGCCAGGCCCGAACCGGCCGCGCAGACGACCGCGCCCGCCGAACGGATGACGGCGAGCATCTCCTCGTTCGAGAGCGACGCCCGCCAGCCGGGGATCGACTCCAGCTTGTCGAGCGTGCCGCCGGTGTGGCCCAGGCCCCGGCCCGACAACTGCGGGACGTACGCGCCGCACGCCGCCACCAGCGGAGCCAGCGGCAGGGTGATCTTGTCGCCGACGCCGCCGGTCGAGTGCTTGTCGGCCGTCGGGCGGTCGAGCATCGACCAGTCCATGCGCTCGCCCGAGCGGATCATCGCGGCGGTCCAGTCGGCGATCTCGCGGCGGTTCATCCCGTTCAGCAGGATGGCCATCGCCAGGGACGACATCTGCTCGTCGGCGATCGAACCGGACGTGTAGGCGTCGATCACCCAGTCGATCTGGGCGGCCGAAAGCTCGCCCCTGTCACGTTTGGTGACGATGATGTCGATCGCGTCGAATGCCATTACTTCCCCGAAAGATCGTCAGGCCCGAAGGCGAACGGCAGGAACTTCGCCATCGGCCACGGCCCCTCCGGCGTCTCCACCAGCAGTTCGGGGCCGCCGTGCTCGAACAGCAGCTGACGGCAGCGCCCGCACGGCATCAGCAGTTCCTCGTGCCCGTCGACGCAGGTGAACGCCACCAGCCGGCCGCCGCCCGAGGCGTGCAGAGCCGACACCAGGCCGCACTCGGCGCACAGGCCGATGCCGTAGGAGGCGTTCTCCACGTTGCAGCCGGTCACGATCCGGCCGTCGTCCACCAGCGCCGCCGCGCCCACGGGGAAGTGGCTGTACGGCGCGTACGCGTTCCGCATGGCCTCCCCCGCCGCGGCGCGCAAGGCGTCCCAGTCGATTCGCGTCATTTCGCCTGTCCCCTCCGATAAGGCAGCCCGTCGGCGGCCGGCATCCGCAGCCGTTGCGAGGCCAGCGACAACACCAGCAGCGTCGTCAGGTGCGGCGTGAACGACGTGAACTGCTCGGGGATCGTGTCGGTGACCGCGAAGACCACCAGGACCGCGATGGCCGCGACACCCGTCAGCAGGGCGGCCCGCGACCGCTGCTGCTTCACGAACTGCCAGATCGCCACCGCCACCAGCAGCAGCGCCACGACCAGCAGCAGCGCGTGCACCGAGGTGCCGCCCTGCCGCAGCTGGAGCGCGTCGGTGTAGCCGAACAGCCCCGCGCCGGCCGCCAGGCCGCCCGGACGCCAGTTGCCGAAGATGACCGTCGCCAGGCCGATGAAGCCGCGTCCACCGGTCTGACCCTCACGGTAGGTGCCCGCGGCGACGATCGCGAGGAACGCCCCGCCGAGGCCGGCGAAGACGCCCGAGGCCAGTACCGCGACGTACTTGTAGAAGTAGACGTTCACGCCGAGCGACTCGGCCGCGACCGGCCGCTCGCCGACCGACCGCAGGCGCAGTCCGAAGGCGGTGCGCCAGAGCAGCCAGAAGGTCAGCGGTACGAGCAGCACGCCCAGCAGCGTGAACAGCGACACGTTCTGGGTGAGCCCGCGCAGCACCCCGGCCAGGTCGGACAGGAAGAACCAGTGCCTGCCCTCCAGGTCGCGCAGCGGGTCGCCGATGCCCGGGATGCTCACCGTCTGCAGGGCCGGGATGCGCGGCGACTGGGTGTCGCCGCCGCCCGCCATGTCGGCGAAGACCAGCGTCGACAGGTACTTGGTGACGCCCAGGCCCAGGATGTTCAGCGCCACGCCCGACACGACGTGGTCGACGCCGAAGGTCACGGTCGCGACGGCGTGCAGGGCCGCGCCCAGCGCCCCGCCGATCGCGCCCGCCAGCACGCCGACCCAGGCGTTCCCGGTCACGATCGCGCCCCACGCGCCGAACCAGGTGCCGAGGATCATGATGCCCTCGAGGCCGATGTTGACCACGCCCGCCCGCTCCGACCACAGGCCGCCGAGGCCCGCCAGACCGATCGGGACGGCCGCCATCAGGGCCGCGCCGATCGCGCCGCCCGAGGTGATGTCGTTGGCGCCGGTCAGCACCCGGGCGACCGACAGCAGGAACAGCAGCGCCAGCAGGCCGAGGAGCAGCACCTGCCAGGTCAGCTTGAACTTCCGCGCAGGGGGCGCGGCGGCGGGGGCGGCCGTTGCGGTGGTGGTCACGCCGACGCTCCTTCCTTCTGCGGGGTGGACGCGGCGCCGGCCAGCTCCCGGCTGACCCGCTTCTGCTCGGCGACGCCGCGGTAGCGGTGCGCGAGCTCGTACGCGATGACCACCGACAACACGATGACGCCCTGCATGATCGTGACGATCTCCGGCGAGATCTTGTGGAGGCCGAGGATGTTGGCCGAGACGTCCAGGAACGCCCACAACAACGCGCCGAACGCGATGCCCACCGGATTGTTGCGGCCCAGCAGCGCGATGGCGATGCCGGTGAAGCCGAGACCGGGCTGGAAGTCCAGGCTGTAGCTGTACGACGCCCCGAGCAACTGGGGCATGCCGATGAGCCCGGCCATGCCGCCCGAGATCAGCATGGCGTACACGACCATACGTTTGACGTTGACCCCGCTGGCCACGGCGGCCTGCTCGGAGCGGCCGGTGGCGCGCAGGTCGAACCCGAAGCGGGTCTTGTTCAGCAGCAGATGGAAGCCGATGCCGACGGCGACGGCCAGGAAGATGAGGCCGAACACCTTGAGCGAGGAACCGGGGACGAATGCGAAGCCGTCGATGCGGGCCGATTCGGCGATCGGCGGGGTGCCGATGTTGTTGCTGCCGGCGACCGGGACCGCCCACTGGGCCAGCAGGTAGGCGCCCAGACCGGTCGCGATGGTGTTCAGCATGATGGTCGAGATGACCTCGCTGACGCCCCGCGTCGCCTTCAGCACGCCCGCGATGCCCGCCCAGGCCGCGCCGACCAGCATCGAGACCAGGATGATCAGGATCGGGTGGAACGGCGCCGGGAGCGTCACCGCGCCGCCGACCGCCGCCGCGACCAGCGCCGCGAGGCGGTACTGGCCGTCGACGCCGATGTTGAACAGGTTCATCCGGAACCCGAGGGCCACCGCGAGCGCCGACAGGTAGTAGGTCGTGGCGTTGTTCAGGATCAGCACGAGCGACCGGGGCTGGGAGCCGTAGTCGACCATCGTGGTGAGCGTGTCGAACACCGGGTTGCCGGTGAGGGCCAGCACGATCGAGGTGACGACCCCGGCGAACACGATCGCCAGGACCGGCGCGGCCAGCGACACCCAGCCGCTCAGCTTCACCCGCCCGAGCAGACGGTCGGTGAATGACGAGGTCATGCTTCCTCCCCGGCGCCCGTCATGGCCGAGCCGAGTTGTTCGGGGGTGACGGTCGCGGGGTCGAACTCGGCGACGATCGCCCCGCGGTGGATGACCTTGAGCCAGTCGGACAGGCCGATCAGCTCGTCGAGGTCGGCCGAGATGAGCAGCACCGCGAGCCCGGCCGCGCGGGCGGTCCGCAGGTGGTCCCAGATGGCCGCCTGCGCGCCGACGTCGACGCCCCGGGTGGGGTGGGCGGCGATGAGCAGCTTGGGCTCGCCGCTCATCTCCCGGCCGACGATGAGCTTCTGCTGGTTGCCGCCCGACAGGGCGGCGGCGTCGACGTCGATCCCGGGGGTGCGCACGTCGTAGTCACGCACGATGCGCTCGGTGTCGGCGCGGGCGCCCTTGCGGTTGATCCACCAGCCCCGGACGTTGACCTTCTCCTTCATGTGGCCGAGGATCCGGTTCTCCCAGAGAGGGGCTTCCAGGAGCAGGCCGTGGCGGTGGCGGTCTTCGGGGATGTAGCCGATGCCCGCCTCGCGGCGGCGCAGGGTCGTCCAGGAGGTGATCTCCTCGCCGGCCAGCGTGATCGTGCCGGTGGACGGCCGGATGCCCATGACGGCCTCGACCAGTTCGGCCTGGCCGTTGCCCTCGACGCCGGCGATGCCCAGGACCTCGCCTTTGTGGATGGTCAGCGTCACGTCGTCGAGCACCTTGCGCTCGCCCTCGCCGCCGATCGTCAGGCCGGTGACCTGGAGCGCGACCACGTCGGTGACGGTCGACTCGCGGGTCTCGGGGCTGGGCAGCTCGCTGCCGACCATCAGCTCGGCCAGCTGGCGGGCGGTCACGCCCTCGGGGGAGACCTCGGCGACGGTGGTGCCGCGCCGGATGACCGTGATGGCGTCGGCGACCTTCAGCACCTCGTCGAGGTGGTGGGAGATGAAGATGATGGTGATGCCCTCGCGGACCAGTCCGTGGAGGTTCTCGAAGAGCTCGTCGACCTCGTGGGGCACGAGCACGGCGGTCGGCTCGTCGAGGATCAGGATGCGGGCGCCCCGGTAGAGCACCTTGAGGATCTCCACCCGCTGGCGGGTGCCGACGCCGATGTCCTCGACCAGGACGTCGGGGTCGATGCCCAGGCCGTACGCTTCGGAGAGGTCTTTGATCTTCTTGCGGGCGGCGGCGAAGTCGAGGGCCAGGCCGCCCTTCCTCGGCTCGCTGCCGAGGATCACGTTCTCCAGCACCGTGAGGTTGTCGGCCAGCATGAAGTGCTGGTGCACCATGCCGATTCCGGCGGAGATCGCGTCACCCGGGGTGTGAAAGGTCACCGGCGAACCGTTGACGCGGATCTCGCCCTCGTCGGGGCGCTGCATGCCGTAGAGGATCTTCATGAGGGTCGACTTGCCGGCGCCGTTCTCCCCCACGATGGCGTGGATGTGCCCCTTTTGGACCGTCAGGCTGATGTCGCGGTTGGCGACGACGCCGGGGAACCTCTTGGTGATCCCCTCAAGCTGGACGGCGACCTCGGAGACGGTGGTCTCGGTGCTGATGCTGGCCTCCTGCGTAAGCGTGCCAAGAGGCCCGGTGGTGATCACCGGGCCTCTCGACGTCACGTCGCCGTGTTATTCCTTGGGAACGGTGATCTCACCGCTCGAGATCTTGGCCTTGAAGTCGTCGAGCTGCGTCTTGATGTCGTCGACCTTGCCGCCGGTCGTCGAGTAGTCGACGCCGCCCGCCTTGAGGTCGTACACCTTGGAGCCGGCCACCACGGAGTTGGTGGTGTAGCTCTTGATGAAGTCGAACACCGCGACGTCGACCTTCTTCAGCATCGAGGTGATGATGACGTCGGCGACGGTCGGGTCGGCGGTCTTGGCCTGGTCGGAGTCGACGCCGATCGCCATGCCGCCCGCGGCCTTGGCGGCCTCGAAGACGCCCGCGCCCGAACCGCCGGCGGCCTGGTAGACCACGTCGGCGCCGGCGTCGAACATGCCCTCGGCGGCGGTCTTGCCCTTGGCGGGGTCGCCGAAGCCGGAGAAGTCCGGCGGCTGGGTCAGGTACTTGGCCTGGATCTTGATGTCCGGCTTGACGGCCTTGGCGCCCGCCTCGTAACCGGCCTGGAACTTCTTGATCAGGGGGACCTCGACGCCGCCGACGAACCCGATGCTGCCCTTGGTCGACTTCAGCGCCGCCGCCGCGCCGACCAGGAACGAGCCCTGCTCCTCGGCGAAGACCAGGTTGGAGACGTTGGGGAGCTTGTTGGCCTCGTCGTCGACGATGGCGAACTTGGTGTCGGGGAACTCGGCCGCGACCTTGGCGACCGACCCGGAGTAGGCGAAGCCGACCGCGATGACCGGGTTGAAGCCGCCCGAGGCGAGCAGCCGCAGGCGCTCCTCCTTGGCCGACTCGGCCTCGCCGTTGCCGGCCTCCAGCTCGTTGATCTCGACGCCGAGCTCGGCCACGGCCTTGTCGAGGCCGGCCGCGGCGGAGTCGTTGAAGGACTGGTCGCCACGGCCGCCGATGTCGTACGCGAGCCCGACCTTGACGCCCGAGGCCGCGGGGGCCGACGCGCCGTCGGTCGGCGCGGCGCTGGGGGCGCCCTCGGTGGTGTCGCCGCCGCCACAGGCGGCGGCGGCAAGCAGCATCGCACCGGCGGCGGCACCGGCGACGACCTTGCCAAATCGATTGCGGAGCAAGGTGGGACTCCCCTTCCGTGACGTTCACTTCCGTCGCACGCGCGAACAGAACGCACGGCAACCTGCACGGAAGATAGTTGTTCCGGAAGGATGCTCAAAACGCCAGCACAGCTCCGCAATCAGCCTGTTATGCAGCTCAGTCCACCTTGTGACCGATTAGGCCAGTAGGGCCTCCGACTCGGAGCCCCGGCGGACCGCCGTGCGCTGGCCGTCCCAGAGGGCGGTCAGGGCCGTCGCGGCGAGCACCCGGACGCCGACGCCCACGCAGCGCTCGTCGACGTCGAAGGTCGCCTGGTGGATGTCGAGGTCGCGGTGGTCGCCGGGGGTCTTCACGCCCAGCCGCGCCAGCGCGCCGGGGATCGACTCCAGGTACCACGCGAAGTCCTCGCCGCCGAGCGACTGCGACGTCGGGGCGGGCGAGTCGGGCCCGAGGACCTGGATCGCGGCGTCGCGGAACATCTGCACGCTGGCGGCGTCGTTGACCGTCGGCGGCACGCCGCGCCGGTAGTCGAGCTCGGCCTCCACGCCGTAGGCGCCCGCGACCCCGTCGAGCAGCGCCTTGATCAGGTCGGGGGCGGCGTGCCACGCCTCGTCCTCCAGGCACCGGACGGTGCCCTCGATCACCCCGTCCTCGGGGATCACGTTGCCGACCGACCCCGCCTGGACGCGGCCCCAGACCAGGGACAACGACGAACGCGGGTCGACCCGGCGGGACAACGCCGCGGGGAGTTCGGTGACGATCTTCGCGAGGGCGTACACCAGGTCGGCGGTGAGGTGGGGACGGGCCGTGTGGCCGCCCGGCCCGCGCAGGCGGACGGTGAGCCGGTCGCACGCCGCGGTGATGCCGCCGGAGCGCAGGCCGAGCTGGCCGACCTCCAGGCGCGGGTCGCAGTGCAGCGCGAACACCCGGTCGAGGCCGCTGATGCCGCCGGCCGCCATGACCTCGAGGGCGCCCTCGACGATCTCCTCGGCGGGCTGGAAGATCAGCCGGACCCGGCCCGGCAGCAACCCGGCGGCGGCCTGGCGGGCCAGGAAGACGCCGGTGCCCGCGAGGATCGCGGTGTGCACGTCGTGGCCGCACGCGTGGCAGCGGCCGGGCTGGAGGGACCGGTAGGGCACGTCCTTCTCGTCGGGCATGGCGAGGGCGTCCATGTCGGCGCGCAGGCCGATCGTGGGGCCGCCGCCCGAACCGATGTCGCACAGGATGCCGGTGCCCCGGGGCAGGATCTGGGGCTCCAGACCTGCCCCCTTCAGCAGGTCGACGACCTTGCCGGTGGTGCGGTGCTCGTTGAACGCGAGCTCGGGGTGCATGTGAATGTCGCGGCGCAGCGCGACCAGCTCACTCTCGTGAGCGGCGAGGAAGGCGTCGAGCTCCCCCGTCAGACCATGTCCCTCGGGAGACTCCGTCTCCTGATCATGTCCCTGCATGATCTGCTCCATCTGCCTTCCTTGCAGTGACGAACCGGTCTTGGGCCAGCTCGGTTATGGTCGCGTCGACAACGTCTTCAAGAGTTCCACCGGCGGCGAGAATTCCCCGCTGCCGCTCGCACGAGCTGCCCTGGTCGAGCACGTCGCCCAGAACGGCCAGCTCGTCGGCGCAGCCGAGCCGCTCGGCCACCGGTTCGAGTTCACGCTGGAGTTCGTACAACATGTCGCGCAGCGGGGCGGTCGAGCCCTTGTCGTCGGTGACGACGACGGCGTCCAGCCCGTAGCGGGTGGCCCGCCACTTGTTGTCGCGCACGACCCAGGCCGCCGGGCTCGGAAGCTTGTAGCCCCGGTCGAGCTGCTGGTCGAACTGTGTCACGAGGCACTGTGACAGGGCGGTCACCATGCCGACCTCGCGGAGGGTCGGGATGCCGTCGAACATGCGGATCTCGATCGTGCCGAAGTCGGGGTGGGGCCGGATGTCCCACCACACTTCCTTGATGCTCTTGATCGTGCCGGCACGTATCAGGGTCTCCATGTATTCCTCGAACCCCGACCAGTCCGCCAGTAAATGCGGCGGCCCGGCCGTGGGCAGTGCCCCAAAGACGATTGCCCGACTGGAGGCGAGCCCGGTGTCTTGGCCGCCCCAGAACGGGCTGGAGGTCGTCAACGCCAGGAAATGCGGCAGGTAGGCCGCAAGTGCGTTGACTATGGGAATGACTTTATCTCGTTCCCGCACTCCGACGTGAACATGTACGCCGAATGTTTGGATGCGCCATGCCAGCCACTGCATCTCCTCCACGAGTTCGAGGTAGCGCTGGTTCGGCGAGTACTCCGCGTCCCGCCAGTCGCTGATCGCATGGGTTCCGGTGCAGGCCAGCGCGATGCCGCGCGGTTCGGCGACCTCCCGGAGCCGGTTCAGGCTCCGCTCCAGATCCTGGACGGCCTCCGCCGCGGTGTGGCAGATGTCGGTCACGATCTCGATCTGCGACTGCATGAGTTCGTGCATGGCCTTGGGCCGGGCGTTCTCGCTCAGATCGGGCACCGCGGCGAGGATCTCGCGCGCGTCCTGCCGGAGTCTGCGCGTGTGCGTGTCGATGAGCTGTAGCTCCCACTCGACGCCCAGAGTCGCACCGCGGGACGGATTGAACTCGATCGGCACAACAACCTCCATAGTCCATCGTCTCAGGCACTGTCACCCGACGTGGCGTTAATCGGCCAAACCGAAAGCCCACATCTGATCAAGGCCCCTTGTGCATCGTGACCTCTCATCCCGAATCGGCCAACTGCCCCCAAACGGTCTTTCAACCAGTAGGGTCCAATGCGTACGCCTGCGATCTTTGGGGGATCTTTCGCGACATGCGTAGATGTACGAGTGCCCTCGGCCTCGCCGTTCTCACGGTCGCCCTGGTGACCCCGGCGGTCCCGGCACTGGCGGCCGACACCATCGGCGGCCCTCAGCTGGCCGGTTCCGGGATCATCGTCCCGGCGGGCGTGCAGGCGCCGCCCAAGACCAAGGCGAGCTCGTACGTGATCGCCGACGCCGACACCGGCGAGGTGCTGGCGGCCAAGAACCCCCACGGCCGGTTCCTCCCGGCCAGCACGCTGAAGGCGCTGACGGCCCTCACGCTGATCCCGAGGCTCGACAAGAACAAGACGGTCAAGCCCAGCCACGCCGCCGTCAACGAGGAGGGCAGCGCGGTCGGCCTCGTGCCCAAGCCGATCTACAAGGTGCACGACCTGCTCAGGGCGCTGATGATGGTCAGCGGCAACGACTGCGCCAACGCCCTGGCCGAGGCCAACGGCGGCATCCCGGCCACCCTCGCCGACATGAACGAGGTCGCCAGGAAGCTCCAGGCCAACGACACGGTCGCCAAGACCCCCAGCGGCCTCGACAAGCCGGGGCAGAGCAGCTCGGCGTACGACCTGGCGCTGATCGCCCGCGCCGGCCTGAAGCTCAAGGACTTCCGCGAGTACATCTCCACCAAGACCGCCAAGTTCCCGGCGCCCAAGGGCCACTACGAGATCGGCAACCACAACAAGATGTTGTGGACCTACGACGGCATGCTCGGCGTCAAGAACGGCTGGACGTCCAAGGCCTTCGGCAGCTTCGTCGGCGCGGCCAAGCGCGACGGCCACACGATCATCGTGTCGGTCATGCGCCACGAGGAGTCGTTCTGGAAGGACGTCGAGCAGCTCATGAACTGGGGCTTCGCCAACCGGGGCAAGAACGCCGCCGTGGGCGCCCTGGTCGAGCCGCTGCCCGAGGTCCAGCCGTCGCCCGCGCCCTCGGCCCTGGCCGCGCCGGTGCCCGAGGGCAACGCCGCCGTGTCCGAGCCGGCCCGGCCGGAGAGCGGGAACTCGGGCCTGCTGGCCACGATCGTGCTGGGCGGCGGCGTGGTAGCCGGGGTGGGCCTGCTCGGCTGGGGCATCCGCCGCAAGCGGCGTCAGACGTCGTAGCCGTCGTGGGTGGCCGGGACCGGTGACGGCTCGGGGGGCGGGCCCAGGGTGGCGGTGGCCGTCCAGGCGGCGCTGTAGAAGATCACCCGGGCCGACAGGTTGATCCACAACAGCAGGCCGACCATGACGGTGAAGGTGCCGTAGAGCGTGTTGTTCGACAGGGTGTGCGCCAGGATCAGCGTCGCGAACTGCTTGAGCACGCCGAACAGCACCGCGCCGAGCAGCGCGCCGCGCAGGATCACCCGGAACGGCTGGGCGGGCCGGGCCAGCCAGCCGAACATCACGAGGAAGACCAGGGTGTCGGCGGCCAGCGAGGCCGCGATGCCGGCCGCCGCCAGCCCGGCCGAGCCGAGCCACGACTCCCCCACCCCGAGCCAGCCGGCGATCAGACCGGCCGCGCCGCCCGCCGCGCCGCTGACGACGGTCGACAGGATCATCGCCAGGCCGATGAGGATCAGCGCGATCAGGTCGTAGAGCTTGGCGAGGAAGAAGTTGACCGGAGGTTCGCGGTTCATCCAGATGTCACGCAGGGCCGTGCGCAGCGTGTCGACCGCGCCGAGGCCGGAGTAGAGCAGGCCGATGAGGCCGATGATCGTGGCGGCGCTGCGGGCCTCGGCCAGATAGCTCAGGTTGAGCTTGTCGGCCAGGCCCGGAAGCTGCTCGTTGATCGCCTGGTTCAGGGTGGTCAGCGCGTCGGGCCGGAAGGTGACGACGTAGCCGAACACCGCGAAGGCCAGCGCGATGATCGGGAAGAACGACAGGAACGCGAAGTAGGTCACCGCGCCGGCCAGCCGGTCGCCGTGCATGATCTGGTAGCGGTGGACCGTCCGGATGAGATGGTCGACCCACCGCCAGCGGATGCGGGCGCGCTCGGTCTGGTCGCGGGTCCACGCCTTGACGGCCTCGACCCGCCTGGTCAACGAGCTGATCACGCCGGGGGTACTACCCCGGGGAGGCTCAGTGAGTCGGCAGGAAGCCCATCGCGTCGCGCGCCTTCTCCATGGTCTCCTGGGCCACCGCGCGGGCCTTGGCCGCGCCGACCGCCAGCATGCGGTCGAGCTCGGCCTCGTTGGCGAGCAGCTTCTCGGCCCGCTCGCGGATCGGGGCGAAGGTCTCGATGACGGCCTCGGCGACGTCCTTCTTGAAGGTGCCGTAGCCGGCGCCGACGTAGCGCGCCTCGAGGTCGGCGATGGTCGTGCCGGTCAGCGCCGACAGGATGCGCAGCAGGTTGGTGACGCCCGGCTTGTTCTCGTCGTCGGCGACGATCTCGCTGCCGGTGTCGGTGACCGCCCGCATGACCTTCTTGCGCAGCGTGCCCGGCTCCTCCAGGACGTCGAGGATGCCCTGCGGGCTCGACGACGACTTCGACATCTTGGCGGTCGGATCCTGCAGATCGGTGATCTTCTCGACCTCCTTCACGATGTACGGGTTGGGCAGCGTGAAGGTCTTCGCCCCGTAGCGCGTGTTGAAGCGCTGGGCGAGGTCGCGGGTCAGCTCGATGTGCTGCTTCTGGTCGGCGCCCACCGGGACCTGGTCGGTCTGGTAGAGCAGGATGTCGGCGGCCTGCAGGATCGGGTAGGTGAACAGGCCCACCGAGGCCGAACCCTCGCCGTACTTGGCCGACTTGTCCTTGAACTGGGTCATCCGGCCGGCCTCGCCCATGCCGGTCATGCAGATGAGCATCCAGGCCAGCTCGGCGTGCTCCCGCACGTGGCTCTGCACGAAGACCGACGACCGCTCGGGGTCGAGGCCGCACGCGAACAGCTGTGCGGCGGCGACGCGGGTGCGGGCGCGCAGTTCGGCGGCGGTCGGCGTGACCGTGATCGCGTGGAGGTCGACGACCATGTAGAACGCGTCGTGGGTCTCCTGCAGCGGGACCCACTGGCGGACCGCGCCCAGGTAGTTGCCGAGGTGGAACGAGTCCGACGTGGGCTGGATGCCGGAAAGAACACGAGGGCGAGCCATGACGTCATTCTTCCAGCAACCCCGGCCTGGTCGCGACGATTTACGCCTCCGGGGTGGCGGGGGTCACCCGGACCCTGGAGACCCGCCGTCCGTCCATCTCCGTCACCGTCAGGCGGGCTCCGGGCACCTCCACGGTCTCCCCCACCTCCGGCAGGTGGCCCAGCCGGGCCATCAGGAAACCGCCGATGGTCTCGTAGGGCCCCTCGGGGAACCGGACGCCGATCTCCGAGTGGGCGTCGACGAGCCGGAGCAGGCCCTCGACCTCGACGTCGCCCGCGATGCGGCGGATGCCGGGCTCCTCGTGGTCGTACTCGTCGCGGATGTCGCCGATCAGCTCCTCGACCAGGTCCTCCAGGGTGACGATGCCGGCCGTGCCGCCGTACTCGTCGACCACGATGGCCAGGTGGTGGCCCTCGTCGCGCATCTCCGACAGGGTGGCCAGCACCCGTTTGGTGCCGGGCACCTGCTTGACCGGGCGGATCGGCACCACCTCGGAGATCGGGTCGATCCGGCCGGTGAGCACCGGGTCGAGCAGGTCGCGCACGTGCACGAACCCGACGACCTCGTCGTAGGAGTTGCGGTAGACGGGGAAGCGCGAGTGCGGCAACGAGGCGACCAGCACCGCCGCCTCGGCCAGCGTGGTGTCGGCCGCCATGAACTCGACCTCGGTACGCGGCAGCATCACCTCGCGCAACTGCCGCTTGCCGGCCGCGAAGACCTCGGCGATCAGGTGCCGCTCGTCGGCGGTCAGCTCGGCGTGCCCGGCCACCATGTCGCGCAGTTCCTCTATCGTCATCGCCTCGCGGTCGGCCTTGGGGTTGCCGCCGAGCAGCCGCACCACGCCGTCGGTCGACTTCGACAGGCCCCAGATGACCGGGCGCGACAACGCCGCGATCCGGTCGACGAACGGCGCGACCAGCAGCGCCAGGCCCTCGGCCCGCTGGAGTGCCAGGCGCTTGGGCACCAGCTCGCCGAGCACGAGGGAGACGTACGAGATGGCGAGCGTCACCACCAGCAGCGCGACCAGGGGCGCCGCCGACGCGGGCAGCCCCCAGCCCTCCAGGGCGGGGCTCAGCTCCCCCGCGAGCTTGTCGGCGCCGAAGGCGGCCGAGAGCATGCTCGCCACGGTGACGCCGATCTGGACCGCCGACAGGAACCTGTTGGGGTCGCGGGCGAGCTTGGCCACCCGGGCGCCGCGGCGGCCGAGCTTCTCCAGCCGGCGCACCTGGCTCTCGCGCAGCGAGACGAGGGCCATCTCGGCTGCCGCGAAGTAGCCTCCGATCAGGATGAACACCAAGACGAGGGCGATGTTGGCCGCGAGACTGTTCACTGGAATGTTTCCGCCTTGGCGACTTCCGATGACGAGAGACCTGAAAGCGTACTCAGTGCGCGGCTAGGCTGGGCGTCGTACAAAAACGAACATAGTCGAACGGAATCCAACGTGAAGCTACTGGTTACCGGAGGCGCGGGCTACATCGGCAGCGTGACCGCGGCGCAGCTCGTCGAGGCGGGGCACGAGGTCACCGTGCTCGACGACCTGTCGACCGGCCACGCCGACGCGGTGCCCGACGGCGCGCGGTTCGTCGAGGGTTCCTTCATGGAGCCGGGCGACCTCTCTGGGTTCGACGCGGTGCTCCACTTCGCGGCCAGGAGCCTGGTCGGCGAGTCCGTCGAGAAACCCGCACTCTACTGGTCGCACAACCTCGGGGGCACGCTGCGGCTCCTGGAGGCCATGCGCAAGGGCGGCGTCGGCCACATCGTCTTCTCCTCCACCGCCGCGACCTACGGCGAGCCCGAGAACACGCCGATCAGGGAGACCGACCCGACCCGGCCCACCAACCCCTACGGGGCCTCGAAGCTGGCCGTCGACACCACCCTGACCGCCTTCGCCGCGATGTACGGCATCGGCGCCGTCAGCCTGCGCTACTTCAACGTGGCCGGCGCCTACGGCCGCTACCGCGAGCGCCACGTGATCGAGACCCACCTGATCCCCAACGTGCTCAAGGTCGCGCTCGGCGAGCGCGAGTCGATCAGTCTGTTCGGCGGCGACTACCCCACGCCCGACGGCACATGCGTGCGCGACTACGTGCACGTCTCCGACGTCGCCAACGCCCATCTCCTGGCGCTGGCGGCCTGCGAGAGGGGCGTCCACAAGATCTACAACCTCGGCAACGGGGCGGGCTTCTCCAACCAGCAGGTCGTCGACGTCTGCCGCGAGGTCACCGGCCACCCGATCCCCTCGTCCATCGCCCCCCGGCGGGCGGGCGACCCGGCGGTGCTGGTCGCGTCGTCCGACCTGATCCAGAAGGAGCTGGGCTGGCAGCCCGAGCACAGCGGGCTGACCTCGATCGTCCAGGACGCCTGGCGAGCAGTTCGGTAATTGTCCGGATTCACAGCGTGAAAATGTGATTAGGTCTCGACTATGAGGCGAGTGCTGGCATATGCGGGAATCACGCTGCTCGTCCTGCTGGGCAGCCTCGCCTCCGCCGCGGGGGTGGTGTTCGCCACCGGCGGCGCGCACATGATCATCGGGACGCCGCCCTGTCCCTGAGCCGCATCGAGGCCTGGTTGTTGGCGGGATGGCGGTCGCCGCGCCCCTGGGAGCGCACGATCGCCGTCACCGCGCGCTCGCCGCGCCGCACCGCCAGCCGGAACCAGGCCGTGCCGCCGGGCCGGATCGTCGGCACCACGCAGCCGGTCCGGCCGCCGCAGCGGGCCCCGTCGACGAAGACCATGGCGTCGCGCACCACCCGCGGGCCCCTGTTGCGGACCGCCGCGTGCACGGTCGTGCGGTGGCCGTCGCGCCGGGCGGCGGAGAGTCTCACGGTCAGGTCGGCCCCTTCGTCGACCTTGGTGACCGACTCGGCCTCGTTGTCGGTGTCGTGGCCGTCGAGGACCTCGGAGGTGAGCCGGGCCTGGGCGCGCAGCGGGCCGAGGGCGCTGGGCCGCACCACCCCGGTGATCACCACGCCGCCCGACTCGCCGGCCGCGACGTCCTTGGGCGAGCGGCACACGACCTCCGACAGGCCGCGTCCGGGCCGGCACTCGGCGACGTCCACGGTCACGATCGTGAAGTCCGTCGGGACGCGGACCGTCAGCGTCGGCAGCACCGCGTCGCCCGGACCGAGGTTCTTCACCTGGACGCTGTAGGTCAGCGGCTGCCCCGGCTGGGCGACCTTCGGGTGGGCCTCGATCGACACCGACAGGTCGGCTCCGCCCCACTGGCCCTCGTGCCCGCCGGGCCCGGCCGCCAGCGCGGGACCGGCGAGGGTCCCTGAGGCAAGGAACGCGACCCCCGCGACCATCCATCGACGCATGGCACCCATTGAACGTGCGGGGCGTCGAGATGATCGTTCGGACACGCTACCGTCGACCCCATGGAAGGGACACGGGACGGCAAAGTCCGCGCCCTGCTCTACGACGTCACCACGATCCTGCTGCTGACCTTCGGCGGGGTGCTGTTCGTCGTCGGCTGGCTCGCGGGCGCCTACATGTTGCTGGCCTCCCGCCGCTGGCGTCCGTGGGAGAAGGCGCTCGGCCTGCTGGTGTGGCCGCTGGGCGTGTTGTGGGTGTACGTCGTGCCGCTCGTCCTGTTCGACTGCGAGACGGTCGTGGTCGACGGCACCCCGTTCCGGACCACCTGCCCCGCCCACGCCGAGTGGCTGACGCCGACGGTGATGGGGGCGGCGTTCGCGCTGGAGATCCTGGTGATGATCGTCCTGCTGCTGCGCCCCCGGCGGCGCGACTAACGGCAGGGCACCTTGACCGGGATGCTCCGATCGGGGGTGAAGACGGCGTTGCCGAAGAACCTGGTCAGCAGGCTGCGCGCGGTGCCCGAGTCGAAGAGCTTGACGATGGCGTGCCGGACCGCCTCACAGGTCTCGAAGTCGCCCTTCGGTACCCCGACCGAATAACGGGCCGACCCGACGCCGAGGCCGAGCACCCGGTACTTCACCGGCTCCCGGTTGGCGAACCCGGCGAGCATGATGTCGTCGCCGGGGAAGGCGTCGACCTGGCCGGTCCGCAACATGTCCATGCACTGACCCGCGTCGGTGCCCTTGACCGAGGTCATGGCGATCCCCTGGCCGGCGAGCCATTTCTGGATCTCGGCGGCGTTGGTGCCGGGCCGCACGCACAACCGCTTGCCCCGCAGGTCGGCGGCCGACCTGATATTGGAGTCGTCGACCACCAGCACGTCGTTGCGCGCCTGGTAGTAGGGGCCCGCGAGGGTGGCCCAGTCGTTCTTGGCCGTCTCCCAGGCGTAGGTCGCCACCACCAGGTCGACCGCGCCGCTGGTCAGCGCCTGCACCCGGGTGTACGCCGTCACCTCCCGGACCTCCACGCTCGTCGCGCCGAGCTCCTTGGCGAGGTAACGCCCGACCTCGACCTCGAACCCCGTCGGCGACTCGTCGCCGGGACCGAAGCCCACACCGGGCAGGTCGCCCTTGACCCCGATCACGAGCTTCCCGGTCCGCTCGGCCTTCTCCAGCACCGACGTGTAGGGACCGGACCGGCTCGGCGCCGGGCTGGCCTTCGGGACGCCGTCGGGCGAGTTGACCATCAACGTCACCACGACCGCGACCCCGCCGAGCACCAGCGCGGCGGCGGCCGCCATGGAGGCGGGCAACCACCACTTGGTCCGCTTCGACGGCGGCTTCTGCGGCGGCGCGGGCAGCCGGAACGCCCGGGTGTCCTCGTCGGCCTCCCTGCTCGCGGCGTCCTGCACGAGGTCCTTCACCACCGGGAACGGGCCGGTCTCGGGGTTGGCCACCAGGGCGCCCTGGGTCATCACCACGGTCGAGGCGTCACCGGTCTCGGGATGGCCGAGCAGCCGCAGCAGGATCTGCCCCGCCGTCGGCCGGTCGGCCGGCCGCTTGCTCACACTCGCCGCCACCACGCCGCGCAGCGGCTCGGGCAGCGGGGTCAGGTCGACGTCGTGGTTGAGGATCCGGTTCAGCACCGCCGCGATCGACTTCGCCCCGAACGCGGCCTGCCCGGTGGCGGCGTAGGCGATCGTCGCGCCCCACGCGAACACGTCGGTGAAGGCTCCGACGTCGTCCCCGGAGACCTGTTCGGGCGCCATGTACGCCGGCGTGCCGATCGCCCGGCTGGTGATCGTGCCGGTCGAGTCGAGGATGCGGGAGATGCCGAAGTCGACCACCCGGGGCCCGTCGGTGGCCAGCAGCACGTTGTCGGGCTTGAAGTCGCGGTGGATGATGCCCGCCTGGTGGATGGCGGTCAGCGCGGTCGCCGTGCCGACAGCGAGCCGTTCGAGGTCGTCGCCGCTCATCGGCCCCGCCTGGTCGATCTGCTCGCGCAACGACGGGCCGTCGATGTACTCGCTGGCGATGTACGGGGTGTCACCCTCGAGATCGGCGGCGATCACCCTGGCCGTGCAGAAACTGGCGACCCGCTCGGCCGCCCGTAACTCCCGCGCGAAGCGGGATCGGGCCATCGCGTCGCCGGAGAACTTGACGTGCAGCAGTTTCACCGCGGCCCGCTCACCCGAGGCATCGGTGCCGAGGTAGACGGTCCCCTGGCCGCCCTCGCCGATCCGCCCGGACAGGGTGAAGGGACCGAGCTGTTTCGGGTCCCCCGACCCGAGCGGCTCGATCATGAATAATTCCCACCGTTTTCGTCATGAATTGGCGAGGCTGACTTTACGGCAAACACAAGAGCCGCCCACCGGGGAAAGGCGAGCGGCTCTGGGGGAAGCGGGTTACGCCATCTTCTTCTGGAGGTTCTCGTCGAGCGTGGCGAGGAAGTCCTGGGTGGTCAGCCACTCGGCGTCGCCGCCGACCAGCAGGGCCAGGTCCTTGGTCATCTTGCCGCTCTCGACGGTCTCGACGCAGACCTCTTCCAGCTTGGTCGCGAAGTCGATGACCTCGGGCTGGTTGTCGAGCTTGCCGCGGTGCTGCAGGCCACGCGTCCAGGCGAAGATCGACGCGATCGGGTTGGTCGACGTCGGCTTGCCCTGCTGGTGCTGGCGGAAGTGGCGGGTCACCGTGCCGTGGGCGGCCTCGGCCTCGACGGTCTGGCCGTCGGGGGTCATCAGCACCGAGGTCATCAGGCCGAGCGAGCCGAAGCCCTGCGCCACCGTGTCCGACTGGACGTCGCCGTCGTAGTTCTTGCACGCCCAGACGTAGCCGCCCTCCCACTTGAGGGACGCCGCCACCATGTCGTCGATCAGGCGGTGCTCGTAGGTGATGCCGGCCGCCTCGAAGTCGGCCTTGAACTCGCTCTCGAACACCTCGGCGAAGATGTCCTTGAAGCGGCCGTCGTAGGCCTTCATGATCGTGTTCTTCGTCGACAGGTAGACCGGGTAGTTGCGCGACAGGCCGTAGCGCATCGACGAACGGGCGAAGTCGCGGATCGACTCGTCGAGGTTGTACATGGCCATGGCCACGCCGCCGCCGGGGAAGTCGAAGACGTTGAGCTCGATCGGCTCGCTGCCGTCCTTCGGGGTGAAGGTCAGGGTCAGCGTGCCCTCGCCGGGGACCTTGAGGTCGGTGGCGCGGTACTGGTCGCCGAACGCGTGACGGCCCACGATGATCGGCTTGGTCCAGCCGGGCACCAGGCGGGGCACGTTCGACATGATGATCGGCTCACGGAAGATGACGCCGCCGAGGATGTTGCGGATCGTCCCGTTCGGGGACTTCCACATCTTCTTCAGGCCGAACTCCTCGACACGGGCCTCGTCGGGGGTGATCGTCGCGCACTTGACGCCGACGCCGTACTGCTTGATCGCGTTCGCGGCGTCGATGGTGACCTGGTCGTCGGTGGCGTCACGGTGCTCGATGCCGAGGTCGAAGTACTTGAGGTCGACGTCGAGGTAGGGCAGGATCAGCTGGTCCTTGATGAACTGCCAGATGATCCGGGTCATCTCGTCGCCGTCAAGCTCGACGACCGGACCCGCTACCTTGATCTTGGGCATGCGTGGGGTTCCCCTTCTGAACGAACTATGGCCGGAGTCCTTTTTGAGGTCACTGGCCGACGAGGCTATCGGACGGGCGTACCTGGTCGACGATGAGGTCGGAGGGATGGAGGTCGACCTCCAGCAGGACCCCGGCCGCCACCATCAGCAGCCCGAACACGGTGAGGGTGATGGTGTCGGTGAGGCGCGACCGCACCGACAGGCCGCCGGAGTGACGCCGGGGCAGCAGCAGTCGCAGCACCGCGCCCGCGAGAAAGGCGGCGCCGAGCACGACGCCGCCCAACCAGGGTTCCGGGAGCACGGCGATGAGGATCAGCCCGGTGGCCGCTCCCGCGGCCACCATGACGTAGGCCCCCCAGGCCATGCGCCTCGCGTTGGTGTTGATGGTCGGTTTCCGTCTCTAGTCAGAATCGCGGTTGGTCACCGCTCGTCGATGTGGACCCACTTCTGCTCGCGCGCGCCGATGTACTCGCTGTCCGGGCGGATCAGCCGGTTGTCGGCGTGCTGCTCGATGACGTGGGCGGTCCACCCCGCCATCCGGCTGACCGAGAACACCGGGGTGAACAGGTCGGTCGGGATGCCGAGGAAGTGGTAGACCGTCGCGGCGTAGAAGTCGACGTTGGGGTAGAGGCCCTTCTCCGCGAAGACGACCTCCTCCATCTCCTTCGACATCCGATAGTAGGTGTCGTCGCCGGACGCTTCGCCCAGCTCCTCCGACAGGCGGCGCAGGTGGGTGGCGCGGGGGTCCTCGGTCTTGTAGACCCGGTGGCCGAACCCCATGATCTTCTCGCCGCCGGCGAGCTTGGCGCGGACCGCGTCGGCGACCCCGGCCGGGTCGATCATCTCCAGGGTGCGCATGACCTGCTCGTTGGCCCCGCCGTGCAGCGGCCCCTTGAGGGTGCCGATGGCGGCGACCACGGCCGAGTGCATGTCCGACAGGGTGGCCGCGCAGACCCGGGCGGCGAACGTCGAGGCGTTCATCGTGTGGTCGGCGTGCAGCACCAGGCACTCGTCGAAGATCTCGACTTCCCGGGGCGTCGGCTCCTTGCCGGTGATCTGGCGCAGGAAGTTGGCCGCGATCGACTTGTCGGGATCGGGCTCGGGGGCCTCCACGCCCCGGCGGGCCGCGTGGAAGCGGGCCACCAGGATCGGCTGCAGCGCCGTCAGCCGAGCCGCCTTGCGCAGGTTCGCGTCGGCGGCGTTGGAGTCCTTGTCGGGATCGTCGGCGCTGGTCAGTGAGAGCAGCGTGCGCAGGGCCTCCATGGGCTCCTGCTTCTCGGCGATCTCCACGACGTTCTGCTCGACGAGACTGCCGAGCGCGCGCCCCCGCACGAGTTCCGCGCCGTAGTCGGCGAGCTGGTCGCGGTTCGGGAGGGTGCCGTGCTGGAGAAGGTGGGCGGTTTCCTCGAATGTCGTACGGCCGGCCAGGTCGTGGATGTCGTATCCGCGGTAGAACAACAGACCGGCCTTGCCGTCGATGTCGCTGAGCGCTGTTGACGCGGCGACGACATCGGCGAGGCCTTTGGTGGGCTTGTCTGCCATGAGTGTTTCCTCCGCTTATCTACCGCGAAAGTCTACCCGTGAGCTGCTGAGGCACCCCTCCGGAGTTCCCGACCACCTAGGCGCCGATTCTGGTCAAGGCAAAGGCGATTCCCGATCCCCACGTTTGGGTAAGCCGCAGCTGATGTGAAAGTAACGGCGGGCTACCTGGGGAGGAACTGCCGTGGAGGGGCCGTTCATACGGATTGAGGACACCGGCGAGGTGGTGCCCTTGCGCCCCGAGATCACCACGATCGGCCGGGGCCGAGGCGCCGACATCCGGCTGACAGACCCGAGCGTGTCGCGTTTACACGCCGAGTTCGTCAGGCGGGGACCTTACCTGTATGTCGTTGACCTGGGCTTGTCCCGCAACGGCACACGGGTGAACGGCAGGCCGATCGCCCGGAGGGTCCTCGACGACGGCGACGTCGTCTCGTTCGGCGCCGCCCGCGCGCGCGTCGGCGGGATACCTCGCGAAGACCTGGCGCCAGAGGTCGAGTTGCGGCGGGCCGCCGCACCCGAGCTCACCCGGCGCGAGGTCGACGTGCTGACGTCGCTCTGTCGGCCGGCGCTGTCGGACGAAGCGTTCGTGGCGCCCGCGACCGCACGCGAGATCGCCGACGACCTGGTCGTCACGGAGGCCGCGGTGAAGCAGCACCTGCTGCGGCTCTACCAGAAGTTCCGCATTCCCGAGGGCACCAACCGGCGCACCCGCCTCGCCAACGAGGTGGTAGCGCTCGGACTGGTCCGCCCGACCCCGGTCGTCCCGCCACAGCGGGCGACCGAAGGGAGCGGAACTCCGGCGCATCCCGCCTCGGCGCCCGCTGCCGGGCGCCGGGCGAGTTGACGGCGAGCCGATGACCGGCTGACGGGTCGCGGAGCTCGGCGAGGGGTCTCCGCTTTCTAGCTCAGCAGACCCGCGTCCCGCTCCGCGGCCTCGACCACATTGGTCAGCAGCAGGGCGCGGGTCATCGGTCCGACACCGCCGGGATTGGGCGCGACCCACCCGGCGACTTCGGCGACGTCGGGCGCGACGTCGCCGGCGATCTTCCCGTCGACCCGTGACACACCGACGTCGAGCACGGCCGCCCCCGGCTTCACCATCTCGGCGGTGATCAGACCGGGCACCCCGGCCGCCGCCACGACGATGTCGGCCCGCCTGACGTGGTCGGCCAGGTCACGCGTGCCGGTGTGGCACAGGGTGACGGTGGCGTTCTCGGTGCGGCGGGTGAGCAGCAGGCCAAGCGGACGGCCGACCGTGATGCCGCGGCCGATCACCACGACCTCGGCGCCGTTGATCGGCACGTCGAACTCGCGCAGCAGGTGCACCACGCCGCGCGGGGTGCACGGCAGCGGGGCGTCGACCATGTGCACCAGTTTGCCCAAATTGACCGGGTGGAGGCCGTCGGCGTCCTTGGCCGGGTCGATGCGCTCCAGCAGCGCCATCGTGTCGAGGTGCCGGGGCAGCGGCAGCTGCACGATGTAGCCGTTGCAGGCCGGGTCGGCGTTGAGCTCGTCGATGACGTCTTCGACCTGGCCCGGCGTGGCGTCGGCGGGCAGCTCACGCTGGATCGAGTTGATGCCGACCTCGGCGCAGTCGCGGTGCTTGCTCGCGACGTAGATGTGGCTGGCCGGGTCGTCGCCGACCAGCACCGTGCCCAGGCCCGGCGTGACGCCCGTCTCGGCGAGCTTGCCGACGCGCAGCGCCAGGTCGAGCTTGATCTTGGCCGCGGTGGCCTTGCCGTCGAGAATCCCTGCGCTCATCGCCCCTCCTAGTGAAAGAAATGACGCGTGCCGGTGAAGTAGAGACTCACCCCGGCCGCCTGCGCCGCCGCGATGACCTCGTCGTCACGGATCGAGCCGCCCGGCTCCACGATCGCGGTCACGCCGCCGTCGACCAGCACCTGCAGGCCGTCGGCGAACGGGAAGAAGGCGTCGGAGGCGGCCACCGAACCGGCCGCCCGCTCCCCCGCCCGGGTGACCGCCAGGCGCGCCGAGTCGACCCGGTTGACCTGGCCCATGCCGACGCCGACCGAGGCGCCGTCGCGGGCCAGCAGGATCGCGTTCGACTTGACCGAGCGAACGGCCTTCCAGGCGAACTCGAGATCGGCCAGCGTCTCGGCGGAGACCGCCGGACCGGCCTTCAGCTCCCACCCCGCGACGCCGTCGCCGGGCGCGTCGACACGGTCGACGGTCTGCACCAGCAGGCCGCCGTCGACGCGCCGGAACTCGGCGGCGTTCCGGGGGCCCTGCGGGCAGGCCAGCAGCCGCAGGTTCTTCTTCTCCTTGAGCACGGTCAGGGCCTCGTCGGCGAACGACGGCGCCACGACCACCTCGGTGAAGATGGGCGCGATCTGCTCGGCCAGTTCCTTGGTGACCTCGCGGTTGACCGCGATGACACCGCCGTAGGCCGAGACCGGGTCGCACTCGTGGGCCTTGCGGTGCGCCTCGACGACGTCGTCGCCCACCGCGATGCCGCACGGGTTGGCGTGCTTGATGATCGCGACGGCCGGGGCGTCGAAGTCCCAGGCCGAGCGCCAGGCGGCATCGGCGTCGACGTAGTTGTTGTAGGACATCTCCTTGCCGTGCAGCTGCTGCGCGCCCGCCAGGCCGCCGGAGCCCGTCGAATAGAGGGCGGCGCGCTGGTGGGGATTCTCACCGTAACGCAGCACGTCTTTGAGGGTCCAGTCGGCGCCCATGAAGGTCGGCCACTCGCCTTCGGGGGCGTAGACGTTGGCGAACCACGAGGCCACGGCCACGTCGTAGCCGGCGGTGTGGGCGTAGGCGGTGGCGGCCAGGCGGCGGCGCTCGGTGACGGTGAAGCCGCCCTCGTCGATCGCGGCCAGCACCGAGGGGTAGGCGCGCGGGTCGACGACCACGGCGACCGTGCCGTGGTTCTTGGCGGCGGCGCGGATCATCGCCGGGCCGCCGATGTCGATCTTCTCCACGCAGTCGGCGTCGGAGGCGCCCGAGGCGACCGTCTCGCGGAACGGGTAGAGGTTGACCACACAGAGCTGGAACGGCTCGATCTCCAGCTCTTCGAGCTGGGTGACGTGATCGGGGTTGGCGCCGTCGGCCAGCAGCCCGGCGTGCACGCGCGGGTGGAGGGTCTTCACCCGGCCGTCGAGGCACTCGGGAAAGCCCGTCAGCGACTCGACCTTCGTGACCGGGATGCCGTAGGCGGCGATGGCGGCGGCCGTGCCGCCGGTCGAGACGATCTCCACGCCCGCCGCTTCGAGGCCTCGCGCGAGGTCTTCCAGGCCGGTCTTGTCGTAAACCGTGATCAGCGCGCGCCGGATGGCGATCCGAGTCACTGTGTAGCCTCCTGTGTTCTGTTCAGAGGGTCGTGCCGAGGCGCACCGTGCGCCCGGAGACCCGCCAGCCCTCGCGGGCCATCCGCCCGACCACCTCGACCAGCAGCCCGCGCTCGACGCCCTTGATGCGCTCGTGGAGCGTCGCCTCGTCGTCGCCGTCTTCGACGGGCACCGCCGTCTGGGCGATCACCGGGCCGGTGTCGACCCCGTCGTCGACCAGGTGAACGGTGCAGCCGGTGACCTTCACACCGTAGGCGAGCGCGTCGCGCACGGCGTGGGCGCCGGGAAAGGCCGGGAGGAGCGCCGGGTGGGTGTTGACCACCGTGAACCGCGACAGCACGGCCGGGCCGAGGATCTTCATGAACCCGGCCGACACCACCAGATCGGGTTTGTGCTCGGCGATCTTCTCGGCCAGGGCGGAATCCCACGCCTCGCGGGCCGTATGATCACTTACCCGCTCGGCGAAGGTGGGCAGGCCGGCGCGTTCGGCGCGGGCCAGCCCCTCGATCGCCGGACGGTCGGCCCCGACGGCCACGACGGTCGCTCCGTAGGCCGGATCTGCCGCGACGTCGAGAAGGGCTTGTAGGTTGGTCCCCGAACCCGAGACGAGGACCACGAGCCGGGAAGACAGAGCGGTCTCCTTCGGGGAAGTGAACGGGTGCGTGACAAAGGGTATCGGTCACGCCGTCGTGCGGCGTGAAGGCCCTATCAGCAAGGCGGGAGATCGTGACCACACCACTGCAGACGGCCGCGGAGATGGGCGGGCGCCGGGCGCTGGCCCTCGCTCTGATGGCGCTGATCTTCACATTGTTCGTGCCGACGATGGGCCTGGCCCTGTCGGTGTTCGGCCTCGTCGTGGGCGTCCGCGACCTGCGCACGCTCAAGAAGGGCGGCCAGCCGACCGGGATGGCGACCGGCGCGGTGGTCATCTCCACGCTGGCGTTCCTGCTCGGCGGGCTCACCACGGCCGTGCAGGTCTACCTCGGGACCGAGCTGACGGCGTACACCGAGTGCCTGAAGGGGGCCGGCACCGTCACGGCGCAGACCGAGTGCTCCACCGAACTGAAGACGGCGCTGGAGGCCAAGCTCGGCATGCCGTGGCCGGCGAACATGCCGCTGCCCGGCTGAGCCGGCCCGTTTGGAGCGATTTATCCAATCGCGCCAAATAAGGCGTTTTGGAATTGCGCGGCACCTGACGCGGACGCACTCTTCGAGGTACACCACCAACGGGGAGTCACATCATGCGCCGTGTTTTCGCCGTCTTCTTAGGCGTGCTCACCGCAATGTCGCTGGGGGCGGGGGCCCTTCCGGCGACCGCCTCAGCAGAAGGCCAGATCACCGTCCGATGGGCGGCCAGCACCACGGGCGACGTGGGCAGGCTGACCGTCTACGCCACGTCCGACCTGCCCGTCGTCACGCTCAAAGCACACGTCCTGGCCGACGACGGCGGTGAGCTCGCCACGGCCGACGACTTCGTCCTCTCCTCGGGCAGCGCCACCGAGGGCTTCTGGACGACCGCGAGCCGGATCCAGCTCGCCGAGCTGGGCCGCTACCGCGTCGCCGTCGAGGCGACCGATTCCGCCGGCACGCACGTCAGGGCCGACCAGGCCGGCTGGCTCGACTACCAGGTGCAGTCGGTCATCGAACCGCTGCGGCCGAGCCGCGAGAACGTCTCCTACGACCGCCGGGACGTCACCGTCAGGGGCCGCCTGATGGGCCGTCATCCCGGCTCGGGAGAGCTCGGCCCGCTGCCCGGCCAGCCCATCCAGCTCAACATCCTGTACCGGTTCAAGGAGCAGGTCACCGACCTGGAGGCGGTCAGTCTCACCACCGACGCCAGGGGCCGGTTCGAGCTCGCCAAGACCCTCCCCCACGGCGCCGAGTTCTGGGCCGACTACTGGTACGACATCCTCCCGAACCACCTCCCCGTCCAGTCGGACCACCTCGTGGTGGGCACCAAGGAGCAGCCCACCCAGGTGAGGATCCAGCTCGGCGCCAAGGTGGTCGACGAGGGCGAGCCGCTGGTGGTGTCGGGTGTGGCCCGCTGGCGGTCCCGCGACGGTTGGTCGCCGCTGGCCGGGGCGACCCTCGTCTACTACACCCGGTATGACTGGCAGCAGGTCACCACCGACGCCGAGGGGCGCTACTCCTTCACGCACACCGCCTACGGGTCGGACACGATCACCGTAGGGTTCCGCGACGACAACGACCCGTTCAAAGCGCCCTCGTCGGACACGGCCGAGTTCACCGTGTTTCATCCGGCGGCCTTCACCGAGTTCACCGCGACCCGGGCGGGCGGCGACGTGACCGTCTCGGGCCTGCTCGGCTTCCCCGGCAACCGCAGCGCCGCCACCGCCCAGATCGCGATCGAGTTCTCACCCGACGGCCGGCGGTGGACCAGGCGGGCGCTCGTCCCGGGCGTGCAGAGGGCAGGGGACTTCCTCTTCACGAGCACGATCGCCGAGACCCGGCCGGGCCACTGGCGGGCCACGTTCGAGGGAGGCGAGACCTACCGTGACGCCGTCTCACCAGCGGTGGCGGTCGGTTAGTCGGTTTTGCTGTTCAGATAGGTGACGTGGGCGCCGGTCGGCTCGTCGATCGGCTCCTCGTCGTCGTCGGGCCTGATCGGGGTCGAGCGTTTGCGGGCGAAGGTCTCGACGGCGTGGTCGTCGGGCTCGACGTCGCGGATCACCGGGATCGGGATGGTGTCGGCCTCGGTGGCGTCCATCCAGTGACCGGGCAGGGGCTCCTTCTTGGCCTTGCGCTTCTTCTTGACCTTGGTCACGACCTCGGCGATCGGCTGCTGCGCGGGCGTGTGGGAGATCAGCCACCAGTTGGCCAGCCCGGCCGAGATGCCGGCCGCCACGCCCACTTCGAGGGTGACCGAGAAGGCCACCTCCCAGGCCGAGGGGCCGACGGCGGCCATGCGGGCGCCGCCCAGCGGGCCGCCCGACAACGCCGCCAGCAGCCCGGCCACCGCGCCCGAGCTCAGCCCGCAGACGAACCCCCACAACGGCGCCGCCTCCAGTGACGGCGTGGGCGCGATGCGGGCGACCACCACCCCGGCCACCGCCCCGGCCGCGAACGGCAGCGCCACCACGGCCATCAGCCACGGCGGCACCGGGCCCGACTCGGGCAGCGCGCCCAGCAGCGGCAACGACGGGATCGTGCCCAGTTTCACCCCGGTCGGCGCGACCAGCGTGCCGGCCCCGATGGCGAACCCGGGTCCGGCGATGTACGCCATCCCCCAGATCCCCGCGTTGAACAGGTAGAGCACCTCGACCAGCGCCAGCAGCGCGCCGCCCACCAGACCGGGGTTGAGCGCGTCGGTGAGGGCCCTGATCTCGCCGAACTTGACCGCGATCATGCCGAGCACCAGCAGCAGCCCGGCTCCCAGCATCAGCGACACGGCCACGAACGTGCCGACCACGACCGAGCGCGGCCGTTCGGGCAGCAGCCGGACCATCGCCCGCCACGGCCCGATCGTCCGGGCCACCGCCACCGAACCGGCCAGGAACGCCAGCAGCAGGTGGCTGATCAGGGCCTCGGCCACGGACGGCTGGGTCACCTCGTTGGCACCCACCAGGGCGATCACCCCGGCCAGCAGGGCGTAGGGCGCGGCCAGCGAGATGCCGGCGCGGGCGATCAGGATCAGCTGGGCCTTGCGGCGGGCGTTCGCCAGGTCCTTGGACGAGCCCTTCGGCAACCGCGCGGGCAGCCGCAGCCGCAGGTCGGCGTCGCGGGCCATCCACAACCCGGCCCGGTAGAGCAGGGTGCCCGGCAGGATCATCAGGCCCAGCGGGAGCAGCCCCACCCGGCCGCCGCCCGGGATCTCGAACCCGGCGTGGTGGGCGGCCAGCCACAACTGGCAGGCGGTCCGGAACACCCCCGGCAGGCCCGAGCCGAACGTGCCGCGGGGCGCCGCGATCCAGCCGATCAGCGTCAGCGTGGTGAGCACCGCCAGGCCGATGCCGAGCGTGCCCGCCGCGGCCAGCATGCCCGAGACCGGCAGCGGACGCCGGTCGTCGTCGCCGAAGACGGCCCGGGGGACTGTCCGAATCTGGTCGAGAAGCGCCGTCACAGTAGCCGATGCTCTCAAGGGAGGGCCGTATCTCGGTCACGCCGCGCCGATGGGCCGTCCCGTTTGTCCTTGGGAAAACGTGAACCCCGGCGCTCGGCGCCGGGGTTCACGGGGAATCCCTTAGCGGTTCTGCATGATCTCCCGCATCAGGCGGGCGGTCTCGCTGGGGGTCTTGCCGACGCGCACGCCGACCTTCTCCAGCGCTTCCTTCTTCGCCTGGGCGGTGCCGGCCGAACCCGACACGATGGCGCCGGCGTGGCCCATCGTCTTGCCCTCGGGGGCGGTGAAGCCCGCGACGTAGGCCACGACGGGCTTGGTCACGTTCTTCTCGATGTAGGCCGCCGCGCGCTCCTCGGCGTCGCCGCCGATCTCGCCGATCATGACGATGGCGTCGGTGCCCGGGTCGTCCTGGAACGCCTGGAGGGCGTCGATGTGGGTGGTGCCGATGACCGGGTCGCCGCCGATGCCGACCGCCGTCGAGAAGCCGAAGTCACGCAGCTCGTACATGAGCTGGTAGGTCAGCGTGCCCGACTTCGAGACCAGGCCGATGCGGCCCGGGGTGGTGATGTCGGCGGGGATGATGCCGGCGTTGGAGGCGCCGGGCGAGGCGATGCCGGGGCAGTTCGGGCCGATGATCCGGGTCTTGTTGCCCTTGGCGGTGGCGTAGGCCCAGAACTCGGTCGTGTCGTGGATCGGCACGCCCTCGGTGATGACGACCGCGAGGGGGATCTCGGCGTCGATCGCCTCCTTGACCGCGCTCGCGGTGAAGGCCGGCGGCACGAAGATGACGCTGACGTCGGCCTTGGTCTTCTCCATCGCCTCGGCGACGGTCGCGAACACCGGCAGGCCCTCGTGAACGGTGCCCGCCTTGCGCGGGTTCACCCCGCCGACGACCTGGGCGCCGGAGGCCAGCATGCGCAGGGTGTGCTTGGTGCCCTCGGACCCCGTGATGCCCTGGACGATGATTCGGCTTTTCTCAGTGAGCCAGATGGCCATTACGCACCTACCGCGGCGAGTTCGGCGGCGCGCTTGGCCGCGTCGTCCATGGTGTCGACCAGTTCGACGCCCGGGAGGGCGGCGTTCTGCAGGATCTCGCGGCCCAGCGCCGCGTTGTTGCCGTCGAGGCGGACCACGAGCGGGCGGGTGACCGCCTCGCCCCGGTCGCCCAGCAGCTTGAAGGCGCTGACGATGCCGTCGGCGACCGCGTCGCAGGCGGTGATGCCGCCGAAGACGTTCACGAACACCGACTTCACGGCCGGGTCGGACAGGATGATCTCCAGCCCGTTGGCCATCACCTCGGCCGAGGCGCCGCCGCCGATGTCGAGGAAGTTGGCCGGCTTGGGCGAGCCCGGGAACTGCTCGCCGGCGTAGGCCACCACGTCGAGGGTGGACATGACCAGACCGGCGCCGTTGCCGATGATGCCGACGTTGCCGTCGAGCTTCACGTAGTTGAGGTGCTTCTCCTTGGCCGCCGCCTCAAGCGGGTCTTCGGCCGCCTTGTCGACGAAGACCTCGTGGTCCTTCTGGCGGAAGTCGGCGTTGGCGTCGAGGGTGACCTTGCCGTCGAGCGCCTTCACCTGGCCGTCGGCCGTGAGGATCAGCGGGTTGACCTCGACGAGCGAGGCATCTTCGTCGACGAAGACGGCCCACAGGCGCTCGATGAGCTCGGCGGCCCCGTCGAGCGACTTCTCGGGCAGCCCGCCGGCCTGCGCGATCTCGCGCGCCCTCGCCCGGTCGATCCCGTCGATCGGGTTGACCGGGACCTTCGCCACCTTCTCGGGGGCGGTGTGCGCGACCTCTTCGATGTCCATGCCGCCGGCGGCGGAGCAGATCGCGAGGAAGGTACGGTTCGCACGGTCGAGCAGGAAGGAGAAGTAGTACTCCTCCGCGATGTTGCTCGCCTCCTCGACCAGGACCTTGTGGACCGTGTGGCCCTTGATGTCCATGCCGAGGATCGCCTTGGCCTTGGCCTCGGCGTCGGTGGCGTCGTCGGCCACCTTCACGCCGCCGGCCTTGCCCCGGCCACCGGTCTTGACCTGGGCCTTGACCACGACCCGCCCGGTCAGTTGGTCGGCCGCCGCCCGTGCCTCAGCCACGGTGTGCGCGACGATTCCGCGCGGCACCGGGATGCCGTACGCGGCGAAGAGCTCCTTCGCCTGATGTTCGAACAGGTCCACGAGGGTCCGTCCCTTTGAATGTCGAGGGCGCCACTGGACAGGGCGCCGTCGTCCTGCCTGGCATTTCCGCGCAGAAAGCCTAGCCCCAGGCCGTGCGTGGCGCGGTCATAGGGGGGCGTTTGGGGGTTGCCGACTTTCCCGTTATGTACTAGACGTCCGGGATGGGGGTGAGAGGGCTCCCGGATACGTACCGAATGGGCGAGTCGGGACCCGCTCAGACGGCGGCGGGGATGGTCGTCTTCACCCAGTCGACGATCTCGTCGGTGGTCGCGCCGGGGGTGAAGATGCCCTTGACGCCCATGGCGCGGAGCTCGGGGATGTCCTCCTCGGGGATGATGCCGCCGCCGAAGACGACGATGTCGGTGGCGTCCTGCTCGCGGAGCAGTTCCATCACCTTCGCGAACAGGGTCATGTGGGCGCCGGAGAGGATCGACAGCCCGATCGCGGCGGCGTCCTCCTGGATGGCGGTGCGGACGATCTGCTCCGGGGTCTGGTGCAGACCTGTGTAGACGACTTCCATGCCCGCGTCACGCAGGGCGCGGGCGACGACCTTCACGCCGCGGTCGTGACCGTCGAGCCCGGGTTTGGCGACGACGATCCTGATCCTGGATTCCATGGTTCGCACTGTAACCCGGCGGCCCTGAAGGTCTCGGTGAAGCCTCGGCTTGACGGACTTTGTTGGTGATTCAAGTGTGAAGATTGTGAAAATAAGCGATAAGTGATCGTTTTGAGATAGATGTTCCGGCAGAATCCTCCCGTCCCACCTCTCCCATTCAGGGACTCATCCCGGAGGAACCCCACTATGAGGCGAATCCTCGCCATCGCGGCATGCGCCACCGCCGTCGCGGCAGCCACCGCAGTCGGCGCGGCGCCCGCGCAGGCCGCCCCGAACCCCGTCGCCGCGCTCAAGGCACAGTTCAAGACCGGGCTCGGCGTGAAGTTCAGCGACAAGTTCAGCCTCGAGAACAAGATCTTCAGCCGCCGGACCGGAACGTTCCAGTTCGGGCGCGCCGGCGTGGCCGCGTCGGACCTCACCACGAAGTTCAACCTCAAGGCGGCCGAGATCGCGGAGATGCCGGAGGACATCCAGCCGCTGCTCCGCCCCGAGCAGACCATCAAGATCGGCTCGACGGCGTACATCAAGGGCGGCATGTTCGCCAGCTTCCTGCCGGAGGGCGCGACCTGGCTGCGTGGCCCCGGAGCCCCCGCCACCGGCCTGACCGGCATCTTCGGCCAGTACATCAACATCACCGAGCCGATGACCCTGCAGAAGCTCGTCAAGAAGAGCAAGCGGACCGGCTCCGTGTACACCGGCAAGATCACCATCGGCGAGATCCTCACGACCTCGAAGTGGCTCAAGGCGATCCTGCCGTCCGGGGGATCGGCTTCCCAGAAGAAGTCCGTCGTCTCCTACAAGCTCTACGTCAACGGCAAGGGCCTGGTCACCCGGCTCGTGACCAGCGCCAAGGGCTCCGCGCTGGGCTTCGACGCCTCGACGATCTCGGTCGACAGCCGTTACGTGTCCTGGGGCACGAAGGTCTCCATCAAGGCCCCCACCGAGGGCATCGCCGACGTGGACGAACTCGAGGGCCTCGACGAGTTCAGCGCTCCGCTCGCCCGCGTGGTGGGCGAGGCGGCCTGACCGTCTCAGGTCGCGCGTGACAACAACCGGCGGGCGTTGGCCGTGGTCAGCGCCCGCCAGGCCGCGTCGACCGACGCCACCTGGGCGGCCACCGCCGGGGGTGGCGTGAAGCAGTAGTCGCTGCCGTAGAGGATCTGATCGGTGCCGACCGCCTTCTCCAGGGCGGGCGCCTGCCGGGGGAACGGCGTGCCGGCGAGGTCGAACCACAACCGCCCGACCTGGTCGAGCACCGACGGATCATCGGGCGAGCCGCCGAAGAAGGCGGTCCGGAACAGCTCCATGCGGTCGGACAGCAGCGGCAGCGCGCCGCCGCCGTGAGTGAAGATCCACCTGATGCCCGGATGCCGGGTCAGCACCCCCGTGAACACCAGGTCGGAGACGGTCCGGGTGGTGTCGAAGATGAACTCCAGCATCGGCCTCGGCCGCCCGATCGCGACCTGCTCGTGGTTCACCGGCGAGGTCGGGTGGACGAACACCACCGCCCGCCGCCGGTCGAGCTCCTCCCACAGCGGCTCGTAGGCGGCGTCGCCCAGGTAACGGCCGTGGGCGTTGCTCATCAGGGCCACCCCGTCGCTGCCCAGCTCGTCGAGGGCGTGCGCGACCTCGGCCAGGGCCCCCTCGACGTCGGGGAGGGGCAACGAGGCGAAGTGGCCGAACCGGTCGGGATGCCCGCGCACCAGGTCGGCGGCGTAGTCGTTGACCTGCCGCGAGAGCTTCCGGGCCGCCGCGTCGTCGCCGAAGTGGGTGCCGGGCGAGGAGACCGACAGGAACGACTTCCGGATGCCGTTGGCGTCCATCAGGTTCAGGTGGTCGCCGGGCGTCCAGGAGGGCCAGCGGGGCATGCCGTCAGGGGTGACGTGACCCGCCTCGGTGGCGGCGGCGGCGTAGTCGCCGGTCACGAAGTGGGCGTGCACGTCGATCAGTTCGCCGGCCATGTGATCCTCGTCTCTCGGGTGTACGCGTCAGGAAATATCGCATTCCAGACCCATACGTCCCCCATTCCCGGATCTTGGTTCCCGAGGGCCGTTTCACGCGCGCGGCCGGGAGCGGGCGTCGGCGCCGGATGCGGCGCGGGCCGGGCGCGGCCGGGCGGTGCCGGGGCAGGCGGAGCCGTAACGGGATCAGAGCTTTTCGAGGGTCTTCGCGTAGTGGGTCATGAGGGTCTTCACGCCCGCGCTGCCGAAGTCGATCTTCGCGCGGGTCTTCTCGCCCTCGCCCTCGACCTCGAGCACCGTGCCCAGGCCGAACTGGTCGTGGGTCACCCGGTCGCCGGTGGCGTAGTGGACGGCGGGCTTGCCGCCGCCCCGGCCCGGGAGCGGGCGGGTCTCGCGTTTGGTGGCGGCGCCCCAGGCGTTCTTCTTCGGGTCGGTGCGCCACTCGACCAGGTCGTGGGGGACCTCGGCGAGGAAGCGGGAGGCCGGGTTGAAGGAGGGGGCGCCCCAGGCGGTGCGGACGGCGGCGCGGGACAGGTAGAGGCGCTTCTCGGCGCGAGTGATGCCCACGTAGGCGAGGCGGCGCTCCTCTTCGAGCTCCTTCGGGTCGCTCAGCGAGCGCATGTGGGGGAAGACGCCGTCTTCCATCGCGGTCAGGAAGACCACGGGGAACTCCAGGCCCTTGGCGGTGTGGAGGGTCATCAGGGTCACCACGCCGCCGCTCTCGCCCTCAGGGTCGGGGATCGAGTCGGCGTCGGCGACCAGGGAGACCTGCTCCAGGAAGTCGACGAGGGTGCCCTCGGGGTTGGCCGCCTCGAACTCGGAGGCGACCGAGATCAGCTCGTTGAGGTTCTCGATGCGGCTCTCGTCCTGCGGGTCGCCGGAGGTCTCCAGCTCGGTGCGGTAGCCGGTCGAGGTGAGGATCTCCTCGGCCAGGTCGGAGATCGGCAGCTCCTTGGCCCGCAGGTCGTCGAGCAGGGTGACGAACTCGCGGATCTGGTTGAGCGAGCGGGTCGCGATGCCATGGGCCTCCTCGGCGCGGCGCAGGCCCTCCCAGAAGGAGACGCGCTCGCGGGAGGCGAACGCCTCGACCATCGCCTCGGCGCGGTCGCCGATGCCGCGCTTGGGCACGTTGAGGATGCGGCGCAGCGACACCGTGTCGCTGGGGTTGGCCAGCACCCGCAGGTAGGCGAGCAGGTCTTTGACCTCTTTGCGCTCGTAGAAGCGCACGCCGCCGACGACCCGGTAGGGCAGGCCGGTGCGGATGAAGATCTCTTCGAAGACGCGGGAGGCCGAGTTGGTGCGGTAGAAGACCGCCACCTGGCCGGGGGTGACGCCCTCGTCGTCGGACAGGCGGTCGACCTCCTGGGCGACGAAGGTGGCCTCGTCGTGCTCGTTGTCGGCGACGTAGCCGATGATCTTCGGGCCGGCGCCCTGGTCGGACCAGAGGTTCTTGGGCTTGCGGCTCTCGTTGCGGGAGATGACCGCGTTGGCGGCGTTGAGGATCGTCTGGGTGGAGCGGTAGTTCTGCTCCAGCAGGATCGTCTTGGCCGACGGGTAGTCGCGCTCGAACTCCAGGATGTTGCGGATCGACGCGCCCCGGAAGGCGTAGATCGACTGGTCGGCGTCGCCCACGACGACCAGTTCGGCGGGGTCGTCGACGCCGACGAGCTCCTTGATCAGCATGTACTGCGCGTGGTTGGTGTCCTGGTATTCGTCGACCATGACGTGGCGGAAGCGCCGCCGGTAGTGCTCGGCGACGTCGGGGAACAGCTGGAACAACGTGACCGTCAGCATGATCAGGTCGTCGAAGTCCATCGCGCCGGCCTCGGTGAGGCGGCGCTGGTAGGTGCGGTAGGCCTCGGCGAGGGTCTTCTCAAGATGGGTCTGCGCCTTGTCGGCGGCGGTCTCGTAGTCGATCAGCTCGTTCTTCATGTTGCTGACCTGGGCGGAGAACGACCGCGGCGGGTAGCGCTTGGGGTCGAGGTCCATCTCGCGGCAGACCAGGGCCATCAGCCGCTGGGAGTCGGCCTGGTCGTAGATGGAGAAGCTGGTGGTGAAGCCCAGCCGCTTGGCCTCGCGGCGCAGGATGCGGACGCAGGCGCTGTGGAAGGTCATCACCCACATGGCCTTGGAGCGCGGGCCGATCAGCTTGTCGACCCGGTCTTTCATCTCGCGGGCGGCCTTGTTGGTGAAGGTGATCGCCAGGATCTCGCCCGGGTGGACGTCGCGCTCGGCCAGCAGGTAGGCGATGCGATGGGTCAGGACCCTGGTCTTGCCGGAACCGGCTCCCGCGACGATGAGGAGGGGGCCGCCCTGGTGGACGACGGCCTCCTGCTGCTGGGGGTTGAGGCCGTCAAGCAAGGGATGGGTCACCCGTCTAGCGTAGGGCCGCGCGGTGACAGTTCGCTCAAGTGAACGAACATCCGCGCCTACTTCTGGGAGGACACATGTTGGACGCCGCGGACATCCGGACCGTGCTGGTGGTGACCGCCCACCCCGACGACATCGACTTCGGGGGCGCGGGCGCCGTCGCCTCGCTGACCGACCGGGGCGTCGAGGTCGTCTACCTCCTGGCCACCTCGGGCGACGCCGGTGGCTTCGACCGGGCCGTCGACGGCGTCGGCATGGCCGAGCTCCGGCGGGCCGAGCAGGCGGCCGCCGCGAAGGTCGTCGGGGTGACCGACATCCGCCACCTCGGCTACCCCGACGGGGCCGTCGAGGCGACCCTGGCGCTGCGCAAGGACATCGCCCGGGTGATCCGCCAGGTCAGGCCCGACCTGGTGATCACCTCGACGCCGGAGCGCAACTACGTGCGGCTGGGCCCCACCCATCCCGACCACCGGGCGGTCGGCTCGGCCACGCTCGACGCGGTCTACCCCGACGCCCGCAACCCCTACGCCTTCCCCGACCTGCTCACCGACGAGGGCCTGGAGGCGTGGACGGTCCGGGAGGTCTGGATGATCGGCTCCCCCACCCCGAACCATTGGGTCGACGTGACCGCCACGCTCGACCGCAAGCTCGCCGCCCTGCGCGCCCACGTGTCGCAGACCGGCCACATGGACGACCTGGAGGGCTTCGTCTCGGGCTTCCTGGCGGCCAACGCCAAGGCCGGGGGGCTGCCGGAGGGGACGTACGCGGAGTCGTTCCACGTGATGTCAACCGGCTGAGCGGCGCGTCCTCCTGGCGTCCATGCGGCGGGCCCCCCGGGCCGCGACGAAGCCCAGCGAGTTGGTCGCCAGGTGGAGCAGAGCGGGGGCGAGCAGGCCCCCGCGCCGGCGCAGTTCGTGGAAGCCCAGGCCGGCCAGGGTCGTGGTGGCGACGGTCCCGGCGACCAGGCGGGGGGTGCCCGCCCTGGCGGCGGCCGGGTTGGCGCGGGCCATGTCGAGGGCCGGCAGCACGTGCCACAACCCGAACAGCAGGTTCGAGGCGACCGAGGCGGTGCGGGGCTTGAAGGAGTGGCCGAACAACTCCGGCAGCACACCACGGAAGGCGACCTCCTCCAGCAGCACCGTCCCGACCGGCACCTGCAGCAGCGCCTCCTCGAACAGCCGGGCCCGGGTCAGCGCCAGGGCCCGTTCGTCCATGAACAGGCGGCGGGTCGGGGGCAGCAGCACGCCGCCGGTGTAGCCGGCCGCCACCGCGGCGGCCAGGCCGCCGCCGATCAGCGCGCCCCTGGCGGGTGAGGCGAAGCCGAGGTCGCGGGCGCCCGCCCCGGCCCCGCGGGCGATCAGCAGCAGCGCGCCCGTCGCCACCGCCGAGGTCAGCGGCGCGTAGCGGCGGGCCACCGTGTTGTTGAGGACGTTGGCCGCGGCCAGCACGCCCACCGCCGCCCCGAGAGCCGCGCCCGGTCGCCGCGCCCGTCGCCGCCGGGCCTGTCCACTCGCCATCGCGTGAGCCATCAGGTAGGTCTGCCCTCTCAGCAGGCCCCGACGCCCTGTTCGAAGCCCCGCGCGAAGTTGAGCTGCCGCTGCTGCGCGGTCCCGTGCGCCCCCGGCTCCCACCACGCGTCGGTCGGGTCGCCGGCGTTCTCCAGGTTCGCCATCAGCTCGGCGTCGTCGCCCTCCTGCGCCTGCAGCCGCCGGCCGTCGATCAGGCCCTTGAGGGTGCCGCCGGCGTAGCAGTCGGCCTGGAGCTCGGACTGGACGGAGAACTCGAAGTTCGACATCAGCTGGTTCTGCACCGAGTGCCCGAACTCGTGCGGGATCACGATGTAGACGGCGGCGTCGCCGAGCTGGTCGTAGAGGCTCTGCAACCAGGTCGCGTCGTAGGCGATGAAGTGGCCGTCGGGGCAGTAGAAGGCGTTGTTCGGCACGGAGGGCTGCCCGCCGCAGTCGGGGCCGTCGTCGCCGTTGTACTCGACGAACCGGCTGATCGGCTGGTAGGTGCCGCCGGAGGCGGTGAACTGCTGGGTCCAGAACTCCTCGGTCAGGCACCGGGCCAGGCGGACGTCCTCGGAGAAGGTCTCGCCCGCGACCTCGCAGTCGCCCGGAGGATCGGTGGACGGGTCGAGCTCGGTCTCGATCGAGTCGGGCGTGGTCACCTCGGGAGCCGGTTGGGCGCCGGGATCGGGGGCGGTCACGGAACCGCACGACATGGTCAGGGCCAAGAGGGAGAACGCCAGGAGCGCGCGTAATTGCACGCCCTCATCCTGCCCGCCGAAAGGCGGATATTTCTTGAGAAGACCGGAGTTCTAGCCCCACAGGTGGACGGGTTCGTTGGTGTGCATGTTGGCCATGTACTCCACCGTCATCCGCCGCAGCCCCTCGTGGCCGCCGCCGTGTTCACGCACCTTCGTGACCTGCCAGGTCGCGCCGGTCACCCCGGTCAGGCAGCGCTGCTCGATGATGCCGAGCAGGCGGTCGCGGCACTTGGGGTCGCAGCCCCACAGGTTCAGGCCGTCGTGGGCCAGCGGCAGCAGGCGGCGCAGGATCAGCTCGGAGGCGGTGACCTCGCCCAGGCCGGGCCAGTAGAGCCGGGCGTCGATGCCGTGCCGGGCGGCGGCCCGCAGGTTGTCGGCGGCGGCCGAGAACGACATCTGCGTCCAGACCGGGCGTTCGGCGAAGGGCAGCACCCGCATCAGGCCGTAGTAGAAGGCCGCGTTCGCCAGGATGTCGGCCACTGACGGGCCGGCCGGCAGGACCCGGTTCTCGACGCGCAGGTGGGGGAGGCCGCCGGAGATGTCGTACACGGGGCGGTTCCAGCGGTAGACCGTGCCGTTGTGCAGGGTCAGCTCGCTGAGCGTGGGCACTCCCCCGGCCTCAAGGACCATCGCCGGGTCTTCGTCGTCGCAGATGGGCAGCAGCGCCGGGAAGTAGCGGTTGTTCTCCTCGAACAGGTCGAAGACCGAGGTGATCCACCGGTCGCCGAACCAGACGCGGGGCCGCACACCCTGGGCCTTGAGCTCGTCGGGACGGGTGTCGGTGGCCTGCTCGAACAGGCTCAGCCGGGTCTCGCGCCAGAGCTCCTTGCCGAACAGGTAGGGCGAGTTGGCGGCCACGGCCACCTGGGGCCCGGCGATGGCCTGGGCGGCGTTCCAGTGGGCGGCGAAGTTGCGCGGGCTGACCTGCAGGTGCAGCTGGACGCTGGTGCAGGCGGCCTCGGGGGTGATGCTGTCGGCGTAGGTGTGCAGGCGCTCGACGCCGTCGATCGCGATGCGCAGGTCTTCGCCCCGGGCGGCGAAGATCTGCTCGTTGAGCAGCTTGTAGCGGGGGTTGGCCGACAACGTGGCCTCGGAGAGGTCGCTCTCCTTCAGCGTCGGCAGGATGCCGACCAGGACCATGTGGCCGCCGACCGTCCGGGCCTGTTCCTCGGCGTGGTTCAGGCTGTTGCGGACCGTCTGCTCCAGCTCCACGAGGCCGGGCCCGCCCAGCTCCCGGGGTTCGACGTTGATCTCGACGTTGAACTGGCCCAGCTCGGTGGCCCAGTCGGGCGCCGAGATCGCGTCGAGGACCTCGGCGTTCTTCATCGCCGGCTCGCCCCGGTCGTCGACCAGGTTGAGCTCGATCTCCAGCCCAGCCAGCGGCCGCTCGGAGTCGAACCGCGCCTCGCCGAGCATGCGGGCGAGCACGTCGAGCGAGCGCTTCAGCTTGTCGCGGTAGCGTCGCCGGTCGTCGCGGCTGAACTGCGTAGCGGGTACGTCACGCCCCATTTGTGAAGCCTGTCACACCCGGGGGTCTCAGACCAGTCGGCGTGCGGTGGCCCAGCGGGACAACTCGTGGCGGTTGGACAGCTGGAGCTTCCTGAGCACCGAGGAGACGTGGGTCTCGACGGTCTTCACGCTGATGAAGAGCTCCTTGGCGATCTCCTTGTACGCGTACCCGCGGGCGATCAGCCGCAGCACCTCCCGCTCGCGCTGCGTCAGGGAGTCGAGTTCGGGGTCGATGGGCGGGGCCTCGGTCGAGGCGAACGCGTCGAGCACGAAACCGGCCAGGCGGGGCGAGAAGACCGCGTCGCCGTCGGCCACGCGGGTGATCGCGTCGGTCAGCTCGGCGCCGCTGATCGTCTTGGTCACGTAGCCCCGCGCGCCGCCCCGGATGACGCCGATGACGTCTTCGGCGGCGTCGGAGACCGACAGGGCCAGGAACCGGACCTGCGCCCCGGAGCCCAGCACCCGGCGCAGCACCTCGACCCCGCCGCCACCGGGCATGTGCACGTCGAGCAGGACCACGTCGGGTTCGAGCTCGGCGATCGTGGCCACGGCCGACTCGACGTCCTCGGCCTCGCCGACCACCTGGATGGAGGGGCCGAGCTCGGCCCGCACCCCCGACCGGAACAGCCGGTGGTCGTCCACGATCAGCACTCTTACCGTCTTCATGGGGTGGTCCTCTTCATCGTCAGCGTGATCTCGGTGCCCTCGCCGGGGGCCGTCTTGACGCGGGCCGTGCCGCCGAAGCGCTCCATCCGGCCGATGATCGACTGGCGGATGCCCATGCGGTCGTCCGGTACGTCGTCAAGCACGAACCCCTTCCCGCGATCCCGGACGAAAACGGTGGCCTCGCCGGGTTCGACCTCAAGGTAAACCGATACCACGGGCGATTCGGAATACTTCGCCGCGTTGACCATCGACTGCCGGGTCGCGTGCACCATCGCCCGCAGGCCGTCGTCGAGGTCGCAGTCGCCCACGCAGACGATCTCGATCGGGACGCCGTGGGCGTCCTCCTCCTCGGCCGCGGCCCGCCGGACGGCGGCGGCGAGGGTGGCGTCGGCGTCCTGTTTGGGCATGTAGAGCCAGTTGCGCAGGTCGCGTTCCTGGCTGCGGGCCAGGCGGGTGACCTCGCGGGGGTCGTGGGCGGCGCGCTGGATCAATGTCAGGGTGTGCAGCACCGAGTCGTGCACGTGCGCGGCGACCTCGGCGCGCTCCTCCTGCCGGATCCTCTCGGTACGTTCCTTCTGCAGCTCCCGCCACAACCCGGCCAGCCACGGGGCGGCGATCAGCGCGACCCCGCCGAGCACGACCGCGGTGAACACCAGGCCGGTGCTGGCCTGCGCGAGCTGGTCCTGGGCGGCCAGGAAGCCGATGACGCCGACGCCGACGAGCAGCAGGCCGATGCCCGAGCGCACCCAGGTGGCGCGCACCCGGCCGACGGTCGAGGTCATCCACTTCTGCCGCCGGCCCGGCTCGGCCTGCTGCCACAGGATGAGGGAGCCGATCCCGCCGACGGCGATCGGCCACATGGCCAGGCCCCCGGCCGCCGCCCCGCTGACCAGGGCGAGCGCCCCGAAGGCGAACCCGAGGAGGCCGTAGGCGGCCACCTGGCCCCAGTCGCGGCTGCCGTGGGGGTGTTCGGTCTGCTCGGTCGCGGTGAACATCCACAGGGCGGCGTACGCCACCACCCCGACCCCGTCGAGGATCGTGAGCAGCACGAACGCCAGCCGCAGCACGACCGGGTCGAGGCGCAGCTGGGCGGCGGCCCCTTGGGCGACTCCGGCGACCACGCGCCCCGCCCGGGGCCTCATCAATCTGGGGGACGCCTCAACGGCGCCAGGGTTATCCGACATTGCTCCTGCATCGTCACATGTCGTCTCGCGCGTCCGCATCAGGGCGAGTCCCTGAGAAGGCTTTCAGGGACGTCCCCGATGGCGGTCATCCCGGGAAAACGGACAGGATGGGCACCATGACCGAGGCACCACCCGAGGAGATCCAGCTGGCCCGTTCGTCCGACGGGCGCATGCTCATGGGCGTCTGCGCCGGGATGGGCCGCTTCACGGGCATGGACCCGGTGCTGTTCCGCGTCGGGTTCGCGGTGCTGCTGCTGGGGTCGGGCATCGGCTTGTTCCTCTACATCGCGGCCTTCCTGCTGATGCGCGAGCCGGGCGGGGGCCCCGGCCACGTGGAGCAGTGGACGCGCAGGATATTCGAACCCGAGACCGTGATGGCCCTGCTCGTGGCGGTCTTCACGCTCGGCCTGGTGATCAATTTGGCCTCGGGCGGCATCGACCGGGGCACCATCGTGGTGGGGGTGCTGCTGGCCATCACGCTGCTGGCGGCCCACGCGCGGGGCGTCGACGTGCTCGGGCTGATCACGTCGATCCCCGAACGCCTCTCGGGGCGGCGGGGCACCACCAAGATGGAGCCGCCGCCCGCGACCGCCTCGACGTTCACGCTGGGGGCCTTCACCACGGGGGCGACGGGCGGGAACCTCCGGGAGACGGTGCGGGAGTCGTTCCGCGAGTCCTACCACACGTCCTTCGGCCGCTACCCGTCGGCGAGCTCGGCCGACGGCGAGCCGGCGGCCGAGAAGCCACCGGAGCCGCAGGGGCCGCAGGAGGCGCAGCGGCCCACCCGGGAGTACCCGAAGCCCCCTCCGCCCGGGCCGAAGGCCCCCGACGGCTACCGGCGGTTGTCCGATCTGGCCTATGAGGCCAGGCAGGCGGCCTACGCGGCCGGCGACGCGTTCGCGCCGCATGGTCCCTACGCCAAGAGGGCGCCGACGCCACCGCCGCCACCGCCCTTCAAGGCGCCCAAGGCGCCCAAGGCGCCGAAGGTCAAGAAACGCAGGTCCTTCGTCGGCGGCCTGACATTCGTGCTCGCAATGATCGTTGGAGGGGTCATGGTCGCCGTGCAGCAGCCCGGGACCGATTCGGTGAGTCTGCCGATGGTCGGCGGGGCGGTGCTGGCCGTCATCGGAGGCGGCCTGCTCGTCGCCGCCTGGTTCGGCCGGGGGGCCGGGCTGATCGCGCTCGGCGTGATCGTCGCGGTGGCCCTGGTGGTCGGCACGTCGGTCACCGGCATACCGAAGAGGGTCGGCAGCTATACGTGGCATCCGACGACCGTCGCGACCGCCCAGCGCACCTACGCCGTGGGCGTCGGGGCGGGCGAGCTCGACCTGACCGACCTCGACCTCGCGCCCGGCTCCCGGATCAGGTTCGACGCCTCGGTCTCGCTGGGCCAGCTCACGGTGGTGGTGCCGCCCGATGCCGTGATCGAGGTGCACGGCACCACCCGCCTGGGCGACGTCAAGATCGAACATCACGTGAGCGACGGCACCGACGTCCAGATCAGCCGGGTGCTCAACCCGGTGACCAGCCCCGACGGCCTCGCGCCCACGATCGAGCTGTACGTCTCGGCCGGCGTCGGCGACGTGGAGGTGCGCCGTGGCGCCTGACGTGCCGGAGCGCAACGACCGCAAGAGAGGCCACCGGACCGACTGGATGGCGCTGCTGTGCGGCCTGCTGTTCGTGGGGGTCGGGGTGCGCTATCTGACCGACCCGACGCCCGACCCGGCGATCATCGGGCCTATCCTCATCGGAGGTCTGGGGATGGCGGGCATCGCGGGCATCCTGGCCAAGGTGATCCGGAAGCGGTGACCCGAGGGTTGATCTGGGACTTCGCAGGCGTACGTTCGGAGTCTGGCGGTAGTTGTCTCCGGAGCGGCTTTGAGAGAACGGAGTCGAGCCATGCGATTCGAGCACGAGTTCACCGTGCCGGTCCCGGTCGACCAGGCGTGGTCGGTCCTCCTCGACGTTGAACGGCTGGCCCCCTGCCTCCCCGGCGCCACACTCGACTCCGTCGAGGGCGACACGGCCACCGGGAGGATGCGGGTCAGGGTCGGCCCCCTCACGGTCGACCACCGGGGCACCGCCCGGATCGCCAACGCCGACAAGGACCTGCGGACCGTCGAGGTGGTCGTCGAGGGTGTGCACGCGACCGGGGCCACCGAGGCGGCCATGACGGCCCGGCTGCTGGAAGACGTCGCGGGCACGCGGGTCACGCTCGTCACGACGTGCGCGACCGACCTGCCGCAGGTGGTGCTCGACGAGGTCGGCGCCCGGTTCGCGGCCAACCTGGCCGCCCTGATCGAGGGGCGGCGGCACCTGACGGTCGTGCCCGACCCCATCCACGAGTCCCACCCGTCGGGCACGCTGCGCACCTCCCGGACCGCCGAGGAGGAGGCGTTCGACCTGCGGGAGGCCGCCGGGGCCTCGCTGGTCAAGCGGCTGGCCCCGGTGGTGGGCGGGCTCGGCGCGATCGGGCTGATCGTTTACGTCGTCCGGCGATGGGGCCGCCGGTAAGTCGTCGGCAAAAGATGACTACAGAGGGCAATCGTCCGATTTCGTGAGGGAACATCCCATATCAGTGATTTTCGTCTGATATGGGGGTGGGTATGGCGGCCCGACCGGCTGTGACTGTGGTCGTGATCACCTACAACGACGCGGCCCGCCTCCCCAGGGCCGTGCACTCCCTCTACGCCCAGACCCTCCGCGACCTCGAGATCATCGTCGTCGACGACGCCAGCACCGACGACACCGCCGACGTCGCCGGCCGTTTCCCCGGTGTGCGCTACATCCGGCGCGTGCAGAACTCCGGCGGTTGCGGCGCGCCGCGAAACGCGGGGCTCGACGCGGCGCGGGCGCCCTACGTCATGTTCCTCGACAGCGACGACGAGCTGCCCCGGCACGCCTGCAAGGCGCTGCTCACCGAGATCGAGCGCACCGGCGCCGACTTCGTCGCGGGCCAGATCGTGCGCCACTACGACGACAGCGGCAAGCACGCGCCCTACTACCCGGAGCTGTTCACCCCGCGCCGCACGGTCGAGGGCATCCGGGCCGAGCCCGAACTGTTCCTCGACGGCTTCTCCACCAACAAGATCTACGACGTGGAGTTCCTGCGCGGCCACGACCTGCGCTTCCGCGAGGACCTCCTCTACGAGGACCACGTCTTCACCGCCCGCCTCTACGCCCGCGCGCGGCGGTTCGCGGTGGTGCCGTGGCCCGTCTACCGGTGGCACCGGGCGACCGGCGAGAAGCAGTCGATCTCGCTGAGCCTGCGCGACGTCGCCAACGCGCGGGCCCGGGTCGCCGCCGCCGAGAGCGCCGACCAGGCGCTGCGCGACGCCGGGATGGGCGACCTGGTCGCCCGCCGCCAGGCCCGGTTCGTCCAGCAGGACTTGCGGGTCTACCTGAACGCGCTGCCGAGGTTCGACGCGATGTGGGCCAAGGAGCTGGCCGCCGTCGTGCGGCCCTACCTGGAGCGCCTGGAGGAGGGCGTGCTGGAGGGAACCGACCCGATGACGCGGGTCTGCGGCGAGTTGCTGCTGCGCGACCGGATCGACGACCTGTGCGTGGCCGCCCGCAGCCTGACCGGCCCCAAGGCGCCGCCCCGGCAGGCGATCAGGGTCGACGGCCTGACCTACTGGGGCGCCGAACCCGACCCGGCCTTCGAGATCACCTCGATGCGGCTGGCCGAGTTGCCCTTCTCGGAGTCGCGGCTGCGCCACGAGGTCACCGAGATCTCCGCGAGCGGATCGGTCCTGTCGATGTCGATCACCACCTACGACCCCTTCGGCGTCGTCGGGCTCGACACGGTGGCCGACCTCATCGCGAAGAAGCACCGGATCCGGCTGATCCCGCGCCGCCGTCCCGACGGGACGATCGAGACCGAGGTCGCCCTCGACCTGGCCGCCGTCGCGCCGGGCCGCAGCCTCGCCGACGAACCGCGCCTGGGCTTCACCCGCCCGCTCGACGGCCACACCACCGGCGACCCGCTGCTGGTCGGCGCGGGCCTGGCACCGCTGACGCTGAAGACCAAGGGGTACGAGATCACCGCCCGCCCCCACGGCGACACCGCGACGTTGCGGCTGCACTGGCGCAAAACGGGCCTGGTCAGGGCCGTCGCGCGGCGGCCGTCGATCCGGCCGCACGCCCTTCGCGTGGCCGGGCTGCCGAAGCGGCTGCGCGGGCGGTTGTCGGTCCGGGGCGTGAAGCTGGCCGTCTACAAGGTGCTGATCCGCGTCGTGCCGCGCAAGAAGGACCTGGTCCTGTTCGAGGCCGACTGCGGCCGGGGCTACACCGGCCACCCGCGTTACGTGCACGAGGAGCTCGTGCGCCGGGGGTCGCGCCTGCGCGCCGTCTGGTCGCGCTCGTCGGGCGAGTTCCCCGCCCACCTGACGACCGTGCGCCGGATGAGCTGGCGGCACATCTGGACCATGGCCCGCGCCGGCTGGTGGGTCGACAGCCACGGCATGCCGCTCGGCTTCCCGAAGCCGCGCGGCACCCGCTACCTGCAGACCTGGCACGGCCAGGGCATCAAGTCGACCGGCCTGGACGCCCCCGACCTGCGCGGCGACTTCCCGGGCCCGCGCGAGGAGTGGCGTGCCAACGTCGCCCGCTGGGACGCCCTGGTCTCCCCCGGCGCCGAGTTCGAACGCACCTTCGTGCCCTCGAACGAGTACATCGGCCCGGTGCTGCGCCACGGCTCGCCCCGCTGCGACGTGCTGTTCCACGGCGACCCCGAGGCGGCGGCGCGGGTGCGCCGGGCCCTGGAGATCCCCGCCGGCAAGAAGATCGTCGTGTACGCGCCCACCTACCGCGACCTGTCCCGGGGCGCCTCGGTGCGGGCCGACCTGCGCGAGCTGGCGGCGGAACTGGGCGACGAGTGGGTCCTGGTGCTGCGCACCCACCCGATCGAGAAACACGTGATCCCGCAGGACCTGCGCTGGTTCGCCCGCCAGGCGGGCGGCTATCCCGAGGTCAACGACCTGCTGCTGGCCGCCGACGTGCTGGTGACCGACTACTCGTCGCTGATGTGCGACTTCGCCGTGACGGGCAAGCCGATGGTCTTCCTCATCGACGACTGGGAGACCTACCGCAGGACCGAACGCGGCAGCCAGTACGACCTGCCCGAGATCGCCCCCGGCCCCTGCGTCACCACGACGCGGGAGCTGGCCGCCGCCGTCCGCGACCCGTGGAGCCCCGAACGCTACGCGGCCTTCCGCCGGACGTGGTGCGCCGAGGAGCGCGGCCACGCGGCGGCCCGGGTCGTGGACGCGTTCTTCGAGGGCCGCACGCCCGAGACGCCGGTCGCCGTGATCCCGCAGCCGACGGAGGCCGCCCTGTGAACACCGTCTCGTTCGCCTGCCTGGACGCCGACGCGCTCGGCGGCCTGCAGCGCGTCACCCACACGCTGGCCCAGGGCCTGGCCCGGCGCGGCTACGACGTCCACGTGATCGGCCTGCACCCGTCGCCCGACCCGGTGACGTACATCGAGGACCCGGCCTACGGCCACCACGAGCTCAACCCGGGCCCGCGCTGGGGCCTCGGCGCGGGCAAACGCGCCCGCCGGCTCCTGGACGACATCGCGCCCGGCCTGCTGGTGATGACCTCACCGGGAGTGGTCGCCCGCCTGTCGGGCCACCTGGGCGGCCACCGCGGCATCGGCCAGTACCACGGCTCGTTCGCGCACGCCCGCGGCACCTGGCACCTCGGCGCGGTCAGGGCCCACTACGGCGACCTCGACCAGGCCGTCTTCCTGAGCGAGGACGACGCGTGGCGCTTCTCGGAGGAGGCGCTGCTGCCCAACACCTGGCACATCCCGAACCCGCTGCCCGGCTGGCCGCACCGCCCCTCGCCCCTGCGGCGGACCCGGATCCTGGGCGTCGGCCGCCTGACCGGCGTGAAACGCTTCGACCGCCTGATCTCGGCCTTCGCCCGAGCGGGCCGCCCCGACTGGGAACTCCACCTGATCGGCGACGGCCCCGACACCGACCGCCTGATGTTCCACGCGGTGACCGAGGGCGTCTCGCAGCAGGTCGTCTTCCGCGGCCGGATCCCGGCGGGCGAGATGCCGACCGAATACCGCGCGGCCTCCCTGGTGGCCCTGTCGAGCGACCACGAGGGCTTCCCCCTGGTCCTGGGCGAGGCGGCCGCCTTCGGCATCCCGTCCATCGCCTTCGACGTGTCGGGCGGGGTCAGAACGCTGATCGACGACGGCGTGACAGGCGTCCTGGTCCCGCCGGGCGACGTGACGGCCCTGGCGACGGCCCTGACGGAACTGATGGACGACGAACCGAGAAGGGCCGAGATGGGCGCCGCCGCCCGCGCCCACGCGGACGCCTTCCGCCTGGAACCCGTCCTCGACCAGTGGGAGAACCTCTTCACCCACCTCAGCCGCTAGGCGACCTTTACGGAGTGCGAGCCGACATTGATCGTGACGTCGAGGTGCCCGCCGAGCGCGGCGGCGTAGGCGCGCAGCGTCTCCAACTCCATGACCTCGAGGTTGCCGTTCTCGATCTGAGAGATCCGGGACTGGGAGACGCCGAGGATCTTCGCGATCTCCGCCTGCGTCTTGCCGAGGGCTTTGCGAAGTTCCCCGAGCTGGTAGCCGGCGACATACGCGTCGAGTGCGGCGCGCGCCTTCGCCTTGTGTTCTGGATTGTCCATCTCAGGGTTGAGGCGACGCGCCTCGGCCTTGACGTCTTCCCACTTGCGGGCTCGCATCGATCGGCCTCCATTTCCAGCTTCGCCAGGTAGAAGGACGGCTCCCAGGACTTACGGGCAACATAACTTTGGGCTGATACGTCGGAGGGGGATTTCCCAGGTCGGAGCTCCAGGAAATCCCCCTCGTCAGGACGATTCGACCAGTTGCTGGCGTGGCAGCGGGGGCAGGCCCGCAAGCTCCCGTTGGCCCGAGGTCAGCAGCGCCGGGAGCGGGCCCGGTTCCCACAGGCGGATCAGGCGTTCGCGGCTGGTGCGCTTCAGGCGGGCGCCGCGTCGTTTCGCCGCTGTGGTGCGGTAGGTCAGGCGGTGGTCGCGGGTCGCTCGCGCGGCCCCGCTCAGCTCGTAGCCGTGGGCTTCCAGGCGGGAGCCCAGCACCGTCTCGCACAACGAGATCTGCCAGGGTTCCAGGCGGCTGGCCCAGCTGCCGCTGCGGGCCGTCGTCACGGCCGTGTGGGTGTTGGCGTGCCAGACCTTGTGGGCCGGCACGGCCACCTGGGCGACGTGCCGGGGTTCGCACATCGCCGGGTCGTAGTCCTCGCCGATGAAGCCGCACAGGCGCTTCAGGGACAGTTCCGGGTCGGCCGTCAGGTCTTCGTACCGGAGCTCGTAGTAGGAACCCGCCGGGAGGTGGGCGGCGTGGTGGCGGCCGAAGTCGATCGCCTCGGCCCAGTTCGCGATGGCGTGGTAGACGTCCAGTTTGTACCAGGGCATCTCCATCAGCGAGGCCACGCAGTCGCGGCCGTCGCGGACCAGGTGGATGAACTGGGCGTCGGGGAACAGGCGCAGCAGCATGCCGACGTGCTTGAAGTAGCTGGGGCGTTTGTCGCCCCACCTCGGCTTGCCGAAGCGGGCCGCGTAGTCGCGGAACACCGTGCCCAGGACCGAGCCGAGCGAGCCGGGGGCCGCCACCGCGTGGTCGACGTACTCGGCGCGGTCGAGGCCCAGTTCGCGGAACTTGGTGTCCTTGCCGCCGGCCACCCATTCGGCCAGGCGGCGCCGGTTGTCCGGGCGCCGCATGTCGCCGTGCGTCCGACGCGCGTGGTATGCCTGGATCATGAAGCGGGTCTCCGGCGGGACCGCGATCCGCGGGTGGCTGTGCAGCATGAGCTGCAGCATCGTGGTGCCCGAGCGGGGGCAGCCGATGACGAAGACCGGCCTGTCCAGGGTCTCCATGCGGTCAGGAACCCAGCCCGGACAGCTCTCGCTGACCGTCGGTGAGCTGCGCGGCCACCGGGCCGGCCTCGCGGAAGCGGTTGAACCACTCCGTCACGGCCCGCTTGCGGTAGCGGCGCTTCCAGTAGGCGGCCGTCTTCTCGTACTGGGCCACGTGCTTGCGCTCGGCCTTGGGGGCGCCCGACAACTCGTAGCCGTACGCCGTGAGGCGCTCGCCCATCACGGTCTCGCAGAGCGAGAGCTCCCACGGCTCCAGGCGGGTCGCCCAGGTGCCGGTGCGGGCGGTGGTGACCTCGCCGCGGGTGTTCTCGTGCCACGACTTGTGCGACGGGATCGTGTCGGCGACCTTCGACGGCTCGGTCATCGCCGGGTGGAACTCCTCGCCCAGGAAGGCGCACAACTTCTTCAGTTCGAGCTCGGGCTCGGCCGTCAGGTCCTCGTACCGCATCTCGTAGTAGCTGTCGGGGCCCAGGCCGCACTTGCGGCCGAAGTCGATGGCCTCGCACCAGCGGTTGACCGCCTGGTAGATGTCCTCCTTGAACCAGGGCATCTCCTTCAGCGACGAGACGCAGTCGCGGCCGTCCCTGACGATGTGGATGATCTGGCAGTCGGGGAACATCGCGATGAGCGCGTCCATGTGCTTGATGTACGGCGGCCGCTTGTCGCCCCACCGCGGCTTGCCGTGCTGCTCGCCGAACATCTTGTAGACCAGGCCGACGACCGAGCCCAGCGAGCCGGGCCCGGCCACGGCGCGCTCGATGAACTCGTGCTTGTCGATGCCCAGGTCGCCGAACTGGGTGCGGTGGCCGCCGGTGACCCACTGCGCCATCTCGCGGCGGCGCTCGGGGTTGCGCAGGTCGCCGAAGCGGCGGCGCTTGAGGTAGGCCTGCACGAGGATGCGCGTCTCCGGCGGGATCGCGATGCGCGGGTGGGCGTGCAGCATGAGCTGGAGGAGCGTGGTTCCCGAGCGGGGGCACGCGACGATGAAGATCGGCCGATCAGACAAGCACTTTCACCCTTTCCGGTACGACCCGGTCGGCCTCACGGGCCGCCAGCCAGGTGCGGTAGACGAGAGCGGCCTCGAACGCGGCCAGCAGCGCGCCCGTGGCGAGCGCGGTCCAGAGCATCGCGGCCGCCCCGAACAGGGGCGCGACGACGAAGACCGCCGCGTGGAACTCGATGCCGCTCATGAGATGGGTCCGGACGCGGCGCCGCCCGAGGAACAGGCGGAACCGGTCGAACCAGGGGAATCTGCGGCGGAAGGCCGACTGGAGATCGACGACGGAGCCGTCGCGAGGGTCGGCCAAGGGATTCGCCAGCAGGACGTCCTCGACGAACACGGGGTCGCCGCCGGTCGCGGCGCGCACCCGGTTCCGGGCGGCCTCCCGCACGTTGAGGAGCTGGGGCCCGTTGACGTATCGGAACAGGTCCAGGACCACGATCCCGGCGGCCATCCACAACGCGCCGAGTGTGCCCTGGCCCAGGGCGAAGCCGAACGCGCACGCCCCCACGCGCAGCCGGTCGCCGACGTAGTCGAGCCAGAGGCCGAACGGGGATCCGGTCCCCTTGAGCCGGGCGATCTTGCCGTCCATGCAGTCGACGGTGAAGCTCACGAAGAACAGCACCGCCCCGGCGGCCAGCGAGCCGGCCGCGAAGCAGGCGGCCGAGGCGACGCCGAGCAGCATCGACAGGCCGGTCAGCCCGTTGGGCGTGATCGAGGTGTGGTTGGCGGTCAGGAGCGCGAGCCGGCACGCGACCGGGTCGACCGCGAAGACGGTCCACCAGGAGTCCCGTGGCTTGCGCGTCGCCAGTATGTCGTCGAGCGTGAAGCCCCCCATGAACGTAAGAATGACTACGTTCGGTAGTCGTCAACGGCTTCTTCTGGGCTCCCCAGAGCATCTCGTTGCCACTTCTTGACCATTGCCCTGACGTGGGCAAAGCCCCCGCCAACGCCGTCAGGCGTCCGGTAGGGTCGCCGCATTCTTCGGGGGGAGAGCCATGCCGGTGTCTACGTTGTACCGACAGCTTCACAGCCGCCTGACAGCGCGCGAGCCGATGCCGCCAAGGGTGGCTCTGATCAGGCAGGACGCCAGTCCCGCGCAGGCTTCGCGGGAGACGTTCGACCTGATCTGCCGATCACTGTCCGGGTCGGCGATTCCGTTCTTCTGTGTACGGCCCATGCGCGGCCGTCCACCGGTCATCGCGGTGCGCACGACGTACCGGCAGAGGGCCATCACGGCGCTGGCCCGCCACGGGCTCTACGGCGCGCGATTGCCGGGAGGCCGGCACAAGGTCAACGAGCTGGGCAAGATCCGGCAGTTGCGCCGCAACGACATGGCCGACGCCAAGGCGGTCCGGCTGTGGCTCTACTACGCGAGCCCGTCGCGCACGCTCACGCTCGGCCCCGAGTCGGGCGTCGACCTGGAGTTCTGGCAGCGCGAGGGCGAGCTGCTGGTGGCGCCGCGGCCCAACCGGGTGTGCGAGGCGGTGCCCGTCCACGAGGAGACCGTCGACGCGCCCGAGTCGCTGTTCAACCGGCTGGTGTCGGAGTCGGCGCGGGTCTATCCGACACGCCCGGAGTTCGCGCGGCGGCTGGTCGACGACGTCGACTTCCCGATCGACGCGGTCTACACCTGGGTCGACGGCAACGACCCCGAGTGGCGGGCCCGCAAGGAGCTGGCGCTGACGGGCGGCCTGAGCGACCTGGCCACCTCCGACGCGCGGTTCGTCAGCCGCGACGAGCTGCGTTACTCGCTGCGCTCGCTGCTGACGTACGCGCCGTGGATCAGGAACGTCTTCATCGTCACCGACCGGCAGAAGCCGTCGTGGCTGGTCGAGGACGACCGGATCAGGATCGTCGACCACCGGGAGATCTTCGCCGACCAGTCGGTGCTGCCGGTGTTCAACAGCCACGCGATCGAGTCGCGGCTGCACCACATCGAGGGCCTGTCGGAGCACTTCCTCTACCTGAACGACGACTTCTTCCTGGGCAAGGTGCTCTACCCGGAGACGTTCTTCGAGGGCAACGGCATCACCCGGTTCTTCCCGTCGATCGCCCAGGTCCCGTTCACCCTGAACGAGGACAACCCCGTCCACCAGGCCGGCATGAACAACCGCCGGATGCTGGAGGAGCTGTGCGGGCGCACGCTGACGCAGAAGATGAAGCACGTGCCCTACGCGCTGCGCCGGTCGTTGCTGTTCGAGCTGGAGGAGCGGTTCCCGGCCGAGTTCAAGACGGTCTCGGCCAGCCGGTTCCGCCGCTCCAGCGACATCTCGACGGCGTCGTCGCTGGCGCACTACTACGCCTACCTGACGGGCCGGGCGCTGCCGGGCCAGATCGACTACACCTACGTCGACCTGGCGATGCCGAAGACCCCGGCCAAGCTGCGCCGCATGCTGGCCAACCGCGAGCACGACGCGTTCTGCCTGAACGACACGGCGCCGACGACAGCGGACCAGGACAACGCCCTGGCCCGCTTCCTCGACGCCTACTACCCGACCCCTACGCCATTCGAGAGCCACTGAGCAGCAGGTCGACGACCCGGGACGACGCCCTCCCGTCGTCCCACGGGCAGAACTTCTGCCGGAACGTGCCGTAGGCCGCGGGCACCGCGGCCTCCCTGATGGCGTCGATGGTCTCGTCGGTGGTCCTGGTCAGCGGCCCCGGCGCCTCGGCGGTGAAGTCGAAGTAGAAGCCGCGCAGCGTGTCGCGGTAGCGCTCCAGGTCGTAGGTGAAGAACACCATCGGCTTGCCGGTGCAGGCGAAGTCGAACATGGCCGAGGAGTAGTCGGTGACCAGCACGTCGGCCGCCAGGTAGAGGTCGGCGATCTCGGGGTAGCCGGTCACGTCGATCGCCGGGGCCTTGATCTTCGGCCGGTCGGTGATCAGGTGGTGCGCCCTGACCAGCACCACGTGGTCCTTCAGCGCGAACCGCATGCGGGCCAGGTCGAGCTCCATCGACAGGCGGCGCTTCTTGCCCCGGTGCAGGTCGTCGCGCCACGTGGGGGCGTACAGGACCACCTTCTTGCCCGGCGGCACGCCCAGCCGCCTCTTGATGGCCGCCGAGCGGTCGGCGAACAGCAGGTCGTTGCGCGGGTAGCCGGTCGAGAGCACCACGCCCCGGTAGCCGAACGCGCGCCGCATGATGGGCGTCGAGAACGGGTTCGGGGAGATCAGCAGGTCCCACTGCGGCACGTCGCGGGCCATCCAGTCGAGCAGCTCGGTGCGCCGGAACGGCAGGTCGCGCAGGTCGTGGCCGAGCTTCTTGAGCGGCGTGCCGTGCCAGGTCTGCAGGTAGGTCTGACCGGGCGGCTTGGTGTACCAGTTCGGCTGGGTGCGGTTGCCGACCAGGTAACGCGCCGTCGCCAGCGCGTGCTCGTGCTCCTTGGAGCCGTGCAGGACGACCCGGGAGTCCTCCGGCGTCTCGAACGAGCCGTCGCGGGTGACCCAGACGTACTCCAGCGGCAGGTCCCGCGACCGCATCTCCTCGAAGATCGCGCGCGGGTTGCAGGAGGCCAGCCGGCCGCCGTAGGCGTCGAAGACGACGGTCTCCCTGATGGGGCTCCGCTTGAAGTGCCGCACGGTCCCCCGCAGGCGGCGTTCGGCGAACCGGCCCCGTTCGTCGGCTTCCAGCGCGGGCTGCACCACCACCAGGACCTCCCCTTCGAGTTCGGTACGGAACGACACCAGGTGCACGCCGATCCGGCGCGGAGACGGCGACACCCCCACGCGCAGGCGAAGGGGTGTGCCGTCGGTCTTCCTGATGCGCCAGACGCCCACCCGGGCGGGCGGGGTGATGAGGACCCGGCCGTCGTCGCCGGGCCGGTGGACCGTCTTCTGGAACACGAGCCGCTGCTTCTTGCGCGTCGTCACCGCGATCCGGTCGCCGCTCCACTCCACCCAGGCGTGGCCCCGGTCCTTGACCGGCCGCCGCAGCACCAGCCCCTCTTCGGTGAGGCTCGGCTGATGCGCTCCCCCCGGCGGATAACGCCGGTGCCCGGTGTCGGGGTGGGCCTCCGGCACGCCCTTCCTGACGACCTCGCCGTCGCGCACCGAGCAGTGCAGGTTCCAGCGGCCGGGCGGCACGTCGGCCAGGTCGATCGACGCCTCGAACCCGGCGGCGTCGTGGCAGGTGGCCGACTGGCCGGAGTCGGCGGTGGCGTCCATCCGGGTCACCCGCTTCACCTCCAGCGGCAGCCGGACGCCCTCGCGCTGGAACCACACGTCGATCGTGGTGGGCGCGCTGTCGAGGTGGGTGATGTACGCGTAGCCGCGGGCGGTCATCCGGGCGCCGTCCATGTCCACGCCGTCGACGACGGCCTTGAGCCGGAAGTCGACGCCGGGGTCGTAGACGGAGTCGGGGATGCCCTTCGCGGGGTCCCGCATGAAGGGGTAGTCCATCAGCCAGCGCCGCCGCTTGAACCAGCCGTGCCGGACCGCCCCGGCGTCGCTCAGCGACGCGCGGCGGAACATCCGGACCTCGCGCAGTTCGGGCACCATCCGGTTGGCGGCCAGGTGCAGTTCCAGCCGCCGGATCGACGGCTGGCGGGCGACGGCCTTCGGGTGCAGCACGCCCAGCGTCTCGGCCAGCGAGTCGAGCAGCGCCTCCTGCTCCGCGCCCTCGGCCGTCTCCAGCGACTCCAGCAGGAACGACAGGTCGAACTCGGTGACCAGCAGGTCGTGCTTGGCCCACAGGCGGGGCGCGTGCTCGTTCAGGAACTCCGACACCTCCCGCATCGAGGCCAGCCGGTCGAGCACGTTGGCCGGCTCGGTGCGCCGCTGCGAGATCGAGCCCGAGCGCACCCGCCAGTGGTAGACGACCTCGTCGAGCACGTCGGTCGAGCCCGACAAGACGTGGGCCGGGAGGGTGACCGGCGAGTCCTCGTAGTTCCGGGCGGGGAACTCGAAGCCGTGCCGGTCCCAGAACTCGCGCCGGAAGACCTTGTTCCAGATGGTCCGGTCGGCGAGCAGGGCGTGGCGGCGGCGGATGTGGGTGCCGGCGGCCGCTTCGGCGAACGCCTCGGCGTGCCCGGCCGAGGGCCGCAACTTGCCGCCGACGATCCTCTTGACGTTCCCGCAGGCCAGGTCGGAGCCGGTGGCCTCCAGGCTGCCGACCAGCGAGGCGTAGGCGGTGCGCGGCAGGGTGTCGTCGCCGTCGGCGAAGGCCAGGTAGGCGCCCCGGGCCGCCCGCGCCCCCGCGTTGCGGGCCGGCCCGAGGCCCCGGTTCTCCTGCTCGATGAGCGTGAACCGGGGATCGGCGGCGACCTTCTCCTTGGCGACGACGGCGCTGCCGTCGGTGGAGCCGTCGTCGACCAGGACGTACTCGATGCTCTTGAACCGCTGCTTGGCCAGCGAGTTGAGGCAGCGCGGCAGGAATTCGGCCACGTTGTGGAAGGGCACCACGACCGAGAGGACCGGCCGGTTCACTTGGCCACCAGCCGGCGCGCGAAGCGCAGCGCCCGCCGCCAGAGCGATGGCTCCTGGGCCTTCTTGACCAGGCCGTACTGGGCCAGGAGACGGCGCGGGAAGTAGCGCCGGCGCACGTCCTTGCGCAGTTCCCTGACGACCGCCTCGGCGCTGGCCCGCAGGTGCGGCATGCGCTTGCGCTGGGCGCAGTAGACGACGGCCTCGACGAGCCGGGGCAGCAGGTCGGGCTCGACCGGGGCCGGCACCAGCGCGCCGGTCCGCGTCAGCTCGGGCACGCTCGCGTCGACGATCGTCACCGCGACCCGGTTGCTGTTCTCGTAGGGCCTCATCCGCTCCAGCACACGCGGGCAGCCGACCGTCGCGACCGGGATGCCGAAGTAGTGCCGGGCGGTGATCAGGCCGGTCGAGAAGGTGCCGACGACCAGGTCGGGCCGGTAGGCGGCGAAGCACGTCTCGGCCGGCACCGACTCGGGCACCACGGTGAGCTGCACGCCCAGCTCCTCGGCCAGCGCCTTCAGGCCGCGCACCTGGCGGCGGCCGGCCGAGGGGTGCGGCTTGAACCGGACGGTGGTGAAGCCGCGCGCCACGACGCCGTGCAGCATCGACTCGTGGATGGCCTGCTCGTCGTCCCACGAGATGAGCCCGGCGTCGGACATGTACTGGCTGAGCAGCAGCGCCCCGCCGCGCCCGCCGACCGGCGTGACCGCGCTGACCTTGCCGACGATGTCGCGGAAGGCCACGTCGGGCACCGCGACCGCCGGGACCTTGTGCTCCGCCAGCATCAGCGGCCGCATGCCCTCGATCAGGTCGAGGTAGAGCAGCCGCTCCACCCGCGCCCCCAGGTCGCCGGGGATCGCGTCGCGGGTCGGGCCGTAGCTCATCAGGCCCTCGGAGTAGACCGTGATCGGGCAGCCGGAGAAGATCTCCACCAGCCCGCGCGCCGGGTAGGCGCCGATCGACTCGACGATCAGCTCGTCGGGGGCGTTCCCGTCGAGCAGCCGCTGGGTGAGCAGCCGCCGCAGCAGCGGCCCCTGCTCGGGCCTGACCCGGACGCGGACGGGGTGGTAGGGGGCGATCAGCTCGTTCCAGAAGTGCACGTGGTCGAACCGGTCGCCGATCGCCTCGAAGGCGGGCGTCCGGTGCAGGGGGGAGATCAGCTCGGGTACGGCCACGTTGCTCGACACGAGCAGCACGCGCCGCCCGGCCGGGCCGAACAGACCGGCGTCGATGGCCGCGGCCAGCGTCATCGCCCCGAACAACGTCGAACAGTAGAAGAGCTGGGTTTTCAAGGCAGGAACCTCCTGAGCAGCTTCTCGCGGGCGTGGCCCAGCGTCGGCAGGACCACCGCGAGGGCGTCCGGCGGGACTTCCCGCAGGGCGGCGGTGGCCCGGGTGTCGAAGGTGGCCGCGACGTCGGGGCGCAGCCGCCCGCGCAGCTTGTGGTGGTAGGCGATCAGCGCGCACAGGTTGTGCGTCGCCTTGCGGACGAACTCCGGGTCGTCTCCGTCGAGGTCGTGGATGACGCCGAGGTAGGCGTCCATGAAGTGCAGTTGCCGTTCGTCGCCGACCTGGGTGAGCGAGGCCTTGAGGCCGCGCCGGTAGAACACGCCGGTCAGCGAGGCGACGGCGTAGGTGGCGGCGTGGAGGTGGAGACGCCACACCCAGGCCCGGTCCTCGGCCGTGGCCAGGGCGGGGTCGAACGTGAGGAGCCCCTGGTCGGCGAGGGAACGCCGGTAGATCCCGGCCCACGGGACCGGGTAGTCGACCATGCCGAGGCGGCCCATGCCGGTGATGCCCTCGCGGCCCGGGAAGACGACCCCGCGCCGCTGTTCGGGCGCCCGGCGCACCTCTCGGGTGGTGCCGGTCACCCGTACGTGGTCGACCCGGACGAAGTCGCAGCCGAGCCGTTCGATGGCGGTGACGAGCTGGGGAAGGTAGCCGGGGGCGTACCAGTCGTCGCCGTCGAGATAGGTGACGTACGTCCCGCCCGCCGCCGAGAGGCCCAGGTTGCGGGCCGCGGAGACGCCGGAGGAGGCGTCCCGGCCGATGACGGTCAGCCCCGGCAGGTCGCCCTTGAAGCTCTCGGCGATCTCCCGGGTCGCGTCGGCCGAGCCGTCGTCGACGACGATGAACTCGAAGTCGTCCCGCGCGTTGGCGCGCAGGGAGGTCAGGGCGTCGGCGATGTGGCGTTCGCCGTCCCTGACGGGAACGATCACCGAGAGGGTGGCGGCCATCCGGGGCAACTCCAACGGGCGGAACGGTGAGGATTACAGGGCGGTTACCCCGTAACCCTGCCGGTCACGGTGAGTCACGACCGATCTCTTGACCCATCCTTGAGGCGCAGGTCACCCGCCCGTGGCGGGTGCGTGCTCGCGATCCCCCGAATGCCGGGATAACGTGACGCGATCGGTCAATCACGGAGAGAGTCGATGGCGAACAAGACGATCCTCACCGGCTGGGGCCGTACCTCCCCGAGCGTCGCCGAGTTGCTGCGGCCCGGCGCCGAGGCGGAGCTGACCCCGCTGGTGCTGGCCCCGGGCGGGCGCGGGGTGATCGCGCGCGGCCTGGGCCGCAGCTACGGCGATCCGGCGCAGAACGCGGGCGGGCTGGTGCTCGACATGACCGGCCTGGCCGCGATCGGGCCGGTCCGCGACGGCTACGTCACGGTCGAGGCGGGGGTGAGCCTCCACCGGCTGATGCGCGAACTGGTGCCCGAGGGGTGGTTCCCGCCGGTCACCCCGGCGACCCGGCAGGTCACCGTGGGCGGGGCCGTCGCGGCCGACATCCACGGCCGCAACCACCACGCCGACGGCTCCTTCGGCAACCACGTCACCGCCCTCGACCTGCTCGGCGCCGACGGCGTGACCCGTACGCTCACGCCCGGCGACCCCGACTTCTGGGCGACCGTCGGCGGCATGGGCCTGACCGGGGTGATCACCAAGGCGACGATCCGGCTCACCCCGATCGAGACCTCCCGCATGATCGTGAACACCTGGAAGTGCCCCGACCTCGAATCGGTGATGACGCGGCTGACGCAGGCCGACCTCGCCCACCGCTACACCGCCGCCTGGGTCGACTGCCTGTCGCGGCAGGGCCGGGGCGTCGTCGAGGGCGCCGACCACGCGCGCCAGGGCGCGGCCCGCTCGTTCCGGGCCCGCGGGTTCGAGGCCGGCCCCGGCTTCCTGCCGGTCGGGCTGCTGAACCGGCACACCATGGGCCTGGTCAACCGGGGCCTCTACGCCACCACGAAACGCGAATCGGTGCAGGTCAGGCCGCTGGCGTCGTTCTTCCACCCGCTCGACAGGGTGGGCCACTGGAACCGCCTCTACGGGCCGCGCGGGCTGGTGCAGTACCAGTTCGTGGTGCCGATGGGCGCCGAGCAGACCCTCATGAAGATCGTCGAGCGGATCAGGCGCAGCCACGCCGCGTCGTTCCAGACCGTGCTCAAGCGGTTCGGGCCGGGCAGCGGCGGCTGGTTGTCGTTCCCGACGCCGGGGTGGTCGTTGTCGCTCGACTTCCCGACCACCACCAAGGGGCTGGCCTGGCTGCTCGACCGGCTCGACGAGCTGGTGGCCGAGGCGGGCGGGCGGGTCTACCTGGCCAAGGACTCGCGGCTGCGGCCCGAGCTGCTGCCGGTGATGTATCCGGCGCTGGCCGCCTTCCGGGAGCGCCGGCGCGAGCTCGACCCGCGCCTGGTCTTCCAGTCAGATCTCGCCAGGAGGTTGTCGTTGTGAAGAACGCGTTCGGCGAACCGCAGAGCCTGCTGCTCGTCGGCGGGGCGTCCGACATCGCGATGGCGACCGCGATGCGCCTGGTCCGCCGCCGGGTCCGCCGGGTGATCCTGGCCGGGCGGCCCTCGCCGGCCCGCGACGCGGCGGCGGCGCGGCTGGCCGAGGCGGGCGCGACCGTGGAGACGGCCGACTTCGACGCGTTCCGGGTCGAGGAGCACGCCAAGGTGATCGGCGACGTGTTCGCCGAGGGCGACGTCGACGTCGCGCTGGTGGCGTGCGGCCTGCTCGGCGACGCCGACCTCGACCCGCTGAAGGCGGCCGACGTGGCGATGGTCAACTACGTCGGGGCGATGACCGCCGCGATCGTGTGCGCCGACGCGATGCGCCGGCAGACCCACGGCGCGCTCGTGGTCTTCTCGTCGGTCTCGGCGGGCCGCCCGTCCGGGTCCGATTTCCTGTACGCCTCCGCCAAGTCGGGCCTCGACGCCTTCGCCCGCGGCCTGACAGAGGCGCTGCGCGGTTCCGGGGTGCACGTGATGGTGGTCCGGCCCGGTTTCGTACGCAGCCGCCTGACCAGGGGCGTCACCCCGCCGGCCATCGCGACGAGCCCCGAGACGGTGGCCGGCGCGGTGCTCGACGGGCTGCGCGCCAAGTCGGAGATCGTCTGGGTGCCGGGCATCCTGGGCCAGCTGACCCGGCTGCCCGGATCGGTCGTCCGCCGCATAACCGGATGAGCCGAGCTCAGAAAACTCTCAATAACAGGCGTTACGCTTCGGGCTTGAGTGATCCCCGAGGAGTTTGTGATGCGCCGTCTGATCCCCACCCTCGCCGCCTTAGCGTTGGTGGTGACCCTGCCCGCCGCACCCGCCGCGGCGAAGCCTGAGAAGGCCCCCAAGAAGCCGTTCTGCGCCACGCACAAGTGCCTGGCGCTGACCTTCGACGACGGCCCGGGGCCCTATACGACCAGGTTGCTGGCGACTCTCAAGAAGTACGACGCCAAAGCCACGTTCTTCGTGATCGGCCGCGAGGTGAACAAGCACCAGACACTGCTGAAGAACATCGCGAAGGCCGGCCACCAGATCGGCAACCACACGTGGTCGCACCCGTGGCTGACCGAGCTGACCCGCACCGAGGTCTACGACCAGGTCAACGAGACCCACAAGCTGATCAAGAAGGTCACCGGCAAGGCCCCGACCGTGATGCGGGCCCCCGGCGGCCTCACCGACGACACGGTGCGCGAGATCGCCGCCAAGTTCGGCATGGTGCTGATCCCCGGCACCGCCTCGACCGGCGACTGGGTCGCGGACAACCGCGAGGTCGGCCTGCTGACCGCCAAGGCCCTGGAAGTGGCCGGCCGCGGCGAGGTGATCCTGATGCACGAGACCGTCAAGCAGACGGTCGACTCGATGCCGAAGGTGCTGGCCACGCTGAAGAAGCAGGGCTACCACTTCGTCACGGCGTCGACCCTGCTCGAAGGGGTCAAGCTGACGCCCGGCCAGTCCTACCCCGAGCCGCCGGACGCGCCCGAGGGCAGCGACGACGACGGCCAGTTGCTCGAGGACGAGGACGACCCGTTCGGCGGCCAGCCCGCCGGCGAGGTCTGACGCTTCTTCACGAGGCGCCTGCCCAGTCGCTGGGCGGGCGCCTCGACCCATGTGTAGGTCGCCCAGCTGACCAGCAGCAGCACGGCGAGGTAGCCGGCGGCCAGCAGCGCGCGTTCCCACACCGGCTTCGACATCATGTGGCCGAACAGGATCGGCACCATCCGCAGGATCGGGTGGTGGACGAGGTAGACCGAGTAGCTGATCAGCCCGAGCCACACGAACACCCTCGGCAGCGTGCGGTGGCGCAGCGCCCGCCCGGCCCAGAAGGTGGCCCCGGCCAGCACCAGCGTGGTGATCCACACCGGCGGCTGCACCCACCACCAGCCCGCCGCGATGGCCCACGCCGGGCTGATCGCGACCAGCGCGCCGGCGGCGAACACCGGCCAGAGCGGCCCGGCGCCCTTCTCCCAGCGGTAGATGGCGGTCCCGGTGAACATCATCGCGAGGATCGCCGCCCCGAACCACGGCACATAGGACGACCCGACCAGCAGCACCAGCGCCATGACGCCGAGGACCAGCGCGGCGGCCGTCTGGAACCGCCCGCTGAACAACCCGGCCATGCCGATCGCGAACACGATCCCCGACACGACGGCGGGCCACGGCCCGGGCAACCACGGCGCGCCGATCACGAGCCCGGCGACCACCGCGAGCGCGCCGAAGGCGACGGCGTACCACCCGCTGAACCGGTGCACGCCCTTCACGAACAGGGCCGTCACGACGAGGTAGAACACCATCTCGTACGACAACGTCCACATCGGGTCGGCCAGCCCGCCCACGTGCACGACGTCGAGCAGCATCGACAGGTGCGCGAACACCCCGGAGGCGTCGCGCGGCACCTGCTCGCGGACCGGCACCCACAACCCGATCAGCAGCGCGATGGCGCACACCAGGAGGAAGAGCGGGTAGAGCCGGAACAACCGGCTGGTCCAGAACGCCCGCACGTCTCCCCGCCCCTCGAGCGAGGCGGGGATGATGTAGCCGCTGACCAGGAAGAACACGACCACGCCGTACATGCCGATGTTCATGAAGGTCGGCCGGAGCGGCGGATAGACCCACGGAAGCAGGTGTTCGGCCACCACTGCGAGCGCGCCAATGCCGCGCAACGCGTCAAGCCAGGCCAGGCGGTTAGACGTGGTCACCGGGGCCAATCTACCCCGACCACGACTATTCCCACTCGATGGTGCCCGGCGGCTTGCTCGTGACGTCGAGGGTGACCCGGTTGATCTCGCGGACCTCGTTGGTGATCCGCGTGGAGATGCGGGCCAGCACGTCGTAGGGCACCCGCGACCAGTCGGCGGTCATGGCGTCCTCCGAGCTCACCGGCCGCAACACGATCGGGTGGCCGTAGGTGCGGCCGTCGCCCTGCACGCCCACCGACCGCACGTCGGCCAGCAGCACCACCGGGCACTGCCAGATGTCGCGGTCGAGCCCGGCGCGGGTCAGCTCCTCGCGGGCGATGGCGTCGGCCTCGCGCAGGATCTCGAGCCGGTCGTGGGTGACCTCGCCGATGATGCGGATGCCGAGCCCCGGGCCGGGGAACGGCTGCCGCCACACCATCGCGGCGGGCAGCCCGAGCTGCTCGCCCGCGCGGCGCACCTCGTCCTTGAACAGCGCGCGCAGCGGCTCGACCAGGTCGAACTGGAGGTCGTCGGGCAGGCCGCCGACGTTGTGGTGGCTCTTGATGTTGGCGGTGCCGGTGCCGCCGCCCGACTCGACGACGTCGGGGTAGAGGGTGCCCTGCACCAGGAAGTCGACCGGACCGTCGGCCAGGATCGCGCGCTGCTCGTCTTCGAAGACCCGGATGAACTCCCGGCCGATGATCTTGCGCTTCTCCTCGGGGTCGGTCACGCCCGACAGCGCCTTGAGGAACCGCTCGGCGGCGTCGACGACCCGCAGCTTGACCCCGGTGATCTCGACGAAGTCGCGCTCGACCTGCTCGGCCTCGCCCTTGCGCAACAGCCCGTGGTCGACGAAAACGCAGGTCAGCCGGTCTCCGATGGCCCGCTGCACGATCGCGGCGGCCACCGCGGAGTCGACCCCGCCCGACAGGGCGCAGATCGCCCGGCCGTCGCCGATCTTCGCCTTCACGGCGTCGACGGCGTCTTCGACGATGTTCAGCATCGTCCAGCTCGGGCGGCAGCCGGCCGCGTCGAGGAACGCCTTCAGCACCTTCTGCCCGTGGTCGGTGTGCATGACCTCGGGGTGGAACTGCACGCCGTAGAAGCCCCGGGCGGGGTCTTCGAACCCGGCGACCGGGGTCTCGTTGGTCGACGCGGTGACCGTGAAGCCCTCGGGGGCCTGGCTGACGGCGTCGCCGTGGGACATCCAGACCTGCTGGGAGACCGGCAGCGCGCCGAACAGGCGGCCCGGCTCGACGACGGTCAGGTCGGTGCGGCCGAACTCGGCGATGCCGGTCTTGGCGACCGTGCCACCGAGGGCCTGGGCCATGACCTGGAAGCCGTAGCAGATGCCGAACGTCGGCACGCCGGTCTCGAACAGCCCGGCGGGGGCGGCCGGGGCGCCTTCGGCGTAGACCGAGGAGGGCCCGCCCGACAGGATGATCGCCTTGGGCTTCTTGGCCAGCATTTCCGCCACCGGCATCGTCGAGGGGACGATCTCGGAGTAGACCTGGCATTCACGTACCCGGCGCGCGATCAGCTGGGCGTATTGCGCCCCGAAGTCGACGACCAGGACCGTGTCGAACTCTGACACAGGAGGACTCCCTGAAGATGAACCGGCGGTAGCGCCAGTCTACTTAAGGTGCAACCGCTTCATCGCCTTGAGCAGGGTGACCAGGGTGTCCGCATATGTCTCATAGGGCAGGCCGAGGATGGGGTCGAAGCCGAGCCAGGCCGCCTGGGAGGAGATCGTCTGGCTCTCGGTGAACTTGGTCAGCCCCTCGTTGCCGTGCCGCCGGCCCAGCCCGGAGTTCTTCATCCCGCCCATCGGGGAGTCGAACGACCCGTACGCCGAGGCGTACCCCTCGTTGACGTTGACCGTGCCGGCCTTGATCCGGGAGGCCAGGGCGCGGCCCTTGGCCGGGTCGCCGGTCCAGACGGAGGCGTTCAGGCCGTAGAGGGTGTCGTTGGCCAGCTCCAGCGCCTCGGCCATGTGGCGGAAGCGGTAGAGGGCGACGACCGGGCCGAAGGTCTCGGCCCGGCACAGGGCCATGTCGTCGGTGACGTTCTCGAGGATGGTCGGCTCGTAGAAGAACGGGCCCAGGTCGGGCCGGGCCTTGCCGCCGGTGACCACCGTGGCGCCCTTCTCGACGGCCTCGTCGACGTGGGCGGTGACGGCGTCGAGCTGGCGCTGGGAGGTCAGCGAGCCCATCTGGGTGGCCCAGTCGTGGCCGGGGCCGATGTTCATGTTCCGGACCGCGCGGGCGAACCGCTCGGTGAAGGCGTCGTAGACGGCGTCGTGGACGTAGAGGCGCTCGATCGAGACGCACAGCTGGCCGGCGTTGGTGAAACAGGCCCTGATCGCGCCTGCGGCGGCGCGGTCGACGTCGGCGTCGTCCAAAACGATCATTGGGTTCTTGCCGCCGAGCTCCAGCGAGCAGCCGATGAGCCGCTTGGCGGCGGCCTCGGCGACGCCCCGGCCGGCCCGGGTCGAGCCGGTGAAGGCGACGTAGTCGGCGTCGTCGATCAGGGGTTCGCCGATGTCGGCGGGGTCGCCGACGACGACCTGCCAGATCTCGGGCGGCATGCCGAGCTCGGTGAGCAGGTCGATGGTCCACAGGGTCGACAGCGGGGTCTGGGTGTCGGGCTTGTGGACGACCGCGTTCCCGGCGATCAGCGCCGGAACGACGTCGCTCACCCCCAGCGACAGGGGGTAGTTCCACGGACTGATGAACGCCACGACGCCGCGCGGGTGGCGTACCTCGACGGTCCGGGTGGCCAGCGGGAACGGGCCCCGGCGGGCGCGCGGCGCGAGCAGGCCGGGGGCCTTGCGCACGTAGTGGAGGCTGCTCGCGGCGACGTCGAGGACCTCCTCGTAGGCGTGCCGGCGGGCCTTGCCGGTCTCCCACTGGATGACGTCGAGCAGGTCGGCGCGGCGGTCGAGGATCGCGTCGTGCAGCCGCTCGAAGGGCCTGATGCGGTCTTTGACGGGCAGCTCGGCCCACGCCTCCTGGGCCTCGCGCGCCTGCCGGTAGGCCCGGCGCACGTCGTCGGCCGACGAGATCGGCACCTCGGCCAGCGGCGCCCCGGTGAAGGGCGCGACCACGGTCCGCGTCTTGCCCTCCGACGTGACGTGACGCAGGAGACGGTCGAGGAGCGCGGGGTCGGGGACCCGGAGTTCACCAGCCATACTCGCGAGACTATTCCGGAGCGAAGCTCATGACTACCGGCGGGTACGGTCAATTCGCAATGCCCGCCCGACCCAGGTCATGGGCCACAATTCGATTCATGGCGACTCCCTTACGCCCGTCCGATCCCCCGGTGCTCGGCGGCTACCGGCTGGAGGCGGTCCTCGGAGAAGGCGGTCAGGGCATCGTCTACCTGGGGGCCGGCTCCGGCGGCGAACGCGTGGCGATCAAGTGGCTGCGGCCCGACCTCGCGCAGGACCAGGCCATGGTCCGGCGGTTCCTCCAGGAGGTCAGCACCGCCAAGCGGGTGGCGCCGTTCTGCACCGCCCAGGTGATCGACGTGGGCGCCGAAGACCAGCGGCCCTACATCGTGAGCGAGTACATCGAGGGCGAGTCGCTGGCCCAGGCGATCCCGCGGAGCGGGCCGCGTACGGGCAGTTCGCTGCACCGGCTGGCGATCGGCACCGCGACGGCGCTGGCGGCGATCCACCAGGCCGGCATCGTGCACCGCGACTTCAAGCCGCCCAACGTGATCCTCGGGTCCGACGGCCCCCGGGTGATCGACTTCGGCATCAGCAAGGCCCTGGGCAGCCACACGGCGCTCACCTCGACGATGATCGGCACCCCCGCCTACATGGCCCCCGAGCAGCTCGCCGGGGGGCCCATCGGGCCGGCCGCCGACCTGTTCTCGTGGGCGGGCACGATCGCCTACGCCGCGACCGGGCGGGCGCCGTTCGGCAACGACACCATGCCGGCCGTGATCAACCGGGTCCTGCGCATGCCGCCCGACCTGGGCGACGTTCCGCAGCCGTTGCGGGGCATCCTGCTCGACTGCCTGAACAAGAACCCGGCGCTGCGCCCGGCCGCCCGCCAGGTGATCGACCGATTGCTGGTCAGCGACCCGGCGGCGGCGCGGGCCACGGTCCCCCAGATCCACCGCGAGAAGCGCAGGTTCCCCACCCTCGCCGTGGTCACGACCGCGACCGCGCTGACGGTGATCGCGGCGATCGGCGGCGTGTGGGCGGCGACCACGAACGACGCCCCGCCCCCGTCCCCCGCCACGACCTCGGCGGCGCCGCCCCCGAGATCCCCCAGCCCTCCGTCGCCGGTCACCATCGACATGGACGACACCACGGCGGTGGCGCTGGAGCGGCCCGACGACCCGGCGTACCTGTCGATCTTCTGGGTCGACCGGGAGAAGTGGGACGCCTACGTCCGCGAACCCGGCAAGGCCACCTTCACCCGCCACTCCTACGTCGACGCCGCGCCCAGCCCCACCGCCGACCGGCTGGCCGGCATCCCGTGGGAGTACGACTCCGACGACCGCGACTCGCTCAAGATCACCACCGTGTCGAGCGGTGCCACCCTGACCGTGCAGACCGTCGCCAAGCCGCTCACCACCAACTACGTCCACTGGTCGCCCGAAGGCGACCGGATCCTGCTCACCATGCGCAAGAAGGTCGGCGACAAGACCACGACCAAGGGCTTCGTCCTGGTCGACGTGCCGGCCGAGACCGCCCGGATCGTCGAGGTGCCCGGCCTGACCGAGGACGCCGCGTTCGCCTGGACCGGCGACGGCGACACGGTGGCCGCGATCGTCGCCGACAAGACCACCCGCGTGCCTCACGTCTACGACCTGGCGGGCAAGGAGCTGAAGACCCTGCCGGAGATCGGCGGCAGCCTCACCGACCCGCGTGACCTGTTCACCGCCGGAGGCGGCGCGTTCGTGGCCACCTGCGCCGGCAAGACGGTGACCCTGTGCGTCTGGGACACCGCGACCGGGGCGGTGCTGGAGGAGTTCGAGTCGGGCTGCGACACCGTGCTGGGCTGGTGGGACACCACCCACGTCTTCTGCACGGCCACCGGAGACGACGACGAGGACGCCGTGGTGGTCACCGACCTGGAGGGCGCCGAGACCCAGACGCTGATCCGGGCGACCGACGCGGCGATGGACAAGCTCTACTTCCGCAGCGCCTACCTGCGGCGCGATTAGCGCCCGAACCGAGGCGGCCCGCGATCCGTCTTGTGGGCATGACCACCTCGATTCGCGTGGCGGGCGCCATCGCGATTGCCCTGCTGGCGACGGCCTGCACGCCGGGCGCCGCCCCGTCACCCGATCCGGTGACGCCGATCAACCTGACGTCGAACATCAAGCTGGTCGCGTTCGACGACTGCGACAGCATGCTCGAAGGGCTGCGCGCCGCCGCGGTCGAGCACGCCCAGGCCTTCCAGGTGCTGCCCATGGCGATGGCCGAGGCGGCCGACGGCGCCAGGTCCACCGCGGCCGCCGGCGCGCCACAGACCCATTCGACGACCAACGTCCACGAGGCCGGGGTCGACGAGCCCGACCTGGTCAAGACCGACGGCGAGCGGGTCATCACGGTCAACCGCGGCGTGCTGCGGGTGCTCGACGCCGCCTCCGGCAAGGTGACCGGCACGTTGCGGCTGGTCGCCGAAGACCAGTCGTGGGCCGAGGCGAACCTGCTGGTGGCCGGCGACCGCGCGCTGGTGCTGTTCAACAACGGCGGGTACGTCCCGGCCGCCACCGCCCGCGCGGCGATCCGGCCCGAGATGCTGGCCGCGCCGCGCTACGTCATGGTCGACCTGGCCGGTGAGCCGAAGGTGCTGGGCAGCATGTCCCCGGCCAACGCGATCCACGTCGACGCGCGCATGGTCGGCACCACGGTCCGGATCGTGGTGCGCAGCGAGCCGAAGGTGCCGCTGCCCGAGTACGACGGCTCGGCCACCCAGAAGGAGATGCTGGAGGCGGTCAAGGAGACGTACCGCACGGCCCCCCTCGACGCCTGGTTGCCGAAGTTCGAGATCGAGTCGAACGGCCAGACCTCGCAGGGCGCGGTCAAGTGCGAGAACGTCAGCCACCCGGCCGAGTTCACGGGCCGGTCGCTGGTGACCGTCCACACCCTCGACCTGAACGGCTCCTTCGGCACCACCGAGCCGATCAGCGTCGCGGCCGACGGCGACACCGTCTACGGCACCCCGGGCAGCCTCTACGTGACGAGCAACCCGCTGTGGTGGGGCGGCTTCTTCCCGATGCCGATCGCCGTGGACGTCGACCCGGCGCCCATCCCCGAGGCGGCCCCGGCGAGCCCCGTGGCCCCGTCGCCCGACCCCGACATGCCCACCCAGATCCCCGACCCGGGCAAGGTCGCCCCCGAGGCGCAGCCGACGCCGAGCGACGCCGAGAAGGTGGTGCCGACCCCGACCGCCGAGGTCGTCAGCCCGTCGCCCTCCGAAGCTGACGACACGGTGCAGGAGGTCGTCCGGCCCGAGCGCACCGAGATCCACCGCTTCGACGTCACCGGCACCGGCGCGCCCCGCTACGTCGCCTCCGGCTCGGTCCCCGGGCGGCTGCTCAACCAGTACTCGATGTCGGAGTACGAGGACCACCTGCGCATCGCCACCACCACGACCCCCCGCAACCAGGACCAGAAGTCGGAGAGCGGCGTCTACGTCCTGAAGGCCGACACCCTCGCCGAGGCCGGTCAGGTGACCGGGCTGGGCAAGGGCGAGCGCATCTACTCGGTGCGGTTCATCGGCCCGGTCGGCTACATGGTCACCTTCCGCCAGGTCGACCCGCTCTACACCCTCGACCTGCGCGACCCGCAGACCCCGAAGGTCACCGGCGAGCTGAAGATCACCGGCTTCTCGGCGTACCTGCACCCGGCGGGCGAGGGCAAGCTGATCGGCGTCGGCCAGGAGGCCAACACCAAGGGCCAGACCCAGGGCACCCAGGTCTCGTTGTTCGACGTCCGCGACCCGGGCGCCCCGGCGGTGTTGTCGCGCTACCACCAGGAGGACTCGGCCACCCAGGCCGAATGGGACCCGCACGCCTTCCTCTACTGGCCGCAGGACGGGCTGGCCCTGATCCCGCTGGCCACCTGGGGGGCCGACTACTACGACGGCTCGCAGGCGCTCGTGCTGAAGATCGGCGACACGATCGAGAAGGCCGGCGTGATCACCCACCCGAGGCCGGGCGACCCGAACCTGCCGCTCGACCCGTCGATCAGGCGCAGCGCGATCATCGGCGACACGGTGTGGACCTTCTCCGACCTCGGCATCAAGATCAGCGACAAGGCGAGCCTCGCCGACCGGGCCTGGGTGAAGTTCTAGACGGGTTTGCGGTCGGGCGCGGCCACCGGGACGATCTCGGGAGCGCCGATGGTGATCGCGTCGGCCTCCTGGTCGGTGTCGGTCTCCTGGGCGGCGCGCTCGGCCTCGATCCGCTTGGTGTAGTACTCCACCTCACGTTTGACCTGGTCGTCGTCCCAGCCCAGCGGCCCCGCGAGGAGCTGGGCGACCTCCTCGGCGACGGCCAGGCCGCGGTGGAAGGTCTCGATCGAGATGTGGGTGCGCCGGCTCAGCACGTCGTTGAGGTGGCGGGCGCCCTCGTGGGTGGCGGCGTAGACGATCTCGGCCCGCAGGTGGTCGTCGGCGCCGGTCAGCGGGCGGGCCAGGCTCGGGTCGTCTTCGATGAGGGCCAGCACCTCGTCCATCATGGAGCCGTAGCGCTGGAGCAGGTGCTCGATGCGGGCGACGTGCAGGCCCGACTGCTGGGCCAGCCGGTAGCGGGAGTTCCAGCGGGCCTGGTAGCCCTCGGCCCCCACGAGCGGGACGGTGTCGGTGCACGAGGGCGGCACCCGGGTGGCCAGGCCGTGGACGACCGCGTCGACGGCGTCGGCGGCCATCTTGCGGTAGGTGGTGAACTTGCCGCCCGCGACCAGCACCAGCCCCGGCACCGGGTGGGCGACCACGTGCTCGCGCGACAACTTGGACGTCTGCTCCGACTCGCCCCGCAGCAGGGGCCGCAGGCCGGCGTACACCCCCTCGACGTCGTCTCTGGTCAGCGGGACCGCCAGCACCTCGTTGACGTGGTCGAGCACGTAGTCGATGTCGGTCCGGGAGGCGGCCGGGTGGGCCAGGTCGAGGGTCCAGGCCGTGTCGGTGGTGCCGATGATCCAGTGGCGCCCCCACGGGATCACGAAGAGCACGGACTTCTCGGTACGCAGGATGATGCCGGTCAGCGAGTGGATGCGGTCGCGCGGCACCAGGAGATGCACGCCCTTGGACGCCTTGACGTGGATCTGCCCCCGCCCGCCCACGAGCTCCTGGATGTCGTCGGTCCACACCCCGGTGGCGTTGACGACCTGCCGGGCCCGGATGTCGATCTCCTCGCCGGTCTCCAGGTCGCGCACCCGGACCCCGGTGACCCGCTCGCCCTCGCGCAGGAAGCCCACGACCTGGGTGCGGGAGGCGACGTGGGCGCCGTAGGTGGCGGCGGTGCGCAGCAGGGTCATGACGTAGCGGGCGTCGTCGACCTGGGCGTCCCAGTACTGGACGGCCCCCTTGAACGCGGTCTTCCGCAGCGCCGGGGCCAGCCGCAACGCGCGGGTGCGCGACAGGTGCCGGTGCCCCGGCACCCCCCGGGTGAAGCCGAACGAGAAGCCGAGGGAGTCGTAGAGCACCAGGCCCGCGCCGACATAGGGCCGCTCCCAGCCCGCGTGGGTGAGCGGGAACAGGAAGGGCACCGGCCGCACCAGATGGGGGGCGATGCGCTGGAGCAGCAGCGCCCGCTCCTGCAGCGCCTCTCTGACCAGGTCGAAGTTGAGCTGCTCGAGATAGCGCAGCCCGCCGTGGATCAGCTTGGACGAGCGCGACGAGGTGCCCGAGGCGTAGTCGCGCGCCTCCACGAGCCCCACCGTCAGCCCTCGCGTGGCGGCGTCGAGCGCGACCCCCGCGCCCACCACGCCGCCCCCGACCACCACGACGTCGAGTTCCTGCGCCGCCATCTGCGAGAGGGCCGCGTGGCGTTCCGCCGGGCCGAGCCGCCCCGTCCCCATAAGCGCGGTCATGGGTTCAATTCTCCCTTTGTACGGCTTTGCGCCTACCCCTGTCGTCCTACCCATCCTGTCAGGATCGGCAGCACGACCGACGACCGCATGGCGCCGAGCACCCGGACGCCGTGAGTGCCAGCAGTCCGGAGGCCGCCTGGAGCAGGGCGCGCGACCGCGCGTCGATGTTCTCGTCCCGGGCTCGCAGAGCCGCTGCGACGTCGGAGACGCGGCCGTGCCCGCGCAGGGCCGGCATGAGGGCTCGCAGCGGCGGGATGCGATAGCCGGCCAGGCGCAGCTGGTGCACGATCCGCGCGTCCCGGACGTCGGCCGGGGTGTAGACCCGGGCTCGTCCGCGACCCGCTCTCGTGGGGGTGAGCAGTCCTTGACGTTCCCAATACCGCAGCGTCGAGGCGGGCACCGCCAGCGCGGCGGCCAGTTCGGAGACGGTCATGGCGTCGTGGGGCCGGGCGTCGTCAAGGGGTTCGGCCCCGATGGCGACGATCGCGGCCCTGGCCAGCCCGACGTCCCGCCGCTCGGTGTGCAGGCGGGCGTGGGCCCGGTCGACGAGCGCGAGCAGGTCGCTCTCCGCGCCGGTGCGGGCGACGCGGACGAGCTTCCTGGCCTCCGCCGGCCCGACGCCCGCGGCGAGGACGACGTAGGTCGCCGCCGCCAGCGCGTGGCTCTCGGTCCACACGCGATACCCCGAGGGAGTACGCGCGGGCGGTTCCAGCACCCCGTCACGTTCGAGGTTGCGCACCTGCTGCACGGAGCAGCCGGCCCGCCGGGCCACATCGGCGGTCCGCAACGGGCGATGGAGGGTTGCCGTCGTCATCGTCGAGGCCTCACGATCGAAAGTCTCCACAAGCAGTTCAATGTGACGCTAGAACACATGAACATGGACGACCTCATCGATCACGCGAAGACGCTCGACGCCGTACTCATCCTGCGGCCGGAACCCGGCGACGGGTCGCCCGAAGTCAGCTGGGGCGACGCGTTCATCTACTACGCGCCCGGCGGGGTGATCCCGGCGACGCAGCCCTTCGCCACGATCGTGACGAAGGACTACCCCGACGAACCCGGCTCCGGCCTCGACCAGCCGGGCGCCTTCCGGCTCAACATCGCCGCGCCCAAGGCCGAATTCGCGCGTGTCATCGGCGCACCGCCCCACGACGCCCATGCCCGCGACGCGTGGTTCCCCCATCCGGTCTACGGCGCGGCGGGCTGGGTGTCGGTCGTCAACCCCGACACCCAGTTCATGGAGGCGCTGCGCCTGCTCGACGCCGCGCACGCGGCCGCCCGGAACCGTCAGACCAGGCGGCGGATGTCGCCGAAGGCGCGGTAGAAGCCGCCGTTGCCCGACGGCCGGATGCCCTCGACCACGTACCGGGCGCCCGGCTCGCGGATCTCGCGCGGGAACTGGACGTTCCACGCCTCGTAGCCGGGGCTGAGCACCCGGATCCGCAGGCGGCCGCCCTCGCTGAAGCACTCGACGAGCACGCCGTCGCCCGTGTCGGTCGTGGTCTCCACGGTGATCGAGGGCTCGACGACCGGCAGGGAGGCGGCGATCTTGACGTCGCGGGCCTGCGGGACGGTGCCCTCGCGGGCCGCCGCGATGGCCTGCTCGGTGGCGTCGACGCAGGCCAGCGAGCCGTCGGTGGTCACGATGTAGAGGCGCTCGTCGAGGTACTGCATGGAGAACGCCGACCCGCAGCCGGTCGCCAGCTTCCACAACCGCGTTCCGTCGGCGGAGAAGCAGTAGACCGACGAGGAGGAGTCGCCGGCGAAGACGTACTGGCCGCCGGGCGAGGTCGCGCACGAGTAGATCGCCGCGTCGCACCGGTAGACCGCCTCGACCGCGCCGTCGGCCTTGGCCAGCTTGTGCACGGTCCGGCTGGCGGTGCCGGCGTACACCGACTTCTCCTCCTGCCAGCCGAACAGCACGCCGGAGGCGGCGGTCTGGTACCACGCCTGGTTGCCCTGGAGGTCGTAGCGGGCCACGCCGCCGGAGTGCCCGTGGTAGACCGCGTCGGCGTCGTTGCGCACCATCCACCCGGAGCTGCCGCCGCCGGTGCGGGCCCAGAGGAACTCGTCCTCGTAGTCGATCGTGGTGATGCGCCCGGAGTCGTCGGAGACGCCCAGCACGCCGTCGGCGATGTCGAGCCAGTAGATGTCCACGTCGGAGGCGATCTCGTACGCCGCCCTCGGCACCTTCCCGCTCAGGTCGTAGACCTTGCCGTCGTCGCAGCCCGCGTAGATCCAGAAGTCGTCGGCGACGATGCACTTGACCCCGTCGGGCAGCTTGTAGCGCCCGGTCATCTCGCCTTCGGGGGTCAGCGTGTAGACGTGCCCGGCCTGGTTGCCGACCCAGCAGCGCTCCCGGTCGACGAAGATGCCGAAGGCCGCCGAGCCGCTGGCGAACCGCCAGAGCACCGGCGCCTGCTTGGCGGTGGAGCGGGTGCTGGCGATGGCCCGCCGGGTGATCGAGCGGCGCTGCCGCACCCCCCTGACCGCCGGGGCGTAGCCCTTCTTGGTCTTCTCCGCGATCTTCTTGGCCGCCGCCGCCCGCGCCTTCTCCTCGTTGGGGAAGTCGGTGACCTTGACCTGCCCGTTCTCCCCGATCCGGCCGTACGTGATGGTCACCCGCGTCCCCGAGACCACGGCCTCGTAGAACTTGTGCGCCCCGCCGCCTTCCTCGGACAGCTCCAGGTACGTCATATCCCCATTTCCTCCCTTTGATCAGTGATCGCGAGCGTAGGGGAAGTGACGGACATTTTTTGTTGGTACGGATGTAGAGAACCCGCGCCCGGCTCCGACCCACTGGCGAAACGACGAACCGAGGAGCAGACATGCGCAAGATCGTTTACTACGTCAACACGTCGGCCGACGGCTACATCGACGGCCCCGGCGCCTTCGACTGGGCCGAGATGGGCCCCGAACTGTCGGCATTCTCCGAGGCGCAGACCGACGCCACCGACGTCCTGCTCTACGGCCGGGTCGTCTACGGCTGGATGGCCTCCTACTGGCCCACCGCCGACCAGGTCAGCGACCACCCCCACGACATCGCCTACGCCCCCAAGTGGCGGGCCAAGCCCAAGGTCGTCGTCTCCGACACGCTGACCGAGGTCCCGGACGACACCCGGATCATCCGGGGCGCCGATCTGGCCGCAGAACTGACCGCCCTGAAGGGCGAGGGCGCCGGGAACATCATGCTGACCGGCGGCAACGCGCTGGCCTCCACGCTGGCCGGCCTGGGCCTGCTGGACGAGATCGTCACCGCCGTCCACCCGGTGATCCTCACCGGCGGCACCCCCCTGCTCAGCGGGGTCAAGGACCGCCTGCGGCTGCGCCTGATCGAGTCCCTCACCTGCGGCGGCGTGACGGTGAACCGCTACGCCCCCGCCGGTTCCTGAGGGGCGTGCCTGGATAAAGTGCCGGTTGTGACGCACACCGAATCGGAAATCGCCTCACAACCGGCTCTCTGGGCCAGGGCCGCCGAACTGGCCGCGACCGTCCCGCTCCCCCGGCCCGGGGAACGGGTCGCCGTGGTCGGCTGCGGCACGTCCTGGTTCGTCGCCCAGGCGTACGCGGCCCTGCGGGAGTCCGCCGGCCAGGGCGAGACCGACGCCTTCGCCGCCTCGGAGTTCCCGCTGGGCCGCGCCTACGACCGGGTCCTGGCGCTGACCCGGTCGGGCACGACGACCGAGGTGCTGGCCCTGCTGTCCGCCGTCGAGACCCCGACCGTGGCGATCACCGCCGACCCGGCCACGCCGGTGATGACGGCGGCGGGCGAGGTGATCGTGCTCGACTTCGCCGACGAGCGGTCGGTCGTCCAGACCCGCTTCGCGACCACCCAATTGGCCCTGCTCCGCGCCCACCTGGGCGAGGACCTGACCGGCGCGATCGCCGACGCGGAACTCGCCCTCTCCGACGACCTCGGCGACCTGCCCGAGGCAGGGCAGTACACCTTCCTCGGCCGGGGCTGGACCACCGGCCTGGCCGCCGAGGCGGCCCTGAAGATGCGCGAGGCGGCCCGCGCCTGGACCGAGAGCTACCCGGCGATGGAATACCGCCACGGCCCGATCTCGATCGCCGGGCCCGGCCGGGTGACGTGGATGCTCGGCGACGCCCCCGAGAGCCTGGCGGCGCAGGTCCTCGACTGCGGCGGCACGTTCGTCGAGTCGGCCCGCGACCCGATGGCCGAACTGGTGAAGATCCAGCGGGTGGCCGTCGCCCGCGCGCTGGCCCACGGCCTGAACCCCGACGAACCGCTCCACCTCACGAGATCGGTGATCCTGCCTTGAGCACGACCCTCGTCAACGCCCGGATCGTCACCGGCTACGCGGTCACCGACGGCTGGCTGGCCATCGAGGAGGGCCGCATCACCCACATCGGCCACGGCGCCGCCCCCCGCGACGGCGAGTCGCTGGGCCACCGGTTCGTGGTCCCGGGCTTCGTCGACATGCACGTCCACGGCGGCGGCGGCGCGGGCTACCCCACCGGCCTGGCGACCGAGGCCCGCCGCGCCTTCGCCTTCCACCTGTCGAAGGGCACCACCACGGCCGTGGCCAGCCTGGTCACCGCCCCGCTCGACCACCTGCACCGGGCGGTCGGCGAACTGGTGGAACTCTGCCGCGAGGGCCTGCTGGCCGGCATCCACTTCGAGGGCCCCTACATCTCCGCCGCGAAGTGCGGCGCCCACCGCCCGGCCCTCCTGCGCGACCCGTCGGTGCCGGAGTTCCTCGACCTGATCAAGGCGGCCCACGGCCACGCCCGCATGTTCACCGTCGCCCCGGAACTCCCGAACGCCCTCGACGCCATCGCGGCCTGCGTCGCCAACGGCGTGATCGCCGCGATCGGCCACACCGACGCGACCTACGACGAGGCGCAGGCCGCCATCGACGCGGGCGCCACGGTGGCCACCCACCTGTTCAACGCCATGCGCCCGCTGGGCCACCGCGACCCCGGCCCGATCACCGCGGCCCTGGCCGACGAGCGGGTGACCGTGGAGCTGATCAACGACGGCTTCCACCTGCACGAGGCCGTCATCGACCTGGCCCTCCGCTCCGCGAAGGGCGGCGTCGCCTTCATCACCGACGCGATGGACGCCGCCGGCATGCCCGACGGCGACTACGACCTCGGCCCGATGCGCGTGGAGGTGCGGGGCGGCGAAGCCCGCCTGGAAGGCGGCGGCTCGATCGCCGGCAGCACCCTGACCATGGACAAGGCCTTCAGAAGGGGCGTCCAGCTGAACGGCCTGACCCTGCCCCAGGCGACCGAGGTCACCTCCCTGAACCCGGCCAAGGCCCTGGGCCTGGACGAGGAGGTCGGCTCGATCGCGGTGGGCAAACGCGCCGATTTGGTCGTCCTGGACGACGACCTGCAGGTCCACCGGGTGATGCGCCACGGCGAGTGGATCTAGAGAATCGGTGGCGCGAGCGGAGGAAGGCAGGACCTAAAGATCACTGGTCCTACTTCGTCCCTCGCCTCTCCGGCGCTTGTTCTTCGACTTGCGGTAGGCCTCGATGGCTTTGCGGTTGGCCCGCCAGGTTCCATCGGAGCCCTGAACCGCCGCCAAGCGCCCACGCTGCGCCGCCTGCCGGAGAGCGTTCACGGTGAACTCGTCGTCAGCCAATGCCGCCAGGGGAACCAATCTGGCCGGCCCGGCGACGTTCGGAAGGATGAACCTGTTGAGGTTCTCTTCCATGGCTCTGGCGATCAGTTCACCGAGCGAACCGTAGTCGCCGTCGTCTGCTCGCCGCATGGCGCTCAGATACACGTCGCGCTGCTTCTTCAGCACGATGATCGGCGGGTAGCCGAGACGTACGAGTAAGAGATTCAGGACAAGGCGACCCGTTCGGCCGTTGCCGTCGATGAACGGGTGGACGCGCTCGAAGTCATTGTGGATTCGCGCCAGCTCTTCGGGAATGGGATGTCCCAGGTCTTCGCGGTTCTCGAGCTTCTCGGTGACCGCGCAGACACCCTCGACCCACTCACCGATCATGGCGGGAACGAGGGGCCATGACGGCGGGGTCATGCCCTCCTTGAACGGGTGAAGATCGTGTTCCCGGAAGTTTCCCGGCCCCTCACGGTCGGTCGCCTCCGGATGAGGAGCCACATCCCAGACAGGGGTCATCGCCATGGCGTGGATGTGGCGCAGCTCGTGGAGAGTGATGAGGCGCCCGTCGTGCCAAGCGTCGGGTTCGAGCGCCTGGCCGTAAACCCACCGGGCGGCGTCGCCGTAACCCTTGACCTCGTTGTACTCCTTCAGCGGCTTGGCTCCCACGGCACGGCCCTGGTCGAGCAGCACCTGGACCTCGCGCAGAACGAGGGTGTTGCCTTCAAGCGCAGTGGAGTGATGGGCTTCCAGATGCCAGATGTCATCCCAGATGTCACGAGCCTCAACCGGGTTGGGCAGCCCGCCGAGCCGTTGGTTCAGTTCGACCATGGCACGGTCCAACCGCTCATAGACCGTCGCTCTGCTGGGACGCCCTCTGCTTGCCACCAGGCCTCCGCCGCCTCAGGAGTCACAAAGTTGATACACCTGTCGAGCACTCAATTGTACTAATCAACTTCGTTGGCGTATCCGCTTGAGAACACAACGGAGAATGACCCGCGCGCGCCCCGTGGCGCGCGCGGGTCGACGTCCTACGGTGTCGGCGGGGCCACCACGACCTCGACGCGCTGGAACTCCTTGATGTCGCTGTAGCCCGAGGTCGCCATCGTGCGCTTCAGGGCGCCCATCAGGTTCATCGAGCCGTCGGCCACCGACGACGGGCCGTGGAGGATCTCGGCCAGGGTGCCGATGGTGCCGAACTCCACTCGGCGGCCGCGAGGCAGGTCGGGGTGGTGGGCCTCGGAGCCCCAGTGGAAGCCCCGGCCGGGGGCCTCGGCCGCGCGGGCCAGCGGGGAGCCGACCATGACCGCGTCGGCGCCGCAGGCGATGGCCTTGGCGATGTCGCCCGAGCCGCCCATGCCGCCGTCGGCGATGACGTGGACGTAGCGGCCGCCCGATTCGTCCATGTAGTCGCGGCGGGCCGCCGCCACGTCGGAGATCGCGGTCGCCATCGGGACCACGACGCCCAGCACGTTGCGGGTCGTGTGGGACGCGCCGCCGCCGAAGCCGACCAGGACGCCCGCCGCGCCGGTCCGCATCAGGTGGAGGGCCGCCGTGTAGGTGGCGCAGCCGCCGACGATCACCGGGACGTCGAGTTCGTAGATGAACTGCTTCAGGTTCAGCGGCTCGGCCCGGCCCGAGACGTGCTCGGCCGAGACGGTGGTGCCGCGGATCACGAAGATGTCGACGCCCGCGTCGATGACGGCCTTGTGGTGCTGGACCGTGCGCTGCGGCGACAACCGCACCGCCGTGGTCACCCCGGCCGCGCGGATCTCCTCGATGCGGCGGCCGATCAGCTCGTCTTGGATCGGCGCGGTGTAGATCTCCTGGAGCCGGCGGGTCGCCGCGGCGGTGCCGAGCTCGGCCACCTCGTCGAGCAGCGGCTGCGGGTCGTCGTAGCGGGTCCAGAGACCTTCGAGGTCGAGGACGCCGAGGCCGCCGAGCCGGCCGATCTCGATCGCCGTGCGGGGTGAGACCACGCTGTCCATCGGGCTGACCACGACCGGCAGGTCGAAGCGGTAGGCGTCGATCTGCCAGGAGATCGACACCTCCTCGGGATCGCGGGTGCGCCGCGAGGGAACGATGCCGATCTCGTCGAGGGCGTAGGCGCGCCGCCCGGTCTTACCGCGCCCGATCTCCACCTGAGTCATGTGTGTTTCCTGTTGGTCGATAGAGGTCAGCGACGGTGGTAGTTCGGAGCCTCCACCGTCATCTGGATGTCGTGGGGGTGGCTCTCCTTCAGCCCGGCGGCGGTGATCGGCATCAGTTCGCCGTTCTCACGCAGCTCCGCGATGGTGCGGGAGCCGGTGTACCACATACCCTGTCTGACCCCTCCGACCAACTGGTGGGCGACGGCGGCGACCGGACCTCGGTAGGGAACCTGGCCCTCGATGCCCTCGGGGATGTACTTGTCGTCGCCGGAGACGGCGTCCTGGGCGTAGCGGTCCTTGGAGAAGGACACGCCCCCGCGCTCGCGGTTGCGGACGGCGCCCAGCGAGCCCATGCCCCGGTAGGACTTGAACTGCTTGCCGTTGATGAAGATCAGCTCGCCGGGCGACTCCTCGCAGCCCGCGAGCAGGGAGCCGAGCATGACCGCGTCGGCGCCGGCCGCGATGGCCTTGGCGATGTCGCCGCTGTACTGGAGGCCGCCGTCGCCGATCACCGGCACCCCGGCGGGACCGGCCGCGAGCGACGCCTCGTGGATGGCGGTGACCTGCGGGGCGCCGACGCCGGCGACCACGCGGGTGGTGCAGATGGAGCCGGGCCCGACGCCGACCTTGACGGCGTCGACGCCCGCGTCGATGAGCGCCTGGGCGCCCGCGCGGGTGGCGATGTTGCCGCCGATGACCTGGACCGCGGTGTTGGCCTTGATCTTGGCGATCATGTCGCAGACGCCCTTGGAGTGACCATGGGCGGTGTCGACCACGATCACGTCGACGCCGGCGTCGAGGAGGGCGCGGGCCCGTTCCTCGGCGTCGCCGGCGACGCCGATGGCGGCGCCCACCATGAGGCGGCCGTCGGCGTCCTTGGTGGCCAGCGGATATTGCTCGCTCTTGGTGAAGTCTTTGACCGTGATCAGGCCCTGGAGGCGGCCGCGGTCGTCGACGAGCGGCAGCTTCTCTACCTTGTGGGTGCGCAGCAGCCGGAAGGCCTCCTCGCGGGAGACCCCGACCGGCGCGGTGACCAGCGGCATCTTGGTCATGACGTCGCTGACGCGCTGGGAGTGGTCGGTCTCGTAGCGCATGTCGCGGTTGGTGACGATGCCGACCAGCACGCCCTCGGCGTCGGTGACCGGGGCGCCGGAGATGCGGTAGGTGGCGCAGAGCGCCTCGACGTCGGCCAGGGTGTCGTCGGGCGAGCAGGTGACCGGGTTGGTGACCATGCCGGCCTCGGACCGCTTGACGAGGTCGACCTGGCGGGCCTGGTCGTCGATCGACAGGTTGCGGTGGAGGATGCCGACGCCGCCCTGGCGGGCCATCGCCACCGCCATGCGCGCCTCGGTGACCGTGTCCATCGCCGCGCTGATCAGCGGGATGCGCAGCGTGATCGTGCGGGTGAGCCGGGTCGTGGTGTCGGCGTCACCCGGCTGCATGTCCGAAAATGCGGGCACCAGCAGTACGTCGTCGTACGTGAGCCCTTGTTCGGTGAATCTGGCCATGGTGTCCGCGAACCCCCTCGTGCGGCAAAGAAGACCTCGTCAGGCCTCTGGGCCAGTCTAGGGCTCGCGCAAAGAGGCGACCGCCACGCGCCCTCGTCGGGCGCCGGTGCGGACGCGGCCGGTCGGCGCCGGATGCGGGGCGGGCCGGAGGCGGGGGTCGGGGCCGGCCCGGCGGAGCCGTAACGGAGAAAAGAGAAACGGGAAAGGGGGGACCGTCGTAGGACGGACCCCCCTGACGCGCCGGTTGATGGGACCCCCACGGTGACCGCCGAGCCCCCCTCCGCGCCCGGTCGGTCACGGCGTCCCACCCGTGCCGACGCAGGGTCAAGAGTGCGTCACCCAGGGTCTCGACACAATGTCCGAACCTGCAACTACACGAAGCTGCACCTCTCGCGGTTTTCTCCGCCCGAAACGCAATAGCGCGTTATTCTCGCGAAGTCGCTCGGTGGCCCAGCCGGGGCGGCTCCGGGCGAGGGAGCAGACATCTGGGCGCGACCACGACCTGAAACTGGACCGACCAATGACCACCTCTGCCGACCCTTTGGAACGCCTGGGCCTCACCAGGGCCCAGACGGCGGTGTACGAAACCGTCCTGCGCCTGCACCGGGCCACCCTCCCCGAGATCGCCGAGGCCGCCGACGAGCCCGCCGACGACGTGGCCGCCCGGCTGGCCGGCCTGGTCCGGCTGGGCGCGGTCGACGAGCAGGCCGGCGAATACCTGGCCCGTCACCCCGCCGCCGCGATCGGCCGCCTGATCGCCGCCCGCCTCGACCGCCTGGCCGAGGAGAGCCGCCAGATCGACGAGGTGCTGGCCTCGGTGGGCGGGCTGACCCTGACCTACGACGCCGGGCGCGATTATCAGGACCGCCGGTTCCCGGTGGAACTGGTGAACGGCGCCGACGAACTCTACGAGAGCGTCATCGGGCTGGCGCTCCAATCACCGCCGTCGGATCTCGTGACCGCGATCCCGGATGAACGCAGTTTGACGGATTTCATCCGCAAATATGCCGACACGTGGATCGAGGCGCTCAAAAGCGATCTCCTTTCCGCCCGCGCGGTGGTCCCCGCGTCCGCCCTCGCGATCCCCGGGATGCGCGACTCGCTCGACCGGCTGGCCGCCGCCGGGGCGGGCATCCGGGCCCTCGACCGGGTGCCCAGCTGGTTCTTCGCGCTCGGCCACGACGCCGCCGGGCTGCCGGCCGACTGGGGGGTGTCGTTACCCGGCAGCGCATACAACTGTTACCTGGTCAGGGCCCCGATCGTGGTGGGCGCGCTGCGGGCGCTGTTCGACGAGATGTGGCGGCGGGCGGTGCCGGTCCGCCACTCGCCGGGCGCCGTTCAGGTGCTCAGGCTGGCGTCCCAGGGGATCTCCGACGACACCATCGCCCGGCGGCTGGGGTTGTCGGTCCGGACCGTCCGGGCCCGCTTCGCCGACGCCATGGCGGAGCTCGGCGCGCAGACCCGCTTCCAGGCGGGGGTGGAGGCCGCCCGGCGGGGCTGGTTGTCCTGACCCGGCCTTTGAGCACACCGGGGGCGATGGGAGTCATATGGTGGTTACGTGCTGGAAGACGTCCCCCGCGACCCGTTCGCGGACGACCCCAACGACCCCGCCGTGGAGCTGGGCGAGCTCGACGACCCCGAGCCGCTCACGATGGCCGAGCGCGACGAGGCCCTGACCGACCTCGCCGACGTGGAGGTGTTCCGCTCCCTGCTCGAACCGCAAGGGGTGCTCGGTCTGGTGCTCGACTGCCCGGAATGTGGCGAACAGCACTACTTCGACTGGGACCTGCTCCGGGGCAACCTACGCCAGATGATCGACAACGGCCGACCCCAAGTCCACGAGCCCGCCTTCCAACCCGACCCCGCCGACTACGTCAGCTGGGAGTACGCCCGAGGCTACGTCGACGGCGTCATCGACACCGAAGAGAGCCGCTGAGCTTCCTGAATGCTGTCAACATCGGCGATCAGGGTCTTCAACACCAAGATCGCCGGATCGGCTGACCGCACCGCCTCGCGCCGGGCCAACGCGTCGAGCACGGCGTCAACGTCGATTGTCACGCAATCGACTCTAGCTCCGCCATCTGACGGAGCCGGGCAAGAGCACGATGCTGGGCCACTCTGACCGCGCCCGGTGACATGCCCAGGACGTTGCCCGTCTCCTCCGCCGACAACCCCGAGACCACCCGCAGGATCAGCAGCTCGCGCTGGTTCTCCGGCAGCCGCGACAACAACGCGCGGGCGTGTTCGGCCTCGATGTAGCGCACGACGGTCTCCTCGGGCCCGGGACCCTCGTCGGGCCCGTCGGGGAGATCCTGGGTCGGCACGGCCGAACGCACCGAACTGCGCAGCGAGTCGGCCACCTTGTGAGAGGCGATGCCGAAGACGAACGACGCGAACGGGCGGCCCATGTCCCGATAACGCGGGAGCGCCGACAGCACCGCGATGCAGACCTCCTGGGCCACGTCGTCGGCGTTGTGATAATGCCCAGAAACCCGGCCAAGCCTGGCTCGGCAATAGCGCACGACCATCGGCCGCAGCTGCGTCAGCAGCCTCTCGATGGCGGTGCGGTCCCCTGTCACGGCCAGACTGGTCAGCTCCCTGAGGTCGGACTCCTCCGGCCTCACGTCGACTCTGGACCCAATCGCAAGCCTTACCCCAGTTGCGGCGTCGGCGACGCATCCCTCGGTCACGTTAGGCATGATGCCCGCCACACAGAGAACTGTCGTCATGGTGAACGGATACGGATTGGTCACATTGGGGCGGCGATAACCGCAAGTAATCGCACGAACACTCGACGGTTTTGGACATTTCACTAATATGTGGAAATTGCTGTATTTCTGTCAGATGTTCTGACAGCTCAGACCCATTGGACTTCGGCTTCTATATAGAACTACGGCCCCCACCCCGGGAATGGGGTGAGGGCCGTAGAACGGCAACCGTTATTAGTGACCGTGCCCGTGGCCGTGACCCGCGCCGGCGGCGGCGGGGGCCTCCTCCTCGGGCTTGTCGACGACGAGCGCCTCGGTGGTCAGCAGCATGCCGGCGATGGACGCGGCGTTCTGCACGGCCGACCGGGTGACCTTGACCGGGTCGATGACGCCCTGGGCGACCAGGTCGCCGTACTCGCCGGTGGCGGCGTTGAGGCCGTGGCCCACGGGGAGCTCGGTGACCTTGGAGGTCACGACGTAGCCCTCGAGGCCGGCGTTCTCGGCGATCCAGCGAGCCGGCTCGACCAGCGCCTTGCGGACGACGGCGACACCGGTCGCCTCGTCGCCCGACAGGCCGAGGTTGTCGAGCTCGGCGGCCACGTGGACCAGCGCCGAGCCGCCGCCGGAGACGATGCCCTCTTCGATCGCGGCGCGGGTGGCCGAGATCGCGTCCTCCAGGCGGTGCTTCTTCTCCTTCAGCTCGACCTCGGTGGCCGCGCCGACCTTGAGCACGCACACGCCGCCCGACAGCTTCGCGAGGCGCTCCTGGAGCTTCTCGCGGTCCCAGTCGGAGTCGGACTGCTCGATGGCGAGCTTGATCTCCTTGACGCGGTCGGCGATGGCCGAGCCCTCACCGGCGCCGTCGACGATCGTCGTGGCGTCCTTGGTGATGACGACGCGGCGGGCCGTGCCGAGCACCTCGAGGCCGACGTGCTCCAGCTTGAGGCCGATCTCCTCGGAGACGACCTGCGCGCCGGTCAGGATCGCGATGTCCTGCAGCATGGCCTTGCGGCGGTCGCCGAAGCCGGGGGCCTTGACGGCGACCGAGGTGAAGGTGCCGCGGATCTTGTTGGTGACCAGGACGGCCAGGGCTTCGCCCTCGACGTCTTCGGCGATCACGAACAGGGCCTTCTTCGTCTGGGCGACCTTCTCCAGCAGCGGGAGGAAGTCGGCCAGGGAGGCGATCTTGCCCTGGGTCAGGAGGATGTAGGGGTCGTCGAGGACGGCCTCCATGCGCTCCTGGTCGGTGACCATGTAGGCCGACAGGTAGCCCTTGTCGAACTGGAGGCCCTCGGTGAACTCGAGCTCCAGGCCGAGCGCGTTGCTCTCCTCGACGGTGATGACACCGTCCTTGCCGACCTTGTCGAACGCCTCGGCGATCAGCTCGCCGATCTTGGCGTCCTGCGCGGAGATCGTCGCGACGTGGGCGATCTCCTTCTTGTCCTCGACGTGACGCGCGGAGGACAGCAGCTTCTCGCTGATCGCCTTGGCGGCCAGGTCGATGCCGCGCTTGAGCGACAGCGGCTGGGCGCCGGCGGCCACGTTGCGCAGGCCCTCGCGGACCATGGCCTGAGCCAGCACGGTCGCCGTGGTGGTGCCGTCGCCCGCGACGTCGTTGGTCTTGGTGGCGACTTCCTTGGCGAGCTGGGCGCCCAGGTTCTCGTACGGCTTGTCGAGCTCGACCTCGCGAGCGATGGTCACGCCGTCGTTGGTGATCGTCGGCGCGCCGAACTTCTTGTCGATGACCACGTTGCGGCCACGCGGGCCGAGGGTCACCTTGACCGCGTCGGCGAGGGCGTTCACGCCACGCTCAAGAGCGCGGCGGGCGTCCTCGTCGAACGACAGGGTCTTGGGCATTTACCAGTCCTCTCAGCGTCGAAGACCCCGGGCGCTCGTCGCGCCCGGGGTCTTCTCACGGCTTACTTCTCGATGATGGCGAGCACGTCACGGGCGGAGAGCACGAGGTACTCCTCGCCGCCGTACTTGACCTCGGTGCCGCCGTACTTGCTGTAGAGGACGACGTCGCCCTCACTGACGTCGAGCGGAACCCGCTTGCTGCCGGACTCGTCCCAGTTGCCGGGGCCCACCGCGAGGACCTTGCCCTCCTGGGGCTTCTCCTTCGCGGTGTCCGGGATGACCAGGCCGGAGGCGGTGGTCTGCTCGGCCTCAAGCGGCTGGACCACGATGCGGTCGCCGAGCGGCTTAACGGGAACCTTGGTGGCGGTCGTCACGATCGGACCTCCCCTTCAGATTGCGATGAATGAGCTGAAGAGGCGACCAGCGGCCTGCCGTCGCGGGTGTCAGACCTATCTGCGTCGCATTGGCACTCTCACTAGGCGAGTGCCAACACGACACAGTATGCACCTTCCCCGGGCACGTCAACACGATCGAGTGTTGACACCCGGCGGCCGGAGTCGTTCATTGATCACGCCCTCGCTTGTGCCACCAATCGAAGGGATGGGCAATGCGCAGATGGTCGACGGCCCTCATGGGCCTCCTGCTCACGGCGGGTCTCCTGACCGCACCCGCCGCCGCGGAGTCGAACGGCGGCGTGCGGATCATGCCGCTGGGCGACAGCATCACCGACGGGTTCAACGTGCCCGGAGGCTACCGGATCAACCTATGGCAGCGACTGGTCCAGGCAGGCCACACGGCCGACTTCGTCGGCTCGGGGTTCAACGGCCCGGCGAGCCTGGGCGACCACGACCACGAAGGCCACTCGGGCTGGCGGATCGACCAGATCGACGCCCAGATCGTGGGCTGGCTGCAGGCGTACACCCCCCGCACGATCCTGCTGCACATCGGCACCAACGACATGGGCCAGCAGTTCCAGGTCTCCACGGCGCCCGCGCGGTTGTCGGCCCTGATCGACAAGATCCGGGCCACCGCGCCCCAGGTCGAGCTGTTCGTCGCACGGATCACGCCGTCCGCCGATCCCGCCTTCAACGCCCGGATCCAGACCTTCAACGCCGCGATCCCCGGGATCGTGGCCCAGAAGGGCTCGATGACCCACCTCGTCGACATGAACACCGGGTTCACCACCGCCGACCTGGCCGACGGCCTCCACCCCAACCAGACCGGCTACGACAAGATGGCCGCCCGCTGGATGACCGCCCTCCAGTCGGTCCCGGGCAGCCTCACCCCCGCCGCGGTCAACCTGGTGAACACCGCGTCGAACCGCTGCCTCGACGTCAGCGGCGTCTCCCAGGCCCAGGGCGCCCAGATCCACGTGTGGGACTGCCACACGCAGGCCAACCAGCGCTGGACCCGCACGGCGGCCGGTGAATACCGCGTCTACAACGGCACCCGCTGCCTCGACGTGAACGGCAACGGCACCGCCAACGGCACCAAGATCCAGATCTGGGCCTGCAACGGCACCGCCGCCCAGCGCTTCACCCACAACGCCAACGGCTCGATCACGGGCACGGGCTCCGGCAAGTGCCTCCACGCCACCGGCACCGCCAACGGCGCCCTGGTGGAGCTGCGCGACTGCAACGGCTCCACGGCCCAGCGCTGGACCACGCGGTAGCCGACCAGTGAGCGGCGGGCGCTAGCGTCTCGGTGTGGATCCGGAGAGCTTCGCCCGCCTGCTCACGCCCGACGGCCAGACGGCTCTCGACGAGGCGTGCGCGGTGCTGGCCTCGGGCGCGACCCAGATCGCGGCGGTGACCACGCTGCGCAGGCGCTTCGACGCCGACCTGGCCGCCGCCGCGCTCACCCAGGCGGGCCTGCGCCGCAGGGCGGCGGCGAAGTTCGGCCCCGACGCCGACGTGATGTATTTCACCCCGAACGGCCTCGAACAGGCCACCCGCCCCGAGGTGGCCGCACACCGCGCGAAGCGGCTGGCCGGGTTGTCGGTCGCCGACGCCTGCTGCGGCATCGGCGGCGACCTGATCGCCCAGGCCCGCGCCGGCTGCGAGGTCGACGCGGTCGACCTCGACCCCCTGACGGTCGCCGTGGCGACGGCGAACGCCCGGGCTCTGGGTGTACGGGCGACCGTCCGCCTGGCCGACGCGACCACCCTCGACCCGTCGGCCTACGACGCGCTGTTCGCCGACCCCGCCCGCCGGACCACCAAGGGCCGCGTCTTCGACCCCGCCGCCTACTCGCCGAACTGGGACGTGATCCTCGAACTCGTCGCGAAGGCGCGCCGGGCCTGCCTCAAGGTCGCCCCCGGCATCCCCTACGAGTACATCCCGCCCGGCATGGAGGCCGAGTGGGTCTCGTTCCGGGGCGAGGTGAAGGAGGCGGTCCTCTGGTCGGGCGCCGAGGGGCGCAGGGCGACGCTGCTGCCGTCCGGCGAGACCATGACGGCGCGCGGCGTCGAAGCCGACGTCGCCCCCATCGGCCACTACCTCTACGAGCCCGACGGCGCGGCGGTCCGCGCCCACGTGGTCGGCGAGGTCGCCGAGATCGTCGGCGGCCGCCTGATCGACCCCCAGATCGCCTACCTGACCGCCGACTCCCCCGTGGCCACCCCGTGGGCGGCGGGCTACCTGGTCGAGGAGGTCATGCCCTTCTCCCTGAAGAGGCTCAGGTCCGCTCTGCGGGAGCGGAACGTGGGCGTCGTCACGATCAAGAAAAGAGGATCGGCGGTCGACGTCGAGAGGCTCCGTCACGATCTGCGACTGTCGGGAGAGGGATCCATGGTGGTGCTGCTGACCCGTCTCGGCACCCGTCCGGTGGCCGTGCTGGCCACGGAAATGGGCAGGTAAAGCCGCCAGTTCGGGCAATCCATCGGGAACCCCGATGTTTCCCTGTCCCCGGGAAAGTGGCCGCGCCGAGGGTTATCGTTCGGTGACATTACGTGTTCACGTCTTCCTCTTGATCCGGAGCTCCTCGGTGGAAAACCACACCCTCCTTCAAGCGGGCGGTCAGGCCGCAGTGTCCGACCGGATGCGCGAGCTGCTGGCCCGCGCGGCCCAGGACCATGTCTACGAGCAGCGCACCCAAGGGGCGGTGCTCGACGAGATCCGCCAGCGCATGGAGGGCATGGAATGGCTGCTCCGCGAGGTCCGCGAGCGCGAGCTCGGGGGCATCAGCGCGACCATGGAGGCGGTCGGCGGCCGTCTCGACGACCTGACGGGCCGCCCGCCCGCCTGGGCGGAAAGCCTCGCCCAGCACATCGAGATGGTCCGTGACCACGTCGACGTCGTCGGCGAGAAGGTCACCCCCATCGGCGAACTCCCCAGCCTGTGGGCCGACGTCGGCACCATGGGCGAGAACGTCGACGAGTCCCTCACCCGGCTGGCCTCGATCACCGACCGCCTCACCCAGATGCACACGAACATGGAGGCGGCCGCCGCCCGCTTCAGCCGCATCGACAAGGCCGTCACCGACCTCACCGAGCGCCTCGACCGGCTGGAGCTCGACTTCACCGAGTCCCTCACCACGGGCCTCGACACGGTGGTCACCCGGCTGACCGCGACCCTCGACCAGATCGCCACCCGCATCTCCGGCGTCGAGGGCCAGCAGTCGGCCAGCAACGCCCGCCTGAGCGCCATCAGCGAGGCCCAGTCGGGCGCCAAGGCCCAGGTCCACGCCCTGGAGGGCCAGGTCGCCGGCGTGACCGCCCGCCTCGACCGCATCGACGCCCGCATCGAGACGGCCGACGAGTGCCTGGCCGACATCGACACCCGCGTCACGGGCGTCGAGGCCAAGCTCACCGAGAACGGCGAGAAGCTCGACGGCACCGACCGCGCCGTCAGCGCCCTCGACGAGCGCCTGGGCGCCTGCGTGGGCGACTCGGAGAGCCGCCTGGCCTCCAAGGTCGAGGCCCTGGAAGAGCAGCTCGGCGAGCGGTTCGACGGCGTCGACGACCGCGTCGAGTCGATCAACCAGCGGCTCGGCCAGCTCCCTGCGACCCTGGAGATCGGCGAACTGCACCGCCTCGTCGGCGAGATCGGCCCCCTGGTCGAGACCCGCCCCGACCGCGACGCGGTCCGCGAGGCCCTGTCGACCACGGTGGAGCCCGCCCACACCGACCTGACCCGGAGGCTGGGGGCGCTGGAGGAAACGATGCTGGCGCTGGCTGAGGCCCTCCTGCGGCCCACCAGGGGCTCCAAGGACTGAACCTCCGCACACGCAGAAGGGCCGGGCCGCGAAGATGGCCCGGCCCTTCTTACATCCGAGTATCCCGACGGCAGAAGATCGGGCACTTCGTGCCCGAAATTTCGGCTTATCGCCTCAGGTTCAGACGCTCACGGTCGTGATCGGCATCGACGAGTCGGCCGGGATGTCGAGCAGCGAGGGCGTCGCCCCGGCCGCCACCAGGTTGGACCCCAGCGCCGCGACCATCGCCCCGTTGTCGGTGCACAGACCCGGCCGGGGCACCCGCAGCCGGACCCCGGCCGCGTCGCACCGCTCCTGCGCCAGCGCCCGCAACCGCGAGTTGGCCGCCACGCCGCCGCCGATCAGCAGGTCTTCCACGCCATGGGCGCGGCACGCCTGGAGCGCCTTGCGGGTCAGCACGTCGACCACGGCCTCCTGGAACGAGGCCGACACGTCGGGCACCGACACGGAGTCGCCCTGCTTCTCCACGTAGCGGGCCACGGCGGTCTTCAGGCCGGAGAACGAGAAGTCGAGCGTTCCGTCGTCGACCTTGCCGCGCGGGAACGGGATCGCGTCGCCGCGCCCCTCGCGGGCGGCCCGGTCGATGTGGGGGCCGCCCGGGAACGGCAGGCCCAGCACCCGGGCGACCTTGTCGAACGCCTCGCCGGCGGCGTCGTCGACGGTCGACCCGAGCGAGATCACCTCGCGGGTCACGTCGGGCACCAGCAGCAGCGACGAGTGGCCGCCGGAGACCAGCAGGGCCATGCACGGCTCGGGCAGCGGCCCGTGTTCGAGCTGGTCGACGGCCACGTGGGCGGCGAGATGGTTGACCCCGTAGAGGGGCACACCGAGGCCGACCGAGTAGGCCTTGGCGGCGGCGACGCCGACCAGCAGCGCGCCGGCCAGGCCGGGGCCCGCCGTCACGGCGATGGCGTCGATGTCGGAGAACTTCAGCCCGGCCTTGGCCAGGGCGCTGTCGACCGTGGGGGCCATCGCGTCGAGGTGGGCGCGGGAGGCCACCTCGGGCACGACCCCGCCGAAGCGGGCGTGTTCGTCCATGCTGGAGGCGATCGTGTCGGCCAGCAGGGTGTGGCCCCGCACGATGCCGACGCCCGTCTCATCGCAGGACGTCTCGATCCCCAGGACGATCGGCTCGTCAGCCATCGAGTTTCCTCACCATCGTGATCGCGTCGGTTCCGTCGTCGTAGTAGCCCCGCCGGAGGCCGAGCTGGTGGAAGCCGAACCGTTCGTACATGGCCTGGGCGGGCGCGTTGTCGGCGCGGACCTCGAGGAAGACCGCCGAGGCCCCCCGGCGGCCGGCCTCGTCGAGCAGGGCGTTGAGCATCAGGGCGCCGACCCCGGCCCGCCGGTGCTCGGCCAGGACGGCGATGGTCTGCACGTCGCCCTGGTCGCCCGCCACGGCCAGGCCGGCGTAACCGACGATCAGGCCGTCGCGCTCGGCCACGATGTAGTGGCGGGTGCGGGGCTGGTCGGCGAGCTCGCCGAGCATCATGCGCTCGCTCCACGCGTCGGAGGGGAAGGTGGCGCGTTCGAGCGCCATGACGGCCGGCAGGTCGTCGACGCCCATGCCGCGCAGCGTCACCACGCTCACGCCGTCACCCTCTTGGGCGCCCCCGGGATCTGCGCGTCGGGCCGTCGCAGGTAGATCGGCACGGGCGGGCCGAGGATCGCCCGGTTCTGGGCGGCCTCGACCGAGTCGATGCGCCCCTCGGGCAGCTTGGCCGCCGCGGCGGCCTCCTCGGGCGACAACCGCCCCAGCTCGACGGCGGCCAGCGCGGCCAGCGCCCCGGCCGACGGGTGTTCGGGACCGGTCACGCCGTCGAGGTAGAGCCGGGCGCCCACGACCGTGCCGTGCGCGGGCACGTCGGCGGGCTTGTCGACCCGGGGACCGTCGAGACGGGTGACTCCGTCGGCGTAGGTCGCCCAGAAGAGCTCCTTGCGCCGCGCGTCGGTGATCACCGTGAACGGGCCGGGCACGCCGGCGGCGTAGGCGATGGCGTCGAGGGTGCAGATGCCGTAGGCGGGCACCCCGAGCGTCGTCGACAACGCCCGCGCCGTGATCAGGCCGACCCGCAGCCCGGTGTAGGGCCCGGGGCCCGCTCCGGCGACGACGGCGGTGACGTCGTGGACGGTCACGCCCGCCTCACGCAGGACGGTCTCGATCGCCGGCGCGAGCAATTCCCCGTGGCGCCGGGCGTCGATGGTGGTGGATTCCGCCAGCACGCGTGTTCCGTCGTGCACCGCGGCGGTCACGGCAGGGGTCGCCGTGTCGAAGGCCAGGACCAGCACAAAAAGCAAGCCTAGCCCTACAGGGCGTGTGCTCAGGCGCGGGAAGCGTACACGATGACGTTGTCCTTGTACTCGTGGGCGTCCCAGTCGAACTGGCCCCCGCAGGTGATCAGGCGCAGGCCCTCGCCCAGGTAGACCTTCTCGGCGGGGAACGACTCCTTGGGGATCTGCTCGATCGCGTCGACCTTGTAGGCGACGGTCTTCCCGTCTGACCTGACGACCTTGACGGCCGCGCCCTTCTTCAGCTCCCTAAGCCGGTAGAAGACGGCGGGCGCGGTCTTGGTGTCGACGTGGCCGATGATCACGGCCGCGCCCTTGTCGCCGGGGACGGAGCTGCCCTCGTACCACCCGGCGATCTTCGGCTTCTCGTACGGCGGCAGCTCGACCTCCCCGTTCCCGGTGAGGCCGAGCTTGATCAGCGGCGCCTTCATCTGCAGCACGGGGATGTCGATGCGTTCGGGCACGGCGCTGCTGCGCGCGCCCTCGACCTCGGCCGTGTCGGGCTTGGTCATCGCGAACAGGACGAACCCCGAGACGATCGCCGCGACGACCATCCGGGTGGAGACGGCCAAGGCGTCAGCCCCGGGCGCGCCTGCGGGCGACCGCGATGCCGAGGCCGGCCGCGGCCAGCAGCCCGACGGCGAACGGCGTGACCGGGATGCCCGACTCGTCGGAGGGACCGCCGGCGGCCGTGCCGCCGCCGCCCGCGCCGGGCGCCTTGGTCGGGAAGCGGGTCTCGTCGGCGGTGGTGCCGCTGCGGAGCACCTGCAGGCGGGCGTTGCCGATGTCGTTGGTGGCCGAGCAGCGCACCTCGACGCGGTAGCCGCCGGCCTTCGCGCCGGCCCTGAGCACGGCCACGCCGGTCAGCCGGGGCGCGGGGGCCGGGGACGGCGGAGGCGTCTCGGCCGCGGGGGCCAGCAGGCTCACGATGCCGGTGAACGCGTCGGAGTGGGCGCTGGCCTGGTAGCTGGTGCCCGGCTGCGCGGGCGGGCAGTAGGCGGTGATCCGGATGTTCCGGGACTGCCCACCCTGGATCTCGTCGGGGTTGAGCGTGACCCGCACCTCCTGACGGGGCGGGATGCTCGCGGTGACCGTCGGCACCGGCGGCGTCACTGTGATGGACGCCTCCGGGACGATGCCCGCCTCCGCCGAGCAGCCGGCGACTCCGAGCAGCACCACCCCGGCCAACGCGGCCTTCGATAACGCGTTCATCGGCCCCACCCCTCCCACCGCCGACCATTACCCAGAAAATCTAGGCCAATCCATTAGTAAAGATCTTCATTTTCTAACGAATCGGCGGCGGTGTGGAAGGCTCCAAGCGGGACCGTACTAGATCGATCCTGCGGGAATTTGGGACCAACGACTTCCAACACCCCGAAGCAGGACATACCTACTCTCGTCGGTGTCGTCCCGGTCAATCACGATCTCGAGCCGTTCGTCCGACAGACCCTCGACGAGGCCCTCGCCCCACTCGACCACGGTGACCGAGTCGGCGAGCGAGGCGTCGAGGTCGAGGTCGTCGACCTCCAGCGTGCCGCCCAGGCGGTAGGCGTCGGCGTGGACGAGGGCCGGGCCCCCGGACAACGACGGATGCACCCGGGCGATCACGAAGGTCGGGGAGGTGATCGGGCCGCGTACCTTCAGGCCCTCGCCTATCCCCTGGGTGAGAGTCGTCTTCCCGGCTCCCAGCGGGCCGGTCAGCACGACCAGATCGCCCGCCCGCAGCAGCCCGGCGATCTTCACGCCGAGTGCGCGCATGTCCTCGGCCGTGGCCGCAGGCTCCTTCACCTGTCCCCCTGTTCCGCCCGTTCGATCAGGTCGATCAGGGCATCGTTCACGATTCCCGGACACTCGAGCTGCACCAGGTGGGAACTGTCGGTCACCATGGTCAGCGTCGCCGTCGGCACGGCCGCCGCGATCGCCCTGCTGTGCTCGGGCGGGGTCAGCCAGTCGCGGTCGCCGACGATGATCGACGTGGGCACCTTGTTCAGCACGTCGAGCGCCTTCAGCTTGTCATGAGACATGAGCGCCGGGTAGAAACCGGCGATCACGTCGGCGGGCGTGGCCCGGATCATCGACTCGGCGAAGTCGACCAGGGTCGGGCTGACCCGGCCGGAGTCGCCGAACCCGAGGTGGCGCAGCAGCAGGAACGAGATGTCGTTCCCGGCCTGCCGCCCCCGGTCGACCAGCGCCGCCTTCTTCTTCATCACGGCGACGGCGGTGGGCGTGGCCTTGTGGACCAGTTTCGCCACCAGGGCGGGCATGCCGAGGCTGAGCTCGGCCAGCTTGCCCGCGGAGGTCGAGATGAGCGCGACCCCCTTGATCTTGTCGCCGAACAACTCGGGCCGCCGGTCGGCCAGCGCCATGATCGTCATGCCGCCCATCGAGTGGCCGACCAGCACGCACGGCCCCGGCACCAGGTCGTCGATCACCTGGGCGAGGTCTTCGCCCAGCCGGTCGATCGACTGGTCGACGTCGAGGGCCCGCTCGGACCGGCCGTGGCAGCGCTGGTCCCAGACGACCACGCGGTACTTCTCGCGCAGCAGCCGCCACTGGTAGTGCCAGGAGTCGGAGGTCAGGCAGTAGCCGTGGCAGAGCACGATGGTCAGGGGGGCGTCGGGCGGGCCGTCGACCTCGGCGGCGAGGGTGAGGTTGTCGGAGGTGACGACCTGGGCGGTGGTGCCGTGGAGTTCGCCGAAGGGTTCGCTGGCCTCCAGGTCGGGCCGCAACCGGATGCGGCCCACGGCGTAGCGCTTGGCCAGGGCGGCCACCGCCACCCCCGCGGAGGCCGCGCCGACCACGATCCCCGCGATGCCGGCTGTGCGCCGTACTGTCATTCCCGATCTCCTTGCCGCACGTGCACACGTGGCACCCGGGTGCCGATCCTGGTCACGATCTCATGAGTGATCGTGCCGAGGGAATCAGCCCATTCCTGACATGTGGGTTCATTTCTATCGCCTGGGCCGAAAAGGACAACTTCGTCCCCTTCGGTGACGGGGTGGTCGCCCAGGTCGAGGCTGAACTGATCCATGCAGACGCGTCCGGCGATGGTGAAACGTTGGTCGTTGACGAGGACTTCGGCACGGTTGGTGGCGTTTCGCATGATTCCGTCCGCGTACCCGAGCGGAACCAGGCCAAGCGTCGTGTCCCTGTCGGTGATGTAGAGGTGGCCGTAGGAGACGCCCGTGCCCTTCGGGACCCTCTTGACGAGGGCGAGACGGGCGGTGAGCGTCATGGCGGGCCGCAGGCCGAAGTCGCCCAGCTCGGGGATCGGGCTCAGCCCGTAGAGGGCGATGCCGGGCCTGACCAGGTCGTAGCGGGCCCGCGGCAGCGTGACGATGGCCGCCGAGTTGGCGATGTGGCGCCGCACGCCGGGCAGGCTCTCGGCCGCCTCGTCGAAGGCGGCCAGTTGTTTGTCGATGGACGGGTGGCCGGGGATGTCGGCGCAGGCGAAGTGCGACCAGACCCCGTCGACCACGATCACGCCCTCGGCCTGGGCCTTCAGCGCGGCGTCGACCAGGTCGGGCCACGCCTCGGCGGTCGCCCCGCCCCGGGAGATGCCGGTGTCGACCTTGAGGTGGACGTTCACCGTTCGCCCGGTACGCCGCGCGGCGGCCGCGATCTCGTCGATCAGCCACGGCGCCCCGGCCGAGAGGTCGACGCCCTTGGCCACGGCCTCGTCGAGCGGCTCCCCCGGCGGGATCAGCCAGGCCAGCACCGGCGCGGTGATGCCCGCGTCTCTGAGCGCGACGGCCTCGCGCACAGTGGCGACCCCCAGCCCGGACGCCCCGCCCTCAAGGGCCGCCTTCGCGCACGGCACCAGGCCGTGGCCGTAGGCGTCGGCCTTGACGGCCGCCATCATCTCGGCCCCGCCGGCGGCCTCTTTGAGGAGGGCGGCGTTGTGGCGGATGGCCGACAGATCGACCCTGGCCTCGGCAGGAGTGACGAAGCTGCTGCTCATGCCTCCATATTTGCAGCCGTCCGGAGGTGCCGGATCACATCCGGCAACGAGATGGCCACATCGAGTGCGGCGATAGGCGCGCCCTCGGCGGCCTTCCGGGCGGCCAGGCCGTGCAGGAAAGCCGCCACGCTTCCGGCGTCGTAGGGGGGCAGACCGGCGGCCAGCAGCGTCCCGGAGATGCCCGAGAGCACGTCGCCGGTGCCCGCCGTGGCCAGCCAGGAGGTGCCGGTCGTGTTCACCCTGACCGGGCGGCCCTGTTCGGCCACCACCGTGGACGACCCCTTGAGCAGCACCGTCACCCGGAGCTCCTCGACCGCCCTGCGGACGTGCTCGATCCGCCGGGCCTCGACGTCGGCGGGGTCGACGCCCAGGAGTCTGCCCAGCTCACCGGCGTGCGGGGTGATCAGTGTGGGGGCCTGGCGGTGCAGCAGCTTGGGGTCCTTCGAGACGATGGTGAGCGCGTCGGCGTCCACGATCACCGGCAGGTCGGTGCCGAGCACCTCGGCGGCGATCCGCCGGGCGCGCTCGTCGGTGCCCATGCCGGGGCCGAGCACCCACGCCTGCACCCGCCCGACCTCCTCGACGGGGTTCTCCTCCAGCAGGGTCGTGACGGCCTCGGGCCACCGGGCCCTGACCTGGTGGACGGCGTCGCCCGGCCCGGCGAACCGGACCATGCCCGCCCCCGACCTGACGGCCCCGCCCACGGCCAGCACGGCCGCCCCCGCGAACCGGTCGCTCCCGGCCAGCACCCCGACGACGCCCCGGCGGTACTTGTCCGACTCGATCCCCGGCACCGGCAACATCGCCGCGACGTCGGCGGCGGTCAGGGCGGTGAGCTCCGGCTCGGGCAGGTGGCCGGTCAGGCCGATGTCGACCAGCTCGACGATGCCGGCCCGCTCGGCCCCCGGGTCGACGAGCAAACCGGCCTTCCGGGCCCCGAACGTGACGGTGACCTGGGCCTTCACGGCCTCTCCCGCGACCTCGCCGGTGCCGGAGTCGACCCCGCTCGGTACGTCGACCGCCACCACCAGGGCCCCCGATTCGGCGGCGATCCGGGCGAGCGTGGCGTAGGGCTCCCGCAGGCCGCCCTTGCCGCCGATGCCGAGCAGCCCGTCGAGGATCAGGTCGGGCCCGCCGATCTCGCCGGCCTCGATCACCCGGCCGCCGGCCCTCCTGAGCGCGGCGAGCCCGCCCTCGTGGGCACTGCTGCCCGCGAGCACCGCCTCGACCCGGGCCCCCCGGGCGGCCAGCCGCGCCCCGGCGTAGAGGGTGTCGCCGCCGTTGTCCCCGCCCCCGACGAGCAGGACGACCCGGGAGCCGTAGACGCCCGGCAGCAGGCGTGCGCAGACGGCGGCCAGCCCGGCGGCCGCCCGTTGCATGAGCTCGCCGTCGGGCACCAGGGCCATCAGCGTGTGCTCGGCCTGCCTGACCTGATCACTGGTGAAAGCGGTCCACATGGTGACGACGCTATCCCGAGGCCTAGGTGATCAGCCTTCGGCGATCACGTAGGCGACCGCGAAGCCGCCGTCGTGGCTCAGGGACAGGTGCCAGCGGCGGACCCCGAGATCGGCCGCGATCTCCTCGGCCCGGCCGCTGACCGTCAGCATCGGGCGGCCGTGGTCGCCGACGACGACCTCGGCCTCGCGGTGGGCCAGGCCCGGCGGGCCGCCCAGCGACTTGGCCACGGCCTCCTTGGCGGCGAAGCGGGCCGCCAGGGAGGCCACCGGGACCTCGCGGCCCGCGTCGGCGAAGGTCTCGCCGCAGAGTTCGTCTCCGGCGTGGCCGGTGCACATGGCGCCGGACGGGCCGGAGACCAGCCCGGTGGAGACCGAGCGGCCCTGGAGTTCGACCTCGGTGAAGAGGCGTTCGCGCAGGGCGGGCCGGCGTTCCAGCGTGGCCGCGAAGCGCGCGACGTCCACCAGATCGACCCCGATACCGACGATCACTCGTCCCCCGTGAGTGAGAGCACCCGCAGCCGTTGACCGGCCCACACCACCGATCCTGCCACGACGATGATCATGGCCGGGACGGCGAAGCTCAGCGCCACCTCCGACTTCAGGAAGGCCGAGGTCGTCACCTGGTCGGCGATCGACTGGGCCCACTGCTGGATGGAGAAACGCCGGGCTCCGGGCACATACCCGCCGATGAGCCCTTCCCACACCAGCGCGTAGATCACGCCGATGGTGACGGCGTGCCGGGAGACGACGCCGAGCAGCAGGAACACGGCGGCGTAGGCGATGCCGGCGAACAGGGCGCCCAGCGCGAACCCGCTGGCGATGCCCGATTCGGTGCCGATCAGGATGTAGGCCGCCACGTAGGTCGGGATCACCGAGAAGGCCACCATCAGCGAGGCCGCGACGACGAACTTGGTGAACGCGATCACCGGGCGGGAGATCGGCTTGGACATCAGGTGCATGATCGTGCCGTCCTCGATCTCCGGCGCGATCACCCCGGTCCCGGCGATGAGCCCCAGCAGGGGCAGCACGGTGCCGATCGCGAAGATCTTCATGAGATCCACGGCGACGCTCTCGTCGCCGCCGCCGATGAAGCGGAACAGCAGGGCGAACCCGATCAGCGCGATGGGCAGCAGGGCCAGCAGCCAGACCCGCTTGCGGCCCAGCATGGCGCGGTAGGTGATGGACGCGACGACGGTGTTCATGATCGGCCGCTCAGGTAGGAGAAGACGCTTTCCAGGTCTTCGTCGGTCGGGGACACCTGCCACAGGCGCACGCCCAGGTCGCGCGCGAGCCTCGGGAGCTGGTGGGTGAAGCGCCGGAAGTCGACGGTGCGGACCTCCAGGCCCTGCGGCGTGAACGACACCCCGCCCGACGCCGTGTCGGCGATCAGCGCGGCCGCCAGCCGCCGGTCGTCGGAGGAGCGCACCCGGAACAGGTGGGGCCGGTCGGTCATCCGCCGCCGGATCTCCCGGTAGTCGCCGGAGGCGGCGTGCCGCCCGGCGACCATGACCTCGATCTGCTGGGCGACCCGTTCGACCTCTTCGAGGATGTGGGAGCTGAACACGATGGTCTTGCCGGCCGCGCCGAGGTCGCGGACCAGGTCCATCAGGTGGAGCCGCTGGCGCGGGTCCATGCCGTTGAACGGCTCGTCGAGCAGCAGCACCGAGGGTTCGTGGACGAGCGCCCCGGCCACCTTGATGCGCTGCCGCATGCCCTTGGAGTAGGTCTCGATCCGCCGGTCCTTCGCGGCGGCCATGTCGACCTGGGCGATGGCCCGTTCGGCGGCGTCGTCGCCGAGGCCGTGGAGGCGGGCGGCCGACTGCACGAACTGCCACCCGGTGAGGAAGCCGTAGACGCCCTCCTTCTCGGGCACCAGGCCGATCGTGCGGTAGACGTCGTGATTCTTCCAGATCGGCTTGGCGTCGAGGGTCGCCGTGCCGCCGGAGGGCTGCAGGAAGCCCGCCATCAGGTGGAGCAGGGTCGACTTCCCGGCGCCGTTGGGGCCGAGCAGGCCGGTCACGCCGGGACCGATCGTCATCGTCACGTCGTTGACGGCGACGACGTTGCCGTACCAGCGGCTGACCTGCCGGATCTCGATCACGCTCATGCGGCCAGCGCCTTCCGGTAACGGGCGTAGAGGGCGGCCAGCGCCAGGAGCACCACCGCGACGACGACCAGCGCCGGGCCGGCCCCGCCCGGGACGGGCTCGCCGCTGGTCGACGGGGTCCCGAACAGATTGACCTGTACGGCGTTGACCAGGAAGAACGGATTGAGCATGAAGCCCCAGCCGGCGGCCTCGGTGTGACCCTCGCTCGTGAACACCCCGAAGAGCACCGTGGAGGCGGCCAGCGTGAACATGTAGAACGCGATCACCGACGCCACCCCCAGTCCCCGGCGCGGCGTGAACGACGCCAGCGTCAGCCCGATCGAGGCCAGCAGCACCGCGTTGATCAGCGAACCGGCGAGCCCGGCCAGGTATTCGTGGGTGTGCAGCGGCATCGGCAGGTCGATCAGCATCTCGCCGACGAACTGCAGGGTGAGCGGCACGACCATCAGGATCAGCAGCGCCGCGATCATCGCCGCGAGCTTGGCCCCGATGTAGTCGATGATCGTGACGGGCCGCGACAGGTAGAGCGGGATCACCCGGTGGCGCAGGTCGGGCGCCACGAGCACGGGCGCCTGCGCGGCCAGGAAGATCGCGATGACCGCCTGCATGAAGACCGCGTAGTCGGTGTAACTCAACGGCGCCTGCTTCAGCAGCGCCATGATCGCGATCGACACCACGGCCGGCAACATCATGGCCCCGAACAGCAGGAACGGCATGATCTTCGACTTGAACGTGCGGCCGAGCCCGAAGGTGCCGCGCAGGCTGTAGACCCACAGCGCGACGGCCGCGCCGCCCCGCCCGAGCCGGGGCCCGTCGTAGTGGCGGTAACCGATGTCGTGGATGACGCCGGTGGGCTGGCTCATCGGAACACATCCTCAATGCGGGCGTGGCGCTGCTCCAGGCGGACCAGGTTGAGGTCGAGGTCGACGACCGCGTCTCTGAGCAGGTCGTAGGTCTCGTCGGCGCGCACCTGCACCGTCAGGGCGCGGCCCTCGACGGCGACGGTCTCGCCCGTCTCGGTCAGCCGGGCGGCCAGCTTCTCCAGCCCCTCCTCGACCTCCACCGAGATCACCTGGGACGCCTGGGTGAGCTCGCCGATCGCCGAGGAGCGCAGCAGCCGCCCGGCGTCGATGACGATCACGTGGTCGCAGATGCGTTCGAGCTCGCCCAACAGGTGGGAGCAGACCAGGACGCTGATGCCGAACTCGGTGCCGATCCGGTGGACCAGCCGCAACATCTCGTCGCGGCCCTGCGGGTCGAGGCCGTTGGTCGGCTCGTCGAGGAAGATCACCTTGGGGTCGTGGACGAGCGCCTGGGCCAGCTTGACCCGCTGCTTCATGCCGGTCGAGTAGCCCCCGATCGGCCGGTAGCGCTCCTCCTGGAGGCCGACGTGGCGCAGCGTGTCGGCGGCCCGTTCACGGGCGGTGGTGCGCGGCAGGCCGGACATCCGGGCCATGTGGACGACGAACTCGGTGGCGGACTGGTCGGGCGGCAGGCAGTCGTGCTCCGGCATGTAGCCGACGGAGCGCCTGATCTCCTGCCCCTGCGTGGCCGGGTCGAGGCCGAGCACCCGGGCCGAGCCCTCGCTCGCCGGGACCAGCCCGAGAAGGATCTTGATCAGTGTGGACTTGCCCGCGCCGTTGGCGCCCACCAGCCCGGTCACCCCGGCGCCGACGGAGACGGTGAGCCCGTCGAGCGCGGTGACCCGGGGATATCGCTTGGTGAGCGCCTCGGTGGCGAGGATGGTCATGATCGGGACAGTACTCCTTCACCTGTCGACGGGTCGTCGCCCATAAGAACGAGTCATCGGTCAGACCGTGGTCGCGGGCCGACGCGTTCGCCGTACTTCCCCCAGAGGAGCCGCTGGGCCAGCAGGGTGAGCGTGCCCGCGATGACCATGCCGAGGATGTTCACCCCGAGCTGCAGCGCCGCGTGGCCGACCTCGGCCCAATCGCCGAGGGCGACCGCGACGGCGGCGTACCCGGCGGCCGGCACGGTCGTGACCGAGATGAACACCCCGACCAGCGACGACGACTTCCCGGCCGTGACCGACAACACCCCCGCGACCCCGGCCAGCAGGGCGACGATGAACGACCACCGGTCGGGCTTGACGATGAAGTTGACCTCTTCGGTGTTGCCCTCGGCGATCATGGCCGGTTCGATCCAGCCGAGCCCCCGGGCCACCAGCGCGCAGGCCAGGGTGACCACGATGGCCGCGGCGAACCCGATGACCAGGTTGCGGACCGCGCCCCCGATGAGCCGGGGTTCCCGCTGTAGCAGCCCGAAGCAGACGGCCGCGATCGGCCCGAACTCGGGCCCGAGCACCATCGCCCCGACGATCAGGATCGGCGAGTTGAGCAGCACCCCGATGGCGGCGAGCTGGGTGGCGATCGTGAGGAAGACGATGAACGCCCAGGTCATGCGGCTGTCGTCGGCCACCCGTGCGGCGAGCTCCTCCCAGACCACCGCGTCGTCGCCCTCACCGGGCGCCTCCTCGCGGGCCCGGTCGGCAGCCTCGGAGATGGCCAGGTCGATCTTCTCGACCGCGATCGACCCGCTGGTCTCGATGCCGAGCCCGCGCAGGCTCTCGATGACCCCGTTGGCGGCCTCGCGGGCGACGTCGAACTCGACGAGATCACCCTCGGGAGACCGCGCCACCCCGGAGAAGACCACCAGGTTGGTGACCCCTGTCGCCTCACGCAGACACCCCACGACGGCGTCGGTGGCCGATAGAGGACTGATCACCCGGATGTGCAGCACCCGACCGATTATGGCCTCAGACGCGGCGCAGCCGGATCCGCCTGATCGAGTGGTCGGGCCCCTTCTGCAGGATGAGCCCCGCCCGCCCCCGCGTCGGGGCGATGTTCTCCACCAGGTTGCGCTCGTTGATGTCGCGCCACACGTTCCGCGCGAACACGGTCGCCTCGTCCTCGGAAAGCTCGGCGATGTGCTTGAAATACGACTTGGGGTCGGCGAACGCGGTCCGCCGGAGTTTGTGGAACCGGTCGACGTACCAGCCGCGGATGTCCTCCACCCGGGCGTCCACGTAGATCGAGAAGTCGAAGTAGTCGTTCACCGCCAGCGCCGTCGGCGGCGCGGGCTGCAGGACGTTCAGGCCCTCGACGATCAGGATGTCGGGCCGCTTCACCACCTGCCGCGCCCCGGGCACGACGTCGTATTCGAGGTGGGAGTAGACCGGCGCGTGCACCTCGGGCCGGCCGCGCTTCACGTCGGCCACGAACTTCACCAGGGCCCGCCGGTCGTAGCTCTCGGGGAAACCCTTGCGGTGCATGATGTCGCGCTCGGCGAGGACCGCGTTGGGGTGGAGGAAGCTGTCGGTGGTGATCAGATCGACGCGCGGGTGCTCGGGCCAGCGGGCCAGCAGGGTGTGCAGCAGACGCGCCGTCGTCGACTTGCCGACCGCGACGCTGCCGGCGATGCCCAGGATGTAGGGCGGCGGCGCGGCGTCGTCGCCGAGGAAGGTGCTGACGGCGGCCCCGCGCTGCCGGGCGCCGGTGAAGTGGAGGTTCAGAAGCCGGGTCAGCGGCAGGTAGATATCGGTCACTTCGGCGAGATCGATGGGGTCGTCGACCCCCCTGAGCTCTTCGAGCTCGGCCTCGGTGAGCGTCATCGGCGTATTGCGCCGCAGCTCACCCCACTGGGCCCGGCTCAGCTCGACGTACGCGTCCCGATCCGCCACGACGCCCAACCCTACCCCGATCTTGACCGCCGGTGGAGTTTCCAGGACTGGTGAAATGGAATGTTCTGTCCCATACGTGATTGGGGGCGAACTATGTGCGGGATTGTCGGATACGTAGGTTCCCGTCTCGCCATCGACGTCGTCGTCGACGGCCTGGCCCGGCTGGAGTACCGGGGCTACGATTCGGCGGGCATCGCCCTGGTCAACGGGAAGCTGAGCGTACAGAAGAGGGCCGGGAAGCTCGCCAACCTCCGCGCCGCGCTGGCCGAGACCCCGCTCGTCGAGGCCACCGTCGGCATCGGCCACACCCGCTGGGCCACCCACGGGGCCCCGACCGACCAGAACGCCCACCCGCACACCGACTGTCCCGCCCAGGTCGCGGTCATCCACAACGGGATCATCGAGAACTTCGCCGCCCTGCGGGCCGGCCTGGCCGAGAAGGGCCACATCCTGGCCTCCGACACCGACACGGAGGTCGTCGCCCACCTCATCGAGGACGAACGGGCCACCGGCGCGGGCCTGGCCGAGGCGATGCGGCGCGTCTGCCGGCGGCTGGAGGGCGCGTTCACCCTGCTCGCGGTGGACACCGCCGAGCCCGACCTGGTCGTGGGGGCCCGCCGCAACTCGCCGCTGGTCGTCGGCCGGGGCGTCGGCGAGAACTTCCTGGGCTCCGACGTGTCCGCCTTCATCGCGCACACCCGCCGCGCCATCGAACTGGGCCAGGACCAGGTCGTCGAGCTGCGCGCCCACGACGTGACGATCACCGACTTCGACGGCATCCCGGTCTCCTGCCGCGAGTTCGTCGTCGACTGGGACGCGACCGCCGCCGAGAAGGGCGGCCACGACCACTTCATGCTCAAGGAGATCGCCGAACAGCCCCGCGCGGTCGCCGACACGCTGCTGGGCCGGGTCGACGAGCAGGGGCGGCTGCGGCTCGACGAGGTCCGGCTCCCGCTCGGCACGGTCGACAAGATGATCATCGTGGCCTGCGGCACCAGCTACCACGCCGGGCTGATCGCCAAGCACGCCGTCGAACGCTGGGCCGGGTTGCCCTGCGAGGTCGAGCTGGCCAGCGAGTTCCGCTACCGCGACCCCATCCTCTCGTCGGGCACCCTGATCGTGGTGATCTCCCAGTCGGGCGAGACGATGGACACCCTGATGGCGCTGCGGCACGCCCGCGAACAGGGCTCGGCCGTGCTGGCGATCTGCAACGTCAACGGCTCGACCATCCCGCGCGAAGCCGACGCGGTGATCTACACCCACGCCGGGCCGGAGATCGCGGTCGCCTCGACGAAGGCGTTCCTGACCCAGCTCGTCGCCTGCTACCTGATGGCCCTCTACCTGGCGCAGCGCCGCCGCACCCTCCCCGACGAAGAGATCGCCGGCATCCTCGCGCGCCTCGCGAAGGCCCCCGCCGACGTCGAGGCGGTGCTGACCACCGTCGAGCCGGTACGCGAACTCGCCCGCACCCTCAAGAACCAGCGTTGCGTCCTGTTCCTGGGACGCCACGTCGGCTACCCGGTGGCCATGGAGGGCGCGCTGAAGCTCAAGGAGCTGGCGTACATGCACGCCGAGGGCTTCGCCGCCGGGGAGCTGAAGCACGGCCCGATCGCCCTGATCGAGCAGGGCCTGCCGGTCGTCGTGGTGGTCCCGTCGCCGAAAGGCGAGCCGACCCTGCACGGCAAGATCGTCTCCAACATCCAGGAGATCCGCGCCCGCGGCGCGATGACCGTCGTCGTCTGCGAGGACGGCGACACCGCCGTCGAACCCTACGCCGACGCCCTGATCCGCGTCCCGGCCGTGCCGACGCTGCTCCAGCCGCTGGTCACGACGGTCCCGCTGCAGGTCTTCGCCTGCGAACTGGCCAGCGCCAAGGGCCTGGACGTCGACCAGCCCCGCAATCTCGCCAAGTCCGTGACGGTGGAATGAGATTAATGTGACATGAACGACGAGTGACCAGGGAGACCCTCATGGATCGACGTTCGTTCATCGCCGGCAGCGCCGGGATCGCCCTCTTAGGCGGCCCCTTCGCCGGAGTCGCCGCGGCCGGCGCCCGCCCCGCCCGCGTCCACGGAGCCGACTACGGCCCGCTGGCCCCCGTCGCCGACCTGCGCGACGGCGTGGTCCGCCTCGAACTGCCGAAGGGGTTCGCCTACCGGTCGTTCAACCCGGCGGGCAGCGACTTCACCCAGGGCGGCGTCACGCCCGGCCGCCACGACGGCATGGCCGCCTTCGCGGGGCCGCGCGGCACCGCGGTCCTGGTGCGCAACCACGAGGTCAACGGCCCGGTGGGGGCCTTCGGCGACGTCGCCGCCGCCTACGACCCGGCGGCCGGCGGCGGGTGCGCCACGCTCACCGTCACCAGGTTCGGCGAGGTCGTCAGCTCGGGCGTGTCGCTCAACGGCACCCAGATGAACTGCTCCGGCGGCCCGATGCCGTGGGGCGCCTGGGTGACCTGCGAGGAGACCGTCAACGGGCCCGACGTCGGCAACGACTTCACCGGCGCCGACAACACGCTGCTGAAGCAGCGGCACGGCTACATCTTCGAGGTGCCGCTGAAGCGGGCCGCGTCGCGTACCCCCATCAGGAAGGCGGGCCGGTTCGCCCACGAGTCGGCCGCCTGCGACCCCCACAGCGGCGCGATCTACCTGACCGAGGACAACTTCGGCTTCCCCTCGGGCTTCTACCGCTACCTGCCGCCGCGGCACCCGGTCCGGGCCGGCCGGATCCTCGACGGCGGCCGGCTCCAGATGCTCGCCGTGAAGCGCCGCCCGCGCGCCGACCTGTCGGCAGGTCTCACGCCCGGCTCGACCTGGGAGACCATCTGGGTCGACATCGACGACCCCGATCCGACCTTCACCACGAAACCCACCAACGACCAGGCCATCCAGTACGTCGGCAACCAGGGCCGCGAGCAGGGTGCGGCGCTGTTCTCCCGCCTCGAAGGCGCCGTGTACGACGACCACACGGTCTACTTCGTCTCCACCCAGGGCGGCGCGACCGCACCCGGCGAGACGCCCCCGTCGGGGTTCGGCAAGGGCCGGGGCCAGGTCTTCGCCTACGACACCCGCTCGGGCCGGCTGCGCCTGATCTACGAGTCGCCCTCGTCGCTGGCGCTCGACCTGCCCGACAACATCACCACCAGCAGGCACGGCACGCTGGTCCTGTGCGAGGACGGCGAGGGCGGCAACTACCTGCGCGGCCTCACCCGGCGCGGCCAGATCTTCGACTTCTCCCGGCTGATCAGCACCGACGGGGGCGCGGAGTTCGCCGGGGCCTCGTTCGGGCCGGGCGGTCACACCCTGTACGTCAACGTCCAGTCGTCACAGGGCCTGTCGTTCGCCATCTGGGGACCATGGCAGAAGGGCGGCTTCTGACAACGCAGAAACCGCCCTCGAGTTCATCCGCAGGTGACTCGGACGACCTCGGCCAGCCGATCGGCCATCTCCGTCGCCTGGTCGTGGGACGCCGCCTCGACCATGACGCGGATCATCGGCTCGGTTCCGCTCGGCCGGATCAGCACCCGGCCGGTGTCGCCGAGTTCCAGCTCGGCCTGCGCGACCGCCGCCAGCAGGCCGGCGTCGCCCGCGCGGTTCTTGTCGACGTTCTTCACGTTGACGAGGACCTGCGGCAGCTTCGTCATCACCGAGGCCAGCTCGGCCAGCGGCTTGCCCGACCCGGCCACCGCGGCGAGCAGGTGGAGCGAGGTCAGCAGGCCGTCGCCGGTGGTGGCGTGGTCGAGCATGATGACGTGCCCCGACTGCTCGCCGCCGAAGGTGAAGCCGTCCTGGCGCATGCGCTCCAGCACGTAGCGGTCGCCGACGGCCGTCTCGACGACCGTCACCCCCGCCTCGCGCATGGCCAGCTTGAAGCCCAGGTTCGACATCACCGTGGCGACGACCGTGTCCTTGGCCAGGCGGCCTTCGGCGCGCATCTGCATGGCGAGGATCGCCATGATCTGGTCGCCGTCGATCTCGGCGCCGTCGGCGGTCACCGCGAGGCAGCGGTCGGCGTCGCCGTCGTAGGCGATGCCCACGTCGGCCCCGCGCGCCAGCACCGCCTCACGCAGCGGGCCCAGGTGGGTGGAGCCCACGCCGTCGTTGATGTTGAGGCCGTCGGGGGCGGTGCCGATCGTCTCGACCTCGGCCCCGGCGCGCAGCAGCGCCTCGGGTGCCACCATGTGGGCGGCGCCGTGGGCGCAGTCGACGACGACCCGCAGACCGTCGAGACGGTGTGGGAGGGAACTCAGGACGTGGGAGACATAGCGTTCGGTCTCGCCGTACGCCTCCCGGACCCGGCCCACGGCCGCGCCGACGGGACGTTCCCATTTCTCCCCGAGACGCCGTTCGATCTCGTTCTCCACCGCGTCGGGCAGCTTGAAGCCGTGGCGGTTGAGGAACTTGATGCCGTTGTCGGGCGCCGGGTTGTGCGAGGCCGAGAGCATGACACCGAGGTCGGCTCCCAGCTCAGGGGTCAGATAGGCCACCGCCGGGGTGGGCAGCACGCCGAGACGGAGCACGTCCATGCCGGACGACGCGAGGCCGGCGACCACAGCGGCTTCGAGGAACTCCCCCGAAGCGCGCGGGTCCCGGCCTACGACGGCGAGCGGGCGGCTCCTCCCGGCATCGCGCAGGACGTGCGCGGCGGCCACGGACAGGTCCATGGCCAGCTCGGCGGTGAGGTCGCGACCCGCGACCCCACGTACCCCGTCGGTGCCGAAGAGGCGGCCCAACTTAACGCTTGCTGTACTGCGGAGCCTTACGGGCCTTCTTGAGGCCGTACTTCTTCCGCTCCGTGGCGCGGGCGTCACGGGTGAGGAAGCCGGCCTTCTTCAGCGGCGGCCGGTTGGTCTCCGCGTCGAGGATCGCCAGCGCGCGGGACAGGCCCATGCGCAGGGCGCCGGCCTGGCCGGTCACGCCGCCGCCGTCGATGCGGGCGATGACGTCGAACTGCTCCTCGGCGCCGAGCACCACGAAGGGCTCGTTGACGATCTGCTGGTGGACCTTGTTCGGGAAGTAGACGTCGATGCTACGACCGTTGATGGTCCACTTGCCGGTGCCCGGAACGATGCGGACACGGGCGACGGCCTCCTTGCGGCGGCCGGTGCCGTACGAGTTGCCCGTGGTGACGGGCTTGCGCACGGGGGCGTCGGCGGCGGGAGCCGACTCGGTGGTGTACTCGGACGGGAATTCCTCGCCCGCGAAGTCCTCGACGTCGCCCTCGACGAGCGTCTCGGTACCGGTGGTCTCAGCCACGGTTCTCCTCTTAACTTTCCTGGCTCGGCGTTACTGGGCGATCTGAGTGATCTCGAAGGGCACCGGGCTCTGCGCCTGGTGCGGGTGCTCCGGACCTGCGTAGACCTTGAGCTTCTTGGCCATCTTCCGGCCGAGGGCGTTCTTGGGCAGCATGCCCTTGACGGCCTTCTCGACGGCCCGGTCGGGACGCTTCTCCATCAGCTCGCCATAGGTGACCGAACGCAGACCGCCCGGGTAACCGGAGTGGCGGTAGGCCTTCTTCTGCTCCAGCTTGTTGCCGGACAGAGCGATCTTGTCGGCGTTGACGATGATCACGAAGTCGCCGGTGTCGACGTGGTTCGCGAAGATCGGCTTGTGCTTGCCACGGAGCAGGACCGCGACGTGGCTGGCCAGCCGGCCGAGCACGACGTCGGTGGCGTCGATGACGTACCACTGACGTTCGACGTCGTTGGGCTTCGGGGTGAACGTGCTCACGGCAGTGCCTTCTGTCGGATGGTGAACAGTCGGAGGTCGCGCGGGCCCACGACGCACAACCATCCGTCTCCACACATACGGGAGATGACGCCGGACGCGCCGTGTTCAGTCAGCGAAGGACTGAAGCACACACAACGATCCACCATCATACCCGCAGCCGCCGACTTGAGCAAAACGCAACGGTCCAAAACGGAGCGCTTACTCCGCTGCCCTGATCTGCGGGTCCGGGACCCATCCGGTCTCTCCATTCTCATTTTCAACAGGCTCTCGGATCCCTATATTTGGCTGCGGTATGTGGCAGAACCCTCACAACCGGCATTCCCAGCCAAGCGCCCGACGCGGGACGCTGCTGGGCGTTCTGGCATGCGTCCTGGCGGTCCTGGTCCTCGGCATCGTGATCGGCCGCATCACCGTGCTGGGCAACGGCTCCAGTGAGGTCTACCTGCGCGACAACCAGCCGGCCGCCAAGGCGACCCCCTCGCCGCCGCCCCGGCACCGTCCCGGGCTGGTCCCGGTCGCGCCCGTGGGCGGCGAGGAGTCGGTGGCCTCCTCCACCGGCGGCCCGGCCGACACCGGGCGGCCCCGGGTCAGCAGCCACGTGGCCGAACTCGAGGAGAACGTGGTCTTCTTCGTCAACGAGGCCCGCGCCAAGGCGGGCTGCCCCAAATTGCGGATCGACCACCGGCTGGTGGCCTCGGCCCGGCAGCACTCGGCCGAGATGGCGGCGACCGGGAAGTTCGTCCACGAGTCGCCCGACGGCGCGAGCCCCTGGGACCGCATGACCCGCGCCGGATATCGGCTGGGCGGCGCCGAGAACATCGCCAAGGGCTACCGGAGCGCCGCCGACGCGGTGAAGAGCTGGCTGAACAGCCCCTCCCACCGGCGCAACATCCTCAACTGCCAGCTGACCGTGACCGGCGTCGGCGTCACCCTCGAGCCCGGCGGGCCGTGGTGGACGCAGGACTTCGGGTATTCCTGACCCGGTCTGCGGTTAATCTCGAGGTCATGGGTTCCCCCGCCAGACGCCGGTTCGCCGGCGCCGTCCCCGCCGGTCTGGTCGCCACCCTGGTCGCCGTCCTGGTCACCGGCTGCTCCGAGGGCGCCGCCCCGCCCGCCGCCGACACGTCGGCCGCGCCCAAGCCCAGCCTCCCGGTCGCCCCCGGAGGCGCGTTCGGCTACGCCGCCTCGCGCGAGACCGACCCCGAGCCGCTCACCCTGAACGAGATCTTCGGGCGCAGCCGCTTCAAGATCAAGGGCCGGTCGTACAAGATGACCGTCCGCGAGATGGAGAAGAAAGACTGCAAAGACGCGGTCACCGGAGAGAAGCTGCAGAAGGCCCTGAAGGCGGCCGGCTGCAACCAGCTCGCCCGCGCCAGCTTCCACGACGCCAAGGGCACCGTGATCGGCACCGTCGGCGTCGCCAACCTGAAGACCAGCAAGGCCGCCAAGACCGTCGCCGGGGCCGGGGCGGGCAAGGAGCGCAAGGACTACCTGAAGCCCCTCGCCGGCGACGACGACCACACCAAGGAGCTCGGCGACGGCGAGGCCTACGCCGGCGGCTGGACCCAGGGGCATTATGCGATTCTGCTCTGGTTCCAGTTCAAAGACGGCCACGAACCGAAGAAAGCCGAGCTCAAGCAGCTATACCAGGCAGCCGTCGACATCACCGACGCCACCGTGTTCCCCGCGCTCGACACCAGGTCAGTGCGGGGGCGGCCCGGCTAGCCCGATGCGGAAACGCCCATAGCGGCACGACGATCTCGCGTGCGCCGATACGCTTCCGGGTATGCGTGGCCAGGATTCCGCCTCCGAGCACGACCACGAGGGCAAGGTGCCCCCGCCCAGTTTCGGGCAGTCGGCTCGTGACGAGAACTACCCGCAGCCCGGAGAGGGCTCCGGCAACGGCTGGTTCGCCGTACCGACGGCCCGCCCTGCCCAGCCGGAGTGGCCGCCCGCGCCCGAGGCCCGGCCCGCCGAGCCCCCGACGTGGCCGCCGGCGCCCGCCCGCGAGCCCGCCGAGTCCGGCGGCTGGTTCGCCCCCGAAGACGCCGACCGCCCCGGCGACCCCGGCTCGACCTGGCCGACGTCTCGCTCGTGGCAGCCGCCCGCGCCGGTGACCGAGCACACCCCCGAGGCTCCCCCGACGGGCCACTTCGGCTTCCCGAAGGCGACGCCCGCCCCCGAGTCCGCGTGGCCTCCTCCGGCCTACGACCCGCAGACCGAGGAGACCCGCGACCCGAGGTCCCCGTGGCCGATCCCGAGCGCCGCCGAGCCCGAGACGCCCTCTGACCCCCCGCCCGCCTGGCCCGCCCCCGTCTACGATCCGGGAACCGAGGACACGCTCGACTCCCGGACCCGGGCCGCCTGGCCGCCGCCGCAGGAAGACGACACCCGCGACACCGGCGCAGCCTGGGCGCCCGTGCCCGAAGCCGACATCGACACCCAGGACACGCGGAACGCCTGGCCGCCGCCCGTCTACACGCCCGACGCGGCCTACGATCCCGAGACCGAGGAGACCCGCGACCACGGCAAGGCCGGGTCGTGGCCGCCCGCGCCGGCGCAGGAGTGGCCCGGCTGGCCCGCCGCGCCCACCGCGGAGCCGCCGGCCCCCGTCGAGGAGCCCCCGGTCGCCGACGCCACCACCTCCGGCCTCCCCCCGCTTCCCGAGTGGCCCGCCGGCGAGAGCGAGCGCCCCGGCGAGCCGGGCGACATCGCCGTCTGGCCGCCGCGCCTGCCCGGCGAGGAGCCGGCCGCGTCCGGCGCGCCGGTCGAGTCCCACGACGACCCGCCCGTCTACCCGCGCCACTGGCCCGCGGCCGCCCACGCCGCCGAGGCGCCGGTCGAACCCGACACGGGGGTGGCCACCGTCCCGGGCGACCGTCCGGAGGCGACGCCGTGGCCGCCCGCGCAGCAGTGGGCCAGCGACACCGGCACCCCGTGGCCCTCGGCCGCGATCCCCGACGAGGAGCCCGCCGAGACGACGATCCCCCGCGAGGAGCAACCGGCCTTCCAGGCGTTCGACCCGGCCGCCCAGGAGACCCAGCAAGCGTTCGGCGCGGTGAACGGGACCGCCGCCGACGTCCCCACCGACCCGGAGATGCCGTTGCAGAAGGTCGACCCCACGCCCGACCAGACGCAGGAGAACCTGTTCACTCCCCCCGTGCCGCCGGCCGCCCCGGCGTCACCCGGGCGAGGGTTCGAGAGCCTGGGCGCCGCGCCGGTCACCGAGGGGATCGTCCATCCGCCGCTGCCCAAGGGCTACCGCCCGGCCGAGGCCGCCCCGATCACCGAGGCGCCCGCCAAGAAGAAGGGCGGCGGCGCCAAGAAGGTCCTGATGGCCGGCGGCGCGCTCGTGGTGATCGCGGCCATCGGCGCGTCGGCCTATCTGGCCTACTCCGGTGAGGAGAGCCCGTCCGAGGAGGTCGCGGCTCCCCCGGTGACCGACGCCCCCGCCGCGCCCGGCGGCGAGGCCGACCCCGCCCCGACGGTCGAGGCGGCGATGCTCGACTCGGAGACGACCGACCCCCGCAAGCTGACCCTCACCGAGGCGTTCCCCGACGCGAAGATCAGCGTGAACGGCCGCACCTTCAAGCGCGTCAAGGTCAACATCACCGACGACTGCGCCTCGGCCGCCGCCGGCGCGTTCGCCCAGTCGTTGTCGGAGAACGACTGCCGCCGGGTGCTCCGCGCGACCTACGTCGACGGCAAGAAGCAGTACGCCGTCACCACCGGCATCGCCGTGCTGCCCACCAAGGACGCCGCCCTGGCCGTCGACCAGACCAAGAACCTCGGCAGCAACCTGTGGTTCCGCGGCCTCAACGGCGATCCCGACTCGGGGGCCGACCGGGTGGCCATCAGCGGGGGCTACGCGGCGGGCATGGTCTGGGGCCGCTACATCGTCTTCAGCTACGCCACCTACGCCGACGGGCACACCCCGGCCGAGAAGGAGAAGGACCTCGGCCCGGTCAGCGGCGCCTTCCGCGACCAGACGGCCGAGATCATCGAAAAGCGCGTCACGAGCTGAGCGTGCGCACCCGGCGGGTCATCTCCGCGCGGCCCGCCAGCTCGGCGTCGGCCGGATAGCGCACCTCCTCCAGGGTCAGCCCGACCGCCGGCGCGACGTGCACGCCCGAGTCGCGCACCGCGCGGCGGAGCACCTCGCCCGGCCACTCGACGGGCTGGCGTCCGTCGCCGACCATCAGCAGCGAGCCCACCAGCGCCCTGACCATCGAGTGGCAGAAGGCGTCGGCGACCACCGTCGCCGTCAGGAACGTCTCGCCCTGCTCCCACGACAACCGCTGGAGTTCGCGGATCGTCGTCGCGCCCTCGCGCTTCTTGCAGAAGGCCGCGAAGTCGTGTTCGCCCAGCAGGGCCGCCGAGCCGGCGTTGAGCAGCCCGACGTCGAGGCGCCGGTTGTACCAGAGCACGTCCTTGCGCCGCAGCGGGTCGACTCCCCCGGCGTTGTCGCTCACGCGGTAGCCGTACCGGCGGGAGAGCGCGGAGAAGCGGGCGTCGAAGCCGGGCGGGGCGACGCTGACGCGGTTCACCCGCACATCGGGCGGCAGCACCCCGGCGAGCCGCCGCAGCAGCATGGCCGGTTCCTCGACGTCGTCGGCCAGGTCGACGTGGGCGACCTGACCCCGCGCGTGCACACCCGCGTCGGTGCGGCCCGCCACGGTCAGGGACGGTGGCTCGGGCAGCCGCAGGATGCGGCCCAGCGCGGCTTCCAGCTCTCCCTGGACGGTACGCCTGCCGGGCTGCTTGGCCCATCCCGAGAAGTCGGTCCCGTCATAGCCCAGATCGAGCCGCAGCCGCATCGGCACACCCTTTCGGTGAAAAAGAAACAGGTCCGGTGCCCTGGGGACACCGGACCCGCGAACCCTGAAGGATCAGGCCTCGTCGTCCTTCTTGGCCTCGGTCTCGGTGACCTCGGCCTCGTCGGCGGACGCCTCCGCCTTGGTCTCCTCGACCTCATCGAGCTCCGCAGCCTTGGGCTCCGGCGCCGGGGCGGCGGCGGGCTCGGGGGCCTGACGGGTCGTGGTGACGGCGTTCAGCGGCTCGGTGACGAGCTCGATGACGGCCATGGGAGCGGCGTCACCCTTACGCTGGCCGATCTTGGTGATCCGGGTGTAGCCACCCGGACGCTCGGCGAAGGTCACCGCGATCTCGGTGAAGAGGTGGTGGACGACGCTCTTGTCGCGAACGACGGTCAGCACCTGGCGACGGTTGTGGATGTCGCCCTTCTTCGCCTTGGTGATCAGGCGCTCGGCCACCGGGCGCAGGCGCTTGGCCTTGGCCTCAGTGGTCTTGATCTTGCCGTGCTGGAACAGCTGCGTCGCCAGGTTCGACAGGATCAGCTTCTCGTGCGCCGCGGAACCACCGAGACGTGCACCCTTGGCGGGCTTGGGCATGACATGCTCCTTTGGATAACCCGCCCCGGCCGTATCAGGTACCGGGGTCGGGCCGATCGGATGATCGTTCTATCTGGGAAAACTCAGTACTGCTCGGTCTCGATGAAGCCGCCGTCCTCGTCGTCGTAGCCGCCACCGGCGACAGCGGACGGGTCGAATCCGGGCGGGCTGTCCTTGAGCGCGAGACCCATCTCGTGCAGCTTCTGCTTGACCTCTTCGATCGACTTGGCGCCGAAGTTGCGGATGTCCAGCAGGTCCTGCTCCGAACGCGCGACGAGCTCGCCCACGGTGTGGATGCCCTCGCGCTTGAGGCAGTTGTACGACCGGACCGTGAGGTTGAGCTCCTCGATCGGCAGCGCCAGGTCGGCCGCCAGGGCGGCGTCGGTCGGCGACGGGCCGATGTCGATGCCCTCGGCCTCGACGTTGAGCTCACGGGCCAGGCCGAAGAGCTCGACGAGGGTCTTGCCGGCCGAGGCCACCGCGTCGCGGGGCTTCATGCACGGCTTGGTCTCGACGTCGAGGATCAGCCGGTCGAAGTCGGTGCGCTGCTCGACACGCGTCGCCTCGACCTTGTAGGTGACCTTGAGCACCGGCGAGTAGATCGAGTCGATCGGAATGCGGCCGATCTCCTGGCCGGGCTGCTTGTTCTGGGCGGCGGAGACGTAGCCGCGACCGCGCTCGACGGTCAGCTCCATCTCCAGCTTCGCCTTGCCGTTCAGCGTGGCGATGTGGAGGTCGGGGTTGTGCACCTCGACACCGGCCGGGGGCGCGATGTCGGCGGCGGTGACCTCACCGGGGCCCTGCTTGCGCAGGTACATGACCACCGGCTCGTCGTGCTCGGAGGAGACGACCAGGTTCTTCAGGTTCAGGATGATGTCGGTGACGTCTTCCTTGACCCCAGGAACGGTCGAGAACTCGTGGAGCACACCCTCGATGCGGATGGAGGTCACGGCCGCGCCCGGAATGGACGACAGCAGCGTGCGCCGCACGGAGTTGCCGATGGTGTAACCGAAGCCCGGCTCCAGCGGCTCGATGACGAACTTGGACCGGTGCTCCTCGAGGGACTCCTCGACGAGACTGGGACGCTGTGCGATGAGCATGCGTGATTCCCTTCACAGACGGCGGCGCCCGCTATTTGACGCCACTCGACAACAACCATGATGCCGCACGATCCGGTCAAACCGGACCATGCGGCATCAAGGAGCACTACTTACTTGGAGTAGAGCTCGACGATGAGCTGCTCCTGGACCAGCGTGTCGATCTGCTGGCGGACCGGGAGCTGGTGGACGAGCACCCGCATAGCCTCGGGGGCGACACCCAGCCACGCCGGGACGGTCTTGTCACCGGCGGTGGCGCGGGCCACCTCGTAGGGCATGAGGTTGCGCGACTTCTCGCGGATCTCCACGATGTCGTGCTCGCGGACGCGGTAGGACGGGATGTCCACCTTCTTGCCGTTCACGGTCACGTGACCGTGGCGGACCTGCTGGCGGGCGGCGTCGCGCGACTCCGCGAAACCGGCGCGGTAGACCACGTTGTCGAGACGGCTCTCCAGGATCTGGAGGAGGTTCTCGCCGGTCTTGCCGGACTTGCGGTTGGCTTCCTCGTAGTAGTTCCGGAACTGCTTCTCGAGGATGCCGTAGATGCGGCGGGTCTTCTGCTTCTCACGAAGCTGGAGCTGGTACTCAGACTCCTTCGGCCGACCGCGACCGTGCTCACCCGGGGGGTAAGGACGGATCTCGATGGGGCACTTCGCGGACTCACACTTCTTGCCCTTGAGGAAGAGCTTGGTCTTCTCGCGGCGGCAGAGCTTGCAGTCCGCACCCGTGTAACGAGCCATTTTTTCTTATCTCCTGGACGTCAGACGCGGCGGCGCTTCGGCGGACGGCAACCGTTGTGCGGGACCGGCGTCACGTCCTGGATGGACCCGACCTCGAGCCCGGTCGCCTGCAGCGAACGGATCGCGGTCTCCCGGCCGGAACCGGGGCCCTTGACGAAGACGTCGACCTTGCGCATGCCGTGCTCCATGGCGCGGCGCGCGGCGTTCTCGGCGGCCATCTGGGCGGCGAACGGGGTGGACTTACGGGAGCCCTTGAACCCGACGTGGCCGGCGCTGGCCCAGGAGATCACGTTCCCGTTCGGGTCGGTGATCGAGACGATCGTGTTGTTGAACGTGCTCTTGATGTGGGCGTGCCCGTGAGCGACGTTCTTCTTTTCCTTGCGGCGCACCTTCTTCGGTGCGCCCTGGCGGCTCTTCGGCGGCATTTAAGCGCTATCTCCTGAAATGGGCTGCAGCTAAGGACTACTTCTTGCCGGGCTTCTTCTTGCCGGCCACGGTCTTCTTCTTGCCCTTGCGGGTACGCGCGTTCGTCTGCGTCCGCTGACCGTGGACGGGCAGGCCCTTGCGGTGCCGGATGCCCTGGTAGCAGCCAATTTCGATCTTGCGACGAATGTCGGCCTGAACTTCGCGGCGGAGGTCACCCTCGATCTTGAAGTTGGCCTCGATGTAGTCACGCATGGGCACGAGCTCGGTGTCGCTGAGCTGGTGCACCCGCAGGTCACCGGAGACGCCGGTGGCCTCGAGGATCTCGAGCGCGCGGGTACGGCCGATGCCGTAAATGTAGGTGAGAGCGATCTCCAGCCGCTTGTCGCGGGGGAGGTCGACGCCAACCAGGCGAGCCATGGTCGGGCATTCTCCTTCGTTTCGCGGAGGTCCTGCGCCCCACGCCCCTCCCCAATGCCCGGGGTGAGGGCCCCGGCCTCCGACCGGGGGTCTCCCGCGTGGTTCACCCCGGAAAAGGGGCGCCTTCGCGAGTGTGGCGCGCGATTACAGGTCCGGCCCCGCACATGCGTCGAGTCCGTCACCGTGGACGGACTCAGCAGGGGCCGGCGGCGACTAGCCCTGGCGCTGCTTGTGGCGCAGGTTGTCGCAGATCACCATGACTCGACCGTGCCGGCGGATCACCTTGCACTTGTCACAGATCTTCTTGACGCTCGGCTTGACCTTCATAGTCCTTAATCGTTCCTACTTGTACCGGTAGACGATCCGACCGCGGGTGAGGTCGTAGGGGCTCAGCTCCACGACGACCCGGTCGTCCGGAAGGATGCGGATGTAGTGCATGCGCATCCTGCCGCTGATGTGGGCCAGGACCTTATGGCCGTTGTCAAGCTGCACCCGGAACATGGCGTTCGGGAGCGACTCGACCACAGTGCCCTCGATCTCGATGGCGCCGTCTTTCTTGGCCAAAAGATCCTCACGTTTCACTGATGCTCGGTCGTCTGAGGCTTCGGAACACTAATCAGCCGCGACCTTCAGGCGTTCAGAGAGCGGCGGCGGCAAGGCCGCCACGCAAAAGGTCATAGTGAACCGACAAAGGAGTGTACGGCAACCCGGTGCGGAACGCGAAACGATCACACAGAACGGGCCCTCGTACACAACCGCATTCCAGGATAGCGCAAAACCGGGCCCACCCGTCCGGCACCGCCGACATGCCGGATCGGGTGGGCCCGGTGGCTTCGCGCCCGGGCGGCCCGCTCAGCCGGGACGCCCGGTGGCCGAGGGACTCCCACCCGGCCGACAAAGATCACCTACCCGGTGGCAACCCGGTCAACGAGCCCGTACGGCAAAGAGTGGATATAACGTGGTCAGGGCCCGTCCTTGTCAGGACGGGCCCCTTTTCAGCTGCCGCACGACTTAGAAGGCGTCGTTCCAGCCACCGCAGTCGTCGAACCGGCTGGTGCCCTCGCAGACCCGGAAGTCCACGTCCTTCACGAAGCCCTTCTTGAAGCCGAAGAACTTGTCGAAGTCGCCGTGGCCGAACGAGCGGTTCTTGAAGAACTTCGTGTGGCTCTTGCCGAAGCGGTCGGTGTACCGGTACCAGACGTACGACCACTGGCGGTCGCGGTCGGTGTCGAACAGGTCGCCGTAGAACCAGTACTGGTTGCCGGTCTTGGTCCAGTAGCCCTTGAAGTAGGACCGGTGGCTCTTCTCGAACTTGTCGCCCCAGTGCGAGAAGTAGGGGCCGAAGAAGTGCTTGGACGAGGCGGCCGCGGCGGAGCCCGTCGACGCGGTGGCGCCGGCGGTCGCCGGGGCGGCCATGGCGCCGGCCATGAGACCGGCGGCGAGGGCGGTGCCGGCGAGAACGCGGGGGAGCTTGCGCATTTGTCTGTCCTCCAGTGAGACCTTCCGGGGATGCTGCTCATCTCCGGACACCGCTCACATTAGGAAGACGCGACCTGCAGTTCTGTGGACGAATGCACACTCAATGCCGAGCGTGCACAACGGCACATTCAGGAGCCCAATTCGCGCTTTTTATCGTTGTTCTGACTTTGCGCGAGGGTGGCGATCAGCAGGCCGATCCCCCACGGCCCCATCACCCACAACGGCCAGGGATAGACCAGCTCCCCGCTCGTCATCGCGATGACGATCCACACGCCCCAGTTGACCAGGGAGACGAAGGCCCAGCCCGCCCAGGCCCCCTTCAGGTTCTCCGACACCGGCTTGGCCTGCGGCTTCATCGGCTCGGGACGCGCGGGGAGGTTCTTCAGGTCGATGTCCGGCAGGTCGCGCGTGAGCACCCGCAGCTCCCCGAACGTCTTGGCGGCGTAGGCCGCCTCCAGCCGCTCGTTGAACTCCTCGGCGTTCAGGCGGCCGACGACCATGTGCTCCCGAAGCGCGGCCGCGACCTTCTCGCGGTCGGCGTCGGAGGCGCGCATCTCCGGACTGAATGCCATGGCCGAACCTCCCAATGCGTCTTTTCACCAATTATGTAGTGGTGAGCCGTTCTTTGCCGCCGTCGAGAGCCGTCAGAACGAGCGGGCCTTCCGGGGTGACCGCCACGCTGTGCTCGAAATGCGCCGACGCCTTGCCGTCCTGGGTGACGACCGTCCAGTCGTCGGCCAGCACGCGGGTCTGGTCGGTGCCGAGGTTGACCATCGGCTCGATCGCCAGGCACATGCCGGCCTCCAGCTTCGGGCCGCGGCCGGGCTTGCCGTGGTTGGCCACCCACGGGTCCATGTGCATCTCGGTGCCGATGCCGTGGCCGCCGTACTCCTGGGGGATGCCGTAGCGGCCCTGGGAGCGCACGTAGCGCTCGACCTGGTGCCCGATGTCCGACAGGTGGGCGCCGACCTTCAGGGCCCGGATGCCGGCCCACATCGACTCCTCGGTGACCCGGATCAGCTCCAGCAGCTTCGGGTCGACCTCCCCCACCGGGACGGTGACGGCCGAGTCGCCGTGCCAGCCGTCGAGGATGGCCCCGCAGTCGATCGAGATGATGTCGCCCTCGCGCAGCGGCCGGGTGTCGGTGGGGATGCCGTGGACGACCTCCTGGTTCACCGACGCGCAGATCGTCGCCGGGAAGCCCTGGTAGCCCTTGAACGACGGGATCGCGCCCTCGTCCCTGATCGCCTTCTCGGCGATGGCGTCGAGGTCGAGCGGCGTCAGGCCCGGCTCGACGGAGCGCTTCAGCAGGTCGAGCGTGCGCCCGACGACGAGACCGGCCGCGCGCATCTTGGTGATCTGCTCGGGCGACTTGATCTGGATCCCGTGCTTGTTCTTCCGAAACATCCCGTAGGCACCCCTTGGGTGGATCATCTTTCAGGGGCATATGCCCGATTCAATACATTGTCTACTACATGCGGAACGCCACCCCACTTATTCCGTGAGGTGGCGTTCCGGGTGGGTCTTATGGTCTAGCTCTTGTCGTCGTCTTCGCCTTCGACGTGCTCGCGGGTGAACTTGCGCAGTTCGCCCATCGCGCGGCCGGTGACCTCTTCGACCGGGCCGGTCGCGTCGACGCCCCGCAGGATGCCCTCGTCGGCGTAGAAGTTGATCAGCGGCGACGTCTGCTCCTGGTAGACCTCCAGGCGGTGCCTGATGGTCTCCTCACGGTCGTCGTCACGCTGGAACAACTCGCCGCCGCAGGCGTCGCAGACGCCGTCCTTCTTGGGCGGGTCGAAGTCGACGTGCCAGACCTTGCCACACGAGCGGCAGGTGCGACGTCCGGCGAGGCGGCGGACCACCTCGTCGTCGTCGACCACGAGTTCCAGCACCAGGTCGAGCCCGGAGCCCAGGTCAGCCAGCATCTTCTTGAGGACCTCGGCCTGCGCCACGTTCCGCGGGAACCCGTCGAGCAGGAAACCGTCCTGCGCGTCGTCTTCCGCGAGGCGACCGCGGACCATCGCGATCGTGACCTCGTCGGGAACCAGGTCCCCGCGGTCCATGTAGGTCTTGGCCAGCTTTCCGAGCTCCGTGCCACCCGACACGTTGGCGCGGAAAATGTCACCTGTCGAGATTTTCGGGATCGACAGATGTGATGCGATGAACTGGGCCTGCGTCCCCTTGCCCGCTCCGGGGGGCCCGACCAGGACGAGACGCACTATCTCAGGAAGCCCTCGTAGTTACGCTGCTGCAGCTGGCTCTCGATCTGCTTCACCGTGTCGAGACCGACACCCACCATGATCAGAATGCTCGTTCCTCCGAACGGGAAGTTCTGGGTCGCGCCGGCCAGCGTGAGGGCGAAGATCGGAACCATGGAGATCAGGCCCAGATACAGCGACCCCGGCGCGGTCAACCGGGTGAGCACGTAGTTCAGGTACTCGGCGGTCGGCCGGCCCGGACGGATGCCCGGAATGAACCCACCGTACTTCTTCATGTTGTCGGCGACTTCAACGGGGTTGAAGGTGATGGACACGTAGAAGTACGTGAAGAACACGATCAGGAGGAAGAAGGTCGCCATGTAGATCGGGGTGTCGCCGGAACCGAAGTTCTGCGCGATCCACTCGACCACGGCGTTGCTCTCCTGGCTGTTGGCGAACAGCGTCACCAGCAGCTGAGGCAGGTAGAGCAGCGAGGAGGCGAAGATGACCGGGATGATGCCGGCCTGGTTGACCTTCAGCGGGATGTAGGTCGAGGTGCCGCCGTACATCCGGCGGCCGACCATGCGCTTGGCGTACTGCACCGGGATGCGGCGCTGGGCCTGCTCCACGAAGACGACCGCGGCGATCATGAAGATGCCGACGATCATGACGATCGTGAAGGTGAAGGCGCCCTTCTGCCGGAAGATGTTCATCAGTTCCGACGGGAAGACCGCGATGATCTGAGTGAAGATCAGGATCGACATGCCGTTGCCGACGCCGCGGTCGGTGATGAGCTCACCGAGCCACATGATGACGGCCGTACCCGCGGTCATCGTGATGACCATCACGACGACGGTGAAGATGTCGTCGTTGAGCAGGATCGGGAGATCGTTGGCGGAGGTGCCGAACAACTGTCCGGACCGGGCCAGCGCGACGAACGCCGTCGACTGGAGAACCGCCAGGCCGATGGTGAGATACCGGGTGTACTGTGTGATCTTCGCAGTGCCCGCCTGGCCCTCCTTCTTGAGGGCTTCGAGGCGGGGGATCACGACAGTCAGCAGCTGCAGGATGATGCTGGCCGTGATGTAGGGCATGATGCCCAGCGCGAACACTGAAAGCTTCAGCAACGCGCCGCCACTGAAGAGCTGGACCATCCCGTAGATGCTGCTGAGCTCGCTAGATTGAGCTGCTTCCAGGGCCTTGCGGGCGTTCTCCGTGTTCACACCGGGCGTCGGCAGCACCGAGCCCAGGCGGAAGATCACAATGATACCCAGGGTGAAAAGCAGCTTCTTGCGCAGGTCCGGCGTCCGGAATGCCCGGGTAAGAGCGGTTAGCACGGTCCCTCCTGCGCGCCAGAGACGCGGTAACGGTGAGCGATGGTGCGGGGGTCGTCCATCGGCAGGTCTTCTTGCGGGTCTTACCAAAACAAAGGGTCTTACATATAACAAACGAGCAGTTTGACAGGGAGACTCGGCTCACTGTCCAGCGAACTCTAACGCACTACGGGCGCGGAGGCTCATAACGAGCCCCCGCGCCTCGTGATGCGTGCGGCCTACAGCTCCGTGGTGGAGCCGCCGGCTGCGGCGATCTTCTCCTTGGCGCTGGCGGAGAAGGCGTGCGCCTGCACGTTCAACGCCACGGAGATCTCGCCGGTTCCGAGAACCTTGACCAGTTCGTTCTTCCGGACCAGACCGTTCGCCACCAGGTCGGCGACGGTCACGTCGCCACCGGAGGAGAAGACCTCGCCCAGCTTGTCAAGGTTGACGACCTGGTAGGTCGTCTTGAACAGGGAGTTGGAGAAGCCCTTCAGCTTCGGCAGCCGCCGCTGGAGCGGAACCTGGCCACCTTCGAAGCCGAGAGGCACGGTGGTACGCGAGTGGGAACCCTTCGTACCACGACCGGACGTCTTGCCCTTGGAGCCCTCGCCACGGCCCTTGCGGACCTTGGCCTTGTTGGCACCCGGGGCGGGACGCAGGTCATGAATCTTCAGCGGTGCGTTCTCAGTCATGACTAGTCGACCTCTTCAACCTCGACGAGGTGCGTCACGACGGCGACCATCCCGCGGATCTCGGGACGGTCCTCCTTCACGACGACGTCGCCGATTCGCTTCAGGCCAAGCGAACGCAGCGAGTCACGCTGGTTCTGCTTGCCGCCGATCTTGGACCGGGTCTGCGTGATCTTCAGGCGGGCCATGGTCAGCTCCCCGCCTTCGCAGCGGCCGCAGCCTCGGCGAGACCCTCGGCGCGCGCCTTGAGCATCGCCTTGGGGGCGACGTCCTCGATCGGCAGACCACGACGGGCGGCGATCTCCTCGGGGCGCGAGAGGCCCTTCAGAGCCGCCACGGTGGCGTGCACGATGTTGATCGGGTTGTCCGAGCCGAGCGACTTGGACAGCACGTCGTGGATCCCGGCGCACTCCAGGACCGCGCGCACCGGGCCACCCGCGATGACACCGGTACCGGGCGAGGCCGGACGCAGGAGGACGACGCCGGCGGCGTCCTCGCCCTGCACGGTGTGCGGGATGGTGCCCTGGATGCGCGGCACCTTGAAGAAGTGCTTCTTGGCCTCTTCGACACCCTTGGCGATCGCCGCGGGCACCTCCTTGGCCTTGCCGTAGCCGACCCCGACGAGGCCGTTGCCGTCGCCGACGATGACCAGCGCGGTGAAGCTGAAGCGCCGACCACCCTTGACGACCTTGGCCACGCGGTTGATCTTCACGACGCGCTCGATGTACGAGACGCCCTTCTCCTGGGCGCCACCGCGGCGATCGTCACGACGTTCCCGCCGCTCGCCACCGCCGCCGGCACCCCGACGCGGAGCTCCAGCCATCAGTGGTTCCTCTTCTCATTGCTCATAGGACGGGTCATCAGAAACTCAACCCGCCTTCACGGGCGCTGTCCGCCAGGGCCGCGATGCGACCCGCGTAGCGGTTGCCACCGCGGTCGAAGACGACCGAAGTGATCCCGGCGTCCTTGGCCCGCTGAGCGAGAAGCTCGCCGACCTTCTTCGCCTTCTCGGTCTTGTCGGCCTCGAGGGAACGCAGCGAGGAGTCCATGGTGGACGCGCTCACGATCGTGTGACCCTTGCCGTCGTCGACGATCTGCACGAACAGGTGCCGCGCGGACCGGTTGACGACCAGACGCGGACGCTCGACCGTGCCCACGACGTTCTTCCGCACGCGGCGGTGGCGGCGGGCTCGCGAAATGGCGCGAGCGGCGCTGTGCTTGCCGTACTTCGCAGCCATTACTACTTACCAGCCTTTCCGACCTTCTTGCGGACGACTTCGCCCTGGTAGCGCACGCCCTTGCCCTTGTACGGGTCGGGCTTGCGCAGCTTGCGGATGTTGGCCGAGACCTCGCCGACCTTCTGCTTGTCGATCCCGTCCACGTGGAACAGGGTCGGCTTCTCGACGCGGAAGGAGATGCCCTCCGGCGCGTCGACGATCACCGGGTGGCTGAACCCGAGCGAGAACTCGAGCTGCGTCGGGCCCTTGGCCTGAACGCGGTAGCCGACGCCGACGATCTCCAACGTCTTCGAGTAACCCGCGGTCACACCGGTCACCATGTTGGCGATCAGGGTGCGGGACAGGCCGTGCAGCGCACGGACCTTGTTCTCGTCGTTGGGACGGGTGACGGCCAGCTGGCCGTCGTCACCGCGCGAAACCTCGATGGGCTCGGCGACGGTGTGAGAAAGCGTGCCCTTCGGGCCCTTGACCTGGACACTCCGGCCGTCGATCGTGATGTCGACACCGCTCGGTACAGGGATGGGCAGCCGTCCGATTCGCGACATGCTGTGGTTCCTCCCCTCTTACCAGACGTAGGCGAGGACTTCCCCGCCCACTCCGCGCTTGCCGGCCTGCTTGTCGGTCATCAGGCCGCCGGACGTCGAGATGATCGCGACGCCCAGCCCGCCCAGGACTCGGGGCAGGTTGTCCTTCTTGGCGTAAACCCGCAGACCGGGCTTGGAAACCCGGCGGATGCCGGCGAGCGAACGCTCACGGCTCGGGCCGAACTTCAGCTCCACCACGAGGTTCTTGCCAACCTTGGCGTCTTCGACGCTCCAGGACTGGATGTAACCCTCCTGCTGGAGGATCTCGGCGATGTGCGCCTTGATCTTCGAGTACGGCATGGTCACGGTGTCGTGATACGCCGAGTTCGCGTTACGCAGACGCGTCAGCATGTCTGCGATCGGGTCGGTCATCGTCATGATCGATGGCCCTCCTCGCCGCGGTTTCCCAAGAATGAAGGGGACCTACGGCGTAGTGATGCTCTGGAATTACCAGCTGGACTTGGTGATGCCGGGCAGCTCGCCCCGGTGCGCCATCTCACGGAAGCACACGCGGCACAGGCCGAACTTGCGGTAGACGGCGCGCGGACGGCCGCAGCGCGAACACCGAGTGTACGCCCGGACCTCGAACTTCTGCTTGCGGGCCGCCTTGACCTTCAGTGACGTCTTCGCCATGTGGATCAGGCCTCCTTGAACGGGAACCCGAGCAGCTTCAGCAGCGCGCGGCCCTCGTCGTCTGTGCGGGCGGTCGTGACGACCGTGATGTCCATACCGCGCTGCCGGTCGACCTTGTCCTGGTCGATCTCGTGGAACATGACCTGCTCGGTGAGACCGAAGGTGTAGTTCCCGTGCCCGTCGAACTGCTTGGGCGACAGACCGCGGAAGTCGCGGATACGCGGCAGGGCCAGCGACAGCAGGCGGTCGAGGAACTCCCACATGCGGTCGCCGCGCAGCGTGACGTGCGCGCCGATCGGCATGCCCTCACGCAGCTTGAACTGCGCGATGGACTTGCGGGCGCGGACGACGGCCGGCTTCTGGCCGGTGATGGCGGTGAGGTCGCGAACCGCGCCCTCGATCAGCTTGGAGTCGCGAGCGGCCTCGCCGACGCCCATGTTCACCTTGATCTTGGTGAGACCGGGGGTCAGCATGACGTTCTCGATGCCGAACTGCTCGCGCAGCTGGGCCGCGATCTCCTCGCGGTACTTCTGCTTGAGACGGGGGGTCACCCGCTCAGCGGTCTGGGCAGTCACTTGGCGTCCTCGTCCTTCGGCTTCTCGTCATCCTTGAGCTTCTTGACGTTGCTCACGTGGATGGGGGCCTCCAGGGTGGTGACGCCGCCTTCCTTGGCGCCGCGGGGACCCTGGTTGGTCTCCTTCGAGTGCTTCTTGATCATGTTCACGCCGGCGACGATCACACGATCCTCGGTCGGCAGCGCGGCGATGACCCGGCCCTTGGCGCCCTTGTCCTTGCCCGCGATGACCTGAACCAGGTCACCCTTCTTCACGTGCAGCTTCCCCATTTAGAGCACCTCCGGCGCCAGCGAGATGATGCGCATGAACTTCTTGTCACGCAGCTCGCGGCCGACCGGGCCGAAAATACGCGTGCCCCGGGGGTCGCCGCTGTCCTTGATGATGACCGCGGCGTTCTCGTCGAACTTGATGTACGACCCGTCCTGACGGCGGCGCTCCTTGACGGTGCGGACGATGACGGCCTTGACGACGTCACCCTTCTTCACACCGCCGCCGGGGATCGCGTCCTTGACGGTGGCGACGATGATGTCGCCGATCCCGGCGTAGCGACGCCCAGAGCCACCGAGAACGCGGATGCAGAGGATCTCCTTGGCACCCGTGTTGTCGGCGACCTTGAGTCGCGACTCCTGCTGAATCACAGCTGAACTCCTGATGTGTCGTGCCGGTTCTCAGGGCGGGCCCTGAGCCTGGCCGAACCTACATGTCTTGTCCCTCGGCGCCAGACGAACCGCCGCCGCGGGCGAACCTCCCGTACACGAGAGGCTCCTTGGACACCGTCATGGGGGCCGGGCCGAAGCACGGCCCCCACGAGGCGCGATCGCGTTATGTTACTTGGCCCGCTCGAGGATCTCGACCACGCGCCAGCGCTTCGTCGCCGACAGCGGCCGGGTCTCCATGAGGAGAACGCGGTCGCCGACGCCGGCGGTGTTCTCCTCGTCGTGGGCCTTGTACTTGGTCGTACGGCGGATGACCTTGCCGTACAGCGGGTGCTTCACGCGGTCCTCGACGGCGACGACGACGGTCTTGTCCATCTTGTCGCTGACGACCAGGCCCTCACGGGTCTTGCGGTAGTTCCGCGCGGTCTTCTCGGTGGTCTCGACGTTCTCAGTTGTTTCAGCCATCGCTCGGCTCCTTCTCGACCGTGACGATTCCAAGCTCGCGCTCGCGCATCACGGTGTAGATACGGGCGATCTCGCGGCGGACGGCGCGCAGCCGTCCGTGGCTCTCCAACTGACCGGTCGCAGCCTGGAAGCGGAGGTTGAACAGCTCCTCCTTGGCCTCCTTGAGCTTCTGGACGAGCACCTCCCCGTCCTCCACGCGCAGCTCACCGGCGGTCAGGCCCTTAGCCATCACGCCTCACCCACTTCACGCTTGACGAACCGGCACTTCATGGGCAGCTTGTGCATCGCGCGGCGCATCGCCTCACGGGCGATGGGCTCGGCGACACCCGACAGCTCGAACATGACGCGACCGGGCTTGACGTTGGCGATCCACCACTCGGGCGAACCCTTACCGGAACCCATTCGCGTTTCCGCGGGCTTCTTGGTGAGGGGACGGTCGGGGTAGATGTTGATCCACACCTTGCCGCCACGGCGGATGTGCCGGGTCATGGCGATACGAGCCGACTCGATCTGGCGGTTGGTCACGTAGGAGTGCTCAAGCGCCTGAATGCCGAACTCGCCGAACACGACCCGCGTGCCGCCCTTGGCGGCGCCGCTGCGGTCAGGCCGGTGCTGCTTGCGGTGCTTGACCCTGCGCGGGATCAGCATGGTCAGCTCCCTTCAGCACCCGGCTGCTCCGCCGGGCCGGTCTCGGGGGCGGCCTGGGCGGCCGCCTCGTTACGGGGGGCGCGGTCGCCACGACCGGCACCGGCGCCACCACGGCGCGGACGGTCGCCGCCACCGCGACGGGGACGCTCGGCGCCGCCGCCACCACGACGGTCGTTGTCCCGACGCTGGCCACCGGCGCGGGCGCCGGCAGCGGCGGCCTCACGCTCGGCGCGGCTGGTCGGGGCCTCGCCCTTGTAGATCCAGACCTTCACGCCGATGCGGCCGAAGGTCGTCTTGGCCTCGTAGAAGCCGTAGTCGATGTCGGCGCGGAGCGTGTGCAGGGGCACGCGGCCCTCGCGGTAGAACTCCGAGCGCGACATCTCCGCGCCGCCCAGACGACCCGAGCACGCGACCCGGATGCCCTTGGCGCCGCTCTTCATCGCCGACTGCATCGCCTTGCGCATGGCACGACGGAACGAGACACGGCTGGAGAGCTGCTCGGCCACGCCCTGCGCGACGAGCTGCGCGTCGATCTCGGGGTTCTTCACCTCGAGGATGTTGAGCTGAACCTGCTTCTTGGTCAGCTTCTCCAGGTCGCCGCGGATGCGGTCGGCCTCCGCACCACGACGGCCGATGACGATGCCCGGCCGGGCGGTGTGGATGTCGACCTGGACGCGGTCGGTCGTGCGCTCGATCTCGACCTTGGAAATGCCGGCCCGCTCCATGCCCTTCTGCAGCATGCGGCGGATCGCCACGTCCTCGGCGACGTACGACTTGTAGAGCTTGTCGGCGTACCACCGGCTCTTGAAGTCGGTCGTGATGCCGAGGCGGAACCCGTGCGGGTTAACCTTCTGACCCACTAGCGGGCCCTCCCCTTCGGCTCGCGGGACTCCACGATCACGGTGATGTGGCTGGTCCGCTTGTTGATCCGATAGGCGCGACCCTGAGCGCGGGGGCGGAACCGCTTGAGCGTCGGGCCCTCGTCGACCCACGCGCGGCTCACGACCAGCGTCTCGCGGTCGAGCTTGAAGTTGTGCTCCGCGTTCGCGATCGCGGACGAGAGGACCTTGTAAACGGTCTCGCTCGCCGCCTGCGGCGCGAACTGCAGCACGGCCTGCGCCTCCGAAGCGCCCAGGCCGCGAATGAGGTCCACCACGCGGCGGGCCTTCCGGGGCGTGTGGCGCGCGTACCGCGCCTGTGCCCTGGCTTCCATCGCTGTCTCCTATTGCTTTTCGAAGGACGCTTACCGCCGGCTGCGGCGGTCTTCCTTGACGTGGCTGCGGAAGGTCCGCGTGGGCGCGAACTCGCCGAGCTTGTGGCCGATCATCGACTCGGTGACGAACACCGGGACGTGCTTGCGGCCGTCGTGGACGGCGATCGTGTGGCCGAGCATGTCGGGCACGATCATGGAGCGCCGCGACCACGTCTTGATGACGTTCTTGGTGCCCTTCTCGTTCTGGACGTCGACCTTCTTCTGAAGGTGGTCGTCCACGAAGGGACCCTTCTTAAGGCTACGTGGCATTTCGGCTGCTCCTACCGCTTCTTCCTCTTGCTCCGACGCCGGATGATCAGGCGGTCGCTGGCCTTGTTGGCCTGGCGGGTGCGGCCCTCGGGCTTGCCCTTCGGGTTCACCGGGTGGCGACCACCGGAGGTCTTGCCCTCACCACCGCCGTGCGGGTGGTCGACCGGGTTCATGGCGACACCACGGACGGTCGGGCGCTTGCCCTTCCACCGCATACGGCCGGCCTTGCCCCAGTTGATGTTGGCCTGCTCGGCGTTGCCGACCTGGCCGATCGACGCCCGGCAGCGGATGTCGACCTGGCGCATCTCACCGGACGGCATACGCAGCGTGGCGTACATGCCCTCCTTGGCGAGGAGCTGGATCTGCGCGCCGGCGCTGCGGCCGAGCTTGGCGCCACCACCCGGACGGAGCTCCACCGCGTGGATGAAGGTACCGGTCGGGATGTTGCGGAGCGGCAGGCAGTTGCCCGGCTTGATGTCGGCGCCGGGGCCGTTCTCGATGCGGTCCCCCTGCTTGATGCCGGTCGGCGCGAGGATGTAGCGCTTCTCGCCGTCGGCGTAGTGCAGCAGAGCGATGCGGGAGGTGCGGTTCGGGTCGTACTCGATGTGAGCGACCTTGGCCGGGATCCCGTCCTTGTCGTGGCGTCGGAAGTCGATGATCCGGTACGCCCGCTTGTGGCCGCCACCCTGGTGCCGGGCGGTGACCCGCCCGTGGACGTTACGGCCGCCCTTGCTGTGCAGGGGGGCAAGCAGCGACTTCTCGGGCGTGCTGCGCGTGATCTCGGAGAAGTCCGAGACGCTCGCGCCGCGGCGACCCGGGGTCGTCGGCTTGTATTTACGGATGCCCATCTTTTTCGTTCATCCCTGTCTAATTGCCGCGCCTACGGCGCGGCGGGTTTGGCCGCCTACAGTCCACGTCTTCCCTCGTCGCTCCGGGTCGCTACGCTCCCCTGCGCTCCTCAGTCCAGACGCGGACGCGGCCAAACCACCTACTCGTCTTTGGCCTACCGCAACGATCGCGGTGAAGCCCCTATCAGCCGATCTGGCCGAAGATGTCGATGCGCTCGCCCTCGGCCAAGCTCACGATCGCTCGCTTGGTACCGGGACGCTGGCCGTAGCCGAAGCGGGTCCGCTTGCGCTTGCCCTGGCGGTTGATGGTGTTGACGCCGGTGACCTTCACACCGAAGATCTGCTCGATGGCGATCTTCACCTGCGTCTTGTTCACACCCTGCTTGACCAGGAACGTGTACTTGTTGTGCTCGTCGATCAGGCCGTAGCTCTTCTCAGAGACGATCGGCTTGATGATGATGTCGCGCGGGTCGGTGATCTTGTCCATCAGGCGTCTTCCTTACCGCTCTCCAGGCGGGCCACGACCTGGTCGTAGGCCTCCTTGGTGAAGACGACGGCGTCGCTGCAGAGCACGTCGTACGTGTTCAGCTGGCCGGCGTCCAGGAGGTGGACCTCCGGGGCGTTGCGCAGGCTCAGCCAGGTCAGCTCGTCGTGCTCGGTGACGACCACGAGCACGCTGCGCGAGCCGGTGATCTTACGGAGCGCCTCGAGAGCGGCCTTGGTCTTCGGCGTCTCGCCGCTGACCAGGGAGCTCACGACGTGCACGAGGTTGCCGCCGGCCCGGTCGGACAGGGCCTGGCGCAGGGCCGCGGCCTTCATCTTCTTGGGCGTGCGCTGCACGTACGAGCGCGGCTGCGGACCGTGGACGGTGCCACCGCCGGTGAACTGCGGCGCGCGGGTCGAACCCTGACGAGCCCGGCCGGTGCCCTTCTGGCGGTACGGCTTCTTGCCGCCGCCGGACACCTCGCCGCGGGTCTTGGTGGCGTGGGTGCCCTGGCGGCGAGCCGCCAGCTGGGCCACGACGACCTGGTGGATCAGCGGCACGTTGACCTTGGCGCCGAAGATGCTCTCGGGCAGGTCGACCGAGTCGCCGGTCTTGGCGCCGCTCGCGTCGAGGACGTCAATGGTGCTCACTTGGCAGCCCCCTTCTTGGCAGCGGTGCGGATGAGGACCAGGCTGCCGTTGGCGCCGGGGATCGCACCCTTGATCAGGATGAGGCCCTTCTCGGCGTCGACGGCGTGCACCTTCAGGCTCTGGATGGTGGTGCGGACGTTGCCCATCCGACCGGCCATGCGCAGGCCCTTGAAGACGCGGCCCGGGGTGGCGCAGCCACCGATGGAGCCGGGCGAACGGTGCTTGCGCTGGGTGCCGTGCGAGGCGCCCAGGCCCTTGAAGCCGTGACGCTTCATGACACCCGCGAAGCCCTTGCCCTTGCTCTTGCCCGTGACGTCCACGAACTGGCCGGCCTCGAAGGTGCCGGCGGTGACTTCCTGGCCGAGCGTGTACTCGGAGGCGTCGTCGGTGCGGACCTCGACGAAGTAGCGGCGCGGGGTGATGTCGTGCTTGCGCAGGTAGTCGCCCAGCGGCTTGTTCACCTTGCGCGGGTCGATCTGACCGAAGCCGAGCTGGATGGCCGAGTAGCCGTCGCGCTCGGGAGTGCGGACCCGGGTCACCACGCACGGACCGGCCTCCACGACGGTGACCGGAACGATCCGGTTGCCGTCGTCGAAGACCTGGGTCATGCCGAGCTTCTTGCCCAGGACGCCCTTGATCTGGTTAGCCATGTCAGTGCGTTCCCTCAGAGCTTGATCGAGATGTCGACGCCGGCAGGCAGGTCGAGACGCATGAGCGAGTCGACGGTCTTGGGCGTCGGGTCGATGATGTCAATCAGCCGCTTGTGCGTACGCATCTCAAAGTGCTCGCGGCTGTCCTTGTACTTGTGCGGCGAACGGATCACGCAGTACACGTTCTTCTCGGTCGGCAGGGGCACCGGGCCCGCGACCTTGGCGCCCGTACGCGTCACCGTCTCGACGATCTTCTTGGCCGAGCTGTCGATGACCTCGTGGTCATAGGCCTTGAGCCGAATGCGGATCTTCTGTCCCGCCATAATGGCCTCGGTGTCCTTCGCTGTCGTCTGAACAAGTAACGTGCGGCAGGTTGCCGCTATGTGTCCGTGATCCGGCAGTCACTTCGGAGCCCCGAAGCGGCTGCGGGATCACGGCGGGTGGAGCAATGTGATGGCCGGGTCCGCAGGGACCCGGCCATCGGGTACTACTTGATGATCTTGACCACGTTGCCGGCGCCGACCGTACGGCCACCCTCACGGATGGCGAACTTGAGGCCGTCCTCCATGGCGATGGGCTGGATCAGCTGGACGTTCATCTCGGTGTTGTCACCGGGCATGACCATCTCAGTGCCCTCGGGCAGGTTCACAACACCGGTCACGTCAGTCGTACGGAAGTAGAACTGCGGACGGTAGTTGTTGAAGAACGGCGTGTGGCGGCCGCCCTCGTCCTTGCTCAGGATGTAGACCTGGGCCTCGAACTCGGTGTGCGGGGTGGTCGTGCCCGGCTTGATGATGCACTGGCCGCGCTCGACGTCCTCGCGCTTGATGCCGCGGAGGAGCAGACCGACGTTGTCACCGGCCTGGCCCTCGTCGAGGAGCTTGCGGAACATCTCGACACCGGTGACGGTGGTCGTGGTGCTCTTCTCCTTGATGCCGATGATGTCGACGGTCTCGTTGACCTTGACGACACCACGCTCGATACGGCCGGTGACGACCGTACCGCGACCGGTGATCGAGAAGACGTCCTCGATCGGCATCAGGAACGGCTTGTCGATCGCGCGGGTGGGCTCCGGCACGTTCTCGTCGACGGCGGTCATGAGCTCGATGATCGAGTCGCCCCACTTCTCGTCGCCCTCGAGCGCCTTGAGCGCCGAGACGCGGACGACGGGCAGGTCGTCACCGGGGAACTCCTGAGCCGAGAGGAGCTCGCGAACCTCGAGCTCGACGAGCTCCAGGATCTCCTCGTCGTCCACCATGTCGGCCTTGTTCAGGGCGACGACGATGTAGGGGACGCCGACCTGGCGGGCCAGGAGGACGTGCTCCTTCGTCTGCGGCATGGGGCCGTCAGTCGCGGCGACCACCAGGATGGCGCCGTCCATCTGCGCCGCACCGGTGATCATGTTCTTGACGTAGTCGGCGTGACCAGGGCAGTCGACGTGCGCGTAGTGGCGCTTCTCCGTCTGGTACTCGACGTGGGCGATCGAGATGGTGATCCCGCGGGCCTTCTCCTCGGGCGCCTTGTCGATCTTGTCGAACGGGGTCGCCTCGTTGATCTGCGGGAAACGGTCGTGAAGCACCTTGGTGATCGCCGCGGTCAGAGTCGTCTTGCCGTGGTCGATGTGCCCAATGGTGCCGATGTTCACGTGCGGCTTGTTCCGCTCGAACTTGGCCTTGGCCACTGCTCTGTCTCCTTAGAGATTTCTGACTTGACTTCAATCGCCCGGTCCCGTCCGGCCGTCACTGACGTGGCGGCCGGACGCTGGCGAGGTGTTACTCGCCGCGGACCTTCGCGACGATCTCCTTGGCGATGCCCGGGGGCACTTCCGCGTAGGAGTCGAACTGCATGCTGTAGCTCGCGCGCCCCTGCGTCTTGCTACGGAGGTCGCCCACGTAGCCGAACATCTCGGAGAGCGGAACAAGGGCCTTGACGACACGGGCGCCGGCCCGCTCGTCCATGGCCTGGATCTGCCCGCGACGACCGTTGAGGTCGCCGATGACGTCACCCATGTAGTCCTCGGGAGTGGTGACCTCGACGGCCATCATCGGTTCGAGGAGAACGGGGTCGGCCCTGCGCGCGGCCTCCTTGAAGACCATCGAGCCGGCCATCTTGAAGGCCATTTCGGACGAGTCGACCTCATGGTACGCGCCGTCCTGCAGGGTGACCTTGACGCCCACCATCGGGTAACCGGCCAGCACGCCGAACTCGGCGGCCTGCTGGGCGCCCGCGTCGACCGACGGGATGTACTCCCGCGGGATGCGGCCACCGGTGACCTTGTTCTCGAACTCGTAACCGTCGTTGCCCTCGCCCAGCGGCTCAAGGTCGATGAGGACCTTGGCGAACTGGCCGGAACCACCGGTCTGCTTCTTGTGCGTGTAGTCGATCTTCTCCACCTTGCGGCGGATCGTCTCGCGGTACGCGACCTGGGGACGACCGACGTTCGCCTCGACCTTGAACTCGCGGCGCATGCGGTCGACCAGGATTTCGAGGTGAAGCTCGCCCATGCCGTGGATGACGGTCTGGCCGGTCTCCTCGTCGCGGCGGACCTGGAAGGACGGGTCCTCCTCCGCCAGACGCTGGATCGCGGTGCCGAGCTTCTCCTGGTCGCCCTTGGTCTTGGGCTCGATCGCGACGCTGATGACCGGCGCCGGGAACGTCATCGACTCGAGGACGACCTGGTTCTGGATGTCGGACAGGGTGTCACCGGTGGTGGTGTCCTTCAGTCCCATGACGGCGACGATCTGACCGGCGACCGCGGACGGCCGCTCCTCACGCTTGTTGGCGTGCATCTGGTAGATCTTGCCGATCCGCTCCTTCTTCCCCTTCACCGAGTTGATCACGGTCGTGCCGGATTCAAGGGTGCCGGAGTAGAGGCGGATGTAGGTGAGCTTGCCCAGGTGGGGGTCGCTCATGATCTTGAAGGCCAGGGCGGAGAACGGCTCGGTGACGTCGGGGCGACGCTCGATGACCTTCTCCTCGTCGTTGACCGCGTGGCCCTTGAAGGCCGGGATGTCGGTCGGCGCGGGGAGGTAGGCGACGATCGCGTCGAGCAGGGGCTGCACGCCCTTGTTCTTGAACGCGGTGCCACACAGGACCGGGTTGATCGAGCTCGTCAGCGTGGCGCGGCGGATGGCCGCGACCAGCTGCTCCTCGGTGGGCTCGACGCCCTCGAGGAAGAGCTCCATCAGCTCGTCGTCGTTCTCGGCCACGGTCTCGACCAGCTTGTCGCGCCACTCACGGGCGATCTCGGCGTGGTCGGCGGGGATGTCGACGGTGTCGTACATCTCGCCCTTGGCGGCCTCGGCGGACCAGATCAGGCCCTTCATCTTCACCAGGTCGATGACGCCCTTGAAGTCGGCCTCGACGCCCCAGGGAAGCTGGATGACAGCGGGGGTCGCGCCCAGCCGGCTGATCATCATGTCGACGCAGCGGTGGAACTCCGCGCCGACGCGGTCCATCTTGTTGACGAAGCAGATGCGCGGGACGTCGTAGCGGTCGGCCTGACGCCACACCGTCTCCGACTGCGGCTCCACCCCGGCGACACCGTCGAACACCGCGACGGCACCGTCGAGGACGCGCAGCGAGCGCTCCACCTCGATGGTGAAGTCGACGTGGCCGGGCGTGTCGATGATGTTGATGGTGTGGCCGATCCACTCACAGGTCGTCGCGGCGGACGTGATCGTGATGCCGCGCTCCTGCTCCTGCTCCATCCAGTCCATCGTGGCAGCGCCCTCGTGGACTTCACCGATCTTGTAGTTGATACCGGTGTAGAACAGGATGCGTTCGGTCGTGGTGGTCTTGCCCGCGTCGATGTGGGCCATGATCCCGATGTTGCGGACCTTGGCCAGGTCAAGCGTGGTCGCCACTTCTCTCGCGTCCTCGTCGTCTCGTCGAAAATCCGCCGACTACCAGCGGTAGTGGGCGAAGGCCTTGTTGGACTCGGCCATCTTGTGGGTGTCCTCGCGCTTCTTCACGCTCGCCCCGAGGCCGTTGCTGGCGTCGAGGAGCTCGTTCATGAGGCGCTCGGTCATGGTCTTCTCGCGGCGTGCACGCGAGTACTGCACCAGCCAGCGGAGGGCCAGCGTGGTGCTGCGCGCGGCGCGGACCTCGACCGGGACCTGGTAGGTCGCGCCACCGACACGGCGGCTGCGGACCTCGAGGGTCGGCTTCACGTTGTCCAGGGCGCGCTTCAGCGTGACGACCGGGTCGTTGCCGGTCTTGTCCTTGCAGCCCTCGAGGGCGCCGTACACGATCGACTGGGCGATCGAGCGCTTGCCGTCGAGGAGAACCTTGTTGATCAGGGCGGTGACCAGCGGCGAGTTGTACACCGGGTCGGCCATGAGCTGGCGGCGGCCAGGAGAACCCTTGCGAGGCATTACTTCTTCTCCTTCTTGGCGCCGTAGCGGGAACGAGCCTGCTTGCGGTTGCGGACGCCCTGGGTGTCGAGCGAGCCGCGGATGATCTTGTAGCGAACGCCGGGGAGGTCCTTCACACGACCACCACGAACCAGCACGATGCTGTGCTCCTGGAGGTTGTGGCCGACGCCGGGGATGTATGCGGTGACCTCGATGCCGTTGGTCAGGCGAACACGCGCGACCTTACGAAGCGCCGAGTTCGGCTTCTTCGGGGTGGTGGTGTAGACGCGGGTGCAGACGCCGCGTCGCTGAGGGCTGCCCTTGAGCGCAGGAGTCTTGGTCTTGGAGACCTTGTCCTGCCGGCCCTTTCGGACCAACTGCTGAATCGTGGGCACTACGACAACTCCGTTTCGTGCCTTGGCCGGTGAATCGTGAACATGCGTATTCGCAGGTACTGCCGGTGTCATGACCTGCTGGTTTTCCCTCTCCGCCGACCCACGCGGTCGGGCGTGTCGCGCACTGGTGGCGCAACACCCCGGACCTGGAAATCGGGAACCAGGGGCACACGGCGCGCTTCGCTGGCAAGCTGCGCGCACGCGTGTTGGGCCCATGAACCCATGGGCACGAAAGAGAAGACTACCCAGCCGGTAGCGACACGTCAAAACGATCGCGAGTACGGGTCGTCGGGATTCGTACCTTGAGTCCCTCGGCCCGCCTTCGAACGCAGGCCGTGATTGAGTCCGTGTCAACTATACCGCGCGAATACACGTGAAAAAGCCGGAAGCCCGGCCGAGGCCGGGCTTCCGGGTGATGAACCTTGGGTGACTAGCGACCGTACTGGCCGAAGTCGTACTCCTCCAGCGGGACGGCCTCGCCGCTGCCCGAACCGAAGGTGTAGTCGGCCGCGGAGCCGTCGTAGCCGCCGACCGTGTACATCGCGGCCTTGGCCTCCTCGGTCGGCTCGACCCGGATGTTGCGGTACTGGGGCATGCCCGTACCGGCCGGGATGAGCTTACCGATGATGACGTTCTCCTTGAGGCCGAGCAGGCTGTCCGACTTGGCGTGGATCGCCGCGTCGGTCAGGACCCGGGTGGTCTCCTGGAAGGACGCCGCCGACAACCACGACTCGGTGGCGAGCGAGGCCTTGGTGATGCCCATCAGGACCGGACGGCCGGAGGCCGGCTGCCCGCCCTCGGCGACGCACTCACGGTTGATGCGCTCGAACCGCGGACGCTCGACCAGCTCACCGGGCAGCATCTCGGTGTCGCCCGACTCCAGCACGTTCACGCGCTTGAGCATCTGCCGGACGATGACCTCGATGTGCTTGTCGTGGATCGACACACCCTGCGAGCGGTAGACCTGCTGGACCTCTTCGACGAGGTGCAGCTGGACCTGACGCGGGCCGAGGATGCGCAGCACCTCGTTGGGGTTGCGGGCACCGGCGATGAGCTGGTGGCCCACGTCGATGTGCTGCCCCTCGGAGACCTGCAGCCGCGACCGCATCGAGACCGGGTAGGCGATCTCGTCGCTGCCGTCGTCGGGGGTGATGACGATCTTGCGGGTCTTGTCGGTCTCGTCGATCCGGACCCGGCCGGTGACCTCGGAGATCGGGGCCACACCCTTGGGGATGCGGGCCTCGAAGAGCTCCTGGACACGCGGCAGACCGTGGGTGATGTCGGCGCCCGCCACACCACCGGTGTGGAAGGTCCGCATCGTCAGCTGGGTGCCGGGCTCACCGATCGACTGGGCGGCGATGATGCCGACCGCCTCGCCGACGTCGACGAGCTTGCCGGTGGCCAGCGACCGGCCGTAGCAGGTCGCGCAGACACCGATCTTGGCCTCGCACACCAGCGTGCTGCGGGTGCGGACCGTCTCGATGCCGGCCTCGACCAGCGCGGTGACGGTGATGTCGTTGATGTCGGTGCCGACCGCGGCGATGAGCTTGCCGTCGACCTCGACGTCCTCGGCCAGGATGCGGCCGTGGATGTTGGACTCGGCGTTCTCCGCCTTGACCAGCGTGCCGGTCGAGTCGCGCTCACCGGTGTGCAGCGGGACCGCGCGGTCGGTGCCGCAGTCGATCTCGCGCACGATGACGTCCTGCGCGACGTCGACCAGACGACGGGTCAGGTAACCCGAGTCGGCGGTACGCAGCGCGGTGTCGGCCAGACCCTTCCGCTGACCGTGGGTGGAGATGAAGTACTCCAGCACCGACAGGCCCTCGCGGAAGGAGGACTTGATCGGACGCGGGATCGTCTCACCCTTGGTGTTGGACACCAGGCCGCGGATGCCGGCGATCTGACGGACCTGCATGAGGTTTCCTCGGGCGCCCGACTGGACCATCATCCAGATGGGGTTGGTCTTGCCGAAGGCGTCCTGCATGTCCTGGGTCACGTCGCTCGTGGCCTTGGTCCAGATCTCGATGAGCTCCTGACGGCGCTCCTCGTCGGTGATCAGACCGCGGTCGTACTCGCGCTGGACCTTGTCGGCCTGCTTCTCGTACGACTCCATGATCGTGCCCTTGTTCGGGGGCGCGATGACGTCGTCGATCGAGATGGTCACACCGGCGCGGGTGGCCCAGTAGAAGCCGGCGTCCTTGAGCGCGTCGAGCGCGTTGGCGACCTCGACCTTGGGGTAGGTCTCGGCCAGCTCGTTCACGATCGCGGACAGCTGCTTCTTGCCGACCTGGTAGTTCACGAACGGGTAGTTCGCGGGCAGCGTGTTGTTGAACAGGCAGCGGCCGAGCGTGGTCTCCAGGCGCAGCGGGTCGCCGACCTCCCAGCCCTCGGGCGCCTCCCAGCCGCGCGGCGGGGCGACGTCCTTGAGCCGGACCTGGATCTTGGCCTGCAGGTTGAGCTCGTGGCGGTCGAAGGCCATGAGGGCCTCGGAGACCGACGCGAACACCCGGCCCTCACCCTCGGCCTCGTCGGCCTGGGTGGTGAGCGAGTAGAGGCCGATGACCATGTCCTGGGTGGGCATCGTCACGGGCTTGCCGTCGGCGGGCTTCAGGATGTTGTTGGTCGACAACATCAGGATGCGCGCCTCGGCCTGGGCCTCGGCCGACAGCGGCAGGTGCACGGCCATCTGGTCGCCGTCGAAGTCGGCGTTGAACGCCGTGCAGACGAGCGGGTGGATCTGGATGGCCTTGCCCTCGACCAGCTGCGGCTCGAAGGCCTGGATGCCCAGGCGGTGCAGGGTCGGCGCGCGGTTCAGCAGCACCGGGTGCTCGGTGATGACCTCTTCGAGCACGTCCCACACGACCGGGCGGGCCCGCTCGACCATGCGCTTGGCGCTCTTGATGTTCTGCGCGTGGTTCAGGTCGACCAGGCGCTTCATCACGAACGGCTTGAACAGCTCCAGCGCCATCTGCTTGGGCAGACCGCACTGGTGCAGCTTCAGCTGCGGGCCGACGACGATGACCGAACGGCCGGAGTAGTCGACTCGCTTGCCCAGCAGGTTCTGACGGAACCGGCCCTGCTTGCCCTTCAGCATGTCGCTGAGGGACTTCAGGGGACGGTTGCCGGGGCCCGTGACCGGGCGGCCGCGGCGGCCGTTGTCGAACAGCGCGTCGACGGCCTCCTGGAGCATGCGCTTCTCGTTGTTGACGATGATCTCGGGCGCGCCGAGGTCGAGAAGCCGCTTGAGGCGGTTGTTCCGGTTGATCACTCGCCGGTAGAGGTCGTTCAGGTCGGAGGTGGCGAAGCGGCCACCGTCGAGCTGGACCATCGGCCGTAGGTCCGGCGGGATCACCGGGATGCAGTCGAGCACCATGCCCGCGGGCGAGTTGCGGGTGTTCAGGAACGCCGCCACGACCTTGAGCCGCTTGAGGGCGCGGGCCTTCTTCTGGCCCTTGCCGCTGCGGATCGTCTCGCGGAGGTTCTCCGCCTCCTGGTCGAGGTCGAAGCTCTGCAGCCGCTCCTGGATCGCCTGTGCGCCCATGCCGCCGCGGAAGTAGCGGCCGAACCGGTCGCGCATCTCGCGGTAGAGCAGCTCGTCGCCCTCGAGGTCCTGGACCTTGAGGTTCTTGAAGCGGCTCCAGACCTCCTCAAGCCGGTCGAGCTCACGCTGCGCCCGGTCACGGAGCTGACGCATCTCGCGGTCGGCGCCCTCGCGCACCTTGCGGCGCTGGTCGCCCTTGGCGCCGGCGGCCTCGAGCTCGGCCAGGTCGGCTTCGAGCTTCTTCTGCCGGGCCTCGATGTCGGCGTCACGGCGCTGCTCGACGTGCTGACGCTCGACCGAGATCTTGGCCTCGAGGGAGGACAGGTCGCGGTCGCGCATCTCGGTGTCGACATGCGTGATCATGTACGCCGCGAAGTAGATGACCTTCTCCAGGTCCTTCGGGGCGAGGTCGAGCAGGTAGCCCAGACGCGAGGGAACACCCTTGAAGTACCAGATGTGGGTGACCGGGGCGGCCAGCTCGATGTGGCCCATCCGCTCACGACGCACCTTGGCACGGGTCACCTCGACGCCGCAGCGCTCACAGATGATGCCCTTGAAGCGCACGCGCTTGTACTTGCCGCAGTAGCACTCCCAGTCCCGGGTCGGACCGAAGATCTTCTCGCAGAAGAGTCCGTCCTTTTCGGGCTTGAGGGTCCGGTAGTTGATCGTCTCCGGCTTCTTGACCTCACCGTGAGACCACTGACGGATGTCGTCCGCGGTCGCGAGGCCGATTCGGAGCTCGTCGAAGAAGTTGACGTCCAGCATGTGCTATCTCCCCCTCAGACTTCTTCCACGCTGCTCGGCTCGCGCCGGGACAGATCGATACCGAGCTCCTCCGCCGCGCGGAAGACGTCCTCGTCGGTGTCCCGCATCTCGATGGACATGCCGTCGCTGGAGAGCACCTCGACGTTCAGGCACAGCGACTGCATTTCCTTGATGAGGACCTTGAAGGACTCGGGGATGCCGGGCTCGGGGATGTTCTCGCCCTTGACGATGGCCTCGTAGACCTTGACTCGGCCGAGGACGTCGTCGGACTTGATGGTCAGCAGTTCCTGGAGGGCGTAGGCGGCGCCGTACGCCTCCAGCGCCCACACCTCCATCTCGCCGAAGCGCTGGCCACCGAACTGCGCCTTACCACCCAGCGGCTGCTGCGTGATCATGGAGTAGGGGCCGGTCGACCGAGCGTGGATCTTGTCGTCGACCAGGTGGAGCAGCTTCAGGATGTAGATGTAGCCGACCGAGATCGGGTGCGGGAACGGCTCGCCGGAGCGGCCGTCGAAGAGGCGGGCCTTGCCGTTCTCCTGGACCATCCGCGAACCGTCACGGTTCTTCAGGGTGCTGTTGAGGAGGCCGACGATCTCCTCCTCGTGGGCGCCGTCGAACACCGGCGTCGCGACCTTGGTCCAGGGCTTGATCTCGCCCATTTCCTTCTCGCGCAGCCGCTCGGCCCACGCCTCCTCGATGCCGGAGACGTCCCAGCCTCTGGCGGCGATCCACCCGAGGTGTGTCTCCAGCACCTGGCCGACGTTCATTCGGCCGGGCACGCCCAGCGGGTTGAGGACGATGTCGACCGGGGTGCCGTCTTCCAGGAACGGCATGTCCTCGACCGGAAGGATCTTGGAGATGACGCCCTTGTTGCCGTGGCGGCCGGCCAGCTTGTCGCCGTCGGTGATCTTACGCTTCTGGGCCACGTAGACGCGGACCAGCTCGTTGACGCCGGGGGGAAGCTCGTCGCCCTCCTCGCGGCTGAACACGCGGACGCCGATGACCTTGCCCGACTCGCCGTGGGGAACCTTCAGCGAGGTGTCGCGGACCTCGCGCGCCTTCTCACCGAAGATCGCGCGGAGCAGGCGCTCCTCGGGGGTCAGCTCGGTCTCACCCTTGGGGGTGACCTTTCCGACGAGGATGTCACCCGTGACCACTTCGGCGCCGATCCGGATGATGCCCCGCTCGTCGAGGTCGGCCAGGACCTCCTCGGAGACGTTCGGGATGTCCCGAGTGATCTCCTCCGGGCCGAGCTTGGTGTCGCGGGCGTCGACCTCGTGCTCCTCGATGTGGATCGAGGACAGGACGTCGTCCTGCACGAGGCGCTGCGACAGGATGATCGCGTCCTCGTAGTTGTGGCCCTCCCACGGCATGAACGCCACGAGCAGGTTCTTCCCGAGCGCCATCTCACCGGTGTCGGTGCAGGGGCCGTCGGCGATGACCTGACCCGACTCCACCCGGTCGCCCTCGGCGACGATGGGCTTCTGGTTGAAGCAGGTGCCCTGGTTGGACCGCTTGAACTTGGCGACCCGGTAGGTGGTGCGGGTGCCGTCGTCGTTCATCACGGTGACGTAGTCGGCCGAGACCTCCTCGACGACACCGGCCTTCTCGGCGCTGATGACGTCGCCGGCGTCGGTCGCCGCACGGTATTCCATGCCGGTGCCGACGAGCGGAGCCTCGCTCTTGAGCAGGGGCACCGACTGGCGCTGCATGTTCGAACCCATGAGCGCGCGGTTGGCGTCGTCGTGCTCGAGGAAGGGGATCATGGCGGTCGCGACCGACACCATCTGGCGCGGCGAGACGTCCATGTAGTCGACCTCGGACGGGTGCACGGCCTCGAACTCGCCGCCCTTGCGGCGGGCGAGCACGCGGTCTTCGGCGAAGCTGCCGTCGGTGTTCAGGCGCGTGTTGGCCTGGGCCACGACGTGGCGGTCCTCGACGTCTGCCGTCAGGTAGTCGACCTGGTCGGAGACCTTGCCGTCGACGACCTTGCGGTAGGGCGTCTCGACGAACCCGAAGGAGTTGATCCGGCCGAACGACGCGAGCGAGCCGATCAGGCCGATGTTCGGGCCTTCGGGCGTCTCGATCGGGCACATGCGGCCGTAGTGGGACGGGTGCACGTCACGGACCTCGAAGCCGGCCCGCTCACGCGACAGACCACCGGGACCGAGCGCCGACAGACGGCGCTTGTGGGTCAGGCCCGCGAGGGGGTTGGTCTGGTCCATGAACTGCGACAGCTGCGAGGTGCCGAAGAACTCCTTGATCGACGCCACGACCGGGCGGATGTTGATCAGGGTCTGCGGCGTGATCGCCTCGACGTCCTGGGTCGTCATGCGCTCGCGCACGACGCGCTCCATGCGGGCCAGGCCCAGGCGGACCTGGTTCTGGATCAGCTCGCCGACGGTGCGCAGGCGGCGGTTGCCGAAGTGGTCGATGTCGTCGATCTCGACGATGACCGAGCCGTTCTCGCCCATCGACTCCTCGCCGGCGTGGAGCCGGACGATGTACTCGATGGCGGCGACGACGTCGTCTTCGGTGAGGGTGCCCTGCGTGATCTCGGAGTCGCAGCCGAGCTTCTTATTGATCTTGTAACGGCCGACCTTCGCGAGGTCGTACCGCTTGGGGTTGAAGTAGAGGTTCTCGAGCAGCGCCTGCGCGGACTCCTTGGTCGGGGGCTCGCCCGGGCGCAGCTTGCGGTAGATGTCGAGCAGCGCGTCGTCCTGGCCGGAGGTGTGGTCCTTCTCCAGGGTGGCGCGCATCGACTCGTACTGGCCGAAGCGCTCCAGGATCTGGTCGGTCGTCCAGCCGAGCGCCTTGAGCAGGACCGTGACGGCCTGCTTGCGCTTGCGGTCGATGCGGACGCCGACGCTGTCGCGCTTGTCGATCTCGAACTCGAGCCAGGCGCCCCGGGAGGGGATGACCTTGGCGCCGTAGAGGTCCTTGTCGGACGTCTTGTCGACGGTGCGCTCGAAGTAGACACCGGGCGAACGGACCAGCTGGGACACCACGACACGCTCGGTGCCGTTGATGATGAAGGTGCCCTTCGAGGTCATGAGCGGGAAGTCGCCCATGAACACGGTCTGGCTCTTGATCTCACCGGTGGTGTTGTTGATGAACTCCGCCGTGACGAACATCGGGGCGGAGTAGGTCATGTCCTTGTCCTTGCACTCGTCGACCGAGTACTTGGGCGGCTCGAACCGGTGATCGCGGAACGAGAGGGACATGGTGCCGGAGAAGTCCTCGATGGGACTGATCTCCTCGAAGATCTCCTCGAGACCCGACTGGGCCGGCACATCGCGGCGGCCCGCCTGGCGGGCCGCCTCGACCCGGGCCTTCCACTTCTCGTTGCCGAGCAACCAGTCGAAGGACTCGGTCTGCAGAGCTAGTAGATCAGGAACTTCCAGAGGCTCCTGGATACGTGCGAACGACACGGTGCGGGGACCGGCGGGTACGGCGGAGGCGTTGCGCGAGGCTGCCAACAGATGTCCTTCCGAGGGCTCGCGGACTGACTACACGCACGCCAGACGACCAAGGAAAGCGAGGTTACTCAGAGAAACGGTCGTCAAAGGGCAGCGCAAAGGGGCAGTGTAGCCGATGGGCATACACCTGTCCACTCCGCTCTCGCTCTGCGCTCCACGTTGCTGGCAGCATCACCCGTCTGGGCTCAAACGTCAAGCCCGAGAGACGACATTTCGGCTAACCAATGGCCAGCACGCTGGGTTTTTCCCTTCCGTGAGACGACCGCCGGTTGCGAAGCCCTATCGACAACCCGCCGAGCCCAGTCGATACCCTGGACCCGAGTCCGCTAACGCTCTGTCACACGGAAGCCCCAACGATGACCGTTGATCGACCTTCCAACGCCCTGGACATTCCCTAGGCCACTCAAAGCAAAACCCAAACGTGACTAACAATTGGGTCTCGCGGCTCAGCGGATGGGCGTGTTGCCGATCAACGTCGAGAGCCCCGACACGAGCCAGCGACCGTCCGTAACCACCATGACCAGGCGCGCTCTGTTCTGTACGAGCCTCGCCGGCCCCCCTGTCTGGCTTGTCGAGGTGTTCAGGAAAACCAGCACTTTGACCCGCTCCGGGGTGGCCTCCTCGACCGCCACGGCGGCCACGGTGGCCTGCTGGACCTTCGACTGCCGGCGCACCTGCGGGATGAAGGTGCCCGCCAGGTTGGCGTAGTGCTCGGCCAGCGGGCCGGTGGCGTGGCTGCGGGCCCGCGCCAGATCGGCCTCGATGGTGCGGTGGTCGTAGGAGAGCATGTCGGCGGCGTACGCCCGCGCGGCCTGCGCGGCCTCCGCGGCCGCGGCCGAGGTGTCCTGGGTGCGTTTCAGGTCCAGATACAACCAGCCGAGCCCGCCCAGCGCCGCCACGGCCAGCACGACGAGCAGGGTGGTCAGCCGCAGCGCGCGCTGCACGACGGCCATCACGGCACCAGCTCCGCGTCGGCGACCAGCCAGCGGCCGTTCTCCTTCGCCAGATCCATGCGCCAGCGGTAGTAGCGGTCCTCGGGCTCGTCCTTCTCGCGCCCGGTGAAGTCGACGAGGACGTCGGCGACCACGAGCACCTGGGCGCGGTTCCCCTCGGGGTTCATCGACACCAGCCCGGCGCCCCGGAGCACCCCCGTCTGGAGCACCTTCTCCTTCATCACCGTCGCGCGGGCCGCGGCCTGCTCGCGTTCGTAGCGGGCCCGGGTCTCCCCCGTCGAGGTCGACAACACACCCCGGAAGGCGGTGTCGAAGGTGCGGTGGTCGAGCGACATCAGGCTGACGGCGTGGGTGGAGGCGGCCGACACGGCGGCGGCCTCGTCGGCCTGGCGGGCCAGGGCGTCGGCTCTGAGCGTCCAGACCCACCCGGCGGCGGCCCCCAGCACGAGGACGGCGGCCAGCAGGGCCAGGTTGAGGCGACGGGGTGCCTCACGGCGGATCCTGGCCACGGGGCGGATTCTATGTGGGCTTACCGCACCGGCGGCTCTAACGGATCAACTCGGTTGCGGAAATGCCGAAAGCGGCCCGCCCAGGCACCTGGAGCGGACCGCTTCGCGGGTTGTGCAGACTACTTGACGGTGACCTTGGCGCCGGCGCCCTCGAGGGCAGCCTTGGCCTTCTCCGCCTGCTCCTTGTTGACCTTGCCGTCGAAGACCGGCTTCGGAGCGCCGTCGACCAGGTCCTTGGCCTCCTTCAGGCCCAGGCTGGTGAGCGCGCGGATCTCCTTGATGACCTGGATCTTCTTGTCGCCGGCAGCCTCGAGGATGACGTCGAACTCGTCCTGCTCCTCGGCCTCTTCGGCCGGAGCGGCGCCGCCGGGGCCGGCGACGGCCACGGCCGCGACCGGGGCGGCGGCCTTGACGTCGAAGGTCTCCTCGAACAGCTTCACGAAGTCGGACAGCTCAAGGAGGGTCATCTCCTTGAAAGCGTCGAGCAGCTCGTCGGTGCTGAGCTTCGCCATGATGGTTCCTCCATAAGGATCGTGCTGAATAACGTGAAAAGGGACCGCGGTTTGCGCTTCCCCCCGCTCGCGCGGACCTGCTTACTCTCCGGACTCCTCGCGCTTCGCGCGCAGAGCCTCGGCCAGACGAGCCATCTGCGTGGGCAGCGCGGCGAAGGTGGCGGCAGCCGTCGACTGCTTGGCCTTCATGGCGCCGGCCAGCTTCGCGAGGAGAACCTCACGGGACTCGAGGTCAGCGAGCTTGGAGATCTCGGCGGGGGTCATCGACTTGCCGTCGACGACACCGCCCTTGATCACCAGAAGGGGGTTGGCCTTGGCGAACTCACGCAGACCCTTGGCGGCCTCCACCACGTCGCCCTTGACGAACGCGATCGCGGTCGGGCCGTAGAGCAGGTCGTCGAGGGCCGTGATCCCGGCGTTGTTCGCCGCGATCTTGGCCAGCGTGTTCTTCGCCACGGCGAACTTCGCATGCCCACCGAGAGAGACGCGCAGCTGCTTGAGCTGAGCGACGGTGAGCCCGCGGTATTCGGTCAGAACGGCGGCGCTGCTGCCATCGAACTCAGCCTTGAGTTCGTCGACCGCGCCGGCCTTCTCCGTCTTCGCCATGGGCCTCCTTCCAGATGTCGCCGCCGGAAGGGATGAAGGCCCCAAGAAAACGGACGAGCCCCGGGCGCAGGGCGCACGGGGCTCTCAGCAAGCTCCAGAAAGGCTTGGCAGAGGCTCTCAGTCACACCTGCGCGGGTCGCCCACAAACGTGGGACCTTCGGTCACCGGGATAGGCACCCGGAGACAACCGGCGGTCTTTGGCAGGACCAGAGTACGGTGTCAAGCCCGCAACACCAAATCAGCCGCCCACGGGCATGTTCTTGGGCAGGTCGCCGACCTGGTCGGCGGGCGGCGCGGCGATGCTGAGCTGCTCGTTGAACGACTTGAACAGCAGGGTGGCGGAGAAGCTGGCGCCCTGCTCGGCGCCATTGATGCCGATCTTGCGGGGCAGGCCCTCACCGTCGATCCAGGCGTCGAACTTCACGTTCTTCAGCTGGGAGAGCTGGCCCTTGACCCGCTCCTGCGTCTCCTTCGGCAGCAGCAGCACGGCCGCCTCGACCGGGAAGGTGCCGGCGTAGTGGGTCGTGTCGACGCCGTTGACCGACTCGGTGCCGACGGCCTTGACGTCCTTGGACGCGGTCAGCAGGGTGACGCTGGTCTTCAGGTCGATCTGCTGGGCCTGGTCGAGGAACTGGCCCGCGGCCTGGGCGTCGCCGAGCTGCTTCAGGTCGATCTTCACCCACGGCTTGTCGGTGCCGATCAGGGTCTTCAGCAGGTCCATCTTCACGTAGGCGACCTCGTCGGCCAGCACCACGCGCAGCCCGCCGGGCACGGTCTGACCGCCGAAGGACACCTGGCTGAGGGTCACGTCGGAGGCGAGGGTGGGCTTCTGCTGGAACAGCATGCTGCCCTGGACGGTGCCCTTCTGACCCTTGGGGTCGGCGAAGTCGAGCACGATGTCGGCGCTGTAGGAGTCGATCGAGTCGGCCTTCTGCGCCGTCTGCTGGATGGCCTCGGCGGCGGAGAGCTTGACGTCCCCCAGCGGCTGGGCAGTCGTGGTCCCGCAACCGGCCACCGCCAGGGCGGCGACGACCCCGGCGGCCACTAAGAATCTGCGCATCTTGTCAATCCCTTCGTCGGCCCGAGCCTACGTTGGGCCGTTCTGGAGCGCGGTCCTGTCCTCAGGATTCGCACAGAAAAGACACAACCCCCGTCCGGTACCCGGACGGGGGTCGTGTAGGCGCGAATCTTTAGGCGTCGATCTCGGTGGTCATCCCGCGGGTGACGTTGGGGTCGACCGGGATGCCGGGGCCCATCGACGTCGCGAAGGTGACCTTCTTGAGGTAGCGGCCCTTGGCGGCCGACGGCTTGAGACGCAGCACCTCGTCGAGGGCGGCGGCGTAGTTCTCGAGGAGCTGACGCTCGTCGAAGGACGCCTTGCCGATGATGAAGTGGAGGTTCGCGTGACGGTCCACGCGGAACTCGATCTTGCCGCCCTTGATGTCGGTGACGGCCTTGCCGACGGCCGGCGTGACGGTGCCGGTCTTCGGGTTGGGCATGAGGCCACGCGGACCGAGCACGCGGCCCAGGCGGCCGACCTTGCCCATGAGGTCGGGGGTGGCCACGACGGCGTCGAAGTCGAGGCGGCCCTTGGCGACCTCGTCGATCAGCTCGTCGGCGCCGACGATGTCGGCGCCCGCGGCGCGCGCCTCCTCGGCACGGTCACCGGTCGCGAAGACCAGGACCCGGGCGGTCTTACCGGTGCCGTGCGGGAGGTTGACGGTGCCGCGGACCATCTGGTCGGCCTTGCGCGGGTCGACACCCAGACGCAGGGCGACCTCGACGGTGGCGTCGAACTTCGTGGACGCGGTCTTCTTCGCCAGGCGGACCCCTTCGAGGGGGGCCAGCAGGGCGTCGCGGTCGACCTGAGCGGCCGCGTTCTTCCAGCTCTTGCTGCGCTTCACTGCGATCTCTCCTGAGAGGGAGTTCGTGGTACGGGCCGCGCTCGACCCTTCCACTGTGGTTGATTTGCCGTGCCTTCGGCACGGCGGCTCGGTCGCTTTTGATCCGGCTTCTTCCCTCGTCGCTCCGGGTCGCTACGCTCCCCTGCGCTCCTCAGTCCAGAAACCGGCGCTCCCTCGCGGGGACTACTCGGCGATCGTGATGCCCATCGAACGGGCGGTGCCGGCGATGATGCGCTCGGCCATCTCGATGTCGTTGGCGTTCAGGTCGGGCATCTTCTGCTCGGCGATGGCGCGCAGCTGCTCCTTGGAGAGCTGGCCGACCTTGGTCTTCAGCGGGTTGTTCGAGCCGCTCTTCAGACCGAGGGCCTTCTTGATCAGTTCGGGCGCCGGAGGCGTCTTGGTGACGAACTGGAAGGTGCGGTCTTCGAAGATGGTGATCTCGACGGGGATGATGTTGCCCCGCTGGGACTCCGTCGCAGCGTTGTACTGCTTGACGAACTCCATGATGTTGACGCCGTGGGGACCGAGGGCGGTACCGACCGGCGGGGCGGGGGTGGCCTGGCCAGCGGGAAGCTGGACCTTCACCAACGCCGCGATCTTCTTCTTGGGAGGCATGACTCTCTCCGGGTCCTGTTTCTTAACTTTGAGGCAGATTCATGACGCGAGCCACGGCCGGCCTTCGGCCGTCCGCGTCTCGCTTTGCGTTCCCCCGGCAGATCGGAGGGGGAACATGTCGGCGAGCCGCCCTTCGCGAAGGAGCGGCTCTAGCCGAACGTCTAATTGTAAGGGACCGCCTCAGATCTTCGAGACCTGGTTGAACGACAGCTCAACGGGGGTCTCGCGACCGAAGATCGACACCAGCACCTTGAGCTTCTGCGACTCGGGGCTGATCTCGCTCACCGAGGCCGGGAGCGTGGCGAACGGGCCGTCCATGACGGTGACCGACTCGCCGATCTCGAACTCGACGGTCGAGGCGGCCGACTTGGTGGCGGCCTTCTTGACCTCTTCGGTCGGCTCGGGAGCCAGCAGCTTGGCGACCTCGTCGAGGTTCAGCGGGCTGGGCTTGTTCGACAGGCCGACGAACCCGGTGACGCCCGGGGTGTTGCGGACCGCGGCCCACGACTCGTCGGTGAGCTCCATGCGGACCAGGACGTAGCCCGGCAGCACGCGCTCCTTGATCGGGGTCTTCTTGCCGCCCTTGAACTCGGTCACCGTGTGGGTCGGCACCTCGACCTGGAAGATGTAGTCCTCCATGTTGAGGCTGCCGGTGCGGCTCTCGATGTTCTGCTTCACGCGGTTCTCGTAGCCGGCGTAGGAGTGGATCACATACCACTCGCCGAGCTGACCGCGGAGCTGGCGCTTGAACTCCTCGACGGGGTCGACGTCGGGGAGGATGTCGCCGTCTTCGTCGACGTTCTCGTCGACCTCGGAGTCGGCGACGTCGGAAGCCTCAGCCTCGGTGGCCTCGTCGGCTTCCGCAGCGTCGTCAGCGGCCTCGTCGACCTCTTCAACGGCCTCGTCGTCCCACTCGTCGCGGGAGTCGTCGGCCTGCTGCGGTGACTCGGACACGATGGCTATTCCTCTTTCCGTCGGGTTTTACTGTGCTGGGCGGGTCAGGAACCGAAGACCGCCAGCACACCCTGCGTCAAAAGGAAGTCTAGTGCGGACACGATTCCGACCATGATCAGGCAGAAAACGAGGACCACGATGGTGTAGTTGATCAGCTCTTTGCGCGTCGGCCAGATGACCTTGCGGAGCTCCGCTACTGCCTGCCGATAGAAAAGGGCAGGGGTGGTGCGCTTGGCCTTCTTCTCGCCACTCGGCTTTTCCGGCTGAGCCGCGGCCTCGCCGCGCGTGTCGATCGCCACAGTCCTCACCTGATCCGTCGTGTCCATCGCAACCGGCGGCTCATACGCCCTTAGTGCGCGGACCGCACTCCGCAGGGCACGAGGGACTCGAACCCCCAACCGCCGGTTTTGGAGACCGGTGCGCTACCAATTGCGCTAGTGCCCTAAGCCGTGCACCACACTACAGGAGAACGGAGGCTTCCGTTCCCGCCGTTGTGGGCCACTAGACGTGGAAGTGTACGCAGGATCGGTCACTTCGTCGAACCAGTACGGCCGCGCAGGTCAACGGTACCGTCCGCATCGTGGAAATGGCGGGGCGGCCGGATACCGGTCTGAAAACATGTGCGCATGAGCCGAATCTCCGCGCGTGTCGCGGCCATCTCCGAGTCAGCCACCCTCGCCGTCGACGCCCGGGCGAAGGCGATGAAGGCCGCCGGCCGGCCCGTGATCGGCTTCGGCGCCGGCGAGCCCGACTTCCCGACGCCCGGCTACATCGTCGAGGCGGCCGTGGCGGCCTGCGCGGAAGACCGGTTCCACAAGTACACGCCGCCGGGCGGCCTGCCGGAGCTGAAGCAGGCCATCGCGGCCAAGACGCTGCGCGACTCCGGTTTCGAGGTCGACGCGGGCCGGGTGCTGGTCACCAACGGCGGCAAGCACGCCGTCTACGCGGTCTTCGCGACCCTGCTCGACCCCGGTGACGAGGTGCTGGTCGTGGCGCCCTACTGGACCACCTACCCCGAGGCGATCAAGCTGGCCGGGGGCGTCCAGGTCGACGTGGTCACCGACGAGGGCAGCGGCTACCTGGCGTCGGTGGAGCAGCTGGAGGCGGCCCGGACCGAGCGGACCAAGGCGCTGCTGTTCGTGTCGCCGTCGAACCCGACCGGGGCGGTCTACTCCCCCGAACAGGTCGAGGCGATCGGCCGCTGGGCGGTCGAGCACGACCTGTGGGTCGTCACCGACGAGATCTACGAGCATCTCGTGTACGGCTCCGCGAAGTTCACCAGCATCGCGACCGCCGTCCCCGAGCTGGCCGACAAGGTCGTGGTGCTCAACGGCGTGGCCAAGACGTACGCGATGACGGGCTGGCGGGTCGGCTGGCTCATCGGGCCCTCCGACGTGGTGAAGGCGGCCACCAACCTGCAGTCCCACTCGACGTCGAACGTGTCGAACGTGGCCCAGGCGGCGGCGCTGGCGGCCGTCTCGGGCGACCTGTCGGCGGTGGCCGAGATGCGGATCGCCTTCGACCGGCGGAGGCAGACGATCGTCCGGATGCTGAACGAGATCCCGGGCGTGGTCTGCCCCGAGCCGTTCGGGGCCTTCTACGTCTACCCGTCGGTCAAGGAGCTGATCGGCAAGGAGATCCGGGGCCGCCGGGCGGCGTCGTCGGTCGAGCTGGCCGAGCTGGTGCTGGAGGAGGCCGAGGTCGCGGTGGTGCCGGGCGAGGCGTTCGGCACGCCGGGCTACTTCCGGCTCTCCTACGCCCTGGGCGACGACGACCTCGCCGAAGGGGTCACCCGGCTGGGCAAGCTCTTCGGCGAGGCCCGCTAGCCGGGGACCACGATCCCCTCGACGACCGGCTCCAGTTCGGAGCCGACCGCCATGACCATGACGATCATGCCGGGACGGGGCACCCAGTAGAAGACCTCGATGCCCATCATCATGCCGTGGCGGCCCCATTTCCCGGCGATCTCCCGGGGCTCTCCCGCGCCGAACTCGTCCAGCGAGGCCGGGGTGTTCTCGATGTCGGCGCTCCGGTAGACGGAGACCGAGATTCCGTCGCCGCCGTCCACGAACGGTTTCCCTCCACCGGTGGACCAGAGGGCGGACACACCCGGGAAGTCGTCCTCGTCCGGGGGTTCGTCCGGCGCTCTGATCAGTCCGGGCGGCAGGTGGGTGACCTGCACGCCGTCGATGATCTGGTCGGCCGGCACGGCGCCCATGCCCGCCACCTGGGGCACGAGCCACCAGCCGGCGGCGGCCAGCACCGTGGCCAGGAGCGCGGCGAGGCGGGTTCGCCATCTGGTGCGGCGGGCCCGTTGTTCGACGCGTTCGGCCAGGTCGGGAGCGATCATCAGATCGGCCGTCTCGGCGGTCATGGCCGCCTTGAGGTCATGTTCCAGCACTGCTCACCTCCTCACCCAGCAGGGTGCGCAGGCGGGCCATGGCCTTGGCCGTCTGGCTCTTCACCGTGCCGGTGGAACAGCCGAGGATCTCGGCGGTCTGGCTCTCGGTCAGGTCCTCCCAGTAGCGCAGCACGATCACCGCGCGCTGGCGGGGCGGCAGGGCGCGCAGGCCGTCCATGAGCACGTGGCGCAGCACCACGTCGTCGGCGGGGGCCGGACGGTCGGGGGGCGATCCCGTGGGGATGATCCGCAGGATCGCCCGGCGTCTGGCCCGGCTGATGACGGTGTTGACGATGATGCGCCGCACGTAGGGCTCCGGATCGCGATCGTCGATCCGGGACCAGTTGCGGCAGGCCTTCTCCAGTGCGGCCTGCAGCACGTCTTCGGCCTCGTGGACGGACCCGCAGGTGAGGTACGCCGTCCGCAGCAGGGCGGTGCCCCGGGCGGCGACGAAGTCCGCGAATCCCGTCATGCCCTCACATACGCCTGACCGGGCGGGGAGGTTGCCCTACTTCTCCAGGCGGATGTGCTCGATCACCTTGGCGATCTCGGTGCGGGCGCGCTCCTCGCCGAGCGAGGCGCTGTAGTCGGGGCTGAACAGGACCTGGACCACCTGGTCGCCGGGCAGGTCGCGGCTGGCGGTCAGGGTCGAGCCGGCGCCGAAGTCGAGCTTCTCGCCACCCTCGCCGTAGTTGGAGACCCAGGTGCCGGGGGCGACCTGCTCGCCGTCGCGGCGCAGCAGGCTCTTGTCGACGCCGACGATCACCTGGATGGAGTACATGCCCTCCTCCAGGCCCGCGGTGACGTAGGGCACGGTGGCGGACTTCGGGCCGAAGCCGCCGACGTAGGAGTCGCCGCCCCACTTGACGCCCTCGGGGAGGTAGCCGACGTGGATGCCCATCCAGGTCAGGCCGTCGCCGAGGTCGCCCAGGTTCGGGTTGACGGGCTTGCCGTCCTGGGGCTCGGACTCGGGGGAGGCGGTCGGGCCGGGCACCCACGGGGTCTTGATCTGGACGAGCGCCTTCGGGTCGGCGACGGCGCCGGCCTCCGGGTTGGTCTGGATCACCTTCTCGCCCGCCACCAGGCCCTTGTCGTTCTCTCCCGGCGTCATGAGCATCGGGGTCAGGCCGGCCTGCTCCAGCAGCAGATACGCCTGCTTGGCGTTCATGCCGACCACGTCGGGCACCACGATGCCGGGCACCGCGATGGCGGGCGCCGAGGCGCCGGCCGCCGGTCCGGCCTGCGGGGTGGTGTTCGTCAGCACGACGGGCACGGTGACCGCGACGGCGGCGGTCACCAGGACGGCTCCGGCCGTACGGAACCGGACGAGCGAACGGCGCCGGCGGCGCCGGACGGCGCTGCCCATCGACGGCGGGGCGTAGACCTCGCCGACCTTGGCGCGCATCGCCTCTTTCAGTGCTTCCTCGACGTTCATGCGGGCACTCCTTCAACCATCGCTTCACGGATCCTGGCGAGCCCCCGCGCCGCCTGGCTCTTCACCGTGCCGACCGAACACCCCAGCAGGACGGCCGTCTCGGCCTCCGACTGGTCCTCCCAGTAGCGCAGCACCAGGACGGCCCGCATGCGGGCCGGCAGTTTGCGCAGCTCGGTCAGCATCGCTTCGCGAAGACCGAGGTCGGGACCCTCGACGGGGGTGTCGGGCGGCGCGGCGAAGGTGATCTCCTGGATCACGCGCCGGCGACGCGAGCGGGTGATGGCGCTGTTGACCACCACTTTCCTGGCGTAGGCCTCCGGGTTGTCGGCCCGGATGCGGGACCAGTGGCGGTAGACCTTTTCGAGCGCGCCCTGGACCAGATCCTCGGCGTCGTGGGCGCTGGCCCCGCAGACGAGGATCGCGGTGCGGAGCAGCGCCGTGCTGCGCGCGGCCACGAACTCGTCGAAGGCCGCTTCGTCTTCATCGGTCATGGGCTCCCCTTTCGCTCGTCCACAACGCGCGAAGCGGGTGAAGGGTTGAGTGCCGTTGCGGCAGGATATGGAGATGCGGCGCCCACTCGACAGACTCCCCAAGGCACATCTCCACCTGCACTTCACCGGCTCGATGCGCCATTCAACCCTCATCGAGCTCGCCCGCGAGCAGGGGGTCCACCTGCCCGACGCGCTGGTGCAGGACTGGCCGCCGCAACTGCACGCCACCGACGAACGCGGCTGGTTCCGGTTCCAGCGGCTCTACGACATCGCCCGGTCGGTGCTGCGGCGGCCCGCCGACGTCTACCGGCTGGTCCGCGAGGCGGCCGAGGACGAAGCCCGCGAGGGGTCGCGGTGGCTGGAGATCCAGGTCGACCCGTCGGGCTACGCCTCGAGGTTCGGCGGCCTGACCGAGACGCTGGAGCTGGCGCTCGACGCGGCCCGGTTGGCGTCTGCGGCGACGGGGGTCGGGGTCGCGGTGATCGTGGCGGCCAACCGCACCCGCCATCCGCTCGACGCCCGCACCCTCGCCCGGCTGGCCGCGCAGTACGCCGACAAGGGCGTCGTCGGGTTCGGGTTGTCCAACGACGAGCGGCGCGGCCGGGCCCGCGACTTCGACGCGGCGTTCCGGATCGCGAAGCGGGCCGGGCTGCTGGCGGTGCCCCACGGCGGCGAACTGCTGGGCGCGGCCTCGGTCGCCGAGTGCGTCGACGACCTGGGGGCCGACCGGGTCGGTCACGGCGTACGGGCGGCGGAGAGCCCCCGGCTGATGGAGCGGCTGGCCGACCGGCAGATCACCTGCGAGGTCTGCCCGTTGTCGAACGTGGGCCTGGGGGTGGCGCGGGGTCCGGAGGACGTACCGCTCAGAAGGCTTTTCGAGGCCGGGGTGCCGATCGCGCTGGGCGCCGACGACCCGCTGCTGTTCGGGGCCCGGCTGCTGCCGCAGTACGAGCTGGCCAGGGATGTGTACGGCTTCTCCGACGCCGAGCTGGCGGAGCTGGCCCGCCAGTCGATCAGGTCGTCGACGGCCCCCGAGCCGGTCCGCAAGGAGATCATCGCCGACATCGACGCCTGGCTGGCGACGCCCCTCGCGGGCTGAGGACCGCACCAGGTCAGCGGACCGACTCGGCGATTCGGCCAGCCTCCTGCAGGGTCGGGACGCCCTCCAGCCTGAGACCGACGCGGCCGAGCTGCCAGATCAGGGTCGGACCGGCCAGCCGGAGCGAGACCGGCGGCCCGCCGGTGCCGGGCAGGTACTCGATGCCGTGCTGCTGCGGGATCCAGACGCCCGACGTCGTGCCCAGCCAGGTCTGCTGAGGGAAGGGTTCGCCGAGTTCCTTGTGCCAGACCTCACGCAGGGTGCCGTCGTACTGGTCGAGGCGCACGCCGTCCCAGTACATGCTGACGACCTGACCCCCGTCGGCCACCGTGACCTCGTCGGGTTCGCCGAGCGCGGCCGGGACGACCAGCGGGAACGCCACCGCCGCACGGGCGTCGGCCAGCGCGGCGCTCGTCTCGGAGGGCAGCGGGGAGGGGGAACCCGAGGGCAGCGGCGCGGAGCCGCCGACCTCGATCTCCACCCCGGCGAACCGCAACACCCCGGCGACCGCCGCGCGGCCCTGCGGGGTGGCGGCGACCAGCACGACCAAGACGGCGGCCACGGCGGCGACCAGCCGTTTGGCAGTGAGACGGCGCTTGGGCGCGGGTTCCCGCAGGGCGGTCAGCACCCGGTCGGCCATCGCCTCGGGCGGCGGCGGCACGTGGAGGGACTCGCCCAGGGCACGGAGTTCGGCCTCGAAGGGGTCGTCAGAGGAGTTCACGGTCCACCTCCTCCCTCAGGCGTCGCAGGCCCCGGTGGGTGCGGCTCTTCACCGACCCGATCGGGCAGTCGAGGACCTCCGCCGTCTCCGCTTCGGACAACTGCAGGAAATACCGGCAGACCACCGCTTCGCGTTCCCGATCAGGCAGGGCCCGGACCGCCGCGAGCAGCCGGGCCGACCGGTCGCCCGCCACCGCCGTGTCCTGCGGATCTTCCGGGCCGCCGCCGTCGCGCACCGCTTCGAGCCGGACCGACAGGTCGGCCCGGCGGCCGCGCGAGCGGGTCGCGTTGTGGGTCTCGTTGGCCACGATGCGCAGCAACCACGGCCGGAAGGCCGAGTCGCGCCGGAACGACCTCAGATGACGATAGGCCTTGACGAACGCCTCCTGGACCACGTCCTCGGCCTCGTCGCCCGCGCCGAGCAGGAACGCCGTGCGGTGGGCGATCGCGGTGTAGCGGGTGACCAGCGCCTCGTAGGCGGTCAGGTCACCGGCGAGCGAACGGCCGACCGCTTCGTCGTCGGTCAGAGGGGGAGGGTCATCGGCATTCATCGGCGGGATGATTCCACCGCATCGCTCCGGAATTGGGAAGACCGCCCAGGGCGTATCCGACGCCGCCGTCGAGGGACATGCGGCGGCCCTCGGCGTACGCCTCCAGGAAATCGTGTTCGCCGAGGACGCGGCGGGTGCGCCGGTCGGTGCGGCCGCGCGACTCGACGAAGCCGGGCGGGGCGAAGTGGGTCGGCCCGAATTCGGCCCACAACCGCTCCCCCACGCCCAGCAGCCGGGCCGCGCGCACGGCGTCGCCCATCGCGACGGCGCAGGCGGCCAGGCGTTCGACCGCCATCGCGCCGCCCATCACGTCGCCCAGGCGCCAGATCGTGCGCAGGGAGGCGCGGGCGTAGCGGTCGGCGGTGACGGCGTCGCCCCGGCCGAGTTCGGCGGCGGCCCTGATCTGGTCGCCCATCGAGCGGGACCACTCCTCGCCGAGCGCCTCGCACGCGGCCCGCTGACCCTCCAGGACGATCACCGCCTCGTCGGGGTCGCCCCGGCCGATCAGGGCCAGCGCGAGCAGCGCCAGGGCCGACAGGCGGGCGACGTAGCGGCCGCCGACGCGGTCGAGGTGGTCGATGGCCTCCTCGGCGAGCAGGCGTACGGCGTCGAAGTCGCCCTGGAACAGGGCCAGGCTCGCGGCGCCGGTGCAGGCGTGGCCGATGGCGGCCGGGTCGTCCTGGGCGAGGGCGGCCTCGCGGGCCTGGGTGAGGCGGATGGCCATCTGGTCGTGGTCGCCCAGGGCGAAGGCGACGAAGGCGGCGGCCCACAGGGCGCGGGTGCGCTGGGGGCTGCCCGCGGTGTTACGTTCCAACGCCCGGTCGAGGTAGTGGCGGCCCTCGCGGGCGTGGCCGAGGCAGTACCAGACGAACCACAGGCGGCCCACCAGGTCGAGGCCGATCGGGCTGGCGATGCTCCGGTCGAGGGCCAGGCGCAGGTTCGGCATCTCGCCGCGCGCCCAGTCTGACCACGCCGCCTGGTTGGGGCCGCACCAGTCGGCCTCGGCGCGGCGGGCCAGCGCGACGTAGTGGTCGCGGTGGCGGAGCATCAGGTGCTCCTCCTCGCCGAGTTCGCGCAGCCACTCGCGGCCGTAGACGCGGACCGTCTCGAGCATGTGGAACCGTTCGCCGACGACGCACACGACCGACTTGTCGGCCAGTTTCGCCAGGGTGCCGGGCACGTTGGGCAGCCGGTCGTCGCCGCAGACGTACTGGGCCGCCTCGGTCTCGAACGACCCGGCGAACACCGACAACCGGGCCCACAACAATCTCTCCTCGGGAGTGCACAGTTCGTGGCTCCAGCCGACCGACGTCCGCAGCGCGGCGTGCCGGCCGGTGCGGCCCCGGTGGCCCGACAGCAGCGCGAACCGGTCGTCGAGCCGGTCGGCCAGTTCCTTGGGGGTCATCGAGCGCAACCGCCGGGCGGCCAGTTCGATGGCCAGCGGCAGGCCCTCCATCCGGTGGCAGAGGTCGGCGACCTCCTCGGTGGAGGTGAAGCCGGGGACGACGGCCGCGGCACGTTCGGCGAACAGGCGCAGCGCGTCGGTCTCGACGAGCGGGCGCACCCGGAAGACACGCTCGGCCGGATGACCGAGCGGCTGGCGGCTGGTCACCAGGAACCGGACGCCGGGCGCCTTCGCCAGCACCTGGCCGACCAGGGCGCGGGCGGGCCCGACGAGATGTTCGACCGTGTCGAGCACGATCAGCAGGCGGCTGTCGGCGAGGTGCGCGGCCAGCACCTCGCCCTGGGGACGGACCGACTGTTCCGGAAGGCCGAGCGCAGCGGAGACCGCGTGGGCGAGCAGATCGCCGTTGCGCTCGGCGGCCAATTCGGCCACCCGGACCGGCTCCAGGTGAACCCCGGCGTGGTGTGCCGCCGCACGGAATGCCAGACGCGTCTTCCCCACGCCGCCCGGACCGGTGAGCGTCACCACGGACGACTCGGTGATCAGTCGGCCGACCTCGGACAACTCCGCGTCTCGCCCGACGAAGGTACTGGTTTCCGCCGGAAGGTTCACGGCCGTCAGGGTTTCACGGCGCAATCACGTTTGCGGGGCGGTGGTGGATAATTCTCTACCTCGGGTGGAAATTTCTAACGCCCGGTCGAGTCCCATCCTCCGGCCGCGTGCCAGCTCGGTCTGATATGCCTCTTCGCCCAGTTCGAGCACCGCTCTTCTGGCGCATTCGTCGTGGGCGGCGGTGAAGTGGCGGGAGCCGTACAGAGGAGAGCCGACCGACTCCCAGACGACCGCCGCCGCGCCCTGCAGGAGCGCGCCGCCGGCGGCGTCGCCGGTGCCCACGAGCACCAGCGCGAGCAGTTCGACGTCGAGCACCGTGCCGATCAGATCGTTGAAGATCCTGCTGTACGTCAGCGACTCGCGCACCAGCCGCTCGGCCCCGGCGTGGTCGCCCGACCCCCACGCGAGATGGGCCTCGACGTAGCAAACGTAGGCGAGCACCCACCGCTCGCCGTGGTCTTCGCACAACCGCCGCACGTCGCGGCAGATCACCCCGGCCGGTTCGAGCCGCCCGGTGAACGCCTGGGCCATGGCCAGCTCGATCTTGCCCATCAGCACGTGGGTGTCGAGCAGCCCCATGTCCTCGTACTCGGCCAGGGCGTGCAGCAGCAGCGGGATCGCCCGGTCGAGCTCGTCGGCGAGCATCGCCAGCGCGCCCAGCCGCTGCACCGCGCGGGCCCGCGACCGGTCGTCACCGCGCTCGCGGCACTCGGCCAGCAGGGTGGTGGCCCTGGCGGTGTCGCCCATCATGATCGCTACATAGCCGGCCACCCACAACGCCTTGGCCCGCTCGGGCGTGGGCGAGGGGTCGGAGTCGAGCACCTGCTCCAGCCAGTGGCGGCCCTCGCCGAGATGGCCGCAGCAGACCCAGTAGAACCAGAGGGTGGCGGCCAGGTCGAGGCCGTCGCGCTCCTCGCCGGGGGTGGAGACGCAGAACTCCAGGGCGGCCCGGAAGTTGCCGTGCTCGGCGTTGGTGCGGGCGTAGATCTTCTGCTGGCCGGGCCCGAACCACTGCGACTCGCCACGCCGGGCCAGCCGCAGGTAGTGGTTCTTGTGCTTGCGGCGCAACCGGTCGGTCTCGTCGGGGCCGAGCCGGTGCAGCCATTCCTCGCCGTAGTCGCGCACGGTGTCGAGCAGCCGGTACTGCCCGCCGGCGCGGACCACGATCGACCGGTCGACCAGACTGCTGATCAGGCCGAGCAGGGCGTGGGCGGGCAGCGTGCGGTCGGCGCACACCTCCTCGGCGGCGGCCAGCCCGAACGACCCGGCGAACACCGACAGGCGCGCCCACAGCAGCCGCTCGGCCGGGGAGCACAACTCGTGGCTCAGCCCGATCGCGGCGCGCAGCCCGTCGAGCAGCCGGAACCGGTCGTCGAGCCGGCGCACCAGTTCCTCGACCGGGAACTCGGCCAGCCGCACGGCGGCCAGCTCGATCGCCAGCGGAATGCCGTCGAGCCGGTCGCAGAGCCCGGCGTCGTCGCCAACCACCCGCCCGGCCCGGTCGGACAGCAGTTCCAGCGCCTCTGTACGGTTCATCGGCGCCACCGCGAACAGGTGTTCTCCGGCCACGTCGAGCGGCTGCCTGCTGGTGACCAGCACCCGCAACCCGGGAGCGCCGCGCAGCAGCAGCTCGGCCAGCTTGGCGCAGGCGTCGACGAGCCGGTCGGCGCCGTCGAGCACCAGCAGCGCCCGCCGCTCGGCCAGATGGGCGGTCAGCACCTCGTCGGCCGGCCGGGTGGTGCGGTCGGTCAGCCGCATCGCGTCGGCGACGGCGTGGCTGAGCAGATCGGGCTCGCCCACTTTGGCGAGGTCGGCGACGAACACGCCGTCGGGGAAACCGGCCTGCGCCACGGCCGCGACCCGGCCCGCGAGCCGGGACTTGCCGACGCCGCCCACACCGGTGAGCGTCACCAGGCGGGAGACCTCGAGCAGGCGCGCGATCTCGGTGATCTCCGGCTCCCGGCCGATGAAACTGGTCACCTCGGCACGCATTGACGAATCGTAACTCTTTGCCTTCCTCCGGCCCTAGAGGGACCGAATTCCCGCCACCCGCATGGACGAGTCTCGACGGGTTCCTGCTATAGGACGCCGCGCCGGTACGAGTACCGGTCTGACCTGCGCTCCACAGCCTGTCACCGCCAGGTCCTCCACCGCGACCGCTTGGTTCTCGCGGATCAGATCAGTGGAGAGGACGACGAAGGATACGAAGTACCGTCCTTCGGCGCGGGCCTCCTCACGGGCGCGCAGCCCGTCGTCGAAGACGGTGCGAGCACACCCGAACGCCCTCGCCGGCGCATCACGCTGACCTGGGGTCGGGTGCGGGCGGAAGCCGTATCGAAGCCGCACGGCGGCGAGATTACCCGCGTAGCCGGAACGGGGGACGTGCGATATCAGAGCCGCAGAAGAGCATCGGCGTCATTCTCCTGGGCACTAGACTCGCTCGAACCGCCACTAGCTTCATTGAATGAGGAGCCATGTCTGGGTACGACCGTGTAGTACAACCCGCGGCCGGAGACGAAGCCCTGGAGAACCATCTGGGCGGCGACGAGGCGCGCAACTACCGGCAATACGAGTTCGACATGGTTGCCCCGCACGTCGGCCGGTCGATGCTGGAGATCGGTTCCGGTCTCGGTCACTTCGCCGAGCAGTTCCTGCCCCGTCTCGACCGTCTCGTGACGAGCGACTTCGACCCCTACTGCGTCGAGCAGCTGGAGAAGCGGTTCGCCGACAACCCCGACGTGGGCGTGCTGCAGTTCGGGCTGCCGACCGACATCCCGCTTGAGGACAAGGTCGACACGGTCGTGCTGATGAACGTGCTGGAGCACATCGAGGAGGACGTCGAGGCGCTGCGGTCGCTGGCCCGCGTCACCCAGCCCGGCGGGAAGATCATCATCTGGGTGCCCGGCTACATGCAGCTCTACGGCGACTTCGACAAGAAGGTCGGCCACGTCACCCGCTACACCCCCAAGACGCTCGGCGCCACGGTGAAGGCGGCGGGGCTGGGTGTTCACACGCTGAAGCCGATCAACTTCCTGGGCGGCATCGCCTGGTGGGCGGCCGTGCGCCGCGGCGGCGTCGGCTACCCCGACCCGCGCCTGGTCAAGATCTACGACCGGACGGTCGTGCCGGCCACCCGGTTCATCGAGCGGTTCGTCACGCCGCCGTTCGGCCAGACCGTGTTCTGCGTCGCGACCGTCAAATAACTCAGGCTTTTCCCACCCTTCTCCTCCGGGCGCCACAGGCACGGAGGAGAAGGTGTGGCGCATGAGACGCCACTATGTGACCGATATGGGGCTTTTGGTGGGAGAAAAGCACCATACTTGAGCTCGCCATGAGTGAGACCAGGATCCTCGTCGTCGAAGACGACCCGAACATCCGCGACATCATCGAGGTGGCCCTCCGCTTCCACGGGTTCACCGTCAGGGCCGTGGCCAACGGGCGCGACGCGCTGCGCGAGTTCGCCGACCGCAGGCCCGACCTCATCGTGCTCGACGTGATGCTCCCCGACATCGACGGGTTCGAGATCTGCCGCCGGGTCAGGGCCGAGGGCGCGACCACGCCCGTCATCTTCCTGACCGCGCGCGACACCGTCTCCGACACCGTGCGCGGGCTCACCATGGGGGGCGACGACTACGTCACCAAACCGTTCTCGGTGGAGGCGCTGGTCGCGCGCGTGCGGGCGGTGCTGCGCCGGACGACCGTGCCCGACGTCGCGGAGCGTCCCAGCCGCGACGTGCTGCGGGTGGCCGACCTCGAACTCGACGAGGCCCGGTGGGAGGTGCGCCGCGGCGGGGTCAGGGTGGAGTTGTCGCCGACCGAGTTCCGGCTGCTCGCCTTCCTGATGGAACATCCCGGGCTGGTGCTGACCAAACGGCAGCTGCTCGACCAGGTCTGGGGGTACGGCGGTTCGTCGCAGGTGCTGGAGACGTACATCTCCTATCTGCGGCGGAAGCTGGACCCGCTCGGACCACCCCTGATCCACACGCAACGTGGCGTGGGATACGCTCTGCGGCCCTGACGAATCGGGGCCAGACGAAATGGCGTTGACGATGTCGCTCCGCTCCCGGCTGCTGGCCGGGCTGCTCGTGGTGAGCACGATCCTGCTGGTCGTCTTGTCGGTCACGAGCGCGGTGGTGCTCGAACAGCACCTCACGAGCCGGCTGGAGAGCCAGCTGCTGGCCGCCACCGCCACCGCCACCCGTCGGGTCGACGCCGTCGAGTCGGTCACCCAGGCGCTGGCCGGCTCGCCGTTCGCGGTCGCGCAGGTCAACCTCGAAACCGGCAGGCCCGCGCTGGTCAACGGCGACTTCCCGCAGTCGGCGAAGGTGCCGGGCATGCTCGCCGACCTCGGCGCCGACCGGCTCGGCGGGCACGCCGCCGCCGGGCGCACCTTCCAGCTGGGCGACGACCTGCTCGCGAGCGCGGCCAAGGACCGTACCGGAACCAGCATCGTGGTCGTGGCGGTGCCGCTCGACGCCGTCGGCGACCCGGTCCGCCACCTGCTGCTGGCCGAGCTCGTCACCGGCGGGCTGCTGATCGCGCTGCTGGCGCTGGGCGGGCGGCTGCTGATCGTGTCGGGCCTGTCGCCGCTCGACCGCATGTCGCGCACGGCCCTGCGCATCGCCCAGGGCGGCGACCTGTCGGCCCGGATGCCCGAGGGCGCCACCGAGGTCGGCCGGCTCGGCAGCGCCATCAACCTGATGCTCGACCGCATCTCCGGGGCGTTCCGCGACCGGTGGACCAGCGAGGAGCGGGTGCGCCGGTTCGCCGCCGACGCCTCCCACGAGCTGCGCACCCCGCTGTCGACGGTGCGCGGCTACGCCGAGCTCTACCGCGCGGGCGCGATCCCGCCCGAGGAGCTGCCCAAGATCATGGGCCGCATCGAGGACGAGGCCACCCGCATGGGCAACCTGGTCACCGAGATGCTGGAGCTGGCCCGCCTCGACAAGGGCGCCACCCTCAGCCTGGCCGCCACCGACCTGGCGGAGGTGGTCAGGGAGGCCGCCGCCGACGCGGGCGCGCTGAACCCCGGCTCCCCCATCGTCGTGAACGCCCCCGACTCGCTGGTCGCGGTGGTCGACGAGGCCAGGATCCGGCAGATCATGGTGAACCTGCTGGCCAACGTACGCGCCCACACCCCCGAAGGCACCCCCGCGCTGATCCACCTGGCGCAGGACGACGCCCGGGTGCTCCTGGAGATCACCGACCAGGGCCCGGGGATGCCGCCGGAGCAGGTCGCCCGCGCCTTCGACCGGTTCACCCAGGGCTCCTCGGAACGCGCCACCGGCGGCGCGGGCCTCGGCCTGGCCATCGTGAAGGCCATCACCGACGCGCACGGCGGGCGCTGCTGGATCACCTCGGCCCCGGGGAACGGGACGACCGTGCACGTGGCGCTGCCCACCGCGCGGGCGGTCGTGCTGAGCGAGGTCTAACCCCGGGCCTCGGCGCGGCCCTCGTCGCGGGCGCGGGCCAGCAGGTCCTCCAGATGCCTGCGGCGGCGCCGGGTGATCGCCCGGTAGGCGAAGAAGAGGGCCACGACCAGCGCGATCAGGGCCAGCTGCGGCCACGGGACCGTCCAGAGGGTCACGTCGGCGCTCATCGGGACGCCGCCCTCGACCGAGGGGGTCACGGTGACGTTCGCGGACATCGGGCCGAGGGCCCAGACGCCGCCGATCCTGGTCTCCACGGTCCGGCTGTCGCCGGGGAAGATCTCCGCCACGTCGGCCCGGCCGTCGCGGCCGGCCAGCCCGGTCAGGTCGCTGACCGCCACCGCGCCCGCGCCGCTCGCCGCGACGTTGCCCTTGTTGGTCGCGGTGTACTTCACCGTGACGGTGCCGGCCGAGAAGGGGTTCCACGGCTGCTCGTAGGCGGCCGACAGGCCGGTGACGCCCACTTCGGCCCTGATCGTGCCCGTGGCGCGCATCATGACGCGGAAGCCCACCCGGCTCTCCACGGCGACGGTCCCGCTGGCGCTGGTGACGGTGGCGGCGATGCCGGCGGGGTGGTCGCCGGGGGCGGCGTCCTTCGGCACGGTGACGGTGAACGGCACCACCGCGGTCGCGTTGGCCCCCACCTTGACCTCGTCCTGGACGTCGATCCAGGTGCCGCCGTCCTTCGAGGTCTGGTCGGACTGGAGCATGTTGAAGCGGCCCTTGTCGGTCAGGTAGCCGTCGGCTGCCTTGAGGGCGAAGACCGCCTCGCCGTCGCTGAAGTTGCGCACCGCCAGGTGCTCGGTCACGGTCTGGCCGGGGTCGAGGGACAGCTCGATCCAGCGGCGACCGTCGGGGCCGGCCGCGGACGCGGGCTGGACCGACCAGGTCAGCGTCGCGGGTTCGGCGTGGGCGGCGGCGGGCGTGAGCGGCACGGTGAACAGCACCGCCACGAGGACGGCGAGGAATCGGGTCATGGCGGCCTCCTCGGATGGGACGGGGGGCCGGGCGGCCCCCCGTCCAGGGGACTTACTCGAACAGGGACAGGGTCAGGGTGGAGCTGTAGGAACCGGCGGCGACGTCGGCCGGGGTCTTCAGGAACAGGTCGGCGTTGACGGTGTAGGCGCCCTCGGTGACCTCGCCGGAGTCGAAGGTCGAGACGAGCAGCTCCTGGTCGACCAGGCCGACGTTGTTGCCCGGCTGGGTCGGCTCGTCGAGGACGGTCACGACCTCCTCGCCCTCGGCGACCAGGCCGGTCTCGCCGCCGTCGATCAGGTTCGGCTTCCAGCCGAGGTGCCCGGCGCTGATGGCCGCCTGACCGGCGTCGCCGGTGAAGTCGGACGCGTTGCCGAGCACGGCCCACGCCGCGCCTTCGGGGATCTCGTCGCCGGTACGGGTGTCGGTGACCGTCACGGTCGGGAGGGTGCCGGTGAACTGGCGCTCCTCCAGGGTCGAGCCCTCCTCGGCCAGGGCGACCGAGTTGGCGGCGATGGACATGGCCAGGACGCCCGGCTCCTCGATCGGGGCGATCTCGACGGTCACCGCGACGTCGGTGCTGTCACCGGGGTCGGCCGCGGCCGAGCCGGGGAAGGCGACGGCGGTGGTCATGGCGACGGCGGCCGCGAGCAGCCATTTGTGCTGGATCTTCATGTGTTGCTCCACTTTGGGGGGTTGCTGGAACTTCAGGTGCAGGAGAGAGCGGTGTAGTCCTCCGCGTGTGCGGAGGTCGTCTCCCCGTCGGTGGCGGTGACGGTGACCGAGCCGGCCGCGATCGAGGCCACGCGGGTGGTGAAGGACTGGTAGGCGTTGGCGCCCGGCGCGACGCCGGTGAACGACTTCGTGCCGAAGGCGGTCGCGACGGTGAGGTCCACCGCGGCGTCGTGGTCGTTGCGCGCCTGCACGGCGACGTACGCCTTGCCGGCCAGGCAGCGCGGGGTGACCGTGACGCTCACGGCGAGCTCGGCGGGCTCCTCGGGAGCCGGTTCCTGGGCGAAGACCCGCCACTCCGTGATCGCGACCGCGGAGTAGGTGGCGCCGTTGCCGTTGGCCCGGATCGTGGCCCGCACGCGGGAGGTGGTGACGGGGGTGAAGGAGACGGAGTTGAACGCGGTCGTGCTGGTGCCGTAGCCGGACGGGTTCGGCACGTCCTTCCATTCCGAGGCGGCCTCGTCCCAGTACTGGAGCAGCCAGCCGTCGGGCTGGGCGACGCCCTCGCCGGTGCCCTGGTTGGAGTCGCGCCAGAACTTCAGCTCCGAGCTGACGATCCTGACCGGGCGGGACCATTCGTACTGCGTCCACTGGGTGGCCGGGCGGGTGCCCGACCAGGTGCCCCAGAGCTGCGCCTGGCTCGGGCTGGCCGGGTCGGCGTTGTCGTTCAGGGCGGTGACCGCGTTCCAGCCCGCCGTGTACGACGCGGTCGGCGTCGCGATCGGGGCGACGTTGCCGTTGAGCGGCGCCGACAGGTCGGCCGGGACGACGATCGTCTTGGCCGTTTCGACGTTGCCCGCCCGGTCGGCCGACCGGTACGACACCGTGTACTTGGCCGCGTCGGGCACCGAGACGACGCCCCCGGCGAGCGGGGTCCACGGGCCGGTGCCGATCGCGTACTCGATGGCCGCGACGCCCGAGGTGACGTCGGCCGCCAGGACCTTGACCGTCCGGTTGGCGTTCAGGGTCGCGACGGAGACCGGTGCGACCGAGTCGATCTTCACCGCCAGCGAGGCCGGGTCGGAGACGTTGCCCGCGCGGTCGGTCGCCTTGGCGGTGACGGTGTGCTCGCCCTCGCCGGTCACGGTGGCGTCGGCCACGCGGGTGTCGGTGGTCACGACGGGAGCCGCGTCGCCGACCCTGGTCTCGATGGTCATCCGGCCGCCGCTGTCGTCGACGCCGTCGACCCTGACCCTGACCGGCGACCGCCACCAGCCGTTGTTCCCGGCGCTGCCGCTCGGGGTGAGCGTCAGCGCGGGCTTGGTCACGTCGCCTTCGGTGCCCTCCGGCGACAGGACGGTGACCTGGGCGGTCACCCGTCCCGCCGCGTACCCGAGCACGGTCCCACCGACCGGGAACGTGCCGGGCGCGGCGACCTGTCCGGCGGTCACGGCGTCCCAGAAGACCGGGATCCGCAACGTCTCGCCGCCGAAGACGACCGGGACGGTGCCGGGCAGGTCGCGCTCGCCGACCTCGACCCTGATGGCGGGCGGGGTGACGTCAGCGGGCTGGGCGGCCAGGATCTTCCACTCCTCCACCGCCACGGCCGAGTAGGTGCTGCCGTTGGTGGAGGCGTTGAAGGTCGCCCGCACCTGCGTGGTCGTGACGGGGTCGAAGTTGGTGTTCTGGAAGCCCTGCGTGCCGGTCGGGTAGCCGCTCGCGCCGGGCAGGTCGGCCCACTGGCCGGTGGCGAGGTTCCAGTACTGGATCTTCCAGCTGGCGGGGGCCGCGACGCCCACGCCGGTGCCCTGCGCCGAGTCGTTCCAGAAGTCGATCTGCGAACCGGAGATCCGCATCGGCTGGTCCCAGGTGTACTGGGCCCACTGCTGCGGCGGGTTGCTGCCGGTCCAGGTGCCCCACATGTCCGGCGGCAGCGGGTTGGGCCGCACGATCTCGTCGTTGAGCGACTTGATCCAGTACTGGGTGGGGACGGGCTCGTTGGAGACCGCGGCCTTCGCCTCCTGCGCGATGTTCGCGCGCGGGGTGAGGTCGCGTCCCTTGACCGGCGTCGGTGTGACGAGCTTCATGCGCGGCGGGTTCTGGGTGTCGTCCCACTCGACCGGGTCGATGGCGACCGACCGGCGGAAGTGGTTGCCGCCGACGGCGTCGGCCGTGTGGTAGGCGATGTACCACTTGCCGTCGAACTCCAGGATGCCCGGGTGGCTGGTGGTCGAGGAGACCGGCCGGAGCATGGTGCCCCGGTAGGTCCAGGGGCCCTCGGGGGCCGTGGCGGTCGCGTAGGCGATGCAGGCGTGGTAGTTCGCCGGGGTGCACTGCGAGGTCGGGCCGGCGTTGTTGCCGGCGTACGCCATGTAGTAGGTGCTGCCCCGCTTGAACGCCCAGGCCGCCTCGAAGAAGCCGGTCAGGCCGGTGACGGTGCGCTGGGTGGTGACGGGGGTCTTCATGTCGGCGGCGAGTTCCAGCATTCTCAGGTTGCTGAACGATCCCCACCAGAGGAAGACCCGCTGACCGTCGACCAGGATCGTCGGGTCGATGTTGTGGATGGTGTTGGCCGTGGGCACCCGCTGGGAGACCAGCGGCCCGCCCACGTGGTCGGTCCACGGGCCGGTCGGCGAGGCCGAGACGGCGACCCCGATGGCGAACTTGTCGGAGGCCGGGCTGTCGCGCTCGTTGATCGGGACGTACCAGTAGTAACGGCCGTCGAGGCCCTTGACGACCTGGCCCGCGTAGGCGCGGCCGGGGGTGGCCCAGGAGAACACCGCTTCTGGGCGCATCAGCGAGGGGTGGTGGGTCCACTGGCCCGACTCCACGTCGGAGGTCGCGAACGCGCCCCACTCGTTCATGATGAAGTCGTTGGTGGTGGGCCCGGCCTGGTCGTGGCCGGTGTAGATGAACAGCTGGTCGTCGACGACCAGGGGGGCCGGGTCGGCGGAGTAGTAGCTGCCGTCCTTCAGGATCGGGTTGACGGTGCTGGTGAAGGTGTACGAGTCGGCGGCATGGGCCGGGCCGGGGAGCCCGACCAGGCAGGCGGCCACGAGTGAGGCGGCGGCCGCCGCCCTTATGGCGATCTTCAAGGTGCTCTTCCTTACCGTCGGCACGAGTGGCGGCGCCCCGTGGGGAGCGCCGCCACCGGGGGGTGCTAGCCGCAGTTGTGCGCGCTGTAGGGCACCGTCGCCGTCTCGGTGACCGACTGGCCACCCACGGTTCCGGTGACCTTCACGGTCGCGGTGCCTGCCGGGATCGACTTGGCGCGGGTGTTGAACGACTGGAAGGCGTTCTTGCCCGGCGCCACGTTGGCCACGGTCTTCGATCCGTACGGCGTGATGAGCTCGATCGTGAGCGGCCCATCGCCGTCGTTGCGGACGTTGAGCGAGACGTAGGCGTTCGTGCCCGTGCACTGGGTCTTCGGCGTGGCGGTGGTCGCGAACTGCGGACCGCCCTCACCGACGACCAGCTTCAGCGTGGTCTGGGTGGTGCCCGCCTGGCTGACGTAGGACGGCAGGACCAGGTCGCCGATGATGGTGTACGTCCCGTCGGTGTTCACCACCGCGGGGTTGTACCGCCAGTTCACGCCGATGGCCTGGTTGTCGCGCGAGCCGTCGTTGTAGGACACCGAGACCTTGGTGGGCAGGACCGGCTGCTCACCGACGTCGACGTGCTGCTCGAACGACTCGGCGCCCTGGATCGAGATGCCGCCCTCCGACATCTCGGGACGCACGTAGACCCGCGCCTCGGCGATCAGGCCGTAGGCGTCGTTGGTGCCGTACACCACGAACGGGTCGACGTTGGTCTCGGCGACCATGTCGGCGGTGATGGGCTGCCAGTTGAAGGCCACCTGGGCGGGGTCGCCGCTCGTGTACTTGGCGTCCAGCGTCGCGGGCAGGGTCGGGATCATGCCGACGCCGGTCCGGATGAGCACCGGGGAGGCCACCGAGTCGATGGTCTCGCCGTTGGCGCGCCAGCGCAGCACGCCGGTGCCGGCGCCGCCGGTCATCAGGCCCCAGATCCGGATGCGGATGCGGCTCGTGCTGACCGGGGTGAAGTTGAACTTGTTGTAGGCGTTGGTGTTCAGGCCGGCCGCGTACGTGGAGCCTCCGGTGAGGGTGACGGGCGTCCAGGTGGTGCCGTCGTTGGAGGTCTCGATGGCGTACGTGGTGGCCGTCGGGCGGCGGGTGCCGCCGTTGTCGTCGTACCAGTAGATGTCGGTCGAGGAGAGCCGGACCGGCGCCGTCCAGGTGTACTGGAGGTAGGCCTCGTTGGCGACGGAGGTGCCGTTGCGCGGCTGGCCCCAGTTGCCCCAGCCGTTGCCGGAGCCCGGGTTGGAGCTGCTCGGCGTGGTGGCCTCGTTGACGCGGCTCTGGTTCTCCCACGACGCGGAGCCGCTGGAGGAGATCGTGGCCGTGGAGCCGAACTCGGCGCTGACGGCCTTCTTGGCGAGGGTCACCGCGACGGTCGTGGTCGTGCGCTTCGCGCCGTCGTCGGCGAAGAACCGGAAGACGTAGTCGCCCTCGACGGTGCCGGTCACGCGGGTGGCCAGCGCCTTGGAGTCGGTGAAGATGACGCCCGCGCCGGCCGGCGCCGAGACGGTCTCCCAGCCGTAGGCGAGCTCGTTGTCGTAGGGCACGCCGTCGTCGGAGGCGGTGCCGACGATCCGGGTCGACAGGTTGCCGTCCTGCGAGGCGTCCCGGGTGGCGGTGACGGACGGGGCCTGGTTGGTGACGTCCGGGACCTCACGGCCGGAGTCGAAGACCTGGATCTCGGCGATCGCGGTGTAGTAGCTCGGGTTGTTGGTGAAGGCGATGCGCACCTTGTCGGTGGTCACCGAGTCGAACAGCGCCTCGTTGAACTTCGCGGTGGAGACGGCCGGGTTCTTGAACTGACCCGGCACCTCCTTCCAGCCGCCGTTGCCGTCGGGCACCTGGACCCACCAGCGGGCGGGCTCGTGGTAGCCGCCGGCCTGGCGGTCGCTGACGAAGAACGCCTTGACGTTGTCGAACGACTTGGCCGAGCCCAGGTTCAGCTCGACGTAGCCGTTCTTGTCGGTGGTGCCGTAGTTGCCCCAGTAGGGCTCGTTGGCGGTCACCCCGTCGTTGACGGCCGCCAGCGCCACGGGACGCTCCAGCTCCTTGATGGCGCCGGGGGTGTAGTTCATCTGGGTGGAGCTGTAACCGGGCGTGTGGAACTGCCGCCACGAAGCCGGGCGCGCGCCCTGCTGGGTGTACGACGAGGTCAGGCTCGCGCCCTTCGCCAGGTTCGGCGAGTCCTCGGTGAGGTCGATGCCGGCCGTCTTGAGGTAGGAGACGACGCGCTCGTCCTCGATGGGGGTGTTCAGCGACGACGGGAAGTCGTCGCCCTCGGTGGCCGTGAAGGTGACGGTGACGCCGGCCCCGGGGGTGACCGTGTTGGTCTTGGGGTCGTAGGTCACCTGGCCCAGCTTGTCGACGGCGAACTTGCGCTCACCGTTGAGGAACAGGCTGTAGCCCGAGCCCAGGCCGTAGGCGGTGCCGTCGGGGTCCCAGACGAGGGTGACGTCCTGGCCGTGGTACTTCAGGTTGTTGACCATGAAGTGCTCGTAGCCCAGGTTGATCGGCCACAGCTCGATCTTGTCGTCGGTGCGCGGCTGGATGCCGCCCATGTCCTCGACGAAGATGTAGTTCATGTTCCCGAGCATCACGTGGTTCGGGTTGTTGCGGTTGTACGTCTTGGTGGTCGGGTTCCAGTTGGAGTAGTACTCCGACTGGTTCGGCGCCCGCATGTCACCGGCCGGGTAGATGCTCCACGCCATCCAGTCGAGCAGGCGCTTGGCGTAGGCCGGGGTGATGTACTTGCCCGCCGGGTCGTAGTGCCGCAGGGCCGACCGCACCGCGCGGTACTGCACGGTGAAGTTGATGTTGGAGAAGTTGTTCGAGCCGCCGACGCCGTAGGCCGTCTTGTCGTACTGGTTGGCGGTGTAGAACGGGAAGATCGGGAAGTTGTCGCCGTAGGTCAGGAAGCGGTAGCCGTCGACGTACTTGGAGGCCTGGTCGAAGGGGATCAGGTTCTCGGAGTAGACGTCGTAGAGGTTCGACTCCTTGGCCGGGATCAGCCCGCGCGAGGCGGCCGGCAGCGGGTTGGCGGTCCCGTTGGAGCTGGCGGCGCTGGTGGCGCCGTGTGAGGTGGCGGCCAGGAACATCTTCATGTCCGGGCTCCACAACTTGGTCAGGATCGCGTTCTTGATGGCGTCGGCGTTGGTCGACATCTCGTCGACCTTGGCCTGGTCGGCGCCGGCGATCGTGTAGAGCTGCCGGGCGGCGTCGAAGGCGCCCCACACGTACGCCGACTCCGGACGCTCGATGGTCCGGGCGCCCGGCGCGCCGCCGCCGCTCTTCGGGAACCCGAAGGAGATGGCGTCGGAGTCGTTGCCCGGCATGTAGTTGGTGTCGTACGCGATCAGCTTGTCGTTGTTGCCGTCGTAGTGCTCGAGCTGGCCCTTGCCGTCGCCCTCGAAGTAGTGGGCGAACTTCTGGGCGATCTCCTTGCCGCCACCGTGCACCCCGTAGGCCTCCAGGCCCGCGGTGCCGATGTACTGCGAGTAGTGGTTGTTCCAGCTGGTGTGACCCGGGCTGTCCAGGAACGCCGAGGAGCCCGAGAGCTCACCGATGTTGAGGATCTGGCCATAGGGCAGGTAGGGCGTCCGCAGCCACTTGGTGTCCTGCAGGTGCATCGGCTGCGTCAGGGCCACGGCGTTCTGGTAGAGGTTCACGCCCTCGATCGTCGTGGGGTACTGGTAGACGTAGCCGGTCGCGTTGGCGTCGAGGCTGTTGTAGCGCTCGCCCCACCAGCGGTAGACGATGGCCTTTTCGAGCGCCGGGTCGGGCACGTCGATGTAGGGCACGTCCTTGGCCCACTGGCGGTTGAAGGCGGTGATGCCGTCCTTGACCGCTTCGGCCGGGCTCTTCTGGGCGTAGGCGTTGTATTCGGTCGTCGCCTGCGGCAGCGAGTCCTGCGTGACCGCGCCGACGACCGACAGCGAGATGGAGCCGCCCGCCGGGACGGTGACCTCACGGTCGAGGTTGGCGCCGGTCCGGGTGAACCCGTTTCCGGTCAGGTTGACCCTGATCTGGTTCCACGGGGAGTCGATGGTGCCGTTGTTCGAACCACTCATGATGGTCCGCGTGCCGGTCAGTTCGGCGTTGCCGCCGCCCGCCTGGGTCGCGAGCGGGGAGGCCGCGCGGACGGTGAACGTGGCCGCCGACTCGCCGGGGTTGTTGAAGGTGATCGCGGTGACCGCGACGTTCTCGTACGTGATGAACTTCGTCAGATCGGCGGTGACGCCGGTGCTGCCGACCGTGTACTGGCTCTTGGCGTGGGAGGGCGCGTTGAACCGGTTGGCGTTGACCTCGGTCACGGTCTGGCCGGGCACGGTGACCGTGTAGAAGTTGCCGAGGCTGTTCGGGCCGCCGACGAACGCGCTGCCGGCGAAGCCCATGGTGGTGAAGTTGGCGTTGCTCGCGCCGCGCATGTAGAGCGAGCGGCCCCGGGTCATCAGCACGGCCGCCCCGAGGGGACCCTTCACGCCCAGGACGCGGTCGAGGTAGTAGTCGGTCCCGCCCGCGGCGAGGTCCTTGTCGAAGATCGACTGGTGCATGCTCGACGCGGTGAACGGGACGCCGGGCTTCACCTGGTTGGCGACGTCGCCGACGTTGGCGTAGACCGGGTCGCCGATCTCCATCGCGTGGTTCTGGCCGTTGGTGTAGACGCCGACGTCGCCTTCGTTTCCGGGGAGAATCGGCGACGCGGCATAGGCGGCGGGAGGCAGGCTGACCAGGCCCGCCACAGTGAGCGCAGCCAGGGCGAGCCACGTGGGCGCCCTGCCTGTGCGTCTGGTGCTCATTTAGACTTCCTCCAGGTACCGGGATCGGGCGGTGTCGACGGGAAGCCAGACCCGCATGGTCGCGGGCCCGTGGTTGCCCCAGCGGTGGTAGGCCACCAGCCGCAGGGTGATCGGCTCCTCGTCCGGGGTTTCCTTCTCGGCCGTGTACGGCCAGCCGGTCGGCGCCCCTGAGATGAGCGCCGCTTTGACGTCCAGTTCGACGGCGCCGTCGACCACGTGCTCCACGGCCGCGTCGGGCCGGACCACGACCTCGGCCAGCGGAGGGACGTCCCCCGCCGATTCGGCGCAGTAGACCAGCGGGCCGCGCTCGATCGCGACGCTGCCCCTGAGCGCGTCGATCCGGGCGTCCGGCACCGTCCATCGGGAGACGACGGGCAGGTCGAGGGTGATGACGTCGCCCGGACGCCACCCGCCGTCGACCTCGGCGACGGCGTAGCCGGGCGGGACCGCCCGCCGCGTCTCGCCGTAGGAGAGGGTCGCGCCTTCGGCCCACGCGGGCACCCGTAAGGAGATCGGCCCGGTCCCGCCCTCGGCCACCGTGACGGCGACCCGGCCCGACCACGGGTAGTCGGTTTCCACGTTGAGCACGAGCCCGTCGTGCCGGATCTCCGCGGGCGTGTGGTGGTGGACGCGCACGCCCGCCCCGTCGGCCGCCGCGACGTAGGCGGGCAACGAGGCGAACGTCCGGGCGATGTTGCTCGGGCAGCAGGACACCGTGAACCACGGCGAGCGCAGCCCGCCCTCGGCCGCCAGGTTGATCCCGTCGAGCGGCTCGGCCGGCACCCGGACCTGGAGGGGGTTGGCGTAGAAGAACGACTTGCCGTCGAGCGCCGGCGAGGTGGCCAGCACGTTGTAGAGCGTGCGTTCGGCCAGGTCGGCGTAGCGCACGTCGCCGGTGGCCAGCAGCAGCCGGTGGGCGAGCATGAACGAGGCGACGCCCGCGCAGGTCTCCGAGTAGGCCCGGTCGGACGGCAGCTCGAAGTCCTCCCCGAACGACTCGCCGAAGTGGCGCGAGCCCATCCCGCCGGTGAGGTAGGTGCGCCGGGCGATCGTCGACTCCCACTGCGCCTCGACGGTCTTCAGCAGGTCGAGGTCGCCGGTCTCGACCGCGACGTCGACGACCCCGGAGGCCAGGTAGAGCGCCCGCACGGCGTGGCCGTGGAACACCCTGGCCCGCCGGACCGGGACGTCGTCCTGGAAGTAGCTCCGGCCGAACTCGATGTCGGCCAGCGCGGGCAGCCCCCGGCGGTCGACGAACCGGCGGGCCATCTCCAGGTAACGTTCCACACCGGTCGCCCGAAAGAGCTCGACCAGGGCCATCTCGACCACCGGGTGCCCGCAGGTCTCGGTGGTCTCCATGAACCGGTCGCACACGTGGTCGGCGACCCGGCGCACGACCTGGGTGAGTTCGTCCTCGCCGTGCGTGCGCAGGCGGGCGACCCCGGCCTGGATGAGGTGGCCGTAGCAGTAGAGCTCGTGGCCCCACTCGAAGTCGGTGTAGCGGGCGTGCCTCCAGCGGGTGTTGAGGTAGCCGTCGGCCTCCTGGGCGCGGGCCACGATCCCGGCCAGTTCCGGCAGCGCCGGGTGGTCGGCCCAGGCCAGGCCCTCCAGCAGCTTGTAGATCTCCGAGTCGCTGAACTCCCGGCCGCGACGTGGCAACTCGCCCCGGAAGTTGGCGATCCAGCCCTCCTTCTCCATCCATTCCTGGCAGTGGGCCATGGTGACCTCGCGGTTCAGCACGACCCGGTCGCCCCAGAAGCCGGGCGCGAGGCGCACGGCGTCCAGGCCGAGGGGGGACAGCACGCCGGAGGAGGGCAGCACAGGACTAGCCACGCAGAGCTCCTGACATGAATCCGCGCACGTAGTGGCGCTGGAGGACGAGGAAGAGCAGCAGACAGGGGATCGCCATGACCATGACGCCGGCCTGCAACATGCCGTAGTCGATGGCGCCGAACGTGTTCTGCGTCATGCTGACCACCGCGACCGGCAGCGTGAAGCTGGCGCCGTCGTTGAGCAGGATCAGCGGGGCGAAGAAGTCGTTCCAGGACGCCAGGAACGCGAACAGCCCGACGGTGACCATGGCCGGCCGCACCGCCCGGAGCAGGATGCGGACGAACGCCCGGAAGGTGGTGCAGCCGTCGACCAGCGCCGCCTCCTCCAGTTCCTTCGGCAGCGCCTCGAAGGCGTTGCGCATCATGAACAGCGCGAACGGCAACTGGAACATGACGAACACCAGGGCCACGCCGACCAGGGAGTTCTGCAGCCCGATGTAGCCGAGCAGCACGTACAGCGGGATCAGCACGGTCGCGTACGGCACCATCAGGATCGCCAGGGTGGCCAGGAACAGCAGGTTCTTGCCGGGGAAGGCGAACCGGGCGAAGGCGTAGCCGCCGAGCGCCGAGACGACCAGGGTGCCCGCGACGGTCATCACCGAGACCAGCACGCTGTTGCTCAGGTAGGTGCCGAGCCCTTCGCCGAACCGGGCCATCTCGACGTAGTTGCCCGGCTCCTCCATGGACGCCCACCCGCTCCACACCAGGGGGAACAGGAACAGCACGGCCAGGGCCGACATGGTGGTGTAGTACCTCACTCCGGCCTCCTGAGCACCCGCATCTGCAGGGCGTTGAGCGCGACGAGGGCGATGAGCAGCACGACCGACAGGGCGGCCGCGCCGCCGAGGTCGAACCGGAGGAAGGCGTCGCGATAGATGACCATGACCATCGAGACGGTGCTGTTGTCCGGGCCGCCGTTGGTGAAGATGAAGAACTGGTCGAAGGCCAGCAGCGAGCCGGTGATGCTCATGATCAGCATCAGCGCGATCGTGGGGCGCAGCAGCGGCAGCGTGATCCGGCGGAAGATCACCCAGCGGCTCGCGCCGTCGGTCCTGGCCGCTTCGTACACCGCGACCGGGATGGCCTGCAGGCCGGTGAGCAGGATGAGCATGTTGAACCCGGCGAAGCGCCAGAGCACGAGCGTGATCGTGGAGAACAGCGCCATGTTCGGCGTGCCGATCCAGCTCACCGGTTCGTCGATGATCCCCAGGGTCCGCAGGATCGGGTCGATCGGGCCGAAGTCGCTGTTGAGCATGCCGTAGAAGAGCAGCGCCGCCGCCGCGAAGCCGACCGCCCCGGGCAGGAAGAACGCGGTGCGGAAGAACCCCACGCCGGGCCTGCGCTCCTGGACGAGCAGAGCCAGGCCCAGCGCGAACAGCGAGAGCACGACCGTGATGATCACGGTGTACTTGAGCGTGAACCACACGGCGTCGGCGAAGAGCGGGTTGTCGGCGATCTTGGTGTAGTTGGCCGGGACGTTGAGCTTGGCCTCGCCCAGCAGGGGCCACCGGTTCAGTGACATCCAGCCGACGAGGACGAGCGGCGCCAGGAAGAGCACGACCACGATGAGGGCGGTCGGGCCGGCGTACAACCAGCCCTGTGCTCCTTGACGGCGCCACCAGGGCGGCGGCGCAGCGGCGGCGGAGGAACCGCCGCGCGCCGCACGCCCACGGGGACGTGTCAGGGTCGTCATGACTGCAGGGAGGCGTTGATCGCAGCGTTGAGCTCGGTCACCTTGGCGGCGTCGCCGAAGATCGCCTCACGGGCGAGGCGGAGGAAGGGCCCCTGCGGGTCGTTGAAGCTCTCGCCGAACTTCAGCGCCATCGGGGTCTGGCCCTTGCCGACCAGCGAGTTGATCAGGACCACCCGGGGGTCCTCGGCGGAGTACTTGTTGTTGGCCAGGTCGACCCGGGCGAGCACGTCCTTGTTCTTGGCCATGACCTCGACCTGGGCCTCGTCCGAGACCGACCAGGACAGGAAGTCCCACGCGGCGTCGGCGTTCTTGCTGGTGGACGAGATGCCGACGGAGTCGCCGCCCACGAAGGTCGACTCGCCGCCGTCGGGGCCGGCGATGGGCGCGACGCCGATCTTCATGTCGGCCGGCATCGAGCCGAGCGTCGTCGACGGCATCGGCATGACGCCGATCTCACCCTTGGGGAAGAAGCCGGTCCAGGTCGGGCCCTGCTCCTCCTTGGTGGTCGCGCCGGTGACGCCCTTCTCGAACAGGCCGCGGTAGATCGCGAACACGTCGGTCATCGGCGACTTGTCGTTGAGGGACTCGGTGCCCTCCGGGTTGAGCGTCTGGCCGCCGGCGGCCCACACCGAGGGCCAGAAGGTGAAGACGTAGCAGCCGCCACAGTTGCCGCCGAAGAAGGTGCCGCTGACCTTGCCGTCCTTGCCGAGCTTTTCGTCGACGGCGGTGGCCTGCTCGGCGAACTCCTTGAGGGAGGTCGGGCCCTTCTCCGGGTCGAGCCCGGCCTTCTCGTAGAGGTCCTTGTTCCAGAACCAGACCGACAGGTCGAGCGTGTGCGGGAGGGTGTAGTTCTTCCCCTCCATGGTGCCGAGCTTCATGTGCGAGGGGGCCAGGCTGTCCTTGAACGGCAGCGCCGCGACCCGGTCGGTGATGTCCATGAACAGGCCCTGCGAGGTGTAGTTGGGCACGAACACCACGTCGGAGGCGAAGATGTCGGGTAACTGGCCCGCGCCGGCCGCCGCGGCGACCCTCGGCTGGTAGTTGTCCGTCGGGATGACGGTCAGTTTCACCTGGTTCTTGTGGCTCGCGTTGTAGGCCTGGACCAACCGCTCGCTCTGGGCCTGGGTGGCCGCCCGCGTCCACATCGTCACCTCGACGCCCGCGTCGGGGGCGGCGGACTGCCCGGCGGCCTGCTGCTGTTCGCCACCACCCGAACCGCCGCACGCCGACACCAACGACACCAACGCGACCACGGCAGCGCTGACCAGCACACGTGACCTCATGGCCCTGCTCCTTCCGATACCCCCCGAACGAACGACCGAAATCACCTAAAAGGTTTTCGTAACGTAGAAGAAACCTGCATCACTGTCAACGGTTTGCCGGGTATGATGCCGTTTGACCAGCAAGTGTCAGGCGAAAGGGTTTTCGGGAGTGACGACGAGACGTGCGACCATAACCGACGTGGCCGCCCTGGCGGGCGTCTCCGTCGCCACGGCGTCCAAGGCGCTCAACGGCCGCGACGACGTCAGGGCCACCACCAGGCAACTGGTTCTCGACGCGGCGGCCCAGCTCAGCTTCCAGCCCAATCTGCTGGCTCAGGGCCTGCTCAGCGGGCAGACGCGCACCGTCGGGCTGCTCACCAGCGACATGGTCGGCCGGTTCGGCATCCCGGTCCTCCTTGGTGCGGAAAACGCTTTCGGAGCCGGGGAGATGGCGGTGCTCCTCTGCGACGCCCGGGGCGACGCCATCCGCGAGCAGCACTACATCCGCACCCTGCTGTCCCGCCGCGTCGACGGCCTCATCGTCGTCGGCGAGAGCACCAACCCCCGCCCGTCCATCACCAAGGACGTGCCGGTTCCGGTCGTGTACGCCTACGCGCCCTCCGACGATCCCGCCGACGTGTCGTTCGTGCCCGACGACGAAGGCGGCGCGCGGCTGGCCGTCCGCCACCTGATCGCGACCGGGCGCACCCGCATCGCCCACATCACCGGGCCCGTCACCTACAAGGCGGCCACCGACCGGGCGGAGGGCGTACAGGAGACGTTGGAGGAGGCCGGCCTGGCACAGGCCGGCGAGACCCTCTACGGCGCGTGGTCACAACGCTGGGGCCGGCTCGCGGCCGACATGCTGCTGCTGAACGACCCCGCGATCGACGCGGTGTTCTGCGGCAACGACCAGATCGCCGCCGGCTTCATCGAGGCCGCCAGGGAACGCGGCCGGCGGGTGCCCGACGACATCGCGGTCGTCGGCTACGACAACTGGGAGGTGCTGTCGGAGGAGACCCGGCCCACCCTCACCACGATCGACCCCGACCTGGAGCGCCTCGGCCACACGGCCGCCCAGCACCTGTTCGCCGCCATCGACGGCAGGGCCACGCCGGGCGTGCACAGCATGCCGACCCGGCTGGTCATCCGCGATTCGACCGCGCCCGGAATTCCTGACACGCCCTGGCAGGTATCGCGAGGAGGATCTGGCGCATGACCACGATCGCGAAACTGATCGCAGTGAACATCGACTGCGCCGAACCGAAGACCCTCGCCGAGTTCTACGCCACCATCCTCGGTTTCGAGGTCCAGCACTCCCAGGACGAGTACAGCGCCATCGGCGACGGCACCACGACCCTCTACTTCCAGCAGGTCCCCGAGCGCACCGCGGCCGCGTGGCCGGGGCCGGGCAAGCAGTTCCACTTCGACGTCCGGGTGCCCGACGTCGCCAAGGCGGTGGAGGAGTATCTCGCGCTGGGCGCCACCAAGCCCGAGTTCCAGCCGGGCGGCGACCACTGGACGGTGATCGCCGACCCGGAAGGGCACCTGATCGACGTCTGCCCCGAGCGCTAGAGCCGCTCGATGATCGTCACGTTGGCCTGACCGCCGCCCTCGCACATCGTCTGCAGGCCGTAGCGGCCGCCGGTGCGCTCCAGCTCGTGCAGCAGCTTGGCCATCAGGATCGCGCCGGTGCCGCCCAGCGGGTGACCCAGCGCGATCGCGCCGCCGTTCGGGTTGGTCTTGTCGGGGTCGGCGCCGAGCTCCTTCGTCCACGCCATCGGGACCGGCGCGAACGCCTCGTTGATCTCGACCACGTCGATGTCGCCGATGCTCAGCCCGGCCCGCTTCAGCGCCTTCTTCGTCGCCGGGATCGGCGCGGTCAGCATGTAGACCGGGTCGTCGCCGGTGAGCGCCAGGGTGACGATCCGGGCCCTGGGGGTCAGGTTGTGGTCGCGTACGGCCTGCTCCGAGGCCACCAGGATCGCGCCGGCGCCGTCGGAGATCTGCGAGGAGGTCGCGGCCGTGATCCGGCCGCCCTCGCGCAGCAGCTTCAGCGAGCCCATCTTCTCCAGCGTCGTGTCGGGGCGGGGGCCCTCGTCGTCCTCGACGCCGTTGACCGGGACGATCTGGTCGCGGAAGTAGCCGTTCGCGACGGCCTTGGCGGCGCGCTGGTGGCTCTCGTAGGCGTAGCGGTCCATGTCCTCGCGGGAGAAGCCCCACTTCTCGGCCATCAGCTCGGCGCCCCGGAACTGGGAGATCTCCTGCATGCCGTAGCGCTCGACCCACTTCTCGCCGAACGGGAACGGCATGCCCTTCTCCAGGGCCGCCGTGATGCTGGAGCCCATCGGGACGATCGACATCGACTCGACCCCGGCCGCCACCACCAGGTCCTGCGTACCCGACATGACGCCCTGGGCGGCGAAGTGGATCGACTGCTGCGACGACCCGCACTGCCGGTCGATCGTGACGCCCGCCACGCTCTCGGGCAGGCCCGCGCTCAGCCACGCGTTCCGCGCGATGTCCATGGACTGCGGCCCGAACTGCATGACGCAGCCCATGATCACGTCGTCGACGGCGGACGGGTCGACCCCCGTCCGGTCGACGAGCTCCTTCAGCGGATACGCGGCCAGGTCGACCGGATGGACGGCCGACAACCCGCCCTTCTTCCTGCCGACGGGAGTACGAACCGCACCGACGATGTACGCCTCTGCCACGATGGCCTCCACCTGTTCACGAAACCGAGCAACATTCGGTCGTTACTTCGGAGGCTACAACAGTCGCTTCCTAGACGCTCCTGGGCGGCAGCAGATCGGCCGGTTCGAAGACCTGGAATCCCCAATGGTCGACCACGGGACCGTCAAGGGCGGTCCCGAGGGCCAGGGCGACGTTGCCGGGTTCGAGCATCCGCGCGTCACCGTCGAGCTCGTCGGTGGCGCTGACGGCGATCCTGACGACCTCGGTGGCGTAGGGCATGAGCCCGGCGACGGCGGCGGGGAACCGGTGCACGGGCGTCACCGAGACGCGGAAACCCGCGGCCTCGTAGACGCCGTCGGAGGACCAGCGCGATGTGCGCGCCGCGGCGGGGGCGGCCTGGTCCTGGTCTACTTCGCCGGCGTCGTCATCGGCATCGGCATCGGCATCGGCGGAGTCACCGGCATCGTCCACGGAAGCGGCCTTGGAGGCGTCATCGGTCTCGTCTCCGGCGTCGGCCTTGACGGCGCTGGATTCATCTCCGGCTTCCGTGACGGCGCCCTCCGGCTCGGTCGCGGCGGCTTCCGGGGAAGCGCCCTCGATGGCGCTGTCCGCGCCGTCGGCGGCGTCTGCGGCGTTCGAGGGGGCCTCGGAGAGAGTGTCGCCTTCGGGGGCTTCTGCGGCGTTCGCGGAGGTGTCGTCAAGAGTGTCGCCTTCGGGGACCTCTGCGGCGTCCTCCTCGGTGCCGAGGATCTTCTCCAGGGCCGGGGTCAGGTCCGACTCCTCGACGGCCGGGAGGTAGACCACGTACTCCAGCTCGACGTCCTCGGCCGGGTCGTCGGCCGAGCCCTCGCACAGGCAGTAGCCGCCCAGGCGGTAGGCCAGGCCCGCCGCCAGCAGCTTGTCGTAATAGTCGACCGGCAGCGGGCGCTCGGCCACCACGCGGTGGGCCCAGAGCTTCTCCTCGCCGTCGAGGCCGAGCTTCTTCTGCAGGTCGGGAGTGAGCTCGACGCCGTCGTGGATGCGGGTCGCGGCGGCCAGCACGTCGGCGCCGTCGAGTTCCGCCTGCGGGTCGGCCAGCCGGACGATCTCCAGGATCGCCTCGGGCTTGGTCTTGGCCGGCACCACGACCGTGGGGCCGGTGCGGAGACGGCCGGGCAGCAGCAGATTGGAGAGAAGACCCATGTGCCCCTCACTTACGTAGAAGTCAGGACGAGGCTAGGCCGGTCCCTGTCATCGTCGCGTAAACGATGACATTGTCCACGTAGTGACGGGTGGTGCGGTTGAATGTTCCGGCACATGTGATCAATCTGAGCTCGGCCATGTCGCTGTCGCCGTAGACCCGCTCGGTCGGGAACGTCGTCTTGTCGGCCTGCTCGATGCCGCCGACGGTGTAGATCGCGACGGTCCCGTCCTGCCGGACCACTTCGATGGTGTCGCCGTACTTCAGCTCGTCCAACCGGTTGAACACCGCCGGCGCGGTCGCGGTGTCCCGGTGACCCACCAGCGTGGCCGGACCGGCCGAGCCCGGGGTCGGCCCGTTCCGGTACCAGCCGACGAGGTTGGTGTTGGCCAGCGGCGGCGGCTCGATCGCGCCGGTCTTGTCGAGGCCTACCGAGCGCACCGGCGCGTCGATGTTCAGCCGCTTGACGATCAGGCGCTTCGGCGACGACGGCTGGCTCATGGGGGCGACCGGCGTCAGCGGGGGCAGCGGGGCCGGTGCCTCGGGCACGGCCTGCGGCAGCTCGGGACCCCCGCCGCGGCCCACCTCGGGCAGCATGCCGCCGGCGACCTTGAGATTGACCCGATCGGGCTCGTTGTACTCCTCCGGGTTGCCCAGGATGAACACCAGACCGAGCCCGACCGTCAGGAGACCGGCCACCGCGGCGATGATCAGCACCAACCGGACGAGCTGAGTGCCGTTCTTCCCCTCAGGCTCCGGCTGCGGCGCCGGCACCTGCTGGTAGTAGACGTAGCCCTGCGGCTGATTCGGATCCTGCGGGTAATAGCCGGTCACCGGCGCCTCATCCCTGCTGCGGCCGTCGCCGGGAACGCAGCATCAGTCCGCCGATGCCGGCCGCCAGCACGATCGCCGAGCCGGTCAGCACGAACACCCGGCCGTCGGGGCCGAGCATGCCGCCGCCGCCGGTGGCCACGCCGCCGTCGGGCGTCTCGACCTGGTCGTCGGGCGCGGGAGCCGTGGCCGTCTCGGTCACCGTCCGGGTGGCCCGGGGCGTCGGAGTGTTCGACGTGGACGGCGTGGGGGTCGGCGTGGGAGTGGGAGTCGGCGTCGGGGTCTGGCTGGTGCCGGCCGTCGTGACGCTCAGGGTCGCGCTGGCCGGGGTCGGGGTGACGGCCCCACCCGCCGCGGGGAGGCTGCAGACGTACTTGCCGAGTTCGGTGTTGCCGGTGCCCACCAGGCGGATGGTGAAGTTCTTCGCCGTGAGGGTGAGCTGGGTCGTACCGGTCGAGGGGGTGATGGTGGCCGTGGTGGTCGGCAGCGGCGGGAGCGTCGCACCCGAGGAGATCTCCGCCGTCGGGATCAGCGTGGCCGTCGGGGTCACCGTCGCGGCGACCGCGGCCGCGCCGCCGTTGCCCTTGACCTCGATCTCGGTGATCACCTGGATCTGCACCGTCGTCGGGATCGCGACCGGGGCGGCCGGTCGGTCGTCGCCGCTCAACGCCACGGTCGCCGGGAATCCGGTTCCGATGGTCGCGGCCGTCGCGGCGGTCAGGTTGACGATCACGTCATAGTCGACGCCGGTTCCGATCGCGGCGCCGCCGAGCGAGGCGGCGCAGCTGTAGGTCACCGTCTTCGTGTCGGCGGTGGCGCTGCTGAGCATGGGACCGAGACCAAGAAGAAGACCAGCACTGACCACACCGGCGGCGGCGGCCTTGGTAGCGATGCGTCGCCGTGCCTTGCACTTCAGCACTGACTCTCTCCGTTTCAGATTCGATGACCGTTTCATGGCGGATGGGGAGATCCTAGGGACAAAGCCTGGGAGAAGGCAGGGATAACCCCCACTCTGACGACAATCAGTCAAGATTTCGTCAAGAAACCACACGTCTCCTGAGCATCAGCCCTCCCACCATCGCGGCCAGCGTGACGGTGCCTCCGGCCAGCACGAGCACCCGCCCGTCGGGCCCGAGAGAGCCTCCCCCACCGGTCGCGACGCCTCCGTCGGGGGTCTCGACCTGAGCCGTGACGGTCGCCGTCGCGGTCCGGGTGGAGCGGTCGACGGGCGTGGGCGCGGTCACCGTGGCGGTGGCGGTCACCGTGCCCCTGGGGGTCGGCGTGCCGCTGCCGGTCGGCGTGGGGGTCGGGGTCGAGCTGGGGGTCGTGGACGACGTCGGAGTCGGCGACGCCACCACGGTGATCTTCAACGCGACCGGGGTGGCGGTGTCGGGCAGGGAGCAGTTGTAGAGCACGCTCTCGGTCGAGGCCCCCGAGGGCTTGACCCGCACCGTGAACTCACGGGCGGACACCTCGAACACCCCGGTCGCCTCGGGGGTGACGACGCCGACGAGCGGCGGGATCGGCCACACGGTGGCGCCCTGCGTGACCGGGGTGGCCACCGTCACCGTGGCGTTGGCGGTCGCACCGGCGTACACCGGGTCGTCGCCGGACTCGTCGGGGTCCTGGCTGGGAGTGGTGCTGGGGGTCCGGCTCGCGGTCTGGCTGGGGGTCGTGCTGGGCGTCCGGCTCGGCGTCTGGCTCGGCGTCGAACTGGGGGTGGTGCTGGGCGTCTGGCTGGGGGTCTGGCTGCCCGAGCCGCTGGGCGTCGTGCTCGGGGTCTGGCTGGGAGTGGGGGTCGGGGTGGGGGTCGAGCCGTCGATGGCCGGGCCGGTGGCCCGCAGCACGCCGAAGGCGGCGACCTGGTCGCCCACGGCCAGCGGGGTCGGCAGGCTCAGGACGGGCCCGCCGCTGGCCGTCGGCGTCGCGGGGAGCAGGCTCCACAGCACCGACACGGGCGCGCTCGGGGTCGGCTGGTCGGGCCCGCCTAAAATCACCCGCACCTGGTAGGGCGTCGACGACGTCTCGGCGCCCTTGACGCAGGAGTAGGTCGTCGTGCCGTCGCTGTTCCCGGCCAGCGCGGGGAGGCCGAGTAACAGCAGGGCGGCGGCGGCCCCGGCGCCCGCTCCGCGCACGGCGAAACGGGCGCGAGTCTTCAGCATCCTCATCGCTTGCCCCCGGATAACGCCGTCTACCCGCGGACCTCGGTCAGGGTCGCGTAGACGACGATGTTGTCGGTGTAGTGATGGGTCTTCGCATTGTAGGCACCACCACACGTGATCAACCGAAGGCTCGAAGTGATGGTGTTCCCGTAGACACGCTTGGTCGGGAAGGCCTTCTTGCTGACCTGCTCGACGCCGTCGACGGTGAAGACCGCCAGTTTACCGTCAGCGCGCAGGATGCTGATCTTGTTGCCGCGCTTGATGTCCCGCAGCCGGCTGAACACGGCCGCGCCCGAGCGGGTGTTGACGTGCCCGAGGATGACGGCCGGACCCTGGTCGCCGGGGGCGGGCCCGAACTTGTACCAGGCGGTCTCCTTGGGCTTGGCCATCGACGGGGTCGCGATCTCGCCCTTCTTGGTCACGCCCACCGTGCCGATCTTGGCCCGGTTCACGCCGACGGCCGGAATGCTGATCTTCAGCGGCTTCGACGACTTGGGCGCGGTCACCTTCGGCCCGGGACTCGCCTTCTCGGCCGGCTTCGGCACCTCGACGTTGAGCCCCACCCCGTTCGCCTGCGCCACGACCTGCGGCGACAGGGTCAGCGGGGCGACCGGCTGGGTGGCCGGCTGCGGCGGCGGCGCGGTCGGGTCGGCCGCGGTCAGCGGCACCCCGGGGCCGCCGGGGCCCACGGTCGGCGGGATGACGTAGGAGTTGCCGGCAGCCTGGATGTTGACCTCGTCGGCCGGTTCCTCGATCGGCGCCGTCGGCGAGAGCACCATCAGCAGCCCGGCCATGATCGCCGCGATGCCGCTGAAGGAGCCGCCGACCAGCAGCGCCGTGAGGGTGCGCTTGGACATGCCACCGGGCGGCGGCGCCTGCGCCGGGACCTGGATGACGGGCACGACCTGCCCGGCCGGCGTACCGGCAACCGGAACCGCCCCCACCGGAACACCCGCACCCGGAACCTGAGCACCGGGAACCTGAGCACCGGGAACCTGAGCACCGGGAACCTGAGCACCGGGAACGCCCGCCGCACCGGCCTGCGCCCCGGGCACCGCGCCCTGGACACCCGCAGCGGGAACACCCGCGCCGGGAACGGCGGCCCCCGGAACCTGAGCACCGGGCACCTGAGCACCGGGCACGCCCGGAACACCCGCGACGGGAGCACCCGGGACCTGGTTCACCGGCACCATCACGACGGGCACCATGCCCGGCGGCACGGACCCGCTCGGGACCATGACCACACCACCCGGCGCGACCGCGCCGGGCGCGTCACCTGCGGAAGCCGCCGGAATCGCCGTGGTGTCCGCGGTGTCCGCGGTGTCCGTCGCGTCGGCGGCCTCGTCGGCCGTGGGGTTGATGGGCATGGCCGGCTTGTCGCCGCTGTCGCCCTTCACCAGCTTGTGCCCGGTCGCCTTGAGCAGCCGGTCGTAGGGGTGCTGCACGATCGCCCCGGGAGAGGCCGGCTTCGGCTGCTCCTCCTCCGGCTCGGGGTCGGGCGTCGGATAGGGGTTGCGCTTGTCCGTCATCACCGCTCCCCGGCGTGGGCCGCGCGCCTGCGCAGCAGCTTGAATCCGCTCAGCATGCCGCCCATCAGCAGCAACGCTCCGGCCACCAGCACCGCGGCGCCGGGGTTCGACCGTTCGGGCGCCTCACCGGTCTGCGCGCCGCCCAGCGGCGTGATCGCCACCTGCGCCACGGTCGGGGTCGAGGTCAGGGTCACGGTCGTGGTCGCCGTGGGGGTCGGGGTGCCCTGCACGATCACCGACACCAGCGGCGTGAAGTTCTCCTGCGGCGCCGGCGGCCGGCTCTGGTTGCCGGTGGGCGTCGGCGAGCCGGTCGGCGGGGTCGAGGGGGTCGTCGACGGGGTGGTCGACGGCGTGACCGACGGGTTCCCGGAGGGGGTCTGCGACGGGTCGCCGGAGGGGTCGGGCGACGGGGACTGCGTCGTGCTGCCGCCCTCGGTGACCGTCAGCGGGATGAGCGGGAACTTCGGCTCGGGGCTGCAGACCGTGCGGTAGGGCGAGGCGTTCAGGTTGTCGGCCGTGTTGGCGTACACCTTCCAGGCGTCCACGCGGGCGAACTTGTCCTGGGTCTGGTTCTTGATCTTCACGGTGTACTTGCCGTAGGGCAGGTCGGTGGCCGCGGTGAACTTCTCCAGCACGCGGCGCTCGCCGGCCACCTGCCAGTAGGCGTTGTAGCGCTCGGAGGCCTCGTCGGGCGGGTTGCCCTGGTCGGTGACGAGCGTGAACTCGCTCATGTCGTTCTTCTTGTCGCCGAAGAGGTCGACGCCGGTGCCGACGAAGGTGAAGGTCGCCTCGTCGCCCTCGTCCTTGGCCTCGCGGAGGTCCTGCTCGTAGTGGGTCTTGCCGAAGTAGGCGTTCGGGTCGGGGATCTTGTTCCAGCCCGGGCCGTACCAGTACGAGAAGTCGCCGACCGGGGTGAAGTCGTTGTTCCACGTCGACTCGACGTCGGCGAGGTCGAGGATGATCGGCCCGACCTCGATCGACCCGGAGCCCGCCCGCTCGGCGGTCGCCAGACCCGGCGAGACCAGCCCCAGCGACAACGGCTTGCCCGTGCGCAGGTCGTCGGCCGGGACCAGGCGGGTGCCGGTCGAGTCGATCGCACCCTGGCCGGTCCACACGCCGTGGGCCGTCACCCGGGCGGTGACCGCCAGGTGACCACCCTTGTCGTGGTTGGGGTTCAACGGGTCGGGGACCTTCACGCTGCGCTGCGCGTCACCGAGCTGCCAGTTGATGACCAGCTGCTGACCGACCGTCAGTTCCTTGGACGACAGAGAGATCGACGCCGCGATCGTCTGCCCGTCGGCCAGCGGGCCGACGCACTTGAAGTAGTAGGGACCTTCTGCCGAACCCTGGCTGGTGCCGGGGAAGACGATCAGTGCGCCAGCAGTGGCAATACCCACCGCTCCCAGGGCGGCCCACCGCCGACGCATCCGTTCCCACCGCATTGCCCACACTCCGATATCGCGGCATACCAAACCGAAGGTAGATCTTATGGGGTTAAGGAAGAGGATTGGTGGGAACGTGGCGCACTTGTGATGCGCTCCCCAGCATGTTCCGAGGGGTAACAGAATCGTATTCTGCTTGTCATGGAGCGAACCCTCTTCGAGGAGGAGCACGAGCTCTTCCGTGAGACCGTGCGCGATTTCATGAGTCGCGAAGTCATCCCGAACCACGCGCAGTGGGAGAAGGACGGCATCGTCCCCCGCGAGATCTGGAAGAAGGCCGGCGACCTGGGCATGTTCGCCATGTCGGTCCCCGAGGAACACGGCGGCATCGGGATCACCGACTTCCGGTTCAACGTCGTCGTCATCGAGGAGATCATCCGGGCGGGCGCCAGCGGCCTGGGCTTCGGCCTGCACAACGACGTGATGGCCCCCTACTTCGTCGACCTGACCAATGACGAGCAGAAGGCCCGCTGGTTGCCGGGCTTCGTGAGCGGCGAGCTGATCACCGCCATCGCGATGACCGAGCCGGGGGCCGGCAGCGACCTCCAGGGCATCCGGACCACCGCCGAGAAGGACGGCGACGACTACGTCCTGAACGGCCAGAAGACCTTCATCACCAACGGCATCAACTCCGACCTGGTGGTCGTGGTGGCCAAGACCGACCCGGCGGCGGGGGCGCGCGGCACCACCCTGTTCGTGGTCGAGCGCGGCATGCCCGGTTTCCAGCGGGGCCGCAACCTCGACAAGGTCGGCCTCAAGGCGCAGGACACCGCCGAGTTGTTCTTCGAGAACGTCCGCGTCCCGGCCGCCAACCGTCTCGGGCCCGACGACGGCCAGGGCTTCTTCCAGCTGATGGGCAACCTGCCGCAGGAGCGCCTGTCGATCGCGGTGGTCGCGGTCGCCGCCGCCGAGGCCGTGCTGGCCACCACGATCGACTACTGCCGCGACCGCCAGGCGTTCGGCCGGAACCTGGGCAGCTTCCAGAACACCCGGTTCGTGCTCGCGGAGCTGACCACCGAGGTCGAGATCGCCCGCCTCTACGTCGACACCTGCGTGACCGCCCTCAACGCCGGCACCCTGACCCCGGTCGACGCCGCCAAGGCCAAGTGGTGGACCACCGAACTGCAGAACAAGGTCATCGACCGCTGCCTGCAGCTGCACGGCGGCTACGGCTACATGACCGAGTACCCGGTGGCCAAGGCGTGGCTCGACGCCCGCGTCCAGACCATCTACGGCGGCACCACCGAGATCATGAAGGAGATCATCGGCAGATCATTCGGGTTCTGAACCGATCCAAAAGCGGCGGTAAAGCTTCATACTGGCCCCATGGAAATCACCGGGCTGATCCTGCTGGTCTTCCTGGCGTTCCTGGCGGCCTGGCTGCTGAACAAGGTGCGCCGGTTCTTCCGGCTGGGCGCCGTCGCCTACGGCGGCGTCATGATCGTCTTCATCATCGCCATGCTCTTGATCTGGGGCCAGACCATCCGATGAAACCCGCGTTCGATCCGGCCCTGCCCCCCGCCGACAGGGCGCTCATGGCCGCCTCGCCCGAATACCTGCACCCGGTGCCCGGCCGCCCCCGCTGGGGCGGCCGGATCGGCGCCGACGCCTGGAAGGCGCTGCTGTCGGCTTCGTTGTGGGGGTTCCTGCCCGTCGTGATCGGCCGCCTCCACGGCCGGTGGTGGTTCCCTCTCGGCGCGACTCTCCAGGTCGTCCAGCTGATGATCTGGTTCTTTTACGGCTTCGCCCCCGCCTTCGCCATGAGCCTCGCGGTCGAGGCGGTGGCATTCCTCGTATTACTCGCCCTGTCCGGCGAATCGCCCGTCGCCAAGCTGGCCCGCGAACACCAGGGCCGCTACATCGCCGACCTGCACCTCCGCGACGCCGAGTTGCTGGAGCGCACCCAGAAGGCGGTCGCCGCCGTGCTCGAATCGAGCGTCAACCGGGCCGGCCTGCTCGACGACATCGCCAACACCGTCACCCTCCCCCGCCAGGAGTGGGAGATCGCCGAGACCCTCGCCGAGATGACCCGGCTGCGCCGCGAACAGCGGGCCGCCCGCAAGGGCAAGGTCACCGACCGCATCAGCGAGATGCTCGCCACCCACCAGAACGCCATGAAGGTCGCCACCGACTCGCTGACCGAGCGCATCGAGGCGCTGGAGGACTACGCCCTGCGGGTGATGGCCGCCGACGACGCCTACCAGGAGTGGCAGACCCTGCAGGACCTGGCCGACGACGGCGACGCCTACACCGAGCTGCTGGCCCGGACCGTCCGCGACCGCCTGGCCACCGAGGAGATCGACGCGTTGACCGAGAAGGCCGCCCGGGTCGAGGCCGCGCTGCGCCAGAGCGTGCGCGACGCCCGCAAGGCGGGCCTGGTCCTGCTGCCGAAGGCGGGCTGACATGCCGATGGTCTCCCCCAGGGCCCGCCGCCTCTACGTCCGCGTTCCGGTGTGGGCCAACCTGCTCGGCGGCGCTCTCCTGGTCACCCAGGTGATCGCCGGCATCTCGCTGGCCGCGAACTCGGGCGAGACCCGGTCCGCGCTGCCCGACCCCGACCCGGTCACGCCGCCGACCCCGGTCGCCATGGCCACCCCCACGCCAGAGGCGACCACCCCCACGCCGACCCCGAAGCCGACCCCGTCGCCCTCGCCCGCCCTGGCGGTCGACCGCATCCCCGAAGGCGCCGTCGTCCGCCTCAAGAAGTACTCCGGCACCCCGTCCCCGGTGATCGGCGAGGTCCGCGACCGCAAGGCCCGCCTCCGCTACGCCGAGCTCGGCAAACCCTGGAACCCCGCCAAGGGCCAGCCGGAGGGCCTGTTCTCCGAGGGCCGCTACTCCACCCGCCAGACCTTCGTCACCGAGGAGTACGGCCCCGACCTCGACAGCGAGTGGTTCGCCGACATCGACGCCCAGCGCCTGTGGAGCGACGTCGACGGAGGCGACAGCCCCTACGACGCGGCCGTCGCGATGCTCGACTACAAGCAGGAGAACAACTTCCCGCGCGGCACCAAGGGCAAGGACATCGCCTCGCAGCGGGTGCCCCGCGGCTGGCTGGTGGCCCGCGAGATGCGCATGCCGCCCAGCGAGCTGGGGCGCAAGGCGGAGCTGGAGCTGGCCGTCGCCGTCGCGGTGGAGACCGGGGCCGACCGCCCGTCGGTCCTCTGGATCACCATCCCGGAGACCCACAAACGCCTGTGGCCCGACATCACCACGGTCGTCAGTTCGCTGCGCGTGCTCCCATGAGCAGCATCTGCGCCACCAGCTCGGGGTCGTCGGTCATCGGCACGTGCCCGCAGTCGGACAGCAGGTGCACCCGCTTCTGCGCCCACCTCCCGGCCCTGACCGCCTGCCGTTTGGGCAACAACCGGTCTTTCTCGCCCCAGGCGATCGTGACCGGCGCCTTCGGCGGCGCGGGCGGCGGCATCCAGTAGAACGCGTCGAGCGTCTCGAAGAAGCCGGGGGCCTCCTTGAGTGCCAGCCACCCGGCGTGCAGCACCTCGTCGGACACCCGTTCGGGATGGGCGACGACCAGGCCCAGGCCCTTCCGGGTGATCGGCCCCATCCGCATCGTCTTGAGCACACTGCGGAGCCAGAGCAGCTCGGTCCGTGACCAGAATCCGGCCGGGGAGATCGCGGTGGCCGTACGGCAGACCCCGCGCGAGGCCATGTCGAGGGCGAGGTAGCCGCCGAGGGAGTTGCCCGCGACGTGGGGTTCCTCGATGCCGAGGTCGTGCCAGAAGGCCTCGACGGCGTAGGCCAGCGACTCGGCGGTGGAGATCGTGCCCGGCGGCAGGGGCGGGGAGGCGCCGAACCCGGGCAGGTCGACGGCGATCACGTCGTGGTGCCGCGCGAGCAGGCCGATGACCGGCTGCCAGGCTTGCCAGTGGTGCCCGATCCCGTGCATCAGCACGAGGGGCGGGCCGGCTCCGGTGCGGCGGTAGACCAGCTCCATGGCTTCGAGTCAAACACCGAAACCATGGGAAAGCCAGCTCAGCGACCGCCGACCGGAATCTCGAACCAGACGGCCTTCCCGTCGGGGGTGGGCCGGGAACCCCAGCGCCGGGCCAGCTGGTCGACCAGGTAAAGCCCTCGCCCGCCTTCGTCGTTCTCCCCGGCGCTGCGGATGCGGGGCAGCCGGAGATCCTGGTCGAACACCTCGACCCAGATCGACTCCCCGCCGCGGCGCAGCCGGAGCGTGAACTTCTTCTCGGGGTCGGCCGCGGCGTTGAGGGCGGCGATGCCCTCGCGGCCGAGGTCGAGATCGAGGTCGACTTCGAGCTCCGGGAAATCCCATGACTCGTCGAACGGCAGCGGCGGCCCGTCGAGCACGAGCTCGCGGCGCGGCGCGCTGGCCGACGCGGCGTGCAGCACGACGTTGGTGACCACCTCGGAGACGAGCAGGCAGGCCAGCTCGCCCTTCTCCTCGGGGATGTTCCAGCGCTCGAAGGCGTTGCGGGCCATGCGCCGCGCCTCACCGACCATGATCGGCTGGGCGGGGTAGTCGGACTCCTCGAACTCCAGCTCGCCGCCGCCCGACCGGACGACCAGGATCGCCATGTCGTCGTCGATCTCACCGGGCACCGCGCTGGTCGCGGCGTCGGCGATGCGCTCGACCGGCTCGTCGGTGATCTTGGAGATCTCGTCGCAGAGCACCCGCACGGCCTCTTCGAGGTCGCGCGACGGGGTGCCCGACTCGCGGTGGGGGCGCCGGTCGACCAGGCCGTCGGTGTAGAGCAGCAGGGTGGCGCCCGGGGGCAGCACCCGCGTCTCCTCCTTGTAGACCAGGTCGGCGTGGACGCCGGTGGCCCGTACGCCCAGCGGCTTGCCGACGTCGCCGATGTCGAGCTCGGTGACCGAGCCGTCGACGATCAGCAGGGGCGGCGAGTGGCCGGCGTTGGCGAACGACAACTCGCGCGACCAGGCGTCGTAGACCATGTACTGGCAGGTGACGATCGGCGGGCTGGTGACGTCGGCGCCGAAGTCGTCTTCCTCCGGAGAGGCCAGTATGCGGGTCCACTCGTCGAGGCGGGCCAGGATGTCGGCCGGAGGCTTGTCGTCCTGCGCGAAGGCCCGCAGGGCGGCGCGGAGCTGGCCCATCACGGCGGCGGCCTTGGCGCCGCGGCCCTCGACGTCGCCGATCACGATGCCGACCCGGCCGGCCGAGAGCGGGATCACGTCGTACCAGTCGCCGCCGACCTGGGTCTGGATGCCCTGGCCGTGGCTCGACAGCGGGGCGGCCGGCAGGTAGCGGACGGCGATCTCGAGCCCGTCGAGCTTGGGCAGCTCGCGCGGCAGCAGGTGCTTCTGGAACGACTCGGCGGTGTGGCGCTCCTCCTCGAACAGGAGGGCGTTGTCGACGGCGATGGCGACCCGGGTGGCGATGGCCCCCACGAAGTCGCGGTCGAAGGCGTCGTAGTGGGGCGAGCGCCGGTCGGTCAGGTTGGACATCGTCAGGTACATCAGCCCGAGGGACTCGCCGCGGGCGCACAGCGGCGCCACGATCGCCGAGGTGACCCCGACCTCGCCGTCGACCCGGGCCGCGCCCTCGCTGATGGAGGGGTAGCTGACCTGGGAGAAGTCTTCGACCAGGATGGTCTCCTGGCGGCGCATCGCGCTGTCGGCGTAGTGGCCGATGGGATAGCGGATCTCGGCGCCGACGGGCTTCCAGGTGTCGGCCGGGGGCTGCCAGCCGCCGACGTGGGTGGAGACCTTGCGGACCAGCCGCTCGCCCTCCATCAGCTCGATGAAGCAGTGGTCGGCGAACTGCGGGACGAGCATCTCTGCGACCCGGTTGAGGGTCTCCTCGACGTAGAGCGAGCCGGCCAGCCGCTCGCCGATGCGCTCGAGCAGGCCGAAGCGGTCTTTCTCCCGCTCGTTGCTCTTCATCGCCTCGCGCGCGGTGATCACGATGCCGGTGACCGAGCCCGAGGTGTGCCGCATGGGCACCGCCTGGGCCCGCACGTAGATCAGCGTGCCGTCGTGGCGTACGACGTCGAAGGTGCCCTCCCACACGTTGCCCTTGAGCACGTGTTTGGCGAGCTCGACGCCCAGCGGGTGGTCACGCTCCATGATGCTGATGGAGATCGTGTCATCACGCCCGTGGGCATAGCCCGGCCGGCCGAACAGCTGCTCGGCGAAGGGGTTCCAGTAAAGGACGTTGCTGAACCTGTCGGTGACGACGACGGCCAACTCCGCCTGGTCGAGCACCGCGCCCGCGGAGAGGTGGTCGGTCGTGTCCTGCGACAGGTCCCCCCAACGCTTCATCCGACGACCACTCCTAGGAGAACAGAGCTGGACCCGTGGGGATCAGCGCTTGGAGACGAAAACGTGTGCTGCGACATCGCGCGGAAGCTCCGCGAGGTTGTTGTCAGCCTGTTCGTCACCAGTCACCCGCACACCGTCGTCGCTCGCCGCGAGCGTCACCTCGCGTCCGGGTTGTATCCCAACTTGCTTGAGTTTAAGCATCACAGCGGGATCGCTTTGCACTTGTTCGCTAATTCGGCGCACGACAACGGGTATATCTCTGGGCCCCGCGACGTCGGCCATAGGCGAGACCTGCTCAATTTCCGTCAAACCGGACGCGCCCAGTTCTTCGAGCCCCGGGATGGGGTTCCCATGGGGGCAGACGGTCGGGTTGCCGAGGAGGGCCACCAGGCGCACCTCGACCTGTTCCGACATGACGTGTTCCCAGCGGCACGCCTCGACGTGGACGTCTTCCCAGGGCATGCCGATCACCTGGGTAAGCAGGCACTCGGCGAGACGGTGCTTGCGCATGACGCGGATCGCCTGCTTGCGCCCCGCCTCGCTCAGGGTCAGGTGGCGGTCGCCCTCCACCTTGACGAGCCCGTCGCGCTCCATGCGGGCGACGGTCTGGCTCACGGTGGGACCGCTCTGCTGCAGCCTCTCGGCGATCCGGGCGCGCAGCGGGACGATCCCTTCCTCTTCGAGCTCGAAGATCGTGCGGAGATACATCTCCGTGGTGTCGATCAGGCCGTGTGCGGTCAACGGTCATCCTCCCGGTCCTGTTCGATGCTACGACCCGCAAGCGCGTTCCCGCCGACCTTACTGGTCCAGAACAGCACCTTGGGCAACAGCCGGACGACCGAAAAGCTTCCACGCTAGGAACCGACCCGGTAGTGGCGGAACGACTTCACCGACAGCCCCACGGCGAACACGCTCACCGCGCACAGCAGACCGCCCCCGACCCAGGCCGGGACCAGCCCGAACGCCGAGGCGGTGGCTCCCGCCCTCAGGTCACCGAGGCGCGGCCCGCCGGCCACCACGACGAAGAACACGCCCTGGAGACGTCCGCGCATCTCGTCCGGCGCGTACGTCTGCAGGATGGTCTGCCGCCAGACCGCCGAGACCAGGTCGGCGAACCCACCGACGGCCAGCAGGGCCACGCACAGCCACAGGGGCTCGGCCAGGCCCGCCAGGGCCACGCTGAGGCCCCACAGGGCGATCACGACGGTGAGGGCCACCCCCTGGCGGCGTACGCGCCCCACCCAGCCGGAGAAGACGCCGCCGATGACCGAGCCGAGGGCGATCGAGGCCGACAGCGCGCCGAAGGCGAACTCCGAGCCGTCGAAGCGTTCGGCGGCCATCTGGGGGAACAGCGCCCTCGGCAGGGCGAAGGCCATCGCCACGATGTCGACGGCGAAGCTCATCAGGACGATCGGGCTGGTCATGATGTAGCGCAGCCCCTCGACCACGGCCTTCGGGCCGGGCGCGGTCACCTCGCCGAGGGGGGCCAGGGCGGGGAGCCGGTAGGAGGCGTACAGGGTGGCGGTGAACAGGACGGCGTCGATGGCGTAGGCGACCGAGAAGTCGGTGGTGGCCAGGATCACGCCGCCGAGGAGCGGGCCGAGCACCGAGCCGAGGCTGGAGAACAGGAAGCTCAGCGTGTTGGCGGCCGGCACCAGGTCGGTCGGCACCAGCCTGGGCACGATGGCCTGCCGGGTGGGCGAGCTGACCGCGAAGCCGCTCGACTGCACGAACACCGCCGCCATGATCACCCACACGCTCTTGGCGGTGAGCGCGTTGACCAGCAGCGCGATCGTGGCCACCCAGGTGAACACGGAGCTGATCAGCAGCAGTCTGCGCCGGTCCATGGCGTCGGCGACCGCGCCGCCCCACAGCCCGAAGACGACCAGCGGGACGAGGGCGACCGGCCCCATCATGCCGACCCAGAACGACGACTTGGTGATCGAGTAGATCTCGGCCGCGACGGCGACCCCGGTGAGCTGGAACCCGATGAACCCGACGGCCTGACCGGCCAGGAGCCTGCGGTACGCGGGGATGGCCACCGGCCGGGTGTCCGCGAAGTGCCGTCCGAGTGCCGCCCTCACCTTGCTCACGGGGGGACACCCTACTCATGGGAGAAATATCACCTATTTCCGGGTTCGTCCCGTGACGAGCCCACCCACGAGGGCGGGCCGATCCTCCCGCCCGGGACCGACGGTCTCACCGCCGCCGCCCCCACCCTGTGGACAACCCGGCCGATGAAACCCCGCCGTCGCCGACCGCCTGGGGCCCACCCCAGCCGAACCGACCCCGCCTCACGGCGCCAGGCGGTCGACCGTCCAGCCGTCGCCCGTGCGGCGGTAGCGCAGCCGGTCGTGCATGCGGTCGCCCCGGCCCTGCCAGAACTCGATCTCGCTCGGCATCACCACGAAACCGCCCCAGAAATCGGGTACCGGAGGATCTTCCGGCCATCTCTCCGCGAGTTCGTTGTAGCGGTTTTCCAGGTCCTCCCGGTCGCGCACGACGGCCGACTGCCGGGAGGCCCACGCGCCGATGCGGGAGCCGTAGGGACGCGACTGGAAATAGGCCGCGGTGTCCTCGCGGGAGAGGCGCCGGACGCGGCCCTCCACGCGAACCTGGCGGCTCATGGCATGCCACGGGAACACCAGGGCAGCACGAGGGTTCTCGGCCAGGTCGCGGCCCTTGCGGGACTCGTAGTTGGTGAAGAACGTGAAACCTTGCTCGTCGGCGCCTTTCAGCAGAACTGTCCGCGCCGAGGGTCTTCCCCCGGCCGACGCCGTGGCGAGCACCATGGCATTGGGCTCCGGAACTTCGGCGCTCACCGCGTCGTCGAACCAGACGGCGAACTGCGTCATCGGATCGTCGGCCACGTCGAGCAGAGGTTCGCCCTGGTAGTTGCGCCGGAGCCCGGCGAGGTGCGATGCGCTGTCCACGGAACGGTATTCTTGCGCGCTTGACAGACGTCGGACACACCAGCCCTAACCAGGGACGACGGCGTTTGGGAGGGACCGGAGGCGACCCGCCACAACCCTGGGGGTTAAATTGACCCGCCGGTATCTCGACATCAAGGCTTTGGACTTCACAAGAGAGGGAGGCGGCCGGGAATGTCCGACTTCAAACCCGGGCTCGAAGGCGTCGTAGCTTTCGAGACGGAGATCGCGGAACCGGACAAAGAAGGGGGCGCCCTGCGGTATCGGGGCGTCGACATCGAAGAACTCGTGGGCCGCGTCCCCTTTGGGAACGTGTGGGGCCTGCTGGTCGACAACGAGTTTTTGCCGGGGCTGCCCCCGGCTGAGCCGTACCCCGTTCCAGTCCACAGCGGTGACATCCGGGTCGACGTCCAGAGCGCGCTGGCCATGCTGGCCCCGGCTCTCGGCTTCCGCCCGCTGCTCGACATCTCCGACACGCAGGCCCGCGACGACCTCGCGCGCGCGTCGGTGACCGCACTGTCGTTCGTGGCCCAGTCGGCCCGCGGCCTCGGCAAGCCGATGGTGCCGCAGGCACAGGTCGACCAGGCCGAGAGCATCGTCGAACGGTTCATGATCCGTTGGCGCGGTGAGCCCGATCCGAAGCACGTCAAGGCCATCGACGCCTACTGGACCTCGGCCGCCGAGCACGGCATGAACGCCTCGACGTTCACCGCCCGCGTCATCGCCTCCACGGGCGCCGACGTGGCCGCCTCGCTGTCGGGCGCCGTCGGCGCCATGTCGGGTCCGCTGCACGGCGGCGCCCCGGCCCGTGTGCTGCACATGATCGAAGGCGTGGAGAAGCTCGGCGACGCACGCAAGTGGGTGCAGAACGAGCTCGACTCGGGTCAGCGCCTGATGGGCTTCGGCCACCGTGTCTACCGGGCGGAAGACCCGCGCGCGCGGGTGCTCCGCCGGACCGCCAAGGAGCTGGGCGCGCCCCGCTACGAGGTCGCGGCCGCACTTGAGACGGCCGCGCTCGAGGAGCTGCACGCCCGCAAGCCCGACCGGGTGCTCGCCACCAACGTCGAATACTGGGCCGCGGTGATCCTCGACTTCGCCGAGGTGCCCGCCTCGATGTTCACCTCGATGTTCACCTGCGCCCGCACCGCCGGGTGGGCGGCGCACATCCTGGAGCAGAAGCGCACGGGCAGGCTCGTCCGCCCCAGCGCGACCTACACCGGGCCGGCCTCCCGCTCGATCAACGAGGTGCCGGGCGCCTCCGGGATCACCCCGGTCTGACCCTTCTTTTCGTGAGGCTCGCGTCCCGCTCCGGGACGCGGGCCTTTTCGTTTCTTTGCCGGAGGCCCGGAGCCCCGGCGGGAGAGGGTGTTTCGCGTCTCATTTTCCATCTCAAAGGCTGGACCGGCGCGTACACCGTTTCGTGACCTCACTAATGTGGGACACGTGGCTGACATCGTGATCCCCAATGACATCAAGCCCGCCGACGGCCGCTTCGGCTGCGGGCCCTCCAAGGTCCGCACCGAGCAGCTGGCCGCCCTGGCGGCCTCCGGAGCGAGCCTCATGGGCACCTCCCACCGGCAGAAGCCGGTCAAGAACCTCGTCGGCCGGGTCCGCGCGGGCCTGTCGGAGCTGTTCTCCCTGCCGGAGGGCTACCAGGTCGTCCTGGGCAACGGCGGCACCACCGCGTTCTGGGACATCGCGTCCTTCGGCCTGATCCGCGAGAAGTCGCAGCACCTGCACTTCGGTGAGTTCTCCTCGAAGTTCGGCGCCGTCGTCAAGAAGGCCCCGTGGCTGGCCGACCCGTCGGTGATCAAGTCCGACCCCGGCACCCACCCGCTGCCGGTCGCCGAGGAGGGCGTCGACGTCTACGCGCTCACCCACAACGAGACCTCGACCGGCGTCGCGATGCCGATCGAGCGGGTGGGCTCCGACGGCCAGCTCGTGCTGGTCGACGCCACCTCGGGCGCGGGCGGCCTGCCGGTCGACGTGTCGCAGACCGACGTCTACTACTTCGCGCCGCAGAAGAGCTTCGCCTCCGACGGCGGCCTGTGGATCGGCCTGTTCTCCCCGGCCGCGCTGGCCCGGGTCGAGGAGATCGCGGCGACCGACCGGTTCGTGCCGGAGTTCTTCAGCCTGCCGGTGGCGATCGACAACTCGTCCAAGGACCAGACGTACAACACCCCCGCGGTTGCGACGCTGTTCCTGCTGGCCGACCAGCTCGACTGGATGAACGGCAACGGCGGCCTCGCCTGGACGACCGCCCGCACCGCCGACTCGGCCGCCCGGCTCTACCAGTGGGCCGAGAAGACGTCCTACACGAGCCCGTTCGTGGCCGACCCGGCGCAGCGCTCCAGCGTCGTCGGCACGATCGACTTCGACGACTCGGTCGACGCCGCCAAGGTCGCCGCGACCCTGCGCGCCAACGGCATCGTCGACACCGAGCCCTACCGCAAGCTGGGCCGCAACCAGCTGCGCATCGCGATGTTCCCGGCGATCGACCCGGCCGACGTCGAGGCCCTGACGGTCTGCGTCGACTACGTCGTCGAGCGTCTCTAGTTCTAATCCGAAGGCCGCGAGGACGCCCTCGCGGCCTTCGTCATTCCGTCGACCGCCGCCACGACCGCCGCGCGGTGGCGCTCCCGCCTCGCCTCGTCGTGGGGGCCGCCCAGGGCGCGGATCGCGGGCGGGGTGAGGCTCCACGCCTGGGCCACGGCCAGCGCGATCATCAGGACGTCCATGCCGCGTTCGGCGTCGACCCCGAGGGCGGCCGCGAGCTCCCCCGACTTGTCGAGGTGGGCGGCCAGTTCGGCCGCGGAGGCGTCGGGCTTCTCCAGGGTCTTCCACTGGGTCAGCCGCAGCAGGCCCGGGTCCTCGGCGAACCGGTCGAACAGCCGGCCGGCGTATCCCGGCAGGTCGCCGGGGGTGAACGGGATCAGGTCGGCCAGCACGCGGTAGCGGGCGTCGATGACCGCGTCGAAGAGCGCGTCCTTCGAGCCGAAGTAGGCGTAGATGGCCTGCTTGTTGGCCGAGGCGGCCGAGGCGATGCGCTCCACGCGGGCCCCGGCGAGGCCGCGTTCGACGAACTCGTCGTAGGCGGCGTCGAGCAAACGGGCACGGGTGGCGGCGGAGTCGTAGACCATCACGTGCTTGAGTCTAAACCAACTGTTTGGTTTGCTATAAATAAACCATCCGGTTGGATTTATTGCTCAGAAGGAGATCGTCCATGACGTCTGCGATCGTGACCGGCGGGGCCTCCGGCATCGGGTTCGAGACCGCACGCGGCCTGGTCGCCGCCGGGATCGACGTGACCCTCGCGGTCCGCGACCTGGACAGCGGGCGGCGCGCCGCCGCCGAGCTGGGCGGCGGCGTCGAGGTGGCCCGGCTCGACCTGGCCGACCTCGCAACGGTCCGCGCGTTCGCCGCGAAGTGGGACCGGCCGCTCGACATCCTGGTCGACAACGCCGGGATCATGGCGCTGCCGGAGCTGACGCGCACCGGCGACGGCTGGGAGCTGCAGTTCGCCACCAACCACGTCGGCCACGCCGCGCTGACCCTGGGCCTGCACGACGCCCTGGCCGCCGCCGGCGCCGCGCGGGTCGTCGTGGTCGCCTCGGCCGCCCACCTGATGTCGCCCGTGCACTTCGACGACATCCACTTCGAGCGGCGGCCGTACGACCCCTGGGAGGCCTACGCCCAGTCGAAGACGGCCAACATCCTGTTCGCCGTGGGAGCGGCCGAGCGGTGGAAGGGCGACGGGATCACCGTCAACGCGGTGCACCCCGGCGGCATCATGACCAATCTCCAGCGGCACCTCGACGAGGCCGCCCTGGCGTTCGTCGGCGCCAAGGACGAACACGGGAACACCCTCGCCGTGCCGCCGGGCTGGAAGACGCCGCAGCAGGGCGCCTCGACGTCTCTGCTGGTGGCCACCGGCCCGGTCGACGTGACCGGGCGCTACTTCGCCGACGACCGGGAGGTGCCGGTCGGGCCCGAATTGGCGGCCTACGCGGCCGACCCCGCACTGGCCGACCGGCTCTGGGAGGTGACCGGCCGGATGCTGGCGGCCTAGTACACCTAGTCGAGGGAGGGCGGCGGAACCCAGCCGGGCGGCTGCTCCGCGGGAGCCCGTCCGGCCCGCCGGGCCAGTTCGTCGAGCAGCCGCAGGGCGTCGTCGAGGTCGACACTCTGCGCGAACCTGGACAGCACCGGAGAGCGGTCAGGGCTCTCCGCGAGGGCCGTCAGCATCAGCTCGGTCAGGTGTTCCTCACGCGACTTCGTGGCGCCGTAGCGGAACGCCTTGCGTTCGGCGGTCCGGAACAGCAGCCGTTTTCGCACCAGCCGCTCGGCGACGGTCTGGATGGTCGTGTACGCCCACGGTTTCTCGGCCCGCTGGTTCAGCAGCGCCTGTATTTCGCGGATGAGCAGCGACTCCTTGGCGTCCCACAGAACGTCCATGATCGCGCGCTCCAGGGGCCCCAGGTTCACGAAATCGATTCTGTCAGGCTCTTCGCAGGTCGCGCCATGCGAACAGTGATGCGATCGTGCTCATTCGATGCTCGCGGTCGAGACTCGCGTAACGGGCGGCTTCCTGCGCCGCAGCACCCACGCCGCCAACACGCCGCCGATCAACCCGAACAGGTGGCCCTGCCACGAGATGCCCGTCTCGCCCGGCAGCACGCCCAGCAGGATCGACCAGTAGAGCGCGGCGACGATCACGCCGAGGACGATGTCGAGCAGCCGGAAGTCGAACAGGCCGCGCGCCACGACGTAGCCGAAGTAGCCGAAGACCAGGCCGCTGGCGCCCAGCGTGGTCGAGCCGGCCGCGCTCACCACCCAGACCCCGAGGCCGCTGACCAGGATGATGATCAGGCTGGCCCCGAGGAACCGGCCGAACCCGCGCATGGCCGCCAGCGAGCCCAGGATCAGCAGCGGCAACGAGTTGGCCATCAGGTGGGGGAATCCGACGTGCAGGAACGGCGCGGTGAAGATGTGGGCCAGCCCTTCGGGCTGGTGCGCCTCGATGCCGTAGTCGTCGAGGAAGCCGTCGCCGACGTAGTCGACGACCTCCAGCACCCACATCAGGCCCACCAGCAGCACCATCAGCAACACGGCGCCGAAGACTCCGGCCAGCAGGCCATGCACCTTCTGGGCGGTCGTGGGGGGAGTCTCGTCGCTCATGCCATAACGGTACGCAGTTCTCGTCATGAACGCGGAGTTCCCCCCAGCCGGTCGATCATTCACCCCGCCATACCGGCGTCCTCTTCTCGGCGAAGGCGGCGGCGCCCTCCATGGCGTCCTTGGAGCCGAAGATCGGGTTCATGATCTCCGATTGGCGGGCGAACATCTCGTCGAGCGGCCAGTCGACCGACTCGACGACGATCCTCTTGGTGCCCGCGAGCGACAGCGGCGCGTTCTGGGCGATCTTCCCGGCCAGCTCCTTGGCCGCCGCGACCGCCTCGCCCTCGGCCACGACCCGGTTGACCAGGCCCAGCTCGTAGAGGCGCTGCGCCGGGTAGAAGTCGCCGGTCAGGGCGATCTCCATGGCCACGTGGTAGGGGATGCGGCGGGGCAGCCGCATCACGCCGCCCGCGCCGGCGATCAGGCCGCGCTTGGGCTCGGGCAGCCCGAACTTGGCCGACTCGGCGGCCACGATCAGGTCGCACGACAGGGCCAGCTCGAACCCGCCCGCCAGGGCGTAGCCCTCGACGGCCGCGATCAGCGGCTTCTTCGGCGGCGACTCGGCCAGGCCGCCGAACCCGCGGTCGGGCACGAACGGCATGTCGCCGGTCAGGAAGCCCTTCAGGTCCATGCCGGCGCAGAAGGTGCCGCCCGCGCCGGCCAGGACCAGGACCGACACGTCGGGGCGGGCGTCGAGCTCGTCGACGGCCGCCGCGATGCCCTGGGCGACCGCGCCGTTGACCGCGTTCTTGGCCTTCGGCCGGTTGATCGTCAGGACGGCCACGTTGCCGTCGACCTCGACCAGTACTTCATCGGACATGGCGAGTCTCCTTACTTGGGCTGGAAGCGGATGCCGCCGTCGAAGCGGATGACCTCGCCGTTCATGTAGTCGTTCTCGATCAGCGAGCGGACCAGGTGGGCGAACTCGGCGGCGGTGCCCATGCGCTTCGGGAACGGCACCGGCGCGGCCAGGTGGGCCTTGAACGCCTCGGACTCGGGGCCGGAGCCGTAGATCGGGGTGTCGATGATGCCGGGGCAGATCGTCAGCACCCGCACCCCGATGGCGGCCAGGTCGCGGGCCGCCGGGAGGGTCATGCCGATGATGCCGCCCTTGGACGCCGAGTAGGCCACCTGACCGGTCTGCCCCTCGATGCCCGCCACCGACGCGGTGTTGATCACCACGCCGCGTGCGTTGTCGGCGTCGGCGGGCTCGGTCTTGGCCATCGCGGCGGCGCCGATGCGCATGAGGTTGAAGGTGCCGATCAGGTTGACGTCGATCACCTTCCGGTACGCCGCCAGGTCGTGCGGCGAGCCGTCACGGTTGACCGTGCGGGAGGCCCATCCGATGCCGGCGCTGTTGACCACCGCCCGCAGCGGCTTGCCCACCGCGACGGCGGCGTCGACGGCGGCCTGCACGGAGGCCTCGTCGGCGACGTCGGTGCGGACGAACAGCCCGCCCAGTTCGTCGGCCAGGGCCTTGCCGCGCTCTTCGTTGAGGTCGGCGATGACGACGGTCGCGCCGATTCCGGCCAGCTCACGGGCGGTGCCCTCACCGAGCCCGCTCGCCCCGCCGGAGATGATCGCTACACAGTTCCTCAGGTCCATACGCGGACCATAACCAAAGAACCGAATGAAGTTCTACTCGGGGTGGCCCAAAATCGCGGTGTCGACGTCGGGATAGACCTTGATCCGCCGGTCGAGCCCGGTCGTGCGCAGAATTCGCGCCACGGGCGCCTGCGGCGCGGCGAGCGTCACGCCGCCGCCCTCGCTGGTGGCCAGCCGCCACGCCTCGATCAGCACGCTGAGGCCGCTGGAGTCCATGAACGAGAGCGACGTGAGGTCGAGCACCAGCACGGCGCCGTCCTGTTTGATCGCGTCGCGCACCTCGTCGCGCAGGAAGGGGGCGGTGAACAAGTCGAGCTCGCCCTCGACGGCCACCACCACGGCACCGGAGAGTGATCTCCGGGCAAGCCGCAGTTTCATTGTCGAACCTCCTCCGCGAGGCCCACTTTACTGGTGCATCACCGTGAGTGAGGTCCTTGAACCGTAAGATCGCCTTGTGACAGATGCCGGGATTCGGCTCCCCCAGGAACAGGTCAGCCCGCTGAGGGCCGTCCTGCGCCGGCTCTGGTACGCCCTGGCCGCCCTCGGCGCCGTGTTTCTGCTGGTCGCGTCCGACCTCGACGGATACAAGGACAGCTACGACGGCAAGGTGTCCCTGCTCGACGCGCTCTACTACGCCACGGTCACCGTCTCGACGACCGGATACGGCGACATCACCCCGACCTCCGATCTGGCGCGGTTGATCAACATCGTGCTGGTGACCCCGCTCCGGATCGTGTTCCTGGTCATCCTGGTGGGGACCACACTGGAAGTGCTCACCCGGCGGACCAGGGAAGATTTCCTCACCAACCGCTGGAGGTCCAAGTTGACCGGGCACACCGTCGTGGTCGGCTACGGCACCAAGGGCCGGGCCGCCGTGCGCACCCTCCTCGACAACGACCGCACCCGCGACTCGATCGTGGTGATCGACCCCAACGGCGGCGTCGTCCACGAGGCCAACGAGGACGGTTTCGTCGGCGTGGTCGGCGACGGCACCCGCAGCAGCGTGCTCCGGCGGGCCCGGATCGAGACCGCCAGCGAGGTGATCATCTCGACCCAGCGCGACGACACCACCGCCCTGGTCGTGCTGACCGCCCGCAGCCTCAACCCGAAGGCCACGATCGTGGCGGCCGTCAGGGAGTCGGAGAACGACCCGCTCGTGCGCAGCAGCGGCGCCGACGTCGTGATCACCTCGTCGGAGGCGGCCGGGCGCATGCTCGGCGTGGCCACCCAGAGCCCCGCCGTCAGCACGATCATCGACGACTTCCTCATGTACGGCACCGGCCTCGACCTCTACGAGCGCCCGGTCAAGCCGGGCGAGGTCGGCGGCACCTGCGACCAGGCCGAGGGCATGGTCGTGGCGGTCGTGCGCGACGGCAGGGTCATCCCCTACGCGAAGGTGCCCTCGCTGCAGGCCACCGACCGGCTGGTCGTCATCCACGTGCCGGAGGACTAGGCACGGCGAAGCCGTAGGGCAGCTCCAAGCGGTGCTCGGCGAGCAGGCCGCCGTCGGCCAGGATGTCGCGGGTCGGCCCGTCGGCCGCGATCACGCCGCCGCTGAGGATCACCGAGCGGTCGCAGAGCTCCAGGGCGTAGGGCAGGTCGTGGGTGACCATCAGGACGGTCACGTCGAGGCCGCGCAGGATCTCGGCGAGCTCGCGGCGGCTGGCCGGGTCGAGGTTTGAGGAGGGTTCGTCCAGGACCAGGATCTCGGGGTCCATGGCCAGCACGGTCGCCACCGCGACCCGGCGGCGCTGGCCGAACGACAGGTGGTGCGGCGGCCGGTCGATCACCTCGGCCATGCCGACCTTCTCCAGAGCCGTGACGACCGCCTTCTCCAGCTCGGCGCCGCGCAGGCCCATGTTGGCCGGGCCGAAGGCGACGTCCTCGCGCACGGTGGGCATGAAGAGCTGGTCGTCGGGGTCCTGGAAGACCAGGCCGACCCGCCTGCGCACCTCCTTGAGGTTCTCCTTGCGGACCGGCAGCCCGGCCACGCTCACCTCGCCGTGCCCGGCGGTCAGGATCCCGTTCAGGTGCATGACCAGCGTGGTCTTGCCGGCCCCGTTGGGCCCCAGCAGGGCCACCCGCTCGCCCCTGGCGATCGAGAGGGTGACCCCGAAGAGGGCCTGCGTGCCGTCGGGGTAGGCGTAGGCCAGGTCGCGGACGTCGAGGGTCATGACACGAACAGTACGGCCGAGGCCACCACGGGCAGCACGGCGGCCATGGCCCACTGCGCCTTCGGCGCCCGGCCGTCGGCCAGCGTGGGCATGACGCCCGTGTACCCCCGGCTGAGCATGGCCAGGTGCACCCGCTCGCCGCGTTCGTACGACCGGATGAACATCGCCCCCGCCGACTTGGCCAGCACGGGGGCCTGCCGGAAGTCGCGAGCGGCGAAGCCCCGGGACTCGCGGGCGACCCGCATGCGGCGCATCTCGTCGAGGATGACCTCCAGGTAGCGCAGCATGAACGTGGCGATCTGGATGAGCAGCTGGGGCACCCGCAGGCGCTGCGCGCCCAGCAGCAGGGCGCGCGGCTCGGTGGTGGCGGCCAGCAGGATCGAGGCGGCCACCCCCAGGGTGGCCTTGGCCAGGATGTTCCAGCTGGCCCAGAGCCCGGCGACGCTGAGCGGCACCCCCAGCACCTCGACCCGCTCCCCCATCCCGATGAACGGGATGGCCACGGCGAACAGCACGAACGGCAGTTCCACCGCCAGGCGCTTGAGCACGTGTCCCGGCGGGATCCGGGCGATCAGGACGACGACCGCGAGGCTCAGGGCGTACAGGAGGAAGGCCGGGAACCTCTCCCGCGGCGTGGCCACCACCACGACGGCGAAGAGCACGACGGCGAGCAGCTTGCACTGCGGCGCGAGCCGGTGGATCGGCGAGTCGCCCGGCCGGTAGAGGCCCTTCACGCCGCGGTCTTCTGGCGGACCGACCAGAGGATGGCCCCGCCGACCAGCAGGGTGATCACGACGCCGATGACCCCGGCGACCCCGACGGGGATGCCGCCGACGTCGCCGTAGTCGGCCAGGAAGAAGCCGCCGAACGAGTGGTCGGCAGCCGCGCCGATGAAACCCTCGTCCTCGGCGACCCGCTCCAGGCCGTCGGGCGAGGAGGAGGCGAAGAAGCTGACGACGCCCGCGAGGAGCAGGGCCACGATGCCGCCGCCGACGAGGAACGGCCGGACCGGCTTGGGCGTGCTCTCGGGCCGGGCCGGCTCGACGACCCGATCACCCGTGGCGGTCTTCAGGACCAGCGGCTTGGTGAGGAAACGGGCGCCGTACACGAGATCGGGACGGACCGCCAGCACGCTGCTGACGGTGACCGCGGTGATCAGCCCCTCGCCGATGCCCACGAGCACGTGGACGCCGCCCATGGCGGCGAACACGGCGCCGGTCTCGATCGGCGCGGTGCCGCCGAGGGTGAAGAGGACGGCGAAGGTCAGCGCGGCGATCGGCACCGAGATCAGCGCCGCCACGAACGACCCGGCGACGACCGCGGCCCGGTTCCTGGCCACCCGCGTGACCAGTTGGAAGATGCCCCAGCCGACCGCCGCCGGGATGATCGCCATCAGCACGATGTTGATCCCGAGCGCGGTCAGCCCGCCGTCGGCGAAGAAGAAGCCCTGCACGAGCAGCACGACCGACACGCAGAGGACCGCCGTGTAGGGCCCGACGAGTATCGCCGCGAGCGCGCCTCCCAGGAGGTGCCCGGACGTGCCCGCCGCGATCGGGAAGTTGAGCATCTGGACCGCGAAGATGAACGCCGCGACCAGGCCCGCCATCGGGGCGGTGCGGTCGTCGAGTTCGGTCTTGGCCTTCCGGAGGGCCACGGCGACTCCGGCCACCGCCACGACACCGGCGCCGACGGCGACCGGGGCGGTGAAGAAGCCATCTGGAACGTGCACGGCGTTCCTCCACTTTTGTACGAATTTTCCACAACAGTAGAGCAGTTGCGAGTCATTCGCATTAAGAGGAGGTGTGGATCAGGCGACGCTCTTTCCGCAGGCTGAGCGTGCCCATTTGGGTCAGGTAGGGCAGCGCCACGAGGTCGTCGGTGAACCGGGCCGGCAGCGCGATGTCGCGGTCGCCTTCGAGCCGCGCCTGCCGCACGATGCCGTCGCACTCGGCGGTGACGTAGACGTCCCAAACGTCCTGCGGGTCGCCGTCCTTCAGCAGCAGCCCGATCTCGGCCTCGGGGAACCCTTCGAGCGCCGCGGTGAACTCGATGCGGAGCCGGTCGCCCTCCCAGGCGACGTTCGTGAGCGCCCGGTGCAGCGGCGCCTCGGAGATGCGCGCGAGCCGTTCGAGCCGGTGATGGTCCTGCAACGAGGCGAGCCGGGCCTGGTCGGCGGCGTCGAGCTGGGCCCGCACCCCCGGCGTCACCCAGGCGGCGCACCGGTGCGCGACCGACCTGACGATCGCGTCTCTCGCCTCGGCGTCGGCCCCCAGGAAGGGCTCGGCCAGATCGGGCAGCACGTCGCGGGTGATGTGCCGGGCGATCAGGTGATCGCGCAGCACCCCGCTGGGCAGGTGGCTCTGCACCCGGCGCACCAGCCGGTCGGGATGGTGCCGCCGCTTCTGCTGCCGCCCCCGCACGGTCGCGATCCGCTCGGCGTGACAGTAGGCGTGGACGACGAAGTCGGCCGCGTCGGTGAAGGGGAGGCGGTCGCGGAACCCGGTCCGGAACAGCTTGGCCAGCGACAGGTCGTCGTAGATGTCGCCGAGCAGCGCGTCGTCGCTGGCCTCGGACGCGATGGCGACCAGGTCGGCGCCGGTCCGGTCGGCCGTCTCGATCATGAGGTCGAGCGGCGGCAGGGGATGGTCGCCGGCGAAATAGGTGTAACGGCCCCGCGTGGGGGCGTTCTCGGGACGGTCGACGATGCGGACGTGGCGGTGGAGGCCCGCGTAGAGCCGGGCGAGCCGCGAGTCGGCCACGAGGATCTCTTTGGAGGCCCGCAGTGCCAGCGCGTGCGTCAGCCACCTGTCCAGGTGCACGGACCCGGCGGCCGAGACGACGACGCTGACGTCAAATGGGTGGTGACGTTGCGCGTTCATCGCTGGACATTATGTGAGCGCAGCATGGTTTCCCGGGCGCGGACGTGGGGATATGGCCCGAGGTCTAGTCCCGGGCCACACCACGTGGGTGATCAGGCCCCTGGTTCCTTGTGGGTCGTGACCGCGATGCGGTTCCAGGCGTTGATCGCCGCGATGGCGACCACGAGCGCCGCGAGCTGCGCGTCGTCGAAGTACTTGGCCGCCTCGCCCCACGCCTCGTCGCTGACGCCGGTGGAGTCGGCGAGCCGGGTCGCCTCCTCGGTCAGCGCCAGGGCCGCCCGCTCGGCCGGCGTGAACGACGGCGTCTCCCGCCAGGCCGCCACGCCCCAGATGCGTTCGTCGGGCTCCCCGGCCTTCTTCATGTCGGAGCTGTGCATGTGCACGCAGTAGGCGCACCCGTTGATCTGGCTGGCCCGCAGCTTGACCAGCTCCAGCACCTGCGACGGCAGGGCGCTGGAGTGCAGGAAGCGCTCCACGCCCAGCATCGCCTGGTACGCCTCGGGCGCCAGCGCGCCGATGTCCATCCTCATTGCAGACTCCTCAGCTTCTCTGGATTGCGGACGATGTCGACCGCGACGACTCGTCCCTCTCGGACCGCCAGCCCGTAGACGGCCGGCGGATCGTCCCGGACCAGCCCCGGCGCGCCGTTGACCACGGCCGGCCGGAGCCCCGGTTTCGAGGTGGCGAGCAGGAACCGCGCGACCTTCCCGGCCCCCTGGATCGGCCGCAACGCGGCCTTGACCAGCCCTCCCCCGTCACTGCGCAGGACCACGTCGGGATCGAGCACCGCGAGCAGCCCCTCGATGTCCCTCCCCGCGCAGGCCGCCGCGAACGCGTCGACCACCCGTTTGTGGTCGTCGACGTCGACGTCGAACCGCGGGGCCTTCTCCTGGACGTGCCTGCGGGCCCGGGCGGCGAGCTGCCGGCAGGCGGCCGGGGTGCGCCCCACCGCCCTGGCCACCTCGTCGAAGGGCACGCCGAAGACGTCGTGCAGGACGAAGGCGGTGCGCTCGGCCGGGCTGAGGCTTTCCAGCACCACGAACATGGCCAGGCTGAGCGACTCGTCGAGGGTGACCCGATCGGCCGGGTCGGCGTCGACGACCGGCTCGGGAAGCCAGGGGCCGACGTACTCCTCCCGCCTCTTCCTGGCCGATTTGAGGACGTCGAGGGCCAGCCTGGAGACGGTGACGACCAGCCAGCCCTCCACGTCGTCGGGTTGCTCTTCCGTTCTGTTCAGGCGCAGCCAGGCGTCCTGGACGATGTCCTCGGACTCGGCCAGATCGCCCAGCAGGCCGTAGGCCAAGCGGACGAGTCTTGGCCGGATTGCCACATACGGTTCCACGCTAAGTAGGACGAGACAGGGCACAGGGATGTGACATGGACTTCATCGAACTCAGCGAACGGGCATGGCAGGCCAACCGCGAGGGGGACGCCGCCTTCTACGACGCCTACCTGACGGACGAGCCGGTGGCGATCTCGCCGTGGGGGGTGGAGACCGACCGGGCGGCCATTCTGCGGACGTTCGCGGAGAACGAGAACCCGTACACGCGGACTGAGCAGTCGGAGCATCGGGTGGTTCACCTGAGTGCCACCTCGGTGGTCCACACGGCGCGGGTGGAGATCGACTCGGCTCGGGGGACGATGGTCGTTTACGCCACTACGACGCTGACCCTGGATTCGGCCGGGGTCTGGCGGGCGGCGGTCTTCCAGATCACGCCGGTCGGTTAGCGGACGGCCTGGCAGCTGAGACCGTCACCGGCGATCCTCGTCGCGCTTGCTATGACGTCTGTCGTGAGGTGTTTGCAGGCCAGGTAGGGGTCGCCGGTGCCTCTGAAGATCAACCCGCTGCCCTGAGGGGTGTAGCACCTGAGGCCGCTCGACTCGTAGAGGCCCAACCAGGAAGCCGAGTGGACTTTGGCGGCGCAATATTCGCCGATGCTCAGCGGGCCGAAGTTGAGGTTGACGATGACGGCTTGAGCTGGGGCGGTGAGGACCGTCGTGGCGGTGAGGGTGGCGGCGGCCAGGAGGGTCAGGGCGCGGCGGAGCATGGGACCTCCGGGGGGGTGTCGTCATGCGGAGTATTTATTAGGAAACTTTCCTGTGCAATACCGCTTCCATACTGCGAGCACCTGCTATGCCGGACGGCGGGCCGCACTCCGCCTGATGGTCGCCTCCGGCCAAAACAGATGCGACCCCGAAATCGGCGGTCCGTTAATCCTAATTTGTGCTACCCCTTTTCTTGTTCGTGCTGCGGCCGCAGGGCCGGGGAGGGACACTGTTGATCGAGCCACGTCACCAGAAGATCTACGGCGGAATGCGTTGCCCAATAAGCAAGATGCCAAGTCCCTCTTTTCTACACAGTCCTTTCCGGAGAGTCTCGATCTGACGGAACTGGCGGCCACAGGCTGGCGGCCGGTCGCCTTCCGGCAATTCATCCTGAAAGTACACAGTCGCTGCGACCTGGCCTGCCCGTCATGTTACGTATACAAAATGGCCGATCAAAGTTGGCGGTCACAGCCCCGGAAAATGAGCCCCGCCGTCATCGAAAAGGTGGCCTCTCGAATAGCGGAGCACGCCCGCGCCCATAGTCTCCAGACAGTCGACATCATTCTCCACGGCGGAGAACCCCTGCTCGCGGGCGCGCAAGAACTCGCCACCATCGTGCGCAAGATCAGGTACGCATGCGCCGCCGTGGGTACGCGGGTCCGAGCCAGCATGCAGACCAACGCCGTCCGCCTCGACGAGGCCGCACTCGCACTCTTCGAGGAACTCGACATCCGAATCGGAGTAAGCCTCGACGGCGACCGGGAGGCCAACGATCGGATGCGCCGGTTCGCGGACGGCAGAGGTAGTTTCGACACGGTGGCGAAATCCCTCGAACTGCTCGCAACTGGCCCCTTCCACCATCTCTTCGCCGGCCTACTCTGCACGATCGACCTGAGGAACGATCCTCTGAAGACATACAGGGCGCTGCTGGAGTTCGACCCACCTGCTATCGACTTCCTGCTGCCACACGGGAACTGGGCAAGCCCTCCACCCGGCAAGGATGACGACCCCACACTCACCCCTTATGCCGACTGGCTGTTGCCCATTTTCGACCATTGGCACGATGCACCCGCTCTCGAAACCGAGATCCGCCTTTTCCGGGAGATTCTCCGGCTGCTATCCGGGTCGCCCTCGCGAAGCGAATCCATCGGCCTTTCACCCTCATCGATGCTGGTCGTCGAGACCGACGGGACCATCGAGCAGTCGGACATCCTGAAATCCGTATCAGAAGGCGCCGCACACACCGGTCTGCATATATTCCGAGATCCATTCGATCGGGCACTCCTGCTGCCGGGAATCGTCGCCAGGCAAATCGGCGTGGCAGCCCTTTCCGACACCTGTCACAGGTGCGATATCAGAGACGTCTGCGGGAGTGGCCTGTACGCCCACCGCCACGCTCCCACGAATGGATTCCGAAACCCGTCGGTCTACTGCGCCGACCTCTACAAACTCATCACCCACATCAGAGATCGCTACGACCTCGACACCGCCCGTCTGAAGGGACGCATATGAGCATCGTCTCCGCCACGACCTTCCGTTCCCTCGCGGCGGGATCCGGTGGCGCCAAGGCCGCCGCGGAGCTGTACGACCTGCAGCTCATACGGCGCCTCGCGCTCCTGCGCGGGGTGGCGGAGGAGGCGAGGCTGTCAGCCCATCCGGAGGCGTCGATCGCGTCTGCCGCCTATATGACCCTTTCGGAGCTGGGAAAAGAACACCCCGAAGCGGTCTCCCGCGTCCTCCGCCATCCAGCGGTGGCGTCGTGGGCCTGGAGCGCCTTCACGTCACTGCGATCCCACAAGCCCGTCCGGCCCGGACGACTGGGCGCGGTCGCATTGGCCGCAACGGTAGCGGCCGGCGCGGCCCGCCACATCAACGTGGTCTTGGAGGACGATGGAACGCTCATGCTGCCTTCGCTCGGGCTGCTGGCACCCACAGGAATTTCGACCGAGATCGACGTCGAAGGCAACGGGCTAAGCGCCGCGGACTGGTCGGCGGACCTCGACCTTTCGGCCGATGGTCACGGTTGGAGCGTGCTCCACCGTGTCCGCCTCGCCGAGGATTTCGAGGTGGTCGTCGACGACCTCGACCCTTACAGGTGGTCCGAATCCGATCAGGTCGCCCCACGCCTGACGCCGCAGGCCCGAGCATCATGGGAAACCAAGCTCGAGGAGGCTTGGAAGATCCTCCTCCTGCGGCACCCCACCGTCGCGGAAGAGGTCGCGACCATCATTTCGACGATCACGCCCATTCACAGTCACGGTTCCGGGGTCGCCAGTGCGTCGTCACGTCAGTCCTTCGGCACCATCGCCATGTCCACACCGAGCGGCAGACCTGCCTGGCTGGCAGAGACGTTCGCCCATGAGATCCAGCACGCGAAACTCGACGCACTCATGCAACTGATCCCGCTCATCCGCTACGAGCGGGCCGATCTGTTCTATGCGCCCTGGCGTCCCGACCCTCGCCCTGCCCACGGGCTCCTCCAAGGCGCCTACGCCTACCTCGGAGTAGTGGAGTTCTGGCGGCGCGAACACCCGATCGAGGGCCATCTGGGCAGGGTCGAGTTCGCCCGCTGGCGAGCAGGGGTTGAAGAGGTCCTCGACACCCTGATGAAGGAAAATCTGCTGACCGACAGCGGGAAGGATTTCGTCGACGGGATGCGGACCACTCTGGCCGACGCCATCGCCACGACGATCGACGACCGCGCCCTGACAGCTGCCCAGGAGGCCGCGGCGGTGCACCGCGGCACCTGGCTGGCCCGGAATATGTGATCAGATCGGCAGGGGATCGAAGTCACAGTCGATGCGCACGCCTTTCGTCGCCGAGTCCGCGTCGGGCTGCCCTTGATTGAAACGCTCTCGGTAGAGGTCTACAGTCTCCCGCCGCAGTTCGTCCGCGTCGGGCGCGCCCACCGCCGTCCGGTCCAGCGCCAAGTTCGCCCCACACGACATGGTCAGGAAATGGTCACGTCCGAGCGTGGCGCGCAGGTTGGCGAAAGTCTCTTCTCCGAGGATGCGCGCCTTGCCGTGATCGCCCAGTGCGGCCAGGTCACTCTGCAGGTTGACCGCACACGACAGGACGTAATGGTGCTGTTCGCCCAACCGCTCGGTCAGCCGGAGCCGGCAGGTCTCGTTCAAGGCCCGGGCGGTGTCGGGTTCGCCCTTGAGCCTGTACAGCACCGCGAGATTGGTCTGGCAGGCGATGGCGAACGGATGGTCGGTCCCGAGGACCAGTGGATAGGTGTATGTCATCTCGGCGGCGATTTCGAACGCCTCTTGCAGCTTTTTCTGAACGCGCAGAGTACTGGAGACGCTCAGCGCCGCTGCGATGGTGTCGGGATGGCGGGCACCGAACAGCCGAGTGAGCCTGGCATGGGTGTCGCGGGCGTTGTTGAGAGAGAGTTCGAGGGCGCCCGCGCGGCGCTGCGCGATGGCCAGATCTTTCTCTGTGATGAGGGTGGCCCAATGATCTTTGCCGAGCTTCTGCACCCCGAAAGCCAGCGCGCTCTCCCCGGTGTCGCACGCCTCCTCGAAGTCACTCGTCAGCCGGACGAGCCGGGCCATGCTGTTCCACGAGAGGAGCACGATTTCCAGTCCCGACGGGTTGTTGGCCTCACTCTGCGCAAGGTAGACCTCGGTATGTAACGCCCTGGCCTGGGCGTAGTCGCTGTTCAAGGCATAGTCGAGCGCCAGACTGTTCTTCGCTCGCAGTGTGAGCTCGTCGTGCGGGCCCAGCACTCTCTCATGAAGCGCCACGGATTGCTTGTCATGCTCAAGAGCCTCTTTGAAGTCGCCGCGGGCCCGCAGACTTCCACCGAGGCCGTTGCTTGCGATCAGGGTTTCCTTGTGCTCGGGACCGAACCTGGCACGAACCTGTTCCAGGGTCACTCGATCGAGCTCGAAGGCCTGATCCCAGATGCCCATGCGGCGCAGGATATTGGTCTGGTGACGCCGCGCCTTCAGCACATCGGGATGATTGTGGCTCCCGGTAGAGCTCCACGCCTCGATGAACCTGTTCACCAGTTCCAACGAGGACTTGTAGTTGCCCGAGGCGTACAGATAGCGGACGACGTTGAGGGCGAACTCCCGGACCCCGCCATCTTCACAAGTGACCAGGTCCGACGGCCCGACGTGTGGTACCAGATCGCGGAAGTCAGGCCACCTGGCGTCGTCGTCGGGATGCTCCGGCGCGGATCCGGCGAGCAGCAGATGGACCTCGTGGCGGACCGATTCCCGTTCAGCTCCTTTCATGTCGTCTCGAAGCAGGGCCTGGATGAGCCGGTGGACCTGGAGCGTTCGGGCCTCGGTGTCCCATCGGATGAGCGCGTGCCTGCTGAGCTCCTTCACGGCCTTGTCGAGCATGACCGGGTTGCCCAGTATCGGCTCAAGGCTGTGGGCATCGGCTTTGTTCCCCCGGCGGAAGACGTCGAACGGGATGGGCTCGGCACCGAAGAAGGCGCAGCAGCGCAGGAGGTTCTTCGCGACCGCCAGCCTCTCCTCGAGCAGGGAAACCGACACACGCCAGGCGGCCGTCATCGTAAGGGGGTAGTCGGAGGCGCGCTCGATGCCGAGCAGTTGCCCGGCCTGCAGGTCAAGCAGCTCGATGTATTCGTCTACTGTCATCGTGCTGCTTCTCTGAAGCGCGCCTACCTGCTCCAGTGCCAGCGGCAGATCTCCGAGTTTGTCCGCCAGCCGATCGGCTTCATCAGGGGTGATCCGATCTCCCAGCCTCAGGCGCAGGAAGTCCACGCTCTCCTTGCGCGGGAAGACGTCCACACCGAGCATCCGATACTGATCGCCCCAAGCCGGGTTTCGCGATGTGACGATCACATGACCGGTCTTCTGTGGGATGTACTGCTCGATCCGGTCATCTTCAGCGTTGTCGAAGATCAACAGCCAGTTCTTGTACGGTCTCCCGTCCTCCAATGCCTTTCGCACAGAGTCGGCTGCTTCCTCCACTCCGACGACCGATGCCGGCGGCAGCCGAAGATGGGGGGCCATCGCGGCCAAAGCCGAAGGCACCAGGTAGTACTGGTCGGCCGGGATCCACCACACGAGGCGGTAGTGACTGCGGTAACGATGGGCGTATTCGATGGCCAAGTGTGTTTTGCCCACGCCACCGTAACCCTGGAGCGCCTGCGGCCGCGGGACCAGCGCGACGACCGACTTCGCCCCCTCACGCAGTTCCTGCAACAGGCTCTCGCGGCCGGTGAAGTTGGCATTCCGCGGCGGCACCCTTTCGAAGACCTCGGGCTCCGCACCGCTCAGAGAGTGGGACGTTTCGGCCAAGCCAAACCTCCGAACAAGCAGTACTCAAAACTTGCCCCCGCACCATGTTCAAAGCTCATGAAACCAGCTATACCTACTGTGGAACACCTTCCAAGGTTTCCGGGCAAAGAAGAACCGGACAAACGGTCAGCCAGAAGCGGAGTGGTCCATGATTTCGGACACCAATTTCTCGTCTGAGACTCAGGCGGCTTCGGTCCTCAATGAAGTAAACGAGATTCCATACGCGTCCCTACGAGGTCTAATCGAGGCGTTCACCGAGGCTCCGGGCACCATCTCCTCCGGATTCCAGAACTTCATGTGAGACCGATCCACCTGTAAAGCCGGGAGTCGAACCCAAAACCACCGGCTGATCGAAGCCACCACAAACTCCTACATCCGCATCGCCCCTTCTGGCCCTAAAGTTGTCGTCGAGTCAGGGTCGCTGAGGCAGGTGCGCATGCGTGAGATGGAGCAGCACGACTGGAATCAGTTGATCTACCAGTTGAAGCGAGGGCTTTGCACTCCCTTCGTCGGAGCCGGCGCATCACTCAGCGTCCTGCCGTCAGGCCGGGCGCTGAGCCGCAAACTCGCGAAACGCCTCGGCTACAGGGGAAAGAACTCATATGATCTTCCCCACGTCGCCCAGTTCGGGGGTATGAAACAGGGCGAGTTGGGTCATGTGAAGGAAATCGTCCGCGATGAGCTCACTCTTGGGCGGGTTCCTGATTTCGCCGACCCACACGAGCCACACGGCCTGCTCGCCGGCTTTCCCTTTCCAGTGTTCGTGACGACGAACTTCGATGACTTCATCGCCCGATCACTGGTGGCGGCCGGGAAAACACCGACCAGCGTGATATGCCCCTGGAACTCGGACATCCCGGCGGACGAGAAGCTACTGGCCAGCGAGTCAGTATGGAAACCAGAACCTGACACTCCGCTGGTGTATCACCTGCATGGCGCCCTGTCCGATCCCGCCACCCTAGTCGTCGCCCAGGACGACTATCATGAATTCGTCCGCAACTTGGCCATGGAATCCGCTACGGGCCAGCGAAAGATGATTCCGCCTGCGGTCCTCAAAGCCCTGGCAAGGCAGCCACTCCTCTTCGTGGGGTACAGCCTGCAGGATCTGTCCTTTCGCATGCTATTCCAGGATTTGAACACATCGATTCCAGGAATCAGCCGGAGAAAGCACGTCAGTATTCAGCTCGAAAAACCGAAGACAGACGCGGAGAAAGAAGAGAAGAAAAATCTGGAACTGCAGCTGGACTGGTATTACCGAGGATGGACGATCGCCGTCTTCTGGGGTGGCGTGGCGGCCTTCTGCGCCGAACTCCGCTCCAGAATGGGAGCCGACAAGTGAGCCGGACGTCACCTTATGTGGGGCTTCGTCCATTTTCGGGCGCGGAGAGCGGCAAGTTCTTCGGCCGCGAAAGAGAAGCACATGACGCTGCCAATTTGTGGCAATCCTGCCCACTGACCGTACTCATTGGTCCACACGGAGCAGGCAAGACGTCTCTGCTGAACGCAGGCGTCATCCCACTGATCGACAGATCGTCGAACGACATCCTTCCGATCGCGCACCTGACGACCAGCGCCGACCCGGTCGACTCCGCAAAGCCGATGGGTGATCACACTTTCGCCCTGCTCTCCGCGTGGGCTCCACACATTCCCGCCAAGCGGATAGCCGACCTTTCTTTAGCGACTCTTTTCAAGAAGGAATTTGCGCGCTCCGACCGGTTCGGCGAGAAAATATACACGCTTGCCGCCATCGATAACTTCGAACAGATTTTCGAGGGGCCGACCGGCGGCCGCGAAAGATTGATTGATCAACTCATCGAAGTCCTGGAGACGAACCCTTACCTGCACCTCCTCGTCTCCATCACGGATGATCGATCCCCCATCCTCCTTGACGATCCCCGAATCAACCGCCTGCCCAAAGGCTTGGTTCGGCTGGGAAAGATGTCCACCTCGGCCGCTTTACGCGCTGTCACGAAGCCGCTGGAGAACGCCGGTGTCGCATTCGCCCCCGGGGCGGCGGAAATGCTGGTGAAGACCCTCCAAACACGACCCGGTGATGAGCCTGTCGATGTGGTGCGGCTGCAATTGGCTTGCACGAGCTTATGGACATCACTCCAGCCCACCGAATCAATCGTCAGTGCGCAGCATGTATCGGAATGTGGCGCACTGGACATCACACCCATGGACGTTGTAGAGCAGGTGCTCTCCAATGTGGCTGCCGCTCATTTCGGGACCGACGCGAGGTTGCTCCGCAGCTGGCTCTATGAGAACTTCTTCAGTGGCCGGAACTTCGCCTCTGTCTATCGAGGGGAAACCATCACGGCGAACATGCCCAACGAAGTGATCGACACGCTGGTAGAAGCCGGCATTCTGGCCACCCACAGCGATCACAACGGTAATCAGTGGCATACGATATCCAACGGAATCATGGTCGGCCTGGTGGAGAGAGTCCTGACGAACGGCTCACCCGAACAGAGCCCGCCGAAAAGTTATCTCACAGCAGCCGGAACGGCGTTCCGAGACGGAAACTTCCAACTCGCCACGATACAGGCCGAGCTGGCCTTGGCGCAGACCCGAGACGTCACAGAGAAGGGGGAAATCGAGACCTTCCTCGGCAACGTCGCCTTCAGCCAAGAACTCTACGACGCTGCGATTGAGCACTATCAGAAGGCAGCGACTCTCTTCGAACTCTTCGCCGTCGCGCCGGTCATCGGCCGACTGCTCGCCGCAATCGGCAGATCGCGGCGGGCGCAAGGTCACGCACCACTGGCCGCCGCTGAGTTCCGGGCGGCCCTTGAACGTGTGCCCACCGACTCCCTGATAAGGACAGACCTGGCCTGGGCCCTGTGGTACGGAGGGCATCCGCAGGACGCGGAGAGCACGCTGAATGAGATTCTCCGCAAAGAGGAAGACCTCTCCGCAGCCCTCCTCGCACGGGCTCAGATTCTCGCGGATCTCAACAGACCAGGAGACTCGCTACGCGACTTCGAGAAGGTGCTGCCCTTACGGCGGCCGCCTGCTCAGGCCGCCTACGCGTTGGCGTTGGCGTTGGCCGGCAATGTCGAGGAGGCGAAATCCGAAGTTCGCCCTATCAAGGAGCACGCCGACGGACACGGACCCGCACTCTTGAGAGTGGCGAGAATCGAGCAGCTCGTCGGCGATCACGCCGAGGCCGCCAGGCTGGCACGCGAGGCGCAAAGGGCGAAGTCGCCCGCGCTGCCGCCGCATCTCCGGGAGATCGCTCTCGGACTTCTTGACTGAGTTCATATCGGCAGGGGATCGAAGTCGCAGTCGATCCGGATGCCCGACTCCGCGGTGACCGCATCAGGCTGCCCCAGTTCTGCCCGTTCCTGATAGAGATCCGCCACCTCGGCCTTCATCCGCTCCGCGTCGGGCGCTCCGACGGCAGTCCGGTCTAAGGTCAGGTTGGCGGCGCAGGACATGGACAGGAAATGGTTCCTCCCGAACCGCTGGGTGAGCAAGCGGAGCGCTCCCTCACCGAGGTCTCTGGCCCGCTCACGGTCACCAAGGGCGGCCATGTCACTCGCCAGGTTCACCGCGCACAACAACGCATAGTGGTGGCCTGGGCCCAGCCGGGCGGTCAGGCTCTGTCTGGCTGCCTCGTTGAGCTCGCGGGCCTTCCCAGGGTCGCCGAGCAGACGGTGAAGGATGGCCAGGTTTGTCGGGCAGGCGAGGGTGAATGGGTGGTCGTCGCCGTAGACGTGCGGGTAGGTGCGGGTCATCTCCTCCGCCAGTTCGTAGGCCTCCGCGAGATCGCCACGCACCCGCAGGGCGTTGGAGACGTTCACCGCCGCCGCGATCGTGTCGGGGTGGCGAGAGCCGAACAGCCGCACTAGCCGGGCATGAGTGTCTCTTGCGATCGTGATGGAATCCTCCAGCGCGCCCGCGCGCCGCTGGGCGATCGACAGGTCCTTGGCAGTGATCAGAGTCGCCCAGTGGTCGCGGCCCAGTTTCTGAACCCCGAACGCCAGCGCGGCCTCGCCGGTGTCGCAGGCCTCCTCGAAACCGCTTGTGAGCCGTACGGCCCTGGCCATGCTGTTCCACGACAGCAGTACGATTTCCGAGCTGGCCGGGTTGGCCGCCTCGCTCTGGGCCAGGTAGACCTCCGTGTGCAGCCGTCTGGCCAGTTCGTACTCACTGTTGAGGCCGAAGTCGAGGGCGAGGCTGTTCTTGGCCCGCAGGGTGAGGACATGGTCGTCACCAAGCAGCCGCTCATGTTGTCTGACCGACTCCTCGTCGAGTTCGAGCGCCTCCCGGAAGTCACCGTGGGCCCGCATGCTACCGCCGAGACCATTTCTGGCAATCAGCGTTTCCGGGTGTTCCGGGCCGAATACGGTGATGACATCCGCCAGAGTGGTGCGGTCGAGGTCGTACACCTGGGCGTACTCACCCATGCGGCGCAGCGTGTTCCCCTGGTGGCGGCGGGCCCGGAGCACGTCGGGGTGGTTCTCCCGCGCTCGCCCCCACTCGTCGATGGAGGCGGTGACCAGTTCCAGCGCCGAACGGTAGTTGCCCGAAGAATAGAGGTAGCGCACGACGTTGAGAGCGAATTCGCGGACGCTGGGCTCGCTGGATTCGAGAAGCCGCGAAGGGCGGACGTGGGGCACCAGGTCGGCGAAGTCCGGCCACTTGGAGTTGTCGTCCGGAAGTTGCGGCGCGCTGCCGGCGAGAAGGCGATGCACTTCTTCGCGTTGCTGGTCCTGACGGGCTTCGTCGAGGACATCCCGCAAGAGCGCCTGAATCAGCCGGTGCACCTGGATCGTCCGGTTGTCGGGGTCGCTCCGGATGAGAGCGTATCGGCTGAGCTCTTTCACGGACTTGTCGAACATGATCGGGTCGGACAGCAGGTTCTCCAGGCTCGGCGCATTGGCCTTGTTTCCACACCGGAAAACATCGAGTGGAATGGGGTCGGGACCGAAGAAAGCACAACAGCGCAGCAGGTTGAGCGCGATCGCCAGCCGTTCTTCCAGCAACGAGACCGAGACTCGCCAGGCGGCGGTCATCGTCAGTGGATAGTCCCTGGCTCTTTCCGCGCCCAGCAGGCGGGCCGTCTGTTTGTCGAGCAGTTCGATGTAGTCGTCAACAGTCATGGTGCCGCGCCGCTGCAACGCGCCGACCTGTTCGAGGGCCAACGGCAGATCACCCAATTTGTCGGCCAGCCGGAACGCCTCGTGTTCGGTGATCCGCCTGCCTAGCCTTTTCGTCAGGAACTCGATGCTCTCGTCTCGGGTGAACACGTCCACCTGGAGGGATCGAAATTGATCGTCCCAATTCGGGTCGCGTGATGTGATGATCACGTGACCGGGGCCGCGCGGAATGAACCTCTCGATGCGAGAGTCTTCCGCGTTGTCGAAAATCAACAGCCAGTTGTCGTACGGCGCCCCGTTCTCCAGCGACTCCCGCACCGACTCAGCCGCCTCCTCCACACCCACGACAGAGGCAGGAGTCAAATTGAGATGAGGCGCCAATGCGGCCAGCGCCGAAGGCACCAGATAGTACTGGTCTGCCGGAATCCACCAGACCAAGTCATAGTGGGAGCGATAGCGGTGGGCGTACTCGATCGCCAGGTGGGTCTTCCCGACGCCGCCGTAGCCTTGCAGAGCCTGTGGCAACGGGATGACGGCGGTCACTGACCGGGTGCCCTCACGCAGCTGGTGCAGCAGGCTCTCCCGCCCCGTGAAACTGCGGTTCCTGGGCGGAACCCGCTTGAAAATCTCCGGTCGCTTGTCTCCGAGGGATTGCGGGGCGGGCAAAGCTGATTCGCCGACCATAGGACCTCCAACGCATCGACGCGAATTCTTGCCAAATGACCATCCAATCAGCAGTGCTGCTCACTAGCCCAGACGGCGAACGGCGACCAACCGTTATGCCCTTAACGGCCGCCACCAAAAGTCATCCGGCCCCCAGCAGGCCTAGCCTTACAGTCGAAACCTGATATCAGGCTGAGCAGGGGGCCAGGCATGGGTGGGATGAGCGAAAAAGATTGGGAGCGGCTCATTTACCAGTTGAGGACCGGCCACTGCACCCCCTTCGTGGGCTCCGGCACCTCAATGAGCGTTCTTCCGTCTGGTCGCCAACTCAGCGAGACCCTCGCAGCCAAAGTCGATTACTCCGGCCCCGACGCCAGGGAACTGCCTCGTGTGGTGCAGTACGCCAGCTTCGAATACGGCGATCTCAGTCACGTGAAATATCTCGTCCGCGACGAACTCATCAAAGGAGACCAGACTCCAGACTTCGGCGACCAGAATGAGCCACACGCTGTGCTGGCGGATTTTCCCTTGCCGGTCTATCTGACCACCAATTACGACGATTTCATCGTACAGGCGCTGGCGACCCGCAGGAAGAAGGCCCGGGCCGCCATCTGCCCATGGAACGACTTGATCGCGCCTGACCCGCTGTTCGAGGGCGACGAGGGGTGGAACCCAAGCCCCTCGACCCCGCTCGTCTACCACCTACACGGCGCGATGCGCGATCCGGCCTCCTTCGTCCTGGCCGAGGACGACTACATGATGTTCCTGCGCAATCTCGCCATCGAGCGCAACAACGGGGGCAACCGCATACTCCCGCCGTCGATTCTCGCAGCGCTGACCACACGACCGTTGTTGTTCATCGGATACAGCCTCCAGGACTGGACGTTTCGGGCGCTGTTCCAGGAACTCGGCCGGTCGATCCCCGCGATCAGCAGACGTCGCCACGTGAGTGTGCAGCTGGCCCCCGGCGAAGCCTCGGGCTGGACGGTCGACGCCCTGGAACGCCAGTTGCAGTGGTACTACCGCGAATGGCAGATATCGGTGTTCTGGGGCGGTATCGAAGATTTCTGCACTGAATTGCGCGACCGAATAGGGGCCATGCCGTGACCGAACAAGTCCCGACCCCCGAGCCCTACGTCGGCCCGCGTGCGTTTCTCCGCCAGGACAGCGGCAAGTACTTCGGCCGAGAACGCGAAGCCCATGAGGTTTGCGACCTGTGGCGGTCGAACCAGCTCACAGTCCTCTACGGCCCTTCTGGCGCGGGCAAGACCTCGCTGATCAACGCAGGCGTCCTGCCGCTGCTCGACCCGTCACAGAACGACGTCCTGCCGGTCGGACGGGTCGCACATACCTCCACCACGCCGTCTACAGCGCTGCCCGAGCACAACCCGCACACCTACGCCTTGCTGTCCTCCTGGTCGCCGGGAGAGACCCCGTCGATGCTGGCCGGACTCACCCTGAAGCGGTTCTTCAATCGCCGGCCGCCCCGTCAGGACCCCTACGGCGATCCGGTGCTGCGTTTGGCGGCGATCGATCAAGCCGAGGAGCTCTTCCTGGAAGGCAGGGACCGGACGCCGTACCACGATTGGTTCGTCGACCAACTCGCCGACGCCCTCGGCGCGGACCTCGACCTGCGCGTGCTGATCTCAATCAGAGACGACCAGGTCGGCGCGATCCTGCGCGACCACCGCCTGCGGGAGGTCATGACCAAGGGCCGCTTCGCGCTGGGCGCTCTGGAGCCCTCCGCCGCGACGCGGGCCGTCGTGGGTCCTCTGACAGGCACCGCCTACTCCTTCGCCGACGCCGCCGCGCAGCGTCTGGTCGACGACCTAAGCGGGGGTCGCAGCACCGAACCGGAGTCGAAGGCGATCGAGCCGCTCCAGCTCCAGGTGGTCTGCACGGCGCTGTGGAGATCACTGCCCCAGGACGTCACCCACATAACCACGGACCATGTCGTGCGGTACGCCGACGTGCGCCGATCTCTGGAGACGTACGTCGACCGCACGATCGCCGAGGTGGCACTCGAACACTTCGACGGGGAGACATCCCACTTGCGCGACTGGCTACGCGACAACTTCGTCGCCGACTCCCGCAGGATCCCCGTCTACCGCGGCGAAACCCTTACCGCAGGACTGCCAAACGAGGTGGTCGCCGCTCTGGTCACCCACCACATCCTGACCCCACGCTCAGACGTCACCGGAGACACCGCCCAGTGGTACGAACTTGGGCACGAGGGCCTGGCCCGCCTCATCCGGGCTGACGCCGGCGACGTCACCGTCGACCGACGGACTCCCCAGCAACTCCTTTGCCTCGCGCAGCACGCCCTACGCGCGGGCGACTTCGCCCGCGCTCGCAGGAACGCCAGACTCGCGCTCGACCGGACGGACTCCTCTCGGCTGAGAGCCGAAACCGAGTCGTTCCTCGGCGATGTGGCCTTCGCCGACGCCCGATACGCCACAGCCATTGATCATTACCAGGAAGCAGCTGGGCTCTTTGAGGTGCATGGGCGGAAGGAGACCGTGGGCCGCATGCTTGCCGCCATAAGCAGGTCTCGCCGTGCGCTCGGCGAGACGCAACAGGCGATCAACCACCTGAGATCGGCAATCGATCGGGTCCCCCACGATCAGGGCGTCCGAATCGAGCTGGCCCTCACCTACTGGTATAGGGGCCACGTGAACTCCGCCCGCGAGACGCTCGATGGTGTCCTCGACGGAGATCCCCTGTCGTGGCCGGCCCTCCGCGCCCGAGCTGAGATCCTTCTCCACCTCGGTCTGCAGGACGAGGCCCTTCGCGATTTTGCTCAGATCATGCCGATAAGAGAACCTTGGGCCCAAGCGGCTCATGCCTATGCCCTGGCCAAGAAAGGAAAACATCATCTGGCGCAAAGAGAAATCACAGCCGCACTCGCGACTTCTCCAGAACAGAGCCCGGTGCTTTTGTACGCCGCGCTCGCGGCAAAGGAGGCAGGCGACTCTGGGATATGCGAACGGCTCGCCGGGTCAGCCTTTACAGCCAGAAACCCGCTCTTACCTCTACCTTTGGCAGAGGTGCTCAATCAACTGGTTGAGAAAGAAATGAAAGACCCTTCCTGATGGAGTAGGGCCAAGACATATAGAGCCGCCTTGGGGAATCGAACCCCAGACCTTCTGTTTACAAGACAGATGCTCTGCCGATTGAGCTAAGGCGGCGAACGAACCAAGCCAGTCTAGCCTCTACGCAGCCGAGACACCTCGTAGAGCGCGATCCCAGCCGCAACCCCGGCGTTCAGCGACTCCGCCGCAGCCCCCATCGGAATGCGAACCACCTGGTCACAAGCCTCCCGCACCAACCGGGACAGCCCCTTCCCCTCAGACCCGACAACCACAACCAGTGGCTCCCCGGCGAGAGTCATGTCCCCGATGTCCGTCCGAGACTCCCCATCGAGCCCAACGACGAAGAGCCCCTCTTCGCGATACCCCTGAAGCGCCTGCGTAAGGTTCGCCCCCCGAGCCACCGGAAGCGTGGCCAACGTCCCGGCAGACGTCTTCCAGGCCCCAGCCGTGACCCCTGCGGACCGCCGCCCCGGCACCAGTAGCCCATGAGCCCCGAACGCAGCCGCGGACCGGGCGATAGCGCCGAGGTTACGAGGATCGGTCACCGAGTCGAGCGCCACGATCAGCGGCACCTCAGCCGCGTCTTGAGCGAACCGCACCAGGTCGATCGGATGCGCATACTCGTAAGCGGGAATCTGCAGCGCGACCCCCTGGTGCACGCCACCCTCGGTCAACCGGTCAAGCTTCCCCCGATCGACTTCGAGCAGCGCGATCCCCTTGTCAGCGGCGATCTTGATCGACTCCCGAACCCGGTCGTCGTTCTCGATCCGCGCCGCGACATAGAGAGCAGAAGCAGGCACCCCAGCCCGCAGCGCCTCGACAACCGGGTTACGCCCCCCGATGTACTCAGGCGCGTCCTCGGACTTCCGAGCCCGTACAGGAGCCTTCCGAGGCGAGGCGCCCCCGCGCTCCTCCCGGGCGACACGCTCAGCCCGGGCCTTGTCCTTGTACCAGTGCCGAGCCTCAGCGGGCGGCGTCGGGCCCCTGCCCTCAAGAGATCGCCGAACCTTGCCCCCGGTCCCCCGAGTGGCACCCTGCCTTTTACGTCCCGCTGCCATAACTCAAAAGCCTATCCGTGAAATCAGCGGGCCAGTTCCCAGCGCGGGCCCTGCGGGGTGTCCTCGACGACGACCCCGGCCGCCGCCAGGGACTCCCGAATCGCGTCGGCTGCCGCGTAGTCCTTCCGGGCCCGGGCCGCCTGCCGCTGCTCCAGCGCCACCGCCACCAGGGCGTCGACGACCTCGTGCAGCCCCGACTCCCCGGAAGAGCGCCACTGCGGAGAGCGAGGGTCGAGCCCCAGCACCCCCAGCATGGTCTGCGTCTCCGCGAGCAGCCTGGCCACGGCTTCCTTGTTCCCCTGAGACAGCGCCACGTTGCCCTCGCGCACCACCTCGTGGACGACGGCCAGCGCCTGCGACACGTTCAGGTCGTCGTTGAGCGCGTCCACGAAGGCCTGCGGCAGCGGCGCGGTGGCGTCGACGTCGTGGATCACCTCGGCCGCCCGCGAGACGAAGCCCTCAAGACGCCGGTAGCCCGCGGCCGACTCCTGCAGCGCCTCTTCGGAGTAGTCGATCGCCGACCCGTAGTGGGCCGAGACCAGGTAGTAGCGCAGCTCCACGGCCCGGACCTTGGTCAGCATCTCGGGGATCAGCAGCGAGTTCCCGAGGGACTTGCTCATCTTGGTCCCGCCGAGCTGCAGCATGCCGTTGTGCAGCCAGAAGCGGGCGAAGCCGTCGCCGGCCGCCTGCGACTGGGCGATCTCGTTCTCGTGGTGGGGGAAGATCAGGTCGACGCCGCCGCCGTGGATGTCGAAGGTGCCGCCGAGGTATTTGGTCGCCATCGCCGAGCACTCGAGGTGCCAGCCGGGACGGCCGCGGCCCCACGGGGTGGGCCAGGTCGGCTCGCCCTCCTTGGCGCCCTTCCACAACGCGAAGTCGCGCGGGTCGCGCTTGAGGGAGTCGGTGTCGGTGTCGCCGGCGGCCCGCATGTTCTCGAGCTTCTGGTTCGACAGTTTTCCGTACCTGTCGGCGTAGGAGACCACGTCGAAGTAGACGTCGCCGGCCGAGGCGTAGGCGTGGCCCTTGTCGATCAGGCGGTGCATCAGCTCGATCATCTCGGGCACGTGGCCCATCGCCCTCGGCTCGACCGTGGGGGGCAGGCAGCCGAGCTGGTCGTACGCCCACGTGAAGGCCCGCTGGTTGCGTTCGGCGACCACGAACCAGGGCACGCCCTCGCTCGCCGCGACGCGGATGATCTTGTCGTCGAGGTCGGTCACGTTGCGGCAGAACGTGACGTCGTACCCCGAATGGGTCAGCCAGCGGCGCAGCACGTCGAAGTTGACGCCGGAACGGATGTGACCGATGTGGGGCGGAGCCTGGACGGTCGCACCACACAGGTACATCGTGACCCGGCCGGGCTCAACCGGGGCGAATTCACGGACCGTTCGGGTGCTGGTGTCATAGAGTCTCAGGCTCACAAAGGCAAGGCTAACGCCTTCACGGGCAGCACAGGCCGAGTTAAGAAACCGTGAGCGTCAGCCTCGGAGATACACCTTCTCCGCGGCGATCCGCACGATCACGCGCTCGTTGTCGGGACTGCCCTCCACGAACGGTTTCCCGGCGTATTTGTGCGAAAGCTCTTGGATGAGATCGCCGTGGGGGTCGTCGAATAGCGTCACGGAGCCTCTGACCTCGGCGTACACGTAGGGGTCGGCCGGGTCGACGATCAGAATGGAGACGCGCGGGTCGCGTTCCATGTTGCGGTGCTTTCGGCGTCCCTTGACGGTCGAGAAGAGAATCGCGTCGCCGTCGGTGCGCACCCACACCACCGAGGCCTGGGGGCTCCCGTCGGGGTTGACGCTGGAGACGGTGGCGAAATTCGCCCCGTCGAACAAGGAACGAACGCCGTCAGGCAAGGTCTGCTCTCCCATAGGAGCGATCATGCCATTTCGTACGTGTCCTAAAACGGTCGGGGCCACCCGAGTCGCTAGGCTCGACACGCCATGGACGCGAATCCCCCCGCGACGGCAGGCCCGGCCTCCCGTCCGTCTTCCTCCGGATCCCGCCTGCTGAGCCGCGTGGCCGTGATCGTCGCCAGCCTCGCGGTCGCGGTGCTCGCCGGGGCCGCCTGCGTGCTCTCCTTCGACGACCTGCGGGCCCTAGCGCTCCAGGGCCGAGCCGACCCCGAGTTCGCCTACCTCTACCCGGCCGGCTTCGACGCCCTGCTGGTGGTGGCCCTCCTGACGGTGCCGGTGGTGCGCCCCGGACGGCTGGTCATCCGCTTACAGGCCGCCCTGATCCTGATCCTGCTGCTGATCGCGGCCGCCACGGCCGACGTCGCCGTCGCCTCGGGGGCGGTCATCGCGGCGCAGCCCGCGGCCGTCGTGGTGGCCCTGGTCCCGTGGATCATGCTGGTCGTGGGCCTGTGGTTGCTGCTGCTGATCGTCCGGCACGCCCAGACGAAGAACGCCGACCTCGACGACGAACCCGGCGACGACGTGGTGCCGTTCGTCCGCACCGCCCACGTGACCGTGCCCCCCGACTACACGCCGCCGACGCCGGTGAGCCCGGTGACCGAAACGGTCGCTCCTCCGGAGCTGGCGCCCCCGCTCACCCCCTCGCCGCCGCCGCGACCCGCCCGCTGGGGCGACCTGATCCGGCCCAACGTCGGCGACGTCCTCGTCCACCCGCTCCCCGAGCCCGACGACGAGACCGACAAGAAGTACGGCGAGGCCGCCGCCCAGGCCGCCGAGAAGCTGAGCCGCCGCGACGAGGCCGACGTCGACACCCAGCCGATGCGCAGCCTCCCGGCCGACCCCGACCCGGAGCACGGCCCGGAAGCCGCCGACCCGGAGGAGTTCGAGGCCGCCGCCCGCGAGCCCTACGACGACGAGATGCCCGCCCCTCCCTCGGGCCACCTCCGCAGCACCCCGACCCCGCCGAGCGACTCCTGACCGACCGTGGGAAGGCCCCGGAAAAGGCCGGTGCCCGGCGGCCGGTTCGGCCGTCGGGCATCAACCTTCTATGTGCGGGTCAGACCCTGGTTCGCCCTCGCAGCGCGGCGACGGCGCCGACTCCGATGACGGCCAGGACGACCTGCATGACCAGTTCGATCCAGTCGATCCCGTCGGTCGTCGCGACGCCCATCGCCTGGGCGATCGCCGTGCCGATGAGGGCGGCGACGATGCCGACGACGATGGTCAGGATCCAACCGATCGGCTGACGGCCGGGCAGAACAAGTCGGCCCAGCGCACCGATGACAGCGCCGATCACGATGGCGCCGAGAATGGTCTCGATGGTCATTATTCGACCTCCCCTTGAGGGTGACACCTTCACGCTCAAGCGGTCGAATACCCTCTAACGGCAAAATATGCCTGACGCCGGAATTTTTTAGATCCCACTGTGCCCCGGACGGCCGGTGGCTCCGCCGTGTCCACGTCCACGACCTGTGGTGATGCCCCGGCCGGCCACGAAGCCGACGCCGATCACGGCCAGCACGAGCTGGAGGATGTGCTCCCACCAGTCGAAGCCCCGGGTGTTGGCGAACCCGAACAGCGCCGCGATGAGCGACCCGATGAGCGCGGCGACGATACCGACCAGGATCGTCATGCCGATGCTGATGTTCTGCCGCCCCGGCAGGATCAGGCGCGCCAGCGCCCCGATCACCACACCGATGATGATGGCGCCAAGAATCGAAGCGATCATGACATTCCCCCCGACGAGGTGACATCTGCACCTCTAGGGGATGAAGTACCCAAAAAGGGACGGCGATCCACGCACCGCGCCTGGTTACGGGATCGCCGCCCCAACCGCATATGAGACGCCGCATCCCGGACCCCGGTTGCCATCCACTTTGGACCGCACCAAAGCGTTATCTGAGCTGGTGACCCACGTGCCGGATGTGACGGCCGAGGTCAGCGAGCGACGATCAAGGCGTTGGCGATGGCCGCGATGCCTTCGCCACGCCCGGTCAGCCCCAGCCCGTCGGTCGTGGTGGCGCTGACGCTCACGTCAGCCCCCACCGCCGCGCCCAGCGCCTTCTCGGCCTCACCACGACGCGGCGACAACTTGGGCCGGTTCCCGATGATCTGCACCGCGACGTTGCCGATCTCGAAGCCGGCCTCGCGCACCAGCCGCGCCGTCTCGGTCAGCAACGTCACACCGGACGCCCCCGACCAGCGCGGATCGGATGTGCCGAAGACCTTGCCCAGGTCACCGAGCCCGGCGGCCGACAACAGCGCGTCGCAACACGCGTGCGCCGCCGCGTCGCCGTCGGAGTGACCGGCCAGCCCGGTCTCGCCCGGCCAGAACAGCCCCGCGAGATGAAGGTCACGCCCAGAAGCGAAAGGGTGGACGTCGACACCGACGCCCACCCTGGGAAGTTTCGCGCTCAGGAGTTCAGCACCTCGTCGAGCAAGGCTTCCGCTTTGTCTTCGTTGGTCTTCTCAGCCAGGGCGAGTTCGCTGACCAGAATCTGCCGAGCCTTCGCGAGCATCCGCTTCTCACCTGCGGAGAGTCCACGCTCGCGGTCGCGGCGCCAGAGGTCCCGAACCACTTCGGCCACCTTGTTGACGTCACCCGACGCGAGCTTCTCAAGGTTCGCCTTGTAACGGCGCGACCAGTTGGTGGGCTCTTCGGTGTGAGGCATGCGCAGGACGTCGAAGACCCTCTCGAGGCCCTCCTGACCGACCACATCGCGCACGCCGACGAGCTCCGCGTTCTCCGCAGGCACCTGGACGGTGAGGTCGCCCTTGTCGACCTTCAGTACCAGGTAGGTCTTTTCCTCACCCTTAATCGTCCGAGTGGTGATGGCTTCGATCCGAGCAGCCCCGTGATGGGGGTAGACGACCGTGTCGCCGACCTGGAAAGTCATGTGACAAGTACCCCTTCCGCTGTACTCCAGGGTACCACGCGCCAACACTCTCCCGGAACAGTGAAATCACCATAACTGCAGGTCAAAGCCTCATTTTGGGACTTGACAAGAGCTCTACTGTGTGAATCGGGCCGTTCGACAGGCGGGATGACCTGCGCCGCGAGTGTTCCCGGGGCGGTTATCGGACGGGCCTGCCACGCCGATATGGTGATCCCCGCATACGATCGCGCGCGTTACAAGGAGATTCTCGACCGTGACCACGACCAGCCGCAGGGTGATCGCCATCGCCGCGTTTCTGGCCGCCGCCCCCGCGCTGGCCGCGTGTGGCGCCGGAGTCGACGCGAACACCAACAAGCCCTACGCGCCGACCGAGTCCCAGGTTCTCATCCGCGACGGCCAGTACGGCGTGAACGGCATGAAGGTCAGCCAGGCTTACATGCTCGGCCCCGACCCGGGCGGCCAGATCCCCGCCGGCGGCACCGTGCCCCTCTACCTGTCGCTCACCAACGACGGCACCGCGCCCGACGTCCTGACCGGCGTCACCCCCGACCCCAACGCCGCCACGGCGGCCCAGGGCGGCGGCGTGCAGCTCCCCGTGGGCACCCTCGTCCACACCGGCACGGGCCCGAACCCCCAGATCCAGATCCAGGGCGTCAAGGCGGCCCTGCGCGGCGGCGAGAGCATCCCGCTGACGCTCAAGTTCCAGAACGCGGGCGAAGTGACCATGGTCGTCCCGGTCATCACCCGCAACCGCGAATACGCGACCCTCCCCCCGGTCCCCGGCGCCATCCCGGCCCCGCCCAAGCCGTCCCCCACGGCCACGGCAGCCGGCGAATCCTCCGGCCACTGAGCCATCGCACCGACCGGCCGTCTCACACGGCCGGTCGGTTTCGCTTTTCTCTGCTCAGTTACGGCTCCGCCCACCCCGGCACCGCCCACCGCCGATGGTTTCCGCCCCCGACCGGCGCTCCTCGGCCGCTGAGGCAACCGCCGCAACGTGTGAGCGGCTGAGCAAATACCGAAATTTCCGGCGCAGAGCGCCGGATGGCCGACCACCCAACCGGCGCCCCTCAGCCACAGAGGCAGCCCGCCATAACGCACCCCGGTCAGCACAAGACGAGGGCCACCGAAGCGCCGACTTCGCCGCCAAACGCCCAGAGAGCCATATCGGCAAATTTCCGGCACACGGTGTTCCATCTGCGCGATACCGCCCCTGATCTCGGCAGCGACGGGAACCACTGGCTTCCACCCAAGCCGGGAACGCACCACCTCCATCCGGCGCTCCGCGCCGGATATTTCGGCATACGAGCATCCCGGTGGCAGCAACGCCGATGTCACAGCAAAGCGGACCACTCCCTCCCACGCGCCACCACCACCCACCGTGTCGCGCCGGAAGCATGAGGATTCAACGGGAGGCCGTCACACGGTGCGAAGCTGCTTGACGGCCGGGAGGGTCAGGTCACCAGCCGCACCGCTCTATCGAATCGAGAGCCCGCCCATCCGGCGCTTCGCGCCGGAAATATCACGACAAGGCCAGCAGGCCACCGCGCCATGCTTCATCCGCGTCGATGGCTGTGAGGTGTCGGGTGGCAGGCTTGGTTCGGGCATATGCGCCCGGCCATCCGGCGCTCTGCGCCGGAAATATCGCCATACACCCAGCAGGCCCACGCATCAGGCTTCGCCCACGTCGATGACTGTGAGGTGTCGGGTGGCCCGCTTGGTTATGGGATAGGCGTCCGCCCATCCGGCGCTCTGCGCCGGAAATATCGCCATACACCCAGCAGGCCCACGCATCAGGCTTCGCCCACGTCGATGACTGTGAGGCGTCGGGTGGCCCGCTCGGTTTGGGGTAGGCGTCCGCGCATCCGGCGCTCTGCGCCGGAAATTTCGGTATTTGCTCAGCCGCTTACGCGTTGCGGCGGTTGCCTCAGCGGCCGGTTGGCGCCGGTTTCGCGGCGGGTGCTACCGGCGGTGGGCGGGGTCAGGGTAGGCGGAGCCGTAACGGAGCAAGATTTTGGGCATCTGGCCGACCCGTGCGTCTTTGCACGGGCCGGCGGGGGCCGACGGGTGTCTAGTCTTCGATCACCGGGTCGAACTTGTAGCCCAGCCCGCGGACCGTCAGGATGCAGCGCGGGTTGGCCGGGTCGGACTCGACCTTGGCGCGGAGGCGCTTCACGTGGACGTCGAGGGTCTTGGTGTCGCCCACGTAGTCGGCGCCCCAGACGCGGTCGATGAGCTGGCCTCGGGTGAGGACCCGGCCGGCGTTGCGGAGGAGGACCTCCAGGAGTTCGAACTCCTTCAGCGGGAGCTGCACCTGGCGGCCGCGGACGGCGACGATGTGGCGGTCGACGTCCATGCGGACCGGGCCTGCGGCCAGGACGGCCGACTCGACCTCTTCGACGTCGCCCTGGCGGCGGAGGACCGCGCGGATGCGGGCGACCAGTTCGCGGGAGCTGAAGGGCTTGGTGACGTAGTCGTCGGCGCCGAGTTCCAGGCCGACGACCTTGTCGATCTCGCTGTCCTTGGCGGTGAGCATGATCACGGGGACCTTGGACCGCTGGCGGAGGGAACGGCAGACCTCGGTGCCCGGCAGGCCCGGGAGCATCAGGTCGAGCAGCACGAGGTCGGCGCCGTTGCGGTCGAAGGTCTCCAGCGCCTCGGGGCCGGTGGCCGCGACCGCGACCTCGAAGCCCTCTTTGCGCAGCATGTAGGAAAGGGCGTCGGAGAACGACTCCTCGTCTTCCACGACGAGTACCCGGGTCATGTGGCCGCCTCCAGGGGAGTTGACGTTGTGCGGGGTGTGGCGACCGCGACCCCGCCGAACGCGGGGAGGCGGAGAGTGAAGGTCGAGCCGGAGCCTTCCTTGCTCCAGACCGACACCTCGCCGCCGTGGGCGACGGCGACGTGTTTGACGATGGCCAGGCCGAGGCCGGTGCCGCCGGTCGAGCGTGACCGGGCCGCGTCGACCCGGAAGAAGCGCTCGAAGATGCGTTCCTGGGCGTTCTCGGGGATGCCGATGCCCTGGTCGCTGACGCTGATCTCGACCGAGTCGCCGGCCGGGCGGGCGCTGACCACGACGCGGGTGTGCTCGGGGCTGTAGGCGACCGCGTTGTCGATCAGGTTGCGCAGGGCGGTGACGAGCAGTTCGTCGTCGCCCCAGATGTTGAGGCCGCCGGTGCCGCCGGCGACCAGGGTGATGTCCTTCGACGCGGCCTTGGTGCTGCACCGGTCGATCGCCTCGTGCACGGCCTCGTCGACCGGGACCGGCTCGGGGGTCGGGATCTCCTCCGCGCCCTGGATGCGGGACAGGGTGATCAGGTCCTGGATGAGATAGGTGAGCCGGGCCGCCTCGTGCTGCATGCGGCCGGCGAAGCGGGTGACCGCCTCGGGGTCGTCGGCGGCGTCCTGGATCGTCTCGGCGAGCAGGCTGAGCGCGCCGACCGGGGTCTTGAGCTCGTGGCTGACATTGGCGACGAAGTCGCGGCGGACCGCCTCGACGCGGAGCCGGTCGGTCTGGTCTTCGGCCAGCACCAGCACCTGGCCGTTGGAGCCCAGCGGGGCGACGCGGACCGCGAACGACGTCGACTCCTGGCCGAACTTCCGGCCGGACGTCTCGATCTCGCCCTCGCGGATCTCGCCGTCGCGGCGGACCTTGCGGGCCAGCGCGAGCAGCTCGGCCGAGATGAGGTTGTCGCCGCGGACCAGGCCGTAGGCGCGGGCCGCCGAACTGGCCCGCAGGACCCGGTCTTCCCGGTCGAGCACGACCGCCGAGGACGGAAGCACCGCCAGCAGCGAGGCCACGCCCGGAGACAGGGTGTCCTCCGGCGGGGCATCAGGCGCCGAAGACGGTTCGGACTGCCGCCGGATCGCCAGCATGACGAGGGTGCCCACCAGGAACCCACCCATCGCGGCAAGACTCGCCAGCAACTCATTCACGCTTCGATGCTAGGTGGGAATACCCCTGTTCCTGACGGCCGGATGCCGACTGACCATGGCCTTTCCGAAAGAGTTCACTTTCCGGTCGGAGATCGTTCACGAAGCGCCGATTACCGTGACGGGCATGCGCGACGCCTATCATGACGAGCTGGACAACCTCACCATCAAGCTGGTCGAGATGACCCGCCTGGTTCGCTCGGCCATGTCCCGGGCCACCACGGCCCTGCTTGACGCCGATCTTCACCTCTCCGAGAGTGTGATCTCTCAGGACGAGGAGGTCAACCGGCTCTACGCCGAGGTGGAGACCTCCATCTACGAGCTGATGGCCACCCAGCAGCCCGTCGCGGTCGACCTGCGTACGGTCATCACCGCGCTGCGCATGGCCGCCGACCTTGAGCGGATGGGCGACCTGGCCGAGCACATCGCCAAGATCGCCCGGATGCGCCACCCCGAGTCGGCCATCCCGGCCGAGCTCCGCGACACCATCGTCGAGATGGACCAGATCGCCGAGCGTCTGATCACCAAGACCGGCACGTGCATCGCGACCCGCGACGTCGAGCTCTCCAAGGAGCTCGAGGCGGACGACGACGCGATGGACCGGCTGCACCGCCGCCTGTTCCGCGTCCTGCTGTCGCCGAACTGGAACCACGGCATCGAGGCCGCGATCGACATCACCCTGGCGGGCCGCTACTACGAGCGCTACGCCGACCACGCCGTCCGCGTGGCCCGTGACGTCGTCTACCTGGTCACCGGCTCCCGCGACGGCGAGGAATAACCCCAAAGCAAGAGCCCCGGCCCTCGGGGGGCCGGGGCTCTTTCCTTTGCACCTGCTTCGCATGTGCGGGCCCGAGCGCTTTCAGCCGGCGCCTTCCCTCGTCGCTCCGGGTCGCTTCGCTCCCCTGCGCTCCTCAGTCCAGACGCCGGCGCGCTCGGCCACTTCACGAGCAGACGTGGCTAGAAAGTCATAACTGGACCAGACGGCTATTTGCCCTGGTTCGCCACTGCTTCGATGGCCGCTGCCGCGGCCTCCGGGTCGAGGTAGCCCGAGCTGACCGGCTTGTAGTCGGCGTCGAGTTCGTAGCGCAGGGGGATGCCGGTGGGGATGTTGAGGCCGGCGATGTCGGCGTCGCTGATCTTGTCGAGGTGCTTGACCAGGGCGCGCAGGGAGTTGCCGTGGGCGACGACCAGGACGGTCTTGCCGGCGGCCAGCTGGGGGACGATCGAGTCGTACCAGTAGGGGAGCATGCGGTCGACGACGTCTTTGAGGCACTCCGTCTTGGGGCGGAGTTCCTTCGGCAGGCCGGCGTAGCGGGCGTCGGCGAACTGGGAGAACTCGTCGTCGTCGGCGATGGGGGGCGGCGGGGTGTCGTAGGAGCGCCGCCACAACATGAACTGCTCGTCGCCGAACTCAGCGCGGGTCTGCGCCTTGTCCTTGCCCTGCAGGGCGCCGTAGTGGCGCTCGTTGAGCCGCCACGACCGCTCGACGGGGAGCCAGAGCAGGTCGGCCGCCTCCAGCGCGAGGTTGGCGGTCCGGATCGCGCGGGACAGCAGGGACGTGTGCACCACGTCGGGGCGTACGCCCGCCTCGAGCAGCAGCCGGCCGCCGCGCGCGGCCTCCTCCTCACCGGCAGCCGAGAGGTTGACGTCGACCCAGCCCGTGAACAGGCCCTTGACGTTCCATTCGCTCTCGCCGTGCCGGAGCAGTACCAAAGTCGCCATGACCGGCATCTTAGTGGTGGACGGTTAACGCTCCGGGTCGGCGAAACGGGCGAAAGCCTGCAAGTTGGCCGTCGACTCGCCGCGTTCGAGCCGCCACTCCCACTCACGCCTTATGGAGGTGGCGAAGCCGATCTCCAGGGCCGGGTCGAACAGTTCGTCGGCGTAGGTGAGCACGCAGCCGAGCAGCCGGTCGACCTCGGCCTCGGTGACGCCCTCGTGGGGGATGCGGCCGACGAGGTGGACGTCGCCCCGGTGGTCGAGGGCGAAGTGGACGCCGTACATCGAGCCGTTCTTGGACAGCAGCCAGCGGTAGAACTCCTGGTGGTTCTCGTCGGGGCCGCGGCAGAAGAACGCCTCGATGTTGAGGGCCTGCTCGTCGACGACCAGCCAGGTCATCGTCTGGAGTTTGTGGGTGCCGGGGAGTTTGACCAGGTAGGAGCCGGTGCGCGGGCTCTCGTAGGTCAGTTCCATCGACGTCAGGGCCGATTCGATGACCGCTGCGACGCTCATCGGGCGGCCGCCACGGGCTGGGGCTGGCTCATGGCTCCGGTATACACCTCCACGAGCCGCCCGGCCGTGGCCTGCCAGCCGAAGGCGGCGGCGTGGCGGATGGCGCCCTCGGCGAGGTAGTCGCGCCAGGCGGGCCGGTCGAGCAGCGCGGCCAGGGCGGTCGCCCAGGCGGCGGGGTCGTGACCGTCGATCAGCAGGCCCGAGCCGCCGTCCTTGACGGCGGTGCGCAGGCCGCCCACCGACGCGGCCACGACCGGGGTGCCGCACGCCTGGGACTCCAGCGCGACCAGGCCGAAGGACTCGTTGTGGGAGGGCACGACCGTGACGTCGGCGGCCCGGTACCAGTCGGCCAGCTCGTGCTGCGGGCTCGGCGGCGCGAGGTGGACCAGGTCGGTGATGCCGAGCTCGGCCGCGACGTCGGTGAGGAGGGACGGCCGGGCCAGCCCGTTGCCGCTCGGGCCGCCGACGCAGGCCACCACCAGGCGGTCCCTTAACGCCGGGTTGTCGGCGATCATCTTGGCCGCCGCCCGGAGCAGCACGTCGGGGGCCTTCAGCGGCTGGATGCGGCCGACGAACAGCAGCACGTGGGCGTCCTGCGCCAGGCCCAGCCGGTGGCGGGCGGCGCCCTTGGAGGCGGGCTGGAACACCTGGAGGTTGACCCCCGGGTTCACCACGCTGACGCGGGCGGGCGGGGCGGCGTACAGGGAGACGAGCTCTTCGGCCTCGGCGGCGGTGTTGGCGACCAGGCGGTCGGCCGCGTCGACGACCTGTTCCTCGCCGAAGACGCGGGCCGGGGGTTCGGGGCAGTCGCCCTCGGCCAGCAGCAGGTTCTTGACCTTGGCCATGGTGTGCATGGTGTGCACGAGCGGCACGCCCCAGCGCTCCTTGGCCAGCCGGCCGACCTGGCCCGACAACCAGTAGTGCGAGTGGATGACGTCGTAGCGGCCGGGCTCGTAGACCGCCTCGGTGCGCAGCACGCCCGACACGAACGCGCACATCTGGCCGGGCAGGTCGGAGCGGTAGAGCTCCTCGTAGGGGCCGGCGGTGACGTGGCGTACCGAGACACCCGGCGCGAGTTGCACGATCGGGGGCAGGTCGCGTGACGTCTGCCTGGTGAAGATCTCGACCTCGACGCCGAGGTCGGCCAGCCGTTTGGCGGTCTCCACGATGTAGACGTTCATCCCGCCCGCGTCGCCGGTCCCCGGCTGATCGAGCGGTGACGTGTGCATGCTGATCGTCGCGACCCGGTTCACCCGTCGCACCCGCAACCACCTCCAAACAACGACTAACCATGACACTCAGCCCAAGATTCCCGGTCTCACTAGGATTGCGACCATGACGAAAACAGCGGTGGTCACGGGGGCCAGCAGCGGAATCGGTGCCGCGACGGCCCGCCGGCTGGCGAAAGAGGGGTTCCAGGTTGTGGCGGCCGCCCGCCGCCGCGACCGGCTCGACGACCTGGCCGCCGAACACCCCGCGATCGTCCCGATGACCCTCGACGTCACCTCGCAGGACTCCGTCGACGCCTTCAACGCGGCCGTGCCGACGGTCGACGTGCTGGTCAACAACGCGGGCGGCGCGGTCGGCCTCGAACCGGTCGCCTACGGCCTGCTCGACGACTGGCGCGAGATGTACGAGGTCAACGTCCTGGGCACGCTCCGGATGACCCAGGCGCTGCTGCCGAAGCTGGTCTCCAGCGGCGACGGCGTGCTGGTCATGCTGACCTCGGTGGCCGGGCTGGTCTCCTACGAGGGCGGCGGCGGTTACTGCGCGGCCAAGCACGGCCAGACCTCCATGACCGAGACGCTGCGCCTGGAACTGGTCGGCGAGCCGGTCAGGATCGTCGAGATCGCGCCCGGCATGGTGGAGACCGAGGAGTTCTCGCTCAACCGCTTCCGCGGCGACGCCGAGCGGGCCGCGAAGGTGTACGAAGGCGTGCCCGACCCCCTGACCGCCGACGACGTGGCCGACGTGATCGCGTTCGCGGTGACCCGTCCGGCCCACGTCAACATCGACCGCCTGGTGATCCGGCCGCGCGCCCAGGCCGCCCAGCACAAGGTCCACCGCGTGTGAGACCGGTCGGGGCCATCACGAGGGGCACCACGGGCCACAACCGGCTCCGGCGGGCCGACCGGTGGCTGGCCGCCGTCCACGAAGGGCTGCTGCGGTCGGCGGCCGACCCGCTGGTGGTCGACCTCGGGTACGGCGCCTCCCCCGTCACCACGCTGGAGTTGTTCGCCCGGCTCCGGGCGGTCCGGCGCGACCTGGAGGTGGCGGGGATCGAGATCGACCCCGAGCGGGTCGCGGCGGCGTCGGCGTACACGAGACCCGGCCTGGAGTTCCGGCGGGGCGGCTTCGAGATCCCGGGACGGCCGCCGCTGGTGATCCGGGCCTTCAACGTGCTGCGGCAGTATCCCGAGGCCGACGCCTGGCGGCACTGGGAACTGATGGCCTCCCGGCTGCAGCCCGACGGGGTGATCGTCGAGGGCACCTGCTCGGAGATCGGCCACCGGGCCGTCTGGGTGGGCCTCGACCGGAGCGGCCCCCGCACGCTGACCTTCGCGGCCCGTTTCGGCGGCGTCGAGCGGCCCTCCGACCTGGCCGAACGGCTGCCGAAGACGCTGATCCACCGGAACGTGCCCGGCGAGCGGGTGCACGCCTTCCTCACCGACTGGGACCGCGCCTGGGCGATGTCCGCCCCTTTCGGGGCGTACGGGACGCGGCAACGCTGGATCCGGTCAGCGCTTCTGCTGGCGGACTCATGGCCCCTGTACACCTCCGCTCCCTACGGGGGAACGGCTCGGTGGCGCCTCGGCGAGCTGTCCCTTCCCTGGTCGGCGCTTGTAAGCTGAGGTGTGCCCCACCCTCCTCTACGAGACGTAGTACTACGCCGGGTAGGCTGAATGTCGTGAAGGGTCTTGGCGAGCTTGAGCGCAGCATCATGGACGTTCTGTGGGCGGAGGGCGGTCCGTTGACCGCCCGCGAGGTGGGGCGGCTGATCGCCGATCGCGATCTGGCGCCGACGACCGTCATGACCGTGCTCGACCGGCTCACCCGGAAGGGCTTCCTGACGCGGGTCCGCGACGGCCGTGCGTGGCGCTACGAACCGGCCGCGAGCCGTGACGCCTACATCGCCGAGCTGATGCTGGAGGCCCTCGAGATGACGGGAGACCGTTCCGCCGCGCTGACCAGGTTCGCGCAGGCCGTGTCCGGCACCGAGGCCGACGTGCTCCGAAAAGCTCTCACGGAGCTGGAGGAGGAGTGATCGCGGCCGTCGCGCTCGCCGCGCTCGCCGCCGTCTGCGCACTGTCCGCGTGGCGGATGACGTTCGTCCGCTGGACCTGGCGTGCCCCCCGGGCCGCGATCGCCCTGTGGCAGGCCCTCGGCCTGACGTGGGGGCTGGCCTCCGTCGGCGCGTTGCTGGCGTACGCCCTCGAACCGTGGGGGCGCGGGGTGATCCACGGGCTGGTCTACCTGGTCACCCACTGGCGTGAGCCCTCGGGGCTCCAGCGCGTGGGCGCGCTGGCCGCCGGGCTGGCGCTGCTGACCGTGCTGCTGGCCGTGGTCGTGGTGGCCATGGCGCAGACCCTCCAGGCCCGCCGCCGCCACCGCCTGCTGCTGTCGCTGGTGGCCCGCGACGAACCCGCGGTTCCGGGTGTCCGCGTGGTCGACCACCCCGGGGCCGCGGCCTACTGCGTGCCGGGGCTGAAGTCGCAGGTCGTGATCAGCGAGGGCACCCTGAGCCTGCTCTCGCGCGACGAGCTCGCCGCGGTGCTCGCCCACGAAGACGCCCACGCGCGCGAGCGCCACGACCTGGTGCTGCTGCCGTTCGCCGCGCTGCGCTGGGTGCTGCCGTGGTCGAAGGTGGTGCGCGACGCCAACGCGTCGGTCGCGCTGCTGGTCGAGATGGCCGCCGACGACCACGCCCGGCTGCGGGTGCCGCCGAAGCGGCTGGCCACGGCGCTGCTGCGGTTCGGCACGGCCGGCGCGTTCGCCACCCCCCACGGCGCGCTGGGCGTGGGCGCCGAGAACGTGATGGCGCGGGTGAACCGGCTGGTCAAGCCCGGTCCGGCCATGCGTCGGCGGTACCGCTACGGCATCGTCGCCGGGGCCGCCCTGCTGACGACGTCAGCGCCCCTTTTGTGGTTCTTGCCCCAGTGAGTTAGCAATCGTTAACCAGTGCGTTTGCAAATGCATACACGCTCTGGCAGTCTGGGAGACATGGAACTCCCGAAGGTCGGCTCGATCGGTGAATACATCCGCGAGCAGCGCACGCAGGCGAAGATCTCGCTGCGTCAGCTCGCGGCCCAGGCCGGGGTGTCCTTTCCTTACCTCAGCCAGGTCGAGCGGGGAGTGCGCAAGCCGAGTGCCGAGATCCTCAACCAGATCGCCAAAGGGCTGCGGATCTCGTCCCAGGCGCTCTATGTGCAGGCCGGTCTGATCGACGAGCGCGAGCCCGACAGCGACGTATTGGCCGCCATCAGGGCCGACGTCACGATCACCGGACGGCAGCGCCAGGTTCTGGTCGACATATACGAGTCGTTCCGCAAGGAGAACAAGGCCGCGGAGAACGAAGGGGCCCAGCCGACGCAACCGGCCGAGCCCCTGGATGCGGCCTCACTAAACGGTCACGCCACGTCAGAAGGGTACAACCTGCCATGACCCTCGCCACCGAGGTCAAGAAGATCACTGAGTCCAAGCCGTTCTACGCGCTGACCGGCGCCGGCGACTACGCGGTGGAGAAGCTGCGCGAGCTCCCCGACCGGTTCGTCCAGCTGCAGGCCCGCCGCGAAGAGGCGTTCGCCTACGCCGGCAAGGTGCAGGGCAAGGCCGAAGACTACGCGAACACCGTCGCCGACCGCCTGAACAGCCTCTACGAGGAGATGGCCAAGCGCGGCCGCAAGGTCGTCAGCCAGGCCAGCGGCGAGGCCGCGCTGGAGCTCACCGAGGTCTCCGAGGCCGCCGAGCCCGCCGTCGCCGCCAAGGCGACCACCCCGGCGAAGCGCCCGGCCGCCCGCCGGACCACCGCCTCGAAGGCGTAACGACGCCCCGGTCCGCGGCCCCGGTGGGTGACTCCCGCCGGGGCCGCGGCGTTCTCGCCCTGCACACCAGCGAAACCAGACACTAGGCTGGTGGACATTCCGACCTTGACCCCGCGGGAGTGACGAGATGCTCTACCCCGTCCTGGACCTCATCTTCCTGGGCCTCGCCATCGCGGCGTTCGGGATGTCGGTGTGGGCCCTGATCCACGCGATCCGCACCCCCGCCCGCGCCTTCCAGGCCGCCGGCAAGCTCAACAAGAACCTGTGGATGCTCTTCACCGGCCTCGCCACGATCTTCACCCTCGCCTCCGCCGCCGGCTACATGGGCGGCGGGCTGAACATGCTGAACATCTTCACCATCGCCTCGGTGATCGCCTCCGGCATCTACCTGGCCGACGTGAAGCCGGCCGTCAGCCAGTACAAGGGCGGCAGCGGCAACCAGGGCCCCTACGGCCCCTGGTGATCCCGTGATCAGAGCCAGTCGCGTTTCTTGAACTGCGTGTAGAGGATGACGGCGGCGACCACCCACAACCCCGTCGACGTCCAGAACCCCCACGGCTGGCCCGAGCCCGGATAGGGCACGTTCTGGCCGTAGAAGCCGGTGATCATGGTGGGCACGGCGATGATCGCGGCCCAGCTGGTCACCCGCTTCATGATCAGGTTCATCTTGTTGTTGGCCATCGTCATGTGGGCCTCGCGGATGTTGCCCACCAGGTCGCGCAGGGAGTCGGTCCATTCGGCGGCGCGTACGGCGTGGTCGTAGACGTCCTGGAAGTAGGGCGCCAGCGAGCTGTCGCGGATGATGTCGTTGCGGCGGAACAGGGTGTTGACGAGTTCCCGCATCGGGGCGACCACCCGCCGCAGGTTGACCAGGCTCTTGCGCAGCTCGAAGGTGCGGCGCTGCTCGTCGGGGCCCGGCAGGGTCTCGTTGAACAGACCCTCCTCCAGCTTCTCGATCTGGTCGTCCATGGCCTCGACGACCTCGAAGTGGGTGTCGACGACGTAGTCGAGCAGGCCGTGGAGCAGGAACGCCACCCCGTGTTCGGAGGGCGCGCCGCCGGCGTCCCACCGGCGCTGCACCTGGTCGATCGAGAACGACTCGCTGGTCCGCACGGTGACCAGGGCCCGCTCGGTGACGAACGCCGACGCCTCGACCGACTCCAGGCGGCCGGTGTCGCCGTCGAAGTGGGTGGCGTAGACGTTCAGGAACATGTGGGTGTCGTAGACGTCGAGCTTGGGGCGCTGGCTGGCGTGCAGGGCGTCTTCGATGGCCAGCGGGTGGAGGCCCAGCTCCTCGCTGATCGCGTCGAGGTCGGCGCGGGTCGGCGTGCACAGGTCGAACCAGACCACCGCGTCGGGCTCGCCCAGGTGGTCGGAGACGTCGGCGATGGGGAAGCCCTCGGATTCGAGCTTCCCCTTGCGGTAGAGCCGGGTGCGCGCCATCGGCTCAGCGTACTCCGATGGCACTATCGTGACGGGTCATGACATCTCTGGCACGCCCGTTAGGGCTGGCCCTCGTGTTGCTCGTCCTGTTCGCCGCTCCGGCCCACGCCGCCGGGACGAGCGAGGTGACCATGCAGCTGCGTCCCGACGGGGTGCTGCACGTGGTCGAGAGGGCCGACGGGCCGCTGAGCCGTACCGTGACCACCCGGACCCGTTATGACGACGGCTCCGACCGGGTCTACCGCATCACCAACGTCAAGGGCGCGACCCTCGACGGCGAGACGCTGACCGTCCCGGCCGCCGGGACCGTCGAGTACGACGTCGCCGGCGCGGTCACCCCGCTGCCCGACGGGACCGAGGAGCTGCGCTGGTTCCCGGCCGGCGGGCCGCTCGACGCCGTGACGGTGTCGGTGCGCGGCCCCGGCCAGATCCAGAGCCTCGCCTGCTTCGCCGGACCGGCCGCCTCGGCGCTCGGCTGCACCGCCGCGAGCATGGACGAGTCGGCCGAGAACGCCGCCTTCGAGCAGACCGGCCTGGCCGAGGGCGAGCAGCTCACCGTCGTGGTCGCCTACCCCGCCGGGTCGACCGGCGCCCAGCCGATCCTGGAGCGCCGCTTCGACCTGGCCGCCGCCTTCACCGTCGACGTGTGGACCGGCGGCTCGCTGGTCGTCCTGCTGGTGCTGCTGCTCGGCGGCCTCTACGGCCTCTACCGCTCACGCGGCCGCGACGCCCGGGTGGTCGAGTCGGAATCGGGCCTGTACGCCCCCCTCGAAGACGGCCGCTTCGCCCCGCCCGACGGGGTGCGTCCCGGCCAGATCGGCACCCTGATCGACGAACAGGCCGACGTGATCGACGTGACGGCGACCATCGTCGACCTGGCGGTCCGCGGCTACCTGCGCATCGACGAACAACCGCGCGGGGCGTACGACGCCCCCGACTGGCTCCTGGTGAAGCTGCCCAAGGCCCCCGTGCAGGCCCTGCTCCCCTACGAACGCGCCCTGTACGACGCCATGTTCGACCTCCGCGACGACATCCTGCTGTCGCAGCTCCACGGCGGCTTCTCGGCCGGCCTGGCCCGGGTCCGCGACGCCCTCTACCGCGACGTCGTCAAGCAGGGCTGGTTCGCCCGGCGGCCCGACTCGGTGCGGTCGCGCTGGACCGTCCTCGGCGTGCTGCTGACCGTCGCGGGGCTGGCCGGGACGGTCGTGCTGGCCTGGCAGACCACCTTCGGCCTGGCCGGGCTGGCGGTGATCATCGCGGGGGCGGCCCTGACGGTCGGCGGGCAGTACATGCCGGCCAAGACCGCCAAGGGCGCCGCGGCGCTCGCCCACACGCTGGGCTTCCGCCAGTTCCTCATCTCGGGCGACGTGAACGGCGTGCCGGAGTCGCAGCGGATCGAGCTGTTCTCCCGCTACCTGCCGTACGCCGTGATCTTCGACAGCGTCGACCGGTGGGCCAGGACGGTGTCGACGATCACGACCGACGGCGACAACCTGTACTGGTACCACGGGCCGGCCGAGTGGGACCTGTCGAAGTTCGCCGACTCGATGCGCACGTTCGTGATGACCACGTCGGGCGCGATCTCGGCGGCCCGCCAGTTCAGATCGTTCTGACCCGCAGCTCGCCCACGGGCCGGCCGCCGCCCTTGATCGGCGGCACCAGGTCGCCGGGCACGTCCTCGCCCAGCGCCTTCAGGGCGTACGCGGTGACCGCGACCCTGGCCCGCTGGCCGCCGTCGACGATCTTGACGGCGGCGGCCCGCCCGTCGGCCAGCGCGAACGCGTCGAACGCCTCCGCGCCCGCCTTCAGCATCAGCCCCGGGACGCTCCTCATCAGCACCGCCTCGGGCCGCGTGGCGCCGCTGGTGTATTCGGGGTGGGCGCGCATGGCGTCGGCGATCCGGCGCTCCTTGGAGCCCTCGGGGGCGGTGACGATCCGCCGGAAGGCGCGTACGACCCCGACCATCGACACGTAGAACAGTGGCGCGCCGCACCCGTCGACGCCGGTGGCGGCGATGCGCTCGGAGGTGAGCTCCTCGACGGTGGTGCGGATCGACTTCTGCAGCGGGTGGGTCGGGTCGAGGTAGCCCTCGGTCGGCCAGTCGTTGACCGCGCAGGTGGCCAGCATCGCCGAGTGCTTGCCGGAGCAGTTCATGTAGACACGGCCGAAGTCGAGCGACGACCGGTCGTCGGGGTAGTCCTCCGGGCACCGCAGGGCGCTCTCGTCGACCCCCGCCTCCCGCAGGATCCGGCGCGCGCCCTCGACGTGGATCGGCTCCCCCGCGTGGCTCCCGCAGGCCAGCGCCAGCAGCTCGCCGTCGAGGTCGAGCCCGGCGTGCAGCATGCCGGCCGCCTGCAGCGGCTTCATCGAGGATCGGGGCGAGGCGGGCGCCTGTACGTCGCCATGGACCAGGACGGGGGAACCCTCGGCGTCGACGGCGACGACCCGGGCGCGGTGGACCGACTCCACGAACCCGGAGCGAACCACCTCGACCAGCAATTCGGACATGCCGTCGACTGTAGGGCATGGCAGAATCCCGCCATGCGCGCGGTGGTGCAACGAGTGAGCCAGGCCTCGGTGACGGTCGACGGGACCGTGGTCGGGGCGATCGACGAGCCCGGCCTGATGGTCCTGGTGGGGGTGACCCACACCGACGGCCCGGCCGAGGCCGCCAAACTGGCCGCGAAACTGTGGGGTCTGCGCATCCTCGACGGCGAGAAGTCCTGCTCCGACATCGGGGCGCCGCTCCTGGTGATCAGCCAGTTCACCCTCTACGCCGACACGAAGAAGGGCCGCCGCCCGACCTGGCAGGCCGCGGCCCCGGGCCCGGTGGCCGAGCCGCTGGTCATCGCGGTGCAGGAGGAGCTCCGCAAGCTGGGCGCCCGGGTGGAGACGGGCCGCTTCGGGGCCGACATGAAGGTCGCCCTGATCAACGATGGCCCGATCACCCTGGTCATCGACGTCTGACCTGGTCAGGCCCGCCAGATCCCGATGCCGAGCGCGGCCAGTTCGGCGGTCGCCCCGCGCGGATCGGTGATCGCTTGTTCGGCAACCTTGGTCAGGTCGAGGGGGCTGCCGTCAGAGGTGACCAGTTCGGCCGGTTCGCTCCACGAATGCCGGAACGTGGCCTGGCCCGCGCGGACGGCGGCCAGGTTCATCAGCATCTCCAGCGGGGTCAGGAAGAGTTCCGGCAGGTCCTCGGGGGCGGCCTCCGGGAACAGCGGCCGCGCGACCTCGTCGAGGCGGCCGTCTTCCAGCATCCGCAGCACCTGGGGCAACCCCGGCCCGGTGATCCCCATGGTGTGCAGCATGCCATCGGTCTCGCGCTGGAGCTGCGCGGTGGTGGCCGCGTGGGTGAACTCGGGCCAGTCCAGGACCGTGCCCTCTTCGAGCTCCCTGCCGAGGGCCCGCAATGCCGCCCGGGTGCCCTCCAGTTCGGTGGCTCGCAACGCCGCCTGGGCGGCGGCCAAGTCGAGGATCAGCGACGTGGCGGGCCGTCCGTCCGACACGGCGAAGGACTCGGGAAAGCGCGCGGCGCGGGTGGCCGACGACGGATAGGGATCCCAGCGTGACTTGTTGGCCGGGAGCGGCTTGGCCCGCAGGGCGTCGAGCTCGTCCTTGCGCGCGGCCACGAATTCGGCGAAGCCGCCGTACACGTCGTCGGGCAGATACCCCGCCTCCACGCCCGGCAGCACATGGAAGTCGTAGAAGAACTCCCAGGCGTGGATGACCGCCCAGATCTCGTGCATCGCGCCGACCGCGTCGGCCGACCCGGCCACCCGCACGGCGACGGCGTCGGCGCGGAACTCCCAGCGGCGGCAGACGGCGTTGTCGATCAGCCAGCACAACCATCTGTACCCGCGGAACGCCCACGCGGCCGGGTTGGTGGGGCGGAGGGCCTCGGCGGTGGTGACGACGGCCGTGCTGGATCGGATGGCGAACCCCGCCCACCGGGTGTGCCCGGCGGCGAAGTGCGCCATGAAGTGAGCCAGCCCGAACCGGGCCTGGCCGACCGTCATCGTCTGGAGCAGCGGCAGACCGACGTACAGGACGCGGTGACCCCGCAGGAAGGTGTGGGCGTACCGGAAATTGATCTCCGGCATGAGCCGGATCTCGTGGGGCGGGCGGGTGCCGGCCTCCGCGGCCACCTCCCGCACCAGCTCCCACAGGCCCGGAGCCTGATCGGCGTCGAGGGCCGGGCCGGTCGACCGGTCTTCCCGCCACCGCAGTGCCCGCCACGACCCGCGCCCCAGCGCCCACACCAGGCAGCCGGCCCAGCCGAACATGACCAGGACGAGCGTCACGAAGCCGACGGGCGAGACCCCTCCCGGGGGGATCGCCCGTAACAGCACGACGAACCCGGTGAGCTGCGCGGCCGCCACGCCCACCAGGCCGCACAACATCACGATCGACACCAGCGCGCGTCCCACGCGAGCAGGCTAGTGCCTACATCAGATTGGGGCGCTTCCGGTCACGGGCCATCATCGCGGCCTGCTTGCGCAGTTCGGGGTCGACCTGGACGTTGCGGCCGGCGTCCTGCGGGACGATCACCTCCTGCGTGGCCGCCACGTGGCCGGCCACCAGGTCGATGTCGACCGGGACGGTGCGCTTGACCACCGCGAGGGCGATCGGGCCGAGCTCGTGGTGGCGGGCCGAGGAGCCCACGAAGCCGATCTGGCCCGGGGTCGCCGAGCCCTCGACGGCCGCCTCGGGGTCGGCCTCCAGCGGGGTGCTCACGCCGAGCGTCACCGGGGTGCCGTGGGGCGGCAGCTCGTCGACGCTGCCGTCGAGGTGGAGGAAGACCAGCCTGCGGGGCGGGTGGCCCAGGTTGTGGACGCGGGCGACCGTCTCCTGACCCCGGTAGCAGCCCTTCTTCAGGTGGACGGCCGTGTCGATCAGCCCCAGCTCATGAGGGATCGACTTGTGGTCGGTGTCGAAGCCGTAGCGGGGGATGTGGGCCTCGATGCGCAGCGCCTCATAGGCCCAGAGGCCCGCCAGCGGCCCCTGCCCGGCGAGCTCGGAGCGTGGGATCAGCCGGTCGTCTCCGGGGAGGCCCGAGACCACCGCCCAGTCGGCCGACACGTCGGCGATCTCGACGCGGAGCATGAAGCGCATCTTCTCGAGCCAGGTCACCAGCCCTTCGGCCGTGCCCGGTTCGACGTGGATCCAGGTGGTCTCGCCGTCGTCGCGCAGGTGGAGGTGGTGTTCGAGCCGCCCCTGCGGGTCGAGGAACAGCGTCTGCGTCCACACCCCGGGGGCCAGGTCGTCGAGTTTCTGGGAGCTCAGGCTGTTGAGCCAGCTCAACCGGTCGGGCCCCGAGACGGTGATCACGGGACGGTTGCTCCGGTCGACCACGGCCCGGCCGGCCGCCAGGGCGCGCTGTTCGGCGTAGGGGTCGCCGTAGTGGGCCGCGACGGTGTCGTCGGGCGACGCGCCTGGAACGGCTCCGGGCACGTCGAGCAAAGGGCTGCGCATACCTCTCAGGCTATGCCCGCTCAGCGGCAGTCGCGGCACCGCCCGAAGATCGTCAGATGGTGGACGTCGGTCTGGAAGCCCAGGTCGCCGTCGAGCCGGGCCACCATGTCGCCGACCAGCTCGGGAGGCGCCTCGATGATCTGCCCGCAGCCCCGGCAGACCAGGTGGACGTGGTCGGCGTCGGCGGCCAGATGGTAGGTCGGGGCGCCGTGGCCGAGATGGGTGTGGGTGACCAGGCCGAGCTCTTCGAGCAGTTCGAGGGTGCGGTAGACGGTCGAGATGTTCACCCCGCGCGCGGTCTCCTGGACCTTGGCGCAGATCTCCTCAGGAGTGGCGTGGGTGAGCTCGCTGACCGCCTCGAGGACGAGCTGGCGCTGCGGAGTGACCCGGTAGCCGCGGGCCCGGAGCTCGTCGTGCCAGGTGTCGGTCATGACGAAATCCTACGGCCCGATATTGACTTGCCCGCCCCGGAGAAGAGCGCCTAGCGTACGAAGCACGCAGAAAGGAGGTGGTCCGAATAATGATTAGTCATGATTGGGCTAGCGAGGTGGCTGTCCGCTAGGACAACCCGATCCGGACCAGCTCCGGGTCGGCGCGTCAGAGCGCAGATCCAGGCAGACACCGGAACCCCGGGCAGCCGGCGGGTGCAGGGCGCAAGCCTTCTCCCATTGGTCCAGCCGGCCCGCTCAACCGAGCGGAACGCGCCCGGGGTTTCTCAATGCCCGCGTGCTTCCACGCCCAGGATCTCGCACGCCTGCCGATAGAGCACGACGACCTCTTTGCGCACCTGCGCTCGCTCCACGATGGGCGCGGCCCACTTCACCGTGACCGGCTCGCCGTCGGCCTCGAAGTGGATGGCCTCGGCGTCGACCCCGGTCGTGCGGGCCGACGTGGCGTCGGGCTTGCCGCCGAGGGCCCGCACGATCAGCAGCGCGTCGGCCGCGTGGTCGTCGTTCATGTGCTTCTTGATCGCTTCGACCGCTTCTTCGGTCAGCGGGGTGCTCATGGCGCCCGATCCTAGTCGGCGACCTTCTTGAGCTCGGCCGAGGCGTGGTCCTGCAGCGGGAGGCCCACGGCGGCCATCTCGTAGGCGTACATGAGATTGCCGTTGACCAGGCCGTAGAGGCGCTTGCCGGCCGAGTAGTCCTTCGAGGTGACGGTGCGGGCCACGACGTCGGTGATCAGCTCGATCTTGTGGAAGACGACCTCGCCGACGTAGATCTCGATGATGCCCGTCGGGTGGGCCAGCATGACCTCGATCTGGCGCTCGGGCTGGACCCGCCAGTAACCCGACTCGCTGGCGAGGGGGCGCACCTTCTCGCCCTGCTGGTCGAGCAGCCAGGTGCGGCTGCGGTAGCTGAGGAACGGCTTGCCGTTGTGCTCGAAGATGATCTCCTGGCCGAAGTTGGCGCTCTCCATCGTCGGGTAGCCGATGACCCCGGCGCCCTCCCAGTGGCCCAGCAGGAAGGCGATCGGCTCGAGATCGGGATGTACGTCCATGCCGACAAGGCTAGTGCGGGTTTAGGCTGCGGGCATGGCACGCCAACTGGTGATCAAAGTGACCGCGGGCAGCGACGCCCCCGAGCGGTGCAACCAGGCCTTCAACGTCGCCGGGGCGGCGATCGTCAGCGGGGTCGGGGTGTCGCTGTGGCTGACCGGCGAGTCGTCGTGGTTCGCCCTGCCCGGCCGGGCCGAGGAGTTCAAGCTGGCCGAGGCGGCCCCCCTCGAAGACCTGCTGGCCGCCGTGCTGGCCGGCGGCCGGGTGACGTTGTGCACCCAGTGCGCGGCCCGGCGCGGCATCACCCTCGACGACGTGATCGACGGAATCCGCATCGCCGGGGCGCCGACTTTCGTCGAGGAGATCACCCAGGAAGGCGTTCAGGCGCTGGTCTACTAACGCGGCACGGGTGTCATTAGGCTTCGGCCTGAGTGCGGCAGGTCCCCTTATTTTGGGACGGGACGAATAATGACATCCGGCGACCCACTGGCCGAATTGCGGTTACGCCTCCAGGAGCGATATCGCGTGGCGGGCAGACCGAGCTACCGCGAACTCGCCAAACAGACGGGAATGAGCCACACGTCGGCCCGCACGGTCATTCTGTGCGAACGCCTCCCCCGCTGGGGCGCCCTGGAACTGATCGTGGAGTCGTTGAACGGCGACACCGCGGAATTCCACCGCCTGTGGCTCACCGCCGACGCCGCCACGACCACTCCTCCAGGCCGCCCGGATCACGAAATTTCCGGCATGGGCATCCCCGCACCAGCCGAGGAAGGCCGATCGGGCCATCCGGACTCGGGCGGCCTCGCGCCGACCGCAGGTGAACGACCGGGCCACCCGGGCATGGGCGGCCCCACGCCGCTCGGCGAACGATCGAGTCACCCGGACACGGGCATCTCCGGCGTGGTCGCGGACGAGCCTGGGCCCGCGCGGAAGCGGCTCGGGGGTGTTCTGCGGTCCCGGCGGGCCGTGCTCATCTCGCTCTCCTCGGTCGCCGTCGTGGCCGCCGCCGCCGTGGTGGCCCCTCGTCTGCTGAGCGGCGAACCCGGGCCCAGGACCGGCGTGATGTTCGGCGGGCCGCTGTCCGGCGGGAACGGCGCCGTCTGGTCGGTCGCGCACGGACTGCTCGGCGGGCGGCCGGTCATCCTCTACGGCTGTCAGAACGGAACGGTGCACCTGCGGGACTTCGGCAGCGGCGAGCGGATCGGCGGGGTGCTCACCGGGCACGACCGGGCCGTGTTCGCGGCGAAGATCACCAACGTGGAGGGCCGGGCCACCGGGGTGACCGGGGCCGCCGACGGGACCGTCCGGATGTGGGATCTCGCTTCGGGGCAGGGCCGGGTGCTGAACACCGGGAAGGAGTCGGGCGGCATCAACGCGCTGGCCGTCGCGACGCTCGACGGCCGGCCCTGCGCGTTCACGGCGGGCGACGACCTGACCGTCCGCCGCTGGGACCTCGCCGCGGCGAACCCCGCCGGCGAGGTGGTCGGGCAACCGCTGGCCATGTCGCCCAAGGCCATCGCCGTGGGCGAGGTCGACGGGAAGCTCACCGCCCTGTCGGGCGGCGACGACCGGCTGGTCCGCAGGTGGGATCTGACCGAGCCCGACCCGACGGGCGTGCCGATCGGCGGCCATGACGGCACGATCTGGAACCTCACCATGGGCCACGCCGACAACCGGGCCGTCGCCCTGTCGGCGAGCGAAGACGGCACCTCGCGGCTCTGGGACCTCTCGGAGCGGCAGCCCATCGGCCACCTGCTCGGCGACCGGCTGCCGAACCCGGTCAAGTGCGTCGCGCTGGCCGTCGTCGAGGGCACCACGATCGGGTTCTCCGGCGCCGACGACGGCACGCTGCGCGAATGGGACCTGACCACCTCGAAGCAGGTCGGCCCCCCGGCCGAGGGCCCGACCTCAGGCCCCGAGGGCTTCGAGGTCGCGACCCATCAGGGCCGGACCTACCTGTTCGCCGGGACCTGGGACGGCTACGTCTGGAAGTTCGACCTCGGCCCTACGGCTTGAGCACCGCGCCCAGGCGTTCGTTCCGGAGGCGTTCGTACCAGCTGTCGTCGATCGCGGGCAGCGGGCCGGCGGCCCAGCGGAGCAGCAGGTCGGCCAGGGCCGGGTTGCGGGCGAGGGCGGGGCCGTGGAGGTAGGTGCCGATGATCTTGCCGGCGAAGCAGCCCTCGGTGCCGTCGCCGTTGCCGGTGCCGACGAGGGTGCGCGACAGCGGGGTGACCCCCGGGCCGAGCCGGGTCACGCCCATGTGGTTCTCGAAGCCGGTCAGCGTCGGCAGGCCCAGCGACGGGTCGACCTCGGCGGCCAGTTCGCCCACGGAGCGGCGCTCGCCGCGGCCCGAGGAGATGTCGAGCAGGCCGATGCCGGGCACCGGCTGGCCCTCCTCACCGCCGAAGACCGAGCCCATGATCTGGTAGCCGGCGCACACCGCCAGCAGCGACGCGCCCCGCTGGATGGCCCGGTGGAGGCCGCCGTCACGCCGCAGGCGCTCGGCCCCGAGGATCTGGGGCCGGTCTTCGCCGCCGCCGATCAGGTAGATGTCGCCCTGCTCGGGGACCGGGTCGGAGGAACGTACATGAACGACCTCGACCGGGATGCCCCGGCGGCGGGCGCGCTGTTCGAGCACGAGCACGTTGCCCTGGTCGCCGTAGGTCGACAGCAGGTCGGGGTAGATCCAGACGATGCGGAGGCTAGACTGCACGGCCGAACTCCGTCCGGATCGACTGGAACGCGGTGTAGTTGGCGATGACGTCGATGTCGCCCGGCGGGAGCGCGGTCACCGCCTGGCCGAAGGTGTCGACCAGGGTGAAGCCGACGCCGGCGACGTCGAGCCGCAGGGCCAGGTCGAGGCGGCGCTCGCCGGTCACGTAGACGTGGCGGCCCGTCAGGATGCGGTAGTCGACGTCCCACAACCACGAGGTGTCGCGGCCGTCGGGGCCCTGCGCGTTGACCGACAACACGATCGGGCGGTCGGGGCGGGTGACGTCGAAGGCTTCGAGCCAGCCGGCCGGGTTCTTGGCCAGCAGCAGCTTCATCACGCGGCCGTCGCGCTCGACCGTGGTGTAGCGGCCGGCGACCGACTTGACCTCGCGCAGCCTCGGCAGCGCACGTTGCGGGTCGAGGCCGAACGCGGCGGCGGTGGCCAGCGCGATGACGGCGTTGGAGCGGTTGGCGGTGCCGGGGAGCTGGAGGTCGAGCCGCCAGCGCCGGCCGTGGGGGTCGACCGCGTCTTCGCCGTCGAGGATCCAGTCGGGCTCGGGACGGCTGAAGGTGCACTCGCGGCAGGCCCAGTCGGCGTTGACGATGCCCTCGGCGCGGTCGAGCGGGCCGCCGCACTCGGGGCAGCACCACGAGTCCTCGTGCCAGCGCTGGCCGCCGGCCACCCAGGTCACCCGGGCGGCCGTAGAGGCGCCCCAGGTGACCAGCGGGTCGTCGCAGTTGGCGATCACGTGGGCGGGCTTGCCGGCCAGCGCGCGCCGCCACTTCTGGGCCAGCAGCCAGATCTCGGCCGCCCGGTCCATCTGGTCGCGGCTGAGGTTCATCAGCACGACCACCCCGGCCTCGGTGGTGCCCAGCACCTCGGGGAGGTATTTCTCGTCGACCTCGAGCACGCCGTAGGGGGCGGCCTTGTTGGACGAGAGGGCCGAGACGTGGCCGGCGGGCATGTTGGCGCCGAACGCGTTGGTGGCCACCTCTCCGAGCTCCTGGAGCGCCGAGGCGATCAGGCGGGTGGTGGTGGTCTTGCCGTTGGTGGCGCTGACCAGTGCGAGCTTCTTCTCGTGGGCGAGTTTGCGCAGGAGGTCGGGCTCCAGCAGCAGGCCCACCCGCCCGCCGATCACGGACCCGTCGCCGCGCCCGGTCGCCCGGGAGAGTGTCGCGGCGGTTCGTCCGAGCGCGCTGGCGAGCTGGGCGCGCAACGGCAACTGACTCATGCAGTGATCCTAAGGGTCGGTGAAGGACAGCTCGGCAGGGGCGTCGCCGTCGAACGGGAGAACGAACCGGCGCGGCCAGGAGAGCACCGTCTCCAACCAGGCCGCCCCCATGGTGTGGGCGACATGCCGGATACGTTCACGAGGTTCGACGCCCACCGCGACGGTGGCGATGTCGCGCTGGATGCCCTCGTGCTCGTCGTCGCCCAGGATCACCCGCCAGGCCAGCGGGCGGTTGCGGTCGACCTCCATCGACAGCGGATGGTGGCGCAGCGCCTTGGCCCGGTGGCCCAGCAGTTCGGTCCGGGTCTCGACGGCGACGCCGCCGCCGTTGACGCCGGCGTGCAGGTAGGGGCGGCCGGAGGGGTCCGTGCCGAACAGGGCGTATTCCATCGCCGGGGCCGGGCTGCGCAGGTTGGGCGCGGGGTGGCCGTAGGGGAACAGCCGGTCGACCTCGTGCAGCCAGCGGATCTGCGGGATCACCCAGGCCGGGCCGGGCTTGTCGCCGGCGGGCGAGCCGGCCAGCAGCCCGGCCGCGATCTCGGCGGCCTTCTCGGTCAGCAGGGTCGGGTCGAACCAGGTGCGCAGCGACCAGGCGCGGCGGGCGACGCTGCGCTCCACGAGCGTGGCCAGCAGGCACTCGCGGCGGCGCGGCGGCAGCTCGGCCCAGATGTCGGCCAGGATGCGCGGCACCCCCGGCAGCGACCGGTTGGCGACGAACGACAGGATGACCGTGTCGGTCCAGATCCGCAGCCACGCCCACTCGGGCGCGACGGCGAGCAGGTCCGCTTCGCGGACCTCGAAGAGCGTGCAGGCTTTTCCGGTACGGCACTCGCGCCCGCAGGCGGCCGACCGGCGCCCCTTGATAGGCGGGGCCGGTGACTGGAGCACGTGCTCGCGGTCCTCCCCCAGCGGCACCTGGATCCGCAGCGGCCGGTCCATGCCGTCGGCGAAGACCGCCGCGAACCCGGGCTGGAGCGAGACCACCTGACGCGACTGCTCCTCCGACAGGTTCATCGCCGCCCCGACCAGGAACCGGTCGTCTTCGGCCGGCAGCCGGTGCACCACCTTGAGCGCGGTGTTCTTGACGACGTCGGAGACCAGCTTGGTGGGGATCTGCTCGGCCACCACGATGCCCTCGCCGTAGGCGCGGATCTCGGCCAGCATGCCCGCGAGCAGCTCGACCGCGTGGGTGGAGGCCCGCTGGGCGCCCCGGTCGCGCAGCAGCCGGTGGGCCTCCTCGATCACGATGACGTGCTGGAGCCCGGGCGACTTCTGCTGGCGGGCCCGCATGCGCAGGTGCTCGACGATGCGGATGATCAGGGTGCCCATGAGGAACGCCTTGTCCTCGTCGTTGGCGACGTCCTCGATCGCGAGCACCACGTTGCGCTGGAGCAGGCCGCCGATGTCGGCGGGGTGGCCGCCCTCGAAGAACCGCCCGGCCGAGCCGACCCGGAGCGACCGCAGACGCAACGAGATGAAGCCCTCGACGTCGGCCTGCACCTCGTTGCCGTAACCGATCTCCTCGATGACCTCCAGGGCGTGCTGCTGGAGTTGTTCGAGGGTCGGCACCTGGGGCTGGACCGCCGCGCCGGGGATGCCGCCGCCGGTGACGACGTCCCAGCCGTTGGCCTCGTAGACCCGCTGGAGGGCCAGGGACATGATCTGCGGGAACGGCTCCTCGGCGTCGAAGGCGGCCATGAACAGGGCCCGGACCATGTCGATGTGGGCCTGGACGGGGTAGCCGGGCTCGGGGGCCAGCGGGTTGACGCTGAACGGCACCGCGTCGGGCGCCGACGGGTTGATCACGGTCAGCGGGGCCTGGCCTTCGAGCCGGCCGGCCATGGCGGCGTACTCGGACTTGGCCGGTTCGATGGCCAGCCACGGGATGCCCGCCCTGGTGAGCTGTTCGAGCAGGTGGCGGACGGTCTGGGACTTGCCCGAGCCGGTCGCGCCGGTGACGAAGGCGTGCCGGTTCAGGGTCGCCAGCGGGACGCGGAACGTGCCGACCGCCCGATCCTGTCCGTCGACGATGGCGCCCAGGTCGAGCATGTCGCCGCCGGTCGAGTCGGCCTCGCTGGTGACGTCGAAGAAGCCGGTGTCGAGGACGCGTACACCCGGGACCTCGCGCCTCGGGAGCCCGGCCAGGGCCGCGAGCGCGCCGGCGGTGGCGGCGAAGGGGGCGGCGGCGCTGTCGGTCGGATCCTGGAAGTTGACGTTCAGTGCCTCGGTGAAGCTGTAGACGGGCTCCTGGGCGCTCGGCCGGGCCGGGCCCGCCATGGCGCTGCGCAGCCGGTAGGGGTGGTGGCTCATCTCCACCGAGCCCACCAGGACGGGCGCGATCTGGCGCAGTTCCTCGGGGCCCGCCGCGCCCGCCAGGACCCGGACGTTCCACAGGCCCGCCTCGCGGAAGGCGTCGAGCTCCTGCATGCGACGCTCGGCGCGTTCGGCGTCGTAGCGGGAGCGCTCGGAGGCGTCGCCGTACTGGCGCAGCACGTTGAGCTGGGTGCGGAGGTGGCTGACCTCCTGGTCGAGCAGGTCGGTCGGCTCGGCGACGACGACCCAGCCGAACGGGCGCGACATCAGCGTCGTCAACGTCGACTCGAACAGGGTCGGCTGCTTCGGCTCGTCGGGCTCCGGCTCGCGCCGCCCGTTCAGCGGCGGGGCCTGGCGGCCCGGGCACGGTGTCCACACCAGATCGGCGAGGTCGGCGAGCCAGTCGTCGCCGATCTCGACGCCCCGCGCGCCGCCGGGGAACAGCAGCGGCTGCGGCCCGGTCGGCACCACCTCGATCGCCGCGACGGCCGCCCGGCGCGGGGCGCGCGGCGGGGTCAGCGGGCCCGCGTTGGTGATCAGTTCGAGCGGCGCCCCGGAACCCCGGGACAACCAGCCGATGACGAAGGGCCGGTCACGCTGCGCGGCCGACAACACGGCGGGCAGCACGTTCACGAAGTCCCACTCGGCCGACGACGTGCGGGACGGAGCGGTGATCGCCTGGATCCGATACCACGGCCCGCTCAGGGGGAACGGTTGCATGAGACCCCTCTCTGCCAGGCTTTCACGGTCCTTTGCCGATCATGCTCACACATCCCCGTTGACGAACCTCTTACCCTGCTGAGCGTCAGGGTTTGCGCCAGTCGAGACGGGGCGGCGGCGGGCCGAGGTTCGGCGGGGGCGCCTTCTCGTCCGTTTCCGGCGGCACCACGGGCGGGGTCGCCGAGAGCGACCTGACCTCCTCCAGCGTGGTCTTCGGGAAGGTCAGGATGGCCGGGTTGGCGTCGGCGAGGCGCACCTCGCGGCCGTCGGCGGTGGCGTGGGTGACGATCACCGAGGTGGTCGGGAGCTGCTGCAGCTGGTGGGGCTCGACCAGGAACTCCCGCGACCGCTGCATGACCCCCTCGTGGACCTTTCCGGCGCTGCGGCCCCATTCGGTCGACTCGGTGATGCCCTCTTTCAGGTCGCCTTCGGCGCGGGCCTCCATCTCGCCGCGGCCCTCGCCCACGGTCGACGTGTAGCTGCCGCCGGCCCCGTTCACCACGGAACTGACCGACTCGGTCAGCTGGGCCAGTTCGAGCCGGTGCTCGGTGCCGACGTGCTCGCTGGCGACCCGGGCGTCTTCGGCGTTGCCCAGGCGCATGAACGCGACGGCGGCGTGGCCCCGGCCGAGCCGCTCCCTGACGGTCGGGGTGAGGGAACGGTAGGTGAGGACCAGGCCGGTGCGCGACGTCTCGCAGGCGTCCATGAGCCGGTCGAGGACGTCGCCGCGTAACTTGTCGGCCCCGGCCACGATGATCGTGTGATACCAGGGCCGTTCGCCGGCCGGCGACTGCCGCAGGATGTGGGTCAGCGCGGTCGCCACGTAGGTGCCGAGCACCCGGTTGCCGAACACCCCGGCCTGGCGGTCCATGCTGACCACGCGTAAGCGCGCCGGCGGCAGCCGCACGGCGTCGGAGCCGAGGGTCTCCAGCTTGCGCAGCTGCGACTCCAGCGCCCAGGCGCGTTCGATGACGACGCGGTCGGCCACGCCCCGGCCGAAGAGGGTGCCGATGCGTTCGAGCTGGATCGCGGTCAGCCGCCCCGACTTGAGGTCTTCACGGGGGTCGCCGACCTGGGCCAGGGCCCGCAGCGCGGCGGTGACCTGGCTGATCGTGGCGGTCTCGCCGAGCACTTCCAGGACCCGTTCGAGGATCGCGTTGTCGAACCCGATGTCGCGGCTGGTCTCCTCGCTGACGCTGACCACGTGGGCCAGCACGTCGGCGAACGCCTCGGGCTTCAGGGTCGCCCCGAGGTCGAGCTTGGGCAGGTCGGAGGGCAGCACCCAGACGAGCGGGTCGTCGCCGCCGCGTTTGGCGAGCTGGATCAGGTCTTTGGCGATCACGCCCTCGGACAGGTCGAGCACGGTGAGGTGGCCGCCGCTGTAGAGGCGGGTGGCGCCGATCAGGGTGATCAGGGCCGACCAGCCGGGAAGCGTGCCGCCCGCCACGTCGACGCGATCGATGTCGTCGGGGACGGCGACGGCGTACCAGCTGATCTGCTTGTCGTAGATCGCCTTGCGCTCGGCCCAGTCGCGGTAACGGGCGGCGTGCTCCTCCTGGGCCCGGATGTGCTCGCGTTCGCGCTTGGCGCGGTCGCGCTCGCTCTGGGCGAGGCGTTCCTGTACGCGGAACCGGACCGCCTTGTTGCCCTGGTGGATCGCGAACGAGCAGACCCCGGCGACCCCGGCGGCGGCGATCACGCCCATGCCCACGAACGGCCAGCCGATCACCCCGGCGAACCCGAGGAGGGCGACCACCACGGCGAGCCCGGCCACCACGGCGCGGAACAACTTGACCGGACGGTTGAGAAGGTCTTCCTGTAGTCGTTCGTTGCGTAACAGTTCGGGCCCGGGATCGGGCGGCAGCTCGGCGTCGGCGCGCGGCGGGCGTTTCGGAGGCGGGCCGGGGTCGGGGTGCAGCAGCAGATACTGCCACCCCAGGTAGATGCGGTCGGCGCGCAGCTCGGCGTGCTCGGGGTGCGCGTCGGTCAACCTCGGCATGGTCGCGCCCGGCCCCTCCGTATTCGTCGTAAGGTCAAAGCGTAGGAGCTAGGTACCCCGTCAGGGCAGGGTTCTCGGCATTCGGACGGCTTTCCCACCAAAGATAGGGACGATTGCGGCGGATGGGTCGCGTGTGGGCGTACTACCATCCATTGCCATGAGTCGGCGACCGGTGCTCGTGCCCGTGGTGGCGCTGCTGTCCGTGTCCGGGCTCGGGGTCACCGCCGGAACGGGCGGGCTCGACACCGAACCCGACTCGCCTCCCAAGCAGTATCAGGCCGGCGCGACGATCGATCAGAAGCTGTTCAAGACCCAGTTCGTCAAGGCCGTCGACATTGCCGAAGGCGACCGCCACGCGGTGGAATTAGTTCTGAAGGTCACCAACGAGGGCGACACGACCGAGAGCGTCGGCGCGATGGCGACCGGCCCCAAGGTCAGCCGGTACGGACGCCTCGGCACCACGATCCTCAAGACCACCCCGCCGCTCGGCAAGCCCGACACCTACCCGGAGATCGGCGTGTGGAGCCACGGCGTCCGCAGCGCCCAGCTCCACCCGGGCATCACCCACACCGTCGTCATCCGCTACGACGTGCCGGAGGGCGCCAAGCCCCCGGACAAGGTGACGATCGACGTCGGCGGCTTCGTCGAGGAGCCCATCAGCCGCCGCGACCCCCGCGAGTACTGGCAGATCGAGCCCGACAAGGACCTGCCGACCGGCGCCGGCGACGAGATGGCCCCCATCGAGCCCAAGGTCATCGCCCAGGTCACCCTGCCCATCCGGCCCGAGGAGGCCTGATGGCCGGTTTCCTCCGCCGACTGGGCGCGCTGACGCTCGGACTGAGTCTCGCCGCCGCGGCCCTCTACGCGCAGACCTTCGCCCTCGACGAGGAACAGAAGAGCGCCTACCTCACCAGCTCGGGGTCCTCCGGCGAAGAGGTCGTCACCAGCCGGTTCTCGGTGAAGGTGACCAAGGCGGCCGTCGCGACCTCGGTCGACGTGGCCGACACGACCGTCGAGACGGGCAACCTCTTCCTCGTCGTGCACGTCTCGGCCACCTCTCCGGCGGAGCCCTTCCGGTTCCGGCCGCACACCGCCTGGCTGCTGACCGAAGCCGACAAGAAATACCAGGTCACCGACAAGGTGGCCGAAGACTCCACGCTCCTGGGCAAGTGGGTGCAGGCGGGCTGGTGGATCGATGCGCCACTCGTCTTCGAGGTGCCCAAGGAGGCGCTTCGGGGCTCCGAGCTGGTGCTCACCTCGGCCAGTGACGCCCTCGTCGTCGACAACCTCGCCCCGGACGTGCAGATCGATCTCGGGCTGACCGGCGGCGAGTCGCCGGTCGAGCACTACTCGCTGGCCCCGGAGGGCACGTGAACCAGCAAGAGCCACCCCGCGACTGGTTTTCCCCGCCGCCGTCGCAGCCGACCGAGATCGACGACACGACCTATTCGGGACCGCTCCCGCCGATGATCCCGGCCTACATCCCGCCGCTGGCGCCGCCCAGCGACGTGCTGGTGTGGCCGCCGCCCCCGCCTCCCCCGGCGCCGGAGGAGGACGACGAGGGCTTCTCGACCCAGCCCTTCCCGGCCATCGCGGCGGGCCGTCCGCTGCCGCGCCCCCGGCCGTCGTTCCAGGACCCGGAGCCCTATCCGCCGTTCCCCGACCCGCCTCCCGCCGCGGCTGAACCGCCCCCCGCTCCCCCGGAGCCGGAGCCCGAGCGGAAGAAGAAGGGCTGGGGCCGGTTCTTCGCCGGGGCCGCCGGTTCGGTGGTGCTCGCCGTCGGCGCGCCCGCCGCCGCCAACTGGTCGACCTATGTGTACGCCACCGGCGAGCCCGACGTCGTCCACATCATCCCGGCGGGCGAGACCTACGACTTCGAGCACGTCGCCTGGCGGTCGACGGTCGAGCGCATCCCCAACCCGGCGGGCGCGGCCGAGAAGCCCGGCCGCCAGTGGGTGAAGATCGTGCTCACCCGCACCGCCCTCGACCGCGACGGCACGTTCCTGACCGGCGTGCCCGAGATGGACCTCCGCGACGACGCCGGGCGCAAGTGGCGCACCGAGATCCTCGAGAACGCCACCCCCCTCGACCCGTCGGACGACCAGGTCGGCAAGGCGTTCCCGATCGAGATCTACGCCGTGGTGCCGACCGACGTCGCCGACACCGCCGAGTTGTTCATCCGGCCCTCCAGCTACCGCACCGACACCCCGACCGAGGACCTGACCGACGACCTAAGCGCCGACCTCGACCTCCTCCGGTTCCTCCGTTAGCCGCTTGCGGGTCGCGGCCTGGTCGTAGGCGGCCGCGATCAGGCACATCGAGAAGACGGTCACCACCAGGTCGACGACGAACGTGGTCGGCACGGTGGTGACGATCCACAGGTAGGGACCGCCGGCGGTGGCGTAGTCGAGCAGTCTGCCCAGGTAGTCGCCGCCGACATGGAGGCCGACGTAGAGCAGGGCGTACAGGCCGAAGAGGGCAGGGCCGCCCTTGGCGGTCAGGCGCAGGGAGTTGAGCAGCGGGATCCAGCGGGAGGTGAACCCGCCGGCCAGCTTGGCCAGGGTGACCTGGGTCCAGTTGTGGCTGCGCTCGACCCGGGCGCCGACGCCCTCCAGGCGGGTGCCCCTGATCGTGGTCTGGGTGTCCTCCGCGTAGGCGCCGTACACGAGGATGCCGACGGTCAGCCAGGCCAGCGGGAGCACCAGCGCGTCGAGGAGCAGCGGCCACACGTCGCCGAGCCACTCGAAGAACGGCGACTCGCGCACGTCCTCGGTCGCGTCGCTCACGCCCATGATGAGCGCCCGGTGCTCGATCCAGTCTTCGCGGAGCTTGAGGGCGGCGACGGTGGCGGTCAGGCCGTAGAAGACGAAGGCCAGTTCGCCGAAGGTGGTCAGGATGCCGGTGAACTTCCCCGGCTTGTTCTCGTGGCGACGGCCGGCGAACCACTTGATCGCGTACGCGACGACCATGGCGGCGACCGAGATCCGCACGTCGAGGCCGGTCAGGCCGTCGCCGATGGTGCTCTGCACCCCCTGGAGCTGGTCGACGATCTGCTGGTCGGGGTTGAGGGTGCGGTCGATGTTCTCGAAGTCGCGCATGTCCTGGTCGACCAGGCCCCAGGTCATGTAGAGGCCGGCGAAGACCAGGGCGGTGCGGTTGAGCGCCCCGAAGATCGTCTCCTGCGCCTCGTCGCCCGCGCGGCGGGCCCGCGTCTCGGCCAGCGCCTCCCGGACGGTGTGGAGCATGCCGACCACGGTCGCCAGCGACACCATGACGACCAGGGTGAAGATGAACAGCACCCCCACGAGCCGGAGCTGGTACCAGGAGCCGTGGGACAGGTGCGCGGCGGCGTAGAGCAGCCCCCAGCGCACGAACCGGCCGAGCGAGAACCACATGATCAGCGGCAGCGCGCACGACCCGGCGATCCTGAGCGCGTCGAGGGGTAAGCGCGCGGTCTTGGTGGACGTTCCGGACATCTTGCGCATGCTAGCGGTCAAGGAGCCGGAAAGGTCAAAGATCGGCCGTCCGGGCTGGTCAACGACGGATATGCGGGAGGCGAGGTGGGACACTCCCTGAAGTCGTAGATCGGGGAATCAGACATTGACATCCTCCCCCCGCTTGAAAGCGGGAGATTCCAACTCATCTCACCCGGAAAGGAGGACAAGTTGAGGTTCGCGCTTCACTGGCCCGGCACCCCGGTCGCCTCCACGCGCATTCACCGCATGCCCTGCGGCGATATCCCTGATGTTTCTGGCCGCGTTCACGTCGGCGTTGGCCTGTTGCCCGCAGGCGCGACACCGGAACTCCGCTTGGCTCTCACGGTTTTCCGGCGTGCGATGTCCGCACGCATTACAGGTCTGCGACGTGAAACGCGGATTCACCTTCACCACTCGTCCCGGCGCTTTTTGCTCAAGCCGCTTGACGAGGCGGCCCCAGCCGGCCGCGAGAATGCCGCGGTTGAGTCCTGCTTTCTGGCGGACGTTCTTCCCGGGCGCCCCGATCGTGCCACGGGCCGACCGTGTCATGCCGGAGATCTTCAGGTCTTCGACGCCCACCACGTCGAAACGGCGAGCAAGGTCAGTCGAGGTCTTCTCGATCCAGTCCTTGCGGCGATCGGTCTCGCGTGCCCTCAGCTTCGCAACGGCCGCCCTGACCCTGCCACGACGGTTGGAGCCCTTCCTGGCCCGGGCCAGCTTCCGGAGCAGCAGCAGCAGGCGGGCCTTCACCTCCTCACGCGGCGTGGGAGCGTTGGCCATCCCGCCGTTCGAAAACGCCACGCTGACGGCGACACCACGGTCAACACCGATGACATCACCGGTTCCCGGCGCGGGGATCGGGTCGGGGAGTGCCGCGAACGCCACATGCCAGCGCCCAGCCACGTCGCGGGTCACCCTGAAGGACCTCACGCCCTTGGGTACGGCGCGGGACCAGCGGAAGCGGACCCAGCCCACCTTGGGAATCCTGACCTCGCCTACGTTGCGGGACAGGCGGCGCACATCATCCGGCTTGACCGCGACAACGCGGAACCCTTCGCCTTGCCCGCGTTTGCGGAAGGTGGGGCGCTTGTGGGTTTTGCCGAAGAAGTTCGCCATCGCTTGGGCGAAGTCTTTCAACGCCTGCTGCTGAACCACAATCGAACCGGCGCGCAGCCAATCGAATTCGGCTCGCGCCCCAGTCAACTGCCGGCATTGCTCGGCGAATCCCGGTGCGCTTTTCCGACCGGGCTTCCAGAACGAATGCTGCTCGACGGCGAGATTCCATACAAAACGCGCGTGCCCGCAATGCTCCGCCAATGCCGCCTCCTGGGTTCGCGTCGGCGAAAGGCGGTAGCGGGACACGAGCAAAAGTTTACCAAACTCCATCGGCAGAAAACGGAGAACAAAGTGCGGCACCGTTCCGCGTTCCCTCCCAACCCTGAAGGACGACGGGGCTTCCACACTGGAGGCGCAAGGTGAGCGCGGAACGGGACGCCGGTCCAGGCCGGAGCCCGGGTTTCCTGCTGTGGCGGGCGACCCTTCGATGGCAGCGGGAGATCACCACGGCGCTGAAGACGATGGGGTTGACCCACGTGCAGTTCGCCCTCCTCGTCGACCTGTGGTGGTTCGACAGTCAGGGCGTCCGTCCCAGCCAGCGCGAACTGGCCGAACACGCCACCGTCGACGTGATGATGACCAGCCAGGTGGTCAGGGTGCTGGAGGTCAAGGGCCTGCTCGGCCGCGAAGAGGACCCCGCCGACATGCGCAAGAAGGTGCTCGTGATCACCGACGAGGGCCGCCGGCTGGCCGAGCGCGCCGCCGGGGTGGTGGAGAACGTCGACCGCGAGTTCTTCAAGGTCGCCGGGGAGCACAACGCGCTCATCGACGTGCTGGAGCAACTGGCGGGCGTGAACTGAAAAAGCCCGGCCTCCCATGGAGACCGGGCTTTTCCGATGCGGTTTAGACGGCCACCGCGAGCTGGGCGACCTCGCCCAGCTTGGCCTCGACCGCGACGTCCTTGGTCCGGCCGCCGCCCGCGATGATGCGGACGGTCCAGGAGCCGGGGGCGGCGAAGAAGCGGAAGATGCCGTCGTCGGAGACGACGACCTCACCGGTGAACTCACCGGAGTGGTCGAGGAGGCGGGCGTAGGCGGTGCCTGCGCCGGTGACGACGCCCTGGATCACGGCCTGCTTGGAGTAGTCGATATTGGCCGGCAGTGCCACGGTCTGCTCGGGCGCGGCGCACCCCTGCTGGATGGTCGTCATCGGGCCTCTCCCAGTTCCACCGGCACGCCCACGAGCGAGCCGTATTCGGTCCACGAACCGTCGTAGTTCTTGACGTTGGCCTGGCCGAGCAGCTCGTGCAGCACGAACCAGGTGTGGGCGGAGCGCTCCCCGATGCGGCAGTAGGCGATGGTGTCCTTGCCGAAGTCGACCCCTGCGTCCGCGTAGAGGGTCTTGAGCTCGTCGTCGGAGCGGAAGGTGCCGTCGTCGTTGGCCGCCTTGGACCACGGGATGTTGCGGGCGGTCGGGATGTGCCCCGCGCGCTGCGCCTGCTCCTGCGGAAGGTGGGCCGGCGCGAGCAGCTTGCCGGTGAACTCGTCGGGCGACCGGACGTCGACCAGGTTGAGCTTGCCGATCGCGGCCACGGCCTCGTCGCGGAACGCGCGGATCGACAGGTCCTGCTCGGTGGCGGTGTAGGTGGTGGCCTCGCGGTTCGGCACGTCCTTCACCAGCTCGCGGGAGTCGAGCTCCCACTTCTTGCGGCCGCCGTCGAGCAGCTTGACGTTCTCGTGGCCGTAGAGCTTGAAGTACCAGTAGGCGTAGGCGGCGAACCAGTTGTTGTTGCCACCGTAGAGGACCACGGTGTCATCGTTGCCGATGCCGCGCGACGAGAGCAGCGCCTCGAAGCCGGCCTTGTCGACGAAGTCACGGCGGACCGGGTCCTGCAGGTCGTCGCGCCAGTCGACCTTGACGGCACCGCGGATGTGACCCTTGTCGTAGGCGCTGGCGTCTTCGTCGACCTCGACCAGGACGACGCCGGGCGTGTCGAGGTTGGCCTCGACCCAGTCGGCGTCGACCAGTGCGGCGGAGCGACTCATGAATTTCTCCCAGGTTGTAGACGGCTGATGAGCGGTTGTGATGCACGGGAAAGGCGGCCAGCAGTGCCGCTGCTGTCGCACCCAGGGCCAGAGGGACGATTCCGGAGGCGGGAACGATGCGAATGATGCCCAGGCCCCGAGACAGATCGGGGCGGAACCAGAGTGGTGTCGGCCGCGCCGGAGCGGGGGCCTCGGGGATCGACCTGCATCGCCTGATGCTCCTGATGGGTTTCGCGTGATGCGGCTTCAGACGCCGCCGGAAATCACCCTCAGGCCATGCGACAGAGAGCCGTCGCGACGCGGCAGAAGTCAACCGCCCGCCGCTTCGTGAGCATCTCTGTCGTGGGAGTCATGGGCACGACAGTACCCTTTCGTCTCGCCATCTGTCACATGCCGTCCGATTGCTGAGACCCGTTGTGAGACACCCGGTCCACGGCCAGAGCGAGGGCGGCGATGACGTCGGCTTTCCTGGGCTGCCCCGATGCTTTTTTCACGACATTTCCAGAACTGTCGAGAACTAACACCGTTGGGGTTTTCGTAACTTCATGCGCCTGTACGAGGTCCAATCGCGACTCCGCGTCGACCTCGACGTGGCGGACCCCGGGAACGATCGCGGCGACCTCGGCGAGCACCCGCCGGGTGGCCCGGCACGGCTGGCAGAAGGCCGTCGAGAAGTGCACGAGCGTCGCCCGCTCACCCAGTGGCGCACCCAGGTCCATACGATCGGCAACCACCGGCGGCCGCCGGGAAATTCCCGGTCAGCCGACGGGAACGGTGATGAGCGGGGCGCCGTTGGCGCCGCGCAGCTCGAAGCGGGCGATCTCGGCCACCGGCAGGCTCGTCGAGCCCTGGAAGGTCGTGCCGCCCTTCACCTCCCAGCTCGCCACCGACGTGGCCGGGCCCTGGCGCGGGATGGCGAACAGCTCGGTCTTGGTGTCGACGGGCACACCGGTCATGGTCGCCGTGACCTGGGTCCCGCCGTCGCCCGCGGTCAGGTCGAGGCGCAGCGTGACGTCGCCGCGGGAACCCTCGACCGTGACGGTCTGGGCCATCTTGGCGGTCACCGGTTCGTCGGCCTGACCCGATTCGGGGGCCGCGTTCTCCTCGGGCTGCGCGGCCCTGGAGGCGCGGGGCGCCTTCGACGACGCCGGTTCCTCGGCGGGGGCCACGCCGGTCTCGGCCGGGCCGGTGCCCGCCGCGGCGTCGCTCTGGGGCTCCTGGGTCAGCAGCGGCTGGGGCTCGGGGACGCCGTAGTAGTCGCCCTGGTCCTGGGCGGCGGGGACGGGGACGCGGACCGATTCGGGGGCGCCGCCGGCGGCCGTGGAGGCCGTCATCTCGCCGGTGTTGTCGAGGAGGACCGCGCCGCCCCACCCGAGGATCGCCACGCTCGCGGCCAGGCCCAGCATGGTGCGGGTGATCCGGCCGCGCCTGCGGCTCCTGGCCGAGTCGGCCAGCAGCCGGTCGAGCACCGCCCGGGGCGGGGCCGCGGCGTGCTCGACGTCGGCGGCCGACACCCGGGCCAGCATCGGCGGCAGGCCGGCCAACTCGGCGAGTTCGGCGGTGCACTCGTCGCAGGTGTCGAGGTGGGCCTCGACCATGGCGGTCTCCCGGGCGTCGAGGGCGCCCAGGGCGTACACGCCCAGAGAGATCTTGACGTCGTCGTGGTTCACGGCGCGAGCCCCCGCTCCTCCAGCGCCAGCTTGAGCGCGCGCAGCGCGTAGTAGGTGCGCGACTTGACGGTGCCCGGCGGGATGCCGAGCGACTCGGCGGCCTCCTTGACCGACTGGCCGCCGTAGTAGACGGCCAGCAGGACCTCGCGGTGGTCGGGCCGCAGCGAGGCCAGCGCGTCGGCGATGGCCCACGACTCGACGGCCTTGTCGAGCTCGTCGTCGGCAGGGAGGACGGCCAGCGCCTCGTCGCCGGTCTCCTGCGGGCGCGACTTGCGCGCCCTGGCCTGGTCGACGACCAGGTTGCGGGCCACGGTGAACAACCACGCCCGCACCGGGCGGTCGGCGATCGGGTTCTTCCAAGCGCGGAGGATGGTCTCCTGCACGATGTCCTCCGCCCTCCCCGGGTCACCGGTCAATCGCAGTACGTAACCGTAGAGCGGCCCGGCATGGTCGTCGAAAAGGGCCCTGACGAGCTCCTCGTCGGCCGTACCGGCTGCGCTCACATCCTCAGAACGCAACCGGCGGCGCTTCGGTTCACCGCGAAAGAGGGACATCTGTCGCCGTCGCGTCGATGGCCAGGCCGCCTCCGGGGGCGGAGCGGACCTCGTCGATCTTCAGATCGAGCGGGAGGCCCTGCACGGGCACGGTGAAGGTGATCAGGCGTTCGGCGTTGGGCACGGTGAACCCGCCCGCGATCGTCACCTTGGCGGGGGTGAGTCGCAGCACCCCGTCTTTGACCTCGACCTTCATGTCGGCGGTCACCGGCACCTTGTTGCCGAGCGCGGTCACCTCGCCGGAGACGCGGACGGTGCCGTTGCCGCCGCCGCCCTCGATCTTGATGCCGCGCGGGGCGCGGGAGTTGAGGGTCTCCTCGGAGATGGTCACCGTGCCGGTGACCCGCTCGGCGACGATCTTCGTGCCGGACGCGTTCTGGATCAGGTCCATCAGCGGCGCCTCGACCCCGTAGAGGGTCGCCTGGACGTCGCTGAGCCGGATGCCCTCACGCTGGATGTCGCCGATGTCGATGGCGATCTCCTCGTAGCGACCGCCGATCGCCTGGGTCAGGAACGGCACGCCCTTGACCTGCACGGTCGGCGGCGCGTCGAGATCGGCACTGGCCTGGACCTGCTTGGCGATCTCCCGCTGCACGCCGGCGACGGCCACGCGGTCGAGAACCACGGCCAGCACGACGAGCACGAGCAGCGCCACCACCAGCTTGCGCACCGCATCCTCCGTTGGCCGGGGGGTTTCGGATCAGCCTATCCGCCGGCAAACGGCGGCAAAACCTCAACCGTGGCCCCTTCGGGCAGCTCGACGGTGTTGGGGTCGCGGGTGCCGGCCGGATTCCCGTCGACCAGGAACGAGCAGCGCGGAAGCACCCTGGCCAGCACGTCGTTCCTTGTGATTTTGGTAACAAGCTCTCCAAGGGTTTCCGCGTCGAAAGTCTCCTCGGCGACTCCGGCCGCCTCCTTCGCCGCGGCCCAAAAGCGCACTGTTCCCGTAGCCATACGCCTCTCCAGCCCCAGATCCGCACACTCACAGTGAGCGTTTGGATACGGTGATTCTCCACGTGAAGTGCTGTTCACACGGTGGACGCACATTGGACGCAAAGTTGCTGTGGGCTAATCTACGAGCAACGGGACCTGGGCGACGTAGCCCCCGGGTCCTTACGTGTTTCTACGGCCCTGCCGTTGACGCGGATCGAAGGAGGCGAGCCTGTGATCGTGCACAGCGCGGTGCTCTCCCGGCACGCCCGCCCGTTTGGCGAGGAGGCCTCATGAGCAATCTGCTTCTGCTGACCAACGCACTGGAACCGTCCGCCGAAGTCCTGCCGGCGCTCGGGCTGCTGCTCCACTCGGTCCGGGTGGCCCCCGCCGAGGGGACCGCCCTGCTCGACGCGCCACCCGCCGACGCGATCCTGGTCGACGCCCGGCGTGAGCTCGTCCAGGCCAAGAGCCTGTGCCGGCTGCTGCGGACCACGGGGATCGACTGCCCGCTCCTGGTCATCGTGACCGAGGGCGGCCTCGCGGCGATGACCGCCGAGTGGGGCGCCGACGACGTGATCCTCGACACCGCCGGCCCGGCCGAGGTCGAGGCCCGCCTGCGCATGGCGATCGGCAAGTTGTCGCTGGCCGCCGCCGAAGAGGTGCCCGACGAGATCCGCAGCGGCGATCTGGCGATCGACGAGGCGACCTACACCGCGCGCCTGCGCGGCCGGGCGCTCGACCTCACGTTCAAGGAGTTCGAGCTGCTCAAGTACCTGGCCCAGCACCCGGGCCGGGTCTTCACCCGGGCCCAGCTCCTCCAGGAGGTCTGGGGCTACGACTACTTCGGCGGCACCCGGACGGTCGACGTCCACGTGCGCCGCCTGCGCGCCAAGCTGGGCGCCGAGTACGAGGCGCTGATCGGCACCGTCCGCAACGTCGGCTACCGCTTCGTGCCCGACCGCGGCAACGAGATGGCCCAGGAACTGGAGTCCGCCCGCCGCTGAGACATGGAAAAGCCCCCGGTCGCCATCGACCGGGGGCTTTCCTGTCATTACGGCAGAACGGTGATGTGGTTGGGGACCGGGGGGGCCACCGGGGAGTTGGCGGTCAGGTAGGCCTCGAACGCGTCGATGTCGAGCGGGCCGCTCCACAGGTCGTCGCCCTGGGTGAAGGCCGCGAAGGCGTCACCGCCGCCGACGAGGAAGTTGTTGGCCGCGACGCGGATCGACTGGGCCGCCGTCACCGGGACGCCGTCGATCTTGATGTCGGACACCTTCGAGCCCCACGGCGCGCTGTTGCTGTAGGAGTAGGTGAAGTTCGACGACGGCTGCAGGATCTTGGTGAAGGCCTGGTTGTTCGGGCCGCCCACCCACTGCTGCTCCAGCACCAGCTTGAGCTCGGCGCCGGTCAGCGTGACGACCTGCACGAGGTTGTTGAACGGCTGGACCGCGAAGATCTCGCCGTAGGTGGTGACACCGGGGCCCTCGCCGACGGGCGAGCTGGCGTAGGTGAGGGTGGTGCGGATGCCGCCCGGGTTCATCAGGGCGATCTGGGCGTTGCCGCCGGCCTTGGCCGACTCGAGCTGCGAGTCGGCGATCAGGTTGCCCAGCGGCGACTCGCCCGAGGGCACGGCGACGTTGGTGATGTCGGCGGTGATGTCGCCGACCTTCTTGTTGGCGACGGTCGCGACGCGGGTCTTCCAGTCGTTGATGAACGACACGGTGGCCGGGTCGGGGGTGACGGTGCGGCGCACGACGGTGTTGTCCGCGACGACCGACGAGCGCACGATGTCGCCCGTGCCCTTGTTGATCTTGAAGTCGATCTGGGTCAGCACGCGGCCGAACGACGAGCCCTGCGTGTAGACGCGCTGCTGGCCGGCCGGGTCGGTGGCCTTGCAGATGTACGCCTGGTGCGAGTGACCGCTGATGACCAGGTCGATCTCGGGGTCGATGCCCTCGGCGATGCGCGAGCCGGCGCCCTTCGTGATCGGGCAGGCGTCGGGGCTCTGGTTCGGGGTGACCTGGTCGCCCTCGTGCACCAGGACGACCTGGGCCTTGATGCCCTTGACGTCGCGGAGGTACTCGGAGGTCTCGTTGGCGGCGGCGACCTCGTCGGTGAACTCGAGGCCGGCGATGCCGGAGGCGGTCACGATCGACGGGGTGGTCTTGGTGACCAGGCCGATGAAGGCGACCTTCTCGCCGTTGATTCGTTCCACGTAGTAGGGCGCGAGGGCCGGCTTGTTCTTCTTCGTGTCGATCACGTTGGCCGCGATGAACTCGAAGTCGGTGCCCTTCCACTTGCCGGCGGGCGAGCACCCGTCGACCGGGTGGCACTTGCCCTCCATGACGCGCTTGAGCTCGGCGTAGCCCTCGTCGAACTCGTGGTTGCCGGCGCTGGAGGTGGCCAGCTCCAGCGAGTCGAGGAACGCGACCGTGGGCTCGTCGTGGAAGGCGGCCGACAGCAGCGGGGAGGCGCCGATCAGGTCGCCGGCCGCGACCAGGACGGTGTCGCGGTTGCGCTGCTGCTTGACGTAGGTGGCGAGGTAGGCCGCGCCACCGGCGCCGTCGACGATGGTGCCCGTCTCGTCGGCGATCCGGCCGCTGGACCCCGTCGGGGGCTCCAGGTTGCCGTGAAGGTCGTTGATCGAGAGAATCCGGATCGGAATCAGCTCGTCGTCCTTCTTCTTCTCCGAGCCGCTCGCGCTGGCGCCCGCAGGCCCGATGGCGAGAGCGATGACACCCGCCGTGGCGACCGTGGCCACGGCGAGTCTCTTGAGGGATGCAGGGGTCATGGTCAATGAGCCTAGAGTGACCACCTGGCCGTCCAATGGCGCAAAGGTAACGATTCCCCTCGGTGACACCTGGCGGGATTTGCCAGTCGGGGGTCCGTAGAGTGCGTTCCATGAACGCGCACGTGGAGATCAGGGAACGACTCGATGACGACACGGTTGCCGAGGTCAGACGGCTCGTCCAGGCCGCGACCGACGCCGATGGCGTCCGCCCGCTGAACGAGCACGTCATGCTCCATCTGCGGTACGGGGGCGACCCCGGCGCCAAGTCGGCACTTTTGTATGATTCGGGCGTCTTGTCAGGATTTGCCCATGTGGACCCGACCGACGAGGTCGAAGGGCCCAGCGGCGAGCTCGTGATCGCCCCCGACGCCCGCCGCCGGGGTTATGGGCGGATGCTGCTCGACGCGGTCCTCATGGAGACCGGCGGACGGTTGCGCCTGTGGGCCCACGGCGACCACCCCGGGGCGGGCCGGCTGGCCGCCTCGTCCGGGTTCCAGCGGGTGCGCTCGCTCTGGCAGATGCGCCGCAGCCTGTTCGCGCCGTTCCCGGCCGCGCGGGTGCCCGAGAGCGTGCGCATCACCACGTTCGAGACCGGGCGGGACGAGAAGGAGTGGGTCGCCCTGAACGCCCGCGCGTTCGCCCACCACCCGGAGCAGGGCTCGTGGACCATCGACGACGTGCGGCGGCGGGAGCAGGAGCCGTGGTTCGATCCGGCGGGGTTCTTCCTGGCCTTCCGCGACGGGACCATGACGGGCTTCCACTGGACCAAGGTCCACGGCGACGGCGGCCACGGGCACGAGCCCATCGGCGAGGTGTACGTCGTGGGGGTCGACCCGGCGGAGCAGGGGTCGGGCCTGGGGAAGGCGCTGACCCTGACGGGGCTGGCGCACCTGCGGTCGCTGGGGTTGTCTCAGGTGATGTTGTACGTGGACGAGGAGAACCGGGCGGCCATCCGGCTCTACGAGGGCCTGGGCTTCAGCCGGTGGGACGTCGACGTGATGTACGCACCGGCCCGGTGAGCTCCGCTCGTCGCGGCGAGTTCCCTGGAGCGCGGGCCTGGCGCCGGACGACGGACCGGGCCGGGGGCGGCGGGCGGCGCCGGGGTGGGCGGGAGCCGTAACGGAAAAAGAAAAGGCGCGGTGATCGCCGCGCCTCTTCTGCCGATCGGGTTACTCGATGATCGCGTGGGCCAGCCAGTAGGTGAGGGCCGCGACGATGCCCGCCGCCGGGATCGTCAGGACCCAGGCGGTGACGATGTTGCCCGCGACGCCCCAGCGGACGGCCGACAGGCGCTTGGTCGCGCCGACGCCCATGATCGCGCTGGTGATGGTGTGGGTGGTGGAGATCGGGGCCTGGAAGCCGATGGCCGCCACGTAGAGGACCGTCGCGGCCGCGCTCTCCGCCGCGAAGCCCTGGGGCGGGTTGAGGGCGATGATGCGGCGGCCGAGGGTGCGCATGATGCGCCAGCCGCCCGCGTAGGTGCCCAGCGAGATCGCCGCGGCGGCGGCCAGGATGACCCACTGCGGGATGTTGTCGCCGGGCTGGTTGTAGCCGCCGACGACCAGCGCGAGGAAGATCACGCCCATGGTCTTCTGCGCGTCCTGCAGCCCGTGGCCGAGGGCCATCGCGGCGGCCGACACGGTCTGCGCGTAGCGGAAGCCCCGGCCCGTGGAGTGGGGGTTCGATTTGCGGAAGATCCACAGAATCGCGATCATGATGCCACCCGCCAGGGTGAACCCCACGAGCGGCGACAGGATCATCGGCACGACGACCTTCTCCAGCACCCCATCCCAGTGGACGGTCGTGCTGGCCGCCAGCGCCGCCCCCACGAGCCCGCCGATGAGCGCGTGGGAGGACGACGAGGGCAACCCGAAGTACCACGTGATCAGGTTCCACGTGATTGCGCCGACCAGCCCCGCCCCCACGATCACCAGACCGTGGGTGCCCTCAGGCGGCACGATGATGCCGCTGCCGACCGTCTTGGCGACCTGCTCCCCCAGGTGGGCGCCGATGAAGTTCATCACGGCGGCCATCAGCAGGGCGGCCCGCGGCGTCAGCGCCCGCGTCGAGACCGAGGTCGCGATCGCGTTCGCGGCGTCGTGGAAGCCGTTCGTGTAGTCAAACACCAGTGCGATGACGACCACACTGATGACGAGCGCAAGCTCCACTTAACTTTCCTTGACCGCAATCGACTCGACCGTGTTGGCGACGTGCTCGAACGCGTCAGCGGCGGACTCGAGCTGGTCGATGACCTCTTTCATCTTGAGGACGGTCAGGGCGTCGTACTCGCCGGAGAACAACTTGGCCAGCAACCGCCGGTAGACCTGGTCGGCCTGGTTCTCGAGACGGTTGATCTCGATCCAGTACTCGTTCATGTTGTTGAGCGACCGCAACCGCGGCATCGCCTCGGCGGTCAGCTCGGCCGCGCGTTCGAGCACCTCGACCTGCCGCACGACCTCCTTCGGCAGGTGGTCGATCTGGTAGAGCACGATCAGATCGGCCGCCGCCTCCATGAAGTCCATGACGTCATCGAGGTTGGACGCGAGCTTGTAGATGTCCTCCCGGTCGAACGGTGTGATGAAGCTCTCGTTCAACCGGTTGAGGATGGCGTGAGTACGCTCGTCGCCCGCGTGCTCACACGCGCGCATCTTCTCAGCGAGAGCCTCACGGTCGGAACCGTCACTGATGATCTCGACCAGCAGCCGTGACGCTGTGACGAGGTTGTTCGCCGAGTCGGCGAACAAGTCGTAGTAACTGTCCTCACGGGGCGTGAGACGCAGACGCACGTGGATCTCCAGATGTGCGGGGACTGTCCGCAGAGAAGAGTAGAGGCAACCAGGCAGAACGTGAACTTAAGGCAGATGTCACCTAATGGTTGCCCAACCGGCTTCCCCTGACACATATGGTTCTTTGCTCGTTTTTTAGATCTTGGTGCGGTGGAAGTTCAGGAACGACCGCGACGGCGTCGGCCCACGCTGACCCTGGTACCTCGAACCGTACGTGGCCGAGCCGTACGGATGCTCGGCGGGGCTGCTCAGCCGGAACAGGCACAACTGACCGATCTTCATGCCGGGCCACAACTTGATGGGCAACGTGGCGACGTTGCTGAGCTCAAGGGTGACGTGCCCCTCGAAACCGGGGTCGATGAAGCCGGCCGTGGAATGGGTCAGCAGGCCGAGCCTGCCGAGGCTCGACTTGCCCTCGAGACGGCTGGCGATGTCGTCGGGAAGCTTGATGACCTCGAAGGTGCTGGCGAGGACGAACTCCCCGGGGTGGAGGATGAACGGTTCGTCCATTTCCGGTTCGACGAGCCGTGTCAGGTCGGGCTGCTCGCAGGACGGGTCGATGTGGGGGTAGCGGTGGTTCTCGAAGACCCGGAACATCCGGTCGAGCCGGACGTCGATGCTGGACGGTTGGATCATGTCGGGGTCGTAGGGGGTGAGGGTGACTCTGCCCCTGTCCACCTCGGCTTTGATGTCGCGATCTGAAAGCAGCACGGACGACAGGGTAGTGGGAATGGGGGCGTGGGCTTGGCGTGGATCATGTAGAGTAGGCGGAGCACCTTGCGGGTGTAGTTCAATGGCAGAACATCAGCTTCCCAAGCTGACAGCGCGGGTTCGATTCCCGTCACCCGCTCTCTGTTTACTCTGGGGGGCGACCCCCAGACCCCCGCTGCGAGGGGATTCTCCCCTCGCGCTCCCCTTGGTCGCTATCGCGCCCTTTCGTCGCGTTCGCTCCGGGTCGCTTCGCTCCCTGCGAAGGGCTCCGCCCCTCGCGCTCCCTGGCAGGGCCTCGCTTCGCTCGTCTGGATCTCGCTTCGCTCGTTAGAACCATTTTCTATTACGGCTTCGCCTAGCCTGCGGCTGATCGACTTCGAGGGCCGCTTCCTCCAGTCGACCAGGTCTTATGCTCACGCTTCACGTGACTTAGCGAGGGGCTGGCCGCTGGGCAAGCCGCACAAAGGCCTGGGACATACCGATTCCGTGTTTTCAACTCGTCTTTTCAACCCGCCCTCCCGCAGGTTGAACCAGGCCCGTGTGACGTACATGGTGGAGGAAGGAGATCTCCCTTCCCCCAGCAGCGGAGGTTGGCATGTCGGTCGACGAGTCGGGGACCACACGTCGTACGGTGATCGTCAGGAGCCTGACTGGCGGATTCGCCGCCGTGCTCGGCCTGGTCGGAATACGCCCGGCGCAGGCATCCGTGGACACTGCGGCCGAGGACGCGACTGCGGGAGTGGTCCTCGCCAAGACCAAGAGCATTCCCGTACGCGGCGGGAAGATCATAAAAGGAAAGTACGTCGTGACCCAGCCCAAGAAGGGCGTGTTCCGGGTGTTCAGCGCGAAATGCACCCACCAGGGGTGCACCGTGGCGAGCATCAGCGGCGGCACGATCAACTGCCCCTGCCATGGCAGCAAGTTCGGGATCTCCACGGGATCCGTAGTGCAGGGCCCGGCCACCAAGCCCTTGCCACGGAAACAGATCACCGTCTCCCGCGGGGTCATCCGTCTCAAGTGATTCCCGGCCCGGCTGTATGCACGGGATCACGGGCCTTGATCTGCTGGGTTGAGTGAGTGTCTTTCCTGGAGGACGACCTCAAGGAAAGACACGACATCGTCACGGCCGAGGCCAGATCCTGCTACACCGATTTCTGGGACGGGAAACGGCTTATCGCTCCGATCCATGAGCAGGCTGGAGGGTTCACTGCCGAAGCTGATGCCCGGGACTTTCGGGTGGCTTTGGAGCGCCTCCACACCGTGGTCAGGGGGCGTCCACGGGCTGCGATCCATGTACTGCCCAAGCGGAGAACGCAGGTTGAGTTCTGTCACCCGCTCCATCACCTGCTGGACGCCTGCCGGAATACCTCACATCAAGATCAAAACGCCGCAGCCTAGGTCCCCGAGCATTGATCCAGGTTGACCTGCAGCGACGCTATGGGCCGGGTGGGGGTGTGAATATCGAATGAGTTCCGATCCGTCGCCAAACTACGTGGGGCTCACCAGGGATCTGTTCTTCTCCATAGCTGAAAGTGGCTCGCCCGTCGCCATCCCAAGTCATTTCGAAAACGCCGGGATGAGCGGTGACGCCCTTCACTCGCAGCCCTGGGCGGAAGGGACGCTCTGGAGCCGCCAGATCAGGAACGAACGCCTCCATCACGACCTTGCGGAACAGATCCCGTCGCGCCTCAGGGAGCTTCTTCCAGTCTCGCTCGAAGCGCGGCGTGGTCTCGAAGGTTGGCATCAGTCGTCCGCCGGCCCCAACTTGTCCAGGTGGGCGAACATGTCCTCCGCAGACGCGTGCTTGGTCCCTCGCTCACGCCTGATGTCCTCGTCGGCCTCTCGCTCTCCTGCCAGCCACTCCGGAGCGAAGAACCATGCCTGGTCAGTGGGGATGGAAATGTAACCCCGCACAGTGATGGTCCCGTCGTCCAGGACCGCGAACTCCACTTCATCCCCCTCACCGATATGAAGCGCCTGGCGGACCTCCTCAGGCAGAGTGAGCTGCGACTTCGCCCGAACTTTTGCGCGAGCCTTCAATCGCGGCTCCGGCTGTACCTTGCCTGCGAGCGTTGCCACGATCCACCTCCATCACACAGTCGGATTCTCCGATAATCCAACTCTACCCACCCAGGTAATCACCTACGCCATGGTCCGGCGCTCCGCACTGATCGCAAGACCACTCAGGCGGCGTGCCAGGCTTACGACGCCGTAATCCAGTCGGTCTTGGCTCTGTAGCCGGTGGTGACGTGCACCTTGAGCCAGCCCCAGGAAACTCGATCGCGATCAACCATGTGCCAGATCCGTGCCAGAACGGGCGGCGAACCGAGGTCAGTCACGGTGACACACGGACAGTCGACCTCCCTGGCCTGCACCCCCGTCGCCCCAGCTCACAGCACCAAGATCAGCAGATGATTCCCAAGCTGACAGCACGTCCAGGTCGCCGAATGATTCCGACCCGTGCCTAACTGTATTCCTTGATCACTTGGTCGGCCACTTGGAACGTTTTCCGGCAGTCGGGACAGGTCGCCTCTCCGAAGAGGTAGAGCAGTCTCATCGCGAGGTTCTCGCGGCCAAGACTCTGCGCCATGTCGTACATTCGCCGTGCCACAAGGTCGAGCCCAGAGGGAACCACGGGAGTCAACTCACTCTTCGGAGGGTCGTGCTCGATCGCATAGTCGCCCGAGGTAGCGAAATAGCCGTCCGCGCCGATCGCGACGAAGAGATGGACACCGCAACTGGGACAGTTCTCCAGCTCGAACTCCCCTTGCACCAACTGCTCCAGCATTTCGTCCCATACCGGCACGTTCTCGAAGGCAAGCACCGCCTGCAGCATGTAGGTGAATGAGTCCTCGTCAATGGCGGCGCGCATGGTCTCGTTGGTCAGGCGCAGCAGTTCTTCGATCTCCGGAGCATGGATCGTGCGTACGTCCCCGGCTCCGTGTGGCTGTCTCGCCCCGGCCACGATCGAGCCACAAAGGGAGAGGATCATCGTGCGGTCGGCGGGAGCCCAGCTTCGGGCGATCTCAGTCAGATGGGGAAGCGCGGCGAAGCTCGCCGGGTAGACCGTCAGCTGGTGGCAGATGCACGACCACAGCTCGTCCCATACCTCCGCGCCGGGATCCGGTACGAGCTGATCGAGTAGGTCTGAGCGGACGGTTCAGTTTGAATCGCAGTTCAAGGTGCTCCCAAGCCTTTGGCCACTGAGCTGCATTCAACCAGCCGGCACAGATAGAAGTTCGATCTTCAATCCGCAGGGTTGCGCGCCACTGCCATCAGGTGCGCAGGCGCTCCACTCTCCGTCTACTCCGCACAGGTGCCATCCGGGCGCATGACCGCAGTCCGCGTCACGGGGGCGATGTTTGCGCGTGGCACACGATCGTTCACCGCGATGACCAACTGGACTGCCCGATCCGCCATGGGAAGCACGTCAGCCAGGGCCTCCGCGCCGCTCCCGTCCTCTCCGGTGACGTTCGCCCAGTCCTTATCGCCGTTCTCCTCCATGACCGCGAGTTCGTCATAGACAGCGACACGACGCCACCGTGACAGGTACTCCTCTGCGATCTCGGCTGCCACCTGCTCGTTCATCCCCGTAGAGCCGCCCTCCGTCGTGCCATTAGCGTGCCATTAAGGGGGGTAATGAGGGAGCAACCACGGTCACTCATGACCAGCGCCAACCGCAGGTCAGCGGCATTACGAGGCGTGATCTATGTGATTCCCAAGCTGACAGCGCGGGTTCGATTCCCGTCACCCGCTCTCGGGCGAGCCCTGCTCGGTGGCCTTCGGACCACCTTCGCGGGGCTTTTGTCATTCTGGGGGGCGACCCCCAGACCCCCGATGTCAGGGGGCTTCGCCCCCTCACGCTCCCCCTGGTCCGCTATCGCGTCCCTCTCGTCGCTGCGCTCCGGGTCGCTTCGCTCCTGGCGAAGGGCTCCGCCCCTCGCGCTCCCTGGACGGGCCTCGCTTCGCTCGGGCTGCTGCTCGCTTCGCTCGTTCAAGCTTTTCTTCCGTTACGGCTTCGCCTGGGCGGCCGCCCGACCAGCTCCGGCCACCCGACCACTGTGGCCGACAAGGTCATGTCTGCGGAGACGCTTGCCGATTCTGCTCGTACCTCAAGAACCTTAAGCTGATCGTCTATGCAGACATCCCCCGAGGAAGCCATCCAACTAGACGTTGTCGACCACGAGGGAAAGACCACAGTGGCGACCCTCACGCTCTATGACTCTGTGCCGGCCCGGCTCACGTTCATGTGCCGCAGCCTCCTAATGGATGTAGAGGGCGAGGACTTGCTGGATTGCCTCATCGATCTCCGCTGCCGATTGGAAGCCGAAGGCCTCAACCTTTGCTGCCAAGGAGCACGAGCGGATGTCTGGCCATCAGGCTTGCTCCGACAGTTCACCAACGGCCGCTTTGGATACGTCTTGGCTTCCAAACCTCCAGGGAACCCACCCGAGGAAGTCGACTTGTTCGCACCAGCGCAGCCCCACGAGATAGCTTCAATCGAGCGACAACGTGAAACCGTCTTCCGGTTTTACGGCCTGGGTCAACAGCCGGATATGGCCGGGCAGGAGAGCCCCAGCGCAGAGTCATGATCGTCGCACCATTCCCCTAATGAGACGCAGCTCTCATGCTCTCTTCACGGCAGAAGGAACTTCGATTTCGATCATGCGGTGCGCTCTGGCCTTGGCCTCCAGATACTACAAGCCATTGATCGAGCCCGACATGATCATGGTAGGGAAGCGGTCAGAACAACCTTGTTCGTGTGCCAGATGCGTGCCAGAACAGGCGGGAATCCACGGTCACTCGCAGGGAAGCAGGGGCACTCGCCTCGCCCTGACCTGCACCCCTGTTTTCCCAGCTCAGGGCAGCAAGATCGGTTGATGATGCCCAAGCTGACAGCGCGGGTTCGATTCCCGTCACCCGCTCTCGGGCGAGCCCTGCTCGGTGGCCTTCGGACCACCTTCGCGGGGCTTTTGTCATTCTGGGGGGCGACCCCCAGACCCCCGATGTCAGAGGGCTTCGCCCCCTCACGCTCCCCCAGGCCCGCTCTCGCGGTCCCGTCATCGCTATCGCTCTGGGTCGCTTCGCTCCTGGCGAAGGGCTCCGCCCCTCGCGCTCCCTGGCAGGGCCTCGCTTCGCTCGTCTGGATCTCGCTTCGCTCGCTTGATCCATTTCCGTTACGGCTTCGCCTGGCCGGCCACCCGACTGACTTCGGCCACCTGTCAGGAAACTCGCTTTTTCAGAGTGGCTCCAGCGGCCGGAGCCAGTTGGTTGGCGTCATCAGTCCGAGACTTCTTTCCGCGACCGAGCTGGCATCATCAGAGGAGGAGGCTGACACCATGAACTTCGATCGGATCACCGTTGAGCCTGGAAGGCTCGAAGGCAAGCCGACCATCCGGGGCCTGCGCATGTCCGTCGAGACGCTGGTGAGGCTGGTCGCCGGCGGGTGGACCTTCGATGAGATCCTCTCCGACTACCCCGACCTGGAGCTTGAGGACATCAGGCAGGCGCTTGAATACGCAGCGGCCGCCACGAATGTCCACTTCTACAGTCTCCGTGAACCCGCGTGAACTTCCTGATTGACGAGAACCTTTCGCCCCGAGTCGCCGAGCTGTTGAGCAAGGCCGGTCACGATGCGGTGCACGTACGCGATCTCCACGCGACAAGTGCTCCAGACGCGACGATCATGGAGCTCGCTGTGCATAGCGGAAGGGTGATCGTGTCCGCGGACACTGACTTTGGGGCGCTTCTGGCCTACAGCCGCGCTACCGAACCTTCTGTCATCCTCGTACGAGAGCTGATCGGACTCCGGCCGCCGGAACTCGTCAACATCATTCTGGCCAACCTCGAGGTTCTCCAGGAGCATCTCGAGTCGGGAGCGGTCGCGGCTTTCTCGCCGAACGGCATCCGTGTGCGAGCACTTCCCCTGCGTTGAGGCCCTCGATGATCCCCGTGCCAGATCCGTGCCAGAACGCCGGGGTCGCTCAAAGGCTCTCACGGGTTGTCACGGTCAACCGTCTTCACTTGAGTTGGACTGGATTTACCCAGCTCAGGTATCAGCCTTCAGCAGTTGGTTCCCGAGCTGACAGCGCGGGTTCGATTCCCGTCACCCGCTCTTACGAGTCACTCTGGGGGGCGACCTCCAGACCTCTGCTGACAGAGGGCTATCGCCCCCTCACGCTCCCCCGAGCCGCTGTCGCGTCCTGACATCGCTGTCGCTCTGGGTCGCTGCGCTCCTTGCGAAGGGCTCCGCCCCTCGCGCTCCCTGGACAGGCCTCGCTTCGCTCGGATTGATCTCGCTTCGCTCGTCAGGACTTTCTTCCGTTACGGCTTCGCCTGGCCGGCCACCCGACAGGCTCCGGCCACCTGTCCGGCAAGGTCGTATCGGCTGGCCTGCTCCTGCCCCCTAGGCGTTCGTTTCCGCAGGTCAGCGAGCCAAGATCAGTTGATGTATCCCAAGTTGAACAGCGCGGGTTCGATTCCCGTCACTCGCTCTCAGCGTCGTAGTCCAGGTCGGACGCGAAACCGAGATCGCCTCAGCCCCGATCGTGGTAGATGCGCTACTCCTCGGCGGGCCCCGTACTCGCTGACGAAAAAGCCAACTCGTCAGTCATCGGACATGTGACGGCGCTCATAGGTGCCGACCTGCCTGCCCTTCACCCACAGGGGCGGTGACCACAGGCACGGTCCCTCCTCTTCTCCGATGGTGTTCACCGCGGTCTCTGCCTCGTCTTGGTCCGAGACCTCGGAGTAACCGTCATAAAACGGTTCAGCGAAATCGCGGCCGATCGACTCCGCGAGCCATGCCGCGAAGGTGATGTCCTGAGGGAAAAGTGCATGATCCAAGCAGCACCGATTGGGGTCCCACCCCCACAGTGCGCCCTTGGGATCGCGGCAATCCAGCAGGGAGGCGAGTCCGCACCCCCACTCCAGCAACTGGATCATGCCCGCGCATCGTCCGTCGGACTCGGCCCGAAATCCCAGAGCAGAGTCAGTGATGTCCGGGAAGCTGTCGCTCTTCCAAAAGTCATATCCCCGTACACCGATGATGCCACCGCGAGGACCGAAACCTCCGTTCCCCACCTCCAGATACAGCCGCCGCAGCAGTGAAGGAAGCGGGTAACCGATGGCCTCTTCAGCCTCAGCGACCGCCTCGGAGGAGGCCACCGGTAACACATCACGCCCAGGGTTTGACCGTATAGCTTCGAAGATCTCATCCTCCGTCATGATCGGCACTCCGCATGCGAGGACCACTGGAGGAAGAGCCAGAAGTTGCCCACGTCCACAAGGCTGCATGCTGCCAGCTTCGACCGACAAAGCCCCCAACACAGAAGCACCGTTCGCTTGCCAGATCCGTGCGGCCAGAACGAGCTGCGATCAGCGGTGAATCGTGAGGACTCACGGTCAATCGGCCGACTCTGACCTGTACCGGTGTTTTCCCAGCTCAGCACGTCAAGATCAGTAACCTATTCCCAAGCTGACAGCGCGGGTTCGATTCCCCTCACCCGCTCCAATCTCACCGGCCGCGTGCTGGATCAACCATGCAAGCGATTCCCTTCCCGCTGCCGGCACAGTCCAGATCGTGCTCTGGCGCAGGAATGCGATCAGCCAGTTCTGCCGCCTCAACGGTGCCATTGCGGCCAGCGCTAATGGGAGTGGCGCGATTATCAGCATGGATAAGCCGAGCAAGCACCGCCTCAGTCACCGGCGTGCCGTCGTATCCGGCGGTCCAGTGAGCACGCTGGGATGACAGCCACAACGGGCTCTCCCCGTTCTATGCGGGAGAAGTCCGGCTGCTCAAACCAGTGGAGCGTCACTGCCATACCGGCCTTTGATCTTGGGGTCCGGTCGGTTGAGAGGACCCTCGCTGGTACCAGGGTCGGCTCGGCCCGCTGCTTCGTGCGGGTCGGTCGTCTCTCCGCGTAGGCTCACCGGCGCACTGTCGAGCGATGGCGACCCCGAGAGGAAACACCGTCCGTGCCTGACTACGACGACCCGACCTGGGGGCCGCTTCCCATCCGCCCGGCGGCACTGCGCTGGCTGCTGCTTCTCCCCTTAACGCTGGTGTTCCTGCCGCTGTGGTGGGTGGTGTGGATCGTCCTCGCGATCTTCTTCTACTGCTTGGCGGCGGTAGTTCAGTTGATCGTCTACATGGTGCCTCGTGCCGAGAAGGGCGCGATACGAATGCTGGACGCCACATTGGGTCAGCTGCCGTTCGTCCCGCTCTGGTGCGTGACGCCGGTGGCGCTGGTGCGGGAGGGCGACACGGCGTACTACCGAGCGCGCGTGGACCGGCGTGTCGAGAAGCAGACCCGACGTGTGGAGACCTCCCAACACCGTCGCGAGTACTACCGCGACCTGGAACTCGGTGCGCACTACTTCCGCGGCGCCGGCGCCGGTTACGCCCTGCGCGTCGCCTCGGAACAGGGCTGGAACCTCCATCCGGTGCTGCGCTCGCACCCCCGGCGACGGCTCCGGCTGCGTCACAACGGCCGGCCGCGGCCGGACCTCAGGGCAGGATGAGCTGCCCGCCTTCACGGATCAGGTCTTCGAGCCGGTCAGTATGTCGGCCGACGCGGCGGCGTCGCGACCTCAGTGGCGCGCGCGGATCAGCATGACCAGCCCGGCGACGAACGACCCGAGCAGGACCGGCGACAGAACCACGAGACCGCCCCACACGACGATGCCCAAATAGCCGAGCGCGGACGAACCGTGCGTCGGGTCGGCATCAGCGGCTGCGAACAGCCCCAGTCCGAGAATGACACCGGCCACCGTGATCGCGATCGGCGTCCACAGGAGCACGCGGGCCCACACGCGGTACCTCCGGCTGTAGACCGGCCGGGCCAGTTGCACCTTCGGCTGTGGGGAATGGTCCGCGAGTCCGCTCATGCCGTATTTGTACCAGCCAGCGTGGACTCCGGGCCGTGGCGTGTGCAGGTTCAGCGGGTGGCGGCCCAGGCACGCGGGAGGACATCCGCCACTTTCTCTACAGCCGCCCCCCAGCGACGAGGTGGCCGACATCCTGGCGAAGCACATGCGCGGGAGGCGGCGAGCCTGCCCACGGCGCAAAAATCCCTGACCGGGCTGTCGCGGACATCGAATTGGCTTCGAGCGTGACCACCGCCGGAGCGCCCAAGCCAGTCGCTAACCTTTTGGGACCGAATTCACCATTGGGTATCAGGGGCCGGCGGCTCGCGCGGCGGTCAGACAGTGTACGTTCTTGTCCTTCCTCAACAGCCCAGCTGGAGCAGACCGTGTGGAACGTTGAGCGCATCCATCGCCGACTTGCGGAAATCCAGCAACGGGATCCGGAGCACAAGATTTTCGGCGCTAGGCGCCATCGCCTTGGGCCGCGACTCACGGCGCGGGAGGTCACTGCGTTCGAAAGGAAAATCGGCGTTGAGTTGCCCGAGTCCTTCCGGGCATTCCTCATGGAGGTGGGGAACGGTGGAGCAGGACCCTCTTACGGGCTGTACGACGTCGAGAAGGCGTTCCGCCTGGACGCGATGGAAAGCCGTGAAGGGCCGCTAAACTTCTATACGACCCCGTTCCCTCACACGGCCGACTGGAATCCCCCGCTCGAAACGCAGCCTGAGAACTACGGCGACGGTCACTGGATCACCGGCTCCATGGTGCGAGCCGAGTTCGGCTGCGGGGCGTTCCATCGTCTGGCGTTGAACGGCGAGGTCTGGTTCGACGACCGCTGCGCCGACGGTGGCATAGTCCGAGAACGCGACTTCTCCGAGTGGTACATGACCTGGCTCGACCAGCCCCATCGTTCCGGCTCCGGGGTGATCGCTGAGGCACACGCGCAGCCCCGTGGGGAGCGGGAGGTGGAAGCTTGATCATCTCGACCCCCATCGACCCGGGACACACCGACCAGCCCAGGACCGATCGACGGCAGACGGGGTGATCGGGCGGCGCGGCATGCGGCACGATGAACGCGTGCTGGCCGTGGGTAACTGGAAGCTCATGCGCGAGGCATTGGGCCATCTCAGTTGGTCCGCCTCGGATCAGATCGACTGGCTTGGCTCGGTGATGTGCCCGGATGAGTTGGCTCTTGATTTCGACGCCGCGTATCAGGCGTCGTGGTTGTCGAGGGAGGCCGGCTGGATCAGTGAGGAGCTGTCCGCGTATCTCGACGCGATTGATCAGCACACCACCGCTCTCACTGAGGAGGGTTCAGCCCCTTGGAGTGCTGAAGGGTTGCGGAGCCATCCGACGTGGGAGCAGGTGAGGGGCGTCGCTCGGAACGCTCTGGCTCTCATGCCGCCCGAACCGTGGACTGGCGGCTCGACCAGCTGAGATCAGCGAGCTTTGAGACCGGAAGACCAGGGGTCGATCAGGATCGGCCTTACGCCCAAACGGGCTGTCAGCTGACAACGTGGTTTCGATTGCCCTCACCCGCTCTCGGCGCCTTCGCGGGGCCCGCATCTCGACCGACCGCCGAGGACGAAGCAACGTCCAAATGCTCTTGCCATTACCCGCTCGCCCTGAGGATGATCCGATCGTGGATTGGTCGGCGACGTATCTGTTACGGGGCCTGCTCGGTGCGGTCTCGGCTCTTAGTATCTACGTGGCTGTTGGCTTCATTGTCGCTGTGCTGACGTTCAGCCTCGCCCTGCTACCGATCCTCATGCTCTATACGCCGTTCGTGTTCCTGGTTGTCGGCGTGGTCAGAGTCATCGTCGTATTCACAACCACGCGGTCACCGGAGACTCTCTCGTTCTGGTGCGGATGGACGCTGTGCCCAAGCACATACCTCGTGTTCCTACTCACGAGCTGACGCCGCACCACGACAGCTTGGCCTCAGTCGTTGAGTTTACGCAGAAAAGCTGATCCGAACGCTTCAGATCGCCTAATACTCCCGGTATACGAGTCCCCTGCTTTGGCGCGCGTACTCCTGGTGCAGTCTCGACGGCAATATCACCCAGTTCTTTCCAGACGTGTCGACATGCCACTCGACAGAGCTCGGCACACTTGAGACGGTGTCGTGAATCAACTCCCGAAGATGGTCGCCCGGCGAGGAATAGCGCCACACGATCAACGGCGGCTGATGGAGATACGCCACCATCGCAATACCCCGAATCGTCTTAGTGCTTGGAATTGATCATGAGAAGGATCCCGGGGTGGCTGAGGCGTGATCCTGATCATCTCGTTCACGTCCACTCGGAACAAGACCGGGGCCAGCGGGTTGGCCCTGACCACTGCTCCACCCAGCCGGCCGTCGAGTGTTCGCAGCCCAAGCTCAATTCCAGCCGTGGCTGTACTCCTTGATGACTTGGTCGGCCACGTGGAATGTGGTTTTGCAGTCGGAGCAGGTCGCGTCTCCGAAGAGGGAGCAGGTAGGTGAACGAATCCTCGTCAATGGCGGCGCGCAGGGTCTCATTGGTCAGGCGCAGCAGTTCTTCGATCTCCGGAGCATGGACCGTACGTCGCCGACTCCGTGTGGCTGTCGCCCCGGCCACGATCGAGCCGCCGAGGGAGAGGATCATCGTGCGGTCGGCGGGAGCCCAGCTTCGGGCGATGTCCGTCAGATGAGGAAGCGCGGCGAAGCTCGCGCCGTCAGCTGGTGGCAGGTGCACGACCACAGCTCGCCCCATACGTCCGCGCCGGGATCCGGTACGAGCTGATCGAGTAGATCGGGAATGTCCTCCGCGGAGCCGTAGGCATGCGCGAGCCGGGACCAATCCGTCATGGCGGTTATCCAACCAGGCTGCTCTCCACCATGTCGGACAGCAGTCTGGCGATCAGCTCGGTGCCGCCTAATCCCAGTAATTGAACAGCAACTCACCGAGGGTCGCGGGTTTCCAATATGCGATATCGGGCTCCGATGGGTCGGTCGAGTCGATGGGGGTCTCCAGCTCGCTTCTGGTCATCAGCCGGAAGGAACCCGACGCCTGCAACGCTTCCCGAAGGTCGTCACGGCCGTCGATGAAGACCACATCACCTGCCGACACCTCGGCGACCGCAATGAGCGGTAGGTGCATGTGGCCGAGCACGCCGACAGTCAGATCTCCGCACGTCATGATGGCTGTGTGAAAGTTGGGCGTCACGCCGGGTGGTCTGATCTCCAGGACTCTGCCGCGCACGCGCCGAGCAGCCTCGTAGCAGACTGAGGCGAAGAGTCGCGGGTCGGTCAACTGTGGTGGCTCCGTCCTGTGGTCTCGGAACCCTGTCGCGCCTCGTGGCGGGCGGGTCATGCGGGAACTCCTCATGAGGACAGCACGTGATGGGACGTGGAGACGACCATGCAAGGGGAGAAGCCGCTGTACTCAGCCGAGCACATCACGGTGCTGCGCTTCGAAGATGCGGTCCGGAAGCGCCCTGCCATGTATTTCGGAGTCGGTCAGCAGAGCCCTGACCTGCCGACCGAGGTGCTGCGTGCCGTGGTCATGGACGCCCTTCACAACGGGGAACCCTGGAACGTCAGCGTCGAGATCGCCGGCGACCTGCGCTTCACCGTGGTAGACGATCAACCCCACGTGACTGACGAGCACGGTGTGCCCTTGTTGGGCTTCTTCGATTCCCTGCTGGACCGGGAGCGGTGGGCGCCGGCCGCGGCCGCAGCGCTGAGCTTGCGCACGATGGTCGAGGTCTGGATGGACGGGCGCGGATTCCGCCAGCGACTGATCGCCACCCAACCCGTCGACGCGCCGGCCGAGTTCGCCCCTCCCACACCGCAGGGGACTCGGTTGACACCCGGAGCGACGATCTCCAGGTCGCCCATTCCCCTGCGTGGCGAACCATGAAACGGGGATGCCTGATCGTCATGTCAATGAGCGTGCCTGCCAGATCCTGACTCGGACGTCGCTGCCGATCGGGGGAAGCTCGGTTCCGAGTACGTCGCCGGGATGCAGGCAGGTCAGCGGCCCGGCAGGCGTATCCACGTCGATGCGGGTGGCGACGCCGAGTGCGACCGTCCGGCGGAGGGTTCCGCTCACCACCCACGCGTCATCGCTTTCGTCGCCCAGGGCGAGGTGGGTGTGTTCGGGCCGCGCGACGAGCGTCTGCGTTCCGCCGGTGAGAGCCGGTGACAGAAGGTTGGTGTAGCCGAGCAACCGGGCCGTGTCGACGTCGCCGGGGTTGTCGAGCACCTCGGCGGTCGGGCCGTGCTGGCGGATCTGGCCGTCGATCAGGAGCGCGGTGTCCTCGGCCAGGGCGAGGGCCTCATGGCGGTCGTGGGTGACCAGGATCGTGGCAGTCGGCCGGCCGGTCAGCGCGGCGCGTAGGTCGGCGAGCAGGTCAGCGCGGGTGGTGCTGTCGAGGCCGCTGAACGGCTCGTCGAGCAGCAGCACCCGAGGGCCGACCGCCAGCGCGCGGGTGATGCTGACCCGCTGGGCCTCGCCGATCGACAGGCTGCGGGCGTCCCGGTCGACGAGGGGCTCCAGGCCGAGCGCCTCGATCCAAGGCCATGCGCGGGTACGTGCCTCGCGGTGGTTCATGCCGCGGAATCGCAGGCCGGTGATCACGTTGGCGGCCACCGTGCCGCGGCGCATGATCGGTCGTTGCAGCACGGCCACCACCGCGTCGCGCATCACTGAGCGCGGTGCGGGGCGGCCGTCGAGGAGGACTTCTCCGGTGACGCGGTGGTTGCTGAGGTGGCCCAGGGCGCGCAGCAGCGTCGATTTGCCGGCGCCGTTGGGGCCCAGCACCGCCAGGGTGCGTCCGGAGGCCACGTGCAGGTCCGGCACGCTGAGCAGTTCCCGGCGGCCGGCGTACACGCGGAGGTTGCGGCAGCCGATTCCGGTGCTCATCTCAGCGCTGTCTGCCGTTGCTGGATCAGGGTCAGCGACAGGTTCACGCAGAACGCGATCAGCAGCAGGATCAGGCCGAACGCGATCGCCAGCGAGAACTGGCCTCTGCTGGTGGCCAGGACGGCCGCCGTGGTGAGCACGCGGGTCTGGCCGGCCAGGTTGCCGCCGACCATCTGCGCGGCTCCCACCTCGCTCACCACCGCGCCGAACGCGGCCATCGCCGCGGCCAGCAGCGGCAACCGGGCTTCGCCCAGCAGCGCCGCGAAGGCCCGGATCGGGGTCGCGCCCAGAGCCTGCATCTGTACGCGGAAGTCGGGGTCGACCTGCTGCAGGGCGGCGGCGACCAGGGCGACCACGATCGGGGTCGCGATGGCGGCCTGGGCGATGACCATCGCGGTCGGGGTGTAGAGCAGGCCCAGGCCGCCGATCGGGCCGCTGCGCCACAGCAGCACGGTGACGAACAGGCCGACCACCACCGGCGGCATGCCCATGCCGGTGTTCGCCGCGGCCAACGCGATCCGGCGGCCGGGGAAGCGCGCCAGGGCGATGGTCGCGCCCAGCGGCAGGCCCAGCAGCAGGGCGATCGCGGTCGCGGTCAACGAGACGCGCAGAGTCAGCGCGGTGATCGACCAGCTGTCCTGGTCTCCGGTGAGGAGCAGCCTGACCGCGTCGACGAGGCCGTCGAGCAGGACGTCCATGTCACTGGCCCAGGGTCGACTCGTCCTTGCCGGCGTCGGGGGTGAACAACGGCTGGCCGAACTTCGCGCGGCCGAACTCGCCGATGATCTGCTGCGCCGGCGCGGCGACGATCCAGTCGGCGAACGCCTTCGCCCCTTCGGGCTGCACCAGCTGCCCGGCCTTCTTGGTCATCTCGATGACGTGGTAGACGTTCAGCAGGCCGGGGTCGCCCTCGCTGAGCACGTCGAGCGCGAGGCTGCCGCGCTGAGCCAGATAGGTGGCCCGGTCGGACAGGGTGTAGCCGGCCTTCTCGCTGGCGACGCGCAAGGTCTCGCCCATGCCCTGGCCGGTCGACTGGTACCAGGATCCGCCAGGAGTCACGCCGGCCTTGGGCCACAGGCCTTTCTCCTTGGCATGCGTACCGGATTCGTCACCTCGGGAGACGAACACGGCCTCAGCTGTCGCGATCTTCTTCATCGCCTCGGTGGCGCTCGCGCCCTTGATGTCGGCCGGGTCGTCCTTGGGGCCCAGCAGGACGAAGTCGTTGTGCATGACCAGGCGCCGCGAACCGGTGGTGCCCTCGGCGACGAACTCCAGCTCGGCGGCCGGGGAATGCACCAGGAGCGCGTCGGCCTCGCCGCGCCGGCCCAGTTCGATGGCCTGGCCGCTGCCGACCGCCAGGGTCTTGACCTGCCAGCCGCTGTCGCGGGTGAAGGCGGGCAGCAGTTCGTCGAGGAGGCCGCTGTCTTGGGTGCTGGTCGTGGTGGCCAGGATCAGGGATTTCTCGGCCGGGGCCTGCGACGCCGCTCCGCCGGAGGTGGCGGCGGTTCCGCATCCTGCCAGCACGATCGCGGCGATCCACGCGGAAACGACGGTCAGCGCTCTTCGCATCGCTGTGGCCCCTTCTGAAGTACTACAGAGCAGTGCAAAGATTAAGTATGCAGTATGCAAGCGTGACTCGATACCGGGAGATCTGCGCGGACCTGGCGCATCGCATCAGTGCGGGGAGCCTGCAGGCAGGTGACGAACTGCCGGGGGTACGTGATCTGGCCCAGCAGTGGCGGACGACCACCTCGACGGTCAGCCGGGCGCAGCGCCGGCTGGCCGACGCGGGGGTGCTCGAACTGGCCGACCGCCGGCGTGCGCGGGTGGCCCCCGGCGCGGCGCTCGCGGCCCGGCGCTTCCTGCACGCCGACTCGGTGTTCACCCTCACCGGCAGCGACGACCCGGCTCTCGGTCTGGTCGTCGACGCGCTGGACGGCGCGTTGAGAGTGGTCGCCGGGGAGGGCAGCGTGGCCGGGCTCGGTGCGGTGCGCCAGGGGCGCGCCGACGGGGCCGCCGTTCATCTGCTGCACCACACCGGGGTGTACAACGCGCCGTTCGCGCTGGGGATGTTGCGGGGGCTGGAGCCGCATCTGGTTCATCTCTGGCGGCGGGAGCAGGGGCTGATCGTCCGGCCGGGCAATCCTGGGGGTCTCACCGGCATCGCCGATCTCGCGGGGCGGCGGATCTCTGTCCGACGTCCTGGCACCGGCACTCGGCTGCTGCTGGATCGGCTGCTGCTCGCCGCCGGGCACGACCCGGATGGTCTTCGCGGGCCGGAGGCCGGGTCGCATCTCGAGGTAGCTCTGGCGGTCGCCACCGGCACCGTGGACGCGGGGCTCGGGGTTCGTTCGGCGGCGGTCGACATGGGTCTCGAGTTCGTCCCGCTGGCCTGGGAGGAATTCGACATCGCGCTGGCCGGCGACGCTCTCGGCCCGGCGGCTCAGCTCATCGCCGCACTGCAGACGGCGGCGCTGCGCGAGCGGATCTCCTCATTGGGGGGTTACGACGTTTCCAGGTCGGGCGAGGTCACGCCGCTCTCCGGCACTTAGCCGTCCTCGTCGAGCAGCCCGCTGGTCTCGGCGAAGGACGACAGGAACTCTCGGAACTCGGGGTCGGACTCGGACTCCGCCCTCTCATCGACAAGGGCGATCAGCCTGGACCGATCTTCAGCCGGCAAGGTGCTGAGCTTGTGGCTCATCCACTCCATTTGCTTCACGGCCGCATCGAGGTCGACAACCGAGTCGTCACCCGAATCGAAGAACCAGGTCATGTCTACGACCAGCTCGGCCAATGTGCGAACCAGTGCATCGTCCCTGCTCATACGGCGATCACGCCCCATCGCGAGTATCTGTCAGCCACTCTGCGCGGTTCCAGCCGACGTCGATCGCCGCCATCGGCTCGAATTCGACGTTCGGGTCAGCGGACTGGACCAGGCAGAACATGCGGTGCCCGAACATCATCGCCGACAGTGCATTCCTGGCGATTATGTCGAGGGCCGCCTGAGCGACCTCACGGTGCCGCGTCGCAAAACCGTCATAGCCGATGAGGACCAGCACCAGGCCGGTCGCGTCTGACGGGCCTGTCCCGATGTCGCTCAGGCAGTCGTTCAGTGCGGCCAAGTTGCCGCCGTAGTAGTCGGGGAAACTCAGGGCTTGCGCGAAATCACGGTGGAGATCGGCCTCTGTCATCCAGTTCGACGCGTTCAGCCGGACAACCTCGTAGCCGTGAGCGAGCAGCCAGTCGATCGCCTCTTCCAGCACGTTCTGACGCCAGAAGAGCGTCACGCGATTCTCCGCGAGGTGAAAGTCCAGCGGATCGGAGATACGCGCATCACGATCGAAGGGAGCCATTTCCGTCCTGGGCGACGATGGAGGCCGTCACATAGAAGTCGTCTGGGGCGATCTGGGTCACGGCATCAAGGCGAACTGTGCGCTCACCCGTGGTGATCACGTGGGCCTCGAAGTAGGAGTATCTGAGGTCACGCGACCAGATTTGCCTGAGCTCATCTGCGAGATCCGCGATCGAACAGCCAGGCACCGACCGGCAGGTGGCGGCGATCAGGTTGCCCGGGTCGCCGGTGCGGCGAACCGACACCTCGTCGAGAAGCGGCGATCGCCACAGGTACGCGTCGAAGTCGATCGCCATGCCGGCCAGGTCATCGCCGGAGCTCGGGAACGACGCGCTCATCACCTGCTGCTTCACTGCGGTGAACTCCATCGGGGAAGCGTCCCAGTTCCGGGTCACGTGGTGATCACCGCGCGTCGGCTAGTGCTTCCGGGCGGCCCGGCCGAGGCGGAGGGCGGAGGCGAGGAAGAACAGGCCGCCGATCGTCGCGTAGCCGGCGAGGTTGACCAGCGACGCACCCTCCTGGGCCGCCTGCAGGATGAACGTCGTTCCGGCCAGCGTCGAGATGCCGCCGCTCAGGATCATGGGCCAGTGGCCGTCGAGGTGGCGGCGGATGATGCCCACGGCCAGCTGGGTGAGGCCCGAGACGATGGCCCAGGCGCCCCAGACGCGCAGCACCGCCGGGATGCCCGATGAGGCGGCGACGGCCAGGCCGATGGCGGTGAGCGAGCTGACGGCGATGTTGGCGTACAGGCTCAGGGTTGGGCCCTTGTCCTTCGACGAGCGGGCGTCGATGACGGCGGCGACGGCGTCGAAGGCGGGGTAGAGCACCAGCAGGGCGACGCTGACCGGGCCCACGGTGGAGGCGGTGGTGGCCAGCAGCGCGGCCCAGATGAGGGCGAAGGCGAATCGGGTGAAGTACAGGCGGCGGAGGCTGGTCGCTGCGGCGGGGGTGGTGACGGTGGTCATGGGAGATCCTCTGGGATGAGGTAGAACGTTCGGTATCGCTGTAAGGGTGGCACCATCGTTGACCGCTCGTCAAGACCGAACGTTCTGTCTGCTAATCTCGCCAGGGTGACGAACACGCGAGGTCAGGTGTCCGAGGCGCGGGCGCGGCTGCTCGGGACCGCCACCCGGCTCTTCTACACGGAAGGGCTGCACTCCGTGGGGGTCGATCGCATCGTCGCGGAGGCGAAGGTGACCCGGGCGACGCTGTACCGGCACTTCACCGGCAAGGACGAACTCGTCGTCGCCTACCTGCGGGAGGCCGACCAGGCCATTCGCGATCGTGTCGGCGAGGCTCTCGGCAGCGGGAGGCCGGCGGAGGAGATCGTCCGGATCGTGGCCAGGGCCATCGCCGACGACATCGGGTCACCCGGGTTTCGCGGGTGCGCGTTCCTCAACGCCGTGGCGGAGTATCCGGACCCTGAGCATCCCGTGCACAGAGCCGTCATGGCGCATCGGGAGTGGTTTCTGACCACCGTCACCGAGTTGCTCTCACAGGTCGGCGAGACGCCGCCGGGGCTCGCGGGGCGGCATCTCGTCATGCTGCGCGACGGTGCGATGGCGGCGGGCTGCCTGGCCGACACCGCCGCTGTCTGTGAGACGTTCCTTCAGGGGGTCGAGGGGATTCTGCGGTCCCGCGCGTGATGGTTTATCCATTTATGCCATTAATCATCCAAGATGTTCGGGATTGGGAGAGCTGGTAACCCACGTGAATACAGTGGTTACTCGCCAGTACCGACAATCTCGAAAAGGATGATCGGCATGGAATCTCGCGTCAAGCGGCGGACCGCCGGATTAGCGACCGCGATGCTCATCGCCTCGGGGCTCAGCGTCATCACGGCCGGGCCCGCGTCGGCCAGTGCCTGCACACTTCCCCCGTGCGGCCGGGTCGAGAACAAGACCACCACCTACATCGGGGTGCGCTGGAAGAACAACGACAGCGACCCGTGGTCGACCGCGAGCCTCGCCCCCGGAACCGGGATGGGCGGTTACACCTACAGCCCCCGCCGGGACATCGACTACTTCTACAGCGTGCAGGGATGCCGCACCACCTACTCCGTGCGCGCGGGGTCGCAGTACTTCGCCTACGGCGGCTGGGTGAAGGTCAGCTCCAACGAGACCGCCAAGGTGCTGTCCGTCACCTGCTGAGCCGTCGCCCGGGTGCGCCAGGTGATCGTGTTCGACGCCGCCGATCTGCCTCCGGGAGTGGCGGGTCGGCGGGCCGGGGCCATCCGTCGGAGGAGGCGTCGGCGGCGTTCGTCAGTGCGGGAACATCCGGGGCGGGCGCGGGGTGACCTGCCGGCGATAGCCCTCGATGATCGAGCTGATCTGGCGCATCAGGACGGTGTCCCCCAGGCGGTCCAGGTAGAGGGAGCGGCGGGCCAGCGCGTCGGCGTCCACGGCCCAGTAGAGAGTCATCAGGGGGTTGACGAACAGCTCGCTGCCCCTGGTGCGCGTGGTGAACTGGGCGTCGCCGAAGCCGCCGGTCAGGGCGGCCGCGATCGAGCCGTTGACGATGCTCGGGTGCTCCGGCGTGTCGGCCTGGGCGCGAGCGACGGCGTCCAGATAGAGCTCCCCCGCTCTGCTGGCCCGCGGGATGGAGAAGGCGCCCAGGTACGCGCCCTCGCGGTCGAGCGCCGCCAGGTTCTCCAGTACCTGGACGTGGTTGACGCCGTGGTAGGCGTCGACGCCGAAGCCCAGGCAGACCACGATCTTCTCGGCCACGTCGAGCCCGTGGACGGCGGCCAGGCTGGCCATGTCCTCCTCGGGGGTGCCCAGGCCGGCCTCGTCCCCCCGCATCAGGATGTCGGTGCCGCCGTCGACGAGCACGACGGCGTCGAGGTCGAGGCGGTCTCTCAGCACCTGGTAGGCCGCCCGGAGCGGGGTGACGCCGACCTTGGGGAAGGCGTACACGGTCGAGGGCAGGCCGTGCTGCCGCAGGCAGCGGGCCAGGGAACGTTCGGGGAAGTAGGTGTCCCGGCTGACCGTCTCGGGGCCGACCTCGGCCACGTTCTCGTCGAGCCAGACGTCGAGATCCAGTCCGTGGAGACGGCTGAACGACAGGTTGGCCAAATGGACCTGTTTTCCCGCCGCCCACAGTTCCACGGCGAGCGGGAGCCCGGCGAAGACGTCGAATCCGCCGCCGGCTCCGGCGATCAGAATGCGCCGGGCCTGCTTCAACCGGGTGAAGACCGGTGGTTCGGACAACGTGAACACGCCGGGAAACTACCAGTCGGGGTGGAATGCGGGGCGGGACCCGGAAGTTGACGCCTCGTATGACAACAGTTGCATTCATCGGCAGCGGGCACATCGGCGGCACCGTCGCCCGGCTCGCGGTCGCGGCCGGTTACGACGTCGTCCTGAGCAACTCGCGCGGGCCGGAGACGCTGCAGGAGCTGGTCGACGAGCTCGGGCCCAAGGCCAGGGCGGCGACCGCCGCCGAGGCCGCCGCGGCGGGTGACTTCGTGATCGTCAGCGTTCCGCTCGGCGCCTACCGCAAGGTCCCGGTGGAGCCGCTCGCCGGCAAGGTCGTGCTCGACACGAACAACTACTACCCCGACCGCGACGGGGTCTTCCCGGAGCTGGAGGCCGGCTCGACCACGTCGAGTGAGCTGCTGCAGGAGCACCTGCCGTCGTCCAGGGTCGTGAAGGTCTTCAACAACATCTTCTACGTGCACCTGCGCGCGCTGCCGCGCCCGGCGGGCGCGGCAGACCGCAGCGCGCTCGCCATCGCCGGCGACGCCGACGCGAAGGCGCAGGTCGCCGCGTTCCTCGACGCCATCGGCTACGACGCCGTGGACGCCGGGACGCTCGCCGACGGCTGGCGCTACCAGCCGGGGACCCCCGCCTACGGCGGCCTCTACGCCGGGGACACGGAGAACTTCTGGGAGTCGCCGGGGGTGCCGACGGGCGCCGCCGCCGTCCAGGCGAAGGTGGACGCCGCCCAGCGGTGACCCGGCGATCCCGGAGACCGCGGTGGCATGAGCCTCGACGTCGCGCGCTGCCTGGCTGGACGCCGCCGCGGGCACCCAGGCGCGCGCCTACGCCGAGGGCATCGGCAACACGCGCGCCGGGTCGGTCGACCGCCTGCTCAACGCGATGGAGGACCCGACGGGCTGAGGACGCGATCAAGCGCCGCCCGGCCCAGCGGTCCCCAGTGCGGCTTCCCGCCGGGCAGGCCCCGGTCTCCGTTCTGCCCCATGAGCACCAGGAACAGGCTCTTCATGGCGGCCAGGCCGCGGGCCCGCCGGATCGCGGCCTCGTCGGCGTGGGCGTAGGCGTCGAAGAACCGTGCGGCCGTGCCCGCCGGGAGCAGCACCCATGCGGCGGCGAGGTCCCACGCCGGGTCGCCGGCGAACATGTCGCCGAAGTCGACGACGCCCGCGAGCGTGCCGTCCGAGACGACGACGTTGGCGGGATGAAGATCGCCGTGCACCCACACGGGCGGGCCCTCCCACGCGGGGGCCGCGATCGCGTCGTCCCAGACGTCCCGGAGGGCGGCGGCGTCATCGGGGTCGACGGCCCGGAGGAAGGTCTCGAAGCCGTCCGTGCGGTTCCCCGGATGGGCGCCACGGTCCATGGCGATCGGCGCCTCGACGTGGAGGGCCCGGAGAAAGGTCGCCAGCGTGTCGGCCGCGTGGACGCCGCGCGTGATCGAGCCGTGGTCCAGCGGCTCGCCGGGAACCCAGGTCATCACGGTCCAGTGCTTGGGGAAGCGCTCGGACGGTGCGCCGGACCGTACCGGGATCGGCACCGGAAGCGGCAGGCGCGGGGCCAGCACGGGGAGCCACCGCCGCTCCTTGAGCTGAAGCTCGGGGGTGGGGTCCATACGCTGCATGCGGACGACCAGTTCGTCCCCGAGACGCCACATCTGGTTGCCCCAGCCGCCGGGCACCTCGCGGATGGCCAGGCCCGCGAGGTCGGGATGCTGCTCCCGCAGCAGATCGCGGACCAGGTCTGCGGTGATCTCGACGGTGGTGTCGGTCATGCGAAGTCACGGTAGCGCTCGTCGTCGACGGTCCCGAAGGGGCGGCGGATAGTGGCCGCATGCCAGTGGGGTGGTGATCGCCGACACGATGCAGGGGTACCCCTGCGACTGGCTCGTCTGGGCCGACCATCTGGTCAAGGGCGGGTTCCGGGTCGCCGTCTTCGAATACGGCTTCGCGCCCCGCGCGAACGCGGGGCCGGGGAGATGACGGCCGTCGCCGCCGAGCTCAGGCGGGCCCGGGGCCCAGAAGATCGTGTACGCGGGCGGCTCGGTCGGCGGCGCGGTCGCGCTGGCCGCGGCCGCGAAGCCCGAGGACCTGTACGAGGCCACCGGCGGCAGCGAGCTGCGCGTCCACCCCGGATTGCTGCACGCGGGCGAGATGTTCAACGACCCGAAGCACGGCCCCGAGCTGCCGGCCGAGCTCGACGCGTTCCCGCAGAAGATCTAGGCGCGCCTGATCGCCTCGGCCTCCCGGTCGAGCAGGCTGCGCTCCCGCGGGGCCCACTCGGCCTCGATCCGGAAGCCGTCACCCTCGTAGCGGGGGAAGACGTGCAGGTGGAGGTGGAAGACCTCCTGGAAGGCGGCGGCGCCGTCGGCGAGGAAGACGTTCACGCCCTCGCAGCGCAGCCCGGAACGGCGCAGCGCGCGGGCCATGCGGTGGCCGATCCGCCAGACGTGCGCGCCGGTGTCCTCGTCGAGGTCTTCCAGTCCGACGGCGTGCACGCGCGGGATCACCAGCAGGTGGCCTGGGGTGACGGGCGCGATGTCCATGACGACCATCACCTGGTCGTCGGCGTAGGGGACGCTCGCCTCGGCCTCGCCGCGCACGATCGCGCAGAACACGCACTCTTCCTGAGTCACGACAGGAACTCCCGGGCGCCGCGCAGCCGCGTCTTCAGGTGACGTTGGGTCTGCGCGCAGTCGAGCCGCACGTCGCGCCGCCCCGGCAGCCCCACGTCGGCCCGCGTGCCGGACGGCAGCCGGGCCGGGTCGAGGCCGTCTCGCGCGGCGATCAGCAGGCCGAGTTCGTAGCGGCTCAGCACATCGGTGCCGGCCAGGTGGTGGACGCCCGCGCGGCCGGAGCCGGCGAGTTCGAGCAGCGCCGCCGCCAGGTCGGTGACGTGGACGGGGCAGCGCACGTCGTCGGTGAACAGGATGCCCGGCCGATCGCCCGAGGCCAGGGTGTGGACCAGGGCCTCATGGGGCGAGCCGCCGTCGCCGATGATCAGGGAGGTCCGGGCGATCACGGCGGTGGGGTTGGTCGCCTGGATGGTCACCTCGGCCGCCGCCTTCGCCGCGCCGTAGGGGCTGTCGGGGTCGGGGACGGCGTCCTCGGCGTAGGTGACCGCCGCACCGGAGAAGACGGCGTCGCTGGACACCTGCACCAGCCGGATTCCCGGCGCTGTCGCGAGGGCGACGTTGGCGGCGCCCACGGCCGTGGTGGTCCAGTCGGACTGGCGGTAGGCGGCGTTGACGACGACGTCGGGGGCGACGTCGTCGACCAGGCGGGCCACGGCGGCGCGGTCACGGATGTCGAGCGCCCGCCAGTCGACTTCGGGGGCCGCTCCCGGACGGGTGAAGCAGGTGGCGGCCACGAGGTGGCCATGGGTTGTCGCCTGCCGCACGAGTTCGGCGCCCAGGAAGCCGGTGCCGCCAACGACCAGGATCCTCATGCCAGCGACCGTAGTGGAAAACACGTTGCACGATCGGCCCGGCGGCCGGAAGGGTCGTGGGGATGCATGCCAACCAGCTGACGGTGTCGCCCCGCATGGTGCGGGCGTTGGTCGACGAGCAGTTCCCCCAGTGGCGCGACCTGCCCGTCACCGGTGTCGTCTCCCATGGCACCGTCAACGCCATCTTCCGCATCGGCGACCGCTACACCGCCCGCTTCCCCCTGCGACCGCCCGGCGGGGTCGAGCCGACCCGCCGCTGGCTGGAAGCCGAAGCCGAGGCGGCGGGCGAGCTGGCCGGGCTGACGCGGTTCCCCACGCCGGAACCGGTCGCGATCGGCGAGCCGGGGGCCGGCTATCCGGTGCCGTGGTCGGTGCAGACGTGGTTGCCCGGGGTCGTCGCCACCGACGACCATCCCGGGGAGTCGGCCGGGTTCGCGCACGACCTGGCCGATCTGGTCACCGACCTGCGGGCGATCGACACCCGGGGCCGGACCTTCTCCGGGGGCGGGCGGGGCGGGGCGATCGACGTACACGAGGAATGGGTGGAGACCTGCCTGCGGCAGAGCGAGGCGCTGCTCGACGTGCCGCGGTTGCGCAAGATGTGGGCCGACTTCCGGGTGCTGCCGCGCCGGTCGGGCGACGTGATGACCCATGGCGATCTGCTGCCCGGGAACGTGCTGGTGGCGGGCGGGCGGTTGACGGGGATCCTCGACGTCGGCGGGTTCGGGGCGGCCGATCCGGCGCTCGATCTGCTGAGCGGATGGAATCTGCTGGAAAGCGGGCCCCGTCAGGTCTTCCGCGAACTGCTCGGGGTGGACGACCTCGAATGGGAGCGGGGCAAGGCGTGGGCGTTCGTGCAGGCGATCGGGTGTGTCTGGTACTACGTGCGGAGCAATCCGGTCATGGCGCAGCTGGGAAAACGTTGCCTCGACCGGTTGCTGGCCGACGCGCGGCCCTAGCCTCAGTGGACACAAATGGCTTTACATGACCCTGCGCCCTTTTCACACTTACCAGCATGAACGCGGACGAGCGGTCATCCGGAGAACTGATAACAGAAGCCCTCCGCCTCTCGGACACCGACGACGAACGGTGGCAGATCGTCGCGACACTGCACCGGCGCGGCGACGCCGAGACCTTCGAGGCGGCGGCCCGGCTGTGCACCGGTGAGCTGGCCCGAGAGCGTGAACTCGGCGCCGACCTACTGGCCCAGCTCGGGCACCGAGACGACGTCAAGCCGTTCCTCGACCGGAGCCTGCCGATCCTGCGGGACATGGCACGGCGGGAACACGATCCTCTGGTGCTCCGTTCGGTGCTGTTCGCCCTGGGGCACCTCGGGGACGGGCGCGCTCTTCCCGAGGTGCTGAACGCGGCCGGCCATGACCACACCAGGGTTCGCTACGCCGCCGCGTGGAGCCTGCCGAATGTGATGGGCGACGATGCCGACGCCGTCGCGGCGCTGATCCGGATAAGCCGCGAATTGGACGATGACGAGAACCGGGACTGCGCGACGACCGGTCTCGCGGGGCTCGACGCGGATGACACCACCATCCGCGAGGCCCTTGTGGCCCGGCTCGACGACACAAGCGTGGTCGTGGCCGCGGAGGCGGCGTACGGCCTGGCCAGACGGGGCGACCGGCGGGCGGAACACGTCGTCCGCCGTTATCTCGCCGGGCCCCACGACGACGAATACACACGTTCGGTCATGGAATGGGCCGCCGAAGAACTCGGCCTCCCACGTACGGATGCGAGCATTTAGGGTCTCCGCATGCGCGGACTCCCCCGCCCGCTGCGGATCGTCGCCGAACCGGCCTTGTTGGTCGGCGCGTTCCTCCTCTTCTCGTTTCTGCACGCCGCGGCCGGACGAGGCGTCGCCGTCCGGGCGACCGCGAACGCGCTCACCCTTCAATCATGGGAACGCGCCCTCGGGCTGGACATCGAATCGCCCGCCAACCAGTGGCTCGTCCATCACCCGGCGCTCATCCAGCCGGCCGTGGTCTATTACCGCGGCTACTACGTCGTCCTGGCCGGCGTTCTGGTCTGGCTTTTCGTTCGCCACCGGGACGTCTACTTCAAAGCCCGCACCACCCTGTTGCTGATGGCCGCGCCCGCCCTCGTCGTGTTCTTCACGATCCCGATGTCGCCGCCGCGATTCGCCCTGCCGGGAATCGTCGACATCGTCGGGTCGAGAGGCGCGAACCTCTATTCCGCCTTTCCCAGCCTCCATTTCGGCTGGTCGCTCTGGGCCGCCTGCGCCGTCTGGGCCGCACGCCCACGCCTGGCGGTCCTGGCGTGGGCGTTTCCCGTCGGGATGGCGGTGGTGGTCGTCGTCACGGGCAACCACTACGTGCTCGACCTGGTGGCGAGCGTCGTGCTGCTCGCCGTCGCCATCGGGGTCAGGAGATGGTCAGACTCCCGTTGGAGTTCCGTGCGCACGTCACGACCGTCCGGGTAGCGGCGGTCAGCGCGCCCGAGAGGCACTGACCGAGGACGGTGTGGCCGGCGGCGTTCGGGTGCCACGACTCCTGGCAGGTCTGGAAGTAGGTCACGCAGGCGTTGGCCGCGCGCTGGATGCGGATCTTGTCCCAGCCCGACAGGCTCGTGACGTGGTTCCCGGTCGGCCCCTCCATCACCCTGACCGGCGTGGCGAGCGTGCCCGACGGGCTGCCCGGGTTCTCGCACAGGCGGGCGCCGTCGAAGGCCCGCTGCACGTCGAGCACACGCAGGTTGGCGGCCGGGCGCTCGGCGGCCAGGGTCGTGTACGCGTTCTTGACCAGGTCGCCGAGGTTGGAAGAGAAGACGTGGCCGGGGGCGAGGCTGGCGCGGTGGATGGGGCAACCGGCGGCGTACCGTTCCGCGCCCAGGTCGCGGAACTTGTCACGCGTGTCGGTGCGGCCGTCTTCGTCGCGGTACTGCGTGGCGACGTCCAGAGGCAGGGGGTTCGTGTACGTCTGGAGCACCACCTGGTGCACGCCGTCGGCGTCGACCTGGGCGAGGGTGTCGAGGATCTGCCGCAGCGCCGCGGTGGTCTCGTTGGTGGCCGTCACGACCTCCGCCGGGCTGCCGAGGTCGGACACCGTGCACGGCTCCTGCGGGACGTCTCCCCCGAGGTAGGCCCAGAACTCCCACCAGCCGGTCCAGGCGTCGGCGATGAACCGGTTGGCGCACAACGTGGCGACGTCGCCGAAGGTGAACTGGCTGTTGTTGGACCCGAGCCCGATGAGGACGACGTCGATGTCGTGCGTCTGCGCGACGGCGCGCAACTGGTCGAGCTGCGACTTCACGGTGCGGCCGTTGGGCCGGGCGCTGGAGGCGTTGGCGACGTCGTGGGGCTGCCCGCCGGAGCAGGCCAGGTTGAAGCGGTCCTGGATGCCGGGAAGGTTGGCCTTGAACAACGAGGCGTTGGCCGAGCGGTGGCAGAAGTAGGCGTTGTTGTTGGCCGCCGACCAGCCGGGGAAGCCCTGCGCGGCGCCGTTGGCGTCGACGACGGGCTGGTAGTCGCCCGCGCCTTCACCGCTGACGAAGCTGTCGCCGAGCGCGACGGCCGCGGTCGGAAGCGCGGCTTGCGCCGCACCGCTCTGGACGACGTGCAGGCCGGCCGTGGCTAAGAGGAGTGCCGTGGTGATCGCCGCTCGGCGGAGTATGCGCATGCGGAATTTCCTATCTAACCGACAGGTAATGGAGGGTATTCCGATGACAACACGACTCACTCACCGAGTCAAGATCTTGTGAAGAACGCTTCCCCAAGAAGACCGCGTATCGGCCTGATCGTCAAGAGGTGCTGTACCGTGCCGTGATGGATGCGATCGCCCTGCTCGACTGGCTGCTGGAGCACGAGGTCAACGCCCTGTTGAGAGTGGACGCCGACCGCGGCGGCGTCCGCCCGTGGACGTTTCACGCGACCAACGGCGAATGGTTCGTCCGCGTCGACGCCTTCTCGTCCGACGAATGCCTGGAGAAGGCCCTCAAAGCCCTTGCGGACCACGGCCTCGTGCCGCCCGATGCCCTGGCATATTGACGATCACCCCTTCATTCGTCTCGCGAGGAAGTCGCACTCCTCAGGCGTGTCGCGTCTCGGGTCGGCGATGCCGAGCCAGTTGGCGAACTGGCATTCTCCGTAGCGGTCCATGAAGGCGACGTAGTCGGCCGGGAGACGGATGCCGAGGACGGCGAAGAACTCGTCCCACGAAAGGGCGTCGCGGTGGCGCGGCGTCGCCGGTGGGGGGACCAGCGCGGTCAGCCGGTCGAGCGCGGAGAGATCGGGAGTCACCGTGGGCACCTTCAGGCGGCGTTGATCTGGCGGGTGATGGTCGGGTCGGTGATGGCGGTGTCGGCGGCCAGCAGCAGGGCCTTCGACAGGATGACCGACAACATGCCGCCGTCCTCCTCGAAGGGCAGGAAGACCTGGTTCCGGTCGACGCCAGGGACGATGCACAGGTAGGCATCGTTGGGTTCCATCAGGATGTTGCCCGAGCCAAGGTGGATCTTGTAGGTCCGCAGGTCGCCCCGTACCCGCAGGAAGCGGTCGGTCAGTTCGGCGCGGTCGGCGATGTGCAGTTTCGGCAGGAGGCGGGTCAGGACGTCGCGCCTCGTCGTGGCGCTCTCGGTCAGTTCGCCGAAGCCGTAGGAGTGCCAGTAGGCCTCGTGGCCGCCCATCGCCTGGGCGTCACGGCCGACCGAGGCCACCCCTACGGCCAGGTCGCATTCGCGCAGGAGCTCCGAGAAGATCAGCGGCGGGATGTCGCGCACGTCGGCCGAGAAGGTGATGCGGTCGGTGGAGCAGAGCGACGCCTGGCCTCCGTCGTCGTCGTGGTGGCTCGACGCCAGGTGCATGTCCCACCCTGCCCGCCAGCCCTTCAGGTCTCTGGTCACGGTGCACCGCTCGCCGTCGCCCGAGGAGCCGAAGTGGCCGAGGGTCAGGCCGGTCCAGCCTCGGTCGAGCAGCAGGGTCTTGGTCTGGCCGTAACGCAGGACGTGGCCGGCGAACCGGTTGGAGTAGGTGGCGGTCGCCTCCTCGGCCGGGGTCAGCAGGTAGAGCTCGCGGAAGACCTGCTTGAACGGCTGGCGCACGCCGGTCTCCAGGAGGTGGTCGCGCCAGGTCCGCACCTCGTCGGCGGTCGCGTTGACCGGATGCCACAACCTGACCGGCTCGGTCGGCGCATGGTGCTCACCGTCAAGGGTGGTGAGGGCCCAGCCGGTCTCCGTTCTGACCGGCAGGCCCGTGACGCCGTCCGCCGTCTGCCAGACCAGGGTGCGGGCGTAGTTGCCGGTGAGGGGGTGGTCGAGGAGGTGTTCGACGACCTCGTGCCACGGCCATTCGCGTTCGTGGACGAGGGCCTGTTCCAGTCGGAGCCGTTCGGCCGCCTGGGCCTGCCGGATCTCCTTGAGGACGATCTTCAGGTCGGCCAGGACGGGGTCTTTCCTGATCGCCTGCGGGGCCGACTTCACCGGCTTTCCGGCGGCGTTCACGTAGCTCAAAGTGGGGCCGTCGACGTTCAGGCGCACGAGGTGGCCGTCGATCCGCTCCTCGCGGAGGCCGTGGGCGTCGAGGCCGAAGGTCGGCACCGTGCGGTCGAGCAGCTGGTCGTGCGACAGTCCGGTCTCGTCGGCCACCGCGGCGAGCGCCTTGGTGAGATTGTTCTGTACGGATCTCGACCGCGCCTTCGACTGGATCCGGGCCAGCGGCACGATCACGCCCAGGCCGCCCCGCCGGCTCAGCACGCCGACGACCGCGTTGGCCAGCGGTTCGCAGCGGCAGGTCGAGCCCATGCCGTTGCTGCCGGTGGCGCAGGTCAGGCCGACGTTCGTGAGCAGCGAGTTCACCCAGCGGTCCTCGATCACCTGGCAGGTCCAGATGAGGCCGCGTACCGGGATGATCGTGCGTTCCTTGAGGAAACCGCCCTCGTCGTTGCGCTCGCGGTGGGCCGCCAGGCGCGTCAGCAGGTCACGGACCAGCGCGGTCGCGTCGGGGGTGAGCATCGAGGCGGCGGTCTTCAGCCATCGGGCGCTCGGTTTGGTCGAGCGTGCGGTCTTCCAGTGGCGCAGCAGCGGCAGCACCTCGACCAGGCGGTGGCCGTAGTCCTCCGCCATGAGCCGGGCGAAGGGGTCGCTCGCCCAGATCTCGTTCCTGACCACTCCGGCCGGGCCGTGCTCGGCCGGTTCGGTGATCAGCGCGTCGACCTGGTCGCCGATGGCGCCGCGGATCTTCTCCAGATGGGCATCCCACGGCGGCCTGTACCGCGAGCGGAACTCCGGGTCGAGCCAGTCGAAGACGTCGCGGCGCTCCTGGTGGTCGAAGCGGGCGGCCGCCGCGAAGGGGATGCGGAAGAACTCCTCGTATCGGATCAAGCCCGCGTCGCAGAACCATCCGGCCCGCCGGACGAGTCGGCGAAAATCGTCGAGGCTCCAGTCGATGTCGCGCTCGGCCACCGAACGCACCCGGTCCAGCACCCGTTCGTCGACGAATCCACGGCACAGCTGGAGCTGCGCCCAGTGCCCGTAGAGCGGCCAGTCGCGTTCGTCCTCGGGAAGGTGCCCCTCGTCGAAACGGAGGTAAGCCTCCCGATGCCAACTGTCGTCGTAGGTCATGAGCCGCTGGTAGAGCATGAAGATCATCGAAGCAGACCGTACCGACAGAAAACGTCCCCGCCGCTGATCGCTCAGCGGCGGGGACGCGCCGACCGCCGGGTCTCGGTGACGGAACCCGGCATCCGGTGCGGCGGCGGCCCGCCGCGCCGGACTTCTAGTCAGGCCGGTTGGCCTCGATCAGGCTGGCGGCGTCGCGGAGGAAGGTCGCCTTCACCACCGGGTCGGTGACGAGCTTGGGGTCGTCGACCGCCTCGGCGAAGCGGGTCAGCTTCTTGACGATCTTCTTCTGGTCGCGTTCGCGGCCCTTGTCCTCCGAGACCATGACCTTGGAGATGTCGTCCGCCAGCTTCAGCGCGCCGGTGGCCGACAGGGCGCCCTCGGTCTTGAAGCGCACGATCAGGGCCGCGATCTCGTCGGTCGTGGTGACCGTCGTGAACGTCAGCGACTGCTCGAACGTCGCGCCCGCCGTCGTCTCGGCCCGCACGGTCAGCAGGTGCTCGCCCAGGCCCAGCTTGTAGAGGGGCTGGATCGCGCCACTGGTCAGCGGCCGGCCGTCGAGGGTGCCGGTCACGGTCTTCACGCCGTTTCCGGTCACGTCCCAGCCGATGGTGAGGTCCTGGCTGTCGCCGTACGACGCGCCGTCCTCGACGCCCGAGATGAGGATGGTGTTGCCGGTCTGCGGGATCGAGCCGTACACCTTCATCTCGTAGATCGAGTAGCCCCACTGGCCCGACTTCGTGACGCCCTGCATCCGGAGGAACCGGGTGTCGGTGTTCAGGTCGATGACGTCGGAGCCGCCGTTGCTCGCGGTCTCGGTGAACGCGTCGGTCCACGCCTGGCCGTCGGGTGAGGTCTGGATCTTGTAGCCCCTGGCGTAGGAGTCCTCCCAGTCGATGGCCACGCGGTAGACCCGGTAGGTCTCCCCGAGGTCCACCTGGAGCCAGTTGTCGGCCGCCTCGCTGGCGCTCCACCTGCTGGAGCCGTCGCCGTCGAAGGCCGCGGCGGCGGTCTGCGAGGCGTTGGAGGCCGACGACGCGAGCGCCGTCTTGCCGAGCGCGATGTTCGGCGCCTCCTGGCCGTAGACCTCGAACTCGTAGAGCGAGTAGCCCCACTGCGTGGCCTTCTCGACGCCCTGCATCCGGACGTACCGGGCCTGGGCGTTGACCGGGATCTTCTCGGTGCCGCCGGCTCCGGCGTTCTGGGTGAACACGTCGGTCCAGCCCTGGCCGTCCATCGACACCTGGAGTTTGTACTTCTTCGCGTACGCCGCCTCCCAGAAGAGGTCGACCTCGGTGAGGGCGTAGACGCCGCCCAGGTCGACCTGCACCCAGTTGGCCGGGTCCTCCCCGGCGGCCCAGCGGGAGACCGGGTCGCCGTCGAACGCCTTGGCGGAGGCCTGGTCGGCGTTCGACTGCGACGACGCCGTGGCCGTCTTGTTCAGGGCCAGGTTCACCCGGCTGACGTCGCGCAGCGTCAGGTCGAGCGTGACCGGCTGGCCCGCCTTCAGGGGCACCACCCTCGCGATGCCGCCCAGCGGCGAGTCCTGCACGGTCGCGCCGGTGATCTGCTCGATGCCGGCCCGCTGGATCAGGGTGAGGTTCTGGTCGACGTCGGAGGTGATGGTCACGCGCGCCTTATGCGCGTCGAGGTCCCAGGAGAGCTGGTCGATCGTGAAGCGGCTCTTGCCCTTCAGGCCCGAGATGCTGCCCTTCTTCAGACCCTTCGGAAGGGCCGGGAGCAGTTCCAGCGAACCCGGGTCGCTGAGCGCCAGCATCTCCATCATGATCGTGGGCACCGAGTTGACCACGTCGGTCGCGAAGACGCCCTTGTTGTTGTAGTGGCTGGTCGCGAGGCTGCTGTAGTAGTAGTCGTCCTTCGCGAAGCGCATCAGCTTCGCGTTGACCGAGGCGGCGTCGTTGAGGTTGGCGGCGATCAGGGCGCCGTGCAGCAGGCCGTGGCCGGCGTTCTCGTAGGTGCCGCCGTCCTTCTTCTGCAGGAAGACCTTGGCCGCGTCGTACAGGGGCTTGCTCTTCTCGGGGGTGACCTCGCCGTAGGGCCAGACCGGCATCAGGCCGCTGGAGTGGCGGTGCTGGTAGGCGTTCTTGTTCGCCAGGTCGGGCCAGGCCCACTCGGCCAGCGCGCCGTCGTTGTTGACCAGGTAGGGCGGAAGGTGGTCGAGCTTCTCCTGCCAGACCGGGATCTTGTCGGCGTCCCTGCCCAGCGTCTTGCTGGTGGCGATCAGGGTTTCCAGTGCGAACCGGGCGCCGGAGATGTCGTACACGGAGTTGACGCTCAGCGGGACCCCGCCCGCCGGACGGTTCTCGGGGGAGATCGACCCGGCGAAGACGTACTTGCCATTTTGATCTTTGGAGACCAGGAAGTCCTCGTAGAAGTCGCCCATGTCCCTGATCAGCGGGTAGTACTGCTGCTCCAGGAAGGTGCGGTCGCCGCTGATCTGGTAGTACTCCCAGAACGGGTAGAGCAGCCACGACTCGCCGCCCGTGACGTACTGGTACGGGTAGTCGAAGTTGATGTTGGAGATCAGGCCCTCGCCGTTGGGCGTGTTGCCGCCCGTCAGCATGCCGCGAGTGCCGAGCAGCTTCTGAGCGTTCACCCGGAAGTCTTTCTGCCAGGCCTTGTTGATCGCCCAGTAGCCCCGCATGACCTCGGGCAGGTCGCCGATGTTGCCGCCGGAGATCTGCAGGTTGAGGTTGGCGTCGAGGTGGTAGTAGCCGTCCCAGCCGACGTTGCTGTCGCCGGTCCAGTTGCCGAGCAGGTCGGGCGGCGCGGTCGCGCTGCTCGATCCGATCAGGTGGTAGCGGCCCGAGTTGAACATGCGCTCGAACAGGGCCAGGTTGGGCGTGACCGAGGTCTTCTGCTCGGCGAGCAGGTCCTCGTTCGACTTCGAGCGGTCGGCCGCCGAGGCGTTGAAGTCGACGGCGACACGGTCGAACATCTCGCTGTGCTTGGCGACGTGCCGGTCGCGCAGCACCGCGTAGTCACCCGGCAGCGCGGCCAGTCGGGCCTGGAGCAGGTTCTTGTTCCAGTCCTGCTCGGCGGGCACGCCGCCTTCGTAGGTGCCGTCGTAGCGCTGGGTCAGGGTGAGCAGCAGGACGTAGGTCGCCCCGCTCACCTGCACCTCGTCGCCGACCTTCGACCGCACGCCGTCGGTGACGATGCGCGTGACGCCCTCGTATCCGGCGTTGTAGCTGCCGTTCGGGTACTTCACCCGCAGGTTGAGGAAGTCGGTCGAGCTGTTTTGAGTCGCCACCAGGCCCTTGTTGAGCAGGTTCATCCCGGGGTCGATCGACAGGCCGAGCCGCACGTCGAGCCGCTGTCCCGACGGCGCGGGCAGGTACTGCACGGCCACGTGGTCGGTCTGCGACACGAACGCGTCGCGCCGCCAGTCGCCCTTGTCGTCGGTCCAGTTCACCGACACGACGCCGGCCGAGTAGTCGGTCGAACGGACGTAGTTGGCGACCTCGCCCGAACCGGCCGTCCGCAGGGTCATCTTGAAGCCGGGGTGCTTGGACCCCTCGCCGCCGCCCTGGTAACCCTGGACGTCGGCCGCGAGCTGGTTGGCCTGCTGGTACTGGCCGCCGATCAGCAGGTCGCGGATACGCTGCAGGTTGCCCTGGCTGACGGTGTTGAAGGTCCGGTGGGGGCGGGCCTCGGTCCGGGCCATGAAGAAGTCGCGGTCGGTGAAGACCGTCGTCTCGTCTCGCGGGTCGCCGAAGACGATGAGCCCCTGCTTGCCGTCACCGGCGAGCAGCCCCTCCTCCCAGTCGGCGTAGGTCTTCGGGTAGGTCGTCGACAGAGCCCGCGTGGCCGGGTTGCCCGGGGTCGTGAAGGTCCTGCTCAAGGCGGTGCCGCCGACCGGGACGACCTTGATCGTGTAGGTCTGGCCCGGCGACAGTCCCGTCAGGTCCACGGAACGGGCGTCCGCGCCCAGCGTCGCCTTGAGCGCCGCCCCGAGGTAGACCGCGTAACCCGTCACCGTGCCGGACGCGGCGGGCCAGGTGGCGGTGCCCGCGGTGCCCGTCAGGTTCGAGATCGAGATCTGCGCCGAGGAGGGCCAGGCAGGGCCGGGGTCGGCGGGCTTCGCCTTTCCGTACACCTCGAACTCGAAGAGCGACAGGCCCCACTGGGTGGCGGCCTTGACGCCCTGGACCCGGAAGAAGCGGCCCTCGACCGGCTGGGCGAAGGTGATCTCGTCGGTTCCCCCGTCGCCGGTCTGCGTGGACACGTCGGTCCACTGCGTGCCGTCGGCGGAGGTCTGGATCTTGTACTGGGACGCGTAAGCCGCCTCCCACTTCAGGACCACCCGGTCGACGAGCTGCGACGTGCCGGTGTCGACCTGGAGCCACTGCGTGTCGCCGCCGTCGGAACCCCACCGGGTCGCGTCGTTGCCGTCGAAGGCGCGGAACGCCGAGCGGTCGTTCTGCGGCTGGCTGTTCACCGGCCCGCTGCCGTCGTTCGACTGCGAGGAGGCCGTGTAGGACGAGGGCGCCAGGTTCAGCGCGAGGTTGACCGGGACCTCCGGCTGCACAGGGGTGCCGTAGACCTCGAACTCGTAGATCGAATATCCGTACTGGGTCTGCGGGAGCACACCCTGCATGCGCACGTACCGCGCCTGCTCGCGCACCTGGACCGTCTCCACGCCGCCGGCCCCGGTGGTGGTGGAGAAGGCGTCGGTGAAGTGCTCGCCGTCGTCCGAGATCTGGAGCTTGTACGACCTCCCGTAGGCCGCCTCCCACTGGAGCACCACGCGCGAGACGTCGTAGACGTCGCCGAGGTCGACCTGCACCCACGCGTTCGGGTCGTTGCTGTGGTCGCTCGACCAGCGTGAGGAGCCGTTGCCGTCGATGGCGTTCTTGGCGACGTACGTGCCGTCCTCGTAGGAGGCGGTCGCCTTCGCGTCGGCGCCCCGCGACAGGTTCGTCGGCACGTCGGTCGGCGGCGCGGGCGGCTCCGGCACGGTCTGGCCCGCTGGGGGCCACAACACGAAGGAGTTGGCGCCCTGCTTGGCCTCGGCGAACGGCCCGGCGACCCCGCTGAACGGCTTGCCGAAGAAGTCGGTGGTCACGTCGGCCGCGATCGACTCGTTGGCGAGCGGGATGACGCCGACCCGGGCGCGGGTCGCCGGGGTGGCCCCGGTGCCGCCGGTCAGCGTGAAGTCGAGCTTGACGCCGGTGTTGGTCGCCGCGACCGCGACGTTCGAGAGCGCGCCGGTGGCGTTGCCCTCCTTCACGTGCGTCTTGTTCGTCGCGTCGGCGGGCAGCGTCATGCCCTGGACCAGGTTGTTGAACCAGAAGAACTTCTGGACCGGGTTGGGCGCGCTGGTCTCGTTCATCGTGCCGGGCTGGAAGTAGTAGTTGTCCCGGCCGCCGCCGTCGACCGCGAAGCGCCCGCTGTCGAGGAAGAGGTTGTTGGCGTAGACGACGCCGGTCGCGTCGAGCATGCGGATGTCGTTGTCGCCGATGAAGACGTTGTTGTCGACGAGGATCGGGCCGTGCACCGCCTCGGCGTAGTAGCCCCACGGCGCGTTCATCACGACGTTGCCGGTGACCCGGACGTTCTGGTTGCCCCAGTCGGTCCAGATGCCGGCCGAGTTGCCGCCCTTGGAGTTGCGGACGTAGTTCCCCTTGATCAGGCCCTCGTTCATGTAGTGGACCTTGATCGGGGCCGTCTCGGCGCCGCTGAACTCGCCCCGGTAGTTGGTGTCCTCGATCAGGTTGTAGAGGAGCTCGGAGTTCCACGAGAACACGCCCGCGATGCCCGACTGCCCGGCCTTGCCGATGTAGTTGTTGCGGACGATGTGCGAGCCGTACTTCGCGGTGTCGCGGAAGTTCGTGCGGGTCGTGCCGGGCCGGTTGCCGGCCCACTCGTCGCAGCCGAGGCCGATGTCGATGGCGATCGTGCGGGCGTTGATCACCTTGTTCTGCTCGATGATCCAGCGCAGGCCGCCGTTGACGCTGATCGCGCCGGCCTGGCGGCGTTCGGGGCTGCTCGGGAAGTCGGAGTAGGTGCCGGCCGCGTGCTTGACCGTGAAGCCGTGGACGGTGACGTAGCCCAGCCCCCACGCCTCCGGCGCGAAGACCTGGCGGCGCACGTTGATCTCGGCCAGCTTGGCGTTCGGGTCGGCGCCGTCGAAGTTGGCGTAGATCGTGGTGCTGCCGCCGCCGGCCTCGGCGAACCAGGTGTTCCCCGCCGACGTGACCGCGCTCAGCGAGGGCTTCTGGTAGTACGCCTGCTCGTTGAGGTAGACGTCACCGGCGCTGTAGCCGGGGAACGAGCCGCCCTCGCCGCCCTGCCACTGCTTGGCGGTGTAGGGGTTGAACGCGCCGAAGTAGGAGTCGGGGAGGGTGACCTTCCAGACGTCGCCGCTCTGCCGCGTCCAGGTGTCGATCTCCTCCGAACCCTTGATCGTCACCTCGCCGTCACCGGCGCTGGTGTACGTGATGCGGGCGTCCTCGCCGGTGCCGCCGCGCGCCGGGCGCACCCACTCGCGGTAGAGACCGGCGTGCACGACGACGGTGTCGCCGGGCTGGGCCTCCTGGGCGGCCTTGTTGATGGTGAGGTAGGGCGCCTGGGCGGTGCCCGCGTTGGTGTCGTCGCCGGTCTTCGCCACGTGCAGCTGGCGCGCGGCGGCCGCGTGCGTCGGCGTGACCGTCGTCGCGACCAGGACGGCGCTTATCAGGCCGCCGAGTATGGCCTTGAGTTTCATCGGTTTCCTTTGCGATGCGGCCCGGTGACCTCTCCGAAGGACCGGACCGATGCGTCGAGCAGGGGGTGAGGGAGAACGGCATGGCCGATTTCATGACCGTCTCGGCGGGTGACTCTGAAGGTGTGGCTCTCGCCGGGCAGCAGGGTGACGAGAGCGGTGTCCACGTGGAGCGTGTGCGGTTCGAGGCCGAGGTGACCGGCGAGCCGGTCGGCGGCCACGCACACGTCGCGCAGCGTGGTCACGGCGGTGACCGTGACGTGCAGTTCGCCGTCGGCGACGGTGACGCCGACGGTCCGTTCGGGCCGCGGAGCGGTCTGCTCGCGGTCGGGCCGGAAAGCCCAGGTGGTACGCGTCCCGTCGGCCTCGATCAGCAGGATCTCGGCGGCGGGGTCGTCGGGGGTCAGGTCGAGGGCGTGCTTCACCAGGTCTCCGGCGGGGCACCTCATGGGGATCGCCACGGAGGCGAGCTCCCGGCCGTCGAGACGCACCCGCCTGACGACGACCTCGGTCTCCCAGTCGGCGGCCGTGTCGTTGACCAGCACGAGTTCCAGGCCGGCGTCCCCGGTCGGGTCGTGGGTCGGGCCCGGATTCACCGGCTGCACGGTCACCAGCCGGGGGGCGAAGGCGTGGCGGAGGGCGTACCAGAGCGGCTTCTCGATGCCCGCGCCGTCGACGGCCGACCAGCTGATCACCGGCCAGCAGTCGTTGAGCTGCCAGACCACCGCGCCCGCGCACCGTTCCCGCGACCGCAACCACTCGACCCCGGCCGCGACCGCGCGGGCCTGCACGATCTGCGTCGCGAAGTGCCAGTCGGCGTCGCTGCGCGGCGCGGGCACGTGGGGCTGGAGACCGCGGGTCAGCTTGTGCAGGCCGTCGATGGCGCGCAGGTGGTGCCTGGTCAGCGGCGAGCCGGGACCCGGGGTCTCCCCCGGCACCACCCGCTGGAGCGTGGTCCAGGCGGGCGGGCCGCACCAGCCCATCTCCGACACGAACGACGGGTCGTGGTAGCGGTAGTGGACGTAGTCGCGCTCGTTCCAGGCGTCCCACAGATGGCTGATGCCGTGGGTGTCGGCGGCGGGGTCGCGGTCGATCGAGCCCGACCAGGGCGAGTTCGCCACGTAGGGACGGGTCGGGTCGAGCCGTTCGAGCACCTTCGGCAGCAGGTCGAGGTAGTAGCGGGCGCCCCACCCCCTGACCCCGACCTGATCGGCCCAGCCCCAGTGGTGCCAGCCGAGCACGGTCTCGTTGCCGCCGCACCAGATCACCATGCTGGGGTGCGCGGCCATCCGGGCGACGGCCTGCTCGGCCTCGGCGGTGACCAGCTCGACCATCTCGTCGTCCTCGCAGTACGCGGCGCACGCGAAGAGGAAGTCGTGCCACACCAGGACGCCACGCTCGTCGCACGCGTCGAGGAACTCCTCCGAGACGAAGTGACCCCCGCCCCAGACCCGCAGCAGGTTCGCGTTCCCGGCGACGGCCTGGTCGATGCGCCGCGCGGTCCGCTCGGGGGTGGCCCGGCTGGCGAAGGTGTCGTCGGGGATCCAGTTGTAGCCCCGGATCTTGACCTTCGTCCCGTTCACGACCAGCGCCCAGCGGGTGCCGAGCTCGTCGGGGCTCTCGTCGACCTCGACGCTGCGCAGCCCGAGGCGGGTCGACACGGCGTCGACGTCGCCGAGCGTCACGTCCAGGCGGTAGAGCGGCTGGGCGCCCAGCCCGACGGGCCACCAGAGCTGGGGGTCGTCGACCTCCACGAGCAGCCGGGCCTCGTCGCCCTCGACGAAGCCGATCGCCGCCCGCACCCGCCCGGACGGATCGGTCAGCTCGGCCCGGACCTCGGCGCCCTCCGGCGCGTCGACCCGCACCCGCACGTCGACCAGGGCCGTCCCGCCCGTCAGCGTGACCAGGGGCCGGACGTGGTCGATGCGGGCCGGGTACGTCTCCAGCCGGATGTCCCGCCAGATCCCGGCCGTGACGAAGTGGGGACCCCAGTCCCAGCCGAAGTTCGCCGCCGCCTTGCGGACGTGGGCGTAGGGCTCGTCGTAGGGGCTGGGCAGCGGGCCGTGCTCGTGTTCGTGCGCGAGCGCCGCCTCCCAGGCGGAGGCGAACCGGATCTCGATCGTGTTCTCGCCGTCGACGAGCACGTCGTCGACCCGCCAGCGGTAGGCGAGGTGCTGGTCGCGCGCGCTGCCGACCTTCAGCCCGTTCACGTGGACGTCGGCGATGGTGTCGAGGCCGTCGGCCACCAGGTCGGTGCGGCCGCCCTTCACGTGCCGGAAGGTGCGGCGGTAGACCCACTGCGAATGGCCGACCCAGTGTTGCGCCAGTTCGTTGAGGCCCACGGCAGGGTCGTCGAGCAGCCCGGCCGCCATCAGGGCGGTGTGCACCTCGCCCGGCACGGTGGCCGGGATCGTGATCGAGCGTTCGGGACCCGGGCCGCCGGCCCAGGTCAGTTCCCACACGCCGCCGAGGTCGCGGCGGACGGCGGTCGACGTTTCGGTTGTCTGTGTCATCCCTTGACCGCCCCCGCGGTGAGTGCTTCCTGCATACGACGGTTGAGCAGCGCGTACGCGACGTACACCGGCGACACGGTGAGCACGGTGCCCGCGGCGAGCACGCCGAGGTCGGTCGCGTCGGAGAGCAGAGTCGGCAGAGCGACCTGCACGGTCCGGACGTCCGGCGCGGTGCCGGTGATCGTCAGGGCGAACAGGTACTCGTTCCAGAAGGTGAGGAGTTGGAGGATGGCCACGCTGACCACCCCGGGCATCGCGATCGGCACGTAGACCCTGGTCAGCAGCGTCCAGTGGCCGGCGCCCTCCATCGCGGCCGACTCCGCCAGGGCGGGCGGCACGGTCAGCATGAACTGCGTCAGCAGCAGCACCGACAACGGCAGCGCGCTGGCCGGGAGGAAGAGCATCTGGAACTCGCGGGTGCCGTACAGGCCCAGTTCGATGGCCAGCACCACGGTCGGGATCAGCGCCGCGAACGGCGGGATGAGGAACCCGGCCGAGAACGTGCCGGTGACGACTCTCGCGAGCCGGTTGCCGGTCCGGGCCAGCGCGTAGGCGGCGGGCACGGCCAGCACCAGCGTCAACACGATCGCCACGCCCGACACCAGCACCGAGTTGAGCAGCGCCGGGCCGAGCCGCGCGGTCTCCCACGCTTCTGCCAGGTTCTGCCAGAGCCACCGGGACGGCAGCGCGAACGGCTTGGTGAAGATCTCGATGTTGGTCTTGAACGCGCTGATCGCCAGGTAGTAGAGCGGCACCGCCAGGATCAGCGCGTAGAGCCACGACAGGACGGTCGCGAAGCGGGGCTTCACCGGCTCTCCTCCTTCGTCCGGAACAGGGCCCTGATCAGCACCATCCCGGCGACGCCGACCAGCAGCAGCACCACGCCGACGACCTGGCTGTAGCCGAGGTCGCGCTGTGAGAAGGCCTTGGCGTAGACGAGGTAGGACAACGTCGTCGACGAGGTGCCCGGCCCGCCCTTGGTGAGCAGCAGGATCAGCGCGGCCGACGTGAACAGCGTCCAGAGGAACTGGAGCATCGTCAGCGTGCGGACGTAGTCCTTCACCATCGGGAACGCGACCCGCCACATGGTGCGGAAGCGGCCCGCGCCGTCGATCTGCGCGGCCTCCAGCACCTCGCCGTCGAGGCTGGCCAGCCGGGCCGCGAACAGCACGGCGGTCCAGCCGACGCCGCGCCACAGGTCGACGGCGATGAGGGCCGGGAGCGCGGTGGCCGGGTCGGCCAGCCACGCGGTGGCCAGCGAGTCGAGCCCGACCGCGCCGAGCAGGCCGTTGACGCCGCCGTTGGGCGACAACACGCCGTAGAAGATCATGCCGGTGGTGGAGATCGAGATGAGGCCGGGCGAGAAGTAGAGCACCGACAGGAGCCGGTAGCCGCGCGGCCGGGTGTTCAGGTGGTAGCCGAGCATGAAGGCCAGCGGGATCATCACCGGGATCGCGACGGCGACCTGGATGAGGCTGTTGCGGACGGCAGCGTGGAAGGTCGGGTCCTGGAAGACCTTGGTGACGTTGTCGAGGCCGATGTACGTCGGCTCGTACAGCAGCCCCTTCCACTTCAGCGTGGCGATGACGAACATCGCGGCGAGCGGGCCGACGGAGAAGACGGCGAACCAGAGGAGCGAGGGAACGGTCAGCCACAGCAGGCGGGACCTGGGCATGTGAATCCTTGAAGCGGGGTGGGGCCGCCGCGGCGCACGGCGGCCCCTACTCGGCGGGTGGTCGCTCAGCCCTGCGTGGCGGTGTCGAGGCCCGCGCAGATCTCCTGCGGCGTGGCCTCGCCATAGGCTCCGGCCAGGACGGTCGTGATCGGGTCGGAGGCCGACCCGATCCAGACGTCCGGCAGGACCGCGTAGTCGACGGCCCCGTCGAGGCCAAGTGACGCCTTCAGCAGCGGGTCGGTCGCGTAGGAGGCGAAGTCGCCGGTGGTGGGCGGCAGGATGCTGCTGTCCTTCACGAAGTCGCCGACCGTGGCGTCCTCGTAGAAGCGGGTGACGAGCTGCTTGACCAGGTCGATCTTCTCGGGCGAGGCGCCCTGCTTGGTGATCATGAAGCCGACGCCGGTGAAGCCCTGGTAGGCGGTCGGCTTGGTGAAGGTCGAACCGCTCGGCACGGGGAACCCGCCGAGGGTGGTGCGGGTCTCGATGCCGGTGCCGGCCGCCTTCGACTCCGTGTACGCCCACGACCCGGCCGACATGATGGCGGCCTTGCCGGAGTAGTAGGACGCGTACATGTCGTCGGCCGACAGGCCCGCGACGTTGTCGACGAAGACCTCGGCGTCACGCAGGTCGGTGAACAACTCGATGCCCTTCAGCACCGCGGGGGTGGCGCAGTAGCCGCCCTCCCGCATCACCTTCTGCATGGTCGCGGGGTCGGTGAACGACTGGACGATCTGGTAGAAGAGCTTCTGGCCGGTCCAGTCGTTGCCGCCGACGGTGATGGGGCCGATGCCGGCCGCGCGCAGCTTCTTGGCGGCGTCCTTGAGCTCGTCGGTGGTCTTCGGCGGGGCGGCGACCCCGGCCTTGGCGAGCAGCTCGGTGTTGTACCAGAGCGGCCAGCCGAACCCGGAGTAGGGCAGGCCCTGGATCCCGCCGGCGGCCTTCCACTCGTTCAGCGCCTCGGGCTTGATCTTCCCTTCGAGGCCCCAGTCCTTGACGTACTGGTCGACCGGGACGGTGACCCCGGCGTCGAGCCAGCCGACGGTCTTGTCGAAGAGGTTGACGATCACGAGGTCGGGCGACTTGCCGGCCGCGACGGCGGTCTCCACCTGGTCGTCGATGGCCTCCAGGCCCTCGGTCAGGTTGATCGTGATCCCGGTCTCGGCCGTGAACCTGTCGAAGACGCGCTTCTGGGCCGCGGCGGCGGAGTTTCCGGCCGTCCAGCGGGTGACGACGTCTATCGAGCCGCCGCCGGCGCCGCCGGGGGCCTCCTCCGCGGACGTGCCGCACGAGGTGAGGGCGAGAACAAGAGCTCCGGCCGCGAAGGCGATGCGACGCATGGGGCTTCCTTTGCTGCTGGGGTGTGCTGCACCACAGCAAACAGGACCGGACACCCTGGGGTCAATAAGAAAGATTAGTAATCTATTAAATGCTCGAACCGCGAGTCACCAGCGCCGCCGGCACCGCCCTGATCACCTTCGCCGGGGCTCCGGCCAGGATCTCCCGGAGCGTCTCCCCCACCAGTTCGCCCAGCGCCTGCACGTCATGGCTCACCGCGCTGAGCGGCGGCTCGGCCAGCTGGCAGAGGGCGGAGTCGTCCCAGGCGATCAGCGAGAGCGCCTCGGGCACGGCCAGCCGGTGCCGGGCCGCCTCCTGCAGCGCCCCCAGCGCCATGACGTCGTTGTCGAAGACCAGCGCGGTCGGCCGGTCGTCCATCTGGGCCAGCGCCGCGACGGCCCTGACCCCGGCCGCCTCGGAGTAGTCGCCGTCGAAGGTGGTCGTGCGGACGCCGTGCCCGGCCGCGACCTCGTCGAACGTGCGGCGGCGGATGATCGTGTGGGCCATCTCGGCCGGTCCGGCCACGTGGCCCAGATGCCGGTGCCCTTTCTCGACCAGCTTCGCGACGACCTCGCGCATGGCGACCTCGTCCTGCGTCCACACCGCGGGCAACCCCCGCGCGGTCACCGGGTCGCCGATCACCACCGCCGGCAGGGCCAGTTCGCCGACCAGCGCCACCCGCTCGTCGCCCGGCAGCAAGTCGATCAGGATGACCCCCTGCACCTGGTCTTCGGCCGCCCACTCCCGCATCCGCCCGGACGCCTGCGCGACCGTCGCCACCACCTGGAGCAGCACCGGCACGCCCAGTGGCACCAGCACCCGTTCCATGCCCGCGATGAACTCGTGGAAGAACGGCTCGGCCCCGAGGACCTCGGCGTCTCGCACCAGGGCGAGCCCGACCGGCGTGCCCGCCCGTGGACCAGGGACCATCGACGTCCTCCTCGTGAACTAACCTCGTGGCACGTAAAGGTAATGCCGGTGAAGGTGGAAGGGGTCACGTTGGCCAGGCGAGAGTCCGCGGCTGCGGGACCCGGGAGCCGTGCGCTCGTCGTCGACCTCATCAGGTCGTCGGGCCCGATCAGCCGGGTGGAGCTCGTCAAGGCGACCGGCCTGACCCAGCCGACCATCTCCAACATCGTGCGCCGCCTGCTCGACGACGGGGTGGTGCGGGAGACCGGTGACACCGTGGCGACCGGCGGCAAACCGCGCACCATGCTGGTGATCAACTCGCGCTCAGCATACGGCGTCGGCATCCGCGTCGGCGCCGACGCGTTGACGTGCGTGGTCACCGACACCCGAGGCGGCGCCATCGGCCGCGAACTCGTCGCGGTCTCCGACGACCTCGTCGCCCAGCTCGCCGCCCTCTACCACCACGTGACCGCCGGGCTGGGCCTCGCCGCGCAGAGCGTGGCCGGGCTGGCCGTCGTCGCCCCCGGCCCGGTCGACGTCGCCCGCGGCCGCTTCCTGGCAGTGCCCGGCCTCGAAGAGCTCGACCTGCGCCGCGAACTGTCGGCGCTCGGCGTGCCGGTCCTGGTCGACAGCGACGCCGCCGCCGCGTCGGTCGGCGAGTTCTGGGGCCGCCAGGTCTCCCGCGACCGCACCTTCGGCTGCCTCTACATGAACTCGGGCATCGGCTCGGGCGTCGTCCTCGACGGAGCGCTCCAGCGCGGCGCGAGCTCCAACGCGGGCGAGATCGGCCACGTGTCGGTCGTCCGCGACGGCGCCCCCTGCCGATGCGGCAACCGCGGCTGCCTGGAGCTCTACGCCGCCCCGGCGGCCCTGGTCGCCCGCGCCCGCACCATCCCCGGCCTGGCCGACCGCCTGGGCGTGCGCCCCGACGACCCCTACCCGCGCGCCTTCGACGTGCTCGCCCGCGCCGCCGTCTACGGCGACGACCAGGCCCGCGCGCTGATCGACGAGTCGGCGTCGCTGCTGGCCGACGGCGCGCTGACGCTGGCCAACCTGTGGGACCTCGACACCCTGGTGCTGGCGGGGCCGGGCTTCGCGGTCGCCGGTTCCCTGTACGTGAGCGAGATCCGGCGGCGGCTCGGCGAGAGCGCGTTCTCCCGGCACGTGCATCCCGTGCAGGTCGACCTGTCGAGCAACCCGCGCGACTCGGCGGCCATCGGCGGCGCGGCGCTGGTCCTGCAGGGCTCGGTCGCGCCGGGCCACGGGCCGCAGGTGGCGGTCGCGCAGAGCTAGCGTCGTCATCGAGAAGCCCGGCGCCATCCGTTCGGATCGCGCCGGGCCTGCTTAGGTTCAGATGTTGGAGTAGGGGGCGAGGCCGTAGAGGCGGCCCGCGGAGCTCTGCACCGTGACGGAGGTGACGTACCTCTTGCCCTTCACCATGCGGGGGGACACCACCGGGCCGAGATGGCCGAGCCGGCAGTTCAGCACGATCGGATCAGGGTTGTCGGTGATCCGGAGCGTCACCTTGCAGTTCGAGCCGGTGAAGCGCTTGATGTAGACGTCTCCGTAGACGTTCAGGCCGTTGTCGCCCTGGCACGCGTCGAACTGGAACCAGTCGTTGGTGTGGCGCAGACAGCCGCCGCCTCCCGCGTTGGCCGGGGTGGCCGACGTCGCGAGAACGGCCGCGGTCATCGCGGCGGCGAGGGCGAAGGTGCGGAGCCTCATGGTTCTTCCTTCCGGTGGAATCACGGGGTGCTGTGCAGCGCCATCCCGCCCGGCGAATGGCGGACACGTCGGCACTGACGAATTCATGCCGAGCTCATCGTGGCCTTCGACCGGCCGCCGGGAAACCTTTAAGGTTAGAGGATGCGAAGTGATCAGACTGTGCTATTACAGGGAGAGAACTCCGCCACCGAGACGATCGGGCTCCGCCCGGGCGAGGAGGTGACCTTCGGTCGCGGATCCGTCGATTTCCGCCTCGGCCATCCCGAGGTGTCCCGCCTGGCCGGAGCGGTCACAGCCGTTCAGGACTTCTGGATGCTGACCAATTTCAGCCACGATTCCACGCTGGTCGTGGAGAATCCCGAAGGCGGCGGTGAATTCGTCAAAATAGCGCCGGGAAGGGCCGCTGCGCCGATTCCCTTCGAATTCGCGCGCGTCGTTCTCCCGGTCGCCGTCGGCGTTTGTTCATTTCTCGTCTACGCGGCTCAGCACAGTTTCGTCGACCGTGATCGGCCCCGCGAAGGCGAGCCGACGTTGTCGATGTTCTCGCTCGACGAGACGGCCAAGTACTTCCTCGTGCTGGTGGCACTCTGCGAGCCCCGGTTGCGCGACTGCGCCTCGGCGGTGATCCCGACCGTGCCGCAGATCCTCGACCGGATCGGCGGCGTCGGCCTGACCCGGGCCGGCGTCAACTTCCACATCGACTACCTGGCCCGCACCAAACTCCGCGTCAAACACGACGGGAAGGCCGGGAAGGCCGACTGGCAGCGGGCCTCCCTGGTGTCGATCGCGCTGCGCTTCGACCTCGTCCGCGAGGAGCACCTGAAGCTACTCGACGGCTGAGGCGGGCAGATAGCGGTCACGGGCTTCGCGCACCTTCTCGACGTGGGCGCGGAAGCGTTCGGGCACCCCGTTCTCCCGCCGGATGACGTCGTCGGAGCTGCGGAACGCCGCGGCCCCCAGCAACCCCGGGTCGCCGGGCACCGACGACATCAGCGGCAGCCGGACGCACAGGTAACGTCCGATCGCCGGGATCGAGTCCCGCACCGTCAGCGGCAGTTCCGGTACGGCGCCCCGCCGGTCGTTCGGCAGGTAGTACTGCAGCACCGTGGGGGTCCAGCGGGCGATGCCGTATTCGTGGTTGTCGGGGTCGGACAGGGTGGGGTCGAAGCCGCTCTCGGCCTTCAGCATGCCGGCGACCAGGGCCGGGCTGAGCCCCGGCTCCTCGCACATCGTGCCCGCCTCGACGATCAGTTCCTTGTACTCGACGGGGATGTCGGTGGCCGCCGGGTTCAGCCACCGCGCGAAGGGGTCGTGGTAGAGGTCCTGGACGGTCGAGGCCGCCGTGCAGCCGACGACCAGGAGCCCGGCCACGACCGACCGGGCGAGGCGGCGCGGGAGCGGGGTCGTCGGGTCGGGGGCGCCGTTGAGCACCCGCGCGCGGTGCAGCAGGTCGAAGGCGGTCGGCCGGGCCCGCACGTCCCGGGACAGGCACGCGGCGATCCACGCCCGCCAGCCCTCGGGGATCGACGCGGGCAGGTCGAGGCCGCGGTGCCCGGCGGCGTATTCGGCCGCGGCGACGTAGCGGCCCCGGGCGGTGGGCGCGGCGAAGGGGTAGCGGCCGGTGAAGAGCTGGCAGGCCGTGACGCCCAGGGCCCAGATGTCGGCCGACGTGCGGACCGCGTTGCCCTTCACGGTGAGGGGCTCGCTCCAGCGTTCCGGCGGCAGGTGGTCCATCGACCCGATCGGCGGCAGGTAGCCGTGCGTGCCGTGCAGTTCGGCGCTCAGCCCGAAGTCGGCCAGCCGCACCGAGCCGTCGGCCATCAGCAGGATGTTGCTCGGCTTCAGGTCGCCGTGCACCCACTTCCGCTCGTGCATGTGCGCGAGACCTTCGCAGATCTCGGCCAGGATGCGCGGCGTGCGGCGTACCGCAACGCCGTCTTGGACGAGATCGGCCAGCGACCGCTCGGCCCGCTCGGTGACCAGCACGCAGGCGCCGTCGAGTTCGGGCCGCGCGGCGTCGTCGACCGTGATGATCTCGTGCAGGCCGATGAGGCGGTCGTGCCTGAGCTGGTCGTGCAGGCGGATCTCGCGCTGGGCCATGTCCCGCAGGTGGCGCACCTGCCTGCGGGTGACCGTCCCGGTCGGCAGGAACTTGAGCGCCGACACCCGCCCGCACCGCCGCCTGCCCTCGTAGACGCTGGCCCAGCTTCCCGACGCGATCGGCCGGGTGACCTCCCAGTCCCCCACCCGATAGCCGGTCGGAACCGTCACAGCCCAGGCGTCGTCGACCGCCGACATGACACCATCCCCGATTGGAGCTGACAGATCGTTGTCAGTGTGCCGTGCGGCCCGGCGCCGTCCAAGAGGGTTCCGGCCCGCGAGCCGGAAATGGCGCGTTCAGGCAACGCCCTTCTGGTGCAGCGACAACCAGGAGAGACCGTCACTCGGCCCGTCGGGCCGCCACGCGATGGGCATCTGGACCAGCACCGACAACCCCCGTCCCGACGACGGCTCGATCTCGACCGTGCCGCCGTGCAGCACCACCTGCTGGTGGATGAGCGTCAGGCCGAGGCCCGTCCCCGGGCTGCCCGCGCGGCGGCTGAAGCGGTTGAACGCCTCCTGGTGCAGCTCGCGCGGCATGCCCGGCCCGTCGTCGGCGACGCGGAGCAGCGCCACCGTGCCCTCGACCCGGACCGTCAGCTCCACCCGCACGGTTCCGTGCGGCCCGACCCCGTGGACGGCCGCGTTCTCCAGCAGGTTGTCGACGATCATGCGCAGCCCCTCGGGCCAGCCCCTGACCATGGCCGCGTCGGGGAGGTGGGCGACGAAGCGGGCGTGGCGGTGCCTTCGGGTCGCCTCCTGTACGGCCACCTCGCTCACCCCCGCCAGGTCGACGTCCTTCAGCGAGTCGGGTTCCATCAGCTCGCCTCTGGCCAGCTGGCGGAGCATCGTGATGAGGCGTTCGAGGCGGGCCTGTTCCATGGCCAGGTCGCGGATGACCTCGACGCGGTCCTCCGGCGGCAGCGTCGGGTAGCCGAGCAGGGCGATGTTGCCGCCCATGCTGGTCAGCGGGGTGCGCAGTTCGTGGGCGGCGGTGGCGGCGAAGGCGCGGGCGGTCTCCAGCGCCTCGGCGGTGCGGTGCACGGCCTCGTCGCGGCGGTCGAGCAGGCGGTTGACCAGGCCGGCGAGTTCGTCGATCTCGCGGGCGCGGGTTCTGCGGGTGAGCCGGCCGTTGCCCGCCTTCACGTCCGTGGTCAGGCGGGTCAGCGGGCGGAGCGTGAACCGGCCGAGGGTCAGGCCGGCGGCGGCCCCGGCGGCCAGCGCGATCAGGGTGGCGATCAGCAGCCGGTCGTACAGGCCGGAGATCTGGGCGTCGAGCGGGCCCTGCGCCTCGAAGATCCACAGGCGGCCTCGGCGGCCCAGGTCGGTGCTGACGTACCGCCAGGTCCCGCTGGTCGAGGGGGCCGTCGCCGGGGGCGGCAGTTTCGGCGGGACCGCGCCGATGACGAGCGGCTGGCCGCGGACCGGGTCGACGTACACACCCTCGGACGGCTCCCCCTCCGCCGGGCGCAGCCGGAGCGGGCGCTGCGTGTGGTTCAGGGCGAGGGGGGTGTACGCCTGGAGGCGCTGGGTCAGCCGTTCGTCGCGGGCGGCCCGCAGGTCGTCGGCCGACAGCCGGACGAAGAGCAGTCCGAGCAGCCCGACCAGCACGGGCATGAGCACGGCCACGCCCAGCGCGAACCGGGTCGACAACCTCACGACCGGACCCGCAGGACGTAGCCGACGCCGCGCACCGTCTCGAGGATCCTCGGCTCGCCCTCGGCTTCGAGCTTCCTGCGCAGGTAGCCGATGAACGTCTCGACCGCGTTGGCGGTGACCGCGAAGTCGTAGCCCCAGACGCGTTCGAGCAGCACCTCGCGCGACAACACGATGCCGTGGTTCCTGGCCAGCACCTCCAGCAGGTCGAACTCCCGCCGGGTGAGCGAGAGCGGGCGCCCGTTGAAGACGGCGTCGCGGCCGTCGGTGTCGAGGACCAGCCCGCCGGCCCGCACGCCCGAACCCACGGGCGCCGCCGCCCCCGCCCGGCGCAGCAGCGCCCGCAGCCGCAGCGCCAGTTCGGTGAGGTCGAACGGTTTGACCATGTAGTCGTCGGCCCCGGCGGTGAGACCGGCGACGCGGTCGGCGACCTCGTCGAGGGCCGACAACATGAGGATCGGGACCTCGGAGCCCCGGCGGCGCAGTTCGGCGCACACCTGGATGCCGGTCACGCCGGGCATCGAGACGTCCAGGACGATCGCGTCGACCCGGTCGGCTATCTCCAGCGCGGCCTGGCCGCCGCCAGCCGCCTCCACGGCGAAGCCCTCCAGCGTGAGCCCCCGCCGCAGCACCCGAAGAATCGCCGGGTCGTCGTCGACGGCCAGGATCCGGTGTGCGCCCATCGTGCTTACCTCCTCCGGCCAGATGCGGCCGGACCTGGCAGTTTAAGCCTTGCGGTGCACCGTGAAGGGGATCGAGGCGGGGTGGGCCTTGGTCTTGCCCAGGTAGACCTTGCCGACGGGCAGGGCCTTGGTGTTGATGGTCAGCCCCGAGACGGTGAGGCTGTCGGCGCACGAGGTGCGGAACGAGAAGCCGTCGAGCAGGCCGTGGTTGACGACCTTGAACGTGATGGTGAGCTTGTCCTCGGACAGCACGACCGAGTCCTGCTTCTCCTCGAGCTTGACCCACTTGAAGTCGCGGATCGGGGTGTTCGAGGTGATGGTGCCGGTGTAGGTCGTGGCCTTGCGCGGCTTCTTCTGGGTGATGCGCAGGTGGAAGCCGTTCTTGTCGTGCCAGAAGTAGTTACCGGCCCGAGCCCCCGGGGTGAGGCCCTTGGGCTTGCCCTGCACCTGGCCGATCCACGGCGCCTTCTCGCACGGGGTGCCGGTGGTCGCCGAAGCGGGGGCGACGCCGACCAGGGTGGCGCCGGCCAGAGCCGCGCCGAGCAGAGCGGGGACGAAGGTACTACGCCGCATGGGAGGGATTCCCTTTCGTGTGAGCGTTCTTGGCGCTCGGGACGATAGGGATCCTTCTTGGCAAGAACCTGAGATTTCAGGCGACCTTGGACTTGGGGGCGGTCCACGTGTTGCAGAACTTGGGGTCGCGTGATTTGAACCCGCGGTTCATCCAGTACGCGATGCTCGCCGGCTTTCCGTAGAGGCGGTCCTGCACCACCTTGCCCCGCTGCTTCACGATGAACTTCCAATCGCCCACGTCGCGCGGCATCGACGCGTAGGTGCTGCCGGTGAAGGCGCCGGAAAGGCAGAGGCTCTGCAGAAGTGAACGCCGGAGGTCGGTGAAGGGGTCACTCGGCTCTTTGTCGAGTCTGGCCTCCTCGATGCCCGCCAGATACTGCACGTGCTCCCCGTAGAAGCCGGCGAGCATGGTGAAGATGTACAGGTCGTCGGGCTGGAGGTTGAGGAGGGTCCGGTCGAGGACGACCATGATCTCTCGCTTGTCGTAGCAGTACCACGCGTAGTCGTAATCAGCCCAGTCCAGGCCGCAGTACTTCTTCGGGTCCCTGGTGAGCAGCTTGAGCTTGGGCTTGCGGTACGGGATTCCGGCCCCGGCGAGGTACGTGGACCAGACCCGGTCGAGGCACCCCGTCACGAAGGTCACGTACGTCCGGGCGGTCGGCACGTGGTTGCGCCGGTCGATCGGCTTCTCCGCGCAGGTGGAGCGGGGAATGGGGCCCGCCGAATAGAGGGCGTTGTCGGTGAGCGTGGGCTCGTCGGACGGAGCTGCATAAGCCGGAGTCGCGGTCACCAGGGACAGCACCAAGGCGGGGATGAGGATTCGTCGCACAAGCCCAAGATCGTGGCTGCGGGGGGAGGATCGCGCAAGGGCCTCCGGGAGGCTACGCGACCCGCCAGTTCTCCGCTCTCCAGGTGTTGCAGTTCTGCAGGTCCCGCGTGGTGAAGCCCTGGTTCAGCCAGTACGTGATGTTCTCCGCGCCCCCCATGTGGCGTTCCCTGGCCTTCATGCGCACGAAGGCGTTCCAGTCGGCCTGGTCACGGGGCGTCGACGTGTAGACGGCGGCGGTGAAGGCGGCGGCGAAACACTCCGCCTGCAGCAGGAAGCGGCGGGCGAGGTCGTCCCTGTCCTCCTCGTAACCGAGGTCGGCCGGATCGGGGCGGGCCGCCAACCACGCCTTCTCGATCCCGGCGAGCCGCTGCACGTGCTCGCTGTAGAGGACGGCGGTGAGCGTGAAGATGGTCAGGTCGTCCGGGTCGTGGTTGAGGAGCCGCCGGTCGAGGACGATGGTGATCGTCCGGTGGTCGCCGCAGTAGCCGGACGACCAGCGCTTGTCCCACTTGAGGTCGCAGTGCCACACGGGGTTCTTGGCGAGCAGCCGGAGCTTCGGCTTCCGGTATGACAGCTTCGCCTTGGCGAACTGTTTCGCCCAGACCCGGTCGAGACAGGCCGCGACGAAGGTCACGTAGGCCCTGGCGGTCGGGACGTGGTTGCGCCGCTTGATCGGCTTCTCCGCGCACGAGGAGCGCGGGATCGGCCCCGTCGAATAGAGGGCGTTCTCGGCGAGCAGGGGGTGTGACTGGGGGTATGCGCCCGCGGGTGAGGCGAGCCCTGCGAGGGCGACGGCGGCGACCAGACCGGGGATGAGGGTTCGTCTCACGAATCCCCGATCGTGGTGGTTCGCCGAAGATCGCGCAAGGGCCCGCCTCGAACGGTTACGCGACCTGCGAGGCCGACGCCGACCAGGTGTTGCAGTACTTGAGGTTGCGCGAGGTGAAGCCGCGGTTCATCCAGTAGCCGATGTTCCTGGCCGAGCCGTAGGTGACGCCCGCTTCCTTCTGCCGCTCCCGTACGAGGTGCTTCCAGTCGGCGGAGTCGCGCGGCATCGACGTGTAGACGCTGGCCATGAAGGCGCCCGAGAAGCAGAACGCCTGGAGGTAGGCCCTGCGGGTGATGTCGTCCTGGTAGTCCTCGTAGCCGGGGTCGTCCTCCTCGGGGAAGGTGGCCGACCAGCCCGACTCGATGCCGGTGATGGTCTGCAGGTGCTCGGCGTAGAGGCTCGACGTGAGGTTGAAGATGTAGAGGTCGCCGGGCATGAGGTTGAGCAGCCGCCGGTCGAGGACGATCAGGATCGTGCTGTTCGTCTCGCAGTAGTCGGAGATCAGGTACTTGCCCGGCTTGTAGCCGCAGAACCTCGCGGGGATCTTGGTGAGCAGCGCGACCTTGGGCTTCTTGAACCGGAACTTCGCCTTGGCCAGGTGCTTCGACCACGCGCGTTCGAGGCACTGCACGGTGGAGGTGACGTAGGTCTTGGCGGTCGGCACGTGGTTGCGCCGCTTGATCGGCTTCTCCGCGCAGGTCGAGCGGGCGATCGGGCCGGCGTGGTAGAGGGCGTTGTCGGTGAGCCTGGGGTCGTCGGCCGGGTCGGCGTGCGCGGGGGCCGGGAGCCCGGTGAGGGCGAGGCCCAGGACCAGCGCGGAGACGAGAGTGCGTTTCACGAAGGTCATCACGTCACGCCACCTGCGCGTTCGAGGCGGTCCAGGTGTTGCAGAACTTCGGATCACGTGAGTTGAAGCCCCTGTTCATCCAGTACGCGATGCTCTTCGCCGAACCGTAGAAGTCGTTCGCCTCCTTGCCCATCTGGCGGACGACCTCCTTCCAGTCGGCCGCCTTGCGCGGCATCGACTTGTAGACGCTCCCGGTGAAGACGCCCGACAGGCAGAAGGTCTGCAGGTACGTCCGGCGGCCCAGTTCGGTCAGCGACTCGGCAAAGCCGGGCTCCCCGCTCTCGGGGATCGCCTCCCGCATCGCGTCGTCGATGCCCGTGAGGACCTGGACGTGCGTGCCGTAGAGCGAGGCCACGTGGTTGAAGATGTACAGGTCCCACGGCTGCAGGTTCAGCAGGGTCTTGTCGAGGACGAGCACGAGCGTCCGGCTGCTCTCGCAGTAGTCGGAGAACGACGACTTGGGCCACTTGTAGCCGCAGAACCGGGCCGGGTCCTTCGACAGCAGCGAGACCTTCGGCTTGCGGTATTTGACGCCGGCCTTGGCGAGTTGCTTCGACCAGACGCGGTCGAGGCAGCCGATCACGAAGGTGACGTAGGCCTTGGCGGTCGGGTAGTGGTTTCGTCGCTTGATCGGCTTCTCGGCGCACGAGGAGCGGGCGATCGGCCCGCTCGTGTAGAGGGCGTTGTCGGTGAGCTGGGGGTCGTCGGACGGGTCTGCGTGTGCGGGCGTCGCGAGTCCTGCCAGGGCGACGGCTAAGACCAGTCCGGGGATGAGGGTTCGTCTCACAAGCCCCACATCGTGCCGGGACCGTTGTAAACCGGCAAGTCACGAAGAGGGCCCGTGTCGCCACGGGCCCTCTCATCGGGTGAAAATCACGGACTGGTGCAGGTCAGGGTGGGTGTGGCGGCCGTGCCGCCGACGGTGAAGCCGAACGTGGTGCCGGCGTTCGCGCCGAGGTTGCCGTTGTAGTTCTCGTTGCGGATCGTCACGTTCTGACCGGTTCCCGACCGCACGCCGCCCCAGATCTGGGTGATGGTCTGCGAACCGGGCCACGTCCAGGACACGGTCCAGCCCTGGATGGCGGCGGTGCCGGCCCGTACCGTCACCTCACCCTGGAAACCCTGCGGCCAGGAGTTGATCTGCCGGTACGTCGCCGAGCACGCCCCGCCGGGGTTCGGGGTGGGCGTGGGGGTCGGCGTCGGGGTGGGG
>NZ_BBXC01000011.1:352112-609701 GCF_001570525.1 Herbidospora sakaeratensis
GGGTCGGCGTGGGCGTCGGACTCGGGGTGGGGGTGGGGCTGGGGGTCGGCGTGGGCGTGGGGGTCGGGTTCGGGCCGTCGGTCAGGGTGGGGGTGGTCCAGTCGCGCCACTCGGCGAGGTTGCCCGACGCCCGCGACGAGACGCGGATCGCGCCCGCGTCGTTGCCCGTCTTCAGCAGGTGCTTGCGCAGGTTCTTGTTGAGCTGGTCGCGCCACTCCGCGCGGTTGGCGCAGTGGGTGCCGTCGGCGACGTCCGACCAGTAGGAGATGTTCTCGCCCGCGCCGAGCGCCTTGTAGACCTCGGCTCCGGCCAGGGCCGCGACGCTGGCCGAGCGCGGGCCGAGGTTGGCGATGTGCGGGTTGTCCATGACGTACAGGCCGCGCGGAGCGATCATGGCGACGACCGAGTGCGTGTCGACGGGGAGCCGCGTCGGGCTGCCGGTGAACGAGCCGAACGCGTCGCCGAACCACGGCTGCTCGCCGTAGGCGCTGCTCAGGCTCTGCGCCCCTTCACCCGGCACACCCCGAAGGATCGGCACGCCGGCCGTGCCCGACTCGATCGGCATGGTCAGCGCGATGCGCTGGTCGAACGCGCCCGCGACGAACGCGCCCTTGCCGAAGCGGGAACAGCCGGTCACGCCGGTCGCGTCGGCCTTGAGGATCGAGCTCCCGGACGACTCGATGACGTCGATGATGCGGGAGACGCCCCAGCCCCAGGCGACCAGCAGGCCGGTCTGGCTCTGCGCGCCGTAGATGCTGTAGAAGGCGCCCTGCTTGTTGTTGCGCGGGGTGCCCTCACGGCCGACCGTGTAGGGGTCGTACCTGATGACGGCCACCCCGGCGGCCTTGATGGCGTTGATGTCGGCGCCGAATCCCCCGTACACGACGACGACGGGGAACGGCCCGTTGCCGCTGGGCACCTCGACCGGGGCGGAGAAGCTGGAGCTGCGGCCCTGGTGGGAGACGTTGACGGTGATGCTGGTCCGGGAGACGGTGCCGGTGACGCTCGACGGCTTGCCGGGCTTCTCGCCGTAGATGAAGCGCTCGGAAAGGCGCTTGATCTCCTCACGGCGGCAACGCCAGTCGGCCTTGCTGGTGATCCGGGTGTTGTTCAGCCGCCGGAACGGGTCGGGCAGGCGGGAGTTCGTCGGGAGCGACCCGGCGTCGGGCAGGGTCACGGCGCAGTCGGCGCCCTCGTTCTCGACCGTGGAGGCCGCCGAGGCGGGTGACAGAGTGACCGCTCCGGCGATCGTGAGGACGGCCGTCGTGAACACGACGACCATCGAGCGGAAGGACACTGGGCTCTCCCTTCGGGAGGGGTGGGTGGCGGGCCCAGTGTCGGGAGCGCTCCGAAAGTCGTCAACGCCACGACGAAACGTTTCGACCGGCGATACGGCTGTGAACTGCTTCGATTCTCGTGTACGTTTCAGCGTCCAGCGAAAGTAGCTGAAATCATCAGGTTTCAGACGATCTTCGGATCGAAAAGTTTCGAGGCACTATGATCGTTCTGTGTACTGGGACCCCCTCCCCGAGGCGCTCGAACAGATCGCGGTTCGAAGACATCTGGCAGGCCATTTCCGCGGCACCTGGGAACGGCGGAACCCGCTGAACGTCCCCGGCCCCTTCTACGGCGCCGACACCGACACGTGCGGAGCCGGACCGATCGTCGCGCCCCGGCACGTGTTGTGCGATGCCGAAGGACAGGAGTTCGTCTACCGGCAGGCGCGCGACCGCGACGGGCTCGGCGAGATTCTGGACGCCATCGAGGAGGAGCCGTTCGGCGACTACGCCCGCGACGGAGACGACCGCTGGACGCCCGAGTCGGTGCGCGAATGGTGGGCCCGACGCGGGCAGGTTCGCGCCTTCGCCGAAAGCCTGGCTGCGGAGTACGCGACGAGCGACCGGGATTGGGACCGTGATCGGGTGCCGGCACTCCGGGATTTCGCCGCGTCGATCGACAACGGAGAACTGGAGGAATACCTCCGGAACTACCTGTTCTGGCTGACCGAACGACGATCACCCCGCGACGGGGAACCGCTGCCCGACCTGGGTCACCTCTGACGGAATTCCCGCGTCAGGCGATTGCGGCTTTGCCGGAAAAGAGCAGCGGGCTTTTCATCGGCCGTGCAGGATCATCCCCAGCAACGCCTCATGCGTCTCCCGGTCGGCTGCCACCAGAAGGCCCTCCCCCGTCTCGAACGGCCCCCCGTTGAGGTCGGTCACCACGCACCCGGCCGTCCGGCACACCGCCAGCGCCGCCGCGAAGTGCACGCTGTCCCGCTTGTCTCCGTCGCTCAGATAGGCCGCGCGCCGCCCGGCCGCCACCCAGAAGCAGGCCAGCGAGGTCGACATGACCCGGGGGCTGAACCTCTCGGCGAAGCCGGGAGCCGCGATCACCGACAGCAGGTCGCCATAAGGCGGGTCGAGGTTGAAGTCGACCAGCTTCGAGTCGGGAGACGGCGTCAACGGCTGGTCGCCCACCTGGGCCCGGACGCCGTCGGTCCAGAAGACCTCGCCGCTGATCGGGTCGGCCGCCGCCGCGGCCACGTCCCGGCCGCCCACCCGGAGGGCCACGTTCACGGCGATCAAGGGGGTCTGGGCGGCGAAGTTCAGGGTGCCGCACAGGGGGTCGACCATCCACGTCCGGTCGGACGAGCCGCTCAGGCCGGTCTCCTCGCCCAGGAAGGCGTCATCGGGGCGGTGCTCGCTGATCAGGTCGAGGATGGCCTGCTCGGCCTCGAGGTCGGCCTGGGTGGCGAAGTCGACGGACGTCTTGTCGTACCGGGGCACCGGCTTTCCGTAGAGGGAACGGACGACGGCGGCGCCCGTCTCGGCGGCGGCAACGGCCAGTTCGGCATCAGAAAGACTCATATGTCCATCCTGACCCGCGAGATGGGCAGGCGTACTGTGAAATTCATGGCCGACTATCGAGACGTGTACCGGCGCAGCCTGGCCGATCCGGAGACGTTCTGGCTGGAGGCCGCCCGCGCGGTCGACTGGGTCACCCCGCCCTCACGGGCGCTCGACGACTCGGCCGCCCCGCTCTACCGCTGGTTTCCCGACGGGGAGCTGAACACGGCGTACAACTGCCTCGACCGGCACGTCGCGGCCGGCCGGGGCGGGCAGACCGCGCTCATCTGGGACAGCGCGATGACCGGCCAGGTCCGGCGGTTCACCTACGAGCAGCTCACCGATCAGGTCGCCCGGTTCGCCGGGGGGCTGCGGTCGCTCGGCGTCGGCACAGGCGACCGGGTGATCATCTACATGCCGATGGTGCCCGAGGCCGTGATCGCGATGCTGGCCTGCGCGCGGATCGGGGCGATCCACTCGGTCGTCTTCGGCGGGTTCGCGCCGCGTGAGCTGGCCGCCCGCATCGACGACGCCGCCCCCAAGGCCATCGTGGCCGCTTCTTGTGGGCTGGAGCCGAACCGTACCGTCGAATACCGCCCGATCATCGACCAGGCCCTCGGCCTGTCCCGGCACCGCCCCGACGTCATCGTGATGCTCCAGCGCGACCAGGGGGTCGCCCGCATGGACGAACGCGACGTCGACTGGTTCGAGCTCATGTCGGCCGCGGCACCGGCCGAGCCGGTTCCGATGAAGGCGACCGACCCGCTCTACATCCTCTACACCTCGGGCACGACCGGCCGCCCGAAGGGCATCGTCCGCGACACCGGCGGCCACGCGGTCGCGCTGGCCTGGTCGATGCTGAACGTCTACGACGTCGCCCCCGGCGAGGTCTGGTGGACCGCCTCCGACGTGGGCTGGGTGGTCGGCCACAGCTACATCGTGTACGCCCCCCTCCTCATCGGCGCCACCACCGTGCTCTACGAGGGCAAACCCGTCGGCACCCCCGACGCCGGGGCCTTCTGGCGGGTCGTCGCCGAACACGGCGTGGTGACGTTGTTCACCGCGCCCACGGCGCTGCGGTCGATCAAGCGCGTCGACCCCGACGGAAAGCTGATCGGCGACCTGAAGAGCTTCCGCGCCCTCTACCTGGCCGGGGAACGCCTCGACCCCGACACCTACCACTGGGCCGGCGAGCGCCTGGGCGTGCCGGTCGTCGACCACTGGTGGCAGACCGAGACCGGCTGGCCCATCGCCGCCAACCCCCGCGGCCTGGAGCCCCTGCCCACCAAGCCCGGCTCGGCGACGGTCCCGCTACCGGGTTGGGACGTCCGGATCCAGCCCGACGGCGCGATCACCCTCAAACTCCCCCTGCCGCCCGGCTCCCTGCCGACCCTGTGGCACGACGACGAGCGCTACATCCGCGAATACCTGACCCGCCACCCGGGCCACTACCTAACGGGCGACGGAGGCTACCTCGACGACGACGGCTACCTGTATGTCATGGGCCGCACCGACGACGTGATCAACGTCGCCGGCCACCGGTTGTCGACCGGCACCATGGAGGCGGTCCTGGCGGCCCACCCCGCCGTGGCCGAATGCGCGGTCATCGGCGTGTTCGACCAGGTCAAAGGCCAGATCCCACTGGGGCTGGTGGTCCTCAAGGCGGGCGCCGACATCACCCCGGCGCGGCTCGCCGACGACCTGATCCACGCGGTCAGGCGCGAGATCGGCCCGGTGGCGGCCTTCCGCGCCGTGGCGGTCGTCCCGGCCCTGCCGAAGACCCGCTCGGGCAAGATCCTCCGCCGCTCGATGCGCGCCCTGGCCGACGGCCGCGAGGAACCGGTGCCGTCGACGATCGAAGACCCGTCGGTGCTGGAGAACCTGCGCGCGGTGCTGCGACCGGAGGTCTCCTAGGGGACGGTCTCCGGCAGCAGATGGAATGCGGGGATGTGACGTGGGCGAACGAGACCGAAATCCCGGCGATCCAAGGTCGCTATCTGCCTGACACCAAGGCGCTCGGCGACGGCCATGACGGAGACGTCCACCGTGTCGAGGTCGGCGCCCTTGTACTGACGGACGAGGTCAGCCGCCCGCCGCATATCGACGGGAACAGCTCGACCGGCTCGAAGGTCTCCACCGCCGGCTCCAGGAAGCCGGCATGCGCCTCCGGGCCGAGCTTCCCGCAGACGTGCCCAAGAAACGGGGTGTTTGTTCTTGCGGTTGGCACCGGCCACCATCGGGCCGGTATCCAGATGCGCCACGGTCAAACCGGGCGAATGAACCGCTCCGCCAAGATCTCTTCCACCCGTTCCGAAAGATCCTCGTCGCCCTCACCGATGCCGATGAACGACACCTGACGCTGCGGCCTGTCGGCGATCACCGGGTCGGCGAGTTCGTTCTGCACCAGTCGCAGCACGCGACGCGCCTGGCCGGGCGAGAGTCTGTCGATCAGGTGGCGCAGCTCTTCGTAGGCAGGCACGGCGCCAGTGTAATCCGGCTCAAATGGCTGGCAGGGAGGTTCTAGAGCCGCATCTGATAGAGGCCGTAGGCCGCCACGGAGGACGCGTCGGTGACCTCGCCGCGCCTGATCATCTGCTCGAAATCCGCGCGTGACACCCACTTCTGCCGCATGTCCTGTTCGGTGACCTCGCGGGCCGTCTCGCCCGTGGTCAGGCCCGTCGCCACGAAGGCGTGCATCGACTGGGTGCTGAGGCCGTGGGAGTTGTCGAGCCGGCCGAGGAACCGGAGGTTCTCGGCCCGCAGCCCGGTCTCCTCCGCGAGTTCGACCCGCGCCTCGGCTTCGCGGTCGGGGGCCTTCGCCCCGCCCTGGGGGAAGCTCCACGAGCGGCGCCTGATCGGGTAGCGGTACTCCTCGACCAGGTGGAAGCCGCCGTTCTCCTCGGGGATGACCAGCACGAAGTCGGAGCGTTCGACGTAACCGTAGACGCCGGGGGTGCCGTCGGGGTAGACGATCTCGTCTTCGTGGACGGTCATCCAGGGGTTCCGGTAGACCTCCCGGGTCGAGATCGTCGTGATCACCGGGCCGGAGAAGCGCTCCGCCAGGATCTCCTCGACCCGTTCTGAGACGGAGCCGTCGCCCGACTCGCCGATGCCGCTGAGGGACAAGCGACGGCGCTGCTGGTCGTCCATGACCACTCACCCTAAGCGTGATGGAAGGGTCCAGGGTCTCGGACGTCCGTTAAACCCGTCAGTACGGGCGGTTTCCCCCAGGGAACATATATGACATATCACCGTAACGGATGATCTATAGCGTCCAGCGCAATACCGGGTTCCTCAAGGAGCACGTGGTGCGCAAAGTCCTGATCTCCCTCGCTTCCCTCTCCCTCACCCTCGTCACCCTCCACGCACAACCGGCAGCCGCCAAGGTCGAGCTCGACCTCGAAACGCTGACCGGCGCCGAGGCCATCTCCCTCATGGCCGCCGGCAAGCTCACCTCGGTCGAGCTGACCAAGGCGTACATCGACCGGATCACCGCGCTGAACAAGCGCGGGCCGGGGCTCAACGCGGTCACCGACCTCAATCCGAACGCCTTAAGAGAAGCGGAGGCGTACGACCGCCTCCGCAAGAAGGGCAAGTCGCTCGGGCCCGCCATGGGGCTGCCGATCCTGCTCAAGGACCTGATCGACGTCGAGGGCATGGCCACGACGGCGAACAACTGGTCGTTGCGGCAGTCGTTCCCGGCCTCCGACGCCGGCATCACCAAGAAGCTGAAGGAACGCGGTGTCGTGATCCTCGGCAAGGTGGGCCTGTCCGAATACGCCAACAGTTTCGGCAACCAGCCCTCCGGTTTCGGGAACTACGGCGGCCAGGTCATCAACGGCATCGACGCCGACCAGAACCCCTCCGGGTCGTCATCGGGCACCGGCGCCGCCATGGCCGCGGCCCTGTCGACGCTGGGCATCGGGACCGAGACCTCCGGCTCGATCATCTCGCCGTCGAACGCGCAGTCGCTCGTGGGGCTGCGGCCCACCGTCGGCCTCGTGCCCGGGTACGGCATCGCGCCCATCTCGGCCTCGCAGGACATCGCCGGACCGATGGTCCGCAGCGTCTCCGACGCCGCGCTCACGCTGGCCTCGATCGCCGGGCCCGACCCGGTGGCCGACGCCGGGTACAAGGCCATGTTCGGCGACGACTACATCGAGAAGGGCATCATCCCGGCGCTCCCCGCCACGCTGCCCGACTACATGAAGGCCCTCGACCTGAACTTCGTGGCCGGGAAGAAGATCGGCTACAACGGCAACCTCACCGAGGGCAGCCCGCTCAAGATCGCGTACGACGCCCTCGTGGCCGCTGGAGCGATCATGGTGCCCCGGCCGACGGCGACCGTCCCCTCGTTGCCCGCGCTGCCCAGCGGCTACGAGCAGCACAAGAGCATCGACTCCTACTACGAGCGGCTCGGCCCGCAGGCGCCGATCAAGTCGCTGCTCCAGGAGATCCAGGTCAACCAGGCCGAAGCGCACCAGGCGCTGAAGTTCGGCAACAACTCCCACCTGAACGCGTCGTTGTCGGACGTGACGCCGGGCGGGGCCAACGAGCAGCTCTACCGCACCAACCTGGCGATCCGTAAGGCCGCCTGGCACAAGGCCATCGACGACATGATGACCTACCCCAACTCCGACCCGGCGCAGCCCGCCGACCCGGTGATCGCCATCCTGGGCAGCACGCCGAGCGCCCCGCAGGCCGGCTACCCGACGATCACGATCCCGATGGGCTACACCGCGACCCAGCGGCGGGCCCAGAACGTCGCGGTCCACGGCGGCGCCTACGACGAGTTCGACCTCCTCGGCGTGGCCTACGTCATCGAGCAGGCCACCAAGCTTCGGCAGCCGGCCTCGCTGGTCAACCCGAGCATGTACCGCTGCGCTAAGACGACCCCGGCCCCGCCGTTCGCGGCGCGCGGCGGCTGCAACCCCGACTACGACGCGGTCCTCAAGGTGACCGGCTACGACTCGCGTGCCCTCGGCTTCTCGCTGGAGACCGAGACCGCGCAGAGCCTGATCAAGAAGCTCCGGAACGACGAGGTCTCGGCCGAGGAGCTCACCCGCGCCTACCTCGACCGCATCGCGCTGACCAACGCCGAGGGCCCGGCCCTGCAGGCCGTGCGCGAGATCAACGTGGACGCGATCAAGGAGGCCCGCAAGCTCGACCACGAGCGCGGCAGGTACCGCAGCCCCGACGCGCGGCCCGCCCTCTGGGGCCTGCCGGTGCTGCTGAACGACACCATTGACGCCACGTCGTTGTCGACCACCGGCGGCTCGATCGCCCTCCAGGGCACCAAGCCCGCCGCCGACGCGGCCCTCGTCGCCAAGCTGAAGGCGGCCGGCGCGATCATCCTGGGCAAGACCAACGTCACCGAGCTGAACGGCGTCTTCGACGCCAACCTGCCCAAGGGCTACAGCTCGCTCGGCGGTCAGGTCCTGCTCCCGAACGACACCGACAAGACCCCGGCGGGTTCGTCGGCCGGCGCCGCGGCGGCCACCGCCTCGGGTCTGGCCGCGATCACGATCGGCATGGAGACCTCGCCCGACTCGGCGCAGCTCCTCGCCCCGGCCGACGCGGCCGGCGTGGTGGGCCTCAAGCCGACCGTCGGCCTGGTCAGCACCTCCGGTGTCCTGCCGGTCGCCAAGTCGCAGGACGCGCTCGGCCCGATCACCCGCAGCGTCGGCGACGCCGCGACGATCCTCAACGTGATCGACGACTCCGACGCCGACTACACCAAGGATCTGAAGGCCGACGCCCTCGCCGGCAAGAAGATCGCCGTGGTGTCCAGCACGAGCGCGCCCTACCAGGACGCGATCGCCAAGCTCCAGGGCCTCGGCGCGACCGTGACCCAGGTGAACGTCGCCACGCCGGCCGCGACCGACAGCATCGTCGGCACCGAGTTCAAGCGTGACGTCAACGCCTACCTGGCCGCGACCAAGCCCGGGACGACGCTGCAGAGCATCATCGACTACAACGTCGCCAACCCGGTCGAGGGCCTGAAGTACCAGCAGGGCCAGCTGCTGGCCGCCAACGCGGTCGACCTGTCCGACCCCGCGACCAGCGCCAAGTACACGGCCGACCTCGCGAACGGCAAGGCCGCCAACAAGGCGGTCCTGGACACGGTCCTCGGTGGCTACGACCTGATCATGGTCCCGAGCGGCAGCAACGTGATCGGCTACGCCGACCGGGCCGGCTACCCCGCGCTCACCATCCCGGCCGGGTATGGCGCGCAGGCCAGCTCGGCGGGCCGCAACCCCATCGGGGTGACCCTCATCGGCGGCGCCTTCTCCGAGGCGAAGCTGCTGGCGGGCGGCCACGCGCTGGAGCAGGCGATCGACGACCGCCTCGCGCCCAGCTACACCAACCCCAGCATGTGGCGCTGCGTGCCGGAGAGCACCTTCTTCACCGGGGAGTTCTGCCTGCCGGGCGACCGCCAGGCGCCCCGCTACAAGGGCTGACCACCTGAACCGAGAAGGGCCCGCGTTCCCCGCGCAGGCCCTTCTTTTTCTGTGTACGTCGTGAGCCACTCGCCCCGGTCTCAGGGTGGGCGGAGCCGTAAAGAAAAGTGCTCTTTGACGGGCCCGCACCTCCGCGCGGCCGAACTATGTCGGCATTGACTTATATAACCTAGAACTGACATAGTCGGGCACGTGAACGCCTTCGACGTGCTGGGCGATCCCGTGCGCCGCCGCATCATCGAGCTCCTCAGCGAAGGCGAGCTGACCTCGGGTGCGATCACCGCGACCGTGCGGGCGGAGTTCGGGATCTCTCATTCGGCCGTCGCGCAGCACCTGCGGGTGCTCCGCGAGAGCGGCTTCGCGACCGTGCGCGCCGAGGGCACCCGACGCCTCTACGTCGTCGATTCCACCCCCCTCCGGGAGGTCGACGTGTGGCTCGAACCGTTTCGCCGCTTCTGGTCCCAGCGCCTCGACGCCCTGGAGACCGAGCTGGCTCGCACGAGGAGGAAGAAATGATCGACATCGGCTGGACCTCCCGCGAGGTCACCCGCGACGACGAGACCGTCGCCGTCGTGCTGCGCCGCGACTTCGGCTCCCCCGTCGACGACGTCTGGGACGCCCTGACCGACCCCGAACGCCTCAAGCGCTGGTTCCTCCCGGTCAGCGGCGACCTGCGGCCCGGCGGCGTGTTCGCCACCGAGGGCGGGGCCGGGGGAACCATCCTGACCTGCGAGAAGCCGCTGCTCAAGGTCACCTACGGCGACGAGACGAGCATCGTCACGGTCACCCTGACCGGCAAGGACGACGCGACCACCCTCGAACTGACCCATTCGGTCCCGGTCGCGATGGCCCAGAGCGGCGCGGGCGCGCTCTGGGTCGGCCCCGGCTGGGACGAGGCGTTCCTGGCGCTGGAGCTCTTCCTCACCGGCAAGGAGGCCCGGGGCCAGGTCACCCCCGAATACGGGCAGGCCACCGTGGCGGCCTGGGCCGCCGCGATCGAGGCGTCCGGCACCGCGACGGCCGAGGAGATCGAGACGGCCCGGCAGATGGCCCTGCAGCAGTACGCGTCCTAGACCTCCTCGGGATCATGGCCCAGCGCCGCGCGACCGCCGTCCACGGGGAGCACGGCGCCGCTGACGAACGAGGCGGCGTCCGAGAGCAGGTAGGCGACGGCTTCGGCGACCTCCTCCGGCCGGCCGACCCGGCCGATCGGGTGGAGGCGGCGCATCTCCTCCTCCACCCGATCGTTCGTGTACGCCGCGTAGCGCTCCGTCCAGATCGAGCCCAGCGCGACCGCGTTGACCCTGATGCCGCAGGGTCCGTAGTCGACGGCGAGCGCCTTCGTCAGCCCCTCGGTGGCGGCCTTCGCCGTCGCGTAGGCCATGGCTCCCCGGACCGGGCGCTGCGCCTGGTGGGAGGAGACGTTGACGATCGCGCCCCGGTGCTTCGGGAGGAACCTCCTGATCGCCGTCGTGCAGCCGACGACGACGGGGTCGAGGTTCCGCCCGATCACGTCGATGACCTCGCGCGGCGGGTCGGCGTGCAGGGACACGTCACGGAACACGGCCGCGTTGTTGACCCAGCCGACCAGCTCGCCGTGCTCCTCGGCCAGGTCGGCGGCCCTCTCGGCGACGGCCGGATCGGCCGCGTCGCCTTCCACGGGGATGCCGACCGGCCCGGGATCGAGGTCGACCACCACCACCCGGCCGTCGCGTGACAACCGCTCGGCGATGGCCCGGCCGATCCCCCGGCCTCCTCCGGTGACCACATAGGTACGTCGCATGCCTAGCATGATGCGCGTGACAAGGCTGGACGAGCGAGAGTGGCGGGCCCGCCAGGAGGCCCACCACACCCGGGTGGACGTGTGGATCGAGCCCCACCTCGAACGCCGCAGACGATCCCGGGCCCACCCGGTCGAGGACTTCCTGTTCAGCTACTACGGCTACCGCCCCAGCCGGTTGCGGCGCTGGCATCCCGGCGCGTTCACCGTCCTGGACGGGGCCGCCGACTTCGGCACCGGCTACGTCGACGTGCCCGGCGGCCAGACCCTCGACGTCGCCGACCTGGTCGCCCGCCGCCTCGACTCGATCACCTGGATCGCCGACCTGCTGCGGCGCACCGCCTCCCGGGCCGGCCAGTTCGGCTGCTTCGGCATGCACGAATGGGCCATGGTCTACCGGACCGAGGAGATCCGCCACTCCTCCCAGCCGCTCCGCCTGTCACCGCAACGGGTCGCCGCGGCCGTCGAGGAACGCCCGCTGAAGTGCACCCACTTCGACGCCTACCGCTTCTTCACCGAACCCGCCCGGCCCCTGAACACGCTGCCGCTCTCGCGCGAACTCCAGCCCGCGACGGAACAACCCGGCTGCCTGCACGCGAACATGGACCTCTACAAGTGGGCGGTCAAGCTCTCGCCCCTGGTGCCCGGCGAACTGGTGGCCGACTGCTTCGAACTGGCCTGGGACATCAGAGCGGTCGACATGCGCGCCAGCCCTTATGACCTGCGGCACCTGGGCTACGAGCCGATCCCGATCGAGACGCCCGAGGGCCGCACGGTCTACGCGGCGACGCAGCGGGAGTTCGCCGGCCGGGCGGCCCCGCTGCGCGCCGAACTGATCGCCTGGTGCGACCGGCTCAGCGCCGCACTCAGCTCTGCACGATGACGACGCCGTGCCCCTTCGCGGCCGCCGCCGCGAAGAAGGCCCGCAACCGCTCGTAGTGGTCTCTGACGTAGTCGGCCTCGTCGTCGGGCAGGTCGTGGTCGAGCGACTCCCAGGGCGTGGCCGCCAGGTAGCCGGCCGAGGCCCTGACCTGGTCGGGGGTGAGCCGGTCGCCGTCGATGACGTCGTAGGGAGCGTCGGCCAGCAGGTCGGCGAGGTCGTCGCCGGCCTTGTCGATGTCGAACTCCGGCTCCGGCGGCTCGGCGTCGAGCCGATCGGCCGGGACGCAGGCATAGGCGTTGACGACTCCCACCGGCCGCACCCTAGAAGACCACCCGCCGGGGCGGGAAGTGGCTCAGGACCGCATCCGCTCGACCACCGTCTCGGCGGGCCGGCCCAGCAGCGACTCCAGGTCGCCGGTCTGGCGTTCGAGGGCGCCCCCTCTGACCAGCCCGTTCAGCCAGGCCATCGGGCCGGGCCCCGCGTCGGGCACCTCCTCGTAGGCGACGCCGAGAGCCTCGGCGACCTCCGGGTAGGTCCACAGCGGGCCGGTCAGGTCGTAGGCGCGGCCGAGGTGGCCCTCGCCGGTCAGGGCGTTCGCCGCCGCCTGGGCCAGGTCTTCGCGGAAGGCGGTGTTCAGGCCCCGGCCGCCGGTGCTGCTCCGGATGACGCCCTCGGTGACCCGGGGCAGGAAGGCGTCGCCGTAGAAGGGGTTGCGCAGGATGGTGCAGGCCAGGCCGCTCGCGAAGATGGCCTGTTCGGTGGCGTGGTGGGCCTCGGTCATTCCGGTGGCGACCGTGTCGGCGTCCAGGAAGCTCGTGTAGACGACGGCGGTCACGCCCGCCGCCACGGCGGCGTCGATCACGTTGCGGTGCTGGGCGATCCGGCGGGCGGCGTCGAGTTCCGGTGAGGAGATCAGCAGCAGCCGGTCGACCCCGGCGAACGCCGCCTCCAGGCTGTGAGGGTCGTCGTAGTCGCCGTGCCGCGCCTCGATCCCCGCCGGGAGGCGGGAGACATCGCGCGCTATGGCGACCACGTCACCTTTGAGCCGGTCGAGAACCAGGCGGCCGAGCTGGCCGGTGGCGGCGGTGACTGCGTACATGGAACTCCTCGGTGTGCGGAAACCCGCCGGACAGTGAATCGATCCCCTCCGACGGGCGCCACTGGTTTTCCGCGGGACAGACGAGCTCATTGAGGCCGGTGACGATTCGGAGTCGCCGTCAACCACGGGGCCGACAGGGCCGTCTCCCTATACGCCTTCGTGGAACGAGGAGTTGCGGTGCGCATTCGACGGGCTTTATACGCGTCAATCGGCTTGATCGGATTTGTGGCGCTCTGCCCGCCGGCTCATGCGGCGACCGACGTCGTCGAATACTCGTGCACGCCCAAGGACGGGACCGCGCAGACGGTGCGGATCAAGGTCGAGCTCACCATGCCCGCCACCGCGCGCCCCGGTGAGCAGTTCTCCATCACCCACCGGGCCACCTACGCCGACTCGACGGCGATCCAGGCCACCGCGGATCTGCCCGCCGACGCGAAGATGTACGCCTACGTCTCGATCAGCGGCTTCCCGTCGAACCTCACCTCGGGCACCGGGGTGGGCGACGTGGTCGGGCCGGTGACCGCCGGGAACACGATCACCCTGCCGACGACCGCCACGGCGGTGCGCTCGACGCCGAGCACGGCCGGGACCGGGACCGTGCGGCCCGGCGACATCACCTTCGGCACGACACCGCAGGAGCGGCTGATCGACTGCGAGCCGCAGAACTCCGACGCTCTCACCACCTACGACCTGGTCGTCGCCGAGTCAGGCGCGAGCGACACCCCCACGCCGGCCGCGACGGTCACCGAGACCGTCACCGACGAACCCGTCGACGACGAGCCGGTCGACGAGGAGACCGGCCTGGAGACCCCAGAAGGCGGGGTCGCTACCGGTGGCGGCGGGGCGGCGGGGCCCGATGGGCGGGTCATCGTGCTCGTCGGGGCGACGGTGTTCGCCGCCGCGCTGGGCGGGCTGGCGCTGCGCCGCCGTCTCCTGCCCCGGTGAGCGGAGCGGTCGTGGCGTCTCAGGGTGGGCGGGAGCCGTAACGAAAAAGAAGAGCCGGGCCGGTCGCGGTGACGGCCCGGCTCGGGGTTCTACGACAGGTCGGAGCAGGCCAGCGCGTCAGGGTCGTCGGCCGCCTGCGGGACCCAGCGCACGTTGGCGAACGACGCCGAGAACGCCCCTTCCGTGTAGACCAGGAAGGGCGTGTTCACGTTCTCGAAGTCGAGGCCGTTCGCGAAGCAGGACACCGGGATCTTCACGGTCGACTTGCCGTCGCCGGCCAGGCCGGTGAACAGGTTGGTCGCGACCACCTCGGCGAAGCACGGGTAGACGCAGTGGGCGCTGATCACCGTCCGGGCCGCGGGGGCCGAGTGGACGATGGTGTCGAAGACCAGCGCGGCGTCGGCGTTCAGGTATCCGCGCAGGTCGGAGCCGCCCGCCGGGTTCTGGTAGTAGATCTGGCCGGGGCCGGTGCCGGCCCAGGTGGTCTTCAGCGCGTCGCCCTGGACGTTGACGTCGGCGGGCACCGTGTTGATGTTGGCGTGGGCGGCGGCGCCGTCGGGGCCGATCTCGGTGCCGCCCCAGTTCTCGGGGGAGCCGATGAAGCTGCGGTACGGCGCGACGTCGGTCCGGACGAAGACCTCCAGGTCTTCGGTGGCCGTGCCGCCGCCGCCCGTCGAGGTGCACGAGGGGAACTCGTGGGAGCTCTCGTCGAGGGTGCCGACGTCGCCGGTCTGGCCGTTCGAGAGGCCGTATCCGGCCGGGAACAGCGGGTCGTAGCCGGGGTCGCCGGGGTTGAGCGGCGACTGGCAGGCGCTCTTGGGCCAGGAGTAGGAGAGCTTGCCGGTGAAGTCGTGCCGCCCGACCAGCACGTCGGCGACGCCGCCGCCCTCGGTGCCGGGGAGCCAGGCCGCGACGAAGGCGTCGGAGCGGTTGAGCTCCTTGTTGACGTACAGGGGACGGCCGGTGACGTAGACGGTCACGACGGGGGCGCCCTTGCCGGCCACCTTGTCGAGGACGGCCAGGTCGCCGGGGTAGAGCTTGGCCGCTTCGAGGGTGCGCCTGGTCAGGTCGCCGACGCCTTCGGCGTAGGGGGTCTCGCCGAGCACGGCGACCACGGCGTCGAACTGCGCCGGGTCGACCCCGTCGGCGGTCTCGCTGAAGGTCACGTTGGCCGTGCCGAGGGCCTGGCGGAGGCCGGCGAGGATGGTCGTGCCGTTGGGGAAGTCGGCGTTGGTGTTGCCGGTGCCCTGCCAGGTCAGCGACCAGCCGCCGGTCTGGTTCTGCAGGTTGTCGGCGCTCTTGCCGACGACCAGCACCTTCGCGTTCTTGGCCAGCGGCAGCACGCCGCCGTTGTTCTTCAGCAGCACCTGCGACTTGCGCACGGCCTCGCGGGCCAGCTTCGTGGCCTGGAGGCGCGACTCGTCGCCGGCCAGCACGCGGTCGGAGGGGCGGCGGCCGTCGAAGATGCCGGCGCGGTACTTGACGCGCAGGATGCGGGTGACGGCGTCGTCGATGCGGGACATGGCGATCTCGCCCGACTCGACCTGGGCGATGGTGTTGGCGATGAACGCCTTCCACTCGTTGGGCACCATCACGATGTCCATGCCGGCGTTGATCGCCTGGGCGCAGCTGGCGTTGGTGCAGCCGGCCACCTGGCCGATGCCGTTCCAGTCGGACACGACCAGGCCGTCGAAGCCCATCTTGCCCTTGAGGATGTCGGTGATGGCCTTCTTGCTGCCGTGCAGCTTGCCCTCGTTGATCCCGAGGTCCTCGTTGGTCCAGCTGTTGAACGACACCATGACCGACTGGGCGCCGGCCGCGAGCGCGCCGTAGTAGCCCTGGCCGTGGACGTTGATCATCTCGGCTTCGGACGAGGGGTTGACGCCCTGGTCGGCGCCGAGGCGGGTGCCGCCGTCGCCGATGAAGTGCTTGGCGGTGGCGATGACGCCGCGGTTGCCCATCCGGCGCCAGCTGGAGTCCTGCAGCCCCTGGACGGCTTCGTAGCCGTAGGCGCGGGCGAGGTTGGGGTCTTCGGCGTACCCCTCGTAGGTGCGGCCCCAGCGGTCGTCGCGGACGACGGCGAGGGTGGGCGCGAAGGCCCAGTCCTGGCCCGTCACGCGGAGCTGCTCGGCCGTGGCCTCGCTGATCTTGCGGATGAGGCAGGGGTCGGCGGCGGCGCCCAGGCCGATGTTGTGCGGGAAGAGCGTCGCGCCGAAGACGTTGTTGTTGCCGTGGACGGCGTCGATGCCCCAGATCACCGGGACCTTGGTGCGGGTCGTCACGGAGGCGTCGTAGAAGGCGTCGGCGAGGTCGAGCCAGCTGCCGGCCGGGGCGTGCTTGTTCCCCCCGGGCCAGGAGCCGCCGCCGTTGAGGACCGACCCGATGAAGTACTGCTTGACCTCGGCCGGGGTGATCGCGTTGATCTCGGGCTGGGTCATCTGGCCGACCTTCTCGGCCAGGGTCATGTCGGCGACGAGCCGGGCGACCTTGCGCTCGATGGCCGGGTCTTTCTCGATCTTGCTCTCGACCTTCGGCCAGTCGCTGTAGGTCGGGAGGGTTTCCTCGATCTTCGCGCACCCGTTCTCGAGGGCGGGCGGACCGGCGACCGGGGGTTCGGCGGCCGTCGCGGGCCCCGGTGAGGCGACGACGGCGCTTAACAGCAGGGACAAACCACTGAGGACGGCGAAGCGTCTCTTTCGCATGGAGGGCTGCACACGCGAAATCCTGACCGTGTTACTGGACCGAGTCAATATGTTCACAAGAGCGCTCTCTCAGAGAGAAGTCGCAGCACATCGCCTTGATCGCGGAATTCCCACGTTATGAATTAAGTCATTGGGAGAGCGTTCTCCTGCAGGTCGGGCTGACATCGGCATAAGTTTCGACCACTGGGACGCGTGATGAAGCCGTTATGGACGAACGTCTTCAGAAACCTGCGGGAAACACTCTATGGTTTTGAGATAACGTTATCTCGACCGGTCCAGGCGCGGCCGGTAGAGGTCTTTTGCCTGCTCAGGCAGGGGCAGAAAGGCACCCCCCATGAGAACAACCCGAGGCATCCTGGCGGCGGCCGTGGCCGCTTCCCTCCTGACGGCGCTCCCCGCCGAGGCGGCGGTCCCGACCGCCGACCAGCAGTGGGCCGAGATCCAGCAGCTCGTCGGCGCGGTCAAGGGCCGCTGGACGACCCAGAACTACTCCGGCGCGGTCAACCGCACCATGCCCGACACGGCCCTCCTCGGCAACGGCGACATCGGCGTGACCTCCGGCGGCAGCCAGGGGAGCAAGACCTTCTACATCTCCAAGGGCGACTTCTGGACGTCCGCCGGCAGCCCCTCCCTGGTGGCGCTCGGCAACGTGACGATCCAGGCCGACACCACGATCACCGCCACGAACCTGGCGCTGGGCTCGACCGCGACGGCGTCCAGCAACCATCCGTCGTTCCCGCCGTCGCGCGCGGTCTCGGGCGCCTGGGGCTCCGGTTACGAGGGCTGGGTCTCCAACGTGGGCAAGCCGCAGTGGCTGCGCCTCGACCTGGGCTCGGCGAAGACCTTCCGCCGCTACATCCTCAGGCACGACCAGGCCGCCCGCCCCGGCGAGGCCGCCAACAACGGCAAGAACTGGACGCTCGAAGCCAGCACCGACGGCCAGACCTGGACCACGATCGACACCGTCACCGGCAACACGGCGGCCACGACCGACCGCACGTTCGCCCCGGTGACCGCGCGCTATCTGCGCCTGAACCTGACCGAGCCGACCCAGGGCACCACCGGCGACTCGATCAACAACCCGCGTGCCCGCGTCGGCACCTTCGAGCTGTACGACGCCGAGGGCCCCACCCAGCCGACCGGCGACTTCCTGGAGGAGCAGAACGTCCTCAAGGGCGACGTCGACACGTCCATGCAGCTCGGCGGCGTGCCCGTGACGATGAAGACCTTCACCGGCGCCGACAGCAACGTGGTCGTCACCTCCATCACCTCCCGGGGCGACCGGCCGGTCCGGCTGCGCGCCCAGACCGTCGTCGGCACCCCCGACGCGCGTGGCGGCATGGTGCAGACCTCCGGCGTCCAGGGCGACACCCTGTGGGCCACCCGCCAGACCCCCGCGAGCAGCCGGGGCGTCTCCCGGGCGTCGCTGGCCACCCGGGTGATCGGCGGGAACCCGGCGGTCTCGAACGGCCGCGTCGACTTCGAGCTGGCCCCCGGCCAGACCGTCGACGTCGTGACGGCCGTCGCGGGCGGCGGCGTCAACCCGGCCGACCCGGGCCCGGCCGCGATCGCCCTGGCGGGGGCCCAGACCGCCGCGTCGGTCGACGACCTCTACGCCGCTCACCTCGACTGGTGGAAGAACTACTGGCTGCGCTCCTACGTCGACCTCGACGACGACGTGCTGGAGCGCTTCTACTACAGCTCGCTGTACTTCCTCGGCAGCTCGCTGCGCGAGGGCAAGACCGCTTCGGGCCTGTACGGCATCTGGGCCACCACCGACTTCCCGCAGTGGGGCGGCGACTTCCACCTCAACTACAACTGGCAGGCCAACTACTACGGCGTCTACAGCTCCAACCGGCCGGAGCTGGCGCTGCCCTACTTCGACGCGGTCGACGCCTTCGTGCCGGAGGCCCGCCGCCGCGCCGCCGAGGACCTGCGCCGGGTGAAGCCCGACTACGTCGACGCCCGTTTCCCGAGCGGCGGCGTGCAGAGCGGCGTGCTGTTCCCCGTGGGCATCAGCCCGTTCGGCACCACGAGCGACGACAACTACCACAACCAGGTGGCCAACGCCCTGTTCACGGTGACCCAGCACATCGAGTACTGGCAGTACACCCGCGACGAGCAGTGGCTGCGCGAGACCGGCTACCCCTTCATGAAGGACGTCGCCGCGTTCTTCGAGAACTGGGTCGAGGAGGACCCGGCCACCGGCGCCCTGTCGTTCTGGGGCGGCCCGCACGAGATCACCTGGGCCAAGAACCCCAGCGCCGACCTCGGCATGCTGAAGCTGCTGCTGACCACGCTGGAGGAGACCAGCACCCGGCTCGGCCTCGACGCCGGCCACCGCTGGGTGTGGGGCAAGATGTTGCGCAACCTGCCCCCGATCCCCACGACGACCTACCAGGGCAAGACGGTCTACGCCCTCGGCGAGCCCGGCACCATCAGCGACAACCGGGCGATCCGCCCCGGCGACAACACGGTCAACCTGGAGTTCGTCCACCCGGGCGGACAGATCGGCATCGGCTCCCCCGCCGCGGAGCGGCAGACCGCCATCGACACGATCAACGCGATGAACTCGTGGGGCCAGGACAACAGCTTCCCGAAGGTCTTCACCCAGGCCGCCCGGGTCGGCTACCCCGGCCAGACGATCATCGACCGCCTCAAGCAGCAGATCAACCAGCACGCGGTGGCCAACCTGCGCATCTCCGACGGCAACCACGGCCTGGAGAAGGCCGGTGCGATCGAGGCGCTGAACAACCTGCTGCTGCAGAGCTGGGACGGCCTGGTCACGGTCTTCCCGGTGTGGCCGGCCGGCAAGAGCGGGGCGTTCCACAACCTGCGTGAGAAGGGCGGCCTGGTCGTGAGCGCGTCCCGGACCGGGGACGCGGTGGAGTACGTCACCGTGAAGAGCGAGCAGGGCGGGGTGTTCGAGGTCAAGAACCCCTGGTTCGGCACGAAGGTCGACGTCACGGCCGACGACGGCACGGCGAGCAACGTCGGCGCCGGGAAGTCCACCCTGCGCGTCAACGCGGCGAAGGGCACGACCTACACGTTCACGCCCGCCCAGTAGGCGGCTGAACCAGGAAGGCCCGGCGCGGACCGCGCCGGGCCTTCTCATTCCTCGTCAGGGTCGGCGATCTCGATGATGTGGAGGGGGTTGTCGAGGGCCGCCGACGGGCCCTCCCATTTGGCGGCGGAGACCGTGAGGATCGGGCAGACGCTCGCGTCCGCGATCGCCGCCACGTGGGCGTCCCACGGCGCGAGGCCGGTTTTGTTCATGACCTTCGCGAGCATGACCGCCTGGTCGACGCCGTTGAGGGACGCGACCATGACATGGGTGAGCCGGGCGAGGCCCCCGAGAAGGGCCTGGGCGTCGGCGTCACCGGGTAAGGCGCTCGCGACGCCGGCCATCGCGAGCACCGGGACGACCAGAGGCTGACCGATCGCGTCGTAGCCCTGCAGGAGCTTGATCAGCCCGACGTCTCCACGGGCCATCTCCTCGATCGTGCCGGTGTCGAGGATCATGGGCGTGGGGACGTGACTCACGTGGCACCACCGGGAGCGGCGAGTCCCTTGTCTCTGAGCTGCCGGGCGATGTGCGCCCTCATCCTTTCGACGCGCGCGCCCACGGCGGGGTCGGCGTCGGCCTCGTCGAGTTTGGCCTGCCAGGCGGCCCGGGCGGCGAGGTCACGGGCGTGCAGCGACTCCATCGCGGCCGTCACGACCGCCGACACCGAGGGGGCGAACCCACTCTCGACGAGACGGTCGGCGAAGGCGGCCAGATCGCGGTCGAGCGTCAGGCTGATCTTTTTCTTGCCTTCGGTCATACTTTTATCCTACCGCTCTCCGGCTCCATGAGAAGGCGCTCATCGGCGGCTCATGGAGTGCTCACGCCCGGCTTCGAAGCTCTTCTCAGGCGGGCGCGTCGCCCGCCCCTACGGGAGGGGTTCCGATGAGGAAGAACGTTCTGCTGGGCGGGGTCGTGCTGGGTGTGCTGCTGGGGGCCGGGGTCGCCGCGCCGGCCAGTGCCGAGGAGCGGGCGTGCCGAGGGACGCTGCGGGCCGTCACGGTCGACAACCTGCGGGTGCCCTCGGGGGCCACGTGCACGCTGGCCGGCACGAAGATCAAGGGCACGCTCAAGGTCGAGCGGGGGGCCACGCTGGTCGCCCGGGGGATCCGGGTCGAGGGCAACGTCCAGGGCGAGAACGCCAAGGCCGTCAGCGTGCTCGCCGGGTCTCACGTCAAGGGCAGCGTGCAGGTCAAGCAGGGCGGCGCGGCGACCGTCACCTCGTCGCGGATCGACTCCGACATCCAGCTCGACGCCAACAAGCGCTACCTGAGGGTGAACTCCAACCGGGTCGGCGGGTCGATCCAGGTCGTCGGGAACCGGGGCGGCGCGCAGATCAAGGGCAACACCATGAAGGGCAACCTCCAGTGCAAGGAGAACTCGCCCCGGCCGACGGGCGGCGGCAACAAGGCCGGCGGCAACAAGGAGGACCAGTGCCGCCGGCTCTAGCCGGGGTAGTCCGGGAGCCGGAACGAGGTGTGCACCCGCAGGCCCACGCTCGACGCCGTCAGCAGCCTGACGGCCGGAGCGGGCAGGCGGTTGAGGACCCGCATCCCGTACACGAGATTGCGCAGGGCCCGGTCGGTGCCGGGCACCAGCCGTTTGGCCGCGCCGATCGCGAAGGCCCTGCTTCTCCGTACGTAGCCGGCCAGCTCGTGCTCGTAGGAGGCGAAGGCGTGGTTGTGGTCGGGGAATCGCGCCAGTTCGCCGGCCATGACGTAGGCGCCGACCATGGCCAGGCTGGTGCTGCCGCCGACGGCCGGGCCGGGGCAGTAGCCGGCGTCGCCGACCAGGGTGACGCGGCCCTTCGACCAGGTGTCCATGCGTAACTGGGTCACCGAGTCGAAGTAGAACGCGGGGGTGTCGTCGAGGCGGTCGAGCAGCTGGGCCGCCTCGCCGCCGAGGTCGGCGAAGTGCTCCTTGAGCAGGGTCTTCTGCCTGGCCGCGTCGCGGTGGTGGTAGTCGAGCGGGGCGGAGGTGCGGAACATGAACAGGCCGCGCACGTTCTCGTGGTGGTGGTAGATCGCCGCCATCCGGTTCACCGCGACGATCCCGTCGACCCGGCCGGGTGTGCCGTGATGGTCGGTCAGCGTCAGCACCGCGAGGTAGGCGCCGATCCAGGCCGAGTAGGCGGACTCGGGGCCGAAGGTCAGCCGCCGCACGTTCGAGTGGAGGCCGTCGGCGCCGATGACGAGGTCGAACTCGCGCGGCGGGCCCTGCTCGAAGGTCACCAGCCGGTCGTCGACGGACACGATCGAGTCGCCGAAGAGGTATTCGACGTGGTCGCGGCCCGCTTCGTAGAGGATCTCGCTGAGGTCGTCGCGCATGATCTCGACGTGGTCGCCGGCCGACTTCGCCATCAGGGCGCCGATGCGGATCTCGGCCGGGCGCGCGTCGCCGGGGCGGCGGAACGAGAGCAGTTCGACGCCGGTGCGGCGATCCCTGATCTGGTCGTGTACGCCCATGCGGCGGGCGATCTCCAGTGCGGGGCGGAACAGGTCGACCGCGTGCCCGCCGGCCTTGCGCAGCGCGGGGTGCTTCTCGACGACGGTGACGGCATGGCCTCGGCGGGCGAGCCAGTAGGCGGCGAGCGGGCCCGCCACGCTCGCGCCGGAGATCAGGATTCGCATCGGAAAGCTCCTTACTTAACAGTAGGTAAGTTGCTGACTTAACGGATGGTAAGCCACTGTGAGTTCCATGGGGAGGCCGACCGACACCCGCGACCGCATCCTGGCCACCGCCCGGGAGCTCTTCCTGGAGAAGGGGGTGCGCGACACCAGCCTGCAGCACATCGCCGACCGGCTCGGGATCACCAAACCGGCGCTCTACTACCACTTCTCCTCCCGCGACGACCTGCTGCGCACGATCGTCACGCCGATGTTCGAGGAGCTGGAGGCGTTCCTGGCCGAGCAGGCCGGAGCCACGGCCGAGGAGCTGCTGGGGGCCTACTTCGACCTGGCCTGGCGGCGGCGCGACACGCTGGTGATGATCCTGTCCGACCTCTCCGTGCTGCACGAGCTCGACCTGATCGCCCGCATGCTGGCCTTCCGCGAAGGGCTCACCACGATCCTGATGGGCGGCGCGCCGGAGCTCGGCGCGCGGATCCGCGCCACGGTCGCCGTCGGCGGGCTCTCCGACACCGTGGTGATGTTCCCCCGGGAGCCGTACGAGCAGGTCAGGCAGGCCGCCGTGGCGGCCGCGATTATGGCGCTGCGCGGGTGAACATCCCCGACTTATAGTTCCTTCCGGAAGATTCAGCGCCGGGAGCCGTCGTGACACTTCGCATCAGGGCCCTGGGGCCGCTGGACGTGCCCGGCGCCGAGGCGCTGACCCGGTCGGGCAACCCCCGGCGGCTGCTGGCCGCGCTGCTCGTGCGCTCCCCCGGCGTGGTCGCCGCCGACACCCTCGCCGACGTCGTCTGGCAGGGCGTCCCGCCCGCGCGGGCCGACGCGGCGCTCCAGACGGTCGTGTCCCGGCTGCGCTCGCAACTGCGCGCGGCCGGCCTCGACGACGTGCTGCACACCCGCCACCCCGGCTACGCCCTCGTCGTCGACCCCGCCTGGTTCGACGTCACCGCCTTCGAAGACCTGGCCGAACGCGGGCGCGGCCTGCTCGCGACCCGTCCGCGCGAGGCGCTCGCGCTGCTCGACGAAGGGCTGGCGCTCTGGCGGGGCGGCGCGTACGCCGAATACGCCCACGAGGACTTCGCGATGGCCGAGGTCGCCCGGCTGACCGAGTTGCGGTCGTCGGCCCGGGAGGACCGCGCCGAGGCCGCGCTGCGGCTGAACCGGCCGGAAGACGCGCTGGCCACGCTCGACACGGTGATCGCCGAGTCGCCGATGCGGGAACGGTCCCGGGGTCAGCTCATGCTCGCCCTCTATCGGCTCGGACGGCAGGTCGAGGCGCTGGCCGCCTACCGGGCGTACCGGACCATGCTCGACGAGGAACTCGGCCTGGAACCGCAGCAGGCGCTGCGCGACCTGGAGACCCGCATCCTGCGCCACGACCCCGCGCTGCACCCCCGCGAGCCCGCCGAACCACCGGCCACGTCACTGGTCGGGCGCGACCACCTGCTCGCCGACCTGCGCGACCGGCTGGGCCGGGCCCGGGTCGTGACGCTGACCGGGCCGGGCGGGGTCGGCAAGACGCGGCTCGCGGCGGAGGCGTCGGAGGGCGGCGCGCTGGTCGACCTGTCGTCGTTGCCGACGGGGGCCGAGGTCGCCGGGGCGATGCTGACCACGCTCGGCGTGCACCTGGTCGACGGATCGGCGCCGCTCGACCGGCTGGTCGACTACCTGCGCTCCCGCGACACGCTGCTCGTGCTGGACAACTGCGAGCACGTCGTCGAGTCGGCCGCCGCGGCCGCCCAGGCCATCGCGGCGGCGTGCCCGGCGGTGCGGATCCTGGCCACCTCGCGCCTGCCGCTCGGGCTGCCGGTCGAGCAGATCGTGCCGGTGCCGCCGCTCGGCGCGGAGGCGGTCGAGCTGTTCCGGCTGCGGGCGGCGGCGCTCGCGCCCGGGGTCGACGTCGCGGGCGACGCGGCCGAGGAGTTGTGCCGCCGTCTCGACGGGATCCCGCTGGCCATCGAACTGGCGGCCGGGCGGCTGCGGGTGATGAGCCCGGCCGAGATCCTGGCGTCGGGCGGCCTGCTGCGCACCTCCTACCGACAGGCGGCCGACCGCCATCGCACGCTCGACGCGGTGATCGACTGGTCCTACCGCCTCCTCGACGACGACGACCGGCGGTTGTTCGCCCGGCTCTCGGTCTTCCCGGGCGTGTTCACCGCCCACGACGCGGCCCGGGTCTGCGGGCTCGACCCGGTGGCCGCGCTCGACCGGATCGGCGACCTGGTCGACCGGTCGATGGTGGTGGCGGTCGCGGGGGGCGACGTGACGGCGTACACGATGCTGGAGACCCTGCGCGCGTTCGCGCGCGAGCGGCTCGCCGAGAGCGGCGAGGAAGCCGGCCTCCGGCAGGCGCACGCGCGGGACCTGCTGGAACTGGTGCGGCGCGGGGCCGAGCGCATCGACGGCGCGTGGGTGGCCGAGGTCGACCGGCGGTTCGGCGACATCCGCGCCGCGCACCTGTGGGCGCTCGACCACGACCTGACGCTCGACCTGTGGCTGATCGGCGAACTGGCCGACTGGGCCGAGCTGCGCATGCCGGCCGAGCTCGAAGACTGGGCCAAGGCGGCGGCCCGCCGCTGGTCGGAGACCGGCCACGCCGACGACGAACCCCTCGCCGCCCTCGCGCTGGGGGTGGCCGCGGGCTGCGCCCGGTTCCGCAGCGACTACGAGGAGGCCAAGCGGCTGGCCCGGTTGTCGCTGCGGCTGCTCGGCCCCGACGACCCGTTCCGCCGGTTCGCCGTGTTCGTGCGGGCCGAACTGGCCCTGCTGAGCGGCGACCTCGACGAGGCGCGGCGGCTCGGCCTCGACGTGCTGCGCTGGGCCGAGACGGCCGACGACGAACTGCGGGCCGGTTACGTCCGCGCCTCGCTGGTGCTGGTGTCCGCCTACGGCGGCCGTCCGGAACAGGCGGTCGCCGACGCCACCGCGATGCTCGACACGTGCCGGTCTCCGGTGGTCAGGGGCTGGGCCCTGTACGTCCTGGGCGAGTCACTCCTCGACACCGACCCCGGCCGGGCCGGGAGGCTGCTCGCCGAGGCCAGGTCACAGGCCGTCGCCACGGGCGACCGCTACTGCGAGGGCGTCGCGCTGACCTCGCTGGCGTCGGTGACCGCCCGCCACGGCGACCCGGACGCGGCCGTCGACCTCTACGTCGAGGTCATCACCCACTGGGAACACCACGGGAACCGGCTCCAGCAGTGGGCCACGATCCGGGGCGCGGCGTTCCTGCTGGCCCAGCGCGGCGACCTCGCCTCGGCGCTGGCCGTGCTCGACGCCGTCGCCGCCCAGAAGGGCGCCACGCCCCTGTACGGCGCCGACGCCGACCGCCTGCGCGAACTCCGGGCCCGCGCGGCGGGCACGCCGCCCGGGGAACCGGTGGGAGACCTCCACCGCTTCACCCTCGACCGGCTGCGGCGTCACACGAGCACGACCACCACGGCGTCGCCGTTCTTGGCGCAGGCGGTGAAGAAGTCCCAGAGCCCGGCGTAGTGGCGGCGGTAGTAGTCCTCGTCGTCGACGCCCGGGTAGACGCCGGTCATCGCCGCGCCGTCGTAGCGCAGCACGCCCGGGAGCGACTCGGCGGCGACGGCCACCTGCTCGGGCGACAGGTAACGCGGCGGGCCGTAGGGGAACTCGTGGCCGGTCTCCAGGGGCGTGCCGCCGAAGACGACGTCGACCGGCAGGTCCTTCAGGAGGGCGGCCAGCCCGTCCCACGCCTTGTCGACGTCGAGGCCGCGTTCGACGTCCTCCATCAGCTCGTCGAGCCGCTGGGGGTGCGTGAGGAGGGGGTCGATCTCCTCCGGCCGCACGTTGAGGTACTGGCACGTGATTCCCATGCGGTTCGGGCTCCCGGGCGTAGGGTCGGCGGATGGGACGTATCGAGAACGCCAAGACACTGTACGAGCAGGCCGTCTTCATCGGGACCGAGGGCGCCCTCGACATGGCCGACCTGGCGCTCGACAGCCTGGAGGCCGATCTCATGCTGGCCCGCGGGCGGATCACCCACGCCCGCTACCTCTCCGGCGAGGGCGACGGCGACGTCACCGCGTTCGAGCGGGCCGTCGACCTCTACAACTCCCTCGGCGACACCCGGGGCGAGGCCGAGGCGCTGTTCTGGGTCGGCATCTACCACCAGGTCGTGGCGGGCGAGGACGACGTGGCCCGGCCCTTCTTCGAGCGCGCCCGCGACCTGGCGACCGGGGCGGGCGACCGCGAGACGCTGGCGTACACACTGCGGCATCTGGCCTTCGCCTCGAAGGGCACCCCGGAGGCCCGGGAACTGCTGGAGGAGTCGACCCGGCTGCGCCGTGAGCTCGGGTTCCTGCCGGGGGTGGCGGCGAACCTGGTCGGGCTGGCCTACCTGGCGCGCGACGAGGGCCGCGACGGCGACGCGGCCGACCTGATCGCCGAGGCGCGGGAGACGGCGGAACGGGCGGGCGCCCACCGCGTGCTCCAGTGGGCCGACGAGTTCACCACTCCGCCGGGGTCGTGACCGCCCGCTCGTCGAGGGCCTTGGCGAGCTGCCTGCGGGAGGTGACGCCGAGTTTCCGGAAGATCTTGCGCAGGTGGTAGTCGACCGTGTTCGCGCCGCCCCGGGCCGGCCGGGCGATGGTCTGCTCCTGCGGGGTGAGGGTGGGGGCTGGAACGCAACGACGCGGATCTTTGCTACTTCAGTGGCATCACGTGACTTCGACGACTCCCTGTACGGCGGCCGACCGTGGCCAGCGGCAGGAACCGCTGACCGGCCAGCCCGCTTAGACCATGGCGATGCAGCCAGGCCAGCAGCCAGACCGGCAGGCGCAGCAACAGGGTGAGCCACGGGCCACGCTTCCTCTTCATGGTCGTTCCTGTTCGTCGACGCGCCCGGCTCACAGGCCGAACGCGCCGCCTTCCACGAGGATGACCACACCGATGCCGATCAGGACCACCGGCAACAGGATGTGGCCCCACCGGCTCAGCGCCCTGGCGATGACCGGGCGGGTGGCGAAGAACCAACCGGCGGCGATCCACACCGCCAGCAGGATCAAGAACACGATCACGTAGACGCTCATGCCGCCCAGCCCGGCCGTGGCGAAGACCGGGACGTAGACGCCGATGTTGTCGCCGCCGTTGGCGAAGGTGACAGCGGCCACCTCCAAGACCTTCGGCCGGCCCCGCCGCTTGTCCCTGTCCTCCTCCGGATCGTCGCGGTGCCGCCAAGCCTGGACGCCCGCCTTCACGCCCAGCGCGAGAGGCAGCAGACCGAGGTAGGGAATCGCGGCATCCGGCAGGAACGTCGCCCCGAACGCAGCCGCCACCGCCGCACCCAAGATGGCGGCGAAGCCCAGGTATTGGCCGGTCGCGATGCTGCGCGTCGCCCCCTTGTGCCCGGCCCCCTGGGCGAAGAACAGGGCCAGAATCATGATGTCGTCGATGTTGGTGACGGCGAACAGGCCCACCGCCTGGGGAATGACGCCGACGTTCACGACCGCCCCACCCTCCAGGCGTTGCGGGCAGAGTCGGAGGAACAGCCGCAGGTGCCCTTGTGCCGGGCACGGCGGAACTCGGAACGTGAATGCATGATCAACCTTCAAGCGCTTCAGACAGTCGGTACGCGGCGGACGTGCCACCCGGCCGGACGGCACGGCGAGCGCGTCACCGTCGAAGAACCTGCAAGGCGGACAGAGAAGGCCGCAGCCCGGCCAAGACGCCGCCCATCACCATCAGCCGACCACCCTGCCCAGCGCCCAGGCCCGACCGGGTGACGTCCGACAGGCAGAACAGCCAACGGCCGTCCTGATCAGCGGACGCAGGAGGCATGGCCGCCCAGCCTCGCGGCGGCATGGCCACCTCGTCAGAACAGACCACCGGCTGCTCGGAGTCATCGCGAGCCAGATCAGAACTGACCGCCTGCTCCGCATGGATGCCGGCGGAAGGGAAAACCGCCGCACTCGCGGAGGACACGAACACGTCGGGCATGACGAGGTACACCAGAAGCGCCAGGGCATGCAGTACGAGGACTGCCCACCTCCGTCGCTTCACCGAAGTCTCCAGGTCTGCCGTGCCCGTCCCATCGCAGCCTGCCGCCGACGATCGCACAGCGTCGTACGGGAGGAAGCTTCGAGGCTTCCTAGCGAAAGACCGCCACAGCCACCGTGCCCGGCGAAACGGGGCCGACAATGCTCACGGCTGCCCATCCTGCCGGAAATGGGACGCCAGCTGTGCGTCCTTTTCCATGGAACGACACGCCGGAGAGGACCGATCATCTGGTGTGCTCCTCAGCAATCGTGCCGTCTTCGCCAGCTCCGACCTCGACGAGGTTCGCGGCGAGGTCGCCAAGGTGTTCTGCCCCCACCGGCTGGACCTGGCCGAGCATGCGAACCTGCTGTCGGCCCGGTTCAACTCGGTCCAGCTCGGCTCGGTCCGCGTCAGCTACCTCGACTACGGGGGCGACGTGCACATCGAGCCGGGCGAGCTCGGCACCTTCTTCCTCGTCATGATCCCGCTCGCCGGGCGGAGCCTGATCCGCGCCGGCGACCGGGAGATCGTCTCGACCCCCGCGCTGGCCGCGCTGCCCTCGCCGACCCGCCACCTCGACATGCGCTGGGCGGCCGGCTGCCCCCAGCTGGTCATCAAGTTCGAGCGCGCCTCCGTCGAGCGCTCGCTGGAGCAGCTGCTCGGCGAGCCGGTCGCCGACCCGCTCGTCTTCGACCTCGGCATGGACCTGACGACCGGCTGGACCCGGTCGTGGCGGGACATGGCCGACCTGCTGGTCAGGGAGGGCGAACGCGACGACGGGCTGACCGGCCATCCGCTGGCCATCGCCCATCTGGAGAACGCGCTGGTCAGCCTGTTGCTGACGATGCAGCCGTCCAACTACCGCGAGCGGCTGACCGCGCCCCGGCAGGCCGCGCTGCCGAAGGTGGTGCGCCGGGCGATGGAGTTCGTCGACGGGCACGCGCACCTGCCGCTGACCACCGCCGACATCGCGGGCGCGGTCGCGGTGAGCGGGCGATCCCTCCAGGAGGGGTTCCGCGCCCACCTCGGGCTGACCCCGATGGCCTACCTGCGGCGGGTGCGGATGGCGAAGGTGCACGAGGAGCTCAAGGCCGCCGACCCGGCGCGGGCCACGGTCACCACGGTGGCCGCGCGGTGGGGCTTCCTGCACCAGGGACGGTTCGCCGCCCAGTACCGCGAACGTTATGGGCTGCCGCCGTCGGAGACGCTGCGGAGAGGGCCCGCGTCAGGTGGATGACATCCGCGCTCAGCGGATGGCCCGGCCCGGCGGGCCGAACGTACCGTTCTTGTCAGGCGCCGATCGCAACTCCACTCCTGACATCGAAGGGACACACCACCATGCGGGACATTCTTGTCGTCGGCGCCGGTCAGGCCGGTCTCCACCTGGCCATCGGCCTGCTCAAGCAGGGCTACGACGTCACCGTGATCTCCAACCGCACCCCCGAGGACATCCGCGACGGGCGGGTCATGTCCGGCCAGTGCATGTTCGGCACCGCGCTCGGCCACGAGCGCGAACTCGGCCTCGACCGGTGGGCCGACGACTGCCCGCCCATCGAGGGCATCGCGCTCACCGTCCCGAGCCCGGAGGGCGGCAAGTTACTCGACTGGGCCGGACGCCTCGACGTCCCGGCCCGCTCGGTCGACCAGCGGGTGAAGATGCCCGTCTGGCTGGGCGAGTTCGAACGGCTCGGCGGCAAGCTCGTGATCCACGACGCCACCCCCGAGGACCTGGAGAGTTACGCCGCCCGCTACGACCTCGTCCTCGTCGCCGCCGGGAAGGGGCAGATCGCCTCGCTCTTCGAGCGCGACCCGGCCCGCTCCCCGTACGCCGCGCCGCAGCGCGCCCTCGCGGTCACCTACGTCAACGGCCTGACCCCCCGCCCCGACCACTCGGCGGTCTGCTTCAACCTGCTCCCGGGCGTGGGCGAGTACTTCGTCTTCCCCGCCCTCACCCACACCGGCCCCTGCGAGATCATGGTCTTCGAGGGCGTGCCCGGCGGTCCCATGGACTGCTGGGGCGACGTGCGCACCCCCGCCGAGCACCTGGCGCGCGGCCGCCGGATCCTGGAGACCTTCTTCCCGTGGGAGGCCGAGCGCTGCGGCGCGGTCGAGCTCACCGACGACAACGCCGTCCTGACCGGCCGCTTCGCCCCGACGGTCCGCCACCCCGTCGCCGTGTTGCCCTCGGGCGCGCCGATCCTCGGCGTCGCCGACGTCGTGGTGCTGAACGACCCGATCACCGGGCAGGGCAGCAACAACGCCGCCAAGTGCGCCGCCGCCTACCTGAAGGCCATCGTCGAGCGGGGCGGCAAGCCGTTCGACGCCGACTGGATGCGGGCCACCTTCGAGGGCTTCTGGACGCAGGCCAAGCACGTCACCGCCTGGACCAACGCCCTGCTGGCCCCGGCCGAACCCCACCACCTCGCCCTGCTGGGCGCGGCCCAGCAGCACCCCGAGGTCGCCCACCGGTTCGTCAACGGCTTCGACGACCCGTCCGACTACGCCGAGTGGTTCATGGACGCCGACAGCGCCGGCGCCTACCTGGGGAGGGTCGCGGCATGAGATCGCTCCGTGAGGCCCTCGGGCAGTTCGCCACCGGGGTGGCGGTGATCACCACGGCGACCGGCGAGGGCGAGCGGGCCGGGGTGACCGTCAACTCCTTCACCTCGGTCTCGCTCGATCCGCCGCTGGTGCTCTGGTGCCTGTCGAACCGGGCGCCCAGCGCGCCGGTCTTCCTGAAGGCCGGCCGGTTCGCCGTCAACGTGCTGGCCGCCGACCAGGACCACCTGTCGCGGCGGTTCGCCACCCCTTCGGCCGACAAGTTCGCCGGGGTCGACCTGCTCGGTTCTCCCCTGCCGATCCTGGCCGGGACGCTGGCCGCCTTCGTCTGCCGGACCGAACGCGTGCACGACGGCGGCGACCACCACATCTTCGTCGGGGCGGTGGAGCACTACCAGCGCGCCGAAGGGGAGCCGCTCGTCTTCCACTCGGGCCGTTACCGGGAGATCGCGGCGACCAGGCCGCCGTCGACGACCAGGTCCTGGCCGTTGACGTACGACGCGGCGGCGGAGGCGAGGAAGGCGACCGCGTCGGCCACGTCGTCCGGGTAGCCGAGCCGGCCCGAGGCCACCGAGGCCAGCGCGACGGCGGCGGCCTCGGCGGAGATGTGCTCGTGGAACATCGGGGTCTCGATGTAGCCGGGGCTCACCGAGTTGACGCGCACGCCCCTCGGGCCCAGCTCGGCCGCGAGGGTGCGGGTCAGGTTGTGGACGGCGGCCTTCGAGGCGGCGTACAGGGCCGCGCCGGACAGGCCGCGGTGCAGCGCCCAGGAGGCGTTGACCACGATCGACGCGCCCTCGGCCAGCAGAGGGAGGGTCTTCTGGATCGTGAAGAAGACGCCTTTGACGTTGGTCGTCATGACGTGGTCGAAGCCGGCCTCGGTGACCTCGCCGAGCGGCTGGAACAGGGCGGTGCCGGCGTTGGCGAAGACGACGTCCAGCCGCCCGAACCGGCTCCCGATCACGGCCGCCAGCCGGTCGAGGTCGGGCAGGCGGGTGACGTCGCCGAGCACGGGCAGGACGCGGTCGCCGGCCGCCAGGTGATCGACGGCGGCGTCGAGCCGGGTCTGGTCCCGGCCGGTGACGACCACGTGGGCGCCGCCGGCCAGCAGCCTCCCGGCCGTGGCCAGGCCGATGCCGCTGGTGCCGCCGGTGACGAGCGCGATCTTGTCGTGGAACGTGTGGGTCATGCGTCCAGCGTGCCGACGGGCGCGCGGGGGCGACAGTGCGCAGTGATCATGGGTGTGGCGCCACCACCCTCAGCGGGGGGTGTAGAGCTCCAGGTACCACGACGGGTGGTCGGCCACCACGAGGGTCGTCATGTCGAAGAACAGGTCGCCCGCTTCGGGGTGCCGGATCGCCTTGATCGCCTGGACCGGCGGCCCCACGTCGTGGCGGCCCCAGAGCTCGGCGAACTCCGGGCTCACCGCGCTCAGGTCGGCGACCACCCGAGCGAACCCGGGGTCGTCGGGGGCGTGCGCGGCGTCGGCGCGGTAGGCGGCCACGACGGCCGGCGCGACCGACTCCCACTCGACGTGCATGGCCCGGTAGCGGGCGTTGGTGAAGAACGCGACCAGGCAGTTGTGGTCGGTGTCGCCGTAGCGGAAGGTGCGCTGCGCCGCGTCGTTGACGGCGACCAGGTTCCAGTAGCGGTCGCGCAGCATGGCGGGCGGCGTCCAGGTGTCGAGCAGGCGGCGCAACCCGGGGGTGACCTCGGCGGCGCGGGCCGCCCCGGCGCGGGGCGGGTTGAGGCCGGCCAGCAGGTAGACGTGGGCGCGCTCGGGCTCGGTCAGGCGCAGCGCACAGCCGATCGCGTCGAGGACCTCGGCCGAGACGTTGATGTCGCGGCCCTGCTCCAGCCAGGTGTACCAGGACACGCCGACCCCGGCCAGCACGGCGACCTCCTCGCGGCGCAGGCCCGGCGTCCGGCGGCGGCCGGCCACCGCCATGCCGACGTCGGCGGGGGTGAGCCGGGCCCGGCGGGTGCGCAGGAAATCGCTGAGCTGCTCGCGGCGGGCCATATGTCATGGTAGGCATCCGCGCAGGAGGGCTGCCCCTCCCCGTCTCTAGGGACTGCTCCGCAGCTCGCGGACCCCCGTTTTCCTAGCGTGAAGCCATGACAATCAGCCTCAGAAGATCGGTCCTCTTAGCGGCGGCCACGTTGTCGGTCGTGCCCGTCCTCGCGACCCCCGCCGCCGCCACGGCCGCCGCGGTCACCGCCGGGACCTGCGCCGAGGGAACCGGCGGACAGCTCACTTACACGGCGGAGCCCGGCGTCGCCAACGACCTCACCATCACCCAGGACAACGGGATCCTCCGGCTGGAGGACGAAGCCGGCACGATCAAGGGCTGCACGGCGGAGAGCCCGACCACCGTGGTGACCGCGCTCGCCAGGAAGATCAAGGTCGTGCTCGGCGACGGCGACGACGTCGTCGTGGTGAACGTGCTGCCGCAGGGGCAGCGGGTGGTCGTCCTCGGCGGCGACGGCGACGACGAGCTGCGCGGCAGCGGGAACGCCGACGACCTGCGCGGCGGCAAGGGCGACGACACCCTCCGGGGCAACGGCGGCGACGACTCCCTGCGCGGCGAGGCGGGCGAGGACGAGCTGCGCGGCGGCGTCGGGGCCGACGAGCTCCAGGGCGGCACGGGCAGCGACGACCTGAGCGGCGGCGCGGGCCCCGACGAGCTCAACGGCGGCAGCGGCGACGCCGACGCCGACGAGCTCAACGGGGGCACCGGCGCCGACGAACTGAACGGCGGCGCGGGCGCCGACTCCTGCAACGGCGGCCCGGGCGCCGACACCACCACCCGCTGCGAGTAGCCGTCAGGCGATCTCGACGGCGGCCTTCTCGCCGTCGGAGAGGAACGACGCGAGCGCCTCCCCCTCCTCGGCCACCGCGTCGCGGTCGGCCCGGGAGAGGTCGCGCAGCGGCTCGACGACCACCGTGCCGTCCCTCACCGTCCAGGTGGCGGAGACCCGGCCGTCGACCAGGACGACCCGGGTGCCCGCGATCGACACGCCCCGGTGGGCGTCGTCGACGATCCGGGTGCGGTCGTCGTACCCGAGGAGCGCGTTGTCGAAGGCGGGCAGGAACCGCACCGGCGCGGGGGTGCCGGGGTCGGGGCGCGGCGCGTCGGGCAGGTCGAGCAGCTCGCGGCCCCGCTCGTCGCGGAAGGAGACCAGCTCCCCGCGTACCGCGGCGACCGCGGCCGGCAGCCCGGCCAGCCCGCACCAGGAGCGCAGGTCGGCCGTGGCGGCGGGCCCGTAGGCGGCCAGGTAGCGCCGCACCAGCGTCTCGCCGACCGGATCGCAGCCGTTCGGCGCGGGCGGGTCGAGCTCCCGGCCCAGCCACGTCGAGATCGGCACGTTGCGCACCCCCGCCTTGGCCCGCCACACCCCGCGCGGCGGCAGCTGCGCCATCGGGATCAGGGCGGAGACCAGCATCTCGCCCAGCGGCCGGGGTTCGGGCAGCGGCCACCGCTCGGCCATCGTCCGGGCCAGCTCGCCCATCGTGCGCGGCTCGCCGTCGGCCATCAGGGCCCGGCCGGCCGCCGCGAGCTCGTCGAGGTCGACGTCGGCCAGGTCGCGCCGGTAGACGCCGAGCACCCGCTGGCGCAGCATGGCGTCGTGCCGGGCCCGCCAGGCCACGACGTCGTCGGCCGTGACCAGGTGGACGGTCCGGCGCATGAGATGGGTGCGCACGACGTCCCGGCCGACCAGCAGGCCGGAGAGCGCCGCCGGGTCGAAGCCGCGCAGCCGCGACCAGAGCCCGATGAACGGCTCCTGCGGCTCCTGCGCCTGCATCCCGCACAGGTGCGCGACGGCGTCGAGGACCGGCAGATCGGCCCGGTCGAGCAGCAGCTGCCGGGCGAGGGTGGCGCGGTTGAGGGCCCGGTTGTCCAGAACGGTCATCGGCATACGCCCACGATCTCAGCAATAGCGGCCAGAAAGTGTCCTCTTCTCGGACAAGCTGGACCACTGTTACATTACAGTCGTAATGGAGGTGGGACATGCGAGAACGATGGGTACCGGACGCGCGCCGCAACGCCGTCGCCGACGCGGTGGGCCGGTTGCTGAACCGCGGCCACGGCACCTTCCCGGGCATGCGGGAGATCGCCGCCGAGGCCGGGGTGACGACCGGCGCGCTGCAGCACCACTTCGCCACCAAGGACGACCTGCTGCTGTTCGCGCTCGACCACCACTGCCGCCGCTGCGCCGACCGGCTGAGAGCCCGGTCGGCCGAGGGCCCGCGCTCCGCGCGCCAGGCGCTGGCGGCGATCGTGACGGAGCTGCTCCCGCTCGACGACGACCGCGCCGCCGAGGCGAGCGTGGCCAGGGCGTTCGTGTCGCGGGCCGCGACCGATCAGGGCTTCGCCGCCCACTACCGCGCCCAGCGCGAGATCCTGCACGGCCTGCTCGGCGAGCAGTTCGGCCGCGCGGGCGCCCCCGACCCCACGGCCGCCGCCACGATCCTGGCGCAGGCCGTCGAGGGCATGCGGACCGACTGCCTGCTCCTCGGCCCGGACGCCGTCGACCTCGACGCCGTCCTCGACCGGCTGCTCCCCCCGAACACAGAGGACATCGCGTGAAGAGCGTCGAGTTCAGCACCACGACCACCCTGCCCGCCGCCCCCGAGCGGGTCTTCGAGCACCTGGCCGACCCCGGCAACCACGTGGGCCTGTCGCCGCTGGTCGTCGAGGTCCGCGACATCCGCCACGAACCGGGCGCGGTGCGCTTCACGGCGGTCGAGCGGTTCGCCTTCGGCCCGCTGCGCCACGACAACGTCATCGAGGTCGTGCTGCGCCTGGGCGACGGCTCGATCACGGGTGACGTGGTCAGCCCGGGCGGCGTGCGGGTGGCGTACGGCTACCGCATCGACGCGGCGCCCGGCGGGACACAGGTGGTCGACCACTACCGGCTGTCGGCGCCGTTCGGGCTGCTGCGGTTCTCGGTCGGCCAGGCGAAGAAGGTGCAGGCGGCGAGGGGGCGGGAACTGGCCCGCCGCTTCGCCGCCTGACACCGGTTCATCAGAGGGATTCGTTGCGGGTGAAGCGGAACAGCGCGGTGTGCGAGGCCGCCGCCCCCTCACCCGTGTCGACGTGCAGCGTCAGGCACTTGTCCAGGTACGTCTGCGGCGTGCGCCAGACCACCTGGTAACTGCCGTATCCGAGCACCTGCAGCTCGGCGGCGCCCTCGGCGGGCGTCGGCTGGCCGGTGGGCAGGCCCGTCCGGCAGTCGAAGGGGCTGACGGTCAGGGCCGCCGTGGTGAGGCCGTTGACCGGGGCGCCGGTCGCGTCGGTCAGCCGCCACTTCACCTGGATGCCCTGGCCGGCCTTGGCCACGTTGACCACGCCGTCGTTGCGGATCGGCGCGGCGAAGCCCGTGAAGACGTACGCCACCGAGTAGGTCGCCGACACCGGCGGGGTGAGGTTGCCCTCGTTGTCCTTCGCCCCGGCGCACGTGGCGGTGTAGACCCCGACCCCGGCGGGTGTTCCGCCGGTGAGCGTCAGCGTGGCCTTGGTCGCCACGCCGGAGCCCCGGTCGACGGTCGCGCAGCCGGGCGTGGGCGCGGCGCGCAGCCGGTAGGTCGCGCCGTCGGCCACGCCGGTGACGCTGACCTGCGGTCCGGCCGTGTCGGGGCCGGTCCAGCTGACCGTGAGGGTCTTCTCGACACCCTTGGCGACGGCGCGGCCGCCGTGGTCCTGGAGCAGCGGGTCGACGGTGACCTTCACCTCGCCGGAGCGCCGCTCCCCGGTGAACCGGAACGCCATGGCCAGCTTCTCGGCCGGGTAGGGGTGACCGGCGGGCGGGAGCTGCGGGGAGACCGCCGTCCACTGGCCGCCCACGGCCGCGCCGTCGGGGGTGGTGACCGCGAGCGCGCCCGAAAGCGCCTGGGCCACCCGGGTCGGCTGGCTCATGGTGACCGTGAGGCCCTCGCCGTCGGCCTCGACCTTCTCGACCTCGGCCGGTTCGGCGCGGAACAGGTTGACGTCGACGTCGGTGTGCGGGGGCAGCACCTTCAGCACCCGCGACTCGGCCGGCAGGTAGCCGTCCTTGGTGTAGACGACCTTCCACCAGCCTTCCGGCACGTCCCAGCCGTAGCGGCCGTCGGCGTCGGTGACCTGCGGATTCAGGTCGCCGTAGACCGCCGCGTCCCACGGCTGCCACGGTCCTTCCGGCGCCGGGGCGCGCAGCAGCGTCGCGGTGACGCCTTCGACGCGGCGGGCGTCCAGGCCCTCGTAGAGGTAGCCGGACGGGTCGAAGCGGTAGTCGATGTCGGCGTCGGGCTGGGGGCGGTTCGGGTCGCGGTAGGAGGTGTCCCGCTCGGACCAGCGGCACTCCTCGGCGCTGTTCATCTCGCGGCGCAGCGCCGCGATGTCGTTGTTGAGCGGGATCTCCAGGGCCTTGCCGACGCCCCAGCTGACCGCCCAGACCGCGACGGTGCCCAGGCCGAACGTCGCCGGGGCGAGCGCCAGGCCGATGGCGCCCGACACGCCGGTGTAGACGTCGAGCATCACGGCCCGCCGCATCAGCTGCTGGAGGTGGTGGCGGTGGACGTCGCCCAGCGAGCCGTCCCGGCACCGGTTGGCCATGTCCATCATCTTGTTGAGCTCGGTGTACTTCTCGTCGGCGCTCTCCATCGAGTTGATGGAGTCCCAGTTGGTGATGTTCCAGAAGGACGTCTGGAAGATCGCCCGCGCCGGTCCGGCGACGAACCCGGCCGCGTTCAGCGACCTGACCAGCGGCGAACCGGGCGCCTGGCGCGCCAGCGCGCCGACGTCGACGATCGCCGCCGCCTCACTGGTGTACCGCCCGGTCGTGGCGACCGTCAGGGGGTCGCTGCCCGACAGGACGGGCTCGTAGACGGGCACACCCGAGGCGCGGGCCGCCACGACGGCGGCGGCGTCCGGCTCGTAGCCGGGCAGCGGCTCGATGAGCAGCTTCACGCGCCCCTGCGCGGCCGGGCCGAGCTTCGGCATCGGGACGGTGAACTCCTGGCTGACGGCGTCTCCGTCGGTCACCGGCTCCGAGAGGACCGCGGTTCGCGGGTCGAAGAGCCCGTCGGCCGGGTCGGGGGCGGGCGGGAGCGGCAGCGGCGGCCGGTCCTGGCGCGCCGCGTAGGTGATCGTCAGGTCGCCGACCTCCTGGGCCTTCGGCTTGGTCGTCACGCTGTAGACGTCGTCCTGACCCGCCACGGGCGTGAGGGGCAGGTCCAGCGAGCCGAGCCGGGCGCGCGGGTCGCCGACCGGGCCGCTGAACGTGGCCCGGACCGTGACCTCCAGGGCCGGGTTCCACACCCACGGGAAACGGGCCACGCCGTCGACCGGGCGGAAGGTCCTGCTCATGCCCGGCTGGGACATGGTCACCGACTCCAGCACGCCGGCGTGCGGGTCGACGACCACGGTCACCGGCTCGGACACGAGCTCTGCCGCGCCGACGGCGGCGGAGGCCAGCAGGACGTGCCGCGCCGCCTCGTCTCCGGCGCCGAGGTCGACGACGGCGTGCCAGCGCCCGCCAGCCCCGGCGTCGGCCTCGGCGATCACGGTGTCGCCGTCGCGGACGGCGACATGGGCACCGGCGGGGGCCAGCCCCGAGACGGTGAACCGGCCGGTCCGGCTCGACGACGGCGCGCCCAGCGTGACCGTGCCCACCCGGACCCCGGCCGATCCCAGGGCTTCGGTGAGGTCACCGGAGGAGACCGACAGGGAGAACGGCAACTCCGTTCCGGGCGTCGCGGGCGTGCGGACGTACACGTCGAGCGTGCGCGCCCGCGCGGCCGGGAGCGGGATCACCACGGCGTTCGCCTCACGGGTGAACGCCACCGGCTTGCCGTCCCGCAGGACCGCGTCGTCGGGCACCGTGACGCCCGGGGGAAGCGTCAGCGTGGCGCTGCCGCTGCGGGTGGTGTTCTGGAATTCGACGTCGGCGCGCAGGTGGGCCAGCGCGCCGGGCAGCACGGCGTCGGTGACGGCGTCGAAGCCGCTGCGATCGCCGCGGACCAGCGTCGACGGCGCGCCGAGCCGCAGGTCGCCGAGGTCGAGCTCCTCGCCCGCCCCGACCGTCACGAGCCGCTGGACCGAACCGGTCTGCTGGTCGCGGCACGCGACCACGGTGAGCACGTAGGTGCCCGCGGCGGGCGCGGAGACCCGCAGCCCCGGACCGGCGAAGTCGGCGGCCGCCGAGGTGGCCGGGCCGTCGATCCTCGCGCAGGTGCGGCCGGTGCGGGGGGTGCCGTCGGGTTCGAGGACGCGCGCGACGATCCTGGACGTCTCGTGGAGCTCCACCGTCAGCGGGATGTCGGGCGACTCCCCCGCGACGGCCTCGGCGCAGCCCTTGCTCAGGCCCCGGACGCCGCCGTCGGCGCAGAAGCTCACCGTCGAGCCCGGGGACACCTCGACCGGGACCTCGCCGGTCCAGACGGCGATCCGGCGGCCGCCGGCCACGACCTCGGGGCTGACGGTGCCGGCCGTCATGACGTCGAGCTCCTGCTCGGTGCGGTCGCCGTCCATCGAGACCACGACCACCTTGGGCCGCACGACGTAGCCGGACACGCCCGGGAAGACCAGCGCCACCGGGGCGTCGGCGCTCGCCGCCACCTCGGGTGTGGTCTGCCTGGCGCGGGTGGCGAACACGGCGGTGCGGGTGCCGCCGCCGAACACCTGGGCCGACCAGGTGCCGTCGGCGGCCGACTCGACGCGGCCGGACACGCCGACCCCGCCGACCGTCTGCCGGATCGTGACCGCCGCCCGGAGCGGGCGGCCGTCCTCGTCGGCGACCGTGCCGCGCACGGTCACCTTGGGCAGCGCCTCGGCGGTCACCACGACCGCGTTGGCCCCGGCCGTCAGGGTCAGCTTCTTCTCCGGTACGGCGGCCAGGCCGTAGGTCGCGAGCGTCTGCCCGGGCACGGTGATCTTCGCGGTCACCTCGGTGCCCGCGTCGAGGGTGCCGAAGGCGACCCGCCCGTTCTCGTCGGTCCGGGCCGACCGGGCCCCGGTCCGGGTGGTGAGCACGACCGGGACGTCGGCCAGCGCCGCGCCGCCGGTCCGGTTCAGCGTCAGGGTCAGCGACGCGGGGGCGTGCGGCGCGACGGTCGCGTCGACCGCCTGGCCGGCGGCGACCGCCACCGTCGCCGGCGGGGTGCCGTCGAGGCCGTCGGAGCGGCGGGTGGTGATCCGGTAGTCGGGCGCCGGCACGACCGGCACGGAGAGCGTGCCGTTGGCCTTCAGCTGGGTGACGTGCCCGGTGCCGGTGGTGTCGCTCCAGACCTGGAGGCGCACGCCGTCGGGCTCGCCGCCCGGGACGGTGACGCCGATCCTGATCAGGCCGCCGACCGTGGCGGGCAGCCCGGCGACCGGCCGCGAGAGCGCGTGCCCCGCGCCGTCGGCGAGCCGCAGCGTGCCCGACACGATCTCGGTCACGCCCTCGGGCAGCGGCCAGGCGCCCTTGTACTGCCCGGCCCGCTCCTCCGCGAGCGGCACGGTGACCGGCTTCGCCGGGTCGTCGGCGGTGCGCACGACGAGGGCGGCGGTGGCGGTGAAGCCCGCCGCGCCGACCACCGCGAAGGTGGCCTCGCGGCCGAGTGCGAGCACCGTCGACCCGCCCACCTTGGGCAGGTTGGCGGCGGCCTCGGTGACGGCCAGGTCGTCGACGCGCACCGTGGCGTCCTTGGTCAGCCGGAGCTGCTCGGCGCCGCGCAGCACGGCGACCGCGTAGGTGTACTCGGTCCCGGCGGCGACCGTGGTGTCGTCGTGGGCCGTCGCGTTGGGGGCCAGGTCGGCCAGCTTCACGCCGTCGCGCAGCACCCGGTAGCCGGTCAGGCCGGTGGCGTTGGACGCCTCCCACTGGAGGCGCACCCGCGCGCCGGGCCCGGCCACCGCCGAGAGCGGGGCCTCCCCGGGCGGCACGTCGCCCAGCAGGGTGACGCTCCTGGTCAGCGGCGCCGACGTCCGGCCGTCCGCGTCCTTGGCGACGACGGCGACCTCGACGGTCGAGCCGGGGGTGAGCCCCGACGGCGTGGCCCGGGTGAGGGGCGCGGTCACGGTGGCGACCTTCGTGCCGTCGACGCTCACCTCGTAGGTCGTGGCCGTGGCGCTCGCGGCCGGCCAGGAGAGGGCGACGCTGGTGGTGCCGGGTTCGGCGGTCAGCGCGGCGTCCGCCGGCCAGGTCGGCGCGGGGGCGTCGGCCGGGACGGCGCGGTAGAGGTGCGAGGGTTGCGGCGTGTCGGTGCGGGGGGCCGTGAACGCCGTGCTCGCCGACAGGAAGGCCAGGGTGGAGCCGGTCCCGCTCAGCGCGAAGGCGTTCACGAAGTCGGGGTAGATCACCATCTCGCCGGGGACGGGGTCGGCGATCCGGCCGTCCAGACCGGAGCTGACCAGCGCGGGAGCGCGGCCGGGCTCGGCCGGTTGCGCCCACACGGCGCCCGAGCGGCGGAACGCGACGGTCGAGCCGTCGGCGCTCAGCCGCGCGGCGACGGGCAGGTCGTCGGAGGCGAAGGCGACCTCGCCGGAGACATGAGGGGCCTTGGCCGAGGCCGCCAGCGTCACGTCGGCCGAAGGGCCGGTGACCAGGTCGGCGACGACGACCGCGGGGCCGTCGCCGCCGAAGGCGGTCCGGCGTCCGGCCTGGTCGAGGTGGGGGGCCCAGGCGGCGTGCTGGGCCTGGGTCAGCGCCCGCTCCCCGGCCAGCCGGTCACCGGACGCGGCGTCGAAGCGCAGGAGCAGGCGCTCGTCGCCGTCGGCCACGTTGACCGCGAGCACCTTCCCGTCACCGGACAGGGCGAAGCTCCGCACGTCGGGCTCCGGCACCACGAGGTCCTCCGGGCGGACGACGTGCGGCACCGGCGCGGCGTCGGCCGGCCGGGTGACCAGCAGCACGCCCTCGGGCGAGGGGAGGTCGTCGTACTCGGGCAGCGGCAGCGAGAGGCCCACGGCCAGCCGCCGGCCGTCCGCGCTCAGGGCGAGGCTCCGGAGCCGGTGCTCGTAGGACGGCACGCCGAGGTCGGGAAGCGGGATCCAGACGGTGGCGTCGGTGAGCCGGTCCCGGACGAAGATCGCCTGCTGGAGATCGGGGTCGGCCGAGGCCGGCAGCCCGAGGTCGGCGGCGCTCGACCCGGCGGCCGTGAAGGCGACCGTCCGGCCGTCGCCGCTGATCGCGGCGTCGAGCACCTGCGGCACGGGCCGCCCTTCGGGGTCGAGGCCGACGACCTCCTCGCCGCCGCCGCTCACGTCGGTGGCCGCCAGGACCGGTGGGTCGTCTCCCCGTGGAGACAGGTGTAAGGCCGTGACGCCGTCGGCCGACAGCGCCAGCTGCCCGGCCTGGACGGTTAAATCGGGCACCTCGGCCCGGCTGTCGACCCGGTAGGCCCTCGGCAGCGGGTCGGCGGCTCCGGCCGCCATGGCCGCCTGCGGGACCGTTCCCAGCTGGACGGCGAGGCTGAGCACCAGCGCTCCGACGAGAAAGGGTGTTCGCACGAGAATCTCCTTGTGATCGGCGATCACCCGGACGATGTCAAGCGGCCCTTGGGACCCGATTGGATGCGACTTGGGACCGACTCAAGCACACCGTCAACAAAGGGTTGACGGCATCCAAATCGTCAACCTACTGTTGACGGTATGAGCGATTCTCCCGTCGTACGGCTGGACGATCTCATCAACGGGATCAAGGCGGCCAACCCCAACGTCCTCGAACAACTCTCCGGCGCCGTGCTCATGGCCGAGCACATGGGCGACGTCGCCGACCACCTCATCGGCCACTTCGTCGACCAGGCCCGCAAGTCGGGCGCGTCCTGGACCGACATCGGCCGCAGCATGGGCGTCACCAAGCAGGCGGCCCAGAAGCGGTTCGTGCCCAAGCTCGACGAAGGCCAGCAGCAGTTCTCCCGGTTCACCCCGCGCGCGAAGACGGCCATCGGCGAGGCGCAGCGGCTCGCCAAGGAGCTGGGCCATCCCATGGCCGGGCAGGCGCACCTGCTGGTCGCGATGCTCGCCGACGCCGACGGCCTCGCCGTGAAGGCCCTGGTCGAGATCGGCCTCGACCTCGACGAGGCCCGGGGGGCGGCGCGCGCGGCGCTGCCGGAGACCGGCGAGGCGCTGCCCGGGAACGCCGAACTCGGGGAGGACAACAAGCGCCTCCTGGAGCTCACCTTCCAAGAGGCGCTGCGGCTCGGGCACAACTACATCGGCACCGAGCACATGGTGCTCGCCCTGCTGAGTGCGGAGAACCCGGTCCTGGTCGCGCTCGGGGTGACCCGGGAGCGGTTCCAGGAGGCGGTGCTCGCCTTCCTCAAGGGATACGCGCCGAAGTAGAACCCCGGTGGGGGGTGATGGCGTCCAATGGGATTGTGGACATGGCGTTGCGGGCCGGCGATCCCCGGTCGATCGGGCCCTACATGGTGGTCTCCCGGCTCGGAGAAGGTGGCCAGGGCGTCGTCTACCTGGGCGAACGGGACGGGGAGCCGGTCGCGGTCAAGGTGCTGCGGCACGGCGCCGACGACGCGGTGATCCGGGAGGTGAACTCCACCCGGCAGGTCGCGGGGTTCTGCACCGCGCGCATCGTCGACGTCGCGCTCGACCACGATCCGCCCTACATCGTCAGCGAGTACGTCGCCGGCACCCCTCTCGACCGGGTGCCGCCCCGCAAAGGCGCGGAGTTGCAGCGGATCGCCATCGGGACCGCCACGGCGCTGGTGGCGATCCACCGGGCGGGGGTGATCCACCGCGACTTCAAGCCGGGCAACGTGCTGCTGGCCCCCGACGGCCCGCGCGTCATCGACTTCGGCATCTCGCGGCTCAGCCACAGCGAGACCACCGGGCGGGCCATCGGCAGCCCGCCCTACATGGCCCCCGAGCAGTACTCCGGGGAGCGGGTCACGGCCGCCGCCGACGTGTTCGCGTGGGGCGCGACCATGGTGTTCGCGGCGACCGGGCGGGTGCCGTTCGACGGCGACAACATCGCGGCCGTCGCCTACCGGGTGCTGCACGCCGAACCCGACCTGACCGGGGTGCCGCGCGTGTTGTTGCCTCTGGTACGCCGGTGCCTCGCCAAGTCGCCCACCGAGCGCCCCACCTCGAAGGAGGTGCTGCTCAGCCTGCTCGGGCACGACGGCGAAGACGACCTCGACGTGCTGGAGTCGGGCCGGATCGAGGCCACCCGGCCGGTCGCGGGCAAGCCGGTCCCGTGGCGAGCCGGGCTCGCGGTGCTGGCCGGCGTGGCGGTGATCGCGACGGCCGTCGTGTTCTGGCCGCACGGCGACCGGCCGCCCGAGACGCAGGCCGAGCTCGCGGCGGCGCTGTCGGAGGTCTACCGGAAGACCCCGACCGCCACCTTCACCAGCGAGGGCGGCATGGGCCAGGGCGACAACCTCGCCCGGTCGCGGGGCACCGTCACGATCGCCGGAGACCCGAGCCTGCCCCACGACGACTTCGTCGCCGACATCACGTACGGGAGCGAGCAGACCCGCCGCTACACGATCAGGGACCGGCGGGTGGTGGAGACCGGGGCGTCGCTCGGCGAGTTCGGCGACGGGGGCAACGAGCCGCCGATCCTGGTGACGGCGACGGCGGGGCTCACCGTGATCCGGTCGCTGATCGTCCAGGGCAACGCGACGTTCGAGCGCGACGGCCGGGTCTACCGGGGCATCGTCCCGGGCAACCTGACGGGCGACGCGCTGAAACTGCTGCTCGTCGAGTACGCCGGCGAGGCCGTCGACCGATCGCTGGTCACCTACACGCTGACGATCGACGAGGCCGACCGGCCGGTCTCGTTCGTGCTCGACGTCGGCCGGCCGCTCGGGGACGCGGGGTTGTTCACGACGACCTTCCGGTCGGCGTACACCGACTTCAGGAGTCGGTGAGCGCGGCCGAGGTCGCGACGACCGCCTGGAGGTGGCGGCGCATCGCCAGGGCGGCCATCTCGGCGTCGCCGTCCTTGATGGCCTCGTAGATGGCCCGGTGCTCGGCGCGGGCCTGCGCGGCCCGGCCCGGCGAGGCCGACACGGCGAGCGCCTGGTCCTGCAGGACCGCGCGCAGGTCTTCGACCAGGCGGGAGAACAGCGGGTTGCCGGTGGCCTGCGCGATGGCGATGTGGAACCGGGCGTCGATCTTGTTGCGCTCGGCCGGGTCGTCGTTGTCCTCGAACGCGGCGACCAGTTCGGCCAGGCCGTCGAGGTCCTCCTGGGTGCGCCGTTCGGCCGCCAGCCGGGCCGCCGGCACCTCCAGGTAGCGGCGCACCTCGTTCAGCTGCGACGGCAGGTACTGGCCGCTGAGCAGGTGCGACTGCACGCGGGTGGCGGCCACGAAGGTGCCCTTGCCGGCGTAGGACTTGGTCAGGCCCAGGGCGTTCAGGCTGTGCAGGGCCTCCCTGATGACCGAGCGGCTGACCCCGAACGACGCCGCGAGTTCCGCCTCCGATGGGAGACGGTCGTCGACCGCGAAGTGACGCGACTCGATCAGTTCGATGAGCTGCGTACGAACGTGCTCCGCCGCGCTCTTCTGCTCGACAGGGACGACCTTCATTCCGGGTAGGTCCTTCTTCATCTCGGGGCCAGGGTTCTCGTCTCCCACCGTGCCACGCAGGGTCGCCCCGCGGCGAGATGCATCGTACGGCCGGACACGTCCATGATCACACCGGCGATCGTCGCGGTGCGCTCACGTTCGTGCACATTCTCGTCGGGGTGCTGGCAGACGCTCGACGGGCTGTCCTGGTGGTCGGCGAGCACCTTCTTGAGGTCGTCGACCGACAGGCTGGGCCGTTCGCCCAGGCTCTCGGTGACGTTGCGCAGCCGCGTGAACGTGTGGGGCTTGCGGCGCGCGTACAGATCCTCGCCTGTCAGGTCGGCGGACCGGAAGTGGTTGGCGTGCGTGATCTGGCCGTCTTCGGGGGTGAGAATGCGCACACCGCCGGGGCGGGGGGCCGTTTCGAGGTCGGCGGCGAAGCCGGTGTCGTCGGCCAGCAGGTAGTTGGCCGACAGGGCGCGCTCGGCCCCGGCGATCGTCTCGGCCGCCGCCGCGCCCGACTCGCTGTCGAGGGCCGCGCGCAGCAGGACGTGGTAGGGCACCCCGATCCGGCCCTCGTCGCCGTCGCTGATCAGGGTGTTGGTGCACAGTCCGACGCCCGCGTCGTTCATGCCGACCTTGGCGAGCAGCCCGGCCTCGACCAGCGTGACGAACGAGGGGCCGTCGTCGCGGGTGACCTCCAGGAGCATCGCGGTGTCCATCGAGTGGAGCAGCCAGTCCCAGTTCTGCGCGATGAGCGTGGTGCCGGTGGCCGAGCGGTCGGGCAGCAGCGTCAGCGACGTGCACTCGTGGGGCATCTCCCGGCTGCCGGCGTGGAACATGATCTCGCTGCGGGTGTTGAGCGCGAGGATCTCGTCCACGTCGAGGCCGGCGCCCTCGGCGATGCCCCGCATCTCGGTCAGCGACGCGGGCGCGAAGTCGCCGACGACGTCGCGGTACTGCGCGGCGTGGGCGCGCACGGTGGCCCAGTCCCATCCGGCGTAGTGCTCGAAGACCCGCTGGTAGGCGGCTATCGAACGGTGGATCCGGGTGCGGGCCAGCGCGCCGTACCGCCTGCCGCGCTCGGCGGGAGGTCCGGCCACGCGGACCACAGGGAACTCCCCAGGAAAGTGCATGGAACAGGCCGCTCCCTCACGTGAGGCTGGACAACCGTCCAGGGTGCCTGGCTGTCAGACATGTTGATTGTGGGAGCCTCGGCCCAAAAGTGTCAACTCGCCGGTTTTTCGGGCATAACGCCTTGCCAGAACTCAAAACTCAGGTTCATGATGTCAGGCAGCCCTACAGGTTGGAGTTGTGGTGACATCTGTGCTGATAGCCGGCGGCGCGAGCGGCATCGGGGCCGCCACGGCGGCCCGGCTGCGCGCGGCGGGCGCCGACGTGCACGTGGCCGACCTCGACGCGGCCGGCGCGGCCGAGGTCGTCAAGGCCCTCGACGCCCACCCCGGTTCCGGGACGGCGAGCCACGTCGACCTGGCCACCGCCGACGGACCCGCCCAGGCGGTCGCCGACGCCGTCGAGGCGCACGGCCGCCTGGATGCCATCGTCTTCTGCGCGGGCCTTCTCGTCGAGACCGAATTGGCAAATTTCTCCGCGTCCGAATGGGACCGGACCATGGCGCTCAACCTCCGGGCCCCCTTCTTCCTGACCCAGGCCGCGGCCCCCCACCTGGCGGCGTCGCCGCACGGCCGGGTGGTGCTCACGGGCTCGACCGCCGCCTTCCGGGGCGGCGGCGGGAGCTTCGCCTACGCCGCCTCCAAGGGCGGTCTCGTCGCGCTGACCAGGTCACTCGCGGTCGCGATGGGCCCCGACGGGGTCTGCGTCACCTGCGTCTGCCCCGGCTGGATCGACACCCCGTTCAACGACCCCTACTGGCGGCGCGTGGGCGGCAAGGACGGCGGGAACGTCGCCGCGCTGGAGTCGCGCATCCCCCTGGGCGGCCAGGGCGTTCCGGACGACGTCGCCGCCGTCGTCGAGTTCCTCGTCTCCCCCGGCTCCCGTTATCTGACCGGCCAGGCCCTCGTCGTCGACGGCGGCCTGCTCGCCTCATGAGGCCAGGCACATGATCTCCACCAGTCCCCGGCCGTCCGCTCGCCTCGGGAGGTCGTCCACATGATCCGCACCGAATCCGTCGTCACCCTCGAACTCGCCGACCGCCTCATCAGGGCCGCCCAGGACGGCGCGGGCAAGCCGATGGCCATCGCCGTCACCGACCGGCACGGCCACGTCGTCGCCGCCGCGCGCATGGACGGGGCCTCGCACGTCGCCCTCACCCTCGCCGTCGACAAGGCGTTCACCGCCGCCGCGTTCAACGCGCCCACCGACGCGTGGGGCGAGGTCACCAAGCCCGGCGCGGCCGACTGGGGCCTCACCTCGGCACTCGCCGGTCGCATCGTCATCCTGGCCGGCGGGTTCCCGCTGCGGAGCGACGGTGAGCTGATCGGCGCCATCGGGGTGAGCGGCGCCGCCCCCCACGTCGACAACTCGGTCGCCCTGCACGCGCTGCGGTCGTGCGCCGAGGTCGTCGACTCCTTCGCCTCGTCCCATCCCGCCGTTTAAGGAGCCCGAAGAATGTCGCTGGCCCAGCAAAAGGTCGTGGTCCTCGCCTACTCCGGATACCAGGAGCTCGACTTCTGGTATCCGGTGCTGCGCGGCCGCGAGGAGGGCGCGACCGTCCACATCGTGGCCGCCGCCGCGGGGGCGGAGAGCATCCTCGGCTACCCCGTCATCCCCGACACCGACGCCGCCGACCTCGACCCCGCCTCGGTCGACGTGATCATCGCCCCCGGCGTCGCGCCGTGGGACCTCCCCCAGCCGAGCGGCGCGCAGGTCGCCCTGGTCACCGCCGTGCACGCGGCCGGCGGGCGGGTCGCCTCGGTCGGCAACGGCGCGTCGGTGGTCGCCCAGGCCATCGGCGAGCAGGCCGAACGGGTCGTGTCCGCCGACGGCACCAACGACCTCGCCGAGTTGTTCGCCACCATCCGCAGAGGAGTCTGAATCCGATGGAAGTCTTCAGGACCGTTCTGGGCGACGTCTCACCCGAGACGTCCGGCCGGTTCCTCACCCACGAGCACCTCCTCTACGGCTACCCGGGCGCGGAGCTCGACCACCGGACCGTGCTCGACTACGAGAACAACGTCGCGTTCATCGCCAAGCAGGTCGCCGACGGCATGACGGACTGGGGCTTCGGCACGCTCGTCGACATGACCCCGCCGGAGGTCGGCCGCCACCCCGAGCTGATGGCCGAGGTCGCCCGCCGGACCGGCATGAACGTCATCGCGATCACCGGCTTCTTCCCCGAGCGGATGGGCGTGCCCTACTACTGGCGGCGGCAGACGGTCGAGGAGCTGACCGACTTCTTCGTGAAGGACCTCACCGAGGGCATGGTCTTCGCCTGGCAGCAGACGCCGTACAAGGCCGGCGCCATCAAGATCGCGACCGGGCAGGAGAGCGTCACGCCGCAGCCGAGCCCGATCGGGCCGAACGGCCGCCGCATCCACGAGGTCGAGGACAAGGTCATCCGGGCCGCCGGGCGGGCCTCCCGCATCGTCGGCTGCGCGATCAACACGCACACCGACCCGATGGACTACCGCGTCACCAACCCCGGCATCGAGCAGCTCGACATCCTTGAGGAGGAGGGCGCCGACCCGGCCAAGGTGATCATCGGGCACGCCTTCGTCGAGCCCGACGAGGGCCAGCTGCACGAGATCCTCAACCGGGGCGCCAACCTCCAGCTCGACCACATCGGCATCCCGTGGCGCGTCGACACCGTCGAGGAGCTCGACGAGCGCATGGCCAACGCGTTCGTGGGCCTGATCAACGAGGGCTTCACCAGCCAGCTCGTGCTCTCGTACGACCGCTGGTTCTACAACCCGCGCTCCGACGTCACGGAGTCGGACCCGCAGCTCGCCAACGAGCGCGTCGACCTCGGTTACATGTGGACCTCGTTCATCCCGCGCCTGAAGAGCAAGGGCGTGACCGACGCGCAGATCGACGCGATCACCCGCGACAACGCCGCCCGCATCTTCTCCATCAAGGTCTGAGGAACAACGTGGAACTCTCCCAGGCACGCATCGTCGTGCTGGTCGAAAACCTCTACCAGGAGCTGGAGCTCTGGTATCCGGTCCTGCGTTTCCGCGAGGACGGCGCGCAGGTGCGGGTGGTGGGCCCGTCGACGGACGAGGTGTACGCCAGCAAGATCGGCTACCCCGCCCGCGCCGACCTCACCGTGGCCGACGTCGACCTCGACTCGGTCGACGCCGTGATCATCCCGGGCGGCTTCTCGCCCGAGTACCTGCGGCGCAACCCCGCCATGGTGAAGCTGGTCAGGGACGCCGACGCCGGCAACCTGGTCGTGGCGGCCATCTGCCACGCGGGCTGGATGCTGGCCACGGCCGGGATCGTGGCCGGGCGCGACGCGACGTGCGTGGCGACCATCAAGGACGACGTCATCAACGCCGGCGCGAACTTCAGGGACGAACCGGTCGTCGTGGACGGCAACCTGATCACCTCCCGGCTGCCCAACGACCTGCCGGAGTTCTGCGCGGCGATCAAGGACGCGCTCGAAGCGCGGGAGCCGGCCAAGGGCGGCCCGCTCCCGGCCCTCAACGAGCCGCCGAACTCCTCCCCCGCCTACACGGCGACCGCGATCATGAAGAACCGCGCGGCGGGCCCCGGCTCGTCCAACTACCGGGCCTACGCGGTCCTGGACGCGTGACCATGCGCGTCGACGTCCATCACCACGCGATCTTCCCGGCCTACGCCGAGGTGCTGCGGGGGCTCGGGATCGGGGCCCAGCCGGGCGTCGGCCTGCCCGGATGGTCGGTCGGCGCGTCGCTCTCGATGATGGACGACCTGGGCCTCGACCTGGCGGTGTTGTCCGCCGGGTCGCCCGGGTTCTTCTTCGACGGCGACCAGGCGCTCGCCCGGGAGCTCTGCGAGAGCACCAACGCCGACCTGGCCGCGACGGTCGCCGCGCACCCCACCCGGTTCCGGGCGTTCGTCGCGGTGCCGCTGCCGTCGGTGGGCGACGCGCTGCACACGATCGAGCGGTGGGCCGGTCATGACGCGTTCGTCGGCGTCGGCCTGCTGACCAACTACGCGGGCCGGTATCTGGGCGATCCGGCCTTCGAGCCCGTGCTGGCCGAGCTCGACCGGCGGCAGGCGGTGGTGCACGTCCACCCCCAGCTGCCGGTGCACTACCCGGCCGCCGAGCTCCAGCTGCGGCCGTCGCTGATCGAGTACGTCTTCGACACCACCCGGGCCGTCGTCAACCTGCTGCTGAACGGCGCCCACGACCGTTATCCGGGCATCACCTGGATCTTCTCCCATTGCGGCGGCACCGCCCCCTACCTGGCCGGACGTCTCGCCATCGCCGAACCGCTGCCGGAGCTGGAGCAGGTCGGCGAGGGCGGCGTCCACCGGGCGCTCCGGCGGTTCCACTACGACTTCGCCCTGGCCACCACGCCCTACGCGCTCGGCTCGGCGCTGAAGCTGGCCGGTCCGGAACGGTTCCTGATCGGCTCGGACTTCCCGTTCGTCGACGAGAAGACGGTCGCGGCCTGCCTGCGCGAAGCGGCCGACCTGCTGGGCCCAGACCTGACCACCGTCGCCGAGAACAATCCCGCCCGGCTCTTCCCGAACCTGAAGGGGTGAGACAGTGCCGCAGTTCGACCTCCCGCTCCCGCAGCTGCGCGAATACCGCTACCCGGAACCGGAACCGGCCGACTTCGACGCCTTCTGGGCCCGCACCCTCGCCGAACAGCCGTCCGTGGACGTCACCTTCGAGCCCCACGACGCGGGCCTGACCACGGTCGACACCTGGGACGTCACGTTCACCGGCTACGGCGGCGACCCCATCAAGGCGTGGCTGCTGCTGCCCGCGAACAGGACCGGCCCCGTCCCGACGGCGGTCGAATATCTCGGGTACGGCTCGGGGCGCGGCCTCCCGATCGAGTCCCTGGCCTATGTGTCGTCGGGTTTCGGCCACTTCGTCATGGACACCCGGGGTCAGGGCAGCTCGTGGCGGGCCGGCGACACCGGCGACCCGTCGGCGACTGGCCCGGCCGTGCCCGGCTATATGACACGGGGCATCCTCGACCCGGACGACTACTACTACCGCCGCCTCTACACCGACGCCGTGAGAGCCGTCGACGCGGTCAGGGAGCACCCCGGCGTGGCCGAGGTGGCCGTCACCGGCAGATCCCAGGGCGGCGCGTTGTCGCTGGTCGTGGCCGGTCTGCGCGACGACGTCGCCGGAGCGATCCCGCACGTGCCGTTCCTGTCGGCGTTCCGCCGGGGCACCGCGATCACCGAACGGGAGCCCTACGCCGAGATCGTGCGCTGGTGCTCGATCCACCGCACGAAGTGGGAGCGGGCGTTCGCCACGCTCGCCTACTTCGACGCCACCGCCTTCGCGGCGCGGGCGACCTGCCGTGGTTCGTTCTCGGTCGCGCTGATGGACGGCGTCTGCCCGCCTTCCACCGTGTACGCCGCCTTCAACGCCTACCAGGGCCCGAAGGACATCACGGTGTGGCCGTACAACAACCACGAGGGCGGCGGCCCCGAGGACCAGCTCAGAACCGTCCGGGTGCTCCGCGAACTCTTCCGATAACACCAAATCGTGACAAACGGAGCCTTGTTCGGCTCTGTAACACGAGGCAACATTTCAAACCTGCCAGACAAGCAGGCAGCCTGACCGGCTGCTGGGAAAGGGGTCGGCGTGAAATCAGCTCTGCTGTACGGCCACAACGACCTGCGTGTAGAGAACCGGCCCGACCCGAAGGCGGGCGAGGGCCAGGCCGTCATCAGGATTCACGCCTCGGGCGTCTGCCCCAGCGACATCCGCAGCTACACCGCCGCGACGGCCGCCAAGCGCGACCCGTGGACGCCCGGCCACGAGATCGCCGGCGTCGTGACGGAACTCGGCGGCGGCGACACCGGAGACCTCCAGGTCGGCGACCGGGTCGCGGTCGACTGGCGCGGCGTCTGCGGCCGCTGCCACCAGTGCGTCAGGGGCGCGGCCAACTTCTGCGAGAACCTGATCAAGTACCCGATCGCCGGTTTCGCCGAGGCGACCGTCATGCCGGTGGAGCAGCTCAGCAAGCTCCCCGACGGCGTCGGCTTCGAGTCGGCCAGCTTCGCCGAACCGCTGGCCTGCGTCGTCAACGCCCACCGCGCGCTGCCGCTGCCGCTGACCGAGAACGTGCTGGTCGTCGGGGCCGGCCCGATCGGCCTGCTGCACACCCAGGTCGCCCGGGCGCGGGGCGGCCGGGTCATCGTCACCGACCTGAAGGCCGACCGGCTGAAGGTCGCCCAGCAACTCGGCGCGCACGACGTCGCCGAGGCCGCGAACCAGCGGGAGGCGGTGCTCGACCTCACCGGCGGACGCGGCGCCGACGTCGTGATCGTCACGGTCGGCGTCCCGGCGGTCATCGAGGCCGCGTTCGGCCTGGTGGCCAAGAACGGCGTGGTCAACCTGTTCGCCGGCACCCACCCGAAGGGGGCCATCGCCCTCAACCCCGACGTGCCCCACTACGACCAGGTCTCCGTCAACGGCAGCCACGACTTCATCCCCAACGACTTCGCGACCGCCCTGCGCCTGCTCCGGTTCGGCCACGTCGACGTCGCCCCGCTGATCAGCCACCGGTTCCCGCTCGACGCGGTCGCCGAGGCCTTCGAAACGACGAAACAGCAACTGGGCCTGAAGTCCCTGGTTGTCGCAGAAGGAGAGAAATGAGCACCCACTGGCCCCGCCGTCGTATGCACCACGTCTTCGCCCCCGACGGGCGGGCCGTGATCGCCGCCATGGACGCCGGGATCACCAAGGGCGTCGCCCCCGGCCTTGAGCGGGGCCGCGCCGCGGTCAAGCGCATCGTCGACGGCGGCGTCGACGCGATCCTGGCCACCATCGGCCTGGCCCGCGCGGCGGCCGACGAGCTCGGCGGCACCGGCCTCATCCTGGCCCTCGACAGCGAGATCCCCTCGGCGCGGTACGGCGTCGAGCAGGCCGTCCGGTGGGGGGCCGACGCGCTGGAGCTCAAGGTGTTCCCGGGCAACCCCGAGGTCACCAAGATGGGCGAGCTGCGCGAACTCTGCGCCGAGGGCGACAAGTGGGGCATGCCGGTGATGGCCGAGCCGATCCCCGTCGGCTTCAAGGCGCTGGAGGCCCACACGCTGGCCAACATCGCCCACGGCGCGCGGGTGTCGGCCGAGGCGGGCGCCGACTTCGTGAAGGCCCAGTACACCGGCACCCCCGAGGAGTACCGCGAGGTCGTCGAGGGCTGCTTGGTCCCGGTGCTCGCGCTCGGCGGCCCGATGAAGCCGACCCCGCTGCACGCGCTGCAGATGGCCCACGACGCGATCCAGGCCGGGGCGAGCGGCGTCGTCTACGGCCGCAACATCGTCGAAGCCGAACGCCCCGACCGCATGGTCGCGGCCCTGGTCGAGATCGTGCACGGCGGCGCGAGCGTCGACGTGGCCGCCAAGCACCTCAACATCCCTCTCTGAGAAGGAGCCGACGAGATGATGCGTGCCGCCGTCTTCCACGGCGGCCGGGACATCCGGATCGAGGAGATGCCGATCCCGCTGCCCGGCCCCCGTGAGGTGCTGGTGCGGGTGGGCGCGGCCGGGGTCTGCGGCAGCGACGTGCTGGCCTTCCGCGGCCAGGGCCCGTGGCAGCACAACCCCGAGAAGCCCGGCCGGGACGGTCACGAGCTGGCCGGCGAGATCGCCGCGCTCGGTTCGGAGGTCACCGGCCTGGCCGTCGGCCAGCGGGTCGCCGTCGAACCGAAGCACCTCATCGCCTGCGGCCAGTGCCCGCCCTGCCGCAACGGCCGGTCGCACCTGTGCCGCCGACGGGGCTACGTCGGCGACGTCCACGTGACCAGCGAGGGCTTCGCCGAATACGACCTGGCCCCCGCCGAGCGTGTCCACGTGTTGCCGGACGCGGTCTCCCTCGCGGCGGGGGCCGTCCTCGACTGCTACGCGTGCGGCGTGCACACCCACAACCTGGTGCGGACGCCCGCCGGGAGCAGGGCGGTCGTGCTGGGCAGCGGCACGATGGGCCTGACCATGGGCCAGGTGCTGCGCGCCCACGGGATCGAGGTCCTGCTCACCGGCACCGCCAAGGAGTTCCTCGACCTGGCGCTGGAGGCGGGCGCCGCCGACGAGGTGGCCTTCGCCCACGACGCGCGCGGAAAGATCGAGGACTTCACCCAGGGCAAGGGCGCCGACCTGGTCGTCGACGCCGTCGCCATCCCGAACGTGACGCTCCAGCAGGCGGTCGAGTCGGTCGCCGAGGGCTCCCCGATCTGCGTGCTCGGCGTCTACCCGACCCCGCCGCGTGTCGAGCCCCACGTCGCCTACGTGAAGGAGGCGTCCATCCACTGGTCCAACAGCTACGGCCCCGGCGCGTACGCCGAGGCGCTGCGGCTGGTGGCCGAGGGCCGGGTCGCGGCCGATCCGCTCATCACCCACCGGTTCCCGCTCGACCGGATCGTCGAGGCGTTCACCGCCGCCGACGAGAAGGAGCGGTCGCTGGCCATGAAGGTCCTGATCGAGCCCTAGAAGGAGGTGACCGGCATGCACGTCCTGGCGATCGACCAGGGGTCGAGCGGCGCGAAGGCCGCCGTCGTCGACGGCGAGGGCCGCATCGTCGCCATGACCTCGCGGCGCACGCCGGTCGACCACCCCGAGACGACCGCCGTGCAGGCCGACCCCGAGATGTGGTGGCGGGCGCTGGTCTGGTGCGTCTCCCGGCTGCCGCTCGAAAACGTACGAGCGGTCGCGATCTCCGGGTTCATGCACACGGTCGTGCCGGTCACCGACGAGGGCAAGGTCACCGGGCCCGCGCTGCTGTGGCCCGACCAGCGTCCGGCCGGGCCGAGCGCGGCCGACCGGGTGGCGTGGTGGGCCGGGCACGACCCGCTGGCCCTGCTGACCAGGTGGTACCTGCCGGTCAAGGACTTCCTGCGGATGCGGCTCACCGGCGAGTTCGGCACCGACCGCTACGAGGCGAGCGGCACCGGCTTCCTGCGCGACGGCGGCTGGTCTCCGGCGGTCGCCTACGACGCCGGCGTCTCCGTGGCGAAACTCCCGCCGATCGGCGAACCGCTCGACATCGCCGGGACGGTCACGAAGGAGGCCGCCGCCGCGACCGGGCTCGCCGAAGGCACCCCCGTCGTCATGGGCACCGGCGACTGGATGGCCACCCTGCTCGGCGCGTCGGCCGTGCTGCCGCACAGGGTCTGCGTCTATCTCGGCACGGCCGGCGCGGTCGGCGGCTTCGCCTCCGCCGAATCCGCCGCCGCGCTGACCGAGCCCCGGTGTTTCGCCGCCGCGACCTCGACGGGGTCGGCGCTCGACTGGATCGGCGGGCTGACCGGCAGAGGAGCCCCCGAAGCGGTCGCGGCGGCGGAGTCGGCGCCGCCCGGATCACGCGGGGTGGTGTTCCTGCCCCACCTGATGGGTGAACGCGGCCTGGGTCACGACCCCTCGGCGCGGGGGTCGGTGCACGGTCTGACCCTGGCCCATGGCGCCCCCGATCTGGCGAGAGCCGTCATCGAAGGAACCTCCTACTGGCTGAGAGTGATCGCCGGCGCGGCGCTGGACCAGCACGGCGAGGCGGAACTGGTCGCGGTCGGCGGCGGCGCCCGCAGCGACCTCTGGTTGCGCGTCCTCGCGGCCGTGCTGAAGCGCGACCTGACGGTCCCCGAGACGACCGAGGCCGGGCTCCTCGGCACGGCCATGATCGCCCACCGGGCGCTGACCGGTCAGGCGTCCCACGAGCGGTGGACACGGGTCGCCAGGACCGTGCCCGCCGATCCGAACCTGGCGAACGTGTACGAACCGCTCTTCGAGGAGTTCCTCCACCTGGAGGAACGCCACCGGTAGCCCTCGGGCTGCCCGACCCAGAACCGATGCGCACGGGGGGCGCTCATACACCGCTTTCGCGACCGCCATTGCCAGGAGAAGAAATGCAACGACCGTGGAACAGCGCACTCAAGGTCATCACCGCCACGTCGGCGGCGGCCGCACTCATGCTCGCCTCGGCCTGCGGCGCGGACGACGCCGCGGAGGGCAACGCCACCGGTGAGGTCACCGGCGCCATCGACGTGTGGATGGGCGACCCGATCGGCGCCGCCCAGCAGCCGACGATCGTCCAGCTCGCCAAGGACTACGAGACCGCCCACCCCGGCACCAAGGTGAACCTCCGGTTCCTCGGCGCCGACGCGCACAAGACCTACCTGACCAGCATCGCCGGCGGCACCGTGCCCTGCGTCGCGCTCATCGGCAACACGTGGAGCCCGGAGTTCGCCGGCCTCCAGGCCCTGGAGCCGATCGCGCAGGACCCGGCGTCGATGAAGGGCGTCTACACCCAGAGCATGATCGACTCGACCGTGCTCGACGGCGTCTCCTACGCGGTGCCCTACGACACCGGGGTGCGGGCGCTCATCTACCGCAAGGACCTGTTCGACAAGGCCGGCCTGGCGGCCCCCAAGACCTGGGACGACGTGCTGAGCTCGGCGACCAGGGTGCAGCAGGACAACCCCGGCGTCAACGGCTTCGGCATCGTCGGCGGCAACCAGTGGTACTGGCTGCCGATGATCTGGAACTGGGGCGGCGAGATCGCCACCCAGGAGGGCGGCGCCTGGAAGGCCAAGGTCGACTCGCCCGAGGCGGTCGCGGCCTTCACCTTCTACGCCGACCTGCTGACCAAGCACAAGCTGGCCCCCGAAGGGGCGGCCACCTGGCAGGGCGCCGACGCGTCGAAGGCGTTCGCGCTCGGCCAGATCGGCATGATGGTCGGCGGCTCGTGGGACCTGAAGACGATCCTCGCGCAGAACCCCGGGATGGAGCAGCAGCTCGGCACCGCGCCGCTGCCCGCCGGTCCCGGCGGCAACAACGACACCTTCGCGGGCGGCAGCAACCTGGCCATCTTCAAGGGGTGTGACAACAAGGCGACCGCCAAGAGCTTCGTCGACTTCCTGATGAAGACCGACAACCTCGTCCCGGTCACCACCAAGATCGGTCTCCTCCCGGCGACCGTCGACGCCCTGGAGAAGGAGCGCACCAGCGGTTCGTTCTCCACCCCGCTGCTGCGGGCCTACGCCGAGCAGGCGCCGAACACGCGGTCGATCCCGCCGGTGGCCACGTGGGGCAAGGTCGAGGGCACCGGGGCCATCGTCAACGCGATGCAGGCGATCATGAACGGGCAGAAGACGCCCGACGCGGCCATGCAGGAACTGGCCTCGCAGATTGACGCCGCGATCGGACAACAATGACCTCTACCACCACCGGGCGGGCGGGCCACTCGGTCGCGCCCGCCCGGGCAGGGCTGAGATGGGACCGCTTCGCACTGCCCAGCCTGCTGCTCGCCCCTCTCCTGGCCGTGATCCTGGGAGTGGTCGGCTACCCCATCGTCCGGACCGTCTGGCTCTCGTTCCACGAGGGCGAATACCTGATGACCGGGGCCTTCAACGGCGTCGACAACTACACGGAGATCTTCGGCGACCCCTACTTCCTCGCCGCGCTCCTGCGCACGACGGTCTTCGCGGTCGTCTGCGTGGTCACCACGCTGCTGATCAGCCTGGCCATCGCGCTGGTCCTGGACGCCGGGTCGTGGGCGGCCAGGATCGTCACGGTGGTCGTGCTGCTGCCCTGGGCGATGCCCCGGGTGGCCAGCGGCATCATCTGGAAGTGGATGTTCAACGACCAGTACGGCATCGCCAACTGGTTGCTGGTCTCCCTCGGGTTCGACTCGTTCAGGGGCTACGCCTGGTTCAACGACGGCTTCGCCTCGCTGGTCGCCATCACGATCGCCGTGGTCTGGCACTCGGTGCCGTTCATCGCGATCTCGATGCTGGCCGGGCTGCGCGCGACGCGGGGTGAGGTGCTGGAGGCGGCCCGGGTCGACGGCGCGGGCTTCTACCAGCAGCTGATCAGGGTGCGGCTGCCGATGATGAAGCCGCTGCTGACGATCCTCGGCGTGATGTCGACGATCTTCGCGTACCAGTCGTTCGACCACTTCCTGGTGATGACCACCCCGCCCGGCGGGCCCAGCCACAGCACCGAGGTGCTGTCGCTGCTGACCTGGCTGCAGGCGTTCACCGTGCTCGACCAGGGGGTCGCGGCGGCGATGGCCGTCGTCACGTTCGTGCTGCTGGCCGGGATCACCGCCGTCTACGTGAGGTTGTCGAAGGAGGGCGCATGACCCGGAGATTGATCGTCTATCCGGCGATGGTGCTCATCTGCGTGGCGAGCCTGTTCCCGTTCTTCTGGATGATCGTCACCTCGCTCAAGCCGGACACCGAGATCTTCACGGTGTCTCCGCAGTTCATCCCGCACGAGCCGATCCTGTCGCGCTACACCGAGTTGTTCTCCGGGGCGATCCCGCGCCAGTTCCTCAACTCGCTGCTGGTCGCCGGGGTCACCACGGTCGTCACCGGGCTGATCGCGCTGCTGGCGGGCTACGCGCTGGCGCGGTTCAACGTGCCGATGAAGCGCTACCTGCTGATCGTGATCCTGTCGATCCAGATGCTGCCGCAGACGGTGCTGGTCATCCCGCTGTTCGTGGTGCTGCGCAACACCGACCTGCTCGGCACCTACCAGGGGCTCGTGTTGTCGCACCTGGCGCTGACGGTGGGGCTGGCGACGTACATGCTGCGCAGTTTCTTCATGGACATCCCGGTCTCCCTGGAGGAGTCGGCGATGGTCGACGGCGCCTCGCGGATGAAGGCCGTGCGGCTCGTCGTGTTCCCGCTCGTCTGGCCGGGGCTGGCGGCCAGTTCGATCTACGGGTTCATCACGTCGTGGAACGAGCTGATGTTCTCGGCGACGTACATGCAGCAGTCGTCGCGGGAGACGCTCCCGGTCGCGCTGCAGCAGTTCTTCTCCAGCTACTACTCCGACTGGGGCGGCGTCATGGCGGCCAGCGTGATCTTCACGATCCCGGTCGTCGTGTTCTTCCTGCTGGTCCAGAAGCGCCTCATGCAGGGCATGGTCGCGGGCGCGGTCAAGGGTTGAGAAAGGGTTGTGTCTGATGTTGAAGCTCGGGGTCCTCGGGGTCGGGGCGATCGCCACGGTCGACTACGGGGTGCTGCCCAACCTGCACCACATCGCCGACAAGGTGGAGCTGGTCGCGCTGTGCGACCCGGTGGAGGAGCGCACCGCCGCCGCCGCGAAGAGGTTCGGCGCGCGGGAGACCTACGCCACGCTCGACGAGATGCTCGACGCGTCGGACGTCGACCTGGTGCTCAACCTGACCCCCATCCCGGCCCACGGCGCGACCTCGCTCAAGATCCTGGAGGCGGGCAAGCACCTGGCGACCGAGAAGCCGCTGGCCACCACGATGGAGGAGGCCGACGCCCTGATCGAGCTGGCCGCCGCGAGCGGCCTGAAGATCGTCTGCTCGCCGCCCAACATGCTCTACCCGAGCCGCATCGAGGCGGCCCGGCTGATCCGCGAGGGCGTCATCGGCAAGGTCGCGTTCGCCAAGGTCAGGGCCAGCCACGGCGGCCCGGCCTCGATGATGAACTGGCCGACCGACCCGACGTGGTTCTACCAGGAGGGCTCCGGCCCGCTGTTCGACGTCGGCGTCTACGGCATCCACGAGATGCTCGGCCTGCTCGGCCCGGCCAGGCGGGTGTCGGCGTTCTCGGGCGTCACCGAGCCGACCCGGGTGGTGCGCTCCGGCCCGTACGCCGGCAAGGAGATCACCGTCACCACCGACGACAACACCCTGATCATGCTCGACTTCGGCGGCGGCACCTTCGCGGTCGTCGACGGCACCTTCAACGTGAACGCCGCCAAGGGCCCCCGGCTGGAGGTCTTCGGGCGTGCGGGCACCCTGAACCTGCCCAACAACCTGCCGGTCAACGGCGGCCGGGGCATCGACCTGTTCCTGCTGGAGGCCGCCGCCGGGCTGAGCGGCTGGGTCGACCTCGACCTCGCCCACCTGGAACCGGCCCAGCAGCGGGTCGACAAGCTGCGCCGGGCGCTGCTCGTCGACCATCTCGCCGACGTGGTGAACGGCACCGCCGAGGAGGTCATGGGCGGCGACGTCGCCCGCCACGCGCTGGAGATCATGCTGAAGGCGCACGAGTCGGCCCGGACCGGTCAGGCCCTGGAGCTCACGACCACCTTCAACTGGTCGTGACGACCAGCAGGGCGATGTCGTCTTCGTGGGCGCGGACGTCGACCAGCTCCTCGACGAGCCGGTCGGCGACCGCGTCGAGGTCGGCGAGGTCGCGGGTGCCCTGCCACAGCGCCTTCAGCACGCCCATGCCGGCGTCGATCGCCCGGTCGCGCCGCTCGACCAGGCCGTCGGTGTAGAGGAGCAGCCTGGTGCCGGCCGGGAAGGGCACCTTGTGCTCGACGTAGTTGTAGTCGACGACGCCCAGCGGCGGCCCCGCGCCGTCGTCGAGGAACCGGTAGGGCCCGCCGGGCACGTCGAGCAGCATCGGCAGCTGGCCCGCGTTCGCCCAGGTCAGGGTCTCGGCATGGGCGTCGTAGACGGCCAGGCAGCAGGTCACCAGGCGGGCCCGGTCGGCGGCCCGCAACACCACGGCCGACTGGCGCAGGATCTCGCCGGGCGACATGTGGCTGACCGCCAGGGCGCGCACGGCCGTGCGCATCTGCCCCATCACGGCGGCGGCCTGGATGCCCTTGCCCATGACGTCGCCGACCACGAGCGCGACCCGGCCCTCGTCGATCGGGATCAGGTCGACCCAGTCGCCGCCGACGTCGATGCCGCGCGCCGGATAGTAACGCCAGGCGTGCCGCACCCCGTGGACGTGCGGCAACGGCGAGAGCAGGCTGCGCTGCAACTCCACGGCGGCGTCGCGGTGCCGCTGGTAGAGGCGCGCGTTGTCCATGGCGACGGCGGCCTGCGCGGCCACGCCGGAGGCGAGCTGCTCGTGGCGGGCGGTGAACATGCCCACCTCGGGGTGGCCGAAGAAGAACCCGCCGAGCACCTCACCCGACGGTGAGATCACCGGCACCGCGAGGTAGCTGCGCACGTCGAGGTGGCCCTTGGGCATGCCGTGGTAGGGCGGGTTCTGGCCGTAGCGGGGGTCGGCGCGCACGTCGTGCATGCGGATGACGCCCTCGCCCTGGAACGTGGGGTCGAACACCTTGGTGTTGCGCGGCATCGGGAAACCCTCGAACGCGCTGCGGGGGACGCCGGAGAGCACGTACAGGAAGTAGCTCTCGCCGTTCATGTCGTAGACGTTGTAGAAGAACGAGCCGAAGGCGGCCCCGGTCAGCGAAGTCGCGGCGTCGCAGGCGGTGCGCACGATCCGAGGGAGGTCGAGGTCGGCGGCGAGCGCGCGGCCGACCTCGTGGAGGGTCTCGACGAGCCGGGTCTCCTCCTGGAGCCGCTCGATCAGGTCGTCGAGTTCGTGGGTCATGAGCCGGCCCGGTGCTCGGAGAGGAGGTTCAACGCCTCCTCAGCGTTGTCGCGGACGGCCAGCACGGTGAGGCTCCCGGTCAGTTTGAGCAGCCGCTCGAGTGGGCCGGTCACGCCGGCCAGCACCATCAGCCCGCCCAGTTCGCGGGCCGCGACGGTGGAGACGAGGAGCACCCGCAGCCCGCTGGAGTCGCAGAACCCGACCCCGGACAGGTCGGCCGCGATGTGGGTGCGGCCGGAGGTGAGCAGGTCGTTGACCACCGCGTGCAGCTGCGGCGAGGTGATCACGTCGAGGTCGCCGGAGACGGTCACCAGCGGCCCGGCCGACCGGTGGGTCACGGCCACGCCGAGGCGCTGCTGCGCGCCGCCCCGGGGTTTGATCGAGTCGTCGTCGTTGACGTTCATGCGCATCTCCACCCGGGAGCCGCCGTCGCCCTGCTCGATCGTCAGCTGGTCGCAGACCTCGCTCATGAGCCACAGGCCGAAGCCGCGGCGGCCGTCGAGCGAGGGCCGGGCAGGACTGAGGTGGGCGGGGGTGAGCCGGCCCGCCAGGTCGGTCACCTCCACGACGACCTGGCCGTCTTCCAGCCAGATCCGGACGGTGCCGTGCCCGTCGCCGTGCTCCAGCACGTTGACCACCGCCTCGTTGGCGGCGAACACGAGGTCATGGAGCCGGGCTCCGGCGAGCCCGGCGCCCGAGGCGAACGCGTCGATGCGGTCACGCATCGACCCGACGTCGTCGGTGATCGGCCAGGCCCCGGGCAGGTTCACGGGCACCTCAACGAGCTTCGCACCATTACACGACTGTATCGCGGGCTTCGTCACCGCACCCGGATCCCACCGAGGACGATGGTGACCAGGTCCTCCGCGAACCCCTCGGGCACCACGACCGGATCGCGCAGGGTGACCTCGTGACAGGCCCCGATGATCATCGTCGCGGCGGCCGCGACCGGCGCGTCCGCCGCGAGTTCCCCCGCCTCCTGCCGCCGCCACAGATAGGCGGCGAGCTGGTCGCGCAGCCCCAGCCCACCCGCCGTGGGGTTGCCGAGCCCGGCGAACCGTTCGAGCACCTCGGGCGCCACGTTCGCGAACGCCGGCACGATGACCAGGTGCAGGTCAAGAGCCCTTTTCGTGTACGCGAGCAGCGCCCGCCCCACCTCCTCGCCGTCGCCGGGCAGCGGCGGCAGACCGCGCTCCGCGGCTTTGACGTGGCCGTGCAGACCGAGGGCGAGCAGCTCCTCCTTGTCGGCGAAGTGGTTGTAGAGCACCCCGGTGGCCACCTCGGCCTCCCGGGCGATCTCGCGCACGGTCAGCCCGCCGGCGCCGCGCCGGGCGATCAGCCGGGCGGCGGCGTCGACCAGGTGGTCGCGCAGATCGACCCCGGCCTCCACGGCCCGCGCCCGGCGCGGCGCCATCACGGCCGCACCGCGCCGACCAGCAGCGCCGCGCCGTCGAGCAGCACGCCGTCGGGGGTCTCGAAGGCGCGCAGCACCGGGAGCAGCCGCTCGGCCGCGCCCTCTCCGGCCTGGTGCCGGATCGGCCCCCAGGCCCCCAGGAACGCCGCCGCGTCGGCGGCGTCGGCGCCCCAGTTCTGCGGCGCGTGGACCGGACGGGTGACGACGCCGGCGAACCCGGCCTCGGTGAGCACCCGTTCGACCGTCTCGGGGTCGCCCAGGGAGAGGGGTCCGGCGTCCGGCGGCCCGGCGGGGAGGCCGAGGGCCGCGACGACGTGGGCCAGGTCGCCGTAACCGCGCATCGACAAAAAGGTGAGCCGCCCGCCCGGCGCGAGCGCCCGGCCGATGTTGGCGAAGGCGGCGACGGGATCGCCGAAGAACATGATCCCGAATCTACTGAGGGCCAGGTCGAACGACGAATCGGGGAACGGGTGCACCTGCGCGTCACCCCGCACGTACGACACGTCTCCCTCGCCGGTGAGCTCGCGGGCGGTGGCCAGCATCGGCCCCGACAGGTCGACGCCCAGGGCGGAGGCCGCCGTGCGCGCGGCCAGCCGGGTGGTCCGCCCGGTGCCGCACCCGATGTCCAGGACCCGGTCGCCGGGCCGGACGGCGTCGAGGAGGAACGGGTTGAAGGCGTCGTTGACGGCGTTGTAGCGGTCGGCGTGGGCGGCCCAGTGGGCGCCCTCGTAGCCGTTCCAGGCTGCGGCCTGATGGGTGTTCACAATCGATGAACGCATGTTCATGAACGTATGTTCATCTTCACTTTCCGGTCAAGTGGTATGAATGAGCGCCATGACGACGGCCCTGACCGAAGCCCCGGCCACACCGCTGACCAGGCGGCACGCCGAAGCGACGGCCGCCGTCGTCGCGCTGCTCGCCGGGTTGTGGAACGTCTGGGTGCCGTCGTTCTGGCGCGACGAGTCGGTCTCCGCGCTGGCCGCCTCCCGCCCGATCGGCGAGGTGTGGGACCTGCTCGGCCACATGGACCGGGTGCACGCCCTCTACTACCTGCTGCTGCGGCCGGTGGCGTGGATCTCCACGTCGGAGTTCGCGCTCCGGCTGCCCTCGGTGCTGGCCATGGCCGCCGCGGCCTACGGCATCGCCGCCATCGGACGCCACCTCGCCTCGGCCCGGGTCGGCCTGCTGGCCGGGCTGGTCTTCGCGGCGCTGCCGATGGTGAGCCGCTACGCCCAGGAGGCCCGGTCGTACGCGATCGTGACCGTGCTGGCGGTGCTGGCGACCTGGTTGCTGGTGACCCGGCGGCACCACGTGCTCTACGCGGTCGTCATCGTGCTGCTGGGGTGGTCGCACGTCTACGGGCTGCTGCTGGTGGTGGCGCACCTGTTCGTCGCGCCCGACCGGCGGCGTTTCGTGCAGGCCATGCTGATCGCGGCCGCGGGGCTGGCGCCGCTGGCGGTGCTGGCGGCCGGGCAGCGGGGCGTGCAGCTCGGGTGGCTGAACCCGCCCACGTGGGCGGCCCTGCCGGCCTTCGCCCAGGAGGTCATGGGCAGCAGGTGGGCGATCGTGCCGCTGCTGGGGCTGGCCGCGTTCGGCGCGCGGGGCGCGCTGGGCCGGGTCGCCGGGGCGTGGGCGCTGCTGATCCCGCTGTCGATGCTGATCTCGCTGGTCTATCCGATCTACAGCCCTCGCTACGTGTTGTTCGCCCTCCCCGGGCTGGCGCTGCTGGCGGGGGCGGGGCTCGACCGGCTGCGGCCGAGGCCGCTGACCTGGATCGCGCTGGCGCTGCTGGTGGCCCTGACGGTGCCCAAGCATTTGTGGCTCCGCGCGCCCGACCACCGGCCCGACGACCTGCGGTCGATGGCCGCCGCCCTGCTCGAACGGGTGCGGCCGGGCGACCGGGTGCTGTACGTCGATCCCGCCTACGAGTGGTTCGTGGGGGTGTACGCGGAGCCGTACCGGAAACTGACTGCGCCGAGCGGGGAGGACGAGCGGGTCTGGGTGGTGTCCGGCGGGCGGCACCACCAGAACAGCGCCTTCGTCGAGACCGACCCGGGCTATCTCGACCTGCAGAAGCACTACCGGGCCCGCTACTACAAGGACTTCGGGTATTCGTGGTTCGCCCTCTACCAGAGGCGATAGAGGGCGAACCCGAAGGCGTCAGACCAGCTGACGGCGGCGGCGCAGCAGCATCGTGCCGCCGCCGGCGGCGACGAGGCCGAGGGCCAGGTAGAGGCCGGCGCCCGAGGCCAGCGGCACCGGGTTCGGCGGGTCGAGGGTGGCCGGGCCGCAGGTCGCCGAGCTCAGGATGATGTCGCCGTCGCCCGCCAGCGCCCGCACCCGCATGCCGTGCACGGTCAGGGTGCCGTCCCCGTTGGGGATCTGCTCGTTGAGGCGGACCTCGATGAGCGGCAGCAGCGGCGGGAACTGGAGCGAGGTGTTCGGGGCCGGGTTGCTCGTCAGCGTGGTGCCGAGGACCTGGGCGTTGGCCAGCAGCGTCGAGCCGGTCGTGGGCAGGCCCGTGGTCGCGGTGCACTCCGACTGGATCGAGCCCGCGCTGATGCCGATGCCCAGCAGGGTCGCGCTCAGGCCGTCGACCGACGCGCGCGCCGCCTCGGTGCCGACGGTGGTGTTCTGCTCCACCTCCACGGCCACCACGCCGGTCGACACGGTCCCGACGTTGATCGACGCGACCGTCGCGGTCGGGTTGCCGAGGTTGGCCACCGGCGCGGGGCCGAAGTTGACGCCCAGCGGCAGGCTGATCGACGCGCCGTAGGCGTTGACCGTGTCGCTGCGCGCGTGGGCGGTGCTCGTCATCCCCATCAGCAGCGTCGTCGCCGCCGCGATGGAAACGGCGAAAGTACGTCCGAGAAACATATGCAGGCCCTCCGCGGGCTTCCTATATCAGTCGATGACGATCCAAGTTATGCGCAGGCCGAGTGGGAAACGGTAAGGGACCTGTCAGTTCACTCCAGAGAGTGAGTGTTGCGGCTCCTAAACGGCTCGATTCGCTCGTTACATTGAGCGTCGAAGAACAGGAGCCGAAATGGTGACACGCGGAGCCGTCCGCCGGGAAACGTGCCAGATCGTCATAGTCGACGAGGGCCCGCTCGCGCATCTCGCATTGCGCGCCTTTTTCCGGCAGGCCCCCGCATTCACGGTCGCCGCCTCCGCCACGACGGGAGCGGAAGGCCGCCGGATGATTTCTCGGCTTATGCCGGAAATCGTGATTTGCGAGACCCGGATCGGCGACGACTGCGGCCTGGAACTGTGCCGCTGGATCGGCCTGGAGCACCCCGGCGTGATGCCGGTGGTGCTCACCTCGGTCGACGACGTCAACCTGGCGCGGGCGGCGCTCGACGCGGGCGCGCACGCGTACCTGCTGAAGTCCTCGCCGCTGGAGGACCTGCTGTTCCACCTGGAGCGGGTGGCCGAGGGCCAGGTCATCGCCGACGACCGGCTCGGCCGGTCGGCCGCCGGGCGCGGCCATCGCACCCGGTTCGACCTCAGCCCGCGCGAGCACGAAGTGCTGGAGGAGATCATCCTGGGCCTCGACAACCGGGCCATCGCGGGGCGGTTGTGCATCGCCCACGAGACCGTGAAGACCCACGTCAAGTCGATCCTGCGCAAGATCGGCGCACGCGACCGGGCACACGCCATCGCGGTCGTGCTCGGCGACGCGCGGACCGGGAGCGGCTGGTGAAGCGGGTCTGCGTGGTCGTCGGCACCCGCCCCGAGGCGATCAAGCTCGGGCCGGTCATCCCGGCGCTGCGGGCCTTCGCCGAGGTCGACGTCGTGCACACCGGGCAGCACGGCGCGGTGGTGGGCGAGGTGCTCGCGCTGTTCGGGGCCCGGGTCTCCCGGGGGCTGCGCCGCGAGGCGGCCACGCTGCCCGCGCTGACCGCCGAGGTCGTGCTCGGGCTCGACGAGGTGTTCGAGCGGCTCAGGCCAGACCTCGTGGTGGTCCAGGGCGACACGACGTCGGCGTTCGGCGGCGCGCTGGCGGCCTACCTGCGGCAGGTTCCGGTCGCCCACGTCGAGGCGGGGCTGCGCAGCCACCGGGCCACGCCGTTCCCCGAGGAGGCCAACCGGCGGCTGATCGCGCCGCTGGCCGACCTGCACCTCGCGCCGACCGCCTCGGCCCGCGCCAACCTGCTGGCCGAGCGCATCCCGGCCGACCGGGTGCTGGTCACCGGGAACACGGTGGTCGACGCCCTGGCCGCCGTGCTGACCGACCGGCCGGAACCCCGCGACCGGCCGGTGGTGGTGATCACCGCGCACCGGCGCGAGTCGTGGGGCGAGCCGATGCGGCGCGTCGCCCGCGTCGCCGACCGGCTCGCCGCCGACCATCCGGGCGTCGACTTCGTCGTCGCCACCCATCTCAACCCGGCGGTACGCCACGTGTTCGACCAGGTCGTGCGGCCTCGGCCCAACATCGGGTGCGTGCCGCCGCTGCCCTACCGGGAGTTCGCCCGCCTGCTGGCCGTCAGCGCGCTGGCGATCACCGACTCGGGCGGCATCCAGGAGGAGGCCGCCGCGCTCGGCCTGCCGGTGCTGGTCATGCGCGACTCGACCGAACGGGTCGAGGCCCTCGACGACGGCGGGGCCCACCTGGTCGGCACCGACGAGGAGCTGGTCGCCAAGACCGCCGGCCTGTTCCTCCAGTCGGCCGTGGCCGGCCGGGTCAGACACGTCGCGCCCTGCCACTACGGCGACGGCCACGCCGCCGCCCGCGTGGCCAGGGCGTGCGCCGAACTCATCCATTCCGAGAACTGAGGTGTCATTGTGTACGGATCCTGGGGGCACGGCCCCCGCTGGCAGACCGGTGTCCCGCTGGCCGTTCTGCCGTTCACCGGAATTCCCCTGGCCGTGATCATCTTGCTGGCCGCCGTGCTCATCGTGGGCGGCGCGCTGCTGTTCAGAATGCACCAGGTGCGATAGCCGCAGAAATGGCCCGGGAATTCACATCTCCCGGGCCACGGGCGTGCCCGCGACATGGGTCTCGGCGTTTCTCCGGGTTTTCGCCCAACCGCCCCGGCCGCGAATGATGCGCCAGCAGGCGCGCCACGACGTGAGATAGAAATTGTAAATGTAGAAGGCGTAGGCGAACCCGTAGAGCAGGCTTTTACCGAGCCCCACCCGGGGTTCGCAGCGCCACCAGTAGAGCGGCCCCCAGATGAGGAACGGCAGCAGGCCGAAGGTGGCGTAGATGGCGAAGAGGATCCAGCCGCCCTCGACCAGCCACCACGCCATCCCGGCCGGGTCGGCGACCACCCGGCCGGCCAGATAGATCATCGGGATCGGGTAGATGAGCGTGCCGAGGAGCTGCATCCACGGCTGCGACAGGTAGTAGAGCACCTCCAGCGCGCCGAGGCTGCTGAACCGGGCCGAGCGCCAGATCTCCGGCAGGTACTTGGCGCACTGCATGGTGCCCTGCCCCCAGCGGGTGCGCTGGGTGATAAGCCGCCGGAACGACCAGAGGCCCTCCTGCTCGACCCACGTGTCGGGGGTGTACTCGTTGCGCTCCCCCGCCAGCAGCAGCTGCACGCCGAGCTCGAAGTCCTCCAGCAGCGAACCGCCCCAGGGCCGCCTCTCCGCGCCCGCGATCTTGTCGAGCGCGCTCAGCCGGGTGAGCTGGCCGTTGCCGCCCATCGCGACCGTGCCGCTGCGCCGGCGGCCCAGCTGGATCGCCGAGATCGGGCCGCGGAACTCCAGGTCCTGCATGCGGACCAGCAGCCGCCCGAACGCGTTGCGGAACCGGCCGCGCTCCGGGCACGGGTCGCGGTCGTCGCGGTTGATCATCCACACGTCGATCTGGACCGCCCCGATCGCCGGGTCGGCGAACAACTTCTCGCCCGCGCACACGCTCAGCATGTTCGGGGCGGGCCGCCCGTCGGCGTCCAGGACGCAGACCACGTGCCGGGTCCGGTCGGCGTCCGGCGGGAGGAAGTCGTCGAGCGCGCGGTAGGCGGCGTTCAGCGCGTCGCCCTTGCCGGTCCGCGCCTCCGGGCGGCGGCGCGTCACCAGGTGGATCCGGGCGTCGTCGCGCGCCAGCTCCGCCACGATGCGGGCCGTGTCGTCGTCGGAGGCGTCGTCGACCACCCACACGTTGACGTGCGAGAACCGTTCGCGCAGGTAGCGCAGGGTCGGCCCGATGACGGCGGCCTCGTCGCGGCACGGGATGAACAGGTGCCACTCGAACGCGGCCGGGTTCCCGGCCGGGTCGGGCCGCTGCCGCAGATACGGCCGCACGATCGTCAGCACGTAGGTGAGGAAGGTGACGCTGAGGAACAGCGCGAACGCCTGGGTCAGCCCCAGCAGGTAGCCCATCAGCGCCGCACCCCCCGCATCGTCAGCAGCGTGTACGCCACCAGCGCCACCCCGATGCCGAACACGCTGATCACCGAGCCGACCATGGTGTGCCCCCAGTAGTAGCCGGGCTCGAAGCCCAGCCCCTTGATCAGCACCACGACGGCGAGGATGCGCACCTGGTTGCTCGCGAACAACACCGCGACGGCGACGGCCAGCGCGACCAGCGGCCAGACGCTCGCCCGCCGCGACAACCAGAGGATCAGGATCGTGATCCCGAGCAGCGGCACGATCAGGAACCCGGACGTGCACTCGGGCGAGATCCGCAACCCGACCGCGTCCCCGGTCTCCTCGTTGAACGACATGATCGCCATCACCGAGTTGACCGCCGTCTCGGTCCGCGCCACCAGCGCGACCACGTGGGAGGCCAGCACCGCCTCGAAGCCGCGCACCCGGTCGTCCACCAGCAGCACCGCCAGGAGCAGCGCCCCCAGCACCCCCGAAAGGGCCACCCGAACGGCCATGTTCCCCCCTTCAGAACGACCTGCAACCTAGCGGCCGCTCTCCGTCGACCGGCTCAGCCGCGCGTGGCGGCTCACTCGGCAGGGTCAGTCACCGCGCGCCCTCCGCGCCCCCGTACTGGTCGGCTTGTTACGGTGCCGCGAGTTTTCCCTGACGCCCCCGAGGAGGTCCCGTGGGCAAGGCCCTGGCGCTACTGCTCCTTACCGCGACGGCGTGCGCCGCCCCGGCGACCACGCACCCGAGCGCGGCGATGCCCGTCGGCAGCTGCCACGTGATGTCCCAGCCGGAGGAGTTGTACGCCCTGAGCGACGTCCGGCCGCCCGTCCCGTGCACCCAGCCGCACCAGACGGAGACCTACCTGGTCACCCAGTTGACGGGCCCGCTGACCGACACCCCGGTCCGCCCGCCGCACGAACTGCTGGTCCCGATGGTCACGGCCGGCTGCGACTACCGCCCGATCCGCCCCTACCTGGCGGCCGGCCCGCACGACGCCCAGTGGGGCGTCTCGGTCTGGGGCAAGGTCCCGACCCCCGACGAGTGGGCCGCCGGCGACCGCACCCTGCGCTGCGACCTGCTCGTGCCCACGACCCACCCGAACGGCGGCCCGGTCCTGACGGCCCCGCTGCGCGGCATCATGAACCGCCCGGAGTCGGCCGCCATCCGCCGCTGCAACCTGGAGGGCCGCGACGTCCAGTGCGCCCTCCCCCACGAGTGGGAGTGGGTCGAACCCCAGGGCCTGACGCGGAACGGCTGCCGCGCCAACGCGGCCATGTTCGCGGGCCGCCTGCACGGCCTGCGCATCCGGCTGGGCCCGGACCGGTCGTGCTGGGTCGGCCGGGAACGCCACCGCATCACGGTCGGCACCCTGCGCGAGGGAAGGGCGGCATGACCCTCGGCCAGAAGGACCCCGTGGCGTGGGGCGACCGGTTCCCCGAGAAGCCGGCGACGAAGCGACGCTGGTGGCGGTGGCCTGCGGGAACGGGCCCGCTGAGGCTCCGCGCGAAGTCATCCCGCCACGAACCGCGGCCCGGCTCCGGCCTTCTTTCCGGCCTCCACGAGCGGCCCGGTTCGCGCGCTGAGCCGGGGTCGCCGTCGCGGCCCCGGGTGGCCCGCGGTTCCCGGCAGGGCGGGGTTCGGCGGTTTCCGCTGGTGGCTCTGCTGGTCGGGGTCGGGTGGGCGGCCGTCATGCAGGCTCGGCTGTTCCTCGGGGGACATGTCGGGCTCGCCGGGTTCGGGGAGAACCTGCCGTGCCGGCTCGGGGTGGCCAACTTCCGCGATCCCGCGCTGGCCGGATGGGAGCACGTACAGCCGATCTGGACCGCGCACGCGTGGACGGGTGAGAACTGCCCGCCCGAGTTCTCCACCGCCCTGTTCGCGCAGGCCGCCGGGAAGTGGCTGACGCCGCTGCTCGGCTACCCGGGCGCGCTCGACCTGCGGGCGCTCGGGGTGCTGTTCGGGGTGCTCGTCGGCGTGGTCTGCGGGCTGCTGGTGGCGGTCACGCCGGGGCGGCCGCTGTTCCGGGTGGGGTTCGCCTCGGCGGCCGGGCTCGTCTACGCCGACGCCGGGTTCGCGGGCTATCTCGTCTCCCCCTACGCCGAGCCGACCGCGCTCGTGGCGGCCGGGTTCCTCGTGGTGGCGCTGCTGCTGTTGTGGGAGCGGCCGACGGCGCCGAGGGTGCTGGCGACGGCGGTCCCGGCGCTGCTGGTGGTCGGCGCGCGGCCGGAGTACGTGACGCTGGTGCCCGTGATCGGCTTCGCGCTGCTGTGGGTGCGCGGCCGCCGCGTCGTGGCGCTGATGGTGGCCACCTGGATCGCCGGGCTCGGCGTCTTCCACGCCGTCACCGAGGCGCGGTTCGACGACCACAGGGCCGTCTTCCAGACCATCCTGTACGACGACCCGACCGCCGCCGCCGACCTCGCCTCGCTGGGCCTCGACCCGGAACTCGCCCCCGCCGCCGGCCTGTCGCGCGACGACCCGTCGTGGGTGGCGTTCGCCGACCGGTACCACCGCACCGCCCACCCCTCCCCGCTCCAGGTCGCCGGGTTCTACGCGACGCATCCGTGGCACGCCATCCGTACCCTCGGATGGGGTTTCCAGGGCGTGGCCGGGCTGCGCCCCCACTACCTGGGCTCCTACCCGGAGGGCGCCGGGAAGCCGGCGGGCACGCAGGAGCACCGGGTCGCCGTCTACTCGGCGATCTGGGAGGTCTTCCGCAGGGGCCCGCTGCTGGTGCTGGTGCTCTGGGTCGCGACGGCCGGCGCCGGTTTTCTGGTGGTGCGCCGCCGCTCCCTGACCCCGTCGGAGAAGACGCTGGGACGCCTGGCGGTGGTGCTGCCGCTGGCCGCGCTGGCCCAGTTCGCCGTGGTCGTGCTGGTGCACGGCCGGGTCGAGACGGTCAGGCACATGGCGATGACGAACTGGCTCACCGCGATGTGCGTCCCGGTCCTGGCCGTTGCCGTGGCGCTGGTGCTGACCCGGCTGCGTCCCGTTCCGCGCTGGCAGCACCGCGACCAATGATGCGCATCGATTCATTCTCAAATGCGCGAGATAAAAGGTTGATACTCCGCCTCATCCCGTATGTGAGAAACTAACGGGGCCCGAAGGGCGTCTTCGCGATTCGCTCTCGGAGGTCATGAGAAATGGCTCAGGTATCACTGCGTCCGCAGAAGACGGCCATGCTGGTCGCCCAGCGCATCGTGGCCGACATCAACCGCCGGGGCAACACCGTCGGCGACCGGCTGCCGCCCGAACGCGCCATGCTCGACACGTATGAAGTCGGCCGCGGCACCCTCCGGGAATCGCTGCGTTTCCTCGAACTCCAGGGTGTGCTTTCGCTGAAGCCCGGCCCCGGGGGCGGCCCGGTCGTCCAGCGCCCCGACGCGACCAGCCTCGTCACGGCGCTGACCCTGCTGCTGCAGTTCGAGAACGCGCCCTTCCGCACGGTCGCCGAGGCCCGCGCCGCGCTGGAGCCGATGATGGCCCGGCTGGCGGCCGAGAGAATGGACGACGAACAACTCGCCGCCCTGAAGTCGAGCGTCGACGACATGCGCGCCGGCCTCTCCGACCAGAGCGTGTTCCTGGCCGAGAACAAACGATTCCACGACATCATCGCGCGCGGCTCGGGCAACACCATGTTCGGCTACCTGATCGACGCGCTACTGGGAATCCTCGACGCTTCCGCCATGGGATTCGACTATCCGGAAGTGCGCCGTTCGGCCGTCTGCCGCGCCCATGTGAAGATTTACGAGGCCCTGCGCGACCGCTGCCCCGAGAAGTCGGCGGCGGCCATGGCCGCCCACATCGACGAGTACGTCAAATACGCCGAACGCAAATTCCCCGAGGTGCTGGCCGCCCCGATCGTGTGGGGCACGGTCTAGTGCACGCCGATCTCCAACCGTGAGATCAGCCCCGAGGCGTCGAGCCCGAAGCGGTGGTCGAGGTCGACCGGGCTCCCGGGGAAGTCGCCCTCGACCCGGCAGGTGACCGTGGTGCCGTCGCCGCCGATCGGGGTCGAGGTGTAGTCGAACGCGGCCGAGGTGCGGCCGAGCCACTCCCTGATCGCCGCCCGGCCGTGGTGGTCGTGCCCGTCGTCGGTCACGTGGGCGTCGGCGGCGAAGGTCACCGCCGCCGAGGTCGGGTCGTCGCTCGTGGAGAGGATCAGATAGGCGCGGACGGCGTCGGGACGCATGGTCGTTTCCTTTCAGAAGGTGGGGACGGTGCCGCCGTCGACCAGGTAGTCGGCCCCGATCACACTGGCGGCGGCGTCGGAGACGAGGAAGCCGACGACCTCGGCCACTTCGTGCGGCTCGGCGAACCTGCCCAGGGGGACGCCGCCGAGGGAGTCGTACAGCGACGCCCAGGCCGCGTCGAGATCCCCGCCGAACTGGGCCGACAGCCGCTCGGCCAGGCGGTCGGCCGCCTGGGTGTGGATCCCGCCGGGCGAGACGGTGTTGACCCGCACGCCCTTCGGGGCCAGCTCGTTGGCCAGGCCCCGGCTGTAGGCGCGCAGGGCGGCCTTGGCGGCGGCGTAGCCGAGGGTGCCGTTCCAGAGCGGCAGGCGCGCCTGGATCGACGAGACGTGCACGATCGCGCCTCGCCCCTTCGCGACCATGCCCGGCACGAGGGCGCGGTCGAGCCGGACCGCCGACAGCAGGTTGAGGTCGAGCTCCCGCTGCCAGGTGTCGTCGTCGAGCACCGCGAACCCGCCGGCGGGCGCGCTCGACCCCCCGGCGACGTGCACCAGGATGTCGGGCGCCGGCACCTGGGCCGCGATCTCGGCCGCCGCGCCGGGCGAGGCCAGGTCGGCGGTGACGACCCGGTCGGCCGTGCTGCCGGGAGCGGCGGAGCGGGCGACCGCGACCACTTCGGCGCCGGCCGCCTTGAGCCGGTCGACGACGGCGGCCCCGGCGCCCTTGGTGCCCCCGGCGACCAGGGCCAGGCGTCCGTCGAGGGAGAAGCTGGGCAGGTATGTCACGGTTACTTCTAACTTAGCAGTTACTAGGTGAGTGCTAACATAGCAGTGATTTGTGCGAGGAGTCCCCCATGGTCAGCAAGATCCGGCTGGAAGACCGCGAGTGCCCGCTGTCGGCCACGATGAGCATCGTCGGCGAGTGGTGGACGGTGCTGATCCTGCACGACTGCTTCGACGGCTACACCCGCTTCGACGACTTCCAGGCCAACATCGGCCTGTCGTCGAGCATGCTGACCAGCCGCCTGAAGACCTTGGTCGACAGAGGCGTCCTGGAGCGGCGCCCCTACCAGGACCGCCCGGTCCGCCACGAATACGTCCTGACCGACCTCGGCCGCTCGCTACGGCCGGTCCTGGTCGCCATGGCCGCCTGGCGCAACTCCCAGCTCGCCCCCGGCGACCGCGCCATGATCCTCGTCGACCGCCGCACCGGCCAGGAGGCCGACCCGGTCGTGGTCGACGCCACCACGGGCGCCCGCGCCGACGGCGCCGACCACGTCTTCACGGCCGGCCCGGCGGCGGGCCCGACCATGCGCCGCCGCTACGAAGCCAGGAGCCCGAGTGGTACCATATCTGGTACCAAGGTGGAGGTTCCCGATGTCGATTACCGCAAGTGAGGCGCGGCGCCGTCTGTTTCCCCTGATCGATGAGGTGAACGAAGACAGCGCGGCCGTGGAGATCGTCTCCAAGAGCAACCGCGCCTACCTGGTTCCGGCGGCCGAATACGAAGCGCTGCGGGAGACGGCCTACCTGCTGCGCTCCCCCGCCAACATGCGCCGGCTCATCTCCTCCTACCAGAAGGCCCTCGAGGGCCGTCACGAGATCCACGAGCTGATCGACGCAGACGACCACGAATGAAGCTCTCGTTCACCCCCGAGGGCTGGGAGGACTACACCTCCTGGTTGTCGACCGACCGGCACGTCCTCAAACGGATCAACAAGCTGATCGAAGACACCCTGCGTGATCCCTACGCCGGCATCGGCAAGCCCGAACCGCTCAAGCACGCCCTGCAAGGGGCCTGGTCACGGCGTATCACCGACGAGCACCGGCTCGTCTACCTTCCGCTCGACGACGAACTGGTGATCCTCCAAGCCCGCTACCACTACTGATCGAAACCGAAAAGGGCCGGCCCGCGTGGAGCGCGGGCCGGCCCTTTCAGAATTCAGGTCAGACCAGGTCGAACCGGTCGAGGTTCATGACCTTGACCCAGGCCTTCACGAAGTCGGCCACGAATTTCTCGCCCGCGTCGTCGCTGGCGTAGACCTCGGCCAGCGCGCGGAGCTCGGAGTTGGAGCCGAACACCAGGTCGGCGCGGGTGCCCGTCCACTTGACCTCGCCGGTCGCGGCGTCGCGGCCCTCGAAGGCCGTCTGGTCCTCCGAGGTCGCCTTCCACGTCGTGCCCAGGTCGAGCAGGTTGACGAAGAAGTCGTTGGTCAGGGTGCCGGGGCGGGTGGTCAGCACGCCCTGCGCCGACTGGCCGGTGTTGGCGCCGAGCACACGCAGGCCGCCGACGAGGACGGTCATCTCGGGCGCGCTCAGGGTCAGCAGGTTGGCCCGGTCGAGCAGCAGGAACTCCGCCGGGTAGCGGTTGCCCTTGCCGTAGTAGTTGCGGAAGCCGTCGGCCGACGGCTCCAGTGCGGCGAACGACTCGACGTCGGTCTGCTCGGCCGAGGCGTCGACGCGGCCCGGGGTGAACGGGACCTCGACGGTGTAACCGGCGTCGCGGGCGGCCTGCTCGACGGCGGCCGAACCGGCCAGCACGATCAGGTCGGCCAGGGAGACCGCCTTGCCGAACGACGCCTGGACGCCCTCAAGGGTGGAGAGCACGCTGGCGAGCTGGTCGGGGTCGTTGACCTCCCAGCCGATCTGCGGCTGGAGACGGACCCGGGCGCCGTTGGCGCCGCCGCGCTTGTCGCTGCCGCGGAACGACGAGGCCGACGCCCACGCCGCCGAGACCAGCTGCGGGACCGACAGGCCCGAGTCGAGGATGCGCGCCTTCAGCGTCGCGACGTCGTCGGCGGAGAGCGTCTCGCCCGAGGCGGCGGGCAGCGGGTCCTGCCAGAGGAGGACCTCGGAGGGGACCTCCGGGCCGAGGTAGCGCACGACCGGGCCCATGTCACGGTGGGTCAGCTTGTACCAGGCGCGGGCGAAGGCGTCGGCGAACTCGGCGGGGTTCTCCAGGAAGCGGCGGGAGATCTGCTCGTAGATCGGGTCGACGCGCAGGGCCAGGTCGGTGGTCAGCATCGTCGGGGCGTGCTTCTTGGCCGGGTCGTGGGCGTCGGGCACGGTGCCCTGGCCGGCGCCGTCCTTCGGACGCCACTGGTTGGCCCCCGCCGGGCTCTTGAAGAGCTCCCACTCGTAGCCGAAGAGGATCTCGAAGAAGTCGTTGGTCCACTGGGTGGGCCTGGTCGTCCAGATGCCCTCAAGACCGGAGGTGATCGTGTCGGCGCCCTTGCCGGTGCCGAAGGTGTTGCGCCAGCCGAGGCCCTGCTCCTCGATCGAGGCGGCCTCGGGGTCGGCCCCGACGTGGTCGGCCGGGCCGGCGCCGTGGGTCTTGCCGAAGGTGTGGCCGCCGGCGATGAGGGCGACGGTCTCCTCGTCGTTCATGGCCATGCGACGGAAGGTCTCACGGATGTCGCGGGCGGCGGCCAGCGGGTCGGGGTTGCCGTTGGGGCCCTCGGGGTTGACGTAGATGAGGCCCATCTGGACGGCGCCCAGCGGGCTCTCCAGGTTGCGGTCGCCGGTGTAGCGCTGGTCGTCGAGCCAGACCGACTCGGGGCCCCAGTAGACGTCCTCCTCGGCCTCCCACACGTCGGCGCGGCCGCCGGCGAAGCCGAAGGTCTGGAAGCCCATGGTCTCGAGGGCGACGTTGCCGGTGAGGATCAGCAGGTCGGCCCAGGAGATGCTCTGGCCGTACTTCTTCTTGACCGGCCACAGCAGACGGCGGGCCTTGTCGAGGTTGCCGTTGTCGGGCCAGGAGTTCAGCGGCGCGAAGCGCTGCTGGCCGGCGCCGGCGCCGCCGCGGCCGTCCTGGATGCGGTAGGTGCCCGCGCTGTGCCAGGCCATGCGGATCATGAAGGGGCCGTAGTTGCCGAAGTCGGCGGGCCACCAGTCCTGGGAGCTGGTCAGCACCTCGGCGATGTCGCGCTTGACGGCCGCGAGGTCGAGGCCGTCAAAGGCGGCGGCGTAGTCGAAGTCGTCGCCGAGGGGGTTCGCGACGGCCGGGTTCTTGGCGAGGATCTTCAGGTTGAGCCGCTCCGGCCACCACTGGCGGTTGCCGCCGCCCTGGGTCGGGTGGGCGGCGCGCACGTGCGCGACCGGGCAGACGCCCTCGTCCTTCGCGTCGGTGACGATGGCGTCGTGGTTCTCGGACATCGAAATCCTTCCGGACTATCTCAGCTCGCAGTGGCGGAACAGCTGGGGCAGCGGCCCCAATAGATGACCTCGGCCTCGTCGATCGTGAAACCGTGGGTCTCGGACGCGGTCAGACAGGGCACCTCACCCACGGCGCAGTCGACGTCGGCGACGGCGCCGCACGACCTGCAGACGACATGGTGATGGTTGTCTCCGACGCGTCCTTCGAACCGGGCCGGGCTACCGGCCGGCTCGATCCGGCGGACCAGCCCCGCCGCGGTCAACGCGTGCAGGGCCTCGTAAACGGCTTGGAGGGAGACGTGACCGACTCGGTCACGGACGCCCGAGGCGATGTCTTCGACGCCGAGGTGGTTGCCACCCCGCACGGTCTCCAGCAGCGCGACCCGGGCTGCCGTCACCCGCAGTCCCGCCCCGCGCAACTCCTCCGCGATGGTCTGGCTCTTGGGTGCCGTCATGACGACCAACTTACCGCCCTAAACACGAACGATACAAGTTTATGAATCATCCAACTGTTAAGATCCCGGCTCATGCCCCGACTCGCCGTCCTGCTCGTGCTCGCCCTGCTCACCGGGTGTGGCGCCGCCCCTGACAGCCCGCTCGCCGACCAGTGCGACACCGTGCCGCCCGGCGCCGAACGGGTGGTCCTGACGGCCGCGTCCGGCGTCCGGCTGGGCGCGGCGGTGGTCGGGCCGCCCGACGCCGCGGTCGGGATGGCCGTCGCCCACGGCGCGAGCCACACGCTCTGCGACTGGTTGCCCGAGATGTCGGCGCTCGCCGAGCGGCTCGAAGTACGGGTGATCGTCCCGGACCGGCGCGGCGTCGGCTCCAGCGAGGGCGACGGCGAGATCGGCGAGCTGGCCCCCGACCTGCACCGGGCGCTGACCTGGCTGCACGACCAGGGCGCGACCAAGCTGGCCGTCCTGGGCAGCTCCTTCGGCGGCCCGATCGCGGTGCTGGCCGCCCAGCGGGCGACCACCCTGCCGATGTGCGTCGCCATCGCGGTCTCCCCGCTGACCGGCATCGAGGGCGGCGTGGCGCCCCTCTCGGAGAACAAGCCGGTGGCGAGCCTGTGGGCGGTCGCCGAGACCGCCTTCGGCGCCAACGCGACGGCCCTGTTCGAGCAGGTGCCCCAGGTGAAGACGGGGCAGCTCAAGATCCTCCCGGTCGGCGACCACAGCCTCGGCCTGCTGCGCGGCCATCCCGAGGCGATGACCTTCGTCGACGACGCCCTGCGGACCTGCTGACTACAGGTGCTCGCCGAAGAAGGCCGCCACGATGGCGTCGACCTCGTGGACCGGCGCGTGCCCCATGTCCTCGACCACGACGAGTTCGGTCGGCGCGGTCCGCATCGCCACCAGCGCCTCGGCCGGGGTGCGGAAGGCGGTGACCAGGTCGTCCTCGCCGACCACGATCAACATCGGCGCCGGCCCGAGGTCGTCGGCCCGGGCCGGGAAGTCGAGCCGGCTGGCGACCTCGCTCGCGGGCGGGCTCCAGTCGTACGTCATGCCGTAGTGGACGGAGAGCCCGTCGATGACCGCGCGCAGCCGGGTCACCGGGCTGACCAGCGCGATCGCCGGCACGTCGAAGCCGCCCTCGGCCAGCACCAGCTGGGCGACGGCCGCACCGGCCGAGCCGCCCATCAGCGCGACGCGGTCGTGGCCGATCCCGAAGCGCTCCCGCAGCTCGGCTCAGGCCGCCGGGAACTCCGCCGCCGCCCCCGAGACGACCGGCCAGTGCACGTCGAGCACGACGTCGCCGCCCATGAGCGACTCCAGCCCGCCCTCGGGGGAGCGCGAGCCCGACAACGGCAGGCCCAGGTAGAACCGCCACGCGTGGCCGAGGTCGCGCAGCGGCACGGCCGCCGCGAACGCGGTCTCGGTGCGGGGCTCGTCGAGCAGGTGCCAGGCCACCACGACCGGGCTGTCCGGCCGGGGCTCGGCGGGGCTCAGCGCCGCGAACGGCACTCCGGCGGCGACACCGGTGACGATCACGTCGGCTCCTCTCGACGCAGAAAGCGGGCCGCCGGTGGGCGGCCCGCTTTCACGCGGTTCCCGTCAGGCCACCCGCGAGCGCGGGGCGCTCCAGGTGTTGCACGACCCGGGGCTCGCGGTGCTCCAGCCCCGCTTCAGCCAGTAGGCGTTGTTCGGCCCGTTGCCGTGGTCGGGCGGCGCGCCCGCCTTGTCGCCGCCGTTCTTCACGTACCAGTCGAACTCGTAGTCCATGTTCTGGGCGATGCCCGGCAACGAACCGCCGACGCTGCGCAGGAACGCGCCCGAGAAGCACTGCGCCTGGAGTTCGAGGCGGCGCGAGGTCTCGTTCCCCGGCACCTGCAGGGAGTAGGCCCGGATCCCGGCCAGCCCCTGGATGTGGTGGCCGTACTCGTGCGCGAGCAGTTCCGCGCCCCACAACCCGTAGCCGTTCTTGACCGGCGTGTTCCACAGGTAGATGTAGAGCGTCTCGGTGTTGTAGCAGTAGTAGCCCACGAACCGGGCCGGGAACTTGCCGCACGAGGTGTTGCCGCGCGTGTTGACGACCACCATCTTCGGCGCGCGGAACTTCTTGCCCGCCTGGGCGAACGACTTGCGCCAGGCGGTGGCCAGGCAGCTGTTCACCTTGATCAGGTAGGTGCGATATGAAGCACGGCTACCGGCCCGCGGCGACCCCGCACCGCAGCTGACCGTGCCGAACTTCGTCTTGTACAGCGGATTCGCCGTCGCCACGGACTTGGGCACGAACGCTTTGGCCTCGGCCTGAGCCGGAGACGCCAGCACGTCCCCCGCCGTGATCAGCATGGCGGCGACAACGAAATAGCGAGTAATTCTCGTCACGAGTCCGAAATGGTAGGGCTTACGACATAGATCCAACCTGCGAACACCTCAACCTGACACATCCAGGACAGCCCCGACGATGGCGTCCGCGTCGATCCCGTGGTACCGGTAGACCGACTCTAGATCGCCGGACTGCCCGAACCGGGTCACTCCGAGATGACGCGCCTTGACGTTGTTGATTCCGGCCAGGAACGCCAGGGTGTGCGGGTGCCCGTCCAGGACGGTGACCATCGGCGCGGCCCGGTGCGCCGGGAAGGCGGCGTCCAGCACCCAGGTCGCGCCGTCCTCGCGGCCGGCTTTGGCCTGCGTGGCGGTGAACAACAACCCCGGGCTGGTGACGCAGACGACGTCCGCGCGGATGCCGAGCCGCTGGAGCCGCTCGGCGGCCGAGAGCGCCTCGGGCACGGTCGCGCCCATCGCCACGATCGTGACCGCCGGGTTGTCGGGGGCCTTGCGCAGCAGGTAGGCCCCCGCGACCGCCTGCCGTCGCCGCCGCTCGCGGACCGCCGGGTCGGCGGGCACGTCGGCGAGCGACTGGTCGACCGGGCGGGTCGACAGGCGCAGGTAGGCCGACCTGCCGTCGGGGCGGCCCAGCTTGGCCAGGGAGGCCAGCAGGGTCCACTCGACGTCGATGGCGAACGCGGGCTCGTACGTGACGCAGCCCGGCTGTTCCAGGCCGAGCGACGGCGTGGTGATCGACTGGTGCGCGCCGCCCTCCGGGGCCAGCGTGACCCCCGACGGGGTGCCGACCAGGATCGACTGGCCGCCGGCGTAGATGCCGAACGACCAGGGCTCGTGGGCGCGCTGGACGAACGGGTCGTAGAGCACCCCGATCGGCAGCAGCGGCTGCCCCCACCGCGACCAGGTCGCGCCGAGCTCGCCCAGCAGCCCGACGAGGTTGGTCTCGGCGATGCCGAGCTCGATGTGCTGGCCGGTGGGCCGCTCGCGCCAGTGCAGGATCGTCTCGGGGTCGTCGGCGAACCAGTCGACCTGCTCGGTGGCCGACCAGACGCCGACCTTGTTGACCCAGCCGCCGAGGTTGGTCGACGAACTGACATCGGGGCTGAGCGTCACGACCCTGCGGGCCGCCTCGGGGGCCGACCGGGTGAGGTCGAGCAGGGTCCGGCCCAGCGCGGCCTGGGTGGTCGCGGTGCCGGCCGGGATGCGGCCGAAGTCGGTCGGCACGTCGGGCGGCACCATCGTGGCGACCGGCGGGCGCTTCAGCGCGGCGCTGACGTCGGCGCAGAACCGGGCCTCGGGCGAGTCGGCCGGGAAGGCCGCCCAGGGGTCGCCGGGGTCGGCGCCGACCCGGTCGGCGAGCTCGGCCAGCTGCTCGGCGGTCAGCAGCGAGCTGTGGTTCTGCGGGTGCCCCTCGACCGCGAGCCCGTGCCCCTTGATCGTGTACGCGAAGATGACCGTCGGCCGGGTGTCGTCGATCGCGGCGAAGGCCTGGTTGAGGGCCGGGAAGTCGTGGCCGCCGAGGTTCCTGATCGCGCGGGTGAGCGTGTCGTCGTCCAGCGTCGCGAGGAGCGCGTCGATCTCCGGGTCGCCGGCGGGCAGCCGCTCGCGGAGCTGGCCGGGGGTGCAGCGCAGCAGCCGCTGGTATTCGGGGTTGGGCATGGCGTCGATGCGGGTGCGCAGCGCCTCGCCGCCCTTCTCGCGGAACAGCGACTCCAGCAGGTCGCCGTACTTGACCGTGATGACCTGCCAGCCCGCCGCGGCGAACATGCCCTGGAGGCGCGGGGCGCCCAGCGCCGGGACCACCCGGTCGAGCGACTGGCGGTTGAGGTCGACGATCCAGACGATCTCCCCCAGGCCGGCCACCATGGGGTCGCCGATCGCCTCCCAGACCGCGCCCTCGTCGAGCTCGGCGTCGCCGACCAGGGAGTACTGGCGGCCCCCGCCGCCGCCCGAGGTCATCGAGTCGACGTAGCGGCGGGCCAGCGCGCCCCAGATCGGGGCGGTGGCGCCGATGCCGACCGAGCCGGTCGAGTAGTCGACCTGGTCGGGGTCCTTGGCGCGGCTGGGATAGGACTGCAGGCCGCCGAACTCGCGGAGGGTGGTGAGATAGCGCTTGTCGAGGTCGCCGAGCAGGTAGTTCACGGCGTGCAGGACCGGCGAGGCGTGCGGCTTGACCGACACGCGGTCTTCGGGTCGCAGGTGGCGGAACCAGAGCTCGGTCATGATGGAGACCATCGACGCCGACGACGCCTGGTGGCCGCCCACCTTGAGGCCGGTGCGGTTGGGCCGCACCCGGTTGGCGTGGTGGACGATCGCCATCGAGAGCCAGAGAACCCGGCGTTCGACGGCTTTCAGGACATCAGTGTCGTTCGACCACAATTCTCGCTGCACGGGCGAAACTATGGCATCAACCAGCACTAACGTCTAATTAGGACCGCTTCCCGCGGCCGCCTTTCGCCGGCGCGACCGGCACCCGGTCGAGCGCCTCACGCGACCCCTTGAGCGCGATCGCGCTCTCCACCAACGAGATCGTCGACGACACCATCACCTCGAACAACTCCCCCGGTGAGACCCCGCGCGCGCCGCGCGCCGCCTCCAGCCGGGAGGGGGCCGCCGCGTCGCCGAGGACCCGGGCCCCGACCTCCTGGAGGGCGCTGGTCACCGCGAGCAGTTCGAGGCTCTCGGTCACCGGCGCGATGATGCCGAGCGGCACGCCCTCGCGCTGCAACCGCGCCACGAGCGCCTCGGCCTCCGGGGTGCCGCCCATCGAGGCGCGGCGCAACATCACCGGGATCAGCCCCGGGTGCGCGACCAGCGCGGCGCGGGTGCGGTAGGCCGTCAGCGGTAACCAGACCCGCCAGCTCGGATGGTCGGTGACGGGGAACTCGACGCTGTCCAGCGCGAGCTGGGTGACCCCGTCGAGGATCTCGTCCTTGTTCCGGAAGTGATGGTAGAGGGATGCCCCGTTGACGTTCAGGGCCTCGCCCAGCCGGCGGATGCTGAGAGCGTCGAGCCCCTCCTCGTCGACGATCGCCAGCGCCGTTTCCAGGACCTTTCTCCGGGAGATCAGCGGAACCTTGGGCCGGGCCATGGCACCTCTTCTACTCTGTGAACTTTTGCCTTAGAGGGTAACGCCCAACGCCGTTAGACAATGGCCCATCCGTTTGCCCGGATCAAATTGCAGAACAGCGATGAAATCGAATTCTCATCCACCCCTACCTGCGAAAAGGGCAGGCTCGCCACGTTCGGTAAGCGACAGGGTTGGATTCACCGATATTCACGACCGGAGGACGCCGAAGCGGGGTTAGGCAGCTGTTGATCACGGTACGTCACCAGGTAACGCCGTTCACCCCGGCGGGAACATACGAAAGAGGCGACATGAAACCCTACGGCGTTTGGGCCCGGGAGTTCCGGACCGACAACCCGGCCGAGGTCGGCCGGGCGGCGGCCGAACTGGAGAAGCTCGGCTACGGCGCGCTCTGGGTCCCCGGCGGGACCGACAGCGGTCTCGACACCGCCGAGAAGATCCTCGCCGCCACGACCGACGTCACCGTCGCCACCGGCATCACCAACATCTGGTCCACCCCGGCCCGCGAGACCGCCGAACGCACCCGCGCCCTCGGCTCGGCCCACAGCGGCCGGTTCCTGCTCGGCCTCGGGGTCAGCCACGAGAGCATGGTCGACCGGTTCCGCCCCGGCGCCTACCAGAAGCCGCTCGCGGCCATGACCTCCTACCTCGACGAGCTCGACAAGGAGGGGGTGACCGCCGACCGCCGCGTGCTGGCCGCCCTCGGCCCCAAGATGATCGAGGTCGCCAAGAACCGGGCGGCGGGCGCCCACCCCTATCTGGTGACGCCCGAGCAGACCGCCGCGACCCGGTCGGCGATCGGCCCCGGCCGCCTGGTCGCCAGCGAGCAGGGTGTCGTCCTGGAGACCGACCCGGCCCGTGCCCGCCAGCTGGCCCGCGAGGCCCTGCACCCCTATCTGGCCATGCCCAACTACGTGAACAACTGGCGGCGCGGCGGCTTCACCGACGACGACGTGAGCGGCCGGGGCAGCGACCGGCTGATCGACGCCCTGTTCGCGTGGGGCACGCCCGAGCAGTGCGCCGCGCGCCTCAACCAGCACCGCGACGCGGGCGCCGACCACGTGTGCCTCCAGGTGCTGGGCACCCCGGCGGGCGAACTGCCGCTGACGCAGTGGCGCGAACTGGCGACGGTGCTCTTCTAACCGTCCGCCAATAGGCGCAGGTACATGACCGCCACCTGCGGATCGCGGACCTGCGCCAGTTCGGCCGGCCCCAGCCAGCGCGTCGTGGCCGAGCTCTCGTGCGCCGAACCGTCGCCGAGCGCCTCACCCGGCGTCAGCCCGCTGACGTCGACCGCGTAGAGCGTGTAGACGGTGTCGGCCGACTTCGACGCGTAGGACTCCCCCAGCGGAACGAGGTCGGCCGTCCTGACGAGATAACCGGTCTCCTCTTCCAGTTCCCTGACCGCGTCGTCGGCGATGTCGCCGCCCTCGTAGCCGCCCGTCACCGCCGACAGGACGGGATCGGGCCCCCAGCAGGGCGTGATCTCCGACCGGACCAGGAACTCCCGTCCGCCGGGCGTCTCCCGATAGGGCAGCACCGCCACGATGCGTCCCTGGCAGCGGGTCTCGTGTGAGTACACGTAGCCGCCGACGTCCATGAGCGAGACCCAGGGATTCTCGTGAAGGATCACAGTCGTCAACATATCCGGCACCCCGGATGACTGGGATCCCACCTTAGTGGTCAGAGTGTCGCGCAAAGGTGACTATGGGCTGAGACGGTGACTACCGAGCGAAGGGGGCGCACATGCACCTGGCGGTCGACATCACCGACATCGGCCACGGCACCGTGATCATGTCACTGGTGGGCGAACTCGACATGTTCACCCAGCCGGTCGTCGAGGCCACTCTGATCGGCCTGCACGCACGGAAGGTCACCCGCGTCGTCGTCGCCGCGGCCGGCCTGACCTTCAGCGATCTGGGCGGCATGCTCACCCTCCGCCGCGCCGACGAGGAGTTACGCGGCCGCGGCGGGAGCCTCACCCTGGCCGCCCCGGCCCGGCAGGTCCTGCGCATCAACGGGCTGCTCGCCGCCGAGGGGCTGCGGGTCTGCGGCTCGGTCTCCGAGGCCCTCGGCGTACGTCACGCGCGCCGCCCCCATCGCACCCACCGCGCCTAGGAGAGCTCGACCACCACGTTGGTCGACTTCACCACCGCCACCGCGACCGCCCCCGGCTCCAGCCCGAGTTCGTCGGCGGCCTGACGGCTCATCAGCGACACCACCCTGAACGGCCCGGCGGCGATCTCCACCTGGGCCATCACGGTGTCGCGCACGACCTCGGTGACGATCCCCCTGAACCGGTTGCGGGCCGACGAGGTGGCCCCGCCCGGCTCGCCGGCGATCTGGGTGCGGGCGAAGGCGGCCAGGTCGGGCCCGTCGATCAGCCGTCTGCCGTGCTCGTCACGGCTGGCGGCGAGCCGCCCCGAGTCGACCCAGCGGCGTACGGTGTCGGCGCTCACGCCGAGGATCGCCGCTGCCTCACTGATCCTGAACGTGGCCACGCGCGACAGCCTATTGCGGGTGGGCGTGCAGCCGCCGCAGCGCGAACGCCAACTGGAGCCGGAACCGCCCCTCGGGCCCGCGCACCTCCCATCCGAGCAGCTGTTCGGCCCGCCCGAGGCGGTCGACGAGCGTGGAATGGTGGAGGGTGAGGTGGGTCGCGGCGGTCCGCAGGCTGGTCGACGTGACGACCGCGTGCAGCGTCTCCAGCGCCCACGCGGGCAGCCCGCCGAGCGTGACCACGTCGGGCGCGGGGGCGGTCGCCGGGCCGATCGCCGCCGCGACGGCGGCCAGGCCGCCCAGGTCGTCGAACCGCACCACCGTTGGCCCGAGCACGTCGTCGGCGAACCTGAGCGCGACCCTCGCGTCGGCGTACGACTTCGGCAGCCGTCCCACCGGCACGACCGGCCCCACCCCGGCGCGGACCCCGCCCAGCGGGTGGCGGGCCGGCCCGTCGGGCTCGACCAGCACGACCCCGTCGGGCAGGGCGATGGCGCGGGCCCGTTCTCCCAGGCGCAGCCGCTTGGCGGCGTGGAGCCGGGCGGTCTCGCCCGCCGAGGCGTCGACGACCAGCTCCACCAGCGCGGGGTCGGGGGCCCGGCCCCGGGTCCGGTCGAGCACGTCGCGGGCCAGCGCCACGCCGCGTTCGAGCACCATCAGATCGACGGGAGAGGGCGGGCCGGGCTTCTCCAGGACCAGTTCGACCTCCCCCGACCGCACCCTCGGCCAGCCGGGGTCGTCGTCGGAGGGGTGGTCGTCGCGGTGGCCGTCGGCCAGCACCCGCAGGAAGACGGCGCGTTCCTCGTCGACCAGCCGGGCGGCGCACCCGGCCAGCACCGCGGCCCCGCGCACGGTCGCCTCCAGCCCCGCCCGCCCTTCGGCGAGCCGGTCGAAGTAGGCGATGACCTGCACGGCGGCGCTGGCGTCAGGGTCGAGCGCGGCCAATCGTCCGACGAGCTCCCGCATCTCCCCAGTCTCCCTCAGAGGATCAGTGGCCCAACAGGCGGCGCAGCCAGTCGAGCCGGGCCTGCTTGGCCCGCTGCGACAACGCCGCCTGCGGGACCATCACGTCGAAGCCGTGGAAGCCGCCCGGCCACACGTGGAGTTCGGCCTGCCCGCCCGCCTGCCAGATCGCGGTCGCGTAGGCGACGTCCTCGTCGCGGAACGTCTCGGCCGAGCCGACGTCCACGAACGCGGGCGGCAGGCCCGACAGGTCGGCGGCCCGTGAGGGCGAGGCGTAGATCGACACGTCGGGGCCGCCGCGGCGGTCGCCGAGGAGGGCCGACCAGCCGGTCTCGTTGGAGGTGTGGTCCCAGATGCCGAGCCCGGACATCTGGTGGCTGGAGACGGTGTCGTTGCGCTCATCGAGCATCGGGTAGATGAGCAGCTGGCCGAGCAGGCCGGGGCCGCCCCGGTCGCGGGCCAGCAGGGCGGTGCCCGCCGCCAGGCCGCCGCCGGCGCTGCCGCCCGCGACGACGATCCTGGCCGGGTCGACGCCCAGCTCGGCGGCGTTCTCGGCGAGCCAGACCAGGCCCCGGTAGCAGTCTTCGACGGGCGCCGGGTCGGGGTGCTCGGGGGCGAGGCGGTAGTCGACGCTGACGACGACCAGCCCGAGTTCCACCGCCCACGCCAGCGGGTCGGCCAGGCCGACCCGGTGGTCGCCCATGATCATGCCGCCGCCGTGGATCCAGTACACGACCGGCGCGGGCGTCGGCGCGGCGACCGGACGGCAGACGACCACCGACACCCCGTCGCCGAGGTCGACGTCGGTGAGGTCGACGATGCCGCCGAGGGTGAGGTCCTCGGCGGGCGCGAGGCCGGACATCCCCTGGCGGAGCAGTGGGATCATTTCGGGAGTGAGCGACGACGGCATGTTCTGCGAGATGACCGTGAGCGCGGCGGCGAGCTCGGGGTCGAACGGTACGGCTGTCATGTCTCACATCCTGATCAGGGCTTACGTGAGTCCCAAGCGCCAAGCGGTGGGCGATTCCCGACGAGTGGCGGGAACGGCCCATATTGAGTAGGCGTACTCATTCCTCCGACTTCGAATATCGGGATATTGGCGACATGGGTGTCGAATTGCCGAAAACCTCTGAGCTCGTGAAAGCCGTCGCCGTCGGCGCCGCTCTCCTTCCCGTCGCCGCCCTCCTCGGCCGCTTCATGTCCGAGACCGGGATCGGCGACGCCATCTGCTCAGGCGGCCTGGAGTGCATCCTCCCGTTGGTCGGCACCGCCTACGCGGTCGCGACGGCGCTCGCCTGGGTCGCCCTCGCGCTGCTGGGGGTCCGGCCCGCCGGGAGGGTGGCCCTCGGCGGCTCGGCGGCGACGGCCGTGCTCTTCCTCACGATCACGGGCGTCACCCCACAGAGCAGTTTCGTGGTCTACGTCGTGGCCGCCGCCCTCTGCTTCGCCTTCGCGGCGTGGCTCTCCGGACGGTTCCGGCGTCAGCCCCAGGAGTAGCGCAGGATCTGGCCGATGTTCCGGAACCCGGGCAGGTGCGCCATGATCCACATCGCCGCGCGGCCGGCCGGCGGATAGTCCTCGACGCCCGGCATGTCGACCACCCGCTGGGCCTCCCGCAGCGTCAGCCCGGGATGCCACGACTCCAGCACGCGCGGATCGTCGATCGCCCAGTAGAGGGTCGCGCCGGCCTGCCGGACCGGCCGGTTGAACTTCTGGAGCCGGATCCCGGTCGAGTTCTGGCAGTCGAAGATGAGCTCGCCCGTCGCGAACCTGGCGGTCAGCCGCTCGATCAGGCGGCGGCCGTCGTCCTCGCGCAGGTACATCGACAGGCCCTCGAACACGACCGCCGTCGGCCGGTCGTCGGGCACCGCGGTCAGCCACTTCTCGCTCGTGACCGACGAGGCGATGTTGTGATAGTCGCCGTCGGGCCGGTCGATCACCCGGTCACGCAGCTCCAGCACCTCGGGATAGTCGAGGTCGATCCAGCGCACGAGCGGACCGGGGTCGATGCGCTGGGCCCGGGTGTCGAGCCCGCAGGCGAGGTGTAACACGGTCGCGGCAGGGTGCCGCCGGAGGAAGTCCCGGGTCCACTCGTCGATGCGCAGGGCCCGCAGGGCGACCCCGGCCGCGGTCATGGGGGTGATGCCGGTCTTCGCGAAGTCGTAGTCGATCCGCTCGACGGCCTGCTGCGCGGTCTCGTCCTTCAGGATCGAGCGGGGGGAGCGACTGTCGAGAGCTCGGCTCCACAGGGTGGCGAGCATCGTCTCCTGGGCGCCGGCGAGTGAGATTTTCTCGCGGTCCATTACTCCATTGTGTACGTTCGCAACGTGGCAGATCGTCTGGATGTATGGACATATGAAATAGATGGCGAATTAGAGGCCGCCTACGACCATGCCGTCACTGACGATGAGCGCGCCGCCGCAGGTCGTGAGACCGTCGCCCAGCATCTGCGGTCGCTCGTCACCGCCAACAAGCTCAGAGCGGCCGAGAACTGGACCGAGAAGTTGCCGCCCGACGCCGAGATCAGGCGGGTCTGGACCCCGCGTGACCCCGCCGCCCTGCGTGCCCGCCTCGACGACGACGACCTGGCCGTCTGGTCGGAGGACGACGTGCTGCACATCGTCTGGCGCGGGTCGTGCGACCATCCCCGGATCTCCGGCGGCGTCCAGTTCCTCATGTGGCCGGTCGACGGCGCCGACGACCTCTGGGAGGCGTCGCTGCGCATCCGCCGCCTCGACGAGTCGGTGATCAGCGTGTACGTCTGCCCCGACGCCCCCACGATGGTGGCCGAGCGCGAGTGGCGCGGGAAGCTGGCGCCTCCGGCGCTGCCCGAGGTCGCCGAGCTCCGCGGCACCCTGGAGGAGCACCGGCTCGACTTCCTCGGCGAACCCCGCACGATCGCCCTTTACGTACCGCCCGGAATTCAGGGCCTGGTGCCGGCGGTCTGCCTGGCCGACGGCCAGATGCTGGCCGCGTTCGCCCCGGTGATCGAGGCGGCGATGCTGGCCGGCACCTGCCCGCCGGTGGCCGTGGCGGGCGTCTTCTGCGCCGAGTCGGGCGACGGCGACCCGAGGTCGCACGAGTACCTCCCCGCCCACGACCCCGAGCGCTTCGCCGCCCACCTCGCCTTCGTCACCGACGAGGTGATCCCGTGGGCCGACGAGCGGTTCCCCGCCTCGGGCGTCTGGCTGACCGCCGGGGCGTCGAGCGGCGCGGTCTGGGCGCTGAACGCGGCCCAGCGGCGGCCCGACGTCTTCTCCGGCGCGCTCGGGCTCAGCCCCGGCATCCCCCCGGAGACCGAGCTGCACGCCCTGACCCGGAACTACGTCGGCGGCGGCACCCTCGAATCGGGTTTCCGGTGGGCGGCCGACGACTGGGCCGTGAAGCTGACCGCCGCCGGCGCGAAGGTCCGCCACGTCGAGTGGGCCGGCGGCCACGACATCTACTGGTGGTCGCAGCACTTCCCGCCCGCTCTAACCTGGCTGACCGTACGCCCTGAGTGAAGTTCGCCTATCGCGTATTCGGTACCCATCACTCCAATTACCGCGTTCTATGGAGTAACAGGGCCCCCCGGACTCCATGGAGCGGCGAGAGATGTTCGAAAGGTTCACCGACCGAGCGCGGCGGGTGGTCGTCCTGGCCCAAGAAGAGGCCCGGATGCTCAACCACAACTACATCGGCACCGAGCACATCCTGCTTGGCCTCATCCACGAAGGCGAAGGCGTCGCCGCCAAGGCCCTCGAGAGCCTCGGCATCAGCCTCGAAGGCGTCCGCCAGCAGGTCGAGGAGATCATCGGCCAGGGCCAGTCGGCCCCCTCCGGCCACATCCCCTTCACCCCGCGTGCCAAGAAGGTTCTCGAGCTGTCGCTACGCGAGGCGCTGCAGCTCGGCCACAACTACATCGGCACCGAGCACATCCTGCTCGGGCTCATCCGCGAGGGCGAGGGCGTGGCCGCCCAGGTCCTCGTGAAGCTGGGCGCCGACCTCAACCGGGTCCGCCAGCAGGTCATCCAGCTGCTGCACGGCTACCAGGGCGGCAAGGAGGCCGCGGCCTCCGGCGGGCCGCAGGAGAGCGCCCCCTCGACCTCGCTGGTGCTCGACCAGTTCGGCCGCAACCTGACCCAGGCCGCCCGCGAGGGCAAGCTCGACCCGGTGATCGGGCGCGAGAAGGAGATCGAGCGGGTCATGCAGGTGCTGTCCCGCCGCACCAAGAACAACCCGGTGCTCGTCGGCGAGCCCGGCGTCGGCAAGACCGCCGTCGTCGAGGGCCTGTCCCAGAAGATCGTCAAGGGCGAGGTGCCCGAGACGCTGAAGGACAAGCACCTCTACACCCTCGACCTGGGCGCGCTCGTCGCCGGCAGCCGCTACCGCGGCGACTTCGAGGAGCGCCTGAAGAAGGTGCTCAAGGAGATCCGCACCCGCGGCGACATCATCCTGTTCATCGACGAGCTGCACACCCTGGTGGGTGCGGGCGCGGCCGAGGGCGCGATCGACGCCGCCAGCATCCTCAAGCCGATGCTGGCCCGTGGCGAACTCCAGACGATCGGCGCGACCACGCTCGACGAGTACCGCAAGCACCTGGAGAAGGACGCCGCTCTGGAGCGTCGTTTCCAGCCGATCCAGGTCGCCGAGCCCTCGTTGTCGCACACGATCGAGATCCTCAAGGGTCTGCGCGACCGCTACGAGGCCCACCACCGCGTGTCGATCACCGACGGCGCTCTGGTGGCCGCCGCGACCCTCGCCGACCGCTACATCTCCGACCGGTTCCTGCCCGACAAGGCGATCGACCTGATCGACGAGGCCGGCTCGCGCATGCGCATCCGCCGCATGACCGCCCCGCCCGACCTGCGCGACTTCGACGAGAAGATCGCCAACGTGCGCCGCGACAAGGAATCGGCGATCGACGCGCAGGACTTCGAGAAGGCCGCCGCCCTCCGCGACAACGAGAAGCAGCTCTCGCTCAAGCGGGAACGCCGCGAGCGCGAGTGGAAGGCCGGCGACATGGACGTCGTGGCCGAGGTCACCGAGGAGCTCATCGCCGAGGTGCTGGCCACCGCCACCGGCATCCCCGTCTTCAAGCTCACCGAAGAGGAGTCGCAGCGTCTCCTCCGGATGGAAGACGAGCTGCACAAGCGCATCATCGGCCAGGACGACGCGATCAAGGGCCTGAGCCGCTCGATCCGGCGTACCCGGGCGGGCCTGAAGGACCCCAGAAGGCCCGGCGGCTCGTTCATCTTCGCCGGCCCCTCGGGTGTCGGTAAGACCGAGCTGTCCAAGGCGCTCGCCGAGTTCCTGTTCGGGGACGAGGACGCGCTGATCATGCTGGACATGTCGGAGTTCATGGAGAAGCACACCGTCTCCCGGCTGTTCGGCTCGCCTCCCGGTTACGTCGGTTACGAAGAGGGCGGTCAGCTGACCGAGAAGGTGCGGCGCAAGCCGTTCTCGGTGGTGCTGTTCGACGAGATCGAGAAGGCCCACCCCGACATCTTCAACAGCCTGCTGCAGATCCTGGAGGACGGTCGCCTGACCGACGCCCAGGGCCGGGTGGTCGACTTCAAGAACACGGTCATCATCATGACCACCAACCTCGGCACCCGTGACATCAGCAAGGGCATCGGGGTCGGGTTCGCCAAGAACAACGACGTCGAGGGCAACTACGACCGGATGAAGGCCAAGGTCCAGGAGGAGCTCAAGCAGCACTTCCGGCCCGAGTTCCTCAACCGTGTCGACGACACCGTCGTCTTCCACCAGCTGCGCATGACCGAGATCATCCAGATCGTCGACCTCATGCTCGCCCAGGTGGACGCCCGCCTGAAGGACCGCGACATGGCTCTGGAGGTGACCCCGGCCGCCAAGCAGGTGCTGGCCGACCGAGGCTACGACCCCGTCCTGGGCGCCCGGCCGCTGCGCCGGACCATCCAGCGTGAGCTGGAGGACTCGTTGTCGGAGAAGATCCTCTACGGGGAGCTGCGTCCCGGCCAGGTCGTCAAGGTCGACGTCGAGGGTGAGGGCGAAGCCGCCAGGTTCACCTTCGTCGGCGAGGCCAAGCCGGAGACCGAGATGTACGTGCCGTCGGCGTTCACCGCGAAGCCGTAACAGCGGAAGACCAAGGGCCGGGTGATCCACCCGGCCCTTCGGTTTTGCCGGACCCAGGAAATATCCACCCCCAGGCATGCCGTTTGTCAAGAAATGTCTTATTCGGGGGAGGTGGATACCCGCATGCCGGAACGTCTGACGTCGATCGCCCGCCTGGTCGTCACGGCCATGGCCGCGTACGTGATCGCGCTCGTGCTGCTCGACACCAGGGCGCCCACGCTGGCCCCGCTGACCGCGATGCTCGTCGTCCAGGTCTCGTTCTTCCGGACGCTGAAGCACGCCGGAGGGCGGATCGTCAGCGTCGCGGCCGGAGTCCTGGTGTCGGTGGTGATGAGCGGGCTGTTCGGGCTCAGCTGGTGGAGCCTCGGGTTGTCCGTCGCCGTCGCCCTGAGCCTCGGCCACCTGCTGAAACTGCGGGAGCACCTGCTGGAGGTGCCGATCAGCGCGATGCTGATCCTCCAGTTCGGCACCGGCCCGGCCGCCGCCGACCGGATCGTGGAGACCCTGATCGGCGCGGCCGTCGGGCTGGTCACCGTCTTCGTGGCCACCCCGGCGCGGCTGCGCCCGGCCGAGCGGGCCATCGCCGACTTCGGCGGCCGGGTGGCCGGGCTCCTCGACGACATGGCCGCCGGGCTGGCCGCCGAACCCGGCCCGGAGGCCGTCGCCCGCTGGACCGACCAGGCCAGGAGGCTCACCGCGGAGATCCACCGGGTCGAGGCGGCCGTCGACACCGCCGACGAGACCGCCCGGCTGCGCGGAGGCGCCGGCTCCGGCCACAGCCGCGCCCTGCGGGAGGCCCTCGACACCCTGGAACGCGCGATCCCGACCGTACGCGGCCTGGCCCGGAGCATCAGCGACCGCACCGGCCTGCGGATGTGGGAGCCCGAGGTCCGGGAGCGCCTGGCCGGGGTGCTGCACGACCTGGCCCAGACCACCCGCGACTACGCCGAGGCGGCCACCACCTGCTGCCCCGAGGAGGCCGAGCGCCTCACCGGCGAGCTCGACCGCTCACTGGCCGAGGGCCGCCGCCTGCGCGGCGAACTCGGCGCGGTGCTCCGGAACGACCCCGGCCACTGGCACCTGCACGGCGAGCTGCTCGTCCACCTCGACCGCCTGCTCGACGGCCTGCGCGACGGCCAGGGCCCGGTGGCCTACCGCCGCACCCGCCCGATGGTCAGCAGAGCCGCCGGTAGGGCTGACCGGGTACGTGCGCGCGCCACTCTTCGGGTGTGAGGGTGCGACCGGCCTGGTCGCAGACGAGGTCGCGGGCGTCCACGCCGTAGAGCGTCGAGTCCCAGATCTCCAGGGCCGGCTGGCCCGGCGCGGTGAACCGGCCGCCGCCCACGAGGGTGCCCCCGTCGGGGCTGAACGCCAGCGCGCTCGCCGCGAACGCCGGGGCGCCGTCGGCCGGGGTGCGGCCGTGGTAGGCGCCGAGGGGCCGGCCGGTCGCGATGTCCCAGAAGCGGACCACCCCGCTGACGTCGCCGCTGGCCAGCACGCTGCCGTCGGGGCTGAACGCGACCGAGAGCACGTCGCCGGTGTGCCCCAGCAGGGCCGGACCGGCGGCGACGGCCTTGACCGGGTCCCACAACCGGATCACCCGGTCGGCGCCCCCGGTGGCCAGCAGCCGCCCGTCGGGGCTGAACGCCACCGCGCGCACGTCGCCGTCGTGGCCGCCGAGCCGCCCGGTCAGCCGCCGGGTCTGGTTGTCCCACAACTCCACGCCCGGCCCGTAGGCCAGCGCGAGCGTGCGGCCGTCGGGGCCGAGCACGCCGTGGTTGGTGACCTCCTGCGGCGGGTTGGCCCACAGGGGCTGGCTGGTGCGGCTGTCGACGTCGAGCAGGCTGATCACGTTGTCGGCGCCCAGCACGACCAGGCCGCCGGTCGTGGGGTCGAACACCATCGAGTGCACCCCGGAGGCGCCCGTCTTGATCGGCACCCCGAGCGGGGTCCGTGAGGCGGTCCGCCAGAGGCGCACCGTGCCGGCGGCGTCGCCGGTGGCGAAGATCGAGCCGTCCTGGCTGAAGGCGATGGCGTCGACCGTGGCGAACCGGCCGTTCTTCGGGTCGGCGACCCGGATGGTCAGGTCGAGCACGGAGTCGTACGCCGCCATGTTCCAGACCCGGACGGTCCGGTCGGTGGCCGCGGTGAGCAGGGTGTGCCCGTCGGGCGTGAAGGCGACCGCGACGACCGTGCCGGTGTGGCCGGTGATCGTGTCGCCGACGCGGCGGCGGCCCGCGGTCTCCCAGATCCGCACCGCCTCGTCGCCGCCCCCGGTGGCGAAGGTGCCGCCGTCGGGGCTGAACGCGACGGCCTCGACCGCGCGGTCGTGGGCGGCCACGTGGCCCCGCAGCACGAACTCGCGCTCCCCCACGCCCCAGATCTCGACGACGCCGTCGGCCCTGCCGACGGCGAGGGTGCGCGTGTTGGGGGTGAGCGCGGCCGAGGTGACCCCCTCGGAGGGCAGCAGGCGCAGCCGTTTCCCGCTCGGCAGGTCGAAGACCTCCAGGCCGCGGGCGGTCGTGGTGTAGAAGGTGTCGCCGTCGTTGCTGAACAGCACCAGCGGACGCGCACCCGCCGCCGGGAACCGCGCCACCGGCTGGGCCGTGGTGGTGTTCCAGATGGTGACGGGCCGTCCGGCCGCGGCGACGGCGATGGTCCGCCCGCCGGGGCCGAACGCGACGGCCTTGCGCCCGAGGCCGCCGTCGTCGACGGCCGCCAGCAGGTCGCGGGCGGCGGTGTCCCAGATCCGCACCGAGCCGTCGGAGGCCGCGGTGGCGAACCGGCGGCCGTCGCGGGTGAAGGCCAGCGCGCTGATCGGGTCGTCGTGGGCGTGCACGACCGCGAGCCGGACGCCGCCCTGCCAGAGCGTGACGTCACCGCCCGAGGTGGTGGCCGGCATGCCGGTGGCGCTGACGACCATGGTCTCCACGCCCGGCGGGCGCAGCACGTCGAGCGCGGGATGCGCCGCCGACGCCCGCAGCCCCGCCGCCGACTCGGGCAACCCGGGCGCGATCTCGGCCCCGGCCAGCCGCAGCAGCCGGGCCAGCACCGGCTGGTCGGCGGCCAGCGCGTCACCCTGGGCGAGCAGATGGCGGGCCACGGCGACCGTGCCGCGGTCGACCGCCTCGTCGCGGTCGCGGGTGGCCCCGCTGACCAGCAGCGCCAGCGCGCCGGTGGCCCCGAAGCTGAGCACGAGCAGCGCCACGGCCGCGATCGAGACCAGGCCCCGCACGAAGGTGCGTTTGTCGTCGGCCCGCCGCCCCGCGAACTCCTGGGCCGCGCTCGCCTCCAGGAACGCCACCTCGGCCGGGGTCAGCTCGCGCCGGATGCGCCGCACCGCCGCCCGCGCCGCCGCGAGCCGGGCGCCGGTGTAGAGGTGGGGCGCGGCGAACCCGCTGAGCACCCACCGGTCGGCGTCGGCGGCGAACTCCCGCCGCACCTGACCGGCCGCCCGATCGGCCTCCGTCCACGCCGTGAACCGGGGCCAGGCCCGGATCACCGCCTCGTGGGCCAGCTCGGCCGTCTCGCCGTCGGCCCGGACCAGCCCGGCCACCGCGAACGGTTCGAGCTCGGGCGTCATCGGGCCCGGCCGCAGCGTGCCGTGGGGGCCGGCCAGCGCCGACAGCGCCGCCCTGGCGTCGTTGCCCACCAGCGCCCGCTCGGCGCTGCGCGGGATCGCGCCGGTCACCCGGCCGGTGGCCCGGTAGCCCTCGAACGTCATCGGGCCGCCCGCGCGCCGGTCCCACATCACCCGCAGCGTGTGGGCCAGCAGCGGCAGGTCGCCGTTGTGGTCGGCGAGCATCTCGTCGACCAGGCCCTCCTCGAAGGTCACCCCGCGGGTCAGGGCGGGCCTTTCGACGGCCGTGCGGAGGTCGTCCGGAGAAAGAGGAGAGACCAGCAGCGGCCGGGAGAGGGCCGCGACCAGCTCGGGGAAGGCGGCGGCGTCGCCGGTGAAGTCGGCCCGCAGCACCAGCACCACCCGGGCCCGCGTGGCGGCCAGCGCCCCGATGAAGGTCTGCCGCGCATCGAGGTCGCGGCAGGCCGCGAAGACCTCCTCAAACCGGTCGACCACGATCAGCCCCGGGTCGCCGAGCTCGTCGAGGTGGTGGGGCGCGGCGGCCAGCCGGTCGTGGTCCATCGTGGCCCCGAAGGCGGCCAGCAGCGCGCCGACCGGATCACCACCCGGCCGCAGGCGCAGCCCGCCGAGCCCGACGTCGACCAGGGAGGTCTTCCCGGCCCCCGAGGCCCCCGTGACGACGACCAGCTTCTCGCTCCCGGTACGCCGCCGCAGGTCGGCAAGGAGGTCGTCGCGGCCGAAGAACACGGCGGCGTCCGCAGCGTCGAACGCCGCCAGCCCCGGATAGGGAGGCCTGCTGGTCACCTGACAAGCATGGCCGGAAATCCGAAAAAAGTAACCGGCGGCTGTCGAAACACCCGCCGGCCGTTCGTGGAGGGGTCGTAGGTTCGCACGAGAACGAACGGAGAACACCCATGCGCTACCTGATCACACTGACCCGCACCGCCCAGCCCGAGACCCCGCCGCCCGCCGAGCTCATGTCGGCGATCATGCGGCTGGGCCAGGAGGCCACCGAGGCCGGCGCCCTCGTCGACCAGAGCGGCCTGCGCGGGCTGGCCGCCGAGGTCGAGGTCGTCGGCGGCAAGCTGACCGTCTCCGACGGCCCGTTCGCCGAGGCCAAGGAGCTGATCAGCTACGCGGTCTACGAGGTCCGCGACGAGGCCGAGGCGGTCGAGTGGGCCAACCGGTTCATGAAGCTGCACCGGGAGATGTGGCCCGGCTGGGAGGGCGTGTCCCGCGTCTATCCGCTGATGACATTCTGAGGGCGTGGGCAGCGTCGATCCGATCCGCACCGTAGAGGCCGTCTGGCGCATCGAGTCGGCCAAGGTCATCGCGACCGTGGCCCGGATGACCGGCGACCTCGGCCTGGCCGAGGAGTCGGCTCAGGACGCCTTCGTGCTGGCCCTGGAGTCGTGGCCGGCCGAGGGCGTGCCGGCGAACCCGGGCGGCTGGCTGACCACGACGGCCAAGCGGAAGGCGATCGACCAGCTGCGGCGGCAGGGCGTCTACGAGGAGAAACTCCGCGAACTCGCCCTGCGGCCGCCGCCCGGCCCCGAGCCCGAACTGCTGACGCTGATCTTCACGGCCTGCCATCCCGAGGTGGCCGTCGAAGGGCGGCTGGCCCTGACGCTGCGGCTGCTCGGCGGGCTCACCACGGCCGAGATCGCCCGCGCGTTCCTGGTGCCCGAACCGACGGTCGGGCAGCGCGTCTACCGGGCCAAGACGGCGCTCCGGAAGGTCCCGATCGAGCTGCCACCCGCCGAGGAGCTGCCGGCCCGCCTTGCCTCCGTCCTCGAAGTGATCTATCTGATCTTCAACGAGGGTTACGCGGCGACCTCGGGCGAGTCGTGGACCCGCACCGACCTGTGCTTCGAGGCGCTGCGGCTGGCCCGGGTGCTGGCCGCGCTGATGCCCGCGTCCTCCGAGGCGGCGGGGCTGCAGGCGCTGCTGGAGATCCAGTCGTCCCGCCTGGCGGCCCGCGTCGGCCCCGGCGGGGAACCGGTCCTGCTCGCCGACCAGGACCGCTCAAGATGGGACCGGCTGCTGATCCGCCGGGGTCTCGAGGCGCTGGCCCGCGCCGAGTCGACCGGGGTCCTCGGCCCGTACGGCCTCCAGGCCGCCATCGCCGCCGTCCACGCCCGGGCCCTGACCTTCGCCGACACCGACTGGGCCCGGATGGCCGACCTCTACCGGCTGCTCGCCCACGTGGCCCCCTCGCCGATCGTCGAACTCAACCGCGCCGTGGCCGTCGGCATGGCCGAAGGGCCCGAGGCCGGGCTGGCGATCCTCGACGGCCTGCCCCTCACCGGCAACCCGCACCTCGCGGCCGTACGCGGCGACCTGCTCGAACGCGCCGGCCGGGCGGAGGAGGCCAGGGCGGCCTTCCGCGAGGCGGCCGGGCTCACCCGCAACGCCCGCGAGAAGGCCCTCTACGAGCGCCGCGCTAACCCCGGATCTTCCTGAACGTCCGCCGCAGGTCGTCGACCCATTCGTCGGGGATCTCCCACGGGATGAAGTGGCCGCCCCGGTCGTGGGCGGTCAGGTTCACGTGGTTGTACCAGCCGCCCCGGTCACCGGCCGCGAAGGCGGCCACCCGCCGGCCGGTGGTGACGCCGGGCGGGTTCTCGTAGCCGACGAACGTGATGCCCGTCGGGGCCTCGACCTGCGGCACGCGGTCGTGGGAGGGGGTCCAGGGGTGGCGGTTGGCGTTGGCGTAGTAGCGCATCGACGTGCCGATCGAATTGTTCACCCAGTAGATCATCGTGTGGGTGAGCAGGTCGTCGGGGGTGAAGGCGTCGCCGTCGCTCCAGCCGTCCCACCGTTTGAGCAGCCAGGCCAGCAGGCCCGCCGGGGAGTCCGACAGGGCGTGGGCCAGCGTCGAGGAGTCGAGCACGTGCACGGCCAGGTGGGAGGCGAACCGCCGGTCGAGCGCGACGATCCGGTCTCTGATCTCCGGCGGCAGGTCGTCGGGCAGCACCTGGCCCTGGGCCAGGTCCCACCCCCGGTCGCCGTTGAACAGGGTGAGCTTCTGGCCCGAGCCGATGTGGATGCCGTAGAGGCTGCCGGCGTACTTGTGGCCGAGTTGCCCGCTGATCAACGCGCCGATGTCGCAACCGGCCGCGGCGTAGCGCTCGTGGCCGAGCACCTCGGTCATCAGGGTGTGCCAGAGGTCGGCGACCATCCAGAAGTTCAGGTCGGGCCGGTCGTGCAGCGGCCCGGGGAAGCCGAAGCCGGGCAGCGACGGCACGATGACGTCGAACGCGTCGGCCGGGTCGCCGCCGTGCGCGGCCGGGTCGGCGAGCGCGTCGACCACCTTCGACCAGTGCCAGAACGTCCACGGCCAGCCGTGGGTGAGGATCAGCGGCGTCGGGTCGGGCCCGACGCCGGGGCGGCGCATGTAGTGGACGGGCACGCCGTCGACCTCGACCTGCTCGTGGTCGTAGGCGTTGATGGCCGCCTCGGCCTTACGCCAGTCGTAGCCGTCGAGCCAGTAGCCGACCAGCTCCCGCACCCGGGCGACGGGCACCCCGTAGAACCCGTCGTCGTTGCCCTCGTCGGCGGGCAGCCGGGTCAGTTCGAGCCGCCGCCGCAGGTCGCCGAGCACCTCGTCGGGCACGTGGATCTTCATCGCAGCCCCGCGAACAGGTCGTCCTCGTGGTCGGGGGCCGCCACCTTGCTGAACACCCGGATGAAGTGTTCGGCCGACATGGCCAGCCGCTGGGTCTCGGGCGGCATCGAGAGCAGCGAGATGCTGTCGCCCTGGCTGCCGTGCGCCCGCAGCGCGGCCAGCTTCACGTCGGCCTGCTCGTGGGTGTCGACCACCGTGGTGATCAGCTCGTCGGGGGTGCCGAAGTCGTCGGGCAGGTCCCAGCCCGGGTCCATGCCCTGCTCTTTCATGGCGGCGTACGACGCCTGGATGATCCGCCGCGGCACGGCCGTGTAGTAGAACTTCGCCGGGATCCCGGTCGCCTCGGCCGCCGCCACCGCGACCCGGTGGGCCTGGATGTGGTCGGGGTGGCCGTAGTTGCCGTTCGCGTCGTAGGTCACCACGACCTGTGGCCGGTAGTGCTCCATCAGCGCCGCCACCTTGGCCACGGCCTGGTCGAAGTCGGCGTTGGCGAACGCCTCGGGGCGGTGGTTTCCGGCCCAGCCGTCCATGCCCGAATCGTGGTATCCGAGCAGTTCGAGGTGGGTGATGGTCAGGTGGCCCACCGACTCGGCCAGCTCGGCGAGCCGCTGCTTGGCCACCTCGTCTTCGGAGTGCCCCGGCTCCCCCGGCTTCACCCCGCCGGGCCCGTCGCCCTGCTCCCCGTTCGTGCAGGTCACCAGGACCGTGCGCACCCCTTCGGCGGCGTATTTCGCGAAGCTCCCCCCGGTGCCCATGACCTCGTCGTCAGGGTGGGCGTGCACCGCCATCAGCGTCAGCATGGCTCAACGCTACGGCAGGGCCGGTTCCCCCAGGGAAGCACAGTCGCACCTTCGCGTGACATCTCGGATCACGTACCGGCGCGTCTTCTTTGCGCAGTCATCGAGGAGGACGCATGAACGGTTCGGGGAACGTCACCACACTCGACTCCATCGACACGACTAGGGTCGCCCGGCTCGCGGGCGGCCGCGACCAGGTCGTCTTGGCCCGCCGGCTGGTCTCGGCCACGATCGGCCGCGACCACCCGCTGCACGACGACTCCGTGCTGCTCACCAGCGAGATCGCCACGAACGCGGTCGTGCACTCCAGATCGGGCGACGGCGGCGTGTTCACCGTGACGGTCTGGTTCTCGGCCGACGAGGTGCGGGTGTGCGTCCAGGACGAGGGTTCGCCCGACCCCCCCTGCGCCCGCCACGCGACCGCCACCGCGACGAACGGCCGCGGCCTCCCGCTGCTCGACGCCCTGGCCGACCGCTGGGGGATCGTCAGGGAGGGCGGCCGCAACAAGGTCTGGTTCGAGATCTCGCTGACCACCACCCCGCCGACGGCCCTCGCCCTCCCGCTGCCCCGATCGGCCTGAGCCCCTAGTCGTCGAGGCCGCCGAGCTCCCGGGCCAGGAAGGCGAGCATGTCGGCGGCCAGGCCGGCCGCCCGGTCGGCCGAACGGCCCGCGTGGCCGACCCCGGTCTCGTGCCGGAACAGGATCGGGCGCACCCCCGAGGTCGCCCCCTGCAGGGCCGCGCACATCTTGCGGGCGTGGAGGGGGTCGACGCGGCTGTCGCCGTCGAAGACCGTGAAGAGGGTCGCGGGGTAGTCGACGCCCTCCTTGACGTGGTGGTAGGGCGAATAGGCCAGCAGCCAGGCGAACTGCTCGGGGTCGTCGACCGACCCGTATTCCGGCACCCACGAGCTCCCGAGCCCCGACTTCCCGAACCTGATCATGTCGAGCACCGGCGCCGAGCACACGGCGGCCGACACCAGCTCGGGCCGCTGGGTGACCAGCGCCCCGACGAGCAGCCCGCCGCCCGACTCGCCGGTGACCCCCAGCAGGTCGGGGGTGGTCCAGCCCGCCGCGATCAGGGTTTCCGCGGCGGCGGCGAAGTCGTCGAACGAGTTCTGCTTGCGCCCCCGCATGCCCGCCCGATGCCACCCCTCCCCTTCTTCGCCACCCCCTCTGACCTGGGCGAACGCGAAGACGCCGCCCGCCTCCAGCCACGGCAGCACGTAGGAGGAGTAGGAGGGCGTGAGCGGCACCCCGAACCCGCCGTAGCCGTAGAGGACGCACGGCCGGGGGCCCGGCAGCCCCCTGCCGAGCACGACCATCCGGACCGGCGTGCCGTCGGCCGACTGGTAGACGACCTGGTGCGACTCGATCTCGGGCAGTTCGGCCCGGCCCGGGGCCGCCTCCCAGAGGGAGGTCTCGCCGGTGCGGGCGTCGTAGCGGTAGACGCTCTCGGGGGTCACGTAGTCGGAGTAGGTGAACCAGACCTCGTGGTCGCGGGCCGACATGCGCCCGATGGAGCCGAGACCGGGGAGCGGGACCGCTCCTTGACGCTCCCCGGTCTCGGGATCGTGGACGGAGATCTCCCCGATCGCGTGGCGCACCCACGCCACCAGGAGAACCCCGTCGAGCAGGGCGAAGTCGGCGATCACGGCCTCGGGGTCCTCGGCCACCAGCTCGCGCAGGTCGTCGGGCGTGGCCGGGTCGGCGACGAGCAGCCGCCCCCGGGGGGCGTCGAGGGTCGTGATCATGTACGCTCTCCCGTCGCCCCCCACCGCCATCGCCGACCGGGCCGCGACGTCGTGCTGGACCACCCGCCGGGCCGGGCTCACCAGGTCGCACAACCACACGTCGTTGCCCGGCCCCCGGTTGACCGAGAGGGTCAGCCAGCGGCCGTCGGCGCTGAGGGCGATGCCGTCGGCGGCGGCCACGTCGAGGTCGTCGCCGCCGAGGCGGTGGATGCGGGCCCGGCGGTCGCGGACGTAGTAGAAGCCGTCGCCGTCGGGCAACCAGGCCACCGGCGAGTGGCGCAGGCCCCCGATCGGCCCGTCGACGAGCCCGCCGGTCTCGGCGTCGAGGACGTAGAGCTCCGACCGTTCGTCGCCGCCCCGCGACAACTGGCAGGCGACGAGCCGCCCGTCGGGCGAGGGGTGCCAGGCGTCGAGCAGCGTGGTCGCGCCGGGGTCGATCGCCTCGGGGTCGAGCACGACCCGGTCGCCGGCGTAGAGGACCGGCAGGCGGCGGCCCGGATCGCGGCGGACGCGGAAGGCGGTGCCCGCCCGCCAGACCGGGGCGCCCACGACGCCGGTGTCGCTCAGCTCCTCGATCCGGGCCCAGAACCGGTCGCGGCCGGGGAGGAGCTGGCTGCGCCAGACGACCTCCTGCTGCGCCTGCCAGGCCCGCGTCTCGTCTGAGCCGGGGTCTTCCAGCCAGCGGTAGGGGTCGGAGACGACGTGCCCGTGGATGATCTCGATCATGACACCTGCCTGAGTCGGGGGTCCCAATGCCCGGCCAGATCCGCGTACAGGGGGGAGGCGGCGAGGAGTTCCTGGTGGGTGCCGGCGACGACCCGGGTGCCGTCCATGACCAGCACCTTCCGGGCTCGCAGGGCCGAACTGATGCGGTGGGCGACCACGATGAGGGTGCCGCCGCGCCCGGCGAAGGCCTGCTCGACACGGGCCTCGGCCGCCGGGTCGAGACGGGAGGTCGCCTCGTCGAGGATGACCAGCGGGGCGTCGGCGAGATATGCCCTGGCCAGCGCGACGAGCTGCCGGTCGGCCGGGCCGAGCTCGGTGGCCTGGAGCTGCACGTGGCCGGCCCCGATGGCGTCGAGCGCCTGCCGCATGCGCCGGGGGTCGTGGTCGCCCAGGTTCTCGGCGACGGTGCCCCGGAAGACGTACGCCTCCTGCGGGATCAGCGCCCGCTGCCCCCGGTCGAGCCGGGCGGCCGGCACCCCGCCGACGGTCACCCGCCCCTGACCGGGCACGATCAGCCCGGCGATCAGCGCGGCGAGGGTGGACTTCCCGATCCCGCTCGGCCCGACGACGGCGAGGTGCTCCCCTTCGGGGATGACCAGGTCGAGGCGGTCGACGACCGGCAGCGCCCGGGGCCCGTAGGCGAAGGTGACGCCCTGCAGCTCGGTGTGCACCCCCTCGGCCCGGCGGGTCTCCGGCCGGGCCGGCGGCAGCGCGGCCCGCAGGCGCGACAGCGTGACCCAGAGCCGCACCCCGCTCTCCCCCAGCCCACTGGCCAGGTTGAACAGCGCGGGCGTGAGCGACTGCATCACGTAGGCGAGGGTGCCGAGCACCACCCCCGGGGTGGCCCCCAGCCGGGGCGCGTAGGCGAGCACCAGCAGGATCGGCGCCCACGCCCCCGCTCCCAGCACGACGGTGCGGAGCGTGGTGACCGTCGCCAGCCTTCGGGCCGCGTGGCGCTGGCCGTCGAAGCGGGCCCCGGCGTATCGGGCGGCGTGGTCTTCGTCGCCGGACGCGGCGATGTCGCCCAGCGCGGCGGTGACCGTGACCAGGCTCTCGGCGGTGGCCTCGTCGGCGAGCAGGTAGGCGTGCTGCCGCCTGGCGAGCGCGGGCAGCGAGAAGAGGAAGGCCCCCAGGCCGAGCAGCAGCGGCGGCAGCACCAGCAGGAGCAGTTCGGGCATCAGCGCGGCCACCCCCGCGACGACCCCGAGGAAGGCGAACACGAACGCCTTCACCGACCCGATCACCCCGGTGAACGCGTCGCGCGCCACCTCGACCTGCAGGTTGGCCCGGGTGACGGCGGCGGGGTCGTCTTCTCCGGCCTCCAGCGCGCCCCGGACCGTCGCGGTCAGCAGCTCCTCGCGGACGGGCTCGACGATGCCCGCCAGCGTGACGACCACCTGCCGCGCCCCCACGGCGGCGAAGACCCAGGAGACCCCGAGCAGGAACGTCCATGAGAGCCCCGCGACGGCCTGGCGGGCGGCGAACGCGTCGACCGCCCGTGCGACGGCCAGCCCGATGACGAACGCCGGCGCCGCCTCGACCAGCGACCAGAGCACGAACCGCCGCACCTGGCCGGGCTGTGCCTGGAAGGCGCGCCAGAGGAACACCCCGACGCGGGTCCGGTGCCCGAAGGAGATCACGACGTTCCTCCGCCCAGGCTCGGCCGCGCGGGAAAGCCGGAGATCGAAGCGCGTGTCATCGCGCCTCCCCGCCCTGGAAGACCGCCCGGTAGGCGGGGTCGTGCCAGAGGGCGAGGTGGCGGTCGTAGCCGCGCAGCCGCCCGTCGTGCAGCCAGACCACCCGGTCGGCCCGGGCGGCGACGGCGGCCCGGTGGGTCACCATGACGCGGGTGCGCGGGTCGGCGGACAGGGCCGTGGAGACCTGGCGTTCGGTGATGGTGTCGAGGCTGGAGGTGGCGTCGTCGAGCACCAGCAGGCGGTTTCCCTTCGCGAAGGCCCTGGCCAGGCCGAGCCGCTGGCGTTCGCCGCCCGACATGGGGGCCTCGGCGAGCGGGGTCTGGTAACCGTGGGGCAGGCGGCGGATGAAGTCGTCGGCCCCGGCGGCCACGGCCGCGGGGCAGGAGCCGCCGGTCGCGTCGGCGACGGTGTCGCCGACCAGGTGGGGCCGCGCGACGGCGTAGCCGATGGCGGTTCTGAGCGACTCCCGGGTCAGCGACCGCAGCGGCACGCCGTCGAGCAGCACCTCACCGGTCTCGGGGTCGTCGAGACGCGCCGCGAGACGCGCGAACCGGGAGGCCCCGGCGCCGACCACGGCCACCGAGGCGCCGCCCTGGATCTCCAGCGCGAGGCCCGGCACGTCGCGGAAGCTGAGGGTTCCGGGGCCGGGCGGCAGCACGCGCACCCCGTGGACCCTCGGGCACTCGTCGAGGACGTCGGCCAGCCGGGCGCCGGCCGAGCGGGCGCGGGCCAGCCGGCCCAGTGATCCGATCGCGGGCCCCAGACCCGCGCCGATGACCACGTAGCGGGCGGCGGCGTAGAGCTCGCCGACCGACAACTCACCGGCGGCCAGCCGCCAGCCGCCCACGGCCAGCACCAGCACCTCCAGCAGCGGCACCACGATCGCGGCCCGCACCCCGGCGTCGGCGTTGGCCTTCCAGAGCGCCATCGCGTGGCCGCGCACCACCGGGAGGGCGGTCAGCACCCGCCGGGTCTCCTGTTCGGCGGTGCCGGCCGCCGCGATGGTGCGGGCGCCGCCGACCGCCTCGACCAGGCGCGCGGCGATGTCGGCCTGCGCCTCCTGGTAGCCCCCCGCGATCACCGTGGAGACCTTCAGGAACCGCTTCAGCACGAAGGCGATGGCGACCAGCCCGCCCGCCAGGGTCAGCGCCAGCCACGGATCGATGAGCACGAGCAGCACCAGCGCCCCGGCCGACGGCACCACCAGCGCCACCGACGCGACGACGGCGTCGGCCGCGCGCCCGGCCTCTTCGGCGTTGAGGCCGAGCCGGGTCACCAGGTCGCCCTCGGGAATGCGCCGGGTCACTCCGGGACCGGCGCCGAGCAGATGGGAGAGCGCCCGGTGGCGCAACCAGGCCGCCGCCCGCGCGCCGCCTGTGGCGCTCATGAGGACACCGAGACCGTCGCAGGCGACGAGGAGCACCACGACGGCCCCGGCGCAGACCACCCACGTCAGCGAGAAGGTGTCGACGGCGCGGCCGAGCACGAACGGCAGTGCCAGCTCAAGGCCGGCGCCGACCAGCGCGACAGCGGCGAGCACGCCCGCCGCGGGCCCGCTACGCCTGATCGCCTCGGTTGTCAGCCGGTCGGCCGTCCGCAACGCCGAGTCCCTCTCTTCACGTGGGCGGAGACTTCGAAAACCGGGAGGGCCCTGGGCTCCCGCGAGCCCAGGGCCCCGATCGGGTGCCTAGTGGCAGAGCAGCAGGCTCAGGTTGCTGGGCGTCTGGGACGCGCAGCCGAGCAGGGTCAGCGTGCTGCCGCCGCCACCGTGGCCGCCGCCGCCGTGACCGCTGCCGCCGCCGGGAAGCTCCATCGCCTGAAGGTCGAGAAGAACCATGGTCATGCTCCTTTGTGAAAGTTTCTCTATCGGGAGGACATTCGAGATCTTTAGAAAGGTGGAGCTAGCTGTTCGGGGCCCCGATCACCTCCTTGGCCGGCGGGCGAAGGGGGACACCACCGGGCGCGGCGTAGGGCTCCGCGCCAAGTGGATGTGTGAAGGGCAACGGGGTGCCGCTGAGGGCGTAGAGGACGCCGGCGGTGCCGGTCGCGAAGTCCATCGACAGCCGGAGCAGCTGGTCGCCGGGGAAGGCGATCCCGTCGCGGTAGGGCAGGACGTGCCAGTCGAGGCCGGGGATCAGGGTCCGGTCGGCCAGCACCATCCCGGCCCGCCCCGAGAACAGGCCGGGCTGCACGAAGAACCGGCAGCGGCCCACTTCGAGCAGGTCGGGCAGGGCGGCGGCCAGCGGCGAACCGGGCCGCTGGCGCAGCAGGTCGGCCAGCACGATCGCGATGCCGACCGAGCCCTCGTCGAGGTAGGGCAGGGTGCGCCAGCCCTGGTCGACCTGCAGCGATCCGTCGGACGTGGTGACGCAGCGCTTCAGGTCGAGGCGCAGCGCCCGCTCGGCCAGGTCGAGCAGCGCCGGGTCGCGGGTGTGGTCGTAGGCGCGCAGGAACAGCAGGGCGGGGCCGCTCAGGCCGTAGAGGAGACCGGCTCTGGGGTTCGCGCCGCCCGAGGTCGCGGGCACGTCGTCGGGCAGCCGATCGGCGCACAGCTCGACCAGCGGGCGGGCGTCGAGCCCCAGGTGGAGCAGGTTGAGCCCGATGCCGGCCAGCCCCGACCACAACCCGAGGTCGAGATCGCGCCACGGGCCCGCCATCGCCCGGTCGACGAGGTCGAGCGCCCGGTCGACGTGGCCGAACCGGTCGAGCACGTAGGCGACGCCGTGGAGCCCGTCGTAGAAACCGGGCGGCGCGTCGGGCCGCTGCCGGAGCAGCCATTCTTCGAGGTCGGGGAAGCGCCCGGCCCCGGCCGCGTCGAGCGCGAACAGCACCCCGGCCGCGCCGTGGGCCAGGTTGACGCCGCCGCCGGGCCGGAACTGGGCGATGTCGCCGGGGAACAGCCGGTCGGCCCGCTCGGGCGTGGCGCTGGCCAGGATCGCCCGCGCCATCGCCGCCATCGGATCGCCCAGGGTCACGCTCGCCGTCGGGCCGCCCCCGATGGGCCCGCTGATCGTGTGGACGGCCCGCTTGATCAGCTCGGGCGGCACCGGGAAGGTGTCGACGATCAGGCGCCCGAGCTGGCCCGCCTTGGCCCGCGCCAGCGGCACGGTGATCGTGAGCTGCGGGGCGAACAGGCCCAGCGTGAGACAGGCGAGGGCGTAGTGGTCGACGTCGGCGCCCCGGCGGTCGGCCGGCGCCTGGAAGGCCGGGTGGGCCAGCGCCGACCGTCCGCGGTCTTCGATGAAGGTGGCGACCTCGAAGTCGATGAGGACGAGCCGTCCTTCTGGCGTGATCAGGATGTTGTTGGGGTGGAGGTCGCAGAAGACGACCCCGCGTTCGTGCAGGGCCTCGATCGCGGCCCGCACCTTGGGCAGCGTGTCGAGCGCCCAGACGGTGTAGGCGGCGATCGACTCGGCGCTCGCGTCGGCCTTCGTCAGCGGGAAGGTGCGGACCAGCGTGCGCTGGAGCGGGGTGGCGTCGACGAACTCCATCACCAGGAAGTGGTGGTCGCCGAGCACGAAGTAGTCGCGGTAGCCGGGGGCGCAGTCGAGCCCGTCGAGCCGCCGCAGCACCTCGCGTTCGTGCTGGAGCCGCGCCACCGCGTCGCGCTCGGCGGCGTCGAGGCCCGCCATCGGCCGGGCCTCCTTCAGCACGACCCGCTCGCCGGTCCGCCGGTCGGTGGCGAGGTAGACGCCGCCGCCGTTGGAGAAGTGCATGACGGAGTCGACCGTGTAGGGCAGCTCGGTCGTGGTGACCGCGTTCCTGGCCTCCAGGTGGGGCCTCAGGAAGTCGGGCAGCTCGACCCAGTCGGGCACCGTGAACGACGGCCCTCTGACATCGGGCACCAGTTCGCCGCGGTCGTTCTCCATCGCCGGGACGAGGTCGCCGTTGGCGGCGACGCAGCGCCGGGCCGTGAACCCGCCGTAACGGACGAACAGGGGCCCGTCGCCGTAGCGGAGATCACTCAGGATGTAGGGGCCGCGCACCCCCGTCAGCAGACCGTCGAGCTCCTTGAGCGTCAGCTCCAGGCAGTCGTGGCGGGGGTAGATGGTGACCAGTTTGCCGCTCGCGCCCCGCTGCGCCCCTTTCGAGTTGAGCATCGTGACAACCGAACGGCTGCGCAGGAATTTGAATGGGATATCACGTTCGACGCAATAGTCCCAGACGATTTCCAGCACCCGCGCCGCGTCGGCGAGCCCGGCCGACACGTGGATCTTCCAACCCTGCGGCGGAACGTCGTGGCCGGTCGGGGCGTAGTGGAACCAGGTGTCGGACGGCTGGTGGGACCAGCCACGCGGGACCTCACGGCCGGCCATGGCGAAATCCGGAATCTCGGTTCCGCGCCGGTCGGCGGTGTCATAGAAAAGCCGGTCCGCGAGGCAATAAAGCTCATACTGGTCATTCACTGCCATCTCCCTGCTTTCTGCTAACAGGAAGACTTCCGGATAACCCCAAGAGCTTCTAGTTACAAGTTCAATCAATCCGTTGTGGGCAAACGTCACGGGTGCCGTCGTGAAAGCGGCCCTGACCTGTGCCGGAAGAGACCCGGTGATCGGCTTGTTGCACCAAGACATGGGAGATCGTTTCGCCGACCTGACGGTCATCAGACGCCTGCTGAACGACACGACGACCTGGGCCTTCGTCGGCCTTTCCGGCGACCCCGGCCGGACCGTCTTCAACCAGGCGAAACTGCTGAAACAGCGCGGCAAGCGCATCATCCCGGTGCACCCCGGCGGCGGCCCCGTCCTGGGCGAGACGACCTACCGGACCCTCGCCGAGGTGCCGGTCCCGATCGACGTGGTGGCGGTCTACCGGCGCACCGCCTTCGCGGGCGGCGTGATCGACGAGGCGATCGCCGTGGGCGCGGGCGCGGTGTGGTTGCCCCTCGACGTCTACGACGAGGAGGCCGGCGACCGGGCGCTGGCGGCCGGGCTCGACGTCGTCATGAACCGCTGCCCGGCGGTCGAGTGGGCGCTACGCCGCTGACCGCAGCAGCCGCACGAGCCGGAGCCCGGCCAGCGCGCTCAGAATCAGATGCCCCGTGATCAGGGCGATCTGGAACGCCCGCTGGCCCGGGGTCAGGTCGGCCGCGTAGCCGCCGTCGAAGAACCCGGAGACGAACGCCAGCACCCCGGCGACGGCCAGCAGCGCGGCGGCCGGGACCGCGACGGCCCGCCGTTCCCTGGTGACCGCGAAGGCGAGCACCGCCTGGGCGGCCATCATCGGGAGCGGGGCCGACAACCGGGCCGTCGGGCCGAGCGCCTCGAAGAACGTGTTGCTGAGCCCGGCGGACACTGACATGACGGCGCCGACCAGATCCATGACGAGCAGGGTGCCGATGGTGACGACGATGGTCTTGGATGACATGGTGCTTCCTCGTGCGGGGTGGCGACCCTCCGAGGATCCACGCCGGGACGTGCGGCTGTCGTGAGGCGACGGTCCCGACCTGGGCGGGACATGACGACCCGCGTCGAGAGGCGGTGCCTGGACCGACCGCGATCCTGGTCCCGCCTCGAGACACGACGCGAGACCCGGCTCAGCTCGACTCCCGGACCACCAGTTCCGTCGGCAGTATGACCGGGTCGGTGCGCCCGTCTTCGAACAGTCCCAGCAGCAGGCTGACCACCGCCAGGGCCTGGTCGGCCATGGGGCTGCGTACCGTCGTGAGCGGCGGGTCGGTGTAGAGGGCGGCCTCTATGTCGTCGAACCCGACCACGGCCACGTCGTCGGGGACCCGGCGGCCGGCCCGGCGCAGGGCGTGGAGGGCGCCGATCGCCATCAGGTCGTTGGCGGCGAAGACGGCGTCGAGGCCCGGGTCGTCTTCGAGGAGCTGGCACATGGCCTGGTCGCCGGAGACCCGGGTGAAGTCGCCGACCGCGATGATCGACCGGCGGCCGGTGTCGCGCAGCGTCTCCCGGTAGCCGGTCAGGCGGTCCTGCGAGGCGATCATGTCGAGCGGGCCCGAGATGGTGGCGATCCGCCGCCGGCCCCGGCTCAGCAGGTGCTCGACCGCCTGGCGGGCTCCCCCGAGGTTGTCGTTGTCGACGTAGGGCACCGATGGGGCCGAGACGGGCTTGCCGAACGACGCCATCGGCAGGCCCATCCGCATCAGGGCGGCGGGCAGCGGGTCGGCCCCGTAGAAGGACACCAGCATCACGCCGTCGACGTGCCCGGCCGCGACGTACTCCTGAACCCGCACCCGGCTCTCGTCGGACCCGGCGAGCATCAGGACCACTTGCTTGGACGCCGCTTCCAGCGCCCGCGACGCCGAGCGCACCACGGCCGAGAACATGGGGTCGTCGGAGAACAACCCGGCGGGCGGGTCGGAGACCACCAGCGCGATCGAGTTGGTCCGCTGGGTCACCAGGCTGCGGGCGACCGAGTTGGGCACGTAGCCGAGCTCGTTCACCGCCCGCAGCACCAGCTCGCGGAAGTTCGGCGTCACGGTCGTGTCGCCGTTGACCACCCTTGAGACGGTCGACTTGGACACGCCGGCGCGGGCGGCGACCGCTTCCAAGGTTGGACGTTTCACTCGATGCCGTTCCGCTGGATGACGTCCCGGTACCACAGAGCGCTGTCCTTGGGGAGGCGGCGCTGCGTGGCGTAGTCGATCCGCACGATACCGAATCTCTGGTGGTATCCCTCCGCCCACTCGAAGTTGTCGAAGAGCGACCACACCAGATAGCCGCGCAGGTCGGCCCCCTCGGCGATGGCCTCGTGGCAGGCGCGCAGGTGTCCGTCGAGGTAGGCGACCCGGTCGTCGTCGGGGACGCGGTCGCCGACGACCTTGTCGTGGAAGGCCGCGCCGTTCTCGGTGACCAGCAGGCCGACGTCCGGGTAGTCGCGCGACAGCCGCACCAGCAGCCGCGACAGGCCCGAGGGGATGATCGGCCAGCCCATGGCGGTCTGCGGTCCCTCGATGGAGACGAAGTCGACGCCGTCGGCGCCGGGCCAGGCCGGCGGCGCCGCCGCGCCGGGAGACGCCTGGATCACGCACGGGTTGTAGTAGTTGATGCCGAGCAGGTCGAGCGGCTGGTTGATGATCTCCAGGTCGCCGTCGCGGATGTGGTCGAGGCCGCCGTGCCGCTCCACGATCTCCAGGACCTCGGCCGGGTAGGTGCCCTTCAGCGCCGGGTCGAGGAACTGCCGGTTGAGCAGGGCGTCGACCAGCCTGACGGCGTCGGAGTCTCCCTGCGACAGGGCGATGCCCGCGTCGAGGATCTGCGCCGGGGTGACCACCGGGGCCATGTTCAGCGTCAGCGCCAGGGTGCCGGTGAGGTTCTGGGCGGCCAGGCCGTGGGCGAGCAGCAGGTGGTGGGCCGCCTTGAAGGCGGCCGAGGGGTCGGTGACGCCGGGGGCGTGCACGCCGCTGCCGTAGCCGAGGAACGCCGAGACCCACGGCTCGTTCAGGGTCGTCCAGGTGGAGACGCGGTCGGCGAGCCGGGCGTGCACGGCCGCCGCGTAGTCGGCGAAGTAGTAGGCCGTGTCGCGGTTGGCCCAGCCGCCGCGGTCTTCGAGGTTCTGCGGCAGGTCCCAGTGGTAGAGGGTCACGTACGGCGTGATCCCGGCGCCCAGCAGCTCGTCGACCAGGCGCTCGTAGAAGTCGAGGCCGCGCGGGTTGGCCGGGCCCGAGCCGTCGGGCACGACCCGGGGCCAGGCGGTGGAGAAGCGGTAGACGCGCAGGCCGAGATCGGCCATCAGGCGCACGTCCTCCGGGTAGCGGTGGTAGTGGTCGCAGGCGATGTCGCCGGTGTGGCCGTCGGCGACCTTGCCGGGGGTGCGCGCGAAGGTGTCCCAGATCGACACGCCGCGGCCGTCTTCCCGGGCGGCCCCCTCCACCTGGTACGACGCCGTGGCGGCACCCCAGATGAACCTCTCGGGAAACTGGATTTCCGGCGTCATCCCTTGACCGCCCCCTGCATGATTCCTCCGATGATGTGCTTGCCGAGAAGTGCGAACACGATGACGAGCGGGAGCGTGCCGAGCGCGGTCCCGGCGAGGCCCATCACGTAGTCGTTGACGTAGCCGGCGGCCAGGGTCGACAGCGCCACCTGGACCGTCGGGTTCTCCGGGGTGAGCACCATGAGCGGCCACATGTAGTCGTTCCAGGCCGTCATGAAGGTCAGCATGCCGAGCACGGCCGCCGCCGGGCGGGCCGCCGGGAAGACGACGTGCCACACCAGGCCCCAGGTCGTGCAGCCGTCGACGCGGCCCGCTTCGAGCAGTTCGGTCGGCAGCGCGCGGGACAGGAACTGCGTCATGAAGAACACGCCGAACGCGTTGACCAGGGCGGGCACGACGACGGCGTACAGGGAACCGACCCATTCCAGCTTCACCATGAGGATGTAGAGCGGGATGATGCCGGCCAGGGTCGGCACCATCATCGTGCCGACGGTCATGAGCAGCAGGATGTTGCGGCCGCGGAAGCGCAGTTTGGCGAAGGCGAAGCCGGCCAGGGTCGAGAAGAACATGACCGAGATCGAGATCGAGCCCGCCACCAGGACCGAGTTGACCATGGCGAGGCCGAAGGGCACCGTGTCGAAGACGCGCGAGACGTTCTCGAAGAAGTTGCCGCCGGGGAAGAGCGGCGGCGGCACCGACGCCAGTGAGGCGTTGTCGCGCGAGGCCACCACGATCGAGTAGTAGAGCGGGATCGTGAAGAAGAACGCGACCGCGGTCAGGGTGAGATAGGTCAGCCGGTTGTTGACCCGACGGCCGGTCATCGGATGCTTCCCTTCATCCGGTTGGTGAGCAGGTAGTTGATCCCGGCGATGATCAGAATGAAGACGAAGATCATCCAGGAGATGGCCGACGAGAAGCCGAAGTCGAGGCGCATGTAGTTCTCGTAGAAGAACAACGAGAGCGTCTGGTACTGCCGGTCCTGGCCGCCGGTGAGGGTGTAGGCGCCGAACAGCAGCGGCTCGGCGAAGATCTGCATCGAGCCGATGGTCGAGGTGATCACCACGAAGGCGATGGTGGGCCGGATCATCGGCACCGTGACCTTGCGGAGCTGGGTGAAGCTCGACGCGCCGTCGATGGTCGCGGCTTCATAGAGCTCTCTCGGTACGGCCTGCATCGCGGCCAGCAGGATGAGCGCGTTGTAGCCCGTCCACCGCCACATGATCATCGTCGAGATGGCCACATGGGAGCTCAGGGTGCCGTCACGCCAGGCGATGCCGTCGAACCCGAAGCTGGTGATGACCCAGTTGATCAGGCCGAAGTCGCGGCCGAAGATCTGCGAGAAGATCACCACGACCGCCACCACACTGGTCACGTTGGGCAGCAGCAGGGTGATCCGGAAGAAGTTCTGGGCCCGCAGCGGCCGGTTCAGCAGATGGGCCAGCCACAACGCGAGCAGCAGCTGCGGCAGCATCGACAACAGGCCGATCGACAACGTGTTGAACGTGGCGTTCCAGAAGTACGAGTCCGCCAGCAGGACCCGGAAGTTCTCCAGGCCCACGAAGGTGTGCTCGTCGTCCAGCAGCGTCCACTCGTGCAGGCTCACCCAGAGCGTGTAGCCGATGGGGAACAGCCCGAAGGCGCAGAACAGCAGGAAGAACGGGGCGACGTACGCGTACGGGGAGGCTTTGACGTCGACCGCGTGCCGCCAGTGGCGGGCGGTCAGCCGGCGCTTGCCTCCCGGTCGCCGTGGCGGCGCTGCACGTTCCGGGGCACGCGTGGCCATGGCGCTCCTCTCAAGGGAAGGCGGGGTGGCCGGTCCGGCCACCCCGCGGCGTACGGCTACTTGATCTTCTCGGAGTCCGCGACGGCCTGCTTCCAGGCTTCTTCGGGGTCCTGGCCCTGGAGCTCGATGCGGCCGAGGCCGTTGCCCATGGCGACGTTCACGTCACCCGACTTGGGGCCGGTGTACTGCGGCTTCAGCGCCTTGGCGGCGTCGGTGAAGATCTTGCCGATGGGGGCGTCGCCGAAGTAGGGGTTCACGAAGGTGGCGACGGCCGGGTCCTCGTAGAGGGCGGGCAGCGACGGCAGGGCCGAGGCGTCCTTCCACAGGGTGAGCTGGCTCTCCTTGCTGGTCAGGAAGTTGATCAGCTCGGCGGCCTCCTTCGGGTGCTTGCCCTGCTTGGGGGCGAGCAGGTGGGTGCCGCCCTGGTTGCCGCCGCCGCCGGGCACGGCCGCGATGTCCCAGGTGCCCTCGCCGGGCTTCTGGTCCTTGATCACGCCGGTCTTCCAGGCGGGGCAGACCATCGTGGCGAAGGTGCCCTTGGCGATGCCGGTGGTCCACTCGGGGGTGAACGCGGTGAGCTTGCCCGACAGCTTGTTCTGGATCATCGAGACCGCGACGTCCCAGGCCTTGCGCACGTCGGGGTTGCTGCCGACGACGACCTTGTCGCTGGTGTCGTAGAAGCCGACCGGGGCCTGCTCGACCATGGCGCGGAAGTGCTCACCGGGGCCGTCGGTGAAGGCGGCCTTGCCGCCGGCGGCGACGAACTTCTTGCCGGTCTCGACGTACTGCTCCCAGGTCGGCCACAGGGCGCTGACCTCGTCGCGGTTGGTGGGCAGGCCGGCCTCCTTGAAGAGGTCGGGCCGGTAACACATGGCCAGGCCGCCGACGTCGGTGCCGAGGCCGATGAGCTGGGAGCCGTCCTTCGACAGGCCCAGCTGCCACTTCCAGTCGAGGTACTCCGACTGGCGCGAGTTCAGGCCGTAGTCGTTCAGGTTGTGGAACTTGTCGGCGACCTCGCGGAAGGTGGCGATGAAGCCGCCCTCGACGGCCACGATGTCGGCGGCGCCCGCGCCGGTGGCGACCTGGGTGACCAGGTTGTTGTGGTGGTCGTTGAACTGCGCCCGGCGCTCGGTGATCTCGACGTTCGGGTGGGTCTTCTTGAACTCCTCGTACAGCGGCCCGTAGTGGAAGTCGCTGAAGAGGGCCACGGTCAGCTTGACCGGTTCGGCGGGGGCGGCGGCGCCGCCGCTGGCGGCTCCGGGGGCCGGCGTGCTCTCCCCGCCACCACAGGCGGCGGCCAGGAGGGAAGCGGCGATCAGGGGTGCCAGCAGCCGCGCGGCACGGCGGCGAGGGGGGTGAGACATGCCGATGGAACCTTCCTATTTTTGATCATGAAGAGAACGTTCCCTGGAGTGAGGGTCGAGCTGGGCCCGGGGGGTTGTCAATGGGCTGAGAGATAACGATCGTCGTGACCTCCAGGGAACGTTCCCTGGAGTTTTCACACGTTTCAGCAGCTCAAAGACTTGATCCAAGGATCTCCTGAATCAGGTAGAGCGCTTTCTCAAAAGTCTCACGGGTTTCCTGCAAGTTAAACCTAGTCTTGACAAAAGTCCAGAAGTGGCAGGACGATCCGATCGCGAGAGCGCTTTCTGTTCTCTCAGGTACGGTTCGACGACCGTCTCCGCCCAGGAGGTTTCCATGTGGGGATCGACCCAGGTGAGGGGCGCGCGAACCCGGAACGGAACGCGCGACAGGGCCCGATGCAGGGCAAAAGGCAGGGCCCGAGGCGGGACGCCCTCCGGGCGCACCGCCGGGTGCGTGGCAAGAAGGTGCAGGCCGACGGTGCCGGGAGGGTCGCGCCGGACCCGAACGGCACCGAAGGCCGTCGGCCTCCGGGTCCGAATCCCGGGTGGCATCGAGCCCCGGCCGTCGACCGGGCGTCATCCACCGGCGATCGCGCTCGGGTGTCAGCCCTGGGACTTCAACCTTTCGCGGCGGCCTTCCAGTTCCTCGGCGAGGGTGTCGAGCTGATCGGCGTTGGCGATGAGGGTGGACAGCTCCGCCGAGTCGGCCGGGCCGTCACCCGCCCGGTCGCCGATCTGCTCCCGCAGGGAACGGGCCTCCGCGCGGATGCGGGCGATCTCCTCTTCCACCTGCTGCAGCTCACTCATGGAAATCCCCTACCCGGGCAAATGGAGTTAATAGGCCACCCCGTGCAAAACTGGGGACGGCGCCGTCTCGCGCCCCACCTCCTGACCGGCGGTCCACGCCCGCCGGCGTCGCGGAGGCAAAGGGGACCGCTGTCCTCGGGGCATCGACATCGGCGTGCCTGATCCGGCCGGCGTCACCCGAGGGGCGTGGAACCCTGCGGTGACGCGGCCGTTGAGGACAGGCGGCGATGACCGACCACAAGACCTTCAAGAAGCGCGTGCGCGACCGCATGGCCCGGACCGGCGAGTCCTACACGACCGCCCGGCGGCACGTGCTCTCCGCCGGCGCTCCCCCGCGATCGGCCTCCGGAGGCGGCGTCCACCACCCCTCGGCGCTGCTCAGCAGGGTGCTGAAACGCGCCGGGATCGACTACTCCGAGGCGATGTGCGCCGGTCTGGGCGGCGGCATCGGCTTCATGTACGCGATCTTCGAGTACCCCGCCGCCACGACCGTGACCATCGTGACGCAGCACCACCCCGACCCCTTCATCCCGGCGGCGCTGAAGCGGGCCCGCGTCCCCCATCACCACATGGAGATCCGCTCCCCCCGGCGCGCCATGGGCTACCTGTCCGAGCGGCTGAGAACCGGAACGCCCGCCATCTGCTGGGTCGACCGCCATCGGCTGCCCTGGCATCCGGGCATCCCGTTCGGCGACCCCTACCCGGTCGCGGTGATCGGCAGGGACGGCGACGACCTCCTCATCGACGACGAGTGCGTGACCCCGCTGCGCCTGCCCATGACGGACTTCGCAGCCGCCTGGGGGCCCGGCGGCCGGCGCCCCTGCCAGATCCTGACCGTCGCCGGGCCGCCGGAGGGCGCCCCGGACGTCCAGGACGCGCTCACCACCACGGCGGCCCATCTCACCGGCCCGGTTTTGGGCCACGCCTTCGACGTCAACTTCGGCCTGTCGGGCATGCGGAGACTCGCCGCCCAGCTCGGCGACCTCACCACCCGCAAGGGCTGGCACCGGCGCTTCCCCGGCGACCTGTTCCCGCCGCTGGCCCGGCTGCACGTCTGCCTGGAGATGGAGTACGGCGCTCCCGGCGCCACCCGCCCGGTCTACGCCGACTTCCTGGACGAGATCGGCCGCCCCGAGGCCGCGACCGCCTATCGGGAGGCCGGCGCGGCCTGGAGCGCCCTGGCCTGCCACCCCCTCACGCTCCCCGGCCTGGACCGGTTCGGCGAACTGCTGGAGGAGTTCATGACCCTTCAGGTCACCGGCGGGCCGGTCGGGCGGATGGCCGCGCTCGCGGCGGAGACGTACACCCTGCGGACTGAGCTGGGCGAATCGGATCGGCGGGAGCTGCTCACCACCCTGGCCGGGCTGGCGGAGGCGGCGGCCACGCTGGAGGAGCGGGCCCTCGCGCACATGAACCGCTGATTCCGGGGCAGAGCGGAGGTCCACGCCACATCTGCATTCGAGGTGAGAACACATGGTTCTTCTGGGCCTTCTCCTGATCGTGGTCGCGGGTGCAGTCTTGATCGAGATCTCCATTCAGGACACGACCGCGACGGCCACCACCCCCATCACCGTGCTCGACTGGAACTTCACGCTGACCTCCTTCGAGATGTTCCTGCTCGGCGCGGCCACCGCCGCGGGCGTCCTCATCGGGCTGGCGATGGTCAGCGGCGGCATGCGCCGCGGGGTCGCCAAGCGCCGCCGGATCCGTGAGGAGCGGCTGGCCGAGCGCGACCGGGTCTCGCGGCTGGAGAGCGAGAAGCGGGATCTCGAGCAGCAGCTCGTCGACCAGAACCACAACGGCGTCGACGACCGCGACGAGACCCGTCCCGCCGACCGGGTCGAAGACGGCGACCGGCTCGTGGCCGGCGGACGCCACTCGCGCCGCGACGACGCCTTCTGACCGCGCATCCCTCGATCGGCCCCCGCCTCGGGACAAGGCGGGGGCCGATCGGCGTTCCCCCGTTGGAACGGTTCTGCCATGCTTTTCCCGATCAGCTGCGGAGAAGAGTGCGATGACCGATCTGTTCACGCTCGGCGAGGTGCTGGGCGTCGTGACCGCCGACCGAATCCGGCATGACATGTCCGCCCGGCTCGACCTGGAGGGCCCGGAACTGACCGTGGCGGTCGGCCTGGCCCGGCTCGGGCACTCGGTGGCCTTCGTCGGCCGGGTCAGCGACGACGAGATCGGGGTGCGCACCACCACGGTGCTGCGGGGCGAGGGCGTGGACGTCTCCCACGTGCGGGTCGACGAGACCGCCGCCAGCGGCCTGGCGCTGCGCCAGCGCCGGATCGGCCGGGTCGCGCACGCGGTCTTCTACCGGGGCGGTTCGGCCGGGTCGCGGGTGTCGACCGGCGACGTGCCGGCGGAGCTCCAGGACGCCCGCATCCTGCACGTCACCGGCATCACCCCCGCGCTGAGCGGCTACGCGTGGAGCGCCGTGCACCACGCGGTGAAGCTGGCCAGGGACGCCGGGGTGCTCGTCTCGGTCGACGTGAACCACCGCGCGAACCTGTGGGAGAGCGTGCAGGAGGCCCGCGACGGGCTGCGCGAGCTCGCCGCCTCGGCCGACGTCCTGTTCGCCAACCAGGACGAACTGGGCCTGGTCGAGAGCGCCATCGCCCAGGTGCCCGAACTCGTCGTGATGCGCGGCTCCAAGGGCGCCAGCGCCACGGTCGAGGGTTTCCGGTACGACACCCAGGCCGCCCCCGTGACCGTTGTCGACGCGACCGAGGTCGGCGGCGCGTTCGTGGCCGGATACCTGAGCGCGCTGCTCGACGGGGTGCATCCCTCCGACCGGCTCAAGCGGGGCATCTCGGTGGCGGCCTTCGCGGTGGCCGCCCACTCGACCTGGCAGGGGCTGCCCACCAGGTCAGAGCTTCCCCCGTGATCTGACGCGGGTGTTCGCGGGGTCGTACACGGGACCCTTGACGACCTCGGCGCCCACCCAGCCGCCGTTCACGCCGACCTCGGCCCGGGTGGCGCCCGTGGGCAGGTAGGCGTAGGCGATCGACTTGTCGACCCGGTGGCCGTAGCCGCCCGAGGTGACCCGCGACGTCGGCACGCCGTCGACCCGGACCGGTTCGCCGCCGAGACAGACCTCCGACGGGTCGTCGACGACCAGGCAGGCGAGCTCCACCGCCGACTCGGTGCGCGGCACCGACTTGCGCACCGCGAAGCCCAGGCCGGCCTCGAACGGGGTCGTCTCGGGGGTGATGTCGGCCCCCCAGACCCGGTAGCCCTTCTCCAGGCGCATGGAGTCGATGGCCTTGTAGCCGCCGGGCCGCACGCCGGTCCCGGCCAGCAGGTCCCACAGGGTGAGCCCGAACTCGACGGGCGTGTAGAGCTCCCAGCCGTACTCGCCGACGAAGGTGACCCGCTGGGCCCGCACCGGCACGAAGCCGACGCTGATCTCCCGCGACCGCATGTAGCCGAAGCTCAGGTCGTCGTCGGTCAGGCTGCTCAGGATGTCGTGGGAGTCGGGCCCCCACAGGCAGTAGCAGGCGTAGGCCGAGGTCACGTCGGTGACGTCGACGCCGTGGCGGCGCAGCAGGGCGGCGTCGTGCCCGCCGAAGGCGGTGCCGGTGACCAGCCGGAACCGGTCGTCGCCGAGGCGGGCGACGGTGACGTCGGCCTCGATGCCGCCGCGCGCGTTCAGCAGCTGGGTGTAGACGACCGTGCCGACCGGGCGGTCGAGGTCGGCCCCGGCCAGGGCCTGGAGCCGGTCGAGGCCGCGCAGGTCGAACTTGGCGAACGAGGTCTGGTCGAACAACCCGGCCGCGTCGCGGGTGGCCAGGCACTCCTCGCGGACGGCGGGCGACCAGATCCGCCCGGCCCAGCCCTTCGGCCGGGGGGAGTCGTCAGAGCGGGCCCGATACCAGTTGACCCGCTCCCACCCGGCCTTCTCGCCGAACTCCGCGCCGAGTTCGGCGTGCCGGGCGTAGGCGGGCGAGCGGCGCAGCGGCCGGGCCGCGGTGCGCTCCTGGCCGGGGTAGACGATGTCGTAGTAGGCGCTGTACGCGTCCAGCACCTTCGCCCGCGCCCAAGAAGAAGACCGGGCGTGCGGTCCGAAGCGGGCGACGTCCATGGCGAACATGTCGTATTCGGGGGCGCCGTCGACGATCCACTCGGCGGTCACCTTGCCCACGCCCCCGGCGGCGGCCAGGCCGTGCACGCAGAACCCGGCGGCGACCCAGAGGCCGCGTACCGTCGTCTCCCCCAGCAGGAACTCCCCGTCGGGGGTGAACGCCTCAGGCCCGTGGACGACCTTGCCGATCTCGCCCCGTTCGCGCAGGTGGGGCAGGCGGTGGACGGCCGACGTCCACGACTCCTCGAACTTCGGCATGTCGGGCTCGAACAGGTGGCGCGGCGTGGTCAGCGGGTCGGGCTCGTCCCACACCTGCGGCGTGCGGACGTAGCCGCCGACCAGGATGCCGCCGCCCTCCTCGCGGAAGTAGACGATGTTGTCGGGGTCGCGGACGGTCGGCATGTCGACCGAAACACCGGTCGATTCGGTCACGACGTATTGGTGCTTGATCGGCACGATCGGCAGGTCGACCCCGGCCATGCGCCCGATCACGCCCGACGCCGCCCCGGCCGCGTTGACGACCGTCTCGGTCCTGATCACGTGGTCGCCGAACCGGACGCCGGTGATCGCGCCGTGCGCCGTCTCCAGCCCGGTCACGGCGGCACCGGTGAAGATCCGCACGCCGAGCTTGCGCGCCCCCTCGGCCAGCGCCTTGGCCAGCCGCGCCGGGTCGAGCCAGCCGTCGCCGGGCAACCAGAGCGACGAGACGACGTCGCGGGTCTCCAGCAGCGGCAGGCGGTCGCCGGTCTGCCCGCCCGTCAGGAGTTCGAGGTCAAGGCCGTAGGTCTCGGCCGCGCCGGCCTGCCGGACCAGCTCCTCGTGGCGTTCGGGCGTGGTGGCGAGCCGGAGCCCGCCGACGCCGTGCCAGCCCGGGTCGAGACCGGTGAGGTCGCGGAGTTCGGGGTAGAGACCGGCCGAGTACATGATCATGCGGGTCTGGGTGACCGTCGAGCGCAACTGCCCGACGAAGCCCGCCGAGTGCCAGGTCGTGCCCTCGGTCAGGTCGTGCCGTTCGACGAGGACGACGTCCTGCCAGCCGAGTCGCGCCAGGTGGTAGGCGACCGAACAGCCGGCCACCCCGCCCCCGATGACGACCGCTCGGGCGTCTGCGGGAAGTTGCACCATCGGTACCGTCCTGTAACAACTGACGCCCAAAATGCGATCAATGGTCTAAACGTAGACCAAAAGGAGCAGCGCATGCCAGATCCCGTCGCGTCCGCGCTGGGTCTGGTCGCGTCCTGGGCCGGCCGCCCGGTCACCCACACGAGGATCAAGGGCGGGCTGAGCCACTACATCGCCCGCGTGGAGACCGACGACGGCGACCGCTGGCTGCTGCGGGTGCTCGACCCGAAGATCGCCGCGACCGGCCTCGGCCTCCCCCTCGACCAGGAGATCGCCAACACGGTGGTCGCCGCCGAGGCCGGCGTGGGCGCGCGGGTGCTGCACGAGCTGCCGGGCGCGCTGATCCTGGAGTACATCGACGGCCTGACCCTCGACGCGCCGGCCGTGCGGGCCCGAATCCCCCGGGTCGCGCAGGCCGCCCGCGCGCTGCACGCGGGCCCGCGCTTCGCCAACGACTTCTCGATCTTCCGCAAGTACGACGGCTTCGTCGCCCTCTGCCGGGACCACGACCTGCCGATGCCCGAGGGCTTCACCGAGTGGACGGGCACCGTCCGGGCCATCCAAGAAACCCTGGCGAAACGTCACATAACGGACGTACCCTGCCACAACGACCTGCTCCCCGAGAACTTCATCGAGGCGCACGGCCGGGTCAGAATCGTCGACTACCAGCTTTCCGGCAACAACGACCCCTGCTTCGAACTGGGCGACATCGCCGCCGAGGCCTCCTTCGACCCCGACGACGTCGAACGGCTCACGCGAGCCTACTTCGGCACCCATGACGAGGCGCTGATCGCCCGCGTACGACTGAACGCGATCATGTCCAACCTGACCTGGACGCTCTGGTTCGTCGTACACCACGGCCTGGTGGCCCAGCAGCGCGACTTCGACTACAACGCCGAAGCCGCCACGAAGTACGCCAAGGCGACGGGCGATCTCACGGACCCCGGCTTCGGTTCCCTCATGGACGCCGCTGGCCGGTAACCCCCCACTGCACGGCATGAGGAGGCCTCGATGGCTCAATCCCTCGACGACGACGCCAAGCGACTCGCGGAACTCGGCTACAAACAGGAGTTGTCGCGAACGTGGAGCGGCTTCTCCAACTTCGCGATCTCCTTCTCCATCATCTCGATCCTGGCCGGGTGTTTCACCACGTTCGGCCAGGCCTGGAACAACGGCGGCCCCATCGCGATCTCCTGGGGCTGGCCGATCATCTCGATCTTCATCCTGATCATCGGCCTGTGCATGTCGGAGCTGGTGTCGGCCTATCCCACGGCGGGCGGCATCTACTGGTGGGCCGCCAAGATGGGCAAGCCGATCCACGGCTGGTTCACCGGGTGGTTCAACCTGATCGGCCTGGTGGCGGTGACCGCGTCGGTCGACTACGGCTGCGCGACGTTCATGAACATCACCCTCGACCGGTTCTTCGGCTTCGAGGTGTCACTCACCAACACCTTCATCCTGTTCGCGATCATCCTGGCGCTGCACGCGCTGATCAACATCTACAGCCACCGGCTGATCTCCCTGTTGCAGAACGTCTCGGTGTGGTGGCACGTCTTCGGCGCGGCGGTGGTCGTGCTGATCCTGATCTTCGGGCCCGACTCGCACCAGTCGATGTCGTTCGTCTTCACCGAGACGATCAACAACTCGGGCTTCGGCGACAACAGCTTCTGGTTCTTCGTGCTGCCGCTGGGCTTCCTGCTCACCCAGTACACGATCACCGGGTTCGACGCCTGCGCGCACGTGTCGGAGGAGACCCAGGGCGCGTCCACGGCGGCGGCGCGCGGACTGTGGCAGTCGATCTTCTACTCGGCGATCGGCGGCTGGGTCCTGCTGCTGGCGTTCCTGTTCGCGGCGACCAACGTCGACGAGATCAACAACCAGTTCGGCTTCGTCGGGGCCATCTTCGACACGGCCGTGCCGGGCAACCTGGCCAACGCGATCTTCGCGATCTCCACGATCGGGCAGTTCTTCTGCGGCATGAGCTGCGTGACCTCGATGTCGCGGATGACCTACGCGTTCTCCCGGGACGGCGCCGTCCCCGGGTGGCGGCTCTGGTCCAAGGTGGACAAGAACCGGACACCGGTGAACGCGATCATCCTGGGCTGCGTGGCCGCGCTGGTGCTGACCCTGCCGGCGCTCTGGGAGGCCCCGACGGGCACCCCGCTCGCGTTCTACGCGGTCGTCTCGGTCGCCGTCATCGGCCTCTACATCGCCTTCGCCATCCCGATCTACCTGCGGCTGCGCATGGGTGACCGGTTCCAGCCCGGACCATGGACGCTCGGGCGCAAGTACAAGGTGATGGGCTGGATCGCGATCGTCGAGATCGCGGTCGTGTCGATCTACTTCATCATGCCGCTGGCCCCCGCCGGGGTGCCGTTCACCGCCGACTTCACCTGGACGGCCGTGAACTACGCGCCGATCGTAGTGGGCGTGATGGTGCTCGGCGTCGGCCTGTGGTGGCGGCTCTCGGCCCGCCGCTGGTTCACCGGCCCGCGCCGGACCGTGGACGAGCCGGAACAGGGGGCCTACTACAAGCCCTGAGGATCTAGCGAGCCTCGAAGGCCGCCGCCACGGCGGCGGCCACCGTGGCCATGTCTCCCGCGCGCGTCTCGCGCGACACCGACGTCATGTCGACGTCGGGCATGCCGCAGGGCACCGCCAGATCCCACGGGGACAGGTCGCCGTCGACGTTGACGGCGAACCCGTGGCTGGTCACACCCTTGGAGGCGCGCATGCCGATCGAGACGACCTTCCGGCCGGTGTCGCGGGTCCAGACCCCGGTGAGCAGCTCGGAGCCGGGCGGCGTGTCCCGCCGCTCGGCCGCGACGCCCACCGCGGCGAGGGCCTCGACCAGCCGGAGTTCCACCTCGCGGATGTAGTCGACGACCCCCTCGCCGGTGCGCAGCTTGACGATCAGATAGCCGACCAGCTGCCCGGGGCCGTGGTAGGTCAGCTGCCCGCCCCGGGTGGTCGTCACCACGGGGATGCCGTGGGAGGGGTCGGGCAGGTGTTCCGTCAGCGTCCGCCGGCCGACCGTGAACACCTTCGGGTGGCTGAGCAGCCACAGGGTGTCGGGGCGGCGATCCTCCTGCCGGTCGGCGATGAGTTCGTCCATGGTGGCCATGGCCTTCTCGTAGTCGACCAGCTCGTCGTGGATCAGGGTCAGCGGCCGTGCGTCCATGGACCGAGGATAGGTCAGCGGTGCGCGTACTTCTGCGCCGGAGCCTTGGGGAAGACCACCCACATGATCAGGTACGCGATGAACTGCGGACCGGGGATGAGGCAGGACGCGAGGAACAGGAGCCGGACGACCGTCGGGGACATGTTGAACCGCTCGGCGATACCGCCGCAGACCCCGGCGATCATCTTGTGGTGACGGGATCGGTGCATCAGGAGTTCCTCCATCGTGTGGTTCGGTTACCGGTTCAACGAACCGGTAACCAACCCCCGTTCCACCACGAACCCTGAGAAAACCCCTAGGTGATGAGCAAGGCCATCGCCGCCGGGTCCTGGTACTCCCGCCACAGGGTGATCCGCCCGTCGTCCACACGCACGACCACCGCGAACGGCGCGGCCGCCCGCAGGCCGTCGGTCGTGCGCACCCCTTCGATCTCGTATTCGACGACGGCGACCCGGGGGTCGGCCGTCTCGTGCACGACCACATCCCTGACCTCGGTGAAGGTGACACGGGACCGCAGCGCCTCCCGCTGCGGCACGGCCCTGGCCGCGAACGCCGCCCGGCCCTCGATGCGCCGGGGCGCGCCCGGCGGGGCGAACGGGCTCTCCACCACCCCGTCGTCGGCCAGGAACTCTTCCAGACCGGCGGACGTGCCGGTCAGGAGGTGGTCGCGGAAACGCTCGAAGGCGTCCAGCGGTCCGGTCAGCAGCACGGCGCACCCCTAACATGAGTGGCGACTCACTATGTCCCGGCTAAATTATGAGTCACCACTCATCTTGTCAACGGAGCGCCGTGTCCGATCCGCCCCTGCGTGCCGACGCCCGCCGCAACCGGGCCCGCATCCTGGCCGCCGCCGCCGAGGTCTTCGACGCCCACGGCACGTCCGCGTCGACCGAGGAGGTCGCGCGTACGGCGGGGGTCGCGATCGGCACGGTCTTCCGGCACTTCCCGACCAAGGCCGACCTGCTCACCGCGCTCATGAAAGACCTGCAAGGACGGCTGGCCGCACGGGCGGCCGCACTCGCGGAGGAGGGCGACGGGACGGCGCTGTTCACCTTCTTCGCCGAGGTCGTCGAGTACGCGGCCGGCGCCCGCACGGTGGTCCACCTACTCGCCGTCGACGTCGGGGTGGACCGCCAGGTGGCGGCCCTCGGCACGGCCGTCGAGGTCCTGCTCGCGCGGGCCGGGGAGGCGGGCACGGTCAGGGCCGGCGTGCGGGCCGACGAGGTCACCGCCCTGCTCGCCGCGGCCTGTCACGGCGCGCTGGCCGCCGGGTGGACGCCCGACCTGCGGCATCGCACCGTGGCCCGGCTGCTCGACGGCCTGCGTCCCTAAGGGGCCGGGTGCCGGTCGTACACGAAAGGACTGAGCGAGGCCCCCAGGCGGCTGAGCGCCCCGATCGTCGCCCGGCGGAAGGGGTCCTGCAGCAGCAGCCACGCGAACCACCCGAGGACCAGGTTCATCCAGTACGACACCAGCCGGTAGAGCAGCACGACCGCCGCCGCCTGCTCCGCCGACATCCCGGCCGCGATGTACGTCGCCGCCATCCCGACCTCGGCCACGCCGAGCCCGCCGGGCACCACCGCCAGCGCGGCGGCCGTCTTGGCCGCGACGAAGCCGAGCAGCACGGTGTGGGGGGTGGCGGTCGCCTCGATCGCGCAGCAGACCGCGCCCAGGCTGATCACGTCGAGCACCCAGTTGAGCAGCGCCAGGTTGGCCAGCCGCAGATGGTCGCGCCGGGTGCCGCCGACCGTTTTGAACGTGGCCTTCAGCTGCCCGGACACCTTGGGCAGCCGGTCGAGCAGGTGACCGGCCTTGAAGAGCAGGACGCCCGCCACGACCAGGCAGCCGAGCGCGATCAGCGTCACCAGCCGGGTCTCCGGCGAGATGACCAGCGCCACCAGCGCCAGCACCCCGAACGTGCCGCCCGAGTAGGCCGCCGCCAGCACCAGCACCGCCGCGATCAGCCGCTTCCCGGCCCCGAGCTTGGCGAAGACCTGCGTCGTGTACGCCACCGACACCACCGGCCCGGCCGGCAGCGACCCCGCCACGGCGTTGCGGGCGAAGGTCACCGCCAGGATGCGGGGCCGGGAGACCCGGACCCCGCCCAGCGCCAGCAACCGGCGGAGGAACCGGGCGAACACCACCATCGCGAGGATCTGGAACCCGGCCGCGACCAGCAGCCAGTCGACGTCGGCGGCGGTGATCACATCCCACACCTCGGAGGGTGTGGGGAGCGCGTTCCTCAAGGTGAGGTACGCCAGCACGGCCAGTCCCGCCATGGCCGGCCACTTCAACCGGCGAATCATCCTCACTCCGCAAATGATGCACGTTTGACCTGAGACGCCGCTGAGAGGGTCAGGGTCAAGCCCACGACCGCCCACCCGGCGAGGACCAGCAGAGGGAGCCCGAGCGCGGCCCCGTCGAAGAAGACGACGTTCCTGATGGCGACCGACCCCTGCCCGACCGGGAGCACGTGGCCGACGGCCGCATACCACTCCGGGATGAACCGCGCCCCGAGCGGCCCGCCGCTGGCCGGCACCCCGATCAGCACGAAGAGCAGACCGGCCAGCCCCGCGCCGGGCGTGCCGATGAGCCGCACCAGCCCCGCGACGACCAGCCCGAGCGTGATCACGATGGCCGCCGAGATCCCCGCGAGCCCGAGGAACGCACCGGGCAGCGCCCCGAACACGACGTCGCCGAGCCAGGCGTTGGCCAGCCCGACGGTGACGCCCGCGAGCACCACGGCCCCGATGCCGGCCAGCGGCTTCTCCCTCGCGGCCGCGACCCCGATGGCGATGCCGGGGATGACCAGCCCGAGCACGAAGAACATGCCGGCGATGCCGCCCTGGTCCCCGGGCGGCAGCGGGTGGGCGTCCTCCACCGTCAGCGGCGCGGCGTGGGTGAACACCGAGGTGATGACCGTGGACGCCGACCTCCCGGCGGCGCTGGCCACGACCAGCTTCTGCTGCTGCGGCAGCACGACCGCCTCGACCTCGCGGTCGGCCAGCGCGGCTCGCGCCGCGGCCTCGTCGGCGTAGGCGGTGATCTCGAACTTGCCCGCCAGCTTCTCGCCCATCTGCGCGGCGGCCTGAGGGGGCCCGACGACGGCGACCGGCACGTCGTGCGGCTCGGGCGCGTGCAGGGCGCCCACGAACGAGCCGACGAAGAACATCCCGATGAGGGTGGCCAGGACCACCGCCGGGATCAGCCTCTTCATGATTTCTCTCCTTGATGACTTCAACGCTGTTGAGTTCAACATAGATGAATTCAACGTGGTTGAATAGCCCCCATGGAAACCAGCAAGACCGGCCGCCGGCCGGGCACCCCGCAGACGAGAGAGGCGATCCTGGAGGCCGCCGTCGCGTCGTTCGTCGAGTCGGGCTACGCCGCCACGACCATCCGCGGCGTCGCCCGCGCGGCCGATGTCGACCCGGCCCTGGTCATGCACTTCTTCGGCTCGAAGGACGGCCTCTTCGACGCCGCGCTGCGCGCCGCCATGCCCGTCCAGGAACTCGCGGTCGTCCTGGAGGGCGACGTCTCCTCGCTGGGCGCCCGCCTGACGCGCCGCTACCTGGAGGTCTGGGAGAGCCCCGACACCGGGCCGAGGATCCGCGCCATCGTGGGCTCCATCGCCTCGACCCCGACCGCCGCCCAGATCATGCGCGACTTCATGACCGGCGAACTGGCCGGCCCGCTGGCCAAGAGCCTGCCCGGAGACCGGCCCGAACGCCGGGCGATCCTGGCCGCCGCCCAGCTCATGGGCATGGCCTTCGCCCGCTACCTGCTCGCCGTCGAGCCGATGGCGTCGATGACCACCGACGAACTGGTGATCTCCGTAGGCCCGTCGGTCCAGCGCTATCTCACCGGGGATCTTGGGTAATAGGGTGGGAAAGGCCCTGAAAACGGAGGTTCTTGTGGACGCGGCGGCCCTCCAGACCCAGTCGAAGCTGATCCTTCGCCAGAAGATCACCCCGATGGTCAACCGTTACGTGGTGAGCACGGTCTCACCCGACGGTTCCGAGGGCCCGGTGGTCGCGTTCGCCGAGCAGAAACGCCTGGCCCTGAAGGAGCAGGTGACCTTCTACACCGACGAGAGCCGCGCCGAGGCCCTGGCCGCCTTCAAGGCCCGCAAGGTCATCGACCTGGCGAGCGGCTACGACGTGGTCGACGCGTCGGGCACCTCGATCGGCATGTTCCGCAAGGACTTCGGGAAGTCGCTGCTGCGCTCGACGTGGCACGTCCAGCAGCCCGGCCTGCCGACCTACACGGGCACCGAACGCCGGTTGTCGGTGGCGTTGTTAAGGCGTTTCGCCGACTCGCTGGAGTGGCTGCCCTACCACTTCGACTTCAGCGTGGGCGCCTCGATCGCCTTCTCGGTCGACCGCAAGTGGGGCCTGCGCGACAGGTACGCCATCGAGATCAACGACCCGCGGCTCGACCGCCGGCTGGTCATCGCGATGGCGGTGGCCCTGGACGCGCTCCAGTCGAGATAGGGCGTCGCCGAGACAGGGTGCGCCACACACTCCCTGGCCAGGAAAACAGAACATAACGTCCAAATGTGGACAATGTTCCGAGAAGGTACTCGCGGGCGGGCCCGTTCCCGAACTCCATCAGGTCCCGCCGGTCACTGCAGTTCTGCGTGGTCGCGGCCCTGGTCTTCATCGGCGCCGGGGTGCTCTTCCTCATGTTCACCGGCAACAAGGACGCCCAGGCCACCCGGGCCCGCATCACCCATGCGGTGGAGGGCCTGCTGCCCGTCATCAGAGAGGGGCCGGTCCCCGCCGTGCTGCCGGGCGGAGACGACCTGGCGATACAGGTCCTCGACCCCCGCGGCCGGACCGTCGGGGCCTCCCCCCGGCTCCTCGGCCACCCGCCGATGGCCGCCTTCCCCGCGACCGGCCACCCCGTACACGCCGAACAGGTGCTGTGTCCTCCGGCCGGGCTCAGGGGCTGCATGATCGTCGACTCCTACAAGGTCGACCGACCGGACGGGGTCTGGCTGCTGCACGTGGCCGTCCCCCAGAGCCCCTGGTACGGCAGCACCACCGTGCTGGCCTTCGTGGCCGGCGCGTCCCTGCTGGTGACGGCGGCGGTGGCGGCGGGCACGTTCCGTCTGGTCAACAGGGACATGACCGCGATCGACGCGATCCGCGAGGAACTGGCGGAGATCAACGCGGCGGACCTCGACCGCCGGGTCCCCCTCGCCGCCCCCAATCAGGAGGAGATCAGCCTGCTGGCCGTGACGGTCAACGACACCCTCGACCGCCTGGAGCAGGCGTACAACCAGTTGCGGCGCTTCACCGCGGACGCCTCCCACGACCTGCGCAGCCCTCTCACCGCCGTGCGGACCCGACTCGAGGACGCGCTCGCGTATCCGCAGGACACCGACTGGCCGGAGATGACGGCGGCGGTGCTGGCCGGGGTGGACCGGCTGCAGGCGATCGTGACCGACCTGCTCACCCTGGCCCGGCTGGACGCCCGTGCCCCCCTCACCCCCGAACGGACCGACCTGACCCGGCTCGTCGACACCGAACTCGACCGGCGCCCTCGCCGGGTGGCCGTCGTGAAGGACCTCCAGCCGGACGTCGTCGCCGACTGCGACCCGCTGCGAATCGCGCGCCTGCTGATCAACCTGGTCGACAACGCCGAACGCCACGCCGCCTCCCGGGTCACCGTCAGCGTGCGAGCCGACGAGTCGGCCGTGACGCTGGAGGTGCTCGACGACGGCGCCGGGATCGCGGCCGAGGACCGGGAGGTGGTCTTCACCCGCTTCGCCCGGCTGGACGCCGCCCGCAACCGGGACGCCGGCGGAACCGGCCTCGGTCTGGCGATCGCCCGGGAGATCGCCGAAGCCCACGGGGGCACCCTCACCATCCGCGACAGCGACCGCGGGGCCCGATTCGTCCTGCGCCTGCCTCGTTAGGCCGTTTACCTGCGGTTTCCTACGCTGTCACGTATGCGTACCCCACTCGGCGACTTCCTCCGCGCCCGGCGGCAGACCGTGTCGCCCGGCCAGGTGGGGCTGCCGTGCGGCGACCACCGCCGCACACCCGGGCTGCGCCGGGAGGAGGTGGCGTTCCTGGCCAAGGTCAGCACCGACTACTACACGAAACTGGAACAGGGCATCGAACGCCGTCCGTCCGACCAGGTGCTCGACGCCCTGGCGCGGGTGTTCCGGCTGGACGGTGACGCCGCCGGCCACCTTCGCGCGCTCGCCCGGCCTCCGCGGAGCCGATCCGAAGCCGCCGATCCGGACCAGGAGGTCAACCCCCAGGTGCTGCGGCTGATGGACCAGTGGCACGACGTGGCGGCCGCGGTGGTGAACCACCGGACCGACGTGCTGGCCTGCAACGTGCTCTGGGGCGCCATCACCGGCGGCGACTTCGGGCGCACCGGCAACCTGCTGCGCATCCTCTTCCTCGATCCCCGGGCACGTGATCGCTGGATCGAGTGGGACACGGAGGCGGGGGCCATGGTGGCCCACCTTCGCGCCGGCCTGGGCACGAACCGCGACGACCCGTCCGGGCACGCGCTGGTCGCGGAGCTCTCGGAGGCCAGCGAGGATTTCCGGCGCATGTGGGCGCGCCACGACGTACGGCTCAAGCGCCGCGATCCGGTCCTCCTGCGTCATCACCTGGTCGGCGACCTCACCCTCTGGCACGAGTCGTTCGCCATCGACAGCGCCCCGGGCCGGCGACTCTGGACCGCGCAGGCGGAGCCCGGCAGCCCCACCGAGGTGGCGCTGGGCGTCCTGCGCACGCTCGCCCGCGCCGAGGCCGGTTGATCGGGGGGAACACCGGCGGCTCTCCCCGTGTTACCGTGTCGTTGGGATTGCGAGTTTCTGGCCTCTTCTAAGGCACCCGCTCCCCACTTCACTCTCTGATTCACCGAAGGCATTCCAACGGGCCTTCCGTGGCCTGCCTTCCCGTGCTCCCAAGGAGCCCACCATGGCAACCCCCCTCGTTCGCCGTGCCCGGAACGTGCGCGGCATCCTCGACGGCCGTCACCTGCGGGTCGACGGCTACCTCAAATCGCCGAACGACGTCCTCGTCCCGCCTGAGCTGCTGAAAGGGCTCCGGCAGGGCGACGTCGTCCATGGCACCGCCCAGGGCGGCAGGCTCGTCTCCGTCGAGGCCGGGCCGCCCGAGCATCGGCCGCACTTCGCCGATCTCACACCCGTCCACCCGGAGGAGCGGCTCCGGCTGGAGACCAGCAAGGGCGTGCTCTCCACCAGGGTCATCGACCTGCTCACGCCCGTCGGCAAGGGGCAGCGGGGGCTCATCGTGGCCCCGCCCAAGGCCGGCAAGACGCTGATCCTCAAGGCCATCGCCGACGCCGTCAGCACCAACCATCCCGACGTCCACCTCATGGTCGTGCTCGTCGACGAGCGGCCCGAGGAGGTCACCGACATGAAGGCGTCGGTGCAGGGCGAGGTCATCGCCTCGACCTTCGACCGGCCGCCGGCCGACCACATCGCCGTCGTCGAGCTCGCGGTCGAGCGGGCCAAGCGCCTCGTCGAGCAGCAGAAGGACGTCGTGCTGCTCATCGACTCGATCACCCGGGTCGGGCGGGCGTACAACATGACCCTGCCCGGCGGCGGGAAGACGCTCAGCGGCGGGATCGACGTGCGGGCCGTGCATCCACCGAAGCGGATCCTCGGCGCGGCGCGCAAGCTGCGTGAGGGCGGGTCCCTCACGATCATCGCGACGGCCCTGGTGGAGACCGGGTCGAAGATGGACGACAACCTCTTCGAGGAGTTCAAGAGCACCGGCAACATGGAGCTGCGGCTCAGCCGCGCCCTGTCGGAGCGGCGGGTGTTCCCGGCCGTCGACGTCACCGGGTCGAGCACCCGCCGTGAGGAGCTCCTCCTCGACCCCGCCGAACTGCCGCTCGTGTGGCAGCTCCGCAAGGCTCTCCACACACACGAGAGCTTCGAGCCGTTCCTGTCCAAGCTGAAGGACACCGGCTCCAACGCCGAGCTTCTCCTCGGTCTCACCCGCGCCGCCTAAGCTGACGGGCGTGCTCCCGGTCACCCACGCCCTGCCGCGGCTGCTGGCCGCCCTCGAATCCGACGGCGCGGCCGTGCTGACCTCCCCTCCGGGCAGCGGCAAGACCACGCTCGTGCCGCTCGCGCTGGCCCCCCGCAGAGTCGTGGTGGCCGAGCCCCGGCGGATCGCCGTCAGGGCCGCCGCGCGGCGGATGGCCTGGTCGCTGGGCGAGAAGACGGGCGAGCGGGTCGGCTACACCATCCGCGGCGAACGCCGGGTCTCGGCGGCGACCCAGATCGAGGTCGTGACGACCGGCGTGCTGCTCCAGCGCCTCCAGCGTGACCCCGAACTCAGCGGGGTCGACGTGGTCATCGTCGACGAGTGCCACGAGCGCCATCTCGACGCCGACACCACCCTGGCCTTTCTTCTGGACGTACGCGCCGCGCTCCGCCCCGACCTGCGCATCCTGGCCATGTCGGCCACCGCCGACGCGCCCCGGTGGGCGTCCCTGATCGAGGGGCCCGTGGTCGAGGCCCCGGGCGCGGTGCATCCCGTCGACGTCGTGTGGGCGCCGCCGCCCAGACCCGCGGTGATCTGGCCCCGGGTCGACGCCGCCTTCCTCTCCCACGTCGCCGCCACGGTCCGCCGCGCCTGGCGGGAGCGCGACGGCGACGTGCTCTGCTTCCTGCCCGGCGTGGCCGAACTCGGGGCGGTCGGACGGCAACTCGCCGACCTCGACGTGCTCCAGGTGCACGGCGGGTCGCCGTCCCACGTCCAGGACGCGGTGCTCTCGCCCGGCGACGGGCGGCGCGTCATCCTGGCGACGTCGGTGGCCGAGTCGAGCCTGACCGTGCCCGGCGTGCGGATCGTGGTCGACTCCGGGCTGGCGCGGGAGCCCCGCATGGACCACGCCCGAGGGCTGGGGTCCCTGGTGACGGTCCCGGCGTCGAGGGCGGCGGCGACCCAGCGGGCCGGGCGGGCGGGGCGAGAGGGCCCGGGGGCCGTCTACTGGTGCTGGCCGGAGGCCGAACGCCGGGCCGACCACCCGCAGCCGGAGATCGTGCTGGCCGACCTCACCTCGTTCGCCCTCCAGGCCGCCTGCTGGGGCTCCGACCAGCTGTCACTGCTCGACCAGCCGCCCGCCGGGCCGTTGAAGGCGGCCCGCGAGACCCTCACGCTGCTGGGCGCCCTCGACGACGGCAAGGTGACCGCGAAGGGCCGCCGGATCGCCCGGATAGGCGTGCACCCCCGGCTGGCGCGGGCGCTGCTCGACGCGGCGCCACTGACCGGTGCTCAGCAGGCCGCCGAGGTGGTGGCCCTCCTGGGTGACCGACTTCCCCGCGACGCCTCCGACGACCTCGTGACGGCCTGGCGGGCCGCCCGGACCCCGGAGTTGCGGCGCGAGGCCGACCGCCTCGCCCGCGAAGCGCCTTCTCCGAAGGAGCGCGGTCTCTCCGACGACCAGGTCGCCGGGATCGTCGTCGCTTTCGCCTACCCCGAGCGGGTCGCCCGGCGGCGGGCCGGGGGCGGGTTCGTCATGGCGTCGGGGACGGGGGCCGAGGTCGCGCAGGGGTCGCGGCTGGGCGAGGCCGAGTGGCTGGCCGTGGCGGTCGCCGACCGGGCCACCGGGAGGGCCGCGGCGCGGGTCCGGCAGGCCGCCGTCATCGACGAGGGCGTCGCGCTCATGTCGGCGCCCGTCGTCGAGGAGGACGAGATCGCCTGGCGCGACGGCGACGTCGTGGCGCGGCGGGTTCGGCGGCTGGGGGCGATCGAGTTGTCGTCCAGAGCCCTGAAGACCGATGTCTCCTCGGCGGTCAAAGAGGGGCTGCGGCAGGAAGGGGTGGAGTTGCTCACCTGGACGCCGGCCGCGCGGGCGCTCAGGGAGCGGATGGAGTTCGCCCGCCGGGCGCTCGGCGATCCGTGGCCCGACGTGGAGAAGGCGCTGGTCGACGGGCTCGACCTGTCGCGGGTCCGCAGACGGGCCGATCTGGCCGCGCTCGACGTCGCCGCCGCGCTCCGGGGGCTGGTGCCGTGGCAGGTGCGGCTCGACGAGGTCGTGCCGGAACGGCTGGAGATCCCCAGCGGTTCGCAGGCGCGCCTCGACTACAGCGGCGAACGCCCGGTGCTGGCGGCCAAGTTGCAGGAACTCTTCGGGTGGACGGCCACCCCGGTCGTCGCGGGCGTCCCGGTCACCATCCACCTGCTTTCCCCGGCGGGACGGCCGGTCGCGGTCACCGGGGATCTGGCGTCGTTCTGGCGGGAAGGTTATCGGCAGGTCCGGGCCGAGCTGCGGGGGCGTTATCCGAAGCATCCCTGGCCGGAGGATCCGCTCGCCGCGGCGCCGACGTCCCGGACCAATCCCCGGCGTCGCTAGACGATCAGTCAAGATCATGTCCTTTTCGGTCAAGCGATCATCCGCGTTATCACCCAAAAGGACATACCTCTACTTTTCGCCCCATTTGTCCACTTACGGTGCTTGGGACAGCACAAATCGCATACCAGGGGGACAAATGCGACACGCTCGTCTTCGGCTCGCCGCTCTCGGCACGGCCTCGGCAGTGGTCACCGCCGCCGCCTGGGCCGGGACGACGGCGGCATGGGCAACACCCGTCCCGGACGTCCCCTCATCCGCACCCGCGGGGAGTCCCGAGCCGACCCAGAGCCCAACAGGCTCAGAGAGCCCGTCTGCCAGCCCCACGACGACCGCCGAACCGGCGACGGCCCTGCAGGACGCTCTCACGAAGAGCGCCGAGGCCAACACCGCGTCGGGCACGATGCACTTCAGCAGTCAAGGCAAGATTGACGCGCGCGGCACCTGGGCGCGCCAGAACAAACCCAACCTCCTGACCGCGAAGGTCAACCAGCTCACGCTCAACGGCAAGCCCAACTCGGCGCAGCCGCAGATCATCGTCAACGGCGAGACCGCCTACGTGAACGGCGACGGCCTGATCCCGAACCAGGGCAACACCTGGTGGCAGGTGCCGCTGAACAACCTGCCCGGCGAGCGCGGAAAGATGATCTCCGACCTGCTCACCAGCGGCCGCCTCCAGGACCCCGCGACGATCAAGCAGATCGCCGGCGCGCACAAGGACGTCCAGAACGAGGGCGAGGAGGAGGTCGGCGGCCAGACCGTCACCCACTACAGCTCCACCCTCGACACGCAGGAGGCGGCGGAGGCCGCCGGCCTGCCCGCGCCGACGCCGTCGCCGACCAACTGGCCCAAGACCCTGCGGGTGGACACCTGGGTCGACTCCTCGGGCATGGTCAAGCGGCAGCAGTTCCGCAACGAGGAAGGCGGCCAGCCGTTCAACCTGAACCTGACGGTCAAGGAGTACGACAAGCCGGTCACCGTGCAGACGCCGCCCGCCGGCCAGGTCAAGCAGGTCGACCAGCAGACCCTGAAGAACCTCCTGGGCGAGTAGCCCGGCGGCCCAATCTAGACGCGCCCTCCCTACGGGGAGGGCGCGTTTTGGCATGATCGCCGGTCATGAGCCACTGGAGAGTCCTCATCGAGGAGAACGTCGGCAACACCACCCGCCAGGAGTGGCGCGTCTCCGACATCTACGAGGTCAAGGGCGAGCGCGCCGAGGCGCGGTCGATCGCCTATGAGCTGGCCGTGCGGCACCAACCGGAACATCCGATGAACCCGCGAACCCGCAGCGTCTACCGCATCAGCGAAGACGAGTACCTGACCACCGTCAAAGGGATGACGAAGAAATATCACTACAGAGTCGTCGTGGCCGAACTCTTGACGCTGGATGCTAGCGAGGAGCTATCTTAGTGATATCACTTCGATAGTCAGGAGGAAGGGCATGGAACGAGAGGCCTTCCGGATGAACGGTTTTGTCATCCTGATCGCGCTGCTCGTCGTGGCGGCGGCGCTGGTGCTGTTCGGCATGACCCAGGACGAGGCGTTCTTCATCGTGTGCGTGGTCGTGGCGGCGGTGATCGTGTTCCTGCCGGCGTCCGGCTTCGCCGTGATCAACCCCAACGAGGCCAAGGTCGTGCAGTTCTTCGGCCGCTACATCGGCACCATCAAGACCGCCGGCTTCACCTGGACGGTGCCGTTCACCGACAAGAACCGCATCAGCCTCCGGGTGCGCAACTTCGAGACCACCAAGCTCAAGGTCAACGACGCCGACGGCAACCCCGTCGAGATAGCGGCCGTCGTCGTCTACCGGGTCGTCGACACCGCCAAGGCGTCGTTCTCCGTGGACGACTACGAGAACTTCGTCGCCATCCAGTCGGAGGCCGCCGTGCGGCACCTGGCGACCTCCCACCCGTACGACAGCCACATCGAGGACCGCACCAGCCTCCGCGACGGCGCCACGGTCGCCGAGGAGCTCACCACCGAGCTCCGTGAGCGCACCGACCTGGCCGGCATCGAGCTGCTGGAGGCCCGCATCACCCACCTCGCCTACGCCCCCGAGATCGCCCAGGCCATGCTGGTCCGCCAGCAGGCCGCCCAGGTCGTCGCCGCCCGGCGGCAGATCGTGGAGGGCGCGGTCGGCATGGTCCAGCTCGCCCTCGACCGGCTGAGCGCCGAGCACGTCGTCGAACTCGACGAGGAGCGCCGCGCCGCGATGGTCTCCAACCTCCTGGTCGTCCTGTGCGGCGACCGGGCGACCCAGCCGGTGGTCAACACCGGCAGTCTGTATGCCTGACGAACGTCCCGCCAAGAAGGAGCCCAAGAAGCTCCTGCTGCGGCTCGATCCGGCCGTCCACGAGGCGATCGCCAAGTGGGCGGCCGACGATCTCCGCAGCGTCAACGCGCAGATCGAATACGCGCTCCGCATGGCGCTGACTCAGGCGGGACGGGCGCCGAAAAGGTCCGACTAGGCATCGTCTTGGTTACGAGCCTTCAAATGGCAGGTGCGTCCGGTCCACACTCTGGACATGTCGTGGGCCGGACGAACCGCCGTGGAGATAGCCGACGCCGTGCGCGCCGGCGAGGCGACCGCGGAACAGGTCGTGGCCGACCACCTGGAGGCCGTCGCCGCACGTGACGGCGCGATCGGCGCCTTCCGGACCGTCCTGGCCGACTCGGCCATGGCCGAGGCCAAGGCCCTCGGGCACCGCCCCGACCTGCCCCTGGCGGGCGTGCCCGTCGCGATCAAGGACAACGTGGCCGTGGCCGGCCAGACCATGACGAACGGCATCCGGGCCGCGTCTTCGCAACCGTCCCCGGAAGACCACCCCGTGGTGGCCCGCCTCCGCGCGGCCGGCGCGATCGTGCTCGGCCAGACGAACTGCCCCGAACTCTGCCTGTACGCCATCAGCGACACCCGCAACCCCTGGGACCCCGACCGCACGGCGGGCGGATCGTCCGGCGGCAGCGCGGCCGCCGTGGCCGCCGGAATGGTGCCCCTGGCCCTGGGCAACGACGGCCTGGGCTCCTTACGCATCCCCGGCGCCGCCTGCGGCGTCATCGCCCTCAAACCCGGTCACGGCCTCCTGGAACCCCCGCCCCACGACTGGTTCGCGATGTCCGAGAACGGCCCGCTGACCACGACCGTGAACGACACGATCCTCGCCCTGACCGTGATGACCGGCACCCCGATCCTCCCGGAAGCCGAAGACCTCCGCATCGCCGTAGCGGCCAACCCCCTCCCCCCGGGCTTCTCGGTGGACGCCGAGTTCCAGGAGGCGGCCAGAGCCGCCGGGGCGACCCTGCGCGAAGCGGGCCACACCGTGGTCGACCACGGCCGCCGCTTCCCGATGTCCCTGGGCTGGTCGACGATCGCCGCCTGGTACGCCTGCGCCGCCGCCGACTCCCACGACCTCGACGAGAGCACCCTCGAACCCCGCACCCGCACGATGGCCCGCGTGGGCCGCTTCCTCCAGCGCACCCGCCGCGACGGCTCCCGCCGCAGAGACGACTGGCGCGCCTACGGCGCCGACCAGTGGTTCGGCGACATCGACGTGCTGATCACCCCGACCATCGCCCACCTGCCCCCGTCCCCCGAACGCCGCAGCGCCTACGCGGACATCAGGTTCGCGCCGCTGACGGGGGCGTGGAACATGGCGGGCTGGCCGGCGATGACGATCCCGTTCGGACGGCACAGCTCGGGGCTGCCGATGGGGGTCCAGCTGATCGCGCCGCCGGACGGGGAGGGGCTGCTGCTGAGCCTGGCGGGCTATCTGGAGCGAGCACGACCTTGGAAACGATCCGTATATCACCCGTGACGCATCAAGTACATGTGCGAAAATGGCACCATGGAGATTGAGCCCGAATGGGTGGAGATCGGCCAGCGCATCGCAACGGCGAGGGTGGCGAAGCAGCTCACCCAGCAGCAACTCGCCGACGCGCTGGAGCTGGACCGAACCGCGGTCACCAAGCTGGAGGCAGGTCGACGACAGCTCAGGGCGATGGAGCTGGTCCGCCTGGCCGACCTTCTCTCGCGCCCCATGGACTGGTTCATCCTGCCGCCCCATCCGGCCATCGTGAGCCGCCGCGCGTCTCTCGGTGACGGCGTGGAGGACAAGATCGAGCGAGTCATCGAAGACCTGACCCGCGATCTTTCCGTCCTCATCGACGCGAAGGCCCTGAAGCCCAAGAACGACGAATACCTACGGGCGATCAAGCCCGGCGAGTCAGATTGGGCCGCAGAGGCGGCTGCCGCCGACGCGCGGTCCCTGATCTCCCTTGACCCCTACGAGCCGGTTCACGAACTGGCCGAGGTGGTCGAGCGCGCCGGTCTGCTCGCCTTCTCGTTCCCGCTGGGCGATTCGGCGGCCGACGGCGCCTACAGCCTGATCGAGGGTGTCGGCATGGCCGTGGTGAACGGCGATCTGCCGGCCGGCCGCAGGCGGTCGACGCTCGCTCACGAACTCGGCCACCACCTGTTCGGTGACGCGCATTCTCTCGACTGGAGCGCCAGCACCAGTACGACCGAACAGGCCATCGACAGTTTCGCCGTCAATCTGCTCTTCCCGCGGCCGGGAGTCGCCCGCCGATGGAAGACACTGCGCGAAGAAGGCGGCCTGCGGCGGTCGGCCATCATCATCAGCGCCGAATATCGAGTCAGCTGGACGGCCGCCCTACGGCAATTGCGTAGATTCGAATTGATTTCCGGCGATGAATACAAGACCTTGGATTCACGTTCTCCCACCAAGGCCGACTACCTGGAATGTAACGTGCGCGTTGTGGAGGAACTCGCCCCTACCTACATCGCCACCGGCCTATCCGCAGCGGCGATCCGCGCATATCGCACTTATGACATCTCAGCCAGCCGTGCGATCGAAATACTCCGAGACCAGGTCACCGTTGAGGAGCTGCCCCCGCCGAATGAGATTCCGCTTGAGGCACTGCGTGCCGAGCTTCGCGGTGAACTGGAGTGAGCAGCGAGCGGCTCGTCATCGACAGCTCGCCCCTCAACTACTTCGCCCGCTCCAATCAGTTACCGGTTCTGGAGAAGCTGCTCAGCGGACGTTCCTGCCTGATCACCAAGGCAGTGGAGGAGGAGCTTCTCGTCGGCGCGTCCAAGCACCCGAAGCTCTATCAGGTCTCCATCCAGCCCTGGATCACCGTAGCGGAAGAGTTCACACGGGATTTCTACGCCCTGTTGACGATGTACCATCTCCGGCTCGGTGGAGGGAAAAGAGACATCGGTGAAGCCATGACCCTCGCCTATGCCGAGGTGCATGGCATAACCGCCATGATCGACGATCGGTCGGCTCGCAAGTATGGGAAGAGCCGGGGTGTCAAAATGACCGGCACCCTGGAGCTGCTCTGTCAGAACATCCGGAAAAGCATGATTTCGACGGAAAACGCATGTGAGGTGATCGACCTGCTCGCTGAGCATGAGGCCTTCCTCCCGTGCGACGGCGACACGTTCATCGCCTGGGCTCAGGCGGAAGGCCTGCTCGACCCCTAGATCCCGATCGGGTGCCAGACCGTCTTCGTCTCCAGGAACGCCGTCATGCGCCCCGTCCCCGGATCAGCCGCCCAGTCAGTCTTCCCGTTGGGCCGCAGCACCCGCTTCAGGTTCTCCGCCGCCAGCTCCTCGCACTTCTGCGCCAGCTCGGCGTCGGCTCCGGTGAGGTCGAGCCCGTTGACGTCCATGTGCCCGGCCAGCCACGGCGCCATCTCCGCAGAGGACCCCGTCAGGATGTTCACCACCCCGCCCGGCAGGTCAGAGGTGGCCAGCACCTCGGCGAGCGTGATCGACGGCAGCGGCGCCCGCTCCGAGGCGATCACCACGCACGTGTTCCCCGTCACGATCACCGGCGCGATCACCGACACCAGCCCGAACAGCGGGCCCATCGGCGGGGCCACGATCCCGACCACCCCGGTCGGCTCGGGGGTCGACAGGTTGAAGTAGGGCCCGGCGACGGGGTTGGCGGAACCGCGAAGGGAGGAGATCTTGTCGGACCACCCGGCGTACCAGACCAGCCGGTCGACCGCCGCGTCGACGAGTTCGCCCGCCTTCTTCCCCGACACGCCGTCGGCCTCGGCGACCTCCGAGACGAACTGGGCCCGGCGGCCTTCGAGCATCTCGGCGATCCGGTAGAGGATCTGGCCCCGGTTGTAGGCGGTCGCGGACGACCAGCCCGGGAAGGCTTTCCGCGCCGCCGACACGGCGTCGCGGACGTCCTTGCGGGACGCCTTGGACGCGTTGGCGAGGAACTCGCCCTTGGCGCCGGTCACGACGTAGGACCTCCCGCTCTCCGACCGTGGGAACGCACCGCCGATGTACAGCTTGTACGTCTTCCGCACCGACAGCCGCTCGCTCACGAGATCTCCTTCAGGTACGCCTCGAGACCGTGGCGACCGCCCTCACGCCCGTAGCCGGACTCCTTGTAACCGCCGAACGGCGAGGTGGGGTCGAACTTGTTGAAGGTGTTCGACCAGACGACCCCGGCACGCAGCCGGTTGGCCATCCACAACATCCGCGACGCCTTCTCCGTCCAGACGCCGGCCGACAGGCCGTAGGGGGTGTTGTTCGCCTTCTCCACGGCCTCGGCGGGGGTGCGGAAGGTGAGGACGGACAGGACCGGGCCGAAGATCTCCTCGCGGGCGATCCGGTGGGACTGGGAGACGCCGGTGAAGACGGTCGGGGGGAACCAGAAACCCTTCTCCGGCAGCGCGCACGCCGGTGACCACCGAGAAGCGCCCTCGGCCTCGCCCGCCTCCGACAGTTCGCGGATCTTGGCGAGCTGGGCGGCCGAGTTGATGGCGCCGATGTCGGTGTTCTTGTCGAGCGGGTCGCCGAGCCGCAGCGTCGACAGGCGGCGCTTCAACGACGACAGCAGCTCTTCCGCGACCGACTCCTGCACCAGCAGGCGCGACCCGGCGCAGCAGACGTGGCCCTGGTTGAAGAAGATGCCGGTGACGATGCCCTCGACGGCCTGGTCGATCGCGGCGTCGTCGAAGACGATGTTGGCGGCCTTGCCGCCGAGTTCGAGGGTCACCTTCTTGGTCGTGCCGGCGACCGCGCGAGCGATCAGGCGGCCGACCTCGGTGGAGCCGGTGAAGGCGACCTTGTCGACGTCGGGGTGGCCGACGACGGCCGCGCCGGTGTCGCCCGCGCCGGTGACGATGTTGACCACGCCCGGCGGCAGGTCGGCCTGCTGGCAGATCTCGGCGAACAACAACGCGGTCAGCGGCGTGGTCTCGGCGGGCTTGAGCACGACGGTGTTGCCGCAGGCCAGCGCGGGCGCGATCTTCCAGGCCAGCATCAGCAGCGGGAAGTTCCACGGGATGACCTGGCCGGCGACGCCGAGCGGGGTGGTGCCGTAGCCGGCGTACTGGAGCTTGTCGGCCCAGCCGGCGTAGTAGAAGAAGTGGGCGGCGACCAGGGGCAGGTCGACGTCGCGTGACTCCTTGATCGGCTTGCCGTTGTCGAGCGACTCCAGCACGGCCAGCTCGCGGGCGCGTTCCTGGATGATCCGGGCGATCCGGAACAGGTACTTGGCCCGCTCGGAGCCGGGCAGCGCCGACCAGACGCCGAACGCCTTGCGGGCAGCCTGCACGGCCCGGTCGACGTCGGCCTCGGTGGCCGTGGCGACCTCGGCGAGGGTCTCCTCGGAGGCGGGGTTGACGGTCTTGAAGGGAGTGCCGGACCCGTCGACGAACTCGCCGTTGATGAAGAGCCCGTACGACGGTCTGATGTCGACGACCTCGCGCGACTCGGGCGCCGGTGCGTACTCGAAGATCATCTCAGTCCAGGGTGAAGTAGTCGGGGCCGGCGTAACGGCCGGTGGTGAGCTTCTGGCGCTGCATCAGCAGGTCGTTGAGGACCGACGACGCGCCGAGCCGGAACCAGTCGGGGTCGAGCCAGTCGGGCCCGGCGGTCTCGTTGACCAGCACGAGCATCTTGATCGCGTCCTTGGTGGTACGGATCCCGCCGGCCGGCTTCACCCCCACCATGCGGCCCTCACGGTCGCGGAAGTCGCGCACCGCCTCCAGCATGACCAGCGTCACCGGCAGCGTGGCGGCCGGCTGCACCTTTCCGGTGGACGTCTTGATGAAGTCTCCCCCGGCCAGCATGGCCAGCCATGACGCGCGGCGCACGTTGTCGTAGGTGGCCAGTTCGCCGGTCTCCAGGATGACCTTCAGGTGGGCCTCGCCGCAGGCCGCCTTGATCGCCTGGATCTCCTCGAAGACCTTCACGTAGTCGCCCGACAGGAACGCGCCCCGGTCGATGACCATGTCGATCTCGTCGGCCCCGGCGGCGACCGCCATGGCCGTGTCGGCGACCTTCACCTCAAGGGAGGAGCGCCCGCTGGGGAACGCGGTGGCCACCGAGGCCACCTTCACCCCCGACGAGCCGACCACGTCGCGGGCCTCGGCCACCAGGTCGGGGTAGACGCAGACCGCCGCGACCTTCGGCACCGTGGGGTCGGTCGGGTCGGGGTGGACGGCCTTGGCGCACATCGCCCGGACCTTGCCCCGGGTGTCGGCCCCTTCCAGGGTCGTGAGGTCGACCATGGAGATGGCCAGGTCGATGGCCTGGCGTTTGGCCGTGGTCTTGATCGATCGGGTGCCCAGCCCGGCGGCCCTGGCGTCGGCGCCGACCCGGTCGACACCGGGCAGTCCGTGCAGGAACGCCCGGAGCGAGGCGTTGGACGAGGCAGTCGGAATTGACACCTCCCCAGCATCGCCGACCTGGCGGAACGATGCCAAACCGGGTGCTCACGACACTGCCGGTCCGTTTTTGGCACATCTCACAACCGTCCTAAGCGGGGTCTTAGGTACGAATCCACACCCCGCCCACGGGAGATAAGGCATCCGCCCGATGTGGCAGAGGGGGTCTTAGGACGAATCTTGAGTGTGTAAGGAAGCGAGATGCGGGCGGCCGAAGGCCGACCGTGGCTCGCGCTACTGAGTCTGCCTAATCGACACGTACAGAAATAAGGAGAAGCCACCATGGCTCCCGAGCTTCACTACCAGATCATCATCAACCGGGTCGCCGAGCTCCAGAACGAGGCGACCACCTACCGCCGCGTCCGTGAGGCGGAGAAGGCGCGCGAGCGGGGCGGGCATCACCGGCTCCGGGCGAGCCTCGGCAAGTTCCGTTCCCAGTGACGCGCGTCCAGATGCCAGGCCGGAACCTCCCTCCCGGCCTGGCATCTCAACCCCCGTAAATAGACGCGAATCCCACCGAGTAGGCGTGACATGCTGGACGACATGATGGGTCGGGCCGTTAGCCCCGTCTTCGTCGGACGGGAGACCGAGCTGAAGTCGCTCGGCGAGATCTTCGACCAGGCCCGTGAGCAGGCCGCCGCCGCCGTCCTGGTGGGCGGTGAGGCGGGGGTCGGCAAGACCCGGCTGGTCACGCGGTTCGCCGAGCAGGCCGCCGCCGACGGAGCGCAGGTCTTCGCCGGCGGTTGTGTCGAGTTGTCCACAGAAGGTCTCGCGTACGCGCCCTTCACGGCGGTGCTGCGCCAGCTCGTCCGCGACATGGGGGCCGCGGACGTCGCGGCGCTGCTGCCCGAGGGCGCGGCCCGGGATCTGGCCCGGCTGCTGCCGGAGTTCGGTGAGCCGAGCGGCGACATCGAGACCGACACGGCCAGGGCCCGCCTGTTCGAACAGATACTGACGTTGCTGGAACGGCTCGCCGAGCGCCGCCCGATGGTCCTCGTCATCGAGGACATCCACTGGGCCGACCGGTCGAGCCGTGACCTCATCGCCTTCCTGAGCCGGAACGTCTCGGCGATCCCGATGCTCATGGTGCTGACGTACCGGTCGGACGAACTTCACCGCACCCATCCGCTCCGGCCGGTGCTCGCCGAGCTCACCCGGGTCGGCGGGATCACCAAGATCGAGGTGCCCCGCTTCACCGAAGACGAGGTGGCCCGCCAGATGGCCGGCATCCTCGGCACCACGCCCACCTACAGCCGGGTCTCGACGGTCTTCGACCGCAGCGCGGGCATCCCGCTGTTCGTCGAGGCGCTGCTCGACTGCCTGGGCGGCGAGACCCTCCCCGAGTCGCTGCACGACCTGATCATCGGCCAGGTGGAGCGGCTGCCCGAGGAGACCCAGCGGGTGTTGCGGATCGCCGCCGCCGGGGGCAACCGGGTCGGCCACGACCTGTTGTGCGCGGTCAGCGGCCTGTCGGAAGCCGACCTGGAGGACGCGATCAGGCCCGCCGTGGCGGGCAACGTCATCCAGATCAGCGACGGCCGCGCCTATACCTTCCGGCACGCGCTGATCCGCGAGGCCGTCCACGACGAACTGCTGCCCGGCGAGCACACCCGGCTGCACTCCCGCTTCGCCGAGGAGATCGACCGCGACCGCACCCTGGTTCCGCAGGGACGGGCGGCCATCGAGATCGCCCACCACTGGCACTCGGCCAGGAACGACCTGTGGGCCCTCATCTCAGCCTGGGAGGCGTCGGCGAAGGCGCACATGGCGTTCGCGTACACCGAGAAGGTGCAGCTGCTCGAACGGGTGCTCATGCTCTGGGACAAGGTGCCCGACGCCGGGCAGCGCATCGCGGCCGACCACGCCACCGTGCTGGAGCGGGCCTCCGAGGGGGCCCTGGCGGCCGGCGACATCGACCGGGCGATGAAGTACGTGAAGGCCGCGCTGGCCGAACTCGACGACCACACCGCGCCCGAGCGCGTCGCCGAGCTGCTGGTCCGGATGGCCAACTGCAAGAAGCACCGGGGCCGCCCCGGCGCGATCGACGACCTGCGCCGGGCCGAACGGCTGGTCCCGCTGCCCAGTGAGACCCGGACCCTCGTCCTGACCCGGCTCGGCACCCTGCTGATCATGGCCGACGAGATCGTCGAGGGCACCGCGCTGACCCAGGAGGCGCTCAGGAACGCCCGCGAGATGGGCGACGAGCGCCGGGAGGCCGACCTCCTGATGAACCTGGCGCTCGGCCACTCCATCAGCGACGACCTGGAGGCGGCGCTGGCGACCAACTCGCGCGCCCAGGTCATCGGCACCCGCGTCAAATCAGGCCAGGTGGTGCTGCGGGCGCTGGCCAACAACGTCGACGCGCTCGAGAACCTGGGCCGCTCCGAAGAGGCCGTCGCGCTGGCCGTCGAGGGCGAGAAACTGGCCAGGAAGTACGGCCGTTACCGCAACCAGGGCGTCTTCATCGCCAACAACCGGACCGAGGCGCTCGAATCGCTGGGCCGCTGGAACGAGGCCCTCGACGTCATCACCCGGTCGCTGATGTTCGACCCCTCCCCGCTCAACCGCTGGCACCTGCTGCGGGTCCGCTCGCAGATCGGCATGGCCAGGGGCGAGCTGGAGCAGACCCTCGCCGACCTGACCGAGGTGGGCGCGCTGTCCGACCGTCCGGAAGACTGGACGCAGGAGCGCACCCTCAACACCCGGCTGGCCCTGCAGTGGCACCTGCTGAACGGCGACCCGGAGGCGGCCCTGACCAGGGCCGAGATCGCGCTCGGCGCGACCCTGCTGTCGCGCAAGCCGATGCTGGGCTGGCGCCTGCTGGCGATGATCTACCGGGTGAGCGACGCCGCGCTGCCGATCAGCCCCAACCGGGCCAGGGCGCTGCGCGAGCGGGCCGAGGAGTTCCGGATCGCCATGGTCTTCAAGGGCCCGGTCAGCGAGGCCTACGAGCGGGAGTGCCGGCGCGACTTCGACGGCGCCGCGACCTGCTGGGCCGTGCTGAGGCGGCCCTACCAGCGGGCCCGCAACCTGATCATGGCCGCCCACGGCCTCGACCGCGACGCCGTCGCCGTCCGGCTGCGGGAGGCCCACGCCATCGCGACCGACCTGTGCGCCGCCCCGATGAAGGAGCAGATCGAGGCGCTGACCCGGAGGTCGGGCATCGCGCTGACCGACACCCCGGCCGAGACGGCCGCCCTGCTGACCCCGCGCGAGGTCGAGGTGCTGCGGCTGCTCACCGAGGGCCGGTCGAACCGCGACATCGCCCAGACGCTGACGATCTCGGCGAAGACCGCGAGCGTCCACGTCTCGAACATCCTGGCCAAGCTGAGCGTCTCGACCCGGGGCGAGGCCGCCGCGGCGGCCCACCGGATGTCCCTGCTCAACTAGCCCACACCGGCTCCAGCAGCAGGAGCACCCCGAAGATCGCGAACGCGGCGGCTGCGCCGTACTTGATCCACTTCTCCGGCAGGTGCTTGCCCAGCAGCCCGCCGACCACGATGGCCAGGGCGTCGGCGGCCACCATGCCGACCGTGGAGCCGATCCAGGTGCCGACCCAGCCGTACTGGGTGGCCAGGGTGATGGTGGCGAGCATGGTCTTGTCGCCGAGCTCGCTCAGGAAGAACGCGACCGTCACGGCCAGCAGCACCGACTTGGTGGCCCGCTTGGCCTTCGCGGCCTCCTCGTCGCTCAGGGCGTCGCCGCGCAGCGTCCAGGCCGCGAAGCCGAGGAAGGCGAGGCCGGCCACGATGGAGATCGCGGTGGTCGGGAGGTTGTCACCGATGAGACCGCCGAGCGCGACGGAGAACAGGTGGACGACGGTCGTCGCGATCGTGATGCCGGCCAGGACCGGAAGGGGCCGGAACCTGGTGGCGAAGGTCATGGCCATCAGCTGGCTCTTGTCGCCCAGCTCCGCCACGAAGATCACGGCGAGGGAGATCCAGAACGCTTCCACTCGGGGTCGCCTTTCGCATCAGCGCGACCGGGCCGAGTTCTGCCGGGGAGCATCACTTCGGCCCGGCAGCGTAAAAAACACTGTCGGGCCGAAGGTCTCGTCCGCCACACGGGCCTCCGCGGCCGGACGCACGCTCTTCATCAAACGCGTGCGTCAGTGTGTCGACCGGCGGTGTTGTGGACTACTCCCCTTCGGGCTGTCTTACAGACTAACGCCTATCATCACGGGTTCATTCACCAGGGTCACCCCGAACTTCGCTTTGACCCCATCTCGGACTTCTCGGGCAAGCTCCAGGAGCTCCTCCGCCGTGGCCTCACCGGTGGGGTTGGTGAGGGCGAGGGTGTGCTTGGTCGACACCCTGACCGGGCCCTTGGCGTAGCCCTTGGGAAAGCCGGCGTTCTCGATCAGCCACGCCGCCGGGACCTTCACGGCGTCGTCGCCGGCCGGCCAGCGCGGATAGCCGGGGGCCAGCTTCTCGAGCTCGTCGGCCTGCGCCCGGCCCAGGATCGGGTTGGTGAAGAACGACCCGGCGCTGATGGTGTCGGGGTCGTCGGGGTCGAGCACCATGCCCTTGCCCCGGCGCAGCTCCAGCACCCGCGCGCGAGCCCTCGCCAGCGGCACCCGCTCGCCGGGCGCGACGCCCAGGCTCCTGGCCAGCTCGGCGTAGGCCAGCGGCTGCGAGAGCTCGTCGTTCTCGAGGTTGTACGTCACCGACAGCACCACGAACCGGTCGAGGGCGCCCTTGAAGGCGCTGTCGCGGTAGGCGAACCCGCACTGCGCGGCCTCCAGGTCGAGGATCTCCCGGTGGCGGCGGTCGTAGACGCGGACCGCGACGATCGTCTGGGAGACGTCCTGGCCGTAGGCGCCCACGTTCTGGATCGGGGTCGACCCGACCAGGCCGGGGATGCCCGACAGGCACTCGACCCCCGACAGCCCCTCGGCCACGCAGCGCTCGACGAGCGGATCCCAGTCTTCCCCGGCGGCGGCCGTCACCAGGCCGCCGTAGGTCACCACGCCGCGGGTGCCGACCCTGACCACCAGGCCGTCGAACCCGGCGTCGGAGAGCACCAGATTGCTCCCGCCCCCGAGGATCAGCACCGGCTCGCCCCGCCGGTCGGCCGCGGAGACCAGCTCGACGAGCCGCTCCTCGGTCTCGGCCGTGACAAAGGCCCGCGCGTTCCCGCCCAGCCGCAACGTCGTGTACGGCGCCAGCCGCACCCCCTCTTCCATGGCCGCCAGCCTAACGGCGCAGCAGAGCGAGCACTCTGTCGTAGGTCCGCGTCGACTCCTCGTCGCGGTAGGCGGCCTCGGTGTCGAAATAGCCCCGGTGGCGGGCCTGACGCACCGGCAGGTCCTTCTCCGGTACGACCAGACGTCCCGGGAGCATGAGGGAGAACTCCAGGTCGGCGTTGCGGTAGAAGCGCGCGTGCTCCGGGAATCCGCCGATCCGCAGGGCCTTGGCCCGGTTGACGGCGAACAGGTAGCCGAGCAGCGCGGTGACCTCTCCGGCCCCCGCGTCGCGCCACTCGGCGCCGCCCGGCTCGGGCTCGACGCCCTTCCACCCGGCCCCCACCACGTCGGGCACCTCCAGCGCCCGCAGCAGCGGCCTGATCGCGTCGCCTTCGAGGATCGTCGAGGTCTCCATGAGCACGTGGACGTCGGCGGTGTCGAGCTGGAGCAGCTTGGTGCGCGCCGGGCCCCACTCGGCGGTGCCGCCGCGCCAGTGGGGCTTCTCGGCGACGTGCCAGACCCGGATCCGGTCGGGGTTGGCCTCGGCCAGTTCGTGCAGGGCGTCTCCGGCGCCGTCGACGTTGCCGAGGTCGAGCGCGATGATCCCGGCGTCGCTGTGCGCCAGCAGCGCCGCGACGCAGGCCCGCACGTCGTCGGGCCACCCGTCGACCAGCAGCGCCACCGACGCGGTCAGCTTCGGGATGTCGATCTGCCGGTCGACCCGCGAGGTGGCCAGCGCGCCGTCCCAGAGGGCCTGCGAGGCGGCCATCGACGGGGTGCCCGCGTCGTTGAGCGCGGTCTCGGTGATCGAGCCCGGGTAGGGCACGGTCGACTTCACGTCGGGCTCGCCGGGCGGGCGGCCCTCGATGATCGACGAGACCGGGATCGACCGGACGCTCGGCCAGATCTCGTAGCGGGGGCGTTCGGTCAGCTCGAAGCCGCCGGCGGGCGTGTCGTAGACGTCCCAGCCGGCGTCCATGAGCTCGTGGCGCAGCCGCTCGGCGGCCTCGAAGTCGTTGTCGGCTCGGGCGGCGGCGCGGCGTTCGGCGATTTCGACGACGTCAAGCGGTGGTTTGCTCACATGTGGAGCGCTACCCAGGCTCAGACGAGCTGAACTACGGCCCTGGCCTTGGAGAGCACGCGCGAGTCGCCCGACCGGGCGGTCAGCACGACGATCACCCGCTTGTCGGGCAGCTTCTCCTCGATGATCCCGGAGACGCTGATCGTGGCGCCGTTGTCGTCGTCGGGCACGACCACCATCGACGAGAACCGCACGCCGTAGTCGACGACGGCGGCCGGGTCGCCGGCCCAGTCGGTGACGTAGCGGCCGCCCTGGGCCATCGTGTACATGCCATGGGCGATCACGTCGGGCAGGCCGACGGACTTGGCGAACCGCTCGTTCCAGTGGATGGGGTTGAAGTCGCCGGAGGCGCCGGCGTACATGACCAGGTTGACCCGCTGGACCTGGTATTCGGCGGCGGGCAGCTCCTGGCCCTGCTCGACCTCGTCCCACTTGATGGTGGCGCCCATGGTTACTTCGCACCTCCGCGCTCGACGATGACGTTGAAGCTGGTGCAGACGGGCTCGCCGTCGACCGTGGTGACGTCGCCGCGCACGGTCACGAACTCGTTGCGGCCGACCGAGCGGATCTCGGAGATCGTCGAGGTGCACAGCAGCTGGTCGCCGGCGTAGATCGGCCGCTCGTAGGTGAACCGCTGCTCGCCGTGGACGACCATCGACCAGTCGAGCCCGAACTCGGGGTCGTTGAGGCCCTCGCCCGCGCCCGCCAGGGCGAAGACGATCGGGAAGGTCGGCGGGGCGACCACGTCGGGGTGCCCGGCGGCCTTGGCGGCCTCGGAGTCACGGTAGATCGGGTTCGAGTCGCCGATCGCGGCGGCGAACTCCTTGATCTTCAGGCGGCTGACCTCGTAGGGCGCCGGCGACGAGTACGCCCGCCCAATGAAGTCGCGATTCAACGCCATCGGGGCGCTCCTCGTCGTTGATCAGTGCTGCTGGACGACCAGTTCTACCGTACGGCCGAACAGAGCGAGAACCGAGAAGGTGACGCCGATGAAAACGCGACTAACCGGCGGCCCTGAGTGGCGTCGCCGGTTTTCGCGTGTGCAAGCGAGATGCGGACGGCCGAAGGCCGACCGTGGCTCGCGCTGGGAATCTGCCTCAAGCAACCCGCGCCTGCGGCTGGGGGGCCGCCGGGCGTCGTGAACTAGCGGGTCTCGCGGTGAGCCTGGTGAGTCTTGCAGTTGGGGCAGTACTTCTTCAGCTCAAGCCGATCCGGGTCGTTGCGCCGGTTCTTCCGCGTGATGTAGTTGCGGTGCTTGCACTCCTGGCAGGCCAGCGTGATCTTCGGCCTAACGTCGGTGGCAGCCACGTGGGAGTGCCTTTCTACGTCTGGGACTACTGGACAACCCGAACCGGTCCCTGTGAAGGGAGCCCGGAAGGGTAGTAGCGGAGGCCGGACTTGAACCGGCGACACAACGATTATGAGCCGTTTGCTCTGCCTGACTGAGCTACTCCGCCTGGAGGCCGACGAAAACTGACCGGCCACGCAAGGATACCCGACCCATGCGAGTGCCACACACGCGGTATTTCGCCGGGGAACGGGTTTGAGAATTCACGGGTGAATCCTCAAATCACTTTCGCGGGGATTGCTTTTCACCCGCCAAGCCAAAAGCCCCACCCGAATTCATCGGATAGGACCTGTTGGCTTTAGAGCCCCCAAACGGAATCGAACCGTTGACCTTCTCCTTACCATGGAGACGCTCTGCCGACTGAGCTATAGGGGCGGGCCCGGTGTTCGCTCTCGCGTTCCCGGACAGGTAAACCATACACGTCCCCCGCAGTGGATGCGAAATCCAATCGGACGGCTATGGGGTCTGGAGTGTCCCGACGAGGTCGGCGCCCTGTTCCTGGGCCGACTGCAGGTCGTCGGGCTCGATCGTGAAGCCGGTGAAGTAGGTGCGCCCGGCCTTCCCGACGGGGGTCGAGAGGGTGATCTTCGCCTCATAGGGCCGTTCGAGGCAGTCGGGCAGGCACCAGCTCCCGGTCAGCTTGCCGCGGCCTTCGGCGGTGTCGGGGCCCCACTTGTCCCACACGAGCTTGTTCATGGTGGAGAACTCGGAGATGACCAGGTCGGCCGGCTTCTGGGCGGGCGAGCCCTGTTCGTCGCCGAAGAAGTTCAGCACGTAGACGTCCTGTGCCGACGACGTGGACGCGGCAGGGGGCGTCGGGCTCGGGATCCCGTCGGCCGGGGAGCCGCAGGCGACGAGCGCGACGCAGAAGGCGAGCACAGTGACCAGGCGCATGTCTCGACGGTAAACGGCCTGGTCGGGAAATCACCGTTACCTGGGGGTGTTTGTTATGGCCGCAGGGAGACGACCTCGCAGAGGTCGGCCAGGTCGACGAACCGGGCGACCTCCGCGACGGAGAAGCAGTCGGCCAGATGCCGGCCATGTCGTTCGACACGCAGGACTTGACGGTCGCCGAACACCCCGGGCACGATCGCGTAGCCGTCGGGCCCCACCCATCGACTCCTCATAGCCCGACAAACTAGCGTCCCGCACCGTCAATTTCGCCTCATGCGCCACACCAAGTAGACCCCAGGTCTCCGCTAAGCACCGGGGCGCATCGTCGGGGCATGACGACCCCCGATCTGACCGGCATCCGGATCATCCACCGGGCCATGCGCGGCGACCTGCACCGTCTCGTCGCCCTCACCGAGCGCCTCGCGGCCACCACGCCCACCCGGGCCCGGGCCATCGCCCACTTCGTGGGGCGGATCACCCACACCATCCACCAGCACCACACGCGGGAAGACGAGATCGTGTGGCCGCTGATCGAGCGGTCGGCGGGCGCCGCCGCCGACCTGTCCGACCTGACCGAGGACCACTCGCTGCTCGACCCGCTGCTGAACGAGGCCGACGCCGCCGCGGCCGCGTTCGCCGCCGGCGGCGACGCCAAACCCCTCCACCTGGCCCTCAAACGCCTCTCGGAGCTCCTCGACGAGCACATCGAGGAGGAGGAACGCCGGATCTTCCCGGTGGTCCTCCAGTACGTCACCGAGAAGGACTGGGCCGACGCCGAGACCCGGATCCGCAAGGGCGGCGACATCCGCTTCGACCTGTGCTGGATCGGCCAGTACGCCACCCCCGAGGAGATGGCGCGCATCAGGAGGATGGGCCCGGTGGTCGTCCTGATGCTGGCCCTGCTGCGCCCGGGTCACCGGCGGCGGCAGCGGCTCATCTTCGGCTGAGCGCCTCCCGTGCCCGGCCGGCCCAGAACGCCGACCCGACCTTCTCCGCCACCTCGACCGCGGCGGCGTAGTGGCCGCGCGCGGCCGTCTCGTCGCCCAGGTAGCGGGCCAGGTCGCCCAGGAAGTGGTCGACCGGCCCGTGGGTGACCGAGCCGCTGGCCAGCCCCGCCATCTCCCCGGCCAGCGGCGTCAGCTGCGCGTACGTCTGCCGGCAGCCCTCGATGTGGTCGAGGGCCATGGCGGTCTGGGCCCGCATCGTCAGCACCAGCGACTGGTAGACGCCCGGGAAGGGCAGCTCGCCGGGCTGCCAGCGGGCCCTGGCCTCCTCGATCCGCCCGGCGGCCACCAGCGCCCGCGAGTAGATCTCGTGGACGGTGTCCAGGTCCTTCCAGACGGCCTCGTAGTCGTCCATCAGGGTGCCGATGTCGCCGCGGGTGATGCCGATCGCCAGCCGGGCCATCAGGCCGAACGCGACCGCGTTGCCGTCGCCGATGGCGGCGAGTTGCGCGGCCAGCGCGACGACGGCCTGCTCGGCCTCGTCGAAGCGGCCCTCGATGTAGAGGTCGAGCGAGTCGAGCAGGGCGAAGACGCCGAGCAGGTGGGCGAACTGGCCGCTGGTCGAGCTGCCGGTGGCCAGCGTGGCGTAATTGCGGGCGCCGGGCCGGTCGCCCCGGGAGAGCGCCACCATGATCTTCATGTAGCGGCCCAGCGTCAGGTATCCCTGGAGGCCGTTGGCCTCGGCCACCTCGATCACGTCGTCGGCCAGCCGGTCGAGCTTGGCGCTCTTGCCCGAGTGGACGCAGGCCCAGTAACGCGCGTTGTACGCCATGCAGAGCAGCAGCGGATCGCCCAGGCCCTTGGCGATCTCGATCGCCTCCGCGCTGTCGCGTTCGAGCTGCTCGCCGCCGTAGGGCTCGGTCTCGTTGCACAGGGCCACCAGCAGGCGGCAGCGCGTCTCCCCCTCCGATCCGGGCAGGACGTCGTGGATGGCCTCGATCATGTCGAGGTCGAGCACGTGCTCGGTGACGATGCTCCAGATCAGCGGCACGTCGATCGAGGTGATCAGGCGGATCGTGGCGGCCCGGTCGCCGAGGCGGCGGGCCAGGGGGAGGGCCTGGCTCCGCAGCTTCTTGGCCGCGTTGACGTCGCCGGCGTGCGCGAGCGCCGAGACCAGGCGGCACTGGAGGTCGAACCGCCGCTCGTCTTCGGGGGCGATCTCCACGGCGCCGCTGAGGAGGGTGACGGCCTCGCGGTGGGCGTACAGGGAAGTGGCCTTCTCCGCGGCCCTGGCCGCGTAGGAGACGGCGCGGGCGGCGGTCGCGGCGGTGGCGGCGGCCAGCGCGTGGTGGGCCAGCGCGCCCGTGTCGCCCGGACGGATCGCCTCCAGCGCGTCGACGACCTTGCCGTGCAGGCGGGTGCGGCGCAGCCTCGGGATGTCCTCGTAGAGGGTCTCCCTGACCAGCACGTGGGCGAACCTGACCTGCCCCGGGTGCGGCTCGGTGAGCAGGCCCGACAGCACCCCGGCCTCCAGGCCGTCGAGCACGGTGTCCTCGTCGGCGTCGCGCATCGCGATCAGCACGTCGGCGTCGGCGTCGCGGCCGACGACGGCGGCGTCTCTCAGCGTGGTCTGCGCGGTGGCGGGCAGCCGGGCGATGCGGCGGCGGATGACGTCGCGCACGCCCGGAGGCAGCCGGTAGACGGCCGTCATGCCCTCGGCGGCGAGCAGCCGCGCGGTCTCCGAGACGAACAGCGGGTTCCCGCCGGTCCGCTCGCCGAGCACGGCCAGCGTGGCCGGGCCGATGGAGACGCCCGAACGGTCGAGCACCAGCCGGGCGATGTCGTCGGGCCCCAGCCCTTCGAGGGTGAGGTGCTCGGCGGTCTGCGCGGCCAGCGCCGCGCCGGTGGCCATCAGGTCGGTGGTGGACTCGTCGGGCCGGTGGGTGAGCAGCACCATGACCGGCGTGCCGGCCAGCCGGGTGGCCAGGTGGCGCAGCAGGTGGAGGGTCTCGTCGTCGGCCCGGTGCACGTCCTCCAGCACGACCAGCAGCGGCGCGGTCAGCTCGGCCAGGTAGTCGCCGACCGCGCGGGCCAGCCAGAACTGCCCGACCGGCTCGGCGTCGTCGGCCAGCAGCGGCGCCAGTTTGGGCAGCAGGGCGGGCGCCGGCGGCCGGTTCGGCACGAGACTCCGGAGCACCTCCGACCAGGCCCAGGCGGGCGGCACGCCGCCGACGGTCTCCGGGCAGCGGCCCGCGGCGGTCGCCCAGCCGCGCGCCTGGAGCGCCGTGTCGAGGGCGGCGGCGACGGTCGACTTCCCCGACCCGGCGTCTCCCCCGAGCCACGCCACCCGGAACCCGCTCATGGCCTGCTCGGCGGCGCGGGTGAGCCGGTCGAGCTCGGCCCGGCGGCCGACGATCTCCTTCTCGGCCTCGCGCGCCGGGGTGGCCCTGATCGGCTCGGGCGGCGGGGTGAACTGCAGGGTCTCGGTCTGGTGGAGGATGTCGGACTCGAGCGTGCGCAGCGCGGGCCCGGGATCGACGCCGAGTTCCTCGGCGAGGGTCTCGCGGGTACGCCGGATAACCGCCAGCGCCTCGGGCTGCCGCCCGGCCCGGTAGTAGGCCAGGGCGAGCAGTCTGACCGCGTTCTCCCTGAGCGGGTGGGCGCTGACGTGCCGGTCGAGCTCGGCGACGACCTCGGCGTGCCGCCCCAGCGCGAGGGCCGCCTCGACGCGGTACTCGACCGCGACCAGCCGGAGCTCGTCGAGCTGCGCGGCCTCGGCCACGGCCCACTCCTCGTCGGCGAACTCGGCGTAGGCCGGGCCGGTCCAGAGGGCCAGGGCGGCGTCGAGCAGCCGGATGCGCTCGTTCGGGTCGTTCCTGGCGACCGCCTCGTCGACCAGCCGGGGGAAGTGCCACGCGTCGACGGCCTCGGGCGTCAGCTGGAGCCGGTAGCCCGGCGGCGCGGAGACGATGACGGTGGCCGGGGTGCGTGGGGCCCTGCCCGGTTCGAGGATGCGCCGCAGGTTGGAGATGTAGACCTGCAGCGCGCCGAGGGCCTTCGGCGGCGGCTGCTCCCGCCACAGGTCGTCGATGAACCGATCGGCCGACACGATGTGCCCGCCCTCGGCGACCAGCCGGGCGACGACCGCCCGCTGAAGGAACGTTCCCAGCTCAACCGGGGCGTCTCCGACGGAAGCCGCCAGCTGCCCCAAAACCCGCAATCGCACCATGATGTCGTCATTGTCGCGGGATCCACTCGACGGATACACCCCCGCTTCTCCGCGCTTTGTCGATCAGCTCCTCGGCCGAGCGGCCCCGGGCCCAGCAGCGGGCGTAGGGGGCCGCCTCGACGACCACGCCGTCACGGACGATCAGGCCGAACGTGGCCTTCTCGGTCGACCACCAGATGAGCCCGTCACGCATACCTGGACCCTAGGAAGCCGCACTGACAGAATCCCGGTATGACGATCTTCAGAAAGGCCCATGGCTCGTAGGAGCCCCGCGCGCGGCCGTCGCCCGTTCGACGAGTCGACGCCTCACCTGCCCGGCCTGTCGTATCGCGGCCGCGTCGCCCTCGCCCTCCTGGAACACGACCGGTTCTGGCCGGGAGCCGTCTCCGACGCCTACCAGGGGTGGCAGAACCTCATCCACGACCCTTACCGGCGGTTGTTCGAGCCCGCCTTCGGCTGCGGATACATCGGGTGTTGTCCGGACCTGTCGGAGGTGAACGCCATCCTCCATGCGGCCCTGGCCGTCCTGCCGCCGCGGGACGCCAAGCGGCTGCGAAAACGGCTCAGGGAGTTCGCCGAGTCGTGGTGAGGCTACGGGAGGGCGAAGCCCAGGCCGTGGGCGCCCGACACGCTCAGCTTGAGCCGCTGGAGGCCGGTGTAGGTCCCGTTCGGGAGCACGTGGACCTGGCCGACCGCGTAGACGCCGGGGACACCGGCGACCAGGTCGGGCTTCCGGGCGCCGGCCACATCGGCGATGGTCAGCGCCGTGCCGAACCCGGTCTCGTAGTTCTCCTTCTGGAGGGTGCGGGCGGGCTTGGTCGTCACTCCCCCGGCGGTGCCCTTGTAGATCTCGACCCAGTCGTGGTTGTCGGCCGCGACGTGGACGGCCAGATCGGCGCGGCCGTCGCCGACCAGGTCGCCGATGGCGAGGTTGCCCGGGAAATCGGAGAAGGACAGGGTCTGGGGCGGCCGCACGCCGGCGCCCAGGCTCCGGTGGACGAGCACCTGTTCGCCGGTCGCCAGCACGACGTCGGCCTTGCCGTCGCCGGTCAGGTCACCCGCGGCGAGGTCGAAGACGTCGCGCCGGGCCGGCTCGAACGACCAGGCCCGCGCCATCGACAGACCACTCGCCGACCCCGGGACGACGGTGATGCGCTGCGGGCCGGCGGGCTCCGGGTAGGCGGGCCGGAAGTTCGCGGCGACCAGATCCGGCCGCCGGTCGCCGGTGACGTCGCCGACCGCCAGCACCGCGCCGAAATCCGCCGCGCCGTTCTTCAACGTGCCCGACTTCGTCAGTCCCTTGCGGCCGCCTTTGAAGACGACGATTTCCCTGTTTCCCCGGACGGCCACGTCGCCGTATCCGTCGCCGTTGAAATCGGCGGCCTTCATCGCGGCATTGGTGATCGGCCAGGCGAACGACGTGTCGTATTTGAGACCCGTGGCCGAGCCGCGGAAGACGACGATCTTCTTCCGGGCCGACGCGAGCACGTCGGAATAGCCGTCGCGGTCGAAATCGGCGGTCGCCAGCACCCGGCCGAGATTCTCCTTCGCGACCGGCTTGGACGAGGTCGCGACGCGGGCCTTGGCCGCCACCTTCGACCCGCCGAACCAGACGACGACCGCGCCCGCGTCGGACTTCCCACCGGCCTTGAGCAGGTGAGCGCCCGCGATGACGTCGGCCCGGCCGTCGCCGTTGACGTCACCGGCCAGTGCGGGGCGCTTCTTGGGGGCGGCGCCGGCGGGAGCGGCCACCAGGGCGATCCCGGCCGCGACGGCGACACCGGCGGCCAGACCTTTTCTCCACAGCGTCATATAGAGAAGGACGTGCGATTAGAGAGAATGGTTGGCGACACTAATAAAACGCCATTTGCGCACACTTGGCGGCCGGCGAATTCGTCACCGACCGCCATTCGCGCGCAGGAACGGGTCGTGCTCAGCGAGCGCCGACGGTCAGCCCGCCCGCGCCTCGATTCGCGAGTCGTGCCGCACGAGCGTCGGCGGGCCCGCCGCGTCGATTCGCCTGTTCACGCGCCCACGTAAGCCGCCAGATGTTCTCCGGTGAGCGTCGAGCGCTTCGCGACCAGGTCGGCCGGGGTTCCTTCGAACACCACGCGCCCGCCGTCGTGACCGGCCCCCGGACCGAGGTCGATGATCCAGTCGGCGTGGGCCATGACGGCCTGGTGGTGCTCGACCACGATGACCGACTTGCCCGAGTCGACCAGCCGGTCGAGGAGGCCGAGCAGTTGCTCGACGTCGGCCAGGTGGAGCCCGGCCGTGGGCTCGTCGAGGACGTAGGTGCCGCCCTTCTCGGCCATGTGGGTCGCCAGCTTGAGGCGCTGGCGCTCGCCGCCCGAGAGGCTGGTGAGGGTCTGGCCGATGCCCAGGTAGCCGAGCCCCACGTCGAGCAGGCGCTTGACGATGGCGTGGGCGGCCGGGATCTTGCCCTCGCCCTCGCGGAAGAACGCCTCGGCCTCGGTGACCGACATCGCCAGGACCTCGCTGATGTCCTTGCCGCCGAACTTGTAGTCGAGCACCGACGCGTCGAACCGCCGGCCCTCGCACTCGTCGCAGGTGGTGGCCACCCCGGCCATCATGCCGAGGTCGGTGTAGATGACCCCGGCCCCGTTGCAGGCGGGGCAGGCGCCCTCGGAGTTGGCGGAGAACAGGGCGGGCTTGACGCCGTTGGCCTTGGCGAACACCTTGCGGATGGGTTCGAGCAGGCCGGTGTAGGTCGCCGGGTTGCTGCGCCGCGAGCCCTTGATCGCCCCCTGGTCGATGGAGACCACGCCCGCGCCCCGGGGGATCGAGCCGTGCACGAGCGAACTCTTGCCCGACCCGGCCACGCCGGTCACCACGACGAGCACGCCGAGCGGGATGTCGACGTCGACCTTCTTCAGGTTGTGGGCGTCGGCGCCCCGGATCTCCAGGCGGCCGGTCGGCTGACGTACGGAAGCCTTGAGGGAGGCCCGGTCGTCGAAGTGGCGGCCGGTGATCGTGCCGCTTTCGCGCAGGCCCTCGACGGTGCCCTCGAAGCAGACGGTGCCGCCCGCCGAACCCGCGCCCGGACCGAGGTCGACGACGTGGTCGGCGATCACGATCGTCTCGGGCTTGTGCTCCACGACCAGGACCGTGTTGCCCTTGTCGCGCAGGCGCAGCAGCAGGTCGTTCATGCGCTGGATGTCGTGGGGGTGGAGCCCGGTGGTCGGCTCGTCGAAGACATAGGTGGTGTCGGTGAGCGCGGAGCCGAGGTGGCGGACCATCTTGACGCGCTGGGCCTCGCCGCCCGACAGGGTGCCCGAGGGCCGGTCGAGGGACAGGTAGCCCAGGCCGATCTCGGCGAACGAGTCGAGCGTGTGGGAGAGCTTCTGGAGCAGCGGGGCGACCGACGGCTCGTCGAGGCTCTTCACCCAGGCGGCCAGGTCGCGGATCTCCATCGCGCACGCGTCGGCGATGTTGACGCCCTTGATCCTGGACGACCGCGCCTGCTCGGCGAGCCGCGTGCCCCCGCACTCGGGACAGGAGGTGAAGGTCACCGCCCGTTCCACGAAGGCGCGGATGTGCGGCTGCATCGCCTCCTTGTCCTTTGAGAGCATCGACTTCTGGATCTTGGGGATCAGGCCCTCGTAGGTGAGGTTGATGCCCTCGACCTTGACCTTGGTCGGCTCCTTGTAGAGGAAGTCGTGGAGCTCCTTCTCGGTGTACTTGCCGATCGGCTTGTCGGGGTCGAGGAAGCCCGACTCGGCGAAGATCTTGACCGTCCAGATGTTGTCGACCTTGTAACCCGGCACGGTGATCGCGCCCTCGGAGATCGACTTGGTCTCGTCGTAGATCTCCCTGAGATCGATGTCGGAGACCGACCCGCGCCCTTCGCAGCGCGGGCACATGCCGCCCACCATGTTGAAGGTGCGCTTCTCGGTCTTGCCCGAGCCGCGCGCCACCGTGATCGACCCGGCCGAGGTGACCGAGGGGACGTTGAAGGAGAAGGCGTTGGGCGACCCGACGTGGGGCTGCCCGAGGCGGCTGAACAGGATGCGCAACATCGCGTTGGCGTCGGTGGCCGTGCCCACGGTCGAGCGGGGATCGGCCCCCATCCGCTGCTGGTCGACGATGATCGCGGTCGTCAGCCCTTCGAGGACGTCGACCTCCGGCCGCGCCAGCGAGGGCATGAAGCCCTGCACGAAGGCGCTGTAGGTCTCGTTGATCAGCCGCTGCGACTCCGCGGCGACCGTGCCGAAGACCAGGGAGCTCTTCCCCGATCCGGAGACGCCGGTGAACACCGTCAGCCGGCGTTTCGGCAGCTCCACGCTGACGTCTTTGAGGTTGTTCACCCGCGCGCCGTGGACCCGGATCAGGTCGTGGCTGTCGGCGGCGTGCTGACTCATGCTGTCTCCCTGGCTCTCGACCGCTTCGAGGGTACGTGCCGCCACCGACGTTTTCTCACCGGTCCTGGATGAGCCCGAGGACGTTCCCGTCGGGGTCGACGAGGGTGGCGACGAGACGGCCGCCGCCGACGTCCTTCGGAGAGGACTTGAGGGTGGCCCCGGCGGCGGTGACCTCGGCGATCTTGGCCTCGATGTCCGAGACGTGCCAGTGGGCGAGCGGCGAGGTCATGTCGCTGTTGGGGACGAGGCCGATCTGCTGGCCCTCGCTCTCGTAACCGACGTAGTAGGGCGAGTCGCTCGTCGGCTCGACGCCGAGGAGGGCGGTGTAGACGGCCTTGGCGGCGGCGAGGTCGGTGACGGGGTGGAGAACGGTCTTGACGCCCTGGACGCTCATGGTCAGATCCTTAACGGAGGGGATGTTCACGCAGCTCACGCTATCTGCGGCGCTGCTGATCCCGCTTCTCCGATCCTGACCGGTTCGGGACTGCCCGCCCCCGTCGCGGCGTTGTGCAGGGAGGGGGGTAGACATGACCATTCAGCAGGATCGTGTGTCCGACGTCGTCTACGAGGCCCACCGGCTGACCGTCGAGACCGGCGTCCCGTTCGAGGAGTTCCGGCGGCGCTACGAGGAGGCCGTCCCGGCCTTCGACCGGGAGCTGTTCGACCGGCTCATCCAGGAGTCGGCCGACTGGACGACCGTCAAGGTGGCCGTCGACCACAACGCCCCGCACGGCTTCGTCATCTTCTGGTCGCTGGACAACACCGAGATCATGAGCCCGTCGGGCGACACGTGGCGCAGCGTGCAGTACCTGATGGGCAACCACACCATCGCCCAGCGCATGTTCCACCACGACCCGGCCGTCATGGAGTACGCGCCGCTCCGCACGACCATCTTCGAGGACGAGAGCGGCGTCGCCCGCTTCGCCATCGACCAGCCCAGCCGGCAACTCGCCGCCTTCGGCAACCCCGCCATCGCCGAGGTCGGGGTCGAGCTCGACCGCAAGGTCGCCGACCTGCTCGGCTTCCTGGCGGTACCCGTGCCGGCTCAGCTGGTCGAGAGCGTCTGACGGCCTACCAGCTGCGGCCGGTGATCTTCTCGTACGCCTCGATGTAGCGCGCGCGGGTCACGTCGACGACCTCCTGCGGCACCTCGGGAGCGGGGGCCTGCCTGTCCCAGCCCGTGCCGGTCGCCCAGTCGCGGACGAACTGCTTGTCGAAGGCGAACTGCGGGCGGCCCGGCTGCCATTCGTCCAGCGGCCAGAACCGCGAGGAGTCGGAGGTCAGGACCTCGTCGCCGAGGGTGAGCACGCCGTCGGCGTCCCAGCCGAACTCCAGTTTCGTGTCGGCGATGACGACGCCGCGCTCGCGGGCGATCTCCGCGCCGCGCTCGTAGACCTTGAGCGTGACGTCGCGGAGGTTCTCGGCGACCTCGCGGCCCTCCTGCTCGACGACGTCGGCGAAGGTGATGAACTCGTCGTGGGCGCCGAGCGCGGCCTTCGTGGTGGGCGTGAAGATCGGCTCGGGCAGCCGCGAGCCTTCGAGCAGGCCCTCGGGGAGCTCGATGCCGGACACGGCCTGGTCGCGCTCGTACTCCTTGAGGCCCAAGCCGGCCAGGTAACCACGCGCGATGCACTCCACCTGGACCATCTTCAACGCCTTGCAGCGCACCGCCCGGCCCTCGAACTCGGCCGGGACGTCGGTGGCGGAGATCACGTGGTTCGGCACGATGTCCTGGAGCTGCTCGAACCACCACAACGACAACTGCGTCAGCACCTTGCCCTTGTCGGGGATGGGGGTCGGCAGGATGGCGTCGTACACGGAAACCCGGTCGGAGGCGACCAGGACGATGTCGCCCCGGTCTTCGTAGACGTCCCGGACTTTTCCAGAGTGGATCAGCTTCACGTCGTTCCTCGCCCTTTCAGACCCGCCTTCGAAGGTCCACCAGTACATCAGGTGAGGTGGGGACGGGGCTCAGCGGGCCGATCGGAAATCCGCGACGGCCGCCTCGACGGTCTCGTGGAAGGTCCACGGCATTCTCGCGTGCGCGCAGTACGCCGAGAAGTCGTCCGGAGCCGCCGCGATCTTCAGTACGCCGCCCGCGGCGAACACCCGCTTCGCGGTCGCGAGGATCGCGCCGAGGCCCCGCGCGTCCCAGGAGACCACTTCCGACAGGTCGACGACCACGTTCGGCGGATCGGGCAGGGCCAGATCGGCGATCGTGTCACGGAGCCGGAGGCCCAGCAGGCGATCGCCGCCGAACTCCCCGGTCACGTGAACGATGGCGCACCCGTCGTGCCGCTCGCCCCGGATCATCCGCAACCTCCGTCTGGACAATGAGTAATTCCTTTTAAATTGGCAAAATTACGGGTCATTTGTCAAGGTTGAGTAGATACGAATAGAAGGAAAGGAAGTGACTGGTATCTTTAGATCTGCCGCTCCTCGCGTGAATTGTCGGCCGGTAGGCCCGGCCGAGGGCGCTACTGACCAATGCACATCGACCCGGACGGCAGATCTCGTCGAGGCGTCGATCCCAGAGGACGGAGATCGCGCAGGTGGCGAGTTCGAAGTACGACGGAGACGGGACGGCTCCCGTGACCGGCAGGTGGCTGCTCGCCGTGAGCGAGCCGGGCATCGGCCGGTTGGCCCTGCAGGCGCGGGAACGACTCAACCTGCTGTGCGCCGCCGGTGAGCACATCGGCACCACTTTGGACGTGACCAGGACCGCCGAGGAACTGGCCGAGATCGCCGTGCCGCGATTCGCCGACCACGTCGGCGTCGACCTGTCCGACCGGGTGCTGCGCGGAGAGGAGCCCCGATCGACCGACGAGGGACTGCGCCGGGTCGCTCTTGCGGGCGTACAGGAACATGCGGGTCTGGACCCGGTCGGCACCCTGATCAAGCTGCCGCCCTCCACGCCGCAGGCCTACTGTGTCGCCGCCGAGCAGTCCGTGCTGGAACCGGTGGCGGGCCTGATCGCGGTGCCGATGCGGGCCCGCGGCAGCACCCTCGGGGTGGTGAGCTTCTTCCGCTCCCAGGCCCGGAGGGTGTTCGAGGAGGACGACCTCGCCCTGGCCGAGGAACTGGTCAACCGGGCGGCGGTGTGCGTCGACAACGCCCGCCGGTACACCCACGAACGCGCGATCACCGCGAAGCTGGAGGACGCCACCGCGTCACTGCGGCACTCCCTCGACCACCAGCGGCGCTTCACCGCCGACGCCTCCCACGAACTGCGCACCCCGCTGGCCGGACTGCGAGTCCAGCTGGAGGAGGCCCAGCTCCACCCCGACGAGACCGACCTCGCCGACCTGCTCAGCCACGCGCTGACCGACGTCGACCGGTTGCAGGCCATCCTCACCGACCTGCTCTCGCTGGCCCGGAACGAGGCCACGCCGCTCACCGCCCTGGAACCGGTCGACCTGGCCGAACTCGTCGAAGACGAGATGGCCCGCCGGATCGGCGACCCGCACCCGGCCCGGCTCGACCTCGCTCCCGGGGTGCTGGCCGAGGCCGTCCCGATTCAGATCGGCCGGGTGCTGAACAACCTGCTGAACAACGCGCAGCGGCACGCCACCCGGAGCGTCACGGTCGGGGTGCGCCGCACCGGCGACGTCGCGGAACTCAGCGTCACCGACGACGGCCCGGGCGTGCACGCGACCGACCGCGAGCACATCTTCCAGCCCTTCACCCGGCTGGACACCGCCCGCAGCCGCGACGTCGGCGGCACCGGCCTCGGCCTGGCCATCGCCCGCGACATCGCCCGCGCCCACCACGGCACCCTCCACGTCGAGGACGCGGTCCCGCACGGGGCCCGCTTCGTCCTCCGTCTGCCGGCCGTGTGAAACGTTTCTTTGCCCGTCCATTACCGAACCCATGGCGATTGTTCTCACTATTCAGATTTAACGTGAAATGTTGCGACGGCTCTTGGCATCGCCGTGAGCCACAGGCGAGATCATGGAGTTGATTTTGAGCACAACCTCCGCGGAGCAGGCGGTACGCGCACCGATCCTGAATTCGTGGCGGCGCTGTCAGGACGCCGGTCTGATTCCTGGCGCCGTCAGGGCCCGCCTGCTCGACGACCTGGACCTCGACAGCATCCTGGTGCGCGCGGCGCGGCCCGTCTTCGACCGCCTCCAGATCGAGATCGCCGACACCCCCTCGGGCCTGTTCCTGACCGACGCCTCCGGAGCGCTGACCCGGCGCTTCCTGGGCGAGGCGTCCATGCAGAGGACGGTGGACGGCCTCGGCGTCCTTCCCGGCTTCAGCTACGCCGAGTCGGACATCGGCACCAACGCCGCCGCCTCCGCGCTGGTGGAACGGCGAACCTCCCTGGTGTCGGGAAGCGAGCACCTGTGGGACGAATTCCAGCAGTTCGACGCCGTAGGAAGCCCCGTGCGCAACCCTCTGACCGGGCGGATAGAAGGGGCCCTGTGCATCGCCGCGGTGAGCGAACGCATGAACGCGCAGGTGAAGCCGATGATGCGGCGGGCGATCGAGGAGGTCGAGCAGAACCTGGTCGACCTGAGTGCCAGCCGTGAGCGGGCCCTGTTCACGCGGTTCCTCAACTCGCGGTCCCCCGCTGCGGTACCGGCCTCCGTGCCCTCGGACCTGCCGTTCCGCGACCGGCTCGCGCTGGAGGACGCCGCGGTGCGGCTGGTGGCGCAGGGTCGGGAGGCGACGGTGGAGATCGGCCTGTCGGACGGGCGTACGGCGACGGTCGTCGCGCAACTGGTCGCCGGCCCGGCTGATTTGAGGGGGATCGCCGTGCAGGCGTGGGTTTCGTAAACGGGAACGGCCCCCGATCAGCGTGCTGATCGGGGGCCGTTCTTCCTGCTGGTGGCAGGTCCAGGGTTCGAACCTGGGTAGGCTTAGCCGACGGATTTACAGTCCGCTCCCTTTGGCCACTCGGGCAACCTGCCGTGTCATCCGCCTCTCGGCGGCGACAGGTAAGAGAATAGCGGACTCACGCCGTACACGTGACATCGGTTTGTCCCAGACGTCCGTCGCCCATGATGGCCGATGTGATCAGACATCCGACCCCCGCCGAGCTGCCCGGCCTGGCCGCCATCGAACTGGCCGCCGACGCGCGGTTCGCCCCGCTGGGCATCGTCTTCCCGCCCGGCACCACCATGATCGAAGAGGTCTCCGACCCCGCGCGTGTCTACGTGACCGGCCGTCCCCCGGTGGGCTTCGCTCTCGTGGGCGGCGTGGACGGTCATGTGCATCTCGACCAGTTGGCGGTGCATCCCGTACACGAGGGAAAAGGCCTGGGCACGGCGCTGCTGGAAGCCGTCTGCGCCCTCGGCCACGTCACCCTGACGACGTTCAGGGACGTGCCGTGGAACGCCCCCTGGTACGCCAGGCGCGGCTTCCACGTCCTCGACTCCGCCGAGTGGGGACCCGAACTCGAAGCCCTCGTAGCACATGAACGGGAGCTCGGGATCGAGGTGGCGCCGCGAGTGGTCATGAGGCGGCTAAGGTCGGTAGGAACGTAGAGAGGACACGGACACCGATGGCCGATAGCAGTTTCGACGTTGTCTCTGAGATCGACCGCCAGGAGGTCGACAACGCGCTGAACCAGACGGTCAAAGAGGTCGGGCACCGCTTCGACTTCAAGGGCACGGGCGCGGAGATCTCCTGGTCCGGGCAGAAGGACATCGAGATCAAGGCGAACAGCGAGGAGCGGGCCAACGCGGTCCTCGACGTGTTCCGCGAGAAGTTGATCAAGCGCGGGCTGTCCCTGAAGGTCCTCGACGCGGGTGAGCCGAAGCTTTCCGGCAAGGAATATCGGCTGATGGTCGCCCTCAAGGAGGGCATCGACCAGGAGAACGCGAAGAAGATCTCCAAGATGATCCGCGACGAGGGGCCCAAGGGCGTGAAGGCCCAGATCCAGGGCGAGGAGCTGCGGGTGAGCTCCAAGAAGAAGGACGACCTGCAGGAGGTCATCACCCTGCTGAAGGGCAAAGACCTGGACATCGCGCTGCAGTTCAAGAACTACCGTTAACACCGCTGGTCTTTGGCCTGCTGACCTGCATCTTTGTGTTCAGCCGAAGATCAGAGGGCACATTCGGGGCACACGGTCGCCGATCTTGAGGCGACCATGTGCCCCGAGTCCTTTCCGGAGTCATGCCAGGTGCGGGCCCTGGGCCGAGCGGGTCAGGCATTTCCGACCTTCGGCTAAAAACCATCCCAGCCGTCCGCCCGCCACACCCCCGCCCTCTCCCCCTCTCGTTACGGTCGAAAGCGACCAGCGAAAGGGCACCGGGATGTCATCCTCGCTCGACGGCCGCACCGTCGTCGTGATCGGCCGTGGCAGTGGGCTCGCCCATGCCGTCACCCTCGCCGCCCGTGCCCACGGGGCCGACGTGGTCGTCGCCGGGCGTGACCAGGAAGCCCTCGGGAACGCCTACGACGACGAGCGCATCACCGCCGAGCACGTCGACGTCACCGACGACGACAGCATCGCCGCGCTGGCGCGACGCCTCGGCCGGGTCGACCACGTCGTCTCGACCGCTTCCGCCCGGGCCCGGGGCAGGCTGGGTGAGCTCGATCGGGAGGCGTTGCGGCGGTCGTTCGACACGAAGGTCATCGGGCCGGTCATGGTCGCGAAGCACTTCGCGCCGCACATCGCCGAAGGCGGGTCGTTCGTGTTGTTCTCCGGGGTCGCGGCGTTCAAGCCGGCCATCGGTTATCTCGGGGTCGCCATCACCAACGGCGCGGTCGACTTTCTCGCCCGGTCGCTGGCGCTCGAACTCGGGCCGATCCGCGTCAACGCGATCTCTCCCGGAGTGATCGACACCGGGATCTGGGACTCCATGGGCGAGGAAGGCAAGAACGCCTACTTCACGGGGCTGCGCACCCGGAATCCGGCCCGGCGGATCGGCACGCCCGAGGACATCGCCGACGCCGTCGTCTTCGCGATGACCAACCCGTTCCTCACGGGCGTGACGTTGCGGGTCGACGGCGGGGAACCGCTGACCTGAGGGCCCGCTCGCGCCGGGACGCGTCGGCCAGCACCGCCCCGAGTCCCGCCGTGGCCAGCAGGTGGAACACGTACCAGCCGGGCAGGACGGCGGTGAAGGTCGCGACCACCGCCAGGGAGAAGGCCGCCGTGCCGTGTACGTATCGCCCCAGCGCCGTCCACAGGATCAGGCCGTAGAACAGGATCCCGCCCCGGTCGAGGTCGAACGCCCAGACGTCCACCGACACCCGCGGCATGGGCTCGGGCACGTGGGGGACGTTCTGCAGCGGCGCGTACGACCCCCCGTACACGATTTCGCCGCCGAACGGCAGGAAATACGACTCACCCGTAAAAGCACCCAAGAAGGTCAGCAGAATCAGGGCGTCGCCCACGAACTGTCGTAATCGTGTCATCGTCAGAAAATGGCCAGAGCCACCAGCAGGCCGAGCACCCCGGCCACGTACCCGACGGAAATCGGTTTCTCTCTGGCCTCACGCCGCGACGACACGACGAGAACCGTCACCATGGCCAGAGTCGCGGCGAGGTGGCCGGCGAACCAGAGCGCCACGGGCGGGTTGCCCTCGCCGAGTTGCCAGCCGGAGAAGGCGGCGGCCAGGGCGAGACCGAACGCCGGGAGGGCGTAGCGGAAGCGGCCGAGCACGGCCCAGATCACCAGGCCGACCAGCAGGATCGTCCCGTATTGGTGGTGGAGTTGGCGCAGCAGCAGGCCGCCGCTCACGTCGAAGCTGAGCGTCAGGACCGACTCGTAGGCGCGGGGCATCATGACACCGGCGAGAGGCGTGTAGGCGCCGTCGTAGGGCACCACCTCGTCGCTGATCTCGTAGTGGGTGCCGAGATAGACGCCGACCACCACGACGACCAGTGTGACGGCGATGAGGAGATCGCCCAATAACTGGCGTGCGCGTTCCATTCGCCAGATTCCATCACAAGTGGGTCGCCCTCATGCCGGATACCGATTCCCTGCCAACTTCCGCGCCGGTTCCGGCATCTACTCCGGTGACGAAAGGAACGCACATGAAGAAGCGTGCATACGCGGCGGCCGTGTTGACGGCGCTCGCGGTGGTGTCGCCGGTGGCGGTCGCGGAGGCGTCGACGGGAGCCGCCTCCTCGCCCGCCCGGTACGTCTGGCTGAAGTCGTGCCCCAAGGCCGGCTACACGGTGCCCTGCGGGGATTGGATGGTCTCCCGCCGGGACGGCAGCACGACGTCGATTCCCGACGCGCAGGTCTACCAGGTCACGGCGTCGGGGGGCGTCAACCGGGAGACCTCGCTGCAGCCGGCGTTGAGCGGCGACGGGCGGCGCGTCGCCTATTTCACGGCGTCGACGAAGAAGCTGGTGGTGCGCGACCTCGTGAGCGGCAAGGTCCATCCGGTCCGGGGCGCGGCGGCGAAGCTGCCGAAGGGGCTGCTCATCAACGACGTCGACACGCTGCTGTCGTACGACGGGAAGCAGCTCGCCATCGACTACGTGCAGGGCAAGCAGCCCACGAAGGTGGTCGACGTGGCGTCGGGCAGCTACTACACGCTGCCCTTCGACGCGGCCCTCCAGGGGTTCAGCGGCGACGGGTCGAAGGTGATGGTGACCGAGACCTCCGACCAGAACACCACGATCTTCTCCTCCTACGACGCCGACGGCGAGCTGAACAGCCAGGAGGTGCCGCAGGTCGTCGACGACAACTACCCGCTGGCGCTGGCCGACGACGGGCGTTCGGTCGCGGTGTTCATCGAGGGCCGTCAGGCCGCGGTGCGGACCTACGACCTGTCGTCCGACTCCGTCGGGCCGCCGGTGAAGCTCACGATGCCGAAGGGCGAGCGGGCGAACAAGCTGGTCTGGCAGACCTCCGACCGGCTGCTGCTCTGGACGTACCGGAACAACGCCAACGGCGACGTCCTCGGCGGCGGGCTGCGGACGATCGACGTCGACACCGGGAAGCTGACGAAGGTCGACACCTGGAGCCTGCGGTCCAACCTGTGGATATGGTGGCTGCCGGGCGAATGATCGGAGTTATCGTCCGGTCATGGGCAAACAATATGACGTGATCAACGACCGGCTGCGGGAGTTCGTGACCTCACAGCCGGTCTACTTCGTCGCCACCGCCCCCGAGAGTGGCGGGCATGTCAACGTGTCCCCCAAGGGTTACGCCGACACCTTCGCCATCCTCGACGACACCACCGTCGCCTACCTCGACCTCGACGGCAGCGGCGTCGAGACCATCTCCCACCTGCGGGACAACGGCCGCATCACCATCATGTTCGCGGCGTTCTCCGGGCCGCCGAAGATCGTCCGCCTGTACGGCTCCGGCGAGGTCGTGACCCCGGGCGACAGCCGCTTCGAGGCGTTGCTGAAGAACTTCGGGCCGCATCCGGCCGTCCGGTCGGTGATCGTGGTGAGCTGCGACCGCATCTCCGACTCGTGCGGCTACTCGGTGCCGTTCATGGCGTTCGAGGAGGACCGCACCCTCCTCGACGACCAACACGAGCTCGCCGGCTCGAAGAAGCGGCAGTTCGAGCGGTCGAGCGGCCTCCGGGAGAGCATCGACGGCCTGTTCGGGCTGCACCCCGGCGAGACCGACCCGGCGCATCGCCGCAGCTAGCGCAGCCGTTCGAGGTTGGCGACCCGTTCGGCGGTGGTCGGCCGGGTCGCGAACGGACCCGCGAACAACATGTGGCTGGCGCTGGCGATCCGGCCGTTGCGCGGCAGCGGCCGGGCCCGGTTGCTGGCGTCGATCCGGCGCAGCGCCGACGCGAGGGCGAGCGGGTCGCCCGTCATCCGCGCCGACGCCTCGTCGGCGGCGAACTCGCGGTCGGGCGGCAGCGCGAGCCTGACCAGCCTGGTCGCGATCGGCGCGAGCAGCGCGGCGACGAACCGGGTCAGCGGGGCCGGGGTCTCGTCGTCGGCGCGGCGCACCCCGAACACCGGGCCCAGGTAGCCCGACGTGGTGAACATCGTCGCCAGCGCGCCGGCCACCGAGGCGAGCAGGGTGTCATGGTTGTGTACGTGGGCCAGCTCGTGCCCGATCACACCACGCAGCTCCCGCTCGTCGAGCAGCGTCAGCAGACCCTGCGTGACGATGACGGCGGACTTCCGCGGGGTGCGGCCGGTGGCGTAGGCGTTGGGCTGGGCCAGCGGGGAGACGTACAGGCGGGGCATGGGGCGGCGGGCCTGCGTGCACAACTCCCGCACGATCGTGTAGAGGGCGGCGTGCTCGACCTCGCCGACGGGCCGGGCGCGGAGCGCCGCGAGGGCGAAACGATCGGAGAAGAAGTAGGCCACCCACACGGTGACCCCGGCCAGCGGCAGCCCCGCCATCAGGCCGGTGACTCCCCCGAGCAGCCCCGCGACCACGACGATCAGCACGGCGCACGCGCCCAGCACCCCCGCCGTACGCGTCCCGTTTCTCCGCATCGTCCACCTCCTCCCGCTCCTCCCCTCCAACGTGAGCGGACGTTTGGGCGTTCCCGTCCCGAACGTCAGCCCAGCGTGGCGAGGACGAGCTGGGGGGCGACCGAGAAGCCCACCGCCACGGCCGTGGCCACCCCGACCGCGATCCAGGCCGGCGTGGACGCGGCGGGCCGCGTGGCGTCGGCGGGGGTGAACAGGCGGGCGGTCCAGGCGATGTAGTAGTAGAGGCCGATCACCGTGTTGACGGCCATCACCACCGCGAGCCAGCCGAGCCCGCCCGCGACGACCTCACGGAAGACGACGACCTTGGCGAACAACCCGGCGAGGCCCGGGGGCAGCCCGGCCAGGCAGATGAGCGCGAACGCCAGCGCCAGCCCGGCGACCGGCCGGCTGGAGACCAGACCTCGGTAGCCGTCGAGGGTGTCGTGCGGGACGGCCATCACCACGGCGAAGGCGGTCAGGTTCATGGCGGCGTAGAAGACCAGGTAGGCGGTGGCGGCCTGGGCGTCGGTGGTCGCGATGGGAGCCAGGACGTATCCCGACTGGGCCACCGACGACCAGGCCAGCAGCCTGACGGGATGAGTCTGCCGCAGCGCCAGCACGTTGCCGACGGTCATGGTCAGCGCGGCCAGCACGGCGACGATCGGTGTCCAGGTGGCCGACTCGCCCGGCAGGGCCTGGGTGAGGACCAGGATGAGCCCGGCGAACCCTGCGGCCTTCGACACGACCGACAGCAGGGCCGCGACCGGGATCGGCGCGCCCTGGTAGACGTCGCCCGCCCAGAAGTGGAACGGCACCGCAGCGATCTTGAACCCGAACCCGGCCACGACCATGACGGCTCCCACCGCCACCACGGGCCCGGCTCCCGGGCGTTCGGGCTGCGCCAGCGCCGCCGCGATCGCGTCGAGGTGGACGGCCCCCGTGATGCCGTAGAGGAGGCTGACGCCGAAGAGCATCACGGCCGTGGAGACGACGGAGACGACGAACAGCTTCAGCGCCGCCTCGGCCCCGCGGCCGTCGTAGCGGCGCAGCGCGGTCAGCGCGAACACCGGCAACGAGACGAGTTCGAGCGCGACGACCAGCATGATGAGGTCGCGCGACGCGGGCAGGGTGACCGCTCCGGCCAGGGCCGCGAGCAGCAGGAAATACCACTCCCCGACGGGGATGTCGCCCTGCGCGAGCTGCCCCATCGACAGCAGGACCACGACGGCCCCCGCCCCGAGGGCCAGCCCCGCGAACACGACGGTGGTGGCGTCGACGACGTAGGAGCAGCCGACCGACGGCACGCAGAACGTCTCCCGCACACCCCGCTGGGCTGCCACCACGGCGAACGCCGCCACCAGGGAGGCCAGGGTGACGCAGCCGAGGGCGGTCCGGACGCCGGGCCGGGCGGGCAGGAACGCGTCGAGCAGCAGGACGAGCCCGGCGGCCAGCGCCAGGATCAGGGGCGCGGCGATCGCCCAGTAGTCGATCGACTGGATCACGGCACCCCCAGAAGCGCGTGGACGGCCGGTGTGGTCAGCCCGAGCAACGCCGACGGCCACAACCCGAACACCAGGATGAGCACGACCAGCGGCACCCAGGCGGTCAGCTCGACCCGGGTGGCGTCGTGGATGGCCGGCCCCGGCCCGCCCCACGGCCCGTGGGTGAGCCGCGACAACATGACCAGGAAGTAGGCCGCCGTCAGCACCGCCCCGAGCCCGCCGATCACCATGAACGTGAGGAACAACCCCCGGGGCAACCCGGCGGCCGGTTCGTAGGCTCCCTGGAGGGCGAGCATCTCGCCCCAGAACCCCGCCAGCCCGGGCAATCCGAGCGACGCGACGCACGCGAACGTCAGCAGCGACCCGACATAGGGCAGCCGCCCGAGCAGCCCCGACCCGAGCCGGTCGAGGTCGGACGTGCCGTGCCGCTCCTTCAACGCCCCCACCAGGAAGAACAGCAGACCGGTGATCAGCCCGTGGGCGACGTTCCCGAAGAGGGCGGCGTTGATGCCGACCGGCGTGAGCGTCGCGAACCCGAGCAGCACGAACCCCATGTGCCCCACGGACGAGTAGGCGATCAGCCGCTTCAGGTCACGCTGCGCCAGGCACGCCAGCGCGCCGTAGACGATGCCGACGACGGCCAACGCCCCCAGCCACGGCGCGACGGCCGCGGCCCCCTCGGGCAGGATCGGGATGGCCACCCGCGCGAACCCGTAGGTGCCCATCTTCAGCAGCACCCCCGCGAGCAGCACCGACCCCACGGTCGGGGCCTCGGTGTGCGCGTCGGGCAACCAGGTGTGCAGCGGCCACATCGGCGTCTTGACGGCCAGCCCGAGCCCGATGGCGGTGAACGCGAGGATCTGCGCCGTCCGGCTCATGGGGTGCTCGGCCGCCAGCCGGACCATGTCGAGGGTGCCGGTCTGCGCCCAGACGTAGAGCAGCCCGACCAGCAGCACCGCCGACCCGAGCAGCGTGTAGAGAATGAACTTGTACGCCGCCCGCCGCCGCCCCTCGCCACCCCAGACGGCGATGACGAAGTACATGGGGATCAGCACGACCTCGAAGAACACGAAGAACAACAGCAGGTCGAGCGAGAGAAACGTGCCGATCATCCCGAGCTCGAGCACCAGCAGCGCGAAGACGAGCTCCCTGGCCCGCGGCGGCCGATGCCCGGCCAGATAAACAAGGCACAGCAGGGTCAGCAACGCGGTCAGGACAACGAGCGGCAGTGAGATCCCGTCGACGCCGAGATGGAACCGCACCCCGAGCCAGGGAATCCAGGCGAGGTCGACGGTGCCCTGCATGGTCCCGGCGTCGGAGTAGTCGAACACGGCCGCCACGGCGACGGCGACCGCGAGCACAACCCCGGACACAACCAGCCCGAACCGCACGGCCACGGCCCCAAGCGGCCCCGGCACGAGCAACGCGAGCGCCCCCAACAGAGGAAGGGCCAGCAACGCGACCAGAAGCACGTTCACGCCCTCACCACCCCACCCAGCACCAGGGCGGACCTGTCCAATTTCAAGGCGAAACCCGCCAAACGCGCCGAACACCGCCCCGCCACGCGGAAGCCGCCACGTCGCGCGAACCGCACCCGGGCCAGGGGAGAAGGCAGGTGGAAGGTCATCCCAGCACCACCGCCCCGACCGCGATCAGCAGCACCCCGGCGAGCACGCCCGTCACGTAGAGCTGGGCGTTGCCGTTCTGGAGGTGGCGGGTCAGGCCCGACAGACCGACCGTCGCCCGGCCGGTCGCTCGCACCGCGCCGTCGACCACGTCGTCGTCGGTGCGCACCACGCCCCGGGCCAGCGCCAGCACCGGGCGGACGAACACCGCCGCGTACAGCCGGTCGACGTAGAACGCCTGCTCGCACGGGTCTCGGAAGGGCCCCAGCAGGCGGGCCGGGTCGCGTTCCGGCGCGCCGCGCCAGATCACGTACACGAAGGCCGCGCCCAGCAGTGCCACGGCCAACGCCGTCACCGCGGGGGCGAGGTGGAACTCGCCGGCGTCGGTGAAGCCGAGGAGGAGGGCCGGGACGGCCAGGACGCCCATCGGCCACAACATCGACAGCGGGGCCTCCCTGCCGTCGAAGACGTGGGCGGTGCCGGGGGCGGGTTCGGGGAGGGCCTGGATCTTGCCGGTGCCGAAGAAGGTCATCAGCCACGCCCGGGTCGCGTAGGCGCCGGTCACGCCGACGGTCAGCAGGGCCGAACCGTAGAGGACGAGCTGGATGGGGCTGGACGAGCGCTCCAGGCCGTAGAGGATCGCGTCTTTGCTGAAGAAGCCGCTGGCGGGGGGCAGGCCGATCAGGGCGGCGTAGCCGATGGTCATGGTCGTGAACGTCACCGGCATCGACCGGCGCAGGCCGCCCATGTGGCCGAGCAGGTTGGAGCCCACGTGGTGGATGACCGCGCCGGCGCAGAGGAACAGCAGGGCCTTGAACGCGCCGTGGGTGACCAGGTGGAAGACGGCCGCGTCGCGGGCGCCTCCGGCCAGGGCGGCGGCCATGTAGGCGAGCTGGCTGATGGTCGAGTAGGCCAGCACCCGTTTCAGGTCGTTTTGGGCGAAGGCCGCGAGGGCCGCGCCGAGCATGCCGATCGCGGCGGCGACGCCGAGCACGTCGAGGGTGGGCTGCGGGAACAGCACGTAGAGGCGGGCCACCACGAAGATGCCCGCCGCCACCATGGTCGCGGCGTGGATCAGGGCGCTGATCGGGGTCGGGCCGGCCATCGCGTCGGGGAGCCAGGTGTGCAGCGGGACCTGGGCGCTCTTGCCGGCCACCCCGGCGAGCAGCAGCAGCGTCGCCAGGACCAGCGTCGGCTCGGGGATGTCGGCGGCCATGATGTCGGCGATGCGGAACGAACCGGCCGCGAAGCCCAGGACGAAGATGCCGAACAGGAAGCCGACGTCACCCAGGCGGGTCACCAGGAACGCCTTGATCGCGGCCCGCGAGTTGGCCCGCTCCTCCCACCAGTGGCCCACCAGGAGGTAGGAGCACAGGCCCATGATCTCCCAGCCGACGTACAGGACCAGGAGATCGGCCGCGAACACGACCAGCAGCATCGCGCTGGTGAACAGGCTGATGAAGGCGCTGAAGGACGGATAGCGGGACTCGCCCCGCATGTAGCCCACCGAGTAGACCTGCACCGCCAGCGCCACCACGCCGACGAGCATCGCCGTCAGCACCGACAGTTCGGCGACCTCCAGCCCGACGGTGATCGCGATCCCGCCGGTGTCGATCTTGGTCAGCACACTGGTCGACGGCGTGTTCTCCCAGGCCAGCCAGCCGACGAGGGCCGTCGACAGGGCGGTCGGCACGACCCCGAACCAGGCCGCGCGTTTGTTGGCGGCCAGGTTGTCGGCCGGGCTGCGGCCGTGGGGGTGGCGCGGCAACAGCAGGCCCAGTACGGCTCCCGCGAACGGCAGCACCACCACGAGAGACGCGATCACGGCTCCCCCAGTTCGCGCAGCCGGTCGAGCTCGATGGCCTTGCGGGTGCGGAATACCGCCAGCACGATGGCCAGCCCGATCCCGACCTCGGCGGCCGCGATGACGATCACGAAGAGGGTCAGCACCTGGCCGGAGTGGAGCACGTCGCGCAACCAGACGTCGAAGGCGACCAGGTTCAGGTTGACCGCGTTGAGCATGAGCTCGACCGACATCAGGACGAGGATGGTGTTACGCCGGGCGAGGACGCCGTACACGCCGACGGAGAAGAGCAGCGCGGCCACGACGGCGGGATAGACGACGTGCATCAGCGCCGCCCTTTGATGTCGGTGCGCGACAACACGATCGCGCCGATGAGCGCGGCCAGCAGCAGCACCGAGAGCGCCTCGAACGGCAGCACCCAGTTACGGAAGATGCTCGCGCCCAGTTCCTCGGCCGACCCGGCGCCCGGCCGCAGCTCGGCGTAGGCGTGCTGGAACCCGCCCACGACGACACCGACCAGCACCCCGGCGGTGGCGACGGCGACGACGGCCGCGACCACGCGGTTGCCGGAGTCGAGGTCGTCGCTCCGGCCGATGGGCGCCCGGGTCAGCATGATCCCGAACAGCAGCAGCACCACGACCGCGCCCACGTAGATCAGCACCTGCACCCAGGCGACGAACTCGGCCGTCAGCACGAGATAACACCCGGCAAGGGCCCCGAAGCAGACCACCAGCCACAACGCGGCGTGCACCAGCTGCCGCGTCGTCACCACCAGCAGCGCCGACCCCACGGCGACCAGCCCGAGCAGCAGGAAGACGACCTCAAGCGTGGACGGCGGCCAGAAGTCGACGCCGTTCACGGCCCCTCCTCATCGGGCCGCTCCCCGCTTTCCGGCTCGCCCGCATCGGATGGACCAGGGGCACCCTCACCACCGGCGGGCCGGTCGGGCAGCCGCCCCGGCGGCCGGATCGACCGCACGTCACGAGGCGCCCGGGGCCTCCGGGGCGGCTCCTCTGACGGCCGCGATCCTTCCGAAGGTTCCTCCGGAGCCGCCGACTCCTCACCGGGCGTCCGGTCAGGAAGCCTCCCCGGAGGGCGGATCGAGCGCACATCACGCGCGGGACGCGGCTTGACCTCGCCGGCGCCCTCTCCTTCAGCACCCTGAGGCAGCCGACCCGGCGGCCGGATCGCACGGACGTCACGCGCCGGACGCGGCTTCGCCTCGCCGGAGCCCTCCTCGCGCGCGGGCGGGGGCGTCTCGCTCGGCTCCGGCTTGGTCGCGCCGCCGCCGCTCGGGCCGCGGGCCGGGCGCTTGCTCGCCGTCACCTCCTTCGGAGGTTCCGCGTTGGCCTCGTGGCGCGGGGGCGCGGGGACCCCGGCGACCCACTCGCCCAGGCGGTCCTTCTCATGGAGGAGGTTGCGGATGTCGCCTTCGGCGTATTCGAACTCCGGGGCCCAGAAGAGCGCGTCGAACGGGCAGACCTCGATGCAGATCCCGCAGTACATGCACAACGAGAAGTCGATCGCGAAGCGGTCGAGCACGTTGCGTTGCCGGGGCCGGCCGCCCTCGGGTGCGGGCAGGGTCTCCTTGTGGGAGTCGATGTAGATGCACCAGTCGGGGCACTCGCGCGCGCAGAGCATGCATGACGTGCAGTTCTCCTCGACCAGCGCGATCACGCCGCGCGATCGGGGCGGCAGGTCGGGTTTGACCTCCGGGTACTGCTGCGTCACCGAGCGACTGAGCATGTGTCGCAGCGTTACGGCCAAGCCCTTGGCCAGGCCCGTTCCTGGTATGCGCGCCACGATCCAACATCATCCCCTAGAACAGGCCACTCGTGAATGTGACGACCCGGCCCTATCGGTTTTCTCCAGGTCGAGACAGAAAGTCCGTATCCTTCGCATATGGACCAGGTGCCGCGGTCGGCGGCTCGCGGCTTGCTCTGGGCGGTGGCGCCCCTGGTCACCATTGGTTTCGCGACGCCGTTCACGTTCGGGTGGGCCGGTCTGCGGCGGCGCAGCTGGTGGCTGGTGCTCTCCGGGGCCCTGTACGCCGCCTCGATGGCCGCCTGGCTCCTCATCGGCAACGTAACAGGTACCCCCTCCGGGATCTGGGCCGCGGTCATGGTTCTGGGCCTCTTCGTGTCGTGGCTGGGCGGAACGCTCCACGCGTTCGCGGTCAGGAGGAAGGTGTTCGGCCCGGCCTGCCCGTTCGAGCGGGCGCGGCTGCTGCGCAGGGAGGCCCGCGCGCTGGCCTCCCGGAATCCGGGCCGGGCGCGGCGGCTGGGGGTCGGCCGGCCCGACCTGGGGCGGCGGTTCGACGACGGCGGGCTGGTCGACATGAACCACGCGCCCGCGATCGTGCTCCGGACCGTTCCCGGGATGACGCCCGACCTGGTCGAACGAGTGCTGGAGGCGCGCAGCCGGACGGTCACCTTCACCTCGGCGGAGGACCTGTCCGACCTGCTCGACCTGCCCGTGGCGAACAGGGATGAGCTCTCCGAATACGGCGTCTATCTCCCGTAATAGCGGCGCTTGGCGTCGGAAGTACGTATTGTTCGCGCTGTGCATCCGTACTGGCAACCGCCGCAGAAGCCCGCCTCGAACACGGCGGTGTCCTGGTTGTGGGCGATTGTTCCGCTCTTCACCTGCGGGTTCGGCACGCCGTTCGCCGTCGGCTACGCGGCGGCGAAGAAGCGTAGCCCTCTGCTCATCGTCGCCACCGGGGTCTACGCCCTGAACTTCGTCGTCTTCATCATCGCCATCGCCAGCTACGAAGACGTCGACATGTGGCCCACGTGGCTCGACACGACCACGACGATCGGCCTGATAGTGAACTGGTTCGGCGGGCTCGCGAACACCCTGATCATCCGGCGCGGGGTGTTCGAGCCGGGGCACGCCTGGCAGCCCGTACAGCAGCAGCCTCAGCGGCCCTACCAGCCCCCGCGGCCGATGCCGATGCCGCCGCCGCAGCAGCAGACCTACCAGCAACCGCAGCCCCCGCGGCCGACCTACGTCCCGCAGCCGCAGCCCCGGCCGTTCACGCAGCCCACCCACCCCTCGACGATGGGGGTGCAGCCGCGCAACCAGGGCCCGCAGTGGCTGGGGCCCTACCAGGTGATCGGCGATCTCGGGCAGGGCGGGCAGGGCGCGGTCTACCTGGGGGTCGACCAGCGCGGGCAGAAGGTCGCCATCAAGGTGCTGCACGCCCACATCGCCAAGGACAAGGACGCCCAGGCGCGGTTCCTGCGCGAGGTCGACGCGGCCCGCCGGGTGGCGCCGTTCTCCACGGCCCGGGTGCTCGACGTGAACATCACCGACGACCTGGCCTACGTCGTCTCGGAGTACGTCGACGGCGTGTCGCTGGAGCAGCTCGTCAAGGACAAGGGCCCGCGCACCGAAGACGGGCTGACCCGGCTCGCCCTGGCGACGGCCGGCGCGCTGGCCGCCATCCACAAGGCGGGCATCGTGCACCGCGACTTCAAGCCGAGCAACGTGCTGATCGGCTCCGACGGCCCCCGGGTGATCGACTTCGGCATCGCCAAGGCGCTCGACCAGGTCAACGCGACCGCCAGCCAGGTCATGGGCACCCCGGCCTACATGTCGCCGGAGCAGGTCGGCGGTCGGCCGGTCGGGCCGGAGACCGACATCTTCGCCTGGGCGGCCACGATGGTCTTCGCGGCGTCGGGCAAGAACGCGTTCGGGCAGGACACGATCCCGGCGATCCTCAACCGGATCATCAACCACCAGCCCGACCTGAGCGAACTGCCGATGTCGTTACGGGCCCTGGCGGCGTCGTGCCTCGACAAGAACCCGGCGAACCGGCCGACCGCCTCGGACATCATGTTGCGGATCGTGCACTAGAGGACCTTCACCACCCCGGTCAGCGCGAGCTGCACCAGCGCCAGCGGCACCAGGCCGACCCAGGCGAGCCGCTGGAGCTGGTCTTCGCGCATCCGGGGGAAGCTGACCCTGACCCAGATGACGACGAACGCCAGGGCGAAGATCTTGATGAGGGTCCAGACCGGGCCGGGCAGCAGCGGGCCCTGCCAGCCGCCCAGGTAGAGGACCGTGGTGAGCGCCGACAGGACCACGATCCCGGCGTACTCGGTCAGCATGAACAGGGCGAACCGGATGCCGGTGTACTCGGTCATCGGGCCCATGATGATCTCCGACTCGGCGATCGGCATGTCGAACGGCGGACGCCGCAGCTCGGCCAGCCCGGCGACGAAGAACACCACCGCGCCGATCGCCTGCCAGGCCAGCCACCAGGGTTGCCACGCCTCGACGATGCCCTGGAGCGACAACGTCCCGGCCGCCATGGCCACGCTGGAGGCGGCCAGCACCAGCGGCAGCTCGTACGACATCAGCTGCGCCGCCGACCGCATGCCGCCCAGCACCGAGTACTTGTTGCCCGACGACCACCCGGCCATGATCGAGCCCAGCACGCCGACGCCCATCACGGCCAGCACGAAGAAGATCCCGGCGTCGAGGTCGACCCCGAGCAGCCCGGGCCCGACGGGGATCACCACCATGACGACCAGGTAGGGCACCAGCGCGACCGCCGGGGCCAGTTTGAAGACGGCCCGGTCGGCCGCCGCCGGGATGACGTCCTCCTTCTGCATGAACTTGACGCCGTCGGCGATGAGCTGGGCCCAGCCGTGGAAGCCGCCGGCGTACATGGGGCCGAGGCGTGACTGCATGTGGGCCATGGCCTTGTGTTCCATCTGGCCGACGATCAGCGGCAGCAGCAGGAACGCGCCGACGATCACGACCACCCTGATCGCGACTTCCAGCAGCTCAGGCATTGCGCCCCCAGTCGGTCGGCACGCCGGGCGGCAACATCTTCCGGCGCGACGGCGCGCCGCCCGACTCGCCGGGTTCCTTCGCGCCGGGCCAGGTCTTGGCCACCCGGGCGGCCAGCACGAAGCTCTTGCGCAGCGGGTGGCCCTCGAAGCCGTCGGGCAGCAGCAGGGGCTTCAGATCGGGGTGGCCGTCGAAGACCACGCCGAACATCTCGAAGGTCTCCCGCTCGTGCCAGTCGGCTCCCCGGAACACACCGACCGCCGAAGGGAGATGCGGATGGGCCAGCGGTACGTGGGTGCGTACCAGCAGACGAAGGTGTCTCTCCTGGTCGGCGAGGTGGGCGACGACGGCGAAGCCCTCGGGCGGGTTGTCGACGGCGGTCAGCCAGTCGAAGAAGGCGTACCCCCGGTCGCGGCAGAAGGTGAGCACCTCGATCCAGTCGGCCGGGCCGACGTCGGCTGTCGTCTCCCCGAACGACTCGGAGACCACGACCCGGGAGCCGAACTCGTCGAGGATCATGCCAGCGACTCCCCCGCGATCTTCTCCTGGAGCTTCATGATCCCGTGGAGCAGCGCCTCGGGGCGGGGCGGGCAACCGGGCACGTAGACGTCGACCGGGATGATCTGGTCGACGCCCTTGGTGACGCAGTAGGAGTCCCAGTAGGGGCCGCCGGTGTTGGAGCAGGCCCCGAACGAGATGACGTACTTCGGATCGGGCATCTGCTCGTAGAGGCGCAGGACGGCCGGGGCCATCTTGTCGGTGACCGTGCCCGAGACGATCATCAGGTCGGCCTGGCGGGGCCCGTTGGCGAACGGGATGACCCCGAACCGGATGAAGTCGTGGCGGCTCATCGAGGTGGCGATGAACTCGATCGCGCAGCAGGCCAGGCCGAAGTTGAAGACCCACAGGGAGTAGCGGCGGCCCCAGTTCAGCACGAATTTCATCGGCTTCGGGGCGAGGCGGGCCGCCGGGCCGAACGTCGGGGTGGGCAGATCAACCATGGGTTTCGATACCCCGTTTTTGTCGGTGACTTTCGGTAGTCTTCCGGTCATGTCGCGCTACCGGCCTGCCCCGACGCCCGCCCAGGAGGCGGCCTTGGCGGAGCACCGCAGGCACGCGCGATATGTGTGGAACCTGGCTGTCGAGCAGCACTCGGGCTGGAAGCCGGGCCGGAAGTCCCCTCCCGGGTTCGCCGAGCAGTGCAGACAGCTGACTGAGGCGCGCGCCGAATACGCGTGGCTGCGGGCGGGTTCCATCGTCGTCCAGCAACAGGCGCTCAAGGACTTCGCGCAAGCCGTGACGAACTTCTTTGGAAGAACGCACAAACGGCCGACGTGGCGTCGACGAGGACGGCATGAGGGGTTCCGGATCGTCGCCGTGAAAGCCGACGACCTTCGCCGGCTCTCTCGGCACGTCGGCGAAGTGCGGGTTCCCAAGGTCGGCTGGGTGCGATTCCGCTGGTCCCGAGCCGTTCCCGGGTCGGGTGAGGCCGTAGGCGTGGATCGGGGTGTCACGGTCAGCGCCGCGCTCTCCAGCGGGGAGATGACCAACGCACCCGTCTTGCGCGAGACCGAGAAGTTCCGCCTGCTCCGGCTTCTGCGCATGCTCGCGCGGGCGAAGCCCGGCTCCAACCGGCGCCGGAAGGTCAAGAAGGCAGCCGCCAAGCTGAAGGCGCGCGAGAAGGATCGCCGCAAGGACGGGGTCGAGAAGACCAGCACCGATCTCGCGCGCCGCTACGACATGATCGCCGTCGAAGACCTGAACGTCTCCGCCATGACCCGATCGGCGCGTGGCGGCATCGAGGCCCCCGGGAGGAACGTCCGGCAGAAAGCCGGGCTCAACCGGGGCATCCTCGCCAGCGGCTGGGGTCACCTGGTCGAACGCTTGGAGCACAAAGCGCCTGGCCGGGTCGTCAGAGTCAGTCCGGCGTTCACCTCGCAGACCTGCAACGCCTGCAAGCACGTCGCTCGGGAGAGCCGCGAGAGCCAAGCTCTCTTCCGCCGCGTGGCCTGCGGACTTCAGTGCAACGCTGACGTGAACGCAGCCAGGAACATTCGAGACCTCGCCGCAGGGCATGCGGTGAATGCGCGCGGAGGCGACCGGATCACCGGGCCAGTGAAGCGCGAACCCCAACTCGTCCTCCTTTCAGCGAGAGATGAGGTGGAATCCCTTCCTTCCGGGAGGGGAGGATGTCAAGTCCAAGTCAGCACGCGCTTGCGCCACGCGTAGACGATGCCGAGCGCGATGAACGCCAGGAACACGAACATCTCGACGAGAGTGGTCAGGCCATACCCGGGCGCGGCGAAGACCGTCGCCCAGGGGAAGAGGAACACCGCGTCGACGGCGAACACCACATAAAGATAGGTGAAGACGTAGTACCTGACCTGCGACTGGGCCCAGCCGTCGCCGACGGGGTCGACGCCGCACTCGTAGGTGGTCAGCTTCGCCTCGGTGGGTCGGTCGGGGCGCAGCAGCCGGTTGATCAGCAGGGCGCCGGCGAAGATCGCCGCCCCGATGGCCAGCAGCACGGCGACGACCGCGTACGACCCGAAGTATCCGTCCACCCCTTGATAATCGCGCAGTTGAACGCCGAACCAAAGAAGCTCACGGACACTGCCAAGTCACAGCAAACCACGCTCAAGCGCCAATAATCTGACATTTATGCCCGTTTTGCGATTCACCGGAGGAATCGCGACGCTCGCCGCCGCGTGCTGCGCGTGCGGCGTTGCCTTCAACTCCCCGGCTGACGAGGTGCCCCCGCCGTCGGAGCCGACGATGCTGACCTTCGTCGACCCGGCCGCGGTGCCCGGGCTCCAGGTTCAGACGATCTACAAAGAGACGGGCAAGGCCAACGTCCACCTGACCTACCCCCAGATCCCGGGCGCGACGCCGCTGAGCGACCGGATGCGGGCCGACCTGGTCGCCGAGGCCAAGGCCTTCAACGAGAAGGCCGACAAGGGAAAGGCGGCGCTGCCCAAGTCGGAGATCAACGTCGAGTGGCAGCTCACCGCGGTGTCGCCGAAGGTCAGTGGCGTCCGCCTCCGGACGGGCCGCTACGAGGGCGCCTCGTGGGTCAACTCGACCCGGACCCTCTGGTACGACGGCGCCCGCGTCGTCACCTCCGATCTGCTGGTCAAGAACCTCGACGCCCTCGCGCGGGCGGTCGGGGCCCGGCTGGCCGACGACGCCGAGGTCGATCACGGGGCGATCAAGGCCGACCGGGCGCTGTTCGACTCGCTCGACTTCAACTCGCGGGGCGACCTGGTGGTGGAGTTCGACGACTACGAGATCGGGCCGGGCGCGCTGGGCCGGGTGGCCACGGCGATCCCGAAGCAGGACGCGATCCCGCTGCTGTCGGACTTCGGCAGGGCCGCCCAGCGAGCCGTCGAGTCGGCCCGGCCGACCACCCCGCCCGAACTGCGGGACCCTCCGGAGGCCACGGCGCCGGCGGTGCCGGGGAAGGTCGACTGCCGGGTCGCCCGCTGCGTCGCCCTGACGTTCGACGAGGGGCCGGGGCCGTACACCGACCGGATCCTGACCGCGCTCGGCGCCACCCGCGCCACCTTCTTCCTCACCGGCACCAGCGCGGCGGCCCGGCCCGACCTGCTGCGCCGGATGGCGCGCGACGGCCACCTGGTCGGCAACCACGGCTGGTCGCACCGCGACCTGACGACGCTCCCGGACAACCGCATCTACGAGCAGTTGTCGCGCACCCAGGACGTCATCGCCCAGTCGACCGGCAGCGTCCCGGCCCTGATGCGGCCCCCCTACGGCGCCACCAACCCCGACGTCGCCAAGGTCGCCGGCGAGCTGAAGCTCAGCGTGGTCACCTGGGACGTCGACGGCGGCGACGAGGGCGACGCCACCCCGCAGGAGATCTGCAAACGGGTCACCTCGGCCGTGAAGCCCGGCTCGATCGTGCTCCTGCACGACCTGGGCCCCGCCACCCCCGAAGCCATCCCGCTCATCCTGAAGGAACTCGAGGAACGCGGATACTCTTTTGTCACCGTTCCCGAGTTGTACGGAACACGCCCGATGCGGCCAGGCGTAACCTACGAATCGGCCGCCGACGTGGCCGTCTCGCGCTATGGGCGGCCGCTACCGTGAATCCAGCGGGGACATATAGTTAGGCACCGTGACCCGAATCATCCTCTTCGCTCGCCGGCACGTCGACCTGTGCCGCATCGCGTCGGGACTGTGTCAAGCCCTGCCCGACTGACGCCCCATCCCCCCACACGAGCGACAAAGGTCACAACCCACGCGCATTCGTATAAGCGCGGCAAAGGGATCTAGCATTGAATTCACACACGTGCCACGAGCAGACCGCGCCTTGGTCTGTCGAGGAGGACTGAGCGCTGTGACCAAGCAGGTGCAGCAACTCGACCGCGTGATCATCCGGTTCGCGGGTGACTCCGGCGACGGCATGCAGCTCACCGGCGACCGATTCACCGCGGAGACGGCGTCGTTCGGCAACGACCTGTCGACGCTGCCCAACTTCCCGGCCGAGATCCGCGCCCCGGCAGGCACCCTCCCCGGAGTGTCGAGCTTCCAGCTCCACTTCGCCGACCACGACATCCTCACCCCCGGCGACGCGCCCAACGTCCTGGTCGCGATGAACCCGGCCGCCCTCAAGGCGAACCTGTCCGACCTGCCGCGCGGCGCCGACATCATCGCCAACGCCGACGAGTTCACCAAGCGGAACCTGCAGAAGGTCGGCTACGACGTCAATCCGCTCGAAGACGAGAGCCTGGCCGAGTGGCGGCTCCACTCGGTGCCGCTGACCTCGCTGACGGTCAAGGCGCTCGAAGAGTTCGACATCTCGAAGAAGGACGCCGAGCGCGCGAAGAACATGTTCGCCCTCGGCCTGCTCTCGTGGCTCTACGGCCGCCCGGTCGAGGCGACCATCAAGTTCATCGAGACCAAGTTCGCCAAGAAGCCCGAGATCGCCAAGTCGAACGTGGCGGCCTTCAACGCCGGCTACAACTACGGCGAGACGACCGAGGCGTTCTCGGTCTCGTACGAGATCAAGCCCGCCCCGCTGAGCGCCGGCGTCTACCGGAACATCTCCGGCAACCAGGCGCTGGCCCTCGGGCTGGTCGCGGCGTCGGTCCAGTCGAAGCTGCCGCTGTTCCTGGGCTCCTACCCGATCACCCCGGCCTCCGACATCCTCCACGAGTTGTCGAAGCACAAGCGGTTCGGCATCCGGACCTTCCAGGCCGAAGACGAGATCGCCGGCGTCGGCGCGGCGCTGGGCGCGGCGTTCGGCGGCGCGCTCGGCGTGACCACCACGTCGGGCCCCGGTGTGGCGCTGAAGGCCGAGACGGTGGGCCTCGCGGTCACCACCGAGCTGCCGCTGATCGTGGTCGACGTGCAGCGCGCCGGCCCCTCGACCGGCATGCCGACCAAGACCGAGCAGACCGACCTGCTGATGGCGCTGTTCGGCCGCAACGGCGAGTCGCCGGTCCCGGTGATCGCCCCGGCGACGCCGAGCGACTGTTTCGACGCCGCCGTCGAGGCCGCCCGGATCGCGATCAAGTACCGCACCCCGGTGATGCTGCTCTCCGACGGCTACCTGGCCAACGGCTCCGAGCCGTGGAAGGTCCCGGCGCAGGCCGAGCTGCCCGACATCTCGGTGGAGTTCACGACCGCGCCCAACGGCGACGACGGCACCACCTTCCTGCCGTTCAAGCGCGACGCCGAGACGCTGGCCCGCCCATGGGCGATCCCCGGCACGCCCGGCCTCGAACACCGCATCGGCGGCATCGAGAAGGCCGACGGCACCGGCAACATCTCCTACGACCCGAACAACCACGACCTGATGGTCCGGCTGCGTCAGGCCAAGATCGACGGCATCGACGTGCCCGACCTCGAGGTCGACGACCCCGACGGCGACGCCCGGGTGCTCGTGCTCGGCTGGGGTTCGACCTACGGCCCGATCGCCGCGGCGGCCCGCCGGGTGCGCCGGGGCGGCGGCAAGGTCGCGCAGGCCCACCTGCGTCACCTCAACCCCTTCCCGAAGAACATCGGCGAGGTGCTGAAGTCCTACGACAAGGTCCTCCTGCCGGAGATCAACCTGGGCCAGCTCGCGCTGCTGCTGCGGGCGAAGTTCCTGGTCGACATCATCAGCTACAACCGCGTGCGCGGGCTTCCGTTCAAGGCCGAGGAGCTGGCCGGAGTGATCCAGGAAGTGATCGACAGTGAGTGAGTCTCTCAACGGCAAGGGCCTGGCCCTGGTGCCGAAGGCCGAGGGCAAGCAGACCCTGAAGGACTTCAAGTCCGACCAGGAGGTGCGCTGGTGCCCCGGGTGCGGCGACTACGCGATCCTGGCCGCCGTGCAGTCGTTCATGCCCGAGCTGGGGATCAAGCGCGAGAACACGGTGTTCGTGTCGGGCATCGGCTGCTCCTCGCGGTTCCCCTACTACATGAACACCTACGGGTTCCACTCGATCCACGGCCGCGCCCCGGCCATCGCGACCGGTCTGGCGGCCTCGCGCCCCGACCTGTCGGTGTGGGTGATCACCGGTGACGGCGACGCCCTGTCGATCGGCGGCAACCACCTGATCCACGCGCTGCGCCGCAACGTCAACCTGAACATCCTGCTGTTCAACAACCGGATCTACGGTCTGACCAAGGGCCAGTACTCGCCCACCTCCGAGGTCGGCAAGATCACCAAGTCGACGCCGATGGGCTCGCTCGACAAGCCGTTCAACCCGATCTCGCTGGCCGTCGGCGCCGAGGCCGGGTTCGTCGCCCGGACCATCGACTCCGACCGCAAGCACCTGCACAGCGTGCTGCGCGAGGCCGCCGCCCACCGGGGCACCTCGCTGGTCGAGATCTACCAGAACTGCAACATCTTCAACGACAACGCGTTCGAAGACCTCAAGGACCCGGACAAGCGCGACGTGATCACGCTGCGCCTGGAGCACGGGCAGCCGATCGCCAACGCCTCCCAGGCGGTCCGCATCGCCCCGACCGGCGGTCTCGAGGTCGTGGCGCGCGACTCGATCTCCCCGGAGGAGATCCTCGTCCACGACGTGCACAACCCCGACCCGTCACTCGCGTTCGCGCTGAGCCGGCTCGACGAGCCGGCCTTCCAGCACGTGCCGATCGGCATCTTCCGGTCGGTCGACCGCCCCTCCTACGACCACCTGATGAGCGAGCAGCTCGAGATGGCCGTGGCCCAGCGCGGCCCCGGCGACCTCGACGAACTGCTCCAGGGCGGCGACACCTGGAAGATCAACTAAGCGAGACGCGGACGGCCGAAGGCCGGCCGTGGCTCGCGCCATGAATCTGCCTCAATTCAAGGTTTTGTAGAAAGACGTACACGTCTCATAGTCGGGAAGCAGGCCCTCGTCGAGGGCCTGCTTCATTGAGGGCGCCTGTACGTCCTTCTCTGACAGCAGCGGCGTCTCGAAGGGCCATTCGATGCCGAGTTCCGGGTCGAGCGGGTTGACCCCCCGCTCCCGGGTCGGGGCGTAGGGCTCGGAGCACAGGTAGAAGACCGTCGCGTCGTCGGTGAGGGCGGCGAAGCCGTGGCCGAGGCCCTCGGAGATGTAGACGCTCTGGAAGCGCTCCGCGTCGAGCACGATCGAGTGGTGCCGGCCGAACGTGGGCGAGCCCACCCGCAGGTCGACGATCACGTCGAGGACGCGGCCCGACAGGCACGTCACGTATTTGGCCTGGCTCGGCGGCACGTCGGCGTAGTGGATGCCCCTGATCGCCCCCTTGGCCGAGACCGAGGTGTTGGCCTGGGACAGGCGCAGGCCATGGCCGGTGGCCTCGGCGAGGTCGGCGGCCCGGAACGACTCCATGAACGTGCCCCGGTCGTCGTGGAACAGCCTCGGGGTGTGGAGGTAGGCGCCCTTGATCGGCAGTTCTTCCATAGGGACTCCTTACATGACAGATGCCCCGCCGGGCGACCCGGCGGGGCATCGGTGCTCGATTAGGCGACGGTCACGGGGTGGACCACGACCGAGGTCCGGCCGTCGGCGCCCGTCACGGTGAGGGTGATGTTGTAGGTGCCCGGCGCCGCGAATGTGTGGGAGCCGGTCTGGCCGGTGCTGGGGGCGCCGCCGTCACCGTAGCTCCACGTGTAGCTCGCGATCGCCGCCGACCCGGCCGTCGAGGCCGAGGCGTCGACGTCGCAGGTCAGGCCGACGCAGGTGGGCGTGAACGCGGCCGTCGGGGCGGCGGCCAGGTTGCTCGCGGCGAGGTCGTCGACTGTCAGGGTGATCGGCGCGTTCGTCGCGGTGCCCGACAGGTAGGCGCCGATGCCCACGCCGCCCGCGACCTGGAGGTTCGCGGTGGCGTCGGTGGTGGTCGCCTGCCAGGCGGCGGGCTCGGCGCCGGCCGCGTTCCAGACCTTGCCGGAGATCGTCGTCGGGTTGGTGCCGGTGACCAGCACCCGCATGTTCAGCACCAGGCCCGGCGTGTAGGTCAGGCCGGGGATGGTGGTCTCCGACGTGATGAGGGTGTCGGTGCTGGCCCCGGCGGTGCGGATCAGCGCCAGGCCGACGCCCGACGGGAGCAGCCGCGCCCGGACCTTGTACTCGCCGACGCCCGCCACGCGGCGGCCGGTGGCGAACAGGTAGGTGCCGTTGCCGGTGCCGACCTTGTCGGACGCGATCGAGAACGACAGGTCGGCGGTGGTGCTGGACACCCCGTCGAGGTAGGCGCGCGGGTTGGCCGTCGTCGCCGGGAGGGCGAGCTTGGCCGCGTTGCCGTCGACGGAGAAGTTGCCGGTGCCGCCGACGAGCGTCCACGGGCCGCCGGTCTGGGCGGTGCCGAGCGCGCCGTTGAGGGTGCGGCCGAAGGTGTCGTTCGCGATGATCGACGGGGGGTTGGCGGCCGGACGGGGCACGACCACGGCGCCGCTGTTGCCGGTGGCGTCGTCGTTGTCGGTGACCGTCAGGGTGACCGGGTAGTCACCGGCGGCCGGGTAGGCGTGGGTCGGGGTGGCGCCGGTGCCGGTCTGGCCGTCGCCGAAGTCCCAGGCGTAGCCCTCGACCGAGCCGTCGGCGTCGGCCGACGCCGAGGCGTCGAACGAGCACTCCAGGTCGGTGCAGGTCGAGGTGAACGAGGCGGTCGGCGGCTGGTTGGCCGGGCCGGTGCCGGTGCCCTCCTGGTAGTGCTGGGCGACCTCGGAGGCGGTGAGCACCCTGGTGTAGATCGCGCCCTCGTCGATGAACCCGTTGAGGTTGTCGGAGCTCGGGCGGTTCGGCCAGGAGTTCAGGTTGTCGCCGCCGAAGCGCCAGTAACCCGAGTAGCTCTCGGCGCTCGTCTGCGCGTTGGTGCCCACGAGCGCGCCGTCGACGTAGAGCTTCATGCCGTCGGCGCCCTGCGTCGCCACGAGGTGGTGCCACTGGTTGTTGTTGTAGGCGGCCGTCGTGGTGATCAGGTTGAAGGCGCCGGTGTACGTGCCGAAGACCAGGCGGCCGTCGTTGCGCATGTAGACGTGGCGGTCGTAGTTGCCGCTGGTGCCGGTCGCGGTGTTGCCGAAACCGACGATCTTGCCGCCCTGGTTGGACGAGCTGCGGAACCAGGCCTCGGCCGAGTAGGTCGTCGGGTTGCTCATCGAGTTGGCCGAGAACGCCCGGCCGCCGCTCTGCACCCGGACCGCCCGGTTGGTCGAGCCGACGATCGCGCCCGTCTGGTTGTAGGTCACGCCGGTGTTGGTGAACGTGCCGTTGATGCCGCTGGTGCTGGCGTCGATCGCCGCCGGGCCGTTGGCCTCGTTGAACCGGAAGTAGGTGACCGGCTCGTCGTCGTAGACGACGCGGCCGTAGTCGTCGGCCGGGCGCGGCGGGATCGGGCTGGTGCGGCCGGAGGCGACGAAGTGGGCGTCGATCTTGGCCGGCGTCAGCGCCGCCGGGTAGATCGCGACGTCGTCGATCTGGCCGTTGAGGTAGAGGCTGGTCGGGCGGTTCGGCCACCCGTTGAGCTGGTCGCCGCCGATCCGCCAGTAGCCGGTGTACGACTGGGCCGTGGTGACCGAGGGGTCCTGGCCGACGCGGCGGCCGTCGACGTACAGGGCGATGCCGCCGCTGCCCTGGGTGGCCACGATGTGGTGCCACTGGCCGTCGTTGAAGCCGGGGGCGCTGTTCACCGTGCGGACCGCGTTGGGGTAGACGCCGAAGTAGACGCGGCCGGCGTTGTCCATGTAGACGTGGCGGTCGTAGCTGCTCGACTCGCCGGTGGGCGTGTTGCCGTACCCGACGATCTTGCCGCCCTGGTTCGAGGTGGTCTTAACCCAGGCTTCGATCGAGAAGGCCGGGGTGGTGGCGACCGTGCTGTTGGTCTTCACCAGGCCGGCGCCGGTGCCGTTGAAGGCCGCCGCGGCGTCGGCGTCGCCGTTGATCGCGCCGGGGGTCGCCTGGGAGGTGCCCGCGTCACGGGTGGCGTCGGTGAAGGCGGCGTAGTCGAAGGCGGTGGTGCCGGAGCTCTCGCCGAGACGCCAGTAGGCGGCGGCCCCGTCGTCGATGACGGCTTCGGCGTAGGCGCTGAGCGCGCCCGCCGAGGAGATCGTCACCGGGTCGGAGGTGCCGCTGCCGACGGCGTTGCCCTGCGGGTCGACGGCGCGGACCCGGTAGGTGTGGACGGAGCCGGGCGTGAGGCCCTCGTCGATGAAGCCGGCCGACGGGAGGGTCCAGAAGTTGGAGTCGACCTCGACCTCGCCGATCGGGGTCGTGCCCCCGTCGCGGAGGATCTGGTACGTCAGCTTCGCGTGGTCGCGGTCCCAGGTGGTCTTCCAGCTGAGCCGGGCGGTGCCCGCGTTGAGCGAGACCGCGGTCGGGGTCAGGTCGGCCGTCGGGATCGGCCCGGCGGTCTTCGGCGCGTTCGCCTTGACCGCGAACCGGGTGAGGCCCTGCTGCGCGCCGCCGTTGACGGTGGTGAACTCGCCGCCCATGACCAGGTAGTCGCTGTTGCCCGACAGGGCCCAGCCGCCCTGGTTCATGCCGGTGTAGGAACCGGCGTTGACCTGCGGGAACCAGTGGAGCAGGGTCGGCGTGGGCTGACCGCTGTACTGGCTGTTGTTCGACGGCGGCATCGGGTCGGTGCCGGTCGGCACGATCGTGGTGGCCAGCGCACGCTGCCAGCGGGTCGGCGAGACCTCGGGGAAGCCGCGCAGCGACTCGCAGTCGTGGGCGTGGCCGACGCTGTAGAGCACCTGGTTGATCGGGAAGACGCTGTAGCTGGCGCCGTAGCAGTTGTCGAGCCAGATCAGGTCGCCCGTGTTGGGCTCGACCGCGAACCGGCCGTCGAACCAGTGCCAGCCCTCGCCGTCGGCGGCGGCGTAGATGTTGGTGCCGTCGGTGGTGAGGTCGTAGGTCATCGAGTAGTCGTTGCCGATCCGGGCCGGGATCGGGTTGCTGCTCCACGGCAGCGAGTCGCCGGTGACCGGGTCGAGGGCGCCGATGCCCACCCGGGTGGCGTTGTTGAGCTGCTGGAACTTGCCGCCCACGATGACCCGGCTCTGGTCGGGCGACATGATCAGGGCGAAGACCTCGTCGTCGGTGTCGGGGGCCCACGGCTGGTTGGCGCCGTTGCTCCGGTTGACCGCGGCCAGGCGGTTGCGGCTCTGGCCGTTGACGTTGAAGAAGTTGCCGCCGAGGTAGACGGTCGAGGTGGAGACCGTGATCGCGCGGACCACGTTGCCGACCGAGGGGGCCCACGACTCGAGGTTGCCCGTGGCGACGTCGAAGGCCGCGACCCGGTTCCGGGTCTGGCCGTTGACCTGCGTGAAGTCTCCGCCGATGTAGATCTTCGTCTGGTCGGGCGACACGGCGATGGTGCGCGCCTGCGCGTTCAGGGTCGGCGCGAAGGAGGTGACGTTACCCGTGGTGATGTTGAAGGCCAGGATGTTCGACCGCACCACCTCGGCCGCGTTTCCCGGGGCGGTGCCCGGCGGGCGGGCGCGGGTGAAGCTGCCGACCGCGTAGACGGTGTTGCCGACGGTGGCCATCTTCCAGACCACGCCGTTGATCTGCCACGTGGGCAGGGCGTCGGCCGTGACGGTCTCGGGCACTCCCGGCGGCGGGTCGATGTCGGCCCGGGCGGGAAGGGGGATCGCCGCGAGCGACGCCCCCAGTAATGACGCGGCCAGGAAGGCGGCCACTCGCGATGATCGAATTACCACGGTTACCTACATCTCAGGAGATCGTTCTCACATCGATGCAAGAGTAATGGAACGGTTTAATCAAGCAAGGAGTAACCCGTGGGACATGAAGTAACGATTAAAGTTCACCTTCTGGAGCACCGGATTTAAGCACCGTCCCGGCTTCGTGGCCGAACAACTCGGCGACATCGGAAGGCAGCGGCGCACCATCGGGCAAATCACCATTTTCCGGCTCGCTGCCGTGGATTTCCTGACCGGTCGTCCGGCGCAGATCGGCGACCGTGGCCACGTCGGCGTCGGCCCGCGTCCAGTCGGCCCAGTCGGCGAGCGGCCCTGGTCCGCGCCGGTGGTAGACGTTGTGGTCGAGGCTGGCCATGTCGGCCGCGCCCTTGCGGCGGGTCAGATCGCGCACCGCCACTAGAGGCTCGGCGCCGGCTGCGGAAAGCACGTTGTTTCGCACCTCGACGCCACTCACATTCCAGGTCACTCCCGGCGTGAGTTGCTGCCGCGCGCCGTCGATGGCATAGATCTGGCGGCCTTTGTTGTCGGTTACGGTGTTGTTCCAGACCCGTACGTCGCTCGACTCGTTCACATAGACGCCGTGGGCGCCGTTGCCGGTCACCACGTTTCCGGCGATGAGCGCGCCGGCCGAGATCTCGAAATGGATCCCGTGGTGGGCGTTGTTCCGGGCCAGGTTGCGGGCGACCACCGCGCCGACGATCGACTCGTCGAGCCAGATGCCGGGGCCCCGGTTGTCCTCCACGAGGTTGCCGACGACCGTCATGCGCTTCGACTCGGTGATCTTCAGGCCGCCGGAGACCGGGGCCATCATGAAACGCTCCACGTTGTTGCCTCGGCTGACGTTGCCGACGATCGTCGCGTCGTCGGACTTGTGCCCGCCGATGCCCACCTGGCCGTTGCCCTCGAACAGGTTGTTCCTGACGGTGATCCGGGCGCCCTTCAGCGACAGGCCGGTGACCGAGGTCTCGGCGAAGACGCTGTTCTCGATCGTCATGTCGTCGGCGAACGCCTTGACGGCGGCGATCCTGGCCAGGGAGGTGGCGTAGCGCCGTACCCCCACGCCCTTCAGAGACGACCCGTCGGCGCCCTCGAAGTAGAGGGCCTCGTCGAGGGTGGTGGCGCGGACCTCGCGGCCAGTGGGGTCGTCGCCGATGAACAGGCGGCCGGCCTGGTAGTCGACGAAGAAGGCGCCGGGGCCGACCTGCTCGGCGGCCCGCACCTGGGTCAGCTGCCGGCCGTCGACGAAGACCTGGTCGGGCCAGTTGGCCATCGGGTGCTCCGGATCGACCATGTGCCAGTCTTCGCCGCCGCCCGCGGTGAAGTCGGTGTTGTCGAACCGCACGTCCCAGCCGTCGCGACGCCAGCGGGAGCCGTCGCGCACCCAGCCGCCGACCGGTTCGCTGCCGTCGAACCAGACGACCTCGCCGGGGTGGTTCTGGATGGCCAGGCGCTTGCGGAAGATCTCGACCTTCTCGTGGTAGACGCCTTCGCGCAGGACGATCGTCGAGCCCGCGGGGACGGTCTCCACGGCGTGGGCCAGGGTCCGCCAGGGGCCGGCGCGCTCGCCCCTTCCCGCGTCGTCGCCGTCGGGGGCGACGAAGAACGCGCCCTCGGGGACGGGGTAGTCGGCCTCACCCAGAGGGGCCGGCCCGGCCGTCTGCCACGACGGCTGGGCCGGGACGACGTAGCCGGGGCGCATCAGCGCGGCCCCGATCAGGACGCCCGCCACCGCGAGGGCGACGGCCCCCGCGGCGGCGAGCGGCCGCCTCACAGAACCGTCACCGACGCGCTGGTCGGGCTGGAGACGCGGTTGTTGTACGGGTCGATCGCGCGCACCCGGTAGGTGTGCGAGGCGCCGGGGGTGAGCCCGGTGTCCTGGCACGACAGGTTCGGCAGGTTCCAGAACACCGAGAACGCCTCGGCGGTGCAGGCCACCTGGCCGTCGTTGCGCAGCACCTCGTAGCGGACCTTGCGGTTGTCGAGGTCCCACGTGGCGCCCCAGCGGATGGTCACCTTGCCGCCGCCGTTGGCCTGGAGGGTCGGCGCGCCGAAGCCGGCCTGGATCGGGCCGCCGGTGTCGGGCTTGGTCTCGTGGAAGGTCCAGCGGGTGAGGCCCTGCTGCGCCACGTCGTTGACCTCGGTGAAGTCACCGCCGGCCCACAGGTAGGTGCCGTCGTTGGCCATCGCCCACGGGCCCTGGACCCAGGGGTAGGTGGTGCCGGGGGCCGAGTTGGGGAACCAGTGGAGGATGGTCTGCTTGCCGCCCTGGGCCGTGCCGGCGGGCTCGGCGAGGTAGCGGCGGTGCGGCTTGGTCTCGGGGAAGCCGTCGTTGCCGTAGTACGACTGCATGTTGCAGCGGTGGGCGTGGCTGCCGCTGTAGAGGACGCCGCCCATCACCGAGATCGCCTGGGTCGCGCCGAGGCAGTTGTTGATCCAGATGCGCGAGCCGTTGTCGGGGTTGAAGGCCAGGCGGCCGTCGAAGGTGCCCTCGCCGTTGGCGCTGGCGTACATGCGGGTGCCGTCGGAGACGATGTCGGTCACCCACGAGCGGCTGGTGGAGCTGTTGGCCGGGATGTCGTTGCTGTTGAACGTGCCCTTGGAGCCGTCGCTCACGTTGACGGCCGACAGGCCGTGCTGCCGGACGCCGTTGATGCGGTCGAAGTCGCCGCCGACGATGAGGCGGTTGCCGGCCGGGGTCAGCATCATCGCGTTGACGCGCTTGTCGGCCGTCGGCGCCCAGGAGGTGAGGGCGGCGGTCGAGGTGTCGAATGCGGCCAGGCGGGTGCGGGTCTCACCGTTCACGGTGGTGAAGTGGCCGCCCGCGTAGACGGTGCTGTCAGACACGGCGATGGCGCGCACCCGGTTGTTGAACACCGGCTTGAAGTCGGGGTCGAGGGCGCCGGTGGCGGTGTCGAAGGCCGCCATGCGGTCGCGCCGCGAGCTGTCGATCTTGTTGAAGTCGCCGGCGACGTAGATCTTCGAGCCGTCGGGCGAGGCCTTGATCTCCCACACCGTGTCGCAGCGGTAGGTGTTGGCGGCGATCTTGTCGCACTCGTTCTGCGCCTGGTCGTCGGTGAACGTCGGCGAGAAGGCCACCGGGTTCCACGGCAGCAGGTCGCCGGTGGCGGTGTCGAACGCGGCCAGCCCGACCCGCGGCACCTCGCCCGCGCCCCCCTTGGGGACGCCCGGCGGCCGTACGTTGTCGAAGTTGCCGCCCACGTAGGTCACCCCGTTGACGATCTCGATCGTCAGCACCACGCCGTCGGTCTGCCAGGTGGGCAGCGCGTCGGCAGTGACCGTGGCGACTTCCCCCGCAGCGGGGGCGGTGTCGGCCAGCGCGGCGGGAACGGGCGTCACCGCTAAGGCGGCGATCAGGCCCGATATCAGGGTCTTGCGCATTTGGTCCCCTTCAGGGCACAGGTGAGACCACACCGGCCTCACGCGTATCGTGACGCTCCTCACGTCTCACAGGTTTACGTGTGATAACACAAGTCCACGCCACGATGAGGAACATCCAGATGGACGCGACGTTGGCCGCGCCCGCCATCTGATCGGCGGTCAAGCCGTCGACCACCAGAAACGTCATCAAACCGAGCAGCAGCGCCGCCTCGACCCGGACCTCCTGGACCCTGGTGAACGACAGGTTCACCGTCAGCACCACGACCAGGAGCAGGCCGAAGATCGCCGCGCCGACGAGCCCGCCTTCGACGAGCACGTTGACGAAGATGTTGTGACCCCCGCCGAGCCCCAGGGCGTCGAGGAACAGCCCGCGCGCCGACGACATGCCGTTGCCGAACACCGGCCGGTTCATCACCGCCTGGTAGGCGAAGGTCCACAGGTCGGTACGCGAGTTGAGGCTCTCCAGCTGTTCGACGGTCTCGCCACGCGTGGCGAACTCCAGGAGCCTGTCGCCGAACAACAGCGGCAGCAGCACCAGGACCGGCGTGCCGACCATGATCACCTCGACCCGGCCCCGGGTGCCCCGGGCGGTGAGCAGGAACAACGCCACCCCCGCGAGGATGCCGACCGCCGCCCCCCGGGTGCCGGTGGCGACCAGCGCCGCCGCCGTGACGCCCGCCGAGCCGGCGTAGACCGGCCACGGGAACCGGCGCGGCAGCCCGTTCGGCAGCAGGAACGCCAGGCACAGCAGCAGTGCGACGCCCAGGAACATGCCGGCCGTGACGGGATGCACGTAGAGCCAGTTGAACCGGTCTTGCGTGTTGGGCGTGCGTTTGAGCGGCAGCGCCACCCCGAACGCCACCGAGATCACGACCAGGCCGACGAACACGTGGGCCAGCCGGTAGAGGTCCTCGCGCCGGGCCCGGGTCGCGATCACGTGACACACGATCGCGGTGACCAGGAGCTGGCTCGCCCGCACGGCGGCGAACGGGGGGAACGGGGTCCACAACACCGACATGGCGCAGTAGGCCGCGAACAACCAGGCCAGGATCAACGCGGCCGGCGCCGCCCGCCGAGGGGCCCGCAGGCCGAACCGGCGGTAGAGGTAGAGCGCGCAGAGGCCGTAGACGCCGATCTCCAGCAGGACGGTGGCGTCGATGCCGCCGCCGACCGCTTCGGAGACGTCACGCGACCGAAACTTGTAGTCGCTCGCGAGGATCATGCCGAGAGGCAGCAGGGTGGGCCACCACTGCGTGCGGAGCCGCCGGTGGCGCGCACCTCTCACGCCGGTCCCCCCGAATCGCCGCTCCGCTTGGTGACGTGTGCCAGCATACGAGCGGTTAATAACTTTTCACTATGGACCGGTTGAGAGGACGAGTCAGATGAAGCTCCCTGAACCCGTGATGAACGCGGGCCGAACCGCCATCCGGGGCTGGGGCATGGCGACGGCGGCGTTCCGGCCCGATCCCGACTTCCTGCTCATCGGGGCCAAGCGCGGGGGTTCGACGTCGTTCTACTTCGCCCTGCTGGAGCATCCGAGGGTGATCCCGCTCTTCCCGGCGGCCGGGTTGCTGCCCAAGGCCAACCACACGAAGGGCGTGCACTACTTCGACTCCAACTACGCGCGCGGGATGCGGTGGTACCGCTCGCACCTGCCGAGCCGGGCCAACCGGGCGCGGGCCGCGCGCAGGGCGGGGGGCCCGGTGGTCGCCGGAGAAGGCTCGCCCTACTACCTCCACCATCCGCTGGCCGCCCAGCGCGCCGCCGGGAACGTGCCAACGGCGCGCGTCCTGCTGGTCTTACGCGACCCGGTCGAGCGCACGTTCTCCCACTACCGCGAGCGGGTGCGCGCGGGCGCCGAGACCCTGACGTTCGAGGAGGCCCTGGCCGCCGAGGAGTCGCGGACCGCCGGAGAGGAGGAGCGGATCATCGCCGATCCGGCGTACCTGTCCTACGCCCACGAACAGCAGTCGTACGTCGCCCAGAGCGAGTACGCCCGCGGCCTGGAACGCTGGTTCGCCCACTTCCCCCGAGACCGGTTCCACATCCTGACCAGCGAGGACTTCTACCGCGACCCGCAGGCCGCCTGCGACAGGGCGGCGGAGTTCCTCGGGCTGCCGCCCGCGCCCCTGCCCGCGGCGGGCAAGGTCTGGAACGCCGCCGCCCCGGGCGACATCCCCGACGACGTGCGCAAGAGACTGGCCGCCCACTTCGCCCCGCACAACCGGCGGCTGGAGGAGATGCTCGGCCGCAGGCTCAGCGACTGGACGGCCGGCTGAGCACCTCCAGCGCCGCGAGCAGGCCGCCGTTGAGCGGCAGGTCGTCGCTGCGCCTGGAGATGACGGCCTCCCAGTGGGCGGCCGCCTCGGCGTATCCCGTGGGCACCGGGTCGACCCCGAACAGGGTCGTCTCGGCGGCCCGGTAGTAGACCTCGTCGGCGCCGGGGGGCGCCCAGGCGGCGTCCTCCCAGTCGATCAGCCACGGCGTCCTGCCCCGGGTCCGGCGCAGGTTCCACGGGGTGAGGTCGCCGTGCATCGGCAGCCAGTGGTCGGGCGTGCCGGGGGGTTTGGGCAGCTTGGCGAGCAGGCGCTGGATGCGGCCCGTCAGGTCGACGACGTCGACGCCCCGGAACGGACGGGCCGGGACCGGCTCCATCGCGGAGATCAGCAACCACGACGGGCGCTGCCCGAGCACCACCGGGGCCCGGAAGCCGTCGCCGCCGTCGAGCAGCCGCAGCACCTGGGCCTCGTGGTCGAGCCCGTCGCGCACTTTCAGGAACCCGGCCGGACGGCCCTTCTGGAGCAGCAGGGCCGCCGCGCCGGGCCGGGACGCCTGCGGCCGCAGGTAGAGGGCGACCTCGTCGACCGGGCCGACGATCTCGGCGACCTCACGCAGGATCTGGTCCCAGCGTTCGACCGGGGCCTGCCAGCGTTCGCGCCTCCCGGGCAGCAGCCACGGGCCGGCGACCAGCACCGACCGGTGCAGGATCCGCTGGGCCAGCAGCGGGAGGGGCTTGGAGAAGGTGAGCAGCGACAGCCCGGCCGCGGCCGACCGGGCGTCGCCGACCGGGATCCAGACGTTGGCCCGGCCCGGCGGGTAGCGCACGAAACTCATCCGCGCAGGTCCAGGCAGAGTCTCTCGTAGCGGGCGGCGACGTCGTCCCACGTGTAGTGGACGCGGGCGCGCTCGCGGGCCAGGTCGCCCCGGCGGCGGCAGGCGGCTGGGTCGTCTTCGGCCTGCTCGATCACGGCCGCCAGGTCGTCGGGACCGCTGAAGAACGTGCCCGACTCGGCCAGCACCTCGCGGTTGAACACGACGTCGTAGGCGACCGTCGGCGCGCCCGCGCCCATCGCCCGCAGCAGCGAGGGGTTGGTGCCGCCGACGGAGTGGCCGTGCAGGTAGGTGGCCGACCCGGCGTAGAGGGCGTCGAGCAGGTCCTGGTTCCAGACGGCGCCGACCAGCTTCACCCGGTCGTCCTTGGCCGCCAGGTCGTCGATCTTCTTCACGTACTCCTCGGCGTAGGGCGCCGAGCCCACGACGACCAGCGGCAACCGGGCGGTGCTGCGCGAGTAGCCCTCGACGATCAGGTCGACGTGGTTCTCCGGCTCGAACCGGGCCACCACCAGGTGGTAGCCGCCGGGTTCATAACCCTCGGCCCTCAGCAGGTCGTCGTCGCAGCGTTCCTGGATGGGCGCGCCATAGGGGATCATGACGCTGCCGGCGGCGTAGGTCTCGCGGTAGTAGTCCTGGATCGCGGCGGCATCGGCGATGATCTGCTTCGACCAGCGCACCGACAACTTCTCGACCGCCAGGTAGTAGCGCTGCCCTGCACCGTTCCACTTGGCCCGCTTCCACTCCAGCCCGTCGACGTGGGTGGCCACCGGGATGCGCGCCAGTTTCAGGAACGGCAGCAGGGGCGCGTTCGCCGCGTTGAACACCAGCGCGACGTCGGTGCGGTGCAGCAGCACATGGCCGACCGACAGCGCGGTGTGGCTGAGCGTCTCCATGATCTTGTGCGGCACGGCGGGCAGGTGGACGAGCGTCATCCCCTTGTACGCCGGGATCTTCTCCACCGCCCCCCGGCAGTAGACCCGGACGTCGTGCCCGGCGTCGGCCAGGCGGGCCCCGATCTCCTCGACGGCGGTCTCGAAGCCCCCGTAACGGGCCGGCACCCCGCGAGTCCCGATCATGGCGATCCGCATGCGTCCCCTTCGATGGATGACAAGATGAACATCCAACCGTAAACGGTAATCAAACATTTGGATGCGGCAACGATGGTTCGAGTGGTGATGGCCCACCCGTCGCCCGATCTCTACGGCTCCGACCGCATGCTCGTCGAATCGGTCCGCGCCCTGGCCGAAAAGGCCGACATCACGGTTACCCTGCCCACAGACGGCCCTTTGTCCGATTTGATTCGCGCGGCCGGGGCCGAAGTCGAGATCCTGCCCGTGCCCGTGCTCCGCAAGGCCTACCTGAAGCCCGTCGGCCTGGTGAAGCTGGCCTGGGCGCTGGCCACGACACTCCCCCGCATGGTGTCCTACCTGCGGCGCGACCGTCCTTCTGTGTTGTACGTCAACACGGTCACCATCCCCTGGTGGTTGCTGGCCGGGCGGCTCGCACGGGTGCCGAAGGTCGTGTGCCACGTCCACGAGGCGGAAGAAGGGGTTCCCGGGCCGGTCAGACGGGCCCTGGCGCTGCCGCTGCGGCTGGCGCACACGATCATCGCGATCAGCCGGAGCGTGCGCGACCGAATCGTGGCCGACGGCGGCCCTGACGGGAAAACGACCGTCATCCACAACGGCGTCGCCGGTCCCCCGCCGACAGACCCCCGCCCGGAACACGAGGGACACCTCGTGCTGGTCGGCCGCCTGTCGCCGCGCAAGGGCAACGACGTCGCCGTCGAGGCGGCGAAGCTCCTGGTAGACCGAGGTCACACCATCAGGCTGACGCTGGCCGGCACCATCTTCCCCGGCTACGAGTGGTACGAGGCCGAGCTCCGCGCCAAGGCCGCGGAGCTCGGGCCCGAGGTGGTCTTCGCGGGGTTCACCGACCCGGTGTGGCCGCTTCTGGCCACGGCCGACGTCGTGCTGGTGCCGTCGCGGGTCGAGCCCTTCGGGCTGGTCGCCGTCGAGGGCATGCTGGCGCGTCGCCCGGTGGTCGCCAGCGAGGTGCAGGGGCTGGCGGAGATCGTCGAAGACGGGAAGAACGGCCTGCTCGTGGCCCCGGGCGACCCGGTCGCGCTGGCCGACGCCGTCGAAACTCTGCTTAACGACTGGACCGCCGCCAAAGCCCTCGCGAACAGGGGTTTCGACGACGCGACGTCGCGATTCGGACTATTGCGTTACACGACGGCGATGGAGCGGGCGATTCTCGGGCCGGGGGCTGATGTCTAAACTGTGAACCGACTACTTCTTTACATGAAGAGGAATGCACAAGCGGGGAGAACAGGCATTCGTGGCCACAGACCAACGTGACGAGACCCCCGAGGTCGGTCTTCTTGAGGCCGTGTGGCGCTATCGGTGGTCGTCGATCGTACTGATCCTCGTCGCCGCGGTGGCCGCGGGGGCGGCGACCTTCTTCGTCTTCGGCAACGTCGAGGCGACCGCCCGGTTCGCGGTCGTCGACCCGCGCAGCACCACCTACCTGCGCATGGGCGTGTCCTCCGACAGCAGCTACATCGCCTACACCGCCCAGCGGGCCGCGTTCGCCCAGTCGGCGGGCGTGCTCGACCGGGCCCGGCAGCTGCTCGAGAACGAGCAGAAGGTCGTCGTCGACCTCGAGACCCTGCGGCAGAGCGTCACCGCCTCACCCGGCACGGCCGGCGGCATCGTCGTGGTCACCTCGACGGCCAAGACCGACAAGCTGGCCGCGCAGATGGCCAACTCGGTCGTGGCGGCCTACCAGATCCTCACCGAGGCCGACGCGCAGCGTGAGCAGGAGAAGCTGCTCAAGAGCGTGCGGTCCACGCGCACCCGCGTACAGGACGACCTGAAGCGCGCCCCCGACGGCAGCGCCACCGAGTCGTCGCTGACCGAGGCGCTGGTGCAGCTCCAGCTCAAGGAGTCGGAGGCGACGATCGACCTCGCCCAGTTCGGCGGCGGCGTGCGGTTCGTCGACCAGGCCAACCCGCTGAAGATCACCCCGAGCAAGGTGCCGACCAACATCGCGATCGGCCTCGCGGTCGGCACGCTGCTGGCCATCGTGATCGCGTTCCTGCGCGCCACCAACCCGATCGGCACGATCCGCGAGGTCACCACCCCGACCGGCCAGCGCCACAAGCCCGCCCAGCCGCGCCGCCCGCTGCTGCCCCGGCCCGAGATCAACGGCACGGCCCCGGTCAAGGCCGAATACGACGACCGCCCGACGGCCGCCTTCGAACGCATCAGCCTGCCCGCGAAACCACCGGAGCCCGCGCCCGCGACGCCCGCGATCGAGCGTCCCCCGGCCGGGAAACCCGCGGCCGAAAGGCCCGCACCGCCGCCGCCGATCCGCAGCTGGCCCGAACCGCCGCCCGCCAAGACGCCTCCCACCAGGGCGCCTTCAGCGAAGCCCGCCGACGACGAAGCGTCCGGTGACGACGCCGAGCCCGTGGTGACCATCGACACGGGCGCCACCTCCTGATGGCCGGTTCTCTCCGCAGGCTCGTCGCGCGCGCGGGCGGGTCGGTCACCTCCCAGGCCGTCACCGCGGGCGGGAGCGTCGTCTTACAGCTCATCGCGGTGCGGTTCCTCGGGCCCGAGGCGTTCGGCGCCTACGCGATCATGATGGCCGTGCTCGTCGCGGTCACCACCGTCTTCTCCTCGTGGGTGGGCGACTCGCTCACCGTGTTGGACCGTTTCAATCCGCGCGTGCGGGCCGCGTTGTGCGCCTCGATCCTCGGCCTGACGGCGGCCGGGACCGTCGTGGGCGTCGGGTTCGCGCTGGTGCTGCACCTGGCCGACGCGCCGGGTGTCGCGGCGTTCGCGCTGCTCACGGTGTTGTGGTTGCCGCAGGAGAGCGCGCGGCGGCTGCTCAACGCGCGGCTGGAGTTCGGCCGCCTGGTGCTCAACGACGTCGTCTACGTCGGGGTGACGCTGGCGATCCTGGCCGGGCTCTGGCTGACCGGCACGCCGTTCACGCTGACGTGGATCCTGGGCGCGATGTGCGCGGGCCAGCTCGTGTCGCTCGGGCTGACGCTGGCGCTGCTGCCGTCGGCGGAGTACCGGCTGCCGCGCCCGAGCCTGGCCGGGCTCGGCGAGGTCACCTCCTTCGCCGCGTGGCGGTCGGCGCAGGCGTCGTTGCGGCCGGTCGCGCTGCTGGTCATGCGGGTGGCGATCGACACGTTCGCGTCGCGCACGGTGCTGGCCGCCGTCGAGGCCGGACGGTTGCTGATGTCGCCGGCGCTGACGGTCGTCCAGGGCGCGGGCTCCTACCTGCTGCCCACGTTCGTGCGGCGGCGCGACGCCGGGGCGCCGATCCGGCCGCGCAACGCGCTGGCCGCCTCGCTGGTGCTCATCGCGGGCACGCTGGCCTGCGGGGTCGCCGCCATCGCGGTCCTCGGGCACGTCGGCCCGCTCATCACCGGCGGCGCGTTCACCCTCGACGCGGTGACCGTGGGCGGGTGGGTGGCCTACACGGTCAGCTTCTCGGCGACGCTGCCGCTGTCGATGATGGCGGCCGCCTACACGATGTCCCGCCTGGTGTTCGTGGTCAGGGCGGCCGAGACCGGCATCGGCCTGGCGGCCATGCTGGTCGTGCTCGCGGTCGCCCCCGATCTGGCCCACCTGGCCCCCTACTGCATCGGATTCGGCGGCCTGGCCTCGGGATTCCTCCTATGGTGGCACCTTCGCCGCCGCCAGGCCCCCGTCCCGTCACGGAATGAGATCCCCCATGAGACGCACGCTGCTGAGTAGCGCCGTTCTGGCGTTCGCCCTGACGGCGGCGGCGCCCGCGTACGCGGAGCCGGCCCCTCCGGCGCCGGTGAAGGCCGCCTGGAAGCAGGACCGGGTCATCGACAACCCGAAGATCACCGAGTCGAGCGGCCTCTACGCCTCCCCGCTGCACCCCGGCGTCGTCTGGACCCACAACGACGGCGCCGGACCGGCCACCCTCTACGCCATCGGCCCCGACGGCTCGACCCTGGCGACGGTCACCATCGAGGGCGCGGCGGCCGTCGACACCGAGGCCATGGGCGGCTTCGTCGACCAGCGCGGCAACGCCCTCGTCTATCTGGCCGACACGGGCGACAACGACAAGACCCGCCAGGCGGGGGTGACCCTGTTCGTCTTCCCCGAGCCGAAGGTGCTGGCCGACACGACGGTGACCGCCGAGCGTTATCCGATCGTCTACCCCGACGGCCCGCAGGACTCCGAGGCCGTCCTGGTCAACCCGGCCAACGGGAACCTCTACTTCGTCAGCAAGACCCCGACCGGCGGGGCCGTCTACGGCGCGCCGGCGTCGCTGGTGCCGGGCGTGGCCAACCGGCTCGAGAGGCTGGTGGCGGTGCCCCACGTCATCTCCGACGGCCTGATCGGCTACGACGGCCGCATGTACCTGCGCGGCCTCAACAAGATCCGCGTCTTCACCGACGTGACCGGCCACGTGGTGCAGACGATCGACGCGCCGAAGCAGCCGCAGGGCGAGTCGATGGCGCTCAGCGCCGACGGCAAGACGCTGTTCGTCGGCAGCGAGGGTGAGAAGAGCGCGGTGTTCGCGTGGGCGCTGCCCAAGGACCTGGTGACCGGCCCGGTACGCAAACCCGGTCCGCAGCCCGATCCCAACGCCATCCAGCAGAGCGGGAAGACGCAGCAGCCGTCGCGGTTGCCGCAGTTCATGCTCGGGGGCGCGGCCGGGCTCGTGGTGCTGATCGGGCTCGGCGCGGCCATCCGTCGACTGAGGCGGTAATCGGGTTCATACTCCGGCCATGCGCAAACGCACGATCCTGGCCGTGTTGTCAATCTCGTTCCTGCTGACCGGGTTGCTGGCGGCCCCGGCGTGGGCGGCCGACTACTCGGCCCAGCCCCGCGCCAACTGGCTGCCGAACGGCCGGGTCCTGGCCATCGCCCACACGGGCGACCGGGTGGTGATCGCGGGCGAGTTCACCAGCCTGCGGCACTCCGCGACCGGCGAGACCGTCGGCCGCCAGCGCGTGGCGCTGCTCGACGCGGCCTCCGGCGACCTGATCCGCTCGTGGTCGCCCGCGGTGAACGGCGCGGTGCAGGTCCTCGCGGTCGCGAACGGCCGGGTGTTCCTCGGCGGCGACTTCACCACGGTGGCCGGGCAGACCCGCACCCGCCTGGCGGCGATCGACCTGGGCAGCGGGAGCGTCGTCGGCGGCTGGACGCCGGCCGCCAACAGCACGGTGCGCGGGCTGGCCGTGATCGGCGACACGCTTTACGCCGGTGGGGCGTTCACGCAGGTCGCCGGGCAGAACCGGACCCGGCTGGCGGCCGTCGACCTGAACAGCGGTGCGCTGCGCGCCTGGAACCCGGGCGCCAACAACACGATCATGGCCATGGCGGCCGCCCCCGACGGCGGCAGCGTGATCGTGGGCGGGCAGTTCCGCACCCTCGGCGGCGCGACACGGTTGTTCCTCGGCTCGGTCGACCTCAACGGCGCGGTCACCGGCTGGACCCCGCCCGCCAGTTGCGACCTGCCGAGCAACCAGTGCTGGGTGCTCGACCTGGCCGCCGACGCCGACAGCGTCTACGCCGCCATCGCCGGAGTCGGCGGACGGCTGGCCGCCTACCGCCTGAGCAACGGCTCGCGCCGCTGGGAACGCACCGCCGACGGAGATGTCGAGTCGGTCGCGGTGCGCGGCTCGTACGTGTACGCCGCCGGCCACTTCTGCCCCGACTTCGCCGGCTTCCAGCGGTGTGACTTCGTGGCCGTCGACGCCGGGACCGGCGCGGTCGACACCGACTTCGCGCCCACGGCCAACGGGCAGGTGTTCGCGTTGCACGCCGGGCCCGACGCGCTGCGCGCGGGCGGCGGCTACAGCCAGCTCAACGGGGTCTCCCGGCCCAACTACACCGAGTTCCCGCTGATCCCGCCGTCGGGCGACGTGACGCTGGTGCCGGCGGGCGCGTCGTGGCGCTACCTCGACAACGGCAGCGACCAGGGCACGGCCTGGCGGGCGGCCGGGTTCGACGACTCCGGCTGGCCGCAGGGCCTGGCCCAGCTGGGCTTCGGCGACGGCGACGAGCGGCAGCAGGTCGCACCAGGCCGCATCACCTACTACTTCCGCACGACCTTCGGCGTCGCCGCCACGTTCGGCCAGGTCACCATGAGCGTGATCCGGGACGACGGCGCGGTCGTCTACTTGAACGGGACCGAGATCTGGCGCGACAACCTGCCGACCGGCACGATCACCTCCGCCAGCCGGGCGTTGTCGACCGTCTCGGGCGCGGCCGAGTCGCAGTGGATCGACGTGCCGCTGTCGCCCGGCCAGCTCCAGCAGGGCCAGAACACGATCACCGTCGAGATCCACCAGGACCGGCCCGACTCCAGCGACATCAGTTTCGACCTGCGCCTGCGGGCGCGCTGACGGCGGGGCGGACCCGCCCTGGAGGGAGGGGCGGGTCCGATTCTTCTGATCGAATTGGGTCCCCAAAAGTGACCATGGTCACCCTTATTGTGGGTCGAACCATTTTGCCCCTATTCGAGAGAAGTCCATGGTCGAAAAGCTCTCGCCTGTCCTGCGCGCCCGGATGCGGGCCCGGGAACTGCTCTCCCGCGCGCTCGTCGTGGTGCCGCCCGCGGTGACGATGAAGACCCGCTCGGGATACCACTCCTCCTCCGGGGTGTCACGCACCCTGCTCGGCCAGGTGGTGAAGGTGCTGCGGCACCGCCCGCTGGGCTTCGTCGACGACTTCGCCCTGCCGGACAACCCCCGCATCCGGCTGGCCGCCGTCGAGTCGCGGCTGGTGCGCATCCTGTTCTGGTACGGCGAGCGCGGCTACGAGGGCATGGAGACGGCCTGCTGGCGCGACCTGTGCGCCAAGGCCACCGGCATCCTCGAACTGGGCGCCAACATCGGCTACTACACCGTCCAAGGCGCCGACGCGGCCGGAGCGACCCCGTACGTCGCGGTGGAGGCCAACCCCGAGGCGGCGGCGATCGTGTCGCGCAACGCCGACCTCAACGGGCTCGCCAACGTGAAGGTGGTCCAGGCCGCCGTGGTGCCCGACGACGCGCCCGCCACGCTGGAGTTGTCGCTGCCCGACCAGGAGAGCTACGTCGCGCCGACGGGGGCGTACCTGTCGGAGGGCGGCGAGGGCATCAGCAACCGCCCGGCCTCCCGCACGATCACCGTGCAGACGGTGCGGATGTCCGACCTGATCGAGGGCGTCGACCTCATCAAGCTCGACATCGAGGGCTACGAGGCCGGCGTGCTGCGCGCGGTCTGGCCGCAGCTGCTGGCCACCCGGCCCACGATCGTCGTCGAGGTGCTCCGGAACGTTCCCGCGCTCCGTCAGGTGCTGCGCGACCTGCGCGCGGAGAACTACGAGATCCGCGCCATCGGCCACGACGCGCTGCACGTCATCACCGACGCCGAACTGGCGTCCGAGGAGCCGCTGCCGCGCTACGGCTCCCGGGACGTGATCGTCTCTCCGGCGGAGAAGGCCCTCTAGAGCTCGGGCCAGGCGTCGTGCAGGGCCTCTCGCCAGTCGCGCATCGGCTTGAGGCCCGCCGCCGCCCACCCGCCGTGGGCCAGCACGCTGTTCTTCGGACGGGCCGCCGGCCGGGGGTAGGCCTCCGAGGTGACCGGCCGCACCCGCTCGGGGTCGGCGCCCAGCAGGCGGAAGACCTCCTGGGCCAGGCCGTGCCAGGTGGTGGCGCCGGAGTTGGTGCCGTGGAAGACCCCCTGGGCACCCGAGCCGACCAGGTCGACGATCCGGCGGGCCAGGTCGAGGGTCCAGGTGGGCTGGCCGTGCTGGTCGGCGACGACCCTCACGACCTCGTGCGACCGTTCGAGGCGGGCCATCGTGCGCACGAAGCTGGGGCCGTGGGCGCCGTACAACCAGGCGGTTCTGACGATCGTGCCGTGGTGCGCCAGGACCGCCCGTTCACCGGCCAGCTTGGTGCGGCCGTAGGCGTTGATCGGGCCGGTCGGGGCGTCTTCCGGCCAGGGCTCGGCGCCCTCGCCGGAGAAGACGTAGTCGGTGGAGAGGTGGACGAGCCTGCGGCCCGCCGCCTCGGCCAGGGCGACGGGCGCGTTGACCCTGAGGGCGGCCTCCTCGTCGGTCTCGGCGTCGTCGACCGCCGTCCACGCGGCGCAGTTCACCACCACGTCGGCCCATTTCACGGCCTCGGCGACGGCGGCCCGGTCGGTGATGTCGAGCTCGGCCCGGGACGGCGCGCGGACGTCGGCGCCGTCGAGGACGCGGACCAGATCGGTGGCGAGCATGCCCCCGCCGCCGGTGACCAGCCAGCGCGTCATGCCCAGCCTCGCAGCGGCTTCCACCAGGTCGGGTTGTCGCGGTACCAGGCGACCGTGTCGGCGAGCCCCTGCTCGAAGGTCCAGCGGGGGGCGTACCCGAGCGCCCTCAACCGGGTGTCGTCGAGGCTGTAGCGGCGGTCGTGGCCCTTGCGGTCGTCGACGAAGTCGACGCTGTCCCAGGTCGCGCCGCACGCGTCGAGCAGGCGGCCGGTGAGCTCGCGGTTGGACATCTCGGCCGTGCCGGCGATGTGGTAGACCTCGCCGGGCTCCCCCAGCTCGGCCACCAGGCGGATGCCCCGGCAGTGGTCGTCGACGTGCACCCAGTCGCGCACGTTGCCGCCGTCGCCGTAGAGCGGCACTCTCCGCCCTTCGAGCAGGTTGGTCACGAACAGCGGGACCACCTTCTCGGGGTACTGGTAGGGGCCGTAGTTGTTGCCGCAGCGGGTGATCGAGACGTTGAGGCCGTGGGTGACCGCGTAGGCCCGCGCGATCATGTCGCCGCCGGCCTTGGCCGCCGAGTAGGGCGAGCGCGGGTTCACCGCCGCGTTCTCGTCCCACGAGCCGGTCTCGATGGTGCCGTAGACCTCGTCGGTGGAGACCTGCACGACCCTGGGCACCCCGGCGTCGAGGCACGCCTGCATGAGCGTCTGCGCGCCGAGCACGTTGGTGCGCACGAAGTCGGCCGCGCCGTCGATCGACCGGTCGACGTGGCTCTCGGCGGCGAAGTTCACCACCAGGTCGTGGCCCGGCACCACCTCGGCCAGCAGGCCGGGGTCGCAGATGTCGCCGTGGACGAAGTCGTGGTCGACCCCTTCGAGGTTGGCGCGGTTGCCGGCGTAGGTCAGCTTGTCGAGGACGGTGATCTTCGCGTCGGGCAGGGTGCGCACGAAATGGGAGCCGATGAACCCGGCGCCGCCGGTGACCAGGACACGTGTCATGCGGAGATCTGCACCTTACTGTGGTCGCCGAGCACCAGCCGGTGGGCCCGGGGCGTGTTGGGGGCCGGGGTGACCTCGACGTCGTGGCCGATCAGCGACGCCTCGACCCGGCGCACCCCGGTGATGGACGAACGGGCCAGCAGGATCGAGTATTCGATCTCGCTGTCGGCGATGACGCAGCCGGCCGCCACCGAGGTGAACGGCCCGACGTAGGAGTCGCGGACGCGGGCGCCCGGCCCGATGACGACCGGGCCGACGATGCGCGACCCGGTCACGACCGCGCCCTCGTCGACGACCACCCGCCCGATGAGCTCGGAGGCGGCGTCGACCTGTCCGCGCACCTGCGGCTGCAGCGATTCGAGCACCAGCCGGTTGACCTCCAGCATGTCGGCGACGTTGCCGGTGTCCTTCCAGTAGCCGGAGATGACCGTCGACTCGACGCGGCGGCCGTCGTCGATGAGCCACTGGATCGCGTCGGTGATCTCCAGTTCGCCGCGTGCCGACGGCTTGAGCTCGGCCACCGCCTCGTGCACGGCGGCCGTGAACAGGTAGACGCCGACCAGCGCGAGGTCGCTCTTGGGCGCCTTCGGCTTCTCCTCCAGAGCGACCACGCGGCCGTTCCCGTCGAGTTCGGCGACGCCGAACTGGGTCGGGTCGGGGACCTGGGTGAGCATGATCTGCGCGGCGGGACGGTCGTGTTCGAACCGGGCGACCAGCGAGCGGATGCCGCCGACGATGAAGTTGTCGCCCAGGTACATGACGAAGTCGTCGTCGCCGAGGAAGTCGCGCGCGATCTTCACCGCGTGCGCCAGCCCGAGCGGCGCCTCCTGCCGCAGATAGGTGACGTTGAGGCCGAGCCGCGAGCCGTCGCCGACCGCCGCCTCGATCTCGGCCTGGGTGTCGCCCACGACGATGCCGACGTCGCGGACCCCCGCGTCGGCGATGGCCTCCAGGCCGTAGAAGAGCACCGGCTTGTTGGCCACCGGTACGAGCTGCTTGGCCGACGTGTGGGTGATGGGCCGCAGGCGGGTGCCCGAGCCTCCCGCCAGAACCAGGGCCTTCATGGTGTCAGTATGCTCCCCGCCCGCCGAACACGGCCGACCACGTCTTCCAGAGAATGAGCACGTCAAGGGTGAGCGACCAGTTCTCGACATACCGCAGGTCGAGCCGCACGGACTCCTCCCACGTCAGGTCGGACCGGCCGCTGACCTGCCAGAGGCCCGTCATGCCGGGCTTCACCAGCAGCCGCCGCCGGACGTCGTCGCCGTACTGGGCGACCTCCTCGGGCAGCGGCGGGCGCGGCCCCACGAGCGACATCTCCCCTTTGATGACGTTGATGAGCTGGGTGAGCTCGTCGAGGGAGTAACGCCGGAGCCACGTTCCGAGCGGGGTGATCCTTGGATCGTTCCGCAGCTTGAAGAGCACCCCGTTGCCGTCGTCGCCGAAGTTTCGCAACGTGATCTTGCGGCGTTCGGCGTCGACCGTCATGGTGCGGAACTTGTAGACGGTGAAGACCTCGCCGTCCTTGCCGACGCGCGCCTGCCGGAATAACGCGGGACCGGGGCTGCTGACCCTGACCGCCGTCGCGATGACCAGCATGAACGGCAGCAGCATCAGCAACACCATGCTGGCCACGACCCGGTCGAACACGCTCTTCACGGCCTGCCGCATGCCCCTGATGTCGGGGTGTTCGACGTGGAGCAGCGCGAGCCCGGCGACCGGCCGGATGTTGATGCGCGGCCCGGCCACCTCCATCAGCGCGGTGGCGACGAGCAGCTCGGTGCCGCGTTCCTCCAGCTGCCAGGCCAGCCGCCGCAGCGCGTGGCCGTCGAGTTCGGGGCAGGCGAGCACGGCCACGCTGTCGGCCTGCGACGCCACGACCACTTCCGGGACGTTCTTGAAGTCGCCCAGCACCGGGAACCCGTCGACCTGCGAGGGCAGCTGCCCGGCCTGGTCGGGCGGCACGCACGCGGCCACGATCCGCATGCCGTGGTGGCGTTCGCGGGAGAACTGCGCGTGCAGGTCGAGCACCGAGGTCCAGTGGCCGACGACGACGACCCTCCGCAGGCACTCGCCGTTGCGACGGCGGCGGTGCAGCCGCTTGCGCAGGGCGTAGTGGACGCCGAGCGTGAGCAGCGCGCAGATGGGGATGCCGGCCATCACGTAGGACCGGGCGATCGACGTCTGGGTGACGTAGGCGCTGATCGCGACGACCGACGCCAGGATGGCCGCGGAGTGAATGATCTTGCGATATTCGTCGGCGCCGTCGCCGATGTGGCGCCGGTCGTACCCCCCGACGAGTCCCACCGTGAGCGGCCAGCCGGCGGCGATCGCCAGCCCGAGCGGCACCTCGACGGGATGGGCGATGCCCAGCGCGAAGCGCGCCAGCAGGACGCCCTGGATCGCCGCGGCACCGCTGAGGGTGTCCATGGCGACGGCGGCGCGGATGTAGCGCCGTGACCAGCCGGGATCTCCGATCCCGGAACGAACCACCTCTTCAAGAGCAACACCCATGTCGCAGATGCGCCTTTCCCCCACACTTGTTACCTGACGGACGCCCCACCTGTACCGTTGGTTTACCTAGATCACTGACTGATCTTGTTGACCTTGAAGTCTCTGAACGGTGGAACGATCGTAAGATCGCCGCAACTTAGAGGGAAAGTTCATCTGAATGTCCACATAAGGCCATTTATACTTCAGGCGCGGCTATGGACAGCTGCGTGCGCACCCGCTTCTACCTGGATTAACTCGGCATCCTCGCAGCTCTCCACCCGGGACGTCCTGACGTGACCCAAACCACAGACGAGCCAGTACCGAAAAAGCGTTCTAAACGCCGTCGTAACATTTTGATTGTCTCCTTACTGGTGTTGTCACTTCCGCTGGCGGCTCTCTTCACCATCGCGATGGAGCGGCAGTACACCTACGACCGCAACATCACCCGCATCGACGACGTCTTCCCGGCCGAGCCCGAACGCCCCGCCAAGCCCGTGGGCGAGGCGCAGAACTGGCTGCTCATCGGCTCCGACGCGCGTCCGGGCGAGAGGGGCTTCAACCGCGCCGACTCGATCATGCTGGTGCACCTGCCCGCCGACCGGGCCCGCGTGTTCTTCGTCGGCATCCCGCGCGACTCCTATGTGCCGATCCCCGGACACGGCACTGACAAGATCAACTCCGCGTACGCATACGGCGGTCCCAAACTGCTCATCTCGACCGTGGAAAAGCTGACCGGAGTGCGCGTCGACCATTTCGCCGCCCTCGACTTCAGCGGTTTCGTCGCCATGAGCAAGGCCATCGGCGGGGTGGAGGTCGAGGTGTCACGGGAGACGTACGACTCGGCCAACAAGATCACCTGGCCGCAGGGGACGGTGCACCTGGAGGGCGAGAAGGCGCTGCTGTTCGTCCGCCAGCGCTACGGACTGCCGGGCGGCGACTTCGACCGCATCAAACGCCAGCAGGCGTTCCTGCGCGCGGTCGCCGACAAACTGATCAACGGCGGCGTGCTCACCGACCCGTTCGCCCTCAACGACTTCCTCGGCGCCCTGACCACATCGATCAGCGTCGACTCGGGCGTCTCCATCGGCACCCTGCGCGACCTGGCGATCGAACTGCGCGACATCCGCGGCGGCAGCCTGGTGGCCTCGACCCTGCCGCTGGCCGGCACGGACACCGTCAAGGGCGCGAGCGTCGTCCGCCTCGACGAGAAGGCCGCCAAGATCATGTACGCCGCCATCAGGGACGACAAACTGGAGCAGTACTTCGACGACCACGGCGGCACGTCGAACACCAAACAGGTCAACTGACGTAGACGCCCCGGTGCGCCGCCACGAACTGCTCGACCGTCTGCGCCGTCTGCCGGGTGACGCGGAAGACGTCGTCGGTGGCGCGGTCGTAGCGGTTCTCGCGGTGCAGCCGGGCCATCGTCGCGATGTGCTGCTGGGTGTGCGCCGGCAGCCCCGTCTTCGGCAGCACGTCGGTGACCCACTGGTGCAGCGGGACGTCCCGGTAGGTGACCGACCGGTCGAGCGCCTTGGCGAACTCCTCGGCCACGCCGTGCATGTCGAGGGTGTTCGGGCCGGTCAGCTGGTAGACCTCGCCGATGTGCGGCGAGGGGTCGCGCAGGATCACCGCGACCACGCGGGCGACGTCGTCGGTGGCGATGGGCGAGGTGCGCCCGGAGCCGAACGGCAGCGCGATGGTGCCGTTCTCCCTGATCGACCGCGCGGCCAGCGTGGTGAACAGCGGATTGTCCAGGAAGACGGTCGGCCTGACGTGGATCACCGGCAGCCCCGACCAGTCGAACACCTTCTCGGCCAGGTAGTGGAGGCGCTGCTGGTCCGACTCGGCGGTGCTGGTGGACGTCATCTGCGACACCGTCATCTGCGACAGGTCGACCAGCCCGTCGAGCACCCGCAGGTCCCGGGCCACCGACGCCACGACGGCCGCCGCCAGGAGATGGTCGGGCGAGACGGCCATCCCGAAGTACATGCGCGAGACCCCGTCGAGCGCCGCCGCGACGGTCTCCGGCTTGGTCAGATCGCCGACGACGACCTCGATGCCGAGGGCCCGCAGCTCCTCGGCCCGCTGGTCGTCACGGCGGACCATGGCGCGAACGGGCACGTCCATGCGGTGCAGCCGCTCCAGGATCTTGCGCCCCAGACCCCGGGCCCCCGGGACGAGAACCAGCTTTCCGGCCACCTCTACCCCCTATGTCACTCTTTGTGATCATACGGAAGCGAACTCCGGGGCCTTCGGGGGCGTCTACCCGTACATGATCTCGCCACCGCAGTGCCCGGGGTGCGGCACCAGCCTGGTCCCGATCGCGTACGGCTACCCGCACTTCACCGACGAACTGAAGCGGGCGCTTGAGGAGAACCGCCTCGTCCTGGGCGGCTGCGTGATCCGCGACGAGAAGTGGGCCTGCCCGACGTGCGAAAGCCGCTACCCCGAGCCGGTACCCCGGGACGAATTGACCTCGGGCGATACCCGCGGCTAGCCTGACTTTCAGTGACGGGTCCACTGCGGTGAGGCCCGGAAGTGAGCCTCGGGAGATCCTGCCGGACGACAGGGCCCGGGGCTTGCGTCATTTCTCGCCCGGATGATCCGCCCGGATCGTGTGCACGGTCACCCGAGAGGCGAGCCTTTCGAGATACTCCGCCGCTCCCGTCCGGGAGTGGCCGACCGCCCCGCACAGGACATCCGGGATCCACAACATCGGATCACTCGGACCGGGTTCGTGGAAGAGGCGCAGTGGAGCCGCGAGAGCCCGCCGGCGCCGCAGGTGGTCGAGCATCTCGCGGTCGCGACGGTCGTCAGCCGGGCCCCTCGATTCCAGCACCAGGTCACCGCATGCCAGGGCGCTCAGTTCCCGGAGCACCACCTCAAGGCACTTGCGCCGGCGACGCTCCGGCCGATCGGCCTGCCCCTCCACCCGGACGACGACGAAGCCCTCGACGGGCAGGTCGGCGATCGTGAGACTCGTCCCGCCAGTGGACCTTGCGCTGGCCCCGCAGCAGAAGCCCGCGCATCTGCTCGCGGACGTGCGGGACCGCTCCCGGCTCGCCGATGGCCACGGCCATCAGGTACGTGCCGGGATCACGCCGAGCATCCGACCCTGACTCGTCTCCCCAAGCGACGTACACAGACGACCCCTAGACCTCTGTTTACGAGATCTATAGCAGGAATCGGCGTTGAACAGGGCGGAATTCCCCGTCTCAGGGAGCGGCGTAGACGCCGCCCTCCGACAGGACGTGGACGATGGCCGGGTAGATCGACGGGTTCCAGGCCGATCCGTCGAGGCGTTCGCGGTAGGCGCGCAGGGCCGTCTCCAGCAGGAACAGCCAGGCCACCAGGGGGCGGGCCTCCCTCGGGACCCCCAGTTCGCCCAGCAGTCGCACCGCCGCGTCGCCGGCCGCCGACGACGCCTCGTGCAGGGACGCGCCCCGGGTGGTCAGGGCGGCGTGGAAGTGCCAGTGGAGGATGTCGAAGCCGAGGGGCACGTCGGGGGCGCTGAGGCCCCAGCCGTCGAGGCGGGGGCGGCCGGCCGACCACAGGACGTTGCCGGGGACCAGGTCGCCGTGCCAGCGGCCGAAGGTCAGGGCCACGTCGCCGTAGCAGCGTTCGAGGCGCTCGGCCAGGCGGTCGGCGACGGCCGACAGGCGGGGGGCCTCGCGGAGGGCGGCGATCTCGGCGCGCAGGCGTTTCCAGTACGCCGACTCGCACAGGATGACCCGGCTGCGGGGGCCGCTGAAGGCGATGTCCCTGATGATCTGGGGCGACGGGGCCGGGTCGCCCTGGCGGTGGGGGCGGCCGGTCCACGAGGTGACGGTCACCGGGCGGCCCTGCCACTCCGACTCGGCCAGCAGGCGGGGGGCCAGCCGGTGGCCGTCGAGGGCCGACAGGGTCACGGCCTCGTTGACGGCCAGGACGCTGGTCGCGGTGTTCCAGCCGACCGTCGCGCGGGCGATGGCGCGGCCCCGGGTGTGCAGCCACACGTAGGGGCGCTCGGGGCGCAGGGAGAACGACGCCCGCAGGGGGCCGCGGCCCAGGAGGGCGGTGAGCCAGGAGACGAGCAGGGTCTGGTTCGGGTCGGCGTCGGCGCGGAGGCTGACGACCACCGGGTGGAGGGCGAAGACGCCGCGTGGCCGGAGCCGGTCGCCGGTGAAGGAGTAGCGTTCGGCCTCGCGGTAGCCGGGTGGGATCTCCCCCGTGGTCACGCGGACGGCGTCGCCGGCCGGTTCCCAGACGCGCGCGATGAGACTGCGCAGATCGGCGTTCATGCTCTGAATCCAAACCCAGGTGACAACAGACGCTCTTTGTCACTCTATGTCGGATTCAGGGCTGATCTTGGCTAGTCGTATTCCAAATCTGGGAGCGGATGGGGTGGATCGGGGCTGCGCCAGACCACGACGAAGCCGTCGTCGGCGTTCTCGACGGCCCAGGAGAGGCGGTCGAGGTCGAAGTCGGGGAGGTAGCGGAGGCGGGCCAGGAACGTCGCGTCGGTGGCCGACCGCGGCACCACGCAGTTGTCGCCCGCGCGGTCTTCCAGGACGATGAGCACGTCGGACTCGGTGACGCCGCCGACCCTGACCTCTATGACGTCCTCCCACGCCAGCGCCTCGACGGAACCGTCGGCGTAGTGGCGGGTCACGCCCTCTTCGGTGACGTACACGTAGGTATCCGGCACGTGCATGGGCGCGATTGTGTCGGGCTTTGAGTGGTCCGGCAAGACCGCGCGTCAGATGCGCCAGACCAGGTGCTCGCGGGCGGCTTTCGCCGCGTCCTGCGAGGTTCCCGCTTCCAGTCGTTCGAGCAGTTCGCGGTGCTCCGTCACCATTTCGTCTCGATCTGGGTACGCCTCCCGCAGGCGCACCACCCCGAGGCGGGTCTCGGCCGACAACGACAGGTAGAGGCGCAGCAGCCGGGGGCTCCCGGCGGCTCGGGCGAGGGCCTCGTGGAGGGCCATGTGCTGGGCGACGATGCCGGCCCAGGGGGCGTCGTCGGGCAGCGCGGCCATGGTGTCGAGGGCCCGCCGGGCCTCCTCGATCCGCCGCCCGGCCACGGCGGCGCCGACGAGGTCCTCAAGCGGGCGGCGGACGTAGAGCAGGTCGTCGAGGTCGTCTCGGGTGAAGTCGGGCACGTACGCCGACTTGTTGCGCTCCCGTCGCAGGATGCCCTCGTGGACGAGCGCCGCGATGGCCTCCCTGACCGTCGGGCGGGCCACGCCGTAGGTCGCCGAGATCTCCTGTTCGGGGAACTGGGTGCCCGGGGAGACGTCACCCGACAGGATGCGGGTGCGCAGGGCGTCCGCGAGGGCTTCCACGGTGGAGACGGGGCGCAGCTTCACGCCGGAGAGCCTACTTTTTCCGGCCGGGCCACCACGATCAGGCTGACCGCGAGCATGGCCAGGCCGAGCCACGATGCCGGACTGAGGGTCTCGCCCAGGACCGCGACGCCGAGCAGGGCCGCGACGGCCGGTTCGGCGAGGGCCAGGGTGCTGGCGGTGGCGACGGGGGTGCCGCGCAGGCCCCGGCCGTACAGGACATAGGACACGGCCGTGGTGGCCAGGCCCAGGTAGCAGACCGTGGCCAGGCTCGCGGGGTCGGTGAGCCAGGAGAGGTCGCCGGCCAGCAGGACCGGGAGCATGATCACGGCCGAGACGCCGAACATGACGGCCATCACGTCGTCGCTCGGGTTGCCGGCGACGATGGCGCGGGCGGCGATGACGGCGTACGAGGCGTAGATGAAGCCGCCGACCAGCGCCAGGCCGACGCCGAGCGGGTCGACGGTGCCGCCGCCGGGGAGCAGCAGCACGGCGCAGCCGACGATCGCGGCGGCGGTCCCCCACATCCACTGGCGGCTGGGGGGACGCCGGTCGAGCGCCCATGACAGCAGGCCGGTGAAGACGGGGCCGCTGCCGATGAGGATGACGGTGCCGATCGCGACGCCGGTGAGGTTCACCGCGACGAAGAAACAGAGCTGGTAGAGGGCCACGCACAGGCCGCCGAGCAGCAGCGCCGGACTGGGTCGCACCCTGGCGCCGGGCCGCAGCAGGACGAACCCGGCCAGCGCCGAGCCGCCGATGACGAGCCGGGCGGCGGCCAGCGCGACCGCCCCGGCGGCGGCGAAGGTCCCGGCGGTGCCGGCGGTGCCCCACAGGACGGCGGCGAGCACGACGAGGAGCGCGAGCCGCTGCTCGCGCCGGGGGGCTGCCTCTGAGATGCGCATGCGTCAGATTGTCTGACAACCAGACACTCGATCGCAAGCGATTCGGCATCGACTGCCGTTTATGACCCCCGGTAAAGATCTGACAGGAGCTCCTGACAATGCGCCGTAAAAGCGGCGCATAAGCCAATAAGAAGAGTTGTTTTTATCCGGAACATTCCCGGACATGTGGGAAGCGCCTCTCTCGGGGAAGACCGCAACCATGTTGAGTCGGTTTGTACGAGCTCCCCGGACGGTCGGGGTCGCCACCGCCATCGCCGAGGTCAAGGAGCGGGGAGCCGTCCCCCACCTCGTCGACGGCGCCGAAATGGTCACCTCCGCCGCCGCCTTCGAAGCCATCGCCCACGCGCTCGATTTTCCGGAAGGTTTCGGTCACTGCCTCGATTCCCTGTACGACCACCTGACGGACCTGTCGTGGTTGTCACCCGGTGAGCACGTACTCATCTGGTCGAAGCCGTCGGTCCTCCGCAAGATCGACGCGACGTCCTACGACGGCCTCGGATCGGCCCTCTCGGACGCCGCCACGGACGGCACCAAGGGCGACGCGACCTTGACCGTGATCATGCTGGACAACTGAACCGGCGGGACGCCGCCCCGCCTCCACGCCGCCCATGCGGCCCACAGATTCACCGGCCGGCCGCCAGACGGCCATCCGGGGGTCACCGCTGACCACATGCGTCCACTACGTTGACCGAAACGTTGCTTTCGGGTGGTGTCGTACCTCACATGTGCAACCGGTGGGCTACACAGCGGAGTGTGACCACCGTCACCCCAGGGCTCGATAGATTAGTTATCTATGCAGGTGACGAACGGATCCCGAGGCGACGGAGCGTCATCGTCCGACCGGCGTCGCGATAGAGAAAAGCGGCGAATCGGTGTCAAACCCGAATAGCCCCCATTTCGTTGCGAACGCCACCTAGTTCCACAGCTCACGCGTTGCTATTGTTTCGCCACTATTAACGCATGTGTTCGCCCTCTGCTGAGGTCCCATGGCTGGCCGCAAACGCTCCATCCGGTTCAAGATCTTCGCGGTCTTGCTCGCGCCCGTGACCGCACTCGCGGTCATCTGGGCGTTGACCGCGGCTATTACCCTCACTTCCGGGCGGGAATACCTCCGGGTCGGAAGGGTCTATGAGCACATCGTCCTCCCGTCACGCGCCGTGCTGACCGAGTTACAACACGAGCGCCTGATGTCGGTCACCTACCTTGGTGGCAACTCCGACTTCCACGCCGACCTCGACGCCCAGCAGAAGCGCACCGACGAGATCGCGGCCGGCCTGGCCGGGCACGCCGTCGCCGGGCGCGAGTCGGCGCCGCCGGCGCTCTGGGACCGCGTACAGGAACTGCTCCGGCAGCTCGACCGGCTCGACGGGCTGCGCAGCCAGGTGGAGAACCGGGAGATCGGCCGCCTCGACGCCCTCACGCAGTACAGCGAGATCGCCGAGGTCGGCTGGCAGGTGTACGACCGCATGATGATCGCCCCCGACCTCGACCTGATCGACCAGACGAAGGCCGTCGTCATGGTCGGCCGGGCCCGCGAGATCGTCAGCCAGCAGTCGGCCCTGCTGGCCGGCACCCTGGGCACCGGCCGGATGAGCGACCGCGAGCAGGCCGTCTTCGTCGACATGGCCGCCAAGCGCTCCGTCCTCTACAGCCTCGGCTTCTCCGGCCTCGAGGGCTCGATGCGCGACCCCTACGTGAAGCTCAACGGGTCCCCGGCCTACCTCGACTTCGTGAAGCTCGAAGGCTCGGTCCGCGACAAGGTCCGGCCCGACGGGCCGCTGCCGCCCGAGGCGGGCCGCTGGCAGGCCACCGCCGAGGCGCTCTCGATCACCCTCGACAAGCTGGGCGGCCAGGCCAGCGTCGAGATCGGCAACCGCATGCAGCCGGCCGTCATGAACGTGCTCATCCGGCTCGGCGTGCTCGCCGTCGTCGGCCTGATCGCCCTCGTCGTCACGCTTCTGGTGTCGGTGAGGTTCGGCCGCCGGATCTCCGCCGAGCTGGGCGCGCTGCAGAACGCGGCCGTCGACCTGTCGGACCGGCGGCTGCCCGACATCGTGCGCCGGCTCAGCCGGGGCGACGACGTCGACGTCAGGGCCGAGACCCCGCCGGTCGAGGTGCCCGGCAACACCGCCGAGGTCGCGACGGTCACCAACGCCTTCACGTCGGTGCAGTCGACCGCCGTCCAAGCGGCGGTCGGCCAGGCGCAGCTGCGGCAGGGCGTCAACAAGGTGTTCCTCAACCTGGCCCGCAGAAACCAATCGTTGTTGCACCGGCAGCTGGGCATCCTCGACGGCCTGGAGCGGCAGACCGACGACCCGAACCTGCTGGAGCAGCTGTTCGGCCTCGACCACCTGACCACCCGCATGCGCCGCCACGCCGAGGGCCTGATCATCCTGTCGGGCGCGGTCCCGGGCCGCGGCTGGCGGGAGCCGGTCGCGCTGTTCGACGTCGTCCGCGCCTCGGTCGAGGAGGTCGAGGACTACCTGCGGGTCGACGTGAACGTGCCGCTGCACGCCAAGCTGGTCGGCCCGGCCGTCACCGACGCCATCCACCTGATCGCCGAGCTCGTCGAGAACGCGACGATCTTCTCCCCGCCGCACACCCGGGTCACCGTCCACGGCGACCTGGCGGCGCGCGGGTTCGTCCTGGAGATCGAGGACCGGGGGCTCGGGCTGAACGCCGAGGAGATGGCCGCCATCAACGAGCGGCTGGCCGACCCGCCGGAGTTCGACCTCGCCGACAGCGACCGCCTCGGCCTGTTCGTCGTCGGACGGCTGGCCAAGCGGCACGACATCACCGTCAACCTGCGGCCCTCGCCGTACGGCGGCACCACGGCCATCGTGCTGATCCCGACCGAGCTCGTGGTCATGCCCAACCCCGAGGAGATCGCGGCGACCGAGCGCCTGGTGCCGGCGCAGCCGTCCGAGGCGCCGCTGCTGGCGCCGGTGTCGGGCCGGCACGGCCAGGGGGCCAAGGCCGCGGCCGAGACGAACCTGCCCCGGCGGGTCAGGCAGGCGAACATGGCGCCGCAACTGCGGGAGGAACAGGGCAAGCCCGACTTGTACTCTTCCTTCCAGGCCGGTTGGCGCCGAGCGGAGGAAGACGAAGCGTGACCGAAGAACCGCCTCTGCTGCGCCCGTTCACCCTCACCAGAGGGAGGACCCGGCCCACCGGGCCGGAGTTCGAGCTGATGACGATCATCCGGGCGGTGCCGGGCGCACTGCTCGGGGGGCTCACCCCCGAGGAGCTCCGGATCGTCCGGATCTGCCAGTCGCCCGCGTCGGTCGCCGACCTCGCCTCCGACGTGGGCCTGTCGCTGAACGTGGTCAGGATCCTGCTGAGCGGTCTGCGCGACCGGAACGTCATCACCGCCCGGCCGCAGGCCACCGTGGCCCAGCTGCCGGAGGAGCGGATCCTGCGCGAGGTCATCCAGGGTTTGCGAGCCCTCTGAGGGCCTCGTCGAGATGCCGGCGCGCCGGTTCGAGCACCTGCTCGGTGTAGTGGCCGAGCAGGTCCGCCGGACCTTCGGGTAACAGAAGTAACTCCTCGCCGTCGAGGTCGACCGTCCCGTCGACGGCCCAGTCGGGGCCGTCGGGGCGGAGCCGCACCTCACAGACCAGTTCGCGGCCGTCGGGAAGGGTGTACGAAACCCCGAGGCGCACCTTGCCCACGAGATCGGTGATCGGCGACCAGCGCCGGATGTCGGGATGGAAGTCGAGGTAAAGGTCCCGACCGGCCTCGGAAAAAGTGCTGGCAGCGGCCATTACGGCCCGGAGAAGATCGTCGCGCACGGCTCGGTTAATCCTCGTTAATACAGGGATTCTCTGTGACCTGAGGGACTCAGGCCGTTTTTGTAACTTCTGTGTACACGATCACGACCCTCTCGGTATGAAAGGGCCTATGCCTCTTCGTTATAGAAGATTCGTCATCTGTTCGCTTGCCGTCAGCGGCGCGATCGGAGTCGACGTGGCCACTCAGGCGATCGCGGCCCCGCCCGCGTCGGACGCGGTTCACGTGTCGGCGAGCTCGGGTGACGACGCCAACCCGGGAACCGAGAGCGCGCCGCTGCGTACCGTCGCCGCCGCCCTCAAGCGCGCCAAGGGCGGGGTGATGACCACGATCATCCTCCGCGGCGGCGAATACCGGGAGTCCCTGGGCAGCATCGCCAAGCCGGTGACGATCCAGTCGGCGCCCGGGGAACAGGCCTGGTTCAAGGGCAGCACCGACGTCCCGGCCGCGAAGTTCGTGCGCGACGGGGCCGCCTGGCGTCTCGACGGCTGGAACCCCCAGATCTGCCGCACCGCCTGCGTCTATCCGCCCGACATCACGACGGGCAACCTCGTCGGCGGCGACCCCGAGATGGCCTTCTACGGCGGCAAGCCGCTCCAGCAGGTGACCTCCCGCGCCGCCGTCACCGCCGGCACCTTCTTCTGGGACGGCCGCGGCGCGATCTACCTCGGCGACGACCCCGCGCGGGCCCGGGTCGAACTGGCCTCCATCGCCTACGCGGTGCACTTCCTGCCCGGCTCGGAGAACTCCGTGCTGCGCGGCCTCGGCTTCGCCCACTACGCGACCAGCCAGGACTACCGCAAGAAGCCGGCCGCGATCATCTCGCAGGCCAGGGGGGTCGTGCTGGAGGACAACACGGTCACCCTCAACGCGGCGGCCGGGGTGTCGGCGCTCGCCAGCGACATGCGCCTGATCGGGAACAGGATCACCGCCAACGGCTTCACCGGGATCAGCTCCCACAAGGCCGCCAACCTGACGATGTACGGCAACGTCGTCTCGGGCAACAACACCGAGAAGATCGGCCTGGTCGCGGTCTCGAGCCTCGCCGGGGCCGGGATGAAGGCGACCTTCCTCGTGAACGCCAACATCCGCGACAACGTGTTCGACGGCAACCAGGGCGCGGGGTTCTGGTGCGACCTGTCGTGCGAGAACGTGCGGCTGGTGCGGAACGTGGCCCGGGGCAACGCCAAGCACGGCATGTACTACGAGGTGTCCTCGCGTGCCCTCATCGCCTCGAACCTGCTGGCCGGGAACGGGCAGTTCGGGCTCAAGATCAGCGGGTCGAACAAGGTCCGCGTCTACAACAACACCATGGCCGACAACGCCTCCCCGATCCAGGTCGCCGAGGACCCCCGCCCTCACCTGGACCGCTGTAACGCCGACAACTGTCCCGCTCCCGACGCGGTGGCGCGCGGGGTGACCTGGGACACCGCCGACGTGACCCTGATCAACAACATCTTCTCCGGCCGCTCGGGCGGCGGCGCGCTCGTGGACACGGTCGACGCCAACAGCGCGTCGTCGGGCAAGCGGGTCGGCGCGGCGAAGATGATCCCCGCCGGGCAGATGGACAACAACGGCTACTACCGCCCGACGACCGCCTCCCAGGTGGCCAAGTGGGCGCTCCCGGCCGGCAACGACCAGTCGTTCACCAGCCTGACCCAGCTCAAGTCGACCGGCCGCGAGAACAACGCGCACTACCAGGAGGGCGCGGAGGGCTACTTCAACGGCGACGGCTACAAGCTGAAGTCGGGCTCCCCGGCGTCCACAGCCGGCGCCCCGCTCCCCGAGGACGTCGCGGCGGCGATCGGCGTCGACCCGGGCAAGAAGGTCCCCCTGGGCGCGTTGCGCGGCCCGAGCGTGGAGACCACTCCCCCGCCGCCCACCACGACCCCGACGCCCTCCCCGTCGGTCACGCCCACGAAGTCGCCGACCGCATCGCCCAGCGCCTCGCCGACCGCATCGCCGAGCGCCAGTCCGTCGGTCACGCCGACGCCTTCTCCCTCGCCGTCGCATACGCTCGCGCCCGTACTCGAACTGCTGCGCAGGCCCCTGTACGTCGTCACGCACCCCACCCAGGGCCACTCGCTGCTGACCCTCAGCAGAGGCGAGGCCGACAAGGCCGTGGCCCGGTACGGCTACGTCGACGAGGGCGTGACGCTGCTCGTCTCCGGCCGGGCCGCCACCGGTCTGGTGCCCATCCACCGGCTGGTCCACCCGACCTCGGGTGACCGCCTGTTCGCCCGCAACACGGTCGAGCGGGACAACGCGGTGAACCGCTCGGGTTACGTCTACGAGGGCGTCACCTTCTACGCCGTCAACCAGAACACCCCGGGCACGATCGCCGTCTACCGCCTCAGGAAGGGCGCCTACCACGCCTACGTCGTCGGCCCGCAGGCCCGCGACGCGGCCGTCGCCGACGGCTGGACCTACGAGCACATCGCGTTCTACGCCCGCCCGGCCTGACGCGCCCCGAACAGGTCCCGCAGGTAGGGGACGCGCCGCACGATCTCGTACGCCGCCAGGGTCACCGCGAACGACACCGCGACGATGGCGGCGTACTTGACGATGATCGGCGCTTGCCACTGGACGACGTGATAGGCGGTCACCACCACGACGGGCTGGTGGACGACGTAGACGAACAGGGCGGCGGCCATCAGGTAGCCGCCCTCTTCCGTCCAGGTGCGCCGGTCGAGGAAACCCAGGATGGCCACGCAGATGCACCAGGAGGCCGCGCCGTAGAGGGCCCGGGCGGCGACGTGGGCCGGCACCATGTCGGTCATCGGGTCGCCGGGGACGAGCAGGAAGCCGATCGCCCCCACGGGGAAGAGCACGCCGCCGATCAGGGCGGCGAGCGGGGCGTCTCGCCGTATGGCCGCTCTCAGCCGGTCGTCGGCGGCGACGATGTAGCCGTACAGGAAGAACAGCAGGTAGGCCCATCGGCTCCAGGCCGCGAACTCCTGCTCAAGACCGGCGAACACGCAGACGAGCGCGATCGGCACGAAGGGCAGCAGGACGAAGCCCCGGCGCGTGAGGAAGCCGTAGTCGGGCGGGATCCAGCGTGCGGTCGCCGCCAGGACGAGCGACCAGACGACCAGCATGACCACGAACCACAGGTGGCCGACCTCGAAGTGCTCGCCGTCCAGCACGAAGGGGAAGTCCGCGAGGTCGAGGTGGACGTCGAAGAACTCCGGCAGGAAGGCCCAGTAGCTCCCGGTCGCCCCGGCCCTGATCCACTGCGGGATCGGCACGATCGTCACGACGGCGGCGACGAGCGGCAGGCCGAGGCGCAGTAATCGGTCCTTCGCGAAGCCGCCCGCGCCGCGTTTGCGCAGGGAGTAGCAGGCCGCGACGCCCGAGACGAGGAAGAGCAGCGGCATCGCCCAGATGACCACGAATCCGGCGAGCATCATCGTGACCGAAGTGGTGTCGGCGTTCTTCACGTAGAAGTCGTCTTCGGCGTCGAACACCAGCGCCGCGTGGGCGAAGATCAGCCCGAAGACCACGACGGTCCGGATCAGATCGAGTTCCGGCCGTCGGGTGGACATCCGCTCGGTGACCATGCCTGCCAGTGTCTCAGGGCACGGTGAGAACGATCTTCCCCGTGGTGCGGCCCGATTCCCCGAGTTCCATGGCCTTGCCGAGTTCGTCCAGCGGGAAGACCGCGGCGACCGCGACCCGCAGCCGCCCGGCTTCGATCAGCGCCGCGAGGCTCTTGAGCGCCGACAGGTCGGGCTCGGCCAGCATCGACTCGACCCGCACGCCCAGCGCCGCGGCCTGTTCCCGCAGGCCGGCGGCCTCCAGCGTGCGGACGAGCGAGACCAGGACCCCGCCCGGCCGCAACACCGTGAGCGAGCGCGGGCCGTAGTCGCCCCCGATGGTGTCGACCACGGCGTCGAGCCCGTCGCACACGGTGGTGAAGTCGGTCGACCGGTAGTCGATCACCTCGTCGACGCCGAGATGGCGCAGGAAGTCGTGCTTGGCCGCGCTGGCGGTGCCGTAGACGTAGGCGCCGCGGGCCTTGGCGATCTGCACCGCCAGATGGCCGACCCCGCCCGCCGCCGCGTGCACCAGCACCTCGCCGCCGTCGCGCACCCTGGCGACGTCGACGAGCGCCTGCCAGGCGGTCAGCCCGGCCAGCGGCACCCCGGCGGCCTGCACGTGGTCGAGCACGGCCGGCTTCGGCGCGAAGGTGCGCGCGGGAGCGGTGACGTACTCGGCGAAGGAGCCGTGCCCGAACGGGTAGCGCAACATGCCGAAGACCTCGTCGCCCGGCTTGTAGATCACCGACCCGGCGCCGGCCTCCTCGACCACGCCCGAGACGTCCCACCCGAGCACGAACGGCGGCTCCCCGAGCAGGCCCCCGGTGGCGCGGTGTTTCCAGTCGGTCGGGTTGAGCCCGGCGGCGTGCACCCTGACCAGCACCTCGGTCGGCCCCGGGACCGGTCTGGGCAGGTCGATCGTGTGCAGGACGTCGGGTCCGCCCAGGACGTCCTGGCTGACGGCCTTCATCCGAGCTCCTCGAACAGGGTCAGTTGCAGCCCGTCGGGGGCGGTCAGCCGGGCGTTGAGCGAGTTCCACGGGGTGCGGGTCGGCGGGGCGAGGACGTCGGCGCCGTGCTCCTCCAGCAGCGCCGCCGTCGACTCGGCGTCGGGCACCTCCAGGGCGACCCTGATGTGCCCGGCCACCCGTTCGCCGACCTCGACGCGGTCGATGAACCGCGCCTGGCGTACGTCGACGATCTCGACGGTGGCCCGGCCCGCCGACAGCAGGCGGACCTTCCCGTCGTCGGAGGAGTAGTCGGCGATCTCGGGGAGGCCGAGCACGTCGCGGTAGAAGTGGAGGGCCTCTTCGTAGTTCTCGGCCGTCACGACCAGCCGCAGTTCACGTACCTCTGTCACGGGGTGGCCCATACCCGCTCAGCGGCGGGTGAAGTCCATCGTCCAGTTGGTCAGCCAGGTCTGGCCGCCGTCCTTGGAGAAGGCCTGCTCCCAGTGGGCCGACTCGGGCGTGATCGCGTTCCAGATGAACCGGGCGTGGATCTCCTCGTCGGCGTACAGGTCGCGGCCGAAGAACTCGCCCACGCCGTCGGTGAAGGCGCCGACGACGGGGGGCTGGAGGACGCCGTACTTGGAGTTCGACCAGTAGAGGGACCACTCCTTCTTCTCGACGTCGAACAGCCGCAGCGTGATGCCGCTGAAGGTCGGGCAGACCATCTCCTCGATGTTGGCCGCGCCGTCGAACAGCGGGCGGCAGGTCGAGTGGCCGGTGAACTCCTCCCATGCGCTGCCGGGGTCGACGTAGTTCAGGCGGCGGCGGTTGGCGACGGTCCAGTCGCCGATGAGGAAGTCGAAGCCGGTCATCCGGTCATCCCTTCGGGGAACGAGTCGGTCAGGTAGGCGGCCAGGTCGGGCCGTTCGGGGGTGAGCACGTGCCGCACCCAGGCGTCGCGTTCGTGGGTGATCGGCGACAGTTCGAAGACGCAGCCGATGAAGTCGGGGAACACCCGCACGAAGTGGGCCGGGTCGTCGTCGGGGCAGCCGAGGAACGGCTGGCCGCCGGCCGCGCCGGCGAAGCGCAGCGCGTTGTCCCAGGCCCAGGAGTAGACGTTCAGATAGGCGCCGGTGTCGCCGCCCCGGTGCAGCACCACGAACGAGGCCGGCGGGGTGCCGTCGGGTTCGGGCAGCAGGTCGGGCAGCAGCGCGTAGGCGGCCTTCTCCACGTGGGGTTCCAGGGATCCCACGTGGTAGCGCTTGATGTGGCGTCCGTCGACCTCGATCGGCGGCGGCACGGTGAGGATCTTCTCCGCGAAAGCCATGCCTGGACGATAGGGAGCCTCCACTGCCAAGGTGTGTCAGTGAAGTCGAGCCGACTGCTCGCGATGGTCCTGCTGCTCCAGACCAAGGGCCGCCGCACCGCCGCCCAGCTCGCCGAGGAGCTCGACGTCTCGGTGCGCACCGTCTACCGCGACGTCGAGGCCCTGCACGCCGCGGGCGTGCCGATCTACGGAGACGCCGGCCACCAGGGCGGCTACCAGCTGGTCGCGGGCTACCGCACCCACCTGACCGGCCTGAACCCCTCGGAGGCCGAGGCGCTGTTCCTGTCGGGCCTGCCCGGCCCGGCAGGCGAACTCGGCATGGGCGAGGCGCTGGCCGGGGCGCAGCTCAAACTCCGCGCCGCCCTGCCGCCCGACCTGCGCGCCCAGGCCGACCGCATGCGGGCCCGCTTCCACCTCGACGCGCCCGGCTGGTACGCCAAGGACACCTCGGTCCCCTTCCTCGGCGCGGTCGCCGACGCCGTCTGGCGCGGACACCTGCTCCACGTGCGTTACCGCAGGTGGAAGGCGCCCGAGGAGGTCGACCGGGAGCTGGCGCCCTATGGCCTCGTGCTGAAGGCCGGCCGCTGGTATCTGGTGGCGGGGCCGGGCCCGCGCACCTACCGGGTCGACCAGATCCTCGCGCTGCGCACCTCGGCCGAGGAGTTCGAGGTGCCGGGCGACTTCGACCTCCCGGCCTACTGGCGCGACCACCAGGAACGTTTCCACGCGTTCCTGCAGCAGGGCGAGGCCGTGATCCGGGCCGACGGCGTGGAGCGGACGGTCCCGATCGAGTCGATCCCGAAGGCGGCCCGCCACTTCCTGTCCCAGGGCCCGTCGGTCGAGGTGCTCGAACCCCCTGAGCTGCGCGACGAGGTGGCCCGGCTGGCCGCCGAGGTCGCCGCCCTCTACCGGCGCGCTTGAGCGGCCCCCTGCCCGTCTCGTTCTAGCGTGAACGAGGTGCAGACCTTCCTGCCCTACGCCGACTTCACCGCGACCGCCGAGATCCTGGACGACCGCCGCCTGGGCAAACAGCGGGTCGAGGCCATCCAGGTGCTGCGCGCGACGTCCATCGACGACTACGGCTGGCGGCACCACCCGGCGGCCAAGATGTGGCGCGGCTACGAGGAGGCCCTCGTCCGCTACGGCCTGGAGATCTGCGACCGCTGGTGCTCGACGGGCCGCGCCGACACCTGCGCCGCCACCCTGAGACAGGACCTCGGCCGCTTCACCGGCCTCGCCGACATCCGCAGCCAGCCCGCTTTGGCCGAGGCCGGCGAACTCCCGCCGTGGCTCGGCGACCCCGGCTTCCACCTGAGCCACCGGTCGGCCCTGCTGCGCAAGGACCCGGTCTTCTACCGCCCCCTGTTCGGCGACGAACCCGACGATCTCCCCTATGTCTGGCCCGATTCCGACCGGCCCTAGCCTGGTGGCGTGACGGAGATCGAACAGGTGGCGGCCCGGCTGCGCGCCTTCGCGGCGGCACGTGACTGGGAGTCCTTCCACACGCCGAAGAACCTGGCGATGGCGCTGGCGGGCGAGGCGGGCGAACTGCTCGCCGAGTTCCAGTGGCTGACCCCGGAGGAGTCGGCGTCGCTGGGCGAGGAGGAACTGGGCCGGGTGAAGTCGGAGATGGCCGACGTGGCGACGTACCTGATCCGGCTGGCCGACGTCCTCGGCGTCGACCTGATCGACGCGATCCACGCCAAAATCGACGAGGTCGACAAACGCTACCCTCCGCTAACCTCAAGATGACCATGTGATGCGGCCCGACGGGCTTCCGGCGACCGGATACGCCCCCACCCGCACGAGTGACTTCGTGCTGCCTGGGGGACGCCTGTGTCGGCGATTCGGCTGTCGGTGGAGACCCTGCTTTCCCCTGCGGAGACGGCCTTCGCCGAAGCGCTGGCCGAGCACGTGAGGGCCACCACCGGCCAGGGCCCGTCCCCGGCCGAGGTGCTCTCGTGGCGCAACAGCCTGCCGGTGCTCGCCGAAGACCTCATGGAGGCCGGGCTGCGCGAGGTGACGCTGCTCGCCGAGTACAAACTGCCGCTGACCAGCCGCCGCGTCGACGTCGTGCTGGCCGGGGTGCACCCGGAGACGCGTGCCGACTCCTACGTCGTGGTCGAGCTCAAGCAGTGGACCCAGGCCGAACTGTCCGAGCTCGGCGACCACCTCGTGCTGACCGGTGGGCGGGAGCTCCTCCACCCGGCCGAGCAGGTCCGCCGCTACGGCGAGTACCTCGTCGACTTCCTCGACGTGCTCACCCCCGAATCGGTGGCCACCGTCGCCTACCTGCACGACGCCATGCATTTCGACGTGGCCGACTTGGTGGCCGACGACCTCTTCACCGGCGACGGGCGCGGGAAGTTCCGGTCCTTCCTGCGGTCCAGGCTCGCTCCGGCGTCCGGCGAGGCCGCCGCCGACCGGCTGCTGCGCAGCGCGGTCGCGCCGAGCCGGCAGCTCATGGCGCACGCCGCCAAGGAGATCCGGGAGCGCGAGCAGTTCACCCTCCTCGACGAGCAGCAGGTCGCCTTCGAACTGGTGATGCGGGCCGTCGACACCGAGGAGAAGCGGGTCGTCATCGTCACCGGCGGTCCGGGCAGCGGGAAGAGCGTCATCGCCCTGTCGCTGCTGGGCGAACTGTTCCGGCAGGGCCGCACCGCCCTGCACGCGACCGGCTCGAAGTCGTTCACCCAGACGATGCAGCGCTACCCCGGCAAGGGCAGCACCCGGATCAAGAACCTGTTCGTCTACTTCAACAGCCTCACCGACGCCAAGCCCGACGGGCTCGACGTGCTGGTCTGCGACGAGGCCCACCGCATCAGGGAGACCTCCTCGAACCGCTTCACCCGGGCCGAGAAGCGCACCGGCCGCCCGCAGCTCGACGAACTCCTGAGCGCCGCCAGGGTGCCCGTCTTCCTGCTCGACGAACACCAGGTCGTACGGCCGGGCGAACTCGGCACCGTCCACGCGATCGAGTCCTTCGCCACGTCCAAGGGGTACGCCGTCAGCCACGTCAGCCTCGACGAGCAGTTCCGCTGCGGCGGCAGCCGGAACTACGAGCGCTGGGTGCTCGACCTCGTGGGCCTGTCGGGCGAGGGCCCGTCGCCGTGGACGGGCGACCCCGACTTCGAGGTGCGGCTCGCCGCCGGACCCGCGGAACTCGAGTCGATCCTCCGAGAGAAGCCGGGCACCGCCCGGATGACCGCCGGGTACTGCTGGCCCTGGAGCGACCCGAAGTCCGACCTGACCCTGGTCGACGACGTGGTGATCGGCGACTGGGCCCGCCCGTGGAACGTCAAGAAGGACCGCGCCGTCGGCGACGCCCCGCCGAGCATGCTCTGGGCGACCGAGCCCGCCGGCTTCGGCCAGGTCGGCTGCGTCTACACGGCCCAGGGCTTCGAGTACGACTGGGCCGGCGTCATCCTCGGGCCCGACCTGACCGTCCGGGACGGCGTGCTGGCGACGGTGCGCGGCGCCAACCGCGACCCCGCCTTCAAGAGCGCCAAGAGCGTCCCGGACGCGGAGTTCGACCAGCTCGTCCGGAACGTCTACAAGGTGCTGCTGACCCGGGGGATGCGCGGAACCGTGCTGTACGCGGTGGACCCCGCCGTCAGGGAGTTACTGGCGGGACTAGTGCCCTGAGGTGCTCCCTCGTCAGGTCGTCGCAGGCGTAGATCACGACGCCCCTGAGACCGCGTGTCAGCAGCACCTTGTAGGTGTTGCGGACCAGCCGGTCGAACTGCTCGTCGGTAACCGATCTTTTGACCAGGTCGCCGTCCTTGTTCGCCTCGCGGACCGTACGCAGCCCATCGCCACGCGCGATCAGGTCCGGACCGATGATGACCCCCGCCCAGTCGAACTCCAGCCCCTGGGCGGTGTAGATGCAGCCGATCTGGTCGAATCCGCCGGGCAGCGTGGCCCAGAACTGGCTGGTGGGCGCCTTGCCGACCCGGACGCCGTCGCCGTTGGCGTTCCAGGGGCGCGCCCAGCCGCCGATCACGACGTCGTCGACCAGGCTCTTGTCGTCGTTCGGGTCGCTCCACGGCCAGCAGTATCCGGCCGTGATCCGGGCGGAGCTCCCCTCGGCCATGCGGGCGCGCAGGAACTCCTCCATCTGGGCGGGCGAGTCGGCGAGCCGCACGTCGAAGTGCTCGTCTCCGGGCCAGGGCCGGGAGACGGAGTCGCCGTCCCACTGGCTGTCGGCGGCGCCGAGGTTGAGCAGGCCGCGGACCCATTCGTCGTAGACGGCGCTGCCGCCGCTGCGCCACTGCCCGTCGAGGTCGACCCGGTGGTACTTGATGTTGAGGGCCTGCGCCTGTGCTTCGATCGCCGCGACGGTCCCGACCTCGCCGGGTTTGACGACCTGGTGTTCGTCGAGGAGGAAGACCGGCACCCGGGCCGCCTCCATCAGGCTCTCGATCTGCGGGCGGTCGCTGCGCCGGGCCGCGTTGAAGCGGTCCTGCGACTTCGCCCGGACCCGGTGGGCCTCGTCCACGATGATCATGTCGAGCCGGTTCCTGGGCGCGTTGGCGTAGTCGTTGTAGTACTGGAAGAGCCCGGCGACGTCCCGGTCGCGGCCGCCGATCGCGCGGCGGAAGGTCCTGGTCAGCGTGCGGGAGCCGGTGACGTAGGCGACCCGGTCGCGGGCCTCGGCGAACTCTCGGAGCAGTGAGAGCGCGATCGCGGTCTTCCCGCTGCCGGGGCCGCCGGTGATGATGACGACCCGCTTGGAGTTGGCCTCGAAGGCGGTCCGGATGTCGTGGCGCACCAGTTGGAGGGCCTCCTGCTGCTCGTCGAGCAGCACGAACTGGTCGCGTCCGCGCAGTACGTCGGCGGCCCGGTCGAGCAGTTCGCCGGTCGGCACCATGGCCCCGTTGTCCAGGATGTCACCGGCCGACTGGCCGGGCTCGTCGGAGAACCGCCGTTTCAGGTAGTCGACGAAGGCGCCCCGTTCGCTCCGGCAGAAGAGCGGCACCTCCTCGGTCACCGACTTCTGGTAGAGGTCGCGGATGTCGTCCCGCCGCGCGTTCTGCAGGTAGACGACGGCGCTCACCGCCTCGGGGCGGCCGTCGAGCGCCGAACAGGTCTGTCTGAGCTGGTCGCGGTAGCCCTTCACCTGTACGGCCGGATGGCTCTGGTGCGGGCGCATACCGGGCACGTCGACGAGTTGGTCGTTGCCCTCGAAGAGCGCGGCCTCGCTCCACTGCTTGAGTTCCACGACCACATAGGCCACCCGGCCGTCGGAGTCGTATCCGGCCAGTACGACGTCGGCCGAGCTGCGTTTGTTGCCCGGCATCGGGAATTCGAGGAAAACCTCGAGCCGGCCCCGTTCGGCGTCCATCAGCGACCGGGAGAGGTCGGTCAGGCTGTTGACCCAGGCGCGTTTCTCGGATTCCCGCGCGACGCGGCCGGTCGTCTCCTTCACCTTCGCCGCGAGAGCGGCCACGAAGGTCCGTTCGACCACCGACCTGGGCTGAAGCAGCAGGTCGTAGAGACTCTTGGCAGACAACCGCTCGGCGGGAGCCGGAACGCTCGCCACGCTTTCCCCCAGGCAGCACGAAAGGATTTCGTGCGGTATGGGGGCATGTCCTCAGAATGAGAAAGCCCGTCGGGCCGCAGCTTCGACCGGAAGACGATATCTCACGAATATGCGCCGGACATTATGAATACGTCGTCTGCCCGGCCAGCATCTCGACCACCGCCTTCGTCCCCCGCCCCGCCGCCCGCCGCTGCCGGTCGGCCCCCGTGCCCGTCCGGCCGACCCACTCCAGCAGCCGCCGTGCCTCGCCCAGGTCCCCCGACTCCTCCAGTGCGTCGTGCACGTGTGACAGCAGCCGGTCGAGCAGTTCCGTCGCCGGGACCTCGTGGCCCTCGGCCGGGCAGATGCCCGCTCCCGCGAGGCCGTTGCGGGCCGCGTTGAACAACGCCGCCGTGGAGGTGGGCTCGGGCAGGTCGGGGGCCTCGCGGCCGGACGCCAGTTCGGTCAGGGAGGTCGTCACCAGGGCTCGGGTCAGCAGCGCCTGCAAGAGGGCGTCGTCGACGGCGGGGGCCGCGTCGGCGGCGCGGATCTCGATGGTGGGGGTGCGGACGCCCAGGCGGGCCAGCCAGAAGGTCATCGCGGTGTCGACCAGGACGCCGCCGTCGACGAGGCGGGCGATGGTCTCGTCGTAGTCGGCCGGGTCGGCGAAGCGGGGCGGCAGGCCGGCGCCGGGGAACCTCAGCTGTTCGGCGACGCGCCAGCTCGCGAAGCCGGAGTCGCGGCCCCGGTCGTACGGGGAGTTGGCGCCCAGAGCCACGAGCGTGGGCAACCACGGGCGCACGTGGTTCAGCACGGCCACGCCCGTGGCGCGGTCGGGCACGCCCACGTGGACGTGGCAGCCGCAGCACTGGTAGTCGGTGATCGTCGCCCGGTGGGTCTGCACGATGTCGGCGTAGCGGTCGCCGACCGAGACGGGCGGGGTGGAGCCGGCCAGCACGGGGGTGCCGACCGAGAGCAGGCGCAGGCCGTGGGCGTGGGCGGCCTCGGCCAGGCGGGTGCGGGCGCTCGTCAGCTGGTGGCGCAGGTCGGGCAGGCCGGTGCAGACGCCCGTGGCCGCCTCGACCTGGGTCTGGAACAACTCCGCGCTGAAGGCCCCGCCGGCCCCCGGATGCGGGCCCACGTCGGCCAGCACCTTTTCGACTTCCGGGGCGGGTTCTCCCGTCACCCCGTCGACCAGCAGGAACTCTTCTTCGACACCGAATGTCCGCGCCATTCCGGTCCCCTACCCCGTCAGCGGGGGTTATGTGAACGCGTAACCTATGGGTTACGCTTTACCCATGGACCAGGCCGCGGAAGCGATCGCCGACCCGATCAGACGGGCGATTCTGCGTATGGTGCGCGACGAGCGGCTCACCGCCGGTGAGATCGCCGCCCGCTTCGCCGTCAGCCGGCCCGCCGTCAGCCGGCACCTGCGGGTGCTGCGCGAGAGCGGGCTGGTCACCGACGATCTGTCCGGGCGGCACCGTTACTACTCGCTCAACCCTGAGGGCCTCGCCGAACTGCACCGGTGGTTGACGGCCCTCATGACCCCCGCGGGCTGGGAGCAGCGTCTCGACGCGCTGGAGACCGAGGTCCACCGGGCCCGCCGTGACAACCGTGACAACCGCGACAACAGGGAGACCGCGTGAATCCGACCGGCCGGCTTTTCGGCGCCGACCTCCATCTGACCCGCACCTTCAAGGCGTCCGCCGACGACGTGTGGGCGAGCGTCACCGAATCGGAGCGCACCGCCCGCTGGTTCGGCCCCTGGCGGGGCGACGCCGACCCGATGATCCAGGTCCAGCTGACGGTCGAGGAGGGCGCGCCCTGGACCGACATGCGGGTCGAGGCGTGCGAGCCGCCCCGGCGGCTGGCCCTCTCGTCGCTCGACGAGTACGGCGCCTGGCACGTGGAGCTGACCGTCACCGAGACCGACGGGGTGACCGAGCTGCTGTTCGTCCACCACCGCATCGACCCGGCGAACGCCGGAGAGGTGGGGCCGGGCTGGGAGTTCTACCTCGACCGCCTGGTGGCGGCCCGCGAAGGGACGCCCGAGCCCGACTTCGCCGACTACTACCCGGCGATGAAGCCCTACTACGACGGCCTCGGGGAGGCGTGAAAAAGGGAGCCCGCCGTGCAGGCGGGCTCCCCGTCGTGGTCGTCTCAGTGTTCCGGTAGATCCTCCGCCAGCCCGCCGGCGGGCGGTTTCGGGGTGCGCGGCTCGCGGACTCCCGCCGAGCCGCCACCGCCGTCTCTCATCCACACCTTCACGGTGTCCCAGCGCGACACCCTGGCGCCGGGGAGTGGTTCCTGTCTGGTCACGATGCCGTGCATGACCGATTCGGGCCCGTCGGGGGACGGGCCGATCAGGAGAACGCCCGCGTCGTGCCCCACCAGCCATGCGTTGAGTGCCTGCATGCCCCGGAAGTCCGGGACTTCCACTTCGATCAGGTTCATGCGACCTCCCGAACCCGATCGTAAGTGTCAATTACGAACATGCACCCTTTTTGAGGAGTGGCCCGCCGGTCACCTTGTTGTCACACTTGATGGTGTTTCCGCCGACGGTGTCGTTGATCCCGACTCCCCGCGCCCCGGAAAGATTGATGACGTTCCGCCGGAAGACGTTTCCGGTTCCCCATCCGTCGACGATCTCGTGGGTCTGGAATCCGTCGAGCGGGGTTCTGCGGCCCCGGTTGTTCTCGATGACGTAGCCGTTGCCCTTGACGTCGACCCAGGAATCGTTGGTGCCGTCGTTCACCAGCTTGGAGCCGTCGAAGACATTGCCGACGATCCAGCCGCCGCTGGTGCCTTCCTTGACGTCGATCGCCTCGGCGGTCGACGTGATCTCGTTTCCGCGCACCCAGTTGCCGTCGCTGCGGTCCATCTGGCCGCCGGTGTACTTCTTCCAGTTCGACTCGGCGGTGCCGATGTAGACGCCTTCGCCGAATTTCGGCTTACGCAGACCGGTGTTGTAGATGCGGTTGTACTGGACGATGTTCTTGGTGCTGAAAACGCGCAGATGAATGGCCTCGTCGCCGATGGAGTGCACGGTCAGCGACTGGATGACCGAACCGGTGGTGCGGTCGGCCATCACGCCTTTCTGGCTGTTCCTGACGGTGAAACCGACCAGCCGCCAGTAGTTTCCCCGGTCGATGTGGAAACCGTAGCCGCCCTTCGGGCCGCCGCCTTCGATGACCGACGCGGCGGTTCCGCAGACGAAAATGGGGCGGCTCTTCGTGCCCGATTTCCGGGCCACGAAATTGCCCCGGTAGAGACCGGGCCGCAACTTGATCACGTCACCCGCGCGGGCCTTGGCCAGCGCGATCTTGAGTTGGCTCGCGGTGCCCACGGTCTTCGTCGCGGGCGGGCATTTCACCATCCCAGGTCCGGTCGGCGCGGCGGCCTGAGCGGGGCCGGCGACTAAAACTCCACTGGTGGCCATGAGCAACGCGCCCACCACATATCTGATCTCCACCTAGGCCATCCTGGCAGCGGAGTCACAGATGTCACAAGTTTCGCCGGCCCGCGCCAATAATCAGAATCCTGGGAAAACCCTGCGAAGTTCCGCCAAAGTGATCGAACCGGTGACTTCCACGACCGGCGGGGTGTGCTCGGGCGCGTGCCGCCCGGTCACCAGCCGCAACCACCACTCGGCGGGGGCGGTGAGCGTCGCGTCGGGCTCGGCCGGGACGTCCACGATCTCGGCCTGCTCCCCGATCACCAGGCCGAACGACCGCTCGGGCGCGGTCACGTGCACGGCCAGGGTGGCCGGGCGGCCGAGCCGGTCGGGCTTGGCGGCCCAGCCGAGCAGGCCGCCGACCCGGTCGAGCAGGATGTCGGTGGCGTCCGGGCGCAACCCGGCGGCCGGGTCGAAGGTGACCTGGACGTCCCAGGTGTGCAGGGCGAGCTCGTTCAGCCGGAACTTGGCGAAGGTCTCCACGTCGAGCGGTTCGCTCGGGAACCACAGGGCGATGCGCAGGCTCTCGCGGGTCGCCGGGTCGAGGCCCTCCAGGCGGCCGATGTGGTTCTCGTTGGCGTCGAGGAAGGCGTTCGCGCGCTCCGCGGGGGTCATGGCGTCCCAGCGGGCCCAGATGGCGCGGATCGTGTCCCCCTCCGGGGCGCCGGTTCCGTCGAGGGCGCCTTCGAGGGCGGCGAGGTTGATCTCGGCGCCGCTCCCGAGGTGGCTGAGCACCTGGGATACGTCCCAGTCGGCGGCCCCCGACTGGCGGACGAGGTCCTCCGGCCCGAAGGCGCGGACCTGCGCGGCGAGTTCGTCGAAGGTGGAACGCAGGGTCTTGGTCGCCTGGTCGCTCATGTGTGGGTTTCTCCGTGTACGGGGGAGTTCGTGACGTCCACAACGCGAACGCCACGAACCCCACGGATCATCCCTGCTTCTTCACCGAAGGCACCTCGGCGACCAGCCTCGACGTCCACGGGCACCAGAAGCAGCCGGGCAGGAACGCGCCGCACGCCTCGTCGAGATGCTCTTCGAGGTAGCCCGTGGTCGAGTCGCAGACCTCGATCGCCATCTCGAAGAAGTCGATCGTGGTGGGGTCGAGGTGGAAACTCCACCCCGGGTTGTACGCCGCCGGGCGCTTCTTGATGCGGCCCAGGACGTGGACGCGCTTCTTCTCCTCGCCCTTGAGGATCTTCCGGGCGTGGTCGATCTTCGCCTGGTCGGTCAGCTCGAACGTGAACGTCTGCCGGTCGGCCGTCTCCATCTGGAAGCGGACCGGGGCGACCGTGGCGCCGGTGGCCGGCACGACCCGATCGGCGGCCTGGCACGTCGCGGCGTTCACCGCGACGGCGGGAGAAGCCGTGACGAGGGCGCCGGCCAGGACGGCGAGGGCGAGGGCGACGAAGGATGACTTGAGCACGCTGCTCCCAAAGGTCAGGGGTCCCGTGGGCGGACCCTCCGCCCCCGGTCTCCCGTCGCCTCACCGGCCTCACACGTCACTTGACCGACTACCGGCCGAGGGCGGCACCGATCTTGGCCCGGGGGTCGGCCGCGCCCGCCAGCACGCCGGAGGGCAGCACGTCGATCAGGTGGGCGTGCCCGAACCCGTCGCCGAAGTTCTCCCTGACGGTCCGGTGTCCCCGTTCTGCCAGGCCCGCCTCCCAGGGGGCGCCGTCCTCGACCTCGACGACGTGCTCCGCGCTCCGCCAGGTGTCGAAGCCGGTCTCCGCGCCGAGCACCCAGCGCGGCGCGTCGATGATCTCGCCGGGGGTCTGGCCGTGCACGAGCAGGCGCGTCACCAGTTGCAGGAGGATCTGCGGCTGGGCGTCGCCGCCCATGGTGCCGACGACCGTGCGCAACGAGCCGTCCGGGCGGGTGATCAGGGCGGGCGCGAGGGTGTGCGGCGGGCGGCGGCCGGGGCCGTACTCGGCCGGGTGGCCTTCGGTCAGGGAGAAGCCGATGCCGCGGTTGTGCAGGTTGACGCCGGTCGACGGCTCGAACAGCAGGCTGCCGAACCCGGCGGCGTTCGACTGGATCAGCGAGACGCCCATGCCGTCGGCGTCGACGGCGCACAGGTAGGTGGTGTCGCCCTTCCGCGCCGGAGCGGTCAGGCCGGGCGTGCCCACCAGCGCCCGGCGGGTCTCGGCGGTGTCGAGGGGGGCGGGCGCGTTTTCGTACAGGACGTCGAGACGGTCGTGCCCGGCGGCAACGGCGGCCCCGATCAGCAGATCGGCCCAGGCCGGGTCGGCGGGGTCGGCGGGCAGGTCGAGGCCCTCCAGGATCTTCAGGGCGAGCAGCAGCAGGTAGCCCTGGGAGTTCGGCGCGATGGTGTGCACGTCGTGGCCGAAGACGGTGGCCGACAGCGGGGTCACCCAGTCGGCCTGGTCCCTCGCGAGGTCGTCCTCGGTGTACTCGCCGGCGCCGAGCTTCAGCAGACCCTGGCCGAACTCACCCTGGTAGAAGCCGGCCCGGCCGGTCTCGGCGACGGCCTCCAGCACCCGGGCCGCGCCCGGTCGCCTGATCGGGTCGCCGACGTTCCGCACGTGCGCGTAGTCGCTCTGCAAAGTACCGATGAACGCGGCGCCCGGGGCCAGCAGCGGGGAGGCCGGGAAGCCGTCGGCCGCCAGGCGGATCGCCGGGGCCAGCACCTCGGCGAGCGGCAACCGGCCGAACCTGCCGTGCAGGGCGAGCCAGCCGTCGACGCATCCGGGCACGGGGACCGATCGGATGTCGTACAGGTGCGGCATGCGGTCGTGCCCCTCGGCCCGCAGCCGGGCGGGGTCGGCCCCGCTGCCGGCGCGGCCCGAGGCGTTCAGGGCGTGCACCCCCGACCCGTCGTGCACCAGCGCGAACAGGTCGCCTCCGAGTCCGCACATGTGCGGCGCGGTGACCGCCAGCACCGCGTTCGCCGCCACCGCGGCGTCGGCGGCGCTCCCGCCCTTCTCCAGTACGACCAGACCCGCGGCCGACGCGAGGTGATCAATGGTGCAAACCATGCCGTTTGGTGCATACCGGGTGGAAGTCATACCAGGACTCTACGATGAAGCGTTCATCGGCCTTTCCGAGGTCCGGAAGCCCGCTATCGGGCGGAGCTTCCGGTAAATGGTTGAAATCTCTAATAATCACGGGCACCCGCACAAGCGATCCTGGAGGTGTCAGTGAAAACGATCCACCGTGCCCTGACCGCCGGTCTGCTCATGGCGCTGTTCGCCGCCTCGGCGGCCCCCGCGTCGGCCGCGACGTGGACCCTGCGTGATCTGCAGCAACGCATCTGCGTCGACGCGGCCTACGGCCGCTCGACCTACTTCCTGGTCTCCGTGGAGGGGACGTGGTCGTCGACCATCGGGGCGACCGTGCAGAACCTCCCGCCGGGATCGTCGACGTCGGGCACGTCCCCGATTCCGCCCGGCTCGAACTACGGCGGAACCGTCCAGACGGCCGTTGGGGTGACCATCCCGCCGACGCCGGTCGGCGTCTACGCGGCCCAGCTGCGCGCCACCGACGGCACGGACGTTCAGACCGTGCCGCTGACGGTCGACGTCCGGTCGAGGTGCTGACGCGCTGACGGAAAACGGGCGCGGCGGAGAACCGCCGGGCCCGTTTTCGCGATCAGTACTCTTCCAAGCCTGGGATCACACCGAAGGAACTCAGGTGACGAAGCGACCGCCGGGTGCCGCGGACGTCGAGGTCACCCACCGCGGAGACCTGCAGACCCTGGCTGTGTGCGTTCACGGCGACGTTGTAATCGGACTCCGCGAGCTCCACCCGAACCCGGCGCTCTTGTCCGGTGTCGTCATCGACCCCTTGAATGACGACCTCGCCCTTCCCCCACTTGCCCTCGCGGAAGAGGCGTACGACCAGCCCGATCACCGTGACGTTGGCCCGCGGCTGCCTGGTGCGAAGAAAGTATGCGGCGTCACGAAGGATACGCTGCTCGCCAGGCGTGATCTTCAGCCGACGAGGGCGAGTGGTACCCGCGACGAGCGGAGACTGAGCGAACCGGATCTGGTAAACGTCATGATCAGGGCCTCCCAGCGAGCCGAGCGCCTCCAGCTCGGTGGCGTTGATTCTGTGTCCTCCCGCTTCCCCGAAAACGGAGATGGGACTGTCACCCTCGCCCACACCGCGCGCCAGTCTCTGTGCCGTCTCGGCGGCCAGCAGCATTCTGTTCGTCACCTGGCGGCCGAAAAGACTTCCCGGGACCCCGGAAATCACCTCTTGACCGTTCTGTGAATCCGACCGCATGTCATCGTCGACGTCTTTGAGCGGCAGCGCCAGAGAAAGGATGAAGCTGCCCGCACGCGTCGAGATCCTGGTTTGGGACGCATATGTGTCGGCTCGCGTGAGACGCCTCGGCGGAAATACCAGCTCTTTGTATTCCAGCGCGGCAGCCGAGGCGATCACATAACCACGAAGTGCGGTCAGTGCCGTGTACGCCATATGCAGCGGAGCCTCACCCGAAGGCGCATCCGGCGAAAGACGGACGGACACATTGTCCGCACCGCCATAACGCATGTCGGCAGCCGTTTCCTGCGGCAACCTCTTTTCCACGAACGCCACAGCCCGGAGCGCCTCTGCCGCGCGCTCGGAATAGTCTCGCGCTTCCTGCTGCACCGGCAGCACCACACGGATGTCCCGCTCGTCGACATCCACAGCCGGTCGCCAGAGCGTGGTCCGGCCGTCGTCGTCCTCCTGCACCCACCCGGCATCGCGGAGATATCGCGTGATGTCAGCCAACCCGGGGACGGCCATCGCTCCCTCCCCAGACGCGTTGTCCACGGCGTTCACGATAACTCCCAGGGGTCCACCACCGGTACCGGAGTTGACCTGCGCACACCGTGCCTCGACAACATCCGCTGGAGCCCTTCGCGATCCAGTGTGTTTCCAGCGGGCAACCGGACCGCACAGGTTGATTCATTCGGAACAGCGGGCCGGCCTTCGAGCGACACCCATGCTCCCGCGCCGACCAGCAAGGTCCCCTCCTCATGGAGGCGCACATGCTCTCCATCTGGAGACAGCCCGATGACCGCGAGCGTTCGTGGCGTGCCATGATCAGTTCGCCGCAAAACATCATATGTCGACATATCCAGGTCATAGCTATAGTCGCCATCCGCAAGCCGGCGTAGGTCCACGGTGGTCTTCACCTGGACCAGCACCGATGGATTGTACGTTCCACCCACAAGTCCCAGCAGATATAGGGCGACATCGGCCTTTTGAAGATCCAGGGACGCCGGGCGTCCATGTAAGAGGCCGCTCCCAGCCGCCACCGCCTCCAGCCAAGCCTCTCCGAAGTCGCCCTGCAGAGCGTTCAGCTCGCGCGCTCGGGGAGGAACCATTTCGCCTTGCTCTGGTCGGCCAACCCGAGATGTTGGCTACGAAATGATATCGGGCGATAGCTGATGAATATTTGGATTCGGAAATTCGATCCTTCTCAATGGAAACGGGCCCGGCGGAGAACCGCCGGGCCCGTTCACCGTTCACGTGCTACTGGACGGTGATCTTGTCGACTTCCTGGGTGACGCCCTTCACCTGGTCGGTGACGACCGAGGTCGTGACCGAGCCGACGCCGGTGATGGCGCCCTTGACCTTCATCGTGTAGGTCAGCGTCTCGCCCGGCGCGCCGGGCGTGCTGGTGATGGTGTAGTCGCTGGTCACGCCGGTGCCCGCCGGGATCTGGCTGCCGGCGGTGCCGTCGGAGTTCTCCGCGCCCACGGTCAGGCCGTAGGCGTCGCCCGGGTAGGGCAGCGCGCCCGGGTAGGCGAAGCTGATGTCCTCGACGCCGTTGACGCCGATCCACGTCTGGAACGTGCGCAGCGAGTTGGTGCCGTAGAGGTTCACCCGCCACTCGACGACGATCCAGTCGGACACGCCGTCGGTCAGCGTGGTCGCGTAGACGCCGGGGGCGCCGGTGCCGTCGAGGTCGGTCCAGAACGGCGCGAGCACGCCGTTCGGGCGGGTGTCGTCGGGCAGCGTCTGCGGGGTGAACTGGATGTCCGCCGAGCCGTTGGTGCCGCCCGCCACGAGGTAGCCGTTGGACGTGATGCCGATCCGGGTGAACGTCTGCCCCGCGAACCGGTAGGCCGGGACGGTGAAGTTGACCGCCTGCTCGTCGCCCACCGGGACCGGCGCGGTGCCGAAGGCGTCGAGCGGGATGTAGCCGAACAGACCGCCCGGCGTGATCACCGGCTCGTCGGGCTGGCGGCCGTCGAGGGTGGTGGTGACCGTGGCCTCCTGGCTGCTCACCTGGGTCGCGCCGGTGACGCTGTTCAGCCGCAGGCGGCCGTCGAGCACGCTGGTGGCGGTGACCTCGGTGTCGTCCAGGGTGCCGTTGGAAACGGTGACGGTGCAGGTCGTCTCGGCGTTCTTCGGGATGGTCGTCGGGGCACAGGTCTGGTCGACCGGGATCGTGCCCTCCTGGCGGTAGAACGCCACCGGGATGCGGTGGTCCTTGTTGCCGTCCTCCTGGCGGAGGTCGATCTCACCGAAGTACTGGCCGTCCGGGACGTCGGGGGCGCTGATCGTGATGGTCAGCTCCTTGGTGCCGCCCGCGGGGACGGTGAAGCGCTCCGGCGTGACGGTGATGTGCGTGCCGGCGGTGGTGGTCTTGCCGCGCGAGGTGTACTCGACCTCTTCGCCCGTGACGTTCTTGACGGTACGGGTGGTGGTGATCTGGCCCGGCATGGTGGGCGCGTTCACCGAGGGGATGTTCAGGTCGATGCGGTTCAGCGGGTCGTCGGCGGAGATCGCGAAGTCGGCCGCGGTCTCGTCGATGGTCAGCACCGAGTTGTACGCCTGGCTCAGGTCGATGCGGCCGCCGCCCATGTCGAACGGGTCGGCCGGGGTGACCCGGTCCTGCTTGGTGACGTTGGTGCGGGCCGTGGTCTCCAGGGCCGACTTGACCTGGCCGGGGGTCCAGCCGGGGTTGGCCGCGAACACCAGCGCCGCCGCGCCCGCGACGTGCGGGGACGACATCGAGGTGCCGGCGATCACCTGGTAGAGGTTCCCGGGCGGGCCCTCCAGCGGGGACTCGGGAGTGGGGGTGTGACCGGCCAGGATGTGCAGACCGGGCGCGGTGACGTCGGGCTTGAGGAAGTCGCCGCCGGGGCCGCGCGAGGAGAACGTGGTGATCACGTCGCGCTGCCAGTTGGTCTTGGTGCCCTGGGTGAAGCTCGCCGTCGCGCCGGGGGTGGCCGCGAGGTGGGCGAGCAGGACGTCGGTCGCCGGCTTGTCGATGTGCACGGTCGGCAGCCAGTGGTTGTCGGTCATGATGTCGAGCGGCGTGCTGTTGTAGAGGATCATGCCGGCCGCGCCGCCCTGACGGACGCTGAAGCCCTTGAGCACGCGGTTCGGGCCGCGCTCACAGGCCACGATCTTCCCGGTGAACAGGCCGGGAGGCGCGGGGGTGAGGCAGAGCGCGTCGCTGTACGGCGGCGCCGACGCCCGCACCACCGGAAGGGCGGAGGCGATGCCGGCGGTGATCGAGGCGCCCTTGATGGTCGGGCCGCCACCGCTGAAGGTGATGGTCGACTCGAAGGTCCGCTTCTGGGTGTTGGCCGCCACCGTGGTCACCCACGGGGAGCGGTGGTCGGTCGTGGCCGCACCGGGACCCGAGTTGCCGGCGGAGGCCGCGACGAACACGCCCGCGGCGTAGGCGTCGAGGAAGGCGAGCTCGACCGGGTCGGTGTACGGGTTCGCGCCACCGGAGATCGAGAAGTTGATCACGTCGACGCCGTCGAGGATGGCCTGGCCGACGGCCGCCGCCGAGTCGGTCTGGTAGCAGCCCTCGGCGCCGCAGACCTTGTAGACGGACACGTGCGCGGCCGGGGCGATGCCGTGGGTCGCGCCGCGCGAGATGCCGAGCGGGTTGGCGTCCGCGACCGGTCCGCCGGCGGCGGTGGTGGCGGTGTGGGTGCCGTGGCCGTTCGAGTCACGCGCCGAGTCGGGGTAGACGTCGCCGCCGACCACGATGTTGTACGTGTCCAGGAACGGCTGGCCGCCGATCAGCTTGTTGTTGCAGACGAAGACGTCGGCTGCCGGGGTCAGCGGGTTGTCGCCGAAGTCACAGGTCCGCGGGGTGCCGTCGGCCTTGGCCGGGGGCGTCGGCAGGCCGGGCTTGTCGGCCATCATGGGGTGCTCAGGCCACAGGCCCGAGTCGAGGATGCCGACGATGACGCCCTTGCCCGAATTCGGCGCACCGCCGAGGCTGTTGTAGACCGGCGTGGCGTCGATGGCCTCGCTCTCGTCCGTCGACAGCGGCTTCTCCAGGCCGTCCCGCTGCACGGCCGCCACACCGGGCAGCTTCAGCAGGTCCTTGGCCTCGTTCTCGGGGACGGTGAGCGCGACGCCGCCGTAGACGGTGCGCAGCTTCTGGCCGACCTTGGCGCCGGCGACCTCGCCGGGCAGCGCGGCCAGGAACTTGTTCTCGACGGCCTCGATGTGCTTGACGTACTTCTCGGCCGCGGCGCTGTCGGGGTCGAGCCCCTTGCCGGTCGCGCTGGGGCTGGTCGCGGCGTATCCGCTGACCCCGCCCTTGTAGGCGGCGAGGGAGTCGTAGTCGAGCTTGACGACGACGTTCACCGGTTCCGTCGAGGTCGCCTTGAGCAGCGCCTCGTCGCTCTGGGCAAGCTGACCGGTGAGCGACTTCGCCCCGGTGACCACCTCGGGGTTGGTCAGCGGGACGGCGGTGAACGAGGGCGTGGGAGTCGGGGTGGGATCGGCGACCGCCGACCCAGCCGGGACCAACGCAGCCACCAGGCCGACCGCTGCGGCCGTGGCGACGGTCAGTCTTAACCTTGACACGAAACCTCCATGGGTGCTGGGGATTCGTCACCGCACAAGGAGGAATCGCGCCACCCCCCGGGAGCGTCCGAAATTGGACACGCAAAAGGGCTGCAACCCTCCCCGGTTGGTTGACGATAACCGGTCCGTTCGCCTTAGAACGTTCCGATCTGTCAGGGAGTTTAGTTAGCTCTTATTTGTCCCGCTAGATGAGATATTGCCAAGTGGGCTGTCCAGATTGGGACGCCGCGCGCTTTCGCTGATAAATGGCCTTCCACCTGCGGTTCGGCGCCCGGCCGGGGCGGTGTGTCGGCCACTGGGGGGACTTGCCGACCGGCAGCATGGGACCGTGAGCGAGCGAAGTGGTGAGCAGAACCTGCCGAGGCGCGATTGCGCGGCGACGGTTCTGGGCGGCCCGACGACCGTCGTCGACATGGGTGGCCTGCGGATAGTCGTGGATCCCACTTTCGACCCTCCCGGACCGCACGGCTATCTGACCAAAACCCGTCCGCCTGTGGTCGATGAGACGGGACTGGGTTTCGTCGACATGGTGCTGGTCAGCCATGACGCGCATCCTGACAACCTTGACGACCGGGGCCGCGCGTTCGCCACCGAAGCGGTCCTCACGCTGACGACGCCCGGCGCCGCCGCCCGGCTGGGCGCGACCGCCCTCGACCCCTGGACGACCTTCACCCTGCCCCGCCCCGACGGCGGCGGCGACCTGTTCGTGCTGGCGGTGCCCGCCGTCCACGGCCCGGAGGACGGCGAACGCGACGCCGACGGCTTCGTCAACTGCGAGGTGACCGGGTTCGTGTTGTCCGGCCGGGGCCTGCCGACGGTCTACGTCAGCGGCGACAACGCCTCGATGCGCGTCGTGGGCGAGATCGCCCGCCGGGTGCCGGAGATCGACGCCGCGGTGCTGAACGCGGGCGCGGCGCGGGTGCGGGGCAAGTTCCGGGAACGCCCGGTCTCGATGGACGGCCGGCGGGTCGCGGCGGCGGCCGCGGTGCTGGACGTCGACGTGGTGATCCCCGCCCACTACGACGGCTGGACCCACTTCACCGAGGGCCGGGCCGAGGTGGAGACCGCCTTCGACGAGGCCGGCCTGTCGGCCGTGCTCCGGGTGGCCGACCACGGCGCCTGGTCGTCGTTGCGGTCGTGACGCGCGGTCACTTCCGGGGCGGGGCTGTGCTCCCCCGGACCACCAGCTCGGTGCCGAGCTCCACCCGCCGCTGGAGGAGGGGCTCCCCCTCGGCGAGGTTGATCAGCATCAGGGCGGCCGTCGCCGCCATCTCGGTCAGCGGCTGGCGGACGGTCGTGAGCGGCGGGATCGCCCACCGCCACGGCGGCATGTCGTCGAAGCCGACCACGCTGAGGTCGTCGGGGATGCGCAGGCCCAGCTGGTGGGCGGCGTGGTAGATGCCGATCGCCTGCCCGTCGTTGGCGGCGAAGATCGCCGTGGGCGGCCGGTCGAGCTCCATCAGCCGCCGGGTGTAGACGACGCCGTCGTCGACCTGGAACGCGCCGACGCAGATGAGGTCGGGGTCGACCGGGACGCCGGCGGCGTCGAGGGCGGCGCGGTAGCCGTCGAGGCGGGCCCGGCTGGAGAGGGCGAAGTCGGGCCCGGTGATCATGGCGATCCGCCGGTGGCCCAGTTCGAGGAGGTGGCGGGTGGCCTCCAGCCCGCCGCTCCAGTTGGTGGCCCCCACCGACGGCACCCCTCGCCCGGGATCTCCGGCCGGGTCGACCACGACCAGCGGAACCTCACGGGTCGCGAGCAGCACGCGCTGCTCCTCGGTGGGCCCGGAGAAGACCGTGATGACCCCGGCGGGACGGCGGCTGAGCACGTCCTGGATCCACTGCTGACCGGGGACGTGCCGGCCGCCGAGCTCGGAGACCACCACGCTCAGGCCGTGTTGCCCGGCCACCGACTTGACGCCCTTGACGATCTCTATCGGGTAGTCTCCGGCCAGTTCGTGGAAGACGAGCTCCACCAGCCCGGCGGGCTTCACCCGGCGGCGCTGCCGCCGGAACCCGTGTTCCCTGATGAGGCGCTCGACGAGTGCCCGGGTGTCGGAACCGACCTCGGAACGCCCGTTGACGACTTTGGAGACGGTGGCGACCGAGACCCCGGCCATCTCGGCGAGCTGGGACAGAGTCAGGGCTTCGGAGGACGCCGGACCGGCGTGGGGGGCGTCGTCGGTCGAGGTCATAGCGGAATTCTATGGGTGCTTTCGGACGGCACGCGGCGTCGTTTGTGCTGCTGGTGCTAACCCTCCTCCCGTCGAGCGGGAGCGTTCGCCGAAACTTTTCGCAACTTTCCTGAAACTTTTGTCGACCAGGTCGGGGCCCATCTGACAACCGGTCGAACCATGCCGGAAATCTACGGTTGCCAACAGGTAACTTCTATGAAATTTTCACATGCACGGACCGAAAGGTGCGGCCCCCCTCGGGGCGAATGGGCAGGCCGGGCGCAGTCTCTCCGGCAATGCCCAGCTCAGCGAGGGTGGCGGCACTGTTGACGCCGAATCAGCAGTTGGGTGTACTCAGGCAACCGCGAACCTCCGCAGGAGCAGACCATGGATCTCTGAGATCACGAATGTTAGCGATAACAGACTTCGGTGACCATTCCCGCTGATCGGACCCCCTCCACCTGCTGACTCCTCACCCCCCAAGGAACCGGCATGCTCCCCTCCGCGATCCTGACCGTCGCGCCCTCTTCCCGACGAGCACCCGCCCTCGTCGTCACGCACGTTTCCCGAGCCGACGCCCCGGCGACCGGCCATCATCTCCGCGTCACCCTGCCGGACGACGAACCGGACCCGCGCCAGACCGCCGCGCCGGCCGTCTCCGCGCCCCATCGGTGCAGGCGCTTCCACCTCTGAGCGCCGCGGCGAAGAGCAATTTCCCGCCGGGTGTTCCCTGGCGCTGAATGTTATCGCTAACAGAATCCGCAGGCTGACACCCGGCCTGACCAGGTGAAAACCGACGACCGGCCGCCCTGACCGCCTGCCGGTCGTCTCACCCTCCATCCCCGAGGAGCTCCCCCATGTCCTTGAGCCGTCGCCAGCTCTTCCAGGCCGCGGGCGCGAGTGTCGCGTTCACGGCCGCCGGCCAGGTGCTCGGCGCCTCCGCCGCCCAGGCCGCGCTGCCCTGGGCACGGGCCGACATCGGCGTGTCCGCCTACGAATTCGACCTCGGCCAGGTGCGGCTCACCTCCGGCCGCTGGCTCGACAACCAGAACCGCACCCTCGCCTACCTGCGGTTCGTCGACGTCGACCGGTTGTTGTACGTCTTCCGCGCCAACCACGGCCGATCCACCAACGGAGCCTCGGCCAACGGCGGGTGGGACGCCCCGAGCTTCCCCTTCCGCTCCCACATGCAGGGCCACTTCCTGACCGCCTGGGCGCAGGCGTGGGCCGTGCTCGGCGACACGACCTGCCGCGACAAGGCCAACTACATGGTCGCCGAGCTGGCCAAGTGCCAGGCGTCCAACGGCTACCTGTCGGGCTTCCCCGAGTCGGACATCACCGCGGTGGAGAACCGCACGTTGTCGAACGGCAACGTGCCCTACTACTGCATCCACAAGACCCTCGCCGGGCTGCTGGACGTGTGGCGGCTGATCGGCAACACCGAGGCCCGGACGGTGCTGCTGAACCTGGCCGGCTGGGTCGACACCCGGACCTCGCGGTTGTCGTCGAGCCAGATGCAGTCGATGCTCGGCACCGAGTTCGGCGGCATGAACGCGGTGCTGACCGACCTCTACCAGATGACCGGCGACTCCCGCTGGCTCGTCACCGCCCAGCGGTTCGACCACGCGGCCGTCTTCAACCCGCTGGCCTCCAACCAGGACCAGCTCAACGGCCTGCACGCCAACACGCAGGTGCCCAAGTGGATCGGCGCGGCCCGCGAGTACAAGGCCACCGGCACGACGCGCTACCGCGACATCGCGGCCAACGCCTGGACGATGACCGTCAACGCGCACAGCTACGCCAACGGCTCCAACAGCCAGGCCGAGCACTTCCGCGCCCCCAACGCCATCGCGGGCTACCTGTCCAGAGACACCGGGGAGGCGTGCAACACCTACAACATGCTCAAGCTGACCCGGGAGCTCTGGCAGCTCAACCCCTCCCGGGCCGACTACTTCGACTTCTACGAGAACGCGCTGATCAACCACCTGATCGGGCAGCAGAACCCGGCCGACTCGCGCGGCCACGTCACCTACTTCACCCCGCTCAACCCCGGCGGGCGGCGCGGCGTCGGCCCGGCGTGGGGCGGCGGCACGTGGAGCACCGACTACAACTCCATGTGGTGCTGCCAGGGCACCGGCATCGAGACCAACACCAAGCTGATGGACTCGATCTACTTCCACAACGGCACCACGTTGTTCGTGAACCTGTTCCAGCCCTCGACGCTCAACTGGTCGCAGCGCGGCATCACGGTCACCCAGACCACCTCCTACCCGGTCACCGACACCACGTCGTTGCAGGTCACCGGCAACGTGAGCGGCTCGTGGACGATGCAGATCCGCATCCCGGGCTGGACCCTGGGCGCGACGGTCAGCGTCAACGGCGTACCGCAGAACATCACCACCACGCCGGGCACCTACGCGGCCCTGACCCGCAGCTGGACCTCCGGCGACACCGTGACCGTGCAGCTCCCGATGCGCGTGCTCATGAAGGCCGCCAACGACAACCCGAACCTCCAGGCGATCGTGTATGGCCCGGTCGTGTTGTCGGGCAACTACGGCAGCACCTCCCTGTCGGCGGCCCCGGCCCTGACCCCCTCGACGATCACCCGCACGAGCACGTCGTCGCTGGCCTTCACCGCCAACGGGTCGATCAACCTCGGCCCCTTCTACGACGCGCACAACCACAACTACGTCGTCTACTTCGCGACCAGTGGCGGAGGGGGCGGCGGCTCGGCCAGCTTCCGCCTGATCAACGCGGCCAGCGGGCTGGCCCTCGGCATCCAGAACATGTCCACCGCCGACGGCGGCCTCGCGCTGCAGTGGACCGACAACGGCACCGCCGACCACGACTGGGTGCCGATCGTCGACGGCAACGCGCTGCGGTTCCGCAACGTCAACAGCAACAAGGTGCTGGGCGTCGAGAACATGTCGACGGCCGACAACGCCCGCGTGCTCCAGTGGGCCGACAACGGCACCGCCGACCACCGCTGGACGATCACCGACAACGGCGACGGCGCGGTCAAGATCCGCAACGTCAACAGCTCGAAACTGCTCGGCACCCAGAACGGCTCCACGGCCAACGGCGCGCAGGCCGTCCAGGACTCCGACAACGGCAGCGGCGACAACCTGTGGCGGTTCGTGCCCAACGGCGCGCGGCGCATCCAGAACGTCGGCACCGGCATGGTCCTGGGCGTCACGAACATGTCCACCGCCGACGGCGCGCTCGTCGTGCAGTGGGGCGACACCGGCACCGCCGACCACCTGTGGACGGCGCTCGTCGACACCGGCGGCTACCTGCGCCTGCGCAACTCCAACAGCCAGAAGGTGCTCGGCGTGGAGAACGCCGCCACCGCCGCCGGCTCCCGCGTCCTGCAGTGGGCCGACAACGGCGCGAACGACCACCGCTGGCGGTTGCGCTACGGGTCCAACGCCGCCTTCCGCATCCAGTGCGCCAACGGCGGCCGGGTCCTCGGCCTGAGCGGCACCGCTCAGGGCGCGCAGGCCGTGCTCGCCGACGACAACGGCTCGGCCAACAACCTCTGGAGGTTCCTGTGAGACGCCTGCTGGCGATACTTTCCTCGTTACTGCTGGTGGGGGCGTTCATCACCACCCAGCAGGCGTCGGCCGCGACGGTCGACACCAACGCGTGGTACGTGCTGGTCAACCGCAACAGCGGCAAGGCCCTGGACGTCTACAACCTGTCCACCGCCGACGGCGCCCGCATCACCCAGTGGACCCGCAACAACGGCAACCAGCAGCAGTGGCAGTTCGTCGACTCCGGCGGCGGCTACTACCGCGTCAAGTCGCGCCTGTCCGGCAAGGTGCTCGACGTCTCCGGCGTCTCCACCGCCAACGGCGCGGCCGTCGTCCAGTGGACCGACCTCAACGGCACCAACCAGCAGTGGCGGCTCGCCGACTCCCCCGACGGCTACGTCCGGCTGATCGCGCGGCACAGCAACAAGGCCCTGGAAGTGCAGAGCGCCTCCACGGCCGACGGCGGAAACATCGTCCAGTACGACGACTGGGGCGGCGCCAACCAGCAGTGGCAGTTCGTGCCGGTCGGCGGTGCCACCCCGACCCCCACGCCCACTCCCACGCCCAACCCCGGCGGCAACTACACCAACCCCGTGGTGTGGCAGGACTTCGCCGACGGCGACATCATCCGGGTCGGCGACGCCTACTACTACTCCGCCTCGACCATGCACTACTCGCCGGGCGCGCCGATCCTGCGCTCTTACAACCTGGTCGACTGGGAGTACGCGGGCCACTCGGTCCCCCGCCTCGACTTCGATTCCAACGCCTACGACCTCAACGGCGGACGGGCGTACGTGAAGGGCATCTGGGCCTCGACGCTGAACTACCGGCCCAGTAACAGCACCTATTACTGGTACGGCTGCACCGAGTTCAACCGCACCTACGTCTACACCGCCTCGGCCGTCGACGGCACGTGGACCAAGCGCGCCCGGATGAACCAGTGCTACTACGACGCCGGCCTGCTCATCGACACCAACGACACGATGTACGTCGCCTACGGCAACGGCACCATCAGCGTCGCCCAGTTGTCGGCCGACGGCCTCAGCCAGGTCCGCGCCCAGCAGGTCTTCCAGACCCCGAGCAGCGTGGGCACCCTGGAGGGCGCGCGCTTCTACAAGCGCGGCAACTACTACTACATCTGGCTGACCCGCCCGGCCAACGGCCAGTACGTGCTGCGCTCGACCTCCCCGTGGGGTCCGTACACGATGCAGCAGGTCCTGCTCAACATGCCGAGCCCGATCTCCGGCGGCGGCACCCCGCACCAGGGCGGGCTGGTCCAGACCCAGAGCGGCGCCTGGTACTACATGTCCTTCGTCGACGCCTACCCGGGCGGCCGGGTGCCGGCGCTCGCGCCGATCAACTGGGTGAACGACTGGCCGGTGATCCAGACGGTGAACGGCGGCTGGGGCGTGAACTACCCCAAGCCGAACATCCAGACCAACCGCACGGTCGCCTCCATGATCGGCCCGGACACCTTCTCCGGGGGCAGTCTCGGCCACCGGTGGGAGTGGAACCACAACCCCGACACCAGCCGCTTCTCCACCGGCAACGGCCTGCGCCTGCAGACCGCGACGGTGACCAACGACATCTACAACGCCCGCAACACGCTGACCCACCGCATCCAGGGCCCGTCGTCCACGGCGACGATCGAGCTCGACTACTCGCAGATGGCCAACGGCGACCGGGCCGGCCTGGCGATGTTGCGTGACCAGTCGGCCTGGATCGGGGTCAGACGCGACAACGGCGCCTACCGGGTCTCGATGACCAACGGGCTGACGATGAACAGCAGCTGGGCGACCACCGGCACCGGCAGCGAACAGGCCGGCGCGAACATCTCCGGCGGCAAGATCTGGTTGCGGGTGAACGCCGACATCCGGCCGGGTTCCGGACGCACGGCCCGCTTCTCCTACAGCACCGACGGGACGAACTTCACCACGCTCGGCCCGGCCTTCACGTTGAACAACGCCTGGCAGTTCTTCATGGGCTACCGGTTCGGCATCTTCAACTACGCCACCAGCGCGCTCGGCGGAGCGGTGACCGTGAACCGCTTCGACCTCACCACTCCCTAGCCGTTCTCAGCCGCCCGGTCCGTTCGTGGCAGGACGACCGGACCGGGCGACCGGGCGACCCCCCTACCCAAGAAAGGCGACCCCGTTCATGAAACGAATCTTGTCCCTGGTCACCGCGGCGCTGCTCGGCGCCGGCCTGTCGGTGACGCTCACCGGGCCGGCCGACGCCGCCTCGACACTGGGCGCCTCGGCGGCCGAACGCGGCGGGCGCTACTTCGGCGCGGCCATCGCCGCGGGCCGGATGGGCGACTCGACGTACATGAACATCCTGAACCGGGAGTTCAACCAGGTCACCGCCGAGAACGAGATGAAGTGGGACGCGACCGAGCCGTCGCGCAACAACTTCAGCTTCGGCAACGGCGACCGCATCGCCAACCACGCGATCTCGCGCGGCATGAAGATCCGCGGTCACGCCCTGCTCTGGCACCAGCAGCAGCCGAGCTGGGCGCGCGGCATGGAGGGCTCCGACCTGCGCAGCGCGATGATCAACCACGTCACGCGGGTTGCCACCTACTACCGGGGCAAGATCCACTCCTGGGACGTCGTCAACGAGGCGTTCGCCGACGGCGGCAGCGGCGGGCGGCGCGACTCCAACCTCCAGCGCACCGGCAACGACTGGATCGAGGCGGCCTTCCGAGCTGCGCGCGCCGCCGACCCCGGGGCCAAGCTCTGCTACAACGACTACAACACCGACGGAATCAACGCCAAGAGCACCGGCATCTACAACATGGTGCGCGACTTCAAGTCGCGGGGCGTGCCGATCGACTGCGTCGGCTTCCAGTCCCACCTGGGCGGCTCCCTGTCCAGCGACTACCAGGCCAACCTCCAGCGCTTCGCCGACCTGGGCGTCGACGTCGAGATCACCGAACTCGACGTCCTGCAGGGCTCCAACCAGGCCAACATCTTCGCCGGCGTGACCCGCGCCTGCCTGAACGTGGCGCGGTGCAACGGCATCACGGTCTGGGGCATCCGCGACAGCGACTCCTGGCGCGGCAGTGACAACGCGCTCCTGTTCGACTCCTCGGGCAACAAGAAGGCCGCGTACAACTCGGTCCTGAGTGCCCTCAACAACGGCGCCACCCCGACCCCGACGCCCACCCCGACGTCGGGCGGCGGGATCAACACCAGCGCCTGGTACGTGCTGCTCAACCGCAACAGCGGCAAGGCACTCGACGTCTACGGCCTGTCCACGGCCGACGGCGCCCGCATCACCCAGTGGTCCCGCAACAACGGCACCAACCAGCAGTGGCAGTTCGTGAACTCGGGCAGCGGCTGGTACCGCCTCAAGTCCCGCCTCAGCGGCAAGGTGCTCGACGTCTCGGGCGTCTCCACCGCCAACGGCGCGGCGGTCGTCCAGTGGAGCGACGGCAACGGCACCAACCAGCAGTGGCGTGTCGCCGACAGCGGCGGCTACGTCCGGCTCATCGCACGGCACAGCAGCAAGGCCCTGGAGGTTCAGGGAGCCTCCACGGCCGACGGGGCCAACATCGTCCAGTACGACGACTGGAACGGCACCAACCAGCAGTGGCAACTCGTCCAAGTCGGATGAAATCGGAGTAAAACGTGAAGTTCAAACCCATTGCCGTCATCGCCGCTCTGGTGGCGGCGCTGTTCGTGGCCTTACCCTCGGCCAACGCCGCCACCGTCGACACCAACGCCTGGTACGTCCTGGTCAACCGCAACAGCGGCAAGGCCCTGGACGTCTACAACCTGGCGACCAACGACGGCGCCCGCATCACCCAGTGGACCCGTAACGACCAGAACCAGCAGCAGTGGCAGTTCGTCGACTCCGGCGGCGGCTACTACCGCATCAAGTCCCGCCACAGCGGCAAGGTGCTGGACGTCTCCGGCGTCTCCACCGCCAACGGCGCGGCGATCATCCAGTGGAGCGACGGCAACGGCACCAACCAGCAGTGGCGCCTGGCCGACAGCGCGGGCGGCTACGTGCGCTTCATCGCGCGCCACAGCAACAAGGCGCTCGAGGTGCAGGGCGCGTCCACGGCTGACAACGCCAACGTCGTCCAGTACGACGACTGGGGCGGCAACAACCAGCAGTGGCAGCTCGTCCAGATCGGCGGCGGCAACCCCAACCCGTCGCCCTCGCCGACGCCCACGCCCTCGCCGACCGGCAACTGCAACCTGCCCTCGACCTACCGGTGGACCTCGACCGGCGCGCTCGCGCAGCCGCGTTCGGGCTGGGTGTCGCTGAAGGACTTCACCGTCGCCCCGTACAACGGGCAGCAGCTCGTCTACGCCACCACCCACGACTTCGGGTCGAGCTGGGGCTCGATGAACTTCTCCCTGTTCAGCAACTACTCCCAGATGGGTTCGGCGACCCAGAACGCGATGAACTCGGGCACGGTCGCGCCGTCGCTGTTCTACTTCGCGCCCAAGAGCATCTGGGTGCTGGCCTACCAGTGGGGCGGCCCGGCGTTCTCCTACCGGACCTCCAGCAACCCGACCAACGCCAACGGCTGGTCGTCGCCGCAGACGCTGTTCTCGGGCAGCATCTCCAACTCGGGCACCGGCCCGATCGACCAGGCGCTCATCGGTGACGACCAGAACATGTACCTGTTCTTCGCCGGTGACAACGGCCGCATCTACCGGGCCAGCATGCCGATCGGCAACTTCCCCGGCAGCTTCGGCACCAGCTACCAGACCATCATGACCGACACCACGAACAACCTCTTCGAGGCGGTGCAGGTCTACAAGCTGGCCAACCAGCAGCGCTACCTGATGATCGTGG
>NZ_BBXC01000012.1:0-38618 GCF_001570525.1 Herbidospora sakaeratensis
GGGTTATTCGTGTGGGGGTGTTTTCTCTGCCCGGCCATGCGGCCGGGCTTTCGTCGTTTTTCTACCGAAGGCGTTTCATGGGGTGAGCCCAGCCGTTTGGCTGGGCTTTCGTCGTTTCCAGGGCGCGTGCAAGCTGCCGGCACGCCATCGGGTATCGGCCTGGCGTCAGCGGGGAGGGCCGGCTTTGGTGGTTGCGGGTGTTGTTCTGGCTCGGCCGCGCGGCCGGTCTTTCGTCGTCTCTGCGGCATCTGTTTGAAGGCGTGCCGGCTGGACTTAGGCTTCCGGCACGCCTTCGGTATGGGCCTGGCGTCAGGCGCGAGGGCCGGCTTCGTAGTTTGCGCGTGTTCTTGGAGCCCGGTCATCCGGCCGGGCTTCGTGCGTTCTGCGGCAATGCTGCGGCTCCGCTGCCCCGGCGGCACTCCCGGGGAGACGTGAGGGCTACCAGACGGCACACCGCTGGGCTGTGTCGTTCGTAAGTTGGCACCGACAGAGTTCACTGGTCTCGGCCTGGATCTTCTAGGGGTGACACTCCCTGTCCCCTGGACAGATGCCCACCTTCAACGGCACGACCGCGAGGCCGAGTCGAGATGGATCCCCGTTTTCATGGCTCACATCGTCGTGGCTCCGCGTCGGCCCTGACCTCTGCCGATCGCCGGCGTTGGCTCTGCCATGCGTAGGCGCACGTTTCGTCGGCCACGGCCGGTGCTCCTGGTTCGCGGGAACCTGGCCGTTCGAATCCAGCAGAGGCACGAGGCCGGCCGCTGAGCAGCCGACCTTGTGCCTGCCCGTCGCCCCCCACGGGGCAGTTGGTGCGGGACCCCGGTCCCAGCCCGGCCATACGGCCGGGCTTCGTCATGTCCGGAGGCGCGCCTCCGCGGCCAGCTTCAACACGTGGTTCGCCGCGATCCTCGCGCCGTCGGTGCGCATCTCCTCGGCCAGGCCGGCGGCGTTGTTGGCGAGGTCAGGCCACAGCGCCTCGCTCAGCGCCACCGTCAGGGACTCGGCCGTCGGCACCCCGGGAGGGTGGGCGATGCCCACGTTCAGACGATGCACCCGCTGAGCCCAGTAGTACTGGTCGTACACCTGCGGAACCACCACCTGCGGCGCCCCGCCCAGCGCGGCCGCCGTCGTCCCGGCGCCGCCGTGGTGGACGACCGCGGCCACCCGGCGGAAGAGGGCCTGCTGGTTCACCTCGCCGATCGACAGGACGTCCGGGCAGGGCTCGGCGGGCAGCAGGTCGGCCCAGCCTCGGGACAGGACGGCCCGCCGCCCGGTCGCTCTGGCCGCTTCGAGCATCGCCTCGGCCAGCCCCCGGGGTGCCCGGATGCTGCCGAAGCCGAAGTACACCGGTGGGTCGCCGGCGTCGAGGAAGGCCGACAGTTCGGCTGACAGGGGGCGGTCATCGGGGAGGATCCACGCCCCCGTCTGCACCACGTCGCCGAACGGCTCGGGCCAGGGGGCCAAGGTCGGGTCGGCGGCCAGGATCGGGTGGTCGGCGAAGATGTGGGCGCGTACGTCGGTCACCGGGCTCAGGCCCAGTGTCGTGCGGTGGTTGTTGAGGGCTGCTCCGAAGCTCGCGGTGAAGCGGGCGGCGTCTTCGGCCCACAACGTCTGGTTGTCGCCTTCGACCGGCGGCAGGCCGGGTGCGGGGGCCGGGGCGTGGTGGACGGAAGGGAACACGATCGGGCAGAAGGCCGTGAAGACGTACGGGATCTCAAGGACCTCGGCGACCGAGCGGGCGGCGACCTGGATGGCGGTGGCGGCCACGATGAGGTCGCAGTCCTTCGCGGCGGTCATCACGGTCTCGAACTGGGCCGTCACGGAGGCTTCCGCCAGGCGGCGGAGCTGCTCCGGGGTGGGCGGGGTGGCTGGGGTGGCGGCGGTCAGGGTGCGGAGTTCGGGGCCGATCGGGGTGACCGGCAGGCCGAGGCCCTCGATCCAGTCGCGGAAGTCGGGTGGGACGCACAGGCGGACGTCCTGGCCGAGGGCGCGGAGTTCCGTGGCGAGCGCCACCAGCGGCTGGACGTCGCCCCGTGAGCCGATGGTCGACAGCAGTACGCGCATGGGTGTTTTCCCCCTGGAAGTGGTTCGGGCCACCGATTGTGCGGGGTCACGGGGGTCTTGCGGCAAGCCCGGGCGTCCGCTATAGGTTGAAAGTGGCGGGGAGTATGAGGTGCCCCCGCAGTCTTCGCCTTCGGTGCCCGACGGGCATTCCCGCATATATGGCGCTCCGGTGGGCACGGGTAGTTCCCATGATCTGTGCAATTCGTCCGGGGGATCCGGTTGGTCACGCTCTGTGGTCGGAGTTCGTTGTCCAGCGAATTGATTCGGCACTCGAATAATCTGTTTAGCGAATGCCGCATTTCCGCCACAATGGTGCTCATCGTCGATCTGGTTATCTGACCTTCCAGCAGGCGGAAGCTCGTCGGGTTACCCTTGAATGGCTGGTCGGTAAACGAATCTACGGTGCAGGCGCGCATGTCACGGGGCAACTGACGACCCGCGACAAAGAGAATCCCATGTATAGGCGTGTCGAGTCGCCATAAGAGAATGGTCGGTTAGCGTCCCTTGTGTCGGGACAAACCCGGAAAGGACGAAGCCGATGGGGGCAGTGCGCAAGGTAGCGACCTACCTTGGCCTGGGCGGAGCCGAGCAATATTCGGAAGAGCCCTATGGGGAAGAGGAATACGAAGACGATTGGATGCCGGCCTCGGAAAGGGCCGCGAAACGCTGGCAGCCGGCGGGCGAACCGTCGCGAATCGTGATGGTACGCCCGAGGAAGTACGACGACGCGCTCACCGTGGGCCGTCACTTCCGCGAGGGCCACACGATCGTGATGGACGTCGCGACGATGTCGACCCTGGAGGCGACCAGAATGGTCGACTTCGCGGCCGGCCTCGCTTATGGCTGTGAGGGTCGCATCGAGCGGATCGCCGACAAGGTGTTCCTGCTCACGCCGTCGAACGTCGAAGTGACCACCGCCTAACGGTCACCTCGCCGAGCGGGTGGAGAGGCGACGCCGAGGCCTCTCACCACCCACCCCTCGCCGGCCCCTCCGCCGGCCGCACACGTACGACCGTCCGACACTCAGGGGAATGTTCCGACCAGCCCCGACCGACCATTCGACCCGGCTTGCGAGGGATTCCGCAGGCCGGGTCTCTCGTTCTTCCCCGAAAATCCGGATTGCTCCACCGGTGACCGCGAGATACCGAAGTACGACAATCCTGGCTCCGGCCCTGATCGAGGCTGTGCGAAGCACCGCTTCAGGGCCTGGTGCGCGTGGCCGCTTTCAGACCTGGCTAACCGGCGCGTGGCCCGCGTTTCAACAGCCGCCCGACTTCGGCGACGTCGGAAATGGCCTGGTCTCGGCGCGTTTTGGCCTCACGGGCATATTCGTGCAGGGCCCAGACCGCTGAAGTGGCCAGTTCGTGGAGTTCGGCCACTTGTGCGTTGACCAATGCCAGATCGGCCTTCTCACGGCCGCGGAAGCGCCACAACAACCACGCCCCCAAAGCGCCTATTCCGACTCCGACGACCGCCAGGATCATCGAGAGGACGAAACCGAGCGTGAAGACGACCAGGCCGCCGAGCGCGGCCAGATAACCGGGCATGGGCGACGGACGCCGCGGAATGTAGCCGGCCATGATGCGGCGCTCGGCGTCGGCCATCGCCTCGGCGTCGGGGCCGTCGGGACGCAGCGTGATCGAGTGCCCGAGGATCGGCAGGACCAGCGTCTCGGGCTGCTCGGCGTCGGTGCGGTCGGCGAGATGGGCCGCCGCGGTGCTGATCGCGGGGGCCGCGACGTGGAGCGCGAGCGCCGCCAGGTAGGGGTCGGCGCCGGGCTTCAGGTCGTCGAGCAGGTGGCCGTTCAGAGCGCTCAACGGGCCCTCGGGTTCGGGGGAGCCGACGAGGGCCGACAACACCGCCATCGGCTCGGTGTCGGGCCACACCGCGCGGGTCTTCGACAACGCGCCCGTGGGGGGCGGCACGGAGGTGATCTCCTCACACCGGTGGCGGAGCCTGGCCAGCCGGGTGGCGGCCTGCACGGGGCAGCCCAGCTCCGGGATCTGGGCCAGCTCGGGGAAGTCGTTCAGCGACGGCGGCACCACCAGGCCGGGTTCGGCCGGGACGAGCGCCTTCAGCCACACGTCGTCGTCGTGGAGCACCTCGACCGCGTCGAGCTTGCGCAGTACGAAGATCTTGCCGGCCGGTCCGTAGGCTCCCCGGGCGGCGGCCAGCCACAACGCGCGCTGGCCCGCCGTGACCGGGTGTTCGGAGGACAGGTCGCCGAAGGCGGTGCCGAGCCACGAGGCGTGGATGCGGTCGCCGTGGCCGCAGACGGCTAAGGCCAGGCACAGGAACAGCGCCGTCTTGGCGCCGTCGAGCTGGGCGGCCTCGGACAGCGGCTCCATCGCGTCGTCGCCGCTGAGGATCAGCGCCAGGGCGCGGACGGCGGGGGAGAGCCAGTAGCCCGGGACGTCGATCGCCCCGGGCGGTGGCGGCGGCGGTCCGCCGTCGGCGGTGAGGTGGACGAGCAGCGCTTCGGCGTAGCGGTGCAGCTCAGTGGTGTCGGCGCTGCCGGACGACCCCGGCCGGGCTGTTACATCCATGCTCACGCGCTGACTCCCCCACGGCAGGTGGACGTCTGCTTTACGCACCGCAGACGCTCCCTTGACCGCGCCCACACTAGACGGCCGTGACCTGTTCGTGTTCTGAGGCGCGCCGATCCGCGGATTTACATCCGCTCGGGCGCCTCGATCCCCAGGAGGTCGAGGCCCTGCACGAGCACCCGCATGGTCAGCTGCGACAGCGCGAGCCGGGACTGACGCGCCTCGTCGGAGTCGGCCTTGAGCACCGGGTTGTTGTCGTAGAAGGTGGTGAACGCGCTGGCCAGGTCGAACAGGTAGGCGCCCAGGCGGTGGGGCTCGTTGCGGGCGCCCACCTCGGCGACGACCGGGCCGAAGCCGAGCAGCTGCAGGGCCAGGGCGCGTTCGGCCGGGTGGGTGATGACGATCGGCCCGTAGGAGGCGGCCGGGTCGTATTCGCCGCGCCGGAAGATGGAGCGGATGCGCGCGGTGGCGTACTGGAGGTAGGGGCCGGTGTTGCCGGTCAGGGCGAGCATGCGGTCGAAGTCGAAGACGTACTCGCTGTCGTGGCTGACCGACAGGTCGGCGTACTTGACCGCGCCCATGGCGACGGCGTGGGCGATCTCGGTGCGGGTGGCGTCGTCGTAGTCGCGCTCGGCCAGGACGGCCGCGGCCCGGCTCTCGGCCTCGTCGAGAAGTTCGAGCAGCTTGATCGACTTGCCGGCCCTGGTCTTGAACATCTTGCCGTCGCTGCCGAGCACGCTGCCGATCTGGACGTGTTCGGCCGAGACGTGGTCGGGCAACCAGCCGGCCATCTTCGCCGAGGCGAACAACATCTGCATGTGGAGCGACTGGGTGACGCCGATGACGTAGAGGATGCGGTCGGCCTTGAGGTCCTGCACCCGGTAGCGCATGGTGGCCATGTCGGTGGTCGCGTATCCGTACCCGCCATCGGATTTTCTGATCATGAACGGGAGCGGAGCGCCCTCGCGCCCGGTGAAGCCGGGCGGGAAGACGCACAACGCGCCGTCGCTGATCTCGGCGATGCCGCGCTCCTGCAGGTCGTCGCAGACCTGCGCGAGGGCGTGGTTGTACATGCTCTCGCCGGCGATGTCGTCGTCGGTCAGGGTGACGCCGAGCTGGACGTAGACCTTGTTGAAGTAGCGGACCGTGGCGTCCATGAAGATGCGCCACAGGCGCATGGTCTCGGGGTCTTCGGCCTGGAGGGTCACCACGCGGGCGCGGGCCCTGCGGTTGAACTCGGCGTCGCCGTCGAACTTGGCGCGGGCGGCCTGGTAGTAGTCGTTGCCGTTGCCGGCCTCGAGCTGGGCGACCGCCGCCTCCTCGCCCATGTCGAGGAGGTGCTCGATGAGCATGCCGAACGGGGTGCCCCAGTCGCCGAGGTGGTTCTGCCTGACGACCCGGTTGCCGAGATGCTCCTGTACGCGGACCAGCGCGTCGCCCACGACGGTGGTGCGCAGGTGGCCGACGTGCATCTCCTTGGCGGCGTTGGGCGCGGAGTAGTCGACCACGACCGTCTTCGACGGGAGCTCGCGGGCCACGCCGAGCCGGTCGTCGGCGAGCATGTCGCCGGCCTGGGCGGCGATCCACGAGTCGTGGAAGCGCAGGTTGAGGAAGCCGGGGCCGCTCACCTCGACGGTGCCGGGCAGGTCGAGGTTGGCGGCGATCTCCTGGGCCACATCTCGCGGCGCGCGTCGGAGTCGCTTGGCCAGGCTCATCGCGACGTTCGCCTGGTAGTCGGCGAACTGGGAGGGCCTGATCAGCGGATCCTCGGCGGCGTATTCCTGGCCGAACGCGGTGGCCAGCGCCTGCTGGACACGCTCGGCGAGCACGAGTTGTGGGTCGGTCATACACAAAGCCTAGCGACGCGCAACCGCCGTCGTCGCCAGGGTTACCGCCGGTCGGAGAACCACAACCGGTGGGACCTGGGGATGGCCGCGATGCGCTCGCCGACCCTGTCGACGACGCCCTCGCCGGCCAGCCGGGCGGCCAGTTCGCAGGCCGCCGCGACCCCCTTCGCGCGGGAGGAGCCGTGGGCGATCACCACGCAGCCGTTGAGGCCGAGCAGCACCGCGCCGCCGTGCGCCTCGGGGTCGAGACGTTCGTAGAGGCCGCGCAGGCGGGGGCGCTGGAGGAGGCCGCCGAATTTGGCGACCGCGCTGCCGTCGACGGCCTGGCGGAGCTGGCCGAAGGCGTAGCGCACGCTGCCCTCCATGGTCTTGAGCGCCACGTTGCCGGTGAAGCCGTCGGCGACGATCACCTCGACGCGGCCCGACAGCAGGTCGTGGCCCTCGACGTTGCCGGCGAAGTGGATGCCGGGGGCGGTCTCCAGCAGTTCGTGGGCGCGTTTGACGACCTTGTTGCCCTTCTCGGCCTCGGCGCCGATGGTGAGCAGGCCGACACGGGGGTTGTCGTGGCCGAGGGCGGTGGCGACGTAGGCGACACCCAGGTGCGCGAACTGCACCAGCATCTCGGGCTTGGCGTCGGCGTTGGCGCCCGCGTCGAGCAGGATCGTCGGATCGGGGACGGTGGGCAGCGCGACGGCGATGGCGGGGCGGAGCACGCCCGGCTGGGTCTTGAGGCGCAGTTTGGCGGTGGCGACGACGCCGCCCGTCGAGCCCGCCGACACGACCGCCGAGGCGTCGCCTCTGCGGACGAGGTGGCAGGCGACGGCGATGCTGGAGCGGGGGCGGCGGAGGCTGGCGAGGGCGCCCTCGTCCATGGAGATCGCCTCTTCGGCGCGGACGATGGGGATCTCGGACGCGGCGCCGTACCGGGACAGGAGGTCGTGGAGCGGGCGGGGCTGGCCGACCAGTACGACCGGGATCCCGAGCTCCCTGACGGCCACGACGGCCCCCGCGACGATCTGTTCTGGCGCGTGGTCGCCGCCCATGGCGTCGAGCGCGACCGGCGACGATACGGCCACGGCGCCATCCAATCGATCCGGGAATCTCAGTGAATGGTAGGCGGGGCGGGTCGATGCGCCGTCCGTCGGCTCGCCCTATCCGCGCAGATTCGGGTCCCACACCTTTCGGGACACGATGACCTTGGAGAAGGCCGCGTTGCCCGTCACCCGGATCACCGGGCCGTCGTCCTTCTCGCCGCCCGAGACGACGCGTTTCGCGAAGACGGCGCTGCCGTCGTCGATGACGTTGGCGTTGTCGGGCACGCGGATGATGACCTTGCTGAACGCGGCGCTGATGTCGACGGTGATCTCGCGGCCGGGCAGCACCGCGCCGCTCAGGTCGATGATCAGCGCGCCGAAGCGGGCCCGAAGGCGAAGGTGGCGGCCGGGCACCCAGCGGCCGTTCTTGATGACCTTGCTGAACGCGGCGGTGATGTTCTTGCGGCCGACGTCGGCCGGGGCGGCGTTCGCGACGGTCGACGGCAGGTCTTTGGTGATCGGGACCAGTTCGCCCATGGTGACCGCGCCGTAGGTGGCTTCGAGGCGGTCGGCGTGCTCGGCCGTGGTGAGGCGGCCGGTGGCCAGGCCCTCGGCGATGATCGCCGCCACCCGGTCGCGGTCGGCGTCGGAGGCGCGCTGACCTGGGTCTTCTGTCGTCACATAGGCCAGATTACCCCCATTCGAGATATGTCGCGAGAGGCAAAAATCATGACTACGGTCTTTACCAAATCCTGAATTCGGCTGTCGGGACCGGCCGATACCGGTATAGAGGATGCCCAGACGCCTGAAGGGCCTCCTTGGTTTACACGAGATCGGAAAAACTACCGAGAAGGGAAGGCCGAGTGATCTTTAACGAGGGAACCCGCGGCTTCCGGGCATACACGACGAAACATCTCGACGACCTGCTTCGCGAGAAGGCCGGGTTCGGCGAGGAGGCGCGGCTACGGGTCCGCGCGGTGGCGACGGTGCTGCCGTTCCGCACCAACGCCTACGTCGTCGACGAGCTCATCGACTGGTCCGCGGTCCCCGACGACCCGATCTATCGGCTCGTCTTTCCCCAAGAGGACATGCTGCCCGAAGCGGATGTCTCCCGTCTGGCGAACCTCATCAGGACGAACGCCCCCGTCAAGCAGCTGACGGCGGCGGCCAACGAGGTGCGCATGGGGCTCAACCCCCATCCGGCCGGTCAGCTCGACCTGAACGTGCCCAAGATCGGCGACGAGCCGGTGCCCGGCATGCAGCACAAATACCCCGAGACCGTGCTGTTCTTCCCCAAGCAGGGGCAGACCTGTCACGCCTACTGCACCTACTGCTTCCGCTGGGCGCAGTTCATCGGCGAGCCCGACCTGAAGTTCGCCTCCGGCGACGTCGACGCGCTCGTCGGCTACATCCGCCGCCACCCCGAGGTGACCTCGGTGCTGTTCACGGGCGGCGACCCCATGATCATGGGCGAGCCGGTGCTGCGCCGCTACGTCGAGCCGCTGCTCGACCTGCCGCAGATCGACTCGATCCGGATCGGCACCAAGTCGCTGGCCTACTGGCCCGGCCGGTTCGTCACCGACCCCGACGCCGACGACACGCTCAAGCTGTTCGAGCGGGTGGTCACGTCGGGCAAGAACCTCGCGTTCATGGCGCACTTCTCGCACCCTCGGGAGCTCGAACCCCAGGCGGTGGGTTCGGCGGTGCGGCGCATCCTGGACACCGGCGCCACGGTTCGGACCCAGGCGCCCCTGATCCGCACGATCAACGACGACGCGGCCACGTGGGCGCACATGTGGCGGCGGCAGAACGCGATGGGCATGGTGCCCTACTACATGTTCGTCGAGCGGGACACCGGGCCGCAGGACTACTTCGCGGTGCCGCTGGCCGATGCGTACGAGACCTTCAGAGACGCCTATGCCCAGGTCTCCGGTCTCTGCCGGACGGTCAGGGGACCCTCGATGTCGGCCACCCCCGGCAAGGTCTGCGTCGACGGCGTGACCGAGGTCAACGGGCAGCGCGTGTTCGTGCTCCACTTCATCCAGGCCCGTGACCCCGGCCTGGTCGGCCGTCCCTTCTTCGCCCGGTACGACCCCGCGGCCGTCTGGCTGACCGACCTGCGTCCCGCGTTCGCCGACCGGTTCCCCTTCGAGCCGGCGGCTCCCGTCGCGGCCTGACCCCAAGGAGACGGAAAACAATTGCCCTCGGCCCGGGAGCCGCGTTTACCGTGCCTTTCTCCCGGGCCGGATGTGAATTCCCATCATGTGCCGCCAAGTCGGGCGCCCTCCGGCCTCTCGGCGTTGTGACTCCCGGTCACCGGGCCGTTTCCCATGGTGATAGAAATTCGGCCTAGCCAATCGGCCGGCGCGAACCCGCGCCGGTTACGCGGGGGTTCTCGGTTCCCGTTCCCTGACCTGGGACGGGGCTCAGGAGGCATTTACATGAAGCGCATGATCAAGGCAGCACTCGTCGTCGCGACCTTCGGCGTCGCGGCTATGTTCGCCGCGCCCGCCCAGGCCGCGGACAACCCGATCTCGGGCCTGCTGGGCGGCATCCCGTTCGTCGGCGGGCACCTCCCGGCCCTTCCGGGAGCCGACCTCGCCGGTGCCACCGGCGTCGTGCCGGCGGTCGCCCCTGTCGCGGGCTGGACCGAGCTGGTGCAGGCCACCCCGATGAGCGCGCGCAGCAACGACGTCTCGACTCAGCTCGCCCCCGCGCTGGACGCCGTCACCGGCGCCGCGGCCCAGGTCGCCGGTGGCGCCGACCAGATCAGCGGCGCCAGCAAGGACCTGACCGGCTCGGCCACCCAGGTGAGCAAGGCCGCCCAGGGCCTGTCGGGCGCGGTCAGGAACATCGTCTCGGGCACCCGCTAAGTGCCTCTCGGACACGTTGGCGTGGCCACGTCAACGTTTCCGAACCTCTGACATGTGAAAACGGCCGGTGCCTTCGCGAGGCACCGGCCGTTTTCAGTTTGCCCAGGGGCGCACCGAGGTGCGCCTGGCGATCTGTGCCTGCAGTCTGGCCATCTGCCAGTGCAGTTCGATGAGCTGCTCGGTCAGCAGGGCAGGTGAAAGTTCAGACGGGTCTTCGTCGGCCAGATGATCGATGGCCGTAACCAGCTCACTCATCCCGCCCTCCCAGTTCATCGGCGTTCCTTAGATCGAATCCCCGTTCGAATCATAATGGAACACCGGCCGCAGCGGCATCAGCTTTCGTACACCGGTGCGATGAATCCGCGCGCCAGGGTGTGGGCGGTGATGTTGAAGCCCACCACGGCCGGGTTGGAGTCGGGGTCGACCCCGAGCTTGTCGGTGTCGAGGGCGTGCACGGCGAACAGGTAGCGGTGCGGCAGGCCGGGGGGCGGGGCGGCGCCGCCGTACTCCTTGATGCCGTAGTCGTTCTTGGCGTGGACGGCGCCCTCGGGCAGGCCCGCGAAGCCGGGGCCGTTGCCGGCGCCCTCGGGGAGCTCGGTGACCGAGGCCGGGATGTCGAACACGAGCCAGTGCCAGAAACCGCTGCCGGTGGGGGCGTCGGGGTCGAAACAGGTGACCGCGAAGCTCTGGGTGCCCTCGGGGGCGCCCGACCAGGTCAGGCGCGGGGAGACGTTCTCGCCGGAGAAGCCCCAGTCGTTGAAGACGTGGCGGTCGGGCAGCGTCGCCCCGTCGGACAGCCCGGAGGCCTCGACGGTGAGCGCCGGGACCTCCGGCAGGTGGTCGTAGGGAATGGGTGCTGGCGTCGGCATGGCGCACTCCGCTCGGGATAGGTCGCGATCTTCTGCGGGCCTATCCTCTACCACTCACGCCTTGTTGTAGGCGCTGATCACCTCGGTGGGGTCGCCGTCCATCTTGATCTTGCCCTTGTGCAGCCAGATGACCCGGTTGCAGGTCTCCTCGATGACGTCGAGGTTGTGGGCGACCAGGAAGACGGTGCCGGCCGACTCGCGCATCTGCATGATGCGCTTCTGGGAGCGCTTGCGGAACTCACGGTCGCCGGTGGCCAGCGCCTCGTCGATCAGCAGCACGTCGTGGACCTTCGCCGACGCGATGGCGAAGCGCAGGCGGGCGCCCATGCCCGACGAGTAGGTCGACATGGGGAACTGCACGAACTCGCCGATGCCGGAGAAGTCGACGATCTCGTCGTACTTGGCCCGGACCTCGGCGGGGGTCATGCCCATCGCGTAGCAGCCCAGGGTGATGTTGCGCTCGCCGGTGAGCTCCTTCATCAGGGCGGCGTTGACGCCCAGGAGCGAGGGCTGGCCGTCGGTGTAGACGGCGCCGGAGTGGGGCGGCAGCAGGCCGGCGATGGCGCGCAGCAGGGTCGACTTGCCGGAGCCGTTGCGGCCGATGATGCCGATCGCGTCGCCGTGGCGGGCCACGAACGAGACGCCCTTGACGGCGTGGACCTCGCGCATCTGCGGGCGGCCCTGACGCCTGACCAGTCGCATGAGAGCGGTGGCGGCGTTGCCCTTCTCCTCGGCGGAGGTCGCGCCGTAGACCTTGTAGACGATGTGGAGGTCGTCGACGATGACGGTCGGGGTGCCGACGGCAGACGACTTGGCGGTCGCCTCCTGTTCTTCGGCGGTCAACGGCCACACCCTCTTTTCCATCGCCATCGGCTTCGCCTCAGCCACGTCCGTACCTCTCTTCGGCGCGCCAGAAGTACCAGAAACCGATGACAAGGGCGAACACCGCCCAGAATATGGCAGTCGTCCAGGCCCACTGAGGCGGCGTGTGGTCGTGGATGAGCAGGTCGCGCATCAGCTCGATGTAGGCCGCGGCCGGGTTGAGCTCCATGATGTACTGCACGAACGCCAGTGACTCGGGCAGGTCGGCGACGCGGTCGGGGATGCTGAAGAAGACGCCCGACGCGTAGAGCCAGGTCCGCATGATGAACGGGAGCAACTGGTTCATGTCGCGGGCGAAGGCGCCCACGCGGGCCATGAACAGGCCGGCGCCGACGTTGAAGGTGAGCTGGAGCAGCAGCGCGACCGGGATGAACAACCAGTAGAGCGTGACCGGCTCGCCGGTGAGCAGCACGATCCCGATGAGCACCAGCATCGACCAGAGCAGCTGCTGGAGCTCCTGCACCGCGTAGGCCAGCGGCAGCGCGGCCCGGGGGAAGTGCAGCGCCCGGATCATCGACAGGTTGTTGGAGATCGACTTGGCGCCGCTGCTGACGGTCCGCTGGGTGAAGGTGAAGATGAAGACGCCGGTGATCAGGAAGGCCGTGTAGTTGGAGATGTCCTTCTTCTGATCGAGGATGACGCCGAACATCAGGTAGTAGACGCCGGCGTTCAGGAGCGGCGTGAGGAGCTGCCAGAGCTGGCCCAGCATCGACTGGCTGTACTTGGAGACGTTGCGCGACGTCGCGTACTTGAGCACGAAGTGTCGGCGGGCCCAGAGCTGCCCGACGTAGAAAGGCAGGCTCGGGCGCGCGATCGCGCGACGGAGGCCGTGACGCTTCGCGAGCGCGGCCAGCGATTCCGTCGCTGCGCCGCCCTGCGCGTCCGCGACGGCGGAATCCGGCTGGCTCATGGCAAGGACTCTATTGGATGCTGGTGAACGAGAAGCCTGCGATGGTCACCTGTTGGCTCCTCGTGGGGTTGGGTGAAGCCGCCGGTGGCGGGGGTGCCACGGCTTGGTCAAAGGTAGCCCACCAGGTCCTGATATGGGGACAACGCCACGATCGGTACCGCAAAGGACGTACCGTGGCTTCACCAGTACCGGGACATGTGTACCTTTGTGGGAGTTTTGGAGCCGTTTAAGAGGTTTGAGGCGACCTTCTTGGTATGCGTGTGACGCCCGACTGACGCACGTGTGACCGAACTGCAACGCAGCAGAGACAACACTGCGGTGTGTGGTGAGGGATGCTCGCGGACGACTGGCAGGGCGTCAGCTCGTTTGACCGTGTCTGCAAATCCGAGGTCCTCACAAGGGGCCCAGGGGGTGCCGGCCTGGACATCTCGCAGCTCAGCGCCAACGCCCATCCTTTGAGGGAGGATCTACTCACTATGCGCGTATTCAAGGGCGCACAGATCATCGCCGGCACTGCCGTGTTGGCGCTCGGCCTGGCCGCCTGTGGTGGCGGCGACGAGGCCCCCAACCCTGCCACGGGTGGCGAGGGATCCGCCGCCGCGCCGATCGTGGTCGAGATCGCCGAGCCGCAGCACGAGCTCGTCCCGGGTAACACCGCGGAGACCAGCGGCGCCGAGGTGCTCAACGCCCTGTTCATCGGCCTGGTCAACTACGACGCTGACAAGAAGCCGATCAACCAGATCGCCGAGTCCATCACCTCTGACGACCAGACCAACTGGACGATCAAGCTGAAGGACGGCTACAAGTTCCACGACGGCACCCCCGTCGACGCCCAGAGCTTCGTCGACTCCTGGAACTACACCGCCAACGGCGCCAACGCGTACGAGGCCAACTACTTCATGGGTTCGATCGCCGGCTACGCCGAGATGAACCCGGTCGACCCCGACGGCGACGGCCCGCAGGCGGCCCCCGCGGCCACCGCGACCAGCCTCACCGGTCTGAAGGTCGTCGACCCGCTGACCTTCACGGTCCAGCTGACCAACCCCTTCTCGGGCTTCCCGACGATGCTGGGCTACACCGCCTTCTACCCGATGCCCAAGGCCGCGTTCGGCCCTGACGGCAAGGTGACCGCCGCCTACGGCGAGTCGCCCATCGGCAACGGCCCCTTCAAGATGGCCAAGCCGTGGAAGCGCGGCGTCGAGACCCGCATCTCGCTGGTCCGCAACGACGACTACGCCGAGGCCAAGGCCAAGGTCGAGGCCGTCGACTTCGCGATCTACACCGACCTGAACACCGCCTACCGCGACCTGCAGGCCGGCAACATCGACATCATGGACCAGCTGCCCGCCGAGGTCATCGCCTCCGCCAAGGCCGAGCTGGGCGACCGCTACATCGAGCAGCCCTCCTCGGGCATCGGCTACCTGGGCTTCCCGACCAAGGTCGGCGCCGACTACGCCAAGAGCCCCGAGCTGCGCAAGGCCATCTCGATGGCCATCGACCGCAAGACCATCACCGAGCAGGTCTTCTCCGGCACCCGGGTGCCGGCCGACGACTTCATCTCGCCGGTCGTGGCCGGTTACCGTCAGGGCGCCTGCGGCGAGGCCTGCACCTACGACCCGGTGAAGGCCAAGGAGCTGTGGGACGCCAACGGCGGCGCGCAGGCCGGCGCCATCGAGCTGGGCTACAACGCCGACGGCGGCCACAAGGAGTGGATCGAGGCCGTCGCGAACAACCTCCGCACCAACCTCGGCGCCACCGTTGAGCCGAAGCCGGTCGAGAAGTTCGCCACCATCCTCGACGACCTGGGCGCGGACAAGTGGAAGGGCCTCTTCCGGATGGCCTGGATCATGGACTACCCGTCGCCGGAGAACTACCTCAAGCCGATCTTCGCGGCCAACGCCGGCTCCAACTACTCAGGCTTCAACAACAAGGAGTTCGAGGAGCTGCTGAAGAAGGCCGACTCGGCTCCCACGGTCGAAGAGGGCATCGCGTCCTACCAGGCCGCCGACGACATCCTGCTGAAGGAACTGCCCTACATCCCGGTCTACTTCTACCAGACCAACGGCGCCTTCTCCTCGAACGTGAAGAACGTCAAGATCGACCCGTTCGAGCGCATCGAGATCGCGAACGTCGAAAGGGCCTAAGACGGCATCCAACCCGGGCGGCGGAACCCCTTGAGCCGCCCGGGATGGACCTTCACTCTTGGGGCAGCCCTACTTCGGTTGCAGTGGGGCTGCCCTTCGTCATGATCGGGAGACCGAATGGGCCGCTACGTTGTCAGGCGCCTGCTCCAGGCGATCCCTGTGCTGCTTGGCACCACGTTTCTCATCTTCACGCTCGTCTACTGGCTCCCCGGCGACCCCATTCAGGCTCTCGCCGGAGACCGGGCCGTCGACCCGGTGTTCCGGGCCACGATGCGTGAGATGTTCCATCTGGACGAACCCCTGGTCGTCCAGTACGGCTACTACATCCAGGGCATCTTCTCCGGCGACTTCGGAACGACCTTCCGCGGTCTGCCGGTTTCCACCATTTTCGAAGGCAAGTTCCAGATCACCCTGAACCTGGCCATGACGGCCCTGGTCATCGAGGCGATCGTGGGCATCGGCCTGGGTCTCATCGCCGCGCTGCGCCGCGGCAAGGCCACCGACACGGCGATCCTCGCCTTCACGCTGCTGCTGGTGTCGATCCCGACCCTGGTCAGCGGCTTCGTGCTCCAGCTCGTGCTGGGCCTGCAACTCAAGACGTCCACGGGAATCGACTTCTTCCCGGTGGCCGGCACCTCCGAAGGCTGGCGCAGCTACCTGCTGCCGGGCATCGTGCTGGCCGGGACGTCGATCGCCTACCTGACGCGACTGACGCGCACCAGCCTGATGGAGACGTTGCGGGCCGACTACGTGCGGACCGCGATCGCCAAGGGCATGCCCCGGCGCCGGGTGCTGGGCAGACACGCCCTGCGCAACTCGCTGATCCCGCTCGTCACCTATCTGGGCGCCGACCTCGGCGCGCTGATGAGCGGCGCGGTGATCACCGAGACCATCTTCAACCTGAACGGCATCGGCCGCCAGCTCGTCGACTCGGTCTACCTGTCGGAGAACTCGGTGGTCGTCGGCATCGTGACCGTGCTGGTGCTGATCTTCATCGCCGCCAACCTGATCGTCGACCTGCTGTACGCCGTCCTCGACCCCAGGATCCGCTATGAGTGACACGCTCACCGAGCAGAAGCCAGAATCGGTCAAGCAGCCGAAGCAGAAGAAGCCGGCGAGCCTGTGGTCGGACGCGTGGTATGACCTGCGGCGCAACAAGGTCTTCATCATCGCCGCCGTCATGATCGCCGTCTTCGTGGTCATGTCGATCATTCCGGCTCTGTTCTCGTCGGTCAACGCATTTGATCCGAGCACGTGCGACCTGACCAAGGCGCGGCAGGGCGTGAGCGGGGCCCACTGGTTCGGCACCGACAACCAGGGGTGCGACACCTACTCCCGGGTCATCTACGGCGCCCGGATCTCGATCATGGTGGGCGTGTTCTCCACGCTGGTGACCACGCTCATCGGCGGCCTGCTGGGCCTGCTGGCCGGGTTCTACGGCCGGTGGACCGACACGATCCTGTCGCGCGTCGCGGAGATCTTCTTCGCGATCCCCTCGACCCTGGGCGCGCTGCTGATCCTGGCCCTGGTGGGCCGCGACAACGCGGGCATCTGGACCGTGGTGCTGGCCCTGTCGGTGCTCGCCTGGCCGATGGTGCTGCGCATCATGCGGGCGGCGGTCATGTCGGCCAAGAGCCAGGACTACGTCCTGGCGGCGCGGGCGCTGGGCGCCGGTCCCGGCCGGCTCATGGGGCGGCACATCCTGCCGAACGCCCTGGCTCCCGTCATCGTCGTGGCCACCATGAACATGGGCGTCTTCATCGCCGCCGAGGCGGCCCTGTCGTTCCTCGGCGTCGGCATCCAGTCGCCCGACATCTCGTGGGGTCTGATGATCGCCGACGCGCGCAACCGGTTCCTCCAGGCCGAGGAGGCGCTGTTGTTCCCGGCCCTGTTCCTGAGCCTCACGGTGCTGGCGTTCGTCATGCTCGGCGACGCCGTCCGCGACGCTCTCGACCCGAAGCTTCGATAGGAGGGGGCGTACATGAAGAACCCGTCCGTCGACACGCACCTGCTTCCGGCCGACAGCGGCACGATCGGCACCGAGCCGCTGCTCGCGGTCGACAACCTGCACGTGGAGTTCACCACGCGGCAGGGCGTGGCCCGCGCGGTCAACGGCGTGTCCTACGCGCTCAACGCCGGGGAGACCCTCGCGGTGCTGGGCGAGTCGGGCTCCGGCAAGTCGGTGACGGCCCAGGCCATCATGGGCATCCTCGACATGCCGCCGGCGCGCATCCCCAAGGGGCAGATCCGCTTCCGGGGGACCGACCTCCTCCAGTTGTCGGAGGCCCAGCGCAGCCAGATCCGCGGCCAGCAGATCGCGATGATCTTCCAGGACGCCCTCTCGGCGCTCAACCCCGTCTTCACCGTGGGCTGGCAGATCGCCGAGATGTTCCGCGTCCACAAGGGCATGTCGAAGAAGGCGGCCTACGCCAAGGCCGTCGAGCTGATGGACCGGGTCCGCATCCCGGCCGCCAAGCAGCGCGTCAACGACTACCCGCACCAGTTCTCCGGCGGCATGCGCCAGCGCATCATGATCGCGATGTCGATCGCGCTGGACCCCGAGGTGCTCATCGCCGACGAGCCCACGACCGCTCTGGACGTCACCGTGCAGGCCCAGATCATGGAGCTGCTGGCCGAACTCCAGCGCGAGAGCAACATGGGCCTGATCCTGATCACCCACGACCTCGGCGTGGTCGCCGACGTCGCGGACAAGATCGCGGTCATGTACGGCGGCCGCATCGTCGAGAACGCCCCGGTGCACGACATCTACGGCAACGCCGCGCACCCGTACACGAAGGGCCTGCTCGAGTCGATCCCCCGGGTCGACATGAAGGGCCAGGAGCTGTACGCCATCAAGGGCCTGCCGCCCAACCTGCTCGACATGCCGACGGGTTGTGCCTTCCACCCCCGCTGCCCGTTCCGCCAGGACGACTGTGTGACCGACGTCCCGGCGCTGCACGAGATCAGCGGCACGCGCAGCAGCGCGTGCCACTACTGGAGGGAGGTCCTCGATGGCACCGCAGGGTGACCCCATCCTCGAGGTCCGCGACCTGGTCAAGCACTTCCCGCTGACGCAGGGGATCGTCATGAAGCGCCAGATCGGCGCGATCAAGGCGGTCGACGGCGTGAGCTTCGACCTGCGCCGGGGCGAGACCCTCGGCGTGGTCGGCGAGTCGGGGTGCGGCAAGTCGACGCTGGCCAAGCTGCTGATGGCGCTGGAGAAGCCGACCTCGGGGTCGGTCAAGGTCAACGGCGAGCTCGTCGACGTCCACAAGGGCAGCAACCTGAAGCGGTTCCGGCGCAACATCCAGATGGTGATGCAGGACCCGTACACGTCGCTGAACCCGCGTATGACGGTCGGCGACATCATCGGCGAGCCCTACGAGATCCACACCGAGGTGGCGCCGAAGGGCGACCGCCGCAAGAAGGTGCAGGACCTGCTGGAGGTGGTCGGCCTCAACCCCGACCACATCAACCGCTACCCCCACCAGTTCTCCGGTGGTCAGCGGCAGCGCATCGGCATCGCCCGGGGGCTGGCGCTGCAGCCCGAGATCATCATCTGCGACGAGCCGGTCTCCGCGCTCGACGTGTCGATCCAGGCGCAGGTCATCAACCTGCTGGAGCGGCTGCAGACGGAGTTCGGGCTGGCGTACATCTTCATCGCGCACGACCTGTCGGTGGTGCGGCACATCTCCGACCGCGTGGCGGTGATGTACCTCGGGAAGATCGTCGAGATCGGCAAGGACACCCAGATCTACGACAAGCCGAGCCACCCCTACACGCAGGCGCTGCTGTCGGCGGTGCCGGTGCCCAACCCGGAGGGCCGGGAGTCGCGGGAGCGCATCATCCTGCAGGGTGACCCGCCGTCGCCGGCCAACCCGCCGTCGGGCTGCCGGTTCCGGACCCGGTGCTGGAAGGCGCAGGAGATCTGCGCCGTCGAGGAGCCGCTGCTCCAGATCCGTCCCGGTACGGACCACGAGAGCGCCTGCCACTTCGCCGAGGCCCACGACGTGGTGCACGCCTCGTAGCTATCGCTCTGAGTAACGGGAAAGGCCCCCGCTGGATCCAGGCGGGGGCCTTTTCGCAAGTGGTGCGCGAGAACTAGCGGACCGACACGGCGCTGACGGGCAGCAGGCCGGTGACGGTGCCGACGCCCGGGACGCCCGGGACCGAGGGCAGCTGCGGCAGCGGGAGGCCGGCGGTGGCGCCGCCGACGACCTGGCCGACGAGGCCGGGCAGGCTCTTGACCAGGCCACAGACCGGCGAGAGCAGGGTGGCCAGCACGGGGAGGCCGGTGAGGTGCTCGGGCGACGACACGCACTGCGTGTTCAGCAGGTTGGTGACGGGCGTGTCGGCGTGCGCCATGCTGGCGGGGGCGACGACGACGAGACCAGCGGCGGCCGAGGTGACGACGATGCGGCGGATCATATGTGTTTCTCCCTGAGGTATGTCCGGGCGGCTGAGCACGCGGATGACTACTCTGTGTAGTCGTAGACATGTCTACCCGGTCTTTCGTAAGGGGAGGACCCCCCATCCGGTCAGGGAGCGGCAAGGAAGCCGCAATGGTCAGGCGCGAAGCGCCAGCCTCGCCACCAACGCGGCGACAAGGAGCAACAGGGCAGACCAGATCAACGGCCCTGAACCGGTAGATTCCGACGGCCCCGCGACGTTCGCCTGCCGGGCGCGTGCCGCCATCGCCGCCCGCCGGGGCGCGCCGGCCACCAGCAGCGCCCGCCGCGCGTTGGCCACCCGGTGCCCGAAGGCGTCGTCGCGCCGCCCCGCGTTGTGCCAGACCGCGCCCTGCAGGATCGCCCGGCGGACGTCGGTCACGCCCAGCCCGGGATGCCGGGCCTTCACCAGGGCGGCGATGCCCGCCACGAACGCGGCGGCCGAACTGGTGCCGTCGCCCACCACGTAGGAGCCGCGCGCGTCGGCGCTGACGATGCCGGTGCCGGGGGCGGTCACCGAGACGTAGGTGCGCCGGTTGGAGAACGGCGCCGGGGCGAGCCGCTGGTCGACCGCGCCGACCGCGATCACCCCCGGATAGGCGGCCGGATAGGTGGGCCGGTTGGCGCCCGCGCCGTCGTTGCCGGCCGCCGCCACCAGGACCACGCCCTTCGACAGGGCGTAGCGGACCGCCGCCGCCTCGTCGGGGCTGCCCTCGTAGCTGCCGCCGGCGCCGCCGAGCGACATGCTGACGACGTCGGCCCCGTGGTCGACGGCCCACCGGATGCCCCGGGCGACCGCGCCGCGCACCCGCTGCGCCACGTGGGGATCGGTGCGGGCCGGGTCGTGGGTCTCCAGGGTCACCCGGATCGAGAGCACCGTCGCGCGGGGGGCCACCCCCACCACCCCGAGGTCGCGGCCGGGGCCGTGGCCGCGCCCGGCGATCAGGCTCGCCATCGACGTGCCGTGGTGGCCGACGTGGGTGGTCCCGGCCCCCGTCAGGTCGGGACCCTCGACGACCGCGCCGGCCAGATCGGGGTGGCGGGCGTCGACGCCGGTGTCGAGGACGGCCACCGTGACGCCCTCGCCCCGGCTCAGCTCCCATGCGGCCGGTACGCCCATGACCTCCAACGGCCACTGCCGCTCCCGGGCCGCCGCCCCCGGATCGTCGGCCACCGCGGGCGGCGCGACGACGAGTCCGGAGAGCAGGCAGACCACGGCAAGCAGCGGGAACGGCTTGGCCAGGAAGGTCACGGCGGCCTATTCTGGCACGCTCACGCCGCCGAATCTGACCTTTCCGTGAACATTCAAATACAGTGCGTTATGTCCGGGCGGGCGAGAGACGTACATGGGCGCCCGGCGGCAAGCCCAGCCGCTGGGCGGCGTCACCGGCGTTGACGGCCACGGCCACCAGGCCGGCCGAGTCGGTGAAGGCCACCAGGTCGCCGGGCGGGACCGCGGCGAACGTGTCGCGGTAGGGCACGGCCAGCTGCCGGCGGCCGAGCCAGACGGCCAGGGTGTCGCCGTCGCGCACACCGAGGAAACCCAGGTCGGCGGCGGTGATGGAGAGCTGGACGTTGCCGTGGCGGTCGACCGAGAGCACCTCGCCCTCGCACGCGCCGTCGCGCAGCCGGGAGGTCGGCTCGGGCAGCGTCACCAGCTCGCGCGGCGGGATCGGGGTGCCGAGCCCGGCCACCTCGCGGCCCGCCACCACGTGGGCGGCCACCGGGCAGAAGATGTCACGCCCGTGGAAGGTCCGGGACACCGGCTTGAGCCAGACGTCCTCGTTGGTCAGCTCGTAGGCCCCGGTCGCGCCGCCGACGGCGTGCACCGCCCACGAGAGCACCCCGTTGTCGGGCCCCACGAACACCCGCCCGCCCGCCTCGATCGCGACCGCCCGGCGGGTGCTCGACCCCACCGACGGGTCGACCACCGCGATGTGCACTCCACGGGGCAGGTAGGGGATCGTCTGGGCGAGGATCGCGGCCCCGCGCCGGACGTCGCCCGCAGGGACGAGATGGCCGACGTCGATGATCCGGGCCTCGGGGGCGATGCCGGCGATAACGCCGTGACACGCGGCCACGAACCCGTCTTCGAGACCGTAGTCGGTCAGGAGAGTGATAACAGGCGTCACACCTGGTGACATTACGTCGCCTCCCCGGAAAATGGCGACAGTTAGCATGGCCCGTGTGGACGGTCTCTCCCCTCAAGACAGGGACATCCTCGCGTTCGAGGCCGGCTGGTGGCGGCACCCGGGTGCGAAGGAACAGGCGATCAAGGACACCTTCGGCATGTCCACCACCCGCTACTACCAGGTGCTCGCCGCATTGATCGACCGCCCCGAGGCGCTCGCCGCCGACCCCGCGCTCGTCAACCGGCTGCGCGAGCGCCGCGACGCCCGCCGCCGGGGACGCGGCCGGTCAGGTTGAGTTCAGATCGCGTTAACCTGCGATTGACAGAGTGACCGTCGCACGACGAAAGGGGCGAAACGTGGGGGACATGCCGGACGTCCGGACCGAAAGCGGCCGGGCCGGTCTTGAGGCGATGGTGAACGATCCGGGCGGCGCCGTCATCGGCCTCGACTTCGACGGCACCCTGTCCCCGATCGTCACCGACCCCGCCGCCGCCTGGATCCACCCCGCCGCGCCCGCGGCGCTGATCCGGCTGGCCGAGGTGGTGCGCCGCATCGCGGTCGTCACCGGCCGCCCGCCCGGCACCGCCCTCGCCCTCGGCGACACCCCCGACGGCCCCGACCTCGTCGAGGTCCCGGGCCTGGTCATCCTGGGGCAGTACGGCATCGAGCGCTGGGAGGGCGGGGAGATCACCTCGCCGCCCCCGCCCGCCGGGCTGACGAAGATCCGCGCGGCGCTGCCCGGCCTGCTGGCGGGCCAGGAGGGCGTGACCATCGAGGACAAGGGGCGGGCGCTGGCCGTCCACACCCGTAGTTGTCCCGACCCCGACGCGGCGCTGGAGGCGCTGCGGCTGCCGCTCGTCGAGCTGGCCGCCGCCAACGGGCTGGTCGTCGAGCCCGGCCGCAAGGTGCTGGAGCTGCGCGGGCCCGGCGTCGACAAGGGCAAGGCGCTCAAGGAGCTCCTGATCGCCGAGCGGGCCCGCTCGGTCATGTTCGTCGGCGACGACCTGGGCGACCTGGCCGCCTTCGAGGCGGTCGCCTCGGTGAACATCCCCGGCGTGCGGGTCTGCTCCGGCTCGGCCGAGGTCACCGCGCTGGCCGAGCAGGCCGACGTCGTGGTCGACGGCCCCGACGGCGTCGTCGCGTTCCTCGAACAGCTCCTCAAGTCGATTGCAAGCCGCGAGCAGTAGCGTCGGCGCCATGATCTCCAGAACACTGGCGGCGGCCGCCGCCGGCCTGGCCCTGGCTGCGCTCGTCTCCTCCCCGGCCGCCGCCGCTCCCGGCGTCAAGCAGGTCCACCTGCGCAACGGCCTGACCATCAAGATCCCGTCGACCTGGAAGGTCTACAAGGTCGCCAAGGACTACACGCGCGTGGTCACCGGCGCGTGCGCCACCGCCGGGACCCGCAACTTCGGCTACCGCGACTCCGGCTGCCGCAGCTTCTGGGTGTTCGGCCCGGCCGCGATCAGGGTCGGGCACGAGACCTTCAACCCCTACGACCCGAGCCGCCCCTACAGCCCCGCGACCGACGTCGGCCCCTGCGTCTACGACAAGAAGTTGTGGATGAGCTCGTTCCGCACCAAGCCCGTGGTCAAGGGCTACAAGCTCGTCGGCGCCGGCCACAACGCCCACTACCGCGAGTGGAAGGGCAACTGCGTCTACGGCCCGCCCAACTACGACTACGCGGGCAGCTTCACCCAGCGCGAGTGGTACCTGCCGAAGTCGAAGATCCTGGTCGTCGACCAGTGGAAGACCCCCGGCCTGGCGACCATCCTCAGAACTGCGACCTGGAACTGAGCAGGCCGCCGGCCGCGAGGCCGAGCAGCGCGGGGGCCAGCAGGAACGCCGCGTGGGTGCCGAAGGCGTCGCCGAGCGCGCCGAGCACGAACGGCCCGGTGCCCGAGCCGACCCCCGCCCACACCGACGCGATCCCGCTGGCCTGGTCGGGCCGCCCGCCCGAGGTCTCGATCATCCGGGCCAGGCCCAGCGGGAACAGCATGCCGATCCCGGCCCCGCTGATCGCCAGGCCCGCGTAGCCGACCGCCACGGAGGTGGTCGACCAGAAGACCGCCCAGCCGGCCACCGTGACGGCCATGGTGCCGAGGAACACCTGCCAGACCGGGTAGCGCAGGGTGAGCGCGGCGCCGGCGAAGCGTCCGGCGGCGATGCCGCAGAGCATGGCGGTCAGGCCGGTGGCCGCCTCGGCCAGGGTCAGGCCGGTGCGCTGGGAGAACAACTCGGCGGCGAACAGGTTGAAGGTGAACTCGGTGGCCACGCAGCACAGCAGCACCGCGCCGGCGAAGTGGAACCGCCAGCTGAACGGCTGCTTCGTCCGCTGGGCCGCGTGCTCGGCCGGGACCTCGGGGAACCAGACCCGGCCCATCGCGAACGCGAGCACGGCGGTGAGCGCGACCGGGATGAACATGGCCGCCCGCCAGCCCAGCACCGACTCGGCCAGCAGGCTGAACGCGTAGGTGGCCGGGATGCCGGCGAGCACGCCGACCGCGTTGGCCTCGCTGATCGACGCCGGTCCGGCCGGGCCGTGGTGGTCGCTGAGGGCGGCCATGGAGACGTACAGGGCGATGGCGGCGAAGCCGCCCGCGATCGTGTAGCCGGCCAGCGTGAACGGGAGCGTCGGGCCGAGACCCACCAGCAGCATGCCCGCGTTCATGCCGCCGATGCCGATCCAGACGGCGACGCGGCGGCCGTGGCGGCGGGTCAGCCAGGGGAGCGACAGGCCGGTCAGGATGCTGCCGACGGCCATGCCGGTGCCGTGGAGCCCGGCGACCGCCTGGGTCACTTCAAGCTCGGCGCGCAGCGTGGGGAGCGCCGACGACAGGCCGTAGAGGTAGGTGGCGAAGGTCGCCAGCATCAGGTAGACGAACCAGGTGGGCCGGTCCCTCGTGAACGTGATCGCAGGCGTGGACACCGGCATTTCCCCCGATATAGATCTTTATATGGGGAAACCGTACAACGTCACGTCAGGGCGGCCAACTGGTCGGCGAACCACCTCTCGGGGGGCATCGCGGTGGCCGCCCGGCGCAGCCGCGTGCAGCGTTCGGCCCGCTCCTTGTCGGGCATCACCAGGCCCTCGTGCAGGGCGGCGGCGGTGCCCGAGACGTCGTAGGGGTTGACCAGAAGCGAGTCGGCGCCGAGTTCGGCCGCCGCGCCCGCCTCGCGCGAGAGCACCAGCACGCAGCGCGGCGACAGGATCGGCCCCTCTTTGGCGACCAGGTTCATGCCGTCGCGGATCGGGTTCACCAGCAGCACGTCGGCCATGCGGTAGGCGGCCAGCGAGCGCGGATAGTCGTCCTGCATGTTGAGGATCAGCGGGTCCCAGTCGTCGGTGGCGTACTCGTCCTCGATCTCCTTGGCGCAGCGCTGCACGGCCGCGGTGTACTCGCGGTATTCGGGCAGGTCGTGGCGGGAGGGATAGGCGAAGGCGAGGTGCACGACCTTGCCGTGCCACTCGGGATGCTCGGCCAGGAACTCGCGGTAGGCGAGCATGCCGCGGACGATGTTCTTGGACAACTCGGTGCGGTCGATGCGCACGATCAGCCGCCGGTCGCCCACCTGCTCCTTTATGGCCAGCATGTGCGACTCGACGTCGGGCTCGAAGGCGCGGGCCACCAGCGCGTCGCCGTCGACGCCCAGGGCGTGCACGCCGATGCGGGTGAGGCGGCCGTCGAACTCCACCGTCTTGGCCGCGCGGTCGACCCGGGCGTCGAGCACCGCCTCGCAGCAGTCCATGAACGCCGCCGCCCACCGGTCGGTCAGGAACCCGGCGTGGTCGGCCCCGAGCACGCCCTGGAGGATCTCGGCCGCGATGCCGTCGGGCAGCAGCGAGAAGTACTCGGGCGGCGCCCACGGTGTGTGGGAGAAGTGGGCCACCCGCAGGTCGGGCCGGTCGACCCGGAGCATCGCCGGGGCCAGCGTCAGGTGGTAGTCCTGGATCATCACCTTCGCGCCGTGGGCCGCCTCTTCTGCCAGGGCCAGCGCGAACGCGCCGTTGTACTCGCGGTAGGACTCCCACTCGCGGTGGAACCGGGTGTCGAAGGTGGGCGCGAACGGGGTGTTGTAGAGCAGGTGGCTGACGAACCACAGGGTGGAGTTGGCGACCGCGTTGTAGGCCCGGTGGAAGACGGCCGGGGGGATGTCGAGCATGCGTACCGGGCCGGTGTCGTAGCCCGCGCGGTCGATGCGGCCCTCGGGCGCGAGCCTGACCGCGCTGCGGTCGCCGTCGGAGAGCGCGGCGCAGATCCACAGGTGGTCGTCGCCCCGGGCGACCTCTGACAATCCGGACACCAGCCCGCCGCCGCCTCTCCGCATCGTCAGCGCGCCGTCATCCGAGAGGATGAACGAGACGGGCCCGCGGTTGGAGGCGATCAGCGTTGAACTCACGGTGGGCACACCCCAGATGGCCGGAGGACTAAGAAAAGATGTCGTCGGCAATAGGATGTCAGGAAACCCCCGGCCGCCGAAGAATCGGGGCAGTCAATGCCGCTTGACGAGACCACCGAGGAACTGGCCCGCACCGCCGCCACCGGCGACCACGTCGCCCTCGGCGAACTGCTGCGCCGCGTCGAACCCGACGTGCTGCGTCACTGCGAACGCCTGCTTCCCTACCGCCAGGACGCCGAAGAGGCCTGTCAGGACACGCTGCTCGCGGTGGCCCGCAACATCGGCCGCTTCGAGGGGCGCTCCCGGTTCTCCACCTGGCTGCACATCGTGACCGCCAACTGCGCCCGCACCACCTACCGCACGCTCAAGCGGCGCTCGGCCGAGCAGTCGAGCGACGAGCTGGCCGAGCAGCGGCCCGACCCCCACCGGGTCAGCGTGATCGCCGGCGCCCGCCTCGACCTGCTCGACGCGATCGAGGCGCTGGAGGCCGAGAAGCCCGACCTGGCCCGCGCGCTGGTGTTGTGCGACATCGTCCAGCTCGACTACTCCGACATCGCCGCGCAGCTCGGCATCCCGCTCGGCACCGCCAAGAGCCGCATCCACCAGGCCAGGAAGCACATCCAGGCCTCGCTCGGCGACGGCTATCTCGGCAGATGAGATGCCGATTCGGACTCTGAGGAGCCCGAGGTACAGTTTTCACGACAACTGAATATTTGCTCATCCAGAGGGGTGGAGGGACCGGCCCTGCGAAGCCCCGGCAACCATTCCGATTCAACTCGCCACGGGGCGAGGCCGGTCGGAACAGGTGCCAATTCCGGTCTGTGATCAAGGCGGTCGCAGGCGAAGATGAGGGAAAGGCCTCGCTTCATGGCGCTTCAGCACGACTTCGGACCCGCCGTCGCCCTCTCCTGCCGCGAGTGTGGCGCCCGTTACGACCTCGGTCCGATCTTCGCCTGTCAGGACTGTTTCGGGCCACTTGAGGTGGCGTACGACTTCGGGACCGTCAGCCGCGAGGACATCGCCGCGGGCCCGGCCAACATCTGGCGTTACCGGGCGCTGCTGCCCGTGCCGGCGAACGTCGCCGACAAGCCCAACCTCCAGCCCGGGTGGACCAAGCTCCACCACGCCGGCAACCTCGGCGCCGAACTCGGGCTGCGCGACCTCTACGTGAAGGACGACTCCGGCAACCCGACCCACTCGTTCAAGGACCGCGTGGTGTCGATCGCCGTTGAGGCGGCCCGTAACTTCGGGTTCACGACCCTCTCCTGCTCCTCGACGGGGAACCTGGCCGGCGCCGTCGGCGCCGCCGCCGCCCGCGCCGGGCTCGACTCGTGCGTGTTCATCCCGTCGAACCTCGAAGAGGCCAAGATCGTCGTCGCCTCCGTGTACGGCGGCAAGCTCGTCGGCATCGAGGGCACCTACGACGAGGTCAACCGCTTCTGCTCCGAGCTCATCGGCGACCCGCTGGGCGAGAAGTGGGGCTTCGTCAACGTGAACCTGCGGCCCTACTACGCCGAGGGCTCCAAGACCCTGGCGTACGAGATCGCCGAGCAGCTCGGGTGGCGCCTCCCCGAGCAGATCATCATCCCGATCGCCTCGGGCTCGCAGCTCACCAAGATCGACAAGGGCTTCAAGGAGCTCATCGCGCTCGGCCTGGTCGACGACACCCCCTACAAGATCTTCGGGGCGCAGGCGGCCGGGTGCTCGCCGGTGTCGGCGGCGTACAAGGCCGGGCACGACGTCGTGCGCCCGGTGAAGCCCGACACGATCGCCAAGTCGCTGGCGATCGGCAACCCCGCCGACGGGCCCTACGTGCTCGACATCGCCCGGCGGACCGGCGGGGCCGTCGAGGACGTCACCGACCCCGAGATCGTGGCCGCGATCCGCCTGCTGGCCCGCACCGAGGGCGTGTTCGCCGAGACGGCGGGCGGCGTGACGGTCGGGGTGTTGCGCAAGCTCACGGAGGCCGGGGTGATCGACCCCGACGCCACCACGGTGGTGCTCAACACGGGAGAGGGGCTCAAGACCCTCGACGCCGTCCAGTCGGAGGCCCGCCCGACGGCCGTCATCCGCCCGTCTCTCGACGCCTTCCGCACGGCTTTCGCCAACTAATCTAACTGTTCGTTAAGGAGAGTCAACAATGAGTGTTTCTGTGCGGATTCCGACGATTCTCCGGACGTACACCGGAGGCGCCGCCGAGGTGGCCGGCGAAGGGGCGACGCTGCGCGAGGTGTTCGAGAAACTCGACGCCGACTACCCCGGCATCGGGGCCAGGATCCTCGACGAATCGGGCAAGGTGCGGCGTTTTGTCAACGTCTACGTCGGAGAAGAGGACGTCCGATTCTCCGAAGGTTTGGACACTCCAACCCCTGCGGGCGTACAGATTTCGGTGATCCCCGCCGTAGCCGGAGGGTGACCTTCCGCAGCCTTTCCCACACCCACGTACTCCTACAGTGCGTGGGTGTTTCTATGTTTACCTGCACTTCTATCGTTATCGAAGCTTAATGAGTGCCATGGCATATGGTGCAATTCTCAACCAACCAATCTCTAACCGAAAAAGAAGCCCTCTCGCTTTGGGCGAACGACAACAAGTCAGGGGCCGATTGACTCTGTTGTCCCACGCCTTGGCATGTGTATGGTCGAGAACGATCGACGTAGCCGGAGAACACGGCGCGAAAGGTCACGGACCAGCGGTGGAATGGGCGGGTCCGTTGCCAGGCCCAGCAAGAGGAGTCGGAAAGTGGCGCAGGGCACCGTCAAATGGTTTAACGCGGACAAGGGCTACGGCTTCATCGCGGTAGACGGTGGTAAGGACGTTTTCGTCCATTACTCGGCAATCATGATGGACGGCTACAAGGCCCTCGAGCAGGGCCAGCGTGTGGAGTTCGACATCACGCAGGGACAGAAGGGCCCGCAGGCGGAGGCTGTCCGGACCGTCTGATCCCCTCAGACCGCGAACCTTCCCGGCCCCATCCGCGTGAGCGGTCGAGAAAGGTTCGGCTGTAACCAACCCCACCACCCCAGCGACCTGGAACCCGGCCCGCAGCCTGCGGGCCGGGTTTCTGCTGCCGCCCCGCCTGACCTGCCCCTCCCGCTCTCCGGCTTGCACTCGCGTAGGTAGAGTGCTAAACAGTTGGTTGGCACTCCCCGGCCGGGAGTGCCAACCAATACGGATCGAGGCGATGGGGCCTGCCAAGGGTGTGCGGGCCTTGCCGTCGCGGGCGTCGGCTCGGTCCCTCTTTTTCGAAGCCACCCTCTACTGGGAGGTCCAGCCTTATGGCAGCCAAGATGATCGCGTTTGACGAGGACGCCCGGCGCGGTCTCGAGCGCGGCATGAACCAGCTCGCCGACGCCGTCAAGGTGACCCTCGGCCCCAAGGGCCGAAACGTCGTGCTGGAGAAGAAGTGGGGCGCCCCCACCATCACCAACGACGGTGTCTCGATCGCCAAGGAGATCGAGCTCGAAGACCCGTGGGAGAAGATCGGGGCCGAGCTCGTCAAGGAAGTCGCGAAGAAGACCGACGACGTCGCGGGTGACGGCACCACCACCGCCACCGTGCTCGCCCAGGCGCTGGTGCGCGAGGGCCTGCGCAACGTCGCCGCCGGCGCCAACCCGATGTCCCTGAAGAAGGGCATCGAGGCCGCTGTCGAGCGCGTCAGCGAGGAGCTTTCGAAGCTCGCGAAGGACGTCGAGACCAAGGAGCAGATCGCCTCCACCGCCTCGATCTCCGCCGGTGACGTCGAGATCGGCGAGCTCATCGCCGAGGCGATGGACAAGGTCGGCAAGGAAGGCGTCATCACCGTCGAGGAGAGCAACGCCTTCGGGCTCGAGCTCGAGCTCACCGAGGGTATGCGCTTCGACAAGGGTTACAACTCGGGTTACTTCGTGACCGACCCCGAGCGCATGGAGGCGGTCCTGGAGGACCCCTACATCCTCGTCGTCAACTCGAAGATCTCCGCGAACAAGGACCTGCTGCCGCTGCTCGACAAGGTCGTGCAGGCCGGCAAGCCGCTGCTGATCATCGCCGAGGACGTCGAGGGCGAGGCCCTGGCGACCCTGGTCGTGAACAAGATCCGCGGCCTGTTCCGCTCGGTGGCCGTCAAGGCCCCCGGCTTCGGCGACCGCCGCAAGGCCATGCTGGGCGACATCGCCACGCTGGCCGGCGGCCAGGTCATCTCCGAGGAGATCGGCCTCAAGCTCGAGTCGACCACCCTCGACCAGCTCGGCCGCGCCCGCAAGGTCGTCGTCACCAAGGACGAGACCACCATCGTCGACGGCGCCGGTGACGCCGAGGCGATCGCGGGCCGGGTCAACCAGATCCGCGCCGAGATCGACAACACCGACTCCGACTACGACCGCGAGAAGCTCCAGGAGCGCCTCGCCAAGCTCGCCGGCGGCGTCGCCGTCATCAAGGCGGGCGCGGCCACCGAGGTCGAGCTCAAGGAGCGCAAGCACCGCATCGAAGACGCCGTCCGCAACGCGAAGGCGGCCGTCGAAGAGGGCATCGTCCCCGGCGGTGGCGTGGCCCTGCTGCAGGCTTCGGCCAAGGCGTTCGACAAGCTGGAGCTGTCGGGCGACGAGGCGACCGGCGCCGCGATCGTGAAGAAGGCGCTCGAGGAGCCCCTGAAGCAGATCGCCGTCAACGCCGGCCTCGAGGGCGGCGTCGTGGTGGAGAAGGTCCGCAACCTGACCCCGGGTGAGGGCCTCAACGCCGCGACCGGCGAGTACGTCAACATGTTCGACTCGGGCATCATCGACCCGGCGAAGGTGACGCGCTCCGCGCTGCAGAACGCCGCTTCGATCGCGGCCCTGTTCCTCACCACCGAGGCCGTCATCGCCGAGAAGCCGGAGAAGAACCCGGCTCCCGCGGGCGGCGGCATGCCCGGCGGCGGGGACATGGACTTCTGAGTCCATCCCGCATCACAGATGAGGCGGTCCCTTTCGGGGCCGCCTTCTTCTGTTTCCGGTACGTCAGAAGTGCCGCACCCAGCGGCCCCACTGTTCCTGCATGACGTATCCCGTGGCCGCCCACGCAGGGTGGGCGTCGGTGTTGTCGTGCAGGACCATCGCGTCGACGCGGAACGCGCCGAGCGCTTTGAAGCGCTCCTCGGCGGCGGCGATGAGCTGCCTGGCGAGGCCCCGGCGGCGCGCCTGCGGCGCGACCGCGAGCCGGTAGAGGTGGGCCCGCCAGCCGTCCCAGCCCGCGATGACGGTGCCCACGACGGCGCCGTCGAGTTCGTACACGAGCAGGGCCTCGGGGTCGCGCTCGATCAGGGCGTGCACCTTCGCGGGGTCGTCGCGGCGGTCGGTGCCCTCGGCGGCGGCGACCCAGAACTCCAGGATCGCGTCGACGTCGGCCGGGGTGGCGGGGCGGATCACAGGGCCTCCGGGAGCGGCTTGGCGTGCACCACGGTCAGGGTGGTGACGGCTCGGGTCAGGACGACGTACAGGCGCGCCATGCCTCTCGGTTCGGCGGCGACGATGTCGGCGGGTTCCACCACGACGACGTGGTCGTACTCCAGACCCTTGGCGAGGCCCGCCGGGACGACGAGCACCTTCGAGCCGTCGCCCTCGGGGCCCAGCACGGGAGCGCCGAGCGCGGTCGCGAAGGTCTCCGCGTCGGCGTCGCGGACGATGACGCCCACCGAACCCTCGCCCGCGGCGGTCACGGCGTCTCTCACGCCTCCGAGGACATCGGAGGTCTCCACCAGCCTCAGGGATCCCGCGCCCGGACGCAGCGAGCGCGGCGCGGCCAGTTCGGGGGCGATGCCGGGCAGCAGGCGGGCGGCGTAGTCGAGCACCTCCCGCGGGACGCGGAAGCCAAGGGTCAGTTCCGTCACCAGACCTTCGGCGAAGCCGAGATGCCGCAGCACGGTGTTCCACGAGCGCGCCGACCACGGGGTGGTGCCCTGCGCGAGGTCGCCCAGGATGGTCGCAGAACCGGTCCGGCAGCGGCGGCCGAGCGCGCGCAGCTGCATCTCCGACAGGTCCTGCGCCTCGTCGACCACGAGGTGGCCGTGGGAGGGGGTGCGGTCCATCAGGTCGGCCAGTTCGTCGAGCAGCGCTCCGTCGGCGCCGCTCCACTTCGTGCTCCGGTGGGACTTGGAGGGCTTCGTCCAGACGAGAGCGGCCTGTTCCTCGGCGGTCAGGTCGTCTTTGGCGGCCCTGGCCAGGAAGGCCGCGTCGGAGAGCAGCCGGAAGAGCACCTGCTCGGGCGTCAGCTTCGGCCAGACCTGGTCGACCACGGCCTTGACCGGCTTCGAGCGCGCGACCGCGTCCTGCACCCGGTCGTCGGGGGACTCCCCGCGCCGTTCCATCTGCACCAGGACCTGATGGGCCAGTCGTTGCGCCAGCGTCGCCCGGCCCGGGTTGTAGCGGGTGGTGCCGCGCAGCGAGGCCACGATCTCGCGCACCTCGTGGTCGGCCACGCGGTAGCGGTTGGCCCCCTTGGTGACCAGCACCCCTTCGACCGGCTTCACCACGTGGAGCCACAACGCGCGCGTCAGCACCCGGGCCATGCGCGCGTCGCCCTTGACCGCCGACACGGCCGGTTCCTCGGGATGGGCGTGGTCGCCCAGGATGCCCGCCACGGTCGTCTGGTCGACCTTCACCTCGCCGAGCGCGGGCAGCACCGATGAGATGTACGAAAGGAAGGCGCGGTTAGGGCCCACGATCATCACGCCGGCGCGAGACAATTTCTCGCGATGGGTGAACAGCAGATAAGCCGCGCGGTGCAGGCCCACCGCGGTCTTCCCCGTGCCCGGCGCCCCCTGCACGCACACGGTGACGCCGAGGTCGGCGCGCACGATCTCGTCCTGGTCGGGCTGGATCGTGGCCACGATGTCGCGCATCGGGCCGGTGCGCGGGCGCTCGATCTCGTCGGTCAGGATCCGCGAGGGGCCGAGGTCGCCGCCGTGGGCCAGGTCCTCGTCCTCGAACGCGGTGAGCTCGCCGCCCTGGTAGCCGAACCGGCGGCGCCGGTCGACGCCCATCGGCTCGGCCGGGCTGGCCTGGTAGAACGCCCGCGAGACGGGCGCGCGCCAGTCGATGACCAGCGCCCGGCCGCCGCCGTCGTGGACGTGCCGGCGGCCGACGTACAGGACCGGCGGGAGGTCGTCGGCGCCGTCGCGGTCGAGGCGGCCGAAGAACAGCGGGGTGTCGGGGTGGTCGGCGAGCGCCGCGACACGCTGGTCGAGCAGCCCCTGGAGCACCTGCCGCGAGACCCAGTCGCCGGCCATGTCCGACGACAACGACTGCGCGTGCTCCCGCATGGCGCGCAGGGCCGCCCGCGACTCGTCGAGGTGCCGCCGTTCCTCCGCGAGGCCGTCGGCCGGGGGTATGTCGGGGGCGAGGGTGTGCTGGGGCATGACGGAGTGCCTCCTGCCGGAGTGGTTCGGGTGGGCGAACCGGCCAGCTTAGTCGTCCGGCGAGGCCAGGCCAAAAGGTTTATGGGCCGACTGACTCGCGTCGTGGCTGGGTAGGGCAGCAGAGGTGTTCCGTGGCCCTATCCCGCTCCCGCCCGCGCTGCCCGCCGCCGTCATGGTGCTGCTCGCCGCACTGTGGGGTCTTTCCGTGTACGCGGGCTGGGGTCTGGAGGCGTTCTGCGCCAGCGGTGAGCCGGCCGACGACTGCGGCGGCCGCATGGCCCTCGTGACGGCCGTCTCGTCGCTTTTCGCGGTCGTCGCGACGGCGCTCACGATCGGCGCGTGGCTGACGTGGCGCGCCCGTCTTCTCGTCTACGCAATCGCCGCATGGATGGCGGCGGAAGGCGTACTATTCGTCGGAGGTCTGGTCGCGCAGTAATCTCGCGAATACCCTCCGAAGTCTTAATCAATCGGTATGGGAAAAGCCCTAGAAAAGCGCGGCAAATTAGGTGATTGCCCAGGACAATGGGGGTATGCCCGAACCTGGGCGTTGATGCCATCTTTGGCTGTGGGGGCCAAGGGCACGAGGGGGTGATGAGGTTGTCTCGGGCCTACGGAATTTCGTGGACTTAAGTATGTTTTCTAAGTAGGCCCGGCGGGAGTTGTCCCGCCGGGCCTTTTATTTACGTCAGGACGTCGTCGGCGTCGATGATCTGGTAGGCGTAGCCCTGCTCGGCCAGGAAGCGCTGCCGGTGGGCGGCGAAGTCCTGGTCGACGGTGTCGCGGCTGACGATGGAGTAGAACCGCGCGCCCCCGCCGTCGGCCTTCGGCCGCAGCACCCGGCCGAGACGCTGCGCCTCCTCCTGGCGCGACCCGAACGTGCCCGACACCTGGATGGCGACCGCCGCCTCCGGCAGGTCGATGGAGAAGTTGGCCACCTTCGACACGACGAGGACCTGCAGCTCCTTGTCGCGGAACGCCTGGAACAGCCGCTCGCGCTCCTTCACCTTGGTCTCGCCCTTGATGACCGGCGCGTTCAGGTGCTCGCCGAGTTCGTCGAGCTGGTCGATGTACTGCCCGATGACGAGGACCTGCTCCCCGGCGTGCTTCTGCACCAGCGCCTCGGTGACGCGCAGCTTCGACGGGGTCGTGGCGGCGAAGCGGTAGCGCTCGTCGGTGTCGGCCATCGCGTAGGCGAGCCGTTCGTCGTCGCGCAGCGTCACCCGCACCTCGACGCAGTCGGCCGGGGCGATGTAGCCCTGGTTCTCCATCTCCTTCCAGGGCGCGTCGTAGCGCTTCGGGCCGATGAGGGAGAACACGTCGCCCTCGCGGCCGTCTTCGCGCACCAGCGTGGCCGTCAGGCCCACCCGGCGGCGTGCCTGGAGGTCGGCGGTCATCCGGAAGATGGGGGCGGGCAGGAGGTGCACCTCGTCGTACACGACCAGACCCCAGTCGCGCGCGTCGAACAGCTCCAGATGCCGGTAGACGCCGCCGCGCTTGGACGTCATCACCTGGTAGGTGGCGATGGTGACCGGGCGGATCTCCTTCTTGGTGCCGGTGTACTCGCCGATCTCGTCTTCGGTCAGGCTGGTGCGCTTGATCAGCTCGGTCTTCCACTGGTGCACGCTCACCGTGTTGGTGACCAGGATCAGCGTGGTCGCCTGCGCGTGGGCCATCGCCGCCGCGCCGACGATCGTCTTGCCCGCGCCGCAGGGCAGCACCACCACGCCGGAGCCGCCGTGCCAGAACGCGTCGGCGGCCTCCTTCTGGTAGGGCCGCAGCGTCCAGCCCTCCTCGGTGAGGGCGATCGGGTGGGCCTCGCCGTCGACGTAACCGGCCAGGTCTTCGGCCGGCCAGCCGAGCTTCAGCAGCAGCTGCTTGATGTTGCCGCGCTCGCTCGGGTGGACGGCGACCGCGTCGCCGTCGAGCCGCTCGCCGATCATCGGCTGCACCTTCTTGGCGCGCAGCACCTCTTCGAGCACCGCCCGGTCGGTGCTGGTCAGCACGAGCCCGTGGACGGGATGCTTCTCCAGCCGCAGCCGCCCGTAACGGGCCATCGTCTCGGCGACGTCGACCAGCAGCGCGTGGGGGACGGGGTAGCGGCTGAACCCGATGAGGGCGTCGATCACCTGCTCGGCGTCGTGCCCGGCGGCCCGCGCGTTCCAGAGGGCGAGCGGGGTGACGCGGTAGGTGTGGACGTGCTCGGGCGCACGCTCGAGCTCGGCGAACGGCGCGATGGCCCGTCGGCACTCGTCGGCGCGCTCGTGGTCGACTTCCAGCAGCAGGGTCTTGTCGGACTGGACGATGAGCGGCCCGTCGTTCACGGGTGGAGCCCCCTAATCAGTTGACGTCGGCGACGCCGGTGATCCGGTGGAGTACGAAGCGGTGGATGGCCGCCCTCGTCTCGTCGTACGCCGTCAGGTAGCCACCCTCTATTCTCGCGGGTTCGAGGATCCGGCTCGTGGCCTGACCTTGTGAGTCTAGGTAACCGATCCAAACCCGGGAGCCCTGCTTGATGGCCTCCTGGAGCGCCGAGATCGTCGCCGTCGCCGGAGTGCGGGGCACCGCGCCGCCCGGCTCACCCACCGGGACCGGCCGCGACAACAGCGCGCGGTCGCCGGCCCGCAACGCCCGGATCGCCGCCGTGACCACCTCGGCCTCGGGCGCGAGCAGCCCGTTGACCTGCCTGACCGGCTGCGCCTCGGTCCGCCGGGCGTCGGCCCGGGTGATCAGCACGTCGCCTTCGAGCGACTCGGCCACCGGGGCGTAGCCCATCGCGCGCAGCGAGTCGAGCATGGTCGCCCGCGACGCCTTGGACACCAGCACGGTCGGGGCCAGCCGCCGCATGCGCAGCACCCCGGCCCGCCGGTCGGCCAGCAGTTCGTCGAGCACCGCCGGGTCGTCGCAGCGCAGATAGGACGACGCCGAGCCGACCCGCAGCCGGCCATGGCGCCGGGCGACGTCGGTCACCAGGTAGGACAGCGGCTGGGGCACCGGCGTGGTCGAGTGGCGGGCCAGCGTCGCCAGGATCTCCTCGGCGCTCTGCCCGGCGTCGAGCACCCGCCTGATCGAGCCCTCGGCGAACCGGTAGACGGTCGCGCCGCCCTTCGACTCGACGTCGGCCGCCAGGCCCAGCCACCGGTCGAGCTCCCCGGTCAGCGGCCCCGGGGCGACGGCGGTCAGGTCGGCCTGCAGCACCACGTGGTCGACCGGTTCGGGCAGCAGCGGGGCCAGCAGGTCGGCCGCCTTGACGCCGGTGAGCACCGCCCGGCCGTGGGGCGACATGACCCCGAGCCCGGTCAGGCCCATGACCTCGGCCTCACGCAGCGCGAACTCGGTCAGCCGGGCCAGGTGGTTGCCCCTCCGCCGGGGACGTTCCCAGGTCAGCCGGGCCAGCACCGACTCCTGCGAGGGCGCGAGCTCGGTCGCCGCCACGACCGTCAGGACCCGTCGGCGGATCTCGGCGGCGGCCCCCCGGCGCAGGTCGGGGTGGAGCACGTTGAGCAGCCGGTCGCGGTCGTCGCGGGCCCCCGCCAGGCCCGGCACCCGGTCGAGCGACAACCACGCCCGCGCGACGGCCTCCCAGCGGTCTTCGGTCTGGCGGGCCCGCCACAGGTCGTAGGAGAGGGTCGGCAACCACTCGGCGTCGGCCGGGCCGCCGGTCGCGATCAGCCCGGCGGCGTGGGCGACCTCGATGACCAGGGCGGCCGTCCATTCGGGCACGTCGAGCTGCTGCGCCGCGCGCCGCAGGTCGCGGATCGCCAGGCCGCCCGTGCGCAGCACCCCCGGCGGGTCGACGCTCCAGATCTCGCAGAGCTCCTCGACCGACCGCACGAAGCTGAACGCCTGGCCGGCGGCCGTGCGCGAGGCGAGGTCGGCGCGGCGGGTGGCGCCCTCCAGCGGCGGCGGGACCGGCGACAGGTCGCGGTGCAGCCGGTCGTCGCGGAGCACCAGCCCGACCTCGCGCGGCAGCGTCACGGTCTCGTCGCCGATCGCGGCCAGCAGGCCCCGGGCCAGCAGCTGCTCGATGGGTGACTGGGCGGTCTCGACCGACACCTCGCGCCGGGCGTTGGGCACCCGTCCCGACGGCGGCCCCCAGGCCAGTTCGTCGAGCGCCGCCCGGGCCTGTGGCCCGACCTGCGCGATCAGTTCTTGGACGGCGCGGGGATCGGCCAGCGTGATCGCGCGCTCGTCGTGGCGGAAGACCCGGGCCGCAGGCTGGCCGAGCCCGGCGGGCGGGTCGAGCGCGTCCTGCACGCCCGGGGCGAGCCGGCGCTCGTCGTCGACCAGCGCCATCTCGGTCAGCGTGGCCAGCGCCCGGCCGATCGCCTCGTCGGTGCCGGGGGCGTCGTGGGTGGCCCGGCGGATCGCTGGGGAAAGCTGGTCGGGCGGGAAGACGACGAGGGTCTCGGCCACCGCCAGGGTGAAGCCGTCGAGCCGGTCGAGGGCGCGGCCGATCGCGGACGGGGTGCCCGCTCGGGCCGCCAAACCCGGCACATTCGCCGGAACCGGGGTGATCAGCTCAGGTCGGGACATGGCGAGGACGCGCAGTTGCTCGTCGCTCCGGCTGCGCAGCCACTCGGTGAACCCCTCGCTCATCCTTTCCATCGTAGGAGCATGCATGGACTGCCCCGCTGGGGCACTATGACGGAGTGATCGAGCGAGCCGACCAGCTCGTGCTGGAATTCGTGAGCCGGGTGGCCGACGCCGCCCACGGCCGGATGCGCCCCGAGGAACGCCTCGATTACGTCCGGCGGGTCCGCGAACGGGTCGACCAAGAGCGCAAAGGCGACGAGAACCCCAAATCGGTCGCCCGCCTCCTGGCCCGTTTCGGCACCCCCGAAGACATGGTCGAGCGCGAGGTCCGCCGCTTACGCGGCGACCTCCCCCTGGAGCCCCCGGCCCAGCAGACCCGCCCGATGAGCGCCCTGCGCCGGACCTTCCCCCCGAACCCCGACTCCGGCCGTCGAGGGCGGTTGGGTTCGCGCGGATCGGGCCTGTCGCGTTCGGGTGGTACCGGCGCGGGCTCGTCGCGGCCGGGACAGTCGGGTGGAGGGCAATCGCGATCGGGTTCCCCGGATGCGGGGGCATCGGGTTCAGGCCCACC